>NZ_CAWNKJ010000001.1:0-350000 GCF_963875125.1 Calothrix sp. NIES-2098
AGGCTTTAACTTCTAATGCAACCCCTGGTAAACAGAAGGCACCATTAATTATGCCTGCGACAGGTTGGGTATTTAATAACGGCGAAGTCACGTTGATATCTCATACCCCGAAATCTTCTGCTGCTTGGGTGAATTCCTCTAACTGTGCTGCTAAAAGCCAATGACAGTAAGTAGTCAGGGCTAAAGTCTAATAAAAAATCACAATCCTCGCCATTTGCCCTAGGGATGAGTAGAATGTTGGATACTTTTTATCCAAAAAATTACTTAGTTTATAGATTAAGTTCGTATAAATAAGCCAAGGTAAGACTTCCGTCACAATACTGAGATGATTCGAGCTAATCGGCAAAAGTTATGGCACTTGAGATTGGTAATTATATTAGCAATGACTACCGCATTGACAAATTCTGCACGCGCTCAAATTGTTCCAGATGGCACATTAGGAGCAGAAAGTACAATACTCACACCAAATACTAACGTTCAGGGATTACCTGCAAGCTTAATTGAAGGCGGTGCTACCAGAGGTGTCAATTTATTCCAGAGTTTTTTACAATTCAACGTTGGTGATGGACAAAGAGTTTACTTTGCTAATCCCGCAGGTATTGAAAACATCTTCACTCGCGTCACAGGTAGCGACCCCTCCAAGATTTTCGGGACTTTAGGTGTGGATGGGAGGGCAAATCTGTTCTTCCTCAATCCCAATGGTATTATTTTCGGTTCCAATGCCCGCTTAGATGTTGCAGGTTCGTTTCTGGCGACGACAGCCAATAGCTTTGTCTTTGACAATGGCTTGAAGTTTAGCGCTACAAATCCTGAAACAGCCCCATTACTCACAGTCAGTTTGCGTCCGGGGTTGCAGTTTGGCGCAAGTCAGTCGGGAAGTATTAGCAATACCGGAGATTTAAACGTTGGACAAGATTTGACTCTGGTAGGTAGCAATCTCGATTTACAAGGTAATTTACAGGCGGGTAGAGATGTAACTCTTGAATCTCCTGGTGATATTTATTTAAATAATATAAAAGTTTCTACTAATTCTAATAATAATGACTTTAGCCGCATCAGCATCAACTCTACTGGTGGTTCTGTCTACTTAAATGGCTCTAATTTAAATATTAGTAATATTAGCTCCAGCTATGCAGGAGATATCACTATTAATGCACGTCAAGAAATCCGAATTGAGAATGCAAGCAAAATCTCTAGTGCCGGAAATCTTGGCGAAATATTTATTGGAACATCAGAATATGCAGATTTCTATCCTTCAAAAGTCACTATTGCCAACTCTCAAATAAACAATAGTAATTTTATGGATGGTAATGATGTTGGCAATATAGTAGTTAAATCTCTGGGCGATTTATTGATAACTAACAGTAGTCTGGAAACTACAACTTACAGTTCAGGAAAGGGAGGAAACATTAATATTGAGGCTAGTTCCGTGTCTCTGAAAAATCAAAGTTCTCTATTAGCTAATACTCAAGGAACAGGAAAAGCAGGCAGTGTAACTGTTAACACAACTGGCGGTGCAGTTTCGCTTTCCGATAGTAGTATAAACACCGGTACTAATCAAATTAGCGTAGCTCTGCAAGATTTATCTAATCAAGAAGGTGCGGGTGGCGGTGATATTAATATTACAGCTGATTCGTTATTTTTAACAAACAACTCTATTTTAAATGCAAGTAGCTTGGGTTCAGGAGATAGCGGCAATGTCTCTATTACCGCAGCCAAAACAGTATCTTTTACAGACAATTCTATTTTAAATGCAAGAACTTATCTGCAAGGAAATGCAGGTAATGTCAATATCAAAGCTCAAGAACTTGCTTTTCATAATCAATCGCTAATCCAAGCCACAAGTTTTGGCAGTGGTAACGCAGGTAATTTGAATATAATTACTCAATCCTTATCTTTGAGTGACATATCAAGAATTGACGCTCAAACTTTTGGTAGTGGTCATGCAGGTAATATCAATATCAAAACGCAGTCTCTTTCCCTAACAGAGGGAGCGAGAATTAATGCTGAAACTTTTGGTAGTGGTAAAGGTGGCAATATTACTATTAATCCTCTCAAAGATGAAGACCAAGCAACTGCTTCTGTTACTATCTCAGGTTCAGCACCTTTAATTCAAGTTTCCAGTGGATTCTCAGTGAATACTGAAAGCGAACAACCTGATGCTGGGACTGGTGGCAATATCTTGATTAAAACTGGAAATCTAACTATTAGTGATGGTGGTGTTTTAAGCGCTCCTTCTAAAAGTAGCGGTAACGGTGGAAATATCAATATCAATGTCAATAATCTTGAGCTTACATCTGGGGGACAAATTATTACTAATGCTTATAGAAGTGGACAAGCAGGTAGTATCAAAATTAATGCAACCGATCGGATTACCATTACCGGACAAAATTATGAATACGAGCAAAGGTTTAATAAACTGAAAAGCCAACTGGATATCCTGAAACCTATCTACGATGCTTTTCTAGTTACAAACAACCAAGAAACTAGACAAATACTCGACCCAATTACTAACTTGATTAATCACTTGAGTGCATTACTGAAAAGTCCTAGTTCCAATCAACTACTTGACGAACTGAAACAACGACTCGAACAATTTAAAAATAGCTATGATTTTATTCTAATTGCAAATAATCCACAAATTAGCTACATACTCGAACCAATTAAGAACTTAATTAATAACGTGAATGGGCTGGATCAAATTATAATTGCTGCGCAAGACCCTACTTACGCTCAACAACTCAATGAACTTAAAGCTCAACTCGATCGCCTAAGTAATAGCTACAATTTTGTTTTACCGCAAAATGATGCGGAAATTAGACGCATCCTCGGCCCGATTAATCAATATAGCGGACTGTTCGCCAACACCGAAGCAAATTCTACAGGTAATGGCGGTACGATTGATGTTGCATCAGGGCAAGCCACAATTAAAGATAGTGCCAGAATCTCTGTAGATAGCCAAGGAACAGGTATAGCTGGAAGTATCAGCATTACATCCAATCGTTTGACTCTGGACAATCAAGCAAAGATTACCGCCGACACCAATAGCGGTCAAGGTGGTAGCATCGCACTCAACTTGCAAGATTTATTGCTGTTTCGGCGCAAAAGTGTCGTTTCCACCACCGCAGGTAGACAAGGTGCAGGTGGCGATGGCGGTGCGATCGCAATTAACCTAGATACTAATCGCGGTTTTATTGTCTCCCCATCTGTGGAAAATAACGATATCTCTGCAAATGCGTTCTCAGGTAGCGGCGGAACTATCGAAATCAACGCCAAAGGCGTAATTGGGTTAGCAACGCTGACTAGACAAGAACTTGAGCAGAAATTAGGCACCACCGACCCGGAAAAACTCGACCCACAATTTCTCTCAACCAACGATATTACAGCGATTTCTCAAACCAACCCGCAGTTAAATGGCATAGTCAGCATCAGTTCGCCAGAGATTGACCCCAGCAAAGGAATAGTTTCGTTACCAATCAATGCCACCGACCCTTCGCAACAGATAGCCCAAAGCTGTAGCGCGGTGAATGAAAAGGTTGCTAGTGCATTTGTTGATGCTGGACGTGGCGGTCTACCCCCCAAACCTGATGAATTTCTCAGCAGCGATACTGTTTGGGAAGATATCCGCATTCGGGCTAGCAATACACAGCAAACAGCTTTAACCTCTACTGTAACGCCCATTGAACGTAAGACTGCATTAATTATGCCTGCGACAGGTTGGGTATTTAATAACGGCGAAGTCACGTTGATATCTCATACGCCCAAGTCTTCTGCTGCTTGGGTGAATTCCTCTAACTGTGTTGCTGGGAATAATTAAGGGTTTTAAACTAACCGCCAAGAATTATTTGCTCAGAATATCTAGCTGTGTTCTCTGCGCCTCTGCGTGAATTCCTTTTTTAAATCTATATTCACGACTAAATAAAATAACTATATTTATATGTATTCGTCACTAAAAAACTCTACATTCCAAAGTCCCAAATTTAAAAAATCAAATTTTATAAGTTGGCTGATATTTACATTTTTTTTATTCAACTTTCTCGCCTTCAAGTCACTAGCGCAAACTCCAACTAACCCACCCGTACAAGATATAGACCGCCAAATCGAACAACCTACTCCTCCAACGCCTACACTACCAAAACTGCCGAATCTCGACGAGTTATTTCCATCTCCACCTGTCACTACTCCCACACCTCCAACTGGCGAAACAGTTCCTAAAGATTTACCAAGAACAATTCAAGTAACTAGTTTTGATGTGATAGGTAGCACTGTATTTAATAAACAAGAATTAGATGCAGCACTCCAAGAATTTATCAATAAACCCATCTCTTTTGCTCAACTATTAGAAGCGGCAGATAAAATCACAGAACTATACGCTAAAGGTTGTCAAGCTGAAAAGAAAAATTCCGATTTACCTTGTTACGTTAACTCCGGCGCCTACATTCCTTCAGACCAAACTTTTAAAGTCGAAGGTGGTATAGTCAAAATTCAAGTTGTAGAAGGTAGTTTAGAAAGTATTGAGATTCGCGGTACAAGAAGACTCAATCCTAACTATGTGCGAAGTCGCCTAGCTTTAGCTACAGATAAGCCTTTAAATTTAAAGAAATTACTGCAAGCTTTACAACTATTACAGTTAGATCCATTAATTAAAAATATCTCTGCGGAATTAGGTAATGGTGTTAATCCTGGTGCGAGTGTATTATCCGTGCAAGTCGCGGAAGCAAAAACATTTAGCGCCCAAGTTAGTTTAGATAATAACCGTACACCAAGCATAGGTAGTTTTGAACGACAAATTCAACTTAACCAAGCAAATTTATTGGGGTTGGGAGATGGATTAAGCATTGGTTATGCAAACACTGATGGAAGTAATAGTGTAGATGTCAGCTATAAATTACCCATCAATCCTCGCAATGGCACTTTGCAATTTAATTATAGCTATGCATCCAGCAATGTAATTGAGGAACCTTTCAATATTTTAGATATTGAAGGTACTTCCCAAGAATACGGTGTTAGTTTTCGCCAACCATTAATACAAACTCCCACTACCGAATTTGCAGTTGGAATTAGTGCAACTCATCGAGATAGCGATGTCGGCTTTTTACAAGCACAGGTGGGAGAACGGCTTCCCTTTCCATCTGCGGGTGCAGATGCAAATGGAAAGACGAAAGCGACTATCTTGCGGTTGTTTCAAGACTGGACTCAGCGTAGTAGCAAACAAGTACTCGCGGCGCGATCGCAATTTAGTTTAGGTATAGATGCGTTAGATGCCACAATTAACGAAGATGCGCCCGATGGTCAATTTTTTACATGGCGCGGACAAGCGCAATGGGTGCGTCTGCTAGCACCAGAAACTTTATTTTTAGTACGTGCAGATATTCAATTAGCTGATAGACCCCTATTAGCCTCCGAACAGATGGGTTTGGGAGGACAAGCAACAGTTCGCGGTTATCGTCAAGACCAAATATTAGCAGATAATGGCTTTTTGGCAACTGCGGAATTGCGCTATCCAGTGTTGCGCGTACCAGAAATTCAAGGTTTACTACAAGTTACTCCATTTATTGATTTTGGTACAGCTTGGAATTTTTCCCAACCAGGGAGAACTACTTTGAATCCTGATACTATCGCCTCAACTGGAATCGGATTGTTATGGCAACAGAACAATTTAACAGCGCGTTTTGATTGGGGTATTCCCCTCGGTATTGATATTCCTAATAAAAATACTTGGCAAGAAAACGGACTCTATTTTTCTATTATTTATACTCAACCATTTTAGTTAATAGTCATTGTCTCCTGCCTTATCCACCTACTTAATTATTTATGTCTATAATTTTACTTCTCGCCACCTTATCTCTAAATCCTGCTGTCAATTTAATTAACCAAAGTTCTCCCTTAGTTGCAGCCATTAACCCCCAGGTATCACAGACTCAAACTGCAAATGCTAAGGAATTATTAGATCGAGGTTTAATAGCATACCAAAAAGAACAATATTCTCCAGCACTCAAGATTTTCCAACAGGCGAATGAATCGTTTCAAGCTACAGGAGATAAACTTAATCAAGCGCTGATATTGAATTATCTTTCCTTAACTTATCAACAGTTAGGAAAATTAGCTGATGCTCAACACGCTACAGAGCAAAGTTTGCAGTTATTAAATAGCAAAAGTAATAGCAAAGATTATTTATCGATTCGTGCCCAAGCACTTAATACTCAAGGCCAGTTACAACTAGCAAGGGGAGAAACAGAAAAAGCTTTAAATAGCTGGCAAGAGGCAACAGCTACTTACAGTAAAATTGGTGATGAATCAGGTAAAATTGGTAGCAAAATCAATCAAGCTCAAGCACTACAAACATTAGGGCTTTACCGTCGCGCTACTAATATTTTAGAGGAAATTAAGCTGACTTTAGATAAACAACCAGACTCTCTATTGAAAGTAACTGGATTTCTTAGTCTGGGTAATAGCTTACGTGTGGTTGGAGATGTCGATAAATCTCGGCAAATATTAGAGAAAAGTTGTCAGATACAAGCAAAAATATCGCAAGCTGAAGAAGTTTGTAATTTAAAGTTAAGTTTAGGTAACAAAGCCCAAGTAGAACCAAACATCGAACAAGATAGATTAGGAGAAATTCTTTTAAGTTTGGGGAATACTGCCCAGGAACAGCAAAACATCGAAGAAGCAATACAGTTTTATGAACGCGCTGCTAGTATTTCTCAAAAGCCAACAACACAGTTACCAGCACAATTAAATCAATTACGGCTATTAGTTCAGTCTTTATCAACAGAGTCAATAACGCCAGCTTTGTCACAAGATATTCTCTCTAAAATTGCCAATTTATCAACAAAGCTTGAGAGTTTACCTGCCAGCCGTAGTAGTGTTTATGCTCGAATTAACTTTGCCCAAACTCTAGTTAAGTTAACAAAAACAGGTGTGTTAGCAGAGGAAAATATTGCTCAAGATACCTGCACAGCTTCCAATTCTCTCTGTACGGCTGCTAAAGTTGTCGCTACAGGTTTTCAGCAAGCTAAAAATCTCGAAGATGTACGCGCCCAAGCCTATGCTTTAGGTACTTTGGGAAGTTTGTACGAACAAACTCAACAATGGTCGGAAGCTCAAACTTTGACTCAACAAGCGCTAAAATTAGCAGAGGGTATTCAAGCACGAGATATAGCTTATCGTTGGCAATGGCAGTTAGGACGAATTCTCAGTGCGGATGGTAATACTCAAGGTAATGAGTTAGGTGCCATTGCAGCTTATGATAAAGCAGTCAAGAATTTAAAATCTATCCGTCGCGATTTAGTTACTGTTAATCGCGATGCCCAATTTTCTTTTCGGGATGAAGTAGAACCAGTCTATCGAGAATATGTGAGTTTGCTATTACCAAAAACTGGGGAACCTACTACTGAAAATTTAGATAAAGCTAGAAAAGTTATTGAATCGTTACAGTTAGCAGAATTAGATAACTTTTTTCGCAGAGCTTGTGTAGACGCTAAACCCGTACAAATTGATGAAATCGATCGGCAGAAACAAACAGCTGTAATTTATCCTGTGGTTTTGAGCGATCGCTTATCTATTATTCTCTCATTACCGCATCAGCAAAACAATAAATCCCTGAAATTACATACAGTTATTCTGCCTAAAAATGCATTTGAAGAAAAAATTAAAGAACTGCATAGAAAAATATTTTTTAGAAGTTCTCGTGACTTTCTAGAAACTTCACAGCAAGTATACGAATGGTTGATTCGCCCTATCGAATCAGATTTACAAAATAGCGGTGTGAAAAATATCGTCTTTGTTTTAGACGGAACATTGCAGAGTATCCCAATTGCAGCACTTTACGATCGAGAGAAAAAAGAATATTTAATTGAGAAAAAATATAACATTGCTAACACACCAGGTTTAGAATTATTACCTCCTCAGCCTTTAACAAACAAACGCTTACAAGCAGTAGTTGGTGGACTCAGTGAAGCCCGTGATAATTTTCCGGCATTACCGGGAGTAAAATATGAGCTTGAGCAAATCAAAGGTATATTTTCGACAGCCGGAAATTTTATAGATAACAATTTTACGATCAAAAAAATTGAAGAAGCTGTTAAGTCTTTTCCAGGGGGAATATTACACTTAGCAACTCATGGTAAGTTTAGTTCTAAAGCAGAAGACACGTTCATTTTGACTTGGAATCAACGGCTAAATGTTAACGATTTTAGTTCTGTATTAAAAACTCGCGAGACCAATCAACAAACTGCAATAGATTTACTTGTCTTAAGTGCTTGTGAAACAGCAGCAGGTGATAGCCGCGCTGCTTTAGGATTAGCGGGAATTGCTGTACAGTCTGGCGCGCGCAGTACATTAGCAACTCTGTGGAGTGTGAATGATGAAGCAACTGCGGCTCTAATGATTCAGTTTTACAAAGAAATTGCTCAGAATCAAAAAAAAGCTGAAGCTTTACGTAACGCCCAACTATTTCTACTTTCAGGACAGTTAAATCCTAAATTTAAACATCCCTATTACTGGGCACCTTTTGTTTTAGTAGGTAATTGGCAGTAATACTAGATACGATCTCATTTAATATGGGAAAATAAACAGCATAATTGGGAGGAAGCAATCGGCATGAGCGTTATTACTGCCAAGTGGACGATTGACGAATATCACCGCATGATTGACGCTGGCATTTTGAGTTCGCGCAAAGTTGAATTACTTAAAGGAGAAATTGTCGAAATGTCGCCGGAAGGGGAACCTCATGCTTATTCTAGTGATGAAGCTGGTGAGTATTTAGCAAACTTATTGAGCGAGCGTGCTAAAATTCGTCATGCTAAACCAATTACCCTACCTAACGACTCAGAACCAGAACCAGATATTGCCATTGTTCAACGTTTAGGACGCGAGTATCGAGAGCATCATCCTTATTCAGAAAATATTTTCTGGGTGATTGAATATGCTAACTCTAGTTTAGACAAAGATCTAGAGACAAAAAGTAAAATCTATGCAGAAGCAGGAATTTTAGAATATTGGGTTGTCAATCTTAAAAAGTTACATCTAGTAGTGTTTAGAGACATCCTAGATGGAGAGTATGCAACCAAACAAACGTTAACTTCAGGAACAATTCAACCACTTGCATTTCCAGATATTTCTGTTGAAGTAGAAAAAATTATTAATAGGTAATTACGAATTGCCAATTAGTAATTAATTTAGGACTTACGCAATTGGCACAAATAGCAGGCAGGGCAAAGCCCTGACACGCGACAATATAAATCAAACCAAGCACATAAAAATACTTGGGCGCTTCAGTTGCTGAATTAAATAATTAGAAAGCAAGTTATGCTTGATTTGATAGATAGTTTTGCCAGTTCTATAGGCTAAATTCTTTAACCTAACCCAAACCAACATTGCACAAGCAATATGATTTCTTTGGAGTCTAGCTTTCCGACACTGGCAAGATTCAATGCCAGTTAGTTGTTTAATTTCCCTGTGAAACTCCTCTATTTTCCAACGAATTTTACACACCTGTTGTACAACATCCGTGGAACTTTGAGATAAATCGTTAGTGGCGACATAATCCGTTCTGTTGGTAGAAACAGTAACCCGGAATAGTTTCACTTTTTTATTAGCTGGGAATCCTTTAATTTTTATGATTTTACCACAGTCTAATTCTTCTTGGTTCCATTCTAATAATTCAATCCGTTTATATTTTTCTTGACCAAATGTATCATCAACTAAACGATTATTTTTTAAAGGGCAATAATAAATTTTGTCTAAGCTATCAATATATAGCATTAAACTGTGTACCGCATACCATGTATCCATCAAAACAGTATCAAATGGTAAAAGCTTATGATACACAAGGTTTTGGAGCATATCTTTCACATGGTCTATCTTGGTTTTCCCATCGACATCAGGATTAAAAATTCGATAATCTATGACCCAAAATCTTTGAAGTGTAGGGTTGACATACACGCAGCTAACTACACCAATGCCTTTCAGGACACCATGCTCATTACCACTATATTGTCTTCTGACTATTTCTATTTCTTCAGAATACTTTTTATCTAAAACGCTATCATCAAATATGATGTAACCATTTTCATCAGACTCAACGACCTCTTTCACGTTATCCCATAGTAAACGAGGTGTTAATTTTTCGGTTTTCAAATAATAGTTAATTGCGTCATGACTAATACTCTCTAAATGCTCTGCCAAATTGGTAATTGTATAATTAATTTGACTACTTAATAAATATTGGCAGTAATTAAGCTTAGTAAATCTCATTACCCTTAGCGAAATTTATCTAATATAACCTCTACCTATTTTCTCACGAATATTTCGATAGTACTTCCAAGACAGCGACTTCTATTACGAAGGCAAAGCTTTCAAAATCAGATTTAATTAATACATATGTACTATGAACTAACGATCGCATTGTGCCAGTTGCGTAAGTCCTGTAATTATAAGGTTAATTTTACCAACTTAGCAGTATCGGGAAAATCACTAAAGACGCCATCAACGCCTAAGCTGAAAAATAGCTCGTATTCTTTTTGCGGATTACCTTGAAAATCGAGAGGTAAAAACAAATCTTCATTGCGGAAAGTCCAAGCATGAACTAGCAAACCAGCGTTATGAGCATCGGTGATTAATGATGTAGGCAATCGCAATTTACCATGACTATCTCTAGGCACAAGCAGATTTTTATGAACTCCAATCGCCTTTGCATATTTAGCAATCTCTGTTAAACCTGATGCTGTCACCAAGTCTGCATAGGTGCGATCGCCTCCATTGACGATAAAATCATAAGGCTTTCCAGTATTATTAATTAATTGCACTAAAGGTAAATCAGTTTTTGTTGCTAAATATTTGAGGTTGCTAACTTCAAAAGACTGGATGAATACAGGTGCATTCGCTCCTTGATAACCGTTCGCCTGTAAACTTGCTAGTAAAGGTTCTTCTAGCGGTAATCCAATCGACTGGAAATAAGAAGGGTGCTTGGTTTCTGGATAAATACCAATGGTACGACCAACTGCGGTACTTTTAGCCTTGGCTAAATTGATGATTTCTTGCAGTGTGGGAATTTCAAATAGTCCATCATAGTTTGTATTTTGCGATCGCACTTCGGGAATTCGCTCTTTTGCCCGTAGTGTTTTTAGTTCTGCCAGGGTAAAGTCTTCAGTAAACCAGCCTGTTTTGGTTTCTCCATCAATAATTTTGGTAGTTTGGCGTTGAGCAAATTCCGCATGGTTACCAACATCAGTCGTTTCCGAAATTTCATTTTCGTGACGAGCAATTAATACACCGTCTTTGCTAGCAACTAAATCTGGTTCAATATAATCAGCCCCTAAATCAATTGCTAATTCATAAGCAGCCAATGTATGTTCTGGACGATAGCCGCTAGCACCTCTATGTCCAATAATGATTGGGGGTGTACCTTGCAAAGTTTTAGTCATTAACGCCCCTAAAATAAATCTATCTTGTGTTAGCGATTGGTTGGTGTCGGCTTAGAGGTATTATTTGTGCTAGGATTGCCTTCTGTTTAATTACACAATCTTACATAAATTAGTAGCTGTGCGCACGAAAACTATAAAAGCAGCACTAGATATAGATGAAAGCTATCGTTAAAAAACAATGTAGTCAAGGCTACAAAATGCATCAGATATTTATTTGACAAGGTTAATTTTATTACCTCAAAATAGTTCATCCTATATACCATGAGACTGATGCTAATAAAAGGATTCAGAATCTTATCACAGTAATAAAATGTATTAATAAATTTTGCTATATTGATTGTATAATTTTTCTAACTGATTATGTGCGCAACCGGACAGACTCAAGTTTACTTTTTCAGTAAGCTTAGAAGCAGTTAGTTAACAAAAATATTTTGAAAATTGTTTAAGTAAAGGTCATTTATATACCATTTTAATCATATAAATTTTGAGATTTTTTCTGCAATTTAATTGCAGAAAAATTTTTGCTGTTTTTCCATATAATTATTAATATATTGATAAAAAAATATAATACTTAAGAATTATTTGGAAATTGAATATTATACTTACTCAGGCAGATGAGAAAGGCAAAAAAGCACCAGTATTATTATCAATAATTCCACAAATTACTGATCGTACCAATTCAATATAAAAATGCGCCAAACAAAGCTGAAAGCTTTAGTTTAAGGTGATTTAGGCGTTTCTTATAAAGAAAAGGTCTTAGAGATTGGCTAGCGAGAATTAATAAACATAAGGAATGAGAGTGAGCTTTTATGCCCAGTGAAAAAGCTAAAGTCAAAAACAACGGTGTCAGTAATATTATTTCACCAAAGCAGAGCAATAGAAAGCGATCGCAGCTGGAAGAAACGCAATCATCAGGTACATCACTGCTGCATTCAAGTTCATCAAATAAAAAGATTCAACTAACGGAAACCTTTCAAGATACTCCTGATATCATCTGCTTATCTCATCTGCGTTGGAATTTTGTTTATCAACGACCACAACATCTTCTTAGCCGTTGCGCCCAAGGAAAACGAGTTTTCTTTATTGAGGAGCCAATTTTCTCCCCCGATCCCGTGGGCAGGTTAGAGATCGACGAAGATGCTAGTGGGGTAGTCGTGGTTGTACCACATCTACCAGAAGGAATGAGTGAAGAAGCTATCAACGCAGATTTACAAGTTTTAATTGATGGTTTGTTTGCCAAACATAAAATCGACAAATACATTTGTTGGTATTACACGCCAATAGCGATCGCATTTACTCGCCATTTGCAGCCTCAAGCCATAGTGTATGATTGCATGGATGAATTGTCTGCATTCAAAGGCGCATCACCCACGTTAAAGAATTACGAAGCCGAACTATTCCGCCTTGCAGACTTAGTATTTACAGGGGGACAAAGCCTTTACGAAAGTAAAGTCAACCAGCATCCCAACGTCTATGCATTTCCTAGCAGTGTAGATGTGCCACACTTTGCCCAAGCCAGAAATATTCCAGAAGCAGCAGATCAAGCCCATATTCCCCATCCTCGCCTCGGATTTTTTGGCGTCATTGACGAACGGATGGATATTGAACTGCTGGCTGGTATTGCCGAAGCGCGTCCTGATTGGCATTTAGTAATTATTGGGCCAGTTGTCAAAATCGATCCCGCAACTTTACCACAGCACGAGAATATACATTATCTCGGTGGCAGAGACTATAAACAACTACCTGCCTATTTAGCAGGGTGGGATTTGGCAACATTACCCTTTGCGCGTAATGAGTCAACACGCTTTATTAGTCCTACCAAAACTCCAGAGTATCTTGCCGCAGGTCGACCTGTAGTATCCACCTCAATTCGCGATGTGGTGCGTCCCTACGGCGAGTCGAAACTGGTGCGAATTGCAGACACAGTTTCGGATTTCGTCACCGCCGCCGAACAAGCAATGCAAGAAGACACCAGAACATCAGAATGGTTGAGTCGAGTAGATGCTTTCTTAGAAAAGATTTCTTGGGATCGGACTTGGGCATCAATGATGAAACTGATTGATTCTGCCATTGCTGCCCGCGATAGTGAAGACAAAGCTAACTCCAAAGGTGCAGCGAGTACACAAGCACCAAATATCATTACTAGAGAATTTGTCTTCGATTACTTGGTTGTCGGCGCTGGTTTTTCTGGCAGCGCGATCGCCGAACGTTTGGCAAGTCAGTCTGGTAAAAAAGTACTGATTGTAGACAAGCGCAATCACATCGGCGGCAATGCCTACGATCATTATGACGATCATGGCGTTCTCGTACACAGATACGGCCCGCATATCTTTCACACCAACTCCCGCGAAGTCTTTGAATACCTTTCGCGCTTCACTCAGTGGCGTTCTTACGAACATCGCGTTCTGGCAAGTGTAGACGGGCAACTTGTCCCGATTCCCATCAACCTCGACACCATCAACAAGTTGTATGGTATGAATCTCAATTCATTCGAGGTGCAGGAGTTTTACAAATCACTCGCTGAACCAATAGAAAACATCCGCACTAGTGAGGATGTGGTGGTGAGCAAAGTTGGTCGAGAACTGTATGAAAAGTTTTTCCGGGGTTATACGCGCAAGCAATGGGGACTCGACCCATCAGAACTTGATAAATCAGTAATTGCCCGGATACCGACCCGCACCAACCGCGACAATCGTTATTTTACCGATACTTACCAAGCAATGCCACTGCACGGCTTTACGCGGATGTTTGAGAATATGCTCAATCATCCGAATATCAAGATAATGCTGAACACAGATTATCGGGAAATTCAAAAAGCCATTCCTTGCCGTGAAATGGTTTACACAGGCCCAGTTGATGAATTTTTTGATTATCGCTATGGCAAGCTACCATATCGATCGCTCGATTTTAAGCATGAGACACACAACACAACTGTGTTTCAATCAGCACCAGTCATCAACTATCCTAACGAACACCTTTATACCCGCGTGACGGAGTTTAAGTACTTAACTGGGCAGGAACACAATAAAACTAGTATTGTGTACGAATTTCCCAAAGCTGAGGGCGATCCTTACTATCCTATACCGCGTCAAGAAAATAACGAAATGTACAAGCAGTATAAGGCGCTGTCTGATACGACACCAGGAGTATATTTTGTCGGCAGACTAGCAACCTACAAGTACTACAACATGGATCAATGTGTTGCTCAGGCTCTCTCTGTGTACAAGCAAATTGCCGTTAAAGCCTCATAATTAGGGCTTTTTTGTAGGGTGCGTTAGGACATTAGTCCTAACGCACCGAAAGTCTCGGATAGGGCTAAGAGAGGGGCATAACACACCCTAAAAATTACTGATGGTCAAGATTTTTACAGCCGTTTTCACGTATTTGAACCACATCTATCCAGCTAAAAATAGCTGTAATCCATCCAAAATCCAAAATTGGTATGAGTTGTAAATTATGACTTCTGCTTTCAACTCGACACTCAATACTACCAAATCACAACTTCCCCTAGAAGTGTGGGCTGGTCTAGAGTGTACGGTTAATCGTGTGGGTGACGAGTATTTCGATCAGTTAGAACGCAATGGTCATGCAACGCGTTTAGATGACCTAGATTTATTCGCTGAACTAGGTATACAAGCCATCCGCTATCCAGTGCTGTGGGAACGCATAGCACCGAATGGATTGGAGAATGCTGACTGGTCGTGGGCAGATGAACGATTAGAACGCTTGCACAAACTTGGTATCCGTCCGATTGTGGGATTAGTCCATCATGGCAGCGGCCCGCGTGATACAAGCTTGATAGATCCAGAATTTCCTGAGAAACTAGCGGTTTTTGCGCGGGCGGTGGCGAAACGCTACCCTTGGATAACACATTACACACCTGTAAACGAACCACTGACAACAGCCCGATTTAGTGGGATGTACGGTCACTGGTATCCTCACGGTCAAGACGATTTAACTTTTGCCCGTGCTTTGTTGGGAGAATGTCGAGCGATCGCACTTTCAATGCAAGCCATCCGCGAAGTTAACCCCAATGCTCAACTCGTACAAACTGAAGATTTAGGAAAGATTTACAGTACGCCAAAGCTGGCTTATCAAGCAGAATTTGAGAACGAGCGCCGCTGGTTGAGCTTTGATTTATTGTGTGGTCGAGTTACTCCAACTCATCCCATGTGGGGTTACTTGCGCCATTGTGGTGTCAGCGAGGCTGAAATAGAAGTATTTTTACAAAATCCCTGTCCGCCTGACATTATCGGCATTAACCACTATCTGACGAGCGAGCGCTTTTTAGATGAGCATCTAGAAAATTATCCCGCTTGCACGCATGGCGGTAACGGGCGGGATAACTATGCAGATGTGGAGGCTGTACGAGTTTGTGCTGAAGGTTTGGCAGGGCCGCGAACTTTGCTCAAAGAGACATGGGAACGCTATCAACTGCCCCTAGCTGTGACTGAAGTTCACCTCAGTTGCACCCGTGAAGAACAGTTACGCTGGCTCCATGAAGTGTGGAACGCAGCTCAAGAATTACGAGAACAGGGTGCAGATGTGCGTGCTGTGACGGCTTGGGCACTGCTCGGCAGCTACGATTGGAATAGTTTACTAACTCGCTGTGTAGGATACTACGAGTCAGGGGTATTTGATTTGCGCTCATTACGTCCTCGTCCAACAGCGATCGCCAAAATGGTGCAAGATTTAGCCACTGGACGTCAACCCAATCACCCCATACTCGACACCCCAGGATGGTGGCATCGGCAAGAACGACTCTTATACCCAGCAGTCATTTGTGATAAGAACAGAGGGGAATTTCAATCTCTACTCTCCCCTGCTTCCTCTCGTCCGCTAGCAATAATTGGAGCCACAGGTACTTTAGGTAGGGCTTTCGCTCGCTTGTGCGAACTACGTGGCATCTCCTATCGCCTGCTCACACGGCAAGATATGGACATTGCCAATCCCGCTTCCGTTGATGCAGCCCTTACCGAGTTACAACCTTGGGCAGTTGTGAATGCTGCGGGATACGTGCGAGTAGATGATGCAGAACGCGAACCTCATATTTGTTTAAAGATAAACGCTGAAGGCCCGGCAATTTTAGCTGCTGCTTGTGCTAAACATCATGTAGCGCTGCTGACTTTTTCATCAGATTTAGTATTTGATGGTGCTGTCTCTAATCCTTATATCGAAACTGATAGCGTTGCTCCTCTGAATGTGTATGGGTGCAGCAAAGTTTTGGCAGAAAAGCTTGTATTACAGGCTTATCCAGCATCCTTAGTGATTCGTACCAGTGCATTTTTCGGCCCTTGGGATGAGTACAACTTTGTCACCATCGCCCTGCGACAATTAGCAGCAGGTAATACTTTTGTAGCCGCAGAAGATGCGATCGTCTCACCTACTTATGTACCCGATCTTGTTCATACCAGCCTTGATTTGCTAATTGATGGCGAGAACGGTTTATGGCACTTGGCAAATAAAGACGCTGTAGCTTGGGCTGACTTGGCACGATTAGCGGCGAAAAAAGCAGGTGTGAGTGTTAGCGGTTTAATTTCTGTGCCTACACAAGAACTAGGTTTCATCGCTCCTCGCCCAGCTTATAGCGTTCTCGGTAGCAGTCGCGGTGAATTAATGCCACACCTTGATAGTGCAATTTCTCGCTACTTGGAAGAGAGAGGCTAAGACAAGAGGCAGGGGGGAGTGTGGGAAGTGTGGGGAGTGTGGGGAGAAAAGACTTATGCTTAATGACAAATGACAAATAACCAATGACAAAAACTATTTTAATTACGGGAGGAGCCGGATATATTGGCTCCCATGCAGTATTAGCTCTCAGAAATGCAGGTTATGAAGTAATTGTTTTAGATAACCTGTCGAATGGACATCGAGAACTTGTAGAAGATGTTTTGCAGGTAAAGTTAATTGTTGGGGATATGAGCGATCGCTCTCTTCTCGCTCGCATATTCTCCACTCATAATATAGATGCAGTGATGCATTTTGCAGCTTACATTGCTGTGGGTGTATCTGTTACTCATCCAGCCAAATATTACCAAAACAATGTTATCGGTACGCTGACACTTTTAAAAGCAATGCTCAAAGGCGGAGAAAGCGAAGTATTTAATTTAGGAAATGGTAGTGGTTTTTCAGTTAGAGAATTGATAGAAACTGCCAAGACAGTAACAGGAAGAAAAATTAAAATCGAAGAGCGCGATCGCAGACCAGGCGATCCTCCTATTTTAGTTGGTAGTAGCTACAAAGCAAGACAACAATTGGGTTGGCAACCTCAATACCCAAACTTAGAAGAAATTATCAGTCACGCTTGGCAATGGCATCAGAAACGCCATATTTAAATTGAATTTGTCAATCATTTATAGTTTGGATTACATAGAGGAATAGCATTGAATTTTCTATATATCTGTAGAGTGGGAATTGCCAAACATCCACTTAATTTTTACTGCTATATTTATCTTTCAGGTTATAAAGATTGTAGATGAATTTTGCCTCTAAAGATAGAAACTAACCAAAATTTACCTCGATAAAATTAGAACATTAAATTAGATATTAATTTCAGTGGTTTTGCTGAAATATAACTTCGGCAAATAAGCACTATTTAATTTTCTAATTAAAAATATAACAAGGCAAAGAGGTATTGGTTTGAATATTTGCGAGCGACCACTTAGCTATTATATAAAAATTGAGCAATTCAGCGCTCAAGAAAATACTGTTTATGGGCTGGTAATTGCCATACTAATTATTAGCCTTTGGGTAGGTAGTTTGGCTTTGTTACTGAGCATTAACTATGCCATAATGCCAGTTTGGTTAATACCGATTGCTATAGTTTGGCAAATGTTCCTCTATACAGGATTATTCATTACTGCGCATGATGCTATGCATGGGTCGATTTTTCGCAAAAATCCGAAAATTAATAATTTTATCGGTTCGCTAGCTGTAACGCTTTACGCTGTGTTTCCATATCAACAGCTTTTAAAGAAACATTGGTTACATCATCGTCATCCTGCTAGCGAACTTGACCCCGATTTTCATGATGGTAAAAGCGAAAATGCAATTTCCTGGTATTTCCGCTTCATGAAAGAATACTCTAATTGGCGACAATTAATAGTGCTAACTATCGTATTTAATTTGGCTAAATACTTTTTGCATATCTCAGAAATTAATCTCATCTTATTTTGGAGTATTCCACCAATTTTAAGTTCAATGCAACTGTTTTATTTCGGAACTTTTTTACCTCATCGAGAACCGGAATTAGGGTACATTTATCCCCATTGCAGCCAAACAATTGCCTTGCCAACTTTTTGGTCATTCATCGCTTGCTACCACTTTGGTTATCATGAAGAACATCATGAGTATCCCCATGTACCTTGGTGGCAACTTCCATCTATATATAGGCAGAGAGTCTTGAATAATTAAGTTGAATTTTGAGTATTATTGCTGTTGATGTAGAGTTGAGCAGAAGCGAAAATCTCAAATGCAATGACTCACTTTGGCATTATTTGCCCACCCTATCCCGGACATATAAACCCCCAAGCTGCTTTGGGACGAGAATTACAATTGCGCGGTCATCGGGTTACTTTTTTGCAAATTCCCGATTTGGAATTCAAGGTGCGATCGCAAGGAGTCAACTTTCATCCGATTGGCGAAGCGATTTATCAACCTGGTTCAATGGCTGAAACCTTTGCTCAATTGGGAAAGTTAAGTGCTGTAGAGGCGTTGCGTTACTCCCTGGATTTTTGCCAGCAAATGGTGGAAATCATCTGTCAAGATGCACCAAAAGCGATCGCCGCAACGGGAATTGAGGTTTTGCTAGTAGATCAACTCGAACCTGTGGGCGAAACAGTAGCAGAATATCTCAACCTTCCGTTTATCTGCATTTCTTGCGGCCAGGTAATTCACCGTCGCGCTGATGTTCCGCCTTTTTTTACTCCTTGGAATTATCAAAATACCCCGTGGGCAAAAATCCGCAATCAGGTAGCTTATTACTTTTTAGATCGCAATTGTCAACCAATTTTGCGAACGATTAATCGCTATCGCCAACAGTGGAAGTTGCCAAATTATCGCCATATCTACGCCTCCAACGCCCGACTCGCCCATATTAGCCAACAACCTCCAACATTTGAATTTCCTATTCCCAACTTGCGATCGCACCTCCATTATGTAGGGCCTTTACGCAACGCTTCACCACAATTGATTGATTTTCCCTACGATAAACTGACTACACAGCCGATGATTTATGCTTCCTTGGGAAGCGTCCAAAACACTAAATATGAAGTATTTTGTTGCATTGCTGCTGCTTGTGCAGAACTAGATGTACAACTGGTAATTGCACATGGAGGTGGAATGAGTGCAGAAATGGAGCAATCTTTACCTGGTTGTCCATTAGTCGTCGAGTATGCACCTCAACCAGATGTCATGGCCAAAGCCAATCTGACGATTACCCATGCGGGGATGAATACAACATTGGATTCTCTCAGCTACGGTGTACCTTTAGTAGCCATTCCCATCACCTTTGAACAACCGGGAACAGGCGCACGCATTCGTTCAACTGGTGTCGGAGAAGTGGTTTCTCTACCAGAACTTAGCATTTCCAGATTGCGCTCAAAAATTGAGCAGGTATTAACGACAGATTCCTATAGAAAGAAAGCGCAAAAAATTCAGCAATCAATTCAACAAGCAGGCGGCGTAAAACAAGCAGCAAATATTATTGAGCAGGTTACTCAATACCAAAGTTCTCAAATTGTAGAGCCATGATAAATCTTATGTCGGTTGGTAGATTTAATTAAGATTTAATAGAGCTAATTATAAGTAAATAGACATAATATAAAACTCCTCTGTAGAGAATTTTGCCTGCTCATTTCCAAATAAAAAGACCGGACTCAAACAAGTTTCTCAACTGCCAGTATTATGCAAAATATTTATGGCAATATTCAGGGAATAAAAGCCAGCCAAATCAAACGATTACAGCAGCTTTACGAGCAACGACAACCTGGAGATAGATTGATTACGCCAGAATTTGCTCAAGCTTTAGCGAGGATGAGTACAGACATCCATCAACCAATTTGTTGTTATATCAATCGACGGGGGCAAATTATCCGAATTGCTGTGGGAACGCCAAATCAAACTCAAATTCCACCTGAAGAATTACCCCGTCGCAGTGCAGAACGCTTAAGCGGTATTCGTTGTATTACTACTCAATTTAAATCAGAACCACCTGATGAAGCTGCATTGGTTGCAATGATACGTCAGCGCTTAGATGCGCTAGTAGAATTAAATGTAGTTGATGGAAAAGTAAAAGATACTTTTTTAGCTTATCTTTTCCCCGATTCTGACAATCCTTGGGTTATTTCACCTCCTTTAAGTTTGAACGATCTAACCGAACAAGAATTTGATGTTTTAGTTGCAGAATGGGAAGAAGAAATCGCTGACGCAGGCGTGGGAATATTTCAAGACATTGTATCTGATGAAGATAGGGTTTTGTTGGTAGGACTACAGACAGAAGATGTCTCTGCGCAACGCTTTGAAGATGGACTTGCTGAACTGGTGCGTTTGGTTGAAAGTGCTGGCGGAATTGTCCTAGATACGATGCGACAAAAGCGAGAACGACCCCATCCGCAAACTGTTGTCGGTAAGGGAAAGGTTGAGGAAATTAAACTTTTAGCCCAAAAAGTTAGCGCTAATTTGATTGTTTTTGACCGAGATATTTCTGCATCTCAAGCCCGCAATTTGGAACAAGAAATTGGCATTCGAGTTGTAGACCGCACAGAAGTAATTCTCGATATTTTCGCTCAACGCGCTCGTACTCAAGAGGGTAAATTACAAGTAGAATTGGCGCAACTCGAATATATGTTACCTCGGCTGCGCGGTCGCGGTCAGGAAATGTCTCGATTAGGTGCAGGAATTGGGACGCGAGGGCCTGGTGAAACAAAACTAGAGACAGAACGGCGAGTAATTCAACGGCGAATTGCTCAACTACAGCAGGAAGTCAATCAATTACAAGCACATCGCGCCCGCATTAGACAACAACGACAACAGCAAGAAATTCCAGTTGTGGCATTAGTGGGTTACACCAATGCTGGTAAATCTACGTTGTTGAATGTGTTAACTAATGCAGAAGTTTACACCGCAGACCAACTCTTTGCCACCCTCGACCCGACAACGCGCAAAGTAGTAATTACAGATCCAGAAACACAACAACGGCGGTCAATTCTGCTCACAGATACAGTAGGGTTTATCCACGAACTTCCACCACCGCTAATGGATGCATTTCGCGCCACATTGGAGGAAGTGATTGAGGCAGATGCGATGCTTCATATCGTAGATTTATCCCATCCAGCTTGGGAAAACCATATTGCGAGTGTAGAGGAAATTCTCCAAGAAATGCCTGAGATTCCTGAAAAAAGTACGATCGCTTTTAACAAGATTGACCGCGTAGATAGCGAAACTTTGGCGGAAGCTCAACAAAAGTATCCCGAAGCTGTGTTTATTTCAGCAACTGAGCGCTTGGGTTTAGAGACTTTAAAAATGCGATCGCTCAAACTAATTGACGAACCTATAGAAGCGATCTCTGTCCCACAAAATTCATACTAATTAAAGGAAATTCTATGATACCAACCATTATTGTTCACGGTGGGGCAAAAACCATCAAGGAAGAAAAAGTTGCAGCTAACAAAGCAGGCTGTACCGCAGCAGCTGAAGCCGGTTGGGCAGTGTTACTCGGTGGAGGTAGTGCCGCAGAAGCCGTGGAAGCAGCCATCCGCGTGTTGGAAAGTGACCCGACATTTAACGCCAGTTTAGGTGCAACTCTCAACAGCGACGGAGAAGTGGAACTAGACGCGGCGATTATGGAAGGTACTTTAAGTTGGGGAGCAGTTGCAGCAGTTCAAGGTATCCGTCATCCAATCTCCGTTGCACGCAAAATTATGGATGACAAACCCAGGTTACTAGTCGCGAGAGGCGCAGAACGCTTCGCTGCCGATTGCGGAGCCGAAATGTGTAAAAAAGAAGACTTAATAGCCGAGGAGCAGTGGCAGCAGTGGAAGGAAGAACAGGAAGTTATAGATCGCCCTAATACCGTAGGTTGCGTAGCTTTGGATGCTAGCGGCATCTTAGTTGCCGGCACTTCAACTGGCGGGACTACGAAACAGCAACAAGGTCGCGTTGGTGATACTGCGGTTGTCGGCTCTGGCTTGTACGCTGATAATAAGCTCGGCGCTTGCTCAACAACAGGTGATGGCGAGTCCATTATTCCAGTGGTTTTGGCTAAAACTGCGATCGATTTCTTAACTGGAGACAGACATCCAGACGAAGCCGCACAGATGGCGATTAAGGCTTTGAAATCGAAAGTTAAAGGTGAAGCCGGTTGCATCCTTTTAGACCGCCAAGGCCGGGTAGGCTGGGCGTATAACTCATCACACATGGCTTGCGCTTATATAACCGCAGGACAAGATAAGGTAGCTTTCTTTACTCAGAAGTAGTCTACATATTTGTTAACGACCGCATCCTTTTCTGGGTGCGGTGTCTTAGAGACGCGAATCATGTTCAAGTGAGTTATTTTTTCTGTTTGCTCAAGACAACACAGAGGCATCTAAATTAGATTTCTAATGAATTTTTTTAGAGCTAATTGTAGCCAAGGTCACAATTAATATTTACATATTTCACTTCATATTATAGATGACAAATATATAAGGATAGATGTTATTTATAGATTTATTTAAATGCATTTAATTAGGAGAATAAATATGCAATTTCAAATAGAATGCAATACAGAAAAAAGCAGCCAAGTATGTTTAATTTGCCATCAAACTTTTCAGATGTTGGCAGCGAGATTAATTGTATGCAATGACCAAGGCGACGGCTATGGAGATATTTGTCCCCAATGTACAGCTAGGGGTGGTAATTGGGTTCAACTACAACTTCAAGAATTTAGCAATAAGCTAGTAGCTCTAAAATGAGCAAGAGAAATTTCTGATAAAAACTATTCTGGCGTTGTGTGCAATTATGAATGGGTAAACTGCAAATCGGTACTAGTGGCTGGGTTTATAAACATTGGATGGAAATTTTCTATCCGCCACATTTACCTAGCGAACAGCAACTATCATTTTACGCTCAACACTTTTCTACTGTAGAAATTAATTTTTCTTTTTATCGTTTACCAGAGCGTTCTGTGTTTGAAACTTGGCGCGAGCAAACCCCATCTAAGTTTCTGTTTGCTGTGAAAGGTAGCCGCTATCTCACGCACATGAAAAAGTTAAAAGATCCGATAGAGCCGCTATCTCGTTTGATGGAACGCGCATCAGGATTACAAGAAAAACTAGGGCCGATTTTATTTCAGTTTCCTCATACTTGGCACATTAATATTGAGCGTCTTCAACCATTTTTAGAATTACTACAAAATTATTCAGACCAAAGATTTACATTTGAATTTCGTCATTCAAGTTGGCTAATTCCTCAAGTTTATCAACTCCTAGAAAATGCAGGTGTCGCCCTTTGTTTACCTGTTAGCCCAACCAACAGTTCCGCTTGATATTTGTTTAACTACTTCTTGGACTTATATTCGGATGCACAACGGGCAATGGAATGTTGGTTATAGCGATGAAGAATTATATATATGGGCTGAACATATTCATTCATTTCTAAAGCAAGATATTGACGTATATGTGTACTTCAATAACGACCCCGATGGTCATGCAATTCGTGATGCTCAGAGATTATCTATTTTACTTGATTTAGGCTGGGAAAACAAGTAAGGTAGACACTGCCTAGAGCGTTAACTCTGTGCCTTTTTAGAGGGTGATAATTCACGCAAAGTATTATGTCATTGCGAGCGAAGCGAAGCAAACGCCTGGGATTGCTTCGCTTCGCTCGCAATGACTAGAAGAAGACTTTGCACACAAAAACAGCATAACCAGATTCAAACTCACAAACTCTTTTAGAATCTGGGTTTCCTAATTTTTAATTAATTTAATTTAATTCACTATGCCGCTGATTTGTGACAGATCAGCGGATATGAATTGTCTAAAAATTGAATAAGCGCATCTCCTAAAGGATGCGCCTGTTTGAGTTTACCGATTTCTTCTTTATGCGGAAATCGGCATTTCAATGATTTACAGCTACTGCCTCTAACTCTTTGGCCTTCTCCTCTGGTAAGGCATCGTTGGCAAACATTCCGGCGGCGAGTTCGGTTCCTGCTAAATACTTTAGCCTGTCGCTGGTGCGATAGGGTGGATAAAACTGGGCGTGTAAATGTGCTTCTGGATGAGGTTTGCCGTCTGTAGGCGCACCAAACCAAGCCATGAGGTAAGGAAATGGACGATTCCACAAACCGTCATATTTGAGTGTGACGGTTTTTAATGCCCTGGCTAATCCCTGACGTTGCTTTGCACTCAGATCGTAAAAGCTGGCTACTGGTTGTATAGGCGCAATCCAAACTTCGTAGGGGTAACGCGCACATACGGGAACGAAGGCGATCGCTTCCTCATCCTGATAAATTATTCTTTGGTTGTCAGCTATCTCTTTTTGAATTAAATCCGCTAACAAACCCCGCTGATTTTTCTCATAAAATTGCTGCTGCATCTCCAACATTCTTGCTGGGACGGGCGGTATAAAAGGATAAGCATAAATTTGCCCGTGGGGATGGTGTAAAGTTACGCCTACCTCTACACCTTTATTTTCAAAGGGCAGCACGTACTGAATTTGGGGATTTGCGCCGAGTTCGCGAGTGCGATCGCCCCACACTTGCAACAGTAATTCAAGATGAGCTAATTCTAAGGAACTCAGGGAAGCATGGGGGTCTTGAGTAAAAACTACTACCTCACACGCACCATTAGCGGGTAAAGTTTCCACAATGCTAGCTGGTGGATCGTGCGCCGTTACTTTCATAGAAGGAAAGCGGTTATCGAACACAGCTATGTCATACTTCCCTTGGGGTAGTTCTGTGGGAAACTCCCGATTGCTGGTGGGTGCGAGGGGGTTATATTCTGGAGGCGGCATGAAAGTCCGCCCCTGACGGTGACTGGCGTAAGCTACCCATTCGCCCCGTAAGGGGTGCCAGCGCAGGTGGGGATTTGCTTGCACTGGCTCATTACTAGGGCTAGGCGCTGTAATGTCTTGTGGAATTGGATAGCGGCTATATAAAGTCAGTTGGCGGCCATCTGGCTTTAACAACTTGTGGGAGTACATAATCCTCCAGAAAGGGTGGCAGCGCGTATCGTCTCCAGTGGAATTTTCGGTGTGCGATCGCCGTACAATAACCCGTTAGCTTCTTGGAAGGTATCGGTCAATTGTGTGTAACAAAAACCGCTGAACATATCGATGTTATTCACACTTTCCAGCAAAGCAGTGTATTTAATTTCTAATTCCGAGAGATTCCAGCAACGCTCGTATCCCCAGGCTTTGTTAGCATCAGGCTGTTCTTCTGGCGCATAGGCAATTCCACCAAACTCGGTCAGCATTACTGGTTGTCCCTGATGAGGAAAGTTGTCCAAAGTGAGGATTCGCCCTCCGGGACGCTGACGATTAAATAAATCTGATAGCTGTACTTCTGGCCCATAGCGATGAGCTAAATGCAGGGGATTGGTGTCATAGTCATGGATGGCAAGAATATCAGTATCCGTACTTTCCCAGCCATCGTTACCAATCACTGGGCGAGTTGGGTCAAGGGTCTTGGTTAAGTGATACATAGCCAAAACATAGTTCCGGTGAGCCTGTGTCTCAACTAGATTTGGCACTCCCCAAGACTCATTAAATGGCACCCAAGCTACAATACACGGGTGATTGGCATCACGCTTGATAACTTCCGTCCACTCATGGGTCATGCGTTCCACTGCTTTCGGGGAGAAGCGATAAGCGCTTGGCATCTCCTCCCATACTAACAATCCCAGCACGTCTGCCCAATATAAAAAGCGCGGGTCTTCAATTTTTTGGTGCTTGCGGACTCCGTTGAAACCCATTGCTTTTGTCAGTTCTACATCTCGCCGCAACGCCAAATCGTCGGGTGCAGTCATCAGGCTATCAGGCCAGTAGCCTTGGTCGAGAACTAGGCGCAAATAGTAGGGGCGACCGTTGAGCATAAAGCGATCGCGCTGAATACTCACTGTGCGTAATGCAGTATAAGATATTACTTCATCTAATATTTGCCCGTTATACGACAACTGAATATAAGCATTAATTAACGTCGGTCTCTCCGGACTCCATAACAATTCATTACGGTAGTCATCGATACCTGGGTCTGAAAGCGAAATCCGGCGGTTAATCTCGCCGTTGAATACTTCATAGGTATCATTAGCCAACACGCGATCGCCCACAGTCAATTTCATCTTCATTTGGATACCCTCAGTCGGAGTATCACCAGCGAGCGCTGCATAACAACCAATTTCCCAGCGTTCAAAGTCGGGAGTCCAGCGGATATGATCTATATAAGTCGTCCCTACACGTTCCACCCAGACTGTCTGCCAAATTCCACTGGTGCGAGGATACCAAATACTATGGGGTTCTAACTGCCAATCCTGCTTACCGCGAGGCTTGGCGAGGTCGTGCGGATCGTCCTGCGCCCAGACTGTGACTTTTGTCATCCCGCTGTCATTTAAGACAGCAGTAATATCCATAGTGAAATTGGTGTGTCCGCCTTCATGCTCGCCAACATATAGATCGTTCACCCACACACGAGCGCGATAATCTACAGCGCCAAAGTGCAGTAATAATCTACCCTCACCTGGAGGCGTGGCAAATTCTCGCTCATACCAGCAATTGGTGTGAAAGCCAGTGTCACCAATCCCACTTTTGATAGATTCGGGGGCATAGGGAACTTCTATATCATGAGTCCATTGCTTCAGGTTGCTGGGTTGAGTGCATTTGCCTTCGTCATCAAATGCGAACTTCCACAGACCGTTGAGACTTTGCCACTGGGAGCGAGTAGCATCTCTCGTAGAAATCCGTCGCAACTGCGGACGCGGATAAGCCACGTCAATTAACTCTAGACTTGGCTTATTATCGACATGAGGTTTTAAATCAACTGCGTTATTCGTTAGCTCCAACAAATTCATCGCTATCTATTCCTAAATTAGCTATAGAACAAATATTGAAAAACTTGCCTCTTGCTCAATATTTCAAGAGTCGATATGTACAAATACTTAAGACTCTTTGCTAATTTCTAATCAAGCTCTACCCTAGTAATAAATAACTAATTGCAGAGCTTGCTTATTAGCAAATGAGCAATTTACCCCTATGGTAGTTAGAGGCATCTAAATAGGTATTACCTTTCGGCTCGTGCCATTATGGCATATTTGAGACAAAAGTTAATAATGAATTTTTACTAAAATCTAAAATACATTTTTTTACTGCTTAATATCAGAATCACAGCCTTATATTAATTATTTTAATGTCAGATACCTGGAGATGATTTGGCGGGAATTTTCTATAAAATCATCTGGCATGGTTCTTAAAAGAGTAATTGCCTAACAATCTATTTTTAAGGGCTGAAAATGCCTAAAATTGCCAATTATTCCTGCAATCCCAAACTATTGGTCAAAACTCATAATTTTTCTGAAAATCTGCTCTCTTAGGTGGTGTGCGATAGGCTGTTTTATATCAGTAACTAGCCGATGGAAAAGCGATCGCCTAACGGGGAACGCCGCTACCTGAGTGGGATAATCCTAGCCAGAGTCTTTGTTATTACTTATATCTTTTAAATCTCTCACTTCGTTTTTATCCCACTTTGGCATCAATTCCAAAGCTAAAGAAAGCGGGAGATTCAATTAAATCTGCGTACACATCTGTCTTTAGAGGCGAAGAAAACTAAGTTAAGTAGGCGCAATTCAAGCCAACTATGTAAAGTTTTTTAGGGTGAAAGCGAAAGGTTTTTTTCCTTTTCCCCTGCCGAAACCCAGTAATTTGGCAGACTATTAGATGAGATATTTCCTCTGACGCTTTCAGACTCTCCAAAAGACAGAGAACTGCAACCGTAGGAGTTACTAACATTTGGGTGTAGTAAATTTATAGAGGAAAATATGATAACTAAAGACACGACACACGCCTTAGGAGTGTTTGCCAATTCTCAAAAAGTAGAGCAGGCAATTAATGAATTGAAAGCTGCAAACTTTCCTATGGAAAAAGTCTCTATCATTGCTAAAGATGTAGAGAAGGGCGATCGCATAGGTGAAGCGCAGATGAGCGATCGCATCGGTACTCAAGATGTAAATGCAACAGGCGCGGTAGCAGATACACTGACAGCAACTACTTGGGGTAGCGTGTTAGTTGGTCTGAGCAGCCTGGCACTTCCTGGCTTAGGTGCGGTGCTGGCGGCTGGTTCTGTAGGTGTAGCATTAGTCAGCAGTGTAGCAGGCGTTGCTGTAGGAGCAGCAGCAAATCAGAATTTGGTGAAAGCACTAGGCGATCTAGGTATTCCCGAAGAACGCGCGCGAGTTTATAGCGATCGCCTTCAACAAAGTTATTATCTGCTCATACTTGATGGCACAGAAGCAGAAATTCACCGTGCTGAACCAATATTACGCGATAGAGGTATTGAATATTGGGGTATTTATCATAATTCTCAATCTCAAAATGTCTAGTTAGTAGACTGGCATCACACTGAGTTTGGATGTTTACTCGATTGTGTATCCCCTGCTCCCTCTGCTGCCTATGTGTACAATATTAAAGTGAAACGGTATTAGTTGCTGCATCCGTGAAGGCAGGCGCACGTAGTAATTGATTAGAGCGATCGCCTGTATACGCCAACGGGATTCACCAGATCGTTTTTAGGAATCTAACCACATCAGTACAATCACTGCCAATTGTTAGTTACAGTTACTAAAACTGTAACAGCGATAAAATCCCAGGTTACTCAAGATTATTCTAATTAATTAGAAACTTCAAATGTCAGCAACCCCGTTTAACTACACAGGGCTTCCACACATCCCATGAGGTTTTGAGCCGATACACGAATTAGTGTGAGAATTGAGTCATGTCTTACCCGATTCCATCCAAACTCTGGCAGCGAATCAGTATTGCAGCAATGTTGTTATTGATACCGTCAGTAGGAATTGCAATTTTACGTCAGTCTGCTACGGTTGCGATTCCAGCCAATCAAACTCCTCAAAGTTCGACCCCAGCCAACCCCATTCCACCCAATCACCCTGACTACCAATCACTTCAGGCATTGGTACAAAAGTATAGTTGTGTCGTCTCGATCCAAAACTTTGGTACTGTACCTATAACCCGAACTGAGTTTGCCACCATCTTAAATGCCTGCGTGCGTCGGAGCAATGAACTCATAGCGACTAATCCCAAGATTGTTACCCCAGCAGATACGAAAACCCTGCAACGCTTGCAGTCCGAATTTGCACCGGAGTTAGCAACCCTAAACAATCAGACAGATGAATTGGAGGCTCGTAGCGATCTAACTCCTGCTGGGATTAATCGCAAGACTCAACCCCTACCCACAATTGCTCAAGAGGAAGCTGTTAACCGCCCTGTCAGCCCTAAACCTCAAGCTGTGAGGATTAGAGGAACGGTTGCCCCTGAACCTCAAACTGGTAGATTTAATACAGAAAACTATAACCGGATTGATGACAATCCCTTTCATCTTGTCAGTAACGATCCACTTTCCACATTTTCCATTGATGTAGATACAGCATCCTACAGTAACGTGCGGCGGTTTATTACTCAAGGAGAATTACCGCCTAAGGATGCAGTGCGAATCGAAGAATTGATTAACTACTTTACTTACAATTATCCCCAACCAAAAGGCGATACCAACGACGGGCAGAGCCAACGCCCTTTTTCCGTCACTACAGAAGTTGCTGCTGCTCCCTGGAATCCGCAACACAAGCTTGTACAGGTCGGTTTGCAAGGTAAACGCCTAGAGAGCGAAACTTTACCACCTAGCAACCTAGTATTCCTGATTGATGTTTCCGGTTCTATGGATGAACCCAACAAATTACCCTTGGTGCAACAGTCTCTCAAATTGCTGGTAAATACACTGCGTCCTGAAGACCGGGTAAGTTTGGTAGTCTATGCTGGGAATGCGGGATTGGTGTTACCTGCTACTCCTGGTAGTCAGAAATCAAAAATTTTGGCAGCAATCGATCGCTTGCAGGCTGGAGGTTCCACTGCTGGTGGAGAAGGTATTGAACTCGCCTACAAGATAGCCAAACAAAACTTCATCAATTCTGGTAATAATAGAGTCATTTTAGCTACCGATGGAGATTTTAATGTCGGGGTTTCTAGCGATGCAGAACTGACGCGATTAATTGAACAGAAGCGAGAGCAGGGAATTTTTCTGACAGTATTGGGATTTGGTACTGGCAATTACAAGGACTCAAAAATGGAGCAACTGGCTGATAAGGGTAATGGTAACTACGCTTACATTGATACCCTCTTAGAAGCCAAAAAAGTTTTAGTTAACGATCTCAGAGGAACTTTATTTACTATTGCCAAGGATGTGAAAATCCAGGTGGAATTTAATCCGGCAAAAGTTCAGGCTTATCGCTTGATTGGCTACGAAAACCGCCTGCTGCAAAACCAGGATTTCAATGATGACAAGAAAGATGCAGGAGAGATTGGGGCTGGTCATTCTGTAACAGCACTTTATGAAATCATTCCCACTGGTGTAAATAGCGATGTCAAACTACCAAAAGTAGACCCTTTGCGTTATCAGCGTTCTGGTGTAACTCAAGCAGATACTGTCAGCAATGAGTTAATGCAATTGAAACTGCGATATAAATTGCCCCAAGACAGTACCAGTCAACTAATTACCCAAACCATCCCAGACGATGATTTCAGCGCCCAAAGGGAACCCTCCACAAACCTAAGATTTGCTGCTGCGGTGGCTACTTTTGGGATGTTGCTACGTAACTCTGAGTATAAAGGGAATGCTAATTATGATTTAGCGATCGCATTGGCAACTCAAGGAAAGGGCGAAGACCGGGATGGCTATCGAGGTGAGTTTATTCGCCTGGTAGAGCAATCTCAGAAGTTGATGGCCAAGAAATAATATGGTTTTTAATCGACTCTCAACCTTCTGAAATAACTCCTCAAATCAATAGGATGACAATGCTACAAGGGATAACATTTTAAAATGTAGATTGAGGTTGGGGTAAAGGTTAAAGGTTTTTGCTTGGCTTTTGCCCCTTCCTCAACCCACAAGTATTGAATGGCATAAACTGTGGAGTTAAAAACAGAATCAAAAAGCTTTACTCTAGATACAGCCTTAATTGCTCTAAGTTAATGAAGGACTCATGTATTTGTGAATTTGGAGCAAGTGAGGCTTGAAACTGCACAACTCCAATTGCTTCAACAATTTGATGATTATAGTTTTCTACCTCATCTGGCGGGCGTAAAGATTGTTTATTCCAAGATGGGAAAATGCTCACCTTGGTGTTATCCTCAAGCAAAATTTGCGACTTAGTATAAAGTCCTTTAAAACCTGGAATTCCAGTAGATTGTGGGTTAGGTTGCCAGGATTTTGATGTATAACGACCAATGATTTTGACCCGTTGACCATTGAGACGAATTAAATCAACACGTTTTTTTACTATTTCCAATTTGTTGGTGGGAATTTCTTCACTACTTAACTGAGGTATTTGGCTATTGGTGGGTTTAACTGGAGCCAATATACTTAATATTATTGATATTGATATGGTTAATCCCGAAGCCAAACTAACAGAGCGCAATTTCATTTTCTTCTCTATTTTTGGCATCAGGATACTACATAATTAAAAGTCTGTCTGTATAGCGGTGGTAAATCAACTCACTTGCATGGCTGCGTACCAGACCTGTGGCAAGGAGTACGAACGCTATCTTGGCGGTGAAAGTATTTTTCTGAGCAAGAGCTGCTTTGAAAGTTGAAAATTAAAGTATTTGAGTGAATCTTTTGACAATTGCCTGAACCTTACCCAAATATCTTGGTACTCACAAAATAAAAGTCAGTAGCTATACTAACTAAACATGCCTCGACAGGCTTTATCGTTAAATTCTATTCGCTAGGGATTTTGCAAAAAGTCAATGATACAAAGTCAGCCAGAAATCAAGCGCGTAGAAGAACTACGTCAGTTGTTGCAGCAAGCTAGCTATGCTTATTACGTTATAGATGCACCGATCATGGAAGATGCAGTTTATGACCAGCTGTATCGAGAGTTGCAACAACTAGAAACCCAATATCCAGAACTGGTGACGCCCGATAGTCCCACTCAGCGCGTGGGTGAAAGACCAGCAACACAGTTTACATCGGTGCGGCATAATATCCCTTTATACAGTTTGGAAAATGCTTTTAATACTGATGAGTTGCAAGCATGGGATCAGCGTTGGCGGCGACAAGCCCCCAAAATTGAGTCAGTAGAGTATGTCACGGAACTGAAAATTGATGGTTCGGCGATCGCACTTACCTATCAAAATGGAGTTCTTACCAGAGGTGCAACTAGAGGTGATGGGGTGATGGGTGAAGATATCACCCAAAATGTCCGGACAATTCGCTCAATTCCCTTGCGCTTAAACTTTGAAGGTTTAGAAATTTTAGAAAAGGTAGAAGTTCGGGGCGAAGCGTTTTTACCTTTGGATGTGTTTAAACAAATCAACGAGGAAAGGCAAAAAGCAGGCGAGCAATTATTCGCCAATCCCCGCAATGCCGCAGCTGGTACGCTCAGACAATTAGACTCTAGAATTGTAGCTCGCAGGCGCTTAGATTTCTTTGCTTACACTCTGCACATTCCAGGTAGAGATGATGCAAGTATTGCCAATACGCAATGGGAAGCTCTGGAACTTTTGCAAAAGATGGGTTTCCGCGTCAATCCCAACCATAAACTTTGCCCTTCCTTGGCAGATGTGGGCGAATACTATAACTACTGGGATACAGAAAGACTGAATTTACCCTACATGACTGATGGGGTAGTAGTGAAGCTCAATTCCTTTAAGCTTCAAGAACAGTTGGGTTTTACTCAGAAATTCCCCCGCTGGGCAGTAGCGTTAAAATATCCCGCCGAAGAAGCACCTACTCGCGTGGAAAATATTGCGGTGAATGTCGGTAGAACTGGGGCTTTAACACCGTTAGCAGAGATGCGCCCAGTACAATTGGCAGGTACGACAGTTTCCCGCGCAACTTTACATAATAGCGATCGCATTGCGCAATTAGATATCCGCATTGGCGATACTGTCATCGTTCGTAAAGCTGGGGAAATTATTCCAGAGGTGGTGCGGGTACTCAAAGAACTCCGTCCTCCGGAGACTCAACCGTTTGTCATGCCTACTCATTGCCCAGTCTGCGGACAGCCAGTGGTGCGTGAGTTGGGTGAAGCCGTTACCAGATGTGTGAATGCTTCTTGTGCCGCTATCCTCAAAGGTGCGATTGAACATTGGGTAAGCCGCGATGCTTTAGATATTAAAGGCATGGGCGAAAAGCTAGTACATCAACTCGTTGATAAGGGTTTGGTGCATTCTGTAGCTGACTTGTATGACTTGACAGAAGATAAATTGTATGCATTAGAAAGGATGGGGCAAAAGTCAGCGCAGAAATTAATCGAAGCGATCGCTCAATCGAAAAATCAACCTTGGTCGCGGGTATTGTATGGTCTAGGCATCCGTCATGTTGGCAGCGTGAATGCCCAATTGATTACCGACAAGTTTGTCAGCGTAGAAAAACTAACCCAAGCCAGACAATCAGATATCGAAGGCATTTATGGGATTGGTGCCGAAATTGCCGAATCAGTACACCAATGGTTCCAAATTCATGCCAATCAAACTTTGATTTCTCGCCTAGAAGCCGCAGGGTTGCAATTAACAACTACCGAAGAAATAACAATTGCTGATGGTAATCAAAAGCTAGCTGGGAAAACTTTTGTCGTCACAGGTACGTTACCTACCTTAAAGCGAGATGAAGCGAAAGCCTTGATTCAAAAAGCTGGGGGTAAGGTGACAGATTCAGTGAGCAAGAAAACAGATTATTTGCTTGTAGGTGAAGATGCAGGTTCTAAATTAGCCAAAGCTGAAGCTTTAGGAATTACCCAGTTAACTGAGGCGGAATTTTTGCAGATGTTGGAGGATTAGCCTAGAGATGAATTGATGCGACGAATCAGCTACGGGTAGTAGCAGAAAATTCAAATCTTAATTTTTTATGTAATTAACGATCGTAAAAGCTTACCTACTACCCAACACAAAAATTCTTAACCAGTTGTTAATTTACGCTCAGAGTTATTCTTGAGTAAGGTTGACTTTATCAAAAAGTATAGTAATTCTAAGCATAATAGCTTATTTATATAAGTTAATTATTCCAATTGTAGAAATATTCAAAAAGCCAACACCTTATTAACGTTGGTAAACCCCCAACACCTAACCTAGGGCAGATGATAATATTTGATTATAGTTAGTCTCCCTCCTGCCGAAATTCTTAACCAGGAGGTGGTTGTACATTCTCTGAGCGATCGCCTCCTGAATTGTGTCTTCAAGAAAATTAAATATTTTTTGCTCTGTATAGTTTTATGCTGTTCTGCAATACAGAGGCAGTTTTTACAGAGGCTGGAGGTGTTGAACTTACGTTGGCGATCGCAGCCTTTATACCGGATTCTTTTGTTAAGCAGTAGCCAGTACTAATTTTTTTGGGTGTATTTATTAACTTAAGTATAAATATTTATTACAAAAAGTGAGTCAAGCTATGACAATCGGCTTTTCTCTCCAGCAGGCAGAACATGACCTGAATGATTTGAGTGCATTCAATATCCAAAGTTTTTGCCAACTACAATCTGAACAGTTAACTAGTCAGTCTCCAATTTTATTTGCACGTATTGTTTATCATGATTGCATTTTAAAAGCTCATCAAGAAGTAATTAGTTATGCTCAAAAACAACCTCTTTTTTCACAAAAACAATTAGCTTATCTGCGTTCAGAACAGTGGTTTAGTGACTATCCTCTGGCATTCGAGTTAAAAGAATTTAAATTAAATAATTTTTCAGAAATTGCTTACATCTGCCCTATAGGCTATCGCAATCAAAAACCTGAGTATATTCAAATAATTGCTGAACGCGCACTTTCTCAGGAATTACAACAATACATCCAGCAATCGGCAATGCTACTTGGTAAGTATGCAAGTATGTATTTGGTATATGGCAAACAAAAAATTGAAATTCAATTACTCGAAGAAGTTTTGCATAAAGTCGGGCATCAATTACGTAATTCTTTAGCAACGATCGGGCTTTATGCTCATAATTTATACTTGGGGTTAACAGGTAATCAGTGCCAAGAGCAAGCAACAGTTATTCGTGAAAGTATCGAAGATTTGGATACTAATTTGAACGAGTTACTAGATTGTGGACAAGGAGTGAAATTAAGAAAATCTTCTCAAGACCTAAGAACTTTAGTATTGGAAAGTATTAAAGGATTACAACCGCTAATTAATCAAAAGCAACTTACAATCTCTATACCCGATACATCTACAAATTTAATAATAGACCGTTTACAAATGAAGCAAGTCTTCGATAATTTGCTGAGTAATGCAGTTTACTTTAGTCCTAATTCCACAACTATTACTTGTAATTGGCAGATTTTTCAAGATGAAGTGCTAATTAAAATTATTGACCAAGGAAAAGGATTATCTCCAGAAGATATTCAAAAAATATTTACCCCGTTTTATTCTCGTCGTCCCGGAGGAACGGGACTGGGTTTAACTATTGCCAAAAAAATTGTTTTAGACCATCGCGGAAACTTATGGGCACAAAGTGTATCACATGGTGGAGCGCAATTTTGTGTAATATTGCCTCGACCGAAAATGTCTAGGAGTGTCAAAGATGGTTAATAGTCAAAAACTTTCAGTTTTGCTTGTAGACGATGAAGAACGTTTTCGCCAAGGCATACGTACCCTGCTCAATTTTTATAATATTAATGCTGCATTACCTATAGAAGTTGTCGGTGAAGCAGACTCTGTAGAACAAGTTTTAAAACTGACACAGCAGAAGTCTCCAGATTTAATTTTACTGGATTTACAATTAAGCGGTAGTGATGGTATTACAGCTTTAGTTCGTTTAAAAGAAATTGCTTATACTGGCAAAGTTTTAGTTTTATCAGCCCACCAAGAAGATGATTGGATTTTCCGGGCTATGCAAGCAGGCGCAGCAGGTTATGTATTTAAAAATCGCTTGGCTACTCAATTGGGCGAAGCTATTAAAACTGTGATGCAATCAGAAATTTATTTACCTTCAGAAGTTGCTAGCCGATTTTTTAGATTCTTTCAAGCTTACTCCGATTCCTCATTAAGAGCTTGCCATCAGTTACACTTAACAGAAAGAGAACAAGAAGTTTTATACTGGTTAGCTCAAGGTGCTTCCAATGAAGAAATTGCCAAGCATTTATATGTAACCGTTGCCACTGTAAAAGCTCATCTCACTAGCATTTTTGAGAAGTTAAAAGTTACCAGCCGAACTCAAGCTATTGTAGCCGCCCTCAAGTTAGGACTTGTAAAAGCTTAAGAAGCAGAGTCAAGAGTCAAAAGTCAATTAATTATTTCTCCCTTGTCTCCCTTGTCCCATTTCTCCCCACACTCCCCACACTCCCCACTCTCCCTGCTGCCCCTCCGCCTCCCCTTTATGCCTTCATCTGAATATTTTTATCAAGAATACCCTTGCTCTTACAATGCGCCTTTGAATTGCGATCGCCCTTTCCAAACGGCTCAAGAAATCAAAGGTGCTAGGTTTTGTTTGGAATGTGGTTTTCCGGCTACTTTACCGCAGGAAGCTGAGATTAAAGGCAATTTGGGTATTTATCAGGTGCATAATTATTTAGGAGCGCGGGGTAATGGTAGGTTATACGCAGGTATTCACCTGAAGGATCGACAACCTGTAATTATTAAAGAATACTTGCTACCTAGTCGTTGTTTTAATGAAAAAGAGACTCAAGACCGTAAAGAAACTTTTAAGCGGGTGGGAGGGGTAAGTTTAGCTGATAGTAGAACCCCTAATTTTCGGCTTGTGAATACTTGGGAAGCGATCGCAGATGAAAAAGGAGAACGCTGTTATTTAATTACTCAAGGTACAGAAACAGCCCAAACCTTAAGACAATATCTTACCCAATATGGGTCAATGAAAGCGCCTCAAGTGCGCGAAGTATTAAATCAGGCTCTCCAAACTCTAGAATTTTTGCATAGCCAAAAGCTGCGGTTTCCTTCAAATCAAGTACAGCAAGGGCTAGCCCACGGAAACTTGAGTTTAGATAGCATCTTAATTCAAGTTGAAAATAATCAACAATATATATATTTTGACGATTTAGCTATCTGGGAAAATGTATTTATTCCTCCTAGTATTTCCCAACCTGCACCTTGCAAACGCGAGTACGATCTAGAAGCACTAGGATTAGTGGCTTTTTATTTATGGGTAGGCAGAACTACCGATTATTCTCATCAGCCTCTAGACCCCAGAGAAAACGAACATTGGCCTACTAGCGATCCCGATTTAAAAAAATTTATTTCCCGCCTACTACGATTAGAAAATCCGTTTGCAACTGCTGAATCTGCCCGCGAAAGTCTACTGCAACTACCTCAAGAGTATCAAGCGAGTAGTTTAAGACAATTACCTGAATCTGAAGAAAAAGAAAAGAGTATACGCACCAAATTAATTGGGCTAGGAATTTTAGCATTCCTTATCCTAGGAGGTGGGATTTGGTATTATCTTTGGCAACGTCATCAACCAGAAGATAATAGTAAATATATCCCTTGGTTTGGACTAGTACGTAACTTTTCGGAAGTTAACAACGTGCCTTCAGGCAAATTCACCTATACAGGCGAACGAGATGGAACCTGGAGTTTCATTTTGAAACAACAAGTTGACAATAATAGTTTAGAAGATTACTTAATCAATCCCAAACCAGAAGTAAAAGCAGAATTTAACTACGAACCAGTTACTTCGATAGATTTAGATAATCTTAATCAACCTCTAGAAGAACTAGCAAGTGGTAAGAAAGACTTTGCAATTACTAGTTTAGTAGATAAAATAACAGATAAATTAGAGCAAAAACCAGCGATCAATGATGGATTACTTGTATATGTAGCATTTAATAAAAAAGATTCCAATTTAGCGAATGCTCTAAGAGGACAAATTACCCTTGAGCAATTGCGCCAAATTTATACAGGTAAAATTACCAATTGGCAGCAAATTAATTCTCAACTTCCTAATTTAGAAGTCAAACCCTTTGCTCCTACCGAACCGGAAGCTATACAAAAATTTCAAGAAATAGTGTTAAAAAATGACCCACAAGATAAAGCTTTATTTGCAGCCAATGTAGAAAAATTGGATACAACAAAAACCCAAAATCAGATACGCAGAGAAATTCTCGAAGGGCGAAATACAGGCATCATTGGTTTTGGGATTATTGCTAAAACTTGGGCGCAGTGTACGGGCTATCCCTTAGCGATCGTTGATGGTAACAAGCCACCTAGTCAACCGCTATTTCAACGTCGCGAACGTCGCCCTATCAATACCGCAGATGACCTGTGCCAACACGATAACTATTTTTTTGATGTTAATGCTTTTCAAAGCTATCCTTTAAGATACCCTATATTTGTGGTGTACCCTAAAGACAAAAGTCGCCAAGCCGGGTCTACATTTGCTGAGATACTAACTACTCGTCAGGGCCAGTGTTTACTTAGTAAAGTAGGTCTTATCCCTTTACAACCTATACCTGATGAAATAAGGACTTATGCCTGCAAATCGGTGCCCTAATCCTAATTGCGAATATTTTAACCGCGCTTTACCCAACAATGCGAAGGTTTGCCCTTGGTGCTCAACTCCCTTGGGTAATGTAATTACACCTACACCAACTCCTACTAGATCCGTTCCACCCCAACCAACGCCTCCACAACAAACTCCACCGCAAGCAACTCCATCACCATCTGTTCCACCCCAACCGACTCCACCTAAACGACCAGTAGCAAATCCACCTGGCTATCCACCCCCCGGTGATTATTCCACAGAGTATCAGCAACGAGTTCCCCCCTACGTTCCACCCGTACAGCCTGCGTATACTCCGCCACCGCCAAGATTACCACTGCTGAAGCTAATTCACTCTACAGGTAGAGAATTCCAGTGGTCGGGGGAAGCAGGTTACATTGGTCGGCGCAGTCAAAGTATGACAGTTCCGCCAGAAATTGACTTAACTGGTATTCCCCATGAGGGAATAATTTCTCGTCGCCATGCAAGGATTTATTGGGACTGGTCGCAAAATGCGTACACAATCGTTGATATGAGTACAAATGGTATTTATTTAAATAACACTCTGTTAAATCCTGGCGTGCAATATCGTTTACTTAATGGCGATTCATTGCAGTTCGGTCAAGATAATCTCGTGCGATTTACAGCGTATGTTATGTAGTAGATATAGCAATTCTGTTTGATGTACAAACTACTCGTGCCCCTACCACCGTATTTGTATCATAATTAAAGTGAAACGGTATTACGCTCGTAATGACATTTTATGTTGAATTAAGTTGAGCTACTTATCGCTCTACTTTCTGGCGTAACTTCTCCATCAGCTGTTGTTTGCGGTCTATTCCTTTCATCCTCATATCAACCATCTGTTGAATAATTTCTTCTTGTTGTAAACGATTCAAACCAATTTCTGGATCGGGAGAAACACGATAGCGCTGAGTAATTTTAGCAGCAATTTCTGCATCATCTGCATTAATTAACCACCGGGATGCTTCAGGAATAACTTCATTACCATAGTCTGCTGCTACCTTTTGAATTAACTTTTGCTGCATCAAATGTGCTTGATATTCTGCATAGAAAATTTGATTGGATATGATAGATGCTTCGGTAATTCTTTGAAAATGGTGAGTTAATTCATGTACTACTGTTCCAGCAACACCGTTAACTGAAGTATCGCCAGCGATAAACACTGTACGCGTGCTGGGTTCGTAAAAACCACCTGCTTTTAAGTTAGGATTGTTAATATATTTTCCAACTAATGTTGTAGCTTGAGCTTCATTTTTTATAGCTTGCCTAATAGCTTCCTCGGTCATTGGTAGAATCTTACCTTGTTGTGTTAGTTCCAAAAAGGTAGCGGTGTAAGCTTCATTTGTATAGCGTGCTAATACTAAGCCTACCTTTGCGCGATCGACATCTCTAAAAGCAGCGCCAACTGCTTCAATTTGTTCGGCAATATTCAAGCCTTGTTTCAAATTTCGCTTGGCGATATCAATTAATTTCTGTGCTTGTTCTTGAGGTAAAACTTTAGTTGCTGCTTTGGAAAAGGCTTCTAATGTTGTTGCGGCTTGGCGTAATTGTTTAAAATAACTGGCAAGCATTAAGGCGTTGGCTGCAAAATCCGCGATCGCAATTATCAACCAGATTAACTGGGGATCTTCGGCTGACATTTTGGCGATCGCCGGATCGAGACCTACATCACTAGCAGCCGATTGTTTGCTATAAGTTGAGGCCTTCTCCACCACATCAATCGCACTAACAACCGTACCGACTGCGATTGCAATTCCGGGATTGAGAGTTACTATACTGGCAATAATACCTGCTGTAATCGCAAAAGCTTTGAGTCCATCTTCTAAGCTTTTCTCATCAGCTTTAATTTGCTGTTCTTTTTGAATCCGAGTGTTAATTACCGACGATAACGTAGGGTTTTGATCTATGCCTAAATCTTGTTTCGTCATCCCCACAATATCGTTTAACTGCCAAATCCTCAGTTTATCTTGGCTAATATTGTCTTCTGTAGTGCGGATATTTTCGAGAATTTCATCAATTTTGCCACCAACAATCGATGTTAACTCTGCATCTGAAGCAGTTGCTAATTTTTCTACATCGATATCTTCTCGTAGCAAAATCTGATATTTCAGTGCATAATTAGATTTTTGTGCCTTTAGTTCATTTTGCTTTTGTTCAATTCGTTGCTGAATTTCTGATTCATGGGCTAAATCATAAGCTGATGAACTCGCCTGTTCTGGTTCTGGGACACCACCTGGGGGTAAATCTTTGTGTGCTTCCCGCAGTTGTAGCTGTAAATTTTCAATCTCTTTAGTACGCGCAGTTAAATCCTTAGCAGCATTCCGCAGTCCTTCGCGTTTCTGAGGGCCATTATCACCTGCTTCCGTACAAATATCTTTATATTTATCTGCTTCTTTTTGCGCAAGTTCTCGGTTTTGTCGTAATTGCACCAAGGCTATTTGCTTACCTCGGTTGACAAACATATTCGGGAAATCTTCTGTCACTAACTTGACTAACTGGCTTTCTTCTACATTTAAAGATTTCAGTACCGCCTCGACCATCTTTTTTTGGTTCTCGAAATCAGCAGTTAGTGCATTAATTTCATTAGATAACAAATCTCTTTGAGCTTCTTTGGCTTCAACTTCTGGGGTGCGACCGCTATAGTCTTGGATATCACGCTTTAACTGTTCCAGTTGTTCGGTTTTTTGTTTCAGTTCTTCACCCTTTTTGTCCCGTTCCTGAATTAAGGTAAAGGCTGTAGCATCCTTCATTGCAGTGTTGAGAGTTGCCTTAGAACCTTCATCTAAAGGAGGTGTTTCCTTCAGAGTAGTTCTCGCATACATCAGCCTGCGCGCATCCTCCGGTGACAGTCCTGGGTTATTCGCTGTACCTGCATCAGGAGTTTGACGCTGAATTAACATCACCTGTCCTGAGAAATTCCCTAGTTGGGGACGAAGTACGGGAATTTGGCTAAAATTATGACCGGATGTTTTCGCCATCACCACAGTTTCAGAAGATGGTTCTTCACTGCTACTAGTTTTCTCAGCTTTTTTGCTACATTCCGCAGATAAATCAATTTCTGTGGGAGGAGTTTGTTTGCGACCATGATCTGTGGTGGTGTCATACTGGTCGTGTACTGCTTGGACTTTAGCTCTCAGTGCGTCACTTTCGCTAGTTACATCACTTGTAGCTTTCCCAATAAAGCGCTGATGAGCAGAGGGGAATTCTTTGTTATCAATAGCAACGTGACCATCTTCATGATTTTTCAGCGCGCTATAGAAGTTATCCCATGATTGTTGTACTGGTGGGCATTGTTTGTTGCGTTCTGCCCATCGTGGCATGGTCATCACCTGAGTGACGTTAAGATTTGCTTGGGTTATGGGATCGCCTTGAGTAGTCACTTTGAAGTTAAAATCCACAGAGCCAGCTTCATCAGGCAGATTATTGGCAACTTCGTCTAAATTTTTACCGTGATAGGTGTTGTGTTGCAGGGTGGGAGGATTTTGGATGGTAGTGCTTCCAGATGAGGGGTTTTTGGCTGCTGGTTGAGCATTGTTTAATTGTGGCGTATCGCTTTGTAGGGGAGGATTTTCATCTAGTTGACGTAACAAAAGGTTAGTTGTAGGACGTACATGGGGTTGGCAAGAAATACGCCCAATATCATGTTCAGCCAGATTTTGCGGAGAAGCTTCTGCTAACAATAATTCTTCTGTAGAACTTGGTGCAGTTTGAATTTGCGGTGTATTAATTGGCGGTGTGAAATTGGGTGTTGATGCGGCTAGTGATGGTTGCGTAGCGTTTTGGGGTGTAGTTTTTTTGCGTTGTGTTTTTATGCGATCGCTTGTCATGTCACCCAATTCCCCATCAACTGCTACAACCAAGATAAGGCTTGTCTATTGCCAATTACCATCGACCTAAGATTAAAATTCTGCTAAGGGACTTGTAACTAAAAAAATATCTCAATTTATCAAACCGCATTAGACACGCAGTGGCTTCCCGCAGGCTAGACGCCAAGTACGCCAAGAATTCGTAGCGTGGGCGTAAGTCTTATCTATTTGGAGTACTTCAAAGTCGTGTTGAGGTACTTCAAAGTCGTGTTGAGGTAGTTCACAGTCATGTTGGAGTACTTTGCAATCGTGTTGAGGTAGTTCACAGTCGTGTTGAGGTACTTCCAAATCGTATTGAGGTACTTCAAAGTCGTGTTGAGGTACTTCAAAGTCGTGTTGGGGTACTTCACAATCGTGTTGAGGTAGTTCACAGTCATTTGGAGTACTTTGCAATCGTGTTGAGGTACTTCAAAGTCGTGTTGGGGTACTTCACAATCGTGCTGGAGTACTTCAAAGTCAAGTTGAGATACTTCACAGTATATGTAGGATGGGCATCGCCCACCCTACGTATGTTTTAATGATTTTGCTGCACAACGTGAGTTAATTCGTGAGCAAGTAACTCTTTACCTGGGTTACTTTCGGGAGCATATTCACCCTGACGGAAAAATATATCTTGTCCGGTAGTGAAGGCGCGGGCTTGAATAGATTGGTTCATTTGGTCGGAGCGAGTATTATTGTGAATTTTGACACCGCTAAAATCAACGCCAAATGCTTGCTCCATTGGTTGGCGAACATTATCTGCTAGTGGCTGTCCGCTTCCCCGTGCTTGTTGAATAGAAGATTCTAAATTCGCTGCGGCTTCTGTCCCACCTTCAGTAGATTTAGCCTGTATTTCCTCTTCTGGTAGTTCTTCTCGTTGCACAAGGGGAGTGATGGAATCTCCTAGAGATTTTTTTTGCAGTGTTTCTTCTTCTGGTAATGCTTCTCGCTGGATAGGCTGACTCATAGTTTGCATTACCTGCTGCGCAACTCTATCGGCTTCTTGTTCATAAACATCCCCAGGTTGACTAACTGCGAGTTTGGTTTGCGGACGTAGCGAGATGCGGCTAATGTCATGACCGAGGGGTTGGTTTTGAGATTGTACCTCAGCCACAGTTTGAGGGGAAGCTTCAGATGATTGTAAACCAAAGCCACGTTTTGGCTTGAGTGTAGGTATGGAAACGGGCGTAGTGTCAGCCTTTTGGCGCTGGGCTAATATGCGTTCTTTCATTTTTTTCTCCTAATGCCCAAGCAGCAAGTAAATTTTTTATCAGTAGAGATATCTAGAATAGTGCTTCTCTCTGCCAAAGTCTAAATTAGGCAAAACTCAAGTTCGACTTTTGGCTAGTGTTGATTCTGATGCACTACCTTTAGCCTTGATTTTAGGATGAATTTTTTATTTTTAGTTATGGACTCAGAAGGAAAGCAAACTTTTTTTACACCTATTGGAGAAGTTGGGGGTAGTGTTGGTTATTCAGGCGTGTCAATTACCTCTAACCCCAGCCAAGTAGCTAAAGCAGCCGATAAGTATCTTAAAGACTCATTGCTTTTGCACAAGCTTACCGAACGTGTATATGAAATTTTACTTGAAGACCTGCGTTGCCAAAAGGAAAGGTTCAATAACTATAGTCATCAAAGGTGGTTGTAATGGCTGAAGGTAATAACGGCAATATTTCTCACGAGTTAAAGTATGTCACTACAAATCATTTCTATGTAGAAATCGATAGTTCTATCGCTGCATCTTTTACTGAATGCGCTGGATTAAGTATGCAAGTGAAAAAAAATGTTTTTTTTGAAGGAGGTGTCAACGACCAGCAAAGAATTTATTTAGGACACGCAGAATTTGCCGATGTCACTCTTAAACGCGGTGTCACCGACCACCCCGGTTTTTGGAATTGGATTAATGCAATTTTTGATGAAAAATCCACTACTCGGCGTAATGTTAATATTTTGGTTTTTAACCAAGCTGGCGAAACGATGATGAGTTGGACATTGATTGGTGCTATTCCTATATCTTGGAAAACACCAACCTTACAAGCAGATGGTAACGCAGTTGCTATAGAAGAATTAACTTTAGCTTATGAAGGTTTGCAATTAGGTAAATCTAAAGGCGGCGGTAATCCACAAACACGCGAGAAAAAGTCAGGTTTTTTCTTGTCTAATTAATTTGCAATTCTCCAACTAAAATTATGCAAATTATTCAACCATTAATAGTAACTAAATTTCAACCGCTTGGGTTTGGAGTGAGAAAGCCTCTAGGTTATTCTCATCGACTTTTGTCAAGAAAAGAGTCTAGTTCTCTGTACGGTCATCATACTATCAAACCTTTAGGCGATCGCGTACCATTAGTCACCTATTCTCAATTTTTACAATCTCACGATAATCAAGTATTTAGCGACCCATCAATAGATGCTAATTTTCCAGAAACTGAAAATATTAATACTGACCTGACCTTAATTCAATTTGATACAGTTGATTCAGTTTTCTCAGATAGTAATAATCTTGATTCTGAATATATAGAAGGCGATATTCCAAATATATTACCTACTGCAAACACCAGCGACACGAATAATATTACACTGGAATCAAATATTAAAGTTAAGTCAAAATCCAAAAGAACGGAGAAATTGTCCGACTCTGAAGCTAAATCAAAGGCTAAATCTAGAGCTAAAAAAACGACTAAATCATCTAAGCAGATAGATGATATTCCTATTGTTAATAATAATGATGGGTTAGTAACACTCAATCAAAATCAAGCTTTAGATGCTAATAAAGAAACTAAAATACAGTCAAATATAAATGATAAAATAACTGATGGCGGTACTTCTATTAATACCTGGAAAGCTTCGCTTATTGTTAATAATGAATCTGGATTAAGCGAGAATTTTGCTAATGAGGAAACGCCAGCGATCGCTGATTCTGTATCTACTGTAGATCGTGCTGATTTACCAACTATATCTCCTGCTACTAATAGCAGTGAAATTAGGACGCGATCGCCACAAGAAACTGCGTCAAAAACTATTGCTAATGACACTGCAAAAAGTTCAGAGTCAGAATCTAATGTAACTAGTATTGTTGATACATTAACTCTTTTAAGTAACTTAAATCCTAGAGAACAGACTATATTAACTGAAGATTCACAAGTTGTTGATGTCTCAGATATTCCAATTAACCAAACTGCAAAACAACAGGAAATAGTTACTAATTCAAATATCCTTAACCAACAAGATCTATTCTCTACACAACAGCAGGAACATTTACCAGCTACAATTAGGAATTCTCAAGAAATTACAAACAATCTTCCAGACTCTAGCAATTATTTGTTAGATACTACTAAACCTAGAGTTGAAGATACAGCTAATTTATCCCGTAATTTAGTAAATCTTTCCGAAGCACCATCTCCTCTACCCAACACTGAAGATTTAACTACAGTTAATGCATTAGATGCAGAAAATATTCCAAATATAACCACACCGGAAATTGTTAGTAATATATCCGTTCAGCCAGCACCAATCTCACCTGTAATTGAAGATAACCTAATAGTCACTCCAGAATTACAGTCTACAGAAGTAGTTAATTTTGCGAATGCGCCAGCAAATGTCACTCCTCTACAAACTGACAGCACTAGCAATATACAATTAGCATCAACCTCGCCTGTAATTGCACAGGCGATAGTCACCTCAGAATCACAGTCTCTTGAATCAGATAATTTGGGGAACGCGCCAGAAAATGTCACTTCTCTACAAACTGACAGCACTAGCAATATACCCGTTCAGCTAGTACCAACTCCACCTGTAATTGCAGATAGGGGGATAATCTTGGATGCGTCAGAAAGTATAACTCCCCAACAAACTGACAACGCCAGCGATGTACCCGTTGAATTAGCAGCAACTCCACCTTTCATTGCAGATAACCCCATAATCGCTTCAGAATCGGTTAATTTGTCGGATATACGAGAAAATATGACTCACCGACAAACTGATAGCACCAGCAATGTACCCGTTCAGCTAACGCCAACCTCACCTGTAATTGCAGATAACCCGATGGTGAGTTCAAAATCCCAATCTGCTGAATCAGTTAATTTGCTGGATGTGCAAGAAAGTCTGGTTTTATCCCCAGATGATAGCCAAAAAAACACAGAAATTCCAACTGTTGTCACTCCACTTCAATTGCGCCAAAGTACTGAAGTGGATACAGTAGCAGTAGATGAGAGTGCGATGTCTGACGAAAAGCCACATAGTGTCTACGCATCTGCCACATCAAGTATTATTTTGGAAGCTGGTAATGACGAACAACCTGTAAAACCAGATTTACCATCTACGGTTACAAGCTTGACTTTCACAGAGAATCAGTCAGAAACCTTAGATAACTTACCCGCACCACAAGGTTTTGCAACCGGGGGACAAGTCACACACTCCTCAGTGGAAAATCCACAGATAGCATCTTCGGATACAGTCCCTGCTATGCTCACACCTGGGGAATTTGTCGTTAATGCTAATGATGCTCAGAAAAATCTTCACATACTCCGGCATATCAATACTGGTGGTACAGCAGAGGATATGATCCTTCCCAGTTTAGAGCTACCAACTCCAGAGACTCCGACTAAAGTCGATTCTTTTGCTGACACTTCATTACAGCGTCAAAAATCTGATAATAGCGAATCTGAGGAATCTAACTCCCTAACTCCTGCTTCTTTAAGCACAGAAATTAGTCAGCACAGGCTTTCTTCACACAGTTCTTTACCGCTAAATACTGTTGAAAACAATACTACTGCAAGAACTGAACCCTCTCCTCATTACTCATTACCTACATTAATCTTCCGCAAAACTACTTCCAACACTAACGCACCCTATGAAACGCCTACCCAATGGTCAAGTGTGGAAGAATTACTCAATGGAAACAACGATCCATTTACATCTTTTAACTTTAATGAGGAAGAATCTAACTGGCAAAATTCAGAACATTCTCAAACTTCACAACCATCGCCGCAAGTTTTTACTAAACGCCTAACTTCGGCTCAAGGCTTTGCTAACGGTGGAGAAGTCACAGCACCCGATATAGCTACAGATATACAGCCAATAACTGAAACCATACAAAGTCCTTCTGCTGCTAATCCCGAAGCCGATGAATCTAGAAATCTAGAAGCTTTAGCCTATGAAATATATAACAGATTGCGACAACGAATAGAAGTTGAGCGAGAGCGTCAAGGTATCTATTTAGGTCGTTTACCTTGGTAATTTTTTTATAAAAACGAACCACGAAGTTCGCAAAGTTCGCAAAGTATGAGAAATCAAAAATAATTTCTAAACAAACTTTATTCTTCTACTCTCTGCGCCTCTGCGTTTCTGCGTGAACTTTCAAATCTATTAATCCTCATAACAATACTTAAATGGCTACTCAAACAATTATCATTCCCCAAAAAAGGAATCCGCAACTACAGAAAGCTAAACTCGTAGCTTATGAAGGTGAAGCACCAGATATTGAACTGATGTTTAACCCTACAGAAATTAGTTTTTCTCGGACTGTTAGCTGGGAAAAAGAGAAAGGTAATAGAGGAACCACATTATTACCTAAAGTAAATTTCTCTGGTCTAGAACCTTACAAATTCACTCTTAAACAATTACTCTTTGATACTTATGAAACTAAACAATCCGTAATGGATTATATAGACATCATCAAGCAAGGAGTAGAAACTATTGAGCGAAATCCAGATAAACGTCCCCCAGTGTATAGGTTTATTTGGGGAATAGAATATTTTCATTGTGTAATTACTAGTCTCACATACAATTTAAATATGTTTCTGACTGATGGTACGCCAGTTAGAGCAATAGTAGATATCTCTTTACAAGAGGTAGATAAAAAGAACCCACCAGGGGGGAGACAATCAGCTTCTAAAGGCGCAAATCGTCAGCCAAATCCTAAGCTAGGAAAAACTTAATAATTAGTTTTCAAGGCATTTATTCTTGCTTTATTGCCTATTTTTATCGTACTTATGCCCGACCAAAGTCTTTATTTAAGCCAACCTAAATTGGAATTAGGAGGAGAAGCCGCTTCTCCTGAGCTAATGAAGGATTTATTACAAATTAGTGTGGAAGAAAGTTTACATTTACCAGCGATGTTTACGCTGTTAGTACACAATAGCTATATTCCCACCGTTGACCGTCCAGAATATCAGCCTCGGCGTCACGAACAGTTATTTGAAATTGGTAAAAACGTTAAGATAGGTTTTACTTCTAGTACAACTCAAGATGGGAATTTTCAAAAAAAGTTAGATGATTATCTCATTGAAGGCGAAATTACAGCGATGGAAGTTCACTTCAATGAAAAATCAGAAGCTCATATAATTATTCGCGGTTACGATCTCTCTCATCGCCTGCATAGAGGTCGTTATAATCGTTCGTTCTTAAATAAAACTGATAGCGATATTGTAGAGCAAATAGCGTCAGAAGTAGGAATAAAAACTGGTAAAATAGACCCCAGCGGTGAAGCTCATGAATATGTCTTTCAAGAAAACCAAACTAATATGGAATTCTTACGAGAACGGGCTGCTCGCATTGGTTTTGAATTATTTATTTACAACAGCAAGCTATATTTTCGCAAACCAGAAAGCCAGGAATCGATAAAACTAAAATGGCTAGTCGATATTAGTAAATTTAGTACCCGTGTCACCAGTGCAGAACAGGTGAGTGCTGTTGAAGTGCGTGGCTGGGATTATACTCAAAAAAAAGCGATCGCATCTACAGCTAAAGCAGAAAAGGTAATAACTGATACAGGCAATAAAAAAGGTAGCAGTACTAGTACTAATTTTTCTAACTTAAAGCCGCCGAAAATGACCGTTGTCGATCGACCAGTTGCTAGCACTACACAAGCACAGAAAATGGCGCAGGCTTTGTGTGATGAACTGGGAGGAGAATTTGTCTATGCAGATGCGAAAGCTGTAGGTAATCCCAAAGTTAGGCCAGGAAAAATAATTGAACTGGAAGGATTAGGCGATCGCTATAGTGGAAAGTATTATGTCACCGAAACTCGCCATTTCTACGCTCAACGAATTTATACCACAGAGTTCAGCATTCGGGGGTTACGGGCTGGTAACTTATTCACCACTCTCTCGACTCAAACCCGTCTTCAGCCTGGTCAAACCTTCTTAGTAGGAATTGTCACCGATAACAAAGACCCTCAAGGATGGGGGCGAGTAAAAGTGAAATTTCCCACCCTCACTGAAGAACACGCTAGCAACTGGGCGCGAGTTGTGGCTTCGGGCGCAGCAAATCAACGTGGCTTTGATTGTTTACCAGAAGTTAACGATGAGGTTTTAGTTGGGTTTGAACATGGTGATATCCATCGCCCTTATGTAATAGGTGGTGTTTGGAATGGCAAAGACGCGCCACCAGAAGCGGTAGATGATACAGTTGTGGGGGGAAAAGTCCGATTACGCACTGTCAAAACTCGTACAGGACACACCTTGCAGTTTATCGAAGAAGATAAAGGTAGCAGTAAAGCCGGGGTGCGCGTGCAAACGCAAGGCGGTCACAAAATTTATCTTAATGATAGCGATCGCTGTATTGAAATTGAAACCAACGGCGGTCATAAAATTAAAATGGATGATACAGGTAAATCAAAAATTTCCGTAGAATCCACAGGTGATTTATCTTTAGAAGCTCCTAGAGGCAGCATTGATATTAAAGCCGGTCTGGATGTGACAGTCCAAGGTAAGTTTATTCGATTGAATTAGGATTTTATTTCGCGCAAAGGCGCAAAGAAAAATGACAGGAAGAGCAGCAGCAAGAATTACTGACTCAGTAGCGCACCCCTTACCCCCAGTGTTAACCCCAGGCCCCGGTAGTAACAATGTGTTAATTGGCAATTTACCAGCTTGGCGGGGTATACCTGCGGCGGCGGTGCCTGCTTTGCAGACTGCTAAACAAGCGGCTGATACAGCTATCCAAGCGGCGGAGGCTGCTACTTTAGCGGCGGCGGGAACGCCAGGAGCACCAGCAGCCTATGCATCTGAACAAGCTCTCAAAACATCTCTGGGAGCTAGTATGAGTAGCATGATTTCTGCGGCTGCGGCTGCTGCTATCCCTGGTGCTGATATTCATCAATGTACTACGCCCTTACCCCTACCTCCCCACGGGCCTGGGGTTGTGATTGACGGGAGTCAGACAGTAATGATTAACGGACTACCCGCTTGTCGTATGGGTGACACTGTTTTAGAAGCATTAGGCCCGCCGAATAAAATTACCAAAGGTGAAATGACTGTTTTGATTGGTGGCTGACCGCTTCTCATCTCGACCTTTGGCGAATAGGCTTAAATCTGCTGTGCCGATATCTTTGAAAGTATAGATATCACAGCCATATAGTAACTATGGTTTATGGTCAGCCACGAGATGATTTAGGAACTGGTTGGGCTTTCCCCTTGCGCTTGAATTTACAAGGCGGGATACAACTCAGCAGTGAAGCGCAAAAAGTTAAAGAATCTATTTGGATAATTCTCCGCACTGGCGTAGGCGAACGAGTTTATCGCCCTAATTTTGGTTCGCGTTTGTCGGAATTAGCATTTGCACCGATGAATAACGACACTCTCATGCGGATTCGGATTTATGTTTTAGAAGCCCTCGAAGTTTGGGAACCGCGCATTACTGTCGATCAAGTCATTACCGAACCCGACCCGGTGCGTGGTCGAGTAGACATTAATATTAATTATCGACTTAAAGACAATCCTGATATTAACAACTTTGTTTATCCGTTTTATTTATTGCCTCCTGAAGAATAATTCCTAATTTGGTGTAACTGTGAAATTTGATTTTTTACCAGAATTACCATCTTCCAATTTAGACGATCGCACTTTTGATGATTTAGTCGAAGAGTGTACGATGCGTATCCCGCGCTATTGTCCTGAGTGGACAGACCACAACCTCAGCGATCCTGGGATGACGCTAATTGAGTTATTTGCTTGGTTAACTGACCAGATGTTACTCAGGTTTAATCAAGTACCCAGAAAAAATTATGTAGCTTTTTTAGAATTATTGGGGATTCGCCTCCAACCCCCCGCCCCAGCCCATACAGAATTAACTTTTTATTTAAGTTCCGATCTACCTGAAGCTTATACGATTCCTACAGGTATTGAAGTTTCCACAATCCGCACTGAAACCACACCTGCGATTACCTTTAGTACAGATTATCCTTTAATTATTGGTCAACCGCGTCTACAGCATTTCCTCACAGCCCAAACTGTTGAAGATATCCCCCAATCTCTGCGCGAACGAGTCTCAAATATCTGGACTCGTCAGCCTAACGGTTTCTGGGCTGGTAGCGAACAAGCTGTATTTAACGAACAACCCCAAGCCGGAAATTGCTTTTATTTAGTCATTAATTCTGACGATCCTTTAGATGGTAATGTCTTGGAAGTCACCATTCAAGGGGCGGCGGCGACCCCTACAGGTATTGACCCGAATCATCCCCCCCGCAAATGGGAAGCTTGGGATGGACAAGATTGGCAACCAGTGTTAATGAAAGAGTCAGACGACCAAACACGGGGTTTCAGTTTTTACGAAATTAACCAACAAGGTCGAAATTCGGCGCAAGGTGCAGATGTGCGCCTACATTTACCGCAATCTTGGCCTGTGACTACCTTTACTGCTTACCGAGGACGTTGGCTGCGCTGTAGCTTTACCGCCCCCGAAGCCAATCGAGAAGGTTATAGCCGTCCGCCACGAATTACTGGGTTAGCAGTGCGGTCAATTGGCGGAACTGTGAGGGCGAGTCATAGTACTTTGATTCAAGATGAACGCTTGGGAATTAGTGACGGTACGCCAGGACAGACCTTTCAATTACAAGCACCACCTGTTTTAGAACGTCGCGAAACTGAGTACATTATCGTGACTCCCCCTGGTGGCTTACCGCAAACTTGGCGTGAGGTGAGAGATTTTGCCGATTCTACATCCCAAGACCGTCACTATATTATTGATTCGCTGACTGGTGTAGTTCAGTTTGGGCCGTTGATTCGCGAACCAGGACAACTCCAACGCCAAACACAAGTGCGATCGCGTATTCAGCAGCCAAGATTAGAAGACACGGTAGTGCAAGTGAGCGACATTGAAAACCAACTTGAACACCAATACGGAGCAGTTCCTCCACGCGGTTCCGAAATTAGAATTCTCGCTTACCGCACGGGAGGAGGCAAAGAAGGTAATGTACAAGTTGGCTCGCTTCAGTTTTTGAAGTCGGCTGTACCCTACGTAGCCAGCGTCACAAATTACAAAGCAGCAATTAACGGTGCAGATGCCGAATCTTTGGAACAAGCGGTAATTAAAGCTCCCCGCATCCTGCGTACACGCGATCGCGCTGTGACAGCCGAAGACTTTGAGGTATTAGCACAGCAAGCAGGTGCAGGTGCGATCGCCCGCGTGCGTTGTTTAACTACTAGTCAGGCGGGTACAGTTAGCTTATTACTAGTTCCCCAAGCCAATACAGATGCGATTTTTCAAGGCGAAGGTATCGCACCGACGCAATTTGCTCTCAGCCCCGCACTACAAGAGCAAGTTTTACAATACTTAGACGAAAGAAAGTTATTAGGAGTACAAGTCAGACTCTTAGAACCGGAGTATGTCGGTGTTTCCGTCCAAACAGAAGTCATTCTCGAACCCGCTTATGATAACCCTTTAGCTAGAGCAGAAATTCTCCGTAACTTAAGAATTTCCCTGTATAAATATTTAAATCCTCTCACTGGGGGAACTGAAGGTAAAGGCTGGCCTTTTGGGCGACCCGTTTATCCCTCAGATATCATCGCTTTAATGCAACAAACCCCAGGCGTGCGTTATTTAGGCCCAGTCCTGCTATTTCCCATCCGCAAGCAAGGAGAAACCTGGCGAAGACAACCATCACCAGAACAATTAATCGACCCAGGAGTACAAGGTTTAATTTGTTCTTGGTTTGACCCCAGTCTGCGTTCCGGTCATGACATCCAAATCATTACTCGCTAAGGGAAAAGCTTATGGTTCAAAGCCGTTATAGCCCAGCCGTTAACATTCAACTCACCCCAATGCAAATTCCCGAAGCTGTACCTGGGGCTGGTTTAGCATTTGCCGGGCCAGAAGGGATGAATGAAACAGGGCATAGTTTGCTTTTGCATCCGGGACAACCCAGCGAAATGATTGTCCAGGTCAAAAACTTAGAACAACGCCCCTTACGTCTAAGTTTAAAAGTAGAAGGTGAATTTCCCTCTCATTGGTGCCAAATTGGTACAGAAGGTAGCGAAATTTTGCCAGGCGAACAGATGGATGCAGTGTTATATTTCACTGTTCCTGCCACATTTTTTGAAGACCAAGAAGCAATTTCACCAGGAAAAAAAGATAAATTAATACTCAACTTTCGCTGTCTAGTAGTTGTTAATATCGACCCTGGTACAGAACGAGAACAAATCCAGCACAGTGAAATATTTAGTTTATATATTCGTCCCTACAGTTTCTACATGGAATTTTTGCCCGTTCTTTATCGAGAAGTAGACTTTATTGGTCGCTTCATCAAGATATTTGAACAAGCTTATCAACCCGCAATTGATAGTTTTAACGTCATGTGGGCAAACATCGATCCCTTAACAGCACCAAGGGCAATACTACCTTTTTTAGCTCATTGGGTAGCTTGGCAAGTAGACTCTGTTTGGAATCTCGACCAACAACGCCGTTTAATTCGTCGTGCAGTAGAAATTTATCGCTGGCGAGGAACTCGTAAAGGATTGCGTCTTTATCTACATCTTTATACAGGGCTACCTTTAGACGAGGATATACCAAACGAAACCGATAAACATATTAGTATTACAGAACCCTTTGGTCCCAGTTTTATCTTAGGTGATGCCCAAATCGGTAGCGCAGTTTTAGCAGGTGGGCAAGCATATCACTTTATAGTCCGCTTGCGTACAGCTCTTTCTCATAACTATATTAATGAACAACTAGTAAGAAAAATTATTGAACAAGAAAAACCCGCTTTTTGTACCTATGAATTATTAATAGAAAACCCAAATAATTAAAAGTAGGGTGGGCATTGCCCACCAAAATATAATCTACAGTATTACTTCGTGTTCTTTGCGTCCTTCGCGGTTAGTTTTTGTATATGACACATCCATTTCCACCACCAAATATCAAATCCTTTGAACGCCTGCAAGCTTCAGATGGGCTATTAATAAATGCAGAACGCTGGAGTAAAGCCCATGATTACCATCGTCTGCGACAAAACACTCATTATCAATGCTTAAACCAACCTGGAATAGTCTGCGGTTTAGGCGTGAGAGTTATTCCTGCACCCCGCCAAGTAGAAGCGAAATATCGAGATGGACGCTGGGTACAAATTCAGCCGGGAATTGCTATTGATGTAGCTGGGAATTTAATTGTAGTGCCTAAAGCTTATGATTTTCCTATTGATTTAGAAGTAGTAAGTTCAGAACCAGTTACCATTTACTTAGTAGTCAGTTATGTAGATCCTGATGAATTGCGACGCGGACAGCCAAGAGATATTGTCCAAGAAACATATCGCATCGATCAAAAAAATTCTACGCTAGAAAGTTCAGAAATAGAACTGTGTAGGATACTTTTACAACCAGGACAAAATGCTATTAGTCAGCCGACGGATGTTTTCTTTCCTGGTTATCAAAATATTGATTTACGTTACCGCCGTCATGCACAAGCAAGACCGCAAACAAATGTAGCGATCGCACAGGTAAATCATAGCGATTCTGAATGCGCCCGCAATTTTTTCAACCTCTCATACTTGCTACAATCAATCGAACCTCTATACCCAGCTTTACGCGGAATTGATGAGCCAGGACAGGTTTCTTTAGGAGAAAATATTCAAGACTATGACTTACTTTATTTAACAGGCCAGCAAGCACTATCTTTTAACAGTATTGAATTTGAATCTCTGAGAAATTATGTAAATTCTGGTGGGATACTTTTAGTTGATGCGCCCCAAAATGCTCAACCACTAATTGAAAGTACCCACGCCTTAGCCCAGCAACTAGAAAATCCTCTTAGACCTTTAGAAGAGTTACAAAGAAGCCATCCTTTAAGAACCAAACCTTTTTTATTTGCTGCTTTGCCAATTATCAATCAACAGTTAATTCGGCTATTAATTGGCGGCGGAATCATTTTAGTAATTGGCGATCTAGCTACGGCTTGGGGACTAGATAGAGAATTAACTTTACCCCGACTAACTATTAGAACAGCGCAGGAACTAGGGATTAATATTCTGCATTATGCTTGGAAGCGGCGACAGTTTATCGGTTTGCAACAAGAAGATAACTCCGGTAAGTGGTAGCTAATTCAAATATTATCTTTAATGCCAAGACCGATAAAATGTAGTATCTTGCCATATCCCAGCAGTCTGCTGTTCAATTGCTGCGATTTGCCGATCGTTTAGAGGTTGGTAAGCAACAGCGGCTTGTACATTCTCTTCTAACTGTTGCACACTATCAGCCGGAATTATGCAACAATGAACCCCTGACTGAGACAAAGTATATCCTAAAGCTTGCTGGATATTTTGCAAACCACCTATTTGAAATAACTTGCCATAAGCAGGAACTTTCATGGCAATTACGCCTAAGTTTTGTTGCTTTGCTAATGGTAAAATTGCCGTAATAAATGAATCTGGATGATGATTTTCTACAGCATTGATTGGGATAAGTGTTGTATGAAATGGAAAGCGGCGTAGTCCTTCTGCTATTACTTTTGTGTCGTGATGTCCGGTAATACCTGCAAACCGGACAATTTTTTGCTGCATCGCTTCTTCTAAAGCTTTAATTGCACCAGAAGCACTAAATATAGTATCAAGTTCTTCAACAAAAGAAACGTGATGTAGTTGCCATAAATCTAGATAATCTGTATTCAGACGTTTCAGCGAACTCTCTAGTTCTCGCCATGCTCCATCTCTATCCCTTTTATCCGTTTTACTTGCTAAGAAAATCTTGGCACGATACGGTGGTAATACTTTTCCTAAATGAATTTCACTTGCTCCATAACTTCGAGCAGTATCAAAGTAACGAATACCAAGTGCGATCGCTCTTTCAATAATCGCCAGAGCTTCTCGTTCTTTCTCTGGCTTATCTATTGGCGTGTTTGTACCTGCACCCCCCAACCCTAAAATCGGGACTTTTACTCCTGTGCGTCCTAAAACTCGTTCTGGCATTGTAGCTGATGGTGTTCCCACAGTATTAGTTGTTAAAGCATCAGCACTGACAATGCTGCTAGCGACAGCAACACCAGTAAGCAAGAAATTCCGCCTTGTTTTTCTGCCTTTCATTGCTTAATTAATACCCTAAATCGGACAAATGCTAAAAATTCTATTTACATAAACTTCAGCAACACTAACGACAAAGATAATCAAAAGTAAATATTTTAATGTACATAAAAAAGCTTTTAAAACTTGCGCATATTTTTACTAACAGGGTCAAAACCTAAAGGTAATTTAGTGCTTTCATCGTAGTAAGCTCCACTTAAATCGGCTCCATATAACTTGGCAAAATTCAGCTTGGCTCCTCGTAAATTTGCTTCATTGAGCTTGACACCACTTAAATTTGCTCTAGTTAAGTTGGCTTTTGCAAGATTAGTTCTACTCAAGTCCGCTCCCCATAATTTAGCTTTAGCCAAATTAGCTCCACTCAAGTCTGCTCCCCATAAATTGATTCCTGGTAAGTCGGCTCCAATCAACTTGGCTTTCGTTAAGTTGGCTGCGGGAAAATATCTCTCTCCTCCAGCGTAACGTCGGATCAATTCTTCTGCGTCCATGCGTCCTTCACCTTATTCAGTAAACAAGAAGTAATCTCTTCCCATTCCTGGTTGAGTCCTCCGGAGAACTCTGGCTGATTGCTACGTCGATACCAATAACGCGCATTACTCAAATCGCCTTCTTTGCGGTGCAAATAAGCATGAACCCAAGCGCTGTCAGCATCGCTGGCATTTTGCACTATTTCATGAGCTTTGTCCCAATTACCTTTTTTGTCATAAAACAGCGCTTGTAGGGCTTTTGGCATTTCATGACATGAAAGCTGCTTTTCGATTAACTGCTGAAATTCAGCTAAAGTCACCATTGCTACTTACACAGTCTCAACTCTCTACTTTTAAGATACTGCGTAGTTTAAGGGTAATGAAGATTAATTCCAATTATCTTGTTGATGCCTCTATTCAACAGGTTCGCATTTATGTTTTTCTACAAATAGAAACATAAATCTTAGTAGCCTGAACAGTAATTTTTCTGCTCAGTGAATTGCATATTTCTATTCTCGCGACCACTGTCTGAAGAAATATTTGTGGTCAAGAAAGTTAACTTTAATGCTGAAGAAAGAGGATTAATGCATGGTTCAAGTCAAAATTTACGGCATACGGGATTATCTCAACCCCATTAAACAACAGCTTTCGGATGTAATTCATAGTTGTGTAATGGAAGCATTACAATATCCTGCAAATAAACGGGCACATCGCTTTTTTCCCTTGGACAAGTCAGACTTTTTCTACCCCTCTGGGCGCACTGACCGTTATACCATTATCGAGTTTAGTATGATTGAAGGGCGGAGTATAGCAGCAAAAAAACAATTGATGCGGCTGTTATTTGAGCGATCGCTTTCTGTTGGTATCACTTCGCAAGATTTAGAAATTACAATTTTCGAGAACCCCAAGCATAATTGGGGTTTTCGCGGACTACCGGGCGATGAACATGAACTTAACTATAAAGTTGAGGTTTAGCAAAATTTTGGATATGCGTAGCAGCCCCTGCGCTTGAGAGGTTGTTGTATCTGGAAGCAGCCAAAAATATGGAGGCTATTCTTCCAGATACCTTCTTTTATCACTTCATATCGTAACCAAACAAATTTGGGTCAACTTCACCTAATTGCAAATCTGCTAAACCATACTCCGCCCAACGTCTCTCAACCATCGCCGCTACATCTGGATCTGACTCTAGTGGTGCGCCCCATTCATGGTCGATTTCTGGGGGAATTTTAGTAGTAGCATCAATTCCCATCCGCCCGCCTAAACCAATTTTCTCGCTGGCAAAATCTAAAGTATCAAAGGGTGTGTTCGGCAAAATAAACACATCTCTTGTGGGATCGACTTTAGAACTAATCGCCCAGACAACTTGGCGCGGATCGCGAATATTGATGTCTTTATCGACCACAATCACAAACTTGGTGTAAGTAAATTGTGGTAAAGCACTCCAAAATGCTAAAGCTGCGCGTCGTGCTTGTCCGGGATATGCTTTATCAATGGAAATAATTGCGGCTTTGTAACTCAAAGCTTCCATTGGTAGGAAAAAATCGACAATTTCAGAGACTTGTTGCCGCAGAATTGGGGTATAAATCCGATTGAGTGCGATCGCCATCATCGCTTCTTCTTTGGGTGGACGACCGCTAAATGTTGTTAAGTAAATCGGATTTTTGCGGTGTGTCATACACCCAAAGCGAATTAATGGAGAATCCTCGACACCGCCGTAGTAACCCATGTGGTCGCCAAAAGGCCCGTCTGGTAAAACTTCTCCTGGTGTAATTGTCCCTTCTAAAACAAATTCCGCATCTGCGGGAACTTCTAAATCTACGGTTTTGCACTTTGCTAACTGCACCCCAGAACCACCGTACAGTCCAGCAAACAACCATTCTGATAAATCTACAGGTATGGGTGTAGCCGCCGCCATGATAATTAAGGGGTCTACACCAAGTGCGATCGCAATTTCTAATTTCTGACCGCGTTCTGCGGCTTTGCGTAAATGTCTCGCCCCACCCCGCACTGATAACCAATGCACGGTCATTGTATTTTTTGATTGTAGTTGCAAGCGATACACGCCCACATTGGGAATACCTGTCTCGCAATCCTTTGTAATTACTAGCCCTAGAGTAATAATTTTCCCAGCATCACCCACATAAGGACGTATCAACGGCAACTTATTTAAATCTAAGTCTTCTCCTTGAACTACCACTTGCTGACAGGCGGGGAAAAAGTCTCTTCCTGGTTTAGCTTTCACTACATCAAACAGTACTTTCCCAAAATCTATCGCTTGGGAAATCTTCTTTGGTGGCTTTGGTTGTTGCAGCATACTCAGCTTTTTACCCAGAGTTTCCAACTCTTCTGGATGCTGCATATTCATCGCCCAGCATATCCTTTCCACAGTTCCCATCAAATTCACCGCCACCGGGAAGGATGCGCCTTTAACATTTTCAAACAATAACCCCGGCCCGCCTTGTTGCAGCATCCGGTTAGAAATCTCAGCAATTTCTAAATCTGGGTCAACTAAAGCGGAAATTCGCTTTAATTGTCCCCTTTCTTCCAGAAGTTTGATAAATCCCCGCAAATCTCTCGCCATTGTTTTAGTAAAGCTGAATAATTAAGAACTGTGAAGCGCTCTCTTATATTATTAGCTATTCTTTGCTGCTTGTTTATAGTCGCGATCGCCACTGCGGAAATTCGTTGCGTTCCTCTGTCCGTCTGCGGTTGGGTCGTAGTTAACTACAACTTAACCTATTGCTTTACTTTTCTTAACTCTTGATGAGGCACAATTTAGTTACCCTAAATAGGGATAAAGCATTATTTATTACAAATAAGCGCTAACCCGATCAAACATGGCCAGAATATACGACACTTCCCTGGCAGGCGGATCTAGAAATTAACCTCTGCTGGGTTTATCTATTTTTCGCTTTACTTGTGCTGGAGAACACATGAAATTCCAGTACCTGCTAATCAATGCGAAAGTCCGGTTACGAACATTTGTAAATTGGCGATCGCAACCGCAAATCCATAAACCTAAGCAATATGACGATAAGTACTCACAGGTAATCCAGTCTGTTGCTTCACATCAATTAAGGATTTGTATTCACCTCTTTGTCTTTCTGCTACGATTTTTTGTGCGATCGCAGATGTCTCTAAAATATAAATCCTGAAATATATGGCTAATTATGTGCATTTTTATGCAAATCTGTAGCTTTTAAAAGTAGTAATTTAAATATTTATCATTTTCATTTTTATAAATTGGATAATATATATCAAATTAACTTTCTTTAACATAATGTTGCATTTTGCAAATATCTGCAACATTGCTCAAACAGCTATTTTTGGATATTGATTTTATTTAGAATAAATAAGAAAACATTGACCGATTAAGTATATTTAATTACAATTGATTGTAAAGAGTAGCCTATAATTTGGCAAATAGAAACAGCAATAATCAAAGAATTGGGATAAAACTTATGAACGCTAGAATTGTTGCTTTATTAGCAATTATGACAGCTGTTGCAAGCTTAGTAAGCCCTGTTCAAGCACAGTCATCAGAAGCCTCAAGCCAAAATCCAGAAAAATATTCCCTAACTGGTAATTCTTTGACTGGAATTGATAATCGCAATTCTCAGCAAGATTTTAATAGCTTTTTTGAGCAAAACAACCCTGTAATTGTTCCTACTACAAATAGGGTAAACACTAACATTTCCAAAGATTTGCAGCTGCAACAATCGCTGTCAGCACCTAACAGTTCTGTTTACTTTGTACCTGTTCAGTCTTTTAATGGCAATGACGGAACCCAAGTACAGTTTGATTTGGGCAATAGTAAATAGTTAGGGTCATTGGTCATTTGTCATTTGTCATAAGTTATTTTCCTCCTTGTTTCCCCCTTCCCCTGCTTCCTCATCTTCCTTATCCTAATTGTCCCTCTGCTTTCTGTCTCTAAGATAAGCAAAATCTTTGAACAGCCTCAATTAATTGGTCAATTTCTGATTCTAAAGTAAAATAATGGACGCAGGCGCGGACGCAATCGGGATCGCGAATTTGCCGAATAAATAATCTTTCTGACTCTAAAAATTGCACTAACTTTAAAGTAGTTTGGGGTTGTTGGTTAGTCAGTTGAAACGAGACTAAACCGCTTTCGGGGGGAGAAGTCCGCAAACATTTCACATTCGGTAAAGCCGCCAACTGTCGCCATAGGTATTCACTGTGGCGACAAATTTTTTGATAGCGTTCCTCTGGAGTTCCCCATTGCTGATGAATGGCGATCGCTTCTTTTAAACCCACGTACAATGGATAATCTGATGTCCCGACTTCGTAACGTTGTCCGTCGGGATTCCAATCTATAGGTTTGCCGCGATCGTCTAAGATGACACTACGCCAACCAACAAATGTCGGCTTTAAGCTAGCTTGTGCTTCCGGTCGCACATATAAACCACCCACACCAGCCGGGCCGCATAGCCACTTATGACCTGTGAAAGCATAGAAATCTACCCCCAATTCAGTTAAATTTAAAGGCATTGCGCCAACCGATTGGGCTGCATCTACTAAAAGTAGAGAATTATTATTCCTACAGACTTCAGCAATTTTCTTTAAAGGTAAAAGTTGACCTGTGTTCCAAAGGATGTGGCTTAAAGCTACTAAGCGGGTATTAGGGCTTAAATGCTGGGCGATAACTTCTACAGGATCGCCTGTATTTAAAGTATCCATCAGAGGACAAGTACTAACTTCCACACCAAATCTGCGGCTGATTTCTTGCGCGATCGCAATTATCCCTTGATGTTCGCAATCAGAAAGCAGTATACGATCGCCAGCTTGCCATTCAATACCCCACATGGCAATATTGCAACCAACAGTCACATTTTCTGTCAGGGTTATCGTGCTTGGTGGTACATTCAACTCAGATGCGATCGCTTCTTTTGTCGCTTTCACATTTAATCCTATCCAACGACCCACCTCATTACCAAAAGGGCCTAGTTGTTGAATATGAGTTTGAGTTTGAGCGATCGCATCCATTGCCCCTTGAGCCATCGGGCCTTGACCGCCATAATTAAAATATGCCTTATTCGCTAAGGCGGGAAACTGCTCTCGATAGCTATCTAAACTCTTGTGTGTGGTAGAAAGACTGGTCATAGTAATTTTGAGATTAAACTGGCAAAAATAGTGCTTTATACTTTGAAATTAAAGATTTTGAATTATTTTCCATTATTTCACCCAAGCCCAAGGCACGATCGTGATTTGCCTTACTCCCATAAAGTACTAATTCTTGCTAGCTTAAAGGAATGTTAATTAGTGCCGATCTGTTACTGCAATATCAACGCTGTAAGCGCCGACCTTTTTTAGATAGTTACGGCGATAAAAACCAGCGAGATACTCCCAATGAGTTGCTGCTAAAACTACAACAGGACAAAATTGCTTATCAAAAGAGTATTTTGGCTAATTTGTCTTACCATCAGCCTGATTATTCTAGAAGAGACTGGGAAGCGGGACAAGCAGCAACTTTAGAATTGATGCAGCGTGGGGTTGAGTATATTCGTCATGGAATCTTGTCAGTTAGTTACGACGATTGGGTAAACATAGAAGGTGAAAATTTTTCTACCTCACCAGATTATCAAAAATATACCTTACTCAGCCGTCCAGATTTACTTGTGAAACAGCCAGGACAATCTCGTTTTGGAGATTGGATATATGTACCAGCAAATCTGGAAATGGGTAAGCGTCCCAAGCAAGAATATCAAGTAGGAGTTGCATATCACGCGCAGATCTTGGCGATTATTCAGGAAGCTGCACCTCCAACAGGTTTGCTGAAATTGCGTACCAGAGAAACTACTTATGCAGTAGATTTACTGAAGTGGACGCCACAAATGCAGCTGATTTTATCAGAGTTAATTCAAGCTTTAGAGTCACCTGATGCCGCAGAAGTATTTATTGCCCGGCAAAAATGCAATCTTTGTCACTGGTATAGTCAATGTTATGCGATCGCTCAATCGGAAAAACACCTTTCTCTGTTACCAGGCGTCACACCAATTCGTTACAGTCAACTCCAAGCACTGTCACTGACTACACTAGAATCTCTTGCTAGCACCAGCCCCAGCATACTGGAAAATTTACCTGGTTTTGATACTCAAGTCGCACACAAACTAGTAATACAAGCTCAATCTGTACTCCAAAATCGTCCGTTTATCTTACCTTATCCCCCACCAATAGAAACTATTACCTTTACGGCTCCCATCGAAATTTATTTTGATATTGAAGCTCAACCAGACTTGAACTTAGATTATCTCTTAGGAATTTTGGTAGTTAACAGACAAACCAACACAGAACAGTTTTATTCCCTGCTAGCAGAAACACCAGAAGACGAAGAATTAGTTTGGCAACAATTTCTAGATATAGTTTGGCAATATCCCGAAGCGCCAATTTATCATTTTTGTGCCTACGAATTTGATACAGTCAAACGTCTGGCAAGACTGTACCAAACTCCATATTCTTCAGTACGCCCTGTACTAAATCGATTTGTCGATGTATACGAACAATTAATTCAAAGCGTTGCCTTACCTATAGAAAGCTATGCGCTAAAAGCGATCGCTCGTTGGTTGGGGTTTGAATGGCGCGACAAAGAAGCTAGTGGTGCTAAGTGTATTTACTGGTATGACTTGTGGCTAGAAACAGGCGATCGCACTTTATTGGAGGTAATTCAACGCTACAACGAAGACGATTGCCGTGCCACTCGCAAAGTTAAAGACTGGCTCGTACAATTTTTTCAGGAAGAATATTATTTGCGGCCTGCTTAGTAAGAGTCAAGAGTCTATAGTCAAAAAATCATCCTTTACCCAGCACATATATGTGCCATAGCTTGGGCATGATAATGTGTTTGGTGACTTTGAGAAATTAGCGATCGCTATCCATGCAGTCCATCAAAAAACTCTTGACTTGGCCAAGAATTATTTATCTGATTATCCCCATACTAATTATCAGCTTTTTATGGAGCAATTTAGCATCGGGTGTTGTCACAGTTAGCGAAATAAAGTTCATCGGACAAGCCACTCTTCCCAAAGGATTAACATTCCAAAAAACTTCCGTGGGAGGTTTGTCTGGAATCACTTACGACCCTAAAAACGACCTTTATTATGCTATTTCTGATGACCGTAGCGAAAAAGCTCCCGCCCGTTTCTACATACTTAAAATTGACCTCAGTCAAGGCGCGCTGAAAAATGGTGGTGTTGTACCTGTTGGTGTCACCACGTTGTTAAATGAAAGTGGTGAAAAGTTTGCTCCCGGTACCAGCGATACAGAAGGAATTGCTTTAACTAGTAAAAAAACTGTCTTTGTTTCTTCTGAAGGTGATGTGAGGCAATTAATTAATCCTTTTATTCAAGAATTTTCCTTATCTACTGGTAAGGCGATCGCATCACTACCTATACCAGACAAGTTTTTACCTACTAAAAATGGTCGGTATGGCATTCGCAATAATTTAGCTTTTGAAAGCCTGACCATTTCACCTAACGAAAAGCAATTATTTACAGCTACCGAAAATGCTCTAATTCAAGATGGTGTAGAAGCGCAACCCAATACCAGCACTTCCTGTCGAATTTTACAATACAACTTGCTGACCAAGCAGCCAGAAAAAGAATTTCTTTATCAGACTGAACCAATATCACCTTTTTTGAATTTTACTGGCAAATTTGCTAGCGGTTTGCCCGATTTAGTCGCCCTCGATAATCGAGGAAGTTTCCTGAGTTTAGAAAGGTCTTTTACAGGTTTGGGTTTTGCTATTTTACTCTTTCAAGTTTCTTTAGAGGGTGCTGATGAGATTCAGCATATCGATAGCCTCTTAAGTATTAACCCCCAAAAAATCAAACCTGTGCAGAAAAAACTGCTCTTAGACTTGAGAACTATAGACGTGTTGCTTGACAATATTGAAGGCTTAACCTTAGGCCCTAAATTACCTGATGGTCAACGCTCATTAATCTTAGTCAGCGACAACAACTTTAACGCTCTACAACGTACACAGATACTAGCCTTTAAGCTCAAAATCGAATCCCCACTCATTAGGCTATTGCGCCGTTTTATCCCCAATCTTAACCCCTGATTTTTAAAGGCATAATCTCTTACATTAAATGTATAATTATACTCTTGACATTTTATTTCTAGAAGTATTATTACTCTAACCGTATATTCACTGAGAAAATTAGGCAAATGTATTGGGTCGATTTGCGGATTCAGTGGAAATTCCCATACGGATTGCAGAATAAATATGTTACACCATGTTTAAGAACTGTTGCAGATAACTTTCCCATAATTTTATTAAAAATTAAACAAGTTTTGTAGTAAATTTCACCTCATATGATTAACTCTCTAAAATTATTAATCTTGTTTATAGATAAAATAAAGCCTTAAGGAGGGTTATTTTAATAACTTTCTGATTTTATTTTTATAAATAATTTTATGGTGCAGAATCCAATTCCTAATCTAGCTAACTCTAAATCTGAATTAGATATTTATATTGGGAAATTCTTAAATAATCGTTATTTAATCCGAGATTTGATTGGCAAAGGTGGGATGGGTAGAGTTTACCTAGCAGAAGATGTTGCCAAAGGCGGAATGGCAGTTGCAGTCAAAATTCTCTCACTTAGTCTGGGTAGCCAGCAAATGTCCCAACGCTTTGCTAGAGAAATCTTTATTGGCGCCCAATTAGGCCGAAAAAGTAAAAATATTGTTCGGGTATTTAGTTATGGTGTCACCGAGGAAAATATTCCATATTATGTCATGGAATATCTCCAAGGTAAAAATCTCAAACGTATACTCAAAAAGCAAACATTATCTCTTACTCAACTTTTAGATATTTGCTATCAAATTTGCTTAGGCTTACAATGCGCTCATCAAGGTATCATCCATAAAGGAGAGAATTTTCCGATTGTTCATAGAGATATTAAACCCGAAAATATTTTTCTCATAGAAGATCATAAAAAAGAGAATATAGTTAAAATTCTAGATTTTGGTATTGCTAAATTTTTAACAGAGCGCAGTGGGATGACTCTCACAGATTCTTTTATAGGTAGTTTGCCTTACTGTTCTCCAGAACACATGGAAGGACGTAAACTATTGGATGTGCGTTCTGATATCTACAGTTTAGGAATACTGATGTTTGAAATGTTTGCTGGAAAACATCCATTTCAAACTACGAGTAACTCTTTTGGTAGTTGGTATCAAGCTCATCACTTTCAAAATCCACCTACATTTGGGGAAGTTAATCCACAATTAGCGATCCCCCAAACATTGCAAAAATTAGTGATGAGTTGTTTAGCCAAAGAAGTCAGCGATCGCCCCCAAAATATTCAAGAAATATTAGAAACTTTAGACAAGGTTAAATTACAGCTTGAGCGTAGCGCTGCTATTAGTATTACCGAAGAGTTGCAAATACCTACCCTGCAAATAGTACCTGTCACATCATTATCAGAAAAAGAATGTTTACAAAAGACTTGGCCTAAAAATAGACCAATTGCACCAATTGGGTTTCCTTATTTATTACATACATTTCAAGGAACAATCCCAACTTTTTGGGCTATGTTACCCAAAGCAGAAATTACCAAATTTTTAGATCAAAAACATAGCACAGAATTTGTTGCCAAAATGAATATATATCCAATGGTGCTATGGATAACAGCATTATATAATTCCCAAGTTTCTCAAACAAAATGGCTCTCGTGCTTTTTAGATATGAATGATAGCCGAGGGCAAAAAATTATGCGAAGTTTAGCTGAAGTTGGCTATTATCATTTGTTATTTTTTTCTATCGAAGAGCCACATAATTGCACTCATGTCATGACATTGACTCTCACGGGTAGCCAACGCCAACAACTGACAGATTGGTTAGCAACGAATCCCACTTCTCAGGAATTTATTTCTACGAAGCAAGCAAAAATTATTTTGAAAGCAGAATATGAAAGATTAAAAACAGTAATACTACGTAAATTGGTAACTGCTCCAGAAAAGAAAGAAGTAGGTTTAAAAGCTTGGGCATCTAAACTATATTATTACTTTCTCCAAGTTATTTTGCGCCGTTGAAGCTTGAATAAATATATTGAGAATATTTAATATTAAGAAATCATTTATTTTAATATGCTAACCTTTAGGTTGAAATTGGAGAGTATATAAGAGGTTGTAAAGGTGAACCAAAGCTCATTTGCATCTCCACAGGAAACAGGGTTACTTGCCAATCGCTATAAATTGATCAAAGTAATTGGCAACGGAGGCATGGGCAAGGTTTTTTTAGCACATGATGTTTTGCTAGGAGGAATACCCGTTGCGATAAAATTCCTCTCACAAACCGTTGCAGACCCAAAGATGCAAAAAGATTTCGCGAGAGAAGCTCTCATGAGTGCAGCTTTGAGTCAAAAAACGATACATATAGTCAGAGCGTATGATTATGGCGTAAGTGAAAAAGGCAACCCGTTTTACGTCATGGAATATTTATCTGGCAAATGTTTAAAGGAATTAATTCCTGTAAATTTGCCAATTTTTATGACTTTGACACGCCAGATTTGTTTGGGCTTACAATGTGCCCATCAAGGCATAAACATGGACGGTAATATCTATCCTCTAGTTCATAGAGATATTAAGCCAGCTAATATATTAGTTCTTCCAGATCCTATATTGAGTCAGTTAGTAAAAATCCTCGATTTTGGGATTGCTAAATTTTTAAATTATGCAACCACAATCAGCACAAATAAGGGCTTTCATGGCACATTACCCTATTGTTCGCCAGAACAACTAGAGGGAGGAGAATTAGATAGTCGCTCTGACATTTATAGCTTAGGAGTGATGATGTTTGAAATGCTCACAGGTGAAAAACCTTGGCAACCCGAAACCGATCATTTTGGTGCTTGGTATAAGGCACATCACTTTGAAGCACCAAGAGCGATCGCCCAGGTTAAACCTCATCTGCAAATACCACGAGAGCTAAACGATCTAATTATGGCTTGTATGGAGAAACAAGTCAGCGATCGCCCACAAAATATCGCTCAACTGCTGCAAGTCTTAGACAATATCAATCGCTCTAATTATCTCAGCTTGCCCACAAATATGAGGATAGGGGAAGCGAGCAGTAATATCCAAGTAGAATCTGCTAATAAAAATTCCGCAAATCTTCCTCCGATCTCTGAGTTACCTGTAGCTGTGGAAAAAATTTGCTGGAAACTTACCTGGCCGGAAAATAAGCCAATTCAAGAAATTGTTTTTCCCCAAATTCTGGATACCGAACCACAACCTGTAACATCAATCTGGTTGATGTTGTCAAAACAAGAAATCAAACAACGTGCCATTTCAATACGTTACAATGAATTTCTCTTCATTACATCTCCTCACCCCATGCTGCTGTGGCTGACAGTTTTGTACAATCGCAAACTCGGCCCCAAGTGGCTACCTTGCTACCTCGATATGCACAACCCACAAAATCATCGACTGGTATCTTCCTTGGCAGAAAATGAACGCTATCCTCTAATTTTATTTACTATCGAACCACCCCACACCTGTGCTAGCGTCATCAGCAGTTACATAGAGCCTACGCAGCGGCAAATGTTGAAAAATTGGGTAAAACAAAGTCAAAGTCTACCACCCTCTTCTCAGTGCCAATTGAGCAAAAACATCTTAAAGCAGCAGTATCGACAAATGCAATCGCAAATACAGCAGTATCTGGCATCAATGCCGCAAGCTGTAGCATCAAGCACTATGGTTTGAGGAGGAGGAAGAAATAAGTAATAACTTCAGACTTTGGACGCTTGACTCTGGACAAATGACCAATAACAAAGGACTTCTAAAATTTCTTAGTTCCAGATCCTTGACAAACCCAAAAAAAAGGTACATAATAGCAAAGTTGCCAATTAAGGGACTGTAGTTCAATTGGTTAGAGCACCGCCCTGTCACGGCGGAAGTTGCGGGTTCGAGCCCCGTCAGTCCCGTTAAATTTTATCATCCACCATTGCTGAGTCCTGAGTTGATTGGGGTAAAAAGGATTTATTTTCAATGTTTATTTGAGAATTTCTGTCTAGCATACCCTATATGAGCGATCGCCTTAAACTCGGCATTCAGCGCTTGTTATATTAATCATGCTTTGAGAAAGAGAGAAAGAACTGTGACTGTTAGAGTCCGTATTGCTCCAAGTCCCACGGGAAATTTACATATTGGTACAGCTAGAACGGCTGTGTTTAACTGGCTATTTGCCCGCCACAACGGCGGAAAGTTTATCTTGCGTATTGAAGACACAGACCTAGAGCGATCGCGTCCTGAATATACAGAGAATATCCTCGAAGGGTTGCGCTGGTTGGGGCTGAACTGGGATGAAGGCCCATTTTTTCAATCTCAACGCCTGGATCTTTACAAACAAGCAGTAGAAAAACTGCTAGAACAAGGATTAGCCTATCGCTGCTATACCACTTCTGAAGAACTAGAAGCTTTAAGGGAAGCCCAGCAAGCTAAAGGGGAAGCACCGCGCTATGATAATCGGCACCGCAACCTCACCCCAGAACAAGAAGCTGCTTTCAAAGCTGAAGGACGTAGCTTTGTAATTCGCTTCAAAATCGAAGATGAGCGCGAGATTGTCTGGCATGACTTAGTAAGAGGAAAAATGTCTTGGCGAGGAAGCGATCTCGGTGGTGATATGGTCATCGCTCGTGCTTCCGAAACAGGTGTTGGTCAACCACTATATAACTTTGTCGTTGTGGTTGATGACATCGATATGCAAATTACCCATATCATCCGGGGAGAAGACCATATAGCCAACACAGCCAAGCAAATTCTCCTCTACGAAGCTTTAGGGGCAAAAACCCCAGAATTTGCCCATTCTCCTCTAATTTTGAGCAGAGATGGACGCAAGCTATCTAAGCGGGACGGCGTTACTTCCATTTCTGACTTCAAAAAATTAGGTTTCACCCCCGAAGCTTTGGTGAATTACATGACTTTGTTGGGTTGGTCGCCACCAGACTCTACTCAAGAAATATTTACCTTAGAATCCGCAGCCAAAGAATTCAGCTTTGAACGTGTCAATAAAGCAGGTGCAAAGTTTGACTGGGCGAAATTGGATTGGTTAAACAGTCAGTATATCCACAGTACCCCAGTAGATAAGCTGACAGATTTACTCCTACCTTATTGGGAAGAAGCAGGCTTTAAATTTGATGGCGGACGAGATCGCGCTTGGTTAGAAAAGCTAGTAGCTTTAATCGGCCCTAGCCTGACGCGGCTCAAAGATGCTGTGGAGCAGAGCCAACTGTTCTTTACAGATACCGTTGAATTTAGCGAAGAAGCCACTAAACAGTTGCAGCAAGAAGGTTCTGCGGCTGCTCTGCAAGCTATTGATGCAGCTTTGGACAGTCAAACGCAATTACAAGAAGCCACCGCGCAAGAAATTATTAAGCAGGTGGTCAAAGCCCAAAATGTGAAGAAAGGGTTAGTAATGCGATCGCTTCGAGCCGCTTTAACTGGAGATGTTCATGGCCCCGACTTAATCCAATCCTGGTTACTACTCAATCAAATTGGTTTAGATCGATCGCGTTTGAGTAAAGCCATAGCTCTAGGCAGTTAGCTCCCAGTCTTTGGGAATATTTTAGGTTTTTAGAGGCGCATCTAGGTGCGCCTCTATTAATAATAAAAGCAGCCACAATAATTGTGAGTCGTGGCACCAATTACCAACCCAATTTCTGAGAAACTAAATCAACCCTTAGGCGTGCATCTTCCAAAAGTAGTTAATTCTTCTATTTTTGGGAACTTGGTGTGTAAAATTCATGTCATCAACTCCACTTAGATAACCATGTAATTAAAATGCCGAAAAGAGCGCTCAATAAAGGGATAAGATTATCATTAGCGGTATTTTCAATCTTCGTCACATCGATCACTCATGCCGTAGCGGATGTGCCACCAACACCACCAATATTTGGAGATGCCACCATTGGCAAGAATTTTTCCCCAGATCCCTTTACTGTTCGGGGTATGAGTGGCGGCTCAGTCTCAGGAAACCAAGTTGCGAAGAGAACGGAAACTGCTACTGGCCCGTGTACTGGATTTGTTGATGAAGCACCAGACCATAAATTGGAATTAACAAATAAATTTGACTATTTAAAGTTGCAAGTGCAAAGTCCCGAAGATACAACGCTTATAGTCAAAGGCCCTGGTGGCACATGGTGCAATGATGAGTTTGATGGTAAAAATCCTGGCATAGTTGGTGAATGGCTTCCAGGAACTTACCAGATCTGGGTTGGTTCCTATGTTAAAGGCAAGTATTTTCCTTACACTCTCCAAATTACAGAAGTTAAATGAGATACTTGCAACCTCCAATACATCAGCCTTAAAGCTAGAATTTCCGCATCCAAAATCGGGTATCCACAATAGGATAGAGGGATAGAGGAATGGCAATGACTGAGGAAGCAGGCTTGATTCATGCTTCCTAATCTTGACTTTCCCCTAACCCTCTTGTCTTTTGTGGTGAAATTTTGTATTAAAATTAAGTTAACTTTAATTAAGATTCGTGTTGTCGTTAGAGATTTGCTGTAAGACCCTTAGAGCTTCTGTGGCGATGTACGCAAAACATCAGATTAAACAAAATGGATTTATCGAGATCCGTTTCACAGCGATTTAGCAACCAAGAAAGGATGGATGATGACAAAAAAGTTTTGAATCTCAGATTAAACGCCTTATAAGTAGCGTCAGCAAAAGGCTACGCCGCTTGCAGGGTAAGTTAGGTTGAAAAATTTTATAGTTTTTACTCCACTCTCATCCTGAAATTGGCAGGATGATTGAATCGTTTGGTTGCTAAAGCTGATGAGTTTTATTGGCATCTAGAGGCAGATTAAGATGAAATTTTCTTGGAAAGTCCTATTACTTTGGACATTGCCTGCTTTGGTAATTGGCTTTTTCTTCTGGCAAGGGGCATTTGCTAGTGCTCCTGCTGACATGACGAAAAATGCAGCCAATACCCGCATGACCTATGGCCGGTTTCTAGAATATTTGGACGCTAATCGCGTTAGTAGTGTGGATCTCTATGAAGGCGGTAGAACAGCAATTGTCGAAGCCGTAGATCAAGATATCGAAAATCGCGTTCAACGGTGGCGGGTAGATTTACCTGTTAACGCACCTGAGTTAATCAGCAAGCTTAAAGAAAAAGGAATTAGTTTTGATGCCCACCCCATGCGCAATGATGGAGCGATCTGGGGACTGTTAGGCAATCTCGTTTTTCCAATTTTATTGATTACCGGGTTGTTCTTTTTGTTCCGTCGCTCTAGCAATCTTCCCGGCGGCCCGGGTCAAGCAATGAACTTCGGTAAATCTAAAGCGCGCTTTCAAATGGAAGCTAAAACCGGAGTTAAATTTGACGATGTAGCAGGTATTGAAGAAGCTAAAGAGGAATTACAAGAAGTTGTCACCTTCCTCAAACAGCCAGAAAGATTTACAGCTGTTGGCGCGCGCATTCCTAAAGGAGTGCTGTTAGTTGGCCCTCCAGGAACTGGTAAAACTTTACTAGCAAAAGCGATCGCAGGTGAAGCTGGCGTACCTTTCTTCAGCATTTCCGGTTCGGAATTTGTGGAAATGTTTGTGGGTGTGGGTGCTTCCCGCGTGCGCGACTTGTTCAAAAAAGCCAAAGATAACGCCCCTTGTATTATCTTTATCGATGAAATTGACGCTGTAGGTAGACAGCGGGGTGCTGGTATCGGTGGCGGTAACGATGAGAGAGAACAAACCCTCAACCAACTGCTTACCGAAATGGATGGTTTTGAAGGTAACACTGGCATCATTATTATTGCTGCCACAAACCGTCCTGACGTATTAGATGCCGCGTTATTGCGTCCCGGACGCTTCGATCGCCAAGTAACCGTTGATGCACCAGACATCAAAGGACGTTTGGAAATCTTACAAGTCCACGCTCGGAATAAGAAATTAGATCCCAGTGTATCCCTAGATGCGATCGCTCGTCGTACCCCTGGTTTTACGGGTGCAGATTTAGCTAACTTACTCAACGAAGCAGCAATTCTCACTGCTAGAAGACGCAAAGAAGGAATTACCCTCACCGAAATTGATGATGCTGTGGATCGGGTAGTCGCAGGGATGGAAGGTACACCCCTGGTTGACAGCAAGAGTAAGCGCTTGATTGCTTACCACGAAGTGGGACACGCTTTGGTGGGAACTTTGTTAAAAGACCATGACCCAGTACAGAAAGTTACTCTGATTCCTCGCGGACAAGCACAGGGTTTAACTTGGTTCACTCCCAACGAGGAACAAGGTTTGATTTCTCGTTCCCAACTGAAAGCGCGGATTACTGGCGCTTTAGGCGGTCGTGCAGCGGAAGAAGTAATTTTTGGCCCGGCAGAAGTAACCACTGGTGCAGGTGGAGACTTACAACAGTTGTCGGGGATGGCTAGGCAAATGGTTACTCGCTTCGGAATGTCAGATTTAGGCCCCTTGTCCCTAGAAAGCCAACAGGGAGAAGTGTTCTTAGGTCGTGACTGGATGACGCGATCGGATTATTCTGAATCTATCGCTGCGCGGATTGATGCTCAAGTTAGAGCGATAGTAGAAGACTGCTACGAAACAGCCAAGAAGATTATTCGCGACAATCGTAGCGTCACAGATCGCTTAGTTGATTTGCTGATTGAAAAAGAAACCATTGACGGTACAGAATTTCGTCAGATTGTGGCTGAGTACACAGATGTACCTGAGAAGCCTCAGTATGTACCACAGCTATAATCAATGATTTAAAACTTTTCAGATGGGTATGGTTAAATAACCATACCCATTTTTATTTTTTTGTTGTGCAGATATGTCTACCAGCCTTATCTTTAATTAGCGATCGCTCTTGGTAAGTTAGGTAACTCCAAAGCTCTAAATGCCCATATAGCAAGTATTAGGTGACTCAGGTCGGGAGGTTTGTATCTATGCACAAAGGGCAATTCAGAAGTAAGAGCAATCAAATATGTTTGCACTTTCTATCGCCTAGAGCGTTCCTTATCTAGGATGAATGTGCTGTCTAGGGCCCCAGCCTGGATTGATAATAGCGGCTAAATCTTCTTCAGATAATTTATTGATTTCAGTCTCTAATTCTTCCACCGTGAAGTCATAGCCACGCTCTTTAGCAATTTGGATAAACGCTTCGGGATTGGCTGTGGCTTTCAGTCTTTGCTTTAATGCTTGATCTTGTTTTACAGCTTTAAAAAGTTGGGCAGCATTTTGTTGCGGCATGACAGTCCATCTCCTGTTTGAAACATCAGATTTGAATTGAGTAATTTGACTCCTGTCGTTTTGCCAAGTGTAGTTGAGAATATTCTAAATAAGCTTATAGACTTTTATCTTAAAACTAATAACAAAAATAAATTGCTTTTGATAAAAAAATATAAGTTTTGGCTAATACCAGCAAATTGAGAGCAATCTCCCAATTTTAAAGTGTGGCGATATTAAACTTTATATAGTTATTGAGCGATTTTAGAGTAAACCCGAAGACCACAAAACATTGTTGCCAACACTATATGAGCCAAATTGAGAGCTTGGTAATCCAGAAAATTCACGAGCGATCGCTTAACTCAATTTACTTTAACAATGACTATCTATCGTTAGGAGGAAGACAGCGTGAATCTGAAGTAATAGTAATACAAAATTAAAGCATAGCTACTAACAAAGCCTAGGAATTAGCAAATCTGAGATTTATTCAATTAGGAGTTTATCTGTTGTGTAATATACTTCTGTTTGAGTAGCAAAGCTATCTCGATAATTACTACCCGTGTTGACGATAACACTATATAAATTAATTTTGGTGCGGGGAGATGTATGCGAAATGAGGAAGCTATTAAGTTGTTGAAATAGCCGACTCTTCAGCGTCAAACCGCCTGCTAAATTTCTACAAAACTGCTCTTCGCAATTCTGGGAAAACTTTAGACACCTTACTCAATAAATAATCACCATAAGTTCCACAAAATTCATGAATGCTAGCTTTATCCCAACGTTCTTCGCGATCGTCATTTATTATTACTCCATCTAAAGGAAGCGGCTTCACTTCCACATCAAAATTGGGATCGAAAAAGAAAGGGAACGAAAGGCGATCGCATCCTGACAGATTTTGAACGCGATGAGGTGTAGAACGATACAAACCTCCAGTCATGCGATCGAGCATATCCCCAATATTGCAAACAAAAGAATCAGCAACAGGAGGCGCAGCAATCCAGCGTGACTGAGATTTCACCTGTAATCCACCTGAATTATCCTGTTTGAGAATAGTCAAAACACCATAGTCAGTATGTTCTCCTACACCCCACCTCTCTTCACCCTCATACGGTGGTAAATCTGAAGGATAGTTAAAAATCCGAAATAAAGTTAACGGATCGGATGTATAACGTTCAGCAAAATACGATTCTTCCAGTCCTAAGCTAAGAGCAATACCAGCCATTAGCCTATGTCCAAGTTGCGTCATCGCCTCCATATATTCCAGCACAGTCTCGCGGAATAAAGGAATGTTGGAAGGGAAGAGGTTAGAACCATGCATCGGTGTCCCAGCTTTTACAAGCGGATGATTTTCTCCTAGTTCTGCACCAAAGTAAATACCTTCTTTAATATCCGGTTTACCTGATGTGAGTTCACCCCCAACCGGAAAATACCCCCGCCATGCTTTTCCACCCAAAGCCATCCGAATTTCTAGTTTCGTTTCCAAATCCTGGGCGAAAAACTTTCGGCTGAGTTGTTCCAACCTTTGCTGCAAGCGTTCATGTACACCATGTCCGACAATGTAGAAAAACCCGCACTCACGACAAGCTTGTCCAATTTTAGAAGCAACTGTTAGGCGATCGCCTTTTCCAGAGACTAAGGGACTAATATCGATTACTGGAACATACGAAAATCCTTCTTCCACAACTTGTGAGTTTTTCATGTTACTCTCTTCCTCGTTGTGTGCGGTGTATAAAACTCACATCAAAAGAATTATGACGCAGATATTGTTGAACTGCTACAAGATTTAACAATAGTAGGGAAATCAATTATGAATTTATCAATTCTGTATTCAATTTGAAAATCTTCTATGACAGTAATCAAACTAATGTTTATCTTAAATAAGATCTTATTTAAATAAGCGATTAATCCTTGTTAGTGCCCATCTTTTGATAACTTATATTTATCCTTATCACAAGAAAGAGTATTTGTTGTTATTCATACAGCAGAATACATTAAAGATATCAACTTAATTAATGCAAAAAATTTTATGGATGCACCTACTACTACTAAAGATATAGATTGGAGTTCGATTCTTTGCCAAATCAAATATACAAAAGGTCAAAGCTTACCTACTTATCCTGGGGATTTGAAAATAGCATTGCTCAATCATACAGGACTAACAAATAATCCCAAAGCAGAGCAAGCATATCAGCTTGCTAGAGACATTGCTAGATTAACAACATACAGCGATCCAGAAATTGTCTATTGGTTCTCTCGTCTTATAGCTCTAATCGATGATGAAAGCTATCCCAAATCATAATTTCTTAACCAGAAATCTAGCAGTCATCTCCTTCCAAATCATAACTTTAGATAGATGACAAGTAATTATCTAATGGAAATAAAAAAATATATTTCTCTGAAGTTTTGACAGAATAAAAAGCGATCGCCAGCAACAGATGTATACAAGATTTACTCAGTTTTTATGAATTGGCGATCGCGCTTAGTGCAATAGTAGACCCTTGAGTATGCCTTCTCCAGACTGCTCTATTTGTTTAGACAAAGTTAAGATCGCGGTGATGAAAAACTAGTTGCTGGTTTTGAACGCTGCTGTTGATACAAGCTAACCACTTTTTGAACATAGGTAGCGGTGAAGCCACTGTCACAGCCTTGATATTTCCCTGTCATCCACCAACAAGCTACGCCACGCACCGCCGCAGTTTCGTTATTGTTTGTAGCGCGGAATTGCTGATTTAATTCTCGGCGCGTGATGCACGACACGACTTGGCGTGCTGTTGCAGGACTATTTTCAAACTGTGTTGGTGTTAGCTCTTTTTTCAGACAAGTCCTCGACCAACCTTTGAGGGTTTCTGGCTTGACTTGCCATTGGCTGTAAAGTCCATCGTTTTGAGAGCCTGTTTGCGGTGCAGCTTGTCGCAACGCCTCTACCATCGCTGCAACTTGAGTATCAGAAACTTGCTGTTGTGCTTGAGCTAATAATGGCGACAGTCCTAAGCTGACCAAGATTCCACCAAATATTAATCCTATGAAGTTTTTCCTCATGACTTTGGACTTAAGTTTAGAGAACAAAATGTAGCATACTATAACTTTACATTTGGTAATAATTTTAAAATTTGCAGTAAAACCAAGCTTAAAAGAGATGGGGCTAATAAAGACTGATGGGGAGCGAAATTTCCCCTATTGCCCGTTCTCCGTTAACTTTCATACTAGCTATAATTCTTACCAAATCTGCTTTCTCGGCTCTTATAAAATGCCTTACTTATTTTTCTCTGAAGAACAAGCCAAATTGGCATCCAACTTTAGGCTGATTGTGAGATTATAATTGCGGCAAGCAAATTGCATATTTTGAATAGCTTTTTTGACAATCAAATAACGCAAAACAAATTAGTGCCAAGCACATACTTGGTTATAACAACAGATAATTAATTCTGAAATTGGGTAATTCAACAATGAATATTTCTGATTTAAGCTATTTGGAGAGAGTTGTTAATAAAACCGCTATTCATGGCGGTATTGCTGTTACAGCACGTGTATGGGGAACTAGTACAGGTAACTCAGCAAGTGTTAGTACTCATGTTCAAGTGACGAGTGGAACGTCATTTTTGGATGGATCTTGGGCTAACAGTATTGTTAGCGTAAACGTATCCGGAACTGGAGGTGATTTTACAGGCAATGTTGAGATTTCGGGTTTAACAGATGCGCATCAAGTTATTTTGACTGAAGCAGAGAATGAGTTCAGTATTGTTGTTAACCCTATCAATGTTGAAGCCTTTGTTTCAGATATCTTCCCTCCACTAATATTTGAGCCATTGCTCACAAACTAAAATTGTCAATCATCATCCAATCAACTTTGTATATTCATGGCGATCGCTGATTCTAAAAACTGAGGCGATCGCTATTTATTTTTATGAAAAGCTCATGAGTACGTTACTAATCAAATAGTGTGATAACTTGTATTTATCAGTTTAAAAAAAAGGAATATTTGCTGCTATCAAGCAGAATAGATAGAGTATAAATAGGAGCTTGATAGATATAATAGGATGTATTTATATGCTAAATCACTTAAGAGAAATTCGTTATCAACAAGGTTGTCGCGATCGCGATGCGGGATCTTTGCCCAAAATGCAGGATTCTATTTATTTGGAGGCTTATCTCCAGGGAAGACCGGAAGGATTAGATGGGATTATTCAATACTTTCCTTCAATGGAGGCATACATGAAATGGAAACATAAAAATTTGGTTTCTTGAAACTTTACAGATGCAACCATTATTTAAATGTATAACTCAGACAAAAATCCCCTGACTGAATCTAGTACAGGGGATTTTAGGTTGAAAGTTAACGGTTAACAAAGGTAATTATCTTATTCACAAAAAAAGCGGGCTAACCGCTATTTACATGGTTAGCCCGTGCAGCTTTGGGAACGCGCAGAGAAATTACTATTGCAACACCAACTTGACGTTGGCATTTTGCAGACCGCGCTGTTTTACTTCAGCCAAGGTCTTGTTAACTGCATATTTTTGGTTGATGGAGTTGATCAACTCAGTTTGATTGTGCTTCTTAGCAACGCCCCACAGGTCAGCGATTAGGTCAAAAGAACCATCACTGTTGCGAGACCAACCGAGGTCATATTCGCCTTCCAACACAGCAACGATGTCAGAACGCACACGCTGACCGTTATAACCACGGACATCAGCTTCAGTCTTCACGCTGATACCTAGGTCGCGCAAGGATGCTTTGAGGATTTCTGCATCGGTGATCTTGGTGCGCAGAGTGCTAAAGTGAGACATTTGGGTTTCCTCCAAAGAGAAGATTGAGAAAAAACGACAACGGTTTGTTTTTGGGGAAGCCGCGCTTAAATTAAAAGCGGCTTTTTTCTATAACTGCTAGCAGTAAATGCTAGCCTTTCCCCCTGGGTTAGCAGGAGAAAGCTTTTAAAACTCCATTCGCTGATATTCAGCAACGGAGGATGCTGCGGGTCTAGCGCGCTGTCTGGCCCAGTCTCTCAACGCTGTGACCTGTTCTTGCATAGTACGAGACAACGGCAGTGTTGACTTTAGCGCAGCAATAATATCTAATTGGGTGAACTCACGCTCTTGGGCAAAAGCTTCGTACATTGCCGCAACAATCGCTTGTTCAATTTCTGCCCCGGAAAAGCCATCGGACATCTTAGCTAATTGTCCTAAATCGAACCTAGAGATGTCTTCACGACGCTTCGTCAGGTGGATGTTAAATATATCCTGACGTTCTTCGGGAGTGGGCAGATCCACAAAGAAAATTTCATCAAAGCGACCTTTTCTCAAGAATTCTCCAGGCAAGCGTTCCACTCTGTTAGCGGTAGCCATTACGAACACCGGAGATTTTTTCTCTTGCATCCAGGTCAGGAAAGAACCGAATATCCGACTGGAAGTACCACCATCTGAATCGCCAGAACCAGCACTACCAGCAAAGGATTTATCTAACTCGTCAATAAACAGAATCGTTGGAGAAATTGATTCTGCTGTTTTGAGGGCATTACGCAGGTTAGCTTCACTTCGACCCACCATTGAGCCGTCGTAAACTCTACCCATATCTAAGCGTAAAATTGGTAATCCCCACAGTCGGGAAGTAGTTTTCGCAATTAGCGATTTACCACAACCTGGAACTCCCAGAATTAGCATCCCCTTAGGTTGAGGTAGACCGTACTCTCTAGCTTTTTCTGTAAAAGCGTTGGAGCGTTGCTTGAGCCATTTTTTCAGCTCTTCTAAGCCACCTACAGCATCAATGGTTTCATCTTCTTCGATGTACTCTAATATTCCATTGCGCCGAATTAGCTGTTTCTTCTCAGATAAAACTATATCTACTTCATCTTCCGTCAAACGCCCTGTAGTTACCTGTGCCTTACGATAGACTTTTTCAGCTTCGTCTTTAGTTAAACCCAAGGCAGCTCTTAGAAGCTTTTCTCTCGCCTCTGTTGTCAATCTTCGCCCACGATTTTGATCTAAATGGTGAGTTAAAACTTTATTCAACTCAGCCATGTCTGGTAATTGAAAGTCGAGAACGACAACTTCCTTTTCCAATTCGATGGGCACTTGTTGAACCGGCGACATTAATATAATGTTTTTCGGTGAATTAGGCGACGATACTTTAAAACTAGCGATCGCATCTCTTAGCGATCTTGCTGTCGCAGGTGCGTCTATAAATGGATGTAAATCTTTAAGAATAAATATACCGGGTTCTTTATGCCGAATAATCCACTCTATCGCTGCTTCTGGAGAAACGGTATTGTGTTGAGTGACATTCCGGGGTTGACCATACTCCACGATGCCGTGAGTTACTGTCCAAACAAATACTCGACGTTGGGGCTTTAATAACTGGGCGATTGTGGAGATTGCCTGCTCAGCCCGCTCTTCCTCGGAGGTCACAAGGTAGATTAGAGGGTATTGAGCTTGAATTAGAATATTGAGCTCTTCTTTCATATCGACCTACTTGAGACCTTAGTACAGTACAGACATCGTTTCGGTGGTAACGACAACTGAATTATGAATTTAATTATTCATAATTCATATCTAGCAAGGAACTAACTCTTCCTCACCCATAGGATGGGTTTTTTCTTCATCCATTTCATCAATGGATATATCTTGATGACCAATTACCGCTGGTTGGTTATTTAAGGTAATTAGTTCTCCATCTCGCAACACCAAAGAACTTTCACATTCGGGGCAAGAATATACTCTATGAGTTCTTCCATAAGAAGAAGCTTCTATTTCTTCAACTAATTCTGAATTAGATAAGTAAAAAAATAGGGCGCGTTCTGCAAGATCTGACATTGGTTCAGAATCAACTGCTGAACGAATCTTCAGCCTTCTGTGCAGTTCCGGTGATAAATACAAAGTAACCTTTTGCTTCGTTTGCATATAACTCTTTGACGGCCTTACCCGGGTATGTATATTACGTTATCGGTTCCCCTCTGGCTTGTCAAGACAGTAAAACGTTTTGACGGCAATATCGTTACATTTGTTTACAATATTGTCATTAGTCATTGGTCATTTATCCTTTGTTCAGAGTCCAGAGTCAAAGGTCAAAGCATTTCTTCCCGACTGCTTCCTGCATTACTGCTTTGTCTGTCTTAACTTCTCTTGCTTGGATAAAGTGGATGAAAGCAAAACCCCACCCTAAGAAAGGGTGGGATGGAAGGAAAAATGAATTGTTTTAGCGATGCTGAGTTATGAGAAATGAGTGAGACTAGACTCATTGCTCAAAAGACCGGATGTTTAAACCGTTGCTTCTACTAATACTGCTGGCTTTTCACTGTTAGCTATCTGGTGTTGCAAGTCTTGCCAAGTTACTCTTTCCAGACTGGGTAATACTACATTCGCTTTACCCAAGCGCTCTACTGGCCCTAAGCCTACAGACCACATCCCGGCAGATCTAGCTGCTTCGATCCCAGCATTAGCATCTTCTACGACAACACAATGGGATGGTGAAATGCCGATTTGTTGGGCAGCAAATAGGAAAAGGTCTGGTGCGGGTTTGGGTTGAGAGACGCTGTAGCCATCGGCTATGGCATCTAATTTATCTTTGATACCTAAGCGTTGAATGACAGTCTGAGCATTTTTACTAGATGAACCTAAAGCGACTTTGATTCCAGCAGCGCGTAATTCCTGCAACAAGTTTTCTACTCCAGGTAGCAAATCGTCTGAGGTAATTTCCTCGATTAATTCCAAGAAGTAAGCATTTTTACGCTCCATCATTTCTTGAATTTTCTCTTCAGTGACAGGGCGATCGCCTAAAATTTGGAGTAGAGTTTCTCGACGGGGCAAACCTCGAATCGCGTCGTTGGCTTCTCGGTCAAAGGGGATACCTTCTTCATCGGCTACTCGCTTCCAGCCTAAATAGTGCAACTCAGAAGTATCGGTTAACACACCATCTAAGTCAAAGATGACGCCCTTAATTTGGGGGTGTGCAGTTTGCAGATTCACATCTGCTTGTTTGTTAGCAATTTCCATTTCTGTTTCTTGTCGCAAGTCGAAGTCATACCACTCGTTGCGCCATTGCAGCCGGAATTTCAAGCGTTTCCAACTCGGAGGCAGATTCGGACAGGCAACAGGGCCAAATTGAGTCATCCTAATACCACCAAACCCAAATACCACAGCCTGCCAAACTCCTCCAGCACTTGCGGCGTGAATTCCTTCGGCTGCATTACGCCGGACATCTTCTAAGTCTACCAAAGCTGACCGGAGAAAATGAGTATAAGCGTGGGTAGGTTGATTGAGGTCGCAAGCTAAGATGGCATGAATTGCCGGGCCGAGAGAGGAACCATAGGTATGATCGGTACGCTTGGCGTAATAATCCCAGTTGGTAGCTAGGGTTTTATAGTCATAGCGCTCTCGTAGCAAATAAATGAGCATCAATACATCTGGCTGTTTGAGAATCTGCTTTGCGTTTGTCGCCTCAATTCCCAACAAACCTTGTAAGGATTTGCTACGTGGTTCGTAGTCTTGAAGATTGACTTCTTCAAGTTGGTAAAAGCCTTCAAACTGCTCAATTAAGCCAGTTGATTTATCCTCATTCACATATAGATGCTCTTGGATGTCAACCCATTGATGCAAACGTTCTGTGGTTAAGTTGAGTTGTTGCGCTAGTTGTGCGGATTTTTCTGGATAAGCTTGCTTCAACCAATCCCACAGCGCTAAAGCAGATTGCAAGTGCCATTGCACCATTAAATTGGTGAAGGCGTTATTATTGACGCGATCGTGGTTTTCATCGGGGCCAATCACATCTAAAATGTCGTAGGTGTGACGCTCTTGATTCCAATTAACGCGACTTTCCCAGAAAACTGCTGTATCTAAAATAATTTCTGCGCCATAATCGCGCATCCATTCATCATCATCTGTATTCTGCCAATAGTGCCAAGCAGCATAGGCGACATCAGTATTGATGTGTACTTCGATATCACCGCACCAAATTCTAACTAAGTCACCGTTACCGCTAGCATGGGGAACCCAGCGAGGCGTAACTTCATCGCCAGTATCAGCACTTTCCCAAGCAAACATGGCTCCTTGATATCCGGCTTCTTGGGCTTTACGTCTCGCTCCTGGTAAGGTGTGGTAGCGATAGGTGAGTAAGTTACGGGCTAAAGCTGGTTGAGTTAAGGTCAGGAACGGAAGAATAAAAATTTCTGTATCCCAAAATATATGTCCGCGATAAGCAAAACCCGATAAGGTTTTGGGCGGAATGCTCACACGGTCGTCGTGACGCGGTGCTACAGCTAATAATTGAAATAAATTGTAACGGACACTTAACTGCGCTTGGCGATCGCCTTCAATAATAATGTCACTGTCTTGCCATACTTGCTCCCAAGCGGCAATGTGAGCTGCCAAGAGGGTTGAGTAACGGGGTTCATCTGCTAATCTTTGTAGCGCTGCTGCAATGGGAATTTCTGTTTCCCGCGAAGTAAACACGGTGACAATCTTTTCTACAGTAACGCTTTCGCCTGGTATTACCTGGAAAGTTGTTGTTAAGCTGGGAGAAGTATCAGCATTTTCTAGCTTTACAGGCGGGGGATTTTCACCTTCTACTACTAACTTAGCTGCCATCCCTAACTGAATTTCTGAGTGGCGAGTTTGGTTATACAGCCAGATAATCTGTTCTACGCCACCTTGATTGAGGGTTTTCCAATGGGGTACGCCTTGGGTTTGGGGTTCAGGATCTAATCCAACTTCAAAACTGACTTCACCTTCAAAGTCTAAGGATGTCACCTGAGCGCGAATTGCTAAGACGTGTTGATCTGCTAAACTTGCAAATCGCTCGAAGTGTATATCTAGGGTATGTCCTTGAGGAGAACGCCAACGGACATCGCGGCTCAGTATACCTAAACGTAAATCTAGGCGTCGTTCGTAGTTGAGAATTTCACCACTGTCCATACTAAAGCGATCGCCTGCCACTTTAACGATCAATGGCAGCCAGCTGGGACAGTTAACAAGTTCGGTATAGGCAATTGCTACTTTGTCATACAAGCCGTGGATGAGTGTGGCTGCGGAATCCTGAGGATAGCCTTCCTCAAAACTACCCCTGGTTCCTAAGTAACCATTACTGAGGGTAAAAACTGTCTCTTTATGATGCAGCTGGGCGGGATCGAATTCTGTTTCAATAACGTTCCAGTCTGTAGCTTCAATCAGCGCCTGATTTTGTTGGGAATCGCGAACGGATAAGTTGGCCATGAGTAAACATACCTGAATTTATGAGCTAGTTGGGGGTAGGATCGAATCCAATTTTTAGAGGTTGGATGAGCATCTCGACTTTGATGCAGTCTCAACAGTGGGCAGTGACGTTATTGCTAATATAAACGTTCCTGATTTCATCCATCTATAGATAGGTTTTATTAATAACTCATGTTCTGGGGCATTAATATTAGAAATTTTACGAATGTATATATATGGTTGAATTGCGTAACATAACAAAATTTATATGCAAATTTTGCTCTAAATATCCTCAGCGTCTGTAAATGAAGAATTACTCCAGAAGTAGCTTGTTGCTAACAAAATGAAATAATTATTAAATTTTTGAGATGACTGGGGAATGGAGAGGTGGAAAATTTTTTGTAACCTCTGCCATAGTTGTATAAACACTGGCTGTACAAGGTATTTCGGATTAATACTGCTTAATCCAAAAAATGATAGATTTGTTTATTTTATATAAAATCTATCTAGGTCAATATATTTAAAAGTCCATTTTTGACTGCTGGTAGGAGTAATTGCCGAACAGGGGATATAAGGTGGGTATTATAAGTTAATGTATAACTGTTATGTAAGTAACATTGTGACAGTTAAATAAATTGACTAATAGAATCAATTGGCGATTGATATAAGCAGTGCTACAGTAAATTATTTATAGTTTTGCCATCTGTAATTTTAGTTTTTAATAAAAAATCTTTCATAGACAAATATAAGCGCTAACAAGCTATAAAATAAGTAGATTTATGGTAGCTATCCTCACTTATTTTTCAGAAATACCGAAAAAGTAGATTTAAATGTGTGTGAGAAAGAATAATCTGGATGCGCGATAGCCAAAGCCAGCTTGAGCCAAACGAGTAATTGAGAGATGTGTAAATCCTGTACTAATTGCTATATATAGAAGTATCGGTAAAACCAGTAACACCGCGATCGCGCAAAATCAATGGGCACAACAATTATTATTTTTCTCATCCTGGGACTGATTGTTACTGGTATTCTGATCGGCCCCCTAATTACTAAACAGCGAAGAAATCGCATTAAATACCGACCTTTTCCGCCACTTTGGCAGGCAATTATCGAGAATAAGCTGCCTATCTATCTAAAACTTGCGCCTGATGAACGCCGAAGACTTCAGGGACATATTCAAGTGTTCTTAGCCGAAAAACAATTCATTGGCTGTAAAGGATTGCAAGTAACAGAAGAAATGAAATTAACTATTGCATCTGTTGCTTGCTTGCTGTTACTCAATGAGAGAGGTGAATACTTCTCAAAACTGCGTTCAATTTTGATTTATCCCAGCACTTATGTAGTAACAGAAACCATAGCCACTGGGGATTATGTGATGGAAGAAAGGCGGGAAGCCAGGCTGGGAGAATCGTGGAGTCGGGATCAAGTAGTACTCTCTTGGGAACAGGTAGAACAAGACACTCACAACTGGAAGGACGGACATAACGTTGTACTACATGAATTTGCGCATCAATTAGATCAAGAAGATGGCAAAGCGGAAGGCGTACCAATTTTGCAACGAAAATCAGACTATCCGATTTGGGCGCAAGTAATGACAGTAGAATATCAGCAACTCTGCAATGATGTACAACAAGGTTTGACAACTGTTATGGATAGGTATGGTGCAACAAAGCCAGCAGAGTTTTTTGCTGTAGCTACTGAAACCTTCTTTGAAAAACCGCATCAGTTACGACAGAAACATCCAGCACTATACGAGTTACTGCAACGCTACTATCAAGTAGATCCCGGACAATGGGTTGAGGAATGATGGAGGAATTTTATATATAATTGCTGCGAGTGCAATCAAAATTTGAGGAAAAATTAGATTAGCTCTCGTTATCAACTATTAAGCTATAAGGCCAAATTAAGGCTTTGAGAAAGCAACCACATTTTGAAACTAAATTTGCTGCCCAAATAATGGGAAAGTTAGTGTATTCCTCCAATTCCTGAAGTTTATCGCTGAGTTGTAACCATTGAATTATGGCTCCCAAAATATAAGAACCAAGTGCAATAGATAACCAGACTGACATATAAATATGCTTCCCTAATTTATAGTAGATATGACAATATAAGAACTCTTAAGCAATAAGTTAAATCAAAGCCTGAGCCAGCTGCGATCGCGTTTGGTATGACTATAAATAGCACGTAACATCTCTGCTCCATCACCTCCTCAAGAATTATTCAACGGCTAAATTTCTATTTCGTCAGATAGTACTCGATCTGCAAAATATCTACAACATCGGTCTATAAAATTCTGAAAAGAGCGAACATAGTTAATCCTAAATTTTTTGTGAAATTCTCCCTAGCTATCTAACCTTTAGATTCTTGGTTGTAGTTGGCGATCGCCAATCATGTATCATCTATAGAGCAATACGGTTTAGTTCAAGGAAACTGGGATTTAAAAACCCACATATGTTGATAAATTATCTGGATTTATCTGCGTATCGATGGTTCATGATTCTGCTCTGAGTCGGATTGATTAAGAGCATATTTTCTGTATAACAGTTCTGTTCTTTATTTCACCTCGATTTAGGTCTTTTATGCCGCGACGAACAACTTCACCTACCTCTACCACACCCGAATCAAGGCCATTGGCTCTCTCGGAACTACATATCCGCTTAGAGGCTCTAGATAAAGAACATCAATCGCTATTAAAACAAATTAAACGCAAGCGAACGGAACTGAAGAACTTTGTCGAACAAATGCGTTCTCTAGCCACAGACATATTTCATCGAGCTACTCCTAGTCTCAAAAAAATGGCAGATCTCGATCGAGAAATTCATGCATTGTTTGATGAGATTTTTGCTACCAGAAAATTTGGTAAACAAACTGAAAAAAATATTAAGGCAGTTTACCGTAAACTTCAGTTAGCAGGAATCATCAGCCCCCAACGCGATCGCGAACGGGAAGAGCCAGATTTAGACGAGCTTTTTGGTAATTTTCAGTCAGAGAATGATTTCTCTTCCGGTGCAGAACATCGTCATCAAAATTGGCAAGAACAATCAGAATTTTCCTCTGCTACCGTTAATAACAAAGAGGAATCTCGAAAAATTCGCCAGACATTTTTGAGACTAGCGGAAATATTTCATCCGGATAAGGTGACAGATAGCGAAACGCAGATGTACCATACGGAAATCATGAAAGAAATTAACAAAGCTTACCAAGAAGGTGACTTGGCTAGACTTTTAGAAATTGAAAAACAGCACGAACTAGGAGAATTAATTGATAATAATAGTGAGGACGATCTAACTCGAAAATGTAAAAACTTAGAACAGCAAAACCAAATTCTGAAAAATCAGTATGAGAGCTTAAAGCGGGAACTGCGTCAGGCGAAAAATACCCCTGAAGGTGCGATGGTGACAGATTCGCGGAAAGCTGCAAAAAATGGGATTGACGCGATTGATCAGATGTTAGAAACAGTAGAAGTACAGATAAATGTTGTGACTCAAATTCGCGATTTTGTGCAAGAGTTCAGGGAAGAGAAAATCAGCATTACTGACTTTCTATCCGGCCCGACAATTTTGCATTCTTTAAATCAAGAAGTTATGGAAGACCTTCTAGAACAAATGCTATTAGAGTTAGAGAGAGTAGGAAATTTTAAATAGTCTCTACTATCTTAAATCTCTGACGCCGGATCGGTAAGGTAATAATAAACTCTGCACCTTCACCTGGTATAGACTGGCATTCTAATTGCCCTTGGTGCTTGTCTACAATGATTTGATAACTAATGGATAATCCTAAACCTGTACCTTGACCAACTTTTTTAGTAGTAAAGAACGGGTCAAATACATAAGGTTTAGTACTATCACCGATCCCAATACCATTATCAGCAATACAAATTTTGATTTGATTTGCATTACAAATTTCTGTACGGATGCAAATTTGGAGTTTTTCGGCAGTTTTACCCTGAATAACTGAATCTTCTAAAGCATCAATAGCATTCATTATCAGATTCAAAAAGACTTGATTGAGTTGTCCAGCATAACATTCAATTGCGGGAAGTTTGCTGTATTCTTTAATAACAAAAATTTCTGGACGTTCTGGTTTGGCTTGCAGGAGGTTTTGCAAAATCATCAACGTGCTATCAATACCTTCATGAATATCAACAGCTTTGATTTCTGCTTCATCAAGACGAGAAAAATTCCGTAGTGACATAACAATATCTCGAATTCTCTCTGCACCTACCTGCATGGAATTGAGCAATTTTGGTAAGTCTTCGGTAATGAAATCGAGTTCAAATTTGGCAATTTCGGCTTGTAGCTCAGGTGTAGGCTTTGGATAGTGTTGGCGATAGGATTTTAAGACAGACATTAAATTATCAATATATTCATTAGCAGGAGTGAGATTACCGTAAATAAAGCTGATCGGGTTATTTATTTCATGAGCAATTCCTGCTACTAATTGTCCTAGAGAAGACATTTTCTCATTCTGAATTAGTTGAGCCTGAGCAGTTTTTAGGTTTTTAAATGCTTCTTCTAATTGTTGAGTTTTGGCGTTTAATTGTGATGTCCGTTCTGCGACTTTTTCTTCTAGAGTGTGAGAATATTCTGCTAATTGGGTATTCGCCTGCTTGAGTTCTGCTGTGGTTTTTGATAAATCAGTGTAGAGTTGAGCATTTTCTAAAGAAATGGCGGCTTGTGCTATTAATAGTTGCACCACTTCTAAGCGATCGCGTGTAAAAACTCCTGCTGTCAGTTGATTTTCTAAATACAGCAAACCCATCCACTCACCTTGATTAATAATCGGGGTACACAATACGCTTCTCGGTTGATTTTGGATGATGTAGGGATCGCTAGCAAATAGAGATTGGGTCGCAATGTCATCTATTACCAAGGGTTCTAAAGTGCGCTTAACGTAGTTGATGACGGTAAGTGGAACATCCTGGCTTTGTTCTAATGGAATGGCTGAGACATCTGTTGGCGAGAAAATTTTCTCTTCATTAAAACCAGCTATGGCTGCGATCGCTAACTGCTGATTTTTTTGCAATAAAAGTACACATTTTTTCGCGCCAGCATTCTCCAACATAACTTGCATCAAAATTGACAGGAGTTGATCGAGTTGAATTTCGCCGGCGATCGCTTGTGAAGCTTTTAAAAAGGCAGCAAAATCTAATTGTGCGGAGAAATTCTGGCTAGTACTAGTGCTAGAGATAGTTGTTTTTTGTTGATACTCTAATTCTGCCCAGTATAAAGCTTGATTTGACTCCAACAACTCTGGATAATTTGCTTCTAAACATTTAACTTTTGCTATAGCCCCCCATTGAGTATAGGCACTAACAGCCTCAGTTAAATAAAGTTGGGCAATATTCGGTTTATTTTTTGTCAGCCAAAACTTTGCAGTCAATTCATTGGCTAAAGCTACATTTTGCGTAAACCCATTAGTTTTAGCTGTAGCGATCGCGCGATCGTAAAGATCCATCGCCGCTGATTCTTGCTTCTTAATTCGAGCCATTTCTGCTTGAATTAACAGATATTGATGCTCAAAGTTTTCTGGACAATTATCAGCCCAAATTTTCAATTGGTTTTGATGGTTAATTAAGCTTTGCCAATATTGGCGTTGCGTTGATGGTGGAACTTGAGGATAAAGCGCAGCTAAGATCAAAGCATGATAAAAAGGATAACTAGCCGAGGTTGTAAAGCCTAAAATTGCTGGCAAATAAGTTTCTGCTTGGGTTATATGCTTTAAAGCCAGTTGATACTGTGCATACAAATAAGCTAATTGGGCTTGGATAATGTGGGCGATCGCCAGCGCCATTGGTGTGTGGCTGATGCGATCGCTTTTGGGAGAATCTTGATAATTACAATTGCCAATGAAACTATCTATTACCTGCTGCGTTTCCTGTAAAACCTCAAATAATAGGGTATTTTGTGTTTGTTGAGCAAAAGGAAGAAACTTATTGATATCTAAGCGAATAGTATTGAGGTTATTTCCTTGAAAATATTGATTGCATATATTACCGAAAAGATTATAACCAGCAAACTGTAATTCTCCAGATTCTAATCCCGCTTGATAGCCTGCATTGTTGATGGGAATCGCTAAATGAGCCGATCTCATCCAATTATTTAACCAGCTACCCAACAATAAATTAACTTGACATTTTTGACCTTTATTTTGGAATTTTTCAGCGATTTCAGTAGCTAAAACTCCGAACTCATATCCTGTAGAGTAATCTCCAAAAAACGAACCGAGAAGAAAACCATAATTAGCATAGGCTTTAGCAGATTCGGCAACATTGCCATATTGAATTGATAACTTGACAGCCTTCGCTGTAATTAAAATATATAAATCCAGTTCGGAATTAATATAAGTAGGTGGATCTAAATTAATTAGTAACTGAATTGCGTAACGATAAATAGGATAGGGATTTTCTGGTAATTCTAAAATAGCAGCAACTTTCTGATTCTCTAAGTAAGATTGAATTGCCGCAATTTCTAAATCGATGGCAGAGTTAAGATTGTCTTCGGGAAAATGAATATTTAAGAGCGATAAAGCTTGTTTACCAGCTTGAATTGCTACTACATAGTCTGCTTGCAGCGTTCGTTGCACAATTAGTAAATTATATAATTCAGCTTTTTCTAATGCTGTTTTTGCCTGGATTAAGGCTGCTTGAATTAATAAATCTGACTGTTGAAAATTACTATTAAGATATTCAACTTCTGAACGTTCTTTATAAATTGCAAACGTTAGTTCATACTGTTTGCTCCAGCTATCATCAGCCAACAACTGCATGGCAATCGCTAAATATTGTGATGCTGTAGCATAAGCTGTCGATGCTTTGGCTTTACGTCCTGCTTGTAAATTTAATTGGGCAATTTGTTCTCGTTCTTGCGGTTCGGTTAGTAATTGCCATCCTAAATTTAATTGATTGACAATCTCAAAAATTTGCTCTTCCTGTTCTGTAGCGGAGATATTTTGCAGGAGTAATTTTCCTATCTGTAAATGAGTACTCTGTTTTTGTGCTTCATCGATTAGAGAATAGGCTGCTTGTTGGACGCGATCGTGGAGGAATTCGTATACATAATCTTGAGAAGACACAAGGTTATCTTCCACAGGAGATGCAGACCAGTACTGAAGATCGGCAACTATATGAAGTTGAGTATGGTCTGAAAAACTTGGCTCTGTCTCAGCTAAATATAAGTTGGCATTGTCAGTCGGAAATTCATCCTCTACATTGATTCGCTCGCGTTCTTGTTGAAATAATTTATATGTTTGACTTACAGGAATAATTAACCCTTCAGCTAAAGCTGACCATAAATCATTGGCAGTTTGTGCTAGAGATTTTTCATAAACAATTGCCAGTGTTACTAAGTCAAATGTATTGCCAATACAAGCTGCTAACTTTAAAACATCTTGCGTCGCCTGTGGTAACTTTTGCAATTGCAAAACCATAAATTCCACAACATTATCTGTGAGGTTTAAAGTTTCTACTTGCTGCAAGTCATATTGCCAATTACCCATCTCTGGTACAAAAGTAATATGTCCTTCTGCATGGAGTGTTTTCAGCATTTGAATGCTAAAAAAAGGATTTCCCTGTGTTTTTTGATAAATTAGTTGTGTGAGAGGTAATGCTGATTCTAGTTTGCAACTTAGAGTATCTGCAAACAAATGATTTAGATCTGTAGCAGTGAGAGGAGCTAAACTAATAGTTGTAATCGCGCTTTTATTTTGAGACTTATGAATTTCTTCTAACGTCAGGATTAAGGGATGGTTATCAGAAACCTCATTATCGCGATAGGCTCCAATTAATAATAAATAGCCGATTTTATCTTCACTCATCAGCATCTGTAGCAATTGTAGCGATGCTGTATCTGCCCACTGTAAGTCATCCAGAAATATTACTAATGGATGTTCTGGGGTTGTAAATACTTGAATAAATTTGCGAAATAAGCGATTAAAGCGTTGCTGTGCAGCATTACCCGAAAGTTCTGTTACTGCTGGTTGCGCACCAATAATTTTTTTAAGTTCGGGAATGACATCAATAATTACTTGAGCATTATCCCCCAGTGCTGTTAAAATTTCCTGCTTCCATTGAGTAATTTGAGCATCGCTTTGGGTAAGGATTTGTGCCATTAAATCCTGCAATGCTTGCACAAAAGCAGAGAAAGGAATGTTACGTTGAAACTGGTCAAACTTGCCTTCAATAAAGTAGCCTCTTTGCCGGACAATAGGCTTTTGCACTTCATTAACTACAGCAGTTTTACCAATACCAGAAAAACCTTGTATGAGAATCAATTCGCTTTGAGGTAATAGATCGGAAGTTTTATCGTTTTGTTCTCGATCCCCTGCAACTCGATCGAATACTGCTAGTAAAGTCTGTACTTCTTTTTGACGACCATAGAGTTTTTCTGGAATTAAAAAGCGATCGCTTATGTCTTTCTGTGCAAGTTGGAAGGATGCATTCGCTCGTTTTTCTTGCCACCGATCGCAACACCACTCTAAATCATACTTTAGACCAGCCGCACTCTGATAGCGGTCTTCCGCATTTTTCGCCATCAGTTTCATCACAAGATCGCACAGAACTTGAGGAATGGATGGTTCATTTTTAAATTGTGTAGCGTTTTGTGCTTCACGCAGGATATTTTTAATTTTGCATCGATCTGGTTGTTTAGCAATATGAGAGTAAACTAACTCCATTGGATCGGATGTTACAAAAGGTAAATCTCCTGTCAATAACTCGTAAAAAGTCACGCCTAGCGAATAAAAATCTGTACGATAATCAATGCCGCGATTCATTCTGCCAGTTTGTTCGGGAGAAATATAAGCTAGAGTTCCTTCTAAAATATTAGGGTTTTGTAGTTGTTGGGTTTCTCGTGGTAATAATGAGGCGATAGAAAAGTCAATTAGTTTAACCTGTTTGGTTTGGGGGTGAATCAAAATATTGGCAGGTTTAACATCTTTATAAATAATTCGTTTTTGGTGTAGTTCGCCAAGAGTTTGTGTAATTGTAATAGCTATGGGAAAAAATTCTTCTAGGGTTAATTTACCTGAAGTAGTATAGTGATTCAGGTAACTGGATAAAGAGATACCACCATAATCTTCCATTACCAGAACATAGCCATTACCATATTCTTCCAGACTATATAGTTTGATAATGCCGTTGATATCGAGATTTGCAGCAATAGCGTACTGGTTACGAAACTGGATAATTTCGCTAAAGTTAGGAGATTCATTCTGCATCATCTTCAGGATCACAGGGTGCAAGTCTTGTTCTCTGATTCCCCGGTAAACAAGTGTTCTATTTCCTGCGTAGATTTGTTCGTCAATCCTATATCCTGGAATTTTTAACGATGCAGTCAGCATATTGATAGAACCTAGCATTAATAACGTTTTAGCTATTAACTAGTGTTCCCATGAGGCTATGCTGTATAACAAAAATAGTTTTTTCAGTAATTTCGATGCTTATCTAGTTAGCAACTAGCTGACTTAGACAGCAGCGATCGCACAAACTTGTAAACCAACCGGTGTTTGAATAATTACAGATTCCACCCCAAAGACTTGCGCGATCGCCTGGGGTGTGAGAACTGCTTCCGGTGTACCAATATCCCAGAGATGACCTTGTTTTAATAAAGCGATACGGGAACTATAGCGTGCAGCTAAGTTCAATTCATGTAATACAGTAACAATAGTTAATTCTTGTTGCTGATTAAGTTCTTTGAGTAATTCTAATAGCTGTAGTTGATAGTTAATATCTAAATAAGTTGTCGGTTCATCTAACAATAATACTTGCGGTTCTTGCGCCAATGCTAATGCTAAAAAAGCGCGTTGTCTCTCCCCGCCGGAAAGTTGTTCGATTAGGCGATCGCTAAATTTTTCTAGTTGCGTTTTGGCAATTGCTGCTTCTACTTTCTGCCTATCTTTAGCTGTTAATTCCCATTGCCACCAAGGTTGATGTGGTGTACGTCCCAAACTCACTAATTGCTGTACAGTTAAACCTACAGGAACAGTTTGTTGTTGGGGTAACAATGCTAATTTTTGTGCAACTAAATTTGGCGGTTGAGAGTGAATTGCCTTGCCATCAAGTAACACTATTCCCTGTTGTGGAATGAGAATGCGACTCAGCAATTTTAGTAATGTAGACTTACCAGAACCATTAGCACCAACTAAACTTAACCATTCTCCTGTTTGTAGAGTCAGGTTAATATTTTGGATAATTGGTACAGTGCTGTAACCGCCTGTGAGATTTTGTAATTCAAGTGGCATTTTTAATTGGTTATTTGTCTTTTTTATTCATCTTTTTGTCCCTTCATACTTTAATCACCAGTCTCTTTGAAACCAGCCGAACGGCGATAAAGTAACCAGATAAATAACGGCGAACCCAGCAAAGCGGTGACGGAACCTACTGGTAATTCTATAGCTCCCAATCTAGAGAGTAAATCGGCAAAGATGAGCAACCATGCACCAGCCAGTGCGGAAAGCGGTAAAACAAAGCGATGATCTGTACCGACAATTAAGCGAACACCGTGGGGAACCACAAGACCAACAAACCCAATTAAGCCACTGATGCTGACTGCACCTGCGGCGAGTAAAGTTGCAACACCACCAATTAACAAACGCGATCGCGTTAATGATACTCCCAAACCCAAAGCCAAATCATCTCCCAAAGCCAAAACATTGAGCGATCGCGCTAGCAAACATCCCCCCAACAATGCCACGATAATGTAAGGGCCAGCAGTAATAATTTCTTTCCAACCTCGCCCATTTAAGCTACCAACTAGCCAGTTAAGTGCAATTTGAATTTGACCGTCTTCAGCTAACAACAATAATGTACTTTGTACTGCACCAAATAAAGAACTCACCGCTACTCCGCCTAAAATCAAGCGTTCCACAGCAATTCCCGACCCCGCACGACCGAGAAAAATAACTATAGCTGAAGTTACAATTGCTCCCAGCCAAGCCGCCAAAGGAATAGCAGCCGGAAAGATTTGCAACACTACCATAACTATGACAATTAGCCCTGCGCCTGCGGAAATCCCTAAAATAAAGGGATCGGCAAGACTATTGCGTAACATTCCTTGCAGCAGTGCGCCAGACATTCCCAAAGCTGCACCAACAATTAAAGCGGCTATAATACGCGGGAGTCGTAAATCCCAGAGAATTGTCTGCTTAATAGGATCGCCTTGGTGAAGAATTGCTTGCCACAATTCACTTCCACTCAACGGTACTGCGCCTTGAGAAACAGAAATTCCCAGCGTTACTATCAGTGCTGTAACTAATAATAAAACCGCCCAGAGTAGACGGTGTTTCGGAAAAATTGTCTGCAATAATTTATTCATCTCTATGATTGAGCATTAGCCTAGCAGCCATGAGTTGCATAACTTTTGTAATACAAATATCACTAGTCATTCACGCTTTAGTTTTGGCAAAACCTAGCGGGAAAATCTTAACTCAATGACAAAGCGCAAAGTCGAGCCAGTGCGTTCCTGTCGCCTTGCGTCGGAAAGCAACTGGCGTGGAGCGCCGGCTTCCGGCGAACAGAACTTTGTAAGAGAGGACAAATCAAATTATTGATGAACTGCACCATCAGGCATAATGGCTCCAGCTAAATTAGCGCCGATTAGTTTAACCAAAAGGCGCTCGCCAGAGCGAATCCGCGCGCCTGTCAAGTCGGCTCCCCGCAAGTCAGCACCGCTAAGATCTGCTCCGATTAAATTAGCCGAGCGCAAATTGGCTTCTCGGAGATCGGCTAAAAGTAGATTAGCTCTAAATAGATTTGCTTCCGATAAATTTGCACCTCTTAAATTTACTTTGTGCATAAAAGTATCGCTGAGATTCGCACCACTCAAATTGGCAAAACTCAGGTTTCTTCCCGATAAATCTTTGTTGCTTAAATTTGCCCTACTAAAATCTTGTCCACTCAAATCAGGATTTTTTGGTGGTTGTTGATAGGGTGTTTCAGGTGGCTTTTTCGGTTGAGGTGGCGGCGAGTAAGTTGTATGTTGAGTATTTTGAGTATGCTGTGTATGTTGCTTATGATGTGTATGTTGATGCTTAAGTTTGAACGAACGCAATTTATCGCGTGCTTCGTTGAATGCCTTAATTTTTTCTTGTGCTTTTTGTTGTAAACGGTGATTGTCTTGGGGAATGCGATCGGGATGCCATACAAAGACCAAATCTTTATAAGCCTGGTTCACTTCCTCAAGTGTGGCACCAGGCTCTAATTCCAAGACTCTATAATACCGTTCCAACTCGCTCATAAGATGTTTTCGTGGACATTCAAGTTAATTATCAGTGATGCATCCCTCTATTGGCTTAATTCTTTATTAAATCTCTATTTACTTGTACTATTTAATAACACATATAATTCGAGTTTTTGAGTGCCAATGGAAGTAGTTTTAGCTATCTGGCTAGCCCAATATATTAATTGAGCCACAGTAGCCTTTATCTCAAAAAAAGTTATATTAATATGCTAACTGATAGAGTACGGCAATTTTATCAGGTGCATCAGTTATTGTAAAAGCTACTTAATATAGTGTTTTTGTCATATTTTTCTACTCCTTTAAGATTATCTAAAAACGATCGCAACTAGTTTTGTTGCTCAATTTGATGATGAGGGAGTTAGTGAAACTCCTACGATCGTCAATAACAAGCCAGATATTATATTTGTTGACTGCTGATTCTGTACTTACGCACAGAGTAGGCAAATTTCACCCTTTCGCCAAACCTGAAACGAGAGACAGGGTATTTCTGTTGCAACTGCTTGTATAGCGAACTCTTACAGCAGAAGACTTTCACACAGTTATTATACAAGCCAAGAGTGACTAACTCAGTCCATCAATAACTTTTCTGTTGGCAAACCACTCTTAGTAGTCGGCTTTATGGGACTTTTCTAGAATTTCCCCTTTAGCCAATAGTTATTATTGATTTTTCTTTATCTTCCTATCTTTCCATCTATCCATTTCTCCATCGATTAATAGCTCTTAAATAAGCTGCCACTGGAATTTGATAAACTTCAATAAAAATCCAAACAATAATTGCTAAATGTAACAGAAAAGTTAATATAGTCCAGATATATGGTATCCAAGTAATAAGTTCGTGTGGAGATGGGGGAAAATTGTAAGCCACAATCCCAATTAAAGTTGTGGGCAAAAGTATAAAAGCGATCGCTGCTAACCCATAACCCCAACCCAGTTCCACTCCTTCTAACTGAGCTTCTGTCCAGCTAAAACCATTCCAACGCCAAACTAAGGGCGGTTGCCGAGAAGGCATCTTGATTTGCTGTTGTTCTAGGTTGACAGTAAAAATCTCTTGACAAAAGTCACAAGCCATCGCTTCCATTAATGGCATATGAGTAATTTTACCAACGCGACAGACTGGGCAAGGGTAAACTCCGTGATAATCGAAAGATGTGGCTAGAATTTTAGAACGAGGCATCATAAAACCTAGTAGCGCTAATAAGGTGATTGGGCTGCTGGGAAATTTTACGAGAATAATGAATTGTCCGATTTCTGAAGGTTCATCAATATCCCTTTACCCATGACCCAAAATACTTGTAACTTTATATAATTTTTACGGTTATACGTCAGGAAAACGTCTTGACAGGCGCAATAGTACTGAGTTTAACCCTTTTTGGGGAGTTGTGGAGGTATTGACGCCACCAACTGCGTCTGTTATCTTGGCTTATATATAAGGTTTACATCAAAATAATCTACTTGCGCACAATAAAAATGTTCAACAGCAAATCTTACTTTTATTTTTGGTTTAAGGCGGTTCACCGGCGGTGAATTAAGTTTCCTAATGGAAACCGCCCGGTGAACCGCAGAGCCAACTCTGCGGTTTTTTTGTTTTTAGGAGTATTTCATCGTCATGGCCTATTTCGGTAGTTGGTTTTACGGCTTTTACTTTTGGCCCAGAGCAAGTTCCGGGTAGATAGCGTCATGCCGATGATTTAGAACGCGCCCGGAACTCTCAAGATGAGATTCCGGGTTTTTTTGTTAACAACTTCACTCTCATCACGTCAAACAAGGAGAATCTCACAATGATTAATGCTCAACTCGCTGCTCAATCCCATCCTCACCACCAAACAATCGTCAAACTCTCAGAAACAGTCAGCTTCGGGGGAGAAGAGATAGTCATTATTGGTGGCCCCTGCACTGTTGAAAGCTTAGAGCAGATGGAAACAGTCGCCCAAAAGTTAGCCGCTGCACCCGTACAGGCTTTGCGGGGTGGTGTCTACAAACCGCGGACATCTCCTTATGCTTTCCAAGGCATGGGTGAAGAAGGACTAGAAATTTTAGCGGCAGTGCGATCGCGCTACAATATCCCAGTTGTGACTGAAGTCATGTCAATTGCCCAAATTGAAATAGTGGCAGCTCGCGCTGATATGCTGCAAATTGGTAGCCGGAATATGCAAAACTTCGACTTGCTCAAAGCTTTGGGACAAGCCAACAAGCCAATACTACTCAAGCGCGGTTTAGCGGCGACAATTGAAGAATTCGTCATGGCAGCTGAATATATTTTGAGCCACGGTAATCCTGATGTGGTACTTTGTGAAAGAGGGATTCGTAGCTTTGATAATTACACCCGCAATGTACTTGACTTAGGAGCAGTAGCAGCTCTCAAGCAAATTACTCATCTACCAGTGATTGTAGATCCATCCCATGCCGTAGGTAAACGAGAATTAGTAGCACCTATGGCTAAGGCTGCTGTTGCTTGTGGAGCAGATGGCTTAATTATCGAGTGTCATCCCCAACCAGAAAAGTCTGTTTCCGATGCACGTCAAGCACTATCTTTAGAAGATATGGTGAATTTGGTTGATAGTTTAAAGCCTATAGCCGCAGCAGTTGGGCGGAATATATCAGAATCTATCGGGGTAGGTTTAAAAACAGCCCCGATTTTTTGTGCTGCTTAAATTTTAGAAAAAATCTAAGTAACGGACTGACACAGCTAAAATAATGCACTAAAAAATGTTCGTAGTTGCGCTTTAGCGCCTTCTAAACAATAAATTTAATGCCAAACTTTAGTTGTGTCACACCAGTAGCGCGCAATGCTCTAACCCAATGCACCAAAACCTTTGAATAGTGCGTTATGTCAAAAGCTAACGCAACGACAATAAAGCAAAAGCAACATCCACACTGCTTTTTGCCTCCCTATATGTATTCAAAAATCAAATATTAAGTCATAAATTTCTGTCTTGAAAAAAAGTCACAAGGCAGGGGAATAGCAATTGATTACTCCAAAATCGCAAATGTAGTATCAAAAATCGCAAATGTAGTATGCGAAACGGCAATTGAGTACTCGAAAATCGCAATTGATGACTCCGAAATAGCAATTGATCGCTCCGAAATGGCAATTGATTGCCCCGAAATAGTAATTGAGTACTCCAAAATGGCAAATGTGGTATGCGAAACAGCAACTGAGTACTCGAAAATCGCAATTGTGACTACCAAAATAGTAATTGCGGCTAGCTATCCATCAAGAAGGCATCATTCTTTATAATTAGGACTTACGCAATTGGCACAAATAGCAGGCAGGGCAAAGCCCTGACACGCGACAATATAAATCAAACCAAGCACATAAAAATACTTGGGCGCTTCAGTTGCTGAATTAAATAATTAGAAAGCAAGTTATGCTTGATTTGATAGATAGTTTTGCCAGTTCTATAGGCTAAATTCTTTAACCTAACCCAAACCAACATTGCACAAGCAATATGATTTCTTTGGAGTCTAGCTTTCCGACACTGGCAAGATTCAATGCCAGTTAGTTGTTTAATTTCCCTGTGAAACTCCTCTATTTTCCAACGAATTTTACACACCTGTTGTACAACATCCGTGGAACTTTGAGATAAATCGTTAGTGGCGACATAATCCGTTCTGTTGGTAGAAACAGTAACCCGGAATAGTTTCACTTTTTTATTAGCTGGGAATCCTTTAATTTTTATGATTTTACCACAGTCTAATTCTTCTTGGTTCCATTCTAATAATTCAATCCGTTTATATTTTTCTTGACCAAATGTATCATCAACTAAACGATTATTTTTTAAAGGGCAATAATAAATTTTGTCTAAGCTATCAATATATAGCATTAAACTGTGTACCGCATACCATGTATCCATCAAAACAGTATCAAATGGTAAAAGCTTATGATACACAAGGTTTTGGAGCATATCTTTCACATGGTCTATCTTGGTTTTCCCATCGACATCAGGATTAAAAATTCGATAATCTATGACCCAAAATCTTTGAAGTGTAGGGTTGACATACACGCAGCTAACTACACCAATGCCTTTCAGGACACCATGCTCATTACCACTATATTGTCTTCTGACTATTTCTATTTCTTCAGAATACTTTTTATCTAAAACGCTATCATCAAATATGATGTAACCATTTTCATCAGACTCAACGACCTCTTTCACGTTATCCCATAGTAAACGAGGTGTTAATTTTTCGGTTTTCAAATAATAGTTAATTGCGTCATGACTAATACTCTCTAAATGCTCTGCCAAATTGGTAATTGTATAATTAATTTGACTACTTAATAAATATTGGCAGTAATTAAGCTTAGTAAATCTCATTACCCTTAGCGAAATTTATCTAATATAACCTCTACCTATTTTCTCACGAATATTTCGATAGTACTTCCAAGACAGCGACTTCTATTACGAAGGCAAAGCTTTCAAAATCAGATTTAATTAATACATATGTACTATGAACTAACGATCGCATTGTGCCAGTTGCGTAAGTCCTGATAATTCCTAGCTTCAAAACATTGAGAAAAAACTAACAAACAGCAAATAAGCTGCTAAATAAATCACTTATAGAGATTGCATCACTCTAAAGATAGGTACTTGAGTGAAACTTTGCAAAATCAAGCATTCTTTATCTTAGCTTTATAGATAATTGTGATTTTCTAATCAGCCTTTGTATAATCTTGAGTTTCATTATTGATACTTCAAATACTTAAAGTAGGCTCGGTGTATTTTATTTACTGTGCTATAACAGAATGAACGTCTGTAATTCTCTTCAGAGCGATCGGTGTTGCAACTACCTGCTTAATAGCTGTATTTTATACATTAAAAATAAAACACTGACTTAATATTTTCTTGATAAAGCCAGAATTGAAGCTCTAAAAGCCCTTTATTTTAAAGCATTTGAGAGACTTTATCCGAACTTTATGGACTAATGTATTGTTTTTATAAACACTTTACGTAAATAAAGAGTATTTACGTAGATAATGGAAATATCTGCGACAATTAGATTAAGAAGTCCTGATTTTTGCTAGTAGCAGCAAATACAAATAAGGACGTAAATGTTTACTAGCCCCTGAAGAGTTAGTGCTTGCGACTCATGAAGAAAGTTTGCAGATAGCAAAAATCTAGTAATTCTGGATGAGAAAATTATGAATTTTAAATCAATAGGCTTGGGAATAACTTTGACGTGTGGCACATTGGCTGTAGGCAATAGTCTAACTATGTCACCAGTTCAGGCGTTTAGCCTAAGTGGAACTGTAAGCTTATACGGGCGTGCTGACTTAGGCACTAACACAAGCAATCCACTTTCAACTGCTATTACTTGGTTGAAGCAACCTAGGGTTGAAGAAGGTACGGGCGATTTTTTCAATTTAGAAGATCAACCAGTGACAATCAAGAATCTACCTCTGACTCTAAAGGCAGGTGAAGTTGCAGGTAATAAGAATACCTACACATTTAACGCTGTGACTAGTTTCATTGATTTCGGTTCTTATAGTTTAAATGGACAAACTAAAAAGCTGACCTTTGACCTTGATGCAGGAAAACTTACTAGAACTATACAAACTAATGGTGTTGAGGTAGGTACCGTTAATAATTTGCCATTTGGACTTAGTGGAAAATTTCTGTTTGGTGATGAGACTGTTGCTACAGGGTCTCTAAGTGGAAATAGAAGCTTCTTGGGTAGTGATTCTAGTGGTCTTACTACCATTAGTCTAACTACTCAAGCTGTACCCGAACCTTTAACTATATTGGGTTCAGCAACAGCTTTAGGATTCGGCACTACCCTGAAGAAGAAATACGGCAAAAAGCAAAACAAAGAAAAGACAACAGTTTAATCGCCTTTTCTAGCATTTTCATTGTGCATAATTGAAGTGGTTACATAACAGAAGCGCTGGTTGATAATTTTTATTTTTGTTGCATCTAACCATTTGTCTACCCAAAACGAATAATTTTCTTAGCCTCTCAAGAGAGAGTTTAAGAACGAAGAGATACAGGTTGACTTTTTGGTATTAGTACAAAATTTCTCCAGTTTATTATATTGTTATCAGGTCTATCCAAACTTTGCCAGCGAATGATTAAATTCTTCACAAATAAGAAATGTTGTACTAAACCATAATTCGAGAGATTTTGAAGTACAAGGTGCACTTTCCTAAAAATTCATCACTCAAGCTGCTAGGATGTGAAAATTATTTTAGTTAGCCACGATCGCACTTAGCTATAATAAGAAATTAATCTGCTTCATTTGATGAGCTAGGTTGTTTATAATTATTCTAAAAAATCTCAAAATATCCAAAATTTCAATTAATAATAGCACCTACCTAAACATAGGCAGGTGCTATATCTTTCCATTTAATTTCAGGGATAAATAATATCTACACGAACTCCCTGAAGGTTAATATAATCAATTTTCAATCTAAATTTTTTACACAGCACTACTGCGGTTTAACAAATTCCACAAGAAAACAGCGATAAGCGCGCCGATAACTGCAACTATGATACCAGTAATGCTGAGAGTAGAAGCAGTTAAGGCTAACGTTCCCGTAGTAAAGAATACTCCTAAACTACCGCCGATAAATGCACCGATGATACCTAACAAGATAGTTCCGAGAATTCCGCCACCTTGATGGCCTGGATAAATAGCCTTAGCGATCGCACCAGCTATTAGACCTAAAAGAAGCCAAGCAATAATGTTCATTGTTGTGATTGAGTAACTTTTTCCTTCGATAAGTAAACATTAACAATTCACCAAGCAATTACCAATCTGCCATTAGAATTATTTATCCATATATCTAAAGAGTAATATAAAAAACGCTATATCTTTTGGTATATGCCTGAAATTTGATAAGTAAAAATTTGAAGAAAAAGCTCCTAGTAGGTCTAAGACTAGGGGCTTATAAAATTATTGCTTGGTAATATTAGTATATGTATTTATGGTTACGTCTCTCCTCTACTTTAAGAATTAAGCTGCTGTATTTCAAAAGTATTGTTAACTTTACGTTTGCTAAAGTAAATTAGTAGCTTTTAAGGGAAAATTTTTGTAATAATCCTCTTAAGCATTACTCAGACGTTTGATTATCAAAATCACTTTATACCTTTGGACAGAGGTTTATTGGTTTTGGGTTCATGAAAATTTAAATTGAATAATTTATATTACTTTGCATTCACTCCCATTCAATTTAAGTTAAGTCTGCATTTCTAAACGCTGGCGGGTTTTGTTCAGACTCGATGGTTGGCGAGCTTGTGCAACTTATTTCTGTTTATTCCCAGCACGTTAGACGAAACATCAAATCATTCATCAATATCAAGCGCCTAATTGAAAACCGGTTTCAATGTTTGCATAGAAGTGATTTTGAATTATTCTTGATTGCTTTAAATTCTGTAGTCTTTGGTATTGTCAAAGCAAACTAAAATAATTGTTTCAAGGAGTAAGAAATGGCTAAATCACAAACACAAAATATTCTTTCTTTGATTGAGGCAGAACATCGCCAAGTTGAAAAACTCTTTGCAGAGGCAGAAAAGGCTGATTCTAATCAGTTATATGATTGCTTTAATCAAATATATAAAGCATTGACATTACACGCTAGGACTGAAGAACTAGTATTCTATCCAGCAATGCGAGAGTATGAGGAGACTGAACAATATATTGAAGAAGCTGAAGCAGAACACGAAGAGGCTAAAATTCTTCTAGAGGAAATTAAAGCACTCAAACCGACTGATTCAGAGTTTAAAACAAAAATTAAGGAACTGAAAAAGGCAGTTCAACATCATGTAGGAGAGGAAGAAGAAGAAATTTTTCCAGCTATATCTGATTGTATGAGCGATCGCCAACTCAGCGAACTGGGTCAGGAGTTTGAAAAAACTAAAGCTCAACTAGAGGAAGAAGTGAAAGCTGCTATGATAACATAGGGCAATTCTTACGCATTCTTTGTTGAGTAGATGATGTATCTTTAAGCATTCACATAAAACTTAGGTAGGTTTTTGATATTTAGTTGAATATCGGAAACCTACCTAAAAGTTTGTAAATTAAAAATTATACTATTTCACTTTCATAATCATACAAATGCACAAGTAAGGGTTTAGCAATAGTCATAACTACGAACTCATTCTTCACTCATAATTAATGCGATGAACCATTAATAAACCGCAGCAACAGAAACTAAATAGCTATGAAAGAAAACCAGGACTACCATATGTCTCCCGAAGAATTTCGCCACTGGGGATATAAAACTATTGATTGGATAGCCGACTATTTAGAGAATGTGGAAAAGCTTCCCGTTCTTTCGCAAGTTGAACCTGGAGATATTCGAGCAAAGTTACCAAATACTGCACCTGTGCAAGGCGAATCTTTTGCGGAGATTATAAAAGATATTGATGAAATAATAGTACCGGGATTAACAAATTGGCAGTCTCCCAACTTCTTTGCATTCTTTCCTACAGGTATTTCTGCACCTTCAATTCTTGGCGAATTACTGAGTGCTGGTATGGGCGTGCAGGGAATGTTATGGGCTACTTCTCCGGCTTGTACTGAGTTAGAAACTCATGTTTTAGATTGGCTAGTAGATATGCTGGAATTACCCTTGCATTTTAAATCTACTCAAACAGGGGGAGGAGTAATTCAAGATTCAGCTAGCAGTGCAACTCTTGTGGCTTTGGTAGCAGCGAGGGAACAAGCAAAAGCAGATATGAGTAAATTAGTTGCTTACACTTCTACCCAGGCGCACTCTTCAGTTGAGAAGGGAGTCAAGATTGCGGGAATTAGCCATGAAAATTTGCGCTATATAGAAGTTGATGCTAATTATGCAATGAAGCCAGAAGCATTACAACAATGCATAGAAAAAGATATTCAGGCTGGGTTAACGCCTTTTTATTTGGCTGCTACTGTCGGGACAACTTCATCAAATGCAATCGATCCTTTACCGCAGTTAGGCGCGATCGCTCACAAATACAATATCTGGTTTCATGTTGATGGGGCAATGAGTGGTACAGCCGCCTTATGTCCTGAATTTCGCTGGATTCATCGAGGTTTGGAGTTAGCCGATAGCTATTGCTTCAATCCCCATAAATGGATGATGACAAATTTTGACTGTACTTGCTTTTACGCGCGCGATCGCGCCAAGCTAATTCAGTCCCTTTCAATCGTGCCAGAATACTTGAAAAATCAAGCCAGCGAATCAGGTGTGGTAATTGACTATCGAGACTGGCAAATTCCCCTAGGAAGAAGATTCCGCAGCCTTAAGCTTTGGTTTGTGATTCGCCATTATGGAATTGCAGGCTTACAGCATTATGTGCGCAAGCATATAGCTTTAGCCCAAGAGTTTGCTGAATGGGTAAAATCAGATTCGCGCTTTGAATTAGCAGTCAATCCGCCGTTAAATTTGGTATGTTTTCGGCACAAAGGCGGCGATAAGATAAACCTTGCGATCGCTAACAGTCTCAACTCTTCTGGCAAAATATACCTAACTTCCACCAAGCTTGACCAAAAAGTTACTCTCAGAATGTCAATTGGACAAGCAACAACTGAGAAATTACACGTGCAGCAAGCTTGGGAATTAATCTGCCAAATAGCCGATGGAATTGTGGGTGTTTAGCTAGGAGTACCAAGAGATAGCGGTTGATGGGGATTTGCGGCTTTGATTAGCAACTCGCGAACTTCATCATCTGTAGTTTGCCCAAAGCGTTCATACCATTGACCAACGCTGTAGAAAGGTTTGGGTGTCGCCAGACAAACCATTTCGTCTACTTTGTCTGCTAATTGTGAGTAAGCTGTGGATGGTGCAACTGGGACTGCAACTACAATCCGGGTAGGTTGCTGTTTTCGGACTGCAAGAATCGCCGCCCACATGGTTGCACCAGTTGCTAAACCGTCATCTACCAAAATCACTGTCTTTCCTTGTAGTTTTGGGAAAGGGCCATTCCCACGATACAGCTGTTCTCGTCGCTTTAATTCTTGATATTCTTGCGCCGCTACTTCAGCAATATTTTGTTCCGAAAGATTGAGGTCGCGAACAATATCTTCATTAAGTATTTCTACATCACCAGATGCGATCGCTCCCATTGCCAACTCTTGTTGATTGGGTACGCCTAATTTGCGTACTAACAAAACATCTAATTCAATATTTAATACTGTAGCAATTTCAAAGGCAATAGGTACGCCACCTCTTGGTAAGGCTAGCACCAATACATCCGGGCGGTTAGCATAGCCTGTTAAATCTTGAGCTAACAACCGACCAGCTGAACTTCGGTCTGTAAATAACATGAGTAATAAGTTGTTGCTACTATTTTTATCCTATGAACCGATTTTAAAAAGCTAATAATTTCCTGTCTTCTTACTAATGGAGCGACATGTTCAGACTATGTATCTGCCTAAAGTATGAGTTAGTAATCGATCGGAGCACTTTAGCTTGAAGATACCTAATTAAAGCTATTATCTAAATTTATCTAGTCAATCTATACAAATAACTAAGCTAGTTTGCATTATTCGAGTATTTATTAATTTCTAAATAGCTTTTCCAAAAATCTTTATTAGTAAGTTCCGGTAGTGTTTGTCTATAAAGTTGTCTTAAGCGAGAAAACTTAATTAAAAGTTGAAAACAGATGATTATTATTTTCACAAAAACTTTTAGGAATTCCCACCGTGAAACTTTCACAACAAAGCCTTCCTGATTACTCAAGTTATAGTACAAAGCTTTCTTGGCTCTGAAAAAGTTTATCGGTCTATACCCATGCATCGGAACAATAGTATATCCTTTTTCTGATAACTTATTATCGTTATGGAATAAAAAGTTAGGTAATAAATGACCATTTAATGTAATTCTTCTTAGCCAACGATGTAGGGTAGTCTCTGTCTCCTCAATACTTTTCTCATACTTAACATAAACAAAAGGTAGCTCTAGTTTCTTTATTGCTTTCTCTCCCATACGCAAAATTTCCAAGTTATTCTTTTCTGGGTCAACTGTTCTCAAGCGATCGGGGCCATTTAAAAAATCTGAAGCTGCTTGTAGAATGAGATGTGCAGTTTTGTACCTATAGCAACATGCTTCTTTCAGGCTAAATTTTAAAATCTTTTTAATTGCGCTGATGCTGCTGTATGTATCAGAGTGAATAGCACTTAAAATCATTTCGTTTTTTATAGAATAATAATGTTGTGGTGCAGGAGAACACTTACTTTCAAAAGACTCATGCCAGACACATATACCATTTAGAGTTACATTTTTTTGCTTTAATCTTATTCCTAGTTCTATGTCATCACCTCTCACAAAAAAAGGATAGGGTAGGTTAAGATTATCTATAGTTTTTGTTGGAAAGCAAAAGAGCCACCAGCCATTATAGTTAACGTATTCCTCAATTTCATTGAATAAAACAGTTTTTAAAAGTCTTAAATCGAGATCCGGCTTGACTCTAACAACCTCATTATCCCAGATAGCCCCATTTTCGTGCTGAATATATTTACGATCTAGCTTTAACATACTGCCACCAATACACAAGCTCTTGTCATTAAGAACTCTTTGTAAGTTATAAATTCTTTCAAAAGCTTCTGGCGCTATAACAACATCATCATCCATAAATATAATATGTGAAAAATCATTTTCACGTTCCAACACTTCTATAATACCTCTCGTATAACCGCCACTTCCTCCTGTATTTTTATTAGGGACTAAATGAATTTTAGAATTTAGAATACTATTTAATGTTCTGCCATTGTCAATTATAAATATTTCAAATTTGTTTTCAATATCTGGTTTAATAAAAAGATATTTGTCTAATAATTCAATATTTCTATAAACATATGCTTCTCTTTTATATGTACATATAACAATAGCAATCTTCTCATTGGCCTCTGTAGAGAGATTAGCATTTGTATGAAAGTAACCATTTCCAAATAAACAATTATCTTTTAAAGCTTGAATTTCAACATAAAGCAAGCCTTTATAACCTTGAATTTTTATATCTTGAAACACGCTAACTTCATCTAAAGTTTCGGTGGTAATAACCGTTTGCTTTACTAAATTTGCTTTTTCTGAGAAATAATCAACTTGGAATAACTTAATTTGAAATTTTCCTTGTAGATATAAGTTAATATTTATTGTTTTTACACTTGTATATTCCTGCCATTTCTGTACTGAGAAAGCGTTAAAATAAGTATTAAATTTGATAATTCCACCTTCTTTAAGTTCAACTCTATTTTGCTCATAATTCAGCAAACATTTAGAATTTAGCCGGAGAAAGAGTTCTTCTGTAGTACAAATATCAGTATTTGGTAAGATAATATTTTGTAGTTTAACAGCAGTTAGAGTGTTTTGCAGGTTTGTTTTTGGGTTTGCAATAACCTCTGTCATTTTCAATTTCTCCATTTATAAATGCCGAATAAGAAGCAAAAGTGCTACTAAAAGTTGCTGAATACACATCTCTCATTGCTAATAGATTAAACAGCGATTAATATACCACCAAAACTAGCCTCGATAACGCAATTTTAAATTTCGTATTAGCAACTTTTAATTGCTAGAGTATCTTAAAGTATCCACATCAAAAAATCATAACTAGATAGCTAACAAGCCTCTTCACTCAAATTAGCTTTATTAAAATTAGTTTTATGCAGATTTAACCCAGCTTTCCAGCCAACGAGAGTTCCGGCAAAAGTTTGCTGAATGTATCTTATTAAAGTTGAGATTGGAAGATGATGTGTAAATTTTAAACGCAGTATCCTGAGTAAGCAACGATAGGTTAGCAGTAATATTAAGCGAGTTAAAAAAATAGCAAATGGAATTTTTTTAAGGCCATGCTTAAAAGCAAAGTAAGTTGTATTTTTTGCTAAAGAATACCAGCAGGTAAGATGCTTTTGATCGATGCGATTATGGCTAGGCTGAGGATAGTGATTTACAGTAACGTCAGCATAATGAACTTCATAGCCAGCTTTGATTATACGTAAACAAACATCAGTTTCATCGAGAAAGTAATCAAAAAATTCATCATAGCCATTAATTTTTTCAAGTAAATCTTTTCTAAAAGATGAATTTGTGCCCATTAAACCGTTAAACCAAAAACCATCTGCTTGGTTATAATCAGCAGCATCAGCAGAGCGAATGGCAATTGTTTCGCTCAAAACATTGGTAATTCCATGACAAAATTGTAAGGGTTGATTATTACGAGTTAAGTCTCTAACTTTACCTCCAACTGCACCACATTTGTTACCATATAAAGAATAGGTAAATATTAATTTTTCTATCCATTCCGAGGGTGGAATGGCATCATCATCAAAAAAAGCAATAATTGAGCCTGATGCTAATTTGATTCCCTTATTTCGGGAGTAACTAATATTGTGCGGTTCAACTTTCAATAATTTTACTGTCAAGCTACTATGATGATTTAGACGATCAACTAGTTCACTCGTCTGGTTTGTTGAGGAAGCATCAATCACAATCACTTCAAAATTTTGGTAGCATAGGAGTTCTAGCGATTTCAGGGCTTTCTCTAAAAAATGAGAGCGATCGCTCGTACAAATTACAATTGATACTAAGGGAGAACCTAAATTTGCTGCTGTGTTCGGCATTGGTGGTAACTTAAACTTAAGTTTGCGAACTTGCCAGTATATCTGCCACATTTGACTGATAGTTTGATTAACTGAATGAATCAAACTTAAAAAATTAATTGAAACAGGGACGTAACCATTACCCGTAAAATAGTAAACTTGCTTTGCAAAATTGAGAACGTAAAGTTTGGGTTTTTGATAACTAATAAAAGCTATATCTATTGGTTTATTAAAAAATGCGAGTAGCCATAGCCAAAAATACTGAACTAATTTTTGAGGTGGATGCCACAATGTAAGTTGTTGCTCCACCTCCATTTTGTTTAAAATTTGACTTTGTAAATCATCTTGATAAATATTAGATTGTACAAACACTGTAGAAGGCTGCTGAATAATTTCGTCTAAAGAATACTCAATATAATTTAGCGGTCTAGGCATCTTTCCTCGAATATTTGCAAGGAAGTCTTGAAAACCTGTAAGAGAAACTTCAGCTAAAAAGTATCGCCCTGTTGCAGCGTAATAAACTAGACGCGGCAAACTTACAATAACTCTTTTTAATACGAAATCAGGTCGATGCTTTTGCCAACAGTAACAAAGATTGCGTTCATCATAATAATTAACCCAGGGTCTGCATTTAAAATCAGGTGAATGATGCCAAACAATCGAAGCTGGATTCGCCGCTACAATCCAACCAGCTTGCTTTGCTCGCAAACACCACTCTACATCATCGAAATGTAAGAAATAATCTTCAAAAACTCCGATTTCTTGAACAATTTCTTTACGTACTAATAGCGATGCTGCCGCACAAACATCCACATTAATGTAATCTCTACCCTTGAGGATTTCCTCATTTGAAATATTACTGTAATTACCAAAGTTAGTTTTTAAATGTGCTTTAGTATTGTTAATAAAACTACCTATTTCTTGAATAGTATTTGGTTCCTGTAGTTTGCGAATTTGAGAACCAACTAATCCTACTTCAGAATATTTTTGTAAAGTTTGAACTAATGTTTCTAGAGCTAGCGGATCTAGACGAACATCATTATCAAGTAGCCAGATGTAATCGTATTCAAGTTCGCTCACAAATTGTAAACCGTAAGAAAATCCTCCAGAACCACCTAAATTACTACCTGTTTGCAAAACTTTGATAAAAGAATAGTGGTTTTCTAAGTAAATTTGAGTACCATCTGTTGAAGCATTATCTACAACATAAATATCTAGATGGAAATTTGGTGCATTGAGTTTTTTGATATCTTCAATTAGCAAGCAAATATGATGTAGCTTGTTCCAAGTTACAATCACAGTAGCTACTTTAATATTCCTCATAAAATTTATATGTTTGTTTTGGAATATTGCTCGACTTCTTTAGGTGATTTGAATAGCGTTAGCCAAATCTCCAAAATGTAATTTGCAAACTTATGAGAAAAGATTTCCAAAATTTACCGCAATTGACTTTTAATTTCTTCTATCTAAAGTTGTGTAAGTCTCTATCTTAAGATCGATATAATGCGTTAAATAATTTAGTAGCAGTAATTACAAACTTATTTAAAATATAATTTACGTAGCTCTAAATACACATATAATATTAAGTATAGGATTAATATTTGATTTTGGAAATATACATAGAATGGGCATTGCCCACCCTACAAGTACTATTGCCTTTTAAGCAATAACAAATGAGAAATAACAAAAATATAATTTGACTTTTTTTCACCTAGACAATTAGAAAATGGAATTACTTTCAGAGCCTTTAAGCGTAGAATATTTAAATATTGAAATTTCGGGGCTACCTAAGTCATTAAAAAATACTCAGATAGTGCAAATGTCAGATTTCCATTTTGATGGATTGCTACTATCGGAAGAATTATTAACACAAGCAATTAATACTAGCAATCAAATTAATCCCGATCTAGTATTACTTACAGGTGATTTTGTGACTCATAGCCCTAAACCAATACATCAACTAGCAAGTCGGTTGAAGAATTTAAAAAGTCGGGTTGGAATTTATGCAGTTTTAGGAAATCATGACCTATATTTCCCTAACTCTAAAGCAGAAATTACTAGCGCTTTAACATCTGTAGGTATCCAAGTACTTTGGAATCAAGTAGCTTATCCTTTAGGCTCTGATTTGGCTTTAGTAGGACTTCCTGATTATTGGTCGTCGGAATTTAACCCTGGATTGGTAATGCGGCAAATAGATGTTAATACACCGCGAATCGTGTTATCTCACAATCCAGATAGCGCCGAAGCACTACAAAAATGGCGTGTGGATTTACAACTTTCAGGACATACTCACGGCGGTCAAATAGTGATTCCGGGAATTGGTTCTGTACCTAGTTGGATTCATGCTTCTCGTCATGACATTCCGGAATTTCTCTGGGCTTGGATACCTTTTTTAAAAGGGAAATGGCCAAAAGTTGTGAAAAATTGGCAATGGAGTCAAGGTTTACATTGGGTGGGTACAAACAAGCTTTATGTAAATCGCGGTTTGGGAACTTTTCCCCCAGGACGTTGGCATTGTCCGCCGGAAGTGACAGCGATCGCTTTAATTTAATATTAATAAGCCTGGGGATCGTAAATTTCTAGTTGGGGCTGTCATTTGTCATTGGTCATGGGTGAAGAAATTTTAGACGAGAGATTTTTGACTACATTACAGATAAAGCAATATGAGCGACGCCCTAACGCAAAAAATTCAGCAGGATTTTGATAGAATCGCCTTACTTCAGTCCCAGCAATGGAATCATAACAATCATTACCACCGTTTCTTACTCAAGCAATTACCATCTCATTGCGAGAGTATTTTAGATATAGGCTGTGGTACTGGGGTTTTCTCTCGTCTTTTAGCTCAACGTGCCGAGCGAGTCATTGCGGTAGACTTATCTGCAAAAATGATTGAAGTCGCGCAGCAACAGTCTCAAAGTTATCGAAATATAGACTTCCAAGTAACTGATATATTGCAATGGGATTTTCCTGTTAAACATTTTGATGCGATCGCTTCGATAGCTACAGTTCATCATTTACCCTTGGAAATATTATTGCCGAAAATTCAGGCGGCTCTCAAACCGGGTGGAAAGCTGTTAATTTTAGACTTGGTTAAATCCGAAGGAATAGCGGATATATTCAGCAATGCTCTTGCTTTTCCCTTAAACTTGACATTACAGCTACTTAAAAACAAACGCCTCAGACCAACACCAGAAGCGATCGCAGCATGGCGAGAACATGGTATTACTGATGAATATCTGACGCGATCGCAAGCAGAACAAATATATTTGAAATTCTTAACTGGAGCGAAAATCAAAAAGCATTTGTTCTGGCGTTACTCAGTTGTATGGGAAAAACCATTAGCGCCAGGCTCGTAGTTGCGCTTTAGCGCTATAGCAGAGTAGCGCAACTACAAACCAGAAAATTCGCTTCTTCAGGACTTAAACAAAATATTAACGAGAAACTTACAGGCAATTCTAGCCAATACTCGGCATACTTAAAGAGGGAGAGCAGTTTAAACAACTCCCTGCTATCTGAGGCGTGAAGGTAAACCAGCGACAATGAGACGTACAACCACTAGTAGATCGGCTAATAGTTCTAGATCATCTTCATTCCAATCTTCCATATTTAACTTCACCACCATAGCAATTTTGGGGGGAGTATTTGTCTTAGGTATTGGAATTGGTATAGCTTTTAGCTCGACAACAACTTTATCCCCATCAAATGTGGCTTCCCGTGAATTTATTGATACCAAAGCACCAAACCCTGAGATTTGCGTGCAATACGGAGCCAGCGCTATGGTGATGGATGCCAGACTTTTTGTAACTCTTAACCCTTTTAATGTCTACGTTGCTCAACCGAGTATGCGCCCTGGATGCGTTCTCCGTCAAAATAACTGGGCACTTTTAGAGCAGCGCAAGTTAGTAACATCTGACCAAGTAAGAGAATGTAAGAATCGCCTAAACACTTTTGGCTTTACGGGTAACTTAGATACTGACAAACCTGATATTAGATGCATATATCAAAATGAAGCTGCTCAGAACTTCTTTATGTCTCAACCAGGAGCAGTTGCCCCACCACAAGAAACGGATAGATTTTAAATAGACTTAAACTTAGTGGTTCATCGCATAAGTTATCAAGGGTTGCAAGGAAGCATCCGACTTCTTGAATCAGTCGGATATCTTGCAGCCAGCAAAATTAATGCGATAAACCATTAGGAAAATAAATGAGAAATTTGAGTTGTTTGTTCTATAAAAACGCTAATTTTTTCAGGCTGAATTTGCTTATTGAGTTGGTAAATTATCAGCCATTCACCCCAGCCTTCTACCCACCAGCCAGGATGCTGACTAAAGAATTGCAAGACAGGAAAATTAAATACTTCTCGGATACCACTTTCTGGTTGACCTTGCAGTCGGTAACTCTGGGAGAATTCTAGATTAGAGGTAAAATTAATGTCTTTATGTCTGAAGAATTCTTTAATTTTGTCAGATAGATTTTTAGGTCGGAGATTAAACTCAGGTAACTTCCGATAAGGTACTTGGAAAACTGCCACTGTTTGTTGGTATTGATTAGAGTCTTCACCAGAACCTTCTTGAAATTCATAGTCGCAGAGAATGGCTTCCCAATTTGCACCACGCTTGCGGAGGATATTTCGCATTTCTCGTGAATACCCACGCTGGAACAAAGGAAGTTTGTAAAAATCTTCATATTGCAGCGTTTTGTCTTCCTCTGAGAAGGTGAGAGCGAGATTTGAGGCTGCTTGTTTGATGTTTTCTGTGCGCTTCCGCTGACGCTTAGGGAGAATAATCCCACAAGTGCCAGCGAAAATGGCTCCGGTTGTGAAGAAGAGCGTGCTTGCTCCCAACATCGTATAAGATGAGCAAGTTGCACCTGGTTCAAGCACGGACTGACTTGGCTGTTGAGAATTAAAATGCACGCTTACCTTTTGTCCTTTTTGATATCTGTGGACAATTGACTGAGCGTGTTCTGAGTCGCTACTACCATATTGCCCAAAAGTTACTCGATCCGATGAGTAAGGCTTTTCGGCTACTGTGTATTGATAGCGGACATCTGCCTCATAACTAATAGAATCTTCAACCTGACTTTCCTTTACCGCTGATGAAGTGATTAGTCCATTAGTTGTTGACCAATTCAGGCTTTCTTGAGCATTTTTTAGTTCTTGATATCCTATAGGAATTAGACCACCGCCCACTACCATAAATACTAAACCCAAGCCTGTTCCCATAATGGTATGAAATTTGCTCATCTTGATGTCACCTCCATTTCTTTTCATCAAGAAATGCCAAGCTTCTGCAAGTATTTAGAATTCGACACTAATATCGAGAGCAAAACTTCAAAATAATATGAGGTTTTTAATTGTTAATAATTAAGTTGATACTTATATGCTAATACTTAAAGCTGTACGAACGTAATTTATATTACAAAAATTGATTTTATATTTTTATAAATTTTTATGAGAAATATTGATGTATTTTAGCCAGTAGGTGCATTATGCGAAAGGCTAACGCACACCCTAAATATTTTTATGCTACATATACTTAGATTCTTCAAAAATTAAATCGGATTGCTATTGTTTTACTCATATAATGAGCCAAATTCGTTTGCTAATCACCAGAGAAGAACAAAGGTAAAATCAGCGCTGTCAAAATTCCCGCTAGTACAATTATCTCAATGATGTTGAGAGGGAAATTATTCTGCATCAAATGATGAATTCTTCCCTCAGAAGTAGCTGATAAATTACTCAACCAATTACGCAAACGAGTAGACCATTGTTTTGGGCTATCTTGTGGGCGTACATTCAGCGAAAATATTGATAATAATAAAGGCGCACCACCTACTTTGCTGGACATCAAAATGTGAAGCGCGAAACAGCAAACTATAAACACCCAACTAATCAGATGTAGCGAGTACCAAATTTCATTTAACTGTCTTGTAGGCAACCATTCTTCTTTCATCATTCTGCCAGACAAGACAGCTAAAAATCCAGCGATCAGCATTAATGTATTAGCAATTCTTTGCAGACTAACCCACCAAATCGGTTTACTAACCTGACTTAAGTTTTGGAGAGAATCTTTTTGTAACAGCTTTTTGTTCCCTGCATGAAAGCTATAGAGGGCTAAGGCTGGAAAAACAACAAAGAAAAATACTGCAAATGTCCCGTGGATATCTATAATTTGGTCAATCCGAGGGATAGGTACTTTCCCAAATCTGCCATCGAAAGTATTGTAAACTAAAAAACCTGTGACCATAGCGGCGATCGCTAAGATTGCACTAACACCATGAATAATCTTTAACAACAAAGGCTGATAGGGCGCAGAACCAGACATGAGTACTTCCCTCACTAGTTATTTGCATCCGTGGTTCAAAAATATTATTTAATATTACGCCCGTTTCAGGGAATACCAAAAAACAAATTATCCCAAATTTTCAGGATGGGATAACGCCACCGCTAGGAGTTGATACACATTTTTCTGTGTCAGCCGAGCAGGTAAATCTTTTAGTAGTTAATTTCCTGTTTTGGGAATAGGTTGACCAAACTCAATCACTGGTGTTTCGGGAACATTAGATGAATATGGAGATTGCGGAAGTGTAGGAATAGGAAAATCAGGTTTAGCAATCGAAGTAGGGTTATTAAAATTACCAGGTTGATTTGGGAAAATAGGTGGCGGAAGGGTAGAACTGGGGAGTTGAGATTGGTTGTTAGGCGTCAGAGGCGGTACAACTACAAATGGTTGTTGTTGGTTAGTAGGTATTACCGGCAAGTTATTAGATGATGGCGGTAAAGTAGGAAAGGGCGATTGTTGGTTAGGATTTGGTAATTGATTAATAGGTTGTTGAGGATAGTTATATGGGAATTGGGGTAAGTTATTAAGCTGTTGTGGGGAGTTAGGTAATTGTGGATAGTTACCTGGTTTTACAGAGTTTCTATAACCAGAATTGGCAGCACGTAAAACCCAGCGATTAGGATTTTTCTTAGATACAGGTTGCAATTTTACTTGATTGGGGTCTACAAAATTCCCTGGTGCTAAATCCAAAACAATGCGCGTTACGCCTGCGTTCAATTGAGAAATTCGCACTCTTTGGATAGCTCCAGAATAATTTTGTTGAGTGGGAACATATCCCAACTTAGTATTAGGCAAATCGACAACAATCCGCGGAGGTTGGGCAAGATAGAAGTAGTGAGGTTTTGTACTTGCAGAAAGAGCAAATTCTAGTTGTAATACTTCTGGAGAAAAACGCCAATTATCTAGCCTAGCTAAGGGAGTGCTTACATTTCCTGGTGGGACATTGGGATAATAGGGAGCCTGTAGCTGCTTCGTTACTGGTTTGGCAATACTGCTACCAGCTTGTAAAGTAATTGCTATGTATACGCCAAACAAGCTAATACCAAATAGCTGCCGACAATATGGGAAGAACTTCTTATAGCTGTTCCCATTCAGATACGGTACAACATTATATCGCCAATTGTAGGGGCACGGCAGTGCCGTGCCCCTACGGGTGTACCTCATGTAAAAGAGAATCGCTATAGTCCTTAAACCTTTATCCATGATTTCTATCTTTTATATTTTGAGCTATTTGGTATTTTCTGTGATGCTTAATAGCTATTGTTCATCGGCACTCATATTTTAATGGCTTTTTTTCTGCTGTGATTTATTGTGATTTTTTTGAGGTACAGCTGTAAATTTAAAAGTTTTGGTGCTACCACTCAAGTTTAATTCACCTATCAAATTTCCCTTATCTAGCAATTGCATTTGTATTCTAGCTAAGTGAACGTATGCATTTTGCGGAGAAGTAAGATTACACAAATGAGATCTTTCTAGGTTGCCAGATAAACTCAATTGTTTATTTCTCAAAATGCCAGAGAGAACATCGTTTTTTGCATTGCTATTGGGGGTTTCTTCATTAGTATTTACTGGTAAGAAAGATGCATTGATGTAAATACCTGATTGTTGGATATTGAGCATTAAAGCATCTGGTTTCTCACAGTTGGGAATATTTTCCGCCAAAGCAACACGATAGCTACTGTTAATTTCAGGAGGAGCTTTCAGGCTGCTTTCGCCGTAAGCACTGACAGTTTTAAACAATAGGAGAACTGAACCGATCGCAATCCCATAGAAGGCTAAGGATTTTACATTTAAGTGATTCATGGCTTCAGCTCCTAGCGACTGATTCTTGAGTACTGGCTTCCGAAAGTACGGAGGATAAATGAGAGGTAACTTGACTATAGCGGCGAGTAATCAGCAACGAAGAACGACATTGGATGGCTAGCTGATCTGTATATCTGCCGAGAGTTTGACGTTGGATACCCCAAGCGCGGCTAGTACCAGCAATTGTCAGGTCAACGGCTTCGGAAGCTGCAACTACTGCTTGAATTGGTTCTGGCGCTTCAATGGTTTTAATTTGAATGCGATCGCGTACACTATTTGGCATTTGCTCCATCATCGTGTGCAGCTCGTAACTCAATTCATTGTTGACTTGATTTTCTGACAATACTTGTAAAATCTGCAACGTACAAGTATCGCGATTAATCAGCAATCTTAATGCAAGTATCAGCGCCAAATCATCATGAATATTTGCCGAGTAAGGAACTAACAAGCTCTCTAATCGCTCTCCTCCGCGGTCAACAAATACTGCTACATCTACGGGTGTAGTAGTTAAAATTTGCCCAACTCTCCCACCTAAGCGATTATTACTAAAAGCTGGACGGTGCCAACCTACTAAAACCAAGTTAGGTTGCTCGATTTTGGCAATCTCGGCTGTTTCTCTAGCAACGTTGCTTGATAGGCGGATGATGGGGTGGACATAAGAACGTGTAGTTGGCGGTTCTAGAGTATTTATTAAATCATCTAGCTGTTGACGGCGTTGCTCGATTAAGCGGTTAGCCTCAACTGGCGTACTCTCAAACGCATAGTCTTCTTCAAATTCAATCAGGCTGAGGGGATGAACCACAGCAGATTGGCGATAGTTGAGAGCGATCGCTACAGCTAACTGGACTAAGCCTTTTTGGCTGCTAGGATTAGCTACTGGTACTAAAATTCGGTACTCGCTACCAACAGTAGTTTCCTTTTCAGTTTCTTCTGCTTCTGGCTCAATTCGATCTAACCGGATCAGCTTTTTCGGATATGTCCATTCCAGCAGTGGTGAGGTCATAAATGTTGTCACCAATGCCATAATCACCAGCATGGTAAAAAGTACAGGGGAAATCACGCCTAAATCTAGCCCAATATTTAATACGATTAACTCAGTCAAACCGCGAGTATTCATTAACCAACCAAGGGCTGATGCTTCTCGCTTGTTAATCCCGCTGACACGCGCTGCAACATAAGTACCAATATACTTACCTGCGATCGCCACTGCTAAAACTAATAAACACAGCAACCATAGTTCGGGATGGTTGAGCAAACCAATTTGTGTCCGCAAACCACTAAAGGCAAAGAACACTGGGAGTAGAAATACCAAGACAAAATCTTCGGTTTTTTCTGCCAATTCCCTAACTAAATCTGCATTTTTGGGCATAGCCGCACCCAGCAAAAATGCCCCAAAAATTAGGTGAATACCAATTAGTTCGGTGATGAGGGCAGAAGCCACAACGGCCATATAAATCAACGCTACTACGAATTGACTCAGCCGCCCCGCGCGCTGGTAGTGGGTTGCAAGACGTTGCAAGAACCAACGCCCTGCTGTGAGCATAAAGCCGATATAGAGTAAGCTTTCGAGAATTGTGGGGAATGCACTAGCAATACTACCTTCTCTGGCGACTGCGATCGCAACTGCTAACACGCACCAAGCTGTCACATCATCCACAGCCGCACAAGTTAACGCCAATGTTCCTAAGCGCGTTCCTTGCAAGTTGTTCTCTGTAATAATTCGTGCCAATACAGGAAAGGCTGTAATTGACATCGCCGCCCCTAAAAATAGGGCAAAAGCGGTAAAGGAAACACTCGCATTGGAAACCAGAGGATAAAGCAACACTGCTAACAGTGTTCCTAAAGAAAATGGCACCAAAATGCTGACATGAGAAGTCAAAACTGCTGTTTCTAACTGACCGCTGAGGTATTTGGGATTGAGTTCCAAACCAATGAGAAACATGAAAAATATCAGTCCTACCTGAGACAACACATTCAAAAATGGAATTGTCTCCGGTGGGAACAGAGTAGCTGCTACTGATGGCGCAATCAGACCAAATAGAGAAGGGCCAAGCATAATTCCGGCGACAATCTCACCAATTACCAGCGGTTGCTTAACTGACTTAAATGCCAGCCCTACTAGCCGTGACAGTCCAATAACAGTCAGCACCTCAAAGAGAACGAGTATTACTGTGTGCATAGTTTCCTCGAAAGCGACTATCCGGTTTCCCTAAGATAATTCTTTAAACCAATAGAAATTGTCAACCTTTTTATACACACCACAAGTACAATCGTGCCAGGTTATGATGTTAATTGTTGTTACGACACTAGGCTAGTAATTAGCAATTAAGTGTGGGGAATCTAATATCTACAGTCAAAAGTCAAGAGTCAAGAGTCAAAAGTCAAGAGTTAATATTTACAGGAGTTATTACCTCAAATATTTTGCTTAAGTCCTTCTTTCCTAACCCTGAGTTTCTAATTTTCAGCTAGTCAATCATAGACAATTTCCACAACGGGAGTATGAAGAACTTTAACCTTCTGCCTCCTGCCTTCTGCCTTCTGCCCTATTTAAAATAGCCAATTAACACTCAAATTTTGGCTTAATTCTGCTTAAGCCGGAGATTTTTCGTAACTTGTACCTTGTAATAAAAAGGCAACTAATGGCGATGCCATTAATGTTGTCACAATTGCCATAATAACCATGATAGTAAATAAAGTTGGGGTAATTACGCCTTGCTCTAGACCAATATTCAGGATGATTAACTCCATCAAACCGCGTGCATTCATTAGCGCACCAATAGTGGCTGATTCGCGCCAACTTTCTCCGGCAAATCTTGCTGCTAGCATACAAGCAATACCTTTACCCAAAATTGCGATCGCTATAATTAACAGCGTAATTCCCCACAAGGTAGGTGTATTTACCAATCCGATTTGCGTGTTGAGTCCAGAGAAGACAAAAAATATTGGCAATAAAAATGCCGTTGTTAAATATTCTGTGCGATCGCGTATTTGTTCGGCAAATTCACCCCTTGGCATTGCTGTACCTAAAATAAAAGCACCAAAGACTGCATAGATACCTATGGCATCAGTAAACCACGAACAGAACATTAACACCATCAGCACTAAAGTTAAAGTTTGAATTGTCACCCTACCATCTTTGTCTGCGATGCGTGTAAAGATAGTTAATGCAGGTCTGCCAACAAAAATTGTGAATATCACGTAGCCGATACCACCACCAATTGCTAAAGCAGCAATACTTGTATTCGCATTTAGACTGGCTAAGACAATAGCTAGCAAACACCATGCAGTCGCATCATCTATAGAACCAGCTGCTAGTGCTAAAGTGCCAAAGGTGGTTTTAGCAATGCCGCGTTCGTAGAGCATCCGGGCTAACATGGGAAATGCTGTAATCGACATCGAAGCACCGAGATATAAAGCCGCAGCCCAAGGTGTAACTCCCGATTTGAATAAATCGCCTTTACCATATAAGAAAAAAGCTGCCACTGCACCCAAACAAAAAGGCGCAATTATCCCTGCACCAGATACCAAACCAGCACTCTTCATGCGCTGCTTAATCAGATTGGTATTGAATTCTAAGCCGATTAAAAACATATAAATTACCAGCCCAATCTGACTGATTGCGAAGAGAATTGACATCGAAGGATTGGGAATTTTTGCTCCCGTTGCTAATAAAATTGGTGCTTTGGGAAATAGCCATTGCTGTATTTCTGGATTGATTAAACCCAGCAAAGATGGGCCTAACATTACACCAGCAATCATTTCACAAACAACATCGGTTTGTCCCAAATATCGTTTCCCAACAATAGTTACCAGGCGACAAGTTACCAAGATTACGGTTAGTTGCAGTAACAGCTTGAGTACTAGCTCAAAATTTGACATTTTATTTCCTTATAGAAAATGGGGAGATTGGGGAAGGCAGTATAGCAATCTTAAGCTAAGAGTAAGCTTAGATAATGAAGAGTTGAGATTTTTTACAGATTGCGATCGCCAGTTAAATATTTCAGAAAAAACTGATATCTTTAAACAAAAAATATGAGTGCTAACGAAATCATTCTTCGACCTGCACAAGAAACAGATGCATGGGATATTAGTGCAATTCATATTGCTGCGATCAAAGCACTACCAGCAACTTTCTATTCTCACAAAGAACTGTTAGCTTGGCGAAATTATCGTGACAAGCCTGATGGTTCAAATATCATGAAGAGTCTTAAAGCAAAACATTTGTGGGTAGCTATCGAAAATGATGTAGTTGCCGGGTTTGCTAGTTATATTGCAGATGAACTCATAGCTTTATACGTACATCCCAAATACCAAAAAAAAGGTATAGGGCGAGTTTTAGTTCAACATTTTTGCCATCAAGCCAGCGAGCAAGGTATAGATAAAGTACTTACAACTGCTAGCCTTTATGCTGAAGGATTTTATTCGCGGTTGGGTTTTACTTTTATCGCCAGGGCACCGCATCAGTTAAAGAAAGGGGTAATTGTTCCAGTCACGAAAATGAGTAAAAAATTAGATTTAGCTTGAAATTCGGGGTTAGTAACCCCAAGGTGGAAGTCAAAAGAATTGTATTTCAGTCTTTTGCGTGATTTTAAATCGTCTCATTACAATTCTTCATGACAGGCAATTATCAATAGACTTCTTGCACGAATACAAAACTTACCCTCATCCCCCAGCCCCTTCTCCCAAAATTGGGAGAAGGGGAGCCGATAAGCTGCGAAGCATCTAATTTGTATATAAGACGCGGGCTTTCCGTCCCGCACTACAATTATTTTGCGTTTTTGACTTACATAATTTAGCTGCACATCAGCCGATCAAAGTCCCTCTCCCATGCATGGGAGAGGGATTTAGGGTGAGGGTAAAGATTCATGCAAGAGGTCTAATTAAAGCTGCCGAAATAGCAATTGTAGTATCGAAAACAGCAATTGTAGCCTCCGAAATCGCAATTGTAGTATCGAAAACAGCAATTGTAGCCTCCGAAATCGCAATTGTAGTCTCCGAAATGGCAATTGTAGCCTCCGCAACCGCAATCGTATTCTCCGAAATGGCAATTGTAATCTCCGCAACCGCAATTGACGTACCAAAAATAGCAAATGCGTAGGCGCAACCCGCTTTAGGCATTGTCTTCTTGGAATATAACCGCATAATCAGAGAAAATGTGCATTTTTTCTTTGTAATTAAGACATTAGTTGATAAATCGGTTAGGATGAAACGGAATTTATTCTGACAGGAATAACAAAAAATAGTTGAAGTTATATTTCATTTGTAAAAAATATTTTACAAGTAACAAAAATCTATAAATTTATGAATACAAGCGAACGGAAAATTGAAACTAAAAGCGATGCTCCCGGCACTTCTAGCGGTGTCATTCGCCTCAAACCCCAACAATTTATTCATGTTTTAGATAACAATACTGGCGTTACCCGCTTGGAAGTTGGGCCGCAAACCATTACGCTGCGCGACCACGAACGGTTGATATTAAAACCTGAGCCAATGATAGTGGTTCCCCCACGCCACTATTGTATTGTTGCCAATCCAGTGCAACGCAATGAAGACAATCAACCGATCGCGGATGACTTCGGTCAGGTAAAACTACGGTATGGTGACGAAGAAATCCGTTTTGCGCAAGAACCGTTTCCCCTCTATCCAGGCGAAGAATTAGAGGGAGAAATCAAGCGCTTGCAAGTGGTTGAGACTAATCAAGCTTTACGTTTGCGATCGCTGCGAGATTTCATTGATCCAATTACCGTCACAGTTAATGGACAAATCCAAACAAGAACGATCAACCGTTTGGCGGGAGATGAATGGCTATTTGAAGGCCCTGGAACTTACATTCCCCGTGTAGAAGTAGAAGTCATCGAAAGAGTTACGGCGCAAATCATTAAGCCTAACCAAGCTTTACGCTTACTAGCGCGACAAAATTGTGTCGATCGCCTGGGTAATCAGCGTAGATCTGGTGAAGAATGGTTGGTAAGAGAAGAAGGCGCTTATTTACCTGGAGTTGATGAAGAAGTTGTGGGCATTATTAATGCCTACGTATTAACAGAAAAAACAGCTTTACACCTCCGCGCACAACGCACATTTAACGATGTATTTGGTCGCCAGCGCAAAGCCGGAGATGAATGGTTAGTAACTTTTGCAGATGCAGAAATCCACATTCCTGATGTTTATGAAGTCGTAGTCGGGGAAGTCAAAATTACGATTTTGGGTGACAGAGAATGGTGTATTGTTGTTAACCCCATTGATGATGCAGGTAAACCGCAATTAGGACTGCGCGAGGTACGTCAAGGTAGAACTTCATTTTTCTTGCATCCCGGCGAATCTTTAGAAAAGGGTATCGAAAAAGTTTATGTTTTAGGCGAACAAGAAGCATTGCTACTCCGGGCTAAAGAAGCCTTGGAAGAAGGTGCAGGTGCAAATCGAATTCAACGCCAACCTGGGGATATGTGGATGATTTCCGGCCCCAGAGATTACATTCCGCGCGTAGAAGTGGAAGTAGTGGAAAAACGCCAAGCTATTCCCTTAGATAAGAATGAAGGAATTTATGTCCGAGATATTCAAACAGGCGAACTCAAACTAGTGAGTGGCCCCCAAGCATATATGCTCACTCCCTATGAAGAACTTTGGCAAAAAGAACTACCAACCGTCGTTGAAGAACTGCTAGCACATAAACTTGACCCGATTTCCGATCGCGGACAGCATCACCGAGAGCAACCAGATTTAGCTCAAGCCAAAAAACGCGATCGCACCAGGGCGGTTGTATTTCACGTTCCCCAAAATGCCGCAGTCCAAATCCACGATTATAAAGAAAGAACCGCGCGTACTGTCTTTGGCCCGGATTTAGTGATGTTGGGGCCTGATGAAGCTTTTACCGTGTTGAGTTTGTCAGGTGGCGTACCCAAACAAATGCATCGCATCAAGTCACTGGCTTTATTGCTGGGGCCAGATTTTATGACTGATTTATTTACCGTAGAAACTTCCGATCACGCACGCCTACAACTGCGATTGTCTTATAACTGGTATTTTGATGTAGACCGCCACGACGAACAAGCCGCCGCCAAACTATTTCAAGTACCGGATTTTGTCGATACAGCTTGTAAAGCGATCGCATCTCGCGTGCGTGGTGCAGTAGCAGGTGTCAAATTTGACGAATTTCACCGCAATTCTGCCCGCATTATTCGCACCGCCGTTTTTGGTACTGATGCAGCAGGACGTATCGGCGAAGAATTCCGGTTTAGAACCAATAATTTGGTCATCTTTAACGTTGATATTCAATCCGTCGAACCTGTTGACGAACGTACCTTAGACAGCCTGCAAAAATCGGTACAAATTGCCATTCAAATTACCACCGATGCCCAAGAAGCCGCAGCCCGTCATGACGCCGAACGCATCGAACAAGAAGCCAAAGCTAGGTTAGAAAGGCAAGCAATTGTCGATAAAAGTGCAGCCGCAGTTGAGCGCAAAAACCTGTTGGAATTAGAAGCAGAAAACGCCGCCATTGAAGCTACAGGTAATGCTACTGCTGAAGCTAGAGCCAAAGCCGAAGCTGCCAGAATTCAAGGCGAATTAGCTGTAAATTTGGCACAACAAGAAGCCGAAGCCGCTAGAATTCGCGCCGAAGCCGAATTAGAACAATTACGCGCCCGCCAAATGGCGGAACTCGCCCACCAACAAGCACTTGTAGGTTTAGAGATAGAAAAAGCACAGCGCATGGCGGAAATTACCAGTGTAGAATTCAGCGAAAAAGTAGCAGCCATTGGCGCAGAAACCTTAATAGCAATGGCACAAGCCGGGCCAGAAATGCAGGCAAGATTATTGCAAGCTTTGGGATTGCAAAGTGTTTTAATTACCGATGGTCGCAGCCCGATCAATTTATTTGGTACAGCACAGGGCTTAATTAACCCAGTTAATCCGATGCAATCATCGCAATAAGAATTATCTATAAACTTATACCAATTCAAAAAATGTTGGCGACAGATTAATTCTTTGTAGGGAACACCCACAATCTTTTGGTATATCAAATTATCTTACTGACGCCGTGCCCCTACCTACGCATCTGTCTCATTTATTTCTGGAATTAGTATAAGCACGATCAACCAAAAAATTATCCCCCTCATAATTGAGGAGGATGGACTAATAGAAAGCAGACATTAAATCACCTTACCAAGTAGCTGTGTTTGTATCATCCCAAACTTGCAGAGCTAAATCATTCAGATGGGTCAAGGCACTTTGAATTTGTGCATCTGTTCCCTGTAATTCCAAATCAAACCAACCATCACCAACAGCATTTGCTCCTAAAATTGCCGCAGTAATATTAACAGTCACACCGTAGTCAGAAACTAGGCGAGAAATCACAGGTTCTTGGTGATAATCCTTTGGGATTCTTACCCTAATTCGTTTAATTTTATTTGTCATTTGTCATTTGTCCTTTGTCATTTGTCCAGAGTCAAAAGGCAAAAGGCAATATACCCAACTTATTCCACATCTTTAATTCGGGTTTTCCGTTCTAAAATCTCCTTCAACACCAAAGTGACTACTGCTAATAGCGCTAATAGTACAGCAGCAGAGAATGCAGCTTCAGTTTCGTACTGTTTGTAAGCATCTTCTACAAATAGCGGTAAGCTCTGAGTTTTATCAGCAATATTGCCAGATACTACCGAAACCGCACCAAATTCACCCATTGCTCTTGCATTGGTGAGAATTAAGCCATAGAGTAAGCCCCAGCGAATACTGGGTAGGGTAACGCGCCAAAATGTTTGCCAATCGTTTGCACCAAGTGTTCTTGCTGCTTCTTCTTGATCCTTACCAAATTCTTCTAAAACAGGAATTACTTCCCTCGCAACAAACGGCATACTTACAAACGCCGTAGCCAGTACCATACCAGGAAAGGCAAAGATAATTTGGATATCATGTGCTTGTAGCCAAGGGCCAAACCACCCATTCCGCCCATAGAGCAGTACAATCATCAATCCAGCAACTACGGGTGAAATCGAAAAGGGTAGGTCAATAATACTTAAGACTACAGCCTTACCAGGGAAGTTATGACGAGCGATCGCCCAAGCTGCACACAATCCAAAAACTGCATTAATCGGGACAGCGATCAGCGCTAGTAACAGTGTTAGCCAAGCTGCATGGAGAAAGGCGGGTTTGGATAAGTTGGCAAAGAACGGCCCAACTCCTTTGCTGAAGGCTTGGATAAAAACGTTGAGTGCCGGGATATATTGAACTAAAGCTAAATAAGCGATCGCAATTACAATCAACAGTGTTGGCACCCAACTTTTAGGCTTTTTCGGCTTGACTATATCTTTCTCAGCCGTTGATGAGTGAAACTTTGGCTCATTTACTGTCATATCTTCTTGACCACGCTTGTAAGAAATTAATTGCGAGGAGTAGCACCAAGGAAATTGCTAATAAAACTACGCCGATGACAGTTGCACCAGAATAGTCATACTGCTCTAGTCGCTGAAAAATCAACACGGGTGCAATCAAATCTTGGAAAGGTGTATTAGAAGAAATAATCACAGTAGAGCCATATTCTCCTACTGCACGCGAGAAACCCAAAGCAATACCAGTCAAAATTGTGGGAAATAACGGCGGTAAAATTACTTTCCAAAAAGTCTGCCATTGAGAAGCGCCTAAAGACCAAGCAGCTTCTTCAATTTCATGTTCCATTTCCTGAAGTACGGGTTGCACTGTCCGCACGACAAAGGGTAGGGAGATAAATATCATTGCTACCCACACGCCTAACCGAGTGAAAGATACCTTAATCCCTAGCGGTGCTAATAGCGAACCAATCCAGCCATTATCGCTATATACTGTTGCCAGTGTTAAACCTGCTACCGAGGTTGGCAACGCAAACGGTAAATCTACGGTGGCATCAATGATGCGTTTCAAGGGAAAGTCGTAGCGCACCAATACCCAAGCAATCAGCGTGCCAAAAACCCCATTAAGCAGAGCCGCTGCCAATGAGGTGACAAAGGTAACATTATAGGTAGCTAATGCCAAGGGACTAGTAGCAATTTCCCAAAATCGCGCTGGCGGTTCTGTACTGGCTTTGAGAAACATCGCCGCTATCGGGACAAACAACATCACTGTTAGATATACCAAAGTGATGCGCCAAGTCCAAGGAATCTGACGCAATTTCTCCAGTAACGTTTTCCAGAACGGAGTTTTACTATCAATTTCTACAGGAGGAGATAGAGTCATAGTCAAACATTGCAAAAGCTAAATTTCAAAATTGTAAAACTCAAGTTTGGTAGGTATTCTGTAATGGCTAATCATGCTAAGTGTAAATAACCAAAGATATCTAAAAATTATGCACTGCATGGTAGTTTTCATTGGTCATTAGTCATTTGTCTTTTTTGATGGCAAATGACTAATAACTAATTACTAATTACTATTTCTTTTGGGCTTGAATCTTATCGAAAATTGCACCATCTGCAAAGAATTTCTTATTGATGGCATCCCAACCACCGAAATCTTTAACCGTACCCAGAGTTTTCACCTTCGGGAATTTATCTGCAATTTCTTTATTATTTGCTACTGTCTCATCTACAGGTCGGAATCCTAATTTTGCAAATTCTTGCTGCGCTTCTGGAGTGTACAGATATTTCACAAAACCTTCGGCGACTTCACGAGTACCGTGTTTGTCAACGTTTTTATCTACAACTGCAACAGGATTATCGATAGAGATGTTCACATCAGGAACAATAGCAGTTACTTTCTCACCCTTTTGCTCTGCCAGGATAATTTCGTTTTCGTAATTAATTAGGGCATCGCCTTGACCTTGTTTAAAGAAAGCATCTGTAGCTTCTCTGGCGTCTTTAGTTAAGATGGGCACGTTCTTATAGACTTTAGTTACAAAGTCAAGAGCTTTAGCGTCGTCTCCACCAGTTTTAATTACGGAATTCCACAGGGCAAGGAAATTCCAACGTGCAACCCCTGAGGTTTTGGGGTCAGCGGTAATTAGTTTTACACCATCTTTGGCTAAATCAGACCAAGTTTTAATACCTTTGGGATTGCCTGGACGAGTTACTAATGCTGCTACAGATTTGGAGACAATGCCATCATTGGGAACTTCTTTTTCCCATCCTGGTTGAATTAGTCCGGCTTTCTCAATCTTTTGAGTATCTCCAGCCAGCGCCAAATGAACAACGTCTGCTTCCAAACCATCAATTACAGCGCGGGTTTGAGAACCAGAACCGCCATAGCTTTGTTTGAAGGTGACAGTTTGGTTATGTTCTTGCTTCCATTTTTCTACAAATTTAGGAATAATCGCTTCGTGAGCTGCTTTGGTGACAGCAAAGGAAACAAGAGTTAATTCCACATTTTGTTTGTTGGCAGCAGCAACAGGACTAGCAGCTGGGGTTTCACTGGCAGAATTATTACCATTTCCACCAGAACAAGCTGCAAGGGATACACTCAGTAATATCCCTGTTAAAAATAGCGATACAAAGCCTTTCAGCGAATTTAGCCGGAACCGAGTGATGATTCGTTCAATACTCAGTTGCGATCGCTTCAGGGGGCGCGGCCACAGACTCATTCCAGATCCTCCTCTAAAAGATCTACGGTTATTCTAGAGAAATACCGTATACACAGATGGTATATAAGATAATTGCAGGTATTCCTAGTAAAAAGCAAGAGGAAAACTGCATATTCTCTACCGAGAATATGGTGATTTTAACAGTTTGACGAGCAATTCAAACTACTCTGAGTCAAATAATTTCCAAATTTTTATCACATCATCATAATCAGGTTCATGGATATCAACAGGAACCTATCAGGTTAATACCTGATTCAGAACAGTCTTTTTTCTTTAAGATTGCTGCTTTGCAGAGAACTGGTATGGATTTCTATTGCCTCTATAGTATGGCTGAGATTCATAATTGATAAATTTTGAGCAAATAAAAAATACACACCTTTCTTGGTAAAGAAACTGTATTTATTAAGAGAAAACCCTTGATATATCTAGTTTAATTCTGATACTCTCTTTTTTAAAGAAAATCTACTATAGCCCGGTAGATTTTTAGTTGTTTACTTTGATATACCAGCTGTTAACGATTCCATGACCCACAAACCATCTCATAAGTTGCAACTTTTAAATACAGTGCAGCAACTATTTCCATCCTTAAAGCTGCCCTCAGTTAAAACCTCTAGCCTATTGCTAGCAACAGGATTGGGGTTTAGCACTCTGATTCCTGTTTATGCAGCGAATACAGTTTCTCAAACTCCATCTAGTCATCAAAAAACTCAACTAATTAGCCAAAACGGTAAGAAAGTTGAAATCACTCTTGTTTCCTATGCAGTGACAAAAGCAGCTTATGGCAAAATAATTCCCCAGTTTGTAGCCAAATGGAAACGAGAAAAAGGTCAAGATGTGATTTTTCGTGAAAGTTATGGTGGTTCAGGCTCCCAAACTCGCGCTGTGATTGATGGTTTGGAAGCAGATGTTGTAGCTTTAGCATTGGCTCTCGATACCAAAAAAATCGAGCAAGCAGGCTTAATCCAACCAGGTTGGGAGCGTGAGAATCCAAATAACTCGATTGTGACTCACTCTGTAGTTGCTCTAGAAACCCGTGCGGGTAATCCGAAAAAGATTAAGACTTGGTCTGATTTAGCGAAACCAGGGGTTAAGATTGTAACCGCTAACCCCAAAACATCAGGTGGTGCTAGGTGGAATTTTCTTGCTTTGTGGGGAGCGATCGCCAAAAATGGTGGTAATGAAACCCAAGCTCGAAATTTTGTGACTCAGGTGTTTAAAAATGTCGTTGTGTTACCTAAAGATGCGCGGGAATCCAGCGATGCTTTTTATAAAAAAGGTCAAGGAGATGTTTTACTCAACTACGAAAATGAATTGATTTTAGCAGCACAACAAGGTAAAACAGACACCTCTTACGAAGTTCCCTCAACTAACATTTCTATAGATGCGCCAGTAGCAGTTGTAGATAAAAATGTTGATAAGCACGGTAACAGAGCAGTTGCTGAAGCTTTTGTCAAGTTTCTGTTCGCTCCCGAAGCACAGCGTGAATTTGCCAAAGTTGGGTTCCGGCCAGTTAACTCCACTGTAGCCAAAGAAGTACAGAACAAATTCCCCAAAATTTCGCGGCTGTATACAGTTGGAGATCTAGGAGGTTGGAATTCTGTTCAGAAGAAATTCTTCGATGATGGCGCAGTCTTTGACCAAATCCAAAGTGGGCGTTAATTTATTGATTCTGATTACTATCCCATTAATCAAGGATTAAAAAATAAAATTCCCGATTTCTATCAAAAGTTGGGAATTTTATTTTGGCATTAATATATATATTCACATATCTTTCAACTTGCATTTATTGTCAAAATTTAAGTAATGTTTAATAATATGCTCTACACTATTACCACAGCTATTAGCGAGTAACTTTAAGTCAACTCCACGCTCGGCTTGAATGCTAATAAAACTGTGCCGAGGAGAATAGGGTTTTAAATATTCTAATTTTTTTGATGCTAATTTCTTGACCAAACCAGGATAGTTAGGTGATGGTAAACAATAAAATTTTTTGTAGGTAGTTTTTTGGATCTGCTTTGTTTGCAATTTCCAATCAACAAACTCATGCCATAATTGTCCTAATTTAGGTGGTTGTGGAGGATTGCTGAACTGGTTAATTGTGGTGAGTGGCTTGATTTCTAGATATTTAGCTAGTGTTGGATCGAATAAGCTACCATCTGTGCGATCGATATCAGCTTGTATCTGTGCTGCTATTTGATTTGCCCATTGCAGATTTTCTGGGGTGTCTCTTCTCCCCGGTTCTTTGTAAGCTTGTCGCTTGCTGTAGAACTTCTGGCTAATGCGAGTGCTGAACTGTAGCCTTAATTTACCTTTATCTGAACCGACACGTATATCTGCTAATTTGATAGAATCCTTGCTACTCTTATGTTTTGAGTACATAGTAAATTTCTAGTAAAAATAGCAATTTTATAAATGACGATTACTAGAGTAGTTGATTTTCCGTCTTTTGATGAAAGCAGGAATGGGGTTGTTGTAATGGTCGATCCATACAGCCAAACGCAGCAGATGCAGCAAGTTGTCTACCGCATTTTAGATGCTAATTTAGATCGCGCTCGTGAAGGTTTGCGCACTATCGAAGAATGGTGTCGCTTTGGGTTAAATAATTCTCAGTTGACTGGGGAATGCAAACGTCTGCGACAAGAGGTAGCTAACTGGCATACAGCAGAACTAAGAGCAGCACGAGATACACCAGGGGACACAGGTACAGATCTAACGCATCCTCAAGAGGAGCAACGCACTAGCATCAAAGCCGTGTTGCAAGCTAACTTTTGTCGCGTGCAAGAAGCAATGCGGGTGCTGGAAGAATACGGTAAGCTGCATCACGCGGAGATGGGGAAAGCATTTAAGCAGATGCGGTATCAAGTATATACTCTAGAAAGCAATTTATTAGGTTATCAGCGCCATCAATTGCTGTGGCGATCGCGTCTGTATCTAGTTACCTCACCCTCAGAAAATTTGTTGACAACTGTGGAAGCTGCACTCAAAGGCGGATTGACTTTGTTACAATACCGTGACAAAACTGCTGATGATACTATTCGGCTAGAACAAGCTAAAAAACTGCGACAGCTATGCCATCTCTACGGCGCTCTTTTCATTATTAACGATCGCATAGATTTGGCTTTGGCAACAGATGCAGATGGCGTACATCTAGGACAGCAAGATCTGCCCATCGACATCGCCAGACAACTACTCGGTTCCCATCGCCTCATTGGTCGCTCTACCACCAATTTAGAAGAAATGCAAGCAGCAATAGCGGAAGGTGCTGATTATATTGGTGTAGGGCCAGTTTATGAAACCCCAACAAAGGCAGGTAAGCCAGCAGCAGGCTTAGAATATGTCAGCTATGCTGCTAAAAATTGCCCTATTCCCTGGTTTGCAATTGGCGGCATAGATGCAAATAATATCAATGACGTGATTGATGCAGGTGCAGAACGTGTAGCCGTGGTGCGATCGCTCATGCAAGCAGAACAACCCACATTAGTGGCACAATATTTGCTTTCACAATTGCATCGCATTAAACCAGAAGCTTAAACAATCAAAATTTAAATTAAAAATCCTTAAAGTTCTGAGTAGTTACTTTTGCTACTCAGAATTTTCTTGAAATTCCCAATTTTTTCTAATGCATTTGTGACAATTTATGTCTAACCAGATTACACTTCAGGTAAATGGAGAAAGCCATAGCTGTTCATCCCAAACTCCTTTACCAGAATTACTCCAACAACTTGGTTTTAATCCCCGCTTAGTAGCAGTAGAGTATAATGGCGAGATTTTACACCGCCAATTTTGGACAGAAACAAAAGTGCAACAAGGCGATCGCTTAGAAGTTGTCACTATTGTTGGTGGTGGGTGAATCAATCTATTGAGTCATGGGACATGGGGCATTGGGCATTGGTTATTTCTCCCCACACTTCCCACACTCCCCACACTCCCTCATTCAGCCTTATATAACGAACGATGAAATGTCTTCCTCTGGGCTAATTCTTTACCTTTGCGACCGAGTTGTTCGCGTAGGGGTTGGTCTTTACACAAGCGATTGAAAGCTTGAAAGACTTCATAACCCGAATTTGGGTTAACGAGTATGCCGTTTTCTTCGTGGTGAATTGCATCGATGACACCGCCTAAACGAGAAGCAATCACAGGTTTACCAAAGTAACTCGCTTCTAGGTAAACGATGCCAAAACCCTCGATACTGCTAGCTTTTTTATCGAAGAGATTCAGCATAGCAAATATATCACAGGCTGCATAATAACTAGCTAATTCGCGATCGGGTACATCTCCGGCAAAGTGTACCCTGCGATCGACTCGCAAGCGTTGTGCTAAAGATTTCAGTTCCGCTTCACAAGGGCCTTGCCCGCACATTATGTAGTGAACATCCACCCCAACAGTTAGTAGTAGGGGTAAATTATCAATTACACGGTTAAAGCTTTTGTGCTTAACTAGCTTTCCCACCGAGAGAATCACTACTGCTGTATCGGGAATATTGTATGTCTGGCGCACGTTTGCACGTAACTCAGCTAAATTACCTTGACTGGTGACTTGGCTAAATTTCTCAGCCCTAACCATTGGGTTAATAACGTGGGTAGGGGTATCCAATCTTAACTTAGCTCTGAGATAATCTTGTGTATAGGAACTGTTACAGACAATCCCTTCAGCTCGTTTAAGTGTTAATTTAAATAGCGATCGCCATATCGGATTGCGTAACCCACAAAGAATATCATTACCGTGAAGATAGATAAAAAAACGAATAGGGAGGAAATAGCTCAGGAGTAAAAGTGATGGAAACTCGTAGCCATGACCCCATTCAATATAGCGATAGTGATAGCGAAAATATAGTTTAATTGCTAGAACAAATGAATAAATCAGATTGAAGCAAGGATTGAGAAAACTCCAATCCCTAGTAATTGGCCAGCGATATATCGGAAATTTTTGATCGCGATCGAATACTTTATCGCCTGAGCAAGCAGCAGCAAGAACAATTACCCTTTCTGGATCTTGCAGACAACGATTATATATATACTCACTAATTACAGCTTCTTTTGGTAGAAAGCTGCGAGATATAACTAGAATATCTGGATAGGCAGTTTTGTCTCTAACATTTGTCGCCAGTTGTGAAATATGTTCCATAATTAAGTTTTCTAACTATATTGCGAATAATTTTTAAGTTCTCATACTCTTAACTAAGGCAAAGAAATTAGTGCCAATTTACTGCTGTCCTGGCACTGTAATTTTTGTGAATTTAAGACTTCGATCGAGATAAATTGGGTGTCAACTAAAGGACGCAGTACGATGTATGATTTATTAACGCCAATCACATCTTACTCTCATCAATTATACGAAAGCAGTTAAGTGACTTGGCTACTCAGGGAAATCGCGGTTACGGTAAATTCCCTTGATGGTGATGCGTAGTGCGGGCAGCTTGCCCCAGAGCGACCTACACTATAGATGTTACACGCGCATTCCTTTCCGTAATTACCATGAGGAATGTGCTTTATCTGTATCTAATTTTCTACTGTTTTATCACATTCGCCAATGGCTACCGTGTAAAAAGCTGAAATCGACATCATTGTTTACTTTCAGTATTTATATCAGGTATGGCAAGCAAATTTGTAAAAATAGTTATCACTTGATGATACATAGGCTGTAGAACCATAATTCTCAATCCTTGTTTCAGCGATAGGAGTATACAAATTTCAGCAGTATTTGAAAACAGTAGCCGGAAATATTTTCTGTTTAACGTTGTATTGTTATTTTTTTAATTTAAATTCCTCACCACATAATATTTGTCTACCTGATTAACAAGCATTAAACTTTGGTACTGCCAGCTAAATCAATTGCTCATAGACTATTGTGGTAATTGCTAAATTTAGTTTCTATCAATAGGCTATCCTGAAAACTACTCAAATTTATGCCAAAATGCCAAAAAGTCGTTCGTTACTATAAAGAAAGTTCTCCATTAGTTAAGTCGATGGTGTAAATATCTCAGGACTTACGCAACTGGCACAATGCGATCGTTAGTTCATAGTACATAGGTATTAATTAAATCTGATTTTGAAAGCTTTGCCTTCGTAATAGAAGTCGCTGTCTTGGAAGTACTATCGAAATATTCGTGAGAAAATAGGTAGAGGTTATATTAGATAAATTTCGCTAAGGGTAATGAGATTTACTAAGCTTAATTACTGCCAATATTTATTAAGTAGTCAAATTAATTATACAATTACCAATTTGGCAGAGCATTTAGAGAGTATTAGTCATGACGCAATTAACTATTATTTGAAAACCGAAAAATTAACACCTCGTTTACTATGGGATAACGTGAAAGAGGTCGTTGAGTCTGATGAAAATGGTTACATCATATTTGATGATAGCGTTTTAGATAAAAAGTATTCTGAAGAAATAGAAATAGTCAGAAGACAATATAGTGGTAATGAGCATGGTGTCCTGAAAGGCATTGGTGTAGTTAGCTGCGTGTATGTCAACCCTACACTTCAAAGATTTTGGGTCATAGATTATCGAATTTTTAATCCTGATGTCGATGGGAAAACCAAGATAGACCATGTGAAAGATATGCTCCAAAACCTTGTGTATCATAAGCTTTTACCATTTGATACTGTTTTGATGGATACATGGTATGCGGTACACAGTTTAATGCTATATATTGATAGCTTAGACAAAATTTATTATTGCCCTTTAAAAAATAATCGTTTAGTTGATGATACATTTGGTCAAGAAAAATATAAACGGATTGAATTATTAGAATGGAACCAAGAAGAATTAGACTGTGGTAAAATCATAAAAATTAAAGGATTCCCAGCTAATAAAAAAGTGAAACTATTCCGGGTTACTGTTTCTACCAACAGAACGGATTATGTCGCCACTAACGATTTATCTCAAAGTTCCACGGATGTTGTACAACAGGTGTGTAAAATTCGTTGGAAAATAGAGGAGTTTCACAGGGAAATTAAACAACTAACTGGCATTGAATCTTGCCAGTGTCGGAAAGCTAGACTCCAAAGAAATCATATTGCTTGTGCAATGTTGGTTTGGGTTAGGTTAAAGAATTTAGCCTATAGAACTGGCAAAACTATCTATCAAATCAAGCATAACTTGCTTTCTAATTATTTAATTCAGCAACTGAAGCGCCCAAGTATTTTTATGTGCTTGGTTTGATTTATATTGTCGCGTGTCAGGGCTTTGCCCTGCCTGCTATTTGTGCCAATTGCGTAAGTCCTATATCTATAGCTTATTTGGGATGGATAAATGAGAAAGTTTTATCCCTTGCTCATAGAAAACATTAGATAGTTTTGTTAAAAATGTCCTGCATCATAATTTACAGGCTTGCAGTTAAAAAAACTCTCCAAGTAATTATGGTAGATAACTGAACTGCAAAAGTAAACCACCATTACTTGCTTGGTAAGTCAATTTAAGTAATCAATTATGAAAATTACTGTAATTAAGATTACGAATTTGAAAAATTCCAGTTTATTAACATAGAATTCTTAAATGGTAAGTATAATAGAGTCTCTAAAAAAAATCTGAGAGCAATGTTGCTGAATGAGGGATGCTTGCTGCATCTGTGCAGAAAACGTAAAACATTGTTTTGGTTATAGTTTCAAAGATAAGTCCGTCTCTAGACAGAAGATGAGGACTGCTGTCACCCCTGTGAGGAAGAGTCAGCAGGGTAATGATTAATTGATCCCAAAATTAGCCCAATCCAGAAAAGATTTAAGGTACGGTTATCTACTCAAGAAATCCTCCCTAAGCTTGCTGCTTAGGCAAGATAAGACACGGTACATTAAATATGTAGCCGACAAACAAGAATGTTACAGAGAGCTACTGCCAATCACAAACTCGCTTGCTTGCTACGGGCTGGCGTTACTGACCAAGCATAACTCTCCTAGGATCATTGGGAGAAATCATCACCAATACCGTTTTTCAAGCGACTGTATTATGCGTAAAAAACTACAACTAGCGATCAAACCGCTGTTAAAAACTGTCTTTATCCTCAGCCTGGTGTTAGCTTTGGCACTTGGTCACGCTGATGGAGCATTAGCCGCCCGTAGTGGTGGTAGAATCGGCGGTGGTTCTTTTAGAGTGCCTTCTAGTCGCACTTACACGCCTCGCACCTACGCACCTCCTGGTGGGGGAGGATATTATGCTCCTTACCCTGGTGGTGGTTTTGGATTTCCTTTCCTGATTCCTTTTTGGGGAATTGGTGGAGGATTTGGCGGGTTGTTTACCATCTTAATTTTTATTGCGATCGCTAATTTCTTAGTTCAAAGTTTCCGCCGCGCCAGCAGTGGCGATACCGCAACAGAAGTAGGCTACAGCAGCAATCCTGCTGTATCTGTAACTCGTTTGCAAGTAGGTTTATTAGCTCAGGCGCGTGGTTTGCAAACCGAACTCGATCGCATTGCTGAAACTGCTGATACTAATTCCCCAGAAGGGAGAGCAGAAATTCTTCAAGAAACAAGCCTAGCATTGCTCCGCCATCCAGAGTACTGGGTATATGTTGGTGGCGGTACACAACAAGCTAAGTTGAATTCTGCTGAGGCTCAATTTAATCGTCTCTCACTTGCAGAACGCAGCAAATTTAGCGAAGAAACTCTATCTAACGTTAACAACCAACTTAGAGCCGCACTGGCGAAAGAAGCTTTACCTGGTAGTATCAATCCAGAAAATCCCACCGACTTAATTACTTCTGGCCCTGGGGAATATATTATTGTCACCTTGCTAGTAGCGACTCTCGGCAAGTATGCAATACCCGAAATTAACAGTGCTGATGATTTGCGTCAAGCCTTGCGTCAAATTGGTGGCATTCCTAGCGAGCAAATTCTAGCAATAGAGGTGCTTTGGACTCCTCAAGCTGAAGGTGATACTCTCACTTCTGATGATTTGTTAGCTGAGTATCCCGATTTGAAGCTTGTTTAATTACATCTAACTGCTACGGCATCATAAAAACCGCTTGCTGTTAAGCAAGCGGTTTTGTGTTTCGCTATAATCATGTTTAGTATAGTTCTTCTTTTGTCATATTCCAGGGTAGCAAATGGGGAATCAAGAGTCAATCATAATAAAGGCAGAAATTGTTCTCTATCTGTTGTGCGATCGCATTTATGCAAAAAATATTTTGCAAATAAGCAGGTGATAGCAACTTCAGAGTTCCTTGAAGTAACATCAGGGTTTCCATTTCATTGTTTCGCGTACCCGGAATTAACTTCAGGGTTCCTTGAATGAACATCAGGGTTCCCGTTTCCGTGTTTCGCGCAGATTGAAATACATCTCGACAATAATTGATGAAGATCTTATGATTAGTTACTAGCTTGATGTTTGGCGAATCAAAGCGGGGGCAAAAACCCTAGAGGATATGCCAAAATCGCCAGAACCTTGACAAAGCAATAATTATAGCGTTTCAGAGATTTGGGAAGATGTAAAATAATTGCAATAAGGTGGGCTGAAAATGACCATAATTTTCGATCTGTCAAATGTCTTCCCAGGAAGCTTGCTATTGTTAAGTTTCAGAACCCAGCTGTTTCAAACAACTATTACCCCGCAAGGGGATTGAAACGCCGCTGAGTAGATAAAACACTTCGCTTGCTCCATGTTTCAAACAACTATTACCCCGCAAGGGGATTGAAACGTCGTAATAAACGCCACGCACCCATAAACGCGATCGCAGTTTCAAACAACTATTACCCCGCAAGGGGATTGAGAGATGTAAGTAACCCAGCGAAAATCAACCAAACTATGTTACCAAAAGTAACGACGCTGGCAACCCTTACCAGTGACAACCCTAGCCAATTAACTTTAATTACCCGACCTATTTAATGTTAATGCGCGTTTGAATTGTGCAGCCAAGCTTGAAACAGAGATTCTAAAATACTGTCCCTCGCTGAGTTACTCAATTCAGGATGTAACCACTTTTCAACTCTGAGAATGTAATAACCAAGTTTGGTAGGAATTGGCCCTATTACTTGTCCTGCTACTGCATCGGTGATAGCTTGGGCAATTTCTGGCATCAATTCTACTAGCAAACGCACGCCAACAAAATCGCTATTTTCTGGAGATGGTTGACCTTGAGAATACTCTACGGCTAGGGCGGCAAAAGAAGCATTTTCTTTTTGAATTAAATGAACAATTTTTAAGGCATCAGATAAGTCAGTTACTAAAATCTGAGATAGTATAACTCGTCGATAGCGATCGCAGTTATCCATGTAATCAGCATCGACTTCCATACCAAACAGATATTCCTTCAGCTTTTTGGTAAGGAGTTCAATTTTGATTCCCAAAGACCAATCTTCTACAGAGATGCGCTGCTGAGATAGCCAATTGAGGGTTTCTGATGCTTCCAAAAGCTGGTGTTCTATCCGAAATGCATCTCCGGCTGCTTGTAATTCTTCGTTGGTAACTGTAATTTGAAACTGCTTGCAAGCCCGTAAAATTACACTATCTCTTTCTGCTAAAGCAGCAATCTCAGCAATTTTGCCAACGCGACGCAGGTAAGCCAAAATTTCTGTATCCGTTGCTGGAGAAATTGATGAAGGTTTGGTTAGGCTTTCTAGCATTACTTTGTCCTTTGTAATTAATAGTAATTCGTATAGGAGAAACAACGGGCGAGTTTTCCCCGCCCTACAGGAAATTTTGTGATTTCAAAAATTACTCAATCTGTTCTCGCCGTTGTTTGAGTTTCAACATGATTTCGGCGTGCATTTCACGAGTAATTGGATAAAAATACGTTAAAACTAAACCCGCAATCAAACAAATTGTCGGTAAAGGCCCAACTGCAAGACGAATAGCCTGTAATGCTGACTCAGGTTGTGTGGGTAGTCCAGTTTGTCCAACTACAGCTTCTTTAAAACCGTATGCTTGCAAAGCATTTCCGACTAAAAATAAACCAAAAGCTAAACCAAATTTTTGCAACAATACCATAAAGCCATAAAAAACTCCTTCGCGGCGTTGTCCTGTTTGGAGTTCATCTAATTCAATCACATCTGGAATCATTGACCAGGGAACTAGATAAGCTGTAGAAACGCCAAAACCTGCCATAACTGCCATTACATACATTAAAACTAGTTGTCCAGGTTGTAAGTAATAGAGTCCGGCGGCGGCGATTATCCATAGACTCATTCCTAAGAAATAAACAACTTTCTTGCCAACTTTTTTACTTAAATTACTCCAGAAAAAAAGCATCAATAAAGCTGTTCCTTGGACTGCAATCATGACTGTAGGAACATCGGCTTCTTGCAGGCGCATACAGTAAACAACAAAATAAGGAATAATGCTAGCTGTAATTTGTACGCCCAACCAAGAACAAAGATATATACCAATAACAAACAGAAAAGGTCGGTTGCTAAATACGATTTTTATTTGTTCAATGAAAGGAAGCGATGCAGGTTCTTCTATTTGAATGCGTTTAGCCTCAAATGCCAAAATGCGATCGCGCGTACCGTAAACGCACCAATATAAGGCTGCTACCGAAATTACGGTACAGAGTGCGGCTAATACTATATATTGTTGCTGGCGATCGCTAATGAAGGAAAAAACAAGTTTGGAAAAAATTAACGATAGAATACTACCACCGATGGAAAAGGTAAAGCGAAAACTGTTGAGGCTGGTACGTTCGTCATAATCTTGGGTGAGTTCTGGTGTCATTGCCGTATAAGGCAAATTGACAACAGTGTAAAACACCTGAGATATCATCCCAATGACTACGTAATACCAAAACAAACCCCACGCACTCAAGGGCGGTACAATCCACTGCAAGAAAAAGAAAATTCCGAAGGGAATTGCCCCATATAATAGCCAAGGCAAACGACGACCCCAACGCCGCGATTTCGTTTTATCAGTTAAAAACCCGACAAACGGATCGTTGACTGCATCCCAAATTTTCCCAACCATCAAAATACTGCCAGCCAAACCCGCCGGAATCCCAGCGACATTTGTAAAGAAAACTAACAGAAAAAATATCGAAATATTGGCAGTAATCGCCGGGCCTAAATCCCCTGCACCATAGGCTAGTTTGGTTTGAAACGGCAGTTTTTCGCTTTTAGCAGAACCATCAGCGGCAGAATCATTCATAATATCTTGCGCTCGTATTAAAATAGAGAGTTTGCATTTGCCTTCAGTATTAGCTAAAAATTACTTCCCTTATGCCAGACCTTTACGTTTCTTGGTCAGATTATCACCAAAAAATTGAACAACTGGCTGCTCAGATTTATCAATCGGGTTGGGAGTTCAACCAGATTGTCTGTCTTGCCAGAGGCGGACTGCGAGTAGGAGATATTCTCTCCCGTATATATAAGCAACCGCTGGCAATTTTGGCAACATCATCATACAGTGGCCCGGGCAAGCAAGAAAGAGGTTCCTTAACCTTTTCTCGCCATATAACCATGACCACCGAAACTTTAGGTTCGCGGATTCTATTAGTTGATGACCTTGTAGACTCAGGAGTTACGCTCAAAGAGACTATCCCTTGGTTACAGCAAAATCCTGAGTTTGCGATCGCTGAAATTCGTACTGCTGTACTTTGGTATAAAGCTTGCTCGGTTATCGAACCCGATTATTATGTTGACTACCTATCTGACAATCCCTGGATTCACCAACCCTTTGAACCCTATGAATACATGAACCCTGCTGAACTCGCAGCAAAAGTCAGCCAACCTTGTTAATCGGGCGATCGAGAGTTTTCTGTATATTTATAATAAATTCTCTGGATTTTCTCCTAATTCTCGCAAACGAGCAGCCAAACGTTCTGCCCGTTGGCGTTCGACTTCTGCTTGTTGGGATGCAACTTCTGCCCTTTGGCGTTCTGCTTCTTCTGGTAAGAAAATTAAACTTCCTTCGCGGTCATAAAATCTTAGCCAAGGCGCAGTTTCTCGGTCTATGGTTCCTTGCCAAATTCCCAACCAAAATCCTAAAGTTTCGCACCACAACCAACCTTGGTCATTAGCAACTAACGGCTGATAGCGAAAATTGGCATCCAAGCGCCATCCTTGCAAGGAGTTAGAGTCAAAGGGGTCAAAAACGAAATAGTCTCTAGTTCTAAAAACTCCTTCGTAGAGATTTTTTTTCTCGCCTATATCCACATTTTTTGTTGAAGGCGACATCAATTCGACAATTACATCAGGATAACGGCCGTTTTCATCCCATACAACCCAACCTTGCCGAGAACCAGTTCCTTCAACATTGAGAACAACAAAAAAATCCGGCCCTTTAAAATCCCGATTTCGCGCCTGTGTACGACTGTAGTAAACAAACATATTACCGCCAACAAAGTAATCATTGCGGTCTGACCAAGCTTGTTGCAACGACCGGATTAAAACATTCATCCCAATGCGGTGGCGGTTACTTTCCAAAGGTTCTCCGTCATCAAATATTAAATCTGTGGGTGGTGGGGTAGGTTCCCACTCTGGTACAGTAGGTGCTGGCAAACTCTGATTTTCAGTAATGTTTGTTGACATGGCATAACTTGATATATTTACGCGATATTTGTCATTTAAACTCCTTTGTCTAAATCCTAGTCTTTAGGGACTTCCATAAAATAAATTATCCAATTTACTCAGATTTGTTAAAACAACCATAGCCAAATTGGTAATGTAATAAGTAATACTATTACCCCCGCAGCCAAGGCGGTTACAGCCAAGTCGCGATCGAGATTGAAGGTTTCCGCAATTACAAGGGTGGCAAACGCTGGTGGCATTGCCATTTGTAGTACAATCACCTGTGCGGCTGAACCAGTTACACCAAAAAGTGATAAAGTACTGCCGATCGCTAAGGGAACTAGTAGCATTTTTATTGCCAAGCTCATACCTACTTGTGGTAAGCTTCTCCATGACTTTAACTGCGACAGTCTCATCCCAATTAATACTAGGGATAAAGCAACGGCAATCCAGGCCAATTTATCCAAACAAAATTCAACTATATTAGGGATTTCCACCTGTCGAAACAGTAAGCCAAAACCAAAACTCCATAGGGCAGGATTAATAAAGATTGCCTGAGTTATTTGCCAATAATTGCTGGTTTTACGCCCGAAATTGGCTGCTAATGCCACTCCTAAGCCGTAAGCGCCGAAGAGTGTACCTAATAAATCATAGAATAAGGCCCAAGCAAAGTATTTTTGTCCTACCATTGCTAGGATGATGGGAAAGCCCAAATAACCGGTATTACCTACCATTGCTGCTAAAAGCAAACTACCCTGAGTTGGTTTTTGGGGCATGGTATTTGTCAAATAGGCTTGCCCTTGAATTGCCAACCAAGCCAATAATGCCCCTAGGAAAATGGCGAGGTAAGCGATCGCAGGTGCAATCCAAATGTGCCCAGAAAGGTCAGCTTGGCGTACAAAAGCTATGATGCTGATCGGCCCTCCCACGTAGAAAAGAAACTGACCTAAACGGGAGGGAACTGTGCTTGGTAGCTTACGTCCCAGAATGAATCCTAATAGGACTAATCCTACTAACTTGACATATAGTTCTAAAAGATTGGTCAAGATCGCACCCAAAAATATAGAACTAAAATGCTACCGCTTGCGTTTATTTTTTTCCAGTCTACAATCTGTTATGGCTATTGAAAAAAGCAGGAGTGTATTCTTGAATAAGGCTGGGTTTTCTGGAGAACCGCAACACTCATCCGCTGCTTCTGGTGATGATATTCCAGCAGCTTTACGCGATACTCCCGACGCAAAATCTAAAGTGCGCGTGCAACCTCTAGTTTTGCTGATTGGTGGAGTATTCGCATTTGTCCTGCTTGCTGTCAGTAGTGGCTTTGTCTTTTTTATAATTTCACCTAAAAAAACTGCTACTTCTCAACCTTCACCAACTGTATCCCCAACACAAACATCAACTTCGGATAGTTCTGCAACCAATAATAGCGATACTGTATTGGGACATTTAGCCTATGCAGAAGCGCCAGAATCAGAACTAGCTGTAGTTTCTCGCAGAAGTGGGATTAGAATGCGAAAAGCTGCTGCTGAAAAATTTCAAGAGATGGTAAAAGCAGCACGCAGAGACGGTGTAATTATAGTGCCAATTTCTGGCTTTCGTTCGGTGAAAGAACAAGAGCAGTTATTTTTTAATGTAGGTGCGCAGCGAAATCAAACTCCAGCGCAAAGAGCAGCGTTGAGTGCGCCTCCCGGTCATAGCGAACATCATACAGGCTATGCGGTAGATGTAGGTGATGGAGCAGTACCAGCAACGAATCTCCAAGCTAACTTTGAAAATACCAAGGCTTCTCAGTGGTTACAAGCAAATGCTGCTCGTTTTAGTTTTGAGATGTCCTTTCCCAAAGATAACGCTCAAGGTGTCAGTTATGAACCTTGGCACTGGCGTTTTGTAGGCGATCGCGATAGCCTGGAAACTTTCTATAAAGCCAAAAATTTAAAACCTACTCCCCTACCCCAATCAACGCCCTAATAATGTTGCTAGGGAATTTAAAAAATATTTTGGTAAATATATTGCCAACTTAATTATCAAAATAAATACAGAGTAAAATATGCTTTTTACTCTGTGTCTACCTATGTATCTGCACCCTTAATATTTTTGATGCCCTTTGCTTTATATCTAATAATTTATCTTTAATTATTAAAACTCTCATCTATCTTACGGCTGGTTTAAAAATATGTGAGCTTTCATTAAGATTCTATCTTTTTGTAGTGGTTGAAACTGAGTAATAATCCCCAATATTTAGAGAAAGATTTGACACAAGTTAAACTTTTGACCAGGTAGAATTTAATACAATCTCAGATAAAATTTATACTTTTTAAAGTAGTAAAAGTGTTATATTTTTATCAGAAAAAATCGCAAAATTATTGTAATGTTCAAGGTAAGTACGTTACCAAATAATGGTTTGCAGTTTAATATTATTTATATTCAGATACAAGTTGAAAACTTTAAATAGTATAAAATACTTAGGAGCGATCGCACTCCTAACTCAGCAATTGTGACAAGAGAAAACTAACAATTGGCAACACAGAATAAATTTTCACTCTCTAGCTAGGTACATTTAAACAAAACGGGAACAGGTAACGTTCCCGTTGTTCAACTCCTAGGTCTTAAATTGTTCATCCACAGGAATTTTATAACCATCGGCAAGGCGATTAGTTGTGTTCGCAGTAGCAACGATCGCCAAGAGTTCGCCAAACATAGTATCGCTCATCCCCTTAGCACGTGCTGATGCCGTGTGTGAGGCAATACAGTAATCACAGCCATTCGTTACACTCACGGCGATGTAAATAAGTTCGCGCATTAGCGGATCGATCTCGCCAGGACTAGTCATCACTTCCTTGACTGCTTGCCAAGTGCGTTGCAGAGTCGGCGGATGGTTGGCGATCGCTTTCCAAAAATTGTTGATATAGTCAGTCTGGCGCGTGGCGCGGATGTCGTCATATACCGCGCGGACTTCATCGCTAGCTTGTTCGTATTCGATGAGATTTGTCATTTGTCATTTGTCATTTGTCATTTGTTCTTCTCTCCCCTTCGGGTGACGCTCCTTCTCCCAAGGGGAGACGCTTCGCGAACGTCGCTCTAAGCGAAGCTATGCCGAAGGCTTTACGCTACGCTAACGCCAGTCGCCTGCGGAGGAGCCACTGCGTTGGGCGGGTTCCCCGACTTGTAGCAAGTGGCGTTGGAAACCCTCCCGCAGCGCTGGTCTCACCTCATCCCCCCACACTCCCTATCTAGCGCCTAAAACTGAGCGATAGCGACCGAGAGCGATTAAGGGGAAATACTGTTGATAGAGGTGATATTTCAGATAGAAATGGCAGGGAAAGCCTGTACCTGTAAAGTACGCCTCGAACCAAGTACCATCTGACTTTTGGGTTGCTAAAAGGTAGCTAATTCCTTTTTCAATGGCATCACGAGCAAATTTGCCTGTGGCTTCACCTGCGGCGATTAGGCCAATTAAAGCCCAAGCTGTTTGGGAGGCTGTACTATTTCCTTGCCCTTTAAGGCTAGGATCGTTATATGTGAAGCAAGTTTCACCCCAACCACCGTCAGAATTTTGGCAGCTAACTAGCCAAGCTGCTCCCCGTTCGATACTCTTTTGCTGAGTTTGCGGCGCAACTAAGGCTAAAGCTGAGAGAACGCCACTAGTACCATAAATATAATTTACTCCCCAACGACCAAACCAACAGCCTTCGGGTTCTTGTTCGCCCAGAAGATAAGCGATCGCTCTCTCAAAGTTATGGTTATCTATTGAGAGGTTACAAGCACCAAGCATTTCTAATACCCTGGCTGTGACATCTGCTGTATTTGGGTCAATCATGGCTTTCAGATCGCCATAGGGCACGGAATTAAGCCAATCTTGGTCGTTATCTAGGTCAAAGGCTGCCCAACCGCCTGGTTTACACTGCATGGTCGCAATCCAGTTTAAAGCGCGGGCGATCGCAGCTTGCTTTAATTTTTCATTAGGGAGTTTCGCTTGATGTAGCGCCATGACTACAACAGCAGAATCGTCTACATCTGGGTAAAAGCGATTGTCAAATTCAAATGCCCAAGCACCGGGTTTTCCTTGGTGATTTTTAACATTCCAATCACCATAATCGAGTATTTGCTTGTCGATTAACCATTCTCCCGCCTGTACTACAGCCGGATGATCGGGCGCAATGCCAGAATCTATTAAGGCACGAATTCCCCAGGCTGTATCCCAAACTGGTGAAACACATGGCTGAACGCAGTAGCTATCTTCAGTTTCAATCGCAAAGTTATCGACTGCTTTTAATCCCCGTTCCACAATCGGGTCGGCTGGGTCGTAACCCAGACAGCGCAAAGCTAACAGGGAATTCAGCATCGCCGGAATAATTCCACCCCAGTCGCCTGTAGCTTCTTGCCGTTCTAATATCCATTTTTCAGCCGCTTTAATACCTTCTTCGCGGAAAGGAACTAAATTTAAGCTTTCTGCTAACTTAAAACCTTGGTCGAGGGTGATAAATAAATCTGTCCAATTGCCACTCCGAGGTAATTCCCATTGAACGCGATCGCGTCCTTCCGCATACAGTTCGTCTAACGTAATCGCTGGATCAATCTGAAAAATCGGTTTACTGTTACAGACAATCAACAGCGGTACAGTACTCGATCTCGCCCAACTCGACATTTCATAGATGTTGAAGGGAAAAGCATTGGGCAAAAGCATAATCCAGGGCGGTAGCGAGGGGATACCGCGCCAGTCGTAGCATCCAATTAGGGCTAGGTGTAATTTAGTAAAGATACGAGTTTTACTAATACCGCCGCGTTCGAGAATAAAAGCTTTGGCTTTGAGCATCGCTGGATCGGTTGCTGGTACGCCTAGGAGTTTCAAAGCCATGTACGCTTCCACCGAGGTACTCAGTTCTCCCCCATCCCCATAGAACAGTTCCCAACCTCCATGCTGGCGTTGTTGATTGCGCAGGTAGGTTTCAACTTTGTGTAGCGGTCTGGTGCTATCTGTTCCCCAAATTTTATGCAGGAGGACAGCTTCAGCAGTAATAGTGACATTAGATTCTAACTCTGCCCACCAGTAACCCGCCGGATTTTGAATTGATAGCAGATAATTTTGGCTGGCTGCGATCGCCGCTGCGACTTGATTGACTGTTACCCTGTCTTGAGTTTGCATCAGATACTATTTCACCTCAACACCACAACGGTGAAAAATATTTTCCCATAATCAGCAGACATAGTATTCTGTCTGAGACACTGAGAATGGGCAACAGGTCATGGTGGCATTTGTATTAGTACTCACAGTTTTATCTTTATTGATTTGGATAGGATTACTGAGTTTTCGCGGGCAGTTTTGGCGATCTGACCAGAAATTAGAAGCAAAAGAAATACCCTTAACATCTTTGCCGAGAATTTGTGTAGTAATTCCGGCGCGTAACGAAGCCGATATGCTGCCAATCACCTTGCGATCGCTTTTATTACAAGACTATCCTGGTGATTTTAACGTTGTTTTGATAGACGATCGCAGCACCGACGGTACAGCCGATTTTGCCCAAGGAGTTGCTTGCGCTTTAAATAAACCCGAAAAATTGCATATTATCTCCGGCAAATCTTTACCTCCCGGTTGGAGTGGTAAACTCTGGGCTGTTGAACAAGGTATTCAAATAGCTACTGAGTTTACACCTGATTATTTTTTACTTACAGATGCAGATATTGAACATGACTTGAGCAGTATTCGCCGACTAGTAGCAAAAGCTGAACAAGAAGATTTAGACCTAGTTTCGGTGATGGTACGACTCAGATGCGAAACTTTTTGGGAAAAACTTTTGATTCCGGCTTTTGTGTTTTTCTTTCAAAAACTCTATCCTTTTCGCTGGGTTAATCATGCCAAAAACCCTACCGCCGCCGCTGCTGGTGGATCTATTTTAATTCGCAAACCAGCCCTTGAGCGTATTGGTGGCATTGCAGCAATTCGCCAAGCTTTAATTGATGATTGCGCCTTAGCCAAAGCTGTCAAGTTAGGCGCAAATGGCAGAGGAAACATTTGGCTGGGATTAAGTACTTTAACTCGGAGTTTACGTCCTTATACCACCCTAGACACAGTATGGGATATGGTGGCGCGTACTGCTTACACCCAACTAAATTATTCGCCGTTGCTATTAGTTGGCACAGTCGTAGCAATGACTGTAATTTATTTAATTCCACCTGTAGCTACTATCTTAGGCAGTTTAACGGGCAATTGGGCGATGTCTGGCGACAAGACGCCTTGCGTCTACGCGCTTGTCGGTTTATCAGCTTGGTTGTTAATGACCTTAGCTTACTTTCCCACTATCCGCTTTTATAAATGTCCTGCTTGGCTAGCTTTTTGTTTACCTGCGATCGCTTTTCTTTATACATTAATGACCATAGATTCAGCTATCCGTCATTGGCAAGGACGCGGTGGTGCTTGGAAAGGGCGAGTTTACCCAGGATAGATCGCGGCTCGTAGTTGCGCTTTAGCGCTAAAGCAAACAAGTGATGATTATTTGCACCGACTTACTTATTGGCGTGGTTTAGTAATCAATCTTCAGAGTGGACAATTAGCCTTGAAATCGCTTATTACAGATGCATTCGGCTAAATCCTTTGTATCAAAATTAGCAAAAGCTCTGGAGATTGATAGTGAAAACTACTCAGGAAGATGTCCCAATTAAATCGCGTCTGAGAGCGTTAGATGTTACAAAGGGATTCGTGATGATCGCGATGGCTACTCGCCATTGCGCTTTTTTCTTTTCTGCTAATTTACTGCAAATACCATTCAATGTATTTGACCCCTATGTATTTTCTACATTCTTGCTATGTTTTGGTATTGGCAATGGACTGTCACGCCGTGCCAAAAAACCGACAGTATTAGGTAAACTCTTATTTGTGTATTTGATTGGTGGATTACCAAGCGCAGTTGTTACTTACCTTTTAAAGCATAAAGAGGCGAGTATCAGCATGGTTCCCACTATAGCCACTGACCAACTGATTAATGCAATCACGCTACAAAATCGACTTACTTACGCTGACTTCCTTGTACCTTTCATCGTAGCTTTTGCCTTTTTTTTAGGACTGCAATCTTTATTCCAAAAATTTAATCGCCTCACGTTAGCTACAGCCCTAGGAATTTCCTCAATTTTCTATATTTCTGGCTATGTTTTGACTCAAATAGCTCCCAACTCATTTTTCAAAGATTTTTACAGTCAAGGATTTCGCTGTCTGCAAAGTATACCAATATTTATTACAGGTATTTGTTTAGGTCTATTCCTGCGCGAAAAAGGTAAAATGCCAGTTTTGAAGCCGCAGATATGGGCATTGATTACTCTAACCTTTTTCGGTCTCATCGTGGTTGCGGATTGGCAGTTTCAACACCAGATGTACAATGGTAGATTGTGGAAAAAAAGCGGAGAATTAAGTTATTTGCTGATTAGTACTACCGTTTCCATTCTCTTGTTATTTGTCGTTGAAGGAATTATTAAATCGGGTTTTTTAGAAAAGCAGCTTTCTCTCCTCATAGATTTCTTAGAAAAGATCGGCGAGAGAACAATGCGATGTTTGTGGATACAGTTTTTGCTATTTCCCATAGCAGGTTATCTTGTTTCTCTTAATTTCGTTCATCCAGTTAACTTCATACTCAGCCTAGCTGTAATTGGTCTTATGTGCTGGCTAACAGTGGACGATCGGCTATATAAAATATTATCTAGTAGGTTAGAAAATAAAAAAAATTGAATTGCACTTATTAACTAGAAAATAATAACGCGGTGACTTCTTCCAATGTTTTCAATGCTTGTAAGGAACCTCTAATTAAACGGGTAGCAGCAATAGGCTGTCGAAGTAATGTTAATGCTAAGGGTAAAGGCTTCAAGGAACCATCAGGACTGATTGCTGATGTTATGTCGGGGATATCATGCTGACAATCATCGCTGACTACACGCAACATTGCTACTGATACTCCCATCACACTGAAAAACTCTAAAGCAGCAAATCCTTCCATATCTACAACATCAGTCCCAGACATTGCCGCAAGCTGGCGTTTTTCTGCTGCGGAACAAACTACGCGATCGCTTGTTAGTCCCTTCACCAAATTTGGTGCTAAGTTTTGAGTATTCAGTGCTGAGTATAACTGTGCTGTAAAAGTGCTATTGCACTCACGCATATTCCCCTGATAAACACAGTTTTCATACAACACGATTTTTCCCACAGGGTAGCTGGGGGATAAACTACCACACAAACCCATCACCAGCACTCTCGCCTGTGGTTGATTCAGCAACCGCCCATCTTGTTGCAATTTGTGCAGATATGCGCCTAGAGCTTTTACACCCACAGGAATAGGAATTACAGTTGTATTTAAGCTAGCGACACGGCTTAAGCCACGACACACAGCTTTGTACTCTGCGCCTTGGGGTACAAGAATTAGTTGGTCATTGGTCATTGGTCATTTGTTATTGGTCAAGCTCAAACTTTCAGGTTCAAACTTTCAGGTTCAAAGGCTCATTAATAGAGCAAAAAGCCTCCTTAATGGAGTTATTACCCTCATTAATGGAGCAAAAAGCCTCATTCACGGAGCTATTAACCTCGTTCACGGAGCAAAAAGCCTCATAAGTTTACAACGCAGTTTCTCCCTTGTCCCATTTCTCCCCACACTCCCCACACTCCCCACACTCCTCACCTTCCCCACACTCCCTCTATACAGTTTGAGGCTCGCGCCTGCGAGGTATCAATTGGAGAGTGCGTAACGCAATACTAGCAAGCTTGGGCATTAATTCTGGATTGAGCAGTCGGGAATCATACTTACTCATCCGATGATGATTTTCTTGAATACAGACGGCGAGAAACTTTTCTAATGTCAAGTCGTCGGTGAAAGTGCTAGCGCCAGTAGCAGTAAAACCAGTACCACTGGGATCGGCATCGCCAAAGGCGGTAATTAAATTACTCAGTGCTTTGCCGTAATACCAAAGAGTTCTAACGATCCGCAGAGGTAAAAGTCCTTGACCGCGATTAATTTGGATGTAGGTAAACCAATTGACAAAAAATACAATATGCCGTGCTTCTTCGTCCAAAATTGGATCGAAGATTGTGAAGAGTGGTTCAGGAAATACTTTAGCGTCACGGGCAATACCAAATAGCCCAAAGGCAAAGAAGGAATCTAAGCATTCTTCAAAACCAAAGGTTGTGAAGGCTGGCTCAATCTTTGGTGGTAGTTCTACAGGACGGCGTTCCGGCATTTCGATGCCATAGCGATCAATGAGTGTTTTGATAAGACGGGCGTGGCGCGATTCTTCTCTACCTTGGAGAGCGATTGCTTCATGTAACAGGGGATCTGTCACAGTGGTTGCATAACTACTCACCATTGCGCCAGCTTCCCGTTCGATATCGAAAGCTTTCTCCCAAAAGGGAATAGCCCGCAATCGAGCTAGATCGGCATCATTCAAATCCGGCCAGGGTAGATGCTCCGGCTCATATTCTAAGTGGCTATCTAAAAAGCTGCGGCAGAATAATTCCTTGTGTTCAATAGAGCCAACTTTCATTACTCAAGTTCCATGTTGTAGAAAAAATTGAGTCATACCAAGGACAGAACATTCAGCAATTTTGCTGATTGGGGAGTACCCGAACTCGCAAACTTCAAGTGATTACTGTAGCATGACTAATAATTGTGTCACCCGCACGATGATTTTCCAAGATGGTCAAGCCTAATAGCTCAAAATCCGCACGAGAACGCTTCAATATTTCTAGATTGGCGATTGAATTTTCGTGGCTGACGGTAGGTTTTTGGATTGCCGTGACGGTAGCTGGGCTTTTGGCTTTCAGTTCCCTCAAGTATGCTTTGTTTCCAGATATCACCTTTCCTGTGGTGGTGGTAAATGCTACTGCTCCCATAGAATCAGCTCTGGATACAGAGACCAAACTCACCCAACCAATAGAACAGCGTTTGAAATCCCTGGAAGGAATTGAGGATGTTCGCTCATCTACTTATCCGGGGCAAAGTGCTGTGAGTTTGTCTTTCGTCGTTGGGACAAACCTTGAAAATTCGACTCGCCAAGTCGAGACTGCGCTCAAGAAGTTGACTCTAACTCAGGGAGCAAATTATAAAATTATTCCCCTAAACCTCAATGAGTCATCTGCCATTAGTTATGCACTTGAGAGTCCAGGTGTTAATCTCACCGATTTAACGAAGTTGGCAAAAGACAAAATTGTGCCAGCGATCGCTAAACTACCAGGAGTGCTAAAAGTAGTGCTGTTGGGTGCGCCTAGTACTTCTCCTCCGCAGCTAGCAGCTAATACAGCTGCTTTACCGGAAGGCGGGGCTACCTTAGTGCGCTTTAACGGTCAAGATGCTTTGGCATTTCAGGTAATCAAAAAAGGCACAGCCAATACTTTAGAAGTGGTGAGCCGAGTTGAGAAAGAAGTTGGCAAGCTGCGGTCTACTCTCAAAGACGTCAAACTTACCTTAGCCGCCACTCAGGCTGAGTATATCCGCAACGCCACCCATTCCACAATCGATGCTTTGATTGAAGCAGTTGTGTTATCGGTAATTGTCATCTTTCCCTTTTTGTGGAATTGGCAAGCTACCTTAATTTCCGCCTTGGCGATTCCCACATCTTTGTTGGCAACATTTATCGTCATGGCATTTTTCGGCTTCAATCTGGAAACGATTACCCTGTTAGCCTTGGCTTTGGTAATTGGTAGTATTGTCGATGACGCGATCGTCGATGTAGAAAACATCATGCGTCACGTTGAAGATGGTGCAACACCCCGCCAAGCTGCTCTTTCTGCTACCAATGAAATTGGCCTGACTGTCACCGCCGCAACTTTTACAGCAGTCGCGGTTTTTCTACCAATTGGGCTGATGGGTGGAGTAATAGGTCAGTTTTTCAAACCCTTCGGGATTACAGTTTCCGCCGCTATGCTAGCTTCTTTGCTAGTAGCCAGAACTTTGTCGCCAGTACTTTCTATTTACTGGCTCAAACCCCCATCATCCCGTTCTCGTCGTCGCGAATCTAAGCTATGGATTAGTTTTGCCCAAAGTTATCGAGATTTGCTGTCTTGGTCTTTGGATCACAAGCGCATAGTCATGAGTTTAGCTTTACTCAGCTTAATTACGGGTATCGCCATCATTCCCATGATTCCCAAGGGATTTATTCCCAAACTCGATCGCGGCGAATTTAATATTACCTACACTGCGCCTCTGCTGAGTTTACCTGAGCATTTGAAGGCAGCACAGGCACAGGCACAAGCAGGACAAGGGGGACAAGGGGAAACAGCTAATTCACAAATTGCCAACGCCCAATCCCAACTGCCAATTTCTAACCCTTTAGACGATTCTCTACAAGTTGCCAAGAAACTGGAAGAGGTCGTCAGAAAATCACCAGCTGTACAAACAGTATTTACTACCGTTGGTTCCCGTGAGGGTGAGCCGAATAAAGGCACAATTTATGTCAAGCTTAAGGAAGACCGCAAAGTCACAACTGCGGAAGTACAAGAGCAATTGCGTAAGTCTTTACCCAATCTCCCGAATGTAACTACCAGTGTGGAAGATATTCAATTTGTGGATACGGGCGGTCAGAAACCCTTACAGTTGGCATTAAGAGGTAATGACCTCAAAGAACTCAGCAAGGCAGCGAAAGCAATTAAAGACCGATTAGTCAAGCTACCGGGTTTTGCTGATGTTACTGTAACAGGCGAAAACAATCAAAACGACCAAATTTTTCAAATCGAGCGACTAAATAATCAGCGTGTAGCCTATATCGGCGCTAACTTAGGCAAAGATATGTCCCTAGGAGATGCTACTGATAAGGTCGTAGCAGAGGCTAAAGCAGTCCTGCCCCCTGGCGTAACTTTAGACCTGGGAGGAGATTCTGCCCGTTTGGGTGAAGTTTTTGGCAGTTTTGGTACTACCTTAGCTCTCTCAGCGTTGTGTATTGTGGTCGTACTGATTTGGCTATTCAAAAGTTGGGTAGACCCAGTAGTGATTGGCGTTTCTTTACCTTTAGCTTTAGTGGGAGCAATGCTGGCGCTGTTAATTACCAAGAGTGACTTCGGTATGATTTCCCTGATTGGCTTCGTGTTTTTGTTGGGTATCACCAATAAAAATGCCATCTTGATTGTGGACTACATCAACCAATTGCGTAACTCTGGGATGGAACGCAAAGACGCTATCCTCAAAGCCGGGCCAGTACGCCTCAGACCAATCATGATGACCACTGCGGCGACAATCTTAGGTATGGTTCCCATCGCCTTAGGTTTGGGTGCGGGTTCGGAATTGCGATCGCCTATGGCTGTAGCGATCGCGGGTGGGTTGGTAACTTCAACTGTCCTGAGTTTAATTGTGGTGCCTGTGGTCTACGCCATCTTAGACGATCGGTTTCCCCGATTCAAAAAGAGGTGGATTCCTTGATGCAAGCCTTTGTCACTGGGGGTACGGGTTTTATTGGTGCCCACTTGGTACGGCTGTTGCTGCAAGAAGGATATGCAGTCAAAGTACTTGTACGCCCTAGCAGCAACCTAGAGAATCTCCAAGGGTTGGAGGTAGAAATTGTCAAGGGAGATTTAAACGATCCGGATCTCTGGCAGCAAATGCTTGGCTGTCAGTACCTATTTCATGTTGCAGCTCATTATTCCCTGTGGCAAACAGACCAAGAGTTACTCTACCGCCATAACGTCCAAGGTACGCGCAATGTCTTAGCAGCAGCCCAAAAAGCTGGGATTGAACGCACTGTATATACAAGCTCCGTAGCTGCAATTGGGGTAGGGGAATCTGGTAAAGTCGTAGATGAGACTCATCAGAGTCCCTTAGAAAAATTGGTTGGTCACTACAAAAAGTCGAAATTTCTGGCAGAACAAGTAGCCATGCAAGCAGCTAGTGCAGGTCAGGAAATAGTTGTGGTCAATCCCAGTAGCCCGATTGGGCCGTTGGATATCAAACCTACGCCAACAGGTGATATTATCCTGCGGTTTTTACGGCGGCAAATGCCATTTTATGTGGATACGGGGCTGAATTTTATTGATGTGCGAGATGTGGCCTGGGGACATTTACTAGCTTTGCAGCGAGGTAAAAAAGGCGATCGCTATATCTTAGGACATCAAAATCTAACTTTGAAGCAACTTTTAGAACAACTTGCCCAAATTACAGGTTTAAAAGCACCGCAACAAGCCGTACCTAGTTGGTTGCCCCTTAGCGTTGCTTGGGTTGATGAGAAAATTCTCGCGCCCTTAGGAAAATCGCCCTCAGTGCCATTAGATGGTGTGCGAATGGCTCAACAACCAATGTACTACAATGCCTCAAAAGCAGTACAAGAGTTGGGCTTACCTCAGTCTTCCCTGACTACAGCACTTCAGGATGCGGTCGATTGGTTTATTAGCAGAGGATATGTCAACCCCTTAGGGGAATTCAAAATTCAAAATTCAAAATTCAAAATTTAAGACCCCACATATTTATCTGGGGGCTGAGATTGTGGTGTATTGCAACGTATCAGAGGAGTGAACAGTTCGATGGCGATTAATTTACAACAAGCTATAGATATCGGGAAATATCTCGTTACTCAGCGCTTGAAAGGGCGCAAACGCTTTCCCTTAGTATTAATGTTAGAACCACTTTTCCGGTGTAATCTAGCTTGTAATGGTTGTGGTAAAATCCAACATCCACCGGAAATACTCAAGCAAAATTTAACCCCAGAACAGTGCTTTGCCGCTGTGGAAGAGTGCGGCGCACCAGTTGTCTCAATTCCTGGGGGAGAACCGTTAATGCATCCCCAAATTGATGAAATTGTCCGGGGATTAGTGGAACGCAAGAAGTATGTTTACTTGTGTACCAATGGTTTGTTGCTAGAAAAAAGCTTGGATAAGTTCCAACCTTCGCCTTACCTAACTTTTAGCGTTCATTTAGATGGAATGCGCGAATTGCACGATAAATGTGTCGATCGCAAAGGCGTTTTTGATATTGCTGTTAAAGCCATTCGTGCTGCTAAAGCTAAAGGTTTTCGGGTGACAACTAACACCACTGTTTTTGATGGCACTGACCCTACAGAAATACAGGAGTTCTTCGACTTCCTGGAAACCCTGAATACTGATGGCATGATGATTTCGCCTGGCTACAGCTACGAGTGGGCACCAGATCGAGATCATTTTCTCAAGCGCGAACAAACACGCGCCTTATTTAGAGAAATTCTTGCCCCCCATAAATCTGGTGAGAAAAACTGGAACTTCAATCACAATCCTCTATTCTTAGACTTCCTCACAGGCGAGAAGGACTACGAATGCACGCCTTGGGGTAGCCCCAGTTACAGCGTTCTCGGCTGGCAAAAACCCTGTTACCTCTTAAATGAAGGTTATTATGCCACCTTCAAGGAATTACTAGAAGACACAGATTGGAGTCAATACGGTCGCGCTAGTGGTAATCCCAAATGTGCCGATTGTATGGTTCACTGTGGTTATGAACCAACAGCAGCAATGGACGCAATGCAACCGCAAAATATCGCACGTTCTCTAGGTACTGTATTTGGTAAGTAATTAATATCCCTAGACTTACACAAATGGGTGGGCATAGCCCACTCATTTGTGTAAAAGTAAGCCAAAAACTTCACTTAAAAATAAGACTTTAATTCCCCTTTTCTCCTAATATCTAAAGTTGCGCAATGAAAAGAGCCACCAAAAGGCGTGTAATTTAGAAAAGCGCAAGGGATAGGTTGAAATCCCCAATCTTTCATGGCTCTAATCGTAGATTCTTGAGATTTTTCGACAACTACTCTTTTTTCATCCAGCATTAACACATTTAAGCTAATCCATTTGCTACACATCGATACAATATAGCCTGTAATGGGATCTGGTTCTGGAGCAACTAAAATATCCCAAGATTTCAGAATTTTGGGTAATTTATTTATATCAATATAGTCAGGGTTAACTAACACCTTACCTGGTGCTAGAGGCATAAAGGTAGAATCAATATGCATGGGGGTAGGACAACTACTTTCGATTTCATGGATTGTGTATTTTTCCCCTAAATGCCTTCTTAACCAATTGATGCCAGAATAATTTGTCATATTACTTTTTAAAACAAAAATATCTTTACCACAACGCACAAAATCAGCAGCATCAAAAACTGGTTCAAATTCATTAATTACATAACGGATTGGTTCACCTTAAAATATGAATAAATTCATCTAATTCTGTTTGCGCACGCTTATTCCGCATTACAGGTGTCAGCCGCAACCAATTCTAAACCTAGCGGCTCTAATCTGATGAAAATCTTGGAATACATGAGGGCAATAGGATGAACGCCCAGAAATTCAGATGAATGCGTTGATTCAGTTATATCAGGACTTACGCAACTGGCACAATGCGATCGTTAGTTCATAGTACATAGGTATTAATTAAATCTGATTTTGAAAGCTTTGCCTTCGTAATAGAAGTCGCTGTCTTGGAAGTACTATCGAAATATTCGTGAGAAAATAGGTAGAGGTTATATTAGATAAATTTCGCTAAGGGTAATGAGATTTACTAAGCTTAATTACTGCCAATATTTATTAAGTAGTCAAATTAATTATACAATTACCAATTTGGCAGAGCATTTAGAGAGTATTAGTCATGACGCAATTAACTATTATTTGAAAACCGAAAAATTAACACCTCGTTTACTATGGGATAACGTGAAAGAGGTCGTTGAGTCTGATGAAAATGGTTACATCATATTTGATGATAGCGTTTTAGATAAAAAGTATTCTGAAGAAATAGAAATAGTCAGAAGACAATATAGTGGTAATGAGCATGGTGTCCTGAAAGGCATTGGTGTAGTTAGCTGCGTGTATGTCAACCCTACACTTCAAAGATTTTGGGTCATAGATTATCGAATTTTTAATCCTGATGTCGATGGGAAAACCAAGATAGACCATGTGAAAGATATGCTCCAAAACCTTGTGTATCATAAGCTTTTACCATTTGATACTGTTTTGATGGATACATGGTATGCGGTACACAGTTTAATGCTATATATTGATAGCTTAGACAAAATTTATTATTGCCCTTTAAAAAATAATCGTTTAGTTGATGATACATTTGGTCAAGAAAAATATAAACGGATTGAATTATTAGAATGGAACCAAGAAGAATTAGACTGTGGTAAAATCATAAAAATTAAAGGATTCCCAGCTAATAAAAAAGTGAAACTATTCCGGGTTACTGTTTCTACCAACAGAACGGATTATGTCGCCACTAACGATTTATCTCAAAGTTCCACGGATGTTGTACAACAGGTGTGTAAAATTCGTTGGAAAATAGAGGAGTTTCACAGGGAAATTAAACAACTAACTGGCATTGAATCTTGCCAGTGTCGGAAAGCTAGACTCCAAAGAAATCATATTGCTTGTGCAATGTTGGTTTGGGTTAGGTTAAAGAATTTAGCCTATAGAACTGGCAAAACTATCTATCAAATCAAGCATAACTTGCTTTCTAATTATTTAATTCAGCAACTGAAGCGCCCAAGTATTTTTATGTGCTTGGTTTGATTTATATTGTCGCGTGTCAGGGCTTTGCCCTGCCTGCTATTTGTGCCAATTGCGTAAGTCCTAATATCAATGAAGTTTCATTTTCCACCATAAGTAAGCGATCGCTATCTACCTAATGGCAGTTTCTCATACCAATTAACTAAAAGTATGATACAAATAATTAAGGAATAAATATGAACAATAAAAATGGCTGGAGTAACTAAAGTTGAAATAAAAGAGTCAGTCGAAGAGTTACATGAACTGCTGTTAAAACAAAAAACCGCATCAAGCCGTGAAAGAATACAAGCTTTGTATTTGCTGAAAATGGGACAAGTAAAAACAATACAGGATGTAGGTGTTGTTCTGGGCAGAGGAAGAGTAACAGTACAGCGATGGTTAAAGGCTTATACACAATCAGGAATTACAGGTCTGTTAGTAATAAAAAAAAGTACAGGACGACCGCCAATTATTAAGTCAGAAGCAAAAGAGCAACTTTTAAAAGAACTAGAACAACCAGAAGGATTTAAAAGTTATGAAGAAATCCGAACATGGCTAAAAGCAGTGGAGGGAATAGAAGCATCATATAAAGTAGTACATGATACAGTACGTTATCGAATGAAAGCCAAATTAAAAGTGCCAAGAGCAGTAGGGATAAAACATCACGAAGAAGCAGAATCAGAATTTAAAAAAAACTGCCACAATACCTAGAAGTCATTAAAAAACACGTTATAGAGCCAAAGGATAAACACAAAAGAATTAGATACTGGTGTGGTGATGAAAGCCGTGTAGGATTAAAAACAGAATTAGGAAGACTGATTACGCTTTGTGGCATTAAACCTATCGGCATCATGCAATGGAGAAGAGAAAATTTCTATTTATACGGTTTAGTAGAACCATTAACTGGGGAGTATTATATTTGGGAATTTTCTCATCTCAACACAGCTTGTTTCAATATCTTTCTAGAACAATTTGCGGCTACATATCCAGACGATATACATATTCTTCAATTAGATAATGGTGCTTTTCATTTAAGCCAGACACTTCAAATTCCCGAAAATATTATTTTCTTATTTCAACCTCCACATACTCCCCAGGTCAATCCCATTGAAAGGTTATGGGAAGAAGTTAAAAGAAATTTAAGTTGGGAATGCTTTGCCAATTTAGACGAGTTAAGAACAGCTATCTGGCAACGCCTTGAGCAATTAAACAACTTCATTGTTGCTTCTATTACAGGTTGGGGTTTTATTCTGGATGCTTTATTTGTATCAGGCTTTTCGTGAATTGGTATCAGTGCTAATATTATTAATTTTTACTGTAAAAATGTTGAGTAATTTATATGATGCTTATATACATCAGTGATATTAATCTTACTAGGATTTAGGATAGATTAATTATGATGTAAATGCTTGCAAATCCCAGAACCGATTGTAGCTATAACTAACAGTAAATTTCCAGTTACGGAGGTAGATCCTAACTCTTAAATCTAGGCGTAAAGCCTGTTTTAATTTTGAATTATGCTGTCAATTAAACTTCTATAATTTGAATTTCATCAAGCTGGTTGATCGCCACATCCGCACCTTTGACATGATCTGATTGACCAATCCAAGTAATACCGATGCAACCTGCGGCGTTAGCGTTGCGTGCCATTTGCATATCACCAACAGAATCACCTACCATCAATGTAGCGCTTGGTTCTACTCCTAAAGCTTGGCAAGCTTGTAAAAATAGGATGGGATCGGGTTTGCTCGGCCCTTCATCTACTCCCATTTCTAACTGGATGTAATCACTTAACTGGTGATGAGCGACAAAGCTTTGTACTTCTTGAGTTGTCGCTGCTGAGAGGATACCAAGTTTTAACCCTGCTTCTGAAAGAGATTTCAATACTTCCAAGCTACCGACAAACAATGGCGAAGGAGTTTGACCAATGTATTTTTCGGCTTCATCCAAAGCTTGACGGGCAATTTTTAAAGACTCAAACCACCCTCTACCAGTTTCAGCAATATATGCAGCAGCAGCAACTTCTGTTTCGCGGCGACTGGCGACTGAGATTAAACCTGCGGGATCGAGGCTATTGCCATTCACACCAAATGCCATTAGTAGAGGTTCACCAATACCAGGAATTTGAGCATCTATTAATCTTGCTGCTCTTTGGGCGAGCGATCGCAAATACACTTCTGAGTCTTCTAAAGTACCGTTTTTATCAAACAAAATCGCTTGAATATGAGGAAATGTCATATTTTTACATTTAATCGTTACCAAAATCCTTCACTCCTCTAATTGAAATGGATACCATAAAAAAAGAGGGAAAATCCCCCTTTTTGAAAAACTTTCATGTTTTTAATTACAGACAAATACGAATGTCTTACTCTTCAATAGCTGCTGGAATTTCTTCCTCAATAGCTACTGGGATATCTTCTTCAATAGCTGCGGGAATCTCTTCTTCAACTACAGCATCACCAGCAACAGCAGTAGCACCTTGTTGTTTCGCTAGCATTTGTTCGCGATACTTGGCTGCCATTTCTTCTGCCTTATCGTAAACCAAATCGCGGTTTTTAATCATGTCACCGGGTTCGGGTTCGAGCTGCTTGGTTGACAAGGAGATCCGACCTCTTTCTGCATCCAAATCAATGATCATTACTTTCACTTCATCATTGACATTGAAGACGCTGTGAGGTGTATCAATATGCTCGTGGGAAATCTCAGAGATGTGCAATAGACCGCTAACGCCACCGATATCAATAAAGGCACCGTAGGGTTTAATACCACGCACTGTACCGATTACAACTTCACCAACTTCGAGGCGGTTCATCTTACGTTCAACTAACGCCCGACGGTGAGATAGAACTAAGCGATTGCGTTCTTCGTCTACTTCGAGGAATTTTAATGGTAGTTCTTCACCTACCAATTCTTCTTTAGGTTTGCGAGTGCTGATGTGGGAACCAGGGATAAAACCACGCAATCCCTCAATCCGCACCAATGCACCACCACGGTTAGTAGCAAACACACCAGAGCGAACGGTAGCATCTTCAGCTTGTAGCTGGCGTACACGCTCCCAAGCCCGCATATATTCAATACGACGAATTGAGAGGGTTAGCTGACCATCTTCGTTTTCGTCAGTGAGAATAAAGAATTCGCGCGTTTCGTTAGACTGTAATACTTCTTCCGGGGCATCTACCCGGTTAATAGACATTTCCTGTATAGGGATGTATGCTGCGGTTTTCGCACCTATGTCAATCAGAGCGCCGCGCGGCTCTATACTGAAAACGGTTCCTGGTACAATATCGCCAGGGCTAAAGTGATAATCGTACTTATCAAGTAGAGCAGCGAAATCTTCGTGAGTAAATCCAATTTCTGTAGCGGTTAAATTCTGATTGACCATGCTAATTTGTTCCTGGTTCTAGTCTCCGTAATTTTTTGTCGCGATTGCAATTATCAGGCAAGCGATATCATGCTAGCCCAAACCTTTTTCATCCTAGCGCAGAAAAGCTAGTAACAACACATATCAACTTCACAGATAGAAGATTATATCATACTGCCTGGTGACAAGTCATTTATCAGGATGTTGATATTTAGTACCAAGGGTTTCAACCTTAAGATTCATAATTTGTTATCAAATTACTCATAATTAAAGTATTTGACCCAGCCTCTAGCTTACACCAAAGTATTCCCTGATTCTTTACTACAATCGGGATTAATCGCGAGTCAAAGTAATTGTAGATAGTGTAATTTTTGCCAAGCAAACTAATTTCAGAGGCAGTAAACGTAAATATCCGCTGATACCAAAGAGGTGACAGCGGATATTCATGTTTATATGACGTTAAAAGTCGAGTAATAGTGTTCTAATCATCTTTCTTCGCAATGCGGGGGGGTTCGCGAAATGCGATCGCAAAGAAGAGAACTCCTATACACAGAGTGAAAATTAAGATGTAAGCAACGCTTTCCATATTACAAGTTCCTGCCTATCCAGCCAGTAATAATATTGTACCAAGCTAGGGTATGAGGTGTCAGGGACTCGGTACTGGGTATGAGGTCTAGGAAAAACCTATTTCCTCATCTCCAGATCCTAATCCCTAGTCCCTAAAAATTAGAGAGCTTCCTTACGGCGGGTTGTCTTGTCACCCACTTTCTGGAATAGACCCCATTCGACTTGCTCTTCTAGATCCGCTTCTACACCAGCAAATACATCACGGTAGATTGTACGCGCGCCATGCCAGAGATGACCAAAGAAGAATAAGAGAGCAAATACAGCGTGTCCAAAGGTGAACCAACCTCTGGGGCTAGTGCGGAATACACCATCAGAGTTCAAGGTTTCCCGGTCAAATTCAAAGATTTCACCGCCTTGAGCTTTACGGGCGTATTTCTTCACTTCAGCTGGATCTGTAAAGGTCTGACCGTTCAGATCGCCACCGTAGAAGCTTACAGTTACACCAGATTGTTCAAAGCTATATTTGGATTCTGCCCGACGGAAAGGAATATCAGCGCGAACGATACCATCTTTGTCGGTCAAGATAACTGGGAAGGTTTCAAAGAAGTTGGGCAGACGACGTACAGTTAATTCTCTGCCTTCAGCATCTTTGAATACTGCGTGACCTTGCCAAGATTGGGCAATACCATCACCCTTGACCATTGGCCCTGTACGGAATAAACCGCCTTTGGCAGGGCTGTTACCAACGTAATCGTAGAAAGCAAGTTTTTCAGGAATTTGTGACCAAGCTTCCGAAAGGCTTGCACCATTGGCAACGCTGTTTTGGACGCGACGATTAATTTCTTGACGGAAGTAGCCTTGATCCCATTGGTAACGGGTAGGGCCAAACAGTTCAATTGGGGTAGCAGCGTTACCGTACCACATAGTTCCAGCAACCACGAAGGCAGCAAAGAATACCGCAGCAATACTGCTAGAAAGTACAGTTTCAATGTTACCCATCCGCAAAGCTTTGTAGAGCCTTTCGGGTGGTCTGACTGTGAGGTGGAATAAGCCTGCAATAATGCCGACGATACCAGCAGCTATGTGGTGAGCAACAATGCCACCAGGATTAAAGGGGTTAAAGCCATCGGGCCCCCATTCGGGCGCTACTGGTTGGACGCTACCTGTAACTCCAAAGGCATCAGAAACCCACATTCCCGGGCCATATAGTCCAGTTAGGTGAAAAGCACCGAAGCCAAAACAGAGTAGACCAGATAAGAACAAGTGAATGCCAAACATCTTTGGCAAGTCTAGAGCAGGTTCGCCAGTGCGAGGATCTCTAAAGAGTTCCAAATCCCAGTAAACCCAGTGCCAAACGGCAGCTAAGAACAAAAGACCAGAAAGAACAATGTGAGCCGCCGCAACACCTTCAAATGACCAGAAACCGGGATCGGTTGCCGGGCCACCAGTAACGCTCCAACCACCCCAAGATTGAGTGACGCCCAAACGTGCCATGAAGGGTAACACGAACATCCCTTGACGCCACATGGGGTTAAGAACCGGATCGCTGGGGTCATAAATAGCTAGTTCGTACAATGCCATCGAACCAGCCCAGCCTGCCACTAGAGCTGTGTGCATCAAGTGTACAGAAATCAGTCGTCCTGGATCGTTCAGAACGACTGTGTGTACTCGGTACCAGGGTAGTCCCATCGACTACGCTCCTCCTCGATGAGTTAGTTTACAAAGCAATTTTCTTACGGAAGTTATGCGCGGCAGAAGTTACCGCTGGGACTTCTCTTTTGTTTTTTGTTATTGCCAGGGTCTTTTTTACCACAGCTTGGTCTTGTTAAGTCAGACAGCGTGGGTATTCTGGCTATGCTTAGACGCTGTAACGGTCTGTACCCGATTGGGTTGCGATCGCTCTCAATATTGAACTACCTCATATTTCTCTAGAAGTGATTAAACCTCTTAGAGGCATTTTGGTAGTTAAACGTGCTAGGCAATAGCAAGCGCAAAAATGAGAATATTTTAAAAAGTGTAACTATTGATGGAATTGTTTGCAAGCGTGTAAATAGATGCGATCGCGTAGCATCTATGATGTTTTTCGCTACCAATCCCTGTCTTACATCTAGTTTACGTGTTCTTATGGAACTAAAGGAGATGAAGCAGGTGAGGAGCATAAGGCAGATTCTTCCTCTGCACTCCTGCTCCTCCTACTTCCTCTGCTTTCTTACTGCGCCACTGATTGAATGTTTTGCAGCTGACATTTGGCCTCAGCTGTACCCAAGCGTTCGATTACCTGTTCGGCTGTCATCAAACGCTTCAGCACTACTTGACCGATGGTAGTATTTGCTAGTGTTGTTGTTGGTTTCACTTCTACGGTGAGAACGGCCTCTTCAACTCGATAAAGCCACAACAATTCGTTATTTTCCACAAGACAAATATTCAGTTTCTGAATATCTGGTTGGCGTCGCCACGCGGTTATCTGCCAGAGTCCATCAGAGGCCCAGACTCTAGATACTGTCCATCCTTCAGATAGGAAAAAATATTTCACGTTCTTAGTCTCACTATTAGACTATTAATCTGCTGTTTACGATATCGCGATCGCCTTCAGCGCTGATGTATATCCCTTGATATATTGTCAGCAAAGCTAGGCAGCAAATGACAAATTTTTAATTTCAAACTCTTTGGGCTAGGCTCAAAGCTAAACTATCCCAAATAACCCCGATTACTTATAAAATTTACGACAAAATAAGCTACTATTAAAAATTTTAATAATATATAAAGTTTTTGATGCTCTAAGATTTCATCTCAAACTATGTACTTTTACCTAATTTTTCTCATAAACGTTGCTATTTTGATGTGAGAAATTAACCAACCTATAGTAAAATTACTCACCGCTGATTTCAACAATTTTATTTCTATGACCAGGTTTACCTTATCAATTAGACGATGGAGACGGATGGCACAATTCCTCTCTTTATTCTGTCTATGTTTATTTTTGGTTGTCAGTTGTGCTCGTCCACAAACAAATACATCAACTGGTTCTACAAATAGTTCTACAGGTGATGGTCGCATTACTATCGGGACGACAGCCAAGCCAAGAACTTTAGATCCGGCGGATGCTTATGAGTTGGCATCGTTGGGTTTGGTGTTTAATATGAGCGATCGCCTCTATACTTATGAGCCAGGTAGCACAGAAATTAAGCCCCAACTAGCGACAGCATTACCCAAAGTCAGTGCCGATGGTTTAACTTACACCATCCCTTTACGCCAGGGAGTAGTTTTTCACGATGGAACTCCCTTTAATGCGGAAGCAATGGCATTTACTATCAAGCGCTTTATTGAAAATAAAGGTAAACCTTCTTTCTTATTAGCCGATACTGTAGATTCAGTCAAAGCTACGGGTGAGTATGAGTTAACTGTCAAGCTGAAAAAACCTTTTGCGGCGTTTCCCTCACTATTAGCGTTTTCTGGTGTTTGTCCAGTGTCGCCGAAAGCTTACGAACTGGGTGCGGGGAAATTTAAACCAGAGACATTTGTCGGAACTGGCCCTTACAAATTAGCAGCCTATGGTACTGATTCGCTGCGATTGGATGTGTTTGATAAATATTGGGGAGACAAACCAGCTAATCAAGGTATTAACGTCCAAATTCAAACAAGTCCGGTGAATTTGTTTAATGCCTTCCGCACTGGTGCAATAGATGTAGCTTACCTTTCTTTACAACCAGATCAAATTCGTAGTTTAGAAGAAGGTTCAAAAAAAGGAGATTGGCAAGCGATCAGCGCTCAAGGTAGCGTAGTCAGTTATATGGTGTTGAACCGGAATCAGAAACCTTTAGATAAACCAGAGGTCAGACAAGCGATCGCTTCATTAATCGATCGTCCGCTTTTAAATCAGCGAGTCTTGTTTAATCAAGCCGATCCGCTTTACAGCATGATTCCTACTACCTTTAATGTATCCCAGCCTTTATTTAAAGATAAATATGGTGATGCTAACTTTGATAAGGCGAAACAACTATTAACTGCTGCTGGTTTTTCTAAAGAAAATCCGGCAAAAGTTCAAGTTTGGTATCCTGCTAGTTCGGCTACTCGGAGTTTGGTAGCACAGACCCTCAAATCCCTGGTCGATCAAAAGATGGATGGCATCTTGCAATTTGAAATCAGCACTGTAGAAGGTGCTACCTTCTATAAAGACATTACCAAGAGTTTGTATCCAGCAGCTTTACTTGATTGGTATCCAGACTTTTTAGATCCTGATAATTACGTGCAACCGTTTTTAGCTTGTCAAAAAGGTTCGGTTGCTAAGGGATGCGAAGATGGTGGTAGCCAAACTCAAGGTTCTTTCTATTACAATCAAACCGTCAATCAGCTGATCGATCGGCAACGTAAAGAACAAAACCCAGAAGCCCGCAAGCAAATATTTACCCAAATTCAAGAACAAGTAGTGAATGATGTGCCTTACGTTCCCTTATGGCAAAACAAAGATTATGTATTTGCACAAAAAGGTGTAAGTAACGTCCAACTTGACCCAACTCAAAATTTAGTTTACAAGCCAATTAAAAAGTAGTTTTGTCCTTTGTCCTTTGTCATTAGTCATTTGTCCTGAGTTGTGTAAATGGCTAATGACTAATAACTATTGACCCTTGACTAAATATGTCACGCTCCAAAGCCCTACAATATTACATTGCTTCCCGTTTACTGTTAGCGCCACTTCAGCTATTAACAATTATCACCATTGTGTTTCTCTTACTAAGAGCAACACCAGGAGATCCAGCAGATGCGATTCTGGGCGGACGTGCGCCAGAAAGTGCTAAAGCAGAATTACGCAAACAACTCGGTTTAGACTTACCTTTGTGGTTACAGTATTTAAATTATTTGGGAAACTTGCTGCGCTTTGATTTAGGAACCTCTTTGACGAGTAGAGGACAGCACGTTGGTGACATAATTGCACAGTATTTTCCGGCGACAGTAGAGTTAGCTGTGTGTAGTATGGCAGTTGCACTGATTGTCGGAATTTTGGTTGGTACTCTTTCGGCTTCTCGTCCTGGGACAGCTGTAGATGCGGGAGGACGCTTATTTGGAATTATTACCTATGCACTGCCGATGTTTTGGGCGGGAATGATTCTTCAGTTGATTTTCTCGGTACAACTCGGTTGGTTTCCCAATTCCAATAGGTTTCCGCCTAATCTTCCCGCACCCGCGCATATTACAGGTTTGTATACAATTGATAGCTTACTCGCTGGGAACTTAAGCCAGTTTTTTGCATCATTGCATCATATTGCCCTTCCTAGTTTGACTTTGGGAATATTACTGAGTGGAATTTTTGAACGAATTGTGCGCGTCAACTTAAAGCAAACTCTACAAGCAGATTATATAGAAGCTGCTAGAGCCAGAGGAATTCCAGAACGTAAGATTTTAGTTTCTCATGCTTTAAAAAATGCTCTAATTCCGGTAATTACAGTTTTGGGATTAACCTTTGCTTCTTTGTTGGGTGGAGCAATTCTAACTGAAGTGACATTTTCTTGGCCTGGGTTAGCAAACCGACTATATCAAGCAATTTCCGATCGCGATTATCCCACCGTCCAGGGAGTGCTAGTATTTTTCGGTGCGATCGTCGTTAGCGCCAGTATTTTAATTGATATTTTAAACGCTTACGTAGATCCCCGAATTCGCTATTAGTGCAAGCAGCCAATTGAGGACAAATGACTATCAAAAATCTAGCCGTCACTCCTCAGTCCTGAATTTCCTTTGTGATGCTACGGTAAAACAAGAGGAGAACAGAGGTTTTTCATGCCCATTTATGTTTACTGGGGTGAAGATGATTTTGCCATAGAAAAAGCGGTGGCAGTTTTGTGCGATCGCGTCCTCGATCCCCAATGGACAAGTTTTAACTACACTTCTTTGCTACCAGATCGAGATGATGCAGCGATTCAGGGATTAAATCAAGTCATGACACCTAGTTTTGGTGCTGGTGGCAGATTAGTCTGGTTAGTCAATTCTACTGTTTGCCAACATTGCCCAGATAATGTGTTAGCAGAACTTGGGCGTACCTTACCTGTAATTCCGGAGAACTCATTTTTATTGCTCACAAGCCGCAACAAACCCGATGAACGCTTAAAATCGACAAAAATTTTGAAGCAATACGCTACTGAGTTTCGAGAATTTCCGTTGATTCCACCTTGGAAAACGGAGTTGCTAGTACAAGCTGTGAATCAAGCTGCTCAGACTGTAGGTGTAAAATTAACTCCCAAGACTGCGGAATTTATAGCAGAATCTGTAGGTAACGACACGCGCCTTCTTTATAATGAAATGGAGAAGTTGCACCTCTACACTGCTGGTAGCACCCAGCCTTTAGATGTTGATATAATTACCAAATTAATCGGCAATACTACGCAAAATAGTTTACAATTAGCAGCAGCAATTAGAACTGGAGACACAGCTGGAGCTTTGGCGACGTTAAGCGATCTGATCGCTGCTTCTGAGCCTGCTTTACGGATAGTCGCTACATTGATTGGTCAATTTCGTACTTGGTTATGGGTAAAAATTATGATGGAAAGCGGTGAGCGCAATCCGCAAGCGATCGCTCAAGCTGCTGAGGTAGGAAACCCCAAAAGAATTTACTTTTTACAACAAGAAATCAAGTCACTTTCTGTACAGCAACTAATCTCGATTTTACCTTTGTTGCTGGAGTTAGAAGTTAGCCTTAAGCAAGGATATTCAGATATATCCACTCTTCAGACGAAAGTTATAGAACTTTGTCAAGTCTTTCGAGGAAGCTAACACTAAATCTCTAAATTTGAGAGATTATATAAAAATTTCATGGATTGCGGAATTTGCGGAACTTCTTACTCTTAAAATAATTCAAAGCAATTAACATATCCCTAGTCTAGTTCTGTGTTACAAGCTATATGAAGAACATTGCTGATTTGTTTTGCCAACGAAAATTACAAAAGATGCTTTCGCAAAGTTTATCTTACAGTGCGATCGCTACTGCTGGTATAGTTGCCAGCGTCATAGTTAGTGGTAAAGTTAACGCTCAAACTCCACAACCAGTTAACAGTAATGAAATTGTCAGCTATGCTCAAGCTGTATTAGCAATGGAACCAGCACGTCAACAAGCTTTTGACGAAATTAAAAAACTGATGGGCGATCGCGAAATTCCCAAGATAGTTTGTAATGACTCCAAAAGTATAAGTACTCTGCCAAAAAAAGCTCAAGATATCGCAGTTAATTACTGTAAACATTCCCAAAAAATAGTAGAAGATAACGGCCTTACTATTGAGCGTTTCAATAAAATTACTGTGGATCTGCAAAATGATAATGATTTGAAACGGCAGATTTCTAACACATTAATACGCATCCAAAATCCTGCTAAAAATCCCTAATAGTTTCTGAATTCAACTGTTAAATCAAGAAGATTTCAGTAATTATAAATGCTCAAATTGCCTGTTCGCTACTCTTTTGAGTAGTTATAGAAATTCTGGCTTTTGGATGAATATTCTTGATTTTTGAATAATACTATCTATGCAAATTTTGTACCAGGGAGCTACATTTAAATTTTCTCAAGCCGATCGGTAGAAAATTTAGTACTACTGTGCTTCTAGATATGCTTGTCGTTTAGCGTGAATATTCTTCATATGTTTCTTGACAGTGTTGATAGTAATGTACAGCTTGGCAGCAATATCTTTATAGCTATAATTGCCTCTATATAAAGACCAAATTTCAGCTTCGCGCGGAGTTAGATCGTATTTAATAACTTCAGCGATCGCTATGTTTTTTAGTGACTCATGAGAATTTTCTATTGTTACTAGAAAATGAGGCATCTGCGTAATTTTTAAATTCAGACATCTAACACGGATACGAAAAATACTTGACGGATTGACAACAATTTCATCAGAGAGAACGATCGGATTATCGGCATTCAAGTGTTGTTTATCAATTAACGACTGGCAAAGCTGCCAGATGACTGAATGCATAAACTTTTGATGACCATATTCTTGCTGTAGTTGAGTACACATTGGATAGGCAGATGCATTAGCATGAACTACTTTACCCATGTCATCGAGAATTAAAATACCGTCCTCTAAGCTCTCAATCAATAGTTGAAAAAAATAAACTTGTAGCAAGTTATTTTCATCAAATCTATGACAATTTTTGCTCGAAATGTTGGTTTTTGCTGATATCTTTTTAAGGGTTAACATAATCTTAGATCGATATTTAAGTTAGTCATTTAATAGTTAAAATGGACTCTCAATTATCTGCATAAGATGATTACAATGCAGATACACTTAGATATTTTTGTTATCGATACTAGTTATTAGCTTTGAAAACAATGTTGATAACACAATTTACATACAACTCTGCAATCCTCTATTTCGGATAGAAAGGCTGTTGTCTTTGCGTAATTACCACGATATGGCGTTTATAGTGTGTTCACGGAAGCGTGTTTTCTTATTTCCGCAATAATCTGAATGATGTATTCCTCACAATTTTAATGAAGAATATTAATTTTCTTAATTATCAGGTGAGCTAAGTGTGAGGAAACCAGCACACTCTTAATTAAAGAAATCATGAGCATATCATTTGCAAGTGCCAACGACTTTCCTGTCGGTTCAAGTCCCTCTTCTGTAATAGTGAAAGACTTAAATGGAGACGGCAAACTTGACTTAGCAGTAGCGAACTCTGCCGATCGCAACATTTCTGTGTTGTTGAACGATGGTAATGATGGCTTTGGTACTGCTATCAACTTCGCAGTCGGCACTAATCCAGTTTTTCTGACCTCAGAAGACGTAGATGGCGATCAAAATCTTGACTTAGTGGTAGCGAACGCTGATGACAACAACGTTTCAGTTTTGTTGAACGATGGTAATGGCGGCTTTGCTACTCCTACCAACATCACAGTCGGGACAACACCTTCTGCGATCGCCATTGGAGATATCGACGGTGACAGCAAAGTTGACTTGGTAGTAGTAAATGTTGATGACAACAACGTTTCAGTTTTGTTGAACGATGGTAATGGCGGCTTTGCTACTCCTACCAACATTACAGTCGGGGCAAAACCCTCTGCGATCGCATTGTTAGACATAGATGGCGATCAAAAGCTGGACTTTGTAGTAGCGAACGCTGATGACGATAACGTTTCAGTATTTTTGAACGATGGTACTGGCAGCTTTGATACTTCTTCCAACTTCACAGTCGGAACACAACCCTCTGCGATCGCGATCGGAGACATCGACGGTGACAAGCAACTTGACTTGGTGGTAGCGAATTATGCTTCTAACAATGTCTCGGTGCTATTAAACGATGGTAATGGTGGTTTTGGCACTTATACCAATTTCACAGTCGGGACAAGTCCTAATTCTGTCGTCTTAGAAGACATCAATGGTGACGGCAAACTTGACTTGGTAGTGGGGAAAAATACAGATGTTAACAACATCTCCGTGCTTTTGAATGATGGTAATGGAGGTTTTGATACGGCCATCGATTTCACAGCTGAAACATCCTCAGCTTACGTGGCTGTGGGAGACTTAAACAGTGACGAAAAACCTGACTTAGTTGTAGTGAATCCTGATAGCGATCGAGTCTCAGTGCTGCACTCTGAGCCTACAGACTTAATATTTAATGCGATCGGCGATGATGATGATAGTAGTAGTGATGATGATGAAAAAGCCATCTGTGTTTTAAAAACCACTGACTTAGATAAAAACACCAAGTATACTTTCAATTTAGTTGCAGGCACTGGCGATATTGATAATGATGCATTCATTATCGATGGGGATAGCCTCAAAATCAAATCTTCCATAACTAAAACTACCTACAATATCCGCGTGCGCACAACTGACTCTCTAGGAGAGTCCTTTGAGAAAGAATTGGCGATTAATGTTAACGATTTAGGATTTGCGGCAATTAACCAAATAACAACGATTGTTAATTTCACCAATATTACGGAGAATATCTTTACTGTCAAAAGTAAAGTTAAAGGTGATAAAGCCAAACTCTCAATCAAAATTGAAGGCAAAACTTCAAAAGTAGTTGATGAAATAGGTGTCTTTATCGTTGACGATGCTCAAGGTAAGATTGACGGTATTGCTCCGGATGCAGCAGGTTATGCAGAAGTAGCTCTCAAACGAGCAAAGATAGTTTGTTCTGCTATTGCCAATGCACCTGATGGTTTTAATCCGGCTGACTTGGGAAGCTTATTAGAATTTGACTCAGGCGCAAACCTGAGATTCTATATGATACGCAACAGCAGCACTGATGCTGTGCTGTCTGGAAAAACCTCCTTCTCTGAGGTAGTTTTTTCCTCCGCTACGAATGTCAAAGTAGAAAGCTCAGAAGTTGAAGGGTTTTCTCTGACTTGGAAGGGAGTATCTGTTGGTGGTAGCGATTTAAGGCTGAAGATTAAGGAAACTAATGAAAAAATACCTCTAGGTATAGGACTTCAAGGAAAACATCAAGGCGAACTCATCGATTTGCGGGAAGTCAAAACTAAAGTTAAAGCCGAGTTTGTCATTAACAGAGAAGCTGCTTATGACAACTTAGTTGGTTTCTGTAGAGTAAATGATGAGAATGGAGGTATTGATAGTGACAACGATGGTAAGATTGACTTCCGTCCAGGCGATAAAGGCTACATTAAAGCCATGCTTCGCTCGCGTGTTGACGGTATTGATTTGAAGGTGAAAAACCAAGGTAAAGCAAGTTTCACAGGCAATTTTGAATCAGGTTGGCTATTTGCACCTTTTATTATTGCCAATAGCACTGTAGAGGCAATTTTAAGTAGTAATTCTGAAGACTTTGCCGTTTACAGTCCATTTTTAGGCGCAAATTCTGACAAAAGTAATCATATTCGCCTACTTGGTAATAACTGCTTTGGCTTTGAGGATATCACAGGGGCAGGTAGCGATTGGGATTTCAACGATTTAATTGTCCAAGTCAAATTGACTGTGGATGGGTAAATTGTTAAGTAGGGGTGGGTTTGGCAAGCCCCGTTAATTATTGATGATATCTATAAACCCCCCCCTCTCTCCGTTTTTCGCGTAAACGAGCAAAGCGAAATCTGCGCACTCAAGAGACTGTCAATAATTCAAAATATTTCCTTGAGCGTAGTTGAGATTGTGCTGATACTCAATTGTTTTTTGCTTTGCAACAGAATATTGAGGACTAGTGGATTGAACGGATTTCATTAACGCGATCGCACCTTGCCAATGCTTGCTCACAACTTTCCAATCTTCGCTCTTAGAAGCTGTTTGAGTTAAGTTAGCCGCAGTTGTAGCATGATTAACAGCAAGACGGAATTTATTGTGGGTATATTTATGGACGTAGTGTAAATTGCGCTCGTATTCGTTAATTTTTTGGCTGGCGACAGTGTAATGAGGATGATTTTTGGGAAGGGACTTTAAAAGTGCGATCGCGCTTTTCCAAGATTGTGCCACTTGTTCCCACTGTGCTGGCGATTGGGCGACTTGAGTCAGATTTGCTGCTTTAGTTGCTAAATTTACCGCCGTATAGAAAGAAGTATTAGTTTTTGGAGCCGCAGGCCTTAAAGTTGCATAAGATAAAGGTAGATTGTGGCTCGAAAGATAAAAGCCGCCAAACCCTCCTATTAGCAAACCTAGAAATACAACTACTGTAAATTTCGTTTTTTGCAACTGCGAAAATAAAGAGATATATCGCGTTTTTGGTTTCTCTAGTTCTAAATTTAGGAGAGAGTTAGTTTCTGGCATATTTGGTAGAGTTTGTGAAATATCTGCTGCGCCAGATTCCGGGTTTGTTTCTGCTAATTTGCTTGGCATATTTTCGGGATTTTCAACAACACTAGCAGCATCAGAGAGATTGTCTATGCAAACAGAATCTTTATATTGAATAACTTGCTCTTTCAACCAATTATCAAATAGTTCTTGCAGTAATTCCTGCCGGATTTGCTCATTTAATTGGGCAGGAATAAACTGTTCGAGACGCACAATTATAAACATTTTGTCCAAGTACAAAAGGGGTGAAATTTCTCCTGGCTGACTGCTACGGAGAATTTCAGCTAATTTGGGATGAAGATGACAGAGTTTTAATGTACCAACCCATCCACCATTTTGTGCTTCTAAACCTTGAGAGTATTGTTTTGCCAATTCTGCAAAACTTTGTTCATTTTCGGTTAGGCGAAAATAGATTTCTTGAGCAATTCCGCCATCAGGTATTTGAATTAGAGAGAAAGCAGCTCTTTCCAAACGTGGTTTTTGAGAAAGGAAATAAGATTCAACTTTATCGCTCCAGTTAGCTTTTTGAAATTTATGAATTTTGAGTTGATGAACGGCGAAAGTCTCCAGATTAGGCTGAGAATTTACTGGAGTTTGGTTTAATTCCTGAAGCTTTTGGCAAAAAGCATAAAGTTCATCTGGAGTATAGTCAATTGATGCGATCGCTTGTTCGATAATTACTTCCTTGAGAACTTGCGGTAAGAGATGAGAACGAGTCAAAAAAGAAATTAATTCTTCACTCGTTAATTGTTTGTTGGCAATCTGTAAAACGGTGGTCATATTCAATAAATTTAGTGAAGCTTCCTCTAGTGTCAGATTATTTGATAGTTTGTAATTTCCTAAGCAAAATTCACTTGCAGAATTATGTCATTATAATCACTGTCACCTCCAGCAAATAAATCTTCAAAACCAAAAGTGTTATCTCCAAGTTGACGAATGTGATCTACACCGTCTGGATTCGCCGCCATAAAGGCAAAGTAAGCCATTGCACCTTTGTCGGCGGTATTATGAGGATTTTCTGCTAAGAATTTTTCAATGGAACTATCTGCAATAATATAAGGTGCAAGCAGTCCCTCTAATTTGGCAGAATCTTTACCATTGCGATTCAAGTTTACAAGGCTACGTTGTGCGATCGCCGCTTGAGCATAACCTACATCCCCTGGACGTAAGTTACCAATACTTCCGCTTTCATCATCAACAACATACCATCCAATAGTATTGTTATAAGCTGCTTCGCTAGCTACTTTAAAACTTGCGTCTAATGTCCCTAAATTTCTGAGATCGATTAGTTCTATCTTGCCTTGTAATCCCGTACCTATAGCAGTAGGTTTTTCATTTGCAACCTCTACATTCAAGATCAGATCGTTAAAGGCAGTATCGCTACTATTTAAAGTATCTTTCCAAGCTAGGGTAAAAGCTTCGTTCTCTAAGTTAGAAACCTGTAGAGGTGCAAAACCATTCTGATTTGCAGATGGAATAGCAAATAATATATTTGCAGGAGTTCGTCCGGCTGCTAGGTCAGCTAAAATCGTATCTGTAGTGCTATTTTGAACTAAGTAAAATACCAAGCGATCGCTGCTATCAAGGTTGAATTGACGGGTAAAGTCAACTCCTTTCAGAACGTTATTCGGAAGGGCAGAAAAGATGACTTGAGAACTTTTTAGGGCAGTAGCCAGATAATTGGAATTATCTGGAGTTACTCCCTCGATCGTGCCTCGATCGTCATCAACAGTAAAAAATCCAATTTCATTGACAAAATTAGTATTTTGTGAATTAAAACTTAATCGCAATTGTTTGGTTTGTCCAGCTTTCCCTCCTAGGCTAAAAACTTGATTTTCGTTAAATTTGGCAATTCCATTAGCTACAGCTTCGTCAACTACAGCCGTATCTAGAATTACAAAATCATTGTTTGCATTGGGATCAAAAGTTTTGCTGTTAATTTGGCTCCGGCTACTAATGATGCCTGTTGTACTTGGTGCAGTAACAGTAATTTCAACAGTTTTGGTGGCGCTAGTGGCTAAATTACCCAAATCAAAGGTGAGAGTATCTTCTGATTGATTTACAGGCGTTAAATTTGCTGAAACAAATTTGCTACCTTTGGCTAATGTTTCTGATAGGGTAATACCTTGAGATTCTATTGAACCGTTGTTAGTAATGGTAATTGTGTAAGTTAGGCGATCGGCAATGTTAACTCGATCGGCACTGGCTATTTTAGTAACTGCTAGATCGGCTTGTGCTGTGATTTGCACCGGGTTGGGTGCATAAGTAAAAACAGGGGCATGGTTCTCGTCAAAAGACATTGCATAGATATGATAAGTACCTGGAGCAACGCCTTGAGTATTCCACTTGAAAGTACCTGTGCCGTCTGCTTCTTTGATGCCACTAGCCATGAGAATGCCATCATATCCTGAAGCATCAGTGTCATAAAATAAGCTAATCTGAGCCTCAGAGTCAGGATCGGTTGCGGCGTAGTTGATGACAATTTCTGAAGCATCAGCATTGGCAGTAATATTGGTTACTTGAATAGAAGGTGCTTCTGAATCGCGGAATGCACTAGCTTGAACATCGCCTAAACCAGTTGCATCGACTACATTAATATCCCAAATACCTGCTTCTGGATTGGCAACTACCACGGCACGGGTTTTAGAACTACTGAGATTACTAACTACGGAAATATCACTGCTATTAGCAAAGTCCGATTCTTGAAGAATACTGCCATCGGGCTTCTTAAGTTTTACCTTGACATTATCTGAAGGGGTATCCCAGTTAGCGTTGAAAATAACCCACTTTGTACCTGGATCTACTCGGAAACTATTAATTTCTTTGAGGAAATTACCAATTTTGATTTGTGCCCTACCATTTAAGTAAACAGTAAATGCGGCATCTTGTTTACCAATAATGGGGATATCAATTTGACCTGAACTACGGATAAAATCATTGGCTAGGTTGTTATCATTAGTGAATTCCACAACTGCCTGAGCTGAGGTCAGTTCTTGTCCGCCCAGATTAATTTTCTTCTTACCCAAAACAACAGTATCAACCTCGAAGTCAATTGTCGGAGCCTTGATATTGGCATCTGTTACCAAACCAAAATTGAAGTTAGCATCAGCTTTTAACTTACTCTGAGCATTGATAATGTCTCCAATGGAAAGATTAAGATTTGCGTCTAAAAACCGGGAGTTCCAGTTGAGAGTGGCATTACCTTGACCTGTAGCTAAACCTCCTAAGAGCTTAATATTTCCATTACCTTGAATTTGCTCTTGATTCAGACTACCTATTAAGTCAATATCGAACAATGACCCAGAAAAATTAGCACCACCAGCGAACCAAGAGGGAACAGAAATATCAATCTTTGGCCCGGCAGTGAAGCCAAGCCCACCAGTAAACTCGATGGGATCTGGGTCTGAAGGAGCAACGTTATTGATTTCACCACTGATATGCTGGAGGAACGCTCCAGTTGCACCTATAGGTTTATTGAGTTGGTCAGCTTGCAAGGATAAATAATTAAACTGTCCATTGATAAAACCCATCCCACCTCCAATTTCTATCCCCGTGGGAATTAAAAGTAAGCCAGAACCTTTAATTTCATTTTGAATGCTATCTAAGCTTAAACTAGCTCTTTTGACTTCCCAGATATTAGGAACAATTGGAATATTTTCAACAAATATAGAGCCTACAACATCAACCTTCAGTTGCTCCTTATTATCTCGATCCTTAGCATAAGAAATCTTGACAAAGTTATTATTTGTGAAGTCTGCTGTGGCGTTGAATATATCTGGAAGTGTTACTTGACCTTGTAACTTTAAGAAGCGATCGGGTTGCTCAACAAAAGTAGCTCCTAAATTATTGGACTTAACTTCTAGAAGGTTCAGCAACTTAAAGTTAACATCGGGTAACTTTACAGAGCCACCTGTATTTTGATTGTCAGTAATTCCAAGCTCATCAATAATTGGTAAAACTTTTTTACCTATATCCTGACGTGTCTGTTCAACAGTAGAGCGAAACAGTAGAGATGACACTAGAAGCTGAGTGTCGGGAGAAGAAGAAGTTAAAAGAAATGCACCAATTAAAAAACTAAAAAATTCTGGATCTAAGTATGTGAAATATTCATTATTAAGACTATCTACAGAACTAAACTTCTGTGAAGTAACATTTGTCGGCTTCAAGAGTTTTGTCTCTGCTTTTAGGGAATCATAGTTAACTTCAGCCGCCAGAATAGGATTTAAGTGTTTATTCAAGGTGGCACTCTTGACGTAATCTATAAAGCCTGAATACCTAAATAGTTCATACTCACCACTAATATAGTCATCACCTGCAAGGCTAACTAAATCTCCAGATACAATGTGATGTTTAACTTTTGCCGCTTTGCTAGGATTAAATTTATTTGCCCATTCCTGAGAAATACCAGGAGAGTTGAATGTGTAAACATTGCCAATTACTCCACCTTTGTTAGTGAAGTCAGCAGCAAAAAATTGAGTTAATGCGCCGCCTAAACTATGCCCAACAATATCAGAACTTGGATGTTTATTTAACCATTCTTCTACTTGAGTTTGATGAGACTGAAACTGTTGAAAACCAACACCTTCCGGTTCAAGATCTGCAAAAATATCTGCTAAAAAGTTGGCAGTTGGTTCTGTTCCTCGAAGGGCTAGGATAGGTTTGAGTGTTGGGGAAATTAAACCTAACCCATAAAAGCCATTGCCATTAGGATCTTCAAAGACAGCATCTACGCTATAGTCTAACCCTAAAGAATTAAGAGTTGCTCCGACTGACCAAGTTTTATAGGCAATGTCTTTAGCTAAATACTCATAAATTTCTGGCGTTGGTGATGTAAGTGTTACATCATTATCAACAATGACTAAATTAGCTATTTTTTGACTACCTAAAGTTGCTCCACCTGTGGGGTTAGTTAAAGTCAGGTTAATTGTTTCGTTGGTTTCGGCTATGGAATCATCAATAATAGGGATTTGGATGACCTTAGAGTTTGTATCCCCAGCAGCAAAATTAACAGTTATAGGAGAATTATTGTAATCGTTGGGTGCAATAGCAGTACCATTACTGAGGGTAATTGTCGCACTAACTGAACCATTGCTTCCCCCGGTACGAGTAACTGTGACGCCTACAATAGCTTGACCATTCTCGTTAATACGAAATTCAGGATTACTAAAGCTTAAAATACCAGAGCTGCTTGCAGAACTAACATCTTGAATTGTTGCTAAACCTTGGTCGTCAGTAATAGTAACACCAGTATTGCTGGTAGTCAGATTGACAAAGAAAGTCTCATCAGCTTCAGACAAAGAATCTGTTAGTGTCTTAACAGTAATTGTTTTAGTCTTTTCACCTGAATTAAACGTAAGTGTTCCATTAGTAAACTCATAATCTGCACCAATACTAGCTGTGTTACTAGAAGTAGAATAATAAACTGTGATTGGTTGTGGATTATCTCCCTCAACTGTGACAGTAAAAGTTGCTAACTCTCCTTCTATGACGACAGCATCATTTATCGATAAAATACAGTTATTAGATAATATTTCGGGAGTTGCTATCGATAGTTCGGCATAGGGAGTAGAGCTATAATTGCCATTACTTGTATTGGTATATAAACGAATAATGGCGTGATTAGCACCATCATCACCATTGGCAACCAAATCTAAATCACCATCTTTGTCGTAGTCGCTCCATTCCACAAAAGATGGATTCCAACCAATGGTTGTGTTGTTAATAATTGGTGTAGAAAACCCATTCCCCAGATTGCGATAGACACCAAAGAAACCGATGACTTTCAACTCTGGAGTCAATGCTGTTCCATTGAAGAGAATATCTAAATCTCCGTCCTGGTCATAATCTTCTAGAATTGGATTTCCACTACTAAAAGAACTACCTGCTGGAGAAGAAATTGACAGTTCGGCATAGGGAGTAGAGCTATAATTGCCATTACCTGTATTGGTATATAAACGAATAATGGCATTATTAGCACCATCATCACCATTGGCAACCAAATCTAAATCGCCATCTTTGTCGTAGTCGCTCCATTCCACAAAAGATGGATTCCAGCCAATGGTTGTGTTGTTAATAATTGGTGTAGAAAACCCATTCCCCAGATTGCGATAGACACCAAAGAAACCGATGACTTTCAACTCTGGAGTCAATGCTGTTCCATTGAAGAGAATATCTAAATCTCCGTCCTGGTCATAATCTTCTAGAATTGGATTTCCACTACTAAAAGAACTACCTGCTGGAGAAGAAATTGACAGTTCGGCATAGGGAGTAGAGCTATAATTGCCATTACTTGTATTGGTATATAAACGAATAATGGCGTGATTAGCACCATCATCACCATTGGCAACTAAATCTAAGTCACCATCTTTGTCATAGTCGCTCCATTCCACAAAAGATGGATTCCAGCCAATGGTTGTGTTGTTAATAATTGGTGTAGAAAACCCATTCCCCAGATTGCGATAGACACCAAAGAAACCGATGACTTTCAACTCTGGAGTCAATGCTGTTCCATTGAAGAGAATATCTAAATCTCCGTCCTGGTCATAATCTTCTAGAATTGGATTTCCACTACTAAAAGAACTACCTGCTGGAGAAGAAATTGACAGTTCGGCATAGGGAGTAGAGCTATAATTGCCATTACTTGTATTGGTATATAAACGAATAATGGCGTGATTAGCACCATCATCACCATTGGCAACTAAATCTAAGTCACCATCTTTGTCATAGTCGCTCCATTCCACAAAAGATGGATTCCAGCCAATGGTTGTGTTGTTAATAATTGGTGTAGAAAACCCATTCCCCAGATTGCGATAGACACCAAAGAAACCGATGACTTTCAACTCTGGAGTCAATGCTGTTCCATTGAAGAGAATATCTAAATCTCCGTCCTGGTCATAATCTTCTAGAATTGGATTTCCACTACTAAAAGAACTACCTGCTGGAGAAGAAATTGACAGTTCGGCATAGGGAGTAGAGCTATAATTGCCATTACTTGTATTGGTATATAAACGAATAATGGCGTGATTAGCACCATCATCACCATTGGCAACTAAATCTAAGTCACCATCTTTGTCATAGTCGCTCCATTCCACAAAAGATGGATTCCAGCCAATGGTTGTGTTGTTAATAATTGGTGTAGAAAACCCATTCCCCAGATTGCGATAGACACCAAAGAAACCGATGACTTTCAACTCTGGAGTCAATGCTGTTCCATTGAAGAGAATATCTAAATCTCCGTCCTGGTCATAATCTTCTAGAATTGGATTTCCACTACTAAAAGAACTACCTGCTGGAGAAGAAATTGACAGTTCGGCATAGGGAGTAGAGCTATAATTGCCATTACTTGTATTGGTATATAAACGAATGATGGCATTATTAGCACCATCATCACCATTGGCAACCAAATCTAAATCACCATCTTTGTCATAGTCGCTCCATTCCACAAAAGATGGATTCCAGCCAATGGTTGTGTTGTTAATAATTGGTGTAGAAAACCCATTCCCCAGATTGCGATAGACACCAAAGAAACCGATGACTTTCAACTCTGGAGTCAATGCTGTTCCATTGAAGAGAATATCTAAATCTCCGTCCTGGTCATAATCTTCTAGAATTGGATTTCCACTAGTGAAAGTTGTTGAGCTACCATCTTTCTCAATCTCAACAAATTTTCCGTTCAAAATCACTAAAGATTTATCATCCTCAAGCTTGAGTTGAGATAACTTACTTGCACTTAAATCTTGCTGCTGTACCAAGGCTGAAAAAATTGCTCCCTCATCTCCTGGGGAGTCGGTATCATTCATGGAATAATCGACAAAATGACCGTATTCTTCCAAGAAAACATCTAAAATTGCATCCAAGTTGTGAACATTTGCACGCAGAAACTCTTGCGCTAAATAAATTGTATTTGTCGCGCCTGCAAACGCTCCATTTGCTCCATTAATTTCTGTTGCAGAGATAATTTCTAGCTTAGGTAAACTAAATACCCCATTTTCCCAAGCATTTTGTAAACCCGCAGCTACTCCTTCCCCGAATGCGATCGCCATTTTATTGCTAAACTCAGAAGTCTTAGCGAACTCTTGCAGCTTCTCCTGAGCAAGTTGGAGTACGGGTTGCACTACAGACGCCAAAAGATCGTTCTCCACAGTCAGATGATTTACCGGAATCAGTAAATCCTCAAACGGAGTCTTAGTTGTTGATTGCTCAAAAGCTAATAGATTTTTGTTAAAAGTCTTGTTGGCTATCATATTGTCACCCTTCTATTGCTGTAGTCGATCGCAAATCAAGTTCTATCTTTTTGCTGGACAGTCTAAAAAATTGGCAGATTAAATCTGCGATCGCACTTCATAGCGATCGCTAAAAGCATTGCTTCTTTAACGGAAATTGCTGAATTCTCAATACTTAGCCAACAAATCTTGACTTTTTTAGCCCATCTCTTCCAAAATTGCCTCAATCTTCTGCATCTATTAGCGAGGTCTTCAAGTGTCTATTTTCCCAACTGTTTATTGTGGAATAAGTAACACATAGACTGACCGATCAACAGTTCTGAAGTTAGACTAGCCGACATAGTAATTTTACGGATGAGAAGAGCAAATTTTTGCTTTTTTAGCATTAAGCTTTTCTTGATTTCAGCTATTAAGTTGTATGCATACTTAATTACGTCAGTATCAAATAATATAACTGACACATGATAACAACAAAACACTTGATTGCCAATATTTAGGCTTTTTGTGGAAATATTAGATTTTTTATGGTGTTTTACCAGAATAAAAACCATTTTTAGGCAAATTTTTGGTATAAAATTATATAACAGATAAATAAATTAAGATTTTATAAAACTTTTGCGAACTTTTATTACGTACTATCAACAATAAAAATTTTTATACTGCTGAGTCATTAAGTAGATTGGATGGTGCTGCTGGGCGATCGCTACCTATTGGAAATGCCTGAAACCCTTGTGAAAAGCTAATTACATATTCCGCGCAGCGATAATAGCTGAGAAGGGACAACCAGATAAATCTACCACTAAACGCAAAATTAGATAAATAAAATCAACCTAAGGATGATTTAGTGCATCAGCAATGCTACTAAACTTGAGTGCAAAACTAATTTTTTATACTTATATATATGGTAGATGTTTATATTGTTGACCTGCTAATAGTTGGGCTACTTTTGTTGCTCGTCACATTAGGGTCAGGGTGGATTTCACGATTACCACTTTCCTTTGCGCTCATCTATCTAATAGTAGGAATTCTCTTAGGGCCTTATGGCTTTGGGCTGATTCAATTGCGCCGCAATGATGTATTCAATGCAGAGGTTTTAGAGCGTATTGCCGAATTGGTAGTAATTATTTCTGTGTTTAGCTGTGGGTTAAAAATAGTACGACCTCTCAAATTAGGAATTTGGGATATTACAGCCCGCCTCATAGGATTTTTAATGCCAATTTCAATTTTTGCCTTGGCTATTGTCGGTAAATTATTTTTAGGCATGGATTGGGGAGCAGCGATTTTATTAGGCGCTATTCTTGCACCAACAGACCCAGTTCTAGCATCAGAAGTGCAACTAACCGATACAAACGATCGCGATGAGTTGCGCTTTGGTTTAACTTCCGAAGGAGGTTTGAATGATGCTTTAGCATTTCCCTTCGTTTATTTTGGTATTTATGCCCTCAAAGATAGCAACTGGAATAATTGGTTGAAAAATTGGTTATTAGTTGATTTAATTTGGGCGATCGCTGCTGGTATAGTAATGGGAATTGTTGTAGCCAAGGTAATAGTTTGGCTGGATAAGAAAATCCAAAAGCGTCGTCCTGCCGATGACCTGATGGAAGATTTTATCGCTATTAGTATTATTCTTTTGACTTACTCCATCACAGAAATAGTCAATGGCTATGGGTTTTTAGCAGTATTTGTTGCTGGTTTAGTTGCACAACGTAGTTACCACAATCCAGACAAATCACTTGCCCAACTAGGATTTATTGAGCGATTGGAAAGATTGCTAGAAGTCGGGACAATTTTGTTATTGGGATCGATATTATTATTGCAGCCAATGCTAAATTATGCGGCTCAATCTTTGTTAGTGATAGTTTTGTTATTCTTCGTTATCCGACCTGTAGGTGTTTGGATTAGTACAATCGGCAAACGTCCTCTCAATTCTTATCGTCGAACCTTGAATCCAGTTACACGTTGGTTATTTGGCTGGTTTGGCATTCGTGGTGTTGGCTCTTTATATTATCTTGCCTATGCATATGGTAATGGCTTAAAAGGTGAAACTGCCGAGCAAATTGCTTGGATAACTTACACCACGATTGTAGTTTCTGTGATTGTGCATGGAATTAGCACCACGCCATTAATGAGTTGGTATGAACGAAATACTGCTCGCGATACAAAGCCTCATATTCCTGCCACAATTGATGAATTGGAATAATGGGCATGGGGCATGCGACATTGGGCATCGGGTATTTTTCCCTTGTCCCACACTCTGACTTACGAAAGAACTTCATGCAAGGTATTAAGTAACATATGGGCTGTAAAGGGCTTGGCTAGGAATTCTCGGATACCAAGGCTCTTTTTTTGAGCAGCAGCTTCATAGGCCATAATTCCACTCATGGCTATAATTTGTGCCTTTGGATTCATGCGTTGCAACATGAGTATTGTGCTATTGCCATCCATGACCGGCATCATGATGTCTATTAACACTACGCTGATATCATCTATGTGCTGGGCGTAAAGTGCTAAAGCTCCAATGCCATCATTAGCAGTTAAAATTCTATAATTATGACTTTCTAAAGTAGTTTTCGCGATTTGGCAAATTGAGACTTCATCATCTACTACTAAAATCAATTCGCCATGACCGCTTGCTAATTCTGTGTTGGTAATTGCTTGAGTCTCTGTAGCTTCTCTACTCGGTAAGTAAACCTTAAAACAGCTTCCCTGGTCTACTTCGCTATGCACGGTCACAAATCCGTTGTGGTTTTTGATAATACCCATGACAGTAGAAAGCCCTAGACCCGTTCCTTTACCAATTTCTTTGGTGGTAAAAAATGGGTCAAAAATGCGATCCATTATTTCTGGTGAAATGCCTGTGCCAGTATCAGCGATAGTGATGACAACATAAAAACCTTCTTGAGCATCGACGTGCATACTGGCGTAGTTTTGATCTATCCAGAGGTTTTCTGCACTAATCCTCAAAGTACCGCCATCGGGCATCGCATCACGCGCATTTACGCAGAGGTTCATTAGTACTTGATGCAGTTGAGTTGCATCTGCAAAAACTGTCCACAGATCTGGGGCGATGTCAGTTTTTGTTTCAATAAATTTGGGGAAAGTACGTTGAGCAACCTGTGCGACATCTGAAAGTAAGTGCCGTACTTGGACGATGGAGCGACTACCTTCAACACCGCGTGTAAAAGATAGAATTTGCTGGACTAAATCAGCACCTCGCTTGGCACTCCCTTCTAGTATGCGCAGTAGTTGTTGTGTATTTTCATCGAGTTCGGGGATTTTAAGCGGTAGCAGTTGTGCAGTTGCCAAAATTGGCGTCAGGATATTGTTAAAGTCGTGGGCAATACCACTGGCAAGACTACCCAAGCTTTCCAGCCTTTGAGCGCGGAGAAATTGTGCTTCTAGTTGCTTTTTTTGAGTAATATCTGTACTGAGGGTCAAAATTGATTTCGGATTCCCAACTTCATCGCGCATTAGTGTCCAGCGACTTTCGACAATCAGATCTTGACCATCTTTTGTAACTTGCTGCAACTCACCTTGCCATTGATCTTCCTGAGCTAATACTTTTTTTATTTCTAAAAACGGTGGGGAAGTTTCTCCAGATTTGCACAAAAGTTGAGCAGCATTTCTCCCTAGAACTTCTGCTGTTGTCCATCCGTAAAGGCGCTCTGCACCTTTATTCCAAAATAAGATATGATTTTCTAGGTTACAAACTGCGATCGCATCTGTGGAAATATCTAATAACGCAGCTTGTTCGTAGATTTTCTGTGCTGCTTGTTTGCGATCGCTAATGTCTTCAACAGTTCCTACATGACCCAAAAATCTGTCTTCTGCGGAATACATTGGGCTAGCAAGGGCACGCACCCATCGTACTTCACCTTGGGGAGTTAAGAGCCTGTACTCGTTAACCCAGGTGCTTTGTTCTGATAATGTCCGCTGCCAATCTTGAACAACCGCATCTCTATCTTCTGGGTGAATCGCTTGCAGCCAATCGTAGCCTAAACTATCCTCAGCGCTGAAGCCGGAAATCTCATACCATAAAGGATTGTTGTAAGTAAGCTTTCCTTTAGCATCAGTCTGGAAGATAGCCAAAGGAGCCGAAGAGCAGAGCGTGCGAAAGCGGTCTTCGCTTTCTCGAAAAGCCTGTTCTGCACTATGCCGTTTGTACCGTTCCTCAGCTTCCCGCAACTCTCGCTCAACAGCAGGCACAAGGCGGGCGAGATTACCTTTAATGAGATAGTCGTGAGCGCCAGCCTTCATGGCGGCGACAGCAATATCCTCACCAATTGTACCGGAGACAATAATAAATGGTAAATCCAGCTTTTGCTTTTGCACGATCTTCAAAGCGTCTAAACCGCTGAAGGCAGGTAGACTGTAATCGGCAATCACAACATCCCACGATCGCTGATTTAACGCTGCTTCCATGCCATCGGCGGTATCGACTCTCACATAGTTGAGCGTATATCCACTGCGACGCAACTCTCTTACAAGTAGGAGAGTATCATCTTCCGAATCCTCAACAATCAGAACATTCAGGTAAGGGAGCATCTTGACTAACTCTCTAAAGGGATGGCACCTCGTTCATTAGTAACCAGTACATTCCTAGTTGTCGAACTGCTTCGGTAAACTGTATAAAATCTACAGGTTTGCGGATATAACTGTTGCACCCCAAACTGTAACTCTTGAGTAAATCTTGTTCTTCACTGGAAGTAGTCAAAATTACAACAGGTAGCAGGCTAGTACGTTTGTCTGCTCGCAAGCGACGCAATACTTCCAGACCATCGATACGGGGTAACTTAAGATCCAACAAAACCACAGTGGGTTTAATGCTGATATCCCGCCCAGTGTGAACTCCAGTGCCAAAGAGGTAATCTAGAGCTTCGACACCATCGCGAGCTACTACTATCTCATTACTGATATGATTGCGCCTGAGTGCGCGAATAGCTAAGGCTTCGTCATCAGGATTATCTTCTACCAGTAAAATCGTTTTATTGCTCACACTCATGCTCCAGCCTCATCTGCTACTAATGTAAAGTAAAAAGTAGCTCCTTGTTCGACAAATCCTTCTGCCCACACCCGGCCGCCATGCCGATGCACAATTCGTTGCACTATGGCTAACCCGATTCCAGTTCCGGGAAATTCATCGATTCTATGTAGCCGTTGGAAGGGGCCAAATAACTTGTTGGCGTAGGCCATATCAAAGCCTGCACCATCATCGCGAATAAAGTAGACTGGAATGTCACTGTCTTGTGACATTGCACCAAACTCAATTTTGGCTTGAGCATGCTTAGAGGTAAATTTCCAAGCATTATCGAGTAAGTTTGTCAACATCATTTGCAACAAGCGACTATCTCCTTGAGCTATAAGTCCCGGTTGAATCACAAACTCGACTTGTCGCCCTGGCTGTCTTTCTTGAGCTTCTCTGGCAATTTCCCTTGCTAATACACTTAAATCTACAGTTTCCAAGTGCATTTCGCTACGCATCAACCGCGATAAGTTGAGCAGGTCATCGATCAATTGACCCATTCGCTGCGTAGCTAACCGAATTCGCTGGAGATAATTCTTTCCTGTTTCGTCTAGCTGGTCTTCGTAGTCTTCTAGTAGAGCCTGACTAAAGCCATCAATACTGCGTAGGGGGGCACGTAGATCGTGAGAGACAGAGTAGCTAAAAGCTTCTAGTTCTTTATTTACTGCTTGTAGTTCAATAATTGCTCGTTGTAATCCTTGATTGAGAGAAATTACTGCTTGTTCGGCTTGCTGGCGCTCTAACACTTCTGCTTGAACATCTGCAAGCAGTTCGGCGTGTTGCAGCGCTACAGCTAGATGACTAGCAATTTGGGTCGCAAACTCAATCTCTGTGGCTTGCCATTCTCGTGGCGCACTACATTGGTGAATACACAACAATCCCCAGAGTTTATCGCTCTGTAGTAGTGGTAGTACTAAGTTAGCTCTGATTTCAAATTGCGCCAGAACTTGAACGTGACAATCGCTCAAACCAGCAGTGTGAATATCGGCGACAGCTTGAATTCTCCCCTGCTGATAATGAACTGCAAACTGCTCGCCAAAGCAGTGGTCGTGAATTCTTTGCGCCATAGCTGATGGAAAAGCCGGATCTACATCTTCAGAAACAAATTCCCCATCATCCCAACCAGAATCTGGGTAGAAGCGAAACATCCCCACTCGGTCTGCTGCTAAAAGTTGGCGCACTTCGGTAGCTGTAGCGTGAAAAATTGTTTCTAGGTCTATTGGTTCGCGTAGGCGAGTAATTACGCGAAATAATGCTTTTTGCTGCTGTACCTGGAAATTTGCTTGATTAATTTTATGCTCTGATTGTAAAACTTCATCGCCCAGGATCTGCTTGATTTGTTCAAATGCCGCTTCATCGCGGCATAAATCCCGCAGCTTCGCCAATTTCTCTGGGTTCATTCTTTGTTATATGGTAGGGGCTGGTAATAATGTCAGAAAGTCAAAAATCAAAAGAATTATATTTTTGAGTTTTTAGCTGTTTTTAATATAGATATAGATATTGTAGGCGATCGCTTCACGAGCAAAAATCCAGTACACAAATGTATAAGGCACAACAATATATTGTGCCCCTACCATTTGCATATTATTTAATTGCCAATCCCCTAAAACAACTAACTTGATGCTGTATTAGCGGCTGGTGATGCTTTGGCGTTGGCTGGAGCGCCACCCATGCGAATCTCAGATATGAAGGAAGCCATGCTAAAGCCATCGTTGTGCTTCATCACGCTGGCTCGCATCCGCAAGTTGGGGCTAGCAAACCAGATGCGCTCCTCAGACCATATAGTTTCAGACTCTATAGTTAGCGTCACAGCGTCATCACTGCCAATTTTGTACCGTCCGGCAATATCAACTGTTGCAGCATTATTCGTTTCTTGTAGCAGCTTGCCTTCATTGGGGTTATCTGCATCTGGTACTGCAACTAATACAGTAGAGCCACTATGTTTTTCTTTATCCCCTGCTATAGCTCCGTTGCCAGTAACTCTGACACTACAAGCAGCACTACTGGGGTTAACTTCATATTTTTGACACAGCTTGATTACCTCTGGATCGTCTGCTGCCAGCATTTCAATGATGATATTTGATTTACCTTCTTCGGATTGCTTCACAGCTAAAAGATGACTAGTGCGATGGGAAAACCATTTACCAGCGCTCAACTCAAAAAACTCTTCTATATTCATGATTGAAACTTACCTGCATCAAAATGCTGAAAAACCCACTTATTACAAGGTAGCAGGAGGCGTTGCCGAGGGTATACCCTGGAAGGAGATAAGAGATTGTGGGGAGACAAGGGAAGGGAGAACTAATCGGTGACTAATGACCCTTGACCCTTGACTACTCAACTTTCACTATCTGTTGCTTCGAGTCGCGTCAGAGAAATTCTTGCTGCTTCTGCAACGTGGGAATGGCTATCTTTTTCTAAATATTTCAAGGCTGAGATACTCTTGGGGGTAGGAAGATTACCTAAAGCTTCTGCAAGACGCTGGCGCACTAACCAATCCTCTGCCTGGGCAAAGCGGAGAATGAGGTCTACAGACTCAATATCTTTAATTTCTCCTAATGCCGCGATCGCAGCTTGATGTAATATGACTTCTTCACTATCCAGCGCTTGAATCAGAATCGCATGGGCACGCGGATCTTTAATATTGCCTAGAGAAACTGCCACACTAAAGCGTACTAGCCAATCAGTATCTTCATAAAACGCCCGTGACAGCACCTCAAAGGCTCTGGCATCGCCTAGATATCCCAAGGCTCCAGCAGCATCAGCACGCATCCCATAATCTGGGTCAGTTTCGAGAATTTTTACTAAAAGTGGATAACTTTCTGGCGTCTGTTTAATTCCCAGAGCAAAAATTGCCATTGAACGCAGTTGCAGAGATTCGTCATTTAACACCTTTTTAATTAACGGTAGGGCATCTTCAGACGGAACATCTCGCAGATTAGCCAAGGCTACCATGCGATCGCGCAAATTGGGACTTTCTAACTGAGCCGAAATTTCTTCTAAGCTTAGAGCAGCCATGTTTCTCACTTTCTTTACTTATCTTTACTTTACAAAATTACTCATAATAAAGGGCACCTTCCCTTTGGGGGGTTAACCATACCTAAATTGGTAGGGAATGGGACACTGGGCACTGGGCATTGCTCATTTCTCCCCACACTCCCAGACAGACTACTACCAAATTCATCCGCAAGTCTTACTTGTTGCCGATGACAAGCAGAACTGAAAATTGGTGCAATAAATCTAGTTTTGACCAGCAGTACTCATGACAAACCGCGTTTTGATTCTTGGAGGTAGGGGAAGGATTGGTAGCAGTGTTGCTCAAGATCTAGCCATCCACACCCAAGCACAAATTACGATTACCGGACGTTCCCCAGTGCCTGAGGGAGAAGAAGATGCCAAGTGGCTCAGTAGCAAAAATAACTGGACTTTAGGAACACAGGTAGAATTTTTGGTGTTGGACTTGGCGGAAGTTGACAAACTGCGGGAGGCGATCGCCAATTCTGATTTAGTCATCCATTGTGCTGGCCCTTTTCATTACCGAGACACTAAAGTTCTAGAAATTTGTATTGAACAAGGCGTTAACTATCTAGATGTCAGCGATCATCGTTCATATACTAGCAAGGCTTTAAAATATAACGAACAAGCTGCCGCCGCAAATGTCACCGCAATTATAAATACAGGAATTTTTCCTGGTATTTCTAATAGTATGGTTCGGCAATGTGTCGAGCAATTCGACAAACCAGAAAAAATCCATCTCAGTTATTTAGTTTCTGGTTCCGGTGGTGCTGGTGTTACAGTCATGCGGACAACCTTTTTAGGGTTACAACATACTTTTGAAGCTTGGATAGATGGTAAATGGCAAGTAGTTAAACCCTACAGCGAAAGAGAAATTATTAGTTTTCCATCACCCTATGGGCGCAGTGGAGTTTACTGGTTTGATATGCCAGAAACTTTTACAATGCCTCATTCTTTCCCATCAGTCAAAACTGTTATTACAAAATTTGGTTCCATACCCGATTTTTATAATCATCTTACTTGGGTAGCAGCCCATATCTTTCCTAAAGCCTTAATGCAACGTCGTAGCACGATTGAATTTTTATCTCATGTTAGTCATTTTATGACCGATGTTACTAATCCTTTTACAGGGATTGGCGTAGCAGTGCGTGCAGAAGTCACAGGGCAAAAAGATGGTAAAACAGCGATTTATTGTGCTGATTTAGTCTATGCAAATACAGCATTAGCTTCTGGTTGCGGAACAGGTAGCATTGCCCAGTTATTACTAGAAGGCAAACTGAAAAAGCCCGGAGTAGCACCTGTAGAAGAAGCGTTACCAACAGATTTATTTGTGCAAACAATGGCAAGCCGAGGAATTTCAATTAATCATAGTTGGGTGGAAAATATACCCAGTTATGCAATATAAACAGTGTTTAATTAGATGAGGCTAGACAAACTAAACCTGCTTATATAGATTTCAATGACTCTGCAAAAGCGGAATTTCATAGGGGTTTAGCAATGCTAAACCCTTACACAAATATTTGTATAATTATGAAATGAAATAGTATCACATCCTAATTTTTTGCCGTTGCTTCCTTGGCATTCCCGTTGCCATTTACACTATCAACAAGTGACGTTAGCTCTGAGCTAGAATTTGGTAATTCACCTCGTCGTAATGCACGGCGGCGCTGGTTTTTAGGTACTCCTCCTGCCATACCATACTCTACACTGCGTTTGCCATATAGTGTTGCAACTCCCAACAGCATAAGTTCTGTCATATCTCCCAATTCTTGCTCAGTTTCTAGCAATTCACGGTATAACTTATCCAAATTAGAAAGGGCACTGTTATAAGCATTCTCTTGAGTTTGCATTGTCTTGATAAGAGTTAAAAAGCCAGGTAAAGTCAGTCCATTACCTACATCTAAATTTGGATCGATAGAGTTCATGCTAGCTGCACGACGCACTGCTCTTTCTAATACTTTAGAGGTTCTTTTTTGACGAGACATAATCTACCCTTCTCATAGAGTACGGTTAACATTCTTTACATTAAGAAACTTCCGTATGGATCAACCTGAGAGAATTTCGGCAAATCTGCGATGGCTTTTGCTACACAGATATTTTTCATTTGAGTAAGTGAATTACTGATAGGAGTTAGCAAACAAGTAAATTAACAATGTAATTTGTCGTTTGCTTGCGGAAAACACCAAAATGAGTAGATGATTTACTGTAATGAGTAAGTAATAAAAACTTTTGAGTAAGTAATATGCCATTTTACTTGCGGCAAATACTAAAAGGAGTGCGCGATTTACTCCAACGAGTAAGAAATAAGATATTTTAAGTAGGCAATATAGCTTTTTACTTGCGGAAAACACAGCAAGGAGAAGGTCATAATGTATTTGAAGAACTCATTGAAGTATTTTGAGTAAGTAAAATGCCTTTTTGCTTACTCAAATCAACTTTATGTATTGTTTTGATGTAGTTATTAGTTATGGCGATCGCCAAATATAAAGTTTCAACTAAGTGCGATCGCTCTCTGCCTTCAAAGTTATTGCAAGCGTCCTAAAATTAAGCTTTCAGTTCTACTCTTAAGCATTGTCACGGATATCAAATTGTTTTTTGCCTAGATATAACATTGATAGATTATTGGATTTGACAACAATCTGAATCACTATGTCTTAATAGATTAATGATTTTATTAGCTATGCCACATGAAGAGTCATTGCTGACTAACCAGGATAATTTGCCTATCAATACTATCGCGTCCTATGTTTGTCAAGCTATTATTTCTATTCAAGAGCAGCAGCCAGAATTATTAAACGAAAAATTCAAGCATATTCAGTGGCGTAGCAATACTATTGAACCTAAATTAGCAGAAATATTGAGCCAAACACCAGACTATAATGCATTAATACAAAAGTTGAATATCCACCTAAAAAATTGGTTAATTCCTGAAGCTTTTAAATCCCAAATATTAATAGATTTATTACATAAAGTTAATCAACTTAATCCTCAAAAAAATTATTTAGATAATACAGCTAATTTTAAATATGTAGAATCATCTGAAACTTTTATGTCTGCTGATAATGTTGTTGCTTTACAGCAGACAGGAATAGCCATTTTACTTTTGGATGCAGAAAACTTAATAATAAACCATGAATCTGAACAGTTTTTAACTCAAGTTTGTCACTTTCCTCTACAAGTCAAGATTGCATTTGCTAATTGGCGCAGTATAAGTAAAAAAATCGATGTTGAATTACATAATCGTGGCTACGATCTGATTCATGTTCCTGCTGGCCGAGACCATGCTGATGGTAAAATGATAGCTTTTGGCTCATCTATCCATGAACGTTACCCAAACGCCAAAGAAGTTTTCGTCTGTTCATCAGATACGGTTATGACTAACCTATGCAATCATATTCAGCAGAATGGATTGCTCGTGTATCGGGTTAGCAAGCAGGGAGAAACTGTAACAGTATTTAATTCTTCGACTGGAAAGACTATAATTAACATCCCTGTTTTGCCAGCCAAAATTTCATCAATTGAAAAATTTATTCTAGAATTAAAGATTTTAATAAAAAAAGAGCAAATAAATAGCCAAAATTTTTGGATTAAACTTTCTAGGCTCTCAGAAATATTTAAAAATGAATATAAAATAACTATTAGCCAAGTTGTTTCTAAATATTTGCCAGGTAAAAAGGCTAGAGATATTTTTATTAACTATCCTGCTGATTTTGTTATTCATCAAATCGATCCAACTTCTGAATTATATGTAACGCTATTGGAAGTTAATCAATCACAACCAATAGATAACAATAATCAGGCTCACGGTAGTAGCATTCCAGAGTCTTCATTGCTAAATATTAATACAAAAGCAGATCTGGAACAAGCACTTCAAAATCTTATCAAAAGCTTAAATCAAAAATCATCTGACAGCTATGTTAATGCTGGAATTTTAGCTAGCGAATTCAATAAAAAATATAGTAAACCAATTACTCAACAGATGAAAAGTTTGCAAATAACTGGTACTTATATCAAATTTTTGCAGTCCAGTAGTTGTTTTACACTTAGGCAAACAGACAAAGGGTGGGAAGTAAAGAACTCTTAACTTCAAATATAGTATAGATAATTTCAGTTATAACTATTGTGTAAAAATAATCTGAATTAAGCTATATTTTTTCCTTCAGATGTTCTCTGAGATAATTCGAGTAATTTATCAAAAATTGATTAATACTGCCAACATCTCCCCATGCCTGAAGTTTTGCAGATTTATAAATTGCCTATGCTAAATCAGATGCTAGGTCGCTTCTCGAACAGTGTTCACTGACATCTATGCAAGCATTGAGAAGATAACTAACAATTTCATTTGCTAAATGTATTGGATTGAAAGGAGCAAATTCTACTATTTCATCATTGCAATCCAATTCATCGAAAACATCTTGGCAATCTTCAGATGTTGCTTCTCCATTTAGCCATTGACTTATTTTGTTAATTCCCCATCTAAATGGCATATCACCCCAAGCATATAACTCTTCTTCTATAGCAAGCTCAACACATTGAAATGTCATACTTATTAGTAATATTGGCTTGACTTTTAAACTGGTCATCATCCAGATTAACCAATCTCCTCTTGGACATTCTTGTAAAGCATTTAGCACATTATCTTGATAAAGCTTTGCCCAAATAAGAGCCTCTCTTCTATCTGGCCCATCTTTAGGTAAATTGAATAATACTTTCACAGTTGTTTTTATCATTGATTTTTCTCCATATTTATCTTGTGAATATTTTTAATGAAAAGTTTCTTTATATAGCCAAGCACTACTCTGAAATACAAGGTTAGTGGAACGTAGATATGGAAAAGCTGGATTGCCGTATTAATTCGGTGAAAACGTAGATTGCAGTGTAAAGATACACCTACATTTTAATTACCAACTTTTTACAAAAATTTATACTAAATTGATTAACTACCTTCTTATACGTAACAATATGTGAGATAATTTTAATAAAAGTTAATGTTTGCTTTCCGCCGATGCTAAGACTATTTACTGACTTCGACGGCCCGATTGTTGATGTTTCCGAACGCTACTACCGCGTCTATCAATTCTGCCTAGAGGAAACCCGACGCCCAAATCAATCAGTACGAGAACTTTCTAAAGCAGAATTTTGGCAACTCAAGCGATCGCGCGTTCCTGAAAAACAAATTGCTCTAAATTCTGGACTAGACGAAGCGCAGGCAATAGAATTTTCACAATTGCGGCGGCAAACAGTACATACAGAACAGTACTTTCAATACGACACCCTTGTCCCTGGTGCTGTAGACGCACTGTTAAAAGTTCAGCAGGCTGGAATCGATTTAGCAGTCATGACAATGCGCCGTGTTTGGGAACTAGACTATGCTTTTCAAAAATTTCAACTAGATAGATTTTTCCCAGAGAATCGCTGTTATTGTCTCAGTAACGACTATGTAAAAACCCGCGATATTGATGATAAGCCTTTATTAATGGCACGTGCTTTAAAAGAACTACCTGCGGTTGCTGATAGCTGGATGGTGGGGGATACAGAAGCCGATATCACTGCTGGTAAAAAACACGGGATCAAAGCGATCGCTGTAGAGTCTGGTATTCGCGATCGCGCTCAATTAGAACTTTACCAACCCGACTTAATTGTTAGGGATTTAAGCACTGCGGTAGATCTTATCCTAGAAGCTAAACTTATTGAGCCGCAACCTCTATACATTGGGTAGTAGCTTGTTCTCGTTAGCGATCGCAAATAACTAACGGGTAATAGATTCATGCAATCCATTACCCGTTAGCCATGAAAAACTCAACATTTTTAGACGATTGACTTGGACAACCATCCAATTGCAGAAATTGGGTAAGCTGTTCTTTAAATTAACGTAAAAAGCTAGTAACCAACCACAACAATATAAAAGTCAGTACCGTAGAAAACTGATTGGACGTTAAATTTAAAAATGGGACTTGCAACAAAATCCAGTTAGCAACTAGCCCACCAACAATTAAGCCAATTATTAGCCCCAGCAGCGTGAATAAAACTGCTCTACCAAACTTACCTTCTTTACGATTGAGAAAGTAAATACTAATTCCTACCCCAACCACTAAAGCTAACTGCAAAACTTGATCGCCTGTAGTTGGGTAAAATATACTAGCCGCACTCAAACCTAGATACCAAGCACCAGGTAACAATATATCAGCAGGCGTTGGTCGATCCAGCATACGTTGCAGCCATGCCGGAGACTGTTCGTTCTTAGTTGGGCTTTCTTTGGGGAGCGATTGCACACGAGCTTCTGGAAACCGAATTCGCTCAGGCACTTTGATTTTGCCTTCTTGGCGCATTCGTAAGCGATCCATTAAAATCGCGTCGTAAGCCGCTTCAATTACTTCTAAAAGCTTGGCATCGCCAATGTGTTGCTCGAACAGGCGATTGCGAGCATCTTGAATTTCATCGAAGCTAGCATCTTCTGAGACCCCAAGTTTTTCGTAGGGATTTTGATCGCTCATGGGAGTTTATACTTTAGCCTCGGTCAGCGGCAATCTTTTGTTGACGAAAATGCAAATTTAGGTTTTATTTTGATCGGAACCCGTAATGCCGATCAATTTTTATCCCCTACCAGGATAGTAGCATGGGTTAGTTTGATCGACCGGGGAATTTTAACTATAAGTCACTTTAACATATTGCCATAACTCCGTGTATCCCCCAATGTCGTTCACTATTTCTGGCTCTACTCTAGAATTTAAACTTAGGAATACCTAAAATGCAGTTTTTATGAAAAAATTAAGTTTTTGGTGGAAAATTTAGCCAATTATCTTGCTCTGAAGGTGTTTTCACCAATGAAGTGTAAAATTTTTGGTGGTATCGATCCGCATATCGATATTAAGATTGAAACAATTTAAATTGCCACTTGCTTGGGATAAGTAAAGCATCTACTCCACTAAGCTAAGGTGACTGAGGTCAAAATCCTTGCTTCCATGATATTACTGGTACATACAAGCAGGTCTGTTTACCAGCTTAATTGTCCGTAATCCTAATTAAAGTATTATCTTAAGATAATCAGGAAATGCATCTCTTAGCCTTGTAGATTCTTAACTAATTCCCGAAGTGGAAACTGCGTTTTTACGCACTCTTCCTATTAATCCTTTATGAATTTTTGTGCAAAGTGATGGTCATGGCTCCTGCCAAGATTCTTGTAGTTGATGACGACCCTGCGGTTCGGAATTTAATCCAACGCTTTTTAATTAAGCAGAGCTATCAGGTAGAAGCTGCTGAGGATGGTAAGACAGCCTTAGCACTATTTGAGCAATTTAATCCAGATTTGGTGATTTTAGATGTAAATTTACCAGATGTCATTGGGTTTAACCTCTGCCAAGAGATGCAAGGCCGTAATGGCGTTTTTGTTCTTATGCTGACTAGCCGTGCCGACGAAGCTGACAAGATTCGCGGCTTTTCTAAAGGTGCTGATGACTATCTCACCAAACCTTTTGGGTTGGGAGAACTAGAAGTCAGAGTAGCAGCTATTTTAAGGCGTCAGCGAGTTGTGACAACCGCAGAACAGAAACGCCTGGTGTTTGAAAAATTGATGATCGATCCAGTCCGCCGGGAAGTGGCGCTTAACAACCAGCCAGTACCCTTAACCGCACTGGAATTTGACTTGTTACATTTTTTAGCTAGCCATCCTGGTCGAGTGTGGCGACGCGCAGAACTTATTCAAGAGGTCTGGGACTACGAATATGTAGGCGATCAGCGGGTTGTAGATGTACATATCGGCCAAATCCGCAAAAAGATAGAAATTGATGCTAGCCAGCCAGCATTAATTCAAACAGTACGTGGTGTAGGTTATAAGTTTGAATGCCCAACTCACTCGCCGCAGTTGGAAGTTAATTCCTAAGTTCTTAGTCTTATAGTCCAGAGTTTTTAACTCTTGACTTTTGACTAATTACTAAACTGTAAAATCTAGCTGAATATTTTTGGCTGAATTTACAGCTAGTTCAACAAAATTGCCTAAATTTATCAAATTAATTTATAAATACAGCACTGTACAAACCAAACTTTCAATTTGAGTTATTAACTGCTCATAAGAAAAAACTGGTTATGTGAAAGAGTGCATTTCTACTAAAGATTTACCTCAAATACACAACCAGTTAATTTAGTAATAAATCCTCCGCAAGGAGGATAAATTTTAGTTAGCTGTGGAATATTTATCTAAAAATCTGATGTTTTGAATTTACAGACAATAGGGCAATATAAACTACCACCACTCTGTAAAACTTCTCAATCAGGAAATTTCCAGCTTTCGTACGTTCCACTTAAAAATTTTAATAGTTGATTGAGTCTGCCTGGAATTTGCAGAGTAATTTACTAGCTAGAACAGCCATCTTCAACTTTTGCGCTTACGCTTCATAGATATAAACATTAAGCGCAAAAATTTATCTGGTGAAACCTAAATCTGTCTATAGGAGACAATGAGCCAGAATAGCACCGTTAATACCATCTTAAGGCTGTTCTACTTAACTGTGATGGAACAAAGTTTCCAAGTAAACACGAGCAGCACGGCGATCGCTATCTCCATTTTGGAGTAAAAACAGTGATAGAGCTGCTGTCAATACTCGATTTTGATCCCAGTCGGGATGTGTTTCTAGATAGCTTTTTAGGGATTCGTGAAGTGTTTCCGGAATTTCTGTAAAGATATTCACCGTTGTGTTCATCAGATTTTCCTCCTCTAAGGTCAATCAAGGGGGACTAGTTGCTTGTGGTCAGTAGCTTGAGGCAGCATAAACAAGCTTTCCACCTGCCTGGCAATTTCCGCCAACATTGAGAGGTAATTTACACAATTGATGTCAGCGATTAAACGAACTAAAACAGCAAGCCGAATCATTGTGCAGCAAGAGGGGGTAGGTTTGTCAATGCTGCGAAATGTTAAAAACGATGGTATAAAAAGTAAATATCAACGTAATAATCAGGGTTTGACCATATTTTTTGTTACATAGCTTAATAAAAACTCAGTTACGGAGATACCTTAGCGTTAGAAATAAAAAATCCCCAGTAGGATGGTAAGAGCTTATCAACTCGTTGGGAATCTGTGGAAAACTGCTAAAGTACCTGTGGAAACCCTGTGGAATCTGTGAGGAAAATGCTCCTGAATGATAAGAATTACAAAAACATTTTCTCTTGATGAAACTTAAGCCCTTACAACTTGCGCCCCAATTCCAGCTATCTTCATGGCTTTCCCAAATTCAGACTCCTGTTGGGATGTTGGTAATTGGTCGATTTCTTTCCGAAGTGGGCACAGGTTTTACTCTGTTTTACGCCCCAATCTTTTTCGTTAATCAAGTTGGTTTATCTGCAACTACCGTTGGTATTGCCTTGACTAGCACCTCATTAGCTGGTGTTGTCGGGCGAATTTTGGGTGGTTCTTTGGCTGACACAAGAGAATGGGGACGCCGCCGTACTTTACTGCTAGCAACAGGGATTTCAGCAGTTGGTTCTCTAGTCTTAGCTACAACTAGTAATTTTATGACTCTGGTTATTGGCAGCGCGATCGTTGGTTTAGGCATTGGTTTCTATTGGCCAGCCAGTGAAGCTGTTGTCGCTGATGGTAGCCAAATGGAAAATCGGCGTGAAATTTTTGCACTCACACGAGTAGCAGATAATCTGGGTTTGGCAATAGGAAGTGTATTAGCAGGATTGTGGATTGCGATCGCAGGTAATTACCGTGGACTATTTATCATTGATGCGATTTCCTTCATGGTGTTTTTTGCCGTTATTTATTTAGCAATTAACGAAACTTCACAACCACAGATAGAACAATCCCAGCCAACACAACCTTTCGGTTCTTGGCTAGCAGCATTAAGCGATCGCCGCTTGCTGATTTACGTTGCTGTTAATATTACTTTCACTACCTACATCTCGCAGTTACACAGCACTCTGCCCATCTACTTCAAAAACTTTATTAGAGCAGAAAATAATACCATAGGATTGGCTGAAACTACCATTAGCGCCCTATATGCTTGGCATCTTATCTTAGCCGTTATTTGCCAATTCCCGATTGCTAGAGCCTTAAAAAGCTTTTCTCACACACTAGCACTGACCATTTCTGCCATTTTGTGGGCAATTGGTTTCGGCTGCGTTTGGATGACAGCGATCGCCCCACATTATCATCTCGTTTGGGTAAGCTTGGCGTTGACAGTATTTGCCTTAGCATTAGTTTCCTATACTCCTTTTGCTGCCTCTTTAGTCACCGATTTAGCCCCAGAAACCCAACGTGGGGTCTATTTCTCCATCAATTCCCTCTGCTGGGCTTTGGGTCATTTTGTTGGTTCTCCTTTAGGCGGTTGGGCACTAGATCGATCGCGAATCATTGCTGATAACTTCTGGTTCGGTTTTTCTTTGAGTGTCTTAATTCCTATTGTGATTTTGCAATATCTCAACAAAATTTTATCTAGCGAATAAGTTTAGATTATAAATTTGTAAATACTTACTATTTATAATTTTCTGAAATTATAAATATAAGACTAACTTAATATGGCGATGGTACAAATATTTTACTAATTAAGTAGCTGGTAATTATACCCAAGCACGAGCTTCTTTACACTATAAAATTCAACCAATAATATTTTTTATTAATTAATGATAATCATAGAAATTCCCAATAATTGTAGTTATCAATTATTGAGCTAAATATTGTTTACTTTTACTATGGGTAGTTAAATTTCACTGCGGTAATCATAAAATTCTCAGAAAATTCAACTGGGAAGCATTTATCTTCAGCAGACACCATACTACATAAATCTGACTTTTGAGTTCAGTATTTTGAAACTCAATTAGTTTGATTTTTGAATCTTCTTGTATTTAATTCAAATTGATTTGTGAGGATTTGCTATGAAAGTAAATCTACTAGCTTATGCTGGTGGGCTAAGTTTTTTATATTTTATTGCTGGATTATCGCCAGTACAAGCAAAATCTGATTCAGCAGAGACTGTAGATAATATCAAAACTTTAAATTCTGCTGCTCAGGCAGCAGAATTTAAAAGCAATTTTGCCCATAGCAGCTTTTCTCAGCCTACGAAACTAATAAGTAATTCTGGGAGAAAACCACTAGATGCACGTACTGCAAATCAAGTAAATTCTTCACCCCAGCTATTAGCATCTGATGCTATAGAACAGGTCACATCTGTATCGCAACTTTCCGATGTACAACCTACAGACTGGGCTTTTGCTGCCTTACAATCTCTGGTTGAACGCTATGGTTGTATTGCTGGGTATCCCAACAGCACCTATCGAGGGAACCGCGCTCTGACTCGTTATGAATTTGCCGCTGGTTTAAATGCTTGTCTCAATAGAATTAACGAGCTAATTGCTACTGCAACCAGCGATTTAGTTACCAAAGAAGATTTAAATACCTTACAAAAACTGCAAGAACAATTTTCTGCCGAACTAAGTACATTGAGAGGTAGAGTAGATGCTTTGGAAAGTCGCACGGCTGAATTAGAAGCACATCAGTTTTCTACAACTACCAAGCTGAATGGTGAAGCAATTATCTCAGCCATTGGTGCTACAGGTGGTGCGCCGGGTCGAAACGATCCTAATATTATTCTGACAAACCGAGTGCGATTAAACCTCAACACTAGCTTTACAGGTAAAGACTTACTCATCACTGGGTTGCAAGCTCATAACTTTTTAGGTGGTGTAGATGGCAGTGGTAGCTTGCAAGAGTCTCTGGGGTTAGCATCACCCGTACTCAGTGCTAGCAGCGCGCGGACTAGTTTTGAACCACAATTTCCAGGCGTCGATCCGAAGAATTTATCCAATGTTGGCGCAAACTCTCTTCAGCTTTACAAATTGCTTTATATCTTTCCCGTCGCTGATAAATTGACTTTATTTGCGGGGACTGCTGCTGAAGTTTCCGATGCTTTTCCCGCCATCACTCCTTTTTATGGTGAAGGACAAGAGGCAATTTCTCGCTTTGCTGGCTTGAACCCTGTATTACGTGTATCTGGCGGTACTTCCGGTTCTGGTTTAGCATCTGCGGCTGGCTTTATTTATAGTTTTTCTCCGCAACTAGATCTTAGAGCTTTGTATGGTAGTGTTAATGCCAATCTTCCCAGTAAAGCAGGCGACATTCTTCCAGGCGTTTCAAATACCCCCTTGGGAGCAGGGGTGTTTAGCGGTAGTAGTGTAGTTGCAGCTCAGTTGACTTTTAGACCCAGCAGTTCGTTAGATATTGGTCTGAACTATGCTAACAGCTATCATGAAATCAACATTTTGGGCACTGGATTAACAAGTAGTGATATTGGTGCTTTAGGAGGAGTAGCTTTAGGCACACCTGTAAAACTTAACTCCTTTGGTGGGACTGTCACCTGGCGCTTTTCTCCCAAGATTGCATTATCTGGCTATGGTGCAGCGCTGTTTGTTGATGATTCTTCGCGAGATGTTGATGCTGGTACAACCTTTACTAGTTGGATGGTAGGCGTTCATTTTAACGATCTATTCAGGCCTGGAAACAATGCCGGTATTATCTTTGGACAACCACTCTATCGTACTGATGCTAGTGGTGCAGCCCAATTAGCACCTGCGGGTGTGAATAGAGCAGTTCCTTACCATTTAGAGGCTTACTACCGCTTTCGGGTAAATGACAATATTAGTATTACCCCTGGTGCATTTGTTTTGTTTAATCCTGAAGGCGACAGCAGAAATGAAACAACAACGGTAGGGGTGCTGCGTACTACTTTCACTTTCTAGGGCATGAGTTATGGGGGAGGCAGTGCGTTGCGGTGAGTCCAGCACTGCGGGAGGGTTTCCCTCCGCAGGTGACTGGCGAACCCGGAGGGAGGTCTCCTCCGTTGTAGCAACTGCCGTCATTGGGCATTGGGTATTCTCTGCATCTTTGCGTCTCTTTGTCCCGCTTGACCCCAAACCTAGTACTTTCTATCGCCGACGTTGTTGTAACTTACGATAAACAGCCTTGAGATCGGTTTGATGATGAGCTAAAGCGACGAGAGTATGATAGAGCAAATCTGCAACTTCCCCAGCAATGGCATCCGCATCATCATCCTTAAACGCCATTACGACCTCAGCAGTCTCTTCACCCAGCTTTTTCAAAATTTTGTTATCGCCGCCTGCAAATAACTGACAAGTATAAGAATTTTCTGTGGGGCGATCGCGGCGATCGCATATTACCTGAAATAATTGTGAAAGTGTATCTCCTGGTGGCGGCACTATTTGTCCATCAACTTGATGAAAGCAACTACGCTCACCAGTGTGACAAGCTATATCTCCTACTTGCTCTATCCCGATCAGGAGCGCATCACTATCACAGTCATAACGAATACTTTGCACTTTCTGAATATGACTAGAAGTTGCTCCTTTATGCCACAATTCCTGACGGGAACGACTCCAAAACCAAGTTTCTCCAGTTTCTAAAGTTTTTTGTAAAGACTCCCGATTCATCCACGCCATCATCAAGACCGTGCCATCAAGATAATCTTGGACGATCGCTGGCACTAGACCTCGTTCATCATAGCGAATTTTATCAATAGGAATGGCGTGGTGGAGTGAATGAGGTTCTGTGGAAGGCATACCAGCTAACTTTTTTAGTGAGAATGATTGCTTGATTCACGATACCATTCTCAATAGGGTATCTGGTATGCTTTTTGCAATTGTGGCTGATTATCTAACTTTAAACAAAAGCATTTTTATCCATAGCAGACTGCATCTTCACAGCACTTAAAGCTACTTGATGAGCCTTTGTTGCTTCACCATACCAATGAACTGCTGAGTTAAAAGCCGCCCGGTAAAGATCTTGGTATGCTTCCGAAAATCGAGTCCGAATCTCTAAAGGCAATTCTTGATTGGACTTATATAACATATTGTTATTTTTATGGTTCAGGTAATTCTATACGATAGAAGTTCTAAGCAGTTTTTAACCCTATCCTGAGATAGACCTTTTTATTGCCACTGATTTAGGAGAGAACCTTGGTAAATACGACGATTAAAACGACAAAATCACAAGAGATCTTCGCTGCTGCCCAAAATCTCATGCCAGGAGGCGTAAGTTCTCCAGTTCGCGCATTCAAATCAGTAGGGGGACAACCAATTGTTTTCGATCGCGTTAAAGGCGCATACATTTGGGATGTCGATGGCAACCAATACATTGACTATGTAGGTACTTGGGGCCCTGCCATTTGCGGTCACGCCCATCCAGAAGTGATTGGGGCTCTCCATGAAGCCTTGGAAAAAGGTACTAGCTTTGGTGCGCCTTCTGTACTAGAAAATGTCTTAGCAGAAATGGTCATTGATGCTGTTCCTAGCATTGAAATGGTCAGATTTGTAAATTCTGGTACAGAAGCTTGTATGGCTGTGTTGCGGCTGATGCGGGCTTTTACAAACAGAGACAAAATCATCAAATTTGAAGGCTGCTACCACGGTCATGCTGATATGTTCTTGGTGAAGGCTGGATCTGGTGTTGCGACCCTCGGCTTACCAGACTCGCCAGGAGTACCAAAATCGGCAACTAGCAATACTCTCACTGCGCCTTTCAATGACTTGGAAGCTGTCAAAGCCTTATTTGAGGAAAACCGCGATGAGATTGCTGGTGTAATTTTAGAGCCTGTTGTAGGCAATGCTGGGTTTATTACTCCCGATGCTGGTTTCCTTGAAGGGTTAAGAGAACTTACTCACGAACATGGAGCGTTATTAGTCTTTGACGAAGTGATGACAGGCTTCCGTATAGCCTATGGTGGCGCTCAAGAGAAATTTGGCGTTACTCCCGATTTGACCACCTTGGGTAAAGTGATTGGTGGCGGTTTACCAGTAGGAGCCTATGGCGGCCGTCGGGATATCATGTCAATGGTGGCACCAGCTGGCCCTGTGTATCAAGCAGGAACTCTTTCGGGTAATCCTTTAGCAATGACGGCGGGAATTAAAACCCTAGAATTGTTGCAAAAACCAGGCACTTACGAGTACTTGGAAAAAATTACTCAAAAGCTAGCGGATGGCTTACTGCAAATTGCTCAAGAAACCGGTCACGCAGCTTGTGGTGGTCATATTAGCGCCATGTTTGGTTTATTTTTTACTGCTGGCCCAGTCCATAACTACGAGGATGCAAAAAACTCCGATACTGCAAAATTCGGACGCTTCCATCGCGGTATGCTAGAGCGCGGTATTTACCTAGCACCTTCTCAGTTTGAAGCTGGATTTACTTCTTGCGCTCACACTGAAGAGGATATCGATCGGACTTTAGCTGTAGCACGGGATGTGCTGTCTAGCTTGTAAGCTACTAATAGTCTTTTTGCTAAAAATTGGCGATCGCTTCTAACAAGAGTTAGTCATTACTCACATTTTCGTGACAGTTCAGGTATCGTGTTGACCGTTATCCTGCCCAGCACCTAAATTCTGAGCTAATAGCACAAGTCTACTCAAGTGGACTGAAACATTAGTTTTGGCATAAATTCTAAGGTGGGACAACAACCAAGCACGAGTTTGAACTAGCTGAGTAATGACAAGCCAATAAGAGGTAGGTTTGTCAATTTTTAGCAGCCATAACTTTTCTTGAGAATCGGGAATAACTATCCAAATAAGCTAAAAAATGTTAAATTAATCAAAATACATAATAATTAACGCTAAACCACCCTGAAATTTTAAGCTATAAAAAGTTGTATAAATACTTGCAAAATATTTAAAGCTATTTCAGTAAATACTTGTAGAAGTTAAGTATAAGTAACGATAGTAGATTTACGAGTGTATCAGATCGGCCATATTGCAACTTTAGGAATTCTTCAAAGGTTTTCCAGCAAAAATTACCTGGCACAAGTTGACTTTAGCTCACCATAATGATGGGAGTAGCGTAAGGCTACCTATCATTATTTATGCAGCGAGTTGACAGTGCATGAGCTATTGCTTAAATCCTACCTGTCCCCATCCAGAAAATTTGGCACATAGCCACCAGTGCCAGTCGTGTGGCTCGCAACTCCTTTTGAGCGATCGCTATCAAGTGGTCAAACCATTAGGTCAAGGTGGCTTTGGTGCAACCTTCTTAGCAAACGATCTAGGTTTACCCGGAGAGCCAAGCTGTGTGATTAAGCAGTTGCGTCCCTCAGTAACTGCACCACACGTTTTACAGATGGCGCGAGAACTATTTGAGCGAGAAGCCAAAACTCTAGGTAAGATTGGCAATCATCCTCAATTGCCAAGACTGCTGGACTACTTTGAAGATCAACAGCAATTTTACTTAGTTCAAGAATATATCAGCGGTGCTACTCTGCAACAAGAAGTTCAACGTAATGGTAACTTTACGGAAGCTGGAGTCAAACAGTTCTTAAGTGAAATCTTGCCATTGCTGCAATATATCCACGAGCAAAAGGTAATTCACCGCGATATCAAACCAGCTAACTTGATTCGCCGCACTCAAGATGCGCGAATGGTGCTGATCGACTTTGGTGCAGTCAAAAACCAAGTCGCCCAGGTAATACCCGGTCAATCTGAGCCAACAGCATTAACTGCATATGCAATTGGGACTCCTGGTTTTGCACCTCCAGAGCAAATGGCAATGCGTCCAGTTTACGCGAGTGATATCTACGCACTAGGAGTTACTTGTATTTATCTGTTGACTGGTAAGACTCCTAAAGATTTAGAATACAATCCCTCAACAGGTGAAATGATTTGGGAACCACTTGTACAAGTGAGCGATCACTTAACGAGCGTGCTGCGGAAAATGTTAGAAGTTTCAGTACGCAACCGTTACAAGTCAGCCCAAGAAGTGCTTCGGGGGCTAGAAATGGAACCTTACCTCGATAGTTTGGCTAAGGGGCTGCTGGTAAAGGGTGATGGGGGGGTTAAAGACCCAACAAACGCGATCGCTAATTCTGCTGTTTTGTCTGATGGTTCGGCTGTTAATTCTACTAATACAGGAGTAGCACAGGTAGCAGCAGCAATTCGAGCTAGGCGAGCTAAGACAACTGAAAGTGTGGGATTGCATCAAGGAGGAATGCGCCCCAAGGTTTTGATGACAAAACCAGCAATTTTGGAGAGCAATAATAGTAATGGCTCACAAAATCAGAATTCTAAAGTTGTACGTAAATTAAATACCCAAGGTTTACTAACTGCTTACCTCAAAGGCAGACGAGATTTTGCCCTATATAATTTGAGTATGTTAAACCTGCAAGGCACAGATTTATCAGGAGCAAATTTCCATTCTGCGCAATTGCAAAAAACTAACTTTCAAGGAGCCGATCTCCACGACAGCGACTTTGGCAGAGCTAGCCTGACTGAAGCTAATCTTAGGGATGCTAACCTGAGTAAGGCTTACTTTAGTAATGCCGATCTAGAAGGAGCAGATCTGAGAGGTGCTGACCTCAGCCATGCTTATCTCAGCAATGCTAATCTTAGAGGAGCTAATCTTTGTGGAGCGATTCTCACTGGTGCCAAAATTACCGAAGAGCAATTGTTACTAGCAAAGACGAATTGGATGACAGTGCGCCCTAATGGTAAAAGAGGCTTGTTGTAATTAATAGTTGAGATTTGGGATCTCTAAATTTTAGGTAGTTGAAAATTTTTAATTCAACATCAAGCATTTTTTCAGAGCGATCGCAGCGCTCTCTAATCTCTTCAAAGATGGGTATGTTGAATATTTACAGCTAAAACCGCTGTGACAAAACTCTAGGGCTGAGGGTGTGGTAGTTATCTTGCTTGAAAGCACAATTGCCCAATATTAAATTTTGCCATCACGATATAGCAAAGCCATACCGTTATTTTGTATATTTTAACAATTTTATAAGAAAATTTTAATATTTCTAAGTTGTTAAAATTTGACAATCATAATTTACAATAAAAAACAAACCGTCACAATAATTTTTTATAAAAACTTTTGATGACATTTATGGTTGCTACCACCTAGAAAACTTAGAGCTAAAAAATCAAAAGTTTCTATGCTCTTAAGCGGTTCTTTGTTTAGGTAGTAGCAGTAAGTAAATTATTTTCATAGCTGAGACGAAATATTAATGAACGAAATCAGCAGATCGCATTTTTTGCCCGTTAAAGGCTCATCTATGATGGTTGAGTTACAAGGAAAAGAATTACAACAAAGATTAAGTTTATTTCAAGTATTTCTCAAGTTATATGAACAACATGGCAGCCTTTTAGATGACATCCTTCAGCTAGAGAATTTAACTCAGACATCATTGGCAACAAAGCAAGGTTACATACAAGGTGTCATAGATGGTTGTAGTGTTTATGTAATTACTAATTTATGCGATAACAAAACCCAAAGTTTACAGCAGCCACAGCAAATATGGACTATAGGTAGAGATGAAAGCAATGGGATCTATATTGCCGATCGCTATCTATCCGATCGCCACGCTGCAATTCAGTATATTGAGCATCAAGGCTTTTATTTGATTGACTTTAAAAGTACAAATGGTTCATTTGTCAATGGCGAACCAGTCTACAAGCCAACAAAACTTAATGATGGCGATCGCATCCGTCTGGGTATGATAACTTTTAATTTTTTTATTAATCATAGCTGCCGCAATTTGCCGAGTGTAGCTGTAGAGTTATTAATGCAGCTTGTGCCTGGTATGGATAACCCAATTAGTATATTTCATTCAACCAACGAGCAACAACGATATCAAACAGATATCATCAAAGACTTAAATATTGTTGATAATTTGGATAATTTGAAATCTCCACATAGCAAATTTAGTGCCGAAGAAAAATCAGAAATTTTAGATCGCTTTTTTAGCAGACACCAGCGGGAAAATTTAGAAATTCCATAAAAAATGAGTTCGTATTTTCAGGCTAAAGTCCTAACTACGAACTCATCATCTAATTATGCATGGGGTATATAGCAAAATCTGCTATATATCCCATTTTTTTTACTTTTATTCCTCTTCTTCTAAATCAGCTTCTTCTTCCTCTTCATCGCTGACTTTCGTTACCGAGTTAGCAGAAACCACAGCTCCTTTATCTAACTTTTCACGTACCAACTGCTTAATTTGGGCGGCAAATTCTGGCTTTTCTTCTAGATATTTGATGGCATTATCTCGACCTTGAGAAATATTATCGCCATTGTAGCTATACCAAGCACCTTTACGGATGAGGATGCCAGTTTCTTCTGCTAAGTCAACAAGACAACCTAAAGTAGAAACTCCTTTACCAAAAATAATGTCAAATTCTGCAACTCTAAAAGGCGGTGCTACTTTATTTTTTGCCACCTTCACCTTAACGCGGTTCCCGAATTCATCTGTACCTTTTTTCAAAGTTTGAATGCGACGAATATCTAAGCGCACCGAAGCGTAGAATTTTAAGGCATTACCACCAGTTGTAGTTTCTGGGCTACCATAGGTGACACCAATTTTTTGCCGCAATTGGTTAATAAAAATTACTGTACAGCCAGATTTACCAATGTTACCAGTAATTTTACGTAAAGCCTGGCTCATTAACCGAGCTTGGAGACCAACGTGAGCATCACCCATATCGCCTTCAATTTCGGCACGGGGAACCAGTGCTGCTACTGAGTCAATAACGACAATATCAACAGCAGCAGAGCGCACCAGCTGATCGACAATTTCTAAAGCAGCTTCTCCTGTATCGGGTTGAGAAACTAGCAGATTTTCAATATCTACACCTAATGCTGCGGCATAGGTGGGGTCAAGGGCATGTTCAGCGTCAACAAAGGCAGCAATACCACCTTCTCGTTGCACTTCCGCGATCGCGTGCAGTGCTACTGTTGTTTTACCGGAACTTTCCGGCCCATAAATCTCAATCACCCGCCCCTTGGGTAAACCTCCACCCAATGCTAAATCCAAGGTGAGCGCCCCAGTGGAAATTGTCTCTACTCGCATCCGAGTAGCATCCCCTAGGCGCATGATTGCTCCCTTACCAAAGCTGCGCTCAATTTGGTTGAGTACAATATTCAGCGCTTTTTGCTTGCCAGAAGTATCGGTATTGATAGCCATTCCTGCCTCTAATATATGGATTTAAGGATTGTTTGGGATTGGAGTCTGAGTAGAACAGATATACTATTTTAACCAGAAAATTCTGGAATAGAACTTTTAAAACAAAGAAGTGTGACAAGATCGTAACTCGATCTCTACCTGATTTGGGTAGCTCGATCTAAGTAAGTTTCAGCGCTTGTATATGTTAATAATAGCACCAGTAAAACTATAACTTAGATAGAGAAAGAGTTGTATGATTATTGGCCACTCAACTTTAGTAGTCTAACTCTTCGTATCAGACTAGCAGAAAAATTACCAAACCCTCCACAGTGCAATCCCACCTTGGTTTCTACACTTTAATTTTGACTTTTATCAAGAAAGTTTGCAGAGCTTATATCTATTCAAATAATTTTTCCGATACATAAATTATTGCTAAAGAATATGTATTTAGCTCGTAGTTGCGCTTTAGCGCTAAAGCGCAACTACAAACGAGTGAATTTTTAATATTAGCTGTTATGAGGTTAGTTAGATTTTTTAAATAATAAAGATATAGGGATCGAATTACTAAGCATAAATTTGAAATATTGCAGAGAAAAGAGGGGTAAATAAATTCAAAATTCCCAGTTACACCTGCAAAACTTGAATTTTCTACTCCCCATCTCCTCTGCTATGACTCAAAGGTGCTATCTTCAACCACTGTTAAGGAGCTAAAGCGTTACCACGAATGAGGCTACCAATGGTCTTGGCAGTAATTTTCAGTTGAGTGATGGGATTGGCGGGGACAACTGTCTTATACAGATAGCTATCAAATGTGAGCTTTTGCACATCCATATCAGCACACATTTCGACGAACGCCTCGCGGGTAGCGTCGGTACGATAAAATACTGTTTGCAGAATGTCCAATACCTTGTAGGTAAGTCCGTATTTTTTATCCCAGCGCTTTAGATAAACTTTGAGGTCATTTTCTGTGGGGATGGATTGGCCGCTGTTGGATAGTTCCACAATTGTTTCGGCACACATCCGCCCAGATTTAGCAGCAAAGTAAATACCTTCACCAGAGGACTTAGTAACATAACCAGCCGCATCTCCTACTAAAGCGACTCTACCGACAACGCGGCGAGGACGGGGATGTTCGGGGATGGGGTGTGCTTCTACTTTGATGATTTGGCCGCCTGCTAACTTCTCAATTGCACGGGCACGAATACCAGCTTGTAACTGTTTAATGCTGGCTTTGTTAACCTGCATTGTGCCAGTACCCACAGCTACGTGGTCATATTTGGGGAATACCCAAGCGTAGAAGTCAGTAGAAACGTCATTACCGACATACATTTCGGCAAGGTCGTTGTAGTATGCCATTTTGTCTTCGGGGAGACGAATTCGCTCTTGGAAAGCGATCGCATAATTATAATCCCCAGCATCAATTTCTTTAGCAATCCGAGAATTAGCCCCATCAGCCCCGATTACTAAATCCACTTTCAAAGTTTTGGCAATACCCTGTGCGCCCCCTTCTGTATGGTCTACATAATGGATGGTGTAGGGGTCGGTATTGTTGGTAGGTATATCAAGTTTATGAACGGTGGCATTAATTAAAGTTGCACCTAGTTTTGCCGCACGATTTCTTAAGAAACCATCCAGCACCTCCCGGCGGCACATTCCTATATATTCTTCTTGATTGATCAGATTGATATCGACCTCACGATTGGAGGGTGATATCATTTTCATCTTTCGCACCCGGCGATCGATAATTTCTGGTGGTAAGTCAAACTCACTCACCATACACAGGGGAATTGCACCCCCGCAGGGCTTGGCATTATCTAGCTTCCGCTCAATTAGGTAGGTCTCAATCCCAGCTTTTGCCAGTGTTTCAGCGGCAGATGAACCAGCTGGGCCCGAACCAACAACAGCAACCCGTAGTGTCAAAGGTTTTCTCCCAATCTTGACATTTACCGAAAGCATCGTACCACGGACGTTTGGCTCATTTCTCGCTCTTGCTGCTGGTTTTGACGGAAATGCAATATTCCTTAATATTTCGACACGAACACCCTAGCAAGCATGAAATGTGGAGTATGACCTAATAAGCTTAAACATTTTATACTTCATGCTTATATCATGGAAATTTCTCTATTTGATTCTCTTACTAGACGAGTTGGTGTTGTTGCGGTTACTGGCTATCAAAAATACATTTCTCCACATAAAGGCTTTGTTTGCGCTCATCGAGTTTTATATGGTGGCGAATCTTGCTCTCAACACATTAAGCGGTTAATTGCGGAAGATGGATTTCAAGGATTACTAGCTACGTCTCGTAAGCGATTTCAAGCTTGTAAGCAAGCCAACCGAATATTAAGGTCGCAATTAGAGAACTCAGAACCGTCTGAGGATGAAGAAGCAAATCTGCATTCACCAAAAAAAGTCTTAAGTGACTCTGCAAAAAAATCTTCTTTGAATACTAGTAATAGTAGTGACTGTGTAGACTGTGCTGATGTCAGTTGTAATTGCGCTGAACTTCTGAATATGACTCCTGATTGTAGCGTCGCCGATTGTAGTACAGTTGATTGTAGTTTTCTAGATTGTAGCGGTGCTGATTGTAGCTTTCTTGACTGTGGTAGCTGTGGGTAATTCAAGCTTTTGAATTTAACTAGTTTGAAAGCAATACACTTATGGTATATATGTATTACGGTAATTCTAGCAATTATTCGTAGATTTTAGGGGAAAAGCAGCAGTGGGCATATTAGTTGAGAATGTATCCAAACAATTTGGTAGTTTTAAAGCTGTCGATCGCGTAAGTTTGGAAATTAAAAGCGGTTCTCTTGTTGCGTTGCTTGGCCCATCAGGATCGGGAAAATCCACGCTGCTGCGCTTAATCTCTGGCTTAGAGTTACCAGATAGTGGCAAAATTTACCTGACTGGGAAAGATGCTACTTATCAAAGCGTACAGGAACGAAATATTGGGTTTGTATTTCAGCACTATGCTCTCTTTAAGCATAGGACTGTGCGCCAGAATATTGCGTTTGGTTTAGAAATTCGCAAAGCCCCAGCCAAGAGAATTCAGGCTAAGGTAGAACAATTATTAGAGTTAGTGCAATTAAGTGGATTAGGCGATCGCTATCCATCACAACTGTCTGGCGGACAAAGACAACGGGTAGCTTTAGCTAGAGCTTTGGCAGTCGAACCCGAAGTATTATTGCTAGATGAACCTTTTGGCGCGCTTGATGCGAAAGTTCGCAAAGATTTACGGGCGTGGTTACGCCGTCTTCACGATGAAGTTCATGTCACGACTGTTTTTGTTACCCACGACCAAGAAGAGGCTATGGAAGTCTCTGATGAAATTGTCGTAATGAATAACGGGCGTGTAGAACAAGTAGGAACACCAGAGCAAATTTACGATCATCCTGCCAGTTCCTTTGTCATGAGTTTTATTGGCCCGGTAAACGTTTTGCCTAGTTCTTCTCGGATTTTCAAAAGCAGTGGGTTTGAGGTTCCACATCCAGAAGTCTTTTTACGCCCCCAAGATGTCATTGTAGAGACATCCGCCAACGGTGCTACTACACCTGCAACAGTTAGCCGAGTTATACATTTGGGTTGGGAAGTTCAAGTAGAATTAAGTTTGGATGAAGGGCAAGTGGTGATGGCGCATTTAACACGCGATCGCTATAAAGAATTGCAATTAGAACCAGAACAACGGGTATATGTGAAACCAAAGGATGCAAAGTCTTTCCCTTTGTCTTATTCTATTTAACTAGTTCGGCAAAATTTCCCGCATTCAGGTGGAGTTAAGGGTGAATAGTTCACAATGTAGCGAATGCGCAAATATCAAGAAATACCCAGATAAATAAAACACTTTGTGGATAAAGCTTGAGAGAATATTTCTGCAAAATCTGTTGAATTTACATGATTTTTTAGCATAGTAAAGCCAATCTAGCCCAATTTTAAGTATGGAATAGCACATAATAAATTCATGAAATCAGAATTTGTGCTGTTTCCTCATGCTAAGTTCTTCAATTGTTCTGTCTTTGATTGTCACCGCGATCGCTCTTGGAGCCTCGATCATGGGACTATCAATTTTCAAGACTCAAACAATTCTCAAATTATTCAAGACAGAATCAGAGCAACTGGGTTGGCGAATCATGTTTTTGCTCATGATTGTTTTTCTAGGCGGTTATTTATTGTGTATCTATTTAACAGTTACGAAGCTGATTCAATGGATACCATTACTTACGGGAATGGTTTTCTTTTTCGGAGCGTTATTCGTATTTTTCAGCGTTACTATCTATTACCAAACACTGCAAAGATTATTGTCAGTACAAGAACAATACCGCACCGCAAAAGAAAAGGCAGAGTCAACTTTATTTAAATTACAAGAAACTCAGCAAGCTCAAATGCAGTTAATTCAACGCGAAACTATGTTAGCGTTGGGAACAATGGTAGCTGGGGTTGCCCACGAAATTAATAATCCAATCAGCTTTATTCATGGTAATTTAGAATTTCTTCATCAGTATATCAATGACTTACTCAGCCTGTTGGCAACTTATGCTGATGTTTATCCCAATCCAGATATTAAAATTGTCAAAGCTATTGCTAACAGCGACCTGAAATTTATCCAGAAAGACTTGCCAAAACTGCTAAACTCGATGACAGTTGGCACAATTCGTATCCAAGAAATTGTTGAATCGCTCTCAAATTTCTCACGGTTGAATGAATCAGACTATAAAAAAGCTGACATCCACGAAGGTATTGATAGTACACTTGTAATTTTGCAACATCGGCTTAATTGTTATACTAGTAATAATAAACCTATTTCAGTAATTAAACAGTACGAGAATATTCCTCATATTTTTTGTAATCCTCGCTTTTTAAATCAAGTATTTCTCAATTTAATTAATAATGCAATTGATGCCTTGCTGAAAAAAGCAGCTAATCTCAGTTCGATTACAGATGAAACACCAACTATTTGGATTCATACATTTCACTCTCAGCATAATGAAATTACTATTTCAATTGCTGATAATGGTTGTGGGATGAGCGAAGAAGTTTGCCAGAATATTTTCCAACCTTTTTTTACAACTAAGCCTGTTGGTCAGGGAACTGGTTTAGGTTTGTCTATTAGTTATCAAATTATCGTTGAGCAACATGGTGGTTCTATCAAATGTACTTCTACTGCCAATCAGGGAACTAAAATCGATATTAAGCTACCAATTAAACAAGCAGAAAAGACTGTTGTTACTCAATCAACGCATGATTACAGCTGAAGCTAATAAAGCTATATAATAATTATTTTTTAGTCAAATTCCAGAAATAGCCTACAAGTATGCAATATCAAATTTTGGCTATATTTGAAGCTGTGTTGCAAAAATGAGAAAAGCTGAGGCCGATATTAGAAAATATATTTTGTTCATAATTTGAGCAATATCGTTGAATTAACTGCAAGTACTCGCTCTAATCAAGAGTGTTTTTTTGGGTATTGTCATTTTTGCTGATTGGGTATTCCTGTTGAGGAATTGTCGCGATCGCTGTCATACTTTTAACATTTAACTACTCTCAATCACGACCAAAAGTTGACAAGACCCGTAACCTAACTCAGTAAATACTTGGGATATGGATGTACTAAAACGTCGCATGGGTCTTGAGCAGGAGTTTTTCCTCGTAGATGAAACGGGGGATCTCAGTAATCGTGGTGATGAGTTTTTGCAAGGTTGTCACTTGCGAGCAGAAACTCAAGGTTTAAATCCGCAATACTTTGTACCGGAGTTCGTCAAGAGTATGGTGGAAATCAATACTCCACCAGCATACACAGGCACAGAGCTAGCAACAGAGTATCTGAAAAATCTCAAACTGGCGTTAGCTGTAGCGCGAGAAATGGGTTTACGGCTGTATCCGCTATCTAGCTACCCATTACATATTATGCCAGTGATGCGCGATCGCCCCAATTATCATATCCAAGCACGGACTGTAGGCTACGACAGATTTTTGCACGCGGGGAAATGTACAGGTACACACCTACATTTAGAAGTACCGCCGGGAGTAATCAATTCTCGTGTTGCAGTTTCTTATAACTCTACAGCCGCCGAGCGAGAGGAACTATTGAATATTTACAACTTGGCGACAGCTTTTGACTCAGCGTTGATTTCTTTGGGGCGGGCTTGTCCTTTTTATGAAGGTGAAGCAATTGGGCTAGCCGCACACACAATTCGTTATCGGGGTAGCGAAATCTTCGGCTGGGAGGGAGTATATACTTATTTGCAACCTGTCGGTGGGCTGATGCCTTATGCCGAGAGTGCGGAAAGCTTAGTTGAGCAGCAATTTGCCCGCTATTATGCTTGGCTGCAAGCCTTAGATAAAGCCGGAATTGAGCGTCACCTTTTCTTAGAAGCGGGAGGAAGCTTACTGAAATCAGCTTGGAATCCCATCCGCCTGAATAAACTAGGGACTGTAGAAATTAGATGCATCGACAGCAATTATCCATCAGTGATTATTGGTGTAATTGCACTTTTAGAAAAAGCTGCCCACCGAGTTAGAAGCGACAATTTAAAAGTTAGACCAGCTAAGGAAGTATATACTTTTGAACTGGAGGGAAATTACCTATGGGTGCCAGATTTTGAATATTTAAATGGCGAGTTATTATATGCAGCTGCAACAGAGGGAGTGAAGCATCCTAAAGTTAAAGCTTACGTCGATTCTATTTTGCAGTTTGCCATTACAGATGGCGGCGAAGGTGCAAAGTATTTAACAAAATTGAGAACCCAACTAGACCGCTATCAAAGTATAGAAGCAGATATTTTGCAAGAATTTACTCCGGCTACTGCCAAACTTACTCGCGATGAAGGTTTGCGTTTGGTCAGGGAGTGTTGCGACAAGTTAGAAGCACAAGTTTCATGGTTAGATACTCAACATCCTTTAAAGTCTTTAGATGAAGAGGCTGCATTTTTGTGAAATTAGAAAAAAGCGATCGCATCTACACTATCATCAAGATGCGATCGCTACCTTAGCCAAAACCCAATTAACCGATATTAACTTTGACCGTTTTTTGCTTCTCTGATGCCAATTTCGGCATTGTTAGTCTGAGAATGCCATCTTTGTATTCGGCTTGTACCTTGTCATGTTCGATTTGCGCAGGTAAAGGAATAACTCGTTGAAATCTTCCATAGCGGAACTCAGAACGAGCTATACCTTTTTCTTCAGTCTTAGTTTCCGACTTCCGTTCGCCACTAATAGAAACTGAGTCGACGGTTACTTCTACATTGATATCTTTAGCTTCTAAGCCAGGAACTTCTAGCTTGAGCAGAATTGCCTCATCAGTTTCTTCCAATTCAGCAGCAGGAACGAAGCCAAATCCAATGCCTTCACCACCATTAGTTGTTGGCATCAACCTATCAAACAAGCGATTCATTTGCCGCTGTAAAGTATCAATATCGCGAAATGGTTCTAAGCGTTCGATATCCCGGAATGGGTCCCAACTTACTAGTGCCATACTATCACCTCATAAGCAGCAATCTTCAATTTTAGGAGGCTCAACATCAAGCTTGTTGGCTGGGGGAAACTTTTAGCTTTTTTTCTCAATCTTCTCTTTTTTTAAGCTTAATCTTAAGCTTCCTAGTTATTAGATTAAAGCAAGGTTCAAGCATTGGCGGTTCGGTTTTATTGCAAAGATCTATAGCAATACCCGTACCTGTTGTTAAGCCTTCACGGATAAGTAATTTTCATCTCTCTTATGGTTTCAGAAAAAGAGAACAGGTGAATTACCAGTTCTCCTTTTCTCTTTACCTCTTAACCACAAACCTTAGCGTAGATTCGCAGGTACATTCTCTGGAACCACCCAGTAATAAACAGTTTTACCATCAACGTTTAATGTTTGTTGTGGTTTCCAATCACCCATATCAAAAGCGTGAGAAACAATTCGCGTGCCTGGTTTAAGTTCCTTAAATAGTTTGGGGCGGAGTTTCATGTTAACTTCAGGCAACAAGTAGAGTGTAACTACTGTAGCTTTGCTCAAATCAGTATTAAACAAATCTTGCTGCACAAATTTGACGCGATCGGTTACTCCGGCTTTTTTGGCATTCTGATTAGCTTCTTCGATGCGTTCGGGGTTAATATCTATACCTACACCTTGTGTACCGAACCTTTGCGCAGCTGTAACTACAATTCTTCCATCACCACTGCCAAGGTCATAAAGCACATCATTTTTGCTCACTTTCGCCACTTTCAGCATTGCATCCACTACAGGTTGTGGAGTTGGCACATAGGGAACATCACCAGCGCGTTCTTGAGGTTGGGTTGTGGTTGTAGTATTTGGTGTTTCGGTCTGCTGCACAGTTACAGCAGGCTGTTCTGTTCTAGATTCTAAGTCTTGCTGTTGAGCTGTGCATCCAGCAATTCCTAAGCTAGCAACACTGATTCCAGTAACTAATCCCAGCAGAACTTTGGAGAAATTCATCACTGTTTTCCTCTTCGATTTTGGTATTTGGTACTTTGAATGATTTAGGCTCTACCTTGGCGGTAGCGATTCCATAGCAGTAGTGGTATACCTGCTACTACAACTGCGACACCAACAAGTGCGCCTACACCCGTATAAACTAAGCTGGAGTAAAGAAGGTAGGCGCAGACTGCACAAAAAAGTAACGGTGTCAAAGGATAAAACGGGACGCGAAACGATCGCGGAATTTGGGGTTCGCGCTGGCGCAGTACTAGCAGCGATATCCCTGAAAGCAAGAAGAAAAACCAAAACACTGGGGCGGTGTAATCCACCATTGTTTCAAAGCCTTTGCGGGTAAGCGTACCCAATAAAACCAGTGCTAAAGCGATCGCACCTTGCAAAAGTAAGGCATAGGTAGGAGTGCTGGGTCGTTGTTGCCAGCGTCCCATAAAGCTAAACAGCGAAAAATCCTGCCCCAAAGCGTAATTAGTCCGCGCCCCCGTAAAAATTGTGGCGTTGGTTGCACCTAAAGTAGAAACTGCAATCAGCAGACTGACAAAAAAGGCTCCTGGTGCGCCCCAAAGCGATCGCATTAAATCTGCGGCTACAGCTTCAGATTTAGCCATGTTTGCTAACCCCAGCCCCCGCAGATAAGCCAAATTGATCAGCAGATAAATAACAGTGATAATCCCAATACTAAGTAAAAGCGATCGCAGGATATTGCGTCGTCTATTTTGAATCTCTGCGGCAATATAAGCTGCTTCGTTCCATCCACCATAGGATAACAGAACAAAGACCATTGCTAGTCCCCAACTACCTGATGGTGAAGATGCAACAGCATCACCAGTATTAGGTATAGCAGTCAATCCGATAATTACCACCAGTAACAAACCTAAGACTTTAGCCGCACTCAAAAGATTTTGCGTCCATTTACCTTGTTGCAGGCCAACAATATTTAAAGCCGTCAAAAGTGCGATCGCAACTGCTGCATAAATAGATGGTGAAAATGTACCTAGCCGCCATATCTGAGAAGCATAATCACCAAAAACAAATGCTAACAATGCAATGGAACCAGTTTGAATTACTGTCATTCGTGCCCAGGCAAATAAAAAGCCGACTTGCCGCCCAAAAGCACGCTTCAAGTAATAGTAAACACCTCCCACATCAGGGTAAGTTGTTGCTAACTCTGCATAGCATAATGCTCCTACCAGAGACACTAAACCACCGATCAGCCAGAACAGCAAAACAGCAAGATCGCTATTTGCATAATTCGCCACTAAAGCAGGAGTTTCAAAAATCCCCGCCCCAATCACAATTCCGACTATCAATGCTACAGCATCTGGTAATGTGAGCGATTGCTTTGGTGTTGCTACCGACGATCCTAACTCCTCAATTAAATTGTAAGTTTCGCGTCTACTCACTGTAACTCCTAATTGATATTGAGTAATCAATGGGGATTCTGCAATTAAATTGCATCATCTTGGCTGCAACAGAAGAATCCTCCTTTTTGATACTCAAGACTTGAGAAAGCTTTTAGGTTCAGTTAAGGCTCATAGTTATCTTCAAACAATTTTGGATCTGGGATTTTTGATTGATTCCACAAGTAAATCTGTGACTGTTTAGCATCCAGCAATTATTGGCCGCGCTCGAAAAATTAGTATTTTAGTACTGATTTTTTGAGATTACATTCATTTTTTCTGACAGAGATTAATTTAATAATTTGTGCAGATGAAATGAACGACCTTTATATCTAAAAGTATTTATTTTTGCCAATACATCTATAAAAAGATAGATAAATCGTTTATTTCTCAAGATAGAAAGAAGTCATCTAAATTTTTATTAGGCTTTACCCAGTAAGCACAAATTGGAATTATTGCACAGATATACAATATATTCTGATGCGATATTTTTTGAATAATTAAACTCAAAACTTCAGATAAATTACTCTCTATCTTCTGGTTGTGACATTTATCTCAAGCGATAGAAACAATTTTGATTTTTTTTAGATAAATTAATTACAAATCGGATGATAGTTTGTGAGGAAGTTATGAATATTATTGCTTGGGTTATTTTAGGACTTCTAGCTGGTGCGATCGCGAAAGCAATTTATCCAGGTTATCAGGGTGGCGGAATTCTATCAACAATAGTTTTAGGAATTATTGGTGCAATCATTGGTGGAAGTCTGTACACGCTTTTACAAACAGGAACTCTACAACTTACTGCTGCTGGTTTTAGTTTGACAGGTCTATTTATAGCTGTAATTGGTGCAATTATTGCTATTTACCTCTGGGGACTTTTAAGTAGAAGTAGCAGGGTCTAATTCCAGGTGGTAGGTCAAAAAGTAGAGAAGTAAATTAATTTGACCACATCATTGTTTCAGGAAGAACAAGACATGTTTTTTCATAAAAAAGAACCAATTCATGCAGTAAATGTTGGTGATGCCAATCCTCGTTTTGCTCAGTTACTTTTAGAACAGTTTGGCGGAGCGACAGGAGAACTTTCAGCTGCTCTACAATACTGGGTACAATCTTTCCATGTCGAAAATGCAGGCATTAAAGATATGCTGCAAGACATTGCTATCGAGGAATTTAGCCATTTAGAAATGGTGGGTAAACTCATCGAAGCTCATACAAAAAACGTCGATCAAACAGAGGCTTATAAGAGTACTCTATTTGCGATTAGAGGAGTAGGCCCTCACTTTCTAGATAGTCAGGGTAACGCTTGGACTGCAAATTACCTCAATGAAGGTGGAGATGTAGTGCGCGATTTGAGAGCTAACATTGCAGCTGAAGCTGGCGCGCGTCAGACTTACGAAGAGTTGATTAAGTTAGCAACAGATGATGGAACTAAGAAGACTTTGGTGCATCTGTTAACTAGAGAAATTTCTCATACCCAGATGTTTATGAAAGCATTAGATTCTCTAGGCAAATTGACAGATCCAATATTTGGTAATATTCAGCCTGACGAAACTGTTGCTCTCTACTACAACTTATCTACAAATGGTAATGGTCATGATGAGCGCGGCCCTTGGAATTCCGAGCCAACATTCAAATACATTGCCGATCCGCTACAAAAACACTCCTAATTAATTGAACTAGGAGGATTAAGTGAGCCAGCTAGAAGTAATTCTCTGGCTCATTTTTCAGGCAAAAATTAGAATTTAAATTATGGAGAATTAACTAGTGATTGTCAATGCTACACCCAATGGTTGGGAAATTATTTATCATCGGGCACATGCTTTATTAGCAGCTCAATTAGCGGGACAGTGGCGACGCAAAAATGCTCCACCAAGGTTATATGAAACCCTAGCTGCAATTTCCCACCATGATGATTTAGAAAAAGAGTGGGAAGAAGATATTTTAACTGAAGCTGGAGCGCCAATGGACTTCACCCTAAGTCAAGATACCGATGTAGAAAAAATTGCGAATCTGGTGAAAAATGCACGCTATCGAGGAAGGTGGGTAGCTTTATTAATTTCTAAGCATATGAGTCGGCTACATGAGTCAAAACGCGGCCAGATTCCAGAACTAGACAAATTTTTAGATGCGCAAATAGAGAACCAAGAACTTTGGACGAAGGAATTGGGTATTGAAAAAAAAGACGTAGATGCTGCTTATGCATTTATGCAATGGTGCGATCGCTTATCTCTCATTCTCTGCCAACAAGAGCTACCTGCTGATGAGCGATGGTTAGAAATTAGCAAAGGCCCTGAGGAACAACGTTACGACATTATGCAGCGTAGCGATTCTTTAGTGACTGTTAAACCTTGGCCTTTTGAAGATGAAAAATTCACAGTCAATATCGAAGCCTGCGATGTCTCCCAATTGAAATTTAAAAATAGCGCAGAACTTTCTCAAGCACTCCAAGAAGCCCCGATCAAAATACTGGAGTGGACATTTGTGAAGAGTTAGCTAACAAATTAGTCAGAGAGCAGGAGGCTGAGGAGCAGGGAGCAGGGGGAACAAACGAGTGTGGGGAGAAATGGGACAAGGGCAAGGAAGCAGAGGAGGAAAGAAATAATTACTGCCTTTTAACTTTGGACTCTGGACTAATGACACTTGACCCTTGACTCTCTTCAAATATTTTTATGGGATAGCTGGGTAATGCACATTGCAATACCCTTTTCATAATAGGCGGCTTCGTTAATAAAAACTGGATACACAGTTGAATCCCCTTCATAAACAATTTCTTTACCCTCAAAGGTTAAAAAAATTGGCTCTCCCGGATCGAGTGGTTGATAATCTTGAAATTGTAGTTGAGGATGAATCATTGCTTGAATTTCTCCTAACTCATTTCTCGGATAATCAATTGTCTGGATGCTGTGATAAACGCTAATTGTCTCTTTTCCATCTGGGGAATTGCCTTGATTATAAGCTGCTAAATAATCTAAAATTGCGCGAACAATTTCTTCAGTTTCTTGAAATAAAGCAGCATCTAAAACATTTTGAGCCACTGCACCAACTTCAAGGGTGCAGCCAAATTCACAAATTGAATCTAGATGAGGTCTTTCTTGATTTCTACTTGTTGAATAAAGGATTTTGACTTTGGAATTTATCGTTGTCAAATAAGCTGCTAATTGCAGATTTAATAAATTCTCATTACTTAAGATAATAGACAGCCCCATATTAGCTGTAGAACTGTGTAAATCAATCACGAAATCTGCTTGCTGGCTACCTTGAGAGCCAAAAGTCTGATAAATTATCTTTGCTTGTTGCGCTTCATAACTAGACAAATTAGGATTTTCTAAATCTTGGCGAAGAAAACAGCGATTCAGATCGGTATCAACATATCTTTTACCAATCGCATACGCTTTAGGATTGCCAATCATTGTCAGACTTTCAAAACTTGAGCGCTGAATCAAATGAGGCGATCGCTCAAATTTTTTCACCAAATAAATTCCTGTCAGTTCATTTCCGTGAGTTCCACCGACAATCACAACACGCTTGATTTTGCTCATAGTTATAGCGATCGCCCCGATAAACCTACACGTTCAATAGATCTTGACAATAGTCTTTATGTGTAACTATAAGCGAAAGCAACTATATTAAAGATACTTTTTTAACGAGTACACTATATATAAAAAATATAGTAGTCATAGTCAGCAATGGAACTTCGACATTTGCGCTACTTTATTGTTGTGGCTGAAGAAAAGAATTTTAGCTACGCAGCTCAACGCTTGCACATAGCGCAACCTCCCCTCAGCCAGCAAATTAGCGCCCTCGAAGATGAAATTGGTGTCAAACTGTTCGATCGCAAAAAGCGGCCGCTACAACTCACATCTGCGGGAGAAGTATTTTTAGAAGAAGCGCGGTTAGTTTTAACTCAACTCGAACGTGCAATTGTGCAAACACAACGAGCCAGTCGCGGTGAAATTGGACAATTGGTAGTTGGTACTAACAGTTCGATTGCGAACAGCCTTCTACCCGATATGCTGCGAACATTCCGCGATCGCTTTCCTCATGTCAAACTAGTGTTGCGCGAACTTACAGCTTCCGAACAGATTCAAGAACTACACAATCGCCGTCTTGATATTGGATTTGACCGCTTACCCCATTCTCATCAACAAGATACTAACTTGAATTATCTGCCGATTGGGCGCGAGTCTTTAGTGATTGCATTACCTAAAACCCATCCCCTCACCGCCCATGCAGAAATTCCTCTCGAAGCAATGGCTAATGAACCTTTTGTTTTACCTTCGCCAGAAATCGTTCCTTCTTACACTGAGATTATTAATCTCTGTCAGCAGGCTGGCTTTTTTCCCAAAGTAGTTCAAGAAGCAACTTGGACGATCACAGTTCTTAGCTTAGTTGCTGGTGGTGTAGGAGTCGCACTTCTACCTAGCAATGTTCAAAATCTGCAACGTACAGGCGTTGTTTACAGACCTATCAAAGGTGCAAATTTCACACGAGAGATTGTAGTTGTTTGGCGACAAGGAGATTCATCACCTGTTTTGCAGGAATTTCTCAATGTAATTCGAGAATTAACTCCCTCGGATCTCTAAATTTCAGCCTAAAGATATTGACTTTTGTATATACTTAGTAGAGCAATTATTTATGTGAATGAAACAAAAAACACCTGGGAGTGTTGCCGTGTTTCCACCCCAGGTGCTTTTCGTTTTAACTTGCTCCTCACACACAAATAAACAATATCACCAGTTCTGTTAATATTTGGTATTTTAGATAACAATTTTAGAAAATCTTCAAGTTTTTTACTAAGTTATTAGTCATTGGTCAAGAGTCAAAAGTCCAAAGTCCAGAGTCAAAAGGCTATAGTCATTGGTTATTTGTTCTTCTCTCCCACACTCCCCACACTTCCTTTCCTCCCTCATCCCTAAGTCCCAGTAAGATAAAAAAGGCGCAATATGAGTTCAGATGCATAGCTTTATACCCCCAGAACGCTTTTTTCCCTATCTCAGTTGGACTGACATCCAGGCAATGCCAGATAAAGAAAATGTGGTAATTATTCAACCAGTAGGAGCAATTGAACAACATGGCCCCCATTTACCACTAATTGTCGATGCAGCGATTGGCGTTGGGGTATTAGGAAAAGCCTTGGCAAAACTTGACTCTAGTATTCCGGCTTATGCTTTGCCGAGTATTAACTATGGTAAATCCAACGAACACTGGCATTTTCCCGGCACGATTACCCTGAGTACGGAAACCCTCACGGCAACAATTATGGAGGTGGGAGATAGTATTTACCGCGCTGGGTTTAGAAAATTAGTGTTGATGAACTCCCACGGCGGACAGCCTCAAGTTATGCAAATGGCAGCGCGGGATTTACACGTTAAGTATGGTGACTTTTCAGTATTTCCATTATTTACATGGCGTGTGCCTAATATTACTAAAGAATTGCTAACGCCAAAGGAAGCAAAATTAGGTATGCACGCCGGAGATGCTGAAACTAGTATTATGTTGGCACTTTTACCGGAGCAGGTAAAACTAGATAAAGCTGTAGCTGAGTATCCACCAGAACAATCACAAAGTACTTTGCTGAGTTGGGAAGGTCAACTACCTGTGGCTTGGGTAACACGAGATATCAGTAAAAGCGGAGTCATTGGTGATGCGACAACTGCTACCAAAGAAAAAGGCGATCGCATTCTCGAATCTGTCTCCGATGGCTGGGTACAAGTGATTCATGATATCTATCACTTCCAACCACCTCAAATCGCTTAATCGCTAAATCTCAGCCTAAACTTTCGAGGCTGTTTGTTTATCAGCCGACGCACAAATATTTAGTGGTTGAGCCGATCGCAAAACTGCATCCAACAATCCCGGAAATAGCGCTTCTAAATCCTCACGCCGCAATTGGTTGATGTGCTGCGTTCCTTCTTTATGAGTCAATACAACTCCCGACTCTCGCAAAATCTTAAAATGGTTTGACATTGTGGATTTGGCGATCGCAAAATCAAACCCCGCACAGCATTGTTCTCCCTTAGTCGCTAACAGCCGCACAATCTCTAGCCTTACTGGGTCGCCTAAAGCATATAGCACCCCCGCTAAAGATATATCTTTTCGATCTGGATGATACAAAAATCTCATAGTTGCACTATCTCATAAAATGGCATATATTTTACTTATTCGATATTATCGAATAATAGAATTAAATTGGGAGGACAATTATGTCATCCGTTACAAATGTCACGGAAGCCACATTTAAGCAAGAAGTCCTTGAAAGCCAAGTTCCCGTCTTAGTAGACTTTTGGGCACCTTGGTGTGGCCCTTGCAGAATGGTCGCTCCGGTTATCGATGAGGTCGCTACCGAATACGATGGCCAGGTGAAAGTGGTGAAACTGAACACAGATCAAAATCCCACCGTTGCCAGTCACTATGGTATTCGGAGTATTCCTACACTAATGGTATTTAAGGGAGGCCGACAAGTCGATACGGTCGTGGGAGCCGTGCCCAAAACCACTTTAGCTAAGACTTTATCACAGCATATTTCCCAAAGTTAACCGCCTAGAGTGGGCTAATTATACGACTTGAGATAGGGGAGTCTTTGTTTCTTCAAAGTCAAGGGTCAAGGGTCAAAGGTCAATAGTCATTGGTCATTTGTCATTGGTTATTTCTCCCTTGTCTCCCTTGCCTCCCCACACTCTCTTCTCTCCCAGGAGAATCAAATGGACTTAAAATTACAAGGTAAATCAGCGCTGGTGAGTGGTTCAACCGCAGGTATTGGTTTAGCCATTGCCCAAGCGTTAGTAAAAGAAGATGCATCAGTCATAGTTAATGGACGATCTGCTGCACGAGTGACAGAAGCGATCGCCAAAATTCAGCACAGTCATCCAGAAGCAAAAGTTTCGGGTGTAGTTGCGGATTTAGGGACACAAGAAGGAATCAAGCAACTATTTGCGGAAGTCCCTCACGTCGATATCTTGATTAACAATCTCGGCATTTACGAGCCAAAAGGATTTTTTGATATCGCTGACGAAGACTGGTTGAACATATTTGAAGTTAACGTACTCAGTGGTGTTCGTTTAAGTCGGCAATATCTGCAAAAGATGCAGCAGCAGAATTGGGGGCGAATAATTTTTATTTCCAGTGAGTCTGCGGTGCAGATTCCTGTAGAAATGATTCACTATGGCATGACTAAGACATCTCAGCTAGCGATCGCCAGAGGTCTAGCAGAAATCAGTGTTGGTACTGGCGTAACGGTGAACTCTGTATTACCAGGGCCGACTCGCTCAGAAGGTGTGGAAGAATTTATCACCCAGATAGCGCAAGAACGAGGCGTTACTCCCAGCGAAGCCGAGGCAGAGTTTTTCCGGACTCTGCGCCCCACTTCCCTGCTCAAACGCTTTGCAACTTGTGAAGAAGTCGCTGCGATCGTCGTTTACCTAGCCAGTCCTCTGGCTTCGGCAACTAATGGCGCAGCTTTGCGGGTAGATGGTGGCGTGATTCGGTCGATTATTTAGTCTATTTTTCCCCATTATTTTAGAGATCTGACCAATGAATAATAGTATTAACTTGTTTTCTCCCTACCAATTAGGTGACTTAGAACTGCCCAACCGCATAGTCATGGCTCCTTTAACTAGACAAAGAGCAGGTAAGGGAAACGTACCGCACTCACTAAATGCTACATACTACGCTCAACGTGCTTCTGCTGGACTGATTATTGCAGAAGCAACTCAAGTTTCTCCTCAAGGACAAGGGTATCCTAATACACCAGGTATTTATTCAGCTGAACAAGTAGCGGGCTGGAAATTAGTCACCGATGCCGTGCATCAACAGGGAGGAAGAATTTTTTTGCAACTGTGGCACGTAGGCAGAATTTCTCACCCTGACTTTCAACCAGATGGAGCATTGCCTGTAGCACCTTCTGCGATCGCACCCAAAGGTGAAGCATTCACCTACGATGGGCCTAAACCTTTTGTCACTCCCCGCGCTTTGGAAACCTCAGAGATTCCAAAGATTGTCGAACAATACCGTCAAGCAGCAAGCAATGCTCTAGCAGCTGGGTTTGATGGCATAGAAATTCACGCAGCTAATGGTTATTTAATTGACCAATTCCTCCGGGATGGTACGAATCAACGTACAGATGAGTATGGGGGCAGTATTGAGAACCGCGTCCGATTTTTACTAGAAATAATAGAGGCAGTAACTAGCGTCTGGGATGCTAACCGGGTAGGGGTACGCCTTTCTCCTAGCGGCACATTTAACGATATGCGTGACTCCAATCCCTTGGAGATATTTGGTTACACAGCGCAAGTACTGAACCAATTTAATTTAGCCTATCTACATATTGTTGATTCCACAGACGCAGATATCAAATATGGTGGGACAGCAGTACCAACCAAGTATTTGCGAGAAAAGTATACGGGTACGCTGATTGCCAGTGCTGGTTATACCCGTGAGAAGGGTAATGCTGTCTTAGCTAACAAACAAGCCGATTTAGTAGCCTTTGGCACGCTATTTATAGCAAATCCGGATTTACCCCGACGCTTTGCTTTAAATGCACCGTTGAATCAACCAGATCCAGAAACTTTTTATGGTGGTGGCGAACAAGGATATACAGACTATCCGTTTTGGTCGGCTACTGGCGAACAAGTAGTTAGTCTATAATGACTGCGATGTAATGGGAAGCAACCTTTTACACCGAAAAAGTATTTAGTCCGAGAACAAAAAGCGCTATAACAGCGTAGGAACCTAAACAATTCGGAGAATCTCATGAGTGTAATTACACAAACTCAAGCCTTAGATGTACCTACCGCCATTCTCAAGCGTCGGTCGATTAAAACTTTCAAATCAGATCCCATAGCCCCAGAACTACTCAAGCAACTAGTAGAGTTAACCGTAGCCGCACCCAGCAGTTTTAATATCCAAGATTGGCAAATTATCCTCGTGCAAGATGAGGGACAAAAGGCAGCATTATCAGCAGCATCTTGGAATCAACAACAAATTATCCAAGCACCTGTAACATTTGTGTTTGCTGCCAATCCCAAAGCTGGAGAACAAGACTTAACTCCAATTTATGAAAAGGCGCTGGAAACTGGTGCATGGAATGAAGGTACAATCAACTACTTTAAGAATGCCATACCGCAATTTCAAGCTTCTCTAGGAGACAAGCAACGCGAATATGCAATCAAAGATGCAATTATTGCTGCCACTCATTTGGTACTTGCAGCCGAAAGTTTAGGTTTATCTACCTGCTTTATGAATGGTTGGATTGAGGAGCAAGTGAAGGCGGTAATTGGTGCAGCAGACGATCCAGATTTAGCGATCGCAGTTGTAGTACCTGTTGGTTATGCCGCAGAACCACGCCTCAATCCCGGTCGCTTGCCGTTATCTGCTAACGTTTCTGTAGATAGAATAGGCAACCCATATCAGGGGTAATTCTTAGTTGTAGAAATTCAACGACAGATAAACACCGATAAACATTTCTGTGTTTATCTGCTCCCTTCCCAAATCCCTTAAAACCATGTCCCTAGCCTCGTTTTTAGCACGTCGTTCGCTTCACTATGGCTGGCTTGTCGCAGGTTTAACATTCTTAGCGTTATTAGTAGCAGCCGGAATTCGTTCTGCACCAGGAGTTCTGATTGTACCCTTAGAGCAGGAGTTTGGCTGGAGCAGAGCTACTATCTCCTTGGCAATTTCCCTGAATTTAGTACTGTATGGACTGATTGGCCCGTTTGCGGCTGCGGTTATGGAACGCATCGGTATTCGCCGGACGATGGTATTTGCGCTGGCTTTTATCGCTCTTGGTGTTGGTTTAACCACTTTCATGTCAGCTTCCTGGCAGTTAGTCTTGCTTTGGGGAATCATTGTCGGTAGTGGTAGCGGAGTCATCGCCTTAGTATTAGGTGCGGTTGTTGTCAATCGTTGGTTTGTGGAACGGCGGGGTTTGGTTCTGGGAATTCTGACGGCCAGCACAGCTACCGGACAACTAGTGTTTCTGCCGATATTGGCGTCGGTCGTGGAAAGGTTGGGATGGCGAACAGCTACCTTAGCTTTAGCTGGTATTGCACTTGTAGTTACTCCCGCGATCGCCTTATTCATGCGCGATCGCCCTGCGGAAGTTGGCTTGCGGCCTTTTGGCGATTACAGCGAAACTGTGGAAGTAATACCGCCAAAAGTCAATTCCATCACTTCAACACTCAGTAAAATTTGGCAGGGCTTCAAATCTCGTGACTTTTGGTTGTTATGTAGCAGTTTTTTTATCTGTGGTGCCAGCACTAACGGACTCATTGGTACTCATCTAATTCCCGCTTGTATCGATCATGGTATCCCTGAAGTTAAGGCTGCGGGACTGTTGGCGATTATGGGAATTTTTGATTTTATCGGCACAACTATTTCCGGTTGGTTGTCCGATCGCTGGAACAATCGCTACTTGCTTTGCTGGTACTACGGTCTGCGGGGTATATCCCTAATTTTTCTACCCTTCAGTTTTCACTTCTCATTCTACGGACTTTCAATCTTTGCAATCTTCTACGGACTCGACTGGATTGCCACAGTACCGCCCACAGTTCGTCTTGTAGCTAACGTCTTCGGCAAAGAGAATGTCGGCGTCATGTTCGGCTGGATTGTCGCCGGACATCAACTCGGCGCAGCTACAGCCGCCTTCGGAGCCGGAGCGCTGAGAACCTGGCAGGGTAGTTACCTTCAGGCGTTTATTTTTTCGGGTGTTCTGTGTCTGATAGCCGCAGTCTTAGTGCTACGAATTGGTCAAAGCCCTACTAAGAATAATTCTCAGCTTTCTTCAGCCACCATTAATCCCTAGTCAGCAAAAGGAAATCGCACCTATGCCAAAAACAGCTTTAATAGTTGGAGCAGGTAATGGATTAAGTGCCTCTATCGCTCGTTTATTTGCCAAAGAAGGACTGAACATAGCCTTAGCTGCTCGCAGCATTGAGAAACTGACTCAGCTGAGTAGTGAAATTGGAGCGGTTAGCTTTGCTGCTGATGCTTCCAAACCAGAGGAGGTAGATCGGTTATTTGTCGATGTCGAAAATAAACTCAGTGCCCCGACAGTTGTTGTTTACAATCCTAGTTTTCGAGTCCGCGGGGCTTTAATTGATTTAGATCCTAATGAAGTTGCAAAAACTTTAGACATCACTGCCTACGGAGGCTTTCTGGTTGCCCAAGCTGCCGCTAGAAGGATGTTACAGCAGGGAGGCGGTGCTATCTTTTTTACTGGAGCCTCAGCAAGCGTTAAAGGTTATGCACAATCTGCACCTTTTGCGATGGGAAAATTTGCACTCAGGGGTTTAGCTCAAAGCATCGCCAGGGAACTAGCACCCAAGAATATCCATGTGGCGCATTTTGTAATCGATGGAGCCATTCGTTCCACAGAACGCCAAGATCCAAAAGACAACCCTGATAGTACTCTCGATCCTGATGCGATCGCCCAAACTTATCTCAACATCTTAAATCAACCCCGCAGCGCTTGGACTTGGGAAGTAGAATTGCGCCCTTGGGTCGAGCGTTTTTAATCAAGTTTCCCAGATTTTTACCGAGCTACTAAAGATGAAAATAGATTTCGGTATAACTGCCAATGATTACGCCAAACACCGCGCTGGTTTTCCTAATTCCTTATTTGACAGACTATCTAAATACGGTATTGGTTTACCAGGGCAAAACATTGTTGACCTCGGTACAGGAACAGGAACCTTAGCACGAGGCTTTGCTACTAGAGGGGCGAAGGTGATTGGCATAGACCCATCAGTATCACTTGTAGAACAAGCGAAGCAATTAGACCAAGCCGCCCAGGTTCAGGTAGAGTATCGCATAGCAACTGCGGAAAATACTGGCTTACCAGATGCTAGCGTTGATGTGGTGACTGCTGGGCAATGCTGGCATTGGTTCGACCGTCCCCGCGCTGTGCAGGAAGTCAAGCGGATTTTGAGAGCTGATGGTTACATTGCGATCGCTCATTTTGATTGGATACCTTTAAAAGCTAATGTAGTTGAAGCTACAGAAAAACTGATAGAAGCTCACAATCCCCAATGGAAAATGGGCGGCGGAAGTGGTTTGCATCCCCAGTGGTTACAAGACACTGCCGAGGGAGGATTCCAAGAAATTCAAACCTTCTCCTATGATATCTTTGTACCTTACACTCACGAAGATTGGCGCGGACGGATACGTGCTAGCGCTGGTGTAGGAGCCAGTCTCACTACAGAACAAGTAGAAGTATTTGACCAGGAATTAGCAACATTATTGCAAGAAAAATATCCTACACCAATTTTGCAGGTTCACCATAGAGTTTGGGCTGCAATTGCTAAATTACCACATTCATAAACTACATCAGTTGGCAGCACGAGATACGTCAGACTAAGTAGAGATAATTCAAATTGCTCAAAAATTAAATTTTTCCTTCCGCCTTCTGCCTTTTACTTAATCACAAAATTCAGGAGAAATAAGCATGATTGACCTTTACTATTGGACAACTCCGAACGGTCATAAAATCACAATTTTCTTAGAAGAAGTTGGGCTTCCATACAACATTATTCCAGTAAATATTGGTGCTGGCGATCAATTCAAGCCAGAGTTTCTCAAGATTGCGCCTAACAATCGCATTCCAGCAATTGTTGATAACGAACCTGTTGGTGGAGGTGAACCAATCTCGGTTTTTGAGTCTGGTGCAATTCTGCTGTATTTAGCAGAAAAAACCGGGAAGTTAATTCCGCAAGATGTGCGTAAACGCGTAGAGGTTTTACAATGGCTATTCTGGCAGATGGCAGGTTTAGGGCCAATGGCGGGACAGAACCACCACTTTAGCCAATACGCACCAGAAAAAATTGACTATGCTATTAACCGCTACGTCAAAGAAACAGGACGCTTGTATGCAGTCTTAAATAAGAGACTAGCAGATAGAGAATTTGTGGCTGGCGAATATTCGATTGCTGATATTGCCGCTTATCCCTGGATTGTACCTTATGAAAATCAACGTCAAAACTTAGAAGATTTTCCTAATTTAAAGCGCTGGTTTGAGGCAATAAAAGCACGTCCGGCAACAATTCGCGCTTACGAAAAAGCAGAAGCATTTAAAAATCAGGCATTAGATATTGAAAAGTCACAGGATTTATTATTTAATCAATCTGCCCAGACTATTCAACGTTGAACCTGATACCTTAATCCCAATTATTCGCAATTAATAATTGTGTAGGGTGGGCATTGCCTAAGCTGTTGACTCTGTGCCTTTTTAGGAGTTAAAAAATCATGCAAAATCTGTGCCGTCATTGCGAGGAGGAACGACGAAGCAATCCCAGAATATTTGCGATTGCGTCGCTTCGCTCGCAATGACAGTAGACAAAAATAGCATGAACCAAAAACGCCGAAATTCCATCAAAGTGAACAGCCTAGGCATTGCCCACCTATAAATTTTAGCTACTACGTAGAAACATCACCAGTAGGAATAAGAATCTGGATACCGTACTTAGGAGCAACTGTGATAATTTTCTCAATAGCTTCAGGAGTAATAGGTGGAGGAGGAGCCAGGGGACTCGCTACTTTAGTACCCACTTCTGCAAAGAATTTTTCAATACCTGCTGGTGTTGTCCAACATAACAATTTCCCGGTTGTTGAACCAATATTTTTAAAGTAGTGAAGTTGACCTTTGGGGGAGTGAAGAAAAGTGCCAACATTAGCAACAATCGTTTCTTCGTCTAGGTGAAATTCAAACGTGCCTTCTTGAATATAAAAAGCTTCGTCTTCCTGAGTATGAATGTGTGGTGGCGGCCCTATCTGTGGCTCTACAAAAATTTCAAACAAGGCATATTTCCCATCTGTATCTTCGCTGACTGCTTTAAAAGTAACTACATCACCAGCTACTGAGTAAGCATCACCTTGACCGGGTTGCATTAATAAACCATTTTGATTGATAGTCATGTTGATAATATTGCTTGAATTGAATAGTCATAATATTGACTTGATTTAAGTTAATAAACAAGTGAAAACATCTGTCTATTACAGAGCTTGAAAAATTTTTGTATAACTTATAGATTTGAAATAAAACTCAAGATGGCTACGAATATATTTCGTTAGTTATGTTTCTAATTATTATTCATCTGCTGCTCCAATGATGTTAAAGAACTTCATTTCAAACTAATACCAATTCACGAAAAGCCTGATACAAATAAAGCATCCAGAATAAAACCCCAACCTGTAATAGAAGCAACAATGAAGTTGTTTAATTGCTCAAGGCGTTGCCAGATAGCTGTTCTTAACTCGTCTAAATTGGCAAAGCATTCCCAACTTAAATTTCTTTTAACTTCTTCCCATAACCTTTCAATGGGATTGACCTGGGGAGTATGTGGAGGTTGAAATAAGAAAATAATATTTTCGGGAATTTGAAGTGTCTGGCTTAAATGAAAAGCACCATTATCTAATTGAAGAATATGTATATCGTCTGGATATGTAGCCGCAAATTGTTCTAGAAAGATATTGAAACAAGCTGTGTTGAGATGAGAAAATTCCCAAATATAATACTCCCCAGTTAATGGTTCTACTAAACCGTATAAATAGAAATTTTCTCTTCTCCATTGCATGATGCCGATAGGTTTAATGCCACAAAGCGTAATCAGTCTTCCTAATTCTGTTTTTAATCCTACACGGCTTTCATCACCACACCAGTATCTAATTCTTTTGTGTTTATCCTTTGGCTCTATAACGTGTTTTTTAATGACTTCTAGGTATTGTGGCAGTTTTTTTTAAATTCTGATTCTGCTTCTTCGTGATGTTTTATCCCTACTGCTCTTGGCACTTTTAATTTGGCTTTCATTCGATAACGTACTGTATCATGTACTACTTTATATGATGCTTCTATTCCCTCCACTGCTTTTAGCCATGTTCGGATTTCTTCATAACTTTTAAATCCTTCTGGTTGTTCTAGTTCTTTTAAAAGTTGCTCTTTTGCTTCTGACTTAATAATTGGCGGTCGTCCTGTACTTTTTTTTATTACTAACAGACCTGTAATTCCTGATTGTGTATAAGCCTTTAACCATCGCTGTACTGTTACTCTTCCTCTGCCCAGAACAACACCTACATCCTGTATTGTTTTTACTTGTCCCATTTTCAGCAAATACAAAGCTTGTATTCTTTCACGGCTTGATGCGGTTTTTTGTTTTAACAGCAGTTCATGTAACTCTTCGACTGACTCTTTTATTTCAACTTTAGTTACTCCAGCCATTTTTATTGTTCATATTTATTCCTTAATTATTTGTATCATACTTTTAGTTAATTGGTATAACTTTAATCAAACCTAATGTTAAAAAATCTCCGCGTCATCAATTCGATGACACGAAGTTGGACAAGCGACATCAATTTGCAAATGTAGAGTTCAGAAATTAACTGACTGTAATCACAGTTGCTAAACTCTCGTTCGCTAACCTGTTAATTGCGGAGACTGCATAGGTTCCCGTCCCTACAGTGGCAAAGTTTGTCCCAGCAGATAAAACTCGTTGAATTACCCAGTTATCCCCAGTTTGGCGATAAAGCGCCCAAGAACGAACTGGTTGGTTATCACCAGGTTGCCAATTGAGTTTACCGTTAACATATTGCAATCCTGTGGGGGGTGCTGGTGGTGTTGTATCATGCCAAGGCAAAATAGGAGTTAGGGCGGGTTTGTTATAAAGCAGACTTTGGAATTTATCAGCAATTCCCTGGCTATTTTCCATCAATACACCCAAATTAAAGAAAATATTCCCCAAAGATAAAAGTCCAGCTTGGCTACGACTAATTATTACCTGCTTTTCAATCTCTTCACTCTCCCGACTCTTGTTGCTGGGTTCCGTTAAATTGTTACCAGCGTAAACGTGTTTTTGTTTTGTGTTTACTTGTGTCCACCACTTGAGTAAGGCAGAATAACTTTGTTGTGTTTGGTCGGTACGCCAGTAAAGTTGAGGTGCAATGTAATCAATCCAACCTTGTTCTAGCCATTTTTTCGAGTCAGCGTAGAGTACATCGTAAGCATCTAAGCCAGTAATTCCTGATGGTTGTCCGGGGCGATAAATACCAAAGGGACTAATGCCAAATTTAACGTAGGGTTTTGCAGCTTTAATTCCTTCAGCTAGACGCACCACCATGAGATTGACATTTTCTCTACGCCAGTCACCCAAGCTGAGTCCGCCACCAGCGTTTTTATAAGCTGCGTAGGTTTTGTTATCGGGGAAAGTTTGACCTGATATGGGATAGGGATAAAAATAATCATCTAAGTGTACGCCATCGATGTCATAACGGCGCACAACATCAAGAATAACGTTGTAAGCCCGATCTTGAACAACTTTCAATCCTGGGTCCATCCACAGCTGATTACCCCATTTATAAACAACTTCGGGATTAGTTACAGCTATATGGGGGCTGACATTTGAACCTTGCTGGATTGAAGTTTTAGCGCGATAGGGGTTGAACCAAGCATGAAGTTCAATATTGCGCTTGTGACATTCTACGATCGCAAACTCTAAGGGGTCATAAAATGGTTCTGGTGCTTTACCCTGAGTTCCTGTCAGCCAAGCACTCCAAGGTTCTAATGATGAAGCATACAAAGCATCGCCTTCTGGCCGTACCTGCAAAATTAAAGCATTAAAGTTCAGCTGCTGTAATTTGGTGATAATTGCCAGTAGTTCCGATTTCTGCTGTGCAGCAGGTAGTCCAGCTTTGGAAGGCCAGTCACTATTCCAGACTGATGCTACCCAAGCCCCGCGAAACTCCCGTTGATGGCTTACCCTGACTGTATTAGATGGTACTGGGGTTGGTGTTGGCGTCGGCGTCGGTGTTGGCGTTGGTACTGGAATGGGTATAGGTGTTGGTGTTGGAATGGGAGTGGGTGTCGGCGTTGGGGTTGGTATTGGAATCGGTATCGGCGTTGGTGTAGGTGTCGGTGTTGGACTCGGTGTTGGAGTGGGTGCTGGCGTCGGTGGAATCACTAAGTAGGCAGAGGAAATTTTATCTGCTTGCCCTAGATACACCAAAGCTTGATAGACTATTACTGCGACATCAGCACGAGTCGCTGCGATATTTGGGTTAAGTAATTTAATATTTGGATAGCTAGCGACTAAACCTGCACTTGTGGCAATAGCTACCTGATTTTTAGCATAGTCTGCGATCGCATTTGCATCTTGATAGAATTGCGACAATTTACTAACCAAGTCAGGTTTGATTTTAGTAGCAAGATCCAAGCCGTTGACTATCGCAACAAAAACATCTCCTCTAGAAATTCTATTGTCAGGACGAAAAGTGCGATCGGGATATCCACTAATAAATCCTGTCTCATAAGTTTTTTGAATAGCATTAAAAGCCCAGTGTTTAGCAGGTACATCGCTAAAAGGGACATATTGCCGCTTTGGAGGTACTGTAAAGACTGCCCCAATAATGGCAGCAAATTCCGCACGAGTTACTGAGTTATCTGGGCGAAAAGTCCCGTTAGGATATCCATTTATAATGCGACGCGCTGATAAAGCTTGAATAAATAAGCGTGCCCAATGGTTTTTAATATCCGAGAAAGGTGTAGAACTAGATACCATTGTGGATTGCACCTAGATGTGATTTTGATTGTCCTATGTTAATTTAGCAACATAAGTGCGATCGCTGCCGACATATAAGCCCACAGCTAGAAACTAGTTGCTCAAACACACAGAGGAGAGGAGTTTTGAGGCTTTTATAGTAGTCAAACAAGGGAGTTGATGACTATCCTTTGTATTTATATCAGTTGATTTGATAAAAGTTATGCTTTTAACTGGTTTACTTTTCTTTTAAGATTTGAGTACCAGATATACTAGAGCATCCCCACACCTCAACGGTATTTTCTCCACTCCAAATGAATAGTTTCTGCCCATCTGAGCTAATTGCAAGACCAGTAATTAACGATGAATGACTGGTGAGACTACAAAGTTCATGTCCTGTCCGAACGTTCCCCACTTTAATGCTTCCATTTTCTCGACTACCACTAAGTAAAAATTGTCGATCGCGGCTGACCGTAATTACAGGCATATACCCTGAAAGGCTGAAGGTGCAAATTATTTGTTCTGTTTGCCAATCCCATATTTTATATTTTTGGTCAAAATTTTTATCTTCAGTTACTAAAACTTGGGAATTTGAATAGATAAAATTATGACCTCGATCCGACATATAAATATAGGAAATTACTCCTTGTACTTGTATATTCCATAATTCAAAAATTTCTCCGTCAACAGCATTTAAAAATGATTGACCATCTAAACTCAAGGCAACATAGCAAAACCAATCTGAGCGTCGATGGGTAGTGAAGATTTTTTCCTTTGTTTTTAGATTCCACACTTCAGCATAATCGTTACAATTCCAAAGCCTTAAAACACAATTGTCGGGTGTGATAGCGATTTGATCGAATTTCTTCGTTGCTTCTGATTGGAATGTGCATATTACTTGTTGTGTTCGCATATTCCAAACTTGAATTGTGTTGTTATAGTTACAAGTAACTAAGGTTTGCCAGTCTGAGCTTACATCTACACAAGTTATCTTGCGAACTTCATCTGTGTACCTCTCAATAGTAAAAAGATACTCCAACAATAAATAGGAGTTATATTGTTGTAATGCCAATTTAGCTTTTGGCTCTGTACTTTCCTGAAGTAGCCAATAAGCTGCTTCTTGAACATCAACTTCTGAGTTCTGTAAAGCTTGAATAATCAAGTCTAAGCCAGCTTCTCCATACTCAAAAGCATCTAGAAGGGCATCAATTTTTTGTTCAACCCTTCCATCTGCTAGCAATTGCTTAACTCTTTCAATCTCTCCCAAAACTGCATTATTTGCTGGGAGATTAGAACTATTACTTATAAAAACATCGGAGTTTCCGGGCTGATACGAATTTGTGGTCATAAGGAATCTGATATATATGAGCAAAATACTAGAAACTAAAATTCTTAACTATCTCTCATACTTAGGCGATTCAGAGTACATGGTTGAGATTGTTACATCACCTGGTGCAGTTGATAGCCTCATTAAGTTACTTCATAGCGATAATCCAGAAATTGTTAGCTACGCTTCTCTTTTTATTACAGATTTTGTTCTTAGCGGTTCTCGGAACAATATTTGCAAAGAATCCTGGGAAACTCAGCTACGGTCGAAAATTATTGCGGAACTAGAGCATCTTGTACTTATAAATAACCACTTCATACGTAAACAAGTAATCTATACCCTAGGAAAAATATGCAGTTATGATAGCGTACCTGTTCTGCTTCAAGCATTTCATGAACTACGCGATCGCGATCCAATTTTATTACCCCGACTTGTAGGAGAGTTATTTTGGCTGGGAGTAGAAAATCGTTTTGATATACTTGAGATTGCGATCGCCAGCAAACACTACACAACTCGCTGGGCTGTCTTAGAACTTTTAGGTGAATTTATTTATCGCGTTCCAGATGAAGAGGATGAAACGTTTTTAATGCAGTACAAGTTTTATGAACAGCTACGTCATGACTCACATAGATTTGTGAAGACGGAGGCAGAGTATAAATATCAAATTTCAGAATTGAATCATCGTAAACATCAAGAAAATATGTCTAAATCCGAGTACAAAAAATTATACAGGGAATTAAATAAATTAAAACCCTCGCTGACTTTTTTTGGAATTAGTCTTCAATTTTGTAATTATATGTCGAGGAATAATCTATCTATATACACCATAGAAGAGCTAGAAAATTTTATTGATAACAAACTTAAACAAGAACTGTGACCAGAACTAGCCAAGATTTGTTGTTGGGGTTACGTTGTCGAAATTGTCTTAGATATAATTTATCAACATTTTCATCAAGAATAAATTTGAGAGTCATCTGTTTTGTTCATGGCTTCTCTTTCAGCTTTGAATTTTATCAGCTTGGCAACAACTGGCGGGGGGTTGCGGCGCTGTTCTTCCCGCACTTTATGACTCCACTCTAACCAATCAGTCAGGTAGGCGCTGACAGCTTCTTTGTTATGCAGGTAATAAAGAATAGTTGCATATACTTGCTCTAAAGTCACCGAGGGATAGCTTTCAGCAATTTCTTCTGGAGTACGACTGCGATGGATAAATTCATAAAGAATAGTTTCAATGCCTACTCTTGTACCTTTGAGTCGAATATCATCAGGACGCTGAAAATCAAAGTAATCTTCTAGAAGCATAATTTACCTTATTATTTATTGGGCTAAATATAATTTTACAGAGTTGCAAAATGTGTCTATAACATTCTGTTGAAAATTAGTTTATAAAATTTCATTGCTGCTAACACTTATTTTTCAAACATGATATAAGTAAGACTGCTATATTGACGCTAGTACAAATGTTCGGCACAAGCATCAAGAGAATGGCTAAGAATTACCAATTCCCCATAACCCATGCTATTTACCTGATTTCTCTGCGCTGGGAGTTGTTGGATAAATCCGAAATTCTCTGGCTGAACTAGTAGACAATCTATATTTCCTTGCTACACTTTTACTTCATTAGCCCAGCAAAAGAGCGCCTATGGTTCATGTAAAGCGCGTCGAACTTACCAATTTTAAGTCCTTCGGTGGTACTACCCAAGTTCCTTTGCTGGGGGGGTTTACTGTCATATCTGGGCCGAATGGTTCTGGTAAATCGAATATTCTTGATGCGCTGCTGTTTTGTCTCGGACTCGCCAGTTCTAAGGGAATGCGAGCCGATCGCTTACCAGATTTGGTAAATAATACTCAAACAGCTAAAAGTCGTGCGACTGTGGAAGCTAGCGTCACGGTGACATTTGATATTACTGATGCAGTCTCCCTTAACGATACTAAGGCGCAAATTCAAGACAGCCTGGAAGAAATAGAAGTAATAGAAGTTGAGGAAACCGAGGAAACTGAGGAAGACAAGTCAAACTCAAAACTTCCTAATCCCGAAACGTCGAATGAGTGGAGTGTCACCAGAAAGCTGCGGGTGACGCACCAGGGAACTTATACGTCAAATTACTATATCAATGGCGCATCTTGCACTCTCACAGAATTACATGAAGCCTTGGAGTCGCTGCGGATTTATCCCGAAGGCTACAACGTTGTCCTTCAAGGGGATGTCACCAGCATTATCTCGATGAACGCCAGAGAACGGCGGGAAATTATTGATGAATTGGCGGGGGTAGCAGCGTTCGATCGCAAGATTAACCAAGCCAAGGATACTTTAGATGAGGTGAAGGAGAAGGAAGATAGTTGTCGGATTATTGAGACAGAATTAACTGTACAACGCGATCGCCTTTCTCAAGACCGAGCCAAAGCCGAAAAATATCAAAAACTCCGCGCAGAATATCTATCTAAACAATCCTGGGAAGCTGTGTTATCGTGGCGTTCTCTACAAGCACAGCAAGAAAAATTAGCTAACCAAATTCAAAATGGCGATCGCAAATCTCAAGAACTTTCGGCGGAACTGACAACTCTTAACACTACAATCGAGCAAACAACCGTTGAACTCGATCAACTCAATGCTCATGTGAAAGCTTTAGGGGAAGAAGAACTTTTAGCCGTACAATCTAACCTCGCCACCCAAGAAGCCGAACACAAACAACTCCAGCGTCAGCGCAGCGAATTAGAAACAGCTACCCAAGAAACTGCGAAACGTCAGGCGCAAAACCAGCAAGAAATTCAACAGCACCAACGTTCCTTAGAACAAATTGCGGAAACCCAGGTTGTCGAAAAGCAATCGATTGTTTACTGTCAGCAACAAAGAGATGAAGCACAACAAGCTTTAGAAACTTCTCGCCAAGCAGCAGCAGAAATTGCTTCGGCTTCGGAAGCTTGGGTACAGCAACAAACGGCGTTAAACCGTCAAATAGAAACTCTGCTGCAAACTCTCGAACCGCAACGCACCGAACAAGCACAGCTAAGAGAACGTAACGATCAGCTACAGCAGCAAATTCAAGAGCAAACCCAGCTAGTTGCCACTTTAGAACCAGAATTAGCCACAAAACAAGCTGAGTGTAGTCGTTTAGAAACAGAATTTAACACCTCTAGCGAACCAATCCAAAACTTAGCGCAAAATCTCGCCGCTACCGAACAAGAACTGCAAATTCAACAAGATACGCAAAAGCGGCTTTTACAAGAACAACGGGAAAAACAACGACAATTAGATAAACTAGAAGCGCAAGCGCAAGCACAGCAAGAAGTTCAAGGAACGCAAGCTAGCAAAGTCATCATGCAATCGGGAATGCCGGGACTTTGTGGCTTAGTGGTACAGTTAGGCAGAGTCGAACCCCGCTTTCAACTGGCTTTGGAAATTGCTGCGGGTGGACGTTTGGGACATATAGTGGTGGAAGATGATGGGGTCGCCGCTGCGGGAATTGAACTTTTAAAGCAGAAACGCGCCGGGAGAGCTACCTTTTTACCCTTAAATAAAATTAACGCTCCCAGATTTACCCAAGATGCCACACTGCGTTTAGCTGGTGGTTTCGTTAACTATGCTGTTAACTTAGTTGAATGCGATCGCCGTTATAAAGATGTCTTTAGCTATGTTTTTGGTAACACCGTAGTATTTTCCACCCTCGAACAGGCGCGGAAAAACTTAGGCTTATACCGCATCGTCACTCTCGACGGGGAATTATTAGAAACTAGTGGCGCAATGACTGGTGGTAGTAACAACCAGCGTTCATCGTTGCGGTTTGGGAACGTGGAAGCCGCAGAACCGGAGGAAGTAGCCGCTTTAAGAAACCGCTTAGGGGAAATTGAACGAGTTTTAGAACGTTGTACTGAAGCCATCAATAAGCTGTCAATCAAAACCAAAGCCTTGGCGCAAGAAGTCACAGAAGCACGTCAAGCACGGCGAGAACAGCAGTTGCAATTAGAACAATTGCAAAAAGAAATTAAAACTTTGACAGCGCAGTTAGAAAATACGCGATCGCAATTAGCGCAAAATAGTGAAAAATTCGCCACTGCGCAATCGCGCTTGGAGGTTCTGGCTCGGGAATTACCAGGACAAGAAACGCAGTTGCAACAATTGCGACAAACTTTAGCAGAATTAGAAGCATCGCAAACCCCCAGCGAATGGCAACAAATTCAAGCAACTATTAAAAACCAAGAGCAACAATTACAACAAAGAGAAACAGCATTACGCGAAGCCGAACAAAGATTAAAAAATCTCGAAAATCAGCAACAGCGCTTGCAAGAAAAAATCCAAGAAGCAGAGGAACGAATTACTCAATACCAGCAAGAACAAGAGACACAACAAAATCAATTAACAGCACTCAGCACTCAGCACTCAGCACTCAGCACGCAAATTGCTGAAACCCGTGTAAGGTTGAGTCAGATGGAACTTAATTTAGGCGAAGAAAAACAAAAACGCGATCGCACCGAACAAGAATTGCGATCGCATCTCCTGCGTCAGCAACAATTAGAATGGGAATTGCAAAAACTCCAAGAAACTCTCGTAGCACGGCGAGAGGAATTAGTTAACGTCAAAGAGCAACTGCAAACCTTAGCACCAGAACTGCCCGATCCCTTACCAGAAGTCCCAGATCAAGTAGACTTAGAAGAATTGCAGAAAGAATTGCGATCGCTTGCCAAACGCCTGCAAGCAATGGAACCAGTAAATATGCTGGCTTTGGAAGAATACGAACGCACCCAAAACCGCCTGCAAGAACTGACACAAAAACTGGAAACCCTAGAAGCAGAGCGCACAGAATTACTTTTGCGGATTGAAAACTTTACTACCTTACGTCAACGCGCCTTTAAAGAAGCCTTCGACGCAGTTAACGAAAACTTCCAATCAATTTTCGCCACCCTTTCCGACGGTGACGGCTACCTGCAACTAGACGATCCCGAAGATCCCTTTAGCAGTGGGTTGAATTTAGTTGCACACCCCAAAGGTAAACCAGTGCAGCGATTAGCTTCCATGTCTGGGGGTGAAAAATCTCTGACAGCTTTAAGCTTTATCTTTTCCCTGCAACGCTATCGCCCTTCACCCTTCTATGCCTTTGACGAAGTAGATATGTTTTTGGATGGGGCAAACGTAGAGCGATTAGCTAAAATGATTAAACAACAGGCAAAGCAAGCACAATTTATAGTTGTGAGTTTGCGCCGCCCGATGATAGAATCAGCCGAACGCACAATTGGCGTTACTCAAGCACGGGGAGCGTATACCCAAGTTTTGGGAATTAAATTGCAAACCGACCATACATCTGCTTGAGTTTTTGTTAATAATAGTGTATAGATTAACCGGATTCGAGATCAGGACTCGGTATAGAATGACCTCTGAACAGATAATTAGGCGTTCCGACATATTAAATACTCAGGTGATTACCCGCGATAACGGTAAGCGAGTAGGCATCGTCAGTCAAGTCTGGGTGGATATTGACCAGCGAGAGGTTGTGGCTCTTGGCTTGAGAGACAGCCTGATCTCTATTTCTGGTATACCGCGCAATATGTACCTTAGCAGTATCAGCCAGATTGGTGATGTCATCCTGGTAGATAACGAGGACGTAATTGAAGATATTGAAGTTGAAACTTTAAGCAACCTGATTAACTGGGAAGTAATTACAGAAACCGGCGAAGTACTAGGTAGAGTGCGGGGCTTCAAATTCAATGGTGAAAATGGCAAACTTCATTCCATAGTCATCGCTTCTTTGGGATTGCCACAAATACCTGAGCAAGTCTTGAGTACTTACGAACTATCAATTGAAGAAATCGTCAGCACAGGCCCCAGCAGATTAATTGTATTTGAAGGAGCCGAAGAACGCGCCAACCAGTTGACAGTTGGCTTGCTAGAACGCTTAGGTATTGGTAAAGCACCTTGGGAACGCGATGTTGATGAAGAATACGGCTATAGCGCCCCTCGCACCGTCGCACCCGCGAATCAACTACCCAGCGGTGTACCATTACAACCACCCAAGCCCAAAGTTCGCACCCCCGAACCCGTAGCACGGGAAGAATGGGATGAGGACTATGTGGAAGAAGAAAGACCCCAGCGCCAAGTAATGCAGGCGCGTCAATACGAATCGATTCAATACGAAGAAGACGACGAAGAAGACAATTGGAGTGAGGCGACAGATAAAGACAGGTATCAACAACCTGCTAAATTTGAAGCTCAACCCTACAAAAAACCATACGCCGACGAATACGACAATTATGACGATGTAGATGGCGATGCTTGGGACGATGCACCAAAGCCCGTCAACATTCCGAAGAAAGTCAAAGAAAAACAACCCGAATACGAAGAAGAAGGCGGATATTAAACTTATCCCTAACTCCAAACCCCTCCTTGCTCACGAGTAAGGAGGGGTTTTATTTTGACTTGATTTTAAAATTTGCCGACTACACTACAAAAACCTTATTTCTCGGTCTTCTTCATCTCAATTAACTACAGGTAGGTGCTGAAGCCGAGTTCATCTTTGTTAAATCGCCAGTAAATACAGCTGTGTATTGATAAGGTGATGAACCAGAACAATTCATTGCACTTGTATTAGTGCGGCGGGGAGTCCACCAGGATTTTGCCCCTACAGTTAAATTTGCACCATTCCATAATAAACTGTTGACTAGTAAAGAATTAGTTTTACCATCATTTGGTCTTTTAGCAGTTAGAAATGTGGCATATCTAACGTTACCATTGGTTGGATCGATCCGGGCGATAATTGCTACTTTGGGCCCGCCACCACTACCATAACTAGTTAGCCAACGACCAATAGCAAAGCGCCCAAAATTATTTCCTGATTGGGTTCCGGTGGAGGAGAAAACACCATATAAAACGCTTCCTCCATCCCAAAGCAAGCCATAGCCTGAACCATCATCACCAGTTGTTTCATAATCGCTACGACACCATCTTTTAACACCATTATCAAAACGGACGATGCGAGGATCTTTGTTACTAGATGATACTTGCTGATAACCTATGTAGATTGTTGTCGAGCCAATAGTTACTTTGGGGCCATTTTTAGCTTTGATTGTTGCTTCACTGTCATTACAAGTAAATGTCACTGCACTACCAACAGATGACTGTACAGCAGTAGTTTGAGCAACTGCGAAAGGAGCTATTCCTGCGATCGCTAAATCAGCTCCTAATATCACTGATAGAGATAGGAAAGCCAAATTTTTTGGCAATTTGTGATTATAACTCATTGAATTGAGTTGATTAGATTACTTGATGTTTAAAAAATTAAAATACCATAAAGTTTAAGAAATATTTCAGTAAAGCTAAATTTTTGTTAGATTTTTTGAGCGTGTGTTGTTATTAAGCATCAAGTTGAATGTTAAAATCCTAGCTTCTTTGTATTTTTCTAGTTACAGATTTCTTACTAAAAAGACACAAAGTATTTTCAAGTTAGTTCTTCACTGAAAAATCCTACAACCCTCTTCTCCGTTTCCTATTGTTAAGATAGAGATTTTACTTCTTAGAAATTTAAAATGTCTAAAGACTTTTCAATTTCCAAATCTAGAATTCTTTCCCTTGCATCATTGTGTTCTGCTATCTTGCCTTCTTTCCAATAAATCTCGGCTGCTTTTTGAAAATCCTCAAGTGCGCCTTGCTTATCTCCTAAACTGAAACGAGCATGACCGCGGTTATAATAAGCATCTACATAATTAGTGTTAAGCTTAATTGCCTGAGTGTAATCTATGATTGCAGCCTGATAATTTCCTAAGTCAAAATGAGTGTTACCTCGGCTGTAATAAGCATCAACATAGTTAGGATTAATTTTGATTGCCTGAGTATAATCGGCAATTGTTCCTTCATAATCTCCTAAGTCTGCACGCGCTTGACCGCGGTTATAGTAAGCAACAGCATCATGAGGATCTATCTTAATTGCTTGCGTAAATTTTTGCTGTTCTAATAATAAATAACGAGAAATATTACTGTTTTTATTAGTAATGGCATAATGAGGATTAATTTTGATTGCCTGCGTGTAATCTTCAATTGCTCCTTGAGCATCTCCTAGATGGGAACGAGCATCAGCACGGTTTTTATAAGTAACAGCAACATGGGGATTAATTCTGATAGCTTGCGTATAATCTTCAATTGCTGCTTGATATTCTCCAAGCTGATAACGAGCTAAACCACGCTGATTATAAGCTTTGCTGTGATTAAGATTAATTTGGATAACTTGAGTATAGTCTGCGATCGCACCTTCGTAATCTCCTAGGTGATAGCGCACCATACCGCGTTTGTAATATACCTCAGCATTATGCGGATTCAGTTGCAAGGCTTGATTATAGTTAACAATCGCTGTATCAGATTCACCTTGCTCGAAAGATTTATCGCCTAGATTCTCATAAAACTGATTTAAGTCGGGTTCATACTCAAAGAAAATCTCTTCTTTTGCCGGATATTCTAATAGCTTGGTTAGTTGATTATTATTTTGATTACTTGGTATAACTTGCTGGCGATCGTAAGTATAAATTGCAGATTCTTTTTGATTAGGTGTAGCAGCCAGTAACTGTTCCAAATAACACTGCAAACCCCCACCATACAGCAATTGATTAATACCAAAGGAAATTCTTCCAGTTTTTAACTTAATCATTTTTGTAGGCAAAAAGCCAGCCAAAAAAAGGTGATATTCGCTCTGCGCTTCATGCACTTCTTCTTGAATGAGAACACAGACTACAACTGCATTTTTCTCAACTTCTTCGGAACTCACAGACCATCTAACTTTATCAAGACTGCCATGACGGGATTTGACCTCAACACCAATTGATGGGTCAGAAGTTAGGGTGAAATCAATTTTTCCATCCCCACCAAATCGCTTTTCATAATCTACTTCTGTAATAAAATCAGCTAACCGTTCTTTAACAACTTCTTCGCCAAGTTTGCCTTTTAAGTTGCTAATAAAAACGTCACGAACTAGCGAAGTACGTTTATATTTTTCTGCCATCTGCCAGCAAAATTCTCTGAGTGCTTTTAACCTCTCTCCAGAGATTATAGTTAGTTCGCTATATTGACCTTCTGTTTCACAATGAAGCAGACAACCAGTTGTTAACCTCTTAATAAAATCAGACTGTAGCGATCGCAGTAAGGTAATCCAATCCATTGATATTTCTGCGAGTCTTTTGATGAGATTATTTTATAAAAATATCGAATTGGCGTAAACCAATGTCATTGGTCATTATTCATTAGTTATTAGCCATTTCTCCCCACACCCCCCACACTTCCCACACTTCCCACACTCCCTCATCCTTTGCCTAATTACAATCGATCCTCCCCGGCCAGCCTGAACAAGGTAAGCTAGGGAGGATCTGTGAGAGATGAAACAACAAAATGCGATCGCAAGGGCAATTCGCTAAGCTAGGGTGTACTCTCATCCCTCAAGAGTACGCCTCACTGCTAACTCTGGGATATCTTGACGATTAAGTAATTAAAACACCTCATCTTCAATACCGCGCCACCATTCTCCCAACTTCATCAAATCTTCGTGAATATCTTGTAATTCGGTGTCGTATTCATTGTCCGAAAGCATGGCGCGACGTTCTTGAAGTTTTTTGAGGCGTAGTTGCACTAATAGCCAAGGTTTCGAGATGCTATTGGTTGCTTCCATGTATTGAGCCAACTGTTTACTATTCATAATATTTATATTTTCAATGCCATTACTTTTTAAGATACATGAGACAGCCACGAGTGGCCACTTTTCTTCAACAGAACTACTGTGTTAATTTCTCCGGCAAATCAAAAGCAGCCACGATGCAATATCTGTGACTGCTAGCAAGATTAATAAACCCAATTAATTTTTCTGGCTTTACTAGCTATTTTTCAGCCAGTTAGGCTTTAGCTAAATTTTCAGCAGCAAAGTCCCAGTTAACTAATTGATCGAGGAAGTTTTTGATAAATGCAGGACGGGCATTTCTGTAATCAATGTAGTAGGCGTGTTCCCAAACATCTAGGGTTAATAATGCCTTTTGTCCATGAGCTAGAGGGTTCTCTGCATTTGGTGTCTTGATGACTTTCAAAGTACCACCATCATCAATCAGCCAAGCCCATCCACTGCCAAACTGAGTTGCTGCGGCGTTAGAGAACTCTTCTTTAAATTTATCGAAGCTACCAAAAGCTTGATCGATTTTATTGGCTAGTTCGCCCGAAGGTTGACCGCCACCTGCTGGTTTCAGCGAATTCCAGAAGAAGGTGTGGTTCCAAACTTGAGCAGCATTGTTAAAGATTCCAACTTTAGAGGCATCTTTAAAAGAAGCTTTGATTACTTCTTCTAGTGACTTATCAGCAAGTTCTGTACCATCGACTAGCTTGTTAAGGTTGTCTACATAAGCTTTGTGGTGCTTGCCATAGTGATACTCGAAAGTCTCACCTTTCATGCCATACGGCTCTAGAGCATTAAAGTCGTAGGGTAGGGGGGGCTGTTGAAATGCCATTGTGTGAAATCCTCTCTTTACCGTTTTCCAGTTTAAAGCTATTCAGTAGCTTAGGAAATTACAGCTTTCGTTTTGACAAGTTTTATGACCTTCTTAGTGAAACATAAAACTTAACATCGTCATTTTACTACCAAAGTGAAAATTAAAACACAGGATTTTTAAAATTAGTTAAATCCCCAGTAGCGTTATGGGAATTGCAAAATTTCTCTAGAAAATTTTATTAACTTAGGAAAGCATCTCGGCAAGTTTTCGCCAAATTCAAAACCTTCTTAATTTGCATCAGATCTGTATGCCGATCTCATTTTGGAGCATGAAAATTTTATCTATGCCTCCAGCTTTTAACCTAGTCTTAACTTAGGTTTTTTTAGCTAGTCATAGTAGTCGCAGCGATGAGTTGCCTAGGTGAAGGCGACGGATGCAGGCGAATAGTTTGGTCAATTATCTAAATTTTAAATTTTATTTCTGATTATATATATAGCTAAATGCCATACCTGCAAAACTTCTAACCCAGGTAGGAGCAATTAAATTATTTAAAATCAGTCTTTAGCTAGATGAATTAATTACACAATCAGTTATTATTCACATACATAAAAGCTGGCTGCAAATTTATTTTCAGTCAATTATTTAATTTTTAAATTTTCAGAGAGGTGAGTGAGTGGTAGATCGCTCACCTCTGTATATCCAGTCTGTCATTAATAGGAAACTATTCAAATTACCATTGCAATAACTGCTCTTGGCAATAGCTAACGATTTTGGCTGTGACTTCAGATACGCTGAGACCATCAGTTTGAATTTCAATCGCATCTGTTGCTTTTTGTAAGGGTGAAACTTTGCGCGTGCTATCTTTCCAGTCACGTTCGGCAATATCTCGTTCTAGCTGCTCAAGACTCACTTCAGGTTGATTTTGTTTTTTAAAGTCTTGCTGTCGGCGACGCGCGCGTTCGCTGACTGAGGCTGTTAAGAAGATTTTGACTTCAGCATCAGGAAATACATGGGTGCCAATGTCTCTGCCTTCAGCGACTAAACCACCTCTTTTGCCCCAGCTTTGCTGTTGTTTTACCAAAGCTTTACGTACAGCGCTTTGGGCTGCGATCGCCGATACGTTAGATGTGACTTCAAGAGTCCGAATTTCTTGAGTGACATTAGTATTATTAATCCAAACTTGCACAGGAGATTGTAAATCCTGACTGGGAGTTAGTTGGATTTCACAAGAATTGGCTAATTCAGCGATCGCACACTCATCATCAATGGCAATACCCTTTTGCAGCACCAGCCATGTAACAGCACGATACATAGATCCGGTGTCTAAATACACTAGACCTAGCTTGTCTGCTACTTGACGAGCTACTGTAGATTTTCCAGCGCCGGCTGGGCCATCAATAGCGATGATTGGTAAGCGATCGCTCAAGAGAATATTGTCAATCAAACGTGTAGAACCAAGACGAGCTGCGATCGCGAGCATTCCTTCCTCCTGAACTTGTACTAAAGACATTAATGTAGTCGGCTCAACCAATTCAATATATTCCACTAAGACAGTACTGACCATTGCTACTTCTTGCCGTACCGCCGCAATCAGCTCTTTGCTGTCGCGAACCCCTGACTTGAAAATAGCCTCAGCTTGCTGCAAGCCGCGATATAACACCGCGGCCTGTTCTTTTTCCGTTGCAGTCAAATATTGATTGCGAGAACTTAAGGCTAGACCAGACGCTTCCCGCACCGTTGGACAAGCAACAATCTCTACGGGAAAATTCAAATCAGCTACCAAGCGTTTAATAATTGCTAGTTGCTGACCATCCTTTTGCCCGAAGTAGGCTCGGTCAGGCTGTACCAAGTTGAAAAGCTTGGTCACAATCGTGGCCACACCTTGGAAGTGCCCTTGCCGAGTCCCACCACACAAGCCTGTTATCATAGCAGATGGAGGGATTACTTGTGTAACCTTCGCTTCTTGTATACTCTTCTGCGGAACTCCCATTTCTTCCGGAGTGGGCGCGAAAATTAGGTCTACCCCAGCTTGTTCGCAAAGTTGCATATCTAGCTCTAAAGTCCGGGGGTAGCGTTGAAAATCTTCATTTGGCGAAAATTGTAGCGGATTGACGAAAATACTGACAATAACCGTAGAATTTTCTTGCCTAGCTCGTTGAATCAAGCTTAAATGACCTTCATGTAATCCTCCCATTGTGGGGACTAGACCGACAGCCGTTCGATCCCAGCTAGTCATCTCATCTAGTACCACGTCTTCTAGAACCGCACACTTGTTTTCCGCGCGGCGTTTAGTTAAATAGCAGCTTAAAGCTGCGACTGTTGTGAGCAGGCGCACAAAATACCCCTAGTTTTTCTTGATCCCTCCCCCGTTAGTTTATATCTGAAATAGGGGGAAGAAATGTTTAACTAGGGGAATTTAAGTGATAACTAATGAAAACTAAAGAGTAGGGAGTCGAAAGCGGATAGGAAATTGGCTAAAGAAGTGTTAAGGATGAATTATGAAGTAATTTCATACCTCAGCCTTAAGTTGTCAGCCATGAAGATTATGTTTATCTGCCTAAAACCTCAATCTTCACGGGTGCAACGCCACTACCCATCATGCCTAAAATTCGAGCTGCGCCAGCAGAAAGGTCAAGAATTCGACCTCGAATGTACGGGCCGCGATCGGTAATCGACACCACTACAGAACGACCATTGCGGGTGTTAGTTACACGAACTCTTGTACCAAAAGGTAGGCTCCTATGGGCAGCAGTCATTCCTTCTGGATGAAATCTCTTACCGCTAGCAGTACGGCTGTCAGAACCATCATAACCGTACCAAGAGGCTATACCACGGAGTGTAATTTTTACCGGGCCAATGGCAACTTCTTGTGGCAACTTTGGTATCGATAATGGGGAACGAACTGGTAAATTAGCAATCTCCTTAACAGGGGCTGCATTGCCGATGAGTCTGCGCATCCGATTAGTGGCTTGCAATGCATCTTGTGCCAGATCGTTGGTGGGATTTGCTAATCGTGTATTTTCGTTGATTTCCACCAGTTCTTCGCCGTTTACCTTGATGGTATAGCGATCGCCTTTTTGCTGGGTGGAAGCGGCTTTATTTTGGTCTTGATTGGCAACTTTCGCTTCGCCGCCTCCCTTCCAACTGACACTAATCTTGCTGGCGTCTACATTGTCCCGATACAACTGGTTAATTTTTGCTGCTATTACACCAGCTTTTTGTACTGGGTCGTTTTGAGCCGCAGTAATTTGGTTACTTACATCCGAGATATTTCCAATGCTGGCTACCTTAGTAGCGTTGTTAGCAATAGGGGCGTACATTTGCACGCCCCCAGAATTTCCAATTACGCCGACCTTACTATCAGCACTAGCTGATGGTAAAGAACTCAAAAAGGTAAGAACAGGAATATTTCGGATAAAAAGGGTTGCCGCCTGACGACCTTGAATGCTGTGCGAATGAATTTCTGCGATCGCAACATCAGAGGTCGGTTTCCCTGCTGGGGATTGATACTCTCCTACCTTAACCACATCACCTGCTGGTGATGCTTGGGAAGCTAGCGCAGTTCCCTTGGTAGTTTGAGTGCGACCGACTGAGGGCATCCCTAAAACAGTCAGAAACAGGGCGACAATAGTCCACAAATGTCTTTGATTCATGCGTCCGATTTTAAAGCGACTGTAGAACAGAAGTTTTACGGTTCGTGGGATTTTGCACCACTGAAATAAAGTGACGACCCCTACAACTTGAACTCGTTCCGCTTTCACTTTTTGTTCATAACTGCAACAGACTAACACGAACCTTTGAGCTTGGGGATCAGGGTTTTAGCGTAAGTCTTGGTAACTTTAGCAAATTTTAAATCGGTTTTCAAGCCTCAAACCTTTCTCAAATGCGGATTTCAACTGTGTAACGTTTTTTTTGGGAAGTAGGGCTTTTCTTATGAAAAATTAACATTTTCGCAGTCTTAAATTGACTCAGCCAACTGCAAATTTTTCCCTTAATATTAACACTGTTGGTAAATTTATATGCCCAATAATTATCTATATAAATTTAAAAAAAATAATAACTTGTTAAACTAAATCTTGCGAATATATACTGATAAAGACTCATTTTATCAAAGCTTTGTATTTCATTTTAACTATTTTGTAGCAAGAGTTACAGCTTTAGTGCCTGAAATATAAAATAAATTAGTTGAAAAGCTATAATGTAAAAAATAATACATTTATTGTATGAATCTTGCGCTTGTAAGCGTTACATAAGTTACTGATTTCAACAGTATTACTAAGGAATAAAAATTAAATTAACAATATGTAATATTTTTTACAAGTAGAGAAAATATATCAAGATTAATAGCACAAAAGTCATCAGTATATGTAGATTAATTTGCCAACTGAGAAAATAGAATCACATTTCTGCTTACAGTAATTGAACGAGTATGATTTTTTAGAGCAAGCTGTAAGCCTCATGGTCACTCAAGGAGATTTAGAAACAGTTCCATTGCCTTATCTAGATGTTCTCAAGGACTTGCATTCCAGGTACAAGTCACTTAGAGATGGTGCAGTAGCAAACTACATTCCAGAATTGGCAAAGGTAAATCCCGACTTGTTTAGCATCTGCATTGTCACTGTAGATGGTCAGATTTATGAAGTTGGGGATTTTGAGCAACTATTTACCATTCAGTCGATTTCTAAAGTATTTGCCTACGGACTGGCACTTGAGGATCATGGAAGAGATTATGTTTTGACCAGAGTTGGCGTAGAACCGACAGGAGATGCATTCAATGCCATTATCCTTGATGAACAATCAAATCGACCATTAAACCCAATGGTAAATGCCGGGGCGATCGCTACCACTAGTTTAATCAAAGGTGCGGGTGCAACCGAACGCCTCAACCGGATGCTGGATATGTTTAAACGATACATCGGTCATGATGTATTCGTTGATATTTCTGTATTCACCTCAGAACGCAGCACGGGACATCGCAACCGTGCAATGGCGCATCTCATGCTCAACTTTGGCATGATTGACCAGAACATTGAGGAGTCCTTAGATCTATACTTTCAGCAGTGTGCGGTCATGGTCAATTGTCGTGACTTAGCAGTCATGGCGGCGACTTTAGCCAACAAAGGTATCAATCCTATTACTCAGGAACAAGCGGTAAAGAAAAGTTACATTAAAGACATTTTGAGCGTAATGTACACTTGCGGGATGTATAACTTTGCTGGCGAATGGGCTTATAAAGTCGGTATTCCTGCGAAAAGCGGTGTTTGTGGCGGAATTATGGCTGTTGTCCCCCATCAGATGGGAATTGCTGTATTTTCGCCACCCTTGGATAAACGGGGTAACAGCGTGCGGGGGGTTAAAGTATGCGAAGAACTTTCCCAGCAGCTTGGTTTACATCTATTTGAGTGTTCTGGGAAAGGGTCAAAGTTTGGATGTCAGGAAACTGAGGGGAATTTGAAAATTATTTAAAGGATGGGGCGCTCGCACAGTTTAGGACTCACACAACTAACTATATTATTTACTTTTTGAGTGGGCAGAGGCTAGTAGTGATCCGCCTACTTCAGACTTTATTTTTTATATGTCACATAATTTACATATTTTTAAATTTGTCATAGACAGTGGAAGTGATTGTTTATGTATAAATTTATAGATTCTATTTAGTAGGAATTTTTTGAATTTTATTCCCCAATACATTTTCTTTGTAGCAGTTTTAAAATTATGCCCCAGCAAACAGAAGTATTAGTTCAGCAGGGAGTAATCAAGGCTTCTAGGAACAATTTACTTAGTTCTATTGATGAAGCCATAGAGCATTTTGAAGATTATGAAACGCAGATAATCCTCAAAAAATATGGTTTTGATGTAAACTCTCTGCTTGACGATTTGAATGATTCTAAGGATTGGATATCTCAACTAATCAACGATCAGCAAAGCTGTCATGCTGCTGTAGCAGAATACATACATAGCAACAGGAGTTTGGGTTGGATGTCAGAAGATTGTGAAGCAATCATTCAGCAATGTCGAGAAGAAATTATTGCCTCAATAGAATTCGGCGGTGAATATAATTCTAAACTAGAAAATTTTGCTTTTGAATTAAAATCTCATCTATCTAAATATCCGGAAAAGCACAAACAAGTTATTCAGGAATTAAAAAATGATAAACAAAAAGAGATAAATGCAGAAAATGAGTATTCAGACAAAGTACTTTTGTATGAAAAATATGATGTTATACTCCGAAGAATAGATGATATTCCTGAAAAATAGTTTTCGGGAGTTGCTCTAAAAGTTTAAGCCATTTGATTTTTGAAATATAGGTAGGGTGGGCAATGCCCACCTAAACTTCAGCTTCAATCATAAGAAAATTTTTGATCAAAAAACACACGTAATTACTATACTTCGTCTAAGTATACTAAGGACAAACTAAGCTATTGAGAAATTAAGGGTTTCCGATTTCTATCACGCATACGTTTTGCTAGTTGAGGGTTAGGTCTGGTAAATTGTTCACCTGTAAAAATTTCAATGCTTGCCAGGATTTCTTTTAATTTTTTTGTTGACAATTCAATTTTTTCTATTTCTTTACTAAGATTGTTAATTTCTTCACTTAGTAATTGATATGTCGTACTCTGGGAATTCAAATTTACTAGTTCATGTTCTATTTGTTTTTTTCTATGTCTACTTTGTTCTAATTGGTTTTCTAATCTGTGAATATCTCTACTAAACCTGAGAATTTTTCTAGGCAGATTTCTATTAATAATATCTTGTTTTATACGTTTTTCTTCTTCCAAAATATCCTGTGACTTTTTATGTAATTGCTCTGTTTCCCTGTCTGTAATCTGTGTTAACCCTTGAAGTAATTCTGGTTTTGGATTTTTTGTGATTTCATTTGTGTGTTTATTCAAGGTTTGTTGATCTAAATAAAAAACTTTATGTTTTGTCACAAGCAAAGCAGCAAAAATACCACTAACAAAGGCTATTACTATAAATAATACTTGACTAATAATTATCATATTTTATTTATTTTAATACTAAAAAATATCTTTGGGATTTACAGATCAATACATGAACATATACAGCATTCTATCTTTTAAGTTATGTGCAACTAGATACTTGCATACCTGCTAAATAAATAATTCTAAACTTTATAATTATTAAATCTCATGATCTTAAATCACTCTATACATAACTTGTTAAGAGTTTTCTAACAAATGTATTCGCTCTTCAATCTCTTGCATTTGTTCGCTATCATAGTTACTATGAAGTTCTCGTAATATATTTTTCATTTGTTCTAATTGTATCTTCAAATTTGGATTTGCATTTAAGCTATGATTGTTTAAACTATAAAAAATATATTTAATTGCTCCTAATTCTTCCTCTAAACACTCTAGAATTGCACTTCCTTGATAATCATATTGTAAATTTTGCAGAATCCGAATTGCTCTAAGACGTTCTTGCAAAGCAATTGGCTGATTAAACGTCTGGTATTCTTTAAAATAAAAAGGTTGTTGAACTTGCTGTTGTATATCTATCTGTTCTGCAGATAGAACAGAAACTTGATATTCTAGCCATTTAAGCTTTACCTCAATTCTATATAGTTTTTCCTCTGTTGCAGTCCACAAATTTTCCTGTAAGTTATTCTGAATTTTAACTAATTCTTCTTTTTCTAGCCAATCTTGTAATTTTCTTGTAATAGCCTCTTTATCTTGTTCACGAGATAAAACACTTGTGAACCATTGATATCCAAAAAAAGTTAGTGAGATAGTTACTACCGTACCTACAAGTGATAAAAAAATCGTATCCAAAAGGCTCTTGTTGTACTCTTTCATCAACTCTAAAGCATCTTGGGTATCCTCTTTAGGAGAATTTGAACTTTGAGGGAGTGGGGTATTAATTTTACTGTTAGTCGATGGGATAGCGATCGCAGTTAAAGGTTCTTGAGCATAAAGCGGTTTATTAAGACTTTGCGTACCTAAAAAATATCCGATGGATAAAGATAAACAAATTAAGAAAATTAATATAAGATTATGTTTGTGAAAAAATAATCGATAATTATGTTTTTGCATGAGTCTACGTAATTGTTAAACTTCAGAAATATTAGTCTGAAATTGCAATAACACTTGAAAATCAGTCCGAGAGCCGTTCAAATTATGACAATAAACTTGGGATGCTTGATGCATTTTACATTAGTATCAAACATCTCAAGCCATTTTGAAAACTAAAGTTACTTCTGCTTTACAAGCGATCGCACTCCACAATACTCTGCAATAGTTTCTGCTCTTCAATCATGGCGCGACGGATACGATTAATCATATAGCAAGCTGTATTTCTATTTACCTCTATTTTGGAAGCTAGAGCGCGTACTGTGATTGTGTTTGGTGACTTTATCACAAGCTCAATCGCCAAAAACCACTTATGTAAATCTACATAAGTTTTATGAAAGAGAGTTCCAACTGTAACGCTATAGGAATTAAAGCATGTGTTGCAATGATACCTGCGTTCTCGCTTGATTGCTGTAGAATTAATTGACTCGCAATAGGGGCATTTTGGTGTTCCACTCCAGCGGATTTTTTCTAAGTAAGCTAGGCAATCTTCGTGAGTGCGTGTCATTTTTAAACCCAGAGTTACTGAGTTAAAAAGACGCACAGTTTGACTGTATAAGTTACGTAAAGCTTAATTTAGCCAATAACAGCGAAAATTCAAGGCTGTTTGCCTAGGAATATAAGTTTTTATAAAAAAGCTACAGTTAATTTATGCTACCAATACTCAATGCCACGATCGCTTTTAATACAGCAATACATACTGATACCTCTGGATTGTAATTCAAAGCGATCGCCATTATTCGACATTTAACCAAGGTAGCAGTTAGAACAAAGTAAGAATTGTTACTTTTAAATTTTGTTTTAACGAGAAAATATTATGACTGAAGAAAAGACATACTTAGAGCTTTCAGAAGCTAGTGGCGGCTCCCATAAATTTTATGAAGTTATCGTCAAAGATACGCAAGTGACCATACGCTATGGTCGCATTGGTGACACAGGACAAACCCAGACTAAAACTTACCCCACCCCAGACAAAGCTAAAGCAGACGCTAACAAAAAGATCAAAGAAAAACTGGCGAAAGGTTACGAACACGCCGTTATGGGCGTGCGCCAGAAGCGTCCTGTTACCCGACGTGCAGTTACGAGTACCCAATCGACAGCCCAACAAGCGCCAATTTTGTGGAAATTTAATTCTAATTCTGCCGCCTTTGGCATTTTTGTTGACAGTAATCGCTGTTGGGTGGGTAATCAAGCAGGTCAAGTTTTTGCGCTAAATCACCAAGGTCAAGTTATCAATCAGTTTAAGCTTCCCGATGGCGTTAAATGTTTAGTTGCTGATGATATTTGGATTTATGCTGGCTGCGATAACGGCAACGTCTACGACCTCACAGGCAAATTACCACGTATTGCCTATGAAATTGATGAAAATGTTGATATTTTCTGGCTGGATATCAAAAACGGTTTATTAGCAGTCTCCGATGCCAACGGTGGTGTCACCACCATCGATCATGATGATGAGTCACAATGGACTCGTTTAAGTCAAGGTGATTCTGGCTGGATGGTACGTTGCGACGAAGTTGGTGTTTATCACGGTCATAGTCAAGGCGTGACTATGTACGATAACAAAGAAGGTCGGATGCTTTGGCATCAAAAGACTGCTGGCGGTGTACTATTTGGTTGGCAAGAAGCATCAGCTGTTTATGCGGGTGCAAGCGATCAAAAGATTTACTGCTTTAGCAAGAAGGGTGAGGCTGGCGCAGTTTACAAATGTGATGCTGCTGTCTACTCTTGCGCTACAGCCTTAGATGGAAAGTATGTTTTTGCTGGTGACAATAGTTCTTCGATTTACTGCTTCAACAAATCAGGAGAACGCCTTTGGAAACTTGGAACTGGTTGCGGTTCTGCTTTATCTATGCAATTTTTTGAGCATCGCATTTATATTGTCACCACCGATGGTTCTCTGGCTTGTATAGATACTAGTGAAGCTGCTATCCAAGCCGCCCAAGTGGGTACAATTCCGCAAGCAGCTATTATTAAAGCACCAGCCGGAGAAGGTGCAGCACCTTCCGCAGTGGTGGAAACTACAACAGATACCAGCCAAGGAGTAATTGTTGAGTGCTTCCGGGAAGGGAGTAAACTCAGGGTGCGGGTTGTCTCGCTAGGATATAACCCTAACTGGAAAGTACAGTTTCCTAAAGATATCCGCCAAGAAGGACAGCGTTATCTTGTCCAAGAAATACGCGAATCAGCTAGTGGAGGTTTTTACCGCGCTTATGGTGATATTAAAAAGTTAGTCTAGCAATTTGAATAAGTTCGTAGTTATTTGTAATTCGTAATTACGAATTAACTAAGTCGGTGAGAAAAAACCAAACTATGTAAGGAAAAGTAAAATCTATGTATTTTGCTCGTAGTTGCGCTTTAGCGCTATAAACGCAACGCAGCTTCTCGCAGAGTAGCGTGACTACAAACAAGTGATGATTATTGCACCAACTTATACCGATTCTCTATGAAGATGCATAGAATAAAGCTTCATAGAGAATTGGTATTATGCTTGCTAATTTTAGTATAGGACTCTTATTTGTAGGAATTATGCATTAAGAGGAAATATTGTATGTCTATGATTAAAAAATTATATTTTTCCTAGGGGTTTCGCAATGCGAAACCCCTACTTGCTCTCAGGACAAATTACGCTCAAAAAATGCTAACGAGTATATTTAAGACTTTCCATCTTCCCTAAAAACTTATCTGTGAAGATACTTATAACAGTGCGTTTGCGAACGTTAATATTAGCACTTAAAGACATTCCAGATTGTAGTGGTACTTCTGCACCATTAATATTCATTGATTGCTTTGTTAGCCGAATTTCTGCTGGGAAACGATAGTATTGATGGGTTTGATCGGGTGGTAAAGCATCAGAACCGACACGAATTAATTCTCCTTTAATATCGCTAAATTCAGTGTAAGGAAAAGAATCAAGTCTGACATCAACAGGCATTCCCGCTTTGACAAAGCCAATATCATTATTGGTGATGAAAACTTGTGCAACTAAATTTTCTGGAGGCACAATTTTGAGAATAGATTCGCTGCTGTTATAAACGTATCCCGGACTACGAGGCTTTAAATCAAAAACAATACCATCATTTGCAGCTCGCAGTTCTTGGTATTTCATATTTAACTGGAGTTCGCTGATTTGACTGTTAATTTCTTGGATTTTTTTATTGTTTTCGACAATAACTTTGGTAAGTTGACTATCTATTTCAGTGATGCGCTTTTCGTTATCGGCGATTTTGCTAAGTAATTCTTCTTTAGAAAGGGCGATCGCATTTTGTAATTTCTTTTGTCCTTGGGCGATCGCTAATCTTAAACGTTCTTCTTCTTGCACCAAGCGGTTTACCTCAGCTTGGCTAGCATCTGCTGCTTGTCTTCGTTCTAGATAAGGTAAGCGCGCAAATGCTCCCTTTTGCACGAGAGTTTCTAAGTTATTGGCAATCTCTAAATTTGTCTTCAGACTACTTCTAGCGTTAATCAGTTGGACTTGCACCTGATTTAGCTGCCGAGTTAACTGTTCTCTATCCAACCTGACTGACTCAATGCGAGACTCTCTTTCTAATTGCCTAGTTAGTAAGCGTTGGCGAAATCTTGGATTTAAGTCGCGTATTCCCTGCCCTTCGTTTAATTCTGCCTGAAACAGTTGATTTTCCTGCACCAATGCTGCACGATTTTCTGTTAGCGCTGCTAATTCGGGTAAATTCTGTAACTGCTTGGGACTAGAATTAGCTGTGAGCGATCGCATCTGCGTTTTGTAAAACTCATTTTCTGCCATTAAGCTGGCGCGAACTGCTTGCAAAGAAGCTAATTTCGCCTGACTGGTGGTGCGATCGAAGCTAACTAACAAATCGCCTTTTTTGACTCTTTGCCCTTCCTGCACGTGAATTTGGGCAATTACCCCGCCAACTGGTGCTTGAACTTCTTTCACAAAACCTTTCGGTTCGAGTTTACCTTGCACGGCAACAGATTCGTCAATCTTGGCATTACAAGCCCAGATGACTGCAAAAGTTGTGACTCCAACTATGCTCCAGACAATAGCATGAGACCAAGCACGAGATTGTTTGAGGATGACAGGCTGATCGAATTCCTCTTTCTCCTCAGGTAAAGTCAGTCCGGAACCACCGAAAACACCTACATCTCCTTGTAGAAGCAGTTGCCATTGACGCTGGGCTTGTGGGAACCGCTTCCAGATTAAAAATATTCCTCCAACGGCAAACAAGAATAAAAATCCGCCCGTAGGTAGAAGCATTTCCAGATGAAAAGGGCGATATTCAACAGCATCAACATAATTTTTCTGATAATCGCTCTTTTGTTGTAAAAACGGTTGATTTTGGGATTGGGCTTGCGCCACCGTTGAGTCGATTTTACGCTCGCTTCGCGAATCTTCACGAGCGATAGGTGATGAAAGTGCTAACTCCATGCTTTCTGGTTGACTAACACAAGCACTTGGATCGGATGTTACTGGAGTTTTATCATCAGCACGAATTTCTTGGCAAGAATTAGCAGGTGTTTGAGAGATTTTGGAACATTGTGTGCAAGCTAGCAGCAAAGATAAATCTGGCATAGTTCTACTGGGTCGTTGTCCTTTGTCAGTTGTCAGTTGTCAGCCATTTATTTGTCCTTTGTCCTTCGTCAGTTGTCCTCCGCGTCTCTGCGTCTCAGTTATTCATAACTGTGATTCCTGTTGTTGAAACAGACAGTAATAGCGTCCTTTCATTGCCATGAGTTCGGCGTGGGTTCCTTGCTCGGCAATTACACCCCGATCCATAATGATGATGGTGTCGGCATTTCTAACAGTGTTGAGTCGGTGGGTAATAAATAAAACAGTACGACCTTGAAAAAACTCCATCAGATTGCGACAGACTTGTTGTTCTAATTCGTAATCTAAAGCACTAGTAGCTTCATCAAGAATCAGTAATCTAGGATTTTGCAAAACGGTACGAGCGATCGCAATGCGTTGGCGTTGTCCTCCAGAAAGGGCAGAACCTCGTTCCCCAACAATGGTGTTGTAGCCGTTGGGTAAGGCCATGATGAAATCGTGCGCTGCTGCAACTTTGGCGGCGGCGATGATTTCCTCGGTAGTGGCATCCGGACGAATTAAAGCAATATTATCTTGAATTGTCCCTTCAAATAAAAGGGTATCTTGTAACACTATCCCAATTTGGCGGCGTAAGGAGTTTAACTCTACTTTCCTTATATCATAACCATCTATTTGGATGTGTCCGGCTACAGGTTCGTACAGACGCGGTAATAATTTTGTCAAAGTGCTTTTACCAGAGCCGCTTTGACCGACAATACCAACAAAAGTTCCTGGGGCAATTTCTAAATTGATATTGATCAGTTTTAAACTATCTTCTGGGTTAAATCCAAAGGAAACTCCATTGTATTTAATTGCACCTGCAATTTCTGGTAGTGCAATATTGTTGCGATCGCTTGGCTGAACTTCTGGTGCTGTATCTAAAATGTCACTAAGGCGTTCGATAGACAATGCTACTTCTTGGAAATTCTGTGATAGTTGAATTAACCGCAGCAAGGGACTAGTAACATAACCAGCAATGATCCGAAAGGCAATCAATTGTCCTAAAGTGAGTTGATTGGAGATGACTAAATGCGCGCCTACCCACAACAACACAAAACTCGAAAATTGATTTAAAAATCCACTGATAGAATTAGCAGTACTGGAAGTTAGGACATTTTTAAAGCCAGCACTGATGTAACGAGTATAGCGATCGCGCCATTGCCAACGAGATTTTAATTCAATATTCTGTGCCTTGACTGTTTGAATGCCAGTGAGAATCTCCACTAAATAGGATTGAGTATCGGCGTGGCGTTCGGCTTTTGTGCGTAACTGTCTCTGCACAATCGGCACCACAAAGGTTGTCAAGATGGCAAACAATGGCACAGTAGCTAAGGCAACGAGGGTGAGCATCCAGCTGTAAAACAGCATAATGCCGATATAAATCACAGAGAACACAGCATCTAGTACCACTGTCAATGCTGTTCCTGTGAGAAAAGAACGAATATTTTCTAGTTCGTTAATTCGTCCTGCTAATTCTCCGACGCGACGACGTTCAAAATAACTCAGAGGTAATTTGAGTAAATGCTCAATAACTTCTGAACCCAAACGGATATCAATACGGTTGGTAGTGTCGGCAAATAGATAAATCCGCAGGCTCGTTAAAGCCGCCTCAAACACTCCAATTACCAACAAGAAAATGCCCAAAATATCGAGGGTATCCAGACTTTTCTGAATTAATACAGTGTCGATGATGATTTGGGTAACGATCGGATTTGCCAAACCAAATATCTGCACAAAAAAGGAAGCCACCAGGACTTCAACCAACACCAGACGATATTTATAGATGGAAGGTAGGAACCAACGCAGACTAAATTTTTCGGGGCGATCGCCTTCTGCCTTTTCCACCGTCAATACTTGTCCAGACTCTCCCCAAATTTGGGCAAATTCCGCAGGAGAATATTGGCATACTCCTGTTTCAGGAGCCGCAACAACCAATTCCCGTTCGGTAATTTTGTATAGCAAAGCAAGATTGTCTCGCCAATAAATCAAGGCTGGCGCAGTCAACCGATTAATTACATGAGCCGGAACTGTAACTAACTGGGCTTGCAAACCCATCATTTCGATAACTGCACCAGCCACTGGTAAGGAAATCTGCTTGTGCGTTTTTAGTTGATTGGTTAAGACTTTGCGAATTAAATCGCGGCGGAAAGAACCCCCCAATATCTGATTCAACATCTGGAAACAGGCTAAAGGAGCATCAATAACTCCGTTTCCCGATACAAATATCGTTTGTGCTGGTGCTAGATTTTCGACAATGGGGTCTGGGGGATATTCTGGAGCCGGAGTAATAGTTAAACTAGCACCATATTCATTAGGAGACTGCCAGGGAATACCAATTAATCGGACTGCGGCTGTATTTTCCCAAATCTCTTGAGAGCCATCCAACGCTAATCTATAGCCAACAGTCATACCCTCTATACTGCCAGCACTAACTAGCCACAAATGCCGTTTGTTAAACTGCTGGGAATTAACTGGCCCCGGAACTAAATTTACTACCTGCGTTTGTTGCCAAACTTCACGTGCTAAATCTTTAATATCGGTGGTTGCATCTGCATGACGCTGAATTTCCAGACTTAAGAGTTCAAAAACTTCGCTAATGTGGGGACGCGATCGCACTGCTTCGGCAAACTCTGGTTCTGTATCCATCAATTGTAGAAATTCTGCGGCTTCTAGAGTTATCGCGATCGCATCTGTGGAGGCCATAACAGCCTCGCAACTGAATCCCCGCAACAATCCCAACCAACCAAGAAACTCTCCTTCTTCTACTACAGCCAAACTAATTTGTGAGTTTGTCCATTGGTCGTAACCTAATACCCGCGCCTGTCCTTGATAAATCACCATGACTTGTGCTGGCATTCTTTCTTTAACCAACATCCATTGTCCGGTGCGATATTGCAATAGTTGGCAGTTAAAGGCGATGTTTTTTAAGGTATTAAATGGCAGTGTATTAAACGGGGGAGTGTCAATAAGGAAGGCTAAAATTTCGGTCTGGGTGATAGCTGGCTTCATGCCAAGAGATACTCCACACAATGGTTAGCAGATGGTAAATGAGTTTGAATTTGTGTTTGTATCCAAGCTTCAAAAAGTTCGTCTAGCAAGTACTGCTGCATATTTTCATCTAACTGAGCAGGTAGTAATTGCTCTAAGCGAATAATTACATACCAATCGGCTATTAAATGCGGTTTCCAGATTTGACCTGGTTGACTGACATATAGAATTTGCTGAATTATCGGATGTGGTTGAGATAGAGGAACAGGCCCAATTACCCCACCTGTCTGTGCTTCGCCACCTTGGGAATATTGCTGCGCTATGGTTGCAAAAGGATGTTCTCCCTCTACAATCCGAAAATATAGCTCTTGGGCTAACCCTTCATCTTGGGTACGAATCATGGAATATATTACCCGGTCTAAATCTGCTTTGCGGTGCAGAAAGTAAGACTCTAGTTTATTGCCCCAGATTGCAAGCTGAAATTTTCGGATTAATAGAGGACGGATGGCTATTTCCTGCATAGTTTCTTGAGTTAGCTGATTCTTTTGCAACCATGCTTGTTCTAACTCTGGTGAAGTCAGTTGGTGACGTTCGCGAAACTTGGCGATCGCTGTTTGATGTTCTGCTTCCGTGCATGAAAAAGATGCGATCGCCTCTTCGATCGCTTTAGCACGTAATACCTGTGGTAACAACTGATAACGATTTAGCAAAGACAGTAATTTTTCTGCCTGAAGAATTTCGTTACCCACTTGTAATGTTTGTGTCGTCATAATTCCTGACTAGCACGTTTGGCATTCTAAGATTTGGGCAGAAATCTGTACATCTCACGCCGTGAGAGTGTTGAAAGAGACTAGGGAATAAAAAGCCTATCTCTATTTTCTGTTCAGGCATTTTCTAGCGTATCCGGATTTTTTTCAATAAGCCTTTGTAAAATTTTTTCGCCTCAATTTTTGCCAACTTCGCGAAAACTTTACATTATATCCGGTTTTTAGAGTAATTTGTTACTAGTTAATATTGATAATACTGATTTTTGTATAAAATTTTAGTATTATTTTACACTTTAAAAAATTAAATCATTAGTTCTGTTTTGCATATAAATAGAGACTTTTATTAGTATAAAGAGGCAATATATACAGAAAATTAGAATTTATAATTTTGGTATAAATTGTATTTTGGCTGCTATGTGACGGTTTATCGACCGCCACAAGGCAAGGGTGAAAAAAGCTACTGAATCTTTTATCCTGAGGGGAAGCGATTGATGTATTACTACTTACATCGTTTTCCTTTTAATCTACGGGGTCGTCATTCAACTGCCAGAAGCTCAGGCAGATAAAAACCCCTAAATCTGGAAGTCGCATCATCAGGAGAAATATTTCTCTCATACGTAACTTTGATGTATCGAACATAAGACTTCACAGTACTTATAAGCTTGTGACAGCTTTACTCTAACTACTCTTTATTTACCCCTCTCCAGGTTTGCTTCTACCAATAAGTTGCAGCAGAATTTTTCTTGCTGCTGAGTTCATGTGAAGAAATCTTTAAGAGGACGGATCGATGGCAACAACTACTACCCCGACATTTGAACAACAGGTTCTAGATTTAACCAATCAACAACGAATTAAGAATGGTCTTCAACCACTGCAAGCAAATGCAGAACTCAATTATGCTGCTGACAGCTATGCAGAATTTATGGCGCAGAACAACTATTTTAGCCATACAGGAAAAGATGGTTCTACTCCCAGAACTAGAGTTAATGCCGTGGGCTTTGATGCTCAAATAGTTGGAGAGAACATCGCTTTTGGTCAACAAACACCAAAAGATGTTGTGGATGCTTGGATGAAAAGCCCAGGACATAGAGCTAATATCCTCAATGCCAAATATACTCAAATTGGTATAGGTTTTGATAACAAGAATCCGAATAATAGACCGTATTGGGTTCAAGACTTTGGCAGCAATGATACCAACCCAGCGACTAAGATTCCCACTTCAGGTTCGCAACCAACCCCAACACCAACCCCAACCCCAACCCCAACACCAACCCCAACCCCAACCCCAACCCCAACACCAACCCCAACGCCTACTGGCACATTTGAACAGCAAGTTCTGCAACTCACTAATCAAAAACGCGCCGAGAAGGGACTTGCGCCACTCAAAGCTAATGCAGAACTCAATTATGCTGCTGACCGATATGCAGAATTTATGGCGCAGAACAGCTATTTTAGTCATACAGGGAAAGATGGTTCTACTCCCAGAACTAGAGCTAACGCCGTGGGCTTTGATGCTCAAATAATTGGAGAGAACATCGCTTTTGGTCAAAAAACACCAAAAGATGTTGTGGATGCTTGGATGAATAGTCCAGGACATAGAGCTAATATCCTCAATGCCAAATTTACTCAAATTGGTATAGGTTTTGATAACAAGAATCCGAATAATAGACCATATTGGGTTCAAGACTTTGGCAGCAATGATACCGACCCCACGACCAAGATACCAACCGGTGTAAAGGGTTCAGTTTCTGAACTTCCACCTTCAACTACTCCTATCCCTGGTAAAGAACTCAAAGGTAGGAATGGCAATGATATCCTCACTGGCGGCGCAGGTGATGACACATTGTGGGGTGGTAGAGGTAAAGATACCCTGAATGGAGGCGATGGTAACGATCGCTTGATTGGTGGGTTAGGCAAAGATAAGTTAACTGGTGGTGGTAACAGCGATACCTTCGTTTATGAAAAACTCCAAGATAGAGGAGATACCATCACTGATTTTGCCGTTAATCAAGATAAAATCGACCTGCAAAAGATTTTGGCAGGCCCTTCTTACACTGGCACAAATAAATTCGCTGATTACCTAAAGTTTGAACAACTTGGTAGCGATACTGTTGTTCGTCTTGATGTCGACGGAAAAGCAAAAGCTGGTGGCTTTGAGAAGTTTGTGCTGTTGGAAAATGTCAAGGCCTCTAGCCTAACCGCTAACAACTTTGTTGTCTAATTAATTGAGTTTCCCATCTCCGCTTTGCCATTAGGGCGCGATCGCCGCGCCCTTTCTTAAATATTATTGAGCAGTACTGGCAATCTGATTCCAAGCTTGCACAACTTGCTGTAAGTTTTTCGGCAATTTATTTTGCGAAATATCGTTATATCTCACCGTACCCTCTTTGCTAGTCAGAGTGTAGGTAATATAATCAGCCGAGCCTTGTGGTGCTGGGTAACTCAAATTTTTGAATTCACCAAATCGCGATCGCTCTACTAACCTCTCAAATTGTTGCACTTGTTGGCGGGAAATCCGGCGAACACTCCGTTCCGAATCATTAGCATCGCCAACTCGCACCCGAATCAAAGTGCCATCATTAAGTAAAACAGTTTCATAGGTTCTGCCAATAAAGCCACCACTAGAAATCTGCCGAAATACCACATTTCTATCTAAAGGTAATGGCATTTCATTTGCGGGAATGGGTACTGCACCAGTGGTATTTCTATCAGAAACTTGGTTACTACGCAGTCGGTTCCAAGCTTTGACTACAGTTCGCAAATTGCTTGGTAGTTGAGCTTGAGAAATATTGTTGTACTTAACTGTACCTTCTGGGCTGGTGAGAGTGTAGGTAATGTAATCAGCTGCTCCCCTAGGTGCTGGGTAATTTAAATTCTTAAATTGTGCAAATCTGGTGCTGGCTAACAATTGTTGAAATTGTTGGACTTGTTGGGGAGAAACTTGCCAAACTCTTCTTTCCGAATCGTTAGCATCGCCAACTTTAACTCGAATCAAGCTGCCATCATTGAGTAGAACAGTTTCATAAGTAGTCCCAGCCAAGCCACCACTAGATATTTGCCGAAACACCACATTTCGATCTAAAGATGGCGGTAATTCATTACTAGGAATTGGAACTGGTCTAAGATTGCTAGGGTTACGATTAGGTCTGTCACTATTAGCAAGCTGGATTTGAGAACCACTTTCATCACTGAGAAAAACCCAAGGACTAATCCTATTAGTCGCTCTCACAAATACTTCCCAACCCTGTACTAATATTTGGTCGCAAGCATTGGGTAAAGTGGAACTTTCGCAACCTCTGGCGAATTTTTTCTGTTTAAATGCAACGATATTTAGGGTGCTAATTGGTAATCCTGAAACTTGGGAAGCTTGACGTAAAACTCCATCCCTAACGTTTTGAGGCAATGTCTGACTATTAGTTTGGTTAGCTCTTTCATTTAATCTGATTGCGGAACCTGTTTGATCGGTGTGATAAACCAAGGTTTGTCCAACTGCACCCACAACTATTCGCCAACCTGGTACTATTGCTCTCAGACAACTTTCATTAGCATTACCTAATTCTAAACAGCCATCTGCCCAATTTTGTTGTTGAGCTTGAATAATATTTAGCCGAGAAATTGGCTGCTGCAAACGTGTAGACGCAGCTTGTAAAACCCGATTTCTCAAAGATTGTGGTAATTGGTTTTGTTTAAAATTTTGTTTCAGAACTTCGTTTGTTGTCTCTGGCGAAGGCCTAAGAGAAGCAGCACTACTGCTTTTGATTAATGTTAACCCACTACCAACAGATAAAATGCCAGTTAAAACTAAGGCAGTGAAAATCCGTCCTTGATTGCTGGTAGAATAATTACCCAAAGAGCCTTTCATATTAATAGTAATAGTTTAGTTACTAGTCAAATAATTGCTACTCTGCAAATAAATACCAAAGAGTATAAAATCCTAAAGTTAAACAGCTTGAAATTAAACAAGCGTCAATCTTCTGATGCAGATGTGAAGATAGACGCCTATATGTTTATTATTTGTTCCTGAATCTTTACAGCTAGATTGATACAAGATGAAATACTTCAACCTATTAGCTTTGCTGAGTGGCTTTAGGTATACCCTACCATTAGCCTCAGCCTCTATAAAACAGAAAATCCAAAATAGTATTAAGCACTGAATGTTTATCGATCGTTTGGTGCATCAAATCTAGGAGTATAAGTTTTCCAACCTTTGAAAACTGGTGCAAACAAGGCATTTATATCGCTATGGGCAATAGTCTCAAGCACTGAGAGCCTGCTGTTCAATCGACTGATTTGGCAAATCAAATCTAATAGTACTAGCTGCCCAATCTTTTAGATCGGGTGCTAGCCAAACTAGCTTGCGAAGAATTTCATCATTTACCCACAATACTAAAGGGCAATGGAACTGTTTGCGGAACTCATCGCGCATCAAATTGGTACTAATGATGAGTTCGTTGATATCGATTACAGATTCTAAACCTCTGATCATCAAAACATCAGGTTGGTCAACACCAACTGTAGTTGAGATGGTTGTATACAGGGTTTCAGTCCCAGGGGGTAGCACAATCTCTTGGATATGCACTGATGAGAATTCTGTTAGCAGATTCAGTACCTGCTGTTGCCTATTAGCAGAGTTACAAGATGCCAAAATTAATGAAAATGCACCAGCAGAGACCATCATCGCTCTTGCGAGTCGTTTGGTGGCTGCAACGGTATTCCCCATACCGTCTTGTGAATTGTTTAAGCTGCTGATCATTATAGAGTCCTGCCTTTGGTCTTTAAAAGTACCTTAGCCTTTTCAGTTTAATTCGTTCATCAACTCGTTATCCAAAGTATTTTTGGGTAAAATTTGATAACACTTTATTTGATGACCTACAGTAATCTTACGCATGATTTAATAATTGAGGATGCAGTGTTTGACCCCGCATTTCCGAGAATATAGATAGTAGGCAGTGTAATCCAAATAACAAACAAGTGAAATTTACAAATTTGTTGAGTTGCGTGTACCTAATATTTAGGTTTAGAAGATTAGCTGCTGATTATTAAGTGATGGGAAGTTTGGGAATAAGGAAAGGCTATATTCCTAAATTAACATTATCAACGTAAATTAATAACAAAAATCGGTATAAATGTTTAGCCAGCAGGCGATAATGCAACTTCTGTCTGGCTATATCAGTCAAGATTCATATTTAACGATGCTTGTAACAAATGATGAAAAAGCTAGTCGGTCTTTCGGGTCAGCGAGGGGTCACACCCTTTGCTAATTTGCTAACAGCATCACTGATGGAGATGATTAATTTTGAGTTTTGAATTCGGAGCGAAGTGACGTGACTTTTTTGAGATGGAATTTTTACCAGAGCAGAAAGCGGGCATTCTTTGCAATGATGGTTGCCTTGAGCTTGATAGCTACTGTGATGTTTTCATTACCTTTAAACGCACAAAATCCACCTTTGCGATCGCCTGTATCGGAATTAAGAGGTGTATGGTTAACAAATATTGATAGCGATATGCTATTTGAGCAGAATCGTCTTAAACAATCTTTACAACGATTGAGCGAACTTAACTTTAATACTGTATATCCCACAGTTTGGAATTGGGGCTATACTCTGTATCCTAGCAAAGTTGCAGCCAAAGAAATTGGGCGATCGCTCGACCCCACACCCGGACTGCAAGGACGAGATATGCTCAAAGAAGTTGTCGACGAAGGGCATAAAAAAGGTTTAACAGTTATTCCTTGGTTTGAATTTGGCTTTATGGCTCCTGCTGATTCCCAATTAGCTAAACGTCATCCCCAATGGCTAACTAATCGTAGTAACGGTACGCGAATTGTCAAAGAAGGTACACATGACCGAGTGTGGCTGAGTCCCTTTCGCCCAGATGTCCAAAAATTTATCCAAGATTTAATAGTTGAAATTGTTAAAAACTATAATATCGACGGTATTCAATTTGATGACCATTTTGGTTTACCCTCAGAATTAGGCTACGATCCTTACACAGTAGCGCTCTATAGAAAAGAACATGGCGGTCGTGCACCTTCTGCTAACTTTAAAGATCCAGAGTGGGTGGCTTGGAGAGCAAATAAAATTACTGACTACATGAAGCGGGTATTTACAGCTATCAAAGCTGTGAAAAAAGACTGTATTGTATCCGTTGCACCTAATCCTCAACGTTTTTCCTACGATTTCTTTTTAGCAGATTGGCAAAAATGGGAACGTATGGGACTGGTAGAAGACTTAGTTTTGCAGATCTATCGCGATGACCTGAGCGTTTTTCTCAGCGAATTAGAGTACCCAGAAGTGAAAGCCGCAAAGAGCCATATTCCTGTAAGTATTGGCATTTTATCCGGGCTAAAAGGCAAATCTATACCCATGCAACAAATTCAAACACAAGTGCAAAAAGTACGCGATCGCAATTTTGCCGGAGTAGCGTTCTTTTTCTACGAAACTCTATGGAACCTTAGCAAAGAAAAACCCTTAGACCGTCAAACCAGCTTTCAGCAAATCTTCCCCATACGCACCGCGTATCCAAATTTATTAACAGGCTGGAAACCTTAGGGAAGCAGAGGGGCAGGGAGCAGGTGAGACCAGCCCCCGTCTACAGCCCTTCGGGCATCCTTCGGCGAGCGGTCTCCGTCACGATGGGGGACTGGCGAACTCGTTCGACGAAGTTGTTCCCGTTCCCTCGAAGAGGGTTCCCGCAGGGTAGGGTAGGGGAGCAAATTAACAATGATTCCTCCTTGTCTCCTTTCTCCCCACACTTCCCACACTCCCCACACTCCCTTACTCTTACCCGCCGATTCCCAAACGCCCAGCCAAAGCGGGAGTTAAAGGTAGGAGAGTAGCGATCGTTAAAAAGAGTGCTAAAAGACCTAAACCAGCCCTAGCATCATCCGGTTCAGTAATTTCATTCAAGCTAGGGCGTTCTAAGTCCCGTTGTAAAAACAGAATCAAAATTGCCCAGTACATAGCTAAAGGATTAGCTAGGGATACAATACCCAGCAAAATTAAAGTGGCAAAGGTTGCTCTGCCTGCGGTTTTGCGTCCATAAATCGCTTGCACAATCCGACCACCATCTAATTGTCCGGCTGGCATTAAATTCAAGGCAGTAATTACTAACCCCAGCCAACCAATCACTACTAGGGGATGAACATTGACTAAAGGTGACTGTAAGGCGGAACCGAGAACAACTCGCGCCAAGCTACCGACCAAAATCGATCCTTGGAAAAACTGATTTGGGATTTGAAATAAACTGCCTGGATGAGAAAGCAACAAACCCACAATCAGCATCAATAAAGAAACTATACCGCCAGCCGCCGGCCCTGCCAAAGCTATATCAAATAGTACGGTGCGGTTAGGCAATAATGACTCAAAGCGAGTAATAGCACCAAAAGAACCAATTTGCACAGCAGGTAGGAAGAAAGGCCAGCTCAGACGAACTTGGTGACGTTTAGCCAGTAACCAATGACCGATTTCATGTGCTACCAAAATCGTCAATATCCCCAAACCGATAGGCAAAGTTTCTGCCAACCTTTGTGGTTGGGCAAATAAATCAAAACTCAGCAGTAACCCCGCAGCTTCTAAACTCGTAGCAATCGTGGCGATGAGTAGGATACCCGCAAATGCTTTTTGGGGTAACGACATGGGGCGCGGGTCATTGCGACTCGGTAGGACAATTACTACAGGTTTACCGTCTGTATTCTCTACTAAGAATAAACGATAGCGATCGCTCAGACGTTCCTGTAAACTTGCACTCAAACGAGTGTGAACTTCCTGCGCTTCTCCCCGCAGATTGCCTTTAAAAATTACGCCTTCTTGGTAGGGTATCGTTTCTGTAGTAAAAAATGTGTCAATTCCAAAAATACCTTTAATGGCATTCAAATCATCTTCTGGAATCGACATTACCGCAATTTTTTGCTCTGCCACTCCTGTGGAAGCATTAGCATCTGGTGCGGTATTTAGTTCAGTTGAAGCATTAGCAGCCAGCCTTTGGGTTGCTTTTTGCTTGAGTAGCGCATCTTGTCCAGCGGAGCGTAGCTGCTTGCCTAAGAATATATATAAGCCAGCGGATGCTACTACTAAAAACAATATACCCACTATGTTGATGTAAATTCCGGCTGCAAACAAACCAAAGAACAACAGCCAAGGAGCCATCAACACCACCGACTGTAACCAGGCCAAGACTCCCAGTTTACCAAAAGGTCTGGCGCGATAAAAGCCCCAGCCCAAAATGGCAAAAGCTACCAGCACAATTGTTGCAACGATAGAAGTTTCCGATAGAGTAAACATCTCCAAACCTTTGCTTTTGAGGCCGAGCTAGTACAAGTCCGGCATTGCAGATACATTATTTAATCTATAACGTCGCCTGTAGCTTACCCAAATTTTAGTCATAATTTCTGGAGTGGCAGAAAATCGGGATAAAATTATCAACTACCAGACTTGACGTTTTACGCAACCTATCGTTACGACTATTGAAACTTTGCGTTCTTTGCTGACTAAGATCTTAAGTAAATTGGGTTACGAGGAACACACCCTAATGGTGTGGCAATAATAGCAAAAAATGTAAATTTAAGAAAAACTAAAATACAAAAAAAGGCAAAAATCAAAAGATATTATTTTGATTTTGCCTTCTATTTTTAGGTAATAGATGTGTTAGTTAATCTAAAAATATTCTTTATACAAATCTAGACTGGTAATCCTGGTAGTCCTCGCAAATTGCGTAAAGCGCTAACGCAAGCCGGGCAATCGCAACCAAATAATTGGATGGCAGCATTACTTTCTTCATCAGTAAATTCTAGTTTGGCAGGATCGCTGGGTGTGCCTTGATTTGAGGCAACAACTTGTGTTGAATTAGAAGCAATAGGAGTACTCTTGCTCCGCCGAATACAGACTAAAGGTGTGGGATACGCGCCGTGTGGAGAATGTACGCAAGCACGACCATCTGGAGTATAAATTACTTCAGTTGAGCGCAGAGATGCATGAGCAGGCTGTGTCAGCATCACCATAGACAGCATAGATGTAAATACTGTTGGGGTGGAGAGCAAATGCAACAGAAATTTTTTGTTCATATTATCGAGAGCCTTTTTCAATTAAGTAAAACTAAACGAGTAAGTTTGTAGCATCATTTTTGATAAATCTTTTAGGTTTTTATCCAAGACTTTTTAACACTTGGCAGTTAAACCTAAAAGATTTAAGAAGGATTTTACCAGAAGCAATTTATCAAATATATATCTGTGGAAGTATTATCTATATGAAATTGGTATGTCATTTGTGTGTCGCTCATGACACATAGTTAAAACAATGAATTCAGGTAGGGTTATTGGGTTTGGGAAAACATACAGTTCTCATTAAATAATGACTTTAATAAGTTAAATTTCAAAATCTGAGAAATTATCCCATTTCTCTAAATTCTGAGTCCAGATAATTCTCCGCCCTGCTCCCTGCCCCCTATGTGTAGCCTTATTTTGGAGAATCGGTATTATCCACCCCTAATCTCTTGCTATTTGGTAGTAAGAGTTGAGGTGGGTTGGATTTGATATTACAGCCAAGCGCGGTCATATTGAACTGGCCAGAGTTTCTCGTATCCTAACTGTTTAGCTGCCATGTGCGGCCAGTAAGGATTGCGAAGCAACTCACGTCCCAACAATACTATGTCAGCGCTTCCTGAACTAATAATTTGGTCTGCTTGTTCGGGAGAGGTAATTAAGCCTACGGCTCCTGTGTCAATATTCGCTTCACGACGGATGCGTTCGGCAAACTGAGTTTGATAACCTGGCTTGAGTGGTATGTTAATGCCTGGGATAATGCCACCGGAAGAGCAGTCAATCAAATCTACACCTAAAGACTTAAGTTTGTCACTTAAAGCGATACTTTGCTCAATATCCCAACCCTTGTCTACCCAATCTGTAGCAGAGAGGCGTACAAATAATGGATGTGTTTGTGGCCAAACTTCTCGCACGCCTTGAACGACTTCCCTCAGCAGCCGAGTACGGTTTTCAAAGCTACCACCATAATCATCTGTACGAGTGTTAGCTAGCGGTGAGAGGAACTGGTGCAGCAGATAACCGTGAGCAGCATGGATTTCAATTACTTTGAATCCAGCTTTTAAAGAACGTTGAGCAGCTTGGACAAAAGCATCGGTAACTTGTTGAATACCTTCAATGGTGAGGGCTTCTGGTATGGGGCTATCTTTGCTAAAAGCGATCGCACTACTGGAAACTAGAGGACGCCAACCTTCTTGAGATTCATCTAAGAACTTTCCGCCCTTGCTTGGTTTGGCTGTGCTGGCTTTTCTTCCTGCGTGAGCGAGTTGAATACCAGCAACCGCACCAAAGTTATGAATTAATTCCACAATCTGGGCTAAATTCTCAACGTGTTCGTCTAACCAAATTCCTAAATCTTGGGGGCTAATGCGTCCCCGCGGCTCTACGGCTGCTGCTTCTGTTAACACTAAACCAGAACCACCAACTGCACGCGAAGCTAGATGAACCTTGTGCCAGTCATTAGCATAACCATCGGTACTGGAATATTGACACATTGGTGAAACGGCAATGCGGTTGCGAAAGCTGACTTCACGAATACTATATGGTTCAAACAGGTGTGCCATTGGTATTGATTCCTTCTCTTGCTAGGTGAAAGAAATAAGTCAAAAAGTTACGCAGTAGACTTCGGTTACTGAAACATTTGTAGATGTTTTCCTAAACACACTTAATTTAGGCAGGAAAGCAACAATCACCAGGAATAATTTGAAAGCATAAACATGAATACACAGCTACACTCCACATCTATAAGTATCAGTAAAACAGTTAAGTTCGCCACAGATGAAGTTAGCCGTTATCCAAGACTTAGCCAATCAGCTTTTGACATTTGATACCCATCTGAAAATGTGGATTTAGTTTCAGAGTTCAGCTGTATGCATCTCTAAATCAATAATCAGCACTCCAGCTACTAACTCATGAAATGAGTCCCATATCATCAAAGTATGATAAAAGCTGAGAGTCAGAGAGAAATAGAGTATGTAACTGGAATACCCACCTTTTGTAGGGGTGATTCCTGAGAGGCAAGGCAATAGTAATTGCTCTAAATATTACTATAAATTATAAGCTATTACTGACTAGAATAAATCCAGCGATCGCTAGCTTTTCGATAGCTGGGTTTTTTACTACAATTATAATTATTTTGTTCTTCCCAAATATCGCCTTGTTCCATCTCTCGATTCACCAATAACTGTAATTTCTCTGGTAATCTAGCCCTGTAATCTAGCGACCAAAGTTCTATATCTAGTAATTCTCTCTCAATTTTCCCAAAAATCATTTGCTGACCCTTCCTTAGTCTTAGCATTTCTTCCTACTAGTTTTGTAAGTAGAATTTGTCCAAGTTTCATAGCTCAAGACATGGATGAATACCAAGAATTCAAGTCTTGCATATTCGTAATCTGTTCATAACTTATTTATAATTGCTATAATTTTTGAATTAACTTAAAACTTTTGGAAGTTTGAAATTATTAAAAAAATAAGTATTTGGATATGTAATGATATCAGTATGCTTGCAGTATGAAAAAATACAAATTCACCAAGGAAGCGATCGCATTTAAATTACAATCCTTTTATAGGGTTTTCTCGCAAACTTTATTACATCTAAGCCAGTAGCAATATATCTTCAGAGAAATAGTTATTTATGATTGGTAAGAAAATTCTTGTAGTTGACGACGATCCGCCAGTAAGGAACCTAATCCAACGGTTTTTAACTAAACTAAATTATCAAGTAGAAGCTGCCGCCGATGGAAAAACGGCAAGAGCTATATTCCAAAATTTTCATCCAGATCTAGTGATTTTAGATGTAACTTTACCAAACGAGAATATCTCCGATATCTGCGAAGAAATACAAGTTATCGGTGAAGCCTTTGTACTTCTGCTAACTAAAAATTTAGATGCAGGTATAAAGGCTGATGACTATCTCGCCAAGCCATTTGATTTAGGACAACTGGAAGCTAAAGTAACAAAGATTTTGCAGGGCAGAAATGATAATAACTGGGGTTAAGATGATATTTAGAGTATTTCGTTACTCTAGACAGATCTAACGCTAAAATATTTGATTTAAGCACGCATCAGCAGAATAAACTTAATCTTAAGTAATTTGAGTGGGCACTTCAGCAAAGTTAAATACGTCATCATGACACATGATAGATAAATCTAAATTTTCTATCAAACTAATTAAAATGTGACAAGTAATTTTAGGAGAATAACGTGAAAACATCTGTAATTGCTAAAACACTCATAGCATCACTGGGATTTTTAACTTTGTTTAGCCCAAATCAGGCTTCAGCGCAGCTAGTACCCCAACCTTGGGTGTCGGTGGGTGGAAATGATGGTGATGTCACCTATGCTGTGGGAGCTAGAGCTTTGAATTTGGGCGTTGAACTCGGAGCAGGCCCGGACGGATCTACTGGAGTTGATGTTTTAAAATTTTTCAGTCTACCAGTAATTTCACCTTATGTAGGACTGGGATATTATTCAGAAGATAAGGGTGTTGCGGTCTCTGGAGGCGTTCAGGTAGGTGCTACAGACCACATTTTTGTAGGTGCTGGTTACAACTCTGTTCGCGGCTTTAATGGGCAACTGGGAGTAAGATTTTAATTGTGATTCTGCAATTCAAATTTAGGAATAACAATCAACACGGCTAGTTGGTGTAAGTAATTTGGTATATATAAATATTGAATAGCCTGGAATTTTGATGTATTGTACAACCTTGTGTAGGTGCTTTCTGTTTGTATAGCTGCACTCTGGAATCGCCAGCTACTTATTTTAACTTAATTAATGGCAGCAATAGTGAAAGAATTAAATTAGCTTTTACTATTATGGGTTGAACAGGAAACTCCTTATGGAGCAAGGAATCCGATTACTTATACAGTTAGTCATAGAGTTTGCACCCGTTATTGTATCTTTCATCCAAAAGCGGATGGAGACCAGTGTAAATGCTACTAATTACGAAATTCCCCTGACAATTTCTGAATCAGATCCATCCTTAAATATAGTCGCGTCAAATTTTAACTATGAAGTAGGATTGGCGCAAGGAAAACGTCTGCAACATCAATTAGCTGTTTATCAACATCAAACTTTATTAGAAATAACTCAAAAAGAGCGAGAAACTGCACTTAAGTTACCAGAAGTTCACAAAATTCTAGAAAGCTGGCCTTTAAGGTTATATCCTTCTCAGATTTTAGAATCTTACAGTAATTATGGACGTGTCCCGTTAAAAATTTTTATTGCTCCTCCACAACTGGAATATGACAGATTTGCTAAAAAAAATGAAGTAATTCCAGAAGTTGAGTTAATGTTAGCTGAAGGTTTAAGAGACTTTATTACCAAGCATTACTCGCTCCACAATTCAGTTAGACCAACAGAATTTTTAGCAGGTGCATGGGATAGTAAACGTTTTCATAGTGAGTCCAGTATTAAGGCTCTGTTTAGTATGTTGAAAACAGAGCCTATTTTAATATTAGAATCAGAGCATGATGGAGATTATCTGAATTGTCGGATTGCTTATTGGGGATTAGGACAAGGCAATTATTACTATAAAACTATTTCAAGATTGCCTTATAAGCAAATTTTAGAAGATTCTGCGAAAAGCCGAGCTTTAGAATGGCAGAAAATTAGAGATGAATTGTTATTGCTTGGAGAAGATTTAGAGGAAATCAATAATATTGGTAGAGATAACGTCAGAAATTTAGCAATTTTAGAAAAAGCAGAAAAATGGCAAAAACAAGGTATTGATATTAATAAATTATCGCTGGAATATGAAATCAATCATCAGGATTTTGAAAGACTTTGCCAAGTATTAATCAAATGTCATTGTTTGATTGCTAGCTGGGTGGCGGATATTTATCATCTAATTCATCACGATGTACCTCCCCTACTACCAGGATTACTGATGAATTTGGTTGACGATACTTTGGATTTACAATCGGTAGCAACAATAGCTACAGGCTATCAACAAGTTTACCAAGCACTAGAGCAGGAGCGACGTTACTGGATTCCAGAGTTAGCTTTGCAATTAGCTGTAAGTTTATCTTACTTAAGCGATCGCTCTTGGGCAAAGGAACAGGTTGAGTATTCGATCGAGACATGGTTGCAACTGCGCCAAGTTTCACTACCAGAGGGAAAACATCCCTTAGAGGTAATGCAATCTGCACTGAGAATCGAAGATCGGGAATATTTGACCAAGTTAAAAGAATATTTTACAGCTGTTGACGATCGCCAAAGTCTTCTGGAAGTTGAAAAGATGTTACAAGCGATCGCTAATCTCAATTCCCAACCTAGCCTAGAATCTGCAACTCTTCTTCATACCCTCACCGGACATACAGGGGATATATCATCAATTGCCATCGCTCCAGATGGAGAAATGTTAGTCAGTGGTGGTGCAGATAAAACTATCAAGGTATGGAATCTTCAGAAAGGCGAACTTATTCGCACTCTCACAGAGAATTTAGGAGAAATTTCCTCTGTAGCTGTGAGTTGTGATGGTAATTACTTGGCTGTCGGTAGCTGTCAACATCCTAAAAGTAATGTCAAAGTATGGCATTTAAAAACAGGTAAACTACTGCATACGCTTTTAGGGCATCAAAAACCTGTTAAAGTTGTAGTCATTAGCCCAGATGGCCAGCTGCTTGCTAGTGGCAGTCATAAAATCAAGATTTGGCATTTGCATAAAGGCGATCGCATTTGTACTCTTTGGCATTCATCCGCAGTTGATGCTGCTGCTATCAGCCCTGATGGTACTATCCTTGCGAGTGGCAGTTCTGATAGTAAAATCAGGCTATGGAATCCACGTACTGGCGATCCATTACGCACGCTCATCGGTCACAGTGGTGGGATAAAATCTTTAGCTATCAGCCCTGATGGTACAATGCTCTTTAGCGGTAGTGTGGATACAACCATCAAAATTTGGCATTTGATTACCGGGAAATTATTAGATACCTTGGCTGGACACTCCGATGAGGTAAAATCCATCGCTGTTAGTTCTGATGGAGAAATACTTTGGAGTAGTAGTGCAGATACAACTATTAAAATGTGGCGACTTTCCACAGGCGAACTGCTGTATACACTTACCGGACATTCACAAGAAGTCAATTCTATTGCTTTAAGTGCAAATGGTAAATTTCTAGCTAGTGGTAGTGCCGATCGCACAATTAAAATCTGGCAGATAACTGCGTGAAGCAATAAATTAATATTATTGTAGATTTTCAATGCCAATAATCTCGCGATCGCCTGAAATCTCGTTGCGAGTGTGAAAAGTGAAATGTCGTTGCTGTTGTAATTGTTGCCACTCTTGTTGCAATTCTGCATGAGGATACGTACCAGCATTGAGCATTTCTAGCATTGGCGGCCATACTACTTTAAGAATGTGTAAATCGCCAACAAAGAGTTTAAAACGACCGATGTTAGCGATCGCATAAATTCTATAACTCATAAACAAGGCAAAATTAATAACTCTTGTTTTGGCTGAAAAATATTCATAAATATGATAATTTTTGGCTAAAAATAAAACTCAGTAGTTAATTGCAAACATCCATATCTATATTAATTTGTAGGGTAAGGCAATACCTACCCTACTGCTGACGATGCTTACCCTTCAAGCGTTCGCGAATATACTGGTTTACCTTGAGAATCGTAGACAAACAAAGATAGTTGAGCATTATCACTAATTACTCCCAGCGCTTGCTGTAACATTTGTAGGTGTTGATTACCATCAGCAATTACATTTGATTTTGGAGGATTAGCATTAGCTGAAGTACTTTGTCGTGCTAGGTCATATTCACGAGTTAACTGCACAGTAATTCCGCGATTATCTATAGTAAAAGTACAAATCCGCATTCCATTAGTACAAAGTTTATTGAGATCGGTGCGGGTTTGCTGCAAACTATTGACAGTTTCTAATTTTGCTTGTGCTTGTTTCAGGGCAGCAGAGTAGGGTTCGATTAGAGGTTGAGTCAAACGATATTGAAAGCTATCTTCAGAAATTTGTTTAGCAGACTGCACAGCTTGTTCCCATTGAAGTACAGCTGGTTGCCATTGTTGCTTTTGCTCGTAAGCCTTAGCTTGCTTGGCAGCGTTAATAGCTTGTTGGTAAGTTTTAAAAGCTAATTGTTCTTTTGTAGCGCGATCGCGTGCTGCTGCTAATTTTGGTTTATATTCTCCTAATAGAGCTTGTGCTTCTTGGTATGCTGAACTGGTACGGGGAATAATATTCAATGCATTAACCGCTACCTGCCAAGTAGCCTGCAACTTTTGTAAATCACGCAAGGATTTTATATTGGCTTCTTGCTGGCTAGCTGCATTAGCTACAGCTTTAGAAGCATTCAGTTTTTTTAACCATTTTTCTGCCCCTAGCAATTGCTGGTTCACAGCGTTTAACTCAGCACGATAGCCAAGTAATCTTACTTGAGCCAAATTGTATAATTCGCTATTAGTACCAATAGCTTCTAATGGTGTAATCGCTTGTCGCCAAAGTTTTTGTCTAGCTTGTAATTCCTCTAGGCTGTTGCTAGGGGTTTTACCTTTACTCATCGCCAAGGATGCTGCTTGTAAAGCTTTTACCACTCGATCGATTTTTTCTGATGACCCAGATAAACTTGCTTTTAGTTCCTCGGCTTTTTGGTATTGAGGAGACCAAGAAGGAATCTGTTCTAAGTCTAAGCTAGACGCTTCTAATTGCTGTTGCACTGTTACTAATTCTTTTTCAGATTTAGCCTTGCGCATCAATTGTCTAGATTCCGTTTTTAATTGCTCGGCAGTTTGGATTGCTTTACACTCTGAGAGGACACAAGGAGTAGCCAAAAGGTAAGCTCCGCCAGCTAACACGACAATTCCGACACAAGCTGCACCAATCAACATTGCTTTGATTGGTTTTGCTGGTTTAGTAGTTAATAAATCTGGTGAGCCAGCAAAGGGATCGAACGGTTCTTCATGCTCAGTTTCATCAGATGAAGCAGCTGATTTAGAAGATGCGAAGGGTGACTCAGCTTCATCCATAAAAGAAGTAGCTGATTTAGAAGATGCGAATGGTGACTCAGCCTCATCCATGAACGAAGTAGCTGATTTAGAAGATGCGAATGGTGATTCAGCCTCATCGATTGATACTTCTGAGAAAGGACGCGCGAATGGCGAATCAAGCTCATTGCTTGATGGAGTTGCTGGGATGCTTTGTGCAAATGCTGACTCAGCCTCGTTGCTTGATGCTGCTGAGGTAGGGAGAGAGAAGGGAGGAAAAATTAATTTTTTACCAGAGGATTTATCGGTAGATTCTTCTAAGTCAGGCGCTTGTAAAGTCGGGTAGAGATTAATTTCATCGATTTCTACCCTCTGACTAATATAGAGGGAACGTTTGGTATAAGGACGTTTTTCACCCAATACTCTTAGAAAGCATTCTACAGTTTGCTCTCCTTGAGTTGACAGCGACCGGATTGTGTCTTCAATTACTTGAAAGACTATTTGTGTGTCAACTGTTAAACCTACTGGATGTTGAATTAGTACCATTAGTCCGTCATTATTGACGGCACACTTCACTTGGAAGACTCCGCCAGATGGAACTTCGGCCAGGAATATTTCCTGCAAAGTTTTGGTTAACAGCTGTAAGTCTTCCTGCTGAACTGCTACTGTCATAGAGCGTTCCCGCTGTTCTTCTATATTGTTTTTCTTATCTTCGAGACTGGGAAAGGTAGGACTTTCGTTTGTTGAATGCAGATGCACAGTTTAACCAACCAGAGCCAGATAATCAGATTGACCAACTTTCTAACACAAATTCTGAGTTTTCACCAAAAATCAAAAAAGCAGAGATTTTTCCGAACTCCCTAGTTTGCTAGTGGTAAAAATCATATTTAACAATCTCGCTGAAAGTATAAATTACAGCTACAAAATGGGAATAATAAAGTTTTTGGGTATTTCCACGGCTTTATATCTAACTGGAAATGTATAGCTTTTTCGTTGTAGTAGTGTCGCAATTATCCCCAAGTAAAGCCAATAAGATTGTGTTAATAATAGAATTAAAATCTTTAATCTTGAATCTTTTCAGTTGCTTGAGGGCTAATCTAACGTAGCAATAATTGAGCGCGATCGCGCCTCACACTCTACACTAGGAATTGGAGAAAAATAAATCCACATTACTTAGGGGTTATTTATGAGTATGGTGGTTTCCTGACATCCTAGAAAATTTACTGAGGAGATTAATAACGTCTTGTGGCAATGCTGGCAATTTTTGGTAAGCAATTTAATTTACCAAATTTACTGAATTCGATAAAATTGATCGTTGAAAGAATAACTGTTAATAAGTATCTAAAGCGAAATTGTCTACTGAGAGTGCGGTGAAAGATTAAAGATAATTTTCAAAAAAATTCTGTGCAAGTGTCGCTACCAGGTGCGGATCGATGGATTTATTGGAGTACCAAGTTAAAGAATGGTTTGGAGAAATCGGCATTCCTGTATTGCCCTCCCAAAGAATTGACCATCCTACGGATTTAAAACGATTAAAAATTCGCTACCCAGTTGTACTAAAATCTCAAGTCCATGCAGCAGAACGGGCGAAAGCTGGTGGAGTCAGGATTGTGGAAACAACAATCGATGCGATCGCTGCTGCTCAAACTATCTTCAATTTACCGATTTGGGGCGAGTTACCGGAAGTATTGCTGGCAGAATCAAAATACGATGCCAGACAAGAATTATATTTAGCTGTGGTTTTAGATACCGCAGTCTGCCGACCAGTACTTTTAGGTTGCAAAGAAGCAGATATTGATTGGGAATCGGCAGGGGAGAAAATGGAGTATGTTGTTGTCGAACAAGAATTTTCGCCATTTTATGCCCGCAGACTGGCCTTAAAACTCGGTTTAGAAGGCACGCTGATGCAATCGATTAGTCATGTAATCGAGAAGATGTACCAGCTGTTTATCCAAAAAGACTTAGATTTAGTAGAAATTAATCCCTTGGCAGTTAATGCTTCCGGGCAAGTAATGGCCCTCAATGGTAAGGTGAGAGTTAACGAACGGGCAATTGGACGTCATCCCGACATTGCCCCAATGGCAGCAAAAGTAGTCAAAACTCATCACCATAACGAGACTAACGGCCATTTGAGTAAGTGGGATGGGATAGAAATGCACGGTAAAATCGGCATTCTCGGTAATGGTACGGGTTCTGTATTGGCAACCTTAGATTTGGTGGTGAATGCTGGTGGTAAACCTGGAGTGTGCTTAAATCTGCGTCATGCTTTTGTCACAGATACAACAGAAACTACATTCTGCGATCGCTTAGATACAAGTTTGAAAATTCTCGCAGCTGATAAAAGTATTCAAGTCATCCTAGTCAATCTCTTAGGTAGCATTCCGCAATCTGAAGTATTTGCTGAAGTGATTAGTAAATTTTTGCAACAAGACAAAAGTGAAGTTAAATCCCCAACGGGACGTACTAATGGCAGCAAACATCGCCGTGAAAGCAATTTGCCCCGCTTAGTTGTCCGCCTTGGCGGTTCTGATTTCAATGCAGCGAGAAAATATTTAGCCACACTGAAAACTCAAGGCGATATCCTGATCTTAGTGGAAAATTTAGATGAGGCAGTAGCAGAATCAGTTCGTCTAGCCAAGTCAACTAGTTATAAAAGGTAGTCAAATTTTACCCCCTGTGTAAAAAGGGCTGCAATCAGGATGTTGAAGAAGTATTTTGCTCAACAGATTAACTCTTGTATCAAACAAAGATATACAGTCTCGCCACTCATAGGGTAATTACGGGCAATAGACTATTAGTTAATGTGTTATTCAATACTTTTTTAACATCCTTTGAGAATGAGTCGAATTTAATCAGTATTTAAAGACAATAGTTGTGAATTTTTAGTCAAAATGACATTATGTGACACCATTGTGGATGTCAATCTCCTCCCTGTAACTTCTGGTGCTGGGATATCAAATTTACCGTAATTTTTTATGAATTTAACGCCAGACAGTAAAGTATTAATCCAAGGGTTCAGTGAATTTATCTCAGCAACTCATATTACTCAAATGAAAGCTTATGGTACTAATTTGGTTGCTGGCGTAAATCCTGGATTTGGCGGACAAAAACTCTACGATCTGCCAGTTTTCGATCTGGTTGAGGAAGTCGTCGGACAATTTGGGCCAATTGACACGACTATTATTTGTGTCAATCCTTATCAAGTATTAGATGCAGCCTTGGAAGCGATCGCCTCTAATATTCACCAGATCATCATTATCTCTGCTGGCGTACCTCCTTTAGATATGGTGCAATTACTGCGTAAAGCCGAATCAGTAGAAACTCTGGTAGTAGGCCCCAATAGTCCGGGAATCATTGTACCGGGAAAAATTCTTTTAGGTACTCACCCCAGCGAATTTTATACCCCTGGCCCCGTAGGAATTGTCAGCCGCAGCAGTACCCTCACCTACGAAGTTGCTTGGGAATTAACTAAAGCAGGTTTAGGGCAGTCAATTAGTGTCAGTATTGGTAGCGATGCGATCGTTGGTTCCTCATTTCTGCAATGGTTACAAATCCTCGATGAAGACGATACTACACAAGCGATCGTCTTAGTAGGTCAACCTGGTGGCGGTAGTGAAGAAGCAGCAGCGCGCTACATTGCTGAAGCAATTGATAAACCAGTTATTGCCTACATTGCAGGTAGACAAGCGCCACCAGCAAAACATTGGCGTCAAACCGGCACTTTAGCAACAATTATCGGACGCGATCCTCACTTTGGTACAGCACAACATAAATTAGCTGCTTTCCAAGAAGCACAAGTTCCAGTCGCTGAACGTCCTTCGCAAATTCCAGATTTGGTACGAAAGGGTATTCAATAACTAAATAACTCCATAATTAATCAACTTGTTATTCAAACTCAATTGAGAACTGTTAGCCTACAAGTCGGGTTTTATCCCCTGTTACAAAATCATTTCAGGTTCGCCTAAATACTTACAAAAATAATGATGCGGAGATGGAAAGATGCAGGGGACGCGAAAAATTTTTCATCGTCAGTCATTTGGCGGACTTAATAACAGGAGTTCTACTCCAAAAGTGTTGTCAATTTTCTACGCTTGCTTATTTATCTGCCTGTGGTAAGATGCCACAACACATATCACAAGAGATATAGCAAGTTGAGCAATATTTTCTGCTTTCGTATTTGTCTTTTCTTTAATGGCAAAATGTACAAATTGTCAACCACTAGTAGATAGATATTTTTATAAGGTTAATATCAATCATTAGCAATATTTTCCTCTGAATATTAAAAAAAAGTATGATCCTCAAGACAGTTTATTAGATAGCTAATATCAAGCTAAGTGCTAGTTAGATAGAGTTAATAACTCAGGGTTATCCCCCTAAATATAGAACTTTATCAAATCTATATATATATACCGATCCCAAGCAGGTGATTTCATAAAAACTATATAAATTAACTCAGCAAAAGATGGTAAAAAATCAGATACAAACGTCAAATCTCAGACATTGCATTTTATAAACTGATAAATATATTCAGCCAAATAAAGTGATAATAGTTGCAGAGAAATAAAAATAATTTTCAGCGTTCTCAAGTTATTAGCAGTAGGAGGATAGTTACTAATCTCAAAATCTAACAATCAAAGTTTCCGCCAATATTTGACAGCACAAATTAAGTTAAGAACAAATTAGCCATTCATTATTTATCGCTGCTAAAACTCAAGAAAGTTAAAAAGTTGATATACCTATCACAATTGTGTAAGCAACTTAAAGTTTGGATTTATTTTGCGATAAATAAGGTGTGTCTCATTTGGGAAAATCGCTTTGGCAAGGGAATTCACTTTTGCAAAAATGACGCAGAAAGGTTTTCCGGATAATAGCCTGAATCAGCTAGGCTAAATTTTAAGTTTACAGTGGACGTACTCAATTTTTTATTTGATTTTAGCGACGAAATAGTTTCGTCATAATATTTTTCCAAATTAGGATGCACCGGAAACTAAGTTCAAAATCCACATCCATACTCTGCTAAAATCATGTATGCATCAAGCTCAACTATTTCTAAGCTAGTTCAAAAAACTTAGCTTTTATTTGTTGTATAAGCATACAAGAAAGTAGGAAAAATAATATAAATATTAGTTCCTACTAAAATAATTGGGAATCCAATTATTGTGGAGAGGATGGCTATGATGCATTTGCTGTCATTAGATTCCTCAATATTTTGAATTCCGTCATTAGGCGAAAGTCATAATTTAATAATTAATTAATCAATAAAATTGTAATGTGTTTGCGATCAAAAGCTTACAGGGCAAGGCTTGCAGCAAAAGATAATTACAATTTTTTCCAAGTGTTTATACAAATAAAGCTTTAAAGCTTTAGCAACAAAGATAGGCAAGCAACCAGGGTTTAAGAGCTTTAAGAGCATGAACTACTTACTCGTTAAATTTTACGCGGCAGTTCAAAAAGTCGCTAATACTTTCCTGTGCGGATTGCTGCAACTAAGAAACAAACACTTGTTAGTGTTTGATATAGTTTTGTTTGCAGTTACCCCATTATTAGCGCTAATTATTCGTTTAGACGGTGATTTTTCCTTAAACGCATACATCAAAGAGTTAGGCACTGCCACCATACTTTTTATAGCAGTCAAACTAACTTTATTTTGGAATTTAGGTTTTTATAGACGTTACTGGCGCTATGCTAGTGTTGAAGAATTGACATACATAGCCATGTTGGTGTTGGCTGCGGTAGTCATTCAAAGTCTTTTATTTGATGTGCTTCAATATATACCTTATTTAAGCAGAGAAAAACTGCCACAATCGCTACCATTTATTGACGGATTACTTTCCTTTACCTTTATTGGGGGCTTACGTTTCAGTGTACGAGCCGTAGAAAGAACTAGCCAAAAACAAGTATTTTTGAACCAACACGAAAGGGTGTTAGTAGTTGGTGCTGGAAGTGCAGGGGTATCCCTCGTCCAAGAAATGCAAAGAAGTCCCCAATTGGGTTTTTATCCTGTAGCTTACATTGATGACGATCCACAAAAATTAAACGTACACATCCGTGGGATTCCAGTTATAGGCGATCGCTTCCAAATTCCTGAGGTTGTACAATCTCTCCAGATCCAAAAAGCGATCATTGCAATGCCAACAGTTGCAGGCAAAGTGATCCGGGAAATTGTCGATATTTGCAAAGCAAGTGGAGTTCAAACTTGCACATTACCTGGCATACATGAAATCCTCAACGGTCGTGTCCGAGTAGACAGCATTCGCGATGTCAGAATTGAAGACTTGCTCAGACGCGAATCTGTGCAGACAGATATTGAAAGAGTTGCCCAATTTATTGCTGGCAAGAAAGTCTTCATTACTGGTGCAGGTGGTTCTATTGGTAGCGAACTTTGCCGTCAAATATTTAACTGTCGTCCTGCGGAAATGATCCTGATTGGACATGGAGAAAACTCTGTCTTCAATATCCAACAGGAATTAGAACAACTGGTTCAAGTCATCAAACAAGATAGCCAAGTAAAACCGAATACCCCACGCATTTCTGCATTCATTGCTGATATTCGCTTTCGCTATCGCTTAGAACAAGCCTTTGAGCAATTCCAGCCGGATGTGATTTTTCATGCCGCAGCCCATAAGCACGTTCCGCTGATGGAATTAAATCCAGCAGAAGCAATCACCAATAACGTCCTCGGCACCAAAAATCTGCTGGAACTGGCAAAGCAGTATGATGTCCAACATTTCGTGATGATCTCTACAGACAAGGCAGTTAACCCTACCAATGTCATGGGTGCGAGTAAGCGAGTCGCCGAAATGTTAGTTCTGCAAACTGCCAGAGAGACTGGAAAGCCTTATGTAGCCGTGCGTTTTGGCAATGTGTTAGGCAGTCGTGGCAGTGTTGTTCCTACCTTCAAAAAACAAATTGCCGCAGGCGGGCCAGTAACCGTTACCCATCCCGATATCTGCCGTTATTTCATGACAATACCAGAGGCAGTTCAACTAGTTTTGCAGGCTGTAGTACTGGGTCGCAGTGGGGAAGTATTAATGTTGAATATGGGCGAACCAGTGAAAATAGTCGATCTAGCCAAAGAACTAATTCACCTTTCGGGATATGAAGTCAACAAAGACATTGACATTGTATTTACAGGTTTACGACCGGGTGAAAAGTTATTTGAGGAACTATTTATTGAAGGAGAAGAATACGAACCAACTCCCCACGAAAAACTGTTTGTAGTGAAAAATGCTAGTCGAATTATTCCCGCAAATCTGAATGCGATCGTAGAAAATTTGTGTAAAGCAGCAGATAAAAACGATGGGGCTTTAATTAAATATTTAATTGGGCAATTAGTCACGGGATATAGTCCAAAATCTTGGCAATCAGAAGCTCCAATCCATCTCACAACAACCGAGCCAAGAAATTCCGCTAATCAGATAGCTAAAGTAGGAAAAATGAAACCACAAGGGGCTTAAAAACAGGAAATAAAGTTTTTAATTCCTGAGGATTATTCCCAAAAATATCTATTAGCGGCAATCAACATCAAGAACCATCAGCATATCAATATAATCTTCCAGATATTAAATAGCATGTCGTCTATCACATCGCGATCCTTTTCTTTGCTCGCAAATCTTGCCAAAACATTTGTCAGACGAAAAACTGATTGGGTCATTGGAATTTATACAGGGGAATCTCCTGTAAAGTTAGGTTCGCCAAAAAATTTCAGAAATCCAGTCTTGACGGCTAAGGATGTAACCGATGTACCAGCCAAGTTTGTCGCTGACCCCTTCATGGTGCGTGAGGATGGCAGTTGGTACCTGTTCTTTGAGGTGCTAAACAATCGCCGAAAAAAAGGAGAAATCGCCCTAGCAACTAGCAACGATGGATATAGCTGGAAGTATCAACAAATAGTACTGACTGAAGCTTTTCACTTGTCTTATCCTTATGTATTCAAATTTCAAAATGAATACTACATGATTCCTGAAAGCTATGAAGCTAATTCGATTAGATTGTACAAAGCTGTTAATTTTCCAACTCAATGGACATTAGTCAAAACTTTATTAGATGGTAGCGATTATGTAGACTCTTCGATTTTTAATTTCAACGATCGGTGGTGGCTGTTTACCACATCATTTAAAAGCAATATTCTGCGTCTGTTCTATGCTGATGACTTGATGGGAAATTGGATTGAACATCCTCAAAGCCCTGTGATTGAAGAAAATGTCAATATAGCCAGACCAGGGGGTAGAGTTCTCGTATCAAATGGCCAAATTTTCAGATATACCCAGGATGGTGAGGGATTTTATGGTAATCAGGTGCGTGCCTTTGAAATCACTAATTTAACAACAACAAATTATGCAGAAAAACCAGTCAAAGAAAACCCAATTCTCAAAGGTAGCGGCTTTGGTTGGAATAAAACGGGAATGCATACTATCGATCCCCATCAAATGGAGGATGGTAAATGGATAGCCTGTGTAGATGGATATCGCATCGTTGTAGTTTTTGGGCTGGACTTAGATTATTTCAAAAAAGCTCTTAACTTTAGCGAGCCTAGACAAGCTGAAATTCAATTTAGCAAATCAGGTTCATAGACGCCAACTGTTAAATAAACCTGCGATCGCTCCTCATGATGAATCCACAGAATTTGAGATAGAAACCGAAAGGATGCAACAGTACAAATCACTCACACTACGCCGTAACTTCTCCTGGACTTTTGTTGGTAATGCTGTCTATGCAGCTTGCCAATGGGGAATGTTGATGGTGCTTGCGAAACTCGGTAGTCCGGAGATGGTAGGGCAGTTCACATTAGGGCTGGCAATTACTGCACCCGTATTTATGTTTACAAATCTCGATTTGCGCCATGTCCAGGCGACAGACGCTAAATCCCAGTATCTCTTCAGCGACTACCTTGGTTTGCGGATCGTCTCAACATTGCTGGCACTTGTGGTGATTGTAGGAATTACTTTCAAAGCTGGATACAACTGGGAGACATCGCTAGCCATTTTCCTGGTTGGTTTGGCAAAGGCATTCGAGTCTATTAGCGACGTTTTCTACGGGCTGTTTCAGCAGAACGAACGAATGGATCGCATTGCCTTTTCGTTGATGATTAGAGGCCCGCTGTCGCTGTTACTGCTAGGTATAGGCGTTTACATGTCGGGTCGCGTTGTGTGGGGAGTAGTTGGCTTGGCTATGGCTTGGGCTGTGGTTTTGCTTGGCTACGACCTGCGTAATGGCAGATTGCTTCTCAATCATCTGCGAGCAATGCCACAGGATGAAAGAGGGAGAAAAGGCGAACAGGCGTTTGCACTGCGGCCTCAGTGGCAAAAGAGAACATTGACAAAACTAGTATGGCTAGCTCTGCCCATCGGTTTTACAATGGCGCTCATTTCTCTGAATAGCAACATACCGCGCTATTTTATTGAGCAAAATTTAGGGCAGCGGGAACTGGGAGTTTTTGCAGCGATCGCTTACTTAATGGTAGCAGGCAGCATGGTAGTGACTGCTCTAGGACAATCCGCTACTCCTAGGCTGGCTAAATACTATGCAGACGGAAATGGCATCGCTTTCCGAACACTGCTGATCAAAATGGTAGGGATCGCTACTCTACTTGGCGGAATAGCCGTCTTGCTGGCGCTTGTCGCAGGTAAAGAGATTTTAACCGTTCTTTACCAACCTGAGTATGCCCAGCATCAAAATTTGTTTGTATGGTTAATGGTTGCAGCTGGCATTGGTTATGTATCTTCTTTTCTCGGTTATGGAATTGCTGCGGCCAGATACTTCCGTATCCAAGTACCTTTGTTTGCTTTAGTAACAACTTCATCAGCTATAGCTTGTCTCTGGTTGCTGCCAATTTATGGACTACCAGGAGCAGCATTCGCACTGATGATTTCGGGAATTGTCCAAGCTGTACTCAGTGTAGGAGTTCTCTTTCAAATACTACGCAGGCTTAACAGACAGCAGGAAGAAGTAACTCTTTAACAAGTGCAAATCTTCAACCAATTAGTAATACAAAAATCAGGGTGGGTCATGACTAATTTTAAAAAAACTATAAAATCGCTCCTCAGCAATCTCGCTCAAAATCCTTTAACTAAACCACTTTTATTATCTGTTGCTCGTACTGGTTTATTACCTCAATCAATCTGGCAACGCTTACCAGTTCAGGAAACTTTTTCTGTTTCACTGTTTGAGGGAAAATCTTTTAAATATTCAAGCATTGCTAATGATGGTATTGGTAGGCATCTGTTTTGGCGCGGCATTAAATCTTATGAGCCGGAAACGATTAAATTATTCTACAGATTAGTGCAAAAAGCTCATCTATTTTTAGATGTTGGTGCAAACACAGGACTCTTTACCTTAGTGGCTTTGGCTGCAAATGAAAACTCCCAAGTTATTTCATTTGAACCAGTTCCCAATGTGTATAAACTTTTAGTTTCTAATGTGAAGATTAATGGCTGGACTGAGCGAGTTCAAGAGCGAAACGAAGCAGTTTCTAATACTCTTGGCTCAACAAAATTACATATTCCTAGTGAAGATGTACCTAAGTCAGCTAGCCTAAATATTCAAGGATTTAGAGGTATGGAAGGCGCTCTGGTAGATGTGCCAGTAACAACTATCGATGCTGTTTGCACCAGCAATAAAAAAGTAGACTTGATCAAAATTGATGTTGAGGGATTAGAAGATAAAGTCTTGCAGGGAATGGAAAGGGTATTAAGCGAATCAAAGCCTACCTTAATTATTGAATGTAATCCTGACGATCCATTCCTAAATGTTGAGAGTATTCTGAGCAAATTTGGTTATCACTTTTTTCACGTACGCGCAGAAGGACCTGTACCGATGGATCGGATTGTCCCAGATGAAACAGGCCAGTATCGCAACTATTTATGTACTGTTCATCACAACTGGGAGGAAATTAATTAGGTCATGAAAAAACGCATACTACACGTTGTGGGTGGCATGAATCGGGGTGGAATTGAAACTTGGCTAATGCAAGTTTTACACCACATAGATCGCGATCGCTTCCAGATGGATTTTTTAGTTCATACAGCACAGCCTTGTGCTTACGATGACGAAATTCGCGCCCTTAACAGCCAAATTATTCCCTGTCCGCATACATCTCGACCGTGGACTTATGCCTTGAATTTTCAGCGCATTCTCCGCGACTACGGTCCTTACGATATTGTCCATAGCCATGTGCATCTGTTCAGTGGCTATGTCATGCGTTTAGCTTGGCAAGCAGGTGTACCCATTCGCATTGCTCACTGTCACACAGATACCTCTGCAATTGAAACCAAGGGAGGGCTTAATCGCCGCTTATATTACTCTTGGATGAAATCTTGGATTAACCGTTATGCCACGCTAGGTCTGGGAATTAACCCCAAAGCAGTAGCAGCTTTGTTTGGTTCAACCAACGAAACCGATCCGCGTTGGGGAGTTATTGGTTATTGCATTGACCCGACTCCATTTCGGGATGAAGTGGATAAACTAACTGTGCGCGCTGAACTTGGTATTCCTGCCGATGTTTTTGTTGTTGGTCACATTGGCAGATTTGTAGAAGTTAAAAATCATACATTTATCCTTGACGTTGCCGCAGAATTAGCTCAGAGAGAACCAAAAATGCGCCTGTTATTAGTGGGAGATGGTTCGCTGCGCCCAGAAATGGAACAAAAAGCCCAGCAGTTGGGTTTAAGCGATCGCGTCATTTTTGCTGGTGTCCGGTCTGATATTCCCCGACTTATGTTAGGTGCTATGGATATTTTTCTGTTTCCATCACTGTTTGAGGGTCTGGGAAATGTGCGCTTAGAAGCACAAGCGGCTGGGTTACGCAGTGTGATTTCCAATGTGGTTCCAGAAGAAGGCGATGTCATCCAACCTCTAGTGCAGCGACTATCTCTAAATGAACCAGCTGCTAAATGGGCGGAAGTAATTTTAGCTTGGCGAAATACAGCACCTGCCATTAGTCAATCTGATGCTTTAGCAATAATGGCAAATAGTAAGTTCAGCATCGAAACCTGTGTTAAGGACTTAGAGAAGATTTATCAAGCTCAAATATCTCAGGAGGTTGTGGTATGAATCGCGCACACCTCCACCCAAAAACAGCCTATCCAGACAGTGTAATTATTTCGATTTTTCTCTGTCTGCTGACATTAGTGGGCTTCTTGCAAACTACCAACCAATTTCTCCATTGGTTTCTCATTCCCGTGACATTATGTGGAATTTTAATTTGTATTGACGCTGTTGAATGGTTCCGGGGGCGGTTAGATATCTTCTCCCCCGTGGGCGTTATGGGTTTATTAGGTCTGCATTTCTTCTTCTTAGCGCCTCTACTTCACGTCAGTTATGACTATTGGCTAGGTGGCGATCTAACGCCACCTCCAGACTGGCGGCCTTGGGTTGGTGGCATGGCTACTCTGAATTTATTAGGTATTTTACTCTATCGCATTTCTCGGAATGGGAATTCAAACCCTGCCAAGCATCAATCAAGTAAGACAATTTGGACGATCGATCGACAACGTTTTCCTTTTGTTGTTGGTGCTGCCCTAATTATTTGTTGTGTTTTACAGGTAGTGGTTTACATCCAGTATGGAGGGTTAATTGGCTATATCAATGCTTTTGCAGATAAAGAAACTGAAGCTGGTGTAGGTCAAGGCTGGCTATTGATGATTTGCGAAAGCTTTCCCAATTTAGCCATGATGGCATTTACGGTCTATGCCCGCGATAAAAAAAGATTGCAATCGTGGCCTGTATTGATAACTGTTTTAATCGTCTTCTTTTTCGTCAAATTACTATTTGGCGGACTTCGTGGCAGCCGCAGTAATACAGTATGGGCATTATTTTGGGCGGCAGGAATGATTCATTTCTGGCTCAAGAAAATTAGTAAAAAACAAATCTTAATTAGTTTAGTATTTTTAATATTATTTATGTACTTTTATGGTTTCTTAAAATCAGGAGGAATTGAAGGAGTTCAAACAGCTTTACAAGGACAAGAAGCTCGTCAAGAATATGTCGCAGAAAAAGGCAGAGATTGGGAAACTTTAGTATTTGGAGATTTAGGAAGAACTGATATTCATGCTTATATGCTTTACCGGATAATGCGCCATGATAGCGATTACGAATATGCATGGGGTAGAACTTATTTTGCTGCCTTTACTATTCTCATTCCAGGGCAACTTTGGCCTTTTCCAGAAAAGCCACCTAATAAATCTAAGGAAGGAACAGAACTGCTTTATGGAAAGGGTTCCTTTATTCCTAAAGTATGGGTATCTTCTAGGGTTTACGGAATTGCAGGCGAAACAATGCTCAACTTTGGCCCCTATGCTGTTCCCTTTGGATATATAGCGCTTGGCTTAATTGTGGGAGCTATTCAACGTTCGATGATGAGTTTTTCGCGATTCGATACTCGCTTACTTTTGATGCCAATGCTCATCAATTTTAGTTTTACAATTTTGATCGGCGATCTAGATAATCTTATATATTTTTTAGTAACAGTAGGAGGTGTTCCTTCCTTAGTACTTTTTGTCAGTTCTAAAAAGCAATTAATGGGAAATTTAGACAGTAATTATCTGAGCTTCGATCGAGTAATAAAATTGAAAGGTAGTAGATAAATTTCTATGTCTACTGTTAGTAAGTTTAATAATAAATAGCAAAAATTTATAGGCTGTCTTCTTTATAGTTACTTTGTTCTAGTGTTTTGAAACTTCTCTATAAGTATGAGGTAGCGGTAGAAACTAAATAAATAAAAAGGTGGGTTAGCAATATGCCAAAAGTTCTTCATCTAATTCATAGTTTAAACAGGGGCGGAATTGAGATTTGGCTACTTTCTATGTTGCGTCAAATTCCCCGCAAGGAGTGGGAAATGGATTTTTGCTGCAAGGGGCAAGATGTAGGCCCACTAGCAGGAATTGCCGAACAATTAGGTGCACAGGTGTTGCACTGTCAATTAAGTTTTGCTCATGTTGGTTTCATTCAGAAACTCAAACGTATTTTAACTGAGGGAAATTACCAGATCCTGCACAACCATTTAGAAGCTTACAGCGGTCTTGCTGTTTGGCTAGGTCGTCAATTAGGAATTCCCGTCATTACTTCTTTTCACAACACGAATTTTTTTACTCCCCAAACGCCGTTAACTCGCACTTTCTTGATTCGGGAATTGCGGTCAGTTTACGCGATGGTTAGCGTTCGCTATGCACTTCACCATTCTCATCTGGTGACAGGTTGTTCTCAGGGAGTAATTAACAGTCTGGCTACGTTTGAGAAAAATATTCAAATTCCTTATCGCATTTTGTATTATGGTGTGAATATTCCGGAGCTATCAACTCCTGAAGAATGTGCTGAGTTACGCCGTTCCTTTGGTTGGCCTGGAGATACGCCGCTTCTGCTGCATGTAGGGCGTTTGATAGAGCAGAAAAATCACCTAGGACTTTTGTCTATATTTGAGCGAGTTTTAGAACAGATTCCTAACGCAAAATTGCTGTTAGTAGGAGAAGGGCCTCTTCAAAGTTTAATTGAGGAAACTATAGCTAAACGTGGGCTGGAAAATGCAGTTCGATTACTAGGGCTGCGTGACGATGTACCCTCATTGATGAGCAAGTCTAATGTTTTTTTACTACCCTCTTTTCATGAAGGGTTGCCAGTAGTCTCTCTGGAAGCTAGTGCTGCTGGACTGCCAATTGTCGGCTCAAAAATACCCGGTTTGATAGAAGCAGTTCGCGATCGCGAAACGGCGATATTGCACGATGTAGAAGATATTGATGGCATGGCTAAATCTACCATTGAAATTCTCCGCGATCGCCAGTATGCCGAGCAACTTGCTCATGCGGGGCGAACTCGGATAATCAATAACTTTTCAATTGAGAATAGTGCCAAAGGACTAACAGAGATTTACAAATCTTTTGTCTAGTTCCAAAAACCAAATGCTTTAACAAAACAGTATCAACTTTTATTAACAATATATGAATGTATATGAATGTATTAGTAACAGCTACCGCCCGATTTGCGATTACAAGTGATGGTATCCTCTGGACGCCCAATCAGTCTTTAAACTATCAATTCTGGTCTCGATATTTAGATGTCTACGATGAAGTTCATCTGTTAGTGCGTGCCAAACCACACGAATCACCGCCGCCTGGATGGAACAAAGCTTCAGGGCCAGGAATTAAGCCATTGCCAATACCCGATTATCAAGGTGCGTTGGGATTTGCCCAGAACTATACCCGCGTCAAAAAAGCTGTTCGGGCAGCACTGGTCAACGCTCAAGCTATACATATGCGTTTACCCTGTGACATTGGTGGATTGGTTTGGCGCTGTTTAGAACCTCAAAGACCATACGGGGTTGAGGTTGTGGGCGATCCCTATGATGTCTTTGCACCTGGTGCTTATCGGCATCCCCTCAGACCAATTTTCCGCAGATGGTTTATGCGGACATTGCAACGTCATTGTGCCCAGGCTACGGCTGCGGCATATGTCACAGAGCATTCTTTGCAACGTCGATATCCTCCCGCAAAAGAGGCATTTTCTACTCACTTTTCGAGTATTGATTTGCCGAAGTCGGCTTTTGTGACTGCGCCGCGATCGCCGCAGCCAAATGCCAAACAATTTACTTTAGTTAGCGTGGGTACGCTGGCTCAACTGTATAAAGCACCAGATGTATTAATTAATGCCATTGATATCTGCGTAGAAGCGGGACTAGACCTCCGGTTGATTTGGGTGGGAGACGGCAATTATCGCAAAGAAATGCAGGCACTAGCTGAAGCTAAAGGTTTGGGTCAGCGAGTTCATTTTTGCGGTCAGTTACCTAGTAGAGATGCCGTCATTCAGCAGTTGGATCGAGCAGATCTGTTCGTATTACCCTCTCATCAAGAAGGCTTACCAAAAGCGTTTATTGAAGCAATGGCTCGTGGGCTACCTTGCATTGGCTCGACAGTAGGTGGCATACCCGAACTCCTAGAGCCGGAGAATATGGTGCCACCTGGCGACGTGGCTGCTTTAGCCGAGAAAATTCGCGCCGTAGTGACTGACCCAGAGCGCATGGCGCGGATGTCAGCTCGCAACCTGGAAAAAGCTCAAGAATACATAGATGAAGTTCTCCGAGCGCGGCGAATTAAGTTTTATAGCTACGTGCGCGAGAAAACAGAAGCTTGGTTATTGACCCAGAAACGTTAGGAATCAAGGACAACTTAGATGATGACAATGAATCAAAAAACGGCAACCCCCAAGGAGGTGGAAGCAAATCAATGAACAAACTGTTAATGGTGACAACAATTCCAGATACCTTATGCGCTTTCCTCCTGCCTTTTTCTCAGCACTTCCGTGCCCAAGGCTGGTTGGTAGATGCAATGGCTTGTGGAATTTCTGCCAGTGCTGAGTGTGTAGAGGCTTTCGATCGCGTCTGGGATGTGCAGTGGTCGCGCAACCCGCTAGATCCGCGGAATCTACTCGTTGCGCCCCAAATCATCCAAGAGGTGATGCAGCAGCAGCAATATGACATAGTTCACGTCCACACGCCTGTAGCAGCTTTTGTGACTCGCTATGCTCTGAGGAATTTAAGAAAGCAGCTTTCAGCTCAAGTAGTCTATACTGCTCACGGCTTTCACTTCTATCGTGATGGCAAACCCTTAAGAAATGCCGCGTTCTTGGCATTGGAGAAGCTGGCAGCAAATTGGACAGACCGTTTAGTAGTGATGAATCGTGAAGACGAGGAAGCCGCCAAGCGCTACCAACTGATCTCCAGCGATCGCATCCACTATATGCCAGGTGTGGGGGTAGATTTGCAGTATTACAATCCTGAGGCTATTTCACAGGCGGAAGTAGAAAGAGTGCGCCGGGAATTAGGTTTAGCACCAGAGACTCAACTGTTGCTGTCAGTGGCTGAGTTCATACCCCGCAAACATCCTCAAGATGTTTTAAGAGCATTTGCTCGCCTCGGTCGGTCTGATGTCTGCTTGGCTTTTGCCGGAGATGGGCCGCTAATGGCAGAAGTGCAAGAGTTAGCAACTCAACTAGGGGTACAAAATCAAGTTCGCTTTTTAGGATTCCGCAAAGATATTCCCACGTTAATGCGGGCGGCGACAGCTACTGTGCTGGCTTCCGAACAAGAGGGACTGCCAAGAAGTGTCATGGAGTCTATGTGTCTGGAAGTTCCAGTCATTGGGGCATCTATTCGGGGAATTGAAGACTTGTTGGCAGAAGACTGTGGGCTGCTGGTAAAAGTCGGAGATATCGCCGGATTTACAAAAGCGATCGCTTGGGTATTAGAGCATTCACAAGAGGCTCGCCTGATGGGCCAGCGCGGACGAAAACGTATGGCTAACTACGATCTCCGCCAGGTTATTAAGCTGCACGAAGCTTTGTATGCAAAGGCGACATTCACAGAGCCTGTAGTAACAAAAGCATCTTTGGCTGTTAAGTGATTGCTACTGCTCGCTTGATTGGAATAGGACTTAACGATTAACTACTTTTATTTTTGCTGACAAAAAGGATGTATCTATGATTACTGAGAATTTTCAAGGTGTTGATTCTACTGACTATAGTAGATTAATCAAATTTGTATTAGATAAAGTTGTAGCGGCGATCGCGCTCATTCTGTGCCTACCTGTAATTGTAATTGTGGCGATCGCTATTTACTACCGCATGGGTAGTCCTGTGATTTTTGCCCAACCTCGTCCCGGTCAAAACGGACGTATTTTTAAATTCTACAAGTTTCGCACTATGACCAATGAGCGCGATGCTAACGGTAATCTTTTACCCGATGCAAAACGCCTCACATCTTTCGGTAAATTTCTGCGAAAAACCAGTTTAGATGAACTTCCCCAACTGTTGAATGTTCTCAAGGGTGACATGAGTTTCGTTGGCCCGCGTCCTTTAATGGTCAAGTATCTTGACCGCTACACACCCGAACAAGCCCGCCGTCATGAAGTCAAGCCTGGGATTACCGGTTGGGCACAAGTTAACGGTCGCAATTCTATTTCTTGGCAAGAGCGATTCAAACTAGATATTTGGTATATCGATAATTGGAGTTGGTGGCTTGATTTAAAAATACTGTTTTTGACGGTATGGAAAGTACTTAAAAAAGAAGGAATTAGCCACGCTAATCATGACACCACGATGGAAGAATTTATGGGGAATAATTAATTAGTCTCCACGGAAACCTGAAGTATGAGGTATTAATTTATCTTTTCCACTTCATACTTCTTTATTCAAGAAAATTCTGGAATGAAGGCAAAAGAAAATAGAGGCATTTCTCAACAAACTTTTGCTCAAGCGTTTGCAGGCAATGTTACATATAGTTTCAAAAAATAATTTTAAAATGACACTTACTTGGCAAACATTACAAAATTTAGAGCAAGAATACGGAGACTCTTTTTTTATTCTGGATCTCAGACAATTTGAAAATAACTATAAAGACTTTCTTGAGAGTTTCCGCGCAATTTATCCAAATACCAACATAGGATATTCTTATAAAACTAACTACATTCCCAAATTATGCCAAACGGTGCATTCTATGGGAGGGTATGCCGAAGTTGTTTCCCAAATGGAGTATGATTTAGCGATCGCTATCGGCGTACCAGCAAGCAGAATTATTTTTAACGGGCCGTTGAAGCAGCAACAAGATATTGAAAACGCTATCTTAGCTGGTTCTACAGTCAACTTGGACTGTTTAGAAGAAGTTGAAATAGTTACAGCTTTAGCACAAAGATTACCAGAAAAGCAGATAGCTGTAGGCTTGAGATGTAATTTTGATATCGGTGAGCATCGGATATCTCGATTTGGGTTTGATGTTGCAGCAGGCGAACTCGATCGTGCTTTTAAACGACTCACAGAATTCCAGAATTGTACTGTTGATGGGCTACATTGCCACATTTCTACATCATCAAGAAGCACAGAATCCTATGCGCGTCGTACTCAGAAAATTTTGGAATTAACTGACTATTATTTTCAGGATAAACAACCAAGATTTATTGATATCGGTGGTGGTTTCTTTGGCAAAATGACTGAAGATTTAAGAAGTCAATTTGATTTTTATATTCCCAATTATCAGGAATACGCCGCAGCTGTTGCACCTCAATTAAAAAGCAGATATCCCGGTAACTCTGGCCCCGAACTAATTATTGAGCCAGGAGTAGCGATTGTTTCCGATGTGTTGAAATTTGCAGCTAAAGTCGTAGGCTTAAAAACAGTGCGATCGCGCCAAATCGCCCTAGTAGTTGGTAGCATCCACAACGTCAAGCCAACCGGAACCGATAAAACTCTGTCTTTCAAAATTTATCAAAACGATGAAAATAACAATAAAAAACTTGTAGGGACAGTGGACATAGTTGGATATACTTGTATGGAACATGATTGTTTATACAAGGAATATTCTGGAGAAATAGCTATAGGAGATTACGTGGTTTTTGAGAACATTGGTGCCTATACTGTAGTTTTTAAACCACCATTTATTAGACCCAATCCTCCTATTATTAGCTATGACTCTATTCTCGACGATTATTCACTAATTAGACGGCGCGAAACTTCTCAGGATGTGTTTTCTACCTATATCCTATAAGAGGTAAAAACTTGCTATGAATGTCATATTAACTTGTGCAGGACGACGCAACTATCTGTTGAAATCCTTTCAAGAAGCACTAGGAAATCGCGGACAAGTATTTGCTGTTGATTCTAGTCTAGAAGCGCCAGCTTTACAAGAAGCAGATGAAGGTATTTTGTTACCGCCTATTTATCACAGCGATTACTTTGAGAGGTTATTAGATATCTGTCAGCAAAAACAGATACGTTTGTTAGTGCCGCTGAACGATTTAGAATTACCCTACTTAGCAAAACAACGCGAGCTATTTCTGAAAATAGGCACTATTCCAGTTGTTTCTTCTCCAGAGGTTATAGAAATTTGTTTTGATAAGTTTGCTACTTTTCGATTTTTAGAGAATAACGATATTTCTTCGCCAAAAACTTATGTTTCTCTCAGCGCAGCCCAAGCAGCCATTCAAAGAGGAGAAATAACCTTTCCTTTAGTAGTCAAACCTCGCTGGGGGAGTGCATCAATTGGCATTGAATATCCAGAGGATCGTGAAGAATTAGAATTAGCTTATCGCTATGTAGCAAAAAAATTACATCGCACAGTTCTTGCAGATATTAGTGCAACTGATATTGAAAATTGTATTCTAATTCAAGAGCGAGTATTAGGTGAAGAATACGGTCTAGATATCATTAATGATTTAGATGGTAACTATATCACAACTTTTGTGAAACGTAAGTTGGGTATGCGCGCAGGAGAGACCGATCGCGCAGTCACAGTTGCAAATGAAAAACTACAAACTATCGGTCAGCAACTAGCGCAGAATCTCAGTCATATTGGCAATCTTGACTGTGATGTAATTGTGAATTCTCAAGGTTGCTACGTCTTAGAATTAAACCCCCGCTTTGGTGGAGGCTACCCATTTTCACATTGTGCTGGCGCAAATCTACCAGCAACATTAATAGCTTGGGCCAATGGTGTAGAACCAGACCCAAGTTGGCTGATGCTTGCAGCTAATGTTATCAGTTCAAAGTGCGATCGCTTAATCGTTCATCAACAGTAGAAGGGAGTTGTGTTATGGCGCAAGTTGTGATTTTTGGTACTAGTGAGATTGCAGAAATAGTTCACTTCTATCTCACCCATGATTCTGAACATGAAGTAGTAGCATTTACTGTTGATGAAGCTTATCTTCAGGCAGATAGTTTTCATGGTCTACCACTGGTTCCCTATGAAAAACTGGAAAAGTATTATCCACCTTCTGAATATAAATTGTTCGTTGCCATTAGTTATAAAAATGTCAACAAATTGCGGGCAGAAAAATATTTAGATGCCAAAAAGCGCGGCTATAGTTTTATTACTTATATCAGTTCTCAAGCATCTTATCACGGTACACCAGTGGGGGAAAACTCCTTCATCTTTGAACATAGCGTCATCCAACCTTTTTCTGCCATTGGTAACAACTGTCTGCTGTTTGGTGCAAATCATGTCAGTCACCACTGCGTCATTAAAGATCATTGCTTCTTAACTTCTAATGTTGTACTTGGTGGTGGCGCAATTATCGAAGAATACACTTTTCTCGGTTTGAATGCTACCGTCCGCAATTATATTCATATCGGCAAAGAAAATATTATTGGTGCGGGAGCAATCATTCTCAGCAATACAGAAGACCAAGCTGTTTATTCTCCTGGTGAAACTCCCAAGTTTGATGTGCCAAGTAATTTCATTCGCATTTAACAATTTTGGCTGCAAGTTGAGATTTTAAATCTTGATTTTCGATAGTTATTTAATATTTAAAATCTCAACCTCCTTAATTAAATCCGGCTATAGGCATAGTATTTGATTGCAAAGCTAAATATAAATCATAAAAATTGCCTAAAACCTGTATGCGCAAGTCTGTTCTAAATCAAATTCCTCATATAGCTAGACAGAAAGCATTTCTTTGACAAGCAGTGTTATGCGTATTCATTCCCTCCATCTCAAACACAAAAGGCGTAATTTCCTTCGCTTGGCTGGACTAGCAGCGGGAGCAGCAATTTCTCCCTATATTTTTTCTACTCTGAAAACATCTGGTTTTTCCCCTAACTCCGTTCTGCACACCCTGAAAACATCTGGATCGATTTTGAATGCTACTCATGCCAAGAATGCTAATGCCAAGAAAGTGGTGCCATTACCACCGCCGAATGGTGTGAGCAAAGTTGTCATAGTCTACGACGAAGATCGGGTATCGGGAACGCGCCGCGCTCTCGATTTGTTGCAACCCAACGGTGTTCAGGGAAAAAGCATTTTCCTCAAGCCTAACTACAATACTGCCGATCCGGCTCCAGCAGCTACAGATACCAAATTATTAGAAGCTTTGGTGCAAGAGCTACAAAATGCTGGCGCAGGAAAAATTACTATCGGCGATCGCTCTGGTATGGCAGACACCCGTCAGGCGATGGAAATGAAAGGAGTTTTTAAACTGGCAGATCGCTATGGGCTAGAGGCGATCGTGTTGGATGAGTTGCCTACTGCGCAGTGGCAATACTTTTCTTCACAAGGAACTCACTGGCAAGCAGGTTTCGCCTTTGCCCGTCCCGTTCTAGAAGCAGAAGCAGTTGTCACTACCTGTTGTCTAAAAACTCATCAGCAAGCGCATTATACCCTGTGCCTAAAAAATACCGTAGGCATGGTAGCGAAGTATGTTCCCGGAGATCCATTTAACTATATGCGCGATCTGCATACTTCACCCCATATGCAACCGATGATCGCCGAAATTAATGCTGTCTATCAGCCTACTTTTGTGTTGATGGATGGTGTCGAAGCTTTTGTCAACGGGGGGCCGGATTTCGGTAAGAAGGTGCCAGCAAACGTAATTTTGGCAAGTACAGATCGGATCGCTATGGATGTTGTTGCTTTAGGAATGTTGCGCTCTTTAGGCACAACAAATCACGTAGCACGAGGATCTATTTGGCAGTTAGAACAGATCCGCAGAGCGATTGAATTGGGGGTAGGGGTGTCTACAGCAGAACAAATTGAACTAGTGACTGCTGACAGTGACAGTCAAAAAATTGCCGATAAAATTCGCCAATATATATTGGCATAATCCCAATTTTGCCCAAATCAACTAACAGATACAAACTTTAAAACCCGATTTTTAACTTAATCCTAAATATTCAATGTTTACCTAAAAGAATTTTAGATTTACGAGGATAAATTAATGATGAATCTGCAAAAAGAACTACCTATATCGAGTTTGTCTTGTTTCGTAGTCGGTGATGGTGTTCTGCCATTAAGTTGCTTGGAAATTCTGTTACAGAAAGGTTGGCAAGTGCTGGGAATTTATTCAATGGATAATTCCTTGCAAAAGTGGGCGCAAGAACATGGCATCAACCACGCTGCTTCTCGAACCGATTTTAACGCACAACTTTTGAGCAACCAGTACGATTATCTTTTCAGCATTAATAATGTCAAGTGGATTATTCCCGCTGATGTAATTGCCCAGGCACGCAAAGCAACCATTAACTACCACGACTCACCATTGCCAAAGTATGCTGGCTTGTATGCGACTTCTTGGGCTTTGCTGAATGGTGAAACCAATCATGCTGTCACCTGGCACGAAGTTACCTGTGAAATTGATGCCGGACGGATATTAAAACAGCAAGAAGTGCCAATTTTGGCAGATGATACCGTATTTATGCTGAATACTCGCTGCTTCGATGCCGCAGTCAAATCTTTTGACGAACTGGTAACGGAATTAGCAACAGATAAAGTGCAGCCTTATCCCCAGGATCTATCTCAACGGAGTTATTTTGGCCTCAGCGATCGCCCACCCTCAGCGGGGATAATATCATTTGATGACAGTAGTAAAGATATTTGTAACCTGGTCAGAGCGCTAGAGTTTGGGCCAGTTGCCAACCAACTAGGTGTGGCTAAACTTTGGTTGCCAGGAGGAGTAGTTGCTGTAGGATCTGCCCGTTTAACCAAAACTTCCCAAGGCATTCCCGGACAGGTGCTGAATCTAGATGCCGATGGGTTGCACGTTGCTACCGTGGATGGCGCGGTGCAATTGAGTAAGTTCGCTACTTTAAATGGCAAAGAACTCTCTGTAGACAACTTGAGTGAAGATTATGGTGTGGTAGTCGGTAATGTTTTACCTGTAATTGATGCCGCTACCAAAGATGCAATTAGCCAGCGTAATGCTGCTATCTGTCGTTATGAAACGACATGGGCAGAACGGTTAAAGACATTAGCGCCGTTTCAGCATCCTTATTTACCAGTGGAACTATCTAGCCAAACAGGAGATAGTCCCCTGCACCGTTATTCCATCTCGCTACCAACTCCACAGCTAGAGCCGAAATCCCTGTTAACAATGTTTGCCGCCTACTGTGCGCGGCTGACAACCGAGGCAGAATTTGACTTAGGGCTGCAAACCAACGCACAGCGCAGCATTGCACCAGAGATATTTGCCCAACGGGTGCCGATCCGCATTCAAGTGCAGCCTGAAGAGTCGTTCGATCGATTCCAAGAACGGCTGACAGTGGATCTAGATCGGACATCGCGGCTGGGTAGTTTTAGAAATAGCTTGTTAAGACGTTATCCAGAACTGCAAGCAAATTCTCAAAATCATTTTCTCCCGGTAGCGATCGCTCTAGTTCCCAGCCCCGATCGACTCGATTGGCAGCATCTCAATGCAACTATTGCCTTGGTGGCTTACGAAGATGGTAGCTTACCAGAAGTGGTACATACAGGCGCAATTAATGACTTTTACAGTCAGGCGATCGCCCAACAACTTCAGAGTTTAATCGCTGCGTGCATTGAGCATCCCCAACAACCTCTGGCGCAACTACCACTACTTTCCGCAGCCGAACAGCAGCAAATTTTGGTGGAGTGGAACCAGACAGCACAACCCTTTCCCAGCTATCTGTGCATCCACGAGCTATTTGAGCAGCAAGCAGCCAAAACTCCGGATGCGATCGCTGTTGTTTTTGGCGCGCAACAGCTCACCTACCGAGAATTAAATGAAAAAGCCAATCAACTAGCCCACTATCTGCGGCTTTGTGGAGTTGGCCCCGATGTTTTGGTAGGTTTGCACGTGGAGCGATCGCTGGAAATGATAATTGCGTTACAGGGAATCCACAAAGCCGGTGGCGCATATCTGCCCCTTGACCCCGACTTTCCCCACGATCGGCTGGCTTTCATGTTGCAAGATTCTCAAACGCCAGTTATCGTGACGCAGCAGAAGTTGATTTCCAATTTGCAGGTGGAACGCGATGTTCGCATTGTTCCCATAGATACGATGTGGAGCGAAATTGCCCAACAACCTACCAGCAATCCCCATAGTGGAGTTAAACCGGAGAATTTAAGCTACATCATCTACACTTCCGGTTCCACAGGTAAGCCCAAGGGCGTGATGGTAGAGCATCGCAATGTAGTCAACTTCTTTACTGGTATGGATGATGTAATTGATCGCGATCCACTAGGAGTCTGGTTGGCAGTCACCAGTTTATCCTTCGATATTTCCGTATTGGAACTATTCTGGACTCTGGCGCGGGGCTTTAAGGTCGTCATCTATAATCCCAAGGCAGAACGCGCCCGTTCTACTTCCCAGAAGTTAAAGCTACAACATGAATCGAAAACCATCGATTTTAGTCTGTTTTACTTCTCCAGCCACGAACAAGGCGAAGATGCCGCTGCCAAGTATCGGCTATTATTTGAAGGTAGCAAATTTGCCGATCGCAACGGGTTTACTGCTATCTGGACTCCCGAACGCCACTTCCACGCCTTTGGTGGCTTATTCCCCAACCCCGCCCTCACCAGTGCCGCGATCGCCACAGTTACCAACCAGATTCAAATACGCGCTGGTAGTTGTGTGTCTCCATTACATAGCCCAGTGCGTATTGCCGAAGATTGGTCTGTAGTCGATAACTTCTCCCGCGGTCGAGTAGGCATCTCCTTCGCCGCTGGCTGGCAACCCAATGACTTTGTGCTGCGTCCCGAAACCTTTGAGAACCGTAAAGACATCATGTTCCAGCAAATTGAGGAGGTACGGGCACTCTGGCGCGGGGAAACTGTCAACTATCCCAACGGTAAGGGAGAAATGGTGGCAGTGCAGACACTTCCGCGTCCGATTCAGCCCGAACTCCCAATCTGGATTACAGCAGCAAGCAATCCGGAAACATTCCAGATGGCAGGAGCCAAAGGCTATCATATCTTGACCCATCTGCTAGGGCAAAGCCTGGAAGAGTTAGCAGCGAAAATTGCCATTTATCGTCAAGCCTGGGCAGAAAATGGTCATCCCGGTAAAGGCACTGTCACCCTGATGCTGCACACTTTCGTCGGGGAAAATGATGATGCAGTCAAAGAAATTGTCCGTCAGCCGATGCGGCATTACCTGGCTAGTTCTCTCGATTTGATTAAAAAAGCCGCTTGGTCATTCCCGACGTTTAAGCAGAAAACTACTAACGACAACGGTCAATTCTCGGTATCTCATCTATCTGACCGAGATAAGGATGAAGTGTTGGACTTCTCCTTTGAGCGTTACTTTGAAACTAGCGGTTTGTTTGGCACAATAGAAACCTGTTTGCAGATGGTCGATCGCATCAAAGGTATTGATGTCGATGAAATTTCCTGCCTTATTGATTATGGTGTCGAGACAGAAAAAGTATTAGCCCAATTGCCACTGCTGAATCAGGTGAAAGCACAAGCCAATGGCCAGGCAGGAAATCCAGAGCAGACACAAGATTACTCTATAGCTGACCTCATCAAGCAGCATCAAGCCACCCATCTGCAATGCACGCCATCAATGGCTAGTATGCTGATTGCCGATAGCACGGCTCGCGAAGCTATAAGACAGATAAAGACGATGATGGTTGGCGGTGAAGCCTTTACCGAAGCCTTAGCCGAGCAACTCAAACAAATTATTCCGGGGCAGATTCACAATATGTACGGCCCCACAGAAACCACCATCTGGTCTACAACTCATACGCTGACAGAGGTGAATGGAGTGGTGCCCATTGGCAGAGCGATCGCCAACACTGAGTTGTACATTCTAGATAAGCATCGGCAACCCGTGCCAGTAGGCATGGCGGGCGAACTACTCATCGGTGGTAAAGGAGTGACTCGCGGCTATCTCAACAGGCCAGAGTTAACCCAAGAAAGGTTTATTCCCAATCCCTTCAACAACAATCCAGAGGATCGCCTTTACCGTACCGGAGACTTGGTGCGTTACCGCATGGATGGCAATCTAGAGTTTTTAGGACGCATAGACTTTCAGGTAAAAGTCCGGGGCTACCGGATTGAACTGGGAGAAATTGAGACGATTTTAAGCCGACATGAGGCAGTGCGAGAAGCCGTAATTGTGGTTCGTGAAGATGTGCCTGGGGACAAGCGCCTTGTCGCCTATATATTGCCACAACCGGGAAATCAACCCGCCCATGCCACTCTGCGAGAATATCTACTCTCCCAATTGCCAGAGTACATGGTGCCCTCTAATTTCGTCGTGCTGGAAGCATTTCCTCTGACACCAAACAATAAAGTTGACCGCAAGGCATTACCTGCTCCGATCGCGGTGCTACAGGATAGCGAGCCTGTCAGAACCACAATGCCTCAAACCGAAATTGAGCAAACCCTGACTGAAATCTGGCAGAAAGTGCTGCAAGTCTCGCAAGTGGGAATCAAAGACAACTTCTTCGATCTGGGGGGAAATTCCTTAGTTGCAGTCACATTAATGTCGGAAATTCGCTCCGCGTTTAATGTCAACTTACCCTTGATTAGCTTGTTCCGATCTCCCACCATACCCGGAATTGCCAAAGAGATTGAGGTATGTACATGAAACTATCCAAAATATTTTTAGCAATTCTCGCACTCATGACTGTAGTTGTATGTCAAAGCGGTGTATCACAAAAAAATGTGTCAGCTTTAGCAAAAAGAACAGTCATAGATAATGAAAGAGGATTTTACTATGTATCTCCCTATGATGGCGACTGGTCAAAAGTAGGGGCTTATATAGGCCTCGCTCATTATAATACTTTCGCAGCCATGAATCGCGAAGCTATAGCCGGAATTCACGGACGGTTTCAACACTTTCATGCTGATGATGTCAACAGATATGCCTATTTTCCCTACAACGAGTTAAAGAAATACGAAACTGATGAGTTAGCTCGTGGTCGCCCTCCCCTCTGGATTACTGCTACCTATAACGGTCAAAAGCGACCTGTAATTTTTGAGTGGTTATCAAAAGAAAAAGCGCAGGCAGTAAACTTTACTGACGAACGTTACATTAATTTTTTTATTAATAAATATGTACGTCAGAAACTGCAAAAACAAACCTATCAAAATCTGTGGTTAGGATTGGACAATTGTGCTTTTAAGTACGAACTTTATGGCGTGTTCGACGCTCAAGGCAGGTTTGTAAATAACATCAAATGGGATGAGCCATTTCCTCAAAACGATCGGGAATTTTTGCAGGCAGGAAAGTATTTCTTTAAACGTTTAAAGGAACTAGCACCGGATATTAAGACAATTTGTAATGAAGGTAGTGTATCCGATGAAAGCCAGTACAATGAAGTTTTTGCCAATACTGACGGAGTAATATTAGAAAATTTCCTCGGCGAGATATATGGCTCAGATGGCGATTATGTCAGGTTGAAATATTATCGTTCTTATCAGCGAATGAAGAATTTTGCAGCCAATAAAGTGCAGATTTATCAACCGCGTCTAGACAAGCCAGAAAAAACTATTAGCAGTATGTACCTCGCCTACTTAATTTTTGCAGGAGAGAATCGCTTTTTCAGCCCTTATAAGAACGATAGCGAGGAAATTGACCCAAAACAGTATGCCGAAATTAAAAACACGCTGGGTGCGCCTACTGCTGAAGCAAAAGATGAAAAAGAACCGGGTAAAGGTGATGGTTATCGCCTCTATTCGAGAGCTTGTGAAGGTGGAATTGCCTATTTCAATCTGACAGGAAAAACTCAGACTATCAATCTACCATCTGGTAAACAATACTTCGATCGCGATGGGAATCTCGTAACGCGCATCAGTATCAAAGATAAAGAAGCAAAATATGTACTCTTTACACCTGGGGCGCGAGTAGCAAAACCTGCCATTAATCCAGTTAGACCCAGCACTGTTAATGGTTCAGTTGCTGTGACGCTCAGTACAACAACTCCTGGTGCAACTATTAGGTACACTCTAGATAATAGCGAACCCAATAAAAATTCTCCGATCTACACTAGCCCTATTAAGTTAACTAGTAATGTCACCGTCAAAGCAAAGGCATTTAGCTTAAATGCCCGTGAAAGCTTTGTTTCTGCTGCTGCTTATAAAATTACCAACCAAATCCCCAGCGCAGAATTCCACTTGAGTTCGGCAAGCGGTAGTGAATTTATTAATGTAGATTATCCATTGGTAAAACTGAGTAATCCATCAGCAGAACCTGTAACAATTAACTACTCAGTGACAGGTGGCACGGCTAGCGTTGATGTAGACTACAAGATGGTAACTGGCACGCTGACATTCATGCCAGGAGAAATATACAAGTACTTTCCGATTGCAATAATCAATGACAATAAAGCAGAAAATAATGAGACTATAAAAGTGACGCTCTCTAGCGCCAAAAATTCAACCTTGGGAAGTAACAAATCATATACATATACCATCAACGATAACGATTAAAGGAGGGTAATTAATAAGTTTTCAATCGGGAAAATATGATAAAAACAATTAGGTTGATGGTGTTTTTCTACGAAAAGACAGGGGCACATGAGTAACCAAAGAATCGGGATAATCGGAGCTGGAGGCCATGCCAAAGTTGTAGCAAGTACGGCGATTGCTGCGGGATACAAAGTGGTAGGTTTTTATGACGATGACCCACAAACATGGGGCAGTCATATTTTTGACATCCCCGTTGTTGGGCCAATTAGCGAGCTGACGTCTCAAAGTTGTTCTCATGCAATCCTGGGTATAGGCTCTAACGAAGTCCGGAAGCGTCTGGCAGAAAAGCTCAATCTTGAGTGGATTACTGTGGTTCATCCCTTCGCTTGGGTTCATCCCGAAGTTTCATTAGGTGTAGGTACAGTTGTTTGTGCAGGTGCAATAGTTCAGCCCTATGCACAAATTGGTTCCCATGTGATTCTGAATACTAAGGCCAGCGTCGATCATGACTGCTATGTAGGAGATTACGTACATATAGCTGTGTCCCATTTGGCAGGTGGTGCATCCGCAGAAGAGGGTGCATTTCTGGCGCTGGGTAGCGTTGTGTTTCCTGGTGTTCGGGTTGGAGCTTGGGCTACGGTGGGTGCAGGGGCAATAGCGAGAAAAGACGTGCCGCCAAAAACCATCGTAGCAGGGGTGCCTGCCAGAGTAATTAGAGAAGTTTCGTAGTAGGTCAATAGGCTCAAATTGAGGAGCCTGACGATGTGTTCCCATAAGTGATTTCTGAATTTAATTAAAATCGTGACTCAACAAATTCTGCTTTCAACTCTTTACATGGGCGATCGCAAACTAGAATGCGTCAAAGTAGCCTTTGACACTAAGGGGAACGCTCGTCTTAGCCCTGTTGTAATAGTTGGAAGCAAGAATTTGTGTACCTGCTGTGAGTTTTCATACCACAGCGCTGCATGAGGCTGGCAATTAGTTGGCCTGAGCGATTGAGAATGAGGATTAAAAAATACTTGATTAGATTTGCCAGTTAAGCTCTCAAAGCAACCAAATACCAAGAAGTTAACAATATGAAGATTACTTCTTTAGGTCACGCAGGTCTCCAGCTAGAACTCAAAAGTGCTAAATTACTGGTCGATCCGTGGCTTTCTCCAGAGGGAGCGTTTTTAAGTTCGTGGTTTCAATATCCTGATAACCAACATTTGATGGCATCTCTAGCGCTGCAACCAACTGCGATCGCTCTTTCTCACGAGCATTTAGACCACGTCGATCCTTGGTTTCTCGCCCAACTACCACCAGAGACACCGACGATTATTCCCCGTTATCCCTCGCCAGTATTAAAACAGAAAATTGCCGCAGCTGGACTAAAGAACATTATAGAAGTACCGCAGTGGCAATCAATACAAATAACTGAAGAAATTAGCGTGTTCTTTGTCTCAGAAGAGTCACCGATGAACCACGATTCAGCTGTGGTAATTGTGGGTGAGGGACAGACACTCATCAATCTCAATGATGCGCGCTTGTCAGTAGCTCAACTACGCAACATCCGTACTAAAGTGGGTGGAGTAATTGATGTGTTAGCACTGCAAGGTGCAGGAGCTTCTTGGTATCCTATCTGCTATGAGTACCCAGAAAGCCGCAAAAAAGAACTTTCCCAGCGCAAGCGCATAGCTAAGTTCAACTATCTCAAACGAGCGATCGCAGCTGTTGAACCAGTCAATATTATTCCTTTTGCCGGGCCTCCTTGTTTTCTAGATGCAGAACTGACTTGGGTAAATGCTGAGATGGAAGAGGGCATTTTTCCCGATCTAGAGCAGGTAATAAATTGGCTCAAAGAGAGAGAAATTCACAATACTGTGAGTTTGCTACCAGGTGATGCTTTTGATATCGCTAGCAAGCAAAAACAAGCCGATCCGATCTGGAGTGATTTTTGCTTTAGTCAGCGTGCTTCTTACCTCAAAGACTATGCTGCGCGTAGAACTGCCAACATTGCCGCCTTGAAAGCTCGTTATCCCCAACCTACCGAGTCTCTTTACCCGCCATTCCGAGACTATTTTCAGAACTTATTAGCAATGAGTCCCTACTTCAACAGTAAAATTGGGATGCGAATTGGCTTTGAGATTACAGGCCCGGGTGGAGGAAAATGGGCAGTCGATTTTCGCTCTGGGAAAGAAGGAGTGGATGACGAGATGGGTGAATGTAGCTATGGATATCGTTTCGCATCAAGATGGCTACCTTCATTATTGGATGGTTCCTTACCTTGGGAAGACTTTTTTCTATCTTTACGATTTGAGGTATGGCGAAATCCAGATATCTATAATGACCATCTTTTAGGACTCCTGAAATTTGCTTGTCCCCAATCCTTGCAAGCTGTGGAAGAATACGAAAATGCAATGGATTCCCAAGAGCAGATTACAATTCACTGCGAAGGAGATAATTACTTAGTACAGCGCCATTGTCCCCATGCAGGTTTTGACTTGCAGGAGGTAGGAGAAGTATTACCTGGAGGAATTTTGCGCTGTTTAGGTCATCATTACGAGTTTGATTTAAATACAGGAAAATGCCTCAACGGCAAATGCAACTTACTTAGCAGCAAGCGGATTAATTAGGTGATGCAAATGAATAAACAAATTCTGCTTTCAACCCCTCACATGGGCGATCGCGAACTCGAATTCGTCCAAGAAGCCTTTGCAACTAACTGGATAGCCCCTGTTGGCCCCCATGTCGATGCTTTTGAACAGGAATTTTGTCAAGTTACTGGTGCGGGTTATGCGGCGGCTGTCAGTTCGGGGACAGCAGCTATTCATTTAGCTTTGCGATTAATTGGGGTGGAATCGGGAGATGAAGTTTTTTGTTCGACGCTGACCTTTGCGGCTACTGCTAATCCGATAGTTTATCAGGGAGCCAAACCAGTATTTATTGATAGCGATCGCACTTCTTGGAACATGAATCCCGATTTGTTGCAAGCAGCCCTAGAACACCGCGCCCGCATTGGCAAATTACCCAAAGCAGTTGTGCTAGTACATTTATACGGGCAAAGTGCAGACATCGATCCGATCCTCAAAGCTTGCGATCGCTATGAAATTCCTTTAATTGAAGATGCAGCAGAAGCCTTAGGTGCTACCTACAAAGGCCGACATCCTGGAACCTTTGGCAAAATTGGTATTTATTCCTTCAACGGCAATAAAATTATCACTACATCTGGCGGTGGGATGTTAGTTTCAGATGACCCAGATTTAGTTAAAAAAGCCCGATTTCTCGCCACTCAAGCCCGCGATCCGGCACCTCATTACCAACATTCAGAAATAGGCTTTAACTATCGCCTCAGCAATGTTTTGGCAGGGATTGGTCGGGGTCAATTGCAAGTTTTAAGCGATCGCGTCGCCGCTAGACGCCGCAACTTTGAGATTTACCAACAAGCTTTAGGAAAGTTGCCAGGAATCGAATTCATGCCAGAAGCCAGTTTTGGACGTGCTACCCGTTGGCTGACTTGCCTGACCATCAATCCCCAGGTTTTTGGTGCAGATCGAGAACAAGTACGCCTAGCACTTGCCGCACAACAAATTGAAGCCCGTCCTGTCTGGAAACCTTTGCACCTCCAGCCCGTATTTGCTAACTGTGAAGCTATTGGTGGTAGTGTAGCAGAAGAATTATTTACACAGGGTCTTTGCTTGCCTTCAGGCTCGAATCTCACAGACGAAGATTTAGAGCGAGTAATTAATGCGATCGCCAAAATGCACCATCCTATAGAACAACTCATTTGAGAGGCTAGATTTGACGATTGCGATACTGTTGTTTAATCGTCCTTAACAACAGTTCATAATTCAAAATGAATTGAAGAGTTCTATACAATAAAAAAAACATAAAAATTGATTATGGAAACTCAAGCACCTTTATTTAGTTTTAATAACTATTGGCACATACTGAAGCGCCGTTGGTTCCCTAGTTTAGGAGTTTTTATCCCAGTTTTTCTGCTGACTGTCATGGCTCTCTCTTTAAAAAAACCTGATTACGAGGCACAGGGAAAACTCTTATTTCAAAGGACAAATACTATCTCCTCGCTAACAGGAGTAGGAACAGAAATAGGCAAGTTAGAAGCAGTCGCTCAAGATAATAAAACTAATCCCTTAAATACAGAGGCAGAAATCATCCGTTCCGTTCCCCTAATCCAAAGAACTATAGATGAACTGGGATTGAGAAACGAGAAAGGAGAGATTTTAAAAATTAATGAATTTTTGTCAAAACTGTTTGTCAAAGATGTCAATGGAGCCGACATTATCACAGTTTCTTACAGAGACCGCGAGCCTGAAACAACTGCAAAAGTTGTGAATACAGTGATGAATATATATTTAGAACACAACGTATCTTCGCGGCGCAAAGAAGCAGCATCTGCTCGCCAGTTTCTGCAAAAAGAATTACCTCATGCTGAATCAGTTGTGAGAAAAGCTGAAGCTGAACTTGCAAAGTTTAAAGATCGAAACAAAGTAGTTTCCTTGCAAGAAGAAGCAACTAAAGCACTAGAAATTATTACAGACTTACAAAAACAAATTGGTGACTCGGAATCTCAAATTGCTAGTATCAACGCCCAGTCTGAAGATCTGCGACGGCAATTGAGTATGAATTCTCAAGGAGCAGTAGCTATGACCTCGATTAGCCAATCTCCTGGGGTACAAGATATTCTCAAAGAGATTCAACAGCTCGAATCTCAACTGGCAGCTAGGCGAACTGTTTTGCAAGATAGCCATCCACAAATCGTTAGTTTACAAGATAAGTTAGATGCCTTAAAGAAGATACTACAACAGCGAATTAAACAGGTTGTAGGTACAAGTCAACCACAAGTAGCAGATGGTAATTTGCAGGCAGGAGCGTTGCAACAACAACTTACCGCAGACCTTGTGAGATTACAATCAACCCGTCTGGGTTTAGCCAGTCAAGTTGCAGCCTTGTCCCAATTACAAGCAGATTATAAACAACGCCTCCAAGCCCTTCCGAGATTGGAACAGCAACAGCGCCAGCTAGAGCGCAAAGTGCAAGCATCCCAATCTACCTATTTACTGATGCTACAAAAACTTCAAGAAAGTCAAATAGCAGAAAATCAGAATGTCGGTAACGCTAGCTTGGTATCTGAAGCTCAAGTTCCTGACAAGCCGATTTCTTCGCCGTTGCTATCGTATATAACTGCTGGCTTACTAGCTACCTTAGCTGCTTTGGCAACTATGTATATTTTAGAAGCCAGAGATAAATCAATCAAGACTGTTGATGAAGCCAAACAATTATTGGGACTAACTTTGTTAGGGGTAATTCCTTTCTCTAACGAACCAACAACAGCTCTTACTAGCAATAATGAACTAGAGCCATATACTTCTAGACTGTTTTTGAGAAATGCTACGCGATCGCCCATTAGCGAAGCTTATCGAATGCTGCGGGCAAATTTGAAGTTCATGAGCGCTGATAAAGAATTAAAGGTGATTGTTGTCACCAGTTCTGTACCAGGAGAAGGTAAGTCAACAGTAGCAGCTAATTTAGCTTTAGCAATGGCGCAGCTGGAGCGTAAAGTTTTACTCGTAGATGGAGATTTGCACCGTCCAGTTCAGCATCTTATTTGGGATGTAACTAATAGCCAAGGTCTCAGCAATGTGATTGTTGGAGAGTCGGAAATCAAGACAGCCACCAACAAAGTTATGGATAACATGGATAATTTAGATGTCTTGACTGCTGGAGTTGTACCTCCCTCGCCCGCATCTCTGCTGGATTCAAAACGCATGGCTTCTTTAATGCAGAATTTTGCTGTTAACTACGATTTTGTGATTATTGATGCTCCCGCATTAAACGTTGCAGCTGATGCAGCGACATTAGGACAAATGGCTGATGGCGTTTTATTTGTCGTTCGTCCTGGGGTAGTTGATTCTGTGAACGCCGCTATGGCTTGTGATATTTTAGAAAAATCTGGTCAGAACGTCCTAGGACAAGTTGTGAACGCAGTTATTCCCAAAAATGAAAGCCATAGTTACTACTATTTCAACGAAGAATCTGACCTGCCAAAATATTCTCTGGCCATCAGTCGCAGGTAAAAGATTGAGCTAATAGCAAAATGTCCCTAAAAACTGCATATTTTTGAGAAAGACCGGGATTGGTGGTGAATCGCTGGTCGCTTGTGCTGTTTGACATACTCTCTGGAATTGAATTCAGGAGAGCGTGTCAAACATCACAATTATTAATTAGCTATACAATGCCTTAATCCATTGCCATTCTTGAGTCAAACCTTCCCTCAGAGACACTTGAGGGTGATATTTGAGAATTTCTCGTGCTTTAGATACGTCAGCAGCGGTGTGACGCGCATCTCCCATTGCCTTTTCTATATGGTTTCTTTTGATGGGTTTGCCAACTATCTCTGCCATCGTATCGAGAACTTCTGCTAACACGACTCTGCTACCACCACCGATATTAAATATTTCCCCAATAGCTTCCGGGATAGTGGCGGCGGCTAAATTGGCGGCTACAGCATCACTGACAAAGGTAAAATCTCGCGTTTGTTGACCATCCCCATAAACGGGAATCGCTTCATCTTGTAAAACTGCTTTGAAAAACTTATGAAATGCCATGTCAGGGCGTTGTCTCGGCCCATAAACGGTAAAATACCGCAGAGATACAAAAGGTACGCCAAAGTTTTTGTGATACAGCCCACATAAACGCTCGGCTGCTAGCTTAGTAATACCATAAGGAGAGACAGGACGAGGCGCAATACCCTCGTTGGTAGGTAAGGTTTCTGCATCACCATAAATACTAGAGGTAGAAGCAAACACTAGTCTTTTGAGGTTTTTCGCATCTTTGGCTGCTTCTAACAAAACTTGCGTGGCATTAATATTGCGTTCCGTGTAGGCGCGGAAACCTTTTCCCCAACTTGCTCTTACCCCTGCTTGTGCTGCTTGATGGTAAATTACTTCCACATCTTGGAGTAGCGTCTGCCAATCTAAAAACTGAATATCTCCTTCAACTAGTGAAAAGTTAGGAAACACTTGTAGGTGTCCAATATTCTTGCGTTTGAATGTCGGATCGTAGTAATCGTTAAATTCATCAATGCCAATTACTTGTTCGCCTTGTTGCAGCAAGGCTTCTGCAAGATGAGAACCAATAAATCCTGCTGCTCCTGTGACAATGATTTTAGCCATATTGCTGATTTTTTGAGCTGTGTATATTCACAGGGTAATACTTATAACCAGTAAAAGTTCTTTCGGGTAGAGAGCGATCGCTATTCCCAACCAAATTCAAGGTTATTTGTAACTAAATTTACTTAATAGTTAAATACAGCACTGATTTTTGGGCACTATGAGTTTACTAAATGTGTTAAATTTGTCGCCAGCTGCCCTGATGCAGCTTCAGCCTCATGAAGTGGAAAGTTCAATTGCGTCCGGAACCGACAATCGTTATAGCATCTTTGGTTATTCCCGCGATTCACTTCTACCTTTGCAAGATATCTGTATCGATGTCCTTTGAAAATGGATCGGCAGCTATCTGGCCTTCAGCAGGTCTTTTTTTAGCTAGTTTTCTACTACTGGGATATCGGATTTGGCCTGTACTATTGTTGGGTGACATCATTGCTGAATACATACACTTATACCCTAATGACTTGATAGCAAGTAGCCTCATCTCAGTTTGGGATACTATTGACCCTTTGGTAGCCAGTTGGTTAATCAATCGTTTCATCAAACACCGCAATATCCTAGAGAGGTCTGGGGATACTTTTAGATTTTTAATCCTGTTAGTGCCTACTCCAGTCATCGGAACTACTTTTGCCGTAGCCACACTTTGCCTACGTCACATCACTCCTTGGACTGCTTATGGAGAAACCTGGCGAAGTTGGTTTACGGCACTTTTGGGCGGCGCACTCGTTGTTACACCTGCATTATTAACTTGGTTCCAGAGATCGGGGAAGCAAGAACGGCTGAACCGAGAAAAAATTATTGAGTTCGCACTGCTGCTGTTATTTTTAATTGCCATCAGTCGGATCGTTTTTTGGCTAGGGTATCCTGTAGAGTACACGATCGTTCCCCTGTTAATTTGGTCGGCGTTTCGGTTTGGACAACGGGAATCGACTTTACTTGTAGTTTTGGTGTCCGCGATCGCAGTTTTTGCCACAGCTCGTGGTTTTGGTGCATTTGCCAAACTAGAGTCGGTCAATCAGTCCCTAATATTATTGCAATCTTTTATCGGCGTTATCGCCGTTACTACCTTTATTCTTTGTGCTGTCATTAATGAAAACCGTCAAGCCCAAGCAACACTGAAAAAGACAAACGACGAGTTAGAACAACGGGTACAAGACCGCACCCAACAGCTAAGACAAGCATTAGAAACTGCCGATGCGGCTAAAGTTGCAGCTGACAGCGCCAATAAAGCTAAAAGCGAATTCCTCGCTAACATGAGCCATGAGTTGAGAACTCCACTCAACGGTATCCTGGGCTACACCCAAATTTTGCGTCGTTCGGAACCCTTAAGCAATCGCGGACTTCACGGCATCGATATTATCTCCCAGTGTGGTTCCCACCTGTTAACTCTGATCGAAGATGTCTTGGATCTGTCGAAAATCGAAGCCCGGAAAATGGAACTTCACCTGATTGATTTTCATTTTCCATCGTTTGTTGAAGGCGTTAGTGAAATTTGCCGCATCCGTGCCGAACAGAAAGGCATTTCATTTGTTTATCAAGGCGATGCTTTATTACCTGTGGGCATTCGGGCTGATGAAAAGCGCCTGCGGCAAGTTTTAATCAATCTACTTGGCAATGCTATTAAGTTTACCGATAAAGGTAGCGTCATCTTTCGCATCACATCTCAAGCATTGGTCAACCAAGCCTCAGAGCAACCCGCAATTTACAAAATTCGCTTTGAGGTGGAAGATACCGGGGTGGGAATGACAAACCAACAACTAGAGAAAATTTTCTTGCCTTTTGAGCAAGTAGGAGATATTCAAAAACAAGCTGAAGGTACGGGTTTAGGATTGGCAATTAGCTCAAAAATCGTTTCCCTGATGGGCAGCCAAATTGAGGTACAAAGTGAGTTGGGTAAAGGTACTAGCTTTTGGTTTGAGGTGGAGTTAGCTGAAGTTCCTGACTGGGCTGAAGCTTCCAGGATAGTACAACAAGGCACAATCGTTGGATATCAAGGCAGAAAGCAAAAAATCCTCGTTGTGGATGACAAATGGGAGAATCGCTCTGTCATTGTCAATTTGCTAGCACCGATTGGCTTTGAACTCGCTGAGTCCAGTAACGCTCAAGCAGGATTAGAGCAAGCGATGCAATGGCAGCCAGACCTAATTATTACCGACCTGGTGATGCCTGTAATGTCTGGTTTGGAATTTATCAAGCATCTGCGACAGTTGCCCCAACTCCAAAACGCGATCGTTATTGCTTCTTCTGCTAGTGTGTTTGAAATAGACCAATACAAAAGTTTTGATGTCGGAGCGAATGCATTTTTGCCAAAACCCGTGCAAATGGAAACTTTGTTAGAGTTGCTTTGCAAACATCTACAACTGGAGTGGGTATATGAGGCAAAATCAGACCTAGCAATCCCAAACTCAAGCGATTTGATGTTAGCAGCAGCGATCGCTCCACCATCACTAGAAGTATTAAACGAGCTGTACCAGCTGGCCAAAAAAGGCGATGTCTACGGAATTTTGGATCTAGCTCATCAAATTAAACAGCAGGACAGTATTTTGATTCCCTTTGCTCAAAAATTAATTCACTTAGCAGAGAATTTTCAACTTAACCCGCTACGAGATTTTATTGAAGGATATCTGGATAATCCTTAAATTGTCTTAATTTTTAAACTATTTGATTGTAGATCTATGCTGACTTCCAATTTAGAACCAGGCTTTATTTTAATTGTCGATGATAATCCAACTAACTTATCAGTATTAGCTCAAACTCTCAAAGCAGCAGGCTTATCTATTCGCATTGCTACAGATGGCAAAAGCGCGCTGAGGCAACTTGCAGAAAATAGCGATCGCCCCGAACTGATTCTCCTTGATGTGCAGATGCCAGGAATTGATGGATTTGAAACCTGCTGTCAACTCAAGGCAAACCCCACAACACAAGATATTCCAGTCATTTTTATGACTGCTTTGGCAGATACACACAGTAAAGTCAAAGGACTTTCTTTAGGGGCTGTAGACTACATTACTAAACCGTTTGAAGGGGAAGAAGTTTTAGCCAGAGTCCGAGTTCATTTACAAATGCGCCTTCTGGGTAAAACCCTCCAGCAATGGAACGAACAATTAGAACAACGGGTAACAGAACGTACCGCTGCACTGCAAAAAGCACAAGTGCAATTAGTACAGCAGGAAAAGCTAGCTACACTAGGTCAACTCGTGGCGGGAGTAGCGCACGAAATTAATAATCCAATGGGCTGTATTTATAGTAATATTCCCATCGCCCAAGACTATCTGAAAGATATCAATACAATCCTACGACTCTATCAAAAATGTTGCACTTCATTGACACCGGAAATTGAAAAAGCATTAAAAGAAATTGACATAGATTTTATCTTTGAAGACTTTTCTAAACTGCTCTATACTCTCAAATTGAGTACGGAGCGTATTCAAGATATTTCAGTGTCATTACGCAACTTCTCACGCTTGGATGTTGATACAAAAGTACTAACAAATTTACATGATGGAATTGATAGCACCCTATTAATTTTAGGACATCGCCTCAAAGCTGTAGGTAGTTATCCGGCGATTGAAATCATTAAAGAATATGGCAGCATACCTGAAGTTGAGTGTTATCCAAGTCTGCTCAATCAAGTATTTATGAATTTGCTAGCCAATGCCATTGATGCTTTGGAAGAAGAACCCAATCCCACAATCCGCATTTGTACAGAAATGCTTCATGGCTGGGTGATAATTCGGATTTTAGATAATGGTGAGGGAATTAGTGAGGAAGTTAAGCAACGATTGTTTGAGCCGTTATTTACTACTAAGCCTTCTGGTAAAGGTACAGGATTAGGATTATCAATTGCTCGGCAGATTGTGGAAGAAAAGCATGGAGGTCAATTGAGTATGGTATCAGAATTAGGCAAAGGATGTGAGTTTGTCATCAAAATTCCGCTTCACCAATAATACCTGGTAATTAGCAAATTCTTACATAATTTAGATTTTAATCGGGAGCCGAATTCTAGATAGAGAGAGGGGAAAATTTTAACCTAACCATGAAATTAAAATTTACTTCGATTTAATTTGGTCTAATTACCGATCGCTCTGATATTGGTTTAACAACTGCGGAATATGATCGTATCCATCTACACCGATAATTGCAATTATTTTCGCGCGGTGTTGTTGCAACAAATTTTGGAAAGATTCTGTGCCAATTTGACCTTGTAAAATTGTTAGTAATCCTGCTGGTTGTCGCCATTCACGAGAGGCAATTTGCTCCAGAAGATACATACCTAAGCTACCAGTGTAAATTGCTTTTTCAGAATTTTGTAGTTGATAATAAGCTTCAGCTAGGTAAGCTAAATTGCGTCCTTGGAGGTACAAATCACCGGAAATCTGCGCTGTTTTAAAACCTTCTTCCAAATATTTAATAGCATCCTGTTGTTGCCCAATTACTAAATAGGCAATTCCTAGGCTACTAAAACACAAAGCTTTACTTTGAATATCGCCTAATTGTTCTGATAACTTTAAGCCTTGTTGCAGATAATTAATCGCCATTTCATAGGTTTCTGGCTCTAGTTGTTCTAGTTCTTGGGCGTGCATCACTTCGCTGTAGCCTAAATTAATCAGCGCATTGGCTTCGCCTGTGCGATCGCCTACTTGTCGGCTGAGGATTAAGGCGCGTTGGCTATAGTTAATCGCCTCAACATAATCTTGTTCTTGGACGTAGGTACGGCTGAGGTGGTTGAGATTGGCAATTTCACAAGGGCGATCGCCTGCATTTCTGGCTATCTCTAATGCTTGTTGGTGGAAGTTAATTGAGCGTTGATATTGACCTAAAGCACGCTGGGAATAGCCTAAAATTGTCAAAATTCTGGCTTTTTCTTGAGTTCCCTCTACTTGCCGCAAGGGTTCATCTAAATAATCCAAAGTATCCCGCAAATAGTTACCCGAAAACGAAGCGAAAATTCCCCCATAAAGCGGAAAATAGGGACGCAAGGCAAAGTTGCGTAATATCTGGAGCATGATTTGAGCAGCGCCATCGCTGTAAACTGTGGCAATACTATGAAACCCACTTGCTAATTGACTCCACAGCACTGCAAAGGTTAAGTAAGTTGAAATCGATAACTTGGAACCTGCTTGCACATTATAAGGTTGTTGGTCAAACCAATTGACTAAACCTCTTTGCAAGTATTGCAGAATAAATGCCATTTCCACCCAATCACTCAGGGTCATATTGCGCTGCTGGGCTGCAAATTCAATGGCAGATTGCTCCATTGCCAAGGTACGCAGTAGTGCGTGAGGTAATTGACTATTAATTTGCTTTGCCCAAGTCGCCCAAGGGCCGCTTTCACCAGGTACGCCGCCGAACCCCAGTGCTTGATTTTGCTCATACATCCAACTAACTAAGTGTTCTTGCAATCGCTGCCAAGTAGCCAAACCTCGGTTAATTCCTGCTGAGATTTGCTGTAAATCAGAATCTGGTTGAGCAAATTGCTGTAAAGATTTTGACAATTGCTGTAGCTGTTGGGAATTTAGAGGATACTTTTGATTGGGGTCGGTAAACCGGAGAAATGTTGCCAGGCGTTCGTCAGATGAGGCTGTGGTAATTTCTTTCACACCAGCAACGATCGCTTCTGTAGCTTTGTTGTGTTCTTGCCACCTTTGCCATTGACTCTGAATTGTCTTAATTGCCCTTAAACTGCGGGTAGCCTTGGCTTTCTTGAGTTCATCCTTTTCACTATCTACTTGACTTTGGATAGCACCGAAGCGATCGCTCAAAACCAGCTCAAATACTTCTCCTGTACCGGGATTCACACCTTTGAGCAACATTTGATACACCTGCTCTACAGAGCTAATCTTGCCCTTGAGGGTGGTGTCCACAATTTCATCGATTAAAGCAAGGTAGCGATCGCGCAATGGCAGAGAGTCTGACACTTTAGCTACTGGTGAATGTACGTCATTTTCATTCTAATTCTAGTCTGGGTAGAAGAGAGAGGATGAGGGAGTGTGGGAAAAAATGAAAAATGACAATTACTCAATTCAATTCCTGCCAGCGAGATTGGCAACTACGGTAACTAATTCTGCGGGATTGACTGGTTTGGGGACGTGAAGTTGAAAGCCTGATAACAAAGCTCTTGTGCGGTCTTCAGCTCTAGCGTAAGCTGTGAGTGCTACGGCGGGAATTTGTCCTCCTTGCGCTGAAGGCAGGGATCTGAGTTGACGAATGAGTGTATAGCCATCGGCTTCTGGCATACCGATATCGCTCACTAGTACATCGGGGTGGAATTGGGGGACAGCAGCTAAAGCGTCAGCAGCAGATGCAGCTGTCATAACTTGGGCACCATACTGTGACAAAACTGTGGTGAGTAATTGGCGGGCGTCTTGCTCATCATCAACAACTAATATGCGCACGCCTGCAAGTGATGATGGGTTAATTGGAGAAATTTCGCTATCAGTGGGGGGTTCGCTTAGTGCTGATGTTGTATTCTCTAGATAAACAGCTCGCATCGGCAAGTTAACTATAAAGGTTGCCCCTTGCCCAATTCCAGGACTTTCAGCTGAGACTGTGCCACCGTGTAATTCTACCAGATGACGGACGATCGCTAACCCTAAACCCAGTCCGCCATGCGATCGCGTGCTAGAACTATCGGCTTGGCGAAAGCGCTCAAATACATGGGGTAGGAAGTCAGGGCTAATTCCCGCACCTGTATCGCTGACTTGAATTTGAATTTGAGAATTTACGCGTTGCAGTTGCACGGTGACTCTGCCGCTTTTAGGTGTGAACTTGACAGCATTGGAGAGTAAATTCCAAACGATTTGTTGCAAGCGATTGACATCACCCATCACTATTCCTACTGTTGGGTCAAATCTGCACTCAATCTGAATTTCTTTCGCATCGGCGGCTGGCTGTACAGTCTCAATTGCTGCTTCGACAACTGGTATGAGTTCTGCTTGCTGGAGATTCAAGGAAAGTTTACCTTGAACGATCCGCGATACATCTAATACATCTTCAATCAGTTGTGCTAAAGCTTTGGTGTTACGGTTAATGGTTTCTAAGCCGCGCGCTGTAGTAGCTTCATCAAACTTGCGGTTTCTCAGGAGTTGTGTCCAACCCAGCATGGCGTTGAGAGGGGTTCGCAGTTCGTGGGAAAGAGTGCCCAAAAACTCATCTTTCATGCGGTTGGCGGCTTCGGCTTCGGCTAATAGTCTTTCGCGTTCTTGCTCTGAGAGTTTGCGATCTGTAATATCAAGCATGAACCCATGCAGTAGTTGTGGCTTACCCTCACTCCGCACAACATTTACAATGTCATATATCCAGATTACTCTGCCATCTGCTGCTAACATTCTGTATTCAAATTCATAATTATCTAGTGACAGCGAAGATTCGATACAATACTTAACTGCCCATTCGCGATCCTCTGGGTGGATATGTTCTTCCCAAAAATTATTGCTGTACCAGTCTGTTGATGGATAGCCCAGAATCTCTTCTGCTTGCGGCCCTACATAAGTAAAATTTCCCGTACTAACATTCACTTCCCAAGGAATTACACGGACTTTTTCTGTGAGTTTGCGAAAGCGTTCTTCGCTCTGTTTCAACGCTTCTTGGGCTTGTTTGTTTTCTGTAATATCGTTGATTAAAGCAACAAAACCTTCTACCTTTCCCTGGCGATCGAATTGGGGTACATAGGAAACATGCATATAATGTTGTGCACCATCTGGGGCAGACATTGGGGTTTCATAAGTTACTATTTCTCCTGATAATACTGTTTCTATATAAGGACGAATTGCCTGATAAACTGACTCGCCCACAATATCTTTAACTTGCTTGCCATAAACTTCTGAGGCTTTGATGCCATACCATTCTTCATATTTGCGATTATTAAAGCGGTAACGTTGCTGGGCATCGACATAGGAAATAAATACGGGTACAGCATTTGTAATTAATCGTAATTGCTCTTCTTTTTGCCGTAATGTTTCTTCTACTTGTTTGCGAGCAGTTAAATCTAAATAAAACGCGATAATTTCTTCTTGCTCTCCTTCATCATTCTGTAATAATGCTCCACCAATTAAAATTGGAACGCGACTACCATCTTTACGGATGTATTCTTTTTCAAAGGGAGTTGCTACGCCATTTTGTCTGAGTTCTTCAGCGGCATTCTCATCTAAATAGAGGTATTCTGCTGGTGTCATAACATCCCAGCGCATTTCGCCAGCAACCATATCTGTTAAAGTGTAGCCAACCATATTTAAAAAATATTCATTGGCATAGTGGATACCACCGTTGAAGTTACTAAAAGCAACACCAAAAATATTAGATTCTACCAGCCTGCGAAATCGTTTTTCACTTCTTCTAATCGCTGCTTCTGCTTGCTTGCGTTCTGTAATGTTCCGCCAGGCAGAAACTCTCACATTACGACCTTGATAAATAGAGTCTTTGCCGAATATCTCTAAACTAATAGTAGTTTTATCTTTCTTGAATCCAGTTAATTCATAAGCTGTTTCATATCCAGAATGTATCTTTTCTAAAAGAATATTTTGTAATTCTGGTATTAAAAATTTTGTGAGCGGCATACCCATCACTTCATCAATTTCATAGCCAAACATTTTGGCAAAAGCTGGGTTGGCTTCTAAAATTTTGCCATTGTCGTGAATTACAACACCTTCAACTGTGGCATCAGCTAAAGCAGAAAATCTACTTTGGCTTTCACGCAACTCATTTTCTGTTTGTTTGATAGTAGTTAAATCTAGTACAAAACTGATGACTTCTTCTAATTCGTTGGTTAATAAGGCAGAACCAATCAAGATGGGAACGCGGCTACCATCTTTGCGGATATATTCTTTCTCAAAAGGCTGATTTACTCCATGATTTCTTAATTCTGCAACGGCGCGATCGCTAATTTCTTGATATTCTAGCGGTGTCATATCGCGCCATCGCACTCGCCCAGATACAAGTTCCTCCCGCGTGTAGCCTACCATTGTTAAGAATGCATCGTTAGCCTCAATAATCGCCCCATTCATATCGGCTACTACTACCCCAATAATGTTAGACTCTGCCAACCTTCTAAATCTAGACTCGCTGGCTTGTAGCTTCTGCATACTTTTCTCTAGACAGTACTTGGCATTACGTAACTGCGAGTTTAGCCAGCTGATGAGCGTTGTTACTAGCACAAACAAGCATAAGCGCAAGATGCTATCTACAGGGTAAATTAAAGGCGAAGATGTAGAAGGAATAAAAAAATATGCGACAGCAATAGTAGCTAAAACAGTAGCCAATAAACCTGGTTTCATCCCGCCATACCAAGCACTCACCGCTACAGCAGCAAAAAATAGCAAGAAAATTGTTTGACTGAGCAATGGCTGTAACAGTATTGTCAGTAGTAATGCGCTACCAACTGCCAATACCGCTACAGCATAAGGCATAAGTCGGCGGATGGTTCCTTTCAAAGTGGCGTCTCCTGATGATGCAGCTAACTGAAGGGAATGTTGCCACAATTAGCTAAAAAAGTGATTGCTTAACACCTATTTTGCCTTGAATAAATAGCTAAGTAAATAATCAGTTTTTGCAAATCTATCTAAAGTAGTAAAAACTAATATCACAGATTTAATTAATATTGTTATATATCTCGATGATTTATGAAATTTTCTTGATATTTTCTACCTTGGTGTTATCCATTGTGGTAATCCTTCCAGCGATGTAGTTACTGCGATTGGGCAAAGTTACCAAAACCTCTGTTTGACTGCTCTGTGTCTAGATTGAAAAAGTAATTTTGACAACATAGATAAGTTAGCTATCTCAGCCACTAAATTTAGGCTAATTTATAATTTTGAAACAATAATATACATACCTTAAGTTTTAATTGTTTTAGTAATTGTTGGGCAGCAGGATAGACTAATTCACAACTTTCAAACCCTATGTTTTCGCCGGCTAATTTAATAATCAGCTAAGAAGAATTGTGCTGGTATTGAATTGGTATAAATTGCTGAAGATATATTTTGACTACGGTTCATACCTAAAATTCCTGATAGGAATATCAATTTGCCCAGCTATTCACCCACAATCAAAAGAGTATATGCGTACATTTTGCGCTATTAGTAATTAAATGTGAAAACGTTGGGAGAAAGCTCTACATGGCTCGCACCCCTACATTAACTTTCGATCGCGGTACACTGATACTGCATCCACCACCACGCGGTAAAGCCTGGATGGACTATGCCACTTGGGACGATAGAGTGGAAAAATTTCGGATGCCTGCAATTCAATATCGTTCTTTAGTGGAAGCACTGCAAGCGGAAGAAGTTAACTTTATTGATGAGGCGAAGGAATTTTATCCTTTAGATTTGGTTGCAACTTTGGAAATGGAACCCTATCCCCACCAAAGTGAGGCTTTAGCAGCGTGGAAACTCGCAGGAAGACAAGGAGTAGTAGTGCTTCCGACAGCGGCGGGAAAAACTTATTTGGCACAAATGGCGATGCAAGCCACACCGCGCACAACGCTAATTGTTGTTCCAACTTTAGATTTGATGCATCAGTGGTATGCACATCTGGTAGCGGCGTTTCCCGATGCGGAGGTGGGTTTGTTGGGAGGGGGTTCCAAAGATAAGACACCAATTTTAATTGCCACTTATGATAGTGCAGCTATTCATGCGGAAGCCTTGGGAAATCAATATGGTTTGTTGATTTTCGATGAATGTCACCATTTACCAACTGATTTTAATCGGGTAATTGCAGAATATGCGATCGCACCTTATCGTTTAGGACTCTCAGCTACCCCAGAACGCACCGATGGCAAACACGCTGATTTAAATATTCTCATTGGCAGAGAAGTATATCGCAAACGCGCTGAAGATTTAGCGGGGAAGGCGTTAGCAGAACATGAAATTGTCCAGATTAAGGTGAAATTATCCCAACACGAACGGGAAAAATACAACGAGTTAATTCAACTCCGCAACGATTTTTTACGAGAATCGCGGATTTCGTTGGGAAGTATTCAAGGTTGGCAAATGTTTGTGCAGATGAGTGCGCGATCGCAATCTGGTCGTAGGGCAATGTTAGCACACCGCGAAGCTAAAGAAATTGCCTTGGGTACGGATGGGAAGTTGCGCATTTTAGCTAATTTATTGGCGAAGCATTATCCTGAAAGAATTATTATTTTTACGGCTGATAATGCGACTGTTTACCGCATTTCTCAGGAGTTGTTAATTCCGGCTATTACTCATCAAACACCTGTAAAAGAACGGCATGAGATATTAACTAAGTTTCGGGAGGGTGAATATAATACCTTAATTGCTTCTCATGTGTTAAATGAAGGTGTTGATGTGCCAGCAGCTTCAATTGCAATTATTTTATCTGGGACTGGTTCAACTAGAGAATATATTCAACGTTTGGGAAGGGTGTTGCGGAAGGGGAATGTGGAAGGGAAGCAGGCGATATTATACGAAGTGGTGGCTGAAGATACGAGTGAGGAAAGAACTTCGGCGCGGCGTAGGGGGATGGAAAAGAGTAACGAACCGCCAAGACGCGAAGGACGCCAAGGGAAGAAGGAAAAGAAAGGACATTTGCAAGTTGTGTATGGAACTGGGAAGGAAAAAAGTGCTAAGGCTGCGGAACAGTTAGAAATCAATTATTCAACTAAGCGCAGTGAAGATTCATCTGATTTAACATAGTTAGCAATTCAAACTTTCTGCGCCTCTGCGCCTTTGCGCGATCCAAATCCCATGTTACCTACAGAACTACTAATGCACCGCCACAATGGCGAAGAAATCATCCCTAAAAGATTAAAGATTGACGATAAACATTTAAATTTAGCTAATGAGTTAATCAATTATTTTCAAGCAGCTGTTGGTAAAACTCAGGGGATGCTTGAACGCCAACTGGCAGATTTTGAAGGAGATACCACAGATTATCGTGTCAAACGGGGTTTAGCTTATATTCTTAAAAGCAGTTTTTGTACTTTTGAGGTGGTGAGTCCTCTAGAACCGCCAATGTTAAGAGAAAGGGTATTTGCGCTATCTGCTAAATCTGCTCCTAGTAAAGAAGCAACACAACTTACTTTGAGTAAAATAGCTGATGAATTAACTCATGAACTTGAGCGAGAAATTTTACCGCAACAGGTTATTGATGGACTGTATGCTGATTTAGCTGAAAACAAAATTTTAACGGTTTTTGATGCACCCACAGCGCAAGATTTATTGCATCGATATAATTTATCGCAAGTGCAGGGAGTATTTTATAAAGCTAGCCAATTAATATTAAATGCGCATCGCAATGTTCCGGGAGAATATAAGCTGTTATTTCGCTATTTGAAGTTATTTCAATTGATGGCTTATATTGAGGGTGATGCCGACCACGGTTTTACAATTACCATTGACGGGCCGACGAGTTTATTTAATCCTAGTACGCGTTATGGGTTGGCGATCGCTAAACTTATCCCCGCTTTACTCCACGTGACTCGCTGGAGTCTTTCTTCGACTCTGCAAACTCGCGACGCCTACACCAATACCTGGAGAACGGGACGTTTTACCCTCAATTCCGAATGTGGTTTAGTCTCGCACTATTCTCCAGGTAAACCCTACGATAGTATGTTAGAAGCATCCTTCGCTGATAAATGGGATGCGCTCAAAAGTGAATGGGCATTAGAGCGAGAAGTTGATTTAATTCCGATTCATGGGAGTGTGATGATTCCCGATTTTCGCTTAGTGCATCCTGATGGTAGAAGTTTTCTCTTAGAAATTGTTGGTTATTGGCGTCCAGAATATTTACAAAAGAAATTTTCTCAGGTGCGACGTGCTGGACGCGACGATTTAATTTTGGCGATTTCTGAACGATTGAATTTAGAAAAAGCTGGGGTGAAATTAAATGATGTCCCGGCGCGAATTATTTGGTTTAAGGATAAATTATTGCCGAAATCTGTGTTAGCAGTAATGGAGTAATGTTAGCAATAATCAGCTTACAAATCCCAATATTTTTTACGCCGCCAATACTCAGCAACTCTTGTTTCCCATTGCTCCCAATAATATTTAATCGTATCCGTTTCTAACCAAAAAACCTCTGCCGACATCTCAGGAATCGCCACAACCAACAACGCATGATTTATCTGAATACCAAAATCTCCATAATATTTATTTGCTGCGCCTATGTATGCTGCAAGTTGCAGGGGATGTTCGTACAAACGCTCAATTGCACCTTTAGGTTTGTCAGATGTTTTCCACTCACAAACACAGGGTATACCTTGATAGCTAGCAATACAATCAACCTTGCCAGAATACTTTAAATCATAGTGAAAAACAGAGCCTTCAACGAGTCTAATGGTATTAATTTCTTGTAAGACTGGCTTGATACTTTCCCAATAAGGACGACTGGCTTCGGAACAAACAGGATTTTCACCTAGAAGATAGCGTTCAATTTGCTTGTGTGTCTTCGTTCCCCGACGACTAGCAGCAGTAGTAATGCGAGATGCTTCTTCTGTACCAACACGCGCCTTCCAGTTTATTAGGCGATCGCGATCGGCTTGGGGTTTAGTGGCGTTTAGTATAGTGGTGACGCTAGGGAGGCGATTTCCAAGCTCATCCATATAATATTGTTTGCCATTTTCTCTCAGAGATTTGGCATTAATACGTGGTAAAAGTTGGATATCAAATGGCATTAGTAATTGGTAATTAAGAAAGCCTTGAAAAACTGAAGTTAATATTGAGCGATCGCTAATTTTAATGAATTAGTAATGAGTTAACGCAATAAGTCTAGCACTACTTCTCCACCAGGGAATGGCAAAACCAAAAAGTTTGGGAAACTATTGCGTTGGATGAGTTTCCCTGCTTGCTGTACTACAAAGCAGAACAGTAGCCCTGCGCTTAAGCGGTGTTAGCGTTTCCCTAGCAGAATAGGCTTCCTAGCTATTTAATATCGCTATGAATTTACGTCTCTTGATATAGATAAAATCCTCCAGAAGAGGGTTTTAATTATTATTGTTAATAATTTGATCGCTTTTTAATTACTATGAATTTAATAATAAAAAGTTTATTAACAAAATAATGAATTCTCCTTGGAAAAATCCTTTACCACTAGAAAAATACTCGTCAGAACGAGTTGTTATCTACTTCCACAATAATCAACAATGGGTGCCAATTAAATACTGTTATCTATTAAAAGCAGTTGAACTTTACCAAAAAACAATAAATTTATCAGGCAAAGAAGTTTTCATATTTCCTCCCGATTTAGATCCTAATAAATTTAATTAATGGTCTTAAATTTTACTATTATTAGTTGGTCTTTAGCGCTTTTTTTAATTTATTATCCTCTGAATAAACTAAGAAAAATTTGAGATTAAGCTCAATATTTACAATTTATATTTGCTTAGATACACTCAACAAGTTGTCGCTATTAGCAAATTTTCTTAACAAGATTTCGCAAATACACAAGCGACAAGGCGATCGCGAGTGCCTAACTATGATAATGAGCAAATACTAACTTTTGCAAAGAGACAGAAATTTACGTAATTATATGGTTGCTATATGTAAAATTTACAGATGAGCATGGTGATAGGTTAATACCATGTTGGATTCTCGATTTTAAATCCTAGATTTTGCTCAGTTTCTTAATGATTATTTAAAGATTTCCAATTATCGTTAAATTGACATAGATCGTGTTATGCCTAATTCATCGTTTATAGCTTCCAGCCAGAAAAATGCTCCAACCAAGCGGGATGTGAAGCAGGTTCCGTTTGTTGAGTTATTTAATCATCGCGTCCAGGGAGTAGTTTCTAGCGGTTCTGATATTGAACGGGTTTACGTTTCTTTTTTTGAAGCAGGAACGTTAGATTTTTATTGCAGTACAAATAACAATCGTCCTTGCGGTGGTTTGGGAGGCTATCCCTGCAAACATTTACAAGCTTTGATGAAAGAAGCGATCTCAGCTTACGGTATTGACCAAGTAATTAATTATCTTAAGGTTCCTGGCGACCTCAATCAAATTACCTCCCCCCAGGATATTCTCAACCGTCGCGGTACAGTCAAAAAAGAACCAGCCAGCGAAGTCTTCAGCCGCTTTTTAAACTATCTCCGCTACCTAGAATTACAAACCTCCAACTCTCCTCTCCCTGAAATGAGTTGGTTTGTTTAATCATCGTTAGCTTTAATTTTGAATTTTGAATTGTAAACATGGCTTTCCCCGGCGCATTGCATCAATTAAGTGAAAGCAATCAAGAAATATTCGAGTTGATTGCAAGTTTAGATGAGTGTTTTATTACTGGCTTTGCGAATTTAGATGAGCAACATTTACAAACTTTACAGGCTTTGGGGCGTGTATTTACTGGCACGCCTCTACAACAATCTTTAGCTGATGCGACTGCGGCAATTACTACAAATGAGTTTGTAGATAAGCATTTTGCTGTGTTGGCAAGTACACGAGCAGCTATACAAGGTGCAATATTTGATACTTTACTATCTCAGGCGAGGAGTTTGTTAGGACGGAAAGAAATAGCTGATATAGAGTTAGACTATGAAGCCAGCGAAGCGCCAAATAACGTCAAAGTGCTGTTAGCAAGTGTGCGTCACTGGTTAATGGAAATTGCTTTAATCGGTTATGCACGTTTAGATATCGCCACTTTGGTTCCGTTTTTAGGGACTCTGGAACAAATTCAAGCGGAACCTTTATTAGTTAGACAAGCTGCTTTACTGACTGGCTATTTTAATGAATTGATGCGCAATCTTCCCGTCGCTGATAGTGCAGCAATACCTAAATATCGTTGGGTTGATTTGTGGACTCAGGCGATGTTAGGCACTGTATGCCCAGCTATTTTACCGCAATCGTCTTCAATATCGGGAAATTTAGAAATTTTAGGTTTAGATTTACGCCAACACGCCAATTTAGTTAGTTTCATCGCCTATGGGTTGCTAAATGCAAACAATCAAACTCAACTAGTGCGAGTTAGCCAGTCAGCTTACAAGGTAGATGCAATTAATAATGAGCAAATTTGGCTGTTATTTCCCAATGCGGCGGTGTTATTAGATGCGTTTGCACAAAACCGGGTATTGCAGATTCAAGATGTACCTTTGCTACCTACCGGAGATTTATTGTGGCAAGGTCAAGGCGAACTTGGTCAAAATTATAACTTGATGAAGCGGGCGGCGGAATTTTTTGCTGAGAATACAGGTAATAACTTGATTTATTCTACAGTCGCAGCGTGCGATCGCCATCCCATCCAAATCGCGGAACCGATATATCTCAGTAATTATCAAGTCGTCAAAAATGACGAGAATCTTCTTTTAAGTTGGGGTGATGCGGGTGAACTCAGCATTGCTAGCGAACGTATCAGTAATTTATCAGAACTAAATTTAGACATAATCGCCAAATCTCAGCAAATCTTCGGTTTATTGCGCTTCGATGCGGGTAAATGGTCAGTCCAACCTTTAGCAGTAGCAGTAAAAAACAAAATCACATCTACCGGACAAACCGCAGCGTCAGTCATTGCGAAGAAAGATTCCATTAAAAATAGCGTTGTCGGAATCTTGCAAGAACGTTCTAGCAGACTACTGCGTAAGGGTTGAGGAAAAATCATGGATACAGAACAAATTGCTCAACGCCGTCAAGTTGTATACTGGCGCTTACTAACGAGTATGTTTGGCTTCAGCGAACAGGGTGCAAATTTTGAACAAATGGCGACGGAAGTTGTCAGCGAGTTAAATTTACCCCCATTAATCCTCGACCCTAATATTAGTATTGAAAATTTACTGCACCGCTACCCAGAATTAGAGGCAGATTTTAATCATCCCATAATTCCCGAAGACGACACAACACCGGAAGCAGAAACCGCCACCCTACGCCGAGGCTTAGTTTTCTCTAAATTACTCCTGAATGCTTTCGGCCCCAACACCCAAACCGGAGTTGTCACCGCGCAACAATACGCGCAATGGCTAAAAGATGTGGGATTTTTAGAAAAAGCTTTGGGATGTCAACCAGGAAGTTTACGCGGACATGGGCCGGGAATTGGGAAAAATCCTGGACAGCAAAATCAAGGACAAGGTAGCAGTCAAAGTGGCGGTATGGGTGCGGGTTTAGGTACTGGTGGCGGTTTCACCATTACCGAAGAACAACTGCGCGCTACCCTGAAAGCTTTAGAAGGCGAATTAATTCACCGTATGGCTTTACACGAAGTCCTCAAAGACGACAGGTTAGCCAGTCAACTTACACCATCAATGGCTTTGGTGGAACAGCTATTACGAGAAAAGGCGAATTTATCAGGAAATGCGCTGAAAAATGCCAAACGGTTAATTCAAGAATATGTAGACGAACTCGCGCAAGTTTTGCGATTACAAGTCGCGCAAGCTGTCGCCGGCAAAATTGATTATTCAGTTCCACCAAAAAGGATATTTCGCAACTTAGATTTAAAGCGGACAATTTGGAAGAATTTAACTAATTGGAATCCAGAAGAACAGAGGTTATTTGTTGATAGATTGTATTACCACCATACAGCCAAGAAAAAAACACCAACTCGCATGATTGTAGTAGTTGACCAATCAGGTTCAATGGTGGATGCGATGGTGCAATGTACAATTCTCGCGTCAATTTTCGCCGGACTTCCCAATGTAGATGTGCATTTATTAGCGTTTGATACGCGAGTCATTGATTTAACAGCTTGGGTACATGACCCCTTTGAGGTTTTATTACGAACTCAATTAGGTGGAGGGACGCATATTTATGCGGCGTTAGTGGAAGCGGCACAAAAGATTTTAGAGCCAAATAATACAGCGATGGTGTTAATTTCTGATTTTTATGAAGGTGGTAGCGACCAAGTTTTATTTGATTATATTAAATCGTTGAAAGAGTCGGGGTTGCATTTTATTCCCGTGGGTGCGGTGACAAGTTCTGGCTATTTCAGTGTGAATCAATGGTTTAGGGATAAGTTGAAGGAGTTGGGGATGCCGATTTTAACAGGGAGTCCGAAGAAGTTAATTCAGGAGTTAAAAAAGGTGATAGTAACTTGAAAAATATTTATTTTTTAACACACAATTCTTTCTCATTCTTCTTCTTTGTGACCTTCGCGCCTTCGCGGTTCGTAAAAAAATAAACCACGAAGACGCGAAGAACGCGAAGGGAAGAGAGTTTAAGAGAGATTTTACATTAATTATTAGGAGATAAAAATGGCAAAGGCTAAAAGTAATACTACAAGTAGCGAGACTAAAGATAATACTGTCATGCTGCGCCAACCAGCCGAATTAAAATATGCAGAAGAATTAGAATATTTAGCCTCAATTGATAAAGGTACAAAACCCTTTTCTTGGCGACTGTCGCCGCAAATGGTACGCACCTTTGTATTAGGAAGTACCCCATCGCAAAAATTAGACCACCAAATTGAACAGAAATGGTACGGAGATAGTGCGATCGCAGAACGTGCTATTGTCACTTTAGCTTCTGACCGGGGTTTACTCTTAATTGGCGACCCCGGTACAGGTAAAAGCTGGTTAGCAGAATTACTTGCAGCAGCAATTTCTGGGAATTCCACCTATGTAGTTCAGGGAACTGCGGGAACAACAGAAGACCAAATTAAATATTCTTGGAATGTGGCGATGGTAATCGCATCTGGTCAATCCCGCGATTCTTTGATACCCTCACCCATTATGACAGCCATGCATAGCGGTGCAATGGGCAGATTTGAGGAATTGACACGCTGTACTTCCGATGTGCAAGATGCACTGATATCCATACTGAGTGAAAAGTATATTTCCATTCCCGAACTAAAGATAGATAACGTAGCTTTCGCACAACCCGGGTTTAATGTCATCGCCACAGCCAACAGCCGCGACAGGGGTGTCAATGAACTTTCTTCAGCGTTGAAACGGCGGTTTAATTTCGTACATATGCCTGTGGTGACGAATAAGAAACAAGAAAAAGAAATTATCCTCTTCCGCACCAAGGAATTAATGAATCGTCACGGCTTTGAAGTGGATGTTCCGCCAACATTATTAGATGTATTATTGCAGACCTTTGCCGACTTACGCGAAACCAGCGCCGCCGCTAGTTCCGACGACCAGCGTTTAGAATCGGCGCTTTCTACAGCCGAACAAATCGGTGTGTTAGAAGATGCAATTTTACACAGCCGATATTTTGGTGCGACTAATTTAGAAGCGGGTGCATTAGCTAAATCATTAGTCGGTACTTTAGTACGTCGTCAACCAGAAGATATTTCTGTGATGAATCAATTTTGGCACGCCGTTGTAGAGAAGCGCAGTCAAGAATACAAAGGTGAATGGGAAGACTTTCTCGAAGGTGGGAAACAAGCGATGGGGTTATTTTAAGCATTACGCAAAAACCTCTCAAACTCTTCCTCCTTCGTGTCCTTCGCGCCTTTGCGGTTCGTTTCTATCTTTTATTCTCACGCAAAGGCGCAAAGACGCAAAGAAGAACTCCAAATATTTGGAAACTTCCTAAACTATGAGCCTACCCACTGCATTCAACGCACTCCAAGAACAACTCCTCAACGCGGCGGAAAAATTCGCTACTGATGCACAACCATTAAGCGAAATGCTAACCGCTTTAATCAAAGATGTAGAAAAAGCCAGCAGCGAACCCCTAGAAATTTTCCCCGTATGTCACCATTCCCCATCCTCCGCTTTACAAATGGTGCGACGGTTACGGGAAAAACCGCCGAAAGTCATCTACTTAGAACTATGCGAAGACTTACAAAACACCGTGGAAAATTTACGTGATTGTAAATTACCCGTCGCTTTACAAGCCTTCGCTGCCGAATCTGAGCATTTTTCGCCCAAAATCATGCCTTTGAGTGTGGTTGCACCTATAACTGAAGCTTCCGCAGAATATCAAGCGATCGCATTTGCACTCCAACACCCCGACACTCAATTAGTCTTTGTCGATCGCGCTGTTGATTTTGTCTTTCAATGGGAACCTCCTGATAAAAAACTGGCTGAAGAATCTGAAGAACCCGCCAGCGATGAAGCGAAAATGCATGGTTCGGCGGTAGGTGTAGAAGTAGGTAACCTCGTCCCCACTTTTGACCAATTTTTAAGCTTTTTACTCCGCAACTCCAATACTCGCCACTTTTCGGAATGGTGGGATGAGTATGTAGAAACAGCAATTATCGGCGCAGACTACGATACTTACCGCCAAGTCATGTTCCTCATCGGTAGCTTAATGCGCCGCTTAGGAACTCGCAACAAAGATATCGAAATCGACCGCCAGCGCGAACGCTATATGTGGACTTCCATGAAAAAACACATGGCGGCACATAATATTGCACCTGAGGAAGCTATCTATATATGTGGTGCAGCGCACTCTGCTAGTGATGTAGAAGAATACAGCGTTACTAATAATAATCTCTGGGAAATCCCGGAACGCACCCAAACTAAATGGTTATATGGTTTAATTCCTTCCAGTTTTGCGGCTATTGAATACCAATTTCATCACCCGGCGGGTACGGTATCGCTAGCAGAAGCGACTTGGAAAAAAAATCTCAAGGTTACAGGCTTAAAAGGATTTTCGCTCAATAAAGAAGAGAAAGCAACTAAAACTAAACCAAGTCCTGTTACAGCCACCAATTCCACTCTCGCAGCCTTCTTAACTCGTCCCCCAGAATTAGCTAAAGCCGATACCGAACAATTATTGCAATGGTGCGCTGATATTGTCGGATTAGCACGTAAAAATGCCTATTTAGCGAGTACCGCTGACTCTATCGCCATTTATCAAACCTCAATGTTGCTAGCGGGGATGCGGAACCGAATGCACCCCACACCTTACGATTTCCAAGATGCAGCCATAACTTGTCTCGAAAAAGACCGCACTCCCAAAAAACGCAATATTTACCAACTTTGCCAAATTTTACTCGGAGGCGATCGCATTGGTACGGTTGGTTACGCTTCTTTACCTCCCCTAGCGCAAGATGTGTATGACAGACTTCAACCTTTAGGAGTCAACCTACTTGCACAAACCAACCAACGCGCCTTAATGGATTTCAAGCAGCAACCGGAACTTTTACCATGTTCGGATGTGCTGTGGCGATTGCATTATTTGTTGGGTGATACGATTGTCAAACCCATTATGGGCGATCGCAGTCTTGGTTCCAAACCGATTCAAGAATCTTGGGAAATTCGCATCGGTAAATACCAGCGCCATCTCATTATGCTTGGTTATGAAGGTGTCAGCATCGAGCAAGTTTTAGAACAGCGTCTCAAACAAACAGCTTTCTCTCCCCAAGCCAAAACCAGCGATGTTCTCAAAGCCACAGAAGATAGTATTTTATACGCACGCAGCCTCCGCTTAACGCAAGAACTCGGAGAACACGCGATTTCTCTCCTCAAACAAGAAACTGGTGTCAGCGATGCACCCCAAGTATTTGAACGAGTCCGCAGGTTAGTCCATTACTACCGCGCCACACCCACAGGCTTACCACAATGGATAGAGCGTTTTGTTACTACAGGCTACGGACATTACGCTACCTTACTACCCCAAGCCTTTGCAGATAGGGGAACTACACCCGAACAAATCGCCGGGATGCTAAATTTTATCTTCACCCTAGAAAGTTTGGCGCTATCTCTCGGTTGTAACCGCAGTCAATTATTAATCGGTGTCAAACAATCCAGCCAAGGGTTAGACGACCCCGCCAAAATAGGTTTATTGTGGACAACCGAATGGTTACTAACATTAAGAAAATTAGAAGAAATTCGGGAATTCTTCAATGATGTAATTAACAACGAAATGTTAATTAAATCTTTCCCCGAATACTTAAATGGGTTTATTTTATCTTTAACATTTGCACCCAGAATTAGTAAATTTGTCGTCGAACTGTTGAGTAAATTATTCGCCACAGTTCCCGATAAAATTTTATTACCTTGGCTACCCAGTCTGATTCTCAAACTGCGACCCCATGCTCAAATCTTGCAAGCATTAATCAAAGAAGGCTCAAGTAATTTCCCGAAAAATTTAGCTGGCTTTAATAGCTGGGTTCCCGCCTGGTCAAAACCGCAAGCTGAAATTAAAGAACAGGTCAAACAAGTCGAGGCTGTACCAACACTCAGCGAAAATGAGTTAAAAATCCGAGAATTTGTGTTTAATTCTCCAGCCACAACCAATGCGCTAGCTAAACTACTTGGTATTGAAAATTTAACTTGGCAAGAAAATTTAGAAGCAAAGATAAATTTAAGCGATCGCTTATCTGAAAAAGAGCTAAAAATGCAAGAATTAATTACTACTCATCCAGCTACATTAAACTACTTTGCTGGCATGATTAATTCAACATTTTGACTCATGAATTTTCATCAAGGGCGGGTAAATCCCGCCCTTACGACGGAATTCAAAAATCCTCCAAACCTACTGTCATAAAGCGTTCGATTATCGGATCGATTTCTGCTCTTAATTCCTTGCTAAAATCCGATTCTGCTCTTAATTCCTTGCTAGAATCTGATTCAATAACCTCAGTCTGACGCTCAATCTTTTGTTCAACTGGCTGAGAAATTGATTTTACTGGCTGTGGTGGCTCTTCACTCACAGCAATTACAGGAACCGAAGGCGGTAGCGATTGCTCTGACGATGGTACGTGAGATTTGGACTTGAGTTGCGTAAGTTGTGTAGTTGCACCCAGTCCCAGCATTGCACCAGCAACTGTAAACATTGCAGTCTGATTCAAGTATTGAACGCCCAAATATCCCAGTGCGATCGCAGATACTGTGGCGGTGATGCTTCCCATGATAACTTGCTGTTGTTTCAATTGTTTATCCTTAACTTCGTTGGTAGTTTAGATTGAGTTAGCCCCTGAATTTGATGTAGCATCGATCGCGGTTTGTCCTATGACATAACTACCTTCTAACAAGAAATACTGGTAGCCAAGCAGACCTAATATGGTTACTCAAGGTAGGGTGATTTTGCGTTGTGCTTGCAGAGCAGAGAAAGCTTTTGAGATTTAGCCTCATCCTTTCAAATCTGTATCTACTGACAACAGTCAACCTTTTGCTACATACTGATAGAGATTATACAGATAACGCATTTGATGCAATTTGGCAAGTAACTTTAGACACAAGATGTAATATTGCTCAATTTACCGTGGATTGGGACAAACAACAAGTTCCATGCTCAGTAACCCTTTTCCCACCCATCAACGCAGAGTCTGACTGTCAACGATTGTTAGGCATTAGACTTGCTTAAGGTAGTAGTTGTAACTTCAGTCTACCAGTGGTCAGCATAGCGTAACCAATCCTTACCGCTATCAATGCCACAGCAAATGAGATAAGCGAAATTGGAGCAATAAAAATTACACTACTCATGATCGCATAAGCTAAACTACCAGCAATTAACAACCAAGCATATTGACGATTCTGTCCGCCATACTTCAAGCACAATATTCCTGATATTGTCAAAACCATCACAGGCAAGGTAGGGATAAAGTATCCAGATAAAATTACACTACTTGCCAAAACCTTGATGCCAAATAGCATGGAAGCCAATCCAATAAGTCTGATAAGAAATTTCATCTTGATATCTATTGCTATGAAGGTGAGCAATAGAATTTAGGTTTTGCAAATGCAAATTATGCAAAAACTATCCCCAGATTTCGCCTATGCTACGTCTGGGAATGCCATTTACTATACTTTTGTTTTAGCTAAAGACTTTCGCCAGGTTACTTAACCTTTCATAAACAGGAACCAAGCGATCGCCTTCAATTTCAACAGTAGGATGGGGATAGTTACGAATCGCTCCCAGCAGTGTAACTTCACCATTTTGGCTAATAGATGTACTCAAAGCACTTCGCAGTGCTTGCTGATTGAGTTCTCCCTCAGGAGGATGAACTACCTCACCAATTTGATTAACTAAAATAGGCCCAGCCCAGCTAGACAGCAAGTTATTTAAAAAGGTGCGATCGGCTTTGATCCCGGCTGATAGCGCCTTACGAGCTAATGCAGGATTTTGTTTAGCCGCTTGTAAATAAGCCCTCAGCGTGGGAGTAGTCTTGCCACTTTCCACAAACTGGTTTAATTCTTGTACAGAGATTGGCCCTTGAAAATTACCATACTTCAAAACAACTTGCTCGGCAGCATTAGCATTTGGGCTGAAAAATAGAATACTAGCACCCACTCCTAAACCTACTGTCTGTCCAAGTAATTTAATAAATTGTTTCTTGCTAAATTGATGGAAATGGTTAAAAATCTGCATTTTCTCAAACTTCCTAGTGGTATAGAGAGCTTTTACTGCATTTAATTGAGCATTTAAGCCCATAACTTGAAAAGCACTCATACTACAATTTGATTTCCTATATTAATATTAGGCTCTGAATAGAAAATGACACTCTGGCTATGGGTTGAAAGTTGCCATTATAGTTATGAAATTTTGGGCGATCGCAGATTTTAGCGAACTCAAGTATAATTCACGATCGATGGTTATATCAGCCACCTCTATTTTTGGAAATCTGTGGTTATGAGAAATGTCTAAGCATTTTCCCTTTGAAAATATTAACCAAATGCAACAATGGTATCAAGGAATCAAAGATGCCAACCGCAATAATATTTTCTGTCATTGTCGTGCGTGTGGTTATGAGTGGATGGATTCAACATTTGATGCTATTTGTAGTAAATGCAATAGCAGAAATGTAGAAAGTATTTCATCTTGGCAATTTCCAGATGATTAAATTTAAAATTTACCGTATATGAAACAAAATTGGTCACAAGACAAGTACATTAAAGCCTATGAATTTGCTGCAAAAGCACATCAAGGTCAGAAGATGCCCGGTTCAGAAATACCTTACATTATGCACTTAAGTTTTGTAAGTATGGAAGTAATTGCTGCCTTAAATGCAGAGAAAGAAGCCGACGGAAATCTGGCAATACAATGTGCTATTTTGCATGACACTATCGAAGATACAAGTAAAACTTACGAGCAAATAACAGAAGAATTCGGTGAAGCAGTAGCTAAAGGCGTACTGGCGTTAACTAAAGATAGTAATTTAGCCAAAAATCTACAGATGGCAGATAGTTTGCACAGAATCAAACAACAGCCAAAAGAAATCTGGATGGTTAAATTAGCAGATAGAATTACTAATCTCCAAGCACCACCACATTATTGGACTACAGATAAAATTACTCGCTATCGAGAAGAAGGGATTCAGATTTATGAAGCTTTGAAAGATGCTAGTGATTTTCTAGCTTCACGTTTAGCTATTAAAATTGAAGATTATCAATCATTTATTTATCAAGTATAAATGAATAGCTTATTATCCTATTACTTCCCCAACATCATAAGTTTTCCCTTCGATCGTTACACGATCGCCTGAAACTAATTTCCGTCCTCTTCGGGTTTCAACTATGCCATTAACTTTGACATAACCATCAAGAATCATCAGTTTAGCTTGTCCTCCAGTTGAGGCTATACCTATTAACTTTAAAAACTGATCGAGTTTAATCATCTTATAAGGATTATCAATAAAATATTGAATTTTTCACCCTTGTGTCTCTGTGGTTCATAAAAAGCTTATAACTACAATTTTATAATTCCCAAAGACACATCAAATTAAGATTTCTCCCGCCGATAATTAGCAGCTTGCAATAAAAGAGATTCTGCAAAAGCGATCGCATCTGTCGCCGATTTCCCCCCAGCTAACTGCGCTAATTCATCCCGGCGAGTTGTTAAATTATCCAAAGCAGTAACGCGCACCACAGTACGCTGTTCGCTACTGCCATTGTTAGCTTTATTACCTTTGCTTTGATTAATAATTTGCTTATCTACCCGGAAATGCCTATCTGCCATCGCCGCTACTAATGGTTGGTGTGTAACACATAATACCTGGTGGCTTTGACTCAACTGGTGTAATTTTTCCGCGATCGCTTGGGCGACTCTTCCGGAGACACCCACATCAATTTCATCAAATACCATTGTCCCTGCGCCATCTGCTTGAGAAACACAAGCTTTCAGCGCTAGTAAAAAGCGGCTCATTTCCCCTCCAGAGGCAATTTCGCTTAAAGGTTGCAGCGGTTCGCCGGGGTTAGGACTAAACATAAATGTAATTTTGTCCGCACCAGTAGCAGTTGGGGCAATAGGTACAATATCTACTTTAAATTGCACCTTTTCCATTGCTAGGGGTTTGAGTTCAGCTATCAACCTTGCTTCTAAATCGTTAGCGGCTGTCCGACGCAATTGAGTTAACTTATGACAAGCTTGAGTCAGTTTTGCTAAACTTGCTTGTTCTTGCTGTTCTAAACTTTCGATAGATTGTTCGCTGTTGTTGAGTTCGGCTAATTCACCTTGGATTTTTTGATAGTAAGCGATCGCTTCTTGTAATGTCGGGCCATATTTCCGACAAACTTGCTTTAATTCACGAATTCTTTCTTCTACTTCTTCTAATCGCTGCGGATCTGCTTCTAAATCTTCGCCATAAGCATTAATTTGTCTAGCTACTTCCATTAATGTAGCTTGGGCATCCCTGACTAAATCTAACAGCGGTTGCAGTTGGGAATCGTACTCCACCATGTCATTTAAGGTGGCTTCGCTGTCTCCCAATAAATCTGCGGCGGCTGGGGCTTCGTTATCATTTTGATACAAAGCTTGATAGATTTTGTAACTCATCTGTTGCAGATCTACTACATGATTCAGCCGTTCCCGTTCTTGTAATAGCTGCTCTAATTCATTAGGATCGTTGAGGTTGACTGCTCCCAATTCCTGAACTTGATAAGTGAGTAAATCCAGTTGTTGCAACCGTTCCCGTTCTGAGGTACGGCGTTTTTCTAATGCTAGATGTGCTTGTTGATACGTAGAAAAAGCAGTAGCGATCGCTTGACGCTGCTGCATAAGAGAATCGCCACCATGTAAATCCAACCAATCGCGGACTTGGGCGGATTGTCCCACTTGTACAGTTTGACCTTGGGCAGTAATTTCCACCAAGCGATCGCGCAGTCCTCCCATCATCTGCCGATTCACCAACACGCCATTTATCCGCGATCTACTCCGGACATTACTAGCAGTGGCAGCAATTTCTCGACTGATAACTACAGAGTTTTCGTCTATCGAATCAATTTCTTGTTCGTTCAACCAAGCCGCTAAGGTAGCGTTAGATTTAAAAGTAGCTTCTACCATCGCCCGACTCGTGCCGGTACGAATGACGCGACTAGATACCTTACCTCCAAGGGCAGCATCAATCGCATCCAATATAATCGATTTTCCCGCGCCAGTTTCACCTGTTAATACGTTCAATCCAGCGCCAAATTCCAGTTCCAGTTGGTCAATTAGAGCAAAGTTTTCAATTCGCAGGCAAAGCAACATCAAGCCAAATTCTCCATGTAGGCAGATGCCGAATACTTCCAACTTTTAGGGCTAGGCATGAGCGTTTAGCAACCAGCATGACCCACTACTATAGAAGTAACAGGCCCATTTAAGTGTAACAAACCTAGTGCCGCTACGCGGAAGTTAACAGGGCTTGCACAAAATATCGCTCCATATCTCATTGCTTCGAGTCCCTTTAGCCTACCCTGCGGGAACGCCTCTGGCGAATGCGGTTTGTTAACTTAGTTTTTGATGTGTGAAGTGTAGTTGGCTTGGTAGTAACTACCGTACATGCTGAGAGTACAACCGTGGCACAAATAAAGATACCATTGAAAATAGTACAAAAGTCTATTGTAAAAGTCTTTTGGCGTTTCACTCCTGTTGTTTCCCCAACGAAAACTGCTGTGATGGTTAAACAACAATTTTTTCTCAAAATTAAGCGATCGCAGCAAATATAGTGCTTTGCTATTATTACAATCCAATTTCTGGAGTGAGAGGAAACTGGAACAGATAAATCCCGATCGCCTTTAAGCAAATCACTTCCTCTCAAATCATCAGGGTGCTTGATGCTAAACATATTGTTACAATGCTTAACATAATCAATTCGACCGGTGGCATTCTTCATGATTGTGAAAACACTTCCCCCAACTTCCCGACCGATCGAGGAGGACAATGGCGGTAGCAACAACCGCCCTAAAGATCTATCCGTTGCTGAAGTCGTGTCAGAAAATGGCACACAAGCCTTGGTTGTAAAATCGCCAAGATTGATAGCAGCCCAACAACAAATAGCTTTGACAATCCCAGTTGAAACTGAGATGACGCGTTACGATGCAGGAGAGATTGCGGCGCATTATGAACAAAGACCCCTACAAGTTTTTGGGCGGATTCTTGCTATTTTAGGGCCAACTCTCTCCTTTGCTTTTGGGTTGTGGTGGGACAGCAAACGGGGAATTGTGGTGAAAAATGACCGCCGCCGCGCTGCACAACTTCGAGAATTATTAACGCGGCTGGGGCCGGCGTATATCAAAATTGGGCAAGCTTTATCGACTAGACCGGATTTAGTTCCGCCCGCATTCTTAGAAGAACTCACCAAGCTACAAGACCAATTACCGCCTTTTCCTAACGAAATTGCTTACCAGTTTATTGAAGAAGAACTCGGCGCACCGCCCGATGAAATTTATACAGAACTTTCACCAGAACCGATTGCGGCTGCTTCTTTGGGGCAAGTTTACAAAGGTAAGCTAAAAACTGGTGAAGAAGTAGCAGTCAAAGTTCAGCGTCCTGACTTAAAAGAAACAATTACTATTGATTTATATATTTTACGTCGCCTAGCTGGTTGGGCAAAGAAAACCTTTAAACGGGTACGTAGCGATTTAGTCGGTATTTTGGATGAATTAGGCGATCGCATTTTTGAAGAAATGGACTATATCCACGAAGGGGAAAATGCCGAGCGTTTTTTCCACTTATATGGTCACATAAAAGACATATATGTACCGAAAATTTACTGGGAATACACCAATCGCCGTGTATTGACGATGGAGTGGATTAACGGGATTAAATTAACCCAAACCCCAGAAATTAACGCTAAAGGTATAGATGCGCGTTATTTAATCGAAGTGGGTGTACAGTGTTCTTTGCGACAATTGTTAGAACATGGGTTTTTCCACGCTGACCCCCACCCAGGTAATCTTTTAGCTACTTTGGATGGCAAATTAGCTTATCTCG
>NZ_CAWNKJ010000001.1:355000-430000 GCF_963875125.1 Calothrix sp. NIES-2098
TAATGCTGGCAACTAAAAACGAGGGTTGCGCTCGTTGCGGGACTTAACCCAACATCTCACGACACGAGCTGACGACAGCCATGCACCACCTGTGTTCGCGCTCCCGAAGGCACTCCTACCTTTCAGCAGGATTCGCGACATGTCAAGTCTTGGTAAGGTTCTTCGCGTTGCATCGAATTAAACCACATACTCCACCGCTTGTGCGGGCCCCCGTCAATTCCTTTGAGTTTCACACTTGCGTGCGTACTCCCCAGGCGGGATACTTAACGCGTTAGCTCCGGCACGGCTCGGGTCGATACAAGCCACGCCTAGTATCCATCGTTTACGGCTAGGACTACTGGGGTATCTAATCCCATTCGCTCCCCTAGCTTTCGTCCCTCAGTGTCAGTTGCGGCCTAGCAGAGCGCTTTCGCCACCGGTGTTCTTCCTGATCTCTACGCATTTCACCGCTACACCAGGAATTCCCTCTGCCCCGAACGCACTCTAGCCATGTAGTTTCCACTGCTCTTATGAGGTTGAGCCTCACTCTTTAACAGCAGACTTACATAGCCACCTGCGGACGCTTTACGCCCAATCATTCCGGATAACGCTTGCATCCTCCGTATTACCGCGGCTGCTGGCACGGAGTTAGCCGATGCTTATTCCTCAAGTACCGTCATTTTGTTCTTCCTTGAGAAAAGAGGTTTACAACCCAAGAGCCTTCCTCCCTCACGCGGTATTGCTCCGTCAGGCTTTCGCCCATTGCGGAAAATTCCCCACTGCTGCCTCCCGTAGGAGTCTGGGCCGTGTCTCAGTCCCAGTGTGGCTGATCATCCTCTCAGACCAGCTACTGATCGTCGCCTAGGTGCGCTCTTACCACACCTACTAGCTAATCAGACGCGAGCTCATCTCTAGGCAATTAATCTTTCACCTCTCGGCACATCCGGTATTAGCCACCGTTTCCAGTGGTTGTCCCCGACCTAGAGCCAGATTCTCACGCGTTACTCACCCGTCCGCCACTGTGTCCGAAGACACCGTTCGACTTGCATGTGTTAAGCATACCGCCAGCGTTCATCCTGAGCCAGGATCAAACTCTCCATTTTGTGATTTGAGTTTTTCTTTCCGAATTGCTTCTCTCGCTTTCGGAAATCCTGTACATTTTTTTGTTGAAGATCTTTGAGCCTTGCCCAAAAATCTTTTGACGAGGATTGGTTTACTTTTAAGCTTTCAAAGTATTTGTTTTTCTCGGTTCGGTTGCTGCGGCGTTTTTGCCTCGCCCTCAGCACTTATCTAATCTAACAACCTCACAAGGTTTCGTCAACCCCCTCTCTACAACTTTTTTTAATTGGCCGGAAAGGCAAATTATAGAGGCTGCTTTAATCGCTGTGCAGCATGGGTTTGAGCAATTTACGCCTAATGTGAATTAGGGCGTGTCATCAAATAGGTGTCAATCTAATTTAGAATTGATAGCCGAGCGCGAGTTGAGTAATGGGAGGAGTGCTAAAATGACGCGCCGCTATGCCTTGCGGGATGACCAGTGGGAACGCATCAAAGACTTACTACCAGGGCGAAAACAGACTGTCGGAGTGACGGCTAAAAATAATCGATTGTTTGTCGAAGCCGTACTGTATCGCTACCGAGCAGGTATTCCGTGGCGAGACTTACCCGAACGGTTTGGGGATTTTCGAGTCGTTCATACCCGTTTTAGTCGATGGGCAAAGCGCGGAGTGTGGCAACAGGTGTTTGAAGTGTTAGCCGAGGATGCAGATAACGAATATGCGATGATTGACTCGACCATTGTGCGTGCCCACCAACACAGTGCCGGGGCAAAGGGGGGGATGCGTCTAAAGAAGCCATCGGACGCAGCAAGGGTGGATTGAGTACCAAGATTCATGCTTTGGTGGATGCCTTAGGCAATCCTATCGGCTTTCACTTGACTCCTGGACAAGCATGTGACCTTGATGGAGCCGATATCCTGCTCAACGAGCTTTCTTCCGATACACTGCTTGCGGACAAGGGATACGATGCTGATCAGCGCGTGATTGAGCGACTTGAACAACAGGGCAAAACCGTAGTTATTCCACCCAAACGCAACCGTATTGTTTCTCGTGAGTATGACAAAGACTTATACAAAGCACGACATCTCCCATACGAATTTCTTTGCCCAACTCAAGCAATATCGAGCGATCGCAACACGTTATGATAAGCGGGCAAGGAACTTTCAAAGGCGCAATTTATCTTGCTGCTGCCGTTATCTGGCTTAATTGATGACACGCCCTAGAAAAAACTTTTACCCTAACCCTCTTCTGTCACTTTCCGGAATAAGCAAGTAGTAAATAAGCCAAATCATCCAGAAGCATAACAGGGTTTAAATTGATTCATGGCAGCAATTAAATGATTGAATCCCAGCAATAAATGTGAATTGGGGAAAATACTGAACCAGGGATAAATTAACCAAAATAGTAAAAGTGGTTGGATAATGAGGCGCAAAGTTTGATTGTTGTTGAGCGTCAGGGTTCAAGAAATGGGCAATCTTTTGAAACACTTAGTTACTACCTCAGTAGTCTCAAGATATCTGCTCTTAATTTTGCTCATGCTATTCGTGGACATCGAGATATTGAGAACGGATTGCATTGGATAAAAGATGTTGTGTTTGGCGAAGATACTGCTCCAATTCGTGCATATAATGCTGCTACTAACTGGTCAATTATTCGTACTTTCGTGATTAATCTGCTCCGTGCTAAGGGTTATCGCTCATTGACCAAAGCACTTCGATTTCTGTGCCATGATCTCAATGAGCTTTTTTCTCTTTTGACAATGAATTAGCCCTACCCTTTGCCCCGGCACTGTGTTGGTGGGCACGCACAATGGTCGAGTCAATCATCGCATATTCGTTATCTGCATCCTCGGCTAACACTTCAAACACCTGTTGCCACACTCCGCGCTTTGCCCATCGACTAAAACGGGTATGAACGACTCGAAAATCCCCAAACCGTTCGGGTAAGTCTCGCCACGGAATACCTGCTCGGTAGCGATACAGTACGGCTTCGACAAACAATCGATTATTTTTAGCCGTCACTCCGACAGTCTGTTTTCGCCCTGGTAGTAAGTCTTTGATGCGTTCCCACTGGTCATCCCGCAAGGCATAGCGGCGCGTCATTTTAGCACTCCTCCCATTACTCAACTCGCGCTCGGCTATCAATTCTAAATTAGATTGACACCTATTTGATGACACGCCCTAAGTTAATTAATCTAAGCACGATTCTTGATAACTATTACTTGTACTATTTGTATTGCTACATCCCTGGAAATACTTAAGGCTTGATGTAGATCGTATAAAAAATTTGTTTCTTCTTCTGTAGGAATGCCCTCAGATAGTAATAGATCTGTAGCTACTGCAAATGCTGCTTCACGTAAGTCTGGAGTTAAAGATTCTTTAGCCGTATCAAATAGAATATTGATATCATCTCGCCTCAGCATACCCAGAATTTTTTCAAACAAGCTGTTCATCGGCTCGTTGGTATAGTTTCTAAAAAGCTTTAACCTAGATAAAACTGAGGAGATACAGCGCGCTTCCTCTTCTGACAGATAACCATCTAAAGATGTGGCCGCCAGAGTGATAGCAACAAAAGCTTCTGCTGAACTCAGTTTTACTTGAGCTTGGCTATTTTTACCTAATACCGTGTCTAATGAACCCATTGTAGTTGCTCCATGATTAAGGTCTCAAAGCGATACAACCTATACGTTCCGTAGCTTTCGCGCGAGTCTGCAACGCTGTGAGACTTTCATTGCTTAGTGTTCCCAGGATTCTATGACAGCGAACACATACACTCAATAGGTTTTGGGTGAAAAGTAAAACGCCAAGTTAGAACTTAGCGTTCTCCTGTCTTTTCAATCGTTTCTATTACTGCTAGACCTATACCAGAAGCTGCAATTAGCACTATTGCTGATATCAGATAGGCGTTGGTAAGCATCTGGAGGGCATCATTGAAAAAAATGTAGGTGGTCATTACACTTCACCTCTATAACTCTGTGTTGCTAGTGCTGTTTAATTTCTTCACACCCTAAGTGGTGTATTTCGTTGAGAAATTACTAGCATTTGCATCTTAACAAAACTTTAGCTGTTTAAAAATAGATTGCAAACTTTTTCTTTCTGAAGATTCAATGAATTATCGAGATATTTGTTTAGTGCAATACTGAAAATAATTTAATGTCAAAAATAAGTTTGATTTTAAATAAGTAATTATGCGTAAAATTTTAGGTAGCAATAAATTTATTAAAAATTTAAACCTAATTGATGTGCGAAAGAAGATTTTCCTTATTAGCTATGTTATGGAGGCGAGAAATGAAAAAATAAAATAGATGATTTTTATAGAAAATATTAGTAAATATACTGTTAATACTTGTAATATTTTGCTATTGATATAGATAAAATATAAAATTATTAAGAATTAAGCTTACAAAAGCAAAAGTATTTGCCTGGTAACGACAATCAGGTTTTCAACTGTCACAGCACCGACTGTTGGTAGTTTTCTTAGTTTTGAGCTATAGCTATGTTGCTCTACTGAAATAAAACTTCATAATGTTTTGTTAAGATCCGCAAGTACTGCAATTGTATTTCTGATAAGCATAAGTACTGTTTTGTTACTACTCAAGATTCAGCTTCCAAACTTTTCTAGATCAAACTGGAAGATGAATAAGGAAGTTTTAAATTAAGCAGCGTTCGATTGTGGCGACTACTGATTGAGAAAGTGTCGCTAGATCGTAGCCACCTTCTAAGCCAAAAGTAATCTTTCGGGTTAGTCCTAAACAATAATCCATGAATAGACCATAATCTCCTGGTTGTAAGTTAACGCTTGCTAGTGGATCTGCGGCATTTGCATCATAACCAGCACTAATAATTAGTAAATCTGCTTGGAACTTTTCTAGAAATGGTAGTACTAACTTTTCAAATAGGGGTTGATATACTTTTATATCGCTACCAGGTGGTACAGGTAAATTTAAAACATTATTATGGAAGCCGCGTTCGGAGGCTCTACCAGTACCTGGGTAGCAAGGATACTGATGTAAAGAACAGTAAGCAATTTGCGGCTGAGTTTCTACGATCGCCTGAGTACCATTGCCATGATGTACATCCCAGTCCAAGATGGCTACGCGATTAATTCCAGGTTGCTGTAGCGCATAAAAAGCAGCGATCGCAGCGTTAGAAAATAAACAAAACCCCATTCCAGCATCGCTTTCTGCATGGTGGCCTGGAGGACGAGTTAGCACAAAAGCTGGATTTTCGCTTGTCAAAACTGCATCAACCCCATCCAACCAAGCACTTACTGCCAACAAGGCTACATCATAACTGCGGGGGGAAATTGGTGTATCTCCATCTAAGTAGCCGCCTCCAGTCGCAGCGATTTTTTGAACTTTGTTAATGTAATCTGGAGTATGGGCTTTTCGCAGTACAGGTATTAGTGATGGGTTGTCTGAAACTTTTGTCGGCGATCGCCAAGCAATCTTTTCTGCAAACTTAGCTTCCTTTAAGGCATTGACGATCGCAGTCAAACGTTCTGGTCTTTCTGGGTGGTAGTTTCCAGTTTTATGATCCAGAAACTCATCAGAGTAGATGACAGGTAGCATAGGGCAAGAAAAGTTGGCATCAAGATACTGAATGCCATTGTATCGTTACCAGTATATCTACTCTTTGCCAAACTGATGTGGACTGAAGTCAACAGTTTTTATAGCGTAACTCAATCAAAAGTTGAAGCAGGCGATCGCCAATTGTTACCATAGCTCAACAATTCAGCTTCAGCATCCCTTAAGCTTGCGTCAATCCAAATTGCAGTATAACTGCCTTTACTAGAATTTTTACTGAGTACCCTACTCAGCTAAACTAGCAAAAACTTGCTCAACCAGATCCTTGGTTTTAGCTTCTAAACGCAGCCAATCGACTTCTCCGGTTTCATCAATTAAACTAGTGTCAATTTCAGCAGACTCAGTATTAGGAACATCTGGACTGTAGTTAAGAAAACAGACTTGATAACAAAGATCCCACAAATCGATAGTTACTTGCTGCTCTTGACGCTGCAAACGTAGATGATATCCTGGATGGGGCATCGGCAGACTGGAAAGAGCCTTTCTAATTTCATCTGCTTGTTCTAGTGTTGCAGATTCCATTTCCTGCAAAAGCTGAGTCACAGTTGCTTTGGTTTCATCGCTAGTACTGGCAGGCCAAATCAAGACATCATGATAGCTTCCTGTCCAGGGAGACACATCTAGTTGTTTGCGAATATTATCAACCACGCGGATGAAAGCAGGCTGCATCAGCATTTCAGCCTGCTGCCAAGTGACAGAGTTGTTTATTTTGGGTGGCATTGCTAATCAAAAAAGATATGTAAACAAAAGTTAACAATCTGTGGTTATTAAAAAAATTACATTTTTAATTCAAATCTTTTTTCAAGATAGCGGATTTCATGGAAGAAAATTTGGAGATATTGATTAGCATCTGAAAAATTGGGTGTTAACACTGGGGAGGGAATTTATGATCGGCAAGCTACTAGACCATCGTTACCAAGTAATTAGAGTTCTGGCTACGGGAGGATTTGGCCAAACTTACATTGCACAAGATACTAGGCGGCCAGGAAATCCTATCTGTGTTGTCAAGCATCTCAAACCCACTAGTTCTGATCCCAGAGTTTTTGACACAGCCAAGCGCCTGTTCAATAGTGAGGCTGAAACTTTAGAAATTTTGGGTAAGCACGATCGAATTCCCCGACTTTTGGCTTATTTCGACGAAAATCAAGAATTCTATTTAGTACAAGAATTTATTGAAGGAAATACCCTAAGTGAAGAACTTTTACCTGGTAAGCGCTGGAGTGAAAATCAGGTTGTGCAACTGTTACAAGAAGTTCTGGGCATTTTAGAATTTGTACACAGTCAAGGCGTAATTCACCGCGATATCAAGCCAGATAATATTATTCGTCGCGCTTCTGACAATAAATTTGTTTTAGTAGATTTTGGGGCAGTTAAACAACTACGTACACATTTAGCAGCTTCTGGAACACAACCTACTGCGACAGTAGTTATTGGTACTCCCGGTTATATGCCAACAGAACAAGGACAAGGCAAACCCCGTCCTAATAGCGATATTTATTCTTTAGGTATAATTGCTATTCAAGCTATCACAGGAGTAGCAGCAACAGCATTGCAAGAAGATGCAAATACAGGTGAACTTCTTTGGCAGCATTTGGTAACTGTGAATTCTAAGTTGGCAGCAGTTTTGAGCAAAATGGTGCGTTATCACTTTAAAGACCGCTACCAAAATGCTACAGAAGCACTGCAAGCTTGTAGAGAGTTGATGACTCCTGTTGCTGTAACCTCAAAGCTAGAAGAATTCCGCCAAAATTCTAGCGTCCAGCAAAATAAAACTCATACTCAAGTATCTCGTCAGCGAACTGTTGCAGTTGCACCAGCAAATAAAGCGGTTGCTAAACCCGTGCGTCAAGACTCTAACAAGCCCGATCCATTACCTTTGATAGTAGGGCTTTTATTGGCAGGTGGTGCTGCGGCTTTGGTGACTAATTTCTATCCCAGCGTGAAGAATTTAGCTGCTAATTTAACAGGTAATGATAATAGTTTAAGCAACAAGTGTTTAGCTGTTGTGGTGGGCAATTCTAATATTCGTTCTGAACCTAGCGCAATCAATTCTGATACTGTAGTGAAAGTAGTAAGTAATAATAGTCAATTTGAAGTGACTGGTAAACGTACAAAACGGGGTTGGGTAGAAGTGAAACTTAACTCTGGAAGTTTGGCTTGGGCGCACTCGGATGTAATAGCAAATAACGAACAATGGATTTCTTGTTTGCGAGATAGAGGTACTGCAATTAGAACAGTAGATGATAATTCTTTAATTGCTAGCCGACCAGGATCGAAAGCAAAACCTAAATCTAGCAAAGTAGCAACTTTATCACCCAATCAATCAGAAGCATTCCGTTCAGAGCCATTTACTTCAGATGCAGAAAAATCAGAGCGATCGCCATCTGCGGATAACAGCGCTCAAGTTGTGGAAGAAGCCAAGAAAAAGTATGAGTCAGGAGATTTAGCAGGAGCGATCGCACTGTTAAGATCTGTACCTAAAACAGCTTCTTCTAGTTTTAAAGAAGCTACGGCAATGATGGCTCAATGGCAGCAAGATTGGGCTAAGGCAGATGCTTTATTTAATGACATTAATACGGCAATCGCACAAGGTCAGTGGGATAAAGTTTTAGACTATCAAAAACATCCTGAAAAGTTGCCTAATATTAAATATTGGCAAGATAAATTAGAACCATTATTTAAACAAGCTGCTGAAAATTTAGCTAAACAGGGATTATCACAAATTGAGAAATATGGTAAGGAGCATCTACACAATCAAGAGAAACCAAGTATTAAAGATAAATTAGTTCCTCAAAAGAAAGATAACGAAAATTTTTAAGGTTGTGCTATGAATTTTTAATTAGATGTTTCTTAAATTAGAGTTTATCTCTGCCAAATAAGGAATAATGACTTAAAAGATTGATAGTTTATATGTAATTAATGTTGACAATTAGTAGTCATTACTTTAGTACTAAAACATCGAAGGCTAAAGCGCTAAGTAAGAATTTATTTCCTCTTAAGAAATTAATAAAATAGACTATTCTGTGAATTCATTGTGAACTTGCGTAATTCACCCCTAAATTTCTGAGATTTTGAAAGAGGTAGATAATTTAATCCGAAATCTCGACGGAACGTAGTGAATTTTATACTATTGATGGTTGTGGGGTGCCTACTGTGATTCAGCAAAGCAATTTTCAAGATAAGTGGAAATGTGAGGGTGGAAAATGCCATATTTAATCTACGCTCCTAACACTCCTCAAGAGAAACATCATCTGTTAAAGTTTGGAATTAACACCATAGGACGCAGCGGTGATAATACTATTACGATCGCCGATGAGAGCCTATCTCGTTACCATGCAGAAATTACAATTGCTGAGAATCGGATTATTATTAAGGATCTGCAAAGTCTCAATCACACTTTCGTCAATCAGGCAAAAATCGATCGATATGAACTGAAGGATGGTGATTTAATTTATTGTGGAAATGTAGAGTTAAAATTTGTTGACAAAATTAACGCTACGCCCATACCTTCTACAGCTAATTTACAACCAGTATCTATCAACGAACAAGACGAGCAAATATCTATCCCTGAGACAATTGTCAAACAGTTTTCTACTGAGCAAAGCCGTTTTAAGATGCAGGACTTACTCGATTCTCCAGGTAGAGGAGATTCATTACTGCGGCTTTCCCATCGAGGTAGCAATCAGCGGACAGTAGATAAATTGAAAATTTTGTTAGATGTGAGCAAACAGCTGTCTTCTCCAGAGGAGCCTGACCGACTGTTAGAGAAAATTCTCGATTTACTATTTGAGATTATCAATATAGACAGAGCAGTAATATTGCTGGTTAACGAAACCACAAAGCAGCTAGAACATAAAGCTGTAAAGTTACGCTCAGGAGTTTCCAACGAAAATCAATTTTATAGTAAAAATATTACAAACTACGTATACAAAAATGGTAATGCCATTTTAACTACTGATGCTTGTCACGATCAGCGGTTTAATGATTCAGAGTCAGTTTTTGTACAAACTATTCGTGCTTCAATGTGCATTCCTCTCAAACCGAGGGAGGAAGTAATTGGGGTATTGTACGTTGATAATTTGTCTTTATCAGATGTCTACTCTGACGAAGATGTAGAATTTTTGAGTGCTTTAGCTAACCAGGCTGCGATCGCGATTGATAACGCCAATCTCTACAAAAAAATCGAAGCTGAAGCAGTTATGCGTAATAAGCTAGAGCGATTCTTTCCGGAAGCAGTTAGGAAAAAGCTAAAGGAAGAAGCCAACTTAGGGATTGTCGAGACAGAAGTAACAGCGCTGTTTGCTGATATTACTAATTTCACAAAAATGTCTTCTACAATGCAGCCACGTCAAGTAATTGCGATGCTGAATGAATACTTTGAGGTCATGGTAGAAGAGATTGTCTTTCGCTATGAAGGCACTTTAGAAAAATATATTGGCGATGCCTTATTTGCTATTTGGGGCGCTCCGTATCGCAAAGCTGACGATCCAGAACGAGCCATACAAGCCGCCATTGATATGCAATGGGCAGTATTACGGCTGAATCAACAGTGGGTGCAGCAGGGTAAGCAGCCGATTCAAATCCACATTGGGCTGAATACGGGAAAAGTAGCAGCAGGCAACATCGGTTCCGATAAACTGATTCAGTACGCTACTATTGGCGATACAACAAATGTCACAAGTAGAATCTGTAACGTTGCTCAAGCTGGAGAGATAGTGATATCTCAAGCAACTTTTGATCGGTTGAAAGCCATGAATTTGCCTTTTGAAAAAATGCCCCTGGTTCAAGTTAAAGGTCAAGATCAGCCTTTACAACTTTATCGGCTGCTCTGGAATTTATTGCCATCTAGGTATTCTCAAGTTGCAGGAATTGTCAATCTACCCGTGTCGAAGTAGTTCAGCTTTTGTAGTCGGGTGAGGTTAATTCTTCCTAATTGAAATTAGGCGATCGCAAAATTGAGAAACCCGACTTATTGCCAAATTCGGGTTTCTACTCAGAAATTTCCCAAACAGTAATTTTTGGAAAATTTCTAATTGATTCTGACGCGGAAGCTAACCAACCCAGATTGACCGTTGGGAACATTACCTAGTCTGACAATTACTGTCCCGTTGGGATTGTTGCGATTTTCACAAACATTACTTTCAGGAACTGATTCTAAAGGTGTCAAAGGAGAGAAAAATCTGCCTGCATCTGCACCTGCACCGCCGCCATTTACGGTAATACTGTTAGGTACATAAGTTGTTCCTGTAGGAATTAAGTCACAAAAATTGAGATTCTCTAGTAATTGTCCGGCGCGGAAATAAACTGTGTACTCTATTTCATCACCGCTTTCCACTGGTGTTTGAAGCTCATATTGTCCTACAGGCGCAGGTCTGAGGACATTATCATTTTGGTCATTGGGGTCATCAACAAAGGTATTGTACGGGATGCGCTGACCATTTGTTCTGGCGATCGCTGTAATTCGTTTGACTAACTGCAAACCTGCATTACTGGGATTCCCAGCCGCTAAACCAAAGTCAACATTTACAATATCTTGATTGTCGGGAGTGACATTTGCTGAGGCGGAGGTTGCAGTTGTGGGTGTGAAGTTCTGGGGTGAGGTAAGGTCTACGGTGTAATTACCTGCTGGCACGCTGGTAAAAATATAGTTGCCATTATTATTGGTAGTTGTAGTATCAACTATCTGACCGTTGGCATTTCTCAGAGTTAAGTTGACATTGGGAATTCCAGTTTCGCCTGAGTCTTGTCTACCGTTTTTATTTGTATCGTTGAATACTGTATCCCCAATAGAACCACCAGGCGGTCGCCGCAACCCAAAATCAACGTTAGTTAGCGATTGACCTGGTTGCAGATTGACATTGACTTGAGAATTACCAGTGGTAATTTGGGGCAAGTTGAAGGGAGGAGCGATCGCAACTCTGTAGTTACTCGGCGGTAGATTGGTAAAATTATAGATACCGTTGCCATTGGTGGTAGTTGTTTGGGTGGTATCGTCAGGAGTGCCTAAGATGCCATCATTTCCAGGAAGAGTTAGGGTAATTGGAACGTTGGGAACGCCGGATTCGCCTGTGTCTTGGATACCATTACCATTTATATCGTTAAATACTGTATCGCCAATGGAACCGCGATCGCCACTAAATGCGTTAGGACTAAAACCAAAGTCAGCACTATCTAATTTTTGACTAGGTAAGAGGTTGATATTGAAGGGGTTAATACCTGTAGTTAGATTATTACCTTGAGGCGGAGTGGCCCTGACTTGATAATTACCTGGTGCTAATCCAGGAAAGCTATATTTACCATTACTATCGGTGGTCGCAGTTCTTGTAGTCCCATTTGGCAGTGTTAATGTAACAGTGACGTTCGCAATGCCTGGTTCGCCACTATCTTGTGTACCATTAGCGTTGGTATCAGCAAATACTGTATCGCCAATCGACCCATCAGTAGGCGGACGGAAACCAAAATCAACGGTATCAATATTTTGATTAGCAGCGAGGCTAACAGGATTGGGTTGTACAAGAGTGGGGGTAAAACCAACAGGTGGATTGGTGATAGCTACCGTGTAATTACCAGGCGGGAGATTAATAAATCTGTAGATACCATTGGCATCAGTTTTTGTAGTGGCAATTACATTACCGTTGGTATCCCTCAGTACAAGATTGAGGTTAGCAATTCCTGCTTCTCCCGGTTCTGCAACATTATTACCGTTAGTATCGCTAAATACAAAATCGCCAATTGAACCTGTACCTTGTGCTGGTTGAGTAAAACCAAAATCAGCTCGATCGAAATTCTGTCCCCCGCCTAAGCTAATAGGATTGGGCTGGGTAAGAGTAGGTGTAAAGCCACTAGGTGGTTGGGAAACAGCAACTGTATATTGACCCTGAACTAAATTCGGAAAGCTGTATCTACCATTACTATCGGTAGTTGTTGTGCCAATTACGTTACCGTTTTGATCTCTAAGATTTAGTTGAACGCCAGCAATTCCTGGTTCACCTGGATCTTGACGATTGTTAGCATTGGTATCGTTAAAGACAGTATCACCTATAGAGCCTGGTGCGGCGCAGATACTAAGTTTAGCCAAACCTATAGTCTCATCTTGCCCAGGCGAACCGAATTCTTGTCCTGGTTCATAGACTATTCGGATTTGACTAACAGCACCTGATGGTGCGATCGTCACGTTGCTAAATGATTCAAAGACTTGGGCATTTTCGACAATCCCCTCTGCAACAACGTTGTCACTGTTGTTAGTAACTCTCACATTATTTGGGCTGACTGCGGTGCCAGTTAAAGGTACACTTGCATTTCCATTAAATGCTCTCACCGTAATTCTATCTTGATAGATTCTCCCAACATCTCGCACACCATTTCGGTCAACGTCCATAAAAGTTAGAGGACTTGTCAAAATGACTGGTTGAGAAAAGGTGATAATCAGTGTGGAATTACCTTGTGCAGGGTTTTTGCCTAAACCAATATTCCAGCGCAGCTTTGAGCCGAGGAGATTTCCATATTCTTCTAGGGGTGTGTCAATTCTTGTAACTTGATTTTCTGGGATTGCACCAAAATTTTCGGTGTCAGTGACTGTTCCCAAAGGCCCAGGATTATCAACGAACTGAAAGGTAGCCTTAACTCCACCAGCTACCAGGTTTTGCGCTAAAAATCCTGCCAGATTAGTGGTAGGACTCCACTCAAAAGTTGCTGGTTGTACACCATTAGGACAGGTATTTGCTTGTGCTAATACCTTTTTACTGGAAAGGCTGCCCACAAGAGGAACTTGAGGAACAGTCAACAGTAGTGTCAGGAATGTACCTCTTATGGGTTTGGCTAAATTTTTCAATAAAGGTTTCATTTCTGGCTTCCTAAACAAGATGGTAGATTTTTGACTTTTAAAGGTAGGTTTTGTAGATTTTGGTTTTGATATAAGGTGCAGAGCAGAAATTTGCAGGAGAAAATCTACTTAGCAGGGGAAATTTGACATTCCTCCACTTCGTTCCTACCTTCTGCCTCTATCTGGTTCTAATTGCAGGTCTTGTTCTTGGCCTTCAATGATGATGTCAATGCCTCTGACATCTTTGTAGATAATTTCAGCACGGCGATCGCGTGCGTAATCTAAGCGGCTACTACCTTCACTAACTCTCTGGCTTTCACCCAAGGAGCGAATCGTCATCCGTTCGGCGGGAATACCCTGCCGTAATAAGTAATTTCTCGTAGCTAAAGCTCTTCTTCTACCCAACGCCAAGTTATAATCGTTACTGGCACGGGGGTCAGTGTGTCCTTGAATTTCGATGACAATCAGCGGGTTCTGCTTTAATACTTCCGCCACACGATCGAGAACGATCGCACTCGCCGGACTAATCAAGGATTTATCTAAAGCAAAGTGTATATTCCGTGGTGCCCGTATCCGTAGAGGAGTAGGTGGTATTAAAGTTGGTGGTTTTGGCGGTGGAGGTGGCGCAGGTCTAGAAGTACATTGAGGAATGGGGTTTTGCTTACTGGCGGGTGGCAGGCTGGGTGTAGTACCTCTCGGGCCGATAAAGGCTGCGATCGCGGGTTCGGATGTGCCGTATTTAGGATCTGTGGCGATCGCGCTGACTATATCCCCTGCCTGCACATTGGTAACTGTGATGCTAAAATTCCCCTTTGCATCTACAGGTGCGCTAGCTAATGGTTGGCTAAGTGCCCCATAACCAGGTTCATAAAGTGCCTGTTTACCTTGCTGGTAATCTCCTAGGCGATAAATTGTCACCTCAGAACCAGGATCGGCTTTACCTTGTAAGGTGACGCTGTTACCGCTAGGCAAAAATTCTCGCGATTTAAATTCTGGGGCATTAATTGCACCGTTACCTGTATCGAGGCGGCGATTGCCAGAATTGCGTTTGGGGTTTGGCCCGTCTCCTCTTTGCCAGTCGCTTACATCTAAATCTCGCTGGGCATTCAGGTCAATACTCAAACCTTCTAATGCCGCAAACGAGTTATTTTGAATAATGTTGCGTTTACTGTCAGGAAAAGCTGTCACCACTACCCCAGGCCCAGTTTGATAGGAGATTTCGTTACCTGTTACCTGATGATCGCTACCCATCAAGTAAACTGCTGCCCGTCGCAAACGTCTGCCATTGTAAGTGATGCGGTTATTGCTGATTTGTACGTCACCTTGGGGTTTGAATAAATACACCCCTGCGCCATCATTGGCACAAATTAAGTTACTTGTAATTTGGGATTTGCTCACGACACCTTCTATCCGCAAGGCATCTGGCATTCCAGCAATCCCATTACCGACAATAATATTTTCTTGAACTAAGGTATTTTCTCCCCGTACTGAGGTAATAATGGCGCTGCCATCATGGTAGTAAATTCGGTTGCGGCGAATTGTTGCGCCTTGAGAGTTGAATACGTAAACCCCGAAAGCTGATGTTTTTTCTGGTACTGCTTCAGTCGTAGTTAGCCCTAACCAGTTGTTTTCGATGACAACATTTTTGGGCGGGACATCCTTTTTATAAAAGGGAAAGTTGCTATTAGGCGGTTGCTGCTGGGTAGTATTGGGAGGTGGTAGACGGTGGGCAATGACAATATCCCCTGGTGGTGTAGTTAAAGTTACAGGTTTGGGGACACCATCGTAAATTAAAATATTCCCTAATTGCTGTTTAATGGCGCTGGCGTTAAATCCGTAAAGGCTTAAACCGCGGATTGTCACGCCATCAGCAACAACTGTTAAACCGCGAAATATTTCTTTGTCAGGTGCAGGTGCGATCGCTACTACTGGAATTGGAATGGCAATTTCTGCTGTGGCGGAAGTTGAAGGGTTATATCCCGGCTGCGTAGCGCCATCTATAACTAATCCGGGGCTGGTGAGATCTGGCAGTTGTGACTGTAAAAGAATAGTGGTTGCGTTTGGAGGTAAATTAAACTCAATCCGCGAACTTCCCCCTATTGCAGGTTGAACTTGCGCCTTTTCTGCACTGCTAAGTTGAGCAACTGATAGCTTACCATTTACCAGTTCGATGGCTTCGCGTAATGTTAACTGGTTATCGGGTTGCACGTTACCATCTTGGTTGCTGTTAACTACTACCCGTAGAGAAGTGGGAAAAGGAAGTTGTGGTGATGGGGTAGGTGTTTGGCTAAGTGCGGCTTCGGAGGATAAGAGGTAGAAGGTTAAGGGAAGAACGAACCGCAGAGGACGCGGAGAACGCACAGAGAAGTCTGAGCGTCGGCTTCCGGCGTACACCGGAGGGGTTGCCGCAGGCATCAGAACTTCGGTGGAAAGAAGAGTTTGAGATAGATTTTGCGTTAGTGCTGAGGTTGTAGTTTGATCGGGTTGAGGGCTAACGCACAATAAATTGTTCTTGAATAAGCTGGATTGTATGTGGTTTTCTTGGTTATCTTTTAGTTTCCGCCAAGGGAAATCTTGTAGCCAACGGACTTTCAAACTGGACATCACTCACTCCTATACACCTTGAACCTGGGCTATGCTGCTACTTCATTGCTTGTGACTGTTTCAGACGGTTAATTAGTTGACTCTGGAATGCCTCTGAACCAGCTGTTTGGGGAATTGCTTTTTTCAGCGAATTAATTAGTTCGGTTTGGGATGAATTGGGCTGTACCTGAGATATGGGTTGTACTTGCGATTCCTGTTCTTGTTTGGGTACGGGTTTTTGTAATCCAAAGCCGCCTAAAAGTTCGTTCAGCTTCAAGCTGATGTTTAGATAAATACCGCCTTCAGAACGGTAGCCAGTAAAATCTCGGTCATCAACGCTGCCAAAGCTGTAGCCTAAACCCACTCGTAAATCGGGGGTTAAATAATACCCAGTTTCTACAGCTACGCCGAATTCGTCGTAGTTGGTGCCGCTATTAGAGGTTTGTCCAATCCAGCGTCCTTCGACTGCTAAATCGGTACGATAACCGAGTCTGTAAGTGGCTCGTAATTGGGCTAAGTTGACATCAGCATCGTAGCGATCGCCATCAAAGAAGGTAACGCCATTCCGCAGGGCATATTTGCCATAAAATTCCCAGCGCCAGTTAGGGGCAAAAATGGCTTCTGCGGAGAAGATATGTCCTGTAGCTGTACTACCTGTTAACTGAGTTTCGGGAATTGAGTCATAGTTTTGTCGCCACTCGTACTTGAGTAAAGCGTTGAATTTATCGTTACTGGGGTCGCGGTAGGCTAAACCGAGTTTTAGGTTGGAGGTGTCGCCTAGTTCTTGAAATCTGACGCCTTCGGCAATTACTCCCACAGTCGAGGGGAGAAAGACATTGGCTTCCCCTGCTTGTTGATAGCGAACTAATGCTGTTAAAGCTGGTGAGATTTTTCCGGCGGCGGCGGCGGAAATTACAAGATTATTGCCTTCATCGCCATCGCGGTATTCAAATCTGGTGCTGGCTTGGAATTGAGGATTATCGGTGTACTCTAGCCCTACGCTATAGACGGAACCAGAAAATAGGCCCAACGAGGAAGCTGTTTGACCAACTGCGTAGTATTGACCAAATTGCGAACCTGCTGCTGTGCCATTAAAAATGTTTTTAAATACGTATTCGTAACCGACATTCACCCGCAATCCTGGTGCCACAGCCCAGCGATGATTCAGTCCAACAGCACCTTGCCCTTGGAGTCCGTTGAATGCGGAGAGGACAGAATAGCGACCAGTCAAACTGGTATCTTCTGATAACTTGCGATCGAGGATGGTGTCTAGGGTGGTGATGGAGTTACCTGGAAGTAAGCTGCTGTCATCGTAGAATTGGTGAGCTAATCGCAGTGTGACTCCGGGATAGGCTTTCCAGTCCAGTCCTAAGGTTGTGCGGTTGGGATAGAGAGGATCGCTACCGCCTAAATTCAGTTCGTTTTGTCCTTGGAATGTTAAAGATTCCGTTAATGGAAATTTGAGCCGAGAAACTAACTGATCGGCACTACCACTAAAGCGATCGCTAATTCTGTCTTCGCGAGAACGATTGACATACTCTAAACTCGTATCCACATTCCCAAATCTTTGTAATATCCCAGCGCGGAAGGTTTTGAGGGTATTATTGACTGTTTCTCCGGGACGTGCTTGGGGTTGGGGATCGAAGAGGTCAAAAAAGCCCAGCACACTATTTAAACCAGCAGCAGCAGTCCCGTAGTTTTCTTCAAAGTCGTAAGCAACATTAAACCTAGTGGTGTCAGTAATTTTGGCGAGAACCGATGCTCCATAGCGTGTTTGTCCGGGTGTAAAGCTGAAGGTGGAGTTGTTGCTGAAGTTGGGTTCTACAGCTCGGTAGTAGGCTTGACCTAATAAACTATCACCTAGTTTGCCAAAGGCCTCCAAGCGGTAAGCAGAACCGTTGAAATCTTGGCCATTGACGAGGGTGCCATTAGAACGAGCGTATTCCCCGACAACCTTACCAACATTGCCAAAAGATAGTAAAAAGTCTGTACCAAACAGTTGAAAATCTTGGCTACCTTGGTCTTCTTGCAGGAAACTTGCACCAACAAAAGATTTGCTTTCTATATCTTGAGAAATGTTGTATTGCAGTCGTCCGCCGTAAAGGCTGGAATCTTGCCCGCCTTCGTTTTGGTAGGTGACAACAATCCGTCTGACTAAGGTAGCTCCAAAAGGATTGAGTTCTGTAGCTAAGATGGGACGACGAAACAGCAGCGTGCCGCGATCGTAGTCAATTTCGTAGTCGGGGCCGCGAAATAACTGTTGACGCTGAATTACTGTACCGGGGCGATTAATTTCTTCTGCTTCTAAATAAACGGTTTCACTTCCCGGAACTAAAAGGCGTTTGGAGAGGAAGTAATTCCCACTTAAACCGTTGGGGACGATCGTATCTCGTTGGAAGCCTTCAATGTTGTTGGCGTACAACCCAGTGATTTGCAAGGGGCCGAAGTTGTAGTTAGCTTTGAAGCCATGCAACTGGCGCGAGGTGGCTGTATACAATTGGGAAGCTCTGGCAAATTCTTCGGTATTGTAGTCTCCCCACATTACATAGTCTGGATCGGCTCCCGGTATTAAGGAACTGCGCTCGAAGCGAGCATAGAAACTATCAATAGAGGGAGTGGTGGCTGTAAATGAGGAACTATCGCCGTAAACCGGATATTGCTGTTCGCAAAACTGAATCCCCCCAAATAAGCGGTTTCTGCCTTCGCAGTCTTGGTTGATGGGGCGTTCGCTATTAAATGCGCCTGTAAATAGCCAATCTCCAACTTTACCTGTGGCGAAGACTGCTGCTGTCAAATCAACTTGCGTTCCCCCTGTCTTTTGGGGGTTGAGAAAGTCGCGGAAACTTCCCCAGTAATCAGTTCCACCAGGCCCGATGCGTAAATTGACTATCCCTGTTGCGAGGGAGGGACGCAGATAAGTGGTGAATTCTACTTGCGTGTAGGCTTCTATGGGTGCTTCGCCAATCTTGTCAAGTAGTGAGGTATCTGTTTGTTGAGGAAATGATAAATCTCCGGGTTTGAGTTGAGGCGATCGCGTTTTGATTTTCTCTACGGCTGCACGAATCTTGACTGGTTGGGGTTTGATATCTGATTGCAGAGTTGCAGTAAATTCTCCACCGATGGCACGTACCTGAAATCCGCCTTGGTCTTTATCTTGGTCTGCGCCGACAAATTTTCCGGCACTGGTGGTTAAAGTTACCATTAAATCGTCAGGCAGCAGTTGACCCTTTTCGTCAGTAATTTGCCCTTGCAGCTTGATAGTAGAGCGTCCATCAGCTTGAACTCGCGGATCGCCTACGGGTGTAATTTCAATTTTTATCTGACTGTTGGCATTCTGCGGCAGACTTGTTGGTATTGCTGGTTGTGTCGGAATAATTTGTGGTTGAGCAACCGGAGAAGCAGAATTTTGCTGAAATTGAGTTGCTGGATCTTGGGGAAATATCGAGCTTGGATCTGTTGTTGCAGGTGTAGTGACTGATGGCAAGGTTTGAGCAATTAACCCATCGACCTCTTTCTGCGTCTCTTCCTTGCCTATTTCTGGTTGAGCAACAGTTTGTGCATCACTTTGATCTGTCTCTGTGGCGGCGTTGCTGGTTGCGGTCGCCTTCATTCCCAAAAAAGAAGGCGCTATCAATGCCAAAAAAGCAAGTAATATAACTTTTTTACCCTTGCTTTGCAAAGCCAAGCGCAATATAGATAACTGTTGCGTTTGTACGCTATCCCTATGTGGGAGAACCAATCTGATTTTGGAAATATTACCCAATTCTCTGCTAAATATCACCCCTAAATTTTGATTCTTCATCGCTTACCCCCTGAAAACGCAGGTGTCACCCCAAAATTGATTCGCGCCAGACTACTCGGTGCTAATTTCACCATGCGTGACTGGCTATTTCTTTCGATGAAGTAATTATTAGGTGCCAGTGCATAGCCTGGTAAGCTAGTCAAGTCCAGCGTTGCTGACCGATAACCTGATATGACATTTGCCAAGGAGAATAATCCATTGGCATCAGTAACAATGCGATTGCCATCATCCATGTAAATTACGGCATTTGGCACTCCAGGTTCGTTTGGTTGCTGTTCGCCATCAAAGTTTTTATCAACGAATACCCGCCCGATGATAGTGCCACAATCCGATACAATTCCCGGTCGAATCCGTAGCAGATGGCTGGATTGATTACTCGTCAATGTACCTGCTTGGGCTTGCGCTAAGTTTCTGCCAGTTCCGCGAATTGCATCTGGCGTCACTTCAACTGCATACACTACATTTAAGGTTTGATTTGGTTGTAATTCTGTTGCCGGATTTAGCGCAATTGTTACTGCCCGATTAGCACTAGCGTTAGCAGTTACAGAAACTGATGTATTTCCAATAGAACCTTTGAGCGATCTAGAAATAAATCGCAACCCTAAAGGCAACCTATCTGTAACTGTGAGATTTCTTGCAGGAGATCTACCAGTATTTCTAATAGCGAGGCGATAAATGACTGTATCACCTGGCTCTGCGGCGGCTCTGTCACCTGTTTTAATAATTTCTAAAGCCGCTTGAGAAGCAGTTAATCTTACCTCATTTGAGCTGCGTCGGGGTAGATTATTTGCACCTGCACCAGCAGTATTTCTGATAACAGATTCTTGAGCAAGGATTGGGATACTTGCAGACGCAAGTACACTCAAAGAAAAAAAAGTACAAAAGAGGCTCTTATGCCTCAACCATGAGAAGGTAGATGTCATTGGAAGGCATCAAGCAACAACAAAGGTTTGGCTGAAATTTAGGAGTTTTTAGTTAAACAAAGTTTATTTTTTTGCAGTTTAAATTTCTTAAAATTGGAATCATGGCGTTACTAAAAACTCCATTTTTCTATAGTTTTCAAATCTTTAGAAACCGGAAAACACGCTCTAAGCTAAACGACATTAAGGCTATCTAGCCTTTCAGAAAACTCTAGTTAATACTAGTCTCTTTACAGAAACTTTAAAAAATCTTTAATTACTTGGTTATTACAGCATCTTATCAGAATGTGTAACTTTTAAAAAATAAATAATAATTTTCTGTCATGCAATTATCCTTGAGTAAATAAAAGTTCAAGGTTCAAAGTTTTTTATTAACAGGGATGATGCTTGTAAGTTTTTTTTATCAACAATTTAAATGCAAAAAGATTGACATGAAATGGATGTATGCAAATTAGAAAACAAAAATGCATACCTCATTCCAAATCTATAAAATAAACCTATACTTGCCGTATATTACCTCTCCAATGGCTGGGAGGGTAATATTGGGCACAGGCTGGCGATCGCTATCGTCTGTAGTCTTCAAACTAAGAAATAAAATCGATATTTCTTCTTGAAGACCAAAGGCTATTTTATTTTTTGGCTAAGGTTTATACCCTGTTAAGCCCATTAGATTACTTTACTACTTCTTTGTCATTAGCTTGTGATTTTTATCAGAAAAACTCTTTACAAATTCAGGTATACATTACGCTGTCATGTTAACAGCTACACTACATATATCGAGATATAGATCTATACATCAAAATACAGAAGTTACTACTAGCTGTCATTACAACTACACCAGTTATAAAACTGTCATATTTTAGGAACACAAGTAAGCACAATAGTGCTTTAAGTAGAGCTAGAATGTGCGAGTTAAATAGCTGCTGTTTATTAGCCAGCTATTTAAGTATTACTAAAGATATAAATATCAGTTTTTTGTAACTTTCGGAAGATAACAACCAAGGGCACATAATGTAAGTCACATTAACCCACAGATTCATCATTGAAAGTAACAGCAACCGAGTCACAAAACCCTAGGACAAATTAATTTAGATAAGGGTAGCAGTTTTTACCCTAGCAAGAACGATTAAAGATAACCATGCTGTGCAACTCAAACTGAAGGAATTTGGTGAGCTAGTGGCAATCTCTCTTTGAGCAGCGTTACCCTGTAAGTAAAGCGACAAAACAACGACAAGTTCAAGAGAAAATCAAGTATCATGCAAGCTGTCTACTCTATTAGTAGAGTTGCCTACACGCAGGAGAGAAGAAAATGAGAGTCTGGCTTGCTTGCTTTTTCGTATTGTTTGCCTTGGCAGAACTGTTTGACTGGGTACAAGAATTTACTCTGCCATTACCTATTTATATTTTGGGTGGAGCTTTTCTAGCCGTTGCTTCTAACTATGACAAGATTGTAGGATCTTACTTCAATGATGGAATAATTGAGCGATCGCCTGAGCCACCGCAGTTAGATTTATCACCTCAACCCCTGAGTCCGATTTCTTTGCCTGAGCCAGAGGGCAGAGGGCAGGAGGCAGAGAGTAGAGGATGAGGGGAAAAAGCAGAGGCGCAGGGAGCAGGGAGCAGGGGGAGGAAGAAATCAGTAATGACTTTGGACTCTTGATTAATAGCAACTAATTAACCGCTGATATATAAGTAATTCCAGCTATCCATACTGTCTGATTCACTGATTTGTATTGTTAATATTTTGGCTAAAAACCTAGCTTTTTCTTGATTATCTTTTTGATAGTCACAGATATGAATATCAATTGTTACCTTTGCTTCTTCAGGCCAAAAGTGTAATGCTACATGAGACTCGGCTAGTAAAACGACTGCGGAAATCCCTTGTGGCTGGAATGCATAAGCAAGCTCACCAATAACAGTTAATTGAGCTGTCTTAGCGGCATTTTTGACAACTCTGATAAAATCAGCTGTTTCCCACCGGAAAACAGCTTCAGCAGCTGGCAAAATTGCGTAAAAATGATGGGATTGAATCACCTATGCAAGTTTTTGGTTCGGAATATAAGCTTTGAGCGTAGGAAATTTTAACTTACTATGGTTACGTAGAACTAACATAGCGATCGCACTACTTAAATAAGCCCCTTTTTACAGTAGGGCTAATTTATTCTCAATCTGCTTGCTATATTTCTTAATATTAAGGATGCTGTAAATGATTGCCCAAACTCAAGAATTGGATGCCCTGCACTGGGTGAAAACACGTTCTTCCCTCGATTCTAGCCAATCCACCTTCCTGATTTGGATAGGTAAAATTTACGCATTTATCCCTGGAGAGAAACGAAAACTCCTTTTTAAGATATTTGGTATGAGTGTAAGTAGGTGTATTGCAACAGCAGAAGGTAAATGGGATTTTACTTCTAGAGAATTGACGTATTATCTTCACCCAGAGACAGGTGAGAAGTTAAATAAGTGGGAAAATCCTTGGACAGGGGAAACAGTTACAGTAATGCACGTAGCTAATAATCCCGTACAGGGTGAATTTAAGGGTAAATTTCCTGCCCAAGTAGAGGGAGATAGGACAACTTTTGTTTTTGATATCTTTCCGACTTACCCCAACCCTTTAGCCGCAGACTCTAAATTTGCCGAATACAGTCCCCAAGAAATTTATCAGGCAGCAGAATTATTTAAACTTACCGTACCCACCGCAGATTTACACAACTCAGAACTTCCTTCGGTTTCGCAACTGAAATTGAGTTGGGATAGGATTGGTCAGTGGCTTCCTTGGATGAAAATGGGCGATCGCCCCGGTCAACTCATATATAGTGCTATTGGGGGTAAAATCAATGATTTTACTGAGTTACCCCAGTGGCTACAAGATGAAATTAATACTCGTATTCCTTTATATAAGAATGCTCCAAAAGGATATCTTGAAGGCGAAGATATGACTTCTTGGCTATATTTCCAACAAAACTTTGATGCTTACCTAGCTGGTGAGATTTTTCCGCTGTCAGTAGCAGAGGAATTGTAATATTGTCCTTTGTCATTGGTCATTTGTCATTAGTTATTTCTTTCCTCCTGCTTTGTCTCCCCTGTTTCTTCCCCTTACCTTTTCAAAATATTCCTTGGTAGCTGCCACCATCGACTTGCAGCATAACTCCATTTATATATGAGGCGGCGGGCGAACAAAGAAATACAGCTACGTTAGCAAACTCTTCTGGCTTTCCCATACGACTCAGAGGGATATTTGCGTTGATAGCTGCAATTTCTGCTTCTTTGGTTGTGCCATTTTTGGCGATGCAGGCGTTGATTAATTCTTCTACGCGCTGTGTATACGTCCAGCCTGGTAAGATGCTGTTGACACGAATGCGATCGCTACCTAGTTCTTGGCTAAGTGTTTTAGTTAAACCAATTACCGCTAGACGAATAGAATTGGACAAAACGAGATTTTGAACTGGTTGTTTGGTCGAAGTTGAGGTAATTGTCAGGATCGCCGCTGTGTTTGATTGGCGTAGATAAGGCAAGGCATATTTCACCAGATTAACTGCACTGAGTAAATTTAAATTGATTGCGGCTTCCCAAGCTGCAACATCAAGATCGTCAAACGTTCCAGCAGGTGGCCCCCCAGCATTAGTAACTAAGATATCCAATCCGCCAAATTTCTCTACTGTTGCATTAATTACCCGTTCAATGTCTGCTGATTGAGTTACATCTGCACGCACAGCCAAAACTTCTCTACCTGTTTCGCTTTCAATCTCCGCAGCAGCTTTGCTTACTAACTCACTACGGGCACAAATAGCTACTTTTGCACCTTCACGAGCAAATTGCTTGGCTGTGGCTTTACCTAGTCCTTTGCTGCCAGCTGTTACTAATACTACTTTGCCATTAAGTTGCAAATCCATAATTTTTAGTTTTTTCAATTAATGGATAAAAGCATTGAAAACAATCTTTTGTTGGATTTCAATCTAAAATCGAAAATCTAAAGTCTAAAATTTATGTTGTTTTCTGGCTTATTTGTATTACGTCACTACTCAAGTAAGTCTGGTTGTTCGCGCACAATCCTGTGATAAAGTGGCTGAAAGCAGTACCAGCCATTGAAAGGGGTGCCGATTTGAGTATGCGTTAAACGTGCGCTATCATGCTCAATGATATTGGGTTTTCCCGCTGCCTCAGCTAAAAGTTGTGCTTGGCTACAACGTTCTAAGTTAATAAACCACCAAGTAGCTTCATCAACTGAATGACCAACTGTGAGCATACCGTGATTGCGTAAAATGACAGCTTTAGTAGTTCCTAAAGCATCAGCAATTTGTTTAGCGGCTGATGGCTCTAGTACTTCACCCGTACAGTCATGAAATACGCTGTGGTCTTCATAGAAAGCGCAGGAATCTTCATTTAAAGGGTCAAGTAGACGACCTAAAATAGACCAAGCTTTACCATAAATTGAGTGTGCATAAACTGTAGCGATCGCATCTGGTCTAGCTTCATAAATATGAGCGTGGATGGCAAAGGCTTCTCGATTTACAGGCAGATCGCCTTTAATTGTATCTCCAGCCTTATTTACCATTATCAAATTAGAAACGCGAACTTCTCTAAAATCTATCCCTTGGGGGTTGATCCAAAAATGATCTGTGAATTCTGGATCGCGAACTGTAATATGACCATTTGTACCTTCATGAAACTCAAACCTAGCAAACAAACGGATGGCTGCGGCTAGGCGTTGTTTGCGATGCAAGCGTTCATCTTCAACTCGCTCAAATACAGGGGGTTGAGGTTTATGTAATTTAGGCATAATATTTATTTTTCCTAGCTCTTACAAATATTTGTTTTTTGGCAATATCTATATTCCTCTGTTTGCAACGCGATCGGCATCAATACCGATTTTCTTGCTTTTGCGGACAAAAATACTATTAGCGATCGCACAAGTCAAAAAGTCTTGATTTTAATGTTTTGTAATGTTGTCTGCGAACATTTTGAGTGATGCTGCAAGTTACGCTTGCAAGAACGCAACCCTGATGGAAACACCAATAAGCAGGAGAAAACAATCCAAAAATCAAAAATCAAAATTAACAAATATACTTGACTCTGGGCTTTTGAATCTTAGACTCTTACAAATTAACTCTTAACTGAGTAATCAGCACTTTCACAGGCTAAAAAAATAAACCTGTTTTCATAGGCTTTTAACCTTTTGCAACTGGATAATTATTTTCGCAGTGCAGTACTAGTGTTCTTCAGATGAAGGTCAATCTTGAAGCCAAGTTGCTCCAATCTTGAATGAGTTAGAGGTTCCTTCAGAATAAGAGTAAATGGATATCGCCGGAATACAGCAGCTTCTCCTTGTGACAACAGCTTTCTGGCATGGCTGATGTGTATGGGGTATAACGGTTGTTTGTTAGCGTCAAGAATAAAAACTTTAGTCATTACGGATAAGATTAGCCTAAGCAATAGTTACAAGATTTTTCTTTGAACTAAGCAACCATAGATAGCTGTCCTGTTGACGTTGCACTTTTGCTCGTACTGTTAAAAAATTACGTCATGAATGTAGGCGATCGCATTTTCTACGAGCTTGATCTTGAAATTAGTCTAGTATTTACTCCGATGTTGTAGTAGTTTACTAGGAATTTTGCTACCTATTTTATGACTAATAACCAGGGTAGACTTAATTGGAGTATCATAACTCTACACTTGGTAAAAAATTTTTGATGTATTTCTGTGTGAATTAATCGCGAATTTCTTGCCTGGTAAAGCCTGTGAGGAATATGACAAGAGATTAATGGAATGTTAAGTTTTGTAGGCTTGTGGTTGCTAACCGCAGGATAACTGAGTTTGCTAAGTTTTGTTTAGTCGTAGTTTTAACAGCACAATTCAAGTTATGGCTGTTTGCTTATATATTCATATTTATATATTGTTAACGTCGCTAATATCAGAGACTTTGTTATCTTCTTGCATAAAATACTTTGGCTGCTAAAGTGTAGTTGCGATCGCAATTTTTAGATCGCGAACATAAATATCTTGTGCTTCCAGCAATAATTGCTGACTTTGGGATAAAGCTTTGAGTTGATTGTAGTCATCAAAATATGTTGCACTCAGTTGAGATTTATCGCTCCCTGCGGCGGTTTTGGCTCTGAGTAAGAATTTACGATCGTCGCGTTTCTCGATGGTGACAATTTCTAACTCGGTTTCTGGGTGATGTTGCGTCAGGTTGTGAAAAGCGATCGCAATAGCGCTGGGGTCTACCCTGTAATTGTGGTAAAGGTCAAGGATATCAAAAATTGGCTTGATAAAGTCGCCAAAATCCCCATCCTGGATACTTATTGCTGATTATCGGGTTTGCGATGGGGTTGGGGTTGTCTTGAGTAAGTACGCGCATAAAGACATACTCACACTTCACCCCATGTAATTTAGTCTCACTTATAATTTCCCAATCTTCAATCATATGCACCTGTGATAATTGCACCTGTTAAATCGGTTACTTTTAGTTGAGCTTGCTTGAGCTTGGCTTGTGATAAATCTGCATCTTGTAAATTAGCTTCACTCAAATTGGCAGCGATAAAGCTAGCATCTGCTAAGTTTGCCGATCGTAAATTGATTGTCGGTATAGCTAAAGTCCAGCAAAGCAGACTCATCTGCATATTTCATAATTATGTTCGCTCAAATAACCATAATTGCGGCTGAAAGAATTACATTATTAGCGTTTGAAGTTCCTTACTAGGTAAGATATTGCTGAGTTCGATAATTTGACAATGACAAAAATGTCGGTCAGCAACACTAGATGTGTGGTCTGTGGCAATGTGGATATAGGCACAGCATAAACATCCACCTACAGGACAGATTAATGGAACGCTCGAAAATAATAGCGATTATTACAGGTGCAATTTCTATTCTTTTAGCGATCGCCTACCTGATTATCGTGCAAATCCTCGATTACCGAGACATGAAACCCGCACCTATTAGCCAAGTTAACCAGCCGCCTGCAATTATTGCTTATAGTTGGCATTAAAAGTTCACCCTGTCTAGATCCCCGACGTATTTGAGAAAGTTGGGGATCGATGATTGTAGAGATCCAAATTAAATGGGTCTGCTGTCATTTATGTCAATTAAAAAAATCAATGATAACTATTAGTTCATTGTCAAGATTATCTATAGATGAAAATTGATAGTTACGATTTGTGAATCCAATCAATCTTTTATATAAGAATTAGTTAGAGCAACTATCGTTCATTTATTTATTTTAAGTATTTCCTTTTTGGCATAGATAAAGGTAAGCTATTTTTAACAAAATTAAGCAAAAATAAAATTGAGTTGTTAGTGATGGCTGGGTTAGCTGTAATCAAAACTGTTTGATTCACAACCCCGAAGTTTTGCTGGAAGTTATAGAGGTAAGTTCATGGCTCAGTTTCTCTTAGAGACTGTTTGGCTAGTTCCGTGCTATGCCTTAATAGGTGGGCTTTTAGCCGTTCCTTGGTCTCCAGGGATCATTCGCCGTACTGGCCCAAGACCGGCGGGTTATGTCAATTTGGTAATGACATTTTTAGCGTTCCTGCATAGTGCGATCGCATTTTTCGCAACTTGGAATCATCCACCTATAGAAGTATTTATTCCTTGGCTGTCTACAGCTGGTTTAAATCTTACCATCGCTTTAGAAATTTCTTCTATAAGTGTAGGAGCATTAATTGTAATCACAGGCTTGAATTTCTTGGCGCAAATTTATGCCATTGGTTACATGGAAATGGATTGGGGTTGGGGACGCTTCTATTCTTTATTAGGACTATTTGAAGCGGGATTATGTGCCCTAGCTTTGTGTAATAATTTGTTCTTTAGCTATGTAATTCTGGAAGTTCTGACTTTAGGAACCTATTTGCTAGTTGGCTTATGGTTCAGTCAGCCGTTAGTAGTTACCGGTGCAAGAGATGCTTTCCTCACCAAACGGGTGGGAGACTTATTTCTGCTGATGGGTGTGTTGGGATTGTGGCCATTAGCCGGAACTTGGGATTATACAGAATTAGCTGAATGGGCAACAACTGCAAATGTTGACCCGACAATTATCACTCTAGTAGGTTTAGCTTTAATTGCCGGGCCAATGGGTAAATGTGCCCAATTTCCCCTGCATTTGTGGTTGGATGAGGCGATGGAAGGCCCCGTTCCTAGTACAATTTTGCGGAACTCGGTGGTAGTTGCGAGTGGCGCGTGGGTACTGATTAAACTGCAACCCGTGTTAACTTTGTCGCCACTGGTTTCTTCAGCCTTGGTAGCAATTGGTGCAGTTACGGCTATCGGTGCTTCCTTAATTGCGATCGCTCAAATTGATATTAAACGCTGTCAATCTTATTCTGTCAGCGCTTATATGGGTTTGGTGTTTATCGCAGTGGGTACAAAACAAGACGAAGCAGCATTGTTATTAGTACTGGCTAATGCGGTATCAGCTGCACTGTTAGTTATGAGTACCGGCGGAATCATCTGGAACAGCATCACCCAAAATGTTACTCAGTTGGGTGGACTGTGGTCGCGCCGTCCAATTTCTGCAATAGCGTTTATCGTTGGAACTTTGGGGTTAATTGGATTTCCACCTCTAGGCGGCTTTTGGGCGTTGATGGAATTAACAGATGGACTCTGGGGAACTCAACCTTGGTTGGTTGGTGTGGTTATAGCCGTGAACGCTTTAACTGCTGTGAGTTTAACCAGAGAATTTGGTTTGATTTTTGCTGGTAAAGCTCAACAGATGAGCGAGCGATCGCCAGAAGTACACTGGCCAATGTCTTTTCCAATGGTGATTCTACTAGGCTTTGTTTTACATCTGCCCTTAGTGTTGCAAAGCTTATCACTATTACCTTCTTGGGTAATTCTTAATAAAGATGTTGCGCTGTTATTAATTTGGTCAACTATTTTTGGTTGTGGTATCACTGGCGTAATTTATTTAGGTAATATTCCTAAACCAATTCGTCTACCTTGGCAACCTTTACAAGACTTGTTCGCCTACGATTTTTACACTCCAAAAATCTATCGGATGACGATTATTTTCAGCGTCGCCCAACTTTCCAAGTTTGCTGATATGCTCGATCGTTTTGTAGTTGATGGGATTGTGAATTTGGTTGGTTTATTCTCCCTATTAACTGGCGAAGGTCTGAAATATAGTACATCTGGTCAAACCCAATTTTATGCTTTCACTGTGCTTTTAGGTGTTGGTGTATTGGGAATGTGGGTAACTTGGCCATACTGGGGAGTGCAAGTTTTAAATTTCATGTTTTAGGAACTTGGGGTTTGGGGAATAGCCCCTAAACCCTTGTTCATCCCGATTACACAATTTTTAAAGACGATTTAAAAGCTAACCATTTTCAAGTGTGAGGAGAAGACAATGAAAAACAACTATCGCCAAGCAAATGTTTCTCGTAGAAATTTACTCAAACTAAGCGCAGGCGCAATTGGTGCAGGAGTATTAACAGCCGGAGTGGGTTCAAATTTAGTTGCACCTGAAAAAGTCTCAGCACAACCAGAAAAAAATGATATTACTCCCGACCAAGCATTAAAAGAATTAGTGGATGGAAATAATAGGTTTGTTAAAGCAAAAAAACGCAATCCCCATCAAAGTTTAAAACGCTTACAGGAAGTTGCTAAAGGTCAAAAACCGTTTGCCTCGATTTTAGGTTGTGCAGATTCGCGAGTTCCTTCAGAGATTATTTTCGATCAGGGGCTTGGAGATTTATTTGTTTGTCGTGTAGCTGGTAATATCGCAACTAATGAAGAAACTGGTAGCTTAGAATTTGGCAGCTTAGTATTAGGCTCAAAGCTAATCATGGTACTAGGTCATGAAAGATGTGGTGCTGTAGATGCCACTATCAAAGGTGCCCAAGTACCTGGGAAAATTGGTAGCTTACTAGAAGCAATTAAACCTGCTGTAGACAAATCTCAAGGACAAGCAGGAGATAAATTAGAGAATGCTTGTAAGGCTAATATTGCATTGCAAGTTGAGAATTTAAAGTCATCACCAGTCCTCGCTGATTTAATCAAAGCAGGCAAATTGAAAGTAGTTGGTGGTTATTACGATTTAGATACTGGTAAAGTCAGTCTAGTTAGTTAGTAGCCAATGGTCATCTGTCATTTGTCATTTTTCATTTGTTATTTCTACTTTTCCTTTCCCTTGACATTTGATTATTGACATTTGACCATTGTCATCTTTCAAAATTTCCCGTTGTACTCATTTACCCAAATTGCCATGTTAAGTGTTCTGATTTGGCTCCCGATTTTAGCAGCAGCTATTATCGCCGTAATTCCGAAAAATCTGCCTGCTAATACTGTGCGGTTAAGTGCATTATACTTTGCTGCCGTAGTTCTACTCTGGAATATTTTTATTCTGTTCAAATTTGATATCAGCAATCCAGGAATGCAATTTCAAGAGTATCTACCTTGGAATGAAACTCTTGGTTTGAGCTATCAATTAGGAGTAGATGGACTTTCCATATTGATGTTGGTTTTAAATAGCCTACTTACCTGGATTGCTATTTACAGCAGCAGCAAAGAAACACAAAGACCTCGGCTTTTTTACTCGCTAATTTTATTAGTGAGTGGTGGGGTAGCAGGTGCATTTTTAGCAGAGAATTTGCTGCTATTCTTCTTGTTCTATGAACTAGAATTAATTCCCTTCTATTTACTAATTTCTATTTGGGGAGGGGAAAAAAGAGCTTATGCAGGTATTAAATTCCTGATTTACACTGCTGTTTCTGGAGCATTAATCTTAGCAACTTTCTTGGGTATGGTGTGGCTAACTGGTTCTACCAGTTTCGCTTTTGATGCAGTCTCTACCCAAACCCTGTCTAGCGTATTGCAAATAGTCCTACTTTCAGGAATCATATTAGGTTTTGGCATCAAAATTCCCTTGGTTCCCTTCCATACTTGGCTACCCGATGCTTATGTGGAAGCTTCAGCACCCATTGCGATTCTTTTGGGTGGTGTATTAGCAAAGTTGGGCACCTACGGACTGTTAAGATTTGGCATGGGGATGTTTCCTCAAGCGTGGAGTATGTTCGCACCAACATTGGCAATTTGGGGTGCAGTGAGTGCAATTTATGGGGCGGTAGTGGCGATCGCGCAAAAAGATATCAAGCGCATGGTAGCATACAGTTCCATTGGTCACATGGGTTATATTCTGCTAGCTGGTGCTGCTAGTAATGCCTTAGCGCTGGTTGGTGCTGTCGCCCAAATGTTTAGCCACGGTTTAATTCTGGCTATCTTGTTCCATTTGGTGGGAGTCGTCGAAACCAAAGTTGGAACTCGCGAATTAGATAAACTCAATGGTTTAATGAGTCCTATTCGGGGTTTACCTTTAATCAGTGCTTTGCTGGTATTAAGTGGAATGGCGAGTGCTGGTATTCCTGGTTTAACAGGTTTCGTGGCAGAATTTATCGTTTTCCAAGGAAGTTTCACGGCGTTTCCTCTTCCCACAATATTGTGTGTAGTTGCTAGTGGTTTAACTGCGGTTTATTTTGTCATCCTTCTCAACCGCACTTGTTTTGGCAGACTCGACAATTTAGCTTACTATCCGAAAGTGCAATGGTTTGAGAAAACTCCTGCGTTAATTTTGGCAGCTTTAATCATCTTTTTGGGAGTACAACCAACTTGGTTAGTGCGTTGGAGTGAACCCACAACTACCGCAATGGTGGCTGCAATTCCCGCAGTGGAAAAAACTGTAAACTCGGAAATTGCTTTGAAACCATAATGAATTTTACTTTGCGACGGCAGTTGCTTCAAGTCGGGAAACCCGCCCAACGCACTGCCTCATCTTTGCGCCCTTGCGTGAGAATTTTGATAAACGAACCGCAAAGGCGCGTTCGGCGAAGCCGTTCCCGAAGGGTAGTACACGAAGGACAGAAAGCAAAGAAGAGGTTTTTTCAATTGATTTAAGATTGCTATAAGGAGTTACGCATCAATAATCAGGAGGAAGGATGAACCTGAAATTAATTCCCAGCGGACTAGTACTATTTCGCTTTTTAATTGCGCCCTTTCTTCTCTGGGATGCCCTTGATGGTAAAACTAGTATTTGGTTCATCGTTGGCTTTGTCGCCGCCTTCCTCTCAGATATTTTTGATGGCATTATTGCCCGTAGACTTGGTGTTAGTACCGCCGAATTAAGACAAGCTGATAGTTGGGCTGATGTTTGCCTTTTTAGCTGCATATTTGTGAGTGCTTGGCAAGTACATCAAGATGTTTTAATTGCTTATCGCCTACCTCTACTTACAGTTTTTTTTGCTCAGTTAGTTTGGTGGATAGTGAATTTATTTAAATATGGTAAACCTGCTAGCTATCACACCTATTCGGCTAAGTTTTGGGGTATTACTCTTGCCATTGCCATTATTTCTTTATTCGGTTTTAACTATGCAGGAATTTCTCTTTGGCTAACTTGTATTGCTGGTTTAATTTACAGTATCGAAGAAATAGCCATGACAATTATTCTGCCAGTGTGGACGCACGATGTTTTAAGCATTTTTCACGCCCTAAAAATACGCGAACAATTATTAATACAAAAAAACGAAATGGCATCATAGTCATCACAAATGACTAATGACTAATGACAGCCTTCAAAAAAAATCTTACAACTCAAATAGGATTGGAAGATGACAGCAACTTTTGATAAAGCAACTAAATTACCTCCTTCCCGCCATGAATTTGCGGAAGTAATTCATCGCTTAGAAGCTGGCGGTTCTATGCTACCCGATACGCCAGAAAACCTGATGCAAATTATCGGTATTTATAAAGCTTATGCTGTGCCGATGGATTTCTACTGGCGGGACTTACTTTATATTGCAGAACGGGAATTTTTAAATCCCTTTCCCTTCTTTAAATACTTCTTACGCAAAGAGTATTTAGACTTACATAATCATTATGCTGGTGATGATGCCGATTTAAGAATTTGGCGCGGCCCGGCTACAGCCCATCCCGAATTACTGGCATTTATTGAAAAGGGTGAAACTGGCAAAATGCCAAAATTATTTCACCATTTATTCCACGATCGCATTAATATGGAGTTTGCTGAAGCTTGTATGCGGGCTATGCTTTGGCATCGTCATATGTATGCGCCAGTAAACCAATTTGATGCTTACTTAGACTCAGACGAATATAGAGCTAACGCCGATAGGGCAATTAAAGCTTACTTTAAAGGCAACCCGGTAATGTTGGCACTGCACAAGATGTTCCCCGATATGTTTTTGGAACAGTGCCGCCAGATGTCATATTACTCTAACCTGGGTTTATTCTGGGAAGTTATGGCCCCCGTGTTCTTTGAAATGTCGGATATCTACGACGAAGGCGGGTTTAAAGGTGTCCCCGACGCCATGAACTTTTTGGTTAACGGCATTTTTGCGATCGCAGGTCGTCCAATTTACCATCATGTATATATTGATGGGGAATGCTACGAAATCATTCCCAAATCCAAAGGTTTCACCTGGCTATACGAAGCCGCACTACCTTATGTAGAAGCAGTTTTCTACCGTACTGCACCTTTCCGTGGTACAAAATCTTATAATGCTCAAGCAGGTCAAGTACCTGACGATCAAAAAGATTTCCACTATGGCATTCTCTACGCTGATGTCTTCCCTGTAGGTACTGCTGGTATCCCACCCACATTATTAATGCAAGATATGCTGCACTTCTTGCCTCAATATCTTGTTGACTATTACCAACAATATTGCCGTGGCGAAGAAGATATGTTGATTCAGTTGGGAGTTAGTTTCCAACGTTCTATGTACAACGTAACTTCGGCAGTAATTCAAGCATTGCGAACTGCACTTTTATATCCACTAGATGACCAAAATCCCAAGCATTTACAAGCGAACCGGGAATTTTTTGAAGCCCAGCTAAACCGCTTTACCCGTGCTGATTACAATATGCGTGATGCAGCGCGTTTACGGGATGTTCAACGCCAGGATTACAGATAATTCGTAATACTTCGACTTGCGAGAGTACAAGTTCGTAATTTTTTCTTAGGGTGTGTTATGCCGGAGGCTAACGCACCTTATATTTTTGCTAATGCTGAATCAACTTGAGGGTTTCCGGAATCAATTTCAGGGTTGACGTTTCCGTATTGCCGTGACAAAGAATGTAAATTGTTGATGGTGTTCGGTGCGTTCCGCTGCCCGACAACACACTAAGAAAGTTCTGATAATTTCCCATCAAGACGACGAAATAAAAATATCCAAATTGGTAGGGAACTGTTAATTGCAATTAGTCTGACTAAATGCCCTGTGGTGACAACTTCCACATTATGATTCAATACCAAAGAAACTAAAATCATTTCTGCTGAACCGCCTGGTGCTGTCACCAATAGACAAGTTAACCAATCCCAAGAAGTTAATTGCATGGCTAGCATAGCAGCGATCGCACCTGCGAATACAGTCATTACTACAGACATCACCGCATAGCCTATAGTGCGTTTTCCGAAAGTCGGTTTATCTCCCCAATACTCACCAATGGTAATTCCTAACAGCATTTGACCAACGATATTCAGCAATGACGGTGGTGTAAAGTGAAGATCGTGGACAAAAGGCAGCAAATTTAGTACGGGATTCAATCCGATACCAATTAACAAAGCCCCAAAAAAATCACCTGCGGGAATCTTAAATAAGATTGACAGATAAACAGCTAATCCAGTTATCGCCAGTGCTAACAAGAGTAATCCTAATTGCGATGGCTCAAAACTCAACAAATTACCTTGAATGGCGATTGTTTGTGGATTCCAAGCATTACCAACTGTAGTTCTAGCGATAAAAGGAATTAGAAAAACTACAGTTGTGACGCGCAAAGCTTGAACTAATGCTACTAGAGTGACATTTCTGCCATAATCAGCAGCAATAGCAGCCATAATTCCCACGCCACCGGGTACTGTAGCTAGCATTGCTGTTAATAAATTAGTTTTGCTGAGGCGGGAATAAATATAGCCAATCCCGCTACCACATAGTAGAAGAAAAAAAGTTAGTAAAATAAAAATTGGAATCCCAGAAGCTACACTAGCTAAATCGCTATGAGTACTTGAGGCTCCAACTGTTAATCCTACCAATGCCATACCAACCTTTCTAGCAGTTCGGTTAGGTTTGGGAGAATATTGATAGAAAATTCGGCATCCTTGCAAAACTACAGTACCCGCAGCAATTCCGCCAAATATCCAAGCAATTCCTCCAATGTGGAACCTTGCTAAACCTAAACCTAAAGGTAAAGCCAGCAGCATTTCTAAAACTAGAACAGCCAGTTGCTTGATAAATAGGTTTTGTGAAGCAACGGTAGGATTTTCAGCAGTGGATTCCTCCACTATGGGAGCAATGCTAAAACTATGATTCATTGATAAGGCGCGTTTTACATTAGTTTAACTTTGCACATCAGCTAATGCGATCGCGCAATACCCTAGAAAAGCTGTCAATTCCAACTTTCTTACCAATGACATAGAATTTGGGAACAAAGAATGTAGCTTTAGCATTATCAAAAGCAGTTTTTAAATAGTTTTTGTATTTAATCTTACAGCAAGGACACAACATAAGTTGTGCCCTTACTTACAAACTTGATTTTTGCTAGTATCTAGTGGTTGATTGATTCAGCTAATTAGTCTTCATCAAGAGCTGGAAAAGCTTCCTCAAACTGCCACAACTCATCCTTGTGTTTCATAAACCAAATCCGAGTTTCTGGTGTTAATTGACTCCAAATTATTTCCACAGAAATATGAGGAGATGCATATCGATACTGCTCGCCAAGTGCTTTAAGATTTTCTGCTACATCAAGAGGAACGCCAAACTCTCGCCAGTCAACTTTGATATGTCTGCCAGAGAGTCCGGCTGCGGGGTCAAAAATAATTTGTGCAGCTCTGATTAAATCGGCAAAGTGATTTGCTTTCAGCCCGGTTATTTGTTGAATTTGGGGTGATTCATTATGCTGTTGAGACATGTCGCTGGAGTGGTGAAGAACGATCGTTAATTGAACTTACTGCCAGAGATTTTTATCCCAATTTCTCTAGTGTAGCGCACAGCCGCTTAGGCATCTTCACCTTTGATGATAAACTGCCGCAAAATCTCTCCGGGTTTCCTATCCCAAGTATCGATATGTTCGTATATTAAATTGTCTCGATTGAGTTTATAGGTTGAATAACCATTAAAAAATATCTTTGCTTTCCAAGGAACGCGCAATACACCCCGAACTGTCCACTTAGCTAAAATTGTATCTTCTGCCGATTGATATACTTCATGCAAATCAAAATAAATTTGTGTAAAAAATAGCCGAGCGTGAAATCTTAAAGTCCAAAATATAATCCGATAGTTGAATTTATATTTAAACTTATTTACCGGGTCGCGAAAATAGATATTTTGTGTATATATGTCATAAGAAATATCTTTTTCAAATAGAGTTGGCAAATCATTTTTCAGAATATTTATTACCTGTTCTACCTGCATTGACGCTCCACTCACCTAGTTAAAAAAGATTTCGGAACAGCCTGACTAATCTCTGCCAAATTGAAGATATTCTCTTGCTAGTTAAACGACTGCCCCTTAAATCAGACAAAGTAGGAAATGTTGCAGTTTGAGCATAAGGGCCATTTCGCAGTATCTTAGCTAAGGCGCGATCGTTTTCTCGCAAACCTTCGTAAAAGAAGAATACTTCTCCTTGAATACCAAGTTGGCGGTTGCATTCAATTACTTTAATCAGATGCTCAGGAGTAATACAATAAGAACCAAGCTTCACTAAAATTCCTGGTGCTAACTTTGGTAGTGTCACATCTGTGAACTGTTGGTCTACCAATTTATTAACAATACATTTATAACTAAGCAAGTCGCGGCGATAAATTTGTGGGTGAATCATATCAACAAGGCCGCGATGTAACCAGGTAGCGGAATCTTGCAAATACTCTTTAAATCCCCAATCATAAATATTGGGAGACATCGACACAATTAAATTCGGGTTGACTGCTTTCACTTCATTGTAGAGACGGGCTAAGAATTCTGTGAGAATATCCGCACGCCATTGTAGCCATTGTCTATCTTGCGGATTTTGTGGCGGATCTTGCTGGAACTGCTGACGATAAAGTGCTACTGTTCCTTGATCGTAGCCACCTTCACAGGGTAAAGCAGGTAAGCGATCGTCACCTTGAATGCCATCAACATCATAATTTCTCACTACCTCGCGTACCAAGTTCAACAAAAACTTTTGTACTTGAAGATCGAGGGCATTCATCCACTCAAAACCATTTTTTTTCAGTAGTTTACCATTGCGATCGCGTGCCGCCCATTCTGGTTTTGTCTGTAACAACATCCCGCCATTCAAGTTATAAGAACTGGCAAAGCCATATTCAAACCAAGGGATTACTTTTAAACCTACCCGTCGCGCCTCTACAATTATTTCTGCTAAAGGATCGCGATCGACAAAGCCAGGATCGATTTCTACACCAAATGTTTGCAGCATCGTTTGGCTGGGATACTGAGTGACTCCCTTATTCCAAACCACAGGAAACACTACATTAAATCCTGTCTCGGCTAGAAAATCCATTGCCTCAGCAATGCGCTGCTGTGATTTGAGTACTTTACTATCGGTATTGGTAAGCCAGACACCGCGTGTTTCTATTAAGCTCATGTGCGTATCTAAAAACAAGGTGTGCCGCAATTTTTCAATTCACGACTAGCTGACTATACCGCGCTTTGATCGCCATATAAATACCATAAGCAATTAAACCTAGCGCCACAAAGCCTAAAAGCCAAGGGCCATATGGTTGTTGTGCCAAAGTCTGTAACGCCTCATCCAAACCTCCAGCAGCTTGGGCGTTATATTGAGTTGCAGCTTGAATCAGAAACCAGCCAATAATGCAGAAGACAATACCCCTAGCTATCAGACCAAATCGACAAATCCCCATCACCCAGTTCCGTTCTGTATTGCTTAATTCAGTTAAATTGAGTTTTCTGCGAAACTTGGCGGTGTAAGCTTTGTAAAACTGATAAAAACCAAAACCAATAATTAACGCCCCCATAGTTCCTACTAACCATTGACCAAAGGGTTGAGAAAGTAAGCGCGCCGTCCAATCTTGAGTAGAGTTACTATTACTACCGCCACCTGAACCAAGCAGAATTTGTACAGCGCTATAAGCTAAACTCCCGTATATCACACCGTTCATGGCATAACCAACTCGCTTTGCCACGCCTTTATTTTCAGGATCTTTGATTGCTTGTACAAAGCGCCAAATTACATATCCAATTAAACCAATTGCTACTAAAGCTAGCACAAACTTACCAAATGGTTGCTCGACAAGGGTTTGTAAAGCTCCTTTAGTATCAGTTGTTTTACCACCTGTACCAAAAGCTACCTGAGCTGCTAGTAACCCAACGATGCCGTAAACTACTCCTTTAGATACATAACCCAATCTTGCCAGTCTTTCTATCCATGATGCAGGATGATGTATGAGATTTTGTGTCATAGTATTTGCCTGGATATATGAGATTTCTTTTAGCAAGATTTATCTTATAAATACATCTACCCACTGGCAAAAATCACACTAACTATAGAGATATTTTAGTAAGCACTGTCTATAAAATTTTTGTTTAAACTTTTCTTCTAATAGATGTTAATGCAAACAGCTAAATAGCATAATTCAATCATATCTAATAAACTTTTGATGTAAATGGAGTAGGAACAATGACTGCTGTAATTGAACCTTCCTGGACACAGGAATATATCACCACTAATGGAGTAAAACTGCACTACGTTACTCAAGGTGAGGGGCCTTTAATGCTGATGTTACATGGGTTTCCCGAATTCTGGTATTCTTGGCGGTATCAAATCCCAGAATTCGCCAAATACTTTAAAGTAGTTGCTCTTGATTTACGCGGTTACAACGATAGCGATAAACCAAAAAAGAAATCAGCTTATGTAATGGATGAATTTATCAAAGATATTGAAGGTGTAATTAAAGGCTTAGGATATGATAAATGCGTTGTAGTTGGCCATGATTGGGGTGGTGCGATCGCCTGGAATTTTGCTTATGCACATCCAGAGATGTTAGAGCAATTAATTATACTTAACCTGCCCCATCCTGCAAAATTTTCTCAAGGTTTACGTACTCCACAACAACTAATGCGTAGCTCTTATATTTTCTTTTTTCAGCTACCTTGGCTACCAGAGCTATTTATCAAAAGTTCAAACTACGCAGCAGTGGAAAAAGCTTTAAAAGGTATGGCAGTTGACAAAAATACTTTTACACAATTAGACATTGATACCTATAAAAATGCTGCTGCTAAAAATGGCGCTCTTACAGCAATGTTAAACTATTACCGTAACGTTTTTCAGCAAAGAATCTTCAAAACTAATTGGGGAATTTTAGAAGTACCAACACTAATGATTTGGGGCGAAGATGATACTGCTCTCGGTAAAGAGTTAACCTATGGTACAGAAGCCTATGTCAAAAACTTTCAAATTAAATATATTTCTAAATGTAGCCATTGGGTGCAGCAAGAAAAACCAGATTTAGTCAATCAGTATATGCAAGACTTTTTAATGCTTTAAAATTTCAACTATTGTTTGTCAAGCGTGCTATTACGTAATAGCAAAAATCCTCTTAAATTTCCATGACAAACTATGTCGTTTTGTGCATTTCCTTAATAACATTTAACAGGGATTTAACACACACAAGTTTTAGTAATCTCCTGCTCATCTATTACCCAAAACTCTTCATTCAAGGCTATTTCCGCCTATACGAAACAAGTTAAATTCTCCAACCTGCTTATGTACTCAATTAACATAATGACAGTCATTTAGTGAGATAATAGAATTGTGAGGAAAAGAACGGATATAACTTGAGTACAAAGGGGGAAATTATGAAACTCCAGCTATTAGCGGTTCTAGCCTTAGCAACTCCCCTGATTTTCACTAACGCAGTTAAAGCTGATAATCCGCAAGATTTACAAAAGTTGTTGGCAACTGGGGAATGTATCAACTGCGATCTTAAAGGAGCCAACCTGAGTAGCGCTCATTTAATTGGAGCAGATCTAAGAGGTGCAAATCTTCAAAATGCAAATTTGACTGAAGCTAACCTTGAAGGAGCCGATCTCACTGGCGCAAACTTAGCAGGTGCTAACTTAACTTCAGCTTACATAACTAATGTGAATTTGAAGCAAGCCAATCTTGATAACGCCAATTTGACTCGTGCTAAAATTTACGATTCTAATGTATATCAAGCATCAATGAATAATCTGACTATAACTGATGCAGAAATATTTCATACCGGAATCGGCATTGGTGGAGAAGATGCAGAAATTCCCGATTGGAAATAAGCTGAACTAAGTAAGTATTAACAGAACTTGGAGTTAAAAGATTTAGGATAAGAAAAACTGAATTTTAGCCAGCCTAATCCTAAATCTGGTCTCCAAGAAGAAAAAAGTATTTTCAAAAATTTAGTAACTATGATGTAAAGGTTTATTTTTTCCTATCCAGGAAAAATAAGTAGACCATACACCTCAGATTAATATCAGCCCGTTACTATTTTTTCGCCGCAATCTGCTAGCCAGTCTCACCTATAAATAAAAATATTTAATTAATTGCTGATACAGCTTAAATATTTATGAGAAATTTTTTTCCATCATAGAACTCTACTTGTATATCATAAAAAAAAAATTCTGTCTAGTACATTTAAACACATAAAAACTTTTATTCCGTATTAATATCACTACGATTGGGTTAATTGAGGAACACTGCTTAAGATAGCTTTAATATCCGATAAAATCGGGTTTTAAGCTTGTATAAATAAGAGGTGGACTGACTTTTGCATAATTTGTACTTCTAATGAGTACGATAATGGGCAACTGACATGACATGGGATAATAGCAACCTGAGGATTCCAGTTGATTTAAAAAACAGAACTCAGAAAGCTGATTTTTTATAGCGTCTGCGCCTTCTAACTTCTATCCTCCTACTAAATTGCTACCTTGTAGTTGATGAAGTAGTGGTTAAAGGACAATTATGGTGATAGGACACTAAACCCTTTTCAACTCAAACTCAGTTGTACTGATGCTCTTATGCATCACCTAATCAACAGCCTTTAGGTTGTAATTGTCCAGATTAGAGAAACTCAACTGTTACAATTTATGGAAGCGAAAATGCAAGAACCGGAATTCACAGAAACCAAGTCTTCAGAGACCACGATGACAGATATCAACAGCCAAACAGGAACCATAACTAAAATCCAGCCTACTGTACAGTCTCAAGAGCAATGGCTCAAATACGGAGAACAAATTTCTGGCTTTTTAGGAACACTGCCTGAATATCTGGGAAACTTTTTTAATCAATACAAGCAGCCTTTAGTTTCCGTCGGCTTAATTGTGGGAGCAATTGTCGCGGTTAAGGTACTCTTGGCAATCTTAGATTCGTTGAACGATATTCCCTTAGTAGCACCTACCTTTGAATTGATTGGTATTGGTTACTCTGCTTGGTTTGTTTATCGCTATCTACTCAAAGCTTCAACCCGGAAAGAGTTAACCGACGAAATTACAACCCTCAAGTCACAAGTTGTAGGTAAAGACTCGTAAGCTAATGTATCACTGACCACAGCTTTCAACCAATGTGTATGCTCTACACTGCTATTAGATATAAATATCAGTGAAAGTGGTCACAATACAGTTTGCTTAACTGTAGCCGTCATCCTTAAGGGTGCGGCTACTAAACTAAGATCTATAATGTCTGATTGATAAAGTTCAGATAATCCCCAAAACATACCTCCACAGTCTTAGCTAATCTAACCTTAGTTTTTTCAAAGCTTTCAGCCTGTGGGCTAATCCGAAATCAAGTAAATAATCTCAGGTTTACTGAGGCTAACGTACAATGTTTTGAGAGGGAATTGCCTCTAACTGCCCCATCTTAACTAAAGCTTGATAAACCATAGCAGTTACTTCAGCACGGGTAGCTTCTTTATTAGGAGCAAATATCTGTGGGTCGGGGTAATTAACAACCAGTCCATTAGCAGTGGCAGACGCTATTTTAGCAGTGGCATATTTAGGAATATCTTTAGCATCCTGATAAATTTTTAAAACTTGCTCCGGGGATGCAGGAGTTTTCAGATTCAACCCGCTAACCAAAGCTACCAAAACTTGAACTCGCGAAATTTTTTGTTCTGGTTGAAAGGTTTGATTAGGATAACCCTTCAAAAATCCTGCACTGATAGCTTGGTTAATTGCTGAATTTGCCCAGAATTCTGCTTTGACATCTTTGAATTTGAGCGTATTCTTACCAGATTGGTTTTCAAACGCTTGTTGCAGTATTGCAGCAAATTCAGCCCGTTTTACAGGCTGATTTGGTCTAAAAGAATAATCTGGAAAACCTTTGATAATACCGCGAGAAGAAAGAACATTAATAAAACGCTGACCCCAAAAATCAGCAGGTACATCGTTAAATGCAATGGGTGGTGGAATTGTTGACTTTTTCTTCGAGGGCGTTACCAAAGAGAATGGTTGTGTAATAACTCTGCTAGATGATGACACAGGTGGGTTTTGCTGTGTGGGAAAAGCAGGGTTGATGTCCGTAGGCGGTGTTTCCTCAATAGCTGGTGGAACAATACTAGGTGTAGGTAGCGATGATGGCAACGTACCTGCATTTGGTTGTGTCTGAGGTATAGGAGAAGATAAACTTAGATTTCGTTGAACGCTGGGTGAGGCCGTTGGCGATAGTACTCCACTTAAATTCCAGCCAGAATCTTTACGGAACAATGACCAAAGTAAAATTGCACCGATAGCGCTAAAGGCAACCAGAACGGCGATAAATTCATCAAAGCCAAGGGCATTGTTTGGTGATGACTCAGGAGCGGGAGGAGGGGTATTTATCATCTTAAGCACCCTACTAGCGTAAAATGGGTATCTCAATTTAATTGAACAATCAAATCTTAATACCCAAGTTGGTTTTGTGGTGACTTTGTGAATGCATAGTTAAGATTTGAGTTATGAAGCTAAGTCTAGGTAAAACTACTCTTATTTCAAATCGAGCAGTCCTTCTTCTTTCAACTTAGGATTAAAGCGAATTTGCGTTTGGCAACCACGGTTTTCTAAGACAGCTAAAATTTCCGCTTCTACTCGCCGCGCTACATTTTTCAATATTTTTATTTTTGTTAATTCGTCATTAACTGGATTTTGATAATTTTCTTTTTCTTCAGTTGTCATTATTACTTTGACGTCAATGGGATTTGTCCATTTTTCTTTTTGTTCTTTATTCCCTAAAGGTATACTGCCATTTTCAGCAATCCAAGCCTGCTCGATACTTTCTAAAACATTGCGGCTAGGACGGTCAATAGTTTGAACTTTTAACCAATAGCATTGTTGTGGCTGACGCACTAAATGCTGCCTGAGGCTAAGATAAACATCACGAGAATAGCCAACATATTGCAGCAATTTTTCTTGGTCAAAAATTGCATAAACTCCAATTTTGCTCTGGAATTGTTCCGGTAGTTGACCATGCTCATTGATGTAAGGTATATATTCCAGCGTTGCTAACAAAGAAATATTTGTTTCAGTATTCATAACTTAAATTGCTCAAACTATCATCAATGGAAAATACCTATTACCTAATTCGGTAAATTGCACACAAGCGGCTGGGTTTAAAAATTTTGGCATTAAACATAAAGTTGGGTGGTACATTAACTATCGCGTACTCATTAGATGTATGATATTTCTCAAATTCTGCTGGCATTCCTTTAGGAGTATTTAAGCTATAAGGAACTGGCTGAAAAAGTAATTTTGTAAATTCAACTTTTTCACATTGCAATTGTTGACCAAGTTGAGTTAAAAAAGTCTCATTTGTTAATAATTTAAATAGATTTTCTTGAGCTTGGGGTTCAAGAGTAAAACTGCTATCGAAGTTTTGGATGATTTTTAGAGGCATATTGCGTACTAGCGATCGGTAACTCAAAGGTATAGTCTAGATGAAATTTTGCGATCGCCTAACAAACAATGTTTTAGGCTTAACCGCCATGAGGTATATTCTACTGCTCTTATCACCACACTCTGTCACCATAATTAATACGATTTTTTGAGAAGATGCTAAATTAATAAAAATGAAAAATGATGAGGCTCTTTTGATTTAGATGTGGTGCGATGTGAAAATTCGCTAACAAAAAAGGCAAAAGAATTATTCTTTTGCCTTTTTTAAGTTTTACCTTTTGAGGTTATTCATCGAAATCGTCTTCGTCGTCTTCCTCGTAATCATCCTCTTCCTCTTCTTCTACAAGGTCGGTGACTTCATCAGCAATTAAGTCATCGTCATCTAAAATAGACCGTTCGGCACGTCTACCACCAAATGTAGGTTCGACAAGAGAAGGAGAATCTAAGTTATAGGTGCGAGCTGTGCGGTCATCTAGCACCATATCTAACGGATCGTCAACTTCATCTAAGACGCTGCTACTATCCAGCGCCGCGTAATCATCGATTGTTCCTGTTTCTTCATAGGCGTTATACCCAGTTCCCGCAGGAATCAATCGTCCGATAATCACGTTTTCTTTTAACCCCCGCAGCCAGTCAGATTTACCTTCAATGGCGGCTTCGGTTAATACTCTGGTGGTTTCTTGGAAGGAGGCAGCAGAAATGAAGCTGTCGGTGTTCAAGGATGCTTTAGTTATCCCTAATAATACTGGAGTATACTGTGCCCTCGCACCGCCAGTAATTGCCATTGCTTCGTTCACCTGCTCAACTTGGCGCAATTCTACCAATTCTCCCGGAAGCATGGTGGTGTCGCCACCATCATCTATCCGGACTTTATTGGTCATCTGGCGAACAATTACTTCAATGTGTTTGTCAGCAATATCAATACCTTGTGATTGATACACCAATTGCACTTCGTTCACTAGGAATGTTTGCACTTTCTGTAAAGCATGGCTAGCGCAAGCGTAAACCCCGTCTTCGGAACCCAAGCTAAAGAAGACTTCCAAAATCTCGTGGGGGTTGGAAGGGCCATCGCTGAGGGGTTGTCCTGCTGCTACATGGGAACCATCTGTCACCACTAAGTTTTGTCCGGGGCCGAGAGGATAATCGGTGACGACTCCATTCGGTTCTACTACTTTAACTGCGATCGCTTCATCGCCATCACCGTAAACTACCTTTACTTCTCCAGCCCGACGGCACAAGATACAAGCTTCTTTGGGTTTGCGGGCTTCTAGTAGTTCCTCAATCCGAGGTAAACCTTGAATGATGTCCCCTGTTTTGGCACGTTCAAATACCAGCAACACCAAATTATCACCACGCTGTACCAAATCCCCATCTTCTATTTGCAACACAGCGCCAGGGCTAACTCGGTAGGGACGACCAATGCGGATAGAAACGGAGTAGTTTTTAGTACTGAGCGCTGATTCGCTAGCAGCAGAACTAGCAGCAGTATTCTTGATATCTATCACTTGTCCAGATTCGGGAGCAAAGACGCCTGGGGCAAGTTCTGCACCTTCAACGATCAAGTCTCCCACTTTTACATTGGGCTGGACATTAGTATTGACTATGATTTTGTCAACACTTTCACGTAACACCAAACAGCGGCGGACATTCTCTGTGCCTTTTTGGACGCCCCGTACTGTACCCCCTTCTTTACACAAGATTTGGGTACGGGCTACAACTGCGCCTGGGGCGATGGTTTGCCCATCTTGTACTTCTAGGGAGGTTTGGGTACTACCTTGGGTAGCGTCAGCGGCGATGTCGCGACGAATTACTAAGGACTCCAGAATTACCAACTGTAAGCGCTGAACATCTACGTTCTCAGGATCTGGGATTAACTCGATATCGGCTGCTAAGGGAGAAGCGTTATGGTCTTGTTCGCCTTCCTGCTCAATTTCCAAAACTAGTTGAGTACGCAGTAGTTCTACACCTTCCACAGACTTGACACGTTCGGAATCTTTGTAAGGTAGTCTTTGTACTGCCCGCAATTGAATTGAACGCCCAGTTTGTTGACTAACTGATGTGGTAGAAGGCACATCAGGATTGCTAGGAACAGCGAACTCCACCACTGGACGGCTCAATAAAGCTGGCCCTTCTGGCGATTCTACATACTGGATGTAGCGCAATTCTGTGGCAACTGTACCTTGGAATTCTTCCCCTGGCTGAATAAAAGTGTTGTCTCGCCCGATGACTGCTTCGGGATCGTCTACCATTAGCAGTTCGCCTGGTTTAATTACAACTTCCCGCAAGATGTCGTTTTTCTGCGTAACTTCGATCACACCGCTGTTTTGACAGAAGATATCCTTAACTACTTCGGTGCCGGCTTCTACAAACTGTCCGTCTTCCACTAATAGTAAGGAAATATCTTTATTCACTTCATGGGTTTCTTCAGGAATCCACAGCAATGTGCCACCCTGTACCACTTCATAACCCAGCTTGGCTTTACCTTTTTTCTGAACTTCTACACCAGCAAATTTCAGGAAGCCTCCAGTGGTAGTGCGATAGCGGTCATCAATTAATTCGGCTACCACTTGACCATTTTGCACTTTTGTGCCGGGAGTAGCTCTAAGGTTAAATACCTGGTTATTACCAGTGGAAACCAAGTAGTTATTACGACCTTGGGAGCTTTGAACGGTGACTGTGGCTTGGTCTAAAACCACAGATGCGGTGATAATCTCAATTTCCCTAGTACTCTTACCGGGTGTAGCTTCTGGCAAGCGGACTGCACCACCATGCAAGGTAGTTAATTTGGTTTCTGCGAGTACGCCATTGGTAGCGATCGCATCGCCATTTCTTACGACTAATTCTGCACCAGGCGGCAAGTTATACACTTCACCAGACAAAATCCAAATCAAACCACCGCGTGCGGCTGTGGTTGTAGTATTGCCTTGGCGGTCTGTTTTTTGTTCGGGTACAACTTCTGCAAACTGTACTTCACCTGCTAAGTCAGAGGCTACATCTTTTACTGCTTTTTCCGTGTTAGCACGAGTTGTCCGACCACCAAGGGCAACTTCTGCTAATAGCTGACCCTGTTTTACCTGTTGTCCATCGCTGATGTATAGTGTAGAACCTTGGGTGACGTGAATTTCTTGGTTGACTGCTGTGCTGTCAGTACCATCTTTCTTCGGTTCCAAAACAATTACGCCGTTGGCTTCTACAAATAAAGCATCTTCACCGTGGCGAGTACGGTAGGGTCTGGTACGTAATTTCCTGGGTAAGCGGATAGTACCATCGTTTTTGGAACGCACTTGTTGCGCTACTTCCCCGGTAAATACACCACCTGTGTGGAATGTCCGCATGGTTAGCTGGGTTCCGGGTTCGCCGATACTTTGAGCAGCAATAATCCCGACGGCTTCGCCCAAATCTACCATTTTGGCATGGGCTAAACTCCAGCCGTAGCAGTGTTGACAAACCGAACGCGCTGCTTCACAAGTAAGGGGCGATCGCGCGAATACTTCAGTTACGCCGGATTTTTGGATTTTTGCGGCCAATTCATCAGAAACTGGGGTATTGCGAGGCGCGATTAGTTCTTTGGTTTTAGGATCTACTACATCTTCTGCTACTACCCTTCCTAGTAGACGTGTAGCTAGAGGAATTTTTGTTTTTCCGCCTTCTACCATCGCCCGTAGGGGAATGCCTCTAGTAGTACCGCAATCAATTTCGCGGATAATTACATCCTGGGATACGTCCACTAGACGCCGGGTAAGATAACCAGAGTCAGCAGTCCGTAAAGCTGTATCTACCAAGCCTTTCCGGGCACCGTAAGAAGAGATAATATACTCTGTAACGGTAAGACCTTCACGGAAGTTGGTTTTGATTGGCAAGTCAATAATTTCCCCTTGAGGATCTGCCATTAGTCCCCGCATCCCTACCAACTGCCGAACTTGGGAGATGTTACCCCGCGCGCCGGAGAAGGCCATCATGTACACCGAGTTGAGGGGATTGGTCTTTTTGAAGTGGACGACTACTTCATCTTTTAGGGCTTCGCTAGTACCGTTCCAGGTATCAATTACTTTTTGGAAGCGTTCTACTTCTGTAATTTCCCCACGTTGGTAACGAGCTTCTGTAGCGCGAATTTCTTCTTCCGCTGCTTCTAGGAGCGATCGCTTGGAAGGTGGCACCATTAAATCGTCTACGCTAATGGAGACGCCAGCTTTAGTTGCATAGCGAAATCCCAAATCTTTCAATTTGTCCGCCATGACTGCGGTACGCGCCGTACCGTAATTTACGAAGGCCCAAGAAATCAAATTTCTCAATTGACCTTTATCAACTACGCGATTGCGAAAAACTGCCTTTTCGTTAGTCATTAGTCAATAGTCCTCATTAATAATTAATAATTCGTAATTCGTAATTCGTAATTACAGAATGAATTACGAATTACGAATTAGAAATTACGAATTAACTTGCTAGTGCTTCTTGAATTGCCTTGTTGTAAATCACGCGACCTGGTGTCGTGCGGACATACTGAGACAGCAAATTCCCTTGAGCGTCTTCTCTAACTCGGCGGTATTTATAGAGCAGAGTCCGGCTACCATCACTGTTTTCGGTAACTTCCAGCGGTTCTGTATCTGGCCCGTCTGATTCTACTTCGCCATCAAACCGCACGTAGATATAGGCGTGCAAGTCAATTTGCTCTTGCTGGAAAGCCATAATTACATCATCGAGAGAAGCAAAATACCGTCCCGCCCCTTTGGTAGCACCTGGGTTTTCTGCGGTTAAATAGTATGCTCCCAAAACCATGTCTTGGCTGGGTGTGATAATTGGCTTACCAGTAGCTGGCGACAAGATATTGTTAGAAGCCAGCATCAACAGCCGTGCTTCTGCCTGACTTTCTAAAGACAGGGGTACGTGTACCGCCATTTGGTCGCCGTCAAAGTCAGCGTTAAATGCTGGACAAACTAAGGGATGGAGTTGAATAGCTCTACCTTCTACCAAAATTGGCTCGAATGCTTGAATCCCTAAGCGGTGCAGTGTTGGTGCCCGGTTTAGTAGTACTGGGTGTCCTTCAATCACTTCTTCCAATACATCCCACACGCTGGGGTCGTTACGGGAGATCAGTTTTTTCGCAGCTTTGATGTTATTTACCATACCGCTACGAATTAAGCGATTGATCACAAAGGGTTGAAATAGCTCGATTGCCATTTCCCTAGGCAAACCGCATTGGTGAATATTTAATTTCGGCCCCACCACAATTACAGAACGACCGGAGTAGTCAACCCGTTTACCTAACAAGTTTTGCCGGAAACGTCCTTGCTTACCTTCAATAATGTCCGATAAGGATTTCAAAGGACGGTTATTAGCACCGACTACGGTGCGTCCCCGGCGTCCGTTATCAATCAAAGCGTCTACTGCTTCTTGCAACATCCGCTTTTCGTTGCGGACAATAATTTCTGGTGCCAAAATTTCTTGTAGGCGTGCCAGACGATTATTGCGATTAATTACTCGACGATACAAATCGTTTAAATCGCTGGTAGCAAACCGACCACCATCCAGCTGCACCATTGGACGTAAGTCAGGGGGAATCACCGGGATAACAGCCATCACCATCCACTCTGGTTTGGAACCAGTAGCGATGAAGTTGTCAATTACCCGTAGGCGTTTAATTAACTTTGCCCGCTTTTGTCCTTTAGCAGTACCAATTTCTTCCCGCAGGCTTTCAGCTTCTTGTTCTAAATTAATATCAGCAAGCAAATGCAATAAAGCTTCAGCCCCAATACCTACTTCTACGCCTTGTAGCTGCGAATCTTCACTATAAATTTGGTCTTCAATTTCCAGCCACTGATCTTCACTGAGTAGCTGTTTGTAAGTTAAAGTTTCGGCATTGCCTGGACTAAGAACAACATAAGAGTTGAAATAAACAATTTGTTCCACATCCCGCAAAGGCATATCCAGCAGAATGGAAATATAACTAGGAATCCCTTTGAGATACCAGACGTGGGCTACCGGTGCTGCCAGCTTGATATATCCCATACGGTGCCGCCGCACCCGTGACTCTGTTACTTCTACACCACACCGTTCGCAGACTATACCTCTATGACGTACTCTCTTATATTTACCGCAATGGCATTCCCAATCTTTCGCTGGGCCAAAAATACGTTCGCAGAATAAGCCGTCCATCTCCGGCTTGAGAGTACGGTAATTAATCGTCTCTGGCTTGGTAACTTCACCAACAACCTGACCGTTAGGCAAAGTGCGTTCGCCCCACTGCCGAATGCGTTCTGGTGATGCCAAGCCGATTTTTACGTAGTCAAACTGATTAGTTTGGGCGTGTCTCATACTATAAGTGCTGAGTTCTGAGTTATGAGTATATTTAGTTTTTTGTTTGAAATTAGGCACTGGGCATTGGGCATTGGGATTTTCCTCTACCCTATTCCCAATGTCCTAATTGCCTAATCTTTATTCGTCGTCTTCCAGTGATTCACGGGAAAGAGATTCATAAGTAGGTCGAGGTGGTGTGCGACGTGCTGATTGGTCTGCCATCAAATCGACTTCTACATCTAAGGAACTACCATCTGCTTGGGTTTCTACTTTGTGGACAGCAATATCTAAACCTAAGGATTGCAGTTCTCGCATCAACACCTTAAAGGACTCTGGCGTTCCTGGTCTAGGAATAGCTTTACCTTTAACAATGGCGTTGAGGGCTTCATTACGTCCTTGCATATCATCAGATTTGACTGTCAGCAATTCCTGCAAGGTGTAAGCGGCACCAAAGGCTTCCAATGCCCACACTTCCATTTCCCCAAAGCGCTGACCACCTTGTTGTGCTTTACCACCCAAGGGTTGCTGAGTAACCAGCGAGTAGGGGCCTGTAGACCGGGCATGGATTTTATCATCCACCAAATGTACCAGCTTCAACATATAAGCAACACCCACGGTTACAGGTCGGTCAAAGGGTTCGCCTGTGCGACCATCAAACACCATGATTTTGCCTGGGTCATCGGGGTTGTATACCCAATCTCTGCCGGTTTCATCCCGTGCTTCTTGCAATTTGCCATGCACAATTCGGCGGGATGACTCTTCCCCATACATTTCGTCAAAGGGAGTAATTTTAAACCGTACACCCAAGTTCTGACCTGCCCATCCTAAAAGACATTCAAACACTTGTCCGACATTCATCCGACTGGGTACACCCAAGGGGTTGAGGACAATATCTACTGGGGAACCATCTGGCAAGTAGGGCATATCTTCTACTGGCAAGATGCGGGAGATGATCCCTTTGTTACCATGACGTCCTGCCATTTTGTCGCCGACTTGGATTTTCCTTTTTTGAGCGACATACACCCGGACTACCATGTTGGCTCCAGGTGGTAGTTCATCTCCTTGTTCGCGGGTAAATAGACGCACGTCTACGACACGACCTTTTTCACCGTTAGGAACGCGCAAGGAGTTATCGCGCACATCCCGTGCTTTTTCACCGAAAATCGCTCGCAGTAGTTTTTCTTCTGGGGGTTGGTCAGATTCACCTTTGGGTGTAACTTTTCCAACCAGGATATCCCCAGCTTCTACCCATGCTCCAATGCGAATGATTCCCTGTTCATCTAGTTGACGTAAAGCATCTTCCCCAACGTTGGGAATTTCTCGTGTAATTTCTTCGGGGCCTAGCTTTGTTTGGCGTGCCTCAATTTCATATTTTTCAATGTGAATTGAGGTATAAACATCATCCTGAACTAATCTTTCAGAAATCAAAATTGCGTCTTCGTAGTTGTAGCCTTCCCAAGGCATATAAGCGACGACGATATTTTGACCCAGGGCTAATTCTCCACCTTCTGTAGAGGAGCCATCAGCTAGTACCTGACCGGCAACAACACGCTCACCTGTACGCACTAAGGGTTTTTGGTTGAGACAGGTATCTTGGTTGGAACGCTGATATTTGGAAAGGGTATACTTAATTTCCGTGGTTGCGTTTTTAACACGTACCCTGATTTCTGTGGCATCAACATAAACCACATCGCCATCGGTGCGAGATACGATTACCATCCCGGAGTCACGTGCACCTTGAGCTTCTAAGCCTGTGCCGACTAAAGGACGCTCTGGTTTCAGCAAAGGTACTGCTTGCCGTTGCATGTTGGAACCCATCAATGCCCGGTTAGCGTCGTCATGCTCCAAGAAGGGAATCATGCTTGTAGCTACCGATACAATCTGTACGGGAGATACAGCTACGTAGTCCACTTGCTCTGGAGTGGTGGTAGAGAATTCTTGACGATAGCGTACTGGCACTTGCGGGCCAATAATCATGCCATTTTCATCAACTGGGATATCTCCAGGAGCAACTCGCAAATCGTCTTCTTCATCAGCAGTCATGTAAGCTGGCGGTAAGTCAAACCTCACACGACCATTTTCTACTGGTCTAAATGGAGTTTCCAAAAATCCGTATTGGTTTACCCGTGCATGAGTTGCTAAGGAGCCAATCAAACCAGCGTTAGGGCCTTCAGGGGTTTCAATCGGGCAAATACGTCCGTAGTGGCTGGGGTGAATATCCCGAACAGCAAATCCAGCCCGTTCTCTAGTTAAACCACCAGGGCCAAGGGCAGAGAGACGGCGTTTGTGGGTCAGTTCTGCGAGAGGATTGGTTTGATCCATGAACTGACTTAATTGGCTGGAGCCGAAGAATTCTTTGATTGCGGCTACCAGTGGTTTGGGGTTGACTAAGGAAGCTGGGGTAAGTACTTCAGCGTCCGATACAGTCATCCGTTCTCGAATGATTCTTTCTAAACGGTTTAAACCTACCCGCACTTGGTTTTGTAGTAGTTCACCGACACTACGCACGCGGCGATTACCCAAGTGGTCGATGTCGTCAATATTACCGATGTCATATTCCAGGTTAATCAGGTAGTCTACTGCTGCCAAGATATCGCCAGGGGTCAACACGCGCATGGTGTCGGGAACAGACAGCCGTAGTTTCTTATTGAGCTTATACCGTCCGACACGCCCCAAATCGTAACGTTTGGGATCGAAAAATCGCGAGTCTAACAGCTGTTGCCCACCTAATACCGTAGGTGGTTCACCAGGACGCAATTTGCGATACAACTCCATTAGGGCTTCTTCTTCAGAAAATTGCCCTTCTTTTTCAATGGTTTTTTGGAAGTATTCAGGGTGGCGTAAGGCGTCAAAGATTTCGTTATCTGATAAACCTAGGGCTTTTAAAAGTACCTGGGCTGAGAGTTTACGGGTTTTATCAATTCGTACCCACACCAGATCGTTACGGTCTGTTTCAAATTTTAGCCATGCCCCCCGGTTGGGAATTAAGCTAGCTGAGTAGGTGCGTCGACCGTTTTTATCAATTTCCGATTTGTAATAAACTCCAGGCGATCGCACGATTTGGTTGACGATTACCCGTTCGGCTCCGTTAATAATAAAGGTGCCGCGATCGGTCATCAAAGGTAGATCGCCAATGAATACTTCTTGTTCTTTAATATCCCCAGTTTCTTTGTTGAGCAGCCGTGTGGGGACATACATTTGCACAGCGTAGGTACTATCCCGCCGTTTGGCTTCTTCGACACTGTACTTTGGTTCTTTGAGTTTGTAGTTTTGACCTAAAAAGTGCAGTTCTAGTTTGCCAGTGTAGTCTGTGATCGGACTAAAGGAGTTCAGTTCTTCTATTAGCCCTTCTTCTAAAAACCAACGGAAGCTTGAACGCTGGATTTCAATCAAGTCGGGCAACAGAAAGGCGGGTTCCATATATGTTTCGTTTGTCATGCCTCTACCTTTGTCAACCTGGTTAAACTTACCATTGGACACTGCTTGTTCACGGTTCCCACCGCTAGCCAGTGTCCGTAGCTGTCTGGGAACTTCTCCTTAACATCACCTGCTATTTACAGGTTCGGGCAAACGCAGAAATTTAAGCTGGAAAGTGCTATCTTGACAAGGGGGAAAGTACCCCTCATGAAGTGACAATTATAACTAATAACCAGCTACTAGGTTGATTTCTCAAAAGCAGATGGTTGAGATAGTCTGAAATTAAATTGGCTTTCGTCACTTCCCCTCTCACAAGCGCGTTAATTAGCCTCCGCAGCTTTCTACTGTTGTGTATTCAATACCCCTCTATATTTAGACTCACGGTGATATCCTAAAACTAAGGAACTGAGTGGCTTGTAACCGACTCTGAATTCGTATGGCTTTATCTTGCTGGGTTCTACTCACAAGGCAATTACGTTTAAAAGTTTTCTATAGGTTAAATACGGAAAAGGTAATTTTTTCAACATGTCTAGCTCAACCTAGAGTATCAGGCTTGGCAATCGCCTGAGTGCATCCGCTTGTAGAGATCGGAGGATGGTCAACCCTTATACATAAAGAGCGTAGACACCCGAAGGATAGCTGCTTTTAGGGTAGCAATGGTCAAGTTGATAACTGTACAAAATCAATTTTAGGAGTTTTAATTTCCTTCCTTTATCATTATGGCGCAAGCAAAGTGTTTTGGAGGAAATAATTTTAGCATATTTCCGTCCTCCGAGGTATTTATTTATTTTTACCCAGCCAATTGCACTTACAAATTCAGAATCTATATTACAAGACCAAATAATTCGCAAGCATTTTGGGTGGTTTGATTGGCGATCTCTTCTAATGTTTCCCCACGCAGTTGGGCTATACTCTCTGCTACATAACGGACGTAGGCAGGTTCATTCCTTCCTGTACCTCGTTTGGGGACGGGAGCGAGAAAAGGACAGTCTGTTTCAATTAGCAAGCGATCGCTCGGCACCATAGCGGCGGTAGATTGGATCTGCTTTGCATTTTTGAAGGTAACTGTCCCGCTAAAGCTGATGTAAAAGCCTAAGTCAATGAACCATTGAGCTTCTTGCGGCGTTCCACCCCAACAATGCATTACACCACGAACGCTTTCTCCCTTTTGTTCTCGCCATTTTTGCAATACATCTCTTACCTGGGGCGCTGCGTCACGGCAATGGATAATCACAGGTAAGTTGAGTTCGCTAGCAATTGCTAGTTGCTCCTCAAATACCATGCGTTGCTGCTCATAATTATCAGCTTTGTGCAAATCCAGCCCCATTTCGCCCATTGCTACTACTTTCGCGTCAGAACGAGCCAAAGTTGAAATTTCATCGGCTGTTCGATCGTTCCATTGTTTCGCATCTAAGGGATGCAAACCAACGGCAAAGCTGAGTTCGGGAAACTCGTGTGCTATGGCTTGGATACTGGCAAACTCTGATGGCTCGACACAGGAATGTATTAAATGCACTACACCTGCTTCTTGCCATCGCGATCGCACTGCTGCTAAATCTGGCTGGAAAACGTCAAAGTTGATATGAACGTGGGTGTCAATTAGCTGCATCTTTGGTTAAAAGTCATTAGTCATTAGCACTAGACTAATGACTTAATGATTTGAGACTACTGTGCTGTTTGTGTAAGTGGTTTGAGTTTGTGAGCCAATTTTGACTTTTTCCTCGCCCCATTGTTTGGGTGAAGCACACCTCGCTTTACGGCTTTGTCAATTTTGCTGTAAGCCTCAGCTAATCGCTCCTGTACTTGTTGATTTAATTCAGGAGTGGGATTAGCAGCATAGACTTCTACTGCATTCAGGTACTTCTTCATCAGCGTTTTGACAGCTGATTTATATGCTTTATTACGCAGTCGATTGCGTTCTGCGATTTGGGCGCGCTTAAGAGCAGACTTTGTATTCGCCACAGTCAGTTCCAAAAAGACTATTAATATGTACACACACTACTAGATTTACTAATATAGCATCCATATTGCCAATGTTAAGATTTCCGAAAAAATCTCACTTTAGAGTTTTCTAGAGATCTCAGCGAATTTCAGGAGGAAATGGCCAGGAGCTAAGTTCTAAGCACGTTGTCGTAATTGTGCTGCCGAACTTAGAAATGAACTAATATTAAGTTACTCTCAACAAATTAAGGATGATGATCTTAAGCTCACCAATGGATGAGTTAGCAGCAAGCCTAGAGCATAGATTGTCAGAGCCAAACAACTGTAATATAGCTTTAAATCAACAGACACGACATCTTAGCCTAGAACGTAGCTAGGCGCTTGTTCAGCATTGAAGCCAGCTGTCCCTAGTTCCTGAGCAAGATCTGTAAATTTTAGTTATTAGGCTGAGAAAACTTAGTAAAAATTATACTTATACCCTAACTCATTCTTGATTCAAGGTTGGGTTGATGTGTAAACACACTTCCAATTTAGACATTGATGGATGGGGTAAAAGGTTAGTAGGATTGGTACGCCTACTCCCTACTATAAGTCAAGGCTTGGCTTGTCAGCCTGAGCAATTAAGTCGCTTTCTCAAGCAACCTAGATGCTAGAACCTTGGAAGTATCAAAAAAATCCAGGTTAAGCTAGAGAAGGGAATTAGAGTAAGCTTTGTACCTAATTTTGGGAAAGAGCAAAACTGATTCTCAGGCGGGAATATTCTAAATTTTGGCATTGTCCTTACTCCATGCTGCGAATTATTACTCAGCAGGCAGACGTTAGAGCAGAACTACAACGTATCTGCGATCGCACCCATGACGAACAGGTGCTTCACAAAGAGGCAACGGTGCGAGAAGTGTTACAAGCGGTGAAGCGCCAAGGTAACAAAGCTGTATTACATTATACAGCCGAGTTTGACAACCAAACCCTCAAGCCAGAGGAACTGCGTGTTACAGGCTCAGAACTAGATGCAGCTTATCAACAAGTGTCCAAGGATTTGCTGGCAGCGATTCGACAGGCTTGCCAACAAATTGAAGCGTTTCATAAACAGCGAGTACCAAAAAGCTGGGTACAGTTTGGTGATGATAATGTAGTGCTGGGCAAACGCTACACTCCTGTAGATCGTGCGGGTTTATATGTGCCTGGTAGTCGCGCTGTATATCCTAGCACAGCACTGATGACTGCAATCCCAGCCAAAGTTGCTGGTGTACCTCAGGTGGTTATGGTAACTCCACCAGGAGTAGGAAAAGCAATTCATCCAGCGGTACTAGTAGCTGCGCAAGAAGCTGGAATTCAAGAAATTTATCGTGTTGGAGGCGCACAGGCGATCGCGGCTTTAGCCTACGGTACAGAAACGATACCCAAAGTAAACGTGATTGCCGGGCCGGGTAATATTTATGTCACCCTAGCAAAAAAACTTGTCTACGGTAATGTCGGTATTGATTGCTTGGCTGGGCCAAGTGAGGTGCTAATTATTGCTGATGAAACCGCAAATCCCGTATATGTTGCAGCTGACTTATTAGCACCAGCTGAACACGATCCAATGGCAGCGGCGATTTTGTTGACTACGGATGCGGCTTTGGCTAAAAACGTACAAGTAGCGGTAGAAAGACAATTAGTAGATCATCCCCGACGCATAGACACAGAAAAAGCGATCGCTCACTACGGTTTGATCGTGATTGTGGAATCTTTAGAAGCAGCAGCAGAACTCGCAAATGAATTTGCCCCCCAACACTTAGAATTAGAAGTTCAAGATCCTTGGGAATTATTGCAAAAAATTCGCCATGCTGGGGCTATTTTCTTGGGTGACTCAACACCGGAAGCCGTAGGACACTATTTAGCAGGCCCAAATCATACCTTACCAACGTCTGGGGCAGCTCGCTACGCTTCAGCATTGGGTGTGGAAACTTTCCTCAAACAATCTAGTATTATTCAATACTCGCAAACGGCACTTCAAAAGGTGGCTGGTACAATTGACATATTAGCAGCAGTAGAGGGTTTACCCTCTCATGCTGATTCAGTACGAAGGAGAATTCAGCGTGAAGAGTGATTGAGAAAGCTGAATTTTTGCTTATACTTTTGGTAAAAGTTGCTTAATGGCTTCAAACTAGAAGTTTGAAAAATTGAGTACTACATAAACTCGGTTTACATCTGGAAAATTATTGGTTAATTACCAATAAACTTTACCAAGTATTTATTTTAAGAGGTCTACTCTTGAGGAGACGAGAGCGGTGCTAAAAACTATTTTGGTAGCTCTGGACGGTTCAGATATTGCAGAACGAGTAATTCAGAGTTTAAACGAGTTTGTTTTGTCACAAGACACCAAAGTTATTCTCTGCCATGTGTTTCCCACGCCAGAGGCAGAGATGGAATTACCCGCAGATCGACCTCATTCAGAATCACCTACATTTTCATTTTTCCATATCGAAAAACAACTCCAATCCTATCAAGAAAGTTTACCTATTAAAAGTGAATTAGAACTAGTAACTGGCGATCCGGCTGACGAAATTATTCGCCTTGCCAATATTTACAAAGCTGACTTGATTGTGATTGGTAGTCGCGGTTTAACTGGTATGAAGCGAATTGTTCAGGGTTCTGTTAGCAGTCAAGTGGTAGAAGAAGCTGCTTGTTCAGTGTTAGTAGTAAAGCCTAATTAAAAAATATAGAGTGGTTGGATTCATATTTTAAGCGATCGCAACTTTACAAAACCCAAAGATGCGATCGCTTAAATATTCACTAATCAATACGCTAGGGCGATCAAATCTATGACAATAACATAGACATTCTTGCCCAAAAAGAAACAGCAATAAAATTTACGCTAAGAAAAGCAAGATTTTTAACAGATTTGTAGCTAATTAGGACTTTAGCCCTAGATTTTCAAGCACTCAATTGCTTACTACTATTTTGCTAAAAACTGGCGCAAACTCAACAAACTTAAAGTTTGTCCTAAATTTATAGGTAGCATTGACACACCTTCTACACGTGATTGTACCCAACCTTCTCCCCAGTACCACTCATGAAATCCATCAATTCCACCACTCAGTAAAAAGCGAATGCAATTAGGTTGAGCTACGTTCACTTGATGATGAATCGCAACTGGCCCAGTCCAGGTAGTAAACTCGAAACCAGAGTACAATTCTTCTGGCATTCCAGGAGCAAAGCTTTGCCCTAAAAGCCATTTTTGCAATTCAACTGGACGCAGCAGACTGTCGCGAATTGTACTTGCTGAAGCTTCGATTTCTATTCGTAGTTGGCTTTGTTGAAAATTACCCAGCATTTTTTAAGGATTGTATTCAACTTGAACAAGTTGTTATTTTATGGCAAATACAGTAGAAAAAATTGGTTCAGCTTTTATTATAGTCTCCAAATAATTTAATCTAGTTATAGCAGTTTATGCTGCTTCTTTGCAGTAAGTGGATTTCAACTTGAGAAAAACTGATGATGAATCTTGAGGTCAAACCTCAGCAGTTGTTGAAAATTCTGTTAATTGCCAGCATTATTTCTACAGCTATTCATTTCACTGATAATTATCTATTCATCGATCGATATCCTCAACCGATCTGGATTACAGCCTCTTCAATTTATCAATCATGGCTAATTCTGACAGCTATCGGAATTACTGGGTATTGGTTATACAAATATCGAAGGTTTTGGCTAGCTTATGCTTGTCTAGTTCTCTATTCATTTACAGGTCTAGTAAGCCCAGGACATTACTTTTATGGAAATCTGTCACAGTTTTCAGCAAAGATGCATCTGTTTATCTGGACGGATGCGTTAACTAGTTTAGCGATATTAGGATTTATTTTCTGGTCAGTGCTTATCCTAAAACAGTGGCAGCGAGAACCTAACCCAACTAACAATAGCGAATCTTAAATTGATGCTCTCATAAAAAAAATACACTCAATACAATTTGGAGGAAGCGACAGGTAATCAGCATTATCCGTAACTTCCTTGTTCATCGAGAAAAACATATTTGCCTAGACAATATTTAGCTTAAAAAACATGAGTTTGCTTATGGCAATGACTGATTAATTATCAACATTGTTTTTGTATGGCTTATATTGCGTGGAAATTAAATTTCTGGCTGTTAAAAAAAGTCAAGAATCTAGAACGTTTAAAATTTCAAATCAGAAACAATACTTTTCTCCCAATTTAGTATCAAATGATATGTTTAAGTTAAGTATAGTTATACTAAGTTATACTAAATAGTACTTTCATTCCTATGCCTCACAGCAGAGGCGTTGAGCAAAAGATACTATTGGTAAGGTTTTTCATGGCGGATCAATTAATTCGCGCTACGGCAGCCGAAGGTGGGATTCGAGCAGTAGGCGCGATCGCTACGCGCCTCACAGAGGAAGCAAGACAGCGTCATCAGCTATCCTATGTGGCAACAGCAGCACTGGGTCGGACTATGGTAGCAGGCTTGTTGATGGCTTCTAGTATGAAGCGAGCTGGTTCTAGGGTAAATGTCCGAGTTAAGGGTGATGGCCCTTTAAGTGGCATCTTGGTAGATGCTGGCTTAGATGGTACTGTACGTGGCTATGTTGGCAACCCATCTGTGGAATTACCACCTAATGCTAAAGGTAAGTTAGATGTTGGTGGTGCAGTTGGTAAGGGCTTTCTTTATGTTGTTCGGGATATTGGTTATGGCTACCCCTACTCTAGTACTGTAGAACTTGTTTCTGGTGAAATTGGTGATGATATAGCTCATTATCTAGTGAGTTCCGAACAAACACCTTCAGCTATGGTTTTAGGTGTATTTGTAGGAGCAAATGGGGTAACTGCTGCTGGTGGCTTATTGGTACAGGTGTTACCTAAAGCAGCTAGAGATGAAGCTTTAGTAGCAACCTTGGAATCGCGGGTAGCTGCTTTATCGGGATTTACGCCATTATTGCAAGCGGGTAAGACTTTACCAGAAATCTTTACAGATTTACTGGGAGATATGGGACTGACAATCTTTCCCGAAAGCCAAATTTTGCGCTTCCACTGTGGTTGTTCTTTCGACCGGATGTTAGGAGCATTAAAAATTTTGGGAGAAGCCGAACTACAAGATATGATCGTTAAAGACGATGGCGCTGAAGCAACTTGCGACTTTTGCGGCCGAGTTTACCAAGCAAGCAGCGATCAGTTAGCTCAGTTAATTGTCGATTTGCAGACTGAATCTTCGGCTTCAGGTTAAGGTATAAAAGCGCACTAACTTTTGAAATTGTTAATGGTATCTGTGGAGAGAGATAATAAGAAATGTAGCTTTTTAATAATGAGAAAGTTACTATGGCAACTATGGAATTATCGATCTACAACAGATCGCTATTCAATTATTTTGGTGTGAGAGATGACAGAGCGGGATATTACAGACAGTTGGTCCCGAGGCAGAGCCAGAGAGCCGGATGATAGTAATAGATTATCCGAAATAGCACAATTCAGTGAAACTACTGGTTCTAACTCTAAGTCAGTGAAGCGGCAAACAGATAATAATTCCGAAGGATTTCCTTTAAATAATCAGTCCCAAAAAACTGTTTCACCCAATTATATTTTCAGTAAATTGCCCCGCTGGATGCAAAACTGGGTGTTGTGGTTAGTTTTATTAACCTTAATTCCCGGTGGCATCGGATTTCTGGCTATGGCAATGTTGCTCAAGTTGCCAGCAGCCCCTAATTGCCCAAAAATTTTCTGGCCTTTAGCTAGTGAGTCGGTACGGCTACACTGCGCTCAGTTAGCTGCTTCTAAACAAACTGTAACCGACTTACTGCAAGCAATTGGGCTAGTGAAGCAATTGCCCAAAAATCACCCATTGCGTGGAGAGGCCGATCGCTTCATAGAAACATGGTCAGAGGATATTTTGCAACTAGCCGATCAAAGTTTTCAAGCGGGAAATTTAGATGAGGCGATCGCAATTGCACGTAAGATACCTGACGATGTATCTGCGTATAAATTAGTAGAAGAAAAAATTACTAAATGGCAATCGATCTGGTCAAGAGGAGAAGAAATTTATCAGCAAGCGGAAGCAGAATTGCGCGAGAGACACTGGCAATCTGCTTTTATGCTATCTGCTAAATTGTTGCGTCTGGACAATAAATACTGGTCAACCACTAAGTACGATCAATTAAATCAGCTAATTGCTACAGCACGGGAAGATGGGGAAAAATTAGCAAAAGCTGAGAGTTTAGCCAAGAGTGGCGTCGCGGATAAGATACTCGAAGCTATAAAAATCGCTGAATCAATTAGTCAAGGTAGTTACGTTTATCAGAAAGCTCAAGAGTCAATTCCGGCATTTGGACGTAAGATGTTGGATTTGGCCCAGACAAACTTAGATAAGCAGGATGCAGATACAGCTTTAGATATTGCTAGGCAAATTCCCGAAAATACTGGATTGCAAACAGAAGTTGAAGACTTTATCAGCTTGGCTGAGGCGCAAAGAAGTGCTTGGATTGGAAATATTTCCGGTTTACAAACCGCAATTGCCCAAGCACAGCAAATCGCTCCTACCAGGGCTGTGTATAATAAAGCACAACAATTGATTGCACGATGGCAGTTGGAAATTGAAGATGTTGCCCGCTTAGAAAAAGCGCGAACCTTAGCTAGCCAAGGAACAGTCAGCGATTTAACAGCAGCGATCGCCCAAGCACAGCTAATCCCAAGTAGTAACCCCCGTGCTAGTGAAGCCAGAGAAGAAGCGGGACGCTGGCAGGCTCAAGTAGAAACAATTCAAGATCGACCTTTCTTGGATCGAGCCGAACAAATAGCATTGCTGGAAGATGTTACTTCTTTGCAAGCAGCAATCTCGGAAGCCAGCCAAATTCGTAATGGTCGAGCTTTGTATCCAGAAGCACGCAGAAAAATCCGGAATTGGACAGCCAAGATTCAGCGAATTCAGGATCAGCCTTACTTAGATCAAGCAAGAGACTTGGCTCAGAGTGGAAATTTACCTGCTGCTATTAGCGCTGCCGAACAAATTGCCTCATCAGGACGGGCACTGTCTGGCGAAGCACAAGAGGCGATCAACGATTGGCGAGGGCAAATCCGCGCCAAAGAAAACTGGCAAAAAGCGCGGGATGCAGCGTTAGCTGGTACACCAGAAGCTTTAGTAAATGCCATACAACTAGCTCAACAGGTTCCCAGGCGTAGCATCTTACGAATGGATGCTAATATCGCCATTGACCAGTGGAGTCAGCAATTGTTAGATATTGCCCGTTCTCAGGGACAGTCTGATATCTACAAAGGCATTGAAACTGCGAAATTGGTTCCTAGAGGTAGTTCTGCTTACAGTGCTGCACAAGAGCAAATTAGAACTTGGCGGCAATTCCTTAATCCTGAACCTCAACCTGCACCTGAACCATCCCCGACGACACCGACTACTACGGGATTGTAATCTGGAGTGTTCTAGATAGGTCAGGCTAGGGAGAAATAAGTAATGTCTTGACTCTGGACTTTTCACTCAGCACTAGCTATTTGTCTCACTACAGTCAGTGCTGAGTAACTCACCCCAGCTGTCCCTTCACCAGGGTGGGTGGAGTCACCAACTAACCAAAGATGCTTAATTGGTGTGCGATTGGCAAAACCAAAGGGGCCGAAGGTGGGGATGCGTTGACCTATACCACCAACAATACCGCGATCGCGTGCTGTGAAATGAGCAAAGGTGCGGGGTGTGGCGGCTTCTTGATGAATTATCGTTTCGGGTTTGAGGTAGAAGAACTTTGCTAGGCGGGCGATCGCTTCTTCTGTATACTGCTGCTTGAGTTCTTCATAATTCTCAGTCTGCCACCACCTCCGTGTATCTACGAAAGATGAAGCAATAATTGTAGCTTTACCATCTGGGGCGCGGCCATCTCCGGGATGGCTAACGGAGACAAATAAAGAATTATTTTCGCCAATCGGCCCATCGGCGTTGTATAAAAATTGCAGGTGCGGCGGGCATTCAGGGGGAATGGCGCTAGCATCTACACCTAAATAGACGACAAACGCCCCTGATGATGGGGGTAATTTTTCGACTCGCTGCTTATAACCTGATGGTGCTGTGTCGCCTAAAAGCTGGACGAGGTTTTGCACAGTGACATTGGTAATTATATGGTCGGCTGTTTCTGTCCAGACTTCGCCGCTTTGTTGATTGCGGATGGTCACGGATGAGGCCTGACCATTGGCGACGGTAATTTTTTCGACGGTGTGACGCATCAACAACTTACCGCCATCTCTTTCCAAGGATTCTACCAGGCGATCGCTTAAGACTTGCATACTACCCTGGAGGTGAAATAATCCTTGGGGTAGTTGGGAGACACTTAAGGCGGTGGCTGCATACAGTAAAGCTGTTTCTTCTGCATTGACTTGGGAATACAGCTTCAGTTGTAAATCTAAGAAAGTCCGTAAGCGTTGATCGTTACCTAAACCATATAGCCGTAAAGCATCGCCCACAGTAAATAAAGTGAAGGGCACAGTAATTAATGTACTTGGACGTACCGCCTGAGTTAGCTGCCACAAATCCCATAAATTACGTGGCGGTAGCACCGGATCGCGTCCTTGAAACTCCCAGCTAGCTTGAAATAGAGTTGCTAACAATTGCCAGAATGGTTCGCTACCAGGAAATTGTCGTTGGCGTTCTTCTCGCCATTTTTCGCGATCGCGCCAAACGTTGATCGGTGTCGATTCCCCAGGAAGATAAACCGCACAAGCCGGATCGCAAGGTGTGGCTTCAGGTAAATCTATTCCCAATTCTGAGAAAATCCGGTGATGAATCCCCCCAGGTTCTAAACCAGCAACTTGGGTTGCGCCGACATCAAATGTAAATCCTCGGCGTTTAAATGTAGAAGCACAACCCCCAGGTACAAGGGCTTGGTCTAAGATTAAAACGCTGTAACCTTTATGGGCTAATAATGCGCCAGCAGTTAGCCCACCTATTCCTGCACCGACGACAACGACACGAGATGCTTTTTTGTCAAGCGATAGACTGGGCATTGAGACTTTAGTTTATATTTCTTAATATTATTCTTAATTTTAACAAAAGTGGTTCTTTCGCCAAGCCATCACCCAAGCTTGTATCAGCTGCAATTTGCTAAGGAACAGTGATTGTGAGCTTAAATCAGCTAATTGCCTGTTTTACTTTGGGAATACTGAGAAGAGTTATCCCAGAGGAGTGATAAAAATGGCTGATAATCGTCTCAGTGCTAACTTTTCCCCTGCTGATCGGGAAGCGGTAATGCAGGCGATCGCAACAATTCGCGAAAAGTTACCGTTTTTGGTAGATTTGACAACGGATGACCGACGCAAAATTTTAAAAATGGGTGATAAAAGTCGCGCTTTTGTCAGCAAAGCATTGGAAGTAGCGACACAAAACCCAAATTTTTTACCTCGTTCCTTTGATGTAGAAGAAATGCGCCGGGATGTAGCGCTGTATGAGGCTTTGTATCCAGTACTTTTATCCCTGACGCAACTGCAAGAACTTGTGGATGATACTTGTATCACTGCGGGTAGTGAAGCATATACAGCAGCTTTAGCAGTTTACAATTACGCCAAAGCTAGCGGTGATGTTGCTGGTTTAGATGCAGTCATAGACGAGATGGGACGTAGGTTTACCCGCAGTTCCAAGAAGAAGAAAGCTGCAACAACGACTAGTTAAGACCTGAAACCAGCACTGTTAACATTTATCTAGGCGTAGGTTGGGTTGAGGAACGAAACCCAACATTGATGAGGGTGTTGGGTCTCATACTTCGACCCAACCTACAAATTTTTTGTACTGACACTTGAACCTTTGAGGCTAAAGCTTGAGGTTCTGAAGCTGACGCTTGAGGTTCTGAAGCTGAAACTTGAGGTTCTGAGGCTGATGCTTGAGGCTTTGAGGCTGACGCTTGAGGTTCTGAGGCTGATGCTTGAGGCTTTAAGGCTGATGCTTGAGGTTCTGAGGCTGAAACTTGAGGTTCTGAAGCTGAAACTTGAGGTTCTGAAGCTGACGCTTGAGGTTCTGAAGCTGAAACTTGAGGTTTTGAGGCTGAAACTTGAAGCTTTTTAGTATCAATAACACTATTTAAGAGTGAATTTGCGTACAATTACTAGCAAATATCGTCTAAATATCTCATACCGTTTCACTTTAATCATGATTTCTATACATGGGTGAGGGTTTAGCAGTGCTAAACCCCTACGAAGAATCTATATGTATCAGAATTTTGGGGAATTGGTATGAGCTAACTATATTTATCAACACAATACAACAGCTATGAGCAGCAAACCTGGAATTCTCATCAAGCAGCCTGTTTCCGTCTTCAGCAAGCGTCTTAATGTTAACTTCGGGAGTGGCTTTACAGCGCTAACCAAAGTTGTAGTGAATGGGTTGACTGGTAATGTGAGCAACGTCCCCGAAAATTTGGTAGAAATGGGTGCTGCTGTTGGCTTGGCTAAAGAACCGGGAGAAATAGCTTATCTGCTGATTTTTAATTCTTTAATTCAAGCAATGGCTAGTTTAGTAGATGATAATCACGATTTACTAAGAAAAGTTGATAATGATGAGATTGAGACTATAGTTAAACACCGTTTAGAAAATTGTCTCCAAAATTTAGAAGCTACAGAATTAACAATTGACAGCAACTTTTTTGCTCATCCTGAAGAATTAGCTATTGTTCCAGCTATCAAAGAACCTTTTCGCCAGTGGTTAACAGAATTTGTCACCACCCCAGCACAAGCAGAAGCGATTAGTAATCGTCTTCCTACAGAGTTTGTCTATTCACTCATTGAAGAATGGAAGAAAAATAGCGATAAATATATAGTTTTACAAACTGAACTAAATACCCCTTTTATTAAAGCAGGTGAAAGAGAGCAAGCTTGGCAACGTTACTCTACATGGTTGCAAAAACAAGTTAATGAACGGATGTTTTCTGAAGCCTTTAGTCTGGAACAAGTTTATGTTCCTCTTCGTGCTTACTATGAACGCAAAATAGCGGATGAAGATGATGATGTTTTTGCGATTGGAGGAAGACAGAATTATAAACAAGATAGAAAAACTGAACGTATTGTTGTTGATTTACAAGCAGAACTACAAACTTGGTTAGACGAAGCCGATCAAAAAGATGCTATCCGGGTAATTAGTGGTGGGCCAGGAAGCGGTAAATCTTCCTTTTCTAAAATTTTTGCAGCTACACAGGCGAAGATAGGCAAGATTTCAGTTTTATTTATTCAATTACACCTGTTTGACCCAGAAGATGATTTAGTTAATGGTATCAGCAAGTTTATTAATGACTTGCGTGATATTCCTCTACCACCTAATCCTTTGGATAAAGAGAATAAAGTAGAAAAATTACTAATAATTTTTGATGGTTTAGATGAATTAGCTATGCAGGGCAAGATGGGTGAAGAAGTTGCCCAGAAGTTTGTAAGTGAAGTACAAAGACAAGCCACTGCATTTAATCATGTTCAAACTCGTTTCCAAGTTTTAATTAGTGGAAGAGAATTAGTTATCCAAAAAAGTCAAAGCGATTTTCGTAAACCTAAGCAAATCCTTCATGTTCTTCCTTATTTTGTAGATGAGGAAGAAAGAAGGCAAAATAATTATATCGATGCTCAAAATTTATTAGAGCAAGACCAAAGACAAATTTGGTGGGATAAATATGGTAAAGCTAGCGGTCGTGAATATGACAGATTACCCGCAGAATTAGACAAGGGACATTTGAGAGAAATTACGTCCCAGCCGTTATTAAATTACTTGGTTGCTTTAAGTTTTGTTCGCGGTGCAGTTAAATTTTCCGATGATAGTAACCTCAATGAAATTTATGCAGATTTACTCACAGCAGTTTATCAACGAAGTTGGGGTAATGATAACCCAGTAATTAGAGGTATTAAAGAAAAAGATTTTATTCGCATTCTAGAAAGTATTGCTGTTGCTGCTTGGCATGGAGGAGATGTTAGGGCAACGACGGTTTCAGAAATTGAGAAGTATTGTGATAGCAACCTTCTGGAAAGAATATTAAATATATTTAAGCAAGATAAAAAAGTTAGCTTAACTCGTCTCTTAACTGCTTTCTATTTCCGACAAAGTGGCTTAAAAGGTCGTGAGGAGACTTTTGAATTTACTCATAAAAGCTTTGGTGAGTATTTAACAGCAAGACGTATTATGCTGGAATTAAAACTCATTAATAACCAGCTAAAAGCTAACCAAGAAGATTCAGATTATGGATGGAATAAGCTGCAAGCTTTAGAACGTTGGGCGAAGTTATGCGGTTTAACCGCTATGGATAATTATATTTTTAACTTTATTATCAATGAAATTCAATTACAGCAAGATAAATATCAGGTTGATGTTGCGGAATGGCAGCAGACAATATGTGACCTGATAAGTTATATGTTAAAAAATGGAATGCCGATGGAAAAATTGCAGTTACCCACTTTTCAGGAAGCAAATCGGCAAGCACGTAATGCAGAAGAGGCATTATTAGCTGTTTTGAATGCTTGTGCAAGAGCGACGAGAAAGGTTTCTCAGGTTCAGTGGCCTTTTTCTGAAGCTTTTGGTACTTGGATTTCTCGCCTGCGTGGGCAAAGAGTTGATAACAATAGTGAGATTTTTTGCTTAAATTGCTTAAGTTTTCTAGATTTAAAAAACTGTATTCTCGTATCCCAAGATTGTTGTAAGGCGAATCTTCAAGGGGCACATTTTCAACGTGCGCGTCTTCAAGGGGCGAATCTTCAAGGTGCACATCTTCAAGGGGCAAACCTTTCACGGGCAATTCTTCAAGGTGCACATCTTGAGGGAGCAAATCTATCACGGGCGATTCTTCAAGGTGTAATTCTTGAAAGGGTTAACCTTCAAGAGGTGATTCTTGCAGGAGCAAATCTAGAGCGGGCTAACCTTCAAAAAGCAAACCTTTCACGGGCGATTTTTCAAGGGGCCAACCTTTCTCGAGCGGTTCTTCAAGGTGCAATTCTTGAAAGAGCTAACCTTCAAGGGGCAATTCTTGCAGGAGCAAACTTAGAGCGGGCTAACCTTCAACAAGCAAATCTTCAAGGGGCGATTTTGGTAGGAGCAAACCTTTATCGAGCGGTTCTTCAAAGTGCAATTCTTGAAAGAGCTAACCTTCAAGGGGCAAATCTTATAGAAGCAAATATGAAACAGGTTAACCTTCAGCAAGCAAATCTTAAAGAGGCAATTCTTCAAAACACCATTCTTCAAAACACGAATCTGGAAGGAGCAAATTTTCAAGGAGCAAACCTTCAAAATGCAAACCTTCAAAATACAAATCTTCAAAATGCAAATTTTCAAGGAGCAAACCTTCAAAATGCAAATCTTCAAGGGGCAAATCTTGAATGTGCAAATCTTCAAGGGGCGAATCTTCGCCGTACCATTCTAGAACGCAAAATCTAAATCCACTCAATACCCTGCGCCGCTAAATATTTCCTCGCTGCTTCCAAAGCCTCTTTCCTCAGAATAATCTTCACATCTGGCTTAGTGAGATACAAACGAAACCTCTGTACAAATAATTGATTAGCCTGCTCAATTCTCCTAATCGCACCCCAAGGAATCAACAACGCCGGAAGCCCAAACCTAAACACCGCAACAATACTCAAATACAGCCCTTCGGGAGTAACACCAACATTTAAAGTTCCTTTGTAATACACCAAACCCACATGACCATGCTCAAACCGCGAGATATTTGCTGGTGGTGGTTCCTCAGTGCGGTAGAGTTTCGCCAAATCATTCCAGTCAACGCGGAACATAAAATTCAAAATCACCATGAACAGGATGAATAAAGCGATAAATGTAGGATTAAAATTACTTATCATTTGTTTTTAAAGTTACAGGTGAGATGATTGTAGTAAGTGAAAAAAGGTAGAGGGCAGTGGTTCGACTTCTAAGCGAGAGGCTACGCGATCGCTCCCCAACTGGGCAGATGGGAGAAGAGAATAAAAAGTATAAATGAAAACTTCAATTCTGGATTTAGGTCAATTATCGAATCAATAATTATACTGAAGATACTTGATGTGAGGTATCAAATATCTTTGATACAAAATTAACTACACATTTTCTACCCTGTTTTCCTGGCTTCACTTGTAACTTTAATTTTGCCTAACCACTTAACCATAGTTGCTTTCAGTCCTAGATAAGATAAAGAAGTAAGCAAGCTTTTCACCTCACCACTCACAACTACCAATGATCTCAACCCTGGTAAAATTTCCTCGTCTTAATGCTCCAACGCTGCACCAGTTACCTAACGGTTTGACAATAGTAGTAGAGCAAATGCCAATTGACGCTGTTAACCTGAGTTTGTGGATTAAGGTTGGCTCGGCGGTAGAATCGGATACCATTAATGGCATGGCTCACTTTTTAGAGCACATGATTTTTAAGGGCACAGAACGCCTAGCTAGCGGCGAATTTGAACGTCGAATTGAAGAGCGTGGAGCCGTTACTAATGCCGCTACCAGCCAAGACTATACACACTACTATATAACTACTGCTCCCAAGGATTTTGCCGATCTGGCTCCGCTACAAATAGATGTAGTATTTAATCCCAGTATTGAAGATGATGCTTTTGAACGGGAACGCTTTGTAGTACTAGAAGAAATTAGGCGATCGGAAGATAATCCCCAGCGTCGGACTTTTCGGCGGTCGATGGAAATGGCTTTTGAGCGCTTACCCTATCGCCGTCCAGTATTGGGGCCGGAATCAGTGATTTCCCAACTCCAACCCCAGCAGATGCGAAATTTCCACGCGGCTTTTTATCAACCCCAATCGATTACAGCTGTGGCTGTAGGTAATTTACCCACAGAAGAATTAATTGCAATTGTGGCGGAAGGAATTAATCAAGCTACTAACAACAAAAATTCTGAACTTGGGATAGAACCAGTACTTCATCCCGAACCTGTGTTCAAGGAAATTGTCCGCCAAGAATTCGTTGATGAATCACTCCAGCAAGCACGACTAGTAATGGTTTGGCGAGTTCCTGGGTTGCGGTATATCGAGCAGACTTACGCTCTAGATGTTTTAGCCGGAATTTTAGGACACGGACGGACTTCAAGGTTGGTACAGGATTTGCGGGAAGAACGGAGATTGGTGTCTTCGATTGCTGTAAGTAATATGAGTAACCAACTGCAAGGGACGTTTTATATTTCGGCTAAGTGTGCAGTAGAAAATTTACCAGCGGTAGAAGAAGCGATCGCTCAACACATCCGGATGTTACAAACAGAGTTGGTCAAAGAATCAGAAATTGCGCGGGTGCGGCGAAGAGTAGCCAACAGATTTATTTTTGCCAATGAAACGCCAAGCGATCGCGCTGGCTTATATGGTTACTATCAGTCCATGCTGGGAGATTTAGAACCAGCTTTTAACTACCCTGCAAATATTCAAGCTCAAGAAGCAACCGACTTGATGCAAGCTGCACAAGAATATCTTTCTAGTGATGCTTATGGTGTAGTTGTCCTCAAGCCAGCTTAATCAAGAGTCCATAGTCAATCGTCATAAGATAAATAAAAAATGACAAGTGACAAACACGATGTGGACTGAAATCGATGCTCATATTAGCGAAGTGATTGGTGACAAATTTCAGAGTCAGCAAAAGCGTTCTGTTAGTGGTGGGTGTATTAACCAAGGCTATGCTGTTTCTGATAATCAACGCACTTACTTTGTCAAGCTAAACCAAGCATCCCAAGTTTCCATGTTTGAGGCTGAGGCGCTGGGATTGGAGGAAATGCTGATTACCGCTAGTATTCGAGTTCCCCAACCTTTGTGTTGGGGTACGGCTGGTAATTCTAGCTACATTGTATTGGAATGGCTGGAAATGGGAGGAGGTAATACTAAATCTTGGCAAGAAATGGGGCGAAAGCTAGCACAAATGCATAAAGCTACTAGCAGTCAAGGTTTTGGCTGGAAAATTAACAACACTATTGGTTCCACGCCTCAAATAAATACTTGGACAGAAAACTGGGCAGAATTTTATGCTCAACAGCGCTTGGGTTATCAATTTCAGTTAGCTAAACGACGAGGGGGTAGTTTTCCCAAGCAAGAGAAGTTACTAGCCGCTATCCCAGAATTATTAGCAGATCGTCAAGTGGAACCTTCCTTAGTACACGGTGATTTATGGGGAGGGAATGCTGGGTGTACTGTATCTGGGGAACCAGTTATCTTCGATCCAGCAACTTATTTTGGCGATCGCGAAGTTGATATTGCCATGACAGAATTATTTGGTGGTTTTCCAACAGCCTTTTATCAAGGTTATAACGAAGTATTTCCTTTAGATGCAGGTTATGAGCAGAGAAAAACGCTCTATAACCTGTATCACATTCTCAATCACTTCAATTTATTTGGCGGTGGATATGGTTCTCAAGCGAACCGGATGATTGACCAGATTTTGCGTTGAACAACGCTCTGAGTACAATTCTTCATAATCAATAAATACAACATTAAGCGATCGCTTACCCCTCAGACCGACAGTGAAGCACTATCAACTACAACCAAACGCTTTCCCCAGCAATTACCTAAATGATTTATGGGGAGAAATCCATGCTTGTCCTTACTTTGCAATTAATAACCTCAACCGTGATTTTGTCGGCACGAAGGGCTTTTCTGTAGTATTTCAAAAATCGCACATAGCGCAAGTAGAACAAAAGTTTCCTTACTTCAAGCCTTATCTAGATTTAGCCATCCAGGCTAACTGTAATGCTTTTTATCTCAATCCTTTATTACTTAAAGAAGGTTCCCGCGTTGATTCGCATATCGATCGGTCTTTGCGTTCCTACTGCAAAACCATTGAACCTCCTCTACTGGTCAGCGTTCTCTATGTGCGTTTACCACAAGATATGCAGGGGGGAGAACTCATACTCAAATCGCACAAACGCCAACTTGCGCAAATTAAGCCACAGATGAATACTTTACTCTACTTTCAAGGTGATTTAATCCACTCTGTTAACGCAGTGCAAACTCCGGGAAATCGGTTGAGTCTGGTTTGTGAACAGTATAGTTTGAGTGAGGCTGAACTCCAGGAGATACCACCGTTTACAGTAGAATCAAGAGTTACTCAGTCTACCAGAAAGCAAAAAAAATAGCTTCGTAGCTTGATTCTTAACCTGCTTTCCCAGCCACTAATTTCGCCCCATTATCTTATCGATAGACCTCTGCAAGCAATATTTTTAACCGTTTTTAGATTTTTTGCTACCACATTAGGCGATCGCTTACACGATGCTAATGCAGATTTCACTAATGACAGTTGGATACTAATCTTCCTACTAGAGAATGTATTTTTAGATTCTTAATTTCACGTTTAATAATACAGCAGCTTAAAATTTGCTGAAATTGCTATTAATTCAATATTTTCTCATTTGTCAACAATTACACCGAATGCTAGCCTAATTTTACAGTAGTTCTATTAGCATAGTTGAAATTCTCCGGACTTACTAACACTACACAAGCGTTTAAAGTCTTCTGGTTTCAGGCTCTTTACTTGTTTGTATGTCATATATGCTGCCCAACTCTACGTACTTGTCCCACGCATCTAGGACTTTTGCAAGAGGTCTATTGAAGTCGTGCCTCAGATTCTATACTGCGACTGAGTTTCAGCTTTGAATAAAGTAGTTCATTTGTTCGTATTGAAAGGGCTGGGTCAGGTAGCTTGAAGTTTATTTTCAATATTTTTGAATTGCGATCGCTAAGATTCCCAAATAAAAATCGCTGTAATCTATATTATGTATGCTTCTTGCTTTTTTTTGAGAATTTATAAAAAAAAGTTGTAGAGAGGGGGTTGACGAAACCTTGTGAGGTTGTTAGATTAGATAAGTGCTGAGGGCGAGGCAAAAACGCCGCAGCAACCGAACCGAGAAAAACAAATACTTTGAAAGCTTAAAAGTAAACCAATCCTCGTCAAAAGATTTTTGGGCAAGGCTCAAAGATCTTCAACAAAAAAATGTACAGGATTTCCGAAAGCGAGAGAAGCAATTCGGAAAGAAAAACTCAAATCACAAAATGGAGAGTTTGATCCTGGCTCAGGATGAACGCTGGCGGTATGCTTAACACATGCAAGTCGAACGGTGTCTTCGGACACAGTGGCGGACGGGTGAGTAACGCGTGAGAATCTGGCTCTAGGTCGGGGACAACCACTGGAAACGGTGGCTAATACCGGATGTGCCGAGAGGTGAAAGATTAATTGCCTAGAGATGAGCTCGCGTCTGATTAGCTAGTAGGTGTGGTAAGAGCGCACCTAGGCGACGATCAGTAGCTGGTCTGAGAGGATGATCAGCCACACTGGGACTGAGACACGGCCCAGACTCCTACGGGAGGCAGCAGTGGGGAATTTTCCGCAATGGGCGAAAGCCTGACGGAGCAATACCGCGTGAGGGAGGAAGGCTCTTGGGTTGTAAACCTCTTTTCTCAAGGAAGAACAAAATGACGGTACTTGAGGAATAAGCATCGGCTAACTCCGTGCCAGCAGCCGCGGTAATACGGAGGATGCAAGCGTTATCCGGAATGATTGGGCGTAAAGCGTCCGCAGGTGGCTATGTAAGTCTGCTGTTAAAGAGTGAGGCTCAACCTCATAAGAGCAGTGGAAACTACATGGCTAGAGTGCGTTCGGGGCAGAGGGAATTCCTGGTGTAGCGGTGAAATGCGTAGAGATCAGGAAGAACACCGGTGGCGAAAGCGCTCTGCTAGGCCGCAACTGACACTGAGGGACGAAAGCTAGGGGAGCGAATGGGATTAGATACCCCAGTAGTCCTAGCCGTAAACGATGGATACTAGGCGTGGCTTGT
>NZ_CAWNKJ010000001.1:435000-987500 GCF_963875125.1 Calothrix sp. NIES-2098
GCTTTGAACAGTACTCTCATCGAGTCTATCGTGATGCTGTGGACGTAGATAACGATCGCCGCTTTGCAGTGATTCCACCGGGAGTAAATTTTTCCATATTTGGTAAAGAAGTTCGTTCCCAAAATGAAGAACCTACTTATCAGATAATTCAGGAGCGATTAGTACGGGACATTGCTGAGTCACGTCGAAATTTGCCTGCTATTGTGGCATCTAGTCGATTAGAGCCTAAAAAAAATGTGTTAGGGCTGGTACAAGCCTTCGCAATGAGCCAAACGCTTCAGGAACAAGCCAACTTGGTGTTGTTTACAGGAGGGCTAGACGATCCACTGCGAGAGGAGAGTGGCGATGAGATCGTAGAGAAAGAAGTATTAGCTCCGATCCGAAAGGTGGTTGAAGAGAAAGACTTGTGGGGAAAAGTCAGTGCCTTTGGCTTACCAGGACAAGAGTCACTAGCTGCGGGCTATCGATTTATGGCAAAACGGCGCTCGGTGTTTGCTTTGACTGCGCTGTATGAACCCTTTGGCTTGGCTCCCTTAGAAGCAGCAGCTGCGGGATTGCCTGTGGTAGCAACTAAGAATGGTGGCCCCAGTGAGAGCCTGCGAGAGGGAGATCGGGAATACGCCGTACTTGTCGATCCAGAAGATCCTGCTGATATTGCGCAGGGTTTGGAGAGATTGCTATGTAATAACCATGAGTGGGAGCATTTTGCGCAGGCTGGCGAACAACGAGTGGTGAATACTTATACTTGGGAAACTACTGCCCAAAAATACCTGAGTGCGATCGTACAGATTTTGTCCTCATCTAAGGCTCACCGTTCAACGAAACTCCTGCCAATCCATCCTTATTTTTGTAATCCACAACCACAGACGGATGTTTCTTTGGAAGAATTGAGTAAGCTTTATTTTGACTCCGATCAAATAGCACTAAATACAGGCAGTCCTTAGAATATTTCGGGAATTAAAAGTTATAAATTAATTTTCAAGTTTTTCAACAAGCAAAGGAGACACCAGGTATGTCATTCGAGAATGAAGAATTTACTATTGGTGTCGAAGAGGAATATCAAATTATCAATCCTGAAACACGAGAGTTGAGTTCGCGTGTAGAACGCATTCTACCACAAGCTCAGAAAGTCCTTGGCGATGAGGTGCAGCCAGAAGCCCAACGATCGCAGATAGAAATTGGTACACCTATCTGTCGCACACTCTCCGAGGTACGCTCTGAGCTTGTACGTCTGCGGCGGGAAGTAATTGCAGCAGCAGCCAAGGACGGTAAGCAAATTGCCGCCGCTGGAACACACCCATTCTCGCACTGGGAAGAACAAAAGCTGACGCCTAAAGAACGTTATCAAGGGCTGATGCGTGATTATCAACAACTTACCCGCGAACTTGTTATCTTTGGCTGTCACGTGCATGTGGGAATAAGCGATCGCTCTTATGCTATCCGCGTAATTAATCGTGCCCGTGTTTGGCTAGCTCCACTGTTAGCACTGGCAGCATCTTCACCCTTCTGGTTAGGTACAGATACGGGCTATGCTAGCTATCGCACGGAGATTTGGAGCCAATGGCCCATATCTGGAGCACCACTGATTTTCGAGTCATTGTCTGAGTACGAAAAACTTGTACAAGCTCTGGTGGATACGAAGAGTGTAGAAGATGGGACAAAGATTTACTGGGATATACGTTTGTCAGAGCGCTTTCCAACAATAGAGTTTCGCATCACAGATGTCTGCCAGACAATAGACGAAGCTGTAATGATAGCAGGGCTTGTACGGGCATTAGCGCGGACTTGTTACGAACAAGCCATGCGCGATGAACCCTTTCCGCAAGTGCGCCACGAACTGATACGTGTTGCTCACTGGCGTGCCGCACGCTACGGCTTAGATGAGGATTTAATCGACTTTACTGCTATGAAAGCTGTCCCAGCGCGCGATCTAATTGAGAGCTTTCTTACCTTCCTGCGTCCCTCGCTTGAGGAGTATGGTGAATGGGATGAAGTCTCGTCTCTGGTACAGGAAACCTTGCAGCAAGGTAACGGCGCAACACGGCAGCGTGAAGTTTACAAGCAGACAGGAAGCTTGGAGGATGTTGTCGATCTCATTGTCCGAGACACAGCAAAAGGGATAGCGTCAGTATAGGAGACAGGACTTTATGCTAGTTCACATTATTGCTGATTACGGGTTTGGCGACCTTGCTTTCGCAGAAGTGGTGCAGCGTATCAAGCTTCATCTACCAGATGCAGAACCGATACTTACACCCGTACCAGCTTTTACCACACTAGCAGCAGGATTCTGTATCGCGCAGTTGGGTTTGAATCAAGCTCCAGCTGGGACAATAATTTATCACAATGTTGCGCCCCGTGAAGATGACGAACGTTCGCGTACTGGAAATGCAGGTGAGCGTCTCGCTTTCGCACCCTTACCAACTGGTGTGCGTGTTATTGGTGTGAATGCAGGTTATGCCTTTTCATTTGTGCGCGATTTAGCGGTAGAGTTGCGTTGGGCTGCTGTACCAGCGGAAGGTTCCCAGTTTCGGTCTCGCGATTTGTTTCCAGAAGCAGCAGGAGCGATCGCCTTGGGTCAACCTGATGCTTTAGCTGAAGAGATTCCTGGTTCTGATATACCTGATGTGCCGTCTAACTGTATAGCTTATATTGATGGCTACGGTAATTTGAAAACCACTATCAAGCATGAGCCTAGCCAGACAAACCAAAGTGATACTGCGCTTTTGCAAATTGGTGAAATAGAACAAAAAGCCATAAGGAGCGATGATAGCTTTGCCGTCGAATCTGGACAGTTAGCTATTGCACCTGGTAGTAGTGGTTGGAATAATTTACATGGCGAACAGACGCAATGGATGGAAGTTTTTCTTAGAGGTGGTAATGCTTGGGAATTATTTAATCGCCCACCAATCGGCACAAATATAAATATCGGTTGAGGGTGTTTAAATAATAGTGCTGAATATTTTGTAATAAATTCTATGACTTTACTTGAGCATCGAGCGCAATATATAAATACCTAATTTTAGTAAATACTTAATTTTAGGATTTAGGAAATTTCCAATAATTGTTACCTTATTCCGATTGTTCAAGCTTTGTGTAGAATATTTATTTAACATTCAACTTCGATTTCTACTCATACTAAGCGACTAATCATGTGTATGGGTGATGCTTTTAGTTAATTTTTGGCGATCGGCAATTAATACAGATAAATACCGATCGCATAACCAATTTAACGGGAGTATCCCACTTTTTTGAATGTCATTACGAGCAAAGCGAGGCAATCGCAAAATCCTCCAACTAAGAGCGAGTCAATGCGATTGCTTAGTCGTTTCTCCTCGCAATGACAGTTATTATCTCATTGAAAAATAAAAACTGGGATGCACTCCAATTGAACTTTGTAAATAATTATTTCTTAGCGATTATCCATACTGCATGAACAACCCCTAGGATATAGAAACCAAAAATTGTCAAAAGTAAATTAATCCAAAAATCTTTACCTAGACCTACTTGTAAAAATACTCCCAGAGGTGGCAAAAAAATTGCAGCCAGAATCCGAATTAAATCCATGAAACCCTCCTGCTAATTTTATAGCGAGCAAACTCGTATTTCACATCTCAAAGATAACATTAGCCTAATCTAGCTAGTTCCTAACCTCCACTGATTTTGGCTTTATAACCAAGCTTGGTCAAAATCTCGACAATTTTTTGTTTATGATCGCCTTGAATTTCAATTTCATTTTCTTTAACTGTGCCACCTGTACCACATTGAGTTTTTAATTGTTTTACCAAATCGGTCAAGGTTTCTGGTTTGGACTGAAAACCACTAACTACGGTGACGGTTTTACCTTTTCGCCCTTTGCGGGTAGCTTGGACTTTGAGATTTTGCTGTTGCGGTGGTAATTCAGAAATCGGTCTTTCTAAAGCAGGTGAGTTATCATTGCCAAATTCGCGATAGACGAAGCGTTTGTCGGAAGAATTAGAAGAAGACATAAACTTTAATTAAGAGTCAAAGGTCAAGGGTTAAAAGGGAAAATGTCAACTGAGATGGGGATTCTAGAGTTAACACCTAAGTTTTGCGATCGCATATCGTATCCTATACGGCTCAGACTTTTCTATAATTAAGTTCGTCCCGTCATCGAAATCAATCCGTGACTACCACACCCATCTCTCCAAGTTCCCCATCTACTGCTCAGGTTCCCGATACACAAGGACGCTTTGGACGCTTTGGCGGTAAGTACGTCCCGGAAACATTGATGCCTGCGCTTGCTGAACTAGAAACAGCTTATCAGCAATATCGCCATGACCCTGATTTTCTAACAGAACTGCAACAACTCCTGCGAGACTATGTAGGACGTGCGACGCCATTGTATTTTGCGGAACGTCTGACTGCTCACTATGCTCGCCCAGATGGTACTGGGCCGCAAATTTATTTAAAACGTGAAGACTTAAATCACACTGGCGCTCACAAAATTAATAATGCCCTAGGTCAAGTGTTGTTGGCAAAGCGCATGGGCAAGCAGCGAATTATTGCCGAAACTGGCGCTGGACAACATGGAGTAGCTACAGCTACAGTATGCGCTCGTTTTGGGCTGGAATGCATCATTTATATGGGCGTCCACGATATGGAACGCCAAGCTTTGAATGTGTTCCGGATGAAATTAATGGGAGCAGAAGTGCGTCCTGTAGCTGCGGGAACGGGAACTCTCAAGGATGCGACGTCTGAAGCTATCCGAGATTGGGTTACAAATGTGGAAACAACTCACTATATCTTGGGTTCAGTAGCAGGGCCCCATCCTTACCCGATGATGGTACGTGATTTCCATGCAGTGATTGGACAAGAAACTCGCGCTCAAGCCCAAGAAAAATGGGGCGGTTTGCCGGATATTCTCCTGGCTTGTGTGGGTGGTGGTTCCAATGCAATGGGGCTATTCTATGAGTTTGTTAATGAGCCGTCCGTGCGGTTAATTGGAATTGAGGCGGCGGGAGAAGGAGTTAATACTAATAAACACGCTGCCACCTTGACAAAAGGGCAAGTTGGTGTATTGCACGGAGCCATGAGCTATCTGCTGCAAGACCAAGATGGGCAAGTAATTGAGGCACATTCAATTAGTGCGGGGTTAGATTATCCTGGCGTCGGCCCGGAACACAGCTATTTAAAAGATACTGCTCGTGCTGAATATTACAGCGTCACCGATGAAGAGGCTTTGGCAGCATTTCAAAAATTGTCACGGTTAGAAGGTATTATCCCAGCATTGGAAACATCCCATGCGATCGCCTATTTAGAAACCCTGTGTCCTCAACTTACTGGTAGTCCCCGGATTGTAATTAACTGCTCCGGGCGCGGCGATAAGGATGTCCAAACTGTGGCGAAGTTTTTAAATCCTGCCTAGGGTGCTTTATTTGCCATTTTCAATTTCGTTTGGCTTGTTGAGCAACTGAGCAATCACCTCTACTAACTCAGTTGGCTCAACTGGTTTGGCAAGATGCTTGTTAAATCCGGCTTTTAGCGCTTGCTGGGCGTTGATTTGTCCAGCATAGGCAGTAATTGCGATCGCCGGAATTTGACCCCCTTGTTCTGGCGACAACATTCTCACCTGGTTAATTAACATCCAGCCATCAACTTCTGGCATCCCAATGTCGCTTAACAGGATATCTGGCTGGGACTGAGTTAAAGCTGCTATTGCTTCCCTAGCTGATGCTGTAGCCGTGACATTAGCCCCATAATCTGCTAACAGAAAGCTGAGAAAATCCCTGGTATCTGTATCGTCATCTACCAATAAAATCTGTACGCCATTTAAATCTAAAGCTGTCTGAGATTCTTTATTGTCATTGTCTGGCTGCGATCGCTGTTGCATGATTGGGAGTCTGACAATAAAAGTTGCCCCCTGTCCTTCACCTGGACTTTGGGCTTGGACTGTCCCCCCATGCAGTTCGACTAAATGACGGACGATTGCCAACCCTAAGCCCAAACCGCCAAACTTTCTGGTGGTGGTACTGTTCTCTTGGCGGAAATATTCAAACACATAGGGTAGGAAATCGGCACTGATACCTTTACCTGTGTCGCTAACTGTAATTTGCGCTTGAGTACCCATCTGTTCTAATCGAATATCTATTCGCCCGCCTGCGGGTGTAAACTTAACGGCATTGGAAAGTAAATTCCAGATAATTTGCTGTAAACGGCTAGCATCGCCTAAAACTTGCCCAACTTCCGGTTCTCGCATTGTATGTATGGAAATTGACTTGGCTTCTGCTGATAGTCTGACTGTCTCCATTGCAGCAGTAATTACAGATGCCAAATCGACTGGGTGAATATTCAAGCTCAGTTTACCTTGCAGAATCCGGGAGATATCTAGCAAATCTTCTATCAGTTCAGACTGTAACCTAGCATTACGCTCAATGGTTTTCAGTGCATAAGCGCTGGTTTTTTCGTCGAGTTTTTGAGTTTGAAGTATATTTGACCACCCTAAAATCGGATTCAGAGGCGATCGCAATTCATGGGAGAGAACAGCCAAAAATTCATCCTTAATTCGGTTAGCTGTTTCTGCGGCTTCCCGTGCAGTTTGTTCGGCCTCATAAAGACGAGCAGTACGGATGGCAGCATCTTCCGCTGCTTGTCGGGATTGTTGTGCTTGTCTGTAGAGTTGTGCATTATCCACGGCTGTAGCCGCACGCCGAGCTAATTCCTCAGTTAATATCAGGTTTTGCTTGTTGTCATGGCGATCTCCACAAGATACTAAAGTTATTGCTCCCAATACCCGTCCCCCAACGATCAGCGGTACGCATATACTAGATTGCGGCTTTAGCTGCTGTAAAAGTTGGAAATGGCGATCGTTTTGGCTAACTGCTGGCATTTTTTGGTCAGAGATAAAATCAGTAATTTGTGACTTACCAGAACGAATGACCTCTGCAACACCTTCAGTTTGTCTTAAATCAGGAGGATAATTTTTTAACTGTTCTACCAATTGCTGTTTTGCTGGATCGGCATGGGCTGTTGCTACCCGACGCACTGATTGATTTTCATCAACAATATCAACTATGCACCAATCAGCAAGATCGGGCACTATTAGCTGTGCCAAACTAGTTAAAGTAATTTCATAGTCTAGTGATGAAGCTAAAATACCGCTAGCTTCAGCCAAAAAGCGCTGTCTGTCTTCCTCTTGTTTGCGCTGTGTAATATCGCGAGAAGATGCTTGGATTTCGATAATTTCTCTAGTTTGCGGATCGTGAATAGCGCGAACCTTGGCTTCCAACCAAACATAATGTCCATCTTTGTGAATAGCTCGATGGGTTACGGTATAAATATCTGGTAAATCTGCGTTGATTGGATAATTCTCAGCAATCTCAGCCAAATCTTCTGGATGCACAAACTCATAGTTAAAACGACCGACCATTTCCTCTGGTTCATAGCCTAAAATTGTGCGGCAGGCTGGAGAAATGTACAGCATCATGCCATCGACTGTATGACGTGAAATCATATCAGTGGAATTTTTCGCTAGTAGCCGAAAACGAGTTTCACTTTCTTGGAGTGCCACTTCTGCTTGCTTGCGGGCAGTAATTTCTTCGCAAGTTGCACCCACCCAAGTGATGTTATTCGGTAATGCGATCGGGTAGTAATTCACCGACCAGTACCTTAGCTGGCCGGGTACGGCAGGGGTTTCACCACTGGCCTCTTGGGCAATAATAGATTCTCCTGTCTCTACTACATGACGAAAAGCTGCCGTAACTCTTGCATCTATCTCAGGTAGTAGTTCTGCAACGGTCTTACCGAGATGAGCTGCTTGGGGTAGACCATTAATTTCCGCTAAAGCCTGATTCAAGCGCACATATCTCAAATTTTCGTCCCAGATGCCAATACCGATAGGCGCGTTATTGAAGAGAGTATCGAGTAAGGTATTGCTCTCAACTAAGCGAGTCTGTTCTGTAGCCAGTTGTACCAAGAGTTGTTCGCGTTCTGCTTCGGCTTGCTTGCGTTCGGTAATATCAACGCACATCCCTACCCATTCTTGAATTTCACAAGTTTCATCAAGTATGGGTACACCACGTATACTCATGTGACGATATTCGCCATCATGTCGGCGCACGCGATACTCTGCAACTGCAACCTGACGTGTAGAAAATGCTTCTTTCCAAATAGCCGCTATTGATTGCCGATCTTCTGGGTGGATGGCGTCAAACCAACCCCATCCTTTGTATTTTGCCGGAGTTTGTCCTGTAAAAGCCTGCCAAGTAGGAATCTCTTCAACAACATTACCCCAAGGTGCTGCAATCCAAATTATCGAGGCACTAGCCTCTGCTAGGGAACGGTAACGCGCTTCGCTATGACTGAGTAGAGATTCTGTGCGTTTGCACTTGATGAACTGAGCAATTTGACTAGCGATCGCTTTCAGCAATTCCGCATCAGGTTCAAGAATTTCTTGACTCCAACACTCAATTATACCCAAAATTTCACTACCCAACCGAATAGGAAATCCTATAGCCGCTTGCAATTCGCTATCTTTCCTGTCCTCTTGCTCCCAAACCACGCGATCGCTTACCAAAACCCGATTTGCTAGACATTGACTATCAAGAGAATTTATGCATTGGTAAAATTCTCGACTATCCTCTATTTTTAACGAGGATGACTGCCAAGTGTTAATGCAACGCAGTTCATTTATTTTTGGGTCTACACTCCAAAAAATACCAGCTTGCCATCCTAAATGTTCGCACAGAGATTGCAGCACCTTGGGTAAAACTTCAACAACAGTTGTCGCCTCTGCCAAAATGTTAGTTATTGCATACTGTGCAGCTTGATACTGTTGGATAATTTTACGTTGAGTAATATCCCTAATAAAGATTGATACGCCTTTTTCGGAGGGATAAATATGGTTTTCCCACCAGCGATGCGCTATTGGAGAAAAATACTCAAAATCAACTGTCACCTGTTCGGTGATAGCGCGATGTAGTTCTGCTTGCAGTTGGCTATTAACTATTTCCGGAAATAACTCCCAAATACTTCTACCCAAAAAATTTTCTCGATTAATCCCAACTAGTTCAGCTGCCTTGTCATTAACATAGGTATAGCGCCATTCACGATCCAACATAACAAAAGCGCCGCCCATCCGAGTTAAGACTTGTTCAATTTCTTGGGGGATAATTGCCTTAACTTCAGCAGTCACAGTTTCTGCTCCTTTTGTTGAAAGTACTTGGCCACAATTCCTCACCAAGTTCTCTCCTCTGGTGTAACAGATCTTCAATCTGTTGCATAGCCAGTGATGAAGGTTGCGCTCGTCCGTTTTCCCATTGGTGGATACTGTAGAAAGACACTCTTAGCCTCTTTGCTAATCTCACCTGTAAAAGTTTGAGGCGCTGCTGAGTCTCGATTGTCAACTTTGCCACCTCTAGCTTTGCGATCGCAGGCATAAGGCAACTTTACTGTTAATTTTTTCCTAGATACTGGACTATAGCAGATGCTATAACTGTGCTTACATCTATCGCAAGTCATAGCTGGAACGCATCAAATTCAGGAGTTTCTAGTGGTAAGTATTGAGTGCGAAGAAAGAACATTAGTCGATCGCTCGCTACTCAGTACTCGCCAATCAGCACTGTTTTGGTGAGTCAGAATTCTATGACACCAAATTTAAAATGTCTACAGTGAGGCTAGCTTAGTAAAGCAAGTATAGAGTATTGATTTTCTCCTAATTGCTTGAAGTTCGCAAACCTGCCTCATAAGATGAGCTAGAAATTAGACTTTTTGTAAACTAAGCTCAAACATTTGTTGTGTATAGCTTGTAATTCATAGTAGGCTGCTCATTTAATAAAGGTTATCAGGGGTTGCTATGAAAAAATCACTCTCGCGTCAACAAAGCTCATTAGAGTATGAATCAGTGTAGAAACAAAATCCTGCAAAGAGGATGTATCTTGAAATATTAGATATTTTGTTCTGGCTCCCCAGCCAACTTTGAATGGGAGGAAGTACAGCCTTAAAGTCTCCCTTTTTGGAGGGGGATTTAGAGGAATCTCCAATAACTTGGTGTATCAACAAAGACTTTTAACACAACCTCTGAAGATGCTAAATAATTCTGACTTACAACAGAGTCTATAGCTTAAGCAGGAAATTTGCCGAAAATTGGCAAGTTGATACACACTGATGCTATTTCATTTGCTTGAATAGCTATATTGATAGGACGGAAATTCACAACTCGTTATTATGGCTAGTAAGTTAATAGACGTTAGAGAGTATACGGTTAGAGCGCATAAAAGAGAAATTCACACTCGCGTTTTTCACTTTATCTGCAAGCAGTGCAATGAGAGTACAAAACGCGAGACTTACGGGCCTCGACCGTTATATTGCGAGCAATGTCGCCCTCCCCAAGCGCCAAAAAAACCGCAGCAACCAGCGGCTAAAGCCAAACCTAGACCGATGACTTATAAAAGTAAATCTGATTTAGATTGATTAACGCCTTATGACTGTAAAGGGACAATTAGAACCTCCTCCTGATGCTTTCCTCTCTCCACTTTTGGAATTAAGAGACTACTATGCTCGCATTGTAGAAGAGTACGAACGCTTATATACACAAGCGCGATCGCATCTCAATCATGTAGAAGCTTTGTTATCTAACTGGTCAACATCAGATAGTAACAATCAGATTGCCACACTTGATGTTACCGATGAAACATCCACTCTTAATAAAGAGAAGATATTATCGCCAGCTACTATTCCCGATCGCAATTCTGACTTAATAGAGTCAACTCAAGTGAAATCTCCAGACTCTGAATTTTCAGACTCAGAGGATACATCAACTGACTCTATAAATAGCAACAATGACCAAGGTGTAAGTATAAATTCAGTTAACGAGGCTTCCCCTGAGACAAAAGAGCAATCAATCAAGGGGCAGGATTATCCGATGTTACCTGAGTTTCAACACTGTATCAATCGGATAGAAGCTATCAAAAAAGTCTTACAAGAACATAGTGGTACTGTGTGTCATATAGATTTTATTGTGCGAGCTTTATATGGCGATCTAGAACCACATATCTTTAAAGTCGTTAAAGGTAGAGTTCAATCCTCACTGACACAGGGTAGAGGTAATAGTTGGTTTGCAATTCCTGACGAACCTGGTTGTTATACCTTGGATTTAAAGTTGCTCTCTTCAAGTAATAGCAATGGTTCTGCCAAGAATCTCCAACAGAAAAAGAAGAAATCGCTAATTCTTCCCAAGACCAAAGTAGTACCGATGCTGACAGCATTCGAGGGTCAATTTTTGATTGATGCTATTACCTCTCTGTTAAAACAAAATTCCGGCAAAATCTTCTCTGTTGCGGAAGTGATTGCCGGACTTTATGGAGAACTAGATGCAGATGAACTCCGAGAGGTCAAAAGCAAGGTACTGAATGAGTTATCGCGAGGTTATCGCACGGGAAGATTCTCTAGAGTTCCTGATAAAGTCGGATTGTATACTTGGGATGCAAAATCCATACTAGGCAAAAGCTCCCGTTAAACTCACAATCCCTCTCAATGTAGGGTGGACGCTACCCACCATATCTAGGTTTTGGTGGAAATGCTCACCCTACTTGAGAATAACGATCAAATTCTGGCGCGGAGTGCAGGCGAACGAAAGAGAGTTTGAAATCCAGCTTGTCTTTCTGCAACTGATTCTGGGGCAGATTCCCAAAGGCTTTCATAGTAAAAGAAAGCTACGCCTAAACCTCGTTCTTGAGCAGCTCGCACTTGGGCTTGAATTTGTTTGATGGGTACGGGATTGTTTCGCAACCCTGCCATCACTCCCACGCCAGTAGGAATCGATTTCTGCGATTCTCGGATTTCTGCACGGGAAATATTGTTAATAAAAGCTTGGAGATCGGGACGATAAATTTGCACAATTAGCTCATCTACAATATTAAGCCGTATCCAGTTGAGCCAGTCTTGCAGTTGAAACTTGTAAGCAAAGTCGTAGTAATTGGGAGAAACGGAGAAAATCAACCGAGGTTTTTGAGCCTTCACAGCTTGGTTGAGTTTGACCATGAACGCTGTGATTTTTTCTGCTCGCCAGCGCATCCATGCTTGATCTTGAGGATTAGCTGGAGGTTTATTCTTGGTTTCTTGAGCATACAACGCAACTGTGTATGGATCGTAGCCAAATTCATAGGGCAAACTCATGTGATCGTCAAACTGAATGCCATCAACATCGTATTGGCTGATGTTTTCCAGGACGAGACTAGTGATAAACTGCTGTACTTCTGGATGGAAAGGATTGAGCCACATTACCTCGCCAGCAGCACTAATCGAAGTTTTACTACCATCCCGCTTTTGCGTAAACCAATTTGGATGCTCCATTACCAATTCTGATGTTGGGGGAGCCATAAAACCAAACTCAAACCAAGGAATGACGAGTAGCCCTTGACGATGGGCTTGGTTAATCAAGTCTGCAAGAATATCGTGTCCGTCCGCTCCTCGCAAAACAAAGGGTTGGATATTTGTACGCTTGGCCACAGCGCTAGGATACATGACATAGCCAGAATTCCAGATTACAGGATAGATCGTGTTAAAGTTGAGCCGTCGCAGTTGAGTGACGGCCTCCTGTACTTTGGATCTTTCTTTGAGGATGTCAATATCGTTATTAGTCATCCACACCCCGCGAATTTCCTCACGAGGTAGTTGGGGAACCTGAGCGATCGCAGGGGTAAGATTGCCTACCAGTAATACCGTAATACACGATATCAAGGCTAGGATCGGGAAAAATCGCTTGCGCAATGTCTGACTAAAAGTTGCCGCGTGTCTAAGTCGCCAACTTTGAAAAGGAAAAAATGATTTCAAAATTAGTTTCATAGGTTTGAATGATGCGTTAGCTAACCACACGCGCCATTGGATGCTTTTTTTATGGAGTCTACTAGTCATATAGTCTACAAGCATTTATGCTTACTAGAGAATTGGTTAACTGGTAGTTATGCATTCCCCTGTGCATCGAAATCCTGACATCAGACAAACTGAAGCAGACTCAGCAATTTAAAATAGTTGACGTAGCTAATCTTCATTAGTGCCCGATGTATCTTTTGTTCTCAGAGTAACAACTTAATTTTTTTGTAAAAAAACTACTTTTTTGGTACTTAAGCCAAAAAATTGGGTAAACTTTTGCAGTGATAGGGACATGATCTCACAAAACAGGGACACTTAGACATGAGAAAATTTTTGCTTATCCTGTTAGGGTGATTGTGCGATCGCATCTGTAGTCATATATCTTCGTTCTCAAAAAGACGGTGGAGAAGCCTATTCCTTTCAAGGATGCAGCCTAGCTATCCTGAAATTCCTCCTTAAAGATTGATGATATATGCATAATTAATGTGACATCTCAGCCAAAAAACTTTAAAGAATCTTCATCTTCACAAGATACTCAAAATTTTTGCCTAGATTGAAAATTAAATTCAGCTACAAGAGGTATTTGTTACATTAATCCCTACTCCTTAACCATAATTTCAATACAGAGTCAGTCGCTCGATATTACGAGTAAGTTAAGTGAGTCCGATTCAATAGTGTCTGCGAACTGCTTCTGCAACGAACACATTCAAGCGATCGCTTCTGGACTAAAAGTTCATATCAATAAGATTTCGCTGCATCTGGGCATCTCATCGTTTATGCGTCAGTCTTTCTTAACGATTAGTTTTTATTAAATGCGATATGAACCATGTAGCTGTTTTGCTATTCCCCAGACAGTTCTCATCGCTTTAATTTTCAGGTAAATTCCTGGAGGGAGTAATGACTGAAATTTTGCAAGTAATTTTACTAGTTGACGAGTCTTTACAAGAGCGAGAAATCTACCGACGCTATCTGTTACGAGATCAGCTACATACTTATCAAATTTTAGAGGCAGAAACTGGTAAACAAGCACTTTTATTATGTCAGCAGCAATTTCCTGATGTAATTGTTATAGATTACTTACTGCCAGATATGGATGGGCTGGAGTTTCTGAGCGATCTCAAGATTCGATTAGATTTGTCAAATCTACCAGTCATCATGCTGACAGATCAAGGAAATGAACAGATAGCATTACAGGCGATGAAAAATGGTGCTGCTGAATATTTGATCAAAAAAAATATCACAGCAGTAAGTTTTCGCCTTGCAATCCAAAAAGTATTAGAGAAAACACGCTTGATTGAACAGCTTGAAAAAAGCGAAAAACTCTATCGCAGCCTAGTTGAGAGTCAAACCGATCTCATTGTACGCATGGATATGAATGGTCGGTTAACCTTTGCTAATGCAGTTGCGGGGGAAATATTTGGGTTTAAAGCGGATGAATTTTTCGGTCAGTGCCTACTGGAGTTTGTCCATCCAGAAGATTTACCTGATGTCATGGCAAATATTCAATCCTTGACATCGCCACCTTATCGCTTAACGACAAAAGAGCAACGGGGATTCACAGTTAATGGTATCCGCTGGTTTCAATGGGAAGTTGCTGCTATCCGCAATCAGGAAGGGCAAGTCATCGAACTACAAGCAGTTGGTAGAGATGTCACTAAGCGCAAACAAGCAGAACAGAAAATACACGAACAAGCTGCCTTAATTGATATTTCGCCAGATGCAATTTTTGTCCGCAATTTAGATTACCAAATCTTGTTTTGGAGTAAAGGTGCTGAACGCTTGTATGGCTGGACATCTGCCGAAATTCTTGGTAAAGAATCTCACGAATTTTTATATAAGCAAACATCGCCTCAAATCAAAGAAGCTTTTAGAACTGTGGTTGAACAAGGGGAATGGTGCGGCGATCTCAATAAAATGACTAAATCTGGGCAAGAATTAACCGTTTCTAGCCGTTGGACTCTGATGTACTCCGAAGACGGACAACCAGAATCTATTCTTACCGTTGATACAGATATCACAGAGAAAAAACGACTTGAGCAACAGTTTTATCGCGCACAACGCTTAGAGAGTCTTGGCATTTTAGCAAGTGGTATTGCCCACGATTTAAATAATATACTTTCGCCTATTTTGACAGTTGCCCAACTGCTACTATGTAAACTTCCCAGCCTGGATGAAAAAAATCGCCAGTTACTAAAAATTTTAGAACATAACTCTAAACGCGGTGCTGAATTAGTTAAGCAAATCACATCTTTTGCACGAGGTTCGCAAGGTAAACAAGTTCCTTTACAAATTAGGCACTTGCTTAAGGAAATTGAGCAGATTATCAGCAGTACATTTTCCAAATCAATTGAAATTTGCACTGATATTCCAACACAAAATCTGTTAACAGTCTGGGCAGATCCAACTCAAATACATCAAGTGTTAATGAATCTGTGTGTCAATGCTTATGATGCCATGCCTGATGGTGGTATCCTCAGCATTTCCGCTGAAAACTTTTTTGTTGATGAAGCTTATGCCAGGATGAATTTGGAGGCGAAAGTAGGTTCCTATGTCCTGATTGCTGTATCAGATACAGGATCTGGCATACCAAAAAATCTTTTAGAACGCATTTTTGAACCATTTTTCACCACTAAAGAACTTAGTAAAGGCACTGGATTAGGGCTTTCCACTGCGATCGGGATCGTCAAAAACCACCGTGGTTTTGTGACAGTAGATAGCGAAGTTGGTAAGGGAAGTCAATTTAATGTTTACTTACCTGCAATTGAGCAATTGGCAACACAAGAAATTGATGATTGCGATCTACCTAGAGGTAATGATGAATTAGTTTTGGTTGTGGATGATGAAGACTCAATTCAAGAGGTTACTAAAACCTTACTAGAAGACTACAATTACAAAACCATCAGCGCTAGTAATGGTGTAGAAGCTATCTCTGTTTACACTAAGTATAGAGATGAAATCAGCTTAGTATTGATGGATATACAGATGCCGTCCATAGATGGTTTAATGGCGATTAGGGTCATACAACAAATTAATCCATCCGTCAAAATTATTGCTATCAGCGGATTCTCAGCCAACAGCAAACTTTTAGAAGTTAATAGTATTGGTGTGCAAGCCTTTTTACTAAAACCCTATACTATTAACAAATTACTAGAGACGATTCAAAGTGTGTTAAAACCAGCTAGTTGACTTACTTATTACTGGCATAAATAAACCATTTAGCAGAGAACAGAAGACACCTGCAAAATAAAAATTCAAAAATTACCTGTCTTTCCCTCTGCCCTCTGCCTTGCTTCAGTAATTTATTGCAACCCTACCCAAATATTGCCTTCTTCCACACGAGTGGGGAAAACAGGTATTGCTTTTTCCTTAGAAATCATACCCATCACCTTGCCAATACCAGGGGGAAAGGTAATCCATTCAGTAGGATTACCGCTAGAAAGGTCAAAAGCACTACGATGGAATGGACAGACTATGGCTCCATCATCTGTAATTTTACCTTTCTGCAAGGGTAGCTTCATGTGCGGGCAGGAATTCTCTAAAGCGTAAATTTGGTTGTTATGGTGAACTAGTAAGATAGCGCGTTTTTCTACTTTCACCACTTTGCGCTCATTAGGTGGTAGCTCATTTTCAGCAAGAACTTTAATCCAGTTCATAAATACCTCGATACCTCACTTTAAAGTCATCTACTGGGCAGCTGCTTGATGGCAGAACTTGAAATTTAATGTTTTTTTCGCCATCAACAAGCTAATTATGTACATCATTCCATAAGTTTGCAGCAGTGTTGCTCGTGTCAGCGGAAAAGCAGGGGAAGAGGGGATAAGGGAGTGTGGGGAGTGTGGGGAGACAAGGTGAGACCATCGCTGCGGGAGGGTTTCCTACGGACAGTTTGCTCAAGTCGGGAAACCCGCCCACGCAACTGTCCTCCTCCGCAGGCGACTGGCGTTAGCGCAGCGTTAGCGACGAAGGAGCGTCACCCGAAGGGAAGAAATGACTAATGACTAATGACAATTATTGATAATGACTACAATCAGTTGGCTGGTTCCCAGAACTTTGCGCTACCAAGGTGGGTTGATTAGCGGTCAGAACTACTTCTCCTTTGGGATTGAGCGCCCATCCTGTAGCTTCTATAATCTTTGCAGAATTAGGCTTAGTGGAATTTTGGTTTTTAGTTGGTTGAGAGGCGGTTTGACGGACTCTATCCAGAGAAATCCAATCTGCTAGAACAGCTTCATTGTTAAGAGTTTCTGTCGGGCTGGAAGGTATGCCACCTCGTCCGGTTACAGTAAAACTGCTGTTGTTGTTAGTTGCGATCGCTCTACAAGTTTGAGCTACTTTCAGTTCTACTTTTGGAGTTGGTAAGTTGACCAAACCGTTATTTGGGTCAACATCAGGTGTATTAATAGTGACTACGCCGCTTAAATTGGGGTTTGTCTGAGAAATTGCTGTAATGTCGTTACTAGGTAACAATTGCGGGTCTAGTTTAGTTGGGTCGTTGCTGTCTAAAAGTCTCACCAAATCTTCTCGACTGCGCTGTTCTAGGCCAAAAATCCCAAAGGCATTGATGTCCACTCTACCACCGGAGCCTGTGAAAGCGTTAGCAGTAATATCGCTATTTTCCTCAGGTACGGCTACGATAAAGCCATTAGGGGTGTTAACTGTGATATTTCCACCATTACCGCCACCGCCAGCAGTACCTGCTGTAGTAGAGATTTGACTATTGTTGCGTAATAGTAGTAAGTTCTGTGGTTGCAGTCTGATATCGCCACCATTACCGGATACTGTTTTTGCAACTAGTTCGCCTTGTCTATCCAAACGGATTTCACGAGCATTAACTTCCAATGTCCCTGCATTCCCTGAACCTAGGGCTTCTACAGTGATTCGCGCTCCATCACGTAAAATTAACTGGTCTGTAGTCACAAACAAGGAACCTGCCTCTCCAGTACCTCGACTGCGCGCAAATAAGCCACTAGGGTCTTTATCGATTGGCGATCTGCCGCTTAATTCTATAAGGTCAGAAGCACGTACTGTCAAGTTCCCACCTTTGCCTTGACTACCCGTACCTGTACCAGCTGTCACCACTCCTCCATCCCGGACAATCAACTGTTTGGTGTCAACTTCCAAAGAACCTGCGTTTCCTAAATCTAGAGTCTGAGTAAACAAGCCGCTAGGGTAATCAAGAAAAGAAGCTCCACTGACTTGAATAAAATCTGAGGCAGTTACTTTTAATCTTCCTCCATTACCCCTACCTTGCCAAGCAGTAGTTGCGACGTTGGCTCCACCTTCAATAATTAATTTTCCTGTTTCTATAGTCAACGTACCAGCAGAGCCTTCGCCAAAGGTTTGAGCGAACAACCCACTGGGAAAACCAGCAAAGCGCTTACCTTGGGGTATGGTTCCACTCACTTGCACAAAGTCAGTGGCTTTTACCGTTAGACTTCCTCCAGAACCTGTGGAATTGGGAACAGTACCAGCTTTGATTTGCGAGCCATCTTGAAGAGTTAACTGCTCTGCTTGGACAAAAATATCTCTACCATTTTCACTACCTAGGGTGTCTGCTTGGACTATAGAACCATCGGTAAGTTTAATTTGTCTACCTTGTAGTTGAATAGAACCACCACCAGATCCATCGGCTAAGATGACGACTAGATTTTTCAGTGATATGTCTGCTGGTATAAGGTTACTAGGAATATTTAAAGGCTGGTTTTTACTATCAAGGTTGATTCCTACTGTTCCTACTCCTGATATTCCAGCAACAGCTATTTGTCCGCTTACGGCTTTGAGAGTGCGACGATTCTCTTCTAACTTACCATTCCCATTCAGGTTAATTTTCCCGCCTACCAAGGCTAAAGTCTTACCTGTTGGTACTTCTAAAGATCCGTAATGATTAATTTCTCCTCCAGCTCGATCGAATTGCAAACCAACTGGTGTACTGACGGTGAGTAAAGGTGGGTTTTGCGGCGTAGTAGCGCTAAAAATTGTATCATCAGCAAATTTGATACTGCTTGCTGTACTAGCTACAAATGAACCGCCCATGTTGAGTGTGGCATTTGCACCAAAAAACACACCGTTGGGGTTAATTAAAAATAAGTTGGCATTAGAACCAAGAGTAGCAAGTTTGCCCAGAATCTCAGAACGGTTATTACCAGTAACCCGCACCAGAATATTTTGAATATTGCTGTTAGGACTTAAGAAAACTGCCGAACGTCCTTCACTGACGTTAAATTCTAATAAACTGTGGAACAGATTGCGATCGCGAGTTGCTCCGCCTGCGATCGCTTCTGTAGCTCCACCTAGGTAATTTTGGATAACTTGAGTTCTTTCATTGCCGAGGCTATCATCAGGAGTAATGGCACTCTGGGCAAATGCAGCATTTGTCATCAATAACCCAATGCCACAGGTCAACCCGCCAATATTTGTTAAGCCCAGTTGCCAAGCACAACCTTTGCTAGTTTGAGCCATCTTCAAAATTTGCCTCTGCTCAAGAACGACCAAAAAAAAACGCTATTAATAGCGTCTGGTAAGGCTGTAGCAATCTATTGTACCTGGTAGTCGATCCTGATTTTAGTTAAATAAATATTTCCCTTACTCACTACTAAGTATCGATCTCGCTGTTTTACTCAGTATTCAGCCTTGGTACTCAGGACTCTTCATTCTGACTCAGAAGTTTCTTCAGTCTCGCTAGGCTGAGATGGTTCAGTTTCACTAGGTTCAGACACTTCTTCTGTTTGGACGGGTTTCGATGATGGCTCTAGGTCGGGTAATAAAGGCTTGGGGTTGGGCGGAGTATAAGTACTTTCGACTAAGGTGCGTGGGCGCTCTAATGTGTAAACCATTTGCAAATTTACCTCTGGGAAAAGATGAAACTATAATATCTCCGCATATATATCGATTTGCTTTCTAGGTTTTATGCAGTAGGCTAAATTTGTTACAAAACTTTAAATATAATGTTAATTGACTAAGCTATGTGGGAATTATCAATACAAGACCTCTACAAGTAGCACGAGCAATATTAGAAGTAATATCTGCGAAGGTTGTGTATACCTTACGACTTGTAGGGGGAAATTGCACTTTATCTATTGATGCTGATAATCTTTATATCTATATTTATACTTAGCTTCATAGTAATTACTAATGCTTGTTGTATCACTCTCTGATTTTATTCTCACTAGTGATACTGAACTAATGTTAGGAATAAGCTAAATATCAATCATCGAGTTTTACAGATATATGTCTTAAAAAATACTTCAGCTTTATTGAATAACATAATTAATTTTTTTGAATTAGGACTTACGCACTCGTGACGAAAAACTCAGCCTTTGCGATAACTTCGCTATGCTCGTAATGACGTAAAATCGTAGTCCTCGCGTAAATCCTGTGAATCAACAAATATGTATTTTTTACTCTATAGTTAGTCTTTATCAGGTGTTATTTGCCAGATATATGAGGATAATCTCTTTACAGCTAGCCTGAATTAGGGTATTCCTTGATTGTCGTTTAATTTCACAGAACGAAAATGATCGACAAAACTGACTAAAATTTTGTCGATCGCCAACCCTTTAGCAGATCGGAAGAGGCTGAGAACCGTGGAAATAACTTTACAGCAGCACAGTTGTAATCTTGGATTATTAATTTTACCTAGTTTTCCACAGGATGACGCTAGTTCAACAACAGATTAAACTGTGGATAATGTCTAGAGATTGTTGCACATAGCAACAGTTAAATAACATTCCTAAAATATAACCATTATATATAAAGCTCATTATGTCATCGCATCAACCTAGTATTGATGAGACTGCCGATTTAATTATTGGGGTTCGCAATTCAGAAAATGGCTATCCACAAGAGAACGTTGCTCCTGTAGGTGCGCTGGCAAAAAGACAAGGCACTATTTCTTCTTTTCTGGCTCCCCTAACGCAAGAAACTTTTAAACAGGTTGTTAAAGAAGTCGAACAGAAATTACAGATTGTTCATCAAACTTTGTCGAGGCTAGATTCTCATGGGTTTGAGACAATTCTCGAAGAAATGTTGCATTCAATTACTTTAAAAACAGGAGAATTACTAGGCGCAGACCGCACCACAATCTTTTTATTAGATGAAGAAAAGCAACAACTATGGTCAATTTTAGCTGAGGCAGAAGGCGATCGCTCTTTAGAAATTCGCATTCCCGCAGATAAAGGTATTGCTGGAGAAGTTGCAACTTTCAAAAAAGTTATCAATATTCCCTATGATTTTTATCAAGATCCCCGTTCGGTATTTGCGCGGGAGCAAGAAAAAATTACTGGCTATCGTACATATACAATGCTGGCTTTGCCATTGTTGAACGAACACGGACAATTAGTAGCGGTAGTACAATTACTAAATAAATTAAAACCCGTACATAATCCAGATGCTCCAATTGCAGACCGGATTGATACCAGAGGCTTTACTCACGCAGACGAAGAATTATTTCAAGAATTTGCGCCATCAATTCGATTAATTTTAGAATCATCGCGCTCTTTTTATGTAGCAACCCAAAAACAAAGAGCAGCCGCAGCATTAATGAAAGCGATTAAGTCGCTTTCTCAAAGCAGTCTGGATTTAGAAGATACCCTAAAAAGGGTAATGGATGAAGCTAAGGAATTAATGAATGCCGATCGCAGTACATTATGGTTAATCGATCGCGATCGCCAAGATTTATGGACAAAGATTACTCAAGATGATGGTACAACAAAAGAATTACGAGTTCCCATCGGTAAAGGCTTTGCTGGCATAGTAGCTGCATCCGGAAAAAAACTCAATATTCCCTTTGACTTGTATGACCATCCAGACTCAGAGACAGCCAAAAAAATTGACCAACAAACAAGCTTTCGTACCTGTAGCTTACTTTGTATGCCAGTGTTTAACGCAGATCGGCAATTAATCGGCGTTACTCAGTTAGTAAATAAACGAAAATCAGGAGATTTTCCACCTTACGATCATAGTCTTTGGCCCAAGGCTCCCGAATGCTTCCAAGCGAGTTTCGATCATAACGATGAAGAGTTCATGGAAGCTTTTAATATTCAAGCAGGAGTAGCGCTACAAAATGCTCAGTTATTTGCCACGGTTAAACAACAAGAACAAATGCAGCGCGATATTTTGCGCAGTCTTTCTAATGGTGTAATTTCCACTGATAAAGCTGGGTTAATTATTGCTGCAAATGAAAGTGCGAAACGCTTGTTAGATTTAAAAGAACAAGACCGATTGGAAGGTCTATCTATTCAAGATGTCATTACTATTAAAGAAGGTAATTTTAGTAAATGGTGTGAGAAAGCTTTAAATGCAGCCGACTTAAAACACCGACAGCAATATTATCCCGATCGCACTTTGATAACTGCTGGTACAGAACAGCATAGTATCAATTTATCGATTAATACTATCGCTGATGCTAGCGATCGCCAACAAGTCAGTGGTGCATTAGTTGTGATGGAAGACATCAGCGATGAAAAGCGCCTCAAAAGTACCATGTACCGCTACATGACTCAAGAGTTAGCGGAAGAATTACTGAAGTTAGATGATGCTAAATTAGGAGGCGATCGCAAAGAAGTTTCGATTTTATTTTCTGATATTCGTGGCTACACAACTTTAACTGAAAATCTAGAAGCCGAAGAAGTTGTGAGTATGCTCAATGAATATTTTGAATCAATGGTAGAGGCAGTTTTTAAACATAAAGGCACCCTTGATAAGTATATTGGTGATGCGATTATGGCTGTGTTTGGCTCTCCTTTACCATTAGAAGAACACGCTTGGATGGCCGTCCAAACATCTTTAGAAATGCGCCAGCGGTTGCAAGATTTTAATCAACGTCGCTACTTAGCTAATAAGCCGAGAATCAACATTGGTATTGGCATTAATTCTGATACTGTTATTAGCGGTAATATTGGCTCCAGTAAAAGAATGGAATTTACAGCCATTGGCGATGGTGTTAACCTCGGTTCTCGACTAGAAAGCGTCAGCAAACAGTACGGTTGTGACATCATTATTAGCGATAACACTTATAAACCTTGCCGCGACAAAATTTGGGCGAGGGAATTAGATTATATTCGCGTCAAAGGTAGAAATGAACCAGTAGCTATTTATGAACTCTTAAGTTTACGTTCCGATCCTATTAGTAGCCAAAAATTAGAAGTAATTGAGCACTATCATAAAGGGCGAGAGTATTATATTAATCGCGAGTTTAGCTTGGCTCAAGCTGAGTTTGTCAAAGTTTTAGCTGCTGATAGTAACGACAAAGCTGCTATGTTGCATATGCGTCGTTGTCAACACTGGATAGAATCACCCCCATCAGATGCAGATTGGGATGAAGGTGTTTGGACTTTTAAAGAAAAATAAAAGATAAGAGTCAAGAGTTCATAGTCCAAAGTCCAACATCAGAATTTTTTTGACTATTGACTATTGCTTACCATCCAAAAGGTGAAAATATAGAGTGACCGTGGCTATAAAAAGTTAGTCGCCCATAGCCGAGAAATTGCCCGTGGGATTTTTTACCTGCGGGAAAAGCTGTGACGCCAAACAAATAAACACCTGAAACACTAGGATTTTGTCTGGGTTGGAGGGCAATTGTAATCGTTTTTCCTGGATCTACTGGCGGATCGAATATTAGTGATGTGGTTCGAGTTTTGCGATCGCTAGTTGCATCTTTTAATCCTAGCTTCTGTTTTGTATGGGAGCTAGTCTCTGCAAAGGCAACAGTGTTTTTTAGGTCGAAGCGAACGTAATCTAGCCCCTCACGCTGGTTGATTGTGACTTTTTGCAGTGGTTCCCCAGCATTTTCTGGCAAGTTGAGAGTAAAGTAATAGGTTGCACCCCATACGTAGACTTCATTATAGGTAGTAGTTGCACTAACCAAGCGCGGCGGTTCAGCAAAATACACCGTCCCATCTTGCAACTGAATTGCGGGACTTGGTTTTAAAGTATATCCTACAAGTCCAGTTACGGTTGCGATCGCTATGCTCAATATCACTGCAACGCGCATTGCTCTACCCAAATCACGCACCCTTTATTCACGATAACGCATCTAAGATAACTTCGTAGTCAGGACTAAACTACTAGAAATAAAGGGCTAGAACTGCTGTGAATTTTGAATTTGCAACTGGTATAAGTCCTTTTGTATTTACTTATGAGTTTTATAGTAATGTTTGTAGCCTTTGTACTTAGTCTTATCTCCATTAGCAACAATACCTAAGACGTTGACTGGAGAAATTTTTAGGCTATCTTGAGCTTGCATTAGCCCTGATTTATCTGTTTTATCTAACCTTACCACCAAAACAACACCATCCGTGTAGGGTGCTAGCATTCTGGCATCAACTAACCCAACTATTGGTGGAACATCATATATTACTAAGTCAAAAGTTCTATGGAAATATCCCATCAGTTGCTTCATCTTTTCTGACGAAAGCAGCCTTGCAGGATCGGGTGGTATAGGGCCAGAAGTGACAACAGACAAGTTGTTCATCTCAGGCATTTGCCGGATGACCTGCCCTGCTGGGATATTTGTTGAAATTAAACTACTCAATCCCCACAAATTATTTAAATCGCATAGATGGTGAACTTGAGGCCTGCGTAAATCAGCATCTACAAGCAATACTCGTTTACCCATTGCAGCTGCTATTTGCGCTAGCTGGAACGAAACAGTAGACTTACCATCACCTGGGAGTGCTGAACTAATAATTAAGGAGTGAATCGGTTGATCGGAATTGAGCAGTTGAATATTTGAATACAAGACTTGTAAAGATTCCCAGAACTTACCTTGGCCGTAGTAGCGATCGCTTGCAGGAGCACGATGTAAAATATTAGACACCTTGGAAAATTTTCGAGAAAAATTGAAGAGGCTTTTTTCTGAAGAATTGCTGCGTTCTAGGTTGTGGTAAAGACTATTTTGAACTTTCTTCTCAAAAGGTAAAATTCCTAACAAAGGTAGTTTAATATTTTCCTTTAAATCTCCAACATTATGGTAAGTATTGTCTACTTTCTCTATGAGTAAGCTGATGCCAAAACCTAAAAGTAAACTAGCTATCACTCCTATAGTTAAACTACGGGGTATATTAGGTGATATTGGCTCTTCGGGTTGAAGTGCCTCTTGAATTAATTCCCAAGGTAGTTCTGTTTGAGCAACCTGAATTTGTAGAGTTTCCCGAGTAACTACAAAGCGATTTAAACTTTCTGTTGCAATTTGTAAATCTCGCTGAAGTTCAGTATATTTCCTTGATAAAACTGGTAAAAGTTTAACTTCACTATCAAGTTTAATCTCAGCTTTTTTTAGTTCTTGACTTTGAACTTCTAAGCTCTGAATTTGAGTTGCTAACTCAGCAAACTTTACTCCAACAAACCGCTGTGCTTCTTGCTGGAGTAATGGTAATAAATTTGCTCTCTTTTGTCTTAAAACTTGTAGTGGGGGGCTATCTTCTTGAAAGCGAGCTAACTCACCAGAAATTTGCGCTTCTAATTGACGCAACTGCACAACTAATTGCTGATATACATTTGCATTATTTAGCGCTGCTAATTCTCCTTCATTGCCTTTCAAACTGTTAAAATTAGCTCGGTATTCTGCCAATTTTTGATCGATTGCTAATCTTTGTCCGCTTAATATATTGACTTGAGATGCAACTTGTGATGCTTGGGCATCTGGGCTAATAAAGTCATATCTTTGGCGGAAAAGTTGCAATTCTTTTTGCAGTTGGTCTACGCGGTTTTTTATACCTGGTAACTGCTTATCAACGAATTGCACTCCTTGTCTTAGCTTCGTTTGCCGCTTTTCCAGACTGTAGTTTAAGTAAGACTTAGCAATTACATCTAGTACTACTTTTATTTTGTTAACATCGTTACTGCGATAACTAACTTCTATAATTTTAGTTGTGCCCAAGCGACGGATAGTTAAAGACTTAAGTAGAGATTCATAGCTGATTTCAGGATAGTAATATTGAATCTGCTTGACGATACCTGCCATTAGCTCAGGACTTTTGAGAACTTGAATTTGACTTTCGTAGTCTAAATTTCCTGACTTATCTGAGCCGCTAGGATCGATTGTCAGTTGTACTAAAGATTTTTCTTCATTTACAGGTTCTACTAAAAGTCGAAAATTGCTTTCATAGACTGGTTTCTGGTTGAGTGTTGAGTAGGAGACACCACTCATCACTACAGTAGCTACTCCCGCAATAATTAAGGCTCGCCGCTGTAAAAGGCCTAGAAATTGCCGTAAATCCCAATCATTACTTTCCTTTTCAAACCATGAAGGAAGTTGAGATGAAAGTACTGGATAGGCAGAACTTCCATTTCGTTCGTAACTTGAGGTTTTAGTAAAATGATTCTCCATCATTACTTCTTATTGTGTAATCAGATAGTTAAGGGTTTTCATTACAGCTTTTAGCAAGCCAAGGCACACTATCGTAATTCTAATTAAGTGGTTGAATTGAAAAAGTCAAGACTCAGTTTAGGTAAATCTAAATTTTGGTGATTTGAATATAAATATATTTACTGAGATTGGCTTTCCCTTAAGGATTTTCAAGCAATTGAGAATTTATATAGCTGTTTTAAACTTTTAGCAACAACTAGTCAATATTTTTGGAGATGCAGAGAATAACGAGTATTTATACTTTGGCTTATGTCAACTTCAATTAACTGTTATTTAGCAGCGATCGCGTCCCTCTGAATACGGATGTTGCTACAACCTTAGCCAAATAAATTGGCTGGTGCAGTGTTATTTTTACGTAGTTTAGCAATGACCATTGTATTAACCCCAACAAAAGTATACTTGCGCAAGTATATTCTGGCTTCTTTCAGTAAGCCTGAGTATGATTGGGAAACAAAAGTATAAAATATGTAACAGTATCAATTATGAGGCTTTATTAAACGCAAAGTACTTACCGATATTTCACCCTGCACTTCGGACTGGGAATATGTTCGTGAAAACAAACGAGGTGTACAGCAGCAGTAGAGGAGGAATTTTCTCAAATCTCTCTGCGTGCTGTCTCAACTAAGAGATGTCTTTACCAAACGATATTAGGGTTAGGGAAGAAGTAAATGAGAGAATGCTTACCAGTTCTGCCTTCTATTGATTTATTCCTAAAAAATTTTGATTTAAGTAGGTGGGTGCGAAAATTTATAACTACGTCATTGCGAACAGAGTGTAGACACGCAGTGGCTTCTCGTTCGACGTTCGCCAGAGGCGTTCTCGCAGAGTAGTCGTTCCCGTAGAGTATAGTAGCAATCGCAAGGGCTTTGTGAGATTTACATTATGTTACATAGTTAGATTTATTCATGCTTACCTACTTAGATTGAGATTCATAAGTTCGAGAAATATTCCATTGCTATGTTAATGTTCGCTAGGTTGGTACATAGCCTACTGCATTTTTGCTAATAATGATATGAGATAAATATTAATTTTTATTAGCCGATATTTGCCTATCAAGAACACCGATCTAGAAGCAGTTTACCTCTAGGTTATGACAAAGTAGCATCTTCAAAGAACGCTAGGTTATCTTAACCCATGACTCAAAAAATTTATATTAGCTGTGATTCAGGTAAGTAATTAGCTAATTTTTGGCTGTCTTCTATAATTTGACTATTCTGGCGGCAAGTTTACCTTATCCTTATAAATAGGAATATAGCTGACATCTCAAATATTACCTCTCAATTGTCTTGCTTATATGGTACGAAAGTTGAACTTGATTATAGACTTATATACTTAGGCTTGGTAGTTGCAGAGGCTTTGATATATCCAAGAGCTATTTTTTGACGCCTCAGACACTTTAGCCAATATGAAATTCTAAAAAAAATCAAGGTAATTTTGATTTAATTATTGACTACAGCAATATCTGTGGTATGATATATTGCTTACTTGTATACGTAGTTGGGAGCCAGCAGAGCAGTCCTTTGGGTAAGACAAAATACTTATTTTACAGTCTTTAAGGAGTTGAGAACGCGATCGCATAGAGATGATGCTTCTAAAAACAAGCTAAAAACAAAGTATGATTCAATACTTTAAATAAAAATCCTTGACAACAAATGCTCTTGCAATAATTCAAAAATTTTCCCTAGAGCGTGGTAAATTTTTGAATATTTTACTCATGCAAATGTTTGGTTTTTTCTTTGATCAAAGTAATAATCTATAACTTTAATTGCTTAGGTTGGAAGCAGTTTTTAATCTGAAAAATAGATATATAATTAGTAAATTTTACAGAGCTTAATAAAAAATAATATTGTTTTTACAAAAAAAAGTTATATTTTCACTAATTTACTTAAACATCGATTATAAAGGAACTGAACAGCAATTATTGGGCAATAAAAGCAGCTTATAGCTCAAATTGCTGTCAATTTTATCTCTAAGTCTAAAAACATTTGAAGGACGATATAGCCAATGACATTCAGTGAGTGGCTGAAAAAATCGTTGCTAACAAAATCTACTAACAAAATTTCTCAAAATCAGCAATTCATAAAATCTGATAAAGATTTTTTGTCAAGTGAGAAAGTTAACTTCGAGGATGGAAGACAACATAATGGGAAGAATTTTGCCACATTTGTATTTCCTTCCATAGTTTCGCATCAGTCTCTAGGAGTGAATGAAACTTGGTACGGTCAATCGCTGAACTTGTCTGTGATCACTGAGTTTTTTCCCCCAGACTATGCTGCCACAGGACAGTTAATTGAAGAACTGGTGAGACAGTTAAGTAAACAAGGTGTAAACGTTGAGGTATTTACAGGTCAACCAGGGTATGCTTTTGGTACTTCTACTGCTCCTGCTGTAGAACAAGTAGGTAGAATCAGAATTCAACGATCGCGCACTGCTCAACTTTGGTCGCGGCGGGTTCGTGGTAAAGCTATCAATGGGATCTTGTTTACCTTGCGTGCTGTGCTGCATCTAGCCAGATGTTGCCGTCGCCATGATGTATTTTTACTGACCTCAGCACCACCATTTTTACCAATTATCGGTTATCTGGCTCATCTGTGTTTTGGTCTTTCTTACGTGTGTTTAATTTATGACATCTACCCAGATATTGCGATCGCTCTTGGGGTAATCCCCAAACATCACTGGCTGGCAAGATTTTGGCAAGCACTCAACAGAAAGATTTGGCGAAAAGCACGCGGCATAGTAGTTCTAAGTCCTGCTATGAAGCAGCGGGTACTCGCAACTTGTCCAGATGTAGCGGATAAAGTTTCTGTAATTCACAGTTGGGGAGATCCTGACCTAATTGTGCCGATTGTCAAAAAAGATAACTGGTTTGCCAAGCAATATAACTTAGTTAATAAATTCACCGTACTTTATTCCGGTAACATGGGTCGGTGTCATGATATGGACACCATTTTAGAAGCTGCCAAACAACTACAAAACGAGCCAATTCAGTTCGTTTGTATTGGTGGCGGGCCGAAACATGAAAGTTTTATTGAAGAAGTCCATCAGTTAGGACTAAATAATTTCCTTTTTCTCCCTTATCAAGACAAACAAGTACTACCCTATTCTTTAACAGCTTGCGATCTGTCTCTAGTAAGTGTCAAAGCTGGGATGGAAAGTCTAGTTGCACCGAGTAAGCTTTACCCAGCTTTGGCAACAGGACGTCCAGTGGCGGTTATTTGTTCAGAGTATTCTTACTTACGACAATTGATTCTCGATGCCCAATGTGGCGCTAGTTTTGAGAATGGTGACAGCTATGGACTAGCTGAATTCATTCGTCTTTTAAGTACCAACCAACAACTAGCAGAACGCATGGGCATTGCCTCCCGTAAGTATTTGCAGTCGCATTTTACGCCAGAAATCATAGCTAAACAATATTTAAGAGTATTGCAACAGGCTATTTCCTAAGAGCGTTGGGTGTTATTACGCATAAAAATTACCAAAACCGTATTAATTTATTTTCTTTGCTGGCTTGACAATTGTATTTTGCGGCTATATAAACAAAGTGCGTCTACCCTTTAGGAACGCTATTCTTGAGAGTTAAGCTTTGCAATCCTGCGAATGCAGACTCTCCTTAAGCAGATATCCGTAATTCTGCTTTCCAAGAAAAGATAGTGAAACTTGTTCCTCTGAACTGGCACTGGTTCACAGATTTTTCTTCAATTTAATAACTCTATTTATTTGGGAGTGGGCTTTGATGGTCTTTACGATCTCAGTCCCTTCAATGCAACCTTCTTGCGATCTGTTTGATGTCTACTGATACGGAGGGCCAAAGTGCAGAGAAGATGCGATCGAAATCGGAAACGTTCTAAACGACGAGCGATATATTGTCCGGTACATAGGTGCTACATAGATAGTATGAGTCAAAAATATGGGTTATTTGCCGAACAAGCCGGACAGTTACAACAACGGGGAGTCAAGCGACGCGAAGCCTTGATGCTAGTAGCAGCCAAGACGGCGGTTCCTTTGGAAGGTGAATGGTTAGAAGCCTTTTGGTGTGAAGAATGCCAAGAAACCAAGTGGTATCACATTTGCAAACGTGACTCTGTTTATGAGTTGTCAGTAGCACCGCCAGAACTTTGGCAACAAGCAACGGGGGTAATGCATCCAAATAGAAACCCTTCCGTCGGCGAGTTCACTAGCAGACATTCCCGAATGATGAGTCACAGAAGTATTCAAGATTTTCGGTTCATCAACTAATGCAAAATGTCAGTTTCGTAGATGGCGATCGCGTCATACCAAGTTAAAGCTATTTCTACAATTTGTAATTTTGAGCGAAGCAAAGAAGCTAATAATTAATTCGTTTCGGACAAAATGACACATTATAATTCCAAACTAGTAATTAAAAATATGAGTGAATTTACGAGTTTCCTTGTATTGTTTGTCAGGGTTTAGTAGAAACATTTTTTATCAACATAAATGTTTACACACGTTTGATTGAAAAAATCACAACTACTTGAAGCGATCGCCAGCAGAGTCTCTGCAAAGTAAGTAAATCAGCGCCTACAGAAGCTACAGGTGAAGCCTGAATTTCCTACTAAAAAAATACCTAAATACTTGTAGGGGCACAGCATTGCTGTGCCCTTTCAGCTTGGTCAACTAAATTATAAACATGAAAGATACTATTTCTCAGTCACATTTAGTCATTGAGGCGGGACGCACAGAACGACAATATTGGAAAGATTTATGGCGCTATCGTGAGTTATTTTACTTCCTAGCATGGCGAGATATTTTAGTACGGTACAAGCAAACAGCAATTGGTATTGCTTGGGCGCTAATTCGTCCATTTTTAACAATGGTAGTGTTTACAGTCGTATTTGGACAATTAGCAAAGTTACCTTCTCAAGGCGCACCTTATCCAATTTTAGTGTTTTCTGCGATGTTACCTTGGCAATTCTTTGCAAATTCGCTTTCAGAGTGCAGTAATAGTTTGATTAGCAATGCCAATTTAATTTCTAAAGTTTATTTTCCTCGCTTAATAGTTCCCAGTAGTGCCATCGTAGTTAGCTTTGTAGACTTTTTGATTTCTGGGATGATTTTATTGGGGTTAATGGCATGGTATAACTTTGTACCCAGTTGGCGAATTTTAACATTACCCTTGTTTATTACTATTGCCTTTGCTGCTTCCATGGGAGCAGGGTTATGGTTAGCTTCTTTGAATGTTAAGTATCGAGATTTTCGGTTTATTGTACCCTTTATTGTACAGTTTGGTCTTTATATTTCTCCAGTAGGATTTAGTAGTAATATAGTTCCCGAAAAGTGGCGTTTTCTCTACTCTTTAAATCCAATGGTCGGTGTAATTGACGGTTTCCGTTGGGCAATTTTAGGAGGTGAGTCTAAGTTATATGTACCTGGATTTATCCTATCTTTAGGGTTAGTATCTTTACTGTTCGTTACTGGAATATGGTATTTTCGCAAGATGGAAAAAACATTTGCTGATGTGATTTAAAAGTTAAGTTTAAAATCACCGTAATTTCGAGATTTTACCAATTCAGTTTATTATTGCGATCCAGTAGATAACTCATGCCTGAAACTGTAATTAGAGTTGAAAATTTAAGTAAAAAATATATTATTGGACATCAAAAGCAGGAACGCTACAGTACACTCCGAGATATCATTAGCAATCAGGCTAAAACTTTGCTTAGTCCATTTCAAAGTAAAAAATCCAAAATTCCAATTGATCGTGAAGAGTTTTGGGCAATAAACAATATCTCATTTGAAATTCAGCAAGGAGATAGAGTTGGGATTATTGGGCGAAATGGAGCAGGAAAATCAACATTATTAAAAATTTTAAGCCGGATTACAGAACCAAGCACAGGTACAATTAAAATTCAAGGGAGAGTTGCTAGCTTATTAGAAGTAGGAACAGGTTTCCATGGTGAGTTAACTGGAAGAGAGAATATCTTTCTCAATGGTGCAATTCTAGGCATGAGTAAAGTTGAAATCCAGCGTAAGTTTGATGAAATTGTTGCTTTTGCAGAAGTAGAGAAATTTTTAGATACACCTGTAAAGAGATATTCTTCAGGTATGTATGTCAGATTAGCTTTTGCTGTCGCTGCTCATTTAGAACCTGAGATTTTAATCGTAGATGAAGTACTAGCAGTAGGAGATTCCGCTTTCCAGCAGAAATGTTTAGGAAAGATGGAAGAAGTGGGTAAACAAGGTAGAACTGTTTTGTTTGTGAGCCACAATATGTCTACTGTTAAACAACTTTGTACTAGTGCATTTTTATTATCTCAAGGAAAATTAATTTATGGGGGAAATCCTGCCGAAGTTATATCTCTTTATATGCAAAAAGCAATTGATAAAAGCACTGATGAATCAACAAAAAAATACAGACATATAAAAGGTGATGCAAGAGCAGAAATTGAAAAAATCACATTAAATAATCTTCAAGATTCTGATATTGTTGTTTCTATTTTTGATAAATTAAAAATTTCGATTGACTATAAAGTAAATAAAGAAATTGAAGAATTAGAATTTTTTGTTCTTATTTATAATTTAGAAGATGGAGAGGTTCAAGCCAGCCTTTTTCAAAGAGATTTTGGTACTAATGTTCAATCTAATAAAGAATTCGGTAGAGTAAATGTAGAATTTACGAATCAACTAATGCCTGGAAAATATCTGATATCTTCAGGAATTTTTGATAAAAATAGACAGTTTGTTGATTGGGTAGAATTTGCTGAATCTTTTTATGTAGAACCAGCCTTTATTAATGGAAAAAAATACGATCAACGCTTAGGTAAAATTAGTATTCAGGGTAATTGGTATGCTGGGTAAAAAACTCAGAGAATTAATTATTCCTATCCGAATTAAATTTTTTAAAAAAATTAATCAATATCTACTTGAAAGTCAAAAACATACTCTAATGGCACAATTTAAGAGCTATGGAGAAGGCTGCCACTTTTACGTGCCATTTTGTATTAACGATGCTGGAAATCTAGAAATTGGGAATCAGGTGACAGTTGGAACCTATGTACATATGTGGTGTCACGGGGGAATTAAAATTGGCGATCGCGTCATGATTGGTTCTCATACAGCGATTACCTCAGTTACCCACGACTACGAACAAGAGAATATGCGCCGAACAGGTGTGACAAAAAAAGTAGTTATCGAAGACGATGTTTGGATAGGTACACATTCAGTCATTTTACCTGGAATTACTATTGGTAAAGGGGCTGTAATCGGTGCTAATTCAGTTGTTACTAAAGATGTAGAACCATATTCAATAGTTTTTGGTAGCCCAGCCAAACATTATAAATTTCGAGACCTAAAAGAATGCAACTGAATTTAAATAATTTGCCTGCACCTTCATTTAATCAAGGAGTTTGGCCTTGGACTGAACAGCAATATTATCCTTCCACCAAAATATCAAATATTTCTGCCTTACCACGAATTACTATAATTACTCCTAGTTACAATCAAGGACAATTTATTGAAGAAACTATTCGTTCGGTACTGCTACAAGGCTATCCTAAATTAGAATACATCATTATTGATGGTGGTAGTACAGATAATACAGTAGAGATTATCAAGCGATATGAACCGTGGATTTCTTATTGGGTTAGCGAGAGCGATCGCGGTCAAGCTCATGCTATTAATAAAGGTATCGCCCAAGCAACTGGCGAAATATTAGCTTATCTGAATAGTGACGACTATTATCTACCGGGTACTCTGTTTAAAGTTGCCGAACACTTTTGTAAGTTTCCTCAAACTGATTTGCTGCATGGAATGTGTCGTTATGTAAATCAGCAAGGTGAAAAAATTGGTGAGCAATTTGGCAATATTCAAACGCCAGAAGAAATTTTAGATTTGTGGGATGTATGGTGGAAAAAACGCCAATTTGTACAACCTGAAGTTTTTTGGACAAGACGTATCACAGACAAAGTTGGTTTATTTAAAGAAGAACTCAACTATGTTATGGACTATGAATATTGGTGCAGAATTTTACTTACTCAAGGAAATATAGGACGAATTGATAGCGAACTCTCTTGTTTCAGATTTACTAACGAGCAAAAATCAAATCATAAAATAAAAGTTGCCGAAGAACTATTAAAAGTCGTTGCTCCTCTCATTTGGAGTAATCAGCATAAACTAAACCTAAAGAGTCGGATTATTCTTCAAGGTAAATGGTTGTATCATATTAATTTAAATGAAGAAGTGAAAAAATCGTTAATATCTGGAGATAAAAAATCTCTGCGATCGCTCAAAATTTTAATTCTAATTTTAACCCATCCCCAAATCCTATTTGTATCCAATTTTCAGCAGAGATTGATTAATTTCTTAAATTAATTAACATCTATTAGTCTACATTTAGCCATCTCCACTCTCCTAAAATACATAAATTTATCGTCTATTTACTGATATTAGAATTAAATCACATTTATGCATCATAAATTAAGCCTAGGAGCTTGGTATTTAAAATTAAATCAATCAGGGTTTAACTTAAATATCATAGGAGAAAAATTTAAAAGACAATTTATTAGACCGCAGCTTCCCAGCATTCATAACGAGCAGATTAATTTACATCTTGGTTGTGGAAAGGTTAACCATCCAAAATTTATTAACATTGATGCGCGTCCAGCTTCGCACATTCACTATGTTAGAGCAATTGACGATCTTTCTCCCTTTAAAAATAACAGTGTTAACTTAATTTACGCCTGCCACTGCTTAGAACACTTCTCCTATAATCAAGTTCCACTAATTTTAAAAGAGTGGCATAGAGCTTTAAAAATTAATGGGACTCTCCGTATATCAGTACCAGATTTCGATAAATTAATAAAAATTTATCAAGATTGCAATCAAAATCTTGATGCTATTATGGGCTTGCTAATGGGTGGACAAGATTATCAATTCAATTTCCACAAAGCCGCTTTTAATGAAGCAAGTTTGAAAAAGTTACTCTTAAATGTAGGCTTTCAGGAAGTCAAGACTTGGCAACCTGGCTCAACAGAAATGACGACTTTTGATGACTGGTCAGGACGTCTTCTAGGAGGCAAATACTCTGTAAGTTTAAATCTTGAAGCCATTAAATCATAGTTATATTGTGAGTCTTATCTGCCACAATAAATATATGCTTGGCAATCAATTTACCAAATATCCTAGATATTTAAATAGAAATTAATATATGCGGATAAAAATCACAGTCGGCTATCCAAGTTGGTTAGGAATACGACAAACACCAAGTTCAAAAGGTATTTGGGAAGATTGCGAATTTTTAATTAATGAAGATTGTCTAGAATGCGATGCTTGGGTAGTTTTACAAAGTTCCAAGGGTTTACTCAAGCAAGAAACGACTTTCTGCCCTCCAGAAAACGTAATTCTTTTAACTCGCGAACCACCAGATATGATGTCATGGCCTGCAAACTATATTAAACAGTTTAATTTAGTAATTACTTGCCACCCTCACATCAAACATCGCAATCTAATTCTTTCCCAGCATGGTCAAACTTGGCATCTTGCTAACCATTCCTTCGATCAATTGGTTTCCATGCAACCAATTGAGAAAACCAAATTATTATCTGTTATTTGTTCTAATAAAACTTTTACTGAAGGCCATCGTCAGAGGCTACAGCTACTTGATGCACTCAAAAAACATTTCAAAGACCTAGAATTTTTCGGTAAGCCAATTAATCCAATTGATGATAAATGGGATGGAATTGCCCCTTATAAATATCACCTTGTTTTAGAAAACGGTAGCACCCCACATTATTGGACAGAGAAACTTACCGATGCATATTTGGGATACTCTTTACCTCTTTACTATGGATGTCCCAATTTAACCGATTATTTTTCTCCTGATTCTTTTGTGCGGATTAGGCCTGAAGATATTGATAGGACAATTTATACAATTGAACAAGCAATCGCCACAAATCAATACGAAAAATCTCTACCGGCAATAATTGAAGCTCGCAATCAGGTATTGTACCGCTACAACTTATTTCCTATGTTAGCCCAACTGTGTAGTCAACTACCTGTAGCTAAAAGAAAGAAAGTTACCCTTCGTCCTGATTTTGAATTTAAAGCATCCTTCTCAGTTCAGGCTGGTAAAACAATTCAGCGACTAGTGAAGTCATTTAAAAAAGGAAATAGAGAACAGGTAACAGTTAGTAAGTAGCAGAAAAATTAATTTAAATGAAAATAGCAGTATTTGGTTACTATAACGCACTCAATGCTGGAGATGACCGTATTCAATACAGTATCACCAGATTACTTCAAGGTCACAATGTAGTTTTTCTACCTCATTATCTACCTCCACCACAAGAATATCTGCAAACTTTTGATTGGATATTAATTGGTGGAGGTGGGCTAGTATTTGAATCAGTAGGAATATGGGTAGATATCAAACAATGGACGAAAAAATGTAAAGCTAAAATTGGTATTTTTGGTTTAGGAGTAAATAGAGTATCTCCAGAATTACTTTTAGAAATATTGCATCTTATTGACTATGCTAGTTTTTTCTATGTCAGAGATCAAAAGAGTAAAGCATTACTCAATAATCATCCTAAAGTAGAAGTACATCCAGACTTAACCTGGTGCTTTCCATTCTCATCCGAGAAGATCACCTCTAGCAGCAATCAAATCGCTATAAATTTAGCGCCATGTCATTGGAAAGATTTTGAGCCAGAAATGTGGCTAAAGGCACTATCTGAATTTCAACTTAGTCCTTTTCCTTTAAACTTTAATATTAATAGAGATTTCGATTTATTAAAAAAATATTTTGGCGATGTAACTCCTCAAGAATTTACTTTACAACCATTAATTGAAAGTCAAATATTAGTTGCTTGTAGATTTCATGCGATTATCTTTGCTATGCAGCTAGGCAAACCATTTATTGCTATTAACTATGATGAAAAAGTAGAACGATTACTTACAGAGAGTAATCTTTCAGAATGCTGTTTGGAAACTACAGAATATGCCTTAGTACGTGAAAAAATATATTTTATTCTTGCAAATCAAGCACAAATTGAACAAAAGATATCTTCATTTGTTGCTTTGCAAGCAGAAAAGGCAACATACTTAAGGCAATCTATCCAAAATCATTTTTTAACCGAGTCAGACACAAATACATATAATCCATTTTTAAATTTCAAAGCAACTGCCAAGAAATTCCTTATTAGGAGTTAAAGCAACCATGTCTATTGGTTCCATAATTTATAAACTACAAAAAAAGTATGAGCATGGTTTGTATACTGCTTACTATCGCGATGCAGTTAGAAACCAGATTTTAGATACTCAGCCAATTGCCAATACCATTGATTTAACCTGCGAGATTCATGTCCTGACATCTGCAAATGATTGGCTAAATTTAGTCTGGGCGTTAAAGACTTTTTATCACTTTTCTCAGCGTCGTTACGCTTTATGTATTCATGACGATGGTTCTCTAAGTCACGAACATCGCCAAACTTTGCAGTATCACTTCCCAAGTGCCCGGATTATTGATAGACAAAAGGCTGATAAGAACGTTCTGACATTACTACGATCTTACCCTCGCTGTTTGGAGTTTCGCAAAACAAATCACCTTTCACCCAAAGTATTTGACTTTGCTACATATTTGCAATGCGATCGCCTGTTACTCTTAGATAGCGATGTCTTATTTTTTCAATCTCCCACAGAGCTACTTAAGCGCATCGAAAACCCAGATTATCATCTCAATACAGTCAATGCTGATGTAGAAAGTGCTTATACTGTTGAACCAGAAGTAGTCAAAAGCCATCTGGGGTTTGATTTAGCTGCAAGAGTCAATTCTGGCTTAGGATTAATACACAAGCGATCGCTGTCTTTTGACTGGATAGAAGAATTTCTGACTCTTCCTAATATTATTGGGCATTTCTGGCGAATTGAGCAAACCATATATGCTTTGTGCAGTTCCCGCTTTGGAGTAGAACTGTTACCTCCAGCTTACGACGTTCACTTAGAAGGAAGCATTAACGGTTCTCCCAGCCGTCATTATGTAGGTAAAATCCGACACTTAATGTACAGCGAAGGTATTCAGCATTTAGTACAGCAGCGATTCCTCAAGGAGTTGCAGCAATGAGTTCTCATCCAACCTTGCGAGTTTTGATGACGCCAGACTACCGAGTTGATAACCCCTATCAAGCACTCTTGGCGAAGTCCTTGCAAAGTCAAGGAGTAGAAGTATTGTTTCCTACAGGTTATCGTCGATTATTGCCTATTTTTAGAGCTGTCAAAACCAATTCAGATAAAATAGATGTCTTGCATCTTCACTGGCTAACTCCTTATCTCAAAGGAAAAAATAGCCTAACTAAACTTGTTTATAGCATCAAGTTGTTAATCGATATTCTCCTGACTAAATCGGCTGATGTCAGAGTAGTTTGGACAATCCACAATCGAATTTCTCATGATTCTCAGTTTCCGTTTATAGAATTGTGGACTCATCGCATCTTACTAAAATTAGTAGACCAAATTATTGTTCATCATTCATCAGCTTTAGCAGACATTGCTCAAACTTACAAAATTAATAATATCAACGCCGAGATTATTCCTCACGGTCACTATCGCGAAGTTTACAATAGTTTAATCGATCCAATAACAGCAAGAAAAGCACTTGGTCTGCCCCTATCTGGGCGTGTTTACTTAAACTTGGGTATGTTGAGGCCATACAAAGGAATTGAACGTTTACTGCAAGTTTGGGGAGAAAACAAGGAACTTTTGCAAGAAAATACCCTCCTGATTGCTGGGAAACCATTGAGTCAAGCTTACAGCCAAAAACTTAGCGAGCAAACTTCAAATTTAGAGAGAGTTTTTCTCCATGCAGATTTTGTAGAAGATAGCCAAATACATCTTTTTTTTAGTGCCGCAGACTTGGTAGTACTTCCTTTCGAGCGAATTTTAACTTCAGGAAGTCTAATTTTAGCAATGTCTTATGGGAAACCAATTATTGCGCCTCGGACTAGCGGTATTTCGGAAACTTTATGTACAGCTGATTGGTTATTATACGATCCAGAAGATAATCAAGGTTTATTATCTGCTTTAAAACAAAGTACTCAAACTGATTTAAATATCTTAAGCCAGTTGGTTAACAAAGCGTGCGATCGCATCGATTGGGTAAACATAGGCAAACAAACTCAAAAAGTTTATCAAGCAATGCTTATTTCTTAGTTAACGAACATTAAAAAATAAATTATTTAATATTCTTATAGCAACTATGCTACCAAAAGTTAGTATTTTAATTCCCTGTTACAATGCAGAGTATTGGATTGCCCAAGCAATCAAAAGTTCCCTAAATCAAACTTATGCCAATAAAGAAGTAATTATTGTTGATGATGGCTCTACAGACAGAAGCCTAAAAATTATTAAAAGTTTTGGTAATTCTATCCGTTGGGAAACCGGGCCAAATTGTGGAGGTAATATAGCCAGAAACAGATTACTAGAACTCAGTACAGGAGAATGGTTACAATATTTAGATGCAGACGATTATTTATTACCAGATAAGCTAGAAAAGCAAGTTAAATACTTAGCTCAGGTTCCTCAAACTGACATACTTTATAGCCCCAATATTCTTGAATATTATCAACCTTATAAATCTTGGCAAAAACTTGTACCAATTCCTGAACCTCACGATCCTTGGATTTTACTAGCCCGATGGTATCTTCCTCAAACTAACAGTCCACTTTGGCGTAAGCAAGCAATTATTGATGTGGGAAGCTGGAAGTTTGATCAACCATGTTGCCAAGAACATGAATTATATCTGCGTCTTTTGATAGCAGAAAAAAAATTTGAATACTTTGCTGAATCTGGTTCAGTTTACAGACAGTGGAGTGAGTCAACAGTTTGTAAAAAAGACAAGTCACAAACCCATCGTCAATTGTTGATTATTTTAGATAAACTTGAAAAATACCTAAAAGACACCGATCAGCTTATCCAAGCAAGACAAAATGCCATCAATCAAACTCGGTTTGAGAAAGCCAGAATGATCTGGCTATCAGATAGAAAGTGGGCTGACAAGATTATTTCACAAATACGCATTACAGATAAACACTTTCTACCTTCAGGGAATGCAGCACCTTGGCTATACTACCTAACTTATCGGTTATTAGGATTTTCTGCTGCTGAACAAGTTGCAGAATTCAAAAGGTTATTGGCTACGAGATAATCATGCTGCTGTTCCTCTCTACTTGCCCAACAATCAATGCAACTTCTAGAAGATAATTTGAAAGCCATTAAAGAAATACTTCAGCTTTGAGAATAATTCAAAAGTAAATAGTTCCAGGATAAATTGTAATGAATATGCAGACAATTGATCGATTTCAGTTTTGTCCACAACTTACAGAAATTTTAGAAAATCGGCAAGTCATAGGAAAGACAGGAAAAGTCTTCAATCGGCTAGGAGCAGCATCTACTGAAAATAATCTTTGGGCATTACGTTCACTTTCTTTAGAGCTAAATCCAAAAAATACTTTGGAAATTGGATTAGCTTATGGTACGTCTTGTTTAGCTCTAGCTGCAACTCATCGTGATTTAGAACATGTACCAAATCGACAGCATGTTGCAATTGATCCATTCCAATCCACTATTTGGGATGATACTGGTAAATTGATTATAGAAAAAGCAAATTTACATAATTATGTAGATATGCGTGAAGACTTTTCTTACTCAGTATTACCTCAACTAATAACTGAGGGTTTAATGTTTGATTTAATTTATATTGATGGTTCTCATTTATTTGAAGATGTATTTATTGATTTTTTCTATTCCAACAAACTACTCTCTGAAAAAGGAGTAATTATGTTTGACGATAGTAGCGATCCACATATCCGCAAAGTACTCAAGTTTATTGATAGTAATTTTGCTTTTAGCTATAAAAAGCTCGATTTATCTTATCTATATACAGGCTGGAACAAATTTAAGTATAATTTTGGAGTTAAAATCCAAAAAACTCAATTAACGGTTTATCAAAAAACAGGAAAAACAGTTCGTCCTTGGAATGCAAAATTAAATGAATTTTGATTTTTAAATATAAATATTGTAGCTTTTCAGGCATCAAAAATGTCCGGTGTAAGTACCATATTTGGAATATGCATATTAATGGGAGAAAGCTAGGTGAGTAACAATTTTAAAATTCATTCAATTTGTGTAGTCAAAAATGAAGTAGATATTATTGGATATTGCCTAGAGCAAGCTTCAAAATGGTCCGATCGTATCTATATCTATGATGGTGCTAGTACTGATGGCACTTGGGAAAAAGTTCTCTCCATGCAAAGCGAGCAAATTATTCCTTGGAAACAAGATGGTAAAGTTTTTCAAGAATCCTTAAGAGGTGAAGTATTCAACGAGTTTAAACACCTTGCCAAACCAGGTGATTGGTGGTGTCATCTTGATTCCGATGAATTTTATGTTCGGTCTCCTCGTGAATTTCTTGCTAAAGTTAGTCCATTTAATCAGGTTGTTTGGGGAATTGCTATTGAATATTATCTCACCTCAAAGGATATTAATTTACTAGACTTCAGACAACCAATGTCTGAGCTTTTATCAGCACTTAAATTTTATAAAATAGAAAATTCCGAACCAAGATTTTTCCGACATCGTGATGGTTTAATCTGGGATAATGGTTCTTGGCCCAAACACATGGGTGTAGTTAATCAAGAGCGTATTCTTTATAAACATTATAAATACAGAACTCCTGAGCAGATTCAAAAAAGATTGGATACCCGCAGGATTAATAGAGAAAGAGGTTTTCCTGGATGGGAACACGCTGTAGAACAGAATTGGCAACAAAAAGTTACCGATCCTACTACACTACATTATGATTCTCAAGACGGAAAATATGAGATTGATCGAGTAACGCTCCCTAACCATCTTGAGTCTTTTTACCAAAGATTAGTAAAAAGATTTATGCATAGTACTGGTATATGGGCTTAACCAGAGTTGTAAATTTTTCTGACGAACAATGAAACTATACTATGCAAACAAAACCAGAAGTTATGTTCCTTTTGGTAACTTTGGTGACGATCTAAATGGTTGGCTTTATCCACAACTTTTACCTGGAGTTTTTAATGACGATGCTTCAGATATTGCATTTGTAGGATTTGGAACATTACTCAATGAAAAGTTGCCCAAATTTAAACAAACTATTATTTTTGGCACTGGTCATGGATTTGGCAATCCTCCACAAATAGATAATACATGGACAATTTATTGTGTGAGAGGCCCTCTCACTACCGCAGCATTGAATTTGCCAATAGAGTTAGGAATTGCCGATCCTGCTATTTTAGTGAACAGAGTTTATCGCCCAAATGATACAAGTAAGAAGTATAAAGTTGCTTTTATTCCTTATGCATGGGAAATGGAAAGTAGCCCAGAAGTATTTTTAGAAGTTTGTCAACAATTAGGCTACGTTTGCATAGATCCGCGTTGGGAAGTAGAAAAAGTTCTTCAGGAAATTAGCCGTTCCGAACTTGTTATCAGTGCCGCAATGCATGGTGCAATTGTTGCCGATGCACTGCGAGTCCCTTGGATATCGCTAAAATCTAATGCTGGTATTCCTGATTTCAAATGGACTGATTTCTGCCAATCATTAAATCTAGAATTCACAAGTAATCGATTTTACCGATTTAATAGTATCAGCCAGAAGTTGCCATTTTTGAGGTCAATTGAAATTAAAAGAATGGTGTCTTATGTTCGCCAAATTGTTTGTCAAGCCAAATTTCAGTTAAGTAAAGACAATATCCTCAATGATAAGTTAGATAAGTTAGAAGAAAAGATATATCTATTTAAGCAAGATTTACAAGCTGGAAAATTTGAATTTTAACTTTATTTAAACTCTCTATGGCATTCTTCTCTATAGTTGTTCCAGTTTTTAATAGAGCTAATTTGATTAGTGAGACACTTAATTCTATTTTTCAGCAAAAGTTTGAAGATTGGGAAGTTATTGTGGTTGATGATGGTTCAACTGATAATACTCTCAATGTTTTATCAAACTATGAAAACAGAATCCAAATTCTACAACAAAAAAACCAAGGCCCCGGACAAGCCCGAAATTTAGGTATTCAAAAGGCTCAAGGGAAGTATGTAGCATTCTTAGACAGTGACGATATTTGGTTTCCCTGGACTTTGGAAGTCTACGCAGAAGTTATCCAGCAGACAAACTTTCCGGCATTATTAGCAGGAGAATATTTTTTCTTTCATCATGCAAATGACTTGAATATTGTTAAAACTTCAGAATTGCATTATAGCTATTATCAAGATTTTTATGCGTCTAGTGACAAGACTAGTTCTATTGTTACAAGTTCCGTTGTAGCTCGTCTAGATGTTTTGAAAAAAGCAGGTGGTTTTACAGACAAATGGATTAATTCTGAAGATAACGATCTCTGGCTGAGGTTAGGAACAGCAAAGGGATTTATTTATATTAACTCTCCAACGGTCTTAGGCTATCGCCAGCAAACTGATAGTGCTGTTTCTAATATAACCAAAACATATCAAGGTACTTATTATTTAATACAACAAGAAAATACAGGACAGTATCCTGGTGACAAGATACGACAACGCGAGAGAATTAATATCCTAACGCGACATATTAGACCAGTAAGTTTAGCATGTCTGCGTCATGGTGACATTCAACAAGCTTGGAAACTATATCAAAAAACTTTCAAATGGCATCTCTGGTTAGGACGCTTGCGTTATCTACTAGGATTTCTATTTATGACAATATTAGCGATGCAAAGCAAGCTGAGTAAGAAAATTTATAGGGGTCAATACTAAACTCCTACTTCCATATCTAAAAGAAATTATTCAAGAATGCGATCGCAGCAAAGTTCGTTATCCAATCTGATATCAAAGCAGTCATAGTGCTAGCAACTATTTTAAGTATCTATTTTAGCTGTAAGTTAGGGCAAATGCACAAATGGTTAGATACTAAATGGATACAATATCTAGGCAAAATTTCTTATAGCTTTTATCTCGTGCATATAGTTTTTGGCACGCGGGTTATTAATTTGGGATATCGTCTTAGTGGTGACTCACCCATAGCTGCTCTTGTCTGGTTTGCTTTAGCATTTGTAATCAGTATTAGCATGGCACATCTCACTTATCTTTTAATTGAAAAGCCCAGTATAGAGTTGAGTAAAAACTTAAAAATAAAAGCAGCTTAAAGTTAATTAATGAATACTTGTAAAATTACTGTAGTAATACCTACTTATAACCGTTCCGAGCAATTATTAAACACATTAGGAAAAATTATTGACTGCAATCCCAGACCAGATGAAATTATCATCCATATAGATGGAAATGATACTACAACTGAGCCAGTACTCAGAAGCAGTAAATTTCAAAATATAAAAATTATTAGTAATACTAAGCAAGTAGGTCCTGGTGGTGGGAGAAATTTAGCGATCGCTCAAGCCACTAATTCAATTGTAGCCAGTCTTGATGATGATTCTTATCCTATAGATACAGATTACTTTTATCGGTTAGAACTGCTGTTTGAATATTTCCCCAACGCAGCAGTTATTGGTGCAAGAATTTATCACATCAACGAAACCATTACCGCCGATCAATTAACAGCCAAATGGGTTTCTGACTTTATTGGTTGTGGTTGTGCTTATCGCAAAGAGGTCTTCCAAAAAACCAGCGGATACGTTCAGTTACCACTCGCTTATGGAATGGAAGAGGTTGATTTATCCCTACGCCTCCATCATCTGGGATGGGGTGTTGTAGAAAGCTCATGGTTGAGAGTATTTCACAACACTGAATTAAAACATCATAGTAATCCTCCCATCATTGCAGCAAGTGTTGCTAATCAGGTTTTACTAGCTTATTTAAGGTATCCTCTCCTCTTTTGGTGGTTAGGGATTGGACAATGTATCAGCCGCATATTCTGGTTAATTCGGCATGGCAGGACATCTGGAATCTTACAAGGTCTATTTGCCATTCCTGCTCTGATTAGACAACATCATCAACAACGTCAGGCGATTTCTGCTCATTCATTATTATCATACCTCTATCTACGTAGAAATACGGTAAACAACTCATTGAATATAATTTTGACTTCATTAAGCAATTTTCCTTAGCTATTATACTTTTGAGCTAATTACACTTAGTAAATATGTGGTCTGTCAGCTATTTAAAAGTGTGACTTTTTACCAAAAATATATTTTTGTGACTGTAAATTCTACTCAACCCACAACCCAAAAAATAGGGTAAAATTTATAACGTACGTAATATCACACCTAGTATATTTACGTAAAAAAAGTTAATTTTAGATTTTTAGGAAAACTAACAAGAGAGGCTGATAAGTATGACAATCAGAGGGACTGCATCAAATGACGTGTTGAATGCTGTGAATCCCGGTGATGAGTTACGGGGTTTAGATGGAAATGACACTCTCTATGGTTCCACTGGTAACGAGCGTCTGTTTGGTGGTAACGGTAATGATCTACTGTATGGCTATGCTGGTGACGATCAGCTTGATGGTGATGCTGGCGCAGACACTATGGATGGCGGTGCTGGGAATGATTCCTATGTCGTTGATAACCTAGGTGATATTGTTATTGATTCAGATCAAGCAAGAATCAACGCTTATGTTAACTTTAGTCTTGCTAGTGTTTCTGGAGGAGCAACAAACCTCACTCTTGCTCTGCGCGCTAGCGGAATCACTGGAACTGGCTCTTCCGGAAACGATTTGATGTTGAGCTATGCCTCTAATACAACCTTAGACGGTGGTGCTGGAAACGATATTTTAAAAGGAGCAAGCGGTTCAATACTCCGAGGGGGAACGGGTAATGACACTTTAGAAATTGCTAATTTTGGTAAAGGTAGTTTGATAGGTGGTGCTGGTGACGATCGCTACAATGTTTATCAAGTTGGAACCTCAGCTATACCCTTCGTCATAGACGAACTAAACTTTGGTGGCAGTGGCACAGATACTATTTTTACGACACTAGACTTTTCTCTGACTAGTCAATCTGGTGTCACGTTTAAAGGTCAAATTGAAAACTTAATTCTTGCTGCGCCTGGAGCTAATCTTGGTCAAGTAGCAGGACCCATTAGTGGTACAGGAAATAGTCTTAACAATGTTATTTCTGGCAACCGTCAAAATAATATTTTAAGTGGAATGAGTGGTAACGATTCTATTTACGGATCGATTGGGGACGATACAATTGATGGCGGTGACGGTAACGACCAATTATTTGGTCAAGATGGAAATGACTCATTAAATGGTGGACTTGGCGTTGACACTTTAAATGGTGGTATTGGTGACGATACTTACAATGTTGATGCTAGCGATACTATAGTAGATGGTTTGAATCAAGGTACCGATACCGTTAATCTAAACGATGTCAGCGGTACTACTTTTATTACCTCGGCAGATGTTGAATACATTAACATCTCTGCAACTGGAACTACTAATGTAAATGTCACGGTAAATAACACTATTAATACCGTTGTTACTGGAAATCGTGGTAATAATACAATCATAGGTGGAGCAGGTAATAATATCCTCAGAGGAAGAGCAGGTGTTGATACACTAACAGGTGGAGGTGGCGCTGATATATTTGAGTTTGGCGGCACAGTTAATGGTGTAACTTTAACGGCAACAGGATCTGACAATAATTCGATTAGAAATGATGTAGTTACCGACTTCAACACTTCTCAAGGAGATAAAATTTATCTGAGTGCTAGTACATTTACAGTTTTAGCAGGCTCTATAGGTTCAAATTTAGGAGCAGTCACAAAAGGTTTTACCTCAACTGCTACTAGTACGGGTCTTGATACCAAAGATGCCTATTTTGTTTATAATAGCTCCAATGGAAACTTGTATTATAACCAAAACTTGACAGCTTTTGGACATTCAGGTGTTTTTGCAACTTTCACATCACTTCCATCTTTAGCAGCGACTGACTTTATAGTCGTTGCCTAATAAATATTCAGAGTTAAATTCATAGAGTAGGCAGAGCCAAGTTAGGCAGTAAATTTTACTTATTAACAAAGTTCTGAAAAGTAAAAGTTGATAATTATTTAAAGCAGGTGAGAAGTAATAGTTTTTTACCTGCTTAAGTAATATAAATGAGGAAGTACCACTGGAGAGATACAACAATCTGTACCTCTGCAAGGGTATTTTTTTATGGCTATATTTTACTAATTATAAATTTCACTATATTCCAATAATATTTTTATGAGACGGGTATCAGAACTAGAAGGACTACGTGGAATTCTCGCATTGTGGGTTGTCATAACTCATATTCTACCCACTGCCGGAATTCAAGAAAATTTATTAGGCCCGTTTAAGTTAATTGCTCAAGGATTTTATGCAGTTGATGTTTTTATCATAATTAGCGGGTTTGTAATTTTCTATTTATTAGATAATGCAGAGGAAAAAATAACTACTTTTATCACAAGACGGTTTCTTAGAATATATCCTGTATATTTGGTTTGCCTAATTGTTTCGATAATACTGACTCCTTTTTATTTAAAAACTCTTGAACAGCTTCCCTATCCAAGTATCTCCAGAATAAATGTTATCGGAGATAGCTTACGTTTTTTTGTACCACATATTATTGCCCATTTAACCCTACTACACGGAATTCTCCCTCAGGCAATACTGCCTAGTAGTGCATATGCATTTATTGGTCAGGCTTGGAGTATTTCTTTGGAATGGCAGTTCTATTTAATCGCTCCTTTTGTTTTCTATTTAATCAAGTTCAAAAGAGCCAAATTATTTACTTTATTCATAATATTTTTATTTACAATTAGCCATTTGTTTAGCTTCCAAAAATCTTTCATTCTGTCAAAAAGTTCAATAATCCTATTTTTTATAGGAATAATGTCTTTTTATATTTATAAATATTATAACCCTACTTATATTTCTCGATTTCAAGCTTTGATTTTAATGCCTGTTACTGTTGTGTTTACCATTTTACTACTAAAGAATCCTGCAATTACTTTATGGTCATTAATATTTTGTTGTGTGTTGTCGAAAGATGTTTTAATTCCAAAATTTATATGTAAAATATTGAATCATCCTTATATTTTATTTATTGGAAAAATTTCTTATTCTATATATTTGTCACACATAATAGTTTTATATAGTATTGCATATTTACTATATAAATATTTACCTTCTTTAAATCAATATATATTTCTTTTATCTTTAACAATATTAACAATAACTATAACAATTATATTGTCTAATTTTCTCTATACTCAAGTTGAAAAACCATTCATTCAATTAGGAAAATCACTGTTTTCCCACAAACCAACTAATGAATACTAAAATGTGCCATATTTAAATTGCACGTTTTGATATTTAAGGCAAAACATAATAATTCAAATTATTGAAATATACTTAAATGCTTACAACATATTCTAATTGGATCTCTTGTCAAATTGGAGCACGTGAGCATTATGCTATCTCTAGAGCCTTACACCAGCAGGGACAACTTGCTCATTTGATTACAGATGCTTGGGTATTGCCTCGGTCATCACTAAATCTTTTACCTAAAAATTTACTGACTAAGTTACGAGAAAGATACCATCCAGATTTAGCTCAAGCATCTGTTTATACTTTTACTAGTTCTTTAATTAGTTTTGAATTGACACAACGTATTCAAAGAAAAACTGGGTGGGAATTAATCATTGCACGTAATTATTGGTTCCAAAAAGAGTCAGTGCGATTTTTAGAGCGAATCAGTCATAAATTTAGAGATCGCCCAACTCTTTTTGCCTATAGTTATGCTGCTTTAGAACTGTTTCGTTACGCGAAAACAAAAGGTTGGTACACGGTTCTAGGACAAATCGATCCAGGTATCTTGGAGGAAAAGTTAGTTTTAGAAGAACATACTAAATATCCAAACTATGCCTCTAAATCAATTCAAGCACCATTAAGTTACTGGAATAATTGGCAGGAAGAATGCTCATTAGCCGATCGCATTGTAGTTAACTCACAATGGTCAAGTCGGTTACTTCAAGAAGCAGGAATTTCTGGACACAAGATTGAGATTATACCTCTAATCTACACCCCGTCAGATGCAGCCAAACACTGGGTCAGAACTTATCCTCAATCTTTCTCTCAAGAGCGACCTCTTAGGGTTTTATTTTTGGGACAGGTAATTTTGCGCAAAGGAATGGCGGCTTTATTAGAAGCTGTTGAATATCTCAAAGGTTATCCAATTGAGTTTTGGATAGTCGGTTTGCCGCAGATCAAGATTTCCCCAGCCTTGCAAACTCATCCTCAAATCCGCTGGTTCGGTCAAATCTCCCGCAGTCAAACAGTTAACTACTATCAAAATGCTGATGTCTTCTTGTTTCCAACTTTATCTGATGGTTTTGGGCTAACTCAACTCGAAGCCCAAGCTTGGCGATTACCGATTATTGCTTCTCGCTACTGCGGTGATGTTGCGATCGATGGATGCAATGGATTGGTGCTATCTGAGGTGAATGGTGAGGCGATCGCTGAATCTTTGATATTTTGTCTTCAGCATCCAGAGGACTTGCGAGGGTTTTCCCAACACTCAAGTACTGTCCGCAGTTTCGATCTGTCCCAACTTGCTAACCAATTGCAGAGTATCTCTGTTACTTAACGCAACAATATCGAATAAAGAGTAAATTCCTTAAACTTTAATTTTTAATGAACATTAATTTAGAACTTTCTAACTATTTGGATTTCTCAAGATGGTTTGCAGCTTTTTTAGTTGTCATTAGTCATTTAAGAAGTCTGCTATTTGCTGATTATGAGGTTATTAAAAGTAAAAATATTCTAATCCAGGCTTTCTACTTTTTAACTGGATTCGGACATCAGGCAGTAATTATATTTTTTGTTCTGAGTGGTTTTTTAATTGGAGGTAGCATTTTCAGCCATCTTCAAGCCAAAAATTTTTCATTACGTAGATATTTTATTGAGAGATTTTCAAGAATTTATATAGTTTTTCCAATCAGTCTCCTCATTGGATTATTATTTGACTGGCTTGGTTGTTCATACTTTAATGGAACTGGCTTGTACACTAACCAGTTGAATATTACTACAGTAGGTTTCAATATTTCGGAAAGGCTAGGAATCTCCGTTCTTATATCTAATCTTTTGATGCTTCAAAGTATAACTAGTCCACCTTTGGGTAGTAATGGGCCTCTATGGAGCCTAGCAAACGAGTGGTGGTACTATTTTTACTTTCCTTTAATTATTCTAATATTTGTATATAAAAATATTTATAAAAAAGTCTTATGCTTAATTGGCGTTTTTAGTTTGTCGATCGTTATGTATAACACAAGTCAGTATTGTAATATGCTAGTTTATTTTTCTATCTGGATGATAGGAACTGTATTATGGTTAATTAATACAAAAACTACACTTAATTTTTATATCAATAATGTTTTTATTATTTTATATTTAATAATTACAAGAATTCAAAATATTTCCATATTAACCTATTTTCAGGAAGATTTAATTTTAGCCATTTTATTTGGGTTAACAATTAAATCTATTAATGGTTCTAATATATGGAGTCCTAATATACAAAAAGTTAACAAAATAATGGCATCATTTTCTTATTCTTTATACTTAACTCATCTGCCTCTATCTATTTTTCTCATAGCAGTCTTATCAAATTTTGGCATTATCAGCTTACAAATGCAGCCAGTTCCATCAACATTTTTGGTTTTATTTATGATTCTTAGTATTGCGTACAGCTTTGCCTTTTGCTTTGCAAGCATTACAGAAAAAAACACTGTTCGATTAAAAAAGCTTCTGTACGGCTTGTCTTTTAATTTCTTTGCTTAATTATTGATTTATTTTACTATCATTACAAACGAATTCGATAGTAATTATCGCTAAATTATTATTCTAATTTCATATGGATTACGAAAATCTTCTTAACCAAAACTTACCAATTAATTATATTTTAGCAATAATTTTACTAGTATGCCTTGTTATAGAAGCAGGCTTAAAATGGAGTAAAAGCTGGGTTATTCCCGGAATACTAGTTTATGGCACGATAGGTATTTGGTACTTTATTGAAATTATTTATACACCTGAAAAGTATCTGTCTTTTCCAACAGATATTGTAGAAATTAGTTTCTCTCAAGTTATTATTTTTCTTGTCGCTTTTCGGTTGTTAGTTCCTTACTTTACAAAAGTCTTAACTCCAAAGACATTCAATACTTTGCCTGAGTTCCGCTTAATTACACTAAGCCCTGAGCATTTATTATCTATATTGGCATCAATCTGGTTATTAATTCTACTTTGGGGATTAAGCCAAGCTAATTGGAATATTATGGGAGCTTTACTACCTCTTGGTGGGCGTTCACATAGTACTTTCCTTTTTACGCGATCGGCACTGGGGGGTTCAACTGGTTTTATAATTTCATCTTTAGCTTACATATACAATTTAATTTGTTCATTTTTTGGAGTTTTACTACTATTTCAAAAACGATGGACAGCGAAAATTTTTAATTTTTCCTTGATTGTTATTTCCTGGCCAATGTTCATGTTCTCAGGCACAAGAAACATTTTCTTAGCTATGGTAGTACCAGCTTTTTTAGCCTATTTAATTGTGTCAAAACAAAAATGGTGGGTTAAATTATTAGGTAGTTTAGTAAGTTTTTTAGTTGTTAATTATATACTTACTGTAATAATTACCTTTCGGAATGTTGGCTTTGAAGGTTATCTTTCCCAAATCTGGCAAACAGGTGAGATAGCAGTACCAGAAACTAAACATCAAGGGCTAAATATGGCTCTAGAACTTTTTTATATTAATAGTTTTCTTCAGCAAGGTTCGCTCTCACTTCATTATGGTTATGATTACCTTGTTGAATTGCTGAATTGGGTTCCACGCTTTTTATGGCCAGACAAACCTTTTATCGGTCTTGATTATGCACAACTGAGATCTCCAGGCAAAGGGGGGCTTGCAATATCAGCCACAGTTTCTCGTGGGTTAATTGGTGGAGGAGTGATGAATTTTGGCACAATCTTTGGGCCAATTGCTCCAGCATTTTTGATGGCAGTTTGGTCTGGTATTATAGCCCGTCTTTGGAGCCAACGCTATTCTATTTTAAGATTTGCTTTATTTCTAGTAGCACTAGGCATCACGCCTAATTTAGGACGAGATTTTACCATATTAGTCTTGTGGCCAATAATTTTTGGTTATTTCCTAATACTTTATCTTGAACGTATTGAGCGCAAGAAAATGCGTAAATTCTATACTTTATATCAGACAAACTCTAAATTTGATTCTTTTAAATGATGAGTATACATCAATATTAACTATGTAAGTAAATAAAATTTTATAGAAATATGAACATTCCAAATATGTTACAATCAAAACTTCTGCAAATCAGATTGAAACTTTTATTGGGCAGTAATAACAGGCGTTATTCTTACCTGTGGATCTTGGCGCTGAAATTGAGTCTGTAATCGTCTGTAAAACTTGATTTTAAATAAAAATTTCGAGTTTTAATTAAAATTCCAGCATAACACTTACTGAAGTATGAAAAATAGTCAATAAATAAGCAAGTAAATATTAAAAATTTGGAAACAAGCTAGTGGTTAAGATTGCTGTTATTTTTACTAACTACGGGCCTTACCATATCTCCCGTGTCAGTGCTTTGCATAAGAAGTGTAGTGAAATAGGTTGGGAGGTCATTGGAATTGAGTTAGCAAGGCATGAGACTACTTATACATGGAAAGTTAATGTTCAAGAACTACCTTTTAAATTAATTTCTATTATTGAAGAGTCTCCATTAGAGCAAGTTAAATTTCATCATTTTATTGCCAAGCTCTATTCTATATTAGCTGAAGTTAAAGTTGACGTTTTTGCGATCGCAGGTTATTTTAATTTCGGAATGCTGGCAACATTATTGTGGAGTATGTGGCATCGTAAACCAGCCATACTTTTATCAGAAACCACTGAAAATGATAGCCATCGATCTTGGTGGCGAGAAATAGTGAAAAGCTGGATTGTAAGAAAATATAAATCTGCTTTAGTAGGAGGACAACCTCAAAAACGTTATTTATTAAAGTTAGGTTTACTTAATGAATCAATATTTTTAGGCTATGATGTAGTAGGGAATGAAACTTTTCATACAGAGAAAATTAAAAGTTTGCAAAACCCTCTAAAACACCCTTATTTCTTAGCAATTAATAGATTTATACCTAAAAAAAATCTAGAGTTTCTGATATCATCTTATGCAAAATATCGTCAAATTAAGGGTGATGGTGCTTGGAACTTAGTTTTATGCGGTAATGGTAGATTGCGTTCAAAAATTGAACACCAAGTTGCAGAACTAGACTTAGAAAATACAGTTTACCTTCCTGGTTTTCTTCAACAAAATGAACTATTACCTTACTTTGCTCATGCCAATTGTTTTGTTCATAGTAGCACCCATGAGCAGTGGGGATTAGTTGTTAATGAAGCTATGGCAGCAGGCTTACCAGTACTTGTATCTAATCGCTGTGGCTGTTTTGAAGATTTAATAATTGATGGGGTAAATGGTTTTGGTTTTGACCCTGAAAACTCTCAACAACTCACTGATTTAATGATAAAAATTAGTTCAAAAGAAATTGACATAAAAACAATGGGTCAAGCAGCTTTAGAACATATTCAAAAGTTCTCTCCTGATTACTTTGCGCAAGGTTTAATTCAAGCAGTTGAATATGCTGTAGCAAGTAAATAAAATTCAAATAATATATTTAGTTTTTAGAAAATAACTTAATCTAAAACAGATACTTAAACATGAATATTTTAATTGTTGTTCCTGCTATTGGCAACGTATACGGAGGCCCATCAAAAAGTGTTATTGAGTTAGCTGAAGCAATTGGTAGTTTGGGAGTTAAGGTTGATATAGTAACTACTAATGCTAATGGCTTTCAAAGTCTAGATGTTCCTTTACACACATGGATTGAAGAAAAGTATTACCGTATTCAATATTTTCATTATTCTAATTTATTAGATTACAAATTTAGCTGGTCATTGACTCAATGGTTGTTTAAATATGTAGCTGATTATGACCTAGTTCATACTAATGCTGTATTTTCCTATCCTGTTCTACCTACATACTGGGCTTGTCAACTTCACAGAATTCCTTATATTGTTACCCCTAGAGGTATGTTGGAACCTTGGGCATTGGCTTATAAATCCTGGAAGAAGAATTTGTACTTTGCTTTTGTTGAAAAGCCTGCTTTAAGAAATGCTAGTGCTATTCAAATGCTAGCTTCAACTGAAGCTGAACGTATTAAAGCGCTTCATCTTCGCGTACCATTAGTTATAGTTCCCAATGGCATACATGGTAAGGATTTTAAATCTTTATTTCCTCCAGATCTCTTTTATCAAGAATTTCCTGATATTAAAAATAAAAAAATAATTATATTTTTAGGACGAATTGACCCGAAAAAAGGATTGGATTTATTAGCTAAAACTTTTGCTAAAGTATACAAACAATTTCCTGAAACTCATTTAATTGTTGCGGGACAAGATAATATCAGTTTCTTACCTACAGCTAAAAGCTATTTTATTGAAGCAGGCTGCATCAATGCTGTTACTTTCACTGGAATGCTGACAGGTTCACTGAAATATGCAGCACTTGCAGCTGCTAGCATCTATGTTGCTCCTTCTTATTCTGAAGGTTTCAGTATGTCTGTCCTAGAAGGTATGGCAATGGGATTGCCCTGTGTAATTACAAATGGCTGTAATTTTCCAGAAGCTGCTGCTGCTAAAGCTGCTCATGTAGTTGATATTAACTGTGATGCGATCGCAAATTCTTTAATTCATTGCTTAACTTATCCAGAACAAGCGAAAATTATGGGCGATCGCGCTCGTCAACTAATTTTTGAACAATACATATGGGAGCGTATTGCTGCAAAAATGATTACAGTTTATACAGCCATCATCGAAGGGCAAACTATACCTGCTATTTAGTTAATACAAATCAAAAATATTTAAAAATTCAACCTATGATTTCTTCATCTCACAAATATGAGTACTCCTACCGAAATAGTCAGCCTAATCATCATCATGCCTATCTGATCGAACCTCTAATGGAAATGATTTCCACCTCAGCAGGAATGATTAAAAATCAACAAAAGCTGCGGATATTAGATATTGGTTGTGGTAATGGTAGTTTAAGTAACTTCATTGCACAAAATGGTTATGAAGTAGTTGGTATCGAAGAATCTGAGTCTGGGTTTGAGTTTGCGAGTCGGAGTTTTCCTAATTGCCGTTTTATTTTAGGTAGCATCTATGATCTTCCATATGCAGAATTAGGAGAGAAGTTTGATATTGTTATTGCTGCTGAGGTAATTGAGCATTTGTTTTCTCCACGAGAATTATTAAGAAATGCTCAAAAATGTCTCAAACCAAAAGGTCATTTAATTTTAACTACTCCATATCATGGCTATTTTAAAAATCTAGTGTTGGCTGTTTCAGGTAAGACAGATAAACACTTCAATCCTCTCTGGGATTGCGGTCATATCAAGTTTTTTTCTCAAGCAACAATGACTGCTTTATTGGAAGCAGAAAACTATACTAATATCAAATTTGATTTTGCAGGTAGATTTCCCTGGATATGGAAATCAATGTTGTGTTCCAGTATGCCAAATACTTCAAAATAATCCCAGTGAATAGCTCTGCGATTTTAGATAAGATTACTCCTCTTATCCTCACTTATAACGAATCAATTAACATTCATCGTACTCTTCAAAACCTTAGTTGGGCAAAGAAGATTGTGGTTATTGATAGTTATAGTACAGATGAAACTTTAAATATTTTGTCTTCCTATCCTCAAGTAGAAATTTTTCAAAGAAAGTTTGATTCTTTTGCCGAACAATGTAACTATGGAATAGAAAAAATTACCTCTGAGTGGATATTATCTTTAGATGCTGATTATGTCTTAACCGATCGGCTAATTGCCGAAATTAAAAAACTACCATTAGAGCCTGAAGTAGAGAGTTATAAAGTTAGATTCAAGTACTGTGTCTTTGGTAAACCTTTACGTGGTACCTTACTTCCACCGCGTACTGTACTCTACAAAAAAGAAAAAGCAATTTATCAAGATGATGGTCATGCTCACCGTGTTAGCGTAAAAGGAAAATCTAAATTACTATCTGGTTATATTTATCATGACGATCGCAAATCCCTAAGTCGTTGGTTATGGGCACAGGATCGCTACATGATGATTGAAGCAAAGAAGTTGCTAGAAACTGCAACAAGTGAACTCAGCTTAGGCGATCGCATCCGCAAACAAAAAATCTTTGCGCCCATAATCATCTTCATTTATTGCCTGATTATCAAAGGAGGTATTCTTGATGGATGGCGTGGTTTTTATTATGCATTTCAGCGAGTCTTGGCAGAAATTCTCTTGGCAATTCATCTAATTGAAGCAGAAAAATTAAAAACTTGATTATTCTTGTAAATGCGATCGCTAAGTCACAATATTTACAAATTGGAGTTTATATAATAGATAAAATTGACACTGACATACCTACAAGGTCAATCGCAATGAATCAGTAATAATTCTGCCTCATGAATCGATGGCATCGAAAAATCAAAAAATATGGGATATTTACCTTGGCAAGTATTATCCTTATGTGGCTAAGTGTTATTCCGATCCGCATAGCGATCGCTTCTTACCAAGCTCCCTATCCTCAAGCTATCTTTACCCTTGGTGGTGGTCCAGATCGAGAAGAATTCACTGCTCAATTTGCTCAAATACATCCCACTCTAGATATCTGGGTTTCCAGTGGCTCACCTCCAGATACAGCCCGTACTATTTTCCACAATGCAGGCATCCCCAACAGCCGTCTTCATCTTGATTACCGTGCTGTTGACACAGTTACCAACTTCACTAGCCTCGTTGCCGACTTTAAGCAAAGCCATATTCAGCATGTCTACTTAGTTACCTCAGATTTTCACCTGCCTAGAGCAAAATTCATAGCAATCCTCGTTCTGGGCAGTCAAGGTATTATCTTTACTTCTGTCTCTATCCCCTCTAATAGGCCTAGAGAATCGATGGCTCACATTCTGCGGGATATTGGGCGATCGCTTTTCTGGATTATTTCAGGGCGTAGTGGAGCTAGCCTTAACCCTAATCTTAAGTAAATCATTAGTATGCATCTAAATAACTACTCTCTTGACGGTTATACTCCCGGCGCACCCTACTGGAAACAGCTTTTGTGGTATTTCCTCGGATCGCCTATAGTTGAGAGTTATTGGCTACCCATTTCAACTTTAAAGGTTTGGGTACTTCGCAGATTTGGCGCTAGCATTGGCCACAAAGTTCGTATGAAACCAGGAGTGCGGGTAAAGTTTCCGTGGCGTTTAACTGTAGGCGATTGTGTTTGGATTGGGGAAAATGCTTGGATTGATAACCTTGCGCCTGTGGTAATTGAAAGTCATGTATGTTTATCGCAAGGAGTTTATCTCTGCACTGGTAATCATGACTGGTATCATCCTGATTTTAAACTGATTCCTGCACCAATTCACATTCACGAGAGTAGTTGGATTGCGGCCAAGTCGGTAATTGGCCCTGGAGTTACAGTCGGACAAGGAGCAGTGCTGACATTAGGAGGCGTGACTGGGCATTCCTTAGAGCCAATGACAATTTATGCAGGAAATCCGGCTCAACCTATCAAGAGTAGAATTCGGGAAAAAGTAGAAGATGTGCTTCAGATCTCCGCAGCAGATGAATTTATTCATGTGCGTCGCATCTTGGATGAGGATTTGGCTAGGGACTAGGACTACGAATAGAAGAAAATATAATACGGTAATAACTATTGCCCGATTGCATTTTTGATTATTAACGTAGAAGCGATCGCTCCACAGCACAACTAATTTTAAATCAAGTTATTGTAACGACTAATTTAGTAATAAAACTACACAATCTTTGTATTTACACTCAACAGTCACAATTGCTTTGTAAAGGATAATTGATAAGTGTTGTCAAAGTCATGCTTAGAGATCGAAACTAAGAATACAACACAGCAATTATTCTTATGCATACTATTTCTAACCTTCAATTCAAGCAGCCCTTCTGGCGACCTGCTGTCTTATTGACTCTAGGCTTTTGGCTCAGTGCTAGCCTACTTTTAGATTGGGTAATTATGCCTAGTATGTACATTTCTGGCATGATGACTCAAGCGAGTTTTTCTACAGTTGGCTATGTGATATTTTGGAATTTCAATCGTTTGGAATTATTGTCTGCTGCTGTAGTATTAACTGGTGTACTTGCTTTAAGTAAAACCCAAGTAAACTGGCGTCGCAACGGTATTGTTTTATCTGTGCTGTTGCTAGTTATAGCTTTACTTGATACCTATTTTCTAACTCCACAGATGAGTGCGATCGGAGTTCATCTGAATGCATTTGATGTAGAGACTACTGTTCCAGCAACAATGAATGTACTTCATGGTAGTTATTGGGTACTAGAAGTCATCAAGCTGGTAGCAGGTGGTGCGCTTTTGAACTGTTGCTGGAAACAGCAAGCTTAAAATCCAATCTTGTGGCAAAAATAAAGACGCTAAGAATTTCTTGGCGTCTTTTTTGTGGAATATATCTATATATTGTTTACTGTGTTGATTCAGAATTGTTAAAGAATAGCAAGCGTGCGGCGAGAATCGCAAATCCTACAGCCGCGATCGCTTTTAATAAGCGAGTGGGTAAAAATTCTGCAACGGCTCCCCCTGCTAATGCTCCCAATAAGCTAGTTAACAATAGAGCAACCGCAGTACCAAAAAATACAGCACGCCGAGATTGACTGCGGCCAGAAAGTGCGATCGCAGCTAACTGGCTCTTGTCACCTAATTCTGATAGAAATACTGTAATAAAGCTCAGTCCTAAAAGATGCCAATCCATATTATTTAAGGAGATTAGGGGAGATAAGAAAGCAGAGGGAGAAATAACTAATTACCAATGACTACATCCCAACACAGCATCAGGGAAATTAGCAGTAACATAACACCTGCTGATTTCTCTACAGTTTTGGGGCTGAGTCTGTTGGCTATCCAACCTCCTAAAAGTACGCCTAATAAGCTGGTAGTTATCAGTGCAGCCCCAGATCCCATGAAAACTATCCACGGTGCATGAGATTGTGCGCTCATTAATAAGGTAGATAGCTGAGTTTTATCGCCAATTTCTGCTAGAAATATGGTGATGAATGTTGTACCAAAAATAACTGCTACTGATTCTGGCTTTTTTGGACTATCGGCTACTACAGGCTGAAGCGGCTCAACGATCGCAGTTGTTAAGTTAATATCGGTACTGTCTTCTAGTTCTGGCTGGCTTTCAGTCTCAGATATGCTAGAAAGGCTCAAGGGTGCAGAGTCAAGTTTCACAGGCAGTAATCTTACTTACTAGGGTATTTTCATATTCTTCTCATTTTCTCAGATTGTTGTAATAAATTGCAACTGTTGCTGCTGTCTAATTCAAAAACCTTTATTTGGCTCAAATACCAACAGCTTTGTTGAAGCGGATCATTTCCAAGCTGCGATCGCCATATACTCCTTCTATCTGTTGGCGACAGCAGTCAATTGCAAAATCGTTTAACTCCTCTTTTTCAATTCCATACATATCTTGAAATATCTCTGCTTCTACGCGGCAGAAACGAGGACGATTAGGGTAAATGCGACATTCTCGCGTAATCTGATCGAAATTCACGCACCATCCGCCTTCACCTACCATACTGAGGTAAAGTTCCAGTTCTGCGGGAGTAAGATACTCTTCTATATCTGGACGCTCTGCTGGGTCAAGATTACAGCAGGCTCCACATTGCTTAATACATTGCCAAGTTGCCATGATTTAGGTGTTTTTCATTGGTTATTGGGCATGGGGCATTGGGTAAGACGGCAATAGTATTTCTTCCTCTGTTCCTTCATTTCCCTTATTTCCGTCATCGCCCAGTCCTCTCATCTTACATTTTTATTTCTTTTTCTATAATTTTGTTAAGTAAATTAAATCTAGCAGTCCATCGCCGGATATGATCGATTGCGGGTTTTGTAACTGTCAGTTATTGAATTTTTTAAGACAATTGGGAGGAAACAATGTTTGAAGCTATAGCCAACATCAATTGGGAAGTTATTTTTCAATTACTCTTCGTTGCTTTAATCGTACTTGCTGGCCCTGCTGTAATTTTTGTGCTGGCATTTCGCAACGGCAACCTGTAAAAGTACTGAGTATCTGAAGTTCAGGGCGTCGCTAGCTGTCGCTCTGAACTTCTCATTGAGTGAATAATGCTGATTTGTAGAACGTCGTAAAATTCCCAACTCAATACTATTAACTGCAAACTCAGGACTCATGACTCAGCACTGATAAAGCCTGAAGGGCAGCTTGAATAATGCCGTCGTATTGTGGTTGACAAATATCAACCTCTTGAGCATTTTCCCGACTATTGCCCAGTAAACCAATCGTATGTCCTGGTTGCATAACTAAGACTTTGCCTTCAGGATTTTTAATTCTTAATTCTGGTAGCGAACCCTGTTGAAAGATACCACAAGAATACTGGCGCTGCTTGTACTCAAAGGTAGTTCTTAAGGGACGCTGTGGAGAAGTTAAAAATAGGTGAGACTGTGTTGGAAGTCTCACGCCTATTAATTCCATCTCAATGCTGGTATTGCCGTTGAAAGTATTTTCTCGCAGTTTATAAGCAACATCGACTCGCGACGGTAGAGGGAAATAGTCGCGCCAACGCCAAGCGATCGCTTTAATTTTGTACTGTTGACGATCGATAGTTTGCGCAAGGGTAAGTTTGATATGTCCTTTGCCAACTATTTGTTGCTCAACTACTTGGACATTAGGCGTCCAAAATACTGGATCGGGGTTGTCGATACCGCAAGGATGTAAAGCATTTAGCTGTTGATAAAGCTGGCGATCGATTTCACTAAAATTTACTTGGGTATCAATTTTGAGTAGTGGCTTAAGGTGTTGGGGTTCTAGACATTGATTAGCAAATTCAATCAGGCGCGATCGCACTTTTGGTAAATTCTGCGCTGGGAAAGAAAATCCCCCTGCGGCTTTGTGTCCGCCATATTTACCTAATAAATCGTGACAAGCTTGCAAAGCCTCAAACACATTAAATTCAGGAATTCCTCTTGCTGAACCGCGAATGTGTGTCTCATCTTCATAGGTGCCAATAAACACTGGGACACCGTAGCGTTCTACCAAGCGAGAAGCAACAATTCCAATTACACCATGATGCCAGTTTGGTTGGACTACAACTAATACTCGGTCTTGCTGGAGTGAGGTAACAAATTCAGTCTCCACAAAAGCGATCGCTTCTTGTTCAATTTGCTCGCACATTTCCTGGCGTTGCTGGTTCACGCTTTCGCATTGCATTGATCTTTCCAGCGCTATTCCCATATCATCTGTAGTTAACAGATCGATTACGATCTGCGGATCGCCAATCCGACCAATTGCATTAATTCTTGGCCCTAGGCGAAAACCAATATCCTCCGGCTTTAGAGATTTTGGATTTTGGATTTTGAATTTTGGATTAGTGTCAAGTCCTAAATTTTGAATTTCTAATTCTGAATTTTGAATTTTGAATTTTGAATTTTGAATTGATTCACTCGCCTGTACTCCAGCTATCTGAATTAACGCCTGTATCCCAGGTAATTTGGACTTGGGTAGATGTTGTAAACCACGTTTTACCCAACGGCGGTTGACGCCAGTTAAGGGAGCTAAATCTGCGATCGTTCCCAGAGTAAATAATGCTAGCATCGGCTGAATTAAGCCTCTAGTTTCTCCTAGCTGTTGTGCTAGAGACACCGCCAAAATATAAGCGACACCCACACCTGCGACACCCCGGTAAGGAGAAGATTCGGCGATTAGTTTGGGGTTGAGAATAGCATTCGCTGCTGGCAATATTTGCGGAATGTCGTGGTGGTCGGTAACAATGACCTTTAAACCTAGTTCTCTGGCTCTGGCTATTGGTTCAACTGCCGAGATACCATTATCGACAGTGAGAATTAACCCCACGCCTTCGCTGTGGAATTCTTCGACAATCCGTTTATTAATGCCATAACCATCGTGCATCCGGCTGGGGATAGCGTAATCAACTTTAGCCCCTAAAGTGCGGAGACTGCGCAACAGTAAAGCGGTGCTAGTCATCCCATCAGCATCGTAGTCACCGCAAATAGCAATTTTTTCTTCAGAAGCGATCGCATTTTGCAGTAACTCTACACTAATTGCCAAATCTGGGAATTCTTCCAATGGCGCAGGTAAGATTAAAGATTCTGGTTCTAAAAATGCTTGTGCTGCTTCTAGGGTTTCAATACCCCGGTTAATGAGCAGTTGGCTGATAATGGGGGAGATATTACTCGCTACAGCCAATTTTTGGGCAAATTCTGCTTTTTGCGGATAAATTTGCCAACGTTGATTTGGTAAGCGCCTACGAGGTTTTGTGGTTTCTGAGCGAACTACATCTAGCACAATAAAAGTTATGAGTTAGGATTTTTGATTTAAACTTATTTCCTAACTCATAACTAATAGCTTAAACTGATAACTTTTTCTACTTATTAATAAACGTTTACATGGCCATCAGCCATCATATAGAGAGAGCGATCGCCCGGATTACGTCTACCAGGACGGAGTTCTACCCGTAAAGTACCAAAGTCGGGTTTAGAAATAATTGCTTGTAGTGGCAATCCCATTTCATCCCAAAATACCAGAGAAATTTTTGGTTGTGTCTCATCGCCTTGGACAAATTGTAATTCTTGTCCCGGTCGCAGGGGAATCGGGTCAGTTCCTTGAAGTTTCTCTAATTTTACTATCCCTAATGTTCTATTTACTACTTCTAATCGGATAGATTGACCGGGAGTAAATTGAACTGGACGCGGGCCACACTTAGAGGCACAAGTTCCTGCCAGTGTGGCGCTATGGTGATTAGTTGATGTTATGAGAACGGTAACGGCGGCTAAGACGACTGGCAGTAGTTTAGACATAACACCCAGTATAAGTACTTGGCTAAATACTACTCCACCAAAGTCCGATTAAGCCTCAGCAGATTTTCCGTAATTAAAATGCAATTTTGATGATGCGATCGCTAATTTTCCAGAAGGTAACGGGGAAGAAGCAACATTTTTTTAACTATTCCCTAATGCGTATAACTTATACAAGTAAAACATCGGCCATTGTAAAGATAGCTCAATAAACGGGAAATATAAAAGTAACTATCTTCTCGAAGTTGAACACTGGAAAAATTTTGCAGTGTTTCATCTGTAGCAGTTGGTAGAAAGCCTCTTTTTAAGAAAATTCCCATAACTAAGAGCAATGGAACTCAATTCAACTTCTCCAGAAAATCAGCTTCTATTGTCAAGCGATCAACTGCAAGAACAACTAGAGCAACAAAAAGCTCTGACAAGCGTAATTTTGCGAATTCGGGAGTCTCTTGACTTAGAAACGATTTTTCAAACTACCGTTACAGCTGTGTTGCAACTGCTAAATGCTGACCGAGTAGCAATCTTCCAGTTCGATCGTCAAAATAACTGGGAAGGAGAATTTGTTTGTGAGGATGTTGCAAATGGTTGGGACTCGGTAATAGCACTTAAAATTAAAGATCGCTACTTTGAAGAACAATTTGCTGCTGAGTATCAACAAGGTCGAGTGCAAGCTGTGACTAATATTTATGAGGCAGAACTGAGCGATTTTTATGTAGAAATTTTGAGTAAGATGCAGGTACGCGCTAATCTGATTGTTCCTTTATTAAGGGAGAAGGAACTGTGGGGATTGCTTTGCATTCATCAGTGTAGTGAAGCTCGTAACTGGAAAGAATCAGAAATTGAATTTATTCGCCAAATTTCTGACCATTTAACAGTAGCTATTCAACAAGCAAAACTTTTCCATGAAGCTCAATTACAAGCTGCTCAATTAGCACAAACTGCCCAGCGCGATCGCGTAATTGCTCAGATTGTTGATAAAATTCGCTCACCCCTGGATATTGAAAGCATCTTTGCCACGACGACTGATGAAATACGTAAGCTACTGCAAGCGGACAGAGTGGCAATCTTTCGCTTCAATGGCGATTGGACTGGTAACTTTGTCGCTGAATCACTAGCTGAAGGTTGGACTCCTTTAGTTAACGTTCAATCTGCGATTGCTGATACTTATTTACAGCAAAATCAAGGGGGACGTTACGCCGAGAACCAGACATTTACAGCCAATGACATTTATCAAGCTGGATTAACAGACTGTCACGTGAACCTGTTGGAGCAATTTCAGGCAAAAGCTTTTGCAACGGCTCCTATTCTTCAGGGAAACAAATTGTGGGGAATTATTGCAGCCTATCAAAATTCCTCGCCTAGACAGTGGCAATCTTACGAAATTGAATCGCTAACAAAAATCGGCACGCAAATTGGCGTCGCATTACGACACCATCAGTTGTTAGCACAAGCTAAGTACCAAGCAGAGCAACAAAAAACATTAACTGGTGTAATTACTCGCATTCGTGAGTCTCTCGATTTAGATAAAATTTTTCAAACTACAGTCACAGAAGTTCGGCAAATGCTACAAGCTGACCGAGTAGCAGTCTTTCAGTTCGACCTTCAAAAAGATTGGGAAGGAGAATTTATTTCTGAAGATGTTGCGTCTGGCTGGGACTCAGTAATAGCAGCAAAAATCTCCGATCGGGATTTCAAAGAACAGTTGACAGCCGATAGCCAAAAAGGAAGGTTGCAAGCAGTTGCAGATATCTCTGATGCTGCGATTTGGGAAAAATTTCAAGTGCGGGCAAATCTGGTGGTGCCTCTACTGAAACGCGGGAATTTATGGGGCTTTTTGTGCGTTCATCAATGCGATAGTCCGCGAAATTGGCAAGCTACTGAGATTGAATTTGTCAGCCAAATAGCAGAGAATTTAGGAGTGGTTCTCCAACATAACGAACTTTTAGTTGAAGCACGATACCAGACAGAGCAACAAAAGACATTAACTAGTGTCATTGCTAGAATTCGTGAGTCTTTAGATTTAGACACAATTTTTCAAACATCTGTCACTGAAGTTAGACACCTACTCAAAGCCAATCGAGTGGGGGTTTTCCGTTTCGATCCGCAAACAGACTGGGAAGGAGAATTTGTCTATGAAGATGTAGATTCTGACTGGAATTCTGCAATGGCAGAAAAAGTTTATGACCACTGCTTTAGTGAAAGCTTTGCATACCTTTACGCTCAAGGTCGAGTAAATGCGATCGCGGATATTTATCAAGGAAAGTTTCAAGCCTGCTATATCCATATCCTAGAAAGATTTCAAGTGCGTGCCAATATGGTCGCACCTCTATTAAAAAAAGGCGAACTTTGGGGATTACTTTGTATTCATCAATGCGATGCACCCCGTCACTGGCAACCATCAGAAATTGAATTTGTGAGCCAAATAGCCGAGCAATTAGGAGTTGCATTAAAACAAGATTCTTATTTAAAGCAATTTCAAATGCAGGCTGTTCAGTTAGCAGAAGCTACCGAGCGCGAAAAAGCAATGGAACGGCAAAAGCTGCTAGCGGCAACCATTGATAAAATTCGCCAATCACTCGACATTAAAACTATTTTTAAAACTACTACTCAAGCTGTTAGAGAGTTATTGGAAGTTGAGCGAGTTGCTATCTACCGCTTCAACCCAGATTGGAGTGGTAAATTTGTAGCAGATTCCTTTAAAGATGGTTGGAAACCTTTAGCACAAGCCCAACCAATGCTACTAGAAACTTTTGAAGGTACAGACGACGATAACGAGCTACCGCGCAACGAAACTTTTGTTCCCATCCGCCAAGGCGAACAATTATGGGGGTTATTAGTTGCTTATCAAAATTCCCAACCGCGCTATTGGAAAGATGAGGAAATCAATTTACTGGCTCAAGTTGGCGTGCAATTAGGAATTGCTATTCAGCAAGGGGAATTACTCGAACGCACAAAACGTCAAACTTTAGAACTTACACAAGCTCTACAAGAATTAAAACAAACTCAGTCGCGGTTAATTCAAGGCGAAAAAATGGCTGGTTTAGGACAACTAATCGCCGGAGTCGCTCATGAAATTAATAATCCTGTTAGTTTTATCTTTGGTAATCTCATTCATTTAAATGAATATACGCAAGAATTACTAAAGGTAGTGAAACTTTATCGCGAAAATGACGCTTTATTTCCAGATATTCAAAAACAAATTAATAAAGCTGAGTTAGATTTTATTATCAAAGATTTACCCAAAACTATTGAATCGATGAATGTAGGAACAGAGAGAATTCATCAGATTGTACTATCGCTGCGCAATTTCTCTCGTACAGATGAGGCTGAACTAAAGGCAGTAGACATTCATGAAGGATTGGATAGCACTTTACTGATTTTAGGTCATCGATTCAAAAATAATCGAGAGCGCCCAGCTATTGAAATTGTCAAAGAATATGGCGATCTACCTTTAGTAGAATGCTATCCCGCGCAACTCAATCAGGTGCTCATGAATATCTTAAGTAACAGCGTTGATGCATTAGATGACAAATATAGAATTCTCCAAGAAAAATATTTGCAATCATCGAAAACCAGCCCCACAATTCCCTTGACTATCTGGATTAATACCCAGATGGTTAATAACCAAATTTTAATTAAAATATCCGATAATGGTTTGGGCATTCCCGAAGAAGTGCGATCGCATATTTTTGAACCCTTCTTTACTACAAAAGAATTGGGTAAAGGTACAGGGTTAGGGTTATCTATTAGCTATCAAATCATAGTGGAAAAACATCACGGACAAATTCGCTGTTCCTCAAAACAAGGAGAGGGAACAGAGTTTGCGATCGAGATTCCGATGAAACCCTTGTATAAAAACTGAAAACTATTGCTCATAACCAGCAATTTCTACAGCTAGAATATCAAATTGATTGAAAATAAAATTCGACAGATAGGTAGGTGACAATGTTCCTGATGAATAGTTATTTGACTTCAACATTATTTGAATTGGTATAAATCTTACCAAAATATGAAATAAACCGAGTTTTTACTGTTATAAAGCAGAAAAAACTCGGTTTATTAATACAGATGAGAAAATTCTGTTACAAGTAATATCTAACAGTTGAGACAACTCGACTTTTTTTAGCCCTTAAAGCTGTTTTTAAGAACAGAGTTGTTTGGTTGTGCAAAAGACCTTCCCACCAGTTGCGCGTTACAAAAGCAGGAATAACGATAGTGGTAAAAACATCTGGATGACGCTCCTCAAACTGAGCGACAAAATCGACAATCGGCTCAATCACAGAGCGATAGGGTGAGTCGATAATTTCTAAAGGAATATCAGACTCTAATTGTCGCCATTTGGATTGCAGTTTTTCTCTGTCTGTAGAACCGTTTATATCTACATGAACTGCCACAATTTCATCGGCGATGGTACGTGCATAGTCCAAAGCCTCTACTGTTCCTCGGTTTAGTTGTCCGACTACCACTACCGCAGGATGGGTAACTACTGTTGGTTTAGGCCGAGGGATATAACTTCGAGGTGCCATATCCTGAACGCTCAAACGTTCGGCTACGTGTTCATAGTGTTGACGAATGGTGATGAATAATGCCACTACCACAGGAATAGCTACTACTACTAACCAAGCTCCTAAGAGAAACTTAGTTGAAATAATTACTCCTAGTACAACAGCTGTCGCAATGGCTCCTAAACCATTCATGAGCGCGCTAGCACGCCAATTTGATTCTCGTGATTGAAACCAGTGGCGCACCATCCCAGCTTGAGACAGGGTAAAGGAAGTGAATACACCTACCGCATATAACGGAATCACAGCGTTCACTTGTCCTTTAAAGATAATGACTAAAATTCCGGCACAAATGCTGAGGAGAATAATACCATTGGAGTAGACTAAGCGATCGCCTAACAGCGCTAATTGTCTGGGTAAAAAGCCATCCCGTGCCAAAAAGTAGCAAAGTCTGGGGAAATCGGCATAGCTGGTATTTGCTGCTAACAACAAAACCAACAGAGTAACAATTTGAACGAAATAGTAGAACGGGCCATTACCCAAAATTTCTCTACCTAAAAGAGAAACTACTGTTTGTCCCTCCTCTGGCACCAGATGATACATATTGGATAAATAAGTGATGCCAATAAACATCAGCCCCAGAATCACGCCCAAATAAATCAATGTGATCCGAGCATTTTTCCACTCTGGTTCTTTAAAGGCTAAGACCCCATCAGATATTGCTTCTACTCCAGTCAGTGCTGTACAGCCAGCAGAAAAGGCTCGCAATATGAAAAACAAACTCAGTCCTTCATGCACGGGAATTGGAGGATATGCTGCTACTTCTTCCCCAATAGCATGTTTGAATAAACCAATACCAATTAGCACAAAAATACTGGCAATAAATCCATAGGTAGGAATCATAAATATTCTGCCTGATTCCTTCACACCTCTGAGATTTGCCAGCATCAACAAGAAAATGAAAATTAAGCACAGGCTAACGGTGAAAGGTCGCAGTGCGGGAATTGCTGAAGTTAGGGCGGCTGTACCCGCAGATATACTGACTGTGACTGTCAAAATATAGTCAATCATCAGCGAACCCCCTGCTACTAGACCTGGATAAATACCCAGGTTTTCTCTAGCAACGATGTAGGAACCACCGCCTTTAGGATAAGCACGAATGGTTTGCCGATAGGAAAGCACAACTATGCCCAGTAGGATGATAATCGCTATAGCAATAGGTAGAGACAAACCCAAAGCACCACTTCCCGCTGCGACTAGAACCAGCAGGATTTCTTCTGTAGCATAAGCCACAGAGGAAAGCGCATCTGAGGAAAGCACTGCTAAAGCAGCAGCGTTACTCAATCGCTCTTCACTATGAGCGCTGGTTGGTAAGGATTTACCAAGTAAAAATTTTTTGATTTGTGGGTAGAGGGACATACTAAGTCCACCTGACAAAGGTTTGTACTCCCGCTCAATTGAATACATCCTGTAACTTTTTGCAGAAGTTAGTTCAACAAGAAGCGGGAAGGGTGAAAGTAAAAGAAGTTTCTTTTCTTTTTAACCTTTACCCTATCTCCACTTTTGACAAAAGTACCTTTTGCAAGAGGACTACTAAAATACTGAGCAAGGAATATAGCAATTTTGGCAGATTCCTAACACTTTGACCTTAAATTTTACTAATCATGAGTTGCGCCTTCCAGCCAGACTTCTACATCGTCTGCAAGTAGTTTCTGTGCAGCTTCTAGCATGGAGCCAGCGATATCTTTGAGATCTTCGCGATTACTTAAGTAAGTTTTTAAGGCTTCCATAGGGTCAATGCTACTACTCGCACTCAGTTCGGGAATGCGAGGTCTAGCTAACTGACTCAGCAATTCTGGTTGAATGGTGTAGGTGTGTGCGGAACTTAAAGCACTATGCAGCGAGGAATTATCAATTAAATCTAACTGTTCGGAGCGCAGTTTATAGATTAACCGAACTACAGCATCTTGAATATTGTATTTAGCGATCGCTTTCATTAATGCTGCTTGCGGATCTTCTACTTTGGATAAATCTACCTCAATTGTTCGGAATGTCCGCACGGGTAAAGGACAAAACTCCCAATTAGCTTTACCCTTCTCCAGTTCAATAATTACATAACCTTTGTCTTCCTTTTCTTCGCTAAAATCTACTCGCTCAATGCTTCCGGGATAAATCACCGGCGGATCGTTGGATTTATTTAAATTCTGGTGGCGGTGGACGTGTCCCAAAGCAACATAATCAAAACAGGGACGTGTCAGCAAAGATAGAGGTAGAGTAAAGCCTTTACCTACAGCTAAAAAGCGTTCGGCTCCCAAAGCTGCATTGTCAGCCATCAAGTGAGCTAAAAGTACAGTGGGAACATCGGGATCGAGACGGCGAACTTCTGATTCTAAAACAACTTGCAGGCGTTCTGTTAATAGTTGGTTAACTTCCGCTAGTGACAAACTTTCCGTTTCTTGGCGAGTCATCAACGTAGAACGGGTTAGCCAAGGAAGAGTAACCACTTGAACTTTACCGTTACGAGTTTGGATGCGGTGGGTGGTGACTGTATCCCCAACAACAAACCCCCGCACACCTAACGTGCGGTAAATACATAAACTCGCACCCCCTAATCCTTGGGAATGTTGGTCGTGATTGCCTACTAACAATACTGTAGGGATATTGCCATCTACAAGACGGCGAAATTGACTAGCAAAAGCTTCTTGTACGTAAGGCGGTGGTGTCGCATCAGGAAAAGCATCACCGCCAAATATCACTAAATCCACTTCATCTGCGATCGCGCGGTCAATACATAGAGATAATGTATTGACAAAATCCTCCAATCGCGTGTTTAATCCTGTGGCTGGATTGATGCGTCCGTGGGAGAAACCGCTACCCATGTGGATATCGGAAAGATGGAGGATTTTAATCATATAGTTATTAGTCCTTAGTCATTAGTCATTTGTTTTAATACTAATGACTAGCGATCGCAGATTAAATATTACAGATAAAATAATCGGCGATCGCTATTTTAGAAATGAAAGATTTCTTTGCAGGTTATGACATCATGCGTTGTTGGAGAGGCTGGGGGTATGAGCGAAGCGTCTTTGCCAAATAATTGCTCCCAGATTAATTAACAAGCAAGTAATTGCTAGCCATAGCAAGATATAAGTTGGAGCCATCACCACGCCTACGGCAAACCAACTATATACGTGCATTATCATGACCAAAGCGAAAATACTAGCAAATCCAGCAGCTTGCCATACTTGATGTGATGGGCGATGTAATACCGTCAGGATAATTGTTAGTAGCGCGCTCAGTAAATTGGCAGGTACAAGAAATGCACAAATGCTCACGCAGTTGGCACGGGAGAACTCAGCTAATGTGTGGAAATCGAGCATCAATGTGTTGGGATAATGTACGCATATACTAACAAATTTAATATATTTAAAAATAATTGAACTAAGTTAGCACCCTATTAAAGTGCAAAACTTAACTATGTAACATAATTTAAACAAATTTATACAATTAAAAATTTCAATAATTAGCATGGTGGGCATTACCCACCATAGCCAAATTAACCCATTAAAATCACTGTATCGATCACGTGAATTACACCGTTATCTGCTTCGATATCTGCTGCTAAAACTGTGGCATTTTTAACTTCAAATCCATCAGAGCAATCAATTTTTATGGGTGAACCTTCCACAGAAGTAACTGTACCAAGTTTCGCTAAATCAGCCTGGAAAAGCTTTCCGGGAACCACATGGTATTTTAAAATGCGCGTTAGTTGGGGAATATTTTGCACCAGAGTTTGTATAGTTCCTGGTGGTAACTTGGCAAAAGCATCATCATTTGGTGCAAAGACAGTAAACGGCCCCGGACTCTTTAATGTCTCTACTAAACCAGCAGCTTGAACAGCTGTTACTAAAGTTTTAAAAGAGTCAGCACCAACTGCAATATCAACAATATCCGCCATATATTTCACCTAAAATTGTGTATCATAACTTAAAGGATAGTAACTCCTTTTTAAGTTTTATTACATAAATTTAGCTTGAAACAGGGCTGTATGTATACAACATACTCGCCTTATGATTGTCATAGAAAAATCTCTGTGTTAGCAAAATGTCCGAGCGTCGTTACGCCATTCTAGGAACTGGTGCATTAGGTGGGTTTTATGGTGCCAAACTGCAAAAAGCTGGTTTAGATGTCCACTTTTTGCTGAGGAGTGACTATGAATATGTCAGTAAATCTGGTTTGGTGATTGAGTCAAAAGACGGCGATTTCGCCTTGACCCAAGTCAATGCCTACAATGATGTAGAGAAAATGCCACAATGCGATGTGGTAGTGGTGGCATTGAAGACGACACAAAATCATTTATTACCGCAGATGTTACCACCCGTCGTCAAAGATGATGGCGTAGTCTTAGTTTTGCAGAATGGACTAGCGGTGGAAGAAGAAGTAGCCAAAATAGTCGATCGTGTCAGCATTATTGGTGGTTTGTGTTTTCTCTGTTCCAATAAAGTCGGACAAGGACATATCCGCCACCTCGACTATGGACAAATTACCTTAGGAGAGTATGTCACTGGCTACAATCCTGCTGGGATTACGGAGAAGATGCGGCAAATAGCCGATGACTTTATGAATGCGGGGATTTCGATAGAATTAACTGAAGACTTACTATTAGGGCGATGGAAAAAACTCGTATGGAACATCCCCTATAATGGCTTATCTGTAGTTCTTAACGCCAGAACAGATGAATTAATGGCGTACGAACATACTCGCAACTTAGCTGAACAGTTGATGTATGAAGTTGCAGCGGGGGCGAAAAGTTGCGATCGCATTATTCCCGATAGCTTCATTCAGATGATGCTCGATTATACCGTGAAGATGAAGCCTTACCGTACTAGCATGAAAATTGACTATGATGAACGGCGTCCTTTAGAAGTAGAAGCAATTTTTGGCAATCCGTTACGCAAAGCGCAAGCAGCAGGCGTGAATTTACCGCAGATTCGCTGTATATACCAGCAGATCAAGTTTTTGGATACAAGAAACAGATAGACAACATTAAGGGATTAGTCACCAACGCTTTAAAGTTGCTTTCCGGGAGTCATCAATTGCTATTTTGGAGTACTCAATTACTATTTTGGAGTACCCAATTGCCATTTCGGATTTTGCCAATCCCTTACCCAAAACACAAGCAGCATATGTCAATTGACTGCATATTAGCTATGTATACCAGCAGTTAAAGTGTTTGCATATAAAAAGCAGAGTGGATAGGGGAAGCCCTTAATTTTTATCCACTCTGCACTTTTTCTAATGCCAAGATTCAAGAATTATCGCTATTGTAATTAAACACAAGCGAATAAAATCTATAATTTAATTAACGGAATCCTAAAATTTCAGATATTGCTGCAACAATATCAAGATAAAAATTGCCACTCACTGCTCGGAACAACTCAAATTTAGAACTAGGAGCACCAAAAAACGGGCGTAAAAACCATCCTAATTGCACGCCCACAAAAGCATATAAAAATAACCAGGATCTTAAAATAGTAGTGCGAGTTTTCTTACCTACATCGTCTTGTTTAGAAAGTAATTGCATTCCTTCATACAGAAATTTAATTCCAAATATTCCTGTGATTCCAAAGATCAATACATTTAATAGTTTAAAAAATTGGTAAGAATTGGGAGCAGTAATCATAAAAAATAGCGTTACTGGTGCCAAGCTGAATAAAAGCACGCTAATTACTGATACTGCTGTGAGCAATACCACAAAATGCTGTTTTAAGCTGCTGCGAGAACCAAATAAAACATTAAAAAAGAATAGAGTCGGAAAACAAATTATTAGTGTTAATAAATAAAATGCCGGGAGTTTGATAGCCCCAGCTAATGCCTGTGCCCAACTATGAGATGCACCAATAATTGCACCATATATGGCAAAACAAATAGAACTTGAAACAAACAAAGCACTAATTTTACTTTGTAATCTTATCCCTTGGCTAATTTCTTCTAAAAAACCCTGGCGATCGCGTAGCAAACTAATTAAAATTCCAAATTGTTTATTTTTGTAAGATGGCTTTTCTAACATAGTGGTGTGATATGTAAATTATTAAATGCAGTATAAGCAAATTAACTACTAATGCCTAATAAAAAATGACAGCTTCACGAAAATTTCCTAAATCGTATAGCTATCATTAATAACTGATTAACGAATTCCTAAAAGATGACCGATAGATTGCAGAATGCTTAAATAAAAACTGCCTTCTCTATCTCTAAATAGCTGAAACACAGAACCAGGTGTGCCAAAAAAAGGTCTGAGAGTCCATCCTAACTGGCTACCTACGAAAGCATAAAGAAATAGCCACGATAGTATAATTTTGCGGCGCGTACTGCTACCTTCATTATCTTGCTCTAATACCACGCTCGTAGCTTGGTATAAAGAAGAAATCCCAATAAATCCCGTAAAAGAAAATATCAGAACATTCAGCAAAATTAAAAATTGGTAATTATTAGTGGTAATTAAAAAGAATAGTGTAATAGGTGCAAAACTAAATAACAGTACGCTAGTTACCGAAACCGCAGTGAGTACTAGTGCGAAATGCTGCCCAAAACTACGTTTAGAACCAAAAATAATATTAGAAAAGTACAACGTAGGTAAGCAAATGATGAGCGTAATTAGATAGAGTGCTGGGAGTTTAATTGCAGAAGATACAGCTTGCATCCAGCTATGATATGCGCCAATAATACCGCCATAGATAGCCAGAAATAGAGAACTGCAAACTAAAAGCGAAATGATTTTACTTGGTAGTCGTACACTTTGAGTAATTTCTTCTAAAAAAATTTGGCGATCGCGCAGCAAGCCAATTAGTACTGTAAAGTATTTTATCCCAGAAGATTGTCGTTCAATCATTTTAATCCTCACACACTTTTTTCATCGGAATGAAATTAAATCCCTTTAATTTGGGGTATCAAAAGTCCATAATCTAAAAGCTTTTGACCATTAACCATTGACTTTTGACTTTTCTGAATAAATTATCCATCTGCATAATCGCTACCAGAACCAAACTTCCAGCCATCAACCAAGCGATGCCAATAATATTGTTGTTGAATTGGCAGGTATTTAATCAATGTTTCTAGCATTGGACTCAGCCAAAATAAGGCAGTATAAACACCTAAATTACTGTAATGTAGCACCCAATCCAATAAATTCAATAAACCTACTTGGGGAATTATTTTGGCAACTAATCCAGGATTTGCCAAAGCAGTTTTCAGTAGTGTTTGCGTCAGTGCTGAAAACTGCACTACATCTTGCAAAAACGGCTTGAGTACAGGTGTACCCAGCTTTTGCATTTCTTGAAAAACTATAGAAAGCAGTTGGTTAATTCGATCTGGAGGAATATTTTGATTCACGCCAACACTCATCGCTTTTTGAAACAACCAAGTAACAGCCAAACTTGGCTGATAAGGTTGCAGCAAAGCTAGCGCTTTTGCAGATAATTGTTCGGTTTGCAGCGCTTCTTGAATACCAAAAGTTAAACGCTTCAAGTGACGCACCATAGCGCCAAAACCACCAAAACTTAAAGGTGATTGACTACCGCTACTATCTCCCACTGGCAAAATCCGATTCCAAGGGGTTTTGAGGGGACTTTGGCGATAAGTAGGAAAGAAGCCAAACAGTGCCCGTTGAAACTTTAACTGACTCAATTCCACACCCTGATATTGTGGTAGAAGGCGCAGATATTCTTCAAACAGAGCTTCTAAACCTAAACGTTGTGGGTGTGCATCCATGTAGGTAAACAAGTAGGTAGTTCTGCCATCTTTAGCTGGAAAAGCTTCCCAGAAGTATTGGCATTGATTGTGCAAGGATGTAAATGATAACAACAAGTCACCAGATCGATTCTCCGGAAAACCTTGCGCACAACTTCCCACAACTAAGCACAACGCATCAGGTTTTTGTCCTTGACGCGCTTGTTGTGCAATCGGAGAAAGATGTCCCATTGCATCGATTAATAACCTAGTTTTGAGTTGGCTATTTACCGTTACCCCATTAGGATGTACTACAGCTTCCGTTAAGGGTGTGTTTTCCCACAACTTCCCCCCAGCAGCTAAAAATTTTGTTTTCAATGTAGCCAAAAGATAAACAGGATTTACGCCAATGTTGAGAACATCCTCTACCCAAACTTCTGTACCACCATGAAAGCCGACTCTAGCTGGATTATATTCTGTAGCGATCGCTTGCTCTAATTCTTCATTCGTCAGTAAATTCAATTCCAGAAACACTTCTAACTCTTTGCGAGAAATATTCCACTCTTGCTCTCTTCCCTGGAGAATTCCTCGCTCAATCAACCCTACTTTGACTCCCTGTACAGCTAAAGCGCAACCAATTAAAATCCCTAAAGTCCCACCGCAAACAATTACATCCCAGTCTACAGTGTCTAAAAGTTGCTCGTTCTCTTTGACTACCGTGGGGATCGGTGCGCGATCTGACCTCAGCGATGTTAAAATGCGATCGCTACGGCGTAGGCTTTCCATCACATCGCCTGGGAGTTGGGAGAGAATATCTTCGGTGATGCTCATATTCAATAATCTCCTCTAATTTTTGTGCTGAATAGGCTAGACCACTCTCAGCATAGAGGCTAAATGCACTAATCTAGTTAACCTATCCAGCGATATATTTGCAATCTCCAATTAGCCTTCGGTAGCGTTCATCCTGAGCGCTAGGCGGAGATATTTTTTGTAAATGCTTCCCAAAAATTGCCAGTTAATTTTGTCTCCTGGCTTACTCTACATCTACCTTCAGTATAGTTAAAAATTAAATTTTCTCTGATACTTTTGGTTGCCAAATTTAATCCTAAAAATTAGAGTTAATCAAGTGTAATCCGTATTAATTCTATATTTCTGTACAATTATCAATATTGCTATCTTTGATTTCGATACTTATGTCTTCAGTAGGGTTAAATCGCAAATATAACTTTGTTAGCTTTGTTTGAGAAATTGAAGATTTATAAGCGGAGTTTGTAATGACATACACCCAAACTGGCGATCCAACTATTCGCGAACATGTTCAAGCTTGGCAACAATTGGATGTGGATCAACAACTCGCTTTGTTCTGGTTCATCTACAAAGAAATGGGCGGCTCAATTACACCAGCGGCTCCCGGTGCTAGCACTGTTTCACCAGAAATTGCTGAAGGCTTGTTCAATCAAGTTAAAGAATTATCTCACGAAGAACAACTGCAAGTTCAGCGCGATTTAATTAACAAAGTTGATACTCAGATTTCCCGTGAATATTGTTCTTTAGGGGAGACTACTAAGTTACTATTTTGGTATCGCTTATCTCAAGGTATGGATAACGGTACTATTATTCCCGTACCTCCTGATTATCAACTACCCTCACAATCTCAAGCTCTCTTAAATAGAATTAGAGGATTAGCTTTTGAGCAGCAAATTACTCTTTTCCGCGATTATGTTGCACCAATGGGTGCTGAACCAAAACCAGGTGCAGAAATTTAAATTCTGAACTTTTGCGTCTGTTTTAGTATTTAACTAAAAGGTGGCTTCCTATGGTTGATGAACTATAGGAAGCTTAATTTATATCTATTACAAGCAACAAAGAATAGTACATTCTATTTCGCTTCAAATTCTGAGCATGAATTATATAAAAATTAATGGCGATCGCATCTTCACATAGACAGGACTTACGCAACTGGCACAATGCGATCGTTAGTTCATAGTACATAGGTATTAATTAAATCTGATTTTGAAAGCTTTGCCTTCGTAATAGAAGTCGCTGTCTTGGAAGTACTATCGAAATATTCGTGAGAAAATAGGTAGAGGTTATATTAGATAAATTTCGCTAAGGGTAATGAGATTTACTAAGCTTAATTACTGCCAATATTTATTAAGTAGTCAAATTAATTATACAATTACCAATTTGGCAGAGCATTTAGAGAGTATTAGTCATGACGCAATTAACTATTATTTGAAAACCGAAAAATTAACACCTCGTTTACTATGGGATAACGTGAAAGAGGTCGTTGAGTCTGATGAAAATGGTTACATCATATTTGATGATAGCGTTTTAGATAAAAAGTATTCTGAAGAAATAGAAATAGTCAGAAGACAATATAGTGGTAATGAGCATGGTGTCCTGAAAGGCATTGGTGTAGTTAGCTGCGTGTATGTCAACCCTACACTTCAAAGATTTTGGGTCATAGATTATCGAATTTTTAATCCTGATGTCGATGGGAAAACCAAGATAGACCATGTGAAAGATATGCTCCAAAACCTTGTGTATCATAAGCTTTTACCATTTGATACTGTTTTGATGGATACATGGTATGCGGTACACAGTTTAATGCTATATATTGATAGCTTAGACAAAATTTATTATTGCCCTTTAAAAAATAATCGTTTAGTTGATGATACATTTGGTCAAGAAAAATATAAACGGATTGAATTATTAGAATGGAACCAAGAAGAATTAGACTGTGGTAAAATCATAAAAATTAAAGGATTCCCAGCTAATAAAAAAGTGAAACTATTCCGGGTTACTGTTTCTACCAACAGAACGGATTATGTCGCCACTAACGATTTATCTCAAAGTTCCACGGATGTTGTACAACAGGTGTGTAAAATTCGTTGGAAAATAGAGGAGTTTCACAGGGAAATTAAACAACTAACTGGCATTGAATCTTGCCAGTGTCGGAAAGCTAGACTCCAAAGAAATCATATTGCTTGTGCAATGTTGGTTTGGGTTAGGTTAAAGAATTTAGCCTATAGAACTGGCAAAACTATCTATCAAATCAAGCATAACTTGCTTTCTAATTATTTAATTCAGCAACTGAAGCGCCCAAGTATTTTTATGTGCTTGGTTTGATTTATATTGTCGCGTGTCAGGGCTTTGCCCTGCCTGCTATTTGTGCCAATTGCGTAAGTCCTAATAGATATTCATAGCAAACAAAAAGCATTAGAGAAAGCTAACTTGAGATTCCTACATACGCTACGCACTTGTGCTGTTATTGCGGATGTCACCCGACAAGAGCATGGTGTAGAAGATGGCATTATCAATATTAATCGGCTGAACCTTATAAATACCCCTCAACTTCTGCAAATTTACGTAAGCGTGTTAAACACTGACGCTGATAAAAACTGCTTAAAGTAGGTATAGATAATCCAAATTCCTCAGACAGTTCCTTCCAACTAGCTTCTGGAGGTAAGCGTCTCAAAATTAACACCTGACAATTGACATCTGGACGCCCTTTAATGTAATTATCCCGTAGTTCTCCGTTAGTATCAGCTTCTGCCCACATTCTCACGTTTTCCAAAATTGGTGGAGCTTCTGGAGTAGCAGCTAGGTTCTCTACAGGGTCAATAGTGTTAATATTATCGCCCGAACCAGATTGGTGTACCTTCAAAGGGACTTTAATAACTTGTTCTCGCTGCTGGTTGAGGTAAAAATCTTGAAGTCGCCGTTTTAAATAGGCATTCAGCCAAGTTATAACGCTTCCATAACTAGGATCGTAGGCTTGACCTGTGTTAGCTTCACAAATATTGCGACAAAAATATAACCAAGTTTGTTGGAGCGCATCTTGATAATAAGAAGTAGTTTCCTTCCAGAGTCTACTTGCAGTCAAACGAATGATTTGCGTCAGCAGTTTCTGACGCTGAGGACTTCCGGGTGGGTTTTTACAGGCTTGTGCCACTAAATGGCGTAGCTGTTCATCCAATTCAACCATAGCAATCTGGGTTAAGCAGCAGGGATATCATAGTATTGCGTATAACAATGTACTAAAGAATTACCCTTTGTCGTGATATTAATTCTTCCGCCTTATAAGCTATGTGGATAACTTTAGCTAAAGTACTAAAAAAGACGCGGAGAGCTTGTTAGATAAACTATCCCCACGTCTTGCTGAAGCAACGGATTATACAAACTCAAGGCACATCAACTGAGTGCGATCTGTCTATAATCCCAGCCAAGAAAAGAAACTTTGCCACCAAGAAGGTGTGATATCGCCAACAGTCAACTTCATCTTGCGACGAATATCTTGAATATTCCAGTTGGTGAGCTTGGCTAGAGTTTGTGCTTCTTGTTCAAAACGTCTAGGCAAGGATTGCTTATATTCTCGCCCCGCAGAACAATTAAGGTCGCCAGAAAATGGATGTTGCAAAATGTAACGACCTTGAAAAGATTCGCGATTGGCAGTCTCTTGGAACATCGGATCTTCAGGAAATTTGTTGCGGGTATAACGGATATGCAAACGACTAATGAAGACACTACTATTAGATACAGGAGGACGACGGAAATTACTGGGTGCTGGAACACCATTAGTAGAATCACTATCCAGCCAAAATACACCTGCTTGCTTGAGTTCCTCTTGAGATAAGGGTTCAGCAGAACAAGGATCGCAACTACTCATATCCCAAGCATATTCTAAGAAAGTAACTTTCCGGTCTTCCTTATTATAGGAAGTTTGGAACATAGACTTATAGAATTCGCCAAATTCATCTTTGACAAACAGCGGAATATTGGCATCAGAAGGAACTTTTACCGTCCGGTAGTTGGTAGTTTCTGCCTGTCCTTTTGGCGATAGGATATAAACAATCACATCCTGCTCGCTGGCAGCGTTGATCATGCCTAGGCGAATTGGCAACATGAACCTAGGCGATTTGTAGGAAATTTGTAACGGACGAAGTAATTGATAGCCAGAGTTCTCAAATTTTTCTAGGTTGACTTTAGCAACAAAGAATTTCATCGAAGAACGGATATAAGGCTGAAGTAAATCTTTTGCTCCTTTAGGAATTTTGTAGCCATTGCGATTCAGCCAGGTTTCCAATCCGCCAGATTCTTTAGCACTCAAAATTACGATATCGTACTCGCCAACATTGAAACGCGCTTCGACAGTTACACCTAAACGATTACCAACTTTTTGGCTGTTCAACTCATCTCTGGCTGCGCCTCTAGCTGCTGATGCTGGCATATTACCTTCGTAAACCCGAGCGCAGGGATCGGAGTCGAAATATTCTACTAGTCGCGGTGCGCTAAAAGCATCAAGACGCTCGATAATCTTAGGTTCAGCAACATGAACTTGCTCTTTTTGCAGTACTGTGGGTACGGGTACAACGATCGCAAAATCTTTGACTTCGCCTTGAAAATCGTTAGCCATTGTCAAGACAGTGCGATCGCCATCCCGCGCAATAATGACCTGAGAAGCTTTGTTATACAGCTTGCTATCAGCTTTAGAAACGTAAAATCCACAGAATGCCCAGGCTGTAGGAGCAAAACATAGCACAGCTATTAATGCGATCGCTACAGATAGGAAAAATCTTAAAGGTTTCATTTTATTTCTCGATTGTGTTCAGTATTTCCCAAATTTAGGGACTAGGAATTAACGGCGGGGAACTGGATACTGGGGAATTATCAGTATCACTAGTGTTCCCATCTTTACTAAACCAAGAATATTTTGGGGCTGACCAAAAAGCATCGAATAGAATGGTCAACGGTGCGAGGATAAACAGTGCCCAAAAAACTGCGCTGGAAATAAAGAAATAATTCCGCAGTATAAAAGTGAATATGGCAATGCAGACTGCCCAGACTATCCGCCCAATTCTGGCATTGGGAATTGACCGCGGATCTGTCACCATGAATAGGGCAAATAACAACAAAGAGCCACTCATCAAACGATGCCAATAAACATCCCAAGTCCATCCCAGCCACACATTACGAATCGCCTCTAGCAGTGCGTAGGAACCCAAGAAGGCAGCTGTAGTATCCCAGCGACCAATTCGCTGCACGATCGTGCCACCAGTCCCGACAAACAATAGCCCATACCACCAATCCTCTCCCCACTGTCCTGGTGAAACCCAAGCATCAGAGGTGAGTAGTAAGGCAGTAATGATGCCAAAATTCGCTGGATTAAAGAAATGCTTATTACCGACTTGAAAGAGAAATTTGCTAGCGATCGCACTTACTGCTGCTAAAACCATTGTTGTCCAATGATCGGCCCGCAACAGTAAGCTGAGTCCCAATGAGGTAATTAGGGCACTACGAATATTGAGCTTTTGTTCTTGGCTAATTACTGATGACAAAATCCATTGCGTTAATAAACAGGTGGCGATCGTCACCCCTATCAACTCCGGTCGCAGCGTCCAGTCCCTTGTGCCAATTCCCAAAAATAGGAACAAGGAAAGAAAGAGAATTTGATAATCTCGGATATCATTAAGTAACATTACCCGTCTACTCAGGGATTACTCGGAGTTTTTACATCAATTTAGACGGATAAATGCTGAAATACCTCGTTGTTACAGTTTTTGTTACAAATAGAATCCTATTGCAAAAGGTTTGTAACAAATCAGACACTCAAATCGAGTTGTTGCTTCCTCTGTACAATGATCCATAGAGGAAGATACTGCTGGAGGAAAAAATATGAAACCTATACAGCAAGCATTCACTATCTTAGGAATAACGATGTTACTCGGTGTGATGTCTCCGAGCGTTCATGCTGAAGCCTCATCAAAAACTAAGAAATCGGTAGATGTTCAACAGAACTATAACCAGGGTGTAGAAAAGCTAGCACAGGGTAACTTCAACGGAGCTATTGCAGACTTTAACGAAGTAGTAAGCTTAAACCCAGAATTTTATGAAGGTTTTTGTTTACGGGGTTTAGCAAAAACTCATTTGAAAGATTTTCAATCGGCGATCGCAGACTACAACCAAGCGCTACAAATTAATCCTCGGCATACAGATGCCTACAATGGTCGCGGTATCTCCTATGTAGAATTGGGAAACTTTCCTAAAGCTATTGCTGATTTTAACCAGTCAGTAAAAATAGATCCGCGATCGCCAGATGGATACTACAACTTAGGACTTGCCCATTTTAAAAATGGCCAGCATCAACAAGCAATCTCCAACTTTACTCAGGCGATTAAAATCGACTCTACCTTAGCTGATGCTTACGGTAACAGAGGATTGGCACTATATGCCTTAGGCGATCGCCAAAGTGCAGTCACAGACCTCCAGCAAGCTGCAACTTTATTTCAACAGCAAGGAAACACAATAGAGTATCAAAAAACACAAGCTTTTCTTCAACAAATTCAGCATTAATATGCTAATCCGCACCGCTACCCCATCTGACGTACCTCAAGTTTTACCGATGGTTGCTAAAATTTGTGCTTTGCATGAATCTTGGGATGCTGCCAAATATGGTTTTTTTTCCTATCCAGAACAGCGTTATGAAAAATGGTTGAGGCGGTTAGCCAATAACGATCGGAGCGTATTTTTGGTAACTGAAGATAGAGGTAACTTGGTAGCGTTTTTAATAGCGACAGTTGAACGCGAAATTCCAATTTATCGGTTACAAGAATTTGCCTTTATTCACGATCTTTGGGTTGAGCCAGAATATCGCCAAAAAAGAATAGGACAACAAATGGTGATGCACGCTATTGAACGCTTTGATAAAATCGGGGTCAAGCAAATTAGGCTAGATACCGCAGCTATTAACGAAGCGGCGCGGCGGTTGTTTGCATCTTGTGGTTTTCGCATCAGCACCATAGAAATGCTGATGGAATTGAACTAATAGTCAAAAGTCAAGAGTCAAATGACAAAGCGCAAAGTCTGAGCGGAGGTTTCCTCCGATCAGAACTTTGTAAGAATGACCAATGACTAATGACCAATCACTAACTAGCTAAAAGTGTTTTTTCTAGAGGAGTCCAACGGAAGGCGCGATCGCCACCCCTCTCGATCACTACTTTTACTTTTGGTTCCAAGCGGGGTAAAGCCGCCAAGAAATCCAGTTCCTGATTGGAAAGAATATGCCCCTCAATAATCCACAACACCAGTCCTTTGGACTTTGGCGGTAAATGTTCTAGGTGAGAACTAATTAGAGGTGGCAAATAGTATACATAACCTACTGCCGCACCACTACCAGTACTCTTTTTACCCAAATGAGGCGGTCTAACTCCATGAACTCCTGTGAGATAGGCAGCCAAATCTCCTAACCCCTTAGCAGTAATGTGGAGAGTTTCGTAGCCAGTTGCACGTAGTCGGCGTTGATACCGACCTTCATAACCACCCTCTGGAGGTATATAAACACCCAGAGAGCCAACTTTTTCTAGTTCGCGAATAAAAGCGTTGCCAGTGGTAAGTAGTGCCATAGATATTCGTTCTATCTCACTTAGATATCTCTATTATTTACTGCGAACCCTAAATTCGGTTCAACAATTAATTTATGATCTAGATTAGGTTTACTTGCTGTCAATCACTCGATACCGCTTCAATGTAAGTTTGATACATCGGAGTTTGTCTAATAGCTATTAACTAATACCAATAGCAAAAATCTCAGCCAATAAATTTATAGACAAATATAAATAAATCATTTATATTGTTAGATTGTGACCAAATACGCAAATTAGGTTGCCCTCTTATTGGCATTCTGAGCTAGTGTGAGCATCAAGAGTAAATGACTTGATTCCAAAATTTGGAGAAAGCTAGCCCAGAGCGATCGGAGACTGGTAGACTAAAAAAGCTTTCGGGTCAGACAAAAACTTATGGCTGGAACATCAAAGCCAACCCTAAGTTCCAGGCTACATTCACTCCTGTAGTCCTGAAAAAGTAGGCAAAACCTTGAACAATAGTTTAAGGTATTTTAGTCGGAGTAGAAACTGAGCAGTAATGTTGGTTTGATAGCATTACATCAGTCTTAGTTAAAGGATACTGGGTGGCAAAAGCTGCTTAAGTCCCACTACAACACGGCTGTCGCCCGCCACTTGCTACAACGCGGGAAATCTGACGGACATTTGCTTCAAGTCGGCAAAGCCGCCCAACGCAGTGTCCTCCGCAACGCAGTGGCTGCTCAAGTTGGGAAAGCCTCTCAGGGCGCTGCCTCCAGAAAGTGCCTAAGCAATTGCTTGGATGAAAGCATTGCTGCACAAAGCGCAAAGCTCAATAGCCTTGCCTTGATTCCAGAAGTTAACCCTTCCTCAAAGGAAGGTGCTTATGGCTGTTCTGCTGAATAAGCGAGTGAAAGTAAACAGATTCACCAAACAGTAAGGACATAGTTTTTTGTGTCTCAGGTAAATTGGAGTGCCAACTTGACTCCAAGTTTCCCAACGTGCAAAAAGCTTGTCTTTTAGAATCTGATGCCAAGGTTAGCAAGTAGATTAAGGAGAACCAGTTACTGTGTCTGTAGGTATTCTCGGCACCAAGCTGGGCATGACCCAAATATTTGACGATGCAGGAGTAGCAATTCCTGTCACCGTTGTGCAAGCGGGCCCATGCACTGTTACCCAAGTTAAAACGAAACAGACCGACGGTTACGCTGCGATTCAAGTTGGTTTTGGCGAAGTCAAACCCAAGGCGCTAAACAAACCCCTCTTAGGTCACTTAGCCAAATCATCTGCTCCAGCTTTACGTCATCTGAACGAGTATCGCACAGATACTGCTAGCGATTATGCTTTAGGTCAAGAAATTAAAGCAGATATTTTTAGTGCAGGTCAAATTGTAGATGTAATCGGTACAAGTATCGGTCGCGGCTTTGCAGGCAACCAAAAGCGCAACAACTTTGGTCGCGGGCCTATGTCACATGGTTCCAAAAACCATAGAGCACCAGGTTCCATAGGTGCTGGTACAACCCCAGGTCGTGTTTATCCAGGTAAAAGGATGGCAGGGCGTTTAGGTGGTAGCCGCGTCACAATCCGCAAGTTGACTGTAGTACGAGTCGATGCAGAGCGCAATTTACTACTGATTAAGGGAGCTATTCCCGGTAAACCAGGTGCGCTGGTAAATATCGTACCCGCCAAGCAAGTTGGTAAGTAGTCAAGAGTCATTAGTTGTTAGTCATTAGTCATTAGTCATTGGCTAAGGACAAGTGACAAAGGACAAATGACAAAGGACAAATGACAGAGGACAAGTGACAAAGATGGTTCAGAGTATAGTTAAAAATTGGCAAGGAGAACAAGTCGGAGAGACTTCGTTTGAGTTGCGAGTTGCCAAAGAAGAAACAGCAGGTCATATTGTGCATAGAGCGTTGGTTAGACAACAGACCAATGCTCGCCAAGGAACTGCTAGTACAAAAACTCGCTCCGAAGTCAGAGGCGGCGGCCGCAAACCCTGGCGGCAAAAAGGTACAGGTCGTGCTCGTGCAGGGTCAATTCGTTCGCCCCTGTGGCGTGGTGGTGGTGTAATCTTTGGGCCAAAACCCAGAGATTACGATCTCAAGATGAACCGCAAAGAGCGACGCTTGGCATTGCGAACAGCTTTGGTCAGCCGTATTGACGATTTGGTTGTAGTAGAAGAATTTAGCGAGCAGTTATCCCGCCCTAAAACTAAAGAATTAGTAGCAGCATTAGCGCGTTGGGGAGCTGCACCAGAAGATAAAACACTGTTAATTTTGTCTGAGATTGCGGAGAACGTTCATTTGTCAGCCCGCAATGTAGAAAATTTAAAAGTAATTGCCGCAAATCAATTAAATGTTTTCGATTTGCTGCACGCTGACAAGATCGTAGTTACAGCATCAGCCATAGCAAAAATTCAGGAGGTCTACAGTGCCTAACTTCGACCCCCGTAACCTAGCTGACTTAATACGTCGCCCAATTGTGACTGAAAAGGCGACCATCCTGATGGAGTTAAACAAATACACTTTTGAAGTCACTCCTAAGGCTACCAAACCCGAAATTAAAGCTGCGATCGAAGACTTATTTCAGGTAAAGGTCGTTAAAGTCAATACTTCAATACCACCCCGGAAAAAACGGCGCGTGGGCAAATTTATTGGTTACAAGCCCCAATATAAAAAAGCGATTGTTACTATCGCACCTGGGGATGTAGAGAAGGTTAGACAAGTTCTATTCCCAGAGGTGTAAAAAACATGGGTACTCGTTCTTATCGCCCCTATACCCCTAGTACTCGCCAAGTTACAATCTCTGACTTTGCGGAAATCACTAAAACTGAGCCAGAAAAATCCTTAACCAAGTACGTACATCGTGCTAAAGGACGGAACAATCAAGGCCGGATTACCAGCCGTCGCCGGGGTGGCGGACATAAGCAGCTTTACCGCATCATCGACTTTAAAAGAGACAAGCGGAACATTCCAGCTACAATCACAGCCATTGAGTACGATCCCAATCGGAATGCGCGGATTGCTCTGGTGTTGTATGAAGATGGCGAGAAACGCTACATTCTCCATCCCAATGGGTTAAAAGTTGGCACCAAAATCATTGCGGGGCCAGAAGCTCCTATCGAAGATGGTAATGCCTTACCTCTAGCAAATATTCCTTTAGGTACTAGCGTTCATAATGTAGAAATGACTCCTGGTAAAGGTGGTCAAATCGTGCGTTCTGCTGGTGCTACCGCGCAAGTTGTTGCCAAAGAAGGTAATTACGTTACTCTGAAGCTACCTTCAGGTGAAGTTCGTTTAATTCGTCGCGAATGTTACGCCACGATTGGACAAGTAGGCAACACCGACGCCAGAAACTTAAGTGCAGGTAAAGCAGGACGAAATCGCTGGAAAGGACGCCGTCCCAAAGTTAGAGGTAGCGTCATGAACCCTGTGGATCATCCCCACGGTGGTGGTGAAGGTAGAGCGCCAATTGGGAGATCTGGGCCTGTTACTCCTTGGGGTAAACCAACTTTGGGTGCAAAGACACGCAAACCCAAGAAAGCTAGCAGTAAATTCATTGTGCGCCGTCGTCGTAAATCTTCTAAACGCGGTCGCGGTGGTCGTGAGTCCTAAGAAAGTATGAAGTATGAAGTATGAAGGATGAAGTATGAAGTAATTCAGTAATATTTACCTCTTAGCCTTCGTCCTTAGCTCTTTATTCTTCATTTTTAACTTTTACCCTTTAACCTTCATCCTTTACTATGGGTCGTTCTCTAAAAAAAGGTCCTTTCGTTGCCGATCACTTACTCAGCAAAATTGAAAAGCTGAACGATAAAAACGAAAAGCAAGTGATCAAAACTTGGTCGAGAGCATCGACAATTTTACCCCTGATGGTCGGTCATACTATAGCTGTTCACAACGGAAGACAACATGTTCCCGTTTTTATCAGCGATCAGATGGTAGGACATAAGTTGGGAGAATTTGCCCCAACACGTACCTACAGAGGTCATGGGAAAAGTGACAAAAAATCAGGTAGGTAGTCATGAGTTAAAAGTCATTAGTCATTAGCTAAAGACAAATGACCAGTGACCAATGACAAATGACCAAAACGGAGAAAATTATGGCTACTGATACTACTGAAGTCAAAGCGATCGCTCGTTTTATCCGCATCTCTCCCTATAAAGTACGTCGCGTACTCGATCAAATTCGAGGCAGATCGTACCGAGAAGCGCTGATAATCTTAGAATTTATGCCCTATCGCGCCTGCGAACCAGTTTTGAAGGTTCTCAGAAGTGCTGCTGCTAATGCCGAGCATAATGCTGGTTTAGACCGTGCGCAACTAGTGATAACCCAGGCATACGCCGATCAAGGCCCAGTACTCAAACGATTTCAACCTAGAGCGCAAGGTCGAGCTTACCAAATTCGCAAGCCAACGTGTCATATTACCGTAGCTGTAGCTGCTGGCGATGCTGCTGAATAAATATTAGACACGAAAAAATTGCGTAAAGTAAGAAATTTTAGAGGAAGCATTTGTGGGACAAAAAATTCATCCAGTTGGTTTTCGGCTGGGTATTACACAAGAACATCAATCTCGGTGGTTTGCCGTTCCTGACAAATATCCAGAACTGCTGCAAGAAGACCACAAACTCCGTAAATATATAGAACAAAAGCTGGGCAGACTGGCTCAAAATAACGCCGGGATCTCAGAAGTACGGATTGAGCGCAAAGCCGATCAAATCGACTTAGAAGTACGCACAGCAAGACCTGGTGTAGTAGTAGGTCGTGGCGGTCAAGGTATCGAATCTTTACGTACCGGACTGCAAGAATTGTTGGGCAGCAATCGCCAAATTCGCATTAACGTAGTTGAAGTGCAACGAGTTGATGCTGATGCCTACTTGATTGCTGAATATATCGCTCAACAACTAGAACGCCGCGTATCTTTCCGTCGCGTGGTACGCCAAGCAATTCAACGTGCCCAACGCGCTGGTGTCCAAGGTATTAAAGTCCAAGTTAGCGGTCGACTAAATGGTGCAGAAATCGCTCGGACAGAATGGACTCGTGAAGGTAGAGTACCCTTGCACACCTTAAGGGCTGACATTGATTACTCTTACTGCACAGCCAAAACTGTTTATGGGATTTTGGGCATTAAAGTGTGGGTGTTCAAGGGAGAAATCATCCCCGGACAAGAAGAAGCTGCATCCGCACCTGCTGCAACCCGCGAACGCGAACGCGAACCTCGTCGCCGTCAACAACAACGCCGTCGCCAACAATTTGAAGATAGATCGAATGAAGGGTAAACCGTTATTAGTCATGGCTCATTAGTCATAGTAAATGGCAGATGACAAATGACTTTTGACAAATGACCCTTACGGGTACTCTTCGAGAACCCCTTCGGGGAACAGCAGTTGCTTCAAGTCGGGAAACCCGCCCAACGCACTGCCTCACAAATGACAAGTGACAAACCATGTTAAGTCCTAGAAGAACTAAATTCCGCAAACAACAGCGCGGACGGATGGAGGGTCTAGCCCACCGTGGGAGTACCCTAAACTTTGGCGATTTTGCACTCCAAGCTCAAGAACCTGCTTGGATTACCTCTCGGCAAATCGAGGCTTCGCGTCGAGCCATGACCCGTTACATTCGCCGGGGTGGAAAAATTTGGATTCGGATTTTCCCTGATAAGCCTGTAACTATGCGTCCTGCTGAAACTCGGATGGGTTCTGGTAAAGGTTCGCCAGAGTTTTGGGTAGCTGTAGTCAAACCAGGGCGAATTTTGTTTGAAATCGCTGGTGTTTCTGAAGAAATTGCCCGCGAAGCTATGCGCTTGGCTGCATACAAGTTGCCAATCAAAACCAAATTTATTGTGCGCCCTCAAATACAGGAAATACAGGAGCAGGAGTAGGTTATGCCTCTTCCCAAAATTTCAGAAGCTAGAGAATTAACTGACGAGAAACTGGCTGAGGAAATTGTTGCTGTTAAAAGACAACTATTTCAGTTGCGCTTGCAAAAAGCGACCAGACAATTAGATAAGCCCCATCAGTTTAAACACGCCCGACATCGCCTAGCGCAACTTCTAACGGTAGAAGGAGAACGCAAACGGGCAGCAAGTCAACCGACTAACGAAGAAAAGTAGGAGATTATGGCAGTCAAGGAACGAGTTGGCTTGGTAGTGAGCGACAAAATGCAGAAAACGGTGGTAGTAGCCGTGGAAAACCGCGCTCCCCATCCCAAGTACGGCAAGATTGTAGTTCAAACCCGGCGCTATAAAGCTCATGATGAAGACAATCAGTGCAAAGTGGGCGATCGCGTTCGCATTCAGGAAACTAGACCCCTGAGTAAAACCAAGCGCTGGCAAGTCACAGAAATTCTCAACGCTAAAGCTACAACTTAATAGTTGTTATCGAACTAACAACTTAACAAGGGAGACAAATTGTGATTCAACCCCAGACTTACCTGAATGTCGCAGATAATAGCGGTGCCCGAAAGCTAATGTGCATCCGCGTATTAGGCGCTGGCAACCGCCGTTACGGTGGCGTAGGTGATAAAATTATTGCCGTTGTCAAAGATGCCCAACCCAACATGGCTGTTAAAAAGTCAGATGTGGTAGAGGCAGTAATTGTGCGTACTCGCAAAAGTATAAATCGCGATAGCGGTATGAGCATTCGTTTTGACGATAACGCCGCAGTGATCATCAACAAAGATGGTAATCCCAGAGGCACGCGGGTCTTTGGCCCAGTCGCACGGGAACTGCGCGATAAGAACTTCACCAAAATTGTTTCTTTGGCTCCGGAGGTGCTGTAATGGCAAAACAGCCACAACCCAAGGTCTTTCATAAAATGCACGTCAGAACTGGCGACACGGTACAAGTGATTGCTGGTAAGGACAAAGGAAAAGTTGGTGAAGTGATTAAAGCACTACCACAACTCAGTAAAGTTATTGTCAAAGGCGTCAATATTAAAACTAAGCACGTCAAGCCTCAGCAAGAAGGGGAATCAGGAAGAATTGTTACCCAAGAATTCCCGATTCATAGCTCCAACGTGATGCTTTACTCCACTAAGCAAAACGTCGCCAGTCGTGTATGCTACACCTTCACGGCTGAAGGCAAGAAAGTGCGTAAGCTCAAGAAAACAGGCGAGATTTTGGATAAATAATCCTCCGCCAAGGGACGATTTTAGATGAGATTTTAATTAAATCCAAAATCTAAAATTTAAGGTTCCCTGACCAAGACCAGGGATAAACAAGACAAAAAACTATGGCGACAACAAGACTCAAAACCTTATACCAAGAGACCATCGTCCCCAAACTGACCAATCAGTTTCAATACACCAACGTTCATCAAGTACCGAAGTTGGTCAAGATTACTGTGAACCGAGGTTTAGGGGAAGCAGCTCAAAATGCTAAAGCATTGGAAGCGTCTCTTAACGAAATTTCCGTGATTACTGGTCAAAAACCAGTTGTAACCAGAGCGAAAAAGGCGATCGCTGGCTTCAAAATTCGTCAAGGTATGCCAGTTGGCATCATGGTCACGCTGAGAGGCGAACGGATGTATGCCTTCCTCGACCGACTTGTTAGTCTAGCGCTACCTAGAATTAGAGATTTTCGCGGCGTTAGTCCCAAAAGCTTTGATGGCCGCGGTAACTACACCCTAGGTGTGAGAGAGCAACTAATTTTTCCAGAAGTCGAGTACGACAGCATCGATCAAATCCGTGGTCTAGATATTTCCATCATTACCACAGCGAAAAACGACGAAGAAGGTCGCGCCCTACTGAAAGAATTGGGTATGCCTTTTCGCGATCAATAAGTTCATCTAAAGAGGGAACGATGGCGGCTAACGACACAATTGCAGATATGCTGACGCGCATCCGCAATGCCAATTTGGCAAGGCATCAAACTACACTAGTGCCTGCAACAAAACTCACTCGTAGTATTGCAAAAGTACTACGCGATGAGGGCTTTATTGCTGAATTTGAAGAATCAGGAGAAGGAGTAAAACGTAACCTGGTGATTGCCCTGAAGTATAAGGGTAAAAATCGTCAACCACTAATTACCGCCCTCAAGCGCGTAAGTAAACCAGGTTTGCGTGTTTACTCTAATCGTAAAGATTTACCCAGAGTACTGGGCGGTATCGGCATTGCCATTATTTCTACATCCAGTGGGATTATGACCGACCGTGAAGCACGGCGTCAAAACTTGGGTGGCGAAGTACTGTGCTATGTCTGGTAGTCATTAGTCATTTAGTCATTAGTTCAAGACCAATGACCAAGGACAAATAACAAAGGACAAAAAGTTATGTCTCGTATTGGTAAACGTCCAATTACTATTCCCGCCAAAGTGCAAGTGGCGATTGATGGCACAAAAGTTGTCGTCAAAGGGCCCAAGGGAGAGCTTGCTCGCGAGTTGCCTACTCAAGTGACAGTCTCCCAAGAAGGTGAAACATTACTGGTAAACCGTCGGGATGATTCTCGCACCTCCAGGCAAATGCACGGTTTGAGCCGTACTTTAGTTGCCAACATGGTCGAGGGGGTATCCCAAGGTTTTCAGCGCCGTTTAGAAATTCAAGGTGTTGGTTATCGGGCACAAGTCCAAGGCCGTAACCTCGTTTTAAATATGGGTTACAGCCATCAGGTACAAATTGAGCCACCCGATGGCATTCAGTTTGCCGTAGAAAATAACACTAACGTCATTGTTAGTGGCTATGACAAAGAGATAGTAGGCAACACAGCAGCGAAAATTCGTGCCGTTCGTAAACCAGAACCTTATAAAGGCAAGGGTATTCGCTACGCCGGTGAAGTGGTCAGACGTAAAGCTGGTAAGACTGGTAAGAGTGGTAAGAAGTAAACATGAAACTTACTCGTAGAGAATCAAAAACACGTCGCCATAGACGTATTCGTGGTAAAGTTCAAGGCTCTCTAGAACGTCCACGGCTAGCTGTATTTCGCTCTAATGAGCATATTTACGCTCAAGTAATTGATGATACTCAACATCATACTTTGGTGTCAGCCTCAACCGTAGAGCCAGAGTTGAAATCGAGTTTAGCATCAGGTGCTAACCGCGACGCATCAGCGCAAGTTGGCAAATTAATAGCAGCGCGATCGCTAGAAAAAGGCATCACCAAAGTTGTCTTCGATCGCGGTGGCAACCTATACCACGGTCGTATCCAAGCACTAGCTGATGCAGCACGTGAAGCTGGTTTAGATTTCTAAATTAGTCAAAAGTCCAAAGTCCATAGTCAAAAGTAATGACTATCGACTGTTGACTGTTGACTCTTGACCCTTGACTAATAGAGAGCATTTAATTATGGCAACTGGTCGTCGTAAAGCGAACCGCGCAAAAAAAGAAGAAACCAACTGGCAAGAACGGGTAATTCAAATCCGCCGGGTGAGCAAGGTCGTCAAAGGTGGTAAAAAACTCAGCTTCCGCGCGATCGTGGTTGTCGGTAACGAACGCGGTCAAGTGGGTGTTGGCGTAGGCAAAGCCTCTGATGTAATTGGTGCGGTGAAAAAAGGCGTAGCCGACGGTAAAAAACATCTGATTGATATTCCAATTACTAAATCTAATTCCATACCCCATCCCATTGATGGTGTTGGTGGCGGAGCTAAAGTGATTATGCGCCCAGCAGCACCCGGTACTGGCGTAATTGCTGGTGGGGCTGTGCGGACTGTACTGGAATTAGCAGGAGTTCGTAACGTCTTAGCCAAGCAACTAGGCTCCAACAATCCACTTAACAATGCTAGAGCCGCAGTCAACGCTTTATCTACATTGCGTACATTGACTGAAGTTGCTGAAGATAGGGGTGTTCCTATTGAAAATCTCTACACCGTTTAGTAGAGTCAATTTTTCCTCCTTCTTTGTGTAAAAAATTACTATTTACATCATGAGACTCAACGATGTTAAGCCTCAAAAAGGCTCAAAAAAACGCCGTCGCCGTGTAGGTAGAGGTATTTCTGCCGGACAAGGTGCTAGCGCTGGTTTAGGGATGCGGGGTCAAAAATCCCGTTCTGGTAGTGGTACCCGCCCAGGTTTTGAAGGTGGTCAACAGCCATTGTACCGCCGCCTACCTAAGTTAAAGGGTTTTCCGATAGTTAATCAGAAAATTTACACTACGATTAATGTAGATAAGCTAGCTTCTCTGCCAGCCAATACAGAAGTAACTTTGGAATCTTTAAAAGCAGCGGGTATCCTGACTGCCATCAAAGGTCCATTGAAAATTTTGGGTAACGGAGAATTGAGCGTTCCACTCAAAGTAAAAGCGGCAGCTTTTACAGGTCAAGCTCGTAGCAAAATTGAGGCAGCTGGAGGAAGTTGCGAAGTACCAGAGTGAGCCAGAATAGCGCACTTAAATGCTAGCTAACTCGCTTCCAGCGCCTGGTTCACGATAAAGGTAGCACTCTATGATCAGTCGAGACAAAGCCCCAACGGCTCAAGAAACTTTTATGCAGATGGCTCAAGCAGCTGGACTGAGAGGTAGGCTGCTTGTAACTGTCGGTATTTTAATTTTGGTTCGCCTGGGTATCTTTCTGCCTGTACCAGGTATTGATAGAACTAGGTTTCACGAGGCTATATCGGGAAATAATTCTATCTTCGGCTTATTGGATATATTTTCTGGGCGGGGACTTTCGACTTTGGGAGTCTTTGCCTTAGGTATTTTGCCCTTCATTAATGCGTCCATTATTATCCAATTGCTCACAGCTGCTATCCCATCTTTAGAAAAGTTACAGAAAGACGAAGGGGAAGCTGGGCGGCGGAAAATTTCGCAAATTACACGCTATGTGTCTTTAGGTTGGGCAATTATTCAAAGTACGGCTTTTTCGGCACTCTTCCTCCAACAGTTTGCCTTACAGCCAGGACCCTTTTTTGTAGCGGAAACTGCGATCGCCCTCACTGCTGGTTCGATGTTCGTGATGTGGGCATCTGAACTAATTACCGAACGCGGTATTGGTAATGGAGCATCATTATTGATTTTTGTCAACATTGTGGCATCCCTGCCAAAATCTTTGGGCGATACCATCGATTTGGTACAAGTTGGCGGTCGGGAAATTGTGGGTCGGGTGATTGTGCTGGTTTTGGTCTTCCTAGCGACAATTGTTGGTATTGTATTTGTGCAGGAAGGCATTCGTCGTATTCCCATTATTTCCGCACGTCGGCAAGTGGGGCGGCGAGTTTTGGCTGAACAACGTAGCTACCTACCTTTGCGCCTCAACTCTGGTGGCGTAATGCCCATCATTTTTGCCGCAGCCATTCTGAGTTTGCCTCTTTTAATTGCGAATTTCACCAAAAACCCGGACTTAGCAAATATCGTTAACACATATCTTAGTCCTGGTGGTTCTCAGGCTTGGGCTTATGCCTTGGTCTACTTAATTTCTATTATTTTCTTCAGCTATTTCTATTCTTCGTTGATTGTTAACCCAGTAGATGTAGCGCAGAACTTGAAGAAGATGGGTTCGAGTATTCCCGGAATTCGTCCTGGTAAGGCGACTAGCGAATACATTGAGCGTGTAATTAATAGACTGACTTTCTTGGGTGCAATATTTTTGGGCTTTGTTGCAATTATCCCCACAGCTGTAGAAAGTGCTTTAGGAGTACCAACCTTTAAGGGACTAGGGGCTACATCTTTGCTAATTCTAGTTGGTGTAGCAATTGACACAGCAAAACAAGTCCAAACCTATGTTATATCTCAGCGCTATGAAGGAATGGTGAAACAATAGTGACGCGATTAATCTTCTTGGGGCCACCTGGAGCTGGTAAAGGAACTCAATCTCAAAAATTGGCTGAACACTTGCAGATACCCCATATTTCTACGGGTGATATTTTACGGCAAGCAATGAAAGACCAAACACCTTTGGGAGTGAAAGCTCAAAGTTATGTTGATAGCGGTGAGTTAGTTCCCGACCAGCTTGTACAGGAATTGGTACAGGAGCGCCTAGGACAACCCGATGCCAATTCAGGTTGGATTCTAGATGGCTTTCCCCGTAAAGTAACACAAGCAGCTTTTTTAGAAGAGTTGCTGGAAAACATACATCAGGGTGGAGAAAAGGTAGTTAACCTGGATGTGCCAGATGATGTGGTAGTAGCAAGGTTACTGGCACGGGGTAGAAAAGATGACAGCGAAGAAGTTATTCGGCGTCGTCTAGAAGTATATCGCTCGGAAACTGCACCCTTGATTGATTATTATGGCGATCGCCAAAAGCTGCTCACGGTCAATGGCAATCAATCCCAAGAAGAAGTCACCACAGAACTGCAAAAGGTAATAGCGTCTTAAGCAAGATATACAAGGGTTAGTAGGGAGAAATCCCAGTTTCATATTTCTCCCATAACCCCAATTTCAACCCACAGATAAAATTCACTGCTGTCTCTCTCGGTAGGGCAGATGGCAATTTTAGCTAAGATATATTAAGAAACTGTTGATATATTTCGTGAAGTATGTTCTCTTGCAGGTGAAGAACGGCAAAAGAACAGGAGATTGTTGAGTTGAGGAAAAAACAAATTGTCTAAGCAAGATTTGATTGAAATGGAAGGCACGGTTACTGAGTCATTACCCAACGCCATGTTTCGCGTTGACTTGGATAATGGCTTTAATGTCCTGGCACACATTTCGGGCAAAATCCGCCGGAATTACATCAAGATTTTACCTGGCGATCGCGTCAAAGTGGAGCTAACTCCCTACGACTTGACAAAGGGCAGAATCACCTATCGACTGCGCAAGAAGTAATGTTATGTAGAGAATATTACCATATAATCCCTTTCTTGGGTGTTATCTAGTCATTTAACTGACTAATTTCCTTAAAAATGCTATAATTCACTATTTGGAGTTAATTACAAAAGGCATGAAAGTCCGAGCCTCAGTCAAGAAGATTTGCGAAAAGTGTAACGTGATCAAACGCCGTGGTCGCGTCATGGTGATTTGTGTTAACCCCAAGCATAAGCAACGTCAAGGCTAGCGCTCTGATTGTAACCAGAGTGAATGCGACACAAAAACGCCAGACAAAGCCCAACATGCGATTAATCGCATTTTTCTAACAGCAATTGCGAGAACAACAGGGAGAAATTCATTGTGGCACGTATTGCCGGAGTAGACCTTCCACGCGATAAGCGTGTCGAAATTGGTCTAACCTATATCTACGGAATTGGTTTATCTAGGTCGCAAGAAATTTTAGCGACTACAGGTGTTAACCCAGACACCCGCGTCAAAGAACTCAGTGATGCTGATGTTGCTGCTCTGCGAGGAGAAATAGAAAGTAACTATCAAGTTGAAGGGGACTTGCGCCGCTGGGAAGCGATGAACATCAAGCGCCTCATTGATATTGGTACATACAGAGGACGTCGTCATCGTATGGGCTTACCAGTTAGAGGACAAAGAACTCGTACCAATGCCAGAACCCGTCGTGGTAGAAGGCAGACAGTGGCTGGGAAGAAGAAAGCACCAGGCAAATAATATTTTCACGCTTGCTCATCCGAGCAAGGTTTACCTTAAATTCACTACACAACTATGGCGCGACAACCAACCAAAAAATCTGGAAGCAAGAAGCAGAAACGGAACGTACCCAACGGTATGGCTTACATTCAGTCTACTTTCAACAATAGCATTGTCACCATTACCGATCAAAACGGAGATGTAATTTCTTGGGCAAGTGCTGGTTCTAGTGGTTTTAAGGGTGCCAAAAAGGGAACTCCCTTTGCTGCACAAACCGCCGCTGAAAGTGCCGCGCGTCGAGCTATCGACCAAGGAATGCGTCAAATTGAGGTCATGGTGAGCGGGCCGGGTGCAGGTAGAGAAACTGCCATTCGGGCACTCCAAGGAGCCGGGCTGGAAATTACACTAATTCGCGATATTACTCCAATTCCTCATAATGGTTGCCGTCCACCTAAGCGCCGTCGAGTTTAAATCCAATCCTTCGGGGCGGTGGAAGCAAAAAGTTCGAGCAATGGAAAAGTCACTTGTCATACCTGCTTGAATTTTTAGCTTGTAAACTGCTGTGGCAAGATTGTGGCTTTAGAACTTCAGACGGCTTGGGGAACCGGAAGACTATCAAATGCTTACTGAAGTAGGTTTACCTAACTTCGGAAAACCCAAAATTAAATATTAGCGCCCGCAAGCCGAAGTAGAAAATCAAATAGCAAAATTTGCAGTTGGCTAATTGATACACCGACAGTAAGCTTCAGGGCAAGAACTAAAATTCGGGAGGCAATCTATTTGCCTACTAGCAGCACCTTAAAAAGAGGGAGGAAACTCCGTGGCGCAGTTTCAAATTGAATGTGTAGAGTCTACAACTGAGGAAAGTCGAAGCCATTACAGTAAGTTTGTCTTGGAACCTCTAGAACGCGGTCAAGGAACAACAGTTGGTAACGCCTTAAGGCGTGTTTTACTGTCCAATCTAGAGGGAACAGCAGTTACAGCAGTGCGGATTGCAGGTGTTTCACACGAGTTTGCCACCGTTCCAGGCGTGCGCGAAGACGTACTGGAAATTCTGATGAGAATGAAGGAAGTTATTCTCAAAAGCTACTCGTCTCAACCTCAAATTGGGCGGCTACTTGTGAATGGCCCCACAATAGTCACTGCGGCGCATTTTGATTTGCCAAGTGAAGTAGAAGTTATCGATCCGACCCAATATGTAGCCACCTTAGCTGAAGGCGGGAAGCTAGAAATGGAATTTCGGATCGAGAAAGGTAAAGGTTATCGCACCGTAGAACGAGGAAGAGAAGAAGCCACATCGCTGGACTTTCTGCAAATCGACTCGGTATTTATGCCAGTGCGAAAGGTCAACTATAGCGTCGAGGAAGCCCGTGGGGATGGCTCGATCACTAAAGACCGATTGCTATTGGAAGTTTGGACAAATGGTAGTGTATCTCCCCAAGAGGCACTATCATCTGCTGCGGGGATTCTGGTAGATTTATTTAACCCATTGAAAGATATTTCACTAGAACCTACCGATACAGGTTCAGATATTCCAGACGATCCCACTGCCCAAATTCCGATTGAAGAGTTGCAGCTTTCTGTACGGGCATACAACTGTCTCAAGCGAGCGCAAGTTAACTCTGTAGCCGACTTGTTGGATTATACCCAAGAAGACCTGTTAGAAATTAAAAACTTTGGTCAGAAGTCAGCGGAAGAAGTAGTTGAAGCTTTACAGCGACGCTTAGGCATTACCCTGCCCCAAGAAAGAAGCTCTAAACACAGCTAAGTCAAAACCGTTAGTAATAGATAGTGCATTATTATGCGTCACCGTTGTCGGGTCAAAAAACTTGGTAAACCAGCAGACCAGCGTCGTGCTTTGTTGCGGGCGCTGACTACCGAACTGGTGCGTCATGGACGAATTACCACTACTTTAGTCCGAGCTAAAGTACTGCGCTCTGAAGTAGATAAAATGATTACCTTAGCTAAGGATGGCTCTTTAGCAGCACGTCGGCAAGCTCTAGGCTATATCTACGATAAACAACTAGTCCATGCCCTTTTTGAACAAGCTCCCACTCGGTATGCTAATCGTCAAGGGGGTTATACGCGCATCCTTCATACAGTGCCTCGTCGGGGCGATAATGCTGAGATGGCCATTATTGAACTAGTTTAAGTCGTTAGTCATTGGTCATTAGTCATTTGCAAAAGACAAAAGACAAATGACAAAGAACAAAATCTGTATGTTAGAAAGCCACCAGCCAACAGGAACTCATAGAGTCGCCCTGGTAATTCAATACCTGGGCACTCATTTTCATGGCTGGCAAAGGCAAAAGCAGCAGCGTACAGTTCAAGAAGAGATAGAAACTGCGATCGCTAAAATTCTTGGGTATCATGTGACACTACATGGTGCGGGTAGAACCGATGCTGGAGTTCATGCCGCCGCCCAAGTAGCCCATTTTGAAGCGACAGGTTTGATTCCACCTCATAAATGGGCAGCCATCCTTAATAGCTATTTGCCCAATGATATTTTAATCAGGGCGTCAGCAGGTGTAGGTAATCGTTGGCACGCTCGCTTTAGTGCAGCCTATCGGCGGTATCGCTACACCATATACACAGAAGATCAGCCGAACTTGTTCGTCAGACCCTTCAGTTGGCATTATTATTATGCACCCCTAGATGAATCCTTAATTAAAGCTGCCCTAAAACCCCTGCTGGGAAAGCATCATCTGGCTGCTTTTCACCGTGCAGGCTCAAAGCGATCGCATTCTTGGGTAGAAGTACAAGCAGCAGAATGTCATTGCAGCGGGCCATTAATTCATATTGAAATCCAGGCAGATGGATTTTTGTATGGCATGGTTCGGTTGTTGGTAGGGATGCTAGTACAAGTAGGTACTGGACAGCGCACCCTAGCTAACTTTACTGAATTGTGGAAAGCTGAACGACGAGAAGAAGTGAAATATGCCGCACCTGCTCAAGGCTTATGCTTGTTACGAGTCGGCTATCCAGATTTCCCTTTTTCCTCAGATGTTTGGTATGAAAATCTGCCAAAATTCGTTTTTAGTCAAGAGGAGCCAGCGCCGTGGGCGGGTTTCCCGACTTGAGGAGCCACTGCGTTGCGCGGGTCCCCCGCGTTGAAGCAAGTGGCGTGCGACTGGCGTTCAATGGTCAAGAGTCAAGAGTTAGTAGGCTAAATGACAAATGACAAGTGACAAATGACAAACAAAAATGATAAAGGACAAATGATAAATGACTAAAACATACCTTCCTCCTCAAGAAGCGCTTGAGCGTGAGTGGTACATAGTAGATGCCACAGACCAACGCCTCGGTCGCCTCGCTAGTGAAATCGCTATGGTTTTGAGAGGCAAAAAGAAAGCCGAGTATACGCCTCACCTTGACACAGGTGATTTCGTGATTGTGATCAATGCTGAGAAAATAGCCGTCACAGGTAAAAAACGTACTCAAAAGCTTTACCGTCGCCATTCAGGCCGTCCTGGCGGGATGAAGACAGAAACCTTTGCCAAGCTGCAACAGCGTCTACCAGAAAGAATTGTAGAACACGCTGTCAAAGGAATGTTACCAAAAAATAGCCTGGGTAAGCAGTTGTTTACCAAGCTGAAAGTCTATGCTGGGCCAACTCATCCCCACGCAGCGCAAAAACCCAAAGAACTAAAAGTTAATACAATTCCTGGAGCAGAAAGTTAATGGTAGCAGTAGCAGAAACCACTAGTGGTCGCGCCGTCTACTGGGGTACTGGTCGTCGTAAGTCCTCAGTAGCAAGAGTTCGCTTGGTTCCCGGTAGCGGTCAACTGATCGTGAATGGTAAAGATGGAAACTTGTATTTCCAATTCAACGCCAACTATCTTGGTGTGATCAAAGGACCTCTAGAAACTCTGGGACTAGAGAACGAATATGACATTTTGGTGAAAGCTGAAGGTGGTGGCTTGACCGGACAGGCTGATTCTATTCGCCTAGGAGTTGCCCGCGCCCTATGCCAACTAGATCCAGATAACCGTTCCCCGTTAAAAATCGAAGGCTACCTAACTCGTGACCCACGAGCCAAAGAACGGAAGAAATACGGTTTGCACAAAGCTCGGAAAGCACCTCAGTACTCTAAACGGTAGGGAATTGGTGATGGGGCATGAGGCATTGAGTCTATCTCTGGGTTTTCCCGATCCCTATTCCCTAATCTTCTGAACTCATCTGAAAGTTATAATTGATATAGATTCACCACAAAAGGAACAATGGCTAAACCTGATATTCATCCCAAGTGGTATCCAGATGCGAAAGTTTACTGCAACGGTCAAGTTGTGATGACAGTTGGCTCTACTAAGCCAGAACTGCACGTAGATGTTTGGTCTGGAAACCATCCATTTTACACCGGCACCCAGAAAATTATTGATACTGAGGGTCGAGTAGAGCGTTTCCTTCGCAAGTACGGTATGAGCAGCACTCAAAGCGCTGGCGACAAAAACAAAAAGTAGCGGGTTGGCTCTGCTGTTAACGACGACCCTGCAATTGAGCTGGGTCGATTGTCATTTTTTGCCGAGCCAATTTGTTATTTTAAGGAGCGATCGCACTCATCATGGCTGAATCATACCTGCTGGAGAAATTAAAATCCGTTGAACAAACCTTTAATGAATTGACACGTCGCCTTGCTGACCCTGATACTGCAAAAAATCCTGATGAGTATCAAAAAATTGCCAAGGCTCGTTCTTCTTTTGAAGAGGTAGTTAATACCTATGAAAATTGGAAAACTGCACAAGAAGAATTAGTAGGGGCGCGTCAAGTACTCAAAGAAGCAAACGGCGATCCAGAGTTGCAAGAAATGGCAGCGCTGGAAGTAGATGAACTAGAGCAAAAGCTGGAATATTTAGAGAACCGCTTAAAAATATTATTACTACCTCGCGATCCCAACGATGATAAGAATATTATGTTGGAAATTCGCGCTGGTACTGGCGGCGATGAAGCGAGTATTTGGGCAGGCGATTTACTGCGGATGTACTCTCGCTACGCTGATAGCCAGGGTTGGAGAGTGAAACTAGTGAGCGAGTCACTAGGTGAAATGGGCGGTTTTAAAGAAGTAATCCTGGAAATTCAGGGTGATAGCGTTTACAGCAAGCTGAAGTTTGAAGCGGGAGTACATCGCGTACAGCGTGTACCTGCAACTGAAGCAGGGGGAAGGGTTCACACTTCCACAGCAACAGTAGCTATCATGCCAGAAGTCGATGATGTGGAAATCCATATTGACCCGAAGGATATTGAAATGACTACAGCTCGTTCTGGTGGCGCAGGTGGACAGAACGTTAACAAGGTGGAAACAGCTGTTGACTTGATGCACAAACCAACTGGAATTCGGATTTTCTGTACGGAAGAACGCAGCCAGTTGCAAAACAAAGAACGGGCAATGCAAATTCTCCGGGCGAAACTGTACGAAATGAAGTTACGCGAACAACAAGAAGCTGTAACTTCTATGCGCCGATCGCAAGTTGGTACAGGATCGCGATCGGAAAAAATTCGCACCTACAATTATAAAGACAACCGCGTTACCGACCACCGTCTGGGTCAAAACTATTCCCTTAACCCAGTGTTAGAAGGCGATCTGGAGTCAGTTATTCAATCTTGTATTTCTCAAGACCAGCAGGAACGTTTAGCAGAGTTAGCGGCCTCTGGTGCCACCAGCTAATCGGGTTATTTTATAAAATGTGGGTACCGCTTGTTCTAACACACAGGCGGTTTTTTATTGTAATACCTACTGAGCAAAAAGCTAATATCAATTCAAATAATGTTTGCGACAGCTAAATTCTTTGTAGAGGCAAGGCATCAGTAAAATAATTTGGATATCCCAAAATACTGTTGGAGCCATGCTTCTACTCATCTGTAGCATTCTTTTTTCAATATGGTATAACTGGAAATGAATTGATTAATTTATAACAATATAATATAGCGAAAATACTAGTAATAACTTCCATCAAAAATGCTGGAAGTAACACTTAAATAATCTAAAAAAATGTAAATTTTTATTAAATTAAATTTTTTAGAGGTGCAGATTATGGCAATAAACAACGAACCTTCAGAATGGCAAGCAGAATCGAGCAATTCTTTTGTGCCAGTTTATTATAAAGGTAATTTAACTGGGTTTTTTCAACAAGACTATGTTGATGAAATCATCAAGTTTTTAAATGAGCAAGAAGTTTTAAATAAAGCACTTAGATTAGCCTGCACTGATTTAATTAAAAAAACTGGTGGCGATGCTAACCAAGTCAAGAATTTAATGAAAAAATATATCAAAATTAGCGAACGTCCAAAGTACGGAACTAGAGCGATCGCGCTTTTGTTAAAAGAAAGACAAAAAGAACTAGATTTGAGTAGTCAGGAGTTTACTAAATTCTGCGATACATTTAAAGTTTCTCCCTTAGAACTAGATAATATTTATGCTGGAGAACCAATAGATGATAGTTTGTTAGCTCCCCTTGCACGAATATTAGGACTATCAAAAGAGCAATTACTAGAAGTAAGAGATGGTATTGAAGAATAACTCACATATAATTGCGTGAAAACTGACATTTTATTTTATCGTCTTTTTCAAGAATTACCCAGTATCTTCTTTGAACTGATTGGCAATTCTCCTGAAGAGGCAAACAATTATAGATTTTCATCAACGGATTTATCTCAATGAATTAGGTGAGACTGCAACGCTCCCAATTGGGATAGCGACCGTTAAATTAGTAGTTGAAGAAGCAGATACGGCTATCACCCAAGCAAGGGAGTTGATAGAGAGAACTAAACAAGAGATAAACTCACAGTTACAGCAGCAATTATTACAATTAATAGAGACTATTTTGGTTTACAAATTTCCTAACATGAGTCGGGAGGAAATCGAAGCAATGTTTAGCTTAAGCGAGTTAAAGCAAACAAGATTTTATCAGGAAGCTTTTCAGGAAGGCAAAGAACAAGGTGAGCGCAGTGGAAAGTTAAAAGCAGTACTACCAATGTTGACAGCAGGGTTGACTGTAGAGCAAATAGCCGAGGCTTTGGAATTGAGTGTAGAGGAAGTCAGGCAAGCAGTACAACAGCAGTCTTCTGATTCAGGCAGATCCAGCGAAAAATAGCAGCACAATTAAATGCTAGGTTAAGCCAATGTCGAAATGGGTAGCTGTGACTAGGTATATATAACTTAATCAGCTTTCAACGTGGCAATCTCAAACTCTTTTTTTATGATTCAAAAATTTTATTTGACGAAATATTAATTAAATTTTGTTAAGATTGACACGGCGTTAGCACTTCATCCCCCAACTACCCATTCCCTACCTGAGAGAAACTTGATGCTGCGACTAGAACATATCAGTAAAATTTACCCCACAGGCGAAGTTCTCAAAGACATCAACTGGGAAGTAAAACCAGGCGATCGCATTGGCTTAGTCGGTGTCAACGGTGCAGGTAAATCTACTCAACTGAAAATCATCTCTGGGGAAATTGAACCCACATCTGGAGAGATTATTCGTCCTGCAAGTTTACACATAGCCTACCTCAACCAAGAGTTTGAAGTAGATCCCACTCGCACTGTGAGAGAGGAATTTTGGACTGTCTTTAAAGAAGCTAATCAAGTGCAGCTTTTCATCGCCCAAGTGACAAGAGACATGGAAACTGCAACTCCAGAGGAACTAGATCGATTGATCCACAAATTGGATCGTTTACAACGGCAATTTGAAGCTTTGGATGGCTACGGCTTAGAAGCACGCATTGGGAAAATTTTACCAGAGATGGGTTTTGAACCAGAAGATGGCGATCGCCTCGTTAGCGCCTTCTCTGGTGGTTGGCAGATGCGGATGAGTTTGGGTAAAATCCTGTTGCAAAAACCTGATTTATTGCTGCTGGACGAACCGACTAACCATTTAGACTTAGAAACTATTGAGTGGTTGGAAAATTACTTAAAAAGTCTAGTCACTCCAATGGTGATAGTCTCCCATGACCGGGAGTTTCTTGACCGCCTCTGCACTCAAATTGTAGAAACAGAACGTGGTGTTTCTACTACTTACCTGGGTAATTATTCCGCATACCTGCAACAAAAAGCAGAAAATGAATCAGCACAGTTGAGTGCTTACGAACGCCAGCAAAAAGAATTAGAAAAGCAGCAAGCATTTGTTGATAGATTCCGCGCCAGTGCTACCCGCAGTACCCAAGCAAAAAGCCGCGAAAAACAATTAGAAAAAATTGAACGCATTGAAGCACCTACGGCTGGAGTCAGAACTTTGCATTTCCGCTTTCCTGATGCACCTCGTAGTGGCAGAGAGGTCGTCAGCATTAAAGATTTAACCCATATCTATGATGATAAAATATTATTTTTGGGAGCAAATCTTTTAATTGAAAGAGGCGATCGCATTGCTTTTCTCGGTCCTAACGGTGCTGGAAAATCTACCCTATTGCGGGTAATTATGGGTATGGAACCAGCCACAGAAGGTCAAGTTAAATTAGGCGATCACAACGTTATTCCCGGTTACTTTGAGCAAAATCAGGCAGAAGCTTTGGATTTGAAAAAGACAGTCATGGAAACTATTCATGATGAAGTTCCTGACTGGAAAAATGAAGAAGTTCGTACACTTTTGGGACGCTTTTTATTCAGTGGAGATACAGTATTTAAGCAAGTTGGCGCGTTAAGTGGAGGAGAAAAAGCGCGTCTAGCTTTAGCTAAAATGCTCTTGCGTCCAGCGAATTTACTAATTTTAGATGAGCCGACAAACCATTTAGATATTCCAGCCAAAGAAATGTTGGAAGAAGCACTGCAACACTATGAGGGCACGGCGATTGTTGTTTCTCACGACCGTTATTTTATCTCGCAGGTAGCTAATAAAATTGTAGAAATTCGTGATGGAGAATTCCGCGTTTATTTAGGCGATTATCATTACTACCTAGATAAAATTGCTGAAGAAAAAGAACAAGCAAGATTAGCTGCGATCGCTGCGGAAAAAGCTGCTAAAAAAGCTGCCAAAGCTGCTAAAGCATCAGCAAAACGCAAATAATGGTGGATTAAATAAAGTCCAAAAACTTTGATTTTGTAGGGTGTGTGAGGCAAAGCCTTAACGCACCTTTATTTATCAAAACATCTTACACTGCCGCCTTTACCCAGTTAAGTACAGAACGATAAGTTAATAAATCTATAATTTTTTGTCAGGAAAATTATCAGTATCCTTAACCAGGAATTACTGAAAATTATTGTTAATAATCCAGTTTTTACTGATGAGTAGTCCCACACAATTATCACAAAAAATACGCAAAAGTTACTAAAAGTAAAAAAAATCTAAAAAATACTGAAATCATTCATAAAAGAAGTTAATAAGCAGAAATTCACTTGCAGCGGTGATTAGCAGTGGTATCATTCGGGTATTACAAAAAGTAAAGGGCAATTTTACTATGACCAAAGCACCTGTTGCTCCTGTGGTGCTAGTCATTTTAGACGGATGGGGCTACTGCGAGGAGAAGCGTGGAAACGCTATAGTTAATGCGAAAACTCCAGTCATGGATAGCTTATGGACAGCTTATCCACACACCCTCATTCGCACATCAGGAAAAGCCGTAGGGTTGCCAGATGGTCAAATGGGCAACTCGGAAGTTGGTCATTTGAACATTGGCGCTGGGCGAGTAGTACCGCAAGAATTAGTACGCATCTCCGATGCGGTGGAAGACGGTTCTATTAAGCTCAATCCAGCACTTGTCAAAATTTGCCAGGAAGTGCGCGATCGCAATGGCAAGCTTCACATAGTAGGTCTGTGTTCAGAGGGTGGAGTACATTCCCATCTCACCCATTTATTCGGACTACTGGACTTAGCAAAGGATCAGCAAATTTCCCAAGTTTGTATCCATGCGATTACCGATGGTCGTGACACCACACCGACCGAGGGTGTCAAAGCAATAGGGCAGCTGCAAGAATATATAGACCGCGTAGGTGTAGGGCAGATAGTCACCCTCAGCGGTCGCTACTACGCGATGGATCGCGATCATCGCTGGGATCGGGTTAAACGTGCCTATGACGTAATGACCCAAGATGAAGTAACCGATAATCGCCAAGCCGTAGAAGTTTTAGCAGCATCCTACGCCACCGGAGTCACAGACGAATTCATCAACCCCACACGTATTGCTCCTGGCGCAATTGCAGCCGGGGATGGAGTGATATTCTTCAACTTCCGCCCCGATCGCGCTAGACAACTCACTCAAGCTTTTGTTAGCCCAGAATTTAAGGGCTTTGAAAGGCAGTTAATTCAACCACTTTCTTTTGCTACTTTTACTCAGTACGATCCAGATTTAAAAGTAGCTGTTGCCTTTGAGCCACAGAATCTCACCAATATTTTGGGAGAGGTCGTCGCCAATCACGGATTAAAGCAATTCCGCACCGCTGAAACCGAAAAATACGCCCACGTTACCTACTTCTTTAATGGCGGTCTAGAAGATCCTTTCGAGGGTGAAGACCGCGAACTTGTAAGTAGTCCTATGGTAGCAACTTACGATAAAGCCCCGGCGATGTCCGCAGCAGCCGTTACAGAAGTTGCGATCGCAGCAATTGAGAAATGTATCTACTCGTTAGTTGTGATTAACTATGCTAACCCAGATATGGTAGGGCATACAGGTCAGATAGAAGCTACGATAGAAGCAATTGAAAAAGTTGATCTCTGTTTGGGTCGCCTACTTGCTAGCATTACTAATGTTGGGGGGACAACAATTATTACTGCCGACCACGGTAATGCTGAGTATATGCTAGATGATGCGGGTAATCCTTGGACAGCCCACACCACTAACCCCGTCCCCTTAATTTTGGTGGAAGGAGAAAAAGCTAAAATCCCTGGACATGGTACAAATGTCGAACTGCGAAGCGATGGCAAGCTAGCCGACATTGCACCGACAATTCTAGAGATTTTACAACTACCTCAGCCATCAGAAATGACAGGGCGATCGCTAGTTGTACCGGCTGGATATGATGTGCAACGCAGTCGTACTCCCGAACCAGTAGGTTTGTAAAAAAATAACAGTTAGCTGTTACTTAAACCCTGACACTTCTGTTTTGAAATTGACTATCTATTTAGATTGCTACCATGACAGTTTCTAATATTGTTCAAGGCATTTGGGCGCTTTCCGCCGTTGGTTTAATCGTCTTAGTACTGCTGCATAGTCCTAAAGGAGATGGTATTGGAGCCATTGGTGGACAAGCTCAACTGTTTAGCAGCACCAAAAGCGCAGAAAACACCTTAAACCGAATTACTTGGGCATTAACAGTAATTTTTCTAGGTTTAACCGTAGTTTTAAGTGCTGGTTGGCTACCTAAGTAACCATAGGGAATAGGGACATGGGGCAAAAAATCCAATACCCAACACCCAACCCCCTAAAAAATTTATTTACCTCACAGTTACTAGCAATTCTTACCTTAGTGATAGGTACAGGGCTGCTAGTTATTTTTACGTATCTTCCTGTAAATGCTAATTTTGCCCAAGTAACGCCATATTCTAGGGATTTACTCGCTTCTCTCCCTATCTCTTCATTTCCTACTCCAAAATCTCATCCTCTACCGCCAACGCTAGCCAAATGGCAAGATAATACCAACAGTGGCGATTACTTTCCTCAAATAACAGCCACCCAAGTTGGTTATCTGGTTTGGTCACAGTTTCCTATTAAAGTTTACGTAGAAACGCCAACAGCAATTAACAGCCAGCAAGCTCAAGCTTGGGTTAACAGTGTCTTACAAGCTGTGCAAGAGTGGAATGCTTATTTACCTTTATTGATAGTGGAAAAACCAGAGGTTGCAGATATTAAAATTTTCCGAAAAGCGCCACCTCTGCAAGTTTCTCCTGTCGATAAAATTCCCCGTGCGCGTTCTGCTTTAACTACCTACGAGTTATATACCAACAACAAAGTTTTATTACACCGCTTCACTATATTGTTGAGTCCTAGCCAGACTGGTAATTATGTCATAGCCGCAGCGCGTCATGAACTCGGCCATGCTTTGGGAATTTGGGGGCATAGTCCATTACAAACCGATGCTTTATACTTTTCTCAAGTTCGCCAACCACCAGCGATTTCTGCTAGAGATGTGAATACTTTGAAGCGGGTTTATGAACAGCCAAGCAGTTTGGGATGGTCTTTGGTAGAGAAATAACTAAATACAGTTACTATTCAATTATGCTTTTTCAGCCATAATTTCCTCCTTTATAAACTCACGGAAGTGAGAATGATACAAACTATAATCAATATCATTTTCCTTTTGTTTCTCATCTAAAAAAGGTTTCCACTGTTCAATTACTTCCCATAACAACAATTTTTGATGTTCAAATTTTATTTCAAGCTTTGAAAGAGATATTGTAGGTTGTTCATAAACTAGAATGTAAAGAAGTTTACTTTTTAACTCATTTAATTGATGATTAGAGGGATTATTAATATCCATTTTAATTAAATGGTTTCTATAGAAATATTTGAGTTCTTTCATTAATTTCTTTGAAAGATTATCATCCTCACTATGTATTTTTTCTCCTTTATCTATCTGATTAATTAATGATTTTACATATAAAAAATTACCTTCACTTTTTTCTATTATTTGAGTTATATGTTGTTGGTCTTTTATAACTCTTCTGATATAGCTTTCTATATCCTTTTTAATTTCGCTTTCAATATCAATTAGCCGAATATGACTTGAATTTATACCAGATGTCAGAAAATCTTCTGGTATTTTAATTGGTCTTTGGGTCAAAATAAAATAAATATTTGTAGGCAAAGCAATATACAGACTTAATATATTAAAATTTTCATCGTCTAAAGCATCAACCGCAATAATAAGTTTAGATTTTTCTTGACTAAGGATAATACTAATTTTATTTAATATATCAGTTAATACATTCACATTCATAGTATCGTCAGGTGCTAGCCAAGATGGGTATCCAAGTCTTTTTATTTTTCCATTATATTGTTCTATTAGTTGGTTACAAATATAATGTAGAAAATTTTCTAGAGGATTAACTTGCGTTCTTGCTCGGTAATGAAAATAGCAGAGATACTTAATATTTTTGTCAATTGCTCTTTGTGTTTCTTGATAATATTCATTAATGTACTTAGCAACAAAGGCTGTTTTACCAGAACCAGGCTCTCCTTCGAGAATAAAATATCCATCATCATTATTTTTAATAAAATCGTTTATTCTTTCTAAGATATGGTGTCCACCTGTATATTTTTCTGTATGAGATTTAATGAGATCCTGAAAAGCTTCAGGTAGGTCTTTATTCATTTGCAATATTTGTCCTTTTTTATAATTATTCCATAGTGTATTAAATTTATTTTCTTCAGAGATTTCAAAGAAATTTTTAAATATATAAGCTCTAAAACCAGTTGTGTTAATAAAAATTTTTTCAATCCATTCCCATTTAATTAGTGACTCTAGTACATGGTCAATTTGCTCCTTTATTATTTTCTCATTGTTATCTGGAAATGCTCTCATGAATTGTTCTGTATCCTTACTTTGAAGTAAAAGTTTAGCAAGACTTTTTAATGTGAGACATACCAGTAAATCTTTATTTTTATTCTTTCGCTCGACCTCTAGAGATTCTATTTTGTTACCTTTATCTAGCGAATATACGTAATTAAGTAAACAATAAAACAAAAAATAAGCTTTTATTTGCGTGTCTTTACCATGACTCGCTCCATTGCTTGGCATTAATATATCTCCTGTATCAGTTGTTTCGATAACATAATTATGAATTTATCTTGACTTTTCTAAAGTGCCTAAAATTGCTAAACTTTAGAATCCTACACAGATTTCTGAAGTAATATGTATAAATTTTAACATATAAAAAATCTAATGCCTAGCAAAAGCAACAATTTTTGGCTCAAAATTCTCATATTTCTGGATAACCATCCAAATACAAGGTTCACGCATTCCATCATTTTTACGTAGATGGTTTTCCAATAGTGAATAAAAAATATTTTTTGAGGAGTTCGGGGAAATGAACGCTTCTAATACCAAAAATCCTTATTTCTAAGTCTTTTGAGCCTTTACCTAACTGGCTAGTACAGCGTAACCCTGTTTTGTCACTCTGGGGAAAAAAAATCAAAGCCAAATTTTGAACTGTAGATAGAACGGGCATTTGAGCGTTTATTTTCTAACACAATGGCTGAAATCATGGTTTTTTGCTAAAAGTCTTATGCTGTAAGCGTTCCAGATTATTCTCTCCCTAAATTGATAAAAGAGGGGCAACAGCGATGTAGCTTCGGGGAAAGAGGCTTTGGTAAATTAGCTACAACCAATTCTCTAAAACGAGGCGACAGATAATTTGCTGGATTTGAGAGAAAAGGTATAACGACAACAAATAAGAAGAAATTACGATGCTTTCCAAGGTTCAAAAAAAAGTCTCAATTCTTACTTTAGCAACTAGTTTATTGTGCATATTAGGCATGATCTTAATGTCACCTGTAGCTTTGGCTAATCCTTTAGATACAGTAGTCTACGAAAATTGCTTTTATCACGGGCATCAATATTCTCCAGGATCAAAGATCACCGTGGACGGTAGAGAATTGACATGTCAAAGTAACGGTACATGGTTCTAAGTAGGTAGCTACCTAATTGGGAGTCCGATATTTAACTCAATAAAGAGGAATCATACGGACTCCTCTTCTTTGATTTCTACTGTTAGTAAAGACAAAATAAAAGTAATGATGAAGAAACAACTTCTTACAATCGTGCTGTTCACTATTATTTTCATGCACCTAGAATATTTTTCGCCTCAACAGGCTCTGGCTCAAGGTTTTATCTTTAATCCAAAGTTAGATTTTAGTCCAAAGTTGGAAACTCATAAAACCTTCAATGACAATGACACTTTCAATAGTGATAATCACGGGGAAGTTTATAATACAAAATGTAGTCCATTTTCTCAATGCTATATTACAATTCAGACTCCTTCTTCAAAAAAGACTGACGGATTGATGACAATATCACAAGCTGAGAATTCAAGTAGCTCATGGTACAAACTATATAAGAATTTTGTAATTTTCAGTATTAATGCAGGAGCGACAACAGTACTTTTGTGTATTATTCTATTGTTCTTCGGTTTCCTTTCATCCAACTGAATTGCCTAATAATATGAGAATTAGATTTTTTTAGTATTTAACAGAAATACTTAGCACTTGTGACATAAAACTTTAAATCAACACAACATTATTATAGGCTTTAATCTAGCCCTGTTTTAATTATGAATTTCCTTCTGACTACACTATTGATTATATTAGCTCTACTCCTGCTACCATCGCTACATATGGGAATAGTATCGGGTGTTTCAATTACAGTAGCAAATATTGTTGAAGCTACTTATGAAATTGGCAATATAATTGGATGCTTTGTAATATTAATAGGAATTTTTTTTGTAATTATGTATTTATACGAATTAAGTTTGACTCCTACGCAAAAGGTAATTAGACATCTACCTAATATTAATGATCAAGATATAAGGCCCCAAAAGTATTTTAATTTTTCAGGTGAGCAACAAATATTCAAAATTTCTGATGGAAATATTCTGGCGTATTTTGTCACAGAATATTCTCATTGTTTATTCTTTAAAGAACGCAAAAAATTCTTGTTTGTTATAAATTCTAATGGTATGCTACTATATGGCGCAGCTTCATCGGCAAAGCTTAATGCGTTTGATCAAGCCCTTGAGCAAATTAAAAGTAAGGATCTGGTTTCAACAGTATAGCTGCACTCTCATATACTCTTTAGTTCAGTGTAGCTAACAAAAATTTATATCAGAACTATTGCTTATAATCTATGACTTACTGGTAAAGGTCGCTGGAGTAAAACTTCGCGGTATAACTGTTCCAAGTGAGTAATATTATCAGTGAGGGTATAGCGTTCTAGGACACGATTTCTGGCTTTCTGTCCTAATACAGTTGTTAACTCAGGATGGTCTTGGAATAGTGGTAAGAGAGTTTTTAATTGTGATCGCACTATCTTAGTATTTAAAACTACCCCGGTCTACAGCGACCATCTCACCATATCCTAACGATAAAATAATAAATAATTTAACGCCAATATAAACAATGACCATTAAAGAACAGATTACCCAAGAATTAGATAAATTATCTGAACCTTTATTGCAAGAAATTTTAGACTTTATTCAATTTTTGCAAGCAAAACGCCAAGAAGTTGGCATATCTTCAGATAAACAACCTGCTCAAACACCTACACCGGAACATAATTTAACAGGTTCTACTGCCCAAGATTTATTAGAATTTGCAGGAAGTTGGGAAGGTTCAGACATTAGAGAATGTCTGCAACTAGTTCATGAAAGTCGTATGCCACTGGAATTTTAATTGTGTATCTACTTGACACTAATCACTGTTCCTTCCTAATGGAAGGTGTGCCTAGCGTTGTAAATCACTTGCGTTCCCTTGGGCAAGTACAATTGGCAACGAGTGTTATTGTGGCTGGGGAGTTGCGCTTTATGGCGCAAAATTCCCAAGAAAAAGCTGCTAATTTAATCAAAATAAATTTATTTCTGCGCCGAATTAACCTATATGGAATCGACAAAGAAACAACAGAAATATACGGTGATTTTAAATCGGAAATTATTAAGCAATTTGCTGGCAAAGACAAAAATAAACGTAAAACAACTAAACTACATACTATTGGCATTAGTGAAAATGACCTTTGGATAGCTGCAACCGCTATACGCCATTCACTAATTATTGTTTCTTGTGATAGTGACTTTGAACGAATGCGACAAGTAAGAGAGTTTTCTTTGCAAAGTTGGGTTTAAATTAAGTAATATAAAAATTAGTATAGCTGCACTTTTTCATAATTTCAGATGCAGTGCAGCTAACCAAAATTTACATCAGAACTCTTGCTTATAATCTATGACTTACTGGTAAAGGTCGCTGGAGTAAAACTTCGCGATACAACTGTTCCAACTGAGTAATATTATCAGTGAGGGTATAGCGTTCTAGGACACGATTTCTCGCTTTCTGCCCTAATACAGTTGTTAACTCAGGATGGTCTTGGAATAGTGGTAAGAGGGTTTTTAATTGCGATCGCACTGTCTTGGTATTTAAAACTACCCCTGCACCTTTCTCCAATACTTCCCCATCTGCACCCACGTCTGTAGCTAAACAAGCCAGTCCAGATGACATTGCTTCTAAGAGAGATAAAGATAGCCCCTCTACCAACGAAGGTAAAATAAATACATCTGCTCCCCGTAAAATCTCGACGCGTCTGTCTTCATCGGCAATAAATCCTAGCCAGATAATGCCTTCCTCTGTACCATAAAACGGCTGTAAAGAAGGCTTCAAAGGCCCATCGCCAACAATCAACAACTTGCTATCGGGTTCCATGTCTGACTGCTTCCAAGCACGTAGCAGAGATTCGACATTCTTTTCCGGTGCTATCCGACCTTGATAGACAAATAAGCGTTCGGCTTGAAATTCTGCTTTGATTTGAGAAGGGCCAGGAGAATATTTAGTAATATCGACTCCGTTGGGAATCACAGCCACATTTTCTTCCCGCACACCCATCCGCGCTAATAACTCTCGCTGAATTTGGGAAAAGACAATGACGCGATCGTAGTTAACTAAAAAAGGTGCGTACAGCTGATAGGCCAAAAGCTGCGTTCCGGAGATGAGTTTTGCCCCCTTACCTGCAAATGGTGTGTGGAATGTAGCAATTAAGGGCAAATTCAGTTGCTCGCAAATTTCTGGAAGAATAAAGTCCAGAGGAGATAAAGTCAAAGAAGCGTGGACGATATCTGGTTTAATTTGCCGCAACGAATCAGTTAATACTTTCGTTGCTTTAAAAGTGGGAATTGTGTAAACCTGGGACTTATAAATGAAGGGTAAGGGAACTTCTTGGAATTTTGGCCAGTTATCAGGTTCAGATTCTTCTTGGGCAAAGTGGAGAAAGCTAACTTCATGCCCTCGATCTAGCAAGGCATTTGTAATTTCTCGACTGTAAGTGACATTGCCACAAAATGGTGATTTTTTTCCAATCCAGGCTATACGCATTCTTTATTCAGTTATAAGAACAGCGGGTTTGATATTTAATTTTATTTCCTTTTGGTATTGCCTTTACCCTGCGATCGTTACTGGCTTTTTACTTATCATAAAACTCTATATCTTAATTTCCAAAAAAGAGCCAGTTCTATGCTTAATTGAATTAGTTATTCTACTTAATCAGCTTTGAATAAACAGGAGTTAATAACAACTGATTTAGCCAGGAATACTAAAGATCCCTAGCAAAGCTTATGGTGAATGATTGCTGAAATCAGTCTATCACGAAAAATCCAGCTTTCAGTAAATCATCAATTATGTCAAGGTAATGATGAATTGCTGCTTTGATTGGATGACTATCTATGAGATGTATACCAGGTGAAAATACCGCCAAAAAAGACAATTACAGCTAATGCTAAAAAGACTGCCTGTAATCCAATAAAGGTTTCTGCAACGCCAGCCAATGCCAAGGGTAATGAAAGGGCGATATTAATCACATTGTTTTGCAGACCAAAGACTTTACCCCGCATTTCTGCCGGGGTTTCTGTTTGAATTGCAGTTTGCATAGGGATTCCTACTAATGCGCCAAACACACCCAAAAGTGCTACTAACAAAAGGACAATCCATAGCTGTGTTGTGAATATGGATAAACCAATTAGCGAAGCTGCCATACCTATACAACCACACAGACTTAACCCAGTGTAAGAGAAGCGTTGACCAAATTGACCCAAAATTGTTGCCCCAGCCGCAATACCAACACCACCAGCTGCTAATAAAAAGCCAAATTGAGATGCTTTCAAGTTAGGAATTATTTCTGCCATCCGTACAGCTAAAACAGTTAATGCGGCAAAGATGGAAAACAAAATGATTAGTTGCACTAAAGCACTACGGACACGATGATTATCTTTGAGATAGCGCAGTCCATCACGCAGATCGGAGAAAACATGAGGAAATTCTGTTGCTGAATCGTGGGGTTTTTCGTTAGTGACAAGAAAACCTAAAATTAGCCCAGCGATCGCATAACTACCACCTACGACAATTTCTTTACCCAATCCGCCACTTGCACCTAGTTGCAACCAAAGTCGATCGGCGATCGCTAACAGTGGTTCCCCGACAGCAAAACCCACAATGACTGATGCCATCATTGTGGTTGTATATAAGGAGTTAGCCGAGAGTAAATGCTGCTCTTCCACCACCAAGGGAATGGCTGTTTGTTCTGCTGGCGCAAAAAACTGTGTGAGGGTGGAGACTAAAAAAGTTACGCCCAAAATGATCAAAAAACCTACTGGCAACATTCCTATTGGTTTCCAATCATGGGTCAACCATAAAAGTAAAGGAATAGCCAAAACCAAAATTCCCCGCCAAACATTCGTAGCTACTAACACCGTCTTTTTTGACCAGCGATCCACAAACACGCCAGCTACAGAACCAAATAGCACGGCGGGAATAGTAAAAGCCATCATTAAAGCTGATACCCAACCACTAATGCTTTGATGACTGGCTTGAAACTGAGTGTTAATCAAAGCAATCATCAGCACCAGATAAACTTTATCTGCTAGTTGGCAAAAAACTTGACCACCCCAAAGCGCTAGAAAATTTGGGTTTTTTAATACAGGTAAAAACCCCTTTTGGGGAACATCACTCGATCGATCGTCTTTTCCTGAATCAGACCCATTGACACCTAGCAGCTCGTTTTCTGAGGTAATAGCTGCTTGGCCATTAGCCTCAGTCTTGGTTGACTTGTCTGCTGAATGTGTATCAGGTGTTTCGGTAGCTTGCGAGTTTGATTTTTCCGCTGTCCAATTTTGATGATTTTGAGAAATGTCTTTGGAAAACATTTCGTGGTTATTAATTTGACTGGGTCGAGACTTAGGAACAGCACTCAAGTGACTGGGTGTTGTAGAATCTGATGCTCTATTCTGTTTTTTGGCGTAGCTAGGTGATAAAGGCAAGATTTTTGTATCCAAATCAGACGGTTGCATCATGGTTAGCAGCAAAATAAGAATCGATTAAAGTGGCGGAACGAATTTGACGACCCAAATGATACTGAGCATACTGGCGCAGAATTTGCTCAACAGATAACCAGCCATTATCTTTGGCTGCATTAATATGCATTATCTCTGGTTGCGACAGCTGTTGGAGTATATCAAGTTCTGTAGCATTTAAACGCTGAGAAATCACAGGTATTTCTTGCCGATGCACAACTGTTTGGTAGTCGGTTGTAGAAGCTGGGGTTGTGGGAGAACGAGGCGATCGCCCAACAGAAGAATTGATTTTTCTCTCCTTTTCTCTTTCTCTTCGCAATTCTTCCCAAGTTTCCAAGCAAACTGTCCCGCCAGCCGAGATGCTAAATCCTACCTGCCAGTAGGGGTCTGTAAAATTTGGTATCAGGGGACGTTGTGTTAGGCAACAAACTTGTACCTGAGGTGTGAGTCCCGCCAAAGCTAAAAGGTGAAAAACTCCATGAGACAGATGAGCTAAAATATCCGCTTCACTATTAGATAATGCTTCCAAGCGATTGAGATGTTCGTTTAGCAACTCATACAGTTCTTCTTGGGGTTGTTCGGTTAAAGCTTGACATAGAACTATCTCTGCTAGATATTGGCTAGCGGCTAATTTACCTAGATCTTTAGTTAGACCTGGATAGGTTTTGATTGTTTGTGCTTGTGTAATTTTATCAAGCGATCGCCCTTTGGTAATCAGTAGTTCATTGACGACAAACATTCCGCTTCTACCACCCAGACTAGAATTGTGCTTGCGTGCCCCAGGAGCTGCTACTCGGATCAAACCGAACTCTCGTGTCAAAATTGTTACTATTTTATCCGATTCTCCTAGCGCCTGGGTTTTTAGGTTAATTCCCGTTACTTGATAAGTTCTAGTCATTAGTCATGAGTCCGTAAGGGCGGGTTAAACCCGCAAATCTTGAGGGCAGATGCGATATTTCGTTAAACCCACCCATACATTTAGTCATCGGTCATCAGTTATTAGTCATCGAGTGCGAACCAATAAAAAACGACTATTCGACCTTTTCCAGGTTATCGCGCTGGCGGATTAAATCAACACCACGAGAAGTACCTAATCTGGTAGCACCCGCCAATATTAAGTCTAGTGCTTGCTGAACAGTACGAATACCACCTGAGGCCTTAATTCCTACTCTTTCTCGTGCTATCTCCTTTAAAAGTCGCACATCTGCTACCGTAGCACCCCCATTCCAACCCGTACTGGTTTTTAAGAATGCTGCACCTGCTTCCATAGAAATTTCTGCTGCTAATTTCTTTTCTGCATCCGTCAACAGGTTAGTTTCTAAAATTACCTTGACAGGTTGCCCAGTTTCTTCACAAATTTCAGCAATTTCCTGGTGGACTTCTTCCGTTTTGCCAGATTTTAACCAACCCAAGTTGATTACTACATCGAGTTCAGTGGCACCATTTTCCACTGCTTCTTGAGCTTCATAAAGTTTTACTGCCGAAGTCGTCGCCCCTACAGGAAAGCCAATCACTGCACAGACTTTTGGATTTTTACCGTGGAGGAGTTCCGCTGCTTGCCTTACATAAGCGGGATTTAGGCAAACCGTCGCAAAATGAAATCTGTCTGCTTCTTCACACCATTGCTCAACCTGCTCTGGAGTAGCCGTTGGCGTTAACAGGGCGTGATCGATAAATGGCGCAATATCAATGTCCGGATAGTCTGCTGCCATCGTGCCTTTGCCAGTTATTGATTATTAAACTTTATAAAAAATTAAAACATTTCTTATATATATATTAAACCACATTTATTACGAGTTTATCCTGAAAACCATACTGCTGAATAGGTCTTAGATGTCGGCTTTCCAAGTAGCTCCCATCACTTACGTAGTTAAGTTAACATTACACACTTTTTACTTGAGTACGCTCAACAGAATTTTATATACAAGTGCTTAAGAAGTGAAGAATAGTTTGAGCTAATGCTTTTGATGCCAAATATGGCACACCATTGCCAATAGTTTTAAACATATTGGTGAGTGACATATTTTCTGGAAGTGCGAAATTTGCAGGTAAAGATTGAATTGCCAAAGCTTCTGCTACAGAAATTCTTCTTACTTTGTAGGGATGTAAATGCACTTCATTATTGCCATAACAAGCGGTTGGAGAGTACCGCCATCTGTGCAGGCGTTTGAAAGACTTTTTAGAATCATCTCCCTCATCAACTGAAGCAAATTTTGTTATACCTGCTCTGGGTTGAAAGTAATGTTGAGCATTAGGATGTTGCAATACGTTATTTTTTCTAAACCAGTATTCAACTGTGAGTTCTGGAAGAATATCTTCAGGGCAAGAAAGTATAGAATCTTGTTGAAATGGTTCGCATTTACGCCAAGGGTAAGCAAAGACTTTTTCTTGCGGATATAAAATGTAATTATCCCAAGGAAAGAAATTTGTAGGTACTAAATTATCGCTACCCATTTCCTTAATTAAGCTATTTTGGAAGCCAATGAGAATAATTCTTTCTCTATCCTGTGGTACACCGTATTCAATAGCATTAATTAAGCGTTCTGTTAATATATAGCCTGCATTTTGTAATTGTCGCTTTAAAGATTCAAAAAATAAACGATGTTTTTTCGTGCGCCATAAACCTTTCACATTCTCAAATAAAAAGAAATCTGGTAGATTACGGCAAATTAACTCTACATAAGACGCGGAAAGTTTGCCATTGTCTCCCAAATGTCCTTTATTTTTGCCTCCAATTGAAAAATCTGGGCAAGGAGGCCCGCCAATAAAGCCAACAATATTATGAGATTTGCGGCAATTTTGGACTAATTTCCCCAGATGTTTAGCTGGTAATTCTTCTAGAAGTTTAGTTACGTCTGCTACTTCGCCTTGATGATATCCATATTCAGGCAACGGTAGGTTCATAATTTCCCGTGAATAGCGGTATGCTGCAATGAATGGGGGAAATATTTCATTGACATAAACAATATTAAAACCGCTATTTTCAAAACCTAAGTCGAGGAAACCTGAACCTGCGAAAAAGGAAAATATAGCAGGGCGAAGACTCATTTTATCAATACATATTGAATTAAAATACTGATAAATAATAAATAATTAATATTAATGATGAAAAATCAGTATTCGATAAATCCTTTTATAATTTATATTATAGTGAATTAGCTATTTATTAATATTATTAGTAAGTTATTGGCAAGCAAAGACGCTAAGAATAACTTTGCGCCTTTGCGCGAAACTATCCCACAGCCTTCTCAACAGCAGCTTCTGGTAACAAACGCTTTACACCTTGCTTAACAAAGCCTTGTAGAAAAGCCATGTGCTGATTTTGCTGGAAGACATTTTGTAAGGTTTGCCGCAACTTCTCTAAATTCAAGTTATTGCCGGAATCTAGGGCTATTTCCTGTTGTTGGAAATACTCGATTAGACTTAATCCAGCAACTCTGGTGAGATAAGCTGCACTGACACCCTGTACCACACCACCAGCTACAAAGGTAACGGCGTTACTTTTGAGAACAGTACTAACAGCTTTTGTAGAAAGTTCTACTAAACCCAGTTTCAGCATTAAACTTCCCATTGTTCCAGCTACAGTTTGCGCCTGCTCCAAAGAGAATTTTTGCTGATATATATTACCTAAATCCATTACCATCTGGGCATTAATCGCCGCAGTTGCTAAAACATCAAGTGCTGGGACTGGGTTAGCAAAAGCAGCAGCCGCAGCTATCCACTGATATTGTTCTATAGCTGGGGTAGCGCGATCGCGTCTGATATCATTTAGCGAGTTTTTCGCCTCAGCTTTTAACAACTTAGCTTTTCTCAAGGTTGTTGCCCAAACTAACTTTTGTGCTTGCTGGGTTAACATTTCATTTAGATGCTGCGTTAAAGGCTGAATATCTGGTGCTGGTTGTTCCAACCACTCTTGTACAGTACCGTCAGCTTCATGTTTCCTGACTTTAATAGGAATGGGAGATGCTGCTGTGGCGACTAAATTTCCTTGTACTCTTTGTTTTAATGACAGCAAGATGCTAGCGCGTTCATCAGGTAAATACTGGTCTTGTTTGTTGAAAACCAGCATAAACGGCTGACTTACAGCTTTGAGTTGCTGTAAAGTCTGAAATTCTGAATCTGTCAAATCGCCGTTGCTGAGGAACAGAACGAAATCAGATGTTTGTACTTCTGCCAAAACATCTGTATCTGACTTATCGCTAGCTTTGATAAATAGAGGCGCTGTCTCTTGGAAGCTAACTTTTTGCTTGATTTCTGCTTGCCAGCTAGACTTTAAAACTTCAATCAAAGTGGTTTTACCCACCGATTTACCACCAGTAACAGCTAGTTTAATTTCTTGCCTATCTAAATCTAAGAGTAATTGGTTAACTTGTTCTCGTAACTTTCCGATGGCTGGATGGTTGTCTGCTTCTTGTGCTAGTTGGTTAATTACAGCTTCAGCTTTAGCGATCGCATTTTCTACATCTGCCCTTTCTACCAGCATACTATCTAGCTGCTCTACACTAGCTTTCGGGCGATTTTGTTGGAATAACCACAATCCACTACCCACTGCCAAGACACTCAATAACCCAAACTCACTGACTTGCACTATAGAATCGTGCCAACTGTCTAACATCCACAGAGAAAAGGACAGTCCCAATCCTCCTACTAAAATTGGTCGTTGTAACTTCACAACTCTGACTCTCCGCGCTTTTTTGACTATGCCAATTTTAGATTTTAGATTTTAGATTTTAGATTAAAATTTATTCCGGTTTATGCTCCAGTTCCTTTGTGCCGAACAGATCCAAAAATCCAAAATTTAAAATTAATTGACGAGCTTCTACTCCAGAATAAAACAAATCCCTACAACCTTTATTGATTGCAGGGATTTGTTTTAACTTCTAGTTGGTGGCGGGAAGTGGATTTGAACCACTGACCTTCGGGTTATGAGCCCGACGAGCTACCAGGCTGCTCTATCCCGCGTCGTTTTCTGTACTTTATACAGTATAACCGCAAAGTCTAAATTTTGGCAACTACAAAAGTGATAATTCTCCAATCACTTCTAAACGCTTGTATTTTCCCAAAATCATAAACTTTTCAGCTAGGCTTTCCGCCACGCTGGGGGTAATCCAGCCCATCTGCTGAAGCAAATGAATCGCAACGGCATATTTGGCTCGTTTTGCCCCATCCATAACTTTAATTGCCAATCCCATACCTTCCCCAAGCCTGCCGATGCACTGTACTCCTTCAGCACCAGCTTTACTTACCAATTCCCCTGGGGTTAAGCGCATAAGTTCCGTGTCAAATTCACCATCTCCGGCTACCATTGTGGGATGGTGAGTCATTGCACGGACAATGCGCTCCATATCCAAAGTCTTACCAGAGGCTAGCATGGCGTATAAAGAACCCATCTGCCCAAGTTGCATTAGGTAAGTCGGTGCGCCACAGTCATCATGAACGCTGATGAATTCCTCTGATGGCATTCGCAATAACTCTGCTACCTTGCTGAGAATTAACTGTTGCACTGGGTGTTTGCGTTCTAAATAGTTAGTCAAAGGCCAGTGACGCTGCTGACAAACAGCTAACATTCCCGCGTGTTTACCAGAGCAATTGTATTCTAGAGGACTCCGCTTACCTTCAGGAATTGGGCATTGGAGCGTGCTAGGGTCAAGATCGGCCCGCCACAGGATATTAAATACCTGTCTTACCTGTTCTATGCTACCTTTGTGGGAACTAGTAACGATCGCTAAGTCGCGATCGCTAAGGTCGTATCGTTCCAGCGTACCAGTGGATGTGACTGCGAGGGCTTGAAATGGTTTGAGTGCTGAACGGACAAACGCAGCCGTTTCCGCATTGCCGGCAACGGACAAAACCCGCCCCCGTTCGTCGCATACAACAGCTTGGACTATATGCCTCGATTCAATAATGCCTTCCCTGAGCAACCTGACTTCTAAGGCTGCGGCTTGAGTTCGTTTTCCCATTGTCATGGGTTAAAATCTATCACTTTTTTGTTATTTGTTTATTATTTTGTTTGTCATTTGTCATTTGTCTAAAACTAATGACCAATGAATATTTACAACAAATGCCAAACTATACTACCAATAAGAAACATTCCTGCCAAGCCAGCAAAGGTCAGTTGCAAGCGCCGGAGAATCGGTTTGATTTCGTAGGTGGCAATTAAGCGATCGCGATTTAGTACTTCCTCTGGTTTGATCCAAGTTTGACCGTCATACCACCCAGACTCTTCATAAAATACTGTTGGACTGAACAGGCGATCGCTTACATAGAACCAGCCTAAGTACAATCGTACTACTAACAGTACTACTCCGATACTCGCGCCTGCTGCACCACACAGAATAAATTGGGCAATATACTTATGTGGTGGAAAACTAGCTGCTGCTACTGGGCCCGCCACCACCCAAGATAAAGCCCAAATCCAAAGCATTTTCGTGATATGCTCGCGCCAATTTAAAGCGCAATCACGAAATAGCCAAGAACTTTTTAATTCTTCGTACTCGTTGAGTGGTTGCTGTTCTGTGGGAACCGGACAATTGGAAACCGAGGAATCGATCATTTTGGCTTACCCCCACCGTCATCAGATGTTGGAAGTTCTAGACGTTCTGCATGAGACCAGAACGCTTCTAAATTATAAAACTCCCTTTCCTTAGGCATCATGATGTGGACAATCACTTCGCCGTAGTCTTGCAACACCCAACTACCTTCTGCTTTCCCTGCTGTCCGCAAAGGATGTCGTTGCAGATCTTGTCCTACTTTTTCTTCAATAGCTTCCGCGATCGCCCTTACTTGTACCCTAGAATAGCCAGTCATCATCACAAAATAATCTGCCAGGTAAGATACATCTGCCACTCTGAGCAATAAAATCTCTCCGGCTTTGCGGTCTGATGCTGCTTCGGCAACAGTTAACGCTAATTTTCTGCTTGCTTCTTCATTTTGGAGTTGTGGGCTTGTGGCCGCACTCTTTGTCAACGATACAGCTTTTATTGGGAAGTCTCCTTGGAAATAATCAGACATTAAACCTCAGGTGCTTTATGCCTTTCGTTACACTTTTTTACAATTTTTCACAACTATTTTAAGTTGTAGCTGTTTAAACTGTTTTTTTGCATACTAACAAAAAAAACGTCTGTTTGGATTTGGAAAACAGCAATCAAGCAGGCCCTTCTAAATTAGCTAATGAGTAAGTAGCTTGGACAAAAGCCAAGCAGGGTAACGACTACAGAGGCTAGATACCTTGCTTTAACCCTAGCTCGACTAGAGATGATGCTTTGCTAATTCAGCTTGCAGAGGCAAGCTAAAAATAATTATCCGTAGATCTCGTGTGTCAATTAATTAAGTAATACTTTTTAGTCCACAAAGGTGGATGCGATCGCATATTTACAATATAAATAAAAAAATGTTTTAACCATGCCCCTAAAGCTATATGATTTATCATCCAAATGTATGATATTTCTCATTAGATTTTCTATTCAGATAGAATCTCTAAATAAATACAGAGCACAGGAAGCTTACGTTAGTTTATCTTAGATATAGCTAATACTTACTTGCAATAATTGTTACAATCACAGATTTAGATGAAAAAAATCCCTGCCTGCTTATGCTCAGGCAGGGATTTTGAGTCGTTAGATTAAACTTCTTGTTTCGAGATAGCTGGGGATTTAATTACTTGAGCATCTGCTGTGAGCGAGTAACATAAGTTCTCATACTGATTTAAAGCTTGTTCAAATGCATATTGTTCAACAGCATATTGGCGACTTTGATAACCTAGAGTTTTAACTTGCTCCGGATTTTGATACAAGTCGAGAATCGCATTTGCTAAAGCTTGGGGATCTTCAGGAGGAACAACAAACCCGCCACCACTTTGTCTAATAGCTCTTGCTGCCGTACCATTGTCAGGTACAGATGCAATCAATGCCCTGCCACTAGCAAGCAGTACTTGGATTTTTGAGGGCATATTGAAGGATACAACATTTTTCTTTTGTACAACTAAACCCACATCCGCAGCTGCTAACATTTGCGGCAAATGTTCTCGCGGTTGAAATGGTAGCAACAAAACGTTATCTGCACCGTAATTGAGACAGTCTTGTTGCAATCTCTGCAAACCTTTAGCCTCACCAGCGATCGCAAAAACAATCTCTGGAATATGGCGTAACATAGCAGCAGCCTGAATAACTGTCTCTAAACCTTGTGTCAGAGCAATATTCCCAGAGTATAAAACTACAAATTTATCCTTGAGATTGTGTGTTTCCCGAAATTGATTATTTTCTTTAGGCAAAGGACGAATAAAATTTATATCGACCCAGTTAGGAATTTGCACAATTTTCTCAGAAGGCACACCTTTATTTAGCAAATTCTCTACAAATCCATCAGCAATGACACTAATTTTAGTAGCACTTTGATAAGCAAACTTTTCTAATTGCGTAAATATCTTGATGAGGAATTTGTTTTTTAGTAACCCTACATGAATAGCTGCTTCCGGTAAAATATCTTGAAGATTTAAAATCACAGGACAGTTACGCAACCATCCTAAAAGAGCAGCTGGAACGCAAACAGGTAGAGATGGTGATGTTGAAATAATTACATCTGGTCGCCAACCTATTAGTGCAGGGAAAAAACTGGTGACAACAAAACTAGCATCTAACAATATCCGATCGAGCAAGTTTGGTTGTGGACGAATCCAAACATAACTGCGTTGAATGTGAACTCCATTTTTGGATTCGGTAAGATACAGCTTGCCCCGATAGTTTTGGTAGATTTGACGTTCGGGGTAGTTGGGCATAGCCGTAACTACACGCACCTGATGTCCCCGCTTAACCAGTCCCTCTGCTAATTCCGTCATCAGCGGGGCAATACCAATTGGCTCTGGATAGTAGTTGTAGGAGTAAATCAAAATCCGCATAACAAATTTAGTCAGAATTATCTGGTTTTTTATTGAAAAACAATATTTCTTCCCAAGATTTTTTGACGTTCTGAAGCACCCCTATTTAATTCTCCATGTAGACTCTTTTTCTGTCAGTGACTTTTCGTTGAAGATTGAGTAAACTTTGACATAACATACGTAGTGAATACTTGATTTTTTTGTTACTAATAAAGTCATTTTTTGAATCTTTTCTAGAGTAATGTTACCTAAGTATAATCCCTATTATTCTAGGTTAAAAATACTTTAAGGAAGCATCAAATTAACTTTATCGAAAGTTCTTAGAACTATATAGGATAATAATTTCTGGCTCTACAAGTCTCAAGATTTATATTTGTGAATCAAACCTCAATGTACAGCAATTACACGTCTAACAAGCACATAAATGCTACATAGTAGATACTGTAGATGTTAAGAGATAACTCTGAGGAAATTAGATACATTATTAATTCTTTTTTAAATGCAAACTTTATATCAGTAAGAACAGAGTACTTCTCTTGCTTAAAGACAAAACTTATCACCAATATTTTTAGAGCTTTAAAATATTAGTTTAATTCTATAAAATTCCATAGCACAGTATTCATGAATTGACTATGGTCAAATTGTCTAGATGATCAATATAACTTCTTGAAAGTGAATAAGTATAAATTTTTTATAGAGAATCATTAATGATTTAATTACTTGGTAAGCCTCAATATAGACACAGATTTTATTTGATTAATTCTTTAATCGATTGACTGCATATTGTATTGACAACTTGGAGAAACTTCTTCAGGACTGGCACGATCTTCTCTTGCTGCCACACTACAGAAGTTTCTACTAATGGTGTTGATTCGTCTAACGCACGATAAACAACGCCACCCCTTTGAAGATTTTGTAAAGAAGACGGTACGATCGCAATTCCCATTCCCGCTGAAACCAACCCAATAATTGTTTGCATCTGGTTGGCTTCTTGAGTGATATTAGGGCTGAAATTTGCTTGTTGGCAAAGACTGATAATTTGGTCGTAAAGTCCTGACCCTAAATGCCGCGGGAACATGATAAAAAACTCATCAGCAAGCGATCGCACTGCGATAGATTGTTGTTGAGCAAAGGGATGACTTTCCAGTAAAGCAACAATTAAGGCTTCTTGCTGAATGCACTCTTGAGAGAGAGATTTGTCTTCTAAAGGTGGATGAGCAAAACCCACATGAATACGGTCATCTTTTAAAGCCTGCTCTTGCTGAGTTGTCGTCAACTCCTGCAACACCAACTCTACCTCAGGAAACTGTTCGTGAAATCGTCGCAAAATTAAAGGAAGCAAGCCGTAAGTCGCTAAACTGGTAAACCCTATCCGCAGTTGTCCCTTTTCACCTCTTCCTGTACGTTGAGTTAAATCAATTGCTCGATCCAATTGAGCCAAGATTTGGTAAGCTTCTTGCAAAAATACCTGTCCGGCCTCTGTTAATTGCACTTGTCGCTTGGTTTTTCGCTGGAATAGTTCTATCCCAAGTTCTGCTTCTAACTGCTGAATTTGCTGGCTTAAGGGGGGTTGAGCGATGTGTAGTCGTTCTGCGGCTCTACTAAAGTGCAATTCTTCAGCCACAGCAATAAAGTAGCGCAGGTGTCGCAATTCCATAAATTTGATATTTCATAAGTCTTAATTCCTTATAAATATATATTGGTCATCTGGAAACTGCTGACTTATAAATTTATGAGTAGTGCTTTGCAGGAATTGAGCCGACATCCAGATAGATTATTTGCTCAAGCTTAGTGTGAAGTAGTGCGGCAAAAATAGTTAGAGAATTTGCGATAAAAACTTGCGGGTTCGTTCTTCTTGGGGTTGATTGAAAAAGGAGTCTGGAGTCCCTGACTCAACGAGGGAACCGCTATCCATGAGAATTACTCTGTCAGCAACTTCACGGGCAAATCCCACTTCATGGGTAACTACTACCATTGTCATCCCATCGCGAGCAAGACCTCGCATCACATCTAAAACTTCTCTAACCATCTCCGGATCTAAAGCTGAGGTGGGTTCATCGAATAGCATAATTTTAGGTTGCATCGCTAGGGCACGAGCGATCGCCACCCGTTGCTGCTGTCCTCCAGATAACTGACCAGGATATTTGTTTGCTTGTTCTAAAATTCCTACTCTTTCTAACAATTGCATTGCCGATTCTTTAGCTTTGTCCTGCTTCCAGCGACGCACCCAAATTGGTGCCAAAGTGATATTTTGTAGCACTGTCAGATGGGGAAATAAATTAAACTGTTGAAATACCATGCCTACTTCTTTGCGAATTGCATCAATATTTCGTAAATCATGGCTCAAGATAATCCCATCTATAACAATTTTACCCTTTTGATATTCTTCTAAAGCATTAAATGTGCGGATGAATGTCGATTTACCCGAACCAGATGGCCCCATCAAGACTACTACTTCACCACGATTTACTGTTAAGCTCACACCTTGAAGAACGTGGAATTGTCCATACCATTTGTGAACATCCTCAGCTACAATTATCGGGGTTGGTTCTGACATAAAATTTCACCTCTTCAATTTTTATTCTCTCCCTTTATCTACTTAACTGCCTTTCTAATCGCCGAGAAGCCAGGGACATTGAATAACAAAATACCCAGTAAATTAATCCAATAAATAAATAAACTTCTGCATAGCGTCCAATAAATTGCGGTTGTGCCAAAATCGAACGGGCAATTCCTGTAAGTTCTACTAATCCTACCAAAGATAAAAGTGAGGTATCTTTAAATAAGCCAATAAATTGACCAACAATTGCGGGGATTACAGCACGTAAAGCTTGTGGTAGGACAATTAATATAACAACAAACAGAGAATTAAATCCTAGTGCTTTAGCAGCTTCAATTTGTCCGCGTGAGATAGCCTGGAGTCCGCCACGTACATTTTCTGCCATGTAAGCAGCGCTAAATAAAACAAGTCCTATAATTGCTCGCACTACCCGATCTAAACGGATATCAACTGGTAAAAATAATGGCAGCATTACTTGTGCAAGAAATAAGATTCCAATCAAGGGTAGCCCTCTGATGATTTCTATGTACAGGATGCAAAACCAACGTATTAGGGGTAAATTGCTAGTCCGCCCTAAAGCTAGTAAAACTCCAATTGGAAAGGAAAGCACAATACTAACTGCTGCCATTAATAAAGTAAGGAGCAAACCGTTCCACAAATTTGTAGATACAGATTGCAACCCCAATCCCCCACCAATTAACCAGAGAATTATCGGGAAAGATAATAACCATACTAGGGAAATCCAGGGATAAATTACTTTAGTAAATCTTCTCCCAATCCAAAATCCGATAGCTAACAAAACACCAACTAATAGCAACCAAAGACAGGATGTAAAATCTAGGGGTAAAATAACTAATAGAGTAGCAAAAATTAAAATATAAAGAGTTAAGCCAAGCTTTGTTAAACGTTGTTTGCTTGAAAATACACCCCAAGTTACAGCAGCTAAAGTAGAAGCGATCGCCAGCACAATCCAAACTCGCCAATATAAGGATTGCGGAAATCTTCCTACTAAAAATAAACGCAAATTAACTTGAATTACTGCCCATTGTGCTTGGGTTGTAGCCCAAATTAATATTCCTCTAGCTATCCATAAAAGGAAAACTAAGCAAACAACAGTCAGCAAGCTGTTGTACCAAGTACTGAACAGATTTTTACGCAGCCATAATAATTGAGAATTTGTCATTGGTCATTTGTCCTCTCTTACAAAGTTCTGATCGCCGGAAGCCGGCGCTCCGACTTTGCGCTTTGTCACTCTTGTTTTTATATTTATCTCTCTTGAATCTGCACCATACGGTTGAACAAATTCATTACTACAGAAATTGTCAAACTGAGTGTAAGATAGGTGAGCATAATGAGTAACATAACCTCTACGGCTCTCCCTGTTTGGTTAAAAGTTGTAGAGGAAACAAAATAAATATCGGGATAGCCAATAGCGATCGCTAAACTAGAATTTTTTGTTAAATTGAGATATTGGCTTGTCAGTGGAGGAATAATTACCCGCAAAGCTTGAGGAAACACCACTAACCGCATCACTAAACCTGGTTTTAAGCCAAGCGATCGCGCTGCTTCCCATTGTCCCTTGGGTACTGATTGAATTCCTCCTCGGACAATTTCGGCAATAAATGCACCTGTATAAAAAGTCAAGCCTAATAATAATGCTGAAAACTCTGGAGATAATGTAAACCAAGGAAATTCTGCACCATTTTGACTCAGGTAGATCAACCCCCAGAGGGAAATTTTATTTTCTGTTTTGGGAAATCCAAGGAAAACCGCAAAGTACCAAAACAGCAATTGCAGCAGTAAGGGAGTATTCCGAAAAATTTCCACATAAACTAAAGCAATATTCCTCACTAGCCAATTATCAGAGAGCCTAGCAATTCCTGCACTAACTCCAACAATTGTTGTCAGGAAAATTCCAGCGATCGCTATTCGCAATGAGTTAATTAATCCTACCCACAAGGCGCGGCTATAAGTATCAGTTGGTTTGTAGCTAATTGGCGTTTCACCAATATCAAAAGATGCTTGTTGCTTAAGAAAATCAAACCCAAACTTAATACCTAGTTGCTGCAAATTGCGGTTTAGGTTGCTCCAGAGGATTATGACTACAACTACTGCTAAAAATACAGCGAGAAATTGTCCTGAAATACGCCAAAATCGGCGATCGCGCCATAACAATTTTAGATTTGTCATTGGTCATTGGTCATTAGTTATTTCTCCCACACTCTCCACACTTCCTTGTTCCCTGCTTCCCCCATCATCCCTAATCAACGAAACGGTGGAGAATAGAGCAATCCACCTTTTGACCAGAGTTGATTTTGGCCGCGTGCTAGATTGAGTTTTGTCTTTGGGCCAAGATTGCGATCGTAAACTTCACTATAGTTACCAACATGCTTAATTATTCTGGCTGCAAAGTCGTTTGTTAAGCCGAGTCCTTCACCGAGGTTGCCCTCTGTTCCTAAAAATCGCTTAATGTCTGGGTCGTTACTGGTGGCAAATTGTGCCAAATTCTGGGAATTAATGCCTAATTCTTCAGCTTTTACCAGAGAGTAAACTACCCAATTTACAGTATCAGCCCACTTAGTATCTCCTTTGGCGACTGCTGGTGCTAGTGGTTCCGAAGAAATAACTTCATCAAGAATCACGTTATCTTCAGCTTTGGGTAAAATCGAACGCCGAGAAACTAACGCTGAACGGTCAGCTGTAATTCCATCGCAACGTCCTTCAGCATAAGTAGCAAAGGTAATGTTTACGTCTTCAAAAACAACTGGTTTGTAAGTAATACCCCGTTTGCGCATTTGGTCTGCTAAGTTTTGCTCGGTAGTAGTACCCGTTTGAACACAAATGGCTTTGTCTTTGAGATCTGCTAGAGTTTTGACGTTACTATTTTTACGAACCATGATGGCTTGACCATCATAAAAAACAACAGGTGCAAATTCCAAGCCGACTGATGTTGTGCGGCTAAGTGTCCATGTAGTGTTGCGGCTGAGAATATCTACTTCCCCAGTTTGCAAAGCTGTAAACCGTTCTTTGGAGTTGAGATTGCGAAATTCTACTGCATCTGGATTGTCAAACAGAGCAGCTGCTACAGCGCGACAAACATCTACATCGATACCGCTGTATTTACCGTCAGTTCCGACAAAGCTAAACCCTGGTACTTCGCCACTCACACCACAAATTAACTGACCACGGTTTTTTACTGTATCCCAGCGATTTTTAATTCCTTGTGGTGCTGAGGTGCTAGATGTATTAGCAGTATTTCCTGACTCGCCACTACAAGCAGTAATGGCAAATATTAGGGGTGCGATCGCTAAAATTAACGCTGATTTACGCATAATTATTAAATGGGCATTCACCAGGCAAAAATGTGTTTACTACTACAATTTCTCTGTGAAATTAGGTAGATGTTTGTAATATAAAACTTTTTGTGACTCTGTGTTAAAGTTCTTTGCCTAAACATCAAATGTAAAGGTTTTACTTGTTTTTCAAACTGCTTCAGATCTATTAAAGATGTATTTCTAAAACCCGTAGCTGCCAAAGAAATATTATTTATTACTGTCTAATTGCTTTATTTTTTTAATCTATTTTTTATACTAATTTATACAAAAACGCTATTTATATTTGTCAATAAACAACTTAATTAAAGCATTAGTATTTCTTACCATATACATCATTAAAAAATTGGGTTTTCTCGAAACTTCTAGTTTAAATATTGCGAATTTTTAATTAAAATCAGGGAATCAAGTTAAATCTAAAATCAATTTATCCAGAGCTAAGGAACCTAACCTACGAGCTAAAACGATATCAAAAGCTGATACTATAGGTTGTTTATAGATACCCCAACCAAGTTTCCCTCACTGTAGGGAATTTTGAATTCCACACAACTTTACTAGGTTGGCTAATAAACAAGAGCTGAATTACATACTTCTATGAAAACAGAAGTACGGCATTAACCTAAGCATCTGCCACTAGCAGGTTAAACTAGTTTTGGTAACAGCTGCTCCACCGTTCCTTATGAGGCTTTTATGGGAGCTAATCTGAAACAAATTGCTAAGTACTTAGACAACCTTGGTTGGGAATATCGTTTTGATGACGAAGAAGATCGGATAGTTACAGGTGTGGAAGCCGATCACCTAGAAGACTTCCTGATAGTGGTGCAATTGGATGAGGAGGGAAAATTTTTTCGCGTGTTTGCTCCTCAAGTTCTGGCAGGAGTTCAAGAGCATCCTCATAAGGGAGCTATCCTACAGACAATGCTGGCTATTTCTTGGGAAACCAAGATGCTGCAATGGGAGTACGATCCATCTGATGGTGAAATCCGTGCCATTATTGAGTTTCCCTTAGAAGACTCGATTCTTACGGAAAAACAATTTAACCGTTGTTTAAGCGGGTTAATTCAGATTGTAGACAGCATAGCGATGCCACGCCTCAAAGAGGTAATGGAAACAGGTCACGATCCAGGGAATATAGAACTAGGGGAAAGACTGTTACTGAGTATTCAAGAAGAAGCTCCGGGATTGCTAGAAATTCTAGAAAAAGCAATGGAAGCGAGGAAGAAGCGAGGAAGTTTTCCCAACGAGTGAGGCGGATTATCACTTAAATAGCTATACTCCAAAGTGATACCCTCACTATATACTGAATTTTTCTAGGGCTGGATTTTATGACATCCTATGCAACCTCCTCTGCCAAAGCGGAAATGAGTGAACTTCGGCGGTTGAAAGGCTTACTACCGCCAGAATTGCAGAGCTGGGTCACGGTTGAAGGCACAACTGAGGTCAATCCACCCCTGATCCGTAGCGAAGAGATTGGTAAAGACCAGGTAGAAATCCAAATTGACTTGGTGAAATGGGATACTCTGGCAATGGATCAGCGTAATCTGCTGTTTTGGCACGAAGTCGCCCGCATTCAAAATGACACAATTCCCAAAGATGGTTGGGAAATGGCAGCACTGGCTATTGGTTTAGGTGGTGCTGTAGGTGAGTTGTGGGTACAGGATGGATTGTTACTGGTTTTAGCGTTAGCACTTTGTGGTGTTTCCGGCTGGCGGTTATACCAAAAAAATAATGGCGAAAAGCAACTCAAAGAATTAGTAGATGCTGACGAGAAAGCGATCGCTCTGGCTACTCGTTTTGGTTATAGTCTCCCTAACGCCTACAAGAGTCTGGGTAGTGCCCTAAAAACCTTAATCGACAACACTCCTAGCAAGCGCCAGCGCTCTAGATATGAAGCTAGGCTCTCGGCTCTCAAACGCAGTGCTAATAAGGCAAAAGGTAAATCTAAAACTGTAGATGAAGGTGGATTTTAATCATTGCTGAGTTTTAAGTAACGAGTACGGAGTCAATTACACTCAGCACTCGCTACTTTTTAAAGCTGGTTTAACATTTTATGAGTTTGAGGCACAACACGGACGTGCGGCACAAACTTTTTCATCAAAGCTTGCCACTTCAAAACCTGGTCTGGAGAAGGGGCAAGTATAGATTTTGCCGTCAATTTTTCGGAATCAGCCAAAGGTGTAACAGGTTGTAAAAACACTGGAATCTCAGGACTAACGGCTGCTACTAATAAAGCCGCACGTTCCAACTCAGTTGGGTCTGTTGTTTGCGAAACAATTATCTTGATAAAAACATTTAAATGTGAATCGTGACATAATTTCAAACATTCGGCGTGTTCTTGCCAATAGCTTTCACCGCTAACGCTCGGTAGCTTGAAATCCATACCTACAGAGTCTAAGTAAGGCAGAATTATTGCTAACTGTTCTGGGCGATGGCCTCCAGTTTCTAGATATATGGGTAAATTGGTGATATCTCGCACTTGCGGGAGAAATAGTGCTAAAAATGGAGCGTGAAGCAGGGGTTCGCCACCAGTTAAGCTAATGCTATCGTGTAGGGAAGGTAAATTTTGCCGTTCCACCCATTCTAATAAAATGGGCAGTGGGACAGGGTTGGAGTGTACTTCAAAATCTCGTAAGCCAGGGGTTCGCTCTATCTTACAGGTTGAGGGTGCATTCCAAGTATGGGCACTATCGCAAAAGTGGCAGCGTAAGTCACACAAAGCAAAGCGAACAAAAATCTGACGTGTCCCAACATTCAGTCCTTCCCCTTGAATGGCAGAAAAGACCTCTATCAGGCGTGCAGTAGGTTTAACCGTAGTTTTAGCAGTCATGGGATGATATCAACGCGATCGCGCCGCGTCTTCACAAAAGCAAGTAAGTTTTTTTAGCTCTTGTTCTATTGTGAATCGTCGCAGGCAATCTACCACCTCTCCCAATTCACTAGCAATTAGTCCTGATTCCTCCTAATTGTAGATGAGGATAGGTAATTACATGATCACAAATTAATGTTGTTTGGCAGCTTACATTTACACGGCAACTAAAGTGCAGAGCTTCATGACTAGCCAACCAAAAGAGGTCGTTCCAGTTACTTCTTTACATGAAACAGCAATAGTGGAGGTTCCGGCTCGGTTGAGCGTGCTTGAGGCCGTGAGCTTTAAGCAAACTTGCCAAGGGTTAATCCAGGCAAATGCACAACTTAAGCAAATAATTATTGACTTTCACCAAACTACCTTTATGGATAGTAGTGGTTTAGGTGCCCTGGTCAGTAATTTCAAAACCGCCAAGGAAAAACAAATATTATTTATCCTACGTAATGTAAATCCTCCGGTAATGGCAGTCCTAAACCTCACTGGATTGGATCGCGTTTTTCCGATTGAATCATCTGAAATTCTACCGCAAAAAGAACAACACGATCCCACAGCTGCTCAAGTATCTTTTGCGCGTAAGGTTGAGCCGCTACCTACTACTCATCCTTCTGTGGCGTCTTGGATGAAACGCTCGATCGATATTGTTGGGGCATTGGTGGGTTTGGTAATTACAGGAATTTTACTAATTCCGATTGCGATCGCGATTCAAATTGACGATCCCGGCCCGATTTTCTTTAGCCAAACCCGCTGTGGTTGGATGGGAAAACGTTTTGAGATTTGGAAATTTCGCTCTATGTGTGTGGATGCAGAAGCTAAAAAATCTCAAGTGCAAAACCAAGTCCAAGGTGCTTTCTTCAAGAATGAGAGCGATCCCAGAGTCACGCGAGTAGGTCGCTTTTTACGGCGTACTAGTCTAGACGAATTGCCACAATTTTGGAACGTTCTCCAAGGGGATATGAGTTTAGTTGGTACTCGACCACCCACGCCTGATGAAGTAGAACGCTATGAAGTTCCAGAATGGCAGCGTTTGGATGTTAGACCTGGGATGACTGGCGAATGGCAAGTAAATGGAAGGTCAAAAGTAAGAAGTTTTGAAGATGTAATTCGTTTGGATTTGCAGTATCAAAAAAATTGGAGTTTACTGTACGATTTCAAGCTAATTTTCAAAACTATACTCATTCTATTTCATAAGAACAGTGGTGCAGTTTAGCCGATTAACTTCATTTTTAATTTGTCACTAAATTGTAAATTCCACAATTAATTAATGCGTGCGTCTCAGTTACATTTTTCTGGGGCGCACATCTTTTTTAATCTGAAAAAAGCTTATGAAAATTACTAGGGGTTAAGGGTCAAGAGTCAAGAGGAGCCACTGACGGGGACGCAGGGGAGCCAGTCCGTTGCGGAGGTTCCCTCCGTTGTAGGAACTGGCGTGGTCTCCCCAAGGGGAGCAAGTGGCGTTCAAAAGTCCACAGTGAAGAAGGCAATAAGCAAGAGTTATTATTTCTTCCTTGTCTTTCTTGTCTTTCTTGTCTTCCCTCCCTTTTCCTCCTCAACCCCTTCCCTAAACTCTATTTAACGTCTAACAATTCCACATCAAAAATTAAGGTAGCGTTAGGTGGAATTACACCACCAGCACCACGAGCGCCATAACCCAATTCAGGTGGGATAATTAACTGACGACGACCGCCGACTTTCATAGTGCTAAGTCCTTCGTCCCAGCCTTTGATAACTTGTCCAACGCCAAGTGTAAAGTCAAAAGGACGGTTGCGATCGCGCGAACTATCAAACTTAGTACCATCTTCCAGAGTACCGGTGTAGTGAACCACAACCTTTTGTCCGGTTTGAGGAGTCGCCCCAGTCCCCTCTTTGATTTCAACGTATTTTAATCCAGAGGGGGTAGTTACGGCATTGGCGTCAGACATAGTATTGCTCGCAATCAAAGTATTGTTTTCAGTAATAGTAGTGGGGACTGCTGTAGGTTGAGTGAAATTAGCAGCAATGGCAGAGTCCTGTTTACTACCAACTTGCGCTAATACCAAAACCACAACACATACCAGCATTAACCCAACGCTGAGTAAAATTGCTTTCAAAATTAATCCTCCCTACTTAGGTAGTTTGGCACAGTATGACCAACAGGACACAAATTAGTTTAAATCACAAAGGATGCCCTAACGCCAAAGCTTATTTTCTAAATCCCGCACTTGACGCTCTAAACGGTCAATTCTCCCCCGCAGTTCGTCTACCTCTGACTGACGAGCTACCCCTAAATCCTGCATCATATTGCGCATTTGCCGTTGCATTTGAGCTTCCCAAGTTCCCTGCTCCGATCGCAACTGCTGTACAATATCATCCATCACAGCTTTTGCTTGCTCAGGGTTAAGCTTGCCATCCTTAACCAATTCATCACTGACTTGGCGTAGTTTGTCTGCTACCAAAGACGTTGTGCCAATACCAAGCATCAATAACTGCTGCATCCAATTGTTATTATCCATACTACCTTCCTCTTACTTATTTCAAACCAGCCAACCCTTGCTCTTGAGTGTATGCAATCAAGCTATGCTAAAAGCGTAGTTATTCTAGCCTACAACTCTATTTTGGCAAATTGGCAAATACAAGGAATGGCAAGGTGTGGTTATAGAATTGCTGAAATTTAAAATTTCTGCCGAAATGCAGAAAACGTATGTACAAAAGGATGCGGAAATTTGGACAACTGCCCTTGCTCAGTATCCTGGGTTTCTAGGTAAAGAAGTTTGGCTCAATCCTCACGACTCTACAGAAATTATCTTTGTGATTCGTTGGGCAACAAAAGAGCATTGGCAAGCCATACCTTTTGCAGAATTAGAAGCTGTTGAACAAAACTTTGCCGCAGCCTTGGGAGATACTTATAAGTTGGTGGAGTCAGCAGAGTATCAAGTACAGACTGAGTTCAGCTCCTTTGTCAAGCTTTGAGGTTAAGATTCGCATAACCAGTAAGAAGAGGGTGACTGCAACTTTACCAAAATCCTATTCTGCCAAAGTTATGAAAAAAAGGGGTACAAAATTCTTGTACCCCTACTGTGCATAATTGCAAAAACTGACAGATTACAAGTGTTGCTTCATCGAAATCTCACTACGGTTATACGAAAATGGCAGAACCAGATAATGGTAAGAATGCATCTGCTATTACTGAGTCCTTACCACTAGTGCTCACAACCAAATCTAAGAGTCCGTTACCGTTGGGGTCAATTAGCGGTTTGTCGACAAAGTTAGGTAAGGTTCCAATGATTCTTTCGCTGGTCACTGAGGTCAGCGATGCAAATTGTCCGCCGATGGAGACCTGAGTATTTCCTAAATTCCCAAAGTTCTTACCACCAATTACAAATGTATTACCACCGATTGCTGGCGCTCTCCAAGGGAAGATATCCCACACAGCAGGATTCGTTCCGACGGATGAATCGTTAGGCATGGCGACTGTAATAGAGTTGCTAGTTAAATCGATACCAACTATCGCACCTCCGGGGCCTGCGAGAACATCCAAACCATCTGCAACGGGAAAATCAGCATTTAGGACTGTAGTTTTTTGTACTTTTGTGCCATCTGCCGATAAGGTGACGCTATAGAGTTTACCATCCCATTTTTGGGTAATTAAATTACCTCGTAATTGGTTTTGGAATGTTGTTGCACGATACTCATCAATCCCATTGGTTGAAGACTCGAAAGTTGTTAGCGGAGCAGTATATACCCCTGGAATACTTGGGTCAGTTGGTGCATAGTAAACATTTTGACGAGTGTCAGTAATTCCCCGATTGCGGTTGGGATGACCGTAGTATTCACCTGCTTTCACCAAATTTAGCTCATCGGGAGCAGAATAATACTCCGGTGTGGGTTTTTGAGTGTTAGGCCCGGTAGAGATATCTCCAAAGTTGGCGTTAGCACCATTGTCTGTTGTATAAAATAAGCCTTTGGTCGTGAAGACAGCATCAAAGGGATTACGAAATCCACTAGCGTATACAGATACATCTACACCAGGCTTGACCTTAGCAATATCTCCAAATGCCTGACTGTCTGCTGGATTAAAGGTTAATCCACTGGGTATTTGATAACCAGGTGGTAGAGGATTTGGTAGCTCGTATTTAATCTGGCCATTAAAGTTGGGTTTTGTAATGTCGGCAACGAGGATAGCAGCTGAGAAAGGAGACTCTGGAATACCACCTATATTTTCATTAGTAACACCTGCATTAGTATTACCACCAACATTAATGTATAGCTTGCCTTGGTTATCAAAGGTTAAAGCATTAATTCCATGATCGTGGTTAGAAACTGGTAGCCCTGTTACCAAAGGTTTCAGTGTGGAAAAATTCGTTCCTTCCAATATTGAAACTTGACCGCTATAAGGAGAAAGCTCAGTTTTAGGAAAGCCTTGTCCACCATTAGCATATAGCTTACTATGAGCAACGTAGATACTTGGTGAACCAGACTTATCATAAGGGTTAAAAGCAATCCCTAGGATTTGGCTATTTTCTAAATTCTTGATCGTGTTGATCGTTTGGACGTCAGTAACGTTGTAGTTCTGATCGAAGGTGTATGCTTTGATTTCACCACTGTAAGTACCCACGTAAAGCCTACCATCTGGTCCCCAAGCTCCTACAGTAGGTTGACTAATCGAGTCTACTACTGTTTTCTTGGTGAAGTTGACGGCAACGATATCATTATCAACGACGTCAACAGCGAGATTGGGAACGCTGAGATTTTTGTAGTTGTTATCTGTAGTCGTGATGGTGTGAGTAATATTAACTGTTTGAGCACCCTGTACTACTTTATCGTCAACCGCATTGATGGTAACTGTTTGGGGAACATTCCAGTTACTAGCATTAAAGGTCAGGCTGGTTTTATTTGCGTTCAACCGATTGCCTGTCACCACATTAATTGTCACATCAGATGTGGGTTGTGTATTGAGAACTAGCGAGTAGCTATCACCAGCGCCTCCTTCAAAGACTTCAGTTCTGCCCTGGGTTTGTTGCAAAATTACTTGAGGCCCAGTCACTGGAATGACTTCTATACCTGTAATTGAAGCGTTATCAACACTGGCTACTAAATCAATGTTGAGTATGCCATCCGTCACAATTTGGGTAGGAGCAGATAGAATCAGGGCAGAATTATTGCCTGAGTAGAAAGCATTTTTAGATTTGGCATAAATATCTACATTATCAAAAACTTTCTGACCTTCTAAAGAGACATCAAAAAGCCTTTGATTATAGTTAGTCCAGTAAATTTCTGCAAAGTGTAGGTTGACAGCATAGTTACCGTTCGCTACCGGAATCTGGTAAGACAAGTTTTTACCATAACGCTCAGTTTGATATACTGCGTCGTCGTCGGTTTTACCAATCGGTTCAGTAGTGGAATATACATCGCTAGTTCCTACGAAATACTTATCTGCGCTCCATACCTGACCTTTGGTATCAGTATAAGATTTAGTTGCACCTGTATCGATGCGAATGGCTTTTGTAGTAGAACCACCATCGTTATCAGTAATAGTGACTGGAAGAGCCGCAACAGCAAGGTTATTGTATTTGGGATCGCTACTGCTAACAGTGTGAGTAATATTGACGGTTTGAGTGCTTTCAACAGCAGTATCATCAACGGCTGTGACAGTTACGGTTTGGGCAGTATTCCAGTTAGTTGGGGTGAAGGTAAGGGTGGTTTTATCAAAACTCAGTTGATTACCAGGTGCAGAGACGGTAATGGTGACGTTACTTGTAGGTGCAGAACTGAGAACTAACGAGTAAGTATCAGTATTGCCGCCTTCTGTGACTGCTGTATTACCATCAGTCTGTTGCACATTTACTTGTGCAGTAGGAGTTGTGGTTCCGGGAATGATTTCAATTGCCGCCAGTTTGGCATTATCGGCGCTGGCTAAGAAATCTAAGTTCAGTGTGCCATCAGTGACTTTGACATTGAAGGACTTATCCAAAGCGATGTTTTTGCCGCCTGCTTGGGCAAAAATATCAAAGTCATCGATCAGTAGCTGATTTTCTGCACTCAAATCAAACAGGCGCTGACCTGCGGCATCCCAATAGATTTCGGCAAACTTCAGATTAACTGTGTAGTCACCGTTGCTGACTGGGATCGCATACTTAAGATTATTTAGCCATCGTTCTGTTTGATAAAGAGGGTCATCGTTGGTGTTGGCGATCGCGGCTGTTGTAGAGTAAAGATTACCGCCTGAAAAATATTGATCTGCTAACCACAGATTACCTTTGGTATCAGTATAAGTGCCACCACCGACATTAATCCGAATGGCTTTTGCAGTAGAACCACCATCGTTATCGGTAATAGTGACTGGAAGAGCCGCAACAGCGAGTTTGTCGTATTTGGGATCGCTACTGCTAACAGTGTGAGTAATATTGACAGTTTGTAGGTCTTCGACAGCAGTATCATCAACGGCTGTGACAGTTACAGTTTGGGCTTTATCCCAGTTAGTTGGGGTGAAGGTGAGGGTGGTTTTATCAAAACTCAGTTGATTACCAGGTGCAGAGACGGTAATGGTGACGTTACTTGTAGGTGCAGAACTGAGAACTAACGAGTAAGTATCAGTATTGCCGCCTTCTGTGACTGCTGTATTACCATCAGTCTGTTGCACATTTACTTGTGCAGTAGGAGTTGTGGTGACGGGAATGATTTCAATCGCCGCCAGTTTGGCATTATCGGCGCTGGCTAAGAAATCTAAGTTCAGTGTGCCATCAGTGACTTTGACATTGAAGGACTTGTCCAAAGCGATGTTTTTGCCGCCTGCTTGGGCAAAAATATCAAAGTCATCGATCAGTAGCTGATTTTCTGCGCTGACATCAAATAGGCGCTGACCTGTGCCATCCCAATAGATTTCAGCAAACTTCAGATTAACTGTGTAGTTGCCGTTGCTGACTGGGATCGCATACTTAAGATTATTTAGCCATCGTTCTGTTTGATAAAGAGGGTCATCGTCGGTGTTGGCGATCGCGGCTGTTGTGGAGTAGAGATTACCACCAATAAAATATTGATCTGCTAACCACAGATTACCTAGAACATCGGTGTAAGACTTATCTGCACCTGCATCAATGCGAATTATTCCTGGTGTTGCCATAGGTGTTAGTGTTGGTGTAGTTTCATTGCGAATTACTGTCACCGCCATAGAGGTAACAGTAAGATTGTGTGCTTGTTATTTGTACTGCTAATGATGCGAGTAATATTGACTATTAAAGTCAATATCTTGTGATTTAAGGAATTTGTAGAAAGCAAAGCTTCACTATTTACTGTAAAGTTCTTCGCTACAACATCCCCACTATTCCAGAGATTCGACAAACCAAGTCTTTCAACATACTAAAATTGCTGTCAATTATAAACCTGGTTATTTTCTGCCTTGTAGCCGAATTATTAGTAATTTTAAAAGAATCTGAATTATAGCTGTTTGTCTTGGCGATCCTCCCTGAGCTAATCACAAAAGAGCTATTAGCAATCATGCTTTTTTATATGTACAAATAATAGCCTACTCAATTTCACTGAAAATATGAACTTTACACAAGAGTTTTTATAAACTTTTGATATTTTTTCCTTAAACATTAAATTAAGAATTTTTCACTTTATATGAATTAAATATTAATAAATTTTTGATGAAGGAATATATGGAATTTGCTAGGATTGCTTGAACTTTATATAAAAAATATTTAAGTATATGATGAAGTTGCGATTTTCTGGTTAATTTTGAAGGAAAACGATCGCAACCTGTTGGATTCCGGCAATTCTGTATAAAGACAAGGAACAGGAACAAGGAAAAAAGGAAAGAAGTTAGATAGGTATTTTTTCCAGAATTAAGCAGAATTCATCTAGCAAACAACAATATTTGATTTCTCAGTTGAATAAATCTCAAGACAATACCTGATTCTCAAACGGTTTCCTCATCAGAGAGGATACAATTGAGCTGCTATGCTCAGGGGAGAAATTCTAGAGAATCTGATTTACTTCGCAAAAAATCGTTGTCAGCAGAAATGAAGGCTAACACAACCTTCAACAACGATGTCTGCGATTAGCTTGGCGATAATACTGGGTGTAGCCCTAATTTTTCGAGATGGTATGAGTGCAGAATGCGATCGCGCCTGTCAATTACAGTAAGCTGTTTGAGGGCGTTTTTCACAATCTACTATGGCAACGATTAACGACAACTACCTCAAGCTAAAAGCAGGCTATCTGTTTCCGGAGATTGCCCGGCGGGTAAATGCCTTTGCTGAAGCCAATCCTGATGCTAAAATCATTCGCCTGGGTATTGGCGATGTTACAGAACCTTTACCAGAAGCTTGCCGCACAGCGATGATTAAAGCTGTAGAAGAAATGGGCGATCGCGCTACCTTCAAAGGCTATGGCCCAGAACAAGGTTATGCTTGGTTACGGGAGAAAATTGCAGCGCAAGATTTTCAAGCAAGGGGGGCTGATATCGACGCTTCGGAAATCTTTATCTCCGACGGTTCCAAGTGCGATACCGGGAATATTCTGGAAATCTTTGGACACGATAATGCGATCGCGGTGACAGATCCGGTTTATCCTGTCTATGTAGACACCAATGTTATGGCAGGCAACACAGGCAACGCTAACGATAAAGGCGAGTTTGCCGACTTAGTCTATTTACCCATTACCGCAGAAAACTACTTTACCGCAGAGATTCCTCAAGAGAAAGTCGATTTAATTTATCTTTGCTTCCCCAATAACCCTACTGGTGCCACTGCAAGCAAAGAACATCTAAAAGCATGGGTAGACTATGCTAGAGCTAATAACTCGATTATCTTCTTTGACGCTGCTTACGAAGCTTATATCACCGATCCCGATATTCCTCATTCTATATATGAGATTGAAGGTGCAAGAGAAGTAGCGATCGAGTTTCGTTCTTTCTCCAAAAATGCAGGCTTTACAGGAACTCGCTGTGCCTTAACCGTCGTACCCAAGACACTAAAAGCCAAAGCCGCAGATGGTTCCGATGTCGAACTGTGGAAGTTGTGGAATCGTCGTCAGTCCACCAAGTTTAATGGTGTATCTTATATCGTACAACGGGGTGCAGAAGCAGTTTACTCTCCAGAAGGGCAAGCGCAAATTAAAGCATTGGTGAGTTTCTATTTAGAAAACGCCAAAATTATTCGCGAAAAACTAACAGCTGCTGGGTTAGCTGTATATGGTGGCGTCAACGCACCTTACGTTTGGGTGAAAACTCCCAATGGGTTATCGAGTTGGGAATTCTTTGATAAGCTGCTGCAAACTGTCAACGTAGTGGGAACCCCTGGTTCTGGTTTCGGTGCTGCGGGTGAAGGTTACTTCCGTATTTCCGCGTTTAATAGCCGGGAGAATGTAGAAGAGGCAATGCAGAGAATTACAACTCGCTTGTCTTTATAGACTAATACCATTTCACGTTAATCATGATACAAATACGTTGGTATGGGCAATGCCGTGCCCTACGAAAAATTTATCTGTATCAAGGTTTTCGTGAATTGGTACGAGCGATCGCTTTCAATATCGCGTTAAATAATAACCACAAGGAATTTGGTATAAGCAACAGATACCTCAAAGTCGTGTTGAGGTACTTCCAAGCTGTGTTGAGGTACTTTCAAGTTGTATTGAGGTACTTCCAAGTCGTATTGAGGTACTTCCAAGTCGTGTTGAGGTACCTCAAAGTCGTGTTGAGGTACTTCCAAGTTGTGTTGAGGTACTTTCAAGTTGTATTGAGGTACTTTCAAGTTGTATTGAGGTACTTCCAAGTTGTGTTGAGGTACTGCAAAGTCGTGTTAAGGTACTTCCAAGTTGTATTGAGGTACTTCCAAGTCGTGTTAAGGTACTTCCAAGTTGTATTGAGGGCGTCCACAATCTTCCGGTACATATAATAATCTTACTGGTGCCGTGCCCCTACCTAAAAACGCTGTAAATAAAATATTCCACATTCCACCATCATGAGTGCGATCGCCTCCAAACTCATAGAGATTTCCTCACGCTTTCCTCACAATTTATTTCTAACCTCAAGATGGAGATGAGGTTAAAAAATAAGCGTTGCATAAAGGCGGGATGATTTATCTCACGCACCAGACGCAGCGAAAAGTCGGAGCGCCGGCTTCCGGCGATCTGAACTTTTCAAGACAGAGAGAATGAGAATTTTGAGATATTGCTGATAGCAAATGACTTGGAAGTGGAGGTTCAGTCAATGCTTAGGACGTTAACACCAAACACCCAGCAACAGGTGGTTTCAGTCTCAGCAGGTGAAGTCAAGTTAAAGGGCAATTTAGTTGTTCCAGATGCTGCTACAAGCATCGTTTTATTTGCTCATGGCAATGGTAGCAGTCGTCATAGTCCCCGCAATCGATATGTTGCTGAAGTTTTAGAATTATGTGGAGTAGCAACTTTGCTGATTGATTTGCTAACTCCGGAGGAGGAAGAACTCGATCTACGCACAAGGCATTTGGGTTTTGATATGCGGTTGTTAGCATCGCGGTTAGTTGGTGCTACAGATTGGTTGTTACAAAACTCAAATACTAGCCAATTAAAGATAGGTTACTTTGGAGCTAGTACCGGAGGCGGTGCGGCACTAGTTGCAGCTACAGAACGTCCAGAGGTAGTTAAGGCTGTTGTGACTCGTAGCGGACGCCTTGATTTAGCTGGTTTAGTCTTACCTCAAGTTCAAGCACCAACATTACTGATTGTAGGGGGCTACGATTTGCCAGCGATCGCTATGCATGAAGATGCACTCAAACAGTTGCAAACAACGAAACAGCTGGAGATTATTCCCAATGCTACCCATTTATTTCCCGAACCAGGGACGCTGGCACAAGCGGCGCGAGTAGCAAGTGAATGGTTTAAATGCTACTTGGCAGAAGACGCATCTCAAAACTAAAATCCAAAATTGTCTAAGATGGGCAGAAATCAGCGCGATCTCACAGCCAAACTTTACCCAGCAGCACCACCAGGAGTTGTTTTTCACGTACAGGGAGTTGCTAAAATCTACCGCATGGGTGAGGTGGAAGTTCATGCGCTACAGTCGATTGACCTTGACCTTTATGAGGGAGAATTTGTAGTACTACTGGGGCCTTCAGGTAGCGGTAAGTCAACTCTGCTGAATATTTTGGGTGGTTTGGATGTGCCATCTCAAGGTCATGTTTTCTTTCGCGATCGCGATCTGACAAATGCTAGCGAGGCAGAACTTACCCGGTTTCGGCGCGACTGTGTGGGTTTTGTCTTTCAGTTCTACAATTTAATTCCCAGCCTCACCGCTAGAGAAAATGTCATGCTGGTGACTGATATTGCCCGTCATCCGATGCGTCCGGAGCAAGCTTTGGCTTTGGTAGGATTAAGCGATCGCTTGGATCATTTTCCCGCGCAAATGTCCGGCGGCGAACAGCAACGAGTAGCGATCGCCCGCGCTATTGCCAAGCGTCCGCAGGTATTGTTATGCGATGAACCTACAGGGGCGCTGGATTTTCAAACAGGTAAATTAGTATTAGCAGCCCTAGAACAAGTTAATCACGAACTCGGTACAACAACTGTAGTAATTACTCACAATGCAGGTATCGCAGCGATGGCAGATCGAGTGGTGACAATGCGTAGCGGTCAAATTGCTCATATCCAGCAGAATCAGAAAAAGCTGGCTCCTGAGGAATTAGAGTGGTAGAAGAGGCAGAGGGAGAGGATAATTTAAACCTCTTATCTCTGTTTTACAGGCAGTTTGCTCAAGTCGGGAAACCCGCCCACGCAACTGCCCTCCTCTGTGTCTCTGTGGTTCAATAAATAACTAATGGTTCATCGCGTTAATTATTAGGGATTTGAGGAACGAACCGCAAAGTACGCGAAGTACACGAAGAAAGAGAAAGAAAAAAAGAAGTTGAAAAGTTAATTCCCTAGCGAAATTACTACTAGCTAGTGCATAGACGCATTGGTTGGCAATTCTTATGAAAGCTACTGATATCAAACTGCTACGCGACCTCTGGCATTCTCGCGGTCAAATGATTGCGATCGCTTTGGTTGTGGCTTGCGGAATTGCTGGTTTTGTCTCGATGCTGAGTGCTTACGAATCTCTGAAGCTGTCCCAAACTACTTATTACCAAGAATACCGTTTTGCGCAGGTCTTCGCCCAACTCAAACGCGCCCCCGAATCCCTGAGAACGAAAATTGAGGAAATTCCGGGAGTCGCCCAGGTACAAACTAGGGTGATAGCAGATGTTAGCCTGGATATTCCGGGAAGAAGCGAACCAGCTGTAGGTAGGTTAATTTCCATACCTGAACGTCAAACGCCAATACTCAATGACTTGTTTATCCGGCGAGGGCGTTACATCCAGCCAGAGCGAGATAATGAAGTATTAATTAGTGAAAGCTTTGCGAAAGCCCATCATTTAGATTTAGGCGATACGCTAGGCGCAGTCATTAACGGACGCTGGCAAAAGTTACAGATTGTCGGGATTGCACTTTCACCAGAGTATGTCTACGCTATCCAAGGTACAGGTGATATTTTCCCAGATAATCAGCGTTTTGGTGTTTTTTGGATGGGACGCAAAGCACTGGGAACGGCTTTTGATATGGATGGGGCGTTTAATGATGTCACTTTAACGCTGATGCGGGGTGCAATTGAGGCAGATGTAATTTTTCGCCTCGATAAATTGCTAGAAAGATATGGCGGATTTGGTGCTTACCCGCGCAAAGATCAGCTTTCTAATCGTTTTCTTTCAGAAGAAATTACCCAACTGCAAGGCACAGCAACCATAGTACCTTCAATTTTTCTGGCGATCGCAGCCTTTCTACTGCACATTTTATTATCTCGCCTCATCGCTACCCAACGAGATCAAATCGCCGTCCTCAAGGCTTTTGGTTATAACAATTTCAGCATTGGTTGGCATTACCTGAAGTTTGTCTTAGCAATTGTCTTTACAGGTGCAACCATCGGAACTGCTTTCGGCCTGTGGTTTGGTTCGGCGCTAACTCATAACTATGCCCGCTTTTTCTCCTTTCCCATTCTCCGCTATCAAGTAGGAATGGCAGCTGCGATCGGGGCAATTCTCATTAGTGGCGGTGCAGCCGTAATTGGTGCTTTCATAGCAGTAAAAAAGGCGGTTTCTCTACCTCCAGCAGAAGCCATGCGTCCCGAACCACCCGCCCATTTTCGCCCCACCATTGCCGAACGTCTGGGATTTAAGTATCTCCTATCTCCTACTGGTTTGATCGTACTGCGCAATTTAGAACGCAAACCCGTACAGGCGATTTTATCTACAGTAGGTATCGCCTTGGCTGTGGCAATTTTAGTTGTTGGTCGCTATTCTACAGATGCGATGCAACACATGATTGATGTGCAGTTCCGCAACGTCCAGCGCGAAGATGTGACAATTGTTTTCAACCAGCCGCGTCCATCGCGTGTGAGGTATGAAGTTGCTCATTTACCTGGTGTTTTACGTGCTGAAGTCTTTCGGGTAGTAGCTGCACGATTGCGATTTGAACACCGTACCTATCGCCTAGCGATTACTGGGTTAGAACCAGGGGGAGAATTGCGGCGTTTGGTAGATCGGCAATTACACACTGTCTATTTACCCCCGAATGGCGTGGTATTAACGACGAAGTTAGCAGAAATTCTCAAAGTAAAACCCGGTGATATGCTGATGGTAGAGGTGTTGGAAGGAGAAAGACCAACCCGCACCGTTGCCATAGTTGGCTTAGTAGATGAACTGATTGGTGTGGCTGCATATATGGATATCCATGCTTTAAATCAGTTGATGCGTGAAGGCGGAACTATCTCCGGCGCTTATCTCGCTGCCGATGCGTTGCAAATCGATCGCTTGTATTCTTTATTAAAACGCACGCCTGGAGTTACAGGTGTATCTGTGCGAGAAATGGCGATCGCGCGTTTTCAAGAAACTATTGCTGGTAGTCTCAGTATTTTTACAACTGTATTGGTAATTTTTGCTGGCATTATCGCTTTTGGTGTAATTTACAACGCTGCCCGCATTGCCTTATCAGAACGCAGTCGGGAATTAGCAACTTTACGGGTAATTGGTTTTACGCAAGCTGAGATTGCATTTATCCTCCTCAACGAACAAGCTGTATTGACTCTTGCAGCTATTCCCTTAGGATTTGCGATCGGATTTGGCTTGTGTGCTTTGATGTCTTTTGCTTATAACTCAGAACTTTATCGTTTTCCTTTGTATGTCACTAAAGCAACCTTTGCCTTTGCGTTTATTTTTGTTGCGATTTCGGCTGTAATTTCTGGGTTAATTGTCCGTCGTCAGCTTGTTCATTTGAATTTAGTTGCTGTCTTGAAAACTAGAGAATGAATTGCAGAAGGCAGAAGGTTTTTGAGGGATTCCCAAGCAATAACGCAGCTAATTAATTATTAGGAATAATTGCTGTGAAAGACTTAAATTTTTATTACAAAAATGAACATGATATCTATTTAATTGAAATTCGGCTAGGTAATATTAGCCAAATATTTAACTCATTCGACCCTTCGCCATTTTTAGAAAAAGACCTTGATGAAGATGCCGAATCTTATATTGTCCAATCGGTTAGTGAATTCCAACTTAAAACTCCTCTGAAACTAGTTTTTTATCTACCTAAACAGTTTCACAAAGAAGCAATACAAATTCTACCAGAAGCTATTCATAACTATTTTGATTATAAGAAAAATAATGCTGCCAGAGAACTGCGTCTGATTCTCCGCCAAGGTCGGCTTTCTTTAATGATAGGTCTGTTATTTTTAGGTGTTTGTATTAGTGTCAGCAAACTAGTTATGTTGTTAGGCGATGGGATGTTTACAAATATCCTGACAGAAGGACTTTTAATTCTTGGTTGGGTAGCAATGTGGCGACCTTTAGAAATATTTCTTTATGATTGGTGGCCGATTCATCGCGCTCAACAAGTATTTGAGAAATTAAGTTGTATGAAAATCGAAATTCGCAGTTTCTAAATAGAAATTTTTATTCTTTTATACTCATAGTTAAATTAGAAATGAGCTAGTAGATAATTTTATGAAAATCCGATTGTTTCAACAACAAGATGCAGAGCAAATAGCGCAACTATTTCACGAAACAGTACGTGAAGTTAATATTCGTGACTACTCAAGCAATCAAGTCGCAGCCTGGGCACCAGATAATCTATATTTTAGAAACTGGGCAAAAATCTGTTCGGAAAGATTTACTTACGTTGCTGACGATCGAGGTGTCATTGCAGGTTTTGGTGAATTAGAGTCAAACGGACACATAGACTGCTTCTACTGTCATAAAAATTATCAACGAATGGGTATTGGTAGTCAGATTTATGCTGCTATTGAAGCTAAAGCTGATGAATTAGGAATTAATCGCTTATACGTTGAAGCAAGTATTACCGCCAAGCCATTTTTCTGGCGCAAGGGATTCTCCATCATCAAAGAACAACAGGTAGAACGTAGAGGCGAAACTTTTATTAATTATCTAATGGAAAAGTTCTTAATTCCAAAATGACAAATTCATTCAAAAACCTTCCGCGTGACTCTGCGTTAAAAAAGTCTTCAGGCTTATGAAACTATTACCCCTACGCGACAACCCAACTCCAGAACTTAAAGAGTTAAGAAAACACCTCCCAACAATCTCACCAAAGTTGTTGATTTATTCAGCGATCGCACTGGGAACTACCATCTTAATTATCTGGGCTTTCCGTCCGGCTCCAATTGCGGTAGATACTGGGCGTGTAAGTCGCGGAGATTTGGCGGTAACGGTGAATGCAGAAGGTAAAACCAGAGTACGCGATCGCTTTGTGGTTTCGGCTCCTGTTGATGGTCGTCTAGCGCGGATTGAATTAGATGAGGGCGATACAGTTAAACCAGGAACCATAGTTGCTCGAATTGACCCTCTACCCCTGAATGCTTCAGTCAAACAAGCTTTAGCACAACTAGCTGAATGGCAAGCACAGCGCGCTGGCGTAGCCACCCAGCGACCCAAACAAGCCACCTTAGAACAGGCACAGAAGCGCATCCGGGCTGCTGAGGCATTACAGGAGCAAGCCGTCGCCAAGGTAGCGCAAGCGCAAGCAGCACTCACCCAAGCACAACGCGATCGCCAGCGCGCCGAACAACTACAATCTACAGGCGTCATCTCTCGCAAAGAACGAGAAACCGCAGAATTAAACGCAACCACCCAGTTAAAAGAATTTCAAGCAACAGAATTAGCAGCAAAAGCCGCAGCCGCAGAGGTTGAGCAAGCACGAGCCGCCCTAGCTGTACTGCAAGCACAACAAAGCGACCCAGATTATTTATTGCGAGTCTACGATGCGCGCATTGCTAATGTTGAGGCGGAACTATCCAAGCTCAAAGATGAAACAGCGCGTACTGTAATACGCTCACCCGATCGCGGTCAAGTTCTGCGGATACTGCAAAAAAGCGCTCAGTATGTCACATCTGGAACTCCGTTAATCGAGGTGGGAGATGTTTCTCGCTTGGAACTAGTAATTGATGTGCTTTCCAGCGATGCAGTCAAAATTAAGCCAGGTAATCCCATCCTTATCGATCGCGGAACCGACACTCAACCACTACGAGCAAAAGTTAGGTTATTGGAACCCTCAGCTTTTACCAAAGTTTCTGCTTTGGGGGTAGAAGAACAACGAGTCAATGCGATCGCTGATTTTGTAGACTCTCCCCATTCCTTCGGTGATGCCTACCGCGTTGATGTCAAAATCGTTATCTGGGAAGGTAACAATATCTTAAAAGTACCACTGAGTGCTTTGTTCCGCTGTGAAACATCTTGGTGTGTCTTTACAGTCAAAGATGGCAAAGCATCTCGTCATCTGGTTACAGTCGGTCATCGCAGTGACTTTGAAGGAGAAATCCAGCAAGGACTTCAGCAAAATGAAGTGGTAATTCTCCATCCCTCCGAGCAAATTAAGGAAGGTAGCCGCGTTAAGGCTAATTAGAGAATCAAGGATAAACTTCAAAAAGCATCGGCTAGCGATCGCAATGCCATAAGCCACAACCTCCCAAAAGTGTTGATCAGTAAAATTATTGAGAAGATCTAGTTAAGCTCGTTTCCCAAGGGAAAATGCCGGACGAAAAGACAAGCGTTTGATATAGTCCGATACGGCTGGATAAGAACTAAAATCTAGCTTCAGCAGGAGCGAAGCATAACTTAATAGAGATCCTACAGCTACATCAGCAACACTAAATTCATTACCCAGTAAAAAAGGTTGCTGCTCGAAAATGTTATTTAAGGGAGTTAACAAACGAGGCATTTCCCGTTCTCGATTCTCTTCCCCAAAAATTCCCGGGCCCAAAGTAGCATTAGCAAACAATACCCACTGCGACAAAATACCACGCTCCTCTGGTGAAAGTGGTGTTTTGCCATATTTATCAGCAAGATACAACAAAATTGCCCCTGATTCCCAAATCTGGAAGTCCCCATCTACTATTGCTGGAACTTTGCCCATTGGGTTAATTTTCAAATACTCAGGCTGACGATGTTCGCCTGATTGCATATCTAGGAGCACAAATTCGTAGGGAATTCCCAATTCTTCTAAATACCACTCGATGATTGACGCACGACTACGAGTACCACCGTAAAGTTTCAGCATAATACTTTAGATTCAAGAACTTTGTGAGTTTGGGAATGCTTTTTAATGTTAACTTTCGTCTTGACCAAGCTACTATTGTAGTTCTCAATTAATTGTTTTTATAACTGGGGGTAGAAATAGAGCTTTTAGGCGATCGCATTTGCTCTCGTCCGGGAACATAATTTTTACTTAATGATAATTTTAGGTAATCTAGAAAAAACCTAGGAATTTACCGTTTATTATGCCGGGAAAATTTCCCATCAAGCATCCCAATTTCCCCAGATTGGCTTGGCTTAATCTCTTGCGGATAAATACGTCGCATCAAAAACCGTACTGCTCCACTCAACAGATAAACTGTACCAGCAACCAAAATAATTGTTGCACCAGAGGAGAGGTTAAAAGCATAGGACAGCCACAGTCCCACAGTAGTGAAAAACATCCCCAATATACTTGCCAGAACCATCATCTTTCTCATCTCTTTGGCGAATTGCCCGCTAATGGCTGCGGGAATAGTTAGCAAAGCAATCACCATAATCAGTCCCACTACCCGCATCATCATGACGATTGTCAGTGCGATCGTGCACATCAGGATCAAATAAATTGCATCCACTGGCACGTTGGCGATGGTGGCAAATGTCTCGTCAAAAGAAATTGCTAGTAGCTCTTTGTAGAATAATGTTGCCAGCACAACAATGATGATGTCCAGCACCAACATGATTACTAAGTCATTCGCAGAGACGGCTAAAATACTGCCAAACAGATAGCTCATCAAATCTGCCTTGTAGCCCTCGGTTAAATCTATCAGCATAATCCCGATCGCCATACCAATCGCCCACATTACACCAATAATTGTGTCGGCGCGTTGTCGAGTTTTGCGCTGCACAATTCCCATTCCCAAAGCTGATATCAAGCTAAAAATTACTGCCCCCAAGACTGGGTTGAAGCGAAAGAAATATCCTAGTCCAATTCCGCCGTAAGCAGCATGGGCAATACCGCCACTGATAAAAACGATGCGGTTGATGACGACAAATGTCCCAATAATGCCACAAGCAACACTAACCAGCACCCCGGCTATGAGTGCGTTACGCATAAAGTCGAACTGTAACGCTTCAATCATCGCTCGATCTCCTCTATCAAATGCTGCGGGAAGACCCGATGGGGTACGCCGTGGGCAATCAAGTCTACAGGACATTGATACGCTAGCTGTAGCATTTCTGATGTAATCTGTTTTTCACCGTGATAGTACAGTCTTCGATTCAAACAACCCACAGTTTTAACACAAGAAGCGATCGCCCCAATATCATGAGAAATCATCAGAATTGTCATGTATTGATTTAGTTGTTTGAGGAGGTCATAAATATGGGTTTCGACATGGGGGTCAATCCCTGCCATCGGTTCGTCCAAGAGCAGAATTTGCGGTTCTGCTGCTAAAGCACGGGCGATATAAACCCGCTTGCGTTGCCCGCCAGACAGTTCGCCCAAAGCGCGATCGCGCAGGTGCAACATCTCTACATTACTGAGCGCTTTAGCTACATATTCGTTGTCTTTCTCGGTATAGCGTTGTAGCAATCGCCGTTTTCCTAACCTGCCCAGCAGTACCACATCCCAGACGCTAATAGGAAAAGCTCGATCGAATTCTACTGCCTGAGGTACGTAACCAAGATAACGTCGCCCTTTTTTTACGCTCATACCCATGATTCGCACCTCACCGCGCATGGGTACAAGTAGTCCCAGCAACACTTTAAAGAGAGTTGTCTTCCCACTACCATTGGGGCCTATTAGTCCGATGAAGTCTAATTCCTTCACAGAGAGATTGATATCCTCCAGCACTGGCTGATGGTCGTAACCAGCCCAGAGATCCTGAATTGAAATCACCTCTTGTTTTTCAAAGTCCGGCATATTCCCTCCATTACTGGCTATCGGCAATCATCGATTGGGGTTGATTGGTGAAAATTGCGATCGCCAACATATAGAACCTCTCCCCAACAGCCAAAACTTTCGCAAAGGTCTTGGAGATTTGACGCAAATTATTCAACCAGTCTGGTGATAATGGGTCGATTAACAATACTTGTCCGCCAATCTCTTTAGCAATTGTTTCTGCGGCTTGCTTGTTAAATTGCGGTTCAGCAAACACCACTTTGATATTCTCTTGTTTAGCCCTAGAAATTAATGCTGAAAGTTCTGCTGCACTAGGTTCCTGTCCGCCAATCTCTATCGGAATCTGCTCCAGTCCATAATCGCGGGCAAAATATCCCCACCCTGGATGGAAGACAATCAACTTGCGATACTTTGCTGCTCGGAGAGAATTACGAATCTCAGCATCCAGCCTATCAATATCTGCTAAAAAACCATTTAAATTTGTTAAATATATAGCCTGGTGTGGAGCATCCAATTTTACTAACGCACGATAAATTGTCTGTGCTTGGATTTTCACCAACTTTGGTGATAGCCAAATATGGGGATCGAGATTTTCACTTTTCTCAGTATGGGCTGTTTCTCCTGAAGACATTGGTAGCCGTTGAATACCTTGTGTTGTATCCACAATCAGCATTTTAGGATTTATCCCTTTGAATTTGCTCATCCATGCTTCTTCAAAGTCGATGCGGATACGCATATATGCTTGAGCGCGGCTCAGAGATTTGAGTTGTTCTGGCTTTGGTTCAAACGTGTGTGGTTCGGCTCCCGGAGGAACCATTACGTTTACAGTTACATACCCGTTCCCGATTCGTTCTACAAAATACTTCTGTGGCGGGATGCTCACCATAATTTGCAGCTTCTGATTGGTGTTAGAGGTGGGTGTAGAACTTTGGCTGCACCCAACCACGGGTATCACCCCAAATAAAAGCAACATAATGACGAAATACCAGCGATTGTTCAAGCGCCGCCACCTCCTTGTTGATTGCGATGTTTAACAGGCGGCAAACATAATAAGTTATACAGTTAGCTCGGTAAACGAATAGACAGCAGTTCTGCGATCGAGACACATATCATGACAGAAGTTGATATATATTCGTCCGCCAAATTAAGGAGCTATTGTATAGGTTGAGAAAGCAGCAAAAATCCAATATTGCCTGTAAGACAATGATACTCATTATTAGATACTAATAAGTATTTTTATAAAAAACCTTAACTCTACTGACAAGCAAAAAGTATAATTCTTTTAATAATAAGAATTATTGAGCTAAATCGCACCGATTAACTATAATCCTCTTATTTAATTTGTGACCTTACTCATAGAAACTGATAACAGGGAACAGAAAAGCAGCTAAAAAGAGGATTAGGCTAATTATTATATATATGGATGTTTTTTAAGTCCACAGATATTCTATTGGCTGATGAAATTCTGCTAAAATATTAAATATAAGATGTGTTTGTGTGCAATGCCAAAGAAAAATTCAACACATCACTACTCGTAAACAGAGATGAAATTGCTTACAAATGAAATTTACGAGGTAGATATATGGATTTAAGTATTCAAACTAAAATTATTGCCCTTTGGGTAGTGTTTCTCTTTGGGATGGTCTTTCACAGCCAGTTAGGTTTCATGCCGATTTTATATGGCGAAGATGTAACTATGGCTAGCTACAAAGGTAAAATGCCAGTATCTCATCCCTGGCTGATGTTGGGATTTTTTGTCATCCCCATGATTGCAATTACCACCACAGTTTTTTACGATTTCTATCTATACAGAGTCATCCATTTTGGGATCACGGTATTGTATACAGTGATGAATTTTATCCATGCTGCTATGGATTTAACGGTCAGACCCATTGAGTGGTATCAAATCGCATTGATGGTAATTGTGTTTATCAACGGTATTTTTCTGAATATCCTTGCATATCAATGGATGCAATAACACCTCATAGTCAAAATGGGGTACGTAGGTGGCAATAAATAAGTTTTACTCCCAAGTAGGAAAGATAAATCTTTTCTTCATCGCGGTTAGCGCTCTTGCCAAAGCACTAACACATACCTTTTTCAATCTTGTTTTTTATCAACTTTAGCAATCAATTGTTCCGCCATTTCAATAGCAATTACAATTAATTCTTGCTCTTGCTGACCTTTGGCTCCCTCATCACTTATTTTTGGATAAATATGAGGATTAGCAAGCATACCTGCTAATAATTGTGTAGCAAGTTGTTTGATTTCATTGACTGTTGATGCCATATTTTTACTCATCAGCTAATTTTGTGAATTGCGATCTCGCTCATACTTAAATACACACACGCAGTCACCGCAAGCTTGTTTGCTCAAAATCCTGCCTTTCATATTTGGAAATGCTTGTTGAACTGCTTCCACTTCCAGATCGCAAGTAATTTGACAAGGTGTTTGCAGTCCAAATTCGCGAGCTAAAGACATATACGGACAAACCCTTTGAATCTCCAAAACTGCATCTTTACCTTGATTAGAGATATCCACTACCTCCATATTCATCCCGAATTCCTCAAAGATGGTAATTGATTGGCGAAAACCCTCAGCCAGCGAAACTCCACTAATAAGCGGCCCCATTAATTTCTGCTGAACTTCGGCTTGTCCACTCCTCATCATTTCTATAGCTTTGGCAGTTCCGTATTGCGCCCTAAGTTCAGCAAAACGTTCAAAGCGTTGGCGAAGCTGTTTTGCTGCTTCTGTCTTCATGATGCTTTGACTCCTTGTGCTACAAAACGCTAGTGAAAGGATGAAATTATCAAGCCCTTTCCGCCTCAGCCAAAGACATTCCTTGAGCAAGATGCGCGAAAAAATCTTGCAAGCGTCGCCTACCGATCGCTTCTCCGGTTATTGCTGGCGATCGCCCAATAAATTCAAAGAACTTCAGCAGTGCATAAGTGTTGTAATTGAAAGGTTTAAAAACAGCAGCGATTAACCCAACCAACCAGGGAGAAATGTTTTTGATCCGAGGTTGTTTCCCTAAACTTTCAAAAGCTAATTCAGCAATTTCTCGGTGCGTAAATATCTCGCATCCGCCTACAGTCTTAACTACGTTTTTCAATTCCGGCTCGAAAATTGCTTTGACTACCTCTTCTCCCAAATCTAATGCACTTAGGGGATTAATTTTCCCAGAACCATCACCGAACAGGCGAATCACTCCTTTGTGCTGGGCAGCTGTAAAAAACTCTGCCATATCATTGAAAAAGCCTGTAGGTGCAAAAATCGTATAATCTATTCCCGATTCCTTCACAGCCTGGGCAACTTTTTCTCTAGCAAGGGCGATGGGGCTTAAACGCGCCATTTCTGCACCGCAAGCTACCGAAACAAAAATGAAGTGCTTCACTCCAGCCTTTTTAGCTGCTTCCAAAATATTCAAATTTGCTTGATAGTCTACTTCCCACAAATTAGGTGTAGCTTTGAAAGAGCGAGTTCCAATTGATGAAAAAACGACATCGATTCCATCACATAACCCTTTAAGAGTCTCTGGTTGAGTTGCATAACCTACAAAAATGTCATCGCACCAATTTGGATTCAAAAGACGGCTGGAGTCGCGACATAAAACGCGAGTCCACAAGCCTTTTTGGTGCAAAATTTGTAAGACACCGCCACCAATATACCCAGTAGCACCAGCCACCATTACCTTTGGATGTTGCTCATCCATCGTTCCATCTCCTAATTAAAAAAAGGTAGAAGGAATGCCCGCATTATCAGTTTTTCTCGGTTAAGCGTAGGCTAGATATTTGCTGTCGTTAATCTTTCTATCCAGCACAATAAACCTAGGGCTTGCTCGATTTGGGTTTTGAGCCTACCGCCAAAAACTTTTAGCCTTAATTCATCTTGTAACAATACTTTGATAGGGTTGGATGCTGGAGGTAATCTTCTAGCTTCCGTAATTCCTAGAGGAGGAAATAAAGCATGAGTTTCTGTTAGTATTTGCCGAGAATCAGGAACATATTTAGTCTCAACTGGCAAACTTGGAGTTTCCCAAGGATCGGGAATGATTGGTTCTACAGATGAGCTAAATTTTTGGCGTGAATTTCTAGTTATATTATTTAACATAACTTTAGCCTCCCAAGTTATGTCTTAGCGCTCATCTAGCTTGTTGATGAATATCACGAACAAACTTTCTTGTGATTTTATATTATCAAAACTTTAATTGATAGAACTATTATTTTAATAACTCTTATAACGACAACTAATTTATTAGGCAATAAGGGTAGGGTGGGCACTGCCTAGGGTGTTGACTCTGTACCTTTTTAGCAGTTAAAAAATTATGCAAAATCTGTGCCGTTATTGCGAGGAGGAACGACGAAGCAATCCCAGAATATTTGCGATTGCGTCGCTTCGCTCGCAATGACACCAGACAAAAATAGCATGAACCAAAAATCCCAAAATTCAATCAAAGTGAACAGCCTAGTCAATGCCCACTGCTTCAAAGTCTTGGTAGGCAATACCCAACATCCATATTCAGCAAATTAGATTACTATAATTAGTATCTATTAAAAAATAGTTTTGTTCGTTCAAAGTCTTCACTCAGACTTCTATCCTAACTTCTACATATACCATCTTGCGAGAAGTACACCTAACCGAACGCAGATAATTCCTAATATGGCACTACCACCCCAATAAACAGTTGCTGTTAATAAATTATTAGTCCGCAATAAACTAATAGTATCTAAGCCATAGGTAGAGAAAGTTGTATATGCTCCTAAAAATCCTGTTGCTACCAATAACCGCACTTCTGGAGAAATAATCGCTACTTTATCTATAGCTAAAGTGGTAAAAAATCCCATAGCTAAACAACCGCTAAGATTAATAAAAAAAGTGCCGTAGGGAAAACTAGTGCCAAAGCGATCGGCAAACCATAATGTGAGATAGTAGCGACTTAAAGCACCTGCGATCGCTCCTAGACTAATAGCGATCGGATTACGTATATTTGGGTCTTGTAACATATCACAGATGAGATGATTTTTATTTGCTCTTTGTTAAAGAGATACCATAGATAGATGCTGTTTACTGTGACACTAGCAGTTTCATTCTCTATCACAGAAATTCTGAAAAAGCTAAATAATTTCATCTAAATTTGATGACATTGTAACCAATTAAGTGGGAAAACCGTACTCAAATGGGAGGTTTTCTCTAAAATAAATCTGAGTTGAACTGGCTAAAATCAAAGTGCGACTTAAGTAATGCTGTTGTCTCAAAAATTAATTACAGCATTAGCAGGAGAGCAAAATATGGGAAATCAATTCAAAACTTTGGTATTGTTAGCTACTCTCAGTGGATTGTTGATCGCAATCAGTTACTGGGTAATTGGCGGCAGTACTGGGTTAATTATAGGTATTGGTTTAGCAGCAGTAACAAATCTATTTTCTTGGTATCAATCAGATAAAATTGCGCTGGCTGTATATCGCGCCCAGCCTGTGAGTGAAGCACAAGCACCGGGATTGTATCGCATGGTGAAGAAATTGAGCGATCGCGCCAATATTCCTATGCCAGGAGTTTATATTGTTCCCGGTCAAACTGCCAATGCTTTTGCTACAGGACGCGATCCAGAACACGCAGCTGTTGCTGTTACAGAAGGAATTTTGCAGATATTGCCAGAAGATGAACTCGAAGGTGTAATCGCCCACGAACTTACCCACATTATTAATCGTGACACCTTAACTCAAGCAGTTGCAGCCACAATTGCTGGTGCGATTTCATTCTTGGCACAAATGGTAAGTTACAGCTTATGGTTTGGCGGTGGTTCGCGAGATGATGACAGAGGCGGTAATCCTTTGGGTATTTTATTAACAGTATTACTTGCGCCTTTGGCTGCCACAATCATTCAGCTAGGAATTTCCCGCACCAGAGAATTCTCCGCTGATGCTGGTGCTGCGAGATTAACAGGTAATCCCCGCGCTTTAGCTAAAGCATTGCAACGCTTAGAAGCTACAGCCAAGCAGTTACCTTTGGATGCTAATCCAGCATTTGAACCATTGTTAATTATCAATCCAATTTCCGGACAGTTTTTAGGTAACTTGTTCTCTAGCCACCCCGCCACAGAAGCGCGTGTAGAACAATTGCTGAAATTAGAACGAGAACTGACAACCAGTTATTAATCAAGAGTTATTTGTCATAGGAAAGAAAGAACAGGACATAATTTTGAATTTTGAATTGTTCTTGTCTCCTTTCCTTGTCCTCCATAACCAAAGGATGTCTCTAAATATGACGGAAAATCAATTTGAATCTACAGTAGTAGTCGAAATTAGCCCTCAAACTGAGGAATTAGTAGAAAGCGAAATGGCTGGCGAAACTGATGAACTTAAGCGCGAAACTAAGGCTTTAATTGAAGCACTCAAAAGACGCGCCCAAGCTGAAGCTGAGTCAGCAGGTACTCTCACCCGCGAAACCTACTTGAATGCTGTACGCCAAGCACGAGAAGCTTTAGAAGGCGAAAAACTCATTGAACGCGATCGCTTAGAACGTTCTTTCGCAGTTGTGCAGGAAGAAGCTGAGAAAAATTGGCACCTGCTATTAAAGGAAATCTCCGAGTTTGGCGATCGCTTACAAAATGCTGCCAAAGCCGCCTGGGAAGCCTTCAATGCTCCCCGTCCTGAAAGTTAATAGTTAGTTGCAGCCGTTCTCCTAGCTTTCCACCAAATCTATAATCTGATTTAGCGTAGGGACACAGCAGTGCTGTGTCCTTTGGTATTAGCAACACAAAAGCAGACGTTACTTCCGAGGTTGTTGTCGTTACTTCCGAGGTTGCTGACGTTACTTCCGAGGTTGTTGTCGTTACTTCCGAGGTTGCTGACGTTACTTCCGAGGTTACTGTCGTTACTTCCGAAGTTACTGACGTTACTTCCGAGGTTACTGTCGTTACGACAGCTTATCTTTTCGCGAATAAGCTTAAGCAAAAATTATCAATCAACAGTAAAATCTGAGAAAAAAGACAGATAAGTAGGGGCACCGCACCCACAATCTTTATGGTATATCAAATTATCTTACTGACGTTCCCTACCAAGAATTTATCTGTCACAAACATTATTTGAATTGGTATTAGTTTCCACCAAATATTTCCTCGTAATATGATGTCCGGCAAATTACCCTTAATATGTCATTGCGAACGCAACGTAGACGCCTGGAAGGCGGCTTCCCGTAGGGTAGCAATCATAAGGTCTCTGCGATTGCTTCACTTCGTACCCTACTCTACGAGAACCCCTGACGGCGAACGGGAACGCCAAGGGCGAACGCAATGACGGGTATTTAAACGGACATGATATAAGAAGGCTGAAACTTTATAACTTTAATGGAAAGCCCTGCTAAATTATCTATGAGTGTTTCCCTCAACTGTTTCCTGAAAAATTAATAATTATTGGGTCGAGCTAAATTCTTAAACTTCGTAAATTGAGGATCGAATAAAAGCTTAACTGTACCTGTCGGCCCGTTGCGGTGTTTAGCTACAATTACTTCGGCAATACCGCGATCGGGACTGTCATTATTGTAGTAATCATCGCGGTACAACATAATTACTAAATCCGCATCTTGTTCGATAGAATTATGAACAATAATATTATTTGCAACAAAATTGTGTAACCCAGGAACAGTTAGGTCAAATACTTCTTCCTCATAACTACATTCAATTGAAACTATTTCATCCCAATAAACATCGCTCTTACTAAGAGTCAGTAATTCACTAGATTGAACAATTTTGGCAACTTTTAGAGATCTTTCACGACTCAAATTTGCCTTGTAAAGTGTAGAACCACTATAGGACATTCCGAGTTCAAAATGTAATAATCGTGTTGTTATTCTCGCAGCTTGCATTGCAGGTACAACGTATTTTTTCCAAACGTCTTTGGGAACTATATCTCTATTAGTGTTATGAATACAGTTTTCTAGATGTTGAGAAATTTGTTGTAAAGAAGCTAGCTTGTATTTTCCTATGCCTCCAACCTTTTGAATAAATAATTCAAGGTCAGGCTTACCAGTAATTGTTACATGATGCTGATCTCTACCTTTACCAACTTGAGGAATTGACCTGAGAGTAGCATTAATACCAAGTCTTAATAAAAGCGTCTGTACATCAGCAGCTAGTCTTTCGCTACTGCTTGCATAATACGCAATAGGTCTTGGTTTTTTACCTCCAAGCAACTTCACAGAACCATCTGTACTCCACAGATGTCTGAGAAAGCAAGCTATTAACTCTTGTGGTTGTGAGAACAATTCTTGAGGTACAAATTTTTCATGAGACCTTAAGGCAAAAACCCCAAGAAAATCTAGCCATTTGGCGATAGGGTTTCTCACACTATGAGTTAGTCTTTCTGCTGCTGACAAGTAAACTTGATACCAGCCACGTTCAGGTGAAATTCTAGGAATGATTGCGTCTCCAAAAACTTCTTTTGCTAGGAAAACGACATTTTCAGCTAAATCAATCTCTTTGGTAGTGTACTGTATAGCATGACGTGGCAATGTACAACCGTCACCGATTAAATGTCCTAATAATGCCACCTCCGCATAAGTCATAGTTTGTTTACCAGGGTTGGGTAAATATCTAGGTAAACACAAATATTGTTGAGGACTTAATTCATCTAGTCTGCACCAACCATTAATAGTTAAAAACTTATGATTAGCAGTGGCTCGGATTTTTCGCCCCAATCGAGTTTTTAGAGTAAATACAGGCTTGATACCTGTAGAAAAGGCATGGCTAACAATTGCCTTCTCTAACTGCATTGTGGTTTCATTTAAAGCCCAAACCGCAAAACCAGATTTACCTACTAATTCTCGAATAGGAACTTGCCGACCGCTATCTGCTAATGTCACTAAACTATCACCAGTTAAGCAACCAGATTCGCGTAAATCTGATAACATCGGACGCTTATTAGTACGTGCTTCTACACCTCGACTTAACTGCGATAAAGCAATAATTGGAACCGATAATTCCCGTGCCAAACCTTTCAAAGAACGTGTAATTTTAGATAATTCTTGTACGCGGTTATCACCTGCTCCTTCCATTAATTGCAAATAATCTATCACAATTAATCCCAATTCCATGCCTTGTTCTGCTTGCAATCGCCGCGCCTGACTGCGCATTTGCGTAACGGTAATATTCGGCGTGTCATCAATAAAAATTGGCATCTCAGAAAGCATACCAATCGCACGGCTTAAAGGTTCCCACTGTGCTTGACTTAGCCTGCCACTCCGTAGATAACCGCTTTCAATTCCGGCTTCGCTAGCTAATAGACGCTGCACCAGCTGTTCTTTAGACATTTCTAAACTGAAAACAGCAACGGGAAATCTATGAGAAGCTGCAATATTATAAGCAAGGTTCAAGCAAAATGCTGTCTTCCCCATTGCCGGCCTAGCAGCGACAATAATTAGATCGGAACGCTGAAAGCCACTGGTCATGGCATCTAAATCGTAGAAACTGCACGTAATTCCAGGTAAAGCAATACCTTGATTTCGCTCTTCAATATCCTGAAAATTACTAATTAATGTATCTGCAATATGAACTAGTCCTGTTTGGGGACGTTCTTGCGTTATACCAAAAACTTTTTGTTCTGCTTGGTCTAAAACAATTGGTAATTCTTTCTCAGTTTCATACCCAAGATGCACAATTTCATTGCCAGCTTTAATTAACTGTCGCCGCAGGAATTTATCCATTACCAAATCGGCTAAGGAGTCGATATTAACTGCTGACACTGTGCGGTCTACAAGGGTGGCTAATTTATTTCTCCCGCCAATGCGGTTTAGCAGATCGTTATCAGCTAGCCAACTAGTAACTGAGAGCAAGTCTGTGGGTTTACTCTGCGCGTGAAGTCGTAGCGCTGCTTGATAAATATCTTTATGGGCACTAATATAAAAAGCCTCAGCAACTAAGCGATCGCTCACTCTACCAATCGCTTCTGGATCTAGCAAAATTCCCCCCAAAATCGCTTCTTCCGCTTCAATATTTTGGGGTGGGAGGCGTTGCCCGGAGGGGTTGCCGTAGGCATCGCTACCATCGCCTTTAAAACTTAGTTCTTCAGCCATAAGCGATTTAAAATTGGCGATCGAAGTTTAGCTATTACCCTTATAGTTTATACGCTGATAATTAAAAAAAAGATTGAGAACCACAGATTAACACTGATGAAGAATCTGTGGGTATCTGTGGTACAAAATCAAGCAATCGTTAGCTAGCAACTACTTCAATATTCAGTTGTGCAGTTACGTCTGAATGGAGCTTAATGTCAGCTTTGTAAGTGCCAAGGTGGTTAATATCGGGTAAGGTAATACCGCGACGATCGACTTCTTGACCTGTAGCTGCTTTAATTGCATCTGCAACGTCTTGGGCGGTGACAGTACCGAAAATTGCTTCGTTTTCCCCAACCTGTTTAGCAATTTGCAAGCTGCTAACTTTTTCGAGAGCTGCTTTTTGTTCTAAAGCTTGTTGTCTCAGCTCTAATTGCCGTTGACGTTCTTGTTCGCGACGGCGTTCTACTTGCTTGAGAATACCAGGAGTAGCATGAGTTGCCAATTTTTGCGGAATCAAATAGTTACGAGCATAGCCAGGAGCTACATCCACTAAGTCGCCTAATTTTCCCAGCTTGCTAACATCCTGAGTTAAAACTAACTGTACGCGTTTCACCATTGTTTTTCGTTTTCCTGTAGAATCTCATTAACTTGGGTTGCAGCCGGATAGCTCACAGATGTGTAGCTGTATCCCAAGCGGCTTGGCTTATACCCCAAAGCTTAAAGATCCTAGCGAATCGCAGGGGGCGATCGCAACTATTATTTTGCAAAAAAATTCTGTTGGCTTATAATACGGCGATCGCTCGTTCTACCAAATCCAGTCCTTGAGAGACTACTGCATTCCGCCAACTCTCATCCGCAGGTGCAAAAATCTCCATCAATCGCTGGCGCGTCCAATCTCTAGATGGGTGATTTGCTGGCGAAAAAAAGTGAGTGCGATTCTCTGCTCTTAATGCTGCAACTACTTGAATTACAGGATAAGTGCCAAATTCTGCGGTGAGGAAGTTGTAGTTACATTGGGAAAATTTGGTTTTACACCAACTTCCTAACCCGCCACGAAATATGTAAGTCACCTTCCTGGCTTTATATGCTTCCACAACATCGGCTCCAAACTTCTCCTTTAACCACTCGGTTGATTGCGAGTCTGGGGGATCGTCAATGAAAAGTTTGTAAGTAGCCTTTTTACCCAGTCCGGTATGGAAGTCAATATGTATGACATCGCTAGCATTCCCAATCCACCGCGGAAGATTTTGGTCGAGAATTTGATAAGTTTTTGAAGGGCGATGTCCGCCAAAAAATAAGCCTTGGGGAAAATCGTATTGTCCTACAGGTAGGGTACTTGTAAAAGAACTAATACCATAGCGGAGAATAGAAGCGATCGCTTTCAACAGAAACGGCTCAAACCGCGATGGCGGTGAAGTTGGGTTGAAGAAAGCATTAAAATCGCCATACTTTGCCGGACTACCCTTGTATTCTTCACCAGGTAGCAGGAAATTACGGTTGAGATCGATATTTTCCTCATTCCACCGCCTACACCAAGCAAAACCGTAAGGATTCAAAGCATGTAATAGTACTAAAGCAGTATCTTGACTTGGGTTCCAACTCACAAGACGCTCCTCTAGCAAAGCACACTGCACAGCAGAACCAAAGAATCCCTCCACGCCATGCAATCCACTGGAGACAACCACAATTTTTTGGGAGTTTGGATTTCCCAAAATAGCCACATCAATAGTTAAATCTTCCCCATTTGGCCCAGTTTGCTCAATGGAGTGTGCTTCTAACCGACATCCCAAAGCCAAAGCCGAGGTACTGAAGCGATTTCTGGCTGTAGCATAGTCGGGAGAAAAGGCAGTGATATAGGACATATCAGAGGCTGGGGATGAGGGAGTGTGGGGAGTGTGGGAAGTGTGGGGAGAGAAGGGGGACAAGGTGAGACCAGCGCTGCGGGAGGGTTTCCTACGGACAGTTTGCTCAAGTCGGGAAACCCGCCCACGCAACTGTCCTCCTCCGCAGGCGACTGGCGTTAGCGCAGCGTTAGCGACGAAGGAGCGTCACCCGAAGGGGAGAAATAACCAATGCCCCATGCCCAATGCCCAATGACTAAAATCTATCCTTCATTCCTCTAATTCTGGCAAAAGTCTGCACCGGATCGTTACTCTTAGCCGCAGATTGCAGTGATGGCTGCTCCCAGCGTAAAAAAGGATTGGTAAGTTTCTCCACCCCCAGCAGTGAAGGAACGGTAGCTTCATTTCGGCTACGGTAAGCCTTGACTTCATCAAAGCGTTTTTGTAAATCGCCATTTTCACCATCAACGGTGAGAGCAAATTGCAAATTTTTTAAGGTATATTCATGAGCGCACCAGACGCGTGTATTATCGGGTAAAGAACGGAGCTTAGTTAAAGAGTTCACCATTTGCGTAGGTGTCCCTTCAAATAAACGACCGCAGCCTCCAGCAAATAGGGTATCGCCACAGAATAATTCGCCTGGTTCTTCGGCTATTTCTGAGGGAAAGTAGTAAGCAATGTGAGCGCGAGTATGTCCGGGAACAAAAATAACTTCCCCTACTCGACCGCCAAACTGCACGCGGGAGCCATCTTCTAGAAATACCTGCTGTCCGGGAATTCTTCCTCGATCCTCTGCTCCGCCATACACAGTCACTTCAGGAAATTGTTGTATTAGCTGCTGATTACCACCCACATGGTCGTGATGATGGTGCGTGTTAAAAATTGCTACCAACTCAGCTTTCAGTTGTGCCAATTGCTTTAATACTGGTTCTGCCTCTGCTGGATCGATAACCGCCGCAGTATTCTGCGTGCGATCGTACAGCAAGAATATATAGTTATCCGAAAGTGCGTTCAGACGAATGACCTGCATAATTTTCTTTTAGCGATGATGGTTGGTATTAATTAACATCATTAACTACCGCAAACAACAGGGCTATATGTACCAGCTAGATGAAGTATTTATATGTTGTTTATTATAGCTGCAAAACACATATAATTATAAATTACGCAACCGTATTTCCCCTGAAATGCTCCTAAAAAGTACTAAGAGCCAACTTGATTAATCAGTACAATTTCTCTGGAAAGAAGCGTAAATACAAAGTTAGATTGATTTTATTCTTTTTGTTGGCAAAACATAAAGAAATTTCGTCATCAGGAATCTGCAATCTTTGCTCTATTCATTAAAAATTTAATAAACTTTAAATTTTTATATGTCTCCTTTTTAGCTATTAAAAGGCGAGCAAATATTGTCATGTCTGATTGCATCTATAGGAGATTTATGAATTATCAAACATTGATGTACAAAACCGTCAATAGCCAAGCAGAATTGGGAGTGAAGCCTATTGTAGATCGAATTCTCTCATCAGGTAAGATGAGTCGTCAAGATCATACTTTACTTACCACCACAGTTTTGGCTAATGGCGATATTAATGATGAAAACCGCCGCCAAATTAACCGCATCTTTGATTGCGTCCAGACAGGACAACTTAAATTAATGGATTGGTAATCGAAAGGGTGACACTATCTTCTTTTAATCAAGAAAGGTTACTGCAAATAAATAAGTACTAGTTTTAGCATCCAGTAGATAATGCTTGTATAAAAACAAGCATTATCTATCAAATAACGTTTAATCTTTTAAATTATATATATGTTGATAATATCTGCTAAATCTGGGCAATTAGGAAACAGATTATTACTATTTGCTAATTTTATAGCTTTTGCTATTGAAAATAACTTCACAGTATTAAATCCAGCATTTGAAGAATATGCTGAATTTTTTAATACAACAAGTAAGGATTTACTCTGCCGTTACCCTAATAATCATTTATCCATAGGTAGTAACAAATTTTTGCGCAAATACTATTATATCTTTAATCGTTATCTAGCTGAAACTGGTAAATTTAATACGCTAACAATTAAGCGAGATCAAACATTTAGTTGGAGTAATTCTAATATCATCAATAACTTAAAAACTGGGTCGCTAAACTTTTTTCAAGGATGGCTATTCCGAGATGGATGGTTTGTCGATGATTTGCCAATTTTACGTAAACACAGAGAAGAAATTTGTACTTACTTCCAACCTTTAAGTAAATACCAGCTAAATGTAGACAAACTCATATCTAATATTCGCAGTGAAGCTGAGATTATTATTGGCGTCCATATTCGTCATGGAGACTATCAACAACATCAACATGGTTTATATTTCTACTCTGTTGAAGATTACATCAAAGTGATGCAAGCAGTCAAAGAGCTATTTATAGATAGAAAAATAACTTTTTTAATTTGTTCTAATGAAAAGCAAAATAAAAGTTATTTTCAAGAATTTTCTTATATATATGGTAATAATCATCTAATTGAAGATATGTATTCTTTAGCTCAATGCGATTATATTATTGGCCCGCCTAGTAGTTATACTATGTGGGCTTCATTTTATGGAGAAAAACCTCTATATATGATTAGAGATATTAATAAAAAAATAACAATCCAAGATTTTGTTCATTTTTATCAGTGGCGCGGAATTTATCATGCTTGCGAAGATTGGAGCAAGAGTTATTGGGAATGGACACATTAACCTTACAACATAGCATTAACTAAATTTATGGCAGCCGCAACTAAAGGATTTATCACTATTCTGACAGGAATTTATTCATTCCAAGATTGTATTCATTTTTTAGCAGCAGTTAGAAAGTTTCATCAGGAACCAATAATTATCTTAATTGACCGTATTCCTAAGTTCCTTTATCCCTTACTCAAAGTTTATAAAAATGTAATTTTGAAACCAGCACCCCCAAATGAAAATACTGTTTTAGCTTCACGCGAAGCGAAGTTATCTTTATATGCATCTTCTGAATTTGATAAAACAATTTACTTAGATTCAGATATTTGTTTGCTAACAAACCTCAATGATGTGTTCGATTATCTAGATGAAGATGATTTTTTACTCACTGAAGATGTACAACCCAAGATTGTAAAAGCCACCAATTTATTGAGGGGTAAGCAAGAAGAAATAATTTCAGAAGTTTTACCAACTTTACAATCTATAGGTTTACCACTTCAGGAAGATAGTATTCAGTATAATGGGGGATTTATCGCTTTTCGTAAGACTGAAACAACTGAGAAATTTTTTGGTGAATTTAGACGTTTTTTTGAAATTGTTAAAAATAACCAAGATAAATTGCTCTTAAAGGATCAAGGTGCTTTTGCTGCTGCGATCGCATCTGTAAAACCCAAGATTAAAATACTTCCACCCAACTATAACTATCTCAGCAAATGGCAAGAAGCTTACAAAATTGATGGAGAAATTAAAGTACTTCACTGCACTTATCCTTATAGACCTCAATACGCTAAAAATATCACTCGTTCCCTATACACAAGAATATTCGATAGATTAGCTCAAGTATTTTTACCCAATCAAATTACAAATCCTTGGCGTACTAAATAATAACTAACAAATATAGTGAGAAAAATTTCCAAAATATCGCTACTAGTTGCTGACTTATCCAGCGCTGCTATCATGCGTGCTTATTTGCTAGCTAAAGCAATTAAAATTTTAGAGATTGAAGTTGAAATAGTCGGCTTTTTATTTGGAGAAAATCTATATAGCCATTTACCATCACAATTTCCAGTATATGATTTGCCTGGTAGTCAATTTCCTAAATTTGGGCAAGAAATCATCAAGATGTTACCCAAAATTCAGGGAGAAATAATTTATGCCATCAAGCCTCAAGTCGCAAGTTTTGGAGTAGCTCTACTAAAGAAAATATATAGCAAAAAGCCACTAATTTTAGATATAGATGACTGGGAACTTAGCTGGTATGGCGGTGATGACTGGAACTATCATCCTACACCCAAACAGCTAGCTAGAGAATTATTAAAATCAAATGGTGCCCTTAGAAGTCCTCATCATCCTTTATATGTGAAATGGATGGAAAAGCTGGTAAGCTGGGCTGATGCTGTAACCGTGCATACTGACTTTTTACAGAAACGTTTTGGAGGTACATATATTCCTAATGGCAAAGATATAACTTTATTCGATCCTGCTAGATATAATTCTGAAGCAAGCAGAATTCGCTATGGTTTATCTAAATATAAGATTTTAATGTTTCCTGGCGCACCAAGACCTTATAAAGGTGTAGAAGATGTTCTTATAGCGTTAGATAAAATTAATCAGCCTGACTTAAAACTAGCGATCGTAGGTGGAAGTCCTTATGATAATTATGATGAGCAACTTCAACAAAAGTGGGGACGCTGGATTATCAAATTGCCAAATTATCCAGCTGAAATAATGCCTGATGTAGTAGCTGCTGCTCACATTGTTGTTGTTCCCCAGAGAGATACACCGGAAACTCGCGCGCAATTCCCCTTAAAACTTACAGATGGAATGTCAATGGCTAAACCTGTATTATCAACGCGGGTTGGAGATATTCCAGAAATTTTAGGTGAAACAGGTTATTTAGTCGATCCTGCTAGCCCCGAACAAATTACCGAGCAAATTCAATTGATATTTCAAGATTTAGATTTAGCAAATGAGCGTGGCAAAAATGCCAGAACAAGATGTGTTGAAAAATATAGTATAGAAGCGATGGCTGCTAGTTTAAAATCAGTAATTTCTCGGTTGTAAATACTGTTTATGGGTAATTGTAATTAATTAACTAATTTTTCAATAATCTTTATTTAACTAATATCTGTATTTACACTTAACAGATTTAAATTAATTGAAAAACTAGGCAATATAGCAACAATTAGAAAATTCGTGTTAATAATAAATAAATTATAATATGCGTAACTGATGTCCACTCAAAAACTCCTACTAAGATTTGCCAAGCCTTATCCAGGCTTGATTATTTTAACTATAATTTTAGGATTTTCAGGTGCATTATTTAATGGTGTCAGCGTAACTTTAATTGTGCCAGTTATTTTAAAAATTGTTGGGCAAGAAGTTAATTTAACTAATGCCCCACCAATTCTTACTGCTATCATGTCCCCCTTTGATAAAGTTCCAGAAAATTACCGTATCGGGGTCATGGCTGGAGCAATTATATTAACAATTTTTTTAAAAAATCTTGCTACTTATAGCAGTAGTTTAGCATCGAGTTCTCTAACACGAAAGCTAACAACCGATATGCGAGAAGCCGGATTAAAAATATTATTAGAAATCGATCTAGACTATTATGCCAAGACAAGAGTTGGGGATTTAATTAACAGGCTCGGCGGGGAAACTGGCCGCGCTGCTAGTGCTGTAGGAAGTACCGTTAAGTTAATTATCTTAGGTATTACGATTTTAGTTTTTGTCGGTTTATTGTTGTCAATATCTTGGCAGTTAACAATTGCTGCAACAGTTTTGCTATCTTTAGTAACTTTAATCAATCAGTCTGCTATTGCCCGTTCCAAAATATTTGGTAAGCAGCTAAGTGATATGTCTAAAGCATATTCAATTGCTGTATTAGAAGCTTTAAATGGGATGCGGTTAGTTAAATCAACAGGAAATGAAGCTAGAGAATTCCACAAGATTAGCAAATTAATTCGCACTCGAGAGAAAGCTGATTTTCAATCTCAGGTCAACTCAGAAGCGATCGCACCTCTGAGTGAGGTAATGGGAGTGATAGCTTTAATGCTGATTGTGCTATTAAGTAAAACCTTTTTTGCCGATCAGATTGTCTCCCTATCCACCGTCATCCTGACATATTTATTGGTGTTATTGCGGGTGCTACCTTTAATTTCTCAATTAAATGCTATTCGCAGTGGATTTGCGAGTACAGCTACCAGCGTGGATGTGGTGAATGACTTTTTAAGTCTAAATCGGCCATTCATGGGTAACGGTCAGCTTACCTACACAAAATTACAAGAGGGAATAAGTTTTAATTCACTTACTTTTGCTTATCCAGGTCATGAAAAATTAGTACTCCAAGATGTCACCTTAGATTTACCTCGCGGTCAGACTCTTGCATTGGTAGGTAGTTCTGGTGCTGGTAAATCAACATTAGCCGATTTGTTACCAAGATTTTATGACCCTATAGCTGGCTCTATTACGATTGATGGCAAAGACTTGCGCGAATTTGATGTTATATCCTGGCGAAAGCGCATGGGAATTGTCAGCCAAGATACTTTTTTGTTTAATGAATCAGTGCGATATAACATCGCCTATGGTAAGCCAGAAGCTAGCGAAGACGAAATTATCACCGCAGCCAAGCAAGCAAACGCCTATGAGTTTATTAGTAAATTACCGCAGGGATTTGATACCTTAATTGGCGATCGCGGCGTGATGTTATCTGGCGGACAAAGGCAAAGATTAGCGATCGCCCGCGCACTCGTACAAAACCCAGAAATTTTAATTTTGGACGAAGCCACCAGCGCCCTAGATACGGTTTCCGAACGCTTAGTGCAAACCGCACTGGATGACCTCAGCCGCGATCGCACAACCTTAGTAATTGCTCACCGCCTCTCCACAGTCCAAAAAGCCGATCAAATTGCTGTTTTGGATAAAGGACGAGTGGTAGAAGTGGGAACCCACGAACAACTTTTACAAAAGGGTGGTTATTACTCACATCTCTACTCCATGCAATTTACAGATCGCCCTGAAACTACAACTAAAAGTAATCAAAGCTTGCTCCGTATCTCTCACGAAATTCGCACCCAACTAAACTCAACAATTGGCTTATTACGTTTATTAATTGACGATTTAGTAGACAATTCTCAAGAGCGACAAGAATTAATTGCAGAGTCTTACAAATCAGCCAGAAGACTTCTCACTACTGTGGATATTTTTGATGATATTGTTAACCTACAAATCAAAGAAAAATTTATCTCTATTCCCGAACCAAACCATAGTAATATAGCAACCCAAACTCAGGCTCCAAAGTTAAATCATATCTCAGTTGAGTTTCGCAGTTGTCTCAATTCAATCATTGACTCTCTTCGTTCTCTAGCTGATGAGTTAATTTCTCCAGAACAAGAGCAAAAACAATTAATTTTAGAATCTTATAAATCTGCTATTTTTCTTGTAGATAATTTAGAAAAAATTGAAGATAGCATTATTGCTTAAAAATATGAAAATTTCTAAGCTTAAAAAGCATTATGTTTTTTTCATCGGTGAAGAATTACCTCAGCCTGAAGCTCATTTAGTTCAATCTACTAATGCAGCTAATGCTGCCGCCAACTTAGGATACTCAACAGTTTTAGTATATCCTAATAAACAAACAACAACTATTAAACTAACTAATTTAATTTGTCCTTTTAAACCACGAAAAATACCAACCGAACTTGTTAAATATTACAATCTCCATGACAAGTTAAAAGTTGCTCCCTTACCAATGCCTTGGCCAATTGATAAATTAAGAAGTAAATTCGCCAACTCTAACACCATTGCTTGTAAGTATTATCTACCATTTCATATACTTCCAACTACTCAACTTGTACATAGCCGTAACTGGAATTTTGTCAAGGCTGCTATTAAAAACGGCATTCCTGCAATTTATGAACATCATCACCATGAAAATAAGTTATTTGAACCAGAAATAGTTAATAATCCTCTGTTTCAAATTGCGGTGACGGTTGTAGAGCCAATTCGCGAATCCATGATTAAAAATGGTATGCCAGCAGAAAAAGTCATCAGGCTACACAATGGTTTTAATCGCTTATTTATGCAGAGACAACCAGAAAAAGCAGCAGAATGGCGCAATAAACTCGTACAAAAACATTCTTATTTAGTAGTGTATGCGGGAGCGCTACAGCAATTTAAAGGTATTGATATGCTAATTGATGTAGCTAGCTATCTGCCAAATGTGCAATTTGTCTGTGCGGGTGGTAAGCCAAATGAAGTCGAAAAATACGAACAATTAGCAAAAAACAAAGAAGTTCCCAACATTAAATTTTTAGGGTATATCTTACATCATGAATTAGCTTCTTTGCTGCAAGCAGCCGATATTTTAGCTCATCCCCATTGTTTGGGAGAAGCGGCAACTTTCACATCTCCGTTAAAATTATTTGACTATTTCGCCTCTGGAACTCCTATTGTAGCTACAGAGATTCCTTCATTAATTGAGTTTAAGAATACCCAAGCTGTAGCTGCTTGGTGTGAACCAGATAATCCGCCAAAATTTGCTGAATGTTTGCAACAAGTTTTAGAAACTCATCCGAGAAAAGTAGATGGTTATTCAAATAGTATCGATTTTGTTCAGCAGTTTTCTTGGGAAAATCGAGCCGCAAAAATTTTGAGTTACGTCGATCGATCTCTACTTCCTCTAGTTATTACTTAAATTGTTTTTAAATAATTAATATGAATACTCAAACTATAGGTATGATTAGCAGCTATCGAGGTTTAGAAACTAGAGCCGATTGGCTGTGGCAACAAACATCAAATCCATTTGGTACTTGGGGCAATATCCAAATGCGCGCAACAGCGCCGAACCCAGACTTTTTATTAATGTATCAGTTTGATTTTATTCAGAAATCACCCCAGCCATCTTGGTTAGACAAATTTCGCAAAAGTCAGCAACAACCGACATTAGACTATAATTCTCGTCTCCGTGGTGTGAACAAAGAGAAAATTATTTATTTGCTGAGAGAACCGCCCTTAGATGAAATTGTAGAAATCAATAATTATAATTATCAACAAGCTCAAAATTATTGTGGCTACGTTTCTGGGCCTGATGACTTTGCTCCTCATCCTGACTATATGCCCGCTATTTGGTATCATTCAAATTCTTTTCAGGATTTAAATGAAATGCCATGTCCGGAAAAAATTGCTGCATGTAGTTGGATTACTTCTGGAATTAACCGCACAGCTAATCATCGCCAGCGTTTAGAATTTTTGCGTTCTTTACAATTAAATGAAATTAAGTTTGATTTGTACGGACGTAACTTACCAGCATGGGCGAAAATATCGGGAGAACTGAGTAATAAATGGTATGGCATGGCACCATACTATTACAACTTAGCAATTGAGAACTATACTGATAATAATTGGTATGTAAGTGAGAAGCTTTGGGATAGTTTACTTGCTTGGTGCTTGCCAATCTACTATGGGGGGCCAGCTGCTGATAAATTATTACCACCAGGTAGTTTCTTAAGATTGCCTAGTTTGGATGATAAAGGTATTGCTTACATTCAAGAAGTGACTGCTACGCCTGATGCTTGGTATGCAGCTAAAGATGCGATCGCAGAAGCACGTCAAATCATTTTACATAAGCTCAATCTACTAAACTGGTTATCAAATTTTGTTGTTAAATACGCATAAAATATGAATGGTATTTGTACCCTTGGTAATGATTATGTTTTCGATCAATTGCTAGCTTTACTTAACAGTATAGATGCAATTATAGGTTCGGATATTCCTGTTTGTATCTATCCTTTTGATGAGCAAACACAACGAATTTCTGACGCCATAGCTAATCGTCCTAATGTATTTATTTACGATAATCAAAAATCAATTCGACGCTGGGATGAATTTATGCTAGAGGCTAGTCCTGCTAGCATGAATCGCAAAAAATATAGAATTTATGGCGGTCATCGGAGATTTTGTGCTTTTGATGGGCCATTTGACAAATTTGTTTATTTAGATGCTGACACTCTAGTGATGAATTCACTAGATTTTGTGTTTCAAAAGCTAGATGAATATGATTGCGTCGTTTATGACTTTCAGTTTAAATATCCAGATAAAGTCTATAACATTAACTCCGATCAATTATTCAAGGTATTTGATAAACATCGCTTGTTAAACGAAATATTTTGTTCTGGGTTTTATGCTTCTAAACAAGGACTATTTAATGAAGAAAAAATCGCAGAATTAATATCTTATCTTCGTTCAGGAGAAAGAGACATACTCTATCCTACAGGCGATCAACCAGTTCTTAACTATATGTTTATGAGGTCTTGTATATCCGTTTATAACTTTGCCCATCACTTACCTGCTAACCAAGTTACAGGCTGTACTGTCACTTCTAAGCATTTTGAAGAAAAGGACAAAATTTTATATGACAAGGGTAATCGGCTAACCTATTTACATTACATTGGTGTTCCTCCTTACATCAATCAAGCAGTATGTGCGGGAGAAAATATTGAGTTTCCCTATCGAGAATTATTTCTTTATTACCGCTACTTACACGAACCAGATAAGCGTCCGGTATTTCACAATAAACCCAAACCTTATGATGCTCCACCTCCCAATTTACTTACCAGAGCCTTAAGAAAATTCAAGTTAATTCACCAAGGATAATTTATGAGTCGGGGAATTTATATAGTTGCTAACGATAAGGTAATGGATAATGCTATTGCTTTACTAAATAGCATTCGCTATTACGATCGGGAAGTTTTAGTTTATCTCATACCTTTTAATGAAAACTATCACAAAGTTGCCGAGCAACTTAGCACATTACATAATGTGCAAATTTTCCCAGATCTAGAATTGATTGAGAAATTTACTAAACGCATAGGCGAAATTTTTGATAGAGATTTCCTCGCCTTACCAAACAAAATGCGTAAGTTAGTAGCATGGTTTGGTCCTTTGGACGAATTCATTTATATTGATACTGACATTGTTGTTTTTGAAAAAATTGCTGATAATTTAGATAAACTTTCTGAAGTTGATTTCTTTTGTTGTGATTATCATCATGCTAATGACAAGCTGCGTAATATCTTTTCTCCATTAGTAAAAGAGCAGCAAATTTTTTCCGATAACCAATTAGAAGACGTTTTTAATAGTGGTTTTTGGGCTTCGAGAAAAGGTGCTATTACCGAGCCACAAATGGATGAAACTTTGCGTGAATGTGCTGCGCATCGCGAATATTTTGATTTTTCGGAAGGTGTTACAGACCAACCTATTCTGAATTATCTCATTCTCAAATTAATTGCCAAACGCGGTAATCTTGTCAAAATTCCTGGGGGAGGGCCTGGAAGTTGGGCTGGTTCGCGAAAATTCCAACAGCAAGACTACGTCCTTTATGACCGAGGACAAAGATTGAAATATCTGCATTGGGCTGGAATCAAGATGACAAGCAATAGCCCTTATTGGGAATTGTGGAAACACTATCGCTATCTTCATGAGGGTAAATTTGGTTTGATTCCAAAATTAACTCGTCGTTTATTCCCCTTTGTTACTACCCATACTTGATATTAGGAGTATTTTTATGGATGGTATTTACACTTTAGCTAATGATGTGGTCTACGACCAACTAGTTGCTTTACTTAACAGTATAGAAGCTAACGCTGGCAAAAAAATTCCGGTTTGTATCATTCCCTATAATGAGCAGTTAGATAAGGTTAAAGCAGAGATTGCAACTAGGGATAATGTCACTTTATTTGAAGACTATACATCTATCAATTACTGGGATAACTTTGCTACCCAAGTTTGGAAAAACTATCCCAGAGCACAAAAAACTTGGCGTCAGTGGGGTTTTTCTGAACTCTATGAGCTACCGATGCACCGAAAATTTTGTGTTTTGGATGGCCCGTTTGATAAATTTATTTATTTTGATGCAGATACTCTTTTAATGGGGTCTGTAGATTATATATATGAAAAGTTAGATAACTATGATTGGGTCACAAATGATTTTCAATATAAGTCTGACTTAAATTATATTTTTGATGGTTCTGTCGATTTAATGAAGCAAATTTTTCCAGTAGAAGACTTACAATCTCATATATTTTGTGCAGGTTGGTTTGCTACTAAAAAACACATCTTTTCGCCAGAAACCTTAGCCAGCCTCCTAGATAAATTACAGTCTGGTGAAGCTGATGTTATGGCTTTTATAGCACCAGATCAATCATTATTTAACTATATGGTATTGAGAAGCGGCATTTCATACTATAACTTTGCTTATCATAATGCCGATACAGTAACTGGAAATCACTGGAGTTCTAAATTTGATGTAGTTGATAATGTTCTTTATGACCAAGGAAGAAGATTGACATATCTACACTATATGAGTATAGGCTCATCCAAATTTACTAAACTTTGCGCTAGTGAAGATGTAGATATTCCTTATCGAGATGTGTTTTTGCATTATCGATATCTAAAAACTCCAGAAGCAAGACCTCAAAGCTTTAAGCGGCCAAATATACTCACTCAATGGCAAAATAATACTCAGAATTTTTGGAATCAAAAAGTTAGCAATATGAAGCTTAATTATCGTAATTTTAAAGATAAAATTACTAGACCTATTGCATAAGTTGGTATTTTAAATATTAAGCCACAGATAAACATCAATTTATCTGTGGCTTTTTTATCTTAATTGAAATTTCTGTCAGAGGGATAAGGCAGAATCACCGATTTTACTAGCATTAAGACAGAGAATCTAAATCTAGAGATTGCATACCTCGACGCTCTGCAAATTCCAGCATACTTCCTAATTGTACCCACAGTAACAAACAAGTAAGTAAACCAAGTGGCAAACCTACTCCTAAAGCAAGGAGAGTGGGAAAGCCAAATATCTCAAAACCTGAATAGAGAAATAGGCAAATACCACCAGTGATACCGAGAAATGGCACAACGAGTTGTTTTAATGAGGAACGCGGTTTAACATTCTCTGCGCGATCGCTTGGCCATTTTTGCACAATTACTTTTAAAGTACCAGATAAGGCTATGCCAGAAGTTAATGCAATTAATAAACCAAAAAGTAACAGGAAGTATGGTGGATGCAGGGGATAATAGTACATGAACACTCCTAATTGCTGAAGAAATTTAAAAGTAACTGAGCGTTTTTACTTGTTAGTTTTTAGCTTGTGCCCCATTCTCACCAAAAGTCATAAAGGATGTCGCTTTTGGAAGAATGGTTGCTACGCCTTCTCTAGATAACTCTGTTAAAAAACCGATCGCAACATTGAATAAACGATTCGGCTGTAAGTCATCTTTTACTAGATTCCACAGGCGTTGAACTTCTTCTGTATGCAGACGGTCGTCTTCAGTGAGAGCTAGCACCAACTGATTGCGAAGAAACTTTCCTTCTTCAGAAAGTAGAAATTGCAATCCCATTTGGGCTGTAGGTAAGACATCAAAGCTACCATCAGTACGCGCAATCGCAATTAAATTCTCTAACCGCTGCCACTGGAATTTACCATCTTTAAACAGCACATTGAGTAACCGCCGCCGTAATTCCGGAGATTCGCCTGTCAGCAATCGTCGTGCGATATAGGGATAACCAACCTCAACAATTTTGAAATTCGGATTGAGGCTCAGAGCAATACCTTCTTGGGTGACTAGGGAACGAATAATCAAAGCAAACTTCGCTGGAACTCGGAAAGGATATTCATACATCAGTTCCGAAAATTCATCTGTAATCGTTTTGAAGTTAAAATCTCCAACGTTTTTGCCGATAGCGTTACCCAAGACTGACTCTAATGCAGGGACAATCGGACAAATATTTGTCTCTGGTGTGAGAAAGCCCAACTTGACAAAGTCTGTAGCTAAGTCGGAGTAGTCTTTATTTACTAGATGCACCAAAGCATCAACTAAAGTTTCTTTAGTAGTTTCCTCTAGTTGATCCATCATCCCGAAATCTATGTAAGCCATCCGACCATCGGGCATGGCAAACAAGTTTCCTGGATGGGGGTCAGCATGAAAGAAACCGTGTTCTAATAGCTGTTGTAAACCTGAGGTGACACCGATTTTGATGATTTCTTCTGGATCTAAACCGACGGCGCGGATACTTTTTGTATCTGTGAGCTTAAAGCCGTTAATCCATTCCAGAGTGAGAACGCGGCTATTGGTATAGCGCCAATAAATACTAGGGACTTTGACACTAGGATCGTCGCGAAAGTTGTGCGCAAATTTTTCTGCGTTGCGACCTTCATTAATATAGTCAATTTCCTCAAATAATTTCGTGCCAAACTCGTCCACAATTAAAGTGAGGTCGTGACCGAGATTAAGAGGTAGCCAAGGCGCTAACCAACTTGCAGCCCAACGCATGAGATACAGGTCAAGTGTCAAAATTGGCCGTAAGTTAGGGCGTTGTACTTTCACTGCTACTTCTTCGCCAGTCATCAAGCGACCGCGATACACTTGACCCAAGCTAGCAGCAGCTACGGGTTTGGGCGAAAGTTCGGCAAAGACCTCGTTAACTGAGCGATCGAGTTCAGTCTCGATAATTTGATAGGCTAGTGCATTATCGAAAGCTGGTAATTGGTCTTGTAACTTGACCAATTCTTCTAAGAAATCTTTACGTATCAGATCGGGTCTGGTCGATAGGGCTTGACCTACTTTAATAAAAGTAGGGCCAAGGCCAGTGAGCAGTTCTCGTAATTGAGTGGCGCGTTTTCTCTTGTTCTGCTCTACTTGATTTTGCCATTCATCCCACTTCAGACTAATAATAAATCCAGCAAACGACCAGATAATTCTCAGTAATCGTCCCCATATTAGCCAGGGACGGTAACGGTAGTAACGAGCGATCGTGTCTGGATTGTAGCGCCTTAGCTGAGCAGATTGATACTGACCCACGCTTTTATTTGCCTCTTCAACTGGAAAATTTACACTTTTTTGTTGGTTTCTAACAGTACTTGCTCATGCAAGTCAAAGATACCGAGAGTTTTTATAAAACACAATAAAGCTTTACCCATTTCTGGATAGTTTTACGGCAATATCAGCCTACTTTACTGCTGAGTTTTTGTTATCTTTTTCTTAATTATACTTTAGAAAACTACAAATATTCCTTCTGTATAAGGATTTTGGGTGTTAGTGTAATATTAAATACAATTAGGTATGGCACATTTGTCATTTGTCATTGGTTATTTCTCCCCTACCCTACCCTGCGGGAACCCTCTTCGAGGGAACGGGAACGACTTCGTTGAACGGGTGATGCTCCTTCGTCGCTAACGCCAGTCGCCTACGTAGGGAAACCCTCCCGCAGCGCTGATCTCACTTGTCTCCTTTCTCCCCACACTCCCTACACTCTCTTCTCCCTTAGCCCTTCGTCTACTTCTCAAGACAAACGCCTAAAGCCACTCCCCGCCCCGGAAACGCCAACGAATAAAGATGATGCGCATGAGGCTTTGGGAGGTAATGAATACTGCTAGCCAAACTACGCTGTAATGCAGGAGAAAAATTTGTGGTGGTAGTTCTTCTTTGGGTATAGGTATTGGTAAGAAGCCAAACAGTTTGACGCCACAGAAGACAAATATAAATTCCCAAATTCCGGCGAAGAGTTGATATGCTGCGGGCCAGTCTCTATCCCAACGCAATTTTTGTAGATAGTTATAAAGTACATCCCAACCTAAGCCGAAGATGGCGACATAGGCAAGTATCCAGAAATAAACTGAATTAGGGCCGGGGCCAATTAAACCGACTGCAAAAGGTAATGTGACTAATACACCTACAGTTGCTAGTAGTAATAATCGAGTTTGCCATCGACCAAATAAAGTTGGAGTCATAACTGTACTGAGTAATAAGTTGAATAGAATTTCATCATACTCATATTAAAAAACTCCACAAGATTGTGGAGCTTTTCGTAAAAATGGAAAATTTTGTTTAAATTGCTAGGGGAGAATGATAGTTTGCCAGTGCTTCCCAGTTGATTACATCTTCTAACAAAGCTTGATAACCTAGTGTATTAGGGTGAAGTCCATCATCACTGATATGTTTGCGCCGCCAAAGTTCGCCACGTTCTATCCATTGGTCGAAAATATCGAGATAGGGAATTCGGCGTTTATTACAGGCAATTCTAGTTGCTTCTTTGTAGCGGTACTGATCGGCATGATTATAGTAGAAGCAATCTAGAAATGGCATTTTGGCTTCATCAACTGGAACCATGCCAACAAATACTACAGGACAGAGTTGTTGCGCTTGTTCTAGTAGTTCGGCTATTTCTGATTCAAATAAAGTGAAATCTGTGTAATTTCTTCCATTGGGACGAGATAACCGCGCTGAATCATTTACCCCTACTGACAAAATAATTAAGTCGGGGACGCGATTTCGCAGTTCACCTCGGTGGCGAAATTCTACTTCTAGCCTTTGGGCGACTTGTTGAGTGCGATCGCCTCGTACTCCCAGGTTATAAAGAACATGGCCAGTACTATCGGGTAACATCCACTGTCGCCGTAGTTGTTCAACCCAGCCTCCTTTATCCGGATCGCCAAATCCATATACTAAGCTATCCCCCAGTGCGATAATCTTCAAAGGCTGACAATGGTTTGGAGCTATAGACAGCTGCATTGAGGAAGGTCGCTCGAATGTTTGCATCTTAAAAAAGACTATATTTTATATCTTGACAAGATTCTATACATTTCTACACCATTACAAAGTATATTTCTACTCTCTACTTTGGGAAAAGTTGATAAAGTAAGGAACTAGAGTATCTCTTGGCGGCCAATTGCGATAGAGAAATCGCACTAGTAAAGGCAGTGAAATCAGCATGAGTACAACACCAAGCCACCAGCTAGAACGTAATTGCTCTAAAAGGTTAGCGGTGGAAGTAGTCTTGGAAGCCCCTGATAATAAACTCATGCCTACGGCTAGTGAATTGTTGAAGGCATGGCAGGCGATCGGTACAATCAGCGTGCGGGTTTTGATATATAAAACCCCCATAGTAATTCCAAAAAGGGTCAATCCCAAAACATTTGCGTGTAATATTCCAAACAATAATCCAGAAACCACCACAGCAGTTTGAATGCCCCATTTGCAAGCCCAGCGCTGTAAGATTATTCCTCTAAATAGAAATTCCTCAGTAATTGGCGCAATGACTATGTATACTATACCCGTCAGCAAGTTATAAGATATTGGTAAAGTAGTCCCAGGCGATGGTTTAGTAGCAACTTGGCGCATAACATTTTCTACAAAAGTAGGCGCTGCTAGGGAGAGTAAATAAAAAGACACCAAGTAAGCACTGAGAGAAAACAGAATAATTAATAAGACTAAACCGACCATCGGCAGCCATTTATGCCTGTTTGGTACTCGTCCGACTACATATTTGAGATCGATGCCAAAGCGATGAAAGTCTGTTAGTTCCCAAAGGCACAGAAATCCGAAAATTAAAACGTAGAGGACTAAAGTAACAACTTGCGTATTGAATTTTACACCAGTGAATCCTTGAACCATCCCTAGAGCAACACCAAGACCAATCGTTAATAGTAAACCCCGCAAAAATAAATTACGAACTTTGAGCTTGAGGAATGGATTAGGAGAATTCTCAGGTGTCATAAATCAATTGTGGCGATCGCCTATAGTTTTGTTAGCTATCACCTAAGTGGGAGACTGATTAAATACCCACTTCAACCACTGGCTAAAAGAACTTAAGGCGTTCAACCGCTTCACTCCAGGGGCACGGGCAGCAGCGAGTCCATCAACGGCAACTAATGCGGCATACTGCAAGCCTAAGAAGCTATCAACTGCTGCATAAGGCCCGCCAAGGGTAATTGCGCCTGCGGCGTACATTTGACCTTTCGTGTTACGCATTTCTACTAACTCAAAGTTGTTGGCGACAACTAACCGCCCTAGGTGATTTAGCGGCAGATTGTAATGTTTTACCAGGTCATCTAATAAAGGATTAGTTTGGACTTTGGCATCCAAACCAGTGGCATCAATAATAAAGTCAGCCTCAAGTTTCATTTCTCCCAAGCCCTTTTCACGGATATGGGTAATAGTGCGGTTTTGGCTACCTTGTTCCACACCTAAAACTTCCCCAAAGGTAATTTGATACCAACCTTCACTTAACCCTTGTTCTGTAATTTTCTGCCAATCATAACGATCTGCTGTGGTAGTGCCACCCCAATCTGCTAGAAGGCTTTTACGTTCATCAGGACTAGCTTTTTCTAGCATGACACGCAATTCACCACCCCAACAAGCTTTCGGCCAGTTAAAGGGCTGAAATTCATAATGATTTTTCACTGCACGTTGGGCTTTTTGGAATTTGTTGCCTTGGGGTTTAGGCGATCGCATTAAGTGCAAAACTGTAATATTCCGGTTTTTCTTGCGCGCTTCATAAATTCGCTGCACAATCCGCGAAGCCACAATTCCCCGCCCCCGCAGTAACACCGTACCACCCTGTTGCTCTAGCTGCTGATAAACACCATCGTGTTCCTCATAAGCATTCACAACAGCTTTAAAGTCTTGATATTTTTCTCTATAAGCTTGTAAATCTGGTAAAAATTGAATCGCTGGATAGCCTGTTGCTAAATGTAAATAACGTGTTACTAGAAAAGCATAATTTCTCGGGCCGCGAGAATAGGCTACGCAATATCTCCCATCTTCAGTTTTGCGAATTGCCCTAACTCGCCCATAGCTATAAATTTGTTGCCAGCCAATGCGCTTTGCTTCCCTGTCAATGGAATTAAAGACGTTACCCGCACGCGGAGTATAGGTTTCCACAAATGTTGGTTCAGCAAACACCTGCCATAAATATCTAAATGCTGAGTTAGGCTTACCTTGGGTAAAATCATGCCAAGCTTCTCTTAAAGCATAGCTAGGCCAGCCCCAAATGTTATCAGGACAGGAGTCTGAATTAGACCTTAATCTTTCATATAAAGGAATTTGAGAATTTAAACACAGGCGCTTGTAACGGGCATAAGGTTCAGCTTCTAATCCCAAAGCGACAATTTTATCAGCACGGACACCGCTAAGTCGCAATAAATCAGTCCAGATAAAGCTACCCAGCCCAGCCCCAACTGCAAGATAATCGCATTCATCTACAGGTAAGCCTGTAGCGTGAAGTGCTTGTACAACTACCTGCTGTGCTTGAAATGCTGGTGGCGGAAAGTTGCTACCAACTGGCGTGACAACTGGTGCAGCAGGCAAACTGGGGTCTGGGAGATTGGTATTCGGATTAAACTGAATAGCTGAAGGGGGGCTAGTAACTGGTACAGGTGCATTGATACTAAAAGTCACCGCGATCGTGTAGGGGCCAATTTGTACCGTGTCACCGTTAGCCACAACGCTGCGTGTTTGTCGTTGACCGTTGACAAATACACCATTGACACTGCCTTGATCTGTCAATACCAGTTGATTTTGTTCCCAGTCAAGTAGGGCATGGTAGCGAGAAACTTCATTACTATTCAGCAGCATCCGTGATACACGCTCTCCTCTGAGTTCGGTTGGTAAGCGTGCAAATTCGCGACCAAAAGCGATCGGTACACTTAATCTAGGTTCTCTTCGTTCTCCTGTAGCTGGATCGTCCCAACTTAATTGAATATGTAAGTTTGTCATTTGTCATTGGTCATTTGTCATTGGTCATTTGTCCCCACACTCCCCACACTCCCTCACTCATCCCTTCAATGATTCGGTGCAACTAATACGCTAACTGCGGCGGCTAAGGATGTTCCACACCAAGGACAGCCAACTTGCAGATTCTCAGAGGGGGAGACTTTATGACATTTGGGACACTCTAAGCCATAAACGCCTGGTGGTACGGGGGGTGTTGGTGAATGTTGGTGATGTCTAATTTGTACCTGTGGTTGCTGGTTGATTGGTGGTCTGGTGGGATGGGTACTTGCGATCGCTGGGGTTGGAGGTGTCAAAATTGTTGGCGGAATACTGTTAATGGAAATGGCTGTGACTTTGACTTCCATTTGTCCTAATTGAATAACGCTGCCCTCTCTTAGAGGCAGTTCGCCTTGAACTAGTTGTTGTCTATCTACTAAAGGCGGGTTTTGCGATCGCAGGTTTCTAATGTAAAAGTTTTGCTGCTGGGGGTGAAAAAAGATTTCTACGTGCAGACCAGATACAGTAGGGTTAGTTACAACAATGTCGCACCGGAGTGGATCTCGACCGATGCGGACAGTACCAGGATTTTTGCTTGGTTGTTGTTCGTAAATGTTCTGTGTTTTCTCTTGACCTGCATCGTGCCACTGTAAAGTTAGTGCATTCATCGTTCTAACTTGTAACTTTTATTTGGTTACTTCAACTCCTTTCTGTGCGATTCCTAACACGACTGGGCAGGGGCAAGCAAGTATTTAGAAAAAACTTCAAATAAAACAATATATCTCATCTCGACTTTATCTCGAAGATGCTAACTTATCCGCAATGCGTGTAGTTTCTGGCAGCCGATATTTAGTTGTGCAACGCATTACGTAGTCAATTGCTGTCGGTAAACTAACTCGATGACCGCTGGAAATATATAAAGGCTTGACTCCTGTGCGCGTGCGTAAAACTGCGCCAATCGTTTCTCCCTTATGTATTAGCGGTTGCCAGCTGCCTTTTGTTTCTGGCACTTCTTCGTACTTGCCAATTAGTAAGGATTTTGCCACGCCGATGGTGGGTAGATCTATCAGCAATCCTAAATGGCTAGCTATGCCAAGTCTGCGGGGATGGGCGATGCCTTGACCATCACACAGAATTAGGTTTGGCATGATTTTTACTTTTTCTAGAGCATCAAGTACAGCTGGGATTTCCCGAAATGAAAGGAAGCCTGGAATATAAGGAAATGTCGTAGGGCGGCGCGCTAGGGTAGTCTCAACGACTTGCAAGTGGGGGAAACTCAACACGGCAACTGCGGCACGGCTAATCGTACCATCAGCTTCAAAGCCCATGTCCACCCCTGCTACATATTGGACAGGTTCTGGGAATCGATCTTCTGTAATTATCCGATCGCGCAATTTCTCTTGGATAGCGATCGCTTCTTCTAGGTTATGAGGCCATGTATGTTCTTGATAAATCTTCATATTTAGGCTTGAACTTAATAAAATTCAAAGGTTCTATTGCCCGAAATCTCTATTAGCAATAGTGTATATATTGTTGCCAATTAATTTATTTTTTTGTAATCTTTTGCTAAAGTTAGAGCGCTACAATTTTATTTGATTACTTTGTCCTGGTGGCACATAAAAGATTGCGAAATTGATGGTAGTTTATTTTTGCACAAACTCCTCGATCCCAATCGCGATACAAGCTATGACACTCAATTTATATTTACTGCGACATGGAGAAACTACTTTTAGTCAAAGTGGTAATTTTTGCGGTGAAACTGATGCGGAGTTGACCGCTGAAGGGATGCAGATGGCAGAGAGTTTTGCCGATGTTTATCAAAAATTGAAATGGGAAGCGGTTTATGCTAGCCCAATGAAGCGCACAATTGCAACTGCCAAGCCCTTTTGTGATGCTATTGGTATGGATATGCAGTTGCGTGACGGGCTGAGAGAAGGTAGTTATGGCGAATGGGAAACTAAGAGTAAATCGTTTGCCCAAGAGAATTACGCCCAAAATTATGTGAAATGGTTGACAGAACCTGCTTGGAATGCACCACTAGGTGGAGAAACAGCGGTAGATATTGCTAACCGTTCCATGCCTGTAATTGCTGAAATTCAAGACAAACATCCCCAAGGTAATGTTTTAGTAGTTTCCCATAAAGCCACGATTCGGATTATGCTTTGCAGTCTACTGGGAATTGATTTGGGACGCTATCGCTATCGGGTGAATATTTTGGTCGCGTCGGTAAGTATGGTTAAATTTGACGTTAATGGCCCTTTGTTAGAAATATTAGGCGATCGCCATCATATCCCCGATCGTATTCGCTCTCGTCCGGGAACATAATAGTTGTTAATAGTTTTTCAAGAAACTGTTGACATAATATCTGCGTTCGCTGCAACAAAATCTGGGCAAGAAATCTAAGGACAAGATAAAGCTCAGAGCGATCGCCAAATTTTTTGGTCTATTGATAGTGTAAATAGGAAAAATTAGTGTTTGACGTTGCTAAATATCAGCAATTGATGGTTGTTATATAAACCTATACATCCATTATCTTAGCTCATTTTAGAGAATATATAATTCGGCAATAAAGTATCTAGCAAAGCATCAATACTACTATCAGATAAGTCTGAAATCTGTAGAAGTTTTTCAGCTTTATTAAAATTACTCTTAATTGAACGTTTATAGATGGGGTCGTAATAGGAGTGCAATAAGTCTTGCACCAATATTTCCCAATTACCGATATCAATTAGCTGATACCATTGGCTCAATTTCTCCCAACCACAGCGATATTTAAGTTTCTCCAGCTTTTGTTTTAAAATCTCAGGATGATTTACTAGATGAGTATATTCTTGTAAGAGAAACTTGACTCTAGCTGCTGTTGGTAGTTCAATCTCTATACAATTGGCTTGCCTCATTTTATTCCATAGAGACTGAGGCAAATAAACTTTCCCAATTTTATTACTTTCTGATTCGATCCACACTGGCTGATGCGGATCGAAACTTTGCAGTTTTTGTAATAAAAGAGTTTCAAAGTATTTTTGTGAGGGTTGGTAAGCAAGTTTTCCTTGCAATTCTCCACCCAAGAGAGAACCGCGATGATTAGCTAAATTTTCTAAGTCTAAAACTTGAGCGTTTCGCTGACTCATCTTATCTAAAATGTAAGTCTTACCGCTACCACTTAAACCGCACAAAATCTGATAAGTAAATTTTTTTGGCAGATGTTCTAGTTGTTGGCGTACATAAGCACGGTAAGTTTTGTATCCGCCATCAATCACGCTAACGCGCCAACCAATTTGCGTTAGCACCAAAGCCATGCTACCCGAACGCTGCCCACCCCGCCAGCAATAAATTAAAGGACGGTAGTCTTTCTCTTTAGCAGCAAAATGTTGACTGAGATGCTGATAGATATTTCTAGATACTAAAGCAGCACCAATTTTTTTTGCAGTGAAGGGGCAAACTTGTTTATAAATTGTTCCCACTTCAGCGCGTTCGGCATCATTTAAGACTGGTAAATTAATTGCACCAGGAATGTGGTCTTCTATAAATTCGCTAGGCGAACGCACATCAATGATTTCACTATAATTTTCAGTCCAGGGTTGCCGAGTATATATAACTAAGGGTGACATAGCCTTAACATTCTCACTTGCTTAATTTTGACACTTCCATAACTTGAGTAGCGAAATTTGTAATTAGGTGAATTTAAATTAATCTATGTAAACAGTCAGACAATTTTAGATTTTATTTAGATTCATCCCAGCTACCAGGGTATGATGCTGGGGAATTTTGCATTTGTTTGAAGCTACTTGCAGATGAGGGATTGACTAAAAAAATCTCAACTTGCCAGTCAAGAAACAGGCTATCCCAGAACCAGGACAAATATAGCACTCCTATTTGCTCAGTGAAATTAGTCTGGGCAGTTAACAGGAAGCAGAGATTGTTGAAAGTAAACATCAGCAGTCATATTGATAAGCTGAATAAATTATCAAAAATAAAACAAAAATCGGTAGTGAAAGCTGAATTTTCATGGCGCTTGGTGGAGTATAAGTTGCGATCGCCGATCAAAATCTATCAACAGTATCCAAACAGCTTGCGGAATTTTCGTCATTGTATCGGTATTTGGGCGATCGCCGTGACAGGGGTTAGACCAATTTTTCTTCGTATCTTGAAGAAATCCTGTAACTGTCTCATTGATAACAGAATCCGACTTAGCCATAGCAAACTTGCAATTTTGAAATCATTACTGTTTTTAGTGGTACAAAATGAAAGAATGAAATATTAAATATCTCAGCAATGGCCTTTCAACAGAGTTGATGGTACTGCCGTGATTGGAATTGTTATTGTTTCTCACAGTAAAAAACTAGCGCTTGGCGTACAGGAACTTGCAGCGCAAATGGTTCAGGGTAAAGTCTCCTTGGCTGTTGCAGCCGGGATTGAAGATCCTGAAAATCCACTAGGTACAGATCCGATGCAGGTTTATCAAGCGATCGCTTCTATCTTTAATGATGATGGTGTCCTGGTGTTAATGGATCTGGGTAGTGCTGTGATGAGTGCAGAAATGTCCTTAGAGTTTCTTTCGCCAGAACAACGGGAAAAAGTTCATTTATGTGAAGCACCTCTGGTGGAAGGTGCGATCGCAGCTGTTGTTGCCGCCGCCGCAGGTCATAATATTCAGCAAGTGATGGCGGAAGCCAGGTCGGCGTTAGTTGCAAAAGCTACTTTACTAGGGGTAGACAGTAGTTCATCCTTAGTTATTCCCTCAACTCATACTGAATTACCAACCAAAGAAATTCGGCTGACTGTCAGCAATCGCTTAGGCTTACACGCCCGCCCGGCGGCTCAATTTGTCACCACTGCCGCTAAATTTCAATCCCAGATATTAGTACAAAATATTACTAAGGGTACAAACAAAGTCCGGGGCGATAGTATTAACCAAGTCGCCACTTTAGGGGTACGTCAAGGACACGAGTTAATTATTACTGCGACTGGTGTTGATGCAGATGCGGCGTTGGCGGCGTTGGAAGCTTTAATTGTCAATAACTTTGGTGAAGATGATTCTAGTTTAGAATTGCCAAAAGCCACCGCAACTGAAGTTAGCCCAACTACTCCTGGCGAACTTTCAGGAATTGCGGCCTCCCCAGGAGTGGCGATCGCACCTGTGGTTCATTATCAACCGACTGCGGTTACACCTACAGAATACCACGTAGAAAATATTGATTCTGAGTGGCAACGTTTACAAACAGCGATTGACACTGCTAAACAGCAAATTCAAGCATTATTTTCCCAAGCCTCAGTGCAAATTGGCGATACAGAAGCCGCAATTTTTGTAGCCCATTTACTATTTCTAGAAGATCCTGTACTACTAGAAGCAGTTCGTCAGCGGATTTACGAACAGCATCTGAATGCAGAAGTCGCTTGGCAAGCAGTAGTAGATGAGGTAGCTTCTAGTTACCACAAATTAGAAGATGCTTACTTGCAAGAACGAGTCGAGGATGTTGTGGATGTCGGACAACGAGTGCTACGCTTGCTAACGGGGACATCAGCAAATTCCTTAGAAATAGCTGAACCAGCAATTTTAGTGGCCAGCGATTTAACTCCCTCGGATACTATTGGGTTAGATCCCAGCAAGGTGTTAGGTATTTGTACGACCTTTGGTAGTGCTACATCTCACAGTGCAATTATTGCCCGCACCTTAGGCATTCCCGCCGTCTTGGGTGTAGATGCAGGGATCTTGTATCTCGAAGATGGCACAATTATGGCACTTGATGGTGAGAGTGGTAAAGCTTGGGTAGAACCAGAAGCAGATATTTTAAGTGTCTTGGAAGCCAAAAGAGAAGCATGGCATACTACTCAACAGGAAGCACTAGCCAAAGCACATCAACCAGCAATTACCCGTGATGGTCGGCAAGTAAATGTGTTTGCCAATATCGGTAGCATAGCTGACGTTCAATTGGCTTTAGCTAGTGGTGCAGAAGGAGTAGGACTACTGCGTACAGAGTTCCTTTATTTAGGTAAGACAAGTGCTCCGACGGAAGAGGAGCAATTAGCAGTATACCAGGCGATCGCACAAGTTTTAGATCGACAGCCATTAATTATCCGGACTTTAGATGTCGGTGGAGATAAGCCGCTGCCTTACATCAAGTCAGGAGTTCCAGAAACTAACCCTTTCCTTGGCTGTCGCGGAATTCGCTTTTGTTTGGAACATCCAGATTTATTTAAAACACAGTTACGGGCAATTTTAAGAGCTAGTAGCGGACACAATATTAAGATTATGTTGCCGATGATTGCCACCGTTACTGAGGTGAGGGCAGCTAAGGCAATATTAAATGAAGTACAACGAGAACTTAGGCAAGCTGATATCTCTTTTGATGCCAAGCTAGAAGTCGGGATTATGGTAGAAGTACCCGCAGCCGTAGCGATCGCCGATCGACTAGCAACAGAGGTAGACTTTTTTAGTATCGGCACAAACGACCTTAGCCAGTATGTCATGGCAGGCGATCGCAACAACCCTAGAGTCGCCAATTTAACCGACGCACTGCATCCGGCGGTGTTGCGAATGGTACAGCAAACAGTTCAAGCCGGTCATGCAGCAGGAATTTGGGTAGGATTGTGTGGCGAATTGGCAGCAGATCCCGCAGCTACGGCGATTTTATTAGGTTTAGGATTGGATGAATTGAGCGTCAATCCCCAAGCTATACCGATATTAAAACAAGCGATCGCCAAATTAAGTATAGGAGATTGTCAGGCGATCGCGGCTTCTGCATTACAACTAGATTCTGCCGAACAGGTCAGACAACTCACTGCATAATTCCAACTCTGCTTTGGGAATACTAAACTTGGTCATTTCCAGCATGAAATTTATCTGCTGAGGTATGTAGGAATGGTTCTTTCTGTGGATACAACAGCAGTTTTGACTGGATATCACAAGTTTCTCCAGATTACTTGTCAGATGAGCGTGGAAAAACATCGTGGTTTAATACACTGCAATAGAAAACTTGCGATCGCTATTCGAGTATTTCGGTAAACAGGAGAAAAAATCATGTCTACTGAAATACTCGAACAGGAAATAGCCCTTCTCCGTCAGGAAAACGCTTCCTTAAAGCAACAAATAGCAGCATCGATCGCTGAGTTGAATACTACAATTGCCAAGCTGGAACAGGAAATTAGCGAACACAAACAAACTGAAGTTGTCCTGAAAGCTTCTCAGGCAGAATTATTAGCCATCTTCAATGCTATACAAGATGTGATTCTGATCCTCGATTTCGAGGGAAGATACTTAAAAATTGCTCCTAGCAGCGCACCTTCGCTTTACAAACCTCCTGTGGAACTACTGGGTAAAACCATGCATGAGGTTTTACCTGCGGCTTTTGCTGATTATTTCCTTGATGGCGTTCACAAGGTACTGAAAACACGGCAGATAGAGAAATTAGAATATAGCTTGCCCGTAGGCGATCGCGAGATTTGGTTTGAAGCAACTGTTGCTCCTATGAGTGAGAACACGGTTGTTTGTGTAGCAAGGGATATTAGCGATCGCCAGCAAATTGAAGCCCAACTTAGACACCAAACAAAAGATTTAGAACAAACTCTGCAAGAACTCAAACGTACACAAGCACAAATGCTCCAAGCAGAAAAAATGTCTTCTTTGGGTCAATTGGTTGCGGGGGTTGCTCATGAAATTAACAATCCCGTCAATTTTATTCACGGTAATCTCAGCCATTTAGAAGCCCATATTCAAGACTTGTTGCACATCATTCACTTGTATCCACAACAGTCTTTGGAGACTGAAATTTCCGATTTGGATGCAGAAATTGACTTGGAGTATATAAAAGATGATTTACCCAAAATCTTGAGTTCGATGAAAGTGGGAACTCAACGCATCCGTCAGATTGTGTTATCGCTACGCAATTTCTCACGCATGGATGAAGCTGATTTCAAAGCAGTGGATATTCATGAAGGCATTGATAGTACTTTGATGATTCTGCAATATCGTCTCAAAGAAAAATCCGAACGTCCCGCTATTCAAGTCGTTAAAAATTACGGCACATTACCGTTAATAGAATGCTATCCCGGACAGCTAAATCAAGTGTTTATGAATATTCTGGCAAATGCTATTGATGTGTTGGAACAGAGAATAGAAAGCAAAGATGCGCCATTGCCAACAATTACTATTAGCACCTCATTAGTTGCTGAGGGGTGGGTGAAAATTGCGATCGCTGATAACGGTGGTGGTATGCCAGAGGATGTTCAAAAAAAGGTTTTCAATCCTTTTTTCACAACTAAGCCAGTAGGTAAGGGCACAGGTATGGGAATGTCTATCAGTTATCAGATCGTTACCGAGAAACACCGTGGTAAGCTAGAGTGTTGCTCAATAGTTGGGGAAGGAACAGAGTTTGTCATTGAAATTCCGATTCAGCAATAAAAAAACAATATTTTTCGCTGCGCGTTGAATTAGACAATGAAATCATGATGGAAAAACTTTCATCGCCATCCATGAAAGAGAATAGGACGCGGCGAGCCTATTTCACCTGAATAATGATATCAATACATGGGTGGAGATTGAGCAATGTTAAAGCCTACGAAAATCTATCTGAATCAAGGTTTTCGTGAATTGGGATGAGCCACTTCGGTGCATGGGTTTCCCGGTTGTTAGCCGCAGGCAATCAAGAAATTCAATTTATCAACTGCAAATCAAATTGCAGTTGTATCTTTTATTAATTCTCACTTAGTAGGGATTCAAACTCAGCCTGCAAAGCTGTGAAATCTGCAACCCTAGCTACTAATAAATTTTCTCTTCCGGCGTCACTTAAACGCCTTTTCCAATAATCAATGCTTTCAGAATTATGTAACCAAAATTGAATGATAGTGTCTACTACTTGATCTAGGTTCCAATCCCATTTTCCTGGTACTGTTTCTACAGATTCTAAGAACGCATCTAAAGTACAAATATGCGTTCCCAAGTATTCTACACCTTTATACTGCTTTTTATTGAGGCTTTGTTGTTGATGATTAAAAAACTGTAAAACTGGAGATACTCCTACAAGGTCAAAAGTGTATTTCATTCCAGACCTCCAACTTATTAATCAATTATATAAAATTTTTAGTTTTGATACCAATAATTATGCATTCGTTTTTATTTAAATGTCATCACCAAAAAGTAGAATTTTCGCTTATGTCATAAGTATTAAACTTCAGTAACAAATTAGCACTTGCGACCTTTGAGTGCTAATTTTTAGGAAAGTAATTGATGTATTATTAAAGAGTTTCAGGCATAATTTCATGGGTGCAGATTATTTTTAATAATTTTTTAATTATCTCATTGACGGATGGGAAAGGTGAAGTGGCGGCTTTAGCTGCTGCTGGTTTATGGGCTGTAGCTTCAGTGGTGTATGGTCTTCTAGGGCAACGTATCCCACCGATACAGCTGAACTTGATTAAAGGGATAATTGCGATCGCGCTTTTGCTGCTGACGATTTTGGTGACTGGCGAATTATTACCGCAGCTTGCTGTTTTGCCTGTATGCTTACTGTTTCTCAGCGGTGCGATAGGTATTGGTTGGGGCGATACAGCTTTCCTGGCTGCGATCAATTACTTAGGGGCGCGACGGGTTTTACTTTTGGGAACTCTTTCTCCACCGATAACAGCGATCGCCGCGACAATATTTCTACAAGAAACGCTCAATATCAGTGCTTGGTGTGGAATTTTGCTGACGATTTTGGGAGTCGCTTGGGTGGTGACAGAACGAGTTCCGGGTACAAGCGAGGTTGACTCAACGCACCTATGGCAGGGTATCGGCTTTGGTTTGTTAGCTGCAATTACAAATAGCGCAGGTTCTATCTTTTCCCGTGCAGCATTTGCAAATGGGAGTATGTCCCCTTTGTGGGCGGCTTTGTTGCGATTAAGCGCGGGGGTGCTAACAATTTTAGTGTGGTCGTGGTTTTCCTATCCCAAGGAGATGAGATTTACTTATCCTTATTGGCAATCTAGGCGAGTAATTTTAGCTAGTTTCTTCGCTGCTTTTTGCGGAACCTTCTTAGGAATTTGGTTACAGCAAACAGCAATTAAATTCACATCTGTAGGAATAGCCTCCACTTTGTTGCAGACTAGTCCATTGTTTGTCATCCCTATCGCTATTGGTATGGGTGAAAAGGTGAGCGTCAGAGCGATCGCAGGTGTCGCAATCGCGATCGCTGGGATTGGATTGTTATTTTACCTTAAGTAATTCCCATCTTCAGTATTGCCCGCAATCAATCACAAAAAAAACCCCAGCTTGACGGCTGAGGTGAGGGGGAGAAAACCAAATGACGATGAGAGATACCGATACCGAAGTCTAAAAATTTTAGTTAACACCCAAGGTAAGTAAACCTAGAGTCATAACAAGTCATATAGCAAATGCACATAAACGGTTGTGTGCATAGCTTATTTGTTATTTATTAACTTATGTAAATAAATTTAACAATAATGTTACAGCTTGTCAAGACTACTTGACAAGCAAAAGATTTATCAAATTCATAAGCATAACTTATCAAAATTTAGAGAAGAAGGCGATCGCATCTAATCGTCCAGTATTGCTTTCCTATGGCAGAGGATGAAGCAATGAGATATAGCTAATAAACTGAACTGCTGCTAAGAATTGCAGCGATCGGTTACAGCAAAGCAGATTTATTATCTAAAAATATGACCGTAAACTCCAAATTTGATATAGATGCGATCGCTTTTAAGTATGAGCCTCGCACTTAAATCAATATTAAGTTTTCTGTATTAACTAAACTCTTCATTAATCTCAAAGCTTTACTAGATGGAGCTTATAGCTTCAAAGGCTATATAAAACTACTTAAATTTTTTGACTAATTTCTTTACTAAATTTAATAGTTATTTTCATTTATTTAAAACAGAATATTGCATTTTTTTGGATATTTTTGCACCCATACATGAGATAAAAAAAGATGTAGTTAATTTACCTAAAAATTGCTGTCATCTGTTAATAAATAGATTTCACCATCCTATTTGATTTGCGAACTTACTCGCAGAAACAGACCACAGGAAAAAAAGGAAAGAAGGGAGGTAGGCGTGTACGCAGTTTTTTTCAACAATCAAATAGGAGTTATACATGGGAGAAGGTAAGCGAATTGGTATTCTGACTAGTGGAGGAGATTGCTCTGGTTTGAATGCAGCAATCAGATCTGTTGTTCATTGTGCTTGTGGGAAAGGTTGGGAAGTACTGGGAATTCGTCAAGCCACTGTCGGATTAATGGCGCGTCCACCGCAATTTACTAAATTGGAAATTGACCAAGTTGACCCATTGTTAACTTCTGGTGGGACAATGTTAGGAACTACCAACAAAGGCAATCCTTTTGCTTTTCCTATGGCTGATGGTAGTTTATGCGATCGCTCTCACGAAATTATTGCAGGCTATCATCAACTTGGTTTAGATGCTTTGATTGGGATTGGTGGCGATGGTAGCTTGGCAATTCTCCGGCGATTAGCACAACAAGGCGGGATTAATTTAGTAGCTATTCCCAAAACAATTGATAATGATATTGGCATAACTGAACACGCCATCGGTTTTGATACAGCAGTCAATATCGCTACAGAAGCACTCGATAGGTTGCATTTTACTGCGGCTTCTCACAGTCGAGTCATGATTTTAGAAGTGATGGGGCGTGATGCAGGACACATTGCTCTAGCTGCGGGAATTGCTGGAGGTGCAGATGTGATTTTAATTCCAGAAATTCTCTACAATATGGAACATATTTGCTACCAAATTAAACAGCGCCAAGAGCAAGGTAAAAACTATTGTTTAATTATTGTTTCGGAAGCTGTTCGTACTCAAGAAGGTGAAAGTGTCACTCTCACAAATCGTTTTGGTGAATCTCGATATGGTGGGATTGGACAATATTTAGCCGATCAAATTAGCGATCGCATTGGTGCAGAAACCAGAGTTACAGTATTAGGACACATCCAACGTGGCGGAACCGCTTCACCACTAGATCGATTAGTAGCAGCTGCTTTTGGTGTGGCAGCAGTAAATCTCATCGATGAAGAAAAATATGACTACATGACAACCTGGCAAAATCGCCAAGTTATCAGCGTACCAATTGCAGAAGCGATCGCTCAATATAGAGCTGTTAACCCAGAAGATACCTTAGTAAAAACTGCTCGTGGTTTGGGTATTTATTTGGGCGATTAACAAGGAAAATAAATTCTGATTCAGGACTCAAGTCCTTACTATAAACCTATCAAAATCGGTTTTGATAGGTTTATCAAATTTTCAATTTTTCTGGCTTCTGACTTCCCACTATTTGCATCTTTGCAGTTCGGTGACTGGACTTTGTTGTTTATTCAACAGTAGAGACAAAGATTGTAGTAATAGCAGCGTAACTAGCAAAAAATATGATGGCACTCAGCATATAATAATGCTCCTTTGATTAGTCAAGTAATAGCTCTGAATTGAATGCTATAAATATATAACCATTTCTCAGTGCAAACATCTGCTAAACAGACTATATTACAAACTAAAATATTGTCCAATATGAACAAGATTAGCCAGAACGAAGTATATCTGTAGATATGCCAGCTAGAAGCGATCGCTTTTACACCCATCCAAAAAATAATTTACCCGATATACTAGATGAGTGGTACAAAAGTATTACTGGTTGAGAGAATATGAATGAGGAAGCTGAAGAGACAATAGGGTGCAAGGAGAAAAGGAGAGAAGTCTGAGCGCCGGCTTCCGGCGCTCAGAACTTTGGGGAGACAAGGAAGCAGGGGAAGAAATGACAAATGACCAATGACCAATGACCAATAACAAAGAACAACTGATACACTTATTTAGCAAAACACTTCGATAGCCAAAAACGATGAAAGCATCTGCTAAATTCGACTTTGAGGACGAAAAATTTAATGCACCCCCTTCTCAAGTCATCCCTTGGTGTCAGATGATTAATCCTCGGTATGGCACAGATGGTATCCAGTCTTATGGTTTGGCTGTGAAGCTGGATAATGCACAAGCTGTAGGCTTTCAGCCAGATGAGAATTGGGAACAGGTGGAGCATGAGTTTAGCTCCGGTGTTGAAACTGTATTTATTAGTACTACTCCGCACTTAGTAATAGTGCGTCGCGGCCCGTTATCAGTGAAAGACAGGGAAACTGGTCTAAAATTGGGTACGCTTAAAGAAAATTACGATGCTTTTTTAGCAGATAAACTTAAATTTAAAACTTTTACTCGCTATTTAATTTTTTTAGTTGGAGAAAACAAAAAGTTTTTACATGAAACACCACTACAATTAACTTTAAATGGTGCAGCTGGGGCAAGTTTCAGTAAAACCTATTGCGAATATCAACAAGGTAAAGTTGTGAGTGGTTTCGTTGCTGAATTAGAAAAGGCTTATGCCGGATACAGAAAGCAACCTCTGGCACCTAAAGGCCCGCTATTTCACGCCCACGGAATTTTTTCTCCAATTATTGAGTGTGAAGAAAGAGGTATTGAACCAAATACAGTTTTAGTTGCTTCTACTGTAGATTTTAAACATCCAACAATTGGGACGTTAACACAATATTTAATAGCTTCCGATTCGCCTGAATCGGCAATAATCTGCAAGACTTTTGAAGATTACAAAGACTTTGGTAAGGAAACTGTGAAAATAGAAACACCTAAAGTAGATTTGGCAGGTGTTTCCAGTTCTTATATTTATGCTGATGAAGATGATTTTGGTTATCCACCTTATTAGGGAATGAGGGAGTGTGGGGAGAAAGAAACTACACTTAGTCCTCCCCATCTTCCTACACTTCCTAAACTCCTTGTTCGCCCTATGCCCAATATCTATTCTTTGAGCAGTAAATAATATAAGGAACCGTTACCGCCTGTAATACCAGCGCGATCGCCTGCTAATTTTCCTGTTCCCATAAAATAATCTACTCTTCCCGGCCCTTTAATAGCGCTACCTGTGTCTTGATCTAGCACAAAGCGGCTCACATTGCGAAACTCTAAGTTACCAGCTGTATTGGGATAGGGAATAGCAGTATAAATTAAGGCCAGAGCGCCTGGAGGCATAATAGACTTATCGGTGGCGATAGAACGCTCTGGTGTTACTGGCACATTAATACTACCTGTAGCTGGGGTAGCGCTGGTTTCCTTGAAGAAGACGAAGCGCTCCCAACGCGGTAAATAATTATTTAACTCTTGCGGAGATTGTCTAAAGTAACTGACTAACTTTGGTAGTGTTAATCCTTCTAGTGGGAGTTTGCCATCTTTCGCCAGTTCTTTGCCGATACTTGTCCAAGGATAATCAGTACCACCTGCATAACCAACAGAGGTTTTTTTACCATCAGTTAACTGAATTTGGGCAGAACCTTGGATATGAATCATGTATGCGTCTAGGCGATCGCGGAACCACAACATCTCTAACCCGTGCAACTGGCTTTTATCGCCCAGTAAACCATCTTGACCTTCTAAATCAATGCGTTTGGGATGGGGTTTAGCCCATTGGTCAAAATTCGGTGGTAGGCGATACAGGGGATACTTGTATACTGAAGTTTTTACACGGCTAGCAGTATAAACAGGCTCGTAGTAAGAGGTAAACTTCACAGTACCGTTGCCGTCGTTACCTACAGATTGGTAAAACTCAAACTCTTGGCGGACAGCAGCTTGTAGTTGAGCTGGGGATTTAGATTTGACAACCAACTGACGGAAGCGTACTAAACTCCGACGTACCCGATCTAATGTAATTTCCTTAATTGGATAATTTTGATAAGCTGCGATCGCCTTATCCTTTTGCAAGTAACGTAGACTGTTATCGATTGCTGCTAAAAGCGCTTGGCGATCGCCGCGTTTACCCTTGCTACCCCAAATTTGCTCATCCCAACCCAAACAAGCATAGCTAGGGGTACAGTTTCCTAAGTCAGTAAGTTTGAGAGGTGGCTGTACCTCAGGAGTGCTTGGCGGTACTAGTATAGGTATCCCAGGATTAGTCTGTACTGGGGGTGGTAAATCAGGAACCTGAGCAACAGCTGACCAGAGTGTATTTACAAAGGCAATTCCTAGACTTAAGGAAAGCAAGGCAAGGGTTTTTCTCATCATTTAATCGTATCTTTCAACACTAGAGCTAAAAATTGGTTCTACCCGGATTGCGACAATGCGAGATGGGCGTACTACCATATACTCACCTTGAATATTCTTGATCGGCACGCTAATAAAGTCATTAGAAGCAGACTTCGGCACAAGTTCGCCGCTATACCACTTCTGAAACTCTTGAATAGTAGGAAAACGTACTTCTTCGCGATGACCACTTTCTAGTAGCAGGTGTACTGCGTATTCATTCGGAGTTCTAGGCATAAAGTTGAATTATTTCAAAAACATTCAACCCATTGTTAACCACCTTATACCAGAATGAGAAGGGGAAGTATACGGGAGCAGGCACAGATATTTTAGGGAGTTTTGAGTTGATCGCTCATGACTCACCACTCCTCACGATTAACTTGTACTTCCGCCTATGACGGAAGCTTACCCGGATACAGTTCCCAGCAAATTCTCTGTTTTTGCAAAAATCAAAACTCAAACAATTGCAAAATAAAAAGTCCGCCGTTGCGGACTTAATGTGTACGGGTATCAATCATGGCATGAACTTTACTTTGCAGAAGATTGTTTGGGTTTGGGAAAACCTCGTTGAGAGTTTAAAAATGGAGGTATGGGACAGTCTAGAGTCATCGCGATCGCTCTCAGCAAATCTGCCTCTGATGGTGTAACTTTATTATCTAAAAGTACAGTGTGAGCGCAGGCATCAACCAGAGCTTGCTTAAGTTTAGGACTAGCAAGGCGGAGGCGTTCAATACTTTTCTTGATATCGGCAAAGTTACAAGCAACAGGTGCATCTGGTTTTTCTTGCTGTCCGGCTCCCGGAAGGCGAAAAACACCAGAACGAAATGCATAAGCGATTTCATCCGGTTGCGATTGTCCCACTCGTGCTAGTGCTGACAGTACTAATATGCAATCTGACCAAATCTGTTCTATCGAAGTGAATTCTACAGTTGTAGTTGAGGCGGGATTGATACAAGGCTGGAGTCGATACCACAGTACTAACTGCAATACAAAATCCCACAACGATAAACTTCCTCTAGCTGTGACTAAACCTTGGACGCATTTGCACAACCTTTGGCATTCTTTAGCGGAAGTTTGCCGCAATGCCGGTATTGTCAAATCTACGAGGGGTAAGCGCAGGCTGGGATCTAGTTGGCTAATTTCGCGACTAAATTCTAGGGTTTTCTCTACCAACTCAGGCGGCTGCACTTGGGTTAACCAAGTTATTTGGCGTTCTCGTACCTGGGGATTTTCTGTATCTAAAGCTAGCGCAAAAGCGATCGCCGTTGCACTTTGCTGTTCCCTTACTCCCAACCGTAAGCTTTCTGGTAACTGTGCTAGTAATGCTTGAGCATGAGCAAAATGCTCTGGTGCAACGCTTCCTACTTGGTTAACTATCTGTTCTGGCGTCACTGCTGTACTATTTCCACCACCCGCAAAACCCATTGTTAACCCATCTTGCGAATGGCTGGGACGGCGCATAGGAGATGGCATAGCCGCTAAATCGCGTGCATTCAAACCGCCAACGCGACGGATACGTTCTGCAAGAGGTGGGTGAGTAGCAAACATATCTTCCCAAAAGGAAGGCTTAAGCGCATTGCCAAAGAACATATGGCTGGCGGCTTCTGCACCTGGTGTAATCAGGCGTGAATCCATTTGTTGGAGTTTTTTTAGTACTCCAGTCATGCCATCAGGGTTGCGAGTAAATTGTACTGCCGAAGCATCAGCAAGAAATTCTCTTTGGCGAGAGACTGCGGCTTTAATCAAGCGACCGCAGAGTAATCCGATACCACCAATTGCCATTAACGCTAAACCAAACGCCCATAATGGCAAACCCTTATCTTCAGAGCTACTGCGAACCCGCCAGCGCCACAGCAATTCCCCGGCTAAGTAAATAAACAAAATGCCGTGTAGCAAACCCATCAAACGCAAATTCAGCCGCATATCTCCATTGAGAATGTGGCTGAATTCATGACCGATTACTCCTTGTAATTCATCCCGGCTGAGGTGTTGCAAACTGCCACGAGTAACTCCAATTACCGCATCGTTAGGGGAAAATCCGGCAGCGAAGGCATTAATACCTTGTTCTGATTCTAGGAGATAGACTTCGGGCACAGAAATACCAGAAGCGATCGCCATTTCCTCGACAATATTTAATAGTTGTCGCCCTTGTTCGTCCGCCATTTCCGGCAGCAGCAGCCTTCCTCCCAACTCCTGAGCAATGATACTGCCGCCCTGACGCAGATATAAAATTTTATACACGCTGGCGAGAGCGATCGCAATTGTGGTGACACCAGCAACAGAAAGAAATAACCCTGGATTCCACCAAGTCCGCGGTGCTAGGCGGAACAGAAATAACGCAGCAATATAAATTGCTACAACCATAACTGCGATCGACAGCGCAAATAACCCGATTAACTGCTGCGTGTTTTGGCGTGCTTTATCCTGATGTTCAAAGAAATTCATAGACACCTAAAAAGAAACGCGGGGAGCAGTTTTCATTTCTGGTGTGGCTTCTTGTAGCAACTCCGCACTAGTAAAGTTAAAACCACTGGCGATTAAGTTGCTGGGGAAAGATTCGCTTTTGGTGTTGTAGAGTGTCACGGCGTCATTAAAAGCCTGACGTGCAAAAGCAATCCGGTTTTCTGTAGAAGATAGTTCCTCCATCACCTGAGTCATCGCGCGATCGGCTTTCAGTTCTGGGTAAGCTTCCGAAAGTACCATCAAACGGCTTAACGCACCCGTTAGCGCCGCTTCCGCATTACCCAATTGTTGCATCGCTTGAGGGTCGCCGGGATTTTGTACAGCGCGACTGCTAGCATTAACCGCAGAATTCCGAGCTGCAATCACTGCTTCGAGGGTTTCTCGCTCATGTTTCATGTAACCTTTAGCAGTTTCCACCAAATTCGGAATTAAGTCATAGCGGCGCTGTAATTGCACATCAATTTGAGCGTAAGCATTCTTGTAGCGATTGCGAAACTTAACTAAATCGTTGTAGCAATTAATGATAATGACAGCTACAGTGGCAATGACAACGACTAAAAATATTAAAAGCCCGATCATATTTCTAAAGTTCCATCAAACTTGCGAATGGGAAAATTCAACACCCTGACAGGAAAATGGTTATTAAGCAAAGCAAGTATGATACTTATTTGCAGAGTTACCCATCAAAGTAGCCGTTATATCCAGAAAAACTTTTCTAGATCTAAACAAGAGTCTACTTTCCGCAAGTTTGCTTCGTCGCCTGTAATATTAGTTACGAAGATTTACTGAAATAAATGTTCCTTATGAAACAAATGTAGTTGCGCTCGTCCTTGACGTTACCGTAGGCATCGCCCTTGAAGTTGCCGTAGCACCTTTTTCTAATCTTTTGTGCCAGATTGTTCTTTTCTCTTCTTCGTGTTCTTTGTGCCTTTGCGGTTCGTTAATCAAGATTTATTTTGCAAATCAAATAGAATTTTTTTATTAGGACAATATTCACATCACTTAATACCTACTAATCAGTGTGAATAGATAAAAGCCAGCAACAGAAAATATAAAAATAACAGTGGCAGAATATACTATTACATCCTTTAAAAGGAATAATATCCAATCCTTTCTAAGTTCCTGCTTAAACTTTAGTTCTCGCAACTTGCGCTCAAGTTCTGCATCTTCTTTGGCAGGTAAATTAACGTAATCATTAGTATATATATCATCAATAATTTCTTCTGTACTGTCTTGATTCTCCCAATTATTAACATTGGCTACAAAACGGTCTAATGTATTATTGTCCTGACTTGATACAATCGCTAAATTATCTTTTTTGAGCTTTCCTATTTCTTTTTTAAGAACTTTTTTAACTGTTTTCGCTATTAAAGCGGCTAATTTTTTTTCTGCCATGTGTTGTTAAAAGAATTTATCGCATAGCCTTTCCGCTTAGATTTTACTGGAACTGAATGCTGAGGAAATGAAGTTACAGCTACCAGAAGCAAATGTAATTACTCACATACTTGGGTTGCCAATTTCGGAAAATTGCAGTGCGATTCTCTGTAAGGCTGATTGCGTATATCATCCAAATCCATAATTGCCCTTTCGGAGGCGACAATTGCCGTTTCAGAGGCGACAATTACCGTTTCGGAGACTACAATTGCTATCTCGGAGGCGACAATTGCCATTTCGGAGGCGACAATTGCCATTTTCGAGACTACAATTGCTATTTCAGATACTACAATTGCCATTTTCGAGACTACAATTGCCATTTTCGAGACTACAATTGCGATTTCGGATACTACAATTGCTAATTGCGTTGATCTGGAAACAATTAACAGACACAGACAGACGAGTAAAAACACAGATATAGTCTCAATAATGTGAGTAACTAAATCAACAAAACTACTCATCTCAGTTATAAAGGTACTCCACTATCTTGAAAGAGAATTATTCAAACAAAGAGTATCTCTCATGACTGTAACAACTCGCGGTTCTGCTGCTGTAGAAAAAGCCCAACGTCGTCTTGCCTTGCTAAAATCCATTGATGAGAGTCTGGATTTAGGACACGGATTAACTATTGAAGCCTATACTCGCCTAATTGATAATACCCGTGCTGTTGTGGAAGCCCATAATACCCTTTTGTCTAATCTTGAAGAATCGCGTAAGACAGTCGCCCAGATGGACAAAGCGCTTGCGGAACTTTCAGAACGAATGCTGAGTGGAGTTGCAACTGTCTACGGTAGAAACAGCATGGAGTATTCTAAAGCAGGTGGTTCTAATCGCAAGCGGGGTACTAACAAAATGACTACGCAAGTTTCTCCAGTTGTAGAAGTTCCCGCTACTCCACCCATCCCAACTGCAATTTTACCGGAGCCAACTAACGGGCGAGTCAAGCATTAGTATTGAATTTCTACATCATAAAGCGATCGCATTGAGGTAGAGTGCGATCGCTTTATTCATCGAATAACTACCAAACAATACTAACCAAACCCGATGCAGTGATGTTTTTTGGTCGCACGTCAATATTTTAATATTTGGCATTTGGCTCAAAATACAGTACACAATTCAGTTGTAAATTTCTCTTCGATGTCCAACTCGATCAATAAAAATAGTTTTTTTCTCAGAGTCAAACTCGTAAATAACTCTATAATCTCCAATTCTCAGTTTATAAAAACCAGATAAGTCAGTCGTAAGGGGTTGCGGTGTAATTTTATCGAAATTTTCAGCCAGCCAATTAATCTTGTTCACAGTTAAAATCTCAGCTTCTATAATTAAAGTTTTTAGAATACATATTAATTTTTAGTATGGCTAGCCCACTTTCTCAATTCATCTTCTTAAGTATCGCGTCATGATTCGTACAGTATAATAGCAATTATCTACAGAATGTAAAAATAATTTAAAATTTTCTATATTTTCCTGGAAGGTAAGTTATTGTGTTCCTGATTATAGCTGGATTTCCCTCCTCAAGCTAACCTACGCAAATACTAAGCTAGTTTACAAAACTGATAGTATAAAAGGTTATATAGCACAACAACACAAGCAAACTCATAAACAGCAGAACAGGTTTAATTTTAAGTATTATAAAATAGTTTTTAATTTTAACTGACTTCATAAATAGAGGAAATTTAACACAAAGTATATGCAAACTGAGAAAGCTCGCCTAAAATTTAAACATAATAATCATGAAACCTAATAAATATGTTACTCACTGAACTTCCTAACCTCAGTCAGTTAAAGTCTTTCTCAATCAATGGGTTGTTTGGTTTCAAAGATGTCAAGATTCCTTTTGACAGAGAAGCTGTGATTATGATTGCAGAAAATGGTTCTGGAAAAACTACTATTTTAAATGCTTTGTATTATTCAATATCATGTAAATTTAGTAGACTCAATACTATAGATTTTGAATCCATAGTTCTTGGATTTACATCTGGAGTAAATATTGAAATTAAAAAAAGCGATTTAATTACTTATTATAAGGGAGAAATGATTAATTTTGACCTCATATCTAAGCTACATCAGTACTTACCTTCAAGTGAAATAGAGATATTTTTAAGAGATATCAGGCGTGGTGTACCATTCAAAATTATTCGCAATAGAATTGCAGATCTAAAACCATTTATACCATCTCGAGCTTTTGATGAGTTAGTTGCAGAAATATTTCATGGATATAACAATGAATATGAACGTGAGCGTGAGAAAAAATTAGAAAAAATTAGAAATACTATTAAAGCTAATCTTAATGAATCTATATTATATTTTCCAACTTATAGAAGAATTGAAGAAGATTTAAAAAATTTAGGCTATGAAGGACTACGTTTTGGAGATAATGATGATCGATTAATTCAGTTTGGAATGAATGATGTAATTGCCAAGTTTGATGAAATCAAAACTACAATTAAAAACGCGACTTTAGATTTATTTTCAAAAGTTACTGGCGAAATGTTAACTCAATTTGTGGAAGGTATAACACCTACACAAGAAATGAGAGATAGTATTCAACCTGAAACTTTAAATATAGTTTTAAGTAGGGTAGGAGATAATATATCGGAAACTGATAAAAAGAAAATAGAGGAACTAGTTAACTCAGGAGAAGTTAATTCGGCTAAGTATGATCAATTAGTTTATTTTTTGTCTAAGCTTGTTGGTCTTTATGAACAACAAAAAGAAAAGGACAATTCCATTAAGCAATTTGCAGAAGTATGTAACAACTATTTAAACAAAAAACAGATTGTCTATGATGAAACAAGTGTGGAGATTTCTATAATTCAAAAAAGAAATAATAAACCAATAGATATTAGAAATTTATCCTCAGGAGAGAAACAAATTATATCCTTGTTTTCTAAAATTTATTTAGAATCAGATGATGAATACATAATCTTGTTTGATGAACCGGAACTTTCCCTTTCTCTTGAATGGCAAAAGCTTTTACTTCCTGATATTCTGAAATCTGGTAAGTGTCGGCTACTTTTGGCTGTTACACACTCACCATTTATTTTCGATAATGAATTAGATTCAAATGCAATAGATTTAGATGATTTTGTAACCGAAAAATAAATGTCAGTAGATAAACTGAGGGAGTCACGGCGTAGACCCGCAGCCGTATTTATGGAATTCACGCGACAATACAAGCAATATGAATCTGCTCTCTATTGTTTCTTTGAAGGTGAAGACAGTAAGTATTATGGAATCAGAATCACAACTATAGCTAGACCTATAAAACACTTTTATTTCAGTTGTGGTGGTAAAGAAGGAGTGTTAGAAATTTATAGGATGCTCTCAACTCGTAAACGTTATTCTAGAGTTAGAGCAGCATACTTTATTGACAAAGACTTTGATGTGTCAATAAAAAATACACAAATAACAGGAGTATATGAAACTCCTTGTTACTCAATTGAAAATTTATATACCTCTATTCAAACCTTCTGTGAGATATTGAGTAATGAGTTTAAGCTTGCTGAATCAGATATTGATTTCAATAATTGTAAAAACCTTTACATAAAACTTCAACAAGAATTTCATGATGCAGTCGAATTTTTAAATATTTGGATAGCATGTCAGCGTGAGAAAAGAGTAGAGCTTAATTTATCAAAATTTGATGCTTTAGATTTTGTAATTATAGGATTAGACAACATTAGAAAGAACTATATAGATACTAATTTATATAATATATTTCCTAATGCAATTGTTATTTCAAACGAAGAATTTGAGTTAAAGAAACATGAGCTATTTTCCCAAGAATATCAAAAAAGTTTTAGGGGTAAGTTTGAGATTGATTTTTTATACATTTTTCTTCAAAAATTAGTTACTGAAGCCAATAATGGAAATCCAAAGTATTTTACAAAAAAAATAAATGTCTCTTTAAATATTAGGAGAAAAACGATAATTTCTGATTTATCACATTATGCTGAGACACCAGATTGTCTTGTAGATTACTTAGAACATTTGAAGATTTAATCAAATTTTTACTATTTTTTGGTTTTGCTTATCAAAAGAATATCATATTGGATTTTAAATTTTGTATTATAAATCGCCTTCTATATAGTGGGTTTTGTGAATATATGTGTCGCGATTATTTTTTAATGGTATAATTCTCTTTTAGAGTTTGATAAAAAAATGCAGACATATGCTATAAAAGTTACTACTATAGCGTATATCTGCGGCTAAAATATGAACTTTTATAATGCTTAATGCACTAATTCAATCGCTCTTTTCGTCAACGCCTCCGCAGTTAACCCATTAAACGCCATCAACTCACCAGCACTGGCTGTAGTTTCCCCACGCTTCCATGCAAAAGTATCGCGCTTAGAATTACTCCGCAACATAATTGGTTCTAGCATCGCTGCTGCACCACCAGTAACAGCAATTAACGCATCACCATCAAATAATTCCGCAAATTTTGCATCATTTAGAAAACCACCATCGGGTTCGGAACAAGTTTCCCAAGCTGTATCATCAGGACGATACAAACGGCGGGGATTAATAACAGAAACTATCTTGGCACCAATACCTTCATTTTCTAAAAAGACTGCTGCTTCAAATACTGGCATTAATGTCATATCACCGATGACAGCAAATACAACTTGTTTATCGCCAGGAACTTCATGCAATACTACTCCACCATCGCGTAAACCTTGGCGAGTTTGTTCTAATGTGGTGCGAATTGGTAAGGGTGATTTACTTGCAGTAATCACGATTCCTTTATTTTTTGTTTTCAATGCCCAGTCATAACAAGCTTGAATGCTATTAGCATCGGGGGGGAATAATGGGAACACATTACCATTGCGCATCAAGGAAGCAAAGTAAGCTTCAATTTCTGGACGTTGGTGTGTCCAACCGTTACGTCCTTGCTCTAATGCACCAGCAGTAAATAATGTAATTGTTGAGGGAGTTTGACGGCGCAATTCTGCCATTGCTTGAGTTACGGTTTGCCAAATTGGTAATCCGTTGATGGCAAAAGATTCGTAGGAACACCACAAAGTTCTTGCACCCATTAATGACAAACCAGCAGCTAAACCAGCACAAGCATCTTCACTTAATGGTTCATAAACTTGTCCGTTTGGTGCTTGGTTATATAAATCATCGGTTGTGGGGTGAATAATCTTCAGTGCTTGGTTAATATTGGCAATTCCAGATGCTTCGTTACCGTCGGCGTTCGTAACTAGGAAATTCGGATCTTTTTTCCCGACAATTCCGACTAATCTTCCCATTGCTGTTGTGGAAACTTTGGGTTCACCACCTACTGCATATTCTTCTAAAGGTAATTCACCTAAGTCTGGTAATGGTAATTCAAATTCTGTCACCGCTGTTTTAGCAGCGGGGCCACCACCAGCGCGTTCGGCGTTTGTCCGCACTAATTCCCAAGCTTCAGCAGGTAAAGCACGTTCTTTTAAAGCGCTGACAATATGGGGAGCATCCAGCGTATCTTTAGGATAAAGGTTGTGAGATTTTGCACCTCTGGCGTGAACTCCGGCACCTTTGAGTTGTTTAATGATGAAGACGGTAAGTTTTCCACTTAAAGCAGAACGCGCTGCTTTATCTACACCCAAAAGTACGGCTTTGGTGAAGGCTAGACGCTGCTCGAAGGAAAAGGCGGTACTATCTACATAATCGCCAGCTTGGTCTCGATCGTCAAATTCTTTGGCATCCACTAACACAACTTCCGCAAAACCGTTACCATGCCAGTATGCTGTCATCTGTTCGTTGGTTTTTAGGGAAACCATACTGTGATGTTCTTGGCTGTAACCATTCCACACCAGCACAGGTAAGAAGTTGGTGGTACTGGGATAAGCTGTGTGAAAGTGAGCCATTGAACTCATGATATATGGTTCACCTAGCCCACCATCGCCAACGGTGAAGGGGAAAAGCTTATCTTTGTGCAGTAGTGCGGCTGACATGGCAAAGTGCTGTCCTTGTCCCAATGGGCCAGCAGGTGCGAGAATACCGGGTATGTAACCGGAGAGATGGCCTAAGAGTCCATGCTTTTCGCGGAAGCGATCGCGCAATTGTTGGACTGTAAAAATGCCCATATCCTCTAAAGAGCGATCGAGGAACATGGCACTATAAAATCCCGGGGCGTGATGACCGACTTCCGTAATAATGTTTTTGTACCCTAACATGACCAGAGCCGCATAAGCTTCTGCTTGGCTAGCAAATCCACCAGGGTGTCCAGAAGCTTTACTACCTGTGATTTGTAGCGTCAGGTAACGTAGCGCATCGGCAGCAAGTAAAGTTTGATATACGGCTGCTGCATCGGTAGGATCTGCGATCGCTACTTTGCCCGCTTCTATCGCAGGGGTTGCACCATGAGTTTCAAAATCAGGTAGCGCTTGACCAAAATATTGAATTCCTTCACAAAAATTGGGAAGCGCTGAAGATGCCTTGGGGGTGATTGCTGTCATGCTGAATACCTTAAGAGGATGAGGAGAAACTATAGATGCTCGTCCAAATTAACAAAAATTTTACAACCTGGCGGTTGTAACAGTTTATTGCAGTTTCGCAACTTAAAGATAAGAAGCTTCAATATGAATTCAAAAAAATTTAATTTTCTTCCCTCAACTTCGTAGGCAAAACAGAGTTAACCCAATAAATTAAGCCTATGACACTGCCAAATGGCCCTAAATCCCCAGCGTTTGTCCAAATGCTTCAATGGATCTTCCGACCCATGCCGTTTATGGAAGATTGTGCCAAGCGCTATGGTGATATCTTCACCATGCAATTGAATGCACCTATAGTTTTCGTCAGCAATCCCCAAGCGCTACAGCAAATATTAACTAGCGATACCAAAGAATTTGAAGCTCCTAGTGACTGGAACACTGTATTTGAACCAATGCTAGGCAAAAATTCTGTGATTACAGTTAGTGGTGAAGTACATCGCCATCAACGTCAATTATTAATGCCACCTTTTCACGGCGATCGAATGCGTACCTACGGCGAGGTAATTAATAAAGTTACAGAGCAAGTCATTAGTCAATGGCAGATAGATAAACCCTTCTGTGTCCGGTCTGCGATGCAAATCATTACCATGCGGGTGATTATGCAAGCTGTATTTGGATTATATGAAGGGCCGCGCGCCCAAGAGTTAGAACAACTTTTGGCCGCAATGCTTAATGAAACCTCCCCCTTAAGAGTGATCGAACTTTATTTTCCAGCTCTACGCTTAGATTTAGGCCCAAAAAGTTCTTGGGGAAGGTTTCTGCGTCGTCGCCAGCGAGTTCACCAACTCCTCAACGAAGAGATTCAGGAACGTCGAGATCGTCCAGACCCATCGCGCACAGATATCCTTAGCTTACTTATGGCGGCGCGTGATGAAGCAGGTGAAGCCATGACCGATGAAGAGTTACGTGATGAACTGATGACCCTGTTAACAGCAGGGCATGAAACTACAGCCACAGCTCTTACTTGGGCATTATACTGGATTCATAAATCACCTTCAGTCCAACAAAAGCTACTACAAGAATTAGATAACTTAGGTGATAACCCAGACCCCAGCAGCATTTTTAAATCACCATATCTGAATGCTGTCTACTCTGAAGCTTTGCGAATTTACCCAGTAGGAATGCTGACTTTCCCGCGAGTAGTCAGAACACCTGTATCTTTGTGCGGTCATGAACTTGAACCAGGCACAGTCGTACTTGGTTCCATCTATCTCACCCACCAGCGCGAAGATTTATATCCACAACATCAGCAATTTAAACCAGAACGCTTTTTAGAACGCCAATTTTCTCCCTATGAGTTTTTGCCTTTCGGTGGTGGTGCAAGACGCTGTATTGGTATGGCATTTGCTCAATTTGAAATGAAAGTAATATTAGCTAAAATCCTTTCTAGTTGGGAATTAGCGTTAGTTGATGGTAGTGATGTACGACCAAAACGTCGTGGTTTGGTGACAGGGCCAAATCGGAGTATTCAAATGGTCGTGAAACATCAGCATCAGATACCTTCTCGTACTCTAGAATCTAGTTCTCTCTAACTCTTGAGAGGGTTGATATTTGCTAAAAGTATTTATCAGCCCTTATCTATATATTTTGATGGATTTTGATATTTATTAAAATTAGGAAAAACTTTCATACCAAATCAAATAATGTTTGCGACACATCAGTAATATTCTAGAGGTCACGGCAGTGCCGAGACCCTAACATCTGTCGCATTCTTTTTTAAATTGGTATCAGTAATTGTAATAGATTGCGTACATCAAATTGATTAAAAATTTGTATAGCGCTCTGGTTTAATCATTGAAAAAATTCCCTACATTTTAATATTAAGTGTAGGGTGGGTATTGCCCACCCTATACAGATTTTGGTAGGCTCACTGTATTTCAGAAATTAAATATGAGTTCTATATTATTGATTGGCTTTTACTTAGTAATTTCCATTTATAATTACATCAGCCAAGGTATATATATCTTAATACAGATACACTCCTGAGCCTCTAAATACTAAATTGATTAGGTAAGAGGATACTAGGAGCATAGAGACTCATGCCAGATCAGCACAGGTTGGAAGAGCAGATAATATCACAGGTAGCAGAAAATACCCTATCCAACCAACTGGATGAAGTAGAACAAATAGACGTAGATGTGCGAACTGACATCTTGAAAATAGCTCAGGGACAAGTAGAAGAGATTTCCCTAAGCGGCCAAGGTGTGGTTCTACAAAAAGATATCCGAGTACAGGAAATAAAAGTCAAAACAGATAGTGTTGCTATCAATCCTTTAAGTGCTATTTTTGGTCAAATTGAACTGAATGAGCCAGTAAATGCGATCGCTCGCATTGTCATGACAGAGACAGATATTAATCATGCACTGTCCTCCGATGTGATGCAAAGCTATTTCCAAAATTGGGAATTAAATATAGATGGCGAAATTGCCAATTTTCTGCCACAAAATATCCAAATATATCTACCTGATAACGGTAAAATAGAATTCAGCGGCAAAGTTGCGATAGAAGAAAAGGGGAACAGCCGCATTTTAGGTTTTAATGCAAGAGTGAGTCCACCTATTAATTCGCAGCCATTGTTATTAGAAAGTTTCCACTGTACTCAAGGAGAAGGACTCTCTATTCCTTTAATTACAGCTTTAATGCAGAAGCTTAAAGAATTGCAAAAAACTTCCTATTTTGTGTGGGAAAAGATGATTCTACGCATTAAAGATATGCAAGTAACACAAAGCAATCTTATTCTTTTGGTAGAAGCGTATGTGAAGCAAATACCATCAATGGAAAATATGCCTCTGAATAAATAAAATGATTGCTACTAAACTCTAGTAACTCACTTTCCTTCTTTGTAATATTAGCAAGCTAATTCACTTCCAAATACGAATATGCAAGAGTACGATGTTGTAATTATTGGCGCAGGACATAACGGTCTAGTTTGTGCTGCGTATTTGTTAAAAGCTGGCTATAGCGTCCTATTATTAGAAAAGCGTTCTGTTCCAGGTGGCGCAGCAACAACCGAAGAATGTTTACCTCAAGAAGCACCTGGATTTAAATTTAATTTATGTGCTATTGACCATGAATTTATTCATCTAGGGCCAGTTGTTGAAGAATTAGAACTAGAAAAATACGGCTTAGAATATCTAGAGTGCGATCCAGTAGTTTTCTGTCCTCATCCCGATGGTAAGTATTTTTTAGCGCATAAATCTCTAGAAAAAACTTGTGCAGAAATTGCTCGTTATAACGAACGCGATGCTAAAAAGTATGCAGAATTTACCGACTACTGGCAACGAGCATTAGGAGCAATGATTCCTATGTTTAATGCTCCACCAAAGTCAATTATTGATATTCTTGGTAACTACGACATTACAAAACTTAAAGATTTATTTTCAGTTATTGGTTCCCCCAATAAAACGCTGGACTTTATTCGCACGATGTTAACCAGCGCTGAAGATTTACTTAATGAGTGGTTTGATGAAGAATTTCTCAAAGCACCCCTAGCAAGACTAGCAGCAGAACTCGGCGCACCACCATCACAAAAAACCGTTGCCATTGGTGCAATTATGATGGCAATGCGGCACAATCCTGGGATGGCGAGACCGCGCGGTGGAACTGGCGCACTTGTAAAAGCTTTGGTGAATTTAGTCACAAGTAAAGGTGGCGTAATTCTCACAGATCAACATGTAGAAAAAGTGTTGATTGATGATAAAAAAGCCGTAGGTGTTAGAGTTGCTGGCGGTCAAGAATATCGAGCTAAATACGGCGTTATTTCTAATATCGATGCCAAACGGTTATTCTTACAAATGACTGATAAAAGCGATATTGATGCAGTCGATCCAGATTTGTGGGAAAGATTAGAACGCCGGATCGTTAATAATAACGAAACTATTCTCAAAATAGATTTGGCTTTAAACGAACCGCTGCATTTTCCATACCATGCACATAAAGATGAATACCTAATTGGGTCTATCTTGATTGCTGATTCAGTTACTCACGTTGAACAAGCTCATAGTAAATGTACTTTAGGAGAAATTCCTGATTCTGACCCATCAATGTATGTAGTAATGCCCAGTGCTTTAGACCCAACCTTAGCACCACCAGGCAAACACACTGTATGGATTGAATTTTTTGCTCCTTACCAAATTGCAGGTGCAGAAGGCACAGGTTTAAAAGGTACTGGTTGGACAGATGAACTCAAAAATCAAGTTGCAGATAGGGTAGTTGATAAGTTAGCGACCTATGCACCAAATGTAAAAAATGCAACTATCGCTCGTCGTGTCGAAAGTCCAGCAGAATTGGGCGAAAGATTAGGTGCTTACAAAGGGAATTATTACCACGTTGATATGTCCTTAGATCAGATGGTATTTTTCCGCCCTCTACCAGAAATAGCGAACTACAAAACACCAATTGATAATCTATTTTTAACTGGTGCCGGAACACATCCAGGTGGTTCAATCTCTGGTATGCCAGGACGCAATTGTGCGCGGGTATTCTTGCAGACAAAACATCCGATCGCCCAGACTTTGAAAGATGCTAGAGATTCAATTAAGTCTACTGTCGGTTCGGTGTTTGGAATGATTTAGATTTCAAGGCATACTATTAATCGGTAAGAAAAATATGTATGCCTTTTCGCAATATTTATCACAACTGTGTTAAAAATGCCCTACTCAAAGATGGCTTGAGTGGGGTAAAAAATATTTATATGTTGATTTGGGAGCAGAGCAGCTAGGCGATACTCATTACCTAAATCTGCAATAGATTAGCGATCGCCTGGGGAAGTGGCAGTACAATCATCACTAACAAAGTCATTGATAATAAACCCAAAATATCGCGTTTATTATCGAGTTCTGTCACATCATTGAGAGCAGGTTCATCAACCAAGGGTATGAGTAATAAGATGATTGCCCAAACGAAATATTCTACCTGAATAAAAGAAAGTAATAGCAGCAACAAGCGTGCCATTTGTCCAATTGCGATCGCAGTTCTTTGCCCAAAGATAGCGTGGACAATATGACCGCCGTCTAATTGTCCCACAGGCATTAAATTCAATGCCGTCACAATTAGCCCCAAAAAACCTGCAACGGCAACTGGATGTAAGTCAATAGCTGATGTTGAGGTTAACGAATTCCCCAGTGCTAATTTTGAGAGAAGTGCTAGCAAAATCGAATATTTGGGATTAAGAGCATCGGGGTTTAATGGCCCGGTTTTTGCATTCAAAGCAACGACATCAGAGTGAGCTAAACCCCAAATTAATAAGGGTAAAGTAACAATAAAACCTGCGATTGGCCCGGCAATACTCACATCAAATAAAGCTTTGCGGTTAGGGATGGGACTACGCATCTGAATAAATGCCCCAAATGTTCCTAAGAAAAACGGCACGGGGATAAAATAAGGCAGTGTGGCGCGAATGTTGTAGTACTTAGCTGTTAAATAATGACCAAGTTCGTGGATACCTAAAATGGTCATCAGTCCTAAAGCGTAAGGCAATCCCTGGAGCAAAACACTTGGTTGAGATTTTATGACGTTAAGATCCACACCAGCAAGTTTAGTTCCCACTAAAGTAGTAGTTACCAAAGTAGCTACCAAAAGCAACAGTGCTAATCCTGGGCGCGTTAACTGTTCTCGGTAACTGGGATTTACCTGTTTTGCAGCTTGAGGATTGGGAACAAGCACAAAGAAAGGTTTACTGTTAACACCTTCTTGAAATATCAGCAAAAAGCGATCGCCAAATTGCGCTTCGATATTCGACTTAATTTGCTGGTATGCCTTATTTGGTGCAGTTCTTAACTGACCGCGACAAATTACCGCCTGGGGCCGATACTCAATGTTTTGAATGTAGTATGTAGACCAGGGAAAACAATTTCGCAGTTGGGTTTCTTCCGTTGGCTCAATGGGACGCACTTTTACTGGTTCTGCGGTAGGATGAATAACCGATTGTGATTCAATAGCTTGAGGTTCAGTCTGTTTATCTGTGGGTGTTCGCCGTCCCCATTGAAATAACAGCCAGTATAACAGAATGCAGACGATCGATGACCAAAGGATCAGCGATGAAGGCGGTGGTTGTTTCGCCCCATACAATAACGTCCATCCGGTCAATAAAAATGCTGGTGTCATTAAAACCAGCCACAACAACCAGACAGGTGTCTGAGTGCTATGTGCAACTACACGCTGCACCATGAGATAAGTAGCTAGTCCCAGTAGGAGGAGAAACCAAAATGTCATTTGTTCTTCGGTAATTTGAAAAAACGTCCCACTCGTAGAGTCAGCACCACAGCTTTCACTACCAGCCAGACTATAAAACCCCAATTTTTTCCACAACGGTTAACAGCCTTTGAACTGTGTAACCCAATTGTTGACAACTCCTCAGTTTCGGTATTTTTTCATGTGCCCCTTACCCCAACAGCCAAGTCATACAGTTAAGCCACCAAGGGGTGTGCTAGACAGCATTTATGCTTTTCCGCCCAATCGGGACACATTAGGGGGAACCTCTTATTTTATTGTAAGAAAAGAAAGCAATATCCTCATCGACTGCCCTGCTTTAGAGCAGACAAATCTCGATTTTTTGCGATCGCATGGCGGTGTGCGCTGGCTATTTCTCACCCATCGCGGTGCTATTGGCAAAACAGCAGAACTTCAGGAATCTTTGGATTGCAAGGTGGTAATTCAAGAGCAAGAAGCTTATTTATTACCAGGATTAACTGTAACTACCTTTATCCAAGAACTCACTTTAGATTCAGAAATACAAATCATTTGGACGCCAGGACATTCTCCTGGCTCGTCTTGCCTATACTACAGCCAACTTGGAGGCGTGCTATTTTCAGGACGCCATTTAGTTCCCAACCAACAGGGCGAACCCCTTCCCTTACGCACAGCCAAAACCTTTCACTGGCCGCGACAAATTAACAGTATTAAATACCTATTAGAACGCTTTACACCAGAAACACTTCAGTATATTTGTCCTGGTGCAAATACAGGTTATCTAAGAGGCAAAGGTGCGATCGCTCAAGCATATCAGCATCTCGCCTCTCTAGATTTACACGCTTTGCGTCAGATGCAAGCACTTTTCTAAAGGACGAAGGGTGTGAGTAAGCAGTGGTTTCACTGTCCTAAGCCACTGTTTTTATACTGTTGATACCGTGACTCATCCATTGCATTAATAGCCATTGATTAGCAGGCTTGTCTAGTGCAGGTAAAACGCGAAAGTTAAAAACTTGCTCCCAAACTTCCTCGCCATGTTGGGAAACAAAAGCTTGCTCTAGCTCTTGAAATTGAGCGTAGTCTTTGTTACCAATAGCTGCCAGCATACCTATTAGTTCATTGACAGGTATCTGAGTAGCTGTTAATTGTGCTTCTGTCATAGTTTTTTGTACCTAAATATACATATATACCTAAGTAAGCCTCGCTTAGTGTCCATGATTTCGATTAAGTCCTTGTCCTTCATCCTAGCGAGAGAAAAGCAAGCAAGCTCTGATGCAGCGGCTGACCAATCCCTAGTTTCCGTTCGCCAGTCCCAATCCTCCCCCGATCGCCTCTCTAGCTCGTTATCTTCAGTCATGACTCGTCTTTACTGCTACATAAAATCTAGACCTTAGTTCTATGCCCTATGCCCTATTTCCCAATCCCACCACTACAGAATTTTTTGTCAACAATTCCACAGCTGCTTGATATTGTTGATCTGCTTCTGTGCCAATTTGTTCGCGGGTAATTGCTTCTTGAGAAATTACTTTGTCTGGTTTTATACCTAGCTTGTTAATATCTCGATGTTGAGGTGTTTCATATTTAGCAATTGTTACTGCCAAGCCAGAACCATCTGATAATTCAAACAAGGATTGAATCAAGCCTTTACCAAAAGTGGTTTCGCCTACTAGTTGGGCACGACCATTATCTTGTAATGCTCCGGCAAGAATTTCGCTGGCACTAGCGGTTCCTTGGTTTACCAAAATTACTAATGGATCTGAAGTCAGTGCTGGGCCAAATGCCTCAAAACTGCCTTGAATGCCTTGGCGATTGACAGTGTATACTATCGTGCCAGAGTCTAACCACAACCGAGCGATTTCAATTCCGGCTTGCAGTAGCCCCCCAGGATTATTGCGCAAATCTAAAATATAAGCAGCCGCACCTTTTTTTTCTAAACTAGTAATGGCGTGTGCCACTTCCATTGAGGCGTTGGCATTAAACTGATTCAGGCGCAGATAGCCAATGGGCGTACCTTGTGAGGTAACGCGCATTTCTGCAACGACAGGGTTTAAAGCAATGCGATCGCGCATCACCCGCAATTCCTTTTCTGCCTCGCCATCTCTTGCGATTAACAGCGTCACTAGACTGCCAATTGGACCGCGCATTTTCGCAGCAGCTTCGTCTAAGGTGAGATTTTCTGTAGAGACACCTTCAATTTTGACAATGCGATCGCGCGGTCTAATTCCGGCTTTCTCTGCTGGTGAACCTGCTATGGGTGCTACTACTTCCAACTTTCCAGTTTCCGGGTCAAGAGCAATTTGTAAACCTACCCCTGTCAGTTCGCCAGAAGTATTTACCTGTAAACTGCGGTACTGTTCTGGGTCTAAAAAACGGGTAAAAGGGTCGTCCAAGCTTTTGAGCATATTCTGAATTGCTGCATAAGCGGCTTCCTGGTTTTTGATTGGCTTCTCCAAAGCCTTTTGCCGCACCGTTGCCCAGTTTTGATGATTAAATGTTTCATCTAGATAAGTTCGATTGACAATTCGCCAAACTTCCGATATCAGTTTTTGCTCATCTGTCAAAGCCGCCGCTGGTTGAATAATTGTACCCAGTGCCAGCCAAACTCCCATTAGCAATGAAAATCCCAGCCGAAAAACCTTTTTGTTCATGAACAAGCCCATCTTGAATTCCACCTCAACCCAAATTGCCTAGAACTGCCCAGTTGCTTTGTTTTTGATGAAATCTATCTCTCGACTATGTTACTTTTTTTATAGAAGTGGTGCATTGGTCTTAATCAAGTTGTTAAGTCAGCTAATTCCCTTGCATCACACGCAACAAACGATAAGATCTACTTTGTGACCACCATTCTTCATGTTGGTTTGCCCAAAAAACGCAATACATAAAATGTTTACAGAGTGTTAAGTTTATTAAAAGTCTTATCACTCTGAAGCCTTAAAAGCAAACGAACAAAATCCTCTTTGCTAAAATCCCAAAATTGTTCATTGGGAGTATCGATCAACCGCAACTGATTTTTAGGAACTTGATATTGTATGGCCAACGTTTACGACTGGTTTGAGGAGCGCTTGGAAATTCAAGCACTCGCTGATGATGTTACTAGCAAGTACGTTCCTCCCCACGTCAACATCTTTTACTGCTTGGGTGGTATTACCCTGGTTTGCTTCCTGATCCAGTTTGCGACTGGATTTGCTATGACGTTCTACTACAAGCCAACTGTTGCTGAAGCTTACTCCTCAGTGCAGTACATCATGACAGAAGTAAACTTCGGCTGGCTAATTCGCTCCATCCACCGCTGGTCTGCCAGCATGATGGTGCTGATGATGATTTTGCACGTCTTTCGCGTTTACCTGACAGGTGGTTTCAAAAAGCCCCGCGAATTGACTTGGGTAAGTGGCGTTATCCTGGCTGTAATCACCGTTTCCTTTGGCGTGACAGGTTACTCACTACCTTGGGATCAAGTTGGTTACTGGGCTGTGAAAATCGTTAGCGGCGTTCCAGAAGCAATTCCCGTGGTTGGTGTTTTGATCTCCGACCTGCTGCGTGGTGGTTCTAGCGTCGGTCAAGCGACCCTAACCCGCTACTACAGCGCCCACACTTTTGTTCTGCCGTGGTTGATTGCGGTCTTCATGCTGTTCCACTTCTTGATGATTCGCAAACAAGGCATTTCTGGGCCTTTGTAATTTGAGCCGAAACGCCAACACTCAAGCTCAGTCAGTTTCAAGATAGAGTTGTTTGTTTTAAACTGATGAACAAGAAGAGAAACAAAAACTTGATATCTCAAGCTGACAAGCTGTAAAAACCCAGCTAGCGGCTAGCCGCTAGTTAGGGTTGCCCGATAGCTGCTGGCTTTCACAAATGCTTTAACTCAACTTAAGCAAGAGAGCATATTTAAAAATGTCAACACAGAAAAAACCCGATCTGAGCGATCCGATTCTCAGAGCCAAACTGGCCAAAGGTATGGGTCATAACTACTATGGCGAACCAGCTTGGCCAAACGACCTACTTTATGTATTTCCCATCGTCATTATGGGATCGTTCGCTTGCATTGTGGCTCTAGCAGTGCTAGACCCAGCAATGAACGGCGAACCAGCTAATCCTTTTGCTACGCCGTTGGAAATTTTGCCAGAGTGGTACTTATACCCAGTATTCCAAATTTTGCGATCGCTTCCTAACAAACTCTTAGGAGTTTTAGCGATGGCTTCAGTACCACTGGGACTGATTCTCGTTCCTTTTATCGAGAGCGTCAATAAGTTCCAAAACCCCTTCCGTCGTCCCGTTGCAACCACAGTGTTCCTATTTGGGACACTTGTGACCCTGTGGCTAGGTATTGGTGCTGCCTTACCATTGGACAAATCTTTGACTTTGGGACTGTTCTAAATTAGTCACAAAACCGCACTTTGACGCCTGTAATTTTCAATAGCATATACCGAATTTATGATGGTTGAAGGCTCACTCTTTGGGTGAATTAGGTGAAAGCCATCACTCATACTTCTGGTAATATGTGTTGTGAAAAAAATCAACAGGCGTCAATTTTTTACGATCCAGGTTGCATTTTGGATATTTAGTTTTGGATTCACAAGCTCTTCCAAAATCTAAAAACCCCCTAGTACCGCTGCGCGGAATTCAAAATTCAAAATGAATACGGCGTCAGCTTTTATTTTGAATAATTGTTTTAATTCCGTTGTGCTGTACTTTTACCAACAATACATATATTTGTCACAGACTCATCACTTACTCAATATTCAAGTCAAGGTCAATGCTTAGCATAGTGCAGCACGACCATCTGACGGTGAAGAGCGATCTTAAGCTCCTTAACCAAGTGCAACAATGGTTTGAGCAATTTTGTCGGCAAAATTTGTCTCAACTTGGCTGGTCACAAACCCAACTCTATCGGCTCAACTTAGCATTAGCGGAAGGCTTTACTAACGCAGTTCGTCATGCTCATTCAGCTTTACCACCAGAAACCACTATAGAGATTGAGGTTTGCTTGTGGATTGATAGACTGGAGATGAGAATTTGGGATTATGGACAACCTTTTAATCCCGATGCGATCGCCGAGCCAAAACCCGGTACTCTTCAAGTAGGAGGCTATGGATGGTTTCTACTTAGACGTTTGGCCGATCGTGTTGTCTACGAACGTGGTTCGGATGGTAGAAATTGTTTGCTGATTGTTAAATATGCCGTAGAGAAACAGAATTAGGAGAAGGATATCTCAAGATGAATGATACTGAGAATTCTTCTCTTAATTTGAAAATAGGGAATAGGGAATTAATTTTCATGCTCTATGTGTAGTTAACGGGAGATAAAAATAAATTCCATAGGAAGCTGCTAACAGCTTCTAATTTTGTTTGTCGGGTTTGCTTCATCAGCACTATCACGTATTCATACTGCTAATTATTTCTAATTTATTTTGTTTTGATAAAGTTACTTATTTTTCTTGTAATAATTACCTAATTTATAATTCCAAAATTTTAGTCTTTTTGGTATAAAAAAACATACTTAATTTAGTAAAACTAGCATTCGAGATTTAGTTGCTGCTTTGTTAGGATTTGGCAGCGATGTTGGAAGTTTGCGGTGTTTTTAAGACATCTATAAGCTAAAACACATTTAATTTGCATATCAAAATTTTATCAATCTCTTGTGAGGTGGGTATATTGCCCGCCCTAATTATGCAAGTTAAATGCGGAACAGCTTATCAATGGTTATTCATCAGTTTCCGAGATGGGAAGACAAGGGGAAAATGGGGCGTTTTTCTATAATTTCCTGTCCTCTACTTTAAATTTACTCAGACTGATTACAACCCAATTTCAGGCTTTTGAGTAGTTAAAAACACTGCTCCTCAAATGCTTGATTACTCCTAGCAAATTTTTTGCTCTCCAACAAGCGTTATTTAGTGCTGCCAGAGATAGCGGAAAAGGGGAGAAAATGATGACTAAGACAGCCCTTATTACAGGAATTACTGGACAAGATGGTTACTATCTTAGCCATTTGCTGCTTGCTCGTGGTTATCGAGTTGTTGGATTAGTACCGCCACATCGACAACCCAATTTGGCAAAACTCGGATCTTTAGCAAATCTGGTGGAAATCTATACGGTTGATTTGCGAGATAGAGTGGCGCTGTTAACTGCGATTGAACAGCTACGTCCTGAAGAAATTTATAATCTAGCTGCGCCAAGTTTTGTACCTGATTCTTGGAACGATCCTTTAGGAACCCTAGATCTGATAACTGGGACTGCTACTAGGATGTTGGAAGCAATCAGACAGGTTGGTTTATCGACGCGGTTTTATCAAGCCAGCAGTTCCGAAATGTTTGGTGATGTCTTTTGTTCTCCTCAAGATGAAGACACACCTTTCCGTCCCAAAAATCCCTACGCAGCAGCTAAGTTACACGCCCACTGGACAATGGTACATCACCGACAGCGCTATGGTTTATTTGCCTGTAGTGGAATTTTGTATAACCATGAATCTCCTTTGCGATCGCCTCAGTTTGTGACGCGCAAAGTTTCTTTAGCCGCCGCCTCAATTAAATTGGGTTTAGCCGACACTCTAGAAATGGGTAACTTAGACGCTAAACGCGATTGGGGTTTTGCTGGAGATTATGTTGAAGCTATGTGGCTTATGTTACAAATAGATGAGCCGGAGGAATACGTAATTGGCACGGGTAAATTACACAGTGTTCGCGATCTGGTATCTACAGCCTTTGAGTGTGTAGGACTAGATTGGCAGCATTATGTAACGATAAATACCAATTTGCTCCGACCAGATGAACATTTTCAACTGGTTGCTAACCCCAGCAAAGCCAAAACCAATCTTGGCTGGGAAACCCAAGTCAGCTTTGAAGAAATTTTAGAAAAAATGGTTCAAGCAGATTTGGAACGGTTGCAAAGCGGTGCGATCGCTCCCGCCACAAACTCTCAGCGCGTATCTGTACAACACAACAACGCTAATCAGTAAAGTGGGCGAAAATCTCAGTCGAGCTAATAAATTTAATCGCACAACTAACCATGTATTTGTGTTCTTAGAGATTTTTATACACGAAGGTGGGATTCAGTCTTATGTTAAAGATATTTTTCGTGCCTATCAAAAATTGAGTTTAGGCTATAAAGCAGAAGTATTTGTACTGCGAGATAGCCCCAACTCTTCACATCCCTGGAACTCAGAAAATTTAAAATTTTATGGATTTAAAACTCAATCTCCCCAGATTGGTCGATTGAAAATGACATTGGCGTTGCTTAAGTGTTTGCTGCTACAACGTCCTCAACACGTTTTTTGCGGTCACATCAACTTAGCAAGCCTGATACAAACTCTTTGCCAGCCATTAGGGATTCCTTATACAGTCTTAACTTACGGTAAAGAAGTATGGGAACCGCTGAACATCAGAGAACGTCAGGCACTCACATCGGCATCAGGGATTTGGACAATTAGCCGCTACAGTCGCGATCGCAGCTGTGCGGCTAATTTTATCAACGCCGATCGAGTAAAAATATTGCCTTGTGCCATTGATGGAGACAAATTTACTCCTGGTCCAAAGCAGCCAGAACTAATAGCCAAGTACGGCTTAACCAATGCCAGAGTTTTGATGACTGTAGCGCGGTTATGGTCAGGGGATATTTACAAAGGTGTGGATGTCACAATTCGAGCATTACCGCAAATTATTCAAGTTTTTCCTGACCTAAAATACTTAGTCATTGGTCGTGGTGATGACCAACCGCGATTAGCTCAACTTGCCAAAGATTTAGGTGTGAGCGATCGCGTAATTTTTGCTGGGTTCGTACCCACAGAGGAATTAATACCGCATTACCGCCTTGCTGATGCCTACATTATGCCTTCCCAAGAAGGCTTTGGTATTGTCTATTTAGAAGCAATGGCTTGTGGGATACCAGTCCTATCTGGCGATGATGATGGTTCAGCAGACCCCTTGCAAGATGGTAACTTAGGATGGCGAGTTCCTCACCGCGATCCCAATGGTGTAGCAGCAGCTTGTATAGAAATTCTCACAGGAGTTGACCAACGTTGTGATGGGCATTGGCTAAGAGAACAAGCGATCGCACTTTTCGGCATGGATGCTTTGCAAAAACGCCTGCAAGAGTTGCTTTGAAGAGTCAATAGTCATTTGTCATTTGTCCTCCTTGTCCCCCTCGTCTTCCCACACTCCCCACACTCCCTCATCCCCCTTATTGACTCTTCCCCAAACTCGCTATCCTAGAAAGAGAGCAAGATGACATTTAAAAAATGAGCCTTAAATCTTTTCCGTCGTATCTTGAAAATCTTCGCCCTTGGCTCACCTTGTTAGCAGTTTTTTGGTTGCTGGCATCTTTAGGCTTGGGTTGGTTAGTTAATTCATTACTGTTTATTTTTGGATTGTTGCTATTGGCACCCGTAGTGGCGTTCTTTGGGTTTCGCTGGTGGCTGCAAAGTAATTTGGTGGTCGATCGCTGTCCTGTATGCCAATATGAATTTACAGGTTTAAATAACAGCCAGTTACAATGTCCTAATTGTGGGGAGCAGCTGTTAGTCCAAAGTCGTCATTTTCGGCGCTTTACCCCAGATGGCACAATTGATGTCACAGCAGTTGAAGTGCCTACAAAATCACTGGAAGATTAATGCCAAAAAGCGTTGATCTTCTCTAATTGGGTCGAAATCAGAGTCAGTTTTTGCCATCTCGCGACATTCATCAGGATGAAGTTTGATAACTTTTTGTAAGTTTTCAATTGCTAAATCTGCGTTTCCTAGTAAGCCATAACAACAAGCTTTGTTGTAATAGGCTTCGTGTTTGTCTGGTTTAATTAATAGCGCTTGGTCGTAGGATGCGATCGCATCATGGTATCGGTGTAAGTACGTCAGTGCTAATCCTCGGTTATTCCAGGCTTCGTGTTTGTCTGGTTTAATTAATAGCGCTTGGTCGTAGGATGCGATCGCTTCTAAATATTTGCCTAAGTTACGTAAAGCATTACCTCGGTTGTACCAAGCTTCGTGTTTGTCTGGCTGAATTAATAAAGCTTGGTCGTAAGATTTTATTGCCTCTTCATATCTTCCCAAATTAAATAAGGCATTGCCGCGATTTTTCCAAGCTTTAGGTTTGTCTGATTGAATTAATAAAGCTTGGTCGTAAGATTTTATCGCATCTTCATACCTTCCCAAGTTAAACAGGGCATTACCCCGATTATTCCAAGCTTCGTCCTTATTTGGTTTGATTGCCAATGCTAGATCGTAGGATTTTACCGCATCTTCAAAGCGTTCTAAATGCAATAGTATATTACCGCGATTGTACCAAGCTTCGTGTTTATCCGGTTTGAGCGCAAGTGCTTGGTCATAGGATATTACAGCATCCTCATACCTTCCTAGATCGCCAAGGGCATGACCCCGGTTATACCAAACTTCATCATCAGGTTGAATAGCGAGTGCTTTGTCATAAGATGCGATCGCAGCTTCTAATTTACCCAAGTTCTTGAGGCAATTACCGCGACTGTACCAGTTGTAACTATCCTGGGGTTGAATAGCGAGTGCTTTATTATAGGATTCTACCGCCTCTGCAAATTCCCCTAAATTCCGCAGAGCATTGCCTCGGTTAACCCAACCTTGATGCAAGTTGGGGATAATTGCCAGTGCTTGATTGTAAGATGACAACGCCTCTTGATGTCGTCCTAAATTTCGCAGCGCAATTCCTCGATTATTCCAAGCTTGATGTAGGTCTGGTTTGAGAGCCAGTGCTTTGTCGTAAGATGCGATCGCTTGTTCGTGTTGTCCATCTTCATCTAGGACGTTACCTCGGTAATACCAACCTAAGTAATCATCCGGTTTAATTTCTAACACCTTGTCATAAGATGCGATCGCCTCTGCAAAACGTCCTAGCTTACTGAGTGCGATACCCCGATTACCCCAAGCTGGGTAATAATTGGGTTGAATTTTGATTGTTTTATCCCAGCAAGCAATAGCTTCCCGATCGTAATTTGCTACCGCCATCTCTACACCAAAATTGAGTAGTAAGCGCTGCATTTGTTTGGGGTGTCGATCCGCTAGTTTTAAGATTACCTTAGCAAAGGGCAACAAATATTCTTTGGCTTCTACGTGTTTACCCTTGCCCTCTATTTGCCCATCCCTAGGTGTCAGAATGCGTTCAGCATGAATAAGAAAGTTCAGAGCAACGTTAATTTGGCAACGATACCACAGCCTTTGCCAAAAATTCCCACCTGCTAACATTTGGGCTGTCGCCTCGACGATGAAACGTTCCAGGGGGATGTTGAATTGCTGCAATAAATCCACCGCATCGTAGATATACTGGCTTGCAGGGTATCGCTGTACTGACTCTTGATAGCGGTTTTCCCAAGTCTTCCCTAAACTCTCCCGGTACGTGTTGGAGTTTAAGGGTAAGCCATCGTTGCGCAGACGTTGGAGATTTTCTACTACATTTCTGAACGTGGCGTCATTGCGCCTCGCCAATTCAGGATACTGTTCTGGCTGAGTAGAAATTTTGGTTTTGGGAACAGTTGCTTCTAACACCCCAACTATTGCCCGATCTTCTGGTTCTGGCAATTCATAAATTTGAAATTGCTGCCACAATTTAGGATATTTCTCCCATTGCAGTTTATCCCAAGCATTAACTTCGCCAGGAAAGTCTGGTAGCTTTTCATTACGTGCTGTAGCAATCACACGAATTTCTGCTTTACCGCAGAAAGACTCGTATTTAGTTAACGTATCGAGCAGCCTTTGTTGTAAAGGAACTGTAAAGCGTTCCACCAAACTTTTTTCCGCTTCTGGAGAGATTTCCTCGTGGCTGCGGTGCATTTTTTGATTGAGGTCATCTAAGAAAAATAGTAACTTGCGATCGCCTCCAATTACTTTTGGCAACCGTGCAGGTACATCCAACCATTCATTCGGCTTGAGATAAAGTACCGTCCAGCCTGTTTGATTAAGATTCTTCGCTACTTCAGCCGCTTCCCGTGTTTTTCCCAGTCCATTACGTCCCACAATTAACACCCAACGGTATTGTTCTAGCAGCTGCTGTAATTCTTGGCTGATGCTGCGATGAGTCACCCGCTTTTGGTAAGTTATATTTTGGTCTGCCAATGGGTCTTTCTCATCACCGCCCAAAATTTGCTGCATCAAGTCTGGACTGTGAGGCTTAATTACCTCAAAAGCAAAAATTTCTGGGGGAATGCGCCGTTGGCGTTGTCGCCAGATCAACCACCAAAAGAAACTAACAATAGCAGGTAAAATAGTCGGCAACCCACCTGAAAGCAGATTGTCGATAAATTCCTTGTGGTCTACATAAAAGTTGAGCATTGGCTCCAGAATGTTTAATTCCTCCATTTGGTTCTGGGTAATCCAATGGGGAAAAGCTGACAAATGACTAATTTGCAATCAACTCCACTGCATCTTTTCCATCCCAATCTTGTAAGTAAACTTTGACAATCTCCTCTTTGGCTGTGGGCAATTGTTTACCAATAAAATCTGGATGAATTGGTAACTCTCGATGTCCTCTATCTACCAAAACTGCTAAACGAATCACCTCTGGTCTACCGTACTCGTTAACTGCATTCAAAGCAGCGCGAATTGTTCTGCCTTTGAAAATGACATCATCTACAAGAACAACCGTTTTACCTGTAAGGTCAAAAGGGATATCGGTTTTGGCTGGAGTCCGCAATCCAATTTGATCGAGGTCGTCTCGATAAAATGTAATATCCAATGCCCCCACCTCTACAGAGACTCCTTCTAATGTCTCAATCTGACGTGCCAATAATTCAGCTAATAGCACGCCTCTAGTATAAATACCAAGTAAAACCAGTTGAGATAGATCGCGTGTCCTCTCCACAATTTGAGAAGCCAGACGAGTTACAGTCCGACGGAGTTCTTCCGATGAGAGAATTTCAACTACTTTGACAGACATAGCCATAGACCGATACCCCTGAGTAATGCATGATACCAGACATGAGAGGCAACTGGGAAATGAGGGAGGTAGGGAAGGGAGTGCGGGAAGAAATGCCCCATACTCAATGCCCTATATTTATGATTACCTGTTTAGGGGAATTAAGAATATAGCGATCGCTACCCCTAACCAAAGTAAAAAAGAATATCTAGTTAATTGCAAAGCAGATGTAATGCTCTTTTGGGTGATGGGATAAATATCATTTCCTAGCAGTGGTTTATTTTTGGCTACGCCACGATACCAATTTGTACCTCCCATCTGCACGCCCAAGATAGCAGCATAGGCGCACTCACTCCAGCCAGAATTAGGACTTGGGTCGGCTACAGCATCTCGGCTACAAATACGCCAAACATACAGGGGTTTACCTGATAACAACGCCAACGTTATTACTGTTAACCGACAAGGAAGCCACGTCAGGTAATCTTCTAAACGCGCACTAAACCATCCCAAATAAGTATAAGGTGCTTCCCGATAGCCCACCATTGAATCAAGAGTACTACTAGCTTTATATGCTAAAGCTAACGGCACAACTCCCACAAATGGAATTAATCCTCCCACAATTGCATAAAACAGCGGAGCCATTACCCCATCAGTAGCATTCTCAGTTACTGTTTCTAAAATCGCTCGCAAAATTTCTGCTTCGGAAAGGTTTTTGGTATCTCGACCAACATAATTACTTAAAGTATCGCGAGCCTCTGCCAAATTTCCTGCTGTTAAAGGTTTTAATACAGTAACTGCTGCTGTTCTTAAACTTCTGCCAGCAAAACAACTAGCTAAGAGAATACTTTCTAGGGCAATTGCCAATAGTGGATGCAGCCATTTAGCACTTTGAATTATTACCCAACTAATAACTCCGCTACCAATCACTAAGACGATACCTAAGACAATTCCAGCTATTCTTTGGGTGAGAGAATTATGACAATATTTTAGGGTCAGTTTGGTGAAGTGGGAAATTGCCCATCCCATAAATTTAACTGGATGCGGCCAACCCCAAGGATCGCCAATCAAGTAATCTAAAAGTGCAGCAACTATCAAAACAACAACTGATGTCATTTGTCTTTTCTATGACTAGCATTGATTAGTGAGTAATAATCAAATGACTAGACAACAAAATTAGCTTCTTCTCCCAGTGAAGCTTGCCAACTCCGAGCATCGTAATAGAGATCTGCCAGAGTAATACTATATATAGCTTCTTTTAGCTTTTGGTTTAGTCTCTGCCAAAGCGTAAATGTTACCCAATCTTCAGCTTGTGCTGATGTTGGGGTGTGGTGGGGCAAATAAGTAATTGTTTCACCTACTGACTCTAAAATTTGTCCTATAGAGATTTTTACAGGTTCTCTTGCCAATTGATATCCGCCAACGCTGCCGCGAATTGATTTCACTAACCCAGCACGACGCATTTCTATTAATAATTTTTCTAGGTAAGGAGCAGGAATATCTTGACGATTGGCAATTGCTCTCACAGATACAGGGCCGTACTCTGGCTGTAAACTTAAATCAAGCAAAGCTTTAACACTGTAGTGTCCTCTCGTTGTTAGTTTCATTACTGAGCAGCTTTGTTTTTGAGTCAATAGTCAATAGTCAACGATCAAAAAAATTTGTAATTTAGACTTTGGTGCTTGACTAGGGATCAGTTTTGCTTATCATTCTGTACCCCAATTATCCAGATCGGCAGTTAGACAAACTTTTTAGCGCTACTTTAGAAAACTTAAACAAGTATAGTCTAGCAGTAATTCACAACATATATATATTTATCACTATTGCCAGCATTCTACAAAATAGATTCTCTTGGTAATATTGGAAATCAAGTAACAATTCTGCTTATGAATGTAATATACTTGGCAAGGCTGAAATAAAAACTAAAGGATTCTGTTCCTACTAGCTCAATGTCAGCTAAAATAAAATCGATTCAAAGACTTGAAACATTCGTTTTCGACCTAAGTTGATGGCTAAACAGAAAAAAATTGAACCCCTAGTCGGTGAAGATCTGCTCAAAAAAGTTAAAGAGCTAGAGAACGAGAGTAAAGAAGAGAAAGCCAAGAAGTGCGGTTACTATACCGTTACCAAAAATGGTATAGAGCGCGTCAATATGATGAAGTTCTTAAACGCCCTAATTGATGCTGAAGGCATTCAATTGGATAGCTCACCTAGTGCTAATGGGCGTGGTGGACGTAGTGCAAGCTATAGAATTAGCGTGCAATCTAATGGCAACTTGCTCATAGGTTCGGCTTATACAAAACAGATGAACCTTAAACCAGGAGATGAGTTTCTCATCACTTTAGGTAAAAAGCACATTCGTCTCAGGCAGGTAGATCCAGAAGATAGAGAAGACGCTGAAGCTATAGAAGCCACTGCTTAATAATATAGTCAACAGTCCAAAGTCAACAGTCCAGAGTCAACAGTCCAAATAATGACTATTGACCATCGATCGTTGACTATTGAACATTGACTGTTGACTCAATGTTTAGCGATCGCATCTGTTAAGGGTCGGGCAGATAAATATTGGTGAATTGCTTGATGCGTGACTGCTAAACTACACGTTAATGCAATTTGCTCCTTCTCTAGCAGACCTAAAATGTGCTCGTGGTTGTCTCGTGCTACCACTGGTAACTGATGCAAACCCCGAAGCGCCATGCGGTCTAAAGCTTCAGATAAAGGTTCATCTCTCCAAGCATAAAGAACTTCAGTGGTACAAATATCTAGAAGAGTTTGATTGGATAAATTACTCTGGATTTCTGCGGGCAAATTTTGATAGTTTTGTCCCAGGCGAAGCGAACGGTTGATATCTTCTAAAGAGATAATCCCTACTAATTTCTCGGCTTCATTAATTACTAAAGCACTATGACAGCGATCGCGGATCATTTCCTTAGCTGCGTCTAATATCCCCAGGGTTGTTGACAATTTTTTCGGACATGTTAGCATTGCATCTTCTACTAAAATTTCCTGCAACATCTCTGTCTTTTCATCTTTCAATTCCGAAAGTCCAATCTGTTGCAAATTAGAATTAGAATTAGAATTCGGCTTGATTCGCTCGATCAACCAAACACTCAAACCCACTGCCGCCATTAAAGGTAAAACAATGCGGTAGTCACGCGTTAATTCAAACAACATTAATATTGACGTTAACGGCGCTCTGACGCTAGCCGCTAAAACTGCTGCCATTCCTACCATTGCGTAAGCTGGGGGAGCAGCCATCTGTGCGCCAATTGCTGGTGCAATTAAAGCCACAATTTTTGCGTAAGCCGAGCCAAAAGAAGCACCTAAAAACATCGCTGGTGCAAACAAACCGCCGACAAAACCGCTACCAGTGCTAATTGCTGTCGTCAACAACTTTACTACCAATAGTACAATTAGCAGAGGCAGAGAAAACTCCACATCTTGCAGCATAGCTTGTACAGTGCCATAACCAATGCCCAAAATTTGTGGGTAATACAGAGCTACTACACCAACAATGACGCCACCAATAATTGGATGGATATGTCTAGGAATTTTTCCCAAAAATCCCAAAATGGGAACTTGTCCAGCAAAGCAGGCTTTGGCTAACCGAATTGATTCTTTATAAGCTAGAGAAACTAAACTTGCTCCTAAACCCAATCCGAGATAAATTGGCAATTCTAAAGGACTGCGGACTTGATACAAAGGTAAAGCAAAAGCAGGTTGTGCCCCCAAACCAATTTGCGCAATTAAAGCTGCTACCACTGCTGCTAACAGCACCACACTCACAGCAGAAGTAGCAAAAGAAGTAGCTCCCATCACAACCTCTAGAGCAAAAAACACTCCAGCAATCGGTGCATTAAAACCTGCTGCTAATCCCGCCGCTGCACCAGCACCCAAAAGCAAACGCTGTTGCTCTTGAGATACTTGCAGCACCAAAGACAATAACATCCCAAAATTGGCACCAATTTCCACACTTGGCCCTTCTGGCCCCAAAGAAGCACCACTTCCCAAGGACACTGATGCTGCCAACATTTTAGTGACAGGGCGTAGTGGCTGTTTGATTTCTTTTCCCTGAGAAGCAGCAATTAAAGATGAAAGTCCCGGGCCAAAGTCTTGCGTGCGCCAGCGCATCAAGCCGACAATTAAGCCGCCAAGAGTGGGAACGCAGGCTAAAGTCCACGCGCCCCAAGCACCAATAATGCCCATTAAGTCTTCCAGCATGAGGTCGTGAATCAGCTGGATCAAATAATGAAAGGTAACTACACCCATACCCGTACCGCCGCCAATTAATATGGCTAAAAGCAGCACAACGGTTTCTAGAGATGGTTGAAAACGGTTAATTAAGCGGGCTAAACGAGTGGAAAGAGAAGGAAAAGCAGGTGGTTCCGTCACCTTCCTCAGTTCCGTGGGAGGCAAGAGAGTCATTGAGAGGCGAGGTAAATGTAAGAAAAAATTTAAATTTTTATCTGTTACTTCTCATTGTGAGCCATTATTTAGCAACCAGACAAGTATGTTGAATCGGGCTAATTTACAAAGTTTTAGTAAAAAAAAATTCTACTGGGCATAATTTTCATCGGGAGAGTGGTTAAATGGGAGAGAATTATTTATAGTTGATAGTCAACAAGCAGTGGTAAGGTGCAAGTCAGTATGAACTCCAACGCTGTAGAGACAGTACGGTAAATGTAGGCTGGGTGGTTGCACCAAATGCCAACAGTAACAACAAGTCATTCTGCCCTGAATCTAGCTATACTCGTGTTGCGGTCATTAAACTAACGTTATTCAAAAGCAGACTGTATGTATAATTAAAAACCATAGACCACAAAGGTGAGTCTATGAAGTGTTAAGTGGAATTTACTATAGATATTGTTTAGAGAGCGAGCCAAGAGACTAGGCGGATAAGGTAGATGAATACACACACCTTTGATAATCATTATGTTACTTGCCCAATTTGCCAGAAAAATGCGACGCCAAAACCACTGAAGACGTGCATTGGCTTGTTTAGTTGTCCCTATTGCCAAGAAAAACTTGTAGTGTGTCAAAGCGGTCATTACGTCCGCGATCCATTTACTCTCAAACAGATGATGGTTTCTTCGGCACTACGTCGTCAAAGCAGTCCTTTAGCTAGGATTATACGAGATTTTGTTTTTCTGAAGCGTCCTGTGGTAGCCTTGGCTGTGGGAAGTGTGATGCTCTTGAGTACGATCGCACTAACTCAGCAAAACACAAGCTCCGAACAGCAAATAAATCCTCCAACAGAGAGAATAGATAAAAGAACTCAGTAAGTATATTTCCTGTTAAAGATTATATTATAATATACTTTCGATTATTATTCGATCGAGTATAAGATTAAACTTACCGTATACTATCCTAACTCGGAAGTATGCGGTTTAATTTTGTCAAAAGAGTGGCAAAAAAATCCTGATAAGGCTGTGATATTACGTAATGCAAGGAACTCAGCAACTAGCAGGTGCCGCTAAAATAGAAGTGTTATATATGATACATATTATTACTGCTGAAGCTAGAATAGGGAATATTAACCTAATTCATAATTTGCATTGCTAGATTTTAATGTCAAATAATTCAAATAACCCTAGAGAATATGATGCTGTTTTAGGAAATCAACCAATTCCTCTATTTGCAGCAGTGCTGGGAGGAATAGAGGGGGTAAAACAACAATTAGCAACTAATAATATTGAGCATCGAATTGCAGCTTTAACCAAAGCGCTAAAGTATGAAGATAGAGGTTTAAATCTGATTATAGAGGCGTTAAATGACCCAGAAGACCGAGTAAAAGAAGAGGCTTATACACTTCTAAAAACTAAAGAAGAAGTAAAACTAAAGAACGTATTGCATAGATTTATTTCACAATATTATTTCCTGCGTTTCGATGGTATTTATCAAGAAGATGTACAAAATGGTGTTTACCGCTATATCAGGTTTTACTCAGATGGAACAGTAATAACTGTATCTTCAACTGGCAATGCTGAACAAATCACAAGTTGGTTTTTTAAAGAAAATAACAAGAAAACTTTTTCTATAGGAACTTACATAGTTGACTCTGAAAATATTATATTTTCATCATCTTGTGATATTGGAACAGTAGAGTATTGGGGAAATATTCTCATGCATAGCAATACTATTTTGCTCAAGTGGTACAGTCATATCAATGGTTGTAGTGGAAATTCCAGGTATAATTTTATTCAATTGTTTTAATTACTGCCACGCTTTGAGTAGTAAAAAGCTAATGACTAATTTGCACCTTTAGCCATTAGCAGTTTTTCATTACCTATTACCCATTATTCGATTACTACCAATTTCAATTAGCAAATTCCGTACGCAATTGAGTGACAACTCGATCTAATCCTACAGAATGGGCAGCTTTAAATAATAAACGATCGCCTTCTCGAACAAATGTCTTTAATCTTGCTGCTAATTCTGCATGGGTGGCAAAGCACTCGGATGGAATACCCTCAGCGCTTTTGGCGATCGCTTCGGCATCAGTTCCATCTACCAAGACTAACAACCCGTCTAATTTCAACTTTTGCACGGTTTCTCCAACTCGCTGGTGCAACTGCGGCGATCGCTCTCCTAATTCTTTCATTGCACCTAACACCGCAATTTTGCGTTTTCCTGGCGTATCGGCTAATAATTGCAATGCAGCTAACATAGCTTCCGGTGCGGCATTGTAAGTCTCATCTAAGATTACCACATCATTGGGTAAAGCAAAGCGTTGCGATCGCCCTGTGGGCATATCGACATTTACACCAGCTTGCAAAGATGCCCAATCAATTCCCACTACCTTCGCTACCGCCAAAGCTGCTAAGAAATTCGTGGCATTGTGACGGCCAGGTAAGGGTAAAGGTAGCTGCATTCCTGCCACTGTTATCTTTTCATTATCAATTAGCTGCCCTTGGATATCACCGCCAGACAAGCCGTAAGTAATCGTTTGCCCTTGCCAAAATTGGGCAGCAGTAGAAGTTAACAAAGAATTATCGTGGTTGAGAATAGCGACGCTATCCTTGGGCATTTCGGCTAATAACTCACATTTAGCTTGGGCGATCGCCGCTTCGGAACCGAGTAACTCAATATGTGCCGTCCCGACATTGGTAATTACTCCGATTGTCGGATTAGCGATGTGCGTAAGTTCGGCAATCTGTCCCTTACCTCGCATAGCCATTTCAATCACAGCGTAATCGTGTTCTGGACTGAGTTCTAGGAGAGTTTTCGGCACGCCAATTTCGTTATTGTAATTGCCGTATGTCTTGTGAACTCGTCCTTGAGTTGCCAAAACTGCGGCAATTAGTTCTTTAGTTGTGGTTTTACCCACAGAACCAGTTACCCCGATGACTGGAATATGAAAGCGATCGCGCCACCAACGGGCAATTTTTTGATAGGCTTCTAGGGTATTTTTGACTTGTAAAACAGGAAAACCAGGATTTTCGTAGTCAAAATCAACAATTGCAGCTAAAGCACCTTTTGCGATCGCTGTTTCGACAAACTCATGTCCATCAAACTTTTCACCTCGCAAAGCCACAAACACTTCACCTGGCTTCAGAATCCGGGTGTCTGTTTGGATACCGCTACTTAATTGTGCTAAAGCGGCTGCTGATAAGTTTACAGGCTGGGCTAAAAGAATTTCAACCAGTTGATTTAAGGTGGCAGAACAAGGCATAAGAGTGGAAATTTTTCCAAAAAATAAATTATTGAAATTCTAGTGGCAAACCATTGAAATTTAAATCCCAAAGTATTATTCCATTCTGGGGAGCGATCGCGACGATCAAAAACCTAATCTATCGAGAATAAAGGCATATTCAAAAGCCAATTCTCGCAAGCTTTCGTAACGTCCAGATGCACCGCTATGTCCTGCACCCATATTGGTTTTTAACAGCAGAATGTTGTTATCGGTTTTCAGTTCTCGCAGTTTAGCTGTCCACTTTGCTGGTTCCCAATATTTGACGCGAGAATCATTCAAGCCAGCAGTAATTAACATATCTGGATAAGTTTTCGCCTCGACGTTATCGTAGGGCGAGTAAGACTTCATGTATTCGTAATAAACTGGATCGTTGGGATTACCCCATTCTTCCCATTCCATTGCTGATAGGGGCAATGAGGTATCCAAGATAGTAGTGACTACGTCTACAAAGGGAACGTGGGCGACTACTGCTTTGAATAATTCCGGACGCAGATTAATTACTGCTCCCATTAATAAGCCACCTGCACTCCCGCCTGTAATTACTAGGCGATCGCTTGCCGTCCATTTTTCAGCGATTAAATATTCACTACACGCGATAAAATCTGTAAAGGTGTTCTTTTTCTGTAAAAATTTGCCTTGTTCGTACCATTTTCGCCCCATTTCTTCCCCACCACGAATATGAGCAATAGCAAACACAAATCCTCTGTCTAACAAAGTCAGGCGATTTGAAGAAAATGTGGCTGGGTAGGAAGAACCGTAAGCCCCGTAACCTGTAAGTAATAAAGGATTTTGACTATCTTTTTTAATTCCCCTTTTGTAAACAATCGAGATGGGAATTTTTGTCCCATCTTCGGCGGTAGCCATCAGCCACTCACTTTGATACTGAGTTCTATCGTAGCCACCAAGCACTTCTGTTTCTTTTTTTAACTCACGCTGGTTAGTTTCCATGTTGTAATCGAAAACTGATGGCGGCGTAATAAAAGAAGTGTAGTGGAAACGTAGAATGTTAGTATTAAACTCTGGGTTATTACCTTCATAAAATTCATAGGTAGGCTCTGGAAAATTTATATTACTTTCCTCGCCTGTTGCTAGGTTTTGGACTCTAGCAGTTTCTAAGCCACCTTTTCTTTCATAAATCACTAAATGTTGAGCAAACAGACTAATTCCTAATAGCAACACATCTTCTTGATGCGGAATTACAGTTTGCCAGTTTTCTTTACTTGGATAAGCTACCAAGGTTTGAACTAGTTTAAAGTTGGTAGCCTCATCATTAGTCACAATGTAGAAGTAATCGCTGTGATGATCGACTTCATATTCCAAGCCTGTAGTGCGGGGGTGAATTAATTTCCAATCGCCCTCAGGAGTATTCGCATCTAAATAGCGAACTTCTGTAGTGATGCTGCTTCTTAAAAGCATCAGAAGATATTCTTCACTACGAGTTTTATCAACATATAAATGGTAAATATCATCTAGTTCTTCATAAATTAGAACATCTTCATCGACAGAAGTTCCTAAAGTATGACGAAATAGTTGATAAGGACGATTGGCATCATCAATTTTAGTATAAAATATAGTTTTGTTATCGTTAGCCCAAGCGACAGAAAAATAAGTATCGGGGATACTTTCTTCCGATAATTGAAAGGTAGTTAAGTCTAAGAAAAACAGCGTGTATTGTTCAGAACCACTAGTATCGACTGAGTAAGCTAAGATTTGATGATTGGGGCTAACATCAAATACTCCTAAGCTAAAAAATTCGTGCCCGTTAGCAAGTTCATTTTCATCTAAAAGCACTTCTTCTGGTGCTTCTAAGCTATCTTTCTTACGGCAATGAATGGGATAATCTTTGCCTTCTTCAGTACGTAAATAATAGTAGTAGTCATCTTTGCGGAATGGCACTGATAAGTCGGTTTCTTTAATCCGTGCCAGCATTTCATTATAGAGTTTTGTTTGCAGCGCTTGAGTATGTGACATCATCGCTGCGGTATAAGTATTTTCAGCTTCTAAATATGCAGTAACTTGAAGGTTATCAATATCGCGTAGCCAAAAGTAGTTGTCGATACGGCGATCGCCATGTAACTCTAAAACCTGTGGGTGTTTGTCGGCAACGGGTGGTTTAGTTAGATTTTGTAAAAGACGATCCTTATTCATCATTAAATAATCAGCAGCAGTTAGCTGCCTAGTAAGCTTAAGATGAGCCAGGAATTACAGTTTTGGGGTGTTGTTTTTTCTTTAAAGCACACAAGCCAATTGCTGGGATAAATCCCAGAATAAAAGCTGTAAATCCTTGCCCATTCCAATACAATATCGAAGTCCGGTTGGCTTCGGGAATAAAATTTTGCAACAGAGAAAGCAGCCAAATTAAAGTACTGATGAAGAAGAAGCAAATTGCTGGGAGAAAATTCCACCACCAAGCATTGACTGTGTAGCGTCGTAACACCAGCCATTGGCAAAGTCCGAGCCAAATTCCGGAAATAATATAGGAAATAGTAGACAAGCCACCCAAAATCACCATTGCTTCAGGAGATAAAGTTTCATTAAAGGATGCAGCAATCGAAGATATGTAGTTAATCCAGGCTGTAGAAACGCTGTTAGCAATTAACCAACCAACGCTAGTAGCTAGCAACCACCACCTAGCAGGTAGATATGGGCGCACAACTAACGCCTGATCGGCGGCGAAAATCACAGCAAAGACAATGCTGCTGAGATAGCTAGCAAAACTATTCCACATTTGGGAATCTGGAAAAAAACCAGGTGAAAGGCTAGCGAGCAGATTTTCCAAAGCTATACTGACAAGGCCACCTACCACCCATCCCAAACAGGTCATGAAGGTAAATTTGGTCAGGAAACTTCTGGTTTGAGAACGCGGGATCAAAAACTTTCTGATTTTAGAAGCGTTCTGAGTCGATGCAACATGAGAAGAACTGTTGGAATCAGCTTGCATATGAAGTTAAGTTAAGCAGAGACGAGAGTGAGAGCAGACTCCTGAAAAAGCGTAATCTCAGAATGATAAGCTAAACAGTGGCATAAAAAAGTGACTTAGGATGAAGTGTTAAATGGGTGTTTCCTCAACAGCTCCTAGACTCCTCATGGCAGCTCGCGGTGAAGTAGTAGACCGTCCCCCTGTATGGATGATGCGACAAGCGGGAAGGTATATGAAAGCATATCGAGATTTAAGGGAGAAGTATCCTTCTTTCCGCGATCGCTCAGAAATTCCCGAAGTAGCGATAGAGGTTTCCCTACAGCCTTGGAGAGCCTTTCAACCAGACGGGGTAATTTTATTTTCCGACATTGTAACGCCATTGCCTGGTTTGGGCATTGACATGGACATTGCGGAAGGTAAAGGGCCAATTATTCACTCGCCCATTCGCACTCAAGAACAAGTAGATAACCTGCGTCCCTTCGAGCCTGAAGCATCCCTGCCGTTTATCAAAACCATATTGCAGGCGTTGCGTCAAGAGGTAGGGAATCAATCAACGGTATTAGGCTTTGTCGGTGCGCCTTGGACATTAGCTGCTTACGCAGTTGAAGGAAAAGGTTCTAAAACCTATTCCATCATCAAGAATATGGCGTTTTCTGACCCGACAATTCTGCATCAATTTCTAGAAAAACTAGCAGATGCGATCGCCGTTTACGCACGCTACCAAATTGACTGTGGTGCTCAAGTTGTGCAAATGTTCGATTCTTGGGCAGGTCAATTGAGTCCTCAAGATTATGACACCTTTGCGCTTCCCTATCAAAAACGGGTTTTTGAGCAAGTCAAGCAAACCCATCCCGACACACCTTTAATTTTGCTCGTTAGCGGTAGTGCAGGCGTGTTGGAGAGAATGGCAAAATCTGGTGCTGATGTTGTGACTGTAGACTGGGCTGTAGACATGGCAGACGCACGTGCAAGATTGGGCAAGCACGTGAAAGTTCAGGGTAATCTCGACCCAGGCGTGCTATTTGGTTCCAAAGCGTTTATCCGCGATCGCATTCTCGATACCGTTCGCAAAGCTGGAAATTGGGGTCATATTCTCAATCTCGGTCATGGTGTGCTACCAGAAACTCCAGAAGAAAATGTTGCTTTCTTCTTTGAAACAGCAAAGCAACTTAATGCACTAGTTTAGGCGATTGTCAATCCGTTGTACATTTTTCTTCTTCGTGTTTTGGTGTTTTGGTGGTTAAAAATGATTTCTTACCAAAGAGACACTAAAACACGAAGAAAATTTATATTCTGATGTTGAGACTACATTGGGAACTAAAAATTCATTCCACGCAACTAAATAAATTAAATAAAATTTAAAACTCTCTATGAGTCAGAAAAGGATTTTAGTGACTGGTGCAAGTGGCTGTATAGGTCACTATCTCAGTGAAGCCTTAATTCAAGAAACAGATTACGAACTGTATCTACTAGTTAGAAACCCCAGTAAACTCCAAGTTAACATTCAGGCGCGTTCAGGTATCACCGTATTGCAAGGTGATATGCAAGAAATTGGAAAGTTCGCTGATTTGCTATCAACAATTGATGTTGCGGTACTAACAGCAACAGCTTGGGGTGGGGAGCAAACATTTAATATTAACGTCAACAAAACTCTAGAATTGCTGAAGCTGCTAGACCCAGAAAAATGCGAACAAGTAATTTATTTTTCTACTGCTAGCGTTTTGGATCGCCACAATCAACCACTCAAAGAAGCTGGAGAAATTGGTACAGATTACGTCAGTTCTAAATATGAGTGCTTACAGCAAATATCAAAATTAGCGATGCCTACGGCAAGTACTGCGTCCTACGCACCTAAAATTACCACAGTTTTTCCCACTATAGTTTTAGGCGGCGATGCTAACAAGCCCTATTCTGCTGTAACATCTGGTATCCCTGAAGTTACAAAATATATTAATTTAATTCGCTTTTTGCAAGCTGATGGCAGTTTCCACTTTATCCACGCAAGAGATATTGCCACCACAGTCAAATATTTAATTGAAAATCCCCCCACTGGACAGGAACCACGTAAGTTTGTTTTAGGTCAAGAGAAATTAACTGTTAACCAAGCCGTAGAACAACTCTGCGCCTATCTAGGTAAAAAGATTTACTTTCGCATTCCATTATCTATAACATTAGCCAACTTGATTATTGCTGTGTTCCGAATTCAGATGGCGGCTTGGGATAGATTCTGCATGAACTATCGACATTTTAGTTACGACAACGCCATTAACCCCGCCAGTTTTGAATTACCAAATTACTGTGCAAGTATAAGCGATGTTTTAAAAATTAGCGGCGTGAAAAGTAAACCAATGTAGGGGTTTAGCAATGCTAAATTTCTACCCCAAGATCTTGCCACGTAAAGAAATTTCCGCATAGCTATAGGTGAGAAAAAAGTTTAGTAAACAGATGAACCCGCTAAGATAAAAAGTCAATAAGTCTTAATTTTCGTTAAAGTGGGATAACAATCAAAGTGTGAGGATTGATACTGTATGCGAGTCCTACTGGTGTATCCAATATTTCCAAAAACCTTTTGGTCATACGAGAAGATTTTGGCGTTAGTCGATCGCAAGGTTTTGTTACCACCTTTGGGTTTAGTAACAGTGGCGGCAATTCTCCCTCAAGAATGGGAATATAAACTCGTCGATCGCAATATTCGCCCAGTTACGGAAGCCGAGTGGGCTTGGGCTGATGTTGTCATTTTCTCTGCCATGATTGTCCAGAAACAGGACTTACTAGACCAAATCCAAGAAGCAAAACGCCGTGGTAAGTTAGTCGCTGTGGGCGGCCCCTACTCCACCTCTACACCCCATGAAGTGCAAAACGTCGGCGCAGATTTTCTGATTCTGGATGAAGGGGAAATCACCTTACCGATGTTCGTCGAGGCGATTCAACGGGGTGAAACCTCTGGGATTTTCCGCACGAGTGAAAAACCAGATGTGACCAGTACACCAGTACCCCGCTTTGATTTATTAGAATTTGATGCTTACGATATGATGTCCGTGCAGTTTTCGCGGGGTTGTCCTTTCCAATGCGAATTCTGTGACATTATTGTTCTCTACGGTCGCAAACCGCGCACCAAAACCCCAGCCCAATTATTAGCAGAGTTGGATTATCTTTATGAGTTGGGTTGGCGGCGGGGCGTGTTCATGGTCGATGACAACTTTATTGGCAACAAACGCAATGTGAAATTGTTGCTGAAAGAGTTAAAAGTGTGGATGCAAGAACATCAATATCCCTTCCGCTTTGATACCGAAGCTTCTGTGGATTTAGCACAAGATCCAGAATTGATGGAATTGATGGTGGAATCTGGTTTTGCGGCGGTATTTTTGGGGATTGAAACCCCAGATGAAGATAGCTTGCAACTGACGAAGAAATTTCAAAATACCCGCAGTTCCCTTACCGACGCTGTGCAAAGCATCATTAAAGCCGGATTGCGGCCAATGGCTGGATTTATTATCGGGTTTGATGGCGAAAAAGCAGGTGCAGGCGATCGCATTGTCCGTTTTGCCGAACAAGCAGCAATTCCTTCTACCACCTTTGCTATGTTACAAGCGCTACCCAACACAGCATTGTGGCATCGTCTGAAGAAAGAAGGCAGATTGCGGGAAAACAAAGATGGCAACATCAACCAGACAACATTGATGAACTTTATTCCTACCCGCCCCTTGGAAGATATTGCCAGAGAATATATTGAAGCATTTTGTGCTTTATACGATCCTGTGAAGTATTTGGATCGTACCTACCGCTGCTTTTTAATGATGGGTGCGCCAAGTTGGAAAGCGCCGTTTAAATGGCCAGAGTTGATAGTAATTAAAGCACTATTAATTGTCATTTGGCGACAAGGTATTAAACGCGAAACTCGCTGGAAATTCTGGCATCACTTATTTAGCATTATCAAGCGTAACCCTGGAGTTGCCGAGCATTACCTCTCTGCTTGTGCCCATAACGAACATTTTCTAGAGTATCGTCAAATTGTGCGCGATCAAATAGAAAGTCAGTTAGCAGAATATCTTGCTCAAGGTGTAGAAAAACCTTATGTGCCAACGGTGGAAGAAAAAGCAGAAGCCGTAGTTAGTTAATTATTCGGAATGGGTAATTTTCAGGATTACCCATTACCATTGATAGCTAGTTCAACAAATACCAAAGAATAAATATCTAATATTGATAACGTGTGTTAACAGTGCGATCGCAATAAATTTTTAATCGACTACTTTAATCAATCCTCTCTGCAAAGCATCAAAAACTCGGCTGATTTGCAACCTTTCTTGTTCGTTCAAATCTGCTTTAGATAGCAGTGTTGACATCAACAGATGCTGATCTTGACGCGTAATTCGACGAATAGAAAATATATGCTCTAAGAGTTTTTCCAACTCCATTTGGCTTGAGGTGGCAGTAGTTAGCATATTCTTTAGTAAAACTTTGTCGATCAATATAAATAACACCAATTCGTCAAAATCCAGCCACAGATGTAGCCCATTAATTTTGAAATTTGGATTTTGAATTGGTATAACTCTTGTTAAATTAACAATTTTTGACAAAGCTTGACATGAGTAGCTATACGGAAACCCTTAATAATAGCCATTTTGGTTATTAGAGCTACTGTTTGGCACCTTGAGCTTGAGATAGTGTTGGGTAAAAAAGTGCCTTGTACAGATTCTCAAAGCACTATACTTTCATATGTTTGCTCGAAGTTCTCAATAGATTTACTTAGTTGCGTCATCTAAGCAGATGAAGAACAGGGGACTGCGATCGCATGTGAGGCGTGCGCTAGCCATTCTGCATTGGAAACCTGGGCTTGAGCAAGCTGTATGGGATGTACGACGAGTTTATGAGAATTTACCCATCAGCGCCAATCTCTCAGTCTCGGCTGAGGACTTTATATGTGTCGGCAAATTATTACTACACATGGAGGCGAGATTGGCGTCGTTAGCAGCCTAGAAAGTAGTGCGCAGCCATCGACTTAAGGGACAGTTCCGCATCTTAAACTAGTACAACTTGGCGGAAATAAACTACCTATTCAAAACACTGCAAAAGCCCGGAATATAATTCTTTTGACTTTTGACATTTGACTTTTGACTTCCGCGTAGCGGTACTAGCTTGCTATTTCAGCACTCGATCCAAAAAGTCTCTAGCCGATTGTGCTTTAGCCAGTGCTGTTTGATGGTCGCTATAAGCACGAACTAGGCGAAAAAGACCGCTGACACCAGTCTTGATCTGTTCAAGTTCTTCACCAGCAATTACTTCCCCATCAAGCATTCGCCCAATCAAAGGTTTGATCTCACCTACTTCCTGTCGGGCTTTTTGTAATTTTTCTAAGGCACTCAGTAAGCTTTTGAGTGAGTTTAAGATCTCATCAATATCCTGAGCTGCCTCGACTGTTTCAGAAGCATCTGTTACTGTCGTCGTGTCTTGTTCTGTCGGCGATTCCTGTGCAGACGCTTCGTTAGTTTTCACCTCGGTTGACCGTGCCATCAACGCTTCCTCAAGAAATTTTCCTTAGTGTATCGTTCTTCTCGCTAGTTGCCAAACTTGATTTGATCGAGAAAGGCAGAGAGCTTCTTGCATTCTAATCTCTGCCTCATGCTTGATTTTCCAGATTAATCTATCCTCTCAACCTGGCTTCTCATCAGCTTTTGCACGCTTACTAAAGCTCGATTTAATTCATAATTGCGCGTATCTGGATTTTGTAAATAAGCCTGTTGTTCTTCTTCAATCATTTGCACATCTTGCACAACTAACCCATCAAGTAGTTTCTGTGCTGCACCAAATAAACTATTTTTGACAAAGCGGCGAAACCAAACAGGTAATTTGTGCAACCGCCAAAATGAATTTAATGATGTGAAATGTACTAAATAAGCTTTTGTCTGGGTTTCATTGATGGGACAAAGCAGACAGTAAATTTTAAAATCTTGTCCTAAGGTTGATGTCCAATGGGGATAAATATAACTTACATCTAAAGGTTCGGGATGCAACCGCCGCAAAGCCGGAAAAAATAACTGGGATATCGACCAAATTTTATCGATTTTATAATAACTTTGGGCTGTGTAATGGGCATCGACGCGATTTGCATCTTCATCGATATCTTGTAGAGATGCTTCTGCCCAAGCTTGCAAATCCTGATGTAAATGTCCGTGATACATATCCATCAGGTTTTCAATTAAATAGGAATAATGAGCCTGACAATTAATAATTGAAACTGTGGCAATGTAATTGAGATGTTCCCACTCTGGCAAACCAAGGGGTTCTACAGCTGGCGATTCATCTCCAGGAAATAGCCAGATAAAACCGTCTTGTTCTTTGACTGGGTAGGTTTTAATTTTACAACTGGGTAGTTTCTGATTTTTTGCTAGGTAGGGAACGGCTGTACATTCACCAGATGCATCGAAGCGCCAACCGTGATAAGCACATTCCAAATCATTACCGACGACTTGGCCGTGACTGAGTTTAACTTGACGGTGGGGACAACGGTCTTCTAAAGCGTGGATTGTGCCTGTACTATCTCGATAAAGAGCGATCGCCTGCTGCCAAAGTACCACACCTACAGGCTTATTTGTTACTTCACTACTACGAGCAACTACATACCAGCGATTGGGGTTAATACCCAACTCACGAATATTACGACTTTGCACGGTTTGGGAAATAGAAGACATAGAATCGCGTATTCTTGTAGGCGTCTTAAGTCAATTGTCTGCGTTGAAAACCAGACTATCACTTTAGAAGCTAAAACTAACTGCTTCTACAAGCTATAAAGTATGTGTAGATAAATCAGTAACCATATTCAGCAAAAAATCTGTATGACAAACTACCAAGAAACTCTACCCAGCAACCCACTCGTCGAGGAACTACTCGTGGAAACCGCCAGCATCAACCATGTGGAAGTGATTGAAAATGTCATCGATAGTCTAGAACAAGATGACAGTGCAATGGTTAGCCACACTCCAGAAGGTAATTATCTCTGGAAGTTTAAATATGGCAGCGTCGAAGTATTTGTCCAACTCAGTGGTAAAAGTGATGAAGATACCATCACAGTTTGGTCTGTGGTGCTGAAATTACCTGCTAAAGATGAACCCAAACTAATGCGACGTTTATTGGAGATGAACTGTACCAGTACTCTCGAAGCTCGGTTTGGGATTATTGAAAACCAAGTTGTAGTCATTTCTACACGCACCTTAGCTGAATTATCTCCTGGCGAAGTCTCCCGATTAATTACCATCGTGGCGACGATCGCGGATAATAACGACGAAGCTTTACAATCTGAGTTTGGTACAGCTTGAAGAATTTAAGTTTGGAGTTTGCTATATCGGATGCATAGCAAGCAGGTTTGGCGACTAATTCCTTTGCTAGAAGCTGCTGGTAACGTGCAGATGGCGATTGACCGCTGGTTGCTAGCACAGCACCAGTCAGGAAATCATCCGCCAACGCTGCGGTTTTACACTTGGTCGCCAGCCGCTATTTCTCTCGGTTATCATCAACACCAATATCCAGAATTTTGGTCAAATTTGATTTGGCAAGGTGAAAAACTGGATATAGTCAGGCGTCCTACTGGTGGAAGAGCAGTATTACACCAAAGCGATTTAACTTACGCTGTCGTTACATCTGGATTGCATGGCGTAGACGCAAAGCGGCTTGTCGCTAGACATCGCCTCCAAGCTTACCAAAAAATTTGTGAGTTTTTGATTCAAGGCTGGCGATCGCTTGGCGTGGAATTGCAATACGGTACTGCGGGACGCGGCTATATTCATAACCCTAATTGTTTTGGTACTGCAACAGGTGCAGATTTAGTTTTAGCTGATGGAGCAAAACTAATTGGTAGCGCCCAACTGCGACGTGCTGGGGCAATTTTGCAACATGGTTCGATGCGGTTAAACCAAGATGCTGAATTATTTACCCAGGTGTTTGGTGGAGAAGCTTGGACAAAGGTACAACTACCTCAAGGTTTAAGTGTAGAGATAATTATGACAGCTTTGATGGCGGCTGCTAGTTATTGTTTTGAGATGGAGTTAGTTGTAAAACCTCTGTCTTCATCTGAGTGGGAAGAGATTTTGGCTCAATCTAAGTAGTAATTCAAAATCCAGGCAATCGCATAAATTATATGATGTCTGGCAAATTACCCTTAATATGTCATTGCGAGTGGAACGAAGTGGAGCGAAGCAATCGCAAGGGTTGGGGATTGCTTCCCTACCCTACTCTTCGAGAACGCCTGACGGCGAACGGGAACGCTTTCAGCGAACGGTCGCAATGACAAGTGCTAAAACGGACATGATATTACTGCTGGATTTGTTCTTGCAGCATTGCACGGAAAGCTCGCTTAGTTTGGGTTTCTCCTTGAGTTTTGCATTGTGCTAAAAAATCGTAAACCATTGCTTTAGTTAATATAGGAAATGTTGCACTAGTTGCTGATTCTTGATATTCACCATTCTGCAACAGATAAATAGTTAAATTTGTCCCGTTATAGCGCCAAAATTCGGGAACTTTCATTTCCTGATAAAGTTGTTTTTTATTGATATCTGTATGAGTTATATCTACTTCTAAAATCAAATCTGGAGGTGGATCTACTGCTAAATCTACTGTTTTACCTCTCACAGCAGGCTCATTTTGAATGTAGTAACATTTATCCGGTTCTGCACCCACTTTTGACTCTGGTATTTTCAGTGTAGTAGAAGCCATACTTTTGATATTGAGATTAAGTTCTTCTGTTAAAAGGTGAATCAACATCCCAATATGTTCGCTACCACTTTCATGTTCTTCTAAAGGGGTCATAATCTCTAACATACCCTGGTAGTATGTGAGTCGGGCTGCTCGGTTATCGCCCAAAGCATCGAGAATTTGCTCGTAAGCCTGCCAACTAATGTTATGAAGCGTGACACGCTTTTCTGCAAGTGGTTTTTCTGTAGGAGTGCTGTTTATCGCTTGATTGGTAGTAACCATTTACATCTCCTTCCACATCACTCTGGTAATCTGTCTAAAATCTCCCGCGCCACTGCTGCCCAATATTCATCTTTATACTCAATATATATCTCTAACGCTGTCTGCAAATTCGCCCTCGCCTCTGGGAAGTTTTCCTCCGCTTCTGCAAGTGTTCCTAAACAGTGGTAAGTAAGTGCTTGCTCATAGCGATCGCCATATTCGATTTTGATAGCCAAAGCTTGTTGATAATTGCACCGCGCCTCCTCAAATTCCCGCAATTCTTGGGCAACTCTTCCCAACTGGTGGTAGGTGCTGGCTTGGGAATAGCGATCGCTATATTCGATTTTGATAGCCAAAGCTTGTTGATAATTGCGCCGCGCCTCCTCATATTCTCGCAAACCTTGAGCAACTATTCCCAGGTTGTGGTACGTGCTGGCGCTTAAATAGCGATCACCATATTCGATCAAAATAGCCAAAGCCTGTTGGAAATTCCGCCGTGCTTCCTCATATTCATGTAAATTTCCGGCAACTATTCCCAACTGGTGGTAGGTGCGGGCGCTTGAATAGCGATCGCCATATTCAATTTTGATCGCCAAAGCTTGTTGATAATTGCGCCGCGCTTCCTCAAACTCCCGCAAATCCTCAGCTACCATTCCCAACCCGTGGTAGGTGCTAGCTTGGGAATAGCGATCGCCATATTCAATATAGATAGCCAAAGCTTGTTGATAATTGCGCCGCGCCTCCTCAAATTCCCACAAATTTTGGGCGACTATTCCCAACTGGTGGTAGGTTTTGGCTTGGGAATAGCGATTGTCATATTCAATAAAGATAGCCAAAGCTTGTTGATAATTGCGCCGCGCCTCCTCAAATTCCCGCAAATCTTGAGCAACTCTTCCCAACTGGTGGTAGGTACCAGCTTGGGAATAGCGATCGCCTAGCTCTTGATATATTTCTAAACACTGCTGATAAAATTCATTAGCCTGTGCAAATTGTCTCAATTCTAAGTAAGCATTACCCAAGTAAAACAAAGCCCTAGCTTCCTCACGCTTATTTTCTAGCTTTTGGGCAATATTTAATGCTTGTTGATAATAAGTAATTGCTGTCTCAAATTGTCTTTGCTGAGAATAAGTCTTTCCTAACGAATTAAGAACTTTTATCTGAAAGCTACTATCTTCAAAACTCTCAGCAATTTTTTCGGCTTCTGCTAAATATTCCCTGGCTTTTTCTGGTTTGTTGTGACTGATATAAGCCAATCCTAATTGATGTAAAACATTACTATACCTACGGATATTGCCATCAGGTACATGATACCCAGTAGGTTTATATTCCATCAACAGACGGTTTAATACATCAATGCGTTCTTGCTTTTCTGGTGGTGGTAATCTATCGACAATTCTCTCTGTATTTTGAGCTTGGTTTAACGCCTGTTCTTTAGTATTCTCTGGCGTTTTAAACCTAAATATTCCCGAACTCCAAGCCCAAAAATCTGGTGCGAATTTAGCTAGGCGGGTAATGGCATAGTCTGGCAGAATAAATAATATTGGATAAGGAACAGTTCTTTTATAAGCATCGCGAACAAAATTCAAATCTTGTAATACTGGGGGATACTCGCCAAAAACGCCAATAGATTTCTCTAGCCCCCGCACAATCAACACTAATTTTTTGTTTGCATCTACTTGAATATTCGCTAATTCTTTCACAATCCCATCCCGAAGAAACCGCAAGTTTTCATCAGGAAAATTGAGAATATAAAACTGAATCTGTTCGCATTCTGGGTGAGTTTGCAAAGCTGCAATTAATAAGTCTGCATCTGGAGGGAAATTAACTTCTACAAAACCCAGCGTGAATTTTTCGGCAAAGTCGATAAAAGTCAGTAATTCAGCAAATACATCTTGATTCAGTGTAATAAACTGCCCAAGTTCGGCGTTATGACTTTCCTGCGAGTGCTGATTCAAGTGCTTTTTGGAAGAATTCATTTTGCTTCACCACTGGATTAGGATAATTCCACCGTTTATTGCCGTTGTATTCTAAAACTGAAGTATTAAATAACATTAACTGACCAATATCATCTTTACTAACATCTTTGGTGATACACACCTGGGCTAAATAATGATAATGTTCTTCCGGTATAAACCTTTCAAAACTAAATTGTTGCTGCTTAATCGCATAAGTGACATCTTCAGCCGTGATTTTGGGATGCTTGCGTGTACTAGCAGTTTGACAAGCGGTTCGCATCATTTGCATTAATTGACGCACGTGACCACCACTAGCTTTGGCTAATTCTAGCAATTCTTGGCGAGATTCAAAGACAGCATCAACATCTACGCGCTTTTCAATTAAACTCGCTGTTGCGTCTAGTCCTGCTTGATTGCAATTTAAATGGCAAGTATCCTTTTCTAATTCATAAATATTTACCATTGGCACGATATGGGGATTACCATCAAACAAAGCTAAGGGATTTTTAGGCGAACACAGAATAGAAATAGGGACTGTATAAATAATAGTGCAGTGCAATTCTTGCAATTGAGCCGCATAGTCAAAAAATAAATGGTTAGCAACCGCAGGCGGAACGCGATCTAGGTTGTCAAATATAATTAGTAAGCCCTTATAATCTGGGTATTTTTTTCTGAGTTTAACGTAAGCATCACCTAGCAATAAATTAATATCTGCCTTTAGACGAGACAAGTCTTTTTCTAAAGTTTGGCGAATTGTAGTTTTTTGTTTATCAGACCCTTTAATTTGCGCCAGTAACTTGACCATTAATTTTGCAATAAATGGTGCTTCTGGTTGCAGTGTCGCTTCTCCCTCGATGCTGACTGATTTCTCGACAGTTTCTTCGGTTTCTTTGGTAATGTCTTTAAACCATTCTTCAAAGTTATGTAAGAGTTTTTCGTCAAATTTTAAATCTAATTTTCTTAGCTCAAACTCTACTTGCTTGATGACGATTAAATATAAATCTGTATAACTAGCGTCGTTAATATCTGTTTCTTCATTTACTTCTAGATAAATTACGTGATAGTTTTCTTCCCAGAGCTTTTGAATGCGTTTTAACTCGGTGCTTTTACCACAACCACGATGACCAGTAAATAAAATAGTGCTAAAATCTGCTGGTTCTTGAAAATCTAAAATAGTACTAACGCTATCAACGGCTGAAGTTTTACGTACTGCTGATAAATCAACATAATATTTTTCGATGTCTTCACCTTCTAAGGGTTCTAACGTACACACTTGAAAGGCTGTTTTAAGAGTATTAGCACGTTGATAATTTATAGTCATTTGTCATTTGTCATTTGTGATTTGACAATTGTAGTGTCTCACAAATGATTTGCGACTGCCATACAACTTGTCTATAACAAAATTTTAGGCGATCGCTCTTATTCCTCAACAAAGGTCAGGCTTAGTACGTCAGGGTGTAGTTCCCAGTTATAGTAGGTGCATTATGGGGAAACGCCTAATAAGTAGTTGGACAAAAATATTTACAGTCATTGCGAGCGAAGCGTTCGCTGAAAGCGTTCTCGAAGAGTAGCAATCCCAGCCTTTGCGATTGCTTCATTTCGCTTCGCTCCATTCGCAATGACATTATGTAATTAATTCTGTCCGACTACTTACACCGCCGATTACAGTCATCAGGTTAATTTTGCAAGCTGACGTTTTAATATAACAGCCCGATGCATTGGCATAACAAGCCGACGTTTTAATATAACAGCCCGATGCATTGGCATAACAAGCCAACGTTTTAATATAACAGCCCGATGTTTTGGCATAACAAGCCAACGTTTTAATATAACAGCCCGATGTTTTGGCATAACAAGCCAACGTTTTAATATAACAGCCCGATGTTTTGGCATAACAAGCCGATGCATTGGCATAACAGACCAGTGCATTAACAATGCAGGGTAATGCAGTCAAATTGTAGTAACGGTACTACCTACCATTCGCTAGTAGATTGCAATAGGGAATCTTAATATCAAGCGCGCCAGTGCAATACTTGACTCTTCACCGGGTTAACAAATGGACGACCTTCAGCGATCGCACGTGCATATTCCCGCTTTAACTGGTAATACCATTGCGCTTGCACATCTGAATCCTTAATCAGCCGCAGCACTGGATCGTACTTCAGCCCAATCTGCTGCTTTTCAACTACTGTGCGGTCTTGTCCTAGAAAAGCCCGTGTTAATACACGAATCAACGGCTTGGCGAATCCCGCCCAAGGTACTGTCCAATAAAAGGCGAAATTAACTTCGCTTTCTGTTTCCGAAATTGGTGTAATTGCTGTCAGATTGGTAACTTGATGCTTGGCGGTTGTTGTGGTTTCTACCCTGACTCCGGGTATTTGAAAAGTAATCTCTGTTTCGGGGATTCCGCCGCCAATGAAGCGATAAGCTTTACCTGTATTGGCTGGTAATTGGTGTTTACGCATGGTAAACCCGTAAGGTGAAGCGTCAAATTGCTTGATTTCGTCGTGGAGTTTTCCAGAACGCCACCACCATACTCGATGAACGTAAGGTGAATGGGCGGGGTCCATCAAACCTAAGACTGCATGATCGATAAAACAGGGAAACCGCATCACTTCTACTAACTGCGGCGGGCGATCGCCAAAGCCAGGAATCTCTGGAATTTCGGGAATTTCTCTTGTTGAGGCAGGAGACTTAGATTTACCCGTTTCTGGCATGAATATCCAGATATTACCTTGCTTTTCGCGAATCTCGTAGGATTCTACATTGTAGCGATTTAAATCTACATCGTGCCCTTCTACTAGAGAAGGTATTGCAGTGCAACGTCCTGCATGGTTAAAGCGCCAACCGTGGTAACAGCATTCTACTTCCTGCCCATCAAATCGACCGCAACTTAAAGGCACAGCCCGATGCGGACAAAGATCCTTTAAGGCAAATACTTTACCCTCTCGGCTACGACACAGAACTATCGGTTCGCCCAAGAAAACACGGGAAACCATCTTACCGGGTTTTAGGCGATCGCTTGGCAGAGCATAATACCAAACATTACGCAAGAAAAAATTGTCATTTGTCATTGGTCAAGAGTCAATAGTCAAGAGTCCACAGTTAATAGTAATTCTTCGCGTCTCCGTGTTAGGGCGTAACTTTGTCCTTCTTTTCCTCATTCTCTGCTATTTTCTCTTGCGTTCGTTCTTTACTATACTGCCGTAGTCGCTTTAATAACTCTTCAGAAGATGGTTCTGGGGTGGATAAGGTGAAAGTTGGCTGGGGGTTTTTATCCAGATTTTTCAAAGCATTCGGTAAGGGATTAATCGTTACCGTCTGCTGCTTTGGCGTTGGGGTGGAAACTACTGCATTTGGTTTATTAATCGATGCTTTGAGAGCATCTAAGGTAACTGCAATCTTTGCTTGCTGCTCTGTTTCTTGTGTAGAGGATACCAAATTACTCAAACCATTGACCAATTGACGCAAATTGCTGCGGAATTTCGGGTCGCCTGTTAGTTCATCTAAATCGGCGGTAATTTTTTGCGTGTTTTCAAATGTAGCTCTGGCTGAATCTAAAGTTTGTTGCAGTAAGACTGCATTTTTCGGGTCGTTTAAAGAATTTGTCGCATTGCGTAAATTGGTTGATGCTTGGGCTGCATTCGCTGAGAGAGTTTCTAAATTTTTGATGATTTCTCCTTGGGTTAAGCGATTCACAGCAGGCGATAAGTTAGTGAATGTTGTGCGTAATTGGTTGCTGGTTTCGGTGAGATTGTTCAACGCAGTAACCAATGACGAACGATTGGTTGTGACTAAGTTATTGAGGTTAGTTAACAACTGACTGGCTTGAGTGGCTGTGAGACTAAATTGTCTTGCTGCGGAACCTAGTTCATTTACTGTGCGACTAGAAGATGTCGTCAGTTGATTTGTAGCTCGTTGTACGGAAGTAGCTGTCGCAGAAAACGTGCCGAGTTGACCTTGAGCATTTCTCGATAAAGTCTGGAGATCTCGACTCAGAGAAGTCAGACTAGTTGCTGCGGCTGTAGAGGATTCGAGTAATCTGTTAACATTCCGATAAAATTTTGGGTCATTGTATACAGTCGCCAACTCAGTTGTGCTGCGAATCAGTTGGTCGATACTGATACCAACTTGACCTGGTAAATGAGCGCCATTACAAATAATTAAATTGCGATCGCAATTTTTATCTAGGGGTTTAGCGGTGACAGCCCCAGCAGGTATAGAAGATTTGGGTGTGATATCGATAATACTTTCGCTAATCAATCCACTTTGATTGGCTTCTACCACCACATCCTTAGGAATGATTAAATCGGGTTGGACAATTTCTATTTCCACTTCAATGTTATTTGCCATTGGTCGAATAGCGGAAATATTGCCTACTTTCACGCCCCGGTAGCGGACTGTTGAACCTTTCTGCATCCCGCCAGCGTTAGCAAATTCCACAATAGCTTTGTATGAACTGCGACTAGCACTTACTCGATTCAACCACACAACGATTAGTCCAAAGACTCCCAGCCCCATAAGGACTAATAGCCCAACAGAACCTTCTCTGACTGTACGCGATCGCATATGATTCCTCCATCCATTACCCGACGACCTGAATCGGCCCTTGCACACTTCCACTCATGAATTGTCTAATCAATGGATGGTCGGTGCTATCTATTTCACTCACTGTACCCTGCCACTGCACTCTACCTTGATACAGAAATATAACTCTATCCGCGGTACGACGAATTGTACTGTCTTGATGAGTCACAATAGCATAGGTACTGCAAACGCCCTGTGAGCGTTGCAAATGGCGAATTAAATCTTCGATGACTGTTGATGCAATCGGATCGAGTCCAGCGGTTGGTTCGTCGTACAGTAAAAGTTCTGGCCCTTCACGATCGTTTTCGGGGTTAGACATGATGGCGCGAGCAAAACTTACGCGTTTGCGCATCCCACCGGAAAGTTCGGATGGATATAAATCTCCGATTCCCGGTAAGCCTACCATCTCTAATTTGTTATTTACCATGTCGCGAATGCGCGATCGCGCTATCTTGGAGTTTTGATACAGTAAAAACCCCACATTCTCTTCTACTGTTAACGAATCGAATAACGCCGCCTGCTGAAACACCATCCCAATCCCAACATTATCAGCCGCATCTTCAATTAAACCGTTTCGCTTCACCCCTCTTAAATAAATTTCTCCTTCATCAGGAAGCAGCAATCCCGCAATCACACGCAAAATTGTCGATTTACCAGTCCCGGAAGGGCCTATAATTCCTAGTGCTTCTCCCCGATAAATGGTCAAATCTATATTATCTAAAACCTTATTGCTACCAAAGGACTTAGACACGCCTTTTAATTCAATTAATGGTTCATTTGTCATGGGTTATTAGTCATTGGTCATTGGTCATTAGTCATTGGTCATTAGTCATTGGTCATTGGTTTTAGACAAAGGACAAATAACAAAGGACAAACGTAATTGATTTTAGACAAAGGACAAAGGACAAAGGACAAAAATGCAAAATAGTGATGTCATAGTCATTGGTAGCGGTATCGGTGGGTTGTGTGCTGCGGGATTACTTGCTTATTATGGCAAGCAAGTAATTGTATGTGAAAGCCATACCATTCCTGGGGGTGCTGCTCATAGTTTTCGACGCAGAGGATTTGAATTTGATTCTGGCCCTTCTTTCTACTGTGGTCTGGCAGACGCCCAAAGCTTGAATCCGGTAAAACAAGTTCTGGATGCTCTTGGTGAATCCATTCAAGTTATACCTTACGATCCTTTAGGACACTACCATTTTCCTGAAGGCACTATTGCAGTCTACAGGGATGCAGAGCGTTATCGCCATGAGGTGGAGAGAATTACGCCTCAAGGTGCTAAAGAACTGCAACGCTTTACAGAACGTTTATTAGGGTTGTATGAAGTGATGCGGGATATTCCTACCCTAGCGTTGCGAGCAGATTGGCAGGTAATTTTAACATTATTTAAAAATTATCTACCTTCTTTAGTGAAAATGTTGCCCTACTTACCGCTAGTGCAGAGTTCAGTTGGTAATGTCATGGATGCAACAATACAAGATCCTTGGGTGCGGCGACTCATCGATTTAGAATGCTTTTTGCTTTCAGGTTTAAAAGCACACGGGACAATTGCACCCGAAGTCGCTTTTATGTTAGGCGAACGTTCCCGTGCTGGTGTTGAGTATCCTGTAGGCGGGAGTTGCGCAATTGTTCAAGCTTTAGTTAGGGGTTTAGAACGCTGGGGTGGAAAGTTGCGTTTAGGATGTCACGTCGAGCAAATCTTAGTAGAATCGGGTAAAGTTGTAGGCGTGAAGTTACAAAACGGCGAAATTCTCCACGCGCCGATTGTGATTTCCAATGCGAGTATCTGGGATACCTACAATAAATTATTACGTCCCCAAGATTTACCTGTAACTTACCACCAAGAAGCCTTAGAAACTCCAGCCGTTGCAAGTTTCATGCATTTACATTTAGGTATCCGCGCCGATGGTTTGGAAAATTTAACAGGTCATCATGTAGTAGTCCACGATTCGCAGCAAGAGATCACCACACCCGGAAATACCTGCATGATTTCAATTCCTAGTGTATGGGATGCAAGCCTTGCGCCCCAAGGACATCATGTAGTTCATGCTTACACCCTCGAACCCTACACCGGATGGGAAAGGAATGAAGAGTATGCAGAAAAGAAACAGCAGAAAGCCCAAACCTTATATCGCGCCTTAGAGAAGATTATCCCCGATATCAAGGAGCGTGCGGTTATAGAACTAATTGGTACACCCTTAACTCATGCTCATTATTTGCGCAGGTATCAAGGAACCTACGGCCCGGCTATTGCAGCAGATAAGGGAATGTTTCCCAGTACACACACACCCATACAAGGTTTATATCGCGTTGGTGATAGTACTATGCCAGGAATTGGTGTCCCTGCGGTAGCTGCGTCTGGGATTTTATGTGCCAATACTTTAGTTAAGTTGCAGCAGACAGAAGCTTTGTTAAAGAATTTGAGATGATTCTTTAATCCAAAATCATATAATTTAAAAGGCGATCGCTTACCCATGAGCTTGGTATAAGATTTAGAAATAAACGTAGGGTGGGGCATCGCCCACCAGATTAGGGTTTTAAATATACGCAGATTTTTCAATAATCAAATCGGATTTCTATAGAAGGCGATCGCTTAACCATGAGTTTCAGTTAAGTGTGTGTTTCTTTCGCTATAATTCCCAACAGGGATTTTATAAAAATTCAAAATTAGTAGTAGAGTGGGCATTGCCCACCCTGCTTAAAGCTGACTTATTTCTGTGTCACCTATTCTCTATTCCCAACCTCTACAAGTAAGTTCACAAATCAAATAGAAGCGCTATATGATTCAGAACGGAACAATCATCAGAGGACATTACCGAATTCAAGAACGGCTGGGAAGTGGAGGATTTGGTATTACTTATTTAGCTGTGGATATAGACAAGCCCAGCCATTCCAATGTTGTAGTTAAACAACTAAGTTTGCGCAGAAATGACCCGGAAAATTTGCCTTTGGCGAGAAAATTATTTCAAAGAGAAGCAAAAGTTTTAGAACGCCTGGGAGCAAAAGACGATCGAATTCCCGAACTCTTCGCTTACTTTGAAGAAAATGAAGAATTTTATTTAGTTCAAGAATTCATAGATGGTAAAGATCTGAGATCGGAAATTATTCCAGATCAACCATTAAGGGAAGAAAAAGTAATTGCTCTATTACAGGATATTCTCAAAGTCTTAGAAGTTGTACATCAAGAAAATGTAATTCATCGAGATATTAAACCCTCAAATTTGATTCGGCGATACTCCGATGAAAAAATTGTCTTAATTGATTTTGGTGCTGTTAAGGAAATTAGCACTATAGAAGTTAACGCCAACAATCCCCCTAGCCTCACGCATAATGTAGGTACTCCTGGTTATACACCTGTGGAACAAGAACAAGGTAGTCCTAAATTATCTAGCGATATTTATGCTGTTGGGATAGTGGGAGTTCAAGCATTAACTGGTTTACTTCCCAGGAATCTAGAAAAAGACTCTTCTGGAGAAATTATCTGGCGCAAACACGCACCGCAGATTAGCAATGCTTTAGCTTCAGTTGTAGACAAAATGGTTTGTCGTAATTATCAGAACCGTTATGAGTCAGCTACAGAAGCTTTGACAGCTTTAAATAAAGCAATTGAAGTAACATCTACTAAACCACCAAGCCAATTTGCTAGTTATATTTCTGCTACACAATACACATCAAGATATCCGGCAATTGCAAATCTAGCTTTATGTTTATCTTTAATTTTTAATGGCTTTTATGCATTTCAAATTATGCAAAAGTTGTTTAGAGATAGAATATACCAAAATGACAATGAAGTCGCAATTAATATGCGAGATGTTTGTCAGAGTAATATCATTTATCAAGATATCCCCGAAATCAAACAAATTGGTATAATCAACATTCAAAAACTAGGGCCGCATTATGAGGATGAATTCACAGATGTTTGGCCTGTGTTTCGCTGGGTTTGTTTATATAAAATTAAATCAAAACGCAGTGGTTATCAGTTTGAAGTTCCAGCCAGCGATCGCAACGCCACAAAGCGCGTAGGTATGGACTTAGATGCTTATTGTAGATGGAAATATCCAGACAAGGACAAAGCTAGTCATCATGACTACAATGACCATAACTCATTAAGGTGTGTCCGTCCTCATCCGCAATAATACTGTTTTACTACTTGATACATTGAGCCAGCAGGGAAGGGTAACAAGTCTCAGCTTGTACCTTTTCCTCAGTATTCGACATCTCAAAATCATTGCGTATAATTTATTACTATACCTTTGAGTTGCGAGGATTGATTTATGGATAAGTCAATTATTCAGTTGGTTGACGAATTACCCAATGATAATATTACTATCAAAGTCTTAAAGGCTCTCGATTACGTCGCCCCAGGAGAGTGGACAAACGTCGTAGGCTTTGACAATAGCATCCGTGAAATTACTGGTGAAACTGATGCCAAAGTAATTCAGCGAATTCGCGATCGCGCTGTCTCTCTCTATCAAGATCCGCAAAATGGCTACCAAACTGCCATTAAACTTTATCAAACCATCGATAAAGCCGACACAGCTATGGCTACAGCAGCTTTAGCTAATAAAGTAGGTGAAAAAATAGGCTTTCTCTCTTTTTTAAGTAATATCACTCCCAAAGCAGATGTCACTCAAACTATAGATTTAGTTCTAAAAATAGCAGTTGAAATTATCGCCTTCTCTAAATTAAATGGTATTCCTAGCCCCAATCCCCAAGCATTTGCTGCTTCTTTAGCAGAAAACTACAAAAATGCATCCTTAATGCGGATGGTAGCTTTAGTTTGTCTCGATGGATTGCTACCTTTAGGGCCAGATTTCCTCAGCAAGATTCACAGTATTATTAGTGGTGCTGATGCTAGCAGCGCAGTAGCGCAAAATCCCGTCTTCTTAGCAGTTAACAGCGCTTTACCAGGTAATAACCCCAGCGAGAAATTTGGGTTTATCACTCAAGCTTTCAACTCGGTGCAAGGCTGGATGAATAACTTAGTAGCTAGAACAGGCGTCACACCGCAGTCTCTTTCCAGCCATTTAGGTAGTTTTATCCAGATTGCCGATGATAACTTAGATTTCGTTGCCGCATTCTTGGATCAAACCACCAATTACTACGAGCATACAGGAATTCAAACCGTAGCTCGCGCCGTCATTTTGCGATCGCATTCTTTGGTTAAAGCCGAACTTCCCCAAGATGCGCCACAGTCACTCCAAGCTACTTCATCGTCATCAGCTGCGGCGAAGTCTGATACTAGCCAATATGCAGTCAGCAAAACTGTAGAAGTATGGGATGGTGAAGAAGAAGATTGGTATCAAGCCACAATTGAGAAAGTTGAAAATGACCAATTCTTCGTGCATTACCTTGGCTACGGTTCATCCTACAACGAATGGGTAGGCGAAGATGAAATTCGCATTCGCGAACATGGCGCATCTGATAACAATGGATTTGCAGTCAATCAAAAAGTCAAAGTTTGGGATGAAGATAACGAAGATTGGTATTCTGCAAGTATTCAGAAAATTCAAGGTCAGCAATACTATGTGCATTACCTAGATTACGACTCTTCTTATGATGAGTGGGTGGATTTGGAAGAAATTAGGTAATTTGTAATTCAGAAAATAGGCGGTTTTTTAGATCTCTGGCTTTTTGAAAAAGTCGGGGATCTTTTTGTTTACGCAAATTATGTTAGTCAGAATCATGTTGAAGTACTTCCAAGTTGTGTTGAGGTACTTCACAGTTGTGTTGAGGTACTTCACAGCCGTGTTGAGGTACTTCACAGTCGTGTTGGGGTACTTCACAGCCGTGTTGAGGTACTTCACAGTCGTGTTGAGGTACTTCACAGTCGTGTCGAGGTACTTCACAATCATGTTGAGGTACTTCACAGTCGTGTTGAGGTACTTCACAGTCATGTTGGGGTACTTCACAGTCGTGTTGAGGTATTAGGTGATAAGTTTCTCTAACTTAATCCAAGCTACAGCGAAGGCGATGTCTACGACGGGCTACGCCTACGCACTCTTACTTTAGATTTGGGAAAGTGCGTTAGCAGAGTTTAACCAAGCGATCGCGTTATTTGTGATTGGAGTAAAGAAAAGCGATCACAAAAATTAAATATTTTTTGACTACCCTGTGTAAAGCTGAATATTTTTCATAAAATCGCGACGTTCATAACGACAAGCCTAATGTTCATAGTAATAATAACAATGTTCATAACAACAAGCGTGATGTTCCTAAAGTGTAACTAACAGGCGGTGTACTACCCGCTACAAATAAAACAAAGTTTTTATCTTATCGCTTATCCCTTTCCCCGTATTCTTTAAAAGCGCACATTATAATGTGAATCATGTGCGATCGCTTCCTCCTTTATACTGAATGGCTGCGATTGAGAATACCTTTAGAGTAGTAAATATTAGTTCAGTAATTGCTCATGACCGAGGAAGAACTGCTACAGGTAATTGAAAAAGCAGCAATAGATGGTGAAACAAAACTTGACCTTTCTGATCACAGGTTAACGGTTTTACCACCTGAAATTGGAAAACTGGTGAACTTGCAATCGCTCGACCTCAGAAATAATCAACTCACCAATCTGCCAGACGAAATTGTTCAACTGATCAATTTGCAATCGCTCTTCCTCTGGAGCAATCAACTCAGCAGTCTGCCAGGCGAAATTATCCAACTGATTAACTTACAATTGCTCGACCTCAGCAGTAATCAACTCAGCAGTCTACCAGGCGAAATTGAAAAACTGGTAAACTTGCAATCACTCGACCTCAGGAATAATCAACTCAACAATCTGCCAGATGGAATTGTCCAACTGGTGAACTTGCAATCGCTTGACCTCAGCTTCAATCAACTCAGCAGTCTGCCAGGCGAAATTGTCCAATTGGTGAACTTGCAATCACTTGACCTCAGCTTTAATCAACTCAGCAGTCTGCCAAGCGAAATTGTCCAATTGGTCAACTTGCGATCGCTTGACCTCAGGAGTAATCAACTCAGTAGCTTACCAGGAGAAATTGCCCAACTGGTGAACTTGCAATCACTTGACCTCAGCTTTAATCAACTCAGCAGTCTGCCAAGCGAAATTGGACAATTGATGAACTTGCAATCGCTCTTCCTCTGGAGCAATCAACTCAGTAGCCTACCAGGTGAAATCAGGCAATTACCAAATCTCAACAAGCTGGATATTCGTAAAAATCCAGTCCCTATTCCACCTGAGATTTTAGGAGGGGAGAAGTGGTCGCAAGATCCTGGTGATGTGAATGAAATCCTCGATTTCTATTTCCAAGTGCAAGATCCTAATGAAACTGAACCAGTCTACGAAGCTAAATTCTTAATTGTTGGCGAAGGAGGAGTTGGTAAAACTTCTTTAGCTAAGAAAATTAAAGATGAAAGCTACAAACTCCAGCCCAATGAAAAATCAACTGAAGGCATTGAGGTAATCCGGTGGCACTTCACCCAGCCAAATGGCAAAGACTTTCGCGTTAACATCTGGGATTTCGGCGGACAAGAAATCTACCACCAAACTCACCAGTTTTTCCTTACTGAACGTTCTCTCTATGGCTTAGTTGCTGATACTCGCAAAGAGAACACCGATTTTTACTGGTGGCTTAAGGTCGTTGAACTCTTGAGTGCAAATAGTCCAGTTCTTATTATTAAAAACGAAAAACAAGACCGTCAATGCGAAGTTAATGAGCGCCAGTTGCGTGGAGAATTCACCAATTTAAAAGAACTTCTGGCAACGAACTTAGCAACCAATCGAGGTCTAGCAGATATTAAACAAACTATTCAAGACTACATTAGCAAACTTGCCCACGTCGGCACATCTCTGCCAAAACTCTGGGTCAGAGTTCGTTCTGCTTTAGAAAATTACTCCGGCAACTACATCAGCTTTGAAGAATACTGCAACCTTTGCCGAGTCAATAACTTAACTGACCGTAAAGAGATGCTGCGGCTCAGTCGCTATCTGCACGACCTCGGTGTTTGCCTGCACTTTCAAGACGATTCTATACTTAAACACTATGTCATTCTTAAACCAGAATGGGGAACTACTGCCGTCTACAAAGTTTTAGATAACGAAATCGTCAAGAACAACTTGGGCTGTTTTACCCGAGACAATCTCAAAGATATCTGGAAAAACAGCAAATATAGTAATATGCAAGATGAACTCTTGCAACTCATGATGCGGTTCAAACTTTGCTACCCAATTCCTAATCTGTCTGGTAGCTATATTGCCCCGCAACTGCTCGATATCAACCAACCTGAGTACACTTGGGAGAAATCTAATAATCTCATTTTGCGCTATAAATATGAGTTTATGCCAAAAGGTATTCTCACACGCTTCATGGTTGAGACACACCCTTGGATTGAACGGCAAAACCTCGTTTGGAGAAGTGGCATTGTTCTTAACAAAGACCAAACTCGTGCAGAAGTGATTGAACACTACAATCAAAAAGAAATCAAAATCCGTGTAATAGGAAATCGCAAGAAAGAATTGCTGGCAGTCATCACGCACGAACTCGAAAAAATTCACAAGTCTTTTGAGCGTTTGCAGTATGACACTCTTGTTCCCTGTAACTGCAAAAAATGTGAGGTAAACGAAACTCCCTATACTTATCCTTTAGATGAACTACATGAGTTCTTAAACGCTGATGATTACCAGATTCAATGTAGAAAAAGTCGTCAAATGGTAGATGTCCGCAGGCTAATTGATGATGTAAATTTGCCACGCTTAGAAGCAGAACAGGAACTTAATCCCCAAATGGCACCACTACAAGAGGAATTATCTAAGGCGAGAGATGAATCATTCAAAAATCAAGCCATCATGAACTACCACGATTTTCAAATATTAGTGACAGCAGACCGCAAAATTCGCGCTTCTTCAGAACAGGGCGAAGAGTGGGGCGAATTGCGATTGGAAATGAACAGAATTAAGCTGTCTTTAAAACTGATTGAGTCTCGCCAAACAGATGCCGATTTGCTCAAAGCCTTAGGTGGCGAACTTTACCAAGCACTTTTCCCTATAGATATTCGCGGTCAATTACGGGCTACAATCGCAGGCGCACAAGCGAATGACTACGAAGTGCGCCTGCGCCTAGTGTTTGATTCCCCCGAACTAGCCGCCCTCCCTTGGGAATTTCTCTATGATGAGGCTACTAACACTTTCCTCGCAAACAACACCCAAACCGTACTCTCGCGTTATGTTGACGTTCCCCTACAAAAGCGCGACCTCAAAGCCGCAAGCTTACCGCTTAAAGTTCTGCTAGTCATCTCCAGCCCAACTAACTTACCTCAATTAGATGTTGCTGAAGAAGAACGCCTCATCCATGACGCCCTGAAAAAACACATAGATGCAGGCACAATTGAGTTAGATGTGCTACCAGAAGCTACCATCCGCAATATCAATCAAAAGCTGCGAGAAAAGCCTTACAATGTTTTCCACTTCATTGGTCACGGTAAATTCCAGAACAACAAAGGCTGTATTGCTCTGGTAGATACAGATGGCAAATACAAATTATTAGATGATGAGGCTTTTGCCAATTTCTTCTTAGGCAACCGTAACCTAGGGTTAGCCGTGCTAAATTCCTGTCAAGGTGCGGCGGTGTCTTCCAACCAAGCCTTTGCAGGTATAGCACCTAACCTAGTACGCCGAGGAATCCCCGCAGTAGTCGCTATGCAATATGAAATCCTCGACACCACCGCCAAGCTATTTGCTGATGAATTTTACCGCACTCTCGCCCTAGGCTGGCCTGTAGATGCAGTCATCCAAACCACTCGCAACGCAATTTCGATGGAAGTTGGCTTAGATAAGCCTGACTTTGCCACACCAGTGCTTTATATGCGTGCTAAGGATGGAATAATTTTGAGTGGACTGTGATATCGTGTCAAGTTAAAGACTGATCGTTAAAGCGGCAGAGGGAGCAGAGGGGCATAGGAGAAATTACAAATGACTATTGCCTCTTTCAAGCCAAAAAGAATCACTGCTTTTGTGCTGTATTCACCACAATTTAATTAGTTGCTTGCCTTCTAAAAATAAATCAAATCTGTGCATATCTTTCTCAGACTCAAAAGCCGCAACTGGTAAGTAATGAAATTGAACTTTTGTCATATATAAAAAATAATACTCACCCTTTTTGACAACTGTCATAAAATGCTCATATCTAAGCTTGCTAATACTCCCATCTTCAAAAAATATTGCAAAGAAGTTTTCATCCATTTCACAATATCTACTTTGGAAGCTTAACTCAGAAGTTCGCCCTTGCAAACGCAACCAAAGCGGTACAGAAAGAATATAGGCAATGAAACCCAAGCAATACAGCAACCACCAACTAAATTCTTTTTTGATGATAGAAATAATAATACTGATTACCGTCAAAACGGAAAAGATTATTAATGTTAATCTCATACGTTTATAATAATCAACAGCAATAATTGCTCTTAATTCTTTGGGAGATATTTGAAATTGCTTAGTTCTAATCAGCATAATGATTTATAAGTTGTTAGAAAGTAGGATGAGCATTGTCCAGCAAAGCTATGATACGGTGGGCAATGCCCACCCTACAAATACTAATTACGCCGACTTATTTACAGGTAATAAAATTTGAGAATTCGCCTCTCCTCCACAATTTACTGTTAAAGTAATAATCTGAGCATTCAGTAAACCTTCGCTATTAATAACTGCACCAGTTCCAGAGTTCATTGGGTAGGCTGGAAAACAGGCTGCACTCAAACTCAGACGTAAGGCGTGACCTTGAGGAATCTTTGCACAAGTCGCTTGTAATTGAATGGTTATTGGTGCAGAATTCGTCCCTTCTGGACAATGCACATAACCTTGGGTCAAATTATACACTTGCCCGTCAGGATGAACTTCCGACAGCACAGCGCACAAATCATAACTCGGTTGGTCGGCACTGCAAAAGACTTCTACTATTACATCCCCTGCTAAATGCAAGTCTGCGGTTAAGGGTTGGCTGGTGTAAGTTAATATATCTGAGCGTACATCTAAATGCGATCGCTCAAACACTCCTGCCGGAATTGCAGCATGACCGCCCAAAGCTGGAACTGGTCGCCAAGGGTCGTGAACTAATACATCACTAGTGCTGGTTTTTGATTGCTGAGTACTAAGCGTTCCCGAATCTTCGCGGATGCTAGCCAATCCAGTAGTTGCCAAATAATAAGATTGTTGAGTTGATGTTGGTAAGCTGGGGAAGGTGCGCCAAATATTACTCCCCATCTCAAACAAGCAGACTGGCTGTTCTTGCAGTAAACCTGTATCTACATCTTTAAGAAACTGGTCAAACCAGCGAATTTGCATCCTATCTACAGGACTAGCGGCTTTTGGGCCGAAGTCAGCATCACCAACTTTACGACCCCAAGGTAAATGTGCCCAAGGCCCCACTAATAAATGTTGAGGTGTGTTGCTACGGGCTGCCATATCTTTATATAAATGCAGAGTACCCCGCAGATAAGTATCAAACCATCCCCCAATGTGGAACATAGGTAAATCGACAGTTTGTAAGTGGCTTTTGGGCGAAAGTTCTTGCCAATATGCGGCATCTGGTTGGGAATTAGCCAACCAATCGTGATAAAAAGATTCAGGAGCTAGATTTTTGAGTATTTCAGGATTAGTTAAAGGTAGCTTGCGAGAAGCGGAAAATAATGATTTGTAGGCTAATGTATCTTGTCGCAACCGGGCGGTTTCAGTTGCTAATTGAATTGCCCACGCCAGATTAGTTTGAAAACAGAATGCACTACCTTCATAAGCCCAATCCGCATACAAATCATAGCCAATCATTGCCGGACAAATTGTGGTTAAGGCGGCTGGTTTATTCGCGGCGGCATATAGTTGAGTCATGCCTTGATAAGAAAAGCCATACATCCCCACCTTGCCATTACTCTGAGTCAGATTTGCTGCCCAATTTACTGTATCTTCGCCATCGGCAATTTCATGAGCAAATAATTTAAATTCTCCCTCAGAACTGCCTCTCCCCCGGACATCTTGAATCACGACGATGTAACCTTGGGCTGCATACCAGGTAGGATGAGCATAGACAACTGTAGATGCGATCGCTCTACCATAAGGTTGTCGCATTAATAATACTGGAAACTCACCTTCAGCATCGGGACGATAGATATCTGCATCTAAGCGCACTCCATCACGGGTCTGCATAGAAGCTGTTTGTTTGGGAAGAACTTTGAGCATGAGTATGATATGGATACAGATAATTGCAATCGCACCTTCAAAATCACGTTAGCCCATTCCTAGAGAACAGCAAATGCGATCGCCCATTTTTTTAACGAAGATATACTTATTACACTGCAAAAAACGATATCTTCAGAAATTGTAGGTTGATTCCCTGCCCCATCCCCATGACCAATTATTTCCGTTCTAATGTTAATGCAATGGCTAGCTATGTCCCCGGCGAACAGCCGCCACGGGGAACACCAGTTATCAAACTCAACAGCAATGAAAACGCCTATCCTCCCTCACCTGCGGCATTAGAAGTACTGCGAAATATTGATGGTGAATGGTTGCGACGCTATCCAGAACCATTTGGTGGCGAATTTCGGCAAGCTGCAAGTAAAGTTTTAGGTGTTCCTAGTGATTGGATTATTGTCGGAAATGGCAGTGACGAAATCTTAAGCATCGTCATTCGTGCTTGTACTGAACCGGGACGCAAGGTAGTTTATCCCGTGCCTACTTATGTGTTGTATCGCACATTAACCGAGATGCAGGCGGCAGATATTTTAGAAATTCCCTACCGCGAAGATTTCAGCTTACCCTTACCAGAACTAATTGCTGCTGATGGGTCGGTAACATTTATTGCTTCTCCCAATAGCCCCTCAGGTCATGTAGTCCCAAATGAGGATCTGCGGAAATTAGCCAGTCAGTTATCTGGGGTATTAGTCATTGATGAAGCATACGTAGATTTTGCCGACGAAAATGCTTTGGATTTAGTGCAGGAATACGAGAACGTCATAATTATCCGCACGCTTTCCAAAGGTTACTCCTTAGCAGGATTGCGATTAGGGTTTGGGATAGCAAATCCCCTGTTATTGGATGGGTTGTTTAAGGTGAAAGATAGCTATAACATAGATGCGATCGCCTGTGCAGTTGCAACAGCTGCGATCGCCGATCAAGCTTATAAAAACGCTTGTGTAGCCAAGATTAAAGCATCCAGAACTCAGCTAGCATCTGACTTAAAACAATTAGGTTTTCGGGTTTGGGATTCTCAAACTAATTTTTTATTAGCCCAACCTCCCCAAGGCAATGCAGAATATCTCTATCAAAAACTCAAAGAACAGAAAATTTTAATCCGCTACTTTAAGCAGCCAGGATTAGAGGATAAATTACGCATTACTGTTGGCACTGATGAGCAGAATCATACTTTAATAAAGATGTTGAGTTCTCTAATGTAAAATACTTTGTGGGAAAAATTGAAACCACAAAGACACAAAGACACAAAGGTTTTCAAACATTGGTTGCGGGATTTTTCCGCATTCAAATTCTTACATGACAAATGACCAATGACAAATGACATCTTTTCCGATATTCAAAACCATTGGGCAAAAACATCTATTATTGCTGCTGCCCAAAGGAGTATATTAAAAGGTTATCCAGACGGGACTTTTCGGCCTGCTGCACCTGTGACTCGTGCTGAATTTGCGGCGATTATTTCTAATGGTTTACCAAAACAGTCACCATCTCGTCCGGCGATTGATTTTATAGATGTACCAGCTAATCATTGGGCGGCTAAGGCGATTGCTGAAGCCTATCAAACAAATTATCTGTCTGGATATCCCAATCGGATGTTCAAACCCAATGAATTAATTCTGCGCGTGCAAGCTTTAACGGCTTTAGCATCAGGATTAAATTATGGGGTGACAGCAGACCCGATAAATACTGTGAAAAAATATTATGATGATTTTGGGCAAATTCCCGGTTATGCGACACGTGCGATCGCAGCTGCTACAGAAAAGCGCATTGTTGTTAACTACCCAAACATCAAACGCTTGCAACCCAATCAAAATGTTACTAGAGGCGAAATAGCAGCATTTATTTGTCGAGTTCTAGAAATTCCTACCGTACCTTTTAAATATATTCCCGGTGCAGAATTATTTGCGATTCCAGCACAATTTGATGCAGCCGATAATTTTGTAGAAGGATTAGCACGAGTGCAAATTGCTAATAAATGGGGATACATCGACAAAACCGGAAAATTTGTGATTCCACCACAATATGAAGAAGTTCATCCTTTTGCCGAAGGATTGGCATTAGTCAGAGACAATGTCAATAAATCAAGCAAAACCTGATTCATGGAAATTCGTGGTATTTGGCTGACTACAACAGCTAGCAAAGTCTTTAATTCCCAGCGAAATATTGCCGAGGCGATGAACTTTCTCGCAGACACTGGATTTAACGTAGTATTTCCTGTTGTCTGGAATAACGGCTTCACTATTTATCCCAGTCGAGTTATGCGGGAAAACTTTGGTGTTGAAATAAATCCACAATTTCAAGGTAGAGATCCTTTAGCCGAATTAATTGTTGAAGCCAAACGAGTTAATCTTGCCGTTATCCCTTGGTTTGAATATGGTTTTGCTAGTTCCTATCAAAAAAATGGTGGTACAATCCTCGCCAAAAAACCAGAATGGGCGGCGCGCGACTATGCTGGTAATTTACTGACTAAAAATGGTTTTGATTGGCTAAATGCTTTTGATAGCGAAGTACAAAATTTTTTATTAAGTTTATTTTTAGAAGTAGTTAAAAACTATCAAGTTGATGGTATTCAAGGAGACGATCGCTTTCCGGCTTTACCCAGTGAAGGTGGTTACGATCCAAAAACTGTGGAACGCTATCGCCAAGAATTTAATCAACTACCACCAGCAAATCCTAAAGATCCACAATGGTTACGCTGGCGAGCTGATATGCTTTCCAATTTTCTCACCCGCGTCTATCGTGAAGTAATTAGTATTAATCCGGAATTAATTATCTCAATGGCTCCGAGTGCTTATCCTTGGAGTTATGAAAACTACCTCCAAGATTCTCAAAATTGGGTTAACCTTGGGTTAGTCGATTTAATTCATCCGCAGTTATATTGGCGAGAATTTGAACTTTATAAAAGAGATATAGATAGATTAGTAGCTAATCAATTTACCAAACAACAATTGCCCCTCCTAATTCCTAGCGTTCTTTTAAAACAAAATACCTATCGGATTGATGCCGAACATTTGCGCCAAGCACTCAACTATGATCGTTCTGTTGGTATTCAAGGTGAAGTATTCTTTTTCTATGAAGCTTTGCTAGAAGAGAATAAGCTTTTAGCGAATATTCTAAAATCTGAATTTTATGCTCAAAGTGTGGGAAAACTTGACATAAAGGAAATTAAAAATAATAGCTTTACCCATCGACGTATCAATAGTAATTATACTTACCTTAATACATCTCAAGCAAATAACCTCAAGGTACAATTTGATTGGGTTGAACCATTTTCTGAAGGTATGGCAGTCGTCAAGATGGGCTATAAATACGGTTATATTGATAAAACAGGTAAACAAATTGGTCGCCTTCAGTTTGACAATGCTAAACCTTTTTCGCAAGGAATAGCCCTAGTAAACTTGAATAATAAATATGGCTATATCGATACAACTGCCAACTTGGTAATTAAGCCACAATTTGATTATGCGCAATCATTCTCTGAAGGACTGGCAGCCGTAAAAATAGCTAACCAATGGGGATATATTGATAATAAAGGTCAAACTATAATTCCTCCCAAATTTGACGATTCTAAACCATTCACTGAAGACCTAGCAGCCGTAAAAATAGCTAATAAGTGGGGATATATTGATAAATTAGGTAACATTATCATTCAACTTCAGTTAGATGATGCTACTAGTTTTTCTGAAGGTTTAGCATTAGTTAAAATTGGCAATAAATTAGGTTATATAAATAAAACCGGAGCAGTAGTTATAGAACCGCAATTTTACGAAGCTGATATTTTTTCAGAAGGATTAGCCCCAGTTAAAATGGGCGGTAAATGGGGGTATATTAATCAGTTTGGTGAGTTTATCATTCCCAGAGAATTCGATTTTGCAAAACCTTTTGCTGAAGGCGTAGCATTAGTTAACGTTGGTGGAGAATTAAAACAAGATAAGGAACAAGGGACAGCAGATTTTGTTGGCGGTAAATGGGGATACATACGCAAACCATAAATATGCATTTTTCGTAAAAGCTGTCCTACCAATTCAAAATTCAAAATTAAGAAGGTGAAACTCTGCATAAGTCGGTGAGAAAAAACCAAACTATATAACTAAAAGTAAAATCTTTGTATTTGGCTCGTAGTTGCGCTTTAGCGCTATAGACGCAAAGCAGCTTCTTGGACAGTAGCACAACTACAAACCAGGCTAATACACAGTTTCGCGATCGCTCCGCCTCTACGTGTCTAATACGCTTTTAAAAAGATTGTTAAATATACTGGTTGTTTTTTTGTGCTTTTTGTGACATTCTCCTTTACATATGCATTTAATACTAAAACTTGATAGACTTATCGTAGTTTAGCGTTAGCCTAGAAGAGGAGAATCTATATGAGACTCATATCCAGTCGTGCAAACTTGGGAGAACTAAGTTCTTTTGGCTGCAAATCTTCTATTTACCCAATTGCAATGGGGGATTAATCCAATGTCTCCCGATAAAGCTCAAAAATCATCCCCAATTCACAGCCGGATTACAGTACCTCAGAAGTATCACAGACAACCTGTAATTTCGCGGCTAGTATCTCGCTATGGTTTAACCGTAAATATCACAGCCGCATCGCTAGTATCGGGTAGCGAAACTGATGGCTGGTTTGATTTAGAACTTTCGGGAAATCCTCAGCAACTAACTAGTAGCCTATCTTACTTGCAAGAATTGGGAGTAAATTTAGTACAACTAGCGATCGCTAACCAAATTCAATTTAAGCAGCAATCGCAGCCATTTCCAAATCCACTAAAACAAATAATTACCAACCAATCTGAAACGCTAAAAACTCAATGGAAAAAAGAATTCAAAGCCAGAATTTCTCAAGATCAAACTAATCGGCTACGTCTACAACTGTGCATCTTAAAACATTATTATCAGACACCGATAATTTCTCAATTAGTTTCTCGCTATGGATTAACAGTCAATATCATTAGTGGCTTTCTCAAAGCTGATATGCAGGATGACGGCTGGTTTGACTTGGATTTGTGGGGTAGAAAAAAGCAACTTTACTATAGTTTGAGTTACTTAAATAAACTGGGAATACCGATTTGGCCTGATTGGTCAAGTACGGTGGGGCATAAATTTTTGGAGTAAATTTTTTTTGAATTACTGAGTTATAAGGCAATGACAACACTTAATAAAATTCAACTTAAAACACCTACTAGAGTCTCTTTTGTTCCATCAGCGCATGAAAAAAGCCAAATTACTCAGATTCGTTTATGCTTGTATATTCCTAGTAGCTATCAACAACAGCCAGTGATTTCTGAATTAATTACTAATTTTGGATTAGTTGTTAATATTACTGGAGCAATGCTAGGAGTCAAAATAGGTGAAGTAGGGCGTTTAGACCTGGAAATTCGAGGTAGTGTCTCACAAATTAGTAATGGTTTAGCTTATCTAGAATCTCTCAATCTCAAAATTGTAGGTAAGCCAAATGCTGCTAGTGATAGCTGGTCTTATTAATTGTCATATATATATTGAAAATAGGGAATAGGGAACAGAGAAAGAAACAATTTTTAGCACATTGCAGCTAATTTTTTCCTTGAGACTGTCTGATTTTAAGAAAGCCATTTGTCTCTCTTCCAATGCCCCGTGCCCAATGCCCCATAACCAATTAAAATTGACGCGACCAATTACTAGGCCAGCGTTCGATTACTACTTTAGTTTGGGTAAAAAATTCAACAGCGTGATTGCTTTGTCCGTGCAAATCGCCAAAAAAGCTTTCTTTCCAACCACTAAAGGGGAAAAATGCCATCGGTGCAGCAACGCCAATGTTAATTCCAATATTACCTGCTTCGGCTTCGTAGCGGAATTTACGTGCTGCTGCGCCACTGCTAGTAAATAGACAAGCCATATTGCCATATTGACCGCTATTAACTAAGGCGATCGCATCATCAATAGTATCTAAATGTACTAAGCTCAGTACCGGGCCAAAAATCTCGGTACGGGCGATTTCACCTGCTGGATTGACGTTCTCTAGAATTGTGGGACGAATAAAATAACCTTGTTCGTAACCAGAAATCTTTGGTTTTCGCCCATCAACTAACAGATTTGCCCCTTCTTCTACACCTTGCTGAATTAATCCCTCAATCCGGTTTTGACTGCGACTATCAATTACAGGCCCCATTTCCACACTTTGGTCTAAACCATTACCTACCACGCGGTTTTTTGCAGTTTCGGCTATGGCTTCTGTAAAAGAGTAACGTGCATCTGCAACCGTGACGGCAATAGATGCAGCTAAACAACGCTGTCCCGCACAACCAAAAGCGCTATCAGCCGCAATGCGTGTGGTCATTTCCATGTCTGCATCTGGTAAAACAATCAAGGGATTTTTCGCACCACCTTGGCATTGCATTCGTTTACCATTAGCTGCACCTCGACTATATATATATTTAGCTACTGGTGTGGAACCAACAAAACTAATTGCTCGAATTTGGGGATGATCTAAAATTGCATCGACAGTTTCCTTCGCACCATTCACCAAATTTATTACCCCTTTAGGTAAACCAGTTTTGTGTAGCAAGTGGAAGATTCTTTGCATTGTCAGCGGCACCTTTTCTGAAGGCTTGACAATATAAGTATTGCCAGTTGCGATCGCATAAGGTAAAAACCAAAATGGAATCATTCCCGGAAAGTTAAAAGGACAAATTACCGCTGCCACTCCTAAGGGTTGGCGAATCATCATTTCATCAATACCTGTGGCAATATCTTCCAGATTCGTCCCTTGCATCATCATCGGAATTCCACAGGCGACTTCTACATTTTCAATCGCCCGACGCATCTCACCCTTAGACTCAGCCCAAGTCTTACCGCATTCTATAGTAATAGTCTGCGCCAAATCCTCATAATGTTCTTCCAACAAATTTTTCAGTTTAAATAAATACTGCACTCTTTCCGTTGCTGGGGTACGTCGCCATGTTGCAAAAGCAGCCACTGCTGCTGCAACTGCTTTATTCACCTCAGATGCAGGCGATACAGGTACTTGCGCCAGTATTTCTGCGGTTGCAGGATTGATGACATCTAAGTAGTCTGTAGCGCTAGTAGATGCACACCACTGACCGTTGATGTAGTTGGGTAAGGTTGGGATTGTACTCATGAAGGCAAGTTGAGATTTGTAGAATATAGATGCAGCAATATGGCTATCTTAGCTGTAATGCTTCTGGGTGTGGCTGATGTAACTGGGAACTGGGTTGCTCCGAAGCGAGATTTTATGGATTTATTTGACCAGCATTTAAGGGAAATTACAGAAACAGAAGCACCCTTGGCTGCACGGATGCGTCCGCGAATGCTTGATGAATTCATCGGTCAAGACCACATTCTCGGGCCAGGAAGGCTGCTGCGGCGTGCTATCAGTTTAGATCAACTATCCTCATTAATTTTCTTTGGCCCCCCAGGCACGGGTAAAACCACCTTAGCGCGGGTGATTGCCAATACTACCCGTGCTAATTTTATTGCGATTAATGCTGTACTTTCTGGAGTCAAAGAGATTCGGGGCGCGATCGACCAAGCCCAAGAACGGCGTAAGTTCCACAATCAAAGGACAATTTTGTTTGTTGATGAAGTCCACCGTTTTAACAAGTCCCAACAAGATGCACTATTGCCTTGGGTGGAAAATGGTACGGTAATTTTAATTGGCGCGACCACAGAAAATCCATATTTTGAAGTTAACAAAGCTTTAGTCAGCCGATCGCGGATTTTCCAACTCAAGCCACTTAACGATGAAGATTTGTACAACATAGCCCAGCAAGCATTAACAGACAAAAAACGCGGTTATGGTGACAAGCAAGTACAAATTACACCAGAAGCCTTGGCTCATCTTGTCAGTGTGGCTAACGGTGATGCGCGTTCATTGCTCAATGCTTTGGAATTAGCGGTAGAGACAACACCACCCGATACCACAGGTGTGATTCACGTTTCCCTAGCAGTCGCAGAAGAATCAATTCAGCAGCGTGCTGTTTTATACGACAAAGAAGGCGATGCTCACTTTGATACAATCAGCGCCTTCATCAAAAGTATCCGCGGTTCTGACCCAGATGCAGCTTTGTATTGGCTGGCAAAAATGGTTTATGCAGGCGAAGACCCGCATTTTATTTTACGCCGTTTATTGATTTTAGCCAGTGAAGATGTGGGACTAGCTGACCCTCAAGCGGTTGTAATTATTAATGCTTGTGCAGCAGCCTTCGACCGTGTGGGGATGCCAGAAGGACGTTATCATTTAGCACAGGCAACCCTGTATTTAGCAAATGCGCCAAAGTCAAATAGTATCATGGGGTTTTTTGATGCCTTAGCTGCGGTTGAAAGCGAAAGAGAAGCGGAAGTTCCCACACACCTCAAAGATGGTAGCCGTGATAAAAAAGGCTTTGGGCATGGAGTTGGTTATCTTTATCCTCACGCTTACCGCGATCATTGGGTAGCGCAACAATACTTACCTTTAAGTTTGCAAGGACAAGTTTTTTACCAACCATCAGACCAAGGTTACGAACAACAGATTGCTACCCGCGTGGCGCGTCATCGCGAGGCGCAGCTAGCAGCTTCGGTAGAAGGTGTAGGTATTGCACCGCAAGAAGTCCTCACCTACGGTAATACAGACCGCAACTCAGAACGATGGTTGCAGCGCACGCTTTCGCAAGTAGGAGAACAGTTAGCAAAAGTACGCGATCGCATTTTTAATATCGCCCAAGTGCAGCGTCATCATCTCATTTTAGATATCAATGCTGGCAGTGGTTTACTTACCTGGGAAGCAATACGCCACGCCCCAGAAGGTGGAGTTTGTGCTTGCGTGCATACTAATTCTGATGCTAATGCCTTAGCCGAACAAGCCGCATCCCTGCCAGAATTAATGCGTCCGCTAATTTTGCAAACCACATTAACAGAGTTACCCACAAAAACCACTGATATCCGCTTTGACCGCATCATTGGACGCAATGCCTTACGTTCTGAACCAGATAAAGTAGCGATCGCCAATATCTTGGCTAGTTTACTGCAACCGCAGGGAGTAATTGTACTAGCAGAGACAGTGCCGCGTCATACACAAAGATTTTATCGGTTACTAGAATCCCAGCAGCTTGATTCGGATTTGTATGAAAAGTTAGTCATGGCTGAAGAAGCTATTTATGCAGAAGAAACAGACCCAATGCTTAACTGGGATGCTGAAGATTTGCGCCAAGCTTTTGCGATCGCATCTTTGGTAGTCGAAGTGACCCTTGAGCATAATTCCACACAGATGCACATTACCCAAGCTTTTATCAATCGCTTGTTTGCTACTAATCCAACTCGCCCTACTTATGCAGACCGTCTAGCGAGGAATTTGACAGCCAAGGAAATACGAGCTGTACAAGAAATATTCACTCAGTATTTGCTGAATCAAACAGTTACTTGGAATAGCACTATTGCATTTGTACAGGCTGGGTAGAATAGGACTTGCGCTTCGTTAAGCCCACTGAGTATCAAAGGCATCTTGACCAGTGCCATAAACTAAGTCACCATATTCTTGCCACTTCGCTACTTCTTCAGGAGAGAGTGGCGGAGTTTGTAGAACGCTGAGGTTTTCTTCTAATTGCTGCTTAGTTTTTGGGGCAGTAAGTGCCAGAGTTACCGCCGGATGACTTAGTACATAACGATAGCAGTCTGCTGCTGTGGGTGGTTGCAGTTCCCAATTGGGATGCTTGGTAAGTAGTGAACCCCAACGCGTACACGTGAATGCTACTACAGGAATACCAGTTTTGTGAGAGCTCGGTAAAACATCCGCTTCAGCTTTGCGGTGTGCCATATTATAACGATGCATTAACACGTCACACTTGTTGCGCTCGATCGTGTCTAAAGCAATCGGTCGGTTATGGGTAGTGACTCCTACATAGCGTATCAGTCCGTTTTCTTGCTGCGATCGCAATTCCTCTAGCACTGCCTGAACTTGTTTGCTATCATCGCCAGGAAAGACATATTCCACAAAAAACACATCTACGCTATCAACATCAAGCCGATGGCGCACTGAGTCAAGGTAACGGCGTAAAGCATTGATATCTCGATTTTCGCTTCCAGTAGCAACTAAAATCTGCTCGCGGTTTGTTGCTAGGAGAGGTTTTAGTCCATTGAGGAAGTTTTCATACTCCAAGCTGTAAAAGAAAAAGTAATTAATTCCCGCCGCAAATGCTATTGAAATAGAGCTAACATCTAGCTGCGGCTGTGCTGCTAAACCGAGAATGCTGGCTTTTCGCCCCTGCTGAGTGACTAGTTCCACAGGTTAACTTCCTCCACTCCCTAATTCCACTATAGAGTTTGTGGCAACTAAAAGTGAGAAAGTGTCATTTGATTCATCATCAACATGACGACGTTGACTACAAATGTTTCGCCAATACTCTCAACATAGAAAGATTCGCGGGGAGATTACCCATACATATTTTTGAATCTTCCTCTTTTGAAAACTACGTCTTTACCCTTGGCACTATTTAACTCATTCTCCTGATGCGCCTGGTAGAATATTTTGGCATTCCCTAATAACTGGCGATCGCAACTTATTTCTCATTAACTTTCATGCTACTAATTAAGCGATCGCTTGTCTTACAACTGTTACTAATTCAATAGGGTGGCTCTGCAAAAGCCTCTGCTAAGTAGCAGTTTTACTTGTTCTCTGCTTTAAGACATATATTTCACAACTTCTCAACAGAGGCTATTGATTTAGTAGGCTCTGCGGGTAAAGGTGTAGTAAAGCCATAAAGCAATAATGGCACCAATGATTGAGACTATAATACCGCCGATACTAAATCCTGCTGAGGTCACGGCTAACGTTCCCGTGGTTAACAAAGTGTATACACTTCCACCTATGAACGCACCAATAATACCCAGGAGTATTGTGCCTAAAATGTTACCCCCTTGATGTCCGGGATAAATCATTTTTGCGATCGCACCTGCAATTAGTCCTAAAACGATCCAAGCTAGAATATTCATAAATTTTCTCCATTAACAACATATTTCCTGAAACACACTGAACATCTAATTAGTAACTCTGCCTGTTTTTGTAATCAGACAAAAATTACTATTTCTCTTGAGCAACGAATTAAGCGCGTTCTTCTAGCTACGTATAGGATATGATTTCCGTCAATCCTACTTCCACTATCTGAAGTTAGAAAATTTAGCTAAATAAAAATAGCGGGCAAAATTGGGGCATAAATCGGCTAGTTCTTTAAAAACAAGGTATTTGCTGGCATAAGTTTGATCGCGATCGCTTGAATTCATACTTCAATTCTGCAACGCTAAATACTTGCCTTTTACAGCGAACTATGCAAAACTGCTATACTATAATTAAGCTACTGTAAGTCGATAGATTTATAGTAGTTTGTATTTAACTAGTCAAGACAGACGCAAGTGGTATCTTTTTGCTGTAGAGGCGATCGAGAGCCAAAAATTAGGCTTTTGACTCTTGACCCTCATCACGGAAAATATATGTGCCAGTTGTGTAAGGCCTGTAGTTGAATTAATCTTATTTGCCAGCAATCAGGTCATTATGTTGCCAAAACCCTAAGTGAATAACGGCTTCGCAACGTAATTTCTCTGTGAGACTAGTACATATTTAAACTCAGCAATACCAAGGTTAAATCTTGGGGGTTGGGGGAACTTTACCTCATCGTGACGCAACTGATCTCAACTTTCACAAAGTTGTTTCCCAATTCCCATTTCCTCATCCATACTCATCGGAAGGAGAATCATAGATAATGGTGCAACTATTAGTTAAAGAAGAATCCAAATACTGGATTAATGTTGCTACTTCTTTATCTACGGAACTGACAGCCACCGCAGTTGAAAGAGATAACAAAGCAGGCTTGCCAGATGTAGAAATCCAACGACTGAGAGAAACTGGCTTACTAACTTTGGTTGTACCAAAAGAGTATGGTGGGACAGGTGCAACTTGGGTAGAAGCTTTAAAAATAGTTCAAGAACTCTCGAAAGCCGACGGTTCCATTGGACAGTTGTATGGCAACCATCTGAATTTAACTACCTTGGCTCATGTGTCGGGAACACCAGAGCAAAAAGAAAGATATTATCGGGAGACTGCCGAGAAAAATTTATTTTGGGCAAATGCCATCAACACCAGAGATACCAGGTTAAAAATTACCCCGGAGGGCGAACATTTTCGCGTTCATGGGAGCAAAAGTTTTGGTACGGGTGTCGCCATTGCAGATTTCCGCGTTTTCTCTGCCATTCAAGACGGTGTAGAACTACCTTTCATATTCGTAATTCCCAAAGATAGAGGTGGTATCGCTTCTAACCAAGATTGGGACAATATTGGGCAAAGACGCACAGATAGCGATACATTCACTTTTTACGATGTTGTGGTGAAAAAAGATGAAATTTTGGGATATCCTACTCCTCCTAATGGTGCTTTTAGTACATTTTTGGGAATCATCGCCCAACTGACGAAAACATATGTTTATTTGGGAATTGCAGAAGGAGCATTAGCATCTGCCAAACAATACACTATTACTCAAACCAAACCTTGGATTACATCTGGTGTTGATAGTGCTAGTCAAGATCCATATATTTTGCATCACTATGGCAACTTGTGGACAGAATTGCAAGCTGCAATTAGTTTAGCCGATAAAGCTGCTACTCAAGTACAACAAGCATGGGACAAAGAAATCGATCTAACTGTTGAAGAAAGAGGAGAAGTAGCAATTTCTGTTTTTGCAGCCAAGGCTTTTGCTACTCGTGTTGGTTTGGCTATTACCACAGATATTTTTGAAGTTATGGGAACTCGTTCTACAGGGAGTAAATACGGATTTGACCGTTATTGGCGAGATTTACGTACTTTCACTCTCCACGATCCTGTAGATTATAAATTGCGTGATATTGGGAATTGGGTACTTAATCATGAATTACCTTTAGTTACGCAATATTCTTAAAAGTTTCAGCCACAGTAAACCTCGAATTCTGTTGCTTAAGGTGGTTTATTCCACCTTATTTCTTTAATATCGTCACTAGACACTTAGCAATTAATGAATAAGAATCGCGGTTCTGAGTTGATGCCGATTTGAACTTTATATACTTATAGCTGCTTTTATTTTTGACGAAATCAGACAATATGGAATATAATCTACAGTAAGTCAATCGACTTAAAGGTATTTACTAAATCGAAGGTAAAGGTAGAAATGGCATTAGCCCAACATATCAATATTGAAGATATCCAAAACAGCCAAAAAGTAAATCATAATTTATTGTGGAAGATAATACAACTCGGCACGGCTTTGATTGAGCGCCTGCGGTGGCATACTAAAGCGTATACAACAGTTTTCGGTATTATGTTGTTGACCTTTGCCAGTTTGGGCTTTTTATATATCCATTGGTCTGGAAAAAAGTTAATTCAAGCCTTCCAGCATCGCACTGTTATAGAACAAAATGAGCATATATAAAAGGTTGCGAGTTGTATCTTATCTAGCTCCCAATTGGTTTGGATTTTATCAAGCGATCGCAACTTATTTAAGTCGTGTTTTAAATGTAGAATTTCAATTGCAACAAAGTGAATATGACCCTTTAGAAGACCCTTTATTATTTCAAGACCAGATAGACCTAGCTTTTATTTGTGGATTACCGCTAATACGCTATAGTCAAATAGTCTTAAATCAATTGCAGACATTGGTTGCTCCTGTGATGCAATCATCTCGTTATGGCAACCAACCTATTTACTATGCAGATGTAATTGTTAATGCTAATAGTAATCTCAAAAAGTTTACAGATTTAACAGGAAAAACATTTTGCTATAACGACCCTGGTTCTAATAGTGGTTACAATTTACTCTGCCATAGATTAACTCAAGAAACATATCCAGAAAATTTCTTTGGTAAAACCCTACAATCGGGTTCTCATCAGCATTCAATTCGCTGGGTAGTTGAGGGATTGGCAGATTGTGCAGCGATTGACAGTGTGGTATTAGAACAAGAATTAAAAAATTTTCCCGAATTATCACAACATTTGCGTGTGGTGGAAATATTAGGGCCTTCACCAATGCCACCGTTAGTAGTAGCACAGCATTTGGGTATATCTTTAATTCAGCAAATGCAGTTAGCGTTACTCCAACCAGATACGCAGATGCTAAAAGTGATGAAGCAATTTGGAGTTAGGCGTTTTGCAACCGTAAAATTGGCAGATTATTATATATTGAATAAAATTTACAGCGATCGCTCTTGTGTTAATTTGTCTTGATACAAAGTCAAGCATATTTATGAATAGGATATCTCTCAATGCTCTCCCCACGCACTAGGGTGACTCCCTTACAAAATAATCGGTTTTTTAGGCTGTATTTTTTGCAATAAGACGATGCTGCAAGATACAAAATGTTGATAACATATAAATTATTTGTAAGGGCACAACAATTTTGTGCCCCTACCAATCTTTCAAATTCTTTTTTAAAATTGCTATCAATTTTGATGTTTAACCAGGTAAAAATCTTTCGTTCTTGGTGAATCGTAAGTTATCTATACTTTCACATCAAGCAGTAACACCATAAACCCAACTCTGCTTTTGCACCGATAACACTGCATCTTGATAAACTTGGCGAAATAAAACTCGTTGTGCATGACTCCCGCCAATTTCATGCAAGCGTGGTAAAACAAATTTGAGTTCTGCAACAGTTGTGTGAAAATCCCCTTTGGCATGAGCTACCATGCCTCTAGCAGCAGGTATTGCTACTTCTAGCCAACGCTGGCGTAAAAAAGGATTGATTTTGAAAGTGTGATATTGCATACTCACAAGCATCTGGTTTACCCAGTCATGATGTCCAGCTTTGGCAAGAGCATAAACATAATGTAAGTCTTGAAATGGTAATGCGTGTTCGTCAATCCGGCTGTAAAGATAAGGGCTGATACCTTGCCAACGATTGCCTACATCGACACCGTGCAATTCTAGCCTTAATAATAGTGAAATTGCTCCTACTTGGTCTTTGGGAGATTGTTTGTTGGCACGTTTCCAAATATGCGTATCGTAGAGTTGAAGAACTTTTTCGTAGTTTTCTTGCTGCAAATAATACAGTGCAATATGCCACCAGTTGTGAGTGTAGAGCATGGAATTGCAGTTTTCCCAGGTGTCTGCAAAACTCTCCATCCAAGCTATCCCCTCATCGACTCTTCCCTGAGTTTCCATGACATGAGCGATCGCATGATGCGCCCAAGGATCGTTTCTATTTAAAGCGATCGCCTGACGTGCCATGCTTTCTGCTGCTTTGAGTTGGTGGCATTGTTCTAAACCAAACGCCACCATACCGTATAAATAATGATTCTCTGGATTGCTAGGTAACACTTTCTGGGCTATTTGCAGCAATTTCTCTTTTTCACCAGTGTAAAAATAGTGATACTGTCCCTGCTGCACAGAGATGAGATCGCGGGGAAACTTATTGGTAATCTCTTCATGCAAGGCGATCGCGATATCAATCTCTTGATTTGCCCAAGCTAAAATTGATTGCACATATAACTTTTCTCTTTCCGTAATTTTGGCGAAATTCTGTTGTGCTGTTTGCAGATATGGTAAAGCTCGCTGCCAAGCTTTGCTGTTTTCTTGGGTGAGATAATAAGCGGCTGCATAAGCATGAGCTAATGCACAAGTAGGATCTGCGGCAATTGCTTGCAAAATCGCTGTTTCTGCATCTTTGCCATAACCAAGCATTTGCTCGATGAAACAGTTAATAGCGGCGATCGCTTTGACTGAATCTGTTGTAACTACTAGTCCTTGTGCATCTTTAAGCATGATTAATTCCTTGCACCCAAAGAGGTGCTGGCATGTTTTATACTACTATAAATCGGTCGAATTAATGTACTTTGATCGTCAGTATGTCATACGCCATAGAAAACTGCAAGGGATAAACTACTATAAGTCGGTAGGGTAATCGTATTTTTATGGCAAAAAGGTATTGATTTAACCAACTAGCTGTGCGATAGTCTAAGAGTTATCTTAAAAATGCGGTAGTTTTATCAAGTTACCGTAGTTAAAAAAGAACCTGGAAATCTTGCTCTGACATAGATATCATGCAGCTACTTTGGTTTATTCCGACTCACGGTGAAGGGCGCTATCTTGGTACTGCTATAGGTGGGCGCGTAGTCAACTTTGATTACTGGCGACAGATTGCTCAAGCTGTGGATCATTTGGGTTTTACAGGAGCATTACTACCTACAGGCCGTTCGTGCGAAGATGCTTGGATTTTGGCATCAACTTTGGTGACACACACCAAGCAGATGAAGTTTTTGGTAGCCATACGTCCGGGTATAATGTCACCGGGAGTAGCAGCACGAATGGCAGCTACATTCGATCGCATTTCTGGTGGACGATTGTTAATTAACGTCGTTACTGGGGGCGATCCGGTAGAGTTGGCAGGAGATGGATTGCATCTTTCTCATGACGATCGCTACAAATTAACCGACGAATTTTTAGCAGTGTGGCGACAGATAGCCGCTGGAGAAACTGCCGAATTCCAAGGAGATTATCTGAATATCCAAAGTGGTAAGCTGTTATTTCCTACAGTTCAGAAGCCTCATCCGCCGCTGTGGTTTGGCGGTTCTTCCCCTATCGCGCAAGAAATTGCTGCCAAACACGTAGATGTATATTTAACTTGGGGCGAAACACCAGAACAAGTTGCCAAAAAGATTGCCTCTGTACGTAAATTAGCAGAAGCCCAAGGTAGAACGTTACGTTTTGGGATTCGCCTGCACGTAATTGTCCGAGAGACTGAAAGTAAAGCATGGGATGCTGCCAACGATTTGATCCGCTATGTCGATGAAGATGCGATCGCTCAAGCCCAACAAGCCTACGCACGCATGGATTCCGAAGGACAACGCCGGATGACAACACTACACAACGGTAGTCGAGAAGCTTTAGAAATTAGCCCGAATTTATGGGCAGGAATTGGCTTAGTGCGTGGTGGTGCGGGGACTGCCTTAGTAGGCGATCCTGATACCGTAGCTCAAAGAATGCTGGAATATCAAGAATTAGGTATCGACACTTTTATCTTCTCTGGTTATCCCCACCTAGAAGAGGCCTATCGAGTGGCAGAATTACTCTTCCCTCGTTTACCGCTACAAAATCAACCAGCAGTGGAACCACAACTACTGAGTCCCTTTGGTGAAGTTGTAGCTAATCAAGACTTCCCCAGACAACCAACCAAAGAAAAGACGATCGCTACTGTAGATTAAAAATAGGGTATTGGGCATTTGGCATTTGTCATTGTCTCCCCAAACTCCCCACACTCCTTCATCCCCCTGATGCTCTCCCCAGACGGTATCATATTTTCATGTCTGTTTGCGGGTTACTCCCTCCTCACACCTCTGCATTTAAAAATCCTCAAAGGTCTCACTCAACATGACAAATATATTAGCGATCGCCGGCAGTCCCACTCATCCTTCTAGAACCTACGCCCTTGTAGAATACGCTGTTCAAAATCTGTCACGGCAAGGATTAAATACAAATATTATCTCAGTCCGAGATATACCTGCTGAAGACTTAGCTTATGGACGTTACAATAGTGCCTCATTAGAACAACCAAAAGCACTGCTAGAAAAAGCAAGCGGTGTAATTATTGCCACTCCAATTTATAAAGCAGCTTACACAGGTGTACTTAAAGCATTTTTAGATTTATTACCCCAAAAAGCTTTAGCAGGAAAAGTTGTGCTACCTCTAGCAGTAGGTGGTACGATTGCTCATTTATTATCAATAGAGTATGCCTTAAAACCTGTATTATCCGAACTAGGCGCACGTCATATATTGGGTACAGTTTACGCAGTCGATAAGCAAATTCAAATTCAGCCTGATGGTAGCGTGCAACTTGATGAAGAAATAGACCAAAGGTTGCAAGATAGCCTCAAAGAGTTTGCTTTAGCAGTGAATCATTCTCAGAATTTGGCTAAAGAATTGACCCATGCTGGTTAGTTGCTCAGAGTTCTTGTTACTCCTTCCTCAATAGCAGTTGGTAAGTTTATCCCCATCTGCTATTTTTTTATCTTTTTTTAGATGATTTAGGGTGATAGGCTAAACCCATATTTGGAGAATTAATATACAACCTTATACCCCTATACCCTCTTTCAGAAGAATATGTAATTATTTGATTTCTAACAAATAGATAATTTGGATATGGTTGCTAAAAATCAGATCGTTCACAAACAAATTCGCCTGCGAATTCCCAGAAATTATCATCAAGAACCTGTGATTTCCCGCTTAGTTTCAGATTATGGCCTCACTATCAATATTACAGCCGCGATTTTAGGCGCAAACGCTGTTGGTGATGGTTGGTTTAACCTCGATTTACAAGGAAAAACAGCACAGATAGATAATGCTATCAAGCATCTTCAGGAAATTGAACTAGAAATCTGGGACGAAAACAGTGTCAGTAGTTGGTGATGAAACTTTCACCCCTTGCATATTCCTATGCCACGTAAGAAATTACCTCAAACCACTCCCGTTGATAGCCGTATTCGTATACCTCAGCATTACCAAAGTCAACCTTTAATTTCTCGTTTGGTGTCGCGCTATGGTGTTACAGTCAATATCACAGCGGCGATGCTGACAGATACAGAAAATTATGGTTGGTTTGACTTGCAACTTCAAGGTAATTCTGAACATATCTGTGATGGTTTGCTGTATTTACAGAATTTGGGAGTAGATGTAATGCATCTCAGTATCTCTGGGGATGCGCAGCATAATTCTAGTTTTCATATGTTTCCGCAAGTAAGTAAAGAATTGGCACCTTTACCACCCACTTTAAATACTCCAACCTATGATATTTATAATGGTCAATCTTGCCGACTACGCTTGCAAATTTGCGTCTTGAAAGATTACTACAACCAGCCAATTATCTTTGACTTAGTTTCTCAGTATGGAATTACGGTCAATATTATTACAGCATCGCTACCAGCAAATCAGCAAGATGATGGCTGGTTTGATTTAGACATTTGGGGTAAACCCCAGCAACTTTTTTCTAGTTTTAATCACTTAAAAAAACTACAGTTACCATTGTGGTTAGACACGTCCTTTCTCAATGGTTATATCATTTAAATGTTGATGATATAATTTAATTTTTTTGCTTAACTATTAATCTCACTGTATAAGAACTATAAATAATACTAATTCTCTAGAATGTTTTGACAGAGAATTACCAGGTTCTATGTTTCAAATACATAATATTTTAAATATCAAAGGTGTAGGTAAGCCAAATATAAATGGTGATAGTTAGTAATGTTGAGCGATAAATCTTGAATTTGCAAGGTAATTAATCTTTGAGTAACACAGTAATATGTAACATAGGATACATAAATATTAATTATTTAATCAAATACTAAAAATCAGTAGAATAAACGTAGTTTAATTAACTATATACCGAATTGGAAGTCAAAAACGATGGGGATCTTAATAGAAAACGTTTCCAAGCACTACGGAAGCTTTTATGCTGTTGATAATGTGAATTTAGATATAAAGACAGATTCTCTGGTGGCTTTATTAGGCCCTTCCGGTTCCGGAAAATCCACATTACTACGCATAATTGCTGGTTTAGAAACTCCCGATAGCGGTCAAATTTGGTTAGTGGGCGAAAATGCTACACACCGTAGCGTACAAGAACGCAATATTGGATTTGTTTTTCAGCATTACGCGCTGTTTAAACATCTAACAGTACGTGAGAATATTGCCTTCTCGATGGATTTGCGTAAACATCCTAAACACCGCATCCGCCAAAGGGTTGATGAACTGTTGGAATTGGTACAGATGCAGGGATTTGGCGATCGCTATCCTTCTCAGCTATCTGGTGGACAAAGACAAAGGGTTGCATTAGCACGCTCCTTAGCTGTGCAGCCCCGAATCCTATTGTTAGATGAGCCTTTTGGGGCACTAGATGCTAAAGTCCGTAAGGATTTGCGGATGTGGTTACGCAATCTGCATTCAGAGGTTCATGTTACGACTGTCTTTGTCACCCACGACCAAGAAGAAGCAATGGAAGTGGCTGACGAAATTGTGGTGATGAATAAAGGAAGGGTCGAACAAGTCGGTAAACCAGAGGAGATTTACGATAACCCAGCGACACCATTTGTGATGAGTTTTATTGGCCCTGTAAATGTTCTATCCAGCCATGTCGATATCATTCCTCACAAAACTACATTGTCTCCTGATGAAAAAGTGTTTTTGCGTCCCCACGATATCTTGATTGGAAAGAATGCTGAGGAAAATAGTACTGTTGCGATCGTTGAGAGGATTTCTCACCTCGGTTGGGAAATTCGTGTGGAGTTAGGATTGCGGTCTGGTGAAATACTCAATGCTCATCTTAGCCGAGAACAGTTCTATCAACTTCAGCTAGAAAAAGGTCAACGCGTTCACATCAAACCAAAACAAACAAAGGTGTTTGCTACTGCTAATAGCTGAAGATAGTGATTTTGTTTAGACCTCCTCACTCATCATTAAAGAGTTGAACGAGGAGGTTTAAGTGTGGATGCAATTACGAAATATCCTAAATTCCTGCGCCATCCAAAAACTCTTCAATCACTAAGTCACTCTCAGCTATAGCCTCGTCAAGGTGTTCTTTGTTCTCTAGGTTGTTGGATAGATAAACGTTATTGACATCTAACTTTTCTACCTGCTGTTCTAAATTTTTCACACGTTCAAAGAGGGCGCGAATCGCCTCTGCTTCTACATCTCGGATTTTTCCATGCTCCAAAACACCAGTATTTTCTGCACGAATCAAGCGCCCAGGAATTCCTACCACAGTCGTGTTACTAGGGACATCGCGCAAAACTACTGAACCTGCACCAATACGAACATTATTACCAATTTGAATGTTACCTAATACTTTTGCACCTGCTCCGACAACGACATTTTCACCCAAGGTAGGATGGCGTTTACCAGTTTCTTTTCCCGTACCGCCAAGGGTGACACCTTGATAAATTAATGCATAATCGCCCACGATCGCAGTTTCGCCAATGACTACACCCATACCGTGGTCGATAAATACGCCTTTACCAATTTTTGCACCTGGGTGAATTTCAATTCCTGTCAAAAACCGACTGATAGTAGAAATAAATCTTGGCACAAAGGGAATCCCAATTTTGTACAACCAATGGGTAAGGCGATGAAACATCAAGGCTTGAACGCCAGGATAACAAAATAGAATCTCTAGCCAATTGCGGGCTGCGGGATCGCGTTCAGAAATTGTGCGTAAGTCAGTTAGCAGCATAATTTTACATTTAGAAACGAAGACGTGGTTTAAATATGTGGTGATATTTATTACCACCTGAAATTAGCTCGGCTTGAACCAACAAAGTTTACCTAAACTAATTCAGCCTTAAATAAAGAGCTTTATAACCAAACACCGATAACCTGATAGAATTATGGTACTTTAAATGCGATCGGATAACTGTATCTGTGTGAACATTGTGTTTAGCAATTGTCTTATTTAAAGTACAATAAGCCTACCAAATAACAGTAGTATAATGACAGAGAGCTTAAATAAACAAAACTATACCCTCTTAGATCTATCTGCGAAGGTCGAATATGCTCTATTGGCGCTTCTAGAACTAGCCAACCATTATGCTCAGAAAACGCCCACAACTATGAGCGATATTTCCGCCAAGCATCCCATACCAGAGCGTTATCTAGAGCAGATTCTTTCCAATCTGCGACGGGCGGGTGTGGTGCAGAGTCAGCGTGGTTCGAGGGGGGGCTTTATTTTGGTACGCGAACCTCGACAACTGACGTTGTTAGAGGTGGTTATTATGTTGGATGGAGAGCAAAAAGAAAAAGAATCTTCTTCTCAAGAAAATCTCGAAAAAACCTTGGTGACGGGGATTTGGCGACAAGCAGATTTAGCTGCACAAGCTATTTTGAGCCAATATACTATCCAAGACTTGTGTGACCAGCGAGAGGCACGTTTACAGAAAGGTCAGATGTATTACATTTAGCCAGATAAGAATATTGTTATGAAAATTGCCAACGATATTACAGAGATAGTCGGACGTACACCATTGGTTCGGCTAAATAGGATTCCTGAAGCGGAGGGAGCTTTAGCACAGATTTTGGTGAAGTTAGAAAGCTTGAATCCATCTGCATCTGTCAAGGACAGAATTGGTGTGAGTATGGTGGAAAATGCAGAAGAGGCGGGTTTAATTCATCCAGGTAAGACAACGTTAGTAGAACCAACCTCTGGGAATACGGGTATCGCTTTAGCAATGGTGGCTGCTGCTAAAGGCTATCATCTGATTCTGACCATGCCAGATACGATGAGTACAGAAAGACAGGCGATGTTGCGAGCTTATGGCGCACAGTTGGAATTAACCCCTGGTTTAGAAGGAATGCGGGGAGCGATCGCTAGAGCCGAGCAAATTGTGACAGAATTACCCAATGCCTATATGTTGCAACAGTTCCGTAACCCAGCTAATCCTAAAATTCATCGCGAAACCACTGCTGAAGAAATTTGGTCAGATACCGATGGAGAGGTAGATATTTTAGTAGCGGGAGTCGGTACTGGCGGAACATTAACTGGTGTAGCTGAGGTAATTAAACAACGTAAACCCAGTTTTCAAACTATTGCAGTAGAACCGAGTAATAGTCCGGTGCTTTCGGGAGGGAAATCGGGAGCGCATAAAATTCAGGGAATTGGAGCCGGATTTATCCCAGCTATTTGCCGTTTGGAACTCTTTGATGAAGTGATTGGTGTATCGGATGAAGATGCGATCGCTTATAGTCGTAGGTTAGCAAGAGAAGAAGGTTTATTGTCTGGTATCTCTACAGGTGCAGCTTTGTATGCAGCTATTCAAGTCGCAAAGCGTCCAGAAAATAGCGGTAAGTTAATAGTTATGGTTCAACCTAGTTTTGGCGAACGTTACTTGAGTACCACGCTGTTCAAAGATTTATCAGATGTGGAAATATCTGCATTTAATTAGAACATCCAATCTGCTGAATCATAATCTCAAGACGTAGCAGTACTAAATCTCTCAGCGAGCCTTCTCGCGGAGGAAGCCCCTAATTTCATAACAATTTTAGATTTTGGAGTTATATAATGTCCGGTTAATTAACCATAATTAAGCCACCAATTTAGACCACCAATAAAAATTAGTCAAACCACTAATAAAATCGGGACGTTCAAGGATTTGGCAACAGCGTTGAAATAATTCTTCCTCAACAGCATCCAAATTCTCAAAACTACGATTAGCAATTGGTTCATTCGTCAGTGTCCACAGACGCTAGAAGTGGTTGTAATTCTGGTGAGTGAGAAGGTAAAAACGACAAATGGATGCCATCTGGTAGTTTTACTTTGTCACTCGTATGCCATCCAGCTCGATCTAAAACCAAAACGACTTGCTTGGTTTGACCAATACCAAAGTGACGAGCAAAATCCTCCAGGACACGGTTAAATAATTCAATTTTGACTAAGCAACGAATCCACCAATATGTCCGTCCAGATTGAGGGTGAACAAAAGCATACAACCATAACCATTGAAATCACCAGTTGACGTTTGCAATGGTACTGCCAACTCATCAACCCTTAGTTAAAAGTCAAGAATCAAGTTTTTTGGATTAACCTCAACCTAGTAATACTAAAGTCTGCTTGTTCTCTGATTAATTAATACTGGCTGTATTGCTATAAATATAGAACGTTTATTTAGGATTGTGTATGGTAAGAAAGTCAGAATTTAACTATCAACAAAGTCATGGTTTATAAATATAAATAATCCGATCTAGGTTGAAAAATAGAGCTTTTCAAAAGGCAATAATTAACCGATAAGTGTTTAAGCGTTAGAAGCTACTCCGAGCAAGAAAGAACTATATATTTTAAAGTAGATGCAGTTGAATTTGATGATTGCATTAGTTTTATTTATCTAAAGTAACCCAAGTTGCGGGTTATCGACGGATGTGTGTTTGCTACCATTCAATTCATGCGCTCGCTGACAACAAATCAATAAAATCTTAATATGGCAAACAAGGCAGAAAGATTAGCACAATTGATTAAAGGGCTACGAGGTACTACATCACAACGCCGTTTCTCTCAACAGTTGGGTGTGAGTAAGTCTTGTGTGAATTTCTGGGAATCTGGTTTGGCTTTCCCTGATACAGGAAATCTTGAAAAGCTGGCAGCATTAAAAGGATGGACGCTGGCGGAACTGCAAACCTACCTGGTAAAAGGTGAGTTGCCGTCTGATGACACATTACAGCAGATTATCACTAAATTGCGATCGCTCCCTACAGAAGCTGTGGCTCAAGTAGCATCTGCGGCAGTAGAAACATTAGCCAGCAGAAGCCAGTCGGTGCAGGCAGTGATTAAGTAAGTTGGACTTGGGTGAATAGTAGCGATGCCACCCTTGACATAATTTATGCTCAGAAAGTTGTTTTTGGCAATATAATCAGTCAGTTTCTGACGACAGTTTAGTTCCGATACAACAGTTTTTCGCTCTGACTTTTAAACCATCGTCATCTTGATGGCTGAATACGGGTAAGTGCGGAGTGCTGAAGCTGGTTGCCTGAAAACTGTTCTTAAGTGGTACTTGATTTGGAAATTGAATATATTTTATACAAACATTTATGAGGCGATTTTCAATAGAACTACACAAACCATCATGTGGTTAATTGGCAAAATCATCTTTGACAAGTTCTACTCAAAATATAGATACTAAAAACTTGCAGAAATACTTATGAACAAGGACATTCACCTTAGATTTCTTATCTGAAAATCCAACAAAATTTAATTACTGATTCATTCTAAAATCTACTTTATAAAAATACTCGTTGCAATCTGAATATGTAAATATTAAAACCTATTAGATAAGCAGTATTATTTTTTTATTCGTGATATGTGTAGCAAATTGACTTGCTATAATTGCTGAAAGCTATTTGCAGCAAAATACTAATGAATTAGGAATTTGTGATACTGGAATGCCCTAAAAATTCAGTGTTCGGTTATCAACCATAACTTTAAACACTTGTATTGAAAAAGAACATACAATCGTTGATCGCTCTAATAAGTTTCACATTAAATAAATCTCATTGTGCTTAAGTCTTTAAAGAAACAAAGCTGAAGCATAATATACATTGGCCTAAAAATCTAATTATTTTAGATACAAAAAATTGTCAAAATAAAAACAAGTGTGTATAAATAATTAAAGGTGTATGGTTTCGCTGCAAGTTAATTCACGCACACAAATTTCACTCAAGTTGTATTGATGGACAACTCTTTCTCTGTTTTTTAAGTGGAGGCTTATTTGATCGGAGAAAGATTTGTTTGCAAACAGAACTGTTTGGAGGAAATCATTAATTATCGCGATCGCACACAATTTGAGACACGCTACCGTATTTCATTGTTGCAAATGCACAGTTTTACGGGAGCAAAGTCCTTGTGGGTTGAAGTAATCACGAATCAAAATAGGCGATCGCATCTTTTGCTCTGGCTCCGAACAAGCTTCCTACAACTCGAAGGGTACGATTGTGAGGATAGACCAAAAACTGAAACTGTCCTGGGTCAGCTTAAGCGAACAAGTGCAAGAATTGAAGTTGCGATCGCCCAAAATAACCAAGCAGCCAGGGCGAATTGCAAGCCAGCCTTAAGCATCGCACGTTACAGAAATTTTCAGCCGACAAACTAACCTAAAAATAGAACGCCACAGAGAAATCATGCCGCAAAGAAAAACCGAATTTGATGTGTCTCGCTACATTCCAAGGAACAACGAAACTCTATCCGAAGAACTGCTCAGGCTAGCTATGTTATTTCGTTTGGTGAAGCCGTTGAATGTAGATAAAGCAACAAAAAAAATGATCATGACAAACCCAGAGTTGCTACCGCAGTATCTCAACCAACAACACGGCGATGACATTGCCGTTTAGAACTTTTACTTCCTTTACAAATTTTTTGTACAAACCCTTCTTGGTTTCATCTGGCATGACCTCAAGGAACTCATCATCACCGAAGGTGTCTATTAATTCTTTTTGCAAACTTGCCCCAACAAAAGCGAATTGAATGTTTTGTTGCTGAAGTTGCTGAATCTTGACTACTGTTCGGTCGATTGCTTCTTCAATGATCGAATCTCTGGGAAGTTTTCGCAGTACCTCAAGACGGGATTTAAGCTCGATAATTTCCGGGGTATCTTCGTTCGATGGCTGGCTGCTGACAACATAGTCCCTGATCTCGATCGCTCTTGTTGTTAGGGCAGCGTCAACGGCATCGACAACCTTCAAGAGTGAAACTGCGGTTCTATTGCTACAAGCAGTTTCGCCGTAAACCCTGCGACGTTTGCATCGCAATCCCATCGATCTCTTAACATCATGGACATAACATTTCCCTCCGCAGGAACCGCAGATAATTTGCCCAGACAATAAACGCCCGCCAATATCTGTTTGTGTGGCACTCTCAAAGTTCCTACCCCACAGGCGTTGATTTTCTCTAAGCCGAGTTTCAATCTGTTGGTAAACTTCTTTTGAGATCAAAGGCTGATGGGTATTTTCTCGAATATCCCATTTTTCGGGGTTAACGCGATTAAATTTTACGTTATATCTAGTGTGACCTCGCAGCACTGGGTTCAACAACCAAGAGCGTAGCCCTGGAGGGGAAAACTGAATATTGAATTCTTTTATAAAGTGTTGAATAGTATTTCGCAGCGAAGTTTTTTTAGATAAAAAATATTGAATAATTTCGTGTGCTATTGCCCAATTAGTTTTTCCACTGGGCTCATTTATAGTCAGATCGGGAACATATTTCCCGTCAACTCTAGCGAACCCGAACGGTGGCTGATAAGCTTTGTTTTGTTCGCGAAAATGCTCTAATCCGTGGTTTACTCTGCTCTGTAACAACCGAGATTCAAACTCGGCTAGTCCTGCCATTTGATTTAGGGAAAACCACCCAAATGGGCTTGACGCGTCTTCTACGGGGGCATCTAAGATGACAAGTTTGATATTCAACTTTTCGAGTAGTGCTATTGTTTTAGCGATGGTCATCACAGACCTAGCCAGTCTATCGATTCGAGTGATAACGATTTCTTTTATTTGTCCTTCGCGGCACATCGCGAGCATTTTGTTGAAGTTTTTCCGGCTGTCGCTTCGCCCAGATTCGATGTCAGAAAAAATCAAGCTACAGCCAGCTTTTTCAATTCTGGCGGTTTGCTGAGTCAGCGCATCGCTCTGTTCAAATTTCGATACTCTAACGTAACCGACCCGCATAAAGCTCTAAAACTCAATGTCAGAGCAGTTTAGCATAAAATGTCCGACGTTAGTTCATCTAGAGAGGGGAATGTCCATAAAAACAGCATCACAGTGCCGTGCATGGTGAACATACCGTTATAGACGGTGCGGTCGATGAGGTCTGATTCGGGGGTGATGAGTTCGCCCCGAATTACCATTGCAAAGATACCGCCAACAAGAAAGAAGATGAATGAGGTAACGAGGTACTGGATACCAATAACTTTGTGGTCAGTGCTAAAGCTAAAGTATCGCTTCCAGTCACCTGGGGATTCGTGGTGAGGCTTCCCACTAGGGAGACTGAGGCCTTCAATAGGAATATTTGTCATCGATTAATTTCCTTTCAACCAGGATAGTTGACTAAAGGCGCAGACCCAGGTGCGACTGTAGTCCAACCAGTTTTGACTGACTGACTAGAGGCTTGGGCATACTCATAAGCTGCTTGATTTTCAGCGGGTGCAAGTTTGTGGGTTGCAGCTTGGGCTAGCCATTGGTGATAATCTTCAGGAGATTCAACTACCACATCTGCGTGCATGGTTGCGAAGTATGTGCCGCTATATTGCGAATCGGTCAGTTGGTATTTGCCAGGGCGGATGGGTGTGAACTCAAAGTCAATATTGTGGTTGGGAATGATGTCTTGCTTCAGGCGGAATGCGGGAACGTAGAAGCCGTGAAGGACATCTTCTGATTTCAAATTCAAACGCACTCTGCGATCGCTTGGCAGATGTAGTTCGCTACTAGTAACATCTCTTTCTGGATAGTGGAAGACCCATGCCCATTGTTTAGCAACCACATCGATGTTTTCTACAGGGAATGCCTCTTTGTCCTCGATCGGTGCTGCATAAGCCGATTCCATTCCCATTGGATTATGCAAGTGAACCAGTTCCATCGGGCCTTGAATGCCCATCTTTTCATAGACTTGGTAACTGTAACCTGCAATCCAAAATACTAGGAGGATAGGGATAGCTGTCCAGACAACTTCTAGGGTTAAATTACCCTCGATTGCCGGGCCATCGCTGAAATCACCTTTAACTGCGCGATGGAAAATTACAGAATACAAGAGAGTGGCAGTCACTCCCAAAAAGATGAATGCACCTAACGTTACCAAGAAGCTGATTAAATCATCAATTAGGAGAGATTCAGCCGCCGCTTGGGGAGGAAGCCAGGTATAAGCCTGCTTACCTACCCAGATACTAGTAACAGTCACGGCGATCGCGCCTGTTATTAGTGTCAAAATGTTTAATGTCTTCTGGAGTTTCATGGTCAATAGTCAAAAGTCATTGGTCAAGAGTCAAAATTAATTACTTTGGACTCTGCGAAGCAGAATTACTTAAGCACTGTGTTGAGGTCTTGGCCTAATCGCAACAAACTATCCGCTGTATTGTGAACGCCAAATTCGGCAGCTAGTTGGGCACCTAAAGTGCCGTGGAGATATAAGATAAACATGACTACTACACCTGTGATGAGATAGCGCGATCGCACTTGTTTCTCTTCATCGCGGCGAGTAACAAAGCGTTGGTATCCTCTCCAGACAGTCATACCGATAATGATTGCTAGTAACAACACGCCACCAACACCATGCCAAACCATCGTCTCCATTGCTTGTAATCCCCAAGCACTTTTCACATTAGTTGGGGGTTGTGCCAGCAACATTTCGTAAAAGCCAGCCGCTACAGTGAAAAAGGTAATAGCAGATGCAGCTACCATGTTGTACCAGCCAACATCAAAGAAGTTGGTACGTTCAACAGAAATCGCTAAAAATTTAAAGACCCATTTCTGGAAAGGGAACAGTGCCCCAACAAAATCAAAGGTAATCCCAATGATGAATAGGCCTAGAGTGAGATGGACTAAATTGGGATGAACAGGAATGCTGTAAGGTAAGCCGTTTGGGCCTAGTTGCCCGCTTAATTGATTAATTAGTTCTGAGTTCATGGCAAGATACCGTCTCTGAGTGCTTCAACAACTGGTACTGTATGCAGTCCATATACCCAAACCAATTCATCACCCAGGTATACTTGCAAGCCAACTATTGCTGTTAAAATTAACCCTGCACCCAAATAATAAATTGATATTCTTTGTGGGTCGCGGGCACGAATGACATAGCGCCAAGCTGTAACTGCCGCAATAATTCCTGACAGCGACCAGCCAATGAGCGTATGTGTATTCAAGACTGATTTCGCAGCTTCATAAGGATGTGCTAAACCTGCTTCAAATTGCCCAAAAATGATGGCAACAAAGATGGAAATTGTCGCGATGAACATATTCCACCAACTCACCTCAAATAGGCGGAAGTTGCGAGTAAAATAACCGATAACATCGCAACAAAAGGCAAACAACACCATCGCAATTACGAAGTGGACAACGATGGGATGTAGCGTATCTGGATACGGTAAATTGTGATCGTTCAAATTTGTTAGATACTCAAACACAGTATTCTCCTAGGCATATCTGCTTTACCTCAAATAAACTTCTACGATTGATACCCAAGAGATTGCACTACAACTTCTCTACCCATTACCGGAATATAGAAATACATATATCTGGGGCGATATCCGGTTGTTTAAATAATAGGTTTGTGATAGAGGAATTGAAGGCCGGAGTTCAATCTTTAGTGAAGGATTTCAGTTTCGATTCATTGCTTCATACGGAAATTGTGAGATAACGACTCTTAGATGTTGGCAAAAGAAATCGCCGTTTTCTCTTTGGTTGTTAAACCTATCTTTTAGCTTAAGGATTTTTTTAGCAGTTGTCAAAAGAGTCAAAATAAAAAACTTGGGAGTAGTTTTTTTATCAAAAAAGTGTTTATTGATATGTATCGCAGCTAGCAGCTTTAAAAAAGTTAAATATAACTAGAAGAATTTTGGTTAATTTGCTAACAATTTAAAATCATTAATTTGTTATTTAAAGTACACAACATCTAATATTTGGTTATTTATTTAAACTAATTCGCTGTAATACAGCATAAGTTTAAGTTGAATATTACTAGAAACAAATCCTTCTAAGTGATGATTATTCAAATAAATGCTTTCAATATTTATAGTAATCTGTAGAGCAATAATATAGCCTGCAATAGGATTATTTAGCAATAAATCAATTAAATAGAGATTTGACTGGTAATTTTTCAAAATCAGAGGTAAAAATGCCTATTCGCGCAGCGTCTGGTTCGATGTTGGGCGTATTTCATAGAAGACCCTTAGAGTAGTTCAGGACTTACGCAACTGGCACAATGCGATCGTTAGTTCATAGTACATATGTATTAATTAAATCTGATTTTGAAAGCTTTGCCTTCGTAATAGAAGTCGCTGTCTTGGAAGTACTATCGAAATATTCGTGAGAAAATAGGTAGAGGTTATATTAGATAAATTTCGCTAAGGGTAATGAGATTTACTAAGCTTAATTACTGCCAATATTTATTAAGTAGTCAAATTAATTATACAATTACCAATTTGGCAGAGCATTTAGAGAGTATTAGTCATGACGCAATTAACTATTATTTGAAAACCGAAAAATTAACACCTCGTTTACTATGGGATAACGTGAAAGAGGTCGTTGAGTCTGATGAAAATGGTTACATCATATTTGATGATAGCGTTTTAGATAAAAAGTATTCTGAAGAAATAGAAATAGTCAGAAGACAATATAGTGGTAATGAGCATGGTGTCCTGAAAGGCATTGGTGTAGTTAGCTGCGTGTATGTCAACCCTACACTTCAAAGATTTTGGGTCATAGATTATCGAATTTTTAATCCTGATGTCGATGGGAAAACCAAGATAGACCATGTGAAAGATATGCTCCAAAACCTTGTGTATCATAAGCTTTTACCATTTGATACTGTTTTGATGGATACATGGTATGCGGTACACAGTTTAATGCTATATATTGATAGCTTAGACAAAATTTATTATTGCCCTTTAAAAAATAATCGTTTAGTTGATGATACATTTGGTCAAGAAAAATATAAACGGATTGAATTATTAGAATGGAACCAAGAAGAATTAGACTGTGGTAAAATCATAAAAATTAAAGGATTCCCAGCTAATAAAAAAGTGAAACTATTCCGGGTTACTGTTTCTACCAACAGAACGGATTATGTCGCCACTAACGATTTATCTCAAAGTTCCACGGATGTTGTACAACAGGTGTGTAAAATTCGTTGGAAAATAGAGGAGTTTCACAGGGAAATTAAACAACTAACTGGCATTGAATCTTGCCAGTGTCGGAAAGCTAGACTCCAAAGAAATCATATTGCTTGTGCAATGTTGGTTTGGGTTAGGTTAAAGAATTTAGCCTATAGAACTGGCAAAACTATCTATCAAATCAAGCATAACTTGCTTTCTAATTATTTAATTCAGCAACTGAAGCGCCCAAGTATTTTTATGTACTTGGTTTGATTTATATTGTCGCGTGTCAGGGCTGTGCCCTGCCTGCTATTTGTGCCAATTGCGTAAGTCCTATAGTTACGTAACTTTCTCTGCGAGGAAGCAAGCTACACGTTAGCGATTTGTTCCATAGTCCCCTTGCGGGGAATGGGTAGGAAGTCACAGTATGTACCATCAACATTGCTTTACTGGTGGACAAATCATGTTTCCATCCCCTTGCGGGGTAAAGGAGTAAATAAATCTTTGCCTACATTGGTTTTGACAGCATCACAACCATGTTTTCATTATATGCATTAGTACTATTATCATTGTGGACAAGCACTAAAACTTATAATGAAAATTTATGGATTGGCTACCCTTATTTGATCCATCTCAATTGGGTGATTTTTTATTTGCCCAAACTCCTGCGCCTTCTCCAAGTCCTTTACCAATACCCACGCCTGCAAGAACGCTAGATGTTGAGCTACTCAAAAGCCAATTAGAGTTTCTGAAAGATGCTAATACCCGTCTTGGTGAGAGCTTTAATAAGTTTGTTGGAGCAATGCAATTCACTCTGGTTGTTTTTGCTTTTTTAGGAGCAGTGTTAGCCTTTATTTTTGGTAAGAATTTGGATGATGCCAAGAAGGTAGCTAGTGATATGATTCGCCAAGAGGTTAACAATAATCTGGCTAATTTAGTCAAAGCAGAAGTCGAAAATATCAAGCGGACTTTACAGCGAGAGAGAGTAATTGGTTTGACTATTGTTGAATATTATTTACCGTCTACTGGTTTGGAAACCAAAGAATTTAAGCTACTCAAGCAAAGAGGTTTCCAAAAAGTCAGGTTTTGGAATGAAAAGTCAAAACCTAAAAACCAATTAGGGGGTGTTTTGGTTCTGGATTTGGTAAATTCTAATCTATTATCTGGACAGGATTTTACGAGAATGTCGGAAGCAGAAGCAGCGAATAAGAAGGAAGAAAAAGTTAAGGAGCAAATCGATTTAGTTTTAAAAATTTTGCCACCAGCTACAGTTTTAGTAGTTTATGTTAATCCTGGTAAACAACGCATCAAAGCAATTGATGATTTAGCATCGCAGGTGGAATATTATGCTTCAGCAAATGCACCTGTGACGTTGATGGGAATTGTGACTGATTCTGCTTATGTTGCTTATGGAGATAAAGTTATTTGAAACTAATAATTAATAAATGTAGGATGTGTCTAGCCTAAAGTTGTGCATTAAATTTTTATCTTAAAAAGCGCTAAAGCGCAACTACGAACCTTTTTTATTGCAACATTTTAGTTTAGACAAGCCACTACCTTTAATTTTTCTGGCTTTCCGCTTCATTTTCTATGAGGTTGAGGGCGTTCTGTATTTTTCGGTCTTGCTAAAGCTTGGACAGATTTTACATCAATTGAACGATCGCCTTGTAAATCGGGAACGCCTACTTTCCGATAATAGCGCATTAAACGTTTCGTCCATCCTAAAATTTGAATCATTAATAAGGCATCATGTTTATAAGGTTGTAGCTGTTGGCAAGCTGCGGCAATACTTTCGTAGTATTCCACAGTCTTATTACTATGACTGATATATTCACCATTTTTAACTAAAATGCTGAGATACTTAAAGAATTTTGCACCTGCTTTTGGCTGTTCGCTATTAGCGCGTAAATAAGCGATCGCTTTATCTAATTCGTTTACATCTGTCTTATCTAGTACTAGCGATTGAGCAATTTCATGAGCTACTTTCCAGTGTTCATCCTGCAAGTTATTGGGAATTGCCATTAGTACATACCCTCTGGTGCTTGGCGATTGGTAGGATATTTCAATATCTCAGTTAATTGTTGCAATTGTTCTGGTTGTACTAACTTGGTTTCGTGGGCTTTTTTGATGGCATTTCGTTTAAAATTTTCTAACTTTTCGCCAGTTAATTGGTTGGTTTCTGGTTGAAAAGATAAATAGCGATCGCACATATTAGTAGGTTGTTCAATTGCAGTGACATCTACTGTCATTGTTCCCATACCTATGGGTTTACCGCTACCTACTTTTAAGGCAATTGGATGTTTTGGTGTATCTTGACCTAGTACTATTAATAAAGTGCCGAGTTCAGCAGCAGATAAATTCATAAAATACAAATCAGTTGTAAATGTATACTGATTACCTGCTTGTTGAGTTTCAATACCGCGATTTCCACCTTCAATTGCTTGTAATGCATGGTAATAAAACTTGCGTCCGCGCACCTTACCATGATTCCCAAAATATTCGGAATTGAGGTGCTTTTGTTTGGTGATTTTATTATATGGTTCGGGTTGGGGTTGATATAGTGAAGGGATAAACTTAACTCTAAATTTCGTAGTTTCACAGATAGCATCTGTAAAGCGAATTAATCCTTGCCAATTCATAGCACCAAAAACTTGACAAGCGGGACAGATTTCTATTCTATTTTTGGCTTGATTAATTTGACATTCTTGATATTTATCCGGAACCCAATTTTGTCTTTTAGTTTCTGGTGTTACCTTGCATAAACAGCTTTGGGTAATAGCTTCATAAGCAGAACGTACCACACCTTTAAAAGAACTTCCCGGAATAATTAAGCGCCTGTCTCGTCGTACCGCAGTTTTAATTAAGTCAGGACTATTTTTATTTAAACCAAGTATATCGATACCCAGTGCGATCGCACCTGATGCGACAACAGTATTAGTTTGCACTGTTAAGCGCAATGATATTTTCCCACTTAAACGGTCTTGGCGAAAACGTTCTTGTCCGGCTGGACGTTGGCGGTTTGGTGGTTGGCTGGGGAGAGCAACTAACTTATAAGGTTTGGGGCTAATTGCTTGCTGTGAAGGATTTGAGGGAGTGCGCGTCATAAATTAAGTCAAAAGTCAAAAGAATAACGGTTATTGAGTTTCTGCGTTTAATTACTTGGGTATGGTAAGGGCGACAAAATGTACTGTTGCAGTGGTGGAGTCTCTAAAATAACGTTGGGCAATTTTAACGTCGTCAGATGTAAAGCCTTGGGGAAAGCGAGAGTCTGTAGCAGAATACTGATGTGCATTGCGATCCAAAACTTCCCAATTTTCACCAACAGGTTCAAATCCTGGCTCAAGTTTTAGGGTGGTGAGGAGTAAGACTTTATATAATTCACCCTGTTTTTTCCAACGCAGTTCTAGGTGATGATTGAATAATTGCCCTTCTGGACTGGGAAATTGTTGTGATGGATGATTTAGTAAGCGATCGCAAATATCTTCTTTTAATGATTCTATTTCAGAACGTCGTCGCCAAAAACCGCTAACTCGGTTTGTCCAGCGCAGAAAGTAGCAGCTATCTGGGGTAGAAAGTTTTTCCAAAAGTTTAATTAACTCTGTGGCGGATTTTTGATGAACGCCTACGAAGCACATGCTGTTCCCCCCTGGCGCACAAGTTCACTCCAAGCGCGAACAGCCCTCATAAATAAGTCTTTTACGCCTGTTTCGCTATCACCTACCCAACTCAGTTGTACGCCAAAACCAAAAGCCATTTCTTCAGCAGCAATTGGGGTTTGTTGCTCATCTGGAATGGGGAATCCATAGGGATTTGCATTCTCTGTTCTTAAAAACTCGCCAGCACCTAATAAAGAAGTATGGGGCCAAGATTGCTGAGTACCAAACTGGTGAATGCGTTTATCTTGAAGTTCGCAGCCAGGATATTGAATTGTGGCTGAGTGGTATTGCACTTTCACGGAACCTAAACCGCGAGATTTAGCGAAGCCAATTGCAAACCAACCATCATTTAAATCGCGCAGTACTAAACCTATTAAGCCTAACTGTGCTAAACAGAAGTTTTTTAAGTGGATTTTGGTACGAAATTCGCCAGATGTACAAACTTGGTAGTCAAAAGGCCCAACGGCGACAGAACCGAAAACTCTATCTATAGCTACACCATTACGTTCTTCAATTTTTAGCGGTTGGGATTTGTCGGGATAAGCATCTTCAATTCTCAAACGGCTGGCGATTTCGGTACTACCAAATATTTGATCGGTAAACGAAGATTGTTGATAAATTTGTGGAGGAGTTAAGTTTTGATTTTTGAGATATTCATATTCATTTTGTTTTAAAGGATTACTAGCCCAAAGCTTTGCATCATTCCTGCTATCGCTACCTACTGTTCTGACAATTCTTTCTGCATGAGCGCGAATTGCACCTTTAAGAGAACTACCAGGAAGATAAATAGAACGTCCGCCAGTATGGTAGGTTTCAACAAACTCCATTTGCGGTTTTGTAGGGTCTGCTCCTTCTTTACCTGATTTAATCAAAATGGGGCCATCAGGAATCAAACTTAGTTCTATAATGCAATGATTTACTAATCGTTTATGCATGAATAATTATTTTGAGATAAATTTAGTATATTAAGCAGCTATCAAAGTATTTAGCTGTAATTCACATTGTTGAAAGACATAATTTACAGCAGCAAATAATTTTTCTAGCTCATAAATCGAATAAGGCAGAATATTTCTTGTAAATGTATCAGATTCGAGTTTACCAAACTGCCATGTTACTCCATTAGAGACAATGCCAAATATAACTATCTGCAACTCTCCATTCAGTCTTTGAGCAGCAATCATTTCTGCCAGACATTGTGACCAACCTGTTTCAAAATTATCTTGCTTTGCTTCTACTAAAATGAAGTATGGCTTATCGAATACTACTTTCCCTAAAGGCGATTTCTTCGCTAAAATGTACTCAGGAAATCCCGATAATTTCTCGTCATAATTTAATGACTGATGACTCCAAAGAATAAACTTAGTACGATATAATTTCCAAACTTCTTTAAGAACTGGGTAAATTAGATTCTCACAGATAGCAAATTCAGAATTATCAACCACGCCATCCCGCATCATGGTTTCTAAGTCCTCGCGGAAGTAATCAGCAATATTAAAGGCGACTTCACCAATAAAATTTGCTTCTGTATAGATAACCTGAAATGCTTTGAGGACTTCACCAATAGTTTTGTAATTACTGAACGCCATATTGACCTCATCAAGTAATTTGTTCGGTTGCGGTGGGAGAACTATGATTAATATTTGCTCTTAAATAATCAATGAGAGCTTTTGTCCAATTCTGCTTATGTGATTCTAACTGTTCTTGGTTGCACTTATAATGGTCTTTTTCTCCATTGACTAACCTTTGTAGGTAAATTAACAATTGTTCTGGATTGTTATCTGGGTATTCAAACCACCACATCTTATTAATATCTAGTTTAACAACACCCAAACCGCGCGATCGCCCTCCACCTAGAGGTATTTGTTCTGTTTCAAATTGATGTAACCCAATCATCAATAAACCTAATTCATGAGGTTCAGCATTCTCTACAACGGCGCGGAATTCAAAAGGTGTTCCCGCCGGAACAACTTGAAAATCATATAATTTTCCATCCCCTGCTGTTTCCGTATCGCGTTCAATTGCTACGCCATCTCTTTCTTGATATTGTCCAAACCAGCTATCAGGTAATACTGTTAAATCTCGAACTTGGAATTTACTTGCTAACCAAGGCGAACCAAATAAAAAGGAAACTAAGTCAGTACGATCAAGAATAAATTGATGTAATTGTTCTTCTTTCGCCTGATTTGCAAGATTATTGATACTATTTTTAAACTCAGACATTCTATCAGGAGGAATTGACCATTCTGATTCTAAAGCTGGATTTGCAGCAAATTTTGGATCGATTCCTCGCAAGAAACTTTCTAAACGCGATCGCAAGGCTCCTTTAAAGCTTGCGCCTGGAATTAAAGGCCTACCTAAAGCGTCTTTGATGACGGGTAAATCTGCACCAATTGGCTCAGTTGAACGTCCGGCGCTAATTCTTAAAGCCGTGACAGTTGTGAGTGTTCCTGTTATTTCTAAACGATTTCTAAAAACATCAAACATAATAATTAAGATTGACCTTTACGTTTATAAACTAGATAACGCGAACCGTAACCAAGATAGCGACGAGTCAGTTCTAATAAAATATGATTCAAATTTTCGCTTTTAGCTTCTTGAGCTATTTTTTTAGAAAGATTATTAATTAAATTATCAATATCTTGAATTATTTGTTCCGCTAGGGATTCTTTACCTTTACCCCATTTTTCATCACGTCCTACTTGATAACGAATAAAGTTTTTAATTACTTCTGTACTTTCTGTTGTGTCGGAAACTCGTACTAAATTACGAAATTGAGATTCTTCTAACTCGCCATATTTACTATTATCTAAAGCTTTTTGAATAGCTATGACTAAATCATCTTCGGCTTGGCGGATTCCTTGCTGAATTTTCAGTTCCTTTTTTTGTTCAGACCAATCACTCATACTGCATTCTCCCAAAATACTTGATGAAATTCGTGACAAACTTGCACCTGTCCATAACCTTCGCAAGTGCGATCGCCTATTCCTCTCTGTTCTAATTTAGCTAATGCTTCTAGCCAAGGTTGTGGCTGAGTGGTGCTAAACAAATAAACTGCGCCTTGATTTGTCACTAGTTCTACATCCTTCATCAAACCCCAAGCTGCATTCCACCCAGAACGGTAATCATAGCTGCTGTATGCTACATGGAGTTTTAAGTTATCATCAACTTCAGCATCAATCCCAGCAATTTCTTTGAGCATATTTGCAGAAATAACTGTAGTTCTGCGCCAGTCTTCAGTAAGAATTGCATCAGATTGGAGGTCAAGCGTAAAATATGTTTTATTTTCTAATGGATTATTTTCGAGTTTGCCGAATGCTTCTTGCCAATCTTGCAAACGATTTTTAATAGCTTGGTTAAATTTATTAATTCTTGTAGAAATATCATCTATATATTTAACAGGTTTAGCTTGAATTTCTACCTTACCTAAACCCCTAGAAATAGAACCACCAAGACGAAAAATTTGCGAATTATTATTGATAAAAGTAGCTAATTTATCAGCTAAAGTATCATCTTCAACTACAACATAACTGCGGTAAACAAAATCTTCCCATTCCACAACACTAGACTTTCTATTTTTCGGAAAAGACTCATTCAAAACTGCAATGCTGTAAAGAATATCTTCAGCAGAAGTGGCGCGGCGGCGATTGATTCCAACGCGGGTAAGAAAGCGACTGCTGGCGCTATGACTGTAATATTTACCATTTTCTTGACTGTAGAAACCACTGTATGTTTCTACTCGTGCATCTGTCTTTTCGTCTAATGCTCCAACACTGCTAGGATCGTAGGGTTGATGATATTGTTCTGACCAAAACCAATCAATTAAAGTATCAAATACACCATGTTTCGGTTTAAAGCCGGGATTGGTTTTAGAACTAACGGCGGTAGCAGGTAAAACTTGGATCTCGTTAGTTACAAATTTATAGTCATCACCATCTTTGGCAATAGCGGGATAAGCATTTTGAAAAATAGCAGAACGATCGCCTAAAAATAAAGTCTGAAATTCGCCACCATTTTGTTCTAAATTAGCGAACTGCTGATGAGATTTTTGCAGAATTTGAGAAGCGATCGCACCTCGTATGACTACACCTGGTATATATTCTTCAACTTCATTAACAGAACCTCCGGGTTTTTGCGTACCTAATGCCAGAGGCGATCGCACTTTGATATTTAACTCAATACGCTTCATAAATTTGCCTTCTTTGCCTTTAAACCTAACCAAGCTGCATCAGTTGCAGACATTTGCGGCAAGTCTTTCCATGTCAGCCAACCCAAACCAGCAGATTTACTCCCACCCAAAGCATGAATATGATGTAACGCCGCTAATATCAACGGTTTAGCATATTCAGGACAGTTAGGTTTCAGCAGGTGAATCTCACCCTCAAATTCTAATTGTGCATTTGCTGGAGAAGTTTCGAGCAAGTATAATTTTCTCTCTTCCGCAGTGCGACGCTTACGGTTGATGGTAACACCTGGCCTGAGAACTTCCGGTAATTCTTCTTCTGGAACTTTGCAGATTAAATCGTCCACAATCACCCGCGATGGTAAAAAGGGATCGCCAAATATTTGCGAAACCAAGCAGTGATATCCCCGGTAGCCTTCGACTGTATAATCTTGCCGTAAATGACTCCGATCTTCGTTAACTTCTAAAGGAGACAATGTTTCTGCTGCTGGAGATTCAAAGATTTGCCAACCTAAACCCCTAGCCAGCTTTTCGCACTCATGGCGTAGTCTCCCTTTAAGTTGAGAAGCTGGAATTATGAGTTGTTTTTGAGCATTCCGCACAATTGGCTTATCTGCTAACGATCCAGAGGAACCACCTGCACCCACACATAAAGCGGTATCAATTACAGCTGTTAAGCTTATCGTTTCTGGCTGAACTTGAGAAAGCCTATCGAGGTGAATCATGCACCTACTCTCCTTTCATCCTTTTTCCCTGTCCCTTGATTTCCCTGGTTTTCGTCTTTTTCTTCAGCAATAAAGGGATACAAGTCTACCAGTTCTCGCCAAATGGTTTCGTAGGTCATTTTATCCTGATTTTCACTGTCTTCAGTATGCTCTTTTAAAGACATCCAAGGAGCGAGATTACCTGTATTTTGGGGATTTTTAGGCTGACACCAAGCATCCTCAAATACTGTTTTGAGTTCATCTTGTCCTTGCTTCAGTCGAACTCGGAAGTAACGATAATTGAGAATCGCTGTATTTTTTCCTCGTTCTAAGAGACTGCGAACTTGATAAAGTTGCGATCGCGGAAATTCTACTTTTTTCAGTGCTTTAACTGTCTCTAATAATCCGCCTAGTTCGTGCAGAGTGTAGGGGGAAGCATAAAGTTTGAGTTTGGGTAGTCCTGTCTTAGCTTTGGTTAATCCCTGTTGGCGGAATTCTTCGATGTTAGAAGAAATCATCGTTACTGCTTTCATCACCAAAAAGTCAACAGTTCCACCATAGTAGTTATAATCCCGCTTTAGATCCTTGGCTCGTTTCTTAGCAGATTTGAGTAATTGACTGGTAAGTTTTTCTGCATAGTAAATCGGCGTATCTTCTGCGGTAATCAACAATCCAGTTGACATACTCAACTTACATTGCTGCGTTTCGGGTAGTTGTTTTTGGTAACGATGCACCAACTTGGGATTATAAGGCTTTTCTCCAAGTGTTTCTAATTGATAGCGATCGCCTTTTTCTAAAAGCAAGTTTTCAAATTCGTCACCAATAGTTTTGGCTACAGCTAAAGCTTTATCAGCTGGCACAATCAGCAATACATCATCTCCGCCAATCGTGATAATTTCAAAAGGATGAATCCAGCGTTCATTGCGGTTTTCGTTATCTGGATCGGTGAGATGATTCAGTCGATGCGCTTGCAGATGTTTTGCTAAGGCTTTGTATACAGATTGTTGAGTAGCATCTAAAATATCGTTGCTAAATTCTCTATATTGTTGTGGCGTTTTGATTTGCTTGCGGATGTAGCCACCCATATTATTACCATCAGCGTAAATATAGGCAACAAAACCCGCAGGACTGCTAGCATTACCAATTTCTCTGAGCGATCGCGCTTCTTCTGGCTTACTATAAATGGTCTTGTTATTGTCTATAATCTGTCCGTTTTGTTGCTGAGTTAAAAACTTTTGATATTCTGCAATATAACTATCCGCCAATAACTTGTTTTCCGGCTTTTGCAAAAATTCTTCAAACTCATTACACCAACTGGGAATCCGAATACCAATTGGTTGCCAACCGAGATTAAGATTGGTAAACCACTGTGAGTTATCTTTGAACCTGCCTAATTTACCAATATCGCCGACAATGCGCTTACGTGCTAAAGCTTCCGAAAATCGGGGATTATTTGGTAATTCGGTAACTCTTGCAATTAAAGAACGGCGATCGCTTTCATCTCGTTGTATGTAAGGATGAGTTTCAAACATCGGTGGGTAACAACGGCTGGGACGTTTATCACCAGGTAAATCGTTACCATTCCGACGTTGATTGAACAGATTAGCTAGTTTCCCCACCAGTTCGCTAAAGTTTTTGCGATCGCGAAATTTTTCTTTTGGATCAGTAACATCAGGTAAGTCAAAATAAGCCTTAATGATAGCCTTGTCTTGTTTTTCTAGATATTCCTCTAACCATAAAGTCTTTTCAATGGGATTTTTTAGCAATCCAAAGCGCAGTTCTAGCAATCTAAAAGTATCACCAACAGCACAGGAATTTGCGGTTAAAGTTTCGTGAGTATAGCGTTTTTCAATCGCATTCGCCAATTTGTCAACAAATGCAGCCGGACAGAATGCCAGAATACTGCCACCTGTAGAATAAATAATGAGTTCAGGGATTAAGGCTTTTCGTAAATCCGCAAATTGATTATCATCTAGCCAGCGTTCAACGGTAACTGATTTTGCAACTTCACCACCAAAAAACGCAGGTAAATCAACCAAGTTAATCCGGTCTAGTAAAGCTGATGCGCCACGAATATCAGGAAGTTTGGCGGCTTCAAAAACATACTGTTTAATTTTGGTAGCACCACCATACACTAAGCCTATAGGTGTTTGTTGTTCCCAAAGGTCAGAATAATCTTGTTGTAACTTTTGCAGCGTCTCTGGAAAGTATTTCTCCGGTATCTCGTAGAGTCGCCGTGCTTGGTCAACAAAAGATTTTAGCTGTGCTGGTTCCTCTTTTCCCATGCTGATAGCTTGTCGCATTTGCTGTAACTGGCTTAGTTCATCAGCATCAAGCTGTTCCTTGTCACCCCAGGCCAGACACCAGGCGATCGCAGTGATAATTCGCTTACGAGAGTCATTCATGATGGCATTGAATCAACGCAGATAGTAGCCAGCAGATAAGCTGAAGTGACAAATAATATCTTGAAATACTTAAGTGCTTACACGTTCTAATAATTACTATCTGGAAACTCACAAAAAAGCAAGATACTTATTTTACGCTGCTACTTAAATTTGAGCGTCACAACACAGCAAAATCAGGATATTAGCGCTTTTATTAGTTAATTTGTCACTTTTTAATTCTTCACAATCGCTGGGTTGACTAGCTCAGATAATTTAGCTAAGTTATCTTTGTTGCAAAATTTGAGCTAGCTATTTAAGTGCTTTCTCTATAGTTCCAAAACCAGAACCTTGAAAATTCAATAAATACAGTAGTTTTCTTGGGTAGGTTTCCATACTACCCAGGAATAAAAAATCGATTATGCGGCCGATTCGGCAAATCGCTGAAAAGCTTATTCTTTCGTTTAATCGGCCGTTGCTTTATCCTGTAAGGCTTTTAGAGATTTTTGCTTTCTATTTTTATGACTGGAAAGAGACAAAATTCGTATCCGTCGCAAACCGCCTCTAGAATCTATGCAGGCTAAGGCTTCCAAATCGAGGGGTTACGCTTACACTTCCCCCGCAAGGGGATGGAAACAAGGTTTTTGCCCTATCGGTCGCGCGTCGCTCCGTTACGCTTACACTTCCCCCGCAAGGGGATGGAAACACTTGTCAAATGTCCATTCCTGAACTTCATCAGAAAAAGGTTACGCTTACACTTCCCCCGCAAGGGGATGGAAACCAAATCTCGCGTTGGCGGGTACGATCACACTAATATGGGTTACGCTTACACTTCCCCCGCAAGGGGATGGAAACCTACTGCTGAAGCGATTGGAGCTAATGCACTAAAAGGTTACGCTTACACTTCCCCCGCAAGGGGATGGAAACTGTATTGAATGCCCATTGCCAGTTGACCGATATATTAACGCCAGTTACGCTTACACTTCCCCCGCAAGGGGATGGAAACTTACTTGCTACTTTGTTTTAGATATGACTCATAATCGTTACGCTTACACTTCCCCCGCAAGGGGATGGAAACATAGAAGAGTAGTATGCTTCCAATTGATTACGATAGCTAGTTACGCTTACACTTCCCCCGCAAGGGGATGGAAACTTTTCTGTAAAAGAACAAACTAAAGATAAAGGTTACGCTTACACTTCCCCCGCAAGGGGATGGAAACTAGGACAAGCGTTAGATGATCTTAATAAGGCAGCTAAAGGGTTACGCTTACACTTCCCCCGCAAGGGGATGGAAACGTTTAAAGGTGAGGCTTGTTCTCAGGCATTTTGGGAGTTACGCTTACACTTCCCCCGCAAGGGGATGGAAACTTATTTCCTGAATCAAAACTTGATTACCTTTGTATGTTACGCTTACACTTCCCCCGCAAGGGGATGGAAACGCTCAGGATGGGAGCGTAGCTAACCACTTAGCCCAGTTACGCTTACACTTACCCCGCAAGGGGATGGAAACTTCATCAGTAGGTGCAGATGCACTATTAATCCAAAGTAGTTACGCTTACACTTCCCCCGCAAGGGGATGGAAACTTCACAATACTGCTACGTTTAAAACCATCGTTACCTTGTTACGCTTACACTTCCCCCGCAAGGGGATGGAAACATTAATTGAGAACACTGGTATTGATTCGATGCTAACTGTTACGCTTACACTTCCCCCGTAAGGGGATGGAAACAATATTTTCTCTATCACTCTAGAGTTGAATCGGATACCAGAGTTACGCTTACACTTCCCCCGCAAGGGGATGGAAACGTTTGAAAGTTAAAACTTCCTGTTGGATGTTGTTCAAAACGTTACGCTTACACTTCCCCCGTAAGGGGATGGAAACTCCGCTGGCTAATCCATTTCACCCAAGGGGTCAAGAAGTTACGCTTACACTTTCCCCGCAAGGGGATGGAAACGCCTCACGGAAAGTGACGCAGCCTAAGTTATCCATCGGATATCTAACTTATTCCCCGCGAGGGGATGAATGAGGCTATGAGTTACACGGCTATAAATTATTTAATAATCTCTTTCAGCAACAAAAATAAATCAGCAAATAATCTCATATTTAGTTAAACTACGTCTTTTAGGAGAATTAGAAGGGCATTAACAATTCAATCAGCAAACAGCACGCTGTATTGAATCAACAGAAAATGAAACAGTATGGCATACGAAGTAGAATATACAGACGAGTTCGAGCAGTGGTGGCTAACACTTGATGCAAAAACGCAAGTCTCGATTGATGCAGCTGTCACCTTACTTACAGAAAAGGGGCCTAACCTTCCCTTTCCTTAAAGTTCTGGTGTAAAAGGTTCTCGTTACCAACATATGCGAGAACTTCGAGTACAACATCAAGGAAACCCATATCGCATTTTGTATGCTTTTGATCCTCGTAGAGTTGCGATACTCCTTTTAGGAGGTAACAAAGTGGGTAACGATCGCTGGTATGAGGAAAATGTACCAAAAGCAGATCAGCTCTATGATGAATTATTAAAAGAGCTTCAAGATGAAGGATTAATATGAAAACAAAGCCTTTTAGCGAATTGCGAAAAAGAATGACACCAGAGCAAAGGGCGGAGAGCGATACTCGTGCTAAACTTGCGCTACTTCATATTACCTTGATGGAACTACAAGAATCATTGGGGCTTTCACAAGATGATTTAGAAAAAGACCTCAATGCTATTAGTTCTAGTATGTCTGAATTGGAAAATCAAGAAGATATTCAAGTTGCAACGCTCTCTCGTTATATTAAGGCTCTTGGCGGTACCCTAAAACTAGTAGCGCAATTCCCTGATGAGGAGAAGGAAATTGTTCTGGCTCAATTTGAGTAAACCTAATGAGCATTACTAATACTAGCTACAGCTTGGCTTTTTCAACTAGTCAAGCTAATTTTTATACAAAAATAGCTCACTAACTACGGTTGAGTTAAGCATAAGTCTTCCATCTCTCTTCCCCGCAAGGGGATGAATGAGACTAATGTGAGTACAAGCTAATACTGTTTACCCAGATTAGACGATATATACAATGGGGAATAACTGTCTTGATAATAGGCAGAGAGTAGACGGCAGAAGGGATAATAGCAATTGCACTTGCCGAAATGGCAATTGAGTACTCCGAAACGGCAAATGTAGTATGCGGAATAGCAATTGTAGTGTCAAAAATGGCAATTGAGTACTCCGAAACAGCAATTGACGACTCCAAAATAGCAATTGTAGTGTGCGGAATAGCAAATGTAGTGTCTAAAACGGCAAATGTAGTATACGAAATAGCAACTGAGTACTCGAAAATGGCAATTGTGGCTCCCGAAATAGTAATTGCTGCTGCAATCCATTAAAAAGGCATCATTCCTTGTGCTTTCTAGCTTCAAAATCAGGAAAAGATAAAAATTTACCTCATATTTTCGTAAAATTTATTACCTAATTTTCTAGCTAAAAAATCTATTCTGCGGTCAAATTTAACTCTGGGAAAGTCAGTAATTGAATGCGATCGCAATCTCTAATATTATTCTTGCGCGATCGCATAGAAAAAGTCATTGCTATTTAAGCAAGCGCTCTCACTTGAGTAGTGGCAGTTATCTGATTGAGTGAGGACGATATGATGAATATACATAAATTCCCAGCAAATTATCTTTAACTGAACCAGGAATTCATCATTTAACTATGACTCAACAACCGATACACGTGATTGGAGGTGGACTAGCTGGAACAGAAGCAGCTTGGCAAATAGCGCAGGCTGGAGTACCGGTGATTTTGCATGAAATGCGTCCAAATCGCTTTAGTCCTGCCCATCACACAGAACATCTGGCAGAATTAGTATGTAGTAATTCCTTTGGTGCAATGGCGAGCGATCGCGCTACGGGATTATTACACGAAGAACTCAGACAGCTTAATTCTATTATTATTGCCAAAGCCGACGAACACGCAGTTCCGGCTGGTGGAGCCTTAGCTGTAGATAGAGGACAATTTAGCCAAGAGTTAACAGAAACTCTATCTCATCATCCTTTAATTGAATTCCGTCGCGGTGAAGTACCCGCAATTCCTGAAGGTATAGTAGTTTTGGCAACTGGCCCCTTAACCAGTCCCGACTTAGCCGAAGATATCCGCCGCTTAACAGGAATGGAATACCTCAGCTTTTTTGATGCTGCTAGTCCCATCGTTGTGGGAGAATCGATTAACCGCGATATTGCTTTTATGGCTTCTCGCTATGACAAAGGCGAAGCTGCTTATCTCAACTGTCCCATGAATAAGGAGCAATACCTGCACTTCTGGGAAGAACTTAAGAAAGCCGAACAAACAGAATTAAAGGATTTTGAACGAGAAACAGCAAAATTCTTTGAAGCTTGTCTACCCATTGAAGAACAAGCACTGCGGGGAGAAGATACGATGCGCTATGGCCCCCTGAAGCCAGTAGGATTATCTGATAGCCGTACCGGGGAACGTCCTTATGCAGTTGTGCAGTTGCGCCAAGAAGACAAAGCCGGTCAACTGTGGAACATGGTAGGATTTCAAACTAATTTGCGTTGGGGCGAGCAAAAGCGAGTATTTAGGTTAATTCCTGGTTTAGAAAATGCAGAATTTGTGCGGTTGGGAGTGATGCACCGCAACACTTTTATCAATGCTCCCCAACTGATGCATCCCACTCTGCAATTTAAACAGCGTCCTAACTTATTGGCTGCTGGACAATTGATTGGAACTGAAGGCTACACCGCAGCAGCCGCGGGTGGTTGCTTGGCGGGAATTAATGCTGCACGGCTAGCTTTGGGGAAAGAAGCTTTAACTCTACCACCTACAACCATGATGGGAGCGTTGTTTGAGTTTATCAGTTCCGCTTCGCCCAAACACTTTCAGCCAATGCCGCCTAACTTTGGTATTTTCCCCGAATTGGGTGTGAAAATCAAAAATAAACAAGAGCGTTATGGACGTTACCGCGATCGCTCTTTGGCTGATTTGGCAAATTGGAAAGCGAATCAGTTATGACTTATCTGATTTGCTCTTGTGTTGCTCTGGGATAGTCGCTAACCCATGTATACCAAGTCCTGTAATTACTCCTCCGATTAATCCCCAAGTCCCGTCAGCAAATACATTAATCCGATGAGCTAAAGTCCGATGATAGGCATAATCTAACTGTCTATCATTTACTTTTTCATCTTTTGCTAGCTTTTCGATGTAATTCTCAGCTTTTCCCAGCGCATCGTAATCCAAAATAAACCAATAAAGCGATATACCCACTACTGCTAAACCAGGAATAACTAAAGTAATTAAAAGAATTGCTTTGCGTATATTCATATAACTAGTAACTCGTAATTCTACTTATTAACTACAAATTATGAATTAACAATTACGAATTATCGTGACATTGCTGGGATGTATATGTTAAAACGTGGCTGACAAACTTGATACATAGCGCATTTGAGTAGGTGAGCCTGATTTTGCAACTAATCCTCATGGTGTTTGGTTGGAACGATCGCTTTTGGCAATCTCACACCATGAGAGCGCCATTTTTTGCAAAGCAGAGATTTGGTTGGTGGAATTTAGTAATTAGCTGGTTTCTATGTATAATTTTTTTGCTAATTATCCCAGCATTACCAGTACAAGCAGCTACTACTCCATCAATTGATACTCTCAAGCAGCAGCAGCAACAAGTTAAGCAGCAGCGTCAGAGTGTAGTTAAAGAACGCGATCGCTTAAATAATCTGCAAAATGCAGCGCAAAATCGCCTCACAGGAATCAAGCAAAATCTTAAAACTACTGATAGCCACATTCAACATAGTGAATTGCAATTGAAACTAGCTGCTGAACGCCTGCAAAAGTTAGAGGCTGATTTAGCAGTGGCGGAACGTTCCTATGAAGAACGTCAAGTAGCAACTGTTGCAAGGTTGCGCTTCCTTCAGCGATCGCCTACAAGTCAAGGATGGGGAGTTTTGCTGCAAAGCGAAAATATCAGCGATTTTATTAGCCGCCGTCATCAGCTAAAGTTAGTTTACCAAGCAGACCAGCAAATTTTAGTCAAACTCAATCAACAAGCAAACTCGATTGTTCAGCAGAAAACCGCAGTAGAACAGCAAAAAAACGAAGTTGCTTTGATTCGCGAGCAATTACTAGCGCAAAAAGCTGATTATCAGGCTCAAGCACAGTTGCAATCAGAAGTGATTCAACGCTTAAATAGCGATCGCTTGGCTTTAGAAGCCGCACAAAATCAGCTAGAGCAAGATTCTAAAAATCTAGAAGCCTTAATTCAACAAAAAATAGCAGAGGCGCAAGCGAAAACCAACAGCAGCAGTAAAAATATCATCATTCGCGGCACGGGAATGTTGGCGTTACCCAGCGATGCACCTACCAGCAGTCCTTTCGGTTGGCGGGTACACCCGATTCTTGGTTATCGCCGCTTTCATGCCGGACTCGATTTTGCCGCTAGTTATGGTAGTACAATTCGGGCAGCAGATTCGGGAACAGTAATTTTTGCTGGCTGGTACGGCGGTTATGGTAAAGCTGTAATTATCGATCACGGCAGCGGTATTACTACACTTTACGGTCATACCAGCGAATTATACGTTTCTGAAGGGCAAGGAGTACAACGCGGACAAGCGATCGCGGCTGTCGGTTCCACGGGTTTATCTACCGGGCCTCACCTGCATTTTGAAGTGCGACGTGATGGTACACCTATAGACCCCGCTAATTATCTTTAATTGGGAGTGTGGGGAGTGTGGGGAGAGGAGAAGCAGAGGAGCAGTGAGCAGGGGGAGAAGAAATCACTATTGCCTATTAATACTTGACCCTTGACCCTTGACCTTTGACTTTGGACTCTTGACCAATGACAAATGTGTTATAATGTAAAAGATTGAGGGCGCGTGGCTCAGTGGATAGAGCAACAGATTCCGGTTCTGTGGGTCGGGGGTTCAAATCCCTCCGCGCTCGTTTTTTGTACATTAACTAATTATTTGTCCGCGGTGACAGAAGGTATTATTCATACTTTCTAAAGATTGGGGTGAGCTTTGATATTTTCAGCCTTTAACGCCTGCGATCGCTTTGGCTATATCAATGTCAAATTCAATAGTAGCGCGATCGCACATTCCAGTTAATATGCTGTGGTTGATAGTCAATCTAAAATAATGCCTAAGAAAATTAGGGAGTTAAAACAATGGTTACGCCAAGTAGGTTTTACGGAACTCTCAGGGAAAGGAAGCCACACTAACTGGATACATCCCTTATATGCTGGAAAGCTAACAGTTTCAGGTAAAGATAGCTCGGACGCTAAACCCTACCAAGAAAAGGAAGTACAACAAGCTATAAAAGAGGTAGAGGAGAAACAACAGCAGGAGAAGCAGGAAGATGAGTAAATTTAAGTATCAAATGTTGATTCAATGGTCTGTTGAAGACAACTGCTTCTTAGTTGGATTTCCTGATTTTCCCGGACAGCGTTGGCGCACTCATGGCGATACTTATGAGGAGGCTGTGGCGAACGGTATTGAAGCGTTAGAATCTTTAATTATGGCTTACGAAGCCACAAATGAACCGCTTCCACAGCCAACAGTTTATCAAGTTGCGTAATAGAGCTTGTTACTATACGTGTCAAAATTGGTGATGCGTAGACACGCAGTGGCTTGTCGTCAGACATCGCTCTTACTGTATTAGCGTACAGAGATGGGTAGTGCGTTCCCCAAAGGGGTTGCCACAGGCATCGCGTATTAAAGATGTGTCAGAATTAGTGATGCTTTAGAAACCCAGTACCGCCATACCTTAGAAAACCTGGGTAAAGAAAAAAGAACCGGACATATCGAAGATTTGGGAGGAGTCACAATCCCCTTCCAATTGATCCCTTCTGCCCTCTGTCTCCTGCCTTCTTGAAAAGAGTAACTACTAAAAACTGGAGGTTATTTTCTCTCGCCTCAAACTCAACAGGGGTAACTAGTTGACTTGCTTTCGCCTCTATTTTCATCGATCGCAAGAGAATTTATTTGAGCGTAGGAGTCATCAATTAGCCTTTAAAAATGATGTCGTACAGTGACAATAAAATCTCCACCACAATTAGAATCACCACATACCACTCTACTCGTTGGCTACTGCTATGCTGCATAAACTCCAGTACTGTTTGTGCTGTTTGGGAAATTAGCTCTAATTTGCGTTCTAGAGCATTGTGACGCTCGCGGATTTCGTATTCATCCTCTAAGCGCAGATATAAGGTTTCTAGTTGTGGTGATTCCCAAAGCAACTCTGGCTTATCGATAATCTCTACTCGACCGACAATTTTATGTTGAACTAACAGAGTAGTCCCAAGTTGAGACAGTAATTCCCGACTCTTACGTTTACTTCTGTGTTCGCTTTGGAGACTAGCTGCAAACGGTTCAATTTGATCGAATACAGTCGCTAGGCTAGTTTCATAATGAGACAGCACAGCACTCTTAGCGAGAATATCAGCTACTATCTGCAAGCGTTCAATACTAAATTCATGCAGAAAAATTTTTCCTTCTTTGACTCGCTCACTTTCTGCCATATTTAGATGAACTTCCACTTCTTCCATCTCTGGGTTGGCAAAAGATCCGCTAACTTGAGAGGATATTTCGGTCAAGAAGGCTGCTTTCTCCACAGGTTCAAGGTTAAACAGGACAACGGCACCATAGCCTAGCAGCACTGCACAGCCTTGTTCGCCGACTTTAACCATTAGTGGCATAGTTGCCAAGCAAACGTAATTCTCTAATGTCTGTAGGTTAATCTTCTTACCAAGGAATAGGGCCTGCGCTTTAAAGCTATCTCTATGATTAAAAAGAAGTTTTTGCATTGCCGCCCTAAGCTGTAGTTTGCCTATTGAACTGTGGAAGTAGCGATCGCAACTAATGCATCCGATCTGAGATCGCTACAACTTCAGCTTACCAACAAACCTATCTAGCACTACTTCAGTATCAAACTATTATGGATTCGTCTGTCTGTTAACGCTCTTGTTACTAGGAACGCCCCAAAAATAGTAATCCGCTTGATAACTAACTTTAACTTCGCGGTTGGCGTGGGCGCGATCGCAACCTTGATTTGGGGCTTTACCGCCAACAGTATGCAAGCGCTGTATCCAATTGACTTGACTAAAGATACCATTACCTTGATGCGATCGCCCTTGTAACAGCAACCAGGGAATTGTGCTGGTTTGTGGTGCATCAGCTTTAGCTTTTACTTGACCGATGACTTTACTACCATCATTCGATTCCCAGGTAGGGCCAGCATAATGTTTCCCTAGCGATTGTCCTTGCTCGTTAAACAATACTGCATCTGGAGCCTTCAGCGTCCACTCGAAAGCATCAAGATTCTCTGGTTTAAGTTTGCAAACATATATTTGTGAACCTTTAGCCGATGCTTTGAACAGAAGGCTTTGGTCTGTCGGAACTTGCAGGGTTTTCGGCACATCTGTAGCAGTGCTAGATGTAGTTTGGGCGTGCGTATTACCAGCACTCAACCCCAAGAGTACAAGCAAGAGACTGATATTCAGGAAATAAGTTTTGTTCATAAAAATTTTCCTTCAATATGACCTCATCGTTTCTGGATTCTAGAATCTGAAAAAGCGAGAAACATCTGAAGAACGTCTTAAAATTACTCTAACGAAATAGAGAAATTACCTACGACTTTCGTTGAGTAATTAGTCAATATTTAATATATTTTAGTAGCCTTTATCCTTTGTAAAAATTGTGCTACTTCTTTGCGAGGTTCCCGATTGAGTTTCAACTCAATGAGAGTAGTTGTAAACGGCCAGAAAAGCTTGACTTTGGACTCGCGCAGTAAGTATGAGATATCCAGTTGTGCATCCCATTCGCCGGAATTTTTGATTCCCAAGTAGTCGATTAACTGCGAACCAGATGATGCTATCACGCGCATCACTAAATTGGGTAAAGTCGTTGGTAGCAATAAATTTTGTGGATTGAGAATACCGTTCAGGTTGACGTAGAAACAGCGGAGGCTTTTATCGCCGCTATATGTATGGACGTTGATACCAAAATTCTCAAGTCCTTGGAATTCCTCATTACCTTGGGTGAATATCTGAATATAGTAATCGGGAATGGGATCGTCGCGTTCGTCCACTGCCCGCACGATAAACTGTTGCCAAGGATTAATATCCTTCGGTGTGAGGCGATCGCTATTTTTGTAGTACCAATCCTGAATGTTCTGTTCTGGGGAAAATTCCAGCGCTTCACAGACCGCATCCACAAGTTCATTGCTAGGATTGCTCATAATTGTGTTGTGATTTAACCCTTTCACTAGTACTGTGGGCGCGATACCATCATTGCTTGAGCCATCAAAATCGATTCGCTGACCCTGTTCTGGCTGCTTCGTCAGGTCAAGTACTATTTTGCGAGTATTTAAAGCACATCCCGCCCAGCGCACAGTACCATCAGTACCAGGATCGCTGATAAATTTAGCTATTCCGCTATATGGGTTTGTACCGCAGAAAGTAAAGACATAAGGCGTGTCAGTTTTCGTTCCATAGAATACTTCGCTACTTAATAAGTCTTTATGCGCCAAATCCCAAGTGAACCTGCTTCCTAATTCCAAACCATCAAGCACGCGATCGCCTGCTTCTAAAAAGTCGGGGCCGAATTCTTTATTTCCCTTGAACATTGCGCCCAGCCAACTGCGTCCTTTATGGGCTAAAGGCGAACCGAAAGTTGCAGGTGCTAGTCCAATTAAGTGTTTGAGTCGATTGCGCCGCTTACTGGAGTAGGTAGTCAACCAAGAACGAATTACTAGCATTCCAGTTGAATGAACGATCGCATCAAATTCTTCATCGGGCGCTAAACCACCATCTATAGATAATGCGCGATCAAAGCCTTCAGCGATATCTTTAATTGTTACTTCGTTAGTTAGCGTTACATAACTACAAATATGGATAGTCGAAACATCATAGCCACGTGCTTCTAGCCTCTGTTCCCACACTTTAAAAGATTCGCCGGATGCAGAGTAGCCATGTATCAGGACGATTGGATTTCTTTTGGAATCGCTAACCATACTTAAATATGCCGCAGCAACTATACGCAAACGCACATTATCTCAGGTTTAATTTGCAACCTGACTTTAACTTTGAAAAACTTAGGATACCCTTTTTTTCTAATAAACTTGTGTTATCGTAATTGGCAAGCGAAGTACAGCTTTGTATTTATAGCTTTTTTTAAACGCAAAGTAACGCTGAGTTTTTCTTGATAAATCTTTAAATTATTTAATTGGGTAAATCAATGGATTTGCCAAATATTCAAACTTATTTACGTCCTGATGACTTGGAAAATATCGCTAACTGGGGTAAAGATTGGGCTTGGTTAGCGGGTGGAACGTGGCTATTTTCAGAACCACAACCACAGCTAAAAGTGCTAGTAGATATACAGCATTTAGGATGGTCAGAAATTGAGGTTAAAGAAGATTATTTAATTATTGGGGCAATGTGTCCGTTAATTAAATTATTAGAATATTCTTGGTTGGCTGAATGGAAGGCAATAGAGGGTTTAAAAAGTGCTATTTCTGCACTTGCAGCGTCATTAAAAGTAATTAATGTGGCAACTGTTGGCGGAAATATTTGTCTAGCTTTATCGGTAGGAACTTTAGCTCCTCTAATGGTAGCTTTGGATGCAAGTTATGAGATTTGGAATTTGCGGGGAGAGTCACATCAAGTTGCAGCTAAAGATTTTCAAATTGGTTTTCGCCAGACAATTTTACAGTCAGGGGAAATTCTCAGGCGGGTTTTAATTCCCTTGTCTAATTTAAAATGGCAAGTCAATTATCAACGTTTGAGTATAGCAGCCACAGACCCAGCTTTGGCAATTGTCGTCACTGCTAAAAATGATCAACAAATACGTTGTGTAATTGCGGCGAGTGTTGCTGCACCCCGATTATTTGAATTTAAAAATATAGATTTTTTAAAAAGAGAATATCTTACCCTTTTAGAGAGAGAAAATTTTATTGAAGATTTTAGAGGAAGTGCAAAATATCGTCAGGAAATGACAGCAATATTAATCGGGCGAACGCTACAATAATATGCTAGAAACTTTAAAATTTCATGTTAATAATCAACCTTATACAGAAACTTGTCACCCAGGAACTAGCCTCTTAACTTTATTACGTCAATTAGGCTATTTTGGCGTACATCGTGTTTGCGATTCTGGTGATTGTGGTGCTTGTACTGTTTGGGTAAATGACACACCAATTCATAGTTGTATTTACCCAGCAATGCGAATTGCGAATAAATCAGTAACTACAATTGAAGGACTTTCTCAAAATGGAGAACTTGCAGAAATCCAGCAAGCATTTTTGACTGCACAAGGTTTTCAATGTGGTTTTTGTACTCCTGGTGCAATTATGAGTGCGGCTAAGTTATCAGAGTTATCAGAAGATGAATTACGTTTAGCTTTAAAAGGAAATCTTTGTCGTTGTACAGGTTATCAGGCGATTGTTGAAAGTATTTTGGAATATTATCAACCGCCGATAAACGAGGCAGTGCGTTGGGCGGGTTTCCCGACTTGTAGCAACTGCCGTGCCGATGAACGCAGATTTTCTATCGGCGTTTATCAGCGTGCATCGGCGGTTCCAAATTCTTTCGAGTCTGTGGGAAAAAGCATTCCCAAACAAGATGGGACAGCCATTGTTACGGGGAAAGCATCATACACAGCAGATATTTCTCTACCTGGATTACTTCATCTTAAAGTACTGCGATCGCCTTATGCTCATGCTCGTATCCGCAACATTGATACCGCCAAAGCCAAAGCACTCCCTGGTGTCGTGGCGATTTTTACCCACGCAGATGTTCCCAGAATACCCTACACCACCGCCGGTCATTCTGAACCTGTGCCCGATCCCCTAGATCGTTACTTATTAGATAATAAAGTAAGATTTGTAGGCGATCGCGTGGCGGCTGTCGTTGCTGAATCACCCAGTATTGCCGAACAAGCTTGTGAATTAATTGCCGTCGATTACGAAATCTTACCGCATATTCTCGACCCCGAACAAGCGATGAACGATTGTGGTATTGTGATTCACGATGAACCAGAATCAACCCAAATACCTGATAGAAATCGCAACATTTCTGGCAAAATATTTCTCGAATCTGGTGATGTAGAACAGGGATTTCAAGAAGCAGATGTAATTGTCGAAAATACCTATAATTTACCAGCAGTTCAACACGTCCATTTAGAACCTCATGTAACTATTAGTTGGCTAGAAGCTGATGGTACTTTAGTTGTTCGTTCCAGTACCCAAGTACCATTTCATTGTCAAAGATTACTCTCGCAAATATTCAACTTACCTAAAGATAAAATCCGAGTTTATAAAGCACAACTTGGTGGTGGTTTTGGGAATAAACAAGAGATTTTATCAGAAGATTTGTGTGTTTTAGCAACCTTACGCACAGGTAAACCCATACAGTGGGAATTTACTAGAAAAGAAGAATTTACCGCCACAAATAGTCGCCATGCGATGAAAATTCAAATCAAAACTGGCGTAAAAGCCGATGGTACAATTGTTGCCCAAGATATGAAAGTAATTGGCAACACAGGTGCCTATGGCAATCACGGACAGACAGTGGTATTTTTATCAGGATATATACCTTTAGGTTTATATCGTTGTCCTAATAAAAGATTTCAAGGTTACGCCGTTTATACAAATACAATGCCTGCGGGTGCATTTCGCGGTTATGGTGCAACTCAAGGCACTTTTATAATGGAAAGCCAAATCGATGAAATTGCTCAAAAATTAAATATTGACCCCGTAGAGATGCGTTGTAAAAACTTAATTCGTGCGGGAGATGTAATTAATTTAGGTAACGCCGATAGCCACTTTAACTTAATTGGGAGTTACGCCGTTCAAGAATGCTGGGAAAAAGTTATCCAGTCTCTAAATTATGTTCCCAATACACCACCAATTATCGAAGGTTCGCGCCGCCGTGGTATCGGGTTTGCCGTTTCTATGCAAGGAAGTGGTTTATGTAAAATCCACGTTGCTAGCGTTAAATTATCCTTATTACCCAATGGTAAATATGAATTAAGAACAGGTAGCGTAGATGTAGGAACAGGTTCAGATACAACACTACGACAAATAGCAGCAGAAGTTTTAAATGTTAGCGTTACCGATATTAATATCATTTCTGGCGATACCCAAGAAACGCCTTTTGATGCAGGTTCTTATGCTTCGGCAACAGTTTATATTTCTGGGCAAGCTGTTAAACTAGTAGCCGAAAAATTACTTTCCACAAATCAAACCAGCGTCGAAGTTACCTATACAGCAGATGAATCAACATTAACCTTTGCCGTGCAAGGTGTAGAAATAGAAGTTGATACAGAAACAGGCAAAGTTCAAGTTTTACGATGCGTGCAAGCCATTGATTTAGGTAAAGCAATAAACCCACGAATGTGCCACGGACAAGCAACAGGTGGAATTGCAATGGGAATTGGCTATGCTTTAACCGAAGAATTATTATTTGACGAACAAGGACAAATTGTTAACCCCACATTGCGTCAATATCGCATTCCCACCGCCGCAGATATGCCACCAATGGAAGTAATTTTAGTCGAAGCCGCCGATCCTTACGGGCCCTTCGGTGCCAAAGGTGTAGGCGAAATTACCACCAATTGTACAGCCCCAGCCATCGCCAATGCGATCGCCCACGCCACAGGATGCAGAATTCGCCAACTCCCCATGACACCAGAAAGAATTTGGCAACATCTCAAAAACCTTAACAGCTAACCTCTATGTTCTCTGCGGTTCTTTATGTTTTTTTAAATAAAATCTGATCGCATTTAAAAAATCTCGGCTAAGAAACCTTCGTTAGATCTGTGGGCAGTTATCTAGAATTTTACCCACAAATTTGTAAAGTGGTATTTGAGAATTTTGTTATGCTTACATATATTCATACCTGAGAAGTATACTAGGCAACTGTCTAATTTCAGGTATCAACAAATGAGAGCATGAATTTGTTACATCTATAGTAATCAAAATAATATCTGTCTCAGTCAAGCATTTTCTTGCATATACTGTTTAATCTCTAATAAAATCAGAGACAAATACACAACTTAGTCGGTTGAAAGTTGGATATAATTATGGAAAGATTTATTGGTTTTTATACATCATTACCCTTTTGGGCAGGAGCAAAAGTTGACATTGATAGTTTTTGCAAGTATATAAATTCATCTCAAAGAGAGGAGATAGAACAATATATTTCGTCTCTGCTATCTAAAGAAGAGTTTGTTTACTATCACGATGGCTATACATTAAAAATTTGTAAAGATGGGATGATTCTTTTAAGAATTCCAGCAATATCTAATCAGATTGATAGTATATATGCAGAAGTAGATCGTAATTCTTTGTCATCTAGTGAAAACTATATAAGGTTTATAAAAGAAGTTTTTGTTGAATGGTCTAAATATATACATTATTTAAATTGTATTTATCTTTTATTGGATTCTTGCCTTTTAAAAACCGGAATTAAATATTTTGAAATTTCAGAAATTTCTAGTAAAGATATTTTTGGGATAGCTTTTGATAATGGTGAAGAGTTAGGTATGAAAATCTCACCATCTGCAATAGTATTTCAAGCTGTACGGAGATTTCCACTATTATGTAATTGTACTAATATTTTTTTTAGATTTCAAAGAAAAGAATTACCAGAATCTGTTTTTAATCTTTTAAATTCAAACTTTTCTACAGTTTACAGTAACCAAAAAATTGTTAAGGTTTTGGCTGAAGTAACTAAAAGTTTAAGTGAATATAAAATTGCTAATTATCCCACTTCACTTGTTCTATCTTGGTTTATTATAGAATCTTTTGTCTCTAACTTGTGCAGTAATTTCCTTGAATCTAAAAATCAAAATGTCACTTATATTAACGATGAAGGCATTGAAATTAATTGTAAAAGAATAAATTCTGAAAGGAAAGCTTTTCTAATCGGCAGAGATTATACAATAAGTACTATTTTAAATATTCTTGAAATTTCTGGCTTGATAGAATTCAATACATTTAAAAAAATTGATAAAATTAGACAGATGAGAAATAAAATAGTTCATGCTGATCCAAAATCTCCTAATAACTATGATGAGAAGTTACGGAAAAATTGCCAAGATGCTTTTGAGATAATTACACATTTTATTGAAAAAGAGGTAGGAATAGTTTTAGCTATTAATTTAGATAGCCCCGTTAATGATTTATGGGTTCCTTAGAAAAACCATTAAAATGCGTGTTCAATAATTATTAAATATTTAAGAAAGCAACTTATGAAAAGTCAGTATTAATAATATTAACTTTTTGCAAAAAAGCCTGACTGTATACTAGATGCGCTACACCATAGCAAAAATTTATCATAGCTAGTTGCCAATTCTATAACTATAAAATCATCTATCTAGATCATTTCAAACTCCAAATTTTGACTCTTAAGAAAATCATGAGTGAAATGATCCACCACATTCGTATCACTCAATTCTAAATTATAAAAATCCACAAACTCATGCTCAAAATAAGGGCCTGCGTGCCAAGTACCCTCATTTAATTTAATGAAACAATTCCCTGGAATGCGGAAAGCTGCAATCTCCTCTAACACTGGTTCATTCAATTCATTATGCGGCGGACAAACCGCAATTAACCAATCTTTCCCTTCTAAAGAACCTAAACATTGAGTACATTGCACGTGGCGAGTAATTTTATGAAACTTTCGCCCTCTTTTTTGCAGACGCATAATATAAAAGCGTGGCGTGCCATTTTGCAGATTTAATTGAGCATCTTCGCCATCAAAAGCCTTACCATCTGCACTCGGAAAAATCACCTGTCCGTAACGCCGAAAGTTTTCTGATGTTACTAATTCTGCTTGTAATTGTTGTACTGTTTGTGATGTACTCATAATATTATCAAACTACCAGTCTAACTCTTTAGGAATCAACGACTTAGGAATTATTGAAGCTTGTTTTTCTTTATCTGAAGGTTTGGTATACCACCAAGCCCAAGCAATAAAAACTGCTTGGAAGGGAAGCCTAATTGCTTGCAACCAAGGCGAATCTGAATAGGGTATAGTTTCAATCTTAATATGATTAACCGCCATATTAATATTCGCAGGGAAAACTGCAATAAATAACAAAATTAATCCCCAAGCAGCAGCTTGACTCACAGGCGGAACTAATAAGCCTATACCACCCAAAATTTCATAAAAGCCACTGAGATACACTAATCCTAAAGCATATGGCAGTTGCGGAGGCATAATTTTGACGTATGGTTGTGGCACAACAAAGTGTGTTATTCCCACAATAATGATCGATACCGCTAGGATGACGCGCCAAAGTTCCTTATTCTTATACATTGGTTGCACTTGATTCTTGATTTACTCATATTTCTTCAGTTTTGTTGATTTATCTAATTTTGTCTTCAGTCAACAGTGAGAAAAATTGAAAAACTGCTTCCCAAATATCTCCCACGACTTTAGAGTGTTGAAATAGCTATCTATCTAAAGGCAATGTATGACAAACAACTTGAGTCGGCGTCAATTTATCTGGTTTGGTTCAGCAGCATTGGGTACTTTAGTTTTAAAAGCTTGTAGCAATAACCCAAGCACACCGACAGAGACAACAACGGGCGGTACTGAAGGGTTTAAAATAGCGATCGCTCTCCCTGGAATCATCACCGATAAAGCCTGGAATCAATCTGGATATGAGGGAGTCAACCTAGCCAAACAAAAGCTAGGTGCAGAAACCGCCTATGTAGAAAAAGTAGCACAAGCCGATCAAACAGAGGTACTCACAGATTTTGCTCGTAAAGGCTACAATCTCATCTTTGCGCATGGCGGGCAATTTGATGCCGCAATTGAACAAGTCGCCTCACAATTCCCCAACACATTTTTTGTGGGTGTAAATGGTAATCTCAAGGGAGAAAATATTGCCTCTTTACGAATAGATCATCTTCAAGCTAGTTATTTATGTGGCATAATCGGCGCTTCTGTGACTAAATCTAATAAATTAGCTTATATTGCAGGCGAGAAGTTTCCCGCCACAGAAGGCGAACTTCGGGGATTTGAATTAGGTGCAAAATCTGTTAAACCAAACATTCAAATTACTTCTACATTTACAGGTGACTGGAATGATGTAGCTAAAGCCAAAGAAGCGACTCTTGCTTTAATTTCTTCTGGTGCTGATGTCATCTATCAATGGTTAGATAATGCCTCAGCCGCAGTCTTACAAACAGCCAGTGAAAAAGGAGTATACGCTTTTGGCAATACTAACGATCAATTAGATGTTGCACCAAAAGCTGTTTTAACCAGTGCCGTTAAACGCTTGGATTTAGCCATAGCTTATATAGCAGAACTCGCGAAACAAAAACAAATTAAAGGACAAATATATACAATTGGACTTGAAAGACCAGATATCTTATTTTTAGGGAAATTTGGTGGAGTTGTACCAGAAGCAGTTAAGCAAAAGGCATTAAAGACAAAGCAAGAGATTGTTGATAAGACAATAATTTTTGAAGACTGTAAAGAGGCAGGTAAAGATACACGCTGCATCAAAAAAGCTACAGCATAGATTTAGTATAGGTACTAAAAAAGTTTCGTAGTGAGGGCAAAAATCCTGACTGCGAGTTAAAAATTTTATTCCCATGAACTATTTACGCTTAGAAAATATTACTAAACGCTTTGGTTCTTTTGTTGCCAATGACGATATCAGCCTCAATGTTGAATCGGGTAGTATTCATGCCATCCTAGGCGAGAATGGTGCAGGTAAGAGTACTTTAATGAATATTATTAGTGGGCTTTATCAACCTGATGCTGGGCAAATTTACCTCCAAGAAGAACCAATAAAAATTACCTCGTCCCATGAGGCAATTAAACTAGGTATTGGCATGATTCACCAACATTTCATGCTTGTACCTCAATTGACTGTCACTGAAAATATTATATTAGGAACGGAGAAAACTTGGCGACTGAATCTACAACAAAAACAACAAGAAATCGCCGCATTATCTCAAGCATACGGATTAGAAATTAACCCCACTGCCAAAGTTGAAAATTTACCTGTGGGAATACAACAACGGGTAGAAATTCTCAAAGTTCTTTATCGCCAAGCAAAATTGTTGATTCTCGATGAACCAACAGCAGTTTTGACGCCGCCACAAGTACAATCATTAATTGTTATCTTGCGCCAACTAGCAGCCGCAGGAAACACAATTATTTTTATCAGTCATAAATTAGAAGAGGTAATCAATCTCTGCGATACGGTAACAGTTTTGCGTCAAGGAAAGGTAGTAGCAACAACATCAACTCAAGCAGCCACACCTCAGCAGTTAGCAGGATTGATGGTAGGGCGAGAGGTAGCTTTACAGTTAAATAAAAGCCCCACATCGCAAAGAGAAATCATCCTTTCAGTGCAGAATTTACAAGTTGCTGATGATAGAGGTATTCCTGCTGTAAATAATGTATCTTTTGAACTGCGGGCGGGAGAAATTTTAGGAGTTGCTGGTGTAGATGGTAATGGACAGCGAGAATTAGCTGATACATTAGCAGGTTTACAAACTATCAAACAAGGTAATATTGAGTTTACACATTACCCTTGCATCGTGGGCTACATCCCAGAAGATAGGCAAACAATGGGATTGGTGTTGCAATTTAGCATTGCCCAAAACTTGATTTTAAAAGCTTTTAAATATCTGCCCTTTTGTCGCCGTTTTTTGTTACAAAAAGAAGCGGTCGCACATCATGCGCAAGATGCAATGCAAGAGTTTGATATCCGCGCCACAGGTAAAGATATCAAGGTAAGCCAGCTTTCGGGGGGAAATCAACAAAAGGTGGTGTTAGCGCGAGAACTAGCGCGGGAACCAGCTTTAATTATCGCTATGCAACCCACACGCGGCTTAGATGTGGGAGCGACAACCGCCGTGCATTCGCGATTATTAAGAGAACGCGATCGCGGTGCAGCAATTTTGTATATTTCTACTGAGTTAGAAGAAGTGATGGCAATGAGCGATCGCATTGCTGTCATCTACAGAGGTGAATTTGTGGCAATTTTGGATGCAGCTACAGCGACAGTAGAAGAAATTGGTTTGTTGATGGCTGGGGGAAATATTCCCAACAAAAAACGGTAGAGCAATTAATACTCTACCGTTTGCATTTTTAATCGGAAATTTTAAATCTTACTCAGCGCCTTGAGATAATAATTCCCGACGCTGTTGCGAACTAACTTGCACATTGCCGTTTTCATCGACATCAACAAGGGCTGTATCGCCATCTTTGATACGACCAGAGAGAATCTCTTCGGCCAAGCTATCTTCTAACAAGCGCATAATTGCCCGGCGTAACGGTCTTGCACCGTAGCTGGGGCTGTAACCTTCTTGAATGAGGCGGTCTTTGAAGCGATCGGTAACTTCTAAGGTGATGCCTTTTTCGGTTAGGCGACCAAAGACTTCTTTGAGCATGATTTCGGCAATTTGGGTAACTTCTGCCTTGCTCAACTGACGGAAGACGATAATTTCATCTAGACGGTTGAGGAACTCTGGACGGAAGTATTGCTTCAATTCTTCGTTCACCAAGGAGCGAATGCGGTTGTACTGAGATTCGCTGACATCATCAGCAAACTCGAAGCCGATACCGCCGCCGCCTTTTTCAATTACCTTAGAACCGATGTTAGATGTCAAAATCAGCAAGGTGTTCTTGAAGTCAACGGTGCGACCTTTAGCATCGGTTAAGCGACCGTCTTCTAAAATTTGCAGCAGCATGTTGAAGACATCGGGGTGAGCTTTTTCGATTTCATCGAATAGCACCACGGTGTAAGGACGACGCCTTACAGCTTCGGTTAGCTGACCGCCTTCGTTATAGCCAACATAACCTGGAGGCGAACCGATCAGTTTACTGACGGTGTGACGCTCCATATATTCCGACATATCCAGGCGGATCATTGCTTCTTCCGAACCGAAGAAGTAAGAAGCCAAGGATTTCGCCAACTCGGTTTTACCAACGCCGGTGGGGCCGGAGAAGACAAAGCTAGCGATGGGTCGATTGGGATTCTTCAAACCGACACGAGCGCGGCGAATTGCTCTAGAAACTGCCTTGACAGCATCTTCTTGTCCAATGAGACGCTGATGTAAGGTGTCTTCCATGTGCAACAGCTTCTCGGATTCGGATTCGGTGAGTTTGTTCACCGGAACGCCAGTCCAGGATGCGACGATGTGGGCAATGTCCTCTTCTGTAACTACGGGTTCTAGACCTTCGTTACCAGAGCCGTTGGTTTTGCTTTGAGCGATCGCGCGAATTTCGGCTTTGATTTCCATTTCGCGATCGCGCAATTCCCCTGCTCGGTCAAAGTCTTGGGAGCGAACTGCATCATCTTTTTCTTTTAAGATTTGGCGCAGTTCTTTATCTAACTCTTTGGCTGCTGGTGGTAGTTGGGAATTAATCAACCGCACTCTCGAACCTGCTTCATCGATCAAGTCGATAGCTTTATCTGGCAGGTAGCGATCGCTAATATAACGGTCAGATAATTTTGCCGCCGCCACCAAGGCTTCATCGGAGATTTTTAATTTGTGGTGTTGCTCGTAGCGATCGCGCAAACCATACAAAATCTCAATTGTTTCATCGACTGTCGGTTCGCCCACCATTACTGGTTGGAAACGACGCTCTAAGGCTGCATCTCGCTCGATGTGCTTGCGGTATTCATCCAGGGTTGTTGCACCAATACATTGCAGCTCGCCTCTTGCCAAAGCAGGCTTGAGGATATTTGCAGCGTCGATTGCGCCTTCGGCTGCACCTGCACCAATCAGGGTGTGGACTTCGTCAATTACGAGAATCACGTTACCCGCAGAGCGGATTTCATCCATGATTTTCTTCAGACGTTCTTCAAATTCACCCCGATACTTGGTTCCTGCTACGAGCAAGCCGATATCCAGTGTGACTACGCGCTTATCTTCCAGGATGTCTGGGACATCTTTGTTAGCAATCCGCGATGCTAGACCTTCAGCGATCGCTGTTTTACCAACCCCTGGTTCGCCAATCAGCACTGGGTTATTTTTTGTCCGGCGACCCAAAATCTGAATGACTCGCTCGATTTCCTTGGCGCGTCCCACCACTGGATCGAGCTTGTTGTCCGTTGCCATTTGGGTCAGGTTCGAGCCAAATTCATCCAAAGTTGGAGTTTTGGTGCGGCTGGATGAACCACCGGGGGATACTTCCGCCGTTTCGCCCAACATCCGAATGACTTGAGTTCTGACCTTAGATAGATCCACGCCGAGGTTTTCTAGCACCCTAGCTGCCACACCTTCCCCTTCCCGGATCAGGCCTAACAGGAGATGCTCGGTGCCAATGTAGTTATGGCCTAATTGGCGCGCTTCTTCTAAGGATAGTTCCAGAACCCGCTTTGCCCGTGGCGTAAAAGGAATTTCCACGGCCACAAAGCCCGAACCCCGGCCTATGATTTTTTCTACCTCAATTCGGGCATCTTTGAGATTGACGCCCATTGATTTCAGCACCTTGGCCGCAACTCCCGTCCCTTCACCAATCAGACCCAGGAGGATCTGTTCAGTGCCGACGAAATTGTGGCCTAAACGGCGGGCCTCTTCTTGGGCCAGCATGATTACCTTAATAGCTTTTTCTGTGAAGCGTTCAAACATGGCATTTTTCCCATCACCTGCGTCGTGCCGGTACGCTGATTTTAGCACAGGCTAGACATTTGGATATCTGTATAAAAAATACAAGAAATCCAAGCGTTTTCACCCAACCGATGGGGTAATTATTGAATATTTTTTACTTTTGTGTGGCTGTTATACTGAGGGGAGCGACATAACTAGCCTTTTTGGCGTCGATCGCACACAAAAAACTTTGAAATTCTGAATTTATCCAACCACTACCAAACAGATATATTTAGCATTTCTGTTTGATAAAGTCAAGAACATTATTAATTTTATATAAATTTTAAAAAAGAAATTTAAATTTCATAAAAAATACTCATAGAAACTAGTCGCAGAAAATGTGTTTTTTTCATGAAGTTGCTTAAAAGTCAACCGCAAAGTTATCAGAAGTTTGGCAGATAGTGAAGAGGCAAGAGGGCAGGGAGACAAGGGAGTGTGGGAGAGGGTGGGGAGACAAGGGAGAAAGAACCAAGGACTCTGGACTCGGGACAGTTGACTAATACCCCAATTTGGCTAGTGGCTATTCCTATCTACCCACAAAGGTATGAAGTCTACTGCCGAATTCTCATGAAATTTCTACGGTTCATAGTACAAGAGTCGATCGCTTGGAAATGTTGACTATTAACTATTGAGTAGTGATTTTCAGGATGTAGAGCTACGGAAAGAGGAATTGCCAGGAAGATTTTTTGAGGCGATCGCTTACCATAGTTTGCCAGGAGCGCAAAGTTGCTTGAAAGTGTGGCTGCTGAAGATCTGACATCCAAAGAATCAAGGCATCTTCGTCATTATCCTTATAGTAACGCCGCCGTCGCCCAGCTGTTTTGAAGCCAAATTTTTGATATAAAGATATAGCCGCTAGGTTGGAAGCTCGAACTTCGAGGGTAGCTCGCTCCAAACCGCGATCGCTAGCTGTCTTGAGCAGGGAATAGAGTAAAGCTTGTCCCAAACCTTGACAGTGATATTGGGGATGTACTGCCAAAATTGTGATGTGAGCTTCTTCCAAAATTGACCAAAAACAACCCATCCCTAGCAAACTCAAGCTAGAGACCGGGGAAAATAAACCAAGTAAATCGCTGTTAGGACTATCCAACTCTCTTTGGTAGCCTTCCAATGTCCAAAGACCGCCAAAACAGGCTTTATCAAGTTCTAGCACTGCACCCAGATCTTCTGATGTCAGTGGTTGAATTTTTAAGTCTAATGAGATCACATTTATTTGAATAAGATTACAAACCCTTTGTAAACTGGGAATCGGGAGACTAACTCACGCCCATAATTTGAACAAGGACAACTCTTATAGTTATGGTATCGACTCACCCTATTGGGGTTCAACATACTGGTAGTCAGTATTTACCTCCAAGGCGTAACACTTCGCCCAATCAAGAACTCCTACCCTTGACGGCTAGAGTAAATAGTCATGGCTGCTTGGAAATTGGTGGGTGTGATATCACGACCCTAGTGCAGCAGTTTGGCTCACCCTTATATATTTTAGATGAAGAAACCCTGCGTTTGGCTTGCCAGCAATATCGGGATGCTTGCAAGCAATACTATCAAGGGGAATCTCAAGTACTATATGCTTCTAAAGCTTGGAATTGTTTAGCAATTTGTGCGATCGTCGCCTCCGAAGGATTAGGAATCGATGTTGTCTCTGGTGGGGAACTCTACACAGCCCTGACTGCTGGTGTTAGTCCAGAGAAAATCTACCTCCACGGTAACAATAAATCTCGCCCAGAGCTAACTTTAGCGATCGAGTCTGGTGTCACCATTGTGGTAGATAACTGGTATGAGTTAAAAACCTTGGTTGAGATAGCTCAGGCGCAAGCAAACAATTCTGTTCTTGTGCCGATTCGCATTATGTTACGACTAACTCCAGGTATCGAATGCCACACTCATGAATACATTCGCACGGGACATTTAGATAGTAAATTTGGCTTCGATCCGAACGATTTGGACGAAGTTTTTACGTTTGTGAGCCAGCAATCAGCTTTGAATTGTGTCGGTTTACACGCTCATATTGGTTCGCAAATTTTTGAACGCCAACCCCATCAAGATTTAGCAGCTGTAATGGTGCAGTGGTTGCAAGATGCAGCTAAGTATGGTTTAAATGTGACAGAGTTAAATGTCGGTGGTGGTTTAGGGATTCGTTATATAGAATCAGACGATCCACCGAGTATTGAAGAATGGGTAAAGGCAATTTGTGAAGTAGTGCAAGAAGCTTGTACAGCAGCAAATCTAGCCTTACCTAAGTTATTATGTGAACCAGGGCGATCGCTAATTGCCACAGCTTGCGTTACGGCTTACACTATTGGTTCATCCAAAGTTGTTCCCGAAATTCGTACTTACGTGGCAGTTGATGGGGGTATGTCAGATAATCCCCGTCCAATTACTTACCAGTCAAAGTACCGAGCTGTAGTCGCGAATAAAATTGCTGTTCCCTTAACCGAAACTGTCACAATTGCTGGTAAGCATTGTGAATCAGGAGATATTTTGATTCAAAATGCCCAACTCCCAAAAACTGAACCAGGAGATATTCTCGTAGTTATGGGAACTGGTGCTTACAATTACAGTATGGCATCAAACTACAATCGCTTGTCCCGACCGGCAGCAGTTGTAGTGGCAAACGGCGAAGCAAATTTAATTTTGCAGCGCGAAACCTATCAAGACTTGATTCGGCAAGATTGTCTACCAGAAAGACTTAAGAAATAGTCAAAAGTCCACAGTCCAGAGTCCAGAGTAAATTAATGTTCGCTCTTGACTTTTGAACGCCACTTCAAGGCAGTTGCTACAACGAGAGAACCCTACGGGTGACGCTCTTTCGTCGTTAATTCTGTGAAGATTGCCAGTCGGCTGCGGAGGAAAAACGCCACTTGCTACAACGCAGTGGCTCCCCTCCCGTAGCACTGGGTTCACCGCAGTGGCTTCCTAGACTATTGACTCTGGACTATTAATTCACTGTATTTTAGAGGCAAAATCGTAATCCAGATGTCATGAGAGATTGGTGGAAGCAATGGCTGACAAACCTGGGATGGTCGCAGTCCTTGCTGCTTGGGACTCTGGATATTGTATTCGTGTTGGCGCTGACGTACATGATACTAGTTATTATTAGCGAGCGCCGGACGCTGTGGATGGTACGAGGATTTATTATCTTGATGCTAGCCTCAGCACTCAGTAATAGATTGGGGCTACCACTATTAAATTTCGTACTAGAAAAGTTAGTAATTGGCTGCGCGGTAGCAATGGCAGTTGCTCTCCAATCAGAATTTCGGCGATTTTTAGAACAATTAGGGCGTGGTGAATTCCGCCAATTATTTCAACCATCCAGTCTGGCAGTACCTAAATCAGATAGTGTAATTGATGAAATTGTTGATGCAGTCAAAGAACTGTCAAAAAACCGGATTGGAGCTTTATTAATTTTGGAAACTACAGGCCCAATTGACGAGCGAGATTTTTCTGTACCAGGAGTAAGGCTGAATGCTGAGGTTACTAAAGAATTAATTCAAACAATCTTTCAACCAAAAACTTTGTTGCATGATGGAGCAACTTTGATACGTGGTTCACGGATTATCTCATCAGGTATAATTTTACCACTTTCGGGACGCACAGCCTCGCGCCAGTTGGGTACACGCCATCGGGCTGCGATGGGAATTACTGAGCGCGTCGAAAATTGCATCTGTGTCGTTGTATCAGAAGAAACTGGTTCTATTTCCTTAGCGGAACGGGGAATTCTAAATAGACCGCTGACGATTAGGAAACTCAAAGAGACTTTAGAGACTCTATTATCCCCAACAGTAGATCGGGAAGCTGTGGCTCCTGGTTTGTTAAGCTTGGGACGTCAGATTAGTAGCAAGGGACTAGCCCTAGTTTCACGGATACTCGGATTACCATCGACCGCTTCTCGAGATAAAAAATGACAGCACAACAAACTCAACTGCAAGAATTGCCCCCTGGCTTAAAACGAGAACTACTGCCCAAGCACGTTGCGGTAATTATGGATGGCAATGGTCGATGGGCTAAACGTCAAGGTCTACCCCGAATTATGGGTCATAAGCGGGGAGTAGATGCGCTCAAGGATTTACTGCGTTGTTGTAAAGATTGGGGAATTCAGGCGTTAACAGCTTATGCTTTTTCCACAGAAAACTGGAAAAGGCCTCAGGAAGAAGTTGATTTTTTGATGACTCTATTTCAAAGAGTTCTACGCCAAGAACTGCGGGAAATGGTAGAGGAGAACGTCCAAATTCAGTTTGTTGGCAATTTAAATGCTCTACCGCGATCGCTCCAAGCAGAAATTTCTCGTTCAATGGCAGAAACTCAGGATAATCGCAGTATCCGGTTTACAGTTGCCACAAATTATGGTGGAAGACAGGAAATTTTACAGGCTTGTCGCGCGATCGCTCAAAAAGTCCAGCAAGGTTTGCTACAACCTGATGAAATTGATGAAGCGGTATTTGAACGCCACCTTTATACAGCAGGGATTTCCGATCCAGATTTATTAATTCGTACTAGTGGCGAAATGCGTTTATCAAATTTCCTGCTCTGGCAGATGGCTTATGGAGAAATTTATATCACTGAAACTCTCTGGCCAGACTTTGACCGCGAAGAATTTCACCGCGCCTTGTCTGCCTATCAGCAACGAGAACGGAGATTTGGCAGCGTGTGAGAAATTAGGAAGACAAGGGAGTGTGGGGAAGGGAGAAACGATCAATGCCCCATGCCCCATGCCCAATTCACGGCCCAGAAAAAACCGCCTGTTCGATATCTTCTCGGCTCAGGGAATATTTGAATGAGCGTTGAATATCTTGCTTATTTTCTCCAGCTTCGATGTATCGCACAGTCAGTTGCTCAACATCAAGGGAGAGATCAGCTTGCCAATTGGGGCGTTTGACGTGCCAACAATGTAGCTGTGCTTCATCTTGTTTACAGCCCTGGTCTTTGAGCCATTGCTCAATTTGTGGCAGCGTATGGTTATAAAGGGGAGCATCAGGAGGAAGAAAAGCCATAATTAGTTAAAAATTCAACCTTAACAATAATAATTTTTAATTTCCCAAATGCTAGCTGATGGCGACAGTTGATTAATTTGCTGTAGGGTAGCAGGCGTTTGTGGTAGCTGTTGTGTTTGGAAAGCAGCTTCACCGCGCATCAAACCAATAGCGATCGCCAGTAACAGACAACCCAAAAAAGTCAAACCCAAAATAAACAAAGCAAAAATTTCGCCTGATGACAGAGGGCGATCGCTAGCATCAAGGTAAGCTGATTTTGACCAGTCATAGGTATTTGTCACCGGATGGTTTAAATCAGCGGGTGCTTGAATTACGCCAAAGCGAGAATAGCCAATTTTCAGGTCGTAGCTTAACCTGCGTTCTGGGTTGCTTAGGGTAGCGTAGGCTTCATTGATCTGCTGAAATTTAGCAGTAGCGACAGTGGCAGGTAAGTCGGTAGTATCAGGATGATAGCGTTTACTCAGTTCTCGATAAGCGCGACGGATGTCGATTACCGATGCCGAGGGATGCAGTCCTAGCAGGGAGTAATAAGTGGGTTCACTGCTTTGTGGCATTGCCCCATGATGATTCACGGCTGATTGAGTCACCTTGCACTCAAGTTTTTCTTAATATTGTAAACCTCAATTTCTATGAAAACCTTTATCTCATCTATTGCGATCCTTGGGTTTAGTATTAGCTTATTGTCGATGCATGGAAATGGTATGGCTGTTGCACAAACTGCCAATAGTGAAGAATTTATCGCTAGAGGTACAGAACCATTTTGGAGCGTTACTGTCAGCAAGCGGGGAATTGTCTACTCTTCACCAGACGCACCAAAGCAAACGTTTCCTTATGTCACACCCTTAAAAGCAGAGGGTCGTCCAGCTAATTTGGTGCGAGTCTATCGATTAAAGGGTAGAGCCAGCAATATCTTAATTATTAAGCAAGTTGACACATGTAGCGATGGTATGTCAGACAAAAATTATTCTTACTCAGCAACTCTCATTCTAGGTAATCGGGTTTTGGATGGTTGTGCTGAGAAGAAATAGTGAAAATTGCAAGACTAGATACCCAACTTTTTTAAAGGTCGGGTATCTAAATGCGTGATATGTTAGCTACTTTATCAAATTGCTTCCTTAGGAAAAATCAGCGGCTCATTTGGCGCTAAGTTAATTTGATAGCTCCCAGTGGTTAAAAACTTGGTATTGACAACTTCTTTGTAAGTTTCTAAATCTTTTTGCCAATTACCAATTACCTGAACTAGATTATTTAAGCGCTGCACTGGATCGTCTTGAGCTACTGCGTGGCTGACATTAGCAGAGAACAAAATTGCTGGAAGTAAGGATTTATCTGGCAATTGTAGTCCAACTTCATTAACATCCAAGAATAGTTGGGCTTCTTTAAGGGTGTAAATAAACCGCAATGCAGCTTGCACAGGAGATGTCCCATACTCTTGCCAAGGGCCAGGTTTCAGCAGGTTGCCAAAAATGTAGTTACGAGGTGTGCCATTTTCCCGATCGAAAAGCACGTAGCCCCTAAAATTAATGCTAACCCCCTGATAGCTGACCTGAGTCAATGTCTCAACATACTTACGAGCTATTAGCGGGATAGACACATCTTGAGCTTCTTTATTGGCAATTATTTCAGAGAATACAATTCTATTGACTTCTGCAATTATACTCACACCGTTTTGGAAAACTACTTGAGCCGCAGCATTCGTTAATATTGGTGGTCGAGCCAGTTCCCAATCACTAGGAACAATGCCACTATATTTGAGAAAGTCTGCTGTCAAAACTGTGGGATTCTGTTGTCTAACTGCGATCGCTATCACAAATTCTTGAACATCTAAATTCTGACTCATATATTCTTTGAATTATTTGTTACTTCGGTGATTACATAAATGTGTTGGTATAATAACTTAATTTATTTCTTATTTCAATAAATTTAATCGCAAATTGCTACATTATATTTTTATGTATTCCAGAGTAGAAAAATTCTTAAGCATGATGTAACAGTTACTAGTAAATTGCGCTCCTAAAGGAGTTGCAGAAAAGGGAACAGCAACGATTTTGTTAGCTGTTCCCTGTGGTATAACTACGTGCAAGACGAATTCTTAAAAAATTAATAAGCTGATTCTACAACTGCTGGTTGTGGGGTTTGTGTAGTGTCTTTACTTACTCCTTGTAAGGTCAAAACTGAACAAGAGGCATGATGCAATACATAATTACTGACGCTACCTAAGAAAAATTCCTTGATTCCACTCAATCCCCGACGGCCTATAATAACCAGATCGGCTTGCCATTTATCTGCTACTTCACAAATCATCCGACTGGGGTCGCCAAATTCTTGAGTATATTCAGCGTTTACACCTTGAGCGATCGCTTTATTGGTTAACAATGTGAGGAATTCTATTCCCTCTTGTTTTAATGATTCCCACTGTCCCAAATAATAGTTCACATCGTCAGTAGTAAAGGGTGGATAGATGCCATCTGTCGATACACCTGGGGGAGTGGGGTAGCGCTCATCAAAAGGTGAAAGTACATACACTATCATTAATTCCGCATTAGTTGCTTTAGCTAAAGATAGAGCTTGCTCAAAAATTTGCTGACCAATTTCCGAGTTGTTAACAGCAACCAAAATTTTGTGAAACATAGTGATTAGTCCTTTGTCATTTGTCATTGGTCATTCGTCTCCCTTGTCCCCCTTGTCCCCCCACACTTCCCACACTTCCCACACTCCCCACACTTCCCATACTCCCCACACTTCCCACACTCCCTCATCTCCTTACTTCCCTGCTTCTGTAGTGGCGATTTCCAGCAATGTCTTCAGCACTGAGTCAGGGTTAAGACTAATTGAATCAATTCCTTCTTCTACTAAGAAGCTGGCAAATTCTGGGTAATCGCTGGGTGCTTGTCCGCAAATACCGATTTTACGTCCGTGGTGTTTGACTGTGCGAATGGCTTTAGCAATCATCCGCTTGACAGCTTGATTGCGTTCGTCAAATAAATGCGCCACTAACTCGGAATCTCGATCTAGTCCGAGAGTTAATTGTGTCAAGTCATTTGAACCAATGGAAAAGCCATCAAATACCTGACAAAACTCGTCTGCTAGGAGGACGTTACTAGGCAATTCACACATGACGTAGACTTGTAAATTGTTTTCTCCGCGCACCAAACCATGTTTTGCCATCTCTGCCAATACACGCTGACCTTCTTCTGGAGTACGGCAGAAAGGTATCATTAAAATTACATTGGTTAAGCCTTTTTCGTCTCGTACTTGCTTCATCGCCTGACACTCTAGAGCAAAACCTTCACGATAGCGATCGTCATAGTAACGAGAAGCACCACGCCAGCCAATCATCGGGTTTTCTTCTTTGGGTTCAAATTGTTGACCACCCAAAAGATTGGCGTATTCGTTACTCTTAAAATCTGATAGACGGACAATTACAGGTTTTGGATAGAAAGCTGCTGCTATAGTGCCAATACCTTCAGCTAATTTATCAACAAAGAATTGTGCTTTGTTTTGATATTCGCCAGTTAACTCAGCTATTTTGTATCTAGCAAGTTCATCATCTAACTGCTCGAAGTGAAGTAATGCCAAAGGATGTGCTTTGATTTGGTTAGCAATAATAAATTCCATTCTTGCTAATCCCACCCCATCATTAGGAATAGCTGCAAAGCCAAATGCTTCTTCCGGATTGCCCACATTCATCATAATTTGGGTGTGGGTATGGGGTAATTTTTCTAGCGGTAATTCTTGAATTTCGTAAGGTAATAAACCTGGGTAAACTTTTCCAGTTTCACCTTCAGCACAACTGACGGTAATTTCTTGTCCAGTTTTTAATACAGTAGTGGCATTACCACAACCAACAATCGCCGGAATTCCTAATTCTCTTGCAATAATCGCGGCGTGACAGGTGCGTCCACCAGAGTTAGTGACAATCGCACTGGCACGTTTCATAATTGGTTCCCAGTCGGGGTCAGTGCGGTTTGTTACCAGTATCTCTCCCGGTTGAAACTGATGAATTTGATGTACATCTAAGATGACTCTAGCTTTACCATTGCCAATCATCTCACCGACGCTTCGACCTGTAATCAGAGGTACAAGAGGCTGAATTTCTTCAGCTTTCGGCACTAAGTGATAACTGCGCAGCACATTTTCCTGCTTCTGGGACTGCACTGTTTCTGGGCGTGCTTGGACAATAAATAGTTCATTACTAATACCGTCTTTCGCCCACTCAATATCCATTGGCGTATAAGTACCACGCACTTGGGAATAGTGTTCTTCAATAATGCAAGCCCAATTAGCAAGTTGTAAAATTTCCTCATCATTGAGCGCAAATACATTACGTTCTGAGGGTACAACGGGAACATTTTTAGTTAATTTTGAGCCGCCTAGGTCATAAACCATCTTAATTTCTTTACTACCAAGGCGCTTTTTGAGAATAGGTCGATATCCTTGTTTTAATGTAGGTTTAAATACTAAATATTCATCTGGATTAACTGCTCCTTGAACGACGTTTTCACCTAAACCGTAAGCAGCAGTAATTAAGGCCGCATCTTTAAAACCTGTTTCTGTGTCAATCGAGAACATGACACCCGAACAGGCTAGGTCAGAACGTACCATTTTTTGGACGCCTACCGATAAGGCAATGTTGAAGTGGTCGAAACCTTTGATTTGCCGATAGGAAATGGCACGGTCAGTAAAGATTGAGGCAAAGCATTTGTGACAAGCTTGTAATACAGCTTCGAGTCCGTGGACATTTAAATAAGTTTCTTGCTGTCCTGCGAAGCTGGCGTCGGGTAAGTCTTCAGCCGTAGCACTGGAACGAACTGCAACATCGGTATTGGGTTCATACTGGTGACAGAGATTTTGATAAGCTTGAGCGATCGCTTCCTGCAATTCTACTGGAAATGGCGTTTGCAGCATGAGCGATCTAGCTTGTTTCCCGCAACGCCGCAGATTATTGACATCTTCAACATTGAGATCTGCAAAAATCTCTCTGAGTTTTGTTTCCAAGCCTGCCGCAGAGATAAAGTACCTATAAGCGTAGGCAGTAGTTGCAAATCCTGTAGGAACTTTTACCCCTTTACGCCTGAGTTGCTGAATCATTTCTCCCAAGGAAGCGTTTTTACCACCTACTAAAGGAATATCTGCAATCCCAACTTCACCCAAAAGCAACACTAAGGCTTGTTCTTTGGAGACTTGGCGTTCTGTTTGTTGATTGTGCAGCATTTCTAGCATGGTTTAAATTCCTTAAACAGATAGAGATACTTAAGAGGTATGTAGTAAATTTTTCTTCTCTTAAGCCCCACACTTATGGTTATACGAAGATAATTTGAGGATCTTGTGAGGATGTCATTCATCTCATTTGCTGCCTTAAACAACCTGAAACATAGCTATATAAGCAAGCTCTACATTTATATAAGACTATGGCGGTGCATTTATTAGATATCTAATTGATGTATTGCGAAATATATATAAATATGACGAACTAGTAAAAAACTTAACCTTCCTCACAAGTTCCTCACATTTCAAAATTATTGTTGATTCATCAAGAGTGTTTTTTATATCTCACTAGTTATATTTCTTTGTTCCCAAGATCCAGAGTCTTCAGCCTGCTTTATTAATAAAAGGATGTCATAAATATGAGTTACTGTCCTTGCTGTTCTGATGTGCTGTTAAAACATATACGCGGTTCTGAAGTTTACTGGTTCTGCCGCCACTGTTGGCAAGAAATGCCAAAATTAGAGTTAAACTCTAGTTTATTCCCAGAAGCAGCCATAGAGGAATTACCTAAAGTTCTGCAACATCAAAAAAAAGTTAATACCAATGTTTTTACAAGTAAACGTAAAAGTAGAAGCGGGTGGATAGGTATACACGATATACCTGCTTAAGAACTATATAGAATGAGTTTGAGCAGCTGCTCAATCAATGCTGCTCTAATTAACTCTACAGGATAAAACTGTGAATGCGGCGATTTCTCGCTGCATTTTGGATTAAATAGGTTGGCATAATTCAAGATAAATACCAAGGGTGTCATTTGCCCTTAGCCATTTGTGAGCTAGTGCGTTTTAATAACTAATTAAAATCTAATATTTTTCAATCTAAATCAATAGTTAATCTTCGCTCTCTAACATTTGCTTCGCCTGCAGAAGTTGCTGCTGATGTTCCTCACTTACACTAGGATATTTTAAATTCAATTCTTTTAATTTTGTGCAAATGATATCCGCAACTGCCAGGTGTGTAAACCATTTGCGATCGGCAGGAATAATATACCAAGGTGCCCATTCAGTGCTAGTATGCTGAAAAGCTTCTTCATAGGCATTCATATAATCATCCCAAAAAGTTCTTTCTCGCACATCATTGGCAGAAAACTTCCAATGTTTTTCAGGTGATTCAATCCGTGCTAAAAAGCGTTTTTTCTGTTCGGCTTTGGAAACGTTCAGAAAAAATTTGAGGATAATAATACCATTATTAACTAAATATTTTTCAAAATTATTGATTTCCTCAAAACGCTGTTCCCATATCTCCTTTCCCTTAGGAAAATGAGGAAGTTGTTGATTTTGAAGAATTTTTGGATGCACGCGCACCACTAATACTTCTTCATAGTATGAACGATTAAATATCCCAATCCTGCCGCGTTCTGGTAAAGCCCTCATTGAACGCCAAAGATAATCATGGTCTAATTCTTCTGCGCTTGGTGATTTAAAACTAAAGACTTGACAACCTTGAGGATTAACACCAGTCATCACATGTTTAATTGTACTGTCTTTACCAGCAGCATCCATTGCCTGAAAAATAATCAGCAACGCATAGGTATTTTGGGCGTAGAGAATATCTTGGTAATAAGCTAGTCGTTGAATATCTGCCTCTAATTTGCCATCAGCATCACTTTTTTGCTGATAATCAGCCTTATAGGCAGGATCGTATTGCTTTTGTAAAGAAATCTTCGAGCCTGGTTTAACAATAAAAGCATCATGATTCATATCCAATGGCTCCTCAAGGTGTATATACCCAGCCACACTTGGAATTATAAAGTATTAAAATTATTAAAATATCTTTACTTAGGAAGATTAGCGTTTTTGTAATTTGCGCGGTTTGCGGATCGGACGCATAGCCTCTCTACCCAAGATAAACATCCCCGCTACGCCTAAGCAGACAAACCAAACATATTGATACCAACATTGCCGGATCTGCTCAACTGTACTGAATTGTAGATTTAAAGTCTTCAAGTGCAGCAACAATATCAGTATCATTAGTGCGCCAAAACCGACAAAGCTTAACCCAACCCGAATTCTTGCAGGTCGCAGTTCAAAGTCACCTATTTCCTCTAAGTCAATTTCTGCTAGTTCTTTTAAAGATTCCTCAGCTACAGATGAGGCTGTTTGTAATTTATTACTCAGCTTGGGTGGTAAAATCGGTACAAGTTTTGCTACAGTGGGGCGACGTAGTAAAGCCTCAGTATCTCGCAGCAATACCAAAGGTTTACGAGCATTAGGAGATCGCAATTCCATGTTGTCTGTAGCAGTTGTGGCGGTAGGCTGTCCTTCAAAATCCATACATAGCAAGCCTCAGAATAACTTGAATATAAATAGCCTAGCGAATCAGCTAGTAGCTATGCAAATATTTGGCAAGCAAGTCATCCGAAAGCATGAGGACGAGGACAACAGGACATGGTACTCGTGTGCTTACAGTGGAAAATGGAGTTTAAATAAGTGAAATATAGTGTAGGTTGAAATTATCCTCAGATAAGTTAATTAGGTAGAATTAGATTTATCTTGTCCCAATAGTTGCAGATTAGAAATTATTATGTCTTCTGCTCAAGACTTAGCAATGATTTCAGAAGACGCACCAGAAGATGTTATATTTCCTCCAGGCGACTTATACAGTGATGAACCGCCTTTGGAAACAGAACTACACTTGCGGCAAATACTGCTGTTGATTCAGTGTTTGGAATGGTGCTGGCAAGAGCGTCAAGATTTCTACGCTTGCGGGAATATGACAGTATATTACAGTCCTCGTCAGCGTAAATCTGAGCAATTTAGAGGCCCTGACTTCTTTGTAGTTCTCAATACCGAACGCAAAACACGTAAAAGCTGGGTAGTTTGGGAAGAAGATGGCAAATACCCATATGTAATTATAGAAATTCTTTCTGAGAAAACGGCTGCTACTGATAGAGGGTTGAAGAAGGAAATCTATCAAGATATTTGGCGAACTCCTGACTATTTTTGGTTTGACCCAGAAAGTTTAGAATTGAAAGGATTTCATTTATTAGACGGTCGTTATCAACAACTGCAACCAAATGAAGCTGGTTGGTTGTGGAGTCAGCAATTAGAGTTATATTTGGGGATTCAACAATCAAAACTGCGCTTTTTCAATTCTGATGGACAACTGATACCCACACCCGAAGAAGTCGCACAACAGGCGCAGCAACAGCGCCAACAAGCCGAACAGCAGCTTGCAGAAATGAAGGCTATGCTTGCTCGGTATCGGGAAAGATTTGGGGATTTATCGGAGTAAGCGATCGCACTTTTAAATCGTATAATATTATCAACTTGATGACACAGTTTTGATTATCGGTTTCCATTCACTTAAGAGAGGATGGCAACAGAGCAATAAATTCCTCTTCGGTCAAAATCGGAATGTGTAAAGATTCTGCTTGAGCAATTTTATAACTCCCTTGAGAATTAGTATCACCTAACACCAAAAAAGAAGTTTGTTCAGAAACTTTTTGGTCTATGCGACCACCCAAACGGCGTATTAAAGCTTGAATTTCTGGACGTGATATTTGTTTGTAATTTCCCACAAGTACAAATACATCATCCGAAAAATAATCAGATAATGAATCGTAGTTTATTAACGGATGAATCCAATCGAGAAAAGCTTGTATAACTGTCTCGTACTCAGCAGATGCTAACATGATTTCGTGAATATTTTTGGTTTTAAAATCCTCCCAAATAAACCGTTCTCCTTCCGAAGATTCTATTAGTACAGCAAACTCCCCATCAAATGCCTCACTACCGTTTGGGCAAATACAAAATTTTTCATAACGCTTCCTTTGCTGAAAATTTTGCTGAATAAATCCCTCATATTCTAAATTTCTATACAGAATGCTACGAATAGTATTCAGCACCTCTCCAGCACTACTAGTACTTAATAACTGATCGGTTCGTTTGCCTTGAAAACGAAGAGTTTTTTGGAAAAAATTGGCAACAGGTGGTAATAGCACAACTTGATCGTAATTACCTAAACGCATACTGCTAGACCATAGGCAAATTTTGCCAAACAAGTACTGTGGTGTAGAACTATCCAGCTCACTTTCAATGGCAAAACGTTGTTGTAAACCAAAAATCATGGCTATTTATTATTAATTTCTGCAAATCGTTTTCTAATATATGATGGCACTTCTAATCCACGTGGAGAATTTTCTCTACCATTCCAATGCACACCTGGATCGTTACCTCCATTTGGCTGATATCGATAAATTTCGCCATCAGCATTTTGTCCATACCAATTTTTCCCTTGTTCATCAGGAATTGCTGTTTTGTAAACACTAGCAGCATCCTCCGGCAAAGGTGTTGTCATAGAACCTCCACCTCTAAAGTTAGGACTGGAGGGGTCGTGATGTCCTGGATTTGTATAGTCTGGTTTCGGCCCGTGATAGGCTCCCTGTTTTCCAGAGTGTCTAGCCTCTGTCAAATCTCGTTGGATCTGAGTTAGTTCATTTTGTTTCTCTACTGGATCGGTGTTTTTTTCTGCTGCATCCAGCCGTTCTTTAATATTTTTATCTTTAATAACTTTATTAGCTGGATCGTTCAGTTCTTCAGCATACTCCTGGCGGAGCCTTCTAGGCTCATCAGCAAGTCGATTAGCTTTCCGAAGATCTGCTAATTGTTGTTCAATCTCTCGATATTGCTTTGCTTTGTTTGATTTAGAATCAACAGAAGCTTCTATATCGTTGATCCGTTTTTCCAGATCGGGACGTTGTTCAAGCTCTTCACTATATTTACGACGTATTTTGTCACAGGGTGATGCACAAACTCGGCATCCACCATCTTCGGTAACTTGTACTTCTCGCTGACCATCAAGGCTAGGTTCGTCAACTTCAACTTTGGTACTCGATTCTGCTTCTGTCGGTTGTTTCTCTGTACTTGATTGTGACTCACCTTCTGATTTTGGAGTTTCGGTATCAGCTTTAGATTCTGTCGGAGTCGGTTCTTCCTTAATTTCTGGTGTTTCGCCTTTAGCTTCAGGAGTTTCACCTTTGACTTCTGGTACTTCGCCGCCAACTTTAACTTCGGGTGCTTCACCACCCTTAAATAAGTTTTTCGCTCCCTCCCAAATAGATTTAGCCAGTTTAGCAGCCAGCTCGCCAATGAGCATGAGCGCTCCAGTAATAGCTAGTGTTAAAGTACTACCAGCAATGTGACTGTAGTCTTCCTCGTCTTGCTGTGGGGTATTTTCTCCAGCACTGAGGTCATATACAGACTTGGCAATGACGGCTCCTTCGGTTGCTACCAAGGCAATCACTAATCCCTGTCCGACTTCACCTGCAAAAGCGGCTCCGGCTAAGGCTCCAGGGAGCGCACCCGCACCGCCGAAGAAAGCACCAATAATAGCGCCAATTAAGACTGAGCCAATGAAGAACCAGCCGTAAAGGTTGCCTAAAACGCCATTCATCAATTGACTCATTTTGAGATAGCAGTCAATGGCGTTGCTAATTTCTAGCTTGCTGGCGCTAGCAACACCTAACTTGATTTGTGCCCAAATCTCTTTCAAATCTTTCCAAACCGCAGGCCAAGGCCAGAGTAGGTTCCAACCTGTTTTTTTGACCTCTTCCCACCAGTGATTTTTGAGATGTTCCAGTGCCTTGTCTAAATGGCGCAAAATCCCTTTAATGTGTTTTTGAGCAGACCCTCCTAGCTTTTGCCCTTCAGCGTCAATTGAGGCATAGGCTTGGCCGGGAACTTCCGCAAGCTTCTCACCCAAAGCTGCTTTGATACCCTCAATTACCGAATTGGGGTCATCATAAAGTTTTTGCGCTCCTTCTAAGAAATGACTGTGTTCTTTCAACCACTCCCAGAGTTTTGCTAAAGCTTCTATCGCCTCGAAGGGAAGTTTTGCTAGAAACTCTAGTCCATCAAGCATCAAATTGAAGGAAGCTTGAACTACCGACAATGCTGTATCTAAGGCTAAACCAACTGCATCTAAAATCGCATCTGTAGCCCGTTTTAGGGCTTCCGCTGCGGCGTTGACAGCCTCAACTGATTTGTCTACTTTGTCATCAATCCAAGCTCTGGCTTTGGCGGCGGTTTCGGGAAAGGCAAATAAGGCAACAGTAACTAGACCTTTGACAAATTCCCCAAATCCTTTGATTAGACCAACGATCGCACTTCGCGCTGCATCAATTAGTATGCGTACTGCTGCTTTGGCAGCATCGATGATGCCTTTCACAATCTTGCGCAGACCGTCAAAGATGGCATTTACTGCCGAGCGAATGCCGTCAAATACATCTGATACAGCACCTTTAACTCGATCCCACCAACTGCGAGGTCTGTTATCTGCCTCTCGTTTTTTCTCTGCTGCTTGCGCTTCTGCTTGTTGGCGTGCAGCATCAGCTTTCGTTTCTGCTTCTGTAAATTTTTGATCGGCTTGTTGTTCTGTGGTCTGAACTTTCTCGTGAATTTGGCGATCGATTTCCAAGCGCTTCGCATCTGACTGAGAAGCATATTTCTCTTGAATTTTCAGGTTTTCATCCTGCCATCTTTGCCGTTCTGCATTCACCTCGGTTCGCGCCTGTTGTCGCATTCCTTCTTGCTTCAATCGCGTCTGTTCAGTTTCTTCAGCAATCCGACGTTGTCCGTCTGCACGCGCCTGTTGAGATTCCTTTTGATAGGCTGCTTGATTCAAGCGATGTTCTTCTAGCTGCTCGTTGACTTTTCCCTGTAGCAAGGGAGAAGCATCTCGATCTAAGCTCATCCGCATATCATCGGGAATCGCAGGCGGATTCAAAGCACTACCAGCTTTTGCCCCTTGAGCAGCAGTTGGTTTATAGTTCGGTCGGAGCTTTTGAGTGGGTACGGTGGGGAAAATGTTGTTCTCGCCAAAATCTGCGGTTGTTGCGGCGTCGGCTTGTGTCTTACGACTACTAACTTCGCGATCGGATTCTTGTTGATATTGTAAATTCTGATTGGGATCGGCTTCTCCACTCAGGTCAACTCGCTCGCGCGGGCCTGCTGAGGTTGATAAACCCGGATCGCTTGTCGGTAGAGAGCCAAGAAAATTACGCACTCGGTTAAATAGCCAATTCCACCAACTACCACCTTCATCATCTTTCGGTTCGGAAGCAGCTGTAGAAACTTGACTCCCTGGTAACGGGCCTTGAGCTACTTCATGCTGAATATCAGCATTCTGAGTTGGATTTCCTCCGCCAGTAACTTTGAGTTGGGGAACTTGACCTGTTTCTAAGGTGACAGATGGAGCTTTGTTTGCTCCAGCTTTGCGTGGTAAACCTGTTGGCTGATCGACTTCTGGAAAACTAGTCTCCAAGGTGGCTTTTTCTTGGTTTTGAATTTGCGCACTCGCAGCTTTGGCAGTTGTCAAACTCTGACTAAAGGCACTAGCGGGGGTATTTGCCAAAGATTGCAGCAATCCTTCAGAACTGCTGGTATCTAATGCGGGGGTTGGTGGTGGCGTAGTTCCTATGTCGCCACTACTGGGCATAGTCTGACCGTCTTTCGCTCCAGATACAGCCTCTCCCTTGTTACTCTCTGGAGTTGATTTAGCTACTGGTTTCACTTCAGCAGCAGCTTGAGGTGCGGCGTGAGAATTTGCCTCATCAGGAGTAGTTTTTGGAGCTATTTTAGGAGATACAGCAGTATCATCAACCTTTTCTTCAGTTGTAATTTGAGGAATGTTGACAGGATTATCTGTTGAGTTGGCAGCATTCAAAGGTGCTGGCTGTTGGTTGTCATCTGTAAGGTTTGCAGCATCATTAGGCTGACGTTTGGCAAGAATCGAAATATTGCTGAAATTGTGAGTCAGAGATATTGGCTGAGATTGTTGATTTGCGTTGGCGTAGCCCGCCGCAGGCATCGCCTCTTTTGGCTTTCGCATGACTCGATCGGCTACTTGTTCTGCTTCCTGTTCAAATGCATCTGACGGATCGCTGATGGAAACGCCTGCATTTGTAGCCGTCCCTGCGACTGCTCCGTTGGCTTGCTGCACTGTATGCACGACTTCATGGGCAATTAAATGCTGACCTTCAGAAGAACTAGGGTTATAACTACCCGCACTGAAAAAGATATCTTGACCGCTAGTAAAGGCGATCGCATTTACCGATTTATTCAAGCGATCGGCTTCAGTGTTAGTGTGAATCTTGACTCCAGATAAATCAGTATTTAAACTCTGCTCTAAATGCTGTTGAACGCCTTTGTCTAAACTGCTACCACCGCTAGATGCTGCCTGTTGAATGCGCTGCCCAATCGATGGTTCAGAATTTGCTTGTGGAACATCTGCAAATCTTTGAATCTCAGGTTGGGGCGGCCTGCCAATTGCACTGGGAGAAGATGGCCCAAATCCTAAACTCGGTGGTAACAATCTCCCGACATCAACGTGCATCCCTAACATTAAGTTGTCGCCGCCTGTATTCATCTCTAAGCGCAACCATTTCAATCCAGGTACAGGTATGGTTTTGCCATTCAATTTATCTAGTGCGAATTGGCGAGCGTTGGGATCGGAAAGCACTCCTGCGAGTGCGCCTGCACCAATTAATACAGTAGTGCTGACCACAGCAACCTGTTCGCCAGTTCTTAACCTTCCCCAGTCTTGAGAGATGCGATCGCTTGCTTGGGTTTGCAATGAAGTTAAAGCACGATCGATTCCAGGCACAGCCATAATCGCTGACAGCAAATCTCCGGCTGTGGCAGTTCGGGGAGTTTCCGGCCCCTTACCCGCAGGTACAACTGGCGAAGCAGGCGGTGGCGTTGGGGTGGCAAATGGATTTAGCGTGTTAGGGCTGGTTTGATTTGGTAAAACTCCTAAATCGATCTGGTTCAGTGCAGGTAGAACCGTTGCCGGATCTAGCTGTTGCTGGATATACTGCATTGCCATTGCTTGCAACTGGGGATCGAGTTGCAAATGCATATCCATACCCAACCGATAGCGTGAAGCAGGGTCGGGAGGTTGCAGCAGTGAAGGGGGCGAGAGTTGGTAGTTGGGAACAGGTGGTAAACTGCTGGTTTGATCTCGTTGAATTAACGTAGCGTCTGTTGTGCGTTGCAGTTCTTCTTCTTCCTGTTCGCAAGCAGCACATTTACGCTGCACGACTTCTGGGGTAAACGGCTGATGAGTTGTTTCTAGTTGGGTTGAGAGTTTGGCTTGAGGAGAAAACAGCGATATTCGACTAATGTCGTGACCGGGAAGTTTTTCTGCGATCGCATCTGGTTCCGATAATTGCTCGCTAGCAGACTGCGCTTCTTGAAAGTCACTTCCTACCTGAGTTGTTGTTTGCACTGGCACATGATTTGTTACCGCAAAACCGCCTGTTGGGTTCGCCAGCGTTGGTGTTGTTGGTGAGACCAGCGATGGATTTGAAGAAGTGGATATCCCTGCTTTCTTGCGCCCAATCATGCGATCGCTCATCTCACTATTCCTCTTGGCTATGCGATTTTTTTAGTGCCACCACATTGCGAATTGATCAATATTACAACTTGTGCAACTGTCAGCGCTTTCGACTAAGGTCTAAATTTGACTAATACGCTTGTGAAGTTGGATCTCATCGCACAGATGGCGATCGCCGTTTCACCATGACAACTAGATTCTGCCGCACAAGTGTAGTATAATTCTGCCGTCAGATTGGGCACATCAGCGCAATGCCGATGCGATTTTAGTAAAAGGCATGAACTGCAAGACGAAAAATGCCTAAAATTATCCATGAAGCTAATCAAAAAGCTGACAGTAGGGTTGCTCGAAAGTGAATATCAACCAAAAACAGCGATTGGAAAGACAACGAGATTCCCTGCAAGATGAGTGGAATCTGAGAAATGAGAAGTTAACGCAGTTGCGGCGTGCGCTGATAATTGAAGCTGGGGCTGCTGTTAAATTTCAGCTAGAACAACAAATCCAAGCTGAGGAAACAGAACTCAAACGCTTAGAGCAAGAATTAGATAACATTGAGCAAACTCTCTCCACTACAGTCGAGCAAACTTCTTCCCAGCCAAATTTTGCCCAGCCTCCGATCGCTCCATCACAAGAAGACCAGAATCAAAGCCGCGATCTCTCAATGAAACCCAAAAAAATCCTGATATTAGCCGCAAATCCCAAGCAGACGGTAAGATTGCGCCTGGATGAAGAACTGCGTGATATAAAAGAAGGCTTACAAAGGTCGCTGAATCGGGATAACTTTGACCTCCGCTACGATTTAGCAGTCCGTCCTAGAGATATTCGCCGCGCTATTTTGGATTATCGACCAAATATTATTCACTTTTCTGGGCATGGAGTGGGGGTAAAAGGATTAAGCTTTGAGGATGAAACGGGAAAAGAACAGTTAGTTACAGGAGAAGCATTAGCTGGTCTTTTTGGGCAGTTTTCTAACCAAGTAGAATGCGTGCTATTGAATGCTTGCTATTCGGAAGTGCAAGCAAACGCCATAGTTCAGCACATTAATTATGTAATTGGGATGAATGATGCAATTGACGACAAAGCCGCGATTGAATTTGTTGTGGCTTTTTACGATGCACTTGCGGCTTACAATAGGGAATACGATTCAGGTTCGCCTGTAGAGTTTGCTTTTAATATTGCCCGGAATGCCATTGAGTTAGCTGGCGTGTCTGGCGAGTCGATTCCTGAACTTAAAAAAAAGCCTAATATTATAGATAAAACACCTAATTTACCAGTTGTGGAACCACCTACTAATAAACAAATTCCCGGACAAACTAAGATTTTTATTTGCCGTAGGTTGACGCAAGACTGGCAAGATTTAGCCGATTATTTTGAGATTCAACCACACGAACGTGCTGGTTTCAAACCGGGAAGAGAACCTCACAGTATTTGGGAGTGGTTAGAGCAAAGAAATCGACTTGGTGAATTAGAATCAGCTTTGATTGAGATTGGGCGAGAGGATTTAGCCCAAGAATTAAAAAAAAAGTAGTTGATGATGTTGTCCCTAATCGCCAACTGTTAGGGAATCTTTGCAACGTTCCAGAATTACCACCGCACTTTTTATCCCGTGAAGAAGAACTTGCACCCTTAAAAGACAAAGTATTATCTTCAACAAAACAACCTGTGGGGATTACAGGCAAAAGTCGCCGTGTTGGCGTGCAAGGTATGGGTGGAATTGGTAAAACAGTCTTAGCTACAGATCTAGCGCGGGATGATGAAGTTAGACAGGCGTTTCCTGATGGGGTATTTTGGATAACATTGGGACAAACGCCTCAGATTTTAACTTGGCAATCCTATCTGGCTTCGGCGTTGGGCGAGAAGCAAGCGGCGTTTACTGAGGTGGGAGTAGCGAAAGCACGGTTGCGGGAGTTGTTTGCCGAGAAAGCTTGCTTACTGATTGTGGATGATATCTGGCATTTAGAGGATGCGACGGCGTTTGATGTGTTGGGCGAACGCTGTCAGATGTTAATTACTACCCGTGATGCGGCGATAGTCACGGCGTTGGGAGGAGAAGAATATCAGCTGGCGGTTTTAGGTAAACAACAGGCGTTAGAACTGTTGGCAGATTGGGCAAATCAGCCTGTAGCAGAGTTACCAACGACCGCAACAGAGGTAGCACAGCAATGTGGGTATTTGCCGTTGGCACTGTCCCTCAATGGTGCAATGGTTAGGGATGGTACACCGTGGTCAGATTTGTTAGAAGCACTCAAGGAAGCTGATTTAGAGTTTTTTGAACATCCTCATGGCAGCATCTTGAAATCAATTAAGATTAGCATTGAGGCACTGCCACCACAAGAAGTACAAAACTATTTAGAACTAGCAGTTTTCCCAGAAGATACACCTGTACCGGAAGCGGCTATTGTCAAAATTTGGTCGCATAGCAATAGATTAACAGAATATCAGGCTCGTCAATTACTGACGAATCTAGCGCGCAAAGCCTTACTCCGCACTACAGGTAAATCTCCTCAACGTCTAGTAGAACTGCATGACTTGCAATACATGTACTTGCGGGGTACAGTATCAAATTTGGCAGAATTGCACGCCCAGCTTTTAAACGCTTACAGCGAAAAATACCCCCAAAGCTGGCATAGTTTAGAAAATGACGGTTATATTTTGCAGAATTTAGCCTATCACTTGCAAGCGGGGGGAAGGAAAGGAGAATTACAACAACTGCTGTGTGATTTTCGCTGGTTACAGGCAAAGTTGGAGAACATCAATATTAATGCTTTGATAGCAGATTATGATTTTTTGCCGGAGGATGAGAATTTACAGTTAATTCAAGGTGCTTTGAGGCTATCGGCACATATTTTGAATGAAGATAAACAGCAATTGCCAGGGCAATTATTAGGTCGGTTGCTGGGTTTTGAAAGAGAAGAAATTCAAAGATTGTTAACTCAAGTGCAGCAATGCAAAACGCCTGGCTTACTTCCCCAAACAGCAAGCTTGACTTCCTCAGGTGGTTCCTTAGTACGTACTTTAGCGGGTCATAGTGCTTGGGTAAAAGCAGTCGCCCTGACTCCTGATGGCAAGTACGTGATTTCTGGTTCTGCTGACAAGACTCTAAAAGTCTGGAATTGGCAAACTGGTGAACTACTGCGTACCCTAACGGATCATAGTAACTCAGTGAAAGCAGTTGCTCTCACTCCAGATAATAAGTATGTGATTTCTGGTTCCGATGACAACACGCTCAAAGTCTGGAATTGGCAAACTGGTGAACTACTGCGTACTCTTACGGGTCATAGTTACTGGGTAAATACAGTTGCCCTCACTCCAGATGGTAAGTACGTGATTTCTGGTTCTGCTGACAATACTCTAAAAGTCTGGAATTGGCAAACTGGCGAACAACTGTGTACTTTGCTCGGTCATACTGGTCGGGTAAATGCAGTTGCCTTGACTCCAGATGGTAAGTACGTGATTTCTGCTTCCCATGACAACACGCTCAAAGTCTGGAATTGGCAAACTGGTGAACTACTGCGTACCCTCACAGGTCATAGTTACTTGGTAAATGCAGTTGCCTTGACTCCAGATGGTAAGTACGTGATTTCCGGTTCCGGTGACAGCACCCTCAAAGTGTGGAATTGGCACACTGGAGAAGAAATTCGTACCTTGGTTGGTCATTTTTCCTATGTAAATGCAGTTGCCCTGGCTCCTGATAGCAAGTACGTAATTTCTGGCTCCGCTGACAACACCCTCAAAGTGTGGAATTGGCACACTGGAGAAGAAATTCGTACCCTTCAGGATCATAGTTACTGGGTAAATGCAGCTGCTCTTACCCCGGATAGTAAGTATGTGATTTCTGCTTCTTCTGACTACACTCTCAAAGTGTGGAATTGGCAAACTGGTGAACAACTGCGTACCCTTGAGAGTCATGCTTACTCAGTAAATGCAGTTGCCCTGACTCCTGATGGCAACTACGTGATTTCTGGTTCTTGGGACAACACCCTCAAAGTGTGGAATTGGCAAACTGGTGAACAACTGCGTACCCTCACGGGTCATAGTTACTGGGTAAAAGCAGTTGCCCTTACCCCAGATGGCAAGTATGTGATATCTGGTTCCTCTGACTACACCCTCAAAATCTGGAATTGGCAAACTGGTGAACAAGTGTATACCCTTGAAAGTCATACTTACTCAGTAAATGCAGTTGCTTTGACTCCTGATGGCAAGTATGTGATATCTGGTTCCTCTGACTACACCCTCAAAATCTGGAATTGGCGCACTGGTGAAGAACCACGCACCCTTAAGGGTCATAATCACTGGGTCAATGCAGTTGCCGTGACTCTTGATGGTAAATATGTGATTTCTGGTTCTACTGATAACACTCTGAGAGTCTGGAATTTGCAAACTGGCAAAGAACTGCGTACCCTAGTAGGCCATAGTGGCTGGGTAAACGCAATCGCCCTCACTCCAGATGGCAAGTACGTGATTTCTGGTTCTGGTGACTCCACCCTGAAAGTCTGGAATTGGCAAACTGGCGAAGAAGTAAGTACCCTAGTAGGTCATAGCGGCTGGGTAAATGCAATCGCCCTCACTCCAGATGGCAATTATGTGATTTCTGCTTCTTCTGATCACACTCTCAAAGTCTGGAATTGGCAACCTAGAGAAGTAATTGCTAGTTTCACAGGAGAAAGTCCAATATATTGCTGTGCTGTTGCACCTGATGGGGTGAGAGTTTCTGCTGGAGAGAGATCGGGAAAGGTGCATTTTTTGCGGTTACAAGTTCCAAAAGAGTAATTCGTAATTCAGAAATGGGGATTCTGTTTGAGCCAGTTATGGTGAATGGGGATAATATCGAGTCCGGTTAGACAATTGTCATGGCTAGCGTTGCAAAACAATCCGCGATTTTCGCGATCGCCTGTTTTAATTTCCTTCCCATCACCATGATTGTGGCTAATTCACTCATCAACCGCCATCAAAGTGCGTAGGCGTAGCCCGCCGCAGGCATCGCTCTTACTCATTTTCTCAGCTTTCAAGCAAAAAGCCGCAACGTTCAAGATAAAAGCCGCAATTTTCCGCATCAAAGCCGCAATGTTGAGGATAAAAAACGCAACGTTGAAGATAAAAGCTGCAATGTTCGAGATAAAAGCTGCAACTTCGAGGATAAAAGCCGCAATCTCCAGGCTCAAAGGTGCAACTTCGAGGATAAAAGGTGCAACCGCCAGGCTAAAAGGCGCAACGTTCGCTCTCAGAGGTTCAAGTTTCAAGCTTCAAGCACAAATAACCAAGTAAATTGCTGATTTGGTTCACTTCTGAAGGTAAATACATCGCATATTTGCTACGTTGTTAGCCCGCCTGGCAATAAATTGCGGGCTAATAGCTCAAGTCTACTCAAGTAGACTGAGTATGCTGTGTTTACTCTAGAGATGGATAAGTGCGATCGCAGTATTGCTCAATGTAATTGCACTAGCTGAGAACGATTGACAGCAATTCAAAAAGCAAATATCAGGTGACAGCCATCTTTGGGATTTACCTGCTGAGAAATATTAAGAGACATAGAGCGCATCTGCCACTTTCGTTGTCATTGCGATACATTACATCTTGCGATAGATTACATCATAACTTTTTGAGTGTAATCCTCAACTGTCCGGTTTCTCTGCTCCTTTCCAAACTTTAAGATGCTTAATTTTCAAACCTCCAGCCGTGAAAGAATTATACACTTAACCGAAGTTTCTGCTACCGACTTTCCTGTCTCTAGCCGCTACAAGTATAAGTGCCGAGTGCAAATTATCTCTCATCAAGGCGAAACTTTGTTGCAGAAGGATTTATTTGCTCGGATGCAGCCAAGCTGGTTAGTCGAGTTGAAGAATAAAGGAGACTGCACGATCGCGCTGACGCTTTGCTACCGCGAAGGCGATATTACTCAGCCCTGGCAGGATGCGGGAACTGTCACCTTTGCTACTCAGGATTACTTGAAAGGCGATCGCAATGCCGATTTGGAACTGCCAATTCACACCTGGGAACAAGCGCCGCAACTGAAGCTGAAAGTACGCCTCACGGAAAGCGCTGATGAGGGCAGTAGTAGCACAGTAACAGTCTTCAGCAAGCAATCGATTTCGCGTCGCCGGACTCAAGATACAGCAGAAAAAGCAGAGGTGGATTTGCCTCAGTCCACACCCCTGACTCCCCAAGAAGAAGTGATCGTCAAAGACGTGTGGAACAAGCTGCGGTCTTGGAAAGAGTTGCAGATGGAGAAATTTTTCAAGCGGTTGTTATTAGAAGAACCAGAGCTTGAGTATTTGTTTGGCGAAGCAATTGACTGCGTCAGCGACTTTTTTTATGAGTTGTTTGATTGTGCTATCCACAAGCTGCAACCCGAAACTCAAAATATTATTGCTGAACCATTAACAGGAGTGCCGCCGGAGAAAGGAGACAGCTTCGATACAGTTGAGGAGTATGGAGCGTTATTTGCAGATATGGGTCTGCGTCCGCAGCACTGGCTAAAAGCGCGGCAAGTCTGGATGTGGATGCTGCCGTCGATTCCCTATCTGGAAGAATACGATCGCGAAGACCTGAATAAAGGCGCAAACTCTGCCCTCTACAAGTTCTTCAATACCTATGTGATTCTGCCAATGGCGGAGGCGGTGCAGCGTTATGAGAATGCTTTGCCACCCCAAATGTTGCAACAAATGGCAGATTGCTGGGAAGTGTTTAGCCAGAATAAGCAGCAGATGGGCATGGAGTTCTACCAGATTTTGTTTGAGAAATATCCGTTTGTGCTGCCGATTTTTGGCCGAGCAGATATGGATTATCTCTCGCTCCATCTATTCCAGGCAGTAGAATTTCTGGTGCGCTGTTTGCGGACGGGCAGCAGCGACAATATGCTGCAAGAACTGCGGTTTTTGGGACAAGTTCACAGTTTTGCAGATGTACCGTCCTGCGCCTATCCAGCCGTCTCGGACACCATGTTTGTATTGTTCGAGAAATATTCGCCTAACTTCACCCCAGAACTGCGGCAGGCGTGGCAAATATTATTCGATCGCGTCGTCAACGTGATTAAATTGCCCATGCTCAATCAGGAGCGATTGCTGAAAAAAGCCAAGCAGTTTCTCGATTTGATTTCCTCAGAACAAGCATGGGAACCAGAAGACAAAGAGCGACGTTGGAAAGAAATCCGTGACGAAATCAAAGCGACGGGAACTTATACCCACACCTATGAAGAACTTGCCTATGGCACTCAGGTAGCGTGGCGCAATGCTTCAAAATGTGTGGGGCGCATCGCCTGGAATAATATGGTAGTGCGCGATCGCCGTCATGTGAGTGACCCTGATGAAATGTTCCGCGAATGCCAAGAACACGTCAAGTTTGCTACCAACGGCGGTAATCTCCAGATTACAATGACGGTCTTTCGTCCCAGGCTGCCAAAAGAACGCTGGGGCCCTCGCTTTTGGAATTCTCAACTCTACCGCTATGCCGCCTACGAGCAACCCGATGGCAGCATTTTAGGCGATCCGGCAAATCTAGAATTGACCAATGCCATTATCCAGTTTGGCTGGCAACCGCCCGCACCGCGCACCGCATATGACATTCTACCTGTGGTGATTGAGGTTCCCGGACAGGAGCCGAAAATGTACCACTGGCAACCAGAGGAAGTGCTGGAAGTACCGATTGAGCATCCCACCATTCCAGAGTTTAAAGAATTGGGAATGCGCTGGTATGCGATTCCTGCCATTAGCAATTTCGCAGTGCATATTGGCGGCATTCATTACGGCTGTATGCCCTTCAACGGCTGGTACATGGATACCGAAATCATGCGGGACTTTCTCGATGAGTACCGCTACAACAAGATGGAGGAAATTGCCAAAGCCCTGAAGCTAGATACCAGTTCCGAGCAAACGCTGTGGCGCGATGAAGTGGCGCTGAAGCTGAACGTTGCCATCCTCTACTCGTTCCAGAAAGCCAAGGTGACAATGGTGGATCACCAAACCGCCTCTCGTCAGTTTTTGATTCACGACTTGCGCGAAAAGAAAGCCGGAAGAGAATGTCCTGGCGACTGGGGTTGGGTAGTTCCCGCAACCGGAGGTAGTACTTGTCCAGTTTGGCATCACCAAATGCGAGATTTCTACCTAGAGCCTGCCTACCACCACTCAGCCGATCGCTGGGCAGTCGAAGACGGTATAGAGTTAGAAAAACTGACCGCAGTTGCTGACGAAGACGGCGATAAGCAAGACCGGATTCTAATTCTTTATGCTTCGGAAACTGGCACAGCAGAAGGCTTTGCTCGGAAAGCTGCGCGACAGTTGCAGCGCTTCCGTCCCAAAGTCATGGCACTCGATGAATACACAGTTGAAACCCTAGCTGATGAAAAGTTGCTGCTGATTGTCACTTCTACCTTTGGCAATGGGGAAATGCCGAGTAACGGCAAACAATTCCTGCAATGGCTAAAACAACAGCCTGCCAGTTCCCTCGATGGGTTGAATTATTCCGTCCTAGGCATCGGCAGCACCGTTTACGAACATTTCTGTGCTGCTGGCATTGCTGTAGATAAAGCTTTGGCAAAAGCAGGTGCAAACTGTGTTGTACCCCTGCATAAAGGCGATGAAATCAAGGGTCAAGCAGACACCTTCAAACAATGGTTGGGTTTGATTGCGCGAGTGTTGGGCGAAGATGCCACAACTGCGGATGCAGCCAGCATGACGGCTCCCAAACTCACAGTCACCTACCTCAATGAAGCAGATCTGCCAACCCTACCTGCACCAACAGGCGATCGCGGTCTTCCTGTCCCGGTTGTCGCCAATGATGAATTGCTGCAAGAAGTCATTCCCGGCAGTCGTTCCACTCGTTATATCGTGTTCGACATTGCGAATACAGGCTTGCAGTACGAAACGGGCGATCACGTTGCTGTTTACCCCTGCAATCCACCGGAATTAGTCGATCGCCTTTGTACGCGCATCGGCACTTCTGCAAACGCTTACTTTACCGCGAACTATGTTACACCCGACGGCACAGTAACCGATGACCAACCGCCTGTTGCTGTTCCCATAACCGTGCAGCAATTGTTGTCTGAAGAACTCGACTTGTCTTTACGGGAGCCATTTAACGACCTGCTAGCATACCTTTATTCAGCAGTGCAAAATCCGCAAGAAAAGCAGCGCTTAGAAATATGGCTAGAGATTTTGCACCAAGGTGAAGAGCATCCAGATAGCATCACGCTCAAGAAAACGATTACCGACAACTTTACGAGTATTGCGGATTTGTTTGATGAATTTCCCTCAGCACCCGTCACCTTAGAAGCATTGCTAGAACTTTTACCCAAGCAAAAGCCGCGCCTCTACTCCATTTCCTCCTGTCCGTTGCTGCATCCCCAAAAAATTCAAATCACAGTCGGAGTTTTGCAAATCAAAACCGATGCAGGCAAGGTGCGCCAAGGGCTTTGCTCTAACTATCTCGCTGGGATGCAACCGGGAGCGCAAGTGCGCATTGGAGTCCGCACCTCTGGTTTCCGTCCCCCTGCTGATTCTCAAGCCCCGATGCTGATGGTGGGGCCGGGAACAGGTGTTTCGCCGCTGATTGCTTTCTTACAATATCGAGAAGCATTACAACAGCAGGGAACACCGTTAGGTGAGGCGTGTCTCTACTTTGGCTGCCGCAATCACAGTGACTTTCTGTATGGAACCCAACTTACCGCTTGGCAAAACCAAGGCGTGTTAACTGGGTTAGAAGTTGCCTTTTCCCGCCTCACCGATAAAAAGCTGTACGTTCAAGGCTTGATGCAAGAGAAAGCCACAGAACTTTGGCAAATGCTGAGTCATCCGCAGTGTCATTACTACGTCTGTGGTGATGCCAAGATGGCAGATGATGTATTTGAAGTATTTATGGCGATCGCCAAAACCGTTGGCAACCTCTCGCACATCGAAGCAGTAGAATTCTTCGACACTATGAAGAAAGAACACCGTTTCCATACTGACGTTTGGGGCGTGCAACTCAACTTCAAGCAAGCCATTCAACAGGTGCAAAAAGATAATTACTCTAAAGCTGAGAAATGGTTGGAAAGGGTAAAACAAACTAGTGAAGAATCAGTCACCGCAGACGAAAGTCAAGCATTGATGGTATAAACAATTCAATTTAAGCTAGAACAGCCAGGAGACAACGCTTTTGTGTTTCCTGGCTTTTGATTTTGCACAGTTAAATATAGTCAAGTGTCAGGCGATCGCCTGTTTTAATTTCCTTCCCATCATCATCACTGTTGCTAATTCACTCATCAGCCGCCATCAAAGTGCGTAGGCGTAGCCCGCCGCAGGCATCGCTCTTGCTCATTTTCTCAGCTTTCAAGCAAAAAGGCGCAACGTTGAAGATAAAAGCCGCAATTTTCCGCATCAAAGCCGCAATGTTGAGGATAAAAGCCGCAAAGTTCAAGATAAAAACTGCAATGTTCGAGATAAAAGCCGCAACTTCGAGGATAAAAACCGCAATTGCCAGGCTCAAAGGTGCAACTTCGAGGATAAAAGCCGCAACCGCCAGGCTCAAAGGTGCAACGTTTACCCTCAAAGGCTCAAGTTTCAAGCTCAAAGCACAAATAACCAAGTAAATTGCTGATGTCGCTCACTTCCGAAGCTAAATACATCACATATTCACTTCGTTATTAGCCCGCCCTGCAATAAATTGCGGGCTAATAGCTCAAGTCTACTCAAGTAGACTGAGTATGCTGTGTTTACTCTAGAGATGAATAAGTGCGATCGCAAAACATTTCGATTTTACTGTAGGGGCACGGCATGAGTGGATTAAATGCTTGTCCAAAATATTGTTAATGCCGTGCCCTTACCTACCAGATATTTTATCTGACAATATAATATACATATAATTAGCGACTATTATTTAATATAATTGGGATGCCATATAACCCCAAACAACATCATCGTCGTTCTATTCGTTTACCAGGATATGACTATACTCAAATCGCTGCATATTTCACAACAATTTGTACGTATAAAAAGCAATGTTGGTTTGGCGATGTAATTAATGGGGAAATACTACATAATCAATTGGGAATAATTGTTCACCACTTTTGGCAGGCTCTTCCGCGTCGGTTTTCTCACATTCAATTAGATGCTTTTGTGGTCATGCCAAATCATGTGCATGGTATTCTCATCATCACTGATTCTGGGGCACGGCAACCACAATCCTTTCCATCAGTTGAAAACTTTACTGATGCCGTGCCCCTACAGAATACAAATATTCGTAAAACAGAACAATTTGGTAAACCTGTTTCTGGTTCTATTCCTACAGTTATTCGTTCTTTTAAATCTGCTGTCACTAAACGAATTAACCTAATGCGAAAAACTCCATATCCCCCCGTTTGGCAACGCGATTATTACGAAAGGATTATCCGCGAAGATGGATTGGATAATGTTCGCCAATATATTATCAATAATCCTTTGCAGTGGGCAGAGGACGAAGAAAACCCTTCGCATCACCCATACGAACAATTAGATTTAGGTTTATATTTTTAAACCCACATTATGGAACAATACAGTTCAGTTAAGCTGAGATGCAATACGTCGTAGGGGCACGGCATCCACAGACTTTCGGGAAAACCGACATTTTATCGGTGCCGTGCCCTTACCTGTGTAATCATTTAGTGTTGATATTTCTGAAATCAACTCCACCCGCCAATTTCTGCTTCTGTTAGCGGCTTCTCTAACTTGCCGTATTCTGTCTGCGCTGCTCGTAATACGTGCTTCATCTGCACAGCTTCCCCAGCATCAGCCGCTAAAAATGCTGCATTTAAGGCAATGTTCCGAATATTACCTCCAGCTACGTTGAGGCGTGCCAGTTTTACTACATCCAAGTCGGCTGTTGGCGTGTTGGGTGGGAAAATCCGCCGCCAAATCTCGGCTCGTTGCGCTGCATCGGGGAAGGGGAACTGCACGACAAAGCGAATGCGGCGCAGGAAAGCGGTATCAATGGCACTTTTCAGGTTAGTTGTTAACAGTGCCAAACCGGGATAAGATTCCATCCGTTGCAATAAGTAGCTTACCTCGATGTTGGCATAGCGATCGCGCGCATCTTTAACTTCGCTACGTTTGCCAAATAAGGCATCAGCTTCATCAAATAATAAAATTACTCCGCCTTGCTCGGCAGCATCAAACACCCGACGCAGATTTTTCTCTGTTTCGCCAATATACTTACTCACCACCGATGATAAATCAATGCGATACAAGTCAAGACGCAATTTATTTGCTAGTACTTCCGCTGCTAAGGTTTTCCCCGTACCGCTAGCACCTGCAAATAAAGCGCTAATTCCCAAACCCCGCGCACTTTTAGCAGCAAATCCCCAGGTGTTATATACAGTACTTCGCTGCCGAACATGAGCCGCAAGATCGCGGAGAATATCTTTCTGGTTGTCTGGTAATACCAAGTCTTCCCAGTCAGCAGCAGGCTCAATCCATTGTGCTAGCTCATCTAAGCGCGGTCGTGCTTGTAAGCGGCAAGCATCCCATAAAATATCAGTGAGGTTGTTTGATTGTGGCTGTGCTAATTGTCCGGCGGCTTCTGCACAGGCTGCATGAATAGTTGCAGGACTGAGGTTAAACTGATCTACTAAAATTTTGACTTGTCCGTTGAGTTGGGGTGCAATTTCCGATAAGGCTTCTTGCCAAACTGCTCCTTGTTCTCTAGCTGTGGGTTGCTGCACGTCAAAACTTACTACCAAGCGTTGTGGCAAACGCATTCTTTCCCGACTGCTGATGAATAAAAAGCCATTTGTGCGTTCGATAAAATGAGCGATCGCATTTATTCGGGTAGCATCATTAGTATCGAGTTCGTCGCAGTCTATCAGTAAAGCACTTTTACTTAAAATTGTCTCCCGCGTCCACAGGCGAATCAGGTTATCTAATTCCCCTGGTAATAAGGGAATGACTTGTGCAGGCATTACCCACAGATGTAAATTTTGCAGTTGACAAATTGTAGCTGCAATGGCGCGTTTGCTACTAGTTTCGTTGCCACACAACTGAACGATGGGTAAATTATTTCCTTTATAAGTTTGCTGCCAAACTGCTGTAACTCGCTCTGCTAAAGCTTGGTGTGATGGTACTAAATCCCCACCACCTGATAATGGCTCGATAATACCCGCCAGCCGTTCGTCAAGATATTGAATCCCAACTAAATAATGTAAAATCCGTTCGTCAATTCTCAACGGACTGAGGGTTAAAGCATGAGCTTCCCCAACTTGAATTAATCGCCAACGACGTAAAGGTGCATTAGGAGCGATCGCATCCCAATGAACGTTAGGTAACGCAGCTAAAGCTAAACTTAAAGTAGGATAAGCTCGTTGTGCATCACCTTGAGCGATCGCACATAACCGTGCAAAATCTCCACTCAATTCCATCGCTGCACATAATAGCAACAAGTTGCGCTCAAAGCCTGAGAGACTAAACATCCGGCAGAGATTATCTAATGCCGATGGTGTAGGCATAGCCGCAGCTGCTTCTTTTAAAGCTTGCTGTCGCGCATTTTCCTGATTTTCTAGTTCATTCGGCTGTGGCGAAGTTGTTGTATAACGTTCTAAAGCACCACGGACTACGGCTAAAGCTGCTGATAAATAACGCTGGTTGGCATCGTGCCAATTATTAATTATTGTTTGAGTATTCATGTAATTATTACCTGTGGTGCATCGTATTCTCCAGCTTGATTCATATTGCAGGGACTTTCCGCCCCATCTACTCGCACCCTGACAAGGTAAGTTCCTGGCTTGATATTGTCGATTGGAATTGTTATCGCATCGGTGTCTTCATTGTCTACTGATACAGGAAAAGTGTAGATAACAGGACTTTTATTAGAGATTTCATTCAGTAGTAAAACTACTCGTTGCGTCTTGCCAACTTTCGGCTGAAATTTCACCGTAATTGCACCTGAGCGTAAATTCTCACCACTTTTCTCTACTTGCGCGATCGCTGCTACGATTTTGGGATGCAGGACAAAAGGCGCAACATTCGATTCAATTTGCTGCTTTTGTCCAGCATCGCCCATTTTCAGGTGGACAACTTGCACGCCCTGGACACCTGCATATAAATCTGGCGGTACTAGCAGACTAATTTGTGTGTCTTTCACATCTTCTGGGACTAGCAATTTCTCTGTATTGTCTACTCTAATTCTGGTAATCTCCCCCCGTAATCGCTTACCGCGAATTACTAAAGTACTGTCTACAACAATTAATTGCTCTGTTTCCGTGGGGGCGAGAACTTGCTCAATACTTGGTTGCGACAAGGACATCATACATAACCCCTCAGCTTTTTGAGTGTCATCGCTCTCAATCAAGACCATTGATGCTTGATAGCTAGCCGAGGGGCGATAATGAGTTTGTAGCGCAGACCAGAGTTTAGAAGTGTCTTCCATGTTAAAGAACTCTGGCGAAAGTTTAATTTGCCCAATTTGTTCGGCTAAATCAGAGACAGAAATACCAACTAAAGCCTGAGCAAAAACATTAGCAGTACTGCGTGTAGCTGCGTTCCTCAATGCATTTTCAATGGCGCTAGTTGCGATCGCAGGCGTGCGATGCAACAATTGCATTGCATACCCTAATAACAGTTCTGCCTGAAAATCTTTTGCTCCGTAAGCTGTCAGTAAGTAATGCAAGTCTAAAGCTAGTGGCGGATTTGCAGAGCGTGGGTTTTTATTTATACGTAAATTCTTACTGCGAAATTCTTGAGATACCCAATCAACATTACGATTTTGCGTCACCTGATAGAGAAATAAATTGAGTTGAGCGCGCTCATCAGTTCCCACTGTAATTAGATCTGGTGGTAAAGCAGTCACAATTACATCACCAACACTTGCAGTAATCGAGTCACTGACTAGACCATTTTCCAGCAAGTCTTTCAGCACTGCTGTCACAGCGGCTATCGAGAGTGCATTACTCATTCTGATTCCTCACGCTACTAGCACCGATCGGACGAAATTCTCAAAACATTCTGCTTCGCGGTAATTCTAGATAAAACTTATACAAGCAAACTAGTTAATTTTGTCAACTATCTATTGATACATTCAATAAAACCTTGAGTAAAATGCACCTTTGCTAGAGCATTCATAGCTGATTTTTTGGAGTCCAAATAGTTAGGTATTGCTCGCTAAATCGGGGTTTACGGGTTTTCCCTAAGTTTGTGTATCAAAGAATGAAACTTTGATGTGTCGAGTCGGTCAATAAATTCAGGTATATGGCCAATAGCTCCTAATTAAGCTAACAAAGCTGCGCTCGAATTCACGATAAATTTAACATTCGGAACAAATTGACACTACCCTAAGTCGTGCCTTTAAGCTTTTATTAAGCATTTGTATTAAATGCCCAGCATTGGTTAAACTTATTAATATGTTAAGCTGAATGTAAATAAATTAATAAACACAAGTAATAAAAATTACTATTACCTAAATATAATTAGGCAAAAAAAATTGCCACTTAAGTAATATATATTTTTGTTGCAAGGTCAAACTTTAAAGTAACTAGGATGGGTTCTAGCAGATGACATCCCCACCATCTTCAAATTCTTGGAATGGGCGCTTTATAGGTGATAATCAGCGATACCGTTTAGACAAACGGTTAGCTGGTGGTGGCATGGGTGAAGTCTTCCTAGCAATGGATACCCGTGTAGGTCAGCAGGTAGCATTAAAGTTATTGAAAGATACGCTAGTACCCTCAAAAGAGATGCGAAAGCGCTTTGAGAGGGAGATAGCAGTGTGTGCGGCTTTGCAAAGCGACCACATCGTTAAAATCAGTGATTGTGGCGTCACAGAAGAAGGATTTCCATTTTACGTAATGGAATATCTGCGCGGGCAAACACTGAGGCAATTACTACTGCGTGAAAAGCGGTTATCCGTAGAGCGCACTGTAGGTATTATCGCTCAAGTTTGTAAAGGTTTGCAGCTAGCACATCAAGGAGTAACTTTACAACGAGATGGTGGTAAAAGCACTGAGCATATTCAGGTAATCCATCGCGACCTCAAACCAGACAATATATTTCTAGTGCCGACGGATTTGGGAGAATGGGTAAAGATTTTGGATTTTGGTGTGGCAAAAATCCGCCATGAATCTTCAGAACAAACTAATATTACTAATACATTTATTGGCACATTTCGCTACGCCGCACCAGAGCAAATTCAAAGCGATAAAAACCTAGACGCCAGGGCAGATATTTACAGCTTGGGACTGATTCTCTACGAAATGCTGAGTGGAGTAGATCCTTTTGGTTTAGGCGTTAAAGCTCATAATATCAGCGAAGCCTCTTGGGTATTAGCCCATGCCTATGAACCGCCGAAACCATTGCGATCGCAACCTGGATGTGAATATTTGTCCGAGCAACTAGAGGCTGTGGTGCTCAAATGCTTGCAAAAGAATCCCAATAACCGTTTTGCCAGTGTAGAAGAACTGGATCGAGCTTTGCAGTCTGCCGCTAAACCAATTGCTCTTAATTTTAGCGTTGAGGATGAAGAAGCGATCGCGCTCCATCCCACAGTACCCAGACCTGCTAGGAATTTTGATACCATACCCCGACCGTTAACAGCGATTGAGCAGAGCCAACTTGAGGACACCATACCTCCATCTCAGCCTCTGCATCGTGGAGAAACCATACCCCGACCGTTGACCCCTGTTGAGCCAAGCCAAGGGGAAGAAGATACGATTCTTCGTCCCCAACCTTTGTATCATCAAGGTTCAGACCAAGAAACTACACCGCGACCCCTGACACCGATTGAGTACAGTCAAGGGGAAAATGAAACCATACCTCGTCCTCAACCCTTATATCGGCAAGGTTCAGACCAAGAAACCACACCGCGACCCCTGACACCAATTGAGCAAAGCCAACCAGAAGGCACAATTTTTCAACCACGGCCTGGACAACATCAAGGTTCACATGGGGAAACAGTACCGCGACCTCTACAACCTATTCCTCAACAGCAAGGACAAGATGAAACCATACCTCGCCCCCAACCCATGCCAGATCGAGGTTCGGATGGGGAAACAGTACCGCGACCTCTGCAACCTATTCCCCAACAGCAACCAGACGGCACGATTTTTCAACCACGGCCAGCAGCAAATCTAGAAACTAATCAAAATTTAGTTGCGAATAATCCTGAATTCAGCCCAGAAGGGACAATTTTTCAAACTCGCCCTGCATCCGGCCAAGGCGAACAAGCCGCATCAGAGGGGACATTATTCCAACCACGCCCCACACCCCAACCTACACCCGATGGCGGGACAATCTATCAACCTCGTCCTGTATCTGGACAAGCTGGACAACCAACGCCAGATGGCGGAACAATCTATCAACCCCGTCCATCTGGACAAGCTGGTCAACCAACACCAGATGGTGGAACAATCTATCAACCCCGCCCCGGACAAACAGCACGGGATGGTAGCACGATTTTTCAACCTAGGACAAATAAACAAACCCTTGAGAAACTGCCAAAAAATTTCTGGCGAACGATCGGGATATTGTTGGCGATCGCATTTTCCTTAACAGCGATCGTTTATTTATATCCGCACTTTCAACCCAATAAAGAAAGCGATCGGAAAACTTGGCAGAAATTCAACCATGTATGGTGAGTCAAAAAGTTTCTTCTGTAGTTTACAGCCAGCCCGATAAATGTAATATCAGTTTGAAAAAACAATACAACATCTGGGTAGGAATGTTCCTAGCAAATAATTTATTTGGAGCCAGTCGCATACTCTGGTTTCCAGAATAGAGCAAACTGGTGTAAAATCTAGACGATTTAAAACCAAAATTGATACTAAGTTGCAGTCTGTTGTAGTACATCAAAATTAATGAGATTGCGACCGTAGGGAAGCAATCTCAGATACTATCTTTGATTGCAACTTGGTATGAGGACTACCTTTAAAACAAAAATTATTTTCTAAAAACACTAAATCCAAATTTAACTAAATATTAGGTGAGACAACTATTCAATCAGGGTTTAGTAGGAATAGTAGCTGCTATTACTACTTTCACCGCAATTAATCTTCCAGTTTTCGCTGCCAAAGATGATACCAAATGCATCAGTCAAATAACTGGTAAACCAGGTAATTTATTCTCAGGAGATTGTATTCCCAATGGGCTGTGGATTAACCCCAACTATGGTTTAGAGTATGCCCGATTGATGCGCATAGCAATTAAGGCTGCTGCAAATCAAGATGATTATGATACAGCAATTATTAATTTTTCTAGAGCGCAAGCAATATCAGGTGTGACAGATTCGGAAGTTCGTCGAGGGCTATTAGGAGCAATTTTGGCAAAATCACTTCAGAAAAATCCCGTACAGGGTTATTTCCCATCAAGAATTTGGCTACTAGTTACTGGAGAATTTAGTCAAGGCGGCTAATCAAAATCAAGAAGTTGCCAATCAATCTCTGGTTTACCAACAGAACGCAAGGCTGAGTTGATAGCTGAGAAAGGTTTGCTACCAAAAAAGCCATTACGTGCAGAAAGTGGTGAAGGATGCGCTGATTTGATCGCTTGATGTCGCGTTGTATCTATCAATTTCAGCTTCTTCTGTGCATATCCACCCCACAATACAAAAACCACAGGATCTGGCTTTTGATTGACTTTGCTAATTACCGCATCGGTGAAAGTTTCCCAACCTTGATTTTTGTGAGAATTAGGTGTGTGTGCCCTAACAGTTAGCACTGCATTTAGCATCAAAATCCCTTGTTTCGCCCATGATGCTAAATAGCCATGATTCGGGATATTAAACCCAACATCATTTTGGAGTTCTTTAAAGATATTACTCAGGGATGGAGGCGGCTTGATACCAGGCTTGACAGAAAAGCATAATCCATGCGCTTGGTTCTCATCGTGGTAAGGATCTTGACCAAGTAACAGGACATTTACTTTTTCGTAAGGTGTCAATTCAAAAGCGGAAAATATATCTTCTTCAGGTGGATATACAGTGTGTGCTTGGCGTTCTTCTACTAAAAAACTTTGAAGCTTACTAAAGTATGGTTTGTTAAACTCTTCCAACAGTACTGTTTGCCAACTAGGAGAAAGTTTGCTGAGTATCAAAATTTTTTGCCTCTACTTAAGTATGTAATCGATAATTATAACAATTTCATAAAAATACCTCATAACTATGAAGTTTTAGCTAACATTAGGCATTTTGGCTATATTCAAGGCTGTTTTAAGTTATAAATAGATGAAATTCTCCGAATACATACCAAATAAAAATAAAGTTTGTTTAAAACACTAAGCTATTACTTACTTAATTTCTGAAGAGTTTACCTTTTTTAATATTTTGAGATTCTTTTACTAATTTTGTATGTAAGAATCCTGAAATAATGTCTTGTTTTCAAATAAGCTATTTGAATCAAATTGTAGTGTTGAGAAATATAAATTTAGTAATTTTAATTTTGGAGGGTATTTTAGACGATTTTTGTAAATGCCTATCAAGCGAATAAATGAAGTTTTAGCAGCAGTTTTCATCTCAAGCAAATCGTGAATGTCTGTTCTATGATTTACCACTTTGCATCATTGACATCACACTGAATCGGCTTTGCTGGCCAGCATCGATTTATCTTCAGATGATGCGATCGCCCAATTATTCTCTGTTTATATCTATTTAGAGACATCTTGATTAGGCGCAGTTACAACGCTGTCTACAGGAAACTTCGCGATTAATTTACAAAATCTTTAGGGATTTTTAGCAGTGATGGCTGTAAATATATTCAGATTCTTGTTCAAGGTACATTAACTTGAAGTAAAACCTATGTTGACAACTAAAAAAAGGGTCGTTGTGACCGCAGGCCTAGTTCTGAGTTTGGCTACTTTCGGTTCCAAACCTTCTCAAGCTGCTACTCTAGCTGCATCGAATGCAGCATTTTTCGTTGGTAACTTTAGCTATAACAGCCCAGATATCGCAAATTATACTAATGCTGATGCTGATACTTATGTATCTTCAACAGGTGGTAAAGTAATGGCCACGGCTGTACCAACTGCTTTTGCTAATTCCACTAGTGCTTTTAATAATTCTGATAGCTCTGCAACAGGCGAATCCGGCAACTATTTTGGTACAGCAAAAAGCTTGGCTGAAATTGGACTTTATAACTTCAAAATTGCTAAAGATACCACTTTTTCTTTCGATTTTGATGGAGTACTTAATTTACTAACATCAATAGATAGTTCGCCACACGAAACTGCTAATGCTAATGGAAATATCAAATTTGAAGTAGTGAATCAAGCTAATGGAGAGGTATTAGACTACCTTTATCTATTCGGAAATATATCAACTGTTGATAATAATGATTTTTTAAATGGTTACAGTAGTGCAAGTCTAACCTTTGACCCAAATTCTACGATTTTCGATCGGAATTTTGGTGGAATGCAAGAATATGCATCTGCTATTTTTAGAGGTACTTATTCTAGAACTTTTACTGAAGATACTGTTTTAAGTATTAGAGAATCAAAATTTAATCAAGTGACTGTTCAAGTTCCCGAACCGCTATCTTGTGGTGGGATGCTGGTTGCTGGTTTGATGGGATTGTGGATTAAACGCAAGCAGAAGCTAGAGCATGAATAATTTAACAAGAGTAGGAAATTTCAATTGCCAATGCATCTACTAGTCTTTTTAGCTGCTGTTGGGCTTTGCAAGCACTATTTATAAGCAATCAATAATATCGCGTCCGTTTAAATAAGCGTTGCTGTTACTGTAGAGTTCGCCGTTGGGCTTCCTCTACATAAAAATTCGGAGAGTAGCAATCCCAAAAAGATTGCGATCGCGTCTTTTGACTGGCAATGTCACCATATTTAGGGTAAGTTGCCAAATATAAAATTTACATCGATAAAATTTCAGCAAAAATATATTCAACCTACGTACATTCATACAGCGATCGCATGATTTTCATATTATTTTTATGTAATTGCCACATTTACTTGTTAGACTAATATCAAGCAAACATTGAGTTTGCTCCTCACACCATACTGTTACCCTCTTGTTTGTCAATGGCAAGGGGGCTTTTTTATGAAAGTTGTCTAGTTAATTTTCAGGGTTACAGCTTGTTAGGGATTGCAGTACATACATTGGCCAGGATCGGCAAACTCTATACCATCAGGAAATAATTTTTTTTGGCTGCAACCACATTTTTGACATTCATAAATTACAGAATGAACCAAAGTAGTAGGCGAAGCACAAATTGCGCAAGGTAATCCTCTGATTCTTTCTTTAATTTCAAAACCAGGCATATAACATTGCGGACACTGGCTTTTAATCTTGCTTAACAAGTTATAGGTAGCTTTGGCGATATTTTTCATTCGTGTGGGATTGTAAAGTGCGCGCATATCGGTTTCAAGATGCGCTTTGCCATCTGCTGAATTACTAAACGCCAAATTCAAAGCTACTAAAAATTTTTCTTCAGTATTAATACCTTTAAATATCTCATGGTTATCTTTACCTATTGGATGAAAACTGACAACTAACCCATGTTCTGGAAAACCAACTTTTCTCGCAAAATCATCAGCTTGTTGAATATTCTCCACGACCTGATGGTTAAAATTAGTTTCTAGAGACAGTTCTTCACCAATAATTTCTAGGTCGTTTTCTCGGTCTAATAAAATGACTATTTCTCGATTTGAATAAATATATGGTAGAGATGGATGAGGTGCAAAGCTACCTTCACTGGCAAGAGATAAATTTTCTCCTGTTAGTTCCATTGCTTTTGTCGCTTTTAATTTAGCTGCTGCAATTTGAGTTCCAGGACGTGCTACCTCTCTAGTAAATGTACCGAATATATCAGTATTAAAATCCTGCGGTACTATAACTTTAATACCTAGCTCCGGCTCCAAGACTGGGGCAATAACTCTCTGTTTTTGGTGCATCGTCGCCAGTACTGCTACACGATTACTAAATAATTGCCGATCTTTCATCGCGAGCTTACCTCCTGTGTTTAGTTTCAGCAAGATGAGTTTGTCGTACAGCTTAATTCCAAACTTTCATTATCGATGAACACCTTGAAAACGCAATCAATATAGTTCAGTTAAAGAACTGATTGTAACGGAGGACTTACTTCTAGGGATAATAATTGAGAGAGCGATCGCTCTCTAGGTTCTCGCATACTCAGAAGGTGAGAACTTTTTTTACCAGAATCGGGAACTCCAGTTGGATTTTCACTACTTCTGCCGATCGCGGCCCGTTGCTGCCCCAACCCTCGTATGATCGAAAAGAATAGGAACATATTAACAGGCAGATTTTTACCGTAAAACATGGGCAGTATTTGGGAACTCGATTTTTACTCCCGTCCGATTCTGGACGAAAACCAAAAAAAAGTTTGGGAAGTCTTAGTCTGCGAAAGTCCGTTGGATGTCCGCGCGAAAACAGATTCTTTGTTTCGCTATGCTAAATATTGCCCCAGTACTCAAGTAAATTCAGGTTGGTTGCGGACGGCGTTACAAGAAGCCATTGACCAAGCACAAGAAGCGCCAATCAAAATCCGCTTTTTCCGCCGCCAAATGAATAATATGATTACTAAAGCCTGCCAAGATGTAGGGATTCCTGCTCAAGCTAGCCGTCATACTTTAGTGATGAACCAATGGCTACAACAGCGAATGGAGGAAGTTTATCCTCAGGAACCAGGCTATCAAGCGGTAACTAATCCTTCAGTGCGCTTGGAAAATCCTTTGCCTCAACGTTTACCAGATGCTTTAGAAGGAAATAAATGGGTATTTGTTTCCCTAGAAGCTTCAGAATTGATGGATATGCCAGAGTGGGAAATTGGTTTTGGTGAAGCTTTTCCTCTAGACTTGGTGCAAGTATCGCTTGAAACCCGCATTCCTGGTGTTTTGATCTTCTCACCTAGAGCCTTGCCGATCGCAGGCTGGATGTCTGGTTTAGATTTAGCTTACTTAAAATTTGACACGAGTGTTGGTGCAAGATTACTGTTAGAAACTGGTGTGACAGAAAGCTGGATTTTGGCCAATATCAAAAACCCTCAAACTTTAGCTGAAGCCAAAGGTTTTGAAGCAGCCAAGCAAAAAGCTAATGGAGTGCATTTTATCGGCGTACAGTCCGATCCTCAAGCAGAATCTTTTGCTGGATTTTGGCTGTTGCAAGAGGTCAATCTGCCGTAAAGTATTGGCAGAGTAGTGGGGGAATCGGTATGAGGATCAACGGCAAGGGTAAGAAGCACCTTGACGAATGACTGGTCATTATTGGCTAATTACTTGTAAATAAGCCAAAAGGGTAAGGGCTGATAAATGTCGATGATTTGAGATAATGATCTGCGTTCCTCTGCGGTTCAAAATCCACAATCCATAATTTACCAAGGGTCATGGGTTCTGAAAATTTGTCACAAGATACGCTAGCAGAACATCTGCTGGAGCTAGCCATTAAGTCTGGAGCAGAAGCCGCTGAAGTGTATCAGTCGCGATCGCTTTCTCGACCAATATTTTTTGAGGCCAACCGCCTCAAGCAGCTCGAAACTAGCCAATCTGAAGGTACAGCACTGCGGTTGTGGCGTAATGGCCGCCCCGGACTCACTGTGGCTTACGGTTCCGTAGAACCGCAAGCGATGGTAGAACGCTCTCTAGCCTTGAGTCAACTTAATCAACCAGAACCAGTGGAGTTGGGAACTAACTCTCAGCCATCCTATCCAGACTTAGGAAAAAGTGTGCCGATAGAGGTTTTGGTCAACTGGGGTAAAGAAGCGATCGCTCTGGTTCGAGATGCTTATCCAGATGTACTTTGCAATAGCGATTGGGAATGTGATGTGGAAAACACTAGACTTGTCAATACCGCAGGTCTAGATTGTTACTACACAGATACAACCCTCAGCTGCTATATGTCAGCTGAATGGATACGAGGCGATGATTTTTTGAGCGTTTCTGATGGTCAAACTCAACGGGACGAACTCGACCCGGAAAAACTTGCTTACCAAATTTTACAACGGTTAATTTGGGCTAGAGAAAACGTCTCACCTCCTAGCGGTCGCGTTCCAGTTTTATTCACATCTAAAGCTGCTGATATGCTCTGGGGTACGGTGCAAGCAGCCTTGAATGGCAAACGCGTTCTGGAAAAAGCTTCGCCTTGGGCGGAACGCGTGGGTAAGCCAGTCGTTGCACCTAGCCTCACTCTCTACCAAGACCCCGAAGCCGGGCCTTACAGTTGTCCTTTTGATGATGAAGGTTCTCCTACCCAGCCTCTAGTATTTATCCAAAATGGAGTATTACAAAATTTTTATTGCGATCGCACTACCGGACGTCAACTAGGTATTGGTAGCACGGGTAATGGTTTTCGCCCCAGTTTGGGTAGTTATCCTTCTCCCGGTTTATTTAATTTTTTGATTCAGCCGAGTTCTACATCACTACAAGATCTGATTCAACAAATAGATGATGGCTTGATTGTCGATCAAATGCTAGGTGGAGGTGGCGGTATTTCTGGTGACTTTTCTATCAATATTGATTTAGGCTATCGCGTACAAAATGGTCAGGTAATTGGACGCGTTAAAGATACAATGGTTGCGGGTAATATCTACTCAGCTCTCAAACAATTAGTAACCCTAGGTGGCGATGCTGATTGGAATGGTTCTTGTTACACTCCCTCCCTCATAGTAGAAGGACTCTCGACTACCAGTAGAAATAATTAAATATTTACGAACATTGCAGGATTGTAGTTGTTGGGTGCGTTATCGCAAAGTGCAACGCACCATTCATCTACTGAAATTTGTGAGAAAAAACGAACACAAATTTTTTTTTAATTTTACTCAGGCATTTTTCAGACAAGCTCATGCTCAAGATTTCATCCTTCCTAACTCTGCAATTAGGGTGAGAAAAATGTAAAAAATATTGAGCCAGCAAATAGAGTTTATCAATTCATTCGATCGGGAGATTTTAGGAGTAACTCTCATTACATTTTTAGGGCTGCTGAATAGGAACTATATAATGAAGCCCTTCACTTTCAGTGAAACCTAAAAATGAACTTCAAATCGCAGAACGTTAGCTCAAACCGTAAGTCTAAAACTTTTAATAACCCAGAGCGTTTTATCGAAGGTTGGTATTGGGCAATGCCTGCTAATAATCTACGGGTAGGTGAAGTTAAGTCTATCACTTTATTAGGTAGGGATCTAGTAATGTATCGAGGTAAAGATAGAAAAGCTGTTACTATTGATGCTTACTGTCCACATATGGGCGCTCATTTAGGCGATGGTAAAGTTGAGGGTAATGAACTACGCTGTTTCTTCCACCATTGGAAATTCGATCGTGAAGGATTTTGTATTGATATTCCCTGTTTAGATGAACCGCTTCCGATCAAGTTAAAATCTTGGCCTACCGCAGAGAAATACGGGATGATTTGGGTATGGACTGGGGAAATTCCACTACAACCTCTGCCTTTTATACCAGAGTTAGAACAAAAAGAATGTGATGTCGCTATTTTTTCTCATTTTGTTACTAACTCTCATCCCCATGTAGTAATTGTTAACGCTATCGATACTCAACATTTCAATACAGTTCACAAACTGCCATTAGAAATTATCTTTGAACAACAAGAGCTAAATCAAAATGCTATTACCTTCAGCAATACAACACGAGGTAGAGAAGGTTCTCTTTTGATCAAGCTTATTCGTCCTTTTTACAAAAATGCTATTACTTATAATGTTTGTTATTGGTATGGCGGCACTAGCATAGTAACATTGGGACCTGATTTCCTGCATTTGCATATTATGTTTACTCTGCGCCTCTTAGAAGGAGGAAAGACTGAAGGACGTACTATATTGATGATTAAAAAACGTCAGGGAATTTTTGGTTGGTTATGTAATCAAATTGTGCTATGGCTAGCTAATATCTTGGGTCAAATTTTTCTTACAGGTGATGCAAAGCTGTTTGAGAAAATGCAGTTTAATTTGAAAACTCCGATAAAAGCAGATCGCTCGATCGTACAGTTTATCAACCATCTAGAAAGACAAACAGCCCTATATTGGGGAAGTTGGCAACAAGTGCGTTCTCTGCGTGATGAAGAAGCTAGAGATAATCGCGATAAATGGCGAGATGCACTTAATGACTAATTTAATGTGTGTCTAATTGGTAATTTGTTATTTGTCCCCCAAACTCCCCACACACCCTTCTTGTTCCTCACTCCCCCTATTGTCCAAACCTGCATATTAGGTTTGAAATTACTGTAAAATTTTGGATTTTGTTTTTAATTATTTTTTAGGCTACCATTTACATAAAAAGAAGTGGCAAAGCCACTTCGTAATTCCCAGGTAGAACCTAGAATCGAGTATAACCATTCTAAAAACTGGAAATAGTATAAATCAACACTGATTAACTGTATTTAAACATTTCAGTGCCGATTACTGTAATTCTGATTCAAGCCGATCGAGTTCATCGCCTAGATGAGCCAGTTTTGCCTCTTCATTAAGTAGCTGCTGTTCTAATTGAAACTTAACTGCTGTTCCAGCCTCAATTGCTAAAGCTTGCCGCATCTGCTTTACTTTTTCATTGCGAAGATTCCATTCTGCTTGCAGTGCATATAATCTCTGTTGCGATCGCCTGCGTTGTCCAGCAGTTAAACCTAAATAAATTGGGGTAGTTTGTCTAGTTACACTTTCACCAGGTAAAAATTTACTTCCACCTGCGTAGTAACAAAGCGGGAAATTATCACCCAAATCCAGCACTTTATTCACAAAGGGGTGCTGTGGCCCCGAAGCCCTTTTCGGTACTTGGTCAAATAAGTACACTAAAATATCCAAAATTCGAGCATAGCCATCTTGATTAAATGCGGCTTTTCCTTGCAAGGCTTCTAACAAGCAATCGGTAAAAGCACTATAAGGCTGACCCGTGTAAGAATATTCATCTTCTCGTGAGGAAGCAACCACAACTCTACCGCTTCCTGTTCCCAGCACATTCAACAATTCTGGGGGTAAAGGTGATTTGACAAACACTTCCCCTGGTTCCTTCAACGCCGGAACGCCGCCAGCGTGACAGCAATCTAATAAAACTACCAGCTTACGAGGTGTAATTGCTTCAATTTTTTGGGTAAATTCTAAACCTGATATAGCAGTATTTGCACGTTGGCTGGGGTCGTAACCATACGGTACAAGGAAGTATTCATTGGTGCGCTTGATGCGTCCACCATGACCAGAGTAGTAAATGATGACAGTTGCATCGGGATTTTGATGTACTTGAGTGATGATTTGGTCAAAAGCTGCGAGAATATTTTGCCGAGTTGCAGCGGTTTCGGTTAGCAGCGTCACCTGTGCTGGGGGATAAGCGGCGCGATTCGGATCGATCAATACATCTCTTAAGGCTGTTGCATCTTTGACAGTGACAGCTAAATCTGCGCCTACGCCAATAAGTAATGCATAACCGTTAGAGAAAGTTGCGTTTGTCATACCCTGTTTGATGATGATGTTCAATGCGTAGCTGCTTTGTAGGCTGTCGTTAAATATCCGCCTTTCATACTCTATAACAAGCTGTCCTTACTACAGAGGAAAGCGATCGCCTGTTTGACTCGATAAATTTGTCAGGCTGTGCGATGTCTTCTGCTGTTGGAGATGCTACGCGTAGCTTGCTTCCCCGCAGGGATACGGCAAATCAGAACGCACTTACTTTATAAGTGAAAATCCTTACTTAAAACGAATATCTATATTATCGGAGTGACAATTTAGCTAACTGCCCTTTCTTTCTAGATCTGAAGCATCTCTATTCAGCTAGATCTCATTTATATAGTTACTTCAATCATTCATTTAACATTTCCAGAAAAAGTATTAACAATATAGCTAGAAGATGCCCTAATTCTTGAAGAAGCCAAAAATCTAAGTATTTAGATTTTGCTGAGTTAAACTTGCATAAATTCTTGATCCCTGACAGATAAATATACAGGGTGGATGATTTAACTTTTTTACAAAGTACTAATAACTTGGGTTTGATCCCAAACATCAGAAATGCGTAGCTGCAAACCAGCTTGCGATCGGACATCGCATAAATAGCATTTCAGTCCCTGCCAGTCTGAATCAAGTTTATCTATATATAAAGAGAATATTATGCTAGCTAACAATACTGACGAAGTTATCCAGTACTTAGACGCTATTATTGCTGAAGCTATAGAAGAACGTAGCCGTAGAGGATTTTTTGCTGCACTTTATCGTCAAGTAACTTTGAAAGTGAAGATAGGCATTAAACATGGCTTTTTTGACAATGCGGCCAGAATGGAAGAGTTCACTACACAATTTGCTAATCGTTACTTTCGTGCTTGGGATGATTACCAAAAAAATATCAAATCAACGCGAAGCTGGCAAAGCACATTCGATGCAGTGCAAAAATCAGAGTTACTAATTGCGCAACACTTACTATTAGCAATTAATGCTCATATTAATTTAGATTTAGGTATTGTAGCTGCTGAACTTTGTCCTGGGGATAAACTACAAACTTTACAAGATGACTTTATTAAAATTAACGCTATTCTTAGCGATTTGCTTGAGCCTGTCGAGTTGGTTCTAGGGCAACTGTCGCCTTTAATTGAAATTTTAGATAAGTTTGGCGGTAAAAAAGATGAAGTTATTTTCAATTTTAGCATTCGCAAGGCTCGTCAGGAAGCTTGGAATAATGCGAAAATCTTGGCTTACCAAACTCCTGATATACAACAAGCGATCGTCAAAATAATTGATAGTAAAGTAGCATTTTTAGGATGCGCGATCGCCAATCCTAGCCGTACTTTTGATAGAGCACTAGATCTGATAAAAAAATCTGAAAGTGATGATGTGATTGCTATTATCAATGCTCTCAATACTATTGCTGATTGAATACATGACAAACAAAAATATGGTGGGTGATGCCCACCATATCTAGATTTTTATTAAGAATTTAACGACTTTATATATCACTGCTGTCATATCCATTCATCAAAGCCCCACACTAATAAAGTTGCTATCAGTCTAACTCCACAAAATAAGTTTTTGTATAAAAAGATATTGAAATACTGGAAAAAATTCGGAAAACACTTTTATTACCATCTCAGGAAATATCAACACGCTTAATGGTTAATACAGGATTTATTTGTACTAAAACTTTTACCAAACAAGGGTTTACAGCGTTTACATCTATTATCACACTAGCGTCATCTTCAGAGCGATCGCAACGGTAAGCTATGCTAATGCTTGACAAATATTTATTGAAAATATTTTATTATTTCATTAGACATGAGAATAAAAAGTTAAAAAAAAACTAGTTCTACGCATTTTGAACTGAATTACCTGTATGTTTGTTGTGTTTAACAATGCACAAACAGAAAAATTTATGAATCTAAGCGAAATTGGTCAAGTTACTCTTCAACTGTTAACGCAGTTTGGGCTGAAGCTGATAGGCGCTATTCTATTGTGGATTATCGCCCAGCGATTGATTGACTTTGGGTTGAAGTTAGTACGACGCGCTTTCCGTAGCCAAAACATTGAGCCAACACTGATTAACTATCTTCTCAATATTATTTCTGTCACACTGAGAATTGTTCTAGTTGTGGCAATTCTCGGTTTCTTCGGTGTTGAAACCACATCTTTTGCAGCATTATTAGCAGCAGTAGGTATAGCAATTGGTGCAGCCTGGGGTGGGTTGTTGGCAAACTTTGCCGCAGGTGCATTTTTAATTGTTTTTCGACCATTTAACATTGGTGACTTTATCACCGCAGCAGGCGTTACAGGAACTGTTACAGATATAGGATTGTTCACCACTAATATCACTACACCTGATAACGTTTTGACGATTGTTGCAAATAATAAAATCTTTTCTGACAATATCCAGAATTTTTCTGCCAATCCTTACCGTCGAGTTGACCTAGTAGCCCAACTGCATCACACTGTTAATCATAATGATGCGATCGCACGCTTAAAAGCCAAAATTAGCAACATTCCTAACGTTCTCGAAAGTCCAGCACCAGACGTAGAAATTATCGAGTTTAACATGGCAGGGCCAGTACTAGCAGTACGGCCATATTGCAATAACGCTCATTACTGGCAAGTGTACTTCGACACCAATAAAGTTATACGTGAAACCTTTGGCGAAGCCGGCTATCCCGTTCCCGAACATCGTTATTCAGTTAGCAGTTTATCACCCAACGGAATCGATCCGATAATCCCAGCATCTATTAATAGTTAAGACTGCGCTACAAAACCCAAGAATAAAAATGAGAAAGTAGGTAAAGAATAATACTTTACCTACTTTTTTATGTCAAAAATTAGATTCTCGACTTCTTGAAGAAGTCGGGAATTTGAGTATTTAAATTTGAGTAAAAATTAATACTATAGTTTTAAGTGAAAACCCATAATAACGTGAAGTTTGTGTAAACTTGGTTTCCATTTCTGAAACGAACCTGACAAAAGGTGTAGAGAGAGGTTAGCTTAACTGTAAATCACAAGCCGCAACCAAGCAGCTATGGTAAAAGAATTAGCAATTCGTACCTCTGGACTAACCAAGCAATTCGATCGACACGTTGCTGTCAATGATGTTGATTTGGAGATCCAAGCAGGTGAAGTATACGGACTGATTGGGCCGAATGGCGCAGGTAAAACAACTCTCATTCGCATGTTAGCAGCCGCAGAGGAGCCAACTACGGGTGAGATTTATATTAATGGCGATCGCTTGCTACGTGACAAAAGCAACCCCACCCTCAAGCGTCATCTTGGCTATTTACCTGATGACTATCCCCTGTATGAGGATCTGACAGTCTGGGATTACCTAGATTACTTTGCGCGGCTATATCGCTTGCGGGAACCCCGACGCACTCAACGTCTCCATGAAGTCTTGGAACTGATACAACTTGGTAATAAGCGCAATAGCTCAATTTCTACCTTGTCACGGGGAATGAAGCAGCGCTTGAGTTTAGCGCGCACGATCATTCACGAACCGATTTTACTGCTGTTAGATGAGCCAGTTTCCGGACTTGATCCGATCGCCAGGATGCAGTTTCGGGAAATTATTAAGGCTTTGCAAGAAGCTGGAATGACAATTTTGATTTCTTCCCACGTCCTCAGTGACTTAGCAGAACTGTGTACTTCTGTGGGAATTATGGAACTTGGCTTTTTAGTAGAAAGTGCTTCACTACAACAGCTTTACCAGCGATTAGCCAAGCAACAAATAATGTTATCAACTTTGGGGAAACTAGAAGCACTTTTGAGCGAATTGAAGAATCATCCATTGGTGGAAGAGTGGGAGGTATTACCAGGAAGAAACAGCGTGCGAGTTAACTTTTCTGGTACACAGGAAGACTGTGCGGAATTATTGCGATCGCTTATTCAAGCTGATATTCCGGTGACAGATTTTCACTCTACTCAAGAAGACTTAGAAACTATCTTCCTCAAATTAGGACACAAACAAGCATCTTGATTTCATAATAGTTCCCCTTTTGGAGAATTTTTCCAATGACGCTCAATTTTATAGACAAACTTGGTGACTGGAATCCCCAACTTTTCCGGGAACTTAAAGGACGTTTCAAAGTTTTTAATATACTAATTGCATTGGCAATATCAGTAGTTACTCAGATCGTAGTTTTTCTCTTTCAACTTACTGAAATACCTGGTAAAAAATACCCGATGTCTGGGACATATTGCAATCTCAGCAAAGACTATCAGGCAAAGCTAAGTTCTCTATCTACCCAAATCGACCAAGTTCAACAAAAAATTAATTTATATAGCGGTAATAAAAACTACGACATAGGGAAAATTAAAGAATTAAAAGCCCAACTTTCAACCCTGACAGATGAACGGTCTAATTTCGATCGGATTTTATATCAGTGGCCTTGTCCGCCAGAGCAAATAAATATGCAATTGTGGTGGCAAGATCATTGGAAATATATATTTGTAACACTGAGTGTGTTGTTTGTATTCACACTTTTAGTTGCTGGTACTTATTTGCTAGTTAATAACTTGGCTCAAGAAGAACGTCGTGGTACGTTGAATTTTTTGCGTCTCAGTCCCCAATCAGAAGCCAGTATTCTCATAGGCAAAATGCTAGGAGTACCAATTGCCATCTACCTCACGATCGCAGCTGCATTACCTTTAAATTTATGGGCTGGAATTTATGCAAAAATTGGCTTAATTCCCATTTTATCTTTCTATGTAGTTCTTGTTGCAAGCTGTATTTTCTTCTACAGTAATGGACTATTTTTTAGCTTAGTTAACGATCGGTATAGCGCTCTGAAACCTTGGGTAGCTAGTGCTTTAGTTCTGGTATTTTTGCTAATTACTATCCAGACATTAGCTTTTAGTGCAGACTTTCGTAATATAGGTACTTGGTTGAGACTGTTAAGTCCTTTTGAGATGTTGAATTACATTATTCCTCGAAGTAATAATAATTCATCTCTAGAACAAGTACAGTTTTTCTATGTACCATTTGGTAAAAGCATTTTAGGTATAGTTGGCTTACATTTATTAAATTATAGTGTAGGCATCTACTGGGCTTGGCAAGCCATGAAACGCCGCTTTCGCAATCCTAATAGCTCAATAATCAATAAAGTCCAGAGTTACCTGTTAGTCGCTAGTTATCAAATCGTCTTTTGGGGCTTTACGCTGCAATATTATAACAATTACTGCCCCTATTCCAGAGATTATAGCTCTAAGGTTTGCTATTATGATTTGAATTACCAAATTGGACAAAATTGGTGGTTTATAGCATTTTTTAACCTAGTGCTATTATTTGTTCTCATTTGCATTATTTCACCTGAGCGACAAACTGTACAAGATTGGTCAAGGTATCGACACCAAAAAATTTCTAATTCTCAAAGTTTTTGGCGTAATTCTTGGGTACAAGCTTGGGTTTTAGAAGATAAAAGTCCAGCAATCTTAGCAATGCTCATTAATTTAGCGATCGCAACCCTGCCGCTAATAGTTTGGATTGTGCTTGCGCCTGTTTTAAATACTCACCATAACAACAGCATACATTGGGTTAATGACCTGGGACGATTAAAGGCCATTTTAGCTGTGGCTTTATTTATTAGCTTAATGATGATTTACAGCAGTTTAGCTCAACTAATGCTGTTGATGAAAACTCCTAAGCGTGCTGCTTGGGCATTTGGTACTGTTAGCGCAGCCATATTATTACCACCAATTTTTCTCGGCATACTTGGCATTAATCCCCAAAAATATCCTGTAACATGGCTATTTTCTACTTTCCCTTGGGCTGGTTTAGAATCTGCTGCAACCATCACAATTTTTAAAGCACTGATAGTTGAATTAGGCGTCATAATATTTTTAAACATGCAATTAACAAAACAGGTGAGGTTAATAGGAGAGTCTGCGACAAAAGCATTGTTGGCACGGCGCTAGTACAAGAAAGCAGTAGTAAGGTGGGCATTGCTCACCTTAAGAGATTAAAATTTTCAAGTATTTCAAGTTAAAAGCGTCTAATTCTTATCCACAACAGCGCATCCATAGAGAGTTTTAACTATGAATCTGAACTGGATTAATCAAGTAGGAGAATGGAATCCGCAACTGTTTCGCGAACTTAAAGGTAGGCTGAAGTCGCGCAACTTATTGCTGTCTGTTGCTATATCTTCGCTGGGTCAATTTCTACTATTTATGTATTTCCAAACCCAGCTACCAACTAAATTCGATCTGCTATACAATAACTCTCACAAATACTGTACAGGAAGACAATTATATAACGTGCAGGAATGTCTTGGTGATGAATTTGGTAATGTAATCATCAACTGGCAAGCATGGTCTTTGGATCTATTTACCTGGCTGAGTATTATTGGCTGTTTTACTCTTTTAGTCGCAGGAACTTATCTCATTATCAGCGATTTAACTGCTGAAGAACGGCGTGAGACACTCAATTTTATTCGCTTGAGTCCCCAATCGCCTCAAACTATTTTATCGGGCAAAATGTTGGGTGTGCCAATATTGTTATACATTGGCATATTGTTAGCTCTTCCTTTGCATTTATGGTCGGCTTTAGCTGGCCAAATTCCCTTGTATGAGATTTTCAGCTTTTATACATTAGTGCTTGCTGCCTGCTTTTTATACTATAGTGCTGCACTACTATTTGGCTTAGTTGGTTCTTGGCTGGGAGGTTTTCAAGCTTGGTTGGGTAGTGGCGTAGTTCTATGTTTTCTCATAGTAACTATGCGAACAACCCTTGCAGAAATCACAGATAGTTATCCTTTAGTTTTTGCTAGGCTGGTTAATCCTTGTTACTTAATTCCGAATACAGCTATTAGTTCTACATTTACAGCTGCTAGCTCCAGATTTAGCAATTTCCGCTGGTTCGCATTGCCTCTGGGAGATAACTTATTTACAACACTTGGCTTTACTGTACTAATTTACGGACTAGGAACATACTTTATTTGGCAATCGTTAAAACGTTGCTTTCGCGATCCTAATTCCACTATGTTAAGCAAGCGTCAGAGTTATTTATTAACAGCTTGCTTTGCTTTTTTTACTTTAGGATGTGCAAATTGGCAAAGATTAGTTTTCGAGTCTGAGCCTGGTTCCTATATGCTAGCCGAAAATTTTGTTTGTCTTTTGTTCTTAGATTTCTGGCTGTTTCTATATTTAATTGCGGCTCTCAATCCTCATCGTCAAGCACTGCAAGATTGGGCGCGTTACCGTCGAACTTCTCGTTCTAAAGGGTTGGCTGATAACAATTTAGTTCAGGATTTAATCTGGAGCGAAAAAAGTCCGGGCTTGTTAGCGATCGCCATCAATGCTGCCATTGCTATCATTGCCATTAGCACGTTAATATTACTCTCCCAATACCCAATTGAGAACAAAATTAATGCTCTGTTTGCGCTAGTTTTATCTGGTAGTTTAGCTATGCTCTATGCAGCCATAGCGCAACTGCTTTTATTCTCCAAAAATCAGCATCGAATATTTTGGTCTGCGGCCACTGTCGGGGCTGCAATCGTTGTACCAGGAATTGTGGTCGCCATATTTGCCTCTTCCTCTAGAAGTAATAATTTTCTCTGGTTATTCTCAATAGTGGGGCCAATTTTTGCAATCTCTCCAGATGGAAAGTCACTATCACCTCTAACAGCGTTCCTCCCAATTCTTAGCTACTGGAGTTTTATGACCTTTTTAGTCTTCCAATTGCGACGGAAGTTGATAAAAGCTGGGGAATCCGCTACAAAAGCAATACTGACAGGTAATTAATTTTAGTTCTCGACAAATTTCAGATAAAGTTTTGTGAAGTCTGGTCAATCTGGCCAGACTTTTTTATGAGCATTTGTGATTATACATACAAGCAACAAGCTCACTGAGCAGAATTCGATTTTAGCAATACATATAAAACTACGTTCGCCTGCAAGAATTTTGAGGAGGCTAAATTGTCATGACAATTTCGATTTCTGATTTATCACCTGTCACTTCTGAGTCTTTATTAGCATCTATCGATCCAGAAGCAGGAGGAGCGATTAAATCTGCTGTTGCACGTGCGATCGCATCTCGTAAAGTTATGGGAGGACTAACTAAAAGTACAAGTCTAACTAAGACTGATATTCAAATAGACCCTGTAGAACCTGTAATTGATTCCGAAGTTAAAGAGCCTGTAACCGTTGGTAAAATCGCTTATCCTCCAATCACAGTTGGACTTATCGCCTACCCTCCTTGCCCTCCACCCATCACAGTTGGACTGATTGCTTACGATCCTGCTCCTACACTCGAAACATTTTAGAACACCAAAAGACCACCAAAATATTGGTGATGGTTGTAAACATGGAACATACAAGGGATAGCAACAATTCACCCCTTTGCCCCAGTGCCCGACCAGAGATGGCAAATAGTGTGGCGTTTGCAGTAGTAGTTGGGACGGTTGAAGAACCCCGCCTAGCCCATCTTGCAGAACCACAACCAGTCACTGATGAACTCTTGGCACTTGCAGAACCAGTTACTCCTACAGAGATTTTTAGATTTGCAGCCACTTGTGCCCAGAAGAAATGTCAGCACTTTGATGGTTCTAACTGTCGTTTAGCACAGCGAATTGTTGAGGGTTTACCGACTGTAGTAGAAGCACTTCCTCCTTGCCAAATTCGTTCTAGCTGCCGTTGGTGGCAACAGGAAGGTAAGGCAGCATGTATGCGTTGTCCGCAAATCGTCACAGATACTTACGCTTATTCTGAACAGTTACGTCAAGCAGCAGATCCTTCTATTTACGTTACAGAAAAAGCAGCATCTTAAAGTTTCACACTCACTAAATTACTCACACCCTCAGGCAAATTATGATGCCTGAGTTTTTTTATTTGTCATTACTCAAGAGTCAAGAGTCATTGGTTATTTCCTCCTTTTCCCCCCACACTTCCCACACGCCCTTCGCTATCGCACTCAAACTCAAAAACCCAGTGACAATCACTGGGCTTTCGTTGGGGTATGTCCCCGGACTTTAAGGTATAGAAGTTAGTTATAGTTTATCTTTCTGGTAATGATTACAATGGTGCGCTAGGCGATTTCGGAAAAGTTACCGATAAAAGAAAAGTCTGGCTGAATTTCTCAAAATAGTTGACATCTTTCCTACCTATTGATAGGATGCAAGCATGAAGCAAACAGATACCAAAACTTTAATTCTTGATGTAGCTCAAGACCTAATCCAACGTGTTGGCGTTAACGGTATGAGCTATCAAGATATCAGTGAGAGCGTAGGCATTCGTAAGGCAAGTGTCCACACGCATTTCCCTAAAAAGGACGATTTGCTGGCGGCGTTGCTTGACCGATATAGCGATCGCTTTCTGCGGATTTTAGACGGTATTATTGCTTCTAGCGATCCGCCAGAGGTAAAACTACGGCAATATTGCGGACTATTTGAAGCCACTCTCAGCAGCGGTAGCCAGGATAAAGCCTGTCTATATGGGATGTTAGGGGCTGAATTAGCAACCCTAAATCATCCATGCGTAGAGCGCGTTCGGAGCTTTTACCAAGCTAACGAAGCCAAGCTAGCCATTCTGCTCAATAGCGGGCGTCAAGACGGCAGTTTTCGCTTTAGTGGAGACATACAAGCGATGGCGTCTTTGATTTTTGCGATGTTGGAAGGTGGGTTGCTAGTTGCTCGCGTCCACGGTGGAGCAACCCAGTTTCAGCAAGTAGTTGAGCAATTAATACAGTTAGTCAAAGGTTAATTTTTTTACCATTTTAACATCCAACTAGTAGGAAGTAAGCTATTATGACGACAATTTGGAATTCGCTTCTTAATGCAACGCTTTCAAGTTTGTAATCAAAAAGAGAAATACAATGATTAAACTCTACGGTCATGAATTGTCTGGTAACAGTTATAAAGTCAGGCTGTTGTTAGAACTTTTAAAACTTGAATATGAATGGATCAAAGTTGACTTGATGAAAGGGGAACATAAAACGCCAGAATATTTGGCACTCAACCCCTTTGGACAAGTACCGTTACTCATCGATGGTGAGACCAAACTCGCAGATGCTCAAGCAATTTTAGTGTATCTGGCACGGCAGTATGGTGGCGAGCAATGGCTACCGTTAGATGCACTATCTTTAGCACAAGTTGTTCGCTGGTTATCAACGACGGCTGGCGAAGTTCGTCAAGGGCTGGAAAATTCCCGACTTTACCATCGATTTGGAGTATCTAACATCAATATCGATCGCGCCCATCAAAAAGGCGAATATATCCTGACTCAATTGAACCAACATTTAAGCACGCGCACCTGGTTAGAGTTCAATCGCCCCACCATTGCTGATATCGCCGTCTTTCCCTACGTTGCTTTAGCACCCGATGGCAAGATTGACCTCGCACCCTATCATCATTTGTTGGCGTGGAGCGATCGCATCAAACAATTGCCCAACTACATACCAATGATAGGGCTGTAGAAGTTATCAGGGGCGGGAAATGGGACGAGGGGGACAAAAAAGAAAAAGCTGATTCCTTCCTGCGTTTATAAAAGAGTTCTAACTTACCCTTTGATGAAGAACCTACAGATGTAAGAGAAAGCTCCGCCCCGACAAATTAGCATCAATAGAATAGACCTTGCAAGGAGAGAAAGCACAATGGTAAACCCAGGCTGGTCAAGTACCGAATCGCCCTTTCACCCTGGCGAACTGGCAATTCAAGCCCGACTAGGGGTACAAGACCGTATGGACAAGCAAGGACGACGGGTAATTCGAGAGTATCTGCCCGATCAGCATCGGCAGTTCTACGCCCAACTTCCCTACCTAATAGTGGGTACTGTGGATGTATCGGGTAACCTGTGGGCTTCTATTCTAGTGGGGGAACCAGGCTTTATATCCTCGCCAGACGATCGCACTTTGCGAGTTGCAACCAAACCCCTATTTGGCGATCCTTTAGCAACCACCCTGAAAGAGGGTATCGATATCGGCTTTCTCGGTATTGAATTGCATACTCGCCGCCGTAATCGCATGAATGGCATTGTCACAGCAATCGATGCCAATGGCTTTGAGGTGCAGGTGAAGCAAAGCTTTGGCAACTGTCCGCAATACATTCAAGCCCGTAAGTTTGACTTAAGCGAATACGATCCAGAATCACCGAAACCAATTCATGCGATCGCAGTATTCGGAGAACCAGAACGCGACCTGATTGCTGCTGCTGATACCTTTTTCATTGCCACTGCCTATCAAGCAGAGTCGGCGGGGACGACTGCGGGCGTAGATGTTTCTCATCGGGGAGGCAAACCAGGCTTCGTGCGCATCGATAATGACAATACGCTGACGATTCCTGACTTCTCAGGCAATTATCACTTTAATACATTTGGCAACTTAGAGCTGAATCCTCATGCAGGGCTTTTGTTTGTAGATTTTGCTCAAGGCAACTTACTATACCTCACGGGCACTGCCGAGGTAATTTGGCAAGGAGAGGAAATCAGTACATATACGGGTGCAGAGCGATTACTTCGCTTCCGGCTTGACATGGGATATAGAGTAGAAGGCAGCCTCCCCCTTCGCTGGTCAAAACCGGAGTTCTCGCCCTACCTAGAACGCACTGGTTCATGGTAGTAAATTTAACAATACTTAAATTCATTTCGCTCAAGCAGAAGGATTCTTGGCTCATTCAGCCAACTTATCTATACTTGTTTCCAAGCCTAGATAAGTTAACTATGGTACAAACAAATCCCATCGCCATTGAATTTCGCGATGTCACTTTTAGCCGCAACCACCGCCCTTTAGTTTCTCATCTCAATTTTTCTATTTTTCAAGGCGAAGCATTGGTATTACTTGGACGTAGCGGTAGTGGCAAAACTACGACGATGAAATTAATTAATCGCCTATTCGCGCCTACCCAAGGGGAAGTATTATTTGATGGGGTTCCCACAACTGAATGGGATGAAATTAAACTGCGGCGTAAGATTGGTTATGTCATTCAAGAGACTGGTTTGTTTCCGCACTTCACAGTCGAACGCAATGTAGGCTTAGTCCCGGCTTTAGAAGGTTGGAAACCAAGACAGATTAAAGCGCGGGTTTATGAATTGTTGCATTTAGTAGGTTTAAATCCCGAACAATTTGCTGGGCGTTATCCCCATGAACTGTCGGGAGGACAAAGACAACGAGTTGGTGTAGCGAGGGCTTTAGCCGCCGATCCGCCTGTATTATTGATGGATGAACCCTTTGGCGCACTCGATCCGATTACACGCTTAGAAATTCAGCAGGAATTTCGGCGTTTGCAACAGGACTTAGGTAAAACTGTTGTGTTCGTTACTCATGATATTCAAGAAGCTTTTGTTTTAGCATCGAGAATTGGTTTAATGTATGGCGGAGAATTGGTAGTATTAGGGACAAAGGATGAATTTATGCGATCGCAACATCCCGAAAGCCTAGCTTTTCTTCAATGTCTGCGTTCCCTGCAAGACACTTTATGAAAGACTTCTTCCTCATCAAGTATGCCCCAGAAATTGTTCAGCATACGCTGGAACATTTATTTATGGTGGGTATTGCAATTGGAATTGCCGTTTTAATAGGCATTCCTTTAGGAATTTTAATTACCCGCCAAACTCAACTCCGCCAACCAATTCTAGGTATTGCTAATATTCTGCAAACTATTCCTAGTTTGGCTTTGTTTGGGTTATTAATTCCTGTACCTATAATTGGCGGTATTGGGGTAGTACCAGCAATTGTGGCATTAACTTTATATTCTTTATTACCGATAATTCGCAATACTTATACAGGGATTACTGGCGTCGATCCAGCGATTCGGGAAGCTGGGCGAGGTATGGGAATGACAGATAAACAATTGTTATTCCAAGTAGAAATTCCTTTAGCGATGGGAGTAATTTTGGCTGGGGTGCGCGTAGCAACTGTAATTGCGATTGGCATTGCAACTATTGCTGCGGCAATTGGTGCTGGTGGTTTAGGAGTATTTATTTTTAGGGGAATTGCAGTAGTAAATAATCAGTTAATTTTAGCTGGGGCAATTCCTGCGGCTGTAATTGCATTAATTGCTGATTTAGTAATTGGTTGGATTGAAGGTAAATTAAAAGTTAAAAATTAACATTCTACAGAACCCTGACTTTTTGAATAATTAGGGGTTATAAATCAAAAAATACCCGAAAATTAATATGAGAAAATTCGTGGTTTTTTGCCTATTAACATTTGCTTTGGTAATGGCGATCGCTAGTTGTAGCCCCAATGCAACTACCAGTAGCAGTGGTGATATTATCGTAGCTTCTAAAGATTTTACCGAGCAAGATATTTTAGGTGAACTTTTAGCCCAACAAATTGAAGCTACTACTAATTTAAAAGTAGCACGTCGCCCTCGTTTGGGTGGTTCTTTTGTCTGTCATAGTGCAATTACTGCTGGCAAAATCGATGCTTATATAGAGTATACAGGTACAGCTTTTACAGGTATTCTTAAGCAAAAAGTAGTTAACGACCCAAAAATAGTTTACGAGAAATTAAAACAAGCATACGCCCAAAAATTTAATTTAGAAGTTATGCCCAGCTTGGGTTTTGAAAACACTTTTGCAATCATTATCCGGGGTGAAGATGCTCAACGCTACAACATTCAAACTCTCTCGGAAGCTACTCAATATACACCTCAGTGGCGTGGTGGTTTTGGGTATGAATTTTTGGAAAGAGAAGATGGTTTTCCGGGATTAGCAAAAACCTACAATTTGCATTTTGCTAAACCACCACAAATTATGGATTTGGGTTTAATTTATCGGGCGTTAATTCAAAAACAGGTAGATATGGTAGCGGGTAATTCTACTGATGGGCAGATTGCTCGTTTGGGTTTAGTGGTGCTAAAAGATGATAAACAATATTTTCCACCCTATGAAGCTGCGCCAATTATCAGACAAGCAACCTTAGCAAAATATCCGCAGTTAAAAAAAGCGATCGCTCAACTTACCGGACGCATTACCGCAGATGAAATGCGGCAATTAAACTATTTAGTTGAGGGTGAATTACGCGATATTAAAGAGGTTGTACGGGAGTTTCGTAAATCAAAAGGTTTATAAATTACTATTGAAGGCAGGCAATAGAAAGAAGAGAGATAAAAAAATCAAGCCTATAAATTTACTCATCATCTGCAAACAAAGACTCTAAATTTCGATAACCACTCACCACACGCACAATTACCAACCTGTCCTCAAACACTCGATAAAAAATAATATAACCATCTAAAGGAATTCCTCTGAGCGTCGGTTCAAACTTAGCATAGCTTCTACCAATATTTGGAAACTTCACTATATTCTGGCACTTCTTATTAAACTCTCGAATAAACTTTTCTCCCGCATCAATATTGCGCTGGAGAAAATACTCTAATATTTCATCTAAATCTTGACTAGCTTCTACAGCAATTACATATTCCATTACCCTTGATGCTCACGGGCTTTTCTTATTTTTTCTTCCAGTCGTGCCATCACTAGATCGCTATCAAGTACTTCTCCTCTTTCAATCTGAGCAAGTCCAACAGCAATCTTTTTACTAGTTTCTTCTTCCCACTCCTGATAATCTTTGTCCCATTCTGCTAGCAATTTCAATGCTTTACTAATCACATCTTCAGCATTTGCATATCTACCTGTAGCAATTTGTGCTTGGATAAATTGCTCTATTTCTGGTTTGAGTGTGATATTCATAACTATTAACTCAGCTAAAAGAATGGATGCATTTCAAGAATTTTAACAACTTTTTCCTGCTTGTTCGCAAGCACCAATATTCACCCAACTACTCGAACCATCTTGCCAATGTTCTTTCTTCCAAATGGGTGCGTTATGCTTTAGAGTGTCAATCGCATAGCGACAAGCTTCAAACGCTTCACTGCGATGGGGACAACCTACTGCTACCAAAACGCTAATTTCCCCAACTTGCAAACGTCCAATGCGATGATGAATGACTACGCGATTGACATCAGGCCAAAGAGAACGAATATCGGCTGCAATTTGCGAAAATACTCGCAGTGCCATCGGTTCGTAGGCTTGATACTCTAAAGAAACCACAGGTTTACCATCAGTTTGATTGCGAACCATACCACTCATCACCACCACAGCACCATTAGCTGGATCGTCAGCTCTGCTATAGATTTCTTCAAGAGATAATGGTGCAAGAGTAATAGCAAAGCTATCTTCGGCTCTTTGTTTCAAGAGAGAGTTTAGTGTATTTGTCACAAAAGAGTTCATATAAATTAATATTCTTTTTCCATCGTATCGCTAGAGCGCTGAAAAACTACAAAATCTACTAGATGCGCATCAGCTTAATTCAATCTATCGATGTTTCTATCGTTGTTTGCTTGCGATCGCAATCTAATTTGATTCTTGGAAGTACTTGCATAGGAAGGGAACAGGAAAAAAGAGAAGTACAGGTGTACCTAGCTTCACAAAAATCAAATTAGGAGCCTGATATTGCTCTCCCTAAGGGTTTTATAGCAAATTACTTTATAGGATTAATTGGTGGAAATCAATAGCAAATTAGATTTCTAGTAGCTAAATATAAGTAAATTTACTTCACGGTTCAATTGCACCGTCATCTTTCTAAAGAGAGATTACTATAATTAAAGGTAATTAAATTTGTGTGCTAGATTTTTTAGACCATCCCATAGTCAGTGGCTTCATTGAGATTCAATATCTTACAAGGCTAATTAGATATCAGAAAACTTACCAATGGGGGCAAACAATCAACAAATGTATATATCTCCAGTAAAAGCAAAATCATAATAGGCAGCATTTTACTGCTGCTATCGTTACATCTTCCCTAATTGATGAATTTCAAGAATCGTGAGTAACACGAGGGTAAGTTGTAATTCACTATGTAGTAGGAAAGTTGAATGAAATTTTTAATGTGTACCCCTGAAGCGGCGAGGCTGGAAGTTCTTCGTCAGTATCATATTCTTGACACTGGCCCAGAACAAGCATTTGACGATCTAGCGTTTTTAGCAGCGCAGATTTGTGAGACACCAATCGCTTTAATTAATCTCATTGATGCTAATCGTCAGTGGTTTAAAGCTAAGGTGGGGTTGGATATGGAACAAATGCCTATAGAAATTGGTTTCTGTCCGCTTTGTATTCAAAAATCCCAGTCTTTGATTATTCCTGATACTTTGGCAGATGAACGATTTGCCAATTCTGAGGTTGTCACTTGTGAACCTCATATCAGATTTTATGCTGGCGTACCTTTGATCGCACCTGGAGGAGAAGCAATCGGGACTATATGTGTAGTCGATCGCGTACCACATCAAATTAGCCAGAAACAGGTAGAATCATTACAAGCTTTAAGTCGCTTGGTCGTTAAACAACTCGAAATTCGGCGGAATTTAGCAGAATTAGCCAATCTGAAAACAGAGTGTCAACAGGCACAACAAGCACAGCATCAAAGCGAAAGCACTCTCCGCAGTTTTTTTGATAGCGCGCCAATGATGATGGGAATTGTGGAGTTAGTAGACAATGACATTCTACATATTTCTGATAACTTGGCGACAGCGAAATTTTTTGGACTCACTCCAAGCGCAATGGAAAATCGCTTAGAGCGAGAAATGGGCGTACCACACAAGCATCTAGTTCAGTGGTTGCATTACTATCATCAAGCAGAACAAAGCCAATCGCCTGTGCGGTTTGAATATTCTTACGATACTCTCCAAGGACAAACATGGTTATCAGCTACAGTCTCAGCAATTGCACAAAGTACCGATCGGCGTCCACAATTCGCTTATGTAATTGACGATATTAGCAATCGCAAACAAGCAGAAGAAGAATTACGTTGGAAAGAAGCACTTTTACGCTCAATGGCTAGCGTGTCTCCGCTAGCATTTTATGTTGTAGATAACCGCACTGATGCAATACTTTATTTTAACGATCGCTTTTGTGAAATTTGGGGTATCGAACACCTAAAAGAGCCGATGGCAGATGGAGAATTGAAGAATCAGGATATCATCCCCGACTGTATCAAATCGATCGTAGATGTTCCAGCTTTTGCCGCTTCATGCCAACCTCTACAAAGTGAAGAATACCGTTGCGTTATTGAAGATGAGATTGCATTTAACGATGGTCGTACTATTCGGCGTTTCTCTACTCAAGTTCGCGATTGCCAAGATCGATATTTTGGAAGACTATATATTTTTGAAGATATTACCCATAAAAAACAATTAGAGCAGCAATTTTTACGCGCTCAACGTATGGAGAGTATTGGCAGGCTTGCTAGTGGTATTGCCCACGATTTAAATAATGTCTTATCGCCAATTTTAATGTCAGTGCAAATACTCAAAAACAAACTGCACGACCAACAAATTGAGCAAATGCTTTCTATCATAGAAAATAATACTAAACGTGGCTCGGATTTAGTAAAGCAAGTACTATCTTTTGCACGAGGAATTGAAGGCGATCGCCGAGTCATACAAATTAAACACCTTATATTTGAACTGCAACAAATTATTCAAGAAACTTTTCCTAAAACGATTATATTTTCTACCGAATTAGAACCAGATTTATTACCAGTTTACGCCGACAGTACTCAATTACACCAAGTACTGGTTAACTTATGTCTGAATGCTCGTGATGCCATGCCTAATGGTGGAAAGATCGCTATAGCTGCTAAAAATATTTACATTGATGAAATCTATAGTCAATCGTATTTAGAAGCGCAAGTAGGTCATTACATAGTTTTGACAGTTTCGGATACGGGATTGGGAATTCCGCAAGAAATATTAGATAAAATTTTTGAGCCATTTTTTACTACTAAAGAATTTGGTAGTGGTACTGGACTAGGTTTATCTACAGTTATGGGAATTATTCAGGGACATAATGGTTTTATTAACGTATCAAGTTGTGTAGGTAAAAATACAGATTTTAAAGTGTACTTACCAGCAGTTAATACAGTTGCAAGTCAGATGTCAGAAGACCAAGAAATGCCAAGTGGAAATGGAGAATTGCTTTTGGTTGTAGATGATGAAGCTGCTATTAGAGAAATTACTACAACATCACTTGAAAGCTATAATTATCAAACAATATCTGCTAGCGATGGCATTGAAGCAATAGCAATTTATGCTCAGAATCAAGATAAAATTAAAGTGGCAATTATCGATATGATGATGCCTAAGATGGATGGAGCAACTACCATTCATAATTTGCAAAATATGAATCCTAAACTACCTATTATTGCTGTGAGTGGATTAGCGACAAGCGAACAAGTATTTAGAGATAAAACATCTCAGCACACAGCATTTTTATCTAAACCATATACTGTGCAAGAATTATTAAAAACTTTGCAAGTAGTCTTGAGTCATCAATAAATAGACATGACTTCACAAACAACTCAATAATAACTAACATTCTCCATGACATCTGAAGTTTTAGCCGTTAATACAGCCTTTTATCGAGCTTTTGAAAAAAAAGATATTGAAGCCATGAGTGCTTTATGGTCGCAAGGAACTGGTAGTACTTGTATTCATCCCGGACGTAGTATACTCCGGGGTTGGAAGCAGGTGCGATCGTCTTGGGAGCAAATATTTAGAAATACTGCTTACATAGAAATTAATTTAGATATTATGGCTACGGAAGTAGCTGATAATATTGCTTATGTTGTGCTAGTAGAAAATATTCTTCAAGTCGTTAGTGGTAGAAGACTAGAAGCACAATCAATCGCCACAAATGTGTTTCAGCTTCTCGGCGGAAAATGGTATTTAGTTCATCATCATGGTAGCCCAATTATGCGCTAAACTATAGAACCATGAATTAAACATCTCCTCAATTGAAAACCCCGTCAGACTTACGTTAAACGGGGTTTTATTTAAACATTAAATTATCCGTTTTTCAATCTTGGATTTAGAATTCTAAATCCAAAATTCGCTGAGAATTTTCTCGCGCTATCGAATTACAAGTCGGGAGGTAAAATTACTTGATCGATCGCGTGAATGACACCATTAGAACCTGTAATATCTGTCTGAGTGACGTTGGCTTCATTTACTTTCACGCCAGCACCAGGATCGACTTTGATGTTAATCGCACCGCCTTCAACGCTTTTAACTTCACCAGATTTCAAATCGCTGGCTAATACCTTACCAGGTACAACATGGTAAGTTAATATCTTAACCAAAACTTCCTTATTCTCAGGCTTCAACAAATCTCTGACTGCATCTTGAGGTAATTTAGAAAAAGCAGCATCGGTGGGTGCAAAAATGGTGTAATTATCTTTGCCCTCTAAAGTTGCTGTTAAGCCAGCTGCTTTCAATGCTTTAGTTAGGGTTGAAAACGAAGCATTTGATTCAGCCAGTGCTACCAAATTCTTGTTTTGAGTATTGCTTGAACCTGCTGGTTGAGTTTGGGTAGGTACAGTTGTTGAAGGTTTGGTAGGCGTTGCAGGTGCTGTAGGTGCTGTAGGTGTTGCAGGTGCTGTAGGTGTTTCTATGGCTGGTGTGCTAGGTGCGGTGGGTGCAGATTCGGGGACAGTGGTTGGCGCAGGTGAAACTTCACCACTTGTAGCCCGACTACCACGGTTATAAGGAGGCTCGCTAAAAATACTAGGACTAGGGTTAAGTGTCCTCTTCTTCTGTGCTACAACATTTTTCTTTGAAGTTCTGCCTTTTGCTGCATCTTCTGTAAGCTGAACAGGCGTATAGTTAGCGTTAGCTTCAATGCGTTGAGTACGGTTATAAGGAGCTTCGCTAAAAATTGTGGGGCTAGGATTAGTAGCCTCTTTTGCTCCAGAAGGTAATGCAATGAAGAGGCTGCATCCTGCTATTCCGACTATACCTGCCAGATTTGTCAGCAATTGACTGTAATTTGCCTTCATAAATTTTGTTTGTTTTTATTTTGCACAGGTTACATAAAGACTTATAACATTTTGCTACGCACAAAATCTCACCTAAGAAGTAAGAAATTTGCCTCCAACTCATTCAAAATCATGCTGCATGGGGATGATGGATTTAGTCAAAAATTATGCTAGGACAAAGTTGCAAGCTATCTTTAAGCGTCAGGCAATGTCTATTAAGTTAACTTACCTATTGAACTTTCTTATACTGCTGATTCTGATTTAAGTTAGTTATTGTACAACGCCAACATCAAGAAAGTGCCAGTTGGTCGTTAGGGAAATCTAACCAACGAAAATTTTGCCTCTCTCTGTTGCAAATCCTTTGGCAAAACAACAATAAAATGTATTTATTTATACTAAATAATGAAGGCTTTGAGGAAGCCTAAATTTGCAAGCTGACGATCGGGTTTTTCCTAATAGGGTAGCATTAGCTAGGATTTTGCAAAAATCTCATTTATTGTTTCTCCTAGAAAATGTATATGCGATCGCAGCATAAGCTAAAAATAGTTATATATAAAAATAATTTTATGTAATATTTTATACTTTTAAGCTAAAATATAAAAAAGCAGGAAAAAAGAAAATAATTAGTGCAAATTAAAGAATAAGATGTTAGGTTAAGTTATGCGTAAGTACTGAAACAATTTAATTATTTGATATTTACATCTATCGGGAAATCATTATTTGATAAGATGGTGGGCTTTCCCAAAATTACCTAAAAAGTTAACTCGATTGGTAAATAAGTTAGTATCCTATCAATTCAATTAGCAAAACGATTACTGAAACTAAAGATACAATTAGTAAAATTGCTCAATTCACTAGTTATAGGGAATGCCAGATGCTGGAATTATATCAATGGGAACTATCCCAATATTCCGAAAAAGTGCGGTTAATTTTGGATTATAAGGGGTTAGATTACCGCAAAATAGAGGTTACACCCGGAATTGGACAGGTAGAACTGTTTCGCCTAACTGGTCAAAGACAAGTGCCAGTATTAAAAGATGGTAGTAGATATATTGTTGATTCTACAGAAATCGCTAAGTATTTAGACTTAGAATATCCAGAACCTCTACTCATCCCGAAAGATCCCAAGAAAAGAGGTGCGTGTTTATTGATAGAAGAATGGGCGGATGAGTCGATAGGTATTAAAGGACGCAAAGCACTATTTGCTGCTATTAGTCAAGACCAAAATTTTCGCAAGTCTTTATTACCCACCTCGACACCAGATATATTCAAAACTTTGGTGGAAGGAGTACCCCGTGATTTATTAACAGTGTTAGGTTTTGGGGTAGGTTATAGTCCAGATGTCATCAAGTCTGCGATCGCAGATTTAAAACAAGACTTAGAAGCACTCACGCTGCTGTTAGCCGATAGTCCCTATTTGTTGGGAGATGAACCAAGTTTAGCTGACTTGGCAGTAGCAGGATTATCAATATTGCTAAAGTTTCCTGATGGCCCTTATTTAGATTTACCAGCAGGTCTGCAAGGTAAAGGAGTGCCTGGTTTAGCAGATAATCCCGATTATGCACTCTTTTTTGAGTGGCGCGATCGCCTTTATGCTCAATTCCGTAAACCCTTAATTGGAACTTCTCCATCAGCAAGCAGACCAACTTCAATCCAAATTGACTAATTAGTTATTGGTCAAGGGTCATTGATTAAATAACAAATGACTTTTGACCAATGACAATTTGTGCTAGAATTTCGTCGCAAGTTTGAACTCTACAACTAAAATGCAACATAAGCTCAACCCAACATTGATGTAACTAATCAAATGAATTCTGGACAACCTTTAGGTTCAGTCACTCAAGGCTCTCTAACTGGTGGGTTAGAAGTAAGACTACACCCTGATATTTCTGTTGAAGATATGCGGGTGGGGAAATTTTTAGTTGTGCAAGGGATGCGATCGCGCTTTTTCTGTATGCTGACAGATGTGGCGCTGGGAACTGCAAATGCACGCATTATCGCCGATCCTCCTAATTGGGAAGATACTTTTTTACGCGAAGTTTTAGCGGGAAGCGGGACATACGGCACAATTAATCTCGCGCCGATGTTAATGTTTACCCCAGAAGTAGAAGAATCTTTCTCGCCTACAAATGGTAAATCTGTAAATCCTTTTGTACCTTCCATGACTGGTTTGGCATCATTTCAACCCCAAACTAGTACCACAATGGAATTGCTTCCAGTTAAAACGATTCCCAGCCACTTTAGTCAAGTTTACGAAGCTAGCGAAGAAGATTTTCGCAGAGTATTTGGTTGGGAAGACGATACCCACAGAAAAAACTTTTCCATCGGTAAACCTTTGGATATGGATGTGCCGGTGTGTATTGATTTAGACCGCTTTGTAGAAAGAAGTAACGGGGTTTTTGGCAAATCGGGAACTGGTAAATCCTTCTTGACACGGTTAGTTTTAGCCGGGATAGTCCGTAAAAATGCGGCAGTAAATTTAATTTTTGATATGCACTCCGAGTATGGATGGCAAGCTGTCTGTGAAGGAAAGCAATATAGTACAGTTAAAGGTTTAAAACAGCTATTTCCTGGGAAAGTAGAAGTTTATACCCTCGACCCAGAATCGACAAAGCGCCGGGGCGTGCGAGATGCGCAAGAACTTTATCTCAGTTACGAACAAATAGAAGTTGAAGACGTTAAATTATGTTCTCGCGATTTAGGCTTGTCGGAAGCTGCCTTAGATAATGCGAATATTCTTTACGCTGAGTATGGCAAAGCTTGGATTCTTCAACTTTTGAACATGACTAACGAAGAAATCAAGCTGTTCTGCGAAGAGAAGCGGGGACACCAAGGCTCAATTATGTCTTTGCAGCGCAAACTCCTGCGCTTGGATAACTTGAAGTATATGCGAGCCGCTTGTCCGCAGAACTACATCAACCAAATTTTGCGATCGCTGGAAGCTGGGAAGCATGTAGTTGTGGAATTTGGCTCCCAATCGGATATGCTCTCTTATATGCTGGTGACAAATATGATCACCAGAAGAATCCACGGGCATTATGTCAGCAAAGCCGAACGATTCCTGCACAGTGGCAATGCGAGCGATCGCCCGACGCAATTAGTAATTACTATAGAAGAAGCTCACCGTTTTCTTGACCCGGCAATTGTGCAAAGTACGATATTTGGGACAATCGCCAGAGAAATGCGGAAATATTTCGTAACACTTTTGGTAGTTGATCAACGCCCGTCCGGCATAGATAATGAAGTTATGTCCCAAATTGGGACTCGCATCACCGCTTTGCTCAACGACGAAAAAGACATTGACGCGATTTTCACAGGAGTCTCTGGTGCTGGCAGTCTGCGATCGGTATTAGCAAAGCTAGATTCTAAGCAACAAGCCTTGATTTTGGGTCACGCCGTCCCCATGCCAGTTGTAGTGCGTACCCGTCCCTATGATGCAACTTTCTATGCAGAAATTGGCGACCCAGCTTGGGAGGAAAAACCAGACGAAGAATTATTCGCCGCGGCTGAATTAGCTAGGGCTGATTTAGGGTTTTAGTCATTTGTCATTGGTCAAGAGTCAAGAGTCAACTGTCAAAAGGCAATAGCCATTTGTCATTTCTCCCCACACTCCCCACACTCCCTTGTCTCCCCCTGCACCCTGCACCCTGCCTCTCTTTCGTAACATCCCACCATCACAACAAAAAATCAGTTCGGTTATCTCCCCACTCCTCGGCAACAGAAGCGGAGGTTTTAACGTCACTATAGATATAGTTAGCACTCAAAGGAAGTTCAATTTTTTGCCAAACATACAACTTTGTCCTATAATTAGAAGATTTATCTTACCTACTTTACTATCCAAGAGATTTGTCGTATCATATTAGAAGTAGAACTCATACTGACTTCATATTTTTACAGTTACCGCCAGTGACTGACAAGAAGAATTCTTGACAACCAGCCAGTGTATTTCTAAGAAACAGCAAAATTTAGGAAGGGTAGGGGAACCTATCTCAGGGATGCACCGTCTTCTCAACGGCTGTATAAATTGAATACTTATGCTAGCTCCCTATGTTCCGTGATAGATGTACTTCCTTTCCAAATCCGACTTAATTATTAAAGATTCATTGTGTTTACGGAGTAGAGGATAACGCACCAATGCCTACTGTTAACACCCAAACCGAAAACCTAAACACCAAATTCACGGCTGATATGGTGCGAACCTATCTGCGGGAAATTGGTCGTGTGCCACTTTTAACCCGTGAGCAAGAGATTGTTTTCGGGAAGCAGGTGCAACAAATGATGACGCTAGTGGACGCTAAAGAGGCTTTGGCGAAAAAACTGCACCGCGAACCGAGTTTGTCAGAGTGGGCCGATCACGTTCGCCACTCGGAAACTGAGGTGAAACAGACAGTGGCCCAAGGTAAACGGGCAAAGCAAAAGATGATTGAAGCGAACCTTCGCTTAGTAGTCGCTATTGCGAAAAAATATCAAAAGCGTAATATGGAGTTTCTGGATTTAATCCAAGAAGGAACTCTAGGATTAGAACGGGGTGTAGAGAAATTTGACCCGACACGGGGATATAAGTTTTCTACCTATGCTTATTGGTGGATTCGCCAAGCAATCACTAGAGCGATCGCGCAACAAGGGCGGACAATCCGTTTACCAATCCACATCACCGAGAAACTGAACAAAATCAAGAAAGTACAGCGAGAGCTAGCACAAAAATTAGGGCGATCGCCAAATCCGGCGGAAATTGCTCAAGAACTAGAGCTAGAACCCGTGCAAATCCGCGAGTACTTGAATATGGCACGTCAGCCAGTTTCTTTGGATGTGCGCGTCGGTGACAATCAGGATACCGAGCTGCAAGAAATGCTAGAAGATGACGGCCCTTCACCAGAGTATTACACCACTCAGGAATTCTTGCGCCAAGACCTGAACACCTTGTTGGCAGAACTAACTCCTCAACAGCGAGAAGTGTTAGCCCTGCGTTTTGGTTTAGAAGATGGCAATGAAATGTCTTTGGCGAAAGTAGGTGAGAGATTAAATCTCAGCCGCGAACGCGTCCGCCAGTTAGAGCATCAAGCACTAGCTCATCTACGTCGTCGTCGAGCCAATGTCAAAGAGTATGTTGCCAGCTAAAAGCCAACTGCTTTTAATTAAAAATGAAGCCTCCTGATTTCAGGGGGCAATTTTTTTATGGGGGATGGGGCATTGGACAATATCGAATCTTTCAATGCTCGAATTTATCGCTTATAGCAATCACTAATTAGTATCAACTGCTGAGTTTTGTGGTGTGAAAATATATGCCCGCTTTTCTAGTGCCGTAATTACTTTAGCAACACTTTCTTCAACTGTTTCTGAGTCTGTATAGCAGATAATCTCTGGATTAAGTGGTGCTTCGTATGGATCGTCAATTCCTGTAAAGTTGTGGATTTTACCTGCTCTAGCTTTAGCATACAGACCTTTAACGTCCCTAGCTTCACAGACTTCTAAAGGTGCTTTCACATAAACTTCCACAAAGTTAGTCGTATTACAGCGAATTTCATCGCGAATCTCGCGGTAGGGAGAAATTGCTGCTACGATTACTACCACACCATTGCGACTCAGTAAGCTGGCAACAAAGCCAATCCTGCGGATATTAGTATCGCGATCTTCTTTACTAAAGCCTAAACCTTTTGATAAATGACAGCGTATCGCATCACCATCCAACATTTCTACCCGATAATTTCTAGCTTTGATCTCATGCAATACTCCTAAGGCGATCGTAGTTTTCCCCGCACCACTTAACCCTGTAAACCATAATGTCATACCAGGATAATTCAAGTCTTTTAATCTCCTAATCTGCAACAATTTGCCCTAACCTGATATAAAAACAAATCCAAACTAATCTACGAATTATCTGGATTTGGTAAATATACCGATTCAATTAATGATGGTGAGATCGGGAGCATCGTCAAAAAAAGGCGGGGAAATACCAACCCTATCCCCCCGATCTTGCCTAAGCTAGAGAATGTTGGTCAACTTGTATGTTATGTCCAGGAGCAAATTCCACTGTGCGGAATCCCAGCGCCGCCAGCAAGTTATTTTCTGGTAACTTTACGGGAGCAGGCTGTTCTCCATTTCCGGGAGCAGGTAGGGGATAAGCTGTCGATGCAGCAGTAGAAAAGCGGATATTTCCTTCGGAATGCTGAATGACTTGATGGATATGACCATTCAGTACGGTTACAGATGAGAACCGAGACAATAACGAAAGTGCTTTAGCCGAATCTGCTGTTGCCCAACCCCACTTGGGGTAAAGGTCATAAAGGGGAATATGACTAAATATAACTAAAGGAGTGTCGCGGTTTTGTGCTGCAAGGTCTTTGGCTAATAAGTCTAGTTGTGCTTGACCAAGTTTGCCTTTTCCGGTTTCACCAAAATCAAGTACGTTAGTCAGCGATACAAAATGCACGCCAGAGCTATCCCAAGACTGCAATCCTTCTTTTTTATCCTTTTGGCTAAATGCTTCCGAGTAAGCTTTACCGCGATCGCCTATCGTATCGTGTTCTCCTGGTAGCGTAAATAGTGGTGCTTTCAATTGTGAAAGTATTTGTTTAGCTAGATCGAACTCCGCAGGCTTAGAAAGGTGAGATATGTCACCTGTATGTACAACAAATGCTGGTGGTGTCGGTAATGAATTGATTGCATTGATTGCCTTTAGGAGCGTTTCTGTAACATGCTCGTTTGCTGGCTTATGAAAACCAATGTGAGTATCGCTAATTTGTACGAATGATAGCGAAGCGGTATTTAAGCGTTTTTTATCTGTAGTTTCGCTGATATTACACGAGCTTAATAAGCCATTGCTACCAACGGCCCAGAGGATACCAAGACCAGTCCAACCGACATGATTCATGAAGTTTCTACGTTTCATTTTTTCCTCTCATTGCCTCCGGCTGAAGTTACAGTAACAGTCCCTTTCATGAAGGGATGAATAGCACAAATATAAGGAAAGGTTCCAGACTTAGTGAATGTATGCGTCCAAGCCTCTTCTGTATCAAGCGCTTTGGAATCAAAGGAACCATCTGTTGCCGTGACGGTGTGTGGTTCTTCATCGCTGTTGGCAAACTTCACGGTTTCACCTACGTTAATTTTTAGGGTTGTCGGTTCAAATTTGAAATTGTGAATTTTGACATTTGCATTTGCTTTTTGGGTACTTACTTTTTCTGTTGCTAAAGATTGATTAATTGTTACCTTTGGTTGATTTAGAGTTTGTGGTGATTTAGGGTTACAACCATAGAGATGTAACAAAGTCACTAGTACCGCAGAAGCAACTGCAACTAGTATGTATGAACGATATTTCATAGTTGATAATTAAGTAAATTGGGTGAGCGATTATTGCCCTAAAAGCGCAATACCTTTTAGTCAATCGCCTACTTTTTTTGGCTTATAAAGTTGAGGAAATAAACCAGTCATACTCAGACCAGTCATGATTAAGCCGATTAATCCTAATCCATGCAATATGGGATAAATTCCTGCCAGCCCGAAGATTTCGCCAGTATGAATTTTGAGAAGAAATCCGGTTAACTCTGGTTGATGGAACCATTGGTCTGTTAATGTCATGCTGATACCAGTCACGACAGAAACAGTCAAAGGTAGAAAAACTGCGATCGCGATCGTGCGATGATATTTACGAAAAGCTCGTTTCATTGGCAAACTCCTATAAAAGAGTGGGGAAAGAAAAAACCTCAACCGATCAACCGGATTCTTTATTCCCCAAAGGACTTTTAAAAAATCGATTCTCTAGTCTCGATCGAGCATCGTCAGATACTCTTCAACTGCTCTGAGATAGCTTTGATCGGCTAGAGTCTGTTCGGGAAGTCGATTAGCATTGACTGCACCCCGAACAATATCTTTGGCGCTAATTCTCCCCAATTGATGAGCAAAGATCAGAGAATTGTTACTAGGAATATCTTGGGTGCGGAAGTAACCTCAATAAGCCAGATAAACCAGATCGAAAGGTGTTAAATGACTGGTAGAAGCTTTTTCTGCTACGTTAGGGTTAAATGTCGTTAACTGAGGCTGCGTTAGCGTTTGAGCATTGACAGCAGGTGCGATAGCTGCGGACATCAACACAGCTGATAATCCAGCTAGAATAAATTGTTTCATTGCTCAACTTCCTATTTAAATAAAGTAGGAGTTAGGTAGTTAAATTTGTATTAGCCAAGCTGTTAACTGAAACCTAGATAAAACTTTCAGTTAACTCAACTTATTTATCTCTATCTTTAAAGACGAAGGTGCTGGGATTTTGGATTTAAATTGGATTGAAATTATTTGGTAGTATTTATTCAGGCAAGTTTGAGATAAATCCAATCTACTCCGGCAGTCGTCTTAAGAGATAAAGGGAATTCCGTTATGTTTTGAGAAAGACGCTGTGAAACAAGTATTGGAAGCGACTCTGAAATTACCTGCTCAGGTTTATTATCGAAAACGCATGGAGCCTAGTTCTTTTCATGACAAGCCTCAAGCTCCCCCACCGCTAACGGATGCAGAGCTATTTCAGGCACTGAAAACCAAACAAGCTTCGGCGTTGGCTATTCTTTACGATCGCTACGGTAGTCTTGTATATGGGGTAGCACTCAAAGTCTTAAAAAATTCTCAAGAAGCAGAAGACTTGACCCAAGAAATTTTTCTGGCTCTGTGGCGTAATCCTAACTACAATCTCGACCATAACTATTTCATTAGATATCTAATTACCATGACTCGCTCGCGAGCGATTGATAAACTTCGTTCTCGTGGAAGAAACTTAAAACTTCTTGAACGCTGGGGTCAAATAGAACACAAAGAAACAGACTCTTCTAATCCTGTTGAGCAGGCTTCCTATCAAGAGCGTTCCCAGCACGTTCGCTCTGCCTTAGCACAACTTCCCCAAGAACAACGTCAGGTATTAGAGATGGCTTACGACGAAGGACTGAGCCAATCGGAAATCACCCAAAAACTAAATATCCCTCTTGGGACAGTCAAGACTCGAACCCGTCAGGGTCTGCTGAAACTGAAGCAAATCCTACGAGATTCAATTGGATAGTTGCACTATGAATAAATCTTCAACTCCTGAGAACTTAGAAGAATTAGCAGCAGGTTATGTAGTAGGCGATCTCGACCCCGAAGAAGCTGAGGAATTTAAGCGACTGCTCGCAGAAAATCCGGAATTGCTCGCAGAGGTGAACCATCTACAGGAGGCAATGGGACAGCTGGTTTATGGGCTAAATGAAGTAGAGCCTCCGCCACATCTTCGTTCAGCTATCCTCGAAACTGCTGAAATTCCAGCTAACCCTACTCCAGTAGTCAAACGCTCTCCGTTGCCCTGGAGTAAAATTTTTGCCAGTATTGCCGCGCTGTTGGTTCTGGTTTTAGGCTGGGAAAATTATCGCTTGCGCCAAGATTTGAGTATTGCCCAAAACGTTACTACACTACTGGAAAGTTCTGAAACTCGTCTTTTCTCGCTGAGAGGTATGGACATAGCAAATACAGCTTCCGGCAGGATTGTCATGAATCCCGAACAACAAAAAATCGCTGTATTTATCCAAAATCTTCCTGCTGCGCCTGTGGGACGTGTTTATCGGCTCTGGGCAGTAGTTGACAATGAAAAGATACCTTGCGGACAGTTAAGCTCTCATCCGCAATTCATGGTTTTAGACAAACTTTCTATTCCCCCTGACCTTTATTCAGATATATCAGGGTTAATTATTACCCTAGAATCATCCCCAACTAACTCAGATCCTGTAGGACAGGTGGTGATGAAAAGCATTCTTTAGGTATTTTATAGTCCTGCTACCCGATCTACTTGGCGTTATTGATAATCAAGTCGATCATGGTATCAATTAGGCGATCGCTCTCCATTGGTACAATTTCCTTACCATGCATCACATCTTGAACAATATGATAATGAACTAATGTCCCTAAAAGAATTCTGGCAAGCGCTTCTGGGTCATCGATCTTAAGTTCTGGATGACTAGCGATGTATTGAGTCATAGTTTCTACCACTGGTTTAATCATGGCGCGGACACAAACCTGAGCTAACTCTGGAAAACGACCAGATTCGCCAATTAATACGCGCATAAATGCCGAATGTTCTTGGTCTATAGCCATCAGCTCTAATGCTTTGATTGCTAACTGACGCAGAACAACTATTGGTTCTCCCTCTGGAGGTTGTGTACCAAATATAGAGTTAAATTTCTTGCGTGCTAGCTGCTCTATCAGTACTTTAAAGAGTCCTTCTTTATCTTGAAAATGGCTGTAGACTGTCGCTTTAGAAACACCTGCGGCTACCGCTACTTTATCCATGCTTGTACCAGCATAGCCATGTTGCAGAAACTCCTGCATCGCTCCTTGCAGAATTTGTTCTACTTTATCAACGGAACTATCCCGTTCTACTTCGTCAATTTTGATACGTGCCATTGATCAATTAACCTTTCTGATAAACAATCTTATAGACAATTCCCAATACTCTACGCAATTCTTGTCTTTCAGACATATTGTGCAATTAAGTTATTTACTACTTTGATAAACGGTTTTGAAACCCAAAAAATACAGCCAATAACATACACAGACCTAAACTTAGTGCTACAGAAAAAAATGATAGTAACACGGCAATTAAGTATAATGGCGGGCCAAAACTATATTGCTTAGTAATTCCTTCCACTACCTCGCGCGGTGCGCCGGGAAATAGTAACTTTCCATCCCGTGATGCATATCTCCATAATGCTGTAAATGCCAGGGCGATCGCTAAAAATGTTCCAGCATAGAAACTAGCGGCGACTTTTCCTTGGGAATGCAGCAAATACTCTGCAAGTACAGCCGTAGGAAAAGGTACAAATGTCGCACACAGTAGTAAGAGTCCATTCAAATAAAGGAACGTGTTATCAATCCGCCGCACTACACTAAAGATACGATGGTGATTTACCCACATCACAAGAATGGTGACAAAGCTGATGATAAATGCCAAATAGCTCGGCCATAGGGACAGCAACGCGGCTGTTAGTCCGGATGTCTCTACTGTATTGTGATTCGGGACTTTGATTTCCAAAATTAGTAGGGTAATAGCGATCGCAAAAACTCCATCGCTAAAGGCTTCTATCCGTCCAGTTTCTTTCTCGGTAGGGGTTTGCATCTTCCAAGATTGTCTCTCAAATTTACCTCCAGTGTATGACGAGTTGTTCTCTCAACTTGAATAGTTAAATTCCTCTTGACTAAACTAATCAGTTTAGTTTAGCATAAATTGAACTGGACGGTTTAGTTTAAAATGCCGCCAAAAAGAGGGGAATACTATGGCGCAAAACTGGAATTTAGCAGGTTTTCGAGCTTCCCAAACTGTTTTTAAGTCGCCTACCATCCTGGCAATAATTACAGCTTTAGTTACAGCAGGAGCTAGTGTTTACACGGTAAATAAGTTTCAGACTGATTCTGGAAAGAAGCCAGAAATAGCAACGCCTATCCAGCCAGTGGTAAAAACTGTCACAGCCTTAGGACGCTTAGAACCCAATGGTGAAGTAATCAAGCTATCTGCACCAACGACTAATGAAGGAAATCGAGTAGAACAATTGTTGGTGAAAGAAGGCGATCGCGTCAAAGCTGGACAGATAATTGCAATAATGGATAGTCGCGATCGCTTGCAGGCGAGTTTGGGTGAAGCGCAAAGACAAGTGCAAGTAGCTAAATCTCGGCTAGCGCAAGTAAAAGCTGGTGCAAAGCAAGGAGAAATTGCAGCGCGTCAAGCTACTGTTAACCGATTGCAAGTTGAACTAGCAGGAAGTATTAGAACCCAACAAGCGACAATTAATCGTCTAGAAGCAGAATTGCAAGGACAACAACAAAGTTTACAAGCTACCGTCGCCCGTGTAGCCGCCGAGAAACGCAATGCCCAAGCTGACGTACAACGCTACGAGAGTTTATACAAAGAAGGCGCAATTTCCAGTCAAGAAGTCGATCGCAGACGTTTGAGTGCAGAAACATCCACCCAGCAATTTATTGAAAGCCAAGCCACAAAGACAAGAACTGTCGCCACCCTACAACAGCAAATTGCTGAAGCCAAAGCTAACCGCGACAAAACGATCGCAACTTTGCAACAGCAAATTAACGAAGCTAAAGCCACCCTGGATCAAACAGCTGAAGTGCGTCCCACAGATATCGCCAACGCCCAAGCCGAAGTAGACAGCGCCCAAGCTACTGTAGAGAAAATTCAAGCACAACTCAATCAAGCATATATTCGCGCTCCCAAAGCTGGGCAAATTCTCAAAATTCATACACGTGCTGGAGAAACCGTTGGTAACGATGGAATTGTGGAATTAGGCCAAACCGATCGGATGTATGCAGTAGCAGAAGTATACCAAAGTGATATTCATAAAGTGCGTCCAGGGCAACGGGTAAGAGTCAGCAGCGATTCTCTACCTAGCGAATTGCAGGGAACCGTTGATTGGATTGGGATGCAAGTACAACGACAAAACGTAATAAACGCCGATCCCTCTAGTAATATTGATGCCAGGATTGTAGAAGTTCATGTCAAGCTAGATCCCGCATCCAGCGCCAAAGCCGCCCAATTTACCAATTTGCAAGTCAAGGCGGTAATTGAGCAATGATTGGATTTATCTCCCAACTACAGCGACGTACACCTTTAGGATGGTTGCAATTAAGTCATCAAAGAAGCCGTTTATTAGTTGCACTCTCAGGTATTGCTTTTGCAGATGTGCTGATGTTTATGCAGCTGGGGTTTCAGACTGCTTTGTATGACAGTAATACTAGATTGCATCGCAGTATGCAAGCAGACATTGTGCTTGTCAGTCCCCAAGCGCGGAACTTGGCAAATATGTCTAGCTTTACCAGACGGCGACTTTATCAAGCAATGGACTTACCAGGAATCAAGTCAGCAGAAGGAGTCTATATTAACTTTGGCGATTGGAAGAATCCGCAAACACATAAAAAAACAGCAGTGTTAGTTATCGGATTCAATCCTGACAAGCAAGTATTTGACTTGCCAGAAGTAAACCGCCAACAAGATATTGTGAAGCTACCAGATACCATGCTTTTTGATCGCGCCGCCAGAGGAGAATATCAACAAGCGATCGCGCAAATCGACAAAGGAAAACCTATCACCACAGAAATCGATCGCCGCACAATTAGCGTTAACGGCTTGTTTTCCGTTGGTGCATCCTTCATTGCTGATGGTACATTAATCACCAGCGACCAGAACTTTTTACGTGTATTTCCCCGCCGCGATGCTAGCAGCCTCAGTCTTGGTTTAATTCAATTGCAACCAGGCTATGAACCCAAACAAACAGCCGAAACCTTAAAATCTCATCTGGGTGAAGATGTTAAAGTTTTAACCAAATCCGAATTTATTGACTTTGAAAAAGAATACTGGAAAACAAACACCGCGATTGGTTTTATCTTCAGCCTCGGTGTATCGATGGGATTCATGGTCGGCGTAATTATCGTTTATCAAGTCCTGTCTACAGATGTCAATGCCCACATGAAAGAATACGCTACCTTTAAAGCTATGGGATACAACAATCTCTACTTATTAGGTATCGTATTTGAAGAAGCAGTGATTATGGCAATATTAGGTTTTCTACCTGGTTTCGGCGTATCTTTCGGACTTTATGCACTAACTAGAAACGCCACAAATTTACCACTTTACATGACTTTGGCAAGAGCCATTCAAGTACAAGTCTTAACCATGATTATGTGTATGATTTCTGGGGCGATCGCAACTCGTAAAGTTCAATCTGCCGATCCTGCGGATATGTTTTAAATGTCAAGAGGAGCCAGTCACGTGCGGAGGTTTCCTCCGTTGAGTGAACTGGCGTTCAAGAGTTCAAAGTCAAGGGTCAAAAGTCATTTTTCCTCCTTGTCCCCTCATTCTTACTTACTATGAATAGCAAAGCAGTTATTTCTGTGCAAAATCTCGACCATTATTTTGGTCAAGGTCAACTTAAAAAGCAAGTCCTATTTGATATCAACTTAGAAATTAATGCTGGCGAAATTATCATCATGACCGGGCCATCGGGTTCTGGTAAAACCACATTATTAACTTTGGTGGGAGGGTTGCGTTCTGCTCAATCTGGTAGTTTGCAAGTATTAGGAACAGAACTCTGCGGTGCGAATGCAGCACAATTAACTGAAGCCAGGCGCAGTCACGGCTATATTTTCCAAGCACATAACCTGCATGGTAGCTTAACAGCACTTCAGAATGTGAGAATGGGATTAGAACTGCACAAAGATATTTCACCGCAAGAAATGAAAACTCGTTCAGCCGAAATGCTAGAACAAGTAGGATTAGGACATCGCCTCAATTATTATCCTGATGATTTATCTGGCGGACAAAAACAACGAGTTGCGATCGCGCGTGCTTTAGTCAGTCGTCCAAAAATTGTCTTAGCCGATGAACCGACTGCGGCGCTTGATAGTAAATCTGGTCGAGATGTCGTGAATCTGATGCAAAAGCTAGCCAAAGAGCAAGGTTGTACTATTCTCATGGTGACTCATGACAACCGGATTTTAGACATTGCCGATCGCATCGTTCACATGGAAGATGGTAAGCTAGCCAAGGATTTGGCTGTTGCCGCAGTTTGAACTCAGTATCTCTTTACATACCTACTTATTTTTCACTTTTCGGAGCGATCGTAGCGCGCTAACCGCTACAAAAATTAGGGTTAAATAAGGGACTGTGAGGATTGGTGGTGGCTGGTTGAGCAACTAACATTACATCCCCATTGCGATCGACAGCCCAACTCTGCGCTTCTACGATTTGATTGGGGAAATTGACAGAATCAACTTTTGGTAAACTTACGATTGTATTTCTTTCCTGCTTAATAGCCCTGTTGGGCTGCTGAGACTCAGGAGTAATCCAATTTACCGCAATATTATCACTCGTAAGAAATTCTGTTGGATTGGGTGGCAAGCCCCCACGTCCAATAATAATAAATGAACTGTCTTTGTTTGCCAGACAGGCTTGTGTAATCAGCCGCGTAACATCTATCGGAATATCTGGCAAATTCACTAATCCAGAGGTGGGACTAACATCTTGAATGTTAATTTGTACAGTGCCATTTAGAGAAGAATTTTTCCCAGTAGCAGTGATATCACTTAATAGCGTGTTTTGGGTACGGAACTGGACACCAAAAATTCCTGAAGTATTAATATTTACATTACCACCGCGAGCATTAATAGAATTGGCAGTAATATCGCTATTTTCTCTTGCTAGAGAGACAATTAAAGGAGTATCAATGTTGATATTGCCACCATTACCGCTACCTTTTGCCGAGGCAGTTATTTCACTGTTACGGCGCAATAGCAATAAATCTCCTACCTGTAGTTCAATATTGCCACCTTCACCGGATGTCGTTGATGCGGCGATCGCTCCTCCACTGTCTAGAAAAATAGAGTTTGCCTGAACCCGCAACATCCCAGCATTGCCTAGCCCTTGATTGCTGACTTCAACTGTTGCACCATCAGTTACTCTCAAAGTCTCAGTATTAATTGTTACGTCTCCAGAAAATCCGCTGGGTATAGGGGGTAGTCGATAAAATCGTTGTAAGGTCTTAGATATTATTGGGGCAGATGAATCTATAGAACTGGGTCGAGGAGAGTTTAACACTGTACCGCTAACTTCTACAGACTCTTTGGCATTAATGGTGAGACTACCTGCGTTAGCAGTCCCAAAGGTAGCAGAACTGACTGTTCCTCCAGCACGAAGTATTAAGGAATTTGTGTTAATTGTGACTTTTCCGGCATCTCCTGTACTAGTGGCTAGAGCATTTACAACACTTGGTGCAAAAAGGCTTGACATTCCAATGAGTTCTATAGAGTCAAGCGCATTGAGTGTCACCTGTCCTCCACGACCTGCTCCCAAGGTTGCAGATGAGATCGCTGCTCCGTCGCGGATACTTAAGCGTTTAGTTGATACGGTGACATCTCCCGCATCTCCAGAGTTAAAAGTCATAGCAGAAATAGAGCCGATCACAGTAGGTCTAACGGGTGCAACTCCAATCACTTCCACAGAATCAGCAGCCACAGTGAGATTACCCGCCTGAGCCGGACTAAAAGAGCGAGTAATTATTCCTGCTCCATCTTGAACAATTAACTGCTGGGTAGCGATCGCCATATTAGCTCCACGTCCCTTGCCACTGCCAGCAGTTTCACTCCGCAAACCACCATTCAAACTACCATTAAGATTGGTTCCACTCACTTTTAAAGACTGGGTAGCATTGGCGCTGATACTTCCCCCAGACTCCTTACCTTGATTTTGACTCAGAATCAATGAGCCATCAGCGAGCGATACATTATTACCCTGAACTTGAATAGAACCAACTCCATTAACGTATGCCAAAGCTTGTTGCGAGAGGCGAATATCTCGCAGACTTTGTACATTTTGGTAGCTCAAAGCAAAGCCTGAAGAAATGGGATTGAGGCTGACTTGTCCTTCACCTACACTACCTAACTCAATTCGTCCTTGTTCTGCGGTCAGCGTACTGCCTTGTAAGTCTAGATTACCCCCTACCAAAGCTAGAGTCTTTCCTGATGGCACCCGCAAACCAGTTGAGTTATTACCTAAAGTAACAGCGGAGAATAGTGGTGCCTGAACAGATAAATCGTAGCCGCTGCCATACGCTACTATATTTCCGGAATTCCCTTGAAACTGCAAACCAATAGGCACATTTATTGTCAATAAAGGTGTAGACACAGGTTTAGTAGCACTAAACTCAAAGCCATCACCAAATTTCAAACTGCTAGCAGTACTAGCCACAAACGAACCGCCAATATCTAATTTGGCATTCTGACCAAAAATAATGCCATTAGGATTAATCACAAACAAGTTAGCTGTGCCATTGGCTTTGATTAGACCATCTATTTGAGATACAGATCTACCTGTAACTCGCGTCAGAATATTTTGAATATTTTGAGAATTATCAAATACAGCTGTAGAGCCAGTAGGCACAGAAAATTCTTTAAAGCTGTGAAATAAATTTCTACCTGCTTGAGTTCCTTCTGTGATAACGAACGTATTACCATCCAATTTCACATTGGAATTATTTGGTAGAGTACTATCTGGGGTAATTTGAGCAAGTGAGCTATTTGCACTCAAAACTATTGCGTTACCCAGAATCATCCCTATTCCTGACAGCCAAGAAAAATGCCTAAGTATCCCAGACATTGCACTTCCTAGTAGAATCCCTGCTGAATAACGCTTATACGAACTTATATTGCGCCAGTGTTTAGTAAAGCACATCTCAAAGCAGGGTAAGCGATGATTTGTCACAGATTATGAATTGGACGGCAGTGTTCGCTGACTTGTTACAGCTGCCGTCCACTCTCTAGAGTCAGAAGATTTTGAGCTTACCTACCATTAGCAATTTTTCTTTCGATTACAGAAATCCGTTCTTGGGTTCCTGGGTGGTCGCTTAAAAATGATGGTGGAGAAGATTGCTTAAGTAATTTCCTCAAGAATGCAGGCATAGCTTTTGGGTTATAGCCAGCGCGTTTCATATATTGCAATCCTTTGTCATCGGCATTAAATTCTGCTTCGCGGCTATTAGGTAAATCCACAGCCAGCTTATAAGCTATGGCGGTTACAGCACTTCGATCCAAACCAGCAAGCGAGGCTGCACCTTGAGCAAGTTGGGTTTGCTTCATTTTCTTGATCAGGTCGTTGTTGCAAATATGACCAATTTCATGCCCCATCACAGCTGCCAATTGGTCTTCATTATCTACAGTATTTAATAGCCCTGTATTGACATATACATAACCACCCGTGGTGGAAAAGGCATTAATACTAGAGTCGCGAACTACATAAAAGTGAAAAGGAATTTGAGAGCAGTTACTAGCTCTAGCCAAGCGTTGACCAACACGGTTAACGTAAGCATTGGTTTGAGAGCTAGAATCAAGTCGATAATTTTGTTTTACCTGCTGGTGAATATCTTTTCCGAGAGCGACTGTTTGCTGTGGTGAAACGTTGGAAAGTTGCAACAATTGCACACCATTAAATATAAGCTGACCCCAAGGAATTGCATTAGCTGGGGGAAGCGAAGTTAAACCTACACCTACAGCAGTTCCGACACCCAATACAGCAGAAAGACCTTTACGCATTCTTGAAATCATAGCCAAAAATAAAAAATTTAAAAGTAGTTAACAGCAAAATTTTGATTTCATATTTATCTTGTAAACCAAGTTTTTTTATAAAAAAATTAAATATAGTTAATAAGACTATGATGATAAAAATCTCTAGAAATAAATTATTTAACTTGATTAGCAAGATATATTTAATATTTTAACGAAAAAAAGGATGAATTAAGCTGGCACAAAGGAGGAATTTTAATTGCAAATCACATTGGCCGTATCAGTCTCTAGCAAGTTGCTAAGGGGAAAAAGTTTTAATACTTAGCTATATCGGACTACTACTAGCCTAGCTCAAAACCTGAGAGCGATCGCATAAGCCAAAAGCAGCCAGCACATTGAACTGGCTCACATGTGGTGATGATGGAAATGCGATCGCCTGTCTGTCTAACTTGCTATCTTACAGCCCTACAATTCCTTTTGCTCTCCCAAGTTCCAACAAATTTATTCTCTAGTTCGGTGCTTTTCTGTTTCTTGTCGGTTACTGGCTCGCTGTGAATTAATGTTCTTCGTTAGGAAAATATTTACAGTTATTACAAGCACAAACACTACTCGAAAGTCTAGCAAATATCCTGCTAATAGATAGCATGGCTTTTTTTTATAAAAAATCCGAAATCTGGCAACTGAGATTTGAAGCTTAGAATAATCAAAATTTCAGCCACTTGATTTTTCAGAGCAAGATTATTGCAGAATCTGCTTCCATCTACACATTATTGATATCCACGGAAATTTAGATTATGCTTCACCACATTTCTATTGCTGCTCAAAACCCCCTGCGCGTTGCTCAAGCGATCGCGAAAGTTATGAAGGGAGAAGCTTACCCGTTTTTTCCTCACCCAGGTAGCTATATGGTGTTTGCGATGGATGAACATGGTACAGCAATTGAAGTTTATCCATCAGAAATTAAGCTAGCACCGGGTGAAGGTGATGAGCAGTACCAATTTGTCAAAACTAATAACTTTAATGGGATGACAGCTACCCATGCAGCTATTTCGGTTCCTAGCAGCCAAGAAGAAATAGAGGAAATTGGTAAACGTGAAGGTTGGCGGGTGTTGCGCTGTAACCGTGATTCTTTCTTCGATGTCATTGAGTTTTGGTTAGAGAACACAGTGATGTTAGAACTACTCACACCAGAAATGGCAGAGCAATATGTGGCGGCGACAAGTCCAGAAAATCTCAGAAGAGTTTTTATCGCGAACCCAATATTAGCCAGTGTTTAAAATTTATACCAATTTGCACAACGAATATGACAGCTGGGTAAGGGGACAAATATTTTTGCACCCTTACCTATAATTTATGTGTATTTTATATGGCTTGAAGTCTAAACTGGTTTTGAGAAGGCGCTTAACTGCCAGTACTGCCATTTCCATTACGCTGCTGTCCTAACAGATATTCCCAGATACGACGGATTTCCGCTTGGTTCTCTAACATTTGAGCGCGATCGGCTTCAGCGTTTTGGAGCGAATGCATCAAAATATCTGTAAGGCTGGTGACATCTTCTGTTAGCCCATCAACTTTCTCAGTTAATCCATCAAATTTCTCTGTCAGTCCATCAACGTTAACAGTCAGTTGCGCAATTGCTGTAGTATTGGCTGCTTGTTGCTGGGCTACTTGCTCAAGGATAGCTTCGATGCGATCGAGGCGGTTAGGCGTTGCTTCACTCATGATACCCTTAAGGCCATTCTACAGATTTAGATTTACTTTAAATATAGTAGCTTTCAGAACTTAGAACTCAAGATGACTGAAGTAACAGCACCTCGTACAGATAGCCGTGTTCAAGAACGCCTACCAACTCTACATTATCAAGTAGCAATGCCTCAACCAGAAACACATCTGTTTGAGGTAACTTTACAGCTTGTAGGCTACCCATCACCAATTCTCGATTTGAAATTGCCTGTCTGGACGCCAGGTTCCTACTTGGTACGTGAATATGCTAAAAATTTACAAGATTTTGCTGCTTTTGCCGATAATCAACCTTTACGCTGGTGGAAAAAAAGTAAAAATCATTGGCAAGTAGATAAAACTAATGTTTCCGAATTAACAATACGCTATCGCGTGTTTGCTAATGAATTGTCGGTACGCACAAATCACTTGGATATTACTCACGGCTATTTTAATGGTGCGGCGCTGTTTTTCAGGCTACCAGGTTGGGAAAAGCAACCAATTCGCGTTACTATTGTACCTCCATACCCAGAATGGCAAGTAACAACATCTCTACCTGTAGATGCTGAAGTCAGCAATACTTTTTATGCTGCTGATTTCGACACCCTTGTTGATAGTCCTTTTGAAATTGGTAGCCACCAGTTATATCAGTTTGAGGCTTTAGGTAAACCCCACGAACTTGCAATTTGGGGACAGGGAAATATTCAACCTCAAAAAGTTATTTCTGATATCAAAAAAGTCATTGAAGTAGAAGCACAAATGTTTGGGGGTTTGCCCTATGAAAAATATGTGTTTTTACTACATTTATTTCACCAAGCTTACGGTGGATTAGAACACAAAAATAGCTGTTCTTTAATTTATCAACGTTTTGGCTTTCGCACTCAGGATAAGTACGAGCGCTTTATGCAATTAGTAGCCCATGAGTTCTTTCACTTGTGGAATGTCAAGCGCATTCGTCCGAAAGCTTTGGAAGTTTTTGATTATGACCAAGAGAACTATACACCTTCTTTGTGGTTTTCTGAGGGAACTACCAGTTACTACGATCTACTGATTCCTTTGCGAGCCGGAATTTATGACGCCAAGGCGTATTTAAATCATTTGAGTAAGGAAATTACCAGATTTCTCTCAACCCCAGGCAGAAAAATACAACCGCTTTCTGAATCAAGTTTTGATGCTTGGATTAAACTCTATCGTCCAGATGCTAATAGTGGGAATTCGCAAATCTCTTATTATTTAAAAGGAGCAATGGTTTCATTGCTGCTAGATTTATTAATCCGCGCCAAGCATGGCAATAAATACTCTTTAGATGATGTCATGCGGCAAATGTGGCAGCAATTTGGAAAAGCAGAAATTGGCTTTACTCCAGAAGAGTTACAAGCAGTAATTGAATCGGTTGCAGGAATAGATTTAGGAGATTTCTTTAAACGTTATCTTCATGGTACAGAAGAATTACCTTTTAATGAATACTTGGCACCTTTTGGCTTACAATTAGCGGCAGAATCGGAAGAAGAACCTTATTTAGGGGTAAAGGTAAATACTGAGAATGGACGGGAGATAATTAAGTTTGTTGAGGCGGGTTCACCTGCACAACAAGCCGGAATCGATCCTGGTGATGAATTGCTAGCTATTAATGGTATTAAGGTAGCAGCAAATAATTTAAGCGATCGCCTGAAGGATTTCCAACCTAAGGATACTATTCAAGTAATAGTTTTCCACCAAGACTTACTCCGTTCTGTAAGTGTAACTTTAGCAAGTCCACGTGCTGTAAAATACCAAGTTATTTCCTTACATAATTCTGATTCCGTTCAGCAAGAAAACTTAGCAGGCTGGTTAGGCGTGCAGAAAATTCTGGCTTAGATACTGAAATTGAGTTCGCTGAAATATTTTGGAATTTTTGAGTTTAGAGGGTTTAGCATTGCTAAACCCTTATTGTTATCAAGCTACACTCAAAACTTCTGATAATTTCTGACAAGTTTTAACAGTTCAACCATATACTAAAGTTGTTAAATCTCCAATGAAAAAATAGTGTTGAATAGATAAGTTGTTTTTTTATGCGATCGCGCAAATACCGACAACATTAATCGCAAACTCTTGTTGTGATTTCGAGTTAAATGCAGCCAAGTGTCCATCGGGACTGAAAACACCAGGCAAACAGTAGTCACCATCTGAGAATTCGCTAATTAACTTATTGCTTCGAGGATTCCACAGACGAATTCTCTGTTGGGGTTGACTAGTTATTTCGGTGGTGAGAGCTTTATACAGTAAAAAGGAGTTAAGAGTTAGAGAATGCAATTCTTCCCCAGTTTCGATACTCCACTCTGCGAACAGACGTCCCGTTTGGAACTGACTTCCTTTTTGAGCAATGATTCTTTGTCCATCGGGACTAATCAATGCGTGACCGACACGCGGACAGGTGAGCGTGTGGAGTTGTTTTCTTTGCTGTAAATCCCAAACTTTGACCTCGCCGCGAACATGAATATAACTGATGGCATATCGACCATCGGCACTAACATCAACATGGCTATACCAGGCAGAACCATCGAAAGCGTAGGATTGACCAGACTGGAGATTCCAAGTCTCGATTTCTGGGCTATTTTTTTTGCTACCAACGACTAAAGTTGCACCATTTTTGCTGATAGCAAGTGACTCTACATAAGTCGATCGCCCTTTTAAAGTCCGGATAATTTCTCCTGTTTGTAAATCTCGCTGACGAATTTTGCCATCGGAGTAGCCGACATAGCAAGATTTTCCATCAGGACTGGCAACGATCGCTGTACTAAATCTGTCTTCAAATCCTGTTAGAGTTTTTACTAATTCACCGCTTCTCAAATCCCATATCTTGACGCTGTTATCAAACAAAGCAGTTAGTAACTGTTGACTATTGGGCATAAAGGCAAACTCAGCCTCGTACAAACCTCCATGTGCGCTGTAACTACCTTCAACTTTCACCAGAGGCTCAAACAAATGATAGGGCATATTCTGGAGCAGAAACTCTTGAACCTCTGGTTGTGGTTGTTGTCGCAATATCATATAAGCTAATCGCTGAAGATATTCTGTTTCGTCCACTAATGCTTGCTTTATTAATTCCAGTCCAGATTTTCTACACTTCTGCATAAATTGTTGAAGTGCAGTGTATTGTTCGGTAGATAAAGGGCTGGCTAATCTTTGTATCACTCCTTCAATTCCACCTAAAACAGCTGCACTCATTGGTAAAGGGGAATGACCCCCTAAAACAGCATCGAATTCTGTAGGTTGTTGGCTATCTGGCATAGGAAAAGTTGAATGCATCTATGCTGTTATAGTGCCCTTGTTGATTGCCAAATTCTATTGATACCAAGTTGCAAAGATAATATCTATCATTGCGAGCATAGGGAAGCAATCTCATTAATTCTGATGTACTACAACAGACTGCAACTTTAGTATGATTTTTGCGATCGCTTTCATTTGATATTGAGTAGTAGCAAGGCAACAACCAACTTCTCCAATCTTGGATATTTTTCTTTTACTAAAAAGCATTGGAGTTGGTTATAACAGAACAGCCAGAATTTCTTTGTAAACAAAGCTACTCACTCTATTAAGTTATTCTAGAAAAATTACTTAGAGTATCAGACTAGCAAAGTAGCTGCTCAAGCCAGTCCACCATCATCTTTCCTTTAGAAGGAGCAGTCATATGGGAACGGAAACGACATATCTAGAGCTTTCGGATGGGAAGTCGCACAAGTTCTATGAAGTAACAATCAACGATGTAGAAGTAACGGTACGCTACGGGCGAATAGGAGATGCAGGCAAAACAACTGTCACAGCCTATGATACTCCCCAAAAAGCGCAGGCAGAAGTGACCAAACTCGTTAATTCTAAGCTGAAGAAGGGCTACGAATGCGCAAACAAAGGCGATCGCACTAAGCAACCAATTTCGCGAGGCGATCGCCGCTTGGCTCGGTTAAATCATCTCCGGCGCACTGGCTGGAAACCTTTGATGAAACCTACTCTTGATGCTCCCTTTGCATCTAAATATCTAGGTAAACCTTGGCTGAGTCCTGGTGCAACTCATCCTCATTGTTCTAGCTGTGGAGGTGCGCTAAACTTTCATTTTCAACTTAATCTGCAAGAATTACCTGAAAGCTTGCAAGGCAAATTTGGCACTGGACTATTTCAACTGTTTACCTGTTTGTCTTGCTATAAACAATTTCCTCAAATTGTGGCGCTTCCTGAATCAGCAAATTCAACACCATCAGCACCGGAAATTAGTGCAGAAGATGCCGCAAACCTCAGTCAATGGACACCTTATGTAATTCAAACCAGTGGCATTGATGACTTTTATGGTCGCTATATGCTGCAAATTGTCGGATGGCAACCCTTTGATGACTATCCTTTCTATGAGGAAGCACAGGAAACCTATGGCACAGAATACACTGAATACGAAGAAATGTTGATCTTTCATGTTGATGAGCAGGATTGTGAATACTACGAGGAAGACGACCCCGACAGACCTACAGCAATAGATGTTCAACTAGCTTGGCATCGAACAGCAGATAAGCTTTCGGGGTGGGGCTACTGGGGACAATCTGTAGAGCATCAGTATTGTCAAATCTGCGGTCAACCTATGCAACTCTTCTACCAACTCGGTGAGGGTATTGAATACGAAGGCTATCTTGGATTGCAATATGAGACTGATAATGTCTGGTTGCTGTTTCAATGTGCCGAACACAAAGAACAATTTAACTGCTATTGCAGTGCGTTTTAGTCATTGGGGATTTGTCAAGAACGCAACCTTACTTATTAAAATACCTATGCATTTAAGTGTAATCATTACATTACTGCTGCTGTTCTTGGGGCCATCTCTATGGATTGGCTATCAGGCATTTATGAGATTTGGCTGGACGTGGATGTTGCTATTGTTACCGATCGCCTGGGTAGTTGGGTTGTTCCTTGGGGCGATCGTGGCAATGTTCGTTACGGGAATACTCGAATGGATAAGTAATTTCAACCAGCCACCTGCTGAATCTGGTTCAATGGGTGGGATAGCATGGCTGGGTATATGGGTGTTTGTAGCATTGATAACTAGCCCCTTCTTTGCCACTATCTCTACCTGGCTCACTGCAAATGTCTTATTGCCTGCTTTTAGGAGATAGTATGTCAGAAAAAGAACTCATTATCTCTCAAACTGAATCTCAGTGGCGGAATATCAGCAACACGCCCCTAAATTTAGGGCAAGCAACAATCGCAATTCAAGCATTGTATAAATTTGCCGGATTGACGCAACCAGAAGTCCAGTTTTTTGAGAGTCCAGCAGCGGCAAGAAAGCAGATTGAGCAAGAAAGTATGCAGTCTGACTGTATGTTAGCTGAGTTATGGGAAGTTTTACGCGAAGATTTGTGGCGCTCCCTCTCTCGTAGCATAGGAACATTACAAACAGAATTAACCCAACGCATCAAAAATCCTTTGTCTGAGCTATGGGAACGTTCTTTTCAAAGGATTATGTTGAATGGATTAACGGAGGTTTTAGGAGATTTTTTAGCAGATTGTTTATTACCAGAATGGGGCATTTCCTGGGCAGCTGTGTTTGCCGCAGCACATCGGCTAGGAGTTCCACTCGAACAAGACAAATACAATCTGTTTTGCAACTATATGCAACAGGTTGGTTGGATGTTTCCTTATGAAGGAGTGGCGATCGCAATTTTGCGTCCTCAAATTTGCTGGAACAGTGCAGGCGAAATTCATGGAGAAGGAATTCCGGCAATTGAGTTTCCTGACGGCTTTGGTGTCTATGCCTATCGAGGAATTAATCTGCCAGAAAAGTATGGTAAGCTTCACCCAACAAATTGGCGCGCTGAGTGGCTACTGGAACAACGGAATGCTGAATTGCGGCGCGTCTTGATTCAAGGCATTGGCTATGAACGCATTTGTCAAGAATTGCAAGCCAAGGAATGCGATCGCTGGCAGGAGTATACTTTACTACAAATTGAGTCTGAGGTTGACGTTGAACCAATACATTTACTGAAAATGACTTGTCCCAGTACAGGCTTTATTCATGTGTTGCGAGTTCCACCAGATATCAGTTCTGCCCGTGAAGCGATTCGCTGGGTAAATTGGGGAATCGATCCGGCTGATTTTGCTATTCAAAGCTGATATTTATGCTGGTGCGATCGCCAATTTTTCATTCAGATTCATCACTATGATGCTACTGCAAAGTCTGTATACTGTCGCATTTTAGGCTCATGGAATGCTAACACAATGTCTTCTTTAGGAACACCCACACGAACTAAATCATTTGCAATACCATCTTCAGTCCAATCTTCCTCAATCCAGAATTTGCCATCCCGAATCCGAACGTAGACAGTCATACCAGTAATGCGATCGCTGTTCTGCCAACCAAGGTTCATCCAGATATAATGACCTTTTGACTCATCCACAATCAAAAATGTCTCAATGTCTCGGTTGGGACTGCGGTTGCATAATTCTACATATTCTGTGAGGATACGGTGGATTAGCTTGGGATACTCGGTTAATTTATCCATTGCCTAATCTACTCTGCTTCTATGTCTACAATAATCAGTGGACGTTGATTTTGAAAGATTAGATTTAACGACAAACCAAGTTAATTCTTGCTTAGAAGAAATACATTAATAAATGTATGGAAATAAACGTTTGGTTTCCTGGCAATAAAATTGGTACTCTTCACCAAACTTTTCTTCGAGCATTTTCTCCTCAATTTCAATTCGATTGCCAAACCAAATAAGGCACACTACCAATAGCAAACTCAAACCCCATAGACTTTGCAGCATTAAACAAAATCCCATAAATAACAGAATATAACTTGTATAGATGGGATGGCGAACAACGCTGTAGATGCCGTCAGTAACTAAGTGATGATCTGATTTGATGGTAAGACGATCGAAAAATTTGCCTAAGGTTCTAATAGCAATCTGGCTGATGATTATTGCTGCACTAATCAAACTAATAGCGATCGCACTAAATAACCAATCAAGCGTTTGACCAATATCTTGCGTCTGGAGTGAAAAGGTGTACAGCGTTAGCCAATGTACCCCCAATAACCCAATGACTGTGACTAGTGAAGCAATGCGTCCAGAAGTAACTTTAACTTGACGGTCTTCCTCGCGACTGGCTAGTTTTCCATACCGAATTACTCGCCAAATAGTACCTAGAAAGAAACAGAAGTAACTAATTGCTAAAAAAATTACCTTGGTGTTGTTTGCTACTCCTAACCACAAGGCTGGAATGACAATCAATACAGAGATAACAGCGAGTAAGACAAAAATTAGTCCTATTGTTTTGAAGAATGCTGTCATCAACACAAGCTCCTTAATATGGGCTTTATCGCTGCCTAACTTGATATTAAACTTTTACAGCTAACCTTGAAACCATTGTACCAAAAGCAATTAAGCTAAATGGGCGCGTCAAGGATGATGATTTTTGCAACAACCGATTATGCTTACGGCAACTCTCATGCCAACATTGAAAACCTATCTACGGAGCGTTAAGCTATTAAAGCTCAATCCGTAGCATAGTTATTATTCTTTTACACAATCAGGTGTTATGACTAACCCCCTCCTAGACTACAACCCCAGCGGCGTTGGTGAAATCAATGGCAATCTCTTGGGTTTACCATTCGATTACGAGTCTGCAAACCTGATTGTATTTGCGGTACCTTGGGAAGTTACGGTTTCCTATGGTGCAGGAACCGCCAACGGCCCGCAGCAGATTTTGGATGCATCCACTCAATTGGATTTGTTCGATTTTGATAATCCAGATGGTTGGAAACAGGGAATTTTTATGATGGAAATTCCCCAAGATATTTTAGAAAAAAGTGAATACTATCGCGCTTTAGCCGCCAAAATTATCGATCGCCTCGCCCAAGGGAAAGCGCTGACAGACGCGCCAGATTTAACACCTGTCCTCACGGAAATTAATCGGGCTTCGCAACAGGTGAATCAATGGCTGTTTGAAAATTGTCAAAAAGCCATGAACGATGGGAAGCGAGTTGCAGTCATTGGTGGCGATCACAGTTCGCCTTTAGGTTATTTTCAAGCCTTAGCAGCTAAGTATCCTAATTACGGCATTTTACACATAGATGCCCACGCAGATTTACGGGATGCTTATGAAGGTTTTGAATTTTCTCATGCGTCGATTATGTTCAATGCAATGAAAATACCGCAAATCTCCAAGTTAGTGCAGGTGGGTTTGCGCGATATTTGCCATGAAGAAGTGCAAATGATTGACGAATCTCATGGCCGTATCATCGCTTATTACGACCCAGCGATTAAACAAAAACTCTATGCGGGAACAACTTGGGTTGATTTGTGCCAAGAAATTATCGCTGGCTTACCAGAATTCGTGCACATCAGCTTTGATGTCGATGGTTTAGATCCTAAACTCTGTCCGAGTACGGGTACTCCTGTTCCTGGTGGCTTGGAATTAGAACAAGCCTATTGTCTGTTCCGCGAACTTGTGAAGAGTGGCAGAAAAATTATTGGCTTTGATGTCTGCGAAGTTGGCGATGCTGAGTGGGATGGTAATGTTGGGGCGCGAATTGTGTATAAATTAGCGAATTTGATGGATTTATCTCAGCAAAAATGAGGAAGCGATCGCTTCATTTGCCCCCCAGCTAAAAGAGCGATCGCCAGCATCATGCAGTTAAAAGATTAAGGTAAAATAACAGAGGCTTCCTTACCGTTGTAATTCACCTCATTCACAGGTGTAGCTGTACCCTCAGTTGAAGACTCGGTTTTACTCGAACGGCGTGAAGATTTTTGACGTGGCTTGCCTCCCGCCTGGGTATATTGCAAACTGTCTTTACCGTAATGGGTTGCCACACTCATTAACATATTTTCAGAATAGCGGTTTAACTCTTTTTCAATTAGAGAGATGCGACCTGCCATTTCATCCAACGTCGAAAGTAAAGTATTGTAGGTTGATAGCTCAGTTTGCAAGGTTTGGATACGACTGTCGTATTCTGCCAAACTAAATCCCTTGCCAAAGTCGAGTGTAGAGCTAATCGATCGCATACTGGCAATTCGCCGTAGAGCTTTTTGGAGAGTAGGTGAACCGCGTTTTAGTCGTACCATGAGATGCACTCCTCAAAAAATTTATAGGATTACTGTATGTACTGTAGCTAATGCAACAATAAACCTCTCTGAGAAATAATTCGGAAAAATGATATTCCAATAGACATCGAACAGATTATTTTTAATTGTTTATACTAGCTAAAAATGTTAAAAATACTACATTTAAAAGCGACTGATACCTCAAAGTCGTGTGGGAGTACTTCAAAGTCGTAAAGAGGTACTTTGACATCGTGTGCAAGTACTTCAAAGTCGTAAAGAGGTACTTTGACATCGTGTGCGAGTACTTCAATGTTGTAGTGAGGTACTTGAAGATTGTGTGGAGGTACTTCAAAGTCGTGTTGAGGTACTTGAAGATCGTGTGGAGGTACTTCAAAGTCGTGTTGAGGTACTTTGAAATCGTGTGGAAGTACTTCAATGTGGTGTTGAGGTACTTTGAAATCGTGTTGGAGTATTAAATGATGGGTTTCCTTAGCTTAACCTAACCTACAGTGAAGGCGATCGCACTGAGTAAAGAAGTCTGTGCCTCCCTCAATCCTGCTTCAGCGATCGCTCGTTTTCCCCAAAAAGTTTGTCAAGCTGTTGTCTAAGCGTCAACGGGCAATAGAATAATCGGAATATGTGTCCGAAAAGTGTGAAAATCATTATCAGTGGTGAGGATGCTGTAGCTGCGACGATGAGCAACTGCACAAATCAAAAAATCAGTATTTGAACCCTGGATACCATTGCTGCGGCAGGTATTGAAAAACTCTGCGGCGATTTCGTAATCTTCAGCTATGAGTTCTAAATCTCTTAAAGCTCGCAGGTAATCTCGCAGACGGGTAAACTGTTCAAAATTGCGAATTCCAGACAGAATTTCTTGGCGAATTGCGCCAAGCATTACAACTTGGTCATCAGTGATTAAATTCTGCAATATTGCGATCGCAGGGGAAGAATCAGGTGGCGTTCTCCGACGCAGAGCCAGTGACCAAACAGAAGTATCAACAATTACACTCATGTTTGCTGACGTTGGTGTTTGTAGTCATAGCCTTCGTCATAATCGATAGTACCAAAGAGTTCTAACACTTTCAGCCGCTTGCGACGTTGAATATATTCGCGCAGTGCTGTTTCCACCAGGGAATCAATGCTCACCTGGTCATCAAGTGCCAACGCCTCTTGTAGTAAAGCTTCGTTTATGTTGAGTGGTGTAGCCACAATTAATTCTGAGCTAACAACTGACTAAATCGATAGTAGCGCACCCTGCTATGAGCGAGCGCTCTTTTTCCCAACTATGCGATCGCTGTTCTCCCATTTCCTCAAATTTGATCGCCCGTCCTACTGCGATCGCTTACAACTATCTCAACTATGAGCGATCGCTCAAGAGAATCAGAAAGCGATCGCTCCTCAAAATAAGAAGGCGATCGCACTGAGGTACTTTCAAGCCATGTTGGAGTATTAGATGATGAGTTTCCCTAGCTTAACCCTACCTATGGCAAAGGCGATACCTTTGGTCAGTTTCACTAACGCACTGAAAGGTATCATAAATAGAATTCAACTATAAGTCTTTGCTAAATGTGCGATCGCCCTTTGACTCACTTTTCAAGATACGATCGCAAAACCAAGTTAATCCAGGGAAAAAGTGTTATGGGGGTTTGGTGCTAAAATATAAGCTTTTAATTTTTTCATAAATCAAACCCGAATCATATAAATTTCCATATAGATTAAAGATTTATAAGTAATAGCGATTACTGTATAAATTTTTAACAAACTTAGTTTGAAATAACAGTAAATTTACGGCAGCTATTATTGATTTGTAACGGCAAATATACTACATTGCACATGGATTCGCTGTTACAGAAATTGTTTCAGGTGTGCGGCGATCGCTTCATGCAGACGTTTACGCGATCGGGATGCTGGTTTGGGGAAATTTTTGTAAGTAGCTAAACAAAAGTGTTTAAGGTGCGTTGTCACACAGCGCAACACACCCTACGAAACTACAAATGAATTTAATTTTAGGAGCTTTAAATGCTAAGTTGTGAAGCTACATTGCCTGCGATCGCTTCGCCAGTGACAATTCTCAACCCAACAGCCCCTGTAGTGAGTGATGGCTTAACTCCATTGCACGCTGCGGTTGCCTTTGTCGATGCCGCCCTCCCTGACTATCAAACCCTGGTGGATGGGTTAAGTGCCAACACAGCCATCTATCTGCTCGACCCCGCTAGCGATGGACTGGGACAAATCAGCCAGGTATTAGCAGGCTACAGCAACCTCGCTAGCGTGCAAATCTTCTCCCACGGCAGCGAGGCAGCCTTGCAACTAGGCAACACGCATCTGAACAGCGACACATTACTCGACTATGCCGATACCTTACAGTACTGGTCAAGCGCCCTGAGCGAAACAGGCGACCTGCTATTTTATGGTTGTAACCTAGCAGCCAATAGTGCCGGACAAGCATTTGTCAGCCAGATTGCCGCCCTCACTGGGGCGGATGTTGCCGCCTCCACAGACTTAACAGGTAGTAGCGCTCAGGGCGGCGATTGGGAATTGGAATTTAGCACGGGCAGCATTGAAGCCTTAGATAACTTAGCACCTTGGGCACAGTCTGCCTATGAAAATGTGCTAGCAACCTACGTCGTCAACGCCCTAGGCGATACCGATGATGGCAACCCCACCAACGGCACAACGACTCTGCGAGAAGCAGTGAATTTGGCAAATGCCAATGCAGGTGCAGATCTCATCACCTTTAACTTGGCTGCCAACTCAACCATCACCTTGTCGAGCGAACTGGTATTAACCGACAAAGCCGAAACGAAAATCGACGGTAGCAATGTTAGCGGATTAACAATTAGCGGTGGCGGTGCTACAAGAGTATTGCAAGTGGACTTTGGCGCAGCCGCTGCCTTGAATCGGCTGACAATCAGCGGCGGGAACAGTAGTGGGTTACTCGGCGGCGGCATTTACAACAACGGCACGCTGACACTGAGCAACAGCACCATTTCCAGCAACTCCGCAGATAGCGGCGGCGGCATTTACAACAACGGCACGCTGACATTGAGTAACAGCACCATCTCTAGCAACTCTGCAAATAGCGGTGGCGGCATTTACAACAATGGCACGCTGACAGCAACTAACAACACTATCTTTGGCAACTCCACTGCTGGATTAGGCGGTGGCATTTCAAACTATGGCACGCTGACAGCAACTAACAACACTATCTTTGGCAACTCCGCAGATACTGGTGGCGGCATTTTCAACTACACTGGCAAGGCGAGTGTCAGCAACAGCATTGTGGCAGGCAATACTGCCGCATTTGGCAGGGAAATTTACTTTGTTTCCCCAGCGATTTCTGGTGGCAACAACCTGTTTGGTTTCAGCGGCGATAGCGGCTTGTCGGATGTAGCGACACTCAGCACCGACATCACCCCTACCGTTGCCCTCAACCAAATTCTTGACACCACCCTCAAGGACAACGGCGGCCCCACCAAAACCCTAGCGCTAGTTGCAGGTAGCCCCGCCATTGATGCAGGCAACACCACCCTCATCATTGACCAACGCGGCATTGCCCGTCCCCAAGGTATTGCCAGTGACATCGGTGCCTTTGAAGTTGCGCGAGCAGCCTACGTCGTCAACGCCCTAGGGGACAGCGATGATGGCAACCCCACCAACGGCACAACGACTCTGCGGGAAGCAGTGAATTTGGCAAATGCCAATGCAGGTGCAGATCTCATCACCTTTAACCTGGCTGCCAACTCAACCATCACCTTGTCGAGCGAACTGGTATTAACCGACAAAGCCGAAACGAAAATCGACGGTAGCAATGTTAGCGGATTAACAATTAGCGGTGGCGGTGCTACAAGAGTATTGCAAGTGGACTTTGGCGCAGCCGCTGCCTTGAATCGGCTGACAATCAGCGGCGGGAACAGTAGTGGGTTACTCGGCGGCGGCATTTACAACAACGGCACGCTGACACTGAGCAACAGCACCATTTCCAGCAACTCCGCAGATAGCGGCGGCGGCATTTACAACAACGGCACGCTGACATTGAGTAACAGCACCATCTCTAGCAACTCTGCAAATAGCGGTGGCGGCATTTACAACAATGGCACGCTGACAGCAACTAACAACACTATCTTTGGCAACTCCACTGCTGGATTAGGCGGTGGCATTTCAAACTATGGCACGCTGACAGCAACTAACAACACTATCTTTGGCAACTCCGCAGATACTGGTGGCGGCATTTTCAACTACACTGGCAAGGCGAGTGTCAGCAACAGCATTGTGGCAGGCAATACTGCCGCATTTGGCAGGGAAATTTACTTTGTTTCCCCAGCGATTTCTGGTGGCAACAACCTGTTTGGTTTCAGCGGCGATAGCGGCTTGTCGGATGTAGCGACACTCAGCACCGACATCACCCCTACCGTTGCCCTCAACCAGATTCTCGACACCACCCTCAAGGATAACGGCGGCCCCACCAAAACCCTGGCGTTAGTTGCAGGTAGCCCCGCCATTGATATAGGTAACACCACCCTCATCATTGACCAACGCGGCATTGCCCGTCCTCAAGGTATTGCCAGTGACATCGGTGCCTTTGAATTTGTCACTAACCGCCCTCCCGTTGCCAATAACGACCACTTCACCACCAACGAAGACACCCCCATCACAGGCAACATCCTCACCAACGACAAAGACCTCGATAACAAAACCCTCACAGCGATTTTACGCACCAGCCCCAGCAACGGCTCTTTGGTGTTGAACTCTGATGGCAACTTCACCTACACCCCTAACTCTAATTTTAACGGCAGCGATTCCTTCACCTACATCGTCAGCGATGGCAAAGGCGGCACCGCCACGGCTATCGTCAACCTCACCATCAACCCAGTCAATGATGCACCCACCTTCAGTAAAGGTGCTAACCTGACAGTGAATCAAAATGCTGGGGCGCAAACTGTGCCAAATTGGGCAACCAACCTCTCAGCTGGGCCAGCCAACGAAGCGGGACAAACTCTCAATTTTACTGTCACCAATGACAATAACAAGCTGTTCCGCGTACAACCGAGTATAGATAAAAACGGCACCCTCACCTACACCCCTAACCCCAACCTCAGCCCCAATCTTACCAACCGCACCGCCACAGTCACAGTCACCTTACGCGACAATGGCGGCACTGCCAACGGTGGACAAAACTCCTTCACCCAAACCTTCACTATCTCCGTCGGCAAAACTCAGAGTGGCGGCAATTGCAATGATAATCTCAACGGCAGTGCTGGGGACGATCGCCTTAATGGTGGCAACGGCAATGACAAGCTGTTCGGCGGTGCAGGCAATGACACTCTGCATGGCGGCAACGGTGCGGATGTGTTGCGCGGTGGCTTAGGCAACGACACTCTCTATGGCGGCAATGGCCGCGATATCTTTATCCTGGCAGCAGGTGAGGGTACTGATACAATTGCGGACTTCCAGAATAATAGCGACAAGATTGGCTTGGTAGGTGGGTTGACCTTTGACGACCTGACTATTGTGCAAGATGGGTCGCGCACTCGCATTAGCATCACCAGCACAGGTAAGTTCCTGGCTTACCTGAATGGAGTCAACTTCAAACTCATTGACAAAAACGATTTCCTGTTGGTTTAGCATTTGAACGTAGACTGCGCCTACATCCCCCTGAACAAGCACAGCCTTCTGTGTAACAAAGGCTACGATGTAGGTACTTTAAGCCAAGGTGTTTGCGATCGCATTTGTCAAATAAAACCATTTTGAAAACAGAATGCGACGAATGATCTCATGTCCGCTAAATTATACCAATTCTCCAAAATAAGGATACACATAGGCAGCAGGGGGAGAATTACCCGTAGTCCGAATTTAAAGAAATGGTATTAGTTGCGATATGTCATTGCGAGTGGAACGTAGTGGAACGAAGCAATCACAAGGCCTATGCAATTGCTTCCCTACCCTACTCTACCCTTCTCCTTTGGAGACGCTGACGCGAACGGGAACGGCTCCGCCGAACAGCGAACGCTTCGCTCGCAATGACTGTAAATATTTTTGTTTAGGTGCTTACCAAAAGATTATGGGTGTTCCCTACAAAGAATTTATCTGCTACAAGTAATCAATAGCTACCTCAAAGTTGTGTGAAAGTACTTGAAAGTCGTACTGAGGTACTTGGGAATCGTATTGAAGTACTTGGTAATTGTGTTGAGGTACTTGAAAGTCGTACTGAGGTACTTGCTAATCGTGTTGAGGTACTTGAAAGTCGTATTGAAGTACTTGAAAGTTGTGTTGAGGTACTTGGAAGTCGTGCTGAAGTACTTGGGAATCGTGTTGAAGTATTTAGATGATGAATTTCCTTGCCTCAACCTAACCTATGGCAAAAGCGATACCTTCTCTGCAAGACACACCGCATAGCTTTTCTGTAAAAGTACGCTAATGCTTGGTATCATTTTCTCATCCCCTTTAAATATTTTTTAAATTGGCAGGCTTTTTGCCCAAACCCAACTATATAACTGTTGAGTCAGAGAAAAAAAACTGTCTTTAGATAGATGCGGTAATATTACTCAGTCTGCAAGATTGGAAATGTGAAGTCAACTTAACACTCACTGGAGATGAGTTTCCGGTTCGGTTCACCTAATTGGGCGCAGTTTGCGGCAAGCAAGGTGAAAGTCGATTGCAGATATGAAGGAAAATCGTTTTCCTGTATCTGAAATAAAAGTCCAAGTGACAGGGACTTTTGACCGCTGAACCCCATACACTATGAAAATCGCACAAATCGCACCCCTGTGGGAACGAGTTCCGCCTGTTACCTATGGAGGAACTGAGTTAGTTGTGAGTCGTTTGACCGATGAACTGGTACGTAGAGGTCACGATGTCACGCTATTCGCTTCGGGTGATTCCCAAACTTTAGCTCGTTTAGAAGCTGGGAGTCCGCGTGCATTGCGTTTGGATAAAGATATCCAAGAACCGATAATGTACGAACTCATGCATGTTGGTAACGTTTATCAACGCGCTAGCGAATTTGATATTATTCACTCCCACGTAGGGGTTTGGTCGTTACCTTTAGCTAGTGTGGTTTCAACACCAACAGTGCATACCTTACATGGTATCTTTACTCGCGATAACAACAAAGTATTTAGACAATACAGCACGCAACCATACATCAGCATTAGCGATGCCCAACGGCTGTTAAACATTAATTATGTTGCGACAGTTTACAATGGCATCAGCGTTGAGAAGTTTCCCTTCTTTGCTGAACCTCAAGATCCACCCTATCTGGCATTTTTAGGCCGCTTCTCGCCAGAAAAAGGGCCGCAACACGCCATTGCTATTGCCAAGCAGACAGGTTGGCGCTTGAAGATGGCGGGTAAAGTGGATGTTGTAGACAAGGAGTTTTTTGAAAAAGAAATTGCTCCCCATATAGATGGGAAACAAATAGAGTTTTTAGGTGAAGTTAACCACGAGCAAAAAGCCGAACTGTTGGGGAATGCAGCGGTTACGCTCTTTCCTATCACCTGGTGCGAACCATTTGGCTTGGTGATGGCGGAATCTATGGCGACGGGTACACCTGTGATTGCCATGAATATGGGATCTGTCTCCGAAGTAATTGCTAATGGCGAGACAGGTTATGTCTGCCAAAGTTACGAAGAAATGGCGACAATGATTCCCAAAGCCTTAAAACTCGATCGCCAAAAATGCCGCGAACACGTAGAGAATAAATTTAGCGTTACCCAAATGGTTAACGGCTATGAAGCAGTCTACGAAAAAATCGTTGGCGATCGCAACTGGCGTCATTGGTTCAACTCTGCAATCAGAAATTCGTTGGAATCAATTACATCTTTGACACGCTAGTTAGTAACCTTGCTTGAGCGACTATTGCTTGGCGTTACTTTCATAAATCTCCATAATTGACAATCAGCTCCCTTTACATGGGAGCTTTTTCATTTTCCATCAATCAGGAGACTACTTCCATGCATAACAGACTACTAAAGTGATGGAAGCGGGATAGAAATGCGATCGCAAATATGTTGATCTGTTTGTTGTACGCTGGGATTGTTTTTCAGATAATCCTGTAACCAAGAACAACCCCGAACTATTAGCCGATCAAAATCTAAAGTATCTTCAGCATTCCAAAGTTCAACAAGACCATCATCACTGACAGAGACAATTTTTTTGCCATCAGGACTAAAGTTGAGGTTCCAAAAAGCATAACCATGTCCATAAATAGTTTTTAGTTCTTGACCATCTCTGATTTGCCAAAGTCTGATTGTACCGTCAGCACTAGCAGAAGCAAGGATTTTGCCATCAGGACTAAAGCTAAGTTTGGTAACTTCAGCATGATGACCTTTTAGGGTTTTAAGTTCCTTTCCTTCTAAACTCCAAATTTTAATAGTTTTATCCTGACTGGCTGAGGCAATGATTTGACCATTGGGGCTAAAACGCACATTCGTAACATAACTATTATGTGCTTTGAAAGTTTTGAAGTTTTGTCCTTGCGAGTTCCACAGTTTGATTGTTCCATCATTATGAGCAGAAATAATTGTCTGACCGTTGGGGCTGAAACTCGCACTGAAAACTTTACCCGCATCTGCGTCTAAAGTTCTGAGTTCTTGACCGTTGATATCCCATAGTTTGACTGTCCCATCATAACTAGCGCTCACCAGAGTTTGACCATCAGGACTAAAATTTACTTCTATAACTTCGTTATTGTGTCCTGAAAATGTTCTAATATTTTCACCATTTAAGTTCCAAAGTTTGATTGTTTTGTCAGAACTAGCCGTAGCAATTATCTGGCCGTTAGGACTAAAATTAAGACTCCAAATCCGCTTCCAGACACTATCGCTATCTGCTTTTATTGATGTCAGTTCTTGAGTGTCAACATTCCACAATTTAATCGTCTTATCATCTCCGGCTGAGGCAATAATTTTACCATCCGGACTAAAACTCACACTCCACAGAGAATCATGATGTCCAATGAAAGTTTTGGGTTCGCGATCGCCAATATGCCATAGTTTAACTGTCGTATCTGCACTTGCTGAAGCGATAGTTTGAGCATCTGGGCTAAAACTGGCGCTAAAAACAGCATCGTTATGACCTTGTAGAGTCTTAAGTTCTCTTCCATTAACACTCCACAATTTAACTGTTTTGTCAGCGCTGGTAGAAGCAACGATTTTACCCTCCGGGCTAAAGCTGACGCTAATTACATAATTGTCATGTTTGCCAAGGGTTTTAATTTCTTTACCTTCTAAATTCCACAATTTAACTGTGGTGTCGCCTCCCGCAGTTGCGATCGCTTTACCGTCTGGGCTAAAACTCACATCAAAAATAGATTGTTCGCTGGCTTTAAAGCTTTTAATTTCTCGTCCATCAATATGCCAAATTTTGATGACACCCCCGCGATCGGCGGTGACAATAGTTTTATTATCTGGGCTGCAACTCACACTCCAAACAGAATCATTATGTCCTTTGAGAGTTTGAATTTCTTGCTTTTTAATATGCCAAAGCTTGACTGTATTATCTTGACTTGGAACGGCAATTATTTTACCATCAGGGCTGAAACAAATATTACTGATAAACTGCTCGTTATTTTGCCCTTTTAAGGTGATAATTTCCTGACCATCAATACCCCAAATTTTGACAGTGTTATTTGTAGCGATCGCAGCCAGCATCTTACTATCGGGGCTGAACATTACACTTGTAAAAATATGATTTGGAACAAGAATTTTTTTGATTTCTCTGCCATCAACACTCCAAAGCCTCACTGTATTATCTTCACTAGCAGTCACAATATTTTGACCATCAGGACTAAAGTTAACGCTTCTAACTACATCACTATGTCCTTCTAAGCGATTTCGTTCTCTAACTTTATAAACTGCACGTTGTAATGCTAATCTTACTGTTTCTTGAGTGTTAGCATCTGCCTTTACTGACCTCAATTGAATAGCTGCATTGAGTGCAGCAACTAAAGCATCAAGTTCTCTATTGGAGTTTAATAAAGCATTGGCAGATATAGTTAAAGATTTTATTCTCTCTAGTTGTATCTGTTTCACCATGTTATTTGCCCAAATTCCAGCAATAATTGCTGCAACTAGGGTGATGGCTAATACTATTGTGCCTATTTTAATTTGTCGTTTGGCTTTTTGATTGGCTACTAATAAGACTTCGTTCGCTTCTGCCAAAATTCTTGATGCTTCTGCTTCTGCTTGCAATCGCTTCTGAACATCCCGCTTTTCTAATTCCTGACTAGCATCTAAAAATTTTCTATCTAAATCACTTAAACCTTTATCTGCTGCCCAAATCCGAGCATCTTGTAAAGTTTTCCCGCGCAATAAACGCGACTCATCTTGAAATTTGGAAGCTACCCAAGCATTTAAACTTTGAGAGTATGGGCGAATATTTAGGAATACTTTATCGAGCCATTGTTGGGTAAAAATTTTTGCATAAATCTGATTATAAATTCGTAGTTTTCCTTGTTGCTTAACAATTAATCCTGTCAGACGTAGTTGTGTTTGTTCGGGACTGTCATCTGCGAGGATTTCTCCCTGGTTTAAAATTTGCTGATATAATCCTAACAACCGCCCAGTTTGATTCTCTGCATTTTGGGTTAGGCGATCGCGGATTGTTCGTAAATGTTCTGGTTCGTCCTGCGTTTCCCAATTTTCGATGATTTGCGTTTGTACTAATTGCGCAACGCATTCTCCTTCGCGATCGGCGGGAAAAGAATTTTGAGAAATACATATTAGTTGACAAAGTTTTTGCGTTAAAAATGGCTGTCCTCCAGTCCACTTTAACACCTCTGCAATTATCGCTTTTGGTCTTGCAACTATTCCTTCCAAGCCTCTAATTAAAACTGCAACTTCTGATAGTTGAAATCCAGTTAATTCAATAGCTTTTCCAATATTAAAAGGCGTACGATTTTTATCATTAACTAGATTAGAAGGAGTTGCTACACCCAACAAACAGAAACTCAGGCGTTGATATTCTGGATTATCTGCTCTTTGGTTATAACAAGCTCGAATAAAAGCAAAAAAATCATCTTTAAAATCTATTCCTAAAATACTATCAACTTCATCAATAAAAATTATAATTTTTCCAGAAATTTCTGTTAGAATCACGTTATCAATTAATTCATTCAATCGTTGTTTTGGTGGTAAAAATTCATGTTGTCGCCACCATGCTCCAAAATTTACTTTTTTTGATAAACCAAAACCGCGTAATAACTCAGAAACAAATCCGCCATACCATTCCAAAGGCGTGACATGACTGCCAATTCTTGTCAAATCAATGGAAGCACATTTAATTCCTTGCTCTTTAAGCTGTTTTGTGATGTGTACTCGCAAGCTTGATTTACCCATCTGACGAGAATTGAAAACATAACATAAGTTACCATTTATCAACCCTTGATAAAGGTGAGCATCAGCTTGTCGCACAACATAAGTCGGGTGTTGATATTCTAGGCTTCCTCCTAATTTATAGTAATTAAAATGTGTCATATTATTTCACTGGTTTGTTTTATAATTAAAATTATAAAAATGCTTTATCGCGTTCTTTTAGCAATTACTTTCAACCCATAAATAGGATTGTTTACTAAATCATCTCCATAGGGTGTGAGATGAGAAAAATTTCCGTTCGGTGTCATTTGACGATTGGTACAATTATCTTTCCACCAGCACCAAGCTAACCAACCAATTTGCTTCTGTTTGAGAAGGGGCAATAATTTTTGGTAAGTAAAAGTTTTGCTAGGTGAGTGATTCTCTCTAGTACCATCAAGGTCATAATAGCAATACTGAGTTGTTCCCTTAATATTTTCATCTTGCTTGTTAGCAATCTCACCAAAAACGAGGGGAAGATTAGCTTTAATAATGGTTTCAATGTGTGAAATACCATCATAATCAGCCCAATAAGCATGACCGCTGAATAAGAGATTACGATCTGGATCGCTAGCAATTAATTCCTGTCCAATCAAAGAAAAAGCTTCAATTGATGTACCACAATCTGGTGCGTCAATCATAATTGGTAAGTGTAAGTGTTGGCGGATACTGCTAATCGCACTTTTATAAGCATTCTTGAAACTATTTAAAGCGGCTTTTTGATTATCTGCCCACCGATAAAAGCCTAACTCATTGGCTAAGTTAATAATTAGATAAGATTCATGTTTTTTAAGTACCTTTAGGACATCATTATCTATCCACCAAGGAATTAACTGAGTATTTAACAAATTTGCATCGCTATTACAAGTCAAATCGGATAACATGACGATGGGAATAATTCGATTTTGCTGACAGCGAGTGAGAAATTTATCTAAATCAGAAATCGAATAACTAGGGCGATCGGATTGACCATAATCTTTATACCATTGAATTCTGACTGCATTAGCTCCTGTTTTTACTAGTTCTGTTAACTTATCGCTTTCAGGAAAATCCCAGTCATCCAATAAGGGTAAATTTATGCCATTCAGAATTACCTTCTCACCAAATCTATTGTAAAGATATCGACCTCTAGTATAGAAAGTGGGTTTTACATTTTGAGCCTTTACTATAGATGGTATTGTGGTCGATAATAAACTGCTATAACAAGCAATTCCTGAATTAATTATCATTTGACGACGTTTCATAAAAAGACTCATAATTTCAAAACAAGTGTTGTTATAAGTGAGGTTTCCTGTCAATCTATCGCATTATTTTTGCTAGTTAAATTAACTTTTTAATTCTGCTTATTCCTTCTCCAAATTCGCACTCTTTAAGCCTTCCGCCGAATGCGGTTCGTTTTCTTCCCTTTCATAATTAACTCAATGAATTACTAGTCAATTGATTAATTTCGCTATTGTGACGCAACTAACGCGCTGAAAATCTACCATTTTGATACATCTTATCCATACGCTAGTAATTATAAGCACACAGTAATTGGTTATTACCAAAACTAGCTGCTTGTAAAGAAAACTTATTTTTCTTGATTTGAATTATGCACTGTAATCTTCTGGTTGTCGCTCCAGAAAATGTCAGGAATTCCAAAAAGCATCCGATCGGTATTGTCAGGTAAGCTGAAACGACCTTTGCCTAACTTTTTATGACATTTACTGATTTTTTGATTTCAACCTGATATTTGGCTGAAATTTATGCATTTAAAACACCGATCTTATATGTATAGACAGCAATTCAATAAAATTACATAATCTTAGTTAATCAACAGTTTGCGATCGCACTTAAAAATCTAAATAAAATTTTATGAAAGTTAAATAACTCAAGTTCCAACGCTTAACAATTGCCGCCTTGCCAGTATTTACAAATCTTTTGCACGCACTATCGCCAAGAGAAAACACCATGAAATACAAAGCTTTTTTTAATGTTGCTTTATCTTTACCTTTATTAGGTTTAACTACACTTCCTGTTGCTGCTAAGAAGCCTGTTATTAGTAACATTCAATCTCCCAACCAGCAAGCAGTGATTTTGACATTTCCGTCAGATGTGATTCTGGCTAAAGACGAGATCCTCGTACCCGAACAGTCAAGCGGGCCTTCCCCGTTCGGCTCAATTCCTGTGCTTTTCTTCTACAATGCGGCGACAGGCGAAGGCGCAACCTCCCGGCTTGACAGCAGCGGAAAATACCAGTTCGTCGGTTCCATCTCCGGATTTGCCAAAGGCTGGACTCATATTGTCGGCACTAACAATGGCGATGTATTCTTCTACAACGCGGCGACAGGCGAAGGTGCAACCGCCCGAATTGACAACAACGGAAAATATCAGTACGTCGGTTCCATCTCTGGATTCGCCAAAGGCTGGACTCACATCGCGTCCGCCCATCGAGGTAGTCTCCTGTTCTACAACTCTAGGACAGGCGAAGGTGCAACCGCCCGAATTGACAACGCCGGAAAATACCAGTACGTCGGTTCCATCTCTGGATTTGCCAAGGGCTGGACTCATATTGTCGGTAATAAAAATGGCGGCTTATTCTTCTACAATGCTACGACGGGTGAAGGTGCAACCGCCCTACTCGACAACGGCGGTAACTACCAGTTCGTTGGTTCTATCTCCGGCTTCGCCAAAGACTGGACTCACATCGTGTCTGCCAACCAAGGTAGTCTCCTGTTCTACAACGCGCCGACGGGCGAAGGTGCAACCGCCCGACTCGACAGCGCTGGTAATTACACTTTTGTTCGCAGTATTTCTGGCTTTGCCAAAGGTTGGACTCGCATTAGCAGCACTGGCGATGGTGCCCTACTCTTCTACAATGCCTCAACAGGTGATGGTGCAACTGCCCGAATTGACAACACGGGTAATTATACCTTTGTTGGCAGCCTCAGCGGTTTTGCCTCTGGATGGAGTCACATCACAGGGTTGTAGAGTTTGAACCACGCCACAATCTTAATACTCAAGGAAAGCGATCGCACTCATAAATACAAAGGAAACTAGTCATGTTGAAAACTACATCTAATATGCTGTTAATTGGATATATTTCTAGCTCTATTTTGTTAATTAATGGGTTAGCTTCTCAAGCCTTGGCTTCTCCTACTTTATTACAAAATTCCTCCCAAACCTTGCTGGCTGAAGCTAAAACATTTAGTCCCAAAACTGTCCGAACTAGTGAAACTGGTAGTGATGGTAACACTTGGGTAGGCACTTGGGTACGAGTTGGTAAGTCAAGGACTTATAAAGCTACTTGGCGTAGTAGCAAAAATGAAGTTATCGAAGGTACAGTCATTCTAGAACAGGCAGATGGGGATCAAGTAATTTTTTCTTATCGAGGCCAAACAGTAGGTATCTACGAAGGTACATTATCACCCGATCGACAAAGTATGACAGGTACTTGGAGTTCCAATGATAACGCATGGCGTGGTGATATTTCCGCGACTTTCAGTTTTTAACTTTAGCTAGATAGCTACTATTTCTATATGTTGGCCCAATCTACTTTTGGGCCAATTTTATTGCGATCGCTTTTTTAAAACTTTAAATGTGCGCGAAAATATTGTTGATATAACTGGCAGCGCGTGACTAATTTATCGCCAACTCTCTTAACCAATCCCATACTGTACAACTGATATGCTGGCATGGTTGCAATCCCAATTGGTTCTGTTGCCATAACTACTTGCATAAATGCCTCAGTTAGAGGAGGATTTACTTTAAAGATATTTAAAAATCTACGAAAATGTTCTTCATAAATTCCGGCATTTGTAGGAGCATTTTGTAATAAAATCTCTAATGTTATATGTCCAAGTGCAAGGTGATATAGTGCCAATCTAATTAAATATGGATGTCCGCCAATTAGAGAAATTAACTGCTGAAATTGAGCTGGATTATAATTAAGTTGGTGATGATGAGCTAAAACTTCTATTTGTGGTTGGGTAAACTCAGTTAATTCAACCACTAAGCCAACATTAAATGGTGATTGATTTATATCTAATGAGCCATAATTTTCAGTAGAATGGACAACAATTAATCGTAAGTTTTCCCAAATATCTACAGTTTTGGCTTCTTCGTGCCAAGTACGTAACATGGCAAAAAAACCTTGATAAACTTCTGGATATTGAAAAACTCTATCTAGTTGATCTAATGCTAAAACTAAATTACTATTAATTTGGTGTAATATATTATCTTCAAAATAGGTAGTGCAATTAACAATGCTACCTCTATACTCATCCCAAGATTCATTTAACAAAGAAGGTAATTTTAATTTATGGCTTACATAAGCACAAAACCAGCGCAAAAATTTATCTAAATTACTAAAAACTGTTGTTTCGGCTTGTAATAAGTTTAGACGTACTGTGCGATATTCTTGCTGATTTGAGTAAGCGATAATTCTATCCATTAGGGATGTTTTACCCATTTGATTAGGAGCTTTAATCCGAATTAAAGCACCGGGGTGAAGGATGGTTTCATAACAACGTTCTTCGATTGGCGATCGCTGAATATAAAATCTAGAATTCAGTGGCACTGAACCTTCTGGGTATTCTGGCACAAATTCATTTTTGATAGTACTGGAACCATCTCGATCTACTTCTGTTGGTAGGTGATTTTTATCTCTAGAGTATGAACGTTCAACTGCTGCACGAAAATTAGTTTTATTAATTTCTTCCCCTAAGGCTTCTGAAAGTAATTTCCATAGTTTGAAACCTACATCTTGCCGAAGATACTTAGCTGCATAACCTTCATTAGTGGCAATTTCTTCATAATTTAGTCCTTGCCATGAGCCTTTCAGAACAATAATTTCTACATCTTTCAGGTGTCTGTTGATTTTGTTAAAGACGATTGCATCTAAAACTTTTAATCCTTCTTCAAAATTCATTATTCATCCTGAGTATGTCTATTTGCTCTGATGATTTTGGCATCACTGCGGTCGGGTAGTAGGAATATATCACTGTCTGGATGCTTAAGAGTTGATTCGTAAAGAAAATCCAAGGACAGCCAATTCATTGCTGGACATAACTTTTAGAGCATAAGTGCTTGATTGGCTGAAATTCCTGAAACTTTGAGCGAACCAAAGCTTGACTCTTGATAGAAACGCAGAGGTGGAAGCTTCCAGGCTTGAGTATAAAGCAGTATATCCCAATTATTGGACAGTAGGCGATCGCACTCTTCAAAGCATTCTCGAAAATCCTATCGCTCAAGCATTGACCGCGTTTGTCACACCCACACTCCAATTTAGAGTTAAGCTATGTAAAGTCCAGATTGCTGTTAATAATGCTTGCTATCAAAGAGCGCGTAGACATTCTTGCTAGAAAATTTGTTCCGTCCTATCGATTTCTGCGTACCCAAGAATCGACAATCGATCGCAGCCATATACTGCAAACCGAACTAAATAGTGCATCAATCAAAGTCCTAAACTGGAATATTGCCAAGAAGAGTGATGACAAAAATTGGGTGCGAGATTTTTTAACTATTCTTGAGCAATACCAACCAGATCTAATTTTTCTCCAAGAATTCCGTCTAGATGTAGAGGCAGGGAATTTAGTAGATTTGATAGATATGAGTTGGAACTTCGCACCTAACTTTATCGATGCTCATCAGCAGACTTATTCGGGCATTTTAACAGCAGCTAAAATTAGTCCTCTTCATAAAAGAGCCATCATTACTAAACATTATGAACCAATTATTAAGACTCCTAAAGTTTCTCTAATGGCTGAATATCCCTTATCAAACAACCAAGATAGTCTCTTAACTATCAATAGTCATTTAATAAATTTTGTCAATATTCATAAATTTAAAACTCAATTGCAGGAGTTAGAGCTAGCACTATCAACTCATCAAGGGCCAATTATTTTTTCAGGAGATTTCAATACCTGGAATCGCAAAAGGGCATTATTTCTCTACAAGACTGTGACTCGATTGGGATTAATGCCAGTAGCTTTTGCACCTCACCATAGTAAGAAAATTAAACGCTTTTTGCTATCACCTCCTTTAGATTATATATTTTACCGAGGACTCAGTGAACATAAAGCCAGCGCTAAAGTCCTAGAACATATTTGTTCATCCGATCACAAGCCATTATTGGCAGAATTTTCTTATATTAAATAATCAATAAAATTTGAGATGCTTGTAGATAGTGGTGTTGCTCTAACTATTTATAGTACGGCTACAGTTGTTGTTCATGCTTTAGGAATTGTCCATGCAGCCCATGCAGTGATGAATGTGCGTTCTTCGCAAGGAGCGATCGCCTGGGGAATTTCTTTAATTACCTTTCCTTGGCTAGCGATTCCATTGTATTGGATTCTCGGCAGAACTAAATTTCATGGATATGCTGAAGCCCTACGCTTAGTTTATGCCCAACACTATCAGCTGGCTCGGCAAACATACAATGATATTGCGCAATTTCAGGTTGCACTACCGGAAAAATTAGCCAAGTTGCAACCACTAGCTAAGGCTTTTACGGGAGTTCCCTTCACATCAGGTAATGCAGCCGAATTGCTAATAGACGGGGCAAAAACTTATGAGGCGATGTTGAAAGCGATCGCATTCGCCACAAATTATATTTTGCTGCAATCATACATTGTAAATGATGACCAAGCAGGTGATGAATTTAAACAGGCTTTGATTGATAAAGCCAGGCAAGGAGTAAAAATTTATTTTCTCTACGATGAAATTGGTTCTAATAAACTATCTCGCTCCTATATCCAATCTCTCAGCCAATATGGCATTCAAGTAAGCGCATTTCACACCACAAAAGGAAAAGGTAATCGCTTCCAACTTAACTTTCGCAACCATCGCAAGATTTTGGTAGTAGATGGTGAAATAGGATTTGTGGGAGGTTTAAATATTGGTGACGAATATTTAGGAAAGAATCCTCACTTGAGTCCTTGGCGCGATACTCACATGAAATTGCAAGGCCCAACTGTCCAAAGTTTGCAAGCTTCATTTTTGCAGGATTGGTACTGGGCAACGCGAAAATTTCTTGATGTAAACTGGGAAATTAAAGTTAACCGAGAAGTTAATCAAACTGCATTTGTACTTCCTACAGGCCCCGCAGATAAGTTTAAAGCTTGTAATCTTTTCTTTGTGAATGCAATTAATGAAGCTCAAACTCGCCTGTGGATTGCTACTCCTTACTTTGTGCCAGATGAGGCAACTTTGACAGCGTTGAAACTAGCAGCAATGCGAGGCGTAGACGTAAGAATTATTTTACCCAATCGCCCAGATCACTTATTTGTTTACCTCTGTTCGTTTTCCTACTATAGCGAAATGGAAGCTATTGGCATTAAGCTATATCGCTACAAACATGGATTTATGCATCAAAAAATTATCCTCATTGATGACGATTTAGCAGGCGTAGGAACAGTCAACTTAGATAATCGCTCATTCTTCCTCAACTTTGAAGTCATGGGTTTTGTAGCTGCACCCCAATTTGTGGACAGTGTGGAGAAAATGTTAAAGGATGATTTAGCAGTTTCGGTTGCTGTTGATTTTGCTGAATACTATAAAAAACCTCTGTGGTTTAAGTTAGCTGTAAGAATTTCTCGGTTATTAATGCCATTGTTGTGAAAAGTCGCTACCGAGCAACCTAGAATATATACCTCTGTTTATACCCTGTTTTATCTCAACAGTTAGATGTACCACCTTTTGCGTCATGCAACGCTATGAAAGCAAGGCATGACAATTTTTGGGAAAAATAAATTTGTGGATATCAGCAGACGGGATTTATTAAAAGTAGTTTCTACTTCTGGTTTGGTTGCAGCTGGATTAGCAGGTGGGGAAGCTTTATTTTCTCAAGTCTCAGCGCAAAATACACCCGCTACAACTCAGACTAGAAGTGGCGAAATGATCTACAGAACCTTGGGGCGCACAGGAGAAAAAGTATCTCTAATAGGTTTAGGCGGTCATCATATTGGCAGACCAAAAGATGAGCAAGAAGGTATCCGCCTTGTCCGTACAGCTATCGATCGCGGCATTAATTTCATGGATAATAGCTGGGACTACCATAACGGAGGTAGCGAAATCCGCATGGGTAAGGCTCTCAAAGACGGTTATCGGCAAAAGGCCTTCCTCATGACTAAAATAGACGGACGCACGAAAGAAGCAGCTACTAAGCAAATTAACGATTCTCTTCAACGCTTACAGACAGATCGGATTGATTTGCTACAGCATCATGAAATCCTGCGCATGGAAGACCCAGACCGAGTATTTGCTCCTGGTGGGGCGATGGAGGCTGTATTAGAAGCACAAAAAGCAGGTAAGATTCGCTACATTGGGTTTACCGGACACAAAGATCCTCTCGTTCACTTAAGGATGCTGGAAGCTGCGGCGCAAAATAACTTCCGTTTCGATACAGTACAGATGCCATTGAATGTAATGGATGCCCACTTCCGGAGTTTTGAACGTCAAGTTTTACCTATTCTGGTCAAAGATGGAATCGGCGTGCTGGGAATGAAATCGATGGGAGACCAAAATATTCTTAAGAGTAATACAGTTAAACCCATCGAATGCTTGCATTACGCTATGAATCTGCCGACTTCAACGGTGATTACAGGTATTGAAAGTATGGAAATCCTTAACCAAGCGTTTGAGGCAGTACGTACATTTCAGCCAATGAGCCAACAACAAGTCAGGGAATTGCTCAATCGTACTCGTCAAGTGGCGTTAAAAGGTCAGTATGAGCCGTTTAAAACTACTAGTCAATTTGATAGTACAGCTAAGAATCCTGAGTGGTTAGGATAACGGCGAAATTATTCACATAAGCTAAATCTGCACCGATCCTACACAGTGCAGATTCAGAAATTCAACTACAATTTGCTAAAAGAAACTTGTGTGCGATCGCAATCAGCAACTTAGCGTTTTACGGTGTTAGAGATATCTCTACCAGCTTGTGTTGCGCTATCCTTAACGCCACCAGCAGTTTCCTTAGCACCTTCTACGTAGCCAGAGCCAAATTCTTTAAAAGCTTCTGCTGATTGTTGACCAATGCGCTGAAGTCTTTCGCCAGGAGCGTTTTTGGTTTCCCGCGCTTCTTTATTCCATTGTCCGATTGTTTTGGGTCTTTGAGCATCATTTTGCTCTACTTGTTGCCGTGCTTGGTCGCGCAGTTCTCTGCTACTGCGGCCATCATAAACATTGGTGGTCAGTACTATCAAACCAACCAAGGCAACAGCGAAAAAGCGTTGTACTTGAAATCCCTTCAGCAAAGAACCGATGCGAGCGATCGCGTTAGAAATCGAATTTATCATCCCAATACTCCGTTGATACATTCTCGATATTTGCAAATTTTCGAGATTTCATTGGCTCACTCCAAATTTGGCTAATAACATGAGAAACCAAATTTAGTTTCTAGCTTGTAATTAACCTAATAAATGGAGTGATGGATATATCATTTTGCAGCCAATTGTCTCTTTTGATTACAAATCCAGACTAACTAGAAAAAACTAATTATCCCTCTAACAAAAGTCAGAGCTTGGTGAGAAATTTACTTTATTGATCTCAGTCGATGGTATCAGAAGTAATCATGAGCTACGACCAACGCAAGTCATTTTAATTAAATGTAAAGCCTGTATAAGCCTTATTTTTAGGCATTAATATATTTAGTTTCTACTTATTTCAACATCAAAAAATTTATCGAGAGACATTAAATCGTCTCTGGGGCGTGCTAATTAGCGACAGAGCGCTGTAAAAAGACTGAGAACACTAGTGCAGCCTTTATACAGCGCCCAGTCACAAAGTAGTTGCAATCGGCTCAACTACAAACATCTATAAGAACTAAATTCTAAGCAACTGAATCCGAACGTTCTATTTGCTGCCGAATTGTCTCAATAGAAGCATTAATGCCAGCCAGTTTAGACTCTAAATCATCTCGCATCCAAATCAAGAATTTTAATTTGCGCTCTAAGCTAGCTTTGTGCGAGATGGGTTGGCTTCCATAACAGGAATTACCCCAAAAAGGAAACATAGTTTACCTCTGTGTTTAGCTTTTGCAACAGTGCAATAAATTGCTCCACTACATTCTGACGAATAAAAATCCGATTGAGATTCGTAAGAACCGACCATTATTGTACGTGCTTGGCGAACGCTAGCTTTTTGCAGAAATTATTAGTTGAAAATGAGAGGGATTCATTCATGGATGCATTTTTGGGGAAATATTCGCCCTATATTTATGCAATTTTGCGCATATTTGTAGGTTTAGCCAGAGGCTCATCAGATGTTTGAAGTATAGATGCACTTATTAACAGGACAAGAGCGAGGTCTGCTGTCCAGACTTGAGAGACAATTCTCCTACTCAGGTTGGAAGATTATTTGTTCAGCCCTAGCTAATAATTTATTGTTCAGCCCTAGCTAACAAGTAAGTTACTACCTTACGTTTAGTTGATTCTGCCTGGGCAGTTGGAGGGTGCGCTTATGGAAACTCCTAAAGAAACTCCTAAAATTGATAGTTCTGCTTTAAGAAAGCTTTCAGGACAGCAAGGGCTGTTGCTAGGGTTAGGGCTGGGTCTTGTCTTAGCTATCAGTGGGATGGCTATATTTTCCTATTTTGGAAATCAGCGTTCGGCTACTCCTAATCAAAATGCTCCCGCAGCAAATGCTAGAAACGCAGCATTGCCAGTGCAAGTTCAGCAAGTTGGTACGAGTACGACTGAAGAAAGTTCCGATTTTGTGGGAGCATTAGAAGCACAGCAAAAAGTGACGCTGCAACCGCAAATTCAGGGGCGAATTGAAGCAATTCTGGTGTCTAGCGGTCAAAGAGTGCAAAAAGGAACGCCGATCGCATCTTTGAGTTTGGATCAAACGCAGGCAAATGTTGCTAGTTCCGTTGCAGCAGCCAGTGCAGCCCAAGCGGGGTTAAAAACGGCTCAAGCCCAGCTACAACAAGCCCAGGCGCAACGTACCAAAGTTGCAGCCAACGTTCAGCTTCAGCAAACCCAATTCAATCGCACCCAACAATTAGTAGCTGAGGGCGCACAAGCCAGACAAGAGTTAGATGTAGCGCGAAATAATTTACAAACTGCGATCGCGGATTTGCAAGCCGCAGATAAACAAGTTGCGGCAGCTGGTGCAGGAGTGCGACAAGCCCAAGCCAGTGTACGTCAAGCCCAAGCAGGTACGGCTGCTGCCCAAGTTAACGTGAATCTCAAACGAGTGGTAGCACCGATTACTGGCGTAGTCGGTGAATTTCCTGTGAAAGTTGGAGATTATGTCAATACTGGACAAACCATCACTACGATCGTCCAAAACAATGCCTTGGATCTAAATCTTTCTGTACCGTCAAATAGATTAAAGCAACTGCGAATTGGATTGCCTGTGCAGTTAATCGATCCGACGACGCAGAAAGTCATAGGTACAGGTGCGGTTAACTATATTTCTCCAACAGTCAGTGCTAATCAGCAGTCGATTTTGAGTAAAGCACGCTTTGTCAATTCCCAAGGGCGATTGCGCGATGGGCAATACGTTCAAGGGCGGATAATTTGGAGCCGACAACCAGGAATATTGATTCCTACCGTCGCGATATCTCGGATTGGCGGACAAAGTTTTGTCTTTGTCACAGAAAACACAACCGTCAACGGCAAACCACAGCAAATCGTGCATCAGCGTTTAGTGCGCCTTGGCGATATTCAAGGGCCTAATTATCAAGTTCTCGATGGACTCAAACCCGGTGAAACCATTGTCACCTCTGGCATTCTCAAACTGAGAGAAGGCACACCCATTCAACCACAATCCTAAATTCAGGAGACCCGATCGTGTCGATCGCGAACAACTTTATCAAACGCCCGGTGCTAACTACCGTTTGTACTTTAGTGATTCTGATTGTGGGATGCGTGTGTATTCCGCTACTACCACTCAATTATTTGCCCGATATTGCCCCGATTCGCGTTCAGGTGTCAGCTAACTATACAGGGGCGGATGTTGCCACTGTTGAAAGTGCAGTTACAACAACCCTGGAGCGCCAAATTAACGGTGTCGAGGGTATGCAATACATGACCTCGAACAGTTCCGCAGGCAGCAGTCAAATCTCAGTATATTTCGGGGCGCAGACGGATAAAAATATTGATCAAGTAAACGTGCAGAACCGCATTGCAAGGGCGACACCTCGCTTACCAACAAGCGTACAACAGCTGGGTGTGACAGCACAAACAGCTTCCACAAGCATTTTGTTGGTCTATACGTTTTATGCGGAAAATAACGAGTACGATCCGCTATTTATCAGTAACTATATTGACCTGAATTTACGCGATCAACTCCTCAGAACACCAGGAGTCGGCGATCTGACGATTTTTGGTGAAAAGCGCTATGCCATGCGGCTGTGGCTCGATCCCAATGCTTTGGCGAGTCGGCAATTAACTGTAGCAGATGTGGCAACAGCACTGCGATCGCAAAACATTCTCGCCGGAGCCGGAACTATCGGACAAGCACCAGTACCCCCCGGTCAAACCTATGAAATTCCGTTGCGGGTTAATGGTCAATTCAAAGATGCATCCGAGTTTGAGAACCTCGTTATTAAAGCTGGGAGTGATGGCAATTTAATTAAGCTTAGAGATGTAGGGCGTGCGGAACTCGGCTCAGAGACTTACGCCAGCAATGCGAAAAATAATGGGAAGCCTGCGATCGGGATGGCAATTTATCAGTCGCCGGGAAGTAATGCGTTAGATGTGGCGAAAAACATTGAAGCGCAGATGGACGAACTGAGCAAAGACTTTCCACCAGGATTAAAAACCCAGGTCGTTTACGACACTGTTGGGTTTGTGCAAGCTTCCCTAGAAGAAGTAGTGAAAACCCTAGCCGAAGCGATCGCTTTGGTTGTGTTGGTGATTTTTCTGTTTCTCCAAGACTGGCGCGCCACAATTATTCCGATTGTGGCGATTCCGGTTTCGCTGATCGGTGCTTTAGCATTTGCTTACGTATTTAGATTTTCACTCAATAATTTAACTTTATTTGGATTAATCTTAGCCACAGGGTTAGTAGTTGATGACGCAATTATCGTTGTCGAAGCGATCGCCCGCAAGATTGAACAAGGAGTCAGACCGCTACAAGCCTCTTATGAAGCGATGGAGGAACTGACTGGTGCTGTAGTTGCAACATCGCTGGTATTGATGGCGGTGTTTATTCCCGTGGCATTTTTCCCAGGTTCTACCGGAAAAATGTATCAGCAGTTCGCGTTAGTGATTGCGTTCTCCATTGCTATCTCGACGTTTAACGCCCTTTCCTTTAGTCCGAGTATGGCGGCGATTTTGCTACGTCCGCCCAGACCCAAACGCGGCCCCTTGGGTTGGTTTTTTAACAAATTTAATCAGATTTTGGCATGGATTATTGAAAAGTTTTTAGCGATCGTTAATTTTTTGATTCGCTTGCGTTACGCTGTGGTCGCCTTATTTGTCGTGGGTTTAGCTGGGACATATTTTATGTTCACCCATGTGCCCACAGGATTCGTACCCAATGAAGATCAAGGGATTGTCTTAGGGATTATTCAAGCTCCCGATGGAGTTTCTCTAGCTTATACCGATCGAGTAATTACAAAACTCGAACAAATTCTCCAAAAAGAACCAGAAATTGAGAACGTTTTTGCGACTTCCGGGTTTGGCTTTGCAGGTAGCGGCTCAAATCGCGGTGTATTTTTTGCCAAGCTGAAACCTTGGGAGGAACGCACTCAACCCAATCAAAGCGCGTCAGCAATTTTAGGGCGAATTAATGGTGCATTTCAAACAATCCCAGATGCTATTCTCACCGCAGTCAATCCGCCACCGATTCAAGGCTTTAGTACCTTGGGTGGATTTGAGTTACAGTTGGAAGACCGCACCAATGGGCGATTGACCATTGATGACTTTTTCGCCAATGCGCAAGCAGTAATTGCCCAAGCAAACCAACAACCATCACTGACAGGTGGCGTGTTTACGCAGTTTACCGCCAGTACACCTCAGTTTCAAATCGACTTCGATCGCAATCGTCTAGAAGCACTCAACGTCGATTTTCAGCAAGCTGTGAACACATTAGGCGCGGCGATTGGCTCGCAGTATGTCAACGATTTTACCTTGGGACAGCAGAGCTATCGCGTTTATGTGCAAGCCGAGGGTAACTTTCGGCGATCGCCAAATGATATAAATCAGCTGTATGTGCGCTCGGCAAACGACCAAATGGTGCGATTGAGCGAAGTAGCAAAACTCACACCGATTACAGGCCCAGCCGTGATTTCTCACTACAACGGTTTCCGCGCCATTAGTATCCAAGGTAGAGAAGCACAAGGTTACAGTAGCGGACAAGCAATTCAAGCTATGCAGCAAGCAGTAACCGCCACCGCATTACCAGGCGTTGGTAGCGATTGGACAGGAACCGCCCGCGAAGAATTATCCGCAGGTAACTTGGGGATTCTGATTTTTGGCTTCGGGATTATTATGGTGTTCCTCACCTTGGCTGCTCAGTATGAAAGTTATGTTGACCCGGCTATTATTTTGTTAACCGTACCGTTAGCGTTGTTAGGGGCGTTGAGTGCGCTATCTTTACGCGGTTTGGTGAACGATGTCTACGCCAACGTAGCGTTGGTAATGTTAATCGGGCTTGCATCGAAAAACGCAATTTTGATTGTCGAGTTCGCTAACCAAGCCTTTGAACAAGGAATGACAATTCCCAAAGCCGCTTTGACAGCCGCCCAAGAACGATTTCGACCAATTGTAATGACTTCATCCGCGTCATTGCTGGGATTTTTCCCTCTTGTCATCGCCTCAGGTGCGGGTTCAGCCTCGCGCTGGTCGTTGGGAACGGCGTTGTTTGGAGGATTACTGGTAGCAACAGTTTTGAGTTTGCTGATTGTTCCGGTGTTGTACGTAATTATCAAAAATTTGGAAGAACGCTTCTTAAAGCGCAAACCTTCTCATCAAACCAAACCACCTACCTCAGATAGACAGGAGAACGAACAAGCACCAGCGATGGTTGGGACACGCACTGGTGAAGATCGCGGGCCGAATGATTCAATGCATTAATTGAAGAACAATGCAGAATCAATTTAGCGGAGGTCTTAAACCCACTTATTCATTCACGCCTACGCACAGAATTCATGCGCTTACTCTGGCGACTGACTCCTGAATTCTATTTATAGCAGTTCTTGTTTGGATGCAATACACGGTAGGGGCACAGCAATGCTCATTGGTGTCAACTTAACGTGATACCCGCTTGGCGACAACGTTCTGCCCTCACCCCCAGCCCCTCTCCCGCAGGAGAGGGGAGATAGAGATTAAATTCCCCTTCTCCTGTGGGAGAAGGGGTTAGGGGATGAGGGCGTGGAGGATTTGTACAACGCTTGTCCGATCTAGCTTTCAGCTTAAGTTTACACAGGTGAGCAATGCTGTGCCCCTACGAATGGTATGTATTCTATGCCATTGATAACTGCTGCTATAGATAATAAAATGTCCAAGCCAAAATTTAGAATAATCTGAATTCTGGCTTTTGAATTGCTTTTTGCTTGATATTAAAAGATTTAAAGATTAAGCTCCGAGTTAGAAATCCATTGAGAGAATGAAAGTGTACCCTCATCGTCTAGCAGGGTATTGAGCATCGGAGTAAAGCAAATGAACGGCAAACTGATCGCTTTCTCTGGTATTGTGACTGCATTATTGGGTGCAGGAATTGGTTTTATTATTGCTTATTTACTTCCTACTCCCTATACGAGTCCAATGTATAAAGATTTGGCTGAGAAATACGCCATCATCGGTGGAGTTGCTGGCTTGTTGATTGGCTCCAGTCAGGAAATGGTTCGAGAACTCAAGCAAGAACGGGATGAGGAAGAAGAATTACTGCAAGATTTAGATAAAGCTATTCGCTCAAGTACAAATAAAGAAAAGTATTAACGGGGAACCTATCCTCGCCATCAGACTTTTTCAGCAAACTCTGGGTAGTTAACCGGGATTGTTTCTAGCGGGTTTCCAATTCTGTTGAACTTGCATTGGGGTTCAGACTTTGCGATACAAACTGGACTCTGACAGCCGAACAATTACCAGCAGCATCACAATTGTCAGCATATAATGTACCATCTGGTCGGCGTTGAAAGAAAAATTCGTCAGGCGAATAAGTAGGATGAGGTCGTCTAGTTTGACTATCTATGGGATTGTGTCCTCTTAAAATTAATCCTTGAGTAGACGACCAAAGTCTCATCCTTTGCAATACAGTTTCTGTGCGATTAGTTTGAGAATTAAAATAACGAATACTCATCAGTCCCGCCTTACCTTTCATCAACAGTACGCCGTCATGACGGGTAGCACCACTGCTAAACTGTAGCCGCCAAACTCCGTTAATAAAAGCATTTGGTTCGGTAAGTTGTTCGATAACGCCATTAATCCTACTTCTGGGAGCGATATTGAATGGATCTGTTGAGCTAATGGTTGGTGGCGATGGTGCTATGACTCTAGGAGTAGGGCGAAGATTTACTGCTCTTTTTGAGCCATTGAAATTAGGTAATGTTGTGCTTGGTCGGTTGTTAGTTGCGACTTGCGGCTTGGGTTGAAAAAGCGTTGCGATCGCCATTAATAAGACAATGAATGCAAAGATACTACCGCCTGCGATCGCAATTATGTTTTTCCCCAGTTTTTTTGCTACAGGTGCAGATGGCGATCGCTGTTGTTGCGCGGGTACAGTCTGAGGAACGCCACTCGAACTAGGCTGCAATCCTTCTAACATCGCTTGTGCAGTGGGATAGCGATCTCGCGGACTGTACTGAATCGCCTTATCAATCGCTGCTCTCATTGTTGGGCTAAGATTTTTAGCATACTGATGCCACATTATCTCGCCTGTACGCGGATCTGTCTCTATTTCTTGCGGCTGTTTCCCAGTTAATAAATAAATTGCTGTGATGCCTAAACTATATATATCGCTAGCATATATTGGTCTACCCATAGCTTGCTCGCTGGGCATATATCCAGGCGTACCAATCACAATTGAACTCGTAGGATTGCCTTGGGAATTCATCACTGTTCCCATCGATTCCCGTACTGCACCGAAATCAATCAGTACGGGTTTGTTATCCCGATAACGCACAATTATGTTATCTGGTTTGATATCGCGATGCACAATATGCTTATTATGCACGTACTCCAGTAAAGGTAATAAATTTACTAAAATTTCCCTGACTGCACTTTCACTAAGTACGCCCTGCTTTTGAACTTTTTCTGTTAATGTTTCCCCTTCAATCCACTCTTGAACTAAATAAAATTCCCCGTTTAAGCAGAAGTAAGCATACAAACTGGGAATTTGGTTGCTAAGATCGCCCAGTTGTTCTAATATTGCCGCTTCTCTTTGAAATCTTTCTTTGACTAACTGGTAAATCTGCGGCTGATTAACTACAGGCTTGAGTTGCTTAATTACACATTTGCGTTCTGAAGGCATATGTGTATCTTCTGCTAAAAAGGTTTCTCCAAACCCACCAGATCCTAATAAACTAATTACCCGGTAGCGATTGTTTAAGATGGTCGGCGTTGTCATAGTTTTATCCGCTACGGTTCTTATATAAACGTATTTTTACGGACTATAAGTAGATTTAACCGAGGAAAACAGAAATTTTGATGCTTTATATTCCATTTTTACTAGTTTTTACGGAGTTCTCTATTAATTTTTGTAATCAACAAAAATATCGCAATACTCTAGCTGGGTATCGCTACACAAACGAAAGCCATACCTTAGCGAATTGGATTCGTCTATTGTGCGGTAAATACGGGACGGTTTTCTTTGGGAAGTAATGCCATTGCATCAGCTTGTTATGCCATTACATCGGCTTGTTATGTTATTGCATCGACTCGTTATGCCATTGCATTGACTCGTTATGCCATTGCATCGACTCGTTATGCCATTGCATCGACTCGTTATGCCATTGCATCGACTCGTTATGCCATTGCATCGACTTGTTATGCCATTGCATCGGCTTGTTATGCCATTGCATCGGCATATTAAGATGTTTTATCTGTCTTGATTACGGCACAACAATTTCAGGTGCGTTTACCTAGTACTCCACCCGATTGATTTTGATAGGTTACATTGTTCAGATCCCCGACTTTTTGAACAAGTCGGGGATCTATGACCTCTCATAATTTATTTGGCAGACTACTAGTGCTTTGTCTCATTAATTCTGTGGGGTAAGTTTTTTCTTCTTTTCTCTTCCTTCGAGTACTTCGTGTCTTCGCGGTTCGTTTTTTACCCATCAAAACTAATGCGATAGACCACTAGTACAGCACGGCATAAACAACCCATTCGTTAATTTTTATAATATAAAAAAGATCCTTGCAGCGCCTATATTATCGAAATAGCTACTCAAAGCAAAGCCACACCTAGAAAGGCTTGATTAAACTTATGTTTAAAAAAAGAATTAAGATCTGCCAAACAGCAATGGCACAGCATCCAAAAAATGATCGAATGCTGGTTGTTTGATATTTAACGAACGCTTATTACTTTGATAATTGCCTGCTTGATACTGCGCAAGCATCCAAGCGATGAAATCTGCAAGTGAAGGCGCAAGCACAAACTTATTATTCTCATCGCGTCCAAAGTTAATTACTTGACCTACTAAACCTGCATCATCTGGATCTAAATCAATTCCAATGTGGTTTCCACTTCCATCATTTGCTATCGGAATCCATTTGAGGTTAATGTAGATAGTTTTAATTGCACCATTCGGGTAAGATTCACCAGTAATATCCATTGCAAAATCATCGTCAGCTAGTTCGCGCCAAGCCGACCACTCTTCAAAGAGATTAACTATGCTTAAAAAAGGTAAACCAAAAAATAACCCTGTGCTATTACCTTTTTGCCCATTATGACGTTGATAAAAAGTTTTAAAATCTTCGGGTAGTTGACAATTTAAGCTATCTTCTAACTCATTGATTTCTTGATGAGAACATCCAGGGTTAAGGTCTGCAAGCACTTCGGGGAGGTGCTGTGCCAGCCAATTTTCTAAGTTTAATCAGAGTTCATCCATTTTTGGTTGATTTTGTCTGTCCTACTTTCAGGTTTGTAGTTAGAGATAAAGTTTATAAACTATCTAGCATCGCCAACAACCCATCTGCGATTTTCAGCATCCCATAACAACAGAAAATTTACGGAACTGGGGACAGTTTTGCCATTTTTTAATAAGTATTGCAAACGCGCATTGACATTTGCAGTTTCGGCGTTTGCTTGTACTAAATTAACTTGTTGAACATCTACACTTTGCACCCGATTTCCCCACCAATCTATATAAGAAAGATAACCATTAGGGTGAAGCTTGCGATTATTTTGTAAGCTTGGCGACAGCTGATTCCAAGCAGTTTGAAACTGGCCTTGATTGATATTTGCGTAATAATTTTGTACGGCTTGTTCTGGCGATGGTCGATCGACTGGCGTTGATGTTGCGGGAGAAGCTTGCAGAGATGGAGTTTGGCTAGGAACTGGTGTAGGAGAATAATCTGTCACCCTTGGACTAGGAATAAACGTTGTTATCGGTGTTGCTGTCTCCTGTGGTTCGTTGCGGATTGTTGCAGATTGATTTGATGACTTTGTAGACTCTGCTATTGGTTGAGATTGTTTGTTATTGTTGAGTGCAAAACCAATAACGATCGCACTGCCGATCAAACCACCTGCAACTAAACTGGCAATAAAGACTCCCTTTTGCCCATTATTTGCTTGATTAGTAGTTTGATAAGCTGGGGCTGGGCTGACAGGAATGGTATTTTGTTGATGAACTGGGCCTGGACTGACGGGAATTGTGTGTTCAGTTGGTGGTACTGGAGTATTGACTACAGGTGGCTGGTTATAAGGTACTGTAGGCGGAAAGATATTTGCCCCTACTTGTAAGGCTTGTAGCATTTCTCTAGCGCTGGCGAAGCGATCGCGGGGATGATAGGCGATCGCACGATCTATAACTCCTGCAAAGGTCGGAGTTACACTTAAAGCGTGTTGATGCCAGATAATTTCTCCTGTACGCGGATCTGTTTCGAGTTCTGAGGGTTGTTTCCCAGTCAGCAAATAAATTGCTGTCATTCCTAAACTATATAAATCGCTGGAAAAAACAGGTCTACCCATTGCTTGTTCGCTGGGCATATATCCCGGCGTACCAATCACAATCGAACTGGTAGGATTACCTTGGGAATTAAATACTGTTCCCATTGTTTCCCGCACCGCACCAAAATCAATGAGGACAGGTTTGTTATCTCGAGAACGCAAGATAATATTATCCGGCTTGATATCACGGTGAATAATTCGCTTTGAGTGAATATACTCTAGAACAGGTAACAAATTTAATAAAATTTCTCGAACTGCACTTTCACTTAACAATCCTTGCTGTTGCACTTTGACTGTAAGAGTTTGCCCTTCAACCCACTCTTGAACTACATAAAATTGCCCTTCTGACTGAAAATAAGCATACAATGTCGGAATCTGGTCAGTAGAACCGCCCAAGTCTTCTAAAATTGCTGCTTCTCTTTGAAACCGTTCTTGTACGAGTTGGTAAATCTGCGGGTTGTTATGAATCGGTTTGAGTTGTTTAATGACACAGCGACGTTTGGAGGGCATTTGGGTATCTTCTGCTAAGAAAGTTTCACCAAATCCACCGCCCCCCAAAGTCTGAATAACTTGATAGCGATTGTTCAGCAGCGTTTGCATAAATTGGCGTTAGCCAGTGAGTACAAGAGTATTTGTTGTATAGTTTATAGCATTTTGAATTTCTGATTTTAAATTAAATGATTGAGCAGCAATAGCCTGAAGTCTTTGTCATGGCTGCTATAGTGGTTTAAAATATTAATTAATGAAGAAGCTTTTATTTTTATGTAGCCAAAATAGATTGCGCAGCCCTACTGCTGAGGTTGTGTTTTCTGAATATGAAGGGCTAGAAACAGACTCAGCAGGGTTAGATCGCTATGCAGAAGTACCAGTTTCCACAGAAGCGATCGCATGGGCTGATATCATTTTTGTGATGGAAAAAACCCATAAACAAAAACTAGCCAAAAATTTTCAGCCCTTTCTCAAAGATAAGCGAGTTATCTGTTTGAATATTCCGGATGAATATGAATATATGGAACCAGCTTTAGTTAAATTGTTAAAGCAAAAAGTGCTACCAATCTTACAAATTAAAGATTAAAAGCGAGCGAGTAGGGTGGGCAATGCTCACCGAAACCCTCATCTGGTGGGCAATGCCCACCCAGCCCTTTCAACGCGAACAAATGAACTAGTAAGAGATAATTAATAAAAGCCTTACCCTGACTAATTTCTAAAGCATAAAGCCGTTTGCAGCAGACATGAAAGTGCATTGAATTATCCTCCAGGCGATTTAAGTCAAAACCAGAAATATTAGCTTTTGTTTTGAGTATTCTGATGGGTATCTAAAAGTCGCGCAGTAGAAACGTGACGATGTTTGCTGTCAACTATTAAAGGTTCTCGCTTTTTCTTTACCCCTCGAATCGCCTTGAGGAAACATTTAAGTTCGACTCTGGCTGCTAAATCTTGCAAAACCAACACCATTTGCTCAAGAGAAAAGGTCTCAAATGCTTGCCAATGGACGGCTGGAATTGCAATCATCATTCCCCGGTAAGTGCCAGTAATTTCATCAACTAAATAGAAATCTGACAAGCTAGCATCAATTTTACCGACTCCATGTACAGATCCTAAGGCAGCTTTGAGAGTAGCAAGAATGTTGTATGTTGTTAATGCCATCGAAAATGAAAATAAAGCTGCTTTGGGATAGGCTAAGGTTTGAATTTCGCCGTGAAAATTCTCAGTTACAGTTTGAAAAAGAGTCTCCAGGCTCCAGCGATTACGATACAATTCAGCAATTTTTGCAGCATCCGCATCATGAGAGGGTAAATTGGTCAAAATGGCGATTTCCCATTCCTTGTCTCGGGTTGGTTTGAACAATTTCAGCAAAATCCGGCGAGATTTCAGCAAATTACCGTCGTAATTAATTTCGATTTCCTGCTCAAATAGATTGCCTGTATCTGTGTGACCTACAGCTTTTAATTGCGAGAGTTGTTGATAACCTAACGACCCATGTTGACGAACCACAAAAAAAGCTTGTTGGTTTGCAATCCTAAACAGAAACTTGGCTGTACAAAAATTTCGGTCTCCATTCCAAACTTCATTTGCTTTGACACTCAAAAGTACATCATCAAATAAACTACGCTCTTGGGCATGAGCATCAACACAGGGAAAAATATCTATTACTAGCTTTGACAGTGGATCTGACACAACTATCGCTTTCCCTGGTAGAGCCTTAGCTGCAAATAACCGAATTGCATCTAGTCGATGGTCTGTGGCACCTAGACAAGTCCCATCAACAATTCTGTGTTGATATCCCGGTAGTGGATTTGGCTGTTCTCCTGCCATTTTTTGAATGAGCAACTGCAATTGGCTTGCTGTTTGTCTAACTAACGCCTGACTCACGCCCAGTTCCACGCCAGAGAGCTTTTTATATAGTGCAGTACTACTCACTATTAAGTTCGCAGCTCTTGCTTTGTAGGCTGCATGAACCGATTTCTGAATTCCACACACTACCAAACTCATTAAATCAACTTGGCTGGAAAACAATAAGTCTTGCTGGTATTGGACTTTTGCATGGGTTTCAAATAATTTATCCATGATTTCTGGGGCGAATACTCGCTCCATTAATCCTCGTGCCATCACACTTATTGGACTTTCTTGCACAAATTGTTCAAAGATGGCGGATAGCATTTTGATGCCCAAAACAGTTGAATATGTTGAGGATACATCGAAGTCGTACCTCACATTCCTTACTGGGGTTGGGTTTCAGATATTCATGAAGTAGTTCATTTGTTCGCGTTGAAAGGGCTGGCATTGCCCACCCTACAAGTACTACTATCTAATCCCAATTTAAAAGGGCACAAAAATTTTGTGCCCCTACCCCTCTATCGTATACTTTTCAAATTGCTATCACAATTATTTACCAGAACAGTAAGTATTAATTTCATTAACTAGCTTAGTTTCTTCGCCACTATTCTTTTTCAAAGATGCTAAAGCAGTATTTGCTGATTTTAAATTCTTTTTATCTATGGCTGTTGCCGTATCTTTTAAACCCTTGCTAGTACTTTGATATAAAGTGAGAAAGCGCCCTTGAAAGCCTTGTAATTTTTCATCTTTGATTTCTAGCCCTTTCATCTCTGTGGTAATTGTGTCTATCTTGGCGGCTACTTCAGTTAAAGCTTTAGAACCTTTCTGAGGATTAGGATTTTTACCAAAGTCTTGACCTACTGTAACTGCCTGATTTGCTACCTTAACTATTTTGTTACATTGAGCAACCTTACTTTCTCCACAGCCTGCAAATAGTAATGCGATCGCAGTAGCTCCAGAAACTATAATACTTTGTTTAATCATTATTTTCTCGACTAGATTTTGCAAAATCCCGAGTTAGGTATTGGTCAAGATACGTTATACTCCATACTCTCGGTCAATAGTATTAAGTTATACTAATTTATTGCAGTTTAAAGTTACATACTTGCGTGTTGCAAATTAAACAACTCAGCACAATATTCGCGTTGCTCAAGTCCCCGATTTGGGAATTAATTTTAGTGAAGCAGCAGTGTTAGCACTTACAGTCTGCGGTTCCCAAAGCATGGGATGGTATTCAATTTTGCGCCAAGTATCAACCATATCTGTGTAGTGAGTATGGAAGGCGTGACCTGATTGACCGGGTGCAAGAATTGCTACCGAATTATCAAGATTTTTTAAATCAACAATCATCCGTAGGGAAGGAATATCCGTCACCTCAAAAGATTTGTGTGCTTGCCAACGATTAGCGTTGACGGTTTCCCCATTACCAGCCGTAGCAAAAGCACCACGATTAAATAAAGCTTCAATAGGTATAACGCCAGATTTACCTAAGGTTGCATTGCGAAAAGTAATAGTATGTAATTTACCCCAATTCCAAGATTTTGGGTCTTTGCCTTGAATATGTTCGAGTTCATTGACAGCTTCGGTAAAAGCTTGTCGCAAAATTTGGTCGCGATTCTCGACTTTGGGGGTTCTAAGATTATCCCACCAGCTACTATTTGGCTGTTTGGCAAGATTTTTAACTACCTCATACCAGCGATCGCCACCATCAGGAAAGTATTCCTTGGGTAACTGATCGTGAAAAGTATCTGCTAGCAAATGTTTCCAGAATACTTCAAATAAAGCCGCTGCCGATGAGGGCATTTCTAACTGCAAATTCCAATTTAGAAGTAATTTCCTGGCTGCTTCTAGGCGGGGAGTATCGAAAGAGATAGTTTCAAATAAGGGTGATAGAGTTTGGGCATTTAAATTTCGATTATCTCCCTGTATCGACTCGACATCCAGCAGAGATAGAGGTTGATTTGACTGGGAAATCATCTCGACAATCCGCTGTGCGCGGTAGCCATAAACCCAGTCTGTAGTAATCAAATAAGGATACTTATTTTGTACTAAATTATTAGCTGTAGCAATGTAACCTTGGAGTGGATTAAAACTTTTGGGTAATTGCTCAAAGTCAATATAGCCTAACCACTCGTATTCATCAGTCCAACCAGGTACAGGATAGCGTCCATTGCCCTTGGCTCTAATCGGGAATCTACCAGGCATTTGGTAGCCAATGTTGCCATCAACATCAGCATAAACTAAATTTTGAGCAGGGACATCAAAGTTTTTCGCGGCTGTGCGGAACTCTTGCCAGTTTTGGGCGCGATTTAATAAAGGAATAGAATACCCCAATGTGGCAGGTTCTAAAGCTGTCCAACGCAGGGAAACGGCATATTTTGACGGGATTTCTACTCCGTGATTTGCTGGGAATTGCTGCAAGTTGGGTGAGACATCCGAGAGAATAGGGCCGTGTCTGGTGTAGCGCACTGTTTGGACAATTGGCTGACTCCCCGCCACTTGAATTGTCTCTTTCACCAATTGCATATCTACCCATTTCCCATTTACCTCATACTGGTTGGGGTTATTGGGGTTGATTTTCTCAATGTATAAATCCATCACATCTGGTTCAACATTGGTCACGCCCCAAGCAATGCGATCGCTATGACCGATAATTACTCCTAGCATCCCCGCAAAGGAAAAGCCTGTGACGTTATAGGGACATTCCTCACTTTTGGGCGTACAGTGCAGACCAACCTCATACCAAATAGAAGGCATTTGTACTGCTAGGTGCGGATCGTTTGCTAATATCGGCTTACCTGTAGTGGTGCGTTTCCCCGATATTACCCAGTTATTCGAGCCAATCCCAATACCCCTAGAACCAATTAATTCCTCTAAAGCCAGCATTGGTTGGGCGATTGATTCTAAGGCTGGGGTAATTGCTGCGGTTTCTTTTTGAATACTAGAGGCAATTAATTCTGTCTCATCAAAATTGTTCTGTTCCCCTGTTTTTCTTTTTTGCTGGTCTGGTAAAATTACTGGTAAATCTTGGGGATATGGTGGGAAAAGTTCCTCTACCTGAGCCAAGTTTAAAGTTTTGAGGAGAATGGTACGTTCAATTTCTCGCTCGAAGTTTCTGCCCAGGTCGTAAGCCATAACCTTACCCCAAGTTAAGGAGTGCAGCATTTGCCAAGGTTCAGGTTTATACCCAGGATTCAGCAGTTTCAACACAGCATATTCTAGACTCAGGGCGCTACCTTGATGCTCTGCTAGATAAGCATTTACCCCTTCAGAGTATGCTTCTAGATATGCTTTCATCTCTGCATTCATTTGTGCGATTTCTTGCTGTGCTACCCTAGCCCAACCCATTGTCCGCAAGTACTTGTCAGTTGCTACTTGGGAAGCACCAAACATTTCTGAAAGTCGCCCGGAACCGATGTGTCTCCAGAAGTCCATTTGCCAAAAGCGGTCTTGGGCGTGGATGTAGCCTTGCGCCATGAAGAGATCGTGGGAGTTGGCGGCGTAAATATGGGGAACTCCCCATCGATCGCGCTGGACAGTTACCTCAGCTTTTAGTCCCGAAAGAGCGATCGCCCCATTGTCTTGAGGAAAAGATTGACGTACAGTATGGGTGGCAAACCCCACTAGTGATAGACCCAACACTAGTATGACAATGACAAGATTTTTTAATGTCTTGTGCAACCAAACTTTTCTGGATCTTCTCATTGGCGCAGGTTGTGGCGTTATTAATCAAACCACTGGACATTGTACTGCGGTTGGGGTGCGCTGTTGATTTTTTAGCTGACACAAACTGAAGCGATCGTCTTCACAAGTAGCCCAAGCCACAACACCATCTTCAGCAGTTAGTTATGATTTTTGGGTCGGAAAATCTCTGTTAACTCTTCTTTAGTCATGTTATACGGAAACGGATAGGTTTTCGCATCAGGACTGCGACGATTCACAAATAATTCTCGGATGGCTTCATCATCAGTTGGGTGTTGTCGTATATAAGCTTTTAATTCTTGACGAGTCATTTTAGTAAAATCAGGCTGAGTCATCTTCGTAAAACTCCCAACTTCCATCTTCCAAAATAATAATTTCTATGCCTTCATTCATCCCGGCTAGTATAAATATATGTTTATATAACGCATCATATCTAAATAAGTGTATAGGCTGTAGCATATCTGAAAGTGATTGACAGACACACACTGAAGCGATCGCTTGTTCGCGGGTTGGCATTTAGTCAAACATTTTTGCAATATCTTTTAATTTTAACTAAAACAGTGATTGAAAAATAACAAATGACAGCCCTCTCCTGTCGGAGACGCTACGCGTAGATTGCTTCCTCGAAGGGGTACGCTAATTATCTTTAAATTACGCCGATCTATTTATGATGACTCCCGTACTAAATGAATGTTTTCCTTTGGCGCTGACTTTGCTTCTACCATGTTGAAATCAACAATTGGTTGCACGGGCTGCATAGCAGTTAGATAAGATGAAATCTGTGCCCCTAAATTTCGCAGGCAAGTAAGTTTATCAATATTATTAAAATCTATGCTGGTAAAACTATCTTTGGTAGCTAGCACTGATATTAAATAGATTTGTGAATGCTTTCCTGTGGTCGAATCAATTGTTTGCACAAATCCATTAAATACAACTGTATCTAGATGTTGAGCTAGATCTGCGGTGAAAACTTCGTTAATCGTGCGCAAAGCGATCGCAGTTACTATATCTTGGTATAACTCTTCAATTTCAACTGGCTTTCTAGCTATGCCGCGAATCTCATCTTTACTATGGTCGTATTGCACCTCTGCTATTGTCGGGATAATTTTAGCCTTGGGCAGTTCATACTCAATCTTTAACTGTTTAGATTCGGGTACATAAGCTACTTGGAATTGTTGGGGCAACGCCACCTTGTCTTCATTTGTATAGGAGATGTATTGGAACTCTTCCAAGGTTGGATATTCCGAACGTTCTAATACCATCTCATTATAAATTTCTACAGCAGATGCCTCTCCGTCTTGGTAAGCTGCTGCTAATTCATCTATCTCAGCATTGCGCTTTTTAATATCTAAAATAAAACTATGCTTTTTCCATTCATAATTTGCTTTAAGATGCTCTAGAGATACTTGGCGGCTAGATTCTGTTTCTTCATATTGTTTCTGCGCCATCTGATAATTCAATTCGGCTTTTTTAAGTGAATTTATATAATGCTTTTCTAAGAAAGGCAGCAGTCTCATGAGCCATTTAGGAGGAGATTTTGGCTGGCAAAATTGTAGCTTTTTTGATTCTGCTAATAATTCCTGCGGTAGTTCCATTGGGGGAAATGTTTCCCGAATCCGCAAGTGTTCAAATGAAACTGAATCTTCTGCCTTGAGACTATGTTCTAATAGCGTTTGCAACTGATGTATCCATTCTGCTAGCTCATCATTAATATCATCAACATCAGATAAACGTTGCTCTAGGTAATTATCCTTAGGCTGATTTGGCTTTTCCTGTAAAGCTTTCTCGTTATCATAGGAGGCAAGTTTTCTTTTGATTTCACACTCCCTTTGAGCGCGAGCAACTTTTTTAGCAGTGGATTTCATCAAACCGGATGGTTTGTTTCTCAGGGACATTTTTGAAGCTCCTAATTTTTTATACAAACTACCTTATAAGTAGAACTTGAAGTATCTTCTATTATTAACCTAACTAAACTAATTTGCTGCTTTCTTCTTGTAGGGATTAATACCATATTGGATACAGGTTACTTAGTATGCTATTTGGTATTGAAAGTTCAGTAATTTAGACGATCGTGTCTCTAATATAACTCAATAACCTTGTACTAGAAGAAATATTATATACTTACATACCTCTCATAAAATGTTCATAGCGATCGCCACCAATATTTTCAAAGACTTTTACCCGTGAAAACAAGATAGATTCATGTGAGTTTTTTGACCAAAAAATCTAAACCTTGAATATCTCAAACAGAACTTTACACCTTTTTGTTAGACATTAGTGCATTAGAAGCTACTTTTAAAGAGATGTAAAGATTACAGCCTGAGAATATAGTTTTTTATCCATCTTAGAGAAAACTATATATTCATGGAGTTGCTCGCAAAGGCAGTACAACACCATTTAAACTAATGGAATATATACGCCGTAATTTTGTTTCCTCTGCAACACTTGCAGGGGAATTAATTTATATTACTCAGTAGTAACTCACCAAAATTTTATCCCTGTTTTTCCCTGTCTATTTTCCAGCTATAGGAATTAATTAAAGGTAGAATGCCTTGGCGATCGAATTTTCTGCCTAACCAACATGAGACTCAGTATTTTTGAGAGTCAGCCTTATTTAACTTGAAAATCTTAGAGTTGAAATGTGAGAAACCCGTGAGCAATCCCAAGATTATGGCGCAAATAATTGCTTGAATCGGCTTGTTTTACATTTCTTAAGAAATCAAGTTTTAGACCCAGCTACAATAATTCCCAGGAAACTCTTGAGCAGCAGCTATAATACCGAGAATTATTTTGCATAGGTATGAGGAGGTAAGAAATGGGATTAGCTGGGTTAAGAATTGTTTTGATGGAGCCAGCTGGTCCAATGAATGTGGGGTCGATCGCTAGGGTAATGAAAAATTTTGGACTTAATCATTTGGTAATAGTCAATCCCCAATGCGATCCGCTGTCAATGGAAGCGATGAAAATGGCAGTTCATGCCAAAGAGATTTTAGAATCTGCTGTCTTAGTAGCAACATTACCTGAAGCTTTGCAGGGATGTGTCAGGGTAATAGCCACTACCGGCAGAGTTCGCAGTACAGACACGCCTTTAGAAAACCCCCGCACGGCACTACCTTGGTTATTAGAAGAATTAGACAAACCAGTCGCGCTGATTTTTGGTAGAGAAGATCGGGGATTAAGCAATGAAGAATTAAATTATGCTCAACGGTTTGTGATGATTCCCACACATGAGAGTTATCAATCCCTGAATCTGGCTACGGCCGTGGCTATCTGCTGTTATGAACTGGCACAATCTCCGGAATTATCTGCAACTGAGTCACCACCAACAGAACAGGCTGCTTGGGATGTGGTGGAAGCTTATTATCAACAATTAGAATCTTTACTGCTGAAAATTGGTTATCTTTATCCGCATACCGCAGCTAGCCGAATGGAAAAATTTCGGCAACTATATAACCGTACACACCTGCAAACGACTGAAGTAGCTATGTTGCGAGGGATTTTGCGGCAAGTAGAATGGGCAATTACCAGCCAGAGCGATCGTGAAATCTTGTAATTCATCGCTTAATATGTACGCATTCATCCCCCCAAAATAGATAATATGGCCTAAACTAAACACAAAAATGCTACTTAGTGGCAAAAAGTGTTTTCAGTATTAAAGTAAAGGTACTTGAGGAGTGAGTTTTGGGTCGGGAGTCAGCAGGAAAAAAATCGAGTGGGTCACAAGGAGTAGGGGTGTCAGAATCAAGTGACAAACTAAGAGCTTTCTCGCGGCGTCAACCCGGAAACCGCCGCCAGCGTCCGCGCAAAGTTCAAAACGCGGAACAAAAAAAAGTGAAAGTTCCTAACCAAAAGCGTGCTGTCGCTAAAGAAGCTACGCTGACACGGGTAACGAAGAGTGCTAATCATTCTCCAATGGCGGCTGGGGTATCCAGGTCAAGACCGGGGTTGGTCATGCCAGCAGCAGTGAAACCAATACCTAGAACCAAGGTAATGACTCCTCAAGTACAATCCAGTGCTGTGAAGATGAAGACAGTACGGATCGATCGGCATGGGTCGCCGAAAACAGCCATGCGATCGCGCAAGACACGTTTAAAACCAATGGCAAGAACCCTGCTGTATACCATGCGGCTGTTGATCGTGGGAGTTGGTATCGGCGCGATTATGGGTACGGTGTTGTCTGTATTAGACCCAGCTACGCGAATGACTCCAACTTCTTCATCTAATAGTAATGCTGGTCAATCCCAACCCCAACCTACTCCAACTGCACAAACGCCTTCTGGCTTATATTTATCTCAAGAAATTAACTCCTTAAAAACTGCCGTGCAAAACCTGGTGGCAGCAAATCCAAATCTGACACCGGGAGTTTTGTTAGTAGATTTGGATACAGGCGCTTATGTAGATGTGAATAGCGCTGCTAGTTTTCCCGCAGCCAGTACAATTAAAATCCCAATTTTGGTGGCCTTTTTCCAAGATTTAGATGCAGGGAAAATCCGCCTGGATGAAATGCTGACCATGCAGCAACCGATGATTGCTGGTGGCTCCGGAAATATGCAATACAAGCCAGCTGGAACTCAGTTCACAGCTTTAGAAGTCGTCACGAAGATGATTACCATCAGCGACAATACAGCCACAAATATGCTGATTGCGCGACTGGGAGGGATAGAAGCACTTAACCAACGTTTCCGCAGCTGGGGTTTGACAACTACCGCAATTCGCAATCAACTCCCAGATTTACAAGGGACAAACACTACTAGTCCCAAGGAATTGGCAACTTTGTTGGCGATGGTAAATCAGGGGAATTTGGTGAATATGCGATCGCGCGATCGCTTGCTTGATATCATGCGCCAAACCCAAAGAGATAATTTACTACCCTCTGGTTTAGGAGCAGGTGCGAGTATTGCCCATAAAACAGGCGATATTGGCACAATGCTGGCAGATGCAGGTTTAGTTGATATCCCAACTGGCAAGCGCTACATAGCTTCAGTGATGGTACAACGTCCCAATAACGATGCTCGCGCCGAAAAGCTCATTAGTGCAATTTCTCGCGCCGCTTACCAGCAATTTAGCCAAAATGCAACCATACCCAGTAATACAACAACCAATATGCCGCCTGCAACTGGTTTTCAGTCACCAGTAATGGCTCCTCCTGTACCTAACAGTACAGTCAATACTGTACCCATGCCCAACAACAGTACAGTCAACACCGTACCCATGCCCAACAACAGTACGGTCAACACCATACCCATGAATGGTTATCAACCCCCAATTGTGTCTCCTTATCCCAACAGTATGGTAAATCCCATGCTTAATCCTGGTTATCCATCATCGCCGATGGTGAATCCCCAGTATTATCCACCTAGATAAGTAGGTTGGCGCAATTAAAGATAACTGGCGATAATTTTCACACTCCCCAGCGCTAGAAGCGCGGGGATTATTTTTACATTTGTTTATATATTGACGTTGACAACAAAACATCTTGATGAAGCGAGAAAGATGCAAAGAGATTGAAGAGTAACAGGATTTTAGAGAAACTGTATTAAATACAAGTTAACAAAAACATCATGAAGTATGAAAAAAAGGCGAAGTAATTCGCTTAAAGGATGAAAATGAAAATGGAATGGTTCATTCCCAATTTGCTTATTCATACTTTACATTTCATCCTTCATTTAACATGACAACAACTACACCTTCAATCGAATTTTTTGCCGGACTTTTTGAAGAACTGAGCAATGTCAGTTTACGTCGTGAAGTCCGCACTGGTAAACGCATAGTTGTAATGTTTTTTGAGAAATTGCAAGCCTTGGAAGGATTTAACAGCTTTACCAAACCATCTTTGAATTCCTTGCGGTTAACTGATGAAGAAGGCGAAATGAATATTACTCCTGCTTCTACTCGATTCATTTTTGGCGGTGATGAAGGGGATGAACTACAGCGAGTCGAGTGTAAATTGGAAATTGAGCAAGATGACCGTTGGGAAAGATTTATGCGATTTATGCATCGCTATGCTGAGGCTAATGGCATGGAATATGGCGAACGTTAAATTTTGCTGCGATCGCTCATAGCAATTCATCCTCATAGGAAGATGTTGACAAAAAGGGATTTTAATTAATTGCAATTGACCCTTGACTCTCGACTAAGCAATTAACTGTTCTAAAGCATTTTTCAAGTCTCGTGTTAACTGACTCGTAGCGTTTCGAGATGCTTGGCGATCGCCTTGAGAATTTGCCCAGCGTTCTGTAACAGAAATTGGTTCGCCTACATTAATTTGTGCTGTTCGCCAACCTAAGCGGGGACGTGCGGGGGTTTTGCGATCGCTAATTCGCGATAGCATATCAAACATCAGTAGCGTGATTTCAGCACAGCGTTCGGCAGTTGGTTGTTCCTGAATATAGCTGGCGGTGACGGCGACAAAACTTTCGACTAAGCGCATATGTCGCATTCGCAAATCTCCTTCTTGGGCAATCCAGTCTGCCAAACCGCGTTTGAGGGGTGATAAAGCCGCGATATCAGCGACATCTTCCCGGTAAATGTAACTCCAACCAGCTTCTTCTAAACGACGACAGCGATCGATAAAATTTCCCTGTGGCTGGATATTAAAATATTGTTCGGACACGTGTAAAGCAGTATCTAGCAGGCGGTGCAGACGGGAAGTTATATCTCGATCGGGAACAGCAGGGAGATTTTGATGATAGAAACGGCGATAAAATTCTTCCATCTCAGAAATAACGTGTTCAGCCAGCCGACAAAGGCGGTGATTGTAAATTTCTGACTCCCCATTCATACCATTCTCGACTGGTAAGGCTGGTAAACCGCTAACAGCTTCTAATTTAGTTAACAGGCGCTCCAGTTTTGACCAAGGTGGGTTAACGTAGCGATACTGGATAGCGATCGGTACAATAAACACAGTCTCAGGACGGTTGGCTTTGGCTAAGTCTTCTACACACCAAAACCCCAGTTGAGAAACACCAGGTTCCAAGGGACTCACAATGCCACTATGACCATTAGTACCGCCTTCAGGTGCAACTGAGATTGGCATTTGACTATTGGCAAATAAATCTCGTGCTGTTTGGATCGCTTGTCTATCTAATCGCTTACCTCGACGAATTGCGACACCTCCCAGCAAAGAGAAAAACCAACCCAGCCAGTCTCCAGCCCACAAAGTCATACCGCGATCGTAGAGAAAGTGCGAGTGAACCGGATATTGCAACTTGATTCCTTGCTGACGCGCGACTTTTGGCACAATCCGCGAAAGTAAATAGAACATACACAGAGGATCGTCTACCTCTGGATGCCGAAACGCCAGCAAAAAGCGAATTTTGCCCGCTTGGAACTTTTCATATAGCTGGGCTAACACCTCAGCATTTTTAGCTTCAATCTGGATAATACCTGCTGGCAACCAGGGTCGCAGCCGCAAACGCAACATCAATGGCAGCAACCACTTAGCAATCTGGAGTATGACTGCGTGAAAGCGCGGCGGAATAAATTTTAGTGGTGGTTGGATGGATTGAATCGAGTTAGGCAAGTTGCTCTCCAGATGGTTTTTCAGAATCGCCTACTTGATTTTGACACTTTTAAAAGTGGGCGATCGCGCTTTCAAGATAATTATGGATAACAACAATCGATGATGTAAGTACAATTGCTTTCAGACTATTTAAGCGATCGGCAGCCTCTGCCTTACCTTAACCAATAATAAATACAATAAATATGTACGCTAACCTACAATTAGCTAGCAAAAGCTTAACGCTTTTTTGATAGTATAAAAACTCTGACTCGTTAAATAACGATTGATGTATGAGCAAAGGCACCCTGTTCGATAAAGTTTGGGACTTACATACCGTTGGCACACTGCCATCAGGACTAACGCAACTATTTATCGGGCTTCACCTCATCCATGAAGTCACTAGTCCCCAGGCCTTTGCGATGTTACGGGAAAGAGGTTTAAAAGTACTGTTTCCTCAGCGCACTATAGCTACGGTGGATCATATTGTGCCTACAGATAATCAGGCACGTCCCTTTGTCGATAAGATGGCAGAGGAAATGATCCAGGCGCTAGAGCAGAATTGTCAAGAAAATGGCATAACTTTTTACAATATAGGTTCTGGCAGTCAAGGTATTGTCCACGTCATCGCTCCAGAACAAGGACTTACCCAGCCAGGAATGACCATTGCTTGTGGTGATAGTCACACTTCTAGTCATGGTGCATTTGGGGCGATCGCATTTGGGATTGGTACTAGCCAAGTACGCGATGTTCTCGCTTCCCAAACCCTGGCCCTGTCGAAATTAAAAGTCCGCAAAATTGAAGTTAATGGCACTCTCAACCCTGGTGTCTACGCTAAAGATGTCATCCTCCATATCATCCGCACCTTAGGCGTTAAAGGTGGTGTAGGTTACGCCTACGAATACGCAGGTACAACCTTTGAGCAAATGAATATGGAAGAGAGGATGACCGTCTGCAATATGGCGATCGAAGGCGGGGCGCGTTGTGGTTACGTCAACCCCGATCGCGTCACCTACGACTACCTCAAAGGTAGAGACTTCGCACCCAAAGGCGCAGATTGGGATAAAGCTGTGGCTTGGTGGGAATCTATTAAGAGTGATACCGATGCTGAATACGACGATGTGGTGGTATTCGATGCTGCGGAAATTCCCCCCACAGTTACCTGGGGAATTACCCCCGGTCAAGGTATCGGCGTCAACCAATTGATACCCAAGCCCGACCAACTGGCAGAAGAAGACCGATTTGTCGCGGAAGAAGCTTACAATTACATGGATTTGTTTCCCGGTCAACCGATCAAAGGCACTAAAGTTGATGTCTGCTTCATTGGTAGTTGCACCAACGGTAGAATCAGCGATTTACGGGAAGCGGCGAAAATTGCCCAAGGTCGCCACGTTGCAGAGGGAGTCAAAGCCTTTGTCGTTCCTGGTTCCGAGAGAGTCAAAAAAGAAGCAGAAGCCGAAGGATTAGATAAAATCTTCCAAGCAGCTGGATTTGAATGGCGCGAACCAGGATGTTCTATGTGTTTAGCCATGAACCCAGACAAACTGCAAGGAAGACAAATCAGCGCTTCTTCTTCCAATCGCAACTTTAAAGGTAGACAAGGTTCAGCTTCTGGCCGCACGCTGCTGATGAGTCCGGCGATGGTTGCGACTGCTGCGATTAAAGGCGAAGTCGCCGACGTGCGAGAGTTGCTTTAATTAATTTAATTGCCCAGATACCCGACTTCTACAAGAAGTCGGGTATCTAAATCCGACATAACATAACCTAAAAAACTAATACCACAACTCTCTGCAATTCTTCTATCTTCGTGTTCTTTGTGTCCTTCGCGGTTCGTTTCCAAATAAATTTATGGTAAGTGAAGTTAAACAAGTCTCCGGGCGCGGCGTACCTTTAGTAGGCGATGATATAGATACCGATCGCATCATCCCCGCCCGCTATTTAAAAGCCATCACCTTTGATGGATTAGGTGAAGGTGCGTTTATCGACGATCGCACAGCACTCAAAGGCGAACATCCCTTCGATCGACCACAATACCAAGGTGCGAATATTTTAATAGTTAACCGCAACTTTGGCTGCGGTTCATCAAGGGAACACGCACCCCAAGCGCTTGCGAAATGGGGAATTAAAGCCTTAATTGGTGAAAGCTTCGCTGAAATCTTTTTCGGTAACTGCGTGGCGATGGGTATTCCTTGCGTAACAGCTGATAGTACCACCATCAAAAAGCTGCAAGAACTAGTAGCTAACAATCCCCAAGTATCGGTGACAGTAAATCTGGAAACCTTGCAAGTACAAATTGATGATTACACTACTCCCATATCTATTAATGAAGGTACAAGAAGCACCTTCACTTCTGGGACTTGGGATGCTTGCGGTCAGTTAGTAGCTAATGCCGATAAAGTTCGGGAAACTGCGGCAAAGCTACCTTATGTAGGTTGGGGTAATTTAGCAGCGAGTTAAGATATTCCCAAGCATCCAACTTGATTTCAAATATTGAGATGAGGCGCTTTTAGGCAATGTTTAGAGATAGCATTGCCTACTATAATTTTTTGGAGTTTAAAATTGAATAAACATGAAGCAATGGTCATCATAACATGGTAGCAATAGTAACCCCAGCAGAAAGTAGGGTTTTACTGCAAGGTATCAGTTGGCAGACTTTTAAAGCCATGTTGGCAGATATGGGAAATGAGCGCAACACTAGGCTAGCGTATGAAAAAGGTATATTAGAAATCATGACCCCACTAATGCCGCATGAGAACTCAAATCGTTTAATAGAGAGCTTTGTTCTTGTGCTGTGTGAAGAATTGGGTTTAGAAGTTAAAAGCACTGGTTCTTTAACAATGACGCGAGAAGAGTTGGAACATGGTGCAGAACCAGATAGCAGCTACTATATTCAGAATGAATTGCTAGTCAGAAATAAAGAACATATAGATTTAGTTTTAGATCCACCTCCAGATTTAGTTCTGGAAGTTGAATATTCTAAACCCAAGATTGATAAATTTAGCCTTTACGCTTCTATGGGTGTTCCTGAATTCTGGAGATACAACGGAACAGTATTGCGAATCTACACTCTTTCTGGTAACAAATATTTAGAAGCTGAAATTAGCCCTACCTTTGTTCCCGTGCGAGTTAAGGAGATTCCTAACTTTATTATAGAAAGCAAAAAATCTGGACAAATCGCGACAATGCGTGCTTTTCGCACTTGGGTTAAGCAGCAGATATCTAGATAAAAAGAATGTTCTTTCTATTACAAAATTTTTCGCTTAAATTGCAGGGCGAACAACACGAATTAATTTTGTTTTTAAAGTTTCTTCTGCTGTTACAGCTTCATTAATGCATCCTACAAACTGCTCCCAGTTACGATTATTAGTACAAACAATAATACCGGAATGGTTATAATTTTGGCGATGCAGGCGGATGAAATCATCACGGTTAATGGTTAAAATTGAGCGTTCTTGGCTGATAGCAAAAGCTAACACTTCTTCGTCTGGAATTCCTTGATTTGTATTGCCTGCTTCTTGGGCTGTCAAAACATCATGCCCCAAAGTACGTAATATTTCTACGACGGGAAATGGAAATTGCTCATCTGTATAAAAACGTGCCATTAGCTAGGCAGCCTCATTACGGACAATAGCCAGTTCAATTTCATCAGCATGAGCCTCTGCGTATGTCCAAGCATTCGCTAAGTCGGTACTAGTAAGGTTTGGATAGCTTGTTAAAAGGTCGGCATCACTGTATCCCAAACGACGAGCTTCCACAAGTACCCAAATGGGAATACGAGTTTTAGCGATGCGAGCTTCTCCACCACAAACTCTAGGAGTTTTCTCAATCCCTTGCCAACTACTCCCAAGACTTTGAGCTAATAATTGAATAGCTTGCACTTTTTCACTAGGACTCAGAGCAAGAAGATGTTGCTCTAACTCTTCGAGTTTCATTTTTCTATTCTCCTCACTCTAGAGAATGTTTGTATTTCTTATTTTATCAACGTAGAAGTATTGCATTAATTTTGTGTGTAAACACAAAGCAATATTTATATCTGACTATACACGCATCACTCATAACAAATAAGTGAGAGATTTATCAAGATAAGAGTAAGGGCAACAATCATATTGTGCCCTGACAAAATTTATCTTGTTTGTTGTTAACTACTTGCGAATGCCATCATTATCAATCGCACTGTAACTTTCACTGCTCATCAGCCCCAACCAAGGATCTGAATTAGGAGTTAAAAATAATTCGCTGTAAACTTTTTCATTCAGCTTACTGACATCATTAGTTTCATTACCTTGCATAAACCACTGATGAATTTGGCTGTGCAATGTATATTCATTTCTCACAGAATCTAATGCCATTGCTGCCTCAAAATTACCAACAACACGGTTTAAATTATCAGAATTGCTTCCTTGAAAACGTTTGTTACGTATTAATGAAATACTGTTATTGTCTAACTTTGCATCTTTGGTGTAGAGTTGGGCAATTCGCTGCCATGTTGCCGAGTCAGTAATGTCTTGGAGTGCGACTTGATTATTATTAGCAGATGTGATGTTTCGTAGTAGAGGAGATTCAACTCGCATCTTGCTAACAGCTAGCGTACCAGCCACGCTAGCACTAGGTGTTTCATTCTCATTAGGCATTTCCACAAGACGAGGGAGGTTTTTGATACCTAATTTTGCTAAATCTGCTCCCCATTGGCGTTGAGTAGAAGCTAATTGTTGACGGTGGTAGTCACGCAAAAAGCCAGCACGTACTACACCTCTTGAATTGCTATATTCTTTAACTGCTTTCTCGCCAGCGACTAACTGACGTAAAAATGCTTGCGGCCCGTATAAACCGGGAATCGCATCAACTGGCTCACCGGAACTATCTAGAATGTAGTGAATGCTATTACCTGTAAGGGTGCGTTCTAGCTTGCGTCCGTCGCCAAAATCTACAGTGACTTTGGGTACAGGACGTACAGATTGCCAGTGTAGAATATAGCGATCGCGTAAAAATTGGGAAATTTCCGCATTGGGATATAAAGAAACGCGGAAGAAGCGGCTATTAGCACAGCTTAAATCTTGGTCGAGATTGCCCAACAAACGTAGTGAGAGGATAGGTTTATTACTCGCTTTAGCGGCGGCTTTAGCTTGTTCTAAATCGGTGTACCAATAAAGCTTAGAAGCATAACAATCCCGTTGTTGGCAAAGCTTATCTAACGCCTCGCGCATCTGTGGTGAAGGATTTTTAAGTTCCTGGGCGTGAGTGTTAAGAAATTTATCTAAACCGCGTGGCCCTTGCGATCGCAGTACCGCAACTTCTTGTAGTAATTGTCCGTTGTTTGTGCTGGGAATTTTAGCGTCAGCAGTTTGTGACAACCCTATACCGATCGAGGCTAAGACTACTGCTGTATTAATAAGTGAAAATTTCATATCTTATTCGCTGATTCCTGAAGTTTTTTATAAATAAATACGACTTTAGAGGTAGTAATTAGTTCCACTATATAAGAAAGATATAGCTAAAACCACAAAATTGTAATTGCAGCTTGAAACTATGATGAAGTAATTATGATGTCTAGAGCGTCAGTTTAATTTTATTTGAGTAGAATAAATACTAATTGTGTAGTTTGTTTAAGCTACGCGTGCAGCATAATTTCTGACTGAGAATTTGACCAACTCGAATATTTTTGAAGATAATAATTCTCTGCGATTATTTAAAAAATCTATATGTAGAGTGGAAATTGCCCACTCTACATATATGTCTGAACTGTTGACTTTTGTCAAAAGACATTAGTTTTGAAGCAACTTCAGGATAGCAAAAGTCCCTCCGAGAAAAAGCACAAGAAATGGTAATTTGTTCATAACAGAAGTAAGCGATCGCCAACGAGTAGAGAGTAATGAAATTTTGTGTTTCTTGGTTTGCACCCAAAAATAATATATCTGTAGTAGCCGAGTGATAAATCGAAAAGAACTACTGTTCTTAAGGTAGCGACCACTGGGCGGTGATTTAAGAATATTGCGTAAAACTAAGCCTGTTCTTGCTGCTAAATCTTCTAGAATAATTGGCGGAATACTCTTAGTTAGTTTTTCTAAGCCAATATGGTATTGATTGCGAAAATAATCATCGATTTTTTCTGGTTCTTTTAATATCTGCTGGTTCGCATCTTCCAATACTTTTTCTAAATCTGTCTTGAGAATTGCTCTGTGTCCGACTGTCACAATCGTATCTAGGAAGTTGGATAATTCTTCGCCTTTTAGGGTTTGATTTGGCGCAGCTAGCTTTGTTAAATAATGGATAATGCTTGCTTTTTCCGATGGTGTTGCTTCTGGTAGCGCTTCATCCACTAGCTGACTCAAATATTGTTGGGTTGTCTCTTCCCTATCATTTAGTTGACGACTTAAGAAACCAGAGAAATTTTGTAAAGCATCTGGGGTTAGCAAGGCTTCTACGATGCGGTTTAATCCATCTAAACGTCCCCATAAAATATCGTTAGAACGCCAGGATTTTTTGAAAAAGCCACCAAAAGCATATAGTTGATCGCCTGCTAATTTTTCTTCTAATCCTTTACCTTTACCAAAACCAAACTGAGCGACATCAGGACTAATTCTGATAATTTCGAGTTGTTCTTTGGCTTGAATATTAGAAAGATATTCATAGGAATAAACTTCCTCATCCATATAACGGAAACCCTGAAAATAGCCAAGTAACTCTTTAACAAGAGCAATTTGACTGGAGTTAATCAATTTTTCTGTTGCTTCTTCTACCTTAAACAAAATACTGCAATAGGGGACGCCATTATTCTCAAAGCTTTTGTTTTTTTTAAACTCATCATTTAAATTGTATGGCGAATTATCTTCTGCTAATTTGTTTGGTTCTACTAACTTTGCTCTGTGTTTAAGTCGAGAGTAGACATCAGATACTTTATCGGAAATTAGCCTTTTATCTTGTTCGTTTAATTCCTCTTGTTCTGGAATAAGGGCATAGGGTAAATTTTTAAAAAAGTCAGTTTTGACAATTTTTTCTGGCTGTTCTAACTCATCAATATCTTCAGCCGTATAAGTTGATGTGTCTGTTGGTATGAATTCCGGTAAATCTTGGGTATCCAACAAAAACCGATGTAACCCCAATAAATAGTTATAAATTTGCTGGCGTGCTTGCTCTCGATTTCCTTGCGCCTGTGCAATCAGACTGTAAAATTTTTGACTCACTGGCTCTGATTGCAGCATTCTTTCTAAAGCTGCTTGAATAATCTCTAAAAGTTCTACCTGATGACTCAATTTATCTGCTAATTGCTTGAGCACTGGTGCATCCTGCTGATATTGAGGAGCAACCATAAACTGACAGATTTTTTCTAGCAGATAGAAGTGTTTCCTAAGAGCGTAATCAACATCTAAATTACGAATTTGAATGCCAAAATCATGCAGAAAAGCTTCACGTTCTTCCTGCTTTTCCCGATCTGTAATATATGTAGTCAGAATTTGAGCAGCAGTCTCTAAAATTGCTTGTTTTTTGTGATTTTGCTGACCGTTTTCAGCAGAAGTGCTGACTCGATCGATTCTCAAGAGTAAAGGTAGAATGCGATCGCGTAACCCCACAAGCCGACACCGCAAGTAAATTTGTTGTCGGCGTTCTTCATCACCAGAGGGTTGATAATCTTTGAATTGTACAGTATTTCGTCTTTGTTCTCCCATTCGTTCAGCAGTAGCACGCAAGAATTTATACCGTAAAACTCGCTGATTTTGCTCTTTAATTTCTTGCAAATCATTGGAAATACTCTCATATCGAGGTAATCCCACTAGCGAATCAGAAACTGTTTTCCAAATATTGGGTTGAGCCATTTTCTTAAATTTAGGACTACCCAAAAATTGATCGGGAGTAGGATCGATATAGAATAAGCGACGTTTTACTGGACGATGAGCAGTACGATAATAAATTTCGCGAATTGTATAACTAAAAGGACGATTATCTAAAACTCCACCATCTACAAAATGAAGGCGATGACCATTCTCAGTATCCTTAATAGCAGGTAGTTCTCGATTATCAAGCTGTCCCCATTTCACCAAATGCCGATCTACTGCATAATTAAAATATTTTTTATAATCTTGATGTTGAGTATCTTGGAGAATAGCAGCTAATTTTTCTGTGTCAATACTTTGTAAATCTGGATTATCTAACTCAACAGTAACTACAGGAAAAGCCACAGGAAAACAAGAAGTGATTCGACATAGTTTCGCCAATGCGGTGTGAGCAGCCGGTGATTTTTTAGGTAAGAAGGGATGCTTGCGACCGCGACGATATTTGAGTTGAAATACAGCGCGATGATCTTTAACTTCAATCAAGGAACCTGTATTATCAAAAGCTGTGTATACTTTACCTAATGTATCTGTACCAGTGACAAATAAATCTAGTTCGCTAGAATCAGAAAACCACTCATCTTTTTTAGGTGCAGGTTTCTTGTTTTCCCATGCTTGATTGAAAGCATTGGTGAGTTGATCTTGATAATATCCCTCACCATCTAAAATAGAATTAATGTCTTTTTGAGAATTAGGATCTCGTAAGAGTTGGTTAATGTCACCACTCTCTCGCCAAATCTCTGCAAAATCCTGAAAATCCACTACAAGTTCGCGATCGCTATTGGTGAGAGCATAACTTAACAAAACACCATTAATACCCCCAGCAGATGTCCCGGAGATTACATCAACAATAATGTCAGAATCTGTCAGTGCTTTAATTAGCTTATATATGCCTCGACCTCGCACTGCGTTGTAAAATTCTCGGCATACACCATTCATGTAAATAGCTAGAGAAACGCCTCCGTAAACGACCAACCCTAAACGGTATTCTTGGCTAAACTCAGGTGTTTTCAACGGTAGATTTGCACTGGAAGTCATGATAGTTTTGCTAATTTAAAGTTAAAAGTTAGATCGAGCCTTTGGCGTTGTATATAACAATACCTTCACCAATTTTAGGCAACACCCGCAGCTGAAAGCCTAGGGTAAACTTACAGAACTTGCCTGCGTCAGATGAAATCCTTACAGGCTGGGGAAATAGTATTGGTTCGCACAGTTTGATTTTGGCGAAAGTATTGATATACAAATCAGGTTGGATTAATAGAATCCCGTAACTTTAATTGGTCAATATGGCAGTTTTGTTACTTTCGGGAGATTCTACTGCGATCGCCAAAGAATTAGATGAAGAAGAACGGCGCACTCTACCGAGAGTAGTTATGACATCCACAAGCATATCTAGCGCCACATCTTTACCAGGACAGATGCGCCCCGCACTGCGATCGCCTACAGCATGAAAGCCCATGTGGAAGGGGCAAAGGTTCTGGCGTTGTGCATTGAATTCGTAGGTTGTAGATCCCCAAAACCCTTCATCCAGCAGCCCCAAACTCATTGGTATCAGTACCTTAGTACCTGCGGGGAACGTCCGTTTTTTGCCAGCTATTTTCACTGTGAAGGATTCAGTTGCTATCCGATGCGTAGCGCTTACAGGTGCCCAAAGTCGGGCGCACTCTAAAAGATAGAGCTTTACAGCTTCGCGATCGTCTAGATCGAGTTCATCCCAATAACGGGTCAAATCAATATCGGCTGTCTGTCTGCCTTTATAGTTAGGAAGGGGACGATAACCCATCGCCGTGTAACCAAGATGCAACGGGCCTTGCAGCGCGGCGATACCCATGATAGCTGTCATCAGCTTCGCCAGTTCGCGCCGAGTCATATTGTTGTATTCGGGATTGTTCTCCTCAAAGTCTGCTAGGGCGGGAGAATTTTCATAAATAGTCGCCGCCTGCTCGATCAGATCGAAGAGATTCCCATGTCCCTTCAGGCTTTGACTCTGCAACAGGCTACCGATACCAGCCAAATAATGCAACGGACTCATGCGCGTGTAGTATAAATCCGTCAGCAAATTTATTGACTGTTCATCATCCGGGTTAAGCCCAAAAAGCACATAGTGCATATATCGCACTATAAACCCCATCCAACCCCGCTTTTCGTCAGAGAAAAACTCTCCACCCATACCATGCGGCATTTCTAAGTAATCTGCTGCTAACTTATCGAGCAATTTTTTGGCGATCGCATCGCGTTGACGCTCTGTTGTCGCAGCATTTAGGGTGTATTTTTGCATACATTGCCTAAAAGCTTTATGGTCGCTACTACCGCCAGCCTCCTCGTCCGATAAAGAAAGTAAGAAAACATTTCTTTCATCAACATCGTGGTTAGGAGCTTGATCTGCATCTAGTACTGAAGTTCCCAGTTGCCATGTGCGTGCTTGCGGTGAAGTCAGCGCCGTTTCTAGGGTATTGAATTCTCCTAATACTACCTGTCCAGCACAGCAAAAGTTAGATCCAAAAGCCAGCCGCTTGGCATCTAGGTATGTGGGTTCATTAGCAATTAGGCCTTCGACAAAACTAATAATTGGTAGGATTGTTTTGCTAATGCTTTTATTCGGGCGCTGCAAAGCCCATATCTGAAACTCATTGAGTGCTGGACTCATGAGCAATGAAAAGATTTTATCTATGTTGAGGTTCATTAATTTATGTAAACTCCAAAATCAATACCGATCTCAACTCCAAAACAAACATCGTATTTTTCGGCTTTATCAACTAGATTTTTGATATCAAAGCCAAGAGACGATCGAATCCAGGTAATTAAATATTGATGCTCTGCGGTATAGTTGCTAGGTTTTAACTTCAATTGAAATTGGCTGCCTGAATCACCGAAGTAGTAAGTATTTGCAATACATTTAATTACTTATCAACCTTTAGTGAAAGGCTTATGCAAAGTAAAGATTATGTAAAGTTAATTTTACATAAGCAATTAAAAAGCCATCACAAAATTTTGGGATGCTGATGCTGTCACACACCTCAGGTTCTTAGGTGTGCGAATGAAGTGAAAGATTGACAGCAAATCATGCCTATCGCTCAAACGCGATCGATAGATAAAAAGCTTATACCATTTCCCGAAATATCTGATACACATGATGAATCTCTAATTCTTTCCCCCCTGCTCCATGCTCCCTGCCCCCCTGCTTGCCTACGTGTATCATTATTTAAAGTGAAACGGCATTAGCAGCTTTGTTTCTCCTCCAACATTGGCTATTGCAGAATCTCATAGAACCCAAAGCCATTGATTTTTCGTTTCATGCTTAAGTCCTAAAGATTGGGGAAACGTTGCTTTTCCATTGTTAAGAAAAATGCTCGTATTTTTCTCAAATTTGCTGTATCCTAGTTAGTCTTGGTTAAATTATTCAACAATATACCCCATAAAATTTTTTGCGAATCTTCTGAAGATTTTGAAAAGATTATGTTATCCTCTTTCAGAATCAAGAAGATTCTCATTTCTGAGTGTCCATGTTTCAAAATTCTAAGTAGATAAATGATGAAACTGATCAAAAAATCTGAAAAACTCCTACTCAAGAAAATTAAGATTATGGAGGAAACAGAAGAACAAAATCTTCAGGATGATACTATCGATTTTCCGGAATCGGTGGAGGATAACAGACCAGTACTGGATGTAGAGAATAGAGAACCTAACTATATTCCTTTACGCGACAATCCTGTAGTCCTATCAGTTGGTAACACAGGCTGGCAGGTTTCGGAAATTTGGAAGGATATTAGGTTGGATGATTTCTAGCAATCAAGACGATGGGTAAGGTGACAAAGTTGTTCGCTTGTGTCAACTTAGCGTGACACTCTTGTTATCAGACCCCTCACTATCCCAAATTCTCACCTATTGCGTCATGTCATTAATTTTGATAGGCTGCAAAATTCCCGACTTTTCTACAAAGTCGGGAATCTAAATTCGTAATCAGGACTAATTATGATGGCTGGCAAATTACTTATGATACGTCATTGCGAGTGAAAAGCAGTGGAACGAAGCACTCGCAGTGTTGTTGAGATTGCTTTTCTCCGATCGCAATGACAGGCGTTTGAACGAATATGATATAACCTACAGACGCTTAACGATTAGTAAATAGTAGTAAAAAACAAGTACCATTCAATAAAGCAGTAATTACTGCACCAATAATTACCCCTTTCATCATTGCCAAACGCTGTTGTCGTCTTAGCCAAATACAAAGGGGAATGACATATAACATTTGCCAGAGAAAAAATCCCCAACTACCAATAATCCAAATTCCTAAATAATAATAATTACTGTAGCCAAATATTAAGCCATAACCCCAGCCTAGCAAAAAGATTATACCTACTGCTAATAAATGTAGCCCAAATAAAAGAAATATCCCTAAAATAATATTTAAAATTTCATTTCCTTGAGACATTAATTTAGCCCTGTAGATGACGCCGATAGATTAAATTCACGAGGGACGGTTATTCACAAAGTGAGATCCAGCGCTACCCTCGCGGTAAAACATATTGAAAGTATCAAATGGGATAATCCTACCATCTGGATGCACAATATGAATACAAGAGCGCTTAACCGAACGAACATCAAAATTAAAAGGGTCGAGAAACTGCACAATCATTACTCGAAATACATTGGAGTAATTAATCCCTTCTGGTACGGCTATCATTGGTAAACAACATAGAAGTTGCTTGAGTGATAAAGCCGCAGAGTTTGGTGAATGACTGGTAGAAAATAATTGAAAAATTTGCTGCTTCAGGTCTTCATTTTGTTCGTAAAGCACGCTGTTCGGCATGATTTTGACAAAAACATCTGGATTAATTAACCCAGTCAAAGGTATAACTTTACCATTGAGTTTCAATGCATAAGCCATCGCTAAAGAATCGGGATGACAGGGAACTGGAAGAATATCTTCAGGTTTAAAATAAGGACTTTGTTCTAAAATTGAGCGACGAACTTCTGTTAAGGTGTATCTGTCTCGTTTGGCGTCAAATCCTGTTAATCTTCCGGCGGCTTGTATCGGTTGAAAAGTCACGCCTCGGATACATTTTTGTTGTAAAGCATACTCGATAATTTTACCAATTTCGTTGTCATTCAATCCTTTTTTCAAGGTGACAACCAAAGTAGTGGAGATATTATATTCGTTGAGATGGGCAATTGCTTTTTCGCGCACATTCCGTAAATCTGCACCGCGTAACTCTTTTAAAGCGTCGGCTTCAAAGCTATCAAATTGCAAATATATTTCAATTCCTGGCATATATTGGCTCAAGCGATCGCAAAAAGATTTATCCTTAGCAATCATCACGCCATTGGTATTGATCATTAAATGCTTAATCGGCTTATTTTTGACAATATCCAAGATTTGAAAAAACTCAGGATGAATGGTTGGTTCCCCACCACTTAATTGCACTATCTGCGGTTCGCCTTCATTTGCTACCACCGCATCAATCATGCTTTCAATTTGCGCTAAACTGCGATGCTTTCGTGGTTGATGAGATAATTGGGAAACTTCTTCCGCGCCAGAATCAGCATAACAAATTGGACAAGAAAGATTACATCGATCTGTCACTTCAATTAATGTTAAACAACTATGCTGTTCGTGATCTGGGCAAAGTCCACAATCATAAGGACAGCCATATTTGATAGGAGTATTAAACTTGAGGGGCATATCCCCAGGTTTGATAAATTCTAATGACTTTTTATAATATTCAATATCATCAGCTATTAAAACCTCTTCCCGTCCGTGAGTGGGACAATGTTTAACTAGGTAAACACAATCATCTTGAAAAATGATTTTGGCTTCTACTTTAACTAAACATTTGGAGCAAACACTATTAGTTAAACCGTAAAATAGATAATTGCGAGTAGGCATGGTAGTTTTTGTAGGGTGGGCAATGCGCACCTGACGATTATTGAAAATAATGTATAATCTGCAATCAATTTTTAAATTGAAACATCTGGGTAATACTGCGGCGGTAATACAAAATAGTTAATAGGCAAGCAAGTTGAATAGCACTCAATCCTAAGAAAGGATGAAACTCAGGTTTAATGAAATCTACCAGAAAACGAAAGCCTAAATAGGAAACTAAATAAAATTTAAATAAATCACCATTGTGATATTGATAGCGGCTGCGAAAGTGCAAAAATAAAATTAATAATCCTAAAAATAAGATTTCATATAATTGTGTAGGATGACGGTGAACGCCATCGCCAAAATCTATCCCCCAAGGTAGGTTTGTAGCGATACCGTAAGTGCGATCGCTCAACCCTGTCAGAAAGCAACCAATCCTACCAATCGCTGTTCCCCAAATTAAAGGATAAACAAATACATCACCTGTAGATTGATGAATACCAAAAATTTTTTTGGTAATTTCTACACCAATCAACCCGCCTAAAAGTGCGCCGACAACTGTTTTACCTTGCAGTAATAGTAAAAGTAATTGCTGTTGATTTTGCCAAATTAAATCAATATGTTGCAGCCAAACAAGCATTTTGGCTCCAATTAAAGCACCTACCATACCACCAACTATTACCGAACTACGTTGGCTAGGTGCAATAGAATCTTTGCGAACGCGGCGAATTAATAATCGAAAGGCAGTAGTATAAGCTAAAGATTCAAATAAAATATGCGGATGAATTCGCAACGAACCTATCCCGATATAAACAGGGAAAGTCAACATAATTCGTAATTCGTAATTAGAGGGTGTTTATAAAGTATCAAGTTGTATTAATAAGTAGTTAAACATAAATAAAGCAATACGGTTCAGTTAGCGTTAAAAAACTGATTTGGCGTAGGTTGGGTTGAGGGACGAAACCCAACATTTTCGGCGCTTTGTTGGGTTTCACTTCGTTCAACCCAACCTACATTTATCTACATTTATCCTTAACTGAACGGTATCGTTCTACAAAGTACCCAAAGGCGATCGCTAAATCTGTTGTGTAGTATATGACTAGGCGAATCGCATTTAGCATCAAGCAGACTGCACCATGCCAATTATCACTATTCGGGAAGAATCGACAACAGAAGGTGGATTTAATGCCATTCTCAGTTTTGATGGTAGAGGAGATTATCTAGTCAAAATTACTGACCCTTTTACACCCAAGGTAGAAAAACAACTAGAGTGGTATTTTGAGGAATGGTTGATTTTTCCCCTGCTGGATACGGTAAAAGCAGAAGCAGCAGCAGCTAGTATTAAAACTTACGGAGAACAGCTATTTGAGCAAGTTTTTCGAGTTGATTTCAATGCTTACAGCGCCTATCAACGCTTACGGAGTAATTTAAGTCAATTACAAATTGAGATTGTCGGTAAAACACCAGAATTTCAAGCACTGCATTGGGAAGCATTGCGCGATCAAGATTTACCCCGTCCCCTAGCAGTGAATTGTGTGATGGTGCGTAAGCGTAACCAACCAGCACCCATCTATGCAGAAGTGCAAACTTCCCCAGTGATTAATTTGTTAGTAGTGGTGGCGCGTCCAGATGAAGAACAGGACGTAGGTTATCGGACAATTTCTCGCCCGTTGATAGAGTTGATTGAAAATAGCCACTTGCGGGTGAATGTAGAATTGCTGCGTCCAGGGACTTACCAAGCTTTATCGCAGCATTTAGAAGCTAAAGGTGCGGGATATTACCATGTCATCCATTTAGATTGTCATGGGGCGCTGATGACTTATGAACAGACACAAAAACCCAGCAAACCCGGACGCTATTTATATCAAAGGCGCTATGGGCGGAATGATTTGCAGAAATTTGACGGCGTGAGGGCGTTTTTATCTTTTGAGGGCGAGACTCAGGGAAAAGTTGATTTGGTCGAGGCGCAGGAGTTAGCAGATTTACTCACAGGGAAGGGAATTCCGGTTTGTATTCTCAATGCTTGTCAGTCAGGGAAGCAGGTGAAGAACTCCACTCCCGACGAAGATATCCGGGAAACCAGCTTAGGAAGTCGGTTAATGACAGCGGGAATGCAGATGGTAGTGGCGATGGGCTATTCTGTCACCGTGTCGGCGGCTAAGTTGATGATGGAACAGCTTTATCGCCATTTATTTAATAACCAACCCATCACCGAGGCGATTCGCTTGAGTAGGCGGGAATTATTTAATAACAGATCGCGCAAAGCTTATTTTAATAAATCGATTGATTTAGAAGATTGGTTGCTACCTGTGGTGTATTGCAATCAGACAGTGAATTTTAATTTACGCCAGTTTACACCAGAGGAAGAAGAAAAATATTGGGAAACTTTTGGCAGTCAGTATCGTTTCCTCTTGCCAGAATATGGTTTTGTCGGGCGGGATTTAGAGATTCTCAAAATTGAGAAAGCTGTACTCAGGCATAACATTTTACTGTTGCAGGGAATGGGGGGAACGGGCAAAACTACCCTATTAACTTATCTGCGGGAATGGTGGCAACGCACCAATTTTGTCAAGAATGTCTTTTATTTTGGCTATGACGAAAAAGCGTGGACACTCACACAAATTTTGTTTGAAATTGGTAAGCAGGTATATGGCAGATTTGAACAAGCTAATTTTCAAGCAATGAGTCAGGCGGCGCAGGTACAAAAATTAGTCGCAAAACTGCGGGCTGAAGCTTACGCTTTGATTTTAGATAACTTAGAATCTGTGACAGGGCAACAACTAGCAATTCAAAATACTTTACCAGAGATAGAACGCAATCAAATCCGCGATTTTTTAGGGCGTTTACAAGGTGGAAATACCAAGGTAATTTTAGGTTCACGCAGTCGGGAAGATTGGTTGCAAGCTACCACATTTAAACAAAATGTTTATGAGTTGCGAGGGTTAGATCAAGAAGCCAGGACGGAATTAGCAGAGAAGATTTTAGAACGGAATGTACCGCCACACCGCATTGTTGATATTCGCCAAGATGGGGATTTTCAGAAATTGATGAATTTGTTAGCAGGATATCCCTTAGCGATGCAAGTTGTGTTAGCAAATTTGCAAAAGCAATCGCCACAGGAGATTTTGCAGGGGTTGCAAGCTGGGGATGTGGATTTAGATACGGGGAGTGAAGATAAGACTAAAAGTATTTTGCAGTGTGTAGAATATTCTCACAGTAATTTATCGGCAGAGGCGCAAAAATTGCTGTTGTGTTTGGCTCAGTTTAGTAAGTTTATTTGCGCTCTATATATTCCCCAGTATATTGAGCACTTAAAAAGTTTTGAGCCATTAAAAGATTATCCCTTTGATAAATTTACTGATGCAATTCAAGAGGCGATTAACTGGGGTTTGCTTTCACCAATGGATGAAGAACCGCGCTTGTTGACGATTCAACCTGTTTTTCCGTATTTTTTGAAGACCAAGTTAGAAACTCTCGATGAAGCAACTCGTGCAGCTTTGCGTGAGGGATTTAAAAACCACTATCAAGGTTTGGCAAGTTTCTATCAGCAGTTGATGGATTCTAAAAATGCTCAAGAACGACAATTGGGGATAGGTTTTTGTAGGCTGGAATATGAAAATCTCTACAATGCGTTGCAGATTTGTTTAGAGAAGCAAGAAAGTATTAGCATATATTTTTGTTTAAAGCAGTACTTTGATTTAGTTAGTGATAACCAAAGTAACCTGAAGTTGGCAGAAACAGTTTGTCAGCGTTTAGAGAATTATCCCTCAGCCTTTATCAAAGGTGAATTAGGTTATCAAATAACATTTGCAATTGAAAGACTCGGTAGTTGTCAACTGAATGCCCAGCAGTACCAACAAGCTAGAAAGTCTTATGAAAAGACTTTGGAAATTTGTGATGCCTTAGAGAGTGTTGAAGAAAAACAAAAACAACTTTGGCAGGCTGTTTCTTATCACCAATTGGGAATTATTGCCCAAGAGTTGGGGGAATTTGCAGAAGCTCGGCGCAATTATCAACAGGCTTTGGATATTAAAATCGAATATGGTGATCGCTATGGTTATGCCAGCACATACCACCAGTTGGGAAGAGTTGCCCAAGAATTGCATAAATTTGAACAAGCCAGGCACAATTATCAACAGGCTTTGGATATTTGTATCGAATATGGCGATCGCTATAATTGTGCCAGCACATACCACCAGTTGGGAAAACTTGCCGAAGAATTGCGAGAATTTGAAGAAGCAAAACGCAATTATCAACAAGCTTTGGATATTAAAATTGAATATGGCGATCGCTATAGTTGTGCCAGCACCTACCACCACTTAGGAAGTGTTGCCCAAGATTTACGGGAATTTGAAGAGGCAAGGCGCAATTATCGACAGGCTTTGGATATTTTTATCGAATATGGCGATCGCTATAATTGTGCCAGCACCTACCACGAGTTAGGAAGGCTTGCCGAGGAATTGCGGGAATTTGAAGAGGCAAGGCGCAATTATCAGCAGGCTTTGGATATTACAATCGAATATGGCAATCGCTATGCTTGTGCCAGCACACACCACCAGTTGGGAGTAGTTGCCCAAGAATTGCGGGAATTTGAACAAGCAAGGCGCAATTATCAACAGGCTTTGGATATTTGTATCGAATATGGAGATCGCTATCATTGTGCTAGGATATACCACAATTTGGGAATTGTTGCCCAAAATTTGCGGGAATTTGAAGAGGCGAGGCGCAATTATCAACAGGCTTTGGATATTAAAATCGAATTTGGCGATCGCTATGAGTGTGCCAGCACCTATTTTAACCTTGGTACACTTGCAGAAGAATTAGGGGAACTGGAAAAAGCGAAAGCGAATTATCTGCAAGCTTTACAGATTTCTGTCGAGTTTAATGATGAGCATAGTTTAGGAATTTGTCTTCGTAATCTTGCCCGTTTCTACCAAGTTACTCAGGATGAGAGTTTATTAGCAGCCGTGTCCGAGATTTTGGGGGTGTCGGTAGAGGAAGTGCAGCAGCGTTTTGAGTCAGGTAATGAAGATTTGGAGTGATAACTCAATCAACCCATTTACGATAAATGCGATCGTCTTTACGATAAATATTGTCTTATTCATAAAGAAGATCAACGTATTTACGATAAATGCGATCGTCTTTATTATGAATATCGTCTTCTTCATAAAAAAGATCAACTCATTTACGATAAATGCGATCGTCTTTATTATGAATATTGTCTTATTCATCAAGAAGATCGACTCATTTACGATAAATGCGATCGTCTTTACTATGAATATCGTCTTATTTATCGAAAAGATGAAGACATTTGCCACAAATACCAAGATATTGATGACAAACATGAACTCATCGCTCAATTACCTCAAGATGTTTGCCATGAATGCCCAGACTTTTGCTACTTACGTTCTATAATTACTCTGAATGTTGAGCCAGAACAGGCAACTTTGCCGCTAACTGTGCGGTATGTCAGCACATTAGTTTGCAGGCGGGAGAGTGCCAGAATTACCAGCAGGTGGTTCGGTGTAGTCGCAAAATATATTGAGTCCGACTTTGAGAATATATAAAACAATAACAGTAGCAATGGCAGGATCGAGGGGTAAGCCATGCGCTGCTGCTACACCCACTAGGGAGACAATCAACCCTGTCAGCAAAGGCGCACTTCCCGGATTTTTAGTGTATTCTTTGAGTTGTCCGCGAAAGCCATCATCACCGCAGAGTTCCTGACGCAATACTTTCAGCGTCGTCTGCCAAAGCGATTTACCCTCTGGCATTACTAGCACCCCATTTTTCTCTACCCACAATTCATTGAAGGAAGTATCATAATTACCGTTGTGTTTTTCTAAAATATCTAATGCGTGCTTTCCGGGAGCGTAATTTGCCAATAACTCCCGTGTCGCATTAATTTCATTACTGGTTAGTTGAGCATCCATAGTTATCCTCAGTTGTTATTGGTCATTTGTTATTTATTATTTCCCTGTATCCCTGCGTCTTCTTCCCTTCTTTATTTCTACATAACAATTTTGTTCATTAATAATACCAATTCAAATAATGTTTGCAACACATCAATTCTTCGTAGGGGCACGGCGCTAGTAAGATAATTTGATATACTAAAAGTTTGTAGTTGCCGTGCCCTTAGCATCTTTTAAAATTAGTGCTAGCGTTGAATTTTCTACATTGCAAAACAACTATAGCCCAATATAGTTCGGTCTTTGTAAGGGCACGGCGCTAGTAAGATTGTCTAGTTGTGAAAAATATTTTAGGTGCCGTGCCCCTACTTACAATTTTCACGATGATTTGTCTATCCCTTGTAATTAAGAATTACGAATTATTAATATCACTCAATTTCCTCGCAGCGAATTAATAATGTTTCCATTGCTTCTGCGAGGGAAATTAATTCTATCCAAGAGGAACCACTAACTAAATTTTGTGCGTGTGCTAATCGATTACGTAGCTGTTCGGCAGATTTAAGAAAACGCTCTCCAAATCGCTTTGATTTTAGTCCAAGTTGCTCAAGCAGTTCTGGTTGATTTAAAACTAACTCGCGTTTATCGCAAAATTGCAGATAATCTAACAAATCTGTAGCTTCGTTTCTTTCTTGACTTTCACGCCATAATCTTTGCGCAACTTGTAAACGTTCTGGCTTTAAAACTTTCTGCCAAGTATCATCAGCATAGTAAAGTCGCACAAGTCGCAGCAAATTCATTTCTAATAGCGTGACTAAGCCAAACAGTAGCATTCGTGCAGGTGCTTTTTGCAAATCGCCACAGGTAATAATTCCTGTCACCTGATTACAGTCAAGCACAAATAATCGGGGAGTTTGTTGTAGAATTGGTAGCAATTTCATCAGTGGGGTGGAAATAGCAATGAGTTCTCTAGGATGAAATACTCGCTGATAGTCGTTGCATGTCTTCCCTGATGTGGCTTTGAGCAAGCTGGCGCGTTCTACATAGCCAGTGATAGTATCTCCCAACTCCACACCAACTACATCAAAGTCTCGTGCTTGCATCCATTGCAACACTTGTATTACCTCAGCTTCTGCCGACACTGCTTTGAGGGGTTCTGCGACGTATTCAATTGTGATGTTGTTCTCAAACAAACTCCGCAAATCTTGAGAACGCGATTTAAGGTGTTTCATTCTTCTAAATATACTTCAAGCGCCCAGACTCGTTGAGCCTGAGCGCTTGAATATTAGGTTGCAGAGTAACTTCTGCGAGTTATGAAAATTAAGCAGGCATCATTTGCATCGAACGGCAGGCTTCAGCACACTTGCGGCAGGCGGCAGCGCATTCCATCATTTTAGGATTGTCGCTCATTTGTTCGCAAGCCATTGCACAGCGATCGCACATTTCGGCACATAACATACAAGTGCGTCCTATGAACTCGGAACCACTCATCATCATGTTCATGCACATCATGCACATTTCAGCGCAATCGCGCATCATGCCCATCATGCTCATCATGTTCATGTCCATCTGTTTGCCTTTAGACATAGACATACAGCTGGTCATAGCTTCCATGCACATTTTATGACATTCCATGCAAGCGTCCATGCAAGATTGCATTTCAGTGGTCATGGATTCGTTCATCATCATCATCATCATAGGAAAACCTCCTAAATAGCTGATGTATTGTGACTCGTCCTTGGGAGGACTTATCTATCACGTTAGACTGATAGTTTTTAACAGTCAATAGGGTTTTATAAGGGTTTTTATAAGTTTACTATCTCGATATGTTTACCGATAATTTGTATTAATTTCCCATAAATTAGTGAGATTTACTGTGAGATTTTGCTGAGAGTTATTATAAATAAAGCGATGGAATCTCCCGTAAAAAAGCGGTGTTTTCTTTAACAACTAAATTTGTCATCCGGGGATCGCTCGTTAGGCTTAACTCTCAAGAGTGATTTATGTCAGATTTTTTTAACAAATCGCGATAAAAATAATTGTAAATTTATAGAGGAATCTGGTTTGATTCCTGACATTATTTGCTCAGGTAGGCAAGAGGATTTTAGAAAATTAAGATGCGATCTACCGACATCCCGCCCAGAACGAAGGGATACAGGCTGGGAAATCAGGTAGTAATATCATGTTCGCTAAATTAGTTGCGATATGTCCGCCGCGAGTGGAACGTAGACGCGTTCGCGAAGCGTTGCCGCAGGCTAGCGGCTTCTCGTTCGACGTTCGCCGGAGGCGTTCTCGCAGAGTAGTCGTTCCCGAAGGGTAGAGTAGCAATCACAATGTCTCTGCGCTTGCTTCCCTACCCTACTCTTCGAGAACGCCTGACGGCGGGGAACGCTTTCAGCGTTAAGCGAAGCTATGCCGAAGGCTTTACGGTCGCAATGACAAGTATTAAAACGGACATGATATAATATGAAGTCCGGGTAATCAACCATAATAAAAGAGAAAGGTGCAGTCAAAGGGCGATCGCAATGCCGAAACGAATCAAAATCGAAGAGCATCTTAGTATTGATGAGTTGGAGAGACGATACCGCCAAGCAAAACAACCTGCCCTTGCAAACACATTATCAAATTATTTGGTTGCTAGCCAAAGGGTTCTTGGAGGGGATTTTATTGCTTTATGGACACATAGCGATCGCTCTTCCCTATAACTAGCAACTTGGGTTAATAAAAACTCAGTAAGATTTCAAAATGACATAGATAGTTGTCAGAATTGAGGTAACGATAAGCAGCGCAAATCGAATATTCTCTCAAAATATGGGTTAACTTATCCTGAACGGAATCACCATTTATTAATACTCAAAGAATTCAACTATGGAGTATATGAAAGTATCTTTATCTCAAGAATAAATATACTTTTGATGTCAAAGGAACTCAAGTTTTCATCTTACAAGATCTGTGGATGTCCCTTGTACGCTCATCACTTGTTGGTTTTGCTAACTATTTAGTGCCCTTGATGATTGGGGCGCGAGACATGGCCTTTCCCCGCCTCAACGCCGTTGCTTTTTGGATGGTGCCAGTAGTCGGGATTTTATTGATGGGTAGTTTTTTAGTTCCTGGCGGCCCAGCCCAAGCAGGTTGGTGGGCTTATCCACCAGTCAGTCTGCAAAACCCCACAGGTCATTTGATTAACGGTCAAGTCATCTGGTTATTGGCAGTGGCAGTATCTGGTGTCTCCTCAATTATGGGGGCAGTTAACTTTGTCACCACCATCGTTAAGATGCGGGCACCAGGTATGACCTTCTTCCGGATGCCTCTGTTCGTTTGGGCTGTATTTAGCGCTCAGATTATCCAACTATTCGGTCTACCTGCCTTAACTGCTGGTGCAGTCATGCTGCTACTAGACTTGACTGCTGGTACTGCCTTTTTTGATCCCAGTAAAGGCGGGAATCCAGTTATGTTCCAACACTATTTCTGGTTCTATTCCCACCCTGCTGTTTATGTGATTATTCTGCCTATCTTTGGCATATTCTCAGAAATCTTCCCTGTTTATAGCCGTAAACCTCTATTTGGTTACAAAGTAGTTGCTATTTCATCGATCTTGATTGCAGCAGTTAGCGCCATTGTGTGGGTACACCATTTGTACGTTAGCGGTACACCTGCTTGGATGCGGATGCTATTTATGCTGACAACGATGTTGGTATCTGTACCCACTGGTATTAAGGTGTTTGCTTGGGTTGCAACTATCTGGGGTGGTAAGCTGCGACTAACTACACCCATGCTTTTCTCCCTCGGTGCATTGATTTTGTTCGTCTTTGCAGGCATCGTTGGGATCATGCTTTCCTCCGTACCTGTTGATGTTCACGTCAACAACACCTATTTTGTGGTGGGACACTTCCACTATGTACTCTTCGGTACGGTGACAATGGGCTTGTATGCAGCCTTTTACCACTGGTTCCCGAAAATGACCGGTCGGATGTACTACGAAGGTTGGGGCAAATTGCACTTCTGGTTGACATTCATTGGTATTAACCTCAACTTTTTGCCCATGCACCCCTTAGGTTTGCAAGGGATGCTACGTCGCGTCTCTTCCTACGCCCCAGAGTATGAATTCTGGAATATCATCGCTAGCCTTGGTTCTTTCCTGTTAGGAATGTCTACCTTGCCCTTCATCTTCAATATGGTAGTTTCCTGGATGCATGGTGAGAAAGCACCTGATAATCCTTGGCGGGCAATTGGGTTGGAATGGTTAGTTTCTTCACCCCCCCCAGTAGAAAACTTTGAAGAAATTCCTACCGTGATTAGCGAACCTTACGGCTACGGTAAGTCGGAACCTTTAATTGCGCAGAGGAAATAAAGGAGTAAGTTTTTAAACGCAATGGGGCGCAGAGTTTAGCTAAAGCACTTAATAATTACCTCTTCTCTGTGCCCTCTGCGTTCTCTGTGGTTCGTTTATTTTTCCCTCTCTACCTCAACCCTCTTCTGCAACGTCAACGAGAATTTTAGCAATGGACAGTTATCTTTCATCTGGGGAGTTACACCACACAGGTAGCGAACATACCCACGACGAAGAAGGCAATAAGATGTTCGGCTTTATTGTCTTCCTAATTTCCGAAAGCGTCATTTTTCTGAGTTTTTTCGCTGGATATATTGTTTATAAAATCACAACTCCTAACTGGCTACCAGCTGGTGTTTCTGGGTTAGAAATCAAAGAGCCTGCAATTAACACCGCGATTCTGGTTTCCAGTAGCTTTGTGATTTACCTAGCAGAACGCGCTCTCCAGCGTCATGACTTAATGAAATTTCGTCTGTTTCTCTTAGCTACAATGGCTATGGGCAGCTACTTTTTAGTAGGACAGGCGATTGAATGGAACAGCCTCGCCTTTGGTTTTACTTCCGGTGTATTTGGCGGGATGTTCTACCTGCTGACAGGTTTCCACGGTTTGCACGTGCTTACTGGGATCTTGTTGCAACTAATTATTCTAGTTCGCTCCTTTATTCCTGGTAATTACGATTCTGGCCACTTCGGTGTGAATGCAACTTCGTTGTTCTGGCACTTCGTCGATGTTATCTGGATCGTTTTGTTTGTTCTGCTTTATATCTGGCAGTGAATACTCAGTTAGGCACTACCTAGATTAACTTTTGTAACTTTTAATATCGGGCGGGCATTGCCACATCAGCGTTTTGGTGGCGATGCCCGTTTTACTTTTCTATATATTTTAAACAGTAGATAGTAATACTATTTGCAATTGCGAATGAGTTATTGACTAAGCTTTTAGGCGATCGCTTTATCGGAATATTGTCCAAATTTGAATTATTAAATCTTTTATTAGTAGAAAAAGTTTATGTATCTTTTTATGAAAAAACTATATACTTATTGTTTTCTATTGTTTACCAAGCATCTTATCCATAAAATCAACTAGTAATATACCAGAGGCATACCGTAATATACGTGTATAATTTTACGCGATGTTCATTGTGAGTCATACATACAACTTAAAAGTAAGGTACTAAAAACCTATTTGCTTAGTTTTCAATCATCTATGGGAGTGTATTTCAATACAGGAATCATATCTGGCGATCGCAACTAGCAGCTATATATAAAAACTTATCTCTGGGGGCTTATACTGAGCCTGAGTCTTGAGATCGTTCTGCGGACACAGTCCTTTGATCCCACAAAAGGTTTACAAGAACAGTGTTCTTGCAAATGCTGACTGTTTCATTGCTGAACCTCAATGTTTTCCAGTTAGTAATTTTTTGTCTGAGATATTTTTTTCCAGGTGCTACCAAAATTTCGATCCTGCTTTCAACCATCACCACTTTGGAGAAATTAAGTTATGACGAAACCCACTGTATTACTGAAAGCTTTGGGTGCAGGTCTGATAGTGATGTTCGCTACCTCTTCAGCTAACGCGGCGACTATCAACTTGACAGGAATCATTCGAGACTTTAACGATACCCATCCAGACTTTGAAAAGGAACTTGGCCCCGATAAAGGTATTGTGCAATCAATACTTGGTGCAGACAATAAGCCAGTCTATGCTGGAGGCCTAGGTACTGCAACAACTCATGGTCAAGCTGCCTTTGACCAATGGTATCGAGATGTTCCTAGTGTAAATCTTAGCAAGCAGCATACAATTACACTGAATGAAATTGGAAATAGTGGTCTTTACACTTATAGCAGTAATTCGTTTTTTCCAATTGATAATCAGCTATTCGGCAATCAGGGGCGCGTACATAACTATCACTTTACCTATGAGATCGCTTCCCAGTTTACTTATCAACCTGGACAAACCTTTGAATTTACTGGAGATGACGATCTGTGGGTTTTCCTGAATAAACAACTTGTTATAGATCTTGGCGGAGTTCACAAAGCCGAGTCCCAAAGCGTGAATCTTGATACTCTGGGTCTGACACCTGGGAAAACCTATGATTTTAATCTCTTCTTTGCAGAACGCCACACCACAGAGTCTAATTTCTCAATTACTACTTCGATTGCGCTGGAATCATCATCGGTTCCAGAACCCCTAACTCTTGGTGGTACGGTGGTTGCTGGCGCTTTCGGGTGGTGGATTAAGCGCAAGAGACAAAAAACTTCTCGAACAGCATAGTTTGAGAGATTTTTCCAAAAATAGACTCATTTTAATGCCCTTACACAACAGTAAGGGCATTATCTATGAAAATAGTTCTCAATATGGGCTTGGCGATCGCAGGCTATACTCCCACTTAGATAAAATTTTTCTACTTTTGTATTCCTAATGTCAAAATTTCTATATTTATCTAAAATTTAAGATAGAAACATCCAGGCGTTTGCTGACAATATGGCCTATTTGGTATCTAAAAGTTAATTAAAAAATTCTAGAGATTGATAAATGTTGATATTTGTTACCTCAAAGTAAATTATTCTAAGATTTATCCTTTAATATTCGTTTAAGCCAAACATTAATATTAATTTTTTTATTTTAAATTTAACTTTTTTTGCTCGTTATCTAAAAAACACCGATCTCAAAAAAGCTTTTGATATGAAGATTTTAGTTGTAGAGGATGACGAGTTACTTGCAGAGGTACTCAGCGAAATTCTCACTAACCAAAACTATGCAGTCGAAGTTGCTACTGATGGTATCGCTGGTCAGGATTTAATTGAAACTTACGACTATGATTTAGTGCTTTTGGATGTCATGCTACCTAAGCTAGATGGCATCAGTCTTTGTCGTCATATACGTTCCCAAGGTTTGCAAATGCCAGTCCTGTTATTAACAGGATGTGATAGCAGCCACGAAAAGGCAATTGGGCTAGATGCAGGTGCAGATGACTATGTAGTTAAGCCCTTTGATGAAGAAGAGTTAGTGGCTCGCGTGCGTGCTTTATTACGTCGGGGTGGAAAAACATCGCAACCCGTACTAGAGTGGGGCAATTTACGCCTCGATCCTAGTAGCTGTGAAGTCACCTACGAGCGAGATTTACTTGCTTTAACGCCAAAAGAATACGCCTTATTAGAACTTTTCTTGCGCAACAGTCGCCGGGTATTTAGTTGCGGCATGATTTTGGAACATCTCTGGTCTTATGATGATACTCCTGGTGAAGAAGCAGTTCGCACTCATATCAAAGGCTTGCGCATGAAGCTCCGCAATGTGGGAGCGCCTAACGATTTAATCGAAACAGTTTATGGTATTGGCTATCGACTCAAACCACAAACAGCAGAAGAGCCAGGAAATAAAGCAGAAATAGATCGGGCAAAATCTGCAAGTACTAATAATAAATCACAGCAACAAACACTGGCAGCCGTCGCTGCAATTTGGCAGCGATTTCAAGGACGAGTGGACTCGCAGGTGCAGCTAATAGAGCAATACATCCACAATATTTTAAATTCAGAATTGCGCGTGCAAGCAGCTCAAGAAGCCCACACCTTGGCAGGATCTTTGGGTACATTTGGCTTGCCCCTCGGCTCGAAACTAGCGCGTAAAATTGAACAACTACTGAAATCTGAAAAAACCTTCACGCCATCAGAGATTGGCAAATTACAAAATTGGGTGAAGCAATTACGTCAAGAAATTCAGAGTAAACAAGACGAATCGACATTGCCGCTAGCTACGGCCGAAGACGTTCCTTTAGTTTTAGTCATCGATCGCGGCCCTACTTTAGCAGAAAATCTCCAAAAAGAATCTGCTCAATGGAAACTTAAAGTTACAATTGCCACCAGTCTGGAAAATGCTCGCCATATAATCTACCGAGAGCATCCTAGTGTAGTGCTGCTCGATCCCAGTGTTTCTAGCAATCAAGAGGAAAGTTGGAGCCTACTTGCAGAACTTTCCCAACACCAACCTCCTGTACCAGTGTTAGTTATTACCGAACAGAGCGATTTTACTAACCGTTTGCAACTGGCTCGTAACGGCGGACACACATTTTTGCAGAAGCCCATGCCTGCGTCACAGGTGTTAGAGGCAATTACTCAAGTACTGCAACAATCTCCCCATGCGGAAGCGAAGATATTAGCTGTGGACGACGATCCGCAAATTCTGGCATTGTTACAAACTTTACTCAGTCCTTGGGGGCTAAAAGTAATTGGGCTGGAAGATCCGCGACAGTTTTGGTCAACTTTGGAAGCAGTTTCTCCAGATTTGCTGATTCTAGATGTGGAAATGCCTTATACCAATGGAATTGAATTGTGCAAAGTAGTACGCAACGATCCCCATTGGAGTGAGTTACCAATTTTGTTTCTCACCGTTCATAGCGATGCTGAAATTGTCGATCGCGTATTTAGTGTTGGTGCTGATGACTTTGTGAGTAAACCGATAGTCGGGCCAGAACTCGTTACCCGGATTATTAATCGCTTAGAGCGAATTAAGTTATTAAGGCGCGTGACTAATAGCCAAAAGGCAGGAGTTACCGAACAACAAAATCGCTGGCGTGCTATTTTTGATGCCGAGGGAGAATGCGTCAAATTGATTGCTGCTGATGGCACTTTGTTGGAAATTAACCCAGCAGGTTTGGCAATGCTAGAGGCTGAGAGTACTGCTGCTGTAATTGGTAAGTCTGTTTATTCTTTAATTGCCTCAGAAGATCGAGAAGCATTTCGCCAATTCCACGCAAGTATTTGTCAGGGTAATAAGGGTACTATACAGTTCGAGATAATTAACTGCCAAGGTCATCGGCGGTGGATGGAAACTCACGCTGTACCTCTGCGTTACGAAGCAGATGGTGCAATTGTGCAGTTAGCAATTACGCGAGACATTACAGAACATAAACGCAGCGAAACGGAAATTCGGCGGGTAAATCGAACACTTCAGGCGTTGAGTAATTGCTCTCAAGTGCTGGTACGCGCTAAGGAAGAGTTAGATTTGCTTGAGAGAATCTGCCAAATGATTGTGGAAGTTGGCGGCTATCGTCTAGCGTGGGTTGGTTTTGCCGAACGCGATGCGCAAAAAACTATTCGCCCAGTGGCGCAAGCAGGTTATGAAGACGGATATTTACAATCGCTCAACCTCACCTGGGCAGATACAATTCACGGTAGAGGTCCATCGGGAACAGCGATCCGCACAGGTCAAACCTCGATTATCCAGAATATTTTAACCGATCCCAATTACGAAGTTTGGCGATGTCAGGCAACTAAGCAAGGCTATGCAGCATCAATTGCTTTACCTTTAATCGCTAATGGTGAAGTATTTGGAGCATTGAATATTTACGCCACCGAACCAGAAGCTTTCGATCCGGATGAAGTGCAATTACTGGAAGCACTAGCCGCAGATTTAGCTTATGGGATTATGGCATTGCGCGATCGCAGCGATCGCCAACTCGCGCAAACGGAACTTAAACAAAGTCAGCAAAGCTATCAACAGCTAGTAGAACTTTGTCCAGAAGCAATTTTTATTGAACTTGACGGTAATTTCGTTTTTGTCAACAGTGCTGCAATCAAACTTTTTGGTGCCACAGTCGCGGCAGAATTACTGGGTAAAAATATACTTGACTTCGTACACCCCAACTCCCAGAAGGCGATCGCGGAATATTTGCGACTCCTCAAAGAACTGCAACAGTCAGTTTCTTTGCATGAAGAAGAATTTCTGCGGTTAGATGGAACTGCGATCGCCCTCGAAATCGCCGCCGCAGCCTTTACCTATCAAGGTCAACCAGCAGCTCAATTTATTGCTCGCGATATTACTCAACGCAAACGGACTGAAGCACTGCTGCATAAAGCTAATAATGAATTGGAATTGCGAGTTGCCGAACGGACTGCTGAATTAATTAGCCTCAATCGCAAATTACAAGCAGAACTGAATGAACGCCTGCGGATACAAGAACAACTGCGGATCTCGCAAGCAAAATTTGCCCGCATTTTAGATATTGCTGATGATGCCATTATTTCTATCGATGCCGAACAAAAAATTATTTTATTTAACCAAGGTGCAGAGAAGATTTTTGGCTATTCTGCCCCAGAAGCGATCGGGCAATCGCTGGATTTACTCTTACCATTGCGCTTTGCTCAGGCTCATCGTCACCATGTCGTTGACTTTGGCAAATCTCCCAGCCTAGCCCGGCGGATGGGAGAACGCCAGGAAATATTTGGTCGGCGTCGGGATGGTACAGAATTTCCTGCAGAAGCTTCGATCTCGAAAGTGGATAATGGAGATGAATTTTATTATACTGTAATTCTAAGAGATATTACAGATAGAAAGCAAATCGAACGTATGAAAGATGAGTTTGTCTCTGTTGTCAGTCACGAACTCCGCACGCCCCTAACTTCGATTCACGGTTCCTTAGGAATGTTAGCCAGTGGTTTGCTTCCAGCAGAATCGGAGCAGGGAAAACGCCTACTACAAATTGCTACTGATAGTACCGATCGCCTAGTCCGGCTAATTAACGACATTCTGGATATCGAAAGAATCGAGTCGGGTCGGGTGAAAATGGAACGAGAAACCTGCACTGTTCCCGATCTGATTGAGTCAGCAGTGAATATCATGCAGCCCCTAGCCGACAAAGCCAAGGTAAAACTCTCGATTTCTAGCTTACCCATTGAACTATGGGTAGATCCCGATCGCATTGTTCAAACTCTGACGAATCTGCTGAGTAACGCCATTAAATTCTCGACTGCGGGACAAACAGTTTGGTTGGTAACAGCACAACAAGGCGATGAAGTTGTATTTACAGTCAAAGATACCGGACGCGGTATTCCCGCCGACAAGCTTGACAGTATTTTTGAGCGCTTTCAACAAGTTGATTCTTCCGATTCCCGCAACCATGATGGTACTGGTTTGGGTTTAGCAATTTGCAAAAGCATTGTCCAACAGCATGGCGGACGCATTTGGGTTGAAAGTACTTTAGAACAAGGTAGTACTTTTTACTTCACCCTACCCATCCAGCGATCGCCCCAGACTCCAGATTTCGCATATACAACTCAGCAACGCCAGCTGCTCAAACAAGCTGCGCACTACAATGGCTCTGCTGAATTGCGGACTGAGCAATCGCGGCTAGTGCTAGTCTGTGATGACGATCCCGTAATTTGTAAAGAGCTAGAAAATTTACTGAAATCAGGAGGATATCGCGTAGTCACAGTGCCTACCGGTCAAGAAGCGATCGCTTTAGCCGCAACTCTACGTCCAGATGTAATTGTATTGGATTTATTAATGCCTGGTATGAATGGTTGGGAAACAATGGCAGTATTAAAAGAGCAGGCAGATACAAAGGACATTCCGATTGTGATTTGTAGTGTCTACAAACCAAACCTCAACAGTCAACCCAGTGCAGACTTTGTTGATTGGGTAAGTAAACCAGTTCAAGAAAGTAATCTATTGCAGTCACTCAGACAAGTAGTGGCTAAATCCTCAAAACGATTTCGCATTCTCATTGTCGAAGACGACAACGATTTGGCACAATTGCTCATCACCCTGTTTGAGAGACACGACATCGAAACTTTCCTCGCCCAAACTGGACGAGAAGCAATTCACCTCAGCCAAGAAATCAACCCAGATTTACTTATTCTCGACCTAATTCTGCCAGAAAGCGATGGGTTTACAGTCGTAGATTGGTTACAACAGCACAATCGACTTTGTAGCACTCCTGTGGTGGTTTATTCAGCTACCGATCTGGATGAGTCGGAACGCAATCGACTTAAATTAGGACATACAGAATTTTTAACCAAAGGACGTGTGACAACCCAAGAATTTGAACAGCGCGTAATGGAGCTACTTCAGCGGATTACACAAAATCAACAATAAGGTGGTAGCAATGAAAACAAAGCGAATTCTCGTGGTTGATAACGAAGAGTACATTCAAGAAGTTGCCAAAATTTGCTTGGAAACCGTCGCCGCTTGGGAAGTGATGACGGTGAGTTCGGGAAAAGAAGGCATAATGAAAGCCGAAACTTGGCAACCAGATGCCATTCTTCTTGATGTGATGATGCCAGATATGGATGGGATTACTACATTTGAGAAATTACAAGCAAATCCAGCCACTAAAGATATTCCCGTGATTTTGTTAACTGCGAAAATCCAGGCTGCGGATCGCCGTCGTTATGCACAGATGGGAATGGCAAATGCGATCGCTAAACCTTTCAATCCGCTAGAATTAGCGAGTCAAATAGCCACATCTCTAGGTTGGAGTACGGAAAATTAGTTAATAACCCGATATTACCGCCTAGGATAACCCAAAAGCTCTTTGGACAAACCAAAATAACCCAACAGCTATAATACAGGCAGATACAAAGCGGCGAAAAGTTAATTCCCAAGGTTGTTTTTGCAATACTCGTAGTACGAAAAACGCGGTTAATACAATAGCTAGTTGACCAATTTCTACACCAATATTGAAGCTAGCTAGCGATACAGCCAAATTGGATTGGGGAATATTAATTTCCTTAAGAACACCTGCAAAACCAAGTCCGTGGATGAGTCCAAAGCTAAAAGTAAGTAACCAGCGCCACCTTAAACTTTTGCACCAAAAGTTTTCCACTGCTACATAAACAATAGTCAGCGCGATCGCACTTTCGACAAATTGTACGGGTAGGGTGACAATATTAAGTACCGCTAACGATAGGGTGACAGAATGAGAGATTGTAAAAGCAGTTACTACTTTTAATAAATAGCCTAACCCACCACCCACCATTAACAAACTAATTAAAAATAAAACGTGGTCATAACCAGAAAGAATATGTTCTACACCCAATACAACAAAGCTGCTAACTTGCTGCCATAATGAACCACTAATTAAAGAAAACTCATGTTTTTCTGGTGTAAATACTAAGTTTTGAGTTTTTCCTGCTTGGATGACAGTAGCTAGACAACGAGCTGTAGGAACATTGGGCAAAAATAAATTGTAATTAATTGTCAGTCCGGTAACTGCTTGTGTCCAAGTGTAGGTGAGTTCTAAGGTAGTGTGAGTGTTGGCATTGCTTTGAATATTTGGTGGTAAATTGTTAGATGAGGTAACTGCAACTACACCCGCTTGTCCTTGTTCGTTAACCAGACGAATGCGATCGCCTAAAAAATGCTCAAGTTCTGTTTGATGTTGAGAAACTTCCGCATCAGAGAGTTGTCCATCACGGTTATCATCAGCTGAAGCTACCAAGCCTGTAGGAAATGTCAGCGTCATTGCGGTTTGTGTCTTGTCTACCGCTATTTCCGCTACTGCTAAATCTGCCCAATGTGCTTGACTGGGAGTAGCCCAAGTAATTGATAATAACAGTGCGCCCAAAAAAGAGACAATTAAAAGCCGATATCTGCGCCACGTAGTTTTCATCTTTCTAAAATCCTAAACTTTCTAATCCCAACCCCAAAGTGCGCCGCGCCTGTTCATCAAAGGTCGGGTCAACTTTCTGCGCTAACTTTTCATAACTGACAGCCTGTTCTTGATTGCCCAAGGCTTTGGCAATTATGCCAGCACGGTAGAATATACTGCCATCCTGCGTACCCAATCGCACTGCTTCTTGAATAATTTCTTGAGCTTCTTTGACACGTCCAGAACGGAAAAGCGCCCAAGCTAAGGTATCTAGAGTTTGAGCATCGCGGCGAATACTGACTTCTGCCTGCATCAGAGATAACGCTTCCGCTATATCTTGGGGACGGTTTTTATCTAATAACAATCGTGCCAATTCGCGACGATGACCGAAGGAACCGTTAGTGTGTCCGGCGGCGTTTTCCTGACGGAGTAAGGTTTCTGCTTGGTTTAACAAGTTACTCGCCGCGAGTGTATCACCTTGTAACTGCTTAATTCTGGCTTGACCTCGCAACACAGCATGGTCAAAAATCGTTGAGGTTTTTTGGTTGTTCGGCAAAACTTGAGCGTAAAGACTGGCTGCTTTTTGGTAATTTCCCTTGCGTGTTTCTAATTCTGCCAGATGCAGCAATGCTAGAGGGTATCGAGGTAAAATCCGCAGTGCTTCTTGATAGAGTTGTTCGGCTAATTCTAATTGTCCGTGTTTGTAGTAAAACTGACCGAGTAACACTCGTGTTGATGCTGAACTGCCGATTTCGCCCGGTTCCTCTACTGATAAAGCCAATTTAAATGTATCAATTGCGGCTTCATCTTTACCTTGGGCAGTCAGTACCAAAGCTTGTAAAGTCAAACTGCTTTGGGTGGGAATTTTGTTGACTAAAGCGTCGGCGGCAATTTTCGCCTCTGACAACTTACCCATTGCCAAGTTAGATGTGACTAAAATAGCCAAGGCATTATCGTTACGAGGCTGCAACTTTAATACTTGCTGAGATAGGCGAATAGCTTCAGTAAAGTCATGCCTAGCTTGAGCTACACGGGCAAGCACGATCGCCGCACTATGATTATTAAAAGGTAAATTGGAGAGCGATCGCTTGGCGGCTTGTTCTGCTAGTAAGTACCAGTTACTTTCGCCTGTAGCTTTTGCCATCTTCAAGTAGGATTGCGCTAAAGATGCTAAATTCAAGCCACTTTGGGGATTTTGGCGAACTTTTTCTTGATAAAAAGTGATTTCCGCTTCTAAGTTGGCACGACGGTCATCAGTCCCAGGTAAGGATGGAGAAAACGGATAGCCATAGGGTGCTGCTAGTTTGGCAGATGGGAAATGTAAAAATGGAAATATGGGTACTAGTAGCGTTGGAATAAGCAGCAACCATAGAGCTTTGAAAATCTTTGGTTGATATTTGTGAACAGTTGATGTCATAGTTAAGTGCTAATTTTTTAAACCGCAGAGACGCCGAGAACGCAGAGATGAGGTAGGGGAGAGATTACAGGTGTTCGTAAAATTTTTGGCGTTGTTGATTGATGAGAACTTTGAAAATTTCATACTTTAATTCAGCAATGCCGCTTTCTTTTCCCCCTGCTCCCCTTCGGGTGACGCTCCTTCGTCGCTCTAAGCGAAGCTATGCCGAAGGCTTTACGCTGCGCTAACGCCACTTTGCCATCGTGACGGAAACCGCCCGCCGAAGGATGCCCGAAGGGCTGTAGACGGCAAGTGGACTCACCTACCTCCTGCCTCTTCCTAGTTGGGTAATGCTAAGTAAGGAAATTGTGACTCTAACGGTTTATGTCCTTGAGATGGATTACCGGGAGTACCTTCATAAGAGACATTATCGGTTTTGACTGCACCGTTAGTTAGGACGCTGAGAGTGATATCAATAACATCGTCTGTAATTTTGCGGCCAGCTATAGGGCTGCCTTTAGCATTGAGAGCGTTAGCATAACCACTAGGTACGGTGGTATCAATTCGCATAACATCGGGGAGGAATGCGCCGAGGAGAGCATCAGCGCGTTTGTCGTCGTTACCCAAAGCTTTAAGTGTCTTTTTCGCTTCTGCTCCCACAGGTGCGGCGGCGGAACTTAAATCAGCAGTAGGAGGAATGCTGTTAAAAGCGTTGAGAAAATCGTTGGTGACAATCAAGCCTTCATTAATACCCGGTCGTGCTAGGCGCTCAACTTGTTGAAATTTACCATTACGTGGGTTGTGGACAGAGATAGTTTCCCAAACATCGAAAGTTGTAGTTTTGGAGTGTCCTGCCAAAAAGGAACGCGGTACTCTCACCACAATTGAGTTGACGTTGTATCCTTTGGCAAAATCAATTGCTTGGTTGGCGGGACGGAAACCGACGGCGGGGCCAATACCCAAAGCACCTGCACGCACGCGGAAGAATTGTTCCACATCAAAGAAGAAGGGGTCTTCGCGTAACCCAGCAAACACGCTGACTTGAGTGTCACCTAAAGATAATTTATTAACAGTTGGGTTTTGTGGATCTGTACTTAATGGTGTAGTTTTACCTGTAGCCGATCTTTTTTTACCATCTACGATCGCAGTTAATTTAAATTCTTGTTCTCCCTTGCTGTTAGGGGCGCTAAATTGAAATTGCAGAATTGCATCTTCCTTCCCCGTGGGAGTTGCATCTTTATGAGCGACGCGGCTGACCTTGAATTCGTACAGCGCATTAGTACTAAAATAATACTGCTGACGAGCCAGCGATCGCGGATTGGTATTCATCACAAATACTAAGTCATCTTGACGAGCTGCTGGGTTTTGGTCTTGTTCGCGGAAAACATACAAATCAGTTAAATTCACATTGCGACCTTTGGTGTCAACTTCTCCATCATCATGGTCGGAAGCGGTCACATATTTTGGTGCTAAAGTCGCTAAACTCACCGTTAAGCCTAGAGCTAATAAACCAATACCCGCAATTTTTTTCATTTTGCCAATCATCATGTTTTTCTCTCCGATAAAATGTTGTTAGTTACTGCTCAAAATCAAACTTGATTGATTTGATAGTTGTATTGTGTTGAATTTAACTGCTCACTTTCCAGACCAATAACTGTTCACTTTTTACTTACTTTTGTTCGTTGAGAATCATGCCAAAGCATGAGAATCTAGGGATATGAGGGAATAATTGTCCCTATACCCTTGCAGCAATATTTTCGAGATTCCTAGAATAATGCTAGGAATCCAATATTTTGAAAGCGATATACGCCAAAATTTATAACTTGGATCTCTTTTCCCAAATATCAACATACAGTGGGAGAAGATTTATCCAAGTGCGATCGCATTTATATTATTTCTAGTAAATGGTTCTGTTGATAATCAAATTATCGATTGAACAACACCCAAGCCAAAAATCTTTCGGTGTAATATAACGCTAATTGATTGCTCACACCATTAAATACAGCATCAAAAGCGTGTTCCGCCCAAGGTATTTCTAACAAAATCGCAGTTTTACCCAATCTATGTAAATTTTCATACATCTGTCTAGCAAATCTGGCTTCTACTAAATGGTCGCGACTACCGTGAACTAATAATGTTGGCGGTAAAGAGCGATTTACGTAGCTAATTGGCGAAGCAATTTGATACTGCTGTGGTAACTCTTGCGGCGAACCACCAATAAAAGCTTTTAATACAGCGCGGGTATTGATGGGGTCAGGTCGCGGTGGTGTATTATAGCCTTCAGTCAAGTTCACAGGCCCGTAGTAGCTGACTACAGCACGAATCGGTGGTGCATCTGGTTGATAAGCCGCTAGCATTGCGAGGTGTGCGCCAGCAGAACGTCCCAAAAGTACCATATTTTCTGTGTCGGCTTCATATTCTGTGGCGTGTTGGCGAATAAAATTGAGGGCTGTACGCACATCATCTAACTGTGCGGGAAATTGATATTCAGGTGCGTGTCGGTAATCAATTGCAAATACGGTATATCCACGAGCCGCCATATATTGATTAAACTCAGGATTAGCGCTAGGATTTCCACTTCGCCAGGCTCCACCATAAATTACTACTAATGCTGGATATTTCCCTACTTTTGGCGGTTGGTAAACTTGCATTTCTAAAGGAACTCCCGCAGGTGTAGCAAATATAATCTCTCTTTTGTGACGGATTTTTTCTAATGAAATACCTCGAAAGCTGTTAACTAAAGAAAAGGGCTGAGATTGCATTTTAGCGCTGACTTGTGGAGGTATTTGCGCTAAATAATTTTCACCTAATTCTAATTTCATGGCTTGTGCCATTTGTGTTTCGGTTGGGGCAATCTTTATTAAAACGGAACTACAAATCAGTAATCCGATTAAGCTAAAAATACAAGCTAAACGCTTCAGTTGACGCTGATATATAAAGAAAAAAGCTAATAAAAAAGAAAATAAATTTAATATCAATAACCAAGGACTGACTTCTGGCGCTCCTACCCCTAGGGGTAGTAAAGACATATTAGGAGCCGGAATAATAATCCAAGAACTGAGAAATAAACTGATGATACTCAGGAAGATTACCAGCCAGGATAAAATTTTTTTAGATTTATGAAACATAATTATATTTTTTTAATATGCTATCGTAGCGAGAACTTCAGCCCCCACTACGATAATTTTTCATTTAGAAATTACCTTGTAATTGCGCAATCATTGCGGCGGGATGCCAATATGCCCACATTTTTTGAATTTTACCTAGCTCGTTTATCTCAAAAATATCTATTCCCTCAAATGTCACTTCACGACCATTTTTACCAATGCCATAACCAGTCCATTTTACAGCAGCTTGATTATTTGTAATAAAAATACTCTCTTCTTGCAATCCCACTTTTTCAAATAAACCAGCAATATCTTGAAACAATTTGCTCAAAGCGTCGTGATTAGTAAGTGCTGGTCTTTCCGGTTCATAACTAATAGCATCGGGGGCAAAAGTTGATAACCAAGTGTTTAAATCCATTGCGCGGGTAGCAGCAAAATACTCAGCAATAACTTTCTGAATTACTTCTGATGACATGATGATATTCTCCAAAATAAATAATTACGAATTAAGCCAATGCGATCCGAGTGGCTTTGATTTCTCAATAATCTGCCAAATTTCTATTTACAGACTTTTACTGGAACTGTGTATGTTTGAAAGGTGACAGATGGCGCACCATACAACCCTCCATTACCGAGAAACGTGCGCGGTTGCAATACAGTTCGACATTGTTTACCTTTTGATGTCTGCTGTGGTTTTGTAGCTGGGCGAGGAGAATTGAGATTAGTTTGTGGCTGAGAAGGTTGTTGACTGGCTTCTAGAGATTGATTGAGTTCTTGTAAGGCTTGATTTAACTCTTGTAAGGCTTGATTGAGTTCTTGAGTCTCACTGTCGCTAAGTTCTTGGGCAGAAGCTTTTAGGGGTAAAGTACTGCTAGCAAAGATTCCGAGGGTGGCGATCGCAGTTAAAATTACAGCGTGGTGTTTTTTCATCATGATTTGATTTCTCCTTGCAAAGTGCTGATTGTGTCGATAGTTATAGTTTGTCTGGCTTCGTTGTTTACTTAACAGTCCAACTTTTGCTCAGTTTTTGCTCAATCAAGCGAACTGGGAAGGAGGATAAGGGAGTGTGGGGAGTGTGGGAAGTGTGGGGAGACAAGGGGGACAAATGACAATTAACTAATTTCCCTTTGCCAAAGTATCTCTGCTATGCGCGTCATCCCCGCTTTGAGGTGACGGCGGTAGGTACTAAAAGGCAAATCTAATAACTCGGCGGCTGTTTCTTGGGTTGGTGCGGGTTGCAAATAGGTGCGATGGATGACGCGATATAATTTTTCGTCACGGGGTGATGATTGCAAAGATTCTGCTGCTTGTTTGACGAGAGTTTGTAAAGCTGCAACTTTTTTGGCTACACTACCTGATTCTGGAACCTGTTCTTCTACTAAACGAGAACGCAACAAAGGATTCTGATGCAATATATCGGGGCGCGTAAAGTTACGCAAAGCATCTTGTACAGCTTCGAGAAAACCAGATTGACTGAGAACTAATAGTGGTTGGCTAGCGGGAGTTGTAGCTGGGGCTACCTCAGATGCAGCTATTTCTCTTTGTGCTAACATTTCTTGCCATGCAATGGGGGATACTACGCGCCAATCATGGCTGAATACGCCATAATTTCGTCCGCCGACTGTAAAATCAGCAGCAGGCGATCGCGCTAAATCGAAGTATGTTAACATTGGTGTCCATTCTTCTGGTTCGGCGCAGGGTAAAAAAGTGTAGGCTAATCCTGGCGTTTTTTGGAAATATTGCACAAAATTGACAAAAATCAGGCTTTGAATAGGTGAAACGCTTTGATAGGTATCCCGCGCCATCCAAAACCTGAAAATTGTCGCGCCTTCTTGCGGGCGTAAGGGTGCATAATTTTGCAGATATTCCCAAGCTGCAATAGTACCAGGATCGATATTGATGTCTTCGCTACTCGCTTCATGTAACGCCACCATAATTGCAAATCCGGCTGGGGTAGGCTGAGAATCGCGAAATACTAATACATTTTGTGGTTGACGCTGTAACCAATGGGCTGCAATTTGGGCTGATGCTTCGCCTTCATTGGCGGCGATGGTTTCTAAAATTGTATTTTTATCATTTTCCTTAAGTGAATCTGTTAACAAACTGCTATTTTCGCCCCAAGTAAAACGGGGACGAATCGCCGGATTATCTCGATGCAGAAAAATATAATCAAATAAAACGCGATGTTTTTCTACTCCTTGAGTTTGTCCTAAACGTTTGCTGTAATAGCTACGGGCTTGGTGATGCAATTGGGCATAAATATCAGGATTCCGCCAACGCAAATCCGCAATTAAAACTTCTCTAGCTAAATCGTGCGGAAATAAACCGAATAGTCCTGTTTCAATAAAAGAAAGTCCTCGCAACCACTCAAATAAATTGTGAGTATCGGGTAACTCTAAGAGTTGAGTAAGTAAAGCTTCGGTAGTTAGCCTGACTACAGCACAAGCTTGTAAAGCCATGCGATGTGCTGGTGTGGGTACTTCTTTGATAAATCTTTCTAGTAAGGTTTTAATAATATCTGGCGCAGTTTCCAATGGAAAAGAAATTTCCTGTCCTTGTGCTAAGACATCTGCAACTAAGGATAAAGCCAGAGGATATCCGTAAGTAAAATTGAGAATTTCTTGGTGATGGTTAGCGGGAATATCTCTTGTGTGCAAATAAGCTAAAGTTTCTTCTGGGCTGAGGTTGCGTAAAGGTAAAACATGAATTAAAGCTTGCCAACCAGGATCGCTATGCCAAGTTGCAGAAGGAGAATTCCGCCCAGCTAAAACAATTAATGTATCTAGAGATAAATGGGGTAGAAATTCTGCTTGCAGCCATTCGTCTAATGCGGAAATATTTTCGTAAGTGTCGATAAAAATCACCTGACGTTCTTCATTAGCCGCAAGTATTTGTAGGGGAGAATCACTCTCTGGTAAACCCATGTCGGCATTTAAAGCACTGATGAAAGATTCTGGTGTAGCTTCCAAGTTCCGGGCTTCAATATGAATAGATGGAATTTTAAGCTCCGTACATAGGCGTTGAAATTGTTGTACGAGGCTAGTTTTACCAACACCACCAGGGCCAAAAATATGCAATATATTAAAAGGTAAGTCGGTTTTAGTAATCGTTTTTTGAAATAAGGCTATCTCTTGTTCTCGCCCAACAAATTTGCGATTTCTTTCCCAAGCTAGCCGTTCTGATAAGGATGGCATAAGCTAAATCTCTCCAAATAATTACTAATTTGTAATTAATAATTTGGTTTAATTATCTCACTACCTGAGTGATAAAAAATATTTGGAGAATTTCACTCTATTTACATTTAGTACGCTACTTGCTGCTTCTCGAACAGATGGATATTGAGATAATATTTTATCCTTACAGTTGACGCTGGAATTGTTACGCAGTTTCAGTGATGTTGATTTTAGCTGCGATCGCACTTGTGCATCTGTAGTTTATCCTGAGGGTTGGTACTGCCAACATCACAAAAGTTCTGAAAATCTTGCCTCTTCGCTTTCTTTGGGGAATCAATTTCCTATTTGAGCGCATCAGTCTACTTCAGAAGAGTAAAAATTGTGCTTTCAGGTTGAAATTTAAACCTCTGAAGGTGAACGTTGCACCTTTGAACCTGGCGATTGCACCTTTGAGCTTGGCGGTTGCGGCTTTTATCCTCGAAGTTGCGCCTTTGAGCTTGGCGGTTGCGGCTTTTATCCTCGAAGTTGCGCCTTTGAGCTTGGTGGTTGCACCTTTTATCCTCGAAGTTGCACCTTTGAGGCTGGCGGTTGCGGCTTTTATCCTCGAAGTTGCGCCTTTGAGCCTGGCAATTGCAGCTTTTATCCTCGAAATTGCACGTTTGAGCAAGAGCGATCGCACTTTGATGGCGGCTAATGAGTGAATTAGCAACAGTGATGGTGATGGGAAGGAAATTAAAACAGGCGATCGCACAATTCGCGGCTTGTTTTGCAACACTAGCCATGAAAATTGCCTAACCGGACTCTATATTATCTCCATTCGCCACAACTGACTCAAACAAAATCCGCATTTCCTAATTACGAATTACTCTTTTGTGGCTTGCAACCGCAAAAAATGCACCCGTCCTGATTTATCCCCAGCAACAACTCTCACCCCATCCGGTGCAACAGCACAGCATAATATTGCACTTTCCCCTGTAAAACTGGCAATTACTTCCCCAGATTTCCAATTCCAGACTTTGAGGGTCTTGTCATATGAACCAGAAATCACATACTTGCCATCAGCACTCAGGGTGACTGCTGTTACCGAGCCAGTATGACCTTTGAGAGTCCGCAGTAGTTCCCCAGTTTGCCAATTCCAGACTTTGAGGGTGGTGTCAGAGGAACCAGAAATCGCGTATTTGCCATCAGCACTCAGGGCAACTGCATTTACCCAGCTACTATGACCTTCTATGGTACGCAGTAGTTTGCCAGTTTGCCAATTCCAGACTTTGGAGGTGGTGTCATTGGAACCAGAAATCGCGTATTTGCCATCAGCACTCAGAGCGACTGCATTTACCGAGCGACTATGACCTTCTATGGTATGCAGTAGTTCACAAGTTTGCCAATTCCAGACTTTGAGGGTGTAGTCAAGGGAAGCAGAAATCGCGTATTTGCCATCAGCACTCAGAGCGACTGCATTTACCGATTCCCTATGACCTTGTATGATACACAGTAGTTCGCCAGTTTGCCAATCCCAGACTTTGAGGGTGTAGTCAAGGGAAGCAGAAATCGCGTATTTGCCATCAGCACTCAGGGTCACTGCATTTACCCAGCTACTATGACCTTCTATGGTACGCAGTAGTTCGCCAGTTTGCCAATTCCAGACTTTGAGGGTGGTGTCAGAGGAACCAGAAATCGCGTATTTGCCATCAGCACTCAGGGCAACTGCATTTACCGAGTCACTATGACCTTTGAGAGTCCGTAGTAGTTCACCAGTTTGCCAATTCCAGACTTTGAGGGTGGTGTCAGAGGAACCAGAAATCGCGTATTTGCCATCAGCACTCAGGGCAACTGCATTTACCCAGCTACTATGACCTTTGAGAGTCCGTAGTAGTTCACCAGTTTGCCAATTCCAGACTTTGAGGGTGGTGTCAGAGGAAGCAGAAATCGCGTATTTGCCATCAGCACTCAGGGCGACTGCATTTACCGAGTCACTATGACCTTTGAGAGTTCGTAGTAGTTCACCAGTTTGCCAATTCCAGACTTTGAGGGTGGTGTCAGAGGAAGCAGAAATCGCGTATTTGCCATCAGCACTCAGAGCAACTGCATTTACCGAGTCACTATGACCTTTGAGAGTTCGTAGTAGTTCACCAGTTTGCCAATTCCAGACTTTGAGGGTGGTGTCACCGGAACCAGAAATCGCGTATTTGCCATCAGCACTCAGGGCAACTGCATTTACCCAGCTACTATGACCTTCTATGGTACGCAGTAGTTCGCCAGTTTGCCAATTCCAGACTTTGAAGGTGGTGTCAGAGGAACCAGAAATCGCGTATTTGCCATCAGCACTCAGGGCAACTGCATTTACCGAGTCACTATGACCTTTGAGAGTCCGCAGTAGTTCACCAGTTTGCCAATTCCAGACTTTGAGGGTCTTGTCATATGAACCAGAAATCACATACTTGCCATCAGGGGTGAGGGCGATCGCATTTACATAGGAACTATGACCGACTAAGGTACGTACTAAGGAACCGCCAGGGGAAGTTAAGCTTGCTGTTTGCGGAAATAAGCCAGGGGTTTTGCATTGCTGCACCTGCGTTAACAATCTCTGAATTTCTTCTCTTTCAAAACCCAGCAACCGCCCTAATAATTGCCCCGCAAATTGCTGTTTATCTTCATTCAAAACATGTGCCGAAAGCCTCAATGCACCTTGAATTAACTGTAAATTCTCATCCTCCGGCAAAAAATCATAATCTGCTAGCAAAGCATTAATATTGATGTTCTCCAACTTCGCTTGCAACCAGCGAAAATCACACAGCAGTTGTTTTAATTCTTCTTCCCCTCCCCCAGCCAGCAAATGATAGGCTAAATTCTCCCAAATATAGCCGTCATTGTCTAAACTATGCCAGCCTTGGGGATATTTTTCACTGTAAGCATTTAATAAGCGATTATGTAAAAATCTTATCCCCTCACTTTCAGTTGCTAATGTCGCGTACTGCTTCCTCACATAATCAAACAGCAAGTCATGCAACCGCAAATTTCCCGCTTCATCCCACAAAGCCAGAGATTTATTCACCAATTCATCAATAACATCTTGGGTCTTAGACTGATTCAACCCCAAGGGTTGCCAAAAAGTCTGCAAAACTGCTTCGGGTATAGGTGTATCTTCCGGAAATACCGCAAACTCTAAATATCGCTGTTGGCAATCCTCATCCAAATCGTCCACACTCACTTGAATTGCCTTGAGTAAATTTGGATAAGGATAATTAGGAAACTGTTGTTTAATTTTCTCTAAATCAGCACTGCGGAGTTTTTCTAAAATATTCTGCCAGCGATGATGCGGTTTTCCCCGCATCATCGCGCCAACCATCGCCAATGCTAATGGCAAATAGCCACATTCTCGCACTACCTGCAAGGCGACATCATTGTGCGGGCTGGATTGCGATATCTCTGGCTGGTTTGCCCATTTCGCCAACAGTTCTAACGCCTGTTGTTTACCTAAAACCGCCAGCTGATATTCTTCCCCTCCCAACCCTGTAACTATCGCCGCATCACGGGTGGTAATTAACATTTGACAGCGTTCCCCCAACACATCAAACGCCGTCGCATCATCCAAACGCCAGATATCATCCAAAATCAGCAAGCAAGCTTTCTGTGCAAACAACTCCCGCAACTGCGCTTTCGCCAATCCCACCTCGGTAAACGCCGCTTGCTTGTCGCCCAACGCTGAAGCCAGATAGGATTGCCAAGTTAAAATCTGGGGCGTTTGTCCTAAAGTTATCCACAACACTCCATCAGGAAACGCTTGTCTAACTTCTTCATCCCGCGCTAAAGCTGTAGCTAAGACTGTTTTGCCAATTCCACCCATGCCTTGCACGCCAACACGGCGAGTTTTACCTGTAATACCCACAGGTTGCTTTGTTGAAGATAATACTTTTTGTTTTAAGGGTGCAAGTTCTTCAGGTCGGGGTAAAAAGTGCGGTGGTAACTCTGGGACGTTGGTTAGATTGGCTAAAGCTTGGTGATGGGGGGTTAAATTGGTTTTTTTTTAAGTTCGGGAATCAACTCACCAGATACACCAGCTAACTGAATTGCATTTCGCGCAATATTAAAAGCAAACTCTACAGGCGCACCTTCATCATATTCGGGATTATAAGCTAGAAGCGCATCGTAAAAACCGACAACAAACTCAATTGCGGCTTTATCCCCAATTGCATCATTCATCCCAATAACATAATTAATCTGTTGGGAAATAGCCTCAGCTTGCACCTGCGAGTAACAAGCATTCAACAGCACGCATTCTACTTGTTTAGAAAACTGTCCAAATAATCCAGCTAATGCTTCCCCCGTAACTAGCTGTGTTTTTCCCGTTTCATCCTCAAAAGCTAGTCCTTGTATACCCGCACCATGCCCAGAAAAGTGGATAATATTTGGTCGATAATCCAAAATAGCACGGCGAATATCCCTCGGACGTACAGCCAAATCATAGCGTAAGTCAAAGTTCTCTCGATTTAGCGACCTTTGCAAACCTTCCTTGATATCGCGCAATTCTTCATCAAGGCGCAATCGTGATGTATTGCTGGGATTTGCAGCTAATATCAGGATTTTCTGAGGTTTGATGGTCATTACCAGGGTTGGGAAATGCTGTTTTCAAGTATACATGGCAGACAAGATGATGAAAACGCCGCACACATGAGTAGAATGTATCAGAATGCTCAAGAAGAATAAAACAGCAATCTTGAGCAGTCTGACCAAACAGAAGGCATAAGTCTAAATAGAGGCAGTTTACCTGACGGGGTAAGAAAATTCTTACTCCATCAGCCTCCACCTAATTTCCGCTATCAGCGTGAACCGTAGCTATAAGCTGTGAAAAAACTACGTCCAGTGGTATGAGATGGATCTAGACCTTCGTTGCGCGAACGACGACGCAAATCACCAATATCTGGAGTATTGTTAAAGGCATCCTCAATACTAATTTGACCGTTTAACATCAATTCGCAAAGGGCATCATTCATAACTTTCATACCGTCTTTGCTGCTGGCTTCCATCAGTTCATAGGCTGCTGTTTCTTCACCCTTGAGTAAGTAATCCTGCATGGTAGGCGTGTTGATCAAGATTTCCATAGCTGCTGTCCGACCACCATCTGTTGTGGTGAGTAGGCGTTGGGCTACTGCTGCAACTAGGGAATCCACAATTTGCACCCGCATTACTGCTTGCTCGTCAGGATTATAGAGATTGAGTAAGCGATTAACAACACCAATCGTATCTTTAGAGTGGAGAGTACCTAAGACTAAATGACCTGTTTGTGCTGCTTTTAGGGCAGTATCAACAGTAATGCGATCGCGCATTTCTCCCACTACAATGACATCTGGATCTTCGCGCAACGCCGACCGCAAAGCTTCATGAAAATCATGGGTATGCAAACCGACCTCTCGTTGACTAATTAAACAATTTTGGGAAGTGTGAACATATTCAATAGGGTCTTCAATAGTGATGATATGTTTTTGTTTTGTCTCATTCAAATAGCGAATCATTGCCGCTATCGTCGTAGATTTACCCGAACCAGTCGGGCCTGTAACTAAAATTAATCCTTGTTTTTTATTAACAATATTTTTGAGGATAGGTGGCAACCCCAAGCTATCAATACTTGGGACGTGCAAGGTAATTAATCGTATGACCATTGCACCGCCAGTTAAAGTTTCAAAACAGTTGACACGACAGCGCAAAAACCCAGGATAAACAATTGCCGTATCCAGTTCTTTGGTTTCTATAAATCGCTGCTTTGCAGAAGGGGTAAGAATTTCATTTAAGTATGTCTCGAAGATTTCCAGCGTGACTACCTCTCCTAATTCATAAACCTCCATTTGACCGCGAATTCGGAATCGCGGCAACTCTCCCACGCGGATATGAATATCCGAGGCTTGCTGAATATAGGCATCGCTGACCATCTTCTGAATGGAGGCTACCTTCTTCTTTGATGCGTATGGCGGAGGTGGTGGCGGTGGTAGTTGGGGAACGAAAAACTCAGATGTCAAAGAGGTGTCCATAAGTGTTTCCTATAGAAAGTATTGGGTTACAAGCAACGGTTAAACTTAGTTGTGATGCCATAAAAAATCCGGTTAATCTCAGGCAAAGAGATTAACTAATTCTTTTAACGTCAACCGTATACTCACTTAGATTTTCAATCTACAACTTACTTAGGTAAGATTTTTATTTTTGAGGTGGTCTTCATAAATTCTTTAGTGAAACCATGAATTTCTATGAATTTCAGGCATGGTTGGGCTAGAAAGGAAATTATGAAAATCATCACACCCACCATTAACTGGTTACAAACTCGCGCTTGTGCCCCTGCATACAGCGGTTGGTTACTAGCAGCCATTTCTCTCTGCTTTTTTGGGTCTGCTATTAACACAATGGCTGGTTGGCTATATGTAATTAGTGGAGTCAGTTTTGCCCTGCTGACTGTTGCAGCTATTTTACCGCCGCGATCGCTTGTTGGTTTAACTGTCAAACGCCTTCCGATCCAGCCTGTTACCGCCGGAGATGAACTAAGAGTAGAAATCGAAATCCACAATTCCACAAAGCAGCCTGTTAGTTTACTGCTAGTCGAGGATATACTGCCCTTCGTTTTGGGTAAACCAGTACAAAAAGCGATCGAAACAATTTTTCCCCAAAACTATCATCGTTGGGTATACTACCAACCAACCCAGCGCCGGGGTGTCTATCGCTGGCACAAAGTCGAACTAGTCACTGGTGCGCCTTTAGGATTGTTCTGGTGTCGCCGTCCGCGAGAATCAGCTGCTACAGCGATTGTTTACCCTAGCGTGTTACCTATGGCTTATTGCCCCTTAGTCGATGAAATGGGGCAAGAAGAAAGCTATACCAGCCACCTGCGTGGACGACCCCAGCAGACAGAGACCAGCGGACTAGTGCGATCGCTACGTCCTTATCGTCTAGGCGATCCGATCCGTCTAGTCCACTGGCGTACCAGCGCCCGCTATGGGGAATTACGGGTAAGAGAATTAGAAATTGTTACCAGTGGTCAGGAGATAATTATTGCCCTGGACAGTGCAGCTAATTGGGATGCAGAAAACTTTGAACAAGCCGTCATCGCCGCCGCCTCATTATATTTTTATGCCCAACGGCAAAATATGCAGGTACAACTGTGGACAGCATTCACAGGTTTAATTCAAGGAGAACGTGTAGTTCAAGAAGCCTTAGCTGCAACCACAGCCCAAGAAGATGCCAACTCACCTATTCCTGAAGACTACCCCTTGATTTGGCTAACGCAAAACCCTCTCAGCCTCTCTAACTTGACTGCTGGCAGTCGCTGGGTTTTGTGGCAAAATAGTTCTTCACCCCTAGAACCAGTAGTTGTCAATCGAGATTACCCTGGCATTCTTGTAGAAAGCGAGCAAGCACTGCAAACTCAGCTGCAAAAATCATTATGAAAAAATTTCAAGATATGTTGCAAGTTAAGCTTTAGTGATTACTCAGATTCTATTCGATCCCAGCAACCTAGACATACAAGCCCTTGAGCAAATGTTAGTCAACTTTCAAAACAAAGGTTGGGGAAAAACACCCACTAATAGGGCTATAAGGCTGATGTACAATGCAAAGAAATGTGTAAATTATGAGTGGCGGATCTAATGATGTCATCAGAAGTGAATACAAAATCCAGCGATAAAAGCCTAGAGGCAATGCGGCATTTTTCCGAACAATACGCCAAGCGTACTGGAACCTACTTTTGTTCGGAACCTTCTGTGACAGCAGTTGTGATCGAAGGGCTAGCCAAACATAAAGACGAACTTGGTGCGCCTTTGTGTCCCTGCCGTCACTATGAAGACAAAGAAGCTGAGGTACACGCCACCTATTGGAACTGTCCCTGCGTACCTATGAGAGAACGTAAAGAGTGCCATTGTATGCTGTTTCTCACCTCAGACAACGAGTTTGCTGGAGACAAGCAAGAAATCACTCTCGATACCATCAAAGAAGTGCGAGAAAGCATGGCATGAGTGAAACCATGCCCCAAGAGTTTTGGCTAGGTATAGAACAGTTCAATTCTGGGCAGTTCTATGCCTGTCATGACACTTTAGAGGCTTTGTGGATTGAAGCCAGCGAACCAGAAAAAAGCTTCTATCAAGGAATTCTCCAAATTGCTGTAGCGCTTTATCATTTGAGCAATCATAACTGGCGAGGTGCTGTCATTCTACTCGGAGAAGGCAGCAATCGTCTGCGGCGCTACCCTGATGATTACGCTGGTATCGATGTGGAAGGGTTATTAAACCAGAGTATGGCGTTGTTGCAAGCATTACAGCAAACAGGCCCCGATAAAATTGCTGCTGAGGATTCGGGTGAAGCTGATACATTACCCTTGCCGAGAATTGAAATAATTAATGATAAACAATAGGCAGTAAGGGCTGGCAAGTGTAGAGACTGTTACGTCACAACTAATTTAAGGAATTATATAGTTATATTCCTTGAATTAGTCTTATGGAAATAATTAAAGAACATTTACAGCGAATTTGGGATTGCTTAGTAACAAAAGCACCTGAAATTACCTTATTACTTCAACCAGGATTAAAGCCGGAAGAAATTGATAATATTGCCAAAGATTTACCTTTTAAATTGCCAGAAGAAATTTATGAACTTTATCAATGGCAAAATGGGTTATTAAAAGGTATTTCTGTGTATGGTTGGAAAATTAAGGGTAATTTGCCGGACATCATATAAGTTATTAAATCATCAAAATTTCCAAATTATAAAGCAGCTTAAACTTATTTTTAGATAGAAGAGCATCTATAGGTATTCGGCTGTAAACTACTTGTACAGCAGTTTTGACAGGTAAGAGAAGCATTGGAGAGATTATTAAAAATTTCGAGAATTATTGATGCCTGCACTGAACGGATTGGGCGATTGACGAGTTTCCTAGTACTAGTCATGGTCATACTAGGTCTGTGGAATGTTGTAGGGCGATATCTAGGAAGGATTAGTGGTAACAACCTGACTTCTAATGCCTACATTGAGGCTCAATGGTATATTTTTGATTTGGTCTTTTTCTTAGGAGCAGCTTATACACTCAAGCATAACGAACACGTGCGTGTTGATATTTTTTACAGTAATTGGCAGCGTCGGCGGAAAGCACTTGCAGATTTGATAGGAACAGTATTTTTTCTGATTCCTTTCTGCGTTATGGTGATATTTTTTTCGTGGGATACTATCGTGGCTTCGTGGCAAATTCGTGAAGCTTCATCCGACCCTGGTGGTTTACCACGCTATCCAATTAAAGCCACGATCATTGTTGGCTTTGTGCTGCTAATTTTCCAAGGAATTTCTCAAGCAATCAAAAACTTGGCAATTCTCAAAGGTTATCCAGTATCTGAGGAGGAAAACCATGACGCTGGCGTATGAATGGCTGGGGCCAATGATGTTTGCTGGTGCTTTGGTACTACTTTCGTTAGGTTATCCGGTGGCCTTTTCGCTGGGTGGAGTGGCGATCGCATTTGGTTTGTTGGGAATTAGCCTAGGTGTGTTTGACCCGATATTTCTCACCGCTATGCCACAGCGAATTTTTGGCATCATGGCAAATTACACCCTGCTGGCTATCCCTTACTTTATTTTCATGGGGGCAATGCTAGAGAAATCTGGCATCGCTGAGAGACTGTTAGAAACGATGGGGATTTTGTTGGGGCGCTTGCGTGGCGGACTCGCTTTAGCAGTGGTATTAGTAGGTGCTTTGCTAGCCGCAACAACTGGTGTAGTAGCGGCCACAGTAGTGGCAATGGGTTTAATTTCTCTACCAATTATGCTGCGCTATGGCTACAACAAAGAATTAGCTACGGGTGTAATTGCCGCCTCAGGAACTTTAGGGCAAATTATCCCGCCGAGTGTGGTGTTAGTGGTACTGGGCGATCAGTTGGGCGTGTCGGTGGGCGATTTGTTCATCGGTTCTGTGATTCCCGGTTTGATGATGGCGAGTGCTTTTGCCTTTCACGTGCTGATTGTGGCGTTTTTAAAGCCCGATGTAGCCCCAGCTTTGCCTGCCGAAGTGCGAGAAATTGGTGGTAAAGCTGTGGGAAGGCGGGTAATTCAGGTGATGATGCCGCCTTTAATTCTGATTTTTTTGGTACTGGGAAGTATATTTTTTGGCATTGCTACCCCAACAGAAGCCGGGGCGGTGGGTTGTGCTGGGGCGATCGCCCTTGCTGCTGCTAACCGTCAACTCACCTGGAAATCGTTGCGTCAGGTTTGCGATACCACTTTGCGCATCACTAGCATGGTGATTTTTATCCTGTTCGGTTCGACAGCTTTTAGCTTAGTCTTTCGAGGGTTAAATGGCGATCAATTTATGTTTGATGTGCTTGCCAATCTTCCTGGCGGTAAAGTTGGCTTTTTGATTGTCAGCATGACTGTGGTATTCATCCTTGGCTTTTTTATTGACTTTTTCGAGATCGCCTTTATTGTGATTCCACTGTTTGTCCCAGTCGCCCAGCAGTTAGGCATCGATCTTGTGTGGTATGGGGTGGTGTTGGGCGCAAATCTCCAAACTTCATTTCTGACGCCTCCCTTTGGCTTTGCCTTATTCTACCTACGCGGTGTTGCGCCACCAGAAGTGACGACATCTGATATTTATCGCGGTGCTGTACCGTTTATTCTGCTGCAACTATTAGTAGTCGTATTAATTATTGTTTTCCCTGGAATTGTCAGTTTCTTACCTTCTTTGGGAAGTTGAGGAATTATAGCGATCGCACACGCTGGAGAAATGATGGAGAGTATGCGATCGCACTTTTTTTGAACTTGAGCGCTTTAACTGTTAGTTGATGTTGCAAAATTGGCATAGCTCAATTCATTGATGCGATTCCAGCTAAAAATATTTTGACGAAAGGCTTTCCACTGTTCGTATACTTGTTTGAAGCTGGCATCTTTACTGGCATTCTCATCAAAAATCTCAAAAGAGATTTTCTGCGCAGCTTGCATAATCTCTTGGCTGTAGGGAACCAGCTTAGTACCAGCAGATTTTAATCGGATCAATGCTTCTCCATTCAAAGCATCATACTGACTGAGCATATTTAAATTAGCTTCTGCACTGGCGGTTTTTAAAACTTCTTGATACTCTTTGGGCAAACGCTTCCAGGCGTTGAGATTCACCAGTATGTCTAAAGTTGGCCCTGGCTCCCACCAACCTGGATAATAATAGAATTGCGCGGCTTTATGTAAACCGAGTTTTTCGTCATCGTAAGGGCCAACCCACTCAGCAGCATCAATCGCACCCCGATCTAGTGCTAAATAAATTTCGCCTCCTGGTAAAACTTGCACGTTCACTCCCAAACGCGACATGACTTGTCCGCCCAATCCGGGAATGCGCATTTTCAACCCTTTGAGGTCAGCTACAGATTTGATTTCTCTTTTGAACCATCCGCCCATCTGTGCGCCAGTACTCCCAGCAGGAAAACTGATGACATTGAAGTTGGTATAAACTTTCTGGATAGCTTCTAATCCGCCACCCTGATAAAGCCAAGCATACTGCTGTTGAGCATTTAAGCCGAAGGGTACGGAGGTAGCGAAAGCTAATGCTGGGCTTTTGCCGATGTAATAATAGCTGGATGTGTGGCCGCATTCCACGGTTCCAGCTTGTACTGCATCCAAAACTTGTAATCCTGGCACTAATTCGCCAGCCGCAAAGGGGGTAATCTTGAAACGTCCGTTGGTCATTTCTGCAACCCGCTTGGACACAGTCTCTGCACCGATAAAAGTGCCCAAAGACTTAGGCCAGCTAGTAGCCATTCGCCAACGCACATTAGGGAGTCCAGTTTGCACATTAGGCGATGTCCCAGTTCGGGCGCAGGAAGCTACGGTAGCCGCTGTTACGGAGGCGATCGCAGCTGTATTTAAGACCTCTCGACGTTTCATGATTTAATTTTTGGGAAACTAGTCAGAATTTTAAGTTAATTTGGGTACGGAAATGAAGAGCATTTTATCCAAGTCTTAAAAGCGATCGCTAGTTTTTTGCAGATTAGAAAAAATTACATATTAAAGTGGTCTAGTTAAAAGAAAAAGAATAAATGCTGAGTACTTAATGACCAATAGCTCGATATTAGCTTAAAACAATTTTTTACAATACCTGCCTTTTACTGTCATCACTTAATTAAGACATATATTCGTCATAAGTTGTTGATAACTTTGTCACTACTATGTGCAATATTTAGTCTAACGAAAATTTATTACTTTTAAAAAGTTCGTTGTACATATCCTTTATAGATATATTGTTGAGGAGTTACATACTTTATATTATATACAACTTAATATCAGACAAAGCTTTCATTTATAGATGAAAGTTTTACTGCTAGAGATTAGCTACTTCCTAAAGCCAGAAACTTTTTCAAAATCAGTGTTTGTCTAAATTTAAAACATTGTCAACCAATGCTTATAAAATTTTGAGAAAATCACCAAAATATGATGAGAAAAATTTATTAATTCTTTTGGAGCTATAAATGCATAAAAACAAATTATTTCTTTACTCATCAACGATATTGATTGCTAGTTTTATTGTGCTAGCGCCGATCGAACCAAAAGTTTCACAAGCACAAAGTGGACAAAATAATGCTACAGGTATCTCTGATGGAATTCATCAACGTATTGAGGAATTTAAGGAGACAATGCTTACCATTTTAAAGCAACAAGCACAAGTAAAGGGCTTGTCCTATACTGTACCACCAAATTTTCAAGGAACAACAATCAAAGCAGCAAAACTTACTTCATCTGAGAAGGTAATTGCGCTTACATTTGATGATGGCCCTTGGCCCGAAAGTACTAACCAAGTGCTAGATATTCTTAAAAGCAATAATATCAAAGCGACATTTTTTGTAATTGGTCAGAATGTGAAAAATTACCCAGACTTATTGAAGCGGGAAAATGCAGAAGGTCACGTAATTGGCAACCATACTTGGCATCATTGGTACCAATTTATGAATGAACAGACAGCAGCTTATGAAATTGAGCGCACAGCAGAATTAGTTAATCGAATTACCGGAGTTAAAACAAATTTATTTCGCCCACCTGGTGGAATCATGGACAATGGTGTGGCTGATTATGCTAGAAATAGGAAATACACTATCATTCTTTGGTCATCTGATTCCGCAGATTACTCGCGTCCTGCTGTACCAAAGTTAATAAAAAATGTGTTCAGAAAGACAAAGCCTGGTGGTATTGTGCTAATGCATGATGGTGGAGGTAATCGCTCAAGAACTGTGCAAGCTTTACCAGAAATTATTGCCAAATTTCGCAATGAAGGTTATCGCTTTGTAACTATTCCTGAACTGTTACAAATGGAAGATAAAGACCGAAGCTTTCTTGCTAAGAAAAATTCAGAAGGCATAAAGCAGGAGGCAACCCACCCTTAAAAGAGTGGGATTGAACTATGTTTACTAAGTCTAAGGCACATTCATTCCTCGTTGCACTGCGGGACGCTGACCTACAGTTTCAACCCACCTTTTTAAATTTGGATGATTGTCTAAGGTCAAGCCTTGCATTTGATAAATTGCCACCCAAGGATAGGTTGCCACATCTGCAATTGAATAATCACCGCAGATAAATTCATTTTTTGATAGTTGCTTATCTAACACACCATAAATTCGTAGAGTTTCCTTTTCATAACGTTCAATGGCGTAAGGAATCTTTTCTGGAGCGAATCTTTTAAAGTGATTGAGTTGTCCAAACATTGGTCCTACACCCCCCATTTGAAACATTAGCCACTCCAGCACTTGAAAGCGACCTTTTTTGTCAGTAGGTAGTAATTTAGCTGTCTTTTCTGCTAAGTAAATGAGAATTGCCCCAGACTCAAAAACTTTGATATCAGTTTCTCGATCGACAATCGCTGGAATTTTGCTGTTGGGATTAATGGCTATATATTCAGGTGTAAATTGCTCTTGTTTTGTAATGTCAATTTTGTGGACGTTGTAAGATAGTTCTACTTCTTCCAACATAATGGAAGCTTTACGCCCGTTAGGTGTTGTGAAGGTATATAAGTCAATCATGCGATCGTACCCTGGAATATTCGCGATCTCCGAGGGTAGTTTACCTTAAATTTAAGCTATCCACATCTAAAAACTACATATTCTTTAATTAAAATAACAAAATATTTGCTACAAGGTTTAACTGCACGAGCTATTTCATCAAGTTTATGTATTGTTACTGAAATAATATAAAGATTAATTCATAATTTTTATATACAATTATATGGCACAATATCCGGAAGAAATCTTTGATTTAATCTCATTATTCTTTAAATGATAAATCTACTGGTACAGGCTTATTGGATGTAAAGATAAAAGTACTGACAACAGTATTTGCAAAAGTTAAATTTTATAGGACTGCCAGTTAAATAATCAAAATAGTTATGTATGAACGCTCAAATAAACAAAAAAGTAAGTTTGATGAGAAAAAGATTCGCCAGCTTTTTTTACTCATTTCATTTGCAAATATAGTAGTAATTTTTGGCTTTTATACTGCCTTTGTACTATTCTCCTATATCGATGTCAATTCAAATTTTATGAATAGATATCCAACCTCAATCCCTAGCATAGACGACCAATTTCAATGTGAAAAAACTGAGAGAACTTGGCGTAATAATAAATGTTGGGACTATCAACACGATCCTTCTTTTTGATAAGAAGTATAAAAGTAATCTCCAAGTCAGCCAATCAGGGTAAAATTAATACCTCATACACAGTTTTCCAGCTAAATTCAAGTTTCAGCTTCTGAAACTGAAAGATCTGTGATTTGTTGACACCAGCTTTCAGGTATTTCTACATTTTCTGGTAGAAGAGTGGTGCGATCGCCAAATGCTAATTCAAGCTGCGCTGATTCTAGGTTTTCACATCTAGTCATGTCAGCTCCGAAGATTTTGGCTTTCTGAAGAATTGCTTGATTTAAATTAGTACCAGTGAGAATTGCTTCTTGTAGGTTAGCTTCATAGAAATTAGCTTGTTCTAAATTCGCTTCATAGAGGTTAGCTTGCTGTAAATTAGCTGTGCTGAATAATACGGCTTCTAAGTTGGCTCCAATCAATTTTGCACCTTTTAAGTTACTACCAATTAGGTTTGCTCCTTGCAGGTTGCTTCCCTCTAAATTTGCTCCTTCTAAGTTAGTGTCACACAGAATAGCTTCTTCTAAATTAGCATTAGCAAGGCTTGCTGCTTGTAAGTTGGCATCATACAAAATTGCACCTTGCAAGTCAGCCTCATGCATGACTGCTTTGGATAAATTGACTTTTCGCAAAACAGCTTCTTGGAGATTAGCTTCTGGAAGTATTGCGTTTTGCAAGTTGGCTTCATAGAGAACTGCTCCACAGAGATTTGTTTCTGTTAAGTCTGCCCCAGAAAGATTAGCACCTATCAGGTTTACCCATTGTAAATTAGCTCCAATTAAAATTGCTCCAGAAAGATTGGCTTCCATCAAATCGGCACCACTAATATCTATATCGCGCAAATCTAGTTTCTTATTTGCCAAATCATACTGTGTATTGCGTCTGCCAATTACAGTTAGAGCTGTTTGAATATCTGTAGGAATTTTTTCCGGTAAAATATCTTCGTCTCGATCGTGCGTCGAGGCGTGTTCTCGGATAAAAGCGGCGAGTATTTCCATAATTGTCCAATGATTTTTTGGGCAATCTCTGGCAATTCTTTCTAGTGCATATATAGCAGCAAAGCGAGTTTCTATTTTTTCATTACCTAAATGTTCTATTGCTTGATAAAATCTTTCTGTTACTAATTCTTCTGATTTTTGTTCTGGATAATTAATATCGATTTCTATCTTTCTTTGGTTTTCTGTAATCTGTGAAATAATTTGTGATATTTCAATTCGATCCATTGCTAGAGAGAGTTTGGAATTATAGTAAGCGTTGATAATCATTGCTATTACCCAAGTAACCATCGCAATTATGGTTATTACTTGAGCGATCGCTGCGATTGTTATGTCTAATGACAGCCATTGAAAACTAAAAAAAAATAATTGATTAAAAATTAAAGCCAGAATAAATATTGTTGTTATATATATAAAAAAACTGGTGAGTCCATCTGTCTTGAATAAAGACATATAATTTGTCTTCATCTCTGACTCCTTATGTAATTTAGCTTATCCATAGTATTATTTGTAAGTTGCTTTTAGTACAGTAAAAACACGGACTTAATTAATAAATATATTTGGCCATAACAAAATCTCTATAGATCTACTTACAAATAATAGAAATTACTGTAATGATGTTGCATAAAACTTCTGTCAACTCTATCTTACATTTGCAAAATCCTCCTTTATCTACCCGCATTAAGAGGGGTAAGTTGACAGATACGATTGATAATTCACTCAGAACTCGCTCAAACGCCCCTACGACCTTTGAGCAAACAGAAGCTTCGGTTTGAGAAGCTAACTCACCTAGAAATCAATTCCAAGGTTAATACCTCAAGTCTAATGAAGTGCAATGACTAAATGTTTCTATCTAAGGAGGGATGCCAACGAGCAGGATAATTGATCAATTACAAAATGTGGGTGTCAATAAGCTCTAATGGTATGTTACTGCCACATTCTCAGGTAGATGATTTGCTAGATATTAACTGTTTGATCGGTAAATAGATTTAATTAGAACTCAAATGTATTGTGGGGTGAAAATCCTAAAGATAGATAATCTCTAGCTGTAATCAAGTTTTTAGTTTATGCTGGAAGTTTTTGTGGAAAATATGACATTTATCTCAAAATTGCAAGATGCACTCAGATAACTAGATTGATGCGGAGTTATCTTTACTAGGTTGTCGCCAGTGTGTTGGGGCTTCAACATAATCGGGTAAGCGAGTTGTGCGATTGCCATTTGCCCTTTCAATCTGCTGCGATGTTAGATTTTTAGCTCCCTGAAAGTTTGCACCTTTTAGATCGCTTCTATCGAGGAAAGCCTCTAGCAGGTTAGCTTCACCGAGGTTTGCACATAGCAGCTTGGCTTCACTGAGATTTACATTTTGCAGTTCAGCTTGATATAGTTGTGCCTCTTGTAAGTTAGATCTAAAGAGGGATGCTTCTTGTAGTTTCGCTCCACTAAGGTTTGCATTTTGTAGATTGCATCTCATTAACATTGCGCTTTGCAGATTAACCATATTTAATTTTGCTTGTTGCATAATGGCTTCAGTAAAGTCTGCCTCTTGCAAATCAGCTTTATTTAAAAAGGCCTCTGCTAGATTAGCTCCTTTAAAGATTGCCTTTTTGAGGTTAGCTTCAAAGAGCATTGCACCTCTAATGTCGCTGTAACTTAAATCAAGTCTCTGATTTTCCTTCTCATCATTACAATTGCGTCTTCCAATAACGGTAAGGGCTGCTTGAATATCTGTACGAAGTTTTGGTTGTTGCTGTATCTCCTCTACTCTCTCCTCTTTAGGCTTTAAAGGAGCATTTTCTCGCACGAAAGCTGTGAGGATTTCCATGATTATCCAATAGTCTTTTAGAGAATCTTTAGCAATTCGTTCTAGAGTGTAAATAGCACCTAATCTTACTTCAATTTTTTCATTACCAAGTTGTTCAATAGCCTTCGCAAAACGTTCTGTAATTTGCTTATCTTCTGCTACTTGTGCATTTTTGAGTGCAGCCTCAGCATTTTCCAAAGCAGCTTTTGCACTTTCATTGGCAGCTTGTGCGCTTTTATCCATAGCTTCTGCACGCTTGGCTGCATAGTAAGCATTGATTAATACTGCTATGCCACCGAAGATAGTTCCAATAGTTGTTAAACTTCTAGCTCCATAATCTATTCTTTGCTCTTTTATTAAACCTTTAGTATTGAAAAATGCAAAATCAGAAAATAAAAATATAAATAAAACAGCCGCTAAAAATAGAATAAATATAACAGCTAAAATTATTAACCAACCTTTAAGAGCGTCTGTATTGTTATCAGACATAAATTTAAAATTATTTTTGAAGTTCCCAATTACTACGGGGAATTTCACTATAAAAGTATAGCATTTATCTCAAAATTGCAAGATGCACTGAGATAACTAGATTGATGCGGAGTTATCTTTACTAGGTTGTCGCCAGTGTGTTGGGGCTTCAACATAATCGGGTAGGCGAGTTGTGCGATCGCCTACTGCTGCTGTAATTTGTTGTAATTCCAAATTTTTAGCACCTGTCAAAATTGCCCCTTCTAATTTGACATCACAGAGGTTTGTGCCAGAGAGGTTAGCTCCCATGAGATTTGCGCCGTGAAGATTGGCTTCATAAAGGATGGCTCTAGAAAGATTGGCTCCTATGAGGTTGGCGCGATGCAAATCAGCTTCCGCTAGGCTGGCTTCTGAGAGGTTGGCAAAAAATATCTCTGTTTGCTGGAGTTTGGCTGCATTCAAGTTTGCGCCTTGCAGGTTGACTCCATTTAAATTTGCGCCTTGCAGGTTAGCTCCAATTAGGCCTGTAAGGTGTAAGTTGGCTTTACCAAGCTTTGCGCCTTGTAAGTTCGCGAGAAATAACTTAGCTCCTGAGAGGTTGGCAACTTTTAAGGTTGCTTGTTGTAAGTTGGCTTTATAAAGGTTGGCCCCTTGTAAGTTAGCTGCACGCAGACTTGCTCCTGTGAGATTGGCTCCCCGCAGGTTAGCCCCAGATAAATTGGCGCGGTTGAGGTTGGCGGAGGAAAGGTCGGCTCCACGCAGGTTGGCTTTGAGGAGGTTGGCTTCGTAAAGAATCGACCCAGAGAGTTTAGCACCACTCAGGTCTGTACCCACTAAAGTAGCGCCTCGCAAATCTGCACCACACAAGTCAGCGCCTCGCAAATCCATTCCTTCTAGGTTAGCTCCTAGCAAGTCTGCCCGTTTAATATCTGTATTGCGTAAATCTAGTTTCTGATTTACCTTGTCTTCTAAATAATTACGCCTACCGATAACCGTAAGAGCCACTTGAATATCTGTACGGATTTTTGGCGATTCTTCAGAAAAATTTGGATTTAACTGCTGTGTACGCAAATCTATGGGTGCTGTATCTTCTTGTCTTGCTTGACCTTGATAGATAGGAGCATTCTCACGCACAAAAGCTGTGAGGATTTCCATAATTGTCCAATGTTCTGAGGGAAATTCCTGGGCGACTCTTTCTAAAGCATAAATTGCACCTGTACGGGTTTCGGTTCTTTCGTGCCCTAGCTGGGCAATTGCTGTCATAAACCTTTCTGCAATTAGCTTATCTTGAGATAGTTTGGCATTTTGAATGCTCAGTTCAATGTTTTTTTCAGCTGCGATCGCACTTTTCTGCAAAGCTTGGGCACGCTTGGCCCCATAGTAAGCATTTGCAATCAAGGCTAATCCTGAAAAAATGATTGCTGTGGTCGTTAATGCTTGAATTCCATATTCTATTTGTTGGGAAATTGTCAACTCCCGAATATTGGAAAACGTCAAGACGATCGCAGTCAATGAGAGAGCAAATATAACTGTTATAACTATCAACCAATTTAAGAGTACGCCTGTCTTTTTAGCAGACATAGCAGAAATATTCCTCACTACTCAGGACTATTACTTATATACTGAGGCTCCATAGTATAGCATTTAGCAATAAATTTGTATATGTATCATTAGGCTTAACTGATTCTACTATTACTGAAGGAGTTAGATATTAAGGAATAGACCAATTGTGCGATCGTCTACTTTGTAACCATTGGCTAGCTCAAATACTTGATTTAATTAAGTTTTAGTTGAAAATTTCAGACATCACCAAGTTGAGTAATCGATTTATCTACCCCAGAAAATTCTGCTTCTCTCAGATTTGCCCCGTTGAGTATCGCATCCTGAAGAATTGCTCCATCCAGCTTTGCTAAATATAAGTTTGCCCGCTGTAAGTTGGCTCCTGATAGGTTAGCACCCGATAGATTAGCTGCGCTTAAAATCGCCTCTTTGAGGTTTGCACCAGAGAGGTTTGCACCAGATAGATTAGCTGCTGTAAGGATTGCTCCATGCAGATTAGCGCTACAAAGATCTGCTCCTGAAAGATTAGTTCGATAAAGATTTGTCTGCTCTAAGTTTGCTCCCGAAAGGTTAGCCCCGCTAATATCTGTATAGCTCAAGTCTAGTTGTTCGCCATCGCTATCTTGTTGAGTATTTCTTTTGGCAATTACCGTTAGTGCTGCTTGAATATCGGGACGAATTGTTGATAATTGGTTGTCTTGAAATTCTGTTAGAGTCCGATCGCAAGCATTAGTTCGGATAAAATTTATCAGAGCCTCCATGATTTTCCCATTTAATTTTGGCTCTTCTTGGGCAATTCGGGCTAAATCATCAAATACAGCTAGATTCATATCTCGATTTTGATGCTCAAGCTGTGCAATTGCTAATTGCAATCTTTGTGTAGAGCAAGCATTTGGAATAACTTCTATTTTTTCCCGATTAGCAAATATCGCTAGATAGATTTTTTCTAATAACCTCATATTCATAAAACGCCAATTTTTTGCCGAATGGTAACTACTTATAATTACTTTCAACATACCCAAAATTATTTTTAATAATTTTAGATGTAAGCCACCAACATTATTGCCAATCTAACTGCTAAGTAAGTATACCACTAAATATGAGAAGTACTGATTATTACTTTGATTTAGCAACGATCGGTAATATATACTAGTCAAAAAAATAAATTCCCTAAAAGAAAATTTAAACGCTCCGACTGATGCGCTCACAATAGACAAAGCAACAGCATTTACAAAAGTTTCCGGATGCAGCAAGATAAAGAGCCAATATTGAAAGATCTAGTACTGATTGGTGGTGGTCACAGCCATGCAATTGTGCTGAGGATGTTTGGGATGAAACCTCTGCCTGGCGTGCGTTTAACCTTGATTACCACGAATTCATATACACCGTATTCGGGAATGTTACCAGGACACATTGCGGGTTTTTACAGCCATGATGAATGCCATATAGACTTACGACCATTAGCCCAATTTGCCCAAGCACAGTTGTACATCGATCGAGTTGTTAATCTCGATTTAAAAAATAATAAAGTAATTTGTGCTAACCGTCCTGCTGTAGATTTTGATGTGCTTTCTGTTGATATTGGCAGTACTCCGGCAAAAATATCTGTATCAGAAGCGGCAGAATATGTGATTCCAGCAAAACCAGTGTCCAAATTATTGGAACATTGGTATCAATTAATAAAAAATGTAGCAGAAAATCCGCAAGCACCGATTAAGATTGCGATCGCAGGTGGTGGTGCAGGTGGTGTGGAATTAGCGCTATCGATGCGATCGCATCTACAACAGATTGTACAGCACTCAGGAGCTTTGGAAATTCATTTATTCCAGCGCGATCGCCAACTGATGCCAAAGCATCATCAATCAGTTCGGCAGCTAGTGAAGCAAGTTCTGATCGAGCGAGGTATTAAACTGCATTTAGGAGAAACAGTCTCTCAAGTTGCACCTCTAGCAGAAAAAAGAAATCAAGAATTATTACAAATTAAATGTGACTCTGGGTTAAAAGTAGAGTGCAACAAAATTTTTTGGGTAACGCAAGCAGCTGCACCTCAATGGTTAAAAAACACGGAATTGGGAACTGATGAACAAGGCTTTATTTTGGTAAAAGACACATTACAATCCCAAACCCATCCCCATGTATTTGCAGCAGGTGATATCGCCACAACGATCAATTATCGCCTAGCAAAAGCCGGAGTATTTGCTGTCCGCCAAGGTAAGCCTTTGTTTGAGAATTTACAGCGGTATTTATTAGGTAAACCACTAAAACCTTACAAACCACAGAAGCATTATCTCAGTTTAATTGGTACAGGTGATGGAAAGGCGATCGCCACCAAAGGCGCATTTACTTTACCACCCCATCAACTATTGTGGCGTTGGAAAGATTGGATTGATCGCCGCTTTATGCAACGCTTCCAAAATCTGCCAGAGATGAAGCAGAATTTTTCACTCTCAACTCCTAAACTCACTACTCAAATGCGTTGCGCTGGATGTGGTTCTAAAGTTGGTAGTACAGTTTTAAAACAAGTTCTACACCGCATTCAGCAAGAACAGCCTGCTGGGGAAGAGAGAAAAGATATCATCATCGGTTTAGATGCGCCAGATGATGCATCAGTAGTGCAGATATCAAGCGGACAATTAATGGTGCAGACGCTAGATTATTTTCCGGCCTTGATTAACGATCCTTATATTTTTGGGCAAATTAGCGCCAATCATTGCTTGAGCGATATTTTTGCAATGGGAGCTACGCCTCATAGTACATTAGCGATCGCTTCTATTCCTACTGCTGCACCCGCAAAAGTTGCAGAAACTCTTTACCAATTATTATCGGGCGCTGTCAAGGTAGTTAATCGAGCAGGCGCACCTCTAATTGGCGGACATACTAGCGAAGGTGCAGAACTAGCTTTTGGCTTAAGTTGTAACGGTGTTGTTGATTCCCACAAACTTTTGCGTAAAAGCGGTATGCAACCCGGACAAGTGCTAATTTTAACCAAAGCTTTAGGAACCGGGACATTATTTGCTGCTGATATGCGTCGCCAAGCTAAAGGCCGTTGGATTGATGCTGCTGTAGAGTCAATGTTGTTATCCAACCAAGCTGCTGCTGTATGCTTGTGGCAACATGGGGTAACAGCTTGTACGGATGTGACAGGCTTTGGTTTGTTAGGACATTTAATGGAGATGGTACAAGCATCTGGTGTGGCGGTGAAATTGCAACTTGACGCGATACCAGTATTAACAGGCTCAATTGAAACCTTAGCAACAGGAATTTTTAGCTCGCTGTATCCAGATAATTTACAAGCATCAACTTACATTCACAATCTGATGGCAGTTGAATCTCACCCTAATTATCCCCTGTTATTCGACCCGCAAACTTCTGGCGGTCTATTAGCTGCTATTCCCGAAGCTCAAGCTAATACTTGTTTAGCTAAACTGAGAGATTTGGGTTATAAACAGTCCAGCATAATTGGAAGTATCAAGCCGCAAGTAGTTCAGCAATCACCAGTTACTATAGCTTGAAAATAAGGCAGACGTTCTCTAAGATTAGGCACAAAAGTAGTAGGGATAATAGCAATTGAGTACTCCAAAATGGCAATTGAGTACTCCAAAATGGCAATTGAGTACTCCAAAATGGCAATTGAGTACTCCAAAATCGTAATTGAGTACTCCGAAATCGCAATTGAGTACCCCAAAATAGCAATTGAGTACTCCGAAATCGCAACTGAGTACTCCGAAATCGCAACTGAGTAGTCATGACCTTGAACGGACAAGGTATCACGCGATCGCCATCTTCTTTATCGAAGACCTCATGAGCTTGGTAAAACAATAAATGTAATAAAAATTACTAACTTAAAAATTAAAATATAATAAAGCAATACTAATAATGTAATAAATAATACTTACAATTTTGACCGTGAATTAACTAGTGCAACTACCATGAAAGTTTCTTTACTTCCTGCACAAGAAATCAAAGCTGCTGAATCTACACTCAAAGAGCTTCAAAGCTATAAGAGCAAGCATTGGGCAATTGGTCTTAACGGCGATACATTTGAACCGGATGGATTCCTGGCGTTCTTTACTCAACGAGGATTAGCATTTAAAAGTTATGTAAGCAATAAAGGTGTTACAGTAGGTTCACCAAGTAACTACGATGATAATATTGCGACACTAAAAGCTTATATAGCAAGTATACGTAGTTCAGAACAGACAGCAGTCAACTCCACAATCCAAGAACTCAAGACATACAAATCTAATTTTTGGGCAATTGGTCTGAACGGAGATACTCTCCAACCAGACGGATTCAATACTTTCTTTGCTGCTAGAGAATTGCCATTTAAACCTTTTGTCAGAAGCAAAGTTTCCATCGGTGAAGAATCTGCCTATAACAAGAATATTGCCACCCTAACGAACTATATTAATTCCATCAGCCTTGTTGTCACAGCTTAAATTTCTCCGTTCAACAAACTAAACTCCTCAACTAGGTATCTTTCAGCTTGCTCTCTACTGTTGTGTTTCCTTGGCATAGATCCCCAACTTCTGGGAAAGTCGGGGATCTTTTTTTACGCCTACATACTCACAATTGCAGCTGAAAATTCCAGAACCTTCAAGAAACGCTAAAATCGAGTCAGCCTTTGTATTTTAGTGGTTGTGTCCCACATCACTCAGAGTGCGGTTCACTGCATTAATCCTGATTGTCAACGTCCCTATCCTCAACCTTGGGGAAACAAATTTTGCAATAGCTGTGGCGCACCGTTACAGCTGTTAAACCGCTATGTGCCAATCCAGCCTTTGGGATCGGGCGGATTTGCTCAAATTTACACAGTTTGGGATGAAAAAACTCAAACCGAAAAAGTGCTGAAGGTTTTGGTGGAAAATTCACCAAAAGCGCTGGATTTATTTAGGCAAGAGGCTTCAGTTTTAAGTAGTTTGCGCCATCCAGGTGTTCCTAGAGTAGATCCTGATGGCTATTTTTTACTAAATTTGTCTAATCCCAAGCCACTCCAACTACCTTGTTTGGTAATGGAAAAAATTAATGGGCAGACTTTAGAGGAAATCCTCAAAAACTATCCGCAAGGCTGTCCTGAGGAGATGGTATTCAACTGGTGTACTCAGGCTGTACAGATTTTACAGGAATTGCACAAACGCCAGATTCTTCACAGGGATATCAAACCTTCTAACTTAATGCTACGTAATTCCTCATCAAGCCTACCTGCGATTTGGCAAGGATCAGCAGGAAATCAGCTAGTATTGATTGATTTTGGCGGAGCAAAACAATTTAGCGATGCGAAAGTGCGATCGCAATCGAGTTCTACCCGGTTATTTTCTTCTGGTTACAGTCCACCAGAACAAGTTATTGGCGGTCATGTAGGGCCGAGTGCAGATTTTTATGCCCTCGGTCGCACGATGATTGAATTACTCACAGGTAAATATCCGCCAGATTTAGAAGATCCGCAAACTGGGTTATTGCAATGGCGCAATCGAGTGAATGTTAATCCCAAGTTCGCAGATTTATTAGATGACATGGTGCAGGAGGATGTGCGATCGCGTCCTTTAAATGCGAATATCATTCAAAGACGATTGGCAAAAATTTCTCAAGTCTCGCCATACCAGGGGTTATCTGTTTTCATTCAAAATATTCTGCACCAAGCATCAGCTAGGTTGACACTGCTAATGCAAGGTGTGGAACAAGCTTTAGGTAAATTTATTCATGTTGTAGGCAAAACAACTCTATTAATCTTAAAGGCGATCGCCAAATTCTTACTCGCCTGTACGATCACAATTTGGGCAATGATACTGACTGGAACTGGTGCTGTACTCGGTACAATAATTGGTTTCTTTTTAGCCTATCGGACAATTTTAGGCGATCGCGTTGCTCAGGCGATCTTTAGTCAGCTACCTGGCTTATTTTCCGAAAACGATACTGTATTAGTCGCAGAAGTTTTAGTATTCGCCGGCGCAGGTTTGGGAACAGCATGGGGACTGACGGTAGCAGGAGGTTTTTCCCAGCGCAGACGCTTTATAGTAGCATCGTTGATGGGTGCGATCGGCTATAGTTTCGGCTGGTTAGTTTTGCAATTAGCTATACCCAGAAATAGCAATGAAGGTTTGGTCATCTCAATTGTGTTTGCAGTTTTCCTTCTTACCTTGAGTTTGGGGCTGCGCAGCCATCGCATAGTCTACGCTGTAATTGCTTCTTTGGGTACTGCACTTTTATTTGCTGGTGCAATTCGCTTAGACATTCTTCCAACTGTCTTCCAATTTTCTAGTACTCCCCAATGGTATGAATTATTAATGCCCGCTGTCTTTTTTGCTTGTGAGGGCATCTTGATGAGCTTCTGGTTAGGGGTGAGTTATTACTTAATTGTGCCGGGGTTGCGCTGGATGGGATGGCGTTAATCTTACATATCGGTTCCCAATCGATTGGACAAAGCCCTATCTTGTAACGGGACAACACAAAGATGCAAAGTCATATTTCAAAGCAGACCAGTAATACCTATATAAAAATTTACAATTAAGCGCAGGAATAGACCTGCAAAAACTATCATCTGGCAAGTACAGTCAACCGTAGAAACTACAAAGGGTTGTGCTGTTTAGCATGGCGTTAAGTAAATGGTCAAAATTTAAGATCCCCCTAGCTGCGCTTTATCATTGAGCTAGGGGGATCGAATATATGGTAGTCTATAAAAGGTTCAGTATAGTTCGTTACGACACGATTCTAATCCCTAAATTTGAGATTGGGTAGTATTATCACCATAATTTATAAGAATTTTATAACTTCTTCATTGTCACTTCATCACCTGTCATTTGCTGAGAAATTCGGATATGTTAAGTATGACAATAAGTATTGTTGTTATACCTTGCCCACGAACGTTGAATTGGCTGTAATTCAGGCGCTCTGCCTTGCCTGTGGCTCACACCACAGGTTAGCCTCTCCTTAGATACCGAGAGCCTAAGGATAGTGCAGGTATTATCAGCGGTCAACGGGGCATTCTATTACATGTCATCTTTGTGAATATCCTAAAAAATATGAAACTCAAGATAGCCGCTACCCTCACCCTGTTAGCTTGTTTCGGCTTTTCAGGACAAGCCTTAGCTTTGAATCAGCAGGACTTAGAGCAATTAAAAACCACAGGTAGCTGTCCCAGATGCGATATCAGTGGTGCTGACCTAACGCAAGCGAATCTCAAGGGAGTAAACTTACGCGGAGCTAACTTAAAGGGAACCAATTTCTCGCAAGCTAATCTGACAAATGCCGATCTCACTGGAACGAATCTAGAAACGGCGATTCTCAGTTCTGCCAATCTTACGGGGGCTTCCTTAACCGGTGCCAACTTAAAATCAGCATCTTTAGACAATGCTAATCTTTCCTTCGCTGGTTTTATTAGCGCCAATCTAGAAGCAGCTAACCTTAAAGGTGCTACATTACTGTTTACTAATTTCCGAGGAGCAAATTTCCGGCTCACAACGCTAGCCAATGGTGTTGTCACTTCCGACAAACCTTATGGCTGGTCGTTACAAGAAGGTACAGAAGCACAAGCTAATCAGAAAAAATAGCTGTAAATAATCACATGGGGAGCAAGAAAGTCCGAGGAATTTACTTAGCTCCCTAACCAATAAACAGCTTTTTGCAACGATGCAGCCGTTAGCGATCGCTTAACGCTTCTTTATCATGGGAAAAAAGCTGTAAACTGCGATCGATTCATGCTAAACCAAATTAAAGACTTAGCTACAAAGCTAGCACCTCGTCTCATAGAAATTCGTCGCCACATCCACGCGCACCCAGAACTCAGCGGTCAAGAATACCAAACAGCTGCTTTTGTTGCGGGTGTGCTGTCTTCTAGTGGTCTTTATGTACAAGAGGGTGTGGGCAAAACCGGCGTTATTGGAGAACTGCGAGTTAATAGTAGTGATGAGCGTTTATTAGCAATTCGCACCGATATGGACGCTTTGCCAATTCAAGAACGTACTGGTTTGGACTACACTTCTCGCGCCAAAGGTGTGATGCACGCTTGCGGTCATGATGTCCACACCACAGTCGGGTTAGGAACGGCAATGGTACTATCCCAAGTGGCAGAAGAGTTAGGTGGTAAAGTCCGGTTCTTATTTCAGCCAGCCGAGGAAATTGCTCAAGGGGCTAGCTGGATGGTAGAAGATGGAGCGATGAAAAATGTCTCGGCTATATTAGGAGTTCATGTCTTTCCTTCCATCCCCGCAGGTTCGATTGGCGTGCGTTATGGCGCATTGACAGCAGCCGCTGATGATTTAGAAATTTTGATTATTGGCGAGTCTGGACATGGCGCACGTCCCCATGAGGCAATTGATGCAATTTGGATTGCATCGCAAGTCATTAGTGCTTTACAACAAGCAATTAGCCGGACTCAAAATCCCTTACGTCCAGTGGTATTAACTATCGGGCAAATTAATGGTGGACGGGCACCAAATGTAATTGCCGATAAAGTACAGTTGCTAGGAACAGTGCGATCGCTTCATCCCGAAACTCGTGCTAGTCTTCCCAACTGGATCGAAAAAATTGTTGCTAGTGTTTGCCATTCCTATGGTGCTAGCTATCAAGTCAATTATCACCAGGGTGTACCCAGCGTACAAAACGATTATGCCCTAACGCAATTGTTGCAATCAGCAGCAGAAGAAGCTTGGAGTAGCGATCGCGTCCAAGTCTTACCCGAACCTTCCCTAGGTGCAGAAGATTTTTCTGTATATTTAGATCGCGCCCCTGGTTCTATGTTTCGTTTGGGCGTAGGCTACAAAGATAGAATTCTCAATCACCCATTACATCACCCAGAATTTGAAGTCGATGAATCTGCGATTATTACTGGTGTTATAACTATGGCCTATGCCGCGTATAAATACTGGAAAATTCCTCAAATCTAATAAAATTGCGGGTTTATGTTTTGCTTCAACTTGATTACTACAGTTGAAGCAACTTTTGCCTTGTATAACTAAAAATTGAGACTAAGCCTTAAATATCATTCGCGATCGTCAATCATAGATTCAAACACCAGATTTGAAATATGGATTGAGCTTGATGAATATGACACAAGCGAACAAATGCATCTTGATGATGAGTTTTGCAATGCGATCGTTAACTTTTCTAATAGTTCACAAATATCTCTGAATATTTGGAGTGCAAAGTACTTTTATAATCAAGTCCAAAATCTTGATTGGCTAGATGAACAGGTCGCAATCTTACCAGATATCGTATTGCGAGATTTTAATGCTGCCTCGATTCAGCAGGCTATTACAAATTTAGTCACCAAAAGTAAGTGGCTCGAAGGACGTGGCTTTCCTATAAAGCTCTATGAATCGTGCTGAATAATGTAAATTTTGTACAATATTAGTAGTTTGTACAAAATGCCAAAACTATGGAAATTGTCAGTGCAACTGAGGCTCGTGCTAATTTGCCAGAGCTAATTAATCGTGCTGAGTACGGCAAAGAACGTATTGTGATTGAGCGTCATGGCAAACCAGTTGTGGCAATTATCAATCTTGACGATCTCAAGTTACTGGAAGCGATTGAGGATGCTGTTGACTCGGCTACCCTGCGTCAAGCCATAAACCAGAATCAAGGGTTTACCAGCATAGAAGCAATGATTGCAAAGCGTGGTGATGAGTGAACGTTACATATTGAGGATTGCCAAGACAGCTGAAAAAGACTTACTTAACTTGCAAGCTAAACACTTTAAGCAGGTAGTCTCAAAAATATTATCGCTCCAAGGAAATCCTAGACCCCAAGACTGCAAATCTCTCAAAGGTTATGAAGGTGGTTATCGTGTAGACTCTGGAGAATACAGGATTCTGTACACAATTGATGACGAGACTCAATTAGTTGATGTGTTTAGAGTCGGGAAGCGTAATGATGACGAAGTTTATAAAAATTTATAAATAAAAACTCCCAACACTTAGGTGCTGGGAGTATCCAATTCTAACTAACCTTTACTAGCCTCTAGAGAAAGCCTGTAGACATCCTAGACATTAGCTTCGCTAACAACGCCCAGTCTTTCTTGAATTTTCTTCTTAGCAGCTTTGAATTCAGTAGCCCATTGTTCAGTTTGGTCGCTGCTTAAGTTGTTGCGAATAGCTGCAAACATTGTGCTTTCTTCTTGACGGATATGGTCGCCAACTGCATCCATCAACTGTTTAACTTGATCCTTGAATTGTTGTGAAGAGGGACTAATAGCCTTAATTTGCTCTAACATCCGCTTCATTTCGGCTTGCTCGTCAAACAGCTCTTGGGTATCACCTTCGCCGTAGAAAGCGCGTACTCTGGGGTAAACAACTTCTTCTTCAGCTTCAGCGTGGGCGGTTAAATCCTTATAGATTTGACCGAAGTACTCTTGGATCTTTTGAGGATCGTTGCTTTGCAGCAGTTCGGTAAATAGAGTGTTTACCTTGTTGTGATCTAGACGGATGACATCTTGGATATTCATATCCTTTTTGTCGCTGTTTTGGGTGACGGCACTGCCAACCACACCACTAACTGCGGCCATAGCATCTTGAACCCGTGCCCAAATACCTTGATCGGCTTCTTGTCCAGTGAGTTCGCGAACGCCTAAAATTTCGAGAATACCTTTGAGTTGTTCTTGGTGAGCGCGGTTCTCAAAGTTGACGGTATTCAACGGTGTAATTGCTACCATCACGTCAGCGCCAACTTTTTGAGCAGCCTTGTGAACGATCAAGCCACTCATAACTATTTGATGCTTCAGCAATTCGTGCTGAGACACTTTTTCATACAAGCTGAGTTCGGAACCTTGGAACAATTCCCGAGCTCTGTCAATAAATTGTTGAACTGTTTGTCTGGGTTGAGCCTGGATACCATACTGACCGATGATAGTTTCCAAAACGCCTAAGTTTTTTTCATCATCTTTGACGAAATTCCGGATGCGATCGGAAATTTCCGAATCAAGACCTTGCTGCAAAAGTTGCTTTTCATTGTTTAGAACCAACTCTTGCAGAGCTTTCATATCTGCCAATTTAACGGCAATTGCATTACGTTTAGTATCATCTAAACTGGCTACCATTATTCAGTTCTCCTCAAAAAATAAATCGTAGTTGTCACTACATATCAAGTTTGCCTACTGCTGAGAATCCTTCCCTCTTTCTTTTGAGTGATTACCTGAATGACTTCAGGTAGAGAACACAAAAAATTTACTCATAAATTAATACTTCTACTTTTAGATAGAGAGGTAATTAGTATTTACTCCATCGACAGATAGATAAATTTTTGATGTCGATTTTTTAGATTGACTCAAAGATAGTCAAATAGGAGATTAAGTCATAATGGCGGAAAGTCCTGGACTAGGAGAGCAAGCGCTAAATAAAGCCGCAGAAGTAGGTTTATCTAGTCAACTAGATGAAGTAGAAAATTTAGATGTCGATATTAAAACCGATCCGCTCAAATTGGTTCAAGGACAAGTAGATAAAGTCTCCATTGAAGGTGAAGGTTTAGTAATGCAAAAAGACCTCCGCGTGGAGGAAATGGATATGCAAATCCAAAGCGTTGCTATTAATCCTCTGAGCGTTGCTTTTGGCAAAATTGAACTTACCAAACCTACTGTAGGTAGTGCGCGAGTAGTTTTAACAGAAGCGGATATTAACCGTGCCTTCAATTCCGATTACGTTCGTTCTCAACTCAAACAACAGAAAATAAAGATTAATGGAGAACCGAGAACAATTAACCCGCAAAATGTAGAGTTTCGCCTACCAGGTGAGGGAAAAGTCGCAATAAATGCCAACATCCTCTTAGTAGAGACTGGCGAAACACACAAAGTTGCTTTTGAAGCAGTACCCCGTGTCAACGCCAACGGAAAAACTGTTTCTTTAGAAAATGTTGAGTATGGCCAAGGTGAAGAAATATCGCCAGAACTCACAAAAGCTTTGGTAAATCAAACCAGCGAACTTTTAAACTTGAGCAACTTTGACTTGGAAGGAATGACCTTGCAAGTTAATAGTTTAAAGGTAGAACCAGGCAAACTTATACTCCAAGCTCAAGCTTATGTTGAGCAAATTCCTTCCTCTGAAAATTAAGGTACTAAAATAATGGAAACTACAGAAAAACAAACTACCTCAACACCATTTCCAAATATTCCACCAATTATTGAAAGTGACGATCGAGAATATCATGATAGCGGTGTACCCAGTACAGTTGCGATCGCAGGTCATCCCTTACACCCCTTGACTGTAATTTTTCCCATAGCCTTTTTAGCCGCCGCTTTGGGAAGTGACTTCGGCTACTGGTTAACGAAGGATTTCTTCTGGGCTAGGGCTTCGATATGGTTAATCGGACTGGGTTTAGCCGGAGGTGTCCTCGCTTCAATTATTGGACTCAGCGATTTTTTGAAAATTGAACGAGTCCGCAAGCGCCAAGCTGGCTGGGCACACATGATTCTTAACGTCTCTATCCTGGTTTTAACACTCGTTAACTTTCTCTTCCGTCTAGGTCATATTGAGTCACGCATATTACCCTGGGGATTGTTAATCTCCCTAGTTGTAGGAACCCTAACTAGCATTTCTGGGTGGTTTGGTGCTGAACTCTCCTATCGCCATAAAATTGGCGTAGTGGGCGCTGGTAGTAAAAGATATCCTTAAATTGAGCGTGGGGCATTTGCCCCTCTGCTGCTTCCTATCCTCTGAACGATCGCTTTTGAAGCCAACCTGAGATTACAGGTCACTTTTGGGAATTTCCTCACGAGATTCTATTACCAATTGCATAGTCTCTATTACCAGATCGCGTAAATCTTTATTGAGCGCTACAGCCCCTTGAGGCCCAAACCAACGGTCGAAAATAGCGACATATTTTTGATTTCCATTGATGAATCCTTGCATGAACTTAACCAGAGAATAGTTGACTGTATCCAAGAATCTCGAATTATTTTCTGGCACCATACAAGCGATACCTTCTCTTGAATAGGGGCGATCGGGTACGATTGCAAATGCATCGGGATTTTTTTGTTGTTGTAGCCATGCCTCTAAAAGAATGCTATCGGATGAGAAAGCATCAATAGCGCCTTTTTGCAAATCTGTGTATCCTTCTGCCCTAGTTTTAAAATATACCAGTTTGGCTTGGGGTTGTACGCGAGCGATCACCTGCTCGTTGGTGGTTCCTGCAAGTACGCCAATTCGCTTACCAATAAGCGATTCAGGGGAACCTAGATTACTTCCTTTCTTAACTAATAATTGAGTTCCAGTCCCACCGTAACTAACAGAAAAATCTACTTTTTTATCCCGTTCCCATGTAAAACTACTGGCATCGCACACAATATCAACTTGTTGATTGACTATTTTAGGAATTCGCTCAGACGGACTCAGACCAACTAATTGCAATTTGATTTTTTTGCCTAGCTCTTTTTCTAGTTGCTCTTTAATAACATTCAGCATATCTACAGAATAGCCATTTAACTTGCCCTGACTATCCACGTAGGCAAAAGGCAGTGCATCTCTACTCGTACCAGCTGTTAATACCCCTGTTCTAGCTACTTTTTGCATCACAGTCTCAGCAACTACTACATTAGGTATGAGTGTTGCAAACATGAGGCTGAAAATAGGAATCGCAATTTTTTTATACATAAGCTTTAAAAGTAGGTTATTTTTGCAAAAATCAAATCAGATTTCTATATCAAGCTCAAGAAGTTATCATTATCGAGTACATATCAAGGTTATATAGTAACTATTCTTTACATTATTGCTAGAGAAAGCACTTATTTTTGTAGAGAAGGGTTACAAGAAAAAAGTTGATAGCAGTTTAGCTAAATACAGACAAAACGCTATGGGCTATGCATTTCTCGCAAACATCAACAAATAAACCTGCTATCGATATCTGGACACCGCGAACTTAAAGAAACTTGTCTAAGCACGTGAGTGTTTGTTCGCAAAATAATTAATTATTAAAAAATAATTAAAATATTTGCATAATACTGCTATTCAACGCTGACAGATAAATGCTTCCATTTGAAGTATTGGCACAGTCATCAAGTGTCAATTCAGTTACCACAGGATTGCAGTATGCTCCAATACACTGAAAAGCCCTGCTATGTTTGCAAGAAGATGATTCGTTACCGCATGGAGGTTGAAATTACCACAAGTGGAACTAGTAAAATTTATTGGCAGCCCATCGGTTTGACACCCGATCAACCAGATATTAACAAATGTCCGATATGTCGTCGCCAGGTGTCTAGATTATTTGGCTATTCTTTGCAAGCTTGTCTTAAAGTAAGTTAAGTACTGAAATAGCGATTTTATGTAAGTGGGCATTGCCTAGAAAGGCTGATGCAGTAAATATTTGAGGTATGATGCAATACCCACTTTGTAAATCACTACAATCTTGCTGATATTTGCGATCTTCTTCAACTGCTGTGTTTTGCGATCGCTCCACTCATACTCAGTAGTAGATAATACTCAAGGTACGTTATCTCTCAAGTATTTTGAAGAACATTCCTTCAAAGCGCAAAATACGCTACTCAAATCATCTCCAAAATTATTAATAGGTAAACCAGTAGCTCGTTGAAAACTAATTGATAAAATATCAGATGTAATTACTGGCAATAAAATTACAAATCGGAATATGAGTTTTTCCTGAGTTTAAACTAGATTTTCATTTAGCAATTGTCCAGCCAAGTTTAATCAAAACTTCAGTGTCATTTAGGGTACACAAGAGATACTCCAGAAAATAACTGAATCAATATTGTTGATACCCGCAAGGTGAGGCGAATTATGACAACACCAACCCAAGAAGAAATCAGATTAGCAGCAGCCCAGGCTCATCAAGCCCATTGGCGTAGGTGGGGTCCATATTTGAGCGATCGCCAATGGGGAACGGTACGTGAAGATTATAGTCATAATGGGGCAGCGTGGGACTACTTCACCCATGAACAGGCTCGTTCTCGCGCTTACCGTTGGGGTGAAGATGGAATTGCGGGGATTTCTGATAATCATCAACGGTTGTGTTTTGCGATCGCCCTTTGGAATGGCGAAGACTCAATTCTCAAGGAAAGACTTTTTGGGCTAACAGGAAATGAAGGCAATCACGGGGAGGATGTTAAAGAATATTACTTCTATTTGGACAGCACCCCGACTCATTCTTACATGAAAGCGCTGTACAAATATCCCCACGCGGCTTTTCCCTATTCGCAATTAGTTACAGAAAATCAACGCCGCGATCGCCAGCAGCCGGAATTTGAACTTATAGACACAGGTGTATTTGACGAAAACCGCTACTTTGATATCTTTGTTGAATATGCTAAAAATTCTGCTGAAGATATTCTGATTCAAATTAACGTAGTAAATCGTGGGACAGAAACTAAAACTCTACATTTGTTACCCACCCTCTGGTTTCGTAATACTTGGTCTTGGAATGGAGATAGCGATAAACCTACTCTCAAACAACTAAATTCAAGTAATAACTGGCAAATAATTGAAGCGTCTCATCCAACTTTAGGAAATAGATGGTTATATTGCCAGCAAGCAAACGAAATTTTATTTGCTGAAAATGAGACGAATAATCAGCGATTGTTTGGTTTTGCCAACAAATCTGCCTATGTAAAAGATGGCATTAATGATTACATTGTCTCTGGCAATAAACAGGCAGTAAATTCAGATAAAATAGGGACGAAAGCTACTGCTAATTATGTTTTAACAGTCGGTGCTGGAGAAACACAAACTATTAAATTACGCTTGAGCGATGTACCGAATTTAAACGAACCTTTGAATTTAGAATTCGACACTATCTTTTTGAAAAGACAGCAGGAAGCTGATGAATTTTATCAGCGGATTACACCATTTCCTCTGAGTGCAGATATGCGGAACGTGCAAAGACAAGCATTTGCAGGGATGCTGTGGAGTAAGCAATTCTACCACTACATTTTAGAAGATTGGCTCAAAGGCGATCGCAATGCACCACCGCCACCACCAGAACGCCAACAAGGCAGAAATCGGGAATGGTTCCATCTCTACAATGAAGATATCCTTTCCATGCCCGATAAATGGGAGTATCCCTGGTTTGCGGCTTGGGATTTAGCATTCCACACTATTCCTTTGGCAATTATTGATCCTGAGTTTGCTAAATACCAGTTAGATGTGCTGACGCGGGAATGGTATATGCATCCTAATGGGCAAATTCCGGCTTATGAGTGGAAGTTTAGCGATGTTAACCCGCCTGTTCATGCTTGGGCAACCTGGCGCATTTACAAGATTGAACAAAAGATATATGGAAGGTCAGATCGGCAGTTTTTAGAGAGGGTATTTCAGAAATTAATGCTCAATTTCACCTGGTGGGTGAATCGCAAAGATGCTGAGGGAAACAACGTCTTTCAGGGAGGATTTTTAGGATTAGATAATATCGGTGTATTTGACCGCAGCGCAACTTTACCCACTGGCGGACACATCGATCAATCTGATGGTACCAGTTGGATGGGGATGTATTGCCTGAATATGTTGGCGATCGCTCTAGAATTAGCCAAAACTAACCCAGTTTACGAAGACATTGCTACAAAATTCTTTGAGCATTTCCTCTACATTGCCGATGCGATGAACAAAATCGGCGAACTAGAAGCTAGTTTGTGGAATGAGGAAGATGGATTTTACTACGATGTGCTGCATTTATCAGAACGGCAAATTACTTTAAAAGTCAGGTCAATGGTTGGGCTAATTCCTTTATTTGCGATTGAAACTATTGAACCCGATACTTTAAATATGCTTCCTGGCTTCAAAACTCGCTTGGAATGGTTCATTAAAAATCGCCCTGACTTACGGCAAAATGTCGCTTGTATGGTGACAAAAGGGATAGGCGCTAGAAGATTACTAGCAATTGTCTCACGAGATAAACTTAGAAGTATACTGCAAAAAATGCTCGATGAAAACGAGTTTTTTGCAGACTATGGCATTCGCGCCCTTTCTAAATTTCATGCCGAACATCCTTACATTTTTGATGTCAATGGTTGCCACTTTCGTGTAGATTATGAACCTGCTGAATCTAGCAGTAGTTTATTTGGTGGTAATTCTAATTGGCGCGGCCCTGTTTGGTTTCCAGTGAATTTCTTACTGATTGAATCTCTGCAAAAGTTTCATCATTACTTAGGCGACGATTTCCAAGTAGAATGTCCGACTGGGTCTGGTAAAATGATGACATTGTGGGAAGTTGCATCCGAACTATCTCAAAGATTAATCCGAATTTTCTTGCAAAATTCCTCCGGTCAGCGACCCGTTTATGGTAATACACAAAAGTTCCAAACCGATCCGCACTGGCGAGATTTAATTCTTTTTTATGAGTATTTTCATGGCGATAACGGAGCAGGAATTGGTGCAAGTCATCAAACGGGATGGACAGGTTTAGTTGCTAAACTCATTCAACAATTTGGTGAGTATGAAGCACAAAATCAGGAACCTGAGATAGATAAAAAACCTCAAGCGATCGCCTTATTATAAAAGCTCATAAATCTATACATTGTTACTAGTAGAGCAGATTTAATCTCTACATCTACTTGCTTGACATGATTGTATTAAAAGCTCACCAAATAACAGGGAGACAAATAAATTGAAGACTGAACAAAAAGAAAATTCTCGCTTGCGTTGGATTAATTTAAATACAGCGATCGCATCAGTCGATGAAGGTACAGATATCATTCAAGGACTGACTCAAAATCCCAAATCTTTGCCCTGTCGTTACTTCTACGATGACCAAGGCTCAGAACTATTTGAGCAGATTTGCGATCTACCAGAATATTATCCGACTCGCACCGAGCAAGCGATTTTAGAAACCTACGCTTCCGAAATTGCTCAGATGACAGGTTCTTGTCATTTGATCGAACTTGGTAGTGGTAGTTCCCGCAAAACTCGTTTGCTGCTAGAAGCTTATAGTGAGATAGTGCAAGAACTACAATATTACCCAATTGATGTCAGTAGCGGTATTCTCAAAACCACAGCATTGGATTTGTTACGTCAATACCCCAAATTGAAACTTTGCGGTTTAGCAGGAACTTACGAACAAGCATTAGCCCAACTTCCCCCAGCAGAATTAGAGAATCGGATGTTGATTTTCTTGGGGAGTACTTTAGGGAATTTAAATGACGAACAATGCGATAAATTCTTTACGCAAGTTCAACAAGCTTTAAAACCAGGAGAATTTTTTCTGTTAGGCGTAGATTTGCAAAAGCCGATAGAAATTATCGAAGCAGCTTACAACGATTCCCAAGGAATTACCGCAGCCTTTAACCTAAATATCCTCAACCATATCAATCACAGGTTTCAAGGTAATTTTGTCCTGGAAAATTTTGCTCATTGGGCTTTCTACAGTCGAGTAGATAATCAAATTGAAATGCATCTGCGGAGTTTGACAGATCAAACTGTCACCCTCAAAGCTTTAGATTTCGAGGTTTCATTCCAAGCAGGAGAAACAATTCGCACCGAAATATCCCGTAAATTTCACATTCCTACATTAATATCGGCATTAGAAAAACATTCGTTTCAAGCATTACAAGTATGGACAGATCCTCAAGCATGGTTTGGCTTGCTACTTTGCCAACGCCAATGTACAACTACTGAGTGTCCGTAAAGGTACTTTTTAAACGCAGAGAGGCGCAGAGAACACAACTCTGCGCCTCTGCGGAACTTTTTATCCTTCCTTCAGCTGCACACCTGCTTGAACTGGATCAAAATCTTCCGGAAAATGGGTATTGCGATCGCAGTCTGCTTTGTCTAATTTTGCTCCTGCTAAATCAGCTAAACGTAAATTCGCTGAAAATAACAAAGCTCCTCGCAAATCCGTATCCTTGAGATTCGCTTGGCTCAAATCCGCAAAGCTTAAGTCAGCGCCTCTAAGATTAGCACTACTCAGGTTTGCTTGACTTAAGTCAGCATAACTAAAGTCAGAACCTTTCAGGTCAACACCTTGTAAATTAGCATCACCTAGTTCCGCTTTGCTAAAGTTTCGTTTTCCTAATGCGTAGCTCTCCAAGATATTAGCTACAGTATTAATGGGCTGTTGAGCATTTGTTTCAGTCATTTCCTCACGAGTTCCTCAAATTTTTTTCCTAATTTCAAAGCTATAACCATCAGTGCAATTTCATAAATAACTCAAAGGAGGGCGAACTCATGCCATCCATTAATTTATTAACTGTTTTCAATCCCTCGAATTATTGGCGAAGCGGTATTTGTACTATACCTTGGCAAGCGATCGCCCAACAATTTCAAATTCCACCAGAGGAACTCATATTCAGCGATCTGCGCGATCTTACACAGCAACCACTAAATGCCCAAATTGACCGAATCGATCCAGAAGATCCCTCTCGTGATACCCTTGTTTTCCAATTATCTCAGCCCATTCCCCCAGGAACAGAAGATTATATTTTAGCCTCAACCTTCATCCGCTTAGACAGAGGTAAAGCAATACCACCAGGAATCGGTGAGCCATATCTAGAAGTCGTCTACGGCTCCGACGGACGAGAACGGGGAGTGAGATTTGTCAATAATCGCCTGATTATCTGGTTTAACTTCATACCTGCACCCGAAGACAACGAACGCAACTGGTTTTCAGGTTCAGCTAGCAGCGTACAGTTAGATCGCCAAGAAATGCTCGATCCATTTCGGGCTGCGATGGGTGAATGGCTGGGACAAGATCCAGAAAAGCGTTGTATGCAGGTAAGTAAACTTCAGTTACCAGGACTTTCCTATCCCAAATCCCCATATTATCAAGTCTCTTTGTTC
>NZ_CAWNKJ010000001.1:990000-4400000 GCF_963875125.1 Calothrix sp. NIES-2098
TCACTTCCGTTTCGTCCACAGCTGCTTGCCGCTACTGCTTCTACCTACGACGGAACGCTCCCCTACCGATTAATCACTTAATCCCACAGCTTCGGTACATCGCTTAGCCCCGTTCATTTTCGGCGCAAGAGCGCTTGACTAGTGAGCTATTACGCACTCTTTCAAGGGTGGCTGCTTCTAGGCAAACCTCCTAGTTGTCTATGCACTCTCACCTCCTTTCTCACTTAGCGATGATTTGGGGACCTTAGCTGGTGGTCTGGGCTGTTTCCCTCTTGACAATGAAGCTTATCCCCCACTGTCTCACTGGCAATGTGTGCTCTGGGTATTCTGAGTTTGTCTCGATTTGGTACCGGTCTCCCAGCCCGCACCGAAACAGTGCTTTACCCCCCAGATATATTCATTACCGCTGCGCCTAAACACATTTCGGGGAGAACCAGCTAGCTCCTGGTTCGATTGGCATTTCACCCCTAACCACACCTCATCCGCCGATTTTTCAACATCGGTCGGTTCGGACCTCCACTTGGTGTTACCCAAGCTTCATCCTGGACATGGTTAGATCACCAGGGTTCGGGTCTATAAACACTGATTATCGCCCTTTTCAGACTCGCTTTCGCTTTGGCTCCAGCATTCTCGCTTTAACCTACCAGTGCCTATAAGTCGCCGGCTCATTCTTCAACAGGCACGCGGTCATCCGTTGAATCGGACTCCCACTGCTTGTAAGCTGATGGTTTCATGTTCTATTTCACTCCCCTTCCGGGGTTCTTTTCACCTTTCCCTCGCGGTACTGGTTCGCTATCGGTCACACAGTAGTATTTAGCCTTACGAGGTGGTCCTCGCTGATTCACATGGGATTCCTCGTGCCCCATGCTACTCGGGATTCAGCTACTATCTATAAAGTTTTCGACTACAGGACTTTCACCTTCTCTGGTGCAGTATTTAGCTGCTTCGTCTAACCGCTAGATTCGATATCGCTGTCCCACTACCCCAAAGAGTAAACCCTTTGGTTTAGGCTTTTCCCCTTTCGCTCACCACTACACGGGGAATCTCTCAATTGATTTCTCTTCCTCCAGCTACTAAGATGTTTCAATTCGCTGGGTTGGCTCTTGACTGCCTATATATTCAGCAGCTAGTATTTAGGGTTGCCCCATTCGGACATCTCTGGCTCAATGTTTGCTTCCAACTCCCCAGAGCATTTCGTCGGTAACCACGTCCTTCTTCGCCTCTGTGTGCCTAGGTATCCACCATCAGCCCTTATTAGCTTGACCACAATTCCATTGGTTGCTATCCGCAAACACAACTACTATTACAAATAATGTCTGTGTCTGCCTGCTATCTATCGCGTTACTATGCAGTTTTCAAGGTTCTGGCTGGCTCAAACCCAGCAGTTCGACTTTGTATAATTGTCGATTGCTGAATTTATCCACGATCTTTTATCTTATCACACTCTCACTGTCGCCACAAATATCATATCGTCTCTAGCTTTTGACTGCCATTGGTATATTCACTTTTGTGACTGTCACAGTACTGTAGAGCATGTGGAGGTTAGCGGACTCGAACCGCTGACATCCTGCTTGCAAAGCAGGCGCTCTACCAACTGAGCTAAACCCCCATCAACAATTCAAAATTCAAAATTCAAAATTCAAAAGTAAAGTGTTTACTTTTGGCTTTTGGCTTTTAACTTTTGACTTGCTTCAGGTGGGCCATCCTGGACTCGAACCAGGGACCTCACCCTTATCAGGGGTGCGCTCTAACCACCTGAGCTAATAGCCCAAAAAGAACCTCAATATAGTTTGAAAGCCTCAACAATTTCTGCGACCGACCTAGGGTATGACCATCTCAATATCTATTAACTGTGTGTTCTCGATATCTGAGTTGGGTAGGTCTCCCTAAAAGGAGGTGATCCAGCCACACCTTCCGGTACGGCTACCTTGTTACGACTTCACCCCAGTCACCAGCACTGCCTTAGGCATCCTCCCCCCGAGGGTTGGAGTAATGACTTCGGGCGTTGCCAGCTTCCATGGTGTGACGGGCGGTGTGTACAAGGCCCGGGAACGAATTCACTGCAGTATGCTGACCTGCAATTACTAGCGATTCCGACTTCACGCAGGCGAGTTGCAGCCTGCGATCTGAACTGAGCCACGGTTTATGAGATTTGCTTGCTATCGCTAGCTCGCTGCCCTTTGTCCGTAGCATTGTAGTACGTGTGTAGCCCAAGACGTAAGGGGCATGCTGACTTGACGTCATCCCCACCTTCCTCCGGTTTGTCACCGGCAGTCTCTCTAGAGTGCCCAACTTAATGCTGGCAACTAAAAACGAGGGTTGCGCTCGTTGCGGGACTTAACCCAACATCTCACGACACGAGCTGACGACAGCCATGCACCACCTGTGTTCGCGCTCCCGAAGGCACTCCTACCTTTCAGCAGGATTCGCGACATGTCAAGTCTTGGTAAGGTTCTTCGCGTTGCATCGAATTAAACCACATACTCCACCGCTTGTGCGGGCCCCCGTCAATTCCTTTGAGTTTCACACTTGCGTGCGTACTCCCCAGGCGGGATACTTAACGCGTTAGCTCCGGCACGGCTCGGGTCGATACAAGCCACGCCTAGTATCCATCGTTTACGGCTAGGACTACTGGGGTATCTAATCCCATTCGCTCCCCTAGCTTTCGTCCCTCAGTGTCAGTTGCGGCCTAGCAGAGCGCTTTCGCCACCGGTGTTCTTCCTGATCTCTACGCATTTCACCGCTACACCAGGAATTCCCTCTGCCCCGAACGCACTCTAGCCATGTAGTTTCCACTGCTCTTATGAGGTTGAGCCTCACTCTTTAACAGCAGACTTACATAGCCACCTGCGGACGCTTTACGCCCAATCATTCCGGATAACGCTTGCATCCTCCGTATTACCGCGGCTGCTGGCACGGAGTTAGCCGATGCTTATTCCTCAAGTACCGTCATTTTGTTCTTCCTTGAGAAAAGAGGTTTACAACCCAAGAGCCTTCCTCCCTCACGCGGTATTGCTCCGTCAGGCTTTCGCCCATTGCGGAAAATTCCCCACTGCTGCCTCCCGTAGGAGTCTGGGCCGTGTCTCAGTCCCAGTGTGGCTGATCATCCTCTCAGACCAGCTACTGATCGTCGCCTAGGTGCGCTCTTACCACACCTACTAGCTAATCAGACGCGAGCTCATCTCTAGGCAATTAATCTTTCACCTCTCGGCACATCCGGTATTAGCCACCGTTTCCAGTGGTTGTCCCCGACCTAGAGCCAGATTCTCACGCGTTACTCACCCGTCCGCCACTGTGTCCGAAGACACCGTTCGACTTGCATGTGTTAAGCATACCGCCAGCGTTCATCCTGAGCCAGGATCAAACTCTCCATTTTGTGATGAATTCGTTTGTTTAGCTCTTTTGACTGATTTTAACCTCAGTCAGGTTATTTTCTTTACTGACGCAGGCTAATTGTTGTATACTGGCTTTCAAACTATAATATTTTCAAGGTTCGGTGTCCCTCCGGCGTCGCTCTTTCGCGCTCCGCTCTCAGGCACTTATCTAATATATCGAGCCTATCTTTTTTTGTCAACTCTTTTTTTCGGAAAATTTTTTCGAGTTTATTTTTGCGTCTCACAACTGCCTACAGTGCTGGGTTTAAGTAACAATGATGGATGCACTGTGGTGACTAAGGAAAGGTAGAGCGTGAATTTTCAATCGGTAATAGCGTCATTACATGAATTTTGGGGGAATCGGGGTTGTTTGATTGCCCAACCTTATGACATTGAGAAGGGAGCAGGCACCAAAAATCCGCATACTTTTTTGAGAGCGCTGGGGCCAGAACCTTGGGCTGTCGCGTATGTGGAACCATGCCGTCGTCCTACGGATGGACGCTATGGTGAAAACCCCAATCGCTTTCAATACTATTACCAGTATCAAGTTCTGATTAAACCTTCGCCAGATAATATTCAAGAGATTTATCTCGATTCCTTGAGGGCGTTAGGTATTCGTCCAGAAGATCATGATATTCGCTTTGTCGAAGACAACTGGGAAGATGCGACGGTAGGAGCTTGGGGTACTGGTTGGGAAGTGTGGTTAGACGGAATGGAAATTACTCAATTTACCTACTTCCAACAATGCGGAGGGATTGACTGTCGTCCTGTTTCGATTGAAATTACTTATGGACTTGAGCGATTGGCAATGTATCTCCAGCAGGTGGAAGCTATTACTAAGATCCAGTGGACAGACAGTATTACATATGGTGATGTGTTTCTCCAAGCTGAAATTGAACAGTGTACTTATAACTTTGAAGCGTCGAATCCGGAGATGTTGTTGACACTGTTTAATTTGTATGAGCAGGAAGCTACTCAATTGACGGAGCGAGGATTGGTTTTACCAGGCTTAGACTATGTAATTAAGTGTTCGCATACTTTTAATTTGCTGGATGCGAGAGGTGTAATTTCAGTTACTGAGAGGACTCGCTACATTGCTAGGATTAGGCATTTGGCACGGAAGGTAGCTACTTTATATGTTGAGCAAAGAGAGAAGCTGGGTTTTCCGTTGCTTAAAAATGCGGAAGTTAAATAGTTAGGACTCAAACAAAAATCGCTTTTATGGTTAATTGATCCAAATTGCCAAGAACGCCAAGAATCCATAGAGTATACTTAAGCCCTACTAACCCAGATTTCTCATAACTTAGAAATCTGGGTTAACAACTTAGAAGCTAATGAGGATAAATATAACTTCGCCTAGAATACTATGAGTAAGGATCGGAGTGTTGTTCTGGTGAGACTGGTTGCTCGGTAGGTGGCGGTTCGGGAGGAGAAGCTTTGATCTGAGTTTGCAGAGCTTTACCGAGAACATAGGAAGTACTGCTAATACCTAATAAACCTAAAATCTGATCTGGAATAGCGGTGGGAAATGCTGGTGGTTTGCTACTAGTAATTATCAACACTAAACTCATGGAAATAACAAAGGTAAATATCAATAGCTGAAAGCGTGCCAAGCTTGCATCACCTGTGCTTTCACTCAGCAACATATCGAGATTAATACCTCTTTTTTTATCAGGTTTGTAATTCCAAGTTCCTTCCCAAATAAATATGAGAATGAATATTTCTAAAACTGCCACAAAAATGGTGATAGCACAACCGATAATCAGCGCCAGGACTACGAAAATATCGTTAATATTAGGCACGCTCTGTCCTCCGTTGTTTAAGAATTGAAGATAACTTACCCCACAAATAGGCAAAGTTACTTCCTCCTAATGCAAATAGAAATTCTGTTCTGATTCTAGGCATACTACAAGAAAAATGCGATACTTTACATATATTTAGATTATGTCTAAGGTCAAATAAGTAGTAAACAACAAATATTAAACTAAATAACAATAACTGCAATCGCTCTTGACTATATTTGCGATCGTCTGTCTTGTCATATAGTAAATTTTTCAGATTTATTTTCTTTTTAAAAATCAGAAAAATAATAGAAGAGATTAAGCCTACAAGAAACAGCCAAATCTCAATCTGAATAAATTTAGATAAGACATTAAAGCCCCATTGTATTTCCAAAATGTACCCTCCAACTTAAATATTGTGTTATTGCAATGCCTGCTAATACAGTCAATATCCTAAAGGGTGATTATTTTTTATACAATAGGTTAGATAAAATTTATTTTTATCTAAAATAATTTGATTTATCTTAAAAATTATTAACTTAAAATTGAAAAAATATTTTTAAGAGGCTATATTTTGGGGCTTTAGTACTAAATTAAACTTTTGCATCACATAACACGCTTTTCAACAACTATTGCAATGCTTATACATACTTACCATTAAACCCAAGATAGTATGGTAAAGAATCCAGTCAAGACTATACCAACATTTTTGAGCGTGCATTGACATAACTTAATCTTGGGAATTATTGTGAGGGAATAGGTAGGCGATCGCAGCACAACCAGATACAGTTAATAAGCTAACCAAAAATGCAGCCAATATAAAAGTAGACATATCAAGAGTTGTTTTGTTGTGTTTGTATAGTACTTACGCAATGTCTGCCTGTAATTTTGTGCAGCATTCCTGAGGAAAACTATATTTTTCTAATTTTTAAGCTAGCAATTGAATATGACACAGCCATGACTACCTTGTGTCAATTTATTGTATATGTAACAATTCGCACCCTACCTCAACTTAGCAAATTGCATTTGATACTAAAGTTAAGATTGTCTCAATGCTTGTGTATGGCTCTATCGTACTGAGCTAATAAACATTGAAATTATAGATTTTAAATTTTGGAAAAAAGTGCCAATTCTTATACCCTGCTTTCCTACTTTATCAATCTAAGCTGTGTCATAGCTGATTTTGGTTGCAGGAGCGATGTCTTAGGCAATTTCTAGCCTAGAGTAACTTTAAGAGCGAACGACGAATGCCTAATTATCAGCTATTATCAAAGCTTTTCTCAAAAGCCCAACACTTGCATTGATTTTTCCAATACTTCTTTGGGACGAAAAGGTTTAGTTAGATACAGATCGGCACCCACATCAATTCCTTTTTGCTTATCAAATTCTTGCCCTTTAGCTGTCAACATCACGATGTAAATTTCAGTCATTTGCAGATCGTGCTTGACGGTATGGCAAACTTCTAAACCATTCATTTTAGGCATCATTACATCAAGAAAAACCAAGTTCGGTTTTTCAGTTTTAATAGTTTCGAGAGCTTCTTCTCCGTTTCTAGCAGTTAAGAGTTCAACTCCTTCGTCTTCCAATGCTTCTAGAGCTTGTTCCATCAAAGTCACGATATTAGGTTCATCATCAACAATCAAAATTTTCTGAGTCATAGAGTCTCCAAGTTGTTTCTAAGAAATTTGAATTATAGTCAGTTGCCATTCTCCTCATCTGCCTGCTGCTAAAATTAGCGTTCCGAAAGCATAATGAATAATACATTCTCCAACTCTTTTTCAAATCTGAGAGTTTTAACTAAGTCAGTTTCTTGAGACAAGATAGAATCGATAACAATCATGTCAGGTTTCACTGAGAGAGCTTTCTTAATGCATTCTTGGGGATTGGAAGCTTCAATCACGTTGTAGCCTTGAGTTTGCAGTACATCAGATATGGTTTTTAATGTTGATGCATTTTTATCGACAACCAATACTTTTTTATTAGAAGTACCCTGAGAAAGTAGCGAACCAATTTCGCTGCGAAGTTGCTCTGTATTGATGGGCTTAGTGAGATAGCGATCGATGCCAATGTGATATCCGCGTTCCTTATTTTCGATAATGGATAGAATAACGATCGGAATGTCTGCGGTATGAGGATCGTTTTTCAGGACTGCTGCTACATCAAAGCCGTTAATTTGAGGCATCATCACATCTAAAAGAATTAAATCAGGGCGGTTTGCTTTGATTTGTTGAATGGCGTCCATCCCATCTTTAGCTTCTCGAACGTTATAGCCTTCGTTTTCTAGTTGTTGGCGAAGCAGTTCGCGAATATTGACATCATCATCTACTACCAGAATAGTTTTGCGGTTTTCTTCGAGTAGAGTGTTTGTGGTAATGACATGTTCTTTAAGTTGTTTAACCAATGCATCTAAATTTAGATTTGCATTGGTTTTTTGTAGATGCGTTAGCGGCTTGCCGAAAGCATCGCAAGTGTAGGTAGGAATGAGGAATGAGAAAGTACTGCCTTTACCTGGTTCGCTCTCTACCCAAATTCTACCGCCGTGATGATCGACAATTTGTTTGCAGATGGGCAGCCCTAAGCCTGTACCTTTGGGTTTGTCGGTGAGGGTGTCACCAACTTGGCGGAATTTCTCAAACACTTTGGGCTGGTCTTCAGGTGCAATGCCTATACCTGTGTCGATTACACTGATACAAACACCATCATTCTGTTGTTGAATACGACAGGTGACAGAACCAGATTTGGTAAACTTCACGGCGTTAGAAATCAGGTTGATCAAGACTTGCAATAAACGGTTGCGATCGCCTACGATTTGGGGCAATCCTGGTTCAATCTCGCTGATCAAGTGCAAGCCGTTAGTTTCAAATAAAGCGAATGTGGAAGTAGTTGCCCAATCGAGTAATTCAGTGGGGTCTAGAGGTTGCATCTGCCATTCCACCTTACCCGCTTCCATCTTGGCAATGTCTAAAACATCGTTAATTAAAGATGTCAACCGTTCTGCTTCCGATACAATAATGTTGAGATTGTCACTTACCCGCTTGATCGTTTTCTGAAGTTTACGGTCTTCGCTAGAAAGCATAGGAAACACATCAGTTTCTAGCTTTTCTTTAATAATCGAGGCAAAACCGAGGACAGAAGTTAATGGTGTGCGCAGCTCGTGGGAAACTGTGGAGATGAAGTCAGTCTTCATTTTGTCGATTTCTTTTTCCGCAGTTACATCTCGAATCAGCAGCGCTGACCCGAAGCAAGTAGCAGGTTCTTTATTTACTGCTGTTTTGAAAATGGCGGTCGCTACTGCTTGACCAATGCGTTCCTTCGCCAGTGCAATTTCAGCAGCAAACACTTCTTGCGGATTAGATTGGGTTTGTTCAATGAGATTTGCTAAACCAGCGATCGGCAGATCCCGATAATGACCGTTGAGGTTGGTAGCTGTTAATCCATGCATGGCTAAAAAAGCAGGATTGAAGTGAGTGATTTGTCCAGTGATATCTGTCACCAATAAACCATCTGCTAAGTTATCCAAAATCGCATTTAAACCCTGCGCTTCTGCTAAGGTATTTTGCAAGGCAGCTGTTCGTTCTGCAACTCTAGCTTCTAGTTCTTGATTTAGTTGGCGTAGAGCCATTTCTGCTTGCTTACGGGCAGTGATATCAGTATTAATTTCGAGTATGGCGCTAGGTTGACCATCAATGTCTCGTTGCAATGTCCAGCGGCTCTGGACAGTAATCTCTTTGCCATCATGGGTGAGATGTTGCACTTCTCCTTCCCAATTTCCTTGCTCTAATAACTCTGCTACAATTAACTCTTTCGGTTTGGGAAAGATTTTCTTGATAAATTTTTGAATATATTGGTCTTTTACTTCCTCACGCATCCAACCGTAGAGCCTTTCCGCACCTTGATTCCAGTACAAGATTTTGTCGGTCATATCGCGCACAATGATGGCATCGCTGGAATGATTCAACATATCTAATAAACGTTGATTCTCGGCTTCTGCTAGCTTGCGATCGTGAATATCTGTACAGGTGCCAATCCATTCGCGGATGCTGCCGTCTGCTTCTAAAACGGGGGCACCACAAACTGAAAAGTAGCGGTAGGTGCCATCCTTGGCACGTAGCCGATATTCGGTTTGATAGGTACTTCGGTTCGCCACCGCCGCGCTCCAAGCTTCAAAGGAATGGGCGCGATCGTCGGGGTGAATAGGATCGATCCAGCCCCAACCGTCAACTTCCTCTTCAGTTTGGCCTGTATAGGCAATCCAGGTGAGCATTTCACTGCTGATACCCAATCCTTCGGGAGAAGCCCCCCAAAAAATTTGTGAGGTAGCAGTCACTAAAGAGCTATATCGTTCTTTTAGCCGCTGATTTTCGGCTTCTGCTAACTTGCGATCGTGAATATCTGTACAAGTACCAATCCACTCTCGAACGCTGCCATCTTCTTCGATGACAGGGGCACCCCAAACCCAAAAGTAGCGATAGTTGCCATCCTGACCCCGAATGCGATATTCAAGTTGATACATGCTCAAGTTTGCTACAGCTTTACCCCAAGCTTCTCCGGTATAGCCGCGATCGTCGGGATGAACAGCATCAATCCAGCCTCCGTTTTCAGCTTCGGCTAATGTTTGCCCTGTGTAGGCTATCCAATCTTCCAATTCAAAGCAAATTCCTTCTGGCGAACTGACCCAAATGATTTGTGTATTAGTTTTGATCAAAGAGCGATATCTTGCTTCATTCTGTTTCAGGATTTTTTCAGATCTTTGGCTTTCTTTTTGAGCAAGCCTGATGTCGGTTATATCCTCTACACTTGACCAGATCAGCTGTTCTCCATCTTTTTCAATTATTTTTCCGGAAACTCTGACCGGAACTAAGTGCCCATATTGATGAATGAACTCCTGTTCGCAAGGCCCGTAGCGACCAGTGAGTTTCAAATCTTCTAAAATGGCTGGCTCAAGGGTATAACTAAGATTTAGAGCTTCCGGGACAGTACGACCTAAAATAGCAGCATAAGCAGGGTTGGTGTCAATTAAAGTCCCATCCATCCGGCACAATACCAGACCAACGGGACATTTTTCTAAAAGCTGACGATTGTATTCCTCAAGTTGGCTAGACATGGTTATTTCTTCAGTGGTGGATATGGGTAGTGTTGGAACAACAGAACCATGACAATAAGGTGGCGTAAAGCTTTAACGAAATCGGGTGGCGTTGAAATATTTGGTAGATCCGATCGGGTGATGTAGCGCTAACTTCTTGATTCTGCTGTGAAAGTCGCCGCAATAATTGAGTATGGCGCAGCAGTAGTTCCGTGGGTTTAAGTATGGGAGTTGTTGATGGAATGAAGCCGTCGGTATCGACAGAGGAAGAGAGGTTGGTGGTAGAAATTGGCGCAGCGATCGCTGTGGCAGCAATCTTGTTACCCTGCTTTTCCATAGTTTCCACAACTGCACAATTCACCGGAATTTGAATCCAGAATTCTGTACCTTTACTTGGTTGAGAACGGCATTTAAGAATTCCTTGGTGTTTGTCTACAACAATTTGGTGGCTAATTGCCATACCCAACCCAGTTCCTTTACCAATCTCTTTCGTTGTGAAAAAGGGATCGTAAATACGTTTGATTACTTCCTCCTTCATTCCCGGGCCATTGTCAGCAATCCGTATTACAACCCATTGATTGTCGATAACTTCGGTACGAATCGTAATTGTTGGGGGTGTCTTTTGGAATTCCTTGGGATCGCCAATGGCTGATGACTCTTCTAAAGCATCAATAGCATTTGCCAAAATATTCATAAATACCTGATTCAACTGTCCGGGATAGCATTCAATTAAGGGAAGTTCTGCATAGTCTTTGACAATTTCAATTTCCGGACGGTGAGTAGCCGCTTTCAGCCTATGGCGCAGAATCATCAGCGTCCCGTCAATCCCATCGTGGATGTTGACGGCTTTCATTTGGGATTCATCATGGCGAGAGAAGTTTTTCAGAGATTGGACAATTTCCACGATGCGATCGCTACCTAGCTTCATGGAATCCAGCATTCTCGGAAGATCCTCCATGATAAATTCCAGATCGATACTGTCTAGCTCTGATTCCATATCTGGCGGAATCACACAGAGGAATTTCTGATACTCTTGCAGCAGGTGCAATAAGTCTTGGGAGTACTCGGAAACATACCTTAAATTGCCGCAGATAAAATTCACTGGGTTGTTGATTTCGTGAGCAACTCCAGCAATAAGTTGCCCTAAACTCGACATTTTCTCGCTTTGGATTAACTGAGTTTGTGCGAGTTGCAGATCGTGGAGGGCTTGCTGAAGTTTTTGGGTTTGGGCTTTAGCTTGGGCAGTGGCATGAGTGCTTTGCTCGTAAAGTAAAGCTTTTTCAATAGCGATCGCAGTTTGCGAGGCAAAGATACTTACTAACTTCAGGTGTTCGGCTTTGTATGCATCGATTTTTGAGGTGCCAATAGCGATCGCTCCCAGTATCCTTTCCTTGGCTCTTAAAGGTACGCAAATCAGAGCATTAATGTTTTTCTCTCCCCAAAATCGCGGATCTGCTTGCACGTTATTGACAAGTTCTGCCCGCCCAGATTGTACAATGTCGCCAATAATACCCTTACCTGGTTCTGGCTGATTTTGGGCAAAAAACTCTCCAAATTCGCCAATAATTTCAAAATTAGTTGCATCTGGACTAAGGAGCAAGATAGTTCCCGCCGACGATTCCATCAATTGGCTGATTTCTTGAAGCACAAGTTGAGCAATCTGTCGTGTATTCAAACTTGTTGTCAGTTGCGTTGAGATATCCTCAAACAAATCAATTTCTTGATATCTCTCCAGCAGTTCTTTAGCGAGTTCTTTTTTCTCAGCTTCCTGTTTTGCCAAAAACGAGAGTAAAGTCGCTAGTAGAGTTACCTGTTCTTTTCCCACAACCCAACCGATGATTTCTCCTGATAGCTCTATTGGATAGCGATTTTCTGAAGTTTGCTCGCCAATGCTTATCAGTTTGGTACCGTCTAATAGTTCAACATCAAGCGCAATGTCGAGCTGAGAGACTAAATTTTGCAGCAAAGATGGTAACTCTTGTTTATTAAGAATCCTTCTGAGATTAACTGCGGACATCAAACACCTCATCTAGAGCAGGTTGCATTCCTGGCACTAAGTTTTTTAAGGTGAAAACGATCTCTGTTGACAAAAGTTGCAGTCTGAGGTTTCGATCGATCTGTGCGTTTTTGCGCGAGATGCGATCGCCACTACAAGCTTTTGCAGACTGTTTGATGACAATGAGGAATTGGATAGCATCGCTAACTACCCGATACATTTCTTCGGTAATTTGATAGCCAGGAATCTGAATAGTTGCTTCAGCATAGCTATCCGTTCGTCTAGCATCTCCGACAAACAGAGGAATTGCCATAACAGTCTAGGAATATACTAAGTTTATTAATTAAAAGTAGTTTTCCCAGAAATGTGGGACGTGTAACGATCGAGTGAAGCAGTAACATATAATCTTTAAACTCAGCGTTATAACTTGCTTGTATGCATATATGCAAATAACAGCAGTTCGCTCGGCAATTAAGTTATTTTACTCAGTACAGTGATAAAAAATTGACTAAAGTTGCTGTTTATACCATTTAAGCTAAAGGCAAAGAAAATTGAAACTTACTACCTGCGCCTTTTTGACTTTCTACCTGAATGTGACCGCCTTGCAGTTCAACTAAACGCTGAGAAATAGTTAAACCAATACCTGTTCCCCCAGAATGACGAGCGCGAGATGAATCAGCACGCCAAAAGCGTTCAAACACGTGGGGCAAATCTTGTGCAGCAATACCAATACCTGTATCTACAACAGCAATCCACAGATAAGATGGCTCAGTCCACACACGGATGATAATTGAACCGTTAGTAGTATAACGTACAGCATTACCTAAGAGATTTACTAGTATCTGTTCTGTGCGATCTAAATCCGCCAAAACCATAGGGATTGAAGATGGACATTCTAAACGCAGAACTGGGCCATCTTCTAATAATTGGTCGGTAAATTTATCTACTAATGACTCTAACAAAGGACGCAAATTTACTCGCTGTATATTAATTGCTAAATAACCTGCTTCTGCTTTAGATAGTTCTTGCAAATCGTTGACCAATCGCTCTAAACGCTTAGTTTCTTTTGCTAACCGCCGATAGACATCAGCAGATGGTTCAATTTCACCATCAGCTAGTTGTTCTAAGTAACCGCGTACAACTGTTAGAGGTGTTCGCAGTTCATGGGTCATGTCTCCAATTAGTTCTCGCCGCCGCGCTTCCACGCCTTCTATACTATCTGCCATGCGATTAAAACTAGCGCCTAGTTGATTAATTTCTGGAATATCAGACATGGGTAGCCGTGCTTCAAAATGACCCGCTGCAAATTGTCGGGTAATTTGTTCCATTTCGGTTAATCCCTGCATAATCCTTTTAGATACCCAGTAGCTTAATCCTCCAGCAGCAGTTGTACCAACTATCACCGACCAGAGAGTACTGCGCCGCCAAGCTGTTTCAAATCCTTGCACTAATTCTGTGCGGATATCAATTAAATCTATTCCTTCATTTTCTAGCCGTTCTAAGTGAAGGACAAAGAAACGGGGAGAAGAGATTTTACTAATGATTACTAGACTAAATACCCCTACTATCATCACTACCAAGTGTGAGAATAAGAGGCGCGATGCTAAAGGCAAGGACTTTGTCCAACGCCAGTCACGTTTCATAGTGTTTACCAAATCAGGTAAAAGAAAGAAAAAATGGTTTTGAGCCTCAAGGTATTAGGGATTGATTTATGTGTAGTATATCGATCTCTTCTTCCTTTTTACTTGTTACACCGCGGTGGAGTCATCAAATTTATAGCCTACTCCTACTACAGTTTTAATAAATGTAGGATTAGCTGGGTCAGGTTCAATTTTTTTTCGCAACCGAGCGATGTGAGTATCAACTACACGCTCATCACCAAAAAAGTTATCGCCCCACAGTTTGTCAATTAGTTGAGTGCGGTTCCAAACTCGACCAGGATTGCTGACAAAAGTACTTAATAAGTTAAATTCTAAAGTAGTTAAGTCCAAAATTTCTGGTGGCTGAGAATCTAACTGACGGCTGGCAGTGCGCTGGTCGATATCTACAATAAAATGTTGACTGCGATTAACTTGATGTTGTCCGCCTTGACGGAGGCTACGCCGTAATAAGGCACGCACTCTCGCAACTAATTCTCTAGGGCTAAAGGGCTTGACCATGTAGTCATCAGCACCAGTAGATAAACCAATCACGCGATCGATTTCCTCACTTTTAGCTGTAAGCATCAAAATATAAGGGTCTTTTGCACCTGGTTTTTGGCGAATTCTCGCACAAACCTCTAGCCCATCCAGACCAGGGATCATTAAATCCAAAATAATTAAATCTGGTGGTTGCTCTTGAAACATCCGCAAGGCATTTATACCATCACGGCTAATTCGGCAGATAAATCCTTCTTTTTCTAAAGACAGTTGGATTAATTGCGCAATTTCGGGTTCATCCTCAACAATTAAAATATCCATATAGATGAAGTAAGCGTATACGCAGGGTCGTTCCTGGCTTGTAATTTTAAGCTAATACGCTTACATATTGCATTTTTTCGTAAGAATCGTCATGACCCAATTGTCATTTGTGCTATCTCAACATCAATGACCAATAAATAATAAATCACAGCCAAGAATATTGATGTCCTATGCTTGATAGCTATGTGATTTAAATTTAAAGACTAGAATTTGATAAAGCACGATAATTATAACCAACCTTAGAATCCTTTTGGATATGGTGTTTAATGCTATCAAGGTCAAGAAAATAGTCAGCAACATCAATTAAGTTATCGCTAGTTATTGTACGTAAGCTGATTACTTCTACTCGCACTCCTGTACTGCTAACAGCATTTACTGCATAAGCTAAATCTCCATCTCCACTTACTAATACAGCAGTATCGTAGTAAGGAGCTAAATTGATCATATCTACAGCAATTTCTACATTCAAATTTGGTTTTTTATAATTTTCGGAAGGTTGGAATTCTTTGGTGACTACACGATAACCATTGCGACGCATCCAAAAGAGAAAACCCTGTTGCTTTTCATGGGAGCGTAAACGAATAGCTGGTGATCGCGAGATATCTATTCCTGTATAGAAAAAAGCCCGTAACAACCGCGAATTTTCTGTTAAACGACAAAGTAATTTGAGATAATCAATTTCCAATCCCAGTTGCAAAGCTGCATGAAATAGATTTATGCCATCAATAAAAATAGCTACTCTACCACGATGAACGCCTTGAAAAAGTAAACTTGATACAGCAGAATCTTGTTTTTTTATTTCTTCAGCTTCGTCACCACGATCTACGAGCTGTTGGTTTTGCCAATCAGTTTCCTGATGAAGGGGTTTATCTTTTTCCTTGATAAATGTATTCATATCCATTGTTTGATACCTCTAGATTGTCTATCACAAAAGGTTCTGGGGCAATTGGCACTCAATACTCTTTATCGGCTTATTAGCCTAGCAGCATATCCCATGCTGTAAATTGCTGCAAATCAACATTGCTGCTGTCAATTGTGCAGATTCCAACGTAGAATGTCTGGATTGTGAGTTATGTCGAGACAGATTTAACGAAATATTCCCAATATTCTATAGATAGATCGCTGTAAAGCCACTACTGCTGACTTGTGGCTGACACAGAAACGCGGGATTCAATGCGTTTATGCTTCTGTGGCGCAAGCATTGGCTCGATCTATCAGGATTTATTTGTATTGTACATCCATATTTAACTAAGTTTACTGGAAAACATTTTGTATATTGATCGGGGAATTTTTGCATACCAAGAATAAGATTTAATTACAGATAAATACAGAGAAACTCTTACTGAATCTGAAAAAGAACCACTGTATCAAAAAAAAAGAAAGAAGCAAAGTCTCCTTCTTTCTTTTTTATTAATTGTATTGTGGCAACTATCGAGTTGGTGTTCGTAGTTGGGAATATAGTCCTAGATTTCTAGGCTTCGGGGGTATCCTGGGAGAACTTCTTATGAACGATCGTAGTGTGTTGTCCATCAGCAGAAGTTGCTGTCATTAGATAGTCGATTAAGCTGTCTGAGAAGGGGATACGCACATGAAAAGTACCATCCGGTTTCAGTTTAATGGTATGACCTGCAATGTTGACGATCGCATCCGGTTCTGTGGCTCCGTGGATAATCAATTCAGTATCAGCTACAAACCAGAAATTGGGATAGAGACGGCTGAAGATGCGAACAGTGGTTGAACGTGCTATTGATACCCAACGATCGCTCTCTGCAACATAACCAATTTCTACAATGTAATCGCGATCGCTTGTCGGGATCGCCACAAAGCGATCTTGAGATAATTCTTCACATTCATATTGCTGTACAAACTGGGGAGTTTGATAACTCAGATCGAGATCGGTGACGTCGTAGATCCGAATTGCTAGTTGAGAAATGCCAGAATTCTGCAATACTTGCTTGTCAGTCTCAGAAATGTACCAATTTACATAAGCCCATTTGGAAGTCCGGGGTGTGAGAGTGATGCTGCTTTCAATTGGTGCAGTATTTGCATTTATTAAGTCAGCATGGTCTTGATTTTCGGTGTGAAGACGACTGAAGACGCGCACAATTTCAGAACGGGCTATTGATACCCAATGCTCGCTATCTGTAGCATAGCCAATTTCGGCAATGTAGTCGCGATCGCTTGCTGGGATTGCGATCGAGCTACTTTCTGTTGCTGGGTCAAATTCATGCTGCTGGATAAACTGGGGAGTTTGGTAACTTAGGTCGATACCACTGACATCATATAACCGCAGCGCTAATTGGCAACCTGTATCCTGCAATGCTTGCTTGTTCGCATCCGAAATTCGCCATGAAGCAGTAGCCAATTCTGAAGTCTGGGGTATAAAGCTAATGCTATCTTTGACATTAGTTGCCGCTAAATCATCAGTATCTTCACTTGGGATGTAGGGATTGCTAAACACACGCACAATTGCGGAACGAGCTATTCTTACCCAGCGATCGCCATCTGTAATATAGCCAATTTCGGCAATGTAATTGCGATCGCTTGTGGGGATCGCGACAAAGCGATCGCGTGCTAATTCGTCACATTCATACTGCTGTACTAAATGGGGATTCTGATAACTCAAGTCGATATCGGTGACATCGTACAGCCGCAGTGTCAATTTGGAACCTGAATTTTCCAGTGTTTGCTTTTGAGTGTTGGAAATCTGCCATGACACATAAGCCCACTTGGGTGTGTGGGATCTTAGGTTCACACTGTCTGCATCATTGCCATTTGTTGATGCTTCTACGAGTGATGCATCATTATCTTCGCGATCGCTGTAAAGATTAGCCCAAGCCCCAATTCCTGCACCTGCTGCAACAGCACCACCTGCTAATATCTCTAAATTAGGTGATGCGTCTACGGATGTTGGTTCTGGTAGATTCGATACTATTTCGATAATCTCTTCTTCTGTGGCATCAGTACTTGATTCAGCTTCATCTGCTACTGCATCTAATGCGACATCTGGAACATCGGGTAAATCGGGGAGTGTGGCGGCGGTCTCAATGATTGGCAATTCCGCATCCCCTGCTTGTTCGGGAATCTCAGGTAAATCGGGAAGTGTGGCGGCTGTCTCAATGATTGGCAATTCCACATCCCCTGTTTGTTCGGGAACATCGGGTAAATCGGGAAGTGTTGCAGCTGTCTCAATGATTGGCAATTCCACATCCCCTGTTTGTTCGGGAACATCGGGTAAATCGGGGAGTGTGGCGGCGGTCTCAATGATTGGTAATTCCACATCCCCTGTTTGTTCGGGAACATCGGGTAAATCGGGGAGTGTGGCGGCTGTTTCAATGATTGGTAATTCCACATCCCCTGTTTGTTCGGGAACCTCAGGTAAATCGGGGAGTGTTGCGGCTGTGTCATTCACCGACAATTCAGACTCTGGTGAATCCCATATAGAATAATTGGTATTGCCTACGGGATTTCTACCATCTTCAGAATTTGACTCTGTACCAGTAACTGCCGACCAGGTAGCGGCCCCAGCTGCTATACCTGCACCAGCAGCTACAACTGCACTATCAGTTGAGGTACTATCTTCGGCAATGTTTGATTCTGCTTGAGATTGTTCTTCGTAACGATTTTGAGCATCTGATGCAACTATAGGAACTTCTGAATTATCTGAAGTTGTGGCTGGTAGTTCAGCCTTGGGCAATTCGCTAGTAGCTGCTGTAGGCACTTCTGCTATGTGGGGATAAGGAGTATTGACAACTGCTGCTGGTGCTTCTGTATCCCATGCAGTGTCGCCGTTATTTCTTGTCTCATCTGTCAATCCTGTATCAGAAAAACCAGATGGTATGGCGGCTCCTGTGCCACTAGCTATAGCTGGTGTTGGCGATATGGTAGGCTCTTGGGAAGCTGAGTCTTTATCTGCTTCTTCAACTGCTCGCGGGCGTCTTTTAAGAAACCACCAATAAGACAATCCACCTAAGACCGCTATAGCCAACAAAGGCAATAGTAACCAAAACGGTGCTTCTCTTTGCATCCTTGCATTGTCATTGGCAGCAGGATTTGCTAATGACTCGTTAGGAGCAGTAGTTACGCTAGTATCTGCTGTAGTATTTATAGCCTCTGCTGATGGGGAAGCAGTAACAGCAGTGGTTGCCTCAGGTGCAGGGGAGGTGGTAGTAGTTGTAGCAAATGCTTGCAATCCACCTTGGGCGATCGCAGCTGCTTCAGCTGTTCTGGCTGCTTCTATGGCTTGTTGTCCTGGTGGTGCGATCGCAAAACCGAGAAAACCAGCTATACCAGTATTGGGATTTTTCTTGTAGGCGTAAACTAACGGTTGCGAGAAGGGATATTTCGCATCTGTTGGTGAGGTTTGATGTATCTGAAGAACTCGCACTCCTGGAAGTTGCGATATTTGGTTAGCTAAGGCGTAGCTAATTCCATCCTTACCCAGTTGTTTGACAATTTCTGCGGTATTATCATCAGCTATTTGAGTTGCTGTAGAGCCTGTAGCAAAGTTAGCAGATTTAAAGGCTGGATAACTCCGGAAAGTATTGCGGGTGTCGCTGGTTGTGGGGCGATCGAGAACTTGAATTTTCCCCGGAGATCTGCCTAGTTGCGACCAATCTGTAATTTGACCCCGGAAAATCCTGGCGAATTGCCTAGCTGTCAAGCTTCCTTTAAAAGGATTGTCAGCACCCACAATGATGGCAATTTTTTCTCGGTGTAAGCGCACTTGTTCTAAACCTTGTGCTTGTTCTTGTGGGGTCAAACCACGACCGAGTGCTGCTATATCGATTTTTCCATCTAGCAAAGCTTTTAGTGCCGCATCAGTGCCATTAGCTGCAATTTCAACCTTGGTTCCAGCAAACTGTTTCTCAAAACTTTGTTTCAGATTTTGATTAATTGCACTCAAGCCACTGGAACCATCAATCCGTACTGTAGTTCCATTTTCCACGGTTGTTGGTAGTGGAAAAGAGGGAGCATTAGTTGCAGATTGTGCCAGTATATGTGTTGGCACTAAGAGATTTGTTGTCATAGGCATAGTTCCTATGGCTAGCACTAATGCCAGACGGACTATTGCGCTATCTTTTGTTTCTTTTTGCCACATATGCTCCTTATTAGGGTACAGAAAACAGAAATTCAGCCAGCTTTAAATTTTATATTTTTATGTATCAAGGAGGAGACGCGCTCATTATACATCTCTATTCACTTTCTTCTAAGTTGCTTTTATCGTTATATAGATGTATACTGCGTTTCACTTTATCTTGTCTCTAGCCAAGATTCATAGACTGTTTATGTTTTTTAAAGTATCTCCAGTCAGCCCTACAAGTTAAGTTTGAAGATACTGTCAAACATGTTATTTAGTTAGAATTACGAAGACTGAAGTTGCCGAAAAACGAGTTTTCGCAAAGTATTGGCAATTATATTGTTATGGATAGTTGGCGGATACTGACTTGATAGATCTATTAGCGATCGCCTATAGATTCTAGTCCAAATCAAATCGTTCAGATTATTAATTAACTCATCTTGATAAGCAATTCAGATTCCCGATAGAAAAGTTGGGAATCTTGCAGTCAATCAAAATTAATTACTTAGACAACTTGACTTGCTAAGTAAATATAAAGAAATATAAAGTAATAATTAATAAATAATTAAGATGAAAGTATAAAAATGGTACTCAGGGGCAAAAAATTCAAAAGTTCGCAATTACAAATTCTTTTAGCTGATAGCCTAACAATTTTTTGGGGAGATTGGCTGGATTTACGTATTAGGTTAGTACAAATTGCAGCATCTGGTTTAGTATCACCGCTGATATATATATTAGCGTTTGGTCTTGGTTTAGGTAGTTCAATTAGTTCTAGTTCAGGAATTAGTGGTAACTATAATAACTACTTAGAATTTATTTTGCCAGGAATGGTAGCCTTATCTTCGATGACTATCAGCTTTGGTGGCACAACATTTTCAATTTGTGGTGAGAGGTTATTTACCAAGACATTTGAAGAATTTTTGTTAGTTCCTATACATCCTGTAGCATTGCATCTGGGCAAAATGCTGGCAGGAGTAGTGCGGGGATTGATGACTTCTGGTTCTGTAATTTTGGTGGCATTGCTGCTAACAGGAAATTGGCACTTTCTCCATCCACTTTTTCTGTTGTTACTGGTACTCAACTGTACAGTATTTGCTGGGTTGGGGGTGATTGTGGGATTGAGCGTGCGATCGCTCGAATCTGTAGGATTCTACAACAACTTTGTCATCATCCCCATGTCTTTTTTAGGAGCCACTTTCTTCGACCCCAGCACATTACCAACCGCCCTCAAAGTTTTGGTTTACTTATTACCCCTGACCTATACCAGTATTGGATTGCGGGCAGTCGCCCATTTATCATTATTTGAATTTCCTTGGTACAGTATCCCAATTTTATTAGTAATAGCGATCGCGCTTGCTCTTTGGGGCGGTTATAAATTTGCGCATCAGCAGGATTAGGGAATGGGGCACCAATCATAATTATTCCTTCCCCTGCGCCCTGCCCCCTGCCTCTTGCCTACTCCCTAGCTTTGGTTTTCTCCTGCTTCTGAATTCCATTGAGGAACATAGGCACAAATTTCTCCATAAATGCTTGAGGATCGCGTTGCCAAGCCCGTTGTGCGGCCTCAATTCTGAGTAATTGCAACTCAGGTGCTAGCAAAGTCTGTGGTAAACGTTCCATGAGGTACTGGGGACGTTGCCACAACGGCATGGTATTAGCCACCTCCACTAAGTTGGCAACCCGTCGCAGTTCTGCCCCTAGGGTAATATCCATACCAGACTCAAAGGCTGCTTGTTCAATTGCAGCATACTTGCGCTTGGCTTGTTCTACTTTTTGCCGATGTTCTGGACTTTTATCTGCGATTTGTGCTAACCAGCGATTACCCCAACGGACGTGTCCGGCTTCTTCTGGCAGAATTTTTTCGATGGTTTCGCGGATTTTGATATTTTCTTCAGTTTGCGGTGCTTTTTTCAAGGCGTAGATGTGCGCAGAGAAATACTCGCAACCCCGCTTTTCGGTAATGTTAATCGTGGCTAGGGCAGAAATTACAAAGTCGTCTCGGTCTCTAACTGGATCTTTGCTTTCTTGATCGAGTAACCTTTCAAATTCGTCAATGTAAGAAGAACCTGGTGGCTTGCCAAGATTTGCGCCTAAATCTGCCAACAAGTCAGTCAGCCACATGGCATGACGAGCTTCATCTGATATATGGTGAGATAAATCCTTAATTAGTTCTTTAGGTTGTCCATCTAATAGTTCAATCAAGTCAGTCAGGTCTTTACAACTGCGTTGTTCGCTGTAACGGTAGCGATTGAGGGTAATTAGATGGATTTCGCGATCGCGCACTACCCTTTCAAGGATATCTCTCGCACTCATCGCATTTTGAAATTTCCGCGGATAAATAACTGTCATAGCTTTATTAACTTTTGTAAACTCGGTTTTCATCTGTTTTTGATGGTAGCGTAGTTAGCCTTTACTAGTACACTCGCACTGCCACACTCAACAAAACACTCTCTTTGAAAGCAGTCGAGAGTTGTCTGTATTTGGCGATCGCTCTCAAAAAATACCATTCAAAATCCTATAGCAGCCCAGAATAAAAGATTTTTGAATTTTTTAGACATCGAAAAACTAGATTCCTGTGGAGTATTTTGAACTCCGCACAACAGTTTTGAGCTTTCTGAGACTTTTACACCTCAAATATAAATATGTGTAACGAATAAGCAATCAGCCGTAAGGCAGGTGTACTTCCTGCTTTGTTAACACACTAAAGCCAGATGTCTAAGCTAAACAAGCATTTCAGCTAAATAGAAAATGAGTTTTTTCGTATTTTTTCCACACTAGACCACAGCTTTTGATTAAGTTTTATGACAAAACCTCATTTTGTAACATTGGTTACAGAATTGTTTGCTATATTAAATAGAGAGGAGATTAAATCAATCAACTATAAGTAAAAAATTAGGGAGGACTCAGTTATGTCTATTCAAGAAAAATCTCGTGCAATCATGGCGCGTCAATATCAAGAAGTCAAGAAGCGTCAACAATCGATGCTGATGCGTAGCGCACAAGAACTCGGTCTTCCTGAAGAAATGTCCCACTACTGGAACCCCATTCAAGGAAAAGTAGATCAGGATGCGCGGACACTTTATGGCAGCAGCCATGCAGGTATGAGTTAGGCTGCAAGCGTTTTTAGCTGAGTTGAAGGAGAACATAATACACCATGAATGGTAAATCAGGTGTCTCAACCTTCATAAACGCCCCCTTGAATTTAAAGGGGGTTTTGCATCCTGAGAATTATTAACTCTAAAAAAAAGCCACCCTTGAGGTGGCTTTAAAATTAGCAGCAAGAAATTTCCAGCGGAAAAGGTGAAAAACTTATCTCATCAACTTTTTTACCTTTTGCTGTCTACTTTCTGATTTTTGCAATTAGCAATCGTAATACAGATAAAACTCGTAGGGATGAGGACGTAGTTGTAGCTGCTTAACTTCGTTAACTAGCTTGTACTCAATCCAATTTTGGATAAAGTCTTCTGAAAATACGCCAGTTTCAGTTAAGAACGCATGATCGTTTTCCAGTGCTTCCAACGCCAATTCTAGAGAACCGGGGGTGGAAGGAACTTTAGCTAGTTCTTCTGGAGAAAGTTCATAGATGTTTCTATCTAGAGGTTCGCCGGGATCGATTTTGTTCTTAATACCATCAATACCAGCACAAAGCATCGCCGCAAATGCTAGATAGGGGTTAGAGGTAGCATCTGGACAACGGAACTCTAAACGCTTGGCTTTGGGGTTAGTGCCAGACAGAGGAATGCGCACAGAAGCCGAACGGTTCCCTTGGGAGTAAGCCAAGTTCACTGGTGCTTCATAACCAGGTACTAAGCGCTTGTATGAGTTAGTTGTGGGGTTAGTGATTGCCAATAACGCTGGTGCGTGTTTGAGAATACCACCAATGTAATACAGCGCTGTTTCACTCAAACCAGCATACTTATCGCCTGCAAATAGAGGCTTACCATCTTTCCAAATAGACTGGTGAGTATGCATCCCAGAACCGTTATCACCAAACAATGGCTTGGGCATGAAGGTGACGGTTTTGCCATATTTCTTAGCAACGTTCTTGATGACATATTTGTAAGTCATCAACCAGTCAGCAGCTTCGACTAACTTACCAAAGCGGAAACCCAGTTCGCACTGACCACCGGTGGCAACTTCGTGGTGTTGTTTTTCAATGGGTACGCCGCAGGCTGCCATCGTCAGCAGCATTTCTGTACGGATATCTTGGAAAGTATCGGTGGGTGCAACTGGGAAGTAGCCTTCTTTAAAGCGTGGTTTGTAAGCTAGGTTGGGGCCTTCATCTTTACCAGAATTCCAACGACCTTCTACGGAGTCTACGTAGTAGTAACCTGCGTTGGCGGTTTGGTCAAAACGCGCATCATCAAAGATAAAGAACTCAGCTTCTGGCCCTAAGAACGCTGTGTCACCAATACCAGTTGAAACTAAGTAGTCTACGGCTTTTTGGGCAATCACGCGGGGACAACGGTTATACCATTCGCCTGTACGTGGTTCTTTAATGCTACAAATTATACTTAGTGTTGGCTCTTTCATGAATGGATCGATCCAGGCAGTGTTTGGATCGAGAACCATTGTCATGTCCGATTCTTCGATACCTTTCCAACCCCGGATACTGGAACCGTCGAAGGGTACGCCATCAGTGAATGAACTTTCATCGATTTGGTTGTAGTACACGGTGAGGTGCTGCCATGTCCCTGGTGTATCGATGAATTTCAGATCAATCATCTGAATTTTTTGGTCTTGAATCAATTTCAAGACTTCTTGTGGGGTTGTCATTGTTACTCCTTCTCTGCCAATTAAATAAACTCAATTTAGAATCTTCAAAGCTTGCTGACCCTGCTGAGATGAACCCAATTGTGACACACCTGGAATATCCTAAGGATAGGAGATTAACAAAATTTGTAGTTTTTGCTACAGAATTTCCAGTTTACAGGTTATTTAACCTTTCCCTAACATCTGTACAAAACTCAAACATATCATCTCATAGGGGGCAACTTTGGCATAGAATCCTTAAGTAGCGGATAGATTGTTTTGTGCCGAAACCTATATTGTAATTGGCACAAAAATGACTGTGAATGACAACAGCCAAATAAATATCAAACCATAGATAGTAATGATTGGGAGAAACCAGAATGCGCGATGCAGTAACAACTTTAATTAAGAATTATGACGTAGCTGGACGGTATTTTGACCGGAATGCGCTCGACAGCCTTAAATCCTACTTTGAAAGTGGTACCGCTAGAGTCAAAGCTGCGGCAACAATAAATTCCAATGCTGCTGCAATTGTCAAGCAGGCTGGTGCTAAATTATTTGAAGAACTGCCAGAGTTGATTCGTCCTGGTGGAAATGCTTATACAACTCGCCGTTATGCAGCTTGTCTGCGGGATATGGATTACTACCTGCGCTATGCTACATACGCGTTAGTTGCTGGCAACAACAATGTATTAGATGAGCGAGTGCTACAAGGGTTGCGGGAAACATACAATTCTTTAGGAGTTCCTATTGGCCCAACAGTTCGTGGCGTGCAAATTATGAAGGAAATTGTCAAGGAACAAGTTGTAGCAGCGGGCGTAGCTAATACCGCCTTTGTTGATGAACCATTTGACCATATCACTCGTGAATTGAGCGAGACAGATATCTAGATATAAAGGGCGGGCAAATGTCCACCCTTTAAAAATATCAAAGGCGATCGCTCAAAAAACTTTTGCAAAGGCGATCGCTTTTTTTTAATCCACTATATAAATGCAAAGTCAACACAAAATAAAACATACTTCATACTTAGAAATTTTTCTTTACTATTATCAAGTTTTAAGCGATCGCTAAATAATATTTTTTTGTCAATAAGCAATTATGCTAAAAATTAAATAATCTTGAACATGACTTTTGAGGTTACTTAAAGTTACAAACTTTCCTCAAAAGTTCATAATCAAATCAGAGCGAAAAAATTAGTAATATTCGATGAGTAAAGGGCCTTCAGGAATGAATCGAGAAGTATAGTTAGTCTTTTTACCTAAAGCTTTGAGAGAAGCTATGGCAATAGGAGTTTTTAGCCGCTTCAACTCTTGTAATTCCCAAAAAATTGCCCAAGTAGGCTTGTCAGTTGCAGTAGATGCTGGACGAAACTTAGATTTACCCGGATATCTGCCATTACGAGAATTTGTATGACCAATATACAAACCTTGCCAAGAGGCTTCCGAATTTAACGGTTGATCTATACAATCGGAAGCATAAATTAATACTTCTACTTCTTTACCTGCACGTAATTCATCAGCTTTGCGAAATACTTCAAAAGCCATGCTACCAAAAGCTACTTTGATAGTTTCATCGCTTAATTCACTGTCTAGCTTTTCCATTGTTTCCAATGCAGACAATAAGTGCATCTCTGGAACAGGTGCAAGAATCGCAAAAGAAGTTGTTTTAGCCATGTTCTGTTCCTAATATATGAACTTTTGTAATTATATTTACATTTCTACTGCCAGAGCTAATTTTGGCAAAATTTAGGAAGCGGTTAACTCACGCCAATTACAAAAACGATGGCGATAGATAGATTGACACTTAAATCCGGCACAATAGAAAATGCTCACGCTTATATAGTTCACTTGGCTAAACAACGACTCGATACACTCTTAGTAGAAAGAAATTTATGTGCTTCTCGCGCCTTAGCACAGCGACTCATCCAGGCGGGGGAAGTTAGCGTTAATCAACAGGTTATTGATAAACCTGGTACAGAAGTTGATATTACATCTCAAATTCAGATTAAAGAGCGATCGCGCTTTGTTTCTAGAGGTGGAGAGAAACTTGTCAAAGCTTTGGAAATCTTTGCAATTCCTGTGGAAGGGCGGATTTGTCTAGATGGTGGGATTTCTACAGGTGGCTTTACCGATTGTCTCCTACAAGCTGGAGCTAAACAAGTTTATGGTATTGATGTCGGTTATGGGCAAGTTGACTGGCGCTTGCGCAATGATTCACGGGTGATTTTGCGGGAACGTACCAACTTACGCCAACTACAACCACAGCAATTGTATGGTGAAGCCGCTCCAATTCCCGATTTAGCAGTGGTAGATGTTTCGTTTATTTCCTTAACTAAAATCTTGCCTGCGTTGTGGCAACTCACCCAACCGCCTCGCGAAGCAGTATTATTAGTCAAACCACAGTTTGAAGTTGGCAAATCCCGTGTAGGTAAAAAAGGCGTGGTGCGCGACCCAAACGACCACGCAGACGCGATTTTCCAGGTATTGCAAGCGGCTGAAGCATTAAGTTGGAAATACCAAGGTTTAACTTGGTCGCCAATTACCGGGCCTGCGGGAAATATCGAATATCTTTTATGGTTGAGAATGGATAGCGAAGCACCATCGCCTAGTTTAGAAGCAATTCAGCACGTTACTAAATCAGCGATCGCTGATTTACGAGAAAATTAAACATCGTATATCAAGCACTCAACTGCTTCGGGATTTTGCTCGCAGTATCTTTCTAAATCAGTTTTGCGTTTTTTAGCCTGCTGTTGATGAGCTTTTTCGGCTTGCAATTCTTCCACAATTTCCCATGCTACAGCACAATTAGCAGAATTATTACCGTTGCGATCGCAGGTTGTACGCGCTTCAGTAATAGCTTCTGTGATGGCTTGTTCAAGAGTTTTCGTACCATTCTGGTCAGCATTAACAGCAGCCTGAACTACTTCTAAAGTTGTCTGCATGATACTTTTACCTTTGTGTAGTGAGATAAGAATCAGACTCCTTGCAAAAGGTACTTTTGCAGGTAAATTCTATTCTGACAAATCTGAGAAAAATTTACCTTAATAAAATCATCTTGTTCAATATTTCCTGAAATTAGCATACTCAAATAGCAGGAAATAACTATAAAAAATACAACATACAACACACAATAGGCATAAATCTACTCCTACCTGCGGCATAGGAAAAATTGTGGATTTCTCAAGTAATTATTTCTGCACTAGCTACTGAATTAACTGTAGAGTTTGGATTATTTAGCAGACTCCGTACAACAAAAATTTTCCTTTTAAATTTTACATTTTTCTCTAGTTTGCCACTGTTGTTTCAGCAAATTTTTTTGTTTATAAGTAGTGTGTTCGTAACTCTTAACCTTTCTTCACAAATAGAGGTGGATGCCAAAAAATTAATCTTTTATTTATTGTTCAGATAGGTAATTAATGTCAGAATGAACCGTCCGTTATTAGGGATGTTTTGGGATTTACTCAGCACCCTATTTTTAACCATTGTTAGTGCTTTTGTAATTAGCGCACCTACTATCAAACTAGTTTCTAGTAGTGTAGAGTCTATCTCAGAAATTAGCGCTTCATATTCTAGAAGACTCGACTCTCTATTCGCCAATAATTCTTCTGTTGGAGTACTTGCTATTTGCGTAGCTGAAGGAAATTGCGAGATTAATGGCAAGAAAACCCAGAATTATTTTCAAAATATCGATCCGGGTAATGGCTTGATAAATAGAGGTTGGTGTTCGGATCAAGGAAGAGGTGGTTCTAATTTGGCAAATGCGGATGCTGGATGTCTAAAACGCACGCAAAGCCGTATTCCTCGCCTAATCCAAAGAATGAAGCATGTAGGGCTAAATCCCGAACACTATTTAGAAGCATTTGTAAATGCAACTGATTTATGGAATCAAGCATCTCCTAGAGTTAGCGATGCTTTTCCCGCTGCTTATCGCGCTGCACTCAATCGGGGATTGCAAGGCCATGAAGCTATTTTGTGGGCAAGGGTAGAGGCTTTTCGGGATGAATCAGGAGAATTGTCAGCAGGTAACATAGATATGAATAGGGGTGTTTATAGAGGATTGTTTGGTATTTGTGCAAACCCAAATAACACCTATTATCAAAGTCGCTTGCAGACTTATCCTTTGATGTCAGAAAGCTGGCGCTGGTCTTGTATAGCGTTAGATCAAAGAAGACGGGTTAAAGCTATTCAAAGTGTCTTCAGCGTAATTAATTGAGCACAGGTATTTAGCCCAAAGCTTGTGAATTTTGATTCGCTACAAGATTCCCAACTTTTTAGAAAAGTTGGGAATCTGAACTGTTGGGGACATATTTAAATTGTGATGTTATCATTGCCTTGACGATCGATAACTAATCGCACAACTGACAGACCCAAAATTATTAAAAATAATACTAGCCCAATTGTGCAAGCATAACTAAATTCCACGTTACTAAATGCTTGTTCATACAAATAGTAAACTATGGTTTTTGAGCTATTAAGCGGGCCGCCTTGGGTCATAATGTAGACTTCTTCAAAGACTTTAGTAGCTGAAATTGCTGAAATAACTGCTACTAGAGCTAAATAAGGCCTCATTAAAGGTATAGTAATATCCCAATGTTTGCGGATACCATCTGAACCGTCAATTGCTGCGGCTTCATACACATCAGCGGGAATTGATTGTAATCCTGCTAAGTAAATTACCATGTAATAGCCTAGGCCTTTCCACACAGTCACAGCCATAACACTTGCTAAAGAAATAGGCACAATACCCAAAATTTTACTGGGGCTAGTTAGCCAGGGAATTCCTTCAGGAAATATACCCACAGCTTTAAACAACTGATTTAGTAAGCCATTTTCTGCATATAGCCATTTCCAAGCTATTCCTGCAACTACCATTGAAATGACTACTGGCGTATAATAGGCGGCTCTAAACCAATTCATTCCCCCTAATTTCTGATTGACTAAAATTGCCAAAGCTAAAGGAGCAATTACAAGAATTGGCACTACTCCTACAAGATATAAAAAAGTATTTGTCAAAGTTTGCCAAAAAACTGCATCTTGCCAAAGCTTGAGGAAGTTAGTAATACCTATCCATTGTGGTGGTTGAGCAAGATCCTCATAGCTTGTAAAACTAAGATAAAATGCTTGCAACGCAGGCCAAAAGACAGTTAAGCACAAAATTATTAAGGCCGGTAGCAAGAATAAATAAGGAGTTAGTTGGTGTCTAATCAACATCCAGTTTTTAGAGGACAATTGATTCATAAAAGTATGTTTGAGGTTTCAATAGTTAGTTGACGAACTTTAATATAAATCTGTTTAAACGTTACTGTTGAGTTTTATTTAATACTAAGTTGCAGTCTGTTGTAGTACCTCAGAATTAATGAGATTGCTTTCCTACGGTCGTAATGACAGATACTATCTTTAATTCAAACTTGGTGTAAATTCTCAATTTGAACAATAAAACTAATATTCTCCCACCTCTTCACCCTGAGATTATATAGATGTTCGCACTTGCAAGCGTACTGTCAGCACAGTAGCATAATTAATCTTGTAAAAAAGCAACTGCCCTCTGAAGATTGCCTGATATATGAGGCGAACACTCAGAGGGCATGATTTTATTGAGATACCATTGCTCGCACTTCATAGTCCACAGGACTTGGAGGGGAGATTGATGGTCAAAATGTCTAATTCCTAAGGAACGTTAATGCGATCGCTAAACTCGGAGTTATAACCTTCTTCCCCGTGTTCGTTAATATCCAGACCTTGGTATTCAGTTTCTTCCTTGACGCGCAGACCGACTGTAGCATCAATAATCTTGAGAATGATCCAAGTACCAACGGCTGCAATGATATAGGCAATCACAATGGCGGCTAGCTCGACCCCTAGTTCGCCCAAATTACCCCGCAACACGCCATCTTTACCGCCTGAGTTGACTTGTGTAGTAGCAAAGATTGCCGTTAGAATAGCGCCCACCGTACCACCAACGCCATGTACGGGGTAAGTATCTAAAGCATCGTCAACTTGTAGCTTGTGCTTGAAACTCACCGCATAGAAGCAAACAAAAGCGGTGATGAAGCCAATCAAAATTGCTGATAGGGGGGTGACAAACCCAGCAGCTGGGGTAATTCCTACTAAGCCAGCCACGGCTCCTGTAGCTGCACCTACGGCTGTTGGTTTACCGCGTAAAACTGCTTCCAAAATGAGCCACATCAAAGCTGCTGCTGCTGCTGCTGTATTAGTGGCTACAAAGGCTGTGGTGGCAATATTTGTGACGATGTTCCCGGAAGTACCACCAGAAACAGATAAGGCACTTCCAGCATTGAAGCCAAACCAGCCAAACCAGAGTAAGCCAGCACCTAGCAAAATGAAAGGAACATTGTGTGGCGGACTGAGACGATCGGGATGGTTTTTGCGAGGGCCAAGAACAATCGCTGCTACGAGGGCAGAAACACCAGAACTGATGTGAACTACTGTACCACCAGCAAAGTCAAGGGCACCCAAACCACCATACAAGCCCAAAAATCCGCCTTTTGCCCATACCATGTGAGCTAGAGGTGTATAAATAAATGTTGACCACAGCAAAACAAAAAGAGCATAGGCTCGAAAACTAATCCGTTCAACTATTGCTCCGGATATTAATGCTGGGGTGATAATCGCAAACATGGCTTGATAGATCATGAATGCTTGGTGAGGAATCGTCCCAGCATAGGAAACAACCTCAGGTGGGTTAGAGCCTTTAAGATAATCAGTCACCTCCAAACCCACACCATTCAACCCTAACCACTGCAAGCCACCGATGAAAGGCGTTCCTGGTGAAAAGGAAAGGCTATAACCCCAAAGAATCCAGGTAACTCCTACAATCGCCATCAACACAAAGCTCATCATCAATGTGTTTAGGACGTTGCGCGATCGCACAAACCCACCATAGAAAAATGCTAATCCTGGTGTCATCAGCAGAACCAGTGCTGCTGAAATCAGCATAAATGCTGTATCTCCAGTATCGGCAGTAGGCGGAGGAGTAGCGGCCGCTTGGGCTAAAGCATTGCCCATCAACGGGCCTCCCAAAAGCAATAGGGTCATAGCCCCAATCATTACAACTTTCTTCAACACTTCTTTTTGTCCCCGAACACCAACATTGTTGAGTTTCTTGTTCAGACATTAGAGTATTTTTTGATACACTTTTTGTCCGAGCAGCTATTCAACATTAGTTATTTAGAAAGGTTTATAAAAATATAATACTAATAGCATATGACAAATATTTGAATGATTATATAAAGATGCAATAATTACATTTTTTAGATTCGATTAATATAATTTTGTTTAAAAGTTATAAAAAATTTGTCTTTTTATGGTATTGGCTAGTTAGTATTACAAACTAACTCACTAGTATGATTTTAATAAATCGGAAAAATTCTCATTAGGTTTAACAGCGAAGTTGCTCATTGATATCATAATTTTTATTTCTCCTTAACACCTAACGACTGCTAGACTCAAGGTTAGCAAAGTTATCGTTATGCGATACAATCTCCTAAAAATCAGCCTTGCTTACATTCTGCGTGCATACATAATTACGAGAACACTAACCAAGCTTAAACCAACTCCTATTAAGTCGTATTTGTCTGGGGCTACACCGTCTATCTTCCATCCCCAAAGCATGGCCATAATAATAAATACACCACCATAAGCAGCATACACTCTCCCAAAATTCGCAGGTTGGAGAGTAGCTATCATGCCATATATAGCTAAAGCTATTCCACCCCCGATTCCCCACCAAATAGACTTATTTTCGCGTAACCATAACCATATTAAGTAACCACCTCCGATTTCAAATAAACCTGCCCAGAAAAAATAAAACAAGGACTTCATCATTGGTTCAATTTCTGAGTTGGGAAAGTGAAAATAAAAATCTCACCACCTGTGTGAGTATAAAAATCACAGGGGTGGATTTTTATCTAATAAAATCAACAGACTCGTAATTTAAAAAAGGAAAAATGTGAAGCGAGCTTAAAGGGTATTTGGTAAATCACGAGCTTGTGGAATGTCTCCAGAACTATAACCTTGAGAAAATCCATCTGAACTAGTTTCTGTGATAAATCCGCTGTAGGCTTCCATACCGTGTTCGCCAATATCCAAACCTTCTAATTCTTCTTGGCTAGAGACTCTGATACCTAAAGTAGCTTTCAGTACCAGCCAAAAAATACTGCTCAGAAGTACAGTGATACCACCTACAGAGAGAATGCCAACTATTTGAGGAATTAGGGTTCCGAAGCCACCACCGAAGAATAAGCCATGTGGCCCTATTGGTTTACCTGCTAAGTCAACCAGCCAAGGATAGCCACCAGGCCCAACAGCGAACAAACCAACGGCTAGAGTTCCCCAGACACCACAAACTAGGTGAACCGATGTTGCTCCTACTGGGTCATCGATACCGAGTTTGTCAAAGAAAGGGACAGAGAAAACTACCAGTATTCCGGCAACTAAGCCAATGATTACAGAACTACCAATGTTGATGTAAGCACAAGACGCAGTCACGCCAACCAAGCCAGCCAAAATACCGTTGATAATCATCGATAGGTCTGGTTTGCCCAAGTACAGCCAAGCTGCAATTGTCGCCGCAATCCCACCAACTGCTCCTGCCATGTTGGTTGTTAAAGCAATATGAGCGATCGCATTTGGGTCAGCAGCCATGACTGAACCGGGGTTGAAACCAAACCAACCCAACCACAGAATTAAACAACCTAAGGTAGCAATACTCATGTTGTGGCCGGGTAAAGCTACAACTTGCTTATCCTGATATTTACCGATGCGTGGCCCGAGAAATGCTGCTCCCATCAAAGCTGCCCAGCCGCCAACTGAGTGAACTACCGTAGAACCAGCAAAATCCCAAAAACCCATATCAGCCAGCCAGCCAGCACCCCAAATCCAGTGTCCGGTAATTGGGTAGGCAATACCTACGAGTAAGAGACTGAAAATTAAGAAGTCAATAAACTTAATTCGTTCTGCAACTGCACCAGAAACAATTGTGGCGGCTGTTCCTGCAAAAACTAATTGAAATAAGAACTTAGCTGCTAATGGCACTCCTGTCCAATTGAGAGCGCTAAAAATACCTTTGTAGGCATCTCCAGTAGCGGGACTGTTATCTGCTCCTCCGAGGAAGAAGCCATTAAGTCCAATGAAATCATTACCATCGCCAAACATGAATGCAAAACCAATTGCCCAGAAAGCTAATGTAGATAGGGCAAATACAATTAAGTTTTTGGCTAGAACGTTAACAGCATTTTTTTGACGACAGAAGCCGGTTTCTAACATACAAAAACCAGCGTTCATGAAAAATACTAAAAAGGCGGCGATCGCTACCCATAAGGTATCAATAGCAACTTTGAGTTCCGCTGTTGTTGGCCCGGCGGCTGGAGCTTGGGCAAATGCTGCATAGCCCCATCCGAAGACAATCAGAGTTGCTAAAGCTAAAGAGGCTTGCCAATTCGGAGATAGTCGTTTAATTGCTACACTGAGTAGCTGAATTTTTGATTTAGATTGCGGAGTTTTAGAGTAAGCCTTTACAGACCTACGCCTATTTTTTGTTCTTAATTTCTGTTTGTGCATGAATCTGAACATTTTACTCCTAAACCATTATTAATGGTTCAATATCTAAGTAGACAAAACTAACGCTTGAATGTTAATCAAGTCGTTTTTGATATTGATTGTTTAGGCAATTTATTTGCCTAGCAGAAAAGCAAATAACCTAAATAAAAGTTTAAGAAACTGTTGCTACTTTTGTAAATATTTTGGCAAACTTTGAGGTAACTCTTCAGAAAAAATTATTATTTAGCTTGGCAAACAGTTCGATCGTGTTCACTGAATCTTTAACTTTTAACCATGATGCTTTTGCGATCGTCTATCATTCCCCATTACAAAGTTAAAAACACGGTAGAGAGTAGAGATACATCTCCATAACACAATTTTGCAAGTTACAAAATTGGTGTTTTGAACTCATAAAAGCTGCTCTAAGGGGATAACTATATATGCATCCCCTTAGACAAATTCTTGATGAACACATTAATAAATTTGATTGATTGTCTATGTTACCAAAATCATAATTCTGTATCAGAATATACGATTTGTTTGTTTAACCGCTGACATTAGCCTCTAAATGTTTCAATTCAGTAAACTGAATTCTCTACATATCAGCAATTCCTGACATCTAGAGCCAAAATCAAAAAATTATTAATTTTTCCTACAAAACATTAATAAAACCAGGCTGCGCAGATATATGTTTCAATGTTTACATTGCATAATTAATAACAGCTAGTAAGCAGTATTATTACGAGATAAATATTTAACTTAATAACAGAAGCGAATTGCAATTAAATCTCAGTTCTGTGACAAGATTATAATTCAAGTTTTAAATATTCTTCGTAGCCCAATTGTTCAAGTTTTGCTTGCTTTGCCATTACTGATTCAGATAAACTTTTACGGTATTGTTGTACTTTCTCTAGTAATTCTGGTTGGTGAGTAGCCAGGATTTGTACCGCTAACAGACCAGCATTTTTAGCATTACCTATAGCCACAGTTGCTACAGGGATACCACCAGGCATTTGTACAATTGAATACAAGGAATCTACGCCTTGTAAGTTACGGGTAGCTACAGGCACACCGATTACAGGAAGTGGGGTTAAAGAAGCTACCATTCCCGGAAGATGAGCAGCACCACCAGCACCAGCGATAATTACCTTAATGCCACGTTGGTGTGCTTGTTGGGCATATTGCACCATGCGTTCTGGAGTACGATGAGCAGAAACGATCGCCACTTCGTGTTCAATACCAAACTCGTCACAAACTGCGATCGCATCTTTCATCGTGGGCAAGTCAGAATCGCTGCCCATAATAATACCGACAAGGGGAGCCATAGAATTTTAGATTTTGGATTTTGGATTATTACTGACTGTTGTATCTAAAATCAGATTTAGCTATTTTCCCGCCAATGTGATGACTAAAGCAACACCAAGCGCCACAGCCACAAATGTAGATATTATTAATGCCCGCATCCCAGGTTACAAAGGCTTGCAGATGCTCTTAATTAATCAACAGGGTACGATCGAGCAAATTCTGCCAATGGGTACTGTGTTCAAGCGAGTTCCTGACCCAGACTTACAAGTGTTGGATGTTGCAGGTGATTGGATTTCCTTGGGTGGTGTTGATTTACAGATTAATGGTGCGTTAGGTTTAGCATTTCCCGAATTGCAAGCAGATAACTCTCATTTATTGCCTAAAATCTCCCAATTTTTATGGGATGTGGGGGTAGATGGATTTTTACCCACCTTAGTGACAACTTCAATAGAAAATATACAGCGATCGCTAGCTGCGATCGCTGATTTTATTCAAAGTCAAAAAGCAGGTGCCCAAATTCTCGGCGTACATCTAGAAGGGCCATTTTTAAATGCTCAAAAACGCGGCGCACATCCAGCAGAATACCTCTTACCCTTAACTATTGAGCGAGTTAAGCAGGTTTTGGGTGATTATGCCCAGATTGTGAAAGTCATCACCATAGCACCAGAGTTAGATCCTACTGATGAAGTCATCCCTTATTTGCGTTCTTTAGGCATCACAGTCAGTTTAGGGCATTCTCAAGCCACGGCGAACCAAGCACAGCGTGCCTTTGAACTGGGTGCCACAATGGTAACGCACGCCTTTAATGCTATGCCACCACTGCATCACCGCGAACCAGGGTTATTAGGCGCAGCAATTACTCATCCGCGTGTAATGTGTGGTTTTATTGCTGATGGACAGCACGTTGCACCGACAATGCTGCAAATTCTGCTGCGTGCTAGCGAAGGACTGTTTCTCGTCAGCGATGCGCTGGCACCTCTAGGACTACCTGATGGTGTGTATCCTTGGGATAGTCGGCAAATAGAAGTGAAAAACGGCACAGCGCGGCTACTTGATGGCACTTTATCTGGGACGACCTTACCTTTATTGGTTGGCGTGCAGAATTTAGTGAAGTGGGGAATTTGTGATGTAGAAAGAGCGATCGCTTTAGCTACTGATGCACCCAGAAAAGCGATCGCATTACCAGGGATATCTCCCAATCAACCCGCTAATTTATTACGCTGGCATTGGGATGAAGTTACAAAAGAACTAACTTGGCAACGATTATTTAGTTAATGTTGAAGCATACTAGTTTTAAGCGATCGCGCCAGTATTAACTGCGATCGCTTCCAAATATTCGTTCTCGACATTAATACTAAATCCTTGGCTTTGAATAGAGAGGATTTAGCTTCTCTCCGACTTTTTCAACAAATTAACAAAGAAATTCAGAACAACGTAATTTCAACAATATTTTAGTTTTTTTAATATTTTCCAGTATCAGACTCTCTCAAAAATTACGTAAAAATTCGCGGTCTTTCTAAGTTTTATTGAATCAATTTTGATTCTAAGGCGCGAACTGCTTACTAATTTCTAAATTGATATTGACTATTTTTTGCGCTTATAACTTTTGGAGTATAGAGGAACCTAACTAAAGACAGTACAGAATAATTAGTTTATTCCAATAGGATGATAATCGATTAAAATGTCGATCCTTTAATGCTGAAAAATATACTACTCAAGACATAGATGTTGATTTCAAACTGGAATGTTCCACTTCCTTTAGAACAATACCTAAATCACCGAGTTGTAATATATTACTTTAGCGATGGGCAATGGATACCGATTAAGTATTGTCGTTTGTCAAAAGCAATCGAAATTTATCAACGAACTAAGCATGAGGTGGCTGGCGAAACGTTAGTGTTTCCTGTTGATTTAAACCCCAATGCTTTTAAGAATTAATTTTTTTCATCAGTCGAAATTATTTCAAACAGGTTAATTTTGGAGTCAAGTGTACAAAAATGCAATTTTCTTTTTCACCTAAACTCTATATACTATTTATGGTTAAGGTTATGAGCTTTGCTCAACTCTGGACTAGAGATTATTTCTCAATTTCCTACATGAATACTGATTAAATTTATAGAAAGACTAACGATTTAAATTACAGTTTAAACTGGATTTTGCAGCCGATTCGAGCATATACTCCAGTGAAACGACTGAGTGTAGAATCATGTTAGTTGAAGTCAAGACTTGGTATTTAGAAATGCTCGATCCCAAGTATCTGCATCCATCAGATCCAGGTAACTATGAATTGAGAATTGAGCAAGCAAAAATTCCTTCACCCGAATTTAGCCGATTTCTCTACAGTAGTGTTGGAGGTAACTACTTCTGGAGCGATCGCCTGAGTTGGAATTACGAGCGTTGGCAAAATTACTTGAATCGGAAAGAGGTGGAAACTTGGGTTGCTTATATTTCCGGTACACCAGCAGGGTACATCGAACTAGAAAAGCAGCCAGAAGATAATGTGGAAGTTGCTTATTTTGGAATCTTACCGCAATTTACTGGGCAAAGACTAGGAGGGCACTTACTAAGTGTAGGAGTTAAAAGGGCTTGGGAGATGAGAGCAAAACGAGTTTGGGTACATACTTGCAGTTTAGATAGCCCTCATGCACTAGCAAACTACCAAGCACGAGGCTTCCAAATATATCAGCAAAAGGTGCATAGTCAAGAACTACCCGATAAACCAATTGGCCCTTGGCTCGGTGCTGATAGTTAAATATTCTACGTAAATTCATGATCGCTACTCAGTGTTGCGCGGTAATAGGAAAAACACACGCAATTAGGGATCTTCTATATATATAGCTTCAGGGGATATAGTGGAGATACGCGAGATTATAGAAAGCTATGCTAAACAGTTTTTCCAGTAAAATCGTCATTGGTAGCCACTAGCACTAAGAAAAACTACATAATTTTTGATAAAAACTCGACAAGACCTGGCAGTAGCTTTATGATGAATTTAACAACTTGATGTTTGGCAAGTCGAAGTGAGGGCGAAAACCCTAGGGTATCTGCCAAAATCGCCAGAACCTTGATAAGTAAATAATTCCAGCGTTTCAAAAATTTGGGGAAATGCAAATAATTTGCAATAAGGTAGGCTGAAAATGATTAAAATTTTCGATCTGTCAAACCTCTTCCCAGAAAGCTTGCTCTGGTTGAGTTTCAATACCGAGCAGTTTCCACGAATTATTACCCCGCAAGGGGATTGAAACATTTAACTTTTGATATTTCAACAGCGATCGCTTTGGTTTCCACGAATTATTACCCCGCAAGGGGATTGAAACATTCCTCTGGTTTTGAGTTGGGCGATCGCCTGGTGGTAGCGTTTCCACGAATTATTACCCCGCAAGGGGATTGAAACATTGAACTGATTCAAGTATCATTTTATTTTGCAACTTTGGTTTCCACGAATTATTACCCCGCAAGGGGATTGAAACTTGATAATTCGTTCAGCAACACCACCAGGTTTAGTAAGTTTCCACGAATTATTACCCCGCAAGGGGATTGAAACTAATACGTCTGACGTTTAAAAGTCACTTTTATTTGGTTTCCACGAATTATTACCCCGCAAGGGGATTGAAACGTGTTGTCAACGGCGGTCTGGACGTCCGCAGGGACTGTCCCGTTAGTTTCCACGAATTATTACCCCGCAAGGGGATTGAAACGCGATCGCCTAAAAGTTACCTATTTTTTCGGTAGAAGTTTCCACGAATTATTACCCCGCAAGGGGATTGAAACCTAAACATCCCCTCGGAGACATCTTTCATTACCTGGAGGGTTTCCACGAATTATTACCCCGCAAGGGGATTGAAATACACACTAGGCGATCGCTGATGCCGCAATGATTGAAAATCATAGTTCCCACGGGGTAATTAGCCGGACATCATCATAATTTGTTTTACCAAATATAGGGTAATAGTTTATACCTAACTTTTTCTGTATAGGTATCATAGCCTTTTAGTTCTTGCTTCAAAAATTGCTCCTCAAATTGAATCCGTATAACCAGCGTCATAATTGGAACGATCGCTAGCAGAGCCGCCGCGTAGGATTCTAACCATAGGGACATACCAACCATCGTCAAAACTGCTCCTGCATACATGGGATGCCGCACAACGCTGTAAACTCCTGTATCAATCACCCTTTGTTGTCGGTCTGCCTGATGTTTTACCGCAGTTGCCGCAAAGGTATTTACTTTAAAGGATAGGGAGATAATCAACCAACCAATGATAAACATGAGCAATCCTAGTACTGAAGCGAACGCACTCGGTTCAGCAAACAAATGAAGTCGGAACACATCCAGGGGAATGAAAGCAATTAAACCTAGGAATGTCAGGATCAGTAGGTTGGCAAGAATTTTGTCAGCTAGGGGTTGTTCTTCTTGAATGGGTGGTTTGAGGCGTTCCTTTAATAATTCGTCATCTTCTCGGAAAACACCAATCATCGTTGCCAAAGTGCCAATAACGACAACACCGAGCAATACCCAAGCACGCCACCAATTCAACGTCCAGGCTGGCAAGAATAGTAAACCGCCAAAGATAATGATATTCCACATGAGCGCGCTCAAAATCTTGAAAATAAACATAATTGCTTCACTTATATGTATTTATGTCGCTAAATCAGTGAAATTATTTTGCGCATTTGAGGACATCGGTTTTGGATTCATCTCAGATTGGCAATTCAGCTTTTCAGCGATTCGCTTCAACTTGTCTGGATTCCTGATCGTGTAGACAGATTGAATGTAGCCATCGAAAATTTCAAAGGTTGTCACACTGTGAATGCGATCGTTGACAAACAAGATGATGCCAGGTTGCCCATTGATTCCAGCGATTTGACTAATCGATGTTGAAAGCCATTTACTGCGAAGTGCCAGCAGAAATTTGCCTACTTTCATCGCTCCTTGTAACGGTTTGAGAGCTGCGACAACCTTTCCACCACCATCAGACCAATAAGTAACATCTTTTGCCAGAAGTGCTAGCAAACCTTGTAAATTGCCTTGGGTGGAAGCTTTCACAAATTGCGCTGTGATTTCCTCCTGTTGCCGATCAGAGACAGGAAAGCGGGGGCGGCGATCGCTAATATGCTGGCGCGATCGCTTGAAGATTTGACGGCAGTTAGCCTGACTCTTCCCTACTATCTGGGCAATTTCATCGTAGTCATAATCAAACACTTCTCGCAGGAGAAATACAGCTCGTTCAATCGGCGATAAGCGTTCTAGAACGACTAAAAACGCCATTGAAAGCGAATCTGCCAATTCTAACTGATCAACGGGATCGGCAGTTTGTTGAGTCACGATTGGTTCTGGTAGCCACGTCCCAACGTACTTTTCTCGTTGCACGTGGGCTGAACGCAAACGATCGATACAGAGGCGGGTGGTAATGGTTGCCAGATAGGTTTTGGCAGATTTTACTGTTGTTTGGGCTGTTTGGTGCCAACGGAGGAAGGTTTCTTGCACCATGTCTTCAGCATCGGTAACAGTTCCTAACATACGGTAGGCGATCGCAAATAATAAAGAACGATGCTGGTTAAAGGTTTCGAGATCGCTCATAAAAACTGCTCTCTTCGACGGAGAGTGCTTAATGCCCAAGCGCCAATTGCACATCCGATTCCTTCGGTTAGCAATAGAAAAATCGCTGTAATGTGGAAAAGCACACCCCAAGCTGCAAACGGAATTTCAAAGATGCGATCGCTTCCAATCGCAATGAAATGATGATAGAGACCAAATAGCATGGCACTAGCCATTGAAATCAGCAACAACCAGCTACCAGCCTGTTGAAATTGTGTCCAAAATAAAATCAAGGCTGCAATTGGAGCGATCGCATAGTTCCCTCTCACAAATTAACAATATATTCAGAAATATTGGGAGAGTACAATCAACGTTTTGACTCTCCCCAATTGTCTACACAGAAAGTTTTTCAGCAACACCTTTCTTGTGCTGCAATGCTCCTGGCTCATAGCTACCCGGAAGCATTCGAGTCGTAATGGCAATACGATTCCAGCTATTGATCGTCACGATCGCCATTAGTAAATTAGCAACTTCGTCGGGAGTAAAATAACGGCTGACTTCGTTGTAAATTTCATCAGTAACTTGATGAGTCGCAATCGAGGTGACAGCTTCTGTGAACGCCAAAACTGCCCGTTCCTCATCTGTAAAAAATGGTGTTTCTCGCCAAGCATTGAGGGCGTAGATTCGTTGCTCTGTTTCACCATTGAGTCTGGCATCTTTGGTATGCATATCGATACAATACGCACAGCCATTGATTTGTGATGCGCGAATTTTAATTAGTTCCAGTAGCGTTGGGTTAATGCCACTACTTCTGACATACCGTTCTAGTTGAACCATCGCTCGGTAAGCAGCGGATTCAACTTTAAGTTCCATTCGGCTTTGCATCTTTCAACCTCTTCCTAAAATTAGGTATTCGCTTATTAGACGAATTAGGGTTACTGGTTGTGACAGATGAAAAAATAAAATTAGCCATCTAGGATAGACATTGCGATCGCACTGAAGCCAGCTAAACTCAAACCAAAGTTTGTAGCATGGGCATATTCCCACTGGTTCCTTAACTGTTGCCAATCGGTTGGTAGTGAACCTGCATTTGCCTGTTCGATCGCGACATTGACAGGCTCAATCCGTAGAAAATAGATCAGAGGAAAAGCGATCGCTAAACACAATGTACCCGCTAATGTCCACCAAAAAGCCGATTTGTGTTTTCTCACTAGAACTGTGAGTGCGATCGCCCACAGAACTGCACCTACAGTAATAAACGCCCCTGGCCCTGGCGCACCAAAATAGCGGTACAAACTATTCTGAATCGTTACATACAGTGCCCCGTCATACTGCATTTTGGCAGGTAGTTCTAAAGTATGGGCAAACTCTAACCCCATGAATAGCGCCACGAGGATAAGTGTCAGCAAACGCCAGATTTTTAGAAACATAGTTACCTCTTAAAGCCAATACAAGCAATGCTGGTGAAACGAGCTAGCCCAACCGGAAACGGCACAAACTGAAGCTGAGTTAGCCCAACTTCGTGTATGAGTTTTGATAGTTCCTCCCGGTTGAAACATCGATTTCCCCAATACCACTGAATTAACCAACCTAGTAGTCCAGACTGAGTAACGACAAGAATTAATGGTGCGCCTGGACGCAGAACTCTAACCATTTCCTGTAAGCCTTGTATCGGATCGGGCAAGTGTTCAAGCGTGTGGGCACAGATGACACCATCGAAGGAACGATCTGCAAATGGCAAAGTATTAACATCACTTTGACAAATGCGATGAGGAACATTTGCCACAGAAAGTTTTTGATCTGCTTTCTGAAGCATCTGCGATGAAATATCTACTCCTGTAATCTGCGTTTTCGGGTTAATGATTTGAGCAAATGCCAGACTAAAAGCTGCTGTGCCAATACCGCAATCACAAATAGTTAACTTGTCTTGTCCCAAAGGCAGGATATTGGAGTTTTTTAGCGATCGCCATAATTCTCTATAAGCATGGCTATAACCCAGAAACTGAAGATGCTGATGCCACCAAGAAGCAGCTTGATTATAGGTTTGAGACAGTTGCGCGTTCGTGGGATAAATTCGTTGAACTGAGATTTGCCACCATCCAATCGTCCATTCCATTGTGAAACCTCATTGATGTATGACTGTACTTTCACAATCGCTTGGAAGTTCAAATTCATCCCTGACCGAATGGATAGTTAAAAGAATAGTTTTTGCAGGAGTTCAAGCCGCAAAATTACTGGCTTAAAATTTGTTGAATATCTTCTGGGATAGTCATTTTTTCTGAGTTATTAACATTGGCTTTACCTCCTCTGAGATATCTCTTTTTTCCATACAAAAGTGTTAAGGGAATTGCCAGAAATGTTGGCAGTAATTGCCCAGCAATCTCCTTAAAATCTCTTTGTTTCCAAGCCAGCTTCAGCATATTCCAATGGGCAATTACATGAGCGATCGCATCAGTTTGTCCTAGAATATGAGCGCGTTGTAGAGCTATCCATGCTGATTCAAAGTCTTGCTCTGCAATAAATTTCTTCGCTTTGTCAAGTTCTGCGTGGAAATGTTCATATAAAATCGCTTTCATTTTATCCTCCAACTATTAAGTTGATGGGCTTCTCAATTTTTGCAAGGTGAAATAATAGGAAGCATCACCTGTCTTAAAAAGTGCATACCAGGCTTCCAAAATTGGGGTATCGTAAATATCAAGCTTTTTGAAGATGTGGTAAGCAAATTCCAACGGTGCTGTTGAGTTAGCGGTAATGACATCGCCAGCAGTCACCGCAGGTTGATTTTGATAAAAGGCTGCTCCGCGATAGTTTGTGGCTTGCAAATACTCTGAAGCATTGCTGGTGTGGGGTTTGTCATCCAAGATGCCAGCACGCGCTAACCCTGCTGTCGCGCCACAAATCGCTGCAATTGGGATACCTGAAACTAATAACGCTTTTACTGTTTCTAAGATTTCAGCATTTTTGCCTGCATTCCATACTTCCCCCCCTGGCAGAATCAGCATGGCACTTGAGTTTAGTTCGTCGAGGGTGATATCCGGTAGAATCGTCACACCCCCAATCGTTGTCACAGGTTCAGCATCTAAGCCAACAGTTTGAATGCGATAACGTCCGGGATGTTTTTGAAATGCTGGGTTGTTGATTCCCGCAACAGCAAAACCAATTTCCCAATCAGCAAGGGTATTAAATATGAATAAATGAACGATTTGCTTTTCCATACACCGCACATGGGGAAGTGGATTCTTTCGTTACCAAAAGCCCCATTTCCCCCAGCTTATCTAAATGCCGTGATTCGTTCACTAGCCGAAAGGATAGGTCTTGGAGTTGTGATTGCTGCTAGGATAAAAGCCGTAATTCTCTGGCTTTTGTCACAGCTTGAGTGCGATTTTTTACTTCTAACTTGCCGTAGATATTACGGGCGTGCCATTTGACTGCCGCCAAACTTACAAATAGTTGGTCTGCGATCGCTTGATTTGACATTCCGGTTGCTAGATAATTCAGTACTTCTAGCTCGCGGTCAGTTAATTGCTCAATCAAAGCTGGGATTAAAGTAGATTTCTTGGGCGCAAGTGAACCAAATGCAGCTAACAAACGATTCACTTCCGAGGAATGAATATTCTTGGAGACAGCCTGTTGCAATAACTCTGCCATTGGTTTTCCTTCATCCAAAAACAGACGAATGTAATTCCCTTGGTGAGGAATATTTAGGGCTTGATTCAGGTAATTGACAGATTCTTCCCTATCTCCTTGAGCCTGCAAAACCAACGCCTGTAACAGCAAAGTTTCCATCATGCGGATAGTTCGCCCACCTGCCTGAGCAAATTTATACAGTCGCTTCAGCAATCCCAGAGCATCTTGTAATTGACCGTAAGCCAGCAGCAATCTGGCATAGGTTAAGTAATTGAGTTCGGAAACAGTCGGATACTGTTCAGTGATGCTGTAGCGCAGTTTACCCTCTACACTCAGATTACTTTTCTCTACCCAAGCGATCGCGGCATCTAAATTTCCTGCTGCCAAATACAATCTCACCTTACAGGCTTCTACTGCCAGGATGGTAGGCCAAACCCACAATTGACAGTGTTCAGCTCCATGAATCGCCGCCCACGCCGCCGGAAAGTCTCCTTGCGCTTGGCGTACTCGTGCCAGTGTAATATAGCCCATCATCAATCCAGGTTGCTGATTCTGGATAGCACGCTCGATGCTTTGAGTTAGATGTTGTGCCGCATCTGCTAATTGATTTTGCTCTCTTAATAAATCAGCCAAGGCTACTTGCACCAGTACTCCGGCATAGGTTGCTAACCAACGGCGTTCCGTTGCTAGTTCTAAACCTTGCTGGCACAGGGAAGTTGCATCATCTAGTTTTCCTCGTAATGCGAGAAACTGTGCTTGTAAATAAAGCCCAGCGATCGCCGGATCGGCTGTGCCTCGTACCTTGCCAATGTAGCTAACTTCTTTAAGTAATTGCTTTGCTCCCTGATAATTATCGCCAACAAAATAAGTGACGCCCAGATTGAGAAGAATTAGCGATCGCAACCAAGAATTGTCTGACGGCAATAAATGCAAGGCTTTTTCCATGAATGCAACTGATTCTGCTGTATTTCCTTGCTGACGGGCTTGCATTCCTTTGAGTGCGACAACTAAACCCCAAAGGCGATCGCTGTTTTCAGTGGGATCAATGCCTTGATTGAGTAATCGTTCCAGAGTTTGAACGATCGCGATCGCATCTGGAAATTGGGAAGAGGTGAACGCTGCCCAAGCTTTGGCTACAAGTAACCAGGGACGACTATCAGTTAGTTGTGCGGGTAATTCGTTCAGGACATTTCGCAAAAAGAGTGCATCAATTCGAGGGTTTTCTTTTGTTTGAACTTCTTGCTCAATTAAACTGGCTGCATACTCAAACGCTTTTGCTGAAATGGCGTGTTGAATGGCTTCTGTAATATATCCCTGCTGTTCGTACCATTGGGCAGCACGATAATGATACTTCCCGCCGCCATCCGGTTCTATCCGGTGCAGAATGTGACGCAATGACTCAGCAAATAGATGGTGATAGCGATACCAGGTGTGGTTAGCGTCTAGTGTAATTACAAATAAGTTTTGACGTTCTAATTGCTCTAAAATCTCGGCTCCATTCATTCCATCTTCTCCCACAACTGCTTCACACAGGGAGCCAGACATCTGCCCAAGGATAGAAGTTCGCAGGAGAAATAATTGCAGGGGCGATGATTGCCGTTGTCAAACTTCCTCGACTAGATAATCTAAGATATAGCGCTTATTCCCTCCAAAGGAGTTAATGAATACGTCGTGAGAAATACTATCACGTAGAGAAAGCATAGCTAGTTGTAACCCAGCAACCCAGCCTTCAGTTTGCGTTTGTAGGGTTGCTATCTGAGCGTCTGTTAACGGCTGTGACACGCTCTGATGCCAGAATGTTACAGCTTCTTCATCAGTGAAGCGTAAGTCTTCTGCCCGCAGTTCGGTTAACTGACTGCGGACGCGCAATCTGGCTAAAGGTAGCGGTGGATCGACACGAGTTGCGATCGCCAAATGAATCTGTGTTGGTAAATGCTCCAGAAAAAAAGTCAGTGAGTCATGAATTTCGGGAGTTGTAATTAGATGATAATCATCCAAAACGAGAATTAATGCTGTTTCTAGTTGCGCTAATTCATTGATTAAAGGTGTTAAAAATACCTCAAATGGAAAAGGTTCGCTCGATCGCAACATCGCCAGCGTAGCTTCTCCAATATCCTGAATATTCTGCTGCAAAGCGGCAATAATATATGTCCAAAAGCGCGTGGGATCGTTATCTTGTTCATCCAAAGAGAGCCAACTTACAAATGCTTGAGTTTGATGCGCCCATTCACTCAGCACAGTTGTTTTACCAAAGCCAGCCGCAGCCGAAATTAGAATCAGCCTGCTGGTTAATCCCCAATCTAATTTCTCCCACAAACGTTTCCGCTGCACCAAAGGCGAACGTGACGATGGAAGATGCAACTTGGTTACTAACAGGGGGCTAACCATATCAAATTGAACATCTGCACAAATCCCTATTTTCAGGGTAACGAATAAACCGTTTTCTCTTCATAGAGCTATCACTTCAGTAAAGTAAGTGGACAATTTGAGAAATTACTGAAGAGGTAGATTGTAGAAAGCAGAAAGAACGATCCGCTACGATCGCATTAGTAATTAATGGTATCGAAGTATGGCAAAGCAAGACACTCCACTCACAGGAGAAGCCTTGATTAAAGAAGTGTGTCGTCGAATTCGAGTAGCCCGCAGCTATTGGGATGCTCATAACAATGCTGCTTGTCGGGGTGAGCGCGATCGCGCATTAGCCCTTTACAACACATTGACTAAGGAAGAAAAACAGCAGATACCGCAAGTTTTACGGGTATGGCTACGCTATCGCAGTGAAAAATATTTTGGCGCACATCGAACACCACCCAAATCAGCAAGAAAATCGAAATAAGCAGATTTTGGTTTTCTTAGTTCTAAGTTCTCATTTTCAATAGTTGAAAACTCTTGAATATTCAATACCCTGAATTTATTCATGAGGATTTCTTAGTTCTCTGAGAACATTTCACATTTGTTCTTTTGTTATTTGGCTTTCTCAATACAAATGGGGAGCAACGCGATAATGCTTTATGGCGATCGCAGCAGCATGAAAGCGTGAATACTCAACTCCTCATTTCTCCTCAAGAACTTACATCTCTATTAGCAGAAAACTCATCACAGATTGTCATTATCGATACGCGAAGTCAAGAAGATTATGCTATTTCTCATATTCCTAATTCAATCAATATTAGAGATTTTTTTACCTATCTTTTAGAAAATTCCTCACCAGCAGGATTTAAAAAATTACAAGAGCATTTTACAGAAATTCTCAGCAGGTTAGGAATATCTGGCACAGAATGGTTAATTGTTTATGAAGACACTTTCAATCGAGGTTATGGTCAATCTTGTCGTGCAGCTTTCTTATTGAAGTATTTGGGTTGCGCTCAGGTGTCTATTTTACACGGAGGATATAGAGCATGGTTGAGGGCTGGATTATCTACTACTGATGAAGTAGCATTACGTGAAAGTAGCATATTTAAATTGCATCCCAACCCTGAGATGATCGTGACTACCAGCGAAATGTTGGAAGCAATTAATAATCCAGAAATTATTAAATTAGATGTGCGCGATCGCTCAGAATGGGTTGGGTTAAGTTCTTCTCCCTACGCTCCTGATTTTTGCCCCCGTAAAGGTAGAATTCCTAATGCTGTGTGGCTAGAATGGCATCGTCTGATGACATCAGATTCAGAAATCTCTATGTTTCGCTCAAAAGACGAAATCTTAGAAATTTGTGAATCTGTTGGTATTACTACTAATTCTGTTGTATACGTATACTGTTTTAAAGGTTCCAGGGCGGCGAATACTTTAATTGCTCTGGAACTTGCAGGAATTTCTGCTAGAAATTATTTTGGGTCTTGGAATGAATGGTCTATTGACTTTTCGCTACCAATTGATAGCAGAGTCATCAAAGAAAATGAAAAGTAGATAAATTGCTATATCTGAATAGGCAATCTCAAAGCGGCTTTTGAGTAGGTACACCAACAGCACGAGGAAAAGTAGCTGGTGTGGTTGCTATTTTACGCAAGTACAAGCAGTGACGAATACTTTTACTTAAAGGAGTAATAAATTGTGCGATCGCTTCAATTTCACCACCCAATTGGCTAACAGTATTTTCTAAAGCTGTGGTTTCCTCTTCAGTCCAATTACCACGGTAAATTACTGCTAAACCACCTTTTTTGAGCAATGGTAGAGTGTATTCTGCACAGGCGGAAGCTGAACCGACAGCACGAATGAAGGCAAGATCGTAACTTTGTCGATGCTGAGGTTGTTGACCAATTTCTTCAGCTCTACCAACGAGAGTTTTGGCATTACTTAGACCAAGTTCAGTCAATATTTTTTCGATAAAATTAATTTTTTTGCGAGTTGAATCTAACAGTGTAATTGTGCAATTTGGTGCAGCGATCGCCACTGGAATACCAGGAAAACCTGCACCCGTGCCAATATCAATCGCAGACGCACCCTCTTTCAAGGAAGAAATAAATTGCTGCTGTGGCGCAATTCCCCGTAGCGAATCCCACAGGTGTTTCTCCCAAAACTCTTGAGGTTCGGTGATGCGAGTTAAATTTAATTGGCGGTTCCCCTCAAGAATTAATTCATAAAGCTGCTGAAATTTTAATTGCTGTTGGGCTGTAGGTTGCCAATTGAGAGTTTCTTGCCAGATTTCTGCCATTTCAGGCAATGTATTTGTCATTGGTCATTTGTCATTGGTCATTTGTTCTTCTCTCCCTCATCCCCCCACACTCCCCACACTCCTTCATCTCCTGCTTGCCCATCCCCCTAATTACACAGCCGGTTGGGGTTCTTGTACTTTAGCTTTCAGTATTGCGGGATCGACTGATTTTAGTTCACCGTGGTTGAGTGTCCAACAACTATCTGCGATCGCTAACATATCTCCGGCATCGTGTGTTACTACTAACAATGTCCAATCTTGTTTGAGCTTTGCTAATAAATTTACTAACTGCCGACGCATTGACCAATCTAAGCCGGCTGTCGGTTCATCTAATAACAGTAAATTAGGTTGGCGAATTAACTGTACCGCTAAGGCTAGACGTCGCTGCTGTCCACCACTCAATGCATGAGGTTTTGCTGACAGTGATAAATGCTCTAATCCTACTTCACTAAGCGCCTGCCTAACTTGCTCTGACCTCAATTCTGGATGGCCTAAGCGCAGTTCTTCTAAAATCGTACCGCCACAGAAATGTCGCTCTGGAAACTGAAATACCAACCCAGCCAATTGTTGTAGTTGTTCGGATAGGAGTTCCTGTTCGCGCCAGAAGACTCCGCCAGAAGTTGGTTCGGCTAGTCCAGATAAAATTTCTAGTAAGGTACTTTTACCAGAACCACTTGGCCCAATAATCAAACCTAGCTTTTGGGGTGGTAATTCCAAGTTGATGGCTTTGAGAATCGCTGTTGGGCAGGCTGTTGGGTGATAAGTCAGATTTCTGAGATAGAGCATTTGTTAAGATTACCAAAAAGTTGGCGAATAACGGATCGACTAAGCTTAACTACACTAAGAACAATTAAAAAATTCCAAAAACATTACATAGCTTATAATCTGCCTTAAAAAAGTTCTGATGAATGAGTCTTTGCTCAAAGGTCAAGAGTCATTTGTCATGGCTCTTCCGCACACTTCCTTTTCCTCCTACGTCCTTCTCTCGTGATTCATTGGGACTGCCTGACAACCCTAATCTAACAGTAAGAATCAGCTATAACAGTTCAATTTGACTCTTGAACTTACTTATCAAGACGGCGAACAGGAAACAAGGGAAGTAGAAAATTAGGCCATTGTTCCATTTTGGCAGGCTTAATCGCAAGCAATGCCTACAAATAACGTGGGAACCTGTAAAAATTACAAAAGTCGATCTCTGTATACAATTCTGGCTAAAACAGACGCAAGTTAAGGTTTATCGCTTTTTGCATTTTAAGTAACATAAACAACTATTTCAACCGCAATTATTCTGAGGATGACAATGGCTAAATGGTTTTCGGCTCCTCACGCCACTGTGTTTGCTAGAATTACAAGCTTTGCTCAAGCAACTTTTACCGCTGCGATCGCATTTAATTTATCGCTCAATCCTGCGTTTGCTGGCGATCCCTTTAGAACTAGCAACCCGCATAACATTGGTGACAAAACAGAAGCCGCATTTAAAGCAGTTTTTCAAAAAGGCAACTATCCAGAGGCAGACAGTTATATCCAACAAGCCCTATCTAGCGAGCCAAATGAACCTTTAGCCTATGCGATGAAGGCATCTTTAGCATATGCGAATAAGGATTTAAACACATTAGAAACATACAGCACAAAAACCCTAGAAATTGGACAAAAGTTGATTGCTAGCGATCCATTACGGGGTAATTTATACACAGCAGTCGGTAACTTTTTAGAAGGAGCAGTAATTATCACGCGTCAAGGTACAGGCGGTGCAGCACAAGCTTTAGGGAAGCTGCGACAAGTCTATCAATATTTAGACAAAGCAGAAGCAATTTCTGCCAACGATCCAGAACTCAATTTGATTAAAGGTTATATGGATTTACTCCTAGCTGTAAATCTGCCTTTTACTAATCCAGATGAAGCAATTCAACGTCTAGAAACAAACGCTGCTCCCCGTTATTTAGTGGATCGAGGTATTGCTATAGCCTACCGCGATCTCAAAAATTACTCCCAAGCTTTGGATTATGCCAACCGTGCTTTAAAAGCAACCTCTGATAACCCAGAACTGTATTATCTCAAAGCTCAAATTCTGAGTGCGCAAGGAAAGAGACAAAATAACCGACAAACGCTTCAAGATGCGATCGCTCATTTTGACAAAGCCTTGAGCAAAAAATCTCAACTCCCAGCGGATTTAGCCAAACAAATCGAACACGAACGCAATAGCGCTAACAATAGCCTCAAAAGTCAAAATTAGTCGAGAGTCCAGGGTCAATAGTCAAAAGTCACGAGCAAATTAATTATTTCTCCTTGTCCTCCTTGTCTCCCCACACTTCCCACACTCCCCACACTCCCTCTTCTCCCCAATCCCTAACCCCTATCCTGCTATGCTTGTTTTCAGAAAACAGTAACAAAGATATTTAACGACAATGCATATCCAATTTCGTGAATTTAATCCTTTTGATGTTTGGATTTGGCTAAAGTTCAGCACGATTCCTTCTGCACGAGAAAAGCAGTATGTAGAAGAAGTTTTCAATTCCTGGTTTTATTTAGGTAAACTAGGTGCATTTAATGCCGAAAATCTTCAAGTGCAGGAAACTGGGCTAGATATTAGCTACATGAATTATGACTCCCAAGGTTATGACAGAAGCTTATTAGCGCTCATGCATAATATGGGTGAATTTGAGTACGAAGGGGAATGGGCGCGTTGCTGGTTTGATTTAGGAACTAGTGATGCGATCGCTTTGGACATTTTAATTAATGCCCTCACCCAGCTAAGTGAAGAATATGTCACTGTTGAAGAATTGTATATCGGCGGCGAAAATGAAGATTGGCCTGTAGAAGATAGTGACAGTCGTTCGTACTCGATCTACGATAATTAATTACTTAAGCTACCAAAATGAGCAAATTAGGGGAAATCAGGGTTTTAGTCTTAGGACTGATTCGGCATGGCGATGGCGGAGCCAACGCCAAAGGCGAACGCATATTTGTTTCTGAAGGCTACGACCCTGTAGAGCAATCAACATTTTATCGCGCTTTAGGTGGTGGTGTTGATTTTGGCGAACCTAGCATTTTAGCTTTACAACGAGAATTCCAAGAAGAAATTCAAGCAGACTTAACTAATATTTGTTATCTAGGTTGTATTGAAAATATCTTTACATTTAATGGTAGGCAAGGTCACGAAATTATTTTACTTTACCAATGTGATTTTGCCGATCCCAGCTTTTATGAATTAGATAGCCTCATATTTTCTGAGTCTGAGACTCATAAACATCGGGCACTTTGGATCGATATTAACCGTTTTAAATCAGGAGAGTTAAGATTAGTGCCCGAAGAATTTTTCAATTATTTATAAAATTGCCATCGCACCCGAAAAAATTTATATGTACTGTTAGATTAACAGAAATTATTGGGTATATTATTCTCATATAACCAGCAATCAGACACATCATGCAAATGTGTTGATAGTCTATGTTGAATGCAAATAACGATCGTCAGTGTAAAAGCGGAATTTTATTGCAGACAACAATCGTAACGTTGTGAAAATGTGTTTGATGAGCAATTCCAAATTATGCTTAGTACCAATTCGCTATGAAGATAGATATTATTAGCCTACAGCGGCTAGCTTAGTATTCTAGCGCTTGGTGTTCTGCAATTTAAATGTAGACTCATGCCAACTCGTAGAAATAAGTATCCAAGGGAAATAGTTGAAAAAGTTAACTACTAACCTCGATCTTGACCATGCCTTGTGAACCTATTTTAATTCCGTAGATCTACAACCTTTACCTCAGCTTAAAGTACTCTTGCTTTCACCCAATCTGAAGTCTTTATTTCAAGTATTATATGAGCTTATATGAGCTTGAACTAAGCCAAAGTTGAGTTGTTAGTTGTTTAGATAAAAATTTTATGTATTTTTGTAACAAAAATAACAATTTACTAGATATTCAATGCCTTAAAATGGACTGCCTTGACAGTATAATCCTCAGGTAATCTGGCGAAAGTAAGAGCAAATACCGCTTGTACAGACAAAAGTCCATCTCTTGTATGTATACAACTCCATCTCAGGATACTGTGCATTTTCATAACTAGAGATTTAGACTCAAGATATAAGATTGGTATAGAGAATATAAGTAATTAATAACTGGAAACTATACCATCTTTATAATTTCTTTGTTATTTTGTATTTAACTGGACAGTTCTCTAGGGTGTGGTGCGTTTAAATAACCATTAGTTGCACCATTTATCCCGCGACTAACATGCAAATTAGCATTTTGTCCTTACCTAATTTTTATTGCCAAGCACCAGATAAATTGCATAGCGAAAAAGTCTAGGTAAAACCAAACTGCTAATTAGTTCATCTAAAACAAAAAACCTGACTTATGAATATGATTAAAACCGCAAATCAAAGTATTATTCTCTCTGCTTTTATTAGCCCTGTTAGCGAAACTGTTAATCATCCCCAATTCGCTAAACCTAAATTTGATTTATTACAACCGTTACGCCAATGGCTCGATGAACTCGAAATCCAGAATCGTAAATTAGCGAAATTGATTGCTAAATTAATTCCGGCTCAGTGTCCCTTTGAGCGCGATATCGTGGTATTTGGTCGCAAGATTGCTCACATTCCCCCGATGTGCAAGCTCAATCCGCTTTACGATCAATTCGTCGGCTTGCGTTTTCGCGCTTTATGCTATTTAGTAGATAAATGTGGAGAAGATATTCAGTCCTACTGCTAAAAATAGATCGATTACGGCATGGAAATTAAAATTGAGCATCAACCTAGTCAAGAACGCCTTAATCAGTTAGGTGTTGCAAAATGGGGAATTTGGCAAAAAGAAGTTTCAAAATTTCCTTGGACTTATGATACTCAAGAAACTTGCTACTTTTTAGCAGGGGAAGCAATCGTTACACCTGATAGCGGACAGCCAGTGCAAATAGGTAAAGGAGATTTAGTAATCTTTCCGGCTGGAATGTCCTGTACATGGCAAATTATCAGCGATGTCAAAAAACATTATTACTTTGACTAGGCAATAAATCGGAGTAATAGCCGTTAACTCCTCACATTATTTAGTAAATAGGCTGCGCTTAAATCAATCAATTCTGATTTAAGTTGTATGGGGGTTCGCAACGATTGTTATAGAATAAAGTAGCGGTATCTGTAAACTGCTTGTATCCGTATCTATCAAAACTCGTTGCAACTCCATCACCCAAACAATATTCGTAAGAGTACATGGTTTCATTACCCCCAAATTTGGCAGAGAGTTCCTTCCAAATTGGTGGCTGATACCCAAATATATAGTTATAAAACTTGGACGCTTCAGCTTTATCGTAATTGTAGCTTCCTGGGTAGGCAAAAAAATCTCCGTTGAAGTTTAGGCTAATAGACTTTGCTTGATTGTTCGTGAAAGCGATCGAAAAATTACTTTTAGGAAACTGGGGAAATAGCCGGCGGAAGCTTTTGGGAGCGTAAGTATAAGTAACTTGTTCGCCGTTAGTTTTTTTGCTAGTATAACGCCCAAAATAGCGCTCAATCGTTTCGGGTGTTTGATTCAAAACATAACGTCCAGCCCAAGCAGGAAGGGTGAGAAAGCTGTTAACGAGCAGAAATCCCACGGTTAACCCGGTAAAAGCTTGGTATAAATCACAGAATTTCATCCTAATTACCTCCACCTCCCAGCCAGGGAGTTCATAATCGTGTTAGTGGGAGGCTTACGATCAATGATGCTACTTAGTAAGAAAATGTTGCTTGCCACAGCAATTTTTAAGAGGATATTGACTAGAAATGTTACTACATTTGAGTACCTGGCCTGAGGTTGAAGCTTATCTACAACAGTCTAGAGGTATTATTCTGCCTATTGGTTCCACAGAGCAACATGGCCCCACTGGCTTAATTGGTACAGATGCTATTTGTGCAAAAGCGATCGCCCGTGGTGTGGGTGAAGCAACCCAAGCAATGGTAGGGCCGACAATTAATGTAGGTATGGCACTACATCACACCGCCTTTCCCGGTACTATAAGTCTGCGCCCCAGTACTTTAATTCAGCTGGTGCGAGATTATGTGACTTGTTTAGCCAAAGCAGGTTTTAACAAGTTCTACTTTATCAACGGACATGGCGGTAATATTGCCACCCTCAAAGCCGCTTTTTCAGAAACTTATGCTCATTTAGAAGATTTGCAAATACATGATGCACATCGAGTCCAATGTCAAGTTGCTAATTGGTTTATGTGCAGTTCCGTATACAAATTGGCTAAAGAATTATATGGGGATCGAGAAGGTTTCCATGCTACACCCAGCGAAGTTGCTGTCACTCAGTATGTTTACCCAGAAGCGATTAAGCAAGCACCCCTTTCACCGGAAGTTGGAAAAGGACACAGTATTTATAGTGCAACTGACTTTCGCGCGCGTTACCCCGATGGACGCATGGGATCGAATCCTGCTTTAGCTACCCCAGAACACGGTAAGCAGTTTTTTGATTTGGCTGTAAAGGAACTCAGCAGTGGGTATTTAGAATTTTTAAACGCAGAATAGCCCTTTTGCAGTAAATATCCCAATTTGAGGGTGCGCGATCGCTTGTGGGATCGCGCACTATTAATAGCTAGCTGCATCTCCCTGAAGCTAAGACTGACTCTCAAGCTCATTCCTAGCCGATCGCAGCAGATAGTTTATTGGAGAATCGTGATAAGATTGATAAGCAGTAAGCCTGCCGATCGATAGCAGTAATCTTGTTACTGTTTTACCTAAGACACTAAAATAAAATGCTTTCGACAGCTTGAAGCTAATTTTGGAAAGCTAGAGAAGAGTGAATTAGTAGCTTACGCGATCGCTCAAGATAGCTGCTATCAACCTTAATTCAAATTCAATTGATGAAAAAGGTATCCTTGTAGGAGTGCATTTTCTTCAGAGAAGCGCTTTTTTTAGAAAAAGTTATTTTTATTGACCGTAAGCTTGCATATTCATCAGACACATCACAAATAACTCAAATATAATAATGGTCATGCCAATTATCTAATCAGCGATAATTTGCTTTTGTCATAGAAAAAAGGTAATTTAAGTGACATTGCGAGTTCAATTGATTGCCTAAGTGAGATGAATGTGGTGACTTTTACGGGAGGGTAAGGAGATTTGAGGGATGCAAACTCAACAGCCAATCCCTGTTGACAGCAGTTCAGAAAGCGAAACAGTGCCAGCAGAAGAGCCATCGACAGACGAACTCCCGACTATTGAGTTTCCTTCACGCGGGAAACTCAAAGCTAGTTCCTGGCGCATACATCAAAAAATTGGCTATGGATATTTTGTAGCCATTGGCATTGGTTTTTTTGGCTCGCTTACCGGTTTAGTAATTGCGAACTATTACCGGGGAAGGGAAATTAGGCAATTAAATCAAGCTCATGAGCAAGGGCAACTACTGACTAATTATAAAGATGCCGTCATTGGGGCACAATTATATAGCTCTAATCTAGTTTCAGTATTAGAAGATCCTAAAAGGTTACAAACTAAGAAAAACGAATTTCTGAGAAATGTTGATAAAGCTAAAAAATTAGAATCAGAAATTACCAATTTTATAGATAGGAAACCTAAAAGATTAGCAGCAAACAGTGCCACTTTAGTAGCTTTATTGGAAGATTATACGACTAGCTTAGAGTCGTATGTGAAGCAAATAACGTCTGTATTACAGCAAATTGACGATCGGCAAGTGCCGACACAGGAAGTTGCATCAGCACGCGAGCAGTTACTAAAAATTATGCGTGGCGAAACCGCTATACGGCTAGAGCAGCTTTCGCAAACACTGAGTAATATCTTACAAAATGCTGAATTTCAAGAGCAAGAAAGGACACAAGCTGTAGAGCAGGCTAAAGGAGTTGAGAGATTAATTGTCATTATGAGTATGCTGGTGTCAGTGGCGATCGCCGCCATTGTAGCTTGGCGTACTAGTCGCGCGATCGCAGAACCAGTGATCACTGTTACGCAAGTGGCCGAACAAGTAGCCAGAAAATCTAATTTTGATTTACGCGCGCCTGTCACCACCGAAGATGAAATTGGCTTATTAGCTAAATCACTAAATCGTTTAATTGAACGTGTATCTGAGCGTACTAAAGAACTTCAACAAGCTAAAGAATTAGCCGAAGCTGCTAGCAAAGCTAAAAGCATCTTTCTAGCAAATGTTAGTCATGAATTACGCACGCCTTTAAATGCTGTGATTGGCTTAAGCCAACTCCTACAAGATGATGCGACAGATTTAGGTTTATCGGGAGATTTTATCACTGACTTAGAAACAATTAACTCTGCTGGTAGACATTTACTAGAACTAATTAATGACATCCTCGACTTATCAAAAATTGAAGCGGGGAAAATGACTCTCTACCCAGAAACATTTGAGATTGCTACGCTAATTAATAATGTAGTGCTCACAGTTAGATCGGCTGTCGAGAAAAACGGCAATGTCTTAGAAGTAGATTGTGATGAACAACTGGGTACGATGTATGCCGATCAAACAAGAATGCGGCAAGTATTGTTAAACTTACTCAGCAATGCTGCTAAATTTACAACCAACGGCAAAGTAACGCTAAGAGTTAAGAGCGAAAAAGGAGACTTATCACAGACATCTCCTGCTGGGATCGTTACTTTCACTGTGAAGGATACAGGAATTGGCATGTCACAAAGTCAGCAAAAACAGTTATTTCAACCTTTTATCCAAGGAGATACCTCAACTACGAAAAAGTATGGTGGTACAGGTTTAGGTTTGGCAATTAGCCGCCACTTTTGCCAAATGATGGGTGGTGAAATTCTCGTTAAAAGCCAGATTGGAGTGGGTTCTACTTTTACGGTTCGCTTGCCCTTGACTGTAAAGGAGTAAGTTAGCGTAGTTGCTCACACTCGAATTTTGCGGGTTTGTGGAGAGCGATCGCTTTATCTATTGTGATGTTATAATTGCCTAGGTTATGCTTTCGCATTTCCGATAATTCACAGTTTTAGATGAAGAAAAGATACTTCAATCTGTGAAGCAATAGCTGGAGAGGTGTCCGAGCGGTTCATGGTGACGCACTCGAAATGCGTTTTGGGGCAACCCAACGGGGGTTCGAATCCCCCCCTCTCCGTTTAAATTTCTATATTATTAACCTTAATCTTTGAACTATTGAGAGAAAGACAAACTAGATTGAAGATTAAGTTAACTGTCCTAACTTCTCTCTAACGCAGGCACGAAAGGATTTTAGTAAAGCAATTTCGCCCATAGTTTTACTCTGTTGAATAAATCTGCTGATATCGCTTACTGACACTATGGAAAAAGCAATACTAAATGCACACTCAATATATTGTCTTTCAACTAGCTGATAAAATTTTAAATTTTGCCCATCATATCTCCACAATTCAGCTATACCCAAGGCGGAGTAAATCCCGAATTTATTAACTGAGCTAATGGTAATATCAATCTCAATTGCTAAGTCAGGTGGTGGATCAATTTCTAAATTTAGTGATTCCCGACCTCTAATAGCTAATTCATTTTGAATGTAGAACAATTGTCCGGTTCTATTCCCCGATTTACAATTCTTCACTTCAATGTTGTAGAACCAGCACTTCTAATTTCAATTTCTAATTCTTCAGCTAGAGTAATGATAAAGTTACCAAAATTATTTTTGGGGTTTTCATGTTCAAACAGTGGGGTCATAATTTCTAAAGTGCCGCAGTCATAGGCAAATCTAGAGCCTCTATCTTCACCTGTATCTCTTAATAAGGCTTCAAAGGTTTCCCAGCTAACGTTATATAGCACTGTTCTTCGTTCGACAGGAGTTGACTGGATAAGCATATTACAAGACTTCTTCTGTCAGAATACTAGCTAAAATTTCTAAAATTTTACCTATATGACTAATATAATATTCACTCAAATCAATCTCAACCACTTGCTCAATAAGCTTCAGAAACTTCTAGTTAGTTGCAGTGGTGAGAGTTCATAAATTGTTTGGATGTTCTTTCCTTCGCCTTCATTAAATAATTTAGCTAAAGTTATATTGATTTTTAATTGCTTTTGATTAACTAGAAGACACAAATTCTAATGTTTTAGCATAGCGATCGCTCTCTCAAAAATTCCTGGGCATGAGAAAATCAGATAACACAATCGCAACTGTTGCGATTAAAGGCATAGAAGGAAAAAAGATGTCGGAGAATTTGAGAAGCCAGGTTGTGACCCAAGGGGTACAGCGATCGCCTAATCGCGCTATGCTGCGTGCAGTTGGTTTTCAGGATGAAGATTTTAATAAGGCCATTGTTGGTATTGCCAATGGTTATAGCACCATCACCCCTTGTAATATGGGGATAAATCAACTAGCGCAAAGAGCTGAGGCTGCTGTAAAAACGGCTGGAGCAATGCCACAAGTGTTCGGCACAATAACTATTAGTGACGGCATTTCGATGGGAACTGAAGGGATGAAATATTCCCTCGTGTCACGAGAAGTAATTGCTGATTCGATAGAAACAGCCTGTACTGGGCAAAGTATGGATGGTGTGCTGGCGATTGGTGGTTGTGATAAGAATATGCCAGGGGCAATGCTGGCGATCGCCCGCATGAATATCCCTGCTATTTTTGTTTACGGTGGGACAATTAAACCCGGACATTACAATGGCAAAGATTTAACTGTTGTCAGTTCTTTTGAAGCTGTAGGTCAATACAGCGCTGGCAAAATTGACGAGAATGAATTGCTAGAAGTCGAACGCCGTGCTTGTCCTGGTGCTGGTTCCTGCGGTGGGATGTACACGGCTAACACCATGTCTTCTGCTTTTGAAGCAATGGGGATGAGTTTACCCTATTCTTCCACAATGGCAGCGGAAGACGCAGAAAAAGCTGACAGTACAGAAAAATCCGCATTCGTATTGGTAGAAGCGATTCGCAACCAACTTTTACCCCGCCAGATTATCACCCGCAAATCTATCGAAAATGCCATTTCTGTAATTATGGCAGTCGGTGGTTCCACAAATGCAGTGTTGCATTTTTTAGCGATCGCTCGTGCTGCTGGTGTAGAACTCACTTTGGATGACTTTGAAGAAATTCGTGGTCGCGTTCCAGTTTTGTGCGATTTAAAACCAAGCGGTAAGTATGTAGCTACAGACTTACACAAAGCTGGTGGGATTCCCCAAGTCATGAAAATGCTACTGGTACACGATCTGTTACACCCAGATTGCATTACTATTAGCGGTCAAACAATTGCCGAAGTCTTAGCAGATGTATCAGACGAACCACCTGCAAATCAAGATGTTATTCGTCCTTGGAATAACCCGATGTATGCCCAAGGTCACTTAGCTATTCTTAAAGGTAATTTAGCAACAGAAGGTGCTGTAGCTAAAATTACAGGAGTGAAAAAGCCAACAATTACCGGGCCTGCACGAGTATTTGAATCGGAAGAATCCTGTTTAGATGCAATTCTCGCTGGGAAGATTCAAGCTGGTGATGTGATTGTTATCCGTTACGAAGGGCCTAAAGGTGGCCCTGGTATGCGGGAAATGCTAGCGCCTACATCAGCAATTATTGGTGCTGGTTTGGGCGATTCTGTAGGATTAATTACCGATGGAAGATTTTCTGGTGGTACTTACGGCATGGTAGTAGGTCACGTTGCACCAGAAGCAGCCGTTGGCGGTGCGATCGCTCTTGTGGAAGAAGGCGATCGCATCACAATTGATGCCCCTGCGCGTTTATTACAGTTGAACATCTCCGATGAAGAATTAGCTCGTCGTCGTGCCAATTGGCAACCTCCTGCACCTCGTTATACCAAAGGTGTGCTAGCTAAATATGCCAAATTAGTAGCTTCTAGCAGTCTTGGTGCAGTTACTGATTTAGATTTGTTTGATAATTAGTTATTACTTGCGGAGTTTTGGTAAATTTTCTGAGAATATAAGTAACTGGCTCTATTTTATAGAGCCAGCTTTTTTGGGAGATTTGAAATTTGTTTATTTTGAGATCGTTACCAAAATTGCTACTTACAATCTTCACAATTCCACTCGACTTTTAAAAATCCCTTATTATCATCGAACGCTGCTCCATTATTACTATCACCAGTATCATTAATTGTAAATAAAACTGTTTCATTTGGATCTAATTCCAATGTTTTCTGGGAACCTACAAAATAGTATTCTCCTTTCTGACGAACTATCAAAGACCCCTCTGGAAAACCAGGCAAATTGTAATTCTGAGTAGCTTTAGGAAAGTGATTATTTCCATCAGCACTATTAGCTTCTAAATTAGAGTTATATGTCCACTTACCTGTAGCAAAGAAGTGAAATGTTCGACTCGAAGAGTACTTATTAACAAAAGCTGTACCTAGTGGTTTCTTAGCTTCCACTGTAAATTTTCCCTCCGTCTGTTGAGAGACAGGTGAAGAAGTAGCAGCATTTGTAGATGGAGTATTAGCTTGTGTTGGTGTTGATGGATGTATACTTTGGACTACAATTGTCAGAATAGCTGCAATTCCTGCTCCTCCACCTAAAGCTGTCAAAATGCCAGATAAGCTTGTCCAAAAACCGCTTTGTTGTTTGTTGTCATTCATAGACTGCACTCTGATTTCTCAAACTAGGAAACTTAGTTGCTTTCATGCTGTCAAAAAAGAACCACAACGGTAAAAATGCGGATTCCGGAAACAATTAGCAGCTATACCAATCCTGATTGTTAAAGTAAAAGCATCATATTTATGAAAATTTACTAACCTTGATTCAGTAAATTTTCGGTAACTCTCATACTTAGAAGTAGCTATATCACTGTAATAGTAACCATGTTTGTAGAGGCGATCTGCTTCCTTTTTTATTTTTTAAATAATTTTACTTGTATTTTAATTAATTCAGATATTTGTAAAACTTTGGTGAATTTACCTATTCATATTCTTTTCTTAATCTTAGTTCAGTAAATTCCGGGTAACTATTTACACGAGTTAAACTACTAAGCGCTAAATTTTTGTAATGAACAGAAGAATATTAGACGCAGTACGGCCTGTTTAAGAATAGGTCGCTATTTTGTGCATCTTAATTGATCGTTGAAACGCCTGCTGAACCAGCGTATTTTCTCCCATCTATTTACTAAATTATGGCACCTATAAATTTGAATCCAGGTGATATTGCGATCGCTGGCTGGCAAATATTTCTATCTGTGCCAAACCAACTCTGTGATTGCTGCATTTACAGCATAAATGTAGCTCGTTTTTCTTGATGTTTTTATTCAGTTTCTTTGTTCATTAAGTTCATCAACTAGGAGATTTTATCTGTGGCAGTTAATCCTGGCGATATCGCTTTTGTTGGCGTAAATTCTACCGATCCAGATCAGTTTGCAATCCTTGCCTTAAAAGCAATTGGTCCTGGTGATACGTTCTATGTAACTGATGGTGGTTACATCTCACCCACGAATGCCGCAAACACAACGTTTCGGGCAACGGAAGGTTTCCTTCAGTACACAGCACCGGCTGGGGGAATCGCTGCGGGTAGTGTCATCCTGATTAATGCTGGCAGTGGTAATCCTCCATCGGTCTCTCTCAATGGTGGCGGTGCTGCCGGAACTGTGACACTTCTTCCTAATAGCAGTAATAACACCACCAATTTATCATTTTCCACAAGTGGTGATTCACTCACTGTCTATACAGTTACAAGTGGGACATACTTGACTGGCACACCCACGCTGATTACTTTTATTGACTTTGGCGTTAATCCTTATGGTTCGGGTTCAGCGCAAGCATCCAACATCCCGACAATTTCTGGAGGTCAGGTTCTCGACCTTGCTAATCTCGACAATGCAATCTTCACCAATGCCTCAAATGTATACTCTCAGACTATTTCTGATCTGAGTACTGCTAGTAACTTCACCCAACGGGAGACAACACCCTACGACCTCACCACACTGGCTTCATCTCCCATCACGACAATACCTAGCGTTACTCTTTCGGTTAGTCCTAACACAGGTTCTGAAGCAGAGCAAACAGCAATTACTGTTACTGTCACAGCCGCTAGTGCGGTTTCTGGGGATCAGACAGTTACTTTAGGTGTAAGCGGCACAAACATCACAACAGATGACTACGCCCTCAATAATACGACGACGAATGCCGTCACTATCACAATTCCCAACGGTCGGACAACAGGTACTGTGACTTTCAAGATTGCTGATGATACACAACTTGAGGGAACCGAAACCGCAACTCTGAGCATTAGCAACCCCTCTTCTGGAATTGCCTTGGGAAATGTAACGACTCAAAACATTACAATTACCGACAACGATAGCGTTGTAGATTTGTCTAAGTATGTCCGGATTGGTCGGTATGATTTACCTGAACCAACCCGTACTGCTGCACCAGCCAACAGTTTGCTTGCCAAAGAAGCCTCAGCAGTGACCTACAACTGGGACACGGACACGCTGTTTGTTGTTGGGGATGGTGGGACATCGATTGTTCAGGTTACAAAAACCGGACAGCTAATCAACTCCATGACATTAGCTCCTGGCAGTAGTCCCCAAGGCACAGAATTTTATGATACGGAAGGATTAACTTACGTTGGCAATGGCAAATTTGTCCTCACCGAAGAGCGCTACAGACAAGCTAACTTGTTTACGTATGTTGCAGGTGGCACGCTGCAAAGATCTGACGTTCAAACCGTCAAGCTTGGTACAACAGTTGGCAATATTGGGATTGAAGGCATCTCCTACGACCCATTGACAAGCGGATTCATTGCTGTAAAAGAGTTAAATCCAGAAGGAATTTTACAAACAGGCATCGATTTTAATGCGGGTACTGCAACCAACGGTTCGCCGACAACAGACAATTCAACCAACCTTTTCAATCCGGCTCTGGCAAACCTCGCAGACTTTTCAGATGTTTTCGCTCTATCCAACCTGCCGGCTTTAAGTGGAACGCCAGATTACAACAATCTGCTGATCTTGAGTCAAGAGTCGGGCAAAATTGTCAACATCGATCGCTCTGGAAATATTCAAAGTTCACTAACGATTATCGGCGACCCAGATAATCCGTTGTCTGTGACAGACCAGACTAATGAAGGTCTGACGATGGATCGCAATGGTATTCTATATGTCGTTAATGAAAATGGCGGCGGCGATGCCAACCACCCACAACTCTGGGTCTACGCACCGTCTTCAGTGCCAAATCAAGCTCCAACCGCGATCGCGCTGAAAAATCAGGTTAATGCGATCGCAGAAAATACCAGTACTACAACAAGGATTAAAGTAGCAGATATTGCTATTACTGATGATGGGCTGGGAACCAATAATCTGACGGTGACTGGATCTGATGCCAACTTCTTTGAAGTTGATAGCACTGGATTATACATCAAAGCCGGAACCGTTCTAGATTACGAAACCAAGACCAGCTATAGCATCAATATCAATGTAGACGATCCAAGCGTTGGCAGTAACCCAGATGTAAGCACACCTTACACCCTAAATATTACCGATGTTGTCAATGAAGGTTCTGCCAGTACCTCACTGAAGATTACTGAAGTGGCTCCTTGGTCGAGTGGCAATAGCCCCCTTGCTGCCGATTGGTTTGAGGTGACAAATACTGGCCCCAGTGCGGTAAATATCACTGGTTGGAAGATAGATGATAACTCTAATTCCTTCGGTTCAGCAGTTGCCCTCAATGGCATCACTAACATCGCTGCTGGCGAGTCGGTTATCTTCATCGAAAGTTCCGATCCGGGAGTCATTCAGAACTTCAAAGCCTTATGGTTTGGTGCTAACGCGCCCGCGAATCTGCAAATTGGCACTTACTCTGGTTCAGGGGTTGGCTTAAGTACATCGGGGGATGCCGTTAACCTATTTGACGGCAGTGGCACATTACAAGCTAATGTCACCTTTAGTGCTTCCCCAGGAAGTGCTCCATTCTCAACCTTCGACAATTCACCTGGTCTGAACAATGCGGCTATCTCGCAACTAAGTACCATCGGACAAAATGGTGCTTTTGTTGCAGTGAACGATATCAATGAAATCGGGTCTCCAGCTACAATTGCTGCTCCTTCACCAGCTTCTCCTGTATTCAACTTCAGTACAGGTAGCTACAGTATCGCAGAGGGCAATACACCTGGCTTCTCTACCAACGCCACAGTGCGAATTTACCGCACTGGCGATGTATCTGGCACGAATAGCGTACAGCTAAAGCTAAGTGACGGCACGGCAACAGGTAGCGGTCTTTCTGCTCCTGTGCAAAGTACCCTTCAAGGGCCTAGCACTGGCTCGACCCCTTACATCCTCCCTGTCGCATCGGGTGTAAAGGTAATATCCCTTCTCACCACAGACAACACAGGAGCTAATCCCGACGACACCGTACCTAAAGTGGGCGGTGGCACCTACGGAATGGACGGTATTCCTGATGGTTTGGGAGCTTTCGACAATGGCGATGGCACCTTTACTGTGCTAATGAATCATGAGTTAGGGAACACGAATGGCGTAGTGCGGGATCGTGGTGCAAAAGGTGCTTATGTTTCCAAGTTTGTCATTGACAAGAGTACTCTCCAAGTCGTTTCTGGTGAGGACTTGATCGAGCAAATCTATGGCTGGAACTCTACCACTCAAAGTGTTGACACTACTGCTCCCATCACCCTGGCAATCAACCGCTTTTGCTCTGCTGACCTCCCCGCTGTCACAGCTTTCTACAACCCCAACACAGGACTTGGATCTCAAGCGCGAATTTTCATGAATGGGGAAGAAGGCGGTGCGACAGGTTATCAATTTGCTACGGTTGTCACTGGGGCTGATGCGGGGAAAGCCTACATTCTCGGCAAGTTTAATCTTTCTACCAATGGTTCTGGTTTGTCAGGTGTGGGGGGGTGGGAAAATGCTCTTGCCAATCCCTATGCTCAAGACAAAACTATCGTCATCGGCAACAACGATGGCGGTACTGGCATTATGAATAATGCGGTTGCCGTTTATGTCGGTACAAAGCAAAGCACGGGTACTGAGGTTGACAAAGCTGGTCTTACCAACGGCACCCTCAAGTTTATCAACGTTGTGGGTAACTCTGCGGAAATTGCTAATGCCACAACTCGCGCCACCAATATCATCAGTAGCACTCGATTTACCCTCAGCAGCACCGCCTCAACGACATTCTCCCGCCCCGAAGACGGCGCATGGAACCCCCTCGATCCTCGCCAATACTTCTTCGCCACCACCGATCGCCTTGATCAGGTATCAGATGGAGTCGGAACTCAGATTGGGCAGACCCGCCTATGGCGCTTGACCTTCGATGATATTACTAATCCAGATGCTGGGGGGACAATCGACCTGCTAGTTGATGGTGATACAGTCAATGGTGTAAAAGTCAATATGTTTGACAATATCACCATTGATAAGTACGGTCACATCTTGCTGCAAGAAGATGTGGGTGGTGCAGCACACAATGGCAGGATCTGGCAGTATGACATTGCCACAGACACCCTAAAACAAATTGCAAAACACGATCCCGATCGCTTTGGAGATATTGGTAAAGTTGCAACTTCACCGTTTAATAATGATGAAGAATCTTCTGGAATTATTGATGTTCAAGACATTCTAGGCCCCGGTTGGTTCTTGACTTCTGACCAAGCCCACTACACTACAGGGGTTACAACATCGCAGGTAGAAGGGGGACAGCTACTGGCAATCTTCAACCCGGATACCTACAACGCAGCAATTGATTATAACAACACGCCAATTACGGTTACGTTCAACCCCGGTGAGACGTACAAGGATGTGCAGATTCCGATCGCGGGAGATTTCACACCAGAAGCCAACGAAACCGTTAACTTGAGTTTGGTGAATCCCAGTGCAGGTACAGTCATTGGCACTAAGCAGCCTACCGCAGTGTTAACTATCAATAATGACGATCTACCTCCTAGTGCTCGCATCCATGATATCCAGGGAGCAGGGCATATTTCACCTCTCAATGGTCAGAACGTCACCAATGTTCCAGGTATTGTTATTGCCGTAGCTAGCAACGGATTTTACTTACAAGACCCCAACCCCGATAACGACGATCGCACTTCCGAAGGCATCTTTGTCTTTACTAGTTCTGTTCCTACAGTTGCAGTAGGCGATTACATCCAGGTAAGTGGTAAGGTTTCTGAATTCCGTCCTGGTAGCAATGCTAACAACGTGACTACTACGGAAATTATCAATCCCACAATCAATAAGCTATCTTCAGGTAATAGCTTGCCTGCTGCAATCTTTTTGGGCAACGGTGGTCGCACCATCCCCACAACAGTAATTGAAGACGATTCTACTAATGTAGAAACCAATGGCAGCTTCGATCCGGCGAATGATGGCATTGACTTCTATGAAAGCCTAGAAGGAATGCGGGTGCAAATCAATAACCCAGTTGCCACTAGCCCCACTAACGACTTTGGCGAAGTTTGGGTGTTAGCAGATAACGGAGTCAACGCTACTAGTAAAACCGCTAGAGGCGGTAGCTTAATTAACCAAACCGATTTCAACCCGGAACGCATTCAAATTGATGACAATCTGTTCTCTGGCGGAACACCCAAGGTCAGTGTGGGTGCTAAGTTTGGCACAATTGTCGGTGTAGTAGACTACAACTTTAACAATTACGAAGTCCTGCCAACTACTGCACCGACTGTAGTTACGCCCAGTACCCTAACCAAGGAAGTTACTAATCTTACTGCTACGTCCAGCCAACTAACGGTTGCTACCTTCAACGTTGAAAACCTCGATCCTGGTGATGGTGCTACCAAGTTCAACAACTTGGCTGCCAGAATTGTGAATAACTTGAAATCTCCAGACATTATTTCTCTGGAAGAAATTCAAGACAATAATGGGGCGACGAATGATAGCGTAGTTGATGCCAGCGTTACTTACCAAACATTAATTAATGCGATCGCATCTGCTGGTGGCCCCACATATCAATATCGGCAAATTAACCCAGTAGATGATACTAATGGCGGTGAACCTGGTGGTAATATCCGCGTAGGTTTCTTGTTTAACCCCAATCGTGTCAGCTTTGTAGACCGTCCTGGCGGTACTTCTACCTCCAATACTATAGTTAGCAATGTCGGAGGTACTGCTACACTTTCTGCTAGTCCTGGTTTAGTTGACCCAACAAACTCCGCTTTTAATAGCAGTCGTAAGCCGTTAGTTGGAGAATTTACTTTCAACGGTCAGACTGTATATGTCATCGGCAATCACTTTAACTCTAAAGGTGGCGATCAACCTTTATACGGGCCGAATCAACCACCAACACTCAGCAGCGAAGTACAGCGCCAGCAGCAAGCCACAATAGTGAAAAACTTTGTGCAGAGTATTCTGGCGATTAACCCTAACGCCAATGTGGTTGTAGCAGGTGACTTGAATGATTTCGAGTTCTCTAATCCCCTGAATACGCTCAAAAGTGCCGGACTTAGTGCTTTAATTGAAACTCTACCCGCAAATGAGCGTTATACCTACAACTTTGAAGGTAATGCTCAAACTCTAGATCATATCCTGGTAAGTAACAACTTGTTCAATAAACTCGACGGGTATGATGTAGTACATATCAATTCCGAGTTTTCCGACCAGGATAGCGACCATGACCCCAGCGTCGCTAGGTTTAACTTACTAGCTAATCAAGCACCAACAGCAGTTAACCTGAATAATCAGCGTAATAGTATCAATGAAAACAGTGATACTAGTAGCCAGGTGAAAGTGGCAGAGATTGCGATCGCAGATGATGGTTTAGGTACAAATAACCTGAGTTTAACTGGTGTAGATGCTAGCTTCTTTGAAATCGAAAATTCTGTTTTGTATCTCAAAGCCGGAACCAACCTCGATTACGAAAGTAAATCTAGCTACAACGTTATGGTTGCTGTTGACGATCCCGCAGTTGGTAATACTCCGGATGCTACTGCAAACTTCACTTTGACTGTCAATGATGTTAATGAAGCACCAAAAGCAGTCAACCTCAATAATCAAGTTAATAGTATCAATGAAAACAGTGATACTATTAGCCGAGTCAGAGTGGCAGATATTGTGATCGCAGATGATGCACTGGGTACAAATAACCTGAGTTTAACGGGTGCAGATGCTAGCTTCTTTGAAATCGACAATTCTGTTTTGTATCTCAAAGCGGGAACCAACCTCGATTACGAAAGCAAATCAAGCTACAAAGTTACAGTTGCAGTTGATGACCCGACAGTAGGCAATAATCCTGATGCTACTGCTAGTTTCTCTTTGAGCGTCACCGATGTGAATGAAGCACCAGTGGCTAACAATGATAGCGCCACTACTAGTGATATTAAGCCAGTTACAATTAATGTTCTGGCGAATGATAGCGACCCAGATAGCGATCCACTCAGTATTAGCAGCTTTACTAATCCTAATGGCGGTACGGTGGTGAAAAATCAGGATAATACCTTCACCTATACCCCTGACATTGGCTTTTCTGGTAGTGATAGCTTTGCCTATACCGCCAGCGATGGTAAAGGTGGTACTGACACAGCAACCGTCAACTTGACTGTAAACCGTATTAGTACTGGAATTTTTGGTACTTTAAATCAGGATAATCTCACAGGCACAAACCAAAAAGATCTGATTGGAGGTTTAGCTGGTGATGATTCACTCAAAGGTGGTAACGGTGAAGACACTATCTATGGTGGTCTTGGCAATGACAGCCTTAATGGTGAAAACGGCAACGATATTCTCTACGGTAATGACGGCAACGACAGCCTTGATGGCGGAAATGGTAACGACACCTTATATGGTGATAGCGGCAATGATACTTTAATAGGTGGAAATGGTGATGATCTCTTAGTTGGAGGTAAAGGAAGCGACTTCCTGACTGGTAGTAATGGTAGCGATCGCTTTTATTTAACTGGTAAAAGTACTGGTGAATTCGACACTATCACTGACTTTGTGCATGGAGTTGACTCTATTGTTATCTCCAAGTCGGAATTCGGACTGAGCCAACTACCAGGTGTACTTAACTCCAGCTTGTTCTGGTCTGGTACCAGTGCTAATACGCCGAGCAATCGCTTTATCTACAATTCAAGTACAGGGAACCTATTCTTTGACGCAGATGGAATCGGTAGCACAACACAAATTCAAATAGCCCAGTTAACGAATAGGGCTATGCTTACCAGTAGCGATATTACTGTGATTGCATAGCAAAGTCATAGCGATCGCGTTTGTAGCGGTGTAGTCACTGCTGGTTATTTAATTAAGACTTAAGCAAAATGCAACCAAAAACCTGATACTTGCGTAGCGGTAATTCAAAAATTACCGCTATTTTTGTTTTTTATGAGTAAATCCTCTTAATACGTTCTATTAGACTTCTCCAAATGGTTAATATCAAATGTCAAATGCAAATACTATCCTAGAAATAGAAGAGGAAAAGAATATAGAGAAGAGGTATGAGGACAGGTAAGGACGTGCAAGTGAGAATATAACAAATGACTATTAACTATGGGCTATCGATCAATGAGAAATGACAACAAATCACCAATCATTCGTTTAGAAAATATCTTTAAAATCTACGGTAGTGGTGAAACCGAAGTTAAAGCACTAAATAATGTGAATTTGACTATTGATGAAGGTGAATATTGTTCAATTATGGGGCCTTCTGGTTCAGGTAAATCCACAGCCATGAATATTATCGGCTGTTTGGATCGCCCCACCTCTGGAAATTACTATCTAGATAACATTAACGTAGCGCAAATGGACGATAAAGCATTGGCGCACATTCGCAACAAAAAACTAGGGTTTGTCTTTCAACAATTTCACTTATTATCCCAACTCACAGCCTTAGAAAATGTCATGTTACCGATGGCGTATGCTGGAATCAATATCACCGAAAGACGCGATCGCGCTACTGAAGCTTTGATGCGAGTAGGCTTAGAAAAGCGCCTCAACAACAAACCCACTCAACTCTCTGGTGGACAACAACAAAGAGTAGCGATCGCCCGTGCCATTGTCAATCGTCCCGTCGTTCTTCTAGCCGATGAACCCACTGGCGCACTAGATTCACGCACGACTCAAGAAGTCTTAAATATCTTTAGTGAATTGAACGCCAGTGGTATTACAGTAGTTATGGTTACTCATGAACCAGATGTAGCCCGTCAAACCCAACGCATAGTTTGGTTCCGCGACGGTGAAGTTATACACTCCCACCTTACTCCTGCTGATTTAACTCATTTGGCTGCAACGTAAATTACGATGATTACCTAAAAACTTCATCTATAAAATATCGATTGAGAAGAAGTGAAAAATATTAAATCAGGATAGTATTTGGTAAATGGATAATTTATGTTTATTTAATGATGAATTAATTATCAAAATAAATCTATTATTCAGCATTAAAAATTATATTTTTATGGCTAATAACTGATTCGTTGTTATTAGCCTTGATATTGCTATAAATTACAAACTTGGTGTTTTACCAGTTTGTGCTTGTGTTTCAACTGGCTTAACATCACTGTAGCCCATATTGCCTGCGATCGTTCGCAGCACGGACATTTGACCTTCAAAATCTAATCCTTCAAGTTGGGAAAGTAAATTGTCAATTCTATCTGTAGTTTCATAGTCCTCTGGGAGATCGACTACCTTATCTCCCATAGCTACAGCCCAAGCATACCAAACCAACAATTGATTATTTTCTTTTAAAGCACCATAAGCACGGGAATAATCTGTAGCTTCGCGATTCACAATTTGTCGCATAATAGCCAATTGCTCTTCATCTGATAAATCCAAATAGTCTCCTAGTAAAATAGGAGCTAAGTTGGGTTCAGCCGCCGCTGGTGCAGCTGGAGTGATTGAATCCCCCATTTTTTCATAAACAAAATAAAACCATGCTAGTTTGGCATCAGTATCTAAAGCATTAAAAGCTTCTACTACTTTTTGAGTTTCATTTGTCAAAGCTTGAGAAACGTTTTTATCTTGGCTAGCGGTCATTGTTTATCTCCAAGGCAATTTAACATATCAAACTTAGGGTTAACAGAGTTTAACAATTAGAATCCACTGCCAAGAGAAAGAGATTTATTAATTGCAACTTGCAGTTTTTATCTATCTTTTAATAGAAGTAAGAATATCTCTAAAGGTACCAATGTTTTTAAGGCTGACTTTGATACGATGACTTCAGCAAGTGAAGAAATACCTAGGAGTGATTTATGCCTGATGAAGTAAAGCCCAATGTTAACGAAGCTCCTACCCATGACGCACAATTAGCAGCTGAAAATATAGCTGCTGGTGAAGAAAAAGCGCCAACGGTAGATTTTGAAGCTGATTACGCCGCTGCAAAGGAATTTAGTGTAAGTGATATCGACCGTACAGGCGAGGGTGCTAAAGCAGCTGAAGCAGCAACAGCGCCTAAACAACAAGTTTCAAAACCAGAAGAAGTCAAGCTAGAAGCACAAGCAACAGGTAATCCTGATGATTATGCAGATATGGCTAAAGATGTTGCTGGTTCTAAAACAGAGGGTGCAACTAGCATTGATGACGATCTAGTGCAAAAAGCTTTTGAGAAAGGTCAATCAAAAAACTAAGTCTACTTAAAATAGTCAAAAGTCAGTAGTTATATTTCCAATTAAAAATATAACTACTGACTATTTATTATTTAAAACCGTTAAAAGTTCGCTGGGATGATGAATTAAAAAATCTGGTTTTTGTTTGGCTAAAACTTCTGATGAATTAAACCCCCAAGTTACTGCAATTACCTGGATATTGGCTTTCTTTGATGCTTCAATATCTCTGGTCTCGTCACCAACATAAATGACTTCATTTGGTTTTAGCTGCTTTTGCCGTAATACATTATTAATGATAGTTCTTTTGCCAAAAATTGTGACTCCTGAGTAGATAAAATCAAATAAATTAGCTAAATTATTGCATTTAAGGAATTCATGCACATTATCTTTAGAATTAGACGTGATGATTCCTAATTTATAACCTTGAGATTTAAGTTCGATTAAGGCCTCTTGAATTCCTGGAATAGGTTTAAATTCATGAATCTTATTTTTTAATTCTGCTTTAACTTTTTTAACTAAAAAAGGTATCTTAAACACAGAGATACCAGAGTATTTAATAATTTCCCTCGAAGTTAAATTTCGTAGTAGAGCTAACTCCTGTTGAGTTATCTGTACATAACCAAACTCTAAAGCCAAACGATTAGCAATGCTGACAAGCGCATCTACTGTATCTGCAATCGTGCCATCAAAATCAAAGATAATTACTTTCTGAGTCATTCTTTTGCCTGGATGCGTCAAGATTAGCACGGGCATTACGTCGTAACATTTCTGGTTTAATCCGCCTCAAGGCTGATGCTGGAAATTTCTGTTCCCACTCCTCATCTGAGATTTCTGCTAATTCTATCAGCTTGGGTGCCAGATTCCCAGGATAAGGATTAAATTCTGCCACATTAGTGTTCTGGGCAAAACGTAGATTCCACGGACAAACATCTTGGCAGATATCACAACCTGCAACCCAGCCTTGTAAATGAGATTTAACTGTTTCAGGTAATTTTTCGGCTCGATTTTCAATCGTATGATATGCAATACAGCGATTAGCATCTACTAGATAGGGTTTGGTAATTGCACCAGTCGGACAAGCTTCAAGACAGCGAGTACAGGTTCCACAATGTTCGGATGATGGGCGATCGCTTTCTAGTTCCAGATTTGTGAGAATTTCTCCCAAAAAAACCCAAGAACCATACTCTCGCGTAATTACGTTACCATTTTTGGCTAGCCAACCAATACCAGCTCTTTGTGCCCAAACTTTATCCTGTACGGGGCCTGTATCTGCGTAATAACGAGCCTGAATACCTCGATCAAGCGATTGTAACCAAGTACTCAGTGCCTTGAGTTTCTTGTGCATCACCTTGTGATAATCTCTTCCCCAGCCATAACGAGAAATTTTAGCGTATTCTTCACCTTCAGGACGTTGATGTGGTGTGTAGTAATTGAGACCTACACAAACAAGCGATCGCACTTCTGGCATGACTAAACGAATATCCTGACGCTTTGGATTAGCCATCCATTCCATATCAGCGTTATAACCTAGTGCTATCCACGCTTGCAACTGCTGTGCCGCTGTCTGATCTACCCCTTCTACAGCAGCAATTCCTACTTTATCAAATCCCAACTCCTTAGCCTTTTGCTTGACCACATCGCTTGTGGTTATGGCAGAGTGATTCATTTATCTTATCTAAATTTTGCCCACATAGCGGTACTTCATTTATACTCCACACAGTCAATAGGTGTGTATTTAATTTACTATAGATACCACATGTAAATTTTATTTCTGATTTGTGAAGAAATAATGCAATATGAATTCTATACAACTCAAGAATTTATAGGGATCTGAACCCCACTAATTGATTCTAATTTCTGTATTCTGGTTTCTGCATTCTTCAATTAGTTTCTAGCCTCCATCCAAAGGTAGAGTTAGACTGAACCTAACAATCTATCCCATTAGCAGCTTTCTTTTTGCTGGCTTTTGGCATGAAATTAATTTTCAGCTAGCGTAATAAAGGTAATTCTATGACAGCTGCTGAATTTAAAGCTACGACACAAGCAACTGCTGGGGAAAATGTCACGGGAGAATTTTATATAGAGGGAATCACAGAAACTAGCATTCTGCGTTACTTTCAAACTTTAAACGCCGGAGAATTTACCGCTACGGCTGCCTTGTTTGCTGAAGATGGTGTAATGTATCCACCATTTGAATCTGGTTTTGTGGGGCCAGATGCGATCGCGACTTATCTAGAACAAGAGGCTAGAGATATTAAAGCAGATCCGCACAAGGGAATTACTGAGATTTTAGAAAACGAGCAAATTCAAATTCAGGTAGCAGGCAAAGCCCTAACATCTTGGTGTGGTGTTAATGTTTTATGGCTATTTATCCTGAACCAAGAACAGCAAATTAAAGAAGCGAAAATTAAACTCTTAGCTTCTCCTCAAGAATTAATCGCTTTACGTCGCGATTAAAGTAAACAGCCAGCGTAGGTTGCTACCACGCTGGGTTTGCATAAGTTTTAGAGTAATTTACTTCTTGCTAGCACTGGTTCCCTGAAAAGATTTGAGTAACAACTTTCTACCTAACTCAACATCTGTTGGCGCATATTGCCAATCAGGGTGTGCTGTCATCAACAAACTATCTAAAGTTTCTCGATCGAATAAGTGCCATACAGGAGCATCATTGATTTCAGTTTCCACCGCGTAGCAGTTGGAACTCACACAGTGAATCTGGCAAGTACTGGCGATTCTTGTCAAAGCCATCTTTTCTCCTGGCTGGAGAGCGCGGAATTCTTCGATAGATTGCTTTAGTTCGTTCTTGCTGGACACCGTTAACCCAGGAATAGCTACTGTTAGATGACTGTCTCCATTTACCGCAACCCAGTAGTGAGGGCTGGGGTCAATTCCTTCTAACCAATGTCTAAAACTAAACAGCCAATTCTGGCAATACCCAATTGCGAATCGATACAACTCACTCCGCTGTTGAATTAACTAGCTCTGGTAAGGTAGCTTCTAATTTGAGACAGTTAGCACCATCTACCTGCAACTGATACTCTACCTTATCCATCAACCGATTCATAATCAGCCAGCCATAGCCACCTTCTTGCTTTTCTAAAGGGTTTGGTGCTAAATAAGTAGACATATCAAAGCCTTCACCATAATCCCACACCTCTAAAGCGAGATCCCGATTTTTTAGTTCTAAACGCAGTAACACTGGCAAATTAGCCTGTTCCTTGTGGGCATGACGCACTACATTAGAGTAGGCTTCTACCAAAGCTAGTCGCAAACGACTGGATTGCCGTGACCAATCTACCGATTCACCTAGCTGGATTTTCAAGCATCCCAGCAACCAGTTTTCGACGATGTTTAAAAAATTTAAGTCACTTGGTACGTGCAGCTCACTTTTCATTACTTACAAGACCTCCAATGAAAGTATAGTTTGATCGTCTTCTTGAACTGGGTTGTTCGCTTGGATACGAGTGAGTAAATTGCTAAGAGAAAGTGGTTTTGGTTCTTGTTGCAAAAGGTGCCAAAGACCGTCTTGATTTAGCATAGATCGGCTAAATCCTTGACTGCCATCTTCAACATTTTTACAGTTAAATACATTATTTGATACCTTTGCCTCAGTAATTCCATCACTTGCTAATAGCAAAGTATCATGGGTATTCAGTACTAAACGACCAGACTCTGCTTGCCACTTAGGTAAGATACCTAAGGGAACACCACGGACTTTTAAATAATTGGGTTGTGCATCCGCAGTCGTAGGTGACGACCAAAGTAAGGGATAGATATGACCAGCATTGGCATAAACTAGTTCTTTAGTGCTTGGGCTATAACACGCTAGGACGAGAGTAATGAAGCAATTGTTGCCAATTAAGTCATCGCACATAGCATGATTGAGATTCTGCATAACTATATTTGGCTCGGCTGGTGTTTCTTGAGATAATTCTCGACGTAACACCGAAATCGCACTAGCCATAAACAAAGCTGCTGGGACACCTTTACCAGAAACATCACCTACTGCTACCCATAAGTTCCCTTTCGGATGAACAAACACTTCAAAAAAATCCCCTCCTACTTCCCGTGCGGCATAGCAGCAAGCTTGCACTTTCACACCCTTAATTTCAGGTAAACTTTGTCGTAGCAGGTTATTTTGAATTTGGCGGGCAACTTCTAATTCAGTTCTAATTTGTTGCTGTTTTTCTTGAAGACGCTGGTATAGTTTGGCTTGGGAAAGGGCTAAGGCGGCTTGTTCGGCAACGCCCGCAATCAGTTGAATGTCTTCATCTTGCCACAAGCGATCGCTGCCTTTTTGGTAAAGCACAAGAACAGCAAGTAAGTGTTGCTGGTAAGACAAGGGTACAACTAGTTGGTGACAATGGTTCCCGTCATCTGTACCTTGAATGAGGTGGTACTGACGAGTTTCCAGCACTTTTTCAATGAAACAGCCAGGGTCGAAGACGAAATTTGAGCTATTGAAATTAGGATCGTGGTAGGAGAAGAGGTCTGGTGTAAAGCAATCTCCCTCTACTGGTTTGAGGAAGCAACAAGTAGTTTCAAATGTTTCTCCAATAGTTGCGACAATTTTCTGCAACATACTGTCGTAGTCCAAAGACTCGCGGATGGCTGTGGTGACAGCATTAAACAAAGATTCTCGCCGCAAAGCACGGCGTAACTCTTGGGTACGTTGCTTAACTAAACGATAGGTATCAGTAGCTTGTTCAACCAGCGCTTTCAACCGTTGAGGATTCCAAGGTTTGGTAATGTACTTGAATACCTGACCTGAGTTAATGGCATCAACCAAGTCCTCAACATCAGTAAAACCAGTCAGCAAAATGCGAATTGTATCCGGAAAACGCTCTACTGTGTGGCTAAGAAATTCAGTCCCGTTCATTTCTGGCATTCTTTGGTCAGAAATAATCACAGCCATCTCGCCTTCTTTATCCAATATTTCCAGCGCACTACGGGCGTGACTAGCTTGATATACTTCAAAATCTCGTCTAAAAGTGCGGTAGAGTAAATCTAAGTTATCCGGCTCATCATCTACCACCATGAGCTTCAGTTTGGATACCTCTATTTCAGTCATATTTGACTTTAACTTCTTAAATAATTGAATGACAAATTAGTGTAGTTTTTATCACACTTAATAAATAATGACATAATCAAAAACTAACTCTATATAGAGAAGTTACCCACTTTTGATGGAATATTTATGTCAAAGCTAGAAATCTCTCTGGAAATCTACTAGTAGAAGGCTAGAATTGCTAAAATCAAACTTACCCTACTAACCCAGAACGCAAGGCGCGAACTGCCGCTTGAGTGCGATCGTCAGCACATAGCTTATTCAAAATATTCCGGACGTGAGTTTTCACTGTCCCTACCGTGATAAAAAGTCTTTCTGCGATCGCTGCATTGCTGCAACCTTCGACGATTAACTGTAACACTTCTAATTCTCTCTCCGTAAGGATATAAGGATCTATATGCTCTTGATTCTCCCCAGAATCAGCATTTACAATGGAATTTTTTGTATTTAATGATACTGTGTCTTGTTTACCTGGATTTTGTTGTGCTTGTTGTAATACAATCCTGGCGATCGCCGGATCGATCCAAGCGTTGCCATTGTAAGTTACTCTTACTGCTTCCAGCAAATTATCAAATTTAATATCTTTCATACAGTAAGAATCAGCCCCAGCAGCAAAAGCGGCTAGTACTGCTTCTTTATTATCACGTAGTGTCAAGATTAATACCTTTGTTCTTAACTCAGCCCCAGTAGTAGACTTCAACTCACGTGTCAGCTCAATGCCATCTTTATCCGGTAAGCCAATATCCACAATTGCAATATCGGGCTGTAGTGTTTTGATCATTTTCAAACCTTCCACAGCATTGGCAGCTTCTCCTACAACTTCAATTTCTTCTTTTTGCAGTAGTGCTGTCCGAATACCCACACGGGTAAGGTCATGATCTTCAATTAGAGCAATACGAATTCTACTCATAGTCAACTTCCGCCCGTTACACTACCTTAACTTGTAAAACCGAGTTTACTCAAAACTTGTAGAAGATGCAGTTGTAAGAGATTTGTACAAAACTGTAGAAGGGCTTTGTGAGTATATTTGACACGCATAAGCGTTTCAAGTACCACAGGCATTCACTTCCTTAGGGGACATTACTATTCAATAATAAAATCAAGGGGATAAACCCTAGCGATCGGTGTTTCGTATCTATGTATTTGCATTATGCTTGCTATTGATATAAGTTGACAAAAGCTCATAGAGAAAGCAAGCTATATCCAAATATGGTTGGATTGCAGGCGAACTATTTACCTCCTAGTGACTTTGGCTAGAGTAGACTCCCCAAAAGGAGATAGCTGAACGCTAACTACCTTATGCTAAGAGTATACTGGTTGAGATCGGGCTTGCGTGATGTTTAAGAACTACTCATAGTCAAAACCAGCAAAAATTTTTGCTTACTTAGGTTTTAATCGATGATTAGCCTTAGTAGAAATTTTCTGAAAATACATACCAAGTTTGCGATCGCTCTTATATAAGCTATATTTATTACTACATCTAATTAATAGACAGTCTTTATATAATCTTGAAAATTAGTTCCAGACAATAATTTACTTAGTCTTATCGATGCCAAAAACGAATTACTTGTTGCTAAAATTACCACAGGCAATATATTAAAAAATTTGATAAACTAACGTTCGAGAGACTGTGGTGTGAGGCTAAGTAAAAATCAGCTATGTCTAAACCGCCTAAAGCGTTTTCAGTGTTAGGAATACCAGTTCATGTGATGGCTAACTATCCAAGCTGGTTACTAGAATGCCTGCAACAAGGTAGAGGAACTCATGTAGTAACGCTCAATGCAGAAATGACAATGCAGGCAGAGCGTAATAGTTGCCTAGCTAAAGTGATTAAAAATGCTGAGTTAGTCATTCCCGATGGCGCAGGAGTAGTTCTGTATTTGCGATGGCTATTATGGCAAAAAGTGCAACGCTGTCCTGGTATTGAACTAGCAGAAACACTCTTACGACAACTAGGACAACAGCACCCAAGCGCTAAGGTATTTTTCTATGGAGGTGCACCTGGGGTTGCTGCAAAGGCGGCAGAGTTCTGCCAGCGACAAATTCCTGGCTTAAACATCGCAGGTACTCACTCCGGCTACCATTCTCTAGAAGAGGAAGAAAAATTGCGAGAAACTCTCAGCAAATTGCAGCCACAAGTGATTTTTGTGGGTTTGGGAGTACCGCGTCAAGAGTTATGGATTGCGAAAAACCGCCATTTATGCCCGCAAGCAATTTGGATTGGTGTTGGTGGCAGTTTCGATATTTGGTCTGGGACAAAAACTCGCGCTCCGGCTTGGTTGGGCAATAATAATCTAGAGTGGCTGTATCGCCTTTATCAAGAGCCTTGGCGCTGGCGGCGGATGTTGGCTTTGCCAGAGTTTGCCCTTAAAGCTTTTGTTTATCGCTTGACTGCAAGAGGTGCAATTAGTTAGTTACTGGCATGAAATTTCTGAATTCAAAGTTGTCAGTAGTAATAATTACTTATTATTAAGGTGCTCAAAAATCTGAGATTTTTGTTAGAAATTTGTGATTCCCAGGCTATACCTGGGAATCATTATTTTGTATCTCATCTGTTCCTAACAATTCAGCAATGCCAGTATTAACAACTCAGCCAACAAATCAAAAATTTGTTGATTCAGAAGATAGCGATCGCCAAAAGCACAGCAGCAATAAAGCAATCTTGCAATTGTGTTCTGTGACAAAAACTTATGCCAACGGCTGTCATGCTTTGTTGGATATAAACTTAGAAGTAAAAAAGAAAGAATTTTTATTTATTACAGGGCCCAGCGGTTCTGGTAAATCAACTTTATTAAAATTGCTGTATGGTCAAGAGTTAGCAAGCCAGGGACAAGTGATTGTAGATGATTGCAACATGGCTGATATGCGAGGCGATCGCTTGTCATTGTTGCGGCGACGTATTGGGATCGTGTTTCAAGACTATAAACTGATTCCTCAACGCACAGTAGCAGAAAATGTGACTTTTGTACTGCAAGCTCAAGGCTATACCCGCAAAGAAATTCAACGTCGTTTAGAACCTACATTAAAGCTGGTGGGTTTGCTTTCTAAAGTTGATTGCTTTCCAGATCAACTTTCTGGTGGAGAGCAACAACGGGTGAGTATTGCTAGGGCGATCGTTGGAACACCACCACTGCTTTTGGCAGATGAACCCACAGGAAACCTCGATCCTGATAATTCTTGGCAAGTAATACAGATTCTCCAAAAGTTAAATTCTTTTGGCGCAACAGTAATCGTTACTACCCACGATGAACAATTAGTTCGCAGGTGCAATCATCCCGTAGTACAAGTTCGCAATGGACACCTATCTCGCAAATAGTAGCAAGATTAATTTAGATGAATCTAAAAAATCAGTTTCTTGTAAATAGGAGCGTATTCATCACATGAATAGGCAATATTACTTAATATGTAAATTACAGATGCTAGGCATTTTCCCTAACTTCTCTGCTGTAAGTATCATCCATGCTGCTAGGTAATGCCTATATCTGTGCTATAAAGGGAGATGCTTGACTCTGTATAGAGTTTTGAGATAAATCCAGACTTTCACACCAAATAGAAGCAGACAAGTTTTTTTGGTGAATTGGAATTTCAATCACAAACTCTGCACCTTTTCCCAGATTAGAGATACAGTACAACGAGCCATTGTGTTTTTCAACTACAATCTGATGACTAATTGACATTCCTAACCCTGTTCCTTTACCAGCAGGTTTAGTTGTGAAGAAGGGATCGAACAATCGCTTTTGAACTGCTGCTGTGATTCCTGGCCCATTATCAGCAATCCGAATAGCAATGCGATCGCTTCCTATCATCTCCGTATGAATCCGAATCGTCGGCGATAGGGTAGAACCAAAACTCTCGGTATTCCCCATTAACTCTTCTAAAGCATCAATTGCATTGCTAAGGATATTCATAAATACCTGGTTCATTCTCCCTGCAAAGCACTCAACCAAAGGCAAATTACCATATTCTTTAATTATTTGAATAGCTGGATAGCCTGGTTTCGCCTTCAAGCGATGGTCAACCATCATCAGTGTACTATTTAACCCTTCGTGAATATCTACTGTTTTGACTTCAGCTTCATCATGGCGAGAGAAATTGCGGAAAGATTGAACTATTTCCTGAATCCTTTGAGTTCCAACTGCCATCGAAGAGACGATTTTTGGTAAATCTAATCTGAGAAACTCAAGATCGATTTGCTTGATTTTATTCACTATCTCTAGAGTGGGATGAGGAAAGTGAGTCTGGTAGAGGTTGATTAGTTCTAACAAATCTCTAATATAGCAACTGGCATGTTCAAGATTGCCATGTATAAAGTTAACTGGATTATTAATTTCGTGTGCCACACCTGCAACTAACTGACCTAGTGTAGTTAATTTTTCTGTCTCTATTAGCTTAACTTGAGCTTTTTGTAAATTATGCAGTGCTTGAGATAGCTCTTTTGTCCTTTCTGCTACTCTTTGCTCTAATTCTTGAGTAAGTTTCTGTAACGCCAATTCGGCCGTAACTCGTTCTTCAATTTCTTCTTGAAGAAGTGCATTTTGTTTCTCTAAAGCTCTACTAATATTTTGCAGCTTTAGATGAATTTGAATCCGGGCTAATGCCTCTGCTTGCTGAAACGGCTTAGTAATATAATCAACAGCACCTAAAGAAAGGCCTTTAACCTTATCTATTGTATCAGCAAGGGCAGTCATAAAAATTATCGGAATATGTTGAGTTTTCGGATTTGCTTTTAATCGAGAGCATGTTTCAAATCCGTCAATTCCTGGCATCATTACATCTAACAAAATCAGTTCTGGTGGATCGTATTCAACTTGCTTAATCGCACCTTCTCCTGTAGTCGCAACTGCCACATCAAACCCTGCCTCTGTTAGGGCTTCTGAAAGGACTTCTAAGTTTGTAGGAGTATCGTCAACGATTAATATTAAATTGGTCTCTAAATTTTGCATTTTTTAAACTTGCTATTTAAATAATTAATGCTAACTCAATAATTTTTATACTAAAAATCTGAGGAAATTATGAAGATACTGCCGATTTTAGCAATCACTAATATTGTAAATACGAACTTAATAAAAGTAGATAAAAACAAGCGCAATTTATACATATACACTTTAATTTTTTATATATTTCTCTAGAATTAATTGAATTTTTTCTATTTGAAAACTTTGAGCTAACTCTTGAATTTCTTGAATAAACGGTTTAAAAGCTATATCCTTCTCCTCTAGTTTATTTAATTGATTTTGTATCGCTTTAATTCGACCTTTTAAAGCCAACTCATATAAATATTGTAGTTCCTCAATTGGAGGAATAACTATTTCTTTTGTTATCGCAAACATTGTTGAATTAACATCATAAATCCATTCTAAATTTAGATGCTTCTGTAATTTTTCAAATAGCTCATATGCTTGCACAGGTTTAGGCAGAAAATCATCACCGCCAGCATCTAAACTCCTCTGCTTATCAGAGTCAAACACACTTGCTGATGATACAATTATCTTTAAATCTTCGCCCTTTAGAGAGTTGCGCAAATTTTGTATCATATCCAATCCATTCATGACTGGCATATTAATATCAGTAATTATCAAATCAGGTACAAAGTTAGCAATTTTCAATAGTGCTTCTTGACCATCTTCCGCCTCTACAATTTCAAAGCCAATGGGTTCCAATAGATTAACTAATACAGAGCGATTTTCCCACCGATCGTCTACTACAAGAATTGTTCTTTTTTCACCTTTAAAACTAAGAATTGTTCCTTGTTGAGAAACTTTAGATTTATCTACCCATTCTATTGCTTCAGGAACTTCTACATCAAACCAGAAGATACTACCTTTGTCTGGTTGGCTTTTTACTTCTATAGTTCCACCCATCATAGCAACAATTTTCTGACTGATAGCTAACCCTAATCCCGTTCCTTCTGATTGTTTTTTTACATTACCTGCCTGCTCAAAAGGTAAAAATATTTTTTCTAATTGTTCGCTAGTCATACCTACACCAGTATCTTCTACTACGAAGCGAATGTGGTACGTTGATGGTTGGTTTTTTAAACGATTTTTGCTATGTTGAAACTTGACTCTAAATGTAACATTACCTTTTTCAGTAAACTTGATCGCATTGCCTAGTAAATTAATTAAAACCTGGCGCAAGCGTTTTTCATCAGCTTGAATACCAATTGGCAGTTGCTCATCAGGTTGATAAACAAAGTTAATACCCTTTTGTTCGGCTTTAATTCGGCAAATTTCCAAAACTGCCTGGAGAAAAGAAGGAAAATGAAAACTTGTAGGATACAATTCCATTTTCTGAGCTTCGATTTTGGAGAGATCGAGAATATCATTAATTAGGGTAAGCAGGTGTGAGGCACATTGATTAATAATATTGATGCCTTTCTGCTGTTTCTCCGTCATATTTTTTGAGGCTTGCAGAATTTGTGCATAGCCTAAAATTCCATTTAGAGGCGTGCGTAGCTCATGGCTCATGTTAGCAAGGAATTCACTCTTAGCTCGATTGGCACTATCAGCTAATTCTTTGGCTTCCTTCAGCTCAACTGTACGTTCCTCAACTCGGAATTCTAAGTCCTCAAATGACTCTTTTAATTGAACTGTCATTTGCTTAAAAGACTGCGCCAAAATTTCTATTTCATCAGAATCCTGGGACTCAAAATTTTGAACTTTGTAATTATTAGCAGCCACTGTACCATTTTGTCCTAAACGAATTGCCCTTTGGACATCAGCTTCTGCTAACTTCCGGCACTCTTCAAGAATGGGTTGCAAACGTTTATTGAGTTGGCGGATAAATAAAGTGACTACTAGCGCTAACACCATACCAGCACCTAAAGCACCCCCAACTGCAATAGATAATACTGGTACTAACACAACTGACTGGGGTACTACTGCTAGCATTAACCAGTTTGTTCCTTTCACCTTTTGAAATACCCAATATTTACCCTTTGCCTGAACAAATCCATCATCATCAGTTTCAATCTTCTGCCAGATATCTCTCAACTCTGGTATGTCTTTATAAGTTGCCAATGACTTAGCTTTTTCTGGTTCTGGAGGATATGCCAACAAATTTCCGTGTTCGCTTAAAATAACAAAATAACCGCCTCCTTTGGTCACAGGCACTCTTACTTTTTCACCTATAGCTGTTACATTTATATCTAAACCCGTCACACCAATTAAATTTTTACGATCGTCAATAATAGGGCCTGTGTAAGTTGTTAAAGTCAGCCCATACCATTTATAAGGCTCATACCAGATATCTTTTCTTGCTTTTACAACTGTCTGAAAATAAATTTGTTTGGGGTAGTTATCTTCCTTAAAAAGTTCTGCATAACGGATATGATCGTAAGGCTTTGATAAAACTTTGCCTATCTGACCAGGAGTTTTTTGATCGATAAGAAAGTATGGCCAATACCATTCACTATTTGGCACAAGTTGGTAAGGCATTTGCCCAATACCAAGGCCCATTGTTAGAGGTGAACGTTCTTGGAAAATATCAAAAACTAATTGTTTATAGGTTTGTGGATCTTTAACTCCTTGATGCTGCATAGTTTTAACCGCAGCAGATAAGTTACGCATGGACTGTTCTACTCTAGCCAACGATCCTTCAACTGACTTAACTTGTGTACTCAAATTACCTTTAATTTCATCCTTAGCTCGGCTTTCTAGTGCTTGATAGAAGAAGTAGGACATACTACCTAATCCTACTAAGGCACCACTCAATACGTAGAAAAATAGCCTAGAACCAATAGAGTTATGTATGATTTTTTTCTTAATGGTCATAGCTACTACCTTGTTGAAGCTGCATGATCTTGCTTGCTGATATTTACTCAGTTCTTATAATTAAGACTTCCCCGATAACTGAGTAGAATAACAATTGCGAGATAATTTTTAAGAGAAGTCTAAAATCGCTTAATCTGCTACATCTTAGGAGAGAATGTCTTAGATAATTGTTCGCTTAACTTCCGTACTACAAATCAAAACTTACTGGTTTCTAATTTCCAGATCAATAATTGTAGAAATTATTGCTGAAAACTTGAGAATGCAATTGTAGAAGAATTAGGAGTATTACCTATCCTACTTTCATTATCCGATTGGCTTGCTGTTTCCACAATTCCTGTACTGCTGATTTATCGTCTTCATTACTGCTAATAGCAGGTTGCAAAAAACCACTTTCTATGAAGTACGAAAAGTAAGTACTCAAAAGCTTGCTATCAGCATGGGGGCAGACGATAGAAGTCTTTTGCATACCCATTAGGGTATTTTGACAGTCAAAAGCTTGAGAAGTTAGCAGAAATGTTTCCCAATAGGTCATCTGGGTTTGAGTATGCTTTTCGGTAAACAACGATCTAATTGGGATCAAAACATTGTCTTGAGATTTATTCAGTTGAAGTAACTCTGCTTGCCATTTTTCATATGGTAGTACTTGCAATGAGTAGCCTGAATTGCAGATTTCATTCACAAGCTGCTTCCAAGGCAATGGATGAGAGTTGACAATATGGAAGGCTTTCCCTAAAGATTCTCGTTGTTTTGATAGATGTACTATTGCTTTACTGGCGTAGTCTATAGGTGTTATATTGACCGATTTATCCAGATCTGGTGCAGTTCCCATTTGGATCATACCTTTGATGATTCTGGCCATCAGGTCGTTTGTGTGATAGGCACCTGTTTGACTATCACCTGAAATCATTCCTGGTCTATAGATGCAAACAGGAATTCCCCGATATTGGGCTGCGATGACTAGCTGTTCAGCAACCCATTTAGTTTGTGTATAACCCCTGGTTAGCTCTCCACCATGTACCAAACGCTCATTTTCTCGAATCACCTTTCTCTGATGAAAGATGAGAGGCTTAAGTACATCAATAGTCGAGATAAAGTGAACAGGAGTGACTTTTCCCTGAGAAGCTAATCTTAAAATTTCTTGGGTTCCTAATACATTGGTAGATTGCAATGCTCTGTAAGGATAAACTAGGTTTACAAATGCCCCAGCATGATAAATTAGATTGAGCTTACTAGCTAAATCTTTAAATTTTTCGTCAGTTAATCCTAATAGTGGCTTTGATAAATCTCCTACTATAGGAACTATTCTAGAACTTAACTTATCGCTCCAAAGCATATAACTTTCTAGATTGATTTTAATTTTTTGCCTACCATCTTCAATATTAGAAGCGCGAACTAGGCAGTAAATATTTGCTGTTGTTTGTTGTGTAAGTTCGTACAGAAGAAAGGCACCTAAAAAACCTGTTGCTCCGGTTAAAAAGATATGCTCTGGTTCAGTTGTAAATTCTACGAATTCTTCTTGAGGCTGAATTGTTGGGTCTAAGATAACTTCACTTTCCCAATCCACCTGAGTTTCTTCTTCTATAAACTTGTCATAGTTAGCGGACTCCAACGTATGAATTGCTTTGATAAATCCAGCTATTGTTGGCTCCTTGAGAACATAGGACAGAGGTAACTCTATTAGCATCGTTTTTTCTATACGAGACAGCAACTGAACTATTAATAGAGAGTGCCCTCCGAGATCAAAGAAGTTATCATAGATGCCGATCGGCTCCATGTCTAATACCTCAGACCAAATTTCAGCAAGTTGCTTTTCAAGCAAAGTGGTGGGTGCAATGTAGCCCCCCGTGAAAATTGCTCGGTTTTTTTTAGGCTTGGGAAGCGATCGCCGATCTACTTTTCCATTTGGTGTTAGGGGTAGAGTCTCCATCACTACAAATGCTGAAGGAACCATGTAGTCAGGTAGATTCTCCTTGAGAAAAGCTTGTAAATTGGGAACTAAGTTAATTTTCTCGTTTACTTGTATAGGATTATTAGCATAGTCATTCCAAGGCTTCAATTCCACTATTTGCTCTGGCAACATCAAAATATCCCTTTGGTCTGTTGCTTCCAATTGACTTTGCAATATTACATCATACGTACCAGGATTCCCGTGCTCAGAACAAGTAATATGGGCACCATAAGGAATATATTGACCGATATGCCAAAATTCTTCTGGATGTACCCCATTCTCGTGAGAAAATTGCTGCAAAGATTGTTGTAACTCTCCTACTGTTTTCGGTTTATTAGTACTAGCTAATAATTCCACTGCTTTTACATCTAGGAAAATCCGGGCATCAGGCACATTGGTAATCTTGATAGTTTTTGGTTGTTGCTCTTGGAGTAATTGGCAAATTATTTGAAGTGAGAGATTATGTTGTTGCCAATCCCAGCATAACGCCTCTGCGTGCGGATATATATTAGTCTCTATATGAAGAATGACATCGAAGCGAAACTTAATCAGTTCGTTTTGAGATTGACCTCGTTTGAGTAAGGTTTGAACATGACCGATCCGAGGGATATGTTGCTTTACAGCAGAAAAAAAATCTGGATGAAGTACTAGTTCTCTCTCGTGGAGAATTCGTTCTCTGATTAGCTGCTGGAGTTGATGGCTGGAAAGAGAAGAAATAGCTTGGCTGAGTTGAACTGCGCTGTGAAAAGTTTCTAGTAGCGGTAAACTACGAACGTCACCAATAAAAATTTGCCCTCCTGGTTTAATCAACTTGACAATCTTCTCAATGACCTGCAAAAGATAATCCACACTAGGGAAGTACTGAATTACAGAGTTGATAATCACCGTATCAAAGCTAGCTGGTTCTAATTCTTCAAGTTCATGGGCTGCGCCTTCGGATACCTTGACGTGCGACAAATCTTGCTGAACAGTTCGCAGTTGCTGCTCTATATGATGGATAGCTTCTGCCGAAATATCAGTACCTACGTAATGACTACAGTGAGGAGCAATGCGAAATAGAAGTAGTCCCTTTCCACATCCAATCTCTAATACTCGCTGCGGATTTAGAGAGAGAATGCGTTCAACTGTTGTGTCTACCCATTCACGCACCTCATTGGTGGGTATGGGTAGACCAGTAAAACTATCATTCCAGCCAGCCCAGTCTTCTGGAGAATTGGTGTAGTTAGCATTCCACACCTTCTTCCATTCCTGAAGTTGCTCAGTAGAACAATGATTGATTGGTTGTGATGACTCCAACTCATCTTGGAGAATTTTAGGAACAACATAAGCGACCAAGCGTTTATTTCCTGGTCGATCTTCTCTAGCAATCACTACTGCTTGTTTCACGGCTGGATGTTTGCTAAGAGCTGTCTCAATTTCTCCTAATTCAACTCGAAAGCCACGGATCTTAACTTGATAATCAATCCGGCCCATGAACTCAATATTTCCATCTGGTAGATAACGAGCCAAATCCCCAGTTTTGTAGAGGCGTGCCCCTGGCTCGTTACTAAAGGGATCGGGAATGAACCTTTCACGGGTTAATTCTGGACGGTTGAGATACCCCCGTGCAACTCCACCACCACCAATGTATATTTCACCTGGTACACCAACAGGAGCAAGTTTCAGTGGATCGTGCTTGCGGCGTGCTGGCTCTTGTAGCAAATAAATCTGTGTGTTAGCAATGGGATGACCTAGAGGTACAAAGCTGCTACCAGACTCTACTTTACATAGCATCGACCAGATCGTGGTTTCCGTAGGCCCATACATATTCCACAAAGAGCCACCCTTTTCCAGCAATTGATGAGCAAGCTCAAGAGTCATGGCTTCGCCACCACACAATATTTTCAGTTGCTTATTACCTTGCCATCCGGATTCCAGCAAAAGACGCCAAGTTGCTGGGGTAGCTTGGATGATTGTAGCTTCAGATTCAGTCAAAATTTTTGATAACTGTTTTCCATCAGCAACTGCTTCACGACTAACCAAGACAATGTGAGCACCTACAATCAGAGGTAAAAAGATTTCTAAAACTGCGATATCAAAAGAAATTGTCGTAATCGCTAATAAGATATCCTTTTGGGTCAACCCTGGTTCTTGCCGCATAGAACTGAGGAAATTTATGACGGCACGATGGGTAATCTGTACCCCTTTGGGTTTACCTGTAGAACCTGAAGTATAGATGGTGTAAGCTAAATTTTCGGCAGTTACTTTACTATCGGGATTTTCTTTGCTGTATTGAGTAATCTCTTGCCAATCAGTATCTATACATACGACCCGTACATTTTCCAGCTTTGGTAATTGCTCGAGCAGATGCTTTTGAGTTACAAGTATTGGCATCTGGGAATCTTCTAGCATGAATTCTAAGCGTTCTTGGGGATAGCTCGGATCGATGGGTATATAAGCTCCACCAGCTTTGAGTATACCTAGCAACCCTACGAACATTAGAAGCGATCGCTCTACACAAAGTCCTACTAATGTCTCCGGTTTAACTCCTAAGGTTCTGAGGTAATGGGCTAGTTGATTAGCTTGTTGATTCAGCTGTTGATATGTTAATTTTTGCTCTTGAAAAATGACTGCTACAGCATCAGGGGTTTGCGATACCTGAAATTCTACTAATTGATGAATGGAATTACTTTTCAGATCGCAAGGCACGGATTTTTCCATATAACCAAATGTTGAAATAAAGATATTTAGAGTACTCGGTAGTAGACCTTTACAGTCTGTGGTAGTGCATCCTCTAAATTGTTTGCCGTCTAGTCAATGTTGACTTAGACTCATAGATATGTTTGAAAAATTACATTAGCTTCCTCGATAAAGCATGAGGAAGAATTTTTATTTCTCATGTTATTAAACAAATTGGCTTGATAGCATGAGTAATGGCACGGGAAATAACATAAAGTGCCTTATTAAAGATTTTTGTCATCCTTTGGTTAATTTTTAAGTGATTACCCGTTAAATTAAAGCGTTGGTTACAAAAAAAATTTGAAGTTATTAATCGCACTCTTAAAGAATTGATATCGAAATGCCTTGAAAATAGATAGTAATAAAACTTCATGAAATTATTATTGATAAATACAAAAAATTTATGTACAACCTGATATTAGAGCCGAGAAAAATTTTCCCTTATTTCACACCGTCTCTCTAGGGAAATGGATAAGTAATATGTCATGGTGTGAGGCGATTTAAGAGAGTCCCAGTGAGTAGGGAGAAGGTATTTGGCAACCATCTTTGAAAACAGCAGAAATTCTCAATTCTGTTGAATTGAGACAGATTGTTGTTGTTAATTTAAAAACGATATAGCCATGACCACAACTCTAAGAAGAGGCGAAAGCGGCAACCAGTGGGATCGGTTTACTCAGTGGATTACTAGCACTGAAAATCGGCTTTATATTGGCTGGTTTGGTGTTCTAATGATTCCCACTTTATTGACTGCGACGATTTGTTTCATTATTGCCTTTATAGCGGCACCACCCGTCGATATTGATGGCATTCGCGAACCAGTTTCAGGTTCTTTGCTCTACGGTAATAACATCATTACTGGTGCTGTTGTACCCACATCCAATGCTATCGGTTTGCACTTCTACCCACTTTGGGAAGCAGCTTCGATGGATGAATGGCTCTACAACGGCGGCCCTTATCAACTCATTGTTTTACATTTTCTGATTGGAATCTTCTGTTGGCTTGGTCGGCAATGGGAGTTAAGCTATCGTCTAGGAATGCGTCCTTGGATTTGTGTTGCTTACTCTGCACCTGTAGCTGCGGCGACTTCGGTATTCTTAATTTATCCCATTGGTCAAGGTAGCTTTTCTGACGGGATGCCTTTGGGTATCAGTGGCACTTTTAACTTCATGCTTGTATTCCAAGCCGAACATAACATTCTGTTCCACCCCTTCCATATGTTTGGTGTAGCAGGTGTTTTCGGTGGTTCTTTATTCTGTGCCATGCATGGTTCTTTGGTGTCTTCCTCGTTAGTTAGGGAGACTACTGAAGCTGAGTCGATCAACTATGGATACAGATTTGGTCAAGAACAAGAAACCTACAGCATTGTAGCGGCTCATGGTTACTTTGGACGCTTGATTTGGCAATATGCCAGCTTTAACAATTCTCGTTCTTTACACTTTTTCTTGGCTGCTTGGCCTGTAGTTTGTATCTGGTTGACAGCTTTGGGTATCAGCACGATGGCATTTAACTTAAATGGGTTTAACTTTAACCAATCAGTGCTAGATTCTCAAGGTCGTGTAGTTAGTACCTGGGCAGATGTGGTTAACCGCGCCAACCTTGGTATTGAAGTAATGCACGAACGCAATGCTCACAACTTCCCGCTAGATTTGGCGGCGGGTGAGGTAGAGCCTGTAGCGTTACTAAATTCCGCAATTCACGGTTAAAGCTAGGTTAATATAAATTAACAGCGCTCTCTGACTAGAGGGCGCTTTTTTCATGAAATCACAGATACACTCAGAGCAACAAAAGCAGTTTACACAAGGGTTTACCGTTCTCTACTTTGCGATCGCGCAGATGGGATAGGCAAATATTTGGTGTTGCTAGGTACATTTACAAAAATCTGGCTCGCTCAGATTAGTAAAATATGACATTTAAGATTTCAAAGAGTTTTTTAATAATCAATTCAATATAAGATCTGAAATTTAAAATCTAAAAGCAAAATGGCAGACCTCACTCCTAATTCTAGTTTTAGTTTGACTCTCCGCTTGCAGATTCCCAATCGCGTGGGGATGCTGGCGTCAGTTACACAGGCGATCGCGGCTAATGGCGGCCTGCTAGGGCAAATTGATTTAATCGAGCAAACCCGCAAAGAGTCAATCCGCGACATTACTGTGGATGCAGCTAGCACCGAACACGCTGAAACCATTGTGCAAGCAGTCAAAGCCTTACCGCACATTCAAATGCTGAATGTGTACGATCGCACTTTTAATTTGCATCGTGGCGGTAAAATCAGCATTACTAGCAGAATTCCCCTCAAAAGTGTTTCCGACCTGGCGATGGCTTACACGCCAGGGGTAGGTAGGATTTGTACAGCGATCGCTCAAAATCCAGAGGAAGTTTATAACTTAACCATCAAGAAAAATACCGTTGCTATTGTCACCGATGGAAGTGCAGTTTTGGGTTTAGGAAATCTGGGCCCGGCCGCAGCTTTACCTGTGATGGAAGGTAAAGCAATGCTGTTTAAAGAATTTGCGGGGATTGATGCTTTCCCCATCTGCTTGGCAACTCAAGATACAGATGAGATTGTACGCACAGTCAAAAATATTGCTCCCGTATTTGGGGGTGTAAATTTAGAGGATATCGCCGCCCCGCGCTGCTTTGAGATTGAAGAGAGACTGCGGCGAGAATTAAATATACCTGTTTTCCACGACGATCAACACGGTACAGCAATTGTCACCTTGGCAGCGTTGTTTAATGCTTTGAAACTCGTACATAAGTCGATGGCAGAAATTCGGATTGTGATTAACGGTGCTGGGGCGGCGGGAGTTGCGATCGCGCGGTTATTGCGCAAAGCTGGAGCCGAAAAAATTTGGATGTGCGACTCGAAGGGTATTCTCTCTAGCAGTCGTACTGACTTAACAGAAGAAAAACGCGAATTTGCAGTTAAAGCCCAAGGTACTCTAGCGGGTGCAATGCAAGGAGCAGATGTATTTATTGGTGTTAGTGCCCCAGGGGTTTTGACAGTAGAAATGGTGCAATCGATGGCGAAAGATCCCATTGTGTTTGCAATGGCAAATCCAATTCCCGAAATTCAACCAGAGTTAGTCACCAAGGATGTTGCTGTTATGGCTACCGGTCGCAGCGATTATCCAAATCAAATTAATAACGTTCTCGCATTTCCGGGAGTATTCCGTGGCGCTTTAGATTGTCAGGCACAGACAATTACTGCCACCATGTATCTAGAAGCTGCAAGTGCGATCTCATCCTTAGTTAAGCCTTCAGATTTAGATCGCGAACATATTATTCCTTCGGTTTTTGATGAGCGTGTTGTGACTGCGGTTGCTGCTGCTGTGCAACAAGCCGCACGTCAAGAAGGCGTCGCTCAGAGTTAATAAATTTAGGGGATGGGCATATTGTCCCATCCCTTTAATATTTGGCATTGCAATTTAGCGTGTAATAAGTAGTTCAGCTTTTTTACTGTAAGGTGTACTTAAGCTAAACTAACTACTTATTGAATTTGATGATTTATGAAACTTAAACGTCGTCAATTTTTATTTTTAAGTAGCCTGAGTGCGATCGGTACGGGATTAGGCTGGATATTAACTCGACAAAGTAATCAAAGCGCTGATTTTGCTGAATCGGATAAAGCGATCGCCGCCAATCCCCTCAAAAAGGGCTTGCTACTACGTTTTGTCTCAGTTGCAGATACAGGTACTGGTGCAAAAGGACAATATGCTGTAGCTAGGGCGATGACTCTTTATCAAAAACAAAATCCTTACGATTTAGTAGTTTTAGCTGGCGATAACATTTACAACAACGGTGAAATTGAAAAAATTGGCGAAGTGTTTGAGCGTCCTTATGGAGAATTGCTCAAGCGAGGTGTGAAATTTCAAGCTTGTTTAGGTAATCACGATATTCGCACTGCCAATGGCGATTTAGAAGTTAAATATCCTGGCTTTAATATGAAGGGACGCTACTATACATTTAGCCGCGGAAATATACAATTTTTTGCTTTAGATACTAACGGTAATGCTGACTGGAAGAACCAGCTAACTTGGTTAGAAAAAGAATTAAGCCTCAGCAAAGCTTCTTGGAAAGTCGTATTTGGTCATCATCCAATTTATGCATCGGGAGTTTATGGCAGTAATGCAGATTTTATTAAAGTCTTTACTCCCTTATTTCAAAAATACAGCGTACAACTTTATATCAACGGACACGAACACCATTATGAACGCACCCGTTCTATTAATGGCACAACTTACTTAATCTGTGGCGCGGGTGCAGGTAATCGTCCTGTAGGTAAAAATGAATGGACAGAATATTCTACTAGTAATTTAAGTTTTGCTGCCTATGAAGTGTATGCAGATAGAATAGAGTTAAGCGGTATTGGCACTGATAACCGCGTTTTTGATCGGGGAGTTATTAAGTTAAAATCAACTTAATTCTTGTTTATATAATTCGATGTAGGGTGGGCATTGCCCACCAAATAAATGACATACAGCGTTATTAAAACTATGAAAGTCAAGTGCCTAAAAATGCAATCCTTCCGTGGAATCGGGGATTTAACGCTGGAATTTGATCAGACGGTTGCAACTGTACTTATTGGTATCAATGGCGTAGGAAAATCTAGTATTCTTGATGCCCTTTCTCTCTTACTTTCTCGTTTTATGGAGTGGATTGGAGGTTACTTTCCAGAAGAGGAATTAAAAAAATTTAGCGAATTGGATATTGCTAATAATGACATATCTACATGTCTGAATATTACTATTTTATTAGATGGCGCAGAAGACAATTGGGAAATATCCCGAAGTCGTAACGGAGTATCTAAAGATTCAAGGCACGAAATGGTCAAAGCGGTTGCTACTACAATTTGGCGATATTGGCAAAATGATCCTCAATACAACCTACCATTAGCCGTATACTATCCCGTCAATCGTGCAGTCCTTGATATTAGCTTAGAAATTCCCAATAAAACTCAGTTTAACCAAATTGATGCCTATGAACAAGCGCTTACAGGAAAAAGAATAGACTTTGCTAGCTTCTTTCAATGGTTTAGGAATAGGGAAGATTTAGAAAGTGAATTACTGCGGGATAAGCGCGATTATCAAGATCCACAATTAGAAGCAGTTAGACAAGCTATATCTTCATTAGTAACCAGTTTTTCTAACTTACGAGTGCGCCGTTCTCCCTTAAGAATGACTGTAACAAAAGATGGGCAGGAACTCATTATTAATCAACTCTCTGATGGTGAGAAATGCTTATTAGCAATGGTAGGAGATTTAGCAAGACGTTTGGCAATAGCTAACCCAGGTTTACCAGAACCGCTTCAAGGTAGTGGTGTCGTTTTAATTGATGAAATTGAATTACACTTACACCCAAAATGGCAACGAGAAATTATTCCAGCTTTAACTAGAACATTCCCCAATTGTCAATTTATTGTTACTACTCATTCCCCACAGGTAATTAGCCATGTCAAACCTGAAGGAATTTATATTTTAGAAAAGACTGATAATGGTGTTATCGCTAAACGTCCAGAAAGTTCTTTTGGTAGAGATAGCAATCGTATTCTAGAAGACCTCATGGATGTTCCAGAACGTCCACAAAAAATTAAGACAAGTCTTTTAGAATTGTTTAGGTTGATTGACGCAGGAAATCTGGACGGTGCAAGAAAATTGCGTCAAGAATTAGCAGCCGAAATTGGAGCAGATGAACCGGAGTTTGTGCGAGCAGATGTACTCATCCGACGAAAGGAAATTCTCAATCGATGAAGTACATCAAAAAGAATCATGAGCCGAAAAAGTTCAGTGATTGGAAAGCTCTAGAAAATGATGATTGGAAACCTAATTGGGATGATAACTTTCAAAAACCAGAAAAATCAATTGTGCATGATTCCCTACTACAAGAACAAGGATACATTTGTTGTTATTGTGGAATGCGGATTGCAAGAGCAACAAGCCATATAGAACATCTCAAGCCTCGTACTACCTATCCAAATTTAGCATTAGATTACACAAATCTTATCGCTTCATGTCAAGGAGAAAGTGAAGAACCACCTCCCGTTCCAGTTCATTGTGGGCATCAGAAAAAGTATTGGTACGATAAACAACTGATGGTTTCACCTTTGGAAGTAAACTGCACTGATTTCTTTAAATATCCTGCTTCGGGAGAGATTAAACCGACAGATGATCCAACTAAACAAGCTGCTGCTGAAACAACAATTGAGAAGCTAGCGCTCAATATTAATAAGTTGCAAAATATGCGGAAAGTAGCAATTGATGCAGCATTACTTGGTATTGAAGATTTGACTGATGCAGAAATACAGCAGCTTGCTGAGGGCTACAATCAACTTGACAGCAACGGGCAATATACTCCATTTTGTGCTGCAATTATCTATATACTCAAGAATTATTTTTAATCTGCTATGATGTACGCGATCGCACTATAGTAAATTACATAATCTTCAGTTTACAGGGAATAGTTTATGATTCTTGAGGCAGTGATGCTTCATGTTAAATCTGGTATGGAATCTGAATTTGAATCTGCTTTCAAAACAGCTTCCAAGATTATTTCGTCAACGAATGGATATTTATCTCATGAACTCCATCGCTGCATTGAAGTTAATGGAAAATATCTATTGCTTGTCAGATGGGAAACTTTAGAATCTCATACTGTAGGATTTAGAGGTTCTGCTGAGTATCAAGAGTGGAAAAAGTTGCTACACCATTTTTATGAGCCTTTTCCCACTGTTGAGCATTTTGAAGAAGTTGAAATATAGCTCAATCACTCTGATTGCCATACTTGAAATTGAATAGCTATCTTAATCAACCTTTTGCAACTGGGCTACTCTGGGGTCGATAATTTTTTGCCCCAAATTAGCAAATTTAATTGCTACAGAAAGCTTATTACCTTCTCCAAAAACATGAGTAATTTCCCCAATACCAAAGCTTTTATGTAAAACGCGATCGCCTACTTTCCAATTCTGCTTACCATTGCTGACAGCAGCAGTAGATTTAGTATAGGTTTGACGAATCTTATTACCAGTAGTTAATAATTCTTCTGGTACTTCGTCCAAAAATTGCGATCGCATGGCGGGTTCTCGTGAACCATAGAGGCGGCGTTCGCGGGCGTGTGATAAATATAACCTTTCTTGGGCGCGGGTAATGCCTACATAACACAAACGGCGTTCTTCTTCTAAAGATGCAGGGTCACTCAGCGAACGGTAGCCGGGAAATAGTCCTTGTTCTAATCCCACCAAAAAGACTACGGGAAATTCCAGACCTTTGGAAGCGTGCAAAGTCATTAAAGACACTGCTGTTTGCCCTTCTTTTAAGTTATCCAAATCGGAACTGAGGGCGGTACTTTGTAAGAATCCTTGCAGAGTAGCATCTTCATTCTCTTCTTGAAATTGCAGTACGGCGTTGTAAAGTTCTTGAACGTTTTGGATTCTGTCTTCCGATTCATCCGTACCCTGGCTTAGTAAGTCTTGCACATAACCAGATTCTTCAAGTATACCTTGAACAATTTCCGCCGCAGGAAGCGTTCCTACTTCTCCTTGCCAACGACTAATCATTTCTGCAAAAGCTTTGACAGATTTAGCGCCGCGTCCAGCTAAGGTATTAACTGATGTTTCGTCTGATAATATTTCCCAAAGAGTTGTACCAAGTTGCTGGGAAGCGTTAATCAAAGCATCAATGGTGGTTTTGCCAATACCACGCCGAGGAGTATTAATTACTCGCAATAAACTTACAGTATCAGCAGGATTAGCGATCGCTCTTAAATAAGCTATAACATCTTTAATTTCTTTGCGATCGTAAAATCTCATTCCTCCGACAACTGTGTAAGGTATTTGGTATTTCACCAAAAGTTCTTCAAAGGGGCGAGATTGAGCATTTGTACGATAAAGAATTGCAAAACTGCCCCAGTTTAATTCTGGATTTTGAGATTCTAAAGTGCGGATTTGACGAATAATAAAATCGGCTTCTTCTAGTTCATTATCAGCTTTGTGACAATAAATTTGTTCGCCTGCACCCCGCGTTGGTTTGAGAATCTTGTCAATTCTTTGGGTATTATTTTCAATCAGTTCGTTAGCAGCTTGCAGAATGTTTTCACAAGAGCGATAGTTTTCTTCTAACTTCACCATTGTTCTGGTATCGTCATCGGGTAAACCATCGCCGAAATCATTCTGAAATTCTAGCAAGATGGTGAAGTCAGCCATTCTAAACGAGTAAATTGACTGGTCTGCATCACCTACAACAAACACCGAGCGATTTTGCCAATTCCATTCACTCTTTCTATCTTCGCCATTTGTCACTAACAGGCGGATGAGATCGTATTGAGTGCGATTAGTATCCTGATATTCATCTACAAGAATATGAGAGAATTTGCGATGCCAGTAACCTAAAACTTGTTCGTTCTGCTGAAATAGTTTAGTAGGAATCAGAATTAGATCGTCAAAATCGAGAGCGTTATTTGCTGCCAGTCTATCTTGATAAGAACTATAGACTTGAGCAATTACTCTACCGCGATAATTAGGTTGCTCGCTCTCAAATTCTTGGGGTGAAAAGCCTTGGTTTTTGGCGTTACTAATTGCATAGCGCATAGAACGATGGTCAAACTTCTTATCGTCTAGGTTTAGCTGTTTAGTGACAATTTCTTTGACCAAGCTTTGTGCATCAGATTCATCAAATATCGAGAAATTTTTACTCCAACGGCGGCCTTTTTCGTCTTGGTACTTCTCAATATCGAAGCGAAGGATGCGAGAAAACAAACTGTGAAAAGTGCCGCACCACAAATCTTTGATGGTGTCACGATAAACTTGCGATCGCAGTTTAGTTTGTTGGTATTCTGTCAACAAATCAAAACGCTGACCATATTCCGACATCGCCAACTGTTCGGCAAATATCTTTTGAATCCGTTCTTTCATCTCTCTAGCGGCTTTGTTAGTAAAAGTCACCGCCAAGATATTTTCGGGGGCTACACGGTGTTTGAGAATCAAGTTAGCAATTCGGTAAGTCAAGGCTCGTGTTTTACCAGAACCTGCACCAGCCACAACTAGCAACGGGCCGCAGTAATGTTCTACGGCTTGACGTTGGCTGGGGTTAAGGTGGCTAAGGAAGTCAATAGTTGTGGACATGGGAGTGAGGAGTTGAGATGACTAAAACGCAAGCCGCAGCGATCGCATATTATCTCTTAGGAGAGAGTCGCTGCTAGTCAATTGGTATTTTAACGTGAGTTCAACAAAGTAAAAAAAGCAGCAGGCAAAGCAGATCGGGCTTTGGGAAAATAAAAGTTATAAAACCGAAGACTTGTTTTCTGTCGCCTGGATAAAAGCTTCAAAGTCACTCCCAGGCGTCCATTGAATCGCGCCATCCCGTCCTGTAAAGAAAAGTTTCGTTTGGCTTTGGCTGAGTTCAGACAAAACTTTTGGTTCTAAGTCAGCAGAAGATGCGATCGCAATTTGTGGTTCTAAGGCTAAAACTAAATCTTTCAAAGATTCCGGAACACACCACAGCACTTGGGGAGGAACCAAACCCCCAGATTTAACTAACTGTGCAATCTCTTTAGACTTGAGATTACCCATGAGTAACCAATTTTGCCCTTGTATTTGCAATTGTAAAATTGGTAACTGGTCGTTAACTAATTGTGCTACTACGGGGCCAGCAGTCATGGCTTGTCCAACTGCTAAGGGTTGAAAAATCCCTTGACGCTTTTGGATTTCCTGTTGAATCACCTGAGTCTCAATAACTTTGTCTTGTTTGGGGGGATAGGTATAGAAATTTTTGATTGGTAAACGTTGCAGGACTTCCAACCACCCACTACTTTCATTATCTTGGAAATCAGTGGCGATCGCCCAATCAATGTGATTTACACCTTGCTGTTGTAAAAACGGGAGGATGGTAAAGCGTCCCGTACCTTCATCTCCACTATTAATTAAGGTAACTGTTCCACGGTCTTGAATTACTACAACCGGTTCTGCGCCTGCTGCCAGTACAGTGATTCTAAATAAGCTGTTAGCAGAGTGCCAAACTGGAATCAGTACCAAACCTATAGCAATACAGCTAGCGAACCACCAGCGTTGTCGCCACCACCGTAGCAGCACAACCAATAAAATCAGCGTGTAAATAGCTAGCATCTGCCAAGGAGATATACTGCCTACAGCAATTGAATTTCCTGGTAATTTGCTAAAAAATTCCACTAATTTGAGCAGCAAATCAGCGGGGTAATGCAAGATTCCAGCCACAAAACTTCCAGCTTCCGGCCAAATCAATGCTGCTAAGGCACTGATAATTCCACCAATACTGAGAATAGAAATAAATGGGGTGCTAATAATATTGAGTAACAGACTGTAAGAAGGCACAACCCCAAAGACGAACAGTTGCAAAGGTAAAGTCCAAATCGTCGCAGCTAGAGGAACAGCAATCAAAGATGCGATCGCAGGTGGTAGCCAACCCAAGCGTTGAATTATCGGTGGTACTGTGACAATTAATCCCAGCGTTGCTAAAAAGCTGAGTTGAAAACCTAAATCCCAAATCCATAAAGGATTAAATAACAGTAATAAGGTAGCTGCTAGTAAGAGTGAGCCTAACTGTTTTACCTTCCTTTTTAAAGCTAGTCCTACTAATGCCGCAAAACCCATAATCACGGCTCTTAAAACCGCAGGCTGAAAACCCGTTAAACTCAAGAAAACTATTAAACCTAAACCACCAAGGATAAATTGAGTTCCCTTTTTTGCTCGCCTGGTTAACTGTAAGATGACGCTCAAAATCAACGAAGTCTGAAAACCAGAAGCCGCTAAAGCATGAGCTAATCCGGCTTGGACAAACAAATCGCGGATATCATAGGGCAAATCTACTGCTTTGCTACCCAGAACCATCGCACTCACCAGCGGCCCTTCCGGGATACCCAACCAGCGAACTTGCGATCGCACAATTCGCTCCCGAACTTGCCACCATCCCCATTTAGGTGGCTCCTCATCTAGAATATTGATTTGTCTACCTGTCAAACCCGCAAATGTCGCCTCTTGCTTGAGAAACTTCTGAAAGTCAAAAGCACCCGGATTTGACGCTGCTTTTGGTTTATACAAAACTCCCGTTACCGCAATTTCTTGACCTGGATACAAGCCAGTAGCCTGAAGTATTGGCACTGTCACATACAATTTACCCGTTACTCCTTTACTGGCACTTCCCGGGCCATCATCTTTTTTAACTTCATCTAGCTGAGTCGCTGCTAACCAAAATTGCCCTCGCTGACTGCGAGTTAAGCGCGGTGTGCTGGCAACTTCACCGCGCACAATCACAAGTTGTTCTTGATTGCTACTATTTCCTGGTGGGACAAACTGACTAATATCTTTTGCTCCTGGTTCTGGGACTTGCCATTGAAAATATAGGGTAGCCAGCAAACCTACCAAGCCAGCAGCTAGCAATACTCTAGGATCGGGAGTATTTTGCCAAAAGCTAGATATGGGTTTGGCCTTCGTCCCAGCATTTTCTGCTTTTTGAGCAAGTTTTCGTGACTTGAGAGTACGTAGCCGCAACACTACTGCGCCTAATATCCCTAAAAGCAAAATCCACGCACCACCCCAAGGCACAGCTGTGAATAGTAGCCCCAGAATATAGCCAAGACAGATAATTACACCACCAGCCTGAATCATAGAACTCCCGATCGAAGTGTTTGCTGACTATAAAATGAAACCCGCAGCTGCGGGCTTGGTTTGTAGAGCCAGTGATTTCGAGTTTCAGGAAGCACAGGTTTGATTTATAGAAGTTTTTGCCATAACTCTATCAAAAAGCTGTGCCCAACTTAAACCCCTGAAACTACTTTTGCTAATCTGATAGACTAGCTTAAATTTGCAATTATAAAAACAAGTGGCTTAGGGCTGATAAATAACTATGAGTGAAGCTTTATTTAGTGTCGAAAACCTACGAGTTGCTTATCCTCAGCCTAGTGGAGAAGAACTTAAATGGGCAGTTGATGATGTATCTTTCACTCTGCAAGCTGGCGAAAGAATGGGATTGGTAGGTGAGTCAGGTTGTGGCAAATCAACCTTGGGACGGGCTGTGATGCGTTTGCTACCACCAACTAGCCGCATTGAAGGATTAGTAAAATTTCAAGGTAAAAGAGTATTTGATTTAACACCTCAAGAAATGCGGAAATTTCGCGGGGAAGCGGTGGCGCTGATTTTCCAAGATCCTATGACGCGTCTCGATCCGTTGATGACTATTGGTAAGCATTGTATAGAAACGCTGCAAGCACACTCACCAGAATTATCAGCCAGACAAGCGAAAGAAAAAGCGATCGCTACTTTAGAAAAGGTAAAAATTCCCGCTAGTCGCTGGAATCAGTTTCCCCATGAGTTTAGCGGTGGGATGCGACAACGGGTAGCTATCGCCTTGGCTTTGCTTCTCAACCCAAAATTAATTGTTGCTGATGAACCAACTACCAGCTTAGATGTCACGGTTTCGGCTCAGATTTTGCAGGAATTAACGCGGCTGTGCGGTGAAGAAAACATGGGTTTGCTGTTAATTTCTCACGATTTAGCAATGGTTGCAGAGTACTGCGATCGCATTGGCGTGATGTATAACGGCAAAATGGTAGAAATGGGTTCTACCCAATCGGTATTTCGCCAACCTCAACATGAATATACGCGATCGCTTTTACAAGCGGCTTTACATATTCAAGCGGTAGATGAAAGTGGAGATTTAATTCTGGCTAACGATCAACAACAAAACTTACCCAACCCTAAAGAACAATCGCCTATTTTGCGAATTACCGAACTCAAGCAGCATTACACAATAGAACCAAACTTTATCGAACGAATTTTTAAAGGGGAAAGTCAGACAATTAAAGCTGTAGATGGGATTAACTTAGAACTCTATCCCGGAGAAATTTTAGGATTAGTCGGAGAATCAGGCTGCGGTAAAAGTACGCTTTCACGGACAATTTTGCAACTCATCCGTCCCACTGCGGGTAAAGTCGAGTTTTTAGGAAAGGAATTAACTACGTTATCTCGTCAAGAAATTCGTTCTTCACGGCGACAAATGCAAATGGTGTTTCAAGATCCCCATGCTTGTCTGAATCCAGCAATGACGGTGGGACAAAGTATCGGCGATCCTTTATTAATTCACAACCTTGCTGATGCTGCTAAAGCTAAAGAAGAAGTACTGTGGATGTTGCAAAAAGTGGGTTTAACACCAGCAGAAGTTTATTATCAGCGTTATCCTTCTGATTTATCTGGGGGACAACAGCAAAGAGTTGCGATCGCGCGTGCTTTGATTACCCGTCCTAAACTGTTAATCTGCGATGAACCCGTGAGTATGTTAGATGCTAGCGTACAGTCACAAGTACTCGATTTGATGTTGCAATTAAAGTCAGAATTTGAGTTAACCTACTTGTTTATTACGCATGACCTTTGGTTAGCCAGATTTTTGTGCGATCGCATCGCAGTAATGAATGGCGGTAAAATTGTTGAGCTTGGCCCTACCAAACAAATTTTTGCTAATCCCCAACACCCTTATACAAAAACCCTGTTAGCTGCTGCGCCCTTACTAGCTAGAGCTTAGTCAATTTGAGATCGTAATTTTGACATATAAATATCAATAGTTGTAGCTGATACGAATTTACCAATATTCTATACAGATAGATTCTTCCTAGGGGTTTGTCCACTGTCCATTGGTGTCAACTTAACGTGAAACCCGCTTGGTTGCAAGGTTTCGCCCTCACCCCCAGCCCCTCTCCCACAGGGATAGGGGAGCAAGAGATTTAATTCCCCTTCTCCTGGGGGAGAAGGGGTGAGGGGATGAGGGCGAGGGTTTTTGTACAACACGCGCCGTATATAGCTTTTAGCTTAAGTTGACACGTATGCTCCACTGCCGTGCCCCTACACCTCGCGATAGAATTTTGTACCGTATCTGAATCAGAAACGCTATAAATACATTGTTAAATAATTAACTGCATAGTAATTGTGAGCAACCAAAGCACTGAGAACATCCTCAATGTTCAGCTAGAAACGCCATCAAATGATGGCTACAAATTTAGCTGGTTTGATTGGTTTTGCCTATGTTATCCTCCAGGCTGGTTAATTATATTTAATCGCCATTGGCAACATTACCATCAAGATCCAGATGGTTGGAATTGGCTGGAATATATATTGTTTTTGTTGCCCGGTGGATTTTACCTAGCGCTGCTGATTCGGTGGTTGCGTCTTGGCTGTCGTTCTCCACGCAAAGAAGTTGGCGAATTCGATCCAAATTATCAACGAGCTTTTCGCGAAGAAGTTCTAGCTCCTATTGTGAAACATTATTTTCAAGGCGAATTGCAGCAAATTGAAAATTTACCGCCAACAGGGCCATTTATTGTGGCAATGAATCATGCAGGGATGAGTTTTCCTTGGGATTTTTTGACTTTGGCTTATCTATTAAGTCAAGAACGGGGATGGACTGTGCAACCTCTAGCAGGCGTTTCATTGTTCGAGCATCCGTGGATGGTTTGGTGGCTACCGCCAGGATGGTCGCGGGTTTTAGGTGGTGTGCGCGCAGAATTTGATGCTTTTGAAGCGGCGATGCAGCAGCGTAAAATTGTCCTGTATGCACCTGAAGGTTTACGCGGGCCGTTGAAAGGTTGGAGAAGACGCTATCAATTAGACAAGTTTGATATCAGTTTTATACAGTTGAGCGATCGCTATCAAGTTCCCATTCTCCCAGTCATTTGCATCGGTAATGAGAATTTGCATCCTTGGACGATAAATCTCAGAAAATTGCAACGATTATTCAAATTACCATTCTTACCGTTATCGCCTTTGATGCTGCTGTTGATTCTCTTTCCTTCAATGGGAGTTTGGGCAATGAAAACTCGACTGCGTTACTTTATTCAACCGTTGGAACCAGTAGGATTGGATACAAATTCCGATAAAGGACGTACAGCAGTTTATCAACAAGCTCAAAAATTTCGCGAAAAATTGCAACTGCAAATCGATCGATTATTGAATAGTCAATAGTCAACAGTCATTTCATTTCTCCCCACACTCCCCACACTCCCCACACTCCCCACACTCCCCACACTCCCGCTACTCTCCCCCACTCCCAAAGCGGTAGCCTTTGCCATAAACGGTGTGAATCAATTGACTTTCGCCAGCACCTTCAATCTTACGGCGCAGCAGGCGAATTAAGGCTGCAATTACATTACTACTTGGCTGTTCTTCATCTTGCCAAAGATTTTGCATAATCTGGGCGTGCGTCAGCAGTTGTCCGCAGTGTTCCATGAAGTATTGTAGTAATTGGCTTTCTTTTTGAGAAAGTTCAATCACTCGTTCTCGACGATAAGCTACTTGGTTATCAACATCTAGTTCTAAATCAGCTACAGTCAGGCGTCCTGGTGTTGCGCTGTATATCTCCACGCCAGAACGACGCAACAAGGCGCGGACTCTGGCTAGCAATTCCCGCAATTCAAACGGTTTAACTAAATAATCATCCGCACCTGCATCCAAACCTTCAACTCGGTCATCGAGAGTATCTTTGGCTGTGAGAAACAGCACGGGAGTGGTTTTACCTTGGCGGCGTAATTCCTGACAAATTTCTAAGCCTGTTTTTCCAGGTAGCATCCAATCTAAAATTAGCAGGTCATAACTGCCAGTTTGTGCCAGGTTGCTGCCATTGATGCCTTCATAAGCTGCATCGACGCTATAACCTTCACGGGTTAAGACGCGACTTAAGGGGCCAGTTAGTTCTACTTCGTCATCAACTAATAAAATTCTCATACTGCTTATTGGTCAGCATATCGAGATATTCTCAATATTATTGAACCGCCGATATGCCAAGGATACCAAGAACGATCATGTTGACTGTTGCTTTGCCGAAAGGGGAACTACTGAAGAATAGCATCCGCCTACTGCAATCTGTAGGATTGGATTTTAGCGCTTTTTTAGACGCAGGGAACCGCCAACTTCAGATTCTTGATGCTAGCGGACAAGCAAAAGGACTGTTGGTGCGGGGTCAGGATGTGCCTGTATATGTAGAATATGGTCAGGCACAATTCGGTATTATTGGTTACGATGTGCTGCGCGAAAAACAGCCGCGAGTGGCACAGTTGGTAGATTTACATTTTGGATATTGTCGGATGTCTGTAGCTGTTAAAGCATCCAGTCCTTATAAATCACCTTTAGATTTACCAGCTCATGGTCGGGTTGCTTCTAAATATGTGAATTGCGCCCGTGAATATTTCCAAAGTTTGGATTTACCTGTAGAAATCGTACCTTTGTATGGTTCAGTGGAACTAGGGCCGATTACCGGGATGTCAGAAGCAATTGTAGATTTGGTGTCTACTGGGCGGACGTTGCGAGAAAATGGTTTGGTGGAAATTACAACTTTGTATGAAAGTACAGCAAGGTTGATTGCTCATCCACTAAGTTATCGCCTGAATACAGATAATTTACATAAATTGGTAGAGGATGTGCGATCGCATATTTTAGCTACAGTTTAATTAGCTTTTAATCTACTCCCCTGAATTGAGTATTAGCAGATTCAGGGGAATGTTCTAGCAAAATTCTTAGCTATTTCTGCTGCCGTTGGTAGCGTCCGATTAACTCTGCTGTTACTAAAACATGACCGTCCATAGCTTGCAAAATTTGCTGTTTTGTTGCGCCTGGTTGCAAACCTAAGTTTTTATCTAGAGCATAAAGTTTGAAAAAATACCGATGCGTACCGCTAGGCGGACAGGGGCCGCCATAACCCAATTTGCCAAAATCATTCTTTCCCTGCACTCCACCGCTGGGTAAAGTTTTGGTACTAGCAACTTTTTCTGGTAATTGGCGCACTGTAGCAGGTATATCATAAAGCACCCAATGTACAAACGTGCCTCTCGGTGCGTCGGGATCGTCAACAATTAATGCTAAACTTTCGGTTCCAGTGGGCGGTTCATCCCAACTTATACTTGGGGAAATATCTGAGCCATCACAAGTATATTTAGCGGGAATGGAGCTATTAGCTGCAAAGACGCTGCTTTCTAGTTTCATGCTTTTTCCCTCCGTTTGTAACTTATTGCTTGGGGTGAGGGGAATTTGGGTATTGTTATTACCAACAGAACTACAAGCGATCGCAGAGAATTCTGCTAACCAAATTATACTGAAGCTTTGAAACAGAAAAACTCGTCTGCTGCTCACGATCCTGCACCCCCATCTTGAGATTGAGACTGTGCATTATCTCTCATTTTATAATTCTGCTTTAGCATAAGGATTTCTGTATATCTGCCCAGAGTAGCAACTGTGAATGCTTTCATAATGCTTACTACATTTGCTTGAGTTCATAGGCTCCAGATATATAGGTAAAAAAGAATGTTGATGGAATTTGCGCAAATGCTGGCTCGGTTTAAACTGGCGTCTCAATTTACACTGCTACTGTCGCTAATTTTTATTAGTGGAATTGGGCTTGGGGGATTTGCATTATCGAAAGCGCTGGAGCAAAAAGCGCTGGTGGAGATGAACGCACGCGGACAGATGGCAATGCATATTATTAATTCGGTAAGCAGTTATACTAGCAATGATATTGCACCACTGATTACGCAACTTGCCGATTCTCAAACTAAGTTTATTCCCGAAACTATACCCAGCATTTCAGCGAGAAGGGTATTGGAGAATTTTAAAGTCAATTGGCAATACAAAGATTTGACTTATAAGCAAGCTACGCTTAACCCGACAAATTTAAATGACCAAGCTGACTTATTTGAGGCAAAATTAGTTGAACGCTTTGAGAGCGATCGCACTTTAAAAACTTTATCCGATCTTCGCTACCAAGCTGGGGAACAGCTATTTTACAGCGCTCAACCTTTAGTTGTGAATAGTTCTAGCTGCCTTAAGTGTCATAGTAGCCCCGATATAGCGCCTCAAAGCCACGTTCAACGCTACGGTACAAAAAACGGTTACGGCTGGAAGCTAAATCAAGTTATTGGGACTCAGATTATTTATATTCCTGCAAGTGAAGTGTTTGCCAATGCGCGCAAAGCACTTTTGTTATTCATCAGCATATTTATTGGCATTTTTGCATTAGTTATTATCTCCATCAACTACTTACTTAAATGGAGAGTTATTCAACCTTTAAAACCAATTGCTCAACTTGCACAAACCATGAGCCGAGATACGGTTAGCGCTGCGGAAGTCCGAGATTTGGAACAGCAAGGACTCTCCCAAATCGCCCAACGTACTGATGAATTGGGACAATTGGGAAGAGTATTTCAAAAAATGGCACGGGAAGTTTGCGATCGCGAACAGCAATTATCCGAGCAGGTAGAACAGTTGCGCGTGGAAATCGATCAAGCAAAACGGATACACCAAGTTGCGGAAATTGCTGAAAGCGATTATTTTCAGAAGTTGCAGCAAGCGGCGAAGGAAATGAGGCGAGAGGGGGATAGGGAGGAGTAGAGGAGTGTGGGGGGTGTGGGGAGTGTGGGGAGACAAGGGAGACAAAGGAGACAAAGGAGACAAGGAAGACAAGGGTCAGCACGGCAATTTTAAAACATCGGGCTGTGATATTAACGCGTCGGCTTGTGATGTTAAAACATCGGGCTGTGATATTAACGCGTTGGTCTGTGATGTTAAAACATCGGGTTGTTATATTAACGCGTCGGCTTGTGATGTTAAAACATCGGGCTGTGATATTAACGCGTCGGTCTGTGATGTTAAAACATCGGCTTGTATTGTTAATACGTCCGCTTGTCACAATTGCTTAAATGGTAACTCTGAGGTGGCGCGATCGAGAAAATCTTCCCCCAGCAAGCACCAGCCGTAAAGATAGCAATTTCCTTGCCAAAACCTTCAGGGATTTCGCCTGCTGAACTATTTTTGTACAAATCATCTAATTCAGCTTGGGATATTTGCATAAAATCACAGTTCAAAATTCCAATGCAAAACACAACACCCGCGTCTTACCCCAATAAGCTTGACCGAGATAAACCCCAGGAGAAACTTCTCTGATTTCATCTCTGATTTTTTGCGCAATAAATGAGGTTTGAGAATAATCTAGGATAATTGCTTCACCTTTACTAAACCAACTATCACCCTGATAAACTTTAGCTTTGACTAACTTCATGCCAAATGCAGTGATGCGATTTAATAAGTAACCTCGATCGCGATCGAACACTTTTCCTTGCCAAGCCAGCAACCTCACAAGCCATGACAAAATATTGCGGCTGGGAATTCCCGTGACAAAAACAACTGTACCTCTACCTTGACCGTCGGGAATTTCGCCCACAGGGCTGTTTTGATAAAGTTCGTCTAATTCAGCAGGCGACATATTCATCATGTCTGCTGTTGTCATAGCCATTGCTTGTAACCTCATAAAATTAATGATTTAACTGGGTATGAAAGCGAATATCTTGCGCTGGAAAGTAGAGTGGTAAAGGTTTTTGCAAGAGTTGAGTGCTGCTAACTCTGAGTTTTTGTTGTTCCAGAAGAATTGCGATCGCACTTTTACATACAAACAGAATTAGATCTTTTCCGGGACAGCTACGCGCACCTTTTAAAAATAAATTGGAATAAGGCGCATCAACTGAATGTGTTGCATCTAGCCATCGTTGTGGTAAAAACAAATCAGCACTTGGATTCCCAGCCAAATTCCGTTGCATAATTGGGAAAAAGTGCAGAATATCCATCCCTTCTGGAATCCGATGGTTATTAAAAACATCTCCGCCTGGTGCAAGATGAAACGTCAGCGTAACCGGCGGATAAAGGCGACCAGTTTCTAGTATGCAAGCTTCAAGATAAGTTAATTGGGCAATTGTCGAAGTTTCCGCCAAGGAACCCTGGCGATTGATTTCATCCTGCACTCGCTGTAAAACTTCTGGATGAGAACAAATCAAAGCCAAAGACCTCACCAACAAATCCGTACCCGAACCCGTAAACGTAAACATCCAGTGGGGAATTTGTTCTATCAACTCTTCCTCATCAGCTTCGGGTTGCATATGATGTGCCATAGACAGTAGTGAAGGTTGATGAGATTGTTCGCTTTCTTGCCATAGCTGTCTTAAGCAAGCATAAAATTTTGTCCGTCGTTCTTGTTCGCGCTTTCCCCGCAGCATCCTTTTGATGGGGTTGCCTACCATGCTAAACAAGACTTGGATATCTTCGATTAAACTCACAGGCGCGACATTCTCGCCAAATACAATACCCAACATCGCCATTCCCATACATTGCCTGATCTCCGCAATGCTGGATACTGGCGTAGAGAAAGCACGATGTATTTGATTGAGAAAAGCTTGTTGATAATGATGTTGGGCACCTGTGCAAAGCACTTTTTCATTGTAAGGACGTAAGCGTTGCCATTGTTCGTCATGGCTGATTGTCAACGCCTCAGGTGCGAGATAAGACATCCCCTTTTTCTTCAGCGTTCCTTCAATGTAACCTTTGCTAGACGGTGCTTCCTTGAGGATGTGCGCTGATAAATCGCGCCCAGATACCAGCAATACTTTTTTGAGCAAAAAATCTAAAATGATGTTCTCGCTTTTGTAGTTGATAGTTAATCCTTTCAACCAATTGGTTAGTACCACCTTGGCGTTGAACTGATGCGGACTCTGGAGGAATTTACCCGTCAAATTTCCTAAGAGGCGCAAGATATCGAGGACATTCGTTGAAGGATATGTGTCCATATAAGGCTAGTGTGATGCAAGTAGTTATAGTAGCAAACAGTATTTGATTACACAAAGCATGAAAAACATTTTCCGCAGATTTTATATTTCTAATACAGAAATTATTGATGATATCAATTGCGGAATAATGCCAGAATCTTTATCTACAATCTATTCTTAAGTCTGATGAATAATCTAACAATACCCCTAGGAGTAATATTCCTATTTGAAGATACTTGAGTAAGTTTGATAGGTATTATAAGATAACTAACTTCATGAGATTATCAACTTATTGTTTTGTTACAAACACCTAATAATGCCAACTTTTAGATAGGACTAAAAATACAGATAGCACGAGCATTGCCTACCAATAGGGTTTTATGTAAATTGCTATAGACACAAGCTTTTTTCAAAATAAAACTATATTAACCTATAGCATTTTTAAATCATTCGTAAGTAACAGTTCAGTTTATAAGTACTGCCTATAAATGCTTGCAGCCTTCTATAGCGCTTAAAACACTTATAAGATTGCTATATATAACTCCTCATAGATACATCAAATCTTCTATGTCTCCTCCTTGGCGCACTTGGCGCACTTGGCGGTTAGTAAAAAATATTTTTCTCAAAAAATTATAGAATTGTGCATAAATTTGATAAACAGGGGTGATAGATATAAAACCCCATAACTCTGTCAATACTGATTTATACAAAATGCAACAAAATAGAGTAGATACGCTCTAGCATCTGAGGTTGCATAAATTCCACTTGTGAGGACTAATAAATCTCAGGAGTAGTTAATATTTCTGAAGTCGGCATCTAAAAAAATAGTTACGCCTTAAGGAAATTACGAAATTAAGGTGTAAGTAATAATAGCCTCAAAATCTTAAATTATTGTCTAAAAGCATACTTAAGGAATTTGTTAAAATGTTTGGAATTCCCTGGCATCGCCTACCTACACCATTAGCATTAATAAAATTAGCTGGGTTTCGCAAAGAACTGAGACAAAAAAACCTCCACGATACATCTCAAATTGCAGATACAGAAAAACTTCCACATCCACAACCCAGCCCTGATGGTCGTCATTTGGTGGCGCGCACCGCAGACGGTAGTTTTAACGACCTCAAGCATCCAGAAATGGGGATGGTAGGTACTCGCTTAGGGCGAAACGTTCCACTAACAGAGGTGAAAGTCGATCGCAAAAATCTACTTCACCCCAATCCCCGCATCATCAGCCAGAGATTGATGACGCGAAATGAATTTATTCCTGCAACATCTTTAAATATCTTGGCTGCGGCTTGGATTCAGTTCCAAAACCATGACTGGTTTGCTCATGGCGACAATCGTCCAGATAAAAAAATCGTCATTCCCCTTGCAGAGGATGATACCTGGCCGCAAGAGCATCGACCGATGGCAATTAAAGAAACTCTAGTAGATGAAAGCCGTCCTGAAGGCGAGCAAGCACAACCGCCAACATTTATTAACAAAGTGACTCATTGGTGGGATGGTTCGCAAATCTATGGTAGCCATCCCGAAAAGGTCGATGAATTGCGATCGCACGTTGATGGCAAACTAATTATTGGTGATGATGGACTATTACCACTCGATCCAGCAATTGGTATCGAGCGCACGGGTTTCAACGATAACTGGTGGATCGGCTTGAGTTTATTGCATACTCTGTTTGTCAGAGAGCATAACACCATCTGCGATCGCCTCAAGCAGCAATACCCAGAATGGAAAGATGACGACCTCTTCGACCATGCGCGACTAATTAACGCGGCATTGATGGCAAAAATTCATACCGTCGAATGGACTCCTGGCATCCTCGCCCATCCAGCATTGCAAATTGCCATGAGTGCTAATTGGTGGGGACTACTTGGGCAAAACTTCAAACGGATGTTTGGGCGTGTTAGCGATGATGAAACAATCAGTGGAATTATTGGTTCCCCAACCGATCACCATACAGCGCCCTACTATATCACCGAAGAATTTGTCACCGTTTATCGGTTACATCCCCTAATTCCCGATGAATTTGAATTTTATTCGCACACAACAGGTAAATTGCGACGCAAAGGCGATTTCTTTGAAGTGGGTGGTAAACGTTCCAGGGGAGTAGTAGAAGAAATTGGATTAGCAGATTTATTTTATTCTTTAGGAATCGCCCATCCTGGTGCAATTACCTTACATAACTATCCCAAAGCCTTACAGCAACTCATCAGAGACAACGGCGAGACTTTTGATTTAGCAGCGATTGATATTCTGCGCGATCGCGAACGGGGTGTTCCTCGCTACAACGATTTCCGCGAAATCATTGGTCGCGGTCGAGTCCAATCCTTTGAAGAGATTACCAGTAATCAAGCCTGGGCAAAAGAACTGCGCGAAGTCTACAACAATGACATCAACAGCGTAGATTTAGTTGTAGGGATGTTTGCCGAAGACCTACCCAAAGGCTTTGGCTTTAGCGATACTGCATTTCGCGTATTTATCTTAATGGCTTCTCGCCGCTTAAAGAGCGATCGCTTCTTTACCAAAGACTATCGCGCCGAAATTTATACTCAGTTCGGTCTAGACTGGATTGACAACAACGGTATATTAACTGTCCTGCAACGTCACTTCCCTAGCTTGGCTCCTGCTTTATCTGGCGTCAAAAATGGTTTCGCCCCTTGGCGTCGGGTTTAGTATTGGGCATTTGTCATTTGTCTTCCTTGTCCCCCTTGTCTTCCTTGTCCCCCTGCACCCTGCACCCTGCCTATGCTAAGAACCTTACAACCTGGTGATGAAATGTTGCTAGAGAATTTTCTGGTGCAACATATCGATACTTCCATGTTTCTGCGTTCTAATTGGCGGGAGGCGGGGTTGCTTGACCAAGGCGCAACGTTTCAAGGAACATACGTAGCAGCGATCGCAAATGCAGAGATAGTTGCTGTCGCTGCCCATTATTGGAATGGAATGGTTGTGGTGCAAGCGCCAATGTATCTCCAAGAAGTAGTGCAAGCAGCAGTATCACAATCTCATCGCGCCATTTCTGGAATCGCTGGCCCGGCTGCACAAGTCGCAGCCGCCAAGGAAGTCTTGGGACTTGTCAATCGACCAACTCATCTAGATGAGAGTGAAATATTATTTTCCTTAGATTTGCAAGATTTGCAGATACCCCCAGCTTTAGCTTCGGGAAAATTAAAGTGCCGATTGCCACATCCAGAAGAATTTGATTTACTCAGCGAATGGTACGCTGCTTATAATGTGGAAGCTTTAAAACAAGCAGAAACACCAGATTTGCGCTTATCTTTCTATGATGAAATCGAGGCGTATCAAGCTAAAGCTAGGCATTGGGTATTAGTCGCAGAAAATACTCCTGTAGCTTACAGTGCCTTTAACGCCCGCCTACCCGACATCGTGCAGATTGGTGGAGTGTGGACACCGCCAGCCTTACGAGGTAATGGCTATGCTAAAAGCGTGGTAGCTGGTTCATTATTAGCAGCGCGATCGCAGGGAGTAAAACGGGCTATCTTATTTACACAACGAGAAAACTTGGCAGCACAAGCAGCTTATCGCGGTATTGGTTTTCGAGCTACTGGCGAGGAATTCGGCTTGGTGTTGTTTAACTAACCTGGAATGAATTTTGTAACACTTGCATCATATCTGAACTATGAGTTGCGATCGCTTCCAACAATCATTTGCTACTGACCCTTCTCTCAGCAGTAAGCTTATGGAGTTAATGGAAATCACATTCCCTGGCATCAGCAGTTTAGCTGAATGTGGTAGAAAACTGGGTGCATCTTGGGAAGCTGCTTCGACTCCGTTTATTCGCTTTCATGACGATCGAGTCATTACCCATGTAGGAGTGTTAGAAATTCCTCTGCAAATTATGGGACAGAGAGTAACTGTAGGCGGAATTCATGGAGTAGCTACTCATCCGGAATTTCGCAGACGAGGTTATTACCGCCAAGTCATGAATGAAGTACTAGAATATTGCGATCGGCGTTATGAAACCTTAGTATTGACGACACCGCAACCAGAATTTTACCTACCTTTTGGTTTTCGCGTAGTTGAAGAACATATCTTCAAAGTGAAGTGTAGTTCTACAGGTAGCACTGATGGCTGGAGAACCCTGGATGTTGCAGATGTCGCAGATTTGAGATTACTGCACAGACTTTTGGAAACGCGGGTTCCCGTTTCTCACATAATTGGGGTAGTCAAAGAAAAAGCTGTATTCTTTGTGAATGAAGGAAGTCGTACTTTGCATTATGCAAAAGATTTAGATTTAATTGCCTGTATGGAAATTGAAGATACTCGACTTCATCTTTTTGATTTAGTGACAACACAGATATATCCTTTGCAGAAAATCCTCGATAGGATACCTCAACCCATTGAAGAGGTGTTGATTTACTTTAGTCCAGAACTTCTCAATCTTGAGAATCTGCAAGCATTCCCTTACGTACTTGATGAAGCTGTGTTGATGGTACGCGGTAAATTTGCCGCAGAAAAGGAAAAGTTTATGCTACCTCGTTCGGCGCGTTGTTAAGAAAATTTGTTGTAGGCTTCCACAGTTAATCAACGACTTTGAGATTTCCATATTCCTATAGCAAAAACAATTCCTAAAAGTGTACCAATCGCCAAACCGATCGGAGCAAACCTTAGAAAAGATAAATCGGCTTGGCTTCCATGAGGATAATGACCAAAGAAAACTACACTTTTAAATCCAATACCTGCGCCCACAATCGAGCCAAGCAGTATCCACACTATCACATCTGGCGATCGCACTCTGGCAGCGATCGCCAATCCCAGCGAAGTGACGATGAATCCTGACATCGCCCCAATTGCAGCACCGTAACCCACAACCGAGAGAACCCAGGTATATCTGACAATCATCGCCCCTAATCCGCCGATTAAGGCTCCAAAGCCTACCCAGAGTAATATTCCCAGCATGAACCAGAAAAGTTTTGTCTGCATGGTAGTTCACCCTAAATCTTGAATCAGCTAACTCACAACAGCAATGTAGTAGCGTGACACAGCTAAAATAGTGCATTGATTTAGATGAAATTAACCGCCGATTAAGGTGGATAATAAGGATGTTTGTCAATGCACCAAATTATTCGTGTCGCGAGTAGGTTATAACTATTTGACAAATTCGGTCAAGAACCTGACAGCCTTGAGGATATAACTAGCGCAATCTCTAGGCGAGGTGTTGTAAAACGATCGCCATGCATTCGCTTTATCTTCATCATAGCGATCGCCGCGTTCGGGATGGGCATCTAACCATGCTAGTCTGACTGCATGACCAATTAAGACATCCAAGACGATATATTCCTCAATTTGCAGGGTAGGGTTATTGACGGCGATCGCAGATAATTCAATCAAGGCTTCAATATTGACTTGTCGATATTCTGGAGCTTCAATTTTATTCAGCAGATGCTCGACTAATAAAGCAAAATTCCTTTCGCCTGGTGTCATTTCTGACAACATCAATTCACTATCCAAGCGATTGCGGCGTTCTAGCTTATCGCCAATCACTAGGCCTTTGCAATGCTTCATTAATTGCCAAACTTGTTGAAAAAAGTCCTTGGGTACGCGTCCGGTTGCGCCTCCTGCTTGACGGAATCTTCGCCAACCGCCTGCGGGAACTTCGATTTCACTTTCCATTGGTAGCGCGACTACCCAATCAATGTCGCTTTCTTTTTGCTTGACATGAAGTGATTCTTGCTGACGCAACAGGTTACTCATACCTGCGTATTCAGTTAATACATTTTGCAATCGTGTTTTGACTTCAAAGGGCGAAAGTTGCATTAAGTATTCGTAGGCTTCATCTTGAGTCACCCGTAATTCTCTGGCTAGTTTGCTGGTAATTAACAAGATGAGATAGCCGACTTTTAGTGTCAGCAGTCCTCGAAATAATTCCGGTTCCGATCTGATCAGCACACCCAAGTAGATAATAATTTCTTGAGTGAGGACGCGATCGCGGATATCTTCACGACAAAAATGGTTGATTTTCTCAGCAATTTCATTGTGAGACATCGGCACAGCTATTAACGAATCTTCGCTGTAAGCTTTACCTACAGAAATTTGCTTACCCCTGACTATAATACTGGTGACGACATCTGACAAACTAATGTCCACCATTTGTCGCAACCCCGCAGCACGGCGGACTATTGCCCAAAGACCTGAATCTCCGGCTTTGGTATATACTTCGTTGAGTAAATCGTCTACTGTCACAGCAGATTTCGGCCCGCCAAAACCTGTATCAAACTCTAATCCTTGCAAACGCGTCAAAGTCTGCAATAACTCAATTTGCTCGTAAATATTCTCTGATGCTCGTAAGGAAGATAGCAATAATCCCAAGTTAGTTTCACATTCCATTTGGAATTCTTGGGTATGCTCTAATGCCCAGTTTTTCCCTGGATGATATGCCAAATAATAACAATGTAGTGCCGCATCTTTAACTGATGGTTGGGAAAATTCGTCATCTTGGAGAAAATCAATTCTTTGGATTGCAGCTGTCAGCATTAATTGGTTTAATCGCCCTAATTTTACCTGTACGCCATTACAAACACCAGCTTTCAGTTCTTGCATTAATCCTAATAATGTCTCAGAACCAATTTCTAACATGGTATTAGTCAACATTAAAGTCAGGGTAGGACGACCTAGATCGCTCCAATACTTTTGAATGTAAGCAAGTTCGCCTCTAATTTGATCCAGCAAAAAATGATAATCAAGAGTTAAATAAAATTGCTGAGAATCCAAAAAGGAAGGTAAAAATATTACTGTTTGCTCGCGAATCTTAAAGATGCGCGATGTCGTCAAACTCCGCAACCGCCGCACTGGACGCCCTGTTAAACCGAGTTTATCGTTGCGGCCAATTTGAGTATAAATAGCTGAAAGCTCACCAGCTTTCCTGACTTGAATCGGTTCTAATTGCTTGGGTGTTTGGGTTTCAATTCCGTGAACTTCGAGTTTTTCTTGTAAATCTTCATCTTCTGCTATTAAGGCAATTTGTACGATAGATTCCCGATTTTTTCCTATACGCAAGTGTCTGCCTAAAGGGTCAATGTCGCCAACTGCTAGCAAACCTTCACTTAACATTTGTCCGAGAAAATATAAACTTTGCGCCCACACTAGAGGAACATTTTCATTAGGTAAACGAGGTTGACTTTGGGGTGCTAACTTTTCGGCTTCAATGTTCTCTTCTGCAACATAATAAAGTTCTGGTAATAGCTGCAAGCCATCGCGTTCTACGAGTAATGATTCTAAAAGTTCTTGGTAATGTTGAGCTTGTGCTTTGTCATTGCGGAACAATCCATCTAGTACCAAATAAGTGAAAAATAAAGGCCATTCACATTCAATATGCTCAAACTGCTTTAATTCCCAAGGTTCGTAGTGTAAGCGTTGGGTATCTTCTAAAACAGTTTGGTGTCCATCGCGGAGGAAGCGTTTACAGCCGTATTTGCCTTGGAGTTTGTTAATGATATCGTTAAAAGTGCGCGATCGCAGTTTCTCATCTTCTACAGCAAAGGCTGGAAAGCTAATAATACTCAATAACGCTGCATCTATTTCTTTCGAGCCAGATTCTCTCGGTAATAAAGATTCTAATGTAATCCGAGCGCGGGCAATTTCATCGGGTAACACGTGAATCACTGATGCTTGACTTCCACGCACCCCAAATAAATCTAGTCCGTTGATGGCTTCTAAAGCTGCTTTCGCCATCCCTACAGAACTTGCATTTAACTCAGCACTACCGCGATTAATCTTGTTACCGCGTTCCCAAATACCGTAATCTGGTGTACGATAAGCTCGTCCAATGTAATAAACCAAATTTTGGACGAAATTTACTTCATCAAGTGTATAAATTATTTGCAATCCCGAAGCGGTCATTTGTGCCAGCATCAACAAAAATATTGATGTAGCATCTAGTTGTAAATGACCCCATTCATCATCACCTACGACAATATCACCAGTAGCCGTGTTGTATTTAGCGTGTAACCCATCTAATGGTGACTGAGTATGTTTAAATTGTTCTACTTTATTAGCCTGTCGCATCATTGCAAATAGCAATCCACGCATCAGCTTGATCGCGCTATGTTCTAATTCATAGGTGTAACCTTTATTCTCATCAATTTTGCGGTATGCAAGTGCTAAACCCCAAACTGCCAAAATGCTATAAACGTTGTCTCTTACCCAAGCATCTGTATAATCACCGTGAGCCGTTATAGCCGTACTCGCAGGTAACAAACCAGTAATCGGATTCTGACGACTCAGAATAATTGTCTTGATTTGCTGATAGTAAGTCTCTAAGCGAGCATACAATTTGGTAGTGTCCATGATTTTATTGGCTGCAACTTGCGGAAATTGACCCTGTAGCTGTGAAGTTAAAGATGTAAGCCAAGCCAGAACATCTTCTGTTAGCGGCAATGGTATAACAGCTGAGGGCGGTATAGGTTTATTATTATCTCTTGTTCTTAGTCTCCTAGTTGCAGAATTATTAATGAACTAAGTAGATTGGCGTCAAGAAATTCGGAGATATAAGACAGCAGAGAGTATAAGTCAAGCTCAGATGTCTTTACAGAAACTACATTTACTTCCGTTTTTCTACTTAATATCCGAGATTAAAATTTGTTGTAATCTTTATCTTAAACAGTCCAGGGAACATCTAACTTTAAAATGTTTTCAATAATTCTAAAGTAGGATAAATAATCATTCAAAAGAAGCAAACCTACTCTAGAAAAAATTGAGTAGATTATGAGTAAAAGAACCTCTGAACAACAAAGATTCATAGAGAGGGTAAGTAATTATGTCTGTACGTTATAACCAAAATCATGCTCCATTAGTCAAAGTAGTTTACTCTCAAGTTAAAGTTAACGGCAAAATTGAGCTAGTACCATTAGAACTATATGCTGATGGTTCGCTGAAGCGCGTTACAGGATGAAATTTAATATTTATGGCGACGATTAGGTATTAAATAGGGGAATTAGGTAATATTTTGCAATTCTTTAGCGAATTAGATTCGCTAGTATACAATCTCAATTGGTTTTGAAGTTCTTAAAAAAATACTCTTCTATATCACGTGTATGGGTGCATACTAATATAAACGCTGAATTTCAAAACTTTATCCTGTGGGATTAGTATGCGTGTAAAATCAACCACAACTGCTAATCGCCAAGGAATGTATTTAATCGGACTACTAAATTATCTATTAATACTAATTCCTTAAATCACAGGTAAAAATTATTATTCCTGATTCCATACTACCTATCTGTAGCAATTTGAAATCTGGAGTTTTTACATTATCGAAAAACTCCAGATTTCACTCAATATGATTTTTGCAACAATGAGCTACTATGAAAGCTTATCTATAGGTGAGCAAAGATACATCTATTTGAAAAATCTGATATAAGCATAGATATGGGTTTAAACTAGAGAATACGCTTTTATACTTGCTGAGACACCGTAACTAAAAATGAGACTGGTGGATTTATCCCAGGAAACCTTAGAGAAAATTCAGTCTGTACGATGGGATAGAACCATCGCAAAACACGAAGGGCCAGAAGATTGGGCGGCAGTTTTGCGATGCTCAAAGCCAGAGTTTATGATGGTGGAAGGGCATCCTGTGCTTTTACCTGTAGGCAAGTCCCATCACGCTAATATTACAATTCTCCGGGCAATTTTTAGTATTGATGGTAAGTCCTTAACTTTATTTCTTAAGGACACAACTTTTGACGATGACCCTTTTTTTTCAGGTTTTGTGGCAGTTTGCGATCGCGTTATGGGTGAAGATTTCTTTGTAGCAATTTTATACCACGAATGGTTTGTGCAGGAGCGATCGCCAGTTTTAGAATAAATCTTGGCATCAGTTGTGCTTGGAGAAAATGATGAGCCAAGATTCCGAAAATACTTTAAAAGTTGCCCAGCAAGCATTTGAACATTTTACACGCGGTCTAGCAACAGGCGAATGGCAAAATTTTCTCGATATGCTGACCGAAGATTTTACCTTTTGGTTTCCCATAGGTAAATTTCAAGGTTGGAATCAAGGGAAAGAACGAGCTGAAGAGTTTTTTCAGTATGTAACTGCGTGTTTTCATCCCGGTATCACGTTGACTTCCCTAGACCGCGTTACCAGTAATCAAACGACCGTGGTGTTTGAGTTTCAAGATGAAGGACTCTTACTAGGACAACCTTATCAAAATCGAGTAGCAGTTTCCTTTAGCGTGCGTGATGATAAAATTTGCAGCTATCGAGAATACTTTGGTAGCGATGGCAAACCTTAATTATTGTCTAGATTTGGTTGATTAATTTCTTTGCTTTTAACCTCTGCGGCTTGATATGCAGTCAAATAATTTTGACCGCCCAACATCACATCACCATAATATTCATAAGGTGGGTCGCCATAGATCGGTAGGGGGTCATCTTCGGGATAATCTTCTTGAGATTCTTCGATAATTGCTTTTAGTCTTTTGACAGTGAAGCTTTCCGCCGGATAGTAGAAAAGCTGCTGGGGATTCTGTTGCAGATGTGGTAGGTTGGGATCGACAATCGACTCGTCTAATTCAATCCAAGCGTGTTCTATGGGTTGGTATGGCTTACCAGGAAACACTAAAAATCCCTGGACGTACTTTGCTTTCTCAGTCGCCAGTGCTGCTTTGTAAGCATTATCAAAGGTTTTTTTGGCTTTACTTTTGATGCGTTGAGAAATTTCAACCGAAAGCGCTTCATCCAATGGTTTAGTCATCGATGGCAAGGAGTCAAGCAGCTACTCCAACATCCTATCACTTGCAGGGCTGGAATTAGGGCTGATGGACTAAGGGAGTTTATTGATATAAGATTTCAATTTTGTGAGGATATCCCGCGATCGCGTCCAGAGAATCGAACCGCCTGCTTCTGGATCGACAGTATGGGAAGCGTTCGGTAAGCGTGAAGCCAGAGTTGCGCCAAAATCTGGGGAGTGAACCGTGCTAGTATCTGCACCACCATACCAGAGATCTACAGGAACGGTAATATTCTCTAACTTCACAGGCCATGAACTGAAGGTATTTACAAGGTCTCGCACGTATCCCTGTGCGCCTTGGGAGAAACCCTCCTGCAACGCTTGCTGATATGCTTTGCCGAAAGTTTCACTATCATATAATCTGCGATCGCATTCCCCACTCATCCCAATAATTAACCGCCATAGCCCTTCCGGCGTAGCCATCTGCGAAAACTGCTGCTCGAACTCCACAGGATCTTGTTGAACGGCCGCAATCATCCCTGCCACATCTGGATGTAACAATGGTTTTATATGCGGATGGATAAGTTCGTCCTGTCCCGACACAATTGCGATCGCCTTCACCAAGCTCTCTCCTGCGAGAGCAAAAGCGAAGGGTGCGCCTTGAGAGAAACCAACAGCCAGAACATTATCGAGATTATGGCACTGAATCAACTCGCGCGTGTCATCCACCCAAGAAGACAAAGTTTTGTGAGGATGCGCATCGGATAAACCTAAGCCAGGGCGGTCAATGGCGAGCAGTTTCAAACCCAGATCTGGCAAATCTTGCGCGCCAAAACCAAGCCATCCACTCATTCCTGCGCCAGGACAAAATAAAACTGGAACTCCGTCAACATCTCCCCATTCCGACCAAGCGAGGATACGACCATCTTGCAGTTGCATTCTTGCTCGTCTTTGCGGTGGTGTCACAAGATTATTCATACTATAAACTTATGCTCTGTTCTAGTTCAGTATCGCTCCCGTCAATTAGTTTATTGTTGAATTTCGCAATAGCGATCGTTATAGGGAAACAAATCTTCATGAGGTTTATTGACCGTAACAAAACACCGATGCTTGACTAATTCAATTCGCTCTTGCAATTCTAAATCATCAAGTTCAGTGCGATCGCACTCACCCAAATTTAGATCGTTTTTGCCGTCAACATTGTAGTAAATAAGATTATTAATCTTGTAATCTCGGCGAAAACTTGTTCGCCACTGAGAATTGCTTCCCCAACCATAGGAAAGGTCTTGGCATTTTCGTGTCTTTCTACGATAAGTCCAGTAAAGCGTTGACTCTTCAGCAATTGATTTATTAATGTTTGCTCTACCACCAGCGACACAAGTACCAGCACGAGAAAACATCATGTCACCTAGTACCAAAGAATCCCACAATGTACTAACAACAGTTATTTCTGCATGAGGTTCTTCATCTTGGATCGCTCGAACAATTTCATGATAGAACGGCGAAAATTCTTTGGCTTTTACTACCTCGAAACCTAGCGATCGCATAAATTCCAAATAATTACTGTTGGTAATTTCTGCTTCTGAAGTTGCAATTTCGGTATTGCGATCGCAAAGATGCTGGATTAATAAATCGTTGACACGGGAAAGCGCATAAAGTTGCCACAAATCCTCAATTGATGCTTCTGGTATTGGAGAACCGCTTCTGGCTGCAAAATTCTTTAACCAAGCCTTGATTGCCTTGGCATTTTTAGACCAGGGAAGTAATATCTCGGAATAGAGATCGGTTCCTTGATAACTCAGAATCGCATCAAATAGTTCGCGATATGGTGCTTGGGAGATATGCATTATTTATCAACTAGAGAACTGCTTAATTCGCTAGTGCGATCGCAGTATTTTTTAATCCATAATGCCAAATCTGGGATATATAGGAATCGTATTTGATTTTTGAAAAAATTTAAGTATCTGTAGAGTGGGCAATGCCCAACGCCACTTGCTTTAAGCCGACGGCAGTCCGCACAACGGGGGGAACCCCCGCAAGCGGCTACCTTGGAAACCCGTCCAATACAGTAGCTCCCCTACGGATTCTTTTAATAATCAAACTTGAAACCTATACATTCTTAAAACATTGAATTCTTAGGAACTGTAATTTATACATCTACGCCTAATTCCTGAGCTTTCTTTATATGTTCAGGAATCATCACCGTACAAATCAAAGACCAAAGCTCTACCCACGCAGCTTTAGTTTCCACATCAAAATTGCTTCCTAATGTTTTCTGTAAAGTACTGACGAGTGCCAAACCTACAGTCTCATAATGACCTGCCTTTACGTTATAGGAAACGTGCTTTGATGCCAAGTCTACTAGTATAGGTATGAGTTGAGGATCTATTTCTGTCTTCTCTTCACCTAAAACTGGGTCTATAGTACCCGGTAACAGACCCAAGGCCGCATCAACCATTTGCGTCAGCATTCGGCTTTGATTAAACTTGTTTTTGAACAGAGGTTTCAGGGCTGGATCTAGTTCAAATAGTGTGTCGTAAAACTCTAATCCCCAAAAACCTAATGAGTCGGAAATCAATTCCTGCTGTTTAAAATCATCAAATTCACCATCTTTAACTAGCTTCCAAGAATTCTGGATTTGACGAAATTGTCCAGGTGTCAATTGAGGATTTGGATTGACATAGGATGGGTAGTATTTGGTGGTATCAAAATGCTCTGTAGACATTTTTAAGTTACCCAAACTTAGGCAACAGTATTTGTTTGTATACTGATTTTATAAACCTCTCCTCGAAAATAAAAGCAGAGCTTGGTAAACTTTTATATGCTTGCAAAAATAGCAGCTAAAACTTGGTTATATTGATATTTTTAACTACCAAGTACACTTATTTGAGTTTTTCTAGCTTGACGCAATTTTAGCCAGAATCCCCTGAGCAGCAGCTTCATCAGTAATCAGTCCGGTAATTAATTTACCACGCAGCGCCGCCAGCATCGCCTCTACCTTTTTTACACCTGCTGCTACTCCAATAATCAATCGTTGCGCAGGTTGTTCGAGTGGAACACTAGCAACTCGGTTATTTGTTCCCTTTTGTAACAACACACCCTGAGCATCGTAAGCCCAACCTGCAATTTCTCCTACTGCGCCTAGTTCAATTAATTCAGCTACTTCATCGTCATTGATAAAGCCATCTTGATGTAACGGAGCATTCCAAGCAATATGGCTAATTCCCACAAAGGTTGCTTTAGCTTGCTCTGCCAGAGTTTTGACTACGATAAAAGAGCGCTGTGTCTGCAAAAGTTCGCGTTCTTCAATGCTAGTCGCCACAACCGGAGTCGGTACTGGGTAAGCTTGGGAACCAACGCGATCGGATAAATGCATCACAACTTCGTGGCGACCTGCACGTCCATAGTGGGACATATTCCCAATAATTGACACAATTTTATGTTGGGGTTGGTTCATTGAGGGAATTTGCTCCACCATTGCTCGTAATGTGCGACCAGAAGATAAAGCCAGTATGGTTGGAGTTTTCGCCATCAGGTAAGCTTCTAGGTGGGTCGCAGCACATACACCAATTCCATTGAGTGTATCGCTGCTGCCTGCATCAGTTGGCACGACTTCACACAGCGACAGATCAAAGCGATCGCGTAAGGACTCAGCCAGCGCAATGCATTCGCTCAAAGGATGATCGAGCCGGAATTTGATTAATTTTTCACTGACCGCCAGTGCAACTAAGCGTTGTGCAGCCTGCCGGGATACATTAAGCTTGGCTGCAATTTCCTCTTGTGTATTACCGGCGATGTAATACAGCCAAGCAGCATGAGCAGCTAAATCCAACTTGCGATCTCTTCGATCCAAGAAAGCTTCTCCCATATCCCACCTTTAAAAACTATGTCACTACCAAAGGAGCGATCGCATCTTTTTGAGTATATGCCCAAAGATATAACTTTTGCTCAATAACTGGAAATATCTATTGACCACCTGTTACCTCCAAGTTAAATCCAGTAATGTAGCTTGCCTCATCGCTCATAAGAAATGCTACCCCATTCGCCACTTCTTCTAAGCTTCCCAAACGCCGCATTGGCACTGAATTAATCATCTGTTGCTCAACCACCTTGGGGTCAGAATCAAAGTACTGAGAACCTACTGCGGCTTGCAATTCTGTTTGCCGAGTCCACATAAAACCAGGGCCAATCAGCGCAGGAGAAAGCGCATTTACCCGGATATTATAAGGTGCTAAATCTTTCGCTGCTGTCTGAGTCATGCCAATTACGGCAAACTTAGAAGCACCATAAGCTAGCATATTTGGCGGGCCGACAACGCCTGCATAACTTGCCATATTCACGATCGCACCTCCACCCGTATCACGCAAATACTGTGCTGCTGCTTTGAGAAGGTGGAAAACGCCGACAACATTAATATTGATTACCTTTTGAAAGTCATCTTCAGGATATTCGTCTGTTTTGGCAAATGCTCCTTGATAACCAGCGTTATTAAATATATAGTCAATCTGCCCAAGCTGTTTCACTGCACTAGTAAAAGCTTTGGCAACATCATCAGCAGATGTAACATCACAGCGAAATGTGCCGACGGGAACGTTGTAACTTTTCAATTCCTCAGCTACCTCCGCCATCTTCGATTCATTCAAATCCAGCAGAGCGACACTTGCACCATTAGCGGCAAAACGGCGTGCAGTTGCCTTACCAATATCGCCTGCACCGCCTGTAATTAGGATAGTTTTACCTGCAAATTCATAGGTTGCTTTCGCTGCCATAGTTTCAACCTCTTTATTGAAGAATTGTTGCAAATGTTCGTCATTGAAGTGTGGTTGGTATGATTCTATTATTGAGCTTTTACTCAAAGTTAGAGCATAAAATCAAAAATTTTCTCCGTTCGATATTTTACATCAAAGGAGTAATGCGATGCGTATCCCCCGCTTCGCTAAAGTATTGGTGGCATTTCTCGCAGGAGTGATGCTGGCGCAATTGCTACACGCTTGTGCGCCTCGCTCCCAAGCCGCAGAGAAAACTACGCTGACGATCGCTACTGTGAATAACGGCGACATGGTAGTTATGCAGGGGCTTTCCCGCAAGTTCGAGGAAGCTAACCGTAATATTCAATTGCGGTGGGTGGTGCTAGAAGAAAATGTCTTGCGCCAACGCACAACCACAGATGTTGCCAGCCAAGGCGGTCAATTCGATGTCCTAACAATTGGTTCTTATGAAACACCGATTTGGGCTAGGCGGGATTGGTTAAGACCTTTGGATCTAGGCGCAGACTACGACGTAAACGATCTGCTCAAACCCATCCGTCAAGGACTTTCCAACAATGGCAAACTCTATGCCGTGCCATTCTATGGGGAAAGTTCTATGCTGTACTATCGCAAAGATTTGTTTGATAAAGCTGGGATTACGGTTCCCGAACAGCCAACCTATCCTCAAATGAGAGAATGGGCAAGCAAAATCCATAATCCAGCCAATGGAGTTTACGGAGTTTGCTTGCGGGGAAAACCCGGTTGGGGTGAAAACATGGCATTTGTTTCCACATTGGTCAATACTTATGGCGGACGATGGTTTGACATGAAGTGGCAACCGACGATCAATACTCCAGCTTGGAAAGAAGCGATCGCTTTTTATGTTGATTTGCTGCAAAAATACGGGCCGCCAGGAGCCAGTTCCAATGGTTTCAATGAAAATCTAGCATTATTCTCCACAGGTAAATGCGGGATGTGGGTAGATGCAACTGTCGCTGCCGGCTTGTTATCTAATCCCAAAGAATCGCGAGTTTATGACAAAGTTGGCTTTGCCCGTGCGCCAATTGAAAAATATCCCAACGGTTCAAATTGGCTTTGGGCATGGGCGTTAGCAGTTCCTAAAACATCAAAATCACCGGAAGCTGCACAAAAATTCGTTGCTTGGGCAACATCAAAAGAATATATCCAACTAGTTGCAAAAGAAAATAGCTGGGTTGCTGTCCCACCAGGTACTCGGACTTCCACCTATGAAAATCCCAACTATCGCAAAGCTGCACCCTTTGCGGATATCGTGCTAAGAGCAATTCAATCTGCCGATATTACCCATCCATCCGCAGAACCAACTCCGTATAAGGGAGTGCAATATGTGGATATTCCAGAATTTCAGGCGATCGGGTCTTCGGTTGGGCAAACTTTGGCAGCGGCATTAACTAATCGTACTTCGGTAGACCAAGCGTTGCAGCAATCGCAGAGATCGACTGAACGCTTCATGAAACACACGGGTTATATCGAGTGACAAAAGTTTTCTCTGTGCCTCTGTGTCTCTGTGGTGAAAAAGGAAAAACGAACCACGAAGACACGAAGGACACGAAGGAAAGAAAGTTTTAGAGAGATTTTGCGCAAGTGCTGCCATTTTGAATTTTGAATTTTGAATTGAAATTATGTCTTCTTCATTAGCGGTAAAACCTCAACAGGAAACGCCACCACCCGCGAGGCCAAGAACCAAGCGGCAAGCTTCAACCTTACCTCTAGTTGCGCCTTCGGTCGTTGTCCTGTTGCTGTGGATGATTGTGCCTCTGGTGATGACTTTATGGTTTTCTTTTCAGCGGTATAACTTGCTGAATCCACAGGCACGTAGATTCATCGGGATTGAAAATTTTACGTTCATCCTGACTGACTCAGCTTTATGGACATCGATCGCCATCACAATTATTTTGGTTGTTTCGGTTCTAGTAATTACAATCGGGCTGGGTACATTACTAGCAGTGCTATTTGACCAAGATTTTTATGGGCGTGGAGTGGCGAGGGTGTTAGCAATCTCGCCGTTTTTTGTGATGCCTACAGTTAGCGCCCTGATCTGGAAAAATATGCTGATGCATCCAGTAAATGGGCTGTTCGCGCAAATCACTACAGGTTTGGGTTTAGGGGCAATTGATTGGTTTGCTAGTGTCCCTCTGCTGGCAATCATTATTATTGTTTCTTGGGAATGGCTGCCTTTTGCTTTGCTAATTTTACTAACAGCCATTCAGTCACTCGATCGCGATCAGTTAGAAGCAGCGCGAATGGATGGGGCAAATGCGATCGCTCTTTTTCGTTTCGTTATGCTACCCCATCTCAGCCGCGCCATTTCTGTGGTCGCCATGATCGAGACGATTTTTTTCCTCACCATCTTTGCAGAAATCTTTGTTACCACAGGCGGCGGCCCCGGACTTGCAACCACCAACCTCGCCTATTACATCTTCCTTAAAGCCTTGCTGGAATTCGATGTTGGTGGTGCCTCAGCAGGTGGATTAATCGCCGTCATCCTTGCCAACGTCGTGGCAATCTTCTTGATGCGTAGTGTTGCTCGTAATTTGGATACCTAACATGGCACGTAAAAACTCGAAGCTTTGGCTATGGACATTACTGGGGTGGCTGGTTGCTGTTCTATTATTTTTCCCCATCTTCTGGATGTTTATCACCAGTTTCAAAACCGAAGTCGCGGCAGTTTCCACACCCCCGCAGTTATTTTTCCGCCCGACATTAGAAAACTATGTTGCTATCCAAGACCGGGCAAATTATTTCAATTATGCATTTAACAGCGTAGCCGTTTCCCTTGGAGCCACCATACTTGCATTACTGCTTGCCGTACCTGCTGCTTACGCGATGGCATTCTTCCCCACGAAACGCACCAAGGGAACTCTGCTGTGGATGCTGTCTACGAAAATGCTGCCACCTGTCGGCGTACTAGTCCCCATCTACATTTTGTGTCGCAATGCTGGGTTACTAGATACCCGCATCGGTTTGATTATCATTTATACCTTGATTAACTTGCCGATTGTCGTTTGGATGATTTACAGCTTCTTTAAAGAAGTTCCCAAAGATATTCTCGAAGCCGATCGCATGGATGGCGCAACCACACAGCAAGAACTCCTTCACGTCTTGCTACCACTAGCATTGCCCGGAATTGCCTCCACTGCCTTACTCTCAATTATCTTGTCCTGGAACGAAGCATTTTGGAGCCTCAACTTAACAACAGCAGATGCCGCCCCACTCACAGCTTTTATTGCTTCATTTTCCAGCCCTCAAGGATTATTTTGGGCAAAACTTTCCGCAGCATCAACACTAGCGATCGCACCCATCCTCATCTTCGGTTGGCTAAGTCAACGCCAACTAGTCCGAGGCCTGACATTCGGTGCAGTGAAGTAGAAGGCAGAAGGAATTAGAACAAACTCTTGTATTCTTCTTTGCGTCTTTGCGCCTTTGCGTGAGAATTTCTTTTCTTCAACCCCCTTAACCGAAACATTTTATGTCAACAGTTGCTTTAAGAGATATCCATAAAACCTACGCCGACACAGAAATCATCAAAGGCGTAGATCTCGACATTAACGATCGCGAATTTGTGGTCTTCGTCGGCCCCTCCGGCTGCGGTAAATCCACTCTACTCCGCATGATTGCTGGATTAGAAGAAATTTCCGCTGGCGATTTGCTGATCGATGGGCAGAAAGTCAACGATGTACCCCCCGATAAACGCGGTTTGGCAATGGTGTTTCAAACCTACGCCTTATATCCCCACATGACAGTCGCAGAGAACATGGCTTTTAGCCTGCGGCTGGCGGGTATGCCCAAAGCCCAACGGATTGAAAGGGCGCGGGAAGTCGCCCGTATCCTGCAACTAGAACCGCTGTTAAACCGCAAACCCAAAGAACTATCCGGAGGACAACGCCAACGGGTAGCAATTGGTCGGGCGTTGGTGCGCAATCCCAAAGTATTTTTGTTTGATGAGCCGTTATCTAACCTAGATGCAGCTTTGCGGGTGCAGATGCGGATTGAACTTGCCAGTTTACACGACAGCTTGCAAGCCACGATGATTTACGTCACCCACGACCAAGTCGAAGCCATGACCCTTGCCGATAAAATTGTGGTATTGCAAGGCGGTATCATCGAACAAGTTGGTTCTCCCCTAGAACTTTACCACCATCCCCGCAATCTTTTTGTTGCCGGATTTATTGGTTCGCCCAAAATGAACTTTATCCCGGTGACAGTATCATCCGTCACTGACTCTGGGACAACGGTAAGACTTCCTGGTGACGCAACTGTGATGATTCCGGTGATGCCTAAAACTTTGTCGGCTGGCGATCGCGCCACATTAGGAATTCGTCCCGAACATTTGCGGCTGGATGCTAATAACCCCAGCATCAATGGTGAAGTACTAGTGGTAGAACGACTGGGTGGGGAAACCTATCTCTACGTCAGGATTACGGGTGGTGAAACCATCATTGTACAAACAGATGGAGACGAGCCTGCCCAATTACACGATTTCGTTCCTATATCCATTAAAGGCGAACTTTGCCATTTGTTCGATCGCAGCGGTGAAGCCATTCCCAAAGCTCGTCGTCATCACCTAACCATGAATGAATCCCATGAACAGCAATATCAGCGCAGACTCAGCAATCAAGCTGAATGAAGCTTCCCTATCTCGTTTAGGCAATAACGTCCGCGTACCCCAGTACGATCGCCACCAAATTACTAACGGCATTGTCCATATCGGTGTGGGCGGGTTCCATCGGGCACACCAGGCATTATATCTCGATAACTACTTTCATCAGCATCCCGGCAGCGATTGGGGAATCACCGGGGTGGGGCTACTAGAATTCGACAAACGAATGCGGGATGCACTGAACTATCAAGATTGTTTGTATACCTTAGTTGAACGTTCCCCCGAAGGTGACAAAGCTCGTGTCATTGGTGCAATTACAAAATATCTCTTTGCCCCAGATAACCGCCAAGCCGTCATTAACACCTTAGCAGATCCCAAATGCCGCATCGTCACCCTCACTATTACCGAAGGCGGCTACTACTATATTGAAGGTAGCGGTGAATTTGATGCTAATCATCCAACAATTCAGTACGATTTACAGAATCCCGACCAGCCAATTGGCGTATATGGCTTTTTGACAGCCGCCTTAGCTCGTCGCCGTCAACGGGGAATAGCACCGTTTACCGTATTATCCTGCGACAATTTGCAAGGTAACGGCAACATTGCCCACGAAATGTTGACCGCTTATGCAGAAATGCGCGATCCAGAGTTGCGACGTTGGATTGCTGAACATGTGACCTTCCCCAACTGCATGGTCGATCGCATTACTCCCGCCACAACTCCAGACGATATCAAAATGGTGGCAGAACAGTTTAAAATTGATGATGCCTTTCCTGTTGTGGCTGAACCATTTCTTCAGTGGGTAGTCGAAGACGAATTTTGTGCGGGTAGACCTGATTGGGAAGACGTGGGCGTGCAGATGACCAACGATGTTCATCCCTATGAGATGATGAAAATCCGGCTACTCAACGCCAGTCACCTGTTAATTGGCTATCTCGGCACATTAGCGGGCTACACCTACGTTCATGAAGTGATGGCCGACCCCATGATTAGGCAAGCCGTCGAAAATTTAATGGCAGAAGTTACGCCCACACTCCAACCCGTACCGGGAATTGACTTAGATAATTACAAACAAACCTTAATAGAACGCTTTGCCAATCCCAAGATTCGCGATCAACTCCCCCGCCTTTGCCTCAATAGCTCCGCCAAAATGCCAAAATTTGTTTTAGGCTCAGTCCGTGACGCCCTGCGCCAAAAAGGAGCAATTGAATACATGAGCCTCACAGTAGCAGCTTGGTTCCGTTACCTCAACGGGCTGGACGATAAAGGTAACTCCATCCCCATTGATGACCCCATAGCAGGTACTTTAACGCAACTTGCTCGTGACAGTGGTTCAGACCCCAAACCATTACTCAACCTCACCGAGATTTTTGGCGATTTATCTCAGTCAGCGCCTTTTGTCGATGCAGTTACCAACCATTTACGCCGATTGTATGAGTTGGGAGCGAAAGAAACCCTAGCGCGATTCTCCTTGGTACATTGAAACACGACCCTTTCATTCTTCCCTTCGCGTTCTTTGCGTCCTTTGCGGTTCGTTAAATAATTTGATTGTTTATGCGATCGCACAACACTAACCTAATTAAACAAGCGTAGGCGCACAAATAGCCACGTTTCGCCCGTAAATCTCGCAAGATAAAGTCTCAAAAGCTAGCATTGCAGAAAATAACTCCGCGATCGCGCTTTTGAAGTGCAATGTTGAAGCTCAGAAGTTGGATGTTGGAGTAAAAAGCTCGACATTTCCAGTTCTGAGCTTGATTTTTGGAGTCAAAAGCTCGAAGTTTCGCCTTCCGAACTCGAACGGCCGAGTAAAAAGGTTGGAACTTCGCCTTCCGAACTCCAAGTTTCACCTTGAGAACACCAACGTTGAGCCTCTGAACTCCAAATTTCCACTTCAAAACCCGAAACTTCCCCTTCCGAACTCGGATGTTGGACTTCAGATGTCAAACTATCGAGCAAAAAACTCGGAATGTGAGTTAAAAGAGATATAGCTTACTGGCATGAGGGTTAGACAATGAGTGAAACTCAAACCCAGTTACCGACTGATGTATGGATTCCTACTTCTTGGCAAGCATAAATATTTCCCCAGATACGATATTACTAGCCTGCGGGAGGAAGTGATATTTGCAAAAGTGACCTACTACTCTTGGAACCTTTGCCAGCCTGTGGTCAAATAAAGATGATTCCAGAAATAGTTACTTTATCTCCATGAAAAAATCCACTGCGCTGACAACTACATTGATTACCAGTTTGACTATACTGCTAACAGGCTGTGGTGGAGCTAGCAATAGTACAAATACAGGTAGTAATTCCCAAACTCAGAGTGCAAATACATCTGGTGCAATTCCTATTGGTATTGCTTTTGCCCAAACTAGTAACGTAGCTTTGCTTGGTCAAGAACAAGTAGCTGGAGCTAAAATCGCTGAGAAGTATTTTAACGATAAAGGTGGTGTTAACGGTACTCCAATTAAATTGGTGTTTCAAGACACTAGCGGCGATGAAAATGGAGCAATTAACGCCTTTCAAACTTTAATTAATAAAGATAAAGTTGTCGGTATTGTGGGGCCTACTTTGTCACAACAAGCTTTTAGTGCTGACCCTGTTGCCGATCGCGCTAAAGTACCAGTACTGGGCGCATCTAATACTGCTAATAAAATTCCAGAAATTGGTGATTATGTAGCGCGCGTTTCTGCACCAGTTTCTATTGTCGCGCCTAATTCCGTGAAAGCAGCACTTAAGCAAAATCCCAACATTAAAAAAGTTGCAGTTTTCTTTGCCCAAAACGATGCATTTAGTAAATCAGAAACCGAGATTTTTCAAAAAACTGTAAAGGATCAAGGTTTGGAATTGGTGACAGTACAAAAATTCCAAACTAGCGATACAGATTTTCAAAGCCAAGCCACAAATGCAATTAACCTGAAACCAGATTTGGTAATTATCTCTGGTTTAGCAGCTGATGGTGGGAACTTAGTTAGACAATTGCGGGAACTCGGTTATAAAGGCTTAATCGTTGGTGGTAATGGACTGAATACTTCCAATATTTTGCCAGTATGTAAAGCATTGTGTGATGGCGTACTCATTGCTCAAGCTTACAGTCCAGAACATCCTGGTGAAATTAACTCGGCATTTCGGAAAGCTTATAGCGATCAATTTAAGAAAGAACCGCCCCAATTTAGCGCCCAAGCTTTTGCCGCAGTTCAAGTTTATGTAGAAGCGCTCCAAGCTTTAGATAAAAAGACCAAAGTTAACAAATTAGCTTTACCTCAATTAAGGAATGACTTAAACAAACAGATACTAGCAGGAAAATATAATACGCCGTTGGGTGAAATTGCCTTTACTCCTGTCGGTGAAGTTGTCCAAAAAGATTTTTATGTAGCTCAAATCAAAATGGACAAAGATGGCAGTCAAGGTAAATTCGCATTTTTAAAATAGTTGCTATATGGATATAAATCTGTTTCTGCAACAATTTTTAAACGGGCTATCTATTGGCAGCGTTTATGCAATTTTTGCTTTGGGATACACGCTAGTTTATTCCATTTTGGGGATTATTAATTTAGCTCATGGGGCAGTGTTTACTCTGGGTGCATATTTCACTTATGCACTCATGGGTGGAACTTTTGGATTTAATGGCTTGCTAGCTAATGCCACGCTACCTGTAAAATTACCATTTGCGATCGCCTTAATTTTAGGTAGTAGCCTGGCTGGGTTGGTGGGGGTAGCGATGGAACGCATTGCTTTCCAACCTCTACGCCGTAAAGGATCTGACCCTTTATTAACAGTAGTTTCCAGCTTGGGTGTCGCGGTGGTAATTGTGAACCTCATCCAATATTTAGTTGGTGCAGAAAGTTATACCTATCCCGCAGGCGCTTACGGGAGTTTACCAGCTTCGATTAACTTTGGTAGCCCAGAGAATCCTATCCCCATTCGTAGCGTGCAGATAGTAATTTTTGTTGTTTCTGTTGTCTTTGTTGCAATTCTTACCTATTTTATCAATAGTACTAAATATGGAAAGGCAATGCAGGCGATCGCAGAAGATCCAACCACCGCCAGTTTGTTAGGAATTAACACCGATGGCTTTATTGTGCTGACATTTTTTATCAGTAGTTTCTTAGCAGGATTAGCGGGAACTTTAGTTGCTTCTAGCGTCAGTATTGCTGGGCCGTATTTTGGTATCGCCTTTGGTTTAAGGGGTTTAGCAGTGATTGTTTTGGGTGGTTTGGGTAGTATTCCTGGTGCAGTGCTAGGAGGTTTAGTCATTGGTTTAGTGGAAGCATTTGTACCAGGTGAATATTCTGGCTATAAAGACGCTGTAGCATTTGCAATTTTATTTGTCATGCTAATAGTTAGACCCCAAGGTTTGCTAGGACGGCGGTTTATTCAGAAGGTTTAATTAGTAGATTCGCCAATGTGAGATGAACTAATGACAAATGACAACCCTCACTAATTAACTTTATTTCGCCCACCAATTAAAAATGTCTGAATTTTTTTCTACTTACGGTTCACTAATTGTCTCTATGGTATTGGGGGCGTTACTTGGGCTATCGCTTTACTTACCATTAATGACTGGACAACTATCTTTAGCAAGCCCTGGATTTTATGCTTTAGGTGGTTATACTGCCGCAATTTTATCTACCAAAGTTTTTACGTCTACCAGCGATCTATTTCCAATTCCGCTGTTATTAATTGAGATGGTAATTGCTGGTGTAATTTCCGGTTTATTAGGTGTAGTCATAGGAATTCCCACATTACGATTACGAGGAATTTATTTAGCGATCGCTACTATTGCTTTTGTAGAAGTTCTGCGTGTTCTCTCCCTCAATTTGGAAATTACAGGCAGTGCTGTGGGGATTTTTGGCATTCCTCAACCGTTCCAAACTCAAATCGAATATTTATGGATTGCTTTGCCATTACTCTTAATTGCGATGGTTTTATTTTACCGTCTAGAACGCATTAAAGTAGGTAGGGCTTTTACTGCTATTCGTGAAGATGAATTAGCCGCAGGTGCGATGGGAATTAACCCCACCTACTACAAAGTTTTAGCATTTACATTAGGAGCAATTCTTGCAGGTGTAGTTGGTGCAATTAGCGCCCACTTTCTCAATACTTGGAATGCCCGTCAAGGTACTTTTGATGCTAGTATTATCTACCTAACTTTCGTGTTAATTGGCGGTTCTCGAACTTTTTTAGGTTCGATAGTAGGAGGGATGGTATTTACAGCCTTACCAGAAGTTTTACGCAGCCTAGCCGATACAGGCGGATTACCTAATTGGTTAGCACAATTTTTACGAGATGGAAGATTAATTATTTTTGGCTTATTAATTGTTGTGGGAACAATCTTTTTCCCTCAAGGTCTGGTGACACCAGATATCTTAAAAAAACGCAAAGTTAAAAATAAGCAAATATGAGAATATTCAAAAAAGCCCATAAATTAAAAGCATTATTAATGGCTGCGATCGCCTTACTATTTTTATGTACCACAACTCAAGCGCTACCAGTTAAACCTATCACCAATACATCGGTCAATCCCGATTATGTCAGGGCATTATTCACAGCAGATAAATTTTTATATGCTTGGAAAACGAGAAATGTACAAGAAGGAATACCTCTAGTTTCGCCTGCACTGAAAAAGAAAATGTCTGAGGATGAACTAACTATTTATATTTCTGGTACATCCAGCCCCAGTCATGCAGCTTTTGAAATTAATTCTGGTAAAAAGCTATCAAATAACAGATATGCCTTTGACGTCAAACTTTATGAATATCTGTACTCAGCAACACCTGAGTCTCAAAGCTGGAAGTGTCCGCAGTCATCAAGAATTGTTCTAATTAAAACTGGAGTTGATAGTCCTAAATTCCGCGTTGGAAATTGGTTAGTTGATGCACTACCTGCAACTTGTGAATTACAATTAAACTAAACAATGTCTGAAAATATTACAGAAAATAATATTGTCTTAGAAGCAAAATCACTAACTCGCCGCTTTGGTGGACTAGTAGCGGTGAACAATGTATCTTTTGCAGTAAAACAACATGAGATTTTTGGATTGATTGGGCCTAATGGTGCGGGGAAAACAACTTTATTTAACTTAATCACAGCTTTAATTCCGCCTTCTGGTGGACAATTAATTTATCAAAGTAGAGATATTTCACAATTACGTCCTTATAAAATTGCGCGTTTAGGTATTGCTAGAACTTTTCAAAATATTCGGTTATTTGGGGAATTATCAGCACTAGAAAATGTCATCATCGGCGGACATTTGCATACAAAAAGTGGTATGTTTAAAGGAGTTCTAGGATTACCACCAGCGCCTCGTGAAGAATCTAAAAGTAGAAAGAAAGCTCTAGAATTATTAGAACTAGTGGGATTGCGCGATCGCACTGAAGAAAAAGCCAAAAATTTTGCGTATGGCGATCAGCGTCGCTTAGAAATCGCCCGCGCTTTAGCTTTGGAACCGCAAATTTTACTCCTCGATGAACCAGCAGCGGGAATGAACCCCAGCGAAAAACAGCAACTCAGCGAATTTATCCGCAGTCTCAGGGAGCGCTTCAATTTAACGATCGTACTCATTGAGCATCATGTACCCTTAGTTATGGGATTGTGCGATCGCATTGCGGTTTTAGATTTTGGTCAATTAATCGCTTTGGGTAAACCTTCTGTTGTGAGGAATGACCCAGCCGTAATTGCAGCTTATTTGGGTAGTGGATGAGGATTGTAACCGCCGATGAACGCCGATGAACGCCGATATTTAGCTGAGAAAGAAGATTTTACGATTTTAGAGGTTCAAGACCTTGATGTTAATTATGGCGGCATTCAAGCTCTCAAAAAGATTAATTTAATCATTAAAAAAGGTGAGGTAGTTACTTTAATTGGTGCTAATGGTGCGGGTAAAACTACTACTCTCCGGGCTATATCTAAAATAATAAGTCCTAAAAGCGGACAAATTATCTATAGCGGACGGAATATTACTCGCCGTCAAGCTTATGAGGTGGTTAAATTTGGCATCGCCCATTGTCCGGAAGGGCGGAGAGTATTAGCAAGGCAAACAGTTTTAGATAATTTACTGTTAGGTGCTTATATTCGCAACGATCAAAAAGAAATTAAAGCAGATATTGAACATCAATATGAGCTATTTCCGCGTTTAGCCCAAAGACGCAATCAACTAGCAGGAACTCTTAGCGGTGGCGAACAACAAATGTTAGCGATCGCTCGTGCTTTAATGAGTAGACCACAACTATTGCTATTAGATGAGCCTAGCTTGGGTTTAGCACCTGCGATCGTCCGAGAAATCTTTACAATTATTGAAAATTTACGAGCTACAGGCGTGACTATTTTATTAGTTGAACAAAATGCTAATTTAGCTTTACAAATTGCCGATAGAGGATATGTTTTAGAAGCTGGTTCTATTACTTTAACAGGTGCAGCATCCGAATTAATTACCGATGAGCGAGTTAAAAAAGCTTATTTGGGTTAATATCATATTTTTTACCAATTTATTTGTAATCAATTTGTTTAAATGCAACCCCTGAGGTAATTATAATTGTGTCTACTTTGTTCAAGTATTCAACATTTGAAAGTTTACTTGAAATAGTACGTTCGCGACCAGGTTTGATTCTTGGTAGAAAATCCTTATCTGCTTTATGGTCTTTGCTGCTAGGTTATGAAATGGCGGTTATTGAACATAATATTCCTGAATCAGAACAATTTAATCGGAAGTTGGAAAAAGAATTTAATAATTGGTTACGCAAAAAGTATTCTATGGGTAATGCTATAGATTGGTATATATTCGTCATAACTGAAACTAAATCTGAAACAGAAGCATTCGATAGATTCTTTGAGTTTTGGGATGAGTTTCGGCAAGAAATTACATCTGTATAAAAGTTTAGGCGGTGCAAGTATATGCTAGAGTCACCTACTATTTTCATAACTTTAGAAGAATTTTTAAAACTACCGGAAACCAAGCCAGCTAGTGAATATATTAATGGGCAAATTATTCAAAAACCTATGCCTCAAGGAAAACATAGTAGGATTAGAGGTGAATTATTTAGTTATATCAATGCTTTAGTAAAGCCTCAAAAAATTGCCCTAGCCTTTCCAGAACTGCGCTGTACATTTGGCGGACGTTCAATTGTTCCAGATGTCGCTGTGTTTGCTTGGGAAAGAATTCCTGTAGATGCAAATGGAGACGTGGCAAATGTCTTTGAAACCCATCCAGACTGGACAATTGAAATTCTCTCACCCGATCAAAGTCAAACTAAAATAACTGGAAATATTTTGCATTGTCTCAAGTATGGTACTAGCTTAGGTTGGCTGATCGATCCAGAGGAAAAATCTGTTTTAGTCTATCCTCAAAAACAGCAGCCAGAACTTTTACAAGCAGAACAGTAAATATTACCAGTCCCCGATTTAGTTAGTAACCTACAATTGACTGTAGGGCAGTTATTTAACTGGTTAAAATTATAAGCTAATTAAAAGTAGTAATGCCCGAAAAAATAATTAAAAATGAAATTTTAGGTGAATTAATTTGGGATAGCGACCTCGATTGGTGGTCTAGTAAAGTTGAAATTACTCCTGGCAATATTATCAATGTAAGTGTTGATAGTGATGATGCAGAAACACTTGCTGTTATCGAACTTGCTTGTCATTCTTTCATCCGAATTCAAGCACAGGAAGTCAACTTTCGACGTTGTGCAGCTAACCAACTTCTCGACCTGTACAATCGGAGTTGGAATAATGGCAATGAAATTGACTGTCAAACTTTCATGAAAATGATCAAACTAGATGAGATCGCCTTTAATTCTAATGGTAGCGCCAACCTTTACTATGATGATGGCGATCTATTTTGTGGGCACATAATTATTGTATCGATTGATTGCCACGGAGCTTTTGAAGACGCCAGAATTGCAGGCTAATAGCGCTACGTGAAAATTAAAATTTGTGTACAACGGAAAAATAAGCATTCCAGGTGGATTGGTGCGGCCAGTTTATCCTTTAGACTAGATTAAGGGCTGTAATGTGGATTCTTCATTACGCGAGCTATCGCAACCATTGTTATGTCTGCTAGCAAAAAAAAATCAACTTTAAAATTTTCACAAATTTTATTTTAATACATTAATTAATTGTATGACAACTAACTTTTCTTGGACTAAACAGTGGTATCCAATAACTCCTCTCAGCTATCTGGAACCCTCTCATGCAACCCCGATAACTTTGCTTGGAAAAAAGCTAGTAATCTGGAAAGACAAACATCAAAAATGGGTAGCAATGGATGATACTTGTCCCCATAAATTAGCTCAGTTATCTTTAGGAACAATTAATGAAAATAGACACCTAATGTGTCGTCATCATGGTTGGTGTTTTGATGGGTCGGGAAAATGTACAAATATTCCCATGTTGAGTGATGAAAATGCTTTAAAAACTGCTTGTAATAGCGAGCGATCGCAAGTAACAACATATCCTACTCAAGTGCTACAAGGATTACTGTGGATTTGGGCAGATAATAATCCTACTGCTTTTGAAGATAGTACTTCAAAGCAACCTGCATTGATGCCAGAATCTCAGCTTGATAGTTCGTTGAGCGATTGGTTTATGTCAGAAGTTCCTGTTGGTTATACTGTCTCTTTTGAAAGTAGTTTTGATCCTTCTCATGCCCAATTTTTACATCGAGACATTGCTGGATTTTCTCCGGAAAGAGCTATCCCTATAGAACATTTTGAAGTATTGGGAGAAATATCTGCTGAAGATGGTTTTACTTTAAAGCATTCTGGTTACAATATCTTTAACAAAGATATGGATGCGACTCGTAAATTTACTCCACCCTGTTCTAATACAACAATTTACAAATATTCTAACGGGAAATCTACTTTAATTCAGTTATATTTTGTGCCTACAAAACCAGGTTATTGTAAACAAATTGTTAAGTTTATCATTGATGTTCCTCCACAAAAACGTAATTTTTGGTTTGAGCTGCTTCCTAAGTATTTACAAACTGGATTACAACATTCATCTAGTTATAAGTTGAGTAACCAAGATTTATCAATGATGCACTCCCAAGCTGTTAATGAAGCTCTGGGAAATAGAACTTGGCAAAAATCATATTTTATGCCTTCAGTAGCTGACGTTGGCATCGTGACTTTTCGGAAATGGTTAGATGAGTTTGCTGGTGGTAAACCTGCATGGCAAGGAATAGGAGAAGCACCTTTTCAAGAATTTAGCGATGAGCAACTATACGAGATCTGGCACAGACATACAAAGCATTGCCCTAGTTGTCGGCAATCTCTAGTTTTGTTAGATAAAGTCAAAAACTTTTGCCAAAATTTGACGGTAGGATTGACAATTTTATCTTTGTTACTAATTGGAATTCAGCTACCTATAAACATAGCTATTATCCCAGTTTTACTTGGTATATTAAGCTTAATTTGTTCCGATAAATTAGATTCAATTCGAGAACGCTTTCTTAGCAGTATTCCTAAAAAAGGTCTACCTGTGGTTGAATTATATAAAAATTAACATCAAATGATATTTCTCGAAGTTAATTAATTTTTTACAAAACATTACAATATTTATAATATATTTAGATTTGTAACCCAGTTTTTGGGTGTCTATCTCTGTTGCGAATTGTATTCGCCTGAACAATCAAACCCATGAGTCAAATCATCTGGATCGCAAGACACGCCAACCGCCTAGACTTTGTTAACCCCGATTGGTTTCTCACTGCTGAACGTCGCTACGATCCACCTTTATCGGAGGATGGTTTCATTCAAGCAAAACAGCTAGCTAATCGCCTGAAGAAAGAGAAAATCAGTCATATCTTTGCTTCCCCATTCCTGCGAACAGTGCAAACGGCGAATGCAGTTGCAGAAGTACTAGATTTACCAATTAAATTAGAAACTGGTTTGAGCGAATGGCTAAATCCGGCTTGGATGACAGAAGAACCAGAAAGACTCTCAACTCTCACGCTAGCAGAATTATTTCCCAGAATCGATCTGAGCTATACTCCCCACATTGCTGCAACATATCCCGAAACACAAGAAAAAGTACGCGCCCGTTCTGGACAAACGGCTAGATGTTTAGCGACTGAATACTACCCAAAAAATATCCTGTTAGTAGGGCATGGTGCTTCTGTACTAGGGGCAGCTATGGGATTAGTAGGGGAAATTGCCAAAATGGAAGTGAAGGCTTCTTTATGTTCTTTAGTCAAAGTAGTGCTGCAAGACTCAGAATGGTTATTAGAACTTAAGGGAGATACTTCTCATCTAGTGGAGGTAGAGGAAATAATTCGATTTGTTTAAATCCTAGATAGAGATTTTGAATCCTGGCTTCCGCTAATCTATATACATTGCCATGTACTGAGAAAGTCACTCTATTACTGATAAGTTTTATGACATTATTACTAGCAGGAGACATCGGCGGTACGAAAACCATTCTGCGGTTAGCTGAAACCACTGACTCACCAGGATTTCATGAAACCTCAGACGCACATCTGTTACGCAATATTTATGAGGAGAGTTTTCACAGTCAAGACTTTCCCGATTTAGTGCCGATAGTTCAGCAGTTTCTCGCCAAAGCTAAGTCAGCAACACCACAAAAAGCCTGCTTTGCGATCGCAGGCCCAGTAGTGAACAATACTGCCAAGCTGACCAACTTAGCTTGGTATTTAGATAGCGAACGTTTGCAACAAGATTTGGGGATTGCTTCTGTTTCTCTAATCAACGACTTTACTGCCGTTGGCTACGGCATTTTCGGCTTAAACAACAAAAATTTGCTGACTTTACAAGCTGGAAAACCTAGACCAGAAGCACCCATTGCGGTTATTGGTGCGGGTACTGGTTTAGGACAAGGTTTTTTAATCAAGCAAGCAGAACACTACAAAGTATTTCCTTCCGAAGGTGGACACGCCGACTTTGCGCCGCGTACCGAGTTAGAATTTCGGCTGATGAAATACCTGATGGATAAACATGATATCCAGCGTGTTTCTGTAGAACGAGTAGTTTCTGGGATGGGAATTGTATCTATTTACCAATTCTTGCGCGATCAAAAAATTGCCGTCGAATCACCAGATATTGCCCACATCGTCAGAATTTGGGAACAAGAGGCAGGAAAACCAGAAAAAAGTGTCGATCCAGGTGCAATGATTGGTACGGCTGCACTACAAGGACGCGATCGCCTCTGCGAACAAACCATGCACCTGTTTGTAGAACTTTATGGTGCAGAAGCTGGCAATCTTGCCATCAAACTTCTACCTTACGGTGGATTATATATAGCTGGTGGTATTGCTCCTAAAATACTGCCTTTAATGCAAGAGGGTCGCTTTTTATTCAACTTCACCCAAAAAGGTAGGATGCGTTCCCTCCTCGAAGAAATACCGGTGTATATTATTCTCAATCAACAAGTAGGGCTAATTGGTGCTGCTTTGTATGCTGCTAGGTTATAACAGCTAGTACCGCTTTGCGGAAATTAAAATTGACTCGTTCAAAATTCAACATTCAAAAAGCTTATCTAGTAAGCTTTGCGTATGTTTTGAATCGAATATTTATTTCCGCTGTGCTGTACTAGCAGCATCGGTGATATCAGCACCATTAAAAGCAAAATCTATGACAATCAAAGTTTTATTGTCCCTACTTACTGCCACACTTGTATGCAGCGGATCTTTACTGGTTGAGGCACGTCAACCCAAACCAAAGGTAACTCCAGCTAAACCAAAGGTGACTCAACCAGTACAGCCACAATGGAAGTTGTTCACTGGCCCTGATGGACGCTTTAGCGTTTTGATGCCAGGAATGCCCAAAAGAGATAGCCAGGCTCAAAAAACCTATATGGGGGAAATCAATTTAGAACTATTTATAGCTCAACCGCCAAAACAGGAAGTTGCTTATGTAGTTGCTTACAATGACTTTCCCTACAGTTACGGTAAGATGGCAAACCCGCAAACAGTACTTAATAATGCTAGGGATATAGCTTTAAAGACTACGAAAAGCAATTTAATTAGACAGCGAGATATTCGCAGTACCAATGGTCATCCTGGCAAAGAAATTGAGTACGTCAACGCTGGTGGCAAATTCACTAAAAGTAGGATGTATTTTGCTCAAGGGCGCTTGTATCAAGTTATGGCTATCACTACAAAAAAACAGCGTTACACTTTAGCTAAAACCATCAATGGTTATTTAAATTCTTTCCATGTGGTTTTAAAAGCTTGAGGATTATAAACATACTTGATATATAAATTCGTAGTCAGCAAGTTTATCCTGGCTACGAATTTTTTTACCCCGACTCTGAAAGTATATGAAAATATTTGCTTTATTCAACACAGTATATAAAATGTCTAAAATATATCGCTCTTCCACAATTTAAAGGCGAATTCTGCTGTTGAATAAAATGATGAATACTTAAAAGAGTATATTGTTGGGTTGACTTACAAAATTTATGCCAGAAATCAATTCACTACCAAATATCCACATAACTGAATCCTTTGTTACTCATCCGGAAATACTCTTTGCTATTCTGCGGGATAAGGTTGAGTGGGATGAGCGTTTGCGAGCGCGAAAGACGGCTAGCTTTGGCGTTTCTTATGACTACTCAGGTATGATATATCCCCAGGTTGAAATGCTTGCTGAACTTATCCCGATCTGTCAGCGGATTTACGAAAAGCTTAATTTCTACCCGAACAATTGTCTCCTCAATTATTACCCGGACGGGTTATCATCAATGGGTTTCCACTCAGACTCAAGTGAAGAGTTGAGCGAAGGAACTGGAGTGGCGATTGTATCCTTAGGCGCTGAACGCACGATCGTTTTTCGCAGCAAATTAGATAGCTCAATTAAGTTTTCATTTAATCTGAAAAATGGCGCTCTGTTGTATATGCCAAAGCATATTCAGTCAGAGTGGTTACACGCAATACCAAAAGCACCTGGGGTTGGAGAACGAATCAGCCTGACGTTTCGATCGATTGTCAAATCTCATACCTAAATTTAATTTTAGAGTTAAAATACTTTCTGAGACTGTATTCTCATATAACTATTGCTTTCCATAGTGCTTTTAATCTGTAAACCATAATTAGCTGTTGCTACTAAGTAAAAAATAATTTGCATCAACACTAAAAAATATTGCATTTTTTTGTTCCAATCTTCCGGCGAATTGTTATTTTTCATGATAAGTCTTGATAAGATTGACTTTTTTGATTCTAAACAGTCACATCTTGAAAGTAATAATATGAGAAGACAATCCGCGCAAATCTTATAGATGTAGTGCAATCACTCGATATAACTTATCAATCATTTTCTAGCATATTGATAATTCTTGTAACATCGTTGAGAGAGTTAACTAAGTGTAAGTGAATAGCTTGGTTTAGCTTGTCTTGATTTTGCTCAAGAATCGCTTGAAACATATTCAAATGAATTGTATGTTGTCCAAGTGATATATTAAAATTGAGTTGCGGAATCCAACTTTTGAAGAATTCTATATAATCTTGTCTATATCGCCCAACTAAATTTCTTGTTAGTTCGTCAGGATGAGCATTCATTATCCGCGTGTGCAGATATTCATCCAAGAGCAGCATTAATACACCATCTTGTTGTTTTGACGCCATTTCATAAAGACGGAAAACCTCTTTAAAACTATTTAATTCTTGCTGTTTTAATCCATTCAAGAAATGTTTTCCTGCTTCCTTCTCATGTTGAAATCTGATTTTTAGTCGATGTGGAAATTGTTCAATAGAATATTGCGGAAAGTATTCAAGTATAGGATTATCTAAACTTTTAGCAAAGCTTTTTCGATATGCTTGGTTAGGAGCAACATTTCCAGTTTCAATGTCTACTATAGTTCTTCTAGAAACGTGAGACTCCTGTGCTAGCTTCTCTTGTGAGTAATTTTTGAGATTTCGTGCATTTTTTAAGATGCGTCCATAGGCTTTCTTTGTTAACCTATCATTTGGTAAACCATCCATAGCTATTCTCGCTCGGTTACAAGGCTAATTTTTATTTAATTTATCAAAAGCGAAAAGCTACACTGGCGAAATGAGCAGTTATTCTGCGCAATCAGAGGTTGAGACTCCACATGGTAAGTGATACATCATTACTGTTTGATGATGTCCTGAGATTGTGAGTTGAAAAGACCCAAGAATTTGCAACTATTTGAAGTATACGCCTCACTGTTTATAGTCTTTATTGTTTAGCGATCGCTCTTTTCTCAAAAACGCTAAAATTCATCTCAACGAACGGCTTTCAAGGCTTCGTAAAGTAGTTTATATCGCTCAAACCCTGCTTCATATACAGGATTTACTTGCGGCTGTACCACCTTGCTATCCTGTGGCAAAATCTTGAATGCAGCTTCTAAATTGGGGTAAGCACCAACTCCTACCATTGCTAAAATTGCTGCTCCGTAAGCGGCTCCTTCTTCGGCTTTGGGTGCAATCAGTTCTGTTTGCAAGATATCTGCCAGAATTTGTAACCAAATTGTAGATTTTGCGCCTCCGCCTGTGGCTAAGAGTTGATGCACTGGAGCGATCGCACTAATTACTTCCAAGGCTTCCCGCAAGCTAAATGCAACGCCTTCCAGTACAGCACGAGTTATATCTGCTTGGGTATGAGCTAATGACAGATTGACTAAAGCACCACGCGTATCTGGATCGAGGTGGGGGCTGCGTTCGCCTGCGAGGTGGGGGAGAAAGAGAACGCCACGCGCACCAGGAAGCGATCGCTCTGCCATATCCATCAACGCGGTGTAGGATATCTGCGATGTCAAGGTATCTCGATACCACCGCAGAGATCCGCCTGCTGCTAGCGTCACTCCCAAAAGATGATAGCCACCATCGACATGACAGAATAAATGCACTCGTCCTTGGGGATCGGGAATTGGGCGATCGCATGGTGCAAAAATCACTCCCGATGTGCCAATACTTAAACTACCCCGGTTGAGATTGCTGGAGGAAATACCCAAACCAATTGCTGCTGCTGCATTATCGCCACCGCCTGCAATTACTGGTAATCCGACGGGTAGCTCGACACGGGTAGCAATTCCTGATTTCAACCGTCCGGCGATCGCAGTAGATTCGACTACTGGGGGAAACAATGCGGGATTAAGATTCAGAGCATTCAGAATATCTGTATCCCAGTGTCGATTCGCTAAGTTCAAACAGCCGATACCAGACGCATCAGACGGTTCTGTGAATAATTCGCCAGTTAGTACATACCCTAAATAATCTTTTGGTAAAAGAATTTGCCATAACTGAGCATAAGCATCTGGTTCTTCAGTCCGCAACCAGACAAGCTTCGGCAGTTGAAATCCAGTAATTGCGGGATTCCCAGTACGCTGAATCAACTCCTGGCGAGGAATAGCGGCTTCAATTTCCGCAACAGCTTTACCTGTACGTTGATCGTTCCATAAAATTGCCGATCTAATTGCTTTGCCCTCAGCATCAAGAGGAACCATACCATGCATTTGTCCAGATAAACCGAGAGCTATGGCTTGGTATCCATCTAGCTGTTGAGCCACATCAGAAAGTGCAGCTAAACTTGCTTCCACCCAATCCGATGAATTCTGTTCCGTCCAACCAGGATGAGGAGTTAACAAGGGATAGCTTCTCGTAGTCTGAGCGATTATTTGCCCTTGCAGGTCAACCGCGATCGCTCTTACTCCTCCTGTACCCAAATCTAAGCCAACTACGACATTACTCATGTCATTTGCTTTTCATGGAATATATTCTTAAATTACCAAGGGCACAACATTGTTGTGCCCCTACTGAGGTGTAATTATTGGAAATTAACTAAAACTGCCAGTTTAGTTGTAAACCAATAACATCCACTTCGCTGGCAAATTTCCCTGTTAGTGTACCTGCTGTAGTACTTGATTGGTTAATCGAGCTATCGTCAGAGAACACATGAGTATAGCCAATGTCTACGTTGAAAGATTTGGAAGGCTTATAGGTAGCACCGAATCCAACGATTGTGCGATCGCCTCCAGGTAGTCGCGGAGTATTATATTCCTCGCTAATCGGACTAGGATCGTAAGTCACACCAGTTCGCAGAGTTAGGCGATCGTTGAGTGCATAGTTTAAGCCAACGCCTACACGGTAGGTATCGTTCCAGTTCTCTGGTTGTACGCTATCGGCTTGAGCGGGGTTATCAAACTTAACACGCAATTCTCGGAAGCGGCTCCACTGTGTCCAAGTAACATCGCCCACAACTGATACACGGGGACTAAGTTCTTGGTAAACAGCAAGGGACAATGTATCGGGTAGGTTCACAATAGCGCTGGCTCCTGTGTCTGTGAACTGTCCCCTAGCTGTGAGGATTCTTAAATTGTCTGGTACGGTGAAATCTGCATTACCCCGAATTTTTTGCGTAATCGGAGAACGATAACTTAAACCAATGCGCGTGCTTTTACTTGGTTCATACATTACCCCCAAGTTATAGCCCACACTCCAGTCGGAACCAGTAACTTTCACAAAGCCGTCTGCTTGTTGGGGTAAGGTAGGTAAACCAACACTCCGCCCGACTAAACCAAAATCGATCGCATTTGAAAGTGTGGCTTCAGCATACTGAATATTCAGACCTGCGCCTACAGAAAAGTTATCGCTCACCTTGGCGGCAATCGTGGGATTAATGTTATAGGTGGTAAATTTAGATTCAACTGCTTGGTAACGCCCAACCCAGTTATTGTCATATTTAGTAATTAGCCCAAACGGAACGTTAATTCCCAGCCCTAGCTTGACCCGATCCGACAGACTCCAAGCAGCATAAAGATTTGGTACTACAACATCCACACCAGCATCGCCACTATTACCACCTGTTAATGGCACACCTGTAACTACGCGAGAACCTTGGTTTTGAAACTGGATTGTTGGGAAAATCACAAAGGTAGACCCAACTACAGAATTGCCTTCTAAGCGAGTTAATCCAGCAGGATTAGAGAAAATAGTACTAGCATCCTCAGCGCTAGCTGCACTACCAGCAAAGCCATTTCCGAGATTTTTAACACTCTGTTCGTTGAGGGCAAATCCGCCTGCTAATGCAGAGTTTGCTGTAAGTACCACAAAGATTGGTACTAGCAATAAGTTCACTTGTAACTGTTTCATATTGATGTTTTTAGAATTTAAACTGTTTTAAATTGGCGATCGCTTTTTAGCTCTCAAAGCAAAGCGATCGCTGATTAGATTGATTATTGAGCAATGGGATAAATTTACAGTCATTTTTTTACAACTTGTTGTGTGTAGCTATTGCTGTGTTAGCTTTACTCGCTCTAGGAAAACAGTGCCAATAGAGTAGGCAATGCGATCGCTGTGAATAAATCTTTCTTTTTGATGAGGAATTTCATTGCGCAGAAAATTAACCTTCAAAAAGGCAATCAGCGTGGAGAATTTCTGCAATGGCTCAAGATATATTCGAGTTACCAGCACCACCAATTAACTCTATCGTCGGGCATTTGGTCGATCTGGGGGAAGATCCGCTAGGTTTTCTTACTCGTTGTCGTGACTATGGTGATATTGTCCCGTTACGCTTAGGATTAACCCCTTCTTGTTTGCTGACTAATCCTGAATATATTGAAGAAGTTCTCAAAAATCGCGAAACTTTTATCAAAAGCCGAGGCTTCCGTGTTTTAAAAACTCTACTAGGTGAAGGGTTGTTAACCGCAGAAGGAGAATCTTGGTTATGGCAACGTCGCCTAGCTCAACCTGTGTTTCACCAAAGGCGAATTAATGAATATGGTGAAACAATGGTAGAGTACACCAACCGAATGATGCAAACCTGGCATGATGGTGAAATCCATGATATTCATGCAGATATGATGCGCCTCACTTTGGCGATCGTGATGAAGTGCATTTTTAACGCCGATGTGGATGCAGGCGAAGCCAAAGTTGTTGCTAATGCCTTAGATGTGACAATGCACTGGTTTGAAAGTAAGCGGCGGCAGAATTTTTTAGTGTGGGAATGGTTCCCCAGTCCGGAAAACGTCAGGTATCGTCATGCTGTAGAGGAAATGGATGCAGCTATTTATAAATTAATAAGCGATCGCCGTCATAGTGGTGAAAAAACCAACGATTTACTCTCGATGCTGATGGAGGCACGGGACGAAGAAACTCAGCAACAAATGGACGATAAACTGTTGCGAGATGAAGTAGCAACCTTGATGCTGGCTGGTCATGAAACTACTGCCAATACTTTATCTTGGACATGGATGCTATTATCGCAACATCCAGAAGTTCAAGAGAAACTCTCTGCCGAGTTAAATCAAGTTTTACAAGGAAAGTTACCCACAATCCAAGACCTTTCCCGCTTACCTTATACTCAGGAAGTAATTAAAGAATCAATGCGGTTGTATCCTCCAGTATCGCTCTTAGGGCGAGAAGCTGCGCAAGATACCACAATTGGCGATTATGAAATTCCCCAAGGCACAACGATAATGATTAGCCAGTGGGTCATGCATCGCCATCCCAAATATTTTACCGATCCCGAAACCTTCCAACCAGAACGCTGGACAGCCGAGTTTGAGAAGCAACTACCCAAAGGCGTATATTTTCCTTTTGGCGATGGCCCGCGAATTTGTATTGGTAAAGGCTTTGCACAAATGGAAGCAGCTTTATTACTGGCGACCATCGCCCAACGCTTCCAGATAGAATTAGTACCAGGATTCCCCATTGTACCGCAACCTTCAATTACCCTGCGCCCAGAGTACGGTCTTAAGGTACAAATTAAGCAGATTGCGGATCGGGCTTCTACATCCGAGCAACAACAAGTACCAGTAACGCGCTGATAAGGAGGTGTGGGGAGTGTGGGGAGACAAGGGGCACAAGTGAGCAGAAGAAGAAATGCACCATACCCAATAACAAATGACAAATGACCAATGAAAAATAAACAAGTCTTACTGAAAAGCCGCCCGGTGGGGGAACCGAAAGAAAGTGATTTTGCTGTTGTGAAAACTCCAATTCCAGAACCCGGAGAAGGCGAAGTTTGCAACCGCACTATTTATCTATCTCTCGACCCTTATATGCGTGGACGCATGAGCGATCGCGAGTCCTATGCTGCGCCTGCGGAGTTAGGATCTGTAATGGTTGGTAGTACTGTTAGCCAAGTGATTAAATCTCAGCATCCTAATTTCTCTGTGGGTGATTTTGTCCTGGGTTATGGCGGTTGGCAAAGCTACGGTGTAGCCAAAGGCGAGACTTTGCGTAAACTTGACCCGAATCAAGCGCCTATTTCCAAAAAGCGTTGAGGTGACGGGGAGGCAAGTTGTTGTCTCCAGCGAAGTGCAGCCATACCCAGTAATACCGCAATATTGTTTATTTAAGTTAGGTCGGGACAAATAAAGTTAACTAGTGAGGGCTGTCATTTGCGCTTTGTCATTGGTAATGTTTGCAGCAATCTTGAATTGTGTTAACTATAAGTTAGCTTTATTTACACATACTGAAAATAGTTTAGCAGTGCGATCGCTGCAAGAAAAGAACGCCCGCAGACTAAACACAAAGCTCAGTAGGGGCGGGTTTTGTGAAATATTCAGTATCGCTATTCTTCTAAGGCTGTTAAAATGCGATCGCTCAATGCCCAACGATTAGAATTAGGTCTAATCCAACATTTTTCTGCTTCATTAAAATTGCGTTGATGTAGCAGTACTGAATGCAAGTCTTGTTTCTGCTGAGTATTTAGCCTAACTACCATCTTTTCTGCTGCGCGTAATGCACAAGTCTGTTCAAAGGCTGTTTCTGAATTATTAATCGTGTTCAGCACTGCATAAAAGTAAGTCGGATCTCCAGACCATTCTGTTACAGAAAGTCCTAGCAATCGCTTACCTTGGTCGTTAGATTTGAGCAGATTATTTACCTCTTGTTCAGAAAAATTTACTTCTGAAGCCAGCGCGCGCATTCTCCCAGCAATAGACTCCATTTCAAATGTACGTTTTGCTCCTGCTGGTAAGGAATTTCTCAGTTCTTTATAGCGTTGACTTAAGCTTTCAATTTGTTTTCGTGCTTCCGATGAAGGAACTCTTGAGGCATAAGCTTTCTGCCATTCATGGCGCATTTGTCGCATTTCTAGCTGCTGTTGTGGTGGTGCAATCTCTTCTGCTAGCTTAGTCTGCTCAATCAAAAATCCGAGAGTATCACCTGTTAATGACTGTAGCATCGGCATCATACTTGAGCCAGTAATTTCCCCTACTGGAGTCTTGATTGCTCCTCCTGTTAAGGCAATTATTTTTAGTAGAGATGGTAGCCAAATTAATGCTACAAAAACGGCTGTGGTGTTGGTTACTTCAAATTTAAAGGTGATTTTTTCACCACCAGTTATTTGAAAGATACTAAGAAGGATAAAAATACTACTAATAATTAACCAGTTTTTGGGAATGTGAATAATTTTTCTCAGTAGCCAATCTACTGCTTCTCTAGAAATCTGGTTGCTACCAGGCTCTTGATTTGGTTTGTTTATCATAATTTTTATAACGATTCAATAAATTATGCGGTATATGAATTTTCGTAAATTAAGGGTGGGGAAACCCCACCCCTACGGGAATGCGCGTTAACCAGAATTACCAATAGGGAATTACTTCTAAATTATTCTCATCCGCCGCTTTTAAAATTGGGCCTTGTAACAATTCGTGTTTTAGCGGCAATACATTTTCTGGTTTACAGGTGAAGAAATGTTCCGCACGCTCGTAAATTGCGATCGCATCTTCGTTATTATGAGCATTGCAATAAATTAACCCATGAATTTGAGTGTAAATCCCTGGCTGCTCGTAAAAATAGCGCGACCAAGCTTGGCTAAGAGAACGCTTTTCTGTCTTGGCTAGGGTGGCTTCATTCGCACCAGCCCGCATCGCCCCCGTACCCCGGAGATCTAATAATTTTAAATCTCTCGTGACAGTCACAATCGCAATTTGTTGGTCGGTAATTTCTATACAACCGACATCACCAAAAACTTCTACTAGACAACTGGAAAGTTTTGGTGCAAGGTAGTATATACCGCGTTCTTGGTCATGGGCTGGTTGATAATCCTTTGGCTCGTAGGAAAAGCTGGGAAAGTTGCCGCGATGATGATCGAAGCGATAAAGCGGGCCCCACCCTCGAAAAGTCAAGGCAGTAGTACCAAAGTCTGTCCGGAAAATTCTGAAAAGTTCCGTCCCCTTTTTCAAGCTATAAAATTTTGGTTTTGGCCTGCCAAAGCGAGGTGGCGGGACAATTAGTTTGACCACCTTTATCACTCCTGATCTGGTTGACTGACAAAATAGGAATACTTGATGTTCCAGACTTTTACGGTGTCTGTCAACAAGTGCTGGTGTACGGAATTCAAAATCGTCTGGAAAAGTTTGTTAGATTGAGTTAACCTTCTTTAAAACTTTTCGTCAACTGTAAAAAGCTAATTGCGTCAGCTTTTCGGATATTTTTGAATAGTAGCTTGATTTTCGCCTTGCTGTACTAGTACATAAAAACTATATCTACAGCAAAATTCAAGAGTTAGCTACGTGTTTCCGGACATTTTTATCTACAAAAGTGTAGCTCTTGTAACTTTTGTCAATCAATCAGTAGATTTGTTGCCAGGATTTATACTGAGATAATTGTAAAGAAGACAAGGGGACGCGGAGAATGAAAATTTCCCCGCGTCCTCGCATTGATTCTTCTGGATCATTAGTTGTCTAACAGACTTCTACAAAACTCCCACAGTCCTGGCTTCGGCAATTACGTCATCTATTTGCCCAAACTTTAAGGCTTCTATGGGGGTTAACCCGTTTAAAGCATTGTTTGGTCGAGTCAGCCAACTTATTTTTGAAAAAGCAGGAACATTCAGAGCTTTTAAAACATCTGGTAGCCCAGCTACTACACCATCTGGCCCCTCAGGATCGAATTGCCAGATGGGAAATTTCCAGACTCCGTTATCTTGAACAGCAATTAAGCTATTCTTTTTTAAGCGATCGTGTGGTGTCTGACGGGTTGTATTCAATAAATCGGCTACTTGCGGTGCTGTTAATGAAGATTTAAGTAATTCTTGTCTCCACCTAAAATTTCTCGTTAGCGCAGCAAGTTCTAATTTACTATGCTCTTCATCACTGATTTGATCGGCACCAAGTTTGGCAGCGAAGTCAAGTTCAGCTTGGGAATACTTTGGCTTAGTATGAGTAGGAGCCAACCTTTCTGCTAAGCATTTAATCTCCTCAGGTTGTAGAGAATTGAGATAATCCTGAAATTCTAGTGCGATGCGCTCTAGTGCTTGTTTCATAACATATTTTCCGGAAGGAGCATCAATCGAGACGTTAATTTCGCTCATAATCCCTCCTAAACCGACCACCTAACATAATAATTTACTCAAGTAATGTAAGAGATGTCAAATATCTAGATCTCTAGATTCGCACTCTCATGTATGTTTTACAATCATTCTTGGGAGTGATTTGGGTATGACTTTTGCATGAGATATGTATGAGTTTTTGCTAAAGTAGCTATATAAATTACAAAATAATTTTAGATAGAGGTAATGACTAGGCGATCGCTTCAAGCATCAGCCAAGGGAATTAGTAAAGCCGAAGCGGCCTTAATCCGTAATTCCTTGACACAGCAGGGGTTAGCTGGAGAACTCGGTATTAGTCGTCAGCCTGTTACTAAGTTTTTTCAAGGCAAACCAGTTGACCGCTACATTTTCGTGACTATTTGCGAAAAGCTCAACCTGAATTGGGAAGAGATTATCGTCTCCTCATCCTTTCCGGAGGTGGAACAGCCAGCTAGCGTTAGCCAAATTCCGAGTTTAGTGCAGAGTGTCCGCGAACAAGTCCACGACAGCATTCAAAGGCGTTGTGGCGTGATGCGGGTGCTAGATATGGAACGGCCAAGAAGGCTGGATACTATCTACACTCACGTCCATATTTGGGAACGGGTAGCTGGACGCAGGCGACTGGATATTGAGGAGATAGTACGGGATTTTGACCCTAACAAGTGGAACTGTTTTAACTTGGGTATTCTTCAACAACCGCGTTATCCCGCCTTGGAAGCCGTAGAAGATTGCGACAAATTGATAATTTTAGGCAGACCAGGAACAGGCAAGACTATATTTTTAAAGTGGTTAGCGATTCAGTGTAATTTAGGTGAGTATAGAAGCGATCGCGTCCCGATTTTTCTTAATCTCAAGGACTTTGCAGAGGCTAGAGAGCAACCAAACCTACTAGAGTATATTACACAACAATTTGAAGATTGTGGGGTTGTGCCAAATGCAGCACTCACCCTGCTCAGTCAAGGACAAACAATAGTGTTATTAGATGGGTTAGATCAAGTCAGGGAAGCTGATTTTGTCCGAATTTTGCAGGAAATTAACTGGTTTACAACCCGATTTTATGCCAATTCCTTTGTGATTACCTGCCGAGTTGCGGCACAGAATTATATTTTTGAACAATTCACAGAAGTAGAAATTGCCGATTTTGATACTCAACAGATTACTGAATTTGTAAGCAAGTGGTTTCAGGATCGAGAAGCGAACAAAGCAGAAGATTTTTTACGGAAATTAGAAGAAAATCAATCGTTACAAGAATTCGTTACTAATCCTTTATTGGTGACATTTTTATGTTTAGTATTTGAACAAATAGCAGATTTTGATTGGAAATCAGAAATTTATCAACAAGCATTGGATATCTTTATCGACCAGCTTCAGATTCAACGATATGGAATTTATCAGCAACTTTCTCAGCAACAAATAGAAGAATTACTGAGTGAAATTGCCAGAAAATATTGGCAGCGAGGTGAGTATTTATTCCAGCAAAAAGCTATTGAAAGCCAGATTAGCCAATACATTATGAGCTTACATAAAAGCAATAAAAATTTAGAAATAGATAGTGAAGCAATTCTCAAGTGTATTCAAGTTCAAACTGGGTTACTGGTAGAGAGAACAAAAGGTATTTACTCTTTTGCTCATATTACTTTTCAGGAATACTTGGCTGGTAAACACAAAATAGAGTTTTAATTTCCTTCTGCCTTTACTTTAAGCGGCACTATCATCAAATATTATCTGGATCGATTCCCAATTCTCTAACCTTGGCTGCTAATCGTTCTTTTTGTTGGCGTTCAGTTTGAGCAACTTCGTCAGAGGTTGAGTAGCCAGTACCATTTTCATCATACCAATACAGTACCTTACGTTGAATTGTGCCAGATGTGTAGCGCGATCGCCCAATTCCCAATCCAATTTCTGACATCCAAAATGGTTCGCCTATTTGTAGTTGATATTCTCCATTAATCAACTGATACACTTCAAATGGTTGATGTTGGTCTCGTCGCCAATACTGCGGATTGTAGATAACGTAGTAGAGGACACCCAATTTAGCATAGATATTCAGCTTAGTATCATATTCATCACCAGGAGTTTTAGAAACTACTTCCAAAACAAACTTGGGTACAATGTTTTCTTCTTTCCACACCACATAACTGAAGCGTGATTTATCTGCTTTACGTCGTTGCACTCCTAAACTCAAAAAACCATCAGGAACTACTGGTACTAGATGACTGATTCCTGTTGTATGGTAAATACCCATATCTACGCCGAAAAACCAGTCATTTCTGTTTGCCCAAATCGACTCTAAGATAAACAGCAATAAGTTGGGAATAAAATTCTGATCTAGGCTTCGCCAAGCCCTTTGGTCTACGTTATCCACAGGTGTATCGTCTGAACAGGGTAGTTCAGCACTGGTTGGTAGAGCTTGATAGGGTTTAGACTTTACCATAGATCGTTAATTATGGTCATTTGCCCAATAGTTTGATTTTAGGCAATGTCTGCCGACAATAAGCAGAAGCTCCTACGCATTTAACTTTATTAACTTTATTCCCATCGTCCTTCTTCCCAAGCTTTAATGGCATAAAATACTGATGAGTAATCATCATTAGCGAAGGACATCTTGATCGCTGATTGCAAGATTTGCCTGACACCTTTGATACTGCTAACATCTAAATCAGCCGCTTTCGCTTCATTGATAAATAAGTCTGTATCTTTCAATAAGTGCTTGGTGGGAAAATTCGGATTTGCAAAATTGCCATCCAACATTCGTGATAGCTTTTTATCAAAGGTAGGGGCGTAAAGTACACTTTCACGCAGAATTTCCATAAATGCTTCTACGTCAATACCCTGACGCTGAACAAAAGCCAGACTGAGAGCAAAGCTAGTGGTTAGAGAAGCTATGAGTTGATTAAGTGCTAGCTTGACGGAAGCTGCCGCACCTACAGGCCCGATTAATCGAGGTTCTGGGCCAAAATTTTGAAGTAAATTAAAGTAGCGCTGAAATTGATCTTCGCGAGCGCCTACCATGACAATTAGTTTGCCAGTTTGTGCTTCAGGAATACTCCCTAAAACTGGTGCTTCTAGATACTCCCCACCAGCAGCTGCTACTGCATCTCGAATTTCTTGGCTTTCTGTGGGGGTAATTGTCCCCATTTGGATAACGGTGCGTCCTGAGAGAGTTCGCCAGGAAGTATCTGAAAGCAACACGCTATAAATAGCCGCAGCATTTGTCAGCATGAGGATGATGCAATCAGCAGCGCGAATTGCATAGCGGGGATGCGTTGCGATTTCTGCACCAGCTGCTTGTAGTGGTGCTAATTTTTCTGGGGTGCGGTTGTAGGCAACTAACTCTATGTTTGCTGCCAATAGCCTTTGCGCCATTGGTAGTCCCATCAGTCCAGTTCCCAGAAATGCCACCTTCATTGTTTACGTTCCTTTGGTACAGCGTAGGCGAGGCCTTATTGTAGACATCGCGTTTCTATTATCAGTTAATAGTTATCAGTCAACAGTTACCAGTTAACAGTGATGGCTGTTAACTGGTAACTCAAATACTGGTTTGCGGGGGTGGTAATTAGCCACCTGCGGCAAAAGTTGCCAAGATTACAACTGACAGTAAAATACCTGGGGTGAGTAGGGTAACTAGTACTAATAGGTCGTGGGTACTCATAATTTTTCGTTTCCTGATGTTTTTGCGATCGCTGTAACAGTATTACCTTAGTCAACTGAGACTAATGCAGCATTAATAGAGTTTTAACTTTTCGCCTACTTTTACTCTGGCACAGTTAAGCCTTTTAGCGGTTGAGACAGTTCTTTTTCCTTTAAGCCTTTGCTTTGAACTAAAACGCCAAAGCCGCCTAGCCCTAAAGGGTTAATCAGTTCGTGTAGTGACTCTCGTCGCCGCAATAGTTGCGAAATTGATTGTTCTTGGTAGGAAAGGGCTGCAATGCGACTTCCCAAGCCCAAGGCCATCAAAAATAATCCCTGCTGGGTAAAACCTACTTTATCTAAACCGCAGCGATCGCCCCATCGTTCTAAAGCAGTAAAATCCACATGGGCTGTAATATCTTGCTTGCCGATGTTGACATAAGGGTTGTCATGATGGCGATGGTGATAATAGCATTTCAAGGTTCCTTGCGATCGCCTGGGGTTATAGTAACGACTGGCAGGGTAGCCATAATCAATTGTTAACACGTAGCCACGCTGCAAGCGGTCTGTCACTATACTCAACCAGTCTAGAGCAGCTAAATTAATTTCACTACGGTAGCCATCTGTATAACCATTTTGGGAAAAATCAATTTCCACTAAATCAAAATATTCAGCCAACCTAGGGTTAGAAAGTTCTCCTGTAACTTCTACAAATGCTGGCACAGGTGTGGGGAGAGATTCCTCCTTGTCCCCCTTGTCTCCCTTGTCCTCCTTGTCTCCCACATCTCCCGTTGTCACATAAATCTCTTGCACTTCCCCTGCTTCTAAAATAAACTGATGTACTGGCAAAGCATCCACCAATTCATTAGAAAAAAAACAACCTGTAATGGAATTGGATGGTATTTCCTCTAGACTGCACCAACGCACCGGAAAATCTTGTAAGCGTTGCTGCTGTTCTTGTCTCAGAGATGGGGATTTCTCAACAATTAGATATTCTAAAACAGCAAAAAAATCTGGGTAGTGCTGCTGACAGTACTTGAGGATATAAGATGCTAACAGTCCTTGACCTGCTCCCATTTCTACCAAAGAAAACTTCACAGGTTTTCCTAAAATCTCCCACATCTGAAAAAACTGTTCTGCTAGTAATTCACCAAAGTCATCTCCAAGGTGAACAGATGTAAAAAAATCACCACCTTCAAACCCAAGCTTGACTGCATTGCTGGAATAGTAACCATGTTCGGGGTGATATAAAACCATGTCCATATATTCAGCAAAAGTGATGCGCTGTTGGGGACTTGTAGCAATGCGATCGGTTATGAGTTTATACAACACTGGATTAGAATCCATAAATAATTATCAATTTAATTACTAATTCTGTATTCATAATTAAAAACCGGGTTAGAGTACAGTCTGCTTTGTTTTATCGATATCTAAATACCCTTGTTTAAATTAATTAGCAAATTTTTAATACTTAATTTTGAGAAAGTTTAGATGAGTGTGAACATGTATCATTAAATCAGCACTTCAAAAGTCAAAATGATTTCAGTAACAAATTGGCTCCTGCACACAATATTTTCATTATTTTTATATGGTTTGTGGGGATTATTCAGCAAACTGGCCACAAACTATATTGACCCAAAACTTGCTTTAGTCTACGAAGTCAGCGGTGCTATCCTCGTGAGCCTATTATTAATTTCGACTAATGGCTTTCAATGGCAAGGAAATATTCGTGGTATCTTATACGCAGTTCTAGTTGGTATTAGTGGAACTTTAGCCACACTATGTTTTTTCGTGGCTATCAGTCAAGCTTCTGCAACAATTGTCATACCTCTAACTTCCTTATATCCAGCTATCACAGTCCTCTTAGCATTTGTAATTCTTAAAGAGCCGATAACTTTGAGACAAGGTATTGGTATTTTATTAGCGATCGCAGCGTTGTTACTATGTTCCTGGGAGTAGTAATTTCTTAGCAATAAAACCTACTAACTCACTAATGATACCAACACACCATTAATATCGCGGACACGAGCAATCATCTGTCCCCAAGGCTGACGTTTTGGCGCATCTAACGTTTTTGCCCCTGCACCTAATGCTTTCATGTAGGCAGTAGCAACATCAGGTGTAATAAATGATATTTGAATTAATGAAGGTGGTTGTATGGGATCGTTAGCATGGAAACCACTAGGAAATAATGTTTGCGCTTCATTAGTAGAGGAAAAAGCTAAGGTAGTGTCTCCAGTTTCCATTTCTGCCCAGACAATTTGATTTTGCTCTCGGATTGTACGACGAACAAGGCCAAATGCTTTTTCGTAAAACTCAACGGTCTTAACAACATCATCTACCCAGATAATTGTATAACCAAATTTCATAGCTTTTGCTCAACTTGACTTTAGTTAACTATCTAGAATACAAGGGGCTGTAGCCATCGTTTTCGCCCCTGTTTGCATCTGTTCAATATCTGATGGCGACCAGAAGTGAGGTGCTTGGCACTGATGAGCTATTAACAATCCCCATAATCCCCTAGGTATGACAACCGGTACTACTAGATTGGCGCGAACCTGCAAACTGCGGAGAAATTCACGATGACAATCGTGTATAGGTTCTGATTCAATATCCGCGATCGCTCTTACTCTTCCTGCTAAATACAAACTGGCATACTCTTGGTTAAAACAATTATCAGCCCCCGTAGAACCAAAGATTGAGTATTCACTAGAGATTACAGATTCAAAGGTTACTTGCCCCTCCCATTCTCCGTAAAAGTAATATAAAACTACGCGATCGACTTGAAGTGACTCTCTAAGGTGGTCGATCGTTTGTCGAACTAATGTATTCCGGCGCATGGTGATGGACAGACGGTCAAGTACCCTCTGTAAACCCATCTGATAATTGCTTTGTGCGCTGGGGTCATATTCGGAATAGGAATGAATTTGCACAGGTCTAAAATGACAACTGGGTAAATACTTTCAGTTTTCTATAGTAACTTATCAAACTTCTACTACTAAAAAAAGATACTGAATTTAGATTTGGATTTTGATTGATAAGAATAATATTTCCAGCTTGAAGTCAATCCCAAAGTAAAAATTAAAAGTTTTGGCTTTTTCTTTGAATAAATTTATTTTTTATCAATAAATATCTTCAGTCAAGTCAGAGATCGCTGATGCCTAAGTTTCAAGGAAATAAATTTTAAATAGTTAAATAACAATATATAAATTTTTGTAAAATAATATGTACAAAATGAATTTCTACCCCAGTTCCTAGGTTGCGGAAACTGCTTAGAGGAAATCGGTATTCTGGAGATGCGTTGAGTTATTGCTCAAGCGATTTCTACAACAGGCTACGCCTACACCGCCACAAACGAGATTTACGGTGTTTGGCTCGGCCTTTTGTCACACCAGCAGGTAAAATACATAAGCCTGGTCTATTTCCTCAACATCATGGGCAACACTTTTGGTCATCTATTTCGTATTACTACTTTTGGAGAATCTCACGGCGGTGGCGTGGGAGTTGTGATTGATGGTTGTCCGCCGCGACTGGAAATTTCTGCTGAGGAAATTCAAGTAGAACTAGATAGAAGGCGGCCAGGACAAAGTAAGATTACGACACCTCGCAAAGAAGCTGATACCTGCGAGATATTATCTGGAGTCTTTGAAGGCAAAACTTTAGGAACACCAATCGCAATTTTGGTACGGAACAAAGACACCCGTCCCCAAGATTACGACGAAATGGCGCAGAAGTATCGTCCATCGCACGCTGACGCCACTTACGATGCTAAATATGGCATTCGCAATTGGCAAGGTGGAGGTAGATCCTCTGCACGTGAGACAATTGGACGAGTAGCAGCAGGTGCGATCGCCAAAAAAATTCTTCGTCAAGTCGCCAATGTGGAAATTATTGGTTACGTCAAGCGCATCAAAGACCTAGAAGGCGTTATCGATCCCAACACTGTCACCCTAGAACAAGTTGAAAGCAACATCGTTCGCTGTCCCGATGCGGAATCGGCAGAACGTATGATTGAATTAATTGAGCAAATTGGTAGACAAGGTGACTCTATTGGCGGCGTAGTCGAATGCGTAGCGCGGAATGTACCCAAGGGTTTAGGCGAACCAGTATTCGATAAATTGGAAGCAGATATTGCTAAAGCTGTAATGTCTCTCCCTGCTAGCAAAGGTTTTGAAATTGGTTCAGGTTTTGCGGGGACGCTATTAACAGGAATTGAACATAACGACGAATTTTATATTGATGAACAAGGCGAAATTCGCACTGTAACTAACCGTTCAGGTGGGATTCAAGGAGGAATTTCTAACGGCGAAAATATTATTTTACGAGTTGCGTTTAAGCCGACAGCGACGATTAGAAAAGAGCAAAAAACCGTAACTCGTGAAGGTGAAGAAACCCTATTAGCAGCCAAAGGAAGACACGATCCTTGTGTGTTACCCCGTGCTGTTCCGATGGTTGAGGCGATGGTTGCTTTGGTGTTGTGCGACCATTTATTACGGAATCATGGGCAGTGTAAAGTGTTGTAGGATGTCTATTTACTATTATTATGTTCATCATAACATTTTGATTTTTTAGGCATCTTCTTACAAATTTTTATGCTGTCCTATTTGACGGCACCAATCTCTGAAAGAAATAAACACTCTTTGAAAATCATCTTCAGATGGTAAAATTCCGTGGTGAGCAACAATATTTCGCAAATCCTCTAGTTGTGCAAATCTATTGTCAATAAAATGAATGTCTCCAATATAAGGTAGGAATAATTCTCGATTATTTCTAATCAATGTCGCCAAATCGCCCCAATCAATACAATAAAGAGGTGAACTACCTCCTCTTGGGGAAACCCATTTGTTTTTTATTTCTTTATTTTTGACTCTTTCTACTTTCTCTAACATTTTTGTATTTGCAACTATTTTCCACCAATTATCTCCAAGTTCCTTTGAGAGTATTTTTTCAATAAAGCAACGAACCGAATTTTCGTAGCAATGGAGAATTACATATAAATTAGACATTCTATAGGCACTTAATACATCTTCATTATTAATATAAGGTGTATTGAATATTTCAGTAGTTTCTAGTTTATTAAGAATACCTATAAGCGTAGCTTTTGCAATTGACATGGCTACCCACAAAGAGCCATCATCTGAATAATTTGTACCATTTAATGCTTTATTCCAACTATTTAATTCATCATTCATGTCAGCACCAGTAAGTATTTCTCTAACACTGTTTATCCAATTTGAAAAGTGCCGATAAATAACATCTGGAGAGTCATAAAACTCCTCCATGCTAGATAAACCAGACAATAATGCTTCTATAATTTCTCGTTTATATTTCATAAGCCTTAAGCAAATGGATAATTAATATTATATTATCTATATAAACAAGATGTAAATATTTTTACCAAGTAAAAGGATGTTATGGATCTAGAATAAAATTTAATTTTTTCATTACTATAAAATTAAATTTTATATTAGTCACTATTCAACGGATGGAAATACTTGTTTAGCCGTGAGATTTGATTATCTTATAATTTGGGTTAGTTCTTTTTTTAAAAAAGTAATTTCCAAAACTCAGATAGAATGGCTATATATTATGATATGCAACTTAATCTAAATAAACATGGATTTTATTACAATCTTAGGACTAATAGCAGCTACCTTAACCACCATTGCCTTCTTACCACAAATGTTTCAAACATGGCGAACAAAGTCAGCTAAGGATGTTTCTTATGTCATGCTGATTACATTTAGTAGTGGTTTATTTTTATGGTTAATATATGGCATTTATCTGCAAGCTTTACCCATTATTCTTGCTAATAGCGTGTCATTATTTTTTAACCTGATAATTCTATCGCTTAAAATTAAATATAGATAACCCTGCCACACTGCCTTGGCTAAACAAACAAAGTCAGCCTACGCCAATTCTATTTACCCGCATTATTATAAACACCCCCAAGCGATCGCCTGTGACATCATCTGTATTTTCTGCTGAACGCCTGTTATTCACCCCCACTACCCCCAACACCGACGCTATCCCGGTGATTTTCGCCTTTCCCAATGAGTACAGCGTGGGAATCACTAGCCTGGGATATCAGGTGGTGTGGGCAAATTTGGCAATGCGAGATGATGTGCAGGTAAGCCGCCTGTTCACTGATATTCACGAACCGCTTCCGAGAAAGCCAGAAATTGTGGGATTTTCGATTTCTTGGGAACTAGATTATGTGAATATCTTAAATTTGCTGGAATCTTTAGAAATTCCCATTCGCGCATCTTTCCGCAAAGATAATCATCCAATAATTTTTGGTGGTGGCCCGGTTCTCACCGCTAACCCCGAACCTTTCGCAGATTTTTTTGATGTCATTTTGCTAGGGGATGGAGAAAACCTGCTAGGAGATTTCATCGAGAAGTATAAAGAAGTTAGGAACGCTTCTCGACAAACTCAACTTCAAGCACTTGCACAAGTACCAGGAATTTATGTTCCCAGTTTGTATGAAGTGGAATATGAGGCGTTAGATGGTGCTGTCAAGTCAATTCAACCAATTTCCTCAGAAATTCCCGCAATAGTGCAAAAACAGACTTATCGGGGAAATATCCTCTCTGCATCCACCGTCGTTACCGAAAAGGCAGCATGGGAAAATATCTACATGGTGGAAGTGGTGCGCAGTTGTCCAGAAATGTGTCGCTTCTGTTTGGCTAGTTATCTCACATTGCCATTTAGAACCGCAAGTCTGGAAGGTTCGTTAATTCCTGCTATTGAAAGAGGCTTACAAGTTACAAAGCGATTAGGGTTATTAGGTGCTTCCGTAACTCAGCATCCAGAGTTTGAGGCGCTGCTGGATTATATTAGTCAGCCGCAATATGATGATGTCCGTCTCAGCATTGCTTCAGTTCGCACCAATACAGTTACAGTGCAGCTAGCACAAACTTTAGCGAAACGAGACACGCGATCGCTTACTATTGCGGTAGAAAGTGGTTCTGAAAAATTACGCCGCATCATCAACAAAAAGCTGCATAATGACGAAATCATCCAAGCCGCAGTTAACGCCAAAGCTGGTGGCTTAACAAGTTTGAAACTCTACGGAATGGTGGGAATTCCTGGCGAGGAACCAGAAGATTTAGAACAAACTGTAGCAATGATGCGTAGCGTCAAAAAAGCTGCGTCTGGACTGCGGTTAACGCTAGGATGTAGCACCTTTGTACCTAAAGCACACACACCATTTCAATATTTTGGTGTGAATAAGCAGTCTGAAAAGCGGTTGCAGATGTTACAAAAACAGCTAAAACCCCAAGGGATAGAATTTCGCCCAGAAAGCTATAATTGGTCTATCATTCAAGCTTTGTTATCAAGAGGCGATCGCAGACTATCTCACCTGCTAGAACTTACCCGTAACTTTGGCGATTCCTTAGGCAGTTACAAACGTGCTTTTAAACAGCTAAAAGGTCAAATCCCTGACTTAGATTTCTACGTCCATGCTAATTGGTCAACAGAGCAAATATTACCTTGGAATCACTTGCAAGGGCCTCTACCACAGTCTACACTACTGAAACACTTGGCTGATGCTACGAGTAATTTTGACTCATCCGTAAAAGAACTTCAGCCATTAAATTCATAGCGTACAAATTAATGCAAACAACAGCTGAGTATTACTGCGCTTATTGCGGTGAACCAAACTTAACCTTTGTTGATTTGAGTGCTGGCGGACAGCAATCTTATGTTGAAGATTGTCAAGTTTGCTGTAACCCAAATATTTTGTATGTAAGGGTGGATGAAGACACTCTAGATATTGAAATTGATACCGAATACGAAGGCTGAATTTTAGGTTTTTGCTTCCATGCTGCACTTTAAACATACCTCTGTAATTAATGCACCACCAGAAGTAGTGTGGAGATTTCACGAAAGAACAGATATTTTACAAATGCTAACTCCACCTTGGCAACCAGTCAAAGTTATGCGCCGTGAGGGAGGGTTGGAGGTCGGTGCTATTACAGAATTTCGGCTTTTTCTTGGCCCCTTACCTTTGACTTGGTTAGCACGCCATACTCAATGTGAAAAAAATCGCTTGTTTGTTGATGAACAAATATCAGGGCCTTTTGAGTCTTGGATACACAGGCATGAATTAGAACCTGAAAATGGTAAAACTAGACTGATTGATGATATTTCCTTTTCTTTGCCTGGTGGAGAAACAGTTGAATTTTTCAGTGGTTGGTTAGTGCAAGCACAACTAGAAGCTATGTTTCGCTATCGTCATTATGTAACAAAAAGAGAGTGCGAAAATTTATAGGGAATTAAATTGTAGGGTGTGTTATCGCTTTAGCGTAACGCACCCTACAATTTAACACTGAAAGTTAAAAATAAATTGCATTTTAATCTAAAAATATTCTGACATTACGTACAAATTCTTGTGTTTTTTCAAAGTGAATATTATGTGCAGCATTCTGAATTATTTCTAACTGGGCAAATTCACATATATCTGCCATTTTTTGATTAATCTCTATAAATTTTCGATCGTATTCTCCAGCAAGTAGCAGCAAAGGAATCTTATTTTCTGGCAGTTTCTCCCACAAAGAAGGTTGAGTTCCAATACCCATAAAACGTAAAGATTTATCTAATTCTATAGGTTGATTTTGTAACCTACTCTCTACCATAAAGTTGTATTGTGGATGATTTTTGATATCGCCAAAAATTGGTTGATCATACCAATTTGCTAGAAAAGCTGCAAAATCACTTTTTTCAACGCTTCTAATTAATTTTCTACCTATTTGAGAATCACGTTTAATTCTTTCTAATCGTTCTGCTTCAGTTGCTAAACCTGGGGAAGCTGATTCTAATACAACTTTAGAAAAACGCTCCGGAAAATGCAAAGTGAGGTACAAGGCTAATCTACCTCCCATTGAATAACCAACTAAAAAGCATTTATTAATTTGCAACTCATTTAATAAGTTAATTAAAGCCTGAGCAGTGTTTGGCATTGTATAGCAGTCATCACTACCCAAAACTTGAGTTTTGCCATGTCCGGGAAGGTCAATAGTTAAATAAGAAAATTCATCAGATAAGAGTTGTATGGCTTCATTAAATTCATCAATGTTACCCATGAAGCCGTGCAAAAAAAGAATTAGTGGTTTATTGGGATTGCTAATTAAAGAGTAATTAAATTTATAGTTAGCCAGAGACATATTCTATTCATCTTCAACAACCCTGAGGAACAGAAATCACCAGGGTTGATTGTTTATACTTTAGTTATGTTTTAAGGTAAAAACCGATCTAAAGCTGCCTTAAGTTGTGCAATTTCAGTATCAATATTTCCTTCTTGTGCAGCTCTGGCTATACACTCAGTTAAATGTTCATCCAACACAATTCGCGCTACCCGATCTAATGCACCCCTGACTGCGGCAATTTGCAGTAAAACATCAGGACAAGGGCTATTTTGCTGCACCATTGTCTTAATACCGCGAATGTGTCCTTCTATACGTGCAAGCCTATTGACAATTCGCCGTAAAGACTCTTCACTATGGACGTGAGGATGAACCGAGTCTCCATGTACAGAACTATCTGGATGTTCGTGATCTGAGGTGCGATCGTGAGAGTGTTCTGCTTGCTTGGATGTAGTTAAGGATTCTTCAGGAGATCGGTTTAATCCGTTCATGGTTTCTCAAAGTGCTGGTCTAACTAAGATACTAGCCTAGAGGGAAAGGAAGAAATAACTAATGACAAATGACAAATATTAATTATGGTGTGAAATCCGAACCTTGCTATGGGGAATGTCCATAATAGCTTTTGAGCTAAATATACAATTAATTTGATTATAGGTAGTTCACGCTCTGCCTTAACTAATACTGAGTTTTTCTCACAGATATTAATTGAGTGAAGAAGGTTGCCAACTCCCTTTAATCTTAGTAGCTATCTGAGAACATAACTCAGGGGAGGCGGTGAAACCTGAAGTAGAGTACAAGCGTCAATACGCAGGTATTCTCTGAGATTCTGTAAAAATAAATTTAGATTAGATGCGTCACGACTAAGTAAAAATTACGCTTCTAGATTTAGGTTGTGATTATGAAATTTACCAAATTACCCAGGTCTATACGCCAACTCAGTTCCCACTTTTTAGCTATATTTCTAGGAGTTGTGCTAACTTTTACCAGTCTGCGGGTGTTACCATCCCAAGCAGAACCAGCACCAAAGTCGGCTACTGCAAATACGCCAGAATTGCTGGCTCAACGCCAATCACCAGCTTCGGCTGCAATAGGTAGCAGTAGCTTTGTGACAGCAGCAGTCAATCGTGTTGGCCCAGCAGTAGTACGGATTGATACAGAGCGTACAATTACTCGTCGTAACGATCCATTTCTTGAAGACCCATTTTTCCGCCAGTTTTTTGGTGACAGTTTCCCGCAACAGCCATCTAGAGAGCAATTGCGCGGTCTGGGTTCTGGATTCATTATTGATAAGAGTGGGGTAGTTCTCACCAATGCTCACGTAGTTGATAAAGCTGATAGAGTAACAGTCCGGCTGAAAGATGGCCGCACCTTTGACGGTAAAGTTCAAGGTATTGATGAAGTTACAGATTTAGCAGTAGTTAAGATTAACGCTGGGAATGATTTACCAGTTGCACCCTTAGGTTCTTCTGGTAGCGTGCAGGTAGGAGACTGGGCGATCGCAGTTGGTAATCCTTTAGGATTTGATAATACCGTAACTTTGGGTATTGTCAGCACCCTCAAGCGTTCTTCAGCCCAAGTGGGGATTACAGATAAACGCTTAGAGTTTATTCAAACTGACGCCGCTATTAACCCCGGTAACTCTGGGGGGCCGTTATTAAATGGTCAAGGTGAAGTGATTGGGATTAATACTGCCATTCGTGCTGACGCAATGGGAATTGGATTTGCTATCCCCATTGATAAAGCAAAAGCGATCGCCACACAACTGCAACGCGAAGGTAAAGTTGCTCACCCCTATTTAGGCGTGCAAATGGTAACTTTAACTCCCCAGCTAGCCAAGCAGAACAACACAGATCCCAACTCTCCCATTCAAATACCGGAAGTTAACGGTGTTTTGGTGATGCGAGTTATACCTAATTCGCCAGCTGCATCTGCGGGTATCCGACGCGGGGATGTAATTGTCCAAATTGATGGACAAGCAATTACCACAGCAGAACAGTTACAGAATGCTGTAGAAAATAGTCGCCTCGGTCAAGTATTGCAGGTGAAGGTACAACGAGGTAATCAAACACAGCAGCTATCGGTACGCACGGCTGAATTGCAAAACGCTTCGTAATCAGCGCTGAGTATTGAGTTAATTTATGATATCGGGGGTATGTCTGTGCATACCCTTTATTTTTGGCGATCGCTGCTAAAGTAAAGTTATTCTGAGCTAAAAAAGCATGATGTCTTCGCTTCCCGTCAACGACGCTCAACATAATTTACAACAGCTGATAGATCGAGTTGCAGAGCAGGGTAAACCTGTGCTTATTCAAGGTGAACGCAGTAATGCAATTCTGCTGGCTGAAAAAGACTGGGCTGCAATTCAGGAGACTCTTTACTTGCTATCTATACCTGGGATGCGAGAATCTATCAAAGAAGGATTAGCAACACCAATCCAAGAATGTGATGAGGAGTTGGATTGGTGAGTGATGGCAGTAATGGAGAGCGATCGCATTTTACTCATATTATTCATCAGTTCAAAATTATAAGAGCTATATTCGAGGTATCATTGAAGCGCCTGCAATTGGTAATGATGCATGACAAAAGCAATTACATCTCAATCATTACGCGAAGCATGGGAGCAAGGTTGGCAACAGGCGTTAACCCAAGTTGCACAGAATATGATGCGCGAGGGAATTGATTTAGCTCTAGTAGCAAAACTCACTGGGCTACCACTTAAAATAGTTCAGAATTTGCGAACTAACGAGGTAGATGATTCGCAATTACTGATAAAAGATTTTGTCGAACTGAGTGAGTCATCACTGAGCAAAATTTGGATCGATCCAGAGGAAGACGAAGCTTGGAAGGATCTATAAAAAATCCGATCAAAGGCGATATCATCTCTGTGCCTTTCCCATTTTCTGATGCATCTGCCACTAAAAGAAGACCTGCTTTAGTAATAGCAGAATCGGATAGTCACAATATCATAATCTGTCCTATTACCAGTAAACCCGGCAGAGACTATGCAATTAAGTTAGAAGACCAAGACTTCAGAGTTGGGAAACTAAACTTAAGTCCTTGCTATATTCGCCCTAACATTATCGCTACGGTGGATAAAAGTAATGTTATTCGCCAAATCGGAAAGTTGAAAGATGAAAAACTCAATGAAGTTATTTCTGTAATTATTGAAATACTTCAAAAGCCGTCGCAACCTCCACCATCAACATCCAAAGCTTTAGAACGTGGTAAAAACCCAAAATAATCAACTTTGTCCGGATCTCGGCTGTTGCGGTTCAAAGCACGAGCGATCGCTCTTTACTCTCCATCATTCACCTTTGGATCTTGGACGTTGCTGTTCTCATCTCGAAATTCCGTGTTCTGAACTCGGAACGTCGAGTAATTTACTCCAACATCCGAGTTCAAAAGGAAAGCGATCGCCTTTTTTTCACCATCATTCACCTTTGGATCTCGGACGTTGCTGTTCTCATCTCGAAATTCCGTGTTCGGAAGGCGAAGCTTCAAGTTCAGAACTCGGAACGCCGAGCAATTTACTCCAATATCCGAGTTTTTAACCTCAACGTTGTACTTTAGAAGTGGAATTACTGAGCTACTTTCTCTAACGCTGCTTTTTGAAGCTTGACTTTCCCTTACTTACGGGTGAACTTTTATTTGATTTCCTCAACTACTGTCTCTAAAGCAGTGCTTTGGCACATTTTTACATCTGCAAAACGCTTACATAAGCCTCACTGCATACTATTCAGAGGAACCTGAAGCGTAACTTCAATGTGGTGGTAGCCAAATGAAAGAGTCAAAATAGAAGATAGAGGCTAGCGATCGCAGTCTTACCTGGAATTAGGAGTTTACTATCAGTGGTATTACAAGTACAAACCAGCACCTACGAACCTAAAACCCAAGAAATTGCTAAACAACTTCTAGAAGCAACCCAAGAAAATCGCTCGTTTTTTGCCTCGCTTCGCGATCAAATGCGTTGGGATGATAAATTACTAGCTTGGGCGATGAGCAATCCTGGGTTACGGGTGCAATTATTTCGCTTTATCGATACATTACCTGCTTTACGCAGCAAACCAGAAATTGCTGCACATTTACAAGAATATTTAGGAGATGAATCTGTAGAATTACCTGCGGCTTTAAAAGGGATGCTCAATTTTGCTAACCCTGATTCTATGCCGGGACAAGTGGCGGCGACAACTGTAGCGACAGCCGTTGAAACTCTCGCTCATAAATATATTGCTGGGGAAAATATTACACAAGTTATCAAAACAGTTGAACGCTTACGTAAAGAAAAAATGGCTTTCACCATTGACTTACTTGGTGAAGCGGTAATTACAGAAACAGAAGCAAAATCTTACTTAGAACGCTATTTAGAATTAATCGCACAATTGGTAGCAGCATCGAAGAATTGGAAAGCGATTGGTGCTATTGATGAAGCAGATGGCGAACAGCTACCAAAAGTGCAAGTTTCTGTAAAGTTAACGGCGTTTTATTCGCAATTTGACCCCTTAGATGCTGAGGGTAGCGAGGCGAGAGTAAGCGATCGCATTCGCACTCTACTGCGTCATGCTAAAGAATTAGGCGCAGCTGTGCATTTTGATATGGAACAGTATGCCTATAAAGATATAACTCTGAATATTCTCAAAAAATTATTGACGGAAGAAGAGTTTAGGCAACGTACAGATATTGGCATCACAATCCAAGCATATCTGCGTGACAGCGAGCAAGATGCCAAAGATGTAATTGCTTGGTTGAAACAGCGTGGTTATCCTTTAACCATCCGTTTAGTCAAAGGCGCATATTGGGATCAGGAAACTATCAAAGCAGCGCAGAAACATTGGCCCCAGCCTGTTTACAATGACAAAGCCGCCAGCGATGCGAATTTTGAAGCCATCACTCAGTTATTGCTAGAGAATCATCAATATGTATATGCTGCCATTGGTAGTCATAACGTGCGATCGCAAGCTAGAGCAATAGCGATCGCAGAAAGTTTAAAGGTTCCCCGCCGTTGTTTTGAAATGCAAGTTCTCTACGGGATGGGGGATAAACTGGCGAAGGCTTTGGTTGATAAGGGTTATCGGGTAAGAGTTTATTGTCCCTATGGTGAATTATTGCCAGGGATGGCTTATTTAATTCGGCGCTTGTTGGAAAATACGGCTAATAGTTCGTTTTTACGGCAAAATTTGGAGAATAGGCCGATTGAGGAGTTGATAGCACCTCCCAATATAGATTTGTCTCACGCAAAAGCGCAAAGCCAAGCCAGTGCGTTGGGCGGCTCTGCCGACTTGAAGCAACTGGCGCGCAAAGAAGAAAAAGTAGGGTTTTTGGGTGCGGCGGATACTGATTATGCGGAGGAGGAAGAAAGAAGGAAATCGGCGGAGGCGTTTCAGGCTGTTCATCAGCAATTGGGGAGAACTTATTTACCACTAATTAATGGTGAGTATGTGAATACCCAGGAAGCGATTGATTCTCTCAATCCTTCTAATTTCAGTCAGGTAATTGGTAAGGTTGGACTTATCAGTGTTGAACAAGCTGAACAAGCGATGAAAGCGGCGAAGGCGGCTTTTCCTGGTTGGCGGAAAACGCCAGTGAAGCAACGCGCTGATATTTTGCGGAAAGCTGCTGATTTGATGGAACAGCGCCGCGCTGAACTTTCCGCTTGGATAGTTTTGGAAGTTGGGAAGCCAGTTAAGGAAGCAGATGCGGAGGTTTCGGAGGCGATAGACTTCTGTCGCTACTACGCCGATGAAATGGAACGGCTAGATAAAGGTGTCAATTATGACGTTTCGGGAGAGACAAACCGTTATCTTTACCAACCACGAGGAATTGCTGTAGTCATTTCGCCTTGGAATTTTCCTTTAGCGATCGCTTGTGGTATGACTGTAGCAGCGTTAGTCACTGGCAATTGTACTCTGCTCAAACCTGCGGAAACATCTTCTGTAATTACCGCCAAACTTACAGAAATTTTGGTAGAAGCTGGAATTCCTCAAGGTGTCTTCCAATATGTACCTGGTAAGGGTTCCCAAGTCGGTGCTTACTTGGTGAGTCATCCAGATACTCATGTGATTGCTTTTACCGGTTCTCAGGAAGTGGGATGTAAGATTTACGCAGAAGCATCTACACTCAAACCTTTGCAAAGGCATATGAAGCGAGTAATTGCAGAGATGGGTGGGAAGAATGGCATTATTGTAGATGAAAGTGCTGATTTAGACCAGGCTGTCGTTGGGGTAGTGCAATCAGCATTTGGCTATAGCGGACAAAAATGTTCTGCCTGTTCCAGAGTGATTGTGCAGCAATCGATTTACGATACCTTTGTGCAGCGGTTAGTAGAAGCCACAAAATCCCTGAATATTGGGGAAGCAGAGTTACCCAGTACCCAAGTCGGCCCGGTAATTGATGCTAATGCCCGCGATCGCATTCGCGAGTATATTGAAAAAGGTAAGGTAGAAGCAAAATTAGCGCTAGAGTTACCAGCACCAGAACAAGGCTATTTTATTGGGCCAGTCATCTTTAGCGAAGTATCACCCAATGGGATAATTGCCCAACAAGAAATTTTTGGCCCCGTACTAGCAGTAATTAAAGTAAAAGATTTTCAGGAAGCATTAGCCGTTGCTAACGGTACTAACTTCGCTTTAACTGGAGGACTTTACTCAAGAACACCATCTCACATCCAGCAAGCACAACAAGACTTTGAAGTCGGGAATTTATACATTAACCGTACAATTACAGGAGCGATCGTTGCCCGTCAACCCTTTGGTGGATTCAATCTTTCTGGTGTTGGTTCCAAAGCAGGCGGCCCCGATTACCTGCTACAATTCCTAGAACCGCGCACAATCACAGAAAATATTCAGCGCCAAGGTTTCGCACCAATTGAAGGTGCAGATTAAATTATACAAGTAGGGTGGGCAATGCCCACCTTAAAAGTTACATCTAACCGCAGAGGAGGACACTTCCGTGCGGGGGTTCCCTCCGTTGAGGAAAGTGTCCTTCGTGCAGAGAATGCAAAGAAATGGTCAGCAAAAATTTTATTATTAAAACTGTTGAATCTCCTGAAGAATTTGCTGCAATTAAAGCAATTAGAATAGCCGTATTCCAGGAAGAACAAGGGGTAGAACCTGCTTTAGAATTTGATGGTAAAGATGAAATTTCTCAACATTTAATTGCTTATTTAAATCAAGAAGCTGTCGGTACTGCCAGAATTAGATATTTAGATAATCAAACTGCAAAAGTAGAAAGACTAGCTGTTTTATCTAGAGCTAGGGGAAACGGAATCGGTCAGCAACTCATGGAAAAAGCTTTAAAAATTATTGCTAGTAAAAATATTCCAGAAGTTGTCATTCATGCCCAAGAATATGTAAAAGCTTTATATGAAAAAATGGGTTTTGTACAAGAAGGAGAAATCTTTATAGAAGCAGATATTTCTCATGTAAAAATGAAGAATAAATTATGATTCTCTAAAATGGGAAACACTTATCTAATATCAGCAAAGCAATCACAAAAATTCTGCGATCGCTTCGCTCCACTGCTGTTGTGTAATCCCTAATTTTTTCGGATATTTGTAATAATTAATATTGCCAAATTTTAATTATTCCATCCTGGCTACAACTACCTAATAGATTGTTTTTAGAGCTAAAAACTATTGTTCTAATTTCACTTTCCTGATTAAAATTAAATATATTTCGCTGTTTTTTTATATCCCAAATGCTAACTTTTCCGTCTTTACTACCAATAGCTATAACTTGACTATCAGGGCTAAAGGCAACTGAGTTAATACTACCAAGCTCTGTTGAAGAATAGATATTAGTCTCATGTGTCAAGTCCCAAACTTCTAAACTTTTATCACAGCCAATTGCTAAAAGTTTACCATCAGGACTACAAGCAATAGAGTTAATTGGCGACAGATTATCAACAAGTGTCCGACCTTCTATCCGCTTTTTAGGATACCAAATTTTTACAATGCCGTCTTTTTCACCACTAAATAAAACTTCTCCATTAGGGCTAAAAGCAATTGTTGTGACTTCACTTAAATTCTCAGCCAGGATAGTTTTTTTATAAGACAACATATCCCAAACGATCAGCCTTTTATACTTGCTACCAGCAACAAGCGTCTGTCCATCTGGGCTAAAAACTAATGCTAGAACCGTTCCTGGTTCCATGTCAGACTCGAAGTATGCTCGTTCATTAAGAGGCTTTTGTTGTTTATTTTGTGAATTATTCCAAAGCCAGACAGAGTTGCGGTTATTTAAATAAGTACCACTAGCGATAAAGTTACCATCGGGACTAAAAACAACGTTACTTGCAAAGGAGTGAGATGAAGTTTTTTGTAACAGTTCAGGTTTATTCAAATTATCTAAATCCCATTGCTGTATTGTTTGATTGTCAAATCTACTGACTAAACATTTACCATCTGGACTAAACGCAATTGAGCTAATAGGAAATTCAGTTTTGAGACTATCCTTTATTGATAGCTGTCCATAATTCGCCGAATGTTGTAAAGATTGTTTTACTTGAAATGGCTCTACTGTTTTAAGAATTAAAGGCTGTTCAGAAACAATGAAATCATTTAAATCAAAGGCCGTTGAAGCTTTAGCTGGCGAAGGATCAGTGATTTCCCAAAATTCACTATACGCTTCTCTAACTTGATTATGTGCTGCTGATATAGCCTGGTGATTGATGGCTACATTATCTAAAATTTCGTGAAATACTAAACCCTCTATTAAATAGATTTCACGTCCAAATGGATCTTTCAAAATAGTAGTCTCATCAGCACACTGAATATCTGCTTTTGTACCCTTAATAATTTGAAATATTAAAGTTAAATCTCCAACACTAGACCCAGTAATTTTACGACAAATAGCTGTACCAGCATCAGTTAAATCACCATCAGTTGCTCTAGCTAGTAAATTAGATATTTGGGCGTTACAAATAAAATCTGGCGCGACGACTGTGCGATAATCTAGATACAGATTACGACTAACTAAGAAAGGCCAAGCTTTAAAACTCATATTCCTGCTTCTCCTAGATTAGATTCTCGGTAGTCTTTATCCAAATTTTGGCGAATTTGGATAAAACTATCAATAATATGCTTTAAAGCTGTTTCCTCATCTTTGACTTGTTTGAGAGAGTCTTGTTGTTGACGACGTAGCTTTTCCGTTTCTTTAGCAGCCTCGGCTTTTGCTTTAGCAACTTCTTGCTGAGTTTTGTGAACTTTTTCTTCGACTTGTTGAATACCTTTTTCTGTAATTTTGAGTAGCTTATCTAAAGTTTCGTTATCAAATTTGTACTTCTCAGGTAATAAATTGCGTGCTGTTGTAGCTGCTAGAGAAAGAACTGTGTCAGATACAAATTGATTTACTTGTTCTAAAAAACTGAACTTAGGTAGTACCTCAGTCTTTTTTTGCAAAATTTCCCGGTGTTTTTGTTTGATATAGTTGATTTCTATTTGTAGACCATCTATCAAAACACATGAAAGCGGTACTTCCACCTGAAAAGGTTGAGGAACTGACCCAGAAAGCTTTTTCATAACTCCATCTTGGAAGATGGCAAAATCCATACCAACAGAACTAACAGGGATTAACCTAACTGGGCATTTCGCATCATTTCTTTGTTTAACAATATTTTTAAATTCTGAGCTTATTTTTAAAAGCCGATATCTAACATCTGCTAGATCAAAGCCGCCTTGATTAGCAACTAAATCCCACTTAGTAATAATAAAATGAATAGGAATTTTTTTGTGGCATCGCTGTATTAATTGCAGTACAGATGGTAATTGTGTTAATAACCATTTTTGATGTAGCTTATCTTCACTTCCTCTTAATAAATTGATAATTTGTTGTCCATCTAGAATAGCTAAAATTGCATCAGCTTCTTGAACTTCACGTTGCCAATCAATATTTAAGTCCGCAGATTCGTCTGCTGCTATATCTGAGAGTAATGCACCTGGATAATCTTTATAAATAAATTTACACGCCTGATGAACAGATAAATCCTCAGTCTTGACACAGCAAGTAAAAACCCAATCGGTGATTCCCCTGGTTGCAGTTGGCCAGGAATCCCCGGTAATAATTTCTGTGTAAAATGTATTTAAAAGATTGCGTTGTTCATGATTTTCAACTTCAAGAAAAAATCCGTATTCTCCTTGCGTCGATAGCTGCTTAAATAAGCTCGCAAGAAATACTGTTTTTCCAGAGCCACTCGAACCTAAAGTAATAATATTATATTTTTTCATAATCACATAAACTTGAATGTTCAGTTAAAGTTGATGAAATCTGAAGGCATGAAATTCTTAGTAAATTATGATTTTGGCTATAGTAATTCAAAGTAAGCTAAAATCAGATTCGGGAAAGTCTCTAGTGAGATAGCTTTGGATATAGAGAAAACTATCAACTGCATGTTTTAGTGCTGTTTCTTCATCTTTGACTAGTTTTAGAGAAGCTTCTTGTTCTTTAAGAAGTTTATCTGAACGCTTAATTGCTTCTGTTTGTCCTTTTTGAATAGTCTCATCTAATGCCTGGCCTAATCTTTCTAATAAAGGTTTAGCTAGTTTATATTGTGGAGGCAAAAAATGTAGTAATAATTGATAGGTAACGCCGAGAATAGGCTTGGCAAATCCAACTATATTGAAAAAATTATCGAGGGGATTGTCATTAACTTTTTCTAATGATTTCTGCTCTTGTTTTAATTGATGGATTCGAGCTGTAAATCCATCGGGAAAGACGCAAGCTAATGGAACTTCTGTGAGAAAAGGAGCAGGAATGGCACTAGGTAGTTTTTTCATACTTCCATCAGGTTGGAGCCTAGCAAATTTTGACCCAACAGAACTTATAGGAATTAAGCGAATAGGAGCACCTATATTATTTCTAGATTGAACAACCTCAGCGAATTCTGGAATTTGCAACAGGCGATCGCGTATTTGTTGTAGAGAAAATTCTTTTTGAAGTATATCCCATTTACTAATAACAAAGTGAATGGGTACTCGAGAACTTTGCATTCTTTTGAGGATGCTTGGTAAATCTCGATTTAAAAAGGAGGTAACAGTAAATTCCTGACTACCAGTTAATAATCCATAAATCTTTTGACCATCTAATAACCCTAAAAGAGTATCTGCTTGTTTAAGAAGCGCTTCAAATTCTGCATCTTCCACATCGTCAGTAAGCCTTCCTCCACAGTAATCATAATAAGTAAATTGGCAAACAGGATAGTCTGTAAGCTGACCTGTTTTGACACAACAGGTAAATGTCCATTGGGAAACTTCACTATATCTAGTACCAGGTGGCCATACGTCTCCAGTAATAATTTGGCTATAGATATGATTGAGTTTTTTTCTTCTCTCTAAATCTTCTACATCCAAATAAAAACCATACTTTCCTTGAGTTGATAATTCCTTAAATAAACTAGCAAGGAATACTGTCTTACCCGAACCCGCAGAACCCAATGTTAGAATTTGGTACTTTTTCATAGAGACAAATTACTTATCAGCTTGAAAATACTCAAGCTGGTGATTGTAGCTTCAAATATATCTTCAGCTACAACCTAGTCTTTGTGAACAGCAAATGCCTTCAGGAAAAATACTGGTAAATTCTTTTTGGAATACCTTTATTATCAGAAAAATTACAGATGTTACTTGGATTTTATGAAATAATTGATTTCTTAATTATAAATTATTAAAAAAATTTTTTGGACTGTATTTTTATTACTGTGCTAACAAAACGTTTAAAATTTTAAGATTTAACCATTAAGGTAATGTCATCGCTTTTTTTTGAGAAAAATTTAGTAATTTATAAGGAATAAGAATTAGTAGATATAATTCTCAATTAACCATAATTTATAAAATTTTGGGTTTGGTTAATTTACCTAAAATGGCAAGCAGAATTATCTACTTTCATCCTCTGCCAAATAGGGTTGTTCGGGAAGAAACAGGGTAAACTTACTACCTTCTCCTAAAGTCGATTCTACTGTCACATCTCCACCATGCAAACGCGCTAATTTGCGTGTCAAAGCTAAACCTAAACCAGTACCTTCATATTGGCGATTTAATCGGCTGTCAAGCTGTTTAAAGGGTTCAAATAGAAATTGAAATTGATTAGCATCAATACCAATACCAGTATCTGCAACTGTAAATGTGATGCCGTTACTGACTTTTTTGACTTCTAAAGATACTTGACCGGCTGGAGTGAATTTAATCGCGTTAGTCAGAAGATTGAGTAGCATTTGCTTAATTCGCCGTTCATCAGCTACACAAATATCAGCTTGTGGATCGATCTTGCTGGTAAGTTGCAATCCTTTTTCTAGAGTTTGATCGGAAACTGTTGAGATTACAGAATTACATACATCTGTAACTAGTAAAGGTAAAAGCAAAAGTTCTTCTTTACCTGCTTCTACTTTCGACAGGTCAAGAATATCGTTGATTAGTGCTAATAGATGTTCGCCACTACTATATACACAACTAATATATTCCTTTTGCTTTTCATTGAGCTGCCCAACCATTTCTTGTTGCAGCAATTGCGATAAACCCATAATCGCATTTAGTGGTGTCCGCAGTTCGTGGCTCATAGTGGCTAAAAATTCGCTTTTGGCACGGCTACCAGCTTCAGCCGCTGCTTGAGAAGCACGCAATTTCAATTCTGTTTGCTTGCGTTCTGTAATGTCCTCAAGAATAGTTAAGAAAAATTCTGGGTTCCCATTACTATCTGGAATGACTGAAACTGATAGGTGAGTCCAAACTAACCGTCCTTCTTTATGTAAGAACAACTTTTCCATCTCAATTCGGTGTCTTTCGACAAGCTGTTCCGGATCGGAGCGAATACCAGAAAGCAGTTGTCTCAGCAGATCTAAATCCCCTTTTTGTGGAGAAACATAATCTGTAAAACGCTTGCTACATAGCTCTTCTCGGCTGTAACCTAGCATTTGACATAGGGCTGGATTAGCATCAACTATTTGTGCTTTCATGTCTATCAGTCCGATACCGATAGAAGAACACTCAAAAATTGCGCGAAATTGGGCCTCGCTTTGGCGTAGTGCTGCTTCTGCGGCGTTACGTTCGCTGGCTTCTATGGCTAAGGTGACAAAATCTGCAATCGATCCGGCAAAATTCTCTTCTTCCAATGTCCATTGGCGTACTTCACCAAAGTGTTCGTGAGATACGACACCTACTAACCGACCTCCCAGCCAAATTGGTGCATTCAACAGTGAGGTAATTCCTAACACAGAAAGGTAAGACTGGGATAATTCTTGAGTTCTGGTGTCGTTGATGGCATCATGGGCAGCAATGCTACGTTCTTCTTCCAAGGCTTGGAAATAATCAGGACAATTCGCTTTCGATAGTGACAAGCCAGAGCTATGTTCTTTTGTCCTCACATCATACAAATCGACACATTCCAACGTTGAGTGGTCTTCGGTATATAACCATACACCAACTCGCTGCACTGAAAGAGTGCGTGCAGCCGCTTCTGTAATCTCTTGGAAGGCCGCATTGAGATTACCTTGTTGAAATCTTTTACTTCTTGCTAGTTGCACCAGCGTTTGGCTTTGTTTTCTGCGAGCATGTTCTCTAATTTGCAAGGTCTCTTGGGACTGCTTGCGCTCTGTAATATCTCTAGCTGCCACCACATGCATTTTTTGACCTGCGTAAGAAATAATTTTGCCTTGGAGTTCTACAAAAAAAGTAGAGCCATCTTTCCTAACTACAATTACTTCACAAGCTTTTTCCGAACCGGAAAGTATATTTTTTATCATCAACTCTTGTGATTCTGCTGTTAGGAGTTCCCAGCTATTCTTGCCAATGAGTTCTGCAACTTCATAACCTGTCATTTTTGCCAGGACATGATTAGCATTTACAATCACTCCCCTTTTATGTATAATTGTGCCTTCAAAAGTTGCCTCTGACAAAAAACGCCATTGTGTTTGGTACTCAGTTAAGCTAGATAAGGATAATAATTGCTCTGTTTGACTTGCGTTTTGGATGGAAACCGCGATCGCTTGTTCTCTAAGTTGACGCCGTTGTTGTTCGATCGCGTAGAGCAATCGCCGCCGTAAAAGTGGAGGAGCGATCTCACTAGCGATTAAATAGTCTTGCGCGCCTAAACTTAGAGCTTGCAAGCTGCGAACCTCATCATCTACATCCCCGATCGCAATTATCGCCACCTTGGGAGCTAGCGATCGCACATCAGAGATGATTTTTAAATCTCTAGCATCCTTCACAGACAAGTTCAAGACTGCAACATCAATTGCTTGAGTTTGTAAAGTATGTATCCCCTGTAAAAATTCCTGAGCCTGAATCAACTCAAACCTAGGTTGGTTTATAGGGTTTTTCCTACTTAGATCTGAGAGTATGGAAAACACCAAGCTAGCATTGCTCCTGACATTGTCAGATGCTTTTTTCGCGCCAACTTCTAAATGAGTTCCACAAAACAGCAGAATGTTGATTCGTTCGCAAGTCATGCTTGTTACCAGTGGAGCAGCTTCATCAATCGGGGCGACGGCAAAAGCTGCTGGAGATGCACCTTCCAAAAATACAATATTCGCCCATCAGCGTAAATTAGCATTATATGCAAACCAATCAATACTCAGTAGCAAAATTGATGAGTCTCAAGCCGTGGAACATTTAAAATTGCATGGCGGGCGGACGAGCAAAAAACATTAATGTTCTGAAAGATTATTCTATTAAATTTTCTTGCTGCTTGACTGAGAAATTTTTCTCAAGAGCGATCGCAAAATCTAATTTATTGCTAAATCTTGACGAAAAAAACCCGTGTATTCCTTTAGATAGAGATACGCTACCTCATAACTTTTGCGACAATTAAACTAAGAGCAGGTGTTGCAGAGGTAGAGCAATGAAAGATAACAGTCTAAGAATTGTCTCACTAATTCCTAGTGGAACAGAGATTTTAGCGGCACTGGGTTTAGCTGACGCAATTGTAGGGCGATCGCATGAATGTGACTACCCTCCAGAAATTCAAAATCGCCCTATTTGTACCAAAGCACGCTTAGATAGCAATGGAGCAAGTAGCGCAATTCACAATGAGGTTAACAATTTATTGCAATCTGCTCTGAGTATCTATGAAATCAACACTGAGATTCTAGAGGAATTACAGCCTACCCATATTGTGACTCAAGACCAGTGTGATGTTTGTGCAGTCAGCCTACAAGATGTAGAAAAGGCCGTTGCTAATCTCATCGACACTTCACCTCAAATTATTTCTTTACAACCCAATTTACTCCAAGATGTTTGGAACGATATTGAGCGAGTGGGGAATATTTTTGCTGTTGACTCAGTGAAGTTGCTAGAAGACTTAGAAGCGCGTGTCAAAATTTGTCAGCAAAAAATCCAAGGACTTTCTTTAACAGAATTACCTTCTGTCGCCTGTATCGAATGGACAGATCCGTTGATGGTAGCCGCTAACTGGATTCCGGAGTTAGTCAATTTGGTAGGAGGACAAACTCTATTTAGCTCCGCAGGTAAACCATCTTCTACGTTAGAGTGGGACACACTCATAGCTAGTAACCCAGATGTAATTATCTTTATGCCTTGCGGTTGGGATTTATATCGCACTCGCCAAGAAGCACAACAATTTACTCAACGTTCAGAATGGCAAAAACTTCATGCCGTTCAAACTGGTAGAGTCTATATTACTGATGGCAATTCCTATTTCAATCGTCCAGGGCCAAGGCTAGTAGATTCCTTGGAAATTTTGGCAGAAATGTTGCATCCTGAGATTTTTGATTATGGTTATAAAGGAACTGCTTGGCAAGCTTTATCGGCTGATGAAGTAATTTCTGTGCCTGTGAGTTAGTAAGGTAATTAAAGGCAGAGGAGCGCGGAGATTTTATCGTCGGTATTTGTGATGGTGTTTTAGGAAATAGGGCTGTTTTAAGCGGGACGCCGTGCTACTTGATTGAGCCATTCAATTAGGGGTCTTAAGGTTCCTGGTAATGCGGCCTCACTCACTGTCACGGTATGTTGTTTGCCCTGGTCTTCCACGGTTAACTTATATTGAAAGCGATCGACTTGGGGATTAGGGGCAGTAATTTTTTCAGGTAAATTAAATAAATCGGCAGCGGCCACCAGTCGGGGTAGTTCGTTGGCTTCGTTGGGTGGCAAATTAGCTGTATCAACGGTTGTTTTCTTACTAATTCCAGCAAAGCCGCCTGTGCGTTCAAAGGAGATGCGCATTTTTTACTCTCCGTTGTCCTGTCTAGGGGGAAAAAGAAAAAGACTGGAAGATTTTGACTCTCATCTCCCAGTGTAACAACAAAGGACAACCTAGTATAAATTCTGAATGACGAATGATAAATTATGAAAATTTTACTTTTTCATGATTCACCATTCACTATTTAAGTACACCTACTTTTTGCCAAGCGTTTTGTACAGCTTTTTGTTCTTGACTATTGTCACCGTAGAGTTCGCCAGCTACTTTGATAGTTGCATTGGCGGCTGTTTTAAAATTAGCATTAGCACGCAGGCGATCGCGCAAAGTTACATACCAGATTTTGCCAGATTTTTCCCAAGCATAGCCGCCAATCTCTATTGCTGCTAAATAAAAAGCATAGTTGGGAATGCCTGAGTTTATATGCACCCCAGCGTTATCTTCAAAACCAGTATATTTATCTTTCATCAAGGCTGGTTGCGGATCTTGACCCATCACTGGATCGTCGTATGCTGTTCCTGGTGCTTTGAGAGAACGGATACCAACACCTTTAACAGTCGGAGCTAAAAGACCTTCACCAATGATCCAATCTGCTTGGTCTACTGTTTGATTTTTGCTTTTTTGTTTTACTAAAGCACCGAAAACATCCGAAAATGACTCATTTAGCGCACCTGGTTCGCCGTAATACTGTAGACCAGCCTCATACTGAGTCACTCCATGAGTTAATTCATGAGCAATCACATCAATAGATTTGGTGAAGCGTTGAAACAATTCGCCATCACCGTCACCATAAACCATCTGGTCGCCATTCCAGAAAGCATTATCGTATTTGACACCATAATGCACGGTAGAGTCTAAACGCAGACCCTTGTCATCAATCGAGTTGCGATCGAATATCTCATAAAATAAGTCATAAGTAGCCCCAGCCGAATCATAGGCTTCATTCACAGCTTCATCAGTGCTTGGAGGATCTCCCTCACCACGCACTAGCGTACCGGGTAGACTTTCAGAATTTTTAGCATCGTAGATAGTACGCCGCTTCACACCTGGAGATGGCGCAAAAGAGACAGATCCTACTATATTCCGTCTTCCCCTTAGTTGTGCCGAAACATTTAATGTTTGAAAAGCCCAACTACGCTGTTCCGGCGTGCCATTGACAGCGACGTTTTGCAATATATGTGGTGGAATAATACAACAGATAGGGCATCTAGAGTACTGTGGATGTTCACAGTTCAAACCAATTGATTTTTTCTTATTTCGAGCCATCCTAGATTTCTCCTTTTTAAACTAAGTGATGGCAAACAGTGGTTTTAACTCCACTGTTCAAAGGAGCAGAAAAACTAATGTCAGTGGCGCGTTGTTTCTACTCGATATTTGATTACAGGTCTGTTAAGAGAGGTGAGTACCCTCTGAAGTTATGTTGAGGTTGGGACATGACATAGAAACACAAGACAAATTCAGATTCCGCAAATTAGCTAAAATCTTTGTCTGGTGGCGCAAAATCTCCTTTAGAGACCCAACGGCTTTATATAATAGGTCTTGTCAAGATAAACTGTGTAATTTATTACTTATTTTTTAATAGAAATTAGAAAAAATCTACTTATTTAGAGTTTTTGTCTTTCCCAATTCCTCAGCTAAAATTTGCACAGCCAGCCCCCGAAAACCGCCATCCCGTAATATTTCCAAGGTACTGCTACTGTTGCAAAACCAGCTTTTGCCAGCATTTGTAAATGGGCATCTAAAGTAGCTAGCTGGTCTTGGCTTGAGTAACCTTGTGTAAAACTTGTGCCCACCTTAGCACGAACTTCTGCCAGCGTTATCCTCTGTTCGACTGCCCATTGTTCTCGCGCGGCTTTGTATACTTCCACTAATACAGGTGATTCCGGCAGGATGGGGTCGGCATTCCAAAAACAGCCATGAGGATTGATGCTGGTAGCAATTTGTTGAAATAATTTGAATTTCATCTCATCTTGGAGATGGTGAATTGCCAAAGATGACACACAAGCATCAAATTCCCTGCCTATACCCAATTTTTCCGGATTATTTGCCCAGTCGCCAAAATCTGCTTCGATACAACTCCAGCGATTTTCATAGCCCGCTGCGGTTATTTTACTTTGAGCAAATTGCAACATTCGCGGCGAGTAATCTAAGGCAATTACTTGCGCATCTGGACAACGCTGGAGTATTTTGAGACTCAATTCCCCTGTGCCACAGCCTAATTCTAAAATGCGATGAGTTGTGGAAGGCAGACAACGGGTAATTACCTCCAGCATCTCATCATATCGAGGTAATAGCTGGCGAATCCCCGTGTCGAAATCAGCAGTGTTGGCAAATACTTCACCGGGAAATAGTTGTTGCATATTGCTGCTATGAGGTCTTACATCCATCCATAAATCTTAGAGCATCATGACCTGTTAAAGAATCTCTTTATCAAAACTCTTCTTTGTGTTCTACCCTTCTCCTGACGGAGACGCTACGCGAACGGGAACGGCTACTCTGTGAGAAAGCCTCCGGCGAACGCCGAACGCGTCTTTGCGGTTCGTTATTTCAGATCTATTGTGTGCAATATCCTAAATTTAAATTTGCACTCATCTTTGACCAAAACCTCCACCGCCAGGTGTTTCTATGACAAAAATATCTCCAGGTTGCATCTCTACAGTTGCAGTACTATCTAAATTATCTTGGGTTCCATCTTGACGCTGTATCCAGTTGCGTCCGACTTGTCCCGCTTCGCCACCATTTAATCCAAAGGGAGGGACACGGCGATGATTAGACAGAATATTCGCTGTCATCGGTTCCAGAAACTTGATGCGGCGAATCACCCCGTTACCGCCGACATATTTTCCTTTACCACCGCTATCGGGACGCAAACTAAAGCTTTCTACCATTACAGGATAGCGGGTTTCTAAAACTTCTGGGTCGGTCAAGCGAGAGTTGGTCATGTGGGTGTGAACTGCATCAGTACCATGAAAGTTAACCCCTGCACCCGAACCGCCGCAGATCGTTTCATAATATTGATAGCGCCGATCGCCGAAAGTAAAATTATTCATGGTTCCTTGAGAAGCTGCGATCGCACCTAAGGCACCATATAAAGCATCAACTATCGTTTGGGATGTCTCGACATTACCCGCTACTACTGCTGCTGGATGAGTTGGGTTCAGCATACAACCTTCAGGAATGATAATTGCTAAAGGTTTCAGACAGCCAGCATTCAGGGGAATATTATCATCAACTAAAGTCCGAAAGACATATAATACTGCTGCTTGGGTCACAGCTTTGGGAGCATTAAAATTACTGTTTAATTGCCCAGATGTGCCAGTAAAATCAATAATGGCACTGCGATTTTCTCGGTTAATACTTACTTTTACTTGGATTTTAGCACCGCTATCCATTTCATAAATAAATGCACCATCTTTGAGAACTTTAATCGCCCTCCTAACTGACTCCTCAGCATTATCTTGGACAAATTTCATGTAAGCTTGAACTATATCGAGTCCGTATTGCTCAACCATTTTCCGGAGTTCTTGTACTCCTCTTTCATTAGCAGCAATTTGTGCTTTGAAGTCAGCAATGTTTTGATTGGGATTACGCGCCGGGTATGAATGATTGAGTAGTATATCTCTTACTGCTACTTCTCGAAAATTTCCCTGTTCAACTAAGAGAAAATTATCAAATAAAATTCCTTCTTCTTCTACTGTAGTACTGTGAGGAGGCATAGAACCGGGAGTGATACCTCCAATATCGGCTTGATGTCCGCGAGAAGCAACGTAGAAAATAATTTGGTTTTCTTGTTCGTCAAAAACGGGTGTAATAGCTGTGACATCGGGAAGATGGGTTCCGCCATTATAGGGATTATTAGATAAATATACATTTCCCGATTTTATAGTGTCGCTTTTATCGTTAATTAAACTGCGGACACTTTCACTCATTGAGCCTAAATGTACGGGAATGTGAGGGGCATTAGCAACTAATAATCCTGAAGCATCGAAGATAGCACAGGAGAAATCTAAACGTTCTTTGATATTTACTGATGCTGCTGTGTTTTGCAAAACAATCCCCATTTGTTCAGCGATAAATTGATAGAGATTTTTAAATATTTCTAAACGAACGGGGTCTGGTTTAGATGTTGAGTACATTTTTGATGATTATGATTGTAATTTTACTGGGTTGTAGAGACGTTGCATATAACGTCTCTAAAGGGTTAGGTTGCACTCACGATTGTATTGGAATACAAGATGTTTTCGACTTATAAATCTCGTACATCAACAAGCTTCCGGCGACAGCCAGATTGAGGGAATCAACTGCACCTACCATCGGAATTCGCACTAGATGTTGACATAAGTCTCGCTGTTGTGGAGTCAGTCCTTGACGCTCTTCACCGAGGAAAACAAGAGTTGATGACGGATAATTAAATTGATGAAAGTCATTCATTCCATCAGGTGAAGCACCAATAGTAGAAATTTTGCGATCGCGTATCCAATGACGTAATGCTGACAAGTTTGTACGGACAAATTTCTGATTAAACAGCGAACTCATGGATGCGCGAACAACATCGGGATCAAAAGGATCTATACTTGCGCCAATGAAGATAAACCCCGCACCACCCACCGCTTCGGATGTGCGAATCAAGGTTCCCAGGTTTCCTGGCGAACGAACAGTTTGCAAAGCTACCCAGCACAAGCCAGTTTGCGATGAGATATTATCTAAATTAAACCAACGTTGACGCGCGATCGCACCAATACCAGAAGCTCTTTCAGTATGGGAGACATGGCGAAATTGTTCTGGCGTAACGTTAATACAAGGAACACCAGCGCGGCGCGATCTGCGAACTAGCTTCCTTGCTAGAGGTGCTGTGAGCAGTTTCTCGCTAAACACGATCGCGGAAATATCGAAACCGTTGTCAATTGCTTTTACAAAGTTACGCACACCCTCAATATAAAATAATCCTGAGGCGTGACGATATGCGCGGTCAAATTGGAGCTTTTCAACCTCGGTTAGCGTAGCCTCAACATCTAACCGTTCGTGGCTGGAACTCTTAACACCAGCCATCCTCCTTGTGCAGAGCTACCTGGCCTGCTACATGAAAAACTTGAATTAGCATGAGATATTGCGGTCGCTGTGCCGCAGACATCAAATTCATTGTCATCAATATTAGCACGCGATCGCTCTAGATTGGCAGACTTAGTTGTCTCTATTTCATACCATCCTGGTTTTTGTAGATCTTCTTGTTAATTGGCCTAACATTTTAAGAGATTGGACGTTTTAAAATTTGCTTTACAGAACCATACATATCGCCTGTCAAACCTTCAAGTTCGTGTTCTATATCTTCCCAACGCCCAAGTTTAATTGTCCATTTCCCATTTGGTAATTGCCTAGCAGCGTGAGTTGGTTCACCATCCTCTGTAGCATATATTGCTAAATGTAGTTTCTATTTCTACTGTTTGAATAACCGGGTAAATGTAAGGTGACATGATTTAAGTTTCTTAAAGAAGACTGACATTGATAATTATCTTCTCAATACAGATGAAATCTTATAAGTTAATTAATTTTTAAGCTGTAAAATTAAATGGTTACGCTCATTTAATCTTGCTGTCCAGTTAGGCTCAACTACAATCGTACTAATTTTTTCTGCAATAACTGCCGGGCCATTAATACTATCTTCTGGTTGTAAATCTTCCCGGCGATAAACTGGTGTATCATGCCATTGATCGGCAGCAAACATCCTAACTATTTCAACAGCTTTAGGAAGTTCATCTAAAGGACGTGTACGACTAATTAAGGATTCTTCAGGAGTATCCATTTTCTGAATGACCTCTACTGAAACAGATTCAACAATTAAAGATTTTTCTAATTGAATAAAACCGTAACGAGATTTATGTTCAGCCTCAAACTCTCCTTGCATCACTTTCACATCTGAAGCAAAATCCACGGTTAATGTAGAGTTAGTAACTTCATATTTTAAATTTAATTTTTGCACTAATTCTTGTTGGCTACTATCTTCATATTCGCTGAGTTCACTTCTCGCCTGAGTTATCAAATTCTCCATTAACTGTTGTAATTGTGGAATTAATGCTGGTGTTAAAGGTTGTTCTACTCCTTTTTCTCTAATTGCTCTGACATCAGCTAATCCCATTCCGTAAGCAGAGAGAACTCCTGCATAAGGATGTAAAAATATAGTTTTCATCCCTAGAGTATTAGCAATTAAACAAGCCACTTGTCCGCCTGCACCGCCAAAACAACAAAGCACATATTTACTAACATCATAGCCCCGTTGTAAGCTGATTTTTTTAATGGCATTAGCCATATTCTCTACAGCAATGGTAATAAATCCTGCGGCTACTTGTTCGGGGGTACTAGTGTTTCCTGTTGTTGTGGCAATTTCTTGAGCTAATTGGGTAAATTTCTGAACAACAATATTTTTATCTAAGGGTAAATTGCCATCAATACCAAAGACTGAAGGGAAATATTGCGGATGAATTTTGCCTAACATAACATTAGCATCAGTCACCGCTAAAGGGCCACCACGTCGATAACAAGCAGGGCCGGGATTTGAACCAGCCGATTCTGGCCCGACGCGATAACTAGAACCATCAAAAAATAAAATTGAACCGCCACCAGCCGCAATAGTATTTATTGCTAATACGGGAACTCGCATCCTAGCGCCAGCAATTTCTGATTCTAATTGTCGTTCATACTCGCCTTTAAAATGGGCAACATCTGTACTGGTTCCACCCATATCAAAGGTAATTACTAACTCGAACCCTGCTCTTTTACTAGTTTGAACTGCACCAACAATTCCCCCAGCCGGGCCGCTTAAAATGCTATCTTTACCTTGAAATTGTTCGGCTGCTACTAAACCGCCGTCAGATTTCATAAACATCAATCTGATTCCAGGTAATTGACTAGCTACTTGGTTGACGTAGCGCCGCAAAATCGGAGTTAAATAAGCATCTACAACTGTTGTATCTCCTCGGCTCACTAATTTCATTAATGGGCTAACTTTGTGAGATACTGATATTTGAGTGAATCCAATTTCCTGAGCAATTTGTTCGACTTGTTGTTCGTGGTAATGATAGCGATCGCTGTGCATAAATACAATCGCGCAACTCCGAATTTCTGCGTTGTAAACTGCTTGTAAATCTTTTTTAACTTGTGCAATATTTACAGGAATTAATTCTTGTCCGTAAGCATCATAGCGTTCGTCTACTTCAATCACCTGCTCATAAAGCATCGTGGGTAAAACGATATGACGAGCAAAGATATCAGGACGATTTTGGTAGCCAATTCTTAATGCATCTTTAAAGCCTTTGGTAATGAACAGCGCTACTCTATCCCCTTTTCTTTCTAACAGTGCATTTGTAGCTACTGTTGTTCCCATTTTCATTACTTCTATGACTTCAGTAGGGATAGGTTTATTGCTGTTAATACCGATAATATCGCGAATACCTTGGATAGCAGCATCTTGATATTGTTCGGGTTTTTCTGAAAGTAATTTATAGACTATAATCCATTCATGATTAGGCAGGGTCACAATTAAAAAACGTTCGGGATGATTTACAAGTTTTTCTATAATTGCCCGATCGTTAGTAATAGCAACAATATCTGTGAATGTTCCGCCTCTGTCTGCAAAAAATTTTAACATTGCTTTGTTTATTTTACAATTTAGAAGTAGCATAACAAGAGAATTGCAAATATTTTTGCTTCCAGTATCTTTTAGTGGGAATACTAGAAGTATGATAATTTGGCATCATTTGTTATGTTCGACGATCTACTGAACAATCTCAAAGATTTTGTCAGTTCCAAAGTTCAGGAAGTAGGTGAGGAACTTGAAAAACGCTTTGGGGTTCCCGAACCCGCAGAACCATTTGTGCTGATTCGCAGATTTAGTACTAGCGATTCAACAGTCACAAAAGGAGGTATTGCAATTATCGAAGATAGCTGGCAAATTGAAGCCTACGACGATCGTACTCAACGCCTGATTACGCGTGCAGATCCTCTACGAAATGTCATCTTATTTGAAGTTAACGAACCAAATTTGCCAGAATGCGTGCTTGCTTGTCGATGTTATGCGAAAGTGTTAAATACAGAAAAGTCAATTCAATTAAGTTTAGGAATCAGCAGGAAAGGACAGTGGGGTACAAACACAAGATATTGGTCTACAGGCATTTCTTCAAATGAAGATTTTCAGCCTTACGAAGTACGTGCGCATTTTAAAAAAGAAACGGATTCTGCTAAGTTTCAAATTAGCGTGCAATTTGAAAGTAGCGGCATTCTCCAGATTAGAGATATTGAATTGCTACAGGCGTCAGCTAAATCACGCTCCTAATCAAACATTTAAGTTGGTGCGCTAATCTCGGATAACGCACCCACTGAATAATATAGGGGCTTCAGCGCCCCTATTACTCGTCAATCTGACCGACGCGACGTATATTGAGAATGTCGCTCATTTTTTTAATTTGGGTGAACACTTGTTCTAGTTGGGGGCGATCGCGTATATCTATACCCAAGTCCATTAAAGCTGGTTGTCCAATGGCAGTTTTTACCTGAGCATAGCGGACGTTGATCCCCTGGTCGCTCAGACGAGACAAAATATCTTTTAAAACGCCCACGCGGTCAAGTGCTTCAATTTGAATATTCACTGGGTAAGAATGAGGACGAGAGCTATGTTCTGCTGCTCCATTCCAGCTAACTGGTACTAAGCGTTCGTACTCCACGTTTTCGAGATTATGGCAGCCTTGGCGATGAATGGAAATTCCCTTACCGCGTGTAACTACGCCAATAATTGGTTCGCCTGGAATTGGCGTACAACACCCAGCCAGATGATACACCAAACCTTCTACCCCAAGAATTGGTGAATCTGTGAAGCGTGCAGTTGTCGGCGCATCTCGTAAAGCTTTTGCTGTGGCGGATTCTTTTGGTAGAAATGGCGGTGCGTCTACCATAGGTTGTTGGGCTTTGACTACTTCTCGCCAACGATTCAGTACGAGATTGAGCGTGATTTCACCGTAACCCAAACCAGCGAGTAAATCTTCCACGCTGTGATAATTACACTTTTCGGATACACTCTGCATTGCATCCGATTTCAGCAGGCTGTCAAAACCAGTTTTACCAAGTTCTTTTTCTAATAATTCTCGACCACGAGCAATATTTTCTTCGCGGCGCGATCGCTTGTACCATTGTTTAATCCGATATTTAGCGGCGGAAGTTCTGGCAAAGTTCAACCAATCCAAACTAGGATGGCTATTCTTTTGGGTCATAATTTCCACAATATCGCCGTTGTGTAACCGCGTTGATAGTGGAACCATGCGCCCATTCACCTTAGCCCCTGCACAGTGGTTTCCTACTTCTGTATGAATGTGATAAGCAAAATCTATACTAGTAGAACCGGGACTTAAAGGCACAACATCACCCTTAGGGGTGAAAACATAAACATCATCTTCAAATAAATTATCTTTGACGCTATCAAGATACTCTTGAGCATCTTTTAAATCGCTTTGCCATTCTAGTAGTTGCCGTAACCAAGTAAATTTTTCATCTGTTGCTGTTAAATGGCTAGTATTAGAACTGCCAGTTTCTTTATATTTCCAATGAGCAGCAATTCCGTACTCAGCGATATGGTGCATTTCCATTGTGCGGATTTGCACTTCTAAAGGACGACCAGTTAATCCAATTACCCCAGTATGTAATGACTGGTAACGGTTCGGTTTTGGTAAACCAATATAATCTTTAAATCTCCCAGGAATAGGACGAAAGGCATCATGAACTATCGCTAAAGCACGATAGCATTCCTCATTGGTCTCAACAATAATCCGTAACGCTGCTAAATCATAAATTTCATGAAATTCTTTTTGCTGTCGTTGCATCTTCTGGTAAATACTATAAAGATGCTTGGGACGACCGCTAATATCGAGGCATTTTATGCCCGCTTGTTGCAAGCGATCGCGCAAAATTGCCGTAGCTTTTGCTAATTTTTCTTCTCGTGATGTACGTTTTTCGGAAACATATTGTTGAATTTGCCGGAAAGCCTCTGGCTCTAAATATTTAAACGATAAATCTTCTAATTCCCATTTAAAATGCCAGATCCCCAAACGATTAGCTAAAGGAGCAAAAATATCTCGTGTTTCTTGGGCAATGCGGCGACGTTTTTCATCTGGCATTACTTGTAAAGTTCGCATATTATGTAGACGGTCTGCCAACTTCACCACAATGACTCTAATATCCTTAGCCATTGCCAAAAACATCCGCCGGAAGTTTTCTGCTTGACTTTCAGTTTTGCTTTTGAAATTTATTTTAGAAAGTTTGGTGACACCTTCGACTAATTGCCTGACTTCTGCGCCAAAAAACTCTTCTATTTGCTCAATTGTGACATCTGTATCCTCGACTACATCATGGAGAAATCCAGCTGCTATCATAGCAGGACTACCCCCTAAGTCGCGCAGTAATCCTGCTACAGCGACGGGATGACAAATGTATGGTTCGCCAGATTTTCGGTATTGTCCCTGATGCAGTTTATAAGCAAATTCAAATGCTCGACAGATTAAATTTGCATCATTATACCTTCGATCGTTTTCTGAATTGCCACCACTTCCTGATGAATGGATGATGCATTTCTTGAGCCATTCTGGAAGCGGAACATCAACTGTGGAATTGAGAACTATGGTGCTCATACAATGGGGACTAGAGGTGATCTGTGGATAAGTTCAGATATGGGAAAAACTAACAGCATCGCCGATAGAAAATGCTGATGCCCAAAGACCGTTAGATAAAGTCATGTGAGGATGATTCCTTAATTTTTTATGGTAATCATCCAGTGTGAATTTCAAGCTTCATCATCCCGAAAATATATTGCTGGCAAACAAAGCCTCAAAGCATAATTTGAGGCTTCTAGTTCTAAAAAGAGCTTAAGAAAGTTTATTGTAGAAGAAAAATTACTTGACATTAATACTATCTTAACTAGCACTGGATGTCTCTAAATAAAGATCGTTATCAGGCATTGGTGAGCTTGCTAGAGCAATTTCGCTCTGAGATCGCTAATACCCAACTAGCTACAACCGAACTAAGACAGCGTTTAGCCTCCTTAAAGCAATTTTTTGTGCAGCAGATTGTGCCTTTGACAGAGCAAGACTCGCGAGAGCAGTCTTATCGCACAGAGATAAGCAAGCAGCTACGCCTGTTGGAAATGGACATTACCTTTTTCCAAGGCGCGCGGCAAGAATCTACTGCACAAGCAAGGCTGCAAACAATTCGCGATCGCTTGACCACGCTCATCCGATATTGTGATGCTATCCTGCGACCAGAAGATACCGGAGAAAAAAATTATTAATCTCCTTTTTCTCTGTTACTTTATCATCCCACCTAAAACTTATTGTTGACAGCTATTTTGGCAACAAGTTCTCCAATTGAATTGATCTCCAGACTGAGCAGTAGTTTTAGCGATCGCTAAAACTTAGGAAAAAGGCAAGAAATTGTTGATCCCTGTCATATCATTTTCTGATGTTAAAAATCCGAAATTCTTATCTATAAAGGTTTAAACAAAGCCAAAGCCTTGCTGGCAAAAACTTACCAGTGCATCTAATATTTTTCTCTAAAGAAAGATATATAAGAATGATAATGTAAAGTTCAGGTTCGTTAAATTTGGTCAACTAGTCAGTACCAATACCTTGAAGCAAAATATTGACAATCCGGCGCATATAAGTTTCTACAGGCTCGGCTGTGGGTTTAAAGATGATGGCGTAATATAGCGATCCACTCAGTAGATCGAAGATCAGATCGACATCGGCATCTTTGTCGATTTCACCTCTAGCCTTTGCCCGTTGCAGAACTTTGGCAAAAGCTTCGCGGCGCGGCATAGTGTATTTTGTCCAATAGACTTGGGCAAATTGAGGATTGCTCGATGCAGTACTGATAATTAAGGCGAGTGTCTGACGCCCCAAGGGACTGAGGATTTTTTTTGCCGCATTTTTAATCGCAATATCCATATCTCCCCAGAAACTACCTGTATCGGGAATTGTTAAATCTGCCCGCAAACTTTCAATTGCATCGGCAACTAGTTCTTCTTTGGAACTGTAACGCCGATAGATGGTAGTTTTCCCGACTCCAGCACGGGATGCGATCGCTTCTATGCTCATGCTTTGATATCCCACCTCAGCTAGTAGATCCAAGGTCGCTTGGATAATAGCTTGGTCGGCATGGGTACTACGCGGGCGTCCTGTAGGGGTATTAATCTGCTTGCTCATGAACACATCATCCCTAAGCTAGGACATCTTGGCAATTTAGCGCAAATTTTCTCAATCTCCAGCTCCCTTGACCAATTATATACGATACGCTACCGTAGCGTATAGATAAAAAAATACTTTAAATCTAGCGATCGCTCTGATGTCCTGATGGCGAAAGCTACCTCCTGGGAATAGATAGCGAATAGATAAAGGACGGCATAAATATTAATGAATAAGTCTCAATCCGCCAAACTTGATGTCGATCTCAATGCCCCTACTGATGCTGTCAACGATATCTATATAGAGCAAGACAATACCCAAAACTCGGCGTTTGAGCCTGATGTTGCGCTCGATCCCCTGCCATCCGTTGCAGATTCCGTGCCGAATTCTCGCGTGCGCAAACGACGCATCTGGTTGCTCGTGCTGGGAGCCATTACCCTAGCAGTAGCCACAGTCTTTGGCTGGCGGTGGTGGCAATTCCAACACACTCATATCAGTACAGATAATGCTCAGATTCAAGGTCATGTTTCTCCCATTGCCCCTAAAATCTCTGCCACCGTGCAGAAAATTCAGGTAAAGGAAGGCGATCGTGTCAAAGCCGGACAACCGCTAATTATCCTTGAAAACCAAGACTTAAATCTGAATGTGCAACAGGCAGAAGCGAATTTCGCCGCAGCCCAAGCCCAATTGCAAAGCGCCGCAGATACTGTACCTTTAACTAGCCAAACAAATATCGCTCAATTACAGCAAGCGCAAGCGAACTTAGCTGCCAGTGAGTCGGCAGCGATCGCAGCCAAAGCGGAAGTTAGCCAAGCTCAAGCAGTAGTAGATGCCAATCGAGCAAAGGTGGCGCAAGCGCAAACTGAGGTAAATAAAACCCAAGCTGATTTCCGTCGCTATAAAACCCTATATAGAGAAGGTGCGATTGCCGCCCAGCAACGCGATACAGCAAGAGCAGCATGGGAAAATGCCTTAGCAAATCTTACCGCCGCCAAGCAAACTGTCGCTCAAGCCCAAGCTCAGGTGAATAATGCTCAAGCTCAGTTACAAAAAGCCTTAGCTCAAGCTGAAGCCGCTAGAGGGCAGGTAGCAGAAACTCGGATTTCTGGGCAGAAAGTTGTAGTGCAAAAGAGCCAAACCAAGCAGGCGCAAGCACAGGTGGCACAAGCTGCTGCCGCCTTGGCGCTAGCTCGGCAGCAAATTAAATACACGGTTATTCAAGCTCCTCTAAGTGGTTATGTGGGAAAGCTGACGGCGCAAGTTGGGCAAAAAGTTGATATCGGCCAACCTTTACTCTCGATAGTGCCGTTAGACACCGAGCAAATTTATGTAGAGGCTAATTTTAGAGAGACAACCCTGAAAAACTTATATATCGGAGAGCCAGCAGAAATTGAAGTTGATGCCTATCCTGGTGAAGTTTTTCGGGCAACGGTTGTGGGAATTAGCCCAGCTACAGGATCGAGTTTCGCTCTGCTACCGCCAGATAATGCCACAGGTAACTACAACAAAGTAGTGCAGTGGCTACCAGTACGTTTAAATTTTCATCCCGATGCCGATCCCCAACATAAGTTGCGGGCAGGGCTAAGTGTCAAGGTGACTGTAAATACTACCCCAGCTAAATATGGCTACAAACATTAATCGTTCCAATGTCAACCAAGCTGGTTATGTTCAGGGGCCTCTGAAGTGGGCGATCGCCTTTTCTGCTGCCCTTGGTGCAATTCTAGAAGTGATTGATACCAGCATTGTCAACGTGGCTCTGACCTCAATGCAAGCCAGCCTCGGGGCAACTGTGAGTGAAATTGGCTGGGTAGTCAGCGGATATGCGATCGCCAACGTCGTCATGATTCCCTTATCTGCTTGGTTGGGAGATTACTTTGGCAAAAAAAACTACTTTATTTTTTCGCTGATTGGCTTCACCATCGCCTCAGTTGTCTGTGGGCTAGCGATTAATCTCCCCATGCTGGTTGTCTCCCGGATTGCCCAAGGATTATTTGGTGGGGGATTGCTAGCAAAAGCCCAAGCTATCTTATTTGAAACATTTCCTCCCGCTGAACAAGGTTTAGCCCAAGCAGTCTTTGGGGTAGGAGTGATTTCTGGCCCAGCCATTGGCCCGACTTTAGGAGGCTACCTCACCGATGGTTTAGGTTGGCGCTGGATTTTCTTTGTGAATATTCCTTTTGGCATCTTGGCTGTGGTGATGTGTTGGATGTTTTTACCCAAGGATAAAGATAAAAGTCAGGCACAAAGCCAAGCCGTCGATTGGTTGGGGATCGGGTTTTTAGTACTTGCGATTGGCTGTTTACAAACCTTCTTAGAAGAAGGAGAGAGTGATGACTGGTTTTCCTCCGGCTTCATCACCAGCTTGGCTATTACCAGCGTTGTGGGATTGGCACTATTTATTTGGCAAGAACTCAGAACGCCTCATCCTGCTGTAGATTTAAGAGTGCTACATCACCGTTCCTTAGCAGCGGGGAGTGTTTTATCTGCGGTTGTAGGAATGGGATTGTATGGTGCACTATTTGCTGTGCCGATTTTTGCTCAGAGTATTCTGCAATTTACCGCTACTCAGACAGGACTTTTATTGGCTCCTGGTGCTTTAGCTTCAGCGATTGTCATGGTGATGTTAGGTAAATTATCTACCAAAATCGATGCCAGAATTTTAATTGCGATCGGCGGTGTGGGCACAGCTATGGTGATGTTTGATTTGTCAAAGCTCACCTCCCAAACTGGAGCCGATGATTTATTTTGGCCTTTGGTATGGCGTGGGGCTTTTACGGTACTCATGTTTTTGCCTTTAAGTTTGGCAACTTTAGGGCCGCTTCCCAAAAAAGATGTATCAGCAGGATCGGGCTTTTACAACCTCACCCGACAACTCGGTGGTAGCGTTGGTATTGCGATTCTCACTACGCTACTGGATAAACGCGAAGCTTTTCATCGAGCCATGTTGTTAGCAAACCTTACCCCTTATAGCCCAGAAACGAATCAGCGTCTTGATTTACTAACTGGGGCGATGCAAAGCCAAGGTATGGATGCAGCCACAGCACATCAGCAAGCACTGGCTTTACTGAGCCAAACAGTAGATGTCCAAGCAGCTGTTTTGTCTTTTGCAGATATATTTCGTGTGGTGGGAGTAGCGTTTCTTTGCTCGTTGCCTTTGTTGCTATTTTTGGGTAAAGGTGGAGCAGGAGCAAAAGCACCAGTGGGTCATTAGCCAATACGGTTCAGTTGATAACCCAATAAACCAAAAACCGCGCCTTCTATATGGGGATAGGGCGCGATTGTTTGGTGATAGGAATGGAGTGGGGAAGGATACCCTTGTTTTTGACTGTTAATTCAAATTTCCAGCTGACTCAACAACTTTCTTTAACTGTTCAAAGGTGATACTACCGTCTTTATCACCATGCATAGCTAACAACTCCTGGGGGCTACTGACGCCTGTTTCTGCTGAGATGATTGCACTTAAGCCTGGGCTTAAAAAAAGCTCGTTTATGGAAACTTTGCCATCTCGATCTGTATCCAAGGTATTAAAAAGAGATTTAAGCTCTTGTTCGGTTGCCATAATTTTTTTGCTCAAAGTAACTAAAATATGAGAGAAAAGGGCGTATTTAGTAATGTTGTTAGCAAGAAAAATGTCTAATCTTCTTACTCACACCCAAAGTTTAGTTTAAATCTTAAAATCGTTGCTGCCTTCTGCCTATCAACGCAAAAATTTCACCGCCTTGGGATGATTCTTGAAGGCAAAAGACTATGCTCTGCCACAGCACAGTTCAACTAATACCGTTTCACTTTAAGATTGATACACATAGGCAGCAAGGGGCAGGGAGCAGGGGGAAAAAGAAAAATATTATCTGTATGTAAATTGGATAATTTATTTTCTGGAAGTTCTTAACCAGGCTCTGAACTCCGTTAACCAGGCTCTGAACTCCGTTAACCAGGCTTTGAACTCCGTTAACCAGGCTCTGAACTCCGTTAACCAGGCTCTGAACTCCGTTAACCAGGCTCTGAACTCCGTTAACCAGGCTTTGAACTCCGTTAACCAGGCTTTGAACTCCGTTAACCAGGCTTTTTGCTCCGTGAATCAGTTTTTAACTTTCATGCTGCACTATAAAAACTTTGTCTCCTCAGCAATTTAAAGTAGCTCTAGTAGGTCAAGGAAGAAGACCCTACCCCCTGCTCCCTGCTCCCGTGCCTCTTCTGGTCACTCCTCACCCAGAATTTTTGAACTTGTGAAGACTCTCAAAACATCTGCACCTGAAGTAGATCTGGCAGAGCATAATAACGATGTAGCGCACATTGGCGAGGAGAAAAACCAATGGTTGAAGATAATGGCTCAATTCGCACTCTCTCGGTTGATATTGGTGGTAGCGGTGTCAAAGTTATGGTATTGGATATCACCGGACATCCTTTAACCGAAAGAGCGCGTTTAGATACACCCCAACCTGCTAAACCAGAGACGGTGATCAATGCGATTGTAGTCTTAGCTGCTTCTCAAGGTGAATTTCATCGCGTGTCGGTAGGCTTTCCTGGTGTAGTGCGCTATGGAGTGACAGAAACAGCAGTCAACTTAGACAAGGAATGGATCGGTTTTGATTTACAAACAGCTTTAGCAAAGCAATTAAACAAGCCTGTACGGGTAATTAATGATGCAGATATGCAGGGGCTTGGGGCTATATCTGGTAAAGGTTTGGAATTAGTTATTACTTTGGGTACGGGATTTGGTTCGGCTTTATTCATCGATGGTAAGCTGGTGCCGAATATGGAAATGGGTCATCATCAGTTTCGTAAAGGTGAGACTTACGAAGAACAGCTGGGACGAGTAGCTTTAGAAAAAATTGGTGAGAAAAAATGGAATAGGCGTTTAGAAAAGGCGATCGCATCTTTGCAACATCTATTCAATTATGATTGCCTATACATTGGCGGTGGTGAAGCTGTTCGCGTCAACCTTCAGCTACCCTTAAATGTCAAACTCATCCCTAACATCACTGGTTTATTGGGTGGAATTGCTTTGTGGCGAAGTTAGTCATTTGTCCAAAATTATTCTCCCTTGTCCTCCCACACTCCCCACACTCCCCACACTCCTCCCCACACCCCCCACTGGCGTAAGCCTACTGAGGGATGCAGCCAGCATAAATCAAACCTATTGATTGAAAGGGAAGATTAAGTATGATTAACTATGCAATTAAAACCAATTAATCAGCAAGTGGTAGCTATCGTCGGGGCTTCCAGTGGGATCGGGCGTGACGCAGCAGTAAAGTTTGCCGAACGTGGTGCGAAGGTTGTAGTTTCTGCACGTAGCGAACCAGGGCTTCAGTCTTTGGTAGATGAGATTCACAATTTGGGCGGTACTGCAACTTATGTAGTTGCAGATGTGAGTGATTTTCAGCAAGTAAAGGCGATCGCAGATAAAACTGTAGCAGAATACGGCAGAATCGATACCTGGGTTCACGCTGCGGCTACAGGTGTAATTAGTCCTTTCGAGAAAATTACACCAGAGGAGTTTGCCAGAGTTGTTGATGTCACCTTGATGGGACAGGTATATGGGGCAATGGCAGCACTACCTTATCTCAAACAAGAGGGGCGGGGGGCGTTAATTCATATTTCTTCAATGGAAGGTAGGCGCAGTCTGCCTTTACAAAGCCCTTACTCTGCTGCCAAGCATGGTTTGGAAGGATTCCTCGATGCTTTGCGTGTTGAGTTACAACACGAGAAATGGCCGATTAGCGTTACCTCAATCCTACCTGCGACAATCAACACACCTTTCTACAATAAAGTTGGCTCTAAATTGGGGGTAAAGCCTACAGGAGTACCGCCATATTATCAACCTAGTTTGGTTGCAGATGCCATTCTCTATGCGGCTGAACATCCCACCCGCGATTTTGTGGTTGGGGATGCGGGCAAGATATTAGATTTCGTGCAACGTATTTCACCACCCTTAGCTGATTCTTTGTTATTAGCGATCGCTTTTCAAGGACAGCGCACGAATGAACCAAAATCAGAAGATGCGCCCAACAATGTTTTTGCGCCAATTGAGGGCTATGACAAAGTTGAAGGTGACTTTAGAAACTTATCCATACCAAGTTTCTTAGATAATTTGGATAAAAATCCGCCCTTGAAATGGGGTGCATTAGCATTTGCTGCCTTGGGCATTGCCGCACTTTTGGGTGTATGGGGTAGGAATGATATCTAAGTAAAATCTCCAATGAGCGATCTATCGCATTAATTTTGATAGTTTGGTAGTCATATCATTTCACGTTAATCATGATACAGATACGTTTGTAGGGGCACACCCATGAACAATATTGTGCCTCTACAATTCGGTCTGTTCACTCAGCACTCGATACTTAACACTTTTTAATTGGACTCCTGTAGGTATATCGATTTGGCATTTTGGCAGGTATTTCAATTCTCAAGTTGGTATCTTGAAGTTCGCGAATGTCTTTGTGCGACAATACCGACTTGCAGAATCCCTCGGCTAACTACCGGGGGTCTTTTTTTGAATGCGCTTCGCGGGTCAATAGTCATTTGTCAAGAGTCCAAAGTCAAAAGTCAATTAATTATTTCTCCCCACACTTCCCACACTCCCCACCCTCCCTGCTTGCCCTTAGCTATGTGAATCTGAGCGTTTACGAAATAAACCTGTCATACTCAAACCAGTAATCAACAAGCCAATTAATCCCAAACCATTTAAAAGTGGGTAAATTTTTTCTAAATGGAAGATTTCTAGCGTATGAATATGCAGCAGAAATTCGCCTAATTCGTCTTGGTGCAACCATTCATGGGCAATGGTAAAACTCATACCTGTTAGCACAGACAAAAACAAGGGCAGACATAAGATGATGGCAATTTGGCGATGATATTTGCGAAACGCTCGGTTCATAAGTATTTTCTAGTTAAGTAACTTTAGGTTATCAAACTCATTTGTCATAGAGGGCATATTTTTATGTATGCTTTGTGACCAAGTTTCTGAGCAGTGCATTTTTCGGAGTCAACATGGAACGCGCCATTTCCGCCCTAGGAATCTTAGTTTTCATAGGTATATCCTATGCTCTCTCGGTTAATCGCAGTGCTGTGCGTTGGCGAACTGTGGCCTGGGGCTTAGGTTTAGAATTTACATTTGCACTGCTGATTCTCAAAACTCCTGGAGGTTTGGTTGCATTTAAGGCTCTAGGAGATGTGGTGAGTAATTTTTTAGCCTTCTCTGATGTTGGTGCTAAATTTGTCTTTGGCGAAAATTTCAAAGACCATTTATTTGCTTTTCAAGTGTTACCCACAATTATCTTTTTCTCGGCATTTATTAGTGTCTTGTATTACTACGGCATTTTGCAGCGAGTTGTGAGTGGCATGGCTTGGGTGATGATGAAGACGATGAAAACATCAGGTTCTGAGTCTTTATCTTGTGCAGGTAACATATTTTTAGGGCCAACTGAGTCAGCGCTAATGGTTAAACCCTATGTAGCAACTATGACTCAATCCGAACTTCATGCTGTGATGACAGGTGGTTTTGCCACAATTGCGGGAGGAGTATTAGGGGCTTATTTATCATTTGGTATCCCAGCAGAGCATCTTATAGCCGCTTTCTTTATGACTGCTCCCACTTCTTTAGTGGTATCAAAATTACTTTATCCAGAAACGGAAGTATCTAAGACTGCTGGTTCTGCCAAGCTTGATATAGAAACAAATTACGTTAACGCGATCGATGCTACTACGGCAGGGGCAATTGATGGTGTGAAGTTAGCAGTTAACGTCGGGGTAATGATTATTGCCTTTTTGGGGTTACTGGCTGCTTTCAATGCTTTGTTGGGGTGGTTGGGGGGATTGGTGAATTTACCGCAGTTGTCATTACAGTGGATTTTGTCTTTTATTATGGCTCCTATCGCCTGGCTGATGGGCGTACCTTGGGCTGATTGTCGCCAAGTAGGGGCGCTATTAGGTACAAAGACAATTCTTAATGAGTTTATCGCTTTCCTAGATTTAAAAGCATTAATTGCTAGCGGGAAAATTTCTCAAAGAGCAGTAATTATTGCAACTTATGCATTATGTAATTTTGCGAATATTGGCTCAATTGGAATTACGATTGGTGGTATTGCTGGTATGGCACCCGATCGCCAACACGATTTAGCTCGTATGGGTGTAAAATCGATGATTGGCGGCTTACTAGCTGGCTTTATCACTGCTTGTATTGCTGGAATGCTGGTCTGACTCACCTTTACTCTTTTTTGATATAACCCAATTTCCAGTTCTCGGCTTGTTCTAATTGATTTCCTTTACCTTGAATAATTAGCCAAAGCGCAACTCTGGTATTTAAATAAGCTTTGAGTAGATAATGTCCAGGTTGAGCATAAGCACCGCCATGATAGGAGTTATCGATATGATAGACAATTCCGCATATGGCACCGTGATTTGGTATTGTAACCTGGATGAATTTGTCAGTTTTATATTCATTGGCAACGGAAAATATAGCATAGACATGATGTTGACCGCGCCAAGGCTGAATTACTATTTTCTTTGCAGACAAATATTGTTTATCTTGGGCGCTGATAAATTGGGATGGGCTGCATCTTGTAATGTGCGATCGCTTGTTGAAATAATAACAGCCAAGGATGCCAAATAATGTCAGTGATAAAAGTATAAAAATTAACTGATATTTGCGCACGTATTCGATCCAATACTAACTTTTTCGGTTATATTCTAGCGAGTTGCGATCGCACAGCTTGAGAAAGGTGTAACTCGATTACTAAAGATAAATGCTATAAAAATGTTTATTAGCAGCTGCTAGACACCATGTGCTAACACTGCTAATTTCTATTCATAAATAGTATAATATGTAACCAGTTTTGAAAATTAAAATTGCTAACTCATCTCGCAAAAATATAGTATCTTTGAAGCGAAAGCCCCAAAGAACATTGCTATCTATTGATGGATTGCGGTTACTTGTTGTTGATGACAATGACGATGCTCGGAGTTTAGTTACTTTTATTCTTAAGGAGTATCAAGTACAAGTCCAAACAGCAAGAACTGTGGATGAAGCTATTGAAATCATTCAAGATTGGAAACCAGATGTTCTCATTAGCGATATCAGTATGCCTGGTAAGGATGGTTATTCTCTGATTAACTGGATTAGAAACCAAGAAGCAAAACAAGGAGGGTTTCTTCCTGCCATCGCCCTTACAGGTTATGTATATCCAGAATATCGTATTAAAGCTATTGATGCTGGGTTTGAGGAAGTTATTAGTAAACCGTTTCACCCCGATGGGCTAATTGCAACTATCGCAAAACTTGTACAAAAAAGTAATGCACAACGAATTGTTAAACAGGAACAGTCTAAGTTTGTTGAACAAAGCCTGCTATTAAGAATAGAATCTCAGCAGCTTGCTGAACAAGTCCAACAAGCCAGGAAAAAGACCCAATATCTTCAGGAGCAAGCTCAACAGGCTATGGAGGAAGCACGACAGATTGTAGAGAAAGTTCAGCTAGCTAGTCAAAAAACTCAACAGCTTTGGCATCAAGTACAGTCTTCTTATTAAAGAATACTTACTACTTTTGCAGAGTTTTAATTTCCCTTTGTGCATCTTGATAACTATTTTTTTGACCTTTCTTTTGAAATAGTTTAGCTGCGGCTTGAAAATCTGCGATCGCTTCTTTTTTCTCACCTTGTTTTGCTCGGATCAAACCTCGGTTGTAGTAAGCTAAAGCATAGCTAGAATTAACTGCGATCGCCTGAGAGTAATCTGCAATTGCGGCTTTTTTATTTCCCCGTTCCAAGTGAGCATTACCTCGGTTATTATAAGCCACCGCATTTTTTGGCTCTAGCTTAATTGCTTCTGTATAATCTGCTATTGCTCCTTGATAATCACCTACAGAAAAGCGATGCATACCTCTATGAATGTAAGCTATAGCTAATTTGGGATTAAGCTGTAAAACCAGATTATAATCTTCAGTAGCTTCTAGATTTTTACCCATGTCACTATAAGCATCTCCTCGATTGAGATACGCTTCGATATATTTAGGATCTAAATCAATCGCCCTGCTATAATCCTGAATTGCTGCTTGATTTTGGTTATAGGTAAATTGAGTTAAACCTCTTTGGTAGTAAGCTTGAGCATCATGAGAATTTATTTCTAGGGCTGTATCAAAATCTCGAATTGCTGCTTGCTTATTGTGCAAACGACGGTAGAGAATACCTCGTTGCAAGTAGGCTTCAGTATACTTGGATTTGAGGGCGATCGCTCGATTAAAATCTGCCATTGCGCCTTGATAATCTTTAAGTTTTGCACGCGCCAAACCTCGCCCATAGTAACTATATGGATTTTTGGCATTGAGTTTAATTGCTCTGGTATAGTCTGCGATCGCTTCTTGATATTTTCCTAATTCATAATTAGAAAAGCCGCGATCGTAGTAAGCATTGGCATCTTGAGGATTTAACTCAATAGCTTTGCTTGAGTCTAATTGAGCTTTTTGATAATCCCCTAATCGATAAAAAGCATCAGCACGCCGATTATAAGCGAGAGCATTTTTAGGATTAATTTCAATAACTTGCGTGAAATCTCTTACGGCTTCTTGATACTTTTCTACTTCATACTTTTCTACGCCTTGTAGATATAAAACTTTGGGGTCGCTCGCAGGTTTTGGGATGAGGAAAAACCAGGCTGCTACGCCAACAGTAATACAACTAGCTATTCCTGCCAAAATTAACCAAGGTTTTTTATTTTCATACTTATGCTGCTCGTCACCAAGATTCTTGAGTTGCTTCAGGTCATTTAAAACCTCAGTAGCAGACTGATAACGCTTACGGTAATCAAAGCGCACCATTTTATCGATAATTTTTGCTAATTCCCGATTAACTTGGGGATTTTTGGAACGCCAAACAATTTCACCTGTCAGTATATTTTTTTGGCTTGGTAATACAGCTACTTCATTTGCTGTTAAACCGATGAGTGCTGCGATCGCTACTATCCCTAAAGCATAGATATCGCTGTTATATTGCGTGTCACCATGCAATTGCTCTACAGGTATATATTCGAGATTGCCAACAATAGTAGTAACAATTTCTTTAATAGAACCAAAGTCAACCAAAACTAACTTGTTGTCTGACTCGCGGCGAATAATATTTGTAGGTTTAATATCCTGATGAATTACCTCGTGACTATGTACAAATACTAAAATTTCTAATAAATCTGATAAAATATCAATGACTTGCTCTTCTTCTGTTGGCGTTCCTAGTAAAATTTCTTCAGCTAAAGAACTACCAGGAATGAATTCTTGAACTAAATAAAATTCTTCATTTTCTTGAAAATAACTAACTAGCTTCTGGATGCGATCGTCTTCCTGACCTAGTTTTTCTAAGGTTTCTGCCTCACCTGTAAACAAACGACCTAGTATATTCAAATCTTGAGGATTTTTATTAGCAGGATGCAGTTGTTTTAAGACAAATTGGCTGTCAGGAAGATTAGTATCTTCAACCAAATAGGTTTGTGCCAATTCGTCAGCATTCAAGATTGCCAAGATTCGATAACGTGTATCCAGAAGGTGACTATGCATGTAAATAAATATAGTTTTATCCGGAATTATTTGATTATAGCTTGCGTATTATTACTGAGCAAAAATTATTTGTATAGATAAAAACCTCAAATACCCTAGTGTTAATCGATTAATACAGGGTATTCCTCAAAAATTCAAGCCTAAATACTTAAGTGGCCAAACTCACAAAACAACAGAGTGTCCGCATTCAATCATACCCCCTGTTAAACTTGCTCAGTTTGGAGCCGCAGACTCCCCACAAAACTCCACAATCATCTGAGCTTTAATTTCCTCTAAAGGAAAACTTTCTGGATAGGTCGCAAACATCAGCGTGATACCTTGAAGCGTGGATGAAAAATAGAGCGATCGCTGTCGTGGGTTTGGAACTCCCAGATTTTTGAACATCTCAGTTTGAAACTGGAACTGCTTTGCTCGCTCATCCATTAGCTTTTGGCTGTATTTCGCCGCAACCGGATCGTGTTTTGGTTGGGTGAGTAGGTTGAGTTCAAAACGGAAAGCTTCTGGCTGTCGCAGCACATCTTCCAGCGCACCTTCAATGATGTGGCGAATTTGCTCCATCGGAGTTTCCTTGGCTACCGCCGCATTCATGACAAATAACAAATCTTCAATGCGAGAATCGACCAAAGCTGCTAAAAGCTCCTCTTTCCCTTTGAAGTAGTGATACAGCAACCCCTTCGATATTTGAGCTTCTTTAGCAACATCGTCAATTGACGTGGCGTGATAGCCTTTGGTGAAGAATAGCTCCCTTGTGGTTTTGAGGATCTGTTCGCGAGTAGCGCGACGAATCCGTTCATTTTCTGCTGGAGTTCGTGGCATTCTCGTTACTCGTGAAAACAATCAATCATGAGATAGTTAAAAGGGAACGGGGAAACGCCCATAATCATTATCAGACAGCCCTAGGATTTCTTTGAGAGGATGGTCAATCAACAAAAGTAGTCTACTTTATGGCTGAATAGTTAGTCAACGAAAATTTAACAAACCTTTGCTGCGACAGACTCCCAAAGTCCAGCCTGTTCTACTCCTAACTGCTCAATTGTTTCTTAATGCAAAGCATCTACGCGGGTACAACAAATTTTTCGCTACCAGCCAAACCAAAAGCAGCATGAATTACTTGCAAAGCCTTACTACCTTCGTCTTGGGCGACAACACAGCTAATTTTGATTTCTGAGGTAGCAATCATTTGAATATTGATTTGGTTGTGAGCTAGGGCTTCAAACATTTTCGCAGCCACACCTGGGTGTCCTACCATACCAGAACCCACGATACTGACTTTGGCGATCGCGCGATCGAGCACTACTTCACCCCAGCCTAATTCTGTAGCTGCTTGAGTAAGCATCTTTTGAGCATTTTCCCCATCAATGCGGGCGACAGTAAAGGCAATATCTCTGCGCGGAATTCCATCAACCACCCGACAGCGTTGGGATTGAATAATCATATCCACGCTGATATTGTGTTCTGCCAATAATCCAAATAGTTTCGCCGCCATCCCCGGACGATCTGGTACTTGGCGAATCGCCAGACGCACTTGATTCATATCCAAGGCCACGCCACGGACGGGGGGGGAAGTTGGGGACAAGGGAGAAGTTTCTTCAATATTTCTTCCTTGTTTCCTTGCTTCCTCATCCTTGGCTTCAATTTCAAAAGTTGCGCGGAGTGCAGCAACAGCGCGATCGCATTCTTCAGCCGCAACTACACAGCTGACTTTGACTTCGCTTGTAGAAATCATGTGGATGTTGACGCCTGCTTCGGACAAAGTCGCAAACATCTGGGCTGCAACGCCGGGACGCCCAATCATTCCTGCTCCGGAGATGCTGACTTTGGCAATATTTTGCTCGATCATCACCTCAGCTTCGTCGTCTTTGGCGTGATGGCTTCTTAATGCGGGAGCGATCGCTTCTGCTACTGCTTCTGCCCGCTTTAATATTGGTGTTGTCACTGTAAAAGCGATGTCGTTACTATTACCTTCGTGAATTGATTGGATAATTAAATCCACGTCTACATTTTGGCGAGCGATTTCTCCAAATAACCGGGCTGCAACCCCTGGTTTATCGGGTACGCGCAACAGAGCTACCCTTGCTTGGTCTGTATCAAACTCTACACCATCTACTGCCTTAGCAATTTCCAAATTGACGAGCGATCGCCCTTGAGGTTTAGGTGATGTCACCCAAGTACCGGGGTCATCAGTCCAGCTAGACCTAACTACTAGCGGTACGCCATAGTTCCGAGCAATTTCTACCGCACGGGGATGTAGCACTTTTGCACCCAAGCTTGCTAGTTCTAACATCTCATCACTGGTGATTTCTGCCATCAGTTGAGCTTCGGGTACTAAACGCGGATCTGTAGTCAAAATCCCTGGTACATCTGTATAAATTTCACAAAAATTTGCTCTTAATGCCGCTGCCAATGCCACCGCTGATGTATCAGAACCGCCACGCCCTAAAGTCGTGATTTCTAATTCTTCCATGCTGGATATGCCTTGAAATCCAGCTACGACAACCACTTTACCTTGACGCAGTTGACGCTCCATGCGTTCGGTTTCAATGTGCAAAATCCGTGCGCGGGTATGTTCGGCTTCGGTAACAATTCCTACTTGAGCGCCAGTCATCGAAATTGCTGGCTGTCCAATTTCCTGTAATGCCATACTCAATAAGGCAATAGTTACCTGTTCGCCAGTAGAAAGCAGCATATCCATTTCGCGGCGGCTAGGATTTGTAGAGATAGCATTAGCTAGCTTGACAAGTCCATCAGTGGTTTTACCCATCGCGGAAACCACAACTACAAGCGAATTTCCAGCTTGAACAGTCTTATAAACTCGTTGGGCAACTGCTTGAATCCGTTCGACTGAACCAACAGAGGTACCACCGTATTTCTGAACTATGAGCGACATAAATTTTCTTCAATCAATTTTGCTGCTTTCTTCAACGCCGCCAATTTGGGAAGCTTGCCATGCATTGTCAGTTATTTAGTTTACAGAATATCGCGCTCAGTCTGATAGACCCTGTGATATATGTTATCGATTAATAACAATTTTCTTTAAATTTGGTTTGCATTAAACAGACTAAATCCCGTCAAGGATATGGTCAAATTTTGGGAAACATGAAAAAGCGCCCTCCCACTTGGGAGAGCGCTTTCGATTCACAGAAAAGCTATGACTTATTGCTCAAAAGATTAGCCGTTGATAGCAGGAGCAGTCAGAGCTACAGGAGCTTGCTCGCCAGCAGCCAAATCGAGAGGGAAGTTGTGAGCGTTACGCTCGTGCATAACTTCCATACCCAGGTTAGCGCGGTTGATGATGTCAGCCCAGGTGTTCACAACACGACCAGTAGAATCAATTACAGACTGGTTGAAGTTGAAACCGTTCAAGTTGAACGCCATTGTGCTTACACCCAGCGCGGTAAACCAGATACCGACTACAGGCCATGCAGCCAAGAAGAAGTGTAGCGAACGGCTGTTGTTAAAAGAAGCGTATTGGAAGATCAAGCGACCGAAGTAACCGTGAGCCGCTACGATGTTGTAGGTTTCTTCCTCTTGACCGAACTTGTAACCGTAGTTTTGAGATTCGTTCTCGGTGGTTTCACGAACCAAAGAGGAGGTTACTAGAGAACCGTGCATTGCACTGAACAGAGAACCGCCGAAGACACCAGCTACACCTAACATGTGGAAGGGGTGCATCAGGATGTTGTGCTCTGCTTGGAACACAATCATGAAGTTGAAGGTTCCAGAGATTCCCAAGGGCATACCATCGGAGAATGAACCTTGACCGATGGGGTAAATCAAGAATACTGCGGTTGCTGCTGCTACTGGTGCAGAGAATGCTAGGCAGATCCAAGGACGCATACCCAAGCGGTAAGACAGTTCCCACTCACGACCCAGGTAGCAGAATACGCCGAGTAAGAAGTGGAAAATTACCAACTGGTAAGGGCCGCCGTTGTACAACCACTCATCCAGAGAAGCTGCTTCCCAAATCGGGTAGAAGTGTAAACCGATAGCGTTGGAGGAAGGAACAACTGCACCAGAGATGATGTTGTTTCCGTAAAGTAGTGAACCTGCTACTGGTTCGCGGATACCATCAATGTCTACTGGTGGTGCAGCGATGAAGGCAATTACGAAGCAGGTGGTTGCGGCTAGTAGGGTTGGGATCATCAGGACGCCGAACCAACCGATGTAGAGACGGTTGCTGGTGCTGGTGATCCATTCGCAGAAGCGATCCCATACGTTGGCGCTGGAGCGCTGTTGTAAGGTTGCTGTCATTGTTTTATGAATGCGTTTGTGATTTATGAATCAGACAACGTTGTGTGTCGCCTGTAAAATTACTTTACAATGCTTTACAAAAGTTTATCAAGTAATATTACTTTAGTAAAATTAATACTTGTGATGAGTTTTACTTATTTTTAAGCTAGACAGTAGTACTGCGATTTTCGAGCGCTCATTTGTATTTACAATGTAGCGATCGCACTTGCTAGATCCTGGTGGGCAATGACTGAAACGAGTAATGAATTTCGCGTGCAAACTGCGGTGCGTACCGTATGTGAGGTTGCTAAACAGCAATCAATTAAATTCGATCGAGCAATTGTTCTTGCAGACCATAGCAATTTACTCGTACATCTGCATCCAACTCCAGTGGTTGCGCGGGTAGCGACGACAACCGGAACAGTCCGCAAAGGCGATGCTTGGTTAAAACGAGAAATTGCAGTTGCAAATCATCTAGCAGCAGCAGGCGCACCTGTTATCCCGCCTAGTACACTAGTTTTACCTGGACCCTATCACCATAACGGTTTGGTATTAAGCTTTTGGGAATTTGTGCAAGAATTAGACGAGCCAGTAGACCCAACCATTGCCGGAAAAGCTTTGCGTGAATGTCACGAAGCACTGGTAGATTTCGCTGGCGAACTTCCTGTCCTTGATGCATTGTCGGAGTCTCAGGAGATTTTTTCCCAACTCCGCAGCAAGGGAGTATTCAGCCCCGTCGACGCAGATATGCTGCAACAAGTGAACGAACGATTAACAACTAAGTTTCAGCAGTTAGAGTTACCCATGCAGCCAATTCATGGCGACTCAAACCCATCAAATGTATTGAATACGACACGCGGGGTATTATGGGCTGACTGGGAAGATACATTTATTGCTCCTATCGTTTGGGACATTGCTTGTTTTGTTGCTTCATCTCGCGTCTTTGGCAAAGATGTAGAGCAAGCCAATGCAACACTCAATGGTTATGGTGTGAAGATTGATGATGAAGTCTTAGATTTATTTATTGAAGCACGTACATTTCAAACAGTTCTCTGGAACTATATTATTGGACAGCAACATCCTGACAGTTTGCAACGGTTTGAGGCGCGTTTGCAATGGTTTCGCGAACGTTATGCAAACTAATTAACAATATATCTGCACCGAAATTAGAATGAATATAAATTAAAGGCTTCCTAGGATTCTTTGATTGTCTGGCAACCAAAATCAATGACAAATATCAAGGAAATATATAAAGAAATACAAAGATATATCAAGAAGAAAATTTTTGGTAGTATTTGTAATATGAATCAAATCCTAATCATGCGTTAAATTTGTATTACGTTTTAGGGATAAGGGTGAAGCTGCCCGATATAAGAATTAACTTTTTTGGGTTGAATCAGAAGCCACAATCAGTTAACAGCAAAGCTTACCAAGATATGTACTTGTGCCGATAACGACCTGTAGACTTTCACAAATCTCATTGTGTGTTCAAATGTTATGTTGAGAGTAACGAGAAATATTTTCGGCTATGTGAATAAGCCCGTGACACCTCTCCGGATCTAAATCTCTACACTGTATTTGATTCGGGAGGATTAAATGAATTTACAAATACCTACATTTATCTCACCTAACTTTGCTCGCTTTGTTGCGTCAGAGCTAGAACCAAACTCATTAAGCAAAAAGGACATAACTAATTGCTTAAAAGCTTTGGGAATTAAAGACCCACAAATTTTAACCATGAAGTGGAAACAAGAGTTGTGGGTTCAACTACAAATTGCTGCTGTTTCTAGTTAAATTTCAAATTCAAAAATATATTTTTGCACAACAATTAGAGAAATTTTAAATTTCTCTAGGTTTAATGAATATTAGTTGTTGATTTTTGGCACAAATATGTCTTAATTATTTGTGTGGATTAGACTTTTTTGTACTTTTGATCGAGGTTGAAGCTGGAAACACAAACTGCTTGAAACTTACACATATTTAAGTAAGGCTGAAATTTAAAAATTATGTTATTATTAAATTATTGAGAAATATTTTTGGTCAAGTGACTGACTATATAGACGCCTCTCCAAATCTAAATCTCTACATTTTATTAATTCGGAGATATTCTATTATGTCAGTTTATATTGGTAATCTATCCCATGAAATTGAAGATGAGGATATCAGACAAGTCTTCTTAATGTATGGGGCTGTTAGGAAAATTTTAGTATCTACAAAGCAAAAATCAGGTGAAAAACGGGGATTTGCAGTTGTAGAAATGGAAAACGATACCGAAGAAGTAGCCGCAATTAATGGATTAAGAGGTACTGAATGGATGGGTTATAGTCTGAAAGTTAATAGAGCTAAGACCATAGTAGACGTGGCTTAGTGTATAGCTTATACTGAAGCATTTGAATGATCGTTGTGGTTACATACAACCCAAAAGAGATGCCTAAAAAAAGAAGGTGAGAACCCGATCCTAATAGATTAAGATAGTTGAGATCAATAAATCTAGCAGTGAGGAGAAATTGAAAATTAAAGCGTTGGATGTCAAAGCAGGCGATCGCATCGTTGCATACTGCAAAAATAAACGGCAAATTTGTAAGGTGAAACAAATTTTAGATCTAGGTCAGACTAATGTCACGCTCTCAGTATTCACAACTGAGCATTATCGGGGCTGCTTAGTCTCATGCGTAGTCAGGTTCCAAGGGGACGCTTTAGTTGAATTAGTAAGCTAAATATATATTATTTTTCCTATTATTCACCTGAAAGTTGATTTCTATGCCATAATAGAAGATGAGAATTAATTCGGTTAACAGCTTTTGTTTTTAGTATTGACAGGCTTTTTGTTTTTGGTATTTACAAACTTTTCTCCGAAATCTAAATCTCTACACATTTACAATTTCGGAGACAATCTATGTCAGTTTATATAGGCAATCTTTCTTACGAAGTTACAGAAGATAGTCTAAATGCAGTGTTTGCAGAATACGGTTCTGTTAAGCGGGTTCAACTACCTACCGATCGGGAAACAGGTCGTATGCGCGGCTTTGGTTTTGTAGAAATGGGTACGGATGCTGAAGAAACTGCTGCTATTGAAGCTCTTGATGGTGCAGAGTGGATGGGACGAGACCTTAAAGTAAATAAGGCTAAACCCAAGGAAGATAGAGGTGGTTCATTTGGTGGTGGTAATCGTAGCAATTACGGTGGACGTAACCGTTACTAAGCTCCACCAATTTAGGTAATTGACCTAACCCGTTAGATCAATTAATTCACTTAATATATTAGCGGCTCAGGCATTTCTGCTTGAGCCTTTTTGCTAAAAAATTTTGACTCCAATAATTTTACACCTTTGATTAAGGTAACTTTTTGGATTGATTTGTAGGTAAAATATTAAATATTCGGTGGTTATAATGTCTCCAAAAATCCTTTTTTTGGGAATTTTAGTTTAATACTGAGGAATTCAAAAATGTCTACAAATACCGAGCTAGTTTCATATATTCAAGAAAGTGAATTTGAGACTCTTTTAAGTGAAGAAAAAGTTGTTGTAGTTGACTTTACTGCTACTTGGTGTGGCCCTTGTCGCCTGATTGCTCCATTAATGGATCAACTTGCTCAAGAATACAAAAATCGTGCCAAAGTTGTTAAGGTAGATGTGGATAACAACAAACCGATGTTCAAAAAATTTGGTCTTCGCAGTATTCCAGCAGTTTTAATTTTCAAAGATGCTGAGTTAGTAGAAACTATCGTCGGAGTTTCTCCTTACGAGCAATTCAGCAGTGCTGTTTCTAAGCTTCTTTAGCTTGTTTTTAAAAGATTCCTAATTCTCCCATTCTTTTGGGAGTTATTAAGCATAATTTCATTACACCTGAAAATTCTCTTCCACACACATATCTACACAATACTAGGTGTAGTAACCATGAACCCAGAAGCCAAACACATTGTTAGCGAACTCAGGCGTGAATTTTACTCTCTGTTCGCTGCTGCAATGAAGACGCCAGTGAGCATAAGTAGTACATGCTATAGTAGTAATTCTCCTATTGCATCTTGGATAGATAATAGACAAAAACTGAATTATGTAAATATATACGCTTATACAGCACCCGACGAATTTAACCCATTGCGCCCATTCATTCTGCGGTTAGCTATTAACAAAAGCGCTCTTCAATTTATGATGGGAAAAAAGTTGCAAAAATCCCAAGAACTTAATGTGAGATGGAACTTCGAGTTAACTGTATTGCCAAGAGAAATTTTAGATTTTCTTCCTTGGATAGTTAGCTTAGTTGAAGCACGCGATCGCGTTTCTCCCTCGCTATTACAGTCGCCACCCCATCCATTTGAATTAAAAGTACCAGCAAGCGGATTATATAATAACGTATGGACTCTTGAAGCTTGCCTACTTACAAAAATCATGCAGCCAGTATTTTAGTTAATTTTCTCAAAAACAAACAAAACTGATTATTGCTGCAAGTTTTCTGTGCTGACATCTCTATTAACATCTACTGAGCCATTTGTATCAACACTTAGTGCTTCTTTTGTAAAATACTTTAAAGTTGAAGCTAAAGCTAGTTGAGAAGCTACTTGATAGGCTACCTCTTTCGAGATTTCTTGGTTTTGAGTTAACAATTCAACAAAGCTTTCAAAATCACGCATCACACAATATCTGTGTAATGCAGATTTCTTGTCTATGAGATTAAATTTTTCGTCAATCTTCGCTTTTGCTTCTTGTTCTGCCTCAGCAATTGAATTGACAAACCCGCCATTATGACATAACTCACCAAAAATTTTATAGTAATAAGCCTTTCTGCTTAGTAATTCCTCTTCAATGTGAATGGAATGAAACTTATATTCAATTTTGTATTTTTTAGATTCCATAAATATATGACATCACATGATTAACTCAAAATAATGTTGAATTTGTAGGATTTTTTGGTTAAGCGCTCCAACTATAACCTTATACCCCCACATTGCTGGTGTAGGGGATTTGTGAGTATTATCATCTTAAAGTTGCAATTTCTCATCTAATTCTGGAGTAGTTATCAGGATAAAGAGATGCTGCAACAGCTTAGACTTATTTGCGGAAACGTCTTTTACTTTGTCTGTGTCTTGCAACTTCTTTACGCTTACGTTTTTGCTCTGGCGTTTCAAAATGACGATTTTTCTTCATATCTGGAAAAATACCAGCCTGGGAAACTTTTCGCTTAAAACGACGCAAGGCTGATTCAATTCCTTCACGATCGTCTACTATTATTTGAGTCATTCTATGTCCTTACTATAAGTAGTATTGCTTAGTGTGAAGCCATCTAGTAAATTTGAGAAAAAAAGGACAGACTCATTCTCTGCCCTGAAGACGTTAGAGTTTAAATTTCTGAAGTTCAAAGTTTAGTAGCGGTTCCGAAAGCCAGAGTTATTTCGGTTCCCGCCAAATGAGCCTCTATCTTCTCTAGGCCTAGCTTTGTTCACTTTCAAATTACGTCCCATCCACTCAGCACCATCAAGAGCTTCAATGGCAGCATTTTCTTCTGAATCTGTACCCATTTCTACAAAAGCAAAGCCACGCACCCGGCCTGTTTCACGGTCAGTGGGTAGTGAAACCTGCTTTACAGAACCATATTTTGCAAAAACAGTATTTAGAGTCTCTTGTGTAACTTCATATGAGAGGTTGCCTACGTAAAGCGACATAAATTGTTTCCAAAATTAAAATTGTGTGGAGATTTAAATTTCGGAAACAAGCCTGTCAATAACAAAGAGTAAAAGCCTGTTAATAATAAAAACAAAATTTGTGTCCGATTTTTATTCTCATCTTCAACCTTAACACGATATTCAGTCACTCTACAGAATATCTTTCTAAGGTCTGAGTGGCAGATTGTACAAGGATATTTTTGTATTCATCCCTTAATTTTAGACGAAATATAGTGAAACTTCGCTATATCGCTTATGTACGCATAAAGTATTTGTGAGGCTTTCTTGTTGGATGAGGGCGATGTTAAAGCATTTCACTCATAAAAATTGCCTTAATTCCTACCTTATTTATTGAAACAATCTTAATAAAAAATAAATAAGTTAGATGTAAGCAATAATTCTAAAATTGAAAAATAATATTATGACAAATCAAAAAATAATTTGACTGGGGAAAATAAATTAATAAATCTGTGCTAATCTAAAAACAGGAATCAAAAGTATGAATGCAAAAAGACTTCAAGACAATATTGAGGTAAACTCGATAAAGTCCTTTTGCTCTGGTAAGTCCGCTTCAATATCGTTATACTTTTTAGTAACGATAAACAAAAGCCAGATCGGTAAGATAAACACCTCAGTAAGAGCTTGAAGTCAATCATAACTTGCTTAGGTAATAGCCAAGTAATGTTTGGCTATACTAGTTAGTTAAACCACCAGAAGTAATTACTCTTAGAGTCTAAGGAGAAAGACTCTTAGTACATCCTGGCAATCCGAAATAAATTAGAACGGTTACTGAACTTGGTAGAAGCAATATTAACTCTTTTTCATTGCTCTCTCTATGTTCTGGCGACTGCTTACTGTGGAAATGAAAACTTTCAGCAGAGTAGATACTGTTCCGCAAAATTAAGGAATTTAACTAGGTTGTCAAAATTCACTAATATACTGCCTAAACCATAGTGTTAAAGGTTGTAAATGCAGAGATTTATCTTGTAATTAAGGGCTGATTTCGCTGCATTAAGAGCGATAGGATGAAGTGTTGTTGAGAAATAACTGGCAGAAATCCTAAAAAGCGATCGCGCGGTATTTCCAAATATCAAAGTTTGGGTTAACTATGGCGTAAGCAACATAGGAAAGTTGTAGTAACCATTAAGAGTAAATTGCAATTTTGGTTGGTTGGGCGCAGGACAAAAATCCTGTACAGGTTGAAATTGCTACTGTAAAAACTCTAAAGGCTTGAGCAACCGATGGGGATTTAGTTACAACAACCTACAATGCTTATACCAAAGTTTTTCAAGCTTCAGTTAGCAACAGCAGACAGATATTTCTCCTAATATCAAATCCCAGCAAACCTATCCAATGGAAAGCTTGGGAGAGTCATCTTTGCAATATTTCAGCAAACACAAATCAAATCCTCGTCTATGCAACCTTTTACTGTTTCTGCCAGGTGTGTTTGTTGGCAAACTCCATGTACCAACACTATCAAGAGTTAAGTTTCAGGTAAACCTTCACTTCCATCGACCAATTAATTCTAGGAAACACAAACCATGTCTATCGATAGCAAAATCAGACAAATAGCTTTCTACGGTAAAGGTGGTATTGGTAAGTCTACTACCTCTCAAAATACTCTGGCAGCTATGGCAGAAATGGGTCAACGCATCCTAATTGTTGGTTGCGATCCTAAAGCTGACTCGACTCGTTTAATGTTGCACAGTAAAGCTCAAACCACCGTTTTGCACTTGGCTGCTGAACGTGGTGCAGTAGAAGATTTAGAATTAGAAGAAGTCATGCTGACTGGCTTCCGCGGTGTTAAGTGCGTAGAGTCTGGTGGCCCAGAACCAGGTGTAGGTTGTGCTGGTCGCGGTATCATCACCGCCATTAACTTCTTAGAAGAAAACGGCGCTTACCAAGATGTTGACTTTGTATCTTACGACGTATTAGGTGACGTTGTTTGCGGTGGTTTTGCTATGCCTATCCGTGAAAACAAAGCACAAGAAATTTACATCGTTACCTCTGGCGAAATGATGGCGATGTATGCTGCTAACAACATCGCTCGCGGTATTTTGAAATATGCACACACTGGTGGTGTACGTTTGGGTGGTTTGATTTGTAATAGCCGGAACGTTGACAGAGAAATCGAATTGATCGAAACTCTGGCAAAACGCTTGAACACCCAAATGATTCACTACGTACCTCGCGACAATATTGTTCAACACGCTGAGTTGCGCCGGATGACTGTTAATGAGTACGCACCAGATAGCAACCAATCTAACGAATACCGCATATTAGCTAACAAGATTATCAACAACCAAAATCTTCAAATTCCTACACCAATTGAAATGGAAGAACTAGAAGAGTTATTGATTGAATTCGGTATTCTCGAAAGCGAAGAAAATGCGGCGAAAATGATTGGTCAGCCTGCCCAAAGCACTACAAAGTAAATAATGTGATAGGGTGGGTTACTTCTCACCCTTCCTTAATTTGTGTCAGGTGTAGAACACCAGAGTTTGCTACCTATTGATGGGTAGCAATTAACATATTCTAATTTCCGCAATAACAGCTGATTAAAACTTCTACGTATCATCAGCCATAATCATTGATGGTTGTTGGCTAAATCTGGGAAATAAGTAATTATCCACTACCGCCTGACATATGCATATGTTACATTAAGTAGTGGAATAGTAATACATAAGCCAAGCTATGGTTTGGGTTCAGTATACCCGACTGGTGCGCCAACCGCTGGATTGAGCGTATACCGCCGAGCAATGCATCACTACTCCATCGTTTGATTAGCTCAGTGGAAGAGCAGCCGAAGCGATCGGTTGGACGTAGGTTCGAGTCCTACATCAAACTCCCGGAAGTTAGCTCATTGGTAGAGCGATCGACTCATAATCGATTGGTTACAGGTTCGATTCCTGTACTTTCGACCAACATTTGTCTAGGGAAAAAGGCAAATTCGCAGAATAGAGCAGCCTGGTAGCTCGTTGGACTGAGAATCCAAATGTCAGTGGTTCAAATCCACTTTCTGTCACCACAAACCCTGTCCGGGTCAAAAGACACTACTCTGTCACAGTAGCCAATTTAACTTTCATCAAAACTCTGTGATGTAGGTGCTTACTACTGCGATCGCAATGCGATTTCAGTAGTAACAGTAAAGAAGCTAGCGCAAATGCATGGCTCCCTAACTTGAGTATGTCCCTTCCTTTGACATATCCGGTTTTCTGGAAATGGCAAAGCGAACGGCATATCTGAGTGTTATTTTCTTTCTTTAAATTGCCCTAACTGGGGTAATTGGGGAAGAATTAGCAATCTTAATCCAGTTCTGGAGATGTATTTGTCCGCAACTGAACTGCCAACACCTGCATTTGCAGAGTTTTAAAATGGACTTAGCGATCGCAAGTTGATAAATATTTTAATTAGGATGTTTCAATAGATTGGAAAAATCAACATCAAGTTAAACTCAAGCAAAGCCCGCTTCTTCAAGATTCGCCAACAAATCCTGCAATTACCAACGCGCGATCGCAGTTAATGAGAATTATGTTCTGAAAGTTGATGGGATGGGAACTATAGGTAATAAGTATACCTAAAATTTCACAGTAAAGTCTATCATGCCCTATCAACTATTGCGTAATTTGTTCAAAGTTAGGCAAGACAAATCTGCGCCGCAAAATAAACTGCCTAATCTAAGAACACCACTAATTTTGATTGGTTCTACCTTAGCAATAGGTGTGGTTGGCATTACTAGCTACTTGGTAGCCAAAAAGCTAATTATTGAACAACTTCAAGACAAAGCATTGCTTCAGGTTCGTCAAGGAACGGATGAAATCGATCAATGGTTAGCAATTTGCTCTATTGAAATTCAAACTATTGCTAATACAGATGTAGCGCGTTCTTTAAATTGGGCAGTTATTCAACCATATTTAAACGCAGAAATTCAGCGAACTAATGAATTTTACAAAATCGCACTATCGCTGCCTAACGGTTCCTATTACAACACTGAGATAGGCAAAACCAATGCCAATAATAAGGATCGGGATTTTATTCAAAAAGCAATGGCAGGACAAGTCAATATATCAGATCCATTCATTAGTCGAACTACTGGAATTCCTTCTGTAGCGATCGCGGCTCCGATTCGTCAAAGTTACGACCTTACCAGTCGTCCCATTGGAGTTGTGAACGGTAGCTTGAAGGTAGATCGAATTACTCAAGTAGTCAACAGACTGCACTACGGTAATGGTAGTTATGCATTTGCACTTAACTCTAAGGGAGAACCAATTATTCATCCCAATCCAGCGTTGATGTCAACGGAAGAAAAACCTGCTCCTAGTTTTCTAGATTCAACAGACTCTAATTTAGCAGCGCTTGCTAGTCGGATGGTAAAACAAGAACGAGGAATAGAACTTATTCCCATTGATGGAATCAACAAATATGTTGCTTATGTTCATCTCAAACAAGCGAATTGGTCAATAGCTCTGGTTATACCGCGTGAAAACATCGAATCTCAACTACAAGCGCTCAACTTACTTGCTTCTATATTGGGCGGACTGCTAGGAGTTGCAGCAATTATCGCTTGGCGACAAATACAACTATCTCAAAGAGCTAAATTGCAGGTTGTGCTGCTTAGTCAACAACAAGAAAAATTACAACAGCAAGCGCAAGAATTGGAGCAAGCTTTAAGGCAATTACAACAAACTCAAGCTCAGTTGATTCAAACTGAAAAAATGTCTAGCTTAAGTCAGTTAGTAGCAGGAGTAGCACACGAAATCAACAATCCAGTCAGTTTTATTTATAGTAATATTACTCCCGCCAATGAATATATTGATGATTTGCTCAGATTACTACAACTTTATCAATATCACTATCCCCAGCCAGTAGCAGAAATTGAAGATGAGGCAGAAGCAATTGAATTGAATTTCTTAATGCAAGACTTGCCGAAGTTGCTGAATTCTATCAAAGTTGGTGCTGAGAGAATTAAACAAATTGTGCTATCTCTCAGAAACTTCTCACGTTTAGATGAGGCAGACATGAAGTTAGTAAATATCCACGAAGGTATTGATAGTACACTCATATTTTTAGAAAGTCGCCTCAAGGATACACCAGAGCGTCCAGCAATTAAAATTATTAAAGAATATGCCGAACTACCACTAGTGGAATGCTACGCTGGAGAACTCAATCAGGTATTTATAAATCTTCTCACAAACGCAATTGATGCCATAGAAGAGACATTCGCCCTTCATCCTCTCACACCTAAAGATGAAGAAAGTAACGCTAAATCATTGATAAAGCGTCAAGGTAAAATTCGCATTCAAACTGAACTGGCTGCCGATCGACAAATAATTATTCGCATTGTTGATAATGGAGTGGGAATTCCTGAGACTTTGCAAAAACAATTATTTAATCCCTTTTTTACTACTAAACCTGTTGGGAAAGGCACAGGCTTGGGTTTATCTATTAGTTATCAGATTGTTACTGAAAAACATCAGGGTAAATTGCAGTGTAATTCTACTTTTGGTGCAGGAACAGAATTTCTCATGTCAATTCCAATAAGCCAGCAACAGCAGATTGCTGCCTAATAATTTATAATTTACGGGTTCTGTATGCCCAACGGATACGCCAAGCTTTGGATTGAGCGTATACTTTGAACGTGAACTCTCTCAAAGAGCGATCGCTAAGATTCCAACTCCTGTAGGTTCAGCACATTTCTCAATTACCCTAGGGTAGTTCAGACAGAAGTAGCGAGCTTGATGCAGTTTGAAATATGCGATCGCCGACATTTGCAGAGTTTAAAAATATATTGTAGTATTTGTATTACAAACTCTAGTAAAAGGCTACTCACTTCTTTACTAATCAGTTTCTGCTATGCCAAGCTTTGACAACCAACTCAAAACCTTTCATGCTCCAAATCGCCAAGCATGGCGGGAATGGTTAGAGAAAAATCACCATAATTCTATTGGTGTATGGCTAATTTATTACAAAGTAAAAAGTGGTCAGCCAAGCATTCAATATAGTGAAGCAGTCAAGGAGGCGCTATGCTTTGGTTGGATTGACAGTAAAGTCAAAACCTTAGATGAGCATCGTTATATGCAAATATTTACTCCTCGCAAACCGAAGAGTGTTTGGTCAAAGTTAAATAAGCAGTATATTGAAGAACTTATTGCACAAGGTTTAATGACTGAGGCTGGTTTAAACAAAATTGCAGCAGCAAAACATAATGGTTCGTGGACTACATTAGACGCGATAGAAGCATTAATTATTCCTGATGATTTACAGCAAGCTTTAGTTGCGAATGAAACTGCAAATAAATATTTTCAAGCATTCAGCAATTCAGTCAAAAAGAATATTATTTTTTGGATTGAAAGTGCTAAACGTCCAGAAACCAGATTAAAGCGAATTGAGCAAACTGTAAATTCAGCAGCACAGAACAAAAATCCTAGGTTATAAATGTCTTTATTAAATCTGATGTTTCGGCTACAAATGCCTCAATTATTTATGCAAATTTCTATGTGGAAAACTTTCTATATCAAACCTAATGAAATTGGAATTTTATATCATCGCAGCGATTTTAAAAAAATCTTGCAGCCTGGTACTTATACTTATTTTGGTCGGTATTGGCAAGTAAAAACTTATGACCTTAACCAACCAGAAGCTAAGATTGAGAACTTAGAATTGTTGCTGCGCGATCGCACTTCCGAGTTACAGCAATACCTCGTAGTTGTCCGCACAGGATTCAATCAAGCGGCTTTAGTGCGCTTGGGTCAAACTTGGATTAGTATTGCGCCAAATCAATTACGCGCTTTTTGGCGTGGTTTTATTGAGGTAGAAACTCATCTTTTCAACTTAGAAGAAAGCTTAGAACTACCTGCTGAGTTTGTGCAACAACTACGAGGAATTGCCTTAAATGGTATCAAAAAGTTTCAAATTTCTGAGTATGAAATTGGCTTGCTATACGTGCAAGGTAACTTTGTGCGCCCCCTAGAACCAGGTGAGTACGCTTTCTGGTCTGTGAATAGGGATGTTGCTGTTCAGACTCTCAGCCGAATTTTACCCAATCCCAACTTTCCCTTGGAAGATGTTTTAATTGAGAGACATCCGGAATTTGTAGCTGCTTACTGTGAAATAGTACAATTACAGAATCAGCAAGTAGCAATTGTGCGCTATCAAGGTAAAGTGATTTCTATCTTAGCACCATGTAGTCGCAAGCTGTTCTGGCAAGGCGTTGAGGTAGAGGCAATTGACATCAGCATTGATGCTAAGTTGTCATCTCGCTTAGTTGCTGAGTTAGTTTCGGGCTTACCAGAGGCTTATACTCTCAGCCGCAATAGCCTGCATATTTGCGAAGTACCAGCACAACACGTTGGCTTGCTATACATCAATCAAGAATTTCAAACACAACTCCAGCCAGGAAAACACGCATGGTGGGCGTTTGGACGTTCTTTGCAAACGGAAGTCTTCGATTTGCGTCAGCAAACTATGGAAGTATCTGGTCAAGATATTCTCTCTAAGGATAAAGTGCCTTTGCGCTTAAATTTAACTGCTGGCTTCCGCATCCTTGACCCCGTAAGAGCGAAAAACGGTTTATCGGATATTGCTGGGTATTTATACAAAGAGTTACAGTTTGCTTTGCGCGGTGCAGTTGGCGAAAGAACTTTAGATGCCTTACTGGAGGATAAAGGCGCAATTGATAGAAGTATCTCTGACTACATTCGCCAAAAAATCGCAGACTACGGAATTGAAGTAGATTCGGTTGGGGTGAAAGATATTATTCTCCCTGGTGAAATCAAGACTATTTTAAGCAAGGTAGTGGAAGCGGAAAAAGCCGCCCAAGCGAACGTAGTCCGTCGTCGTGAAGAAACTGCTGCTACTCGCAGTATGTTAAATACTGCCAAGGTGATGGAGGACAACCCTGTCGCGTTGCGTTTGAAGGAGTTGGAAGTATTAGAGCGAATTGCAGAGAAGATTGAAAAAATTCAAGTTAATGGGAGCTTGGATAGCATTTTGACGGAGTTGATTCGGATAAATCGCTAGTAAACAGAGATGCACACAGATAAAAAGCAGCGTTTATCTTTGTGCATCTGTTGTTTTAGTCTGATTCAGATTGCGAGTTTTGCTAAACCTAAGTAACGTATCCCTTCTGGAGAGATGTCAAAACGGCAGGGTAATACTTCTAAACCAAGTGCGATCGCATCCCGCAACAACTTACCATATATAGGGTCTTTACTATCTCCTGGGGCAAACTCTGTACAATCACCTCGATTGATAAAATACAGCATGACTGCGCGACTTTTAGGTAGCAACGCCATGAGTTCGCGCAAGTGTTTTTGTCCTCTTGTGGTTTCTGTGTCGGGAAATAGTGCTAACTTACCTTCGCACCAAGTAGTATTTTTTACTTCTAAATAAATTGGGCGATCTTCATCATTTCCTGTTAAGAAAAAATCTACGCGACTTTTTTTATCTTGCCCATAAACCACTTCACCCTTAATGTGGCTATATTCACCCAACTCTGGGAACAAATATCTTGCTAAAGCTAGCTTTACTATCTGATTTGGCAAAGCAGTATTCACGCCTACCCATGTTGGATAATTATCATCTACCTGAATCAGTTCTAATGTGTAAGCTAGTTTGCGGTTAGGATTGGCACTTTTAGATAGCTGTACCGCACTACCAGCAGTAGATACTCCAGTCATCGGCCCTGTATTGGGACAGTGTGCTGTCACTATTTCACCATTCGTTAGTTGCACATCAGCAAAAAAGCGCTTGTAGCGCTTGAGTAGAATTCCAGGATATAAAGTTGGGTAGCGATAAAGCCAATCCATAATTTTGAAACTCTCCTTCATATAAAGTAAGGAGATTATTGAGAGCTAAACAAGTTTAACTCTAAAGGATTACCATTTTTACTGCGCTGTGCGTATCATTAGCAAAACAAAACCTCTTTACCATAGTGTGGCAAGTTTTGTAGTTATTTTTACAACGTTTTAATAAAAAGTAGCATACATATAGATCTTATCAGCCTCCTAAAAGAAAAAAAGTTAGGAGGATTGCAATCTGCAAGTAGGTAAATCCGATGCACACAGTTTGGGGAGTAAAGGAATTAGAATATGCCTTTCTATTTACCCTAAGAAAGGTAAATTCTATCAACTTAGAAGGTTTTAAACCGTTTTTTAATAATCTGCCTGTTGACCCTTACATCAAAGGTAATTATCGTTCTCGTCGATTATCTCGATTTACCGTTGATGGGGATAGATTAATTAAACTACCTCACGGTTATCTTTACCAAAGCAAAGATTACAATCCATTATTAGGAGATGTTAAAAGAGAATTTGCCGAATTAGATAATGCGATGGTCGAACTTGATATATTTAGAGAGCTAATTTTAGCATTTACTGATTCTTGCAAACTGCATCCAGAGGCAGAAATCGGAGTTCATCAGATTAGAACTAGCTGTTCGCCTGATAATTTGGGTAATCCTGCGCCTGAAGGTATCCATAGAGATGGTACGGATTTTATCGGAATTTTCTCTGTCGACCGAGACAATATTCAAGGCGGAGAAACACATCTATATTCTGGTAGAAAGGAAAAGCCTATTTTTAGTAAAGTTTTAAATTCAGGAGAACTTTTGTTAGTCAACGACCATGAATTTCTGCACTTTACTACTCCAATTAAACCAGAGATCAACGCTCCGGGAACAAGGGATGTTTTTGTACTCACTTCTCCTAGTTTGATTACCGATTAATTCTATTTAAAAGTAAAACTACAGATAAACACAGCAGAAAGTTCGGGCAAAGGCTTTCTCAACCAGATTTTTCAAGCCAGATAAGCTATTAGTAGTTATCTGTATTTGTACATAATTCAATCTATAAGATATGGGGAATTGAATGCAGTCATTTCCCCAGCTTTTTTATTTGGGATGGGAAATCATCTTATTGATAGCGGTTATCTGCTTACGGAAATATAGATGTAATAAATATTGCATGAAATGAAAAAGCAAGTATGCAATCGCACTGCTATCCTACAAGCTGCTCGTGCTTTATTACTACAAATCTTCTTTACCATAGTTTGGCATTTTTTGCGGTTTCTTACACAACGTTTTAATAAAAAGTATCATATAATAGATATTATCAGCCTCCTAAAAGAAAAAACTTAGGAGGATTGCAATCTGCAAGTAGGTAAATCCTATGCAAACAGTTCGAGGATTAACTGAATTAGAATATGCCTTTCTATTTACCTTAAGAAAAGTAAATTCTATAAACTTAGAAGGTTTTAAACCATTTTTTAACAATCTGCCTGTTGACCCTTACATTAAAGGTAATTATCGCTCTCGTCGATTATCTCGATTTACTGTTGTTGGGGATCGGTTGATTAAACTACCTCACGGTTATTTCTATCAAAGCAAAGATTACAATCCACTATTAGGAGATATTAAAAGAGAGTTTGCAGAATTAGATGATGCGATGCTCGAACTTGACATATTTAAAGAGCTTATTTTAGCATTTACTGATTCTTGTAAACTTCATCCAGAGGCAGAAATCGGAGTTCATCAAATTAGGATTAGCTGTTCGCCTGATAATTTAGGTAATCCTGCACCTGAAGGTATCCATAGAGATGGTACGGATTTTATCGGGATTTTCTCTGTTGCAAGAGACAATATTCAAGGTGCAGAAACACACTTGTATAAAGACAATCAGGAAGAACCAATTTTTAGTAAAATTCTCAATCCCGGAGAACTTTTGTTAGTCAATGACCATGAATTTCTGCACTTTACTACTCCGATTAAACCAGAGATAGACGCTCCGGGAACACGAGATGTTTTTGTGCTAACTTCTCCTAGTTTGCTTTCTGATTAATACTATTTAGTTTCCAAGCTGAGGTTTCGCCTCTCCTACAATTTAGTCATTCGTTTAAAACACTAAAATTGCAAAATATTCAATCTACTTGAAATATTTGACAATCTACAAGATATGGGGAATTGAATGCGGTCATTTCCCCAGCTTTTTTATTTGGGATGGGAAATAATCTGGCTGACAGCGGTTTATCCAACTTAATTGCTAAAGTCGCCATGTCAATTAATATAGCCGCAATTTTTTCAATTGAAATATCGCCTGGAATTGGAACTGTATCGAGTCCACAGCCACAAACTGCCGAATAAAGCAATAAATTAGTAATATTATAGGTTTGCTCGTTAGCTCTTGCAGCTAGTCCGATATCTTCACAAACCGGAAGCATTAAACCAGAGTACCCACAGATTTTAACTGAGACACTTTTTAAAGCACGAGTTAGCATTCCTGAAATTGCTAAAGTTCCAGGTTGACCAAACTTACCATTCATTAACTTTTCATAAGCAAAAGCAATACTGTTATTTTTATCTAGAGATGGCGAAAGAGAGGTATCAATTCCGTGATATGCAATAGCAAATTTATCGGAGATGATTTCTGCAATAGCGGCAATTTTATTTAACTCTTGTTCTAAGAGTTTATGCAGTTTTTGTTCTGCTGTTTGGATATTCCCGGCTTGGGAGAATGCTGCTGTTACTAAGTCACAGCATTCTAAACCGATAGCAAATCCTGTATCACCTTGATGGTATGATGTTGGAAAAAATGGGATTCCAGGCTGACAGTTTGCCCATGCACAAAAACGAAAGTTGCCATAGCCATTTTCACTTTCTTGAGAAATGCGTTTAATGGCTTTGGCTGATGCTAAAGCATTTTCTAAGTTAATGCCATCTACAAAATCACCAATTTTACTCGAACAGTAAATAACTGAAGTTTGTTGATTAATTTCTGGAATTAAGGCTATAGTTGATAGCTTACTGGCATAGCCAATATTGAAGAAGCTAAGATTTAAATTAAGGCAGATTTGTTCTAGGTTTTGAATTTGATTTAAAATTTCAATGTTGGATAATCCTTGAAGATATTCTTCCCAGGAATTTGTGGCTATTCTAGTTGTTTGCACTTCGTAGCCTTGTTGGGTAAATATTTCCTTTACTTGTTGATTAAATTCAGCAGCTTGTCTAATTTTTTCTGTATCTTGAGGAGATTGCAGAGAAATTCCTGTGGTGATAGTTCTGATTTTCATGGTTAAAAAATAATTGGTAAAAATTCTTCAAGAAAATATACTGAAAGAAAAAAACGAATCGCCAAGTACGCCAAGTATGCCAAGGAAGAGGAAGTTAGTCTGTGCGACTCCGCGTTTTTGCGTGAACTTGATAAATTTATACTTATCGTTTAGTTCAATGTCATTAACATAGGAAATAAGCTAGAGTCACGGTGAATACTTATATAGCCATAACTAATAAAAGCCATGAGTGATGAGTTCTATAATCGTGGGCTGGAAAAAGCTAAACAAAAAGACTACGCTGGAGCCATTGAGGAATTTAATCGTGCTTTGCAGGTGACACCTTACTTTCCCGAAGCTTATTTTCAAAGAGGGTTGGCATATTATGACTCAGGGGAAATTATCCAGGCTGTTTCCGATTATACCGAAGCTCTGAAGCTGAATCCCGAAAGTATGGAAGCTTACTATTCTCGCGCCTTAGCTAGGGTGGCGTTGAAAAATCTACCGGGTGCGTTGGAAGATGTGGAACGCGCTATTCGCCTTAATTCTAATTATGCCGCAGCTTACAGCCTTCGAGGGATAGTGCGACGCAAACAGGGGTATATTCATGATGCGATCGCTAATTTTAAAAAAGCAGCAGAATTATATCTAGCGCAAAAGGATAAGGAAAATTGTCGTCTGTGTTTGGAAAGAATTAAACAGCTACAACCACCGGATAAACCGACTGTTCAGCAATCAAATTCACCCACTGTCACCATCAAATCTGAGAAAGAATATTTTACGCAACTATTAGATAAAGCAGAAAAGGGAGATACCCGCGAGGCAATTGAAGATTTAAACTGGGTATTAAAAGCCGATCCCCAAGATGCACAAGCTTATTGCTGTCGTGGGGTGGTGCGTTGTAAAATGGGCGACTATCAAAGTGCGATCGCAGATTTTAATCAAGCACTAAAATTGAATTTTCAAGATGCTATTGTCTATCGCAACCGAGGTAAAGCCCGTTATTTGTTAGGTGATTATCAAGGTGCGATCGCAGATTTTAACACTGCACTGCAAATTCAACCCCAGGATGCTTTAGTATATGTTGCCAGAGGTAATGCTTATCGAGCAATGAGCAATTATCTGGGTGCCATTCAAGATTATTCCCAAGCACTACAAATTAATCCTGAAGATGCTCAAGCTTATTATAATCGCGGTATTGCTCATACGCTTTTAGAAGAAATGCAACAGGCAAGTGAAGATTATCAAAAAGCAGCAAGTATTTTTCTCGAAAAAGAAGACTGGGAAAATTATCAACAAGTTTTAAATAGCCTCAACAAAATTCATAAATCTCTTCCTGAAACCAAAAACCATAAATATAATCTTCTGCGTCAGCGATTGTTACGCTTAGTTGGCGGTCAGTGGGAAATTGCTCAAAGATTAATTCAGCAAAAAAAAGATTACTTTCCGCAAATGCCAGAAGAGTGGTATATGCAAAAAGTGATTACAGAATTAGAACGCGATCGCGGTAATTAATATATAGAGATTTCTGAATTAGTGAGAATCAGATACAAGAGGATAAACGCAGATAAATTTATCAGGGATTGCAGGTATAATTTTGCTGCAAAAATTTGCGATAATCAGCAGATGCGATTTTTTACTAAGTTTTTTACTACTTTCATTGCAGTATTACTACTGCCTATTCTCATGGTTTCTGCCCAAAATCCCACGGTCAACCCAGGAGAAAACCTTGTAACTGAGGGTATCCCAACGATACCTGCATCGCTGACAGAAACAGTAGACCGCTACACCCAATTTCGATCGGCTGGTCTTGCTAGTTGGCATCCTCATCGCCGTGAAATGCTGATTTCAACCCGCTTTGGCGATGTGCCCCAAGTACACTTAGTCAAATTTCCTTTAGGGAGTCGCAAGCAGTTGACTTTCTTTTCAGAACGAGTGAATGGGGGAACTTTTCAACCCACAGAAGGCAAGTATTTTGTATTTAGTAAAGATACTGGTGGTAATGAATTTAACCAAAATTACCGTTATGAATTAGCGACAGGAGAAATTACACTTCTTACTGATGGGAAGTCAAAAAATAGCCGGGGCGTGTGGTCGAATCGGGGAGATAGAATGATTTACACTTCCACCCGCCGCACTGGTAAAGATTATGATTTTTACATTATCGATCCGAAAAATCCGAAAAGCGATCGCCTGTTAACCCAGGTTGAAGGCGGCGGTTGGGGTGGTTTAGATTGGTCGCCAGATGACGCGCAATTTTTAGCACAGGAATACATCTCTGCTAATGAAAGCTATCTTTGGCTGATGGATACTCAGTCGGGTGAGAAAAAATTAGTCACGCCCAAGGGAGGTAAGGAAAAAGTTGCCTATTATGGCGGCGCATTTAGTAAAGATGGTAAGGGTTTGTATGTAATTACTGACCGCGACTTTGAATTTTCTCGGTTGGCGTACATTGACTTAGCAACATTACAGCACACCTATCTCACCAGCAACATTCCTTGGGATGTAGAAGATTTTGACCTTTCCTATGATGGTAAACAGATTGCTTTCGTCACTAATGAAGACGGGGCTAGCGTGTTGCATCTTTTAGAAACAGCCACAGGTAAGGAAAAGCCACTGCCAAAGTTACCTGTAGGAGATATATATGGTGTTAGTTGGCATCGCAACAATCAAGATTTAGGCTTTACCTTAGTTTCTGCGCGAACAACTGCTGATGTTTACTCCTTAAATATCCTTAGCAATAGAATTGAACGCTGGACAGAAAGCGAAACAGGCGGCTTAGATACAGAGAATTTCCCCGAAGCCCAACTAGTACGCTGGAAAAGTTTCGACAATCGAACCATCTCCGGCTTTTTGTATTTTCCCCCCGCTAAATTTAAAGGTAAGCGCCCAGTAATTATTGATATTCATGGAGGCCCGGAAAGTCAGTCTCGTCCTTCATTTTTGGGACGGGGTAACTATTACTTGAACGAATTGGGAGTTGCGATACTTTTTCCCAATGTCAGGGGTTCAAGTGGTTACGGTAAAACCTTCTTAAAGTTAGACAATGGCTATCAACGGGAAGACTCAGTTAAGGATATCGGTGCATTATTAGACTGGATTGCAACTCAACCAGACTTAGATAAAAACCGGATTTTAGTCACAGGAGGAAGCTATGGTGGCTATATGTCCTTAGCAGTTGCAACTAAATATGGTGACAGAATTCGTGCTTCCATTGATCTGGTCGGTATTTCTAACTTCGTCACTTTCTTAGAAAAAACCGAAAGTTATCGGCGCGATTTACGCAGAGTAGAATACGGGGACGAACGCGACCCAAAAATGCGAGAATTCTTGCTGAAAATTTCACCTTTAAATAATGCCAGTAGCATTAAAAAACCGCTATTTGTGATTCACGGCAAAAATGATCCCCGCGTTCCTCTCAATGAAGCCGAACAAATTGTAGCGACAGTGAAAAATAATCAAGTACCAGTTTGGTATTTGATGGCGAAGGATGAAGGGCATGGTTTTAGTAAGAAGAAAAATATTGACTTCCAATTCTATGCAACGGTTATGTTTGTCAAAGAATTTTTATTGAAGTAGTCAATATCTAGTATTTGTAGGGTGGGCAATGCCCATCCTACATATTATTTCTGTATTTTTTATTTTTTTGATTTATGATATCAGCACAATGTTATTTGCGCTTTTGTAATTTATCTGAGAGCTTGAGTTAATTCAAAGCTTCTTGATAAATTATTTCTTGAAACTGAATCATATCTTTTTGCGGGTCGGCAAGGCTAACTTTAACTAATAAATGTTCGCCCAAACTCACAGAACGTCTAAAAGACATAGGCAATTGTAAGCCTAAGTCTTCTAAGAGAATTAACGCTAAATTGCTGTCTTCCCGCAGCCACATTAAAACTGTCACTTGCCAAACTTGATCGGGATAACGCCGCAAATACTCTAAAGCATAGTATCTGTTAGTTTGGCGTTCTACCATTGTCACTTCTTGGGTGATGCTGGTAACAGTCATCATCACCTCTTTGAGTTGTTCTGCTGAGAAGGGTAGAACTTCGCCACGCAAATGGGCTTTGAGTTGAAAGTGGGTAAGCAAATCGCTGTAGCGGCGGATGGGAGAAGTCGCTTGAGTGTAGGTATCCAAACCTAAGCCAGCGTGACGCACTGGAGTAATACTCATTTCGCTTTTGGGCATACAGCGGCGCATAGCACAGGCGCGAACGAATCCGGCTGGTAGCTGAAGTAATTCTTCTTCTGGGGGTAATTCTGGCTGTGGCTGACCGCGAAACGGTAGGGGAATTTTATGAGTTTGACCGTAGCGGGCTGCGACTTCGCCAGCTAAAATCATCATTTCTGCTACTAGTTGCCGTGATAGGGAGTCATCTAAAATATCAATGCTGATCTCGTCACCTTTGACTTTAATTGCTGCCTCTGGCATATTGATGCTGATGGCACCTTGAGCGTATCGCCAAGCTTTACGTCGCTGTGCCCACATAGCGATCGCGGCAATTTCTGGTTCTGCTTGTACTCCTAATTGCAGCATCTCATCTACATCTTCGTAGGTGAGGCGGTAAGTGGGCTTAATAAAGCTGGGATGAATACTGTAATCTTCTACTTGCCCAGTTGGATCTAAAATAATCCCAAAGCTGAGGGCGCAACAAACTCGTCCCTGTACCAAACTCATGGGGCCAGTAGCTAAGACCTCAGGGAACATGGGAATCATGCCTGTAGGCAAGTAAACTGTACTACCCCGCTTTCTAGCTTCTAAATCTAGGTCATCTTCTGGTACTAACAACCGGGTAGGGTCAGCAATATGTACCCACAGGCGTTCCCGTCCATCTGGGAGTGATTCCCAACTCAGACCATCGTCGATTTCTGTGGTACTTTCATCATCAATTGTGTATACCTTTAAGTGAGTCAGATCGAGACGGTCTGTATCTAGATCTGAGGGTGGGGAATCCAAACGCTGTTGCGCCACTTCTAATACCTTGCTAGGAAATTGAACCGGAATAGCTGAACGACGCAAAAACAAGTTTTCGTTGGGACTCCACCAACCCAAGTCAACTAGTAGTTGAAATGCTCCTTGGGGCGTTGCGGGGCGTCCCAGCATGGTCATCGTTTCCAATACTGGGCCTGGGGGAGGGTAAGCCCTAGGTAATGAGTCATAATTTACCCCCATACGCACAACATCTGCTACTAGGGCTGCGTATTTTTCTAAGGCTTCTAGGCGTTGGCGATCGTGGCGTTGCCATTCTACGGTTTCACCCGCTAAAGCTTGTTCGACACGCGCCAAAAATTCTTGCTGTCCCTTAGCTTTTTGGGCTTCTACTTCTAGCTGGTGTTTGCGTTCTGCTACTTGAGCTGTCGTCCTCGGCTCATAGGCGTCTCCCTTTTGCTTGAAATAGAGTTTGTCGTCTGACAACAAGCAATGGGCGGCGTAACAATGAGGCCCTTCTGATTCCGAAAACAACAGATTCGCCATTTCGGGTGGGGTAACTGTTTCCCCATCTTCAACCAGCAATTCCCAGGCTACTTCCAAGCTAGATGGATCTAAATATGGCTTGACTTGTTCTAAAAAGCTGCCAATATCCGCAGGCTTGTAGGTTTGTCCGTTAACTGTATAGGTAATTTGTCTAGGCGCGAGGCTGTGGGATTGACCGCGTTCATCTACCACAAACCAACGGGTTTTTCCGTCTGGGCGATCTACTACTCCCAGACGGCGATCGCCTTGAACCCTAAATTCAACTAGCGTCCCCTTCTCCACAACTCTCGCACTTAATTTGGTTAACTAATAAATTTTAGATTTTGGATTGAATATTGACTACTGAATCCAAAATCTCATGATTTTTTATATGCAGAAGATGATTCTACACTGACTTAATGAGATTTTAGATTGTGGACTCAGAAAATTTGCAGCCACATACACCATAAATGCAGCTGCTAGAGATAATCCATAACCTAAAATTCTCGCTTTCAACTCGAATTAGCCTTCGGCGTTGATAAACGGCAACAAGGCAACAATTCGAGCACGTTTAATTGCTAATGTCAAGTCTCGCTGTTGCTGAGATGTCAGCCCAGTGATCCGACGTGGCAGTATCTTACCTCGTTCGGTGACAAACTTCCGCAACAAATCAACATCTTTATAATCAATAGGTTCTCCCGGCTTAATCGGAGATAGACGACGACGATAGTAGCTCATCTTTACTTAATTTCCTTGTGGACTGTGTGGGTATTGCAATGGGAGCAGAACTTTTTCAGTTCTAATCGGTTGGTGGTGTTACGCCGATTCTTCGTAGTGGTATACCGGGAAACACCAGGAGAACGCTTGTTAGCGTTAGTGCGACATTCGGTACATTCTAGTGTCACTATTATGCGGACACCTTTACTCTTAGCCATAATCTTACAAACCGTAAAGCCTGGAGAGAATTAACACAAATGACTATCTTCTCACATTTCGTCGCAGATTTTCAACTAATCGCTTGACTTTGATATCGAGCGAGTAGCCACGACGCGACGAAACTATGATAGTTCCTGCATAGCGGTCATGCAAAGCCTGACGCATCTGGGTATCATACAAGGCTGTACCACAGTCAATCGCCAGGGGAAGTACTAGCAGTATAGCAGTGGGATTGGCAATAATATTGCCTAAAGCAATGGAAACCAAAAGCGCACCTACACCAATTATTGCTTCTCTTTTGAGCAGTGCCAGCAACTCTGGAATTCTACCCATTACTTGCCCAGCTTCGACTTCCAGCACTTTGAGGTCAAATGCCCAACGCCCTAAACTTTGTCCTTGATTGTTATATACTACTAGCACCCGTAAAACTAGCCAAGCGATCGCGAACACTAGAATTTGTACAATTTGAATACCCGAACGGTTGCTGCCCAAGAGGGAACTAATTAACCAAACACCAAGAAAATCTAGCCCCAACGCCATACCGCGTCGTCCAATTTCAGCCTTGGGATAGTGTTTTTGAGGTACTCGTTCAATGGTCATACAAACTCAGCATTTATCTGGGGATTAAAGTTTGGTATTGTGCTTTTCCTCTAACCCAATCTTAAGCGAATTAACATTTGGCTATAGTAAGTTTTCAGTTTTTTCTAGCTACTGAATCGCTTACTATGACCAAATTGGTTGCAGTGCTCTTAAGTAGTCAAATTTACTTGCACAATCATATCGTTGAAGTCTTTGTCACCAATATTTGCTAAATCCTCAAAGCCAAAGATATTACTACCTAACAGGTTAATATGATCCATCCGATCTGCGTTAGCTCCCAAAAATGGGAAGTAAATTGCGGGATCGTTACTGGGATTGCCATCTAAAATTGCTTCTGGTCTACCATTAGCAATCATAAATGGTGCGAAAATAGCGCCTGGCTGGAAAGTTCCTGTATAAGTTGCCGTACCTTGGTTATTAACTGTCAAATCCATACCCACAACGCGCCCACGAACTGCTGCTTGAGTATAGCCTGAGTCCCCAATACGTAAATCAACTGTACCATTACCATCGACATCAATACCTCCATTCTCATCAGCAACCTGATAAAAACTAACAAAATTTTTGAAAGCTGCTTCTCTATTGACAATAAAATCGGCTTTTACCAGTTGTGTCACACCTTGTAAATTAATCAGTTCTCCCTGTAGCTTTCCTTGTAAATTTGTACCCAAAGGTAAGGCTTGATTTGTGGGTTGCACTTTCACCACTAAATCCTTGAACTCATCAGTGCTATGACCACGAATATCTTTCCAGGCTAAGGAGTATGCTTCATTCCCTAAATCTGTAATCTTTTGCGTTGAGACATCAGAAAATAGCACATTGCCGATCGGGGCGACTCCAGTTTGCACAGCATCAGTTGTACTATTTTGTACTAAATAAAATCTTAAATTAGCATCAGAATCTACTTCTAGTAATTTTGTGAGATTGTCGGTTCTAAAGCCATTAGGAACATTAGCAATAGTAGAGAAAATTACCTTGGATCTAGCTAAAGCTAGCTGGGTATAACCAGCGTTTCCTGGTGCTAGATCGCCAATTCTGCCGGTACTATCGTCAACGGTAAACACGCCAATTTCATTTACTTGCTGAGAATTATGTCCTGTCAGCGTAAATTGCAGGGTTGCTTTGGCACTGTCACTGGTGATGTGAAAAATATCATGACTAGGATTTGTCAGATGGGTTTGCTTATTTTCTGCAACCACTTTAAAGGGTCGCATCATCTCATTATCTTCATGTGAAAGGATGTGGCAGTGCCAAACATAATCCCCTGGTTTATCAAATTTGGCAATGATGCGAACAACTTCACCGGGATTGGCAATAACAGTGTCTTTCCAACCTCTTTCAGATGGTAATGGAGCCTCTACATCGCCGCTGAGAGTGACATTCTCCAACCTTTGCTTAGTCCCTTCCATAGCATCTTTGCCCACAGTGACTACATCACCATTAAATTTCTCGCGGTTGAGAATCTGGAAGTTCGTCAAGTGCAGGTGAATTGGGTGTGCATCCTCGGTAGTGTTGTAGAATTCCCAGACTTCAGTAGTACCCAACTTTGGTTGCTCTGTAATTGGGTCATCCCATAGTAATGAGCCATCTGCCATTGTTCCCAATTCTGGTCTGATCCGGCCAAACTTGTCTCTACCTTCAAATAGAACGAGTTGTCTTGTAGGTCCGGTTTGAGTGAGGGGTTCTATTTCGTCAGAACGTAACTCTGTTGTCAATCCATCGGTTGCGTCAGTATCAACTTTAGCGTTCGGGATAGAACTAAGGGGCTGATTCACCTCGATTTTCAGGATCTGGCCTGTTGTATTGGGATCGGCCAAATTTGGTTCTTCATCTGGATGCTCATTGAGTCCCATGAATGGTTCATCTGGCCCCAAATTTTGTAAGATAAACTCTTTTCCTGCATCGCCAGTGAAGTCAACAATCACATCAGCACGTTCGCCAGGTGCAATTACCAACTTATCTAATGCAATTGGTGTTTTAAAAAAGCCTTGCTCTGTCCCAATTTGGTAAAACTTTTCTTGAGGATCGTTAAACTTGAGGATATAAAATCGCGAGTCAGAACCATTCGCTAACCGGAGGCGATATTTCCTAGGTTCAACCTCCATTTTGGGCCATGCCATCCCGTTCACCATAATGAAGTTGCCGAAGAACTCGGGGATGGCGCTAGGATTAGGTGGTGTAGGCGGGTTTGGGTCTACTAGAGGATCTGGCTCTACTGGTGGATCGGTGGATGGAAAGTACAGCTGTGCATCCGCAGTGAACATCCGATCTTGAATGAGGATTTCTCGCTCGTAAGAACCGCTAGGCAAAACGCCTTGATGAATCAGACTATTCTCATTTTGATCGCGCAGAAGATAAAAGCCTGCTAAACCTGCATAGACGTTAAGGCGCGTCAGTCCTAGTGCATGATCGTGATACCAAAGAGTTGAGGCCTCTTGGTCGTTGTCATAAGAATAGTTCTTCTTAACCCACTGCGGCCCTGTTTCCGAAAAATCTTGTGTGAACCAAGCCTCAGGCGCTCCATCGCTAGCTGCTTCGCTGTGACCACCATGTAAGTGGGTCACGGTAGGAACATACCCCTTTTCCAAGGTAGCTTGAACAGGTTGTGCAATATGGAGACTCCGATCTATTGGTAGTAAGTGTCCGTTTTTGGGTAGATCGTTTTCCCACCGAACTTTTATGGGAACATCTGTTTGCGCTACAAATGTGGGACCAGGAAAAATATTTTGATTTTTACCTTCATAGCTATATCCCCAAACATTGGTATTAAGACGTACATCATCAGGGGTGCCGTATACACCATCAGCACCTGGTCCTGCGTATAGTCCAAGCCATTGCTCGGTTTCTCGCATTTGAATTGTAAATTTGCCACCTTTTGTCGCATCTATTCTAATTGGAGTCGGCAGCAAGTTGAGAAATTTTGGTTGATTGTCTGGATCTAGTAAATTATTAATCATAATTTCGCAAATCTTTATATAAAATTTATATGTTATGAAGATTATTGTGCTTTGTGTTTTCTCTTTTTAACCTCATGTTGTCCTGATTATTTAAGGTATTAGTATTTATTTAAAAAAACAATCTTGGTAGAAGCATCAATTGAAAACTCCGAGATTAGCCCTATTGCTAGGTTATACTCTCAGGAGTAATAAATTTTGTCAATGCAGTAATCATAAACTAACTTCAAAATCAATAAGGCATGATTTACTACTAAATGATTTTCCAGGATTTAGATTTTTTAATTAATAGAATATTGTCAAATTAAAATAAATAACTTTATTGATTAAAATTTAATTTGTTAAATATCAATCAAAAACCTTACTCCTTAAGCAAATATCAGGGCATCAAACTGTAAATATGCGATCGCTTATCAGTTTTTAATATTTCGATTGGAAGGAGCGTGCGATCGGCTTGGGTTGTCAGGCTATCCTACGTCTATTGATCCCTACGCTAACACCAACGCACTGACTCAACTTTCCGCAAAATCTCAACTTGTATAAGAAGGGCGATCGCCCTACATACTATGATTCTGCGATCGAGTACTGTGTAAATTTATTACCAGGTTCATAGTGCATTACGCACTTATGAATATTAGGATAGTGTTGCTGGGGAAGGCTTACAAGAAGTATACAATAAATTAAGTATATTTATTTAGGTATAGAGGATAAATTATTGCCTTTATGTTTGATATTGAAGTGAGCGTTGAGATGCTGGCTCCCCGTGCAAAAAACGAAATAAATAACGAAAACCAACCAGATAGACCATAATTACATATGATATCTGGTAAGCAAATATAGAATCAGTCTGTGAATCACGTGCTAAAAGTTAAAGAAAGTGGTTGGTTAAAATCATCACTAGCCTCAATTATCTATATTCTAGAGGATTACCTAAAATGAAATTCATCCACACAAAAGCTGTACAAATCCCCGTGAGTACAATAATTTGCATACTAACTGCCATTAACGATCGCGATTATCCGCGGTTTCAGGAATTGCAAACAACCTTGATTAACCAGTATGGGGTTGAAGTCTGGCAAGATGTGTTTAATTGTCGTGTCTTACCTGCACTAGATCAGGAATCTAATAGATGGTTGCTGCAAGCTTGGTGTACTAAGGAAACAGCGAGTGTCACAATGTAGAGAATGGCTTTTATACTAGGCGATCGCTATGTTATCAGTCAGCGATACAGCAGCAGTTATTTTAAATTTAGTACAACCACTAGATAACCAGGGTGATACAGAAGTTGTAGATTTACTCACAGCAGGCGATCGCATTCTCGCTACACCTGTTACCAGCAAACTCGACTTTCCCCATTGGGATAATTCGGCAATGGATGGCTATGCAGTGCGTTATCTAGATGTGCAACACTGTAGCGCCGAACAGCCAGCAGTTTTGCAAATTGTCGAGCAAATTCCCGCCGGATATCAGCCTCAGTCTACAATTCAACAGGGTCAAGCCGCCCGAATTTTTACAGGTGCGGTAATGCCAAAGGGTGCGGATACTGTAGTCATGCAAGAGAGGACAAGGCGAGAGGATAACCACATTTATATCCTCGCTGCACCCCAACCACAAGAATTTGTCAGGCACAAAGCATCTTTTTACCAAGCTGGGACACCATTATTACCAGCAGGAATTAGATTAAATGCGGCAGAAATTTCTGTGTTAGCAGCCGCCCAGTGTCCCCAAGTTAGGGTTTACCGTCGTCCTCGTGTAGCAATTTTTTCTACAGGTGATGAATTAGTCACCCTCGATCGACCCCTAGCCCCAGGACAAATTGTTGATTCTAATGGGTATGCGCTGGCGGCTTTGGTAAGACAAAGTGGTGCAGAACCGTTAATGTTAGGGATTGTGAAGGACAATCCAATAGCCCTGGAGGAAACTATTACGCACGCTATGGCGAATGCCGATATAGTTATCTCTTCTGGTGGGGTTTCAGTAGGGGATTATGACTATGTTGACCAAATTCTCGAAAAGCTAGAAGCGAAAATTCATATTCGTGCTGTAGCTATGCGGCCAGGAAAACCCTTGACTGTGGCTACCTTCCCCCCTCAAAACTCAACAATCTACTTTGGTTTACCAGGAAATCCGGCTGCTGTGTTGGTAACGTTTTTAAGGTTTGTGCAGCCAGCGATTAAAAAACTCTCTGGGTTGGCTGAGGGTTGGGAAATAGGGTTTGTGAAAGTGCGATCGCATCACGAATTGCGATCGGATGGCAAGCGCGAAACTTATATTTGGGGTAAAGTACAGTTAACTGATGGTGTTTATGAATTTCACAAAGCTGGGGGTAGTCATAGTTCCGGCAATTTAATTAACTTAGCTCAAACTAATGCTTTAGCTGTGATTCCTGTGGGCCAAACTTTAATTTCTCCGGGTGAAGAAGTGCAAGTTTTACAAACATTATTGTAGCGATAATGCCCCCTATTCAATAACTACAACTTTTGATTTATCGGAATTTCAATCTGAAACTCCGTTCCTACTCCTGGTTCTGATATACAACTCAGCTTGCCCTTATGTTTTTCTACTACGATCTGATAGCTAATAGATAATCCTAACCCTATAACTTGACCTATAGGTTTAGTAGTGAAAAAAGGGTCAAATATTCGCGATTGAACACTCTGAGGAATTCCCAATCCATTATCTTTAATACTGATTCTCGCTTGCGATTTTTCTCTAATTTCAGTACGAATATTAATATTCCTAGGAGAACTTTTAACTCCTTCTAGAGAACGTTCTTTTTCTTGGTTTTCCTAAGCATCGATAGAATTAACCAGAATGTTCATAAATACTTGATTCATCTGCCCAACATAGCATTCAGGATAATTTACCTGCTTCAAACCCATCAACATCGTAAAATTTGGAGCCGATATTTATATCTGTTAATTTATTCCACAACTGTTTATTGGTTGCAAAATATTGATCCACAGTTTAACCTTGAGTGCGATCGCACTCAAAGTATAGCGATTCACCAAGCCAAAGCCAAACCATCCGCACGAGTCTCAGAGGCAGCAATTAACACTGTCACAAAATCCAATACACATCTCAATGTTGATCGCTCAGAAAATCGCAGATCGAGCTGTAAACCTCTACTGAGTGAGTTAAGGTTGGCATATGATCCGCACCATCAATTTTGGCAAAGCGAATATCAGGAACCTGCTTAAACAACTCAGCGATGCGGAAGAGGTCGTTACTATCCTTTGTCCCAATGATGAACAGGGTTTGTGTCTGAAGTTCGTGTAATCGAGCGATCGCAGGTGGCTGCGGCCATATCTGCTCAGAACTCTGCCAATCAAAGTATCTCTGGGTATTGTGCTTGGTCATCTCATACATTAGCTCGCTCTGGGGACTATTCATAATCGTGCTGTATATGGGCCTTTCTAACATCAGCTTGACCATTTTCTCCACATCCGGAGCCGCCGCCATGACTTCCGCAAACCACTGTTCCATTTCTGGTGAGAATTGATAACCTGAGAGTCCAGGAGCCACTAGCACCAACTTAGACACTCTTTCGGGATAGGTGAGGGCGAAATCAGTAGCGATTTGTCCGCCGATGGAATGTCCCACAAGGGTAGCTTTCTCAATACCGATATGGTCAAGCAACCTGGTTAAATCTTCAACATAATTAGCTGGTTCCAAAGGTGGTGGTGACTGTCCCGCACCGCGTCCGTCGAAGGTAATTACCTGATATTTCTTGGCTAACAGTGGGGCGATCGATTGCCAATCGCGTAAATCTGCACCACCACTGTGAATTAATGCGATCGCTTCCCCAGTACCTTGAATTTCATAATGCAAATCTATTGTCATATCCATCCTCCTTTCAACCGCCAGTCCTTGACGGTAACGATAGATGTTTTGGTGAACGCTACCACTACTGCTAATATAGTTTATAACTGACCATTCAGTCAATAAAAAGTCATAGAAAAATAGCCCTCCTGTTTAAGGGAGGGTGAAGGGAGTATTTGATAGATCGATTAAGCTAACTGAACAACCTATTACAACGACTGACTAGCGAGTGCTGACTTTTGCTCGCGGTTGATTAAAATACCTCTCAACCCGGCGGCTTTAGCACCGTTATAATCTTCTTCTACACTGTCGCCAATATGCCATGCTGCTTCTGGTGAACAGCCATGTTTTTCTAAAGCAATAGTGAAAATTTGGGGATCGGGTTTAGCCGCACGTGCTTGAGTAGAAATGGTAATGGAGGCGAAAAAGTCTCTCAATCCCAAACTTTGCAAAACCGAGTAAATGCGGGAATCAAAATTAGAAATCACTCCTAACTCAATTCCCATCCGTCGCCAATTTACCAAAGCTGGTAATACATCAGGATAGACAAACCAAGGTTCAGCAGTGCCAAAGTGGATGTAAAGTTCGCTAAAAAAAGCCGAAAAGTCAGCAAACTGCTTGAGAACACCTGCACTTTCAAAAGTATTGAGGGCAATTATCCGCCACCAATCAAATTCGCGCTGGAGTATATCTTGTGAGTCTGCATCGAGAAATATTGGTGGTGGTGATGCTTTAAAGCTATCGATGAATGCTTTATTCAATGTATCAGCGGAAACCTCTACATCAAATTCCTGGGCTATCTGACGATAAACTTCGCCCACACTACCCTTAACCCCAATGAGTGTGCCTACAGCATCTAAAAAAATAACTTTCGGTCGTTCCATCAAAATGTTATGCTTTTGAGTCCTGGATTTTAAATTGTGCTCGATCGCAGCTTCAGTGCATAGTTATATTTACGCACTATTTGCTACTGAGAAAGCGTTTCTATAATAGGACGGACTAGCCAATTAAAACCAACTCTGAGCTGATGGTCTAAAGTTGGCAATCGATACAGATAAGCCAGACGCCGGGCTACGTATGCTAATGAACCGTCTAATTTGATTCCTAAGCCTGTGAGAGTAGCATTATCTACACCCAATGACAATATTTCTCCGAATTTTTGATATTGGAAAGGCAGTAAGGGACGATTTGTGAGGGAAGCCCAGAGATTCCAAGCTGTATAATCGGCTTGCTGAAAGGCAGCTTGCGCAGTAGCGGGGATTTGCTGACCTTTAGCATCAACACAGTCGGCTAAATCGCCCAAGGCAAAGATTTCTGGATGTTCTAAAACTTGCAAAGTTGGTGTAGTAGTGATTTGACCGCGCTGATTGTGTTTGAGAGGTAAGGATTTCACTACCGGACTCACCCGCGTTCCTACAGTCCAGATCGCTAAATCTACAGGAATTGTGTCTACTTGATTTTTATACTCTAGAGAAATAGTATCTTTGCCAATAGAATCTACATTGGTTTCTAAATCAATAAATACGCCCCGTGCTTCTAAAGCTTTTTTTGCGGCTTCGCGGTTAAATTCTGGCGAAGTGCGTAAAATTTGATCGGTAACTTCGATGAGGCGGAAGCGTCCTTTTTCTCCGAGTCGGTCTGCTAGCTTACAAGCTAACTCTACACCGCTGTAACCAGCCCCAACAATTGCTACGCGAATTTTATCTGCATCGGATTCTTCCAAAACCCGCAAGCGTTCTTCTAGCCGATAAGCATCAGCAATTGTGCGGAATGGGTAGGCGTAGGAGGTCGCACCGGGAACCAAATCTAGAGGAGTTTCTCCGCCCAAGGCTAGTACTAAGCGGTCGTAGGAGAGTTCCGGCCCGTTTTGTAAATGTACTCGTTGCTGGTCGATATCAATGCCTGCAACAACAGCTTGGTAAAAACGTACACCAGTGCCTTGTAAAAGTTCTGCGAAAGGTGGGGCAATTTCCCAAGTTTGCAGTTCGCCAGTGAGTAATTCGTACAGTAGAGGAGAAAATAGGAAGCGATCGCTTTGATCGATCAGGACAATTTCCGGTTTTTGCGTAGATTCCCAAGGTAACTGGCTCAAGCGCAAAGCAGTATAGAGGCCACCAAAGCCTCCACCAAGGATTACAATTCTATGAGTTGGTTGAGTCATCTTTTGTGAGGGAACGTCAATCCCAGCTAGGCAACTAACTTTCAGTGTAATGATTAATTTATATCTCTGGCCATGATTCCCAAATCTAGAGTGAATAATTACCTAAAAGCTTAGTTTGCGATCGCATTTAGTTCCCAGATATTTAGCCATGAGGTTTTACGAGTACATTTGTTACTCTATGTACTTTGGATGGGAACAATACAGGTGAGCCTATTAAGGCAATATTTCCTGCTGAGTTTAACAACAATCTTGTGGACTGGTAGTGCCAAACTTAGATGACCCGAATCAATTTCAGAAAGCTAGTTACCCAAACAGAATTCCTGACCATCCTCAACCACCTAGAAAAGGAGATGGGCACTACTATCTGCATTGAAGATATCGATGGCAAACCACTAATCGGTATTAATCATGATGTCAACTCTGATAAATATCCAGTGAAGCTGTCAGAAGAAATTATCGGTTGGGTAATTGGAGAGCAAAAAATTGCTGCTATTGCGGCTTTAGTTTCTTACCTAGCACAACAGCAACAAGAAAAGAAAGAAGTAGTTAGAGAATTGCTAGATAAGTATGAAGAAATCGATCTATTTCAAGACCTTTCTACACAAATTACAGCCAGTTTAGATGTTCAAGAAATTGCCAGATTGGTCATTAAAGAAGCTAGAAATTCAATTAACTCTACCAGTGGTGCAATTTTATTGTTAGATGGCAAAACTGGTTGGCTGAAAATTATTTGGGAAGATGGTCAGATTGGCACGCTAGCAGAACCTCTGAAGTTAGGTCAAGGCATAGTTGGTAAAATTCTGGAGTCAGGTAACGGTGAGATAGTTAATGATACATCTGCCGATCCAAGATTTATGGAGTTTCAGACGCAAATTAATTCTCTGATTTGCGTACCTCTAAAGTCTAAAAACCAGCTGATAGGGGCAATTGTTATATGCAGCGAGACTCCAACTACATACTCTACTAAAGACTGGAAACTGCTGAGTATTTTGGCATTGCAAACCGCAGGCGCGATCGAAAAAGCTCTACTTTATGAGCAAAGTTGCACGGCTGCACAAGTCGCCCAAGAACAAGCACAGCAACTCCAGCGCACCCTTTTTGAACTCCAGCAAACACAAACTAAGTTGATTCAAAGCGAAAAAATGTCTTCATTGGGTAATTTAGTTGCAGAAGTTGCCCACGACATGAACAATCCAATTAACTATGTGAGTGGGAACCTCAGCCATATTCAACAATATACGCAAGAACTTCTCAATTTGTTGCAACTTTATCAACAACACTATTCGCAGCCTGTTGCAGAAATTCAAAACTTCCTCGATCGTACCGATTTAGAGTTTTTGATTGAAGACTTGACTAAAACCCTGTCATCCATGATTTTAGGTGTTGGGCGAATGCGTCAACTGGCTTTGTCTTTAAGAAACTTCTCCCGCTTAGATCAAGTAGAGATGAAGCCAGTTGATATTCATGAAGGAATTGATAGCACATTGCTGATTCTGCAAAGCCGACTCAAGCCGAAAGAAAGAAATTTAGGTATTCAGGTAATCAAAGAGTACGGTGATATTCCCTTGGTTGAAGGTTATGCGAATCAGCTAAACCAAGTATTTATGAACTTGATTGCGAATGCCATCGATGCTTTAGAGGAGTCTACGATCAGTTGCCAATGGCCCATGATCTCACAAAAAAGTAGTGATAAATTGCAAATTCGCATTTCTACCGAGATAATTGATTCCAATTGGCTGAAAATTCAAATTTCTGACAATGGCCCGGGTATCCCAGACAGTTTGCAACAGCGATTATTTGAGCCATTTTTCACCACTAAGCCTACTGGAAAAGGTACGGGATTAGGGCTATCAATCAGCTCTCAAATTGTTGAGAAGCATGGGGGATTGCTGCGTTGTTTATCTCAGCCTGGAGAGGGAACTATTTTCTCTATTGAAATTCCGGTTGTACAAAAAATATAAAGAATATGTAGTTAGAAAATACCAGAGATAATTCTCTAGCCAGTATCATCCGATAAATGTTGTAGTAGTCAATAAAAACTCTTCAACCTTAAAAATACTGACAGACATATCACCGACACAGGTATACAATATTATTGCAACATCTAAAAATCAATATTTATCCAACAAGCCAACAAATAATCTCGATTTTATGAGGAAATAATGCCGATTGTCTTGAAACACAAATAGCTATTGCTTAAGAAATATAGAAAAATCTATCATCTAGAGATTTTTATTATAAATACATACATAGGATAATTTGAAATGAATAGAAAAGTATTAATTGTTGATGATGAAACTAGCGTGCGTCTTTTACTCGAAGAGGCTCTTGAAAGTTTAGAAGCAGACGAAGTAGAAATTTTAATAGCTAAAAATGGTGAAGATGCATTAAAAATTATTCAGACAGAAAAACCCAAGCTTGTTTTTTTGGATGTCATCATGCCAAAAATGACTGGCATAGAAGTTTGCAATATGGTTAAAAATAAATTAGAAATGTCAGATGTTTACATTATTATGCTCACGGCTAATGGGCAAGAAGTTGATAAACAACAAGGGTCTGAAGCAGGCGCAAATTTATATATGACTAAGCCTTTCCGTGCCAAAAATGTTCTAGACATTTCTCGCGAGGTACTTGGTTTGTCGGCTGTTTGTGAATAGCCTATAGCGCTTATATGTTTAATTTGTATAATCCTTAGCTTAGAAAGGCTTAAGAATGCATTTTGAATAATTATTAGGTTTTAAATTTCTTATTTATCAATTTGAAGAAGAATTCAGAATCAATTAGTGTGGTAAAGTAGCGCACTTTTTATTCATTAATTTGCTGTACATCCAGAATTTCTCTTTTCCTAAATTAACAAAGGCAACATCAATGACAATTAAAGTTTAAGACGGTCTGCCGATTTAAAACCGCCTTAAACTTAAAAACTAACTAAAGGCAATTAGTTACCACCGGTGGTGATAGCTTTATTGTGGATTGGGGGATCTTCAGGTTTTCTATGCCATTGACCCCCATTACCTGGTTCATATTCATTCTTCACGCTATTCCAAGCGATATCACGCGCCGCTTCTTCACCCATACCGTTGTCTTGGGCTGCATTGAAAGCTGCAAAGAAAATTTGTTGGGCGTGTTCAGGAAGTTGATTTTGAATGTCTTGAGGCAATTCACTGATTTGGTTATAAGGCATAAACCTACTCCGATGTCTCAACTTAGTTAGGTTTATGCTAAAAAATGAAAAAATAGATTTCCTCTGCAAGTAGAGATATACAAACACCATACTTTTGGCTGAGTAAAACAATTTTCAAATCAGCCCAGCAATGATGTTGATGGTGATTGCTAGAATGGTAGTGTTAAAAAAGAAAGATAATATGCTGTGAAGTAAAGTTAAGCGTCTCATTGCGCGAGATGTTGTCTGTACATCAGAAACTTGACTAGTCATACCAATAACAAAAGAATAATAGAGGAATTCCCAATAGTCGGGATAGTCATTATGAGGAAAATCTAACCCTCTATTGATTTCTCCGCTAGTATTAGTAGAAATCTGATGTTGATAATAGGTGTGTGCATATTGCAGTGCAAACATTGTATGCACCAGTAACCAAGACCCTATAATTGTCATAATCGAAAGTACGAGGTGTAAGGTTAATAAAAGTACAGATACACCTTTTTTATCAGTAAGTAAGAATCCGATCGCTAACACACTAGCACAAGCCGCAGCAATTACTAGCATGAAGATAGCCAAACGGCCTTCGTATTCACTCTCAGCATAACGACGAGTCTTTTCTGGCGTAGCTTTGACCATCTTCCACCAAGTTATGACTAGAAAAAAGTCAGCGCTTGAGTTCCAAGCGCAGAGAATACGGGTAGGTAAGTGTAGCCAATGGGGAAGCAATAGTGAAACTATGGCAGCAATCACAATAGCTGCGATTAGTCTAGGTCGAGGATCGAAGTCTTTAAATATATTAATTCTAATAGGCACTTTAAAAATGTTCAAATTGATTAACGGTGTTTCTCAATCAACGTATTAATTTAAATATAAAGAATTTTTAGGAAATTTATCTACAAAATTTATGTGATGAGACAAAAATATTTTGGTATATATAATCAGCAACAACTGATAACTATAGAAAATTTTATCGAAGTTAAAAATATCGTTGATTATGGTGGGCAATGCCCACCCTACACTACTACTAGATACTACCAAATCACAGTGTCTTGCAATTTGTAGAGCATCTTATTACTAATACCTGGAACTCTTTCTAAATCTTGTAAAGATGTAAACTTTTGCTGTTGGCGAGCGATAATTATTCGCTGTGCTAACTTTTTACCAACACCGGGTAGAGTTACTAATTCTTCCAAAGTAGCAGTATTAATATTTACTTTTTTAATTACTGAATTAGGAATTGATGTAGGAGTTGTAATCTGAGGACATTGTTTAGCTTCGGCTGTTATTTTTTGTTGAATTGTAGGCGGTAAACCAAGTTTGACATTGGTATAAAGACGGGCAAACTCTCGTACATAATGGGCTGCAACTGTCGGACTTTCAACCACAATTAGGGTTTCATCGTTACCATTATTGGCTGCTTCAGACCAATTATGAGAACCTGTAATTACTATTCTTCCATCAATAACAGCAAATTTGTGATGCAATAAATCGCCTTTGGGTAAGGTTGGAACGCCAACGCTAGTAATGGGATTTTGCCAAGGTTTATTATCTACTTCATATTTACATTCTTCACTGAGAGCTAACCCCATCATATCTAATGCTTCGCTATAAGAACGATAAGCAAATTGTGGTTCTATCAAAGTGCGAATTTGTACGCTTTGTTGATGTCGATTTTCTAGAATATTGGCAAGCTGCTGTTCGGAAAATACAAATAATGCTAGATCGACCGATTTGCTTGCTGATTCTAAAGTTTTGCCAATTAAACCATTAGTACTTTGACTCCAAGGTTGAGTTGGGGAATTTGGAGAAAACTGTACGGTAATTTTAGTTTGACCTAATGTAATAGTTTTTGGTAAACGCGCTGGCTTTTTTACACCAAATAAACTATCTGGTTTTCCTCCGGGGCCGTCACCCCACATGGCGTTAAACTCTTCTGTAAATAACGCGGCTAATTCTGGACTGTCAATTTTTAAGAAGTTATTGGCGTTACCTAAACTATTGGGATTTGTAAAGTCTCCAAATACATCGCTTAAAGTAAAGTTGGCAGAAGTTACTATTACGATGCGATTGTCTACAATTACAAATTTATGATGCATCAAATTGCTACCTGCTGAACCATCGGCGCGATCGTCTATCCAAGGAACTTTGGTATTTTGTACAATCGCTAAAGCATCTCTTTGATTAATTTCTGCTTGGCTGAGTTTGTTGTCTTGATTAATGTCTACAAATTTCCGAAATTCGTTGTAGCGTTCCTGTTCCCTTTTTTCTAGCTTACTAATTTCATCAGTTGTGAAGCTAGTCCAAGGACGGCTATAGGTATTTTCTAAAATTAATCTAACCTTTACTCCGGCTTTGTGTTTGTCTGCTAGTGCTTGGGCGACTTTCGGTAAACGTAATTCTTGAACGGCTACGTCTACTGTCGATTTAGCTTGAGAAATTGCATTGACAATCTGCTGTTCTAAATTATCTCCCAGACGAGTTTGCTTGCGGTAAGGTTCTGTGAATTCTGAGGACTGGGAATGGTTAAAGTAAACTTGAACAAATGGATCTTGTGGTAGAGGTGCTGGATGTTTATCCTGAGACTGGACTTTTTGGCAAGATGCAATAGTAAATATTAGCAAAAATATAAAATAATACTTGAGACGGGAAAAAAGTTGCACGGTAATCTGATAAAAGTAGGTTGAGAGTTAACACATCATATTATTCCCAAAATAGAGTATGCCCATTAAGTAGAAAAATAGCTTTACAAGTAGGGCAGAAAGTATACATTATGCAAAATTCTTTAGAGCTTTTTTAGGATTAAGTAACTTAACTGTATATGCTGAAAATATAAGCAAACCGTTGTCAGCGTATGTCTTCACTTATTGATTGGTGATATGCAAATATATCTAGATTACAGTGCTACTACTCCCACTCGCCCAGAAGCGATCGCATCTGTGCAAAAAGTTCTCGCTCAACAGTGGGGCAATGCTTCTAGCTTACATGAGTGGGGACAACGGGCAGCAACAATTTTAGAAGTAGCGAGAATCCAAGTGGCGGGATTAATTAACGCTGCTCATCCAGAGTCGATTGTATTTACTTCTGGGGGGACGGAAGCTGATAATCTGGCACTGATGGGTGTGGCTCGATTGTACAATGTACCGCAACACTTGATTATATCTAGCGTTGAGCATTCCGCAATTACGGAAACGGCGCGATTGCTGGAAATGTGGGGTTGGGAAGTGACTCGCCTTCCGGTAGATCGTAAAGGTAGAGTTAATCCTTCAGATTTGCAAGCAGCATTACGAGATAATACAGTATTGGTGTCTGTGATTTACGGTCAAAGTGAAGTTGGAACAGTACAAGCGATCGCAGAACTGGGAAGTATTGCCCGCGAGCATGGGGTATTATTTCACACAGATGCAGTGCAAGCTGTCGGACGCTTACCTATTGATGTAGAAGTATTGCCTGTAGATTTACTTAGCCTTTCTAGTCATAAAATATATGGGCCGCAAGGCGCAGGGGCGTTGTATGTGCGTCCTGGTGTAGAGTTAGTACCGCTATTTGCTGGTGGTGGACAAGAAAGAGGACTACGTTCTGGAACTCAAGCTACAGCTGTAATTGCTGGCTTTGGTGTAGCGGCTGAACTCGCAGCCCAAGAAATGTCTACAGAAACACCGCGTTTAATTCAATTACGCGATCGCTTATTTGCTCAGTTAGCTGATGTTCCTGGTTTAATTCCCACAGGCGACCTTGAGCATCGCTTACCCCATCATATTAGTTTTTGCTTGGAATACGCCGACGGGGAAAAACTTAGCGGTAAAACTTTAGTACGGCAATTAAATTTGGCAGGAATTGGTATCAGTGCTGGTGCAGCTTGTCATAGTGGTAAACTTAGCCCTAGCCCCATCTTGCTGGCAATGGGTTATTCCGAACAAGCTGCTTTAGGTGGAATACGCATGACTTTAGGGCGAGAGACTAGTGAGGCTGACATCGATTGGACAGCAATGGTTTTGCAGCAGGTTTTGCAGAGGTTGACACCTGTAATTTGAGAACAAGCCAATGTTTTGGCATCACAGGTCGATGCATTAATATAACGAGCCGATGTTTTGCTATAACAGGTCGATGCATTAATATAACAAGCCGATGTTTTGGCATCCCAGACCGATGTAATTAAGTCGGCGAGAAAAACCAAACTATGTAAAGAAAAGTGAAAATTCTGTATTTGGCTCGTAGTCGCGCTTTAGCGCTATAGACACAGCGCTAAAGCGCGACTACAAACAAGCGATGATTATTTGCACCGATTGATTATTCCCAGCGATCAAATTCATCATTGGTATTACGTAATAGAGAACTAATTTGTGCCCGACGAGTCTCAAAGTTAGCAGCAATTGAAATTAGTACAATTCCCACGAATAAACCAACCACCCATTTTAAGAAAGGATAACGCAAGCTAAAAATTACTAATTGGTAAATACTAGTAATTAAAAAAGCCGCTGTGCCAATGTAAAGAAATGCTCGTATCCGCAATGCTAATCCAGCAAAAATGGCGATGAGACTGAGAATTCCTGGTATCAAGGCTGTATCTTGATTGAAAATAATTGCCCAGCCACAAATTAATCCACTGCCCAGCATTCGTAAGCTGTGACGAGCAGATTTAGATTCTGGTAGTCTCAGTAGGGGATCTATTTGGGCAATATATAAAAGCGATAAACCAATGACTGTGACGTACCACAAACTATCAGTTAGGCGTAAGTCAGAGAACCAGCGAAATAGTGCCCAATCAATTAATACGACGCTGATATATGTAAACCGAATGTTGTTACCAACCTTGGCGAGGAATATATAGTAACAAGCAGCGATCGCTAAAGTAATTGGGTAAACTTTCAGGCTGGTTTCCGCTAAAATTACCAAGGGAATAATGTATGCTGCCCATTGCCAAGGTCTTTTCGGCCAGCCCCAATTTTCCCAAGGTAAGATGTAGAGAAAGTAAGCAACTACACAAGCGATCGCACCATTCCAAGGAATTAATGGCCCTGTTATCAAATGCCCTACTATAGTTTCACGCCAATAAATTCTGATCGCCGCTACCTGTAATAAACCAAGGTAAACCCACATCTCTGCTATTGTGATGCTGCCCAGAATTCGGGAAGATGCAGATACATTCCTACCTTGAAAGATTGCATACTGAATCAAAACAATTCCTGTACCCAACCCTAACAGGCGATTAACTTGAATGGGGGCGCTAATCGCAGCTAGTAATAAAAAACTACTCCAAACCCAATGAAAATGAGCAATGCTTTTCAATTCTTGACGAGTTAGGCGTAAGTAATCTAACAGCCAAGGCGTTAAAATGCGATAGGCGTACATAATACTAGTACCCAGAGCAGCCATTGCAATTAAGCCATCGCCATATGCACCGCCTTTAGCCTGTGACATTTGGTAGAACAAGAGTTCATAGGCAGAAATCGATACGCCAATGATTCCTAAGTACAACAGGGGTTTGAAGCTTTCTTGGCGTCGCCCGACACCAATCACAATCAAAGCTACACCTAAAGAACATAAACCTGTCCAGTCGTCAAATGTCTGCAAGCGTAGTACTACACTTAAGGCAGCATATATTAGCGGTAGAATGTGCAGGCTACTCTTGAGTCTTTCTGTTTGATAGCGTCTTCGCCACCATTCTCCCAAAATTTGGGCACTCAAACCTAAGGCGATATTGGCGATTGCCATATTCACCACTGAACGACCCCAAAATCCCAGCAATTCGGCTATCAACAATTCCAAACACCAACCAATGCCATAAAATGCCCAATTGCTTGGTTGTCCCCAACTGCGATAGATAATCGCTACCAAAGTTATGGCAATCGCAGTTAAATAGAAAAATCCTGGTGCAGCAATTCTCTCATACACAACTAGAGAATGCACTGTCAGCAAGAATAACTCCAAGCTACACAAAGCGATCGCCCATTTATCGCTGGCGGCTGCATATATAGTTGCGAGTTCGTTACCTTGACGGTTTAAGATTGTACGCCCTAACCATAAACTCAAAGTAGCGATCGCACCGACAATAAACCAACCTGCTAGGCTTAATTTGGGTAATCCTGGTATACCTTCCCACAGCAGAACACCTATGAAACTTAAACCAAATCCGAGTGTGATTCCCGCGGTTATTTGGTAACGCAAATAGCGTGTATTGGCAAACATCAAAATTGCAGCTACAACCAAACCAATTAATCTAGTTCCTGGTAGCTGTATAGTTAGTGACTGAGCAAGCCCTAAAGCTACAACACTCAAGGTACTACTAAGAGTGCGACGTTCTGTAGTTGTGCGGCTGGCTATACCTGTAAGCGTCAAAGGTGTAACTAGCCAAAGAATTCCCCAATGATGGTAACTGCGAACAACGCCAAACCATGAGGTTTCAGCATTTACCCAAAACAGCACAAAACTCACAAAGGCTAATGCTAAACCAATATGCCATGCACTCAGTCGCCAGATTCTATTACTGAGGCTCAATCCCCATTCCACCACCATCAAAACTAACAAAATACTTGCCCAGACTTCTCTACTCAGACTTGGTAATAGCCAATCCACGATTGAGCAAAGTGTCAGCACTCCCATAACGTGAGTGAGGTAAAGCAAAGGCGAAGATTCTCTTTGTCTTTGCTGTTCTCTGTCAAAGCGGCGTTTGGTAACGATTGCAAGGGTGATGGTAGAAAATAACAAATTTAGCGATCGCAATGTGGGATTTACTAAGGCGATCGTTGTTAAGACAGTTCCCAGTATCAGCGTTAGCGAATCGCCAAACTGCCCCAAATCTCGCTTTTGGGCACGATAAAAGCGATCCGTCAGCGCCACCATGAAAATAATGTAAGGAAATAAAGCAACACTCAGCAAAGCCCAAGGTTCGTTTTGCGACTGCGTAAGTTGAGTACCAAAAGCGATCGCTCCTTGTTGAACGCTTGCAGGTAGTAATCGCCAACCTAAGCAAATTGTCTGTAAGCCAATCGCAAAAACTGCTGCTAAATCAGTCTGTAAACTATACCTCTGCAATCGGCTTCCTACAAACTGCAAACTCAACCCACTTACAGCAATGGCTTGCCAAGGATAATTTATAACTGCAACCAACCAACCTAAGAATAGGAGAACGCTACCAAACCTTTCCCAAATGAGGAAAGATGCGGGAGATGAAGGAGAAGTTGCTTCCTCTGCCTCCCTGCTTCCTCTGCTCCCCTGCTCCCTCATCTCTCGCTGTGCTAACCAAGTCATCAACCAGCCGCAAATACCAATCGCTAACCCTAGCTGAGTGACTTCTACCTTGGCAATAAAAATTGCCCGCACTAATAGCACTACCAAAGCATAAATAATTACGGCTGCTGGTAAGTTAATCCCTACACTAATCCGGCTACTACTTTCACTAGGTGAAGCTTCTGGGGTTTTTTGCCGATGATAGCGATGGTGATAAATAGTAATGATAGTTGTGCCGATTGTTGCCAAATACACAGCAATTAAGGGAAAGCTTGGTAATTTCCAACCCCAATGCAGGAAAGATAGCCCCAGAATATTTACCAGCAGTAATTTATCAGTGCGTAAATTAATAGAAAATAGTCGATTACTGAAGAGTAAAACAGTTATAGCTGTTAATGTAGGAGCGGCGATCGCCACTGCAATCCAATCTAAAGGATTGTGCCACAATTTAAAGCTGTCCATTGCCCAAAAGTTTACTGGCACTAACAACAGCGTTACAAGCAGCAATGTTTGCGCCGTTAATCTCAGGTTGTTTTGTCTAGCAGCCCAAAAGCCAAAACCCCAAAAACTTAAGGTATAAGCAAATAAAACCCCATATTGTCCAGAGGCGGGAAACTTCTCCCACTGACTTGCAGCAAGTACCCCAGAGGATACCACCACCAAAAATACGCCTAAAAACAGCAGCCAACGGACGCTCAATTCCGCCCCCAACGACTGCAACATTGTGGTTATCAAGTTGGGTTTTGCGGGTTCTGCTGGTGGTAGTTTGCGGCTACGAGATTCTAAAGACGTTGTTTGCAACATCTCTACAGGTAATTGTTTTACTGGATCGGCAGTTGCTTTAGCTACCTGAGGTTGCAAACTTACTTGACATACAAGAAACTCCTGACAAATCTGCCTAACTTGCGCATCCGATATCAAACCCATACGCAACCATAGATCCAGCCCTTCTAATAGTTGAGGATGGGAAGATGGCAACCTGATGTCAATTTTTAGCGGGCGATCGGGTAACATAAGCCGCAGTTGTATAACTATATACTTTAATCAAATATTGCTTAAAGTATATTGTGGCTTTATCTGTGCCACTTATCTAGCCGACCAATCCAAAAGTTTAAGTTCTTAATAATAAATTAGGTAAGGCAATTTTAGATTTTGGATTAATTCCACGGATAAATTTGCTGGCTCTGTACCATCAAGGAATAATTGCTTATAAATAAAACTAATAAATCTTGTGTAATTTTTCTAGCGATCGCCTTGTTGCGAATGAATACAAGGGTTGAATATCTCCAATAATTGACGATTGAGTACTATTTAATTAGTCTGCTGCTTTACCACACTAATTTATTCTGCTTCCTGTATTCTGAATGCTAAATTCTTCTTTAGTATCTTTCTGGGTCTTCCTCATCGATAAATTTGATTAATGCTTTTACTTCCTGCAAACTTTTCCAAAACCTTAGTATTGGATGTTTCCGATCGAGTTTGTCTATATCAACTGTTTCTCTTTCGCTAGTTTCGATTGATTGAGTACTAGCTTTTTCGTTAACAAAATCCTTGTTTATCTCTGTTTTAGAAATGTTATCGTTAACTTTCACAAGCTTTTGCCTCTAGCTTTTTATTTTTTAGACTTGACGATTGTTAGCTATTGAACAAACAATAGCTTCTATAAGCCTAGAAGCATTCAGCAGAATAATTATCTTTATAGAAAATTTAATTATTTAACCAGAAAAAATTTTACTAGCATATTAGTTTATAAATTACATAATAATTCAGTAAAATTGCTGTCATAATGGCAAGATCGCCCAGCTGCCAAACACGAGCATAAATTGTTTCGACTCTCACCCAGTCTCAAACAGTTGCAGCCAAAACTGTTTTCCTAAACCAGAATTGATACATCTGAATAAAAGCCTACTGTGGAAGTGATAGATAAAATATAAATTCAACCAGCACTCATCTGATGCAAGTGTGGGATTGTTGGGTGCGATCGCTCAATCTTGTCTAAGAAGTGACTTGATTACACTAAAAGGAGAGTGGCGATGAAAAAAGTAGCAGTGTTTGGCAATGCTGGAGGCGGTAAATCAACTCTCAGCAGCAGATTATCGCAAATTACTGGTTTGCCACTGTACGTTTTGGACAAGATTAAATTTCAACCAGGAGGCGCTGAGGTTCCAGATGAAGATTATAAGCGCACCCATCAGCAAATTTTAGAGAGCGATCGCTGGATTATTGACGGGTTTGGTAGTATGGAAACCCTCTGGCCGCGACTGGACGAGGCGGATACTCTGATTTTTATAGATCTACCGCTATATGTGCATTGCTGGTGGGTAACTAAACGATTAATTACAGGTTACTTTAATCCGCCACAAGGCTGGCCAGAAAATAGCCCAATCTTGAAGAGTTCGCTTAGTAGCTACCGCGCGCTTTGGTTATGTCACAAATATTTAACTCCAAAATATCGCGATTATATCCAGAGTCAGAGCCTCAAAAGTGTTTATCACATTCGCTCAACTCAACAGATTTCGCAATTTTTTGCATCAATGGAAAATCAGCCTAACTTTAAAGATAGTGCATCAGCCTAACGTTACGAATCGCTCGCTCAGGATATAACCTTTCAAGAGTCAGCGGATTGGGATTGTTATGCACCCATTCCCAACTGAAGAACCAAATTGTGAGGAAACATTGCCGGGTGGAATACCCATATCCTCTTGGAACCTAATCTGGGTATACTACGATTAGTTTATCGAGAAATAGTATTATTTAAAGTGATGGCTTTATACCCGGTTGTTACCAATCAAGCAAGTAAAAATACTAATCAGATTTTTACACGCAGGTCATTCTTACCAGAGCATCAAAGCCTGCTGTGGAAAATTGAATCAGGCTTTGTGCGAACTTTTACATATTTAGAAGATGGCACGACAGTAGCTTTAGGATTGTGGGGGCCAGGAGACATCATTGGTAAAAGTTTATCTAGGTTAGAACCATACCAGATGGAGTGCTTAACTAAAGTTGAGGCCAGAATCTTACTACTAGAGGAATGGGAACGACCTACAGAGACTTTGCTGACTCACATTCAACGAGCTGAAGAATTGATGGTCATTCGTAGCTATAAAAAGGTAGACACCATGCTCATCAAATTATTAGCATGGTTATCCAAAAAATTTGGTTTAGAAGTTGAGAAAGGACGTTTGATAGATATGCGTCTAACTCATGAAGACCTTGCAGAAATATTAGGTTCTACTCGCGTGACCATTACTCGTATTTTGGGACAATTTGAGCAGGAGGGCTTGATAGACCGTCTCTCTTTGCATCGCATTGTGCTGCGAGAAGAAGAGATTTGGTATTACGAGATTTGACGCGAACACAAAGGACAAGTAAACGCCCAAAGGTGGGCGATAGTAGGATAGAAATCAGAGTCTGAGAGATTTTGCCAACAGAGTAATACCAATTAACGTTTAAAGTTAAGAAAAGCAGCTTAACAGGGTTTATGTTAGTTGGCGAGGGAGCATCGAATTTGGCAAATGGGATGCTCCCCTTGGTGATGGGGATTTCTCGGAGAAATTCTGATGCAGAAAAGAAAACTCAGGGTGTTAACAATGCTGTTTACAGCAATGCTAGTAATCAGCACGATTGCAGGTCATAGCCATTCTCTCAAAGCCGCCTCATCTTTGGGTAAGGATACGCTGACTATGATTACTTCCCCAGATTATCCACCTTACGAGTTTTATGATACTCAAGGCGGTGAAAGGCAAATTGTTGGCTTTGATGTAGATATTGCCAAGAACCTTGCTCAAAAACTGGGGTTTAAACTCAAGGTGATGGAATCTGATTTTAATGGATTAATTCCAGCACTCCAAGCAAATCGGGCTGATTTTGTCATGGCGGGGATGACTCCTACCCCAGAACGTCAAAAAAATGTCGATTTTTCTACTATTTATTACGAAGCAAAAGATACTATTGTCGCTCCTAAAAATAGCAACCTCAAACAGCCTCAAGATTTAGCTGGAAAAAAAGTTGGCATACAATTGGGAACTATTCAAGAGCAAAATGCTAAAAAAATTGCTCAAAAAGTTACAGGTATTCAACTCAAGCAACTGAATAAAGTACCGGAAATTATTCAAGAAATCAAATCAGGGCGAATTGATGCGGCAATTGTTGAGGATACTGTTGCTAGAGGATTTGCCCAAGCTAACCCAGAATTAGAGTTTAACGTGATTCCTTCAGAAGAAGCGAGTGGATCGGCGATCGCATTTCCTAAGGGTTCGGCTTTTGTACAACCTTTTAATCGAGGTTTGCAACAAATGAAGGACAAAGGCGAACTCGAAAAATTAGTTACCAAATGGTTTACGCAAAATACCTCAGCCCCCACTTTATCTTCACCTGCTGCTAAAGGCGGGCTGAATCTAGATTTTAGCAGAATTCTCCCAGATATTCCCTTTATCCTCAAAGGCATTCCACTAACGTTATTGTTCACCCTGTTTTCTGTATTTCTGGGGTTAATTTGGGGTACAGTTCTCTCTTTATGCAAAATTACTGGAATCAAGCCCCTTACCTGGCTGGCTAATGCTTACACCTCTGTATTTCGCGGCACACCTCTACTGTTACAGTTGGCTTTGGTTTACTATGCCACACCGCAGCTGACAGGCTATGATATCTCGGCTTTACAAGCAGGGGTGCTAACTTTTACCCTCAACTCTGGGGCTTATATGTCAGAAACAATCCGGGGGGGAATCCAAGCCGTAGATAAAGGACAAACTGAAGCGGCGATGTCTATGGGCGTTCCTTACCGATTGATGATGTGGGATATTATTTTGCCCCAAGCATTAAAGAATATTCTGCCAGCATTAGTAAATGAAACTATTGGACTATTGAAAGATTCGGCTTTAGTCTCAACAATTGGTGTAGTAGAAATATTACGCAGTGCCCAAATTGTTGGTGCAAATAAATATATTTACTTTGAACCACTGCTGTTTGCTGGGTTCATCTACTATGTTTTAGTTATGGCTCTAACTTGGAGTGCATCTGTTTTGGAAAGGAGGTTGCGACAAAGTGAATAAAACTGTAATTCGGACAGAATTTTTGAGCAAATCCTTTGGCAAACTTGATGTACTCAAAGATATTTCTACCGAGATTCAGCAAGGTGAAGTTGTGGCGATTCTTGGCCCTTCTGGTTCTGGTAAGTCTACTTTTCTGAGATGCTTAAATTTGTTGGAACGCCCAACTAGAGGCAGAATTTATTTTCACAAGCAAGAAATTACTAATTCTAAGGTAAATATCGCTCAGGTTCGGCAACAATTAGTGATGGTGTTTCAACACTTTAATTTATTTCCTCACATGACAGTCATGCAAAATGTCACCTATGCGCCGATAAAAGTTAAAGGTGTAAATCGACAGCTAGCTGAAAGTAAAGGGATGGAGTTACTAACAAAGGTAGGGTTAGCAGAAAAAGCAGATGTCTACCCATCCAGGCTATCAGGAGGACAGAAACAAAGGGTAGCGATCGCCCGCGCTTTGGCGATGGAACCAGAGATGATTTTATTTGATGAACCTACCTCCGCTTTAGATCCAGAAATGGTGAAAGATGTACTGGAAGTAATGCAAGCTTTGGCACACACGGGAATCACAATGGCGATTGTCACCCATGAAATGGGATTTGCGAGAGAAGTCGCCAGTCGAATTATGTTTCTCGATCGCGGAATTTTGGCAGAAGATACCACACCCAGCCAGTTTTTTCAAAATCCGCAATGCGATCGCGCCAAGCAATTTTTAGAGAAAATGCTGTAGTGCGGAATTAAAAAACCTCACAAATTATCTAATCTCAGAAATTATCTATGAGTCCGACCACTCCCTCTAAACTTCGGAAGTTACCAACTCAAGCAATAGGAGCTAAGATTTTCCATACTGGTAATATTATTAGTTTATTTCTCATGCTTACCAGTGGACTGCAAATTTATAATGCCAATCCCGTGTTTGGTGGGCGTGCAGGTTTACATATTTTCCCGCTATTTACATTAGGAGGTTGGCTAGCTGGAGGTAGACACTGGCATTTTTTCGCCATGTGGTTATTTTCTCTAAATTTATTATGGTATGGAGTTTACGTTTTAATTACCCGACGTTGGCAACATCGATTTGTCGGTGCTAATGACTTCAACGCATTACAAAAAAGCCACAATTCCCAACGACTAATTTATGCTTGGCATCGTATTGTTTATACAGCGATTATTCCGATTTTGCTCCTAGCATTATTTACTGGCATCGGAATGTATAAGCCTGCACAGTTTTCCTGGATTATCAATATATTTGGAAGTTGGCAAGCATTGCGGATTGTTCACTTTGCCACAGTGCCAATAGTAATTATATTTGCGATCGCTCATTCTCTATTAGGGCGTAAAGCCGGAGGCGAGCAACTTACAGAATCTATGTTTTGGTAAACTCGCTGTTTTTGCTACCAAGGAATTTGAGATATTTAAATATGGATTTTCTGCATCGTAATCATCTTCAATTCACACGCCGTCAATTTTTCCAAATTTCTGGATTATCTGGTATTAGTTTGCTGCTTGGTGGCTGTGGAACAACGGGTTTTGAAGATTTAGTCGGTAAACTTTCCGAACCACTAAATCAAAAAGTAGAAACATTAATATTTAATCCGCAAAAGCCAGTCCCGGAATTTTCAGCTAGTGAAATTGAACCTGAAGCCTTAATAGTTAATACATTTAGAAATACTCCCATTATTGACCAAGATAAGTATCGCTTAATTGTGGATGGCGAAGTCAATAATCCCATCAGTCTGAGTATGAAAGAAATTCAGGCTTTACCTTTCACTTCCACGATTATTCGCCATGTTTGTGTAGAAGGTTGGGCTGCGATCGTTCAGTGGGGTGGTATACGTTTAAAGGAAATTATTAAGCTTGCTCAACCAAAAGCTAATATCAAGTATGCTTATTTTAAATCGGCTGATGGCTACTATGAGAGTTGGGATATAGCATCGGTGTTGCATCCCCAAACTTTATTAGCTTATCAAAAAAATGGTGAACCTTTACCGATTGATAATGGCGCACCTTTGCGTTTAGCTTCACCTATTAAACTAGGTTACAAACAGAGTAAATGGGTAACTCAGATTACATTAACGAGCTATTTATCACCTTTTAAAGGTTACTGGGAAGACCAAGGTTATGAATGGTTTGCTGGGTTGTAAAATTAATAATTAATCTTTGAAATATAAGTAGGGGAGCCACTGCGTTGGATGGGTTTCCCGGCTTAAAGCAAGTGGCGTTGGGCAATGCCCACCAAAACCCTTATATACAAATACTTAAATTATCAAATACTGATTAATAAATATGAACTTTTTTGATAAACTGCACGATAATATTGCCCGCAATCAAAGCTTACTATTTGCCGGACTCGATCCCAATCCTGAAATGATGCCGAATCGCTATGAATCTCAAGATATCGTAGCTGGCTTATGGGATTGGTTGCAATTTATTATTACTGAAACTGCTGATTTTGTCTGTGCTTATAAGCCAACACTCGGCTTCTATGAAGCGTTAGGTATTCCCGGTTTAGAACTATTGCAAAAAACTTTAACAGCAATTCCCAGCCACATCCCAATTATTTTAGATGCGAAACACAGTGACTTGAATACTAGTACTATTTTTGCGCGTACTGTGTTTACACAATGGCAGGTAGACGCTATTACCCTCAGCCCTTACACCGGACAAGATCATGTAGCACCATTTTTGGTTTATCCTGATAAGGCTGTATTTATTTTGTGTTGTACATCTAATCCAGGTGCAGAAAGTTTACAGCAATATCCTACAAACGAAGCGCCTTTATATTTACAGGTAGTAAAAGAATCCAAAAATTGGGGAACTCCAGAACAATTAGGGTTAGAAGTAGGAACTACAAATCCTGATGTTTTGGGATTGATTCGAGAAGTTGCACCAGAAAGAATTATGATGGCTCGTAGTATCTGGGCAGAAGGTAGCAATCTCAATCAAATTTTAGCCGCAGGCTTAAATCATAACGGTGATGGATTACTGATTCCTGTACCACAAGATATGTTAACAAGCTCACAATTATCTCAAGAAATTCAATCTTTACGGACAGAAATTAATCAAGTAAAAACTAACATTAGCCAGGATAATTCTACCTGTTCTTTGTGGGTAGCAGATGTGTGTTTTTTGAATAAACACCCACAGCAAGATTTAATTTTACAACTGTATGATATTGGCTGCATCATGTTTGGTAACTTTGTGCAAGCATCCGGTGCAACGTTTCCATATTACATAGACTTGCGTAAAATTATTTCAAATCCTCAAGTCTTTAATCAAGTTCTGAGTGCTTATGAGCAGATTTTGCAAAACCTGAATTTTGATAGGATAGCAGGTATTCCCTACGGTTCCTTACCCACGGCGACAGGTTTAGCTTTGCGCCTTCATTACCCAATGATCTTTCCACGTAAAGAGGTAAAAGCGCACGGAACACGCAAGGTAATTGAGGGTAACTTCCATCCTGGTGAAACGGTTGTGGTTGTTGATGATATTCTGATTAGTGGCAAAAGTGTAATGGAAGGTGCAGAAAAATTAAAATCTGCTGGGCTAAAGGTTAATGATATTGTGGTATTTATCGACCACGAACAAGGAGTCAAAAATAAATTAAAAGAAAATGGTTACGACAGTTATGCAGTCTTAACTATATCAGAAATTACAGAAACGCTGTATCAAGCCGGACGCATTAATGAAGAGCAATTTTTGGCTTTTAAAGAAAGTTAGAACTGCTACATAGAATTGAAAAATTAAAAGTTTTTTCTAGGTTATTTGCTATTTTGTTATATCTTAAGCATTTATCCTAGAAGAAAACCAATTGTCAGGCTCATAGTTCAGGAATATTTATTCTGCTTGTCTAAATAATGATGAATGTTTCCCTAAACCAACTTATAAAAATATTAATTTTAACTCTGTTATTTCCTTTAGTGTTTCTCAATGGGTGGCTAGTATTTCAATTTTTCAAATACTTTCAACCAATAGTGACAATTTTGGTACTAGCAGGTTTGCTGGCTTTCATTTTAAACTATCCGGTTTCAATTCTTCAAGAACGTGGAATTAAACGTAAGTATGCCATAGGATTAGTTTTTATCTCAGCTTTAATTATTTTTATTACTTTAGGCATTATTTTATTACCTATTGTATTAGAGCAATTTAATGAAATGGTGAAATTGCTGCCACAATGGATCGATGCTAATGAAGCCAAACTACAAAATTTAAGTAACTCAGAATTAAACCAAAAATTGAAATTTAATTTAGGAGAAATATTAACTCAGGTTACTAATCGCATACCTGATGAATTAGAATATTTATTTAATCATTTGCTAACTATTGTTAGAGATACTATAGATAGTGTTTCAGAGGCAATAGTAACAGTCGTATTAACCTTTTATTTATTAATAGATGGTAAACGAATTTGGGAGGGAATCTTTAAGAAGATACCTTGGGGCTTGGCGCAGCAGATAAGAGAATCTCTGCAACTAAATTTTCAAAATTACTTGATTGGTCAAGTAAGTTTAGCTTTACTAATGGGAGTTGCGGAAACTTTATTATTTTTAGCTTTTCAAGTCCAGTTTGCTTTACTCTTTGGTTTGGGAGTGGGGCTTTTAAGCTTAATTCCCTTTGGTGATGTCATCAGTTTGATTATAATTATTTTAATTATTGCCTCACATAATGTTTGGCTAGCAGCGAAGATTTTTGCTGTAGCTATTATTATCGATCAGTTAATCGACCAAGCGATCGCACCTCGTCTTCTAGGGCGTTTTACAGGTCTAAGACCTATATGGGTAATAATCTCTTTGCTAGTCGGAACTTATATCGGTGGCTTATTAGGTTTGCTAATTGCTGTACCTGTAGCTGGTTTTATTAAAGATGCAGCGGATGGTTTTGTGTCTGGAGTTGATGACTCTAAGAATGCGATCGAGGGTGAAGAAATATCGGAAATCTTAACAGAAAAATCAACTTCTTAATTGAGCAATATTTCGTCATAGCAATGCAAATTACTAATTAAGAAGCAATTTTTAACATCTGATTTCCACCAATCTGTAATTCATATTCAACTTTTTCAATCTCTACATTGTAACCTTTGGCAGTATAATGCTTCACTATTGCATCTAGATGTGGAGAAGGTTTCAACATCAGAGTGATTAAAGGAAATATTCTAATTTCCTTAGCGATACGTAACATCTCCTCAATAGAGTTGAGGTGAAAATTATAAGTAAAATGATCTGAATATAAAAATAAAAAGTGCGAACAAAGCGCTAAATCAAATACTTGGTTTGGATAAGCTAACTTTGGTAATTCCCCAACTTGGTATCTATTGTTTTTCTTGCCAACTTCATAATCAGCAATAAATTTTTGAATCACTTTTACTCGATTAGAACGTAAATCATCTGGAGATTTATGATATCTCCATACCCAATCATTAGGTGTTGCTTTAACCTGGTTAATAATGTTATCAACGACTTGATTAAATCGTTGCAAAATTTCATCACCGGAAAATTGGTAAAGTGGATCGACCGAAACCACACTTTTACCTTGACTTGTCATTTCAGCATTAAAACTAGCTGGACCATCTCCAATACCAATAATCTTTTTATTTAAATCTGTGTCGGTTAAATTGAAAATTTTGATATATTCATCCATTGACCTCCCAAAAGGAACGACTTGCTCAAGAACCATTACCATATCATTCACCTCATGAGTATATCCGCACGGGATGAGCGCGATATTCAGAATATTTTCCTCAAGATATATTAAGTTAATATCTACATTTTACAAAACGTAAATTATATAGATTTATCGAGGTGAATACAACAGCGATCGCAGGCTGATATTTCTCGCAGCTAGGTAAACTCATCTGTACGTATCGCGATCCGGCAATTATTCAACAGTAAGTCAAGTTCTTTCATAACTTTAAAGGGATTTCTGCCGATAAATACAGATGCTAGTACGGCTTCATAAGGATTTCTGCCAGTATTCTTTACGACTCTTATAGCACTTTGATTCGATAATCCCCGAACGCTGACTAACCATGCAGCTAGTACATGACCAGTACGCCCAATCCCACCAGCACAATGTACAACTACTTTCTCGTTTTGTTTGTCAGCTGCTATTAAAAAAGGAAGTATTTGTGTTGTGAGTGTTTTTAGATCGCATAGATGAAAGTCTTCAATTGGTGCCCAACAAACTTGTAGATTACCAAATTCTCGTTCATATATCTGGAGAAGATTAGCAGAATATTTAATTAATTGTTTTTCCTCTAGCAAGCAACAAACTCGCTTGATATCATGCTGCTTCATGAAGTCAATCCAATCATGCACTTTCTCAGTTAAATACCCAGGTCTTGCTGCACCATATACTATTGACTCATTCTCCCCGGCAGGAGCAAATTTGTACATTTTTCACTATTTAAAAATCTGCATTCTCTAATTTTAACTTTCAGTTAATGCTTGACTGTTGCCTAATACCTATTGCCCAATCACTGCTTTAATTGTTCTTTTTGCAGTATTTCTGTGATTTTCTGGGCACAAAGCGGTCGGTAGAATAGATAACCCTGCACATCCTCACAATTGATAGATTTCAAAAATTCTAGTTCTTCTTGCTTTTCTACACCTTCAGCGGTAAGCCTTAACCCTAAACTTTGCCCTAGTACTACGATCGCTTTGACAATATGAGCAACTTTTTGATCGGTTGTCAACTCTTGAATAAAAGACTTATCAATTTTCAAATGGTGCAACGGCAAAAGCTGTAAGCGCGATAGCGAAGAATGACCTGTACCAAAGTCATCAATAGAAAGGTAAACTCCCATCTGCTTTAACTCTTGTAGCACCTTTCTCGTAAATTCTAAATCTTCAATAGCGGTTGACTCTGTAATTTCTAACTCTAAAAAGTTTGGATCTAAGCCTGTCTCTTGTAAGATGCTAGCCAATGTCTCTACAAGATTCGGTTGGCGGAACTGTTTCAGGGAAAGATTGACAGCAATAGTAATTGGAGGTAAGCCTGCGTCTTGCCAAGCTTTATTTTGTCTACAAGCTGTCTTGATTGCCCATTCCCCAATGGGGACAATCAATCCACTTTCCTCGGCAAGGGGAATAAAAACATTAGGCGCTACTAGCCCCATTTCCGGATGCTGCCAGCGTAACAAAGCTTCCATACCAGTAATCGCTCCCGTGGCAATATTCACCCGCGGCTGGTAATACAGCATGAATTCATTCCTTTCTAAGGCATAGCGCAAACTTTTCTCTAATGTCAGGAGTTCAGGCGTTTTAGTACTGAGAGATGTGGTATAGAACTGGTAATTATTTCTCCCGGCATCCTTTGCGTAATACAAAGCCGCATCCGCATGTTGGATTAAGGTTTCAGCATCAGGGCTATGTTCGTTGAACAGAGCGATCCCCAAGCTAGCGCTCACATAGAGTTCGTGCCCTTCGATTTCAAAAGGATTCTCTAAAGCTTGGAGAATTCTCTGAGCTACTTGTTTGACCTCTTCAAGATAATTAACTTGGGGCAGTAAGATAGTAAATTCGTCACCTCCCCAACGGGCAACGGTATCTCCACTTCTGAGGCAGTCTTTCAATCTTTGAGCTACGGATTTTAACAGAATGTCTCCGAGGGTATGTCCTAGAGTGTCATTGATCACTTTGAAACGATCTAGATCGAGAAACATGACAGCTAGACTGTCTTGATTGCGAGCTGCATTAGGTAAAGCTTTATCAATCAGCTCATTAAAGAGTAGACGGTTGGGTAAACCTGTGAGCAAATCGTGAAGAGCTTGGTAGCGAATTCTTTCTTCTACTTGCTGACGCTGCCAAGCACCGCTGATACTAGCTGCCATAGTTAATAGTGTTGACTCTTCATGTCTTGACCACTGACGTTCTTGCGAACAGTCTGCCAAGCCCAAGTAACCCCAAAACTTGTCTTCTAAACACAGAGGTACTAAGAATATAGATTGAATCTTCTCTTCGATCAGAATTTTTTGTTCGGCGATGGGAAAATCACGGGTAAGTCCAATAATCGATTGTCCCTGTGAGAGTGCAGTGTACCAACGAGCCAGTCCAGTAGAATTATAGGGCTGATTCTGCCAGCGATCGCGTGACGGCTCAATAGGCGATCGCGTCCACTCAAACCTTAAACTTACTGCCATCTCCTTGGTAACTGGGTGAAGATGGTTTCTAAAGAGATAGGCGCGGTCTACTTCGGCAGCTTCACCCAGCATAGCCAAAGCTTTTTCAACACCGCTTTCGTAGTTCATCTCTACTAGTAGATAATTAGCGGCTTCCGCAACTGCCTGTAGTAGACGATCTCGCTGGCGAAGTTCGGCTGCGACTCGTTTTTGCTCTGTAATATCCCTAATAATAAAAGTTCTAATTAAATCACTCTCAGGAAGATAATGAATCGATTGTTCAAACACTTCTGTACCAACTTCTACCTCACGAACAAAAGAATTTACCTCTCGATTTTGAATTGCACTTAACAGTCCTACTAAGACTGGGTGATGCTCCCCGGCTTCTCGCAATCCAGGGAACTTAACAGATGCGGCAGGATTGAGATAGATGACTGTTCCCTCTGTATCCATTTCGATAATCGGATTAGGGATCAGTTCCGGGAAGGATGCTAGGCGAGCTATTACTGTTTCACTAGCTCCTTCAAAGTTAGAATCAGGAGCGATTAGGGTTTCAAAAGGATTGGCAGGATTAGCTTGTTCCGATAAGAAGCTAGATATATCTTCAACTGTAAAAGATTCAGAAAAAGCTTTTTCTGAGAGATTGGAAATAGCATAGTATTTCGCACTTACTTGGTTATTACCAAATGCAATCACATCTCCATGTTGCAGGTTGTGAGAAAAGCATTTAGTACCATTAACATATACGCCATTCGTACTTTTTTTTCCTTTGAAGTCCCCGTCAATAATCCGAAAACCATATTGATCGGTTTCGGGAATTGTCACCCTTAATAAAATGGCATGTTGTCGCGAGACAGAGCGCGATCGCAGGACAATAGCATTTCTCGAATCCCTTCCCAGAGAATAAGTAGCCTCTTGAAGCGGAATAGTTCTTTGTCCTTGCAAATCTTTGACAACCAAAATGTGGCGTATTTTGTCCCGTTCATTTGCTGCCATGCCTTTTCCTCACATCCTCATATCTTGGGGTCTTCTTTGGAAAAATACTCGTCCAATAAGTCCTAACTTTGAGCTTCCATTGTTGGATAAAGCTACTCAATAAATTTGCTTGCTATTTATGAGAGGATTGCCTGGCCGCGATCCCAGGATCTGGCTATTTAGAACGATATGCCTAATTATCTAGCCAGTTTTTCCCAGAGGAATCCTAGGTGTTCGATCAACTCACTAGAACGATCGGAAAATTTGGCCTGATGGTCACATCTCTCGAGTTTTTTTGTATTCACTCCCCAGAATAAATTCAAATACCTCTAAAGATGTATGGTATATTTGCGGATTTTTTGATATAAAACCTGTCCTTTGAAGTCAAAAGATTAAGGAATAGGAAATGCAAAAGAGGAAATTAGCTCTGAAGCGAGGTTTTTAGGGGAGCGAAATAGTAGGGTGGAAAATTTGGCGATCGCCAGGGGTGTGAAAAATCCAACACTAGTTGTAATAGCCTGATTTTTTGTAGTTGATTGAGAATATTCCCAAAGATTTACTCCAGCGATCGCACTTGTCCTCGAAAATTAGTCAGTCCCATCGCTGATGAGTTATATCAATACAACATTTCTGGAAAAAGTAAAGTTTAATTGCAATAGTAATTCACCCCAAGCTAAGAGTGATAACTTATTAATCAGAAGCTCATAAGCTTCCTGGCAGATCCAACAGCCAAAGTCCCATAGTTAAATTAAGTAAAGAGGTAAAAACGCTGTTTCAATATCTGTCTCGTCAACTAACAGCAACACCCAAATCTAACGCTGACATTTCCTCAAACTAGTACTGAAAAGAGGGAAATTTGACTGATTGTTTAACTCATATTGAGTGTAAACTCGATCGGTACAACCCTAGATAGTATAAACAAAAGAGAGGAAATAACTAAGCTAGTAGAAGATTGGGTGTTGTTGTTTTAAGTATACAAATTTTTGTAGTTTTCTTGGGCGATCGCGTTACTAATAATCCCAATTCGTAATTAACAAAGAATATAACTTTTAAACTTTGAATCTAGGGCGTAATTTTAGAGACTTGTTATAACTCCATCAGTCTCTAGCTTGATCAAAAAAGTTCAAAAATTCCAGCTATTTAAAACAATAGATACACACAAATAAACACCGATAAATTGACTAGATTTATCGGTGTAGCACTGTCTTGATTTATTATTGAAAGAAGTAGAAATTTAAACTTTAATTTTCATCACGCCCATGCACTTGCGCAGGCGGACTAGTTGCCTCAACTGCGGTAAACGGTTCGAGAATTTTATATGTGTGGTTTGACCCTTGAGGAACCACCCACGAATCCCCTGGTTCTAACAGAATTTTTTGTCCTTCAATATGTAATTCGGCACGACCGTTAATTACATAACCGACTGTTTCATAGTCGCGAGAAGTTGGCGGTTTGTCTTCGCTTGGTTGTTCATTTTCCCAAAGACGCATTGCCACAGTCTTGCCAGATGCAAGATACTTCTGACCGAGTTTACCTTTAGGAGAATGGCTAGAGTCTACTTTCTTAACGCTGGTGTCACTCATGGTTTTAGTACAACTTTGATACAGTTATCTTTTTTGTGCTTGAAGATTTCGTAGCCGTGAGGTGCTTGTTCTAGAGGTAGGCGGTGAGTGATGATAAATGAGGGATCGATATCACCGTTTTGAATGTGTTCTAGCAATGGTTTGACATACCTGTGGACGTGGGTCTGTCCCATTTTGAAAGTTAGACCCTTGTTCATAGCAGCACCCATAGGTATTTTGTCCAAAAAGCCGCCGTAGACTCCGGGAATAGATAGGTGTCCGCCTTTGCCACAAGCTACAATTGCTTGTCGTAAGGCTGTTGGGCGGTCTGTTTCTAGACGTACTGCTTGCTTTACCTTGTCGTACACCGCCATAGCATCCGTACCATGTGCTTCCATACCCACAGCATCAATACAAGAGTCAGGGCCGCGGCCTCCGGTCATTTCTTTGAGTGCTTCGCCTACATCTATCTCTTCGTAGTTAAGAATTTCGGCTTTACCATAGTCTTTAGCCATTTGGAGGCGTTCGGGGATGCGGTCAATGGCGATAACTCGTTCTGCACCTAACATGAATGCGCTTCTGATGGCAAATTGTCCGACAGGGCCACAACCCCATACAGCGACGATATCACCAGGTTTGATGTTGCAGTTCTCAGCTGCCATGTAGCCTGTAGGGAAAACGTCGGTTAAAAATAGTACTTGTTCGTCCGTTAAACCATCGGGAATTTTGAACAAGCCGACATCGGCAAAAGGTACTCTGGCGTATTCTGCTTGCCCGCCAGCGTAACCACCCAATAAATGAGAGTAGCCAAATAGACCGGATGGTGAATAGCCCATTTGCTTTTCTGCTAACCAAGCATTAGGGTTAGAGTTATCACATAAAGACCACAAATCGCGCTGACAGAAGAAACAAGAACCACAAGAAATAGTGAAGGGAACAACGACGCGATCGCCTACTTTTACATGTTTAACAGCAGGGCCCAATTCAACGACTTCCCCCATAAATTCATGCCCAAGGATATCGCCTTTTTGCATTGTGGGGATGTAGCCATTGTAAAGATGCAAATCGGAACCACAAATTGCCGTGGAGGTAATTTTGATAATGGCATCACGTGGGTTGATCAGTTTGGGGTCAGGAACTGTGTCCACCCGCACATCATTGGCTCCATGCCAGCAAACTGCTTTCATATTTATTAATCCTTAGGCTTTAAACTTTTTTTGGGTTGTCAGAATTACTATCTGGATTAATTTCAATTGAGAGACACGATAAATCGCGTCTCTAAAATTAATTAAGAAATTGCTGACAATATATTGCGAGGTGGGCATTGCCCACCCTACAAAAGGTTTTAATTATTCCGAGAACCTGAATTCAAGACTTCTCCTACTTTGTTTTTTGCTGAATTCACAAACTCTTTTGTGGATCGAGGAGTGTCTTCATCTAAGTTGAGCTTTTCGCGAATATTACTAGCAGCTTTGCCGAGTTTGTTTTGGCTATTCTCGATCGGGTTATTGTCTGGAGTGCCTTTGTAGTAGATACCTTCTGGTGTTTTTACGGTATCGCCAATATTGCTTCTGTTGGCAGTATTGTCAGAGTAGCTTCTATTGCTGTAATAGCCTTGGTCATCATTAAAATTGCGTCTGACATTATCACCAGAGTTTGGTTTTAATGTATCTATAGCTTTATTCAACAGGTTCTTGTCATTGCCGCTATTGCTAACGTTATCGGGTGTGCCTTTGTAATAGATACCTTCTGGTGTTTTCACGTCGGCTTGTGCAACCATTCGATTACTGTAGCCGAAACTTTGCATTCCCAAAAACGCCAAACCCATAAGGAAAACTACCATAATTCGGCGCACAATTACATTTTGTATCCAAGAAAATACACGTGTCATAGACATGCTCCTTTGCATTACAATGAGTTTATTTTTAATAGCTATAAAGCTATTTCAGGGTTTAAGAACAACTTTGATACAGTTGTCTTTTTTCTGTTGAAAAATGTGATAGCCGTGGGCTGCTTGTTCTAGCGGTAATTTGTGGGTGACAACAAAAGATGGATCGAGTTTTCCATCCAAAACGAGCTGTATTAACAAATGCATATATTTCTGCCCGTGCATTTGTCCCATCCTGAAGGTTAGAGCTTTGTTAATAGCAGCACCGAAGGGCATTTTATCTACAAAGCCACCGTAAACACCCATAATGGAAAGAGTGCCACCTTTACGTGCAGCCACCATCATTTGTCGTAGTACGTGGGGACGGTCAGTTTCTAATTTCAGCTTTTGTTTTGTCTGATCGTAGAAGTCTTCAAGACCGACACCATGTGCTTCTAAACCCACTGCATCAATGCAAGCATCGGGGCCACGGCCACCAGTCATCTCTTTCAACGCTTCGCCAGCATCAACTTCTTCGTAGTTGATTGTTTCTGCTTTGGCAAACTTTCTGGCCATTTCTAGACGTTCGGGAAAGCGATCGATCGCGATTACCCTCTCTGCACCCATCATATAGGCGCTAATCATGGCAAACTGTCCGACAGCACCGCAACCCCAAACAGCTACGGTATCACCGGGTTGAATATCGCAGAATTCGGCTCCCATATAACCGGTAGGAATGGCGTCAGAGATAAATAGCAACATCTCATCCGGTATGTCGCGAGGAACCTTCAGCACGCCTACATCTGCAAAGGGTACGCGCACATATTCTGCTTGTGCGCCTGCGTAACCACCTAATAGGTGAGAGTAGCCGTAAATTGCTGAGGTGATATTGCCATATAATTTTTCTTCCATCCAACCTTTGGGATTGGAATTATCGCACAGCGACCACATATCGCGCTGACAATAATTGCAGTGACCACAGCCAATTGTGGAGGGAACAACGACGCGATCGCCTATTTTTAAATTGTGGACTCCCCTACCTACTTCTACCACTTCCCCCATAAATTCGTGACCGATAATGTCACCTTGTTGCACTGTGGGAATATAATCACCGTAGATATGTAGATCTGAGCCACATATGGCTGTGGAAGTAATTTTGATAATAGCGTCGCGTGGGTTGAGAATTTTCGGATCTGGCACCGTCTCTACCCGGACATCGTTGGCTCCATGCCAGCAAACTGCTTTCATATTGATTAGTCCATAGTCATTGGTCATTAGTCATTGGTCATTAGTCATTGGTCATTGGTTTTTCCTACAAATGACAAATGACAAACTACTAATGACTACTGGCGTCCAGAGGGTTGACCTTCAGTGGTAGCAATTTCTCCGGCTTCCATGAGCATTTTGAAGCGGCGCAAATCGTCGCCAATTTGCTGTTCTGGTTCTTCACCGAAAAGTTTAGCGATCGCAGCTCCCAATTGCCCGCCAGGAGGGTTATATTCTAGAACTACCTTGACTTCCGTACCGCGATCGCCTGGTGCTTTTTGAAAGCGCACAAAACCAGAATTATCTACATCTGCGTTCGCTACCGAAGCCCAAGAGATAAATTGATTTTCCCGATCTTCTAGAATATCTGCATCCCATTCCACACTATTACCTAAAGGTGCATTGGCAATCCAATGAGAACGTGTCTCGTTGTACACCTTCACAGATTTGAGATGCTTCATAAATGTCGGCAGATTCTCAAAGTTGTGCCAAAAACGGTACAGTTCGTCTACAGGTCGATTAATTGTCACCGTCTTTTCAACTTTGATTGGTTTATTCATGCCAATTGCTTCCTGTGCTTGCTGAATCGTGCTTTGCTTAGTTACACCTTGATATATCAGACCGCCGCCAGCTAAAGCCGTTAACGCGCCTCGCAAAGAGCCTTGTCTTAAACCCATCAGCACCATAGCGCCGCCACCGATTAAAGAAGCCCAACGTTCAGCTTCACTGGCTTCACCCTGATTTGTATTTGTTCTATCTCCTGGTGTCGCAGTCACTTTTTTTCTCCTGGGTACAGTAAAATGACCACTTGAAGACGCAAAGACTCTCCTCTCTCTCTGTGTTCTTTGCGTAACGGACACTTTCCACTTTGGGAAAATTCCTGCATGGAAGTGTCCTCTTCTGTGGTTCACAAACTAATTACATAGCTGTAGCTGCTCCTGTAGTAGGCTTGGGAGGCTTAACCTCTGCGCCTACACTTGTGCGATACAGTTCTACTAAACGCTGTTCGTATGCCAATAAATCTTGGTAAATTTGTTTGAAAATAGCAGTGGCAACCGGATCGGTAAACTGGGCACACAAATTGCCAATATCGCCAATTCCGGTTTGCAAATCGCCCAAAGCGCAGCGTATTTGATAGACGTCATCGCTACCTGTGAAGGCAGTTTTGACTTTGGCATATTGTTCGGAGATATTTGCAGCTAAGGAGGGTTTCTCTCCCAATCTGTCGAGGTATGTTTCCAGTGTCTGAATATGGCGCTGTTTTGTACCAATCAGTTCTTGAAAAATGGATCTGGCTTCAGTGTTGGATTCTTTTTCGAGGTACTTCTCTAAGGCTTCTAAAGAATAACGCTCGCCCGCCAAAGCAGTATTCACACCTTTAACAACATCTCCTTTAGTGGAACCACCCCAAGCATCAGCTAATTTCCACCATTCAGCAGATGTATCGGTTTCGGTTGGTAAGGCCGCATCTTTGCCACCGTAACCTAAACGGCTCAAAATTCCTGTGGTAAAGATTGCTAAATCTCCTGGTTCGCGAGAAGTAATTAAATTGCCATCAACTACTAGCGGCTCATCGATAAAGTTTGCACCAGCATTGATGATGTCTTTGCGAATCGCACTAAAACCAGTAATGCGTTTACCTTTGAGCAAATCGCCTTCAATCAACAGTTGCGGGCCGTGACAAACCGCAGCCACCCATTTTCCTTGTTGTACAGCTTCTTGTACAAAGCGTACTGTGTTGGGATTGCGCCGCATTTTATCGGGAGCCATACCGCCAGGAATTACTACTGCATCATATTCCGCTGCGATCGCCTCTGTGGTAGTTGCATCAGCTTGGGTACTAAGTTTACCTTGTTTACCCTTATATTTCTCATTCATGCGAGAACCGAGGATGACTACCTCCATTCCTGCTTGTTTTAAGCCATTATAAGGCACAGTAAATTCTGCATCCTCGACTCCATTTTCAATGAGGATTGCAACTTTTTTCTTACCGGAATGGTTGTTATGGTTCACCATCTGATTTTTCCTATGTCACTGTATAATTCAACTAACTAAAATAGTCAACTAATTTGGTAATTCGCTTCATCAAAAAGGCTGATTTTTGAGCGCATCTTCATCAATTTTGAATTGTCAATTATGAGGGAACCTCGCTAGTCGGTGCGGTAGTAAACAGTTCTTCGTAATCGTGCGAGAAATGGGTGTGAAAAGCAGTAAATTTTTCTGGTGTAACTGCATTTTCTAAGACTGCAAATACAGCACGTACATGAGTTACAGCAGTTACTGGGTCAATATCTTCCTTTTGACTTGTACGAGCAATAAATTCTTGTAAATTGAAAGATTGTTCCGATTCTCCCTGATTTGTTGCTAAATAATTTCTCAGTTCATCAGGTAACTGGGCAGCTAATTCATTGGCTTCATCAGATCCAATCCTTTCTTTAATTGTTTCTAATGTGGCACGGGTAGCTCGTTCTGCTTCTGCACGAGAATTCGATTGAGCTAGGCTTTGTACATGGGTAATAAACTCGTTGTATTCCACTGTGTACCTCCGGTTCTCCCGATAAATGCTATGGTTTAGCATTCAAATAGCTGAAAGCACAAATAAAATTCAAAAAATATTGATTTGATAAATCCTGAGAGTTTTTGAATAAAAATTAGTTATAAGCAATAAGCAAATAAGTAAAACTTTTATGTTTATTAACTTATTACTCATAACTAATAACTTCAACTACACGGGGTTTGACCATGAATTCATATTTACCAGAGTATGGTTCAAACACTAAATTAACGTCGTTCCCAAGGGATAGATTCTTTTATTTCTAAAGTAATACATCCTTAGTTAGACAAGCTTATGTGAGGAAAAGGTTATGGTAAAGATGCAGAAATGGCGAGAATTATGGCAGAAAAAAATCGTAATGAAGAAATAAACCCTGATGATTTGCCTCAAGCAATAACAGAATCTTACGGCACTGGAGTAAAAGACCTACCAGGATATAATATTGGTGGGCGTTCTATGCAAGCAGAACGACGCGAGTATACAGAAACTAGCCCAGAACTCACTGGCGGCGATGTTGACGCTTATTGGGAAGATGCAGATGCAGTTGGAGATGAAGCAGTTGGTGGTACTGTCGCGACTCCCGATCAAAATGTCACTGAGGAATTAGAAGCAGCCGTTGGGCTAGAAATGGACGATCGCTCTTTTCTCCGCACTAATGATATTTTAGAAGAGCGTGACGATCGCCGTTGGGAGTTAGATCCGATGTCTTCTGAAGATTATCAAGAACGCAAATAGCTCTGTCTTCTGTAAAAGGTTCAGAGTCTATTGCCAATCTCACTCTATCTTGGCATTAAGTATAGATAGAGTGTTTTTACTGTAAGTGATTATACTCTAATATAAATATATAAGCTTCTATCGACTAACTGAGAACAGTTAAATTATGATTACCAAGCTGATTTTCTGAGCTATTTGATTAATGGCTGGAAATTAAGTATAATTACTGATAGACATTCTAAATTTTACGCATTTAAATAAAACGTGATTCCAGCTAAAAGCTAATTTCCGAGTTTGTACTGAAACTACAAAATTTTTGATTGGCAGACTTCTCTCAAAAAAATAGCCAAAAAGTAGGATAGTGGTACAGTTTGGTAAAATGTGTCTTTTGGCTAGTGTAGGTTTACTTTTAACTGCAATCGGCTTTGCAGTTTGATTGTTTGTATACTCATATCAATTTTTCTGTATAGCTCTTAGCTAGAAGTAAAAACGAATCTCTTGTTTTCTAGCTAATTTGAGTCACAGAGTATTGATAATTAACTGTCTTTTTATCCGAGCAAAACTAACCAAAACCTAACAAATTGAGTTGAGATACAAAACTCTCATTAGGTCTGGGGTTCGCTACCATTAAACAAAATAAACAAATTGGGTTCGGGAATTCTTCACCTTAAGTTAAGCTGCTTCACTTTCCCGAATCTTAGTTGTCTAATACAAATTCTAGAATTAGTCTAAAACTGATGTCAGATTTAAACGTCTATCAATTAATTGACACAGAAGTATATAAACTGAGCAAATCCCTGAATTCGTTAATAGGAATAATCAGCCTTTTCCGTTTGGTAGGCTATAGTTTATTGCTATTAGCATTTTTAGATTTAGTCGATATATTGTTTCCTCTACAATTTAGGAATCATGTTTGGGAATTGCAAACGACGGGAGCGCTAGTGGAACAGGTTACTATACCATTAATTGCTATCTTGCTAGTATTTGCTGGTAAGTTAGAAAAGCGCTTGAAATGGGAAATTGTTATCTTGGGGCTATTATCTAGATTAACTTTATTAGTTGGATTATTGTATATATTACTAATTCCTTTAGGGATTAGTAGTAGTGTAAGTTTGTACAATGCTAATCTTCAACAATTCAATAACGGATATAATCAACAGGTATTTCCTAGCAATCAATTTGAACATCAAGTTAGCCAAGCAACATCAAGAGAATTTCCAAGTCGCTCATCCGATGAAAACAGTTTTCAAGCCAGCAACAGTCCAGTAATCTTAGAATTTAATTCCGATCGGCAAGAACTAGAGTTACAGCAATATTCTGGAATCAAGTTAATTAAGAATTCGGTGAAATGGAATCTAGGAGCTTTAGTTTCTGCTGTTTTATTTATTAAAATTTGGCAAAAAACTGTCTGGGCGAGAGAATTAAGTTGATTGTTAAACTATTGATTTTTCATGCTAACTTTCTCAGGCAAATCTTTGGATCTCAATTAGATAACCATCAGGATCGCGTAAAAAACAATGATAAATCTGGTACTTTTCATTAAATGTCGGTGGTTTTTCAAATTCAACACCACGCTTTTGTAGGTACTCAAACCATTCATCTACTTGTTGAGTTACCAAGGTAAAAATATAGGACTTACGCAATTGGCACAAATAGCAGGCAGGGCACAGCCCTGACACGCGACAATATAAATCAAACCAAGTACATAAAAATACTTGGGCGCTTCAGTTGCTGAATTAAATAATTAGAAAGCAAGTTATGCTTGATTTGATAGATAGTTTTGCCAGTTCTATAGGCTAAATTCTTTAACCTAACCCAAACCAACATTGCACAAGCAATATGATTTCTTTGGAGTCTAGCTTTCCGACACTGGCAAGATTCAATGCCAGTTAGTTGTTTAATTTCCCTGTGAAACTCCTCTATTTTCCAACGAATTTTACACACCTGTTGTACAACATCCGTGGAACTTTGAGATAAATCGTTAGTGGCGACATAATCCGTTCTGTTGGTAGAAACAGTAACCCGGAATAGTTTCACTTTTTTATTAGCTGGGAATCCTTTAATTTTTATGATTTTACCACAGTCTAATTCTTCTTGGTTCCATTCTAATAATTCAATCCGTTTATATTTTTCTTGACCAAATGTATCATCAACTAAACGATTATTTTTTAAAGGGCAATAATAAATTTTGTCTAAGCTATCAATATATAGCATTAAACTGTGTACCGCATACCATGTATCCATCAAAACAGTATCAAATGGTAAAAGCTTATGATACACAAGGTTTTGGAGCATATCTTTCACATGGTCTATCTTGGTTTTCCCATCGACATCAGGATTAAAAATTCGATAATCTATGACCCAAAATCTTTGAAGTGTAGGGTTGACATACACGCAGCTAACTACACCAATGCCTTTCAGGACACCATGCTCATTACCACTATATTGTCTTCTGACTATTTCTATTTCTTCAGAATACTTTTTATCTAAAACGCTATCATCAAATATGATGTAACCATTTTCATCAGACTCAACGACCTCTTTCACGTTATCCCATAGTAAACGAGGTGTTAATTTTTCGGTTTTCAAATAATAGTTAATTGCGTCATGACTAATACTCTCTAAATGCTCTGCCAAATTGGTAATTGTATAATTAATTTGACTACTTAATAAATATTGGCAGTAATTAAGCTTAGTAAATCTCATTACCCTTAGCGAAATTTATCTAATATAACCTCTACCTATTTTCTCACGAATATTTCGATAGTACTTCCAAGACAGCGACTTCTATTACGAAGGCAAAGCTTTCAAAATCAGATTTAATTAATACATATGTACTATGAACTAACGATCGCATTGTGCCAGTTGCGTAAGTCCTGAAATAATACTGGATGGTTCAACATTAGTTTTTGTAATAGACTCTCCACTTTTTTGGCATAACCCCAAGTACCCAGAACCGGTAACAGTATAAATCCGGCAGGTACCTTGGTCGAGCCATAACTGAAAACCAAGCTGGTCTTCATAGAACCGGGTTGAAGCTTCAAGATCTTGGGTATATAAAAAGGTAATTTGTCGATCAATTGGCGGGCGATCGCACATTGGATAGATTAATGGTACAAATTTGAGCTATGCTAAACTCAGTTTAGCTTTTCTGTTGAGAGCGAATTTAAGTTTGGGAATCTCACAGGATAATTGATTTACCGATCTCAAAGAAGCTGGCTAATGTGGAGCAGACCTCAGTTATGCCGACTTTGGCGGTGTAGTTCTCCTCAAGACTGACTTCAGTGGGGTTATTTCACAAGATAGCGCAGAAAAGAGATCGGGTTGATGAGAATGTAATCAGTATCCCCTGTTTTGTCATCTGCTAATTATCCTGCTTGTCTTGCGTAATCCTTACTCCTACTAAACTCTGAGCAGGCTTTGAAAACTTTGCCCACCTCAGGTTAATTTTTGAAAAGTTTAGTTTCCTTGCTTATCTATATAGCCATAGAGTTATATAGAAATTAAAAAATTAGGAATTGGGTATGAGTAGCGATTTAGCAACCAAGTTACGGGAAGGAACAAAACACTCCCATACAATGGCGGAAAATACGGCGTTCATGAAATGTTTCCTGAAAGGGATTGTGGAAAAAGAGCCGTTTCGGAAACTGATAGCGAACTTGTATTTGGTTTACAGTTCGTTGGAAGAACAGCTTCAGCGTTATAGCACTCATCCTGTAGTCAGTCGGATTTATTTTCCGCTGTTGAACCGCAAGACAAATTTAGAGAAAGACCTCGCTTTTTACTACGGTGAAGATTGGCGCGAACAAATAGCGGCGCTGGAAGCTGGTAAAGTTTATGTGGATCGCATCAATGAAGTAGCCAACAGCGAACCTGCATTATTAGTTGCTCATGCGTATGTTCGCTACATGGGGGATTTATCAGGGGGACAGAGTTTGAAAAAAATTGTCCGTTCAGCACTGGAATTACCAGCAGATAAAGGAACTGGACTGCATGAATTTGAGCAACTACCTACAATTGAAGCTATCAGAGCATTTAAAGGACAGTATCGTGATGCTTTAAATGCATTACCAGTAGATGATGCTTTAGCTGAAAAAATTGTTGCAGAAGCAAATTATGCTTTTGAACTCAATCGTAATGTTGTCCATGAGTTAGAAGCTGATGTGAAAACTGCAATTGGCGATCGCGTTTTTGATTTGATTACGCGCCAAGATTTACCTGGTAGCACAGAACGCTCACCCGGTCATACTTCAGTAGAACTAGTTGCAGCTGAATAAGCATCAACATCCAAAGTGAAATTGAAGGAACGAGTGTAGGTATCTTTTCTCTCCAAACTGGATACCTGCACTGATGAAAATGCATACCATTTGAGATTTTGGATTTTGAAATAGTTAGTAACTCAACTTTTAGCAATCCATCTTTCATCAATTGGTATCAGGACTTTAATTTGCCATCGTAAAAGCTTTTGGTGAATCATACTCACAAGAGTAATTTTAAATTCCCCTATAGCCACTAACACCGGATTAAGACATTCAAGGTTATTAGCATCATGAAACTTGCAACGCAAACAGTTCAATTCAACTCGGAGTTACTCAAAAAATACGACCAAGCTTTGCCTCGATATACAAGTTATCCACCAGCAACAGAGTTAAAAGAAAATTTTGGCGAGTTGGATTTGCGATCGGGCATTGCAGTTGGTAATTATAAAAATATTCCTCTCTCTCTCTATTTTCATATACCTTTTTGTGAAACTGCCTGCTATTTTTGCGGTTGCAATACAATTATTACCAAAAAGAAAGAAATAGTAGATCCATATTTAAATTATGTGGTGCGTAACATCCGACAACTTTCTGGGCTAATTTCCTCAAAGCGCCAAGTACATCAATTACATTTTGGCGGGGGGACGCCTAATTATTTAACTAAGCAGCAGATGGATTTTCTCTGGAATACTATTAATAGCCAATTCAATTTAGATCCACAAGCAGAAGTTTCCATTGAGATTAATCCTAGATATGTTGATAAAAACTATATCTTTTTCTTGAAGAACTTAGGCTTTAACCGCATTAGCTTTGGCATTCAAGACTTTAACCACCAAGTGCAAGCCGCTATTAACCGCGTCCAACCGGAAGCTATGCTTTTTGATGTGATGGAATGGATTCGGGATGCAGGATTTGAAAGCGTTAATGTTGATTTAATTTATGGTTTACCTTATCAAAGCCTCGATACATTTAAAAACACAATTGCCAAAACTATAAAACTCGATCCCGATCGCATTGCGGTTTTTAACTTTGCTTACGTACCTTGGATGAAGCCCGTACAAAAAAAGATTCCGCAGTCAGCATTACCTCAAGCTTCAGAAAAATTAGATATTCTTCAGATGACTATTGAAGAATTAACGGCGAATGGTTATTGGTTTATTGGTATGGATCACTTTGCCAAACCTAACGATGAACTGACTATCGCCCAAAAACAAGGACAACTCCACAGAAATTTCCAGGGATACACAACAAAACCAGAATCGGATTTATTTGGCTTTGGCATTACTTCGATTAGTATGCTGCATGATGTTTACGTACAAAATCTTAAGCAGCTAAAAAGTTATTATCAAGCAATTGATACTGGCAAGATACCAATTGAAAAAGGCGTCAGTCTAAATCGAGACGATATTCTGCGTCGGACTGTAATTATGGAATTGATGTGTCAATTCCAGCTATCAATTAATGATGTCGAAGAAAAATATCATATAGCTTTTGATACGGATTTTAACGAATATTTTGCTAGAGAATTATCTGAGTTGAAATTGCTAGAAGCTGATGGATTAATTCGGATGATACCCAATGGTATTGAGGTGACACCGAGTGGCAGATTACTGATCCGCAACATTGCATCAATTTTTGATGCTCATACCAGACAGCGAAAAAATGCAGCTTTTTCTAAAGCAATTTGATTTGAAGGATGAAGTTTGAAAGATAAAGTATGAAGTCAAGAAATTCATCCTTTATCCTTTATCCTTCATCCTTCCTTCGTCCTCTTTCAAGCAGCAGGAAGAAAACTATGCGTATCATGATGATTCAACCCAACTATCATTCTGGTGGTGCGGAAATTGCAGGTAATTGGCCGCCCAGTTGGGTTCCTTATGTTGGTGGAGCATTAAAACAGGCTGGCTTTACCAATATCCGCTTTGTTGATGCGATGACAGACTATATTCCTGATGATGTGTTAGCAGAAATTATCGCTAAATATCAACCGGATGTGGTGTTAGCAACGGCGATTACGCCGATGATTTATCAATCGCAAATAACATTACAAATTGTTAAACAAGTTTGCCCCAACGCCAAGACAATTATGGGTGGGGTTCACCCTACCTATATGTACAATGAAGTGCTGAACGAAGCACCTTGGGTAGATTATATTATTCGCGGTGAAGGCGAAGAGATTACAGTTAATTTACTACGGGCGATCGCTAATGGTACTGTTGAGAGCGATCGCCGGAATATTTTAGGTATTGCCTTCCTCGAAGATGGTAAAGTAGTCGCTACACCAGCCCATCCGCCAATTGCTGACCTAGATACCCTCACTCCAGATTGGGATCTCTTAGATTGGCAGAAATATATTTACACGCCTCTGAATGTGCGGGTAGCTGTGCCCAATTATGCTAGAGGATGCCCATTTACCTGTCGTTTTTGCTCTCAATGGAAATTCTGGCGCAAATATCGTTCTGGTTCTCCTAAGCGCTTTGTGGATGAAATTGAAATTTTGGTGAAAAAACACAAGGTAGGCTTTTTCATTCTTGCTGACGAAGAACCAACAATCAATAAACCGAAATTTATTGCGTTATGTAATGAATTAATCGAGCGCAATTTGGGTGTTTATTGGGGAATTAATACCAGAGTCACAGATATTTTGCGCGATGAAAAAGAACTACCGCTTTACCGCAAAGCCGGACTAGTTCACGTTTCTTTAGGTACAGAAGCCGCAGCCCAATTAAAGTTAAATTTGTTCCGCAAAGAAACCACAATTGAACAAAACAAACGGGCAATTCAACTGTTAAAGCAAAATGGGATGATTGCCGAAGCGCAATTTATTATGGGTTTAGAAAACGAAACCCCAGAGACAATCGAACAAACCTATAAAATGGCGCTAGATTGGAAACCAGACATGGTGAACTGGAATATGTTTACCCCTTGGCCATTTTCGGAATTATTTCAGGAATTAGGCGATCGCGTCGAAGTACGAGATTATTCTCAATATAACTTTGTGACGCCCATCATGAAGCCAGAAGCAATGGAACGGGAAGATGTTCTCAAAGGCGTGTTGCGGAACTACGCCCGTTTCTATTTGCGTAAGACTATTGAATATTGGTTTGTTAAAGATCCCTTTAAGCGGAAATATCTTTTAGGCTGCTTGAAAGCTTTTGCTCAAACTACCCTCAACAAACGCTTCTACAACCTGAAACGGGTGAAATATAAAGGGTTACACACCGAAATCGAGTTAGGTTTTGATGAGTCTAAGATTCTCACTCGTGAAGAAATTGCTAAACGCAAAGAACAACATCCAGAATTGTCAGCGGATGTGAATTTTACTGGCAATATTGGCGATATTTCTGCTTGTGGCGCACCCAACGATCTACCAGAGTATCAAGGTGAAGAACAAGATGTGCCCAGCATGAAAATATAAGAAATGAGAAATAATTACTAATTCGTAATTATTAGGGATAGAGCAAGAGCTAATTAATGACGAATTACTTTGATTCTCCCACACCTGTAACTAAAGGTGTGGGATTCTTATTTCGCAAGGCTTTTAGTTGTGCTTTGTGAAAATTATTCGTGGCTTTGTATTTTGAGGAAAACACACGCTATCTACAAAACCTGGGATAGTTTACACAAAGAATATTAGAGGTTGCAATGATATTTTTTCGTCGCGCATCAATTTCTCAAAATTCTCCTAGCAGCTTTGCTGGATGTCATACCCAGAAAGAGCAAGCTTTACTTGTGTTAAAACTGTAAAACAACATTTGACTCTAAAGGCATAATAGCGGTAGCAAAATGTGTGGTTTGGGTATCGGGGTTAACCCATTCTTTTACGAGTACAAACTCAGTCTCTGGGTCGTAAAATAAAACTGCTAAGGATATCTGACCTTCCCAGCAATAGTGGACGTTTCCATCCTTAGAGAAGTACACAGCACCTCTTCCATGTGCGTAGAAACCACGTAAGGCAGTCCTAGTAAGAGTATTCCAAGAAACATATTTCATCATGCCACCTCGTAGACTAATATTTCATATCGCTTCATCCCAGATATACTTGCTAAAACATTGCCCATCCGTATAAAAACTGAGATTTGTAATATTTTTTTGTTGTGTCCGCTTTTTGGGAATTTAAGCCATTATCAACCTGATATTAAGCTGATGATTTCAACAGTCGAAAAGTAATTTTATTTTTTAATTAGCGAAAATAGTGAAGCGATCGCTCATCTCATGTCCGCCGCGAGTGGAACGCGGTAGAACGACGCAATCCCAAAACCTTTGCGATTGCTACCCTCCGGTCGCAATGACAAGTTTTTAAACAGACATGATATCAACCATACGTGTCAATTTAAGCTAAAAATAGCTTGACGCTTGGCTTCCTCACCCACATAGGAATAAATTCTTATGCTAATAGCGGATGATTAAGTAAGGGAAATTTTTTTAGTAATTGCAATACAACCAGCTACTACAAAAAAAGCAAACTCCGCTAAGAGAAATGCTCCTAATGATGTGATGATTGACTGTTTGATTAAAATTGATACTAAAGCAGTAGCTCCAGCAATGCCGCTAAAATATAAGCCAGTAGCTAAACCCGCTTGATGATAGAGTACTTTTCCTAAGCAGAAGGGAATCATACTCACAAAAATGAAGCCAAAACTCACGCCAAAAGCTACGATAAAACCTACAACGAATGAGTCGATATCGTTTAACAATGCTAGCCCCATTAAGCCTGTCATTGTGCCTAAGCCAAGTAGCATTGCTTTATTAGCGCCTATTTGTGCTGTCCATTCTCCTAAAATCATAGAAGCGATCGCTGCTACTATAAGTATGCCAGAGGTAATAAATTCTAATCTAATACCAGGAAATTGAAGTTGTAATTCTTGAGGAAATAAAGACATTAATAGATTTATTTCTAATCCTGTTCCCAAACCAACTACAAAAATTAAAATTAATAATAACGTAGGAGTATTAGCTGGAATCTCATCATTGAGAGGATAAGGCTTTAAGGTATGAAAGGGAGTTAACGATCGCAAAATATATCCTCCCATAATCAAGGCGATCGCTCCCAACAAGAAAGTCATGGATGCACCAATATTTTTGATAAAAATATTCAATACAGGAGCAATGGCTCCGATGAATGCAAATACAAATACTAAAACAGCATTTGCTTGAGGTAATTCGGTTACAGGTACGAACTGGGTTAATAATGCGATCGCTGGGGCGCGAAAAATAATGATGGCTATTACCCACATAGTCATTAGCGCGGGTACTAACCAACGGATGCCTCCTGTTAAATTCTGTTCTACTAACAGAGAGACAATTACAAAAATCGTACCTGCAAGCGTTACCCCGACACTAATCATGGGTAAGCGATTACCGAAACGCTGTTGAATGCGATCGGAAAATTGCCCAATGAAGGGTTCGATAACTGTAGCAAGTAACCCTTGCATTATTCCCAACCAACCTGCTAATTCTACAAATTCCAGCTTTTGTAAAATTTTTGGTTGATAGAAACTATAAGCCATCCAACTAAAGATAATTCCAGCCTCTAAAGCAGCTAATCCCCAAACTTGTCGCCATAAAATCCCCGGACGGGAATCGAAAGAGTTAACCATACATAACTTTGCCTTACTTGCTTGCATTAGTGGTGCGATTGATCGCAACTCTGCTCAAAAAATGGCACGAACAATTGCATAATGCAGAGGTCGCAAACCACAGATTAATTACTACTTAGCTTGAGCTTTGAGGAAATATGCACTCCCCAAACTAAAAACCTATCGTTTGCTAATAACGCACAAACAACTCATCTGATAAGCCATTCTCTTTTGCTGATGAAAAAGTAGTAGTTTCACTTGAGATGTTGTTGATAACACTTTCACCACATAGCAGCCATTGGTAAAATTTTCCTATTATTAAAAAACTGATATCTTTATATCTTATAATCCGTGTAGCCGATCCACCTGAGGGTTTATCCCCATTTACCAAGTATAAATATTCAGCAAATTCGAGTATAAATTTTTAAGTTATCAGTATTTATTAATTCGACTAGCAGCTTTTTCTCAACCATAACTTTTAGGGATTTGCTGCTAGTTTTAAACAGTTTAAGTAGATAAGTATGAATATGTATTTATTGCTTGATGTCAGTTATTTCTGCTTCCAGCAACATTACAGTGATGTTTCAGTTTGCTATGAGACGGTTAGCAGTCACATAACTTGCTAAACTAGCATCGACTGTTGTTGAATTTGCTAATTTACCAAACTTGAGGGAAATACCAGTTAGCTACAATCTTCGGAGATCGCGCAAATCAACATACCCGCTGCATCTACAAAACAGTCCGAAAGTCTATAATACAAGCTGTTTGAATGCCTCGTAACGCTATTATGCTACTTGGATGAGCGCTAGCCAACTTTACATGACTATGATTTTTGCTACCTACTGTTGCACCCATCAAGTTATCAGACTATAAAGTGTCAACGCCTTAACATTTGGCAGTAAGTTAGGAATTTTGAGTATTTTACTGATTAACTCACTATCATAATTATCTTTATTATCCATTCAACAGGAGGAGGCAATGTCAAAAAACATACTAAATATTAATTTAGTGCCTGTTGTTTCACTCGTACTGGCGATGGGAACTGTAGGGTGTGTCAACCAAGCTTCAAGCACTTCATTTACTCAAACCACTACTAGAGTTAATTATAATCTTCCGCGAGTCGTTGCTACAACAAGTATAATATGTGACTTTGCTAAACAAATTGCTCAGAATACAGTTAACCTTACCTGCTTGATTCCTCCAGGTGTAGACCCCCATCTTTATCAGCCAAAGCCAGAAGATCGCAAAGCTATAGAACAAGCTAATCTGATTCTTTATAACGGCTATAATTTGGAACCAGGATTAATTAGGCTAATTAAAGCCACTAAAAGCACTGCGCCTAAAATTGCGGTTGCGCCACTTGCAGTACCCAAACCTCAAAAATTTCGGGAAGATGGCAATATAGTCACCGACCCTCACATCTGGCACAATGTCAAGAATGCGATCGCAATGGTGAAAGTAATTAGCAGCAACTTGAGCAAGTTAGATTCCAGCAATGCCCAAACTTATAGCAGCAATCAGATAAAAATTAACAACGAACTCACCCAACTAAATCGCTGGATTGAGTCCAGAATCGCTAGTATTCCGACTAATAAACGCACATTAGTCACCCCTCATAATGGTATGAGCTATTACACTCAAGCTTACGGTCTTTCATTAGTAGGAACTTTAGAAGGTGTCAGCACCAAAGAAAGACCAACAAGTACTCAAGTAAAAAATTTGGCGAAAAGCATTCAAAAAACCAAAGTCCCGACAGTTTTTCCTGAGACAGCAATTAACTCTGATGTTTTTCAGGCTGTAGCTGGAGAAACTACAGTCAAAGTTTCTGAAAGAAGGCTTTACACTGATGGGTTAGGAGAAGCGGGAAGCGCGGGAGAAACCTATCGAAAAATGATGGCAGCTAATACGCGCACAATTGTCGAAGGTTTGGGAGGAACTTACCTGATATTTGAACCGAAAACTTCAAATTAGTGCTAGCAGGCTAAAGATTTTGTAGTTGTTCGCGATTATTTGTCTAATCTTGTAAGTCAAATATTTCGGATATTAGTTGCTCAAAAGTTCCCGAATTATCATATTTAGCAGTGAGGCGTTTATATTTGTTGGGAGGAAAGAATTTACCAGCTATAATCTCAAATGCTTCTCCCAATTTCAGTTTTTCGGGAATATTCACAACAACACCACCAGGTAAAAAGAATGTCTTGTTTTTACCTACGGTTGGGTCTAATAAAAGTTCGTGAATTTCTTCAGGTTGGGAAATGTTTAAATTAGGTGCGATCGCTTGTTTTGTACCAATCCAATTTCCTGCTAAAGTTTCTATCTCTGTGCCCATCGCAGGCATTTCTGGAAACCTAACTGAATTTTCGAGTATATATAAAATTCTCTCTAAATCGCCAGTTTCCGTATAAATACTTCCAATGCTGGTATTCCAATCTTCATGCTTCAGAAATAATTCAACGGAGAAACTGCATCCCGTTTCTAGCTTTTTATAAAACCAAGCATTAGCACCGTAATCTACAAGCACAACTGCTCTTTTAGATGGGTTAGCTGGATGTAATAATCCATCAGGCAGGTTACAAGTTTGCTTATCAATCAGCCATTGCTTTTCTAGAGTAGTTCCATCAGGCGAAGGAAATTGATTGGTGTGAGTAATTACTGTTCGATCGGCGTTTGCCCGCAAATTCCTGATACCTTGTGATGATTTAATAACTTCTTTTGTAGGAGAGTAGACAGTCCATGTACCATACATAGAACTGCCCTCTGTAGTTACAAATCCAAATAGTTTTTGCCAATGTTGCTCTTGTAGATGCGACATTTTATTAACTAAATCTGCAAATCACAGTCACAGTTACTCAGTTTCAGTTTCAATCAAAACAGTAACGGCAGCAACTGCAATCAACATTTCGTCATTTTTATCGTTGAGTGAAGCAATTGCCCGTCCTTGAACTATCATCCCACCAGACTCGACTTTGAGAGTTTTGCGACCAAAAGGCAGTACAGCTAAGACTTCCTCATGACGTACTTGTTCTGGGTATGGTACTGCTACCTGGACTTCCACAATCATCTCATTGGGGTCACTTAAACCAGCTACTTCCCAAACACCAGGTAAAGCGTTGTTAGCGATCGCATTACGTACCGCCCTAGCTGCTGCTACTGTCGGTTCCTGTCCGTGCTGATCGATTCCCATTCCCATCTCGATAATCAAACGTTTTAGCGCCACAGCCACCTCTGGGAGATTTTGCTCATTTGTTATTTCCCTTGGATTAATTGTTGCAGGTCGATGCAACTCAATTGCAGGTCGATGCAATTCAATTGTCGGGCGATACAACTCAATTGTCAGGCGATGCAATTCAATTGTCAGGCGATGCAACTCAATTGTCGGGCGATGCAATTCAATTGTTAGGCGATGCAATTTAATTGTCGGGCGATGCAATTCAATTGTTACCGGATACAATCGCATTGTCACCCGATGCAATCGCATTCAAGAACATTTGCATCCACTGCTAACCAGAAGTTGACAGAACTTTCAAACCAATGACCAATAACCAATGACAATCAATCGCCGCAAATTTCTTACCAGCTTTGGACTAGCTACCTTAGCCACTCAGTTACAACCATTGATTGCCCAAGGTCAATTATCGCCCCAAACTATTCTGAAGCCACCTCGCTTGCAAATAGGGGATACTGTTGGATTAATTGCGCCTGCCGGCATCGTCGATCCTGAAGATATCGCAGCCGCCCAGCGTAACTTTGCAGATTTAGGTTTAAAAGTCAAATTAGGGAAACATATTTTAAATCGTTATGGCTATTTAGCGGGGAAAGATAGCGATCGCGCTGCGGACTTAAACGCGATGTTTGCAGATCGATCTGTGAAAGCAATTATTGCCATGCGCGGTGGCTGGGGCTGTAATCGTATCTTACCTTTACTCAACTACCCTCGTATTCGCGCTCATCCCAAAATCTTGATCGGGTACAGCGATATTACTTCTCTATTATTAGCAATCAACGCCCGCAGCCGATTAATTACTTTTCACGGCCCGGTTGCTACTTCTACTTGGAATCAGTTTACAGTCGATTACGTTAAGCGCATCCTATTTGCTGGAGAAGCGGTGACAATGCAAAATCCTCCCACTCAAGAAGTGCAAATCTCCACCATTGCACCGGGGAAAGCTAGAGGTAAACTTGTGGGTGGTAACTTATCAGTATTAACAGCAATGGTAGGTTCGCCTTATCTACCTGCATGGAATCAAAGCATTCTATTTATAGAAGAAATCGGCGAAGATGTGTATCGTGTAGACCGGATGTTGACTCAGTTAAAAAATGCAGGGATACTGAATCGCATTGCTGGCTTGATTTTTGGACAATGCACGAATTGTAGCTTAGGCGATGCACCAAATTTTACTTTAACGCAAGTATTGCAAGATCATATACTCCCCTTAAACATTCCCGCCTGGTACGGTTCTGCGATCGGTCATATTAAAGATAAATTCACCTTGCCAGTGGGCGTACAAGTAGAAATCGATGCCAATACCGGGATAATACAATTGTTAGAGCCAGCTGTCAGTTGATATTAAGTTATTCACTTACACAAATAAGCGCGATTTAAATAAGGAAAATATAAAATTTAGGTATTTGAAGTGTGAATAGCTTTACCAAATTTTCATCTTCATCATTCAAAACTAGTGATTTTCAGCTTCTGAGTAGATTGTGAAAAAACTAGCCATTCTGGCTGCTGCTTACGTAAGTTATGTTTTATCCTTTGATTAGGGATTCTAGACTGTAGCTATCTAAATATTTATGGTTAAATAGCCATATCGAAAGACTGCTGCAATACATAAACCATATTTTATTAGTTCAATATTTTGGACATGAAGTAACTGCTCAATATAATACTCAAATCACAAAGAATGTTTTAAAAGTCTAATATTGCTCCTTCAAGTTATTACCAATGAATCTAATCTCTCGGTAGAAGTCTTTTCTACCCTGCCATAAAAACTTAAAAAATCTGTTTTCAAAAAATCATTTTCTAACCGACTTTGAGGATGCAATACTTGCGTCTTCAAAAACTTATTTTGCCAAATTTAGAAAATCAATAGTCTTATGTCAGCAGAAATCTTCTTTTTAAATCCTACCTCCTCTAGCACAAATTACGTTCAAAACTATGCTCATGCCATAGGGAGCGCTACATACTACAACTATAGTCACGCTTCTGAATCTTCATTAAGTAGTGCAGAGAGCGAGACTTTAGTTAATGGTGGTGTATCTCTTGCTATTGCTGAAGCTAGAACCACTTTTATCAACGATCCTACCTTTACAGATCTGTTTACCGATAGTTATAACGTAGCTTTAGATGGTACTTATGAATTAAGTTCTCAAAGTAAGACAAAAATAGTTGCTGATTTTACAGTTGGTGCTAATGAAAACTTCTCTTTTGAGTTCTCAGCAAGTTTAGCACTGGATGTTAAAGAAATTGAAAATCGTAATACTGAATTTAACTTTGCTAATTCAAAAATCGGTTTTCTTGTATTAGATACATCAGATATTAATAGACCAAAGATAATTGATTTTTTTGGCGCAAAAGGTAATTTAATATCATCTGAGAAAATTGGCAATGTGAGATTTCTACCTAGTAATAGAGTTAGCATTACTGGTAGCGATCGCAGCTACGATATTGATGGTAATAATGGACAAGATTTTGCTAATGGTTTGGCTAATGGCAGTTATCAACGGACTTTTAATCATGATAGCAAGATAACTATAGTAGAAATTAATGATAGCACCACCGCAATCAAGGGAGACACTTTAATTGGTAACTTAGGCCAAGATGTTACCTACGGCACTATCTGGAATGATACTCTCGTAGGAGACAGCAATGCGAATAAAATTTATGCCAGCTTAGGGGATGATGTAGTTTTTGGAAACGGAGGTAATGACACTATAGAAGGAGGTCGAGGAAACGATCTTTTAAATGGCGGCGATGGTATTGACAAAATTTCTGGAGGATTGGGCAATGATATCTTAATTGGTGGTCGTGGTAACGATGTCTTAGTCGGTGGCGATGGCGCAGACACGTTTGTTTTCCAACAATTAGATAGCTTTTTATCCACCGATAATAATGTTATTAAAGATTTTCAAGTCAATGTTGATAAAGTCAAATTCTTGGGCTTGATACTTACTAATCAGTTAGTTGATACCCAAAATGGTGCGTTATTAACTTTAAATAATACAAAAGTTCTCTTTGAAGGTGTATTTGTTGACCAACTTAATGCATCTAATTTTGAATTTGCGTAAACCCAACTTTTAGCAGTAAAGAAGTTTACTCCTATTTTTGCAGCCGAAATTATCCTCCATATTTATGTATTACAGTTTATTTTACAAAATAACTATTGTTGGCAAAATATAACTGATTGCGACAATATTCTAAAAATTAGATAAATTTTATCTATTGCAATAATGCATAGAATGCTATCACCGGAATATTTGATTGAAATATCTAATTTTAAATAAATATAAGTAATAAGTAATATTTTGCCAATAATCAACGCGATCGCAACGGAACCCAACGACAAAATAGAAATTAGTTGGGTCTGATATCTTCAATCTCAGCTATAAAAATTATGTCTAGCTTTGGCATATTAGGACTTTAGAAGATTGAAGATTCATATTTTATTTAATCCACCTTCCCAAGTGAGAATTTTATGCTATCAGATACTCAATTTTTACAACCAACTGGCTCAACATCTAGTTCCAATCCTAACTTTGCTCAAGCCACTGGAGGAATTTCTTTCTTTAGCTACAGTCAAAATGCTTCAGATTTTTTGACTTATGCTGAAACAAATACTTTAGTCAACAATGGTGTAAGTGCGGCTATTGCGGAAGCTCAAGCCCTCTTTCTCAATGACCCAGCTTTTTCTTATATCTTTAGTAGTGTTGATGGTATTGGTTTAGATGGCACTTATCAAGGAAGCGGTAAAAGTACAACCAAAGTGGTTGCGAGTTTTGATGTTAGTGCTAATCAAACCTTTTCTTTCAATTTTGCAGCAGATACAGCATTAACAGCTAAAGAAATTGAAAATCCTCAAGCTGAATACAACCAGGCTAAGTCGAAAACTGCTTTTTTAGTATTAGATGTCTCAAATGTCAATCAACCTAAAGTCTTAGACTTTTTTGGTATGCGAGGTAACTTGATTTCTTCAAAAGAAATTGGCGATCTCAAGTTACATAGTAGCCGCAAAATTACTATTGACAATTGCGATCGCATTATTGATATTGATGGCGATAATGGCACAGACTCTGTTATCGGGACTGCTAATGGAACTTATCAACGGAAGTTCTTACAAGATAAGAAAATCGCGATAGTAGAAATTAATGAAAGTTCCGTTCAATTTAAAGGTGATACTTTAATTGGAAATTTAGGTAAAGATGTCACCTACGGCACGATCTGCAATGATAATCTTTCAGGAAGCGATCGCGCAGACAAAATTTATGGCAGTCTAGGGAAAGATCGCATCCAAGGAAAAAAAGGTGATGATATCCTCGAAGGCGGCCAAGGTAACGATACTTTAAACGGGGGACAAGGTAACGATAAACTCTATGGCAGTTGGGACGATGATGTCTTAATTGGCGGTCGTGGTAACGATATTTTAGTGGGTGGCGATGGCGAAGACACCTTTGTTTTTGAAAAAGGGGATAGCTTACTAGCTGGCGAGTACGATATCATTAAAGATTTTGAAGTTGGCATTGATAAAATTCAGTTTCTGGGTTGGAACAGTATAGCTAAGATGGTTGATACCCAAGATGGTACTTTATTAACTTTGAATCCAGGTGGAAAACTTTTGTTAGAAGGGTTAAATATCAGTCAACTCAATCCTGCTGACTTTCTGTTTTCATAATTATTCTTTCTGGTCTTGCTTAAAATTTGAGTTCTAACAAATCATGTGCCAATAATTTATCCGCAGCAGTTTTAATTTCATCAAATGTCATACCTGACCTTTGAGCAATATCTAATAAAGTATAGTTACCATCTGATAAATTCAAAACCCACAAAATAGCCATTTCATTTAGTCCGCTATCTTTCTGACCGCCTACCGACCTATATAATCCTCTTTTTCCCAATTGCGGTTCGCACTTGGGATTTTTATTTAAGTAAGTTTGATTATTGTCAAGTATATGTAATATAGAGGTACATTTAGCGAATGAATCAGCAAGATATGCGGGTTGCACAAAGTTTAAATTATCGGCTGACGTGTGATATTCAGGAAAACTGCCATGAGGCGATCGCATAAAACAACCTACTGCTAAATTAAATCCAGGCGAACAGTATTGTCGCTCATCATAGCCATAGGGAAAGAAGTCGATAATTTTATAATCCTGAGCCGAGTTTTTCAGCACATAACTGACAATCTCATCTATTTCAGTATTACCTCTGCGGCTTTTTTTATAAGTAAAGTTACCCGCATCTCCCAAACAAGTTAAGACTAAACCATGTTTAATTTGAGCAACCTTCGCCTCATTCAAAGCCAGCCAAGTAATTGAACCAATAGTTCCAGGGATAAACAAAAATCGGTAAGAATAGTACGGTGTAATTTGGCTCAAATGTTTAGCGAGAAAAACTGCGATCGCAATTCCCGAAAGATTATCATTACACAGCGACGGATGACAGGCGTGACAAGAAATTAAGACTTCATCCTGAATTTTTCCCGGAATAAAATACTCACCGTAAGTTAAATGACCAGGTTCCAGAGAGGAATCAATAAACACTTCGTATTCATCATCTTCTAGTTGCAAATACTGCTCGTGAGTCAGGCAAAAACCCCAAGTTTCTTTATAATAAGAAGTTCGGTAGGGAATCCAATCAGGGCGATCGGGAAGGGTAAAAAGATGCGGTTTGAGTTCTGCAAGCGATAATTTTTGATGTACGGGAACGCTATAGTTAACAACGTGCAGATTAGAATTAGCAAAATCTACAATCTTTTCACCTTGCGAGTTTTTAATACAAGCATCCTGAATATTCCATTCTTTAGGAACTGTCCAATCAAAAACTTCAGTTCCCGTTGGCACTTCATGAACTGACAAGGGAATATGCTGTTGGAGAGTTTTCAGCGTTTTTCTCAACCCATTACCTGTAATACTGCGACAGATAGGATATAGTTCTGCTATTAGTTGATATATCTCTTGAGCAATATCATGAAATGCTCTGTTTTCCATTTCCGGTTACTTTTGATTGCTAACAATATTTTCTAAACACGGGTTTGACTGGACGACCAATTAGATATTTATCGATTCCATATTCTAAAGCTTTGCGGTAAACTTTGAGAGCTTCATTTATAGCATCTATAGTTGTATCAATCTCCTCATTTTTATGAGAATAGCTGACAACCAAAGAAGGCAGAATTAAACCTCGTTTGATTGTTTCCTGCATAAATAGAGTTCTAAATTCCTGTGATGCTTGCTGGTTTTGGTCGCGGGTTGCATAAACTAAATTGCAAGGTTTGCCAACAACCTCAAAATAACCTTGGAGTTTATTAGCAATAATCGCTTGATTAATTCTCTGGCGCAATCTTTCACCTTGTTGATACAGATGCTCGATGACGCCTTCTTCGCGGAAAATATTCATAGTAGCGATCGCAGCTGCTAAAGCATGGTTTTCTGCGCCGTGAGTAGTAGAAAGCAGAAATACACGCTCTTTATCGTGGTAGATTCCGCCTAACTCCATAAGTTCTCGTTTACCAACCAGTGCAGAAATAGCGAAACCATTTCCCATACTTTTGCCAAAGGCTGATAAATCGGGAACAACACCGTAGTAAGTTTGGGCGTTCCCACCAGACCAACGGAATCCAGTAATCATCTCATCTAAGATAAAAACTACGCCATTTTCTTGACAAAGTTTTTGTACCTGATGGAGAAAACTGTTGGCTGGATCTTCGTATTTAGCTGGTTCTAAAATCACGCAAGCAATTTTTCCCGGATGCTTGGCAAACAAGGCTTTTACACTTTCAAGATCGTTGTAATTAAATTTCACAGTTAAATCTTGAATTACTTGGGGAATCCCCGCAGACATAGGAGTACTGCTAATAAACCAGTCATTGTAAGAAAAGAAAGGATGATCGCCACAAATAGCAACCATATCTCGCCCCGTGTAAGCCCTCGCCAGGGTAATCGCGGCGGTAGTTACCGTTGAGCCATCCTTGGCAAATTTCACCATGTCTGCACCGGGAACCCAACTCAGGAGTGTCTCAGCACATTCGACTTCAATATTTGCTGGACGGGTGAAGTTATTGCCCAGCAGCATTTGCTGATAAGCTGCTTCTACCACAGCTGGATAAGCGTGTCCCAAGGTGATAGCACGCAGCCCCATTCCGTATTCAATAAATTCATTGCCATCCACATCCCACACATGACAACCTTCACCTCTGGTAATAAAGCCAGGTGCGTTTTCTGGGAATTGGTCATCACCTTTAGCGTAAGTATGGCAACCACCAGGAATCAGAGAATGACTTTTTTGTTGTAAAGCTTTGGATTGTGCAAAAGACTGTTTCTTTGAGATCTTAAAATGAGCTAAAGTCATGGGGTTGTCTCCTTGATGAAGATTTAACTTGAATGTGCGATCGCAGGAGATAAAGAGGTTACATTCTCTATTGATAAGGGGTCGTTATAGAGATCTACTAAATATTCTGGTATCAAATGGCAGTCCGTACCCCGTAAGAAGTCGCCTAAAGAAGTTCCCGTACAAGCTGAATCAATATTTTTGGCACCCTTTTGAGCGATCGCATCATCAAGATGTACAGTTCTAAAATCAATACTGAAGCGGGTATAGCCTGAGGTGTTAGGTACAGTTGAGTGCATTTGCGCTGCTGAGAACAGAATCATCCCCCCGACTTGGGTAATCAACCGCAATTGCGGCTCAATTTCTAAAGTTTCTTCTGCACGGGGTTGTTTGCGCGTATCTGTTTTAATGTGCTGTGCCGCATTTTTACGGCTCTCTTGATTCCACCGAGCGTAGTTATAATCTCTTGAGCTATTCTTAACAGGCTGACTCCAGTAGCGGGGATGGAATGCCATCGCATTCTCGGAGGTAATATTGTAGACAGGAAGCCACCAGTTGATTTGGCAGGGAGGAGCAGAGTACCAAGTATCGCGATGAGGATGGAAGGCGTAAGCAATACCAGCTGTCAGATAGCCATCACTGGTTGCTGTTCTGAGGCGGGGTACATCGAAATAGGTTTTTCTCAAGTCGCATCCACTTTCCTTCAAGATGTCTTGAATGAGTTTTTTGGATTCAGGATGATGGATAAACGCTGGCTTGAGTTGCGCCAAAATTTCAACGTATCTCTCTACAGGTAGGCTATGTTGCGCTTCTCTGGGATCTAGAGGGGCGAAGGCTTCTTCAATCATCCCACGCGCGAAGTTACATAGAGCGATCGCACTAGCGCAAGGAGAATAGACAAATATTTGTCCATTGTAGAGATGCTTGCGTCTAATATCGTCACTGAAATTTGCATCGAAATAAATTGTATTCATTTCCCCCTCCTCCTCTGCGCCTCTGTGCGATACTAATTGACAATTTTACTCATCAGCAATTAGATATTTTTCAATACTTATTAAAAGTCTTACATCCCCGCAGGCGTGACAATTTTTGCCTGTTCAAATAAACTCCAAGCCCTATCTTTTTCCGAAATTTCAGTCACAGGTAAAGGCCATTCAATCCCAAAAGCTGGATCGTCGTAGCGATACCCACTAGCATATTCTGGTGCATAGAAATCACCCATTTGATACATCACCTCAGCGTCATCGCTCAAAGTTTGAAAACCGTGAGCAAATCTATCTGGAATGTAAAGCGCACGACGATTTTCAGCAGTTAACTCTACACCAATATAAGATAAATAAGTCGGAGATTCTGGGCGTAAATCAATAATTACATCATAGATAGCCCCGTGAATGCAACGAACTAATTTACTTTCCTGCGAAGGAGGTATTTGATAATGCATTCCTCGCAGCGTTCCTTTTTTATGGTTAAAAGATAAATTGCATTGCACAATTTTGGAATTTAAACCATGTTCTGCAAATTCATTTATGCAAAAAGACCGAGAGAAGAAGCCTCGATGATCTTGATGCAAATTTAAATCTATAATAAAAGCACCTTGTAGTTCAGTTTCGGTGAAGAGCATAACGATCAATCTGATTTAAAAAAATATTTTTCGACAATAAAAAGCTTCAGCGTAATTACCAGGAGAATTAGATTCAATCCCCCGAATTCGCAGGATTGAACGGAAAGTTTCTTCTGTAAACCATTGCTTGTGATTCTGAGTTGCAAATGCATCAAGAATATATTGAATTTTTCGACAGCAAATAGCGTCATCTAGATGCATAAAGAAATTAGGAATCCCCAAATCTCCATCATACTTAGGAATTTCATACTCTAGAATCAAATGATTTCTAAATGTATTCCAAGTTAATTCTGAAATTAAACGATGATCTTGATGGCGATCGTCTCGGTAATGCGTCAAAATAATATCTGGAGAAAACTCTTGCTTTAACTCTTCAAAGCACTCTTTTATCTCTATCCCTTGAAAAGGTAGAAAGCCATCTCGAAAATTTTTAATGATGACTTTCTTTGTCTGTACTTCCTTTAAAAAGATATTAGCGCTTGCAGTTGCTTCTTTTGCTCTCTCCTCATTGGAACTAAAAACTACCCAATAGATGCTGACATTCTTGTACTTCTCAATCAGCTTAAGTATTGTGCCTCCGCAGCCAATTTCGATATCATCGCAATGAGCGCCTAGACAGAGAATTTTATATTCCGATTCATCTGTTTTATTCAACCTAAACTCAATCATACATGAGATATTTCTAGTTTTCTGTCTCTCCACACTTCCCAAGGCCTAACACCTTGAGTATACATATCATCTAACTGTTGCTTTTCTTTAAAGGTATCCATTACACCAAAAAAGCCACTGTATTTATAAGCAAGAAGTTCTTCTCTTGCCATCAACCTTTGAAAAGGTTCTAATACAAGTTCTTCACCATGATTAATATATTTAAATATGTCCTTCTTAAAGATGAAATATCCTCCATTAATCCAGATATCACGTTGCTTCACATCTTTGAGATCCCGTACCAGACCATTATCATCTATATCTACTAAATGAAAGCTTTGGCTTGGTCTAACACACAAAAAGCTACCTATTTTATCACGCTGATAGAAATGCTCTATATACGTTGGTAAATGTAAATCTGTCAGTCCATCACTGTAATTAGCAAGAAATACTTCTTCTCCATCTAGATACTCTTCGACTGCCTTAAATCTTTGACCAATATTAGCAGTTAATCCGGTATCTACAAAAGTGATATTCCAGTCTTGAATATCGTGGTTAAATAATTGAATCTTGCTACCACTAGATAAAGTAAAGTTATTAGAAAGCCATTCATTATAATTTAAGAAATAGCTCTTAATTAAGTCTGCTTTATAACCCAAACATAAGATAAAATCTTTATGTCCATAATGGGCATAATATTTCATCACATGCCATAATATCGGTCTATATCCAATATTCACCATTGGTTTAGGAATAGATTCGGAATAATCTCTCATTCTCGTGCCTAAACCACCACAGAATAAAACTACTTTCATCTTGTACCTCGTTTTTAGAATACCAAATTGGAGATTTTAAATTAAACTCAATTTTTGCTTTTATACCTTTTGCAACCAGCAATCAAATATCTAAGAGTAGACCTTAACTTCAGGAATTGGGACAACAAACTTACCACCCCAATCGCGAATGTAAGACATTTGTGCCATAATTTCATCCTGAAGATTCCAGGGTAAAATCAGTACATAGTCTGGTTGAGTTTCTTGAATCTTGTCAGGATGAAAAATAGGGATGTGAGTTCCTGGTAAAAATAGACCTTGTTTGTAGGGGCTACGGTCTACTGTATAGTCCAAAAAATCTGTACGAATACCACAATAGTTAAGCAGAGTATTGCCTTTTCCAGGCGCACCATAACCGACAATCGACTTACCTTCTCGCTTTACTTTAATTAAGAAATCTAATAACTTACGTTTGGTTTCTTTAACTTTTTCGCCAAAAGAAAAATAATATTCTAACTGTGTAAAACCAGCTACTTCTTCTCTAGCTTTTAGTTCTACTACTTGCTGACTTACAGGTTTAGAATAGTCTTCAGTATGACGAGCATAAATTCTTAAAGAACCACCATGAGTAGATAATTCTTCTACATCAAAAATTTTCAAACCGTGGTGAGCAAAAATATTTTCGACAGTGATGAAAGAAAAATAAGAGAAATGCTCGTGGTAAATTGTATCAAACTGATTCTCCTCGATTAACCGCATCAGGTGAGGAAATTCCATTGTAATTACACCTTGCGGTTTGAGGATAATTTTCATCCCTTTGACAAAATCATTGAGATAAGGGGTATGCGCAAGAACATTATTTCCTAGTAATAAATCTGCCCGTTTTCCTTTAGTAACTTGTTCTTGGGCTGTCTCCACTCCAAAAAACTTGACAACTGTGGGAATACCTTTTTTAATTGCTACCTCAGCAATATTTGCCGCTGGCTCTATTCCCAATGCCGGAATACCTTTGGCAACAAAGTATTGTAGTAAGTAACCATCATTACTGGCAATTTCTATTACCTGGCTTTGCTCGGTTAATTGGAAACGCTTCACTGCCATATCAACATAGTTCTTGGCGTGTCGCAACCAGCTATCAGAATAGGAAGAAAAATAAGCGTAGTCACTAAAAATATTTTCAGGAGTAATATATTCTTGGAGTTGCACTAAAAAACATTTTTCACAAACATAGGCATGGAGTGGATAAAAAGGCTCCATTTCATTAAGTTGTTTGGGACTGCGATAACTTTCGCAGGGCGGTGACATACCTAAATCTACAAAAGTATGGTGTAACCCCGTTCCACAAAACAAACATTTACCTATTGTTTGTTGACGATCGGCAATTTTTTGGTTATTCATAACTAGTATTTGGTTTACAAAAATCAAAATGCAGATTTAAAGAGTACGCCAGTCTTAATCAAAGTGTTACTTGTATTTCAATATTTAAAGAGTACGCCAGAAGAAATCTCGATCGAGCTGTTGGGTGCGAATGAGATATTCAAGTTGTTTGAGACGTGTAAAACCACGAAACTCAAAAGTTTCTTTACTCATGTCAATTTGCTTGAAGACATTAAAAAGTTGTTGGGCACCACTTTGAGCATCCCAATCACATTTAAATCCTGGTAAATTTTGATTGATTTTCTCGAAGGAAACTCGATAGCTGCGATTATCAGGATCGTGTTTGCCAAAGCTCAACTGACAATCTGTAAAGACATCAGCAACTATGTGAGCAATTTGTTTGACTTGATAGTTGCTATTTGTATCGCCCACATTAAAAATTTGGTTGTGAATGACATCACGTGGCGCTTCTAAAGTACAGATGATTGCCTTACAAATATCTAAAAGATGTACCAAGGGTCGCCAAGGTGTACCATCACTATTCATCTTGATTTCTTTAATTGTCCATGCCCAACCGGCGAGATTGTTCAAGACAATATCAAAACGCATTCTGGGGGAAGCTCCATAAGCTGTGGCGTTCCGCAAAAAGGTAGGAGAAAAACCGTCATCAGCCAGAAGTTTTACGTCTTGTTCTACCAGCGCTTTGCATTTGGCATAAGCAGTTTGAGGATTGATAGCAGACTCTTCGTTAACGTAATCTTCAGTCGCAAAGCCATAAACGCTGCATGAAGAAGTATAGATAAAGCGTCGCACTCCTGCTGCTTTCGCCAGCTTTGCCAAATTGACTGAACCTTTATGGTTGATATCGTAGGTAATATTGGGAGCTAACTGACCTAAGGGATCGTTGGAGAGTTCTGCCATGTGAACTACTGCTTCAACTCCTTCGAGGTCGGAAGGTTGAATGTTGCGGATATCTTTGTTTAAGGTTTTGGCAGTTAACTCGGTGCCGTTGTACAACCAGCCTACTTTATAAAAGCCTGTATCTACAGCAATTACTTCGTAACCTTGTTGTATTAAAAGCGGTGCTAACAACGAGCCGATATAACCTTCTGTGCCAGTTACAAGTACTTTCATATATAAATTCAGTTTTTTATGTTTAGGTAAGTAGAATGAGGCTTATACTTTCACATGCTACTTATTGCAAAATTAAAGCTCGATGATAAGCGATCGCTGCTTGTGCAAGGATCGTTGGCACTCACAAAATCTGACAACTATCTATGCACAAGCCTAGAAAGTTTTTCACACTTATTTTGGGTGTAATAAATGGTCTACTAATACTATTAGCTAAGTAAATTACGCTTGTATAGTCAAATTGGCTAGAAATCAAAATTTCCTAGCCAATTTGGCTTTAATTTTGTCCATGAAGTTTTTGAGCATAGGGAAAATGTTTCCAATGCTCATATCCTACGGCAAGCAAGTCGGGAAACCCGTTCAAGGCAATGTCTCCCCAACGCACTGCCTCCTCAAGTCTGGCGACAGATGCAACTGTCCTCCTGTGCCTCAATTCATCCCACTATTCTGCAACGGCCACTCTGCTATCGGTGCGTATCCTGACTGACGACAACTGCTTCACCTAAGTAATAACAAGCATTTAGCTGGACATATGACCCAACGCTGACTTTCATTCAAAATTTGCCTTTCGGCGTTTTTGCATCGGATTGATAAAGATTGATTATGTAACTTTACAACGCTAAGAGTCTGTGGTGCATTTGCTGATATCACATGAACAATTGATGCTACCACTTTCTGCAACGCGCGCACTACTCTGTTGGCAATGGTTTGCTAGTGTTTGAGATTTTATGTTAAATTTCATACTCTATACTTAAGTTCTCTACGATCTTGCTTGGTCTTGATAGACACCATACCTCATGAATCGATTTTAACTAGTGTCAGTTGATAAACTGTCACTCAACAGATTTCCAGTATGATTGCAGAAGCGGTATTCTTAATTAGTGCAAGGAGTGATACCACTTCACCGCATGTTTGTTACTAGTTATCCTCCCAGCCCTATCCTTCAGGGGTGTTTGCGGATTTCAGATGTTGCATCAAACAAGTGAATTGGTATAAAGTTATACGGGGAAGCGCTTGAGAGAGCAAAAATCTCAAGTGCTTTTTCGTGTATAAATAAAAAAATATTCTCTCGGTTATGAAATATAAAAGTTTTCTAAGGCACAGGCGATCGCAAAAGATGCCGTAGCAGTGCAATTGTAGCTCCTAATACAGTTGGTGCAAGCTTAAAGAATTTTGAAATGTCTCAATTCATACTTAGTAGGAAAATTTGGCGACCTGCTCAAATCCTTATTTGATAGATATTTTGGTTTTTGTTGAAGGAATCTTTATGATTTCTTGATAAGAAATTTATAAATAATTTTAGCCATTTTGGCGGGAATTGATTCAGAAGTGTTTTATGCTTTTTACAAGAAGCATGTATAACAATACTCCGAACAAAATGAAGGTTATCTATTGTCAGAACTTGAAGATTTATAGGTTTAAAGAATTTTGTCAAAGTTTGGTTTTCAACTAAATTTAAACAAAATACACATAAAAGCCTAATATTCACGTACTGAAATATATCAAATCTCAGTTCTGATTATTGTTATAAAAATTAGTTGCAAACTTTTTTGCAATCATAGTGAGTAAGCTAACATCTCGAAACAAATCATTTGATTCTACCAAAGACAATTTCTCGATCTAGCCATAATTGGGATAATGGAAACTTGGTTATAAAACTTATCGATAATTATTTACAGTAAATTTTATGAATGAGACAGTCTATTTATTCAATCATTTGGTTTAGCTTTTTGTAAAACTAGCCTTTTAAAGGCACATAATTTACTCTGCCATCGGAATATTTTTCTTGATTGCCAACTTCTTTATCATCTATAAACTTTGTTTTTACTGCCAAGCATAAATAATGCGATCGCCAAATGCAGATACAAGGTTAGTAATTACCGCACGCCAGAATATTTGAATAATTTTCTGCCCCTAGCTGATACTCTTCGCAATGCTTGTGGCCAGTGATTCTGCAATTACTTGTAATCAATGAATTACAGATGATGAGAATTGAACTCTAAATCAATCTTAATTAATTATTGAAATAAAGGAGATAAACTAATGGCCTTCATACGAGGAACTAATGGAAACGAGTTAGTTAATGGTTCTACTTCTACCCCAGTATCGCTTAGGAGTACAAACCTTGCCGATCAAATTTATGGTGGTTTTGGTAACGATACCCTATTAGGATTAGGCGGCGATGACTACATCAATGGAGACCAAGGTAGTGACTCCATTGATGGCGGTGATGGCAACGATCGCCTTTTTGGGGGTATTGATAACGGTAACGACACCATATTCGGTGGTTTAGGTGATGACTTCTTAGAAGGTGGTGGCGGTGATGATAGCTTAGATGGTGGCGATGGCAATGATACCATTCAAGGTGGACAAGGTAACGATACTCTTCTTGGTGGAGGAGGTAATGATGTCATCTTAGGAGTCAGTGGTAATAATTTCATTGATGGCGGTACTGGCGATGACAATATCCAAGGCGCTGGTGGTAGTGATTTTCTTGGAGGAGGAGTAGACACCCTCCGTGGCGGTGCAGGAAACGATACCATCCTCGGCAATGGGCAGAATGACCAGCTCTATGGGGACGATGGCAATGACAAACTGGATGGCGGTGGAGATAATGACTTTCTCGATGGCGGTATTGGGGATGACTCCCTTGATGGCAACATCGGGAATGACACTCTAGTTGGTGGGGCTGGCAGTGACACTCTTAATGGCAACAGTGGTACCGATCTTATTGATTATTCATCCAATCCATCCGGTACAACTGGAGTTAACGTTAATCTAGAAACGGGTACAGCTAGCGATGGCTTTGGAACTACCGATACGTTGCTTGCTGTTGAAAATGTTGCTGGTTCTAATTTCAACGACACGATAACAGGCAGTAGTGTAAATAACCTGCTTATCGGCAATGGTGGTAATGACACTATAGATGGCAACGCTGGTAATGACACGCTCAACGGAGGTGATGGTAATGACAGTCTGCTTGGCAACGCTGGTAATGACACTCTAATTGGCGGTGCTGGTAATGACACCATTGATGGTGGTTCTGGTTTTGACAGGGTAGATTATTCTTCTAGTACTGCTGGGGTTAGTGTGAATCTAACAACAGGTACAGCCACTGGTACAGCTATCGGGAATGATACTCTAAGCAACATTGAACAAATCGTTGGTTCTAATTTCAGCGACCTCCTGATTGGCAATACGAGCAATAACTTCTTTATTGGTGGAGCTGGCAATGACTCCATTGATGGGGGTGCTGGTACAGATCGCGTTGATTATTCCACTAGCACAGCTGGAGTTGTCGTTAACCTGGCATCAATTAACGCCACAACGGGAACTGCCAGTGATGGGTTAGGTGGCAGTGGCACCGATATCTTAGTCAATATTGAAGACATTGTAGGCTCCAGTTTCAACGACAACTTAACGGGTAACGCGGGCAATAACACCTTTGTTGGCGGGGCTGGCAATGACTCTATTAATGGGGGTGCTGGTATCGATCGCGTTGATTATTCTGGCAGTACAGCTGGGGTTGTTGTCAATTTGGCAACGGGTACTACCACTGACGATGGATTAGGCGGCATCGATACGCTAACAAGTATTGAAGAAGTTATTGGTTCTGCATTCAACGATAGTATCACTGGAAATGCTGATAATAACCTCTTTGTAGGCGGCCCTGGCAATGACACTATTGATGGTGGCGATGGTAGCGATCGCGTTGATTATTCTTTCAGCACAGCCGCAGTCACCGTTAATTTGACAAACGGAACTGCCACTGGCTTTGGTGGTACGCATACACTAAGCAACATCGAAGAAGTTGTTGGTTCTAGTTTCAACGATAGTATCACTGGAAACACCGCCGATAACCTCTTAATTGGTAGTGCTGGTAATGACACGCTTAATGGCGGTACTGGTAACGATACCGTTGATTATTCGACCAGTCCAGGGGCAGTCACCGTTAATCTGGCTACTGGTACTGCCAGTGAAGATGGATTTGACAATACAGATACACTGATTAGCATTGAAAACATCATTGGTTCTAATTTCAACGATAGCTTAACTGGCAATACCGTTGGGAATTCTCTCAGCGGTGGCGCTGGCAATGATACCCTTCTTGGAGGTGCTGGCAGTGACACCCTGAATGGCGGTGATGGTAGCGATCGCGCTGATTATTCTACTAGTCCAGCAGGTGTTGGGAACGCTGGCGTTGTGGTCGATCTAGTTGCAGGTACAGCTCAAGACGGGTTCGGTAATACCGACACGCTGATTAGTATTGAAGAAGTCGAAGGTTCTAATTATAACGATACCCTGACTGGTAACACAGGCAATAACTACCTCAGTGGCGGCTCTGGTGATGACAGCTTAGATGGAGGTGCTGGCAATGATACTCTCGCAGGTGGTGCGAGTAACGATACTTTGAATGGCGGTGATGGTATTGACCGAGCAGATTATTCTGCCAGTTTGTCAGCAGTGACTGTTGACTTAGTGGCGGGTACTGGCATTGCCAATGATGGCATTGGTGGTAACGATACACTGATTAGCATTGAACAAGTCACAGGTTCGATTTTTAACGATAGTCTCATCGGTGATGCCATCAATAACCTCTTGAACGGGGGTGCTGGCAATGACACCATTGATGGCGCTGCTGGTAATGACACTGTGATTGGCAGCGCTGGCAATGACGTTCTCAACGGCGGTGATGGGATTGATACAGCCGATTATTTATCCAGTACAGCAGGGGTTGTAGTTGATTTATTTGCCGGTACTGCTAGCGATGGACTGGGTAGTACGGATACACTGAGCAACATTGAAAACGTTATTGGTACTACCTTTGTAGATAGGATAATTGGCGAGGCTAGCAATAACCTCTTAGTTGGTAATGGTGGCAATGATGTCCTGATTGGCGGTGCTGGTAATGATGTCCTTGTTGGTGTTGGGACTGGTAGCAGAACTGGTACGCTTACTCTGAGTGGTACACCATTTCCACTCAGAGGAATCCAAGAGGTTGACGTTTTAGCAGGAGGATCTGGAGGCGATAGATTTGTCCTTGGAAGCAATGGCGAATTTTACTATATAGGTAGCGGTACTAGTACTGCTCCAAATAGCGACTTTGCTATTATCGGTCAGGAAAGTGCTACGCCTGGAGTATTTGCCAGAGACTTTGATACCGGAATTGATTTGATTCAAGTGCAGAAAGGCTTAACCTCGAACTTCTTGTATAGAGTCCAGCAAGTAGGTGTAGATACCTTTATTTTCGGGACTAACGCTACTAGCGGAGCAACTTTCCTTGATGTCATGGCGATTGTAGTCGGAACAACCTTTAGCGACGTTGGAGCTAGTTTACGAGATCAGAATGGCTTAAATCTCCAATTAGTTGCCCAAGGTACAGGTATCCAGTATTATCGCTAAAAGTCAATCCCAGCCGACAGGTTTAGACCTGCGGCTGCATAATAACAGCTTGCTGGGACAGGCTTTTAAAAGGAAAGTCCGCGTATCTGTGGGCTCTTTTTAATGGCTGAGGATAGTCTTGTTTTACCCTTGTCTCAAACCACAATGGAGATAAAATCACTCCATGCCATATCCAAAATCAATATTGCTATTGGGATACTGAAAGTAGGGTATTTAAATGCATCTCGATTAACAATATTGACGAAATACAGAAAGTAGTAAAGTGGACAAGTATTTGTCCACCCTACCTATTCGTTTATTAACCTGTCTTTCTCCCTTGTATATCTGCTGCTCTAATATACAAATTATGCGTGTAACAGCTTGCCATCCAGAACTTTTTGATAACAAGCGATCGCCTCTTTTAATTCCCCTTGTTCTTCCAGCACAACGCCCAAGTTATAATCATCATCTACTAAATCAGGCTGAAGAGCGATCGCCTGACGATAATAAGCGATCGCGGTCTGCCAATCGCCCATTCTTCTGCGTTTTTCGCCTAATTGGTAGTTTAATTTTGCATAGTGAGCTTGCTGTTCAGGCGAAAGTTTTCCTTGTACATTGAGAACATTCCCCAAACTGACATCAGCTTCCATAAATTCAGGTTTTAGTTCTAAAGCCTTTTGATAACAGGTTACAGCCTCATCCAATTGGCTTTGTTGTTGTAAGGTATAGCCCAGGTTGTTGTAAATTGTTGCAGAATTTGGATATAGTTTCAGTGCTTGACGATATGCATCTGTAGCTGCGGTGAGTTTTCCTTGTGATTGCTGTAAATTTCCCAAAGCAAACCAAATTTTCACTGAATATGGATTGAATTGTGAGGCTTGATTCAAAAATTTTTCAGATGCCTGAATATTCCCTATTTTTTGGGAAAGCATACCTAATCCATAAAATGCTTCAGGGTGATCTGGGTGAATTTTTAAAACTTGATGATAAGCCTGTTCAGCTTCAAGTAAGCGATTAGCTTGATAATGTTGAACAGCTTGTTGCAAAATTTCGGTGCTTTTGTCAACACCCTTAACCTCAGGTAAAGAACCAAAACCAAAATACAATGGGAAACGCGGCAACTTAATATTTTGAAAATCCTTGTGTTTTTGCCTAAATTCTGGCGACAATAACACTAGTTTGGCATTGTTACTTTTCTTTTCCAAAAAGCGGATGATGCCTTCTGAATATTGACCATAGTTGCTTAGTCCATAGTCTTGTTTTAAAAACCGTGTGTGCCAAAAAATAAAACCTAAATAATAGCGTTCAAGGTCATCATGTCGTAATATATTCAACAGCGGATTTCTAGGATGTTTTACAAAAATGTGCTGAGGTGAAACAGTCCAATATGCAAGGTCTCCATCACCGTTGGCAACTTCTTTTACATTTACGTAATACCGGAGATCGTCAGGTTGTTTCCAAAGATTAATGCCTGAAATAAACAAGGCGGTCTTTTTGAGAGGATGCTCTTTTAAAAAATCATAAATTTTATTTAAATGTTCGGGGATACCAACATGATCTCCATTAATTTCCACACATATTTTATATTTTGTTTGGCTAAGTCCAAAATTACAATAAAAGCAGAAAGAATGAATATTACTGGTATCTAATTCTAATTGCTCTTTTGTATTTGGTGAATATACATGGGGTAAGTAATTAAAAGCTCGGATTTTTGGATAGTACTTTTGTTCATATTCTTCTATAATTTGCGGAGAATTGTCTGTACATCCATTAAAAATAATAATTAATTCATCTAAAGCATTAATCCAAGTTTCAATTACCTGAGCTAGAAATTCACCTTCATTATGGACATACAGCAGACCACTAACACCATCTTGTCGGTTGTGTGACTCAAAGGATGATGGATCGATAGTTGGATGTTCAACTTGAATAACTGTCATGGCTTTTAGGTTTTCAACTCATGAAAATTGATAATTGGTCATGTTAAAAGGGGAAATTATTAGTAATTCTTCCCCTTTTTTCCTGGTTTTTACAGTCGTTACAAATGAATTAATTGTTATTTCAGCTAAATTGAAACCTGCTGTTGATGAATTTTGCCTAAATTAAGTCCCGATTCTCTGTCATGGGTATTGATTTCTAGGACTTTTTGATAATCAGCGATCGCCTCTTCTAAATTGCCTTCATCCAAGTTATAGTTAGTATCTGCCAAATCAGGATGTAAGGCGATCGCCTGACGATAATAAGCAAGCGCCGTTTTTAAATCACCGACTTTTTGGCGGCTCATACCTAGCCTGCGGTTGAGTACAGAGTAATATAGTTGTTGTTCCACAGACAGCTTTTTTTGGGCATACAGCGTGTTACCCAAATTTGCTTCGGCTTCCACACAGTTGGGCTGAATTTCTAAAGCTTTTTGATAGCAAGCTACAGCCTCGTCAAACTTACCTTGTTGTTCTAAAGTGTACCCCAGGTTGTTATAAATCGGGACTGCATCTGGTCGCAAGGCGATCGCGCATTGATAAGCTACCTCTGCTGCTGTTAATTGTCCTTGTGCTTGATGTAAATTGCCCAAACTGAACCATATCTTCACAGAATCAGGCTGGACTTGCGTTGCTGTACTTAAGCATTGTTCCGCAGTTTGGAGTTGTCCCATCTGCTGCGCTAACATCCCCAGTCCGTATAGTGCTTCTGCGTGTTCCGGTTGCTTTTCTAATATCTGCCGATATAGATTTTCCGCCTCAGCGAAGCGATTAGCCCGTTGATGCTGCACCGCTAATTGGAAAATCTCCGCAATTTCTCTTTGCGCAAATCTTCTGGGTTTGTTGACTACCTGAAACAAGAAATCTTCCAACGCTCTCATAAGTTTTACGTCGTCATATAACTTATGCTTGTTCTGGGCAACTTGCTGAGAGATGTGTTGACGATATTCTGCATCTTGACCGAGACGAACAGCTATGTTCACATATTCTTCTTTATTCGTCGCTATTGTCTCTTCTACACCCATCATTTTCAAGATTGCTAGGGTATGTCGTCCCCGCATCGAATCCCCAGGTAATGTGAGGGTGGGAATATTATGAGCGATCGCTTCTAAACTGGAATTACATCCTGACCAACCCATACTATCTAAAAAAACATCCGCCATAGCTGCTGTGCCAGCAAAAGTCGCGGCATTCAGGCGCGGCAAAAAGATGCAATAGTCTTGATAGTGGAGTCCTAATTCAGCAAAAGCACTATTTAATCGCTGACTAAAGACTTCATTGACATACTGACTTTCATGTTTAATAAATACAAACTTGCAATTTTTTAAATTCTGAGCAATTCTCGGAAAAATATCATCATGTTGAGGTAAATATTTGTATAAAGATTGACAGCACCAGAACATAATTTCATTATCTTCAATGCCGATATCTTTTTTAGTTACCGTCTTAGGTTGAATTGCTAAAGGCGTGTAATAAATAGATAAATTTGGTAATCTAACTAATTTCTCAGTGTAATACTCTTGACCATTTTCCGGTTCCATCAAATCACTACTTAAATAGTAGTCAATTGTTGGTAGCCCACTAGTATTAGGATGTCCCCAAGACGTCATTTGAATTGGAGCCAGTTTTAAACAGCCCAACTTCATAGTTATCGGGTCCATGCCAAATTCTGGAAAAATTAGGATGTGTAATTTATCTTGTTGAATTAATTCACACCATTTTTCAAATACCAATGGCCCTTGAGTAAATTTATCAAATGCTTTGGCTGCGATTTTCGTTTCACGATCGTGTTTTGCACCGGTGTGATATCCGAATAACTCAAATTCACTCTTATCTAGGTTTTCCACCCAACCCTTTATTGGGATTTTCCAATTGGAATGATTAGAGAAAAATCCCGAAACAAAACCAATCCGAATTTTTTCATTTACTTTTAATTTAGGAAGCTCAATCGGCTGGCTCCATTGAGGATAACGACTTGACATAATCTGACAAATCATTTCCCCATAGATGCACTGCAAATCTCGATCGTTTAAGCCTTGATATGCTAAATAAAACGGTTGTAAAGAACCAATAGCCGTAGCAGCATTGGCTCGTTTTTTTTGATTATCTGCTTGATATTTAGCCGCTAAATTTTGCAGTGCTTGTTGATAAAGATTTCGCTTAACTTGAATTTCTTCAGAACTTGTATAGATAATTGGAATCTGACTCATCACTAGACCAAATTTGGCATAATCGAAGTCAGGTTTAATTTTTAACGCTTGTTTGTAAGATGCTGCTGCTGCTTCTAATTTATTCAGTTTTTTGAAAGTGTTTGCCAAATTGTAATGAACCTGAGCAAGATATTGGTTGAGTTTTAAAGCTTGTTGATAGGATTCTACTGCTGCTTCAAATCTGCCTAGACTTTTCAGCACATTTCCTAAATTATTATGTATGATAGCCAAATTAGGCTTCAGTTTTAAAGCCTGTTGATAAGACTTTACTGCTTTCGCTAACTGACCCTTTTGCTCCAAAATCGCTCCCAGGTTGTTGTATGCATAAGCATTGTCAGGGTTATATTTAATCGCTTGCAGATAAGACTTTTGAGCAGCATCTACCTGTCCTTGTTGTTGCAGGACATCGCCCAAATTATAATGGGCTTCTGCTAGATCGGGTTGCAGAGCGATCGCTTGTTGGTAGTAAGTTACAGCAGTCTTTAAATCCCCTGCTTTTTTGCAAGCTATACCCAAGCGATGATTCAAAGCAGCATAATACGCTTGTTGCTCTGTTGTCAGCTTCCCTTGGCGGTGGAGAATATTGCCTAAATTGACCTCAGCTTCAGTGTATTTTGGCTGAATCTCTAAAGCTCTTTGATAGCAGGCTACAGCCTCATCCAACTTGCCTTGTTGTTGCAGAGTGTAGCCCAGGTTGTTGTATACTGCTGCTGACTGCGGTTGCAAAGTTGACATATCAAATTTCTTATTTATATAGGTTTTTGATAAATTCCGGAATTTTACGGCGATCGCAATTTTTTTTGATAACTAGCTTGACATTAAAAGTAGTAGTAAGTATAATAATGGTTAAATTGCCGAAAGCTAAAAAAAGCCTTCAGCAATTCACAAATAAGCTTGGCTTTAAAGCCACACCTACTCGCAGGGTTTCACATTCGCTGCGGGTATGTTTTTATTAGTAGGTTCCAGAAACGGAGAAAGCGTTAGCAACAGAGCTGTTGTCATCGGTGTAGGTGAAACCGAAGGCTTCAGCGATGGTGTTGTTACCGTAAGCTGTAGCACTAGCTTCTGCTGTAGCTAGGTTGCCTGTGATATCGACGGTCACGGTTACATCTTTGTCGATGTTCAGATCTTCATCAATGTTAACGTCGATGTTAACGTCCTTTTCAACCTCGAAATCGCCACCGTAGGAAGGTTCGCCCCAACCAAAACCACCAACAACAGTTGCTTCAATAGCTTCCATGTAAGACAGATCGGAAATAATCATTGAATTTCTCCTTGGTTTTTCTCGGCAATTCTGTTTGAATTTATAAGCAATCTTGGCTTTAAAGCCACACCTACTCGCAGGGTTTCACATTCACTGCGGGTATGTTTTTATTAGTAGGTTCCAGAAACGGAGAAAGCGTTAGCAACAGAGCTGTAGTCATCGGTGTAGGTGAAACCGAAGGCTTCAGCTACAGTGTTGTTGCCGTAAGCTGTAGCACTAGCTTCTGCTGTAGCTAGGTTGCCTGTGATATCGAGGGTCACGGTTACATCTTTGTCGATGTTCAGATCTTCATCAATGTTAACGTCGATGTCAACGTCCTTTTCAACCTCGAAATCGCCACCGTAGGAAGGTTCGCCCCAACCAAAACCACCAACAACAGTTGCTTCAATAGCTTCCATGTAAGACAGATCGGAAATAATCATTGAATTTCTCCTTGGTTTTTCTCAGCAACTCTGTTTGAGTTGTTGATATTAATATAGGCAATCAAATTTTGCTTGTATCGCCAAATTGGCTGAGTATCTAATGTTTCCAGCCATTTTGGCTAAGATTTTGTTTTCTCCAAAATCTAGGTTTTGGGGGGCATTACCAGTCAAAACCTAGATATGGCGCAATAGCGTTGAGTTCGCGTCAAAACCTTCAAATGTATAGCTTACAGAAGTATCACTATGATGCTAGGGTAGCGGCAACAACATAGAAGCATTGGTACTTCGATTTTGGGGGTTTTCCCTAATGCTTCTAAGACTCTTTTATTACTCTAAAAAAGTAAACATCTTTGTAGCTTGTGTTGAGGCTGTGCAAAACTCAAAATTTTTCGTGCTTTGCTGAAGTATAGCCGTAGCCATTTTCGTTAGGACGTTAAAATGTCCTAGATGCAATGGCAACTCTTATAGTCTACGTCCTAAACTTGATGGCTATAGCTATATCACACGGTAAACCCCAAGCTATGATTATTCTTCACTGACCTGTATGGAAACAGAATGGCAATACCTATTGATCTAACGCATCAATTTTGCTGAAACGCAAGATTCCCAACTTTTCTAAAAAGTTGGGAATCTGAATTCCTCGCAAATCCTCAAAGTATTTTTACTACTCTTAGCCGATCACAAAATTTACCAACTTCCCAGGCACCACAATCACCTTTTTAATTTCTTTACCCTCAATATAACGCTGGGCAACTTCTGATTCTCTGGCATATTTTTCTAAGGCAGCTTTATCAGCTTGCGATGGCACTTGAATTGCACCGCGAGTTTTGCCCATAATCTGAATTACTAAAGTAATTTCATCAGCTACCAAGGCAGCAGGATCAAACGACGGCCAAGTTTGAGTGTGGACAGAATCGCTATTACCCAATAAATGCCACAATTCATCAGCAATGTGTGGTGCAAAGGGGGCTAGTAAGACTACTAAAGTCCGAATCCCTTCAGCATAAATTGGTGAATCCTTGCAGCTAGCATCAGTCAAGGCGTTACTCAACTTCATCAATTCCGAAATAGCTGTGTTGAATTGATATTCGTCTTCCACATCTTCTGTAACTGCTTGGATAGCAGTATGAATTGCCCGTCGCAATTCTTTTTCTGGTTTACTCAAGTTTGAGATATCGGCTTGCTTTTGGAATACCCCAGCAGCAATATAATCTGTTACCAAGCGCCAAACCCGGTTTAAAAAGCGGAATTGTCCTTCGACATCAGCTTCATCCCATTCCAGGTCTTTTTCTGGTGGCGCTTTGAATAAGATGAACATCCGCGCTGTGTCTATACCGTATTTGCTAATTACGTCTTCTGGTGCGACACCATTACCTTTAGATTTGGACATGGTGGCATACAAACGTTGCAACGGTTCGCCTGTTTGGGGATCGCGGGGGTTAGCTGGGTCTACTAAATGGGAAGGAATCCATTTATCTTTACCACCCTTGTTGGGATTCATGTAAGTTAAACCCTGCACCATACCTTGAGTCAACAGACGTTGAAAAGGTTCGTCAAAGTTCAACAAGCCTCTATCTCGCAGCACCTTAGTAAAGAATCGCGAATATAACAAATGCAAAATCGCGTGTTCAATACCACCCACATACTGATCGACTGGCATCCAGTCATTGGTTTGATGAGAATCGAACACCTGCTGTTCGTTCTTGGCATCAGTAAACCGCAAGAAATACCACGAGGAATCGATAAAGGTATCCATCGTGTCAGTTTCCCGCTTCGCTGGCGTACCGCAAGTTGGACAGGGCACATTTACCCAGCTTTCTAACTGAGTTAAAGGCGAACCACCGCGTCCGGTAAATTGGACTTCTTCTGGTAACTCTACGGGTAAATCCTTGTCTGGAACTGGCACTATCCCACAGTTAGGGCAGTGAATCACGGGTATGGGCGCACCCCAATACCGTTGCCGTGAAATCAACCAATCTCGTAATCGATATTGCACCCGCGCTTTGCCAAAACCTTGTTGTTCGGCATATTCTACTATTGCTTGTTTGGCCTCTGTGGATGCCATGCCACTAAAAGGGCCAGAATTAATTAAAATTCCTGGTTCTGTATATGCCTCGTTGTATTCAACCTGAATGATGTTCGAGACTTCACCATCTTCATCAGGTATTGTTGCACTTAAATCTTTATCTGCGACTGCCTCTGGTTCGACAATCACAAACTCAATCGGCAGATTATATTTATTGGCAAACTTGAAATCTCGCGCATCATGAGCAGGCACACCCATCACTGCCCCAGTACCATATTCATACAGTACATAGTCAGCGATCCAAATGGGTAGTTCTTCACCAGTAAACGGGTTAATTGCCTTACCGCCTGTGGGAATACCTCGCTTCGGTTTGTCTTCCGCAGTCCGTTCTAACTCACTTTGATTGGCAACTTCTTGAACAAAAGCTTCTACAGATGCTTGCTGTTCTTTTTTTGTAACCCGCTTTGTTAAGGGATGTTCTGGCGCTAATACTAAGTAGCTAACGCCATAAACCGTATCTGGGCGTGTAGTGTAGACGCTGATTTTTTCGTCCAAGCCAACAATAGGAAATTCCAGGTACGCACCCGTTGATTTGCCAATCCAGTTGGCCTGCATCAACTTGACACGTTCTGGCCAACCTGTCAATTTATCTAGGTCATTGAGTAATTCTTCGGCGTAATCAGTAATCTTGAAAAACCATTGTCGTAAGAGTTTACGTTCAACTTTTGCTCCACTACGCCAGGAACGTCCTTCGTTATCAACTTGCTCGTTTGCCAATACGGTTTGATCGATGGGATCCCAGTTAACTGCGGCTTCTTTTTGGTAAGCTAAACCTGCTTGCAAAAATTGCAAGAAAATCCATTGTGTCCATTTGTAATAGTCTGGCGAGCATGTAGCTAATTCGCTATTCCAATCAATAGATAAGCCAAGACGCTGCAATTGCTGCCGCATCTGGGCAATATTTTGATAAGTCCACTTGGCTGGCGGTACACCACGGTCAATGGCGGCGTTCTCTGCTGGTAAGCCAAAAGCATCCCAACCCATTGGGTGCAATACCCGATAACCTTGCATTCGCTTGAGACGAGCGATCACATCAGTAATTGTATAATTACGAACGTGACCCATGTGTAGGCTGCCCGATGGGTAAGGGAACATGGATAAAGCGTAGAATTTTGGCTTGTTGCTATCTGTCAGTGTTTTATCTAAGCCAAGTTCTGCCCATGTTTTTTGCCATTTTTCCTCAATCGCTGCTGGGTTATAACGGGAAGAATCCACCAAAAATGCTCCTACTGCAATCTCGTCTGTGTCTGCCTCCATATTGTAGATGGTAGGCAAACAAATTCAGTTGGTTAAATTGAACTATGACCGAATTAAAAATAAAATTTTCTGATAGAGTGCGTATTTTTGTCTACGGCACCCTCAAACCAGGCGAAGTTAATTATAAAAGATATTGTGCTAGTAAAGTTCTAGATAGCAAAAGAGCTATAGCTACGGGTAAACTGTTTGCCCTGCCAATGGGTTATCCAGCCATGACACTGGAGAATAGCCAAGTCCAAGGATATTTACTCTCATTTGCCGATGTAGAAATTTTAAGTCAGCTGGATGATCTGGAAGATTACCAGCCCGATCGACATCCATCAGAAAATCTCTATAATCGTCAGCAAATAGAGATTCGCAATTTGCAAGGGCTATCCTTGGGTTTTGCTTGGGTTTACTTTATGTCGCCTGAAAGAGTCAGCCAGCTGAGAGGTATCCCTCAAGCTGATGGCTGGTGGAGTGGCTGCGGTTTAAAAGCCAGCGAAGTGTGGGATTTATGAACAATTTAGTTAAAATTCTGTTCAATCTCTCCCTGTTTAGGCTGTTGATGATGCCTTGGTTTTGTGGGAGATACCACTGCTGCTTTAGGAATTTCGATCACTGGATTATTTAAGGCAACCATCAGCGGTGATGCAGGAACAGCAGCAGGTTCTGGCATGGTTTGTGTTGGTTCGATTCTGTTTTGCGCCAATTGCAACGTCCTGGTATCGCCACCAGGGATAATCCCGGCTAACGAGCCAATGACGCAAGCAGCAACTGCTGCACCTCCAAATGCCCAAGCTAACTGGGTACGGAGATGTAAACGTGCCATAACCTGCTGGACTGTTTTTTCTAGAGGCTGTTCGGTGGCTGGCACTGGCATAGTTTGCAAGCCTTGCCGTAGCTTTAACAATCGAGCATACAAGCACTTAACGGAGGCATCGTTTGCCAGCCATTCTTCTACTTGTCTGCGTTCGGCAGCTGTCACCTCTCCATCGAGGTAAGCACTTAATAACTCGAAGCGATCGCGCTTCACCATATCATCCATAGCACCCGTTGATTCATTGGTATGCTTATCCATTCCATCTGCTAAATCTTGAGGAATTTGCGAGTGAGAACGGTCGTAAAACTGAGAATCAGTAGTCATCTTAACATTATTACCAATTCATACACGGGTAAAGACAGTGAATATTTTTGAGAAATTCATCAATTCTGTTCCCCATCGCGGACTATATTTAAGCTTTCTAGACAATGATTAACTATTATTAAATAATGCTTAAATTCTGCCCTAGGGCAGAGGAAAGATACCCTAGATAGATTATGAATCTAGATAATTTTGCAGCTGGGCTTGCAATCTGGATCTAGCTCTGGCGATTCTCGACTTGACAGTTCCTAAAGAAACTCCAGTAATTTCGGCAATTTCTTCGTATGCCATACCTTCGATTTCTCTGAGAACAATTGTCGTGCGGAACACCTCTGGTAAATCGGCGATCGCTTCTCGCAATTGCTCGTAAAATTCTCTAGTTGTCAGTTCTTCCTCTGGCCCGGGAGTATCTCCAGCAATTTCCCAATCCATTTCACCATCATCTACCGAGCGGGGAGCGTCCAGCGATAAGGGGCTAACAACCCGCTTGCGCTTGCGTAACTCGTCATAGAACAAGTTGGTAGCAATGCGGCTTAACCAACCCCGAAATTTAGCTGGCTCTTGTAATCGGTTAATATTCCGATACACTCGAATCCAAACTTCTTGAGCCAAATCAGCTCTATCAGCCCAATCTGGTGCTAAGTGGTATAACACCCGATCGACCTGACTTTGATAACGGCGCAATAATTCTGCAAACGCAGCACGATCGGGACGCAGTCCAGCTTGACAGCGCAGAATTAAATCGTGATTAGAGAGTTTGTCAACTTGCACTGATGCTTCCGGACACCTCGCATCAACCGTTGACCAGGATACAGTAATCGATTGACTCATAGATCGTACTGGCTTTTAAATCATCCCTTACTATTAGACCTGGTACTTGGCAAGAAGTTCCGCAATTAGGGACGGATTTATGACTGGAACAATCAGGTATATAAGTTCGAGTAAATCTCAGGCAATCCAGTAAACCTTTTTGTGAATATAACTATTGCACAGCAAGCTTTTGAATCCAAATCAAGCAGCCGCTAGCTTTACAGCAATGTTACGTATATTTGTGCTGTCTCTGACATCTGGCACTATACGCTTGACAAAAATGATAAAAATAGTTACAGCAGAACGGGAAATTTAACAATTCGGTTAAAAAGAAATTGATGATTTTCCCCCAAACTAGAAAAATATACAAAGTTTTGAGATACTCAACATTTTATTGAGAAAGCTCCAATTGCTGAAATTTAGGTTGCTGTAACTGCTAGGACTTTTATTTATCTGGTCTTGTGACTAAAATTGTTGCTGATGTTTCTGTGTGCTGCTGATAATTAGCACCAGTCTGATCTTGATGAGGTACGCGAACTTGCAAAAAGAAATTAAGGGAAAATGTAATCGTGACTGCTAGCAATAGTTTTTCAAACATGGTCTCACTCCCACCCACACCATTAATGATTGATTGCTGCACCTCAAGAGTTCCAAGTAATAAAGTCTCTTATTTAGAGCTATTCTTGCTAGGACTTCTGCATAGCCCTAGTGTGCCCACAGGTATTAATAGATTCATAAGGAAACTAATAAGTATTGATAAATTTTTGATGAGTTGACGGTAAAGAAATCGGATTAGCCAACCGAATATGTCAGGGATCAACAAAAGGTGGTGGCAATGGTAAGAAATGAATCTGTAACGCGGATAATTATGTGGCTCTGTTTTGGGACAGCAATCTTATCTTTGCTTGTCTATTGGCGTGGGATCGCAACAGGAAAGCAGTTTGAGCAGCTAGCATCCACAAAGCCCAGCCAACAGTCATCTAAGAGAGTCCTAGGAGCAAGTGCTTTGGGCGCATCTGTACCCCCTAGCGCACGCACACAAAAGATAGCTCCATCTAAGTCTCCGGCAACAAAGCTTCACAATACTAAGTCGGAAACAAGCAGCGAAAATGTAGTTTTAGCAACGGGTGAGTTGCAAAAGACCAGACTAGTCTCGCCAGAACAACAACATAACTCTACTGTGTCGTTTCTGCCGCAGTCTTTGTTACCTCAAGCTTTGGCTCAACAAAAATTTTTGAATCCTGGGAAGCTGACAGACGGTAAAAGGCAAGTGGTGGTGGATTTAAGCGATCGCCGCGCCTATGTTTACCGAAAAGATGTGGTGATAGCCAGCTACCCCATTGCTGTGGGTAAGAAAGGTTGGGAAACGCCTACAGGTACTTTTCAAGTCATGCATATGCAGCACGATCCTGTATGGCGTCATCCAATCACTGATAAAGTATTTGCCGCAGGTAAAGATAGCCCTCTGGGCGATCGATGGATTGGTTTCTGGTCAGATGGACACAACGAAATTGGCTTTCACGGTACGCCAGATACCAACGTGATGGGAACTGCGATTTCTCACGGTTGTCTGAGAATGCGAAATCCCGATGTCCGATTACTTTACACGCAGGTGAGTGTGGGGACACCAGTTATAGTACGCGAATGATTTTTGTGAAAGGTCAAAGGTCAAGGGTCAAGGGTCATCTCCCTATGGACTCTTGACTCTTGACTATGGACTCTTGACTCTCAAGTTGACGATTTTTGCTCAAAAGCAGGTGCGTAAACTTGAAGCAAGTTGCTAACTTGGCGTAACACTTCGTTACCAGTGCTTTTGCCCACAACAGGCGTTCTGTTGTCATTGGGTTGGTCGAGGTTTCGACCAATCGCTTCACCTATTTGTTGAGAAATTAATTCTTGAAGTTCTGCCTTAGCTCTTTGGCGCTGGTAGTTAGCACCTTCTTCTGTTGTGGCGTATAGGGGAGGAAGGCGGTTGAGAGCATAAGCCGCGATATCGCCAACATCTAACGAGCTTTCGCTAGTAGCTTCAATTTCTGCTACGCGAGCGATCGCTTCTGTTAGTACCAACTCTTCCATGACGTTAATGAATTGTTTGCGAGGTACCGCCACAACCTCACCAGTCAGGAGTGCCCCCATGAGCCGATCCAGGGCCATATACTCTTCTATTGAGAGTTCCGAGGCGTTATCACAGATGCGCCCAACTTCTGCTTCCATTGCTGGTGTCAGATAACCATCTTGGAGAGCTTGTTCTACAATTTTTTCAATACTCATAACACTAATCATCTTTAAGCCACCGCAGCAAGGTAGGGACGGTACCAATCTAGTTTATTTTGCCTAATTATAGGCAAAATAATATACAAATGATGTACAGTTGAGATCGATCTTTTCTCTGCTACTCTACACCCTTAGTGCGCCAAGGAGTTGGATCGACACATTGTCCATTGACATACAGACCCCAGTGTAAATGAGGCCCAGTTGCAGCACCTGTTGAACCTACTGCGCCGATTAGCTGACCAGCTTTGACAACATCGCCTTCTTTGACGTTAATGCGACTTAGATGCATGAAAATACTGGTTACTCCTTGACCGTGATCGATGCCAATGACATTACCATGAACCCGGAATCCTTGAGATACTTTGCCAACTAAAGCTACTTTTCCCGCAGCAGGAGCAACCACGGGTGAACCCGCTGCACCAGCGTAGTCAACACCACGATGGTAATAATCATTGGCAAATTTACCATTATAGTAGCGGCGTACGCCATAAATTGTACTCACTCGCCCGCTATTGGGCGGCAAAAACTTGCCATTCCAATACTTTTCGGGAGTTTGTAGAGCTTTGAAAGCAGCCACGCGTTTGAGTTCTAACTCTGTGGCTTCTAATCCAGCTTTTCCAGGCGGTAAATTAATTCGTTGTACGGGAAATTTACGATTTCCCACCTGTACAGAGAGGTTTTGCACCTGACCATCCCCAGAAATGCGGAGTGTTCTAGTTCCAGCTTTTTCTAGGGGTGTTGTGGGGATAAAAGCCCGATATTGATTAGGTGCAATTTCAAAGGCAGGATAGGTCTTGTCGCCACTAACCACTGTGGGGTTGTTAGCATTCTCAGGATTATCTAAATTAATCCTGACTGAGAGAGTGTCTCCCAACTGAGGATTATTAGGATTTACTTGTACCTGCAATGCATCTACAGGCAATGCCAAAGCGATTGGGAAAGCAGCAAACATTCCCATAAACAAATTTGCTGTACAGCGATTGGCTGTCAAACCTTTGATATTAAAACCAAACAAGTTTTTTTGAAATTTATTAGTACGATCCTTGATAGTCATAGAGCCACAAAAAACTTTACTTCTGTGGACAACAGACTAGCTTACTACTACTCGTGTTTCCTCATGAAAGTAAATGTTCTGGAAAAAGATAAATCTCCTTAAATTGTCCAGAGACTAAACTCTAATTGCCGTGTTGTCAAGAATCGGGAACGATAATTAATGTAGCTTTAATAGCTGTTGAGACAGACAAGAGGTAGCCTGAGGCAAAGCTATCCAGGGAACAATGCTTAGTTTAACTGTTTATTTAGTTTAATCTATCGCTCCTAGGAATTATTTTTATACTGTTACAAATTTTAGCTAAACCAGGACAGCCATAGTGGAAGTGCTAAAAGTAATCCGACAAAAGTCAAGGCAATACTGCTCGCCAATAAATTCCGATCTAGGTCGTAAACTTCTGCCAGAATTAATACGGAAAGCCCTGTGGGTGTTCCTGACATCAGTACCAGTACTAAACGAGCTTCACCAATTACACCTAAATAGGTAGCACTTAATCCTACCAGCATAGGCACAATCACAACTTTTAACATACTGGCAGCTACAGCCATTTTTAGGCTTTTCCACCCCTTAATTGCTTTCATCCGCAAACCAACCAGCAATAAAGCAAAAGCGATTACTACCCAGACAGCTTGTTCTAACCCTGACTCAACTACTGTGGGGAATTTAATAAATTGAGTATTTAAACCTATAAAGAATGCCCACAAGCTGGGAACAGTTAGCAAATCCCGCAACTGAATCCACCAATGATTTTTGGTTTCTCTTCTACCAAAATAGCTAGCAATTAAAACAGCAATGCCGTATGTACCCACAACATTGTTAGTAACGCTGAATAATACTGCCCAGTCCATATTTGCCGGGCCAGTTAGCACCTGTGCCAACGTCAAGCCGACAAAGCCTGTATTGCCTAAAATTGTCGCCAAAATAAAACTGCCTAAACTTGCCCGTGCTAAGGAGTCAATACTAGATAAGGAAGTTTCGGGCAAATCTAAACCGATTGGTTCTGATGGTACTTTTCGATTTGCTAAGGATTGCAACCCCCACCAAATTAGCAATGCGAGAACAAGACTCAGTACTAAGATAACTACTGCGATCGCAGGTATTAGTCCACCATGAGATAAATCTGTATGACGTGCTAGTACGAAAAGTTGCAGGGGGACTCCTACCCAGTAAAGCCCATAGCCGAGTAATTTAAGAAAACTCTCAGGGATAAACCGAGACAGTACTAGCCCTAAGCCAATCCAGGTTAACAGAGGAGTATAAGCATTGAACAGGTTTTCAATCATCGTACATTTGGCACCTTTGTTTCGGTGTCAGAAGGATTGCTGTTGTCCACAGAACTGCATAAGTTCTTTAATTATTGCTAAATTGTTGAGGCTCCTTAGTACTCTATCAAAGAAAGTTTGACTGTTACTTAGGAAACACTTTCAAAATTCAAAATTAGCCAAGCCAGATTTCAAAAGGGTTTCTGAGTTTGGCGCTATTGCTGAATTGTAGAAAACTAGTGTTAGCCTTTTTGAGAGAAACTGGAGATCGCAAGGCTTTTTAGCACCTACAAATATTTTTTGCCACAATAGGGAATTAGTAAAAATAAAGAATTATTATTAATTTTATATTTTTAGTTGACAATTGTAACTTTTGATTTTAAGTTTCCATCTTCGAGATGCACAATGCGATCGGCAATATCGAGGATACGGTTGTCATGAGTAACCATGAGGATAGTACAGCCTTGTTCTTTAGCTAACTTTTGCATCAAGTTGACGACATCGCGGCCCGATTGACTATCAAGAGCAGCAGTAGGTTCATCAGCTAAGACAATTTGCGGATAACTGACTAAAGCACGGGCGATCGCTACTCGTTGTTTTTGTCCTCCCGATAAGCGATCTGGATAGTAATGTAGGCGATGTCCCAATCCTACTTGTTCTAGTATTTGGGCTGCGCGACTGCGCATTTCGGCTAATTCAAGAGGCTGATGCAATTCCAAGCCCATTTTGACGTTTTGCAGTGCCGTCAAACTACCATGCAAATTATCCGCTTGGAAAATATAACCGTTACGGCGTCTAGCTTCTACCAATTCTTGAGTACTTGCACCGCAAAGTTCTCGTCCTAATACTCGCAAACTACCAGACTGGGCAGAACGCAATCCACCCACCAAGGTGAGAAGTGTCGTTTTACCCGAACCAGACGGCCCAGTCATGATGATAATTTCACCACTATTTATCTCTAAATTGATATTAAATAAAACTTGCTTGCGGAGTTGACCATGACCAAAATAGTGGTCGAGATTGCGGATTGAGATTACTGGTTTGCTAGACATTAGCAAGGACAAGGAAGTGTGGGGAGTGTGGGGAGAAATGACATTTAAAACATATCTGCGGGGTCTGTAGACTGTAATTTACGAGTAGCGATCGCCCCTGAAATTGCACACATAATAATTGTCAGAATTAGCACGCATAAAGCTCTAGTAGCAGTCATGTACATTGGTAAATTTGTCGCATTACAAGTGAGATAATAAAGTACCAAAGAGACTGCTGTTCCAGGTATAAAGCCTAAAATAGCTAAAATTACGGCTTCTTCAAAGACTACACCAAGCAAGTATAAATTGCGATAACCCATCGCTTTAAAAGTGGCATATTCTCTGACATGAGCATTCACATCTGTAGAGAGGACTTGATACACAAGAATCACTCCTACAGAAAAACCCATCGACACACCCAGATTAAAAATAAATCCAATCGGAGAGTTTCTGCGCCAAAAATCATTCTCAAACTCAATAAATTCTTCATGAGTCAGCACTTTGACCTCATTTCCTAAATGAGATTTTAATGCTGCTGCTACCTGCTGGCGATCGCTATCTGGTTGCAACCGAATCAAACCGACACTGACATTACCAGCTAGCTGTTGGGGAAATAGCCGCAGAAAGTTCTCATCGCTAGTCATCAAAGTGCCATCAGCCCCAAAGGAAGCCCCGACTTTAAATAAACCACTAATAGTTACCGTTCGGTGTTGAATTTCGGTCTTGACGGCCTTACCCCGTTCGAGTTGGGCAATTGTTTTTTGATATTCTCCTCTAGCACCACGGTCGAATAAGACTGTGTATGGTTGTTTAATCGCCTGCAACTGTTGATTAACTTCTGGTAGATCAAATGTGGGCTTATCTGGATTAAACCCAATTACGAGAATCTCTGTGTCGCTTCGTGTTTGCGGATTCTTCCAAATCATTGTGCCGATATAAATTGCCTCTGCTGACTTCACCCCAGGTATATCCATAGCTTGGTAAAGTCGTCGCCGTGAAAAGGTAGATATTCTTTGTAAGTTACGAGTTTGGGAACCGATAAGTACGACATCTGAGAGCAAACTGCGATGTAGTCTGGTGTTACTGTCATACAAAGCACTCTGAAAGCCAAATTGCATGAACATCAGGACATCAGCAAAAGCAATACCTGACAGTGCTACCAGCAGGCGACTTTTTTCATGACTCAGTTGTAACCATCCTAGAGGTGTTCGCCGTCGCAGTTGTTGGATGATTCCCATCATTAAAGGTGCTGATACTAAATTGTTATCTTTTGTCGTAGTTTGAGATTAATAAGATTGCTTCCCTATACTGCATTCCGGTCGCAATGACAGATAAATCGCAACTGGCTATGAGTAATGAAAACGAACCGCAAAGTACACGAAGTAAGAAAAAAGAGAAGATGTTCGAGAAAAATTTAGGATTGCTGTGTTTGGATTACTACTTTGACTTGCATATTAGTAAATTTGGCAGCTTTTTGGCTGGAGGCTCGATCTAGGCGTATATGAACTTCAATAATTCGGCCATCAATATTGCTAGAAGGGTCTGTATTGATGACATTTTGCCGTCGCACTTGTAAGCCTACCCAATCTACCGTTCCCTGCAATTCATCAGGGAGAAATTCATTAATTACTCGTACTCGCTGACCTGGATGTACTTTGCTGATATCGCTTTCATAAACCTCAGCTACAGCGTACATCTGGTTGGTTTGCCCAATATTGGCGATACCATCATCTGAGATGATTTCTCCCGGACGGCTGTGGATCTCAAATACTTGTCCATCTTGGGGCGATCGCACGTAAGCTTGTTGTAAATTTGCTTTTGCTAAACTCATGGCGGCTTCGGCACGATCTACTTCTGCTTTAGCGGCTGCAACATCGACACTGCGAACTTCACTAATTCGATCTAGATTGGCTGTGGCTTCTTTAAGTTGTTGTTGGCTAGCCGATTGAATTTGTTGTAATTGTGCTTGGGCTTCTTGAAGATTTTTACGGGCGCTTTCTAAAGTCAGGCGTTTGCTATCTTTTTGAGAAGCAGAAATTGCTCCTTGGTGATACAACTGCTGATAGCGGCGGTCTTCGGCTGCGGCGTTTTCCACTTGGGCTTGCAAGCGGGCGACTGTAGCTGTTTGCGCCTCGATATTGCCTTTGCGTTCTGCGGCTAAACGCGCGATCGCGGCTTTTTGAGCGAAGATTTCACCGCGTTTGGCTCCTGCTTGCGTTTTAGCCAGATTTGCTTGAGCTACTTTTACTTGTTCTTGGACTTCTTTTAAAGCTGCTTGGAGGCGATCGCGACTGTCTAAAATGGCAATTACCTGATTTTTTTTAACTCTATTTCCTTCCTTGACGAATAACTGCTCTACTCGGCTCCCTTGCACAGAGACAGTAGCAGAAAGTTTAATAATCTCTCCCTTTGGTTCTAATCTTCCCAAAGCTGTTACCGTTTTAATTTCAGGTAATTTTTTAGCTGCTACTTGTGTGTCTAAGTTGCTAGAATCTTGCAAACGTTTTACTGTATAAAAGCTGATACCGCCAACCAATAAAGATGCAATTATACCGATCAAAATGGATGGACGCAGAATAGACTTAGGGGACAATCTGTACCCTAGTTTTGAATTTTGCACCATATATTACCTCTTACTGGTGGCGCAGAAAATCTAAGTTTTGCAAACAACTAATGTTTTGACACTTGAAATTAAGAACAATGAAGTAGCTATTTTTATTGCTCCAAAATTGATTAATTTTTTCTCTATTCCGACTCCATAACAAATTTCAAAATTATTGAGTAATTAACTACATTACATATTGAGGTTGCAAGGTAAAACAAAAACCAGCATCTCTCAATAATAAATGACTTATTTGTTTACTGAAATCTTGATGTATATTAGATGTTTTAAATTATTAAGGTTGTAACAGCGCCAACAATCACAGTTAAATAACTAAATTTCATGACTTTTATAATTTAATAAATTGCTGACTAAGGGTAGTTTTCGATACAGTTTTCTGTGTAAACATACAAAGCTAATTGTTTAACTCAATGATGATGGAAATTTACAAATAAGCGCCAAAAATCAACCAAAATCAACTAGATTGTAAATAGATTTCACAGATTAGCCGATAGTTGTAGTCTACGGCTTGAGGTAATAATAAAGTATATGCTTGAAGCTAAATAGATGGTAAATAACTTGTATTGAGCTTCTTTTTAAACGGCTTTTGCATTCAAGATTAAGATGTAATTAATAATAGATAAAAGATGAGGGAGTAAAACTCCCTCAATAAGAAAAATTAGTACAGCCTAAACAAATTCTAACTAATTTCCAGCGTTGATTTATAGCTGTAAATAGTTGTCGTAAAAATCACTGCATTATGCAAAAGCAAAGTTATTTGCAGTGAGATTAGTTGATGTAATTCCCAACAATGAAGCTAATTCTGTATTTGCGGCTTTCACCAAAGTATCATTGCCTTGCTGCAACAGCGTCAAGTCACTAAATTTACTCACGCCAGCAATACCGCCAATACCAATTACGTCAATTCCTGGGGTAAAGTCGGTGACAATATTCTTGCTAGTTGGGAGGCTAGCATTGACAATCCACAATTGGTCAGCACCAGCACCACCAGTCAGGCGATTACCACCTCCAAAACCAGCAAATAATACATCATCTCCATCACCACCAAACAGGGAGTCTTTAGTATTGGAGTTGAGTATGTCATCACCGGAACCACCATAAAGACGATTATTGCTACCGCCACTAGTAATGGTATCGTTACCGGAACCGCCGAATTGTAATTGTCCTGAACCCTCGATAACTACAAGAGTGTCAGCACCAGCCCCACCAAATAGATTATTGCGACCCTTGGCTTCAGCCACGACGAGGGTATCTTTACCATTACCCCCGTCAACACCAGTACCACTGGCAGGGCCGTTTTGACCAACGACGATATTATCATCGCCGTCACCACCCAGCACAGAAGAGTTACTTCCTACCTGTACCGTGTCATTACCACCGCCAGCGTTAATTAAATTACTACTGGTAGCTTCAATATTATCTGCTCCTTCAGCCGTAATTAATACTTGTCCGGGCTTGAGAGTCACATCATCGCTATTCGGAGAACCAAAATTGAGATCTAGTGCGGAGGGCTGACCTACACCAGGAGCAAGGTTAAGCGGCTTCTCCAACTTCAGCAGTAGAATTTCGTTATTGTCGATGATGGGATTTTTAGGATCGTTCCCAGGACGACCTGTAGAGAAGGGATAGTTGTTGTCATTGGCTACCAAAATGGTATTTTTGTCAATCACCAAGACATCTTCAATAGTTTGGAATGGGAAGTCAAAGGTTTTCTTACCATCTCCATTGAGGTCGTTGGGGTCTTGGATATTTAACAGGTCTGCAACTTCTTGTTTTTGGACATAGCCATTGGCATCAGTCTTAGACAAGTCTACTTTATAGATCCGCTTGAATTTAGCTGCTGCTCCCTGGTTATTATCCCGTTCAATGACTAGGTATTCATTGTCATTAATAACTGTGAAATCCCCGATCGCATTTGCTGGATTATCCAGTTTGTAGTAGAGTTCTTTCTCTGTGTATTTGCGGCTAGCAATGTCAAATTCGTTAATCCGTAAAGCACCAGTCGGATCGCCCTGAACTGTTCCCTCTAACAGCATATAGAGCTTGGTTTTGCTGGCGTTGATTGTGCCGCCTTCAAAACCTTTGGAGCCTCCTAAGTTAGCAAAAGCTTTTCCTGAGAGAACATCAGGATTTTGTGGCGATCGCACTAAATTGTTCTGAGGATCGTTCAGTAAATCCCTAACTTTATCTCCGGTAATTGGGAAGTCTGTAAAGAAAGCATCAACACCCAGTTGAATGAATTGCTGAAACTCTAGTTCAGGATTACCTTTGTAATCTGCTGCTAGATACTGACTTTCATTGCGGAAAGTGTAGGGGTGAACCTGCAAACCTGCTGCATGAGCGTCTTGGACTAAGGTTGTCGGTGGTAAAGTTGTTTTATCAGCATCATTTACTACCCCATCCTTATTGACATCATCTGCCTTACCATCGCCATCAGCATCAGTCCCTTTGACGCTGACAATCATCCGTTTCCAAGGCCCAATACCATCAGCATATTTGGCAATTTCTGCCAAGCCTTCTGGAGTTCGCAAATCGCCATAGGTGCGTTTGTCACCACTAACTTTTAGATCGTAAGGCTGACTTTCAATCAGCTTACCGTTGATGTCAATGTCTTTGGCATCGAGAAGTTGGACAAGTGGGATATCTACCCCAGCTTTAGGCATGATGACATCATGCAGTTCTTTGAGGTTGCCGACTTCAAAGGACTGAATGAAAATACGGCTAGGATCGGTGAAGTTCTCTGCTTTGAGCGTATCGATGAGTATCTGACCCAAATTCCGGTTAATTTTGGTGTCTGTGCCTACATAGGTAGCTTCTTTGGCAGTGTAAGTTGGATGTTTGGTTTCTGGGTAAATGCCAATCTTTTTACCAGTTTTAGCTTCCACATCCTTAACTAGGTCAATGATTTCCTTTAAAGTAGGAATTTCAAATTGACCGTTGTAGGATCGATCGCGGAAAGATAGACGCTCAATTGCTTTTAATTCTTTGATTTCAGCTAAGGTGAAATCTTCAGCAAACCAACCTGTAATTTGGGTTCCATCTAAATTTACAGTTTTCTTGCGATCGGCAAATTTAGCGATTTCAGCCACATTGGTGGTGGTATTGCTGGTATTTAAAGTGCCATCAGCATTTAAAACCGCTAAAGCTGGTTCATGACGAGCAATTAGCACACCATCTTTGGTAACTACCAAGTCTGGCTCAATAAAGTCTGCACCTTGCTCAATTGCCAGTTTATATGATTCAAGGGTATGCTCTGGACGAAAGCCGCTTGCGCCTCTATGACCCAGAACTTTCGGTGCTTTACCGTCTAAAGTCTTAAATTCATCGGGTGTCGCAATGGGAGCTTCTAATAACTTACCAGTACTATCAAAATGTAGCAGGTAGGGGCCAAACTCATCACCAATCCAGAAGCTACCGTCTTTATCAACGATCAATGATTCAACATCAAAGTCAGCACCAGTTAGCCATCTTTCACTAGTTCCCTCATTAGTAATTTTGAAAGGAACCTTTTTATCTGGATCGGATAGTTGGATGTAGTCTAAAAACTTGACACTACCATCGCCATTTTCTGTTCCCTTAAAATTCGGGTCTAGACGTTGGATACGTAGCAAAAAGTCTGCACTGTTGTCTTTAGCACCGTAACCGTTGTCTGAGAGGAAGTAGAAGGAATTACTGTTAGCGAATTGTACGCCACTTAAGCCTTGTACTGGCTGTCCTGGGAAAGGCCCGGTTCTACCGTTGGCAGAAATCTTGCTACCAGAAGCAGTCCCTTCACTAAAAGTATCCGCCGGGAGAGAAGCAAAACCGACTAACTCAACTTTAGGTACTATTGAAGCAAACATAGTTTGGTAAATGTGGGTTTGATCGTTTAAACCCGCAATTCCCGGAATCTGATAACCATAGGCTTCATACCCTTTACCCGCCAGGCTAGTGAGAACTTCCGAACCAGCACCTTGGTAGTAAACGGGAACTGGACGGTTAGTGTGACTTCCCCAACCATATTTAACATTGGGATCGGAACCCCAATAATGTCCCACTTCTGCTGGCTTATCCAAATCGGTTAAAGCTTCAGCACCTTTATTTGTTACTAGAGTGGGAAAATCACCGTTGAGAGTCAGGTAGTGATCGTGGTCAGCAGTAACGATGAGGAGGTTGTTTTCCCAACCGCCATTTTTGTCGATCCAGTCAATTGTTGAGCCGACTGCTTTGTCGAAGTCCAACATAGTACCGATCAGGTTGTCTATGTTGTCATCATGGGCTGACCAGTCAATATCGCCACCCTCAACCATTAACCAAAAACCGTCGGGGTCTTTCTGTAATACATTTAATGCAGCCTTTGTTAGATCGTTGAGAGTGGGGTTTTCGTTAACCTCTTTGGCAATAAAAGATGCATCGGTCTCACCTGGAAGTAGGGGACGCTTTTTATCCACTTTGGCGTCATCACCTTGATTAGCGAAAACGCTAAACATATCTAATCCAGTGGTGCTGTAATCACCGTTAGCAGAACTGACAGGCAAGTTACCATTTTGACCGCGCGCACCGTACAAACCCAGGAGGCGATCGCCTTTTTCGGGATCGAGTTTCGCCGCCGTTTCCGCTAATTTCTTAGCTGCATCCTGACCTCTTTCTAAAAAGGTGTAACCGTAGAGGTTATTAGTGGGTTTAGTGCTGAGTTCTGTATAAGTAGATTTACTGATAAATTCATTGCTGGTATTCGGCTCAACTCCTGAGGGTAATAAGTCTCCAGGTGCAGAGAGTGGATGACCGCCACCAAGTAAGACTGTGGGTTGATAAACTCGGAGTTCCTGTTGCAGAATGTTGTCTAATCCTGGATATTCGCCATCATACTTGCTGCGACGGTTAACATTAGCCGCCGCAGCACCAGGTGTTGCATGGTCTATGGGAACCGAACTGACCAAACCAGTGGATTTACCGACACTGTTCGCAGTTTTGAGAATTGTTTCCAGAGGATCTTCAAAAATATCAACGCCAATAGCGTTGTTGTAGCTTTTGACTCCAGTGTAGAGAGTAGTAGCGGTGTTTGCAGAGTCGGGATAGCTGTATTTTATATATTCCGGGTCGCTACCGGGAGTCCAAGGATTAACGCCACCTTTAGCTGGGTCGTAACCTACTAGGTTACCAACAGCACCATCACTAACTTTTGCACCACCTGTTGGGGTATTACCTGGGTTAAAAGTTGGGTCAAATTTGAAACCAGGACGAACCGGACTCTCACCAGTGATTGGATTAGTACCATCTAGAGCTGAGTTACCAGTACTAAACACTCCTTTGCTATCTGCGATCGTTGTGCCATAGGTAGTTACTAAACCATAACCTTGGAGCGTTTGAAAGTTTAATCCTTGACCCTTACCTTCTGTATAAAAATCGCTGAGATTAGCACCTGTTTTACCATTTTGAATCTCTTTATATATGGATGCAGCACGAGCCATTTCCCAGCCCATACCATCCCCAATCATAATGATGACGTTCTTAGCCATGAAAGAGAATCTCCGTGTGTTTAATTGTCTAGATAGTTTTCGCTCAGTAGCATCAAAAACTTAATCTAGGGATGGTAAAAATAAAAGTTCTGGTTTAAGTATGTAATTTACTTTTAAGCTACTTCACTCTTGATTCGGTGAAATTTCTATCATTTATCATCAACATAAATCAATAACAAATGACGAATATGCGGCTAGTATTTCTTTTGTTTAATTAAGTGCTGCCTTATATTCAAGTAATTAATGCTCAACCATAAACTATCAACCATCACTATAATTAAGATTTTGCTATAGCATTCAAGTATCAAAAGTCACAACGTATAAATTAAAATACATTGCAAAAGTTTTGAAAAAATTGTGAGATGGTTAAGAAATGGTTTATTACCAAAAAGTTAGGCTTGTATATTGTTTTTATCTATTGTGTTTGGTAATTAAGTTTTAGCAGGTTTAAATATAGTTATCGTTTGGTTAAATTTAGATGTTTGCATATAGTTCTGTTTTGTGATTGATGAAAAAAATAACTTTCCTAGATAAATAAAAGCAGATGGACACTGATATTTATCTGCGTCCATCTTTGGGTAGATATTTAAAAAATAAATTGATGCAAGAGGCCTATTTTTGAATTAAGCTGAAACGCTCAAGCTATAAAAGTGAAGTCATTGTTAGTGAGGGTATTTGCAGTAATTCCCAGTAGGGAAGCTAACTCTGCATTTCCGATTTTTACTAAAGTATTATCACCCTGTTGCAATAGCGTCAAATCGCTAAACTGAAGTACGCCAATACCACCAATAGCGATCGCATCAATTCCTGGGGTAAAGTCGGTGACAATATTCTGACTCGTGGGGAGGCTAGCATTTACAATCCAGAAAGAGTCAGCGCCATTACCACCAGTCAAGCGGTTATTTCCTCGATCGCCAGCAAATAGTACATCATCACCATCACCACCAAATAGGGAGTCATTGGAATTAGAGAAAAGTTTGTCATCTCCAGAACCACCATAAAGACGGTTATTGCTACCGCTACTGATGAGGGTGTCGTCACCTGAACCACCATAGAGGTTTTGACGAGAACCTTCAATTACTTGTAGCGTGTCATTACCTGCTTCGCCAAACAAATTATTACTACCATTGGCTTCTACTATGGTAAGTTCGTCGTTACCTGCGCCACCATTCACAGTGGTATTTTTAGCAGGGTTATTAGAGCCAACAAAAATGCGATCGCTACCTTCACCTGTGGATACCGAAGAGTTACTACCCGCAAACACTGTATCATCGCCATTGCCTGTTGCGATCGCGTTACCTTCTGTAGACTCTACTATATCTGCGCCATCACCTGTAAATAAAGTTTGATTCGGCTGGACGTTAATATTATCGCTGTTGCTAGAACCAAATTGAATGTTAGATTGAGCAACCGTCAGGTTGTTAGGTAATTCCAAAATTCCCAATCTTTCAGCAGGAGTCTTACCAGTAATGTTGAAATCATTGTCATTAATTAAAGCCAAAGTGTTGGGTGAAACTAATGCTAAACCCTCCAACTTTTCTACCCCGGTGTAACCCAATTGTGCAGCGTTAGCTATTAGGCTTTTGCTCACAGTGGTAATTTTAGCAGTTGCTAATTCAGCCGGATTTAGTTGTTCAATGGTCTTACCATCTGGCAAGTTAAATGTAGCAGGATTATGGATATTTGTTGCACCGTTTAAATCAATTTGGAAGATTAATTTGTTGCCAGCAGATGTAGCGTTATCATCTCGTTCTACAACTGCAAATTTACCCTTACCAAGGGAAACTGCATCGCCAATTTTGTCAGTTCCAGGTAGACCTTCTAGAATGTATAGATACTCTCCTGTCACCTGTTTACTGTTAATATCAAACTCTAAAATTCTGAGGTTGAGAGAAGCTTTAGAAGTTCCGTCATTGGCAAGATCGGGGTTATCAATTGGGCTTTGAATAAAGGCGTATAGCTTAGAACCTTCCAGCGCCACGGCTTCAAATCCCCGGTTGTTGCGGCGCTGGGCGTAAACTTCTGGTAATACTTCAGTACCAAAAGTTCCCGTATCTCGATCTTGATTGGGTGCAGTTGCAGTTCCTTTGGGGATAAAGCGATCGATTAATTTACCATTACTATCAAAGTGGTAAATCGCTGGACGGTACTCATCCACCATCCAATAATCGCCGTTTTTAGCAACAACAATACCCTCTAAATCTGCACCTAAAGGATCGTTAGATAGAGGATTATTGTCTAAATCCACACCAATCTCATCAGTATAAGCAGTACCATTCGCCCCAGCTTGCAGATTGGGTAGTCCTGTTAACGGAGTTTTACCATCTTGGCGGAATAAGCCTGTGCGCTTGGTAATCGTAATCTCGCCTGTGGCGCGGTTGAGTTCAAAGCTGACTATTTCTGGTTGGAAGTCAGGTAATAGAAATGGTCGATTCGCACCCACAGGTTCGCCATTCGGGCCTCTGTCTGTGTGGGTAACAAATCTCAGATTACCGTTGGGTGCAGTTCCTTGGAAATACAACCCAGAAAAACCACCTAAGAAAATATCTTGACCTTTGGAGGTTGTACCTAACTTTGGTAAGTTTTCAAAGTCATAGATAGTTAACTTGGGTTGCGCAACTGGATTGCGAGGATTGTAGCTGGTAGTGTCAATATTTAAAGGGGTGGAGAAAGCGTTTGCGATATTTTCCCAAGGTACTAGTTTGAAGTTGGAGTTGATATTTTCAAATTCGTCTTCATCTTGGACGATTTTGGCTGGTTCATTAGAACCATCTTGAGTCACAAATAAACCGTAGGGGAAGTTAGAACCAAGGGGTACGTTAACAACATCCGCACCATCAGATTCTTGGACGCTATCAATTGCTCCATTGCTACCAACTGCAAAGTTACCCAAATAATCGTTGTTTCCTTCACGGGTGTAAGCAACAAAGGTGTTATCACCTTGACTGGAAGCTAACAGATAACCTGTACCATTTTTACCGTAGTAGATAGTCAATCCTTCTACATCATCACTAAGGTAAGTACCACCCAAAGCTTTAACTGTATCAATTAGCTTACCTGTGTTACTACCGTTAGGTTCGGCTTGGAACTTCCAAATACCCACATCTTCTTGACCAATGTAGAGGAAGCCTGTTTCCTGGTCTACAACCATACCCTCTGTTTGGGCTGAACGTTCGGGATCGGAGGGGGAAGGAATGGTGAACTCTCGTACCCGTTCAGCGCCTATTTTACCGTTACCTTTATCAATCAGCTTGAATTGCGCTATATCTCCAGTTTCCCGGCGACTGGTAAAGACGTAGTAATCATTGGTGATGGGACTACGATATAAAGCTAGTCCGTAAGAACTGCGAGAAGATGAGGAATAAGGAGCCAGAAATGGTGGTGCTTGGAAGATAGTAGCAAGACTGCTATCGGTAATATTTTCCAGATACTTACCGGGCGTGGTGGGATTAGGGTTGATTTTGAATATTGCTAGTTTATCGTTACCGCGTTCCCCGGAGGGGTTGCCGAAGGCATCGCTCGCTACGGCAATATCTATTTTTTCATTACCCAATTTAAAACCATATTGCAAATCAATATTGTTGTAGCGAATACCCCCAGGATTCACTTCCTGCAACAGTTTACCAGACAAGTCATATACCCGCAGTCCAGCATTTTTCACTGAAGTCAGAACTAAGCTATCAGCCGCGTTGTTGGCATTAATATAGATAGCTGGGTCATCAGCATCAGCACGTTGGTCTGTAGGTAATGTTTCATCATCAAATAGGTCAGGACGAGTTTCTACTCTCGGCGCGGCGGTAGGTACTAACTCTGCATCCAAAGTTAGGATTTGCGTAAATTGAGTTGCACTAAAGTTGTTGTCACTTACCAATACAATTGATTGACGACCGTCAGCTAATTTCGGCCCGAAAGCTATACCCTCGATATTATCTGTACCAGTTGGCAGATTTAGGTCATTTAAATTCAAAACTAGACGCTTTTGGGCTGGTTGAATAGCAGCTAATTGAGTTACGCTTAAACTGCTGAGTGAATCGATACTACTAATATCAGTTGCACCTTGTAGGGAAATTTCGTAGATTTTAATTGTGTTCCCTACACCCTGTGCAAAAGAACGTTCTAACGCCAGTAATGTACCGCGATTATCAATAGCTAATAAATCCACCAAGCCGTTATCACTAAAGCCTGTCGCTGGGTTTGGGGTGACAGATGCATCTGTAATGTAGAGATATTCTTTTTCTGGCTGTCCCGTTACCAAATTGTATTGTAAAATCCGCGATCGGCTACCACTAGTAGTAGATGTTTTTGCTCCATCTTGGAATAAAGCGTTTTCTGTGGCGGTGAAGAGAGTTTTTTGGTCAGGGGTAATGGTGAGGCTTTCAAACGCCAAGTTATTGTAAACGCCTGCGGTTTGGGTATCGCCTGCATCTACAACACCATTAGCGTTAGTATCTTCAACGACTGGTAAAAACTTCTTGGGGACAGAAAGCGATCGCACTTCTTGCCCCGTAGTGAGAGAAAATTCTTTAATGAAGGGATTAGTAACACGACCTGCACCAGGATTCACCTCACCCTCAGAGGAGATAAAAACTGTGCCATTGTTAGTTAAAGCAATACCTTCTGGGTCAAGGCTATTAACTGCAAAGAAATTACCATTAGCATCTTTTAGCGGCGTAACATTGGTAAAAGTCGCTCCAGTTGTGGCAATTTTCGCAGGGTCAGTAGTAAAAGTATAAAAGCGGGCGGGAGCGAATTGAGAGCGATCGTCAGAAATAGCGTAAAACTGGTTTTTAGGTGCATCATAGGCGACCCCAGATAAACCACCCAAGGGCGTTTGTACACCATTTACCGTTCCCGCCGCACCAGGAGGAACAAAGCCTGTAGGTAAGATAGTCTGTCCCAAAAATTCTACATCTGGAATCGTTTTCCCTGCTGTGGTTGCACTCACTTCCACATCTGCATATACCAAACGATGGTCGGAACTAGGGAAAGGAAAAGTACCTACCAAAGGAAACGTGGGATCGTCATTTACAGGCCAAAACACTGCGGAATTGCTAATATTCAAATCAGCCGAGGGTAATACATAGTCAGTCCGCAGATTACCGGGAGCAGTATCTGCAAAGTCTGCGGTATCAAAATAAGCATTACTTTTTTGGCTAACGTTTGCACCGCCCTGTAACACAGCCTGTTGTGCTGCGCCTGGACTGGTAGGGATAACATTAGTATTGATACCAGGATTCAGTAACAATTGGCGAATTGCATTGCCATAACTATCACCATCTATAGGGTCAGCATTTTGGTCGCCCATAATCACAAACTGCGAACCAGCATTAATCCCACCTTTTTTACCTGCATCATCATAGATGTAATCGCCTTTACCAGGAGTTATATAATCTGCCCAAAAGCGAATCTCGTCATGGTTGCGCTTACCGTTGCGGTCTTCAGTTCCATCAAACGTGGGTGGTGTAGGATGGCTGACAAGGGCATGAATTGTCTCGCCGTTAACTTGAATCGGTACATCCCAATGACTTTTAGAAGAAAGGCGTAAAGCGTTTTGTTCTTCTGGCGAATACCAAGAATTATTAGAACCAGGAATTGAGATAGTAGAAAGTAAAGATTCTGACATATCCTTCCAAAGAAAATTTTGGAATGTACGGACATTAGCAGTATCAATAGGATATTTGGAAAGTAGCAACATCCCATATTGACCAGGGAAATTACCAAATCCAAAAGCATCATCACCGTATCCTGATGCGCCTGGAGTGGTGACAACTTTACTGTCGTTATTCAAGTCGAATCCTGAGGCAATTCCTGTATTACTTGGAGCAATATAAAAATATGGATAATTAACAGGATCTGCACCATTTTGACTAACAGCAAGATAATTTTCTTGGAATAATTGAACCGCCTTTAAAGGATTTGCTTGGACGTAATCGAACTCGTTGATTAACAGTACATCAGGATTGTTACGTTGAATAATTTCTGCAACAGCTTTCGCCTGAGCATTATTAGGTGTAGATAAATCTGTAATTAAATCACCTTCTGCATTGCGATTTAAGGAAGCATTGAATTGAGAAAAGCGGATTGTGTTGGTATTTGACATAGATTATTTTTGAGGTTTAAAGAATAAAAAACATCATTTTAAAGCAATAACTTATAAAATTTGATTTTATGTAATAAGTAATTTTTTATAAAATTATATCTTTTTCTTATCAGCTTTCTGATATACCGTGGAATGGGTATTCTCAACCTTATTAAGACGATTGTTTTTACGTAAATAATAAAGAATTACTATTAATTAATCTTTATCCAGTTACCCAAGTTATCTTGGTAACGTTAAGAAATAGCTAGCAATCGGTTAAAAAAAATAGAATTATCTTAGCTCACCGAGTTTGGAAAAGCTTTTTGTGAAGTAGAAAGTATGATAAATGTATAAAAATACTCAAGTGTGGAAGCGATCGCAATTGTAATACTTTCGACAAATGTATCTCTGAGGTTAACCAAACTGACGTGAACACCAAATTACCCCAATCCCAAATTAGCCATAGCTTTCCACAGATTACGCCGTCGCTGATGTGTAACTTTCCACTGTTGAAGTAACGTTTGGTAGTCTTGTGGTGCTAATTCGTTCATTGCAGCCATCCATTCTGCATGGTGGGTATAATCTGAATTTTGAGCCATTTCTGGTTTGGGTACAAATTTGTACAAATTCGCTTTCCAATAAGCCATCACCCTTTCCCACAAATCATTTGGCGCATACTGTTGTAAATGCGATCGCAATCTCAGCTTATGAAATCTGTATTTTCACTCCCATATCCTTTGAACTGGATATGCATCAAAAATTACATCTATACTTAACAAAGGCATCTTTTCAAGAGTTGCCTGAGCTATTAAAATTCGATCAAAAGGGTCGCGGTGGTGATTTGGTAAACTTTCTAGTGCATAAATGTGAGACAATTCAATTGGTAATATTTGTAAATTATTAACTCGCTGTTGAGTTTCGATAAAATTAGGAAGCGGTGAGCTTAAATTTAGCTTACCAAGCTGAGATTTGATTTGTAATTCCCAAAAACTAGCGATGCTAGCAAACCAAAGGTTGTTAGTATCAATTAATAAGTTTCTAACTTTCTGAGAAAGTTTTTCTGGATTTCCTGCTGACCAAATCAGTACATGAGTATCTAATAACAGTTTCATCCTTCACCTAACCAAAATTCATCTGGTAAGGGGTCATTAAAATCATTACTCATCCAAATCTCACCTTGATTCAAACCTAATACTCGTCTCTGCGGTAGTTCTTGAGGTTGAGGATATTTTTGTGCTAAAAATTCCACAAAATCTAAAACCTGCTGTTGCTGTTCGGGCGCTAGATTTTGTAGTTTGGCAATTAATTTTGAGGTGATATCTACAACTGGGGAAGTCATCTTAGCTTCTCCTCTTGAAAGTCTTACTCTATATTAGTTGTAACTACACAATTCACAAAATATTAGGCTTGACTGAGAGTATTTAGACTTACAGAAAACAACTACAAACGATTCTTGCATTTCTTAAAGCAATAGTCATACTCTACCTAACATCATTCTATTCTTGGGATGCAAGCATTTTTGGGGGATGCTATGTCAGACGTAAATCTTAGCGAATCAATTATTCGCCATAACGCTAACGCCAAATCTTTTCAACGCGGTGAGGATTATTACCGGATGGGTTCAGTGCTATCTGTTACTCAACGCAAAAACCAAATTCAAGCTGAAGTAGAAGGAAGCGAAGAAGAACCTTACCGCGTGACTATCAGATTTAATAATGATGAATTGACTGCAATTTGTACTTGTCCCTATGATTATGACGGATGGTGCAAGCATATTGTCGCTACAGCTTTGACTTACACCCGTCAACCGGACATCATAGAAAAACGTCCTTCTCTTCCACAGCTTTTAGATAGACTCGACCACGTGCAAACACAACGCTTGGTGCAAGAATTAGTTGAGGAGCATCCCGAACTAATCGATGAAATTGATGGGTATGTAAAAGCTATTGCAAAACCTGTAAAACTAACCCAAAAGCGACAACCTGCACGTCAAATAACCATCAACACCAAACAAATTAAAGCATCAGTACGCCAGATTTTACGCGATGGCGCACGCTACTTGGAAGACGGTTATGAAGAAGATCCCATTACAGAAGAATTGCAAAGCTTAATTCAAGAAGCAGTTGATTTGTGCGCAAAAGATGACGCACACAACGCTTTGGCAATGCTGGAAGCAATTACCGATGCTTGCGTCCAAAGCTGGGATGAAGTCGCTGAATATGGTCAAGAAAACGAAGATATTGTTCCCGTACTAGACAATGCTTGGTGTGAAGCCATTTACAGTGCAGAATTGACTCCTGAAGAACGCACGGATATTCAGATTAATTTGGAGACTTGGCAAGATGAATGGGATGCTGATTTTAGTTTAGCGATCGCATCATTGCACCAAGCTTGAGATTATCTTGCATTTCAAGAAGGTAAAGCTTCCTCCATCATTACTTCTGCGCGTTTTTGTGTCCCCATATCCCCGTGTCCATTAACTTCAATTTCTGTATGTGATAAAGTACCAAAAAAGTCGTAGTAATCGAGTGCTTCTAAAATTCCCCACCCATAATTACCTTGAGCAAAGTAAACCTGAGGATAGCTACGCAACTTGTCAAGTTCTTGGCTGTAGTTACCCACAACCACACCTAGGGTATTACCAGCTAGCATCGTTTCATCATTACCCGATGCACCTGCAACTAAAAACCGTTTGATTGGTAATCCCCACTTCAAAGCACAATAACGAATTGCATCTCCTTTAGAAGCGCGAATTGGTAATAAGTCCAGATACATATTGTGGCTATAGACACCTTTGACATGGAGATTATGCCGTCGCAAATGACGCATAATTTCCCGATAACTCACAGATTTTTCTTCATCAATAAAGTAGCTAATCTTGAACTTACCCTGACCTTCTGGAGGTTGCAAATCTACTCCTGGTAGTTCTGCCATTGCTTGGCGAATTGCGTCTGGTTGCCAACGATAGCTGATGTGTCTTTGCCAGTTCATATCTGGAATTACTTGCGGACCATAGTAAATTTCGCTACCTGTTGACACAATCAGCAAATCTGGCATGGGGAAGCGATATTCTTCTAACATCTCTAAAGCGCTATCTAAGTTGCGTCCGGTAGCAATTCCCACTCCAGTGGTGTGGCCTTCGTTATGCAATCGCTCAATTAATTGTTGCAGTGCATCCGCATCACCTAAGAGGGTGTTATCGATTTCACACACGAGGAAACGATCTGCGGTTGGTAAGCGGTTTTTTTCAGGTATGTTCCAATCAGTTATGTTGCTTGCTGGCCCTTGTCGCAAAGGACTGAGCAGAGATTGGACTCGTCGTTGTGGTAGTTGACGCACGTATTCGAGATATTTTTCTACGTGGGTCTCCCAAGAGAAATTGTCTCGGACTCTACTTAAACCGTTACTTGACCAACCCTGCCACTTTTCGGTATCAGTCAGCGCTGTTCGCAAAGCTTCCTGAATTTGCTTAATATCGAGGGGATCGATGAGTAGACCATTGTCGCAAGCTGCCAAGATATCTCGCGGCCCGCCATCAGATGTAGCAATAATAGGCACACCGCAAGCTGTAGCTTCAATTAAGGTCAGACCAAACGGCTCGGTTAATGCTGGATTGATAAATACTCCTCGCGTTTTTGCCAGCAATCGATAGAGTTCTGGCACTTCGTCAGCAGTGTGATGTTTGGGATAGGCGATGTAACCGTATAGGTCGTAGCGGTCGATTAACTGGAAAATTTCTGTAAGTACCTGGCGCGGCCCTGATTCCATCGTCGTGATGTCATCTCGGTTTCCTAATACGAGGACTAGGTTTGCTAGGTGACGTAACTGCGGATCTTCGCCATAAGCTTTGACTAAAGTTCCCACATTTTTCCGAATCGCCGGTCGCGAAAGCGCCATAATCATCGGCTTTTGCGGCTCTTTAAGAAATCGCTGCAAATCCTGATATATAGGCGGTTCCTGCCAATTTTTTGGAACTGGATAGAACTGTTCCAGCGCTACCCCTGGCGGAATTACAACCATCCGTTGCGGTTGATAGTGGTCGTAAATGCCATACTGCTGCGATACTTCTTGATTAGTACTAGCAATGATTAAGGCTGCGCTGGCTAGTGTGGTTTCTTCTGCTTCAATTCTGGTATTGATGTGAAAGTAATTTTCAATAACTTCCGGTTTAGTTCCCTGTTCTAACAATCGTTGTTGTTTCACGCGTCCGAGAGAATGACCCGTATGCACAAGTGGGATACCTAACCAAGCCGCAACCCGACAACCCACATATCCAGCATCAGCGTAGTGGGTATGTATTACATGTGGTAACTTACCAATTTGCCGCAGGTGTCTGAGTAACTCATCAGCAAAGTTATCCAAATGCGGCCAGAGAACTTCTTTGCGCAGATAACGACGGGGGCCGCAGTTGAGGCGAATAATTTGAGCTTTGTCGGAAATAACTTCTACAGGTTGGGCGTAGTCAGGACTAACTTTGGGATCGTTAACTAAACGGGTAACTAGGTCTACACGTTCTACTTGTGGGTTTGCGGCTAAGGCTTGAGCGAGTTCTAGCACATATTTTATTTGTCCGCCTGTATCCGCATCTCGTCCTAGTTCTAAATTGTGACCCCGAATTAATCCGTGAACGCTGACTAGTAGAATATACAGGCCTGAGCTATTTGACATTGTGCATTCCTCAACGCGACTGCATGACAGCCTAGCTACAGCATCCGATCGAGATGACTGTTAACCGCTACAGGGAAATAAATAATTTTTTAAACCTTTGCAGATTATAAAACAGATTTTCTGGCAGCAAAGACATATATTCATTCAAAAGCAAGCTATTACTGCTAGGCAAAATTCTCAAACCACAATTAAAAATATACAGTGGTTTTTACTGGGATAATCTATAGGCGTAGGCACAAATCTACAGACTGCTTGCAAATATCCGCATCTAGCTTAACAATAACTACTGAGTTTTATCTATGTGAGTCTATATTTATCTGTGGCTTGATATACCAAGCCTTGACTTCAGCAAGAGATATGTTTTAGTAGAATATCTATTAATATTGTTTGCTATTTCTAGGATAGTCTGCCTAATAGCACAATACGAAAAATGATTCAATCTGTTAAAAGTAGTAGTAGTTTAATCAGACGCGATCGCCTAAATCTTAAATACTGTTACTATACGTAGCATTTGTCAAAAGCACAACACAATATAAAAACGCGCTAGCAGATCCTTTGCAGCGCGTTTGAATAGAAAAACATTGCCAATAAGTTAACGGCGGAATCTATTGGGGTCAAGGCGAACGCTATTAGATTGCTGGCTATTGGAACGATTACGAAGTGCTACACCATTTTTCAGTCCGCTAGCATTACCGCCATCTTTGCGATCGAGGAAAGGTTTGAGATTGATACCGCTTCTTGAAGTAGAAACTCGATTACCACCCAAAAGTGTGCGACCTAGGTTGTATAAATCGCCTACTCCGCTTTGATTGTTGCGATAAGTATTGACGGCGATAGTCTGCTGTCCGCTGTCAGCAGTGGTTAAGTTTTGGAAGATGCTATTGCGGACATTATAGGGGTCTTTATCACGTGGCACTGTAAGTACAATTCGACAAGCTGAATTAGCCTCAGTTGTGACGCAGACAATATTCTCGTTATTTTCTCTGGCTATTTGGAGTTCTTGTAAGCCATCTGGACGATACAATTCTAAGCGTTGGGCAATTGTGACGCAGCGCTTTTGTGCATCCCAGCCACCACCCAAAGTTGCAGGTGCAGCCCAAGCAAAGTATTGACCTGCTTGGCTTTGCGGCTGATACATCACGGTATATTGACCGTTATACAACTGGCAACTAAAGCGATTTGCACCATCAGGGGTAGGATAGGTTGTTGTGCTGGTTTGTGTACCTGTTGGTATGGGTGTACCTGTGGGTGTTGACGTGCCTGATGATGTTGTTGGGACGACAACGCCATCAGAACTATCAACTTGGGCAAATGCTACAGAATTGCCGAGGAAACAAGCTAAACCCAAACTACTCAACAAAATAAACTTCAGGGTTGGCGATGACATAAATCATCCTCAATGGGAAATAGGTAGGGATTATTGATAGCTTTAGTGACGAAAAATTTTGTTTTTAGTTCATCGAGAACGCCGTTTTTTTTCTTCTTGGTCTTTTTTCTCTTTAAGTAGCTGTTTTACCTTGGCTCTAATTTGCGCGTGACGTTCTACTCCTTCGTAAGCGTAGCGGTTGTAGCTGCTATTGGTAATCATATTTTCCAAATAACTAACTCGCTCACTACCTCCAGGGTGAGAAGATAACCAACTGGGAGGAGCATTTTTTTGTTGTTTTTCTAGTGTCACCATTAAGTTACGCAAGCCATCAGCAGCATAACCAGTAGCAACAATTAGGCGAGTACCAAGGGTATCTGCTTGACGTTCCATATCGCGGCTATAACTAAGTGTGGAAAGCTGACCGATAATCCCACCATAAGGGATATACTGGGTAACGTTAGAAACAAGGTTGCCTTGGGTAACTAGTTGAAAACCATGAGATAAAACTACATGGGATAGTTCGTGGCCGATTAATCCAGCTAATTCTGCTTCTGAATTTGTTTTAGCGATCGCACCTGCATTAATAAAGATTTTCCCCCCAGGTAGGGCAAAAGCGTTGAGATCTTCTTGGGGAACTACAAAAAATTCGTATTTAAACTCATTCCGTCCTGCTACTTTTGCTAGTTTCTGTCCGATTTCATTCACGTAAGCAACAACGGTTTCATCGTTAATGAGTTTGAGTTGTTGTTTTGCTTGCTTGGCTACCGATTCCCCAATCGATTCTTCCCCGCGTAGCAGCATGATGGTAGAGTCAAGGGCAGAAAACGGCCCGAATAAACTACCCGTGACAGCGTAACCTAATACACCTGTAAGAATATTTGCGATCGCATTACCTCTAATTTCTGCGCGAATATGAGATTTGTAACGTTTGAGATTGTCTTCGGCTAATTTAGTAAACTCAGGTGCTTGCGGATCTTTGGGGTTGAGAATCGCAAATTGACGCGCCGCTAGAGAAGCTTCCATCCATTTTTTGGATTCAGCCAGTGCTGTGACTCTCGCTTTAGTGAGTTCTGGTTGATCTGGATAAAGAGAAGCTGCCCGTTCTAATATATCTAATGCTTGTTGAGGGCGATCGTATTGTTTGAGGACTTCTGCAAATCGAATGTGTCCGGGAATAAATTCGGGATATTGTTGAACTAGCAATTCTAGCGGTACTAAAGTTCTGGATTGCAATTTACTAGCTATCCCCGCCTCTGATTCTCGCCAGTATACTTTTCCTCCTGGGGATAGTTGCGTTGGATCGATAATTGCTGGTTTGCGTTCTTGAGGTTGAGTGGTTTTGGCAAAAGGTTCTTTGACTTCGCGATAAATTTTTTCGGCTTCTGCAATTTGTCCCGCCAAATAAAGCTTATCTGCTGCGATAAATTTTTGCTGACGGGCGACTTCTTCCGGTGTAGGTGCTGGTTCCGCTGTTAAATCTGGTTTTTTTGGCTCAGTAACTTCTGGGCTAGGCGCGGGTTGTGGTGTTCCTGTAGGGGAAGGCGTAGTTTGTGGTATGACAACAGGCTTATTTGATGAGCGTTGCAATACTTCCTGTAGCTGTTGTTCTCTAGTTTTTTGTGAATTGGATGTATTGCTAGTTTCAATGTTGCCAGATTTCGCAGGTTCTTGTGCGGGAACGGGTGCTGTAGGCTGGGTGAGAATAATTAAAATCGATGTGCCAAAGGAGAGTAACACCCAGTTCAAGGCCAATAGCAGAGACTTCCTAGTTCGTTTCATGCTGGGTTTGTTTTGTAAAAAATTTTCTAACTATAGATATAGTTATGCAAGCTGGGTAACTTGTTAACAGGTTATTTTCCGTAGAAATGAAGAGTAATTATACAAGTGAGCCGCGATCGCTCAAATTTTACGCGATCGCGGCTCGTGATTGGCCATTAATTTAATTTAACAATGCCAAAGTTACCAGGATGCCGTGGTTGGCCAGATAGCAAAGGTTATTCCTGGACTCTGGATGTTGACAAACATCGTCTGACCATCAGGAGAGAAGCAGACCCCAGCGAACTCTGATGTATTGAGGGCATTCCTGGCAAACTTGTAAAGACTGCCAGTGGGAGTAATGCCCAAAATGTAATCTGTGCCATCCCCATCTTCACAGAGGAAAATGTCGCGGTTGGGGAAAATCACAAGATTGTCTGGATTATCTAGCACACCAGAATTGTTGGGTTCAATATACAGTTCAACGGTATTGTCAGCGGTCGAATAGCGCCATATCTGACCATCTCCAGAACTACCCCCACTCTTGCAAGTGAAGTAGATATAATTGTTGCCATAAAAGATGCCTTCGCCACCGGAAAACCTGGCCGCACCTTTGTTATACCCTTCTGTTCTGACAGTATCAGTGGCGGGGTCGGGATTGGTAATCTGCACCCAATCTACTGCCTGAGGCGTATTTTTTGGGAAACCTGTAGCTGTGTTGATTCCAGACGATCCTACAATCCTTAAAGCGTATAGCACACCGCCAGCACTCAGGTTATAGCGGTCGTTAGGAACAAAGCGGTAGAACAGCCCGTTACCCTGGTCTTCAGTCATATAGATATACCCATTGCTGGGGTCTACAGCAGCAGCTTCGTGGTTAAAACGCCCCATCGCTGTTAGGGGAAAGGGGGTAACAAAAGTTGTTGCGCTACTAGGAACTTCAAACACGTAACCATGCTTTTTGTTGTTATTCGTTTCAAAGGTTTCTTCGCAGCTTAACCATGACCCTGAAGGCGTAGGGCCACCAGCACAATTGCGAATGGTTCCCGCTAGGACTCCCCGATGGTCTACCAAGTTGCGGGAAGAATTAACAATCAATTTAGTGCAACCGCCCCTCGCATTTGTGTTGTACTTCTTGCTATTAGGAGCGCTCAAACCATTGCTAGAAGTGGGAGTGAGTTCGTGATTGCGAATGAGAATCGTGTTGCCATTAGCTCCTGCAAAGGCACCCATACCATCGTGACCGCCAGGTACTTTGTAACCATCATTCATCGTTTGACCTGTTTCGGACAGTCTGCGGTAGGTAAATCCAGCAGGCAAATCTAAGTATCCGTTGGGATCGGGCACTAAACTGCCGTAGGGGCCCGCAGCGATCGCGGGTTTAGCATAGAATGCTTGCAAAGGAGATAGAAGGACAGCGCCTGTAGCCGATGCGCCTGCCAGGGTAAAAAATTGACGCCTTGATAAGGTCACTAAATGCTCCTTAATTTTTTAATCAAGTCTATTGGTAGTAGATCGATTGATAGTCATCATGGAGAGATTGAGTTATTGGTATTAAGAGAAAACTAAGATAAATTTATGAAATGCAAAATCTACCTTAAAAAAATCAGCATTTTTTCAATTAATTTAGATATAAGAAATGACAAGACTTATGTGGACGGATGACTAATCTATGCCCAACTCTCAACAGATGATTCAATGTTGATTGAGGTTTCTTACAGCCAAAAAGCGATCGCTCGCGTTTTCTGGGGAATTATAAGGGAAGAATACTTCCAGAGTCACCATGAAACAGCAATTTTTCAAAACGATTTTTCTAGCTTCTTTAACTGTGAGTCTGCTTGCAACTATAGTTTTAAATACACAATCTATTCTGGCTAAACCAGCAACAAAACGGAGTCTTAATGGAGGATGGGTTTTGGGTTTTGCCATAGGTCATCAGCAACAATCAGGTGCAAACTTAAATAAGTTTCTTGGTGGGTTTGCCTTGTATCAACTGATCCAAAAAGGAAATAAGGTTAATATTTTTGACATTTGGGGCACGCCAGGCCCCCAAGGAGAAATTACAAAAAATACTATAAAATTTCCACCCTCTTACCCTGTAGAAGATAAGTGTTTGTTAAATAGTAAAATAATTAAACAAGGTAATGTTATTTTATTCCTAGACCCTTGTCCTTCCTACAGAAATGCTTATCCTATAATGATTCGCTTAGGTATACCTAGCTGTCCCAAGAAAAAGGATTACCAGCAAATTTTGAAGGCTTGTAAAATTCCTAAATGACTTAACTGCTTTCAGTTGCAGGTTTGGCTATGGGTAACTATATGACAATATTGTTAATAGGTTTACGGCATACTCAAAGACTTCTATCATTCAAAGGATAACTCGTTGAGTGAATACCTTTCTTTTCCTTCACAGAAGGCTCTCGCAGCGTAGCCTAGGAATTTAAAGTGTAGAAAAGAGAGGTTGTTAAACGCTTGTAGTATCGGCTTTCAAGTCGAGTTCCTTATGAATTTACATTCAGGCCTCAGTCAGGCGATCGCCTACTTCAATCATTAGTTTTTTGAATATATCCAACATGATTATTCTTATAAAAACTTTGAACCAATATATGTATAATTCTTAATGAATTTTTAATTCACTCCTGTAACATAATATAAGCGACCAGCTTAACTTTACCCCTGAAATTTTTAATAGGCGTAAGGGTATGATTTCTCAAGAATATGAGTCAATTTCTCATGTCAACGAGTTGCTGAGACAAATCAGAGTTAAAGAAAATCAATTAAAAATTGCACAAGAATCTCATATGATCTATGCGGCGCAATCTATAGAAAATCAAATATTAGAATTACGGCATAAGTTATCCGAATCGCAAGACCCTGAATTAGCAGCATTGATGAGTTTGTTAGAGGATTGAGTTTTGACAACAAGGCGGGAAACGAGATCGAGTTTTCCGCCTTGTTCGTTCTGATACTGCGCGGTTGCTTTGAGCGATCGCGCAGAGTTTTTCTTTACAAGCTATACAACAGTGTAGTATATATCTCCACGCTTAACCTTAGACTGCGTAGGGAATACAACTATTCTCAAAAAATTTTGTAGTATACCCTTGACATCTTTGTAGCGCTTGTATTACAAATGTAGTATCAACAAACAAGCCTCCACAAGAGGCAAAACTAAAACCTCTCAGAACCTTGACAATTGCATAGATGCCAGTTTTTGAGGATGTAGCTCAATAACTCTCATAGACACTGCTCACTTTTGGGGTCGCGATTGGCGTTCGACTGCTCCGAAACCAACAAACGGACGGTTGCAGGAGTCGGTTTCGATTCCCGACGACTCCACTTGCTTTGACTTTGATTACAGCTATTCCAGCTTCAATTAGAGCATAGCGATCGTGCAAACTTGGGTCTGTAGCTCTAACGGTAGAGATCCCGGATGTCACTTGTGCCCTAACAGAAAAAGCTTACATACTAGCTCAATTAGTAGAGCGCTCGTCTAGTAAACGATAAGTTGCAGGTGCGATTCCTGCGTGTGTTACCACAGCTTTTTCAACTCGCATGAGGTGTGAGTGCAACTCTCACAGGGAGGGTATCGGTTCAATTCCGATCAGATCCACTAATAGTAATTTGTAATTTAAAAAGAGGTGATGACAATGGTTCATATTCGATTTGAAGGACGTTCTGTTGATGTAGCAGAAACACAACTAGGAATTGCAGCAGGTATGAACGATCTAGCAGTCAAGGAGCAGGTTGCTCGGCATTTAGATGTAAATAGCGATCGCCTCTCTGCTTATATAGTCGATCGCCGTCCTAGTGGCGATTTGATCGTTCGGCCTGAAGCTGTTTATGGTTAATTTGCTTAATCATCCGTGCCCGAACACTAGAAGCATACATACACATTGATAACGTCCCTAAGGTAGTAAACTTCGAGCGATCGAACCAGCGAAGCATGATTTCTAAATCTGCAAGAGATTTAGCGTGCGTGCCCACTGCCAATATTTGGTAAGAGCGACCGTAGTTGTAAAAAGCTTCTTCAACTTGCACGGTAATCATTTAAGATTTAATTCCGCGCCCTAACTTGTGAAGCATACACACACTATCTGTGAAAGGATATGCAGGTTCGATTCCTGTCGCTCCCTTATATGGGAGCGTAGCCAAAATGGTAAAGGCAATTGTGAAAACTGCTTTGCTAACTTGTGCGGAATTCCAATTATTTAAATTGTATTTATCTTATACCTTAACTCAATCGCAGATATGGAGGTGAATTCAATGATGTCCGCTAACTTATGTATCCTCAAAACTCAATTTGTAAAACTATCTTTAAACAACATAAGTTATGAGCGAACATCGTTTGAGCGAAATTGTGATTGAGCGTCCTCGGTGTGGGAGAAGAATTCCTCTTAAAAAACAAACAGGTTATAAAAAGCAACTCTACAAACTCACTCAGGATGCAACTGAGGATGGATTATTTAATTCCTACCTGATTAAAGCCAGAAATAAATCAAAGTATCTTTCCGATCATCTTGGCCCCTTGCGGCGGCTTTTACGTTCTAAAGTTGGACAGCCTTGGAATAAGGTCTACAGCGAACTGTGTCAACGATTAGACCACAATACAATGGCAGGACAGCACGTAATCGGTCATATATGGGATTACGTTGAACGCTATGTAGAAATCATTGATGGTATTCCTTATCTGAAAGCGTCACGAGGCTTTCAAATTCCCTTAGATGGTACTTACCGCGATCGCTTCTATATCCATCCAGAAACTGGCATTCTTTGTACAGTCGAGATAATCCCTCGAAAGCAGAAGCAAAAGCCAGAACAAACCGATGTTGTAATTGTTGATGATTATCATCAATACCACAAAATAAAGGATATTTGGTATCTAATTACTTTTGAAGATTTTCCCCCACCGCCAACTGATTATGTACAGGATGTTCTGACAGGTTTAACCCATCGTTCTCGCTATTATCACCGCAAAATTTACGCTGCGAGAAAACAGCAGTGTAGCAAAAAAGAAATTCGGTTTATTTTAAATCAACTTTCTAAACAGTAAAATTTTCACTTCGTGCCCTAACCGAAAAAGCTTACATACTAGCCGAATTGGAACAGGCACTTGACTTAGGCTCAAGCTATTACAGGTTCAAATCCTGTGTGTGAATCAACAGCTTTTTCAACTTGCACGAAGTGATTTTATTCTTGATCAATTATGAGTAAACTGCAACTCATTGGAGGTTGCCATGTCTGTGAAAACTCTAGAAATTTTAGAACAACTCAAATCTCTAACTGTCAACGAAACTGCTCAACTAGTAAAGCAGATTGAAGCAACCTTCAATGTAGATATTTCCACACCGAAGCTCATTCAGATTGATAGACATGATGAAGATGAGGTTCAACCACAGATTCAGACGGAGTTTGATGTCTTGTTGGTATCGGTTCCAGCAGAGAAAAAGATTGCCTTACTCAAGGTCATTCGGACGGTGACTGGACTGGGATTGAAGGAGGCGAAAGATTTTGTGGACTCGCTTCCGCAAGTAGTTCAAACAGGATTGGATCGAGAAGCGGCTGAAGTTCTCAAGCAACAGTTAGAGGAAACAGGAGCCGTTGTTTCTCTCATATAGTCAGGATGTCTCCTTTCTTTGTTCTCTGCGTCTCTGCGTGAAAATTTCTTTTTTAACGAACCGCAAAGACGAGGCAGTGCGTTGGGCGGCTTTGCCGACTTGAAGCAACTGCCGTGCAAAGGACACGAAGAGAAGAAAAGAGGCAGAGAATTTCACAAATGAATTAGATCGAATTTACTATTTGGCAGTTGTTGCCGCGCCCCGATCGCAGAAGCTTACATAACTCTGCTCAAGTTATATACAATGCTTCTACAACTTGCGCGGTGACTTATTCACCCCGCGTGCAACATCTGCCTCCTCATTCACTACAACTAGAGGAGGTTATCATGAATACCGCAGAACGCGATCTGCGTTTGGAAATGCTCAACAGTTTGCTGACAACACCTCACCGCAAGCTTGAGCAAGTCGCAGAAATTCATAAGTTAATTGTTGAATTAGATCCGCTTTTTTACGGACACTTGGCAGTTTGGTATCAGCGTCATGGTGATGTGCGCGACCACAAGGAAGTATTTGTGGCTCACTTACTAACTAGCAATTTGACCGAACACAGAGATGCTGGATTTGTGATGCTGCAAGAGTTCCCACCCTATCAGGTGGCTCGTATAGTGGACTTTATGAAGCAGCAGCAAAATAAGCTGCCTCGTTCGGCTCGTACTGCGGTACGCCGTTACCTGAAGGCACGAGAAAGCAATCCGGCTCTATTCGATCGCGCAGCTTTGCGAGGTCGTAAGGCGATGAAGCACCTGTATGCTTCACTGCACATTAAGCCAAATGAACGGGCAAATGCGATTCTGTTCCGCGATACTCCACCAGAGGGTTCTTTAGCAAATGTGCTGAAGCAGCTTGCTAAGGCAGAAAGTGCCGCAGAACAAGCACGGCTAATTGTAGAGTTCAACATTCCCTACACGATCGCGATCGGTGCAATCAAGCAACTTACACCAGTTGTATTGGTGGCGTTGATCAATACTATGACTCCTCAGGAAACGATCAATAACCTCAAGTCACTCCAAGCGAGAGGTGCAATGGATCACCCAGAAGTCAAAAAGCTGATTGACTCTAAGCTGGAGGAAGCATCTAAAAGTGGACGTGTAGCAGCATTCAAAGCACAGATTGCCGCAGACGCCGCAGATTTGGACGCAGACACCGTTGCTAAGTTAGAAAAAGTGACTAACGAGCAGGTGAAAAGACGTGGTGCGATCGCTCGCCCAACCGCCCTACTGGTGGACAAATCTGGCTCAATGGAAAATGCGATCGCGCTTGGTAAGCAACTTGCTGCTCTCATCTCTGGTATTACTCAGGCAGAATTATATGTCTACGCCTTCGATACCATTCCTTACCCCGTCACCGCCCAAGGCAAAGAGTTGACCGACTGGGAGCGTGCCTTCCAGCACATTAAGGCAGGTGGTGGTACTAGTATCGGCTGTGCATTGGAAGCAATGCGCAAGAAAAAGCAGGTAGTTGACCAGATTATCATAGTGACTGACGAAGGTGAAAATGCTACACCTTACTTCAGTGAAGTCTACAAGACCTACTGCCGAGAATTTGCGGTATTCCCCAATGTAGTGATTGTCCGCGTGGGTACTTATTACAACTGGCTAGAAAGTCAACTCAAGCAGCAGCAAGCACCCGTAGAAACCTTCACTTTCCAGGGCGACTACTACAGCTTGCCAAACCTTGTACCACTCTTAACACGTCCCTCTCGTCTGGATTTGCTGATGGAGATTATGGATTTGCCATTGCCTGTACGAGATGATAAGTAAATTCTAAAGTATGACAATGCTTATTATGACACTCTAGTAAGCATTGTCTTCTTTCTCAGATTTTAACTAGTTGTATTTTGCTCAAGCCAAACAACTAAATCAGATATATTTGAAAAATCTAAAAATGCTTCTCCTAAGCTTTCTAATTGTTCAGTAGATAATACTTGAAGACTTTCAATTATTAATGAATCTATCTCACCAAAGCGTCTATTTAAAAGACGTAAAGTATATTTCAGCGCTTCCTTTTGTTTTCCACTTTGTTCTCCCTTCTGCAAAATATGCTGATAAATCACTGATTCTTGCATAGTTTCCTCCCGTAATAATTGCAGAATCAAGTCTTGCTCAAACTTTAACCCTGCTAATATTTCTGTGTATGCAGCTGTATTTTGTCTAGTCTCGATATCTGGAATTTTAGCAATTTCCTGGGCAACCTGCGATAATAGCATTTCGGGTGAATCGGTTCGTGTTAAAGGTGCTAAAGGTAATAACGCCCAATTACCAAGAAATATTGCTGAATCTTGCTCCCACATTCGTATAACTCTATAGCGGTGGGTTGTTACCTCGCTGACATATTCCTCAGTAAAAGCGATTTCGTCACTTGTCTCTTGTAAGAAAATCACTACTTGTGTGACAGGAACTTGATATTTACGTATCAATCTAACGTAATAATCAAGCATCCTTAGAGCAATTGGTGTTTGGGATTTAATAGTAGTTTGAAATTCCAGATGTAAAATCCGATTTTCTGTGTGCAGAAAGGTGACTGAATCAGCACGTATTGGTTCGATGCTTAATTCAGTTTTTAATATTTCAATTGTTTGCGGTTCTTGATTTAATAACCAACGAGTAAAATCAATAGGGTACTTTTCTGCAAGTATTTTGCAAAGGTTGTCATATTCTGCCATCTAAAGAATTACGGTGGATTTTATTCATTATTTTATGCTTAGATTGGCTTTTGACAAATTCAGCCGCATTATCTGTGTCATCTCCCTTTTCATCTTTGATAAATATTGTAGTATATTGTATTATATTAATATCCTGCGTGCCCTAACTCTTGGAGCCTACATACTAGTACGAGAGGAAAAGTAACACTGTCAAATACAGTGGGCGTGTGCGAACGGGGAGTGCGAAGAACCTGGAAAGTGGGCTTAGAAGTAGCCATCTTTAAAAGAGTGTGTAACAACTCACCAGCGGAGTCCCTCTAGTAACTGAGAACACGCAATGCTCCACCAACTTGCACGCGGGAAATAATTATATAAATTCTCTAACTTTGCTGAATTAACGTAGAAACTCTTCTTTGTGCCTTTGCGGCTTTGCGTGAGCTATGACTGATATCCGTAAGCTAATTAACCAAATTGCTAGTGCAGAAGCACAGTTATCTGCTACCCAATTTATTGCACCTTGCGTCAAAGGTGGACGAGTTCGCACACGGGTAGCTGGGATGGTTTATACCTTCACGCCAAAGCCTAGTCAATTTCAAGGTTGGGGTATCTTTCAGCCTGTGGATGCGAAGACAGCAACGGTTGTCGAAGAAGCCGACTTACCCCAAATTGCAGAATATTTGCAACACTTTCCCCAAATACGACTGCGGTTAGCACACAAACTGCAAGGAAAAACTTGGTTAGCATACCCTGTGAATGAAGTAGATATGCGTCAACGGTTGAAGGTAGTCAAACCGATCGCAGTCCATCTAGTAACTGAGGGTGTTGTCTTTGAACAAATTATCGCCCGTTGTCATAGACAGTCTTGCTGGTTTGAGGAAATCGATCGCCGTACCGATCCGGAAATTGTGGAAACTCTGCAATCTGCTGTAAAGCAACTGACTCCGGCTGAGGAATTGCAGTTTAAAGGGATTACTCCAGAAATCCGCACTGTGTATGAATTAGCAACTCAGCGGATTGAGGGATTTGCACAACCGCAACAGGATGAAAAGCGGCTAAGAAAAGCATTGCGAATGGGTGGCGGTGAATTACGCCAATTTCAGGATCGCGGTGATTACTGGACAGTTGATTGGAGAACGGCTGATGGTGTTCTCCACACTAGTGCGATCGCCAAAACTGATTTGACTGTAATTAGTTCTGGTATTTGCTTGAGTGGACGCGATCGCGATTTTGATTTGCAATCTTTGGTAGCTGTGATGGAACAACAAGAGTGGTGAGGACAATGAGTATCTTTTTTCACGAACAGCTTTACCGCAGCAATGCTGTGATGGCAAAACTCAAGAACTATCCTGTAAGTATTTGTGGGGCTGGAGCGTTAGGAGCTAACATTGCGGAAAACTTGGCTCGGTCTGGGTTTGATAAACTTACAGTCATCGATCGCGATCGCATTGAGGAACGTAATCTTTCCACCCAGCCTTACTACCGTTCCGATGTTGGCGCATTTAAGGCGAAAATCTTAGCGAACAATTTATACCGAGCAATTGGTACTAAAGTTGATGCCAAGACAAAGGAGTTGACATCAGCAAATGCAGCGCAACTACTTCAAGACAGCCAGCTAATTGTTGATGTTTTTGACAACAGCGTGGCACGTCAAGCAGTGAAAGATTATGCCGATAAATCAAAAATTGCCTGCCTTCATGTTGGGCTAGCAGCCGATTATGCAGAAGTGATTTGGAATGACGTTTATCGCGTTCCTTCTGATGTGAATGATGATGTCTGCGATTATCCTCTGGCGCGAAACTTGGTGATGTTAACTATTGCTGTGGCGTGTGAGGCAGTTATTGCATTTATTGCTACACAAGAACAGCGTAATTTAACCATTACTCTCAAGGATTTGACTGTTCAATCTTTATTTTTGTAGGTTGCGATCGCTTATTAGCCCCAGAAATTAAATTTATGTTTTAAAGTTAAAAATAGGTTGATAAAATGCGATTTTTAGTAAACCTATGAAACTGTTAGGGTTAATTCTACCTACTTTTTTGCTGTTGAGTACGCCTGCGATCGCAGTTGAGTTCAACGGAAAAAATATCGATGGACAAAAGCTGCCTGCGAAAGCTTACTATTATGGAACTGGTGGGATCTATAACGTTCAAGTAAGCTTTCACAAAAGACGAGCAACAATCTATTTTACTGATGGCAACCAAAGCACCATACAGTTGAATCAGCAGGTAATAACTGATTCCAAAAATATTGTAGGTTTTGGTAAATTAGGACAATTTCCGATAAATAGAAATTTCAGTGTTGGGTTAGTGTATGACAATGATGGGGTTGGTAGCAGTAGCAGCCAATTACAACAGTCCAATCCGCTTGAAGGTTTTTGGAGAATAAGTTTGGACTGAAGACTCGCTTAGAGAATTTGGTAATTTACAAGCGAATTTCTCTTCAGTTTTATTTTCTAATTGTGAGACTTTTTACCAAAAATCAAGAGGCTCAGATACCCGAATTCTTCAATAAGTCGGGTATCTTTTTATTCGTAACTCATTTATCACTGCTATACAAATCATCTATAGGGGGCGGAGTTTCCTGCCCTTTACTGAAGGCATAATTGGATTCATGCAAGATAATTATTAAATGCATACAATAGTACATGACACCGATTTGTCTATCAAGTCAGTGTTATGCTTGATTGCCCAAATCCATCTCTAAAGATAGATGAAAAATAATATATTAATTAGTTTAATTAGCTCCTTAAATCAGAAGAAACAATCTGTTTTACTATTTGATTCAATAGCTGCTGCTAATGAAATTGCCTTGATGCTAAATGGTCAATGGGATGGCTGTAATGGAGTAATATTAGACCAATGTGATGAGGTTGCTGTTAATACTGCTACCAAACTAACAGAAGCTACATGGTGTTATCAAGGCGCTGCAAGAACTGTTTTAGCAAGATTAACAACTGATGAATTGTTGCGACGTTACGCAATTGGAGAAAGGAATTTTATTAATGCCAACTTGAGATGTGCAGTGCTAACATCAATGAAGCTGAATCAGATTAATTTCAGCCATGCAAAATTGAGTTGGGCTGTACTAAATCAAGTTGACCTCAGCCAAGCTAATTTAACAGCAGCAGACCTTAGTGAAGCTCATTTAATTGGAGCCGACTTGACGAGAGCAGAGATAGTCAGAGCAAACCTAACTCAAACAAACTTGCAACAAGCAAATCTAAGAGGGGCGAATCTAACTAGGGCGAATTTAAGTGAGGTTAACCTGACTGATGCAGATTTAACAGGAGCGAATCTAGCGCTAGCAGACTTAAGAGGCGCAAAGTTTCACTCCTGTAATTTAAGTAGGGCTAACCTAACAGGTGCAAAGTTCATTGAATCTGACTTAGCTTTTGCTAACCGATGATATGCTGGAGGCGATCGCATTTTGCCATAGAGCAGAGAATAACACATGGCAAATGGGTACATTAACTTCATGACATTCACCAGTGATGAAGGAAAATGGAGAATTCTTACCCAAAAGCTCATGATTTGCCCAGCAAAGAGATTTATCAACGAATTTTTAACAATATTCAAAAGGTCATAAAAGGGCAATCAGCAGCAATCAGGAAATTGCTGTCAGCCTTTGCTAGTGGGGGACACGTACTGTTAGAAGATTATCCCGGAACCGGTAAAACCACCTTAGCAAAAGCCCTAGCATACTCTGTAGATGTTAGTTTCAAGCGCATTCAATTTACACCAGATCTATTGCCTTCGGATATCTTGGGGATTTCGATGCTTGACCCCAACGAACGCACCTTTCATTTCCACGAAGGCCCGATTTTCGCTCATATTGTTTTGGCTGATGAAATTAACCGGGCTTCACCGCGTACCCAATCTGCGCTACTAGAAGCGATGGCAGAGTTTCAAGTCAGTATTGATGGAAACTTGCGAAAACTGAGAGATCCGTTTTTTGTCATCGCCACTCAGAACCCAGTGGAATCCCGCGGTACTTACCCGCTTCCAGAAGCCCAAATGGATCGTTTTGCACTTCAGTTTAGTTTGGGATACATATCACCGGAAGACGAGGTTAACCTGCTTTCAGACCAAATTCAACAACACCCTATTGATTCAATTCAACCTTGCATTGATTTGCAGGACATCATTATTTTGAAACAGCAGGTCAAGCAAGTTCGTATTTCTCAGGAATTAAAAACCTACCTTGTAGATATTGTTAATGCTACTCGTTCTGCCCAAGGCGTGCAATTAGGAGCAAGCCCCAGAGCTTCGATTGCTTTAATGAAGATTGCGCAAGCATTAGCTTTATTTGATGGCTATGAATTTGTCACACCAGAACATATCCAAGAACTTGCAGTATCTGTAATTGCTCATCGCCTCGTGATGGAACCGCAAGCGCGTTTCTCTGGTAAAACTGCCACAAGTGTTGTTGAAGATATCCTCAAATCTGTTCCTGTTCCAGTTTGATAGCAAACGTGCAAGATGAAACTTTTTATCTATCGTCTTTTCTATTTCAGTTATGGCATTCAACGCAAGCTAACGAGACGAGTTACTGTTAGTGGCATGGTTGTTTCTGTACTAGCGATCGCAGCTGCTTTAACTGGGTCTAGTAATGCAAGCATGAACTATCAGATAGTAACTTTTCTAGTATCTATTCTCATTATATCTGTAGTTTCTAGCCTGCTGTTTCGCTATCGTTTTGGTGCTAATCGCCATCTACCTAGATTCGCAACCGTTGGCGTAAATCTGAAGTACAAAATTGTCATTCATAACAAAAGTAACAAAATACAAAAAGGACTCAAATTATTTGAAAATTTTGCCGACCCCCGCCCAAATTTTAAAGATTTTCTAGAAACATCTGAAACTAGAAAAGTTAAGAAACATTCGTTGGTTCAAGCTTTTGGATACGACCGTTGGCTGTGGTTAATTTCTCGCAAACAATGTGCTAAAGCTTTACCAATAGATTTACCCACCCTTGCACCTAATAGCAAAACAGAAGTTGTTGGTGAAATCATACCTACCCAAAGAGGCGTAATTCGGCTGACGGGTATGACCGTAGCTAGACCAGATCCTTTTGGACTTTTTAAAGCTTGTAAAAGTATTTCTTTAGCCCAATCTTTATTGATTTTACCTAAGTTATATCAGCTACCACCAGTTCAACTTCCGGGTGTCAAGAAACATCAATCTGGTGGTGTGGCGTTAGCCTCTTCTGTAGGAGATTCAGAGGAATTTAGGTCTTTGCGCGATTATCGTCCGGGAGATTCGCTGCGTAAAATTCACTGGAAAAGCTGGGCAAAAGTTGGTAAGCCAATTGTCAAAGAAGAACAGGATGAGTTTTTTGTCCGACACGCTTTGATTTTAGATACATTTCAAAGCGTTAACTATAGCGAAATTTTAGAAGAAGCAATATCAATTGCAGCTTCATTAGCCTGTGAAGTTCAAACTCAAGAATCATTATTAGATTTAATGTTTGTCGGTAATGAAGCTTATTGTTTTACCTTCGGTAGAGGACTCAGCCATACTGATAAAATGCTAGAAATTCTCGCATCTGTTGTCGCCTGTCGAGATAAATCTTTTGATTCTCTGATTCCAGTAGTCCTTGAGAAACTATCTTTGTTGAGTGGCTGTATATGTATCTTTTTGTGTTGGGATGAAGATAGAAAAATATTAGTGAATTATCTCAGAAGTGTGGGTATCCATACCTTAGTGTTAATCGTTACTGATAAAGAAGGTAAATTAGACAACTTTGATTTAGATTCTCTGAACGATCGCTTAACCAGATCCCATATTTTAAAGTTGGGCAAAATACAAGAGGAACTAATGCATATATGAAACCACCAGTACTTCTCTTGAGCGCTGCTTTAATCTTTTGGGGTTGGCAGACAGGAATGTGGATTTTTGCCATACCAATGGCTCTGATTTTAGCAGGATATCGCTTGATTAACTCGCGGTGGGATTTTTCTTATGAGGATTTCCGGCGCATTGCTAATTTGTGTTTGATAATTCTGATTATTGTCTTTGTTTCTCTGATAACTACTAATCGCTCAATTTACTTAATCTATAATTTGTTGCAGTGGTTTCCATTAGTATTTTTTCCCTTGCTGGCGGCGCAAACATACTCTGTAAATGAAAATATTGATATTCGCACGCTATTTATATCACAAAAAAATGTTATTAAATCCGAATCAAGACGATACATTATTAATTTAAGTTATCCCTATTTTGCTCTCTGTATGTTATCTGCTGGAGCCGCTAATACTAGGGATATCTCTTTTTATATTGGGATGTTTTTACTCACAAGTATTGCTCTGTGGTTTATCCGATCGCCACGATTTTCACCAATTATTTGGCTGTCTCTAATTCTGCTGGCTGGAAGTATGGGATTTGTCGGACAGATAGGGGTATATCAACTGCAACAGAAGTTAGAGGATACTGTTGTTTCATGGTTAAGCAAGAGTAATAATATCGGTCAATTAACAGATTCAACAATCAAACAAACGAGTATCGGTGAGATTGGCACATTAAAACAGTCAAATGAGATTATTTTTCGCGTAGCTTCCGATAATCAAAACGTAGCTCCTGGTTTGTTGCGAGAAGCAACTTATGATAAATACAAATCTACTTTTTGGGTGGCATCAAATTCTAATTTTACTACTGTACAACCTGAGATGAATGGTAAGACTTGGCGTTTAGGGAATGCACCAGCCGATAGCTCAAAACTCACAATTTCTGCCACCCTGAATCAAGGGAAAGGCTTATTAAGGCTAGCTGACGGAACATTTGAAATTGATGAATTACCAGTTAGCCAAATGGAGAAAAACAAATATGGTACGGTAAAAGTAGAAGGAAAAGATAATGCGATCGCTTACCGCATCTTATTTAATAAAAGCCTTTCTTTAGATAGCCCACCGACAGAAGAAGATTTGCAAATCGCCCAACCCGAAACAGAAGCAATCAACCAAATTATTAGCCAACTAGATATTACAGGAAAATCTCCCAGAGCCATATTGGAGCGTGTAGATAGCTTTTTTATTAAAAATTTTCGTTATTCCTTAAAATTTATAGAAAACAATCATCGCGCAACGCCTTTATCAACATTTTTACTCAAAACCCGCGCTGGACATTGTGAATATTTTGCCACTGCAACTACATTGCTTTTACGGGCGGCTGGGATACCAGCGCGTTATGCTGTAGGGTATTCGGTGCGCGAATTTAGTCAGTTAGAGAACCAATACATAGTTCGTAGTCGCCATGCTCATGCTTGGACATTGGCATATATAAATGGTAAATGGCAAGCTTTTGATACTACACCTGCTGATTGGGCAAGTATTGAGAATGCAAATGCTTCTAAATTAGCATTTATCTCTGATTTATGGTCATTTTTTAGTTTTAAACTATCAAGCTGGTTACGTTCTGGCTTAATGAGCAATCTATTTAAATATGGCTGGTGGCTAATTTTGCCGTTAATATTGCTGCGATTGTGGAAGTTTAATTCCCATAATAAAGTTCGTCGTTTATCTACAAAACAAATATCGGCTAAACAAGTAGCGAAAGTAGATATCAATAGGAAAGAATATGAATTTTATTTAATTGAAAAAACTTTAAACGAGTTAGGTTTCAGCCGTCAACCTTCAGAGTCTTTAAAAAACTGGATCGAGAGGTTAGAAAAAGAATTACCTAACTCAGATTTAATTAATGATTTAACATCGCTAGTAGAACTGCATTACCGCGATCGCTTCGATCCTCAAGGTATTAAAGAGACTGAAAGAGCAAGATTAAAATCTGCTGTGCAAGCATGGTTGGTGATGTTGCAAACGCAATTTCCTAAAAATTCGGCGAGAAACTAAATCTCTTTGTGGGTGGCTATATCTGGCATTAATTATCGCCAATCATCAATGGCAAAAACATCTGGACGATTATATCCTGGTTCATTCGGTCTATGCATTGCTACGCCAATGACCTCACTACGATAACCACGAGCGATCGCTCTACGGTAAGCTTCGTCACGACTAGTATTAATTCCAGCAAGTAACTTTGACATTCCTTGGGTGACAGCTAAGTGTTCGCATAGATCTAATAACTGCTCAAAACGCTCTCCCGCACCAGTCCCCGATTGCACGGCTCCAAACTTGACAAAGCACGTGTCGCTACCTGCTTCTGTGCCTGCACCGTAGTGACAAACGGCAAATCCTGCCAAACCGATATCATCCCAAAATAAAACTGTATCGCCTAGTGCTTGCTGGTTAACTGTCTGAATCTCCCTGGTTAAATCTAGTCCTTCATAAATAGCATCAGTGAGTTGGTAACTGGCTTTGAGAAATTCAGCACGTTTATCTTCAGTTAACTGAGAATATCTCATTCCTGGGGGTATTACCTGAGATGGCTGCACTGACTTTCCCAGGATTGGAGTTAAAAAACGTAAATTAAACCCAAATTTTTGATAGAGTGCGTGATGCTTGGGACTGGTAGCAAAAGTGAATAGTCCAGCTAATTGAGTTTGCCATTCTGTAAAGCAGGCGATCGCAGGTTCTACGAGTTTTTGTCCAACTTTTTGCTGCCAAAAATCAGGATGAACGCTTAACGGGCCAAAATAGCCAAAACTTCCCCAATTAACCACCAAGTTAGAACCGATGATTTTTCCATCCACTTCAGCCACAAATGCTGCATTTGGATCGGTTTGCCAACGGTGTTGGATATAAGCTGCATCGCCAGCAAATTGACTCGGTTCTGGTAGTCCGACAAAAGTGCCAAAAGCCAACCGAAAAATGCGATCGGCAGTTGCTAACTCATTCGCCTGTAGTAAACGGATTGAAATACTCATTTCTTGATTCTCTGGAGATTTTATAAGTATTACTTACCGAATTTGAGATTTTAAATTTCCAATTTTAGATTAAAGAATTTCTTAATCTAAAATCCCCAATTAAATTTTCACGCTCGAACTCCGATTTGATTTTTGCGCAGCTAGGTACATTTCTACCTCTTTAATTTTTTGTTCTCTGTTCCTTGATGCCAAAATTTGCGCCGTGACTTTTAATAATTCTTCCAGTGCAACAGGTTTAGCTAAGTGCATCTGAAAACCAGCTGCAAGTGCTTTCTTTTGGTTAATCTCTCCCGCATAAGCAGTAAGAGCGATCGCTGGAATATCTCCTCCTTTTTCTGGTGGCATAGCACGAATTAAACGGATGAACATATAGCCATCTATCCCCGGCATTCCAATATCACTCAATAGTAAATCTGGAGGGGATTTTGCTATTATCTCTAAGGCTTCGCCTGCTGAAGTTACTGCCGTTACAGATGCTCCCAAATCTTCGAGCATCACAGTTAGCAATTCATCTGTATCGATATCATCATCTACAACTAAAAGGCGTAGTCCTGCTAAATTCAAAGAATTATTACAGTCACGATTATCTTGATTTATTTGTGGTGGCTCGACCATTAATGGTAACTTGACAGTAAATGTTGCCCCTTCTCCTTCTCCCTGGCTTTGAGCTTGAACGCATCCACCATGCAATTCTGCGAGATGACGCACAATAGCTAGACCCAATCCCAAACCACCAAATTGTCGGTTACTTTTACCATCAGCTTGGCGAAAATATTCAAATACGTGGGGCAGAAATTCTGAACTAATACCTTTACCATTATCTTGAACTTGAATTACTGCATAAGTGTCTACTTGTTCTAATCTGACTTCTACTTGACCCCCTGATGGTGTAAATTTGACGGCGTTAGAAAGTAGATTCCAAACTATTTGTTGAAGACGTGCTGCATCTCCACAAACAAGACAGATTGGGCGATTAAATGAGGTTTTAATTTGAATATTTTTGGCTTCCAATGCTAAATGCATGGTTTCCAAGGCCGCTTCAATTATATGAACTATATTGAGAGGCTGGATATTTAAAACCATTTTTCCTTGTTGAATGCGAGAGATATCTAACAAGTCTTCGATGAGTTGAATTTGTAACTTCGCATTGCGCTCGATAGTCTCTACTGCCCGCAGCAGCTTTTCTCCTCGCTGAAATTTCTCGGTTTTGAGTAATGTTGCCCAACCTAAAATTGGGTTGAGAGGAGTACGTAATTCATGGGAAAGAACTGCCAGAAATTCATCCTTAATTCGGTTTGCTGTTTCCGCTTCAGTACGTGCAGCTTGCTCTCGCTCTAGTATTTGTTCTCGCTCTACTTCTGCTTGCTTGCGCTCGGTGATGTTTCTAAAAAAGATGCCTAAACCATCTTCAGCTGGATAAGCGTGGACTTCAAACCACTGATTGCCAGATTCGCAGAATGCCTCAAAATGGACAGGTATTGCTTCAGTAAATGCTCGTAGATATTCTCTCTCGAACTGTGTGCCTTTAGAATTTGGCCACTGCTGCCAAAAGTTTTTACCAATCAGCTTCTGTGGCTCTAAATCTGTAATTTTTGCTGCTTGTCGATTTACGTAAGTAATTTGCCAGTCACGATTAACGGCGATAAAAGCATCGCTCATGCCTTCCAGAATATTAACCAAACGTTGACGCAGAGCTTGCTCGCGGTAGAGCCATTCATCTTTGTCACGATTGGATTCTTCAAGACGCGCATTAGTTTCTACAAGTGAATTGTTGAGTTGAATGAGTTGTTCTGATAGTTCAGCACGAGCCTGATATTCTCCAAGCCTGACTCGTTCTACAGCCAGCGCTACTTGAATCTTTGCTCTTTGGGTAATTGCAGTTCCCACTAGCAAGGCGACAGCACACTGTACTAGTAAACTCAGCTTGTGAACGTGTAAAACTTCTGGTGGTACGGGAATTTCTGGTAATAAGATCGCGTTGGGGTAGGCAACTAAATAAAAGAATAGGGTGACGAAAACGCACAAACTAGAGATTAGCATCCCGCTAGTAACGCCAAAGCGGCTTGCTGCCCACAAAACCGGAACAAAGCTCAAAAATGATAATTGTTGGAATCTAAAAGTTTTGTTGTTAGTTTCCGCAACTGTCAGCGCGGCGATCGCGACACAAAGCAGTATGATGATGCTAATTTCTCCCGCAAATCGCCGGGGCTTCTGGAAGATAAGAGCATTCAGCGTAGGATCTGCGGTTTCAGATTTGGGGAACCACCCCCAAGATTGTAGGTATGGAGTCAGAACTAATAGGGCAGTAGGCGTAATCGCCATTACGCCCATAGCATTGCCCAACCACCAATGAGGGATACTTTGAGCCAGAGTATCAGCTGGCATTTTCCCTAGAGCCACCCAAGCTAAACTACCAACTACAGCTAAGGTAGCCGAGGCTGCTAACGGAACGCTTAGTGTAAAAATTGCCGCATCCCGGAGGCTATTTAACCGCAGCGAACCCTGCGAAAAACGTCGGTAGAGCAACCAAGCAATCAAAGGTTCTATACCATCAAGTAAACCAACTAGCTGCTCCCAACCATTCAGCCCCCAAAATGGTGCCATCAAAAACGATGCGATCGCTGTTAGGACAATACCATAGGGCCCTAACCAAAAAGTTAGAGCGATCGCCACACCTGAGGGCGGAAACCATAAAGATACTCCAGGCTGAATGCGGTAAATCAAGGCCATTTTATGCGCCAAGATTAAGGCTAGTAACCCTAATAATGTAATGACAAGCCTTCTACGCATAGGTGCAATAGGATGAGAGTCTGTCATGGGGGTAGATAATTCCAGAATATATTTAAGACGGGTAGGGAACTTTGTTCTTCCGGTAAGCCGCCAAAATTAACTGCGTACACCCGTCGAGTTTCCCAATTGCCCAAGTTGGGAAATTCTTTTAACAGTTCCTTTTAGAGATTCTTCCTTAAAGAACTAACTTACTACAGCGTTGGGACACTAGGATGCATAACAAGTTTTTCTTTCTACATTTTTCCCAACTAGTCTTGATGGCCGATTTGCCTACACCGCAAATGAAAATGTTTCTTTCATCTTCCTACCTCATTGTCACAGGACATTGATTTTCATCAGAGGTTGGCATGATTCAAGCAAAGTATGCAACATTTTGCAAGAGGAAAATATTAAAAATGAAAAAACAATTTTCTTAAAAAAATATGAAGTCTAAAAATGAAATCAGAACTCTATACGCGGCTTGCCTCAATTAGCAAAATGCAGGTTTTGTCATTGCAATATATTTATATTTCTTTACGTTTATCTACTTAAGACATCTAGCAACATAAAGATAAATTCAGCACCTCCTATGCCTAAAATTGAGCCAATGTTTGATGTAAAAACGTAGAGAATAATATCATATTTTTCTCTATTCTATTATGTACAGCTATGTACAGCAATTTGCTGGTTGCCAAAATATTTATTTGCAAATAACAGCTTACAAACACAATCTACGAATACTTACCGTAGTAATAAATATGATGAATTTGCATCATTTTTAATGAATAGGCTGTTTGAAAATTCAACTCAACCGTTGCTGCAACCACAAAGCCAATAACGGCAATGCCAATCGATAACCCTGTTCTGCATTGTAAATTAGACCTTTGTGTTGTAACCCAGTCAAAGCACCTTGAAGACTACCTCCCCTTGAAAGCCCGTGTTTTTGAATATACTCTTTACTTTGTGGTTTATCAGTAGAATCTAAAGCTAAACATTCCAGCAAGTGTACCTGATTTGCGGGGAGTAACATCAATAATGACTCAAAGGTAATAGACAAATCTTTCAGTAATTCAGCGATCGCCTGCTGTACCTCTTTTTCAGTAATTAATGCTTCAGGACGACATAAAGTTTGCAGACGGCGAATCAGTGTCATCGCATCGCCAATGTGTCCCTGCACTGCATCTAAGAAGAGTTGTAGTGCTTGAGAGCGAGAATCAAATTTTAGTCCTTGTGTATGTAAAATCTCTCTCGCCCATACTGCTAAAACGTCTTTAGCCAAGGGTGGTAACTGCACAGTCTCTAAAGGATAATTAGTCTCATCTGTTTGCTGGCTACTCTCTGCGATCGTGGCGATCAGAACGTAACTTACATCTGTTTGCACTTTAATTTCTCGCCGCAATGTTGTTTCCCACAAACCATTACGATCCCAAGAGCGAATGTGAGGAAAACTCTGTAAAATTAGCACTACTCGTTGATGCAAATCTACGGCGATAATTTGCGGCAATTGCAATAAGATTTCAAATGCTTGCCATAGCTGCTTTTGATTGAGGGAATGCAATAGTTTGAGTTTACCCTCAAGATTTAAGACGAAAAATTCACTAGCATTTTGAGCTACCCAGTCTTGGATTTTTGCTGGCTGCCAATTTTGGCTAATCGTTTCTGCCAACAATTGCACAAATCGCTGCCCATCTATGGCGCGGATACAGTCTATTTCTAAGACGATCGCACCAACTTCTTGAGCTGCTCCCCGCACTAGAGTACGCCTTCCACTTCCCGGTACTCCTGTAATCAGCAAATCACCATCCCGCGCCAACACTTCTACAATGTGCTGAAATTCTGCCGATCGCCCAATTAATTGCAAAGGAGTAGACAAATCCAAAATTTACCCGCCTGTTGAGTTTCACCCTCTGTGTAACGCCAGCATACTAAGTTGTGGGAGTAGTGGGCAAGCTTTGGGGATGAGGGAGTGTGGGGAGAAATGGGACGAGGGGACTAATATCAATTCTCCAAAATAAGACTACACATAGGCAGTAGGGGCAGGGTGCAGGGGGAGAATTATCTGTAGTCAGAGTTTAGAGAAATGGTATGAGAGACGCGGAGAAATAATAAATGCCCTATACCCCATGCCTAATAACCAATGACAAATTGAAGCTAGCTATGATTAGTATTTAATCATTCTTTCTAACAAATGCTCTCCCACTCGTAAGGCATTGGCAATAATTGTGAGCGATGGATTTACCGCAGTACTAGAAGGAAAAAAGCTGCCATCAACCACATAAAGGTTATCAATATCATGGGTGCGGCAATTGATATCTAGTACTGAAGTTTTGGGATCTTCACCAAACCGACAGGTTCCACACTGATGCCCAACTTCTTTGACAGTCATCTTTTGCGGAATATGGCAGGCAAATGGTTCAATAGATTTTAATACTTCAATCCAGCACTGAATTAACCGATTAAATGCTTGTTGATTATTGGGGGTATAGTCAATAATAATTCGATCGCCTTGAACGCGCACGCAATTGTTAATATCTGGTAAGTCTTCATTCATTGCTAACCAAGCAATAGAATGATTGGCTATGGCTTCAGCAATAAAACCAGGCATCAATGGCGGGCCATGCGCGGCAATTCTGTCTTTATTGACATTACCTAACATTTGTACGTTACCCATTGGGTAAGTAAAATCTTTATCTCCCCAATAAAAATCATTAACTGCTAAAGTCTTTTGAAAAACAGTCGGATTCAGTTTTGTACTCAAGGTCATAACTACGCCAAAGTTATGTGCCATATAATTCCGACCTACAAGATTAGAACTATTGGCTAATCCATTGGGGTGTTGGTCGTTGGCAGATTTGAGTAACAATGCTGCTGAGTTAATTGCACCACAAGCAACAACTACAATATCCCCAGTAAATATGTGAGACTTCCCAGCAATTTCTGCTTCTACACCAGTGACTTCTCGACCCGAAGCACTAGCCTGTAAACGTACTACTTTAGCTTCTGTTATTAATGTTAAATTGGCATCAGCCATTGCTGGACGTATACAGTTAACATCAGCATCAGCTTTGGCATTAATTAAACAGGGGAAACCATCACAAGTATCGCAACGAATACAAGTACTTAAATGACGATTGATTTCATTGAGTTTGATGGCTAAGGGGAGATAAAAAGGATGTAAACCTTGACCTTTTAAAGCATCATGAATTTGTTGAATGTAAGGTTCGTGGCTGATGGCGGGAAAAGGATAATCTCGATCGATTGGCGGTTCTGTGGGATCTAAACCGCGCTGACCGTGTACTTCGTAAAGCTTCTCGGCTTCGTCATAGTATGGTGCAAAATCTCGATACTTTAGAGGCCATTCAGGAGAAATTCCACCTTGATGAATAACTTTTTCAAAATCCTGTTCGCGCAATCTAAATAGCGCACCACCATAAAATTTTGTGTTACCTCCCACATAATAATGTGTAAGTGGATTAATTACTTTGTTGTCTTTGTCGTACCACTGCTCTGTTGTGCGATAAAAATCTTTGCGCAAGACTTGCTGAGAATCCCAATTTGTCTTTTTTCTTGGTAAAAAATTACCACGTTCTAAAACTAAAACTTTTTTACCATTACTTGCTAATTTATAGGCCAAAGTGCCACCACCCGCACCTGTACCAATGACGATCGCATCATAATGTGCATCAGCCATTCGCTCAACTCCCAAAGCGATGTAAAATTTATGAGTCTCTGCGCATTTGATTTTCCGCGCAGGTTTTGTTTAACTGGGTTAAGCCAATCCAGCGATAAATTACATCGCCAAATTTGGGGAAAAGCTGGATATTGGAGAATAACAGTTTGGTGAGGAAGCCATCGATAACGACTTCTGGCTGGTTTTGCTTAATTGCTTGCAAAACTGCGATCGCAACTTCGCTAGGGTGCGAAACTTGTGCTAACTTAGGCGAAGGTAGCCCAAAAGCCAGAAACATTCCCGCTTTGGTATATCCTGGGCAAATCACTGTCACCCCAACATTAGTATCAGCCAACTCTTGCCGTAGCGCATCAGTCCACATAATCATCCCGGCTTTGGTGGCAGAATAGATACTGTTGTAAGGTGCTCCTTTTTTCCCGGAACCAGACGCAATATTCACAACATGACCGCTATCACGAGCGATCATTGTTGGTAAAATTAACCGAGTTAACTCCATTCCCGCAATCAGATTGGTAGTTAACATCGATTGAATATCTGCTAAAGCGTAATTTTGAAAAGCTCGGTATTTTTCAATTGCAGCATTATTAATTACAATGTCAATTTGACCTGCAATTTGATTAATCTGCTGAACTAATACAGGTAACTCTTCTACTTTGCTAATATCAAAGGGAATGCTAATTCCTCTACCACCTAAAGCTTGCACTTCATTTGATATTGCTTCTAGTTTCTCTGGAGAACGAGAAACACTCACGACGGTTGCTTGTTCCTTCGCCAAAGCACGAGCAATAAATGCTCCAATACCACCAGACGCTCCGGTCAAAAGGACTGTCTTACCTGCTATGGATGTCATAATCAACCGCGATTTAAAAGTATACTTGCAAACTCGAATATAAAAATTGAGCTTTTCAATTTTTACCAATGAATCTAGTAGAGCTATCCCAATTTTTTATCTTTAAGCAGTTTTATTTACCGCTAATATTGGGTTTTACCTTAAAATAAATTTTGAATTTGTAATGGCTTTGACCGGTTGCAAAATTAGAAATGTAACTTTCAAGCTCTCATCACAATTTCCTTAACAAGACTTACGCAACTAGCACATTGCGATCGCACTTGCATCTGTTCATCGTCAATGGAGGCGATCGCATCAACAACTACTTTCAACTTTTCCATCCCCGTGAGGGGTAAATGATGTCAAACTACTAACTAAACATCTGTAAAGTCATGGATTTCTGTAGTGAACAATTATGAAGTCGGTTGACTTTTATAGTGTGTTTTCATACTATCTATTTTAAAGTATTACTGAACCACGAAAATTCAATAACATCTAAATCGAGTATTTCCATTTACTCAGAATTATTTAGCAAACTTATAACTTAGTTGCTTAATGATAAGCATCTGAGGGGGTCAGGCAAAGGCTGAAACCCTGATTCTTTCGTTGACCCCCTCAGATAGCTTGCTGGGTAAGCGTTTGAGCATGGTCTAATAGCCTTATATTCTCAATAATTTGAGCTTATTGATAGGTAAATTAGACCCCCCTCAGAAATGGCTATCTGTAACCCTCTCTGGATAAGCGTTCTAAAAGGGTAGGGTTTTCAATTAATTACCCCTCACGGGGATGGAAACAATCAGTGTAAGACAAAGCTTGAAGCACTATTAAAACGTTTTCAATTAATTACCCCTCACGGGGATGGAAACGCGATTGCAAAGAGGTTGCTGGTGTACGCAATGTAGTTTTCAATTAATTACCCCTCACGGGGATGGAAACTTGAATGTTAAAATGAAAGCGAAAACTATCAAAATCAGTTTTCAATTAATTACCCCTCACGGGGATGGAAACTTTAGTAAAAATGAAAACCCCACGATTTTCATCTAGTTTTCAATTAATTACCCCTCACAGGAATGGAAACTGTGCAGGCCATGAGACGATATGCACCCAACCCATAGTTTTCAATTAATTACCCCTCACGGGGATGACAACGATAAACTCATTTCACCGCACTCTGTACTATAGAGTTTTAAATTAATTCCCGCTTTTTTAAGGCTACCGTGTACACACAAGTCTTAAAATTCCCCCTAGTACTTGGTTTGTTCATCTAGTTTTAGGTTGTGCGATCGCTCTGGAAGCTTGTCATTGCGTTCGCGTAGCGTCTCGCAGAGAGGAGGAACGACGAAGCAATCGCATAATCCCGTGGTTTTTGCGATTACTTCGTTCCGCTTCGCTGCACTCGTAATGACAATTTAAAGGGTCTATAATGCCTGAAACCCTTACAGATAGTACTTGTGTGTACACCGTAGCCCGCAGGAGAGGGGAGATAGAGATTAAATTCCCCTTCTCCTGTGGGAGAAGGGGTTAGGGGATGAGGGCGTGGAGGATTTGTACAACGCTTGCCCGATCTAGCTTTCAGCTTAAGTTGACACAGGTGGGTATTGCCATACCCCTAAGAGAAATCTATCTGTATCAAGGTTTTCGTTAATTGGCGTAACGCATTCGTAGCTAGTAAAATAAATGTGCGTTACGCTGACAACAGCCACCCTACGCAGTTTCAGAATTAGCTTTAGCTGCTTCCTCTGCGAGATTTTTCAACCGAGTTAACCTGCTTTTGCGGGTACGTTCGCTGTCACGAACACCACCTGCAAGCTCATATTCATCGCTATCTCTGCCGTATCTAAAACCCACTCCTCTCAGCATCTTATCTGAAAGACTGCGCAAGGTTCTTTCCATTGCATCAACTTTAGTTTTAGAAGAATCTACCAAAGCTAGAGCAGCATTATAAGTATCAAGGACATTGCGAAACTCATCAATTGTTTGAGTCAGGTTTTGCAAATTGCAGTCATCATCAAACGTCATGTTTGGATCGATAGCTTGGAAGTTAGCCACTCTAAACTTCGCCGTATCTAAAACACGGGATATACGTTTTTGTCGAGTCATACTTGTAATTTTTTAAAATAGTTCTAGAGCTAGCTTGCCTCAATTAACTTAAATTTTGTATCAGTAAAATTCCTAAATAATTTAGATTATTTATCAGAATATTTTTGACAAAATTAAGTACTTTTGCTGAATCAATTGTTAATGCTAATTTAGATAATTTCAACAGGTAACACTTTTTGAAGGTCAGTGCATTGCATAAAACAAAGAAGAGTATAAAAAAAATACCGTTCAGTTAACACCAAAAACCTTAAAATGCGTAGGTTGGGTTGAGGAACAAAACCCAACATTTGTGATGGCTTGTTGGGTTTCACTTTGTTCAACCCAACCTACAATTTACCCTTAACTATAGTGGTGTAGCCGCAGTTTAAGAATCGATCGCATCCAAGTAAGAGTCGATCGCGTCCAAGTAAGAATCGATCGCGTCCAAGTAAGAGTCGATCGCGTCCAAGTAAGAATCGATCGCATCCAAGTAAGAGTCGATCGCATCCAAGTAAGAGTTGATCGCGTCCAAGTAAGAAGCGATCGCATCCAAGTAAGACTTAATGTTGTCATGTTAACGACTAAGATTGATTAGGTAGCGCAATGATTGCGATCGCAGTTTGTAGAATTTGGTGCGATCGCACTCCATACTTTTCAGACTAGATGAATTGATGAATAATACCAATTCTGCAAAATTACACTACTAAACCTGAAAATTACGAATTATTTCCACCATCGTGTTACATCATAAATTGCCCGAATAACTTCTACCGTTGCTGCTTGACCGCCTAATGCCCAGATAACTGGAGAAAACACTGCGATATATCGCAGCAATCTAGGGCGATCGCCAAGGGATAACTTATGTAATGTATCTTGCCAAAGGGGAAAAATTTCCGCAGCTGGTAGTTGTGACAAACCGCAAGCTAAGGCAGTCAAAGCTTTGGGATCGAGATAAGTTGGTGGAACTACTCTAGCGGCACAAGCCAGGGCTTCTGGTAAGACTTGGGGTACTTTATCAACTAAGGCACTCAAAGCATTGACACGAAGAGACTCATCCTGAATTGCCCTAATAGCAGCAAGGGCTTCTGGTAATAACTCTGGTGGTAGTTTTGGTACTAGGGTACTCAAGCTATCGGCACGATGGTATTCATCCTCAATTGCCTTAGCTGTAGCAAGGGCTTCTGGTAAAATTTCTGGTAGTTTTTCTACTAAGGCAATCAAAGCATCGGCACGATAGTACTCATCCTCAATTGTCCTGGCTGTAGCAAGGGCTTCTGGCAAAATGTGTGGTAGTTTTTGCGCTAAAACAATCAAAGCATCGGCACGATAACAGTCATTCTGAATCTTTCTAGCAACAGTAAGGACTTCTGGTGATAATTCTGGTGATAGTTTCTCGGCTAATTCACGTAACTGATAGTCACGACTTGACTCCTTCTGAATTGCCTCGGTAGCAGCAATAGCTTCTGGCACAACTTCTGGTAGTCTTTGTGCTAAGTCAATCAACACCTCAGCACGATAATACTCATCATGAATCGCCTCGGCAGCAGCAAGGGCTTCTGGCAAAACTTCTGGTAGTTTTTCTACTAAAGCAATCAAAGGATGGGCGCGTTCGTAACGATCCTGAATTTTCCGAGCGATCGCTAAGACTTCGGGTAATAATTCTGGTGGTAGTTTCTCGGCTAATTCACTTAACCGATGGCTACGACAAGACTCATCCTGAATTTCTCTAGCAGCAGCAATAGCTTCTGGCAAAAGTTCTGGTAGTCTTTGTGCTAAGGCAATCAACACCTCAGCACGATAATAGTCATCCTGAGTTTCTCTAGCAGCAGCAAGGGCTTCTGGCAGTAATTCTGGTGGTAGTTTCTCTACTAAAGCAATCAAAACTTCAGCACGAGTCATTCCATCCTCAATCACTCTGGCAGCAGTCAGGGCTGCTGGCAAAACCTCTGGTAGTTTCTGGGCTAAGACCATCAACGCCTTGGCACGATAATACTCCTTTTGAATCGTGCTGGCAGTAGCTAGGGCTGCTGATAATAGCTCTGTTGGTAGTTTCTCAGTTAAGGCACTCAAGACAGGGGTAAGATAATACTCATCCCCAATCATTCGCGCGATCGCCAGGGCTTCTGGTAATAACTCTGCTGGTAGTTGCGGTACTAAGTCTCTCAATTCCTCGGTACAATCAAACTCAGATGCGATCGCTCTCACCGCAGCCAAGGCTGCTGACAAAACTTCTGGTGGTGTCTGTTCTAACCTACTCAAGCTATCGCTGGTAACAGAAACTCCTTGTGAAACTGCAAGTTGTGTTAAATTTGGTGGCAAATAGTTGACTAACTCTGCCAGCGCTTTTGCTTTTTCTTCTGGTTTTAGGTGTTGTTGGGCATAAGCTAGTCCTTGTTCTGCCGTCCACACATGATTTTTAACTAACGCCACTAGCAATTGTGCTGGTATATTAGTTGCCAAACTATTAATCGATGCCATCATCAAAGCATAGCGACACTGCAAACCCACCACTTGCGGCGTTGATTCCTGCCAATTCGCCTCTGCTAATTCCCAAGCACGAGATATATCTGCAATGTAACCCCCAGTTTGCGCCAACTTCTCCCGCACTTCAAACCAGCCATTATTGCCAGTTGGTGACTCTTCCCGCAATAAAGAGTGAATCTCTTCAAACCGTCCCGCCTTCTCCAAATGCCAAACTAAATGCTGATGAATGTAACCATCATGGGGTAAAGTATGCCATAAATTATTCTGGGTTTTCTGCCGATACTTCTCTAATAAAGCAACGTGAGCAGGTAAAGGTATATGTTTTGCTGACAATATGGTCTCTCCTAAACTTAAATATAAATATTATGGGCATTGCCCACCATAGATATACTCACATATTAGGACTCATCCCTGATTTTTTAAATACACGTAGTATTGCCCACAATATTGTGGTTTTAGCAGTCTACTAAAATAACAATTTTATTTAGATCCTTTGTAATTAAAATATCTTTTTGCTCTTTAATTTCATAGTAATTATTGGCAATGATAGCTTATTGAAAATAAAAACCTTTTTGTGGCGGAGGTTTTAAAATCTTTGGCTGTCAAAAAATGATTGTCATCTTTGAGGAGAAATTACTTATGCCCCTTGATTACACTAATAATAAATCGTCGGCTGATAATGGGCTAAATGTCACTCCTGTCTCCTCAGTAGATGCTTTTCATGCCAAAGATGACTACACTTTAAACCCTAGTGGACGTAGTAGTTTTGACTCTGCGATCGCCAATGATAATCAAGATACTGTGAGCGCACAAAGTTATGATTCTACTACTGGTTACGGTAAGGTAAATGCCGCAGCAGCCGTTGCTAAAGCTATTGGTCAAAATACTTTTGCTGATGTTCCCGATATTGGTGGTAATAGTTGGGGTGCCGATGCTGTAAAAGCGCCGGAAGTTTGGGCTAGGGGCTACACTGGCCAAGATGTTGTTGTTGCTGTGATTGATACTGGGGTTGATTACAACCATGCAGATTTAAGAAATAATATTTGGACTAATACTAGAGAAATTGCTGGTAATGGTGTCGATGATGATGGCAACGGTTACATTGATGATGCTCGCGGTTGGAATTTCGTAGACAATAACAGCGATCCTCTAGATGGGAATGGTCATGGTACTCATGTTTCTGGCACAATCGCTGGAGAAAATAATGGTTTTGGTGTTACAGGTATTGCCTATAATTCTAAAATCATGCCCGTAAAAGTTCTCAATGATTCTGGCTCAGGCTCTATTAGTTCAATTACTAAAGGTATTTACTATGCTGTGAATAATGGAGCTAATGTAATTAATTTGAGTCTAGGCAGTGATTTTCCTAACAGTTCTTTAGCATCAGCGATTGAATACGCCAGTAAGAAAGGGGTCGTGGTAGTGATGGCTGCTGGTAATAATGGTTTACCAATCCTTTCTTACCCTGCTAGCTATGCAAATCAGTGGGGATTAGCTGTGGGTGCTGTAGATCGGGATAATAATATTGCAGACTTTTCTAATCGACCAGGAATCACTCAACTCTCCTACGTTACCGCGCCAGGAGTAGGTATCTACTCATCTGTACCTGGGGATCAGTATGCTAATTATAGCGGCACATCTATGGCTGCCCCTCACGTGGCTGGGGTAGTAGCTTTAATGTTAAGTGCTAATCATAGTCTAACTGATGCCCAAGTCCGGCAAATTATTACACAGACAGCAAGCAACGGCGCACCAGATCCGGATACAGGCTTTAGCGCTGGTTCTGCGGTAAGTCAGTTGATTGCAGATATAGCCGGAAATACTTCTAGATACTCTTGGGCTAGCTTTGAATCTAGCGCGATCGCATCTGACTATACTGTAGATTTCACTTCTAAAAATTCCTCACAACCGGAAATTAATGACAGTTTTGCAAATGCAAACATCTCGTCACAATTCCGTTATTATGAGGACAATCTGAATGATAACATTTATAACAGTCTGGCAAAAGAGCAACCGAACGAGCAGCCAAGCGATCTAGAAAAAATGCTGCAACAATTCCAAAAGCAGATGGATGAATTGCGCAAATGGTTTGCTAATATGTGAGACGCTTCCTAACCAAATAATTCGTAATTCGTAATTACGAACAAAAATTAATAATACCAAATCAAATAATTTTTGCGACAAGTCTAATAATATTCTAGAGGTCACGGCAGTGCTGTGCCCCTACAATCTGTCGCATTCTTTTTACAAATTGGTATAACTTTTTTACTAAAACTTTTTTTGGGCGTTACTGAAGAAAAGGCGTTCGCTCTTTCAATCCCTGCAAAAGAGCGAACGCATTCTCAAACCTATCTCACAGAAAAAGCCTCGCTAAACCGTCGCGTCACCGGCTCCATGATGAAGGTCAAAATTGACTTTTTGCGCGTGACAATTTCCCCATTAGCCGCCATCCCTGGAGTTAAGGCGACTTCTTGACCCCGGACGTTAATTGAGTGCTTGTTGAGCTTAATTCGCGTAGGGAAAACTAAGCCCAAGTCTTTATCGGTAATTGCGTTGGGACTAACTTGGACAACATCACCTTCAATCACGCCAAATTCTTGAAAGGGAAAAGTTGCCATTTTTACCTTAGCTTTCATCCCCTGGCGAATAAATCCAATATCGCGGTTGAGGACTTTCACTTCTAGGAGCATCTCTTCTCCTTCGGGCAAAATCGAAAGTAACTCTTCACCAGTTTGTACTGGCCCCTTGGTGGCTTTAATTTTATAAATTGTGCCGGAAAAAGGTGCTTTAATAGTTTCTTCGTCTTCCTGCTTTTGCGCTTGCTCTAACTGACCGTTAACGTTGGTGAGTTCTTCTTGGCGCTTGTTAATTTGGGTGAGAATTTCACTTTGGCGTTCTGATGCTAAACGCTGTGCTTGACTGCGCGCAGCTTGATAAGCTTGTTCGGCTTGCCGAATTTCTTGAGCTTGAGCCGCAATATCTCTTTCTAAAGATGTGACTCTATCTTGAGCTTCGATAATTCGATTGTGGGCGTTAATTACCTCATCTCTGGCTCTAGTGATTTCTGTCGTAGCTCGATTTAATCTTTCTTGAGCCTCTAAGTAATCGACTCTCGGTACAGCACCAGGCTTAATCAGAGTACGCAGGCTTTGTTCTCTTTTTTGCGCGATCGCTAAATTAGTTTCGATTTTAACACTGATGGTTTCGGCGTTCACTAGGTTAATTTTGGCGTTGCCTAGAGTGCTTTTAGCGCTGGTTAAATTTTCTTTTAAGCGAGTTAGCCGCACTTTCGCCTGATCCCTGATTGCTTGTTGGCGATTAGCTTCCGCTTCCGCCGCAGTCTGACGCGCTTGATAATCTGCAAGCCGGGAGTTTAAAAGTTCGTCTTGCAATTTTGTCCCCGTAGTTTTCACTCCCACCCGTTCCGCATCTAAGCGTTGCAAGTCTTGTTGAATTAACTTGCTAGCTTGAGCCAGGCGATTGACATCGCTTTGTTTGAGGTCGGGATCGCGTTGAATCAATACTTGATTTTTGCTGACGCGATCGCCTTCTTTAACTTTGATATTAATAATTGTGCCACCACCTAAGGATGTGACTGGCCGAACTTGTGTAGATGCAATTAATTCCCCTGATGCGATCGCTACTTCATCGATTTCCGAAAAATGTGCCCAAGCGATCGCCCCAAATACGATGACACCAATTGTTCCAGCTAACAATCTCGTGTATAGCGGTGGTAATTCTTGTACTGCTTTACCTAACTCATAAGATAATTGTTCGTCGGGTTTAGCAAATCGCTGTTTTGTTTGACGGGCTTGAGTAGCATTTGCAACTAGGGAATATTTCATAAAATTTTGTTATTTGTCTTTGGTCATTTGTCCTTTGTCATTGGTCATTTGTTTGGGTGCTAATGACCAATGACTAATGACTATCTACTTCACACTGCTAAATAACGCCGCACAAAATTTTCTAATGTCTCCAATTTAAAGTTATAAATATTCTCTAAGTTGGAGATTTCTTCTTTTGTGCAGAAAAATTCATTGGCGAGCAAAGTCCGATAGGTTCCCAAAGCTTGGGATTTTTGGGGAATAAATAAACCTAAAGCACTGCGTAACCCATCAATGGCAAACAATGGCGGATTAATTACTGTGGGTTCTTTATTGAAAATGCGACCAAAAATTTGGGGAATATCCCCACGCAGTAAAATCTCTGGGCCTCCTACTGCTAAAGTTTGGTTGCGCGCGCCTTCAACTGTCAAAGAATCCACCACCATCTTTGCCAAATCATCTGTACTTACTATTGAAGTACGATTTTTGGGATCGCCAATCAGCAAATACAACCCTGTTTCGCGAAACCGTTCTGCTAATATTAGCAAGTTTGATGCTAATCCAGCCGGACGTAAAATAGTGTAATTCACGCCACTAGCTTGGAGATATTTCTCAACTGCGCGTTTGGCTTTAAATACAGGAGCATCTTCGTACCCCCGATCGGCACCCAATACCGAAATAAACACAAAATGTTTGACTCCATTGGCTTTTGCTTGGTCAATGAGTTCAATATTGGCGCGATAATCAAGAGATAAAGCATCGCTATCAGAACCGTGAGTGCTAATAATATACTCAACACCACGGCAAGCTTGCTGAATATCCTTTTCCCGGCGTAGATCGCCGATGAAGATTTCTGCTCCTCGGTGTTCTAATTCGCCGTAATGAGAAGTCAGACGCACAAAAGCCCGCACAGGCTTTTCTTGTTGTCGTAATAGTCGCACGACTCTGCGACCAATTCCTCCCGTTGCTCCAGTGACTAAAATCATAGAACAAGGATTTTAATGTAGGTTTTAAGATGATAAATTCCATCTACACCCTAATCTAAAATTTCAAATCTTGAATCTCTACAGAGAAGAGAGGCACAAACAATCCAATTACTGTCTTCGCTTGCAAAATTGGATAATTTAATTTTGGGAATTCTCCAAGAGAACTGCCATGACTGTCGAGAAAGAATCTGCATTTATGGACTGGCTCATCGGTGGCGGTGAGATGGGCAAGCTAATTCGCTCTAAGGACTGGTCAAATACGCCACTGGGTGCGATCGCTTCCTGGCCTCAAAGCTTGCGCACAACAGTCAGTCTTTGCTTGGCTTCTAATTTCCCCATCTCCATTACCTGGGGTTCTCAACATATCCAGATTTACAACGACGGCTACTGGCCAATTTGTGGCGCAAAGCATCCCCACGCAATGGGGCAAGATTTTCGTGAATGCTGGGCATCAGCTTGGCCAGCAATTGAAGAAGCATTTAACCGTGCCTGTGCAGGTGAAACTTCCTACCTGGAGAACCAACGGATGTTTCTCGATCGCCACGGCTATTTGGAAGAGACATTCTTCACTTTTTCCTTCAGTCCCATTCGTGACGAGACAGGCGGCGTTGGCGGACTGTTTCATCCGGTGACAGAATTAACTCAACAAACCCTGGCAGAACGTCGGCTTAAGGTATTGCGCAATTTATCTCACAATACAACGGATGCCAAGACCGTTGCCGAAGCGATCGCCCTAGTAGCGCAGACACTTACTCAGCAAGCTCTCGATCTACCCTTTGTCTTAATATATGTGGTTGATGCTGACTGCAAACAGGCACAACTCATTGAAAGTGTTGGTTTAGCTAAGGGAACTGTCGCTAGCCCAATACTAATAGATTTGGAATCCTCATCGACATGGCCGCTAACAGAGGTATTACAATCCCAGCAATCGCTGCTTGTCGATGATTTGGCAGGGCGATTTGGTTCATTCTCCTGCGGCCCCTATTCAGAACCACCGCAAACAGCAATAATTTTGCCGATAAATCTCCCAGGAATGGAGCATTTATTCGGGCTGTTGGTGGCCGGGATCAGTGCGCGGCGGGCGCTCGATCGACCATACCAACTTTTCTACGATATGCTGGGGGATGCGGTGACGAATGCCCTAGCAAAAGCCCATGCCTATGAAGTTGAACGCAAGCGGGCAGAGGCTCTAGCAGAGATAGACCGCGCCAAAACCGTGTTTTTTAGCAATGTTTCCCATGAATTCCGCACGCCGCTGACTTTAATGTTAGCGCCTTTAGAAGATGCCTTAGCCGACATAGAAGCAGCGTTACCACCCACACAACGCGATCGCCTTGAGCTTGTTCGCCGCAACGGTTTACGATTACTCAAACTGGTAAATACACTCCTCGATTTCTCGCGGATTGAAGCCGGACGCATTCAAGCAGTCTATGAGCCGACGGATTTAGCAACATTCACAGCCGATTTAGCTAGTACGTTTCGCTCCCTCATTGAACGCGCTGGGATGTGCTTGGTGGTAGATTGTCCCCCCTTACCCGTAGAGATTTATATCGATCGGGAAATGTGGGAAAAAATTGTGCTAAATCTTTTATCGAATGCATTTAAATTTACATTTACCGGAACGATTAGCGTTCGCTTGCAGAATTTAAGCGATCGCGTTGAGTTAGCAATTGCAGACACAGGTACTGGCATTCCCCCGGAAGAAATACCCCATTTATTTGAACGCTTTCACCGAGTGAAAGGAGTTGATGGGCGGAGTTTTGAAGGCTCAGGCATTGGCTTGTCGCTGGTACAAGAATTAGTCAAACTGCATGGTGGTACTGTCAAAGTCACCAGTAAATTAAGCGAGGGCAGTTGCTTTATTGTCTCGATTCCCACAGGATTTACCCATTTACCGCCAGACAAGATTGGTGGATCTCGCACCTTGGCATCAACTGCAATCGGAACCAGCCCCTACGTGGAAGAAGCATTACGGTGGCTACCAGAAGCAGAAACAGAAAATTCTTCCTTGTCTGCCCATACTCTCCCACACTTCCCACACTCCCTTCCATCCCCTGCCTACATCCTTATAGTTGATGACAATGCCGATATGCGCAACTACATTCAGCGATTGCTAGGGCAAAGATATGAAGTAGAAGCCGTAGAAGACGGTATTGCTGCACTAAATGCTATTTATAAACGCCTTCCCGATCTGGTGTTAACAGACGTGATGATGCCGCGATTAGATGGCTTTGAACTACTACGACAACTGCGGGCAAATCCCCGGACGCAAGAACTAGCCATTATTCTGCTTTCTGCCCGTGCGGGTGAAGAATCACGCATTGAAGGGCTGGAAACTGGAGCCGATGATTACTTGGTTAAACCGTTCTCCACTCGCGAACTGTTGGCGCGCGTGGAAGCTAATTTAAAGATGGCACAGATGCGTAAAGATACTGCTGTGCGGGAATATGCACTGCGTCTAAGCGCCGAAAAAGCACAACGGGAGGCTGAAGCAACTTTTGAACAATTGACTCATGTTTTAGACAGCATGAGTGATGCCTTTGTTAGATTAGATAAGGACTGGCGAATTGTCGATCTGAATGCAGCGGCTGAGAAGATTAACAAGAAACCTCGCACCGCAGTCATCGGCAAAACTCAGTGGGAGGAATGGCCTGCCTCAGTGGGAACCAATATAGAATTCCAGTATCGACGGGCAATAACAAAGCACATTCCTGTCCACTTCGAGCATCACTATTATGTGCCCCCGAATTACGATGTCTGGGTGGAAATCCACGCCTATCCACTCACAGAAGGTTTAGGAGTTTTCTTTCGTGATATTACCGAACGCAAACAAGCCGAGGCAAAACTCAAACAGTCCCACGAAGAATTAGAAATCCGGGTTGCAGAACGCACAGCCGAGTTAAGCCAAATCAACGCCGATTTACAACAGAGTGAATCAATCCTCCGCAGTTTCTTTAACAGTGGAGCAATGCTTATGGGCATTGTTGAACTACATGGAGATGATATTCTGCACATTTCTGATAATCAGGCAACTGCTCAGTTTTTTGGCACAACACCCGAAGCAATGCAGAATCGCTTTGCCACCGAATTAGGAATACCCCAACCTACTATCCAAAAATGGCTGAGTTATTATCGCCAAGCACAGCAAATTCAAGCCCCTGTGCAATTTGAATATCCCCATGATACTCCCACGGAGCAAAGGTGGCTCTCTGCAACTGTTTGTCCCATTGCATTTAGTCATAAGGGATATCCCAGATTTTCTTATATTGTTGAAGATATCACTGCGCGCAAACAATCAGAGGCGCGTATCGAAGCTTCTCTCCGCGAAAAAGAGGTTTTACTCAAAGAAATTCATCATCGCGTCAAGAATAATCTCGGTATTGTCAGCAGTTTGCTACAAATGCAATCTAGACGCACCCAAGATATACAAGCTAATGCAATCCTCCGCGATAGTCAAAATCGTATTGCTTCTATTGCCTTGGTACATGAAAAGCTATATGGCTCTCAAGACTTGTCAAATATTGATTTTGCGCAATACCTTCGAGACTTAACCGCACATCTATTCGCTTCCACTAATATTAATTCCAGACAAATTAAACTCAATGTTCAGGTTGAGAATGTTGCCTTAGATATTGAAACGGCTGTTCCCTGTGGTTTAATTGTCAACGAACTCATTTCCAATGCCTTGAAATATGCTTTTCCTGACGATTCTCCTGCACAGACACTGAGAGAAGGTGAAATTCACATCGGGCTTTCTCAAGCTAGCCTTGTTATTGAAGGGCAACCGCAAAACATCTTAACTCTCATTGTCAGAGATAATGGCATTGGGCTACCAGAAAACTTTGATATTAAAAAAGCTAAAACTCTAGGCATCACCTTGGTTCAGGGATTAGTTAGACAAATTCAGGGAAAGCTCGAAATCAATTGTCAGCAAGGAACCGAGTTTAAAATTACCTTTTTGGCGAATCAGCCAGTACCTAAAATTGAATTATGGTAGTCATATACCAACCCTGGCTAAGTCATTAAAATTCCACAATTACTGGTGTATGGTCGCTAGGTTGGGGTAACTTTCTCGGTGCAACATCGATAATACAGCTTTTAGCGCTCTCATACAAAACTGGCGTGAGGTAATGATGGTCAATCCGCCACCCTAAGTTGCGTCGAAAAGCGGCGGTGCGATAGTCCCACCAACTGTAGTGTCCGCCTTCAGAGGTGAATTTGCGAAAAGCATCAGCAAATCCCAGCGTTAATATATCCCGTAGGGCTTGGCGTTCTGGTTCGGATGCCATGATGTGATTGTCGGCTTTGACTTGCTCGTGAATATCTTTGGCTTCTAAAGCGATATTAAAGTCACCGCATACACAGATAGCAGATTGGGATTTTAATAGTATTTGTAAATACTCGCGCAATACTGTCAGCCAACGCAGCTTATATTCGTATTTTTCACTACCTACAGATGAACCATTAGGAACATAAAGATTCACAATCCTAACATCATCAATCATTCCCGTAATTACGCGTTTTTGTTCGTCCCATTCTGGTTGTAAATTGGGCACAATTGATGTGAATCCAGTACTGACATCTAACAGCGGTTGACGGCTAATTAAAGCTACACCGTTGTATGCTTTTTGTCCGGAAATATAAACTTGATAGCCTAGTTTTTCAAATGGCGATCGCGGAAAGTCTGCATCTACAACTTTCGTTTCTTGTAAGCAAAGTACATCAACTGGGTTTTGGTTTAACCAATCGATCGCTTGTTCTAGACGAGTGCGAATTGAATTGACGTTCCAAGTTGCAATTTTCATGGAGTTGGTATTTACATAAATTAATTAGTCGATCGTTAGTTAGGTGGATTTTTAGATTTATTTAATAATCATAGATTCCCTAGAGTTTTAGCAGGTTTCCCTAAATCAGCCTTGAGGAGAATTGATCCCAGGCGAGAATTTAGTATTTTCAGCTACAAAATTTGCTAATCAGTACGATAAGTTACAAAATAGGCAATTGTCTAATGATCCCCTAGACAGATGAAAGGAGTGAGCAGTCGATTGTATCTTTAGTATTGTAGTCGGTTGGCGGCAATTACTGATTAGCTGAAGTTTATAAGTACTATTTAAACGGTACGGTTAACCGATATTGCACTAGCGGGCAAAGTTTTGGTTAATTTAAATTTCAGAAGATTAAGTATAAAATTTTTGCCCTCAAACGTTGATATCAGTTCTCGCCTTGAGAGCTATTTAATCGGCTGAACCAAAACATATGAAAATCGCTCAAGTTGCCCCCTTATGGGAACGAGTTCCACCTCCAACATACGGAGGAATTGAACTGGTAGTGAGTCACTTGACCGATGAACTAGTTCGTCGCGGTCATGAAGTCACTTTATTTGCCTCTGGTGATTCTCAAACTTTGGCTAATTTAGAAGCAGTTTATCCGCGAGCGCTGCGCTTAGACCCAAATGTCAAAGAATATGCAGTGTATGAAATGCTTGAACTTAGCCAAGTCTACCAGCGATCGCAGGAATTCGATATTATCCATTCCCATGTAGGGATTTCGGCACTATCCTTAGCGAGTTTAGTATCAACTCCCACTGTACATACTCTGCACGGTAGCTTTACCAAGGATAACCGCAAGGCTTTTAGCCACCATCAAAAGCAACCATACATCAGTATTAGTAACGCACAGCGGCAGATAGATTTAAACTACTTTGGCACTGTTTATAACGGAATTAAACCTGAAGATTACCCCTTTAAGGAAAAACCCCAAGAACCTGGGTATTTGGCATTCCTAGGGCGCTTTTCCCCCGAAAAAGGCCCCCACCATGCGATCGCCATTGCTAAACAAAGTGGTTGGCGCTTGAAAATGGCAGGAAAGATTGATGTAGTAGACTCAAAGTTTTTTGAACAAGAAATTGCCCCCCATATAGATGGTCAGCAAATTGAATATTTAGGTGAAGTTAACCACACACAAAAAGCTGAACTCTTGGGCAATGCTGCAATTACTCTCTTTCCTATAACCTGGCAAGAACCTTTTGGTTTAGTCATGATTGAATCAATGGCAACTGGTACACCTGTAATTGCCATGAATCTCGGTTCCGTTCCAGAAGTGATTGCTCACGGTGAAACAGGTTTTATCTGTCAAAGCTATGACCAAATGGCAGAGATGATTCCGCAAGCTTTAAAACTGAATAGATTAAACTGTCGCAAACACGTAGAAAGCAAATTTAGCGTTGCCCAAATGGTTAACGGTTATGAAGCAGTCTACCAACAAATTATTAAAGATCGCATAGACTTGAATGGGCACATTCACGCTGCCAAAATCCACTTTTAATCAACAAAATTTTTTGTGCATTTTACAACATCACCTTTTTAAAGGAGGACATCGGTATGAGTATGAGAACCAACACTTGTCCATGTTGTGGTGGTTCCCTCCTGCGCCATATTCGGCATAGCGAAGTTTATTGGTTTTGTCTATCTTGCAGGCAAGAAGTACCGCTACTAACGCTAAGTCGTCTGTCTAATGGGGAAACCCGGAACACGGGTGTACTTCCCCAACCAACAGTCAATACATAACAATACTGTTTTATTAATTTGGTTTTAATATGCCCGATTTTTTTAAGAAGTCGGGCATACGATCGGTCTTTTTTCATTAACAATGATGATGACTTCACCTGGTAAAATCATGTGGAGTCATTAATTTAGGTCAAAAGCTTTGTTAGCAGCCCTACTTTATGGTCAAGAAGATCTCCGGTTAAAAGATGTCGCAGATCCAACTCCCGCTGCTGGTGAAGTAGTAATTCAAGTTGGTGCTGCTACAACTTGCGGAACCGATTTAAAAGTGTGGCGGCGTGGTGGTCATGCCAGAATGCTGACACCACCAACTTTATTTGGTCATGAAGCCGCTGGGCAAATTGTTGCCTTGGGTGAAGGTGTTACAGGTTGGCAAATAGGCGATCGCGTTGTCGCCAATAATTCTGCCCCATGCATGAACTGCTTTTTTTGTCAACGCCGAGAATATTCTTTATGCCCAAATTTGACCTGGAATAATGGAACTTTTGCCCAATATCTCAAAATTCCCGCGCCGATAGTACAGCATAATTTATGGCGCATTCCCGATGAGTTGCCCTATGAATTGGCAGCGATGACCGAACCCTTAGCTTGTGTATTGCATGGGGTAGGACGTACCCAAATCAAAGCTGAGGATCGCGTGGTTGTGTTGGGCGATGGGGCAATCGGGCTAATGTTTGTCGCAGCTTTAGCCGATCGCGCAGCCGAGGTTTGGCTGTGGGGTGGTAACGACCAAAGGCTAGAAATTGGTCAAAAATTAGGTGCAGCTAAGACTTTTAACTATCACCAAACTCCGGATATTCCCGGCGTGGTGAAAGAACTTACCCAAGGATGGGGCGCAGATGTGGTAATTGAAGCAACTGGAGTACCAAGCGTTTGGGAAACTGCGATCGCCTGTGCGCGTCCTGGTGCAACAGTTAACTTATTTGGTGGTTGTCCGCGAGACACGAGTATTACCGTCAACACAGAACAGCTACACTACAGCGAACTGACTCTTAAGGGTGTGTTTCACAATACCCCAGAATATGTCCAAGCTGCCCTAGCAGCGATCGCTAGTCGTAAACATCCTTTAGAACTGCTGATTAGCGAACATCGCCCCTTAAAGGATTTAGCGCAGGTGTTTAATGATATGAAAGCGCGTAAGGTAATTAAAGTAGCGCTGACACCTGAATGAAGAAATGGAAAAGCAAGAACAGCGGAACGCAAAGATTAGATGAAATAATCTGGTGGAAAAAGGGGAAGACTATGGTTACATCCCTGTGATTACCAATAGGGAAATTTCCATGTAAGTCCTGGAGAGAAAATGCTAAAAAAACCTCTGCTTGCCTTTTTGATTTTGCCTGTTTCTCTAGTGTCCTGGCTATCAGTGGGAATGCTTGCTGATTCTAAAGCCAATGCTTTACCAGGGCAAAAAACAGAAGAAGTAGATACTTGGATTAAAGCACATCCCACCCTACGCCCTAATCGTGGAGAGCGATTATTTGTACAAAAGAGTGACACAGCCGCCCAAAGATTCACCTTTTTAGCATCAGTATTACCTCCTGGTAAAGTCGGATTTGCTAAAGAACGCAGCATGATTCGCAGCGAGCGCATGACTATGTATGATGCTGTTAACGGCATGACATTTGCGCGTTTCCAGGAAGCTTTACGGGTAATTTATGGGCTGGATATCTATCAAGACTTTGAGCGTGCGCAGCTAATTTATAAATATCCCAATCAAAGTGCAGTTAACTCAGCCCGATTTGCCAAAACTCCGATTAGAGAAGCTTTACAAGGAGAATTGCGAGTAGGCGATCGCTATGCTTATTGGGTAGAAGTTGCCCAACCTAGAACAGGTAAAGCTTTCACAGGTCAAATGACGGTTTTACTCAAAAGCGATGTAGATAAATTGGAAGCAGAACTGCGAAATCGTTGATGAAGGCAGAAGATAGGAGGTAGAAGGAATCTTATAGATAAACTTAGTGCTTCTGAACCTCCTTTGTAGATGGCAAAAGTTTCTTGCTTCTGCCCTCTGCCTTTCTTCCATTCTCATACTTTATAAACCCCCAAGCCCTTGTGAAGGCGGGGCTTGCCATGTACCAGAAAAAATACTCTCAGCTGCTAAAGAAATTCGTAGCAAATCTTCCTTTAGCAATGGCGGCCAATCAATCCCAGCTTTCCGCCCTGCGGCAAATAGCTGTTGAGTCTTAATGCTTAACTCAAAAAGGGCATAAGCCAAGTCTCTATCTAGAGTAGAGGCTTCTTTAAGAGCTTCAAACACCACTTTTAACGCCAACAAAATCGAGGTGATTTGACCGGGAACTGGCGGTTTTCCCTGCTTCATACGCATTAACAAGGAATCTGGGTGTTCCTCGGTCGTTAATACTTGGTCTATAAGGATTTTGCGGGCTGTTTCGTAGTTCATTTATTCAGCTTACAGCAGATTATGTCTCAGTACTAATACTTAGTTAAAAATTGTTACCCTGAATAGGGATTGTGTGAATTTTAACTCAAATAGTTTGAAATCCGTATTAGTGATTTAGCCTAATTTCAACTTAATTTTTTCTGGAAGCTGAACATCATTAACTTTTTAATCCTGAGCAGGAATGTTAATCAATTGGAATTTTTATAACTGAGATTAGTTTTAGATTTTTAATTTAAAATGGTTCAAAACAGTCATATGTCCTTTGGCGAACTATTTTGCCATTTTCAAATTCAATAAATTGAGCGAAATAAGCTTTCATCTGTCCCCCAGATGGAATGTTTCCAATGGGAACCGCAATTATTGCTGTCCATATTGTTTCTAGAATTACTGTGTTGCCTATAACGTAAGATTTTTGAATATCATAATTCTGGCTGATGAGAACTTCTTTACCTCTTAATGAAGCTGCTTTTAAATCGTGGAGATTTCTCTTGGCTCCATTCGGTATTAGACGATTGGGATATTCTATTTGCTCTACTGATGGAGAATAAAAAACAGCAAGTTCATCTCCTGTTTTTCCTTCTTCTATGGCTTTAAGATAATTTTTGGTGATTTTTAATAAGTCTTGTTCGGTTGTCATATTTTTTCTTATTCATGAAGCAAATACGCGCCTAGAGCGCCTACGCTGGCGTTCGATCTGTCCGGGAGGAAATATATAGCAGAATTTAAAAACCTTGCCTATTATCATCTCACCAACTGGGCAGCAGAGTTAAAAAACTGACGACAGATTCCTCGCGTGCCTAACTGAACAATCGTAACCTATCAAAATCGATCGGGTGGAGTACTAGACAAGCAGCAAGAAATGACCTAGCACTGCTGGGTTAATCAAACACAACCTTCAAGAATGAAGATATTTGATGATTCTTTTATGGTTGCAGATGGATTGTGAAGATGCTGGCGCTAAAATCTTTCCTAGATCGAGCATTAAGCCAAAAGATTAATTGATGGAATAGGGTACAGTCAAGCGTTGTGGTCGAGTTCACCCACGTATTTTGCCTTTGAGACTGGTTATAGACAAAGGTAAATGCTTCTAATTCCTTTTCCCGGACAAAATCAAAGTAAAGTACTTAATAAAACTAAATCTTTCTTTGGTAGATGATAGCGGCTTGTTCTTTATCATCAGTGTATTGAGATGTTGGGTGAATAATTTAGCAGTTATTCAATATTGAAATGAAGAAAAGTTTTATTGAAAAGGTAAGAAACGACGCACCTATGATAGGAACAGTTGTCACCCTCAACTGTCCTGAAATAGTAGAGATTTTATCTCTGTGTAATTTTGACTGGCTGTTTCTCGACATGGAACATGGAACGTTATCGGTTGCTTCGGTACAACACTTGATTCAAGCAATACGTGGTGATTGTTCCGTTATTGTGAGAATTCCAGAGAACAGTACCGTATGGATTAAGAAAGTATTAGATACAGGGTGTGACGGTATTCTTGTACCACAGGTAAAGAATGCAGACGAAGCACGACGAGCTGTAATGGCAAGTAAATACCCGCCACAAGGTGAACGAAGTGTAGGTATTGCTAGAGCACATAGCTATGGTATGTCATTTTCTGAGTATGTGGCTTGTGCAAATGACACAATTGCTCTAATTATCCAAATTGAACATATTCATGCTGTCGATAATCTTGATGAGATACTTGATGTTGAGGGAATTGATGGGGTTTTTATCGGCCCTTATGACTTGTCAGGAAGTATGAATTTATTAGGACAAGTGAATAGTGAACTTGTTCAAGAGGCAATACAGCGGGTTAAGCAGAAATGTAAAGCAAAATCTATGCCAGTTGGTATTTTTGTCATGAAAGGAGAAGCCGCACAGAAGGAAATTAAAGATGGCTGCAAATTTATTGCCGTCGCTATTGACAGTGTTCTTTTATCGAATGCTGCTCAAAATACACTCGCACTAGCTAAGGGTTCAGCTACCAATTAATAGCAGGCAGTAATAGCATATAAATTTCTCTATTACCTCCTTTCTCTGCGCTCTCTGCGGTTAAATAATACCAATTCAAATATTGTTTGTGACACATCAATATATTCTAGAGGGCACAACAATGTTGTGCCCCTACCATCTGTCGAATTCTTTTTTCAAACTGGTATAAAATATAGAGGTGAAATTAGATTTTGATAGTTTTATACCTTGTCTATTTGCTCAATCCTACCAATAATTTTAGTTAACTTTGGCAGGAACCCAATCATCACGCTTAGGTTGGTCAATACCAGGTGATTGAATACACGTTAAATAACATTGTCCTTCGCCTTGCACAGTAAAACCATGAGCGACATTAGTGGGATTATAAATTCGATCTCCAACAGTAATAGGAAACCATGTACCCTTGCCTCCTGCCATACCTAGACTATCTGACTCAGAAGTTGGCGACCAATTTTCTTCTACAAGCGCATAAGCATTAACCGGGTTAGGAAAACCTTCAGCTTCCGCAAGCATTACACACAAGGCATGGGCTATCGGATGAGCATGTACAGAACCGGGGTAATTACTTTTAAGCCCAATAAGTATAACTTCCAATCCCTCTGGTTCCAGGTTGTATCTTTCTATAAACGGTTGCAATATTTCTTTGCGGATCGACATTTTATCAAAGCCGTGATAATCCTTTTTTGTAGACCAATCAAAGATTTCTGCGGCAGGTTTTCTCCTTAACATATCGATTAATTCATCGCCAATCTCTTCTAAAGCTTCTCTTGATACTTTTGATAGCTTTTGAGTTGACTTAGGGGAAGTAGCGCCTGTCATGTTCTGACTCCTGAAATTTAGTTAATTGGACTTGTTTGTCTCTATTTCCACGCTGATTGTTTGCAACTGATGCGCTATTGATTGTTGCAAGTTTTCATACAAAGTTGCATTCAAAGGTGGAAATTGTCGCAGCGAAGATGAGACGCGATGAATTCTGCGTCTCTTGAGTACTTTATGGTGATTTACTAACATTTTATCTAAAAAATGTCAGATAACGTCTTGACTGAAGTACTTTAGTATGATATTTACAAAAAAACATCTTTTGGGATGAAAGTAACTTAGTTCCTGTCACGAAGAGGCACAGGAGAAACCCCAGAGATAAATTTGTATTGCTAATAGACCAGATTTGTTTGGATATGGTGTATCACGGTTTGTATAGTTTTCCCCGTCATTTCTGGCATATTAAGATAGCATAGTATTAGTTTTGTCAATTAGTAATTATGCTGGAAAGTGAAGGCTAGGTGTGGCATTAAAGTAAACCTGGTACTTGTTTTTTAGGGCAAGAATGATGATGCGTTTAAATATTACGCGATCGCTTCCCTAAAAATTATGTTTTCTAGCATGAGTTTCAGAGGCTTTTAAGCAACAGTACTTATTAAAAACAGACTATAATCTGAACTTATCGCGATCGCGCAGGCATTAATACTTATGCCAATATTAAATGCTCCGGAGTAAACAACTCCGCTTCCGTCGCACTCCTAAAACTTATTTGGTTTCCCAAAAAAATTAGTTACTTCAGTTCAGTTTGCTTCAACAAGATTGATTTAATTTGAGAAGTTTCTAAAAAATTAGCCAACTATGAGGAGTGACGGAAAATCCTCTCAAGCACTCTTTATACTATCAGGATGAGGAGTCCAATATGGACGTTTTACATCATGACCAGACTCTTGTAGTGGAAAGTTCCCTAACTTTTAACAGTCTCTGCGGTTTACTTATGGGCCGTATACTTGCCGTGAGGATACCTAAGTTTTATGAAAGGGATAGATGTAAATATTTAAGCAACATACTATCAAATTCTGTAAAAAATGAATCTACTTCTTCAGGAAAAATATACATCAGTGATGTTGACTCTTTCTGGAATACTATAGATAAGCCCGAACTCAAGGAAAGTTACTTTAATACTGCAATACCGACAATGAGAAGGTTGCGTAAATTAAGCTTTCCTTACGCATCTCCAATGGATTTATTGAGACTTGAGCTTGATGAGATATGGCCGAGTGGAGTATCAATCATGCATTTAGGCGGAAAAACTATGCTCTTTGGCATTACACGCATTTGGCAAGTGGGATTTGAAGCTCTTCCTCATCAAGATGTTCTCTGGAGAGAAATACCAAATTCAAATGAATCTAAAGATCAGATTTCACAACTGGGTGTGAATGTATACCTGAGTTCAGCTGACTTAGGAGGAGAATTGGAAATTTGGAATTATTCATTTTCTGATGAGGATTGTGAAAGACACGGAATTAAGGGAAGTTATGGCTTTAGTCATAATTTATTACCAAATAATTCCCTAGTTATCAAACCTCAAGCTGGAGATTTAATATTGTTTAATACTACTAAAGTTCATGCTATTAGAAAAATTCTACAAGGAGAGAGGATAACTATTTCAGGTTTTATAGGCTACTGGGGTATGGATAAGCCGCTAAAATGCTGGAGTTAGTACTTATAACCTTGATAAATTATTCTGGTGTTCCAGGGTCAATAGGTGGGAGAGTCAAAAGATATAGCAGAATTCAGGAATATATCAGGCTCTGCTTTTAAGTTCTAAATTCTTCAAAAACCTTGCCTATGATCATCTCACCAACTGGGCAGCAGAGTTAAAAAACTGACGACATATTCCTCGCGTGACTAAAAGTGTTGTCAGCAAGTTAGCAAAAGCAACGATGAATAAAAGCAAAATTTCGTAGGATACAGCATCAGGCGGTTTAATCCCAGCTAATAACTGTCCGGTAGTGAATCCTGGGAGTGCAACCATACCGATGAGCATCATTTGATTGAGAGTAGGAATCAATCCAGCGCGAATGGCTTCTCGGCGATACTGGCTAATAGCTTGCTGGGGAGTAGCACCAAGGCTCAAGTGGGTTTCTATTTCTACATGCGAGGTATTGATAGTATTTACTAGACGTTCGCCTGCGATCGCAGCTGCATTCATTGCATTACCTAAAACTACCCCAGCTAAGGGGATTACATACCTGGGTTCGTACCATCTTTCTGGTTGAATAATCAAAAATATGCTGTAAAGCACAGTCAACGCTGTACTGACAAAAATTGACCCCCACACCCAAGGTAATAGACGGGGAAGTTTTTGGCTGATACGGTTTCGTGAGACAATCGCCGTAATCGTCAGCATAATTACTACAATTGCCAAAACTGCCCAAACATTGTCTACAGCAAAAATGAAGTCCAAAACGTATCCCAAGACAGCTAGTTGGAGAATACTTCTTCCAGTAGCAACGATGAAGTTAAATTCTAGTCCTAATTTTTCCCAAGCAGATAAACCAACTGCGATCGCCATTAAGCCAATTGCGATCGCCAAATCAGCTACATCCAGCTTGATGAGATCTTGCATTGGTTATCTACCTCCTGGGATTTTATTGTGAGACAGTCTACACACTAGTACAAAAAGGCGCTCAGTATGAAGGCTCAAGGATGAAACTCACAGACTGATACTGTAGTCTTTGTGAGGATTGTTCATAGTAGTTTAATTGGCGTCGATGCTTACTAGGAACTAGAAACTAGCAATTAGGGACTAGGGAAGGAGGATGAGAGAGTGTGAGGAGAAATGACTTTTGACTATTAACTTTTTACTCTTGACTCTTGACTCTTGACTCTTGACAAATAACAAATGACAAATGACAAATAACCAATGACCAATAAAAAATGATTCCTCTCAAATAATCCCGGTATAAACCCTCAGTGATGCGTATTTTAGGTGACAGTCTTGACTCAGCTTGTTGATTCACAATTTGATCGGCAACAATTGACAGTCGAAGTGCATCTTTTGTATTTCCAGATCGATAAAAACTCATGATCCAAAGTGTAAATTCCGTCCCTGCTTTTGATATTAAACAGCAATACTCGACTCTTGAAGCAGAAGTGAGTGCCGCTGTCTTAGAGGTTCTGGCTTCTGGTCGTTATATTGGCGGGCCTTTAGTAGAAGGCTTTGAAAAACAGTTTGCCGCTTATCATGGTGTAACTGAATGTGTAGCTTGTAATTCTGGTACTGATGCACTTTTTCTCGCGCTACGTGCCTTAAATATTGGTGCAGGTGATGAAGTCATCACAACAACCTTTACCTTTATTGCTACGGCTGAGGTTATTAGTGCCGTAGGTGCCAAGCCAGTTTTTGTTGATATTGATGATACGTTTAATATCGATTTACAGCAGGTAGCAGCGGCAATTACACCCAAAACTAAAGCCATTATTCCAGTTCATTTGTTTGGGCAACCTGTAGATATGACGGCGCTGATGGCGATTGCACAATCTCACAATTTGGCAGTAATTGAAGATTGTGCTCAGTCTACAGGCGCAAGCTGGGGCGGTCAAAAAGTTGGCAGTATTGGTCACATTGGATGTTTTAGTTTTTACCCCACTAAAAACCTTGGCGGTTGCGGCGACGGCGGTGCAATTACTACTAACGATCCAGCAATTGCTAGCCAACTCCGAGTATTACGAGAGCATGGCAGCAAAGTTCGCTACATCCACGAAGAAATCGGTGTCAATAGCCGCTTGGATGCGATCCAAGCAGCGATTCTAGAAATTAAACTGCGTTATCTCGATAATTGGAATGAGCGACGACGCGCGATCGCAGCTTATTATCATCAGTTCCTCAGCCAAGTTTCCGGTATTATCATCCCTCAAGAATTAGCTGGCGGTGTTGGTGTATGGAATCAATACACGATACGCATCTCTGGTGAAGGGCGAAATGGTGCTACTGCTAAATATCGCGACTCTATCCGTCAGCAATTGCAAGAACGGGGCGTAAGTTCAATGGTTTACTATCCCCTACCCTTACATTTGCAGCCAATTTACCAAAATCTCGGCTATCAACCAGGCTCCTTACCGAAAGCAGAGCAAATCTGTCATGAGGTGATATCTTTACCGATGTTCCCAGAATTGACGCAAGCACAGCAAGACCAGGTGATTTATGCGCTGAAGGATTGTTTGGGGTAATGGGAGGCAGGGGGGATGAGGAAGTATGGGGAGAAATAGAACAAGGGAGCAATTACAAATCACTTTTGACCCTTGACCCTTGACTCTGGACTCTTGACCAATGCCCCATACCCAATGCCCAATCCCCCAATTACCAATTAGGCGATCGCCCGGCTATTGGCAGTTGCCAAAGCTTCTACAATGCCACGAACGGCAGCAATCATGGCGACTTCGCTGTTGAGTTGGTTAATGGCAGAACCAACACCAACACCTGCTGCACCAGCCGCGATCGCTAATGGTGCTGTAACGCTAGAAATGCCAGAAGCACACAATACAGGTACTGAAACTGCACGGGAAATCTCAAAAGCTGCTGCCAAGGTGGGGGCAGCTTTTTCAATTAAGCCCAAGGTTCCGGGGTGGGCTGGGTTGCTGCTGGTGCCGCCTTCGGTTTGGATAATATCAGCGCCAGCTTTTACCAATTCCTCAGCTAGTTGTACTTGTCGATCTAGTTCCAGAATGTGGGGAACAGTCACAGATAAGGTAATTTCAGGTAGTAAGGCACGAGTTTGGCGAGTTAGTGCGAGAACTTCCTCCGCTTCAAATCTCCGTCCTTGAGCGTAGAAAGAATCAAAATTTCCGATTTCAATTAAATCTGCACCAGCTGCCACAGCTTCCACAAATTTTTCTGGTTCTACTGCTGATACACAGATTGGTAAATTGGTCAAATTTTTCGCTAATTTTACTAAAGCAGCATCGGCAGCGATATCAACAAAAGTCGCACCACCCAAATCGGCGGCTTTGATAGTAGCGGCGACGCGATCGCTATCAAAGTTATTTAAACCAGCGATCGCTTTCAGGACGCAGCGGTTAGTAAAAGCACGTTGAAGAGAAGAATGCATTGTCATACTTCGTTTGAAGCTACGAAAATTAGGTATATTCTACCGTTGTTGAGTTGGTATTTGTCATTTATATCCCTTGTATCCCCCATCTCCCCTTGCTCAAATAATTGTTATGATGACAAGCGCGATCGCTGTCTTAATTAATACTACACTTTATGATAGAAGTATTTTTACGTAATGCATATGCTGTTTGAAGTATTGTATATTCAAAGCTCAGTGCTATTACTCATGATTTTTACATTAAATTAGGCAAAAATATTATGTATCAAATTATATAATTAGAGTTCAGTGTTAGGTATATGGAAAATCATTATGCTTAAATCGGCATAGAAGAATATTTGGTAGTTAGTCAAGTGGAAATTGGCAGTTTCCTCTTTTAATTGGTCTAATTTAAGAAAAATCGGCAGCATCACGATTAATCTTTGAGCTAATCGACATAAAAAACTGCTATTAATGCTGCACGCTATGGGTAAGCGAGAGTAGGATTCGTTGACAAAGTATTTACTGACATTCTTTTAATTGAAAAAGTATTTTTCTCTACTTCTAGTAGCGATACTAGAATTTTTTAGTTTCAGAAATATTTAGAAAATACTAATTCTACTATCAGCAGTAAATAGCCTATTCACAATTAGTTAAATCCAGTAAAGTAATGATTAATAGTTCCGGATATAAAATTCTAGAAAAAATTTCTGATGGCATAGAGACTGTTGTTTACCGTGCGCAAAATCTAATAGATCAAAAATTAGTTATTCTCAAAATTCTTAAACAAGAATATAGCACTCTTGAATATATAACAGAGTTCAAGCATGAATATGAAATTTCCCAAAGCCTAGACTTACCTGGTGTAATTAAAGTTTATGGATTAGAAAATTATAATAACTGCATGGCTTTGGTATTAGAAGACATTGGCGGACAAAGCCTGAAACAATTTATAGATCAAAATCAGCTGAATGTTATAGATTGTTTAAAATTAGTTATTCAAATAACTGATATAGTTACAAGTTTGCACGAGCAACATATTATTCATAAAGATATAAAACCTCAAAATATAATTATTAATCCTAAGTCAAAGCAGATTAAAATTACTGATTTTAGTATAGCCTCTCGCCTGTCAAAAGAAAATGCGATCGTTAGTAATCCCAATTTGCTGAAAGGGACACTAGCTTATATGTCTCCAGAGCAAACAGGTCGGATGAATCGGTCGATTGACTACCGTACAGATTTTTACTCTTTAGGCATAACTTTTTATGAAATGTTAACATCGCAATTACCATTTAATTGCTCTGATGCTTTAGAAATAGTTCATTCTCATATTGCAAAACAGCCTATACCACCTCATAATCTGAACTCCAAAATTCCCGAAGCAGTATCTAATATTGTGATGAAATTATTATTTAAAACTGCTGAAGAAAGATATCAAAGTGGATTAGGGCTAAAAGCAGATTTAGAGATTTGTCTAGAACAGTTATTAACTAACGGTAAAATTCAAAATTTTATTCCTGGTAAATTAGATACATTTAGCCAATTTAGCATTCCCCAAAAACTCTACGGTCGTCATGAAGAAGTAGCGTCTCTCATATCAGCTTTTGAGCGAGTAAGTGTTGGTAAAAGTGAGATGATGTTAGTCTCTGGTTATCCAGGGATTGGTAAATCTTGTTTAGTTAATGAGATTCATAAACCGATTATCAGCAAACGAGGATATTTTATTTCTGGTAAATTCGATCAATTCAAGCGAAATATCCCTTATGCAGCGTTGATTGAATCATTTCAAGAACTAATTCAACAGCTATTAACAGAATCTTCTGAAAAAATCACTCTTTGGAAAGAGAAGCTTTTAGAGGCGTTTGGTGATATTGGTCAAGTTATTATCGACGTTATTCCAGAAATTGAGAAAATTGTTGGTCAACAGCCATCTGTACCGCAACTAGGCGCAACTGAATCTCAAAACCGCTTTAATCGAGTATTTCAAAAGTTTATCAAGGTATTTACTCAACAAGATCATCCACTAGTCCTGTTTTTAGATGATTTACAATGGGCAGATTTAGCATCTTTAAAATTGATTCAGATGCTGATGATGGAGCCTGATAGCCAATATTTGTTAACAATTGGAGCTTATCGAGATAACGAAGTCATCTCTACTCATTACTTGCTTCAAACCTTGAATGAAATCCAAAAAGCAGGCGTAACTGTCAATAATATTACACTACAATCGCTAAATCTGGAAAATGTTTATGAATTAATAGCTGATACCATACATAGCGAAACAGAAAAAACAAAAGCATTAGCAGATTTAATTTTTCATAAAACCCAAGGTAATCCTTTTTTCTTAACGCAGTTACTCCAAACCATGTATCAAGAAAAGCTATTAAACTTTAATTTTAATAGTGGAATATGGGAGTGGGAGATCGAGCAAATCCAAATCATTGGAATTACAGATTATAATACTGTAGAATTGGTTGCTAGAAATATTCAAAAACTACCTCAGAAGACACAGCAGATTTTAAAATTAGCTGCTTGTATTGGCAATCGCTTTAATATAGATATTCTGGCAATTGTTAATGAAAAATCTCAATCGGAAACTGCCTGTGAATTATGGGAAGCGCTTCAGGCTAGTTTAATTTTACCACTGAGCGAAAATTATAAAGCCCCATTATTTTTTGAGGAAGACAAAGAATTAAAAGTTTCATATAAGTTTTTTCACGATCGCATTCAGCAAGCAGCTTATTCTCTAATTCCCGAATCTGAAAGAAAACAAACTCACCTGAAAATTGGGCGATTATTACTCGATTCTTTCCAAACAGCAGAGATTGCAGAAAATATTTTTGATATTGCTAACCATTTTAATATTGGAATCGAATTTATTAGCGATGGCTCCGCCAACGCCAGCGGCGAACGCTCAGAAAGAGATGAGCTAGCTCGATTAAATTTAATAGCTTGTCAAAAAGCGAAAGCAGCATCAGCATACGCAGCTGCGCTTAACTATTCAACAGTAGGATTAGAATTACTTACGCTATCTAGCTGGGAAAATAATTACGACCTGACGCTAGAACTTTATCTCGAAAGTGTCGAACTTGAGTATTTAAATACAAACTTTCAACGCGCAGCCATCCTCACAGAAACTATTTTACAAAGAGCTACCAATCTGCTCGATCGCGTTAAGGCTTATCAACTACAAATCCAGTTCTATATGGCTCAGAATCAAATGATCGAAGCCATTAACACTGGACTAGAAGCGATCGCACAATTGGGAATTTCTCTCTCACCACCAAATAACCAAAATACTATAGCTAATTTACCTCGGCTTGAGGATTTAGAAACTTTTCCAGTCCTCAAAGATCCTTACATACTGGCGGCTTTAAAAATTCTTGTGACTGCTGGTGGTGCTGCTTTTATTACCGACCCGACAGGAACAACTTTTCCTCAAATTATCTTAACTGTTGTCAATCTCTGCATTGAGCACGGTCATTCACCTTTGGCTGCTGCCGGATATTCTTGTTATGGTATGGTGTTGTGTAGCAATTTAGAAAATATTGATGCTGGATATCACTCTGGTCAAATAGCTTGGCAGATATTAGAGCAGTTTCAAGCCAAGGAACTCAAAAGTAAAGTATATGCGCCATTTTATGGTTTTACCTTTCATTGGAAACAGCACGTTAGAGACAGTATTAGTCCTTTACAAGAAGCTATTCAAAGCGCGTTAGAAATTGGAGATTTAGAATACGCTGGATACTGCTCTGTCCATTATTGCGGTCATATATTATTGACTGGAGAACCACTCGAATCAGTAGCACAGCAACAAGCATCATATATTGATTTGCTACAAAAATTTCAACTAGATTTTCCCATAAACTACATTAAGATTTGGCATCAGTTAGCATTAACTCTACAAGGATTATCGCCAGATACATCTCATTTAATTGGCGATAGCTTTAATGAACTAGCAATGTTACCCTATCTCCAAGCTACTAAGAATGTTACTTCTTTGTTTGCTGCTTATGTTGGCAAATTGATTCTCCACTACTTATTTAAAGATTACAATCAATCCCTTGATGCTGCTAATTTAGCTTCACAATATATCAGTAGTGTCATGGGAATGATGACAATCAGTATCCACAACTTTTATCATTCTTTATCCCTGATTGGTATATATCCCCATGTTGAACTCAAAACTCAACAAGAATATATGGCTGTAATCAATGCCAATCAAGAAAAAATGCGAATATGGGCGAGTCATGCTCCTGCTAACTATCAGCATAAATATGATTTAGTCGAAGCAGAAAAAGCGCGAGTTTTAGGTCAAACCTTTGTAGCTATGGAATATTATGAGCTAGCTATTCAAGGAGCAAAAAAACAGGGATATATTCAAGAAGAAGCATTAGCAAATGAATTAGCAGCAGAGTTTTACTTTGCCCGTAACAGAGAGCAGCAAGCTATCTTTTATTTGAAAGAATCTTATTATGCCTATATACGTTGGGGCGCTATTTCCAAAGTCAACGATTTAGAAACAAAATATCCTGATTTTTGTCCGTTAAGAATCAACCAAGACTCTTCGAGTTGGAAGGCTAATTTATCAACTACTTCCAGTAAAATAAATAGTATAGCATCTTTTGATTTAAGCACTGTTTTCAAAGCTGCACAAGCTATTTCTAGCGAAATCATGCTAGATGATTTACTAGCCAAGCTGATGAAAATTGTGATGGAAAATGCTGGCGCACAAAGTAGCTGCTTCTTTCTAGAGAAAAATGGTCAAATGGTTATCGAAGCAGCTGTGGGAATTAATAATAATGAGATGTTTTTAGAAAGCTCAAGCCCATTAGATAACAGCCTATATGTGCCGATATCTGTACTGAACTATGTGATTAGAACTAAAGAAAGTGTTGTTCTTGGTAATGCTAGCTGTGAAGGAATATTTGTTAGCGATCCTTATATTATTAAAAATAACTGCAAATCAATTTTGTGTACGCCGATCATTCATCAAAGCAAACCGATCGGCATTCTGTATTTGCAAAACAATTTAACAACTAATGCATTTACTACTGAGCGTTTAGAAGTTTTAAAAATTCTGGCTTCACAAGCAGCTATCTCTATCGAAAATGCCAAACTATATACTAATTTGTCGAATCTCAATCATCATCTACAACAAGCTAACCAGAAATTAGAAGACTATAGTAAAACCCTGGAGCTAAAAGTTGAAGAGAGAACCCAGGAATTACATAAAAAAAATCTGTGCTTGTCAGAGCAAGCGCAACAGCTAGAAGCTACATTAGGAGAGCTGCAAGCTACACAATTACAGATGATTCAGAAGGAAAAAATGTCCAGTCTGGGTCAACTAGTTGCTGGTATAGCTCATGAGATTAATAACCCGATTAATTTTATTCATGGCAATATTTCTCATGCAAGTGAATACATTGAAGACCTCTTACACTTGGTAAATATTTATGAGCAAAAATCACCAGAACTCACGCCGCAAATGCTAGCAGAACAAGAAGATATAGATTTAGAATTTTTGCGTGAAGACCTTCCTAACTTGCTAAATTCTATGAAGGTTGGAGCTAATCGTATCCGCCAGATAGTTCTGAGCTTACGTAACTTCTCCCGATTGGATGAAGCCGAAATGAAACCAGTTGATATTCATGAAGGTATTGATAGCACTTTACTAATTTTGCAACATCGACTCAAAGGTGAATCTGTTAATTCTAAAATTCAGATCGTTAAAAATTATGGCAGTTTACCACTAGTAGATTGTTATCCTAGCCAACTCAACCAAGTATTTATGAATTTGTTAGCTAATGCTATTGATGCTTTAGAAGAGTATAACTCTAACCGTTCGTTAGCAGAAGCTGAACTGAATCCCAGCTATATCAAAATTACTACTGAGTTATTAGAGCAAAATTTGCTAGTTATTCGCATTGCTGATAACGGTTCAGGGATGAACTCGGATACACTGTCTCAGATTTTTAATCCTTTCTTTACTACCAAACCTATCGGTAAAGGTACTGGTTTAGGGTTATCCATAAGCTACAAAATTATTGTAGAGAAACATGGAGGCAAATTAAGTTGTCTGTCAACACCAGGACAAGGAAGTGAGTTTGTAATTGAACTTCCAGCACACAAATATAGTACTGCTATTTGATTTGTAAACTTCCCGGTAGAATTAGCCAATCAGCAAGATGTCAATAGAGGGTTATTTGATAAGGTTAAGGTATGCGTAATTTTTTTTATAAATCAAAGTACATTTATATATTATTCTTAATAATTTCAATAGTGATTACTCAATTTACCTGGCTAAAATCTTGCCTAAATAACGGCTATCTAAGCTTTACATCTAAAATATGTATTGAATTTTATATGCTGACAAATAGGTCTTTTGTGCTTGTCTCTTGACAATTATTATTTTGTTTATAATTATTTTATAATTCGATTTTTGTGATACAATTCTTAGAAGATACCTGAAAAAAGACTAATAAGTATAATTTTTCATCGCAACGTAATTTCTCGAATAAAAGGGTTGGAATTGGCTATCAGATGTTCTAAAGTTTCGGGATTCTACGCTCAGTTAAGTATGGAATTTTGAGCTTTTTATAAATCCTGTAAATCATTAGAATTGAGCATTTTCAAAAATCTCAATATTTCTCCTTTAACCTGCGTAAATTAGGAGGTAATCATTATGGTTAGCAATTTTAACAATATAGATGTTTCTACTATGCCAATGTCAGAAGATATCATGTCTTTATTAGCAGGAACTTCAGTAGATGAGCCTTTTGAAGCGTCAAATCTGGGAAAAATAGGACGACTCACAACGACACAAAGAGATTTATATCTAGATAATATACTCCATCCCGATAGTACTGTGTTTAGTTTAGGATTATCGGTAAAACTACCAAAAAATTTAGATAGGTTTATCTGGGAAAAGGCAGTAAACATAGTATGCCAGCAGGATGATACTATTAAAACTAGGTTTATTTTTAAGCAGGGTGAGGCTTTCCAATTTGTAGATAACAATTTAGATGTTAACTATGAATTTATAGAGCTAGAATCTACAACTACTAGTTTCACGAGTTTAGAGCAAGTAATTCAAGAAAAGATTAAAGTTAAGTTAAATTTAGAATCAAGAGATGTATTTAAAAATATTTTGGTCAAAGATCTGTTAGGTAACTATACTGCTATTTTAGGTGCGCCTCACATTCTTTTTGATGCATATTCTGGCAAAATTTTCTTTGAAAGAGTAAGCAAAATCTACTCGGATTTAAAAGCAGACACTCATTCACCAGAATGTGTACTGAATTCTTTTTATGATTTGATTGAGGATGATATTAGCAAATTTGACACTCCAGAAATTCAGGAATACTGGCAGGAATCGTTAAGTAAGGTTGTTCCTGTTACATCGTATACAGGAATTAAACAAGAAAACCAAGCGCGATCGCAAAAAATCCAAATTTTCGGGAATGAATTAGCACAGATTCGAGAATATTGTCAACAAAATAAATTTAGCGTTCCTGCCTTTTTTAGATCTGTTTATGGCATTTATTTGAGTAAATATTTACAAGCTCCAGCAGATTTTGTATTTTATGACATTATTGGTAAACGAAATGAGCAATTACTGAATATTTTGGGTTGTATTTACCAAGTAGTTCCTGTTGTCATACCTCAAAATCAGATTGGTAATGATGCAAATATAGCTAATTATATTGACTACATAAAACAATATCGAAAAAATCTAGGAGATAAACAAAACATTTCGGTTCTGCTGCAAAGAAACTATTTAAAAGGTGAGAGATTAAAATTTTTCTATAACTTTTATAATTTTAGCCTGCTTAATCTACCTATTACAGACAACCCTTCTAAATTAACTGTTCATAATTCTTTTGCGGAAAATGAAGTTCATCTTGTGATCGACGATTTCCAAGATACTCTTGAATTAGAGTTATTTTACAATCAACAATATTTTGCCAATATAAATACTTTGGAGAGATTGCTGTCTATAGCTAATCAAATTGTTCAAGGATGTGAAAAGTTTGCACAACTGAATATATTACTGGAATCTGAGCAGCAAGAAATAGAAAAATGGAATCATACCAACACACTTTATGCAATAGATAAATGCGTTCATCAATTATTTGAGGTGCAGGTGGAACGCACACCTAATGCTATAGCAATAATCTTTAAAGAAGCCAAACAGCACGCGAAATCTTTCCTCACCTACCAAGAGCTAAATCAGCGAGCCAATCAGTTAGCACATTATCTAATATCCCTGGGTGTAAAGCCAGATATGCCGGTGGGAATCTCTGTAGAGAGAACCTTGGAAATGGCGATCGCAGTTTTGGCTGTTCTGAAAGCTGGTGGCGCTTACGTACCAATCGATCCGGCCTATCCCAAAGAACGCATAGGCTATATGCTTGAGGATACTCAGGTATCAATATTACTCACGCAACAACATCTAGTAGGGGAATTTCCCGAACATCAAGCACAGGCTATCTGTTTAGATACCGACTGGGACAAAATAGGTCAATACAGTAAAGAGAATCCCGTCACTGAAGTCACAGCAGAGAATTTAGTCTATATCATCTACACTTCTGGTTCTACAGGTAGACCAAAAGGCATTTGTTTAGCTCACCGTCCTTTAGTAAATTTACTGCAATGGCATCTCAATACACTATTAACAGGTGTACGTACCCTACAATTTGCCTCTTTAAGCTTTGATGCTAGCTTTCATGAAATGTTTGCAGCTTGGTGTTCGGGAGGAACTCTGTTTCTCATCTCAGAAAACTTGCGTCGGGATACTACAGCTTTAGCTGACTTTATTCAACAACAAGAGATTGAAAAAGTTATCTTACCTGTGGTTGTACTGCAACAAATGGCAGAATTAGCTGCATCTCAGTTGGAATTATTTACTAGCCTCAAAGAAGTTACCACTACAGGCGAGCAACTGCAAATTACTCCAGCGATTGTCAAATTCTTCAAATCCCTACCAAATTGCTCTTTTCACAATCACTACGGCCCATCAGAAACCCATGTGGTAACGGCTTTGACTCTGGATCGAAATCCTGATTCTTGGCCTACTTACCCCTCTATAGGTCGTGCGATCGCGAATACGCAAATTCATATACTTGATGCAGAATTCAAGCCAGTTCCTATCGGTGTTCCGGGAGAGTTATATATTGGTGGCGATAGTTTAGCCAGGGGTTATCTAAATCGACCCGATTTGACTGCTGAACGCTTTATCGATTCAAAATGGAATCGCCTTTATAAAACAGGTGACTTAGCTTGCTACTTAAGTGATGGCAATATTGAATACCTGGGTCGGATAGACCAGCAAGTGAAGATACGCGGCTTCCGGATTGAATTAGGGGAAATTGAGTCTCTGCTATTACAGCATCCTGATGTGCGCGAAGCCGCAGTTATCGCGCGGGAGGATGTACCTGGGAATAAATATTTAGTGGCTTATGTTGTTTCTAGCCTGATTTCCGAGCAAATACGCACAATAACGACTAATTTGCGTCAATTTCTCAAACAGAAACTACCAGATTATATGGTTCCCTCTAATTTTGTGATCTTAGAGGCCTTACCACTCACGCCTAATGGCAAAGTAGATCGTCGTTCCCTACCAGCACCCGATCGCACTATCCGCAATTTAGAATCAGATTTTATCTCACCTCGTACCCAAGTTGAGGAAGCGATCGCCAAAATTTGGCTAGATGTTTTGCGCTTGGAACAAATCAGCGTCTACGATAACTTTTTTGAGATTGGCGGACACTCACTGCTAGCAACGCAAGTAATTTCCCGCGTCCGAGATACCTATCAGTTAGATTTGCCATTACGTCAATTATTCGATGCACCTACTATTGCTAGCTTTGCAGAACATATTGAGACACAAATCTTGTATGTTGCAGAATGGCAGATTCCTGAAATTGTACCTGTAACGCGCAATCAAAATTTGCCTCTTTCCTCTGCCCAGCAACGGTTATGGTTCCTCGAACAGTTCTTACCTGACAATCCCCTATATAACTTACCGCAGACTTTTCACCTTACTGGTAAGCTAAATCTGAATGCTTTAGAACAAAGCATCAACGAAATTATTCGCCGCCATGAAGTTTTACGCACCACGTTTGGGTTCTTGGATGGACAGCCGATACAAATTATTGCTTCTGCCTTAACTGTACCTCTGCATTTAGTCGATTTATCTTCGCTTTCTCAATCGGAAAAAGATGCAGAAATCCAGCGATTAACGATTAAGGAATGCCAAAAACCATTTAACCTCAACCAAGGGCCGCTAGTACGCACCACCCTGTTACAGTTAGGTGTAGAAGAATATCTACTGCTGTTGAATATCCACCATATCGTTTTTGATGGTTGGTCTGTCGGTACATTTTTCCGAGAACTGAGGCTGCTATATCAAGCCTTCAGCAACGGTCAACCTTCTCCCTTAGCGGAACTGGCGATTCAATATGCAGACTTTGCTGTATGGCAACGGCGATGGTTGCAAGGGAAAGTATTATCAGACCAACTAAACTATTGGAAGCAGCAATTAGCTAATTTACCGATTTTACAGTTACCAACTGACCGACCCCGACCTGCAATCCAAACTTATCGCGGGACACGTCAACCTTTTGCAATCTCCAAGTCTCTCAGCGATACAGTAACTCGTTTCAGCCAGCAAGAGGGAGTGACTTTATTTATGACCCTCTTAGCAGCATTCCAAACTTTGCTCTATCGATACACGAGTAGCGAAGATATTGCAGTAGGTTCGGTAATTGCTAACCGCAACTATCAAGAAATTGAGGATTTAATTGGATTTTTTGTTAACACCTTAGTACTACGCAGTGATTTTTCTGACTCTCCCTCCTTCCGTCAGTTGCTCAAGCAAGTACGAGAAGTAACTCTAGAAGCTTACGCTCATCAAGACTTTCCTTTTGAGAAACTGGTAGAGGAACTAGAGCCAGAACGAGATTTGAGCCGTCATCCTCTATTTCAAATTGGCTTTGCTTTGCAAAATGTACCGATACCAGCAATAGAACTTGCTGGTTTAAGCATCAATCATCGTATAGAACATAATGGCTCATCTAAATTTGATTTGTTCTTAGAACTATTTGAAACGCCAGATGGAATTAGTGGCTGGTTTGAGTACAGCACCGATTTATTTGATGCGCCTACCATTTCTCGCATAGGGGAACATTTTCAAACTTTAATTGCAGGTATTGTTGCGAATCCAGATGAGAAAGTTACAGATTTACCTCTATTAACAACTGCGGAGCGTCAACAATTATTAGTAGAGTGGAATCAAACTCAAGCAGAATACCCCGATTGGGCTTGCATTCACCAACTATTTACAGCCCAGGTAGAGCGCGAGCCTGACTCTGTAGCAGCCATCTTTGCAAACCAGCAAATAACTTACCGCGAGTTGAATGCTAGAGCCAATCAATTAGCGCATCATTTACAAACATTAGGTGTCGAGCCAGATGTATTGGTAGGGATTTGTGTAGAGCGTTCCTTAGAAATGCTCGTTGCTTTATTAGCGATTCTGAAAGCTGGTGGCGCTTACGTACCTCTAGATACCGCCTATCCCCAGCAGCGTTTATCCTTAATGCTGGCAGACTCTCAGGTAAAAGTGCTATTAACCCAAGAAAATTTATTAGCAACGTTTCCCGAACATCAGGGAGATGTTGTTTGTATAGATAGAGACTGGGAGGATATTGCTACTCAAGCTCAAGATGACCTCGACATTAATGTCCATCCTGACAATTTAGCTTATTTAATCTACACCTCCGGTTCCACAGGCAAACCAAAAGGTGTCGCTATGCCGCACCGTCCACTAGTAAACTTAATTACTTGGCAATCACAAGCTTCTACCGTCGGCTTTGGTAGGAAAACACTGCAATACACACCAATTAGCTTTGATGTTTCCTTCCAAGAAATCTTTGCCACTCTGACTACAGGTGGAACCTTGATATTGATTTCCGAATCAATGCGTCGCGAACCGATACAACTGCTGCAATTTCTCAACCAAGAAGGGATTGAGCGATTGTTCCTACCCTATGTCGCCTTACAACAATTAGCCGAAATCGCCAGGATAGAAGGCATCGTACCCCGAAGTTTATGCGAAGTAATTACAGCTGGGGAACAGTTACGCATTACAGATGCGATCGCCCAATTCTTTCACCAACTACCTAACTGCACTCTACACAATCACTATGGCCCCTCGGAAACTCATGTTGTAACTGCCTTTACGCTGGCAAATTCACCTAAAAATTGGTCAGTATTACCACCCATCGGGCGACCAATTGCTAACAGTCAAATGTATCTATTGGACTCGCAGTTACAACCTGTTCCTTTAGGCGTACCTGGAGAACTCTATATTGGCGGTATTGGTATAGCAAGAGGCTATCTTAATCGCCCCGATCTCACAGATACGCGGTTTATTCCCAACCCCTTTGGAAATTCAAATGAACGTTTGTATAAAACCGGGGATTTAGCTCGTTACCTACCAGATGGCAATCTCGAATATCTCAGTCGTATCGATGGGCAAGTAAAAATTCGCGGCTACCGGATCGAGCTAGGAGAGATTGAAACTGCGATCGCACAACATCCATCTGTGAAGACGAGTGTTGTTATCGATCGGGAAGATCTACCAGGACAAAAGCGTTTGGTAGCTTATCTCGTGCAAAATCAGCAATCTGAAAATGACAGCCAATTAGCATCAGAACTGCGTCAATTTCTCAAACAAAAGCTACCAGAATACATGATACCTACAGCTTTTGTGAGCTTAGAAAAGTTACCCCTAACTCCTAGTGGAAAGTTAGATCGTAAAGCGCTACCTGCTCCCGATCGCTCTAGATCTACCTTAGACGTAGCATTAATTACACCTCGTACTCCTACTGAGGAAAAAATGCTGAGTATCTGGACTAAGATACTTGGAAGCGATCGTATAGGCATTCAAGAAAATTTCTTTGAACTTGGCGGTAATTCCTTATTAGCAGCCCAGCTAATGATATATGTGCGAGAAATGTTTCAAGTACAAATGCCTGTAAGATGCGTTTTTGAGCAGCAAACTATAGAAGGACTATGCCAAATTCTCGATCGCTTACTTCAACAGGGAACTGCTGCTCTCAAGACTGGTGTTAACTTAAAAGCTGAAGCCGTACTTGATGCAAATATTTATCCTCAAGGAGTACTTGCTAACAATATCAATCAACCAAACCATATTTTCTTAACAGGAGCTACAGGCTTTCTAGGCGCTTTCATCCTACATGAATTGTTGCAGCAAACGCAGGCGAAAATATATTGCCTTGTGCGTGCTGATAACGAAAATGAAGGCTTGAGAAGGTTGCAGAAAAATCTTGAAAAATATTTAATCTGGGACGCAAATCAAAGCTCAAGAATTATTGCCATACCAGGAGATTTAGATCGGCCTCATCTTGGACTTTCTTTAGAGCAATTTGAGAGCCTAGCAGAGCAGATAGATGTTATTTATCATAGTGGCGCTCAAGTTGGTTTTGCTAAACCATATTCTCTAATTAAGGCAGCAAATGTTCTGGGAACACAAGAAATTCTCAGATTAGCTTGTCAGGCTCAACTCAAGCCAGTACACTACATTTCCACAATTGCTGTTTTTAGCACAATTGCCTGTTTCAACGGTTTGAATATCCTTTATGAGGACGATGAAATTGATAACAGCGAACCTTATCTTTATCAAGATATTGGTTATATCCAAAGTAAATGGGTAGCCGAAAAACTTATCTGGATTGCAAAATCGAGAGGAATGCCTGTAACAGTTCACAGATCGGGATTTTTAATGGGTCATTCGCAAACTGGAGTTACTAATACAGATGACTACGTATCAAGGTTAATTAAAGGTTGTATACAGTTAGGTAGTTTCCCAGATTTAGTCAATCAAAAACAAGATTTGATTACTGTAGATTATGCCAGTAAAGCCATTGTGCATATATCTAAAAATCAAGACTCTTTAGGAAAAGCATTCCATATAGTACCTTCAGCAGCACAAAATATCGATTTGATGCAATTATTTGAGTTAATATCCGCCTATGGATATCAACTTAAGAAAGTACCCTATTCTCAATGGATAGATGAGTTAACAAATCAAGCTAAATCCTCACACAATAATTCTCTTGTACCGCTTTTACCAATGTTATCGGAAAAAGTGCATCAAGGGCTGACTGCATGGGAACTATATCAAAACACTCCTGATTTAGACTGCCGTAACACACTTGAGGCAATTGCTGACACTTCTATTTCCTGCCCAGCAATGGATACTGAATTATTCGATAAATACTGTGAATATTTCATAAATAGCGGCTTTTTACCAGGGAATTTAATTCAGTAATACTCATTATTCACAAAATCATTAATGAATGCTTTGTAAGTCTTTTGAGTAGTTTAATCAGTCAATATAACATTACTTATTTAAGTGTTTACGGCAATGTCTGTAAAACTTTAAAAAGGTAAATTCTAATCATTCACACACTCAAGGATTTGTTATGTACCTCACCGAAGAACAGTTATCAATCTACAAAAACCAAGGATTTCTATTATTGCCAGAATATTTCTCGCGTACCGAAATTGAATTAATGAAATTAGAGTTATCTGGTTTGTTTGGAGAAAATTCACCGACAAAAGTATTTGAGAAAGATGGGAAGACTGTACGCTCATTTCATGGAACGCATACTAAAAGCGAGGTGTTTAATCGCTTAACAAGACATCCCTTTATAGTTGAGCCTGCTATGCAAATAGTTGGTAGTAAAGTATATATCTACCAATTCAAAATTAATATTAAAGCCCCATTTAGTGGGGATATTTGGCAATGGCATCAAGATTACATTTATTGGCGTAAAGAAGATGGAATGCCAAAGCCTCAAGTAGTCAATGCCATGTGCTTGTTGGATGATATGAACGAATTTAACGGGCCGCTATTTGTGATTCCTGGTTCTCATAAAGAAGAGATGATTGACACTACAGTTCCTCATCTGCAAATGGCAACCACCAATTCTAACAGTTCTAGCGATTCTACATGGCTAGCGAGTTTTAACGCTAATATGAAGTACTCTATCAACCAAAAAATGGTGGCTGATTTAGTAACAAAATATGGCATTACTGCAATCAACGCTGCGGCAGGTTCTGTACTATTTTTTGATAGTAATATTGTCCATGCATCACCAAATAATATCTCACCGTTTGGCAGAACTACAGTAATTGTCACTTATAACAGTATTGAGAATATTCCTTTGCCAGTGAGTAATCCCCGACCTGAGTTTCTGGTTAGTCAAGATTATCGACCAGTCACTCCACTAGGGGCTGATGCATTAGAACTGTGTTGTCCTGTTGAGTTTTAACAAAATGCTGCGTCATGCGCTGTAAATATCTGGAGTAGGTTGGTTGATATACTGCCTACTCTTTTTAGTATCTTTTACGCGCGAGTTCATTCATGAGCTTTCTTTACCAACTCATACTTAAGTTGCAGTCTGTTGTAGTACATCTGAATTAATGAGATTGCTTTTCTTGCGATCGCAATGACAGATAAGCTGTTACGCATTTAAGTTGCATAGTGACTCATCAGAATTGTCAAGGGTCAAGAGTCAAAAGTTCAAGTGTATCCTTGAATCTTGACTCTTGACCCTTGACAACCCAAACAAGAAAATGTGCAATTTAGATGTGCATCAGCTTAGTATCTTTGATTGCTACTTGGTAGCATACCTCATGCTGTTGCAACCAAGCTGGGAGAATGTTATGCATTCTATAATTAGGAATTTAGAGTGTGTCGCCTGTAACCAAGAAGCGCTATTACTGATAGGCTAAATTCTTTTGCATAAATATACAGAGTGGCACGCTAAGAAAAACTAAGATATTGTGTTATTTGCGTAATAATCGGTTTTAGTGGAGAACACAGCCGCTAAAGGTAATGGGAAAACTTGGGTATGAATTCGAGGTTCACAAAGAAAACAGTTGCTAAAGCCAGCCCTAGCCGGAATGCCCGCCGATGCGTTAACTGTTCTAGATTCATGCGAGGTATATGATGACTACTCAGACTCATCCTTCTGTGTTGCAAAAGACGGCAAGTTGGACTTTATCAAAGCCTGTACAGGCAACACTTTTCGTTTCGCTATGTTCGTTGACACTCTGGACTGTTTATTTTACGACCTATCCAGCAATTCACGATCGCGTACATAACCCACGTCACCACACTTTGCTGGTACCTTGCCACTAAACAGTTAGCAACTGTTTGGGAACCCCCATATCCTTCTAGGAGTGGGGGAATCATCTGCGTTACGAGCCAGCGCACAAGATTCCCCATTATCAACCACAATTACAGTACATAAAAACTTGTACGCTGGTCTTCATCAAGGTTTGATAAACTCCGCTATTACTGTAGAAATCCACAGTGAAAATGTCAAAATTTAAGCTCTATACACTCATCAGTGCTATTTGTATGGTGAGTGTAGTTTTTTATAGTTTCATCGGCTTCTCTCAATCGCCGCAACCGCGCGTGCGACTGGTTAGCCCTACGCCATCAAGCCAGATCGTACCTTTTGAAGCCGAAGCCAGCACGCCCCAATCTCCAGTAAAATTAGTGCTGCAAGCCGAAGATTCTACAGGCAAAGCATTAGAAAACGCTAAATTCAACCTGGAAATTTTTACCCCACCAAGCAACCCTTGGTTCACGACGGATTTTCCCATTGTTGAGGGAACTAAGCTATTAGATATCGAAACAATAGCCCCTAAAGGTCAGCTAGAAGTCCAACAAATACTGCCCATTCGCGGCAATTACCAATTCAAGGTGAATGTTACTCCAGTGGTAGCGAATGCCTTTACACCAATTCAGCAAACTCTGACATTACCAGTGGCAGAGAATTGGGTAAAATATCGGAATTTTACAATTCTCGCAGTAATTTTGTTACTGGTTGGGCTAGGTGGTGGTTGGGTAATTGGCGGACGACAAGCGATCGCACCTGGAGAAATTGCACCAGAGCGAGTGCGATTATTATTGAGTGGGTTAATTGTAGTTGCGATCGCAGCTCTATTATTTGTTAACATCAGCGCAGAAGTTGCTCAATCAGAGAGTTCGGGACACGCACATCATCACGAGCATCACGACTCGACAACCGCAGTACAAGTTGATAACTCTGGTATTGTTCGCCAACAGGGTTTACAGGCGCAATTGTTGGGATCTGCTGGTGCTACTGTCGGACAGCCTGCTGCTTTGCAGGTGACAGTAACTGACGAAAAAACAAATCAGCCAGTCCAAGATGTACTCTTAAATATCAAAACCAGCATACTTGAAGATGGTGTAGTCACTTTTGTCCATCAAGATGTTCCCGACGTTAAAGGACAATTTGCCTGGGAACAACAGTTTTTTGATGGCTCACCCCATAAACTAGAGGTGGAAATTGCACCTCAACCCAATGCTTCACGCCAATTTACGCCATTTCAAGTACAAAAACAAATAGATGTAGAAGGAGTTGCACCGCCATTCTTAACGCGGTTCATTAGTCTGGCTTACATGACAGCTTTTGTGATTGTGGGCTTGTTAGTAGGATTGCAATTAAAACGGAACTTGGCTTTGCACAGTTATTAGCGGTGGGACTCATGTCACCATTCTAACTAGTCCTCATATTAATTATTACAGGCGGCGATATCCCCGACTTCTAGGAAGAGGTCGGGGATTTAATTTTTCAGTACAGCAATGCAGAAATAGTTTGCAATAGTAGCCAAACATTTAAGCTACCAATAACAATCGCTACTAACCACGATAAAATCTTCAGCCATAAAGGATTAACAAACTCACCCATTAAGCGGCGGTTACTTGTAAACATTACTAAAGGCACAACTGCAAATGATAGTTGTAAACTCAAAATAACTTGACTGAAAATTAGTAAACCGCCTGTACTTTTTTCACCCAACAATATAATTGAAATTAATGCGGGAATCACCGCAATTAGTCTAGTAATCAACCGACGCAACCAAGGTTTTAAGCGCAAATTGAGAAATCCTTCCATGACAATTTGCCCTGCTAAGGTTGCAGTGAGGGTGGAACTTTGTCCGGAAGCTAGTAATGCTAAGGCAAAAATTGCACTCGCTGCATTCACACCCAATAAGGGAGAGAGCAATTTATAAGCATCTTGAATTTCGGCTACATCTTGATAACCAGAAAAATGAAAAGTAGCAGCAGCAATAATCAAAATTCCTGAGTTGATAAATAATGCGAAAAATAAAGCTACTGTTGAATCAATTGTACTAAATATAATGGCTTCCCATTTCTTTGCAGACGTTGGTTGCCAATTCCTTGTCTGTACAATTGATGAGTGTAGATATAAGTTGTGCGGCATCACCGTCGCCCCTAAAATGCCAATGGCAATGTAGAGCATTTCTGGATTCTGCACAATTTCTATGTTGGGAACATAACCTAATAAAATTCCACCAAAGTTAGGGCGAGAAAAGATAATTTCTGCCAGAAAGCAAAGTCCGACAGTTGCTACTAACATGATTACCAAAGCTTCTGTATAACGAAAACCTTTGTGTTGTAGCAGCAGTAAGAGAAATACATCTAGTGTTGTTATACACACGCCCCAACTCAGGGGAATGCCAAAAAGAAGTTGCAGCGCGATCGCACTTCCCAAAACTTCCGCTAAGTCGCAAGCTGCGATCGCTATTTCACAAAGTACCCATAAGCAAAAGTTCACACGCGGACTAAAGTAGTCTCGACAAGCTTGTGCTAAATCTCGTCCTGTTGCTACTCCTAAACGCACACACAGCGACTGCATTAAAATCGCCATCAAGTTGGAAAGCATGATTACTGTTAGTAATGCATAACCAAATTTAGCACCCCCAGCCAAGTCAGTCGCCCAGTTTCCAGGGTCCATATATCCCACTGACACAAGATATCCCGGGCCTGCATAAGCTAACATCTTACGCCAGATATTTTTGGTGTTAGGAATCGCTATACTGCGGTGGACTTCAGGTAAACTGGGCTTCCTGTCCCGATCGTCTGGAAAAGGCATTCGTTGATACTCTCATTTTTTCATAATTCTTTCATAATTTTATAAAAAACTGATAAATATACTTGCATTCCTAAGGTTATAAATCTTAACTTTTACTCAAAATTAGCGAAAAATTTCAACTATCAACTCAATTTTCTGATTGAAAGAGATTATCATTCTAAAATTTTAAACTTGTAAAAACTACTTTTTTTGATTACATTTGAACGGTGAGTCATATATCTAATAAGCTACTTTTTTGAATGTAAATGAAGCAGAAAATACATACAGACTCTGACGGTTGTTGTCATTGTGGACATGACAATAGCGAGAATCATAATCATCATCATGATGAAAATCATCACCATGACCATCATCACCATCATGAGGGAGAATTCAATCTCAAAAATGAGATATTTCCTATAGTTTTAATTTTAAGTTTGTATACACCTGGTGTAATTTTTGAATCTCAATTACACAATACATTCTACTCAATCGGTGAATATCTACTTTTCATCCCTGCCTATTTATTAAGTGGATGGAGTGTTTTAAAAACTGCGGGCAGAAATATACTTCGAGGCAGAGTATTTGATGAAACATTTTTGATGACTGTAGCGACATTGGGAGCGATCGCAATTCATAAATTGCCTGAAGCGGTCGGAGTCATGTTATTTTACAAAATTGGGGAATTATTTCAGGATCTTGCCGTTAATCGTTCTCGTAACTCTATTAAAGCCTTATTGGAAGTACGTCCAGATTATGCCAATATTCTCCTAGATGGAGAACTCAAGAAAGTATCGCCAGAAACAGTAAATATTGGTGAGATTATCGTTGTCAAACCAGGAGAGAAGATTGCTTTAGATGGTGAAATCATCGAAGGAAATTCCCAAGTTGACACATCTGCATTAACTGGAGAATCTGTACCCCGAACAGTGAAAGTTGGAGAAACAGTTTTGGCTGGAATGCTCAACAAAATGGGTGTCTTGACAATCAAAGTCACAAAACTTTTTGACGAGTCTTCCATTGCCAAGATTTTAGATTTGGTGCAGAATGCCAAAAGCAAAAAAGCAGCAACAGAGAAATTTATTACTCAGTTTGCGAGATATTATACACCAGTAGTAGTTTTTGTATCTCTAGCAGTTGCGCTATTACCTCCGTTATTCCTGACTGGGACAACATCTTCAGAATGGATTTATCGCGGGTTGATATTATTAGTAATTTCCTGTCCCTGTGGATTAGTTATCAGTATTCCTCTGGGTTACTTTGGGGGAATAGGAGGTGCAGCTAAACGCGGTATTTTGGTTAAAGGTTCGACTTTTTTAGATACTTTGACAAAAGTAGATACAGTTGTTTTTGATAAAACTGGCACATTGACTAAAGGAGTATTTAAAGTAGCCAATATTGTTCCTAAAAACGGCTGGAATGAACAAGATTTGCTACAATTAGCTGCCAAGATAGAATCGCACTCAAATCATCCGATCGCTCAATCTATTAGGAATGCGTTTCTAGGAAAAATCGATGCCAATGAAATCAAAGATTACAGAGAAATCGCAGGTTATGGCATCAGCGCCAAAATAGAAAATCAGTTAGTGTTAGCAGGAAGCGATCGCTTATTACATAAAGAGCATATTGCCCATGATATTTGCAACATTGAAGGCACAGTGATTCATTTAGCAGTGAATCGTAATTATGCCGGATATATTGTCATAGCTGATGAGTTGAAATCAGATGCAAGAGAAGCTATTCACCAGCTAAAAAGCATTGGTATCAAAAAAACAGTAATGTTGACAGGAGATAATCAAGCGATCGCCTCCCATATTGCTCAACAGCTTGGCATAGATTCCTATGAAGCAGAGTTATTACCTGAAGAAAAAGTGAGTGCAATTGAAAAGTTACTCAGTACCTCACAACAGCATGGTAAAGTTGCCTTTATCGGAGATGGAATTAATGATGCCCCAGTAATTGCTAGAGCTGATGTTGGGATGGCAATGGGCGCTTTAGGTTCAGATGCTGCTATAGAAACTGCTGATATTGTAATTGTGACGGATACGCCTTCAAAAGTGGCGCAAGCAATACAAATCGCCCGAAAAACCCGCAGCATTGTTTGGCAAAATATCTTTTTTGCGTTAGCAATCAAAATCGTATTTATTGGTTTGGGGATTTTGGGAATTGCGACAATGTGGGAAGCCGTGTTTGCTGATGTCGGTGTAGCACTGCTGGCAATTTTTAACGCCACCAGAGTGATGAATTAAACCGGAGACTGAGGGGATGAGTTTCTTTTCCTTGTGACAATCTGGAATTGAGTGTTGGGAATTTGTAGTAGATAACAGCAAGAAGTCAAAACTTGTTCATTTAACACTCCTAACTTAGTTACAGGCGCGATCGCTCGCGTCTGTTTCTTTCTCAACAACCCAGAGTAGAATCCATGAAGTCTCCCATCACACACATTGCAACAGCTACCCTAGCTTTGCTATTAAGCTACACCACAAACTCAGTATTTGCCGCGCCTCAGACAAATCATCCAGTGAACGTCGCGCAAGCAAAAAAAGCTTCAGACAACTTAATTATTCCCGGTGAAAGAGTTGGCCCTGTAACACGCACAACCACCAAGCAAGATTTAGTTAAGTTGTTTGGTGCATCCCGGTTAATTGATAAAACTATTTCCGGCGCGGAAGGGATGGGTAGTTATGCAGCTACTCAGGTAAATCTTGGTAAAGAGCGATCGTTTTTAGTAGTCTGGAGTGATAACACTCGTAGCAAACCACTTACTATAAGTGACCTTGGTTCTGCTTGGAAAACCCCCGAAGGTTTAAGGGTTGGTACTCCCTTAAATGAGTTACGCCAGAAGTTAGGCAACTTTCAACTCTATGGCTTGGACTGGGACTATGGTGGCACAATCTTGTTGAATACCAGCCGATTATCCCGTTATCAAGGCAAACTGACTCTACAAGTAACTGCGGCTCCTAATGCTTACAAAAATCACCCCAAAGATTACCAAGCAGTATCAGGCGATCGCACTTTTTCTGCCAGCGATCCTCATTGGAAATCTCTGGGAATACGTTTAACACAAATCAGTGTTTTGCTTAACCAGGAATAAGTCTTTAATACTCGTTAATCAGTTTTAATTCACATTAGGCGTAATTTAATATTTAATATTCAAGCGATCGCCTCGATTTAAGGCACTTGCCAAATCTTGATAGTTTTATCCTTGCTACCACTGACTAAAGTTTTGCCATCAGGACTAAAAGCGACTGCGTAAACTTCGGCTGAATGTCCTTTAAAAGTGCGGATTACCTCTCCTGTATTTAGTCGCCAGACTTTCACAGTCTTGTCATCACTGCCTGTCGCGATATACTCGCCATTAGAAGTAAAAGCGATCGCATTTACATCGGCTGTATGTCCTTCAAAGGTACGGATGTTCTTCCCTGTATTCAGATTCCACAATTTGATAGTTTTGTCATCGCTGGCGCTGACTAATATTTGACCATTGGGGCTAATAGCTAAAGCGTTGACATCGAGAGAATGACCGCGAATAGTATATATTTCCTTGCCTGTTTTTAACTGCCAAATTTTAATAGTTCTATCGGCACTAGCACTGGCAATTTTCTCACCATCGGGGCTGATGGCTACAGATAATACTTCTCCTGTATGTCCTTTGAGGGTGCGAATTTCCTTTCCTGTATGGAAATCCCAGATTTTAATTGTTTTATCGTAACTGCCACTGACTACAATTTGACCATCTCGACTAATAGCCACAGAATTGACTAAGCCTTGATGGCCTTTGAGAGTGCGAATTTCTTCTCCGGTGTTAAGATTCCAGAGTTTGATAGTTTTATCTTGATAACCTGCGATCGCAGTTTGACCATCTGGGCTAATTGCCACAGTATACACCCAGCCAGAATTAGCCTTGAAGGTGCGGACTACGTGTTTTTGTTTGAGATTCCAGATTTTAACAGTATTATCATCGCTAGCACTGGCTAATATCTCTCCTTGTCCGATAGCGACTTGGGGTAATGGCAAATTAGCAACGTTTGTTTTACCTTGAGATGCGGGATAAGGTGGTATAGGGCTAAAAGCAAGGGAATTCACTTCACCTGTGTGTCCAGTTAAGGGCAAAGTTTGCCAATTCACATATCCCCCCAATCCTACAAGCAAGATTGCACCCCCCATTAATAGTTGATAAGGGAAGCGGATTTTAGGATGAATTACCTTGCTAATAGTAGTTGAAGCTGTCAGGCTCATCTGAGAAACCTTGGGCTGAACTACACGATCTTGTATTGCAGTTGTTAGCTGTAGTTGGTTGGGTACATCTTTCAACACAGCATTCGCTGACTGATAGCGCTGTTCAATCTCTTTTTGTAATAGCTTGTCTAACACCTGCTCTAATTGTGCAGATATGGTTGACTTGAGATGTTCTCGCCAACTTCCCACCCAGCCATAGCCTGCTTCCATATACAAATGCGATGGCTGAATTCCCGTCAACAGCGAAAAGCAAGTCACCCCCAAACTGAATAAGTCACTAGCTGGATAAGCAAAGCCATACTTCATTTGTTCTAGCGGTGCGTAACCATAAGAACCAATGCTTGTACCTGTGTGTTCCGCAGAATTTGCTGTTAACTGCTTGGCGACACCAAAATCAATCAGCACCAAATTCCCCCCGGTTGGTTTGGAGTGGGGGGAGCGACGCATAATGTTATCTGGTTTAATATCGCGGTGAATTACCTGATTTTCATGGACAAAATTCAACACAGGAAGTAATTCACTCAATAGTTCCCAAATTTTTGCTTCGCTAAAAGTTCCCTGCTGTATCAATTCCTGCCTTAAACTTTGTCCCTGGATGAACTGCTGTACCAGATACAGGTAGCGATCCTCATGAAAGTAAGCATACAAAGTCGGAATTTGGGGATGTTCTCCTAATTGTTGCAGACGCCGTGCTTCTTCGTGAAACAGTTCGGTCGCTTTATGGAGGGCGTTAGTTCCTTGGAGTTGCGGCGCAAGCTGCTTGACAACGCAATGCTCTTTGAGCTTATCTTCGTCTTCAGCTAAGAAAGTTCTGCCAAATCCGCCGCCCCCTAGTGGTTGAATAATTCGATAGCGATTCCGCAGCAAGGGTATAAGTTTTGTCCCACAACCTTGGCAGAAATGAGTGTCGTGTGGGTTGATGGGTTGATGACAACTGGGATTGAGGCAGTAGCTCGTAGCTAAGTATCTATCAGCCATGTATTCTATGATAAATACTTCCTGTGCATTTATTCGTATTAGCGATCGCTATTTTATTAAATCTCTCACCCAAGTAGACTGCCGCTAATTTACGAAAATGTTAAATTTATCAGAGCAATATCCTCAGCAAGGTACTGATAAGCTGTTCCACATTATTTAATTTGCATACAGTGACTAGCCAGATACCTATTAAATATAGGTTTTTCGTCTTAAATTCCAAATTTTGAATTGCTGATCATGGAACCTATCTCCGCTACCATCGGTTTTCTCGTGGGCTTAATCGGCTTTATTGCTAGTATGGTGCAAGTTTTGGACTATATAGACAAAAAGCGGGAGAAACAGCTAGCAGTTGAACAAGTAGACAAGACAAAACCTACTCCGCTGTTAAAACCTCAATCTTCCCATCGCGTTGATTGGGGCGAGGCTGTTGATGTCTCAGTTTTTTATGGGCGTACTGAAGAACTTACCAAGCTAGAACAGTTGATTTTGCAAGAACGCTGTCGTGTAGTAGCGGTGTTGGGGATGGGGGGAATTGGTAAAACTTCTCTATCTATTAAGCTGGCACAAAAGATTCAAGGGGAATTTGACTATGTAATCTGGCGGAGTCTGAGAAATGCGCCACCCATTCAAGATATTTTGGCAGAATTGATTAAGTTTATCTCTCACCAAAAACAAATTGATTTACCGCAGGATGTAGGAGAGAGAATTTCTTTACTAATTGACTATCTTCGTTCATCGCGTTGTCTTTTGATACTAGATAATGCTGAGTCAATTTTTCAATCGGGTGCTTTAGCATATCGCCAAGGCTATGAAGCTTATGGCGAACTCCTCAGACGCATAGGGGCGACAAATCATCAAAGTTGCTTAATCCTCACCAGTAGAGAAAAACCGCAAGAAATTGCAGCATCGGAGGGCGAAACTCTACCAGTGCGGGTTTTGCAACTAACTGGGTTAAAAGCAGTAGATGGCGAAGAGATTTTTCATACTCAAGGACTTTCCGGTACAGAACCAGAACAAGTTAAACTTATTGAATTTTATAAAGGTCATCCCTTAGCATTAAAAATAATTTCTACCACAATTAAAGAATTATTTGATAGTAGTATTTCGGCATTTTTAGCCCAGGATACTGTAGTTTTTGGCGGTATTCGCGAGCTTTTAGACCAGCAATTTCATCGTCTATCAGATTTAGAAACAGAGGTGATGTATTGGCTAGCCATTAATCGCGAACCTGTAGGAATTGCCGAATTACGCGAGGATATTGTTGCCCTACCATCGCAATCTAATTTGATGGAAGCGTTGCAGTCATTAGTGAGAAGGTCGCTGATCGAGAAAAGTAAAGCACTATTTACCCTGCAACCAGTGGTTATGGAATATTTAAGCGATCGCTTAATTGCAGAAGTAGCTGAAAATATCATCGGTGAGGAAATAGCCCTTTTCAATCGCTATGCTTTAATGAAAGCGACCGCCAAAGATTATATTCGAGAAGCCCAAATTCGCTTAATCCTTAAACCCCTTGCCGAACGGTTACTTACCTTACTAGGAAGCAATAAAAAAATTGCCAATAAATTAACTGAAATTCTCGCAACCTTACAGGAAAAGTTTCCTCAACAACCAGGATATATAGGCGGTAATATTTTAAATTTGCTTTGCTACCTGCAAACAGATTTAAGCAATTATGATTTTTCTCATCTAACGCTTTGGCAAGCATACCTCAAGGGTGAGAATTTACAGCAGCTAAACTTAGCTAATGCTGCTTTCGATAGGTCGGTTTTTACAGATATTTTGGCAACTATTTTCTCAGTCGCCTTCAGTCCCGATGGCAAGATTATCGCCACAGGTGATGCTCATGGCGAAATTCGCCTATGGCAGATAGAAGATGGTCAACAAATTTTAACTTGCAAAGGTCATAGAGGTTATGTGCGGTCAGTAGCGTTTAGCCCTGATGGTCAAATTTTAGCTAGTGGTAGTGTTGACCAAACAGTAAAGCTATGGTCACTCAATGATGGTAAGTGCATCCAAACTTTACAGGGACACAGCGATCGTGTAGAGTCTATAGCATTCAGTCCTGATGGTCAACTTTTAGTTAGTGGTAGTGTTGACCAAAGCTTGAGAATTTGGTCAGTCCTTGACGGTAATTGCTTGCAAGTTCTCCAAGGACATAACCGTGAGATTTGGTCAGTCGCCTTTAGTCCTAATAGCCAAATTGTCGCCAGTGGCAGTTTTGATACAACATTGAGAATATGGTCAGTTAGCGACGGTCAATGTTTGCGAGTACTCCAAGGACATACTGATGGGCTGCGGTCAATAGCATTTAGTCCTGATGGTAAAATTCTCGCTAGTGGCAGTCACGATCGCACTGTGAGACTATGGTCGCTGGCTGATGGCAAGTGCTTGCAAGTACTCCAGGGACATAGCGATAGAGTTTTATCAGTGAGGTTTAGTCCTGATAGTCAAACTGTAGCTAGTGGTAGTTACGACAAAACAGTGAGACTATGGTCAGTTAATGATGGGCAATGTTACCAAATTCTCCAAGGACATAGCGATCGCATTTGGTCAGTAGCATTTAGCCCTGATGGTAAAATTTTAGCCAGTGGTGGTTACGATCAAACAGTCAGACTGTGGTCAGTTAATGATGGTCAGTGCCTCAAGATTTTTCAAGGCTACATTAACGGCGTACAATCAGTAGCTTTCAGCCCTGACGGTAAAACTTTAGCTAGTGGTAGTGTTGACCAAAAAGTGCGGCTGTGGACATTTGGTAATAATCAATGTCGCAAAACTTTAGCAGCACATACAGCGGAAGTCAGGTCAGTTGCCATTAGCCCCAATGGTGAGATTATAGGGAGTAGCAGCAATGACCAAACAATTAGGTTATGGTCGGTTACAAATGGCGAGTTGCTAAAAGTTTTAGCGGAACATACTCATAAAGTAGGATCGATAGCATTTGCTCCTAATGGTGAAATCTTAGCTAGTGGCAGTCATGACGGCACAGTTAGATTATGGTCGGTAAGTACAGGTAAATGTCTGCAAATTCTCCAAGAAAACACTAATCAAGTATGGTCAGTCGCATTTAGTCCAGATGGACAAATTTTAGCCAGTGCTGGTTATGACCAAACCGTGAGGCTATGGTCAGTCAATGACGGTAAAGTCCTCAAAGTTTTACAGGGACATACCGGACAAGTTGGGCCAATAGCATTCAGTCCTGATGGTCAACTTTTAGCTAGTGGCGGTAATGACCAAACAGTCAGGCTATGGTCAGTCAATGATGGTAAATGTTTGAAAGTTCTCCAAGGACACACTAATTGGATTTGGTCAGTAGCATTTAGTCCCGATGGTAAAACTGTAGCTAGTGGTGGTGATGACCAAACACTGCGACTGTGGTCAGTGAATGACGGCAAATGTATCCATACTTTACAGGCACATATTAATAGAGTGTGGTCAATCGCATTTTATCCCAACGGTCAAACCCTAGCTAGCGGTAGCGGCGATGGGACAATAAAATTATGGGATGTCAAAACAGGTGAATGCTTAAAAACCTTGCAAGTTGAAAGGCCTTATGAAGGCATGAATATCACCGGAGTTACAGGTTTAACCGCAGCACAGATAGCCACACTAAAAGCACTGGGCGCAGTGGAGAATTAAAGAGAAAGATTTATCTTTGATACTCTTAAATGAGGCTTTTAGCTCCGTTAATGAGGCTCAGAACTCCGTTAATGAGGCTTTTAGCTCCATTAATGAGGCTCGGAACTCCGTTAATGAGGCTTTTAGCTCCATTAATGAGGCTCAGAAGCTCATTAATGAAGCTCAGAACTCCGTTAATGAGGCTTGGAACTCCGTTAATGAAGCTCGGAACTCCATTAATGAGGCTCGGAACTCCGTTAATGAGGTTCGGAACTCCGTTAATGAGGCTCAGAACTCCATTAATGAGGTTCGGAACTCCGTTAATGAGGCTTTTAACTCCGTTAATGAGGTTTTGATCCTCAATAGAGGCGATCGCAGATTAAAAAATTCTGTTTCAAATCTCAATCATAATAATATGACAACGTTTCAACCCGAATTTATTCATGCGCCTGAGGAGTTGCTTCATTGAAAAAATCCCTTTGATACCATAAATATAAAACTATTACCCAACTGAAGTTTTACTATGCCCTCTCCTTTTCCTGGCATGAATCCTTATCTGGAAACTCCAGAATTATGGTCAGAATTCCATAGCCGAATATAGTAGCAATTGCTGATGCACTGGATGATTATCTCAGCCGCGGTCATCGTGTTGCTGTGGAAAAGCGAGTATATCTCAGCGAAAATGGGGAGAGTGTATTAGAGCGCTATGCCTGCCAAAGACATATACCACTCCACCGTTAAAAATGCCTTGATCAAAGATGGTTGGACAATCACCCACGATCCCTTACGGATTCGTCTAGCACGTGGTAAGAATTTATTTGTAGATTTGGGTGCAGAACGTTTGCTTGCAGCCGAACGTGGAGTTGAAAAAATAGCAGTTGAAGTCAAAAGCTTTACCAGCCCTTCTGAAATGAAAGACCTGGAAGAAGCTGTTGGTCAATTTGTTCTTTATACTCATTTGCTAAAACGTTATTATCCAGAACATACTTTATACCTTGCAGTTAGCGAAGCTATCAATAAGAGTGTTTTTGAAGAAGAAGCTGGTAAAACATTGATTGAAGACGGCATTATTAAATTAGTGACTTTCAATCCAAACAATGAGGTGATTATGCGATGGATTCCTTAAAATCTAGATATCGTGAAATAGTTGAAAAAATTCTCAAAGAATATGCAGACTTTCTTAGTAGCGATGACCAAGTTAAAGTGGAATTAGTATTTGACCGAGAACGCGATCGCTACCTCTTAGTAGAAACTGGCTGGCAAAACGATTACCGCATCTACGGCACTTTGCTACACATTGATATTATTGACAATAAACTCTGGATTCAACACGATGGCACTGAAGAGGGCATCACAGATGAAATTGTTGCTGCTGGAGTTTCTAAAGACCATATAGTTTTAGGGTTTAAATCTCCTGAACTACGCAAACATACAAATTTTGCAGTTTCTTAGAAGCTTCTATAGAAATTCGATTTAATTGAGGAAAATTACTTACACTTGAAGCTAACAATTTTCACTATCCAAAATTTTCCCATTCACCCCATTCATCCTTACACCACCCAAAACTACGCCAACATCCATTACCATTAGACTGTTTTTCAAAAGCAAATGAAAGGAAGCTTTCGCCAGTTTTTAGACGTAAACGGTTGTCGCCTGTAGTATCAAACAAAAATAATAAGAGACTAACATAAAAAATATCTCCCGACTCTTCAGTTCCTACGATATCGCCTCCTATTAAAGCTGACCAAGTTACAGAGATAGGGGAGTTTCCTATTTCATCCGTCCATATCCAACGACCAAATGATGGACAAAGTGGGTTTTCAATATTTAATTGAATTTCGTCATCGCGATGAAAATCCTGCCCAACAAAATGCTGAAAATCATCTATTAGAGCATCTATGATTTTATACCAAGTTTCTCTGCTATATGCTTTCTCTTCTTTTCCTGCATTCCAAAGCTTATTTTCAAGTTCTGAATTCATCTTTTAATAGAAGATTTATAAAGTAAGTCTTTATTAAGCGAAACGACTCACAATGTTCCGAATTATGCTCACAGATTCATTTGAACTTGAGATGAGCTATCGCGTACATCCTTCCATACTTCATCGGAGTTAATCTCAATGCCTTCTTCTATTATTTCTTGGCGAAATTGTGCTAAAGATTCCCAAAAATTCGAGGTTTGATTAACTAATCGCTCGTATTCTGCGGTTGAAAGAATAACTGCTACTTGCTTACCTTGCCGTGTAATTTGTATTGGTTCGCCTTGTTCAACTTCTTCAATAATTCTGTCGAAGTTAACCGGAATCTGTTCAATAGAATATTGCTGAGACATAACTATTCATCTAAATTTCGCTTGAAAATTTATGGCTGGCGAAATTGATTTTTCAAGTCGCGCAGCATTTTACTAGTTCCTTGGTCAATAGCTTTTTGCACCATTTGAGGAATGAGTTCGATTAAAGGTAATTCGGGAAAGATGGGACTGACAGACGTTTCTATATAATCTTGATTAGAGAGAAGATATATTTTTAACTGTTTGTTGCGGTAAATCCAAACTTCAGGAACACCCATCGCTTCGTAAACCTCAAGGGTAGTTTTAGAAGTAACATCAGACTCTATAGCTAAATCTGGCGGTGGATAATCGTTTAAATCTAAATTGGTACAACCTTGCACTCGGTCAGCATTTTGAATGTAAAAGCAAGTATCTGGTTCAATACCAGCAATTTCTGGACGTTTGAGGGTGGTTGAGCCAAAATCTTCCCAATCTCGTCCTTGAATTTCCAGAATAGCTTTGACGATATCAGCAATAATGCGGTTAGGACGTTCGTGCAATGCTAAGGGAGACATGATTTCTAAAGTTCCTCGGTAGTAAGTGAAGCGACTACTGCGCTTTTCGCCTAAGTCAGTGAGAATTTGCTCAAAGTCTTGCCAGGATAAATTAGAGATCGTAATCTGGCTACCGGGGGTGAGTGCAATTGCTTGAATGGGAACAGTGACGCTCATTTTTTTAGTTGCGTTAACTCCGGCGCTGTTTCTTCCATACTGACACGACACTTGCGAATAAAAAACGATCGCCCAACAAAGAGCGATCGCGCTGATTTTTCAACAGATAATAGAGGTCGAAAAGCTTACTTCATTGTTGCCAAAACTGGTGCTACTTCAGGTTCTGCAATCTTGGGAGCTAAGAATCCACTAGCATAAATCCCTGGATTCGCTTGCGAGATGACGGTGTAAGATTGGCGAACCTGAGCATTCACTGCCACAGTCTTCACATCGTACATCTGCATAGCGACCTTGGGATAAAAACCAATACCAATAATCAGCAGGATAAAGCAGGCAGCAATAAACACTTCACGGGGGCTAGCATCTCTATATACTGCTTCGGTAGGTAGAACGCAATCTGTACCAAAACAAACCGCTTCTTCTGCTTCTTGATACTTCCAGCTGCCATCTGCAAGGTTACAGTTAGGTGCTTTACCAGTACCGTAAAATACTTGTCGCAGCATCGAAAGTAGATAGATTGGTGTCAAAATCACTCCCACTGCGGCTAAGAAAACTGTGACTGTACAGAAAGCCGAACTGTAAATATCACTGGTAGTTAAACCAACGAAGACCGACAGTTCCCCAACAAACCCACTCATACCAGGGAGAGCCAGGGAAGCCATTGCACCAATTGTAAACAGTGCAAATACTTTGGGCATCAGTTGACCAATACCACCCATATCTTCCATTGACATTGTATGGGTACGGTCATAAGTCACCCCAGCCAAGAAGAACAGCACCGATGCAATCAAACCGTGAGAAATCATCTGCAACATTGCACCGTTGATTCCCAAATCGGTGAAGGACGCAATCCCCAGCAGTACAAATCCCATGTGGGAAATTGACGAATACGCCAAGCGTCGCTTCATGTTGGTCTGAGCAAAAGAGTTCAACGCACCATAAATAATGTTGACAACGCCCAAAATCGCTAAAACAGGTGCAAAGTAAACGTGTGCGTCAGGTAAAAGTTCAAGGTTTAAGCGAATCAGTCCATATCCGCCCATCTTCAGCAACACGCCTGCCAAAATCATCGATACAGGTGCAGATGCTTCACCGTGGGCATCAGGCAACCAGGTGTGTAGAGGGAAAATAGCCAGCTTAACACCAAAGGCAATTAATAATCCTGCATATAACAGTAGTTCTAGACCAAGGGGAAAATCTTTCATCCCCAAAGCTGCTATATCAAAGGTCATTGTGCCGCCACCGTAGAGCGCCATTGCCAGTGCTGCTACGAGAATAAATATAGAAGCGGCTGCGGTATATAACAAAAATTTTGTGGCTGCATAGCGGCGCTTCTGTCCGCCCCAAATGCAAACGAGCAGGTAGACAGGAATCAGCTCGACTTCCCACATGATGAAAAACAGCAGTAAGTCTTGAGCAACAAACACTCCTATCTGTGCCGAATACAGCACCAGCATTAAAAAGTAGAATAGCTTCGGTCTGCGATCGACTTGCCATGCGGAAAACATCGAGAGTGTGGTGACAAATCCTGCCAGCAGCACTAGTGGAGCTGACAACCCATCGACTGATACGGCCCAGTTCAAACCTAACTGCGGCATCCAGGCGTAATTCTCCACGAGTTGAAAACTAGCACTGTTCGCATCGTAATGCTGCCAAAAGGCGTAACACATCAAAGCAAAATCTGCGATACCTACGCCAAGGGCATACCACCGCACGCGCTTGCCATCTTTATCAGGCAGCACAGGGATGAGCAGGGAAGCAACCAGTGGCAGTAGAACAATCGCGGTAAGCCAGGGAAATCGATCCGCTATCATGTCAATGAGAAAAAATACTTATCTGTGAATAAGGTCATTCTACTCGACTTTGTAAACAAATGTGAATAAGTATTTACTTCCGTAGGTATAGACGGATTTATATCGTTGGCGTTATGTAAAAGCACACATAAAATGCATATTTCCAAAGGAATGATTTAAATTGAAACATTTGTTGATATTTCTTAAATTTTCTAAAATATTTAAGTACAAGAGTATTAATTAGCAATCATCTATGTCTTCATCAAATTCCCAATCTTATAGTTCTAGTTCCGATAAAGTGCTGACTCAGCCTGTATCTACTGCACCTTCATGGAAAATCGAGCTGTTGTATGACGGTGAATGTCCTTTATGTATGCGCGAGGTAAACTTTCTGCAAAAACGAGATGCAGGTCGAGGCTTAGTGAAATTTGTCGATATTGCAGACGATAACTATAACCCCGAAGCGCATGGCGGAGTAGATTTTGAAACCGCAATGGGACGCATCCATGCAGTTTTACCAGATGGAACAGTAGTGCAAAATGTTGAGGTATTTCGCCGTGTTTACGAAATTCTGGGGATGGGTTGGATATATAGTGTAACTAAGTTACCGATTGTGGGTGCGATCGCAGATTTTCTCTATGGAATCTGGGCAAAATGGCGACTTGCCATCACCGGACGACCGAAGTTAGAGGATGTTGTCGCCCAGCGTCAAGAGCGACTTTGTAATACTGAGGGGCGTTGTCGAATAGATTAATATGTAGGTTTTAAAACGCCAAGGGACGCAAAGTTAGCGTGGAATAACACAGAGTTTTTCTGATTTTAATTCGTTACGAATTTGTGAAATCTTTTACTGAGTAGTAAAAGTGGGCATTGCTGACTATATCTATAGTTTTGTTTGGCAATGCCTACGTGTCTGGGAAAAATCAATTAGGAACTCTCTATAGATTGGCTCCGTCATCAGCAATGGGATAAAGACTAAAATATATGCTCTATTTAAAACCTATTGCTTGCAGTTTAACAGGTTTAATTTTATTTACTCTCGGCATAGAAATACTATCAAAACCCGTTGCTGCTGGTGAACCAATTATTGATAAGAATTGCCAGTATCATGAGAGAACACAAGAAATTGTTAAGAAAATACCACCACAGAGCCGAGGAACAGTATATTGGACATCCAGTTTTGATGTTAATAATCAAAAATACATTTTACAAGTACTAAAATTTCCCAATTCCCGAAGTGTTTTTTGTCTTTGGCAGCCTCAAAAGCTGATACCGCAAAGATTAGTGCAAGCTCAACTTATTCAAGATCGGCTAATTGAAAAAGTCGAAAAAGACTCTTCTCAAAAAGCTAATTATATAGTGACAGTCCGAGGAGAGAAAAATGAAAATATTTTAAGAACTTCTTATAGATTAAACCTGACCAATCCCAATCAGCCAAAAGTGACACCTATCATCGCAGTATATAAACGTTAGCAATATGCTCAAAATGGTGTCTTTGCCTGTATTTGCAGGGTCTCTTCCAAGTGTGGATGCTGGAAAGAGAGTTCCCTGGCGTGCAAATATAAGCGACTGGCAACTTGATTACAACCATAAAGGCGATCGCCCAAAATAGCTACTCCTAACCCTTGCACATCAGCAGCATGAACTCTTAATTGATGGGTGCGTCCGGTTAGAGGTGTAAACTCAACACGAGTATAGTTTCCTTCTCTGGCTAGAACTTGAAAATGGGTAATGCTGGGTTTACCGTATTCCCAATCAACTTGTTGATAAGGGCGATTATCAGGATTTCCCCAAAGTGGTAATTCAATTACACCTCGATCTACGGTGACAATACCAGCAAGTAGGGCTTCATAAACTTTGTGAATTTGCTGTTGTTGAAATTGTATGCTCAGTTGGCGATAAGTTTGGCGATCGCGTGCTAATAACAAAATACCAGATGTGTCTCGATCTAGACGATGCACGGTATTGAGTGACATCCCATCCGGTAATGAATTTCGCAAACGACTAAGAACGCTATCTTGAGTATCAAAATAACGACCGGGAACTGATAGTAATCCCGCAGGTTTATTGACGGCAATTAACCATTTATCTTCATAAATAATCGATAGTGTTTCGTCTTTCTCTTGATTAACAGATAACAGCCTTGAAGAGTTAATTTCTGAGAAACCTGATAATAAAAATCCCATCAACGGCTGACAGCGTTCTGCACAAGCACCATAAAATCTTCCGGGAATTTTGTCTCCATCGGTAGATTTAGTTCCCCACCAAAATTCTGCCATTGCTAATGGTTTTAAATTATGGGTAGCCGCATATTGTAATAGTTTGGGTGCGCAACAGTCACCTGTACCTGTCGGTAAGCCTTGTGGCATTAATTGTTGTAGCGATCGCCTTTGTCCCAAAAAATTCATTAGGGTGTAAGCCGCTTGCATCTGTGCTTGCAGTTGGCGGGAAAGTTGTTTGCGCTGTTGTTTCAGTTCCTGCATCCGCTTGTCTGCTGCTGCGATTACCTGCTTCAACGGCTGCAATACTTCATTATGCTGGCGTTTAAGTTGACGTTGTTCAATTCCCTGCTGACGGCTTTCTTCATCAAGTTGTTCAATAGCAATAGTCAGTGCTTCGCCCGTGAGTGTAGCGCAGATTAGCTGACGTTTTTCGTGACGCTGATGTTTGCGATCGCGATGGCGATCGCGCATTGCTTGCAACTGCTGTGCAAATTCACGAGACAGAATTTCGTATTGCTGTCTTTCGGGGAGTTGGTTTAAGGTAATTAATTCTTGCTTAATAGCTTCCAATTCTGCCAAAGTTTTGGCTTCTTCTAAAGCAACTTCCTCTCGTCCCGAAATTGGCGGAACCCAACCTTCAACTACACTACAACCATTCAGTAACCCGGAGAACGCTTTAATAACTCGCTGTTCGCCAGTCGGTAGTTCAACTAACAATATTCCATACATCTTGCCTTCTTGAGTATAAATTTCATCCTTGGCAAGTTGTTGCATTAAACTTTGAGCGATCGCTTCTACCAAAGAAGTGCGTGGTAGTTTCAGCAAATTACCGCTTTGAGGACAATACCCTTCATAGTAGTAAGTTGGGGATGCGTTGTTGACTCGAATTTTACAGTCAATAAAATCTGAAAGTGGATGAAGCTCATCCATATAAATTGAGCCTGACAAATTTAAGTACTAACAATCAAATCTACCGCAACACTTATATCTGGAAATGCTATTGGGCAAATAGTTCCACCTGTAAGTGTAGATTTGGAAGCATATTACAGTTCCATCAGGAACAAGTCCATACACGGCATTTTTGTGAGATGATTCATCATTTGCTTATAGATAAATCAGGTGTTGGGAATACGGATACTTCCATCTGGCATAATAGTGTTGCAGAATATAGCACCTTCTAACCAAGGATTTTCACTGATCTCTGCTCCACTCAAGTTGCATCGGGTGAAATTGGCATGACCCATACTAGCTCCTTTGAGGTGAGCATCGACCAAACAAGCATCACTAAAATTTGCGCTATCGAGAACGGCATAACGCAAATTAGCTCGTGTCAAATCTGCTCCACAAAGATTGGCTCCATATAAGGAAGCTTGCCCAAAATCAGTCTCCCGCAGCTTAGAACCGCTGAGATTGATCTCGTTCAAAAGCATTTCGGCAAACACAGCACCATTCAAGATGATACCGCTCAAGTTGGCACTAGCCAATTCGTCAGCACCTTCAATGTAGATGTTACTAAAATTTCTTTCTCCAGCAGCATACCTATTCAACAACTCACTGGGATCAACCAATTTTTTACTCATACACCTCAAACATTACTTGAATTAGGTTTCAAGCCAATCAACAGCGCCAGTTCTAGCCACTTCCAATAACAATCCACATCAATAAAGCCAATCTCGCGCAACCAACCCAACTGTGTTTCTACATCTAAAAGTTTATTGGATGGGTCTTCAGTTTCTAAAGTGAAACCAATTGAGTGTAAAAAATGCTTGTGTAATGCTGGTGTGGGTGAAGCAACATGCTCTAAATTGCAGAAAATACCACCAGGTTCCAATATTTGAAAAATTTCCGTGTACAGAGCAAGTTTGCGATCGTGGGTAAGGTGATGGATAGCAAAGCTAGAAACTACTGCGTCAAAGGAACCTAATTCTGGCAGAGGTTCATCTAAATTATGGGCAATTACCTGTACTGTTGTATCCCTAACAAAGCGAGTTTTTACCGCCTCTAACATAGTTGCGGAAAAATCAACAGCGATACTTTGCGCCTGGGGACGGTCAAGTTTGAGTAGTGCTAGTAAACGACCATCACCAGTACCTAAATCCAGAATGCGCTTTACAGTCTTGGGAACGTGTTCTAGTAAAACTGCTTCACCTTCAGTACGGTGGGGTATAGAATCTGCTTGAGCCAGATATTTCAAAGCATGGTCAGCAGAAGTCCAGAGGTTGATTTGATTAACCAATGCACAATACTCCAAGCGATCGGACTTTTTTAGCTTCGCAAGAAACGTAATTTTAGAACATCACCCAACTAGGTTAAATTCTCACTCCATCCCAACCACTAACTTAAGTTCTGCGGGGAGCATCTCATAAAAAACAACATGAATACCTTCAAGAAACCTTCCTTCGCACCCCTGTTGGCGTGAACTCTGTGTCTCTCTGGTTTGAAAAATGAAATCAAACATTTGGTATGCCCCTAGTTTTATGTTTGTTTTATGCGCTAATAAAACTCAAGTATAAAAACTTAAAAATCTTCATTTATTTATCAGTCAATAAAAGTTTAATTAAATATTAAATTTAACATATATCAAATTGTTAACAAGCCTGGATAACCTAATATTTTAGTGTTAATAAATGCTATTATCGCAAACAAAATTATTAATTAAAATACGTATATTATGGTTTACTTCCTAGGAGAATATCCTCTCATCAGCACAGATAGTAACAATTTCTCTACGGAAATTCCTTATAACGATGAATTTGTTACTGTTGAGTTTTCAGAATCAAAAGATTTAAAAGCTTTTAAGAGTGCAGAAAAACTTAATCAAGAGTCTGTAACTTCAACAATTTCCCCTCCCACGATCGTAGAGATACCGTCCTTTTCTGTAACTCAAGATCCGGGAATCACTAGCGAGCAAATCTCAAAGCCAGTGGGACAACAACCTCTACAAATAGAACCAGCATATCCAGAACAAAAGCCTTTTCAACCAAAAAGAATACCCGCAGTCTTTAGAAAGAGACGGTCGAGTTCGATTCCATCTCCTGGTATTACTATCCAAACACCATCTGCCTATGGTAAATCTTGGGGTAGCGCTTCTGTAGGTTTGGGGCTACAATCTCGAACTCGCTTTACTGACACAGCCGATGGAGTTATCGGATTTGGTATTGGTTTCGGTGATGCTCAAAAATCAGTTGGGTTAGATGTAAGTTTAGGCATTGTTGACTTAGATAATCTCCAAGATGGTACGCTAAGTTTTAAATTACATCGCAGACTTCCAGATGATTTTGCTGTAGCTGTTGGTGTGAAGAATTTTGTAACTTTTGGTGAAACTGACGGTGGTACAAGTGCTTATGGTGTAGTGACTAAAATGTTTCGTTTACAAGATAGCGATCGCAAATCTTTTAGTCGCCTTTACGTTTCGGCTGGTATTGGCGGCGGACAATTTCGTTCAGAATCGGACATTAGAAATAAAGTTGATTCTATCGGAGTTTTTGGAAGTGTAGCTTTACGAGTCGCGCAACCAGTAAATGCGATCGCAGAATGGACTGGACAAGATTTAACCCTAGGATTATCTATTACACCATTTAAGAATCTTCCTTTAGTAGTGACGCCAGCAGTTACTGATATTACTGGTAATGCGGGCGATGGTAGCCGCTTTATCTTTGGTATTGGTTATGGCATTTCTTTTTAACTTATATCTATATCAATATGGGAAATCTATTTATGAAATTACCGCGTTCATTTTTAGCAATTGTATTATCAGTTGCTTTGGTTTTAATTTTCTTTAAATCTGTTTATGCTCAATCAGCAAATCAATCAGATAACGGTGGTGCAGATACTCAAGAAATTGTTAATCCCTCTGATGTAACTGGCCCCGATCCTCAAGAGGGCGTCACTAATGGCGAACCAAGTGGTACTAATGTCGAAATAGATCGTGGCGCATTTGATAAAAGTTTTGAATCAGCACCTGTTGAGCAAGCTGTTGAACAATTTGAAGAGTTACAAGCAGTAGAAATTGGTGAAAGATTTGGTACACAATTATTTGGAGAAGTTGCTTCAAGTTCAGAAATTGCCCAAACATTAAAAAACCTTTGTCAGCAAACAGGGCAAAATGCGGCTCTACTTTATGTAGCTTCTTTAAAAGATAAACTTAACCTCATTCTTATCCTTCCTAGTGGAGCTACACAAACATCTTCTAGCAATTCTAAATGTCTCAACAGTGCTTCAGACAACATTCAACCTATCCGCAAAGATATCCTAGAAGCAAAACACAGTAATGTCCAAAAAATTGCTCAAGACTTTCGCTCGAAAATTACTAATTATAGAAATGAGAAAAATAATTATCTTGTGCCTTCTCAACAACTTTATCGGTGGATAGTTGCTCCTTTTGAAACTATTTTACAAGCTAATAAAATCAATACTTTAATATTTTCAATGGATAGCGGTTTGCGCTCTATTCCTATTGCTGCTTTACATGATGGTAAACAGTTCATTATTGAAAAATATGGTGTTGCTTTGATACCTAGCTTTAGCCTTACAGATACTCGTTATGCCCCAATCGCTAAATCTGAAGTCTTAGCAATGGGAGTCTCAGAAAGTACAGAAGACCAAATACCGCTACCCTTTGCAGGTGTAGAAATAGATACATTAACTAACAAAATTTGGGCGGGTCAATCTCAAGCATTATTAAACAAAGCATCTACAATCGAAAATCTCAAATCTGTTAGCAGCAAACAGCGTTTTGGGATTATTCATTTAGCAACTCATGGACAATTTAATCCTGGAGAACTTACCAAGTCTTTTATTCAGCTGTGGAATGAAAAAATTCGCTTGAATCAGCTACGAACCTTATCTCAGGAATTAAAATGGAGTGCCAATCCGAAAGTCGAAATGTTAGTTTTGAGCGCCTGTACAACTGCCTTAGGTAACAACGAAGCAGAATTAGGCTTTGCTGGTTTAGCAGTCCAAGCAGGAGTAAAAACGGCGCTTGGTAGTCTCTGGTATGTCAGCGATGAAGGCTCTTTAGCCTTGATGACTAAATTTTATAATGAGTTGAAGGCTACTTCCTTAAGGTCTCTAGCACTTAGACAGGCTCAATTAGCAATGCTAAAAGGAGAAGTTCGCATCCAAGATGGCAAGTTACGCCTATCAGAAAACAATTTCGTGCCTTTACCTCCAGATTTAGATGTGGCAGAAAATGTTACTTTATCTCATCCCTATTTTTGGTCGGCATTTACCGTAATTGGTAACTGGAATTAGCTAAATAAATAGCAATTCAAATCATGTTGGCAACACATAAATTATTTGTAAGGAACATTGTTCCTTACCTAATATGTGGCATTCTTTTCAAATATGTGTATAGTTTAGACTTTTGACTCTACTACTTGCGGCGATCCTGGTAACGTCTGAGGCAAACTCCAGTCAGGGCGCAGGTTAGCAGCATGACGCAAATAGGTATGATAAATTGGTGCGGAGGCTGGCAGGTAAACGTGGATTAAAAAGCGGATACAGCGCTGTAAGCTGCCTTCAACGTGCATTTGCTGCACATCCAACATTGCCACACCATCCCAAGCAGGACGTGTTCTGGCGATCGCAGCTGGAAAAATCGCATCCAAATCCCGTGTCACCGAAAACGTAACACTGATAATATCTTTTGGTTGGAGATGATTGCGTTTTTCCAATTCATCTAGTAGTTCTGTCACCGCTTCTCTAATCGCTTCAGTTGTGTTTTCTGAAACGGTTGTTGCTCCACGAATAGCCCGCATTTGCCACTCCACGCCCAATCCTCCTTAAATTAGCTCAACTTTCATTTCTCACTTTATAGTTTTTACCACTGTTGATTTACCTCTGACTATTGATCGAAGAAAGTCTGAAGGATAAAGGATGAAAGATAATGTGAGAATTATTACAACCCTCACCCCTATTGGTCGGAAAAAATTAAGCTTTTTTCCTCAGTTTGAGCAATTTCTGTAAAGGGATGGGTTAATTTCATACTTCATACTTCAGCCTTCATTTGTTATGGTCGATATAACCACAGGGGTAAACCGCTGGTTGACATTTCAAATTCCAGCCAGTCAATACCAGCCCCAATCCCTGATGAAACCTGACGACTTCCTGGTAAAAATCGACTTAAAAAAGGTTTAGGTTCTTCTAGGGTAAAGCATGGTGTTTTTTCAGGATCGAGTCCGGCTAGTTCTGCTGTCCAGCGGCGTGCATCTTCCTCTGTTCCCAGACGATCTACAACTCCTAACTCTAAAGCTTGCTGTCCAGTAAAAATCCGACCATCGGCAAAACTTTTAACAGTTTCTACCCCTAAAGAACGGGCTTCCGCAACTGTTTGTACAAACTGCTGATAACTAATGTCAATCAACTCTTGCAGAATGTGTTGTTCTGGTTCCGTCAGTTCTCGGTCGAATGCCAAAATATCTTTGTAGGGGCCGGATTTAATCACCTTGAAAGAAATCCCAATTTTGTCTAGCAAGCGTTCTAAGTTATTTCCTCGCAAAATTACACCAATACTGCCCGTAATTGTACCTGGGTTTGCCATGATGTGTTCGGCTCCCATGCCAATGTAGACACCGCCAGAAGCCGAAATATTACCAAAACTGGCAACAATTTTCATTTTGTCCCGCAGGCGTTTTAGGGCGCTGTATATTTCTTGAGAATCCCCCACTGTTCCGCCAGGACTATCAATCCGTAGCAGTAATGCTGGAAATTTTTTTTCCTCTACAGTTTTTAGTGCTTCTAGCACGCGTTTGCGAGTAGCGCTGGATATTGCACCAGTAATTTCAATCCGAGCAATTTGTTTACTAAACCTGGGCTTAAAGGGCCAAACCATATGCAGTCATAAAACCTCGTAATACACTCAATATAAGATCTCAAGAGGTCAGACGACCTGCTTTGCTCTACACAAAAATTGCACAGGCAGAAGGCTACGCATAATTTTAAGAAACTTTTTATATTTATCTAGATTTTGGTTTGGTAGCATCATTCCAATTTAGCCTGAAGCCACACTTAAGTAAGATTGCTGTGTATTCAAATTGTTAAAAGCACCTTTAATCGGTGCTTTGAGTCATAGTAATTCATAAGTTTCTAGCTTAGTAACCAGTAATACTACGCAAAATTTGAAATTATAAATAGAAAAATTCAACCTCGACCAGCGTCAGCTTCATAGACTAGCAAGACGTAATTATTGTTAACCAATTTGATTGGTTTACTCAATTTAAGTAATCAAAATTCACTCATGCCAATTCCTACCTCTAAATTTAGGAATCGCAATACCCTCGTAATTTTGGAATATAAATTTTTTTATAGCTGAGGCAGCAAGTAAACGCCTAACCAACTGATTGACATTACTCAGGAATCAATTCGTAAAATTTGACACCGATAATAAGCGTAAACATCAAACAGCGCGCCCACAAAGCTACAGGTCAAACTAATTACAACTAAGCCGCGCAGAGGAGTACCGCTACCAAAAGTAGCGAGAAAATGTATAATTTGAGTAGCGATCGCTTCAGTGATACCTTGGAAACCGGGAATGTGACCGCTAAGAGATAGAATAAGTAAGAAGCCACCGACTAAAAACATCGGTACAACAAAGCTAAAAATAATTGTGAGCACAAGAGAACGGAGAAAGTTAGTGAAAATAGTCATTTAGACGACACTCCGTAGTAAAAGTGGACAATAGCCGAATAGCAATATGTCATTCTCTACAATACGTGCGATCGCTCCACAGCAACGAAGATGTCAAAAATCTTAAGTTTTCATTAAAAAAATCTGCTATTGGTTGCATTAAATGCGTCTAGCAAAAGTCAGAGCTAAAATCGGCAAAACCCTTGCTAGATAAAGTATTGACTCAACAGCTTTCCTAATAAATTAATATAAACCTTAGTGGCATTAGCCTTAATTTTCTGAGATGACCTTTAAACTAAATTAATGTTTCACCCTAGGGTACAAAAGAGGCAAGGGGGCAGGGTGCAGGGTGCAGGGGGAAGAAATGCTTAACCTTATGACTTTGGACTCTGCACTGTTCACTCTGGACTCTTGACTATTGCCCATCGACTTTCGCTATTCTTAAGGCAGTTACCGAGTTAGCTACAAAACATTGAGTGAGACTACATCCAAATCCAGTTTAGGAGCGTGGAGTCAGCGGTTGCTGGCGGCGATTTTCCTGGGTGGACAAGTACTAGTTCACCTGCTGAAAGTCAAAATTCATTGGCGAAATACCAAAGAGCAAATGGCAGCAGTTGGGCCAGATTCTCTTTTTATTGCCCTAGTGACGGCTGTTTTTGTCGGCGCAGTATTTACCATTCAGGTAGCGCGAGAATTTATTAACTTTGGAGCAGGAAATCTCGTCGGCGGGGTGCTGGCGGTAGCCTTAACAAGAGAACTCTCGCCCGTATTGACAGCAGTGATTTTGGCAGGACGAGTTGGTTCGGCTTTTGCGGCTGAAATTGGTACTATGCGGGTGACAGAGCAAATTGATGCGCTGTTGATGTTAAAAACTGATCCAATTGATTACCTAGTTATTCCCCGTGTCTTGGCTTGCTGTTTAATGCTGCCAATTTTAACTCTTTTATCTTTGGTGACAGGGATGCTGGGAGGATTGGTCATTGCATCGAACTTATACAGCATCTCTGATACTACATTTCTCGACTCAGCCCGTAACCTATTGGGGATCTGGGATATTTGTAGCGCCTTAATTAAGGCGTTTTGCTTTGGGATTTTAATTGCCGTCATTGGTTGTAGTTGGGGACTGACGACAACAGGAGGAGCCAAAGGAGTAGGACAATCAACCACAACTGCTGTAGTCACAGCCTTGCTGATTATATTTGTGAGTAACTTCTTCCTTTCTTGGTTAATGTTTCAGGGTACTGGCAGTGCATTGCTTAAAGGTATCTAGTCTCAAAGCTAATATCAATCTTGATGGCGCACCTCCTCACCCTCAAAATCCTAAAATAAGAAATGTGTCTATTAGCAAAGCAGGATTTGAGACTGTGACTAGTTCCTTTGTGCCTAACTCCACATCTACTGTGGAACTCAAACCTAGCTACAATATCCCTGTAGTTTTGGTAATTGCCTCTATTCCACTGCTGTTAGTTCAACCTCTGGTAGGAGGCGTTATCGGATTATTTGGGTTGTTTCTCATGTTTCAGGCAGTTACATTGCGGTTACAGTTTACTGCTACTGACCTAGATATTTACAGAGGCGAAAAACTAATTCGGCGCTTTCCTTATCAGGAATGGCAAAATTGGCGGATCTTTTGGGATGGAATTCCTATACTGTTTTATTTTAAAGAAATCAAAAGCATTCATTTTTTGCCGATTTTATTTGATCCCAACACCCTGAAAGCCTGTCTGGAACAACGTTGTCCGCGTATTTAGCATTGATTGCCACAAATGTAGACGAAAGGATTCAGCACAAACTACTCAGGACTTTTAGTGCGGGTCAATTGTATATTTCTGAAAGCTATTTATTCGCGTCATAGGAATTACACTATTGTTTATGAACCCAGAGGAATCTCAAACCCCAGAATCGATTGATGAGTGGTTGGCACAAATACAAGAAGAAAACCCTAAAGTAGAAGATTCAGACAGCTCATCTGTTGATTCAGAGGTGGAAACAAAAGCACAGAGTTTATTAGCTGACAAGCCAGACAATGAAGCAACTGTGGAATTGCCAATTTCTCGTACAGAGGAAGAAAGTTCTACAGTTGAACCACAAGCAGATACAACTGCTGAGTCGGTAACGCCGTTAAAAGCCGAAACTGTGGCACTGGTGTCAGAAATAGACTCAGAATCAGAAGCTAATTCCCTATACGCACAAGCAGCACAACAAGTTGCAGATTTACAAAGTACCAAAGAGGCTCTAGAAGCGGAAATAGCCAATTTACAAACAACTTACAAAACTCTTCAAGCACAAGTTGGCGAAACTCAATTATCGCTGGGAAAACTCGTGCAAGAGTCGCTAGCCCAGTTAGAACAACGCAAACAAACACTGCAAATTTCTGTAGAACAGTTAGAACGCCGTCAAGAACGCATCCGCAATGAAATGCGTACCACTTTTGCCGGCACATCCCAAGATTTGGCAATTCGGGTACAGGGTTTTAAAGATTATCTCACAGGCAGCTTACAGGATTTAGCCGCAGCCGCAGAGCAGTTGCAACTAGTACCACCTGTCATCGAACGCGAAAAACCCGTCGTTACTGTCAAAGAGGTGAAGCCAGCTGAATCAGAGCCAGGTATCCCCCAATTTGCTCAACAGCAGTTTCAAGATACAACAAAGCAAATTCGCCGCTTGATCGATCAATATCGCAATAAACCAGATTACTATGGCCCAGCATGGCAACTGCGCCGCACTTTTGAACCAGTCCATGCAGAAAGAGTTTCTAACTGGTTTTTCAGCCAAGGCGGACGCGGTGCTTTGCGGACAATGGGTAGCCGCTTACAGAATATTCTGATTTCTTCATCTGTGATTTCCATACTACACAAACTGTATGGCGATCGCGTCCGGACTCTAGTATTAGCTAATACACCAGAACGTTTAGGTGAATGGCGGCGCGGCTTGCAAGATTGCCTAGGAATCGGTCGCCCAGACTTTGGGCCCGATAGAGGGGTAGTATTATTTGAGGCACCGGAAGCTTTAGCTCAAAAAGCCGATCGATTAGTGAAAGCAAATCAACTGCCTTTAATTATCATCGATGATTCTGAAGACCAAATCAGCCTAGCACTACTGCAATTTCCTCTATGGTTAGCCTTTGCTCCTGACCCCAAAATGATGAGAAACTATGATGATGATGATTTTTAATTAGTCAAGAGTCAAGGGGAGCCACTGCGGTCTTGGGGTTTCCCCAAGTAGAGGAGGCAGTGCGTTGGACGGGTTTCCCGGCTTAAAGTAACTGCCGTCAAGTGGCGTTCAAGAGTCAAGGATGATTAGTTATTTAACTGTGGACTATTGACTTTGGACTATTGACTTTGGACTTTGGACTATTGACTTTAATTTTTTATGGCTATTTGGTTAACTTTGTGCGGTGTAGTTTTATTTGTAGCCTACCTACTGGGTTCTTTCCCTACAGGCTATATTGCCGCGAAGCAGTTAAAAGGTATTGATATTCGGGAAGTTGGTTCTGGTTCAACGGGAGCAACTAATGTCCTTAGAACTTTGGGTAAAGGGCCTGGGGCATTTGTGTTATTAATAGATTGCTTGAAGGGAGTATTTGCGATCGCTCTAGTTTACCAGTTATTCAACTTTGCCCCCATCCACGATTTTATTCCGCCTACAGTAAATGAAACGCTGTGGCAACCTTGGTTAGTAACTTTAGCTGGGTTTTCAGCAGTCTTGGGACACAGCAAATCAATTTTTTTAGGCTTTAGCGGTGGTAAATCTGTCGCTACTGGTTTAGGGACTTTATTGGCAATTAGTTGGCAAGTAGGTTTAGCAACAGCAGGTGTATTTGCAGTTGTTATCGCCATCTCGCGCATTGTCTCCTTAAGTTCAATAGCAGGTGCGATCGCTGTGACAATTTTTATGGTAATTTTCCATCAACCTTTACCTTGCATTCTCTATGCCTTTCTCGGCGGGTTGTATGTCATTTTCCGTCACCGCACTAATATTGAACGACTGCTAGCAGGAACTGAACCAAAAATTGGGCAGCAAGTAACCAAAGAACCAGAACAAACTGCATAATTTCTGGAATGCCTACATATAGAACTGTAGTTCTTAACTATAGTTCAATCAAAAATTATGTTGGCAAATACATTTAAAAAAAGTTTATTAGCAGTAGCCGCAGCATTATCAATTTTGCCTGGGTTAGCACAAGTTGCCCAAGCTCAATCTAACAAAGATTTATTTGGTGCGATCGCTTATTCTCCCTCTACAAAAGTTACCACAGGCGCAACAGGTTTATCACGTCAAGAAGCCGAACGTAGTGCCCTTTATTATTGTCAGCAACAATCTCAAGCTAATGATTGCAAAGTTCCACTATGGTTTAAAAATGCTTGGGGAGCTTTAGCAATTGGTTCTAATGGTGCTTACGGTACGGGCTGGGGATATGATACCAATCATCCTGGCAGAGGTAGGTCAATTGCTGCACGTTATGCGCTCCAAACTTGCCAAAACTATGGTGGTGTCAATTGTCGAGTAATTTTTACTAGAGAAGCTAGATATCAAGTGATTGATAACGGCCCGGTGTTAATTCCTGCTAATCAGTAAGTCTATTAGTAGCTTAGAATAATGGCATCAGGTAATTGTGTGATTTTTTATGGTTAAAGCAACCACAGGAAACAAACTCACCTTAGAAGAATTTCTAGCATTGCCAGAGGGAGATGTAAACTATGAGTTTGTGGATGGTTTTGCAGTACCTAAGGTGTCACCAAAATTCTTTCATTCAGCCTTACAAAGAGGTTTACTGTTCCTGATTTTTGCATGGTGCAAAGGTAAAGGTCGCACCGTTGCAGAATGGGCAATTATCTTAAGACGTAAAGGTAAAGATTGGGTACCTATCCCTGATGTCACTTATATTTCCTATGAACGACTACCCAAAAGTTGGCAGCTTAATGAAGCTTGTCCTATTCCTCCAGAGTTAGTAATTGAGATTATTTCTCCAGACCAAACAATGAAGGAATTTGAAGACAAAGCTAAAGATTATTTTGAGGCGGGAGTTGCACGAGTTTGGGTGGCAGATCCGGAAGCAATGAGCATTAGGGTATTTTTATCTGCTGATAAAAGTCAAGTTTATATAGATAATATGACTATTATTGATGAGTTATTCCCTGGTTTGGAATTAATAGTTAGGCAGATTTTTGCAGAAGCAGAATTGATTTAATTTTGAGGTAGTGAGTCACAGTAAATATTTTATATTTTGTTAGGACTTACGCAATAACTACAAATTTACGTCATTACGAGTTTCTGCCCTTGGCGTTCCCAAAGAGTCGCGAATTCATCAAAAAAGCTTACTTTTTCGTCATGAGTGCGTAAGCGCTAAATTTCACTGTGTGCAGCTTACCCGCCTCGGAATTAATTCCAAGGCTAATAGCTAAACTCGGCTCAAGCCGACTATAAGATTTTCCAAAATTACGGGCATACTAAATACAAGATATTCCCTGTTAATCCTAATTTTATGGCTTTGTGGCGACTTTACTATCATCTTGTTTGGGCAACAAAAGAGCGTCAGCCATTAATTACGCCAAATAATGAAACGAAACTCTATAATTACATAATTGGTAAAGCTGATTCTCTGGGTTGTATTATTAATGCAATTGGTGGGATAGACAACCACATTCATTTAGTCGCTTCAATTTCACCTAGCCTTTCTATTTCGGCTTTTGTCCAAAACATCACTTGTTTGTAGTCGCGCTTTAGCGCTAAAGCGCGACTACGAGCCAAATATAGAGATTTTACTTTTCTTTACATAGTTTGGTTTTTTCTCATCGACTTACTTATTTAAATCTATAAATTCCGAATCTCGCATTTCAATCATCACCCGCCATAGATTCAAAACCTATGACTAATAGCTAAAGTCCTTTCAAGAGGACTAAATCAAAATTCGCGTCTCTGCGTCAGAATTATTCAATCATGCTTCGGTGCAGCTAAAGTAAACACAGTAATCTCAGGACGCGCACCGAATCGCAAATGCACTCCAGCCATCCCGATTCCACGATTTGTATATTGAATCATTTCTCCTACTTGATAGCTTCCTGAATAATACTTTTCACTCAGCGATGGTAAAGCCAGAGGTGGGAAAAAAGGTAAACGTATTTGTCCACCATGAGAATGTCCCGATAGTTGCAAATCAAACCGCTTTGTCATAGCGCTGATATCAGCAAAATCTGGCTCATGTGCTAATAAAATTGCTGCTCCTTCCTCTGGTAACTGCTGTAATACTAAATCTAAGCGGTCTTTTCCAGCAGTGATATCATCGACACCAGCAATATGCAGCATTGCACTACCCCGCTTGAGAGTATAAACATAATTCCCCAAATGCAAGATACCGCTTTGTTCTATTGTTTGAATTATTGCATCTGAGTCATTCTCATAGTCATGATTACCCAAGACAGCCACAGTTTTATCTTGGGATTTGAGTTGACTTAAAGGAGCCTTAAGAGTAGGGATGAATGTAGGCGAATTACGCGTGACTATATCACCTGTAATTGCTACTAAGTCAGGTTTTTGTTGATTCACTAAGCTAATAACACGTTCCAAATAACGCGAATTCATCCATCGATCTCGATGAATGTCGCTGATTTGGACAATGCGATAGCCATTAAATTCTGATGACAAATGCGGTAGAGTTAATTCCAAAGAATTGATCTCTATCCAATTAGGTTCAATTACCCTGGCGTATAATAAGGTACAAATTACCAACAAAATAACCCATCGCAAGCATTGAACGGTTAATCTGCTGGCTTTTTTGAGCCACTTACGACTTTTCAAGGAACTATCTCCATCTACGTAACTGCCAAATTTTGGTCTTGATATTTCCCCATTTGGCTGCCGGTTATCTTGGTGAGGAATAAATTAAAGAAAGACTTAAACTCGCTAAAATGTAGAGACATGATATATTACGTCTCTACGTTACTCTGACTTTATGGCATTGCCAATTGTTGCTATTATCGGACGCCCAAATGTGGGCAAATCTACCCTGGTTAATCGTCTCGCCGGGGAACAAACGGCGATTGTCCATGATGAACCGGGAGTGACGCGCGATCGCACTTATATGCCATCGTACTGGAGCGATCGCGAGTTTTTGGTGGTGGATACTGGTGGCTTGGTCTTTAATGATGACACCGAATTTTTACCCCTAATTCGTCAACAAGCGATGACAGCACTCACCGAAGCTAGTGCTGCTATTTTTGTTGTTGATGGACAAACAGGCCCCACACACGCAGATGAAGAAATTGCTGAGTGGTTACGCCAACAATCTGTACCTGTGCTGCTGGCTGTCAATAAATGTGAATCCCCCGACCAAGGCTTAATCCAAGCGGCAGAATTTTGGCAATTAGGATTGGGCGAACCTTATCCAGTTTCCGCAATTCATGGTAGCGGTACGGGCGAACTTCTAGATGAGTTAATTCAGCACATTCCTCACATCACAGAAGTACCCGAAACTAACGAAATTAAAGTCGCAATCATCGGACGCCCCAATGTCGGTAAATCTAGTTTATTAAATGCTTTTGTTGGCGAAGAAAGGGCGATCGTCAGTCCCATCTCAGGTACAACCCGTGATGCAATCGATACGATGGTCGAACGTAATGGACAAACCTATCGCTTGATTGATACCGCCGGAATTCGCAAAAAGAAAAGTATAGAATACGGCACAGAATTCTTTAGTATTAACCGGGCTTTTAAAGCAATTCGTCGCGCTGATGTGGTGTTAATGGTCATAGACGCCTTAGATGGAGTCACCGAACAAGATCAAAAATTAGCAGGGCGAATTATTGAAGAAGGTCGCGCTTGTGTAGTTGTAGTCAATAAGTGGGATGCAGTCGAAAAAGACTCTTACACAATCTACGATTACGAAAAAAATCTCCAAGCACGACTACATTTTACCGAATGGGCAGATACTATTTTTGTCAGTGCTTTAACAGGACAGCGGGTAGAAAAAATCTTAGAATTCGTGAATCAAGCCGCTGAGTCACACAAACGCCGTGTCAGCACAGCCGTGATTAACGAAGTTTTAGAAGATGCAGTGAGTTGGCATTCCCCACCAACATCGCGTGGCGGGCGTCAGGGCAAAATTTATTATGGGACGCAAGTCAGTAGTCAACCGCCAGCGATCGCTCTTTTTGTCAACGACGCCAAGCGCTTTAATGAAAACTACCGCCGCTATATTGAACGGCAATTTCGCCAACAGTTAGGATTTAAAGGCACTCCAATTCGTTTATTGTGGCGCAGTAAGAAAGTTCGTGATGTCGAAAGTGGTAGTGCGAATCGTGCTACTCGCGTGTGATAGTTATGATTACTGAGTACTGAGTCAGGAGAAGTAGACTGTGCTAAGTCTTCTATGTCAAGGCACAATAGACAAGAATCATTAGGTAGAAAAAAATCTTGATTTGAGACTTGCTCTACCTAAACTTTCCATCACTCAGCACTTAGAAATGGATTTACTGCGATCGCTACCCCTAGGACTTTACCTAGAAGAACCTCAAACTTGGCTGCATAAAATCGATCCCAGAGTCAAGTTTGCCTGGTTGATGAGCTTTCTCACTAGTTACACTTTTGCCAGAAATGAATGGCGCTTACTCTTAGTAACGCTATTAATTATTGTTACCTTAATTGCCAGAATTCCTAGAAGAGTATGGCAGCAGCAAATGGGTTGGTTGTTACTCCTAGCCTTTTTTGTCTTTGTAATTGCAGCTATCAGTCCGGATGGATTGGGGATCAATTATCAGCCACGCTTACCAGCCAACCAACAGGTGTTGAGTCCCCAAGCACCTAAGAATACTGCCAATGTTGATGAACAAGCAGTATATGGCAATAAAGAATATAGATACGTACTATTTCACAAAGGGCCAGTCAAAGTCAGTCGCCGTTCTTTAGATTTGGCAGTGCGGCTGAGTACAATTTTGTTTACTGTAATTTACAGCACTAACTTGTATCTGCTCACAACAGCACCAGAAGAAATCACAGCCGGAATGGAAAGCTTAATGCAACCTCTGCGGCGACTCAAGTTACCTGTAACCGAAATTGCTCTAACTTTAACTTTATCCTTGCGGTTTATACCTCTAGTTTTAGAAGAAGTACAGAATTTAATTCGCTCCGTAATGACTAGGGCCATTAATTGGAAAAAGCTGGGACTCAAAGGTGCAGTTAAAGTTTGGATGACTGTAGCAGAGAGATTGTTAGAAAATCTGTTACTACGAGCAGAACAGATGGCGAGTGCAATGATGGTGCGCGGTTTTACTAGCCCAAACGAGCATCGAGTACCTTGGCATGACTTACGCTTAAAAAGGTGGGACTGGCTGGCTATTGCCACATTAACTATATTTTGGGGCGTGCGTTTAGCGATCGGCACTGATGTGTGAAGATTTTGAAATTGAGATTTTTAATGAATTATGACCCAAGGTTGGTACTGGCGATCGCTTCCTCTAGAACATCGTACTGGTTCTGAAATTTTTGCTGCTCTATTTCGCCCCACTACCGCATCTGGAATCGCTACTTTACTAGAAAGCACCTACCCAACGCCAATAAACCATCCCCAACTTCATCGCTATTCTATCTGTGCTGGCGCTCCCCGCGTAGTTGATAGCATTCCTCAGATGTGGACACCAGAACTAGGAAAGGTTTTTCCGTTTTTGGAGGAGTTGCTAATAAGGGGACAAGGGGAAATTTCGCCCTTATCTTCTCCTTCTCACCTTCCCTTCACTGGTGGTTGGTTGGGATGGTTGGGTTATGACGTAGCGTGGGAAATTGAAAAATTACCCCAAAATAAATGCGATCGCTTACCGTTTCCTGTAGCTTTTTGGTATGAACCCGATTGTTTTGCCATTTTAGATCACGCCGAACAAACTCTTTGGTTAGCTGCTAGCGATGAGAATGAACTAGATGAGTTACAGAAAAAATTAGAACAAGCACAAACAAACAACTCTCTCCCCGCATCTCTCCCTTCTGTTATCCCTTCCTCTCCTCATTTCTATACATCCCAAGCCGATTATGAAACAGCCGTGAATCAGGCGAAAAAATACATTCAAGCGGGGGATATTTTTCAGGCGAATCTTTCATTGCGCTTTGAAACGACTACAAAGACTTCTGGCTGGTCAATTTACCAAGCATTGCAACGCATCAATCCTTCACCTTTTGCTAGCTATTGGCAAACACCTTGGGGAGAAGTCATGAGTTGTTCTCCAGAACGGTTGGTGTTGTTGCAAAATGGTGAAGCCGAAACTCGACCAATCGCCGGGACGCGATCGCGTGGGATCAATGCAGAACAAGACATTCAGCTAGCAAAAGATTTACTCAGCAATAGCAAAGAACGCGCCGAACACATCATGCTGGTAGATCTAGAACGCAACGATCTAGGGCGAGTTTGTGAATGGGGGACGGTTCGTGTTGACGAATTGTTGACAATTGAGCGCTATAGCCACGTCATGCACCTTGTCAGCAACGTTAAAGGTCGCTTAAGATGCGATCGCACTGCCATTGATTTGATTCGCGCCCTTTTCCCTGGTGGCACAATAACAGGGTGTCCCAAAGTTCGCTGCATGGAAATTATTGAAGAACTAGAACCTGTGCGACGCAGTTTATTCTATGGTTCCTGTGGCTATTTAGATTGGCGGGGAAACCTCGATTTAAATATCCTCATTCGTACCTTATTACTCGCTCCCATTGAAGAAAAGCAGGAGGATAAAAGCAACTCAACATTCAAAACTGTTTGGGGACAAGTTGGTGCAGGTATTGTCGCTGACAGCGATCCTGAGCGAGAATGGTATGAATCTCTGCACAAAGCTCAAGCACAACTCATCGCACTCAAAATGTTGAATTATGAATAGAGTACTTTTGTTCATTGTGTGCCGATAGGCGAAAACTATGGCAGCATAGAAAGAGGTTTATGCTAGCAAAAGTTTAAGGGCTGACTTTTACCTTGAGGAACTCCGCACGGCGCATCCCCTGGACTTTCTAAACGGTAAATAAGATAGTAGAGGCTTTATTGAGCTTTTTCCTGCATAGTACCTGAGTGCAAGTTCCAAAAGACCAAATCGTCACTAGTCGCATCATCTCTCCATGAGTAACTAGATCGAGGGCTTGACAGCTGCCGTTACACAGCAAAACTTATTGAATTTCGCATAAATTTGCACAAATATTCTGACGAAAGGGAGTTATCATCGTCAGAATGTTGGTACTAAAACTGCGAAAAGATATATTACAGACGCTTACCTTGATTATTAAATGAATCCAGAAAACGCAGAAACTTACATTAATCATCCAACTTGGGGCTTACTTTACAGGATCTGTATGGTTGACGAGACCCAGGATCTTTTCACTACACTTTATGCCCAACGCTTATTTTTTTTGGTAACAAATGATATCAAAGGTATAAAATTTCAACCCATAGGTCGTACTGAAGCGAGAATGATGTTGGAAAATCGCTTGCGTACTCTGCGTCGCACAGGGCATTCCCAGGAGTACGATCAGCTTCAGAGTGTTTTCCAACGCACCTTCCAATGAGTAGTTCGATTAGCGAACGTATCGATCAAATTCGCTCCTCCCTCCCATCTTCAGTTCGTCTGATTGCAGTTAGCAAAACGGTTCCTGCGGAAATCATGCGCTGTGCGTATGCCGCAGGAATACGTGATTTTGGCGAAAGCCGGATTCAAGAAGCTGCTAGCAAACAAGCCGAGTTAAAAGACTTATCAGATATTACCTGGCACTTTATTGGACATTTACAAAGCAATAAAGCCAAAAAAGCCCTAGAGCAATTTCAATGGATTCACTCCGTAGATAATTTGCAACTGGCACAGCGCTTAAATAACTTAGCGCCACAGTTAGGAGTGATTCCTCAAGTTTGCCTACAAGTCAAGATTCTCCCCGATCCCAACAAGTCTGGTTGGACTGTGCCTCAGCTGTTAGCTGATTTACCTGCGATCGCTCAATATAAAAATTTACAAATTCAAGGTTTGATGACAATTCCGCCTTTAGGATTAACTAGGGCGGAAATTTTTGATGTATTTAAAGCTACGTGTAACCTAGCAAAAACCATTAGAGAACAAAACTGGTCGCACCTCAAAATGCAGCACTTGTCAATGGGGATGTCAGGTGACTACGAAATAGCCGTAGAAGCAGGTACAACTATGGTAAGGTTAGGAACCATCTTGTTCGGGGATCGCCCTTAGAACAATACTCAATAGCTTGTGGTCTTTGTATCATAAGCTTTCTTCTTCTTTTGAGAATATCTCTCAAACTAATTATTGCAATAGGTAACAAAATATATAGATTTGCCAAAATCAATACTCAAAAAAATAGAACCACTGGATGTGACATTCGGAGAGGCAGTAGTATATAATCTTGACTCATTATCGCTGCTAGGTAATGTTCAGATAGCGTCAAAAGCGTCTGTTCCTCACTTAAACCAGTAATAGAAACTACAGCTAGTAATAGAATTGCTGAATAAATCCCTTGTGTAGCGATAAAAGTCGGCTACACTGATTTATCGCCAGGTAAACATAAAAGTAATTGGCACCAGGAGCGAACAAAATGAACAATATATTTTCTAAACTTAGAGACTTCGTTGGACTCAATGAGCAGGTAGAATACGAGTACTACGAAGAAGAACCAGAAGCCGAGAGCTACCAAAATCTCTATCAAGAAGAGAACATCCAACCAGCGCCGCCAGAGCCTGCTACACAGAATCGACGTTGGCGGGAACCCATGCCTACAATGGGTAATGATGTAGCAACAGGGTCAAAGTCAATGGGGAATGTGATCGGTATGCCAGGAGCAATTAACGGAATTTCTGAAGTATTAGTACTTGAGCCACGCACCTTTGAAGAAATGCCTCAGGCAATTCAAGCTTTGCGCGAGCGCAAGTCTGTAGTATTAAATTTAACTATTATGGACCCCGATCAAGCTCAACGGGCAGTAGATTTTGTCGCAGGTGGTACATACGCATTAGATGGACATCAAGAGCGCATTGGCGAAAGCATCTTTTTGTTTACACCCAGCTGCGTGCAAGTTAGCACCCACGGCGGAGTTATTCATGAAGTACCACAACCACCAGCACGTCCTTCCCGTACCCCCGGTGCAACTCCAACTTGGAGTCCCGAAGTTAACCGGATGGCAGCACAATGAAGTTAAATTAGTCATTAGTCAATAGTCCAAAGTCCAAAGTCAACAGTCCAAAGTTATTAATTTTGACATTTGACTCTTGAACACCACTAGCTCTAATTGGAGAAACCCCAAAATAGCAGTGGCTCCCTTTGACCATTGACTGTTGACCATTGACTAATTGCTAATTAATGACTACTAAATTTGGCTTAATCGGTGGTGGGGTAATGGGAGAAGCGCTGTTATCCCGCCTTATTGCGCGTAGAATTTATCAACCATCAGAAGTTTTAGTCAGCGAACCGCAGCCCTCGCGCCAAAATTTTTTAAGGCAACAATATGACGTCAACGTGACTACTGATAATCGCCTAATTTTGGCGGAAAGTAGAGAAGTTGTATTGTTAGCAGTGAAACCCCAGGTATTTAGTGCGATCGCTCAAGAACTGGCAGAGATAATTGAATTGACAGTTCAAGAAAACTCACCCTTAGTCATCTCTATTTTGGCAGGTGTAACTTTAAGCCAGCTAGAAGCAGCGTTTCCACAGTTACCAGTCATTAGAGCTATGCCCAATACTCCCGCCACAGTAGGCGCAGGAATTACGGCAATTTGCTTAGGTGCATACACTAATAGCAAACACTACCAAATAGCACAGCAAATTTTTTCCGCAGTCGGGGAAGTCGTAGAAGTAGCAGAAACTCTCATGGACGCAGTGACAGGACTATCCGGTAGCGGGCCTGCTTATGTAGCGCTGATGGTAGAAGCACTGGCCGATGGGGGAGTAGCCGCAGGTTTACCTAGATCTGTAGCCAACCAATTAGCCCTGCAAACCGTATTAGGAACAGCCACGCTACTACATGAGAGCAAAATGCACCCAGCAGAACTGAAAGACCGCGTCACCAGCCCAGGAGGGACGACAATTGCTGGTATTACCCAACTAGAAAAAGCCGCATTTCGCTCCGCTTTAATTCAAGCAGTCAAAGCCGCCACAGAGCGATCGCAAGAATTGGGTAAATAGTTATTTGTCATTTGTGAAAAACTAATGCCCAATGACGCCAGTTCGCTCAAGTCGGGAAACCCGCCCACGCGACTGACTCCCCAATGCCCCATGCCCAATGACAAAGTTGACAATATAGCCGTTAATATAGTAAACAGTCTGGTTGCAAATGTGATTGAGTGAATTATCCCGCACCATCTCCAGAACTTGACCTCAGGTCAATATTCCCGTTTAATCTGGATCGATTTCAAGAAGACGCGATCGCCTCCCTCAATGCTGGGCGATCTGTAGTTGTATGTGCGCCCACAGGTTCGGGCAAAACATTAGTTGGCGAATACGCGATTTATCGTGCCCTAGCGCGAGGAAAACGTGTTTTCTACACCACTCCGTTGAAAGCGCTGTCAAATCAAAAATTACGTGACTTTCGCGAGAAATTCGGCTTCGATCTCGTCGGACTGTTAACTGGAGATGCCTCCATTAATAGAGATGCACCGATTATCGTCATGACCACAGAAATTTTTCGCAATATGCTCTATGGCACACCCATAGGGCAAATCGGTATTTCTTTGGTAGATGTAGAAGCGGTGGTACTAGATGAATGCCACTACATGAACGATCGCCAACGGGGAACCGTTTGGGAAGAATCTATTATCTATTGCCCGCGTGAAGTTCAATTAGTAGCCCTTTCCGCCACAGTAGCCAATAGCGATCAACTTACCGATTGGCTAAATCGCGTTCACGGCCCAACTGACCTGATTTACTCCGATTTTCGCCCTGTACCCCTAGAATTTCACTTTTGCAATCCTAAAGGGCTGTTTCCTCTACTAAACGACAGTAAAAACAAAATCAATCCTCGCCTAGCTAACAGAGGCAAAAGAAGACAAGGAGATAAAGGCAAGGGTGGTAGACCAGAAGCTCCTGGCATAATTTATACCTTGAGCCAGCTACAGCAACGGGATATGTTACCCGCGATTTACTTTATCTTTAGCCGCCGAGGATGTGATAAAGCGGTAGCAGAGGTAGGCGATCTATGGCTAGTAAATAATGATGAATCCCAGGTATTACGCCGCCAAATAGATGACTTTTTAACCCGTAATCCCGAAGCCGGACGTTCTGGACAAATTGCCCCCCTCTACCGAGGAATTGCTGCCCACCATGCCGGAATTTTACCTGCGTGGAAAGTCTTAGTAGAAGAACTATTTCAACAGGGGCTAATTAAGGTAGTCTTTGCCACCGAAACCCTAGCCGCAGGAATTAATATGCCTGCCCGCACAACTGTCATATCTACCCTTTCTAAGCGTACCGACACCGGACACCGCCTCCTGAACGCCTCGGAATTCTTGCAAATGGCAGGACGGGCTGGCCGTCGAGGCATGGATTTACAAGGTCATGTCGTGACAGTACAAACTCCTTTTGAAGGGTCTAAAGAAGCAGCATATTTGGCAACATCTAAACCCGACCCCTTAGTGAGCCAGTTTACCCCCAGTTACGGGATGGTACTGAACCTGCTCCAAACCCATACCTTAGAGGAAACTAGAGAGTTAATCGAACGCAGTTTTGGGCAGTACATGGCCACCATGCATTTACGGCCAAATTACGAAGAGATTGCCGAACTCCAAGCCCAATTAGAGCAACTTCAGGAGCAAATTGACGCAGTTGATGAAAATGAACTAGCTGTTTATGAGAAATTGCGACAACGCCTGAAAGTTGAACGCCAATTATTGAAAACTCTGCAACATCAAGCCCAAGAAGACCGCAAAGAGCAAATAGGAATGCTGTTAGGCTTTGCTGTAGCAGGAACACTGTTGAGTCTCAAGGGTAAAAATATCACAGTCCCTTCACCAATAGCGGCAGTGTTAATTGGGAAAAGCCCTCATTCTGAGCAATCACCTTGCCTGGTATGTTTGGGACGCGATAATCGCTGGTATGTAGCCACAACTGACGATATAGTCGATTTGTATGCGGAACTACCACGAATTGATGTACCGCCTGAAATAATTCCACCACCCGATCTGGTTTTTAAACCAGGACAGATTCGTCGTGGTGACGAACAAACAGCAACCATTGCCCAGCAGATTCCCGAATCAGGGGAGTCTCTATATATGGCTCCGGAGGTAGCAGAACAGCTCAGTCGGATGACTGCTGTACAAGAGCAATTAGAAGCTCATCCAATTCATAAATCGGGCAATGCCGCCGCTATTTTCAAACGTAAGGCACGTTACGTTGAATTAGAAGCCGAACTTCAACTGTTGCAAGAACACGTAGAGCAACAATCCCAACATCATTGGGAAGAGTTTCTCAATTTAATTGAAATTTTGCAGCACTTTGGTTGTTTAGATAACTTAGTACCAACAGCATTAGGACAAGTTGCCGCAGCTATCCGCGGAGAAAATGAATTATGGCTGGGTTTAGTACTTGCCAGTGGTGAATTGAACAATTTAGATCCGCACCACTTAGCAGCAGCAGTTGCAGCTTTGGTGACAGAAACTCCGCGTCCAGATAGCAAAGTGCGTTTCGATTTGAGCAATCAAGTTGTAGATGCTTTGGCAAAATTGCGAGGAATTCGTCGCCAAATGTTCCAAATGCAACGACGGTATAATGTAGCGCTGCCTATCTGGTTAGAGTTTGAGTTAATTGCTCTGGTGGAACAGTGGGCGCTGGGAGTTGAGTGGACAGAACTATGTGAAAATACCACTTTAGATGAAGGCGATGTGGTGAGAATATTACGCCGGACGTTGGATTTATTATCTCAAATCCCTCACGTTCCGAATTTGCCGGATTCTTTGCAACGTAATGCCTATCGCGCTATACAGTTAATTGATAGATTCCCAGTGAATGAAGTAGTGGAATAAATTGGCTAAATTTTTGTTTTTATCTGTTGTTGGGGAATGACGATCGCAAATTCTGTATGGCCTGGAGTGGAGTAACATTCTATTTGCCCTTGATGTCTTTCAACAATAATTTGGTAACTAATAGACAAGCCTAAACCCGTGCCTTTACCAATACTTTTGGTAGTAAAGAAAGGGTCAAACAAACGATTACAAACTGCTTCGCTTATACCAGGGCCATTATCTATAATCCGAATCACAATGGAAGATTCAGAGTTAGTGCTATGGGGTTCTTCTGCACTCTCAATTCTTGTCTCTCCCTGCCTAAATTCAGTACAGATGGTAATCTGGCTGGGATTTTCTATGATTTCCTGTGGCGATCGCTTTTGATCGTACTCTTCTAAAGCGTCTATAGCATTAACAATAATGTTCATAAACACTTGGTTAAGTTGTCCTGCATAACACTCTACTAAGGGTAGCTTGCCGTATTCTTTGATGACTTGAATCTGTGAATTCCCGGTTTTAGGTTTGAGGCGATTTTGTAGAATCATCAAAGTACTATCTATACCATCGTGAATATTTACCTCTTTAACTTCAGCTTCATCTAACCGCGAGAAAGTACGAAGAGATAAAACAATTTCCCGAATACGATTAGCACCAACCTTCATCGAAGATAAAAGCCTAGGTAAATCTTCGATAATAAATTCGATATCTATATGCTCAATTTCTGCTTGCAGTGTAGAGGAAGAGATAGGATAATGCTGCTGATAGCACTGCAATAAATATAGTAAATCTTCAACATATTCAGTAGCAGGAGTAATGTTGCCATAGATGAAGTTAACTGGATTATTAATTTCATGAGCAACGCCAGCTACAAGTTGACCTAGGCTAGACATTTTTTCGCTTTGAATCAGTTGGCTTTGGGTTTGCTGCAATTGCTTTAAAGTCTGTTCTAGTTTTTCTTTTTCTTGACTCAAAGCAATAGTGCGTTGCTGCACCCTAGTTTCTAATTCTTGTTTTGCTTGTTCTAACCTACTTAAAGCTTCTTGCAAAGAGAGTTCTGTTTGTTTGCGTTGCGCAGCTTGCCGATAGGCATCGCTAATATCAATAATAAAACCTAGTAGTTGTGTTACCTTACCTTGAGAACGCACAACATTCACAATATCTTTTACCCAAACCCACCTGCCATCAGCAGTCAATAACCGATACTCAACTATATAATCATCTTGTGCTTGGGAGATGGCTTCGTGGTATTCAATAACCCTGGGTAAATCTTCTGGATAAATGTGTGAGTGCCAAAATTCTGGTTGATACCAATCTTCTAAATCATAACCAAACAAATCTATTACTTGTGGCCCTACATAAGTAAACTGGTGAGTAATAGCCTCTGCTTCCCAAGGTACTAATTTAACACTCTCTACTAATCGCTTTAACCGCTGCCGAGTTTGCTCTAAATCTTGTTCAGTATACTTACGTAAAGTAATATCATTAGCCATGACAGCGTATTGGCTAGTTATACCTTCTGCATTGTGGATAGGTTGCCCATCTACTAATAACCAATGCTCTTTTTCCTGAGGTGAAAAATAAGAAAGCTCAAACTTAAAGCTTTCTCCTTTTAATAGTTGTTCGCGGATATAAGCTTGTTGAATATTGATGGGAGCGTTAGAAGTAAGTACAGAAAAAAATTTTTTCCCGATTAACATTTCAGCAGTAATACCTGCACGTTTAGCTAATGCTTCATTTACCCATTGAATACGTCCAGATCTATCCGTCAATGCCATCAATAAATCCGCACGATTTGCTAAGGCAGTAAACATAGTTAAGGGTAAATCAAGTGAATTAACTATCATGCTCATAACTCCTGTGACCAGAATTAAAGAGCATCACGTCTCCCCGCTACATAAGCTAAAAGCAGCCTACTAATATCATCACGAACCTGACGAAATACTTGCAGCTTTTCAGTTTCAGTTCCTACCGCTTCAGCTGGATCGGGAAAACTAAAATGATGACGTTTAATTGATGAAGGTAATGTAGGGCAACTTTGATCTGCATGATCGCACACTGTAATTACCGTATCAATTTTATGGTCAAGGAACTGGCTGATATGCTTACAAGAGTTTGTCGAAATGTCTATACCTATCTCTTGCATCACCTTAATAGCTAAAGGATGCACCTCTTTGGCTGGATTCATTCCTGCACTTTGGGTTGTGAATAAATCATCAGCTAATTCCCTCAAAAACCCTTCTGCCATTTGGCTACGACAGGAATTACCAGTACAAAGAATTAAGAGAGTCGGTAGTTCCATCTTAATATATGTAGTTATAAATATTCACCAAAATCTTAACTTTACAAACTACGTTTGCCGTCAGAGAAAATACACAAACTTATGGGTGGAATCATCAGCAGCAGAAATTAACTCCTGGTTAAGGATTTGATAGTTGCGATCGCAGTATTTTTACGCTGTTGAATAATACAAAAAGAGGAGGCTAGAAACCCCCTCCTGTTTTGAGATTTTAGATGTTACTTACAGCTATTAATAGCGATCGCGATACTCACGACGCTCCTCTAGCCGATGTTGGCGTTCGCGTTCTTCTTGAACTCTGCGTTGACGCTCAATTGCTAACCGACGTTGGCGTTCGCGTTCTTCTTGAACTCTGCGTTGACGCTCAACTTCCAAGCGATGTTGGCGATCGCGCTCAAGTTGCAATCTATATTGGCGATCGCGTTCTAGTTGTTGTTCGCGCCAATCATGTCTCTGATTCCCTCCAAGAATGACTTGGATTTGAGCAGAGGCTGGTTGTGCTAAAGCACTAGAGGCTAGCACAACTCCTAATAAGCAAGATGAAAGAATTCTTTTCATAAAGACAATCCTTGTATGGAATATATTGATAGAAATGGAAGAAAAAGAAGCCACTTTCAAGTAGCTTCTAAGAGCATAAGGAACGGTAAAAGTAATTGCTGGGTAACTTATCTGTTGCTGTGATCCGGCTAGCTATTGTCGCGAAGAGAATTAAGCAGATAACACCTTTAGCTTTGACCAAGCCAATTGACTGTTACTATTTATTTATGACTCTTATTAGTTAGTAACGGCTTCAATTTCCAATGGTAGATGCAAGTTATATTAAAGCTCTTTTGCGAAAAAATTAATTCAGACAAAAGTCATGAATAAAGTCATGACTTTTGTCATAAACACTATCTAACTAAAGAGACTGGAAGAACAACAAAAAGACAAGAAATAATTTTGAAATAAACTTATCTCTAGGTTAACTTCTGCTATCTGCTTTATTTGCAAAAGCAAAGTTAAGCAACTATCAACTCAGAATCGGTTTCTGAGGGCGCACCATCTTGGACTAGAGAACGAGTTTCGCCGTTGCGTTGGAGAATACCACCAACCATTGCTAATAAGGCGTTTACTTTGCGGGTACGCCACTCATCGACTAATTTCTGGACTTGGTTAGCAGACATTCTTCTTGTCATTGCTTCGTAGAGATAAGCCGCATGGCCAGTTTCATCTTGGGCGATGCTTAACATCCCGATTTTGAGGTTGCGAGATTTTGGATCTGCATCAGGTAAGACATTAGCCATCCGGGCAAAGTCTTTGCTGGCATCTAATTCTAAAATGTAGGTGCTAGCCATAAATACATCCCAGTCAATAACAGCAGGTTTTAGCTGTTCTAGAGTGTAGCCTTCATAGAATGCGCTAAAGAAAGGACTGCGTTGTTGCTGTGATTTATTCTCAGATTTGCTTGGCGGTTGACTCTTGAAATCTATGACTTGTTTATTTAGCTGTTTTAAGGCGTGGGCAAAAATTTGACCGTGTCTTGTTTCATCTGCTGCGTGTTTTGCTAATTTTTCTGCTAGCCAGGTATCGCCTTCAGCTGCGGCGCGATCGCTTAATGTAGAGAGAAAGGGAACAGAACCTGATTCGGCTAATTGAAATCTGGCGAGAACGTCGGGGCGAGTTTTAGAGTCCCGGATCTGGGCGGCTGAGTAATAAGCAATAGCACCCGAACCAGCTAAATGCATGAGGTAAGTCAAGAAGTTCATGGGAGATTCCCGCTGTTGGAAGGTTACTTTTCTTATACTAATGCTGCAAAATCAAGGAAATCTCTAGATGCTGTAGCATTTTGCTAGTATCATCCTCCAGAGGGAATTTGGTGCATGGGAATGCGGAAGTTACAGAAACTAGCGCTGATTTGGCTATGTGCAGGAATTATTATTTTGGGTTTGATGGGATGCGATCGCCTTCCGTTTTTCGCTCCTTCTGGAGATGTGGTTGAGCGTGTCAGTGATGGTGATACCTTAGCAGTGAAAGATCCTAACGGTAACAAATTCAGCGTCCGCTTTGCTTGCATGGATGCACCGGAAGTACCACATACCAATAAAGAAAAACAAAGTAAACGCGCTAGCGATCGCAATCAATTTACTTGGGGTGCGAAAGCGCAAGAACGGGTGCAGGAGTTGGTAAAACAAGGAGGCGATCGCGTAAATTTAACTATTACCGATAGCGATCGCTATGGCAGAAAAATTGCAGAAGTTCGCTTAAAAGATGGTACTTTTGTTCAACAAATCTTATTAAGAGAAGGACTAGCAAAAGTGTATCGTCCTTATTTAAATAAATGTCCTAGTAAAGAGTTAGTGCAACAAGCCGAAGCCGAAGCGCAGCAACAAAAGCGTGGGATTTGGGGCGATGCTAAGTTTGTCAATCCTTGGGAGTATCGGAGTTTAAGTAAGCTGTAATTTCTAATTCAGAAATTCATTTCAAAAATAGGGTGAGCTATGCTTGAATCAATGCTTGAAAGCGCTCATCATTCCAAATGCTGTCAAAATCAGAGTCAGTTTTTGCCAATCCCTTGTACTTTTCAGGATTTAGATTAATTGCTTGTTGTAGATTTTCTAATGCCTGCTCAATATTACCTTGAAGGGCATAACAGCAAGCTTTGTTGTACCAAGTATTAGGGTCATCAGGTTGAATTTCTAAAGCTTTTTCATGAGATGCAAGTGCTTCTTCATAACGCCCCAAATTTTGCAATATGTAGCCACGAGTTCCCCAAGCATTGAAGTTATCAGGTTGAATTGTTAGTGCTTTGTCAAAGCATACGATCGCATCTTCAAAGCGTCCTAAAGCAGACAGCGCATTGCCTTTGTTGTTCCAAGCTTCGTGTTTATCAGGTTTAATTTTAATCGCTTGTTCGTAGGCGGCGATCGCATCTTCAAAGCGTCCTAAATCATCCAGCGCATTGCCTTTGTTGTACCAAGCTTCGTGTAAATCAGGTTTAATTTTAATCGCTTGTTCGTAGGCGGCGATCGCATCTTCAAAGCGTCCTAAATCATCCAGCGCATTGCCTTTGTTGTACCAAGCTTCGTGATAATCAGGTTTAATTTTAATCACTTGTTCGTAGGCGGCGATCGCATCTTCCTTGCGTCCTAAAGCAGACAGCGCATTGCCTTTGTTGTACCAAGCTTCGTGATAATCAGGTTTAATTTTAATCGCTTGTTCGTAGGCGGCGATCGCATCTTCCTTGCGTCCTAAAGCAGACAGCGCATTGCCTTTGTTGTACCAAGCTTCGTGTAAATCAGGTTTAATTTTAATCGCTTGTTCGTAGGCGGCGATCGCATCTTCCTTGCGTCCTAAAGCAGACAGCGCATTGCCTTTGTTGTACCAAGCTTCGTGTAAATCAGGTTTAATTTTAATCGCTTGTTCGTAGGCGGCGATCGCATCTTCCTTGCGTCCTAAAGCAGACAGCGCATAGCCTTTGTTGTACCAAGCTTCGTGATAATCAGGTTTAATTTTAATCGCTTGTTCGTAGGCGGCGATCGCTGCTTCGTATTCTTTTACTGTATACAGCAAATTTCCCAGTTCAAATTGTAAACTTACCTTATTATCTTCTGTCTGATGTTTTTCTGCCAACAAGTCTTGCATTTCTAAGACTTTTTCAATTTTCTGTTCTTGGCTAAGTTTTAGATATTCCTCATAGTCTCCCTCTAATATCAACCGAGTTGATTCTTGTTCTACTAATTCTGGTGTAGTTGGTAATTCAAATACTCCAGAACGCCAATCAAAAAAATCTGGGGCGCGGTGGATAAAATATTTGATTGAAAATGACCGCAAAAGAAAAACAAAGCGAAATGCAAAATCATCTCTAAACCTTTCTCGCTGTTGGTTTAAGTGATTTAAAATATGCGGCACGCTGGTTAAATTACGAAATTGTCCTTCAGTGATTTCCCCAAAAGTTCTTTTTTCATACTTATATAAAGAATATTCCAGACCTTTAATTAATAAAATATCAACTTGCTTGTCTTTAACAAATTCAGCCACTCGCTGATATAAATTATCAATCGCTTCAACTAAGCGCAAAACTTCTATATGCTTCTGGGGAATATCCTGTGGAAGTTTAGCAATTAATCGGTCTGATTCCACAGGTGTACATTGCACAAAAAACAAGCCAAAGCCTGATTTCCGCTTCAGGGCGCGAACTAAGTCTTGATATACTTCTTCTGGTTCTGGGGGTAAATCATTATCCCAATCATCTACATTTGGGTTCATGCAAGTTTCGCTACAGCTTCTTTAAATTCGGCAATTCCTGCAATTAATGGATGAATATCATACCAGCGTTGCATCTCTCCCTTTTCATCCAAATATTTATATTCTAAAAGACAGCGATTATACATCAAATTTCGATACTGGTCATCACCAGGAAGTTTTTTAGAACGGGACACCTCAGCTAAAAGATTCCATTGCGAGTTTTCTACAGTGCGGCGATAAGTATCTCTTGCTTGAGTAATTGCTCGTAGCACTGCTTTTTCTGTAATTGGTAACTCTTCAGTACGTCCAATAGCATCTTGAGTTAACAATAGCAAATTCCTCACATGACCTCCACTCATCAAACAAAGTTTTTCTAAAGTGTTAGGACTATCAAAAATGTCCTTTTCTAGTGATAACTCTGGTGCAATTTGCCGAACTCGCTTGCTAATTACTTCTTTAACTTTCTTCAGTCCAGGCTGGTAAATTTCTCCATCGGGAGTTTTCACCATAATCATCGGTAAAATTAAGCATTCACCATAAATATCCCGAAGATCTGTGCCGCGTTTAGAATACAGTAAGGAAATAGGTGCAGTGTAAATTAAATGGCAATCTAACCCTTTTATTTGTCCGCTGCGATCTACAAAAACTTCCTCATGATTAGACCTATCTCCTTCCTTAACTAACACCATCCGGTCTAAGTTATCCACAATTACAGCCAGTTTAGTACAGCCATTAGGTAAATTCTTTTTAGCATCTGTAAGAAATTCATTCAACACCTGAATTAGAGTTACAGTGTGAGGATTAATTTTGTTGCGAATCTGTTGACGTAACTAGGGAACGGCTCTTAAATTTGCGGTTAGCTTGGCAAATTGAGCAATTTGCGCTTCTACTGTTAGCTTCTCAAACTCTATGGGAGTCTGTGCCAAATCTTTCAACTCTCCCCAAAGGTTTTTTAACCAGTTGAGTATAGGACGAGGATTGGCAATTTCTTTTAAATCTTTCAGTAAGCGGCGGGTACAGGCGAGGAGAATATCTGTATATTGAGCATCTTCGGAGTCAATATCTTCTTCATCAGCTGCAAAATACACAACATAGAATTGTCGATTTTCTAAATACTTCTTTAACCTGAGTAACTCTGTAGATTTCCCCGCACCCCGATGTCCAGAATATAATTGGCAAGTATTAGTATTTGCCAGTCGCATCCGATTTCCCAACTCTTGCAAAATATCCGCATCTCCGCGCACATCCTGACAATCTACATACCTGGTGTCATCGGCAGGTAAGGGTTCAAAGGGGTTAAAAGCATTGTAGAGGTCGGTAAGTAAGTCGGTACTATTAACCATAAGTAATAAATATTGCAATTTTGCCTATTATACTGACAGTAATAGCCGCTAATACTCATTAATGAAGCTTAAATACTTGTTAATGGGGTTTTAAAGCTCATTAACCAAGCTCAACTACTCATTAATGGAGTTCTGAGGCTCATTAACCAAGCTCAACTACTCATTAACGGAGTTCTGAGGCTCGTTAACCAAGCTCAACTACTCATTAACTCGGATATTGAAGTCATTATTTAGTTTGACGGGTTGTTCAACTTTGTAATTAGCCTTTGACTCACCAACTCAGCCGCCAACTCAATTGCTGCTTCCATACTCGTAGCATCAGCAATTCCCTTACCCGCAATATCAAAAGCTGTCCCATGATCCGGTGAAGTTCTGACAAAAGGCAAACCTATCGTAGTATTAACTGCTCGGTCAAATGCCATCAACTTTACAGGTATTAAGCCTTGGTCGTGATAAAGTGCCAGATAGCCATCCGCTGGGTTTTGAATATGAGTATTACCATACCAAGCTTGACCCGGTTTAACCCACATCGTATCTGGTGGTATTGGCCCCTCTAGTTGTAAATTGGGGCGATTATGGCGTTCTTGTTCTAACCAGGGAATTAACCAATCTATTTCTTCGGTTCCTAGTTGTCCCTGTTCGCCACTGTGGGGATTTAAACCCGCGATCGCAATTTTCGCTTTTTCTATGCCAAAATCTTTTTCTAAACACTCCACCAACAAATCCAGCTTTTTGGTGAGTAACTGTGGTGTTAAGGTATCAGCTACTTGACGCAAAGGTATATGTGTAGTCGCCAGCAAAGTGCGGAGTGTCCAACCAGTGTAAGGCGATCGCGCCACAAATAACATCCCAAAGCGCTCAACACCAGATTTTTCTGCTAAAAGTTCTGTTTGCCCTGGATAATTGTACCCCGCAGCTTTCCAAGCCGATTTAGCGATCGGGGCAGTGACGATACCATCAAATTTACCAGCTAGTGTTTGGGCGATCGCATATTCCATATAAGCAAAACTAGCCGCACCACTCGCCTGATTACCTGTGCCAATAATAATTTCATCTTTAATTTCCCTAGGCAATGGCACATCAATCACTGACAATTCAGCTGGATTTGCCAAGAAACTGACATTATCATTAGAAGTCAATTTTGTATGAGTCTGGATTAATAAATCTAAATTCCCTACCACTGTCACATCAAAATTTTGACTCACATCCGGATCTGCCAAAGCTTTTAAAATCACCTCTGGCCCAATTCCCGCCGGATCTCCTAATGTCAGCGCCAAGCGTGGGCGATTTTGTGAAGCTGAATTTACTATCGGGTTTTGATTAACTTGATACATATAATTACTTCATAATTTTGTTGCAGCTTTTGCCCTGTAACCCTTTCCCCATCTACCAATAGTAGGGTTTGACCGCCAAACTGGTTTAAAATTATTTACACTGGTCTAATACAAAAGTCGCTGTTATCAAGCTTCTGGTAGACCTAGTTTACCTGAACTGCCTCTGGCACTTGGTGAACGTACAACTAAAATACTTGGGTTTTGGGATTGGCAAATATGAGATTAGAGCAGTTAAGTCTAGTCTAATTAAGCAAATCAAAAACCAGGTAAGCTAAAGGGCAACCTTTAGAATCCGCCGTTAGCCATCAAGACAAACAGGTTTAACGGCGATAGGTATCAAGTAAACCATTCGCTAAGGAGAATCACACCAATGGGTGGCGAAATTTTAAATACAGCTCTGTTGGCCTTCAGTTTAATCTTCGTGGGTTGGGCCATAGGCGCTTTGTTACTGAAAATTCAGGGTGTAGAAGAATAATTCTTCCAGCGAACCGATTTTCAGAAACCAGAGGCTTTCATCTCTCTGGAGAAATAGCTTGTCCGGTTTTCGGACAAAGCTTTTTTTACACCTAGCGAGTTGTGTCAATTATAAAAATAATTGTAAACTTTTGTTTAGTTGGCGATTCTGTTAAAATTTCTTTCATATAAATTTAAAAAATTGTTACAACCCTCATGACATTATTAATCGTCGGTGCCACTGGCACCTTAGGAAGACAAGTGGCTCGTCGTGCTATCGATGAGGGGTATAAGGTACGCTGTCTTGTCCGGAGTACCAAAAAAGCTGCTTTTCTCAAAGAATGGGGTGCAGAACTCGTATCAGGAGATTTATGTTATCCCCAAACCCTTCCCAGTGCCCTCGAAGGTGTAACGGCAATCATTGATGCGGCCACATCTCGTCCCACAGATTCACTGAGTATCAAACAAGTCGATTGGGATGGCAAGGTAGCATTGATCCAAGCAGCGAAGGCGGCGGGTGTAGAGCGTTTTATCTTCTTTTCTATACTGGAAGCCGATAAATACCCAGAAGTACCCTTAATGGAAATTAAGCGGTGTACAGAACTATTTCTCGCTGAGTCTGGCTTGAATTATACCATCTTACGTCTAGCTGGCTTTCTCCAAGGGTTAATTGGTCAATACGGAATTCCAATTTTAGAAAACCAGCCAGTTTGGGTAACTGGAGAGTCTTCTCCGGTGGCGTACATGGATACCCAAGATATTGCTAAGTTTGCGATTCGGGCGTTGAGCGTACCGGAAACAGAGAAACAAACGTTTCCTGTAGTAGGTACTCGTGCTTGGAGTGCAGAAGAAATCATTAGTGTGTGCGAACGCCTCTCTGGTAAAGAAGCCAGAGTGACACGAATGCCGCTAAATTTACTGCGTACTGTGCAGCGTTTTCTCCGGTTTTTCCAATGGGGATGGAATGTCGCAGACAGACTAGCATTTACAGAAGTTCTAGCCAGTGGTAAACCCTTAAATGCCCCAATGGATGACGTATACCAAGTCTTTGGTTTAGATCCGCAACAAACCACTACTCTAGAAAGCTATCTGCAAGAGTATTTCAGCCGAATTATGAAAAAGCTGAAAGAGCTAGACTATGAGAAAAATAAAGCTAAAAAACAGAAGTCTAAAAAAACACCGTTTAAACAGCCTTCAAAAATTAATGGTCAAGAGTCAAGGGTAAATGGTCAATAGTCATTGGTCATAAGTCATTTGACTTTGGACTTTTGCCCAAAATGTGTAACGATTAGCATAATATAGAGCGTCGCCTTAACTTGGATATTTGAATGTGCCGAAAGCAGGCATTATCTACAATGACCTTAAACCGATAGCAAGTCGCGTTGCTATCGAACTAAAAGACAAGCTAACCGCTGCCGGTTGGAATGTATGCATCACAACTAGTATTGGTGGGATATTGGGCTACTCTAATCCAGAGAGTCCTGTATGCCACACCCCAATTGATGGGCTGACGCCACCTGGGTTTGACTCAGAGATGGAATTTGCCGTGGTTTTAGGGGGAGACGGCACTGTTTTAGCAGCGTCTCGTCAAGTAGCTCCCTACGGTATTCCACTGTTAACAGTGAATACCGGTCACATGGGGTTTTTAACGGAAGCTTATCTCAATCAACTGCCTCAAGCGATGGAGCAGGTGATGGCGGGTGAGTATGAAATTGAAGAACGAGCTATGCTCACCGTCAAAGTGCTGCGGGGAGAAACAGTGCTTTGGGAAGCACTCTGTCTCAATGAAATGGTGTTGCATCGCGAGCCATTGACCTCTATGTGCCATTTTGAAATTGCCGTAGGGCGTCACGCACCAGTTGATATTGCTGCGGATGGTGTGATTGTTTCCACACCAACTGGTTCAACAGCTTACTCCTTAAGTGCTGGTGGCCCAGTTGTCACTCCAGGTATACCTGCTTTGCAACTAGTGCCTATTTGTCCTCATTCCTTGGCTTCTAGAGCATTAGTGTTTCCGGATACCGAGCCAGTAAACATTTACCCAGTCAATATTCCGCGGCTGGTGATGGTAGTAGATGGTAATGGGGGGTGTTATGTGCTTTCAGAGGATCGGGTATATTTAGAGCGATCGCAATATAGTGCCAGGTTTATTCGCCTGCAACCACCAGAATTCTTTCGGATTTTGCGAGAAAAATTAGGCTGGGGTCTGCCCCATATTGCCAAACCCACTTCGGTAGAATTACCTTAGACAGTCATATAGTTCAAAATTTTGACTTTTGATTGTTTTGGTACTTTCCTTCCAGATCTGGATGATGCGTGGTGAATTATGAATGATGAAATTACCCTATAGGTAAATCCTGGGGCTGAGAATCAGAATTATTCGCTATATTGTCTTTGATAGATATATCAACTGTAACAAGTGCGGAAATCACTATCTTTCTTTCTGAATTCTTATACTAGGGGCTTGTATTGAAATTATTGTGAATTCATAATTCATAATTCAACATCGCAATCTAGATATGACAAATGCTCAAAGTCCTTGTGTTTTGGTAATTGAAACCGATGAAAGCCTAGCCAATCAGCTTTCCTTCGATTTGCAAGAGGCTGGCTATGAATCTATTTTGGCTCATGATGCCAGCAGCGGTTTACAATACAGTCGCGATCGCCAACCTGCTTTAATTGTTCTAGACAGAATGCTGGCAGGCGAATCAGGACTCTCATTGTGCAAAAATCTGAGAAATGCTGGTATGCGCTCTCCGGTACTCGTACTGATGGCGCGGGATACAGTTGACGACCGCGTAGCTTGTTTAGAAGCTGGAGCTGATGACTATATTCTCAAGCCCTATCGCTCAGAAGACTTTTTAAAGTTGATTCGTCTCTACTTAAAACCCGATATCGATACCACAGAACAATTACGTTTTGGAGATTTGGTTTTAGATATAGGTACTCGTCGTGCTATACATAACGGACGGGTAATTGACTTAACCATGAAGGAATTTGAACTTTTAAAATTCTTAATGGAACATCCTCGCGAAGTTTTAACCCGCGAACAAATTCTCGAAAATGTTTGGGGTTACGACTTTATGGGTGAATCAAACGTCATTGAAGTATACATTCGCTATTTGCGTCTCAAAATTGAAGACGAAGGTCAAAAGCGTCTGATTCAAACAGTAAGAGGCGTAGGTTACGTTTTAAGAGAATCCTAGAAGCAAATGTCAGGAGTAAACAAGACTATCGAGCAGTTATTTGACAATCCCACCCTTCAAAAGGTGGGATTCTTAGTTCAATTAAGTGCAGATCGTTAAACCTAGATACAAAACTAATTCTCAATCCAAAATCTCAAATTGTATGCGCTTTCTTGTTGAATATTTTGTAGAATCGATATCTAAATCACAAAATTGGAGCTTTTATGTTGCGTGGACTAAGTTTGTTTTCAATATTACTGAGTGTTTTGCTGATGGGCTGTTCTCCACCGACTACAGCTAAACCTCCCAACACAACTGACACTCAAACTCAATCACCAGTATCTGCTGGACAAAAATTACCTATTTCTGCCGTAGCTATTGTTCCCAATGGCACTAAGGTGCAGTTAGAAGTGGCACAGACCCCAAAACAGCAAGAAATCGGCTTAATGTATCGCACATCTTTGCCAGATAACCAGGGAATGATATTTAAGTTTCCTTCAGCACAACCAGTTCGGTTTTGGATGAAGAATACGCTTATACCACTGGATATGGTCTTTATACAGAACGGAGTAGTCAAATATATTCAAACTTCTGCACCTCCTTGCACCAAAGATCCTTGTCCTAGTTATGGCCCCAATACGCTTATTGACTCGGTTATTGAACTACGGTCGGGACGAGCTACTGAATTAGGTTTAAAGGTTGGGGATAGTATTAAAATTAATCCTCTATAGACCGTGTATTTACGTAAGAAAAAACTTATTTAGTTAATTTTTTAACTGATTTTAAAATCTTAATAAATAATGTAGATGTAAAAAAAATATCACGTGTTGAGGTATAATGTGCTATCACAAAGCAACTATTGAATATATAACCAATTATTGGAAGCTCTTCTGTCTCCACTGTAGAATCAGAGCTTGAAGGTTTATCCTCCAAAAATCTTCCTTTTGGTGTACGTGTAAATAGTCGCGAATAAGAGACTATAGGCTAAGGAATATTTGTTACCAGATGTGTAATTAACATAAGATACTACCTTTAGTAAAAATGAACCCAATTTCACCCGCAGATAGCGCTACTTGAATACCTATCAAGCAAGTAGCCCTAAAGTTGAATCTTTTCCTTTCCGCGATCGGGGCGATTTCTTTAAGGTAAATTTAGACAAAATTTGCTTTGGCATTTAAGTATTAATGCCATAGTGACAGATAAGATACTGGCTACTGGCTACTGAGAAATAGCGAACTGATATATGACAATACACTCTGCACCAGGAGGTGAGATACAAATGTCACCATCGAAGTATTCTCGACTTATTCATTTTTTGCAAGAAGATTTGGCAATTTCTACAGCCTCTTTGTCCGTGGCTTTGCGACATCGGGAGCAAGATCCAGGCCCTTTGCCGATGATTCTTTGGCAGTATGGTTTGATTACTCTCGATCAGCTAGAGCAAATTTATGATTGGTTGGAGACAGCATAGATATGAATAGCTGATGTAGGAGAGTGAGGGATGTCAAATCAATTATGGCTATTACAAAGGCTCTTAGATAAAGAAAAAGACTGTTACCCCCATCGTTTGTTTATATTCAAACTAAAAGAGCGAGTTTAATATCTAACTCGCTCTTTTGATTTATTTGTCAGTTAGATTTTTCAAATTTATAGAAGAAATTTATTATTATAGATTGACTAAATACTCTAGCCACTAAGGTGAAATTCCAGCAACCGTTCAAGCAACTTTATTCAGCTGTTGCATATACAAATAACATTATTAAAGCAGGTATAGTAACAATTTATTTAATCGAGAGGTAGCACATAATACTAGTTGTTAAAAATGGTTTCAACGACACAGAAAGCTTGCAGCACAAGTAGCGCTAAAACTAAGAAAAATACTTGTCAATAAAGCTGGAACCTGGTATCTGTCCTTGGCAACAAACACCCACGGTTCTGAGGGGAGGAACGAGGAGTTATCCTCAAACCCCACCCACTCTAGAGTTGTTATTCGGGAGCAACAGCTTTCTCAGCATGATGGTTGATAGACCAACGATGGTCAATCGCTACAGAAGAAAACTGGCAAATTTCTTCCAGGTGCTTTTGTTGGACAGCTGCTTTACGCAAAGTAATAATTAGCTGATTTACCTGATGCCGCAAATCCGGGTTTTGACTTACTGCTGACATCGTTTGTCTTTCTAAAAGTTGCAGTATAAGTTCGTAATGGATAGGTGAGGGCAGAGGAATTTGCTCCATGAAGTTAATTTGCTTTTTCAAATAGGGGATTTTGGGATCGGCCAAGGCTTTTTCTTACTAACTTAATTGTTACATAGGCAACCAGTATTTGCTAAACCCTGAGATAGAGTAGGCTATAAAGATTTGGCAAAGAGATTGATAATTGCTAACTCTGGATCTGGTTGCTTGACTAAAGACTCACCAATCAAGACTGCGGATGCGCCCGCTGTTGATACTAAAGTTAAATCATCTGGTTTATGTAATCCTGACTCACTCACAACCAAGATGTTCCGTTCTTGCAACTGCTGACCTCTTACTGCTAGCAGTTGACAAGTTGTTTGCAAGTCTACAGAAAAATCTTCTAAATTGCGATTATTAATTCCTACCAAAGTGACGCCATCTAAGGCTAACACACGGTCAAGTTCTTCTAAACTATGGACTTCAATTAAAGCTGCCATTTTAAGGGAATTGGCAATTTTGACGAAGTACTGCAAATCTCGATCGCTAAGTATAGCGGCAATCAATAAAACTGCATCTGCCCCCCGAATTCGTGCTAAGTACATTTGATAAGGATAGATGACAAAATCCTTACACAACAAGGGTAAATCTACGACAGTCCGAACCTTACTTAAATTGTCAAAGCTGCCTTGAAAGAATTTGCTATCTGTGAGTACGGAAAGACAACTAGCGCCACCTTGTTGATAAGAAAGAGCGATCGCAGTTGGGTCAAAATTTTCCCGTAAAACCCCTTTACTAGGTGAAGCTTTTTTTACCTCTGCAATTAACGCTGGTTTTGTCTTACCTTGCCTTAGCGCCCCAACAAAATCACGAGTTGGCGGTGCAGTAAGTACCTGCTTTTGTAATTCTCGCAAAGGCACTCTTTCCCGCATTTGCTCAACTTCTATTTCTTTTTGCCAGACAATTTCTTCCAAAATGTTATTCGGCTCTGTACCTGGCATAACAACCTGATAACTTAAATATGAAATAGCAATAGGTGTACTCGGCGAACGGCGACGGATTTGCATATTAGTCAAGGGTCAAGGGTCAGTGGTCATTAGTCATTGGTGAACCAGTGCGTTGCGGAGGTTCCCTCAGTTGTAGCAACTGGTGAACCCGAAGGGTCATTTGTCCCTGTTGATTAACCAAGGACAAATGACTAAAGACAAAGGACAAAAAACTAATGAGCGATCGCTCTTTTATAAGCTTCGTCCAGCACTTCTGATAGTGTAGGATGGGCGTGAACCAAATGAGCGAGGGTATTCACAGATTGGCGGTTAGCAATGGCTGCGGAGGCTTCGTGGATGAGATCTGAGGCGTGTAGGCCAAAGATGTGGACGCCTAAAACCTCTCCTGTATCTTTGCGATACACTACCTTAGCGATGCCGTCTGCTTCATTTTCTGCCAATGCTTTAGAATTACCTTTGAAATAACTCTTGCTAGTAGCTACTTCAAAACCTTCAGCTTGACCTAATTCTTTCGCTGCTGTTTCCGTTAAGCCGACATAGCTAACTTCTGGATGGGTAAACGCGGCTGCGGGGATGCTGCGATAATCTACTTCTCGCGGACGTCCAACGATATTTTCTACAGCAACGATACCTTGAGCCGAAGCAGCATGAGCTAGCATCATTTTGCCGTTAGCATCGCCAATTGCCCACAGATGCGGTACTACTTCCCCACCAGACAAAACTTCCATGCGGTCATTAACTGGGATGAAGTTCCGGCGGTCGAGTTCTACGCCTACAGATTCCAAACCGAGATTTTTTGTCGCTGGGATGCGTCCGGTAGCTACAAGACAAGCATCCACTTCAATGACATCTAAATCTTCTTTGGTTTTGAAATCTGCTAACTCAATGACTACAGGCGAACCAGGAATTACCCTTTTGGCGTATATCCCCACTTTGGTTTCAATATCGCGGGGAGTAATCAGCACCCGTTCGGCAAGTTTAGCAATATCGCGGTCAAATCCTGGCATTAGCTGATCTAGGGCTTCAATCATCGTGATTTCACAGCCCAAAGCTGAGTAAATATCAGAAAATTCTAAGCCGATGTAGCCACTGCCAATAATTGCTACCCAGTTAGGTAGCGATTCTAACTTCACTCCTTGGTCGCTGGTAAATACAGTTTTGCCATCTACTTCAATGCCTGGAGGAACAAAAGGCACTGAACCAGGGGAAAGAATGATGTCTTTAGCTGTGATGGTTTTTTCGCCACCATCGCCAGTAATACTGACTTTTTGGGTACCAGCTACTTTTCCCCAACCTTGAATAATATCAACTCCCAGACGCTTGAGGCTGTTGGTTAAATCGCCTTGGATTTTCGCGACGAGATTGGTAGCATGATTAGCGATCGCTTCTCTATCGAACTCCACACTACCAATTTGAATTCCCAACGACTTGAGGTGGTGGGCATTACGTAAGTCTCGCACACGTCCTGATGCCGCCAACAGCGCTTTCGAGGGAATACAGCCCCGGTTGACACAGGTTCCCCCCATATCAGCTGCTTCAATAATCGCTGTTTTTAAGCCGCAACTTACGGCGTGTAGGGCTGCTCCATGTCCACCTACACCAGCGCCTATAATCACTAAATCGTAATCGTATCCCTGACTCACGTTAGTTTCCCCGTGTGCTCCGCCTATTTATTCTCAACTTGACCAGCAATCAGTGCAACCCCCTTGAGGTTCGGGAGTTACTAATTCCCATTTTATGATTTACGCTAGCAGGCAAAGGGACTGAATATCTTCAGTATCATAATCAAACTTGTATACTCGCTGGATTTTATACTGAGATGGGCATGGGGCATTGGGCGTGGGGAGTGTGGGGAGCAAGGGAAGGGAGAGTAAGAGGATTAATGACAAATGAGTGTTGACTCTGGACTCTTGACAACCTTTGAGTTTCTTTGCAATGTATGAATTACTTAGCCAAGCAGGTTTAGAATCTTGGCACGCATAGGATTTCTGCAAGCGATCGCTCGATGTTAATTCCCAAGTTAAGTGAATTTACTATCCGCCGAAATGCTAACGCCAAATCTTTTCAACGAGGTGAGGCGTATTATGAAGCGGATGCGGTGATATCTCTCACCCAACGAGGTAATCTACTTCAGGCGGAAGTAGAAGGGAATGAAGTTCACCCTTATCAAGTCAGTCTCAGTTTTAATAGCGGGGGATTAACCTCAGTCAAATGCACTTGTCCTTATGAAGGCGATGGTTGGTGTAAACATATTGTGGCTACCATGCTGGTTTGTATGCGTCAGCCAGAAAGTATACAGGAGCGTCCCACTCTCGAACAACTCCTGAATCGCCTGAACGAGCAACAAACTCACAAGTTATTGCAACAGTTGGTAGCAGAATATCCCAGATTAATCGAGGCTATCGATCGCCATGTTAACTGGATTACATCTACTCCTGTTATACAGCCAAGCGCAAAAGCTTTAAATTCCTATACTATCGATCCAAAGCCTTTTGCCCAGAAAGTCCGCCAGATTCTTCGCAATGCAGTGCGCGCTTGGGAAGATGGTGATGATGATGACTGCGTAACTGAAGAATTGCTCAGTGTAGTGCAAACCGCGGTAGATTTGAGCGAACGGGGAGATGGAAAGAATGCGATCGCTATTTTAGAAGCGATTACCTCTAGTTGTGTAGAAAACTGGGATGATGTCGCCAACTACGGTGCTGATAACTATGAAATTGTCCAAGAATTGAATGCGGCTTGGTGTGAAGCAATTCTTACTACTGAACTTACCCCAGAAGAAAAAATTGATATCCAAGTCAATTTAGAAGCATGGCAAGATGAGTGGGATGCTGATTTTGAATTAGCTTCCGAAGCTTTGCGCCAAGGTTGGGATTATCCGCTACTGGTGCAAGTTCTTCAGGGTAATATCCCGGAAATGGGAGTTTGGGAAGAAGAAATACCCGATTACGCTGATGATTTAGCATTAATTCGCCTGAAAATTCTCGAACGTCAGGAACGCTACCAAGAATACTTGTATTTAGCAGCAGCCGAAGGACAAACCGAACAATATCTGACAATGCTAGGGCGTTTAGGCAGAGTAGACGAAGCAATGGTAGCCGCCCAAGCCCAGATGAATACAATGGAAGCAGCTTTTGCTTTAGCTAAAACTCTCAGCGAACAGGATTCATTGTCGGAAGCACTAGATATTGCCCAAATTGGTTTAAATTTACCAGGAAATTGTCAGTATGAACTCGGCATTTGGACAAGTAATTTAGCTCAAGAATTAGGCGATAGGGAAGCTGCTTTATCTGGACTCATTGTAGCTTTCCAAGTGCAGCCTTCCTTTGTTGATTATCAAAAGATAGCAGAATTAGCAGGAGAAAAATGGGAAAATATTAAATCAAATTTACTGCAAATTCTTCATAAATCTGGCGGTTGGGGAAACGAATCAGCCAAAGTAGATATTTTCTTATATGAAGGCTTGATTGACGATGCTATTAAAATTGTCGATGAACTCAGTTCTTACCATTCTGACTTAATTCAGCAAGTCATGGATGCTGCAATAGCCGTCAAACCTAGCTGGGTAATTGCTAACGCGCGTCGCCGTGCCGAATTTATTATGAATGCAGGGAAGGCAGAATATTATGATGAGGCAGTTCAGTGGTTAAAGAAAGCACGCGCAGCTTACTTGGAATCTGAAAGAAAAGCAGATTGGGATAACTATAAAGCTAAGTTAATACAGGAGCATGGGCGTAAGCGTAAATTGATGGGATTGTTTAAAGAAAAAGGCATAGAGTAAACATATTTCTTGATTAATATAATCACTTTATAAACCACTGAATTTCCCCACAAGCTAAACGATTCTCATAGTCTTCTAAATTGGGTGCATCCCAGTTTTTATAGACACCCACAACCTAGAAGCATGAGGCTATAAATATTGCATTTTAGTTGTGATTCTATGTTTATGATAATCCGCGCTCTGTAGGGTGGGCAATGCCAGCCCTTTCAACGCGAACAAATGAACTAGTAAGAGATAATTAATAAAAGCCTTACCCTGACTAATTTCTAAAGCATAAAGCCGTTTGCAGCAGACATGAAAGTGCATTGAATTATCCTCCAGGCGATTTAAGTCAAAACCAGAAATATTAGCTTTTGTTTTGAGTATTCTGATGGGTATCTAAAAGTCGCGCAGTAGAAACGTGACGATGTTTGCTGTCAACTATTAAAGGTTCTCGCTTTTTCTTTACCCCTCGAATCGCCTTGAGGAAACATTTAAGTTCGACTCTGGCTGCTAAATCTTGCAAAACCAACACCATTTGCTCAAGAGAAAAGGTCTCAAATGCTTGCCAATGGACGGCTGGAATTGCAATCATCATTCCCCGGTAAGTGCCAGTAATTTCATCAACTAAATAGAAATCTGACAAGCTAGCATCAATTTTACCGACTCCATGTACAGATCCTAAGGCAGCTTTGAGAGTAGCAAGAATGTTGTATGTTGTTAATGCCATCGAAAATGAAAATAAAGCTGCTTTGGGATAGGCTAAGGTTTGAATTTCGCCGTGAAAATTCTCAGTTACAGTTTGAAAAAGAGTCTCCAGGCTCCAGCGATTACGATACAATTCAGCAATTTTTGCAGCATCCGCATCATGAGAGGGTAAATTGGTCAAAATGGCGATTTCCCATTCCTTGTCTCGGGTTGGTTTGAACAATTTCAGCAAAATCCGGCGAGATTTCAGCAAATTACCGTCGTAATTAATTTCGATTTCCTGCTCAAATAGATTGCCTGTATCTGTGTGACCTACAGCTTTTAATTGCGAGAGTTGTTGATAACCTAACGACCCATGTTGACGAACCACAAAAAAAGCTTGTTGGTTTGCAATCCTAAACAGAAACTTGGCTGTACAAAAATTTCGGTCTCCATTCCAAACTTCATTTGCTTTGACACTCAAAAGTACATCATCAAATAAACTACGCTCTTGGGCATGAGCATCAACACAGGGAAAAATATCTATTACTAGCTTTGACAGTGGATCTGACACAACTATCGCTTTCCCTGGTAGAGCCTTAGCTGCAAATAACCGAATTGCATCTAGTCGATGGTCTGTGGCACCTAGACAAGTCCCATCAACAATTCTGTGTTGATATCCCGGTAGTGGATTTGGCTGTTCTCCTGCCATTTTTTGAATGAGCAACTGCAATTGGCTTGCTGTTTGTCTAACTAACGCCTGACTCACGCCCAGTTCCACGCCAGAGAGCTTTTTATATAGTGCAGTACTACTCACTATTAAGTTCGCAGCTCTTGCTTTGTAGGCTGCATGAACCGATTTCTGAATTCCACACACTACCAAACTCATTAAATCAACTTGGCTGGAAAACAATAAGTCTTGCTGGTATTGGACTTTTGCATGGGTTTCAAATAATTTATCCATGATTTCTGGGGCGAATACTCGCTCCATTAATCCTCGTGCCATCACACTTATTGGACTTTCTTGCACAAATTGTTCAAAGATGGCGGATAGCATTTTGATGCCCAAAACAGTTGAATATGTTGAGGATACATCGAAGTCGTACCTCACATTCCTTACTGGGGTTGGGTTTCAGATATTCATGAAGTAGTTCATTTGTTCGCGTTGAAAGGGCTGGCATTGCCCACCCTACGTGTTTACTATATACTAGGCAGTTACTACATTCTCATCTGTTGTTTTCTCTGCATTATTTTTCAAGCGGGTTAATCTGCCTTTACGGATACGTTCGCTGTCTCTAACGCCGCCTGCAAGCTCATATTCATCGCTGTTTTTGCCGTACCTTAAACCAACACCTACCAGAATTTTATCTGAAAGATTGCTTAAGGCTTTTTCCATTTCATCAAGCTTTTTTTTAGAAGAATCAATTACAGCTATAGCATCGTTATAATCATTAAGGATATTGTTAACTTGGTCTATTAATTGAGTCAGATTTTGTAAGTTACAATTATCATCAAAACTGATATTTGGATCTATAGCTTTCAGTCTAGCAACTCTAAACTTAGCTTTTTCTAGAATTCGAGATGTACGTTGTCTACGAGACATGGATTTGCACCTTTAAGAGCTTTTGAGAGCTATTTTGGCTCAATTTAGGTGGATTGTGGCTCAGCAAAAATCGCAATTTTTTGAGCAAAAATATTCATCTATGCCCGTGATTTCTCTGAATTAGATCGCTAAGTGTTGATTTGCAGAGAAATAATATGTTTAAGTAGCACAAAAAATACTATGTTAGTAACTAAAGTAGCATTAGGCGATCGCACCCTTCGGGGAAGTCAAAAGTAAGATACTGCGATCGCTTTAACCTTAAGGCTTAATGTTCAAGCTGTAAGGCTTTATGTTGTAACTGTAAGACTTAATGTTCAAGCTGTAAGCCTTCATGTTGTAGCTGTAAGGCTTAATGCTCAAGCTGTAAGACTTCATGTTGTAACCTTAAGGCTTAATGTTCAAGCTGTAAGGCTTTATGTTGTAACGTTGATGACCAAAGTTTGTTGGTGAATGCATTTTGACAAAGCTAGGGCGATCGCACTTTACAATAGTTTTCGCATATTTGAACCATATCTGTTGTAGGGAACATCCACAGGCTTTCGGTTACACAGATATCTTATCGATGCCGTGCCCCTACCGAGTAATTCATCTTCGCGACTTACCTTGGGATAAGCAAAGAATAATTGAAGATACTGAGGTACATGAGGTAGCAAAAATATTTATTCAGGCGAATTGTTATCATCCCGCAGTGCCAGGTATCGATATTCGTAAATGTTGATTCTACAGTGCATTAGAGGCTTTTAATAAATCTTCTTAAATTTCTGAAAGCCTTAAATGTTACAGTTTACAAGTCTCGATGCGAGAGAAGAGACCACCCCGCCATACCCGGCGCGAAACCACCCTTCCCACTCCCGCCATACGCCATACGAAAAACACGCACACGGGGAGGTGTCCCTTAGGGGCTGAGGTATCAAAAATGACAGTGCTGTAGCTAATCCAACTGCTATCTACTCTCCATCCTACGCGATCACCAAATTTATTCCAGGCTTCTTCGTCATAGTTACCGTCTGGCTTACCACCAACGCTTAAGTAAATTTCTTTTTGAACGCTGAAGCCAAAACGTCCATTGCTGTATTTTACCCATAGGCGGTCAATTGTGCGGAGGTCAGTACAGGGAAAGTTTAATAATTCATCAGATCTTATCCAGTCGCCTTTCTCTCGCCCTACTGTTTGAAGCATTACTAAATAAGTTTCATAATCAGCATCTTTCCAGTTTCCTGCTGCTAGCAAGTCGCGCAGCTTGGTATAATCTATGCCTTTTTCTGAACTGAGGTCATCGTCTTCTTTAGGTGTCGGTTCTTTGGTGTCACTAGTTGAGATTGGCTGCGATGAAATAGTATTACTTGTCGAAATTGACTGCTGAGGAATCAAGCGATTATGTATAGCTTCAACATCCTCATCTCGAAGTTTGAGAATTTGCTGTAATCGCTGTAAATCGCCAAGAGTTCCATCACTTAGAATTGGTTCTTCTCCTAAAGCTTCAGTTAGAGTTTGTTCGTATTCCAGCAAACTTTCTTGTAACTCACGGAATGGTTTGAGAACTTCTTCTTCTATCGCTGCTGCTACTTCCGAGTTTAACCCCAACTCCCTTTGTCTACGAATCAGAACCTTACGTCCCACAACTGAGACACGACCATTTCTGACACGTTGCTCAACTTCTTTACGATACTCTAATTGCGGATTGCCTACTGGTGCTTTAGCTAGGCGAATTGTATAACCTTCCCGAACTGCGAAAATTTCTGGCTTCATTGCTGGTTTTGCTTCCTGCACCTTACGCTTGGCATATTCATGCAGTGCTGCTACTGTAATAAAACCATCATTATCGCTTGCGGCTCCTGTCTCAATTCCCTCAATTAAATAGCGGGTGTAAACCCCGCCTCCTGAATCTTCAAAAGATTTTTGTGTAGCTGTAGAAGAGGTTAACACAGCTCTACCTTCACCACCTAATTGCTCAACAATTTCATTTGTAATGCTGAGAGTGGAAATTTCTTTAGCACTCATACCCTCAGCAAAAGCACCGCTAAAGCAGCAGTCAAGAATTAAAACTTGTCGCTTGGATTTGCTACGGCTCATGTAACGTTCATGAATGAATTTGGCGTCTACTGCTGTACCAATTCTTGGGAAACCTTGGGGATTAATTTGAGTGTTGCGGCTGATAAAAAATAGATTTCCGTCTTCATGTCTATAGCCATGTCCAGAAAAATAAAGCAGCACTACATCATCTTTCTGACATTTTTCCATGAACAACTGCTCAATTTCTGAGCGCATAGTATCAGAATCAGGACTAGACAAAAATTTGACTTCATCAAACCCGCCTATCTTTGAATTCAGCAAAACACGCTGCATTGCTTCAATATCTTTGATTACACCAGATAAATTATTTATCTTCTGAGATTCATACTCACTAGCCCCAATCAGCAATGCATATTTCGCCATTTTGCTTGCTTAGTTTCGTTAAAATACGCGAATTTTCTATAATTCTATATTTTATACAGTGTTTTCAAACTCAAAAAGTAGCGACTGTCTTGAAAGTCAAGCGATGCGCAACCCAACGAAGTAACGTAAATGTTGGGTTTCGTTCCTCAACCGAACCTACAATTAAGTCTAATTGAGAGTTTGAAAATAGTACCTACACCTACGCAGTTTTTATTACTTGCAAATAAGCAAGCGATGCTCGCTAATTAAAATACTTAACTCATAGGTCGTAACATTTCCCGTACTGTAATTATGCACTCAGGAAATGCCAAGGGAGAAATTTGCACATCCTCTGCGAGAATACTCTCACTTTGATAACCTTCTGGACTTGGTAAGCGATAGACATAAAGCTTTCGCTTATTTACATCTAAAACCCAGTAATCTAAAATACCCGACTTGGCATATAGAGGCGCTTTGACTTCTCGGTCATATTTGAGACTAGTATCAGCCACTTCAATAATCAAAAATATCTCTGATGGAGTGGGATGATGGTCATCGTAATCTAAAGAATCGGGAACTACCACAGCTACATCTGGTTCTGGTTCCGAATAATCATCTAGTTGCACAGGGGACTGAAACCGCAGTAAAACTTGAGCGCTTATGCGGTTTCGCAATAATCTATCTATGCGAGTAATTGCTGATTCGTGAGCAGTTCCCTTAGCTACCATCTGAATTATTTGCCCTGCAATTAACTCAACCCGTTCTTCTGGACGAAAAATTCCCGCCTCTGCCATGCGGTGATAATCTTGAACTGTTAAAAGGCGAATAGCTAAAACCATATCACTCAAGCCGAACAGTTCCGTGCTTTTGCTGCTTATTATTCTATGCTTTTAAAACGGAGAGGGAGGGATTCGAACCCTCGTTGAAGTTGCCCCCAAACAGCATTTCCAGTGCTGCGCCTTCAACCACTCGGCCACCTCTCCAGGTGCCACGATTTACGATTCTACACTGAAATTCCAGAAAATGCAAAGATGAAAGAAAATATTTGAGAGTACAGTTAAAATCTCCAATCAAAATGTCCCGAACATACACGATTAAAGTTCACGATCGCAATTCTGGCAAAGAATACACCCTACAAGTGCCAGAAGACCGTTACATATTGCACAGCGCCGAAAACCAGGGGACGGAATTGCCGTTTTCTTGCCGTAATGGGGCTTGTACGACTTGTGCGGTGAGGGTGCTGTCGGGAGAAATTTATCAACCAGAGGCAATTGGATTGTCGCCTGAGTTGCGGCGCAAAGGTTATGCCTTATTATGTGTGAGTTATCCCCGTTCTGATTTAGAAGTGGAGACCCAAGACGAAGATGAAGTCTATGAACTCCAGTTTGGGCGCTATTTTGCCAAAGGGAAAGTTAAAGCGGGTTTACCCTTAGATGAGGATTAAGATTTGGTTGGCGCAAAGGTGCAGATTAAGACTCTGGCGGCGCAGTTTGGCGTATTAGTGCGGAAAATAGTCATTTTGGCTTGTCTATTACTCCTTGTGAGTTGTCAAGCCAACAATCAACTCACAGCCAATCAGGTGCAGGTGAAGATAGCGCGGGTGGTAAGTGGGCAAAGTTTGGAAGTTTTAGGGATGGCTGAACAACCAAATTTGATTTCCCAAGTGCGGTTAATTGGAATTGATGCGCCCGATATCCGTCAGCGTCCTTGGGGAGATAATGCCAGACAAGCGTTAGAGACACAAATTGGAGGCGCAGAACAAGTTGTCACGTTGGAGTTTGACATTGAACCCAAAGACAAAATTGGCCGGACTTTGGCGTATGTATGGAAAGATAAGAAATTGTTGAATGAAGAATTAGTCAAACAAGGGTACGTATTATTTGTACCGCGATCGCCTAATCACAAATACGACCAGCGTTTAGAACGTGCCCAACAATGGGCGAGAATCATGGGACAAGGAATTTGGCAACCAGAAAAACCCATGCGCCTCACGCCTGCTGAGTTTCGCCGCCAGTATCGATGATAGAGGCAGGGGGCAGGGGGAGATGAAGGAGTGTGGGGAGTGTGGGGAGAAATGACAAATGACCATTGACTCTTGCTCAATGCCCAATGCCCAATAACCAACGACAAATGACAAATGACAAATTTACAAATCTTTCTCGACATAGCCACAGAAGCGGCTTTAGCTGCTGGTGAAGTATTGCAAGGTTACTGGGGTAAATTAGAAGATGCGATCGCAGAAAAAGGTCGTCCTGGCGATCTAGTTACCGTTGCTGATAAAGCTTCGGAAGTGGTTGTCTTGGATGTTTTGCGTCGCCACTTTCCCGAACACTCTATCTTGGCTGAGGAGTCTGGGAAACTGGGAAATCAGGAAAATCAATATCTTTGGGCAATCGATCCTCTTGATGGGACGACCAACTACGCTCACCAATATCCTTATTTTGCTGTTTCGATTGGGTTATTAATTAATGGCGCTCCTCAAGTAGGTGTCATTTATAACCCCTTCCACAATGAGCTATTTCGGGCGGCGGCTGGCTTGGGTGCAACACGTAACCGTCGCCCGATTAAAGTTTCTGATACTTCTGAACTAGGTAAAAGTCTGTTGGTAACGGGATTTGCCTACGATCGCCGGGAAACATCTGATAATAACTATGCAGAATTTTGTCATTTCACCCATCTAACTCAAGGTGTGAGGCGCAGTGGTTCAGCCGCGATGGATTTAGCTTATGTTGCTTGTGGGCGTTTTGATGGCTATTGGGAAAGGGGACTTTCTCCTTGGGATATGGCGGCTGGCATCATTATCCTGCAAGAAGCTGGCGGGAAGGTGACTGCCTATGATGCCAGTCCTTTCAAAATTGAGTCAGGAAGAATTCTCGCTACTAACGGCCGCCTGCACGAAAGTATCAGTCAGGAATTGATGCAAGTTCGTCCGCTGTCAAGTTGGACTTGAGGAAATTAACTATTTGAGGGTATGACTTTTAACAATTTACCACTGACAGATCGCCAATATAGCGAAGTAAACTAGAAAAATATTTCGCTGAAATTGGTGCATACCCTTTTATGTCTTTAAGAATAGATCGCGGACTTTTTAAATATGATTTCATAGACCATCATGCAGTTTTGTGCATTCCTGTTGATGCGGATGTAAAAGAGATTCGCAAACGCTATTTAGCAATTGCGCGAATGTTACATCCTGATACCAATGCTGCTGCAAGTGCGTCTGAAAAGCAGCTAGCTAACGAATTTTTATCAAAGTTGGTGAACCCAGCTTACGAAAAACTTTCTGCGGAACGCACTCGTGCGGAATACATGATCGTTCTGTCCCAAATGGGTAAGCGTTTAGTACAAGAATCTACTGCGGTGGATATTCACTCCAATTTGGGTAAACAGTTAGCCACTGCACCAGAATCAAATATAAATCAGGTATATAAAACTGCGATCGCTAAACTTGCAGAAACCCAATATCAGTCATTGCAGCAAGTACCGCAAATCATCGCCCAGATTAGTGAGTTGAATTTAGTTTACCTGATGCGGAGTGCTGGTAAATCCTTAACCGCACCACCCCCACCATTGATTCAACCCACAGCGAATCCAGTTCCGCCAAATCCTGCACCAGCACCACCACCTCCGCCACCAGCTGCTAACGAAGATTCAGCAGTGGAACACTATCTCCGTCGCGCCCAAACTTTGATTGACAAAAACCAATTTGCCCAAGCTCAAGTAGAACTGCAAGATGCTTTAAAACTAGAACCGAAGAATAGTCGATGCCATAGCCTGATAGCATTGGTGTATTTGAAGCAAAATCGCTTGAAGATGGCCAAGGTTCACTTTGAGAATGCGCTGAAATTAGACCCCAATGACAAACTAGCGTTGGAATGGAAACCAAAACTAGACAAAGCTTTAGGGCAACAATCTGGTAATTCTAAGGGAACTTCACCTTTCAATATTGCTGGTAAACAATCAGATAAGTCTGGAGGTGGTGGTTTGTTTGGTGGTTTGTTTGGTGGAAAGAAAAATTAATCAGCGACTCACGCTTAGTGCTATTTCCATAATCAAGAGATTTTGCCAGAGAACGGAATAGTATTACGGAGGATTAATGGTTTATCAACCAGCAGCGGGAGCCAGGGATTTATTACCTTTGGATGTGGCTCAAAAACGCTGGATTGAAGATAGGTTACAACAAGTATTTCATCGTTGGGGATATCACAGGATTATCACCTCAACTTTGGAGCGCATGGATACCTTGATGGCGGGAGAAGCAATTCAGCGCCAAACGGTAATTCAACTCCAAAATTCTGAAGATGAAGAATTAGGGTTGCGTCCAGAACTAACAGCTTCTATCGCTCGTACTGTCGTGACGCGCATGGCAGGTGCTACTTACCCGCAAAGGCTGTACTACAATGCCAATGTGTTTCGTCGTATCTGGGAAAATCGGCATAACCGTCAGCAAGAGTTTTATCAAGCTGGGGTAGAGTTGCTGGGTGCTGGCGGATTGCTAGCCAATGCAGAAGTGTTGTTGTTAGTAGCAGATTGCTTGGCGGCACTGTCGTTGCAGCGATGGCATTTAATATTAGGTGAAGCGGGAATTACCCGATCGCTGTTGAGTGTTTTTCCAGCGCATCTCCAAGGTAAAGTTCGTAGTGCGATCGCTAATCTTGACCGCATTGCCATAGACAATTTACCGCTAAGTGATGAACTCCGCGATCGCGCCAGACTGATCTTAGATCTACGCGGTACAAGCAGCGAAGTTTTAAAAAAAGTCAACAGCTTAGATCTCGACAAAGCCCAACAAGAGGCTGTCAACAACCTCTCATCTTTAGTTGAGTTAGTGCAATCAGAGGGAAATTACCCTTTAATCCTCGATCTCAGCTTGATTGAAACCATCGACTACTACACTGGTATTGTGTTTGAAGTCGTCAGCGACAAAGAAGGACAAGCCCAAGTTTTAGGCAGAGGTGGCCGCTACGACCAGCTTTTAGGGCTGTATCATCCCCAAGGAGAAAACATCCCCGGTATTGGCTTTGCCCTCAATATCGAAGATTTATACCAAATCATTCAATCTACTCAGCAATTACCGCAAGCTCCCCCTGCTAGCGATTGGTTAGTAGTACCAGAGACAGATCGTGCTGATGCTGCTGCCTTTGCCTATGCCCAAAAGCTACGCTATGCTCACGAGATAGTACGGGTAGAAATAGATTTAGGCGGCAGAGATGCAGAAGCCATCCGGCAATACGCACGCGATCGCGGTATTGCCAAAATCGCCTGGATTCAAGCTGATGGTTCGCCAACCATAGAACCATTGTCTTAAGCATTCTGACTACTAAGCATAGGCAAAATATATACGCTACAGCTGAGTAGTAAATATTTCTAATTGCTAGGCTAGAAACAGCCGACTTTCAAGAGAGGGAATCAAGAATATGCCACACACAATTGTTACTGATGTCTGTGAAGGCATCGCTGACTGCGTAGACGCTTGTCCAGTAGCCTGCATCCATGATGGGCCGGGTAAAAACGTCAAGGGAACCGATTGGTACTGGATTGACTTTGCTACCTGCATTGACTGTGGCATCTGTATCCAAGTTTGCCCAGTAGAAGGAGCGATCGTTCCCGAAGAGCGACCCGATTTGCAAAAAACACCATAATAGTCCATAGTCCAGGCAGGGTTAATGAAGATGTGGGGACAAGGGAGACAAGGAAGACAAGGGGGAAAGAGCTATTATTAATTTCCAATACCCCATGCCTAATGACGGCAGTTGCTCAACTTGGGGAGACCTTAAGATCGCACCGCCTCCCCCATGCCCCATACCCAATAACAAATGACTATTGACAAATGACTATTGACTATTTACTAGAAGTTCAAAATGTTCGCGCTGGATATATTAAAGACGTAGATATCCTACAAGGTGTGAATTTCCGCGTTGAAGCTGGAGAATTAGTAACTGTAATCGGCCCTAACGGTGCTGGTAAATCCACCTTGGCAAAAACCATTTTTGGACTGTTAACTCCCCATACAGGCACAATAACCTTTAAAGGTGAAAATATTGCGGGGCTCAAGTCAAATCAAATCGTGCAACGGGGAATGTGCTACGTCCCCCAAATAGCGAATGTCTTCCCCTCTCTAACAATTGAAGAGAACTTGGAAATGGGGGCTTTTGTGCGCGATATTCCGCTAAAACCCCTCAAAGATAAAATATTTACCATGTTTCCCCGATTAAGCGATCGCCGTCGTCAACGCGCAGGTACGCTTTCTGGCGGAGAACGTCAGATGTTGGCGATGGGTAAAGCTTTGATGTTAGAACCGAGTTTGCTGCTTTTAGATGAACCTTCTGCGGCTTTATCTCCCATCCTCGTCACCCAAGTATTTGAACAGATTAAACAAATTAACCAAAGTGGTACAGCAATTGTTCTAGTAGAACAAAACGCCCGTAAAGCCTTGGAAATGGCAGATCGCGGTTATGTACTAGAGTCAGGACGCGATGCTATCTCTGGCCCCGGTCGAGAATTGTTGAATGACCCCAAAGTGGCAGAACTGTATCTAGGAGCCGGGAAAGGGCATTAAGGGGAGTGTGGGGAGACAAGGAAGTAGAGGAGGAAGAAATCACTGTTGACTTTTGACCCTGGACTCTTGACAAATGACAAAAAATTAAATAACTCTTAAACCGTGTCAGCGGGTACTCTTGCATCTGGCTGAATTTTGATATCTTCCAGGCAACAACCAAGCTGTTGTCAGGTAGAAGAATGGCTAGAATTCACGGATTTATTGGACGTCGCAATTTTTTGCATTTGACCGGTTTGGGTAGTATTGGAATCGGGGCTATTGTTGGTGCTGGCGGTATACTGTGGAACAAAGAGCCTTCTTTAGCTGAATACCCATCTAATGCTGATGTTGTAGAAAAACCGCAACCAGTTAATCCCCAAGCCGCCTTAAAAAATTTGCTAGCGGGAAATCAACGGTTTGTGCAAGAACAGCGTCTAAATCCCCATCAATCTAAATTCCGTTTGCAAGAAACAGCCGTAGCTCAATATCCGTTTGCCGCCATACTAGGATGTGCCGATTCTAGAGTACCCGCAGAAATTATTTTCGACCAAGGGCTAGGAGATTTATTTGTTGTGCGAGTAGCTGGAAATGTGGCCTCTCAAGAAGCTATAGGTAGCTTGGAATACGCTACATCTGTGTTAGGCGCTCAACTAATTTTAGTTCTAGGACACGCAAAATGCGGTGCAGTACACGCGGCGGTAGAAGGTCAACCTCTACCTGGGAGAATTGGTATTTTTGTAGAAGAAATTAAACCAGCAGTAGAAATAGCTAGAAACAAAACTGGCAATTTAGAAGAAAGTGCTATTATCACCAATGTGCAATATCAAGCACGAAGGTTAGCAGAAAGTTCAACAATTTTAAGAAACTTGGTGAAAGATGACAAACTTAAAATTGTTGGCGGTCGTTATGACCTAGCCACAGGAAAAGTCACTATGCTTTCCTAATTATTAATAAGAATTTTGTTAAATATATTATCAAATTTTTACAAGATTTAGACTCTGGTTAATTTGAGTAGATTACCTGAGAGATTGAAGTAACTCTTAGTGCCATAGTAATATTTAAGGCTATGTCTACTTAAAAATTACCAGCGTCACCAAGCATCAAAATGACAGACTTTAGAGAAATTAAAGAGTGGGAAAAAGCCCATGAACTGACAGTAGCAGTTTATGAAGTTACTGGTACATTCCCCGAAACTGAATTAATGGGATTAACACAACAAATACGTTTAGCTTGTTCTGCCATTCCAATAAAAATTGCGCAAGGATGCAACCGCGAAGATTGGGAAACACAACTCAATTTTCTGGAATTGGCAAAGGATGCAGCAATTGAGGTGGAATATTACCTGTTGCTTTGCTATGAGTTGGAATTCCTATCATCTTCTTGTTACGATCGCCTTGTCAGTAATGTTGTCGAAGTGAAAGAATTACTGGAAAGTTCGATTGAGAAGCTGAGTCGTAATTTCTGATGGATAAAAATAAACCGCCGATAAACGCCGATGGGAGATGGATAGAATCACGGAAAAAGTTATTGGTTGTGCATTTACAGTGGGTAATGGGTTAGGTTGTGGATTTTTGGAGAAGGTATATGAGAATGCTTTGGCTTATGAACTGCGAAAAAACGGACTGTTGGTAGAACAACAATCCGAGATAGAGGTACGATATGACGGTATTGTAGTTGGTCAATTCTTTGCTGATTTACTAGTTGAAAACTTAGTATTAGTCGAACTCAAGGCTGTTAAAGCTTTGGAAGAGAAGCATTTTGCACAGTGTCTTAACTATCTCAAAGCCACAGGCCTTAAAGTTTGCTTACTAACAAACTTTGGCAATCCTAAAGTAGAAATTAAACGTGTCGCACGAAATTTCTAAATCCTAATTATCGGCGTTTATCAGCGTTCATCGGCGGTTAATAATCCTCCATGATTCTCCAAGTCCTAAGAGAACACCTGCAAAATATCCGCACCCATGCTCAAAGCACTTACCCCGATGAGTGTTGCGGTATAATATTCGGTCATACTACTAGTGAAGGCAAAACTGTAGTAGAAGTTATGCCTACAGAAAATGCCTGGAATACAGAATCAGCAAATTTCCCAGACGATCGCACAGACGAAACTCAAAGGCGAAGATATGCGATCGCACCCCAAGTCATGTTACAAGCACAAAGAGAAGCACGCGATCGCGCGTTGAACATTATCGGTATTTACCATTCCCACCCCGATGCACCAGCGATTCCCTCAGAATGCGATCGCCTCTATGCTTGGCCTGAATACTCGTATATAATAGTTTCCGTCCAAAAAGGTAAAGCTGAAACACTCCAAAGCTGGAGTTTAGATGACACTCATCAATTCCAACCAGAAGTAATTCAACACATAATTTAAACAAGCTATTCAATACGGATATCATTTTTCGCTACGATAAATAGTCCGCCCTCCACATTAAATTGCTATGCTCAATCCCAATCTGGAAGAAATCCAGTTAACAAAAGACGATTACGAACGCTACTCCCGCCACCTGATTTTGCCGGAAGTGGGACTTGATGGACAAAAACGTCTCAAAGCCGCCAGCGTACTGTGTATCGGTACAGGTGGACTTGGTGCGCCACTGCTGTTATATTTGGCAGCTGCGGGTGTAGGGCGCATCGGTATTGTTGATTTCGATGTTGTCGATACTTCTAATTTGCAACGCCAAGTCATTCACGGTACATCCTGGGTAGGTAAACCCAAGATTCAATCAGCTAAAGATCGAATTCTGGAGATAAACCCTTACTGTCAGGTCGATCTTCATGAGGTTCGCCTCAGTGCTGAAAATGCTCTGAGTATTTTGGAACCTTACGATATTGTCGTGGATGGTACTGATAACTTCCCCACAAGATATTTAGTCAACGACGCTTGTGTGTTGCTAAACAAGCCCAACGTTTACGGTTCGATTTTCCGGTTTGAAGGACAAGCAACTGTATTTAACTACGAAGGCGGGCCGAATTATCGTGACTTGTATCCCGAACCACCACCACCAGGAATGGTTCCCTCCTGTGCAGAAGGTGGCGTGTTAGGAATATTGCCAGGAATTATCGGTGTGATCCAAGCAACAGAAACTGTGAAAATTATCCTCGGACAGGGTAACACCTTAAGCGGACGCCTGCTGCTGTACAACGCCTTAGAAATGAAGTTCCGCGAGTTGAAGCTGCGTCCTAACCCCATTCGCCCAGTCATTGAAAAACTGATAGATTACGAAGAATTCTGCGGTATTCCCCAAGCTAAAGCAGAAGAAGCGAAACAACAGCAGGAAATTCAAGAAATCAGCGTAGTGGAATTGAAAGAATTGCTGGAAAGTGGCGCAGATGATTTTATGCTGCTGGATGTCCGCAATCCTCATGAGTATGAAATAGCCAGAATTCCTGGTTCAGTTTTAATACCTTTATCGGAAATCGAAGCCGGTACAGGCATTGATAAGATTAAGGAATTGTTCAACGGCCATCGTTTGTATGCCCATTGTAAGATGGGTGGGCGATCGGCAAAAGCCTTGAGCATTCTTAAAGAAGCTGGAATAGTTGGGACAAATGTTAAAGGTGGAATTACAGCTTGGAGTCGGGAAGTAGATCCCGCAGTTCCAGAATATTAAACCCCTAGAGGTCTATCGCATTAATTTTGCTGGGTTGGGTAAATTTTTGAAAGCTTAACTCTTGCATCTTCTGTACGAAAACGCCAATCTACACAAACCTGATTAAGATTGCGATCGCATTCCCAAATTGAAACCTCTTGTTCTAAAGTTTCAATATTGGGAATTCTTCGTTGAAGGTATTGACGGACAAGTACTGACAATTCAGCTTCAATCATATTGCTCCAAATCCCATGTTTTGGTGTATGGTGAATCTCGAATTTTTTGGCAGTTCTTCTGGCTACGGCTGGGGCAAAAACTTCATACAATGCACCGATTGTATGTGTATTTAAGTTATCCATTACCAAGCGAATTATTTCCGAATCTGGAAAGGGGATATCAACCAATTCTTTCATACAATAAGCGAAATCTACTTTGGTACGGCGCTCTGTTACTTCGATGTGTCTCCATCCTAAATATGGTGCAAAAAAGGCGAATAAATTACAACTCTCTTTGCGTTCATATTCGTAATCAAATTTTGCCACTGTTCCTCACTTATCTGCGGTTTTAGGGACAGGTGGCATTGGTTGATGTACATCCACAATTAATTAGCATAACCTTTAATCAAAGCATACCAGTGGGCGTTTCATCTCGGGTGGTTGAGGATATAAATCAAGCACATCTTCCATTCGGTATACGAATTCTGAATTGAGGATTGGGATGCAACATTATTCTTTTAACCAAGGCTAATCGTAGTTTTTTTTTATATTCTATCAACTGTACTTTTGCTCAAACTATCAACTATTTCCAGACTGACAAATTGGTTTGCTAACATTCTTAAAGTCTAACGTGTACTCTCAGTAGGTGCATCACTGCAAGTTATTGCTATTAAATATGCTTCGTCATAATTAGTTAACCTTCTTGGCTTTCCTGGACGCTTTTTCTCTGTTAATATCGCTGCTAAATTTTCACAAAATAACTATTCCCTTCACCCCAAATTATCAAATAAAGAACAAAAATGATATTTCTTGAACTAGTTCTACAAAACTTTGGCCCTTACGCTGGAAGACAAGTAATCAAACTTGACCCAAGAAGTGGAGAAAATCCGCGTCCAATTATTTTACTTGGTGGGATGAATGGTGGGGGAAAAACTACTCTTATGGATTCTATACGGCTAGCGTTATATGGACAACGCGCTCAATGCTCTACTCGTGGTAATCTAAGCTACGGGGATTTCTTAAATCAATGCGTTAATAGTAAAGCTAACCCTGCTGAAAAAACCCGAATTGAATTACTGTTTGAGCATATTGAAGACGATAAACCAATAAAATACCGTATTGTCAGAACTTGGGAGAAAAACCCTAAAGATGGTAAAGATACACTAGGTATTTTAGGCGATGATGACACCTGGCCTGTTGATTCTCTGGTGAATATCTGGGACGATTATATAGAGAATCTTTTGCCTTTAGGTATTTCTAACTTATTCTTATTTGATGGGGAACAAGTTAAAGAACTCGCAGAACAGGAAACACCTCCACAAATTGTGATTGAAGCTATTCGCGGGCTTTTAGGGTTAGAGTTGGCCGATAGATTAGCAGTTGACTTGGAAATTTTAGTCAATCGTAAACGTAAAGAAATTGCTGATACTAAAGATTTAGCTGACCTAGAGAAAATTGAACAAAGGTTAATAGAACAACAAGAAGATTATCAAGTTATAGAAGAAAAGTTAGCTATTTACAAAAATCAAATTGAAGAATTAGAAATTATCCAGCGAGATGCTTTAGATAAATTCGTTTCTGAAGGTGGTAAAATTGCTGCCGAACGCAATCAGCTCGAACAACAACAAAAGGAAAAAAATACTAACGCCGAAAATATCAGACAGTCAATGTGTGACTTAGCTGCTGATGTTTTACCATTGGCGTTAATTCCTAATTTACTGAGTCAGGTACAAGTACAGGGAGCAAAAGAATTTCGCTATCAACAAGTACAGTTAGCCAGAGATGTTTTACTTGAGCGAGATAAACGTTTACTTAAATGGCTCAGTGAGTTAAAAATTACTTCAGAACAGGTTGGCAAAATTCAGTCTTTTTTAGTTGAAGATGTTGATAATTTATATACAGGTTACTCTCAAGTGGAAGCACCTTGGTTATTAGCTGACGAGGAAAGTTTAAGCCAATTAGATAATTTGATATACCATGTAAAAAATGCTAAAACTTCGGCAAAACAACAATTATCTAATCTCAAAAATCTAGAAGAAGAACTGATTGCTTTAGCTAGACAAGTGCAAACAGCAGCAGAACCTGAAGCTTACCAAAAGCTGCGTGATGCCGTAGAAGAAGCACAAAGTCAAGTAGCTAAAGCTAAAGCTATTTATGAAACGACTCGCCAACATTTAGCTGAATTAACAGATACTCTAGAACAGACAAAAAAAGAATTAAAAGATTATACCGAAAAAAATATTGATACTAAAAATAGGGAACATATTATTACTTCAGCCGCAAAAGTTCAAGAAACACTGAAAGTTTTTCGAGAAAAATTAACTCTGAGAAAGCTTAATAAATTAGAGGAAGAGGTAAAAAATTGTTTCCTGTATTTACTACATAAATCTGATTTAGTATATCGCATAGCGATTGATACCAAAACCTTTGCCCTGTCTCTGTTCGATTTCGATGGTAAACCCGTCCCGAAACATCGCCTGTCAGCAGGGGAAAAACAACTACTCGCGATCGCATTTCTTTGGGGGCTAGCCAAAGTCTCTGGATTCCGCTTACCAGTAGCCATTGACACTCCTCTTGGCAGACTCGACTCCTCTCACCGCCAAAACTTAGTAGAAAAATACTTTCCCGCAGCCAGCCATCAAGTAATTCTGCTTTCCACTGATACTGAAATCGGTAAAAAAGAAGTAGAGGCACTGCGAGAAAATGAAGCGATCGCCCACGAATATCTCCTCAAATACAACTCTACCACCCGCCAAACCACAGTGATAGAAAATAAATATTTTTACTGAAGAAGGCTCAAATTCCTGTATCTTTTAAGAAGTCGGGAATATCATTATTACTTTGCCTCTACATAGATTTCTCGACCAAGCTGCTTAAATTCATCATCAAGATAATATTGTGAATTTCGGATAGCTTGGCGTAATTTACAAGCAGGTTCTAGGCAATCACGCTCATAATCCATCAATGTTAATTCTAAATGGGGATAAAGAATTTTGAGAAACCCTGCTGCTGATTTAAGAATCGCATCTTCATCACGAACCTTAACATTTTTTTCAAAGTGAGTATGCTGCTTTGCGTAAGACATAAAGCGATTATCTTGGCGTAGCGATAACAAAGCTTCGCCAAAGAAATCCATTTTTAACCCAACTTGATTAGCTACCATTTCTCTTTGAAATTTAGGAATTTTCCAACCAGGAATAATCCCATATAGTCTATCCAATAATGCAGTTTCAGAAAAAAACTTAGGCAGATTAGCAATTAAATTGTCTTCCTTACGTGGTTGTAATTGTTCATCTAATTCGATATTAGCCAGCATTACTAACCCACAATCACTAGAAATCTCCGCAAACCCAGAACGATTATAACGACCGCTAGCAAGATAATTTTTTAATGGGCCAATTACTTCTTCAGGGTTATCAAAGGTTAAACTTTGAACTTCATCTAGAACTACAACTTGATGACGTCCGAGTAATCCAACTTCTTTAGTTTTACCGTTGATAAATAATTGGGCCGGAGTAACTTTACCACCGCTAATTAAACTGACTTTACTACTGATATTCTCAAAAAAGAAGCTTTTACCTGTACCTTTAGGAGCTAATTCTATTACATGATAATTAGGCTCTACTAATGAGAGCAACCTCGCCAATATCCATGTTTTTGCTTCCCGATCATAACTTGGATGTTGGGGGTTAAAACCCATTGAGCAAAATATTAAATCTCGCCATTGTTGTGTATTGAATTTTGCCCGACATTCGGCATAAGCTTGCAAGTCAACTTGCGAACATTGGAAGGGTTCAAAATCCATGACTTCTACTTTACCTTCAGGCAGCATAGCTAAAGTAATTTTGCCCCAAATTCCTTGCCGTAAAAGAATTTTATAGCGTTCTACAATCTCAGTAGAAATGATACATTCAGTTAAATTTAGTGCGGGAATTTGTGCCAAAGGTTCGGGAATTGTTTTTCCTCCCTGTTCTAATCTGATGCGTACCTGCATCAAAGCAATGAGTTTTCGGATCTCTCCCTGCGTTAAGTCAAAAATAATTTCGTTGCGGTCATCTTTACGAGGAAATGCTTTTTTAATAAAATTATTTACTTTTTCTAATTCTGTTGATGTGAGTGTTCCAGAACCAGGGACAATTTTATCTAGTAGCCATTCACCAACAAAGCTAGGCAGACCAATAGAACTTAACCCACTAGAGGGTAATCTCGTTTTATCAATACAGAGATTGCCGAAAATCTCACGCACTAAATCGCTATTATAGGTTATTTCTTCATAAGAATTCATCGATATCAAATCCACTATTAAATATTTGCTTGATGGTGATTTTTGACTCAGGATTAAGGGCAATACTTGCAGCTTCAGCATTGGCAAATTGAAAAGCTAATTCACCAGATAAAAATAAGTCATTTCCTTGATTAAGCGGCAATTTTGGTACTTCTGGGATGATGATTGTAAAACTACAACGTTGATTTGCTGGAATTTCCTGAGTTAATGGTTTTCCCTGTTGAAAAGCAGGCAATTCTTGAATATATAGACAAAGGTTTGTCAGAGGTAATGAGTTAGGATTATCGATAGTAATTTCTAGTTCTCCTGATTGTTTGGCTTTACCTTCACCAACGCAGAAAACTAGCACAGGACGGCGTTGAATAGATTTTCGCAGGACAGATACGCCAACCAGCACTTCTTCGGGAAATAACCCTCCATGTGAACCGATAATTTTTTGATTGCTAGTGTAGCTAAAAGAACTTAAACTAGCGGAGCCTTTCACAATACTAATATCGTGAGGGAGACTGTAGCGATTGCCTTCCAAAACCACAAATCTGCTATCATCAGTTTTACCAATCGCCATCCTTCCTTTAGGTTCTAGTTCTGGGGGGCAGTGGGTGATTTTTTCGCAAGTACCCATCATCTGTCCGTGGTCGCTGGCAATCACAATTGTTAGTGCTTCTGGGTTGGGGTATTGTTGCAAGCAATAATCAATTTTTTTGGCAATACCTTCTAAAGTGTGGGAACGGTCAAGTTCGTAAAGACTTTGCCAGTCTTTTTGAGTGTGATACAGGCGATCGAACTCATCGGTATCCCAGCAATATAGCTGATGTGTCTTTTTTCTCAAAGCGCTGTAAAGCCTATCAACTTGTCCATCTGTATAACGTTTGCCTACGCCCATTTTTACAAAAGCTTTGCCAGCATTAGCAACCCAAGCAGAATCATTAGGCAAAAGTTGCGCGTATAGACTCCATTTCGCATATTCTGTTTTAGTGGGTAGGATGCTAAACCGAGGCTCAATGGCAATTTCTACAGCTAGTTTGTATTTATTTGTTAGTAAAGATAATAGTTCTAAGTGGTCTAACCATCCTAAGCCATCAACCACAACCCACAACACAGCACTTTCTTGACAAAGGTTTTTTACTTTTGAGGCAACGCTGTAATTAAGGTAGGAATTTTCTACAGATTCTATCTGCATCTGGGGGTAGTGGTGGAGTACCCATTCGACAAAGCTAGTCGCCAAACTTTCACTAATCTTTGGTGCAGAGGTAGGTTGCTTGATGACTTCCCAGCGACGGAAGGGCAGGTAATCTTTTGTTGCCCAAACTAAAGCTTGCTGAGGAGTTGCATCTAAAGCTAGGGGTTGGGGTTGCGGTGGCGGTTGGTTAAGGCTTAATTCTTGCTGTTGCTGATAATTAAGATAAGGTATAACTTTGGCTTCTCTTGCCCGATTTATCCAGTTAGGTCGTTTACCTAAAACTTTGTAAGCACAATTGGCAATTCTTTCCATACCTACTTGGTTAGTAGGTATGAGAGTTTCTAATACTTTGCCTTCAGTGCGAAAGATGAGTTGTTCCCAGTAGCTATCAAAGTCTTGAGTGAGTGAGTCGGGAATTGGCAAGGGATATTTGCCAAGGTCGTTGAATACTGGTTCTGCTATGCCTAACCAACAACGCAACAGCAATAATTTATCTTCAGTCTGGTAATAAGTTGCTAACTTATGTTGCTTAAACTGCTGCTGCCAGACTCGCTCAAAAGGTTGATATTCTTGTGGGACTAAAATTGCTAACCAAGCGGCAAGATGGGAAATAGAAGGTTCAGTAAACCATATCTGCCTATTACTGTTAAGGATGTTTTCTGCCAAAAAGTGGGCAATAGAATTGTCTTGGGGATAAGCATCTAACTGGGTAACAAAAATCAGTAATTGCTCATCATTCCAGTCTTCCGGTAAGGGTACAGTAGCAAATAATTGTATTAGTTTGCTGCGAGGATGTTGCTTAATTTCCGCTATTTCCTCACTTCTATTCCAAACTTGCAGCCAAGTTTTTGCCCATTCGCATAATCGTTCACCTTTTACCCAGCACGGGGCATCACTGATACCAAAAAACTGTATCCATTCCACTTCTGTGGTGATGGGGACATAGCCAGAGGGAATATCGTAGAGTCCGGTAGGATCTAGTATGATACGCCTATCACTCATTCCTATTACTCCTCCGTCATTTCTGAGAGCATTTGTCCTATCCTCTCGTACAGATTTTGTTGCTCTAGACGGGGAAGTTGCTGGAATAGTAAGAGAATTTGATTGGCAATATCTCTTTCGCGTTCCTCAATACATTGACGTTCTATACTTTCAAGTAATTGAGTAGTTGAGTTGTCAAGTAAGCTGATATATTCTGATTTTTCCTCTTGAATTTTATCTAATAAATTGTTAGCTGCTGCGAGTTTATCCGTATCATCAGATAATTGGTTGATTTCGGTAAAACTACTTTCTAAATCTTCAATCCATTGCTGGGCAGCAGCTTGTTGCTTTTGTTCTATTTCTGTATGGAGTGAATGTAGGCGATCGCTAAATTTCTCTATTACTGCTTTATTTCTATCTTCCCAATTTTGTAATCTATCTAACTGAGTTTGACAAGCTTCTAAAGTCTCTACTTTTGTTGACTCGGCTATTTGTAATAAATCAATTATTATTGCTAAATCTCCTCTAATTCCTTCATACTCTGTTTCTATTTCCGAACCTGAGTATTGAGGCGACTTTTTCAGTAATTCTTTTTGAAACATTTGGGCATCTTCTACGTTTGTTAAATACTCTAAATTATGCTTATATTCTTGTAATTCAGCAGTATATTCTTGGATTTTTTGCTGGAAATTGACTGCTAACTGAGCAATTTTGCTTTGAAAGCGGTCAATATTAACGATATTCAACTCTCCACTAGAAATTCTTGTCAAAGCATCATTACAACTGGCAATAGAATTACTTTGTTGATAGCGATTTTCTAGACTTTGTATTTGCTCTAGGTCATTCTTTAAACTCTGAATTTTTGGCTGTAGTTCTTGATAGGCTGCGTAATCAGCAGAATCTTGAAAAACAATATCCAGTTTTGCATATTCTGTATTAATAGTATCTAACTCAGGGAGACTATTGACTGATTGGAGTTGATTACGAATATTTACCAAGCTAGAACGATAGTCAGTAATTCTGTTTTGAATAGACTGAACAAGTTCAGCAATTTCCGGCTGAAATTTATCAGGATAGTTAAAGCGATATTGTAAATTTTCAATTTCTTGCAAGGCTTCTTGAGCAAGATGAATTGTTTTGATTTTTGTGGCAGAATTGCGAATACTCTGCATGATTTGCGTATCTTCGGCTTGCTTTTGCCCGGCTTCTGCTTGCTGCCTGATTTCTGTTAATCTGATGTTGGCAGTGCGGAGGGCATTTTGCAAACTCTCGATTAGATGAGAAGGTATCTCTGCAATTTGATTAATTTGGTCAATTACTTGTTGAATTTCTCTTTGATAAGTACTACAAGCTTGTTCGGTAGATAAGGACTCAGCAAGCTTGCTTTGTTCTGCTACAAGTTGGTCAATTTTTTCACTGACAGTTTGGAATGCTTTGTTAAAGCGATCGCGTTGTTGTTGTGTTGGTAAAATTGGGTTGTCTGGCGATCCTTTCTTTAGTTGAGAATAAAGTGATAAAAATGCTGCCAATGGTGCATCGCTAGGTAAGTTCTCGGCAGCTTCTACTGGTTGAAACCACTTGTTAATTTCCGCAACTCCAGCACTCACCTGCTTTCTATTCCTAATTAACTCTTCTTTCTCTAAACCCTCCGGTTCATTAGACTCTAAAAAAGCCGCAACTTCCGCTAAATAATCTTGCGCCTGGTGATAATCTATAGACGATGACGGCAGAATCGGCATTTGTATTTGTTGGCGACGAATTAGTTTAGCTTTTTGTTTAATAATCCAATCATCAACAAATGCGGTGGGGTTTTGCAGAATATCAGTGTTACCCCAATTTTGTAGAGATTTCTCCTCTAAAGGAACAATCTCTCCCTTTTTAGGAGTAAGTTTGATGCGTCCTCGTAAAATAACTTCTTTGCGGTGAATTGCCAGCCATCCTGCTAGTAACATAGTAAAGTTATACTCGCTATAACCAAAAGGCGGAGCAGAGAGCACTTGCCAAATTTTTTCTAAGTCAAAAGTATTTTTTGGCAATCCTTTTAAGTCAGTGAGTTCAGAAATTTTATCCCAAGCAACACGTATTTTGCGATCGGTTGGTTCTTTTACAATATACTTATCTGATGTTTTCGTAAATAGATGCCACAATTTGACAAAAATCTGGTCAATAACAGTACCGTAAGAACGGTCAGGAAGTGTCTGTTGATTGATATTATCTTCTATGAAGATTTGTTTTGCAGTCCAACCAACGATTTTTTTACCTGTCTGATGATCTGAACGCATTTTATCAATTTCATCAACAGGCGGAACAAAGGGATATAAATCTTGTAAAAGGAAACTGACTACCCGTTGCGGGTTTTGTTGTTCAGTAGGAGTAAGTTTCTCAATTCCGACGCAATGATAAGTACAATTAGTTAATAATCTGTTTAACCGCGTAATTGCCTCTTTTTGCCAACGCTGAAGCTGTTCTTGATAGGCTTTCCCTAACAAGCGTTTATCAGCAATATCAGTTTTTTCCAGAGCTTTTATCCTGAGAATTATCCGGGCTAAATTTCCAGTTTCTTCTGTAGGAATAGCAACGGCAATATATTGTCTAACTGGCGATTTATATAAATAATCTGCTATCTTATTACGCAAATCTTGTAATTCTTCTTGAGTTTCTCCCAAGACATAAGCCAAAATTCCCTTTTCTTTAGTCTCTTTGAGAATTCGATTATTCTCTAACGCTCTAATAAATTTATCAATACTATATATCTTATACTCAAAACGCCAGTCCTCACTCACCAATTGGTTATCTTTGACAAACTGCGTAGCACTAATTGTAGTATTGGAGGAATATTGTTTCAGAATATTAATCTCACTACAGTAAGTCACTACATCATTAATTGATGTAGTCTGTAATTTTATTTTCTCCTCAATTTCTTCTTGAATATCTTTAGGATTAATTTCTCCCCAGAATCGATAAAGTTTAATTTCTGGCTGTTGGTAAATTAGGGATCTTTCTTTTTCCAGTTTATTTAGCGCTGTCTGGAGTTTAGATTTAGTTAATCCTGTCAAAGCTACCAAAATCTCTTGATGTTCTTCTCGGTCAGCTTTAGTAAGTTTTTCTCCGCTAGCTTCGTATAAAAATAAAGCTTTAAGCACAGTTAATTCATCTGTATCATCGGCACCTGAAACTATATCTACAGCTTTTTTATATTGGCTATAAACAGGATAGTTAGAAAAGTTCTCTAGAAAGGTGTCTACTAAAGCAATGGGATATATGTAATTGAGTTTTCCAGTATTTTCGACAGGCTGAGTATCGATAAAATTTTTGACATAGTGTTTAATAAACTGAATAGCAGTTCTGTCTTGAGTAAAATCAAGGTTACACAGTAGATATGCCGTTAGGGGATGGAGTGGAAAGCAACCCTCAGACAAGTGATTATAAAATTCTTGAAAAGACCAGCCTTTTTCTCGATAAATTTTAATTCTTCGCTCAAAAGCCGTTTCAGCTTCTCTCCTCAGAGTGTTATGCCAGTGAGAACGGAATTGTTGCCAATTACTTTCGTTTTTTGGCAATAATAAGTTTTCTATTACCAGTTCTAAGCTAGAAGTAGGATTATCATAAGTAGTACCATCTTTTGGTGCGAGGCGAGTGGCAACCTTTAAATATTCTGGCATTGCATTAGCAGAGATTCCTACGCCTCTACTTGGATGAATTTGAGTAAAACTTAGCAGAGCGATTTTACCTTTGTAGTTCTCACAAATGTTAGTAATATTTTGCAGTGCTGTGCCTCCAGCACCAATATCATCTGCTGCCCAAGATTTTAAATAGTAGTTTAGCTCATCAAATAAAATTAAAATTCCTTGAAAGCGAGCAGTTTCACCAGTGCAATAATTTTTTATCAGGTCTTCTAGAATTATTTGAACATTGATATCGGCAGTAAAATCAGGAGTAAAACCAGTGATTTGAAAAGCCAGTTTTTTAACAGTAGATATAACACCAGAATTATTCTCTCTGAGGAATCGAATAAGAGAATTCACATCACCATCAGGATTGCCTATACTTCGTAAATATTGCTCTGCTTTTGCCCTATTCTCTGGATTCAAACTTTCTAAGTAGCGTAGAGGTTCGCTGCATATATGCTGTGCTAAAGAATCTTGAATACCTTGTGCTTCTATACTTTTAACGAGTTGTTGTAGAAATTGCTTTCTGATATCGCCGCCTATGTCACCACTAAGACATATAACTAAATGTTGGTGGCGTTGATTTTGTTTAAATAGCTTTAAGCCTTCAACAACAGCCTGACTTTTTCCAGATGTCGCCTTTTCTATTTGTGACAAAATACCTTGTATTTCCGGACTGTGGAAGGGTTTTTGGAAAAAGTTTGCTATAGCGATCGCAAAATGTGACTTACCCTTACCATATTGTTGAATCATCAAGTGGATGTTCGGCTGATTTGCACTATGATAACTACGGCGCACGGCATCCAAAATACCAACTGTAGATAACTCAGGTTTTGCTTGGTCGTAGTTAAAAATAAAACTTTCGCACAAAGACAAATTCTTCTGCGAATCATCCATCATGCCAAAGTTTACAGAACTGGCAATACTACCCTTTTCGTTGATTTCAACAAGTTGGTTGAGGAGCATAGTAAATTAAAAATGGCAAATGCAAAAAAGATAATTATCCCGAAGGAAGACGCTTAATTCGCTCTGATGGCCAATTTTTAGGTGCTAATTGCTGGGGTAGTAGTATCCACAAAAGTCTTTCTAGCTTGCGAGTCTCTTCCAGTTGTTTCCAGAAAAGGGTAATGCGACTGCCAGATGTAACTCGCAGATAAGTAATTAGACAATCTAACCCTTCCAATAAAACAATCTGTTTGCTCACCCCAGAACACATTGATTTAATGGCACTGAGTTCGATATCTAAATTGTGATGAAGAGCAAGAAAGTTCTCTGCTGGATGAATCCTTTGTAGCAAATTTTTTCGGTAGTTGGCCCGATGGGCGTTGTTGTAATGAGCGATACGCACCAATTCGGTTTCGTCAGGCCTGTCCCAAAGCAGCAGATGAATTCGGTCATCGGGTCTGGCATGTCGCAGCGGCACGGGAACTTCATCTGTCATAAGCTTTCCCCAGCAGTGTCAAAGGTTCATCCCAGCGCGGAATCACCTGAAAAGGAGGTACTGCCCGTCGCTGTTCGATGATGCCATAAGCTTCCAATGCATTTAGCTGTTCTTGTAATGCCTCTGGTTTTATTCCTAATACGGGAGCAAGCCCCATTTTTTCGTTCAGAATAGACTCAGTCAGAATGGAACTTTCGCCTTGAAAGTCACGTTCCCATAATTTTGCTAAGAAGTAGCCTAATAGATAAGGGTTAGGTAAATTAGCATAGCCACTAATATATTTATCATTTTCTTGAGTAATAAACTTGCAGGCTGCTAAAGCAGTAAACTCAGTATATGCTCGTAATATAAATTTAATTCTGTCAGCAATTACTTTGCTTTCTTCGTCAAATATCGACGCACTGTGGTATAGCAATTCTTCTTTAGTAAATTTAGGATAGCGAGGTAAAAATGTATATACAAAGTAAGCCCATGCACCCCAATCAGCAGGGTTTTCTGGTGTTATTTGTAGACCGCGATCGCCAAAACTTAAATAAAAGTGCATCAACCAATCTGTAATATTCGACTCAAAGCTGGGGTCTAGTCGCAAAACAATATCTCCCTCTGGACTGGGACGATTATTCTTAATTAATCCTGCACGTATTGCCCAACTTTTTACCCGCCCTACTTTGCCATTACCCAAACTGGTTTTTACCATCAAATTAGGTAAGCTATCATCTAAGCCGTTATCTTGAGCCGCAGCACGAACAATTCTACTTATTTCATCTTTTTTTAGAGCAAAAGAACCATTAAAATGTAATTGCAATTTAGCCATAATATCCTTTAATAACAAATTTAAATGTTTTGATGTATTAGATTGGGTAAACTAAAATTATACCAAATTACTAACAAGATGTTAGGTATTATTAATTATGTGAAAGCATAATATAGAGTATTCCTTTAATCTTTAATCATGGAATCCCCAATTGAAAGAATCAAACTTTCCCAAACAGCTAAAGACCAACTACTCAAACTCCGCCGCAACACCAAAATCGACCAATGGAATATATTATGTCGATGGGCATTTTGTCGTTCCCTTGCAGAACCCACCCCACCTTCCCCCGTACCCATTCCCCAAGATAGCAACGTGGAAATGACCTGGCGCGTCTTTGGCGGCGAAATGTCAGATATCCTCCTCCTCGCCCTGAAGCAACGCTGTTATAACGACGGTTACGCCACCGACAAAGAAACCCTAGCCACGCAATTTCGCCTGCATTTACATCGGGGAATTGGTTACTTAGCAGGCGATCCAAATATCAAGAAAATTGAAGATTTAATTGAATTAGCGGTAAAAGATTGACAGGATATAAAACATGGTGCGTTATGCTGCTGCTAACACAACTAAACCCTGTCAACATCTTGAAATGCTCTTATGGTAGAGAGCTATGTAGAAATTGAGCGTCATCGAGCTGCGATCGCCCGGACTGACATTTCCCGTCCGGTAAGATTGGCTATAGAATGGGCAATCCTCAATCCGGAAACTACCTTTTTTGACTACGGTTGCGGCTACGGTGGCGATGTCCAGCGCGTGGCAAATTTAGGTTACACCAGTGTTGGCTGGGACCCGTACTATTATCCCGATGAGCAAATTACCGCCGCTGATGTTGTCAACTTGGGTTATGTCCTCAACGTCATCGAAGACCCCCAAGAACGGCGAGAAAGCTTAATTAAAGCTTGGGAACTCACCCGCAAAGTCTTAATTGTCGCTGCACAAGTTCTAGTCAACGCACCCAGTAAAACCCAATTAGCTTACAGCGATGGGATTGTTACCCGTCGCAATACTTTTCAGAAATATTACGAACAAGAAGAACTCAAAAGTTACATTGATGAAGTACTGAATGTAGATGCAGTACCCGTGGCTTTAGGCGTCTACTTCGTCTTTCGCGATGAAGTTGAAAAAGAAAGTTTCAAGGCTATCCGCTTCTTTACTCGCAGTTCTACGCCCAGAATTCGTATTCCCAGCAAGCGGTTTGAAGATTACCAAGAACTACTCGCACCATTGATGGCGTTTTTTACCCAGCGTGGAAGATTACCAATCAAAGGTGAATTAAGGAACGAACAGGAATTATTGAGTGAATTTGGTAACTTCCGCCGTGCCTTTAGTGTAGTATTACAAGCTACCGACGAAGCAGAATGGGATGCGATCGCATATCGTCGTTCCCTTGATATCCAAGTTTATCTCGCTCTCACCCACTTTGAACAACGTCCCTCATGGCATAAACTCGCCCCAGAAATGCGTCATGACATCAAAGCCTTTTTTGGGAGTTATGAGGAAGCTTGTGCAGTCGCCGATCAAAAACTTTTTAGCTTAGGTCAACTTAGAGTAGTGCAAACAGCTTGCGAAAAAAGCAAAATTGGCAAACATACCCGTGGTGCTTTATACGTTCATGTTTCAGCTCTTACAGAACTCGATGCTTTATTGCGAATTTATGAAGGTTGCGCTAGCCGTACCATTGGGCGTGTAGATGGTGCTACTTTAATCAAATTTTGCATCGATAAACCGCAAATCTGCTATCTGTTTTACCCCGACTTCGACACCGATCCCCATCCCGCCTTAAAAGCCAGTATCATTATTGACTTTATTACCTTAAAAATTACTCACCGCGACTACCAAACCAGAGCAAATCCTCCCATTCTGCACCGCAAAGAAACCTTTGTCACACCCAACTATCCACTACACGAAAAATTCGCTAAACTTACTCAACAAGAACAGCAACTAGGGCTGCTCAAACAAAAAAGTGATATTGGCACTCGTGAAGGCTGGGAAAAGTGCCTCGCCGCACACAAAGTTGAAATTAGAGGCCATCAAGTTTATGAAGTTTAGTTGTGATTGGGCATGGCGTATAGGTCTATTTATTTAGCATAATAAACACTTCTCACGAATGATTTTATGGTTCCTATTATGGATATCGAACCACAGATAAAGACAGATGCACGCAGATATCGATAAATGTTTATCTGTGTACATCTATAATTGTTTGAATTTCACTCAAACACAGCCAAATCAAACCAAAAAGTAGTACCAATCCCAACTTCACTTACCAAATGAACTTTACTGTGATGCCTTTCCATAATATTGCGCACAATTGATAGACCTAAACCTGTACCTTCGAGGGTATGAACGCGATTTTCTACGCGGAAGAAGCGATCGAAAATTGCTTGTTGGTCTTCAGCAGCAATACCAATACCAGTATCAGAAATTTCAACTCGTACCAGAGGTGATTGCTTGTGAGAGTTGTTAGGCTTGGGATCTAATTGATAGGCGCGAATGGCTACTTTACCACCAGCTGGAGTAAATTTGAGGGCATTACCAACTAAATTAGCTAATACTTGCAGTAACAAATCATAATTACCTAATACTAACGGTAAAGGTGATGTCACTTCTTGAATTAATTCAATGCCTTTATCTTTAGCATTTAGTTGATAAGTACGCAGTGTTTGCTCGATCGCTTGTCCTAAATCTACACCATCAAAATTATAGTTGCGTCCAGATTCAAGTTTGGATAAATCTAAGACATCGTTGACTAAACGTGTCAGGCGATCGGTTTCATGATTAACTGTTTGCAGGAACTCCTGACGCTGATCTATACTCAAATCTTCGCCATAGTCGTGCAAAGTTTCGATAAAAGATTTGATATTAAATAAAGGTGTTCGTAGTTCGTGAGAAACGTTGCTGATAAATTGACTTTTGGCTTCGTTGAGTTCAACTTCACGGGTAATATCTTGTACGGTAATGGCTATACCTTTAACACTTTCCCGTTGTAAATCTAAAACTGTAGTTAAGAGAATGCGAATCGTGCGTTTAGTTGGTTGATTTAAAGCAATCCGAAATTCAGCACTTTCGCATTCTCCTGATGCCATTTCATATAAAGTACGGCTAATTTCCATTTGGACTGCGGGGGGTAAGTGATGTAGCACATTGCACCCTACAACCTCATCACTTTCCCAAGCAAAAATCCGCCGTGCTGTTGGATTAACTAATATCACCTGCATATTGTTGTCAATCAATACAGCACCATCGGCAATTGTCGAAACTAGAGTTTCTAGCTTGGCTTTTTCTGCTGTTAGTTCCTCAATATTTTGTTCTTCATAGCGTTCTAGACGCTCTGCCATATCATTAAAGCTGAGAATTAATTCTCCGAGTTCGCCTCCTAGGGGTAAGTCAATTCGCTGCTTAAAATTCCCGGCGGCGATTTGTTTCACACCTACTAACAGTTCTTTAATTGGCTTGGTGATGGTAAGCGCATTAATTACCCCTGCCAAAATTACCATTACCCAAATTGTGATAAAAACTGCAATGGTGACATCGCGGGTAAAATTGGTAGAGATAACGGCAGTTTGGTTAGGGTTAATGCCAATTGCCAAGACACCCAAGTATTTGTTCTCAGCCATGAGGGGAACAAATACATCAGTCACAGACCCATCCGGAGTCATGTGTTGCCGTACCATCGGCTTATCGCTGTCTTTAGCGTAATCTTCAGGCAATTGGATGCGCCGTTCAATGGTTAAGGAGTTTTTCACCTCTGCTTCCCAAAACGGAATGCCAAAAAAGATGTTCCCAGTTTCATCAGCGTAGAGCATATAACGCACGCTAGAAGTGCTGCTATAAAAGCGTTGCGAAAATTGGGCAACTTCCGTGAGATTGTGGTCAGCAATTAGCGGGGTAACATTGGCAGCCAGCAGCAGTCCAAGGTCACGACCGAAGCGCGTATCATTCATCCGCGCATCCTGCTGAATCGTATTCACAGCCCAGAAGGTCAAACCACTCATAAATAAAGAAACCACTAATGTGGCCACAGCTAACAGCTTGGTCTGGAGTGTGAAATCTGACCACCAATTTGCGATCGTTTCTCGGATTGTTTTCAAAAGAGCCAGCATCTTAAATAAAGTTGTTAGTAGTTTTCCTAATAAACCCCAACAACTAAAAAATTAACAGTTAATTTGACAAATAGGTGAAGAAGTCGGTCAAGAGTCAAAAGGAGCCAGTCACGTGCGGAGGTTCCCTCCGTTGAGTGAACTGGCGTTCCAGAGTCAAACGGAAGGAACGGAGAAAAAGCAAGGGAGCAGGGAGAAAAAAGAAATAACTATTGCCCCTTAACTCTATGCCCAATGTCTCGACGGTAATACATCCCTTGAAAGTGAATAGATTGAATGCCTGCGTAGGCTTGGGCGATCGCTTGCGCAAAATCCTCACCAATACCAGTTACGTTTAATACTCGACCACCATCGGTTACTACTTCTTTTTGCTCGTTCAATTTTGTGCCTGCATGAAATACAGTGACTCCGGTTGCGGTGGCTTGCTCGGTTCCTATAATAACGTGTCCTTTTTCATACGCTCCTGGATAACCTCCAGCCGCCGCCACGACTGTAGCAGCTGCTCCTTTTTTCCAAGCGATCGCTGGCATTTCTCCTAAACGCTGTTCTATACAAGCTAGAATCAACTCTTCTAAGGGCGTTTCCAATAGCGGCAGAATGACTTGCGTTTCGGGATCGCCAAAGCGACAGTTAAATTCCAAAACCTTAAAGTCGCCATTGGGTGCAATCATTAGCCCGGCGTAGAGTACACCCCGGTAATCAATCCCCTTAGCTTTTAAAGTGGCGATCGCTCTTTCTAAGACTTCTGTTTGCACCCGTGCCATAATCTCTGGTGTGGCAATCGGCGCTGGCGCATAAGCTCCCATTCCTCCAGTATTTTCCCCGGTATCGCCTTCACCAATCCGCTTATGATCCTGTGCTGGGAGTAACGGACGAATGGTTAACCCGTCAGTCAAGGCTAAGACCGAAACTTCTTGCCCAATCAAACATTCTTCAATGACAACAAATTCCCCAGCACTGCCAAACTGTCCTTGAAATATCGCATCAATGGCACCATCAGCTTGTTCTACCGTTTCCGCCACCGTTACGCCCTTACCCGCCGCCAAGCCATCAGCTTTGACTACAATCGGTGCGCCCTGTGCTTTCACGTAGGATTTGGCTGCTGCGGCTTCTGTAAACACAGCTGCTTTCGCTGTCGGAATACCCGCTTCTTGCATTAAAGCTTTTGCCCAAGCCTTACTCGCCTCAATTTGCGCTCCGGCTCTGACCGGGCCAAATACCTTCAAGCTTTGCTGATTAAGATAATCTGTAATTCCCTTTGCTAAGGGCACTTCTGGCCCGACTACCACCAGAGTTATCCCATTTTCATGACAATACTTACCAATGCCCTCAAAGTCATCTACCGCTAGGGGTATATTTTGGCAACCTGCCATACTTGCCGTACCCCCATTTCCCGGTACGCAAACAACTTGCTCAATTTGCTTAGATTGCAGCAGTTTCCAAGCCAGAGCGTGTTCGCGCCCTCCATTACCGATAACTAAAACTTTCACAAATTTCCTCTTAAGTCCCTTGCCAAGCGAGAAGCTACTCGCGGATCAATTTTTTCATCAATTCTTGTTTTGATGCAAGCCCCGCAGCTTTTTCCATGAGATTAGAGATCCAATCCTGAAACAATGGTATTAGACACCAAAGTATAATCCAGACTATGAGTGAACTTCCCAAAAGTCTTGAAGAAGCGATCGCCCAATCTCGGACAGCTACCCAAGCTGCTTTAGCAGACGGCCATACTCGCTTACAAGTTGAGTTTGTCTTCCCAGAACTCAAATATATGCTAGTGGCGGAAGACTTTCTGCCTGCGTTTGCGGAATACGATTCCCGCCTCAAGGTTTTCTTTGCTGATGCTGGTGCGGCTGCATTGGCGCGTCGAGAATGGGCAGATGCAAAATTTAAAATTGTCGATGTCGGTACGGGTAGGGCTACTGCAGCCGACTCAAAAATTCAGCCAGAAGATGAGATTTTTCTGTTTGTTGCACCCAGTTCCGTCGAAGTTTCACAGATGGAAAAACTCTGTCAAGAAATTGGCGATCGGCCCGTAGTCCTGTTAAATCCTCGCCTCGAAGATTTTGGAGTTGTCGGTATTGGTTACGCAGCTAGACAAGTCCGCCAACGTTTTATTGGTAACATCGAATCTTGCTACTACTTACGCCCTGTAGACGATCAAACGGCTGTCTTTCGTTGCTACCCAGGACAGTGGCAAGTTTGGGTAGAAAAAGGTGATGAGTATCAAATCATTGCCGAATTGCCGCAAAAACCATCAGGTGATGAATTAGATCTCATACTGATGAAAGGACAAGCCCAAACAACAACTGATGCTACACCTGCGAAAAAGCCTAGTGTATTTAAGAGTTTACAAAGGTTCTTAAAGGCGTTGAGTAGTTAAGAAAAAGCAGACAAAGCAGAGTTAGTAAATGGCTTTCTAGATCCCCGACTTTTGAAAAAGTTGGGGATCTAAATCTAGCAATAATATTTGTGTTGTTAGCGTCAAGAATAATAAAAATGCTCTACAAAGCTCCATTGAAAATCTGATTAGCAGTCAGGTTTAAATCTGGAAAAGTAGGAGATATAATACGTTCCGAATTCCTAAATTGAGCAACTTGATATTCTTCATCAACTAAATGATAAATAGAAATGGTTGGTTGTTTGGGGTTACCAATAAACTTTCTGGCTCCTAAGGCTGCATAATCAACGATCCAATATTCAGGAATCTTCATTGCTTCGTAATTCCCTAATTTGGTGTAATAATCATCTTCCCAGTTTGTACTGACAACCTCAATGACCAAAGGAATGGATTCACTTTGAGTCACGGTAGATTCTTTTTCCCATAATTCCTCATTTTGCAAATTAGCATCGTTGATTAATACGATATCTGGCAAGTAACCCGATGATTTTCTCGCTGGTTTTACTAAAGCTGTTTTGGGGATAAAGTATGGCAGTTTTAAGCGCTTATATTCAACGGTAATTTCTCCGGCTAAAAATCCCGTAACTTTTTCATGCTTTCCACTCGGTTGAGACATTTCTACAATTATCCCATCGTGTAATTCGTACCGTTTTCCGGTATTTTCCGGCAGCCAAGCAATAAATTCTTCAAAAGTCACTAGTTTGGGTAAAGCTTGAGCCATATCAAAACCTCCGCTTGTTTTGACTTTACCATTTCCAGTATTGGGACTAATTAGTTTGGCACCCCAGCACAGGTTAATGCTTAGGAAGGTATGGGAGACAAGGAGAAAAAGAAATTTTGGATTTTAAATCCAAAATCCAAAATTGTTTCCAATACCCAATACCTATTAATTACTTCTTAACGGCGCATTCAAGATTTTCTCAATGCGATCGCGTGTTTCGAGAATGTGCGCTTTGGTATATTCATCGTCGGAATTTGCTCCTGCGAGTTTTTCGTTTAATTGCCGGATTTTATACCAGGCTAATGTGCGTGCATCTTCTGGTACGTATTCTTTGCGTAAGACAATATCGCTTAAGATATTGACGTATTCCCGTTGCAAGCCACGCCGCAGGCTGGAAATCTTCAGTGGTTTGCCTTGAGGTTTCAGCACTTCTGTCCAAATGCCTGATTGTAAGGTATCAAATAGCTCAGGCAGACTCAGTGATTTTCCTTGCGGACTCTTGAGTTCGATATCCTTGAGGCGGGAAAGGCGATCGCCTGAAAGTAAATCCACCAAGACAGCACTTTGCAGAGTCAAAACTAAGTCATGAATTGGGTAATCTAAGCGCCCAACTAAAGGATAGCTGCCCCAATGATACCAACGGGAAGGTGCTAATTTATTCAACAAATCTGGCGAGAAGTTAAAGGCATCTTCTGCAAATACATACTTTTGCAAAGTTTCTAATGCTTGCCGTTGTTGTTCTACTGGTACTGGTTCAAATGGTAATCTTCGCGGGCGAATACCAGGCTTGCTAGATGGGGTTTCTGTGGCATGAATGCGATAGAAAGATTGCCCGCCAATATATTTTGTCGTGTAAAAAATATTTTGGAAATAATTACCCAATACCGAGCCAAAGCGATCGCTTAAATCGCTATAACTTTCCCCAGCCACGGGATAACGTCTAGTCAGACGATCCCACATTAGGCGAGAATTATCTAGCTGCCATTGAGAATAACGCAGGACATTACCGCTATTGTCCCAAGCATTGGATGTGGGATCGAGGTCATACCTATCCTCATCTGTAGAGTAACTCAACTCTGGTTTGTCAGATTGGCTAGCGATTTCATCCAAAATTGGCTTTTCGGCTATGGGAGTTGTGGCCTGAGTTGGCATATAGCCATACTGAATTGCCCAATCATCATAAGGCCCGACCATATTCGGAAAATAATCGCCCTGCTTCGTACCTTGGGGTGCAATATTCGGGGGAATATAATCCATCACCGAAGCAGTTAGACCTCTGTTGGTAGTAATTTGCTTATCGTTCAGTTCCTCTGGTGGTAATAAGTTACTACCACGGAAGTTGTGCCGTAAACCCAAGGTATGACCAACTTCATGGGCGATAATTAAACGTAAGTATTGATTGATATACTCTTTTAATTGGTCTTGGGTGGATGCGTTGTCTTGGAGAAGCGTCATCGCCATTGCACCCAAAGCAAACTGATTAGCAGCTTCCATGCCATAGCATAAATCCGATTCACCAGCGAGTCGGGCTAGACGGCTTAACATCGGCTTTTGCTTGTCTTGATTGTCTTGGGATTTCCCGCCTAACTTATTGACGCAAAGCTGATTATTTTGCATCAACTCTGTTAAGGAAGTGCGGTTGGATACTTGGTTGGGTTGTACTATTTGTCGATACTCATTCTTCAGTACACGTACAAAGCTGCCATCGACGATAATATCTGCATCCAAAATTTCCCCAGTCAAGGGGTTAACGCGGGATGGCCCCCTAGCAAAAAATCCATCGATAGTATTAATCCAACGAATTGTATTGTAGCGAATATCCGCCGGGTCCCATGTGGCATTATCGGGCATTTGACGCGCTTCGATTGCATCTTTGAATCCTGCCTTTAAAAAGGCTTTATTCCACATTAATATCCCTTCTTTAATCGCATCGCGGTACTCGTAAGGCACAGCGTTATCAATCCAAAAGACAATCGGTTTTTTGGGTCGGGATATGGCAGCATTTGGGTCTTCTTTTTCCAAATTCCAGCGATTGATATAGCGCACAAATGGGTCGCCACGATCGTCTTTAGATAAGTCTTGATAGGCAGTGATAAAATAACCGACGCGATCGTCTGCCAAACGCGGTAAGTATTTATTGTTTGGCAATTGGGAGAGGCTGTAATGAACGCGCAGAGTAAAGCCTCGGCTGTCAGGTAAGGACTCGAAGTTTAGCTCCTCTTTATCGCGACCGCTACCCCCACCACCAGAAAAATTTAAAATCGACTCAACTTCTATGTTCTCTGGAAAGACTTTAGCATTACCAAAATAAGACTGGTCTGTACTACCAGGGATGCCCAAACTTAAAGATAAGCCAGCTAAATCTGTGAGTAACAAATCGCCTAAATCAATCAGCAGAGTTTTGCGTTCCGGATGAATGCTTTTAATGGGAATAGTGTAGAGTACAGAGTCGCTAAAAGAGCGCACAAGCGATCGCGCCTGGGGGTCTCCTTCACGGGTACGAAAATTGACATTACGGATAGAAAATTGTAGGTTATTATCCACCCGTTTGAAATAAAACAAAAAGTCTTGCAAAGGCATCCCACTATAAATGCCTTGTTCGCCAATCCCAGATTCTAAGGTTGATGTCGCTAGATAATTTTTATTCAGCTGATCTGGTTGAATTTCTAGATAAATCTTGTTCTTCTCTTTCTGGCGATAAAGAGTGAACAATCCTTGCTGCTTGTCGGTGTCTTTGACAACATCGTCAAACGGTTCTAAATCATCCTTTTTAGATGGTTTACTCGTCGAATTCGGTTTTCCACTCGGTTTATCTGGGGTTTTATCTGCAAGTAAAAATGGTTGTTTTCCCGCTTGCTTGGGATCTTGAACTATCCACTTAAATCTTTGCTGTTGTGCTTTTTGGCTTTGATTAATTACCCAAACTTGCTTTGAACTTTGTCCTTGAGCATCAGTGAGTTTTCCCGAATCAGTGTCTAGCTTTTTTACGGGTTCTAGGGTTAGTTGGCGACTCTCAGAAAGCTGTTGTACTGATGCTTTCAGTACTTTTTGTTGGGTGCTTAACTCAGTATTTATTCCATTCCTAGGCGGGGACTTAGCACTGGCGGTTGTTACTCCTAAAAACAAACTATGCAACAAAATTACATAAAAAGTTAATTTATTCATCAAATCATCCCCCGACAACAATCATTAGTTAATTTTTTATTATTTACAAAGTCAAGTAGCTCTGTTGTTATCTAACTGAGCTAACCTAAAAATTCTCTTAGCTGGCTGATAAGCAGCAGCAAACTTTTCGGTTAAGTTATCATTACTATTTTTTCAATCTAATTGCACGCTTTTGCTGTAGGATTTTTGCTAACAATTGTATCTGTAGCAAACAGTACGTATTATTTTTACATCTAGCTAGTAAAATTGCTGGGAAGAAAGTATAACAATTCGGACGAAATCAATGAAATTACTAGAAAATGAACCACTTCTCAAGCCACCAATTTAGATTTATACGGAGAAAAATTATCAGGCTGTCATAGTTTAGCACTAGCACGAAAGTTAGCAACGTTTTACTAGTTATATATTATACAGACGTATTTTTGCAGAAAAAGCACCTATTCCATAGAAAATTGCAGTTCATCTCTAATAAATCAGTAATGAAAAAGTAATACAAAATACAAAATGTCATACTTGTCGCAAATTTGGAAGCGTTTAAGCAATTACGCGAGAGGTACAAAGTTACCAGAAACGCCACAGACAACATACCAGGAAGTTGAAGCAGTTTTGCATGAGGACAAAACTCCACAAGATTTAGATAAAAACCATAGATGGTCTCAAGAGAATTTACAAGACTCTTTATTACCCCAACGGTTGCAAAAAAGGTTAGAAGAATGGGGAAAACCAGGAAATGGTTTGCCAGATCTCACAGGTGTAACGCCGAATACAGAGCATTTACCTTTAAGGTATCGCCAATTTTATGAAGAAATATACGATTTACTAGGTTATGGAGCGTTGACACCAGACATAGTTCAACAAGTAATGAACTTGCTGATAGCTGGGAAGAAATTTCATCCCCTGCTGCTGTTCCAACGTCTGGAAGAATTTTATCGCCGCTGGTGTCAGAGTGAATTTCTCGATGCTGCACCTAGTGAGAACTTGCCTCAGAAAAAAATGTTAAGTATGCTAGCACAAAATATAGCGATCGGACTGAGACAAGTAGATATATATACAGGACTTAACGTATTAATTTTACTTTTGGAGTTACACCGCTACGCGCAAGGGCGAGCTGAACTTCAGCAGCTAATTACCTTTTATCCATCGAGCCAACCGGATACAGACAGTTTTTTCACATCCCAACTACTGCGGATAATTAATTATAGCGATGCCATTGAAATTGGAAATTTTAGTAGCATCGTTGGAGAATTCTTGAAAGGTGGCAACTTTCGGGGTGCTTATTTAGGTAACGCCAACTTAGCGGGTGTCAACTTTAGCGGTGCCAACCTCAGTGGCGCTTATTTAGGAGATGCTAACCTCATAGGAGCCAACTTTAGTAACGCTAACTTAGGTGGCGCAAACTTTGGAGATGCCAATCTCAGCGGTGCTAACTTCAACAACGCCAACCTCAGCCGTGCCGACTTCAGCAGTGCTAATCTCAGCGGTGCTAACCTGAACCGCGCCGACCTCAGCCGCGCTAACCTCAGCAGTGCCGACCTCAGCAGCACCAACCTCAAAAATGCCAATCTCACCAGTGCCGACCTCAACAGCAGCAATCTCAAAGATGCCAAGCTCAACGGTGCTGACCTCAGTCATGCGATCCTGTTCGGTGCCAACCTCAGCGAAGCCAAACTTAGCGGTATTAACCTCAGCCATGCCGACCTCTGCCGTGCAGACCTCAGCGGTGCTGACCTGAGCCGTGCTATTCTTAACGGCACCAACCTCAGCGACACAATTCTTTTCAGTACTAACCTCAGCGACGCTATTCTGGTTGCGGCAGACCTCAGCTATGCCAAACTCAACGGTGCCAAGCTTAATTACGCCAAACTCAACGGCGCTATGTTCTTAGGCGCAGACCTCAGTGGTGTAGACCTGAGTGGTGTGGTGCTCAACGATGCCGACCTCAGCGGCGTGCTGCTAAGTGAAGCCGACCTCAGTGGAGCCGACCTCAGCGATACTATGCTTTTCGGCACTGATCTCAGCTATGCCAATCTCAACTACGCCAACCTCAGCGGTAGTAACCTGAGTGGTGCTTTACTCAACGGTGCAGATCTTAGCCACACAAATCTCAGCTACGCTATTTTGAGCAATGCAGATGTGAGCGAAGCCAACCTAGAACAAATGACCTGGGGTGAAACTCAGCAATGGGAAACTGTTCGGGGATTAGAGAAAGCAGTAAATGTGCCAGAAAAATTAAAGCAGCAGTTGGGATTGAGTTCCTAAAAGTGGAGATGCTAATAAGTTTTGCGGACAAAATCTTACCAGTATTGTCTAGAAAAATTGAATTGAAAACTTGAATTTGGAAGTGCGATCGCAAACGATGAAAGAAGGCCTTGGCAATTTACAGCTTCAGCCTATGCATAGCGCTAACTTAATGGAGGACTTTAGCAAATGGCTAATATCAGTATTCCCGACTTACATCTGAGCGATAACCAGAATCAATTGGATGAGCTAACCCCTAGCGAAATGAACAATTTAATGGGTGGTTCAATAACAATTAACTTGCCAGTGAATAACAGTAACAAAGAATTCATGGATTTGTTTAAAGCTTTGAGCGATCCCAACGGCAAGCCAATAAACATTACCATTGGTACCAATTCTTCCTTATCGAATCCGTTGCCATCTAATCCTTTTGATAGAGCAGCCAATCCTTTCTAAAATCAGAATCATAAATTCTTTTTGAAAGTGTAGGGTGGGCAATGCCAGCCCTTTCAACACGAACAAATGAACTACTCAATCAAAGGCTGAAACCCGCTCCCAGACTGGGGCAACAAATGATGCTTCTAAGCTATCGAACTTGATTATGCGATCGCACATCCAAAAACGGTCAATTTATTGCCTCTTGAATCGAGCATTTTTGTGCAGAATTGAGCGTGAGTTTGATTGTGTAAGGGTTGAGGGGGCGTGTATTGTTTGCAGAAAATCTAGTACAAATGAACGCGTTGAAAGGGCTGGGTGGGCAATGCCCACCTTACTATGTCGTATATTTGAAAAATAGAATATTAATATATATTTTTAAAATTTACATGGTTTTTTGACTTATGAAATTCGCTTAAATATTACGTATTTTTTTGATTAACTATAAATGCTGGTATTTATTTGTAGTGGACTGACACAGCTAATTTAGTGCTTTATGGCATAAAACAGAATTCCTAATCTATTTAACGCAATACGGTTCAGATTGCTATTTTAAACTAAGTTCAATTCATCTACGAACTGTAATATTAACATATTAATAAAATTATTGTTCTATACAAAGATAGGTTTTGAATTCTAAAATAGCATAAGTATTATACTTTTTATATATTAGCAAACTATAACTTTTGATAGAGATATATTTCAACTAAAAAATCAATTTAACGAAGAAGACATAAGTGTTATTTTTATGTCTATTCAGCCAAGTTTATTGACTTGATTTTTGAATTTTCCTGGCTAAGAATAGCAAGTGTAAGGTTAAGCAAATGAATCTTACACATACATAGAAATCCAATAATTTCCCAGGAGAACAAACAATGGCTAATATCAAAGTTTCTGAACTGAGTCCTGCTGGTTCTGAATTATTCCAAGATTCTGAAAGCTTTTTAAGCGACTTGAATGATATAGATACCACATCAGTTCATGGTGGTGAAGGTGCTAATTTAGTTCCATATTTGCAGTTCGGTGCCAAGCTACTTGAATACAGTGTAGTTGGACTTGGTATCACTACAATTGCATCTTTAGTAGGAACATTTAGCAGTACTGGTACTGGCATTGGTGGCGGCGGCAGTGGTTCTGGTGGTGGCAGTGGTTCTGGCAGTGGAAGTATTACCATCGGTTAAGTTTTTGTTGCTGATTATATAGTATTAACTCAACAAAAGCTGAATCTCGATTGGGATGAATAACTAGCAGGATGAAGTCATCAAAGGCTTGATCCTGCCTTGACAAACTAATAGTTTTACCCAAGAAAATCAGTAATTAATTTCTCAGGAGAACAACAATGGCTAATATCAAAGTTTCTGAACTACGTCCTGCTGGCTCTGAATTCTTCCAAGATTCTGAAAGCTTTTTGAATGACCTAAACGATATGGACACCACATCAGTTCATGGTGGTGAAGGTACTAATTTAGTTCCATATTTGCAGTTCGGTGCCAAGCTACTTGAATACAGTGTAGTTGGACTTGGTATCACTACAATTACATCTTTAGTAGGAACCTTTAGCAGTACTGGTACTGGTATTGGTAGCGGTTCTGGCAGTGGTGGCAGCACTGGTGTCTAACTTCTAGTTGCTGATTACATAGTATTAAATCAACAAAAGCTAAATCCCTATCGGGATAAGTAATTAGCAGGATGAAGCCTTTAAAGGCTTCATCCTACCAAAACCAATAATTTTTTAACCCCGACAATGACTAGGATCGTAATTTCTGATTTGCACCATAATAGCTCTAACTTAATAGTTAATGCTGAGAGCTTTATCGAAGATATAAATGAAACAGAATCCATGTTTATACATGGTGGTGATGGCTACGCATTTAGAGAGTTTCTTAACTTTGGTGTTAAGGTTTTGGAGTATGCATTAATTGGGTTTGCAATTTTTAGTATTGTCTCTCTAGTGCAATCTTTCCTTGCTCCTCGACAAAACCAAGCTAACTTATTTCCCTCTATAAATCCGCCTATAGGTTAAAGTTTGATTCTCAAAGACAACAACAGTGCCTGTTATCGGTTAGTTACTGATAATTACATCAGTATTTAACCGCATAACCGATAGCAGGTTTTATTATTTTACTACCAAAATAGAAAAAATTTTATATTGGTTAGTATATCAAATACTAACCAAAGTAAATTATTAATATAATATTGTTTTTTTATTTTTGCAATATATATCTTTAGTATTTTGCCTTATATGCAGATTTTGATGGGCACTTCTTACCCTGCTAATTACTAAAAATTCAAAAACCTTAAAGCTATGAGATTTATCTTAAGTCCTCAAAATGTTTTTGGCTACTTGATTGACAGAGAAATTTGTACTCTTGAACAGCAAGAGATGAGTAATATTGAAATTAAACCTGCTAAAAATTTCAACTTGTTGCTGACATTGCCAACAGAACAAAAGCTGTTAATCAAACAAGAACGACAAAAAAAACAAGAAAAAACTGCGGATGAATTTTATAGAGAGTGGCAAATTCAAAGTATCTTACGAAAAATGCCCGAATTTAGCCATTTAGTTTCCTCGTTGTCAGAGCCTATTTATTTTGATGCAGAAAATTCCATTATTGTTTTTAATTATCTGGATCGATATCGCGATTTGGCTGAGTTCTATACTAAAGAGAATATCTTCCCTCTAGAAATAGCAGCCACTATTGGAGCTACTTTAGGTTCTATTCACCAACTGACGATAAACAGTTCAAAATATCAAGAATTACTGCCTTCAGAGATATTCGTTCACGATGATTTGCAGCTAATTCTCAGTGTTGAACGCTTAACTCCAGAAGTTGCTAGCTCCCTTTCTGCGGATGCGCTTAAATTCTTTGCACTCTATCAGCGCTACGATAGCTTAAGAGAGGCGATCGCACAATTAATAAAATCTATAGAACCTTGTTGTCTTAGCCATAACGATCTGAAGCTTAATAATATCTTACTAGATAATAGTTGGCAAGAAACGATTTCCCAAAAATTACCATCCGCGAATAGTATTATTCGCCTAATTGATTGGGAAAAAGCAACTTGGGGAGACCCAGCCTACGATTTAGGAATCCTTATTTCCAGCTATCTCCAAGCATGGCTACTAAGTTTAATAACTAATAAAACCATTAGTTTAGAAGAATCATTAAACTTAGCTAAAACTCCTTTGGAATTAGTTCAGCCTTCTATTACTACATTGACGAGAGCTTATTTGCATAAATTTCCAGATATCTTAAAGCTACGTCCAAATTTTTTACAGCAAGTCGTGCAATTCGCTGGTCTTGGTTTGGTATTAACTATTCTGTCAATTATCCAACACCAAAAAACCTTTAGTAATCAGGGTATATGTATGCTTCAGGTAGCGAAGAGTTTGTTGTGTCGTCCGGAACAATCAATCCCGACAGTATTTGGTGTCACAGCTATGGAACTAACTCATCGTCCAGCTTTATATGCAGTTAAGTAATATTATTTATAGGCAGACAATTATGCAATTGTTAGATTTGCTTCCACAGCAATTGTTAAATTATTCCACAAAGCAATTATTAGCTACTCTACAGGATATTGCTAGCAAAGTGGAAATTCAATCGAACTTTTGTATTTCTCATCCAGATTACAAATTTTTAGAATTATCAGATGAGGTCATTAGCCGCTTTCAGCAATTACCATTACCTTTACAGTCCAAGGTTTTGCGATCGCAGTTAACTAGTTTTCTCTACCATATCTACTATAATGGTGCTTTCCGAAATATTCTCGCTGTGAATGCCAAAGAAATTGATACTATAATGCTCCAGAATTTAGAAAATAATACTTATTTGGGAATAGATGTTGATTTTTCCGATCGCTTGGAATCAGCTAATAGTGGTAAAGGCTACTTTGATGAAGGTTGGCAAGTACTGAAAGTAGAGAGTGACGGAACTTTAGCGGTAAAAAAAGGAGAGTTAACTTTACATATACAACGCGATCGCCATCTTCATTCTCAACAAGTTAATGCAACTATTGGCGATGTGGTAGCAATTAAAATGCCTCCTTATTTAACCCAAAATGGATTTTATCTAGCAGTTGGCAATTTAGGACAGTATAGTACTGTACATCAAGGACGCGATCGCCAACTAGTACGCGTCTACTTCAATTTAAGCCCTGAGGGTGCAGTTGCAGTTATGCATAGCCTCACACGACAACTGAACAAAATTCCGATTCCTTTTACTTTTAAGGCGCTATACAATCCTGTTAGCTACGATCGCTATGATACAGCAGTACTCTACATTGAAAAAGGCTACTATGCAAACCTTTGGCCAGTGCTAAAGTCTGTTTATGCAGAGCATCAGTATCATTTTGGCGAAGAAGTACCTCTATTTACAAAATTGTTAGCACCGGGACTTGGTTTAGCAGAGGAACCTAACAGCAAGTTTGCAGAGAAAGAAAGTTTTGGATTAAACCGTTGTCAAATTGTTACCAATGGATTGCTAGAAGCATGGGAACAAGGAAACGAGTCAGCAGAAAATCGGATGCTATTAATTCTCAAGCATTTTGCCCAACAGCAAATTGAATTAAAACGTCCTTACATCAATCCTGGCTCCGAAGATGTCTATACCACATTAGAGTAATCAAGATTGCTAATTGCAAAGATCCCCTCCAATATCATTGCAAGCAACAAGGGTGCAGTACGATCCACACCAGGCGCTTTTCAAAGTATAAATGTCCTCAAGACAACTTTGCGATCGCCTGTTTTCTTTATCCCTAAATAAATCCTTGGGTTCATACTGCTCCCGTAACAAAAATCTCTTCTCCATCAGCGCGGTGCCTTCAATTCATGGGCAGGCAGCCAGCAGGCGAGCCAATCAGGCTTACAGCGTGGGAAGCACGCGGGGACGAGATCCGGTCGGGAAAGCTGCGTCGATTCGATCGAGTTCGGTTTGGGTCAGATTGAGTTCCCCAGCTCCCGCGTTTTCAGCGGCGTGTTCGGGGTTGGATGCTTTGGGGATTGCAAAGAGCGAGGAACGCCGCACCAGAAATCGGAGCGCGACTTGGCGAGGGGTGGCGTTATGGGCGGCGGCGATTTCCTGTAGTACGCGACCTGCGGTTGTGCGCGAGCTGGGAAAATCCCCATGACCGAACGGGCTGTATGCGACTACGGCGACCCCATGCTTCTCACACCAGGGGATCACAGCATGTTCGATCGCTCTCTCTTTCAAATGGTAAAGGACTTGATTGCAGACGAGAGAACCCTCGCCAGCGATCTTCTGGACTGCTTCAAGGTCAGGCACATCGAAGTTGCTCACGCCCCAGCAGAGAATCTTCCCTTCATGCTGAAGCTGCTCGAAGGCAGCGATCGTCTCCTCCAGTGGGTGTTGACCGCGCCAGTGCAACAGATAACAGTCCAGCCGATCGGTATGAAGTCGAGCGAGGGATTTCTCGCAGGCTACGATCGTCCCTCTGCGAGAAGCATTTCCAGGAAGAACCTTGGAAACCAGGAAAACCCGATCGCGTCGTCCAGCGATCGCCTCGGCGACTACCTCCTCGGCGCTACCGTACATCTCGGCTGTGTCGATATGGGTCATGCCGAGATCGAGTCCTTGGCGCAAAGCAGCGATCGCAGAGGCGCGGTCACCGTTGTCGATGTACCAGGTTCCTTGACCGATCGCTGCCACCTCGCGCTGCGTGGAACCAAATCGATGCTGTTCCATACCTGTCCTCCTGATTAACGCTCCGAGTTCTCACACTATCTGCCGTACCTGCCCTGCATGGCTGAACAGCTCGATCATTTCCCGGTTGAAGGCTGGGATGTCGTCTGGCTTGCGGCTCGACACGAGGTTGTTATCAACTACAACTTCCCGATCTACCCACTGGGCACCTGCGTTCTGGAGATCGGTCTTGAGCGACGGCCACGAGGCGATCCGCCGTCCGCGCACCACATCTGCCTCGATCAGAGTCCAAGGTCCGTGGCAGATCGCCGCTACCGGCTTGTCAGTATCGAAGAAGGACTTTATAAACTCGATCGCCTTAGCTTGAGTCCGAAGTTGATCTGGATTGGCAACACCACCGGGAAGCAGGAGGGCATCATAGTCGGCTGGATTTACTCGATCGAGGGGGACATCTACCGGGAAAAAATCCCCTTTGTCAAAATGGTTCCAGCCCTGAACGCGATCGCTCTTCGGTGAAATGATGTGGGTTTGAGCACCTGCTGACTCAAGGGCTTGCTTGGGTTGAGTCATTTCAACTTGCTCAAAGCCATCTGTAACCAGAATGGCAACTTTCTTATTTGTAAGTTCTTCTGTCATCTCTACCTCCTAAAGTGTTGGCTAGACTTGGTTTTTTCGTGTTCTTGTGGGGTTTTAGGCAGCCTGACCTGGCTTGAGCACGATCTTGATACAGTTGTCCTTCTTGTGTTTAAAAATTTCGTAGCCGTGCGGTGCTTGTTCTAGCGGCAGACGATGGGTGATTACAAAAGATGGGTCAATATCGCCATTTTGGACGCGCTCGAGTAACGGGCGCAAGTACCTATGAACGTGCGTTTGTCCCGTTTTAAACGTCAAAGCTTTGTTCATGGCAGCACCCATCGGTATCTTGTCTACAAAGCCGCCGTAAACACCAGGAATTGACACAGTGCCACCTTTGCGGCAGGCAACAATCACTTGCCTTAGGGCAGTGGGTCGGTCGGTTTCCATACGCACGGCTTGCTTTACCTGGTCGTAAAACGCATCAGGACCCGTACCGTGGGCTTCCATTCCCACAGCATCCATGCAAGCATCGGGGCCGCGACCACCCGTCATTTCTTTCAATGCTTCACCCACCTCGACTTCCTCATAGTTAAGAACTTCTGCCTTACCGTCTTTCGCCATCTGTAGGCGTTCGGGAACTCGATCGATCGCAATGACGCGCTCGGCACCTAGCATATATGCACTTCTAATGGCAAACTGTCCGACTGGGCCGCAGCCCCAGATCGCTACAGTATCTCCTGGCTCGATATCGCAGTTTTCCGCTGCCATATAGCCAGTGGGGAAGATATCCGTCAGAAACAGGACTTGTTCGTCTGTTAGTCCATCAGGAATCTTGAATAAACCGACATCGGCAAAGGGAACGCGGGCATATTCAGCTTGACCTCCAGCATAGCCACCCATCATATGGGAGTAGCCGAAAAGACCAGATGGAGAATGACCCATCAGTTTTTCCGGTATCCAGGCGTTAGGGTTGGAGTTATCGCAAAGCGACCATAAATCCTTTTTGCAGAAGAAACACGAGCCGCAGGAAATGGTAAAGGGGACGACAACGCGATCGCCTATCTTCACATTCTTGACGGCACTACCTAGCTCGACGACCTCCCCCATAAATTCATGACCAAGGATGTCGCCCTTTTCCATCGTGGGGATGTAACCGTCATAAAGATGTAAATCAGAACCGCAAATCGCCGTTGACGTTATTTTAACAATCGCATCACGCGGATTGATGATTTTTGGATCGGGTACTGTATCAACTCGTACATCGTTAGCGCCGTGCCAGCAAAGTGCTTTCATAATCTTTAACCTCCCTTTGGTTGACCTTCTATTGTTGCAATCTCGCCTGTTTCCATCAGCATTTTGAAGCGGCGTAAATCATCTCCAATCTGCTGTTCTGGTTCTTCGCCGAAGAGTTTGGCAATGGTAGCTCCAATCGCACCACCAGGCGGGTTATATTTCGTGACGACCTTTACCTCTGTACCGCGATTGGCGGGTGCTGGCTGGAAGCGGACAGAACCAGAGTTATCAACATCTGCGCCTTCAACCGAAGCCCAAGCAATCAATTCGTTTTCCCGATCTTCAATGATGTCTGCATCCCATTCAACACTTCCACCTAACACCCCACTGGTCGTCCAGTGCGATCGCGTAGCGTGTCCGGAGGACTCTCGCTGATTATTGTTTACTTTTACGTCTTTGAGATGCTTCATGAAGCGCGGCAAGTTTCCAAAGTTATGCCAAAAGCGGTAGAGTTCCTCTGCTGGTTTGTTAATCGTTACCGTCTTTTCAACTTTAATTGGTTGGCTCATGTCTATTGTCTCCCGTGCTTGCTGTTTTGTTTATCGCAGTTTGGAGTTTGGACAAATTTGTTTGTCCAAACCCTAATACCAGGAGCGGAGAACAGTGTAGGATAAAAGCTTATTAGCGAGAGGTATGTAAAAGTCTCTTGAAAAAATTTACCCTTCGTATCAGCCTTCTAGACTACTAAAAAAAATTAACTACTACAAATGAATACCTGAACCTTAAAGCTTTCAACTAAACCTAACCTCTAACTAAAGAATGGGATTGGTGTTAAGTTAGTTGGTTATCGCTGATACCTTGGCGTAATGCTAGGGAAGCTATCACCTATTGCAATCTAGACATTCAAACATAACTAGACAAGTCTTTCACTCAAGGATTTTTAGATGCTTAACTGTGCCGAGAATGTCTTCTTTTAGGCAAAGTATACTGGGAGTAGGCTCCCCAGCATGAGGCTTTGACCTATGCTAATTTATCCCGCTTCACTTCCCTTTAAGGCAATTCACATACTCTATTTCCTGTCAATGCGTAAGTCCTACAGAAATAAAAGGTAGATGCTCCCTGATTTTAACTTTGGATTTTAAATCTTCACCCTGGTTTGTTGACTATATTTAAAACCAGACTAAATATGTAAATTTGGTATTTGCTTTGATTTTGTCTTAACGCATCTGAATTAAGCAAGTTTTGCTAGTTCCTGATTATCTAAATCAAGGTGTGCGACAACCTTGACTTCTTCCAGTTGTTGCTTGAGCCAAGCAGAAAATAAATCTCCTAATATCTTCAGACGCAACTGCTCGTTCAATTGAGGCTTGATAACTTCCTCAACAAAAATTAGATGCACTCCTGTTTGAGTAATAATTGGCTTGATTACCTGCGGCGGACGACTAGCAAAAACTGCGGCAGCAATTTCTGGTTTAAAATCCTTGCGATAGCGTATACCGTCATATCCACCAGTGCGGCGTAGCTCTATTTCTTGAATATACTTTTGAGCAATTTCTGAGAACGCGATCTCATTTTCTTGTAGGGCATAAAACAGTTCAAAAGCTAAGTCTTCATCATCTAAGATGACTTCATAAGTGACAGCACCAAAAAAATCAAGTTGATTTTCCACAAAGAATTTTTCAACTCGATCTGCAAATAAATAATTTGCTAACTTTGCAGACAGCAAGTTAATTTGGGCTATTTCTTCAAGATCATCTAAAGAAAGGTAATGTTTTTGCAGCCAAGCCCAAGTGTCATCAGCTTTTACGAGTTGGTTGGCTAACCGCAGGCTATCTGCTGCTTGTTGCAGTTCTTTTTGCTCAACTGTAATGCCTGCTTTCTTAACCGCTTCGGCAATAATTATTCTAGTTGCTATTCCCTCCAGAACAATAGGAATTTGACAGTTCAGTTTCAGATGGTGCAGAATTTCGACCGCAGATACATTCATGATTTTGGGCATAATTCAAATCCTCATTAAGATTAATTAGTTATTTAAACTTAGTAGAAAACTAAACATAAATAACTATTTATCAAAGCTCTAAACCTCCTTTATTTAACTTCTTAAATGGGTCTAAAATAAAGTCGATAACACGGCGTTGGCGAATAACTACTTCTGCCGTAGCAGTTTGACCAGGGGTTAAGGTAACGCGTTTGTTTGCTGCCTGGATATAAGGACGATTTAACATGATATCTAACTCATAAGTTTCAATCCTCCCAGCATTAGTTTCTTGGATTTTGGAGTCAGGAGAAATCCAACTTACCGTTCCTTCAACTACACCATAATCTTGGAAAGGATAAGCATCGAATTTCGCTTTAACTGGCATACCTACACGCAAAAATCCAGTTTGATTGCTTGGCATCTGGGCTTTGAGGATAAAAGCAGAATCTTTAGGCGCAACTTGAGCGACCATTTGACCTGGTTGAACAACAGTTCCAGGTTTTTGAATCGGTAATTGGAAAATTGTGCCATCAATAGGAGAGCGAATTACTCGTTGAGATAACTGGAATTTATAAGCTAGTATCTGACTTTTAGTTTGAGTAATTTCTGCTTTTAAAGAGCCGACTTGCGTTTGCAAATCTTTTAATTGTTCTTGATTTTTTAGCAGAGCTAATTTACCAGTATGCACCACGCTTTGATAGCTATTTAGCTGCTCTTGTAAACGCAGTTTTGCTTGTTTAATTTCTGATTGTATTTGAGTTATAACTGCTTGATAACGGCTTTGTTGTTCTTGTAAGCGCAAATTTGCCTGCTTGCGATCGGATTCAGCAACAACTTGCAATTTCTGGCTTTCATCGCTAAGTCTTTGCAACTCTACAACTTTGATTTGGGGTACTGCTCCCATCTTCCAAAGTTTACGAAAGCGTTCAACCTCTGCTAAATCTCTCTGCAAACGAGTTTGACTTAATGTGTAAGAAGTTTTAGTAGAATAAATGTTTTGTTTAGCTTGATCTACTTGAGCCTGGTTTTCTAATTTTTGGACGTTAAATGTACTCTGTTTAGAATCAGCATTTTGCTGTGCTTGTTGCACTTGAGACATTTTTTCTAATTCTTGAGCGCGGTTTTGTTGCTCCTGAACGTTAATCGACAACATCACTTGATTTTTGATTAAATCTAACTGTGAGAGTCGGTTTTGTTGTTCTTCTAACTTTGTCTGAGCCTGCTGTAAGTTTGATTTTAGATCGTTAGATTCTAGTTCTACTAATACCTGTCCTGCTGCTACGGTTTGACCTTCTTCTACCTTCACAGATGTGATATTTCCAGGTACGGCTGCATCTAATCTTTGTGCCGATCCTTTGGGTTCTATCCTACCTCTAGCGATTCCAGTTTCATCAACTTTTGATAGCATCGACCAAGGTAAAACAATACCTGCAAAGCCTAAAATTAAATACAGTAAAGAGCGCGTCCAAACTCTAGGTAAGGCATCTAATAGTTCTTCTGTACCGTAATACCAATCTGTAGCTTCATCTTCTAATTTAGGTTGATAATTACGCTCAGTTAAATCGCTAGCTGATTCTAGCTGTTGTTGTTGTGGTGTAGTCAGAAATGCTAATGCATTGTCAGAACGGTTTGGCATAATTTTTGACCTTTTATTCGATTTTTTTCTGCTTAAATGCTGGTGATAAAGACTCAAGTAGTATGTAGGGTGGGCATTGCCCAACGCCACTTGCTACCCTGCGGGAAGCCCTTACGGGTTCGCCAGTTCCTTTATGCCGGGAAACCCGTCCACCGGACTGGCTCACCGCCTCCGGCGTCTACAAGCCGGGGAACCCGTCCAACGCAGTGGCTCCCTTACATATATTTCAAAATAAATCGTATATTTTTGAGTAAAAATCAAACAGCTTGAGCTAATTGTTGTTGGTTGAGGTAGTAGTAATAACCTTTGGTTTTAATTAATTCCTCATGAGTACCGCTTTCCACTAATGCACCTTTATCTAAAACTAAAATCAAATCAGCATTGCGTATAGTGGAAAGGCGATGTGCAATTATCAGGGTTGTACGTCCTTGAGTAATTGTTTTGAGATTATTTTGAATGATGCGTTCTGATTCAGCATCAAGATGGCTCGTAGCTTCATCTAATAATAATAACGAGGGATTTCCTAATAAAGCACGAGCGATTGCTAACCGTTGTCGTTGTCCTCCAGATAGAAGTCCGCCACCTTCACCAATTGGAGTTTCATAGCCCATTGGTAATTGCTGAATAAATTCATCTGCTCCAGCTAAATGTGCTGCTTCGACAACTTCTTCTAGAGTCGCTTCAGGATGAGCAATACTAATATTTTCGCGAATTGTACCGCCGAATAAGAAGGTATCTTGATCCACAACCCCAATTTGAGAACGCAGCGACTTGAAAGCTACGTTAGATAAATCATAATTGTCAATTAAAACTTTGCCTTCGGTAGCGGGATAAAGACCTAAAATTAATTTAGAAAGTGTGGTTTTACCAGAACCGCTACGTCCGACGATAGCAATTGTTTGTTCTGGCTGCGCTGTAAAGCTGATATTTTCCAGAATGTTCATCTCACTTTCGGGATGATAGCGAAATGTGACATTTTCAAACCGAATGTAACCACGCAATCTGGGAAGAAACTGCTTTGGTGAAGCTTGTAAATCTTCTTCTGGTTCGGTTTCTAAGACATCATTAATTCGCTCGCTCGAAATCATCACTTCTTGTAATTGATTCCACAGCACAGCCAACCTTTGAAATGGACGAATCACATTACCCAACAACATATTAAAGGCAATTAACTGTCCAATCGTTAGTTGATTTTGAATTACTAACCAAGCCCCAAACCAGAGTAAGCTAGTGGTGGCGATAGTTTCAATAGTACCACTGGCAATTTGCAGTTGATTACTAATAATTTGCCCAGAGAATCCTTTTTTAATTGATTGATGTAAGCGTTCCTCCCATTTCCAACGCACTGTCTGCTCAATTGCCATCGATCTGATAGTCTTAATACCTGTGAGGGCTTCAATGAGGTAACTACTTTCAGCTGCGATCGCATTAAATATTTCTCTGGATATACGGCGTAAAAATGGCGTGGCGATAACGGTAATTAATACTATAGGTGGTAAAATTACCAATACCAACAATGCCATTTTCCAACTGTACCAAAACATCAATCCGATATAGATGAATACTGTTAATAAATCGAGAAATATTGACAGGGATTCACCAGTTAAAAAGCGTTGGATTTTATGATTTTCTTGGAGGCGAGAAATAATATCACCGACGTAACGCGACTCGAAAAACGATAAAGGTAATCGGAAAGTGTGTTTAATAAAACCCACAATCATCGATAAAGTAATTCGATTCGCCGTGTGATCTAATAAATACTGTCGCAATCCATTGACGGCGACTCGAAACAGCCCAAAAATTAATAAGCCTAAACCAATAGCATGTAAGGTGATAGTGCTACCTTGCACAATTACCCGATCCAAAAGTAACTGAGTTAATAGTGGTGTCACCAACCCAAATACTTGAATAAATATCGAAGCAATCACCACTTCTAGCAATACTAACCAGTGTGGTTTGACTAACTCAAAGAATTGCCAAAATGGTGTATTTGCTTCCTCGGTTTCTTTAAATTCCGATGTGGGTTGTAATAACAATGCATAACCAGTCCAGTTGGCGGTGAATTCCCTAGGAGTGAGAGTGCGTTGTCCGATCGCCGGATCGCCAACAATTACCCGTTTTTTGCTAATTTCATAGACGACGATGTAATGCTTGCCTTGCCAATGTGCGATCGCAGGCAAAGGTTGTTGTGCTAATTTATCGAAACTAGCCTTTACAGGTCGTGTAGAAAAGCCTATGGTCTCTGCGGCTGCTGCTAAACCCCGCAATGATGCGCCACTGCGACTCGTATTAGCGATATCTCGCAGCCGATTTAAACTAAAGTTTTTACCCCAATAGCGCCCAATCATTACCAAGCAAGACGCCGCACAGTCAGAAGCACTCTGCTGTTGAAAGAATGGATAGCGCTTGCTGATTCTTCCCCACCAATGGTTGATGGTGACGCTGGGGTTGGGAAAGTAAGCGCGGCGTTTAGCTGGTCTTGTTTGACGTTGAGGAGATCCTGTAGGGAATGTATAAGAATTGGAAGTCCGAGAACGAGAATGTAAGGGGACATCATCTCTATATCTCAGAACTTCTTCATTCTCAGAGAGTGTATCTTCTTCCTCCTCTTCCTCCGAGTCCTTAGTATCAGAAGTAACGAACTCTGTTAATTGTGGTAAGTGTTGCAATGCTGTTTGCCAGTCTAAATGGCTCAGACTGTAAAGTTCTGTAGGTTGAATTGCTTGCCAACCACCGCCGCGATTACTGCGGCTGGAAGGCTGATAAATTCTTCCTGGGGTTAAAGTACGACCATCTGAATGTAGTAATTCCCCACGACGTAACAGCCATAACTTGCTATCTTGAGTCAGTTGTGGTGGTAAGTAGCCTATTTCTAGATGATGTTGTTGAAACAGAGACAAAACTTTCAACGTCTCTTCCACAGGAGCAATGCGAGGCTCTGGGGAATTTTGAGAACATAACAACAATAAATCCCATGCTTCTGCTTGGTGATATAGATGCTGCTGAATCTCTGGATATCTGCTCATTAAGTTTTGCAAAATATCGCCTGGAAGATAACCAAGCTTTAAATTAGTAGAAGCCCTGGCATTATAAGGGCTAAATTCTTCTTGGGAAAAAAGAGTCAGATGCCCAAATGAATCGCCTGTAGAGAAAGTTGCGATTAAATTATGAGATGTGTCTAGTAGTCTAACTTTTCCTGTTAAAACTATGTAAATACCTGGTGTTGAACCTGCTGCTTGCCAGAATAATTTTGCAATTTGTGGTTCGTGGATTTTTATAGCTTTAACAGCGTCTAGTAGTTCTTGTTCTGAAATATTTACACCCAAGGTTTGGGTGAGTTGTTCAGCCAGTTTAGTTGGGGGAAATTCTGAAGGCATAAACTCACCTAAAAAGCAGAATTAGTGATTTCGCTCAGATTCAGCGTCCATTGCAAATTAGACTCACAGGGTAATTGCAGATCATCAATAATAATTCCCGAATCGTTGGTATTATCCGTTGCTGGTTGGTGTTTATTCTGCTTTTGTTTTGTAGACAAACCCATCTGTTTGAGCAAGCGATTAATGTGGCGATCGCTAATTTCAACTCCAAATTCCTGAGCTAAATGTTTGCTTAACCAATTAGCCGTCCAGCAATGAAATGGATAACCATGATCGCGCGGGCTATGCTTAACTAATTCCTTCAATCTTTCTAAATATTCCTCGTTAACGCTTCGCGGTCTTCCTATTGGTTGTTCGTGCCATTTATGAGCTAAACCAGATTTAGCCATACCAATCCAATACCTTGCCATATGCGGAGAGCAACCTAATATCTGGCAAATTTGGATTTGAGATTTACCTCTATCTGCCAGCAACATAATTTCAATCCGACGGCGATATTCTGGTTGCAAATCTATTTGCAGATTCTTGATTAAAACTTTGCGTTGAAAAGGAGTGAGAAACTTACTTTCAGCCTTTTCGTAATTATCAAATTCGTAGAGTTCGCTGAGATAACTAGACATAATTACTATCAGTTGCTTTAACTGAATAACCTGGGAATTGTATATACAGCAGAGTAAGTAAAACCCCGATCGAAGATTTCACATATACTTATATCTGCTAAAAATAGTAGATATCGATCTACCTTAAGAGTGATTAGATGTTTTCTAGTTGCCTAGAAGACCAGCCCTATGGTGCAATACGAATTTGTTTAAGCTGATGTCTATACTTAGAAGTACGAAATTTCTCATTAATGAGTAATTTATCAGTAAATACAATCCAAATGGAAAGTAGAGACATAACGATTACATTAGAGTTTAATTCAGCCTTAACCTTCTATCCAATGACAGAAAAAGGGAACACACTAGTTTGTTAGCAAAATCACAATGTTCTTGTGCTGAAGTTGAATTTATTATAATTTTGTATAAAAAGAATTTTAAATTAGACTTTGATCGCGCTAGCTAGAATAAATAGGGTAAAATTCCGGTATTACAGCGAAAAGTCAGGGATTTTTAACAAATTTTAGATACAGTCAGAATTCGGCATTTATTAGTTAAATTCGCCAAAGATTTTTAGGCTATAACAACTATTTAGTTGAGCCTGCTTGTATATTTATGATTAATTATGATGTAGTAATGCAAAGATGTAAGTAATTGTGGCGATCGCAGTTAGGGTAACATTATATTACACATTTAAAAAGTCGGGTATGAGTAAAAAAATTTGACGCTTACGATCGGCACAATACTTTAACTGTCACAAAAATTTAGGCGATCGCAAAGGCTAGAAGCCAAGACCTAAACAAATCATAGACGCATAGCGCTGAGGATGTCGCCAGAAAATTTTTCTACTTGAAGAATAACTCCCGAATTCCCGCACTACCGACTTCCACCGCTAGCGCCGCTAACAGAAAACCGAAAAGTTGAGTGACAATCACCCCACCTTCAGCACCAATCCATTTATCGATGTAGGTTCCCAGACGTAAAATCAACCAACTGATGAACATCGCCGCCACAATCCCCAACACTACACCGATATGAGGGCTAGGCGATCTTGAGGTTAACAACATCACCGTTGTTAAAGTACCCGGTCCGGCTAATAATGGCAAAGCCAAAGGCGTAATTGCAACATCATGTCCTTCCTCGGTAATGGGGGTATTAAGTTCTCCCCGCAACATTTGTAAAGAAATTAACAGCAGCAACAGTCCCCCAGCTACTCGCAAAGATGCCATGCTGATTTCCAAATAGGTCAAAATCAGTTGCCCAGTGAAAGCAAAAAGTAACAGAACTGCGATCGCCACAATAACCGCTTTATCTATAACTTTGTTTCTGTCCTCTGGTGTCATGCCTTTGGTTAAAATCAGCACTATCGGTATATTACCTATAGCATCCGCTAGGACAAATACAGCAATAAATGTTTGAACGAGAGCAGAGGTATCCACAGCAGATAGCATTTATCAACATTTGATAACAACCTACCTTGAAATGTGGTCAGTTTCCTATCACCTATAGGAAGATTAAGCTTAGATGATAAATATTACGAGCTGCTTAAAGAAAAGCAATGCTAACGTTGGTCTAATTGAGTTCCCCAGAGCTTTAAGTAACGATATATTTGAGAATCTACCTCACACAATTCATTGTTTGTTGTCGAATCTATGAAGCCTTATTTAGCAGCTGCTATCCAATTAACTAGCGTGCCGGATTTATACAAAAACTTGGCAAAGGCAGAAGAATTAATTGAACTTGCCGTGGGTCGAGGTGCTGAATTAGTTGGTTTGCCAGAAAACTTTTCTTTTATGGGAGAAGAAAAAGACAAACTCGCCCAAGCAGAGGCGATCGCTCGCGAAAGCGAAAGATTTCTCAAAAAAATGGCCCAGCGCTTTCAAGTTACCATCCTCGGCGGTAGTTTTCCTGTGCTTGTAGAAAACACAGGCAAATTTTATAACACAACTGTACTCATAGATCCCAGCGGTCAAGAAGTTTCTCGCTATTACAAAGTACATTTATTTGATGTTAATGTCCCTGATGGCAACACCTATCAAGAATCCAGCACAGTCATGGCTGGTACACAACTCCCGCCCGTGTATTTCTCAGAAAAATTAGGGAATTTAGGACTTTCTATTTGCTACGATGTTCGCTTTCCAGAATTGTACCGACATCTGGCAGACAAAGGAGCCGATGTAATTTTTGTGCCAGCAGCCTTTACTGCCTTTACAGGTAAAGACCATTGGCAAACATTACTACAAGCCAGAGCCATTGAAAACACCTGTTACGTCATTGCGCCCGCCCAAACCGGTACCCACTACGCTAGACGCCAAACCCACGGACACGCCATGATTATCGACCCTTGGGGCGTGATTTTAGCCGATGCTGGCGAACAACCAGGAATTGCGATCGCCGAAATCAAACCCTCTCGCTTAGAACAAGTCCGCCGTCAAATGCCCTCTTTGCAACACCGCATCTTCAGTTAACCAACAAGAGACGTTCCATGTAACGTCTCTGCAAAGTTTCAATTATTGGGCAAGGGAGTGTGGGGACAAGGAAGACAAGGGAGACAAGGGAGACAAGGGAGACAATTAACTATTGACCGTTGACTCTTGACTCTTGACTCTTGACTAATGACTCTTTAATCTTGCACTACCGCCAACAAACATTTCAACATCAAATAAGCAGAGGTAGCCCCTGGATCTTGATGTCCGATACTGCGTTCTCCCAAATAGCTCGCCCGTCCTTTTTTCGCTAGCATTGGCGTTGTATCTTTCATCCCTTGTTCGGCGGCGGCTACTGCTTGTTGCAAAGCTGTCACTTTATCTTCACCTCCACTCACAGCCTGTTCAAAAGCCACCACTGCTGGAGATAGTACATCCACCATTGTCTTATCTCCCAGTTGGGCTTTACCACGCTGAAGTACGCCGTTTAAACCGGACTGAAGCAATCTCAGTAAATCTTGCTCAGTCAGTTCTTGCTTACCAGCCATATCTGTACTGGCGCGTAAAAACCAAGTGCCATAAAGAGGGCCGCTTGCACCGCCAATACTAGAAATCAAAGTCATGCTGACTGTTTTTAAAATGCTGCCAATGTCCTTATTTGCAACTGTCGGTAACTGAGCGATCGCCTTTTGGAAACCGCGATCCATATTAATACCGTGGTCAGCATCACCAATAGCTGCATCTAATTCCGTCAAATACTGTTTATTTTGTGTTATTTCAGCAGCAAACGCTTGTAACCATTGCAGAATCTGTTCTCTACTTACCATTTGTTACCTCTTGTAAGTTTGGTAATATTGGCCAAGGTATCGTAGCAATATATCCGAATTTTTACGGCTATGTTTGTTTAGCTGATGTAAGAGTAGGAAGTAGAAATTAGCCAAGGGAATATGCATTTATGATTCGTATTCGGGCATTAGTCTTAAAACTACTCCCTTTATTATTCTTAATAACTTTCCTAACTACTACATGCGTTGACCCTAACAAAAATAGTGAAAATCAGATTGTTGCTTTTGGTGCGGCGATCGCTAAACCGAAAGAGAAGATTACTTTTCCCCAGAATGCAGGTGTCATTAATGTCACCTCTCCAGAATATAGTGCTATACCTAATGATGGTCAGGATGATACCGAGGCTATTCAAAAAGCGCTGAGTAAGTTTCCTGGTGGGGGACGATTTATCTATTTACCGAATGGCGTGTATAACATCTCTAATTCTCTGCATTGGCCCACAGGTAAGCCTTATGCCTCCGACTATAAGCGAACTATTCTGCAAGGCGAAAGTAAAGACGGTGTAATTATCCAACTCCAGGATAAATCTCCTAACTTCCAAAATCCCAAGCAGCCTAGACCAGTTATCTCGACAGGTTTTGACCCCGATCTCAATTCCAATTCGGAAAATTTCAAGGCAAGTCTGGTAGCGCAACGGTTCGGTAATTCCGTGAGGAATCTCACTATTAATATCGGGAAGAATAATCCTGGCGCACAAGGACTCAATTTTGCCGCGAATAATCAAGGAGCAGTACGCAGCGTTAAAATTATCTCTGCTGATAGACAGGGAACAACTGGTCTGGCAATCACTCATGGTGAAGTTGGCCCCTTACTAGTGGAAGATGTTGAGATTGTCGGATTCAATAACGGCATACTCACGAACAACAGTATTAACAGCCTGACGTTGCAGAACATTACAGTCCGCGATCAAAGACAAGCAGGTATCTACAATGGCGGACAAGTAATGAGCCTTGAGGGTTTTAGTAGTTTTAATTCCGTACCAGCAATTATCAATGGCAAAAATCCCAATCAAGGCTACGATCCCGGAAGTACGTTAACGCTGTTGAACGCTAAACTCATCGGTCGTGGCAAAGCAAAAACTCTCTCCGCCATTACTTCTACAGGGTTTGTCTATGCCCGAAATGTAGTATCTTCTGGCTATAAAAACATTTTCTTCAGTAACGGGCACGGTACTACCAAAACTATCGCCAAAGCTGTAATTGATGAATTTACCTCTGACTCTATTGTTTCTGCGTTTCCTTTACCAAAGCGAACATCAAAGAGATTGCAGAAGGCATCGCTTCAACTACCGATTAAGCAATTTCCTAAGCTAGCTTGGGAGAATCCGAAAACTTGGGTAAGCGTAGAGAAGTTTGGTGCAAAACCCAACGATCGAAAAGATGATACAGCTGCTTTCCAAAAAGCTATAGATTCTGGCGCAACTACAGTATTTGTACCACAAACGGGAAACTTTACAATTAATGGATCTCTGCGACTTAGAGGTAAAGTACGAAGATTTATCGGAACTGAGGGATGGATTGACGGTAATGGAGAGATAGTTGTAGAAAACGGCAGTCAACCAACCTTGATTGTTGAAAATTTCTTGATTCAATATGGCACAAAGGTAACATGGAAAAATGTTTCTAATCGCACCGTTGTTTTCCGTAGTATCTCAGGGCTTGACTTAGAAAGTAAAGGAAAAGGCGATCTATTTATTGATGATGCTGTTATGGGTAAACTGAGATTCCTCAACCCCGATCAACACATTTGGGCACGCCAGCTAAATCCTGAAGGAAAAGCTGAAACTAATGTCATTAATAGTGGCGCTAAACTTTGGATTCTAGGATTAAAAACAGAGCAAGGTAAAACAAAAATTGAAACCATCAATGGCGGCTCAACCGAACTTCTCGGTGCTTTTATTTACGCGGTAGAACAGCAAAACCCAAAAGATCCGATCTTTCGCATTGTCAATTCTTCTGGTTCTTTTGCTGGCGTTGCTGAGGCATATTACGACCAAGATACCTATCAAATCTGGGTTGAAGAAACACAAGGCAATACTACCAAAACAATTACAAGATCCAACCTGCCAGATAGATGGACTGCTAACGGAAAGGTAATGGTACTATATGCAGGCTCTGAAAAGTGACCCAAGTAATCCAATTAAGATTAAAAACCCCAACGCAAGTTTGGCGTTTTCACTGGTGTATCCCATAGCCGCAGCATTTCATCATCTAATTTCAAAAGAGTAATGGAGCATCCTTGCATTTCCAAAGATGTGATGTAGGGGCCGATGAGATTGCGTACAATTTGCAATCCCTGCTGTTCGCAGATTTGTGCCAGTTTGCGATAGACGAGATAAAGTTCGGAAATGGGAGTACCACCCATACTATTAACAAAAGCTAACACGCGATCGCCTGCTTTTAATGGCGGATCTATCAGTTCTACATCTACCCATTCCCCTTGAGTTTCATCCCATTCTCTAACTGTGCGGCTATAGCCTGTATCATCAATAATCGATCGCGCTAAACTCTCGGTAATCTCATCTACTGTCTTTAAAGCAATGCGTTCTCTACCAGGTTCGCCGTGAATCCCAATACCAATTTCTAATTCGCGATCGCCTAATGTAAATGTTGGTGTACCTTTAGCTGGTACTGTGCAGGAAGTTAAGGCTATTCCCATACTTCGTCCATGCAAATTTACCCGACGACATAAATCTGCTATTTGCGGCAAATCATAACCCGCTTCAGCGGCTGCACCACAAATTTTCTCTGCCAATACAGTTGTGCCTACACCCCGCCTTCCCTGAGTATAGAGGCTGTCTTTCACTGCCACATCATCATCAATCAAGATATTCAGCACGCGAATACCTTCACTTTGAGCTAATTCTGTCGCCATCTCAAAGTTCATCACATCGCCACTGTAGTTTTTGACGATATAAAGGATACCAGCCCCACCATTAACTTGCTGGGCAGCTGCGAGCATTTGGTCGGGGGTAGGCGAAGTGAAAACCTCTCCCGGACAAGCCGCATCCAGCATTCCTCTGCCAACGAAACCAGCGTGCATCGGTTCATGTCCGCTACCTCCACCAGAAATAATTGCTACCTTTCCTTGTACGGGTGCATCGACTCGGTAAACAAAAGTGGGGTCGTAACTTACTCGAATTAAATCGCCATGAGCCGCCGCCATACCTGCTAAACTTTCTTTAACAAAATCTTCTGGCTTGTTAATCAGCTTTTTCATCGTTCTTTACTTGTTGAAAGTACTACAACCCAGTATCAAAAACTATACTAATCAGATAAATATGCGTTCAGGCCGTTTAGTTAAGGAAAATTATCTGTTGAAGCACAGCAATATGCATCCATCGGCAGTTACTTCTTTCTTGTTCTCACGCTTGCGGGAATTACTATCAAAGCTAAAAAATGCTACATCGGTTAGATTTTTTTATGTTTTTTGTTACGAATTGATTGTCAAAAACAAAATGTTATGTATGATAGTTTTGGATTTTAAATTATGCCAACAAATATCAATATTTAATACTTTATACTAGGAATAAATTTGATTTTTTAGTATATTTTTTGAGTTAAAAAATATGCTGAAAAAGAGCAACAATTGCTACAAGTTGGTTTTTACAAAAACTAACCTTGATTACAGCTTAAAGAAATAATTATCGGGACAATGGGTGCAGACAAAAATACTGTTGTTTTGCGCTCGGAGACGAATAATGGTAGCGATCGCAGAGAACGTTCAGCATCGGCTAACTATACAAACTGTAGAAATTGCCCCTAACACAACGGCGATTCGCTCTCTTGATTGGGATCGCGATCGCTTCGATATCGAATTCGGACTGCAAAATGGAACGACTTACAATTCCTATCTAATTAGGGGCGAGCAAACAGTTTTGATTGATACTTCTCACCAGAAGTTTCGCGAACTGTATTTAGAGACGCTCAAAAGTATTGTAAACCCCAAGACTATTGATTACATTATTGTCAGCCACACAGAGCCAGATCATAGCGGTTTGGTGGAAGATGTGCTTCAGTTAGCGCCGAGAGCCACTGTATTAGCTTCTAAAATTGCATTGCAGTTTTTAGAAGGCTTAGTGCAAGCCACGTTTATAGTGTAAAGTAAGTTTTGTCGTCGAGACAAAGATTACTGTGTATGGATGCTGCGGATTTTGAGTCGTGGGGGTATGCGAGAGTATCGACTGATGAGCAAGCGCAGGACAAGGACGCGCTTCTCAAACAAATGCAACGGTTGAGAGACACTGGGGTGAGTAAAATTTTCTTTGATATTGATAAACGTACCAAGCATGACCGCAAAGGGCTGTTGAAATTAATTAAAGCCGTTCAGGAACTCCCCGCTCACCACAAGGTCAAATTCTTAACCTTTACCCGCATCGATCGAGTTGCCGCATCACAAGTAATCTTTTACAAACTTATCAGTGAACTGCAAAAGAAAAAAATAAAACCAATTGCCTTAGATGATCCCTTCGACTTAGATTCAGTCGGGGGAGAATTAACCGTTGATATTCGCTTAGATGTCGCCAAGCATGAAGTGAAAATGCTCGGCTTACGAATTCGTAAAGAGCGTGAACTCCGGCGCAAAGAAAAGAAGAGTAATTTTTATGCGCCGTTTGGGTACAAAATTAAAGCAGATAAATATGTATTTAATAACGATCCCTGCATTTGTCTGCTTGAGACCAAGCAAGAGTTATCGGTGGTGGACGTGGGGCAGCTTGTAGTGAACACCTTTTATCAGGTGGGCAGCTGCACCCAAACCGCAAAAACCTTAAATGAGTTATTTGGTATCACGTCAAAATGTGCGGACAAATATGTTAAAAAATCCGGTCAGTACTCACTTGATGAAGATGATACGCTGACCCTAAAAACAATCAAGAAAAAAATAGATGAAAAGTCTTATGCAGGGCTGCGTTACCCCCACGCAGGGCTGAGATGGACGGCGACAGGCGTTCGGGATTGGTTAACAAATCCTGTGCTGGCAGGCGGTACTCCGTATGGAACGCTGAACGAAAATGGAAGTAAAAAGTCATTCGATGACATTAGCGTGTTTTGGAACACCCACGACGACCAAACCTTAATTACCTTTCAACAACACCAAGAGATTAAAGCCATTATTCGCGGGAATCGCAAAAATTCGTGGGCATCACACGGGAACAGCGATCCACAAAAACTCAATATTTTTCAAGGGCTAATAGTCTGTGCACACTGCCATGCCAGATTCGTCAAGGTGGCAACCTATCAAAGCAGAAGAGATAACAGATTCAAATCATATTACCAATGCACCTACTATTTGAAAAATGGGATGTGCCAGCATAAAACGGCAATCACTAATTTTGAGTTGGAAGACCAAATAGTTGACTTTCTTGCCAAGGAAGCAGAACGCCTTGCGGTGTTGGGGGAACAACCCAGCACCCCCGCCGCAGACAGTAAAGAAGTACTAGAGTTGCGATCGCAACTGCAAACGCTGGAGTCTATTCCTGGTCATAACCCCGCAATTGAGACGGCCAAAGAGGAGCTACGCCTGCAAATTATTGAGCTGCTTGATAGTGACGAAAGAACCAGCCACGCGCAGCTGATCAGCCGAGAACGGATTATCGCTGCCTTCCGCAACAAGGATTTTTGGAAAGGGATACAGAACCCTGTGGACAAAAAACGCCTGCTGCGGGAGTGCATTATGTGCGCGGTGGTGAATGAGGGGAAAGTGGTAGAGGTACGGCTGCGAGTGTAGCTGACTTCTTTTGTCCTTCAGCTGCTTGTCGTGCTTCATAGTCACACACTAAGCGTGCAATCATTTCAGCAATTGACTCAACTCCTTCATAAGAATGATGCATAGTATTCAAGGATTGATTGCTATATAACGATAAATGGCTGCCAAAAGAGGTGCAGTAGCGTAAGACGCGATCGCACGGTATGAAACTTTTCTGCGTGATCCAAAAGTCGTGTGTTGATGGCGCGGATCATATGCGAGGCTGTAGCCAATCCTCCCATCCCACCGTGTAGGTGCGTTCTCTCCACTCCCCACGTTTCTTAAAACTAGCCTTCACTACTGCTTTTACAAAAAACCCAGACTCAAAGACTATCTCCTGAAGCACCCCGTTACGCCAGCCTTGCACTTCATCATGCTGAAACCGTATCCGTGTGCCAGGGGTAAGTTCACGGAGCCAGGAAGAAGAACACGGTGGGGTAGTCGTAGGCGTTGCTTCTTGTAAAGAGTGAGCTTCGCCTACCGTAGGCGTAGGTGACACCTCAGATGGTGAGTGGTCGTCACTCGCCATAACGCCTATAGCATCAAGGGTTGAGGCTTCATCATGACACCTATGACGACCTTCTCCTATTGTTTCCTTAGAATGCAGTGGTATTGTGCTGTCTTTGGAAGGCAACACCGTAGGCGCTTTCCCTACCGCAGGTACTTCTTCTTGATAATTTTTTTCTTGGAAAAGGTCGTCATGCCCGTCACTTTCCTTAACTGATAAGGGTTTTAAGTCGTCACTCAAGCTGTCATTGGGGTTGTCAGGGAACGGGAGCAGGGTGTCATACAGTCGCGGCTCCCCTTCACGCCGTAGGCGAATGCCGTAAAAGCCACGGCGGGTGCTGCGAATGCGGCGGACAAACTTTTTCCCTAACACCTTCTGGCACATTTCTTCTAGCTCAGGAGCAAAGTTATTGAGGCTTTTGCCTTGTAGCCCTGTCTTGCGGCAGAAATGGTGGTAGGAGCCAAAGAGCGTACTACTCTGGGGGTCATATGGAGCGGTTTGCCACTCATCCTTGTTATTACCCCCTTGAGTAAACGCCCCTTCTTCAAAGACGAGACACTCATCAATCCAGGCAGCGATAGAATCCTGACGTTGTGCCATCTCCCAAAACGCAGCGGTGACTTCTCCACTACTGGGACGCTCATCGCGAAGTACCTGGTTAATGCGATCGTTGGAGATGCTTAACAGGTAACGGGTAAACGCCGCAAGTTCTGGAGCAAAGAGCGCATCAAGGTGTTTCTCTTGGGTTGGTTGGTGGGTACAGTTAATGACTAAGGCGCGGCGCTTCATCCAGCTTCCAGCCCCCAATAATGCTGGCGCATTGGCGGTAATTAAGGCTAATCCTTTAAAGATAAAGTTAAACCCATCTTTGTAGAGCCGCTTGGCAGTCAGCTCATCTTGCCCCGTTAAGTTCTTAAAAAACTGTAAGCCACTAGTCACCTTATCTTGGTCAGCAAAGACGGCTAATTTTTTATTGATCAGTCGTGCACAATCATTTTTATCAGCGAGCTGCTCAATCTTTCCTGCCCAGGTGTTACGCTCACCTAACACCTGCTGTAACAGGCGCGTGTAGGTGCCTTTGCCACTGCCGCCTGTGCCGACCATGTACAAAAACTTCTGTAAATCGTAGCGCCCCCGCAGGACTGCGGCGGCAAAACAGAGCAGTAACTCTTGATCAGTAGGGTGGGGCCACCCCTCTTCTAACCACGCTCGAATCTGCCCCCAATCGGCAACAAGTGGCGTATGGTACTTTCTTGGTAAACACCACGTGAGCCGATTGTCTGGCGAGTGTGGCGCAAAGTCTCCCGTCTCAATCGATACAATTCCATCAACAAAAGGCAGTATCCCTTCCCGCTCATCCCAAGAAAAGGTGACAAGCTCTCGGCTTAAGAATTTACGAATGTTGACAATATAGGCATCGCTGCCATAGCCCCGAATATCGCGTGCTTGAAGGAGACGCTGAATCTGGGTGTCGATGTAGTGGTCATTTACGGCACTCCATACGCCTTCTTGGTATAGCTCATACCACATCCAGGTTTTATGCGCATCATTCCATAGGAGTTTTCCTGTATAGTCTTCGGCAATCGAGGTAGCGAAAATATCTGGTTTGGGAATGCGTGGGGCTGGCTCGCCGTAGTCACGATGAAATTGTCGCTCAAGGCGTTGCAACGCCTGCTGGTACCTCGTGTCAAAAAGTGCACTGCCACCGCCCACGATAACATCATCGATGCCTTTACCTTCTGCGGCTGTCCATAGAAGATCGTCTACGTGGCAGTGCACGTCACGTAACGCACTGGTTAACCGCCGTTTTCCAAGGGTGACTGCCTTAATTGCACTTGGTTTCTCATCGCGATCAAACCCAAACAGCCACTGACTTTCTTCAGAGGCAAAGGTGTGTAGATCTGGTTTAAGGTACGGGGCAACGCGCCTACCGTGGCGATGAGTGCCTACTCCACAGGTACAGCCATATAAGGCAAGACAGAGATACCCTTCTGAGAGCGCCGCTAAACTTTTCTTAGCTCCTTCCGTAAGCAGTCGGGGAATGGGGGAAGAGCGTGCCCACTCCCAAAAGCTTCCCTCAAGTGGCACCTCCACCTCATAGCGATCGCTTATCTTCTGCCGAATCGCTGAAGGGAGAGGAGGTAAAAACAGGTGATCGCCATTACCTTTTGGTGCACTATAGCAATACGGGCGCTGTTTCTGGTCATCCCAGATGCTCACGATTGCTTGCCACAGGGAGCCATCTTCATTGCGGAAAAAGGCAGCATACAGTGGTGCGGTATCTAACGAGTGCCGAAAGCGGCGCAGTTCCCAGCCTAATTCTTCGTGAATGGGGGTGACGGCATCATGCCCTGCCGTCACTTCTAATGCTTCATGGAATTCCACACACGCTTCAAAGAGTACTGGGTCAATCCCGCTTTTTTCACAGCATAATTCACGAATAAATTCCTTAAAGGCGTCAAGCGTAGGAAAACTCGTAGGAGACGCAGACGCAGAGGAGAGCGCAGCAGATTCAACGGACAGTGTCGCAGGTGCGGACATGAGAGACTCCTTCCCCGCACACACAAGCGCTCTTACGTAGCAAATGCTATCTTCCTATGAGCCAGAGAGAAAAGCCAACATTCCTGTTCTTTGTCCAGATTGAGCACGATACCGTTGAAAGAAGAGAGTATGGTGAGGAGAGACAAAGAATAGTATGTCGCGTTTTACTCCTTGACTGCTACAATACAAGAAGAAATAGCATACGACCGAGCTAGCACTCGTGTATGCAAGTTTTATTCATAAAAGGTTAACTGTAAGTATAACTCCAGAGGACTTCTTCCGATGGAGTTATATCCGTCTTTAGGACTAAATATGTCTAAAGTGAGATTGGCTAAAGCGTTCACGCCTGAGGAAGAAAGAGTACGAGCCACTTCTTTGCACACGAGGGAAAGTGCGTAAAAAGATTGTTTAAAGTATCAGTAAAGGTATGGATACGCCAGCACCCCATCCATGATGAAGAGCAGAGGTTGGCAGTTTCTCTTCTTGCACACAATGGGGTCATTCCTTCCCTTCAGCACCTAGGTCGTCTAACTCGTCGCTTGCAAGGGGGGCATAGGTGCCATCAAGGAGTTGCTGCCACATCTCTTCAAAGGAAATCTGCCGTTTTCGTGCGAGGTGTTCGACCATGCGGTGGCGTTTCTCATCGCGTTGCTGCAACATAGCGCATAAAAGGCTATGTGCTTCTTGCGGGACGGTACGATTTTTTAACGCCGCTTCTATCCGCAACATATCGTTATAGTACTCGCCTAAGTCAGGAATTTGTAAGCGTCGCGATCTCGCCATTAGTTCATCATGCATAAAGAGTATTCACCATTTATTCTAAGGTGACCAACGGGTGATTCCACGGTGAATCAGTGGCACAGTTCTTCTATGTTCCACGCTGTGCCAAGTGTCTCTATTGAATCAGATATGAGTCCATTATGAATCAAGAATGATTCACTTGTGCTATAGTCAATAGTAACACTATCGACACTGGCTTATTGACAACAAAGCCACCGATGACAACTGATGACCGTGCACCATGCTGTTGCAGTGCAACGTTGCAGAGGTACTGTTGCAACGGTTGCATCATGGGTGCACGCCTGCAACACCCCGTTGCAACTGACATAACCGTGTGTTGCCGCCGTGCAACATGCCGCAATCTTTTGTACCACCATATACATTCTTCACACGGAAGCACCGTGTGCCAGTATCGACATGAGTAATGCCATTGACGATGCCCCAGAAGTGCCGCCGAAGCGAACGCGCACCACACGGCCAAAAACGTACCTGTACTGTGTGATTGACGCGGGGCGCTCCCGCATTAAGTTTCAAGCCAGAACCACCACACGCACCACGCCAGTGATGACGTTAGATTCACTGGTCTGCCCTGTGGAAAGTGTTCCCTACGGGGAGCGCGGCGCGTTTAGTATGGCGCGAAGCGTTGATGATCAGCAGAACGACATCGTAGAGCATTGGGTCGTCGGCAGTAGTGCTCGCTTTCAGGGAAAAGACTTTGTGAGCATGACGGAGCGAGCAGACCATAAAGTCGCTTATTTTCCGGTATTAGCGTTAGGGGCGATTGCCTCGCTGCCTTATTTAGACGAGTTTTCTACAGGCACTCATAAAAGGAAGCGCACACTCCATATTCATCTCTCAACCCTTTCGCTTGCTTCACCGCGCACCTTACATGCAGCTATTGAGCAATGCCGCTGGATTGTCGTTGATGGGGTGAAGTATCGGCTTTCGTTTTCGCGAGCAGGGTGTGTAGGCTTTCCTGAAGGCTATGGTGCCGCACTGTTTACCCAAGAGCGCCTACGTTACGTAGGCGTAGCAGTGTATACGTTTTATACTTTTGATATCGGGTTTGGCACTGCCACACTCACTGAGTATGACACGCTTGGCACCTTGCCAAAACGTGGCATGTGTCACCCACATGGCGGTGGTGGGATTGCGACGTTACTGCGAGTTTTTGCCGAGCAGCTTTCAACCGTTGATGCTGCGCGCGTCATGCGCCCCTCACAGATAAAAGACATTCTTGAAACCGCAACCCTTGATGAACAAGGAGTAATTCACGCCTACACGGCGGAAGGGCACGATATTGGTGACGTATTAAGCGTAGCGATAACGCAGTGGATAAAGGATTCTCCCCTTACCTACGCTCTTGAAACCTTAGCGACCAGTGGGAGGCGCTACCCCATCACCTTGTGTGGTGGTGGTTTTGCGATCGCGCCCGTGCGAATGCTCGTAAGAGAACACCTACGGCAGTCCGGTATTCCTGATGAGCATGTCTTCATTCCTGAAGAACCTGGCACTGTCGCCTTAGCTGAAATGCACCACCTCTTTTCACCACCGAAGGATTCTCCTCATCATGAAGCTCGACACACAACCGATGCGGCTTAATTACAACGTGCCAGTGCACTTAGTGCCAACGATTAGGCTCATTGCAGAGACCCACGGGGTAACGCCTGCCTACTGGCTCCGACAAACCCTAGAGAATGCCGTGAACGCCTATCAGCAAGAACACGCTCATTCACTACCTCTCTATATAAAAGGAGACTGCGGTCATGGGCTATAAACCATTAGGGTATTGGGGCTGTAACCATACCATCAAGCTTATTGCCGATATTGCTGAAACCTGGGGCGACAATTTAGAGCGCCTGACGGAACCAGATGCACTGTGGTTGATAAGCCGTATTGCCCATGAAGCGTGGATGCAGCATGAAGCAGACGTGCCACCCAGTGGTGAAGCCGAGGAAGTGGTCAACCGCCTCTATGAGCTGTCACTCACGCAGAAAGAAGCCTTATTAAAAGCGATCGCTAATTCTTAACGTATTGTGGGGCGGGACTGTCCCGCCTAAATCACGATGTATCGCAAACAATGTAGCCTTGCCTTACTAGGCGGTGCCATCAGTGTGCTGCCACTATTTCTTCCCTTTGGGGCACGCCTTGCCGCCTACGTGAAGGCTGAACACCAAAAGGTACAGATCCAATTGGACGCTCGCATGGTAGAAGAGAGCGAGTCCTTAAAACGCCTACGGATCAAGGAACGAGAGACGACAAGCACTGCACTTGCTCAATCAGGCGTTATGCCAATAAGCCAGCGGCTTAGGATTACCAATTACCTCGATAGCAGTCGTGACCCCCGTCCTGATACTACGCTTTACCAGCAAGGCGAAACCGTGACGGTGTACGATGCCGCCGGACGGTGCATTGGTGAAATTGCTGATGGGGTATGGAAGTGGAAACGTGTACCCGCCTACGGTGACATTTGCCAGGGAGTGAAAGCAATACAAGGAGTGAGCACAAGGAGGAAATAATGAGATGGCATTAGGTGCAAATAAAGGTGAGGGAGGAAGTAGAGAAAGCTCCTCTCAACAGAAAAAACGAAGCGTAGGCGAACTGATTGATGCGATTGCAAAAGTAGTCGTGTTCGTGCTGGGGTTTCCCATTCGGTTTGCCGCCGCAATTGTGAGCCAATTTGTGAGTAACGGTGGCACAGGGCGTGCCGTCGTGGGAGGTACACTTTTTTTAATCGGTGCCGCGGTGAGTACGGATAGTGTGTGGCAGACCGTGTTTGGACAACCTGCACTTTTACCCTGGTTTGAGCCGTCCTGGTCATGGCTTAACGTTCCCTACGCCGTGTTTAACCCCTTCTTTTACGTCGCATTTCTCATCGCCGTAGGCATTCAAGTGTTAGAAGCGTATACGCTGCGAGGAAAAAACCCCGATAGTGCGCGAAGAGATCTGCAAGATCATATGCAGTATGACTTAGAGCAAAAGCCACAAGGCAAAATAGACCTCGTAGGCGAAATCTGGCGGGATTACAAAACGGCGGGAATGCGAGATCGCCACTCTATTGGATTTACGGCGCTCTTTATCTGGGGCTTTGATATTGTGAGCACGTTTGCCGCGCGAAATCCTTGGCAGTCCACCGTACCCACCATGATAGTAGGCTGCATTCTCTTTAATATCTGCACCATGCTTGCCGGAGAAATTGGGTACAGCATTTGGCGATTAACCAAAGATTAGGAGGAAGAGGTAATGACTGAACTACCTCGTATCACCACCAAAGAAACAAGTCATTTACGCGATGACTATCCCAGTCTTTCACACCTTGAAGCAGGTAATGTCGCAGAGTGGTTGCAAGAGCGAAAAGAGCAGCTTGTAACGCGAGCACGCCGTATAGAAGCTGACGCAGATACGACACGAGTGGTTGGGATAGTTGTCACGGGGGCAAGTCTGATTTTTTATGCCGTAAATCCCTTAGTTTTTGTTGGTGGACTAGTAGGCGGTGCCGCATGGCTGTGGTTTGTCGTCGAACACTTTAGCCGCACCAAGGAGTTTGCGCCTCTGCCATTTGTACGTGGCAATATGGTCGATGCCTTGGCGAGAATAGGCGACTACGACGCACGCCATGCGTGGGAGGAAAATCACCTCGCTGGTACCATTACCTTTTTACCGCGCTATGAAGCAGAAGAGTTTGTCTTTCTCTACAGTGATAGTAATTTTGAGCAATTAACGCAGTATTTGGTACAGACTGAGTCAGGGAAACGCTTTCACGCCTATAGGTGGCTCTTAGGGTGGTATACCAAGCTTAAAGGAAGAGGATTACCTACCTACGACAATTTACACACCTATTTAACCACCGTGCAGATTGATTCTCGCGTCAATGTGGCAGAAGTACAGCGGGTACAGCAGTATCGACACGCGCAGACTGAAGCGTTTCAATTGCCTGTGAGTTCTACGGTGGATATTTACTCGCTGCCGCCTTCAGATGAAAGAGCACAGACCGCCATTCCCACACCTACGGAAGAGGCAAAAGCATTCCATGAAACAGAGAGCACGCACACGGTACAGGTACAAAAAGCCCTTCTTCACCTACCCCTCCCTGCACGAGCAGAGAAGGTGATAGCACTTCTCCAACACGACGGGTTTGACCTCACCAAATGTGTGCAAGACCAGATCACAGTCATTGCGGGGAATCAACGGGGCGGCAAAGGTACGTTAATGGCAATGCTGGCGGTGGTAAGCCAAGCGGTAACACCAACGCTTAAGGTGCATTATTTTACAGCCGGAGGCGACGTGTACCCGTTTCAATGTGAGCGACTGGTGTGCCGTTTCTCTTATCCTGACGTAGACGGCAGTGACGCTGATGCACAGGTAGCCAAAGCGTTATTCACGTATCTGAAGCAGATGGATAACGCCGCAGATGGACAGTATCAAGACGTGCTGCTCGTCATTGATGAAGCCGTCGCACTCTCAAGCTACCTTGCACCTGACCAGCGCGAGTGGATGATTAAATTCTTATTTACTCGTGCCAGTAAAAAAGGTGCACAGATATTTATTGTGCTGCATGGCAAGAACTTATCATCCTGGGTCGGGAATAAAACCGCAGGGATGGCGGAGACGTTTAAAACGGGCGCTGCCTTTATCGGGTGTGAGGCGACCAGCGTGCAGGTAGCACCGCTGAAGAAAATTGCCGTTGCCACAGGGCACTACTTTCTGACTGATGCAACCAATTTTGAGCGATCGCTTGAAGAAATTGGCACCGTGCCGCAATGGTTAAAAGAATGCAACCATCCCCTTAACGGGCAACCCGATCCAGCACGAACGCTGCTTACCTTTTTCCCTGAGTTACACGTACAGGATGTACAATCGCTTGCACGTACAAGCTCACACGGGGCGTGTTTTTCAATAATGGATGAGGTAAGTAAGCTTGAAAGCCTGTTCCAGCTAGACACAGCGCACCCAGACGCTGAAGCGGTAGCAGTAGTGAATGAGGAGTTCCTCCACACGGTGATTACCATCGTTACCAGTGCGGCAAGTATACCCGTCAGTTTTCATGCCATTAGAAATAGTCGTCGCTGGGAAGGTAACAACCCTAGTGTACGAACGTTACGCCGTGCCCTGGAGCAGCTCGTTAGTGAAAAGCGGGTGAAGGGAAACGAAAAGGACGGGTACTACATTGAAGCCTCATAGATAAAAAAAAGCCAACAAATAGTTGGCTTTTTGAGTACGATGAATCTGTTTATTATTTGTATGCACTACAGTAGTAGTACTGGTCATTACAAAGAAAAGAAATTAAAAAAGGTGTACCTAAAAAGGCAACCTTAATAATAGAAACCATAATTTTTTAAGGCACAAGTGGATGTATTTCCCCTTCACCCGCAAGACGGTTAGCAATCCAATATATGCCTACATGGTGAAATTCACTACGTGTGTGTAAGCGTATCACTTCTTCACGAATACGCGCACAGTCTTCTTCACTTAATTGTGCGCCGTGAATCCCACAGTCACGACGAATAAAGTCATCTGTTAAGTAAGCCAACGCATCATGTTGCATAGTCTTGACTGAGTTTTCTATAGGTACACCGTTAAAAACCTAAGAAGATGCACGCTCCCTTACAGACTGTAAAGGAAAAGTGCAATTGTACGCACAATTAACTACCTAAAGAACATAATAGTTCGTATGATTATACTAATGCTCTGTGAGGCTACACATTAACGCCTATAGGCTCAATATTGATAGGCTTACTCTTCTAGTTCTTCTGTAGTTTTAGCACCTACTTCCTCTTCTATCATCTCTAAAAACGCCTTTGCACTTAACCCAGAGTAACGCCACAGCCTAATAAGTTTATCTAAATTTACTGCTTTCTTAGCATTTTCAAAATGTAGATAATGCTTACAATCATAAAAGCCTAATTCTTTTGCTATTCTGTAGCCTGTAACATTTTTAGATTCTCTTATTTTTTTTATAAATTCCATAATATCTACCTACAATTGAGTGAGTTCAATAATTGAAGCGAGTGATACATTTGCACCCTTGCGGGTGCAGGATTTAATTGAATTTTTTTCAAAAACGTAGGTTTTTTTCTTCACGAAGTATTGACTATTGGCATAATCGCCAATAGGCTTTCTAACATTGAAGCAAGACTTCAATATCACTATTTAACAACTTAGTACGGGTAGATTTTTATGGAGGGAGAAGAGAAATTTAAACATTCGCCTAATCACATTAAAGAATTAAACGTAATGTATTTTTCAGCATTGACACACTCAAGAAAAAAATTTCAAGACGAAGTAGTTAACTTTCAAAAAGCAACTACTGAACGATTGGACAATGTAGAGAAGACTACACAAAGCTTGCAACTATTATATGTAGTGCTTCTCTTTCTTGTCACGTCAATCCTTATAAAAACAATAGGAAGTTTAGTATGGTAAAAAATATTGAATTAATCAAGAGTGAAGCGGAAACAAAACAAGTAAGTCAAAAAAAACTTAAATCTGAGCTTGCTCAATTCTGGGGTACCACAATGTATTATAAACACCCTTTATTTCCTTACTTTTTTTTGACTGATGGCACCCATTATTTACGAGAAGAGGCAAAATGTCATTGGCTGTTTGATCGGATTGCCGTATTACAACGCGATCCAGCAATTGAATCACACCCTAAGCTACAAGAAATTCAATTTTGGATCTTAAAAGTACGGGCTAATAAACACGCAACACTCGTGTGCGAGTGGGACAAAGGCCAAATGGTGCTTGCAGACTTTATTCCCTACACAGACTTCCCGTTAGCTGCAATAAAGTTGTTTGTGCAGCCGCTCTATCTCAATCCTGAGAGTGCCACTCGTTCGGGCTGGGTCTGTCACCTTCCGAGCGAATATTAAAAAAGTCGTCTCCTAGTTATCAACAGCCTATGGCTGTTGATAACTAGGAGGAAGTTTCCCACAATCGCACGGCTACGACCCCTTTGTCGGGGGTCTTCGCCTCCGGCTCATGTGGAAAACTTGTATTTTCTGTAGTGTCTATTCGGCGAACGTTCGCCGAATAGGTGCCGAATATTCGGCGACTCCCGCACGCGGTAGCCGCCGAATATCCGTTCTTTTTTTAGGTTATTTTTTTCTTTTTTATATAAATAGGAGCCGAACAAGGTTCGGACACATTTGCATCAAGATGCCTCTATTTTAAAAGAATACAGCACGTGAAAGGGGCATCCTATGAACTCCATCGGCATCGTTCATGCAGGGCGCGAAGACTACTACAACAAGTTAGGAAAAGAAGACTACTACACCAGTGAAATTGACCCCAGAGGAAGTTTCCACGGGAGAGGCGCTGCTCGCCTTCGCATTGAGAACACCAAGATTCAACAGCAAGACGAACGCCTCAAGCATTTATTTCAAGGAAAATCCCCTGATGGCACCACCACCCTTCGTCAAGGTGCCTACCAGTCCAGAGACTACACCATCTGGACATACACTAATCCCGACACCCAGAAGGTACAGACCTTTCGCTCAGAAAAATATATTCCTGAGGCATTAAAAGACAAGGTGACTGAAACGAAAAAAACCTACCGATCTGTTGTCGGCTACGATAACGTGATGAGTGCGCCTAAGGATGTCTCCGTGCTGTGGAGTCAAGCGCCCAATAATGCCCTGCGCGAACAACTGCACCGTATGCATATACGTGCCGTCAATGACGCGATCGCCTACTTAGATCAGCACGCTTGTTACACGCGGGCAGGGCATAACGGTACTACCCACGAAAAAGCAGAAGGTGTATTTGCTGTATTCCACCACACCACAAGCCGAGAGCTTGACCCGCAATTACACAGCCATATTCTTATGCTCAACATTGGCTTTAATGAGCAGGGTGAGGCGCGCGCCTTAGATGGGAAAAAAATCCTTGAGCAGCGCTATGCCGCAGGCATGGTCTACCAAAATGCGCTCCGCCGCCAATTAGAGCAAGAATTAGGCGTCAACACCTACAATCGCCCATTTGAAAAAGGAAAAGGCATTACCTTTGGCATCGAAGGTATCTCTACCGATCTCTCGCGTGCCATGAGTACGCGCGCACAGCAAATCGAAGCGCGAATTACACCTCAAATGTCAGGGGCAGAGGTTCGTGCAGAAGCGTTAAAGTCAAGAAAACCCAAAGACTTACAGGTAAATACCGCGCAGCTCTTTGCGAAGTGGCAGCAACAAGGTAACGACTACGGGTTTCGATGGGCAAAAGTCGTCAATCGCCAACACCGTCAAGAAAAGGTAGATATACAGAAGCTACACCGCTCAATTGCCACGTCACTCCAGTGTAAACAGAAAGACCGCCCCCTACGAGAATCACACCTGTTTAATGCTGTCTTAGGCGCATCCAAGGGCAGACTCTCAACTGAACAGGCACAACAGCTTGTAGACACCTATAAAACGCAGTACCTACGTCCGGTGACGGTAAATACTTTAGTCAAAGAACGCGCCGCAGACAACCAACCGACGCGCTATGAGGTAGACGCACAAGAAACCTGTTATCAGCTCAATGCGGAAGGGAAAAAACTAGTCGAGTATAAGTCACTCCAAGAAAAGTTATGGTCAGGAGCCAAGACCGTCATCACCTGGCATCAACAACAGCGGCGTAAAGTTCGTCAACAAGAATACCTCAAGAAGAAAGCAGACCACCGTCAGTTTAACCGCCGCATGACGATGCTCTATGCCACAGGCAGCATTACCCGTCGCCAATACCTGCAATTCACTCAAGGCAAAGGCTTACCACAGAGTGAATTTAGCATCACGGTGTATCAAGCCTTTGGATTAATCTCCAAAAAACAGGCGGATTATCTCCGTCAGAAACCACACTATGCCGCACAACGGCAGCAGCGGCTCTTAGCGTGGGAGCTACGTACCAACAGAATCTCAGTAGAAGAATTGGAGTCAAGGAAGATAACCGGACTTACGCCAGCGCAGGTAAAGGAGGTGATTGCTAAGGTGACGGAGCAAAAATCCTCATCTGCCTCACGCGGCTACGAACGTCAACGCGAACGGGAACGGTAGATATCAAGTGCATAGGAGCGTAGGAGCATCAAGTACACAATGTATCTATTAATTTTTATGTGCATCATCCGGTCATAAACGATAACACCTAAAAGGTTATATCTTAACAGCATCATACCTACGCACCAATGACGTAAGTATGATGGTTAACCTATTACTCATTCTTCCTCTACATTCACTTCATCATCCACTTCCTCCTCATGTTCCTCCTCGTCTTCTTCTCCTGCGCCTAATCCGCCTACGTTAGGTACAGTATAGGAAGCTACATCATAATAATCAGTCCGTTGCTGTGTTCGCACATTCTCTTCATAGTCAACAAATGACTGATGAAATTCCCCCGATTGAATCAGGGCAATAAACTCTTGCTCCACTATGAAGGGAATAAGCGGTAACACCTTTCGTACTGCCTCGCGTGCTTCTGCCTGCATAAATCCTTTCACTGTCTGCGCGACGGCATCGGTGAAAAGAGTTCCTCCAGGAGACGCTGACGGAGGCGGCGTTGCTTGCGCGTTGCCGACGCCAAAATGCTGCCGTATTTCTTTACTGCTATAGCCTTCTTTTCTCATCTGTTCGGCAACATCAAAGATTGAGTGAATCTCCTCATCGGTAAACACGCTTTTTTTCGTGTTGAGGCCACAATCTTTTAAGTGCTCATGGAGCGTTGAATTCCCGAGGTGATACTTATCGCGTAGGTTTTTCTTCGTGTAAGGCATAGGTGGGTAACGTCTTATGTAAAGAAACATTTATCGTGCGTAAGCCAAAGTACTGCGCTACCTCCTCCACGGTGTGCCTTGCCTCAAACAGTTGGCGCGCCAATTGAAAGCGGGTGGTAATTTCTTCGGCGGTATACTTCCTGCGTGCGGTGGAGAGGCCACAGGCTTTTAAGGTACGGTAGACCGTGGTATCAGCAATCTTATACTCGCGCGCTAAGTCTTTTTTCGTGTAGTAGGTCATTCTTTCCTCCTGCGCTCAACCATCATGCCAAAGATGGTCATTTCTTCGACGGTGTACTTCCTGCGCGCCGTGGAGAGGTCACAGGCTTTTAAAGTACGGTAGACTGTGGTGTCAGCAATCTTAAACTTTTGCGCTAAGTCTTTTTTGGTGTAGTAGGTCATCACTTAATCATGTTGAAAGGTTAAGTTATCTAAAATACCTGGCATTATTTTCCCGATGAAAAGAAATTCATCCATGAATATATAGGTGGGGGTAGTGGTGTGATTGAGCGCGTGTGCGCAAAAGTACTGCGCTACCTCCTCTACGGTGTGCCGTGCCGCAAACAGTTGGCGAGCGACTTTAAAGCGGGTGGTAATTTCTTCAGCGGTGTACTTCCTCCGTGCAGTGGAGAGGCCACAAGCTTTTAAGGTGCGGTAGACCGTGGTGTCAGCAATCTTATACTCGCGCTCTAAGTCTTTTTTGGTGTAGTAGGTCATTCTTTTTCCTCGCGCTTAAACATCATGCCAAAGATGGCTTCTAGTTCTTTTTCAATCAGTGCTAAGGTTTCTACCCGTAGGGCGTACTGGAGTGGATCGTCAACGTTTAAAAACTCTTCTCGCCACGCCGTATTATTCACCGTCTGTTGTACCTGTTGGTACGTGTGTGGTGTCTGCTGTTTTGTCGGTGACGGCATTCTCAAATACTGGGCGGGTTTTTGGATCATGCCTGGCACGTTGGCTTTACGGGGGCGTAATGTTTCAATGTCTTTCCCTGATTTCCAGCAGCGATAAAACATGCCACGGGTAAACGGAGAGAGAAAAAAGTAATGAAGCCCGTCATAGTAGCTTGTATCAGGCATATCCATAAAATCACTGGTAATAAAGCGGGTACGCTCTACCAGAGCTTCGGCACTCCCCATAGACGCACCTTGTGCCGTGCGCTGGCTGCTGGCATGGGATTCAAAACAGCGCTGGGTGCCCGCAAGTTTGACTGACCACTCGGCAGTCGTAGGCGATTCAGTGCGGCATAAAATTTTAAAACTACAGTTATTGGCGATCGTCTCTGCCCCATACACGCCGTACTGATCCATTAACTGCTCAATGCCTTGGCAGGTGAGATACAGCGACACCCCTTTACTGCGTTGAAAGGTTAAGACATCTAAAATGCCAGGCATTTTCCCGATAAAAGGAAATTCATCCATGAACACAAAGGTATCAGGGTATTCCTTGCTTCCTGGACGAGCATTGTAGTGATTGACAAAGGTTTGAAACATCGCCCGCATAATCGGACTGGATGATTTTTTCGCCGATAAATCTTGGCTAATCACCACAATGCCTTCGCCTTGCATAAACTCCTTAATGGAGAACCAACGCTCACGCGGTGTGTAGTATTGATGAGCGGCGGCGGTCTGAAAATGGAGCATCTTAAACAGTACGCCTAAGAGCACCCCATCACGAGTTTTATCGGCATTTCCCTCAAGAAGGCGCTCGGCGATCGCGGTGCCAAATTCGGTATGGCGAAGTATTTTTGCTAATTCAGGGGCACGTGCTAAACAGGCATTGTAAATATCAAACAGTCCCCACTTTCCAGGTTGCTGCTGCTCATAGTACTCAGCACTGCCGATAGCGATACCTTGCTCTCCTTGTGCCCAAAACGGATCGCCTTGGTCTGGTGTCGGCAGCAGTATCTCCATCATTTCCATAAGATACTCAAGCCGCCCGTCACAGTCTTTGGCGATATCCCAGGCGTAGCCTGCCACACCACCTTCTGGGTGGATGGCGCGATTATCACTGATGTTGAGGTAGTACAGTGGCACCTGCTGCTGCGTTGCAAAGTGGGCGGCAATCGGGAGAAAGTCCCCTTTGGTGTCAAACAGCACCACCTTTACCCCAGAGCCTTTTTTACAGTGCGAGAGCGCCCAGGCCATTGAGATCTCTAACAACAGAGATTTACCAGAGCCAGAGGTGCCAAGGCTTAAGGTGTGATGCTTTAAGCGATCGCGGGGAATATAAAAACCGCCGTAGTAGAGAAATTCATTTAATTTCCAGTCTTTGACTAATATTTCTGGTTGCTGAATGACGAAGGGAAGGTTGGGGCCACGCACAGGCGGGGGGACATCCAGCAGGTGGTCAAGGGAGGTATCGCCTTGTAAATACTGGTGTCTTTGCGGGGGGTACTGGGCGGGATTGATTCGTTTTAGTTGATTATTGCGTGGAGAGTTCATCTCACCGCGTCCGTAACGTTGCATAGGCTACACTCCTTACCTACACGTTATTCGTAGGTTTTTTTAGGTCGTTGATATTGCTCTGGAGATATTTGATTTTGCCTCGCTTGCTCTTCTCCTGCTTGTGCTGCCTGCTCTGCTTCAATGTCTTCTTCCTCCTCACGCAGCGACAGCATTCCGCGATACTCATCAATATTGTTATGGAGGCGCTCAAGCCGATTATCAATCAACACAAGGTAGGCTAAATCGGGAATCACCAGGGCAGCCCCCACGAGGAGTGAGGACAACAGCCAGCGTTCTTCAATTGCCATACGCCACGCTTTACTCACCAGATGAAGGTTAGAGTAGGCCTCTCCTGGCATAGGAGGCTTTACTCCGTAGGCGACAAAGACAATCCCAAAGACAATGACAGACATTAGTTGTGCGACAAGCGTTGTTTCTGGATGGTAGAGTACTCTCATAAGAATTGCTCACGATAATGGGTAAAGAAAAGGTTGTTACGAGGTGACACGGGAGTAGTTCACCACACATGCTTCAAGAAACCCCAGCGATGCATAGGATATAAAGAGAAAGGGAATAAAGCGTGCAATTGCTATGTAGCGTAAGCTGCATATAAAGTCATAGATGATTGGTGCGCTCGCATCACATTCAGGTCTATCTCGCCACTGATATAGTTTTAGATTCACCATCGTTCTTGTCTGCCGTACCACGGCAAAATCTGATGCTGCTTCTGTGATGAGGAAGAGGTAGCCCAGTATCACCACAATGCCAAAGAGTAGTTGCGTCTTCTCTATCTGAAAAAATGGTCGTGTGATCTCCTTAAAAGGACTCATCAACAGGCAATACAACAGCAGTGAACCGATAAGGGCAACGCCAACGTAGGCGCAAGCTCGAAAAAGACGCTCTTGTTCATTCATAGGTACACAAGCAAAAAAGGATATCTGCGTTTTAAGAGAGAAAAATGAATTACCTGGTAAGGTAGCGCTTAGGGGTACGGTTTTTTAGGTCGCCGATACTGCTCAGGGGATAGCTGGTCGTGAAGACGCGCTTCTTCTTGCGCTTGCTCTTGTCGTGCACGTTCCTCTTCTTCCTCAATGGCGCGTTGCGACATAATGGCGCGGTAGTCCTCGATGTTGTCATGTATCTGATCGAGTCCAGTTCCTATGAGGTGGAGATGGCTCAGTTCACTGATAAGTAGCGCGGCACCCACAAGGAGGAAGGACACAAGCCAGCGCTCGGCAATCACATGGAATAAGGCATCGAATTGAAAGAGTGACAGCACAATCACACCAAGGAGCGAATACATGCACACTCGGGTGTTTTCTTCATTATTAAACAGTTGCATTCCTACCCTGCCTTTGTGGTAATGGTACGTTGGTATCGAGGGAGTTACTTACGTGCGAAGCATAGCGCTTCTAAAAACGAAATATTCATGTAGGCGACAAGTAAAAATGGAATAAATCGGCCAACCATTGCGTAGGTAAATGTATAGCGAAATTCAGCACCAAGTGAGCGGTACATATTAGCTTCTGGTTTATCTCTCCACTGATAAAGTTTTAAATTGATGACCCTACGCATGGCACGTGCACGCACAAAATGTGCGGCGGCTTGAAAGACTATATACACGTAGCCAATAAGTGCAAAGATACCGAATACAAGGTACGTAAGGCGCACTGTAAAAAGCGGCAGGGGGGTGAATCTTAATAGGCTATAAAAGATTCCTACTAGCACTATGACTCCTACACTGCCTGCGGCACTGTATGCATAGGCGTGAAATACTCGTTCTTGTTTATTCATAGGTAAAGGGAAAATAAAGAAAAAAAAGGTGTGGCACGATAAGGAGCACTGCATTGTCATTCTCCTTACCGCCTAGGTGTATATTTACTAGTGTGAAATGTCCACCTTTATAGAGGGATACGTATCATTTGTAGCCGCTCTCTTTTTACTGCTAAGTGAAGGGAAGTAATACCAAATACCATGTGACTTGCTGATGCATACACATTCAAAAGAAAGATTGATTTTGTGCTCGGGTAATTACTACCAGAAAGTAAATTATATGAGTAAGTAATTACCTAAGCAGTAAAAGACTTGAACAGTATTAGGCTATGCCTAACGTACAGATTCAATAATTACAGTTGTTGCGGCTAGACAAAAAAGAATCAGTACACATCGTCCAAGGAAACCTAACACATGAGGTATTACTGAAGTAGCAAACGTTACTCCTCCAAAACAAGTAGAAAGAACGTAGGAGATCGCTAGTCCTGCAAAGGCTAGAAATAAATATTTAAAAAACTTAGAGGTTAAACATAACAAAAAACTGGTTTTGTTTGCAGTCATGGAAGTGTACCTCCAATATGTTATTAAATGCTGAAGTGAGAGATCTACAAGTAAGACTGGCTGAATAAATTCAAAAAGAGTGAAAGTGAATAAAAAATTACTCTTGTAACGGTAGACTTACATGTTGAGTACTCCTTGTAGCTTTTTAGAGTTTGTTGAATTGAGGAAATGGCTGCTTAAAAAATGTGCAAACTTTATGAGTACAGAAGGTTAGCATCTGAAATCAATATGCCAATTGATTTGCTGAAATAAAAGATTTCCTCGCAAAAAAAGCCACAAGACACGACACAACAATCTAAAGAATTGCCGCATAGCGCTTTTCTCAGTCTGGATGTAAGTGGGTTTGTTATTCATGAGTAAACCTTACCTGAATCACTGTTACTACAAGGTTCACTTAAGGGTTGTAGGGAAATGCAAGATCAGAAGAAAATTGCCTAAAAGCGTTGGAATTTAGCGGTATAGTAACTTTGGGGTAGGTCGTTAAGTTTGGGGCTACCCTAAACTTTTTATCATTCCCTCAAGTTACTTTCTATGCCACGAGTTACCTATGGGCCTACCGTAAAAACCAGGGTCAAGCATTTTTTAGAAGTCTTGTTGCATTTTTCTGAGGAAAAACAAGATGGAATGGAATGCAGGTGGGAAAATTGTAATCCTCCATGCCTCATTGTGCGAACAAAACTAAGAGTTTTAGAAACTTTAATCCGAAACGATGATCGTTGTAAGAAGTTAAGTAAGGATGATATTAGAGAAGCAATTCATTACATGAAAGACTTTCTAAAAATTTTAGAAGATCACCGTGTAAAGCAACGTGGTGCTGAAGATTGGCATTTTACTTTAACACTTTGGTCAATAGATAGAGTTGAAAATTTGAAGCAGTTTGAACTGATATGGGAACAGAAGCGACCAGAGAAGTCGAAACAACAAGAGGAGTCTATGAGAACTATAGAAAAAGTATCTAAATCTTTGCTGCCTGACGAATCAGTTATTATTGCAAGTAAAGCTTCTAACATAAATTGGGGGGAGGCACCAAGCTTATCTAATTTTTTTGGACGTACTGAGGAAGTAGAAACTCTAAAGGAATGGATTGTCACAGAACGTTGTCGTTTGGTAGCGATTGTTGGTATAGGCGGTATTGGTAAAACAGGGCTTTCTGTAAGACTAGGACAAGGAGGTGTTGGTAAGACCGACTTATCCCTGAAATTAGCGGAAGGCATTCAGAGTAATTTCAACTACTTAATCTGGCAAAGGCTCATTAATGCTCCAACGATTGCAGAAATTCTTTTGGACTTTATTAAGTTTTTTTCCAACCAGGAGGAAATTACCTTACCGGATACCATAGACCGCCAATTGTCACGTCTTCTTCATTATCTAAGAACATATCGTTGTCTATTGATACTTGATAACTTTGAATCAGTACTCAAAAGAGGTGATTATGGAGGTGAGTATCGTAAGGGATATGAAGGATATGGTCAACTACTAAGACAGGTTGGAGAAACTCCACACCAGAGTTGTGTTTTGTTGACTAGTCGAGAACAGCCGAAAGAGATTGCGCTATTAGAAGGTAAAAGTGAACCAGTTCGTTTGTTGCAGTTAAAAGGTTTAGATGAAATAGAAGGACGTAAAATTTTCACTAGTATTGGGTTATTTTCCGGTTCAGATGAACAATGGAAAAAACTGATTAAACTTTATAACGGAAATCCTCTTGCCTTAAAATTAGCGGCCAAGCATATTCAAGAAGTTTTTGGTGGTAATATCTCAGAATTTTTAGAGGAAGGTCAACCAGTTTTTGGACGTATTCAAGAAGTATTAATGTGGCAATTTGAACGTTTGTCAAATCTAGAAAAAGAGGTTTTATATTGGCTGGCAATTAATCGCGAGTCAGTTTCTCTTAGATCACTAAGAGATGATATTCTTTCGCCATCAGCCAAAAAAAAAGTTGCATCAACTATCAATTCATTGCTTCAACGATCTCTCATCGAGAGAAGCGAAAATGAATTTACTCTTCAACCAGTGCTTATGGAGTATATAACTGAGCAATTGGTAGAGAATATTTGCGAGGAAATTATAAGTGGAAAAGTTGAACTTTTTAATACTCATGCGCTGCTCAAAGCATTATCAAAAGAGTATCTTAGAGAAGCACAGACACGATTGATTCTTCAGTCCATTCAAGAACGATTAGTTAATTATTTTGGTAGCCAACAAAACGTAGAATCTCATTTAAAAGCGATTATTATAGCTTGTAAAGTAGAATTTAGATACCAGAGTGGCTATTTAGGAGGCAATATACTCAACCTACTATGTCACATGAAATCTGATTTGAAGGGCTATGATTTTTCACATCTTGCAGTTCGGCAAGCTTACCTTCAAGATGTTATTTTATATGAAGTAAACTTTGCTTATTCTCAGTTTGATAAATGTATTTTTACTCAAATCTTGGGAGCCATTTTTTCAATTGTATTTAGTCCAAGCGGAAAGCTTTTAACTGTAGGTGATGCCAAGAATGAAATTCGCCTTTATCAAGTTGTAGATGGTCAACTAATTTTAACCTTTAAAGGACATAGTGATTGGGTAAGGTCAATAGCCTTCAGTCCTGATGGGAAAACTCTTGCCAGTGGTAGTGAAGACCAGACCTTGAAACTATGGGATATTAGCACAGGTCAATGCCTTAATACTTTACAAGCGTCTACTCACAGGATAAGGTCAGTAGCTTTTAGTCCTGATGGGCAAACTCTCGCCAGTGGTAGTGATGATTATACTGTAAGGCTGTGGAATGTTGTCACTGGTCAATGTATCAACATTTTGCGGGAGCATACAAACAGAATATGGTCAGTAGCTTTCAGCCCTGATGGGCAAACTCTTGCCAGTGGCAGTGAAGACAACACCGTGAAAATATGGAATTTCAATACTGGTAAATGTCTAAATACCTTACAAGGACACACCTCTTGGGTGCGAACTGTTGCTTTTAGTCCTGATGGGCAATTTTTTGCTAGTGGTAGTGAAGATCAAACCGTGAGGCTATGGAATTTAAGCACTGGCCAATGTATTAACATTTTACGGGGACATATCAAAAGGATAACATCAATTGCTTTTACTCCCGATGGTCAAACTTTAGTTAGTAGTAGCTTTGATCAAACAGTGAGGCTATGGAACTTAAGTACTGGCCAATGTATCAGTACCTTACAAGAAAATCGTAAAGGTTTATGGTCTGGTGGTTTATGGTCAGCTGACTTTAGTGCTGATGGACAAACTCTTGCTAGCGGCAGTGAAGATAGAGTAATGAAGATATGGGATATTAATAGTGGTAAATGTATAAATACTTTGTGTGGCTACAGCAATTGGATACTATCAGTTGACTTTAGTGTTGATAGGCAAACTCTTGCAAGTGGTAGTGAAGATAAAATAATAAGAATTTGGAATATTTACACTGGTAAGTGTCTTAAAACTCTGCTAGGTCATAAAAATAGAATATGGTCAGTTGTTTTCAGTTTAGATGGGCAGATCATTGCTAGCGGTAGTGATGATCAAACTGTAAAATTATGGGATGTTAGTACTGGTGAATGTCTCAAAACTTTACAAGGTCATACCTCTTGGGTACGAGCAGTTGCTCTCAGTCCTGATGGCAAAATTCTCGCTAGTGGTAGTGGAGACAAAACTATAAAATTATGGGATGTTAGTACTGGTGAATGCCTCAAAACCTTACAAGGTCATGGAGATAGGGTATGGTCAGTCGCCTTTAGTCCAAATAGTCAAACTCTAGTTAGTGGTAGTGGAGACAAAACCATAAAATTATGGGATGTTAGTACTGGTGAATGCCTCAAAACCTTACAAGGTCACGGAGATAGGGTATGGTCAGTCGCCTTTAGTCCAAATAGTCAAACTCTAGTTAGTGGTAGTAATGATAAAACCATAAAATTATGGGATGTTAGTACTGGTAAATGCCTCAAAACTTTCCAAGGTCATACAAAAGGAGTAGTAGCGGTTGGCATTAGTACTGATGAAAAAATTATCATCAGTGGTAGTGAAGACTATACTGTAAAAATATGGAACAACTGTAGTGGTAAATGTCTCTACACTTTGCAAAAGCATACTAATTTAGTAAGGTCGGTTGCCTTTAATGCCAATAGTCAAATCCTTGCCAGCAGCAGCTATGATGAAACGATCAATTTGTGGAACCTTCAGACAGGGGAATGTCTAAAAACTTTAAAAGCGCCCAGACCTTATGAAGGAATGAATATTACTGGTGTAATTGGTCTTACTGATTCCCAAAAGATTATGTTTAAGGAACTAGGAGCAATAGAAATATCATAAATATTTATTAATTTTTATATATTTAAATAAACACAAGAAACTTTTACATTTGATTATTAATATAATGATTAATATTTCAATAAATTCTTATAATTATAATTATAATTATACACGATAAATAGCGTTAATATGTCCACATTATTGGCACCACTTCATAGGAAAATCCACAAAAGTATTAAAGTTACTATCAAAAATAATTTAATGAATTTGGAGGAATAGAAACTACTTACCTCTTCTATTTACAATTTAAAAACATAAAAAACGTGCCAAATAATTTGGCTAAAAGTATAAACTGTATCGATAAATTGCACATATTCTGCATCTTCAAAACCAGAATATGTGCCCTTACCTTCACCTAAATAGAAATGATTTAACCGATCTATTTGTGGGACTTAAAACGACATAAGTGTGCAAAATAATGTGGTTAAAAGCGTGCCATTTACTTTGGTCAAATTGTAAACTGCATTGATAAATTGCACCTTGTCTGCATAATTACTTTGCATCTTTAAAACGAGAATATGTGTCCCTACCTTTCACCTATCTTTTTAATGTAATGGGAGAATTATTCCTCCTATACGTTCATTAAAGACATGAGCTTCAAGGAAATAGTGCAAAATAACTTTGCAGACAAGGTGCAATTTAATTATGCAAGTTACACAACAGGTCGGTTATAAATTTAGGAAATAAAACACTATTTAATTAATGTTCCACGCATTAGCTAAAGCTACATAATGAGTTTATTCTTTAAGTGCGTTGCTGCAATAATCACCTGAGTCTCTTTCCTGTAGCTGATAAAAAATCAAAAAAATTCAACTACCTACCTTTGCAATGCTGATATTTCTCGCAGTGCGACCTTGTGGTATGCACATTACCTATTGCTGCGTTACCGTGGAACAATTGCCACAATTAGCCTAAAACATCCAAAAAAGCCCTTGTATAGCGGTGCTTTCCCCTATATTGTCGGACAATTACGAGGAAGTGATAAAAAACATACCCGATAACAATACTTATCAGGCTATTTCGCTACTTTTGGGCGTGTTGGGAACTTTTGAAATTCCTTTTACATGATAAAAAACGGCATAATCAGGCATTAAAGCAAAGAAAAACTCCCCTTCCCTGCGTTTTAGGCTGCGTGAAGGGCTTATAAGGGATGAACGATGCGAACGAAAGTGACAGTCTCACTACATGATGAAGACTTACTCTTACTGGAGCGGTTAAAGCAGCAGCTTGAGGAGACTGACGTGTACGTGGTGCCTTCTACGAGTGAGGTGGTGCGCTTGGCGTTGAAAGTACTATTATATACGCCACAGAAAACGATCGCGGCGATCGCAGAAAAGGTGCCGTTGAGGGGTGTGGGGAGACCAAAACAAAAGAGATAAACTCCACTGTTTAATTATGGACGTTACGACAGGATTAAAAACTATACAAACTATACAAACTATATTAATCATATAAATAGTAGTAATCATTAAAACTATTTGTATAGTTTTTACCGTTTTATAGGATTCTGCCTTTACATGATTTAAGCGTTATTCTTTATAAAACTCAGTAGAAAAATTAGGTGTAATTTCTGCCATAAAAATACAAATTATATTAACAGTACAAATAGTAGTAATTGTTAAAATCATTTGTATAGTTTTTACTGTTTCTTTTTGGGTGGCCTACCAGACTTGATTTTTTCAACGGCTTTTAAAGCGTTTGTAAGTTCTTCATTTGACAGATCGTGAAGCATTCGCAACCCTGCCCTGACAATTTCACTTCGTGTAACGTTTAAAGCCGACTGTAAACAACGCTCCTGAATAGCCGCAATCAATTCATAATCATCAGCAGGCATAGTGAATGTGTCGCGCACCACTTTTTTTTCTGATGGGCTAACAGCAATCTCCTCTTGTTTGGATGGTTCTGAAACTGATTGAGGAGTATCGGCTAAATGCGGCTTCTCACCTAACAAGCTTTCTGCTTTTTCAAAACGGCTCTGTACTGCCGTGTCTTCTTCTTTAAGCGAAGTTTTCAGCGCTGATTTCAAGTCTCTCTTCACCATGCAATGGTACCCATCATTATACTAATAGTTATAACCGTACAAACTATTAAAACAGTTAATACTATTATAATCAAACAAATAGTTTGCTCATTCTCGTATTTCTCTGTTAAATCATACAAATGGAAATAACCGTTATAACTATTTATATTATTTAAACAGTTATAACTATTTGTATAGTTAATATAGGTGTGAAAAATGACAGCAAAAATTATTGCCGTAGTAAATCAGAAGGGTGGGGCGGGTAAAACAACTACCACTATGCAGCTTGCAGGGACGATTACTCGGCGCGGTTACAAAGTAATGGTGGTTGATGCTGACCCACAAGGAAGCGCGACACGCTGGGCTGCGTCGGCAGAAGATTCAACTCCTTTTCCTGCTTCTGTTATTGGGTTAAGTGCTGCGAATGAGAAAGTTCATCGTGAAGTAAAAAAGTTTATTGAGGATTACGACGTTATTATTATTGACTGCCCTCCAGCTGCCGATTCTCCAGTACCACAAAGTGCACTGATTGTTGCAGACTTAGCACTTGTTCCTATTCTTCCTTCTCCCCTTGATATGTGGGCTGCTGTAGGTATCAAACAAGTTATTGAACATTGCAGTACGATCAACGACGCATTACAAGCGCGATTAATTTTGAATCAAGCGCAAGCAAAAACTACGTTATCTCACGAAAGCATAGAAGTACTATCTGAATTTGGTATTCCTCTTACGAAAACACAAATCGCTCAACGCCAAATTTATCGCCAATCAGCAGCCTTTGGTGTAACTGTCCATGATCTAGGAAAAGCTTCGGCTGCGGTTAAAGAAATTGAAGCTTTGGTTGATGAAGTTTTTGCAGTGCTAAATCTCAAGAGAAACAAAAAACAGTAGTAACTATATTAACTATACAAATAGTTAATATAGTTACTACTATATAACTCAAAGCTAGAAGAACTCTCATAAAGTACCAAGTAGCTTAAGGTATTGCTGCTATAAACAGCTTCTAGCGGTTATCTGCCAAAGAATATAAAATTTTACACAGTTCTGAGTTTCAATAGTGTCGGAACATTTCTCCCGTAAGATGCGAGAAATCGATGAAATTTGACTATTTTCCCTTATAAGCAAGCATTAAGATTATATAGGAAATCTTAGATGAAATAGAAAAGAGCGCTTATAATTACGATCTACTACAACCGATAAAATACTTAGATTAGTAATACTAAGTTTATCCCTACCGAAAGCTTTAACTGAGTACAACATGTTCAAAGCAAGTCATAAATTAATAATCGATATATAAAACACTTACAATAATGCTTAACAGGATAGTCACTGAAAACCAACTCGACGAATGGGTACGGGGCAACGCTCGTGATGCTCAGGGAATAATTGTTGAGCTTGTCTATCGACTAGTTGCAGCTTCATCTCCAAATCCCAATAAGCGGCGCTTCCCTCTTCCTGATAGTATTGGGCAGCATGGCCCTGATGGAATCTTTGATACAGATTTTGACTTTAATCCATTTGTCCCGGAAGGAAGCTCATTCTGGGAAATTGGCACTGGTACTAATGCTGGAGCGAAGGCTACGAGTGATTATAAAGATTTAACATCTACAATACCTAGTGAAATTAGACAAAAATCTACATTTATTTTTGTAACTCCCTTATCTGGTAGAAAGGACTGGCCTCATACATGGAAAGAAGACGCGCAAGCTGAATGGCTCGAAAAGCGTCGTCAGAAGAATGACTGGCAAGATGTTCGTATTATTGATGGAACTGGACTAATCGACTGGCTTCAGCACTTTCTTTCAGTTGAACTCTGGCTTGCAGATAAGATGGGGCTTCCAGTACATCAAATTGAAACTCCTGAGCAACACTGGGCCGACCTGAGAAGTATTGGTGAGCCACCACTTATTCCAGATATCTTTCTTGCAAACCGTGAGGCTGCATGTGCCAAGCTTAATGAGGTGTTCTCAGGAAAAATGCTTCAGTTAAAATTGGATACTCGTTTCCTTGATCAAGTAGCAGATTTTGTTGCAGCCTATATAGCAACTATAGACAATAATGCGAGGTTAAATATTATCGGTCGTTGTCTGTTTATATCTGGGATCGAAGCGTGGAACGCCATAACCTCTTTACAAGAAAGGCATATTTTAGTTGCAAATTTTGATTTGAACGAAAATGATTCCCTAGGGAGAAAACTCCTCCAGAAAGCTGAAAGGGGAGGTCATGCAATAATTTTCGGCGGAATGCCCGGTGGCATTCCAAGCCTATACCGTGTCCCAATCCCAAACCCTAAAAGCTATCAAATTGAAGAATTTTTAGTAAAAGCAGGCTACAACAAGGAGAAAGCTCGTAGCTTTGCACAAAAAAGCAACGGCAACCTAAGTTCATTGCTTAGATGTCTTCAAAATATTTCACTTACTCCAGAATGGGCACAAGGAGCAGATGCAGCAGAATTAGTGATTGCAGAGATTCTAGGTACGTGGAATGAACACTTTGAAGCTGATAAAGCAGTAGTAGAAAAACTATCAGGAAGTTCTTATGCGGAATGGGTTAAAAAGATGCGTAATATCGCACTGCGCCCAGGCACTCCCCTAATCCAAAGAGATGGTATTTGGAAGTTTGTTGCCCGATACGAAGGATGGAACGCGCTTGGACAGCAAATATTTGATGAGCATTTAAATCAAATTAAAGATATCGCTATCAATGTTATACGTGAGCAAGATCCGCAATTTGAATTACCCCCAGAAGAACGATATGCAGCAAATATTTATGGTAAAACTCTAACCCATTCAATTTCGCTACGAAACAGTTTAGCAGAGAATTTGGCTCTTCTTGGAAGCCATCCAGAACCTTTAATATCATGTTCTTCTGGTAAGGCAGAGGTAATTGCTCGTTGTGCAGTACGAGAGATCCTTGCCAATGCAGACTGGGTTCTTTGGGCAAGTCTAAACCACCTCTTGCCGTTACTAGCTGAGGCTGCACCTGAAGAGTTTCTCAACGCTGTTGAAAGCGCATTAAATAATGACCCATGTCCTTTTGATATTCTCTTTACACAAGAAAGACCGGGAGTTACTGGTGGCAACTATATAACTGGCCTACTTTGGGCATTAGAGACACTCGCTTGGGATGCTACATATTTAATCCGTGTTCTTATAATTCTTGGAGAATTAACTGCAAAAGATCCTGGCGGAAATTGGGCTAATCGTCCAGTCAACTCTCTTACAACAATTCTCTTGCCTTGGTTTCCTCAAACTTGTGCTTCTGTAGCAAAGAGGCAATCTGCTATTAAAACACTACTTCAAGAAAATCCAGATGTTGCTTGGAAAGTACTATTAGCTATTCTTCCTAATCCAAACCAAATTTCTAGAGGTTCACGTAAGCCAGCATGGAGAACAATTATTCCTGAGGATTGGTCGGAGCGGGCAACGCAACAAGAGTACTGGGAGCAGGTTAATGCTTACTCAGAAATGGTGTTAAGAGCAACAGAACAAGACATTACGAAACTTACTGAGATTATTGATCGATTCAATGATTTTACATCTCAAGTGCAAAGTCAAATTTTGTCCTACTTACGCTCAGATACCATTACTTCGTTATCTCAAGTAGATCGGCTGCCTTTATGGAATAAACTTGTAGATTTGGTTTCAAAGCACCGAAGATTTCGGGATGCTGAATGGGCTATGAATCAATCACTAGTAGATGAAATCGAAGAGATCTCACAGAATCTAGAACCACAAGATCCAATTTTCCGTCACCAACGACTTTTTAATGAAGGCGACTTTGATCTATTTGAGGAAAAGGGAAACTTTGAGGAACAACGCAGAGAACTTGGAAACCAAAGGCAAAAAGCTATTGAAGAAATTTTTGTCTCTGGTGGTCTGGAAGCAGTTCTGGCATTTACTCAATCAGTAACAAGACTACCTTCGCATGTAGGTGCGATTTTTAGTGCAATTGCAGAAAAAGACATTGAAGAAAAAATACTTCCAACTATGTTAGAGTCGGAGATTAATTCTCTTGCTCAGTTTGCAAGTGGTTTTATTGAGGGTAAATTTGGCAAACACAGTTGGCAATGGGTCAATGACATCGATACATCACATTGGTCTCCCTCTCAATTAGGTAAATTCTTATCGTTTCTTCCTTTTACCCCTGATACTTGGAAGTGGGCAGCAAGGCTTCTAGGAGAAGATGAGTCTCCGTATTGGTTAAATACTAATGCCAATCCCTACCAAACTGAAACAGGTCTTGAACTAGCTATTAATCGTTTAGTTCAATACGAGCGACCGCATGAAGCAATTAAATGTCTTGAAAGGATATTGCATGACAAGCTTCCCCTAAATACCCAACAAGCCATCAGTGTGCTTTACGCAATACTTCATTCACAAGAAAATGTTCGTACTATGGATGTACATGCCGTTATCGAAATTATACAGGCATTACAAAATGATCCAGAGATAAACCCTGATGAGCTTTTCAAAGTTGAGTGGGCTTTTCTACCTCTCCTTGATCAACACTACGGCGTATCTCCCAGTCTACTTGAGCAACAACTAGCTAACAATCCTGATTTCTTTTGCGAAGTTATTCGCCTTGTGTTTCGGTCACAGAATGAGGGAGATTCTCCTGAAGAACTCACCGAGCAACAGAAAAACATGGCAACAAATGCTTACCGTCTGCTTCAACAGTGGAGAACTCCACCTGGTAGCCAGAAAGATAGGACATATAACGGGGAAGCGCTAACTGCCTGGTTGAATAAAATTAAATCTGCTTGCTCGGAGTCAGGACATTTAGAAATTGCGCTTTCAATGGTTGGTCATGTTCTTATTCATACCCCCCCTGATCCTGATGGGCTTTGGTTGCATCACGCCGCAGCAGAGGCACTGAATGCTAAAGATGCTAATGATATGCGAGACGGATTTACAACTGAGCTATTTAACTCGCGTGGCATTCATTTAGTAGATCCAGAAGGACGAGACGAACGAGATCTCGCCGAGAAATATCGCTCACAGGCTGAAGAAGTTGAGTCTCAAGGCTATCATCGTTTTGCGACTTCTCTAAGAGAATTGGCTGCTTCATATGAACATGATGCCGAACGTCAGGCATCAAGAAACTTCTTTGATAGCTAATGATGTTTAAGTACCAAGGGCAAATCAAAGGCTTTGGTTAATATACAAAGCTAAAAACTCAATCAGCTACTGTCACTGTAACTGTGACTTAAAGGATAAAGTGGTAAGAACTGCCATTTTATGATTCAAATCACAAGGGCCGAGGTGCTGGCATTTCGTCAACGCACACTTCGCTACTTTCGCCCCATGAAGTGCTCACAGCAAGTGCTCACAGCACTTAGAATGAAAAAAGGGAAAAAACAATAAAAATAGTATAAATAGTTATTACTGTTTGTACTGTTTATACAGTTATTTATTTCGATGCAGCGGTTTAGCGAAGGCACCCCCGAAGGGCAAGAAAATGTTCGCACAGGAGATGATCGAATGGATAGAGAAGCCTGAGGGGGTTGAGCCAGAATTCAAATTACTCGTTGGACTAAGCTAACCGACAGGATTCCACAACGGCTGATGCACAATGCCAATGTCATACCATTTGCCATGTCATTTCCTGCCCTGCCCCCAAAGGTACAAGCCCAGATTCCATAAATGGAATTTCATCAGGAACGCGCCAAGTCGTTTTGGACAAGGTAATTTGCTCAGTATTACGCGGCAGTTGATAAAAATCTGGGCCATAAAAGCTAGCGAACGCCTCCAGTTTATCCAGGGCTTTCACGCTTTCAAATGCTTCGGCATACAACTCAAGGGCGTGCAGAGCCGAAAAGCATCCCGCGCAGCCACAGGAACTTTCTTTGCTGGTGCGGGTATGGGGAGCGCTATCGGTACCTAGAAAAAACTTCGGATTTCCCGATGTTGCCGCTTGCAACAAAGCCTGACGATGCTCCTCCCGTTTCAAAATGGGCAGGCAATAAAAATGGGGGCGAAGGCCGCCTTTGAACAGGGCATTACGGTTAAACAACAAATGTTGTGGCGTAATTGTTGCCGCGATGGTGTTGGCAGACAGGACATACTGCACCGCATCGGAGGTGGTGATATGCTCAAGCACCACCCGCAGGTTGGGAAATCGCTGCTTGAGTTCTATTAAATGTCGCTCGATAAACACCTTCTCGCGATCGAACGTATCAACATCGTTATCGGTCACTTCCCCGTGCAGTAATAACGGCATGTCCACCTGCTGCATCGCTTCAAAGACGCGATCGCTCTGACGAATATCCGTCACACCGGAGTCTGAGTTGGTCGTTGCACCGGCTGGGTAGTACTTGACCGCTTTGATAAACTGGGATTCTTTCGCTCGGAAAATGTCGTCGGGGCTGGTGTTGTCGGTAAGGTAGAGCGTCATCAATGGCTCAAACTGTTGGCCCTCTGGAATGGCGGCGAGGATGCGATCGCGATAGGCTGCCGCATCTGCCACCGAGCGGATAGGGGGCTTCAAGTTCGGCATAACGATTGCGCGGGCAAACTGACGCACCGTATAGGGCAGAACTGCTTTCAGTGCTGCACCGTCGCGCAGATGCAGATGCCAATCGTCAGGTCGGGTGATGGTAAGCTTTTGCATCCTTTCATTATAAAACGGTAACAAGGGCCTCATGAGAATAGAGGCGATCGCCATTGAACGCAGGCTCAAGGCTCAATGTCAAAGTAAGCAAGAATGAAGCAATCGCATATATGACTTACTTAAAACTCATGTAAGGCAAGGATTGTAGCAGCCATTATTTCGCAGCTTTCTTGCGAGGTATTGGCATCCCTATTTAAGTGAACAAAATCATTTATACGTAATATTGTTGAGGGGTTCTTGTAAAAATGTAAAAAATAGTAATTTTTCTCAATACGTCCTTACGTGCTTGCGACCCCGCATTAGAGCAATAAGACTTGGTTTAAAATTTAACTTCACATACATGGATATCAAGTTGTCATTAGTAGAAGATTAAAGTGCAAACTCAACCCCTGATGGAGTTACTCTATTGAAGCCTGGAATACTTCCAATTAATCGGTTTCTCCACAACGAATAGACTGTGGGTTAGTCTGCTAACCCACACACAATCGCTAAACAAACCAGAAGTTATCGACAAGAGCCTGTCGTACAATTGCTGATGCCGTGGGTTCGGATAGTTACAGATAGATTTCCAGTTCAATCGGCTTCAGGAGTGGATCAAAACAAAGGAAATACGAAAAAACTACATAGACAATCCGTTTTCTTCATGAATTTTTTATACAAACTTTACCAAAATTCAGTGAAAATAAGGTGTATTCAGAGAGTGATTGCAAGGAAATCGGCTGTGATTATAAACACTTGTTGATCCACCCTAGCTTTAAAAGGGGAGAACTGGTCTAAAATTCCTCCTTTGTTAGGTGGATTTAGAAGGTTATAAACCGTTTTGCTACCAGCATCGATTTTTAATAGCAATGTCTTTATAACAAATTTGGCCATAGATGCCTCTCCGGGGAAAAGCTGGGTGAGGTGATATTGGGTGACAATTCATCTATTTTACGCACGGATGTAACGCCCACTCGGTAAACGAATATCTGATATTTCCCAGATCAATTTTCCACAGGAGAATAATTTATGCCAGTTCAAATCACCCAGACAGACATCATTGCCATGAACGCCTTATTAAAAAAAGGCGATCGCGGAGGAGCTTATTTATACTATTACAACCTAATTAAAGATGTTGACAGGGACGCTGTAAGTCAGATTCTGATTCAAGCACAAATTACAACCTATAGTGGCTTCTTTGGCGGCGCTGCTATGATTGGTAATGCGATCGCAAAGAATAGTAATCCCGACAAATACCCTGCGGAAGGTCTTGATAAATTTTCTGCTGATATTGTTCAAGGCTTAATCGATGCAATTGCTAAAGAGCTAAGTGCTAATCAAGATGGTGTTTTAACTAAAGAACAAATTCAACTTGCAGATCGTGGAGTTTGGGAAAACAATTATAAGATGGGGGATTACTTCCCTGGCAATATCCAGATTGTAGCCCAAGACCCAACAGTATTAGCAACGCCTGGAACGCTCGCCGCAGTTTTGGCAGGTTCTCAACTGCTCTTAGGTGCAAAAATCGGTAATGAAGAATCAAAGTTTTCTGGCAGTGCCTATGAGCGCATCGAAACGACCGATTACATTGCTATTCGTGAGCGTAGCTCAAACAAAATTGTTTACGTTTCGGACAAGTTAGGCTTGGCAGACAAAGTGACGGGCGGACTGGCCTTGTCAGCTAGTCAACTTAAGCAAGAAGCTACACTTGCACTTATAGGTCTTGGCGCTTTAACTTCGCTATTTGGTCCAAGTCTTGGTCTTCTAGCTGGAACGACACCTCTCAGTCAAAACAGCGCAGCAAGCCAAGCGGTATTTACAGGCATACGCTCTCTACTAAACTCAATCTTTGAAGGTGTCCCATTCGATAACACGCTGGCTTTCGACTTTAAGCGGTATCTGGGTGCTGATGGAATCCCTGTCAATCCCACCGCAAGTCTTCCTTCCAGGCTCGTTTGGAATGAGCAGTTTGGACTTGTTCTACGCAATGAGGGAAGTTTTTCTGGAACAGCTAATCCTGACATTATTGTGGGCTTTAGAACTGCTCTGGTTGCTGCTGGTGCAGGCGAAGATATCCTGATCGGGTTCGACCAGGCGCAAATGAAAGGGAGTGTAGGACGGGACTGGCTACTTGGAGCAGGTAGTGCAAAGCTCTTCGGAGATGGCGATAACGATCTTCTTGTAGCAACAGATCTTGTTAAAGCCGATGGCGGGGCGGGCAACGATATTCTAGTGGGGATCGGTTCTCAATATAAAAGCCAGATTGAGAAGATGGAACTCCGAGGTGGAGATGGAGATGATTGGGTGTTTTCCTACAAAGGAACTGGAGCCTTTCTTTATGGTGGAGAGGGTAGCGACTTCTTGCTTGCGTATGGCGGCGAAAATCATCTTTGGGGCGGCACAGGCCAAGGTAATGATGGGGCCAGTGATTCATTTGGTCTCATGAACAATACTTTCGTCCACGATGCTGGAACCGATGATTATATGTATTGGGGAGGTATTATTCCACTCTATGGCGGAGTGCGGCAGTGGTGGAATGAGGATGGTTGGGCTTATTGGTCACCCTTCAGTTCCTTATCATCGGTCGTTCCTTTTGGGTATGCTTCATTGCTGGGAGCATTCACAACGCTAATTGACATTCCCCTGATGGGGACATTCCGCTATGGGCTGACCGAAACCAATCAACTTCTGGTGCAATTTGGGCGTGGACGGGGCGGACAGGCAGTTATTGAAAATTACTCGCTTGATCTCGATACAGGTGCAGCCACTGGTCATGTAACTGTATTTCAACTAGTAGTTGCCAATCAAGTCAGCATTTCAGCGATTCGACGGACAATCAAGCTGGCGTTAGCTGCTGGGTTTGGCGTTACCTTTAGCAGCACTGATCCACTAGTGCTGGATTTGGATGGTGATGGCATTGAACTAACCAGTCAGGACAACGGTGTCTATTTCGATCTCGACAAAGATGGATTTGCCGAAAAGACCGCTTGGGTAAAAGGAGACGATGCTTTCCTCGCCCGAGACCTGAACAATAATGGCAAAATCGATGACATTAGCGAACTCTTTGGTAATGCCACAACCACGGGTTTTGCTGCTCTAAAAGCTCTTGACACTAACAACGATAACCTGATCACATCAGCAGATACAGGCTTTGCCAGCCTCAGGCTATGGCGCGATCTCAACAAAAATGGCACCACCGACGCAGGTGAATTGACAACCCTCACCCAAAACAGCATCACCACACTCAGCCTGAGTGCCACTAACCTCACAAATACCACTATCCAAGATAACCTCATCCGTGCCACCGCTAAGTTCACCCGCGCTAATGGAACAACTGGCACGATCGCCGATGTCGCTTTCGATGCTAGTCAATTAGATACGAAGTATCTTGGCAACAAAACCGTTTCCGCTGCTGCTGCCGCACTACCCAAACTTAAAGGCTACGGCACTCTGCCCGATCTGCCCGTGTCCATGACCAACGATGCAACACTACTAAACCTGGTGAGCAGCCTCAACGCACTCCCAAACACAACCACCTGGACTGCTCTCAAAGACAGAGTAGACGATATTCTATTTCGCTGGGCAAAAGTCGATACTGTTCCTAGCACTGCCATGACCACCGCTTTTGATCAGCGGAAATTGGCCTTCTTAGAAATTTATGCAGGTGAGCAACTAACACCCCGCGACGGTAATGGGGTGCCATCAGTTGCGAACATTGATGAACTAATTGCCAATTGGAATGATGCTCTCGATCGGGCAACCATCAAACTAGCTGCCCAAGGGCCACTGAAGTCGATTTTAGGGCCGTTAACCTACGATCTATCTAACGATCTGTTCCAAGCAACCAGCCCGACAACACTAAGCGACATCTACCGCAAAGCCATCCAGCAACTTTCAACCACAGCATCAATTGCCTTGACATCATGGAATACCAATTGGGGACCCATGCTCGACACGTTGAGCAAAGTCTTACTACGGGCTGACTCTAATAGCATCAAAGCTGACTTTGAAGTAGCAAGCCTAGTGCGGGCAGTAGACGGAATCACTACATCGCTCACCTTGGCACAACTGGTAGCAGGGTTAGGATTAACTGGTGTGGTGCTGGGCAACGCTGGTAATGACGCTTTAGGACGAAGCAATGACAGTGGTCTCAAAATTTATGTTGGTGGTGCAGGCGACGATACGATTACTGGGGGCATTGGGCAAGATGTTTATGTCTATGGACGTAATTTTGGTCGCGATACGATCGTTGACAATGAGAGTCGCGAAAATGGCGATCGCATTCGCCTTGCTGTTTACAATCCACAAGATGTGGTGTTTACCCGTCGGGGGATAGATCTCGTTATCAGCGTCAAGAATTCCAGCGATACGATTACGATCAAAGATCAGTTTGCAACCCCACTGGCAATTATGACTGCCGCACCAACCGTGTCAGGCAAAGGTGTGGAAGATATTCAGTTCGCTGATGGCACAATTTACGGCGCAGGTGACATCGCCGCCGCTGTAGGACGCGGTACAAGTAGTAATGATTTGCTTCAGGGCACTGGCACCGCCGATGAACTTGAGGGCTTAACTGGCAATGATACCCTACAAGGTGGAGATAACGGTGATATTTACTACTACACGCGCGGCGATGGTAACGACATCATCCAGGATGTAATGACCAATCCACTCCTCAATGCCGCCGATACGCTCCTATTAACTGGTATTACAGCCGACGATCTACGTTTATCCCGTGACGGTGCAAGCAACGATCTCATAATTCGCTTCGCCTGGACTGGCGACAGCATTGTAATTAAAGACCAATTTGCTTATACACCACTTGGCTATCAGACTAAGTTTGCAATCGATAACCGAATCGAAGCATTATTTTTCTCACAGGGTGGAGCTTGGAACTGGCTCGATCTCCAAACTGCCATCATCAAAACTTATACAACCACTGGTAATGATGCAACCTACGGCTTTGGCACCCCAGATAACTTCGCCGCGAGTACAGGTAACGACCTGCTAGTAGGGTTTGATGGCGGTGATACCTATCGATTTGATCGTGGCTCAGGTCAAGATATTATTCACGATCAATCAAAATACCCCCAAATTTTTATCACTAGTATACTCGGCTACAACTGGGCATCAGACGATACGGTAGTGTTTGGCGACACAATTACTCCTGCGGATATTACCTTTACCCATCTGGCGAACCATGATTTGGTAATTCAAATCGCAGGTTCTACCGATACGCTGACCATCAAGAGCCAGTTCAAAGGTGTAAAGCTAGACATATTTAATCTGCTCGGTGTAGCTTGGTTTGATCGTGTTGAGAAGTTTCAGTTTGCAAATGGCACCGTTCTCACCTGGGAAGACGTGCTACGCAGGGTGACTACAGGAAGCACAGGCAACGATTCCCTTTATGGCGCATGGTACAAAGATACACTCGACGGCAAGGCAGGTAATGATTTTCTGGATGGTGGAGATGACGGCGACACCTATCTTTTTGGTCGCGGAGATGGTCAAGATATTATTAAAGACTCGCCTGACTATGTATTAGACTCTACGCCAGATACACTCCAATTCAAAGCTGGTATTGCCGTTTCTGATATTACCTTCCGCCGCGATGGCGAAACCCAAGACCTAATCATTAGCATCAAAGGAACAACCGATCAAGTCAGAGTTCAGGAGCAGTATACCTACGTTGAAACTGGTCCTTTCGGCACAATTGCCTTCTGGCAGATCGAACGTTTTGTCTGGTCTGATGGCACTGTAAAAACCTGGGCAGGTTTAGCAGCAGAAATTATTGCCACAGCCAAAACTACAGGTGCCGATCTCATCGTTGGCACCCATCTTGACGATCGCATTGATGGGGGAACTGGTAACGATACGCTGAAAGGGGGAAATGGTTCCGATACTTACATCTATAATCGCGGTTACGGCAATGATACCATCCGTGATGAATGGACAAATATCCTCTCCTATAATGCCGATCGCATCATCTTTGGCAGCAATATTCTGCCCACTGACCTACGCATTGACCGCACAGGTACTGCTTTAAATAATGTACGTCTGACAATTATACCTACCGGAGAAACTTTAACGATAGAAGGTCAATTCGACTACACCACAATTAACTATCATCCCTACGAAATTGAGACTTTTTCCTTCTCCAATGGTGTTAATTGGAGTACTGCCGACCTGCGGATACGATATATCCAGCAACAGCAAACTAGTGGCAACGACATTATTGAAGGATTTTGGTCGAACGACACAATTACAGGTGGGGCTGGAAACGATACATTGCGGGGACAAGACGGCTCAGATACCTACATTTTTGCTGCTGGTTTCGGGCAAGACGTAATCGAGGAAGAAGTACGACTGGTAACATATGAAGATGCTGATACAATATCATTTGGTACTGGTATCACAGCAGCCAATACCCGATTAAGTCGTAGCGGTAACGATTTAATTATCACTTTTACTGGCTCGACAGATCGACTTACAATTAAAGGTCAATTTGCACACGGTGCCTATTTTCCAAGCTGGACTGATATCGAAACTATCCGCTTTACCGATGGCACAACCTGGAGTGACGCTCAAATTAGAGAACGTTTACTCGCGCAGGCACGAACAAATAACAACGATATTATTACCGGGTTCTTTACTGCCGATATTATAGATGGCGGAGCAGGAAACGATACACTGCGTGGACTTGGTGGCGGTGATACCTACATTTTTGGTAAAGGTTCGGGACAGGATACGATTGAGGAAAGTATTGATACCGTTTATGAAGACCAGCCAGATACAATTCAGTTTGCGGCAAATGTTGCGCGGTCAGAAGTAACCTTTCTGAAAATAAATAATGATTTGAGAATCTCAATTACTGGTGTCTCAGATACCCTAACAATCAAGGGACAATTTAACGCAACAAAGTTTGCCCAGGTTGAATTCTTTAAATTTAACGACGGTACAACCTTGACGGCTGCACAGATTGCGTCAGGAACAATACAGGCTCTCTCAACCTCCGGTAATGACACCATTACTGGCACTAGTGGTGCCGACACTCTCGATGGTGGGGCAGGCAACGACATCCTGCGGGGTGGTGATGGCAGCGATACTTATCAATTTGTCGCTGGCTTCGGGCAAGATATCATTGAAGAAACTGTTGATTACATCTTAAATCCCGATGACGATAAAATTGTTTTCGGTGCAGGGTTAACCTCAACCAAGGCACTACTATCCAGAAATGGTAATGACTTAACCATTGCCTTTCAGGGTAGTACAGATCGGGTAACGATTAAAGGACAATTTAGCCACGGCGCTTGGTTCCCCGGCTGGAATGACATTGAAACGTTTACTTTTGCCGATGGTGTTTCTTGGACTGATGCAACTGTGCGAGAATCCCTCATCAAAGCTTCTCAAACCACAGGTAATGATACCATCATCGGCTACTGGACAGATGACATACTTGATGGCGGTCTTGGGAATGATGTAATGAGGGGGCTTGGCGGCGGTGATACCTATCGTTTTGGTCGAGGCTCAGGGCAAGATATCATTGAAGAAAGTATTGATACTGTTTACGAAGATTACCCCGATACAATCGCTTTTCTCTCAAGCATTGCCAATACAGACGTTAAACTTCTGAAAGTTGGCAATGATTTAAGAATCTCTATATTAGGTTCCAGTGATTCGCTAACTGTAAAAGGACATTTCAATTCGACTGGCTATAACGCTATTGAAACAATTACCTTTGTCGATGGAGTAAAGCTTAACAAGGCAGAAATCACAGTAAAAGCAGTCCAATCGCAGACAACCTCCGGTAATGATACCATCACTGGCACCAGTGGTGCTGACCAAATCGATGGTGGGGCAGGCAACGACATTTTGCAAGGTGGTGATGGCAGCGATACTTATCAATTTGCCGTTGGCTTTGGGCAAGATATCATCGAAGAAACTGTTGATAATGTCTCAAATCCTGACGATGATAAAATTATTTTCGGCACTGGCTTAACTTCAACCAAAGCACTGCTATCCAGAAATGGTAATGACTTAACCATTGGCTTTCAGGGCAGTACAGATCGGGTAACGATTAAAGGACAATTTAGCCACGGAGCCTGGTTTCCTGGCTGGAATGATATTGAAACGTTCACCTTTGCCGATGGTGTTTCCTGGAATGATGCACAGGTGCGGGAATCCCTTATCAAAGCTTCTCAAACCGCTGGTAATGATACCATCACAGGCTATTGGACAGATGACATCCTGGATGGTGGTTTTGGGAATGATGTAATGAAGGGGCTTGGCGGCAGTGATACCTATCGCTTTGGTCGAGGCTCAGGGCAGGATATTATCGAAGAAAGTATCGATACTGTTTACGAAGATTACCCCGATAAAGTTCAGTTTGGTGCGAATATTCAGCCTACCGATGTTGTATTCCGCAAGAGTGGACAGGATCTTATCCTTACTATTACTGCTACTACCGATCGCCTAACGATTCGAGATCATTTTTCTAGCTTCGGCTATAACGCAGTTGAGTTATTTCAGTTCGCAAATGGAACGGTTTTGGATATTGCTGCTGTGGATGTTCTGGCGATTGAAGGACAGGTCAGTATGGGCAATGACACCATTAGCGGTACACCCCGGGCCGATTTAATTGATGCACGTACAGGAAATGATCTACTCCAAGGTTTTGCTGGGAATGATACGTATGTTTTTGGTCGCGGATACGGGCAAGATATCATAAATGATGATGGTGATAGCAGGTCGAACTCCGCTGACCAATTAACATTCAAATCGGGAACCTTACCCACTGATTTACAGATGTCTCGTCTTGGTAAAGATCTCGTCATTAAAATTGCAGGCACCACAGATCAATTAACAATCAAAGATCAATTCTCTGGCACACTACCAACCAGTTTCAATCCCGATCGGATCGAAAGCTTTGTCTTTGCCAATGGCACAATTTGGTCAGGGGCTGAGGTCGATCTGCGTGTTCTGCAAGCTGCCGAAACCTCTGGAAATGATGTGATTGTCGGTTATGAGTCAAACGACACACTTAACGGTCGTGCAGGCAACGACACCCTCACAGGTGGAACTGGCAGCGATCGCTTCCTCTTCGACATTAACGCTGCCTTTAATAGCAGCACGATCGGCATCGACACCATTACCGACTTCCTCAGTGGTACTGACAAAATCGTTCTGGATAAAACCACTTTCACCGCCCTCACTACTGCCGCTGGATCTACCCTCAGCGCCAGCGAATTTGCTACCATCAACGCATCCACAAACGGAGGTACAATCGCTGGAACTAGCAGCGCCCGAATCGTCTTCAATCGTGCCAACGGCGACCTCTTCTACAATACCGATGGTGCAACAGCAGGTTTAGGTTCTGGAGGACAATTCGCAACTTTATCAGGGGTCACTTCTTTAGGAACCACTGATTTATTGGTACAAGCGTGATTTAGAACAGCGAACACCTCCAGCAGGCTGGAGGTGTTGTACATTCTGAGCCGCTACCGAGCAAGGAAGTTGCGCCGCATTGGCTTCTCAAATCCTTATACGTAAAGCTTTTTAACGAAGTCATCAAATTTTTCTTAATGCCTTTTCTTACTTGCACCTAATTCTATAAGTAGTTGCTGAATTTTAAGATTACCGCATAGATTTAAATCTATATGAAAGTTACATTTGTAAAAATTTATAACTGTATTAATTTACACTTGTAAACGAGTAAACACATTGATATACCTTGAACGACGTTGAGGGGATAGGCGACCAACGCAAAGAATAAAAGGTAGCCGAGGTCTTCAGGTATAAACCTTTCTCTAATTCGTCGGTCGCGGGGCAGCCCGCAGTTTCTCTTCCCTTTGCGGGTTGCCCCGCAAGGGTTTTTTCTCACCTACACATTGAACATATTCAAAATAACTCCTTAATTTCATTACCTTTTGTTCATTTTTTTCTTCTCTTTCTTCGCTTCATCTTTTACATAGAGGTGCTAGGTGTTGCTTACTCCACAACATCGCGCGTTCAGGATAGACGTGTGTAAGAAGCGGTTGCTCCTGGCTTGAGACTTACCACCTCAAGTAAAAAGGGGTCAGGTTGCCACTGACACGCAATCGTTACCCTTCGCGCTGGATACATCGATAAGGTGTTCGTCCAGTGGTAAGGGAGGCTTTGAAGAGTCAATGCTGGTACCGCAGGTACCAGAGTAATCCTTCATCTCTATCCCGTATCATTAATGCGTTGAAGTGATAGTGAATGTTGGCGACCGAGACAGACTCTTTCATGGAGAAAGAGCCGGAGTAGAGAAATCGGTGAAAATCCGACAGAGGGGGTGTAGTCTACAGGATTTCCTAGGGCGCATTACCTCTGCCTGACTGGGGACTTTTATAATCGTGACTCCGTGAGGAGCGCATCGCCTCGGTGACGAAGGCGGCAGGACTGGCAAATCCAGCCTGGGGCATAGCTGAACCAGTATCGGCGGGAAACTGCTTTCGGGTAAGTGTAGTGTGGTGCGTGGCTCAAGTACGAAAACGCGACACGGTGAGTAAGGAGGGTTTTCTGCATTCTACCTCCCCAAATCGGCGATCAGTCGAAAGGTACCGACGTACCTAGTCGTGCGTGCTGTCCATCAATGGACTAGTGACACCTAATACTACATAAAACTTTTCTTCTCCTAATCGGGAAAGGTCTTAGCCGGCCGGATAATGGCACCTCCGGTGCGTAGAGCCGTCACTCTACGTGATTCAAATGACTAAGACTGGTAGCGTGGTGCAAGTAGAAGCAATCGTGAGTGATTGGTGATCAACGGGCAGAGCAGTCTAGCGATCATTCGGGCACAAGCTGGTAACTTGTGCAGGACACCGACAACGAAAGCACTGAGGGGGTTCTTCTTAAACACACGTGACATATCCTGACACGGTGGGAAGTGTGGTGGCGTTGAATAAACGTCAGCACACTTCTTTGATGAGTAGCAGCAATCTCTATGAAACTGCGAGCACTAATGAACATGAAGAAGGTTGAAGAGGAAAAACAGACGCAACAGAAATGAGAAATTAAATTCAATAAATTGACTGAAGAACCAAGGAACAAGAAATGTGAATCACATGAGAAAAAGTGCACAAAGAAAAGAAACCATTCGTTGGTAACGCTTTAGTTTTATTGCGGAAGTAACGGCTATATGGAATGTGGATCGACGGCGGAGAAGATGTAGCGTAGGTAACTACTCTCATCTTCTCGTATGCCGTAGGTTCTACGTGCGTGTGCACCTATGGTTCTTTGATCATGGCGTTCGGGGAGTGGAGCCATAAGCAGCGTGCTTAAATCAACTCCCCACTTTTGTGCTGTGCTGTGTGTGTAGTAAGGTGAGGGGGGAATGGGAGCAACGCATAAATATCAAGTGAAATCGTTAGGAGGCTTGTTACGTAAAGTCGCAATTGACTACCTACGCTATGGCTATACGCGCTATGCGGTGCGGACAATCCCTGCACATAAAAATGCAGAGCACATTGATGAGAAAATCCTTCGGGCGTACAACGTCACCTTTTGTCGCACCACTCGCTTAAGGCGAGCGAAACAAGGAAATGCAAATGTCGTGTATATCCGCTTTCACCACAGGTTTATTTTGTTAGCAACTGAAGGCACACATGATGCGTTTAATGCAATTGATTCGCTAGATTTTCGCTCCAAACCACTCCTCATTGATGGGTATACAATTGGCATCAAAGGTGGTACACCCTGTGTGATGATTGCGCCGAGAAGATACAAGATGATTCGTTCTCATCTTCAGGCGATCGCACTTTTTAATGAAGCACGAGTTACTGAGTACCTACGCAATATCTCTCCCTTTAGTTTTCCAGGCATTGTGAGGCAGAAGCGACGATTACTGTGTGAGGTGAATAGGAAGAGAAAACGGGCAGGATTATCTACCATTAAGATTGAGGTTCGCTTTACGAAAAAAGATGCTGGTGCTCCTAAGATAGCTGCTCATGAAGCGTAAGACTTACCTGTACTGGCTTCAATCAACGCTATAGCAAAACACTGCTCAAAATCTGCCATCCATGAAGCTGCTGCACCTAGCGTAGGCATGACTATGGTGGCGAGCCAAGGCACAGTGTTCGGCATATGAGGAGTACGAGGGATTAGTTAAGGACTTCTTAATGTCAGTTAAGCAGTAAAAAACCAAATAGCTAGAAAACTACTTGGCTGTTAGGTTTTAATCATTAGTTTTGATTTTTATGCTGGTTGTTTTTTAACCTTCTTGGAATAGCGTTTTTTAAGGTTTACTCCCATAGCTAATGCTGTAGCTGAAGCTAGAATTGTTAGAGGTTCTGGAACTGAACTACTTGTAAGTTTATTATGATCAATACCAGTCCACCAAGCATTTTTTATTTCTATACTTTGATATGATGATGAACCAGGTACTTGTACTTTTAAATTACTTAAATCAGACTCATACAAACCTTTAGGATAATCTTTGTTAATCATATATGTAGATGGCGCATCATAGTATTCAATATGTAGATCATAAGGTGTTCTTCCTGTATTATTTTTGAAATTATAGAATGATAACTTATTAATATCAGGGCTGTATGTAAATTCTATACCATCAAAACCACATGCCGAGTTTCCAAGACTAGTTGACACACAAGCAGCTTGAACAGGTGACGGTAATACAGATAATGTGCCCCCAAAAAATAATGTTATACCTGTTAATGCTAATTTTGATTTGCTAAACATATTAAAACCTCATCTTTTGTTAAACAAACCATAGCTAACTTAACCGTGAATGTACTAACATCATGGTTATCTTTACCGAATCTTTATTTAAGTAATCAGTGAAAAGTTGGACACCATAAAAGAGCATTAATTACATCAAGATTAAGTAAAAATACAGTTTAAGTATTGTAAAGTTTGAGCATTTATACTTATTTTCCATAAAAGATAGGTAAAGTAGCCCTAATTGCCTTAAATACATCCTGCCTTAAGCCTTCACCCTGCCTAAGAGCGCTCTTTCTATCTTCTAATTGGCTTTGTTGTTGGTACTTTAATTGCAGCATAAGCAATCTTTTTTCGTAAGGATTCAGGTGGCAGAGTATTGACAAAGGGATCACTTGAGGAGGAGTATCACAAATATGAACCAAAGCCTGCCTCAAGATTTAGACCCAGAAAGCTTGAACCAGTTACCGAAAGAAAAACTGGTAGAGATAATTATTGAGCAGAGCAAGGTAATACGTGAATTACAGAAAACAGTATTAGAACTACAGCAAGAAATAGAAAGTTTAAAAGTCAGCAGAGATTTAGACAGCAAAACCTCATCTAAGCCCCCATCAGGGGACATCCTCAAAAAAAGTGAAAACAAAAAAGCAGCACCGCAAGAACAATCAAATCATCCCAAAAGAAAGCCAGGTGGGCAACCAGGGCATCAAGGTAAGACCCGTAAGGGTTTTGGTAGAGTAGATCGTTGTGAAATCTTACGTCCTCTTAATTGTGTCTGTTGTGGTCAAAAAGCGTTTGCGGCTGTGGCAGTAAAAGTAGAAAAAAGTCTGTAGCACAACTAGTAGAGCGTCCCATTGAAATAGTTGAGTATCAACGCCATACGTGCCAGTGTGAGTACTGTGGCAATATACAAACAGTCTCTTGGCCACAAGATATCATCCCAGGACAAGATTTAGGAGAGGGATTGTTCTACATTCACCCATTAAGTTGAGATATAAGTGTTCAAATAGTTCCCAACAAAGTTCCTGCTTTGCATTACTCCAAGCAACAGCATTCGAGGTTAAGGTGATGCTAGATTCACACACGTCAAACATTGCACATTCTCCCTCAACCGTTGTCTTGACAGTGTACTCCTCAAAAGGATGAGGCAATGGATCTTCTGCCTTACCTTCTAGGATGGCTCGTGCGGCCATTGGGTGGAGAAGCTTTAAGGTTTCTAGCTGATACTGTTTGTTGGAGCAATCAAACGTATTATGCGTGTTCAGAGTATAGTGCAGAAGTTGAGGCATGTTATATTTCAGTTCACAAACATAATCGTTCACTGATAGTGCTTGTTTGTGCTTTTTTAATCAACAGTTTTAGTGAATATTAAATAATGAAGTTTCCTAATAAATTAAACTTTACCCTCTTCACTATAGCCACCGTGTTGTCATAACTATCGTTAATTATAAAAAGTAACGGGTACCTGTACCAAAGGTTAAACATACTTAAACACATGCTCTTATTTAAAATTGCGTTCATATATCAAGAATTAACTTGAATTCTTATAACAAATTAAGGATGATTTTTATAGTGACTCTATATGCACTTAAGAGGTAACAAGCATCGAGTCTTATGTGAAAGAAGGAGCGACGATATTAGGATATCAATTCGCACCCTCATTTCAATAACGAAGAATTTGTTAATTTTGAACTATAGGTATGTACGCAATTACATGTGAGTTAGACACTGATACGTTAGGCAAAACGTACCACAATCCTTCCTATCAAAACGCCTATAACGACATTAAAGCCGTCTTGCAACAACATGGCTTTGGGCGACAGCAAGGCAGTGTGTATTTTGGAAATAACTCCGTTGATCCGGTCACATGCGTCATTGCAGTCATGGATCTTGCTCAAAAATTCTCGTGGTTTGCTCCCTCAGTCAGAGATATTAGGATGCTCAGAATCGAAGATAATAACGACCTGACACCAGCAATTAATAAAGCGCTGGCTCTTGCCCAAAGCACTAAGTAACTATTGATTGTTAACATATTCCGCCGTTAACATAGCTTCTACTCATGTGGTAGAAAACAAAGCTGCTCAATGAATTAAATAAGCATAGTTAAAAAGTAGCAATTACTATAATTGAGCAAAAATTCTGTTTCACGGAAAAAGATTCTCCTCCTACGATGGCCGCCATTTCAAATTAAATTTTTCGCATATCATTTCTAACTCTTCTTTCGTAGGCTGAGGAGATGTACGTGGTTTAATTCTGACAATAGTATTTGAGAGTTCTTCTAATGGTGGTGTTTCTCGTTGTAGTTGTGGTGCTTTCTGTGGGGTATTAATTGATGACCGTTCAAAACGTACATAGTGCACTCCTCTTCTAGGAGAATAAAACCTTTCTGATGCTGAAAGCGGGATGAGAAACCCTTTCTCTTCTAACTCTTTTATAGCTTGTTTCAGTTTGGCTTTTAAATTTGTAGTATCCCCATATTCGCTTAAGCCAATATGATTATAAGCGAAATTTTTTAATTCAAATTCTAGAGATTTTGAATGATAAAATCGCTTATCTAAGAAACGAAACATCCTTTTTGCTATAGGAGTGCTTAAACTCGTATAAAAATCAAAGTTAAGACGCTTAATATTTCCTGCTTGAAAGCTTTTAAAAATGACTGAACCCCAAGTTATTCGTGATAACCCAGCATGTGGATTGCCTAAGGAAAGTTTTAGCTCTTTACGTCGTCGTTCTTTATCATAGATTGAAATTGAATCTATGATATTAAATCCTTCTTTTACCCAAGATTGAATAGATTTATCCCACCATGCTTTATCATAAAAAAGATGAACTCCAAGCCATAGGCGCAGGGAATTTTCAACCCTTCTATAACTTACTCCATCATCTTTCCAGCCTAAGAGCTTAATAATTTCGTACCGTGTAAAAAATATTTCTTTGTCAGTAAAATTATTTTGTGCACTTAGTTGGATGAGAGCAAGAATAACTTCTTCATCTCTACTCGTAGGAAGTCCAAAAGGTTCTGAAGCAGTAATAGTGAGAGTACGAGTGACAGGTTTTTTTTCTGCTTCATGATATATCGTATCAACAAAGATTAAACTTCTTTGTCCCGCTTGCCGTTTACCTAATGCCGCAATAGGAAATTCAGCCAAGTTCATTTCGTCACGCCCCTGAAAATTGCGTTGCTCAACTTCTTCTCTCTGCTTGGTAGAGTTTTTTTTCATAGTTTTAACTAAAAAATTAAAAATAAGCGAAGCGTTCCTATTTTTTATATTTATATATTTTTTATATTTACCTTGAAAAAAATTAAATATTATCAATAGGTTACAAGTTACTTTCCTACCTCAAATAACGGTACTTTCCTAACTAAAATAACGGTATTTTCCTACCTCAGATAACGGTACTTTCCTAACTAAAATAACGGTATCCCTACCTCAGATAACGGTATTCCTAACTAAAATAACGGTATCCCTACCTTAAATAACGGTAATTCTATCTTAGACAACGGTATTTTCCTACCTTAAATAACGGTAGTTAAAAGAGTAAAATTTTTTCAAGGGGATATTTTTGATGTAAACGAGAGCAATTCACGTTTAAAAACAGATAGATAAGCTTGGTAATAAACTTTTGATACTTTATCAACAGGACAGTCAATGCTTAAATTATTAGTCGATAAGTGTTTTATTTTGGTAAATTAGAAGGTTATCAATGGAAATTTAGGAGAAAATATTCATCATTTAGTTAACGGTAGGTACTCTACCAACTGTGGTTATCTCTATCTAAGCTACAAGAGGTTATAATTTGTGTTAAAAGTATATCAAAGAAACTTAATTAAAGCTATTAAGAAAGGCAAGAAGGGGAGGATTATTTACAAGTAAGGGGAAATGGCTTGTACATAGTTAAGCTTATTAAAATCAATTCTACGACGTTAAATAACCGTACAGGTGCAATCGTCTCCCAAAGTGAACCATTTTGATTATGTTCGATTACGTTGAGATGAGGAAGGAACGCTTTTTTTCTTGGATAATGCAGACGCTTGTGGAGAAGATGAAATTGTTTTTTTCGATTTCTTTACGGGTTTGCGTTGAGCAGTAGGAGTGGAAAAAGAGAGCATAAGGGCAAAGCTACGAATAATATGTTCTGCAAAAAACTCTACGGTCACGCCCTTCATGTGAGCTTCTTGGGTTATCTGTTCAAGTTCATTAGGTGAAAGAAATACAGTCAAGGAATTCTTAGATGAATGTTTCTTAGGAGCAGACTGGTTGACGATAAGAGATTGAGATTGAGCGTAACTCTGATATCGAGCAATCTCTTTGCGATTTTTCACTGGAGTTATCTTGCCTTGCTTAAATGCAGCTTCGATTTCTTTTTCTTCCTTACTTAGTTTGCTCATAAGTATCTAAGTACCCAAATATGTACGAGTTGCAAGCCTACTCTTGTACGCAGTTGTTAAAAATATTTTTTTGTTATCTTCTACAAAAGGAACGACATATGCATATCCTTCTATCTCAAGAATAAACATTTTTTGATGAGGATATTTATCTGGATTAGGATGTGGCACAACGTCTAAAAGATATCCTTGCTCAATAGCTAGCACTATTCTCTCAAATGATATCTTTCTCTCTCGAAGAAGTAACGCATTTTTTTCGGGATTCCATTCATATTTTTTCACCTAAAAAGGGTAAATAGATTATCCTTATAGGTCAATGACTAATGTGCAACTCCTGAACACAACAATGCATTAATAAATAAAAAATTTAAACGTGCAAACTTGATTGTTGTACAACAATCAAAATATAGAATGAGCAATGAATAAAAACAGTTAAAAAATGCGCTCACAAAAATTGTCAGCGCATCGCGTTGAATATCCTTGAACGTTACAAATCCTCGAATAAGTCTAGTTGCTTCTCAGTTGGTGGTGTGTCATCTCTCGTGCGCTGCTTATTCGCCTTGTGTTGGTGAGCAGTCTGTTGCGGTGCTGGCATCTCCTCAAAAAGGCTCAGTTGGCGGGGAGAAACGTCAAACGCATCCTGTACCTGCGGGTCTTTAGATGAAGAAATAAAGGTGAATCTCTCTTCAACCTGTTGCGTGAGCGTAGGTACGTCATGCAGTTCGCGAAATTTCTTTGCGATAAGAAGCGCAGGAGTATACCTCACACCATACACTTCCAAAGAAAGCGAATTACCATGAATCACAGTGCCAGAAATACCAAGGGCAGACAGTTGAATGTACGTCATATTGGCGCAGAGCGAATCTAGATCCACTGCTTCAAAGTACATACATTCTTGGGGATTATAGCCCAATTCCTCAATCACCTCCGCAGCCGCAATTAAAAAGCTTCCTGCTCCTACCGCTGGTTCCTGAAAACTGACATATCCTTTTTGAGTGATCTGCTCATCCAGTAAGTGCTTGTCAATGGAGAGTCGAGCCATCAGTTTGGCAACGGGATAGGGCATAAAAAATTGCCCTAAATCGGCTTTCCATCCAATGTTGAGTTCTTGATGCAGTTGCCCTAAAAAGTCACTCTTCGCGGTGGAAAGCACAAGCTGCACAAGGCCAAACATTTCTGCAAATACCTGCAATGAATCACGATCATAATGTTGAACTATCTCAAGATACCTACGTTCACCCTGTTCGTAGAGTTCATCCTTTTTTAAAATCCCTTGGTGATACGGTACTTGCTGAGAGGTAATCGTAGCGACTTCTACCCAATCGCGAAACACTTCGTAGCGGCTTCGTGAATGAACAAGAGAGAGTAATTTGGTTGAGAATTCACGTGTGTAGTTCTCGACTAACATTTGCTAAAACCTAATTCAACATGAGGTAAATCAGGTTTTTTCTAGAAGTAATGCAGTATTTTTGTGAGCTATTAATGAGCATTGAAATGGTGGGAAGATAGAATGTCTATTACCTCATTCGCTCATCTTCCCAAAAGCGTTTGCTAACCTTGTTAATGACTTATATTGTCAGCGATTGAGTGAAGAAAAAATCCGTCGCCTCCCCAAGTTTTACTTTTAAAATCATTATTTAATTCTTGATAACAGTGAGCTTTTTGATAGCAATATTCAGCAATCGCCTGAATAACATTTTCTACTCCTACATCGTCTAAGAGTGCCGATAACTGTTCATGCTGTTCTTCGTTCATAAATATTACCTCAAAAAACCATTTCTTAATTACCTAATCAAGCCTATGCTACATTTCCTACATCATATAACGCATCTCTTACCTCCTGCTGATGCGTCTCAAGTTTGGCATTGATTTGTTGTATAAGCCACTTTTTAGGCGCATCTTTAGCATTGATTTTTTGGGGAATTCCCAGCTTTCCTGCTACCTTTCTAGCTTGTCTAACATTAAGCGTCTTTAAAGTATCGTGATGAGGAAGAGTCTTAGTTTCCACAATTATCTCACTGGCACGACGTTTTCCTTTCTCAATAATCACTGTTTCTGGAGTTACTAACCAGCAGAAGATGCTGAATAAAATAACCCATAAGTACACTGCTAAGAATGCATCAAACATAATAAAAACCTCTTTCTTTCACTGAGGTTACTATTGTGAACACTAATAAAAATTAAGAAAGAGTTATGGAGTATTTTTATGGATAAAATGCATTTTTTATCAAGAATAATGCTACAATATACTGAAGTAGCACTGAGGACGAGTTATGGCAGTTACTACCTCTCTTCGCTCGGATAATTTTCAACTATTCCTATCACTTCAATTAGAGCTTAAAGACGCTGAGAAATACATGCAACGCCTCACCAAAGAGCGTGGTGAATGCATTCAATTTTTCGCGCAAATCGCCGCACCACTCATGAGCAATGCCGCCAAATCAATTGGCACTATTATTCGCTGTAAATTAGGGCATGAGGAGACTCTTTCTTTCTTATCGCAGGCAGCATTAACACTTCACCGCATCTGGGTACGGTGCGCTGACTATGCACCTCTAATTGCCTCAAAAGCGCTTCATTTCTATCAGCAAATAATCGATATCTTACCTTCGGGTACAACGTTGCAATTAGAATTACTAGGGCAGGGTGATTATCGTCGGGAATTTGAACCGCCTACGTTAATGCTTCCTACCATTGCGAAGTGGTGGAACCTTCACGCGCACAGTAGAAGTGCACCACAGAAGAAATCAGTTCCGAACGATTCACCGCCTGTACAGCTTTGCCTTGCGCTAGAAGCAGGTACGCCTACACAAGGTACCGCACAGGAAGAAGAACCTGGGGCATCAGCTCCTCATGCAGGGTGGGTAGCAGGCGATCGCGTGCGCGTAGACGGGGGACATTGTGGCACTATCACTGCTATCAGTGGGAAACAAGCCCTCATTCAATGGGACAACAACTACAAGGCAACCTATACCCTTGAAGAAATGAAGCGCTATCGCTATCAGAAGGTAAGTGAGAGCAAAAATGATAGCAACGCACTCTGTGCAGTATAGGCGATCGCGTCGGCCTATCTTCACTATTGGCTGCCTTGCCTATCGCCGACGTAGGTATGATACAGGAGGGATATTCCCTCACACCTTTGACGCTCATCCGTATGTCTTCTCCTGACGTGACTCCAGCAACGCCTACGCCACGCCCAAAAAAGGTACTTCCTTCTCTTGAAGAACTGAGGAAATCCATGCCGCCTCCTGCGCAGCACGAGCAGCACGAGCAGCACGCCCAGGAAGATTCATCGTTACAGTTTAAAGCCATAGGCGTGGTGACAGGCGAGGTGCGCTTTAGCGATGAACGTTCGACTATCACCATTGGTGGTAATGACTACACGTTGCTTTTTATTAAAAAGAAATTACGTGCATTTGAGTCGTTAAAGCGCCATGTAGAAACCTCAGGGCAGTCGCGGCAACGGGTGGTGGTGTATCCTAACGTGACGCATTTTCCTAAGAAGGATGAGCCGCATATTGTGGCGTTTCAAGTCGTAGGCTTTGACCTGGGGCATGAAGAAAATGCCGTGTCAGGAGACTTAGGAGATTTAGAGTTTAAGGTCTCAGGGTTTTGGCAGTTCATCCCTGTGTGCCCTACGCCCTGCATTACCGTGTTACGCAACTTTACGCGCGAGCGGCTTGAGTTTATGAAGCGAGCTGAACCTGGTCAAAATGTGTGGTTTATGAAGGCAAGTCATCTTCCCGTGCTCTGGAAAGATGCGCCCGTAAAACCGTATCGGTTTAACCCGAAAGCGGAAAAAGGAACGCAGGGGCATCCCCCCTTTGTGGCGATTAAAACCAAGTTTGTACCACAGCGCAATGTGTTTGCGTTCGTCGAGATGGTTGCCGAGCCGCAAGCAACGCCGCCTAAATTCTTAAAGGTCAACAAGAAAGATAAAGAAGTGGTGCAAGAGGCAAAAAAACAGCAACGCAAGGCAGCAGCAGCGGCGGCGGAAGCACAGGCATCTACCTAGCACAAGGACAATAAGTGATCGCTAGTAAATACAACTTGCTCCCTAGGTCTTATTAGTTTCGCTAAAAATGATGAAGCTACTAGGCAACAAAAAAGAACAATCGTAGGCGATTGTGACATGTCATAATTAGGTTATCCTACTTAATATTTTCAACGGTTGCTATGCCTTTTGAAACCAGTCCAGAGGCAATTGATAGTGATGCAGAAATCAAGATATCAAAATTATCACGAGTGAGTAGTAACTTTTGATAGTAGATTCTTTAAATCCTTTATGCAGGATATTAAATATCAGTACGCGATTAATTCAAGCGGTAACACAGTAAATGCTGACGACTTAATTGCAAGTAAAGAAGTACGAAATGAGAAATATAAGTGTTTGTCATGTGAACATATACTTATTCCGGTATTAGGAGAGAGAAGAAAAAAACATTTTCGTCACAAAGCTGATATTCCAGTCCAGTGTTCTCTAGAAACTTATTTGCATAAATTAGGGAAGATTAAATTTTACGATGTGTATAATAACTGTCTTGCAAGAAAAGTACCCTTTTGGATAGAAATTCAAATGACACAGACGTGTCACTTCCAAAAACAATTTCAGCACCTTTGTACTTTTAGCAATAAATGCAAGCAAAAGTTTGACCTCACTCAGTATTTTACAAATATTAGTTTAGAAAAAAAAGACAATTCTTTTGTGCCTGATTTACTCCTGACAAGCGAACAAGGCACAAAGCTCTATATTGAAATAGCTGTCACTCATAAATCTACTAGAAAAAAAATTACGTCGGGAAATCGAATTATCGAATTAACTATAAGACAAGAGCAAGATATAAGTATTGTTGAAACAAAATTCTTGTCAGAAAATGATAAAGTAAAATTTTTTAATTTTAAGAGAGAACAGACGCAAAACGTTTGCGCTGGAGAATGTGTTAATAAAATTAGTGTGGAAACAGAGACGAAGAAATACGAAGTTCCAAAAACTACAATTAAGAAAATTCCTGAGAATAAAAATAAGCGAAATGATGCGCTGTTAAAACATTTAGCAAAGTTACGATTGAAAGAAAATTGCTTTTCTTGTCAGCACCACGCAATTAACATTCAGAACACTATAGACACTCCAATTTATTGTAAAGTTCGGAAAAAAACCTGTAATCCACACATTGCTAAAAATTGCAAGCACTACCAACCAGATATGAAGCTTCTTTCTGATATTTCAGATTCACCGCAGACAAACTTGTAAAAGGGTTTAGAACTAGCGATGTGATGATCAGCTACAGTACAAGCAGCAAAAAGCGGAAATCGTAAGTGATCGCCTAGAAAACCTGTTCGGTAGGCGAAGTGTAGGCTTCTTCCTCAAACGTAGACATCAGGCTTACGTAGGGTGACTGCTTCATTAACGCGGCACGCCGTAATACGTAAGTGCTCATTTAACCTTTTATTTAATCTCCAGCTTTAAAAATTGCATGGCGCTACTAAATTTTAGATATTTGCTTCTTTAATGCCTATTTCAACAAATTTTTCAATTTCTTGGCATTTAGTGATGTTTCTAAATAAATTTGCAAGGTATGAATCTGGATAATGCTCATTTACCGCACTAGTAGTTAATTCAATTACCTTAGTAGTGATTGCTTCAACCTGATTAATAATAGCTTGTATGTCTGTCTTTGGATTGTCTAAGCTCTCAAGAGGTAGGTGTTTAAACACTTGTCTAGCAAGGAATCTATTACCATGAACAGATAACATTGCCTCACGCCCTTGTCGCTTATTCTTCTTATCAATATTCAGTTGTTCATCAATTACACGATGAATCTGAACAAGTCTCCAGAGTCGAATACTAGAAACGCTTGCATTGAAAAGGGCTTTATATGGTGCTTTAGTGACATCTTCCCAAAGTGATCCAATAGCGCTCTTTGCTTGTATAGTATAACTCAACTCAGAATAAGCACAGGCAAGGGCAATAGTTGCTTCTGTTAGGTCAAAACCGTTCTTTTTATCAGGAATGTTGTCTCCAGCTTTGTAAACATAATCAATCCCTTCCAATTGTAATTCTGTTCGTAACCGAGTCTGTTCTGGATCTAGCGAAACAAAGTCTCGATTTTCAATACGGTTTTGAGTATTTGTTGCTCGTGTAACACGTATCGCAAAATCTTCTGGGCAGTTTTCAAGCGAAATAAATCGAACCATTACAGTTGCTTTCGCAACTTCAGTCGGGGATTTTGCATTTGCTGTTGCAATCGCTCCTACAGTTTGTGCTCCATTTACAATGCTGACATCGGTACATTCAAATATTCCTGTATCATGTGAATTTCCTCCTAACGGTTTCTTCCTAACTAAACCACATAATGCTGTTATTCCGTTGTTGAAATACCAAAATTTTTCTGGTTCTGATAGAAGAGTTTCAATAATGTCTTGATTAATTTCTGTCTTGCCTAAAAATGAGCGTATATTTGGTGCAAATATTCTTGGATGATATTTATTCCACCACTCGGCTACTTCAGTGGCTGATACATAACCATAATATGCAAAGAAAGGATCTTGGATTTGTCCCCAATTTTTTATAACTACATCAAACTTAATTGGTTGCCCTAAAGTATTACTAGCAATAACGTTATGAAGTTTACTTTGCTGAAGAACTATCAGTTCTGCTACATCTGAAGCGTCATTTATCTCTGTAATAAACGTATTTAAAACTCGCGAGCTTTCTTCGCTTAAGTTTGCTTGCCCACTATAAGTAAGTAGGAGAACAATTTTTGTATTAGCAGATAGTAAAGCTTCTTCAATCTCTAAAGAACGTTTTTTAATTTTGTCATTAAACGGCTCAAAATTAGCATTGATAAGGTCTTTGACACCCTGAATAAACTTTAATGTCTCACCTAAATCAATACTTCCTGTTCCATCATGCCGCCATTTTGATTGAACTAAAAATAGACGCTTTTCTACTTGATCAAAATAAACTGCATCAATTCCATTATCACCATATCCATCAGTTATACAAAGACCCGCTTGCTCTGGGGCAATATCAGCAGTAACTAAAACTGCGAATGCAGCCAAAGCACGAGTTAAAAAATTATTTTGTTGCTCTTCAGGAGATTTTCTAGAATCACTAATATCGATTAAATCAGCAAAAATTGATTTGAGCTTTGCTTCAATCTGCCGAACATGAATAATACTCATAAGTTATTTTTTAAAGTTAATAATGCTACACATTATAACTTTTAACTTTTTTATGTCTCGGTAGGTAGTATAAATCTTGTCTTCTCAAAGATGGTAACGCCTAGTAAAAAGTCTAGACCATGTCTAGACTTTGGTGCAGAAAAACCTAAGTTAAAATGGCTTTTCCTACGAATCTTAAGGGCTTGCACATTCAAGAGGTGAGCGTCAGCGGCGATGAGGGCGGGCTACCAACCCCTTAGGCTTACCCCGCGAGAGTTTCCTGCCCGTCCTCAGTGCACCTCTTGAAAGCGGTAGCGGTGGGCAAGTCCCCCGCCGCTTCAAGTAAAGTTTTTCTCTCCCATGCCGATAACTATTCATAAAGCATTGTCAAAAATTGACAGTTATTGTTAATGATGGCAGGATCGTGAAAGAAAAGCACAGCAATGGAGGTGCCGCCCTATGAACGTACATCTCGGTGAAACCTTAGATAACTTTGTCGCCGAACTCATCGCCAGTGGCCTCTACCAGTCCCAGAGTGAGGTCATCCGTGAAGGGCTGCGCCTCCTCAAAGAGCGTGAAGACTTACGCAAACTTAAGCTTGAAGAGCTGCGACGTGACATTCATAAGGGAATTGACCAGCTTGAGCGCGGCGAATTTACTACCTACACTTCAACGCAAGACCTCGCAGAAGAAATTAAAGCAACAGGACGCAACAAGCGTGCCGCCTCACGGAAGAACGCTGAGGCATGAAGCAGTTACGAGTTACCGCTGAGGCAAAAGGCGATCTGGCTGATATTTGGTGGTACATCGCCCAAGACAGTGAACGCGCCGCAGACACCATCATTACAAAAATCACGCAAAAGTGTGATGATCTGCTTGTCACCCCTGAAATTGGCAGAGCACGTCCTGAGTTAGCACCAGAGCTTCGTAGCATCCCCGTAGGAAAATACCTTATTTTTTACCGCTCCATTCCCGAAGGTATCGAAATTGTGCGCGTGCTCCACGGTGCGAGAGATATTGAAAGTCTTTTTGAGGAACTATAGCGAACGTTTATAAGAATTTTTTAGTAAGTGCACAGTTTTAAGAGGAGACAAATATGTCCATATTTGATAAGCGATAAGCCATTGCTTGGATACTTACCTCAAAATCTTCGGCTAACTTTCTCAAGGTACAATCATCACCTAAATCAAGTGCTCTCACGTTGATTTCGTTCTCGACTAGCTTTCGAGGCATAAGCAGTGCGGCAGCAAATTGATTAGCTTGAATTTCTCTTCGTAACTCTCCAGAAGAAGAGCGTGTATCGCGGAAAATAGCAGTGTATTTTTTATCTATAAATAGCTCTGATTGATCTTTATGTAGTATGTAATGGCCAATTTCATGGGCTAACGTAAATCTTTGTCGAACAGAAGCATGTGCTTCATTAATTCCAATGGTTCCTTTGCCATTTTCAATCACAAGAAGGCCTGACACTTCTTCACCCAAAGGTACAAACTCCACCATTAAACCAAGGCGATGAGCGATAGCATCAACTCTTACTGGACGATCCATCGACTTTAACGATTCAAGTAACTCTGTCGCGTTTCTTTCAATTTCCTTGGTTGGTAAGTATCTCATTCAACACCCTTGTTTCTTGCTTTCACTTTCTCAATAAAATTAGTTAAAACACGACGTGTGGCAGGATCGCCACTTGCAGCCTTTTCAATTTCCTCAATTATCTCAGTATTGAGGGATATTGGTTGCGTTTCCCTATGGTACTCAGACTGTTGAGGAATTAATAAAGCTGCTTCCGTTCCTACCTCTTCTGCAATGCGCCATAAAACGTGAAGTGGAAGTCGTTGTCTGCCAGCTTCAACATTCACCACAGATGTTCGGCTCATATGTAGTTTATCTGCTAACTTTGCTTGGCTCAGTCCAGCACGTTCTCGTGCACACCGAATTCGTTCCCCAATAAGGCGATAGAGAATATCTAAATCCATAAACGACTACAAATGAAAACCAACATCCCAAAAATGACACGAACATGTTAGCCATGCAAACGTGTTGATGTCAAACACGGCTTGACTTTTTAGCGCTTGTGCGCCAAGCTAAGTACGTCGTGTTACAAATTTAAACAAGGAGGTTTTGATGAGACAACCTAATTCCACCTCTGATGGACGTAATTTTGACCAAGTTACGATTGAATTGATTTGGAGAAAAGCACAGCCTGTCCTAGGCTCAAATCCAAATGAACTTCGTAAGGATTTATGTGGAGCATGGATTAAGCGTGCTGATTATGGCAACACTCATTCTCAGTGGGGTTGGGAAATTGACCATAACTATCCTGTATCAAAAGGTGGCAGTGACGACCTTGGAAATCTTCAGCCACTTCAATGGCAAAACAATCGGCATAAAGGCGATAGCTATCCTTATTGGCAGTGTGAGATCGTAGCCGCGTAAGGCGAACAATGATTAGTAATAGCGTTAGGTCTGATTGAATATTTATCGTTCCGCCTTGTAAAGTCAGAACGGTTTTTAAGATGATAAATGCAGTAAAGATGACATTTTATCATCTTAGAAAAAGTTGCAGTGATTCGCTATTCATTGGTGTAGGAAATATACTAGTAATAGTTACATAAAACATTTTGTAACACTACGTACTACAATAGGTTATTCAAAGTTAGCAATAAATAAATATTAATATGACTTTAGTCGCCACCTTTATAGGTGTAAATCAGTATGCAGATAATAATATCCCTGATCTGGCTGGCGCATCAAATGATGCCACAGCACTTTGGGCACTATTCTCAGATTCAATCTTAGATATTAAAACCCATCATCTACTTAATACCCAAGCAACGGGTAAAGCCATAAGAGATGCACTCAACGATACATTCAATCAAACAGGGCCTGATGATACAGCCCTTTTCTTTTTTGCAGGTCACGGATCTCCCTCACACCAGCTTGTTCCTCATGATGCGCGGCGTGAAGCACTAGGGGAAACTACGATCGCGATGAGTGAATTGAACAACTACCTAAAGTCATCGAACGCACGTATTGCCATTGTCATACTTGATTGCTGCTTTAGCGGTGGCGCAACTGCACGTGTGCTTCAAAATGTACCTACGTCGCGTAACACAATGATGACCGTTGCGGATCTGCAAGGTAAAGGAAGAGTTATTATCGCTGCATCAAAAGACAATGAAGAAGCGCATGAACTGAATGGACATGGACTCCTTACACAGGCGTTACTGCATACTTTTAAGCTTCATCCTACGGGTATTGAGATAGGTGGAATAACGGACGAAGTGACGCAACGGGTGAGATCTGAAGCGAGCCGTTTTGGTTTTCACCAAACTCCAGTGATTTTTAATCTTATTGAAGGTGGACTCAAGTTACCCCCGCTGAGTCCTGGCACTCGCTATGCACAAGCATTTCCAAATACAGTTGGTGTCAAAGTTAGCTTAAATATTGAGGATCTAGCTGCGTTTAATCTTCCGTCTCAATTAATCAATGCCTGGAAAGCTCAATTTGTGAATGGGCTTAATGCTCTCCAACTAAAAGCAGTGAACGAATACCGTGTGCTTGACCACCGTTCTCTTCTAGTTGTAGCTCCTACAAGTTCCGGCAAAACGTTTATTGGAGAAATGGCTGCTGCTAAAGCGATCGCTCAAGGAAAAAAGACTGTATTCTTATTACCGTTTAAGTCACTTACTAATGAGAAGTATGAAGATTTTCAAGCTTTGTATGGGGAGCAATTAGGGCTTCGAGTCATTCGTTGTACAGGTGATTATTCAGACAATACTGACCATTTTATACGGGGAAAATACGATATAGCACTTCTCACGTATGAAATGTTTTTAGGATTATCAGTCAGTGTACCATCGCTCATTCACAAGATTGGATTGGTCATTTTAGATGAGGCACAATTTATTACTGACCCTAATCGCGGTATTGCAGTAGAACTTTTACTTACCAGTTTGCTGAATGCACGAAAGCAGGGTGTAAAACCACAGATACTCGCACTCTCAGCCGTAATTGGTGATATTAATTATTTTAACGATTGGCTTGAGTGTGAAACGCTTTCCAGCAATGAGCGGCCAGTACCACTTGTTGAGGGAGTATTAGATAGAAATGGTATGTTCCAATATATTGGTCTTGACCAGCAAGAGCATGTAGAGCAGTTTTTACCACCAGGTGCAATTGTACAACGTAAGAGTAAACCGGAATTGCAGGATATCATCGTCCCCTTAGCCAGAAAACTTATTGCTGAGAAAGAGCAATTGCTTATTTTTCGCAATCAACGTGGGAGTGCTGTAGGCTGCTCCCTTTATCTTGCCAGTGAATTGGGGCTTATGCCAGCAAGCAACGTATTGGCACAGCTTCCTGTACACGATCGTTCAACCGCATCATCGAACCTGTGTACAGCATTAACAGGTGGAACCGCCTTTCATAATTCAGACTTAATAAGGGAAGAACGCTTGGCGGTTGAACAAGAATTTCGACAGCTTCAAAGTACCATCCGTGTGCTCGCTGCAACGACAACAGTTGCTGCTGGCATTAATACACCTGCGTCCACCGTCATTATTCCAGAGACTTTCTTTTATGGTGATGAAAAACGTGAGTTTACCGTAGCAGAATATAAAAATATGGCCGGACGTGCAGGAAGATTGGGGCTTTCGTCGTCAGGGCGTAGCATTCTATTGGCTGAAAATGCTATGGAACGCGATCGTTTATTTCGTCGATACGTACAAGGCAACCCAGAGCCAATATGTTCTTCTTTCGATTCTGCTCATATAGAAACATGGATACTTCGCCTACTTAGCCAAATTAAACAAATTCCTAAAAAAGAAGTGATTCACCTGCTTGCCAGCACGTATGGTGGGTATTTAGCGAGTCGTCAACACCCAGACTGGCATCAAGTGACAGAGCCTCGCCTAGAAGAGTTGCTGACAAAAATGGATTTGTTGGGCCTACTTGAAGAAGATGATGAGCAAATAAGGCTTAGTCTCCTTGGAAAGGCATGTGGAAGATCGAATTTCTCATTTTCCTCTGCATTAAAACTTGTCGATTTGCTCAAACGTTTTCCTGAGAATCTTTCAGCAGAACAGCTTATGGCATATCTGCAAGTTTTACCGGAAGTTGCTGGTTATATCTCAGTGTCTAAAAAGGGAACAAAAGAATCTACTTGGGCACATGAAATAAATACTTATTATGGAGATGCCGTGACTGCTGCATTTCAACGAGGTGCAAAAGATCAGTTTGACTACTATGGACGCTGTAAACGGGCTGCTATTTTATGGAATTGGATTAATGGACAGCCAATAGAAACCATTGAGAACAAATTTTCAGCGACTCCATATGCTGGAAATGTCGGAGCTAATGATATTCGCAGTTGTGCAGACCGGACACGGCTATATCTTCAGTCTGCTTATGATATTGTTAGTCTTTTATTACTGGGGAAGGGGCCAGATGAAATTGCCATAAATACTATTCTTCAACAGCTGGAATTTGGTTTGCCAGCGGATGCGTTAGGCCTCATTCACTTACCTGTTACCTTGTCACGAGGCGAATACTTAGCGTTGTATCAGGCAGGGTATGTAACTAGCAAAGAAGTACTTCAGTCGTTAGAGAAGTTACCTCCGCTGTTGAGTGAGACAAGAATAAAGCAATTCATGGTAGAGATGTAATTGCAGTGTCTTGAAAAGTAAGGAGTTAGGGGCAAGAAAAAAGTTTTCAATATTAGGCATCTTCCTCAACTTCAACTTCAGCGTTGATACCTTGGGATACTCCTACAAGATTCCATATATCAGTGCATAATAAATGATCAATAGTCTTGATATGTTTTTTCAAGAAAGAGTCACTCACCATATTTTGCCTTATATCGCAGTAGTAAACCCCATCTAAAGGGTTTAACTTAATCGTATATCCTTTAAAATGTCCAGGAAGAAAAGTAGCAGCAACTTTATATGCTCGCTCTGTCTTTTTTCCTCGTTGTACATCATTTAAAAACACGGCAATATGCGGAATTTCTACGTCGGTAAGACGGGTAAATAAAAACTTGTCGATAAAAATTTTATCTATTCTATCCTTACTTGATGTTTTGACGGAGCCAATCGCTTTTACTTGCTCACCAAACTTAATGATTAAATCGTGTTGATAGCTCATTTTGCATTGTTCGACTCCATCAACCACAATGGGCACCTTGACAATACCACTCTCGCAGTCAATGCCAATGTCTATGATAATAAGCTTCATGAGCCTTTCAAATAGGTCTCCGTTTAACTTTCTTGCATTGTTCGCTCTTCCTACAGGCAATCCGTCTAATGCCGCGCCGATACATTGCTGCATAGTATAGATTGAACGACATACTATCTGCCGTTGTGCATTAGAGACATTCCTAATATTATTAAGAATAAGAGGAAATTCATTCTTAATAAATGTACTCTCAGCGACAGAGTACATAATATCTCCATTAATAGGACGTGTCACATTAAAATGACCATCTTCTTTATACTGCCAAAATTGATATTTGGGTTCGTTTTGGCAAACGATAACTGCTTGTAAAGAGCGTGCTACTTCTTCTAAGTATGAAGTGGTAAAATCAATATAATCTGAGAGGTGAGTAAAATTCTTTTTATCAGATGCTTGTTCAATATAGGTGTGTAGGCTCATCGAATACTCGTGCGGCGTTCAGCGTTTTTTCTATCAAATTCAATCCATTCTTCTTCTGTCATCATAGGCACACGTTCAATTCGCTCTATTGCCCAATGATTGTATTCAGGATTTAATTCACAGCCTAACCATTGTCTTCCTAATTGTTCAGCGACTACTAACGTAGTACCACTTCCTGAAAATGGATCAAGAACAATATCATTTTTATTAGATGCAGCAAGCACTAACTTTCTTAATAATTCCTCCGGTTTTTGCGTAGGATGTGGTGTTTTTTCTCCCATGCCATTACAGGTAGTCGGAATTTCTATTACATCTTTAGGTTTTGCGCCAAGAGGATGTGGCGTCCATTCGTGTCCTTTGTTGTTATTGCTAAAATTACTTGTGGTCGCTTGCGGGTGAGAAGGATATTTTAATGTGTGATTGCCGTAGGGAATTCTAATGGTATCAATATTGAGTTGAAAAGATTTGGATTTTCTAAAATGTAGAATACTCTCATGCGAACGTCCCCAATCTTTGCCAAGATTTGCTTTATTTTTATAGTGCCAAATGAGCCATCGGCAAGAATAAAAATACTTTGATGCAGGGTGCTTTATATCAGCGAGTATTTCAGAAAAACCACACACATAAAGAGAACCTGATGGAGTTAAGATTCTTGAGGCTTCTTTAATCCATTCTATTGACCATTGAATATATTTTTCTTGGCTCTCAAAATTATCCCACTCAGCTTTCTTAATGTTGTAGGGAGGGTCAGCAAATATGAGGTGTACCGTCTCATCGTCAATGGTGCGAAGCCATTCAATTGAATTCCCTTGATAGAGTTTTCCGTGTGGATGATGATAGTGTAATTGATACCCATTGGATTGCTCTATTAACGTGTGCTTCTTTCCTTGAGAAGCAAAGGGAATTGCTAATTGTTCAGATGCGTTATCTAGCTTTGCTGCTTTCATTCCCATGAGAACTATACAATACTCCTATAAATGTATATAAGTCTACTAATATGAATTCATGTGCATAGCGCAACAAGGAAAGGCACAAGGTAAGAGAAGCCTACCTCATTGACTGTCTAGCATCATAGCACTGGGTAGCATAGCATAAGTGAAAACGGCACAGAATAAAAATAGCGTTTTTTCTGGTTTCACTACATGTGAGTTAATCACAAGTGCAACGCTATCAATATGTGTCAAGACATGCAATTACTTAACCATACACGTAAAGGTTTTAGCTTATTTATGGTGTTTTCTTAGCAAACACTTGTAGGGGTAGAAAAACTGCCTCAAGCAGTTTAGATAGATGTATTTTTTACTTCAAAGAAACCATATGTTTGACCACATCGGCTTTAACGTCAAGGATTTTACCAAAAGCAAAGCCTTCTACACGCAAGCCCTTGCCCCCTTGGGGTTAACCATCGGGAAGAAACGCCAGAGTAATATTGTTCTCCATTGTTAAGAAAATGGTTGAATGGTGAGCCAGATCTGCACGCCCCACGCGCCTGGTAGTAGCGTTTTTTCCGTCAGTATTCACCTGGAGTCCAGTAATTCTTGCACCCTTTATCGGTAGAAAATTCACTCGTACCGTGCGCCAGGGGTAAGTTTGCGGAGCCAGGAAGAACACGCTGGGGGAGCCGTAGGCGCTTCTCCTTGGGAAGACTGCGCTTCGCCTATGCTGCTTATGAGTGACACTTCAGTCGGTGAAAGGTCGTCACTCGTCACAACGCCTACGCTCTCAGGGGTTGAGGGAGTGCGATGACAGCCATGACGACCTTCGCCTAATGTTTCTTCAGTATGTGGTGCTAGTCCGGTGATGCTTGCACCCCACATCGGTAGAAAATTCACCTTATTTGACAGTAAAAACCTGTCTCACGATCCATTTTCAAAGCGGATTGTTAAAAGTGGCGATCGCATTGATATTGGTAAAGGACACGAAATCGAATTCGTGAGTGCGCCTAACCTCCACTGGCCTGATACCATCTTCAGCTATGACCGCAAAACCGAAATCATCTACACCTGTGATGCTTTTGGGATGCACTTCTGTGACGATCGCACCTTTGACGAAGACTTAGAAGCGATCGAAGCTGACTTTAGATTTTATTACGATTGTTTGATGGGGCCGAATGCGCGTTCGTTGCTGAATGCAATGAAGCGGATGAATGAATTAGGGAAAATTAAAATTATTGCCAACGGTCACGGGCCGCTACTTTACCATAACCTAGATGTTTTAACTGAGTGTTACCAAAGTTGGAGCCAAAGACAAGCGAAAGCTGAAACCACTGTCGGCTTGTTTTATGTCTCAGAATATGGGTTTAGCGAGCGGCTGATTCAGGCTATTGGGGAAGGAATCCAGAAAACTGGAGTTGGGATCGAAATGATCGATCTCAGTACTGCGGAAGCGCAAGAAATTCAAGAACTTGCAGGTAGAGCCGCTGGTATCGTGATTGGTATGCCGCCAACTACCAACGTTGCGGCTCAAGCTGGTATCAGTTCGCTGTTAGCTGTGGCTAATACCAAGCAACTAGTAGGATTATTTGAGTGTTACGGTGGGGATGATGAACCCATTGATACACTGCGACGAAAATTTATCGACTCAGGTATCAAAGAAGCCTTCCCAGCGATTCGGATTAAAGAGACTCCTGGTGCGTCTACATACCAGCTATGTGCAGAAGCGGGTACGGACTTGGGACAAGTGCTAATGCGCGATCGCAACATCAAGCAGATCAAGTCCCTCGACGTGAATATGGAAAAAGCGTTGGGTCGGATTAGCAGCGGACTATATATTGTCACTACCAAAAAAGGTAATGTCAGCGGTGCAATGCTGGCTTCTTGGGTTAGCCAAGCCAGCTTACAACCTTTAGGTTTTACCATTGCTGTCGCTAAAGACCGCGCCATTGATTCCTTGATGCAAGTAGGCGATCGCTTTGTGCTCAATGTCCTAGAAGAAGGGAATTATCAGGAACTTAAAAAGCAGTTCCTCAAGCGCTTACCTCCTGGTGGCGACCGATTTGCAGGTGTGAAAACTCAAACCGCGAAGAACGGTTCCCCAATTCTTACAGATGCGCTGGCTTACATGGAATGTGAAGTCCAAAGCTGTATTGAATGTAGCGACCACTGGATTTTATATTGCACTGTCCAAGAAGGCCGTGTATCCAAGTCAGAAGGATTGACAGCCGTTCGCCATCGCAAGGTAGGTAACTACTACTAAAGCTGTGTAGAGATGAGGGAAGAGGACAAGGAAGACAAGGAGGACAAGGCGGAATCATGACACAAATTTCTCCCCTTCGGGTACTCTGCGAGAACCCCTACGGGGAACGCCAGTCGCCTGCGGAGGGAAACCCTCCCGCAGCGCTGGTCTCACCTTGTCTCCCCCCTCTTCCCTGTCTCCTCTATCTCTCCCTACTCCCCCATCCCCTAGTAGGATTTCATCAAGCAAATGAGATTCTCAAATAATCCCTTCACCCACATCTTTGAATTAGCTAAAAACTGGGTAAATTCTGCCCAGTTTTTCCAAGTTTTTCGTAAATCTTACCCAAAATCTATGAGCAATTCCAAACCCCGTGACGTACAAGTTTTGCCCATTGCGACAAATACTAAAGTTCTCAGAGCGCGTAGTTGGTCACGTCTGCGGTTTGAAATTGAATATGCACTTGAAAGGGGAACTACTTCCAATTGCTATTTAATTGAAAGCGATAAAACTGCAATTATTGACCCACCTGCGGAAACTTTCACCGAAATTTATCTCGAAGCATTACAGCAGACCCTCAATTTAAAACACTTGGATTATGTAATTTTGGGTCACTTCAATCCTAATCGCGTCCCTACCTACAAAGCGCTTTTAGAACTAGCACCGCAGATTACTTTTGTCTGTTCGCTTCCGGGCGCTGCAAATTTACGTAATGCTTTCCCTGATGACACGTTAAATATCTTGGTGATGCGGGGGAAAGAAACTTTAGATTTAGGTAAGGGTCATGTTTTAAAATTCTTCCCCACTCCTAGTCCACGTTGGCCGGAAGCGCTTTGTACCTACGACCAGCAAACCCAAATTCTCTACACGGATAAGCTATTTGGCTCTCATATCTGCGGCGATGAGGCGTTTGATGACAACTGGGAAAGCTTCAAAGAAGACCAGCGCTACTACTACAACTGTTTGATGGCTCCTAATGCATTGCACGTAGAAGCAGCTTTGGAGAAAATCTCTGATTTGCAGGTGCGAATGTATGGTGTTGGTCACGGGCCTTTGGTACGTACTAGCTTAATCGAACTGACCAAATCCTATGCAGAATGGAGCCACGCCCAAAGAACCAGAGAAATATCTGTGGCGCTGCTGTATGCTTCAGCTTATGGAAATACGGCAACTTTAGCACAGGCGATCGCTCTGGGATTAACTAAAGGCGGCGTCGCCGTAAAATCAATTAACTGCGAATTTGCTGACCCTGATGAAATTCGTACCACTTTGCAAGAGTGTGATGCATTTATCATTGGTTCCCCCACGATTGGCGGTCACGCACCTACCCCCATTCATACTGCTTTAGGAATTGTTCTCAGCGTTGGCGATAACAATAAACTGGCGGGAGTATTTGGTTCCTATGGCTGGAGTGGCGAAGCCTTTGATTTAATTGAAGGTAAACTCCGGGATGCTGGTTACAAATTTGGTTTTGACACTCTCAAGGTCAAGTTTAAACCGGATGATGTCACTCTCAAGTACTGTGAAGAAGTTGGCACAGACTTTGCTCAAGCGATCAAAAAAGCGAAAAAAGTGCGCGTACCACAACAAGCTGCTACTCCTTTAGAACAAGCTGTAGGTCGAATTGTTGGTTCCGTTTGCGTGATTGCGGCGAAACAAGGCGACGTTTCCACAGGAATGTTGGGTGCTTGGGTATCTCAAGCAACATTTAACCCGCCGGGAATTACTGTGGCGATCGCCAAAGAACGAGCGATTGAATCCTTGATGTATCCAGGTGGTAAATTCACCTTAAATATCTTAGAAGAAGGCAATCATGTAGAGTACACGAAGCATTTCCGCAAATCTTTTGCCCCTGGAGAAGATAGATTTGCCAGCTTTAGTACTGCTGTGGCTGATAACGGTTGCGCTGTGCTTACAGATGCGATCGCTTATTTAGAATGCTCCGTTAGCCAACGTCTAGAATGTGGCGATCATTGGGTAGTTTATGCAACTGTTGATAACGGTAAATTACTCAAACCCGATGCGGTGACAGCGATCAACCATCGCAAAACAGGTACTCATTATTAGTACCGTTACGCAGAATTTGTAATTGGTAATTCCTAATTACGAATTACCAATTACTTTTTCATAACTGTTTTTTAAAAAGACTGTAAAAATACTACCTTGTGGCTGATTATCTTCAACCGTGATGGTGCCTTGATGCGCCTCAATTGCCATTTTACAAAAAGCTAATCCTAAACCAATTTGTGAAACTTCTTGTATTAAAGCGCCAATTTCATACTTCTCAAAAATTCTTTGGCGCAGTTCTACCGGGACTCCGGGGCCAAAATCAGCGACTTGTACTTTGATATTTCCTGAATCTAAATACTCGGCTCTGAGGATAATTTGAGAATTGGATGGTGAAAATTTAATTGCATTGGAAAGCAAATTATCTAGTACGCGCCGGAAGATAGCGGCATCTACCTTAATTGTTCTGTTAGTTTGCGGTAATTCACTTACCAATGTCAGCTGTTTTTGGTTAGCGATCGCCTCAAGATTTGCTAACGCAGATAGACAAATCTCACAAATATCTACATCTGTGTAGTTGAGAATCATTTTGTCAGATTCTAACTTTGCCATTAGCAACAAGTTATCAATTAAACCCTGGAGTTGTTGGACGGCGATCGCAATTTGATCGAGCTTGCGGTGCAGTTTTTCCGTTTTGACTTCCGGAACTTGGAGAATCTCCGTTGCTAGCAAAATACTGGCTAGGGGATTTTGCAAGTCATGCACAATCATATTTACCATGTCTTCTCGCAGTTTCAGCAAGGCTTGCAGGTTGTCATACTGCTGCTTAATCCGCAACATGGAATTAACTCTGGCTCTTAACTCTACACCACTGATCGGCTTACTAATAAAGTCATCTGCACCTGTCGCCAGACATTTCGCCAAATCTTCTTTACTCGTCAAAGCTGTGACTACAATGATCGGCACCACCTGCCATTGGGGGTCAGCTTTAATCCGCCGACATACTTCCATGCCATCTAGATCGGGCATCATGATATCGAGCAAAATCACATCAGGCTGAAAGCTTTTGAGGCGATCGAGGGCTTGTTGACCGCTAGGTGCGTAGCATAAGCGATAGTTTTCCCCATCTAGCAACGTTTCCACAACATCGAAGTTATCCGGTTCATCATCAATTACCAAAATAGAAGGTGGAGTTTGCATGAAGAATTGTCACTATTTAGCTAAATGTTGCTGAATTGCGATCAGCAGCTGTTTCAGTTTTACGGGTTTGGTTAAATATTCATCGGCTCCAGCTGCCAAACAGTTTTCGCGATCGCCTGGCATGGCTAGCGCTGTCAGTGCAATAATCGGAACGCGAACTAATTGCTGCTCCTCGCGAATGCGGCGTATCGCTTCTAGTCCGTCGATAATTGGCATTTGGATGTCCATCACAATTATGTCAGGTCGTTGAGTTTTGGTAAAATCAATTGCTTGCTGCCCATTTTTTGCCAACACCAAGCGGTAGCCTCGACTTTCAAGGTAGCCAGACATAGTATCAATATTGGCTTGATTGTCTTCTGCCAACAAAATTAAAGGAGCTTTTACCTTTGGTTTCGGGACTGCGATCGCCGCAGACAAGCTGGAATGGGCAGGATATTGTAATTTTGCTAGAGTCGCCTGAAACTGCGCGCGAGTAATTGGTTTTACTAAATATGCTGAAGCACCATGAACTTTTGCTGTGGTGTGTTCGTCCACCACGGAAATAATGATGACCGGAATTTCTTTGGTTTTTGGGTGGGCTTTGAGTTGAGTGAGTACGTCCCAACCCGATATATTCGGCAGTTGGATATCCAATAAAATTATAGCAGGCTGCACTCGTAACACTTCATCAACCGCACCTTCGCCTTGAGGATAGACGATGGCTGTTATTTGCATTTCCCGGAGGTAGCGAGTAATTTGTTCTGCCGCTGGCACCGAATCTTCAATAATCAAAACTGGAGAATTAAAAGCAGGTAAGCGACAGCTAGGCCAGGGATCTGTTACCTGGCTAGGAAGAAAACTATTGCCGACTTTGTAGGGAATGCGGACAGTAAAGCAGCTGCCTTGTCCCACTTCAGTGCTAATTGATACTGTTCCTTGATGCAAGGTGACAATTCGCTGTACTAGTGCCAATCCTAAACCCGTGCCGTTATACGAACGATTAAAACTGCTATCGAGCTGGATGAAAGGCTGAAATAACTTGCTCACATCTTCAGGACTAATGCCAATGCCAGTATCAATCACACCAAAGCAGAGGTGAGTGGCTGAGGATGTTTCAGCAGTATAGTTAGGCTGTGATAAGCAAGAGGTATCTGGACTGTTATTTACCTCACCATCTTCCAACCAAACTTTTAGCGTCACAAATCCTCCTTCGGGCGTGAACTTAACTGCATTGCTCAGGAGGTTGATTAGTACTTGACGAATGCGACGTTCGTCTACCTGGATGTCACCGATATTGTCGGCGATCTGAGTGCTGAGGCGAATATTTTTCTTCAACGCTATGTGTCTGATAAATGGAAGACTGGAATCACAGAGGTGCTTAACGGAAATATCACTCAGATGCAACTCAAATTTACCAGATTCGATTTTCGATAAATCCAAGATGTCATCGATCAGTTCTAGTAGATGTTTACCACTGCGCTCGATGGTGGCGATCGCTTTTGCTTGACGTTCGTTGAGTGCACCAAACACGCCTTCTTGAAAGCCTTCCGACATACCGAGAATAGCATTCAAGGGCGTTCGCAGTTCGTGGCTCATGTTGGCGAGGAATTCATCTTTGAGACGAGTCGCACGGGCCAGTTGCTCGTTTGTCTGCCGCAATTGTTCTTCAGCGCGTTTGCGTTCGGTGATGTCTTCATACGAACCCAAAATACCAATTACCTCACCTGCACTGTTAGTTAGAGGAACTTTGCTTGTTCGTAACCAGATTTGCGAACCATCGGAGCCTATTTTTGGTTCTTCGTAGCCTAGTTTGGCAGTTTTAGTTGCCATCACTAAAGCATCATCTATTCGATAATGATGTGTGTTCTGGTGGGCACAGGGTAATTCAAAGTCGCTCTTGCCAATAACTGCATCCGGGTGAGAAAGTCCAGTATCGCGGGCAAATGCTGGGTTGCAACCCAAATAACGCAATTGGCGATCCTTCCAAAAAACACGTTGGGGAATTGTATCAAGTACCAATTGCAGCATGGTGCGCGATTCTTGCAGTTGCTTTTGGGCTTGTTTGCGATCGCTGATATCAAATAAGGTGGCTCGGTTGTATAAATAGTTGCCATCTGCATCTTTAACCGCAGTAGCACTGATCAGCACCGGTAAAATCTTGCCATTTTTACAAACCATGTCATACTCTAAGTCTTTTACCCAGCCTCTGGCTTTGAAGACAGGATAGTTTTGTATAAAGGCTAAACGACTGGCTTCAGTAAAAAAACTCAACAAAGGTTGGCCAATCATTTCCTCACGGGTATAGCCCAACCATTGCAGTTCAGTCTCGTTGACCTTGATAAATCGGCCTTCGCTATCAAGAGAATGGTAGCCGCAAGGAGCGTTGTTGTATAAATCTTCGACCTCACGGGCATATTTCACGATCGCTTCTTCAGCCTGTTTGCGGTCGCTGATATCTGTCACCCGCACTAAGTTAAGGCTACGTTCGCCTACAGTAATGGGTTTGGCGGCAATGTTGCCCCAGAAAGGCTTACCTTGTCGAGTCACATATTCAATTTCTCGGCTCCAAAAACCTTTTGACTGCATTTCTGCCAAAATAGCAGCCATCTCCTCAGCAGAAAATTGATGGCGCTGGAGTGTGTGTCCTTCAATACCAATCAGTTCAGCTTTTTCAGCCACCTCAAACAGTTCTACCGCCCGGCGATTACAATCTAAAGTCAGCAGCATTTGGGGATCGACTAGAAATAAGGCATCGGTAGATTCATTAAAAATTACCTCCCGCAATTCTTTGTTGCGGACAAGTTCCTCTTCGGCAAGTTTGCGAGCTGTAATATCTGTGAGTGTACCGATGTAACCAATAGTGCTATTGTTGGCGTCGGTTTCGGGTAGCGACTGGACGTAGAACCAGATAATGCTGCCATCTGGACGCTGACATCTGCCTTCGTTACAGTACAATCCTTGTTGCTCAAGCGCTTGAGACCATTCTTTGACGAGGCGATCGCGGTCTTTTGGGTGTAAGGTTTCTACCCAACCTATACCCATTGCAGCCTGTGTTGGTCTACCTGTCATTTCACTCCAGCGATCGTTGGCATAGACACAATTACCATCAGTGTCTATGCGAAAAATGGCAACTGGTGAGGCTTCTGCTAAGGTTGCATAGCGGCGTTCGCTCTCCCGTAGCGCTGCTTCTATATTTTTACGCTCGGTAATGTCTAAGATCGTGCCGATTAACAGTAGTGGTTTGCTATCAGCATCTAAGATGACTTCGCCCCGCGAAAGTATATGGCGTAAACTACCATCCTGGCGATAACAACGGCACTCAATTTCATAGGATTGCCCCAGAGCGATCGCTTGTTGCATGACAAAATTGCGATGTTCGCGATCGTCTGGATGAATGTACTGGAGCATTTCGTCGTAGGTAGGTATACCAGACTCAGGATCGCGGCCAAAAATCCGAAATACTTCTTCTGACCACACGATTGCTTGGGTTTTTAAGTCAAATTCCCAACTACCTAAGCGAGCAATTCGCTGGGCGGTAGCTAAGTGAGCTGCGCTTTTACGAAGTTGCGCTTCCATCTGTTTTTGCTGGGTAATATCTTTAGCAATACCCAAAAACCCGGTAGTTTCTCCTCGCTCGTTGTGCAAGGCTGTCACGGTCAAAACTACAGGAAACCGAGAGCCATCTTTGCGGATATAAGTCCATTCCTCCTCATAAGTTTTTTCTTGTTGGGTAATGGCAGTAAAAAATTCTAATCCTGGTGCAATTTCTCTGCCCAGTTTGAGCGAGAGTGCTGTGGCTTTTTGTTCGATTTCTGCTGCATCGTGCAGTATATTGCTGGGAGTCACCAGACCGACAACTTCATCTGCTGTATAGCCAAACATATTTTCGGCACCAGCATTGAAGGTTTGAATAATGCCCTGGGAATTAGTAGAAATAATTGAATAATCAGTAGCATTTAAAATGGCTTGTTGCATTTTGCTTAGGGCTAACAATTGGGCTTCTGCTTGTTTTCGCTGGCTGATGTCTTTGTGGGTTCCTACCATCCGCAAGGGAGCGCCATCTCGATCGCGAGCCACAACTTTGCCGTAATTACCAATCCATTTCCATTCACCGGATTTTGCCAGAACTCGATAGTCAAAGGCATAAGGTACATTACTATCTTGAAGATGAGCGTTGAGTATGTCCATTACCCAAGGTTTGTCTTCGGGATGAATGAGCGACTCCCAAGTACTGACGCGATTGGGCAGATCGTTTTCTGCATAACCCAACATTTCCAACCAACGGGGGTTTAAATACACCTCTCCCGTGGCAATATTCCAATCCCACAACCCGTCACCAGATCCTTCTAAGGCTAGTTGTAACCTTTGCTGGTTAATTCGCAGTGCGATTTCGGCTTGTTTGCGTTCGGTAATATCAGTTTCCGCACCAATCATCCGAATCGCGTTTCCTGCTTCATCCCACATTGCCTGACCCCGATCTAGCACCCACATATAAGATCCGTCTTTACACTTGACGCGGTATTCTTCTTGAAATAAGGGTGACTTGTGAGCAAGGTGATTGGACAAGGCTGTTAAGACACGATCGCGATCGTCAGGATGAATTTGCGCTGCCCATTCTTCTAGGTTGTAGTTAATCTCATGTTTTGCAAAACCACGCATTTCTTTCCAACGAGTCGAAAGAAAGACTTTATTGGTTCTGAGATTCCAGTCCCAGATCCCGTCATTAGTAGCCCGCAGTGCCAACTGCCAACGTTCTTCACTATCTTTTAAAGCGGCCGTGCGTTGTTCTACTCTGTCTTGTAGCTCTTGATTGAGCTGTTGTAATCTATCTTGGTTGAAACCGCAGCAACACGCCATCCGATCTAAAGTGCAATTAGCAATCAAGAGGATGGTAAGGCAGGGGCAATGACTCATAAATCAGAAATACAAACGCGATCGCGTGTTACAAAAAAATTGTAACCTGATACACATCCAGTTGTTAACATCACAGCAATTAAGATTTTGTGTAATATATAATACTAGTATATTTCCTCTTCCTCACATATAAGGTTAATTACTGAAAAATAAAAAGTATTTATTTATACTTAATTTTTTAGCTAAAAAATTTCTACGCAGTTTTATGAAAACAGTGCTGAGGAAACACAAAAATGACGACTGTGTTCAAACCTATTGGCAAACACCGCCGTCTATTTGGTTGAGAAGTACTATAAATTCTATTTGTTAAGGAAATTATTTTGATAATTATTGATTTTGATCGATTGTCAATAAAGTATCGATCGAATATTGGAAATCTCTTGGCTATTGCCTGCTTTCCTAATTAAGTTCATAAATCGAATAGTATGACATAAATCACACTATTTTTTAAAGTCAACCTCTGTCAAAAGAGATAGAAAATTATTGCATTACTCTTTTGAATAACTGCTAAAAGAATCCCATAAAATTTGCTTTTAATCTTAAAAAGAATCTTAAAAATTAACTATTCTAATATTGCATCTGCTAGCCTTTCAGAGGAGTCATCATCTGTATTTCTTTAAATTTACTATAGATTTGAGTAAATAACCAACGATGAATTGAATGGCTAAGACTGTAAAAATTTCCAGTATTCACCTGGAAATTTTTGTCGTGGGTAAGATGACGCTCATGCCATAGACAACTAAACTTGCATACTGATGAATTCATTAAATCATTCTTGTAATGGAGTTTTGATATGACTTTAGCAACTCCGACTCAAGCAAAGCCTTTATCAGATGAAGAATTGCAAAAAATAAACGCCTACTGGCGTGCAGCTAACTATCTTTCTGTAGGGCAAATATATCTCCTCGACAATCCACTGCTCAGAGAACCGCTGAAGATAGAACACGTTAAACCCCGGCTTTTGGGACACTGGGGAACGACACCGGGATTGAACTTGATCTACGTTCATCTCAATCGCGCGATCGCTAAGTACGACCTCAACACCATCTACATTGCAGGCCCCGGTCATGGCGGCCCCGGACTAGTTGCCAATACATATTTAGAAGGAACTTATAGCCAATACTACCCCAACATCTCTCAGGATGCTGAGGGGATGAAGCGACTCTTCAAACAATTTTCCTTCCCTGGTGGAATTCCTAGCCACGTTGCCCCAGAAACCCCCGGTTCGATTCACGAAGGAGGGGAACTTGGCTATGCTTTATCTCATGCCTACGGTGCGGCTTTCGATAATCCTGACTTGTTGGTTGCTTGTGTGATTGGCGACGGCGAAGCCGAAACGGGGCCGCTAGCTGGGAGTTGGCATTCTAATAAGTTTCTCAACCCCGTAAATGATGGCGCAGTCCTGCCGATTTTGCACCTTAATGGGTATAAAATTGCTAATCCCACAGTATTATCGCGGTTAAGCCACGAAGAACTAGAGAGCCTATTTGTGGGCTATGGTTACAAGCCTTACTTTATAGAAGGCTCCGACCCAGCAACAGTGCATCAGTTATTTGCGGCAACACTAGATACGATCGTTCCAGAGATTCAAAGCATTCAAAGAGAAGCCCGCGTGCATGGTTTTACTAGCCGTCCGCAGTGGCCGATGATTATTTTAAGAACACCCAAAGGATGGACTGGCCCCAAAGAGGTAGATGGGAAAAAAACTGAGGGCTTTTGGCGATCGCACCAAGTTCCTTTTGGAGAAATAGCCAAAAATCCCGATCACTTACATTTACTAGAAGAATGGTTAAAAAGTTACAAACCAGAAGAACTCTTCGACGCCAACGGTAAGTTAATTCCCGAATTAGCAGAACTAGCGCCTAAGGGACATCGGCGGATGGGTGACAATCCCCACGCTAACGGCGGAGTATTATTGCGCGACCTGAAATTACCTCAATTCGAGGACTACGCTGTTGATGTTCCTCAACCTGGAAGGGTAATTGCTGAAGCTACCAAAGTTACCGCAAAATACCTGCGAGATGTTCTCAAACTAAACCAGGAAAGCCGCAACTTCCGTATCGTCGGCCCGGATGAAACCCAATCAAATCGCTTGGATGCTGTATTTGAAGTTACAGAACGCACTTGGGTTTCCCAAATTCTGCCAGAAGACGAAAAGCTGTCACCCAATGGTCGGGTAATGGAAATTCTCAGCGAACATACTTGCCAAGGTTGGTTAGAAGGATACCTACTTACAGGACGTCATGGATTTTTCTCCTGCTATGAAGCATTTATCCACATAGTAGACTCCATGTTCAACCAGCACGCCAAATGGCTCAAAACTACCCGTCATATCCCTTGGCGCAGACCCATTGCTTCCCTCAACTACCTGCTAACATCTCATGTTTGGCGACAAGACCATAACGGTTTCTCCCACCAAGACCCTGGTTTTATCGACCATGTGATGAACAAGAAAGCAGAGATAATTCGCGTTTATCTTCCCCCAGATGCCAATACACTGTTATCGGTGACAGACCATTGTCTAAAAAGTCGCAACTATGTCAACGTCATCGTTGCTGGTAAACAACCAGCCCTGCAATACTTAAATATGGATGCGGCTATCAAACACTGCACTAAAGGCATTGGCATTTGGGAATGGGCTAGCAGCGATCGCGATAGCGAACCAGATGTAGTCATGGCTTGTGCTGGGGATATTCCTACCTTAGAAACCTTGGCAGCTGTGGATATTTTGCGCCAGCACTTCCCAGAGTTAAAAGTGCGGGTAGTCAACGTAGTGGATTTGATGACGCTACAGCCAAAAAGCGAGCATCCCCACGGTTTAAGCAGTAAAGACTTTGACACGATTTTCACCACCGACAAACCGATAATCTTTGCGTTTCATGGCTATCCTTGGCTGATTCATCGCCTGACCTATCGCCATACAAATCATCACAACCTCCATGTACGCGGTTACAAAGAGGAAGGTACTACCACTACTCCCTTTGATATGGTTGTCCTCAACGATCTCGATCGCTTCCACCTTGTGATGGACGTCATCGATCGCGTACCCAAACTAGGAGCTAAAGCAGCTTATGTCAAGCAAATGTTGCAAGATAAGCTGATTGAGCATAGACACTACATTCGGAAATACGGCGAAGATAGGCCAGAAATTCGCGACTGGGAGTGGCCTTACTAAATAAGATAAGCTAGGGGATGCAGTGAGGTGTGGAAAAACATTTTCGCTGCATCTCTTTAATTTTGGCGATAACTCCTATTTCTTCCATACAAAAACCTGAACGCGCATCGCCAAAGCTCAGGCGGCGATTTTCACCTGGGTAGAGTCTACTCCCTTGGTGCCATCCACTTTGGCGGCTACATCTTCAAGAGAATTTAGGATGTGCTGGCTTGGCACAGAACCCTTGAAGACAATAGTGCTACCATCTTGACAGATTTGTAGAGTTTCAATTTCATCGATATGTGGTGCTTGCTCGAAAGCCTCAGCCACACGTTTAGCCAAGCCGAGTTGATCGTATTCACCCTCAACTCCCATATATTCAGGAGGTGGAGGAGGTTGATGCTCTCCAGCCTTCTCGCGTCGAGCCTGATCGTACTCACCAGTCAGCCCTGGACTCATGCGCGTCTCCGATTGCCCAGGGTCCTTTGTCTTTAGTAGGCTGCTAGTTTCTTCTTCACAAACTCTTTTTAGCCAACTCATGAGTCTTACCTATTTACCGTAGTTTGTATTCTTCTACTCGCTGTGCTTTTGATTTTTTATTTTCCAAACCGCAAATTCTTACAGGGATAGGGCAATGACTTGGGCATGGTTGCAATACCTAAAGCTTTATCTCTTATAAGCGAGTATTTCCTTATACGATAACTGTCACTACTATTGATAACTTCTACTAAAAGAAAGGGTTTTATATTAAATCTGTCCTTTCTCAGGGATATCTTAAGGAATGACAAAATAAGTATTGAGTTAGGTCAAGGGGGATGATGGGCGATGTCTATCGACAAGCTGCTAGCCTACCCTGCGGGAACATCTACGACGAACGGCAACGCTCCGCGAACGCATCTACGCTTCTTTTGCCAACAATAAATCATCCCCATTTGAATTTTTGAATAAAAAACACTCTGCTGAATGTAACCAAATGTAACAAAAATTGTAGCGTTGGTTATGACCCATACCCTATGTCCAATGCCCCATTTCCAAAACCTTAAAATATGCCAAGAAAATAGGCTCTAAGCGTCTGTTGACTGTAACGATCAGCTAAGTCAGACCAAAACTATCCAAGCTGAATGCAGCGTTGAAGATAGGGGAATAGCCCTGAGTTCGGGTTATAACAACAGGAGGTTCATTTTGACGAAATTGAAAGTTGGCATTAATGGATTTGGTCGTATCGGGCGGCTTGTGCTTCGCGCTGGCATTAATAATCCTAACGTCGAGTTTGTAGGGATTAACGACCTAGTACCACCAGATAACCTCGCTTATCTGTTCAAATACGACTCCACCCACGGTAAGTTTAAAGGTAAAGTGGAAGCAAGAGAAGATGGCATCGTCATTGATGGGCATTTTATCCCTTGCGTGTCGATTCGCAATCCGGCAGAGTTGCCTTGGGGACAATTGGGTGTAGATTATGTCGTCGAATCTACAGGACTGTTTACGGGTCAAGAGGGAGCGACAAATCACTTGAAAGCGGGTGCAAAACGTGTAGTAATTTCTGCTCCTACTAAAGACCCAGACTTAGTTCCTACCTTACTGATGGGTGTTAATCATCACCTATTCGATCCCAGCAAGCATACTATTGTTTCCAATGCTAGTTGTACCACCAACTGTCTGGCTCCTGTAGCTAAGGTGATCGATGACAATTTTGGCTTGACTGAAGGATTGATGACTACAGTTCACGCCATGACTGCTACTCAACCAACTGTAGATGGCCCTAGCAAGAAGGATTGGCGAGGTGGTCGGGGTGCAGCCCAAAACATCATTCCTTCTTCCACAGGCGCAGCAAAAGCTGTAGCGCTGGTTTTGCCACAATTGAAGGGTAAGTTGACGGGTATGGCGTTTAGAGTTCCCACTCCTGACGTTTCTGTGGTTGATTTAACCTTTAAGACAGCCAAAGCCACTAGTTACAAAGAAATTTGTGCTGCGATGAAAGCAGCCGCAGAAGGTGAGCTAAAAGGAATACTTGGCTACACTGACGAAGAAGTAGTTTCTACAGATTTTCAGGGCGATACACACTCCAGTATCTTCGATGCAGGTGCGGGAATTGAACTAAACTCAAACTTCTTCAAAGTAGTGGCTTGGTACGACAACGAGTGGGGCTACTCAAACCGTGTAGTTGACCTGATGTTGTCAATGGCACAAAAAGAACAACTTGCCCCAGCAGTTGCTTTGGCTTAATTAGTCAAGGGTCAAGGGGAGCCAGCGCGGTCTTGGGGGTTTCCCCCATGAGCGACTGGCGTTCAAGAGTCAAGGGCCAAAGTTAATTAATCTGGACTTTTGACTCTGGACTATTTGGATACGACGCATAACTTGATAGCAAAACTGGATAAAAAAGTGATTTTACTGAGCAGCAAAGTGATATGAAGCACTTGTGAATTTGGGCACGTTAGGCGTTCCTGTCACAGGTTATGGAGAACACCAGGCTATTTCCTAAACCCTCAATCCCTATGCGTCGAACCAAAATTATTTGTACTGTTGGGCCTGCTACATCTGCTCCTGAGAGGCTAGAAGCGTTGGTAGAAGCTGGAATGAATGTGGCACGGCTGAATTTTTCTCACGGAGCTTATGAATTCCACGCCCAAACTGCTCAGTATCTCAAGCAGATTAGCACTTCTTTGCGAAAGCCGATCGCAATTATGCAAGACCTGTGTGGCCCGAAGATTCGCTTGGGGACTTTACCACCAGAAGGGCTAATGGTAGAAGCAGGTAGCGAAGTTACGTTTGTTTTACAAGATAAGGGTGAAAGTACTGACGAACTACCTTTACCATTGCCGACTTTGTTTGCAATGGTGCGACCAGGCGAACCAATTTCGATTAATGACGGTCGCGTTAAGCTAGTTGTGAGCGATCGCGATGCCGATCGCATTCGTGCCCATGTGAAAATTGGTGGCTTAATTTCCACTCACAAAGGGGTAAACCTGCCAGAAACTCGTTTACCTGTCAGTTCTATCACCGAAAAGGATTTGCAGGATTTGCGGTTTGGCATTCAATTAGGTGTGGATTGGGTAGCAGTTTCCTTTGTGCAATCGCCCCAAGACCTAGAACCTGCTCAAAGAATGATTGAAGCTGCGGGAGCAAAAATTCGGGTAATTGCCAAAATCGAACGCCCGGAGGCTATCAAGCAATTTGACAGCATCCTAGAAGCTGCCGACGGGATTATGATTGCCCGCGGCGATTTAGGCGTAGAAATGCCGATTCACGAAGTCCCCCAGATTCAAAAAGATATCATTCGCCGTTGCAATCGGGCAGGCAAACCAGTGATTACCGCCACGCAAATGCTGGAATCGATGATTAGCGCCCCCGATCCCACCAGGGCAGAAGCAACCGATGTTGCTAACTCTATCTGGGATGGTACAGATGCTGTCATGCTTTCTGGTGAAACTGCTGTGGGTCAATATCCTACCGCCGCTGTTCAGATCATGCACAATATCGCCGTGCGCACAGAACAGTCTTTACAGGAAGGTAGTAGCCATTCCTGGTGTCATGAGGCAGGTAGTTTAAGCGTCACGGAATCTGTGGCAGAAGCGGTATGTCGAATTGCCTATGAAACAGGCGCAAAAGCAATTCTTTGTAACACATCTTCCGGGGGTACAGCGCAACTAGTTTCTAAATACCGACCATCTACACCAATTATCGCCCTGACTCCCGATGAAACTGTTTACCGCCAGCTAGCACTTTCTTGGGGTGTAATACCTCTGCTCATTCCCCCAGTCCACAATGCGGAAGAGATGTTTATGAATGTGGTAAACAGAGTCGAAGACATGGGTTTAGTCAAGGACGGCGATAAAGTAGTGATTACCTCCGGCGTCCCAATTGGTAAATCAGGAACAACTAGTTTAATTAAAGTGCATTCTATTGGACAGCCGATTTTGGCATAACACCCCTAGAATAGAGCCGAGACCAAGACACTCAGGATTCTTGGGCAAAATTAAGAAAAGTTGCCAAAATCAGAATTTAAGGGGCAAGAGAGAGTGTAAAGAAGGCAGGGGGGATGAAGGAGTGTGGGAGTGCGGGGAGAAATGACAAATGACTATTGACTGTTGACCAATGCCCTCTGCCTTTCCTAAGTAAATCCTAAATAAACAACCACCACGGAGCAATTTATGTCTAAAAATCTACTTGAGCAATTGCGCACAATGACTGTTGTGGTCGCGGATACAGGGGATATCCAAGCGATTGAAAAGTTCAAACCTCAAGACGCTACCACCAATCCCTCGCTGATTACTGCGGCGGCGCAGATGCCTGAATATCAAGAAATTGTCGATCAGACTTTACTGCAAGCTAAGAAAGATGCAGGTGCAGGTGCAAGCCAAGCTGAGATTGTGACTCTAGCTTTTGACCGTTTGGCGGTAGCTTTTGGACTGAAGATTTTACAAATTATCCCTGGTCGCGTTTCTACAGAAGTTGATGCGCGTTTGTCCTACGATACGGAAGCTACTGTCACCAAAGCTAGAGAATTAATTGCGCAATACAAAGCGGCGGGTGTTTCCCGCGATCGCGTTTTGATTAAAATCGCTACCACCTGGGAAGGTATCCGCGCTGCGGAAATCCTTGAGAAAGAAGGCATTCATTGTAACTTAACACTGTTATTTGGTCTTCACCAAGCGATCGCCTGTGCGGAAGCTGGCGTTACTCTAATTTCTCCCTTCGTTGGTCGGATTCTCGATTGGTACAAGAAAGATACCGGACGGGACAGCTACCCCTCAGCAGAAGATCCGGGGGTACTGTCTGTCACCAAGATTTACAACTATTACAAGAAATTCGGCTATAAAACCGAAGTTATGGGAGCCAGCTTCCGTAATATTGGTGAAATTACTGAATTAGCAGGTAGCGATTTGCTGACTATTTCGCCCTCATTGTTAGCTGAATTGCAAGCAACTATTGGCGAACTACCACGCAAACTCGACCCCGCTAATGCAGCCAGCTTGGAAATTGAAAAAATCTCCATCGACAAAGCCACCTTTGACAAAATGCACGCTGCTGATCGCATGGCTACTGACAAACTAGCAGAAGGTATTCAAGGTTTCACCAAAGCTTTAGAAGACCTGGAAAAACTGCTAGCCAACAGATTGGCTACCTTAGAAAGTAAAGCAGCTAGTCCTGTAGCTTAGAATTTCTCTCCATATAGTTAGCACTTTAGTTTCTATATCTTTCACTCACAAACCCGGTTTTTTAGAAATCGGGTTTTTTTATGCAGGATTTGTGCTAACCTGCTTCAGCCGCCGTTGAAAAATAATCATCTCATTACCAATAACCGGATTCCGCGCTACTAGCTTATCTTGAGAATCCACAACTTCTATATGGCTAAAATCTAATTCTTGAGAGCGTTGTAAGATATCGGCTGCCAGCTTATCTTGTTGGGATTGGGTGAGAGTGTACCAATTATCACTAATTTTAACAGTAAGATTACTAGTACGAAAATTTGCTTGAATTGATTTTATTAGACCAGAGGCAACGCGATCGCTAATCTTCGATACTTGATTTTCGATGGCTGCAATTAAAATTTGTTCTGGCGTCAATTGCAAGATTGGAGTTGGTGTTGGCGTGGGTTCCGGTGTCGCTTCTGGTGTGGGCGTTGGTGTTGGTTCCGGTTCCGCTGGGGTAACTTCCGCTTCTGGCGACGGCGTAATTTCTTCTAGTGGCTGGGTTTCTGGTGTTGCTAACTCTGGTGTCGTAGTTATCGTTGGTGTTGGCGTTGGTGTGGGAACTTCCTCAACTGGAGGAACCGTTGCTACCTCAGTAGGTTTATTCGCGAGCAAGCTAGTAGTTGTCCACACTAAAATTACAGCAATACTAGCAATAATTCCTGTCAAAGCTGTATTTGACAACTTTGCTGACAAGTTTGCTGGTAATAAAGTGCGGATTTTAGCTAACAGTCCACCCCAAAAACCAGGAGTTTCTTCAGTTCCCGGCGGAGGTGCTGTCTCCAGTTTCACCACCGCCGTCTCTAAAATTCTAATTGTCCCTCTCAGAAATTGAATAATAGTAGACTTCCAAATTGGCTGGTTTCTCCGATTGGGTCTTTGGGGCGGTTGTGAATTCTGATTGTCTTGCGACATGGAAATTTCACCAAGAGCAACGAATTAAAGATAAATCAAAACGCTGACAATTTCGCGTATTAGCTTAAATTCTACTCCGGCGATAAATGGCGATCGCGTCCAGATGATTTTGTTGATACAGCTAGTATTCTTCAGCAATGAGATTGAGGAAGCGATCGCTCTTTTGCCAAGAACTTAAAGGGGGATAGTGCGTCTAAATTTTTTATGAGAGTATGACTATAGTCATGACTATAGTCATTATGAAATCCATTTCTAAAACTAAACTCAAAGCTCAACTACTAGAGTTCCTACGACTTGTCGAGTCAGAAGGAGAAGAAATTGTAGTGACCGATCGCGGTAAGCCTGTCGCCAAAATTTCCAAATACCCACAGACACTTTCCACAGAGGAGTTATTCGGAGCAATGCGCGGTAAAGTAAATTACTTTGAAGATTTAACTACACCAACCACTGAGGAATGGACAGAATTGTGAAAATAGTTCTCGATACCTGCGCTCTCATCTGGTGGAGTTTAGACCCAGCAAGACTTTCTCAACGAGCTAAGGAAATATGCGATCGCATGGAACGGGATAAAAATGGTCTAGTTCCGTCTATAGCTATATGGGAAATCTCGATCAAAATCAAAAATCAAAAATTAGATTTAGGAGTCAATCTTAACGAGTACCTAGCAGCGCTGAAAAAGTCCAGTGTCGTTGAGATTGTACCCATTGATGAAAATATTTGGTTAGAAAGCGTCCGGTTAGAATGGACTCACCGCGATCCAGTAGATCGAGTGGTGGTAGCACTAGCTAAAACTCATCAAGCTGCAATAATTACAGCAGATAAAGAGATAGCAGATTTCTACTCAGAGGTGATTTGGTAGATTTACTTTTGCTCGTGATGCCTCAGCAAAGATAGTAGCAGGAGCAACGCTCTCATGACAGTCTCTACCCAACGCATGACCCTAGAAGAATACCTCAACTATGACAACGGGACAGATACCCGGTATGAATTAGTGAATGGAGAATTGGTAGAAATGCCTTCAGAAAGCGACCTTAACCAGCGAATTGTTATGCTGTTACTCGCTTATTTTCTACACCAAGGTATCCCTTACTACTACTTGAGAATTGGGTTAGAGATTGCAGTCAGTGGCGCTTTGGCTACAGTTCGCCTTCCCAATTTGGTTATACTTGCCGAAGCCGCAGCAACAGCCCTAGAAGGTGCTACTTGCTCCATCATTACCTATGATATGCCGCCACCGCGCCTAGTTGTCGAAGTCGTCAGTCCCAACCAGGAGAACCGAGACTATCGCCATAAACGCTCGGAGTACGCTGCACGAGAGATTGCTGAATACTGGATTGTAGACCCAATTCAACAACGAGTCACAATTTTGACATGGGTCGATGGATTATATGAGGATAAAGTCTACCAAGGAAGCGAAGCGATCGTTTCCCCAGAGTTGGGAACCCTGGAACTGACCGCAGAACAGATATTGAAAGCAGGCTGAAGGCGAACTAGTGAGTTGTATTGTTTTAATTACAAGGCGTCTTCCGCATTTATGTATCCAGAAATACCAACTTCTAAGCAAACCTTTGAATTTTTCTTAGTTTGCGTCAGATTAAGTAATGTACTTCAACCAATTAACGTAGTCAGGCTAGATGAGAGAACAAATCAAATCTATGTACTGGCTGGCGACGAGACAGAAGTACTGATTTACCCAAATGGTAAAGTGAGGTTTTTATGACCGAGATAAATTTTGCTGCAATGAGCAGAGAACAGTTAAGGGAATATGTGAAAACACATCCCCAAGACCAAGCTGCATTTTATGCATACATGGATATGCTACAAAGCGAACCAGGAATTGAGATAACTTCAATGGATCAGTTTGAGCAACTGCTTAGAGAGAAAATCAAACAATCTCAAAGCGAACAATAACTCAATGATGAAAGCGATCGCTCAATTTTCTATTCCATCGCTTTAATTTGCTTGTTCGCTTCGTTTTCTGCCCTTACCATTGCCTGCTTTAATGGTTGTTGACCTAACAAAGCGCTAATAAATTGGTTATCAAAGTTATTTACAATTGCTGCTGGATATTTGCCTGCTTGCCAAGCGGTAGCATAAGATACACCACTAACAAATGGCGATCGCAACGGGTCTTTGTCGTAGCCTAATTTCTCTGCTACAGATTTTCTGGTTGGTAGCGCAAACCCTGTTCCCGTCCACTTTTGCATTCCTTGTTTACCTGTGAGATAAGAAATCAATTCCCAAGCTTCAGCTTTGTGTTTTGCTTGCTTATTCATCACATAGGCAACGGTAAAAACCATAGTATTTTTTTTGCCATTAATACTCGGCAATTCTGCGGTAGCAAACTCCAGATTGGGAAACGTGTCATTTAGATAAGGAATTGCCCAGTTACCCTCAATTACCATTGCTACCTTGCCCTGACCAAACATTTCGCTACCAGAACTCGTCCCCACATCAGATTTTTGGGCAGAGGAACGGTCTTTTTGATACTGATCTAATACCAACTGCAATCCCTGCAAACCCGGTTCGCTAGCAAAGGTTGCGCGATCGTTTTGACCAATAATTTGCCCGCCAAAGGCTTTAATTTTATAAACTTGACGTGCCAATTCGGGAATTTCTCCAAAGCCGTATTTATTCACTTTGCCTGTTAATTGCCGAGAATAGCTGCGTAATTCCTCCCAAGTAGTAGGCGGACTACTCAACCCTGCGGTGGCGAAGGCTTTTTTGTTGTAAAACAGCGACAAGGTGGAATAGTCTTTGGGGAAACCGTAAATTCGGTTCTGGTATTTGAAGCTATTAAGAAGGTTAGGTTCAAAATCTGCTACATCAAATTCGGGGGTGATATAAGCATCTAGCGGTTCGAGGACGTTTTGACTCATGAAGAAAGGAGCCTCCAGCGCATCCAAATAGAAAACATCCGGTGCGGCTTCGCCAACCAAACGAGTTTTGATTACGTCCATATATTGGTTGGAAATCACCTCATACTTAACATCGATCTGGGGGTGCTTTGCTTCAAAATCTTGTAGTACCTGTGTGAGGAGTTTTTGCTCAACTTGATTACCTCCCCAACCACTCAGTTTCACAGTCACTTTTGTGGATGGGCTTTGTAGTGATAGACTGTGGCAACCAATAATCGCGATCGCGATCGCCATTGCCAATCCAAAAAACTTGAACAATCTGCTTCTAATCACGTACTCGTCAAAGTCTCTCTGTCCTTACTTATATCGTCTGTAGCCGAAAACTGATATTTACAAATCTGAATTTTTATTGAGAGAGGCAGGATAGAATAACGAGACATTATCGGCAACTAGACTCATCCTACGGGACTCGATCCGTAAAACTTGAATTTATGACTTCTGTTCCGATTGAAACAGCCGCGCCTGTGGCTCTGGAAATTACCCAGATTATTACGCCACAATCAGCACTGGCTCCTACCGTAAAACCCAGTCCTCAAGCTTATAAAGATGGTATTCGCACCAGTTTGAGAGCCTCAACTCTCGATGCTGTTTTTGCCACAGTTTTTGGTGTAGCGACTGGGGGAATTTTACTCAGCAATTTCCTCTTGGAATTAGGTGCTAGCCCAGTGGTATTTGGGATGCTGTCATCTATCCCCATGCTGGTGAATTTAGTGCAGCCGTTGGGTGCTTACTTGTCGGAACGCAGCAGCAGCCGTTTTTACTATTCTCTCAGAACGCATGGAATTGCTAGATTGCTGTGGCTAATTCTTGGTATTGGTATTATCGGCTCCAGCTGGATCGGGCTAACTTCTGGACAGTTAGTACTATTAACTCTGTTGGTGGTTCTGTTCAGCGGTCTTTTGGGAGGGCTAGGAAGCGCATCATGGCTGAGTTGGCTAGCTACAATTGTTCCTCGACGCTTGCGAGGTAGGTATTTCGGTTTACGCAATAGTGCAGCTAGCTTAACTAATTTGCTCTGCGTACCTGTGGCGGGGCTAGCTGTATCGCATTGGTTTGGTGGAACTTTACAAGGTTACGGCGTAGTTCTACTTGTTGCGATCGTGTTCGGTTTAATTAGCCTGGGGTGTCAGTACTTCCAGATGGACATGAATCCTGCATTGCAAAATAGCAGTCTTGTAAAGTACCAGCAAAGCAGTGAATATGCTGCCACCTCAAAAAACGAGTGTACTAGCATCTGGAGTAACTCTAACTTTTTAAAATTTCTGCTCTATTACGGCTTCTGGATGCTGGCTGTGAATCTCAGCGCGCCTTTCTTCAACTTCTATATGCTAGATCGGCTCAAACTAGATGTAAGCTATGTGACGCTCTACGGTAGCCTGCAAGCTGGAGCCAATATGCTTTTGATTGTCCTGTGGGGTAAATTGGCAGACAAAATAGGCAATCGCCGGATTTTAATGTTAATTGGAATTTTGGTTGCACTAACGCCGTTGTTGTGGATGGGTGTAAGTGCTAATACTTGGAATATCTTGCTGTGGTTGCCGCTTTTACACATCTTTACTGGCGGGACTTGGGCGGCAATTGATTTGTGCAATAACAATATACAACTAGGAATTGCACCGCTAAAAAACCAGTCTATCTATTTTGCGATCGCATCGGCTGTGGCTGGCGTGAGTGGTGCTTTAGGCTCAACTATCGGTGGCTTCATCGCCCAATTTGCCGAACAAGGCGGCTTACTAGGATTATTTGCTCTCTCTAGTGTCTGTCGCTTAGTAGCGATCGCACCACTCATATTTGTTAAAGAACCGCATGAGTAAGGAGGCGGGGCATAGGGTATGGGGAAGAAAACTCCCCACACTCCTCCTATTCAGCCGCGCTAGAACTCAAACTCCTGCTCTCCCACAAAACCATGTGGGGGGCGGTAGGTACGGGCTGATGCAAGCCAATCAGCTGGGCGAGAGTATTTTTTAACTGAGTACGGGGTACGATGTCATCAACAAAACCATGCTTGAGCAAATCCTCAGCGGTTTGAAAGTCCTCTGGTAATTTCTCGCGGATGGTTTGTTCGATGACTCGTCGGCCAGCAAAACCGATGGTAGCCTTGGGTTCTGCGAGGATGATATCACCCAACATGGCGAAACTAGCTGTGACACCACCAGTAGTTGGATGAGTTAATACGGGAATATATAAAAGTTTGGCGTCGCGATGGCGTTGTAGCGCTGCGGAGATTTTCGCCATCTGCATTAAAGAGAGCATACCTTCCTGCATTCTGGCTCCACCAGAAGTACAGATAATAACTACCGGATAACGGCGCTGAGTGGCTTGCTCAATCATGCGGGTGAGTTTTTCACCCACAACTGAACCCATACTTCCACCCATGAAGCGGAAATCCATTACCCCTAGAGCCACAGGCAAACCGTTGATTTGACCTAAACCAGTTTTAACAGCATCTATTAAACCAATTTTTTCCTGCATTTCGCGAAGGCGATCGCTGTAGGGTTTGCGATCGCGAAATTGCAAGGGATCGGTAGGACGCAAATGCTCGTCCATCGGTCTCCAAGTGTCTCGATCGATTAATTGACGGATGCGCTCATCGCTATCCACTCGATTATGATGACCGCATTCAATGCAAACCATCTGATTTGCTTTCAGGTCTTTCGTATATGTCAATACACCACACTTAGCGCATTTGTGCCATAACCCATCAGCAATTTCCCGTTCTTGGCGTTCGTGGCTGATAGTTCCTGATTTCCGCCGATTTGCAAACCAATCCAATAGTGACTTTAAACCGCGTGATTCTTCGTTGTTTGCCATTTTTATTTTATCAAGTAGGTAATGAGGTCGAAAACGGGTCAAGAAGCTACGGGGATTACAGGGTAAAAAGTCCTCATACCACAGTCGTGATTTGGTGGCTCTGGGACTGGATACAGACTATTTGGTGGCTCCACTGTCGGAAAGACACGCTTGTTCATCCCGTTTTGGTTCTTGACTATTGACTGCATTGTCAAATTACGCCTGTAAGCAATTCAGACTTTATTTTGCATCTTTGGTTGCCAGCTTAACGAAAATGCTTATGCCAATACAAGTCTTTTGTCCGTTGGATCTTATGAGGGTATCGGCAAAGGTCTTGGCATCTTCATCCTCCAGCAGAATGCCCTTCCCCAACCCCTTCAGGGGATACTTGCTCCCAAATCAAGAATTTGTATTGTGAGGTTATGAGCAGTTAGCTCGTTAAGAGGGTAATCCTGGTTACAGGAAGATATTACCAAAATCTGAAGAACCGATGGCGTAATGACAGTTACAGTCATGGGGGGTAGAAATTTCTTATGATGGACTAATGGGTTGTAAAATGGGAATTTTTAAATTGTCAATTTGAGTTTATTTTTGCCTCCTATATTTAAGTTACTGGAAAAAACAACCGCAAGTAAGCAGATAATATCGCTTCGCCTCCAAATAGAGCGATCGCAGCCCCAAAAGCTAAAAAAGGGCCAAAAGGTATTTTTTGTCCAAATCTGCGCTTCGATAGTGTAATTGATACAACACCAACTAACGCTCCCACGGCACAAGCCATAAAACCAGCTAACAGTAAATACTTCCAACCCAGCCAGGCCCCCATCATGGCGGCTAATTTGGCATCTCCTGCGCCCATTGCTGTTTTACCAAGAGCAATTGAACCAAAAAGAGCGATCGCATCAAATAGCCACAAGCCCAGCACAGCACCAACAATCCCCATCATCAAATGTTTGATCGATCCCACATAGCTACCATCTGGATAAAAACCGATAACTATTTGAAATATTATTCCCAACACCAACCCAGACTGAGTAAGTTGATTGGGTAAAGTCATCGTATCTAAATCAATGAGCGATAGGGCCAATAACCAGCTACAAAAAGCCCAATATCCAATTGTTAAAATAGAAACTTTAAATAATAAAAAAACTAGTAAAAATATTACGCCCGTTAACGCTTCTACCACAGGATAGCGGACAGAAATCTTGCTTTTACAATAACGACACCGACCTTTTAACCATAGCCAACCAAAAACTGGGACATTATCGTGGGCTTTTAGCTGGTTGAGGCAATGGGGACAACGGGAGGGAGGCCAAAGAACTGACAAACCTGCCGGTAGCCGATAAACCACAACATTAATAAAGCTGCCAATAGATGCACCTAAGGCGAAGACAATTGCACTCGCCGGAACGGTCATTAAAATTTCCATATAGTCATGAGTCATTAGTCCTGTGTCATTTGTACTTTGTCCTTTGTGCTTTGTCATTTGTTATTTGTCATTAGTCTAATGACCAGTAACTAAATATTTAACGCCTAATGACGAATAACTAATGACCGATGACTCATGACTCATGTAAAATGTCCAATGACTAATGACTGTTGACTAATACATATGAGATTCAATTTGGCTCAACGGCACAAAACATTCTTGCGGTAAGAGAACGGGGTGGTTTGTAAAAATCACCTTGCCGCGATGCGTATTGCGATTAATGGCTACACCTGTAGCTTGTCCAGTGACTTCTGGATGTGCTTCACAGAGAGTGTAGTAAATTTCACCAGCAGCCCTAATAACAGCAGGATCAGCCAAGGGAGACTGAGATTGCTGATTTTTGGGAGGCGTATAGTTTTCTTGTCCTTGACGTAAAGCGTACACTATGGAGTTACTTGCTTTCTAAATTTGTCTCTAGTTTATATGAAAGTTTCCGTAACGGTTGCCAAAATGCTACGGTGAAAACGGAAGAAATTATTTTGCTTGAATAGCTTGAATTAGCGATTCCCCCATAGCACGACAACCCAACAGCTTTGTTCCAGGGGAGAGAATATCACCAGTGCGATCGCCTTGTTCTAAAACTTGCAATACGGCGTTTTCAATGGCGTCTGCTGCTTGCGGTTGGTCTAAACCGTAGCGTAGCATCATGGCCGCACTTAACACCTGCGCTAAAGGATTAGCTTTATCCTGTCCAGCGATATCTGGGGCAGAACCGTGAACTGGTTCAAACACACCAGGCCCGTCAGCACCTAAACTAGCAGAGGGGAGCATTCCAATACTACCAGTGAGCATGGCAGCCGCATCAGAAAGAATATCGCCAAATAGATTGCCTGTAACGATGGTATCGAATTGCTTGGGAGCGCGTACCAATTGCATCGCCGCATTATCTACATAGAGGTGAGATAGTTCGACATCCGGATATTCTTGAGAAAGTTTGGTGATGCGATCGCGCCATAACTGAGATACTTCTAATACGTTCGCCTTATCCACCGAGCAAAGTTTCTTGCCGCGTTTCCTTGCTGCTTCAAAAGCTACTCTACCAATGCGATCGATTTCTGATTCGGTGTAAACCATTGTATTCACACCGCGTTTCTCACCTGTTTCAGTTTCAAAAATCCCTTTGGGTTTACCGAAGTAAATTCCCCCAGTAAGTTCGCGCACCACCATAATATCAACGCCTTCTACAACTTCCCGTTTCAAAGTTGAGGCGTCAATCAGCTGGGGCAAAATTTTGGCTGGGCGCAAATTAGCAAATAATTTCAACCCTGCACGCAGCCCTAGTAAACCTGCTTCTGGACGGAGATTAGATGGTAGGGAATCCCACTTATAACCACCGATAGCAGCAAGCAATACAGCATCGCTGTTGCGACAAGTATCTAAGGTTGCACTCGGTAGAGGTTCTCCAGTGGCGTCAATTGCTGCACCACCAATTAAGGCTTCTTGAAAATCAAACTTCAGATCGAATTTCTTTCCCACGAGATTTAGCACGTCTACCGCTACGGCCATAATTTCGGGGCCAATGCCATCGCCAGGGAGTAAGGTAATGCGGTAGTTCTGGGTCATAACTAGTTTTTACTGAGTAAATGCTTGCAGAATAAATATCATACCCAGCAACGTGTACCGATAACCAAACAATTCGCCGTTCAAAGTTAGCGACCTCACCCAGAAATCACAATAATTAAGTATTAAAAACTGATTAACGAGTATCAAAGACTGGTTAATGGAGTTACGCCTAATGTGAATTACTTACTATCCTCCAGTATTAATGTCGACTCAGCAGTACGCCCAAATTCTTCGGGTGCATATTGCAAATGTACTTCTGCACCAGGCCAGAGGAATTTACCGGGAGTAACGGAACGCACTAAGTAATGCAGGCTATAAACTCCTGGTTCGAGGTGGTCGGCGTAGGCGATAATGCGATCGCGGTAAATATTTTTAAAACCTAATTGCCAACTATCGGCTTTTGCTTGCAATGCGGCTGTTGTCGTTTGGAAACTTGCATCTACTGCTTCTAATCCTGCTGGTAAAGGATCTGTAATTACTACATGCTCTACAGTGCGATCGCTAATAATTTCTAAACCAATATCAAACACTTGTCCAGGTGTTAAAGTCAAGGGTTTATCAAAGGCGTAAAGTCCTAATTTTTGCAGAACTTTATCTTCACCAACTTTCTGTATTTCTCTTGTCACTCTTAACCCGTTAAATCTTCCTGGTTGATTTCCTTGCAAGCGATAATTATAAGCAACCAGATAATGTAATTTACCTCTACCTGATTTTCGTAATACTAAATCGTGACGACCGCGAGGTAATTTATCCATTGGTACGTTTAGTTGCAAGCTAGGATTGCTATAGCCTTCAAAACGATTTTCTCCTAACTTTTTCCCAGCTAATTGTACGAAGGTAACAAAATTAGGTGGTCTGGGTTGTAGTTGACTATATTCTACTAAGGCTGTGAGTGCTTGGGCGTTGTTATAACTAGTTTGCCATGTGCCATCCCTTCGCTGTGCTAGCAGACTTTGAAATAGTTTATCGACTACTTCTAGTTTAGCTTTGTTAGCAATAAATAACTGTAAAGCTTGCGCTTGTGCTGTTGTTGAGGAACTCATCCATTCCCAACTGTTGGGTAGGCTAATAACTGCGTTGCGACCAGTTTCATAGATACTTTGTTGTAACTGGTTGAACATGGTTTGAGATTCATCTTGCCATTCGGGAAATTGAGATAAATATCGCGCTAATTTGATTTGATTGACTACATCAAAGTTATTGCGCTGTTGATAAACATCTGCTAAGAAGCTATTGCGTTTATCGCCCAGTTCTGCCAATGCGATTAAAGCATTTAGTTGTAGTTGATTTTTACAAATTTGCTGTTTGCAAAAATCGTATTGTCCGGGATTAGCGAGGACTTTTTGCAAGTAACCTTTGAGGCGAGAAAGCATTCCTGAATCAATTAAACCGGGGAAGGCTTGATTTGCTTTAGCTAAGGATTCTGCTGCGTAGGAAGACACCCAAGGATCGGATTTTTCTTGTTCCGGGTAGGAAGCAAAACCACCATCGGCTACTTGGAGTTTTTGCAGTTGTTCGGTTGCGAGATTTGCTTGTTGGTTAATGTTGAATTCGGCAAATGTCTGTCCATATTTTTGTGAGAGAGTTTGCAAATTCGCCGCAATAATTAACTGACTGGCTGCTGGTTCTGCAAATGGTAATTGGTTATCACCTAAAACTTGTTTGGCTGGTGCTTTAATTTCTGGGACTAGGGTACTCGCCAGTTGAATATCTAAACCTCCTGCATCTGGGAAGGTATTTTTATCAACATTTACAGGAATTTTGGTTTGTTTTTCGGTAATTCCTGTTTCTACAACTTGTTCGGTAATTTCTAGCGGCTTAACTTCTAAAGGTACTTCAAAAGCATCGGCTGCATTATTTAACTGGGTGGTAAAGCGAATTTTCCCAACTCCCACAGTATCCGCCACCATTGGGAAGCGATAAGCTTGGGTAGCAGTTTCGGCTTTGGTTTGCAGAGTGGTAGCGGTGGGGTTGTTCTCCGCAAATTTGACTGTACCGCTAAGTTCGCCGTTAATTGAGAGATTTCCGCTATTTCCAGTGGTGTTGGTGACTGATAAACCAGCAAAAATACGATCGCCTGGACGGGCAAATTGTGGCAAGATGGCGTTAGTTAGCAGTGGTTTGGTAGTAATAAATGTGTTCTCGCCATTGCCAAACCGCAGATTTCCATCGGTAGCTACAGCCATTACTCGCCATGTAGTTAAGTCATCGGGGAGTTTAAAGGTTATCTGTGCTTTCCCGCTAGCATCAGTCAGGACAGAACCATTGTAGTAAGCTAAAGCTTGAAAATCTGTACGGACGCGGGTATTAGCTGCACCTGAGGAAAAGCCACCGCCATAACCCCAGCCTTTGGGTTTGGGAATATCTTGCGGTTGAATGACGACATCGGGACGATTATCACTAAAACGAGTGGCGATCGCTTGTTCGGCGTATACTGTATTTACCAAATCTGGCGGACGATAGCCAGATAGTTGCAATACCGCTTCATTCACCACCATGACTGTAAATTGTCCTTGGGTGGGGATATCTTGATTATCTGTGAGTTCTAGTTGTACGGTTTCCTCTACACCAGGTTCGAGGGATGCTTGCAATGGCTTAACTTGCACTTTTAAATATTTATTTTGCAAGTTGACTTTAAATGGTGCAAAGCCAATTTTTACTAATTTATCTAAATTTCCCGGTTCTACTTCATTCAGTGGTGCGCCTTGTCTGACTAACACAGCTTGTATTGCTGCATTTGGTAACATTTCTGGCGTAACTTCAAACTGAATTTGGGGTGCGCCTCCCTTGACTTTTGTAATATGCTGATAGAGAGGTTTGTCTTTAATGACTGCAAAATATAATTCGGCTTCTGGGTAGGGAGATTGAATTAATGCAGTTGCAGTTTCGCCAGGTTTAAATTCTTTTTTATCTAGTTTAACTTCTAGCCTGTCTTCTTCTGGAGAACCCCAAAATACTTGATTGTCTCCTGTTACCCAAATTTGTAAATCTGTGGCGCTTAATTCATCTTTCGTATCGCTAAAATTTGCCCTAATTCTGTAGGAACCTGATTCTTTTGGGGTTAAAGTTACCGATTGAGGCTTATCAGCAGATGTCACTTCTGCTTGTCCAATTGTCTTATATTCAACTTGATTTTTTGCTGTGCGGCTACCTTCCACCAATTTAGTCACACTACTATATTTTATCTGTTGTAATTCCAGACGCAGCCGTTGACCTGTAATAGGTTTTCCTGTAGGGTCAGTAACAATAGCTTCGATAGCAAATGCTTTACCAGCGTCAGCCACAAAATTACTTTTTAACCCAATCAGGCGATTAGTTGTTAAGGCTGTAAAAGTTTGCGAATTTGCCACAGATAAATTAGAAACATCTGCAACTTGCACATCTACCCGATAAGTCATTGGGTATGGTAAATCTTTCGCGACTGTCAAAGTTTGTTTGCTTTTACCATTCTCATCTAATTTAGAATTAGCTTGCAATACATCGCTAGTTAAAGTTGGACTTTCTTCCGGCCAGAACCATTGTCTACCAAAGCTAAATTCTTCCCAACCTTTAGGTATAAAATTAGCTTGTTGACGGGTCACAAAATATTTTGCTTCTCCTCCTTGTACGGGTGCGCCAAATAGATAATTACTCGCAGCTTTTGCTTCTACTTCCTCACCAATTAAAGCAAATTCTTTATCTAAGTTGAGTTCAACTTTAAAGTTAGGCGGTTTAAATTCAGCTACTCGCAATTCTCCAGAAATTTCTTGTCCGTTTTTCCCTTTAGCTTCGACTGTATAATAGCCTAAGCGTTGAGTTTTATTTATAGGTAACTCTAGAGAGAATGTACCAAATTCATTGGTTGTTTTTGTGCCTAAATTAGTCCTTTGCCCATCAGGATCGACTAGAGTTAATTGGTAAGCAGCATTTTTATCTTGCTGAATTGTGCCATTTTGTAAGTAATCGGCAAAAGCAGTTAACCAAGCTTTTTCACCTGGTTGATACAACTGCCTATCTGAGAATATCGCACCTCGTGATTCTGGTTTACCATCTTGCCAACCAGCATCAATACCATAACCGTAAACACCACTATATTCTTCTGTGCGGGTAAATGCCCAATCTTGATTTTCACGGGCAATTATTAATAGTTCTGGTGCTTTGATAAAGGTTTGATTTCCAGCCAAACATTTCTGTAAATCTTCGCGTTTAATACTTAAATTACCACTATCATCTGTTTTGCCAGTTGCACAAGGTGAAGCTGGCGGATGAGATTTTTCGTTCAATTTTGATTGATAAATTTCGACAGCCGCAGCTTTTACTGGCGAACCATCGCTAAGATGATGCACGCGAATTAAGCCAGAATCAGGAAACCACTGAGAAAATACGCCTAAATTCGTTAATTGTACTAAGCCATAAGTTGTAGGTTCGCGCCACAGTTCTTTACCATTTTCTTGATATTTATTAGTCCGTGCTTGCACTCCATAAGCTAGCATTCCTGTTGGGGAAGATAGCTTTTCTTTCAAAGGAACATTTACATCAACTGCTTGATTTTTCTTGCCTTTTACGGGAAAATTTTGCCATTCGGCAGGTTGAGGTAAGAAATTATTTGCATTATTATCGTAAACTAAATCTGTGGGTTGAACTACTTTATAAGCGGCTTTATATTTAGCTTCTGGTAAATTTATTGTATTGATATTTAGCTGTAAGTCTTTACCGGAAGGGAAAATATTTAAATCTGAAGGAACCCAAATATCGCCAGCTAAATCACCTGTTTCATATTTAACTGTGACAGGCTTATCCAAAGTTTGACCAAATTTATCTTTGAGGTTTCCACCAACAGTAATGTTATAAGTAGTGTCTGGTGCTAAGGCATAAGGATTGATACTGACAACTCTATCTTCATCGTTGACTTGGATGAGTCTGGGAATATCTTTTGGTTTCGGCTCAATTTTAATATTTTCTATCGCAGAATCGGCAACTAAGATATTATTAAATTCTAATTGCGGACTACCTTTAACAAATCTCCCATAAGTTCCACCTGCATCTGGCTGTCCATAGAAATTAATTCCTTGAAAAGCTAAAGGTGAATAGGTGGCTAATTTACTGGCAAATTCTTTTTCAGTCGGTAAATTACCATAAGCTGGACGGATACCAGGCGCAAAATTCAACCGATAACGAGTGGCGACTTCTAAATTTCCTTGGGGGATAAGCTGATAAATCCAGTTCTTTACTGAAGGGTCAAATTTTTCTAACGGATCTTCACTTTCTTGGGGCTTATCTTCTTTGACTAATTCAACCTTAAAGCCAATACCTTTATCTTTACCTTCAGGAACTAACTGTAAATGTTCTGCAACTGAGGACTTATCTAGTTCTACATTTGAGGTAAATTGTAATTTAGGCTGTAAATCAATTGGTTGAATGTCAGCCTTTTCCATCGGGTTAACGCCGGGTAAATTAGTCAGCTTAATCGGTTGAGTATTAAAAGTCCAAGCTAAATCTTGATCTAAGCGATGATTTTTTAAATCGGCTAAACCAGATTTGAGGGTAACTTGAAATCTTGTGGCTTGTGGTAAGGCTTTATCTGCTTGAAAACCCACCATGCGTGGTGTTAAAAAGCGAAATTGTCCGGGTAAAGGTGGTATGAGTTCAAATTTTTGCAGTAAGTTTTGTTGTTCTGGAGTATCTAGGCTTTCAACGGGAATTAAAGCTTCTTTAAATCGGATGCGAATTTGATTGAGAGGTTTCGCATCACCAATAGGGCTAATTTGTTCGATCCAATCTGGTAATTTTGGTGGGGATAGAGGCGCAACTGTTGGTAGTTGTTCTTTACTTGAATTAATTCCGAATAAGCTGCACCCTGCGATACCTAGCATCAGTGTTAAGCTAAGTAGAAGGTTAATTAAATTTTTAATAAACATAAATTTAAAATAAAATATCTATCCTCTCTGCGACTATACGCCTTTGCGTGAGATTATTATATAGATAACCAATCAAAGACGATTGTTCCTAACAATTACTACAATTCTTAACGATAGTAATCGGTTGTAAGGTGAGAGACTTTTCAAACGAAGCGCATTTGCGAAGCTTCTCGCAGAGAAGGCACAAAGGACATAAATAAGAAGAAAAGTTTTAGATAAATCTGCAATTTGTATTAAGAAGTATTTAGTTTTGAGATGACATAATTGACATCATTGAAAATAGCTGATAGAAGAATATTGCTATTGCTGAAAAACTCCCAAAGACAAATAAAAAATCTCACAACTCAAATTTTGTAAATAGCACAAATTGCGTTTTTACAGATTAAGAATCTAGCCATAATTAAGTTTGCTGCGAAAATCTGGGAAAACTAACTTTAATCCAGAATTGGTTATGGCTAATCTATCGCTATGAAAATTGCTCATAGACTTGTTGGAAGCTTTGTTAGTGTTTCTCTATTAACAAGTGTGGTTGGTGTGGTGGCGATCGCCCAAAGCCAAAAAATTGCTGAAAGTCTGGCGATCGCAGAAGCTGAAAACGTTGCCCAAGTGATTGCTATTTCAATCAGTCACCATTCTGACGATCAAAAATCAATTTCTGTTGAACGTTCTGAGCCAATACAAAACTACATCATGCTGCTGCATAAGTTGCAACAGCGGGATAATGAGGTGGTCAATCGACAGAAAGTGATTATAGCAGATGCTGTGACCGAAGATATTGGAACTACTCTTGAGCACGATCGGGGCAATGAAGTTCAGCAAACAATCCAAGATGGCAAGGCCAGAACTTTTTTGGAAAAGAGTAATAATTATCCCCAAGGGATTAAATTGATTGTTGTTCCCTGGAAAACCAATCAAAATCAGATAATTGGTGCTGTTATTTTAGAATGGTCATCGCTGTTTGACGAGGCGATCGCCCAAGCCAAACCAACAATGCTGTTGATTGGTATCACTAGTTTAAGCTGTGTGATTTTGGCATTAATGTTAGGGTTACAAATTGCTAGCAGCATTGCGAAACCATTGCAATCCGTGACTGAGGTAGCACAGCAAGTTACTGAAGAATCTAACTTTGACCTCAAAGTCCCTGTGATGGCTAAGGATGAAACTGGTATCTTGGCGGCTGCACTCAACCATCTCATCGAACGTGTAAAAATACTATTAACTGAAAAAGAACAACGTTCAGAGGAACTTCAGCAAGCTTTCACTCAGCTGCACAACACTCAACTACAACTTGTGCAAACCGAAAAGATGTCCAGTTTAGGTCAATTAGTAGCGGGAATTGCCCACGAAATCAATAATCCTGTCAATTTTATTCGTGGCAACATTGACCATATTGATAGATATACTCAAGACTTACTGCAATTAATTCAAGCTTACCAAGAGCATTACCCCTATCCACCCGCAACACTGCAAGATATTTTAGATGATATAGAAATTGACTTTCTTCGGGAAGATTTGCTCAAGCTGCTGCAATCCATGAAAATCGGTACTGAAAGGATTCGGCAAATTGTTTTATCTCTGCGTAATTTCTCGCGTCTAGATGAAGCTGAATTTAAATCTGTTGACCTGCATGAAGGTCTTGAGAATACGCTGCTAATTTTACAACATCGTCTCCAGGCACAACCGGAAACTCCAGCAATTGTAGTCATTAAAGACTACGGTGAATTACCTTTGGTTGAGTGTTACCCCGGACAACTCAATCAGGTATTTATGAACTTACTGACAAATGCAATTGATGCTTTAGAGGACTCTAGGCAACATACACAGCCTGGTAAAATTTGGATTTCTACTCAAGTGACAGCTAATAATTGCGTACAGATTTCGATCGCCGATAATGGTTTGGGGATAAATGAAATATTGCGATCGCGCATTTTCGATCCCTTCTTTACTACCAAACCCATTGGTAAAGGTACAGGCTTAGGCTTATCCATCAGCTACAAAATCATCACCGAAAAACATCATGGCAAGATTTGGTGCGATTTCACAGGCGGAGAAGGTACCAAATTTGTGATTGAAATTCCAGTGCATCAACCTCAACTAATCTAGGATGAGAGACTTACCCAAGTATCAAATATTTCCCGATCGAGTGGCGATCGCTACGTCAAAATTAAAGTAAGTTTGAGGGGTAGGGGATTCGCTGATGAAATTAACTTCACGTTGGGCGAGCAAATTTACGCAAAAAGTTTGGCGGAGGTTGAATCGCAGCAGAAGCGGTAAGACATTCTTAGCTTTGCTGTTGCTGTGCTTGGTGGTGCGCCTAATGCCATATTTTGCGCCTGTTCGGGCTACGGATATTCAGCAAAATCAGTTAGCGATGCAATTTAGCGATCGCAATGGGCTACCCTTAGGAACTATACTCACCCGCGATCGCGAACATACAGCAGTAGTCCCGTTAGATCGAGTTTCCCCTCAATTTATTCAGGCGATTTTAGCTGCTGAAGATGGTAGCTTCTATCATCATGGGGCGTTGGATTTAAAAGCAGTTGTCCGCGCTATTCAAGAAGCGATTCACGCCAAAAAAATTGTCTCTGGTGCTTCGACAATTACTATGCAGTTGTCGCGGATGTTAGATCCTGTTCCCCGCAATCTTTCAGGGAAGCTGCGGGAGATTTGGTTAGCTTGGCGGTTAACTGCTGGGATGAATAAGGATGAAATTCTCGCGGCTTATATTAATCGTTTACCAATGGGGGGAAATATTTACGGTGTGGAAGCAGCAGCCCGTACTTATTTTTCGATTCCAGCCAGCGATTTGAATCTGGCTCAAGCTAGTCTTTTAGCAGCTATCCCCAATAATCCTACATACTTTGACCCGTTAGAGCATTGGGAACGGTTAAAGCAGCGTCAAAAATACGTTCTCAATCAGATGGTACGCGATCGCTACATTACTTCCTCGTTAGCAGAACGCGCAGCTACAGAAAAAGTTGTGTTTCAATCTCGTCAACGAGGAATTATTGCTGCACCTCACTTTTTATTTTGGTTAGCGAGTCAGCAAAGTACTTCAACGCCACAAGGGGAGGGAGTAATCCGCACTACAATAGATAGACCTCTACAAAAATTTGTCGAAGCACAGGTACAACAGGTAATCTCTTCTCTGGCTACTAATAACGTCCATGATGCAGCAGCTTTAGTAATTGACAACCACACTGGGGAAGTATTGGCTTATGTTGGTTCGCCGGATTACTTTAATGAAGCCAAACTCGGACGCAATGATGGAGTACAAGCGCTGCGTCAACCAGGTTCTACCCTTAAGCCGTTTGTGTATGAATTGGCTTTGGAAAAAGGTGTAATTCGCCCGAATACGATTTTGGCTGATGTCCCTGCTTACTACGCGATTCCAGGTGCAAAATTGTATAGCCCTACAGATTATACCCAAACTTTTCTCGGCCCGGTGCGGATACGGGTTGCTTTGGCAAATTCCTTGAATGTCCCCGCCGTTAGGGTATTAGAAAAGGTAGGCGTGCCAACTTTCTTAGAATATCTGCGTCAATTGGGTTTTGAACACCTCAATCAAACCCCCGAATATTATGGTTTAGGTTTGACTTTGGGTAGTGGCGAAGTCAGTCTTTGGGAATTAGCTAGGGCGTATGTCACTATGGCGCGAGAAGGTGAATCTGCATCTCTAGTTACTACATATTCCAATTCTGCAATCCAAAATCCAAAACCTCAAATCACGCCACTTGCTTCAAGTCGGCAAAGCCGCCCAACGCAGTGGCTCCCAAATCCAACGACATGGCAATTAATTATTGATATGTTGAGCGATCGCCATGCCCGTGCCACGGCATTTGGTGTAGACTCAGTATTAAATTTACCCTTCCCATCTGCGGTTAAAACTGGCACTTCTTCAAATTTCCGCGATACGTGGACAGTTGGCTTTACTACCGATTACACCGTCGCTACCTGGGTAGGAAATTTTAATGGCGAACCAATGCGCCAGGTATCAGGAGTGACAGGGGCGGCTCCCTTGTGGAATCGTATTATGTTACATCTGCACGAGCATCAAGAACCATCGAGTTTTACACCTCCTCACGGTTTAGTGCAATTACCTATCTGTGCAATTTCTGGGTTAAAACCTACACCAAATTGTGCTTCAGTCGTGCAGGAATATTTTTATCCAGAAGACAAAATTGCCTACGAAACTCAACAACCAGGCAATTTACCAGCAGAATATGATGAATGGTTAGCTAAACAGCAACAATCAACATTTAATACTAGTAATTTAAGGATTTTATCTCCTCATAATGGCGATTCATTTTTGCTGTATCCAGGGGAACAAACAACGCAGAAACTACAGTTTAAGCTAGTAGGAAAGGCAGTTGAACCTGTAGAGTGGCGGTTAAATGGAGAAAAGCTAGCTATGGATTCAGCTAATTCTTTATTTTGGGATCTGCGCCCTGGGAAGTGGACATTGGAAGCCAGAAGTGGAGAAAGTAGCGATAAAGTTAGCTTTCTGGTGCAGTTAGCTACTACCAAATCTACACGTCGTGGTTTTTCGGTTGTAAATTCTCAGGTGGGTAATCAGCACCCATAATAAGGTGAGACCATGAACTAGCAAAGAATCATGTGCTGGTTTCTATTGGTGGTTGTGTGAGGAATTAAAAAATAATCGCAAAAGCTACCAATATTGGAGACTTTGCCAATTCTGTTTACTACCTACCACTTTAAATAAGATTGTCTTGAAACAGTCAGACAGTTGTAAACTGTTATCTTCCTCATAAATGAAGAGGTCGCTATTCCCGTAGGATTACCTAAAAAAAAATAAGATATTTCTTCAGAAATTTGCGGTTTTGAAATTGATGTTATAAATTAGGTCTGAAGTTTTCATTAAAGGTTCATGTAACTATGACAAACACACCGACTACTCCCAAAACACAAGAAAACAAATCTGCTAAGAAGAGACAGCAGTCCTTCCCCAAAACAGATATTGGTTCTCCTAAAGTCCCTATCCGCAAAAAGCAGACTTCACAACAGTATGAATTACTGAGTGACTGGGAACACGCAAGTTAACCTGCTGCTTTGGAATTCCAATCACATAGTTGAGAAGCAGTTGTCATACGAGGGCGATTATATTGATAAAATCCATCGATATCCAACAAAGCATTGCGATAAAGAATCCACTCAATCGTATCTTCTTCATCTTTGGTAGTACGAAAAATATTTCCTTGGCTAATTGTCAGACGTTTCTCTGAGTCCCAATGAAATGCAGATTCAGGTATTTGATTCTGCTGATGTACGGCCCATGATATCGCTAAAGCTTCACCTGCGATTCGATTGCCATCAACTTTACCCCGAAGACAAATAAACCGATCTGAATGGGGATAACCATAATATCCATCAACGCGATTACCTGTTTTGGCGAAGACGAAACAAACGCCTGCGCCATCTCGCCAATCCTGAGGATCGCTTTGACTGCAAAATTGGTATTTATTATCTGCTAAATCCGCAACTTTAACTGAAGTGGCTACTATTTGATCTGCAACCCCAAATGGAATTTTTTGGCTGTTAATGTGACTGCAAGAAATTGGCAAGCCTGCTAATAGGCTTATACAAACCATACCTAGCTGCGAGAGATTGCTTTTATCAAGCATCTTCTCACCTCCAGTTGTCTAGAAGGCTCGCACTTTGACTAGATGAGAGTGAGGAACTATGAGATACTCAAAAGTGACTTTTCGTTAAATAGCAGGGGCAGCAGATACAATCATCAACATCAAAAGTGCCAAAATCAACACAGAAATTTTGATGATGAGATAAGTGCTAGCATCAGGTACGAGGATATCGTGTAACATCTTTACCTCCATTTGTGTGTCTCTAGAAGACAAAAAACTTTGAGGTGTTTGTAGGGAAGGGAAAAATACTGTTTAAGCTTAATTTCCCTTCAAGTTTATTTTCCCTCAAAAATAGATACACGAAATGGTAGGTAAACTTTAAGTAACATTTTTTAGCTTACTGAAACTCTTGGGTCAATTGACTAAAGCGAAGCTCTTTTGTGTGGTGGCAAAAGTTGCTTACTAGCAAGATAGTCATGCAGTTCATGAGGTTTAAGATGGCAAAGCTCTTTTGCTATTTCATGAATCTTAATATTTTTAGGTAATACAGGTGTTAAGCCTTCTCGAATCGAACTTAATATTCGAGGCTCGGCAATCATCAAAACTTGTTGAATTTGATGAGTCTGAATTAAGTTAACTATCTTATTAGTGATGCTTTGGGTAAAGCGGCGTTCAAATTCAATCAGATGACTGTCACGGCGATCGTCATAGCTGTGTGCTTGACCAGCAACACCTCGATTACGTCCAGTTTTAGTACTTGCCCACAGTTCTTGACCTTGTAGTTCGCTATTAGAACTCAACAAAGCTTCATGTTCGATTAAATGCGGCCCGGAATCATATCCTGGTAATTCTGATGGTTTTAAGGTGAAAAAACGTGCTTTTGTACCATCAATCACAGCAACAAGGTATCTATTCATAACAACCTACTTTCAATGCTGGATCTCTAAATACTAGCAATACTAATTGGCATCTGAAACTCTTTAATCATAAAGCTTCAAATATGAGCAGTGCATTTGCCATTGTTAGAGTCATTACCACCGCACCCAGAATTTCGTCATTTGCCTCATCAACTCCTAGATGCAACTTGCGCCAAGTCTGTCTTTTGCCTAATCCATGTGTGCGGACTTTCCACTCGCCTTCACCATAGACCTTGACACCAGTTGAATCCACTACAATATGAACAGCTTTGTCCTTTGGGATTACTAGCAGTTCCACAGACAGCTTGAACAATCAGCCATGCAAAATTCTCAGCAACAAGTAATTTTATTCAGCATAATCAAGCGATATTAGTTGGGATGCAAGCAAAATGATAAAATCGTTAATTTTTGTTAGGTCGGATGAGTTAGCTTAATAGCTGTCGTACTAAAACCTTAATTTCTGGAAACGCCATCGGGCTAATTTCTCCATCGACAAGCGTGACCTCATCACTATAATTATTGTTAATAGGATTGCGTAAAACTTTAACGAGCCGATTTTTTAAATCCACAACCCAATATTCCACAATCCCAGCCTCGGCATAAGCTTTTCGTTTTGCATCTAAATCTTTGCTTAAGCTTGTAAAAGAATATTCGATTAACCAAAAAATATTTTCTGGGTATGGGTGACGAGTACGATAAAGTGCCCGCAATGGTTGAACAATTGCCAAATCAGGTTGCGGCTCCGAACTAGTTTGTTGTATCGTAATAGGCTTGGCATCACGTACAAGTGCTTTTTCACCAAGTAGCGATCGCAAATAATCCCCAGCGTCCGTACTCATCTGTGCGTGTTCGGGCCCTTCTGGTGGCATTTCAATGATTTCTCCGTTTAATAGTTCAACACTCCGATCGCTAACTAGACCAACTTCAATCATGCGGTGATAGTCGTCAATTGTCCATTTGGCTGTAGTGATGGTCATCTTTAATGCCAGCCTTTGTGTTTGTTTCTGATTTATTTATATTTTATACTGCTCTAACTGCAACAAAATGCTGAGTAAATTGATAGTATTCACAATATAAACGCCTGTAATCTCATTGCAAAAAATATCGACATCACCCTTTGTAAAGCAAAGCATCGCAGTTACCCAGCGCGCACTTTTTAAACTCTTCACTTCCTGAGCTTGACCTTTCACTTTCCCGATCAAATCTCCTTCTTCAAAATCATAAGTATCTTTGCCATAACGCTTTCGTAGATGACCATTTTCGTAAACTTTAGTACCTCCGTGAGATTTGACATCAATCACATACCAATTGCCTTTAGGGGAGTGCAATACTAAATCTGCATCTCCCCATCTCTTGATTGGTAAGTTGTATTCTATTTGCCATCCTTGACGCTGTAAAGGACGTAATAAAGCGGCTACCTCTTTTTCAGCTTTAGCACCACGTTGAGCATCTCCTGCTCGTTTTGTTAAATGTCGTCCACTGCAATACAAATAGTAGGAGCTTGTGAACCCTGCTAGTAAGAGCAACAATCGTAAATAAGAAGTACTATTAGTTACAAATAAAAGAACTGTACCAACAAGGATAGCTAATGCTAGAGCATAGCGCAACAATGCAGATTGGTGTCTTTTCTGACCCAGCTTATGGATATTGTCTCCTGGTGGTCTTTTTTTTGACGGCAATTTATTATGTTTTATAGTGTTAATTTAAACTTTTTAATTATAGTATCTAAATTAGTTTAAATATTTTAGGAAACTTTTGAATAGATATTATTTAACCAGACACAATCTAAAAATTTCTGATAAATAATTTGTTGCTCTACAAATCAAAAGCGGGTGATGGGACTCGCACCCACGACGTTCACCTTGGGAAGATGACATGGGAAGACTTATGTAGACCGCAACTTTATCTAGGTATTTCAAGTGGCGTTGCATAAATGCGGGATGATTTTAGATTTTTGACCAAGGTTAAATATTGATTCTTTGCGTCTTTGCGCGCCAGTTGCTACAAGTCGGAGAACCCGCCCAACGCACTGGCTTGCCTTTGCGCGAAACAAAATTCATCCCATCAATCAGCAACGCCCAAAATGCGATCGCTTTTCCGCACAGATGTATCGCTGAGTTAAGTTACATATATTTAATCTTGACTAAATACACGTATTTACTGGAGAATAAGTCTCGCTTATGTCAGTCAAATCCTTTTAGTAAGGAGATAGACCTTGAGTAACGAAAATCTTACACTCAAGAAAATAAAGAACGAGATCAGTGGTACGGTGTTTTCTTTACCGTACTACGTGGCTCGCGAGCAGGGCTATTTTGCCGATGAGGGGCTAGATATCGAGTTTGTTCAACGAGGTTATGGCGATCGCTCACCCGGTATCCAACTGATTGACGATCATCGGTTAGTGAGTTCTTTTGGTGGCCCATCACTGTTCGAGCAAGGTGAAAGCAGCCTCTATCGTGCTTGTGAATGGGGACAAGTGCGTCGTACTTATGATAGTTCCCGTGGTGGACAAGTTGTGGCAAAACGTGCGGCGATCGCTAGCCAAGCAATTATTGTCCGGCCAGACTCCCCCTACAATATCCCACAGGATTTAGCTAACGTTCCCGTGGGCGTAAACTTTCACCACGGCTCCCACTATATCGCTATCCAAACCCTTGAAGGTTTCTTACCCAAAGAGGAAATCAAAGTAGTACATATAGATGGTGGTGGCGATCGCAAACGCTTCAACCGATTTGTAGCTCTGCGTGATGGGTTAGTTGATGCAGTTGCAGTCATGGAGCCTTGGATTACAGTAGGCGAAAAACTAGGCTACAAAATCATTGCCGAGGCTCACTATGTAGGGTTGGAAATTGGTAGTCCAGAACTAGATCAAGAAACCTTCGAGGCGATCAATAAGGCAATCCGTCGAGCAGTGAAGGATTTACAAGCCGATCCCATCCGCTATGTGAAGTATCTCATTGATGACGTAGCTGAGGATATTGTAAGCCTTGAGCCTTCAGACTTTCGTCGTAACCGACTACGCTACGTAGATCCAGCACCATACCCAGAAGCCGACTTCCGTCGTACCTACAATTGGATGGTAGAGTGGGGACTCATCGAGCCTGATGCCACTTTCAAACAGATTGTAGATAACCGAGTTGTCGCGCTGACATAGTACTGAAAAAGTTTCTGGAGACTAGTAGCGCAAGGCGGAATTCAAAATTCAAAATGAATATAGCGTCAGTGTTGCGTTTATTTGGGATAGAGAGTTTATTTCTGCCGTGCTGTACTAGTCTTATAGCCAAACTCAATACACACACATAAAAATTGGGGCAAGGAGCATTTAAAACTTCAGAATATCAGGTTCAGAATATCTATCTGATACTGATTGAAAAAAAGAATGCAACAGAGATATAGTCTCAGACTTTGCTGAAGATTTTTTGCTTTCTGAATTTTGAATTATTTGCCTCAATCTTTTCTCATTGAAATCGCTCTTGAATCTCCCAATGTATACACGTAGAAACTTTTTAAAATATGCGTCCATAGGAGCAACCACCGCTCTAGCTACAATGGGTTGGGACAGCATCATCCAGCCCGCAGCCAGTCAGGGAACTATTAATGTCAAGTTGGGAGCAGTAACTGGTATTAACTCCATTGATGTTTGGATTCCCGAAGATTTAGGTTTTTTCCAAGCTGCTGGTTTAAATGCAGAAGTAATTACATTTCAAAGTAGTGCCAAAATGCGAGATGCTTTGATTGCTGGAGAAATTGATTTCTCGGCACAAGCACCTTTACATGTTTATCTGTCTCGCCTGAAAGGTGTACCTTTGAATGTTGTAGCTAATCGTCGCAATCTTGTTGATACTTCTTTAATTGTACGTTCTGATTTACGCTCTCAAATTAAGTCAGTTGCTGACCTTAAAGGTAGAAGAATTTCGGCAGGTGAAATTGGTACTTGGAGTTGGGCAGTATTAGTCAAATATCTGCGTCAAAATGGTCTGAGCGATAAAGATGTTGAATATGTGCAAAGTACAACTGCATCTACCTATAGCCTGCTAAAAACTCGTCAGGCTGATGCAGCTATTGCAGGTGCGCCTGATTTGCACAGATTACTTAAAGAAGGAACAGTATTTCAACTACTAAATGCCCTCGATCCCAAGGTGCATCAAAAATATTTTGGTGCTAGGGAAGCTATGACTCGTGCATGGCTCAGTCATCAGCGCGTCACTGAGCAAAAACCCGAAGCAGTTAAAAGGTTGATTGTTGCAGTCAATCGCACTTTCACATATATGCACCAAACTCAGCCAGAACAAATCCTCAAAGCAGTGGGTAAACGCTTTGATAGTGCAAATTTAGATGCTATTTTGACAGGTCTTCGTACTGAACTCAAGCGCTCAGTTCCCAAAAATGCCTCGATTAGTCAGTCTGCATATCTTGCAGATCAAAAAGTATTTTACGACACGGGAATTATTAAGAAATTAGTTCCCTATTCTCAAGCAGTGTTCGATAAATTTGCTGGAAATAGAGCATAGTAAACAATTCAAAATTCAAAATTCAAAATTAAGAAACTATAAAGGAGGTTAGTATTACTAATTTATCATCCCAATACCCCATGCCCTATGCCCTATGCCCAATTCAATGATTGAAACTCAAAATCTCTCCATTTCTTATTGGAGTAAAAATAAGCGGATTGAAGCTTTACATGATGTCAGTTTGAGCATCAATGCTGGTGAATTTGTCACACTTATTGGCCCTAGTGGTTGCGGTAAGAGTACATTATTAAATGTGATTGCAGGGTTAATTAGTTCTGGTACAGAGGTACAAGGGACTTTTAATACCAGTGGTATCAAACAAATTGGCTACTTGTTTCAAAAGCAAACTTTGCTACCCTGGCGCACAGTTTTAGATAATGTTACGGCTCCTTTAGAGATTCGTGGTGTATCTCGAACTGAAGGAAGAAGAAAAGCCTTAGCGCTACTGGAAAAATATGGTTTGTCTGGTTTTGAACATAGTTTTCCCAGAGAACTATCGGGGGGTATGCAGCAGCGTGTGTTGCTGATTCGGACGCTGATTTATGAACCCGATGTAGTTTTACTTGATGAACCTCTGAGTAGTCTAGATGCTCAAACACGCGCTTTGTTACAGGATGAATTTTTGCGATTATGGCGTGATACAGGATGTACCTTTTTATTGGTAACTCATGACCTGGATGAAGCGATCGCACTTTCCCAGAGAGTATTTTTATTAAGCTCCCGTCCTGGCACAATTGTCAAGGAATTTGAGATTAATTTACCAAAAGACCGATCTGCGATCGCGATTCGCACTGATTCTCAATTTCAAACTATCCAGCGTGAGATGTGGTCAGATTTAACTAAACAGGTATTACAACAACAAGACCAAGGATTCGCACTCTTTCAACGCTAACAAAGAATAACATGAGAACTACCCGCAATCCCAGCGTATCTGTTGAACAATCTGCGCTTTCTGCTAATCATAAACAGACAAAAATTTCTGGTTCTATTCCCAACACAATTACCTGGGGTCAACGCATAATACAATTAGCAATCCAACTCACGCCTTTAGTAGTAATTTTAGTTATTTGGGAACTGGGTACAGGCGCGTTTGGCGTTCCTCAATTTATTGAACCTGCTCTTGTTGGTAAACCAAGTCTGATTGTCAAAGAATTACAGCAACTATTTTCTGAAGGAACAGTATTTAAACACGTCTTTGTCACCTTTCAAGAAGCGATGGGTGGGCTAATTTTAGCCATGACTGGAGGTATAAGTTTAGGAATTTTATTAGCTTATTCTCCACAAGGAGCAATTATAACTTTACCTTACGTCCAAGTCTTTAATTCTATACCTCGTATTGCCCTAGCGCCCTTTTTTATTGTTTGGTTTGGTATAGGATTACTCTCCAAAATTTTGCTTGCAGCTTTAGCCGCTTTTTTCCCCATCTTTTTTACCACATATCAAGGACTTCAGAGCATAGAACGCGAATTAGTTGCAGCATTTCAAGTCATGGGTGCTAATCGCTGGCAAATATTACGGATGGTTGTATTACCTTCAGTTCTGAGTTGGGTAATTGCAGGGATTCGCACAAGTTTAGGTATGGCTTTAGTCGGTGCGCTTGTAGCTGAATATATCGGTTCTACTAAAGGTTTAGGTTATCTCTTAATGGCAGCACAAGGAACATTGAATGTTGATAAAGCTTGGTCAATATTAATAGTTTTAGCATTTATTAGTGTTTTACTCGATTGGGGCGTTCGGGTTTTAGAAGCGTATCTTTTACGCTGGCGACCTAATACTAGAGAATTGTAAAGGGAGCATCCACTTTAGCAAAAATGATCCGGATTTTTCAGTGAGCAAGCAGGGAGAAATACGGTATTGCTAAATCGATATAAAAGAAATGGAATTAATCTCATACAGTTACGAATCCCAGGCTAGTTTAGAAGAATTTTTGGAAATAATGTATTCGTACAGAGGATATAAATTTGATCCAACTGGCTTACATGCGGATATAAGAAATATTAAAAATATATACCAAAATCCAGGTGGAAACTTCTGGATAATGATTGAAAATGGCGCAGTAATTGGAAGTATTGGATTAAAGATATTAAACAAAATAGATAAAATAGGAGAGATTAAAAGATACTTTGTTTTACCTTTGTATCAGGGTAAAGGAATAGGTAAATTATTAATAAAACATTTATTATTGAATGCCCAAAAAACCGAATTAAATATATTAAGGTTGGATACGATGAGAAAATCTATTGCAGCCAGGAAGATATTTGAAAAATATGGATTTCAAGAAATTAATAAATATAATGATAATGAAATAGCAGAAATATTTATGGAACTCAAATTAAAAATTTAAAAATTAAAAACAAAAAAAGAAGACCAACATAAGCCCAAGCAATTCTCACCCTGCAAGCAGCCTATGGATTAAAAGACAATAAGCTGATTGTATTTAGCGATCGTAACAATGATATTGAAATGTTTCAAATTGCCGATAGTGTGGTGCGATATATCCATCAAGATTGGACGCAACTGACCTTATTGAAATTAGTGTAGAATGTCAGGCGATCGCAAAACACTATGTCAGATTTATATATTTTTTGTTGCAAAATATTTAACTTGTCTTCATCAACACGGACATAACTAATAGTCCAACAGATATGATACTTATTTGTTGCTTTTTCTAACTTTCCTCTTACCAATTGTAGGGTGGGTAAAACCCACTCTACTTTTTAAATAACTGCCTTAGTGTCTAAAAGAATCTTAGGAAAATCGGTCTTTCTTTCTAGTAATAAGTAAAAGTCAAATACTAAATTGGCTGAATTTGAACCTAGAAAAAATTGATAAAAATTCCCCTTTATAATTGTGATCTCATTACATATTTGAGTGCAAAATATAACTACCTAAAACCCAACATTATCTCTCTTTTGCTACTACGGGGGGAGTATAATCAGGAAGGAAATTGGAAATAGTAAAGGGGATGGTTACGCCACGCACAGAGGCAGTAAGCACAGTCGCATTTATCGATAGCTACTGTCAACACTAGAAACAACTTTAATATTTTGTGAAACTTGCGTAAGCCCTATAGATATCAAAGTGTATTGGCATTTAAATTCATTCCTCAATTATTGTCTGGTCTGGTTACAGTCTCAGTCCTGCCTCTTTGAGTAGTGGTAAAACGCGCTTACCAAAGAAATCAAGATCCGGCTCGAAATCATAAAAGGCGAGTTGGAAACCATCAACACCAGCTTTATTTAGTTGCAAGAGTTGCTCAGTAATTTGCTCTGGCGAACCAATCAATTGAACATTACCACCGATCGCACTACCGACACCATGACGTAGATTGCCCTTCTGATGTCCTCTCCAGGCGTGTGCATCGCTAGTGAAACGAGAACGTCCAGCTATCGACTCGCGATCGGCTTGATCAATAATTGCTTGGGCGTATGCTTCTGCTTCTTTTTCTGTCTCACGCACAACAATCAGAGGATTTAGCAAAGTCCTTACTTGTCGCCCCTTGTCTATCGCCGACTGTTTGACGCGGGCGGTGTGTGCTGGTAATGATGCAAGTGCGCTTTCAATATCGCCACCAGCAGGACTAGTAATAAACACGATATCAGAGTGGCGACCAGCGAAATTGATACCAGCGTCCGAACCAGTAGCATTGACCAGGATAGGCCGTCCATAAAGTGGTCGGGGGCTAATATAGGCATCTTTAAACTGCCAGGAAGACTGACTTGTGTAAGAAAAATTCTCCGTTTCCGACCATAGCCGTTCTAAGACAGTGACAAATTCATCAGCGAGTTCATAATGGCGATCGTGTTCGATTTGACTCCAACCGAATAGTTCATGTTCATAAGCACGGTGTCCAGTCACCACATTAATTCCCCAGCGACCTTGGGAAATGTGGTCAAGAGTTGCACCAAATTTAGCCAGATGGACAGGATGCCAAGGGCCGTAAAGAACGTGAATTGTAGCAATTAAAATAATGCGTGAAGTAATACTGGCAAGGGATGCAGTAGCGATAAATGCATCTAAACCAGCTTCTGTGCGTGTGGGGCCAAGTCCGCCCTTTGGTTGCCAATGAGAGTAACCAAACACCAAGTCAAAACCCAATTCTTCCGCCTTTTGGGTCAGCTTGGCATTGTAATCAAATGACCAATCGGTAGTGCGTGGTAGAGTTGACGAACTCCAGCCACCATGATGAATTGGCAAGAATAATCCTAGTAGAATAGGTTGCTTGAGAGCTTGGGATAATGGACTTTCAAGATAGTCTGCGGGGCCGATAATACTTGTTTTTGAGGAAGTAGTGTCAATTGCAGTCATAGCTCAGTTTTCTCCTCTAATTAATCATCTACACTCACGAGTTTTGGTAGCTGATCTATGGGAATATCCAATAAATAAGCAAGAACTTCTCTGCGCCAAGCGTCGTAGATAGCACCGACTTGTGGGATATAATCAATACCTGCGGACAGATAAGCTTTCTGCCAGTAATATTTTTTTAATATGGGACTGCGCCGCCGTTGAAACTCTTCATCCACTTCTAGAAATTGTGATGCTAACTCAGCTTTTTCATTAGCTGATGCGCGATCGTAGCGGTCTTTCCACCAATCAATCACCGCAAAACGATGGACGGCTTCATCAGGTAATACTCTTTCTGCAAAGTAGCTAGAGGTTTGCGGGTCTTTAATGCGACCGACTTTACCATTTAATAAGAATGTACCAACGTTGTGAAGTTCGTAATGTAATTGAAAAGCGGCAAATCCTAACCAATCTCGAATGGGTAGATCGCCCAATCCTTCCCACTGTTCTTGAATGAGTTGATTAACTTCATCAACGGGATCGTATCCCAGCAATTCTTGTGCCCTTAACAAACTATCAAGGGCGTGTGCGCCATCATCTGCCAATTGTCGGCTTAAAGATAACTGCCAGTGCAGATCGTCAATAATGGGGCCAATAGCTTTGGCGATCGCTTGGACAATAAACAAATCATGAGCCGCGCCAAAAACTCGATATTGACCTACATTGGCGATTTCTTCTGGCGTTTGTGGGGGACGGGTTTGCGATCTATCTACTATAGGCAAGTTAGGAGCATATTCAGCAACTAGGCGATCGAGGAGTTGAGTTTCATATTCTGCATTCCAGGTTGGTTTTGATAAAGTTGCAGTCATTGTGAATCTCCTGATTGATTGTTTATCGATCTCATGCACAGATTGATTCGCCCCTAGAGTAAGGGCATAGCGTTATGCTATGTCTTTCCTAATTCACCGCAGGACAGACTGCTGAAGCCACATCTACCCGTTTGGGAATAACTTTTTGTTCCACCATCCAATCAGCAACTTCTTGGATATCAGCAATTACCTTCGCATCAAAAGGCCGTACTTGTTCAGGTGGTCGGTTAGCAACTACTCGTTTAATGACAGGAGCCGATAACCCCATCGCTTTTTCTAAGATGGTGGCAGACTTTTCGGGATTGTTAGTTGCCCATTCTCCCTCTTGTTTGAGGATGTCTATAATCGCTTTTACTGCTTGAGGATGTTCAGCTAATACGGGACGACGAACTACATAGACTCCATAGCTAGGAGCAGGATTGTTTTCTACAAGACGACGAGCGCCATACTGCTCTTCTGCTGTTGAAAGTCCTGGGTCCCAAATTGCCCAGGCATCTACATGTCCTTGAAGGAAAGCAGGTAGAGCGTCAGTTGGCCCCAGATAAACTCGCTCAACTTTGTTTTCAGGTATCTTCGCCTGTTTCAGTGCTTGTAGAAGTGCAAGTTCACCCCCTCCCCCCTTATTAACCGCAACTTTTTTACCTACCAAATCGCTAACCTGGCGCACCGGAGAATTTTTTGGGATCACAATAGTTTGTGATTTTAGATCTGGAGGACGATATGCAATTAAACAAATGTCTGCGCCACCTGCTAGACCCGTAATCGCTGGAATACTGCCACCTGAAGCAATATCTGTACTCCGGGCGTTGAGTGTTTCTAAAAGAGGGGCAAAGTTAGGGAAAGGGCCTACCCAGTTAATTTGAATATTTTGAGAGGCGAGGTCTTTTTCTAGAGTGCCACGTTCTCTGACAATTGGGAGTAATGCCCACTTGACGTAACCAATTTTGATGGTGGTGGAATTTCCATTTTTAGCAGACTGATTGACTGCGGAGGCTTGGGGTTGACTATTAGCAGACGTAGTGGCGGATTGATCACTTTTGGCGGAACTGCAAGCAGTTGTCAGTAGACTGGAGCCAAAAACAACAGCGAGAAATAAAAGGGTTTTTTTCCAAGAACAGACAGGGAGAGTATTTTTTTGATGTCTTCCTATCTGCTTGTTAGGTTCATGAGTCATATATCATACCTTGGCTAATGGTCGGACAGATGGCGATCGCAAATGGTCTTTCAAAGTCGCGCCGCTATATTCTGTGCGGAATAATCCCCGGCGTTGTAATTCTGGGACAACGGTATCGACAAACTCGGTAAAAGTCCCCGGTAAATAAGCTGGCGAAATCACAAAGCCATCGCAGGTTTCATCTTTAAATAAGGCTTCTAATTGATCCGCAATTTGTTCTGGTGTGCCGACAATGTGGGGTGTTAAGACTCCTTGACCGTAGAGTTTACCGATATCTCGCAGTGTTAAACCTTCTGATTGACTCAATTCCCTAGCGGCTTGAAAAATTCCTTGAGTTCCATTGACGGTGATATCTGCAATTGGCGCATCGAGATCATGTTGGGAAAAGTCGTAATCCATGTGGCTCGACAAAGTAAAGATTCCAACTTCGGGATGAATCAACTCGTTGTGTAAAGCTTGTTTTTCCTTTGCAATAGCTTCTGTTTCGCCAATAAAAGGTGTAATTGCAGGTAAAATTTTACACTCATCAGGATTTCTGCCAAACTTACCAAGGCGCGACTTTAGATCCTGATAAAAAGCTTTCATTTGGGCGGGTGTATGTTTAATCTCAAAAATCACCTCACCCCACTGAGCGGCAAAATCTTTTCCTCGTTCGGAACCACCAGCTTGAATTAATACAGGACGACCTTGAGGCGATCGCGGTACTGTCAAAGGCCCCCGTACCTTAAACCATTCGCCTACATGGTTTACATAATTCACCTTGCTGGGATCGGCAAACAAACCGCTTTCTTTATCTAAAATCAGCGCATCATCTTGCCAACTATCCCAGAGTTTCGTTACCACCTCAACAAATTCTGCGGCTTTTTCATAACGGCGATCGTGTTCTAGATGCTTTTCTAAACCAAAGTTCTGCGCCTCTGAGTTGCGGCTAGAGGTAACGATATTCCAAGCCGCCCGTCCCTTAGAAAGATGATCCAGAGAGGCAAACATCCGCGCTAGATCGTAAGGCTGATAGTAAGAAGTAGAACGGGTAATACCCACACCAATGGATTGCGTTGCCAGCGCCATCGCCGTAGCCGTCAAAATGGGATCGAGACGTACCACCCCTTGCGCGCCATACTTCAACCCCAACTCAAAGCTATTACCGTGGCGATCGGGAAATGCTAGGGCATCGGCAAAAAACACCATATCGAACTTGCCACGCTCTAGAGTTTGGGCAATGTGTTGATAAAATTCCGCCCCCAAAAAGCCCAGTTCCGTCTGGGGATGTCGCCAAATAGCATGGCTGAGAACTACATGGGACGAGTGCATGAAGCCGACAAGATGCATTTGTTTCATAATTGGGGATTGGGCATGGGGCATTGGAAACAATTTTGGATTCCAATCTAAAATCCAAAATTCCTTGTCTCCTCTGCCCATCTAAACAGTTAACTGATTTTAGAAGAATCCTCTGGTTGGTAGTGGTTTGTTGTTGATTTCGTAGTCGCCAATGGCGCGGGCTTTAAAATGACTGGGGTTGTGGGATGCTAAGGTGCGAGCATTGCGCCAATGACGATCTAAATTTGAGCTTTTTTTGGTTGTGGAAGCTCCACCAACTTCAAATAATAGAGTGGCTGAACGTAGTGCTAAGTCATCGACAATTAATTTGGCTTTGGAGGCACTCAAAGAAGCTGCTAGTGCTGCTGCTGTTTCTGCTTCTTCACCCTGGGTTTTGGCGATCGCAAGGCGATCTAGAGCATCGGCGGCGGCTAGGACGATCGCTTCGGCGGCAAAGGCGTTGGCGGAGATTTGACCGACGGTTTGCTGTAAGAGTGGGTCATCTGCTGCTTGCTCGGCTACAGCATGGTAGAAGGTTCTGGGGCGTTTGTGGATGAGATTGATGGCATCGCGCAATACGCTGCGAATAATCCCTGCGTTCACTGCTGTCAGGAATATTTGCGGGACGATGTTGTAGGGTAAGTTGTCTCTATCTGTATCTGTCTCTAAGATGACTTCATCAGCTTCGACACGAACATTGGTGAAGGTAGTTGTGCCTGTACCTGTTAGCCTTTGTCCGAAACCGTCCCAGTCATCTACAAGCTCTATTCCTTCACGGTTGAGCGGAATGAGGATGAAGGCATTAGTCTCATCTGCTGCTAACACCCGCACGAAAATTAAATCTGCATAAATACTGCCAGTGCTGTAATACTTCTTACCATTCAGACGATAGCCATTGCCATCGGGTGTTAATTTTGTATTCACGACTTGACCGCCACCAGAGCGTTTGGCTTCTAGTTCTGTCGCCGCCAGTCCAATAATTGCACCATCAACGACAGCTTTGAGCCATCGACGATTCCTGTCGCTGCGCTGAGAACGCAATATTCTTTCTGTGACGGAGAAGTGATTTCGCACAATATGAGCGACGTTAGGATCGGCATCACCCAGGCGAATCACAACCTCTAATAGCTCCCGCACTGAAATACCAGCGCCACCTTCAGCAACGGGGATGCGTAATGCACCTAACCGAGAACTGCGGATAAGGTCGATGATATCAAAAGGAAGAATGCGATCGCGATCGCGCTCCGAAGCCCCAGCCGCAATAAAATCAAAAAGCTGCTGAAGTTCCGGCGATTTTGGAGTTACAGGAGCCGAAAACTCAATGGTGGTATCTAAAACTTTTTCTGGACTCTTAATCATTGTTTTTATCTCTGATGTTTATAGTTTGTAATAGCTTTAGTGTTTACTTACTCCCAAAGAATCCTTTAAGGTACTGCCTGTATATTCTTTGCGGAATAACCCACGTTTTTGGAGTTCTGGTACAACTAAATCGACAAATTCATCAAAAGCTCCAGGTAGATAAGCAGGAGAAATGATAAAGCCATCACCTGCCTCTTCACGGAATAAAACTTCCAATTCATCAGCAATTTGAGTAGGAGTACCAACTAATTGCGGCACTAACACACTTCTGCCATAAGCTTGTCCCACATCTTTGAGCGTTAAACCTTCTTTTTCGCTCAATTTTTGAATCATTTGAAACTGTCCTCGTGAACCTGAAACCTCAAGTTTTTGTAAAGGTTCATCTAAAGGATGTTCTGATAAGTCAATTCCAGAACTGTTGGCAAACATTAATAAACCAGCTAATGGATGCACCAAATTGTTGTGGAAAGCTTGCTTTTCTCGGGCAATTGTCTCTGTTTCTCCCACAAAGGGCATGATAGCTGGTAAAATCTTGCAAGCATCTCGATTCCGTCCATATTTCGCCAGCCGAGACTTCACATCCTGGTAATAGGACTTCATAATTGTGGGATTAGGACTAATTTCAAAAATTACCTCTGCCCATTTAGCTGCAAACTCCCTACCTTTATCAGAAGAACCAGCTTGAATAATTACAGGCCGTCTTTGAGGAGAACGGGGAACAGTTAAAGGGCCACGCACCTTAAACCAATTGCCAACGTGTTGCACATAATTCACCTTTTCAGGGTCAGCAAATATCCCGTTTTCTCTATCTAAAACTAATGCCCCTTCTTCCCAACTATCCCAGAGTTTAAAGGCGACTTCAATAAATTCATCAGCGCGATCGTAACGGGTATCGTGTTCTAGATGTTTGTCTATGCCAAAATTTTGCGCTTCACTGTCTTTGCCGGATGTTACTACATTCCACGCCACCCTTCCCTTGCTGATGTGGTCGAGAGTCGCAAAGGCTCGTGCTAAATCGTATGGTTGGTAGTAGGTTGTAGAACGGGTGATACCAATACCTATATGTTTAGTAACTACAGCCATTGCCGTGGCTACCAATAAAGGATCGAGAATCACAGCCCCTTGTGCGCCATACTTGAGACTGGGTTCAAAATGACCACCATAGCGATCGGGCATGGATAATACATCAGCAAAAAACAGTAAATCAAACTTGCCTCGCTCTAAAACACGGGCAATGTTTTGATAATATTCAGCTTCCAGAAAACCCGAATCAGTCCGGGGATGTCGCCACAGAGCATGAGAGTGAACCACTTGGGAAGCAATCATGAAACCAGCGAGATGCATTTGTCTCATATGAGTAGGGCATTGCAATAAAAATACTGGTAAGGGCTGTCATTGGTCATTGGTTATTGGTCATTGGTATAATTTCTACAGTCTTTTTCAATAGGCAGACTTGGGCTAATTTAGGCGGGAATCGCTTGACGTTTTTCGCGCGCATATCGACTTTCTGGCCTTTCCAGTCCATAATGCTCTCGTAGAGTGCGGCCAGTATATTCAGTGCGAAAAATTCCTCGGCGGCGCAGTTCTGGGACAACAAAATCAACGAATGTTTCCAAACCTGAAGCAATTACGTCTGGTACTACATTAAAACCACCAACTGCACCCGATAGAAACCATTCTTCAATGGAATCTGCCACTTGTTCTGGTGTACCGACAATAATGCGATGCATCGTCCCACCACCACCTAAAGCTTTGATTAACTCCCGCACAGTCAAATTGCCCTTTCTAGCTACATTAACTGCAACATTAAACATAGTTTGATTGCTATTTACTGGTAGTGGCAAATTCTCTGGTAAACGCTCGTCCAACTTTAAAACATCTGGGTCAACTTGCAGTATATTGGCTAACCTACCGAGTCCGTATTCTATCGGAACTAGTTCCCAGAGTTCTTGTTCGCGGCGTTTAGCTTCGGCTTCGGTGCTGGCGATGACAGTCACAAGACCGGGTAGGATGACAATGGAATCTGGCGATCGCCCAAATTTACGAGCGCGGTTACGTAAATCATTAGCGTAGTCAATTGCCTGTGGTAGGGATTGAGCCGCCGTAAAGATAACTTCAGCATATTTCGCCGCCAAATCTCGCCCATCATCGGAACCACCAGCTTGCACTAAAACGGGGCGACCTTGAGGCGATCGCGGCACGTTCAACGGCCCTTGTACAGAAAAATACTTGCCTTTGTGGTTGATTGAATGCACGCGGGAAGTATCGATAAACCGGGCAGATTCTTTATCACCAATGAATGCATCATCTTCCCAACTATCCCAAAGAGCTTGGACAATCTCCGTAAATTCCGCCGCTCTTTCGTAGCGGTCGCTATGGGAAACTACTTCGGTTTGACTAAAGTTATATGCAGCTTCTGGATTGGCTGTAGTTACAACATTCCAACCAACACGACCACCACTAACACGATCTAGGGTGGCGTAGCGACGGGCAATATTAAAAGGTTCATTATATGTAGTCGAGGCTGTAGCAATTAGTCCAATGCGCTCAGTAGCAGCCGCCACCGTCGCCAATGCGATCGTCGGCTCCAATGATTGAAATGGGCGATATTCAGGATAATCACTCAAAGCCGGATGATCCGCTAAAAAAACCGCATCAAAAGTTCCCCGCTCGCAAAGCTTGGCTGTGCGGACGTAATATTGTACATCTATAAAAGCACCCGGATCGCTATCAGGCCAGCGCCAAGCCGAGCTATAGTTACCAGCGTTATTGAATAGCAGATTAAGGTGTAGTTGGCGACGATTAGTCATTGTCTAGATTCCCTGAAGAAAGGCAGGAGGCAGGAGGCAGGAGGCAGAATGAAGATTTCCCAAATTACGAATTACGAACTTGTACTGAGCGTTCGCATAGTGTCTCGAAGAGAAGCCGAAGTATTACGAATTAATAATTACTTGCTGCTAGATGCGATCGTTGCCGAATTAAACTGTCGGTTGTTATGAGCATTGACATCGATTTTTTTCGGAATCTCTCCCGCGTCAAATAATCTATCGGCAAGACGCTGCTGACGCTTCACAACATCGTCATCAATGGGAACAAATGCACCAAAGCTTTGCGCTGCGAAATATTTTGCTAACTTGGGCTTCTGCTTGCGTTTCTCAACGTAAATCTTTTCTACGACATCAAGATTTTTAGCGTACCAATCGTAGTGTTTGCGGACTCGCTCAAAGAAATCAGCCAGTGCTTTGCTCTTATCTGGATCACGAATGACATCGGTACGGGCTGTAAAAGCACCAGCCGCCAGCATTCCCAAATCTTCTGCATAAAGCAAAATCCGCGCATCACCACTATCTAGAGCTTCCTTAATCGTGCCGACGCTTCCCGAAAAAACATCAGCACGACCGGCTTTGAATGCAGCACCTGCCGCAGCGCCATCAACGAGTTCTACATAATTCACATCTTTGGGCTTCAATCCCGCTTCAATTCGCGATAATACGTACATGAAATAATTGATACCACCAAAATTAGAAGCCCATTTCTTACCTCGGAGATCCGCTAGTGTTTTGATATTGGCACTGTTGCGGACTGCGGTGATGGTTGCTCGATATGCTGGATTGGGGTTCTTGCGATAGGCGACGTTTTGCAGTGGGGCGGTTGCTTCTGTCCAATCGGTTTTGGCACGCCCTTGTTCGACAATCAACGAAGTATCACCCACTAAACCAACATCAATCGCTTTGGAATAAAGTGCAGCTAACTGGGCAGCAGGGCCGGGAATCACCGCCCATTGTAAATCGTAGGGTAATCCCTCCAGCACCCCAGAGGCGGCAACAGTTTCTTGTAAAGCGTTATCCTGTTGTCCAACGATGAGCTTGACTCGCCCATTACTAGCACTCACAGGTGCAGCTGTGACTGAAGTTTTACCATTTTCGCTTTTTTTCAGGTCACGGCAGCTAACGATCGCTCCCGCAGTTAATACGCCCAGGGATACGAGAACATCCCGCCGGCTAAATTTCATGATGAGTTCTCCCGTGCGATAAGACGGCGTTTTGAATTAGTTCAGTTGGTTGTTGTGTCTGGTTTGGGACAACGCCGAGTTCTGCCAATAGACGCAGGCGAAGTGAGACAAAAGCAGGATCGGCGCGATCGCGTGGTTTATCTACATTCACTGTTAAATCTAGACCGATAGAGCCATGTGCTAATACCAAAATCCGATCCGCCAATAAGATAGCTTCATCAACATCATGGGTAACGAGAACAACAGCCGGATGATGGCGTTCCCAAAGTTGACCCACCAATTCATACATTTTGATGCGGGTGAGAGCATCAAGGCTGGCGAATGGCTCATCTAGTAGTAGTAGATTTGGCTGCTTAACTAAGGCTCTAGCAAGGGCTACACGTTGCGCTTCTCCTCCGGAAAGAGTCTTCGGCCAAACATCAACATGAGTAGCGAGTCCAACTTCTTCTAAAGCTATCAATGCCTCTCGTCTGGCACCAATTCCTTTGCGTCCCAATACGACATTTTCCCAGACTCGCTTGGCGAAAACTAGCCGGGGTTCTTGAAACACAACTGAACGGTTAGCTGCTACTCGTACTGAGCCGCTATCAGTGCGATCGAGACCAGATAATAGACGTAGGAGTGTAGTTTTACCAGTACCAGAAGGGCCAAGCACCGCGACAAATTCGGCTTGGCGGATTTTCAAATCGATACCGTCAAGAACAGCCCGTTTACCAAAGATCCGGCGGACTTGGGTAAGTTCCACCGCGTGCAAGGTAGTAGTTTGGGATGGTGTGTGATTAACTAAGGACAATGTTCGGCCTCCAAGGTAGAGCTAGATGCTCAATCAGACGCATCACCACATCATTGGTAATTCCCAGCACTGCATAGACGATGATGCCGGCAATAATGATGTCAGAGCGTTGGTTAGCGTTGGCATTGTTGAGGATATAGCCAATACCCGATCGCGCATTGATTTGTTCGGCTACAACTAACGCTAGTAATGATGTACCCGCAGAGAAGCGCAAACCAATCAGAATAGAAGGTAACGCCATCGGCATAATAACGTGACGCACTGTCTCCTGACGCGAAAGTCCAAAAACAGTGGCAGCTTCTAAGAGTTTGGGATCGACACCGCGAACCCCTGCATAGGTATTCAGATAAATAGGAAATATAGTAGCAACAGTAATCACAATAATTTTGGCTGTCTCATCGATGCCAAACCAAGTGATAAACAGTGGTACAAGGGCGATAAATGGAATTGTCCGCAGCATTTGCAATGGTGCATCGAAAATTTCTTCACCAATTCGCCACAAACCTGCAAATAAACCTAAAATTAGACCAATACTGCCACCTATAGTCAACCCGGTGAGCGATCGCGATAATGAAGTTGGCAGTGCTTCTTGTAGTTCACCGAGTCTGATTAACTCTGCAAATGCCGCTAAAATATCCGTCGGAGATGGCAGTATCTCTACTGGGATAACGCCGAACATCGAAACCAACTGCCACAGGATGATAATCGATACTGGACTAGCTACTCTAATGAGCCGCCCGCGCCACAAATCCCAAGCTTCATGCCAAGGCGATCGCTGTGTTCTGGCACTGAGATCGACAAGTTCTAGAGTTTGGCTAGATAATTCTGTCTGTAGTTGAATCCCGTTAGAATCAAAAGCACTCACGGTGATACCATTTTGGATTTTAGATTTTTGGATTTATTCCACAAATAGGCGTTGCTGATTGATAGGATGATTTTTGTCTCACGCAGAGGCGCAAAGGCGCAGAGAGAATAAGGAGTTTTAAATTTTTAGCTGTTAAATTTCATCCCATAATTCAGCAATGCCATTTCTTCATGCTTCAAAAACACTCTACGTGACTCTGCGCTAACCTCTGTATTCCTCTGCGTTAAAAAAATTCTGAGTAAATTCACCTCTGCTTACACAGATTCAGGACTTACGCAAAATACCTTTGAAACTCCTATTTCTTCGTGTCCTTCGTGTCTTCGCGGTTCGATTCTTCCGTAGTTTGTGCGTAAGTCCTAAGATTGTTTATCCTCTGCAAAAGTGCGGAAATTTGCTGTACCATCGCGATTGAGTTGATTCACCAGATCAATCTCCCAATCAAGATACTCTCGGAACGCCGCAAAGCGCTGACTTTCTTCTTTATACTGGTACGGTGTCCGCCAAATATCTTCAAATGGATGCAAAAGTGCGATCGTATCTTTCTCCAATGGCAACCCAGCACTTTTCCAAGCAGCATTCCCACCAGCAAGTACCCGCACCGAACGCTGAGTGACTGCTGCTAGTTCAACAGCCGCAAACGCCGCTAGCTTACCATCACTAGATGTCAGAATGATACTTCCTTCTCCGGGTAAACGCGCAGCATCGTCAGCTAGTCGAGAGCGGATAGCAAAATAGGCTTTGGGAATATGTCCCCGTTCATAGTTCAGACTGGTATCTAAGTCGATGACAATTACTGAGCCGTTTTCAATCTCTTGATGCAATGTCGCTGGATCGATGGTTTCGACATTTGGTAATGTCACATCAACAGTTTCCGCCCCAGTCACTAGCTCGCCTGTCAGCGCCTCCTCTAGAATATAGACTTCCGCCCAATTAATCCGCACCAACCAAGCAGCTGTAATCGCAGCACGAACTCCATCTGCATTATCGACTAAGACAATACGAGAATTTCTGGTTCCTACCCACTGTCCTGTCTGCTGTACCAGCTGTCCGCCGGGTGCTAAACGCGATCCGGGTAAATGTCCGGCTGCAAATTCTTCTTGTCCACGGACATCTAGTAAATAAAGCGATCGCAATCCAGAATCCTGCTCGTTCTGGAAATGGTTCAGGGTTTGCTTGTCTATTGTTTGTAAACCGAAACGTGCTTTTAGCCGATTAGCCGCAGCAATTGCTTCCTGTAACGCAGAACCACTAGGCAAGGGTGCAAAATTTGACTTCCCAGAATCTAGTTCCAGTCCTTCAATCAACCATGCCATTGTGCCGTTTTCTAGGGATGCAACTTTGTTGGGTACACCTGCATCAATCAGGGCTTGAGCGCCAATAATGCTGCGGGTTCTACCAGCACAATTTACCACTACTAGAGAATTGGGATCTTTCACCGCCTCGTGGAAACGGTAAACTAATTCAGCCCCAAGTAATGCGATCGCACCGGGAATACTGAAGTTTTGAAATTCGGGAAGAGTGCGGCTATCTAAAACTACAATATTATCGCCAGCATCGATACGAGACTTGACTTCACTGACTGACAGGTGAGGCGTACTGTAGAAATGTTCGACAAACTCACCAAACGCTTTGCCAATCACATTTACCCCTGTGAATAGCTCATATCCAGCTTCTCGCCATGCCGCAGTTCCACCACTGAGAATGCTAATGTTGCTATAGCCCAGTTCTGCAAGCTTTTTGGCTGCACGTTCTGCAAGTACATTATCCCCTCCATCGTAGAGGACAATCCGAGTATTACGGCGCGATACTAAGGACGCGATCGACAATTCCAGATGGCTGAGTGGTAGCGATACACTCAGAAGGATATGTCCATCACGGGAATGTACACCAGTCTCGCGAACATCGAATACTGCAAGTTCTTCGCCATCTACGAGTAGTCCCCGCAGTTCCAAAGGTGTGACGCGCCTAAAAGGCGTATCACCCTTGTCTAGAACGGTGTCAAGTTGAGTTGTGGAAGTCACGTCGCTTCGCTCCGAATTCAAAATTCAAAATTCAAAATTCAAAATTACAATCCCCAAATAATCTATAAACTACTAATAATCTACCGATATACCGTAGATTATGCTCCCAAATTTCCCACAAGTTGTCAATTTGTTGTAACAATCAGCAAGCTTTTAGAAAATGGGCATGGGGCATTGGGCATCTGTGTCAACTTAAGGCGAAACCCAGTTACCGCAAGGAACTGAAGTTTCTTGCTAATAGCCAAAGTCATCGTCAGATTCCTCAATATCCTCAAAATCTTGAGTCTACTTCAGTAGACTTGGGTTATGAGCCTGAGAATGAATTCTCAGGCGGGCGACAAAGCTAAGTCCAAGACAATTTTTAGCTTAAGTTCATTGATTTTCATGCCCTTTTTGTGCGATCGCTCACATCAGCGCCTAGAAAAAGGCTCCTGTCGGTAAAGGTGTACCGTTGATTTCGTAGTTGCCGATCGCACGCGCTTTGAAAGCAGCTGGATTGTGTGAGGACAGGGTACGGGCGTTGCGCCAATGACGATCTAAATTCGAGCTTTTTTTGGTTGTGGAAGCGCCACCAACCTCGAATAACAAGGTAGTTGAGCGCAATGTCAATTCATCGACAACTAATTTAGCTTTGGTTGTTCGCAAAGAAGCTGCAAGGGAAGCAGCTGATTCATCTTCGCCTTTAGCGCGGGCGGTAATAATTTGATCGAGTCCATCGGCGGCTGCTAACACGATCGCTTCCGCAGCAAAAGCGTTAGCGGAGATTTGCCCTACTGTTTGCTGGATGAGTGGATCGTCTGCTGCTTGCTCGGCTACAGCATGGTAGAAAGTTCGGGGTCGTTTGTGGACAAGGTTTGTCGCATCGCGCAGCACGTTACGAATAATACCTGTGTTAACAGCAGTTAAGAACAATTGCGGAATTGTAGCGTTGTAGGTGAGGAGACTGTTATCTGCATCCGTATCAAAAACTACTTCATCTGCCTCTATGCGAACATTTGTGAATGTTGTAGTTCCTGTACCTGTTAACCGTTGTCCGAAACCATCCCAATCGTCTACAAGCTCAACCCCTTCGCGTTTAGTGGGTACAATCGCTGTTGCTGGAGTGCCATCGGGTGCTAATAGGCGCACAGCAACGAAATCTGCATACAAACTGCCAGTACTGTAATATTTTGAGCCATTGAGCCGATATCCACCTGCTTCTGGTGTGAGTTTCGTATTCAATACTGTGCCGCTACCAGCTCGTTTAACTTCTAGTTCGCTACCAGCGAATCCGAAGAATGCACCATCAACAACCGCCTTTAGCCAGCGACGATTTCTTTCGCTGCGTTCAGATCGCAAAATTCGCTCAATCACAACGAAATGATTGCGGATAATATGGGCGACGTTGGGGTCAGCATCTCCCAGGCGAATTATGACTTCAAACAGTTCGCGTAAACTGCTACCACCGCCACCTTCAGCCACAGGAACTCGCAATGCACCCAAGCGCGATCGCTTGAGTAGTTCGATAATATCAAAAGGCAGAATGCGATCGCGATCGCGTTCCGAAGCACCTAAAGCAATAAAATCAAAAAGCTGCTGGAGTTCCGGCGAGTTGGCTTTTACAGGGGTTGTAAACTCGAAGGTTTTATCTGCAAGTTTCTCTGGACTCTTAATCATTATTTCTCTCTCTAAATATCGTGGGGAAAATCTGCCATTAGCGACTGATGGGTAAATCCAAAATCTAAAATCGTTCGACTGAGCGAAGTCGAAGTCCAAAATCTAAAATTGATTTACAGTGCTGGGCGTTGTTGATTTACCCATAGCTGAACAGATGGCCTTTCCCATTGATGCTTGGCGTAAGCTACCAATTTATCGGGTACTGGATCGCCGTTGAGAATTAGGCGATGGAGTATTAAGGCCAAATCCACATCAGCAATAGACCATTGACCGAATAGGTTTTCAGTGTTGCTAGCAAGCAGTAACTCAGCAGCAGAGAATAATTTCTCAGCAGCTTTTTTTGCTTCCGGAGAAAGTGGTGGCTTTTTGACTCCGTAGAAAATAACCTCAGTCGAGCGTTCTTGTTTGATGGGCGCGAGGTCGCTACGGAGCCAGGCTTGTACCTGACGCGCTCTAGCTCGGCTCTGTGGTTCTTTTGGGTATAACGGAGTACCGGGAAACACCTCATCGATGTATTCTGCGATCGCAGAGGATTCAGACAAGGCGAATCCGTCATGAATCAAAGTTGGTACGCGCCGCGTTAATGACTTAGCTGCAAAATCTGGCTCATTTTGGACATTAGCAGCTAAATCAAGAGTTTGGATATCGAATGCTAATGCTTTTTCATGCAGAGATACAAAAGCCGAGAGCGCATAGGGGCTAGCGTACTGGGAATCGACATAGAGAACAAGCGATGTAGATGACAATGTATCCTCCTATGAAGGCTAATAATGTTTTGACAATTGATATTTAGAGGCAAGCTGAGGGATTAAATCATTACTTAGACTCGAAAAAGCGGTTAGCAGGGCGGACAAGTCCCAGATTTTCCCGTAGAGTTTTCCCTTCATATTCTTTGCGGAAGATTCCCCGCCGTTGGAGTTCTGGCACAACCTTGTCTATGAAATCATTCAACCCTTCAGGTAAAAAAGGAAACATGATGTTGAAGCCGTCAGACCCTTCTTCATTCAACCATTGCTCCATCTCATCGGCGATGCTTTGGGGGGTACCAACGAAGGCTAATCCGCCATAACTACCGATACGTTGCGCCAACTGCCTAATAGTTAGCTTCTCACGTTCAGCCAGGGCTATGACTCGTTCGCGTGAGCTTCTACCAGCGTTAGTCTCAGGGATTTCTGGCAAGGGGCCATCTGGATCGTAACCAGAAACATCGTAGCCAAGGGCACTATTCAAGCTAGCAATTCCACTGTCATAGTGTACTAGACTATCCAAATGGGCACGTTTAGCGATCGCCTCTTCCACAGTTTCGCCCACAATTACCAAAGCACCAGGAAGAATTTTGATGCTGTCCGGGTCACGGCCAATCAACTGCGCCCGTCCCTTAATATCAGCAAATAAAGCCTTACCTGCTTCCAAATTACCAGCCGGCGCAAATACGGCCTCAGCAGTTTCAGCAGCTAATTGTCGCCCAGCATCGGAAGCACCCGCCTGAACAATCACAGGCCAACCTTGGACAGGCCTAGCGATGTTCAATGGCCCCCGTACCGAAAGATACTTTCCTTGATGCGCCAAAACATGAACTTTTTCGGGATCGAAATAAATCCCTGATTCTACATCCCGAACAAACGCATCATCAGCGAAGGAATCCCAAAGACCAGTGACGACATCGTAGAATTCCCTAGCTCGCTTGTAGCGTTCGTCATGTTCTATATCTTCTGTTAAGCCGAAGTTGAGCGCTGCATCTGGATTGGATGTGGTAACAATATTCCAGCCGGCACGACCACCACTAATATGGTCGAGAGACGCAAAGCGACGAGCAATATGGAAAGGCGCGTCATAGGTCGTGGAAGCTGTGGCTACCAGACCGATGTGTTCGGTAACACTGGCGAGGGCAGAAAGCAGAGTGAAAGGCTCAAAGGAAGTAACTGTGTGACTGCGCTTGAGGGCGTTAATCGGCATATTCAGCAGCGCCAAGTGATCGGCCATAAAAAATGCGTCAAACTTGCCCTGTTCTAGTTTCTGGATAAATTTTTTCAGTGCTGGGAAGTTGAAATTCGCATCAGGCAAAGCCCCAGGATAACGCCAAGCGCCAGTATGTATACTTACAGGGCGCATAAACGCACCCAGTTTCAATTGCTTTGCTTTGCTCATCAGCCCTCCATCAAACAATTTTGGATTTACATCTAGATGTGAATTGAGTTGCAAAATCTCGATTTTAACCAGTCTTGAAACCCTCATTAAAAAAGGGGGATTTCAAATTCACATCAGGCATAATTATAGGACTTACACACCAAATACAAAAACCCTCACAAGGGTGGTCAAAAGTCAAAAGTCAATGGTCAAAATTCAGGTTTTTGGACTATGGACTATTGACCATTGACAAAAAGCATGAAAAATATCTGACACTGCGTAAGTCCTAAATTATTAGATTAACCTTATACTGAATTTTAGGTTGAGAAGTTATTTAACCAAAATTTAAACTTCCTCAATATTTCTTCTTTTTAAAAAGCCGGGGCGATCGTACCTTTAAGGTAGTTGTTGATATACTCCTTCAATTTAGGATCTATAACTAATTGATTGAGTTTTTGAATATTTGGATCGTTGACCTTTGATTGTACAGTTGCTAGTCCCACAGCATAATTTTTGTTAGCCATACCAACTTCATCTAAGATAATGGGTTCTAGGTTTACCTTTGCTTGGACTAGAAAAGATGCAGATGTCACAGCTAAATCTAAATCATCCAAAGCTCTGACAATGGCGTAATTATCTAATTCCTTAATTTGCAGTTTTTTGGGATGATCAATAACATCCTTGACACTAAAATACTCACTTGACTTTTCTTTTAAATTGATTAAGTTGATGTGTTTGAGGAATTTTAGAGCACGATCCTGATTGCTATCATCATTAGAAATTGCGATTGTTGCCCCTACAGGAACTTCATTCACTGATTTGATTTTGAGCCGTTTAGAGTAGAGTCCAGTTATTGTAGTATAACTGCGATTTAACATCACAAAATCCGCGCTGAGTCTTTTGGCGGCTTGTTTCATAAATGGTTCATGCTGGAAAAAATTAGCATCGATTTCTCCACCCTTAAGAGCATCGTTAATTTTCACCGAATCAGCGATAGTCACAATCTCAAAGTCGAAGCCTTGACTAGGGGCTATTTCTTTTTTAATGTACTTTAAAACATCTTCAGTGGTAGTATTACGAGAACCGACTTTCAGTAAAGCTGTCTTAGCTGGCTGAGTAGTGGATTGGCTAACTGCTTGGCTACTTGGTTGAGTATTAGAGGAATTTTTATTTGATGTACAACTCGCGAAAAGAACGGATAAAATTGTGCTTCCCGTTCCTAGCAGAAAATAGCGGCGGTTGATGCCTGTAAAATTAATTCCTTGATATTTACTCCTCATCTTTTTTATTTCCTCAGTTAGAATGAAGGTACGATAGTACCTTTGTAGTTGGCGTTGATAAAATCCTTCAATTTGGGATCGATAACCAATTGATTTAATTTTTGAATATTGGCATCATTAGATTTTGCTTGTACAGTTGCCAAGCCTGTAGCATATTTTTTATCTGCCATACCAATTTCATCTAAAACAATGGGAGTTAGAGTGATTTTGGCTTGGAGAAGTAGAGATGAATATGCAATACCTAAATCGAGGTCGTCCAATCCTCTGCCAATGGCATAATTATCTAATTCCTTAATTTGCAGCTTTTTAGGATGGGCTATGACATCTTGTACAGTGTAATAATCACCTGATTTTTCTTTTAAGTTAATTAAATCTAGGTGTTTGAGAAATTTTAAAGCGCGATCCTGATTGCTATCATCATTAGAAATGCCAATAGTTGCCCCTACAGGAATTTCGTTAACAGATTTTATTTTGAGTCGTTTTGAGTAAAGTGCATATACAGTAGTATAGCTGCGATTGAGCATGACAAAATCTGCATTTAGTCTTTTGGCAGCTTGTTTCATAAATAGTTCATGCTGGAAAAGATTAGCATCTATTTCCCCATTTTTTAGGGCATCGTTAATCTTTACCGAATCACCAATTGTCACAATTTGAAAGTCTAAATTTTGACTAGGAGCAAGGTCTTTTTGAATGAATTTCAATATATCTTCTGAAACAGTATTGCGAGAACCAACTTTGAGTTGTGCGGTTTTAGTTGATTGGCTAATTGGTTGGTTGGTTGATTGACTAGTTGAGGAATTTTGGTTTGATGAACAACTGGCGAAAAGAGTTGATGTAATAGCGCTTCCTGTTCCTAGCAGAAAATATCGGCGGTTGATTCTCATTGAACGAATTATTTGAGATTTGACACTTATTTTTGATAGTTTGTTTGTTGCAGCAGGGGTAATATCAATTCAAAATTCAAAGAATTCTGTCTATTAGTTAAGTAAGTCGGTAATTGCACCAAGCTATATTACAAAATGTAAATAGCCTGGAAACTCTTACCAATGACAAATGACCAATGACAAATGACAGCCCTAACCAGCTATCTTTAATTGCACGCTTCACCTACTAGAAAAATCCTCCTATCGGTAATGCAGTACCGTTGATTTCGTAATCTCCAATAGCACGGGCTTTGAAGTGGCTGGGATTATGGGATGACAAGGTGCGGGCGTTGCGCCAATGGCGATCTAAGTTGTAAACAGTCTTAGTGCTGGAAGCGCCACCGACTTCAAATAGTAGGGTGGCTGAACGCAGCGTTAAATCGTCTACTATCAATTTTGCTTTGGCAGCAAGCAAAGAAGCATTTAATGCCGCAGCGTTTTTAGCTTCTTCACCTTGTGATAGTGCAAGATTGAGACGATCGAGGGCATCTGCTGCTAAAACGATCGCTTCAGCTGCAAAGGCATTAGCAGAAAGTTGACCGACGGTTTGCTGCAATAATGGATCGTCGCTGGCTTGCTCAGATACGGAATGGTAAAAGGTTCTCGGACGTTTGAGAACTAGATTTTTGGCATCGCGTAAAACGCTGCGGATAATCCCTGCGTTCACCGCAGTCAGAATTAAGTGGGCGACAACTTTGTAGGGTACATTGTCTGCATCTGGATCGGTTTCTTTGATCACTTCATCTGCTTCGACGCGAACATTTGTGAATGTTGTAGTTCCCGAACCAGTCAGCCTTTGCCCAAAGCCGTCCCAGTCGTCTACTAGGGTAATTCCTTCGCGATTGGTGGGAATAATAGCGATCGCAACAATGCCATCGAGAGTCAGCAGCCTTACATAAATTAGGTCTGCAAACAAACTGCCTGTACTATAGTACTTGATACCGTTCAGACGATAGCCGTTGCCATCAGGCGTTAATTTGGTACTGACTACTTCACCACTCCCCGCGCGTTTGGCTTCTAATTCAGTGGCGGCGAGTCCAATAATTGCACCATCGACAGCCGCCTTTAGCCAACGACGGTTGCGATCGCTCCGTGCAGAACGTAAAATCTGCTCTGTGACAAAGAAATGATTCCGCAGAATATGTGCAACGTTGGGATCGGCATCCCCCAAGCGAATCACAACTTCAAATAGTTCGCGGACATTAGCACCACCACCACCTTCAGCAACAGGGATGCGTAATGCACCTAACTTAGAACGCCGTATCAGGTCAATAACATCATAGGGCAGGATGCGATCGCGTTCTCTCTCAATAGCCCCCAGCGCAATGAAATCGAAAAGCGCTTGCAGTGCCGGCGAGTTGGCGGTAACTGGAGTTGAGAACTCGAATGTAGAATCTATAGCTTTTTCTACAGGTTGAATCATGATTTTTCTCTGAGACGTTGCATAATTGCGGGATAATTTATCTCACGCAGAGACGCAGAGAGAATAAGGAGTAGAAAATTTCAATAGCTCAAAATTCATCTCCTAATTCAGCAATGCCTTCTCTGAAATAAATAGCTTTGATGGCGTATTTACTTAGAAAAATCCTCGTGGTGGGAGTGGTTTGCCATTAATTTCATAATCTCCCACCGCACGAGCTTTAAAGTGGCTGGGGTTGTGCGATGCTAAAGTGCGGGCGTTACGCCAATGCCGATCTAAATTCGAGCTTTTCTTCGTTGTGGAAGCACCGCCAACTTCAAATAATAGAGTGGCTGAACGTGTTGCCAAGTCATCAACTATTAATTTCGCTTTGGATGCACTCAAAGAAGCTGCCAAAGCTGCGGCTAATTCAGATTCTGCACCTTGGGCTTTAGCAGCAGGAAGGCGATCCAGCGCATCAGCAGCAGCTAGGACAATTGATTCCGCAGCAAAGGCGTTGGCGGAGATTTGTCCGATAGTTTGCTGCAATAAGGGGTCATCTGCTGCTTGCTCGGCTACGGCGTGATAAAAAGTTCTGGGGCGTTTGTGGACAAGGCTAATAGCATCACGCAACACATTACGAATAATCCCTGCATTCACCGCAGTTAGGAACAGTTGCGGCACGATATTGTAGGGTAGATTGTCTTTGTCTGTATCTGTCTCTAAAATTACTTCATCTGCTTCGACGCGGACATTGGTAAAAATAGTTGTCCCCGTGCCTGTTAGCCTTTGTCCAAAGCCATCCCAGTCATCGATGAGTTCAACACCGTCGCGATGGCTGGGAATAATCCCCGTAGCTGCACTGCCATCGGGTGTGAGTAAGCGCACATAGAGATAGTCTGCGTAAAGACTACCTGTGCTGTAATATTTCGTCCCATTCAAACGATAACCATTGCCATCGGGTGTTAATTTGGTATTCGCCACTCCGCCACCACCGGCTCGTTTTAGTTCTAGTTCAGTGGCGGCGCTACCGAAGATTGCGCCATCAACTGCGGCTTTAATCCAGCGCCGATTTCTCTCGGTGCGTTCTGAACGCAAAATTCGCTCTGTAACGGAGAAATGATTGCGGACAATGTGAGCAACATTCGCGTCAGCATCACCCAGACGAATAGCAACCTCGAATAATTCCCGTGCAGTACTACCAGCACCACCTTCAGCAACGGGGATGCGTAATGCACCTAACTTAGAACGCCGAATCAATTCAACCACATCATAGGGCAGAATGCGATCGCGATCGCGTTCACTTGCACCCAGAGCTATATAGTCTAAGAGAGTTTGCAATTCCGGCGAGTTAGGCGTAACAGCAGCTGCAAACTGCAAGGTAGAATCGATAAGTTTTTCTTCAATTTGAGTCATGGTTATATATGGGGCATGGGGCATTGGGCATTGGGCATGGGAAATTAATAATAAATCCCTGATTTTAGATTCTTTCAGGACTTACGCAAAATCATGAAAAAACGAACCACGAAGCACGCAAAGAACACGAAATAAAGATGGTTTCAGAGATTTATTGCGTAAGTCCTATCTTTGTTAATCCATAATCCAAAATCCAAAATCTAAAATCTAAAATTCATTGGCTGACACTCAGTAGTTGTGGTAGTTGCTCAACGGGAGTATCAAGCAGATAAGCGAGAACTTCTCTGCGCCAACCATCGTAAACAGCGTTAATACCATCAACTCCGGTAATACCCTTAGCTTTATGAGCAGTCTCCCAATGGTCTATAAGATAGTTCGTGCGTCTTTGCTGAATCTCTTCATCTCGCTCTAGCAGTCGTTGAGCAAGTTCAGCTCGCTCATTCGCTGATGCTTTGTCATAAATTTGCTTCCACCAATCAATAACGGCTAACCGATGGGCTGCTTCATCAGGTAGTATTTTGTCTACAAAATAGCTGGCGGTTTTGGGGTCGCTAATTTGACCTACTCGGCTTTGCAGCAGGAATGGCCCGACAACATGAAGCTCATAATGGATTTGAAATGCAGCGAATCCCAACCAATCGCGCACAGCAGAATCGCCCATAAATTCCCAATGTTCTTTTACCTGTCGCTGAATCTCATTGATGGGGTCATAGCCTAACAACTCCTGTACTCGGAGGCGGCTATTGAGGGAGTGCGCGCCATCATCCCCTAATTGGCGACTCAAAGATAGTTGCCAATGGGGATCGTCAATTAATTGTGCGATCGCTCTAGCAATCACCTGTACGATAAACAAATCGTGGGCGGCTCCAGCAATGCGAAAGCGAGCAAAATTCTCTTTTTCTGCTTGTGTTTCTGGCGGACGAGTTTCTATTTTTTCTAAGTTGAGTAAATAAGGCGCGTGTTGAGCTGCTAGCTTATTGAGAATTTCAGTTTCGTATTCTTCCGTCCACAAGGGCTTTGTTAAACTTGCAACCATTGGTTTTCTCCTAATTTAGCGATTAGAAATTATCAAACCTTGAGTTTTTCTCGCTTAAATACGCTTTCTGGGCGATTTAATCCAAAGTGTTCTCGCAAGGTTTTTCCTGTATATTCGTGGCGAAAAATTCCCCGTTTTCGCAGGATGGGGACGACATAATCGACAAAAATCTCCAAGCCAGAAGGTAAAACATCTGGCATTAAATTAAAGCCATCAACAGCCCCAGCTAAAAACCACTCTTCAATTGAGTCAGCTATTTGCTCCGGTGTCCCAGCAATAAAACGATGTCCTTTACTGAATCGCTTTGCTACCTCACTGACGGTAAGCTGTTCGCGACGAGCTAGACCAATTATGGCGTTACTAAATCCGCCCACACCGTCGGGTGGTTGATATGTCCCATCGAGGATGAAATCAGGAAATGGTTTATCTGGCTTCAATTCATAGACTACAGATCCCAAATGACCAGCTAAGGCGGCTAATCTTTCTTCTTTTCCTGTCAGTTCCAGATGTTCTCTGTGCCGTTTTTGCGTTTCTGCTTCTGTACTACCAATAACGGTTGACAAACCAGGTAATACCTTAATTGCGTCAGCCGGTCGCCCATATTGAACTGTTCGCCGCCTCAAATCCTTAGTAAACTCAATGGCATCAGGAAATGATAGAAGTGATGCAAAAACGCCATCTGCATAACGAGCTGCTAATTCTACGCCTCCCACAGAGCCACCAGCTTGAAATATAATTGGCTGTCCTTGGGGAGAACGAGGAAGATTCAGAGGGCCATCAACATGAAAGTGTTTACTATGATGGTTGATCGAATGAATCTTTTCTGAATCGGCAAAGCGTCCGCTTAATTGATTACCTATAAGGGCATCATCTTCCCAACTATCCCATAATTTCCGCACAACTTCGACAAATTCGGCGGCTCTTTCATAACGTATTGCCTTGGGTAAATGGGGGGCTTCACTATAGTTCTTAGCGGCGTTAGCGTTACGTGTAGTGACTACATTCCAACCTACTCGCCCATTGCTCAGATGATCTAGAGAGCTAAAGCGACGGGCAATATTATACGGTTCTTCAAATGATGTCGATGCTGTCCCAATCAAACCGATATGTTCTGTGACTGATGCTAAAGCCGCAAGTAAAACTGTAGGATCGAAGCCTATCGCCGGGCCAGATTCAGGTGGTGTAAATAAAGATGGGCTATCAGCCAGAAAAATCGCGTCCAGGGTTCCCCGTTCTGCTACTTTAGCAATATGCTGCCATTGATGAAAATCGTAGTAGCTAAAGGGTGATGCTTGGGGACTGCGCCATGCACCAGGATGATTACCAGCAGGCAGAGCATTCAGACCAAAATGTAATGTACGATTACTCATGAGATTACAGGTGCGATCGTGCCTTGGTAGGTTTTATTAATAAAATCTTTCACTTTGGGATCAACAACTAATTCATCAAGTTTTTTGATGTTGGGATCGTTTTCTTTTGACCGCAAAGTTGTTAAGCCGGCTGTATATTTTTTCTCTAGATTTGTTGGGTCTTTGATGATGGGATCTAGCTTGATTCTGGCATTAGCAAGTGTCGTTGCATATAACGCTACAACATCTAAATCATCTAATGCTCTTGCTAAAGAAGCTCCATCTGCTCCTTGAATTTTTAAGTTTTTCGGATTTTCGGTAATATCTTTAATGGTGAACAAATCACCAGAATTTTCTCTCAGCTTAATTAAACCTGCAACTCTCAGTAATCTTAAACCCCTGTCTTGATTAATCGGATCGTTGGCAATCCCAACTGTCGCACCTTGAGAAAGTTGATCGATTGATTTTATTTGCAATCGTTTGGAATAGAGTGCAAATATATAAGAAAAAATCCGGGGATGCATAACTAAATCTAGATTCAGCCGCTTGGCGATGTTTTCCATAAACGCTTGATGCTGACCCAGATAAGCGTCAATTTCTCCACTTTTGAGCGCATTATTAGCAAGTATACCGTCACTAAACTTAATTAGCTGCACATTTAAATTATGACTCGGTGCTAAATCTTTTTGGACAAACTTGAGAATATCTTCCGGTACTAGCTGGGTAATTCCTACTTTGACGTTGCTGATTTTTTGAGATGAATTTTGATTGCGCGTACAACTAGCGATAAAAGAAGACGCGATCGCACTTCCAGTTCCTAAAATAAAATAGCGGCGATGTATTGCTTTTGAACGAATCACTTTGTGTTTTACTCCTCATCTATATTTTTCTGGTTTAAAACACGGGTACTACTGCATCTTGATACGTATTTTTGATAAATTCCTTGACTTTGGGGTCGATTATCAGTTGATTCAGCTTTTGAATTTTGGGGTCATTTTCTTTACCCTGTAATGTCACTAAACCTAGAGCGTATCTTTTATCTTTAGTTGATTCTTGGACGATGGGACGCAAATCAAGCTGTTTTGCTTGGATTAGCAGACTCCCTAAAAATGCGCCCACAACGACATCATCCAATCCTCTGACAATAGCTGGCCCTTCTAATTCTTTGAATTGCAGATTTTTGGAGTTTTCTACTATGTCTTTAACCGTGAACAGATTACCCGATGTATCTTTCAGTTTGACCAATTTTTGAGATTGTAAAAACTTGAGGGTACGATCCTGATTGCTAGCATCACTCTGGATGGCAATTGTTGCACCATTAGGAATTTCACTCAGTGATTTAATCTTTTTAGAATAAATTCCAATTGGCGTTAAATAAGTTTGATTCAGCATCACTAAATTCAGGTTGAGTCTTTTAGCAGAATCTTCCATAAATAAACGATGCTGAAAATAGTTGGCATCAATTTCGCCACTCTTTAAGGCGTTATTAACTTGTACCCAATCACTAAATTTCACAATTTGAATTTCTAAACCCTGACTGGTAGCTAATTCTTTTTGGATAAACTTCAAAATATCTTCAGCAATTACAGACCAAACCCCAATTTTAATGGTGCTAGTTTGTTGTGATGCTGGGACTGCTGAATTTGTTGGTGTGCTGGTCGATTGATTTTTATTTGAGGAACAACTAGCAAAGAGAACGGAGAAAATTGCACTTCCAGTCCCCAGGAGAAAATAGCGACGATTGATAATAATTGTACGAATTCCGTCACGATTGCTACTCATTTTGGGTTTCTCCTGGCTGGTATTGCAATTAATAAAAATGGAATAGCATCCCCATAAATTTCTTGTGGTGCGGGCATCTTGCCCGCTATATTGATGCTAATTAAATGCCGATTAGCTTAATCATTCGCACTAACTAAATTAGGCAATTGATCCACTGGAATATCTAGCACGTAGGAAAGAATTTCTTTTCGCCATGCATCATAAATTGCTGGCTGTTCTGTGACTTCTCCAGTACCAAGCGCCACTTGATTAATTTTCCAATAGTTTTTCAAATAAGCATTGCGGCGTTTTTGTCCTTCATTATCTAGTTCAATAATCTGTGCGATTAATTCTGCTTTTTGGGAACCAGAAATTTTGCCGTATTTATTGCGCCACCAATCAATCACACCAATCCGATGTTCTGTTTCATCTGGGAGTATTCTTTGAGCTACAAAATTACTTGTTTCTGGGTCGTTAATTTTAGTTAACCGCTTATTGACTAATAAGCCTGCAACTATATGAAGTTCGTAGTGAAACTCAAACGCCAGAAACCCGAACAAACTACGAGTAGACAAATCTCCAAAGAAATCCCAGTGTTCTTGTACCTGGCGTTTAATTTCATTAATTGGGTCGTATCCCAATAATCTCAAAACGCGATCGCGGCTATATTGAGCATGTGCGCCATCATCGCCTAACTGTCGGCTCAAAAATAGTTGCAAGTGTAGGTCGTCTGGAACTAAGTTAGCGATCGCCCGACCGATAACTTGCACTATATAGGAATCATGGGCCGCACCTGCAATCAAGTACTGTGCAAAGTTTTCCTGCTCCTCTTTGGAAGTAATCGGTCGAGGTTCATCTATAGGTGCAGGTGGAATATGGGGCGCTAGTCGAGCGAAAATGCGATCGGCGGTTTCAGTTTCAAACTCACGATAGCCTGGACGCGCTAAAGCTACAGTCATGTATTAACCTCACTGCAAAATTATATAACTACCAAACTATTTATCTCACCTGACAGCAAGTCGCTCTTTTTCAGGTGAGCGTAAAACTGAGCTAATTAGATTGAGTAAAAAGCCGATGGAATGCCAACAATTGATGAATCTGCGGATTTGAGAATTAAACTCGACAATTAGAATTAGCGATCGCCAATTCTTCTACTCTCTACATTATGCTTAATTCAAAAATCTTTGTGAGAGATATAAACCTAATTTTAATATAGGTTTATAGCAGATTCATTTCAGAAAATCAAGTATGCGTACTAATAAATTCTTGCGAAACAATAAGAGTTAAACCATTCTCAGTCTGGAAAAGTTTATCTACCATACGGTAGCCTATGTTCTGGGTAAATCTTTTGGGAATCTCTCCTGTTTTACTCGTATTTGCTAGCTCTAATTTGCTGTTCAACCTTTGTCAATTAACACAGGTCTTGAGCAAAATGTATAGTTTGTTGACAAAGAGCTTGTAACTTCTGTGTCTTTCAATTACTATTATTGCATTAAACTACTGTAAATCAATCGACAATAAGTATTTTCAATGCTGCTGCAATTGGCATAGTCACTTACAGAAGACATCTACAAAAGATGTCTTCTGGTCTTTACTATAGGATTCCTATCTGATTTTTGACATCTAGATTAGTAGAGTTAGCATCTCAACTCTACAATTAATCTCTTAGTCTAGAGGGCGTTTTCCATAATCAAGCTGGATTCCTATATTCAGAAATTAGGTGTTGAACTTAGTCTCAACAGATAACCTTTGTGTATAAGTCTTGAGTCCAAATTCTTCACACCCAAAAAGGCATGAAATATGAGCTTCAACAGCCAAGTTATCGATAAACTAGCTTCTCAAGATTTGCCATACGTAGAGGCCAACCTCAATTACCTAGTCCCGATGGCGCAAAAACCTGTCAACTATACCTATGAACCACCATCAGGAACTCCCCGTTCTAATACAGCCTATGAGATCCGCAAATCTCGAATCTACAATGCTCGTTCTAGAAGAGAGGATATTCTACTGGATCGAGAAGGATTTGCTTTTACCGAACATAATACCAATGTCCGCGACTTCTATAACGAAGACGAAATACGTCAAGTTTACTACCCAGAAGCAGAGCAATTATTAAAAGAAGTTACAGGTGCAACTAAAGTAGTAATCTTCGATCACACCCTACGCAATGCCGATATCAGCAAGCCAGGTGAAAATAAAATTAGAGAACCTGGTAAGCGCGTACATAATGACTTTACCGCTAAATCTGGCTATACAAGAGCGCGCTGGGAGTTAGAAAAAAGAGGCTTAGGTAATGATGAGATTGAAGCCCTCTTACAGAAAAGATTTGCCATTATCAATGTTTGGCGGGGAATTGCAGATACAATTCAAGAATCGCCATTAGCATTGACTGATGCACGCACTATTGAACCACAAGAACTAGTAGCTGGTGATTTAGTATATCCAGATCGCACCGGTGAAACCTACGCTGTCACATATAACCCAGAACATAAATGGTATTACTTCCCCGAAATGCGGCGGAACGAAGTCATATTTATTAAATGTTTTGATTCTGCAGAAAACGGGCCTGCACGTTTTTCCGCCCACTCAGCCTTTGACGATCCAACCAGCCCCCCAAATGCGCCAGCAAGACAAAGTATTGAGTTGCGAACATTCGTCTTTTATCCTGAGTAAATAGTTATCTCAATTCGTAACTCACGCCTGATGTGATAGAAAATTTTCTTGTCCCACGAATGACAAGCGTTTGATAAATCTATTCACATTAGGCGTTAATTCTTTAACTCTGCAATGACGAATTACTTTAACTAAGCTAATGCACGTTTAAATTGCATAACTACTAACAAGGGCTGTTGACTGTTAACTGTTAGCGGTCAACTATCAACAGCCTGCACAATGGATTGTGTAACTTAAAGCAGAATAGCTTATTTGCACTGATTAATTGCATTAGTAAAAGTCCCATCCCACAGAGGCGTAACATTCACCTTAGATGGAATTACACCAGTCTTAGCAAAGGTATCTGCTACCCTTTGTTGAGAAGCGATCGCTTCCTTGGATACGGGACGAATTTGAGAACGGCGTTGTTGTAACCCCTCTTTAGCATCATCTAGAACTAGCTGGAGATCTACACCGATTGCTTGTGCATAGGCTTGAGACCAAGTTTCTAAATTCTTGTTGTTGGCTTCTCGCCAACTTTGAGCTTTTTTGAGCCGACAAAGAAAGTCACCAATTGCAGCTTTTTGATTTTGATCTGCGATCGCCTTTGGAGATGCGAAAATCAAAAAGTTACCACTAAGAATATTTTTGCCTGACTTTAATTCTCTAGCACCATCTTTCTTTGCTTGTTGAATGGAATAACCGTAGGTAGCCCAAGCATCTAAATCGCCTCTTCTAAAAGCTGAAAGTCCATCAGGAATAGTCAAGGCAACAGCATTAATATCTTTGAAGGAAAGCCCCACTTCTTCCAACATCTTGATGAGGAAATAATGGGCTGTAGTTGCTCGTATATAACCCACTTTTTTACCTTTAAGGTCGGCAACAGTTCTAGCTTGGGAATTTTTGGGTACAAGTAATGTTTGACCTATAGTCGGCCCTCTATTAGAAGCAATTAGCTTGACTGCGGCATTAGATTGAATCCCAAAAATGGGTGGTATCTCACTACCAGAACCCACATCAATTGCATTAGCATTGATAGCTTGTACTATCAAATTCCCGGCGGTAAATTCTTTAAACTCAACTTTATAGGGAAAGTTATCTTGTTTCGCTAATTTTAAGAGTAAATCCCAGCCACCTTTATATTTAGCAACGCGCAAAGTCACATTTGATAAATTTTGTTTTTGTTGAGCTACAGCAATATCTTGAATATTGCTTGCCGTCAACCCCACAATAGACAAGCTCAAAACTGAGCTAAAAGCGCATATAGCCGGAATAGTTTTAAATGAAACTTCTTGAGTTGGTTTTTTAGGTTTTGAAAAATTCAGCCAATTAGCGATAGATTTCAATGCAGGGAATTTCATAAATGACTCTATAGCCTCCTAATTCATGTTTGACAAAAATCTGTTTCATAACGACTACAAAGAAATCTAGTTTCCTTGTAATATCGAGAATCAATATTTATGCTGATTGCATTAGCAATAACTCCATCCTCTATGCAGCTATTAGCAGAATGGAATGATATGAGTTATTAGTTATCTCATTATTTTATTATTTTTTAAAAAACTACTGTAACATCATGTATTTACGTGTGTTAAATTAATATCTCATAAAAATCTATCTAAAGCAATAGATAATGAATCGATTTTTAATTTCTCAAATATCACTGAATTAGCATAAAATCTATCAGGACTTACTGCTGATATTTAAGGCACATTTGATAGTGGGGATTTTGAGATGGCTGAAGTATTACAATTACCAGATGCAGAAGACAGAGAAACCATATATATTGCCTTACTACCGCAAATTAAAAATTTAATTGCAGCAGAACAAGACTTAATTGCAAACTTAGCCAATATTACGGCTGTTTTACATCAAGCATTTAACTTTTTCTGGGTAGGATTTTACAGGCGGATTGATGATGAGTTAGTACTTGCCCCATTTCAGGGAACTTTAGCCTGTACTCGCATACATCTTTCTCAGGGTGTTTGTGGTGCAAGTGCTTCTCAAAAGCAAACAATTATTGTCCCTGATGTTGATTTATTTCCTGGGCATATTGCTTGTAGTTCTGCTTCTCGTTCAGAGATTGTAGTACCTCTTGAATACGCCGGAGAAGTGCAACTAGTACTTGATATTGATAGTGACCAAATAGATGATTTTTCTACTATAGATGCTTTTTATCTTGAGCAAATTATAGAATTAATTAAACAACGACATTTTGATAGTTTCAAACATAAGTACCAAGAATAGAAGTGGCTGTAATTCCAACTCCATTTTCATTAGAAAACAAAATTGCTCTAGTGACTGGCGGAAATCGCGGGCTAGGGCTAGAAATCGTCAAGGGGCTAGCTAATGCTGGGGCGTTTGTGCTGGTGAATGCACGCAATCAAGAAACACTAGATGCAGTAGTGGCTGCGGTTACTGCATTGGGTGGAAAAGCCGCACCCTTGCAGTTAGATATTACTGATGAAACCGCAGTTGACAAAGCATTCATCGAGATTCAAGATAAATACGGGCGCTTAGATATCCTCGTCAATAATGTAGGAATGCGCGATCGCCGTCAGTTATTTGAATTTGAACTCAATGCAGTGCGTCAGCTAGTTGAAACTAATTTGATTGCGCCTTTTAATTTGAGCCGCAAAGCTGCAAAGCTGATGATAGAACAAAAAGAAGGCAGAATTATCAATATTACTTCCATCGCTGGGCCGCTTGCAGATGCAGGTGACGCAGTTTATACAACAGCTAAAGGCGGGCTGGAAGCTCTAACCCGAACCCTAGCGGCTGAATTGGGCGGCTATGGCATTACTGTTAATGCTGTAGCACCAGGTTGTTTTGCTACAGAAACTAACGCAGATTTAGCCGCCGATCCAGAAATCGCTGATTGGCTGAAAAAACGTACTTCCCTTGGACGTTGGGGAGATCCCAAAGAAATCGCTGGTGCTGTGGTTTTTCTAGCTTCTAACGCTGCATCTTATGTGACTGGTCAGATTTTAGCTGTTGATGGTGGATACTTGAGCCATTTGTAAGCAATAACTTAAATCTGCGATCAAAGCGATCGCTCTTTTCCTTGTGATGAGAAGAGGAAGAAAATAGCTCAAGAATAACTTCTTCCTCAGTTTCCTCTACGGACGATTTCCAGAGGGATATTGATGCCCTAAGATAGGATGGGGTGTGTAAGGTTCTTCTAAAAATTTGAGTTCGTCTTGAGAAAGCTCTAAATCTACAGCCTCCGCAGCTTCTTTGAGATGTTCTATCTTACTAGCGCCAATGATGGGAGATGTCACACCTGGTTGATGTAATAGCCAAGCTAAAGCAATTTGTGTCGGTTTAACGCCTCGTTTTCCAGCTAATTCAACGACGCGATCGACTACTTTAAAATCAGAATCTTGATAGTAGAGATTGTGAGCAAATTCGTCAGTTTTTGCCCGCAGAGTTTCGCCATATTCTGATTTACTGCGATTTCCGGCTAAAAATCCCCGCGCTAAGGGACTCCAAGGAATAATACCAAGTCCTTGATCGAGGGCGAGGGGTATGACTTCTCGTTCTTCTTCCCGATAAACTAGGTTGTAGTGATTTTGAATTGAGACAAAACGAGAAAAGCCATGAATATCTGCTGTATAAAGAGCTTTAGCTAATTGCCATGCAAAAACGCTAGAAATTCCTAAATAACGGACTTTACCAGCTTTGACAATATCATGCAGCGCTTCTAGAGTTTCCTCAATTGGTGTTTCATAATCCCAACGGTGAATTTGGTACAAGTCTACATAATCTGTCTGTAGTCGCCGCAAAGAAGCATCGATACTGTCAAAAATATGTTTGCGAGATAGTCCTTTATCATTCGGCCCGTCGCCAACTTTACCATGTACTTTGGTAGCAATTACAACTTGATCTCGTTGAGCAAAGTCTTTCAAGGCGCGCCCAACAATCTCTTCACTCGCGCCCAAAGAATAGACATCGGCGGTATCAAAGAAGTTAATTCCCAAATCCAAAGCCAGTTTGATAAATGGGCGACTTTCTTCTTCTTCTAATACCCATTCGCGTAATTTCCGAGAGCCATAAGTCATCGTACCCAGGGTAATACGCGATACTTTTAGTCCAGTTTTGCCAAGATTTACATATTTTGTCATACTACCTGCTCTACTTTTTGTTGAAATGCTTAATAACGTTGTGTGCGATTTTGCTATAGCCTTTTAACCATGATTTCCCTAGATAATTGCAGGGCTATAAGCATGACGTTGCAAAAACTAGTATAATACTACTTTAACTTAATCGATTTACCGGAGTTAATAAATATAAGATTAAAAATTGCATATAAATGATAAATAGGGAACAGTATATCGGGAAATATTTAACAGAGGCGGGTTTTGGCAAAATATCCTAGAGCAGAAGAGCGATCGCACCCAGCATAGAATCGAAACAGAAGCTCAGGAGCATAGTAAAAACTATCTCTACTGTGCAAATTTAAAGATAAATTCTATAACATAATCCGGTTAAACTATAGAATTAACGTATATTAAAATTAATCTAGCTATAATAAACTCAACTAAATTGATATTTAATGTTAAATAACATACACATTAAAGTACTAGTTAAAACTTAAATATATTGGTTTTATGAGAAAACACAACATTAGGTACAGAGAAAAAATGTGTCTAATTACTCTGCCTAAAGATTTGATAATTTGTTTTCTCTAAATATAAAAACAAGACTTTAGTCAATTGATTTTAGCTATGCTAATATTTAGATAGACTAATATTAGTGGAAAAAATATTAGTGTTTGTCGTTTTCGTGAGTTACATCTCCTTGTGTTGAGGGGCTAGAGGTGATGATGTACCTCATGCATATCTTTATGAAAATACAGGATGCATCAGAGTAGTTATCAGTTTTATCGGAAATGCTATTGCATTAGTTCCTGTTTTTGTAATTTTTCAGCAATTAATTCCCATAAAATTTGTCTTTCACTATCTAGAAAGATAGGTAGAAACTAGAAAGCAAAATGCCTAAGTAATGAAAATAGGAGATAGATAGGAAGAAAATAATACTCCTAACTTCTCATTACTGGCTGTTTTGTAATCATCTTCAACACTAGGAGAAGCATGAAAAATACTCAAGTAGTCATTAAAGAAACACTTAGCGAAACAGTTTGCAAAGCTAACCAGAAAAAACTTCATGCTAAGAAAAAACTCACTTGCAACAAACCACCACAACCAGGTTCAACCCAAGGAAATTGCCCTTTTGATGGTGCAATGGTTTCTGTAGGCGCTATTACTGATGCTGTTCATTTAGTACATGGTGCTGTTTCTTGTACTCACAATCCTTGGGCAAATCATGGTAGCCTTTCATCAGGCTCGCAGTTATACCAAACTGCTTTTACTACCGATTTTAGTGAGGGTAATATCGTTTTTGGTGGAGAAAAGAAACTCTATAAAGCGATTGTAGATGCTGCTCAACGCTATCATCCGGCTGCTATTTTCGTTTATGCTACTTGCTTGTCTGCTTTGATTGGTGATGATATTGAAAGCGTCTGTCAACTAGCTAAACAACAAATTAATATTCCTGTTATCTATGTCAATGCGCCGGGATTTCTTGGGAGTAAAAATTTAGGGAATCGCATCGGTAACGAAGTTTTATTAAATGCTGTCATTGGCACAGCCGAACCTGAATTTAGTACACCATTCGATATTAATATTGTTGGTGACTATAACGTTGCAGGTGAAACTTGGAATATCTTACCCTTATTTCAAAAAATGGGAATTCGGGTTCTCGCCAAAATTACAGGCGATGCGCGTTATCAAGAAGTTTGTTATGCGCATCGTGCAAAATTAAATGTAGTGCTTTGCTCAAATGTAGCCATCCAAATGGCACAAACTATGGCAGAACGCTATGCAATTCCTTATATTGAAGAATCTTTTTATGGTGCGGCTAACTTAAACAATTGCTTGCGGAATATTGCAACACAATTAAGTATCTCTTTGGGAGATAATATTGTTGCTTATGAATTGCAAGAACGTACAGAAAAGTTAATTGCTCAAGAAAATGCTGCTCTCGATATTGCTTTAGCTCCTTACCTTGCTGATTTAAAAGGAAAGCGCATTCTGCTTTCTACAGGTGGTGTCAAAAGTTGGTCGTTGATATTAGCTGCCCAAGACTTAGGAATGGAAGTTATAGCAGCTACAGATGGCAAAACCACAGAAGAGGAGAAAGCTAAAATTAAACAATATCTTGGTACAGATGGAATGCTTTTATCTGATACAACTCCCCCAGAAATATTAAAGGTGTTAAACCAAACCAAAGCCGATATTTTAATTACTGGGGCTGGCAATAAATATACAGCACTCAAAACGCGAATTCCGTTTTTAGATATTAACCATGAACGTCACCATGCTTATGCTGGTTATGCAGGTTTGGTAGTATTAGCACGCGAATTACATGAAGCCTTGTATAGTCCTATATGGCAGCAAATTACCAAATCTGCTCCTTGGGATGACAAAATCAGTTATCAGCTATAGGCACAAGTTTCTCCTGTACAGTTAGGTGTCATGAATCATCTCCTATGTACCTTTTGGTTAGTGGGAGATGTTTTTTTATAGAAGCCAGGCTTTTATAAAATAAAAGCTACTTTTTCACTGAATTTTAGATTTTAGATTGAGTATATTTTAATCAGAGACCATTTATAAAGTAAATCTTAAGTAGGGTGTGTTACGGCTATGAAAGGATTTCAGACTTAGAGACAATGAAATTTAGCCGTAACGCACCGCCGCATGGATGGTGCGTTAGGCGCTATGATAGTTATTTCGGTAGAAATTATATTGGAAATCAGCGCCTAACACACCCTACAGTAATTTAATTTTTACTTTATAAATAACCTCTCACAATCTAAAATCCAAAATTCATTTATCTGTCAATCCAACGTCTCACAGTTGCCAATTGTGTAGAGAACCATAACGCACCTAAAATGCTTATACTACCACAGACAATTAAGGCATGAGTCGCACCAAATTTGTCAGCTAAAGTTCCAGCTAGCAAATTTCCAAAGGGGATTGTACCCACCGTTGCTAAAGCATAAAAACTCATAACTCTTCCACGCTTATCCTCAGCAACTAGGGTTTGAATAATCATATTGCTACTTGTAATTTGTAGGATGCTAAAGCAGCCTGTAAACACCAGTACGATGATGGAAAGCTCGACTTGACGCGATAGTGAAAAGGATATCAGACTTAAACCGATCGCAACTTGAGATACTACAATTACACGCTCTAAGCCTCCAATCCCTCGCCGCATACTTAAATACACACAAGCCAGGAACGAGCCAATGGGCGCTGAGGTGCTGAGGTGTGCCATTGTAGTTGCATCTCCATTTAAAACCTTAGCCGCAAAAACAGGCATAAGTGCAATATGAGACATCCCCACTAAACCATTTAAAGTCAGCATGAGTAACATGACTTTAATGGCGTAGAATTGGCGGACATATTCAAATCCCTCCCATAATTTCAGCAACGTATCTCTAATACCACTAAGAGCTTCCATCGGTCTAACTGGTAGCCGCATTGCTAGTATGGTGAGGATAGCAGGAATATAGCTGAGGGTATCGTAGAGAAAACAGTATTCTACCCCTAAAGTAGCTATCAAAATCCCGCCCATAGCAGGCCCCAATACTAAAGAAGAACTTAACATGACTGAATTTAGCGCGATCGCATTACTCCAATCAGCGCGATCGTCTACGGTTTCAGTAACGATTGTATGACGCACGGGCATATCTAAGCCCTTCAGCAAACCATTGAGAACACTCAGTACCAATAGGCTAGGAAAAGTAATCCATTTAGTGAAAGTCAGAATTGTTAACGCCAAGGAAACGCTAATTCCCAATATCTGCACCAACATTAACAAGTCACGACGACTCCAGCGATCGGATAATATCCCCGAAAAGGGAATCAGTAATAACGTAGGTAAAAATTGAACAAACCCTGCAACCCCCAACAACCAAGCAGACTTAGTCAAATCGTATACTAGCCAAGGAATAGTTAACTGCTGGGTCATAAATGTCCCAGACATTGATAGTAACTGTCCTCCAAAAAACAGGCGAAAATTACGCCAGCGTAAAGCAGGTAAATAATGGTACGTGATGTTACTAATGCTTTCCCCGAATTGTCTATGCCAAATTTTCATGAGGAAAATTTCATTATGGTCTACTAATAATTAGATTAACTAATGATTTTAAAATAATCACTATTTGCTTGTCTGTCCGCCCTAACACTTTTGCCTACTGGATATTGGTAGAGAAAAATCTAGACCAGAGTTTGTATGCAAATATAGGAAATTCCTATTTGGCGATTGCATACTACGTTAAATCTATCGAGATAATGTATGATAATCTCAGTTATGCTCCCAGCATAGGAATGTTGTTAGTAAATATTGGGTATCGGCAACATTTCTCAGGAAATAGGCGAGTGTGAACACCTCCTGACAGATAAAACTCTGGAGAATCTTCATGGGCTATAAACATATAGAAGTTAAACAGGTAGCTGGTTTCATCGGTGCAGAAATCGGCGGTGTAGACCTTTCCCGCTCTCTTTCTGACGAGCAAGTCCAAGAAATTCGCAAAGCATTATTAAAGTGGAAAGTCTTATTCTTTCGTAATCAGAACATCGATCATGCTGCCCAGGTCGAGTTCACATCTCGTTTTGGCGAAGTGACTTTCGCCCATCCCTTGGGAGAACCTGAACCAGTTCCCGGATTTCCTCAACTTAAACCTGTAGACCGTAAGCTTTATGAACGCCAGTATGGTTTCCGCACTGGCGGCCCTTGGCACACAGATGTTACAGCAGCTATTAACCCACCAGCCGCATCAGTTTTACGCGCAGTGACTGTTCCTAGTTTTGGTGGTGATACCCAATGGAGTAACCTTGTTGCCGCTTATGAAGGACTCTCCGCACCACTACGCGCTTTAGCAGATACATTAAAAGCAGAACATCGCTTCAATGGCAGGGGATATGAAACCCGCAACAACAAATTTGAAGAGCGCATTGCAGTTAATCCCCTAGTTTCCATTCACCCAGTGGTCAGAGTTCATCCTGAGACTGGTGAACGTGCTTTGTTTGTTAACCCTGGCTTTGTCTCCCGCATTGTGAATGTCTCCCCAGACGAGAGCAAGTATTTGCTAGAGTTGTTCTTTAAGCAAGTCACTAAACCTGCTTACACCGCCCGCTTCCGTTGGAACAACGGTGATATAGCTTTCTGGGACAACCGCGCCACGGTGCATTTAGCTCCGCAAGATTTGGATCATTTGGATGTGGAACGTCTGCTTTATCGCACCACCATCACAGGTGATGTTCCTGTAGGTGTTGATGGTTCTCGTTCCGAAGTGGTTCATGGTGAAGCCTTCAGCGCTGAAGTACCAAGTGTATTCAAGCAAAAAGCTGAGTCTCAGGCAGCACAACCAGTGCTTTCATCAAACTAAGTTTTGAGTCATGAGTGCTGAGTAAATTTAAAAATACTCAGTACTGACAATACCTTAGCCAATTTACGAGGGTTTAACGGCTGTAGAAACATTGTGAATACGACCGAGAGAGGTAAGTTTGGCAAAAATCTGGGCTAATAAAATAGGCTCAGGCTGTTCGGGAAGCATTTTTAACATTTCACGAACATATCGAAAACCACGACAGTAAGCTTTAAGATCAACAATGCCAGAGCCGGGATTATCTTGACGGAACTGAGCTAGAAGATAATGGGACAAATTGACCATGAAAAAAGAAAGATTAGCAGCGTTAGTCACCGCAGTTTGTCCGAGATTCATAAAATCTTCCAATCCCCAAAATTGTTTGGCATCACGAAAATTAAATTCGAGTTGGAAACGTAGTTTGTAATAGTCGATGAGCTTTTCATATGACAAAGTTAGGTCACTAGTAAATAAAATTACGTGACTGCGTGCATTAGTTTTTAGATTGGTTTTCACCAAAATTACTATATTCTCAAGCGATGTGCGACTTAATATTCTGTAACAAGATCGTCGAACTGAAGTGGGTCACAATTGTGGCGATTAAGCCAGAAACAGACAGTAGGAGCTAAAATCTTGCGATTGAGACGACTGGTAAGATGCCACATATCTCGCTTCTCGAATCTTCTCTATATGAAATCTCTCAACTAATTGACCAATTACTGTTTCAATTAGGCGGCGAAAGTGCTGCATTAATCGAACTGAAGATTGACTACGAGATTCAGACATATTAGAACGCAGAGGGGTTTGTAAATTAATACCCACTCTTTCAAGTTCTCCTGACAAAAACTCTGCCACTACTTCCATTGTTAAAACTTCACTCTCTCCTAAACTGGGAGCAAAACCTCGTCTCTTAATTGGGTAGATCTGGGTGATTTCAATCAGCCCGTCGTCAACACAGCAAAATACAGCAATGATAAACTCTTCAATAGAAAACATTTTTCCCTCATTCCACTAACTGGTAACGATTTTCTCGCTCCAGTGCGGATTGTGGGAATTTTCTTTTCAATCGTTCATACACCAAACTTGTGTAACGAAACAATAAGTCGCACATCGCGTTATATATGATACAGTTTCTACAGCTGAAATTAGTCTTTGATGGTTGGTAAGCAATCAGTATCAGCTGTAGGAAATACCTAAAGCGATCGCGCCCGATAGGTAGATTTTGAGCAAATTTATCTCTCACTAACACAGGGAGTATTAAGTTAGCAGTTGTTTGTCTGATGTATTCATCAAGCTGTGCAGAGATAAAAAACATGATAAATTTTTACGTCAGCCAAAGTATTGGAGAGAATCGTGATTACCGAAGAAGCCTTAGCCTATCAGTTTACGGCAATTTTTGAGCAAGCTCACCCACGAGTATGGGAGTTATTGCGTCACTGTTATATCCGAGTAATTAATCCTTACTTAACACGAGCACGCATTCTGCATCCACTATATATTGGTCTTTACTGTCCCGATAAAGCGATCGCTGCTGTAGCATCAAAGAAAAAATTGCTGATCCACTGTCAAGCCTCAAGGAAAATCATCCTCAGTTGTGGTTAGACTTGCTTTGGATTTCGACACAATCATAACGATCGAGTTCATTTCTAAATTCTTATGTATCAGCCAGTGCATCCTGATGATTTACCTTCAGATCGGACAAATAAACTCAGTGAAATACTGCTCAGGCAACTTGAAGCTAAAATCAAGCATAGCTTTCATCAAAGCTGCGATCGCATAACACGTATTGTCTTATCAAATTGCCATTGGTATTTCCGAATTAATTCTGGGATTCTGATGTTGATTTTGGTTTGCCATGATATAGAAGCCTATCAGAATATTACGACAATTATCCCTCAACTTGCCGAGCAATTACAACACTTTGCTAACAAAGCAATGATTAGCGTCAGTCCGCCTATCGCCAATGGTATACCGTTGATAATCAATGTAGAGCATCTCTTATCTGAAGAAGACTACCCTAGCAATTGAAATGGTTTTTTGTCTTCAGGATATGTCTTTCTTTACCCTCAGCAAGTTGCAACTTTTCTGCTGATGACTTAGTAATAATTGATTTGAAATTTGAATTATAAAATCCAAGCAATAATTACTCCATCAAAATTAAGCGTAGAGGATCTAGACGCAAATACCAAGGAAAAGGCTGGTCTTTTATGCTTACCCATTTTTCTTTGAAAACTTCTGCTTGCAAATGGTAGTCTTGAGGATGATTAGCAGCAGAATGTAGTTTTAAAAACAAGGTCATCCGGTGAGGTGTTTCACTAGTTCTGGCTAACCAACAAGGAAAGGTATTTTCCTGGTTGGGTTCCTTGGTAAAGCTGATTTGATGGGCACGAATACCAACATGAGATATATTGTGAGGAATTCCTTCCATAATTTGGAGGTTACAGCCCCAATCAGGAGCTTCAACTTGGCCCGATCGCAATAGCAATGCCGAGGAAAAGTTCTTACAACCCGTGATTTGGGCAACACTCACAGTTGTAGGACACTCAAAAATATCGTATTTAGAACCATATTGAACAGCTCGACCATGTTCTAAAACCAACAAATTAGGGCAAACTCGGTAAGCTTCTTCCATGTTATGGGTGACAAACAATGCTACGCCTTGGTAATGAGCTAGAGTCTGGGTCATTTGCTGTTCTAGTTGACTTCGCAGGTGGGTATCGAGTGCAGAGAAAGGTTCATCCAAAAGTAATGCTTCTGGTTGAGAGGCTAAGGCTCTTGCCAATGCTACGCGTTGTTGCTGACCGCCAGAAAGTTGGTGCGGATAGCGATCGCCTAATCCTTGTAACTGCATTGCTAATAATTGCTCTTCTACCTGTACCCGGATACTGCCATGAGATAATCCTCTAGGTAAGCCAAACGCAATATTTTGTGCCACTGTCATGTGTGGGAACAATGCATAATTCTGCACTAAAAAACCGATACGGCGATCGCGGCTGGGTAAATTAATTTTTTGTTCGGAATCAAACAGTACTTTGCCATTGAGAACAATGCGTCCTTTGGTTGGTGTTTCTATCCCAGCAATGCAACGCAGAATCATGCTTTTACCAGCACCAGAACCTCCCAACAATCCTAAGGGTTGCTCATCGGTATTGAAAGCAACTTCAAGATGAAAACTCGGCAGTGTTTTTGTGATATCTACATTTAGTCCTACGGTCGAGGAGATTGTAGGCACAACAGATGATTCATGCACTTGTGTGTTTTGTTTCCGTACTCTTGTTTCCCTGTTTCTGTTTCTCCCTTTCTCTCGCCACTCCTGCCAGAAGTTGACGGCAATAATTCCCGATAGCGAAATCACCATAATTGCGATCGCCCAAAACCAGGCTTCATCCATTGCTCCTGCTTCCACAGCAAAATAAATTGCCATTGGAATCGTTTGCGTTTGTCCGGGTATGTTACCCGCCAGCATTAATGTCGCACCGAATTCACCCAAAGCACGAGCAAACGCCAGAGTTGTCGCTGCTAAAATTCCCGGCAGTGCTAAAGGTAAACTAATGCGCCAAAAAATTGTGGACTCGGTTGCTCCCAGAGTTCTGGCTACTCGCAGTAGATTATTATCAATTTGCTCAAAAGCCCCTAATGCTGTTTTATACATTAATGGGAAGGAAACGACTGTCGCTGCGATCGCTGCACCATACCAAGTAAAAACAATGCTGAAGTCAAACGGCTGCATGAGTTTCCCCACAGGCCCATTCTTGCCAAAAAAGATCAATAACAAAAAACCAACAACTGTAGGAGGCAAAATCAATGGCGCAACAAAGATGCCTTCAATCAGTGATTTTGCTTTGCCTCGATATTCCAGCATCCAGTAGGCAGCAGCAATACCCAAGAAGAAGGTAATAAATGTGGCAAGTAATGAAGTTTTCAGCGATATCCACAGAGGCGATAAATCCGATGCCATAGTTTTTTGGTTAAGAAGATACTGAATTAGGGCTAAATTGAATCGTGTGTCCTACGCTCAAACAGCCCTGTCAAAATTTCTCTTGTTAACTACCAGCTACTGTAAAACCTTGTTTTTCAAATACAGTTTTGGCTTCATTCCCCGATAAAAATTGCACAAAATCCTTAGCGGCATCGACATTTTTACTGCTTTTGAGCACAGCGATAGGATAGATGATAGGAGAATGGGTTTTTTCGGATGCAGTACCGACAATTTTGACTTTTGGTGTACTTTTGGCATCTGAGAAGTAGACCAGCCCCGCATCAGCATTGCCGGATTCTACGTAATTGAGAGCTTGACGAACGTCTTTAGCGTAAACTGCCTTGCTTTTAACTTGGTCAAGAATTTTTAATGAAGTTAAAACTTGTTGGGCGTATTGTCCTGCTGGTACACTTTTGGGTTCGCCTAGAGCGATTTTCTTAATGCTTGGTGAAGCTAAGTCTTTGAAATCAGTGACAACTGTAGAATTTTGGGGTGCAATCAACACTATTTGATTTTTCAGCAAGTCCTTGCGAGTGCCATCAACTAACAAACCTTTTTGCGCTAAAGCATCTATCTGTTTAGTTGCAGCCGAGATAAAAACGTCAACGCCTGCACCTTGTTCAATTTGTTGTTGCAAAGCACCCGAAGAACCAAAATTGTAAGTCAAACTGACATTTGGCTTTTGTTTGCTATACACAGGCTTGATTTCATCCATTGCATCTTTGAGGCTAGCAGCTGCTGATACCGTCAAAGTTGTTGTTTGGGCTGCTGGGCTAACAGTTGAGGATGGGTTAGATGTAGTCGTTTGACTACAGCCGACAATAAGTAGGAACGAAATTAATACCCAACTTGCAAAAGTCAGGATGGGTTTATTAATCATTTGCACTCCTCAAGCGTTCTTTCTTAATTCATAATTTACCAACCTATGAGCCTATAACCCAAAAAAATTGGTACAAGAATTACAGCTTGTTTGAGTTGATGACTAAAATTGTTGGTAATATAACCAATCTGACGATAACTTCCTTGTCAGCCCATCAAGAGATTCCAGAGCATCTTTACTCTTGAGTTCATTGCCCTGCCACATCGTTGTAGCCTTTATTAGCCGTAGCAGACATAATCCATAATGCTAGGATATCAAAGCTTGCCAACATTAACTGTCGATTGATTGAATTTACATCAACCAATTGCCGCATATTTAATATCATGTCCGGTAAATTACTTGTGATATGTCATTGCGAGTGGAACGCGGTGGAACGAAGCAATCGCAAAGTCTTTGGGATTGCTTCACTTCGCTCGCAATGACGACTGTTTAACCGGACATGATATAACTCATGTGTTTATACTGTTAAACAATTTATTTATTGAGTCAAAATATTGACTTTTAGTTTATGTATAGATGCCCAAAAAATAGTTTTTGCTTATAATTTTATTCTCAAAAGGCATATTATCAGGTAGTTAATTTGATGAAAAATTACTAGCAAATATCCGTATTTCCAATAATGGCTTCATAGCTTTTAAGCATTGCTCACTCCGGCTTTAAAAGCTAATTAGGCACGACAAAAACCATCTCTACATCTCCAAAATTAGCATGAAAAATCTTCGTTCGAGTAATTGTAAGTGTTACCAGTTTACACAAAATTAAAAGCGGGTGATGGGACTCGAACCCACGACGTTCACCTTGGGAAGGTGACATTCTACCACTGAATTACACCCGCAAACAGCAGCTAGCCATAAAGCTATAGCTAGTAGCTATCATACCACAATCAGCCAAGGCTGAATTTAAGAAGCAGATTTTTCGCGCTCTGATGGTAGGCTGATGACTTCATGTTCGCCGGATGCAGGGCGGGGTGGTTTTTTGCCGAAGCCGTAGCGTAAGGTATTGACGATCCAGCTTTGGAAGTTGTCAATATAGCTAAATATGACGGGTACTACCACCAATGTCAGCAATGTGGAAGTCGTGAAGCCTCCCATGATAGCGATTCCCATCGGTTGGCGGACTTCGGAACCGACACCAATTCCCAATGCTAGGGGTAGAGTACCGGCGATTGTTGCTAGTGAGGTCATCATAATCGGGCGCAAGCGCGATACGCCAGCTTCTATGAGTGCTTGACGTTGGCTTTTACCTTCTTGCATGTTGATGATTGTATAGTCTACTAACAGAATTGAGTTTTTGGTGACAATTCCCAACAGCAGTACAATCCCTATTAAGGCATAGAGTCCTAAGGGTTTTTGCATTACCATTAGGGCTACTAATGCGCCGCCTAAGCAAAAGGGTAAGGCTGCCATAATCGATAGCGGATGCAGGAAGTTGTTATATAGCAGCACGAGAATTGCATAGATGCACAGAATGGCTAATCCCAAGGCGCTACCAAAACCTCTAAAGATGTCTTGCATAATTTTTGCACCGCCGGAGGGTTGTTGCATAACTCCTGGGGGCAGGTTTTGCATGATGGGTAGTTTATTAACTGCTTGGACTGCTTCTCCGAGGGCAATACCTTGTAAGTTGGCTTCGACTGCAACTTGACGGGCGCGATCGTAGCGGTTGATGGTTGCAGGGCCACTCCCAAAGCGGATATCTGCAACGGCGAGGAGGGGAACTAAGCTACCATTTTGACTGGGAACTTGGAGATTTTTGATATTGTTGATGTCTGCGCGGGCTTTGGGATCGATTTGCACGCGAATGGGGATTTGCCGATCGCTTAAATTATATTTGGCTAAGTTGGCATCGTTATCACCTATGGTGGCTAAGGAGGCTGTACGGGCGATCGCCTGCACTGTCACGCCCAAATCTGCGGCACGTTGCGGATCGGGTATTACGAGAATTTCTGGTTTTACCAAACTGGCGCTAGAAGAGACTTCCACTAATCCGGATATGGTGCGCATCTGCTTTTCTAAGTCTGACGCCGCTTGAGTGAGGGCTTCGGGATTCTCACTCCTGAGAACTATAGATAAACCTTTACGGCTATCCCCTGGTACTTGGCTTTGGAAACTGATTCTCGCTCCTGGTATTTGTTGGAATAGGGGGCGAATTTCTTCCTCAAATTGTTTTTGCGATATCTTGCGTTCTTCTTTGGGTTTGAGATTGACAGCGAGGGTAGCTGTACTCAAATCTTCTGTAGCTACTACCTGGGCTACATACGGGTTTTTTAGGAGGATATTAGTTGTTTGGGTTACTACTTGATTCATGTCTGCCAAGGTGGAACCTGGGGGAATTTCGATCGCTATGCTCGAAAGTCCATAGTCACCATCATCTACAAAGCCCTTGGGAATTAAAGGAACTAGCATCAGACTGGCCATAAAGAAAGCTATGGCGATCGCTATTGTTGTTAATCTATGCCTTAGTGCCCATTGCAACATGGACTTATAAAGCTGAAAGCCACGAGGTTTAATAGTGCTAAGTTTTTTGTTTCTTTTGTTAGTTGTTGGCAGTGTAAATTTAAAATTGAAGAATCGGATAACTCGTGCCTGATTCTGCTCGTGTGTTCCCCGACTGCGATGGCTTTTATTTTTATCCTTGAGTAAATACGCCCCCATCATTGGCGTCACCATCCGGGCTACCAAAGTTGAGAAAATTGTAGAAACGGCAACGGTAACGCCAAAAGGTTGGAAAAATTGTCCCGGAATTCCGCCCATAAAGGCTACGGGCATAAATACGGCAATAATCGTTGCCGAAGAAGCCATCACAGCTAATCCCACTTCATCCGAAGAGTCATAAGCCGCTTGCAAAGGTGATTTCCCCATTGCCATGTGCCGTTCCATGTTTTCAATTTCCACGACGGCATCATCGACTAAGTTACCAACAGCTAGGGCTAAGGCTAGCAAGGTCATGTTGTTGAGGGTGTAACCTAATGCTTGCTGTACAGCAAAGGTGGGAATCATTGATAGAGGCAGGGCGACGGCGGTAATTAATGTTGCTCGCCAATCTCGTAAAAATACCATAATGACGATTACCGCCAGTATGGAAGCCTGAATCAATTCATCGATGGTGCTTTCATAGGATTGGCGAACTACATCAGCCCTGGTAAACACTAAATCCAGCTTCACATCTGGAGGGAGGGTTTTTTCCAGTTCTTTAACTGCGGCTTTGACTCCTGCTTCCACTGTCACCATGACGCTACCAGTGCTGCGGAGAACCTGAAACGCTACCACAGGTTTGTTATTCAAGCTTGCAGTTTGTCGCACGTCACCAAATTTGTCCTCGACGGTTCCCAAGCTGGATAAGGGTACGGAACCACCATCAGGTAGGACGATTTCGTAGGTTTTCAAAACATCCACACTGGCGGCGCTACCTAATGTGCGGATACTTTGTTCGCTACCACCTAATTCTGCACGTCCGCCAGGTAAGTTAATATTCAAAGCGCGGATTTGGTCGTTTACCTGGGTGGCGGTAATACCTAAAGACTGCAAGCGATTGGGGTCGAGGTTTACTCTGATTTCTCGGTCAACCCCACCCACACGTTTAATTTGGGCGACACCTTTCACCGCTAACAAGGCGCGGCTAATAGTTTGGTCTGTGAGGTTGCTTAACTCTTCAACAGAACGGCGATCGGATTTGACAACATAGGTCATAATCGGCCCGCCAGCAAAATCTAGACGTTGGACAACCGGATCGTTGATGTCTTGGGGTAGACTTTGGCGAATTTGGGCGATCGCATTTCGCACATCATTGGTAGCGCGATCGCTATTTGTCCCTAATAAAAAATTTATTGTCGTTGTGGAATTACCATCAGTCACCTTCGATATCATGTTGTCGATGTTTCCCAACCCAGCGACAGCATCTTCAATCTTTTTCGTCACTTGCGATTCGAGTTCCGCCGGGCCTGCGCCTGGTTGCGTGACTATTACCGAAACTGCTGGGATATCAACATTGGGATTGGTATCAATTCCTAAAGAAACGAACGAAAACCAACCAACTATCGTCAAAATTAAAAATAAAACTATCGTAGGGACAGGTTTTTTAATCGACCAAGCAGAGATATTGAAGGACATAAAATAATTCAAAATTCAAAATTCAAAATTAGGAAATTTTAGACTTCATCCTTCAGGGGATATCAGTACTTTGTCACCATCTTTGAGATAACCTGCACCTTTAACTACCACGCGATCGCCTATTTTCAATCCGTTTTTGATTTGCACTCTGTCACCGTTAATCGGTTCTCCTAGTTCTACTTTCTGGGCGCGAACAATGTCTTCACCCGATAGCATGAATACAATTACACTGCCATCTGGTTGCGCTTGTACTGCTTTCTGCGGTAATGTCATTCCTCGTGCTGAGTTGGTGGTAATCGCCGCACGGGCAAACATTCCTGGTTTGAGTAAGTTTGTTGGTGGTAAGTCAATTTTGACTGTAGCTTCCCGTCGGCGATCGTTGACTAGAGGTTCTATCTCTCTGACTTTTCCTTGCAACTTGACACGGCGATCTAAATCAGAAGTAACTTCTACTGTCGCACCAACTTTTACCTGTGGGAGTTGAATGTCTGGAACTTTGGCTTGCAGTTCTAATTTGCGATCGCGAATAATCGAAAACAGCTTTTGTGTCCCACCAACAATATTACCTACTTGAGTTTGTGGGGGTACACCTGTGACATCTCCCACTCTGGCGAGTTTTTCAGCAATAATTCCCGAAACAGGCGCAACAACTAAAGTTTGCCCCAATTGCGTTTGCAACTGTACTACTCTCGCCGCAGTACCGCGCACATCGGCTTCGGCTTTATTCACATTCGCTTGTGCAATGCTAATATTTGCTTGACCGCCACCCACGTTTGCTTGGGCGCTACGCACATTTTCTTGCGCAACGCGCACTGCTTCTTTAGCAGTCTTTACTGTATAAGCGCGAGTATCGAGTTCTTGTTGACTAATTGCACCTGAAGCGGCAAGTTTTTGATAGCGTTGAAAATTCTTTTCCGCTTCTTCTAGCCTCGCCTGTGCTTGTGCTAAATCTGCTTGTCTTTGTTTAACTATTGCCAAGTTTGATGTAGCAGTTGCCTGTTTAGATGCTACATCAGCTTGCTTGGAATCCACATCAGCTTGCTTAGATTGCACATCTGCTTTAGCCTGAATAATTTGAGCTTGCAGTACCGAATCATCTAACACCGCCAGCAATTGACCTTTTTTGACGAAAGCCCCCTCTTTAACATTTTCGGGAATTTGTTTAATTTGCAATCCGTTTGTCTGCGGTAGCACAGGAATTAAATCGGATGCGGCTACAGTCCCAGTAGTGTTGAGAGTCTGAGCTATACTAGCAGGTTCTACAGCTGCGATAGTGACTGTCATCGTTGGTTTCGCTGGGGATGCTGATTTATTTGCTACAGCCTTTTGTTGCGGATCTGCATGATTTTTGAATGCACCTAACCCACCAAGCGCGATCGCAAAACCCAAACCAGTTCCTAGCAACAACGGCATTAACCACAGCCGAGTTGGTCTATTATCTAATTTTTTGCTAAAATTCCCATCCTCAGCGCTCAAAGGTTCTTCTATTTCGAGTTCTGATGGACTTTCATCACCCACAGTCATACCTCTACCTCACTATGTATATAAAATACTCTACTGGGATTTTTTTAAGAAAGATTGAAATTTATTAATGTATATTAAATATGACACTTTTTTGTAGATTCTGACTGTCATGGTTCCTAGTATCCAAACATGACGGAGTCTGTATTTTTATTACAATCAAAGAATATTTGCAATATATTCAGGCATTTCTCATATTGTCAATAAGTATTTGCACTGTAATATCGATTATTTTTAAGTATTAAAATGCTAGTAACTTCAATTGCCAATGGAATTCAGAGCCTGTATGCAGATAACCAGTATCTTACAAAAATTGTGATTTTTCTAACTAGAAAAAGGAGGTTTAAGTAATATTACTTTGTTCCGGAAAGAGTCAGATTAATATTGCTAGGAATGGTAAGAAAATTCGTGATTTTATATCTAAAATTAGTCACTTATACGCATTTAAATTGTATATTTTACGCGAGGTTTGCCAACAGTGAAAAGCACAAGCTGACTTTTGAATGCAAGTTAAGTCAAGGGAGGGAACCTCAGCACTTACTGGCTATCCTGGACTATTGGACTGGAACAACCCTAACACAAGAATATTTATTGTAGGCGCGTAACAGCCGAGCTAAATTTATCTTTCTAAAAAAATAATGTTAAAAACTAGTGGGGCTAAGATACATCTATACAAATATGAATAAGCAATGTATCTTACTATTCCAACCTACTATATGCTTTATGCCACCGATAAATATTTTGCACGCCGATGAAAGGATAACCTATCTTTTGGGAAAAATAGAAAAATGAATAGTCCTAAGGAAATCTGCATTGTCGTTAATTTTACCTACAACGGCACTTATATGGCAGTTTGCAAATAATCGATAAATTCCGATTCCAAGCGAGTAACCACAATATGTTTAATGCAACCGAAATTTTAATTGATTCTTTTGTTAATCAACTTCGAGAAGGCTATCGTCGTACCTATGGCGCTTTTAAAAACGATTATCAAGATATCATCGCCTGGGCTGGTAGCATGGCTTTAGAAAATATTGCCAATAGTGACGCCTTATATCACAACGTCGAACACACTATTCTCGTTACTTTAGTAGGACAAGAAATTTTACGAGGAAAACATATCCGCGAGGGAGGTGTCTCTAGTGACGATTGGTTACATTTTATTATTTCTTTAGTCTGTCATGATATTGGCTATGTTAAAGGAGTTTGTCGCCAAGACCAAGAAACCGAAGGCTTATATGCTACAGGTAAAGGTGACAAAATGATTTCTTTACCTCCTGGTGCTTCTGACGCCAGTCTCATACCCTATCATGTCGATCGCGCAAAACTGTTTATTGATGAACGTTTTGGCGGACATAAATTAATCGATGCTGAAGTCATTAAAATTAATATTGAATTAACTAGATTTCCTGTACCAGCAGCTGAAGATCATCAAGATACAAATAATTATGCAGGCTTAGTACGGGCAGCAGATTTGATTGGACAATTAAGCGATCCGCGTTACTTAAAGAAAATTACTTCTTTATTTTATGAGTTTGAAGAAACTGGGATGAATAAAGTTTTGGGTTATCAAACTCCAGCCGATTTAAGGAAGAATTACGCCAAATTTTACTGGAATGGGGTTTATCCTTATGTGCAAGATGCATTACGCTATCTCTCGCTGACACAGCAAGGTAAACAAATTTTGGCTAATCTTTACTCAAATGTGTTTGTTGTAGAACATGACAAACAACAAGAGGAACAGCGGTATGTAGTTAATAGTTATTAGGCAAGAGTTAACAATCAACAGTCAACAGTCAAGAGCTAAAATTAATTATGCTTGGTGAGAAATTCTTAATTTTGAATTTTGTAGAGGGGTTGACTATTAACCCTTGAACCTTGACTATTACACTATTCACTCTTGACTGTTTAACAAAACTATGGATTGGTGGCAACGACTTAAAAAGAACCCTTTGGCGCGATTTGGGGCGATTTTGCTGTTGATTTTCTATTTAGCGGTAATTGCTGCTGATTTTGTCGCCCCTTACGATCCCTATGCGTCACAACCGAGTGGTTCGTTGCTACCACCAACCAAGATTTACTGGAATTCGCCTTCAGGACAGTTTATCGGCCCCCATGTTTATCCTACGACTCAGGGAGACACAAATTTAGAAACAGGCGATCGCAAACTGATCGTAGATTTCAAAAAACCCTCACCTCTGCGTCTATTTGTCTCCGGGCCAGAGTACCGATTTTTACAGGTTAGTTTACCGCTGCCCCCCAAATGGGATGAAGTCACTATTATCCCTGGTATACCTTTAAATTGGCATTTATTTGGCACTACTGGCGACGCAAAATTTAATATTTTAGGTACTGACGACCAAGGCCGCGACCAATTTAGCCGTTTAGTGCATGGAGGTCGCATTAGTCTGTTTATCGGGATTTTTGGCGTAATTATTACCTACCCTCTCGGTTTACTCATCGGCGGGATTTCAGGTTATTTTGGTGGCGTGACCGATACTATTATCATGCGCCTAGCAGAAGTGCTGATGACTTTTCCTAGCATTTATCTGTTGGTGACTTTGGGTGCAGTCTTACCACCCGGTTTAAGTAGCACCGAACGCTTTTTACTAATTGTCGTCATTACTTCAGTTATTAGTTGGGCTGGTTTAGCAAGGGTAATTCGCGGACAAGTACTTTCTATTAAAGAGCGAGAATTTGTGCAAGCAGCCCGCGCAATGGGAGGGAAACCGCTATATATTATCCTGCGTCACGTTTTGCCACAAACTGCTACCTATGTGATTATTTCTGCTACCTTATCTGTTCCAAGTTTTATTAGCGCTGAAGCTGTATTAAGTCTCATCGGCTTAGGAATTCAACAACCAGATCCTTCTTGGGGTAATATGCTTTCTCTGGCAAGTAATGCTTCAATTTTGGTACTGCAACCTTGGCTAATTTGGCCGCCAGCATTTCTAATTATCATCACAGTGCTAGCTTTTAACTTACTGGGAGATGGGCTAAGAGATGCGCTCGATCCTCGGAGTTTGCGACGTTAGAAATTTTGTAATTAATTGAGTGAAAATTTCATTGCATCTCGTTTCTTAATGCCTATTTATCTTTTAAGACAATTGAGATCGTGTCCGTTCAAATAACTGTCATTGCGACGGTAGGGAAGCAATCCCAAAAATCTTATACCAATTAACGAAAACCTTGATACAAATAGATTTCTCGTAGGGGCATGGCATTGCTATGCCCCTACTAACGTATTGGTATCACGATCGACATGAAGAGGTATTTATTCCTAATATTAAAATTAGCTTCAAACTTATGCCTAATGAGGGAATCAGTTAATTTATTGTTTCCCGTAATATTTATTGACAGTACCTAGATACCATATTCAAAGAGAAATTTGAGAATAGATGAGATAAATACAACACATCTTTATAGCAGCAACAGACTTAAGCTAAACTAACTTTTAATCTCACACCTATAAATTTTATATCCTAGAAATTAAAGCTCCAGACCGCTAATCGATCGGAATCATCTCCGATAAATTGCAAAATCTATCTGTTGTTTTAATTACTCAAAAACTTAACACCCGAAAGTATTTACTGCTCATACCATGAACCCTAGGCGGTCTGCTAAAAAATCTCCATCTAATTCCCCTGCTGGTCAATCTTCTAATGCAGAGCAACAGAATCATCAACATGAATTATTTCCCATTGTGGGGATGGGTGCTTCTGCGGGTGGAATAGAAGCTTTTACAGAATTGTTGAGCCATTTGCCAAATGATACAGGTATGGGATTTGTGGTGATTCAGCACTTGAGTCCCAATCAAAAAAGTTTGTTGAGTGAGATTCTCTCACGCTCAACTAATATGCCTGTAGTGGAAGTGCAGAATGGCATGGTTGTCGAACCCAATCGTGTCTACGTGATTCCGCCTAATGCCAAGATGACCATTGCTCAGGGAGTGCTGAAACTGGCTCCTAGGGGGAGAACCTACGGTTTTTTTATGTCAGTTGATGCTTTCTTAATATCTTTAGCAGAGGATCGAGCCAGTCAAGCGATTGGAATAGTGCTTTCGGGAAGTGATGGAGATGGCGCACGGGGACTAGAAGCGATTAAAGGGTCTGGTGGTATTACCTTTGCCCAGTGCCAAGAATCGGCAAAAGTTAGTGGTATGCCGAACACTGCTGTGGCTTCGGGTCATGTAGATTTTATTCTTACCCCACAAGAAATTGCTGAGGAACTGATAAAAATTAGCCGTCATCCTTATATCAGGCATCAGCCTCCAGTGGAATCGGCTGAGGTACTTTCAGTAAGTGGCGATGCTATGTCAACAATCTTTAGTCTGCTACGAGCTGCTACAGGAGTTGACTTTAACCAGTACAAACAAACCACTCTGAAGCGGCGCATCCTGCGGCGGATGATTTTATACAAGCTGGAAAGATTGGAAGATTACGTCCGCTATCTTCAGGAAAATTCGGCAGAAGTCATGGCGTTGTATCAAGATTTGCTGATTACTGTCACAAGTTTTTTCCGAGATCCTGAATCTTTTGAAGCCTTAAAGACAAAAGTATTTCCAAGGATTGCTCAGGATCGTAGACCAGATTCACCGATCCGCATCTGGGTAGCGGGATGTTCAACTGGTCAAGAAGCTTACTCAATTGCTATTTGCTTGCTAGAGTTTTTGTCTAATCAGGGAATCAATCCACCGATCCAGATTTTTGCTACGGATGTCAATGAAATAGCAATTGAGACAGCTAGGATTGGTGTCTACAAGCCCAACCAATTAACAGAAGTTTCGCCAGAACGTCTACAGCGCTTCTTTGTTCAGGTAGAAAACGGATATCAGATCAGCAAACCAGTGCGCGAGTTGTGTGTCTTCGCTAGGCAAAACCTGATTAGCGATCCACCTTTTTCTCACCTGGATCTGATTAGCTGTCGCAATGTGCTAATTTATCTGGGCAGCTCTGTGCAAAAGAAGCTTTTACCAGTTTTTCATTATGGTCTCAAGCCAACTGGCTTTCTGATGTTAGGCACTTCAGAAACAGTAGGTGAGTTTTCCGACTTGTTTAGTCTCACAGACAGAAAAAACAAGATTTATACCCGAAAAATGGCACCTACTCGCTTGGGTATAGATTTGATCGCCAGCAACTATCCCATAGAAGTAAATACCCCGCAGTCATCAGTGAGTGAGAATGGTTGGAATGAGTTGGAAATGCAGAAGGAGGCCGATCGAATTGTGTTAGATCGCTATGCCCCAGTTGGCGTAGTGATTAACAAAGATCTAGAAATTTTGCAATTTCGCGGACAAACTAGTTCCTATCTGCAACCCCCACCAGGCAGACCCAGCTTTAATTTATTGAAGATGGCAAAAGAAGAACTGCGGCTAGAGCTACGCACTGCTATTCATCAAGCAAAACAGCGAGATATAGTAGTGCGAAAAGAAGGCATCCAGATTATCGAGAACGGTCAAGTTAGGCTAGTTAAGGTTGAGATTGTGCCGTTTAAATCTCGCGGTGGTGAAGAACGCTACTTTTTAGTGATGTTTGAAGAGATGCCATCGCCAATACCTGTTGATTCAGAGTCAGCTAGCGATCGCAAAACTAAGTCTGCACAGAAAAAACAAGCGGCTGAGGAAGAGATTAACGCACTCAAGCAGGAGCTAGCAACTACTAAAGAATATCTGCAATCAATTATTGAGGAACAGCAAGCTACTAATCAAAACCTAAGAGCTGCTAACGAAGAGATCCTTTCTAGCAACGAAGAATTGCAGAGTACTAATGAGGAATTAGAAACGGCTAAAGAAGAAATTCAAGCAACTAACGAAGAACTCAACACAATTAACGACGAACTGCAACGGCGGAATCTTGAGTCAACTCAAGTGACCAATGATTTGCAGAATTTGCTCAGTAATATCAATATTCCCATTCTCATGTTAGGCGGCGATCTGTGCATTCGCCGCTTTACTCCGGTGGCGGGAAGAATTTTCAACCTGATTGCCACGGATGTTGGGCGGCCAATCAGTGATATTAATCACAACTTAAATATTTCCGATTTAGAGCCACAGATTTTACAAGTAATTGGCACTCTCAACTTTACAACCCAAGAAGTTCAAGACTCCGAAGGTCATTGGTACGATCTACGCATCCGACCCTATCGCACAATTGACAACAAAATTGATGGGGCTGTGGTGGTGTTGGTTGACATTGATGGACTCAAACGCAGCACCGAACAATCAAGAGCATCTAGAGATTACGCAGAAGCAATTGTCGATACCGTGCGGGAATCTATTGTGGTGCTGGATTTAAACTTACGAGCGATCAGAGCCAATCGCTGTTTCTACGAAACCTTCCAAGTTTTGCCTACAGATACAGAACAGCACTTGATTTTTGAACTCGGCAATGGACAGTGGAATATTCCGCAATTGCGATCGCTCTTAGAAGATGTGATCCCCAGCAATGCCCCATTTCAAGATTTGGAAGTTGAGCATAACTTCGAGTCAATTGGGCACAAAATTATGCGGCTGAATGCTCGGAGAATGCCACAAATCGACAATATGCAATTAATTCTTCTGGTCATTGAAGATATCACCCAGCAAAAGCAATTGGAAGCAGAACGCACTCAGTTACTCACTCAGGAACAGTCAGCTCGTGCTGCGGCGGAGACAGCCAACCGCGCCAAAGATGAATTTTTATCGATTCTTTCTCACGAACTACGCAACCCGCTTAATTCCTTACTGGGGTGGGCGCAGATGCTACGGCGGCCAAATCTCGATGAAGAGATCGTTAATCAAGGACTAGAAGCAATTGAGCGCAGCGCCACAGCTCAAGCGCAGCTAATTGGAGATTTGTTAGACATTTCACGCATCAGCGCTGGTAGGCTGCGTCTGGATGCCGAGCTAATTGAGCTTGTACCCGTGATTGAAGCCGCGATTGATGTGGTTCGGATCTCAGCCGAAGCCAAAAATATCCAAATAGTATCAAGGCTAGATCGTACACCAAGAACAATCAACGCCGATCCCCATCGCTTACAGCAGGTGATGTGGAACTTGCTTTCTAACGCGATTAAATTTACTCCAGCCGGAGGCACAATTGATATTGCCTTAGAGTACAGTGATTTCCACGCTCAAATTCAAGTTAGCGACACAGGTCAGGGTATTAGACCCGATTTTCTCCCTTATATTTTCGAGCGCTTTCGGCAAGCAGATGGTAGCAAAAGGCGATCCAATCCTGGTTTAGGGCTGGGGCTTTCGATAGTGCGTCACTTAGTAGAACTCCACGGCGGTAAAGTTGAAGCAGAAAGTCCTGGTGACGGTCAAGGGGCAACTTTTACAGTCAGGCTACCTTTGCAAACTCAGACCACGGAAATTTCTCTACCGATTACCAGACAGTTGGTTGCTTTACAAGATCGGTTAGAAGTGCCAACTGGAAATATTACATCATTAGCAGGTGTGCGGGTGTTGGTTGTAGATGACGAAGCAGATATTCGTCGCTTATTTACCATTACTCTTGAGCAGTACGGAGTGGAAGTGACAGCTGTTGCATCAGCCAATGCAGCCCTATCAACTTTGATGGCTAACCCTAACGGCTATAACGTACTTTTATCTGACATTGGTTTACCAGAGCAAGACGGTTACGATCTAATTCGTCAAGTGAGAGCGCTGGACGCTGAAGCTGGAGGGCAAATTCCCGCCGCCGCCCTAACCGCCTATGCTGGAGATACAGAGCAAACAGAAGCTCTAGCGGCAGGATTTCAAATGCACATTGCCAAACCCGTTGAACCCGCCCAATTGCTATTCATTGTCGCTTCTTTGGCCGGAAGAATTAGGCAATAGGCAATAGGCATTTGTCATTGGTCATTTGTCCTACTCAACAAACCCCGCGAAATGTTGGGTTGAGGAACGAAACCCAACCTACTGCCGTGCCTCTACCAACGTATTTGTATCATGATTAACGTGAAATGGTATCAGAAGCTCGGTTAATCAAGTTCCGAAGCTCATTAATGAGTATCAAAGCTTGGTTAACGAGTATTAAAGACTGATTAATCAGGTTCCGAAGCTCATTAATGAGTATCAAAGCTTGGTTAACGAGTATCAAAGACTGGTTAATCAGGTTCCGAAGCTCATTAATGAGTATCAGAGCTTGCTTAATAGTATTTCACGAAATACCTGTTACAAATGATTTGCTTCTATTCTCTCCCTTTGCTCCTTGTTTTCTTCCCCTGTGTAAATTTTCTCTTGACAGCGTACTAGAAACTGCTAGATGAACTACGCTTGTGTTATACTCCGAACATTTATACTTGGGAGGCGCTTGCTTCTCTCATGTTGAACAGTATTGATAGTTGGGACAAACAACGACAAATCAAACTGTCAGAGCCGCAGTTTGATGAAAGAATTAAGTGGTGTGCTAAAGAAGTCCGTTTAGATAGCGAGGAAGCTCGACAAGCTAGGGAAGAAGCTAGAAATATCACAAAGCTAACTCAGCAAGCTAGGGCGAAAGCTCGACAGGCTACGGAGGAAGCTCGACAGGCTAGGGAGAGAATCCAGCGAGTTAAGGAAAAATATCAGTGGTTGATTGAGAGAGGAGGGGGAGCAGAGGGAGAAATTTAGTTTTTACCAGTCTGTAGTTAGGCGAAAATTACCACATCGTAGTAGGGATGCGTAAAGACCAACACCATAAGAAATCCAACATTGCGATTGTGGCGATCGCGGCTTCGGCTGGTGGAGTGACAGCGATTCGCAAGGTTCTATCAGGATTGCCTGCGGACTTTCCGGTTCCCATTCTCTGCCTACAGCACCTCAGTCCTTCTGAAACTAACTTGTTGGCGCAAGTTTTACAGTTACGAACAGATCTCAGGGTTCGCTGGGCACATCAAGGAGAACATCTCGCAGCGGGAGTGGTGTATGTCTGCCCGCCAGGGCATTACTTTGTCGTCCATACCAACGCTACAATCTCTCTGGCTCCGCAACCAGGCAAACACGGCTGGGTGCATGGAGTCGATCGCTTTTTTGAGTCAGTGGCAGAGAGTTATGCAGACCGCGCTGTAGTAATTGTGATGACTGGCACGGGTAAAGGCGGTGCAGAAGGTGTGCGTGCTGTGTCTCGGCAGCATGGGATTGTCATTGCTCAGGATAAAGCCAGTTCTGTCGCTTATGGAATGCCAGAGGCGGCGATCGCCACTGGTTGCGTAGACCGAGTTTTGCCGCGTGAGGCGATCGCTCCTTTATTGGTGAGCTTGGTATGTGAGGGAAATCCTTTATCAAAAGCGCCAGCGAGCAAAAAAACATCCCAAAACCCTAGTTTGCAAATATCGCCCACGCTGGTTGACGCATTGGAGAATGTACTCGATCGAGCGATCGCCATGCACCGGACAGACATGGGCTATATTCATCTATTCGATCGGCATAAATGTACCCTCACCCTTGCAGTTCAACGTGGCTTCGATGCAACCTTAGGCGATGATTTGCAGACTGTTAGCATCAACGAATATTCACCCTGCATCATGGCTTTGCGCTCCGGAGAGCCAGCGATCGTTGAAGATGTCGAGGTCGATCCCCGGTTCGCTGCTCACAGAGCGATCGCCGCAGCATCTGGATATCGCGCAGTCCAATCCACCCCACTAACCAACCGCAAAGGAACCATTATCGGTGTATTGTCCACTCATTTTCGTCAACCTCGCCACTTTTTACCCTGGGAAATGAAGCTTCTCGATATGCACGCCCGTCATGCTGCCGATCTAATTGAACTGTTTCAAGCCGAGAAAGTTGGGTAATTTATCTTGACATTGCATGACGAAAGTTGTAGGAATATTTGCCTACTTGCCCGACGAAAGTGGCGGTTAAACTTCAAGACGTTTTGCAGATGTACATCTTGAGGAAAATTTTTACTATCAAGATAGTTGTTTAAAGAATTAAAACCATATTTACGCAAAAACAATAACACTCAATAAAGTAAATATAGTGCTATTTAGCAACTTGCTGACATTGTAAGAGAAATATTTGATGCTAATAAAGCTGATAAAATTACTCCCACACAATGTTGCAATCACTACTATGATAAAAGATTATAGTCATGTTAGGTAATTTCAAGCTGGCAACTAAATTTACCTTGCTCCTCTCTCTCGTTTTCCTGGGCACTATATTAATTAGCGGGATTACTTTATCCAAAGCGCTGGAGCAAAGAGCCGAAGATGAAGTTAACTATCGGGGACAAGTCCTTATACAAATGATGAATTCGGTCAGAGATTATACTAATAACCATATCAGTCCCCTGTTAGCATCCACCGCAGAACAACAATCACAATTTACCCCAGAAATAGTACCCAGCTTTTCTGCCAGAGAAGTTTTTGAGAATCTTCGCAGTCATAAAGAATATGCAAATTTTCTTTACAAAGACGCGACAATTAATCCCACAAATTTACGGGATCGAGCTGACGAATTTGAATCAAATCTGATAGAAAAGTTTCGCCAAGATCCTAAATTAGAGAGCTTATCAGGCTTTAGGGATTTATTTGGCGAACAATTATTTTATAGCAGCAGACCATTTGCAATTAAAGAACAAAGTTGTTTGCGGTGTCATTCTACACCAGATCAAGCACCTAAAAGTCAGGTGGCAACCTATGGCACGGAAAATGGTTTTAACTGGAAGCTGAATGAAATTCTGGGCACACAAATTATTTATATTCCAGCTAGTAAAGTTTTTGAAAATGCTCGTCAGACTTTTTCATTAGTTATTGGAATTTTTATTTTAATCTTTGCATTAGTAATTTTGGCGATCAATTATTCCTTAAAACGGGATGTTCTTCAGCCGATTAGACCAATGGCTAAATTGGCTGAAAAAATCAGTATGAATACAATCGATGCTGAGTCGGAAGGTAAAGATTTAGAACTCACAAAATTGGCTGTAATTGCCAAACGTACTGATGAATTAGGCAAACTGGGTAAGGTGTTCTATCGCATGGTACATGAAATCCAAGTGCGCGAACAAGCTTGGAAGAAACAGATGGAACAACTGCGGGTGCAAATCGATCAAGCTAAGAAACATCAAGAAGTGGAAGAAATCGCTAATTTAGATTACTTCCAAAAATTACACGCAGAAGCTAAAGATATTAGGAACAAATGGTCAGATACAGACACAACATCTACTTAATTATTAATTTTAAATTTATTGGGAGGCATCATGTCTAAAGTCGTGTCTGTCCATTCATTTCGTGGCGGTACTGGTAAGTCAAATGTGACTGCAAATATAGCAACAATGATTGCTCGTTCTGGTAAGCGAGTCGGTATTGTTGATACTGATATTCAATCACCAGGTATTCACGTCCTGTTTGGTCTTGATGAAACCAAAATTACCTACACTCTCAATGATTATCTTTGGGGTCGTTGCGCAATTGAACAGGCTGCTTACGATGTTAGCCAAACAGCCAAGATGAAACCAAAACCTTTTCTCTTTGGAGCGAATGGTGCTATTTATTTAATTCCTTCCAGCATCAAAACTGGGGAAATATCTCGCATTTTGCGTGAGGGTTACGATGCGCGTTTACTTAACGACGGCTTTCGCAATCTTACCCGTAAGTTGAAATTAGATTATTTATTTATTGATACTCACCCTGGCATTAACGAAGAAACGCTACTTTCTATTATTATTTCTGATATTTTAGTTGTAATTCTCCGTCCAGACCAACAAGATTATCAAGGTACTGCTGTCGCTGTTGATGTCGCCCGTAAATTAGATGTGCCTAAAATTATGTTGGTAGTTAATAAAGCACTACCAAAGTTAAATTTTCAGGCTTTGCGGCAACAGGTACAATCTGCCTATGGTACGACCGTAGCGGGTGTATTGCCTGTCTGCGAAGAAATGTTTCAACTAGGCAGTAGCGATATTTTTAGCTTGCGCTACCCAGATCACCCTTGGACGCAGGAAGTAACTGCGATCGCAAAATATATCGTTCATGGTAAATAGGTTTTAAAAATATTGTGATTCTTACCCGATTAATTGCTGGGAGCAATTAAGGTAAATCCTTCTGCTGTACCTAGAGTTTGGCTGTTAGGTAGTTGTAGCGAATTGAGTGTTGCTTTATCTAATAGCAAGTAAGATTTTGTTGCCCATTGGGTTTGTAATTCTGCACTACTTGCTGCTTTAACTTGGCGATCGCTGTAAAAATCTAAACTAGGACGACCATAGGCAAAAGATGTGTAGATGACAGCATCTTTTGGGGTGTGTTGTTGTAGCAAAGCCGCAACAGGTTTGACAGCAAAGGCTTCATTGAGTTCCCACACCCAAACTGGAGAATTCACAAATATTACTAAAATTAAGTAGACACCTGCAAATAAAGCCACAATAAATTGGCGATTTTGCTGGGCGATTAACCAAACTGTATAACTAAAAACGAGTGTCAGTGCAATTCCTAAAGGAAGCAGTGCTAATTGATTGCTGACTATGAAATAAATACAGCCGCCACTCCCAACCAACGCCACCAAACCAAACAGCCACTTCCAAGCGCTAGGGTAAGGTTTAGGATTCTGCCAAACTGCGGCGAGTTTTGCACCTACAGCTAAAGCCACAAAGGGATACAGGGGCATGATATACCAAGGTAGCTTAGTGCGCATCACAGAAATTGTCAGCCCGTAAACTACGATTCCTACCAAGGTTAATCGCCCCCAACTACTATGGCGTTGCTGCCATGCCAAAATTAAACCACTGGGTAGAAAAATTAACCAAGGAAAACTATATTTCAGTAACTCTACTATGTAATACCAAGGAGGGCCGTCATGATTGTGAAATGGCTGCCAAATCCGTTGCACCAAAGGCCCAAAAAAACGACCTTGCCAAAATTCTGCGCCATACTGTTGTCCTTGGGCTACATACCAGGCGATGACAGGTACGATACCTATTACTAAACCAATCCAGAGGTAAGGATTTTTGAATAAGGAGAGTCGTCTATCGATTACTAAGAATAAAAGAGCGATCGCACCCAAAACAAATGCCATTTCTCCCCTAGCTAAAATCAGTAGCCCAAACGCCACACCGGGAATTACTGCCCACAATTTCTGCTGGCGAGATTTCAGCAGCCCAAGCATCAGTAGCAAAAATAACGTGACGGTAATCCCATCATGCATGGCCAAGCGTCCGTGTCTGACGACAGGCAGCAAAGTTAGATAAACTAAGGCAGAAAAAACCGCACTCAACTGTGTTGCAAAAATTTCCTTACTTATCCAGTACAGTAAGGGAACGCTACAAGCAGTAATTAACGCCAAAGGTAAGCGGGTTATCAGTTCGCTAATGCCAAACAGCGAATAACTAGCAGCAATTAGCCATTCCCCCAAAGGCGGCTTATCAAAAGGCTGTCCGTTGAGTAGCGGATAGAGCCAATTACCAGAACGGTACATATGACGAGCCACCAGCGCATAGTAACCCTCATCCCAATCTCGCAGCGCGACTCCTCCTAAATTCATACTCCACAGCGCGATCGCTGCGAGTAAAAGCCGGATTGGGGTTTGAGGGGTTGGAGGGGACAAGGGAGTGTGGGGAGTGTGGGGAGTGTGGGGAGTGTGGGGAGTGTGGGGAGAAATGGCACCAATGCCCAATCCCCCATGCTCCATGCCCAATATTAGTACAGAGTTAATCGATATCTACCGCGTTCTTGTGGATTAGCTGAACTAACCACTACATAGTAAGTACCATCTTCAGGTAATCTGGCGCGGTCAATTAGAGCGCTGTACTTACCATCTTTGGCATTATCCGCGGCGACAATTTTACCTTGAGAATTTAATAAGACTATATAAGGTGAAAATTCTTCAAACTCGCTGTCTACCCGAATACTGACCAACTGATCTTTTTTCCCCTCAAATTTAGAGACATCGTAGGGGCTTTTATTTTGTTTGAGGGTAAGACTTTGAGCATCTAGTCCGGCGGATTCGTCTAGAATGTAGCTGGCTCGGTCGTTTCTCAGTGCTAAACTATAGCGACCAGTATCACCTGGGTTGCGGCTAGTGACTGCGATCGTGTAAGTGCCTTGAACGGGTAATCTCACAAATACAAATGCATCTTTAATCCCAGTTGTTGTCTGTGTACTGCCTCGCTTCACGATAACGTTGTTATTGGGATCAAGCAGAAACATATAGGGATTGAGGCTGAGGTTATTTGATTGGCGTGTATCAGTACTACCACCAAGCCTAATTTGGATCAGTTGATTTTCTCTACCTTCAAATTGATAGAAATGATAATACCTACCTTGAGATTTGAAATCACCTTTGCCGAGAATACCAAAGGCGAAATCTACAAAGTTAATTGGCTTGTAATTCAGATTTAGCGGTGGTGAAACAGGTAAACCCTCACGAGTTGGCTTGCTACCTGTACGGGGTTTAGTTGTTGGTTGAGAACCTCCCTGGCGTGGAGGAGCAGAACCATTATTTATAGGTCTAGGTGCTGGCTCAGTTTCTACAGGTGTGGATGGTCTGGGATTTGGCGCTGGTGCAGTTTCTACAGGTGTGGATGGTCTGGGATTTGGCGCTGGTGCAGTTTCTACAGGTGTGGATGGTCTGGGATTTGGCGCTGGTTCAGTTTCTACAGGTCGAGATGGTCTAGAATTTGGTGCTGGTTCCGTATTTGTAGTTGCAGGCGGTACACGTGGCGGTAGAGGTGAATCAATCGGTTGGGTGCGTTGTTGTGGAGCTACAGGTGGTTGAGAAGTAGGAATTTGCTCAATTCCTTTTTCTACTGCTTCTGGTTGTCTCTCATCTGGTGTTTTGGCAATGGTAAATTGTCCCAGGTATTTTGGTATTTCTAAAGCACGGATAGGTAGAGAATAACTACCAATTAACAAACCACTGCCTAGCGAAAAAATAATAGCTAAGTTAGGGCGAAAACGAGATTTTTTATGGTTGTTTTCTGATATCATAAACACTCCTCAATGTTTGTGAATTTTGCAATAATTTATTTAGTAGGAGCCACTAGTTCCTAGCTATTCTCTGACTTGTAGCCAGTAGCCTTGGTTTCCTAAGTAGCAAACTTTTAGCGAAAAAATGTGCATTTTAAATTTGAGCGTAGACATCCAAATGGGAGCCTTCCGCAGAGTAGTGACGTTCGCTAATATATGTACATCAACAGGGGGACGCGAACAAAGTCTTTTTTCTCCCTGAATGAATCAGAGTACATAGCTTATATAGAATGAGCCACCTAAGCAGAGAATATCCTGCTGGCGATCGCTCTCACAAGAATTTATTTTTAATTTTAGATTGTTGAGTTACTTGTAGATTAATTTCTTGATGCAAAATAATCGTGATGGGCAACTTTATAGCAAAATTATGTGTCATGAATTAATATATACACGAACTGCATATGGATTTCCTGTATGCGCTGCTGCTTGAATCCCGATTGCCTGAGTCCTCAAAATCCTGATACTAACAAGGTTTGTCAAAGTTGCAACACACCATTGATAGATCTTTTACGAGGACGTTACCGTGTTATTAAAGTACTTTCTGATGAAGGTGGATTTGGTAGAACCTATCTAGCGGAAGATGCAGATAAGTTAAATGAATGGTGTGTAGTTAAACAATTCGCACCAAAAACCCAGGGAACTTCTGCATTGAAGAAGGCTGTTGAGCTATTTAAAGAAGAAGCTAAACAACTGCAAAAGTTAGGAGAGCATCCGCAAATTCCTACACTTTTAGCTTACTTTGAACAAGACAATTATCTGTTTTTAGTTCAGCAATATATCAATGGGCAGAATTTACAACAAGAATTACAAAAAGGTGTAATCTACAACGAAAGTAAAATTATTGAACTTTTGTTAGATTTACTTCCCGTTCTACAATTTATCCACGATCGCGGAGTCATTCATCGCGATATCAAGCCGCAAAATATTATTCGCCGTCAAAGTGATGGGCGATTAGTCTTAATTGATTTCGGTTCCTCAAAGCAGCTAACAGCCGCAGTGCATACTCAAATCGGGACGACCATTGGTTCGCATGGTTATACTCCGATTGAACAAATGCAGGATGGTAAAGCTTATCCATCGAGCGATTTATTTAGTTTAGGGGCAACTTGCTTTCATTTATTGACTAGAATTCGCCCATCTCAATTGTGGATGCAAAATGGCTATAGTTGGGTTAATTCTTGGCAGCAATATGTAAATGAAAATAGGCATGGAGTCGCCTTAGATGTAAATTTAGATCGAATTCTGGACAAGCTGTTAACACCAGATATTCACAAGCGTTATAAATCTGCTGATGAAGTCATCAAAGATTTGACAAGTCAAAGAGCGTTAGCAGCATCGCTACCAACTGTAATGCCAACCGCATCAACTACGCAAATATCATATTCGCTAAAAAGATTGTTGATTAGTGCAGCTATTTTTCTGCTGGGATTAGCAGGAATTTGGTATTTACAATCTCGCTCCCAAGTATTAAGTATCTTCTCTAATCCTAGCCAACCTACAAACACCGCCGCCAATTCCGAGCAACCTAATACCCTCAAAGGACATTCCAGTGATGTGAATTCTGTCGCCTTTGCGCCTGATGGTGCGACTCTGGCTAGTGGTAGCGACGACAATACAATTAAACTTTGGAATCTAGCAACTAAAAAGGAGATCCAGACTCTCAAGGGACACTCGAAATGGATTTGGACTGTCGCTTTTAGTCCTGACAGCAGAACCTTGGCTAGTGGGAGTGCAGATAAGACTATCAAACTGTGGGATGTAGCAACAGGTAAAGAAATTCGGACTTTAAAAGAGCATACTGATGGAATTGCGGCGATCGCTTTTAGTCCTGATGGTAAAACCTTAGCTAGTGCCAGTTTAGACAAGAAGATTAAACTATGGAATCTGTCAACTGGCAAGGTAATACACACCTTGACAGGACATTCTCAGGGCGTTTCTGCGATCGCTTTTAGTCCTGATGGTAGCACCCTTGCTAGTGGTGGTTGGGATAAGAAAATTAAATTGTGGAATGTAGCAACAGGCAAAGAAATTCGCAGCTTTAGTGGACATTCTGAATTAATTCTTTCTGTTGCTTTTAGCCCCGATGGTCTGACTCTTGCTAGTGCAAGTAAGGATAAAACAATCAAATTGTGGAATCTAGTAACGGGAGAGACAATTCGGACATTAAAAGGTCATGCTGATAAAGTGAATTCTATTGCTTATTTACCTAAAAAAACATTAAGCAGTACGACTCTTGTTAGCGGTAGCAGCGACAACACAATCAAACTCTGGGATACTTCAACAGGCAAAGAAATCAGGACTTTAAAACGAGATTCTGGTTATATTTATTCGGTAGCAACTAGCCCCGATGGTAAGACTATTGCTAGTGGTGGTAGTGCTGAGAATATTATTAAAATTTGGCATTTGCCTGAGTAATAAAAATTTTGGATTGTGGATTGCAAACAATACTATCTATCCCAATAATATTGGCAATACAAAATAATTCGTAAGGGCACAACAATGTTGTGCCCCTACCCTCTATCGCATTCTTTTTTCAAATTGGTATTATTGTGTTTATTTGTGCGCTGAACCTGGCTCACTAAGCTTACGGTGCTGTTCGGCATTAACAGTATCAGGTAATACTGTACTCACAGTTCCTTGAATCTTAGTTTTCAGCGACCCGGCAATTACACTATCCTTGTCAGCCATCAATGCCTCAAAACCCTGTTTGGCAACCAGCGCCGGATCGTCCTTTTGATTCGCACCTACTTTAGTATCGTCCATACCCGCACGGTGGAAAAAGTTGGTATCGGTCGGCCCTGGCATCAGTGCTGTAACGGTAATATCTGTATCCTTTAACTCGTTGCGTAACGCTTCTGAGAAGGATTGGATAAAAGCTTTAGAAGCTGCGTAGACTGCCTCAAATGGCCCGGGCATAATAGCAGCAATTGAAGAGGTAAAGAGAATTCGTCCCTTACCAAGTTCTACCATGTCTTTCAGCACTCGTTTGGCGAGATGAACTGACGATACGACATTCAGGTTAATTAAATTTAGCTCGTCCTTGAGGTTAGTCTCACGAGCAAAATCACCACCAACACCTACCCCAGCGTTAATTGCGATCGCATCTACTGGTCGCTGAGTTTCTTTAATCTTATGGTAAAGTGACTCAACCCCTTCATACGTAGCAAGATCCGCTTGTACTGTCTCAACTTTCGCGCCCAATTCTGCCAAAGCTTGAGCCGCTTCATTAATACTCGGCCCCGTTGATGTAATCAGAAGATCGAAGCCATTTTGGGCAAACTGTTTAGCAAGTTCGTAGCCAATGCCATTAGAAGCACCTGTCACCACAGCTAGCGATCGGGTTGAAGAACTATTCATAACTATCCAAACTCCTGTATGATTGCTTCACGCTTGTGTGCCATAGCTGGCTTTTGCCATAGAGTCACACCATGTATCTGGACTGTGACTCCTCAACCCTTACAATGCTAGGGAGGCAGCTAGGTGAGTGCGTCTTTCTACAGAAGTATGGCTTGTGTGTCTTTCAGCTTACTTTCAATGGTTCAGTGCTTTAATTTTGCTGGATTGTAAACTTCTCATCCCCAATTCGCAGCCCCATAATTACTAAGTCGCGTTCAACACCGTCAAGTTCGGCGATGTTGGGCAAATGTCCCCAAGGTTGAAAGCCGAATGTTTCAAACAACTTTAAACTGGGTTGATTATGGGCAAAAATAAAACCGATTAAAGTTTTTAAACCCAAACTCGGACTTTGCTGAATTGCTTGTCCTAGGAGTTTTCTTCCTAAACCACATCGTTGAAAGTTTGGGGAAATGTAAATGCTAATTTCGGCAGTTTTACTGTAGGCTGGTCGCCCATAAAAAGATTGAAAACTCAACCAGCCAGCAACTACACCTTCTACTTCTACCACCCACAGCGGTCTTTGTGAAGGCGATCGCCCTCGAAACCAATTTAAGCGGCTTTCTATAGACACTGGCGCTAAATCAGCGCTGGCCATGCGGCAAGGAATTGCAGAATTGTATATGTCCACAATCGTAGGTAAATCAACTTCAGTCGCATGGCGGATAATCATTGCTACTGTCTGTAAGGAATGCTTACGAAAATATTTACAAATAATACAGCGTTAGCGCCAGCAATTCTATAGGCTGAGGTGGAAATACTTGTATTCGCTTTGCGATGGCTCTCTTAGCGTCAACTTTAAATATAATTAATGACTTACTAATTCCTTTGCACTCCTCCTCAAGCAACAGATAATTTTGTGAGTTTTAGATAAAAATAGTTTGGTCTAATTATGTATGCTTATTCTGTTTGATAGATTTGGTTATTATTGTTAATTTTATTACAAAATAATCGAGTGCAAACGGTAGTTAAAATTACTTTTTATTCTTTTTAAATATATATTGCTTTTGTTCTTCATTGCTTCTCCTAAAACTTGCATTTACAGCTAAAGGTAGAGGTTGATGGCATTAAACATAGTTAGGATCAAAGTAATTTAAAGATATTAACTACTAAAATTAGCTTTGGCTAATCCTTAAATTACTATGTCTACGAATCTCACTCAAAAAGATAGTGATGAAGCTGCCAAAAATGTTACTCAATCTTTAGAGATAGAACTTGCTCTTTTTATAACCAAACTAAAAAATGGTATTTGGTTAGTTGGGATTCCATCTTGGCTCTTTGGCATCACCGATAGAAGCGTTGCAGCCTTTGCCGATGGCTATTTATCTAGCTTAGAAGTATTTCAGCTATTTACAGCCTCATTCTTCTTTTTGAGTTGGCTGTATTTAAGACCTGAAAAAGAAATCGATAATATTGATGCCTATCTATGTCCAAATCAAGACAAAAGGTTTGAGTTGAAAAGGCGGCACATGATCAGCCAGGAATATATTTTACCTTTTCCGTACTTGTGCCAAATTTATCATTTGTTGAATTTAAAACATTTAGAAACGATTCACAAATTTAGTCTGAATAATTTGCGGGTAATTAATATTAGCTCTTTTCAGCCTACAGCCATCGGTGGCATCATCAAATTTCAAACGATGTTAGAGTCGCCAGTGAACGCTCTAAGAATTTGGCGACAACCGATTGTTGAGGTAGATTTAATCTTGCATACTCCCTATACAGTTGAACTCAGTATTCCTGTATACAATGGCAAAAGAATAACTGTAATGTTTTATGCATTACCATTAAATCAAAGGGAGCATCAACTATTTATAGAAATCTACAGCGACCTAGACTGGCCTAAACCAATCCTGCAAATACTCTTGCACTTTGCCTCTTGTTTAACTCTGTTTGAAGATTTACCTTATTTACGCAATCTCGGTGAGAAGAATATTGAGCGTTTATTCAACATCAATTTAGCTTCAAATCATCAAACAATGTTGCTGTTTAAAAGATTTGTCGAGCTATATGGTTCCACCATTAAAGCACCCAAATTAATCGAAGGAACTAATTAGATCGTAGTAGGGTGTCTACGATAAAGACGAAAAGCCTGTCTACACAGGCTTTTTGCATTAGCTGCATTATTTAAGACGATGTTGGTATCGGTTTTTATAGGATTGTTGTCAAAACCTACACGTGTCATACCATTTTACGAAATACCTGATACATATGATGAATCTCTAATTCTTTCCCCCTGCTCCCTACTCTCTTGATTTTTATCTGTCAGAGAAGAGAATTTAGATTTAAGCTAAGTTATTGAGTTGACAATTTGCTAAACTCCAACTTTTGGAGAGCAAATAAAGTATTGGCGAAGCGGAGGGGTTGCCAAGTGACTCAAGAGGAACGTGCAGGTAACATAGAACAAATCGATCCGAGGGACTTTTCATGGTTCTTCTGGTTTACTTTGCCACTCTACCCATACGGCAGACGGCGAACAATCCGCAAAGAGGTAGTTAAGGATACAATCTGGACTTTTGACCAAATGCAGGGCATCTTCTATGTTGTCGTGCCCATTCGGATGACCATTATAAAACTTGATGCAGGGGGCCTGCTGGTTTACGCCCCTGTAGCACCAACCAAAGAATGTATCCGGTTAGTCAATGAGTTGGTTGCAGAACACGGTGAAGTTAAGTACATTATTCTGCCCACTATCTCTGGATTAGAACATAAAATCTTCGTCGGCCCCTTTGCTAGATATTTTCCCAAAGCACAGGTTTATGTTGCGCCTAGCCAGTGGAGTTTTCCCTTGAATTTGCCACTCAGCTGGCTGGGTTTACCTGCTAGCAGGACGCAAATACTTCCACAAGAAAGTAACAAAACACCTTTTGCTGATGAATTTGATTATGCAATCCTCGGCCCCATTGACTTAGGCCCGGGGAAATTTGCTGAAGTTGCATTCTTCCACAAGCGATCGCATACACTGTTAGTCACAGACTCAGTAATTTCTGTACCAGAAGAACCGCCTGCGATCGTTCAATTAGACCCATATCCTTTACTATTCCATGCCAAGGAAAATGCTGGCGAAATCGTTGCCGATACTCAGGCAAATCGGCGTAAAGGATGGCAACGCATCGCGCTATTTGCTTTCTACTTTCAGCCCAGCGTGCTGGAGGTGATTGGATTAGGTCAATTATTGCGGGATGCCATTCAAGCACCAGAACGTTCTAGAAAAGCTTATTTTGGATTGTACCCCTTCAAATGGCAACCAGATTGGCAGCGTTCATTTGATGCATTACGCGGTAATGGACGTTTATTTGTAGCACCGATATTACAAACTCTGATTCTCAACCGCGCGCCCAAAGAAACTATTGATTGGGCTAATAAAGTAGCTAGTTGGGACTTCCAGTGGATTATTCCTTGCCACTTTGACTCGCCAATTAAAGCTGAACCATATCAGTTTCGCCAAGCATTTTCTTTCCTAGAACAGCAACCAGCTGTGAGTGCAGGCTTATTTAACAGTAGTGCCTATCCTTTACCACAGGGTGATTTCAAAGTACTCAAAGAAATCGATCGCAGTCTCAACAAGTTTGGGATTGTACCGCCAGCGAAGGATAAGGTGTAGGTTTCATCAAATCCCTTAACTGGCAATTCCAACTACACTAGACACATAGCTGTTAGCCTAACCCTTGCCATGTCTATTGCTCAAGACCTCAGCACTCTTCATGACATCCCAGAAGATGTTATCTTTCCCCCAGGTGATTTATATAGCGATGAGCCTCCCTTGGAAACTGAACTGCATTTAGAGCAAATATTACTACTACTCAAATGCCTTAAATGGTTGTGGCGAGATAGGCAAGATTTCTACACGGCTGCAAATTTGACTATCTATTACAGCCCAAACCAACGCAAATCAGAGGACTTTCGCGGCCCGGATTTTTTTGTTGTGCTAGGAACTGAACGCAAAACTCGTAAAAGTTGGGTAGTTTGGCAAGAAGATGGCAAATATCCTCATGTAATTGTCGAGATTCTTTCACCAAAAACTGCTAATACAGACAAAAATTTAAAAAAACAAATTTACCAAGATACCTTTCGCACTCCTGATTATTTTTGGTTCGATCCAGATACTTTAGAATTTGTAGGCTTTCATTTAGTAGATGGTAAATACCAAACGCTAGAACCAAATCCTCAAGGGCATTTATGGAGTCAACAGCTAAATTTATATTTGGGTATTCATGAGGGATTGTTGCGATTTTTTACTCCTTCAGGTCAACTAGTCCCAACACCAGAAGAAGTCGCAGAACAAGAAACTCAACGCGCCGAAAGATTGGCAGCAAAATTGCGAGAATTAAATATTGACCCAGAGACAATTTAGCTAGCGATCGCCCGGATTTTTTCACTTATCAACATTCCCATACACAGGAATGATAAACTCTTCAATATCAAACATTTTTCTCATACTTAGATTACTAATTGTGAGAACTATTTACTAAAGTTTTGAGTTCTCAGATATTCTGTATCTCTGTCCAACCATCCTTTGCTGATACCCAAGAAGTAAATATGGTAAAAGTTAATGCCTATCCAGTGACACCTACCGCAGATTTATTTCAGCGTGTCGCTGTCTTAGCTGCTGACTTTTCGACTCGCGCCGCAGCTTGCGATCGCGATGGTTCTTTCCCTTTTGAAAATTTTACTGCTCTCCAACAAGCGCAACTATTAAATCTTACCGTTCCGCAAGAGTTTGGCGGACAAGGTTTAGGATATGCTGCTGTCAGTCGCGTGATTGAAACCATCGCCAGTGGGGATGCTGCGACTGCCTTAGTCTTGACAATGCACTATCTGCAACACGCCAATGCTGCCCGTACGCGTCAGTGGAATCCGGCGATTTACGAACAGTTGTGTCGCGAGTCGCTGGAAGGTATTGCCTTGTTGAATGCTGCGCGTGTGGAACCAGAATTAGGTACGCCAGCTAGGGGTGGACTACCTGCAACTACTGCCCAATATACGGCTAAGGGTTGGCTGTTAAATGGTCGTAAAATATACACTACAGGCAGCCCGATTTTGCGTTACTTCATTGTTTGGGCGCAAACCACAGAAGCGGAACCGCGAGTAGGTAATTTTCTTGTACCTCGGAATGTTCCTGGTGTCTGCATTGAAGAAACCTGGGATCACATGGGAATGCGGGCAACTGGTAGCCACGATTTGATTTTAGAAAATGTCTTGATTCCTGAGGAGTATGCTTTGGATGTGCGCCCAGTGAAAGCTTGGTCATCACCCGATCCGCTGCAATTAGCTGGTAATAGCTTGTGGTTGAGTGCATTGTATCAAGGAGTAGCCAAAGCCGCACGAGATTGGCTGGTAAATTATTTAAATGAGCGATCGCCTACTAATTTAGGAGCTAGTTTAGCAACTCTACCCCGGTTTCAAACAGCTATAGGTGAAATTGAAGCTTTGATATATGCAAGCGATCGCTTAATTTATAGTTTAGCCAACGATATCGATCGCGCCGAGTATGACAGCAACGTGGGTTTAGAAGCGCAAACCGTGAAATATCTCACCACAACTAACGCCATTCGCGCTGTCGAAAAAGGGCTAGAACTTATTGGTAATCCAGGTTTATCGCGCCATAACCCTTTAGAAAGGCACTATCGTGATGTTCTTTGTAGCCGCATCCATACCCCACAAAATGATGCAATTTGTTTGTCTTTGGGAAAACAATCCTTGGGCGTGAATTAAACTTGCTATTTAAAAGTAGTTACTGGCTTGATATAGAAATTAAATGTGTGCCTCATTGCAGTTTCGGGTGTGAGATATTGTGCAGTAGATAAAGGCGGGAAAAAATATGGCTCTAATTTTTGCAAATTCTGGCACTCTTCAAGCACAGGAAAAGGTTTACCAGATGGAATATCATTCCAGCCAAAAACTAAAATACCCTCTTCTCGTAAACATTGAAAACTCTGCTGGAATGATGTTTCTGTATCTTCTCTAGTATTGACTCCCCAGCCAAATACTCCATTAAAAACAATCAAATCAAAATAGTCATTATCAATATATTTACCTAAGTTTTGTATCCCATCAGTAATATGATTTTTAGAACCATATTTACTTTGTTTTTTATCGATTTCGATAGTCCAATATTCTTTGCTTTTAAAGTACCTTTGATAATGTTTGGTATACCAATCGCAACCCACAAATAGAATTTTTTGAAACTCACTTCGAGATGCAAAATAAGGTAAGATTATATCCTCCATGACAATGCGATCGGGAAAATTATACCTTAACTGTGGCACTAATCCAGGCACCCATGTTTTGAGGATAATATAAACCCAATGTTGAAATTCCTTAAAAACTTTATAAAATATAGAGTTTGAGCCAAACCAAGATTTTGTTTGAATTGTCAGTTTCATAATTTACTCTCCATTTTGAATTAGTACTAACAAAAAGATGAATTCATCTTCGTGAGACTTTAAGAGCAGGTGCTTTTTACAAAGAGATTAAATTTATAGTTTATATTGCTTTGGATTACTCAGATCTAAAATATATTTCGTATTTTCCTATAAATTGCTGAATAAAACCTTTATTGAGAGTATTAATTTGAGAACGATATGAGGAGATTGCCTTGATTTTTGTTTCCTGCACAGATGAAATTGAAATAAACCAAGCTGCCGCTATATCCTGCAAATTTAGCATAATAAATATTGGTGCTTTCCAGAATAACCAAATCGGATACTGTAGCATTTCTGCTTTCATTTCTACTCGGTTAATTGCTGCTTTAACTAATTGATAAGTTGCTTCATGATCTCTATGGCAATCTTTGTGGTGGGGTACATAAACTTCTTGTGGTTGATATTTTTTCAACAGTTTATCTATCTGTTGAATTGTTTGTTGTTTATTCTGAGTTACTAAGTGAGATAATTGTCCATCTGGCCGATCTAAAAAATAAACTTCTGATGGCTCTACTCCCAAAATCGCTAATGCTTGAACTGCCTCTTGTTTGCGAACGGTGATGAGTTGATTTTGAGAGTTAGTCTCTAAATTGCCTGATAGATGACCATCTGTTAGAAAAACTACAACTACTGATACTCCATGTTTTCGTTTGAGAGCAATCATTCCACCACAGCCAAATGTTTCATCATCTTGGTGTGGAGAAAACACCATCGCTGATTTCTGGCTCAATGTTAGTAACTTATTTCTATTATGTAAAATCCACTGAATTAGTAAACTAGAGTGAATATATTGAGTCTGCTCAATCCATGATTTAGGAACTATTCTTTGAATTATAGTTTTTGAGTTTTGTAAAAAGATTTTAACATCCATCATGATTGATCTATTAAATACATAATTACTAGCGATTTATTTAGAGGGCAGAAATAAACTTTATTAAGTTATTTCTGCCAATCTTAAGATTTGGTTTTGAGATTGAAGTACATCTTTATAAAGGGTGAGATATTGTGAAGCTACTCTGTAGGGCTGAAAATGTTCTTGAGCATAAGACTGTGCTCGTTTTGACCAATGCCATAGCAGATCGGGCTGTTGTAGAATCTCTGTGAGGTAATGTGCTGCTTCTTGAGGATTAGATGGCAATACAAGACCAAGATTTTGCTCCTTAAACACATCAGCGATGTTAAGTGTATTTGCTATAGCACAGGGTAATCCAATATGCATAGCATTGGCGATAGAAAGTCCAAATACTTCACTACGAGAAGTTTGAATATAACAACTAGCTTCAGAGAGTACCTGAGCTTTTTCTTTGCCAAAAACTGGAGGATGCAAGTAGACATTTGCTGGAAGTTCTAGTCCAATTTTTTTGATATTTCTAGCTAATTTCCTATTTGGAGCTTCCCCATATAAATGTACTTCTATATCTGTTGATAAGTAACGAGCAATTTTTATTAGGTTATCTAGCCCTTTAGCTATTAAGTCAAAACGTCCTAGATAAACGAGCCGTTTTTGCTCTAAATTACCTTTCCAACCTTGTTCTGTAATTCCTGTATCTACTGGATTTGTAATCAAACGTAGTTCTCCTGTGAAGTTAGGTAATAACTCTCGTAGTACTTTTCCTTCTCTGGGAGTCATAAATGTAATTGCCGCAGCCTGAGTGAATCTCTGTTTTTCGAGAATTAAAAAATAAATAATTTTTTTTAATAAGTTTCTTTTAAGATGTAGAGGAAACAGCATTGCATGAGGAGTTATGACATATGGAATTTTTTTATTGAATAGCTTTCTAGCTAGATCGGCTTGTTGAGGAATAAAGATTGAATGCATATGAACAATATCTGGTCGAATATTATCAAGTAAATCCTTCAGATATTTTTGTTTATAACCCCAAACTTTTGCTGGAATACATATTAGCTTGATTCCTAATTTTTCAGCAGAAGATACTAAATTTTTATTTGGTTCATTCTCAACTAAAAGCATAACATGAAATCCCAAGCTGGATTGGATCTTAGCTATAGACCAAATAACATTGTTTACCCCAGAAACTGCTTCAAGAGAAGCTTCTGCACCTATATGCAAAATTTTCATCATGATTTCTACTCCATAATTTGGAATTAGCAGAATTTGGACTTTATTTAGATGCCAACCTCATTTCTATTTGAGATGTTGCAAGTCAAAACCACAATTTAAATGCAGAGATAAGGCTATCTGGAATTTATGCCAGTTTGCACTTAAATCATCAGCTCATATTAATTCCAATTGGATAAAGATCTACAGATTACTAAAACAGTTAAATTTGATGGCTTCAGTGATTTATTTAGATCAATGCTACAAAATGCTTTGATAACTTCTTAACTGAATCACTTTTACTACATCATAACACTTGAAGATGTAAATTTGTTGTGGTAGAAAAATGATAAATTATCGTCAAATTGTTGACACATTATTGACACAAACTTTCTCACAAATAGCCAATAATGTAAAGCTAGGTATTCTGATTACGTCAGTAAAAACACAATGCAATTATCCAATTCCAATTGGCCTCTAGCTAAATAAGTAGGGGTTCTGATGGACTAACCTGCTTATCTAGACAATATAGGTTTTATTTATATTTTTAAATGCTTATGAAAACCTGTTAATATTCAAGTTTAGTCTATGATTCGTGATGTAGCAATCCTATTTGATTTGCAAACATCGAGAAGCTCAAATTATCCTATATCTGCTGTGCCAATGCTATCTCTAATCGATTTTCACCAAGAGTGCGGATATAAAAGCGATTGTAGTAAGGTATAGGTTGGCGATCGCTAATTATTTTTCCCTATGGGCTTGAAGATGCGCTTCAAAAGCATCCAAGTTTTAAAAGTTTTGGGTGAATATAATTTGCTACTACACAAGCGAAATCCAAGTGGTGCGCGAACTGTTCCAAAACTGTGCCATAGAACAATAGCATTACAGCCTCTACTTGGGGAGAAGATGTAACTTGAAGTTTGCTAGCCGAGAAGTAGGAGATAGTAGTTGAGATTTATGTATATCTACTGAACAAATTTGATTAACAGAAGTATTCTGTCTTCAGCCCATTACTTAATACAGTAGGCAATCATGACAAATGTATCGAGTTCTATATTAGATCCCAAAACCCCACCGGATGTGGTTATCTCTGTGCAACCGCGTAAACCAGTCACAGACCCAACTTTGGGTATTGCTGTGAATGTTAACAAAACGGGAACTCCCAAAAATCGGCTGGTAACGGTAGGCGACTCAATCACGCAGGGTTTTCAAAGTGGAGCTATATTTAATACGCAACTCTCATATCCAGCAATTATTGCCAAAGAATTGGGTTGGGGGGAACTACGCTATCCTACTTATCAGGGGCCAAAAGATGGATTGCCATTAAATGTGGAACGCTTGGCTCATGAACTAGACAAAAAGTTTGGCCCTAACATCAACCCGTTAGAGTTTGTTGGTGCTGCCTTATTTATACGCAAATTCTTAGATATCAATGAAAACTATTGGGAACGGGGAGAAGGTTCGCTGTTTCCCATTCAACAAGGCATAAATCACAACCTAGCCGTCTATGGATGGGATTTACGCAATACCATCTCGCGAAATGCAGACATCTGCATCAATATTCTCAAGAATAATCCGCCAAAGGATGATTATCTGCGGTTAATGGTTGAGTATCATAACGAAAGGACAGCTATTCGAGCTTTAAACTCAGCACGGGATGCTAATGGTGCAGCACTTTCGCCAGTACAAGCAGCCGCAGCTTTGGGTGAAGAAGGTACGTTAGACATGGAAGGAATTGAAACGCTAATTGTGTTAATTGGTGCGAATAACGCTTTGGGCAGTATTCTCACTTTTAACGTGGCCTGGAGTGATACAGGCTATGACGATATGGATGTCAACGATAAGTATACTGTTTGGCGTCCGATTCACTTTAAAGCAGAACTCGATCGCTTAGTTGCGGAAGTCAAAAACATCCGCGCTCGTCATGTAATTTTTGGTACAGTACCTCACATTACGATTGTGCCTTTTGCCCGTGGGGTCGATCAAAAGCTAGCACCAGGTTCTCGCTACTTCCCTTACTACACCTTACCCTGGATTGAAGACAAGGATTTTGACCCCAACAAACACCCAAACCTCACCGGACAGGAAGCGAGAGCAATTGATAGTGCGATCGACCAGTATAACGACTATATAACTGATGCCGTGCGTCAAGCTCGTACTGAGGGCAGAGATTGGTATTTATTTGACGCTGCGGGATTGTTAGATAGGTTAGCATCCCGGCGTTATTTACAAGACCCGGAAGCGAAACCAGAATGGTGGGACGAAGTTGGCGGTGCTTACCCATTACCTGCTGAATTGCAAGCGCTAACACCCGTACCTGATTCTCGCTTCTTTCTTTCCGGGCCAAATGGTCGTACCCAAGGCGGTTTATTTTCTTTAGATGGGATTCATCCAACAACGATTGGCTATGGAATTATTGCACAGGAAGTGATTAAAATTATGCAACTGGCAGGGGTGAAGTTTTATCAACAAGATGGTAAAACTGAGCGTACTGGTGATATTCAGGTGAATTTTCAAAGTTTGATTGCTGTAGATTCGCTAATTTCTCGTCCACCGCGAAACTTGATCGAGATTATGGATATTGTCGGCGGATTGGACAAGAATTTTAATATCTTGAGCAGTTTGCTGAAAAATAATTATTGACAAAATCTGTTTTTTCTCTGCGTTGTCTGCGGTTCAAAAATAATTGATTAAACCACAGAAGCGCAGAGGAGGACACTTATACCATTTCACGAAAAATCTGATGCAAATAAAGCATCAATAGGAGTAGGAGGAAAGGAACTCCAACGATGAAGATGGATTGACAAACCATTGACCAAACAAGCAATCAGGGTAATAAAACCCAGAAGAAAACAAGACAAAAGTTCGAGCTAAACCAATGACAAATGACAAATGACTATTTCACTTCAAACCGTTGATCGCTAATTTGCCGACCTTCAAGAAACATCTGCACTTGCCAATTTCCAACCGGCGCAGTCGCACCAATAGTATAGCGACAGTGAGTATCCCAAATAGATGTATTAATCTCGCGAGTTTGATAACGATTTTGCTTGACGATTTGACCGTTGGGATCAATCCAATTACAAGATAGAGACAGCTTTTTACCCACAGGTGCATCCTTTAAAGTCACGCGGTAAAAAACTTCTTGGCTGTCTTGCCGAGAGATAGTATTGAGATTACCGCTATCTGCAACTAAAGTAATGCGGTCTTGCTGAGTAGAAACACGAGAGATGAGAGAATTATTTTGTTGGATGAAAAATACCGTAGATGCGATCGCAACTACAAAAGCAGCAACTACTCCAGAAATAATCCAGCGATTTCTGCGTTGCTGTACTTTTAATGCTTGTCGTCGCCGTAACTGAATAATGGCTTCATCAAGTAATTCTGGCGGTAAATTCAATTCTTGTAAAATTTCTCTAATTTGCTGTTTGTCGAGTTCCGCTTCTTGACGTATTTGTAGCCCTTGTACTTCAGTAATGATTTGTGATAACTGCTCTTGATTGAGTCGCTCTGTCATAATTAACACAACTCCTATAAAAAACTTCAATTAATCGAGAGCCAAAATTAACTTAGGGATTTTTCACAGAGCATAACCTGAGATTTCCAGAACTGGCAAAGCTACCATCAGAAACCCAACCTTGCTTCGGAGAGGCGATCGCTATCCAATTTCTACCATCTACTTCTAAAATTGAAGCGGGAAAGCTATCTGGTCTGACAGTTCTCCCATTAGCGACTACTCCCAGCAGTCTGGAATTTGTCCTTGGTTCTGACCGAATTAGCAAGCCTTTTTTAGTCCCACTAGAATAAACGCGCAGACAGTTCACATTATTCAAACTCTTTTTAATTGCAGTGCTGCTGTAAGTATGCAAGAAACGCCCTCCAGACCAACAGCCAGATTCTACCTGTCCTGTACCGATACGATTAATTGAATTACTCAACCTAAACCAATACTCAATCGGTGTATTAGCTTTGGTATCAGTTTTACAAGCATTCTCAAAATCTAAATATCCTCCCAACTCCATATTAGAAAAACCCGAATCAAAATCTGCACTACCAGCTTCCGCTTGAGGTCGCCACAAACTCCAGCCTGGTTCTGGTTGGTTGCGAGAACCGTTAGGATTGGCGGAATTTGCTTGCACGGTCAGCGACGATCCCAAGCATAATGTACTAGCTATCAATACCTGCGCTAACACTGAGGAAAACTGTAAACTTGGAGGATATTTGAGGAGTTTAAGCATTAACACTGAACTATGTTGTTAAATATTTGCTGATTGTAGCTCCTGAGCGATCGCTGTGAGAAGACATAACTCCACTACATGGGTTATATCTATTCATCCTCGTTTTTCAGTGCAGGTATGGTTTTAATCAAGCGTTTTTGTAAAGCGACTACTACAGCTTGAGTGCGATCGCTCACTTCTAATTTCTGTAAAATCGCATGGATATGAACTCGCACTGTTCCCGGCGCAATATATAGTGCATGAGCAATTTCTTGATTAGTTTTTCCGGCTGCTAACAGCGAGAGAATTTCGTGTTCGCGCTGAGTTAGGGGATTGGCAAGTTTGGTAATATTCTCGAATTCAGGTGGAGAAGCTTCTAAGCTAAGAGAAGAACGAATTTCTTTGGTTGCAGTTGCATCCCACCAAGAAGCACCAGCCGCTACAGAACGCAATGCTAAAACTAATTTTTCCGCAGCAATTCCTTTGAGACAGTAGCCTTGCGCGCCTGCGTCAATCAACCGCGTAATTAGCGGCTTTTGCGAATGGGAAGTCAAAACTAGGATTGGTAGCGAGGGATTTTCCTGCTTAATTTGTCTACAAGCTTCAATTCCGCCAATTCCTGGTAAACCTACATCCAACAACACCACATCTAGAGGCGTTTGCTTTACTACCTCGATAGCTGTTTCACCATCTTCAGCCTCAGCGACAATCTCTAACCCTGGTTCTTGTTGCAATCGCACGCGCAAACCCAAGCGAAAGAGTTCATCGTCCTCAACAAGGAGAATTTTGATTGGGGTAGAGGACATTTCACACAGTTACAGCAGATTGAAATGGGTAAACAGGCAGTTTGAAAGCAAACATCGCACCAGTAGGTACTCTATTCTCTGCCCAAATTATACCTCCGTGAGCTTCAATAATTTGCCGAGATAGATAAAGCCCCAATCCCGAACCTTTGGCTTGGCGATCGCTATGTCCTTGGTAAAATCTTTCAAATAAATAAGGAAACTCTTCTAGCTGTATTCCTGCACCTGTATCTAAAATCTTCACCACTTGGTAAGAGGCTTGGGGTTCTAAGACTACTTCCACCCTTGCACCCCGCCGGGAATGATTAATTGCGTTCACTAAAAGATTATTAAAAACTCTTTGGAGTTGCAGTGCATCACCTTGAACCCACAATGCACGTCGCCAATCAGAATCACCATAACTCACTGAGAGATGAACGCGACGATTAGCAGCTAATTCAATTAAACTACTTGATGCATCCTCTGCTAAGTTGGTTAAATCTACAGGTGCTAAGTCCAGCTTTAAGCCTTCAGTATCGTTGCGATAGATATCTAATAAAGTTTCTAAAAGTTGTAGGGAAGTTTTGTGGCTGCGCGCCATTGTTGCTAAGACTTGTTGCTGGGTTGGTAATACCGGGCCAAATTTTTCTTGTTGAAAGGCTTTGATAGTTTCAATTGCACCTAGCAATGGTGTTTTTAAATCATGGGTAAGTGTCGAAGCGAAATCTTCTCGGAGTTTGACTAATTCCTCTTGTGATTCTAATTTGGCACGGGTGAGGGCGATCGCATCTTGAGAACGACGCAGGCGATCGCTTAAAATACCTGTGACGATCAAAGCCATTGAAGCGATCGCACGACTGGCAATTGTGGATGCTTTGATAACTCCACCCTCTGGTAACCAAAGATTTAAAATCGTTAAGCATACAGCAATCAAGGTTGCTTGTAAGGTTGCAATCCCCCCAAACCATGAGTTTGTTAATAATATTGGCCCTGTATAAAGATAGCCAAATACATATTCAGTTGGTGTAGAAAACTCCATCAGCATGACAGCAACAAACAGGCTTGATATGACTGTCAATCTGCTCACTTGGGAGTTATTAGATAGTAATTTCGCTGAAAATAGTTTCATTGGAATGGGGCATGGGGCATGGGGCATTGGGCATTGGGTATTTGTCAGCTATCCTTCATAATTCATCTTTTATTCTGAGATTTTCTACAAAACTCTGGTGTTCTGCACTTGTTAAACCTTGCTGCAAAACTTCTAAGACTCTAGCTAAATTTCCGGTTAATAATGCCGCTTTGTCTAACCATAAACCCGGAAATATTTGGGAACAAATCACACCATCAGCATTAGGTGTAAGCTTTATATATTCGCCTTCTTGTAACTTAAACCAATCAAATTCACCGTCATAAACTCGCCAAACTAAATATTCTTGCACTTGATTGCGACGGTATACTTTTAACTTGTCGTGTAAATCTAAAGAAACACTACTAGCTGCAATTTCCACAATTAACTCTGGCGCACCTTCAATATAGTCATCATCGCTAACACGCGTCTGTCCCCCATGAGTAATGAGCAAACACGCATCTGGTTGAGGTTCATTATCTGCATCTAAGCGCACAGTGGCATTATCGCCCAACTCTACCCCAGGCGTAGCAGATTCATATAAGCCCAACCAAGTGATTATATAAGCATGGGGTTTCCCATGACTTCTAAAACGTAACGGAGATGCCATATACACAATTCCTTCAATCAGTTCCGCTTTTTTCACTTCAGGCATAGCATGATAACGACGCTCAAATTCAGCGCGAGTGAGTTTATCACCATTTTCTAAAGGTGGAAGTGTTGAGAGAGGAATGCTAATTGCGTTAGGGCGTGTAATCATATTTTGCTCCACAGCAATTTAACTATTAATCTCATTTTAAGGAAGTAATTACACAATTTCCGCAGCGAATGCAGTGAAGTAAAAAGATGAATGTAAATATTTTTGTTTAGATACTTATATAAACGCCCTAAACGCTAGATATAGAAATAATAAACGCTACCCACATCAAAAATAAGCCTGTTTTTATATCTTATATATATTGTTTTTATTTCTAACCCAATTGATGATGTAAGTAAATTAACAATTTGTATTACAAGTTACGAATTGACTTATCAATTGGTATAACTCATGCTACAAGGATGGATTCAGATAGCATTAACGCTACTAATTGTAGTAGCAATAACTCCATTTTTTGGCAGATATATGGCGCGTGTCTACCAAGAACAGCGCACTTTTCTCGACCCAATTTTAAACCCAGTTGAACAAGTACTTTACTCTTTGGTTGGCGTTGCAACTAAAGAAAATATGACAGGTTGGCAGTATGCAAGAGCTATCCTGTACAGCAATGTAGTCATGGGGTTGCTGATATTCTTCATCATCATGAGTCAAGGATGGCTACCCCTCAACCCTACTACAATAGGTGCGCCAACTTGGGATACAGCACTCCACACAACCATATCCTTTATTACTAACACCAACCAACAACACTACTCTGGTGAAACCTACCTCAGCTATGCCAGCCAAATATGGGGACTGGGCTATCATATGTTCGCCTCAGCCGCGACTGGGTTGGCGGTAGGAATTGCTTTTATTCGCGGGTTAACTGGTAGACCGTTAGGCAATTTCTATGTAGACTTAATTCGCTCAATCACGCGGATTTTGCTACCTATTTGTATTGTGGGTGGTATTGCCCTGATGGCGGCTGGCGTTCCCGAAACCTTAGCAGGGCCAGTTGTATTCCCCACTTTAGAAGATTCTAATATTAGTCAGGCGATCGCACGCGGCCCGGTGGCTCATTTTGAAATCATCAAGCAATTAGGAGAAAACGGCGGCGGCTTTTTTGCTATCAACTCAGCACACCCCTTTGAAAATCCCAACGGGTTTTCTAACCTAATTGAGATTGTGGCGATGATTTCCATACCCACATCTCTGATTTATACATACGGTTTGTTTGCTAACAACACCAAACAAGCTTGGTTAGTTTATGGGATGGTGGCTGTAATCTTTATAGCATTTGTAATTATTAATGCTATTGGAGAATACAACGGTAATCCCGCAGTCAATGCACTGCTCTTAAGTACGCAACCGAATCTAGAAGGTAAAGAAGTGCGGTTTGGTTGGGCACAGTCGGCGCTGTTTGCCACAGTGACAACAGGGACAATGACTGGTGCTGTTAACAGTATGCATGACTCCTTTATGCCTAACGGTGGTTTTGTCACCCTGTCGAATATGTTTCTGCAAATTATTTGGGGTGGACAAGGTACAGGCACAGCTTACTTATTTGCCTACTTGATTTTGGCAGTATTTGCCACAGGTTTGATGGTAGGACGCACACCAGAATTTCTGGGACGGAAAATCGAAAAGCGGGAAGTGGTACTGGCGAGTTTTTTAATTCTCTTAGTTCATCCCATCGCCATTATGATTCCGGCAGGTATAGCTTTAGCATTTCCTGAACAACTAGCAGGAATTAGTAATCCCGGTTTTCACGGTTTTGCCCAAGTCATTTACGAATATGCCTCCGCAGCAGCTAATAATGGTTCGGGATTTGAAGGTTTAGGAGATTCTCAACCTTCACCGTTGGCGATCGCAGCTGGTGCAAAAACTACCGCAACTGCTTTGTGGTGGAACCTGAGTACTTGCTTTAGTCTTCTCGCCGGACGCTACATCCCCATTATCGGTTTGCTGTTGCTAGCAGATAGTATGTCCCGCAAAAAGCAAGTTCCTTTCAACGTTGGTACATTACGAACTGACACCGGACTATTTACAGGCGTAACCGCAGGCGTAATTTTAATCCTCGGCGCACTGACATTCTTTCCGGTTTTAGCATTCGGCCCCATCGGTGAAGCTTTTTATCTAGGGCATGGGGGATAGGGCATGGGGCATTGGTTTTAAAAGTGCAACTTCCGACATCAAAGCCGCAACTTTCAGGCTCAAAGGTGCAACGTTCAGGTTCCAAGGTGCAAATTTCCGCATTAAAGGTGCAACGTTCAGGTTCCAAGGCTCAATCGTCAGGCTCAAAGGCTCAATTGTCAGGCTCAAAGGCTCAATCGTCAGGCTCAAAGGCTCAATTGTCAGGCTCAAAGGCTCAATCGTCAGGCTCAAAGGCTCAACGTTCAGGTTCTAAGGCTCAACTTTCAGGCTCAAAGGCTCAATGTTCAGGTTCAAAAGCTCAACGTTCAGGTTCTAAGGCTCAATTGTCAGGCTCAAAGGCTCAATTGTCAGCCTCAAGGGAGCAAAAGACCTCATAAATTTATCACACAGTTTGTTTTACCAGTTTCTTTTCTACTCCTGTTGTCTTCTTTATCTCCTCAGTTCTCATAATTTATGACAACTAATATAGACTCATCTCCTTCACCTCGCCCGCCTCGTGTTCCCCAGGGAACACGTGACTCGCGCAGACACACGCCTAAAGCAGATATGCGGGGGCTTTATCAAAGGGCAATTAAAGAATCATTTGTGAAGCTGCATCCCCGAATTGCTGTCAAGAATCCAGTGATGTTTGTGGTGTGGGTGGGGACAATTGTTACTTTCTTAGTGACTCTCAATCCCAGTTTATTCGGTACTTTACAGGTAGATGTCAATCAGCAACGCTTGTTAAATGGGTTAATTACCTTAATTCTGTTTTTTACAGTGGTGTTTGCTAACTTTGCGGAAGCTGTTGCGGAAGGAAGAGGTAAAGCCCAAGCAGATTCTTTAAGGTCAACACGTTCTGATACGATCGCTCGGAAAGTTCTTCCCGATGGTACGATTCAACAAGTTAATTCTACAGAATTACGCCGCAATGATTTAGTGAAAGTCATTGCTAATGACATGATTCCTGCCGATGGCGAAGTGATTCAAGGCATTGGTTCGGTGGATGAGTCGGCAATTACGGGGGAATCTGCACCTGTACTCAAGCAACCAGGTACAGATATTGCTAGTTCTGTAACTGGAGGTACACGCTTACTTTCAGATGAATTAACAATTCGCATCACCGCCGATCCCGGTCAGGGCTTTATTGACCGGATGATTTCTCTCGTGGAAGGGGCAGAAAGGACAAAAACTCCGAACGAAATTGCCTTAACAGTATTGTTAGCAGTACTTACTCAAGTCTTCTTAATTGTCGTGGCAACCATGCCGCCCTTTGTCAACTACATTGCTAACTTTATCAGTACTGTATTTGGGGCGGAAGCCAGCAACAGTTTACGTGCAGGTGCTAGCGTTGCCATCTTAATTTCCTTGTTGGTAGCTTTAATACCCACAACTATCGGTGGTTTACTCAGTGCGATCGGGATTGCTGGGATGGATAGAGTTGCCCAATTTAATGTCATTGCCACCTCTGGACGCGCAGTAGAAGCTTGCGGTGACATTAACACATTGGTATTGGATAAAACTGGGACAATTACCTTGGGTAACCGCATGGCTGATGAGTTTATCCCTGTAAATAGTTACACAGTTCAAGATGTAGCCAGAGTTGCTTTAACTGCTAGTGTATTTGATGAAACACCCGAAGGCAGATCAATTGTCAAACTAGCCGAAGGTTTGGGAGTCAGGGTGGATTTCGACTCTAAACAAGCCGAAGGTGTGGAATTTTCTGCCAAAACCCGGATGAGTGGGACTAATTTACCCAACAAAAAGGAAGTCCGTAAAGGTGCAGTTGATGCCATTAAAGGCTTTGTCCGTTCCCGTGGTGGTCGCATTCCTGATGATGTCGATGCAGCTTATGAGCGAGTTTCTCGTTTAGGTGGTACACCCTTAGCAGTCTGCCAAGATGACCAAATTTTCGGCGTAATTTATCTCAAAGATATCGTCAAACCCGGCTTAAAAGAAAGATTTGACCAACTGCGGCGCATGGGTGTGAAAACTATCATGCTGACAGGTGATAACCGCATTACTGCTAGTGTAATTGCTCAAGAAGCCGGAGTTGATGATTTCATTGCCGAAGCTACACCAGAAGACAAGATTAGCGTGATTCGTGGCGAACAGTCTCAAGGTAAGCTAGTGGCAATGACAGGAGATGGTACTAACGATGCACCTGCATTAGCGCAAGCTAACGTCGGGTTAGCCATGAACTCTGGGACTCAAGCCGCCAAAGAAGCTGCAAACATGGTGGACTTAGATTCTGACCCCACCAAGTTAATTGATTTGGTGACTATTGGTAAACAATTGCTGATTACCCGTGGGGCGTTAACTACTTTCTCTATCGCCAACGATATTGCTAAATACTTCGCCATTATCCCCACTATCTTTGCAGCAGCTGGTATTGGCGCACTGAATATTATGGCGTTAAAAAGTGCCCAATCGGCAATTATCTCAGCTTTGATTTATAACGCTTTAATTATCCCTGTACTCATTCCCCTCGCACTCAAAGGCGTGAAGTTTCGCCCTCTCACAGCCGATCAACTCTTAAAACGCAACATTTTTATTTATGGTGTGGGCGGAATTATTGCACCTTTCATCGCCATTAAACTCATCGATGTAATTTTACCTTTGTCTTAATTACGAATTACCAATTGTTATGAAATCGCTCCAAAACTCTACCCAAATAATTGCAGATATTACCGAAATATTCTCAGACTGGCGTAAACAAAAACTGCCCTTATCCATATTTCTGGGAATGTGCTTCAACCTGGTGGTTGCGCCTGTTGTGTATGCAGCCACAGGCGAGGAATTTTCTCGCACACAAGCCTGGGCTTTGGGATTGTTAGGACTAGTAACCCTGAGTCTTTCTATCTATTTATTTTTTGTGATGTTTGTACCGGAGAAATTCTAATGAGTTTTACCAGAGAAGCCAGCAGAGCAATTCGTTCTACCTTTGTACTTTGGATTATTGGCGCAATTATCTATCCATTTATGATGATTGCTGTGGGACAGATTGTATTTCCCTATCAAGCCAATGGTAGTTTAATCAAAGATAGCCAAGGTCAAGTTGTCGGTTCTGCCTTAATTGGACAACCCTTTAGTAGCGATCGCTATTTTAACTCTCGCCCCAGCACCACCAGCTACAGCACTGCCGACCCCAAAAAAGATGATGCTAAAGTCTTACAAACAGGAGTTTCCGGTGCTAGTAACCTTGCTCCCAGTAATTCCGCCTTACTAGAACGCATCAAAGGTAAAGACGATCCCGATCCCAGCAAACGGGTTGAAGGTGATCTCAACCGTTTGAAAAAAGCAGGTGTCCAACCTACCGCAGATTTAGTCTACACCTCTGGTTCCAGCCTTGACCCCCACATTACCCCTGAAGCTGCTAAAGCACAAATTGCCCGTGTCGCTAAAGCACAAGAAATTCCACCCCAACAGTTAGAAACTTTAATTAATCAAAATACTGATGGTCGTTTTCTGGGAATTTTTGGTGAGCCAGGGGTCAATGTCTTGCAATTAAATCTCGCTTTAGATGCTTTAAAATCTGCCAGTTAAATCACATCAATTGTGATGGTTACGCCCGAAAAACTCCAGAAATTTATCTGTTTTAACTTCCTTAATTGGATGTTATTTGCATCTATTTACTCTAGAAGCTACAAATTTAAATCAACATTCTGGTGGATTGTAAGAAGAACAAAGGACAACCCTAACTAATTATCTTTAAATGCACCGCCCTAAGCTAATGGGTATTTAGGTTGTATGATCTGGGCAGGCAAGATGCCCACCCCACAAGAGTTTGGTTAAATTTAATATGCAAATTAGATGTGTTTTAGCTAATACCAATTCTCCAAAATTCAGCAACAGATCCAAACTCAAAAACCCTTGCTACATATAGCTTTCTTAATTTTGAATTTTGAATTTTGAATTGGTATTAGTTACCTACATACTGGCTCAATACCTTGTAGAAGCTCAAAACAATGTGATATTGGTGTAACAAACAAGGCTGCTTGTAGAAAAAAGGAAGCTAATATCATGCTGAGGCGGACTTTTCCCTCGCCAGAAGCTCTGCGACGCTTACCATTTGGTTTAGCTGATGTGGCTCTGATTCTCGGTACATTAGTATTAGTAGGACTCATTGCCCGTGTAGGCGCAGGGACGCTAATCAGCTTTGTACCTCCAGACGTTGTACCTAGTGTCAACTTAGATCCAGTTAATTTGCCATATTATGCAGGGCGTTCAACTCTACGAATGTTTATTGCCCTGTTTTGCTCAACTTTATTTACTTTAATATATGGCTACATTGCTGCCAAAAGTCGGCGAGCAGAGCGAGTTCTCATTCCCCTTTTGGATATTTTACAGTCAGTTCCCGTCTTGGGCTTTTTATCGATTACAGTCACAGGGTTTATTGCCCTGTTTCCTGGTAGTTTATTGGGTTTAGAAGCAGCTTCGATTTTTGCGATTTTTACCAGCCAAGTCTGGAATATGACCTTTTCGTTCTACCAATCACTGAGAACAGTACCACCAGAACTTGATGAAGCAGCAAGGCTCTACCACCTATCAGCATGGCAAAGGTTTACAAAATTAGAAGTACCTTCCGCAATGATTGGGCTGCTGTGGAATGCCATGATGAGTTTTGGGGGTGGCTGGTTCTTTGTCGCCGCAAGTGAAGCGATCAGTGTCTTAAACCAGAAGTATACTTTACCGGGACTTGGTTCTTATGTGGCAGCTGCCATTGCCAAAGAAAACTTGTCTGCTTTAGGCTGGGCATTACTGGTAATTGTGGTCATCATTTTATTGGTAGATCAACTATTCTGGCGACCGTTGATTGCTTGGGCAGATAAGTTTCGTTTAGAAACAAGCGCAGCCGCAGAAGCACCAGAGTCTTGGCTACTAGATTTAATCAAAGCGGCGCGACTTCCTAGTTTGATTGCTCAACTATTCACACCAGTAGGTGAAGTTATCAACCGTTTTCTATCATCATTGACACCACCAAGTCCAATCCATAAGGTAGATGAAAATCAGCAGGTATTGAGCGATCGCCTCTACAATTTTGTCTTATTAATAGTCATTGGCGCACTTTTAATCACCGGATTGCACTTTATTCTGATCGCAGTCGGGTTAGGTGAAGTATTCAAAGCATTTTGGCTAGGGTTACTGACCTTGGGACGCGTGCTAGTGCTATTGATAGCAGCATCACTGATATGGACACCGATTGGTGTAGCGATCGGCTTTAACCCCAAACTAGCACGTCTCTTACAGCCAGTGGTGCAATTTTTGGCATCCTTTCCCGCTAACTTTATCTTTCCCTTTGCTACCCTGTTCTTCATTCATGCCAACATCAGTATCAATTTCGGTAGCATCTTGTTAATGTCTCTAGGCGCACAGTGGTACATTCTTTTTAATTCCATCGCCGGAGCCATGAGTATACCTACGGATTTGCGGGAAATGGCAGCAGATGTAAGTTTACATGGTTGGAAACTATGGCGTAAATTGATTATCCCGGGCATTTTCTCTTCTTGGGTGACAGGTGGCGTTACGGCTAGTGGCGGAGCCTGGAACGCCAGCATTGTGTCTGAGATTGTCAGTTGGGGACAAACCACTTTGACAGCAACCGGGTTAGGAGCATATATTGCTGAAGCGACCGCAGCAGGTGACTGGCCTCGCATCACCTTGGGAATTGGTATGATGAGTCTGTATGTAGTTGGTTTAAATCGATTATTCTGGCGAAGGTTGTATCACCTGGCAGAAACCAAATACCATTTATAGAAACAAATCGAGCTGATTTGTTTTGTAATTTAGCATTCCTAATTCAAAAGCTCATTTGAGCTATTCAACTTACGACTTACACAACTGCGACATTTATTGAATATGTTTCAGTATGTAAGTAAGTCGGTTATGACTAAATATCTTTTCTTAATTTACTTTTAACCTAATACACAAAGTATTCAGAGATGATTGATAGCCTCTCAGCCCTGCAATAGTAAATCAAAGTAAAAAGTAGTTTAACTATGACAAAAACAGCTCCAACCACAGAGCAAGTCCTAATTGCAGTTGAACAGGTCAACAAAAGTTTTCCCCTTCCTGATGGCAAAGGTGAGTTTACAGTTCTGCGTCAAATTAATGCGAAAGTCAATGCAGGTGAGGTTGTTGCTTTGTTAGGGCGTAGTGGTAGTGGTAAAAGTACCTTGCTGCGAATTATGGCAGGCTTGATTCCTCCCAGTGATGGACAAGTCATTAGCAATGGCAAACCGTTACGCAGTGCTAACAAAGATGTGGCAATGGTTTTTCAAAGCTTTGCCCTGTTACCCTGGCTAACAGTACAAGAAAACGTAGAACTAGGGCTAGAAGCACAAGGAGTCAGCTTAGAACTGCGACGACAACGCGCTCTTAAAGCTATTGACTTAGTAGGTTTAGACGGTTTTGAAAGTGCCTATCCCAAAGAATTATCTGGTGGGATGAAACAGAGGGTAGGCTTTGCACGGGCATTTGTGATTGAACCGCAAGTATTATTTATGGATGAGCCATTTAGTGCCTTAGATGTGCTAACGGCTGAGAACCTGCGGGGTGAAATTGACGACCTCTGGAATGCTGGCAGTTTCCCTTCTAAAAGTATCTTAATTGTCACCCACAATATTGAGGAAGCAGTATTTTTAGCAGACAGGGTGATTATTTTAGGCGCAAATCCGGGACGGGTTCGCGGTGAAGTCGCGATCGATTTACCTCGCCCTCACGATCGCACACACCCTCGTTTCAAAGCTTTAGTAGACTATATATATACTGTGATGACAAATCCAGAAGCTGAAGTCACTGGAGAAGTCACAGTCGCCCAGTCCGATGCACCAAAAGAAAAAATTAAATCGCCCTACTCCCAGACACTACCTCATGCACGAGTTGGGGGAATCAGTGGTCTTTTAGAATTAATTGTTGAACAGCCAGAAAGTAAGGAAGATATTTTTAAGTTAGCAGAGCGAATCCAACTGGCAGTAGATGACTTGTTGCCAATTCTAGATGCTGCGGTCTTGTTAGATTTTGCTGAGGTGACACAAGGTGATGTTCAACTGACTGACATTGGACGTGACTTTGCAACCACAACTATTCTCCGAAGTAAAGACCTATTTCGGCAGCAAGTTCTGCAAAATGTACCGATGTTGGTCAGTATATTACAAACACTACGAGAGAAACGCATTGGGTCAATGCGGGCAGATTTCTTTGTAGATTTACTGGATGAACATTTTCCTCACATAGAAGCCGAACGACAATTTGCTACCGCAGTTGATTGGGGTCGTTATGCAGAATTATTTGAGTATGACTCTAGAGAAGAACGGCTGTATTTACCAGAGCCAATGTTTGCAGAGAGCAGAGAATAGTCCGGAGATGGGAAATATTCTTGACCCCTGATGAGGTTGCTTTAATAAATCGCTCGAAAAATATTTAATGTAGACTTTATATTAATTTACAAAGTTTCTAAATAGCTTAAAAGGTCTGCCATTTCCTGAGCGCTAGGTTGGAACTTTGGCATGGGTGGGGTTTCTCCACTAATCACTTGATGTATTAAGCCATACCGAGACTTGTGCTTGGAAACTCCTTGCAAACTTGGGCCTACTCGCCCATCTGCTTGCCAGCCATGACAACCAGCGCAATTAATTTGAAAGATAGCGTTTCCTTGCAATGGGTTTCCTGTGAGCGAGAGCACACTCTTGACATAGGGATCGGAAGCTTGAACCATTTGAACACCAAAAATGCCCAAAGGGATTGCTAGCAGTATGGCCAGAGCCAGCAAAGCGATCCGCTGAATAAGAGTTTCAGGTTTGGTAATCTGGTTATCCAAAAGGTTTGTAGTTAAAGTTGTGCTAAAAGTTTTTCATTTCCTACACATAGCTTAAAAGTTCTTGATTCTGTCTGCAAGCGCAGAACATGATTTTCTTGTCGCTACTAACTCTCTAAAACGCTGACGGAGGCTGGATTCATCCTTAATTTGGTAAAATCAAAAACAGGAAACGAATCTTTAATAATTGCAAAGAGGAGATTTACAGTGGTTGAACCCCTGCTCTCAGGTATTGTGCTTGGTTTGATTGTGGTTACTCTATCTGGTCTGTTTTACGCTGCCTACAAGCAATATAAGCGCCCCAACCAGCTAGGAGGCTAAAGAGGCAGAGGGGCAGGGGAGCAGGGAGAAGAGGAGAGAGCTTCCTCCCCTCTTCTCCCTGCTCCCTATACTCTCCTCATTCGACAATTCTGTAGAAAGTAAGAGCTGTGTTACCGTAAACTTTTTGGCGACAAATTTCCCAATGGGGAATTACTGGGGGTGTCCAATCTTGGGAACTATGTTCGGCTGCTAGTTCGCCCTCAAAATCTAAAAGCTGATATTGAGCGATCGCTTCTAAAACAGGCTGATACAATCCACTAGCATAAGGCGGATCGAAATAAATTCTGTCAAATTGTTTGCCTGATAAGGTTTTTAACTGCTGGAGTACATCTTGGCGCAAGATTTTCCATTCTTGGTCAGCATGAGCTACTCGCTGCCAATTTTGTTGAATAATATTACAGGCGCGGCTCGATTGTTCAATACCTATTACTAAGCTGGCTCCTCTACACAAAGCCTCTGCTCCCATTGAACCAGTACCAGCGCACAAATCTAGCCAGCGACAACCTGGAATTTTTCCCTGCCAAATATTAAAGACTGCCTCACGTACGCGCGCACTAGTGGGTCTGGTGTCTTTACCAGGTATAGTTTTTAACTGACGATTGCCGTAAATTCTCAGACTCATTGCTTATTAGTCACTGGTTATTGGTCAAGGGTCATTGTTATTTAGTCATTAGTTTAGGGCAAATGACAAAAGACAAAGGACAAATGACAAAGAACAAATGACAAAGAACAAATGACAAATCCAGAAATTTAAATTCAGTTAGGCGGCAACTTTCTCCCGTACTTGAGCAACAAAATTAGACAAGATTTGCAATCCGATATTCGATGATTTTTCGGGGTGAAATTGAACCGCCATCAGGTTTTCACGAGCGATCGCAGCTGTAACAGTTTGAGTACCGTGGGTGACAGTTGCAGCCCGAATTTGCGGGTCTGCTGGTTCCACATAGTAAGAATGGACAAAATACACCCAAGGCTGAGAAGGTAGATGCTCCCACATAATACTTTTTGGTTGAGTTATTTCCAGTTGATTCCAACCCATGTGAGGAATAGTGATATTTGGTTCGGGAACGAACCGTTTAACTTTTCCCTTTACAATTCCTAATCCTGGTTGCGTACCTTCGGCACTTGATTCAAACAGAATTTGCAATCCTAAGCAGATACCTAAGAATGGTTTACCGGATGCGATAGTATCTTTAATCGGTTGTTCTAAACCACGCTCTCGCAGGTGTTGCACAGCTGGATCAAAAGCTCCGACTCCGGGCAAAACTACTGCATCTGCTTTTTCTATTTCCTTGAAAGAATGAGTGATTTTTGGAGTTGCTCCAGCTTTTTCCAACCCTTTACAAACTGAATGCAAATTTCCCATATCGTAGTCTATGACCGCAATAACTGGCATTGACCTGCTCCTTGTAAATTTATTATGGAGGGTTTTTCTATTTTAAATAATATTTCCTATGAAGAAAAGGTTTCTATTAACTTCTTTTGACACTTGGCTCATAGATCAACAGTCAAATTCTTCTGACGATCTATTACTAGAAGTAGCCAAACTTGACACGCTACCTCATCATTTGACTTTTTTGCGTCAATTACCTGTGGATGTACAGCTTGCTAGTGATTGTGTCATCAAAAAAATCAACGAACTCCAACCGGATTGCATCATTTGTTGTGGTATGGCTGCTAGCCGGATGCAATTAACAGTGGAAGTATGTGCTAGTTGTGCAGAAAGTGTTTTGCAAACAGAAGTGGATTTAGAGCAATTAGTTTTTGGAGCAACGGCAATTGAGATTAGCCACGACTGCGGTAAATTTGTTTGCGAGGGTCTTTATTATTCAGTATTAGATTACCTGCGCCAATACCATCTAAAAGCGGATTGCATATTTGTCCACGTTCCAGTTTTAAATCAAGAAAATCTCCTCAGCATTGTGGCAGATTTCGTATTAATTATTAACAAACTGGCACTTTCATAAAATTGTCGGCGTCTGTAAGGTGGAGAAAAAATTGAAATCTATGTTGCCATTGTTACTAAGTTTGACCCTTGCCCAATCAACTCTTCCCACGCCACAAGCTGAAGAAGTAGTGCAACCGCAAATTGTGCGTCCTTTACCAGGAAAGCTCAATGCAGTACCAGTGTTTAATAGCAATAGTCCAGAATTAGTATTAAAAGAAGGAATTTTACTTTCTACTTTTCCTCCCGATGGTAAAAAAGTACCAACGGCTCACCTAAATTTTCCCTTTCGGGGATTATTTGATATTTTTGCTCACCACATTGCCAGAGCAGAACCACCAGAGAATTTACGGTCTTTATACTTAGGTATTATTTTGCATAATCCTGGTTCGACACCTGTGACGGTAAATGTGTTACAAGCAGCAAGTTACTTGAGTCAACCAGATGCACCTTTCATTCCCTTACCGTCTTTTACTGCAAATACCTTAGGTACAGTTTTTTCAGGCCCAGGCGATCGCGTCACCAGCGATGTACTTAGAGGAAAGCGACAAGACATTTTTCCCGCCCAAATTGTCATTCCCCCAAGACAAAGTCAGATGTTACTCAATCAGCCTATTCCTGTGCAGGGACTCACCCCACCTTTAAATGGTCGGTCTACGTTGATGCGGCTACGCAGTAATGGTACAGTCTATGCAGCTAGCCTCGCCATGTTTGCACAGACCAGTCCTGATGGTAGCGATCGCCCGCCGACTTTAGAGGAGTGGCAAAATTTACTTAATAATAGCGATGTAGCTGGCCCAAGAGATAAAACCCCTACTCCTTTAGAAGATACTGGCAAACCCCGCATTTATGGACGGGTAGCAGGGGTAGCTAGCGGTTCTCAGTGGCGAGCCTTGTTAGTTGATAATCCGAAAGCTAAATATCTCACAATTCCCCAGCCAGGACAAGCCTTTTCCTACGCTTTGAGTACGTTGCATGGTGGAACTTTGGGAACTGGTCAAATTCAGAGTGCAAAGATGCTAGTGCGCTATCCTGATACTGCATACCTAGCTCATGGCAACTATGGCATTCAATACAGCTTGAAATTGCCACTATATAATAATACTCAAAGTTTGCAAACTGTCAGCGTAGCAATTCAAACACCACTCAAAGAAGACCAATTAGTAAAACCAGGGCTACGCTTTTTGAGTACGCCATCTAATCAAGTCTTTTTCCGGGGTACAGTGCGAGTTCGTTACAACGATGACCAAGGTAAGCCTCAAACCCAGTTTGTCCACCTGGTACAAAAGAGAGGTCAACCAGGAGAACCCTTAACTTTATTAAATATGCCAGCAGGCGATCGCAGATTGGTAGAAGTAGATTTAATCTATCCACCCGATGCTACGCCGCCGCAAGTATTAACAGTTACAACCCAGGCGAAAAGTTAGTAGTGAAGGTAGAGGGAGTGTGGGGAGTGTGGGGAGTGTGGGGAGTGTGGGGAGTGTGGGGAGTGTGGGGAGTGTGGGGAGTGTGGGGAGTGTGGGGAGAAACGAACCACACTTAGCTTTCCCCCATCTTTCCACATTCCTTGTTTGCCCCATGCCCCATTTTCTATTTGGGTCGATATTCACTACCGTCAGCACGGAAACCTTTCTGCTGCAAAACTACCTTATTTTCATGAATAATTGTCAGTTCAGTGTCAGCACCTGGAATGAATCTGACTTGGTAAGTATATCCATCTTTGGAAGCTATATAGGTTGTCCAAAGTTGATTAGTTTCAGTTTTAGGTAATTTTGCTGCTGGGGCGCGATTGGTTACTTCAGTTTTGTTATCGTATACATTTATATATGCTTGACTTTTACCATAAACTCTCACTGTTTTTGTATCAGTCACGAAATACACCAGCGTATCTGCTTCAGAAGGATTTTGATCGGGCGTAGGCTTGCTAGGAACTATTGAAATTACATCTTCGCGTACCCAGCCAACATCTTTCGCTTGTGTACCAAATTGCACTTTATACCAAGTACGAGTATCTCCTGAAGGCTTTTGTTTGTCGATAATTTTGACGCGATCGCCTGATTTTCCTTGGCGAACAATATTACCTTCCTTGACTGCTGGAGTCGAACGAATATTAACCACGTTTGTGTTAGAAGAATTAGTCTTCAAAACGCCTTCGCTGGGGAGAATTTGGTTGGTATTAGTCATATAGTGATGCAGCCAAATTTGATGGTTTTGACAATGGACGCCTCAAATGATACATCTGGGTTTCCAGATTGGCAAAAAATATACTTGAATTTCTTAAGAATGTATACAGTTTTGCGCAGGCGCTTCTTTGGGAATGACAAATGACAGCCCTGGCCATTTATTTTTAAATGTGCCAACCGACTAACATTATTTAAAACCCTTAGCTGGTTTTTTCTGCCCCTTACTTTGAGGCTTAGATTTATGAACTTCTGCTACAGCTGCTTGAAATAAGTTGTGCAAATGTAGAGGAACGCTAGCAATTTCGGGTAAATCTGGCTCTAGGGGTTTGTGAAATTCTTCCAAAAGTGTGTCTAAATCTCTGTTTAGCTGAAAATCGGGACGTTCCAGAACTGTTTGCAACACATTTTCTAATGTATTGGGATATTCTTGAGCTAACCGATACCAAATAAACGCATTAATACTTTTGTCTTCAAGATAATAGCGAATTAGTTTTTGCGCACCTTCAATATTTTGCCAATCTGCTGTTGATAAAATAGTTTTTACTTTACTATATGTCGGTAAAAACATTTGCCCCCAACGCGGATGAGAAATTGCTGTCACCTGTTCTGCTTTCTTCAGTTCGGCAGGTAAATCAACCTTTGGCATTACCATTTTACTACTGCCATTATTGTTGAATATTTGGGAGGCTACCTTGGCGTCAGCACCCATTTCTTCTACTGCTGCTTTGATTTCCTCTTCACCAATCTCTGCTTCTTGCGCCATCTCTGCTATCGATTTAGAAGTATCTATACCTGTAGCTGCTAAGTATTTTTCTGTGACTATTTCTTGAAATTCCCCTATTTTTTTATTTAGTTGATAGCCTGGTAATGTAATTTCATCTGCACCGAAAAATTCTACAAACTGCTCGTGATATTGGGTAACAGAATTCCAAGCTTCTTCTAGTAAATCTGGCGCGTCACTGTAAAGATTATTTTTATAAGTTTCTTTAAAATTACCAATAGCTACAGCAAGTTTAGGTTTGCCTAATTTACCCATAATTGTAAAATTACTGAAGAATGTCCAGTAAATATCGGTGACAGGAGAAATGCGAGTTAGTAAAATTTCGCCTTCTTTTAACCGAGATAATTCTTGTAGTGTTTTGGGATTATTTGGTTTAACAATGTAATATTTATCTGTTAGCCAATTTCTTAACTCAAAGCCATCGGGTAAGATTTTAGCGATCGCAAATAAGCCCATAAAGCTACGATGCCAACTGCTAATTAAATTGCGATCGCTCTGGGGTAAATCGGGATGACTCTCGATAAATAATTCGAGTGGGGATTTATCGCCTACTTTTCCTTCAATAACAAAGCTATCGATAACTAAGTCTTGCTGTGTACTGTTACCATTACCAGTGCGTAACTTTCCGGCTGCGTAGGATTCTAGCGCTTGGGCTATATCGCCTTCTGCGTCCAAAACAAAATCTACTACTTCTTGTTTGAGTGCGTGCGATCGCTCTAATATTGCATCCACAAGTTTATCTCTCTAACCAACAGAGGTAGATTATAGCGTTTGAGGCTATGAGCGCATCTAGCAATAGCTAGATTTATTGCGATCGCATTAGTTATGAGAGATTGTAGATCCCCTCTTCAAGAAGTTGGGGATCTGACCGCCGCTAACCATCACTAGCTGTTATGTCCGTCCCAAATCATCGGGAAAGCATAATCTGAAAATTCAGCCAAATTTTGATTTTCGTTGCGGCTTTCTTCATCAAGGACTTTGACAACTTTGTTATACATATCTTCTGCTTGTTGCAAAGAATCACCGATGCTTGTTAAGCCCAACTTGCCAAACTGGGAAAGACAACCCATCAAATGAAACACTGTACCTGTTTCCGTGCAACTATCAAAGTGCAATCTGTGGTGGGCAATAATATCCATTAAATCGTTAGGTAATAATCCTTGATAGCGGTCTTTTTGTAGGTTGTCGGTGGCAATGTAGTATTTAGGACGCCCTTGTTGACTGTAAAATAACCCTGTAGACAAGTCATAGCGACCGTTGGTTAATAATTTCAGCGTCATAAAAGGATGAGTAGTGCCACCTTTACGCAAGTTAATTTCAATCGCCTGAATATCCCACTCTCCATTCTCTTGCTGAACGGCGATAAAATCGACACCAAATCGCTCTAAAGCGCCTTTTTGGGCTAGTTTTTTACCTACTTTTAACCCTAATTGCTGCAATTGCAACCGATAACTTTCATCTGCGGGAAAACGACAACCCAGGTAAATCTGACCATCAGGCCCGCCTAAGATTTGGTCGTGGGTTGAGAGAATTTCGATTTCGCCAGTAGGTGTAATTCGTCCTTGGACGCTAGGCGATCGCTTAACTTCTCCTTCGACAAAAGCCTCTACAATCGCCCCTAATTCTGAGATGCGTCCAGAAAAATTTGCCCAACTTTCTTGGGAGGCTTGAAAGCGCATAGTTGCAAAGCGATCGCTAATTGCTGCTACTCGTTTAGCACTCGAAGCTTCTCCTGGTGCTACATTCATAATCGGTCTTAAATCTAGCAGGGCATTTCCTTCTCCCGAAATACCTTCATTCAGTTTTACTACCATCCGTTGCAATTTTGGCTGGCGTTCCCATAAATCGCTAGCAGCTTGTGCCAAATCTTGCTGATTCCAAACCCTTTCGCTACCATCTGGATGCGGTACACCACTTTCGGCAAATATCTGTCGGCTACCACTTTTCGATCCCCAAATCTGCAAATCTGGTGCGGCTGCGTACAGTGGTACATCCAATTTTAACGACAATTCTGCTTCTAAAGATGTGGAGTTATAGCATACCATGAACGCTTTTTCATATCTTAAAGCTTGACGAATTCTCTCTAGCAAGCGCGGACGTTCTAAAATTTTTTGAGATAGAGGTTTTAGAGAAGAATCATAAGTAGAAAGTAACAGTAAACGATTGCGGGCGTGGGAAAAAGGAATTCCTGGTAACAGTTGGAGATAGTAATCAATAATACTAGGATGCAGCGGCATTGATGTTACATAAATTAACCTTGTCCGGGGGTTGCGCAAACGCATCAAAGAAAATAATAATCTTTCTTCATAATGTTCGCAGCCTTCAACCTTTTGGAGTTCGCGCTGGTCAATACTCAAAGAAGGAATAATTAAAATATCCGCTTCACTGTTATCAAACAACTCGATGGTTTTCCAGCGATCGCGTAAAGTTAATTGCAGACTGCGAAACTTATCAACCCGATCTAGCTCAGAAACATTTACTGTCACCATAATCCCTGCCCTGTCTTGATTTCAAGACTGTATTATTAATATCCTACAACTTTAGGATTCCTCGGCAGACACCCTACAAAATATATATTTATCATTCTCCGATTGTCATTTGTCATTTGTGATTCTGACAAAGTTCTAAGTGAAGGAAATCTCAGGTTAGACTTTACGCTTTGTCATTTGTCAAGAGTCAAGAGTCTAAAGTTTTTTGCACCTTGCTTTTTCTCTGTTGCTATCCTTTCCCGAACAGCGACCGTATTTGTATTCTTGCCTTTGTGTATGAATTTACCCATTCCTCGGAATTTACTTCTTAAGATTGAGTAATTTAAGTTTTTTTTACATCTAAAGAATGATAAATCTCAAGCCAATAACAGCTAATTTAAAAATAGATGAGCAGGATAAATCCTTCATCACAAGAGAGTTGTTTACTTGTTGCCCGTGGTCAAATTCAGAGCGTGTGTTAAGTGTGGGGAGAATAGTATCAGCTGAGTGCATTTACCAACCATGAGTAAGCTTGGCGAATATTTTAAGTAGAATAGGCTAAACTTACAAATGTCAAGTAAAATACAAAGCAAAAAGTAACCCTTGGGCTGAATATTTGTTCAACCCAAGGGTTACTTTTTCAATTAGGAAATCAAAGGCGTAGAGAAGCACAATTAATTCTTTTATATAAAAATAAAATCATGCATTACAAGAATCTATATTTCTTGGTAGTTTATTTCATCTAATTAATAGAAGAATTTAGCTATGACACGCTACTAGATCGCTATATTTATTTTTATCAAAGCCGAAAGCCAGTAGAATGCAGAATTGAGAATTTTGAATTTGTTTTCTCTACGTCCACCATTAGAGAGATGAATCCGTTTTAAATAATTGGTAATCTACTAATACAAAAATTAAGTAATAAACAGTAAGTAGAGATATGGCATCCACAACACCATTGCAAGGCACAGAGTTAGTAGATTGTGCTAGAGCAAATGCCAAACAAGGAATTGAAACTGCCGCTTACCAATGTGGTTATGGTAGCGATCTCAATAGATTTGCTAAAGAACTAAGGCAAGCTTGTGAAGGGATGAACTTACAAGTTAAAGAACTCAGCGAACTAATTACCGACCAAGATATGATCCTAGAATTAGGGACTGGGGAAGTGATTGCGCCTGATACAGCTTCGGAACTATAAGGACATTTTAAAATTAGTGGTGGGTGCGATGTCCCACCCTAAAGCGATCGCTTCAATCAAAATTATGTAATCCAAAAAGTAGATAAGAAATTAAATCGAACTGACGAACTCACATTATTTCCAACTTTGTCCTATCAGCTTTTCATCGCTGAATCATAAAAATTGTAGGATAATCCTCCCTAGGGGTTTAGCTATGCTCAACCCCTAGTCACATATTTGTAAGATTATTAAATTAAAGGTCATACATTCTAGCTTCTAAGGCTTCTGGATATTCATCGCAATAATCCTCAAAAGCTGTTTTCACAAACTTCTCAGCTCGTTGGTGCGCTATCTCTGCTTGCAGTTCCTCAACAACATCCCACGCCGCAGCACATTCTGGCGAACGAACACCTGTATTCGCACATACAATTCGTGCTTTCTTAATTTCGTCTTGTAATTCTTGTTCTAGTAGAATTGTTCGCGGTTGTTCGAGAAAGCGACTGTGAGCCAGAAGATCGGTGAGTGAGACAATACCCAATAGTTCGCCTTGGATAACCGGCGCTCTGTGGAGATGATGCTCGGCAAATAACCTTGCTATGTATTCCAAACCGAGGTCGGGATTGAGCGTGATACAAGGCTTGGTCATAATTTCGTAGACACGCATCGTTTGGGGATCTTTTCCATAAGCAAGCACTTTATAAGCAATATCACTCTCGCTAATAATGCCGTAGGCATCTTGTTCGTGGCGACGATCCACAATCAGCGCGCGCCAGTCTCTTGACCTCAATAACCTAACAGCTTCAGCTACTGTTGCCGAACTACGAATTGTAGCGACATCTTTTGTCATGATATCTGCTGCTTTTAACATAAATTAATCTCCTATAAAATCTTCAATGATGCGGCTAACTGCTAACTACTTTTTGCCATTCCTGCACTACAGATTGAGGCACTGAGATATTGATGAAGCGATCGCCAGGCAAAGGGATACTCAGTAGCAAGGGTTCTACCGATAATTTGGGCAATATATCCTTGAAGTTGTACTGACCGATAGTAGGGACTGGTGCTTCCTCTAAGAAAACATCAGGAGCAGTCAGAACCTCACCTGTAGCTTTAGTAATCCGCAATGGCTGTGGATGAATGAGTTCGGCAGAACCAGGAAATCCTACCAACCGGAGATTTATACTCGGTGGGTAATCAGGATAAACTTGCTTCCATAAAATTACCTGCCAAACATTTCCAGAGCGATCGTCTAATTTTAGCTGCGAGCGATAAATTACTTCTCCTGGTACTGTTTCTAATCGAGTAATAGCCGCAAGTGCGGTTTGAGAGAGACTAAGTTCTAAACCCAAGAAGATAAATATCGTTAATATCCCTAGCAATAGCAGCCACCAAAATGTTTGTAGGAAGCGACGTATCATCGGGTGTACCTCCTCTGTTTTGGAGCCAAGAGTCAAGACTCATTAGTTATTCTGGTCTACCTGGTCTACCTTGTCTCCCTTCTGTGACTCCTTCCTCCTACCTTACTTCCACTGTGCAGCCATCAATTGTTAGTTAACACTAGCAGTTTCTTGAGGAGCTTCTTCAGCTTGAGTAACTTGACTGGGAACAGAAATAACATGAACTGAGCAAGGAGCATGGTGAAGGACGTAGTTACTCACGCTACCAAGAAATAGTTCTTTTAAACCCGAACGACCCCGACGACCCATAATAATCAAATCAGCACCCCAAGTTGTCGCTAATTGACAGATCAGCCGACCAGGACTGCCAAGTTGTTGAGTAAATTCTGCATTGACTCCTGCTGTGTTTGCTTGCGCAGATAATGATTGCAATAGCTGGATACCTTCATTTTTAAAGTTATCCCATTGCTTTTGGTAGTGCTCGAAGCTTTGGCTGCCCACACCAGGATAATAGTCAAAATTAGTTAACAAAGGTGCGTAAGGGCTACCCTCCTCTTCCGCAGAGAGGACATGAAGTAGCATCAAACTAGCTCCTGTAGCCTTTGCTAAAGCCAAGGCTTGCTCAAAAACCTGTTTCCCCATTGGCGAGCGATCTAACGCAACTAAAATTTTAGTAAACATATATACCTCTACTTTGTGTCGATCGGTAGTTATTGAGGTTTCTGGCTTTTAGTTCATAAGTATGTTGGGTTACTTATAAAGACAGTTCTTTTAATCTTCACCTTGAATGCTTTGGTCAGCGCCCTTTTACATCCAGTCGGTCTACAGTTCTTTTATAGAGCATAAATTTGAGGAACTTGTGAGGATTGGGTTCAAAGTAAGAACATGGTCTTCGGCAATCAAACTAATAGCTATTACACTATATTTTCGGACTGAAACCTAAATGTATAAAGTGAGATTTTGCATAGCAGTTGAGTATATATGATCGACTGCTTTTTAGTACAATTCACGCATCTAGCAAATGAATTTGTGCTAATGTCTGGTTAGGATTGGTAGTTACTGCGGCTAACAAACTTTGACAGTTGGCACTCATACGAGCGATCGCTTCATGTTCAAATAAATCGCTGTTGTACTCCCAAGTTCCTTTCAGTCCAGTTGCAGTTTCTACCATTGATAAAGTTAAATCAAACTTTGCTGTCATTGACTCTATCTTGATAGAAGTGACAGAAATTCCTGGTAGTTCCCAAGGACGAGGGGCGGGTTCTAAATTGAATACCACTTGCACCAATGGATTTTGGTTGACGGAATGTTCTGGTTGTAAGGTTTTCAGCAGTTGCTCAAAAGGCACATCTTGGTGAGCATAGGCTGCTAATGTTACATCACGTACCCGATCCAGCAGTTGACTAAAACTCAAATTTTCGGAAATCTTGAATCGCAGCACCAGAAGATTCACAAACAAGCCAATGAGGGATTTTGTATCGGGATGATGGCGGTTGGCTATGGGAGAACCAACTAAAATATCTTTGCGATCGCTATAGCGATAGAGTAAAGTGACAAACGCTGCCAGCAGAGTCATAAATAGCGTTATACCTGATTGCTGGCTGAGAGTTTTTAGTTCTTGGGAGAGTTGAGCATCTATGTCAAAACCTAAACTGCTACCCTTGAACTTATGCAAGCTTTTTCGCGGTTTGTCTGTGAATAGTTCCAGCGACGGCTGCACGCCTAATAACTGCCTAGTCCAGTAGTTTAGTTGTCTTTGTAATACTTTTGTGGTTAATAACTCCCACTGCCACAGTGTATAGTCTACATACTGAATAGGTAAATCTGGTAAAGGAGAAGGCTTACCCGCACAGAAGGCTGGATACAAACTAGATAGCTCTTGCTGCAAAATCCCTATCGACCAAGCATCGCAGACAATATGATGTATAGTCAGCAGTAATACGTACTCAAATTGAGATAATTGTAACAACTTGGCTCTAATTAGAGAATCTCCAGCCAAGTCAAAAGGTATATGAGCTTCTATTTTGGCTAGCTGTTGGATTTGATTTTCTGGGTCTGGTGAATTCTGTAAGTTGACTACTGGTAAGGTAATAGTGGCAGTAGGAGCGATCGCCTGTACTGTTAAACCATTAACTACTTGGAAGTGAGTTCGCAAGCTGGCGTGACGTTGAACTATTTCGCGGATACTGCACTCTAGAGCATTGATATTTAAATTGCCGACAAGCTGCACTGCCAATGGCATATTGTAAGCAGCATTTTTTCCTACCAACTGGTCGAGATACCAAAGTCTGGCTTGGGCAAAAGATAAGGGAAACTCTGTTTGCTCTGGCGAAACAGGAGCAATAACAGGTACTATATGCTCCACATCTTTTTGGCGATAACTAGCAATTAACTTTTCTAGCTCGGCTACGGTTGGCGCTTCAAACACACAGTTCAAAGGTAGCTCTATCTGATAAGCTTGCCGTAACCGAGAAATAACTTGCATTGCCAAGAAGGAATGTCCTCCCAAAGCAAAAAAGTTGTCGTGGATGCCAATCTCTTCCAGACCTAGGACGGTGGCAATAATATCAGCAATTACAGCTTCCGTAGGTGTTTGCGGTGGTACAAATGGATTTTCCCGTTCTAAATGGAGATGGGCTTCAGGTAGTGCCCTATGATTCACCTCTCCATTGGGTGTAAGAGGAATATGCTTGAGAATCACAAAGGTTGCAGGCACCATGTACTCTGGCAATTTCTGCTTTAAAAAACTACGTAGTGTAGTTGATTTTAAACTACAGGTTTTTTCTTGATTGGCCTGCTCTGCTGGTACAACATAAGCAACTAAGTACCGATCTCCAGATTGATTTTCATCGATTGCGACTACAGCCTGCTGTACTTTGGGATATTGAGTCAGTGCAATTTCGATATCTGCTAGCTGAATACGCAAACCCCGAATTTTTACTTCCCGATCGATTCGTCCCAGAAATTCTATATTGCCATCTGGTAGATAGCGAGCGAGATCGCCAGTTTTGTACAAGCGTGCGCCAGGCTGAGAGCTAAATGGATGGGGGATAAAAATCTCGGCTGTGAGATCTGGTTGATTGAAATAACCCCTTGCTAGTCCATCACCACCAATGTAAAGTTCTCCTGGTATGCCAACTGCTACTGGCTGTAATTGTGCATCAAGCAAATACACCTGAGTATTGCCAATAGGGCGACCGATGGGAATAGCAGCATCAATATTGGATGCAACCGTTACTTGATAACAGCAGGTAAAAGTCGTATTTTCTGTTAGCTCATAACCATTAATTAGCTTTAATTCTGGCACAGCTTGTAGGAGCCTCTTGACGTGAGGAGGAGATATAATATCTACTCCTACTAGCAGTTGCTGCAACTGTTTTAATTCTGCTAATTGCTCATCTACCAATAAGCGAAAAAATCCCGGTGTCAGGCATAGAGTTGTTACTTGATATTGGCGAATTGCTTGTGCTAATTCCAGCAAAGATGGCGTTTGGGGAGGCATCAACACTAAACGCGCTCCATTAAGTAGGCTACCCCAAATTTCTAAAGTTGCCGTATCAAAATTAAGAGAAGCTAACTGAAGAAAAACGTCTTCTTTGGTAAAGTTGACGTAGTTGTTAGCTTTAACTAAATGCACTACACCTCGATGGATAATGCTAATACCTTGAGGTTTGTTATTAGAGGCAAATTTATATATTACATAAGCCAAGTTTAACGATGACATTAATGTTGTGGGGTTTTCTTGGCTATGTTTGGCAATGATGTTCTCGTCTTTATCCAAGCAAATTATATGTGTTGGATGTAAAGGTAGAGAAGCTAGCAAATGTGCTTGTGTGAGCAACACTGAAACTTGAGTTTCTTCTAATATGTACGCCAAGTCTGCTTGAGGATAGGTAGGCTCTATAGGGACATAAACACCACCAGCTTTCAGAATTCCCAAAAGTCCGACAATCGTGAAGAGGGAGCGTTCTACACAAATCCCTACGAGAACTTCTGGCCCCACACCTAGAGATTGCAGATAGCGTGCTAGTTGATTGGCTTTTTGATTAAGTTCTTGATAAGTGAGTTGTTGGTCTGCACATACCACCGCCACTTTATTAGGTGTTAATTCTACCTGTTGTGCAAATAATTCATGGATGCATTTATTTTGAGAATATTCTATGTAGTTGTTGTGCCAATCTCCTAATAATTGCTGTCTTTCTCTAGCTGTTAACAAAGGTAATTCCCCAAGGCGTTTTTCTGGATTAGTAACAATTCCCTCTAGCAACGTTTGGTAATGAGATTGCATCTTAGCGATTGTCGCAGCATCAAACAATTCGGTACTATATTCCCAAGCAATTAGGAATTCATTACCTAGTTCCATAACTTTTAAGTTAATGTCAAATGCTGCTCCTCGTTGTACTCCTAGATGCGGCAAAATTTCGATTGCTAATGTCTGTTGTTCCCGATTGTTGGCATTTGAAAAACTGCGATATTTATGCCAGCTAAAGCAGACAGAAACGAGAGGAAAATGACTGCGATCGCGCTGAATTTTGAGTTTTTCAATTAATAAGGGAAAAGGAGCCTCTTGATACTGGAGCGCTCCGATAACTATACTACGTATCTGAGTCAATAATTCTTTGAAGGTTGGGTTCCTACTCAAATTGCCTCGCAAGACAGTTATATTAGGGAAGTAACCAACAATTTTTTGAAAATCTTTGCTAGCTGACCTACCTGCTATAGAAGTTCCTACAAGAATATCTTCTTGATCTGTATAGCGGTAAAGTAGGGCAAAAAATGCCGCTAGCATAATTGTATAAAGAGAAGCTCGTTGAGTATTTTTAAGCTTCTTCAATTGTTGAATTAATTCTGAATTGAAATTAAAAATTGCAGTATCACCCCGATAATTTTGTTCTGGGGGATGAGGTCGATCTGTAGGCAAATTTAAAATTGGTAATTCACCCTCTAATTGTTTGCGCCAATATGTCCAAAGTTTTTCTTGAGAACTTGCTAGCATATCTGCTTGCCAGCATACATAGTCTGTATATTGGCTTTTAGGAAAGGGGAGATTGAGAGAAATTGAAGATAGAGTATTAACTTCGGCAGCATACAATATTTGAAATTCTTCGATTAGCAACTCCAAAGACCACATATCCCCAGCTATGTGGTGCATAACGATTAGTTGAATGTTCCCGTATATTGTATTGCTAAATAGTTTTACCCGCAGTACCGGGCCGCATTCTAGGTCGAAAGGACGATCTGTTTCTAGATAAATTTGTGCTTTTAAATATTCGTCATTCCATGAAGAAGCATCTATTACTTCTATATCAACTTCTTGACGAGAGTGAATTTGTTGAACTGGTTGACCGTTGCGAATGGCGTAAGTAGTGCGGAGAATTGTATGCCTATCAACTAGTTGTTTCCATACTCGTTCCCAAGCTTCTATATCTAAGTCTGAGTCGAGTCGCGCTGTCAGAAAAATATTGTAAGCAATGCTGTTTGGTGCCATCTGGTAAAGGAACCACAAGGCTTGTTGACCGTAGGAAAGAGAACAAAATGATGTGGTGTCTTCTAACGGACAAGAGGAATAACTATCAGATTGCTTGAGGATTGCTAGTATTTGTGCTTCTTGCTCTTTCAGTTGAGCTAAAAGCGCTGGAGAGAGAGTCTCTTTATCCGCTTCATAGCGTAGGCTGTTGCCTTCTGTCCAGAGCTTTACGTTAAGAAATCGCAGCTCTGACAACAACTCATCAACTGTTTTCATTTGTATAAATTTCCTTTGAGCAATCCACTTTTATGTGATGATTTATTGCGGGTGCATTAGAGCGATCGCAAGGCGTTCTGACAATTAATTTTGCTTCATTCTTAGACCTCATGCTTTTATTTCTATTAGAGGCGATTAAGAAATAGATTTTTCACTGATTGGACTTAGCTAATTGTTATGAATTTTTCCGATCGGGCTTGATTTACAATGCACTCATGTCTTAATATGGGTTGATTATTAAAAAATAATTAAAATTTTGAATAGGCAGATACCAGGCAAAAAAAGCTAAATTGTGTTCGCAAACTAAGTTAATCAAACTATATAAAAATAAAGATTTTTGTATACGATATAAGTGTTTAAATTCATCTAAAAACTGTTTACCGCAACAATATAAAAATCAATGTTGAGAAAATCGTCAGTATAACTACCAGTTTTTTACTATAAATATGTATTAACTAAGTAATTTTACAGATTTATAGAATTAATATTTAACACTATCGACCCCAAACAACACTAAATATGCCAGGAAAGCTATGAAGATTTCCAGAAATAACCTGGCAAATGGTAAACCAGTCTCGGTTGTTATACTTATTTATCTTCTTAAAAATAGAAATCTTTCTTTACACTTATCAATCGGGTTATTTTGGCTGACGCTCAAGGCTCGCTTCAATCGTACTATTCAAAAAATGACCCGTCAGAATAGCGCTGCTTAAATAGTAGGAATCGTCTGATAACTGATGCAAAGTTTCAAAGCCGCTGCGACGTTGGCGATCGTTAAGTGCCCAGTAACGCTGCACAATAGTTGTTACACCAATCAATCCCTCGCCTTCAACCTGCCCTAACATATTATGCTGGAGTAAAAAAGTATACTGGCGCTCTCCATCATCTAAACGCCCTTTATACTGTAAAGAGATTTCCGAGCGATCGCTACCTGGAAAAATCAGCTTCGTCGCCATTGTAAACCAGTTATCTCGATTCCAAGCCACCAAGATCATACCCTTGACGTTAATCGGCATACTATTGCGTTCCAGCCAGCTTCCTTGTAATGTCCAGCGTCCGGGTTGCATTAAAAAAGTGTGAGCCACCTTGTTATTTTCCTTGTCTCGATCGAGTACCGCCAAGACATAAAGATATATTTGAAACGCAAAAATGTCAGGCGGTCAATAAATTAAAGTATAGCCTTCAAAAATTTGCAGTGCTAAGTTTTTAACTTAATCATGACTAGGATGAATTTCGCCCAGAAGCACTTCTCGCGGTGCGCCTGTAGCGCTGGGTAAGTTACCAGGAATACCTAATTGTCGCCAATAAGCTAAAACAGCAAAAGCGATCGCTTCTTTAAAATCTGCACTCACACCAACTTCATCTGTAGTCAAAACTGGTACTGCTGGTAATAACGACTGCAAGCGCTGTTTCAAATAAAGATTGCGACTACCGCCACCACATAATAGTACGCGATCGGGCAGTTGCGGTAAAAAGGTGCGGTAACTGTGAACGATTGATGCGGCGGTGAGTTCTGTTAGCGTTGCCAGGATATCAGCTGGACTGAGTTGGTAGACTTCAGCATCTTGTAAACACTGTTGGAGATAAGTTACGCCAAATAACTCTCGACCAGTAGATTTAGGTGGTGGTAGCTGAAAGTAATCTTGCGCCAGCCATTGTTCGACTAAGGGGTGACAAGGAGTGCCAGTTGCTGCCCACTGACCGCTTTCATCGTATTTTTTAGCACCGTTGGTTAAATGTTCGACAGCTAAATCTAATAAGCTATTTCCCGGGCCAGTATCCCAGCCGCGCATCTTTTCTAGCCAATTGTCACGACGCGGTGGTATATAAGCAACATTACCAATACCGCCAATATTTTGTATACATCGTGCCTCTTGAGGATGACTGAGCAAATAAGCGTCTACTCTAGGAACGAGAGGCGCACCATGTCCGCCAATAGCAATATCAGCGACACGAAAGTTACTCACAGTCGTGATTCCCGTTAAATGGGCAATCAACGCACCACGACCGAGTTGCAAAGTGTAACCTAACGACCCGTCCCCGTGTTTGGGTGGACGATGGTAAACTGTTTGACCGTGGGAACCAATCAAAGTTGCTGGTTGATGACCAATTTGAATATTTTGGGCAGCTTGCGCAAAAACAAAAGCGATCGCATCATCTATTTCTGCCAATTCTGCCATTGAGATGGCTTCTCCTGCACAAACTGCTAAGATTTTTTCTCTTAGATCTGCGGGATAAGGATATGTTGCGCCACTTATTAACTCAACTTTCAGATCTAACTCTTGCCCAGTAATCTCTACAAAGGCGGCATCTATGCCATCAACAGATGTGCCACTAATTAAACCAACAACACGAGTAGGTAGGATAGCTTGTTCAGTTGGATGCATTGACAGAGCTTTTTTATTGCTTGCAAAGGGTAGTTTAATTTATGCAACTGCTTCTGTCAAAATAATTGCATTCTGATAACCTAAATTTGCACAAGTATTTATTACTATTTAACAGAACAATGAATTTGTAAAGGCTTTCGCCCAACTAAAATACATTTATTCCCAAGATTCTGATTGAGAGAAACTTCTCCCTGATGCTCGTTGCTAGCAGTCAATATTTGTGAAAGTAAAAGTGGTGCACCAACAAAGATAAAGGCTAAAGACAACATTGCTACGATTATTTTCTTATTAGCAATGGTTTTATTTGATTTATCTTGTGTTGTTTGGCAGCAGACTTTCTTTGCCGACCAGAAATGGTCATTGAAGTTGTAATAACTCATCAATTAATATTGTTCTATTCTATTTTATTGGGGAATACTGTAGCAATCTTTTAACTAATTGTCGAATTGAGACTTGCTAATTTATGGATATATTCTGAGTTTTTTCTTTAGCCTACGCCATCTTATTCTGAATATATCTCTATCTTGAGAATTATCTTCCGATCCATTGAATGTGACGGGAAACTTATTCTTGTGAATGGTCGAGGCTGCTTGTCCCGCCACTTGGGGCATTAGTAACTTCTTCCTCATGCCATATTTTCTATATCAAAAACTGGAGTTATTTCTTATAGATTTTTGACTATCTTTGCGTGTTATGTGTTATGAATTTAGCTTCCCGACTTGAAGAATTCGGGAAGCTGTGCAGCAAATATCAAGAATGTAAATCAGGTTGGCTTACACAAATTCTGAAACTGATGGTAGCTGTTTTTGCATGGCTTTGAGTAAATCCAAAGCTTTTTGATAGGCTAGCTTTTCGCCAGTGTCTCCAAAGAACCCGGATGCTTTTTGTAAATCTGCGATCGCTCCTTGATAATAACCTAGATGATATCGAGTTACGCCCCGGTTAACATAAGCAAGGGCGCTATCGGGTTTCAGCTTAATCGCTTTAGAGAAATCACGCAACGCACCAAATTTATCTCCTTTGCGACCGCAAGCACAACCTCTGTTAAAGTAAGCTCTATAGTCGTTGGCATCGAGGTAAATTGCCGTACTAAAATCGACCATAGCAGCTTCTAAGTCTTGCAATTGCAAACGCGCTAAACCTCTGTCATTGTATATATCTGCAAGCAGTAGATTTGTTGGCTGAGAAATTTGACCTAGAGCTAGATTGTAATCAATAATGGCTTGGGAATAATTGCCCTTTGCCGCATGAACTAGCGCCAGATTATAGTAAGCTCGAAACTCAGAAGGTTTGAGTGCGATCGCGCGATGATAATCAGCCTTAGCAGCAGCATAATCTTGTTGTCTGTAGCTTGCCAAGCCCCGATTGAGATAAGCCTCAGCGTCGTTTGGGGTAAAATTTATGGCTTGAGTACAATCTGCGATCGCTTGGTGGTAATCTTGGAGTTGCAGATAAGCAAGACAGCGATCGCTATAAGCTTCCCCAAAATTGCTTTGAAGTTGAATCGCTTGATTTAAATCCTCAATAGCTGCCTGATAATTACTGTGTATAATTTTCTCTACACCAGACTGCAAAAATTTACTTGCTGTTTTTTGGGCGTTTGAGATAGGTGAAGCGTAGACAGCATCCGTCGAAAATATCAGAAAAAAAGCAACAATTGCACTAAGAAATAATCGCCAGAAATAATTCATAAGCAATATATTTGACAATTTCGACATTGCTAAAATTTAGCGGGACAAAAGCCCCGCTAGTGAATAATTCTGCCTGCGATGTTGGTTTAATTACCAACTTTTATCTGCTTGTTCAAGTACGTAAGCAGCTACATCTTCAATTTGGCTGCTATTTAAACGACCTTTAAAAGCAGGCATAGCATTTTTACCATTTGTTACTTGGCTGATAATTGCCTCTGCGGAGTACATACCGTATTTTTCTAACGCATCTTTCTTCAGGTTCTTATTAGCTTGAACCAAATTCTTGCCACCTGCATGACAAGAAGCGCAATTAGCACTAAATACTTTGCCTCCATTGCTACTGTCTGCTGCTAACGCTGAATTACTGAAAGCAAAGGTGAAGATTGCAATGCCTAACAGTATTATTGAAAAAAACCTTTTCATTTCGTGTTTCCTCTACAACCAAGGCGTATTCGGTGCCATATCCTCCATAATTTTCAGATGAGCAATTGTTTAAGTCAAAAGACAAGCTGTCAAACTTAGTCTAATTATTGATAATGTTTAAGATATATTTAAAATCCCACACAAGAGCAATTCTATCTGATAAATAAAAATTTGTATTATCTAGATACCCAACTTTTTAAAGAAGTTGGATAAGTGGTTACACAAAATTATTTATGTCATTGCGTAGGCGTAGCCTTCCCTTAGGGTACGAAATGAAATGTAGCGTCTCGTAGAGAAGTAATCTCTAAACTCTTGTGATTGCTACCCTGCGGGAAGGCGCTGCGCGTCTACATTCCGCTTTGCTCCATTCGCAATGACAAATATATATTTAATTTTGCATTAGTACCTATCTAAGCTTTTCACAAAGTAGCTAATTTTGTTAGTGATTCTTCTGTCACGCGACAAATTCGCCAATCATCTAAAATAGATGCTCCCATACTGCGGTAAAATTCTTGGGCTGGCTCATTCCAATCTAAAACACTCCACTCTAACCTCCCACAATTTCGTTCTACAGCTATTTGGGCTAATTTAGATAAAACAGCTTTACCAATACCTTGACGGCGATATTCAGGTAGTACAAATAAATCTTCTAGATAAATACCTGGCTTAGTCAAAAATGTTGAATAATTATGAAAAAATAGGGCAAAACCTACAGGTTGTCCTGCATACTCTGCTAATATTGCCTCAACATATTTGGGTGAGCCAAATAGATGCTCTTTCAAAGCCATAATATTGCCTGTCACCGCATGAGATAGTTTCTCATACTCTGCTAGTTGCTGAATTAGGTCAAATAAAATACTACAATCAGCAGGTTCGGCAAAACGCAAAATTAAATTGCTAGGCGAAGTCATGAGGTTATGGTTAATAGTCCATAGTCAATAGTCCAGAGTCAAGAGTACAAAGTCAAGCCCTTATAGGTATTCAAAGTTCAAAATTTGTCTTGAAAAGTTGAGCCAGTGCGTTGGACGGATTTCCCGGCTTAAAGCAACTGGCGTTGCTCAACCGCACGCAACTTTTCGCAAAATTCAAAATTATGACAAATGACAAATGACCCTTGACTATTGACTATTGCGTATTTAAATTAACCATCCTTTTAACCGTTTTGCAATATGGGGACGCCGCAATTTTCGCATAGCTTTACTTTGAATTTGTCGCACTCGTTCGCGAGATAGATTGAACATATTACCGACTTCTTCCAAAGTACATGGTTCGCTGGTTGTCAATCCATAACGTAGAGAAATTACATCTTTTTCTCTTGGAGTTAAGACATCACCCAACACTTCCCAAATCTCCTGACGCATCATGTGTTCGTTCATTTTTGCTTCTGGAGATAGGTTATCTTCATCCTCTAGTAAATCCATCAGTTCCGTGTCTTCTTCTTTACCAACACGGTGGTTGAGAGACAGCGCTTGACGCCTAAGTTGCTGCAATTGGCGTAGTTGTTGTACAGTCATTTCCAAAGCTTCTGCCATTTCAGCTTCGGAAGGATTGCGAGAAAATTTTTGTTTGAGTTCGCGCTGGGCTTTTTTAAGTTTGTTAAGTTTTTCAACAATATGGATCGGTAAGCGGATTGTACGCGCATCATTAGCGATCGCTCTTGTAATCGCTTGTCTAATCCACCAATAGGCGTATGTCGAAAATTTATATCCTTTATCGGGATCGAATTTTTCTGTAGCGCGATTTAAACCCATTGCGCCTTCTTGAATTAAATCTAGAAAAGGCACTCCGCGATTAAGATATCGTTTAGCAATTGAGACTACTAAGCGCAAGTTCGAGCGAATCATTTTGCGTTTCGCTACTCGACCTTGATACAATCGACTTTCTAGCTGCTTTTCCGTCATATCTAACTCAGCAGCTATTTGGGCTTTAGTCGGTTGCTGTCCTAAGCTTGAGTGTAAGGAATCTTGTATGTTCCTGAATTCGTCTAAAAACCTGACTCGCCGTGCTAATTCCACCTCTTCGTCGGGTTTTAGCAACGGATAACGCGCCATTTCTTTAAAAAACGCGCCTACAGCATCATCATGCTCGGTTTTATTGTATCCCGAAGGACGGGCTGCTGCCATCTCATCGCCATCACGTTCCTCCGACTCCAGATTTTCTGGAATCAAAGAATCGTCATCTGCCACTGCTTCTAAACTATCAAATGATTGTTCTTCATTTTCAGCAGCACTCTCTAGTATTTCCAGTGTTCCCAATTCAGCAATATTCATAACTTTCCTTTAGGGATTGTTGCTTTGTTTGGTACATAATTCAGTGACAGCTGCTTGCTTGAGGCTTGGTAGTTTCCCTAAGGGAGAAATGCACTCGTCCGGTAGCAAAACAAAAGTTTATGCTAATTTCTCATTAGAAGTTAAAATCAATGTCTAGCTGTCATTCCTTAGTTCCTGCTAGATAAATCTCATAACAATACTGGCCTATGCACCCACCAACTATCTCCTCAGCTCCCCAACCTCTATATTCCTCATTTTTTTCTTGTTTACTAAATATGTCAAACTCACTCAAACTTTCTCAACCTGAACTCAGATTAAATCGTCAGCTAGACATCCCAAAATCTTAAATTTTTATTTAATTATCCAAAGTTTTTTAGACTTTATTGGTTGGGACTGATGTTAAAAATCGTAAGCTTACTGCTGAGTTTATCGGTTTTGATTAAGTTTCATGACTGACAATAAATTAGCAATTTAAAATTTGGAAATAATTTACTTGATTTGTATAAAAGCATCTCATATACATAATCGATTGAATATCTATCAATAGGGTGAAAATCTTATACCCTATTTAGTAGATACAACAACTATTTAGAAGATAGTGGATGAAATGCTTTTATTGTGTATGCTGAGTATCTAATATTTAGGGCATGTATAGTTGAGTTGAATGGGGCGATGTGAATTACATAAGAGGAAACTTATCAAGTATTATGAGGGATAAAAGTATTGCGAATTACAGTTTACGCCTAGAATAGCAAAAAGTTAAATTCTCAAGGTAAAGGTAACTTTTGACGAACTACAAGAAAGGCATAAAAAAATCTATCTATTAAAATAGCAACTATGTATATTGATGGCGTAAATTTATCCCATTTGGTAGTTAATGAGCCTGGAGAAATATATCAATCCAAGACAAGTATCGAGCGCTGGGTTGAAGTGTTGGTAGACTGTCCAGAGAATTCTGGGCTATATACTTATCACTTACCAGAGCAGTTAGAAATCAAACCAGGTGATATTTTAACTGTACCCTTTGGTACACAACAACTGGGAGGGATCGCCATTCGTTTATTGTCCCAGCCAAATCCCGATCTACCACTAGAGAAAATTCGGGATGTAGAAGATGTTGTGAGTGTAGGGTTTTTTCCCAATGGTTATTGGGAATTATTAAATAGAGTATCGACATATTACTATACGCCTTTAATTCAAGCGATTAGAGTAGCTTTACCGCCAGGATTGTTAGGGCGATCGCAATCTCGCCTCCGCCTCAAACCAGAAAACATTCCGCATGGTGCAGAGGAATTTCTTAATTCCACAGCAGCGCGTCAAATTCTCAAAATTCTCCAATCTCAAGCTACAGGAGACTATAGTTGCAAATTTCTTAAGCGCCAGGTGAAAGGATTTAACTGGGGAAAAAAGAAATTACTTGAACGCGGTTGGGTAGAAAGCTATATAGAACTACCGAGATATTCTCGACCCCAGACGAAAACAGCAGTCACCTTAGTTGATGATGGATTACACCTTGACCTGAACAAACGTCAACGAGAAATTTTAAAAGTGCTACGGGATTGTGGCGGTGAGGTGTGGTTGAATGAGTTCCTGCAAATTTGCAAAACAACTACCCCTACCCTCAAAGGGCTAGAGCAAAAAGGCTGTATTGTAATTGAAGAACGGGAAGTATTAAGAAAAGAACAGGGGCCTGTAATTGTAAGCGATCGCCCTAAATCTTTAACTAGCGATCAATCTCACGCTTTAGCGAGAATCCAGGCACTAGATGGATATGCTCAAGTCTTATTGCATGGGGTGACAGGTTCCGGGAAAACCGAAGTTTATTTACAAGCGATCGCACCTTTATTAGATCGAGGTAAATCCGCCCTAGTTTTAGTCCCAGAAATTGGACTTACACCCCAGTTAACCGATCGTTTTCGTGCCCGTTTTGGTAACAAAGTTAACGTCTATCACAGCGCCCTTTCGGAAGGCGAACGTTACGACACGTGGCGACAAATGCTTGCAGGCGAAGCCCAAGTAGTAATTGGTACGCGTAGTGCAATTTTTGCGCCCTTACCCAACTTGGGTTTAATCATCTTAGATGAAGAACACGACAGCAGCTTTAAGCAAGACTCCCCCATCCCCACCTACCACGCCCGCACCGTTGCGCAATGGCGCGCCGAAATCGAAAATTGTCCCTTAGTATTAGGTTCGGCTACACCTTCCTTGGAAAGTTGGCTGAGTGTGAAACAAGACGCAAAGAATTTGTCCTCCCACTACCTCTCCCTTCCCGAACGCATCAACTCGCGTCCTTTACCGCCGATAGAAATAGTAGATATGCGGCGAGAGTTGCAAGAGGGAAATCGCTCAATATTTAGTAGATCCCTACAAACAGCATTGCAACAGCTGCTTGAAAGACAACAACAGGGAATTTTATTTATCCATCGCCGGGGACACAGTACTTTTGTCTCTTGCCGTAATTGTGGCTATGTGCTGGAATGTCCCCATTGTGACGTATCGCTAGCCTATCACCACACTGAAGACGGAGCGCCGCAACTTTTACGCTGCCATTATTGTAATTATGGGCGATCGCATCCAAAATTCTGCCCTGACTGCGCCTCCCCTTACCTCAAGTTCTTCGGTAGCGGTACTCAACGAGTAGCGCAAGAATTAAAGCGCGAATTTCCCCAACTTAATTGCATCCGTTTTGATAGCGATACCACCCGCAACAAAGGCGCACACCGTACCCTCCTCACCCAGTTTGCTAATGGGGAAGCACATCTATTAATAGGTACGCAAATGCTCACCAAAGGTTTGGATTTACCTCAGGTGACACTTGTGGGTGTTGTGGCTGCTGACGGCTTGCTGCATCTTTCCGACTATCGCGCCAGCGAACGGGCATTTCAAACTTTAACCCAAGTAGCAGGACGGGCGGGGAGAGGCGACGATCCGGGTAGGGTAATTATCCAAACTTATAACCCAGAGCATGAGGTAATTGAAGCAGTCAAACGCCACGATTATCAAGCTTTCTCTACTTCCGAACTAGAACAAAGAGAAGCACTCAATTATCCTCCCTATGGCAGGTTGATTTTGTTGCGATTGAGTAGTTTAGATCCGATTCAAGTGCAAAATACTGCGCAAATCATAGCTACAAAATTAAATACAGAAGAAGGATTTGAGATTTTAGGGCCAGCACCAGCTAGCATTTTACGAGTAGCTAATCGTTATCGCTGGCAGATATTAATTAAATTTGCGCCTGATGATTTACCACAATTACCAGATTGGGAAGAAGTGCGATCGCTCTGCCCTGCATCTGTAAGCTTAACCATTGATATAGACCCATTAAACATTATGTAATTAAAGGGCAGGATTTACCCGCCCCTTACTTTGGTTATATTAACTTGGTGAGAGTATCCTAACTACTGAATTAGGAAATCATTGGCTGAGAGTGATGGACTATTAGTGAATGTGGCAAATTGAGCACCTGTACCAAAGCCATCTAAAACACCATTTTCGTTATAAAACAATTTACCATTGGCAGAATTGTAAACGATCGTGGCACTACTAATGGCAGCGGCAGCATCAGTTGTAACTTGGATAAACTCATTTGCAACACTGAAACCATTGCCAGCAATACTGGTAAGTGCAGTGAATGTATTCTTGTACAGAACAATTTTGTCACTATTCAGAGTAAAGTCAGCGATCGTGTCAACTCCAATAGCACCGCTATTAAAAGCAGAGTTGAGATTATAAACTAATTGATCGTTGCCAGTTCCACTTAATAAATAGTCATTACCAGCCCCACCTACCAAAACGTCGTTATCATTACCGCCCAGTAGCGAGTCATTGCCATCACCACCGACCAAGCTATCATTGCCTGTACCACCATCGAGAATATCATTCCCCGCGCCAGCACTGAGAGTGTCGTTACCATCGCCACCTTGAAGATTATCCTTACCCACACCACTTGCGAGACTGTCATTTCCCCCTAAGCCGTAAACTAAGTTATCACCATCTCCAGCCAGCAGGGAATTATCAGCGTTGTTGCCTTTGATGGTATTGTTGAGTTCGTTGCCAGTAGCATCGATCGCAGCAGTTCCCGTTAGGATGAGATTTTCTAAATTTTTGCCAACAAAGCTGTAAGTAATTGCCGCGTAGACAGTATCCTTACCAGTAGTGGCGTTCTCATCAACGATGTCACTAGCGCTATCAATATAGTAGATGTCATCGCCATCGCCGCCGACCAAGCTATCATTGCCTGTACCACCATCGAGAATATCGTTCCCCGCGCCAGCAGTGAGAGTATCGTTACCATCGCCGCCATACAGGCTATCCTTCCCCACACCACTTGAGAGACTGTCATTCCCCCCTAAACCGTAAACTAAGTTATCACCATCTCCAGCCAACAGGGAATTATCAGCGTTGTTGCCTTTGATGGTATTGTTGAGTTCGTTGCCAGTAGCATCGATCGCAGCAGTTCCCGTTAGGATGAGATTTTCTAAATTTTTGCCAACAAAGCTGTAAGTAACTGCCGCGTAAACCGTATCCTTACCAGTAGTGGCGTTCTCATCAACGATGTCGCTAGCGCTATCAATATAATAGGTGTCATCGCCATCACCGCCTACCAAGCTATCATTGCCTGTACCACCATCGAGAATATCGTTCCCTGCGCCAGCAGTGAGAGTGTCGTTACCATCGCCACCTTGAAGATTATCCTTCCCTGCGCCACTTGCGAGACTGTCATTTCCCCCTAAGCCGTAAACTAAGTTATCACCTTCTCCAGCCAACAGGGAATTATCAGCGTTATTACCTTTGATGGTATTGTTGAGTTCGTTGCCAGTAGCATCGATCGCAGCAGTTCCCGTCAGGATGAGATTTTCTAAATTTTTGCCAACCAAGCTGTAAGTAATTGCCGCGTAAACCGTATCCTTACCAGTAGTGGCGTTCTCATCAACAATGTCACTAGCGCTATCAATATAGTAGATGTCATCGCCATCACCGCCTACCAAGCGATCATTGCCTGTACCACCATCGAGAATATCGTTCCCCGCACCGCCAGTGAGAGTGTCGTTACCATTACCACCTTGAAGATTATCATTGCCTGCACCGCCAGTGAGAGTATCGTTGCCATCGCCACCTTGAAGATTATCGTTACCTTCACCACCACTGAGGCTGTCCGCACCAACTCCACCTAGAATCAAATCATTCCCAGTGCTGCCTATTGAGTTAATTGTGCCTGCAAAAGTTCTCAAATCGAAGTTCTCAAAGTTGGAAACGAGTAACCCAGGAATTCCTTGAAGTTGATTACTGGAATTACTTAAATCAATAGTAAGAATGTTGGCACTACTACCACTGAGAATGAAGGTATCTATTCCAGCCCCACCATTAATAGTGTCATTTTGTTGGAGATTCGCAATATTAGCGCTAACCCTATCTAAGCCATCTTTGCCATCAAAAATATCTGTTTTAGTTGTAGCAACAAATGCCTCGTTGGCACTTGTGCCAGTAAATATATTTACTGGGTTAATGGTAATGCCAGCAGTCTCGACATCCGTACTGAATGGTGTTGTACCACCACCAACAGCAGTATTTACACCAGCAGTACCACTAGCTAAACCATCTGTTCCATCCCATCCACGAAACTTGATACCAGCTGTACCATTAGAGTCTGTAGCGGGTACAAAGCGGACTCTGTTATTTGTTTCAAGTGTTATATTTTTGAGGTTAACATCTGCTTGTGCAGCAGTAGTATTATCACCTAAAAATATAAAGTTAGTTCTTTCGTAGGGGTCATAGGGTAGGGATGTTCCTAACGGCCCAGCAGAGGTGTGGTCAAAAGCTGTATAGTTACGTAAAATGCCTGTGAGAATTGGTACTTTGCCACCCGCAGCAAATAGAGAATATGTATCACCTTTAATCGTTAAATCGTAGTGAGAGAGTGTACTCATAGTGTCGTAGGAGGCACTCTCTGTAGCACTGTGAGTAAACAATGTTCTAGTAGAACCCGGAGCCACGTTAGGCCCATCGTTTTGTGCCCAAATTTGATCTCCCCAAAAGCCAAGTTCAATTGCTTTGGTATTATCGCTAGTCACAACAATGACGCTGAAACCTGCTCGGTCTTGAATTCCATCATTGTTATCATCTTGGCTGTGGCTTTCGCTGTTGATTTTCAGATCGAAACTCACTGTAAAGCCTTTATTAGCATCAAGAACGGGCAATGCAGGATTTAGCTGAATTGGCAGACCAGCATTGTAGTTGCTATAACCAGCACCCCCAAACTGAGTACTGACTAGTTTAGTTTCATAACCAGTTGTGGTCTGGACGATGCTTTGAGTCCCACCCAGAGGCACGCTACTTCCGAGTGCGGGTGAAGCTCCAAACTGGAGCCAGCCTTGGGTGTTGGGCGTGCTACCTAAAGAGCTATTGTAGAGGGGTACTAAGCCTGTCAGAAGCGTTGCTGAATTATTTGATACAGAACCGAAGTTAGTCCAACTAGTACCGCCATCATTAGAGTATTGCCATGTACCGTTGCCAGTCAGTTCAGTTACAGCAATCCCTTGAGTATTATTATTAATATCGGATATGCGGTTTTTAATCAGATCGGCAACTAAAATCCCACTATTACTAGTGTTGGGAATATTTTGATAAATAGTTGGTAACGTCGAATTACCCGTTATATCCAGGATAGGAGCGCTGTTGACCCGCAAGCTATTAATCCAAGTAGTGTTAAATCCACCATTGGCTAGGCCGGGATTAGCACCCGCAGAAACAAAATCAGCTGACCAGTTCGTAGCGACCTCTGCACCTGATGCTGTATCACTTAGGTAAGCACTAGCTCGTCCCACTGGCAATGATAATGTAGGCCCGGCAGGAGTATTGCGTGGCAATTTATGTATTACAGTACTGCTATTGTTGATTAGCCGAGGTATATCAGTACTACTAGCGTTATCAAACGCACCCGTTGTGCTATTCCAGCCTGTATTACGGGTAACTGCAAAAAGTCCGGTATTATTCAGTGATGATATTTGTAATACATAGTCTCCAGATGTAGGGTTATAAGTTAAGTCTGGAGTAATAGTGGCATCAACATCAGCTCCGTTATATAGCACAATTAAAGTTCCGGCTTTCAAGGAACTAAAGCCAGAGCCAGTTAAAGTGATATCTAGCGAGCCATTACTATCAGTCAATTTGTGATTTTGCAGGTCGAGGTTATCGGTGACAACGAGAATTTCAACCCATTCTTTTGTTCCATTACTACCTTGGGAAAATTCATTGATAATTACGTCCCCAGGATTGGCTAAAACAGAATTGTAAGCCTGCATTACCTCCGGTTGAAATGCCAGGCTAGCTTTAATTTCCCCAGTGCTAAAGTCTAGATCCCAATTACCGCCTAAAGCTGCACTGCCGATTTTATTAGTAGAAGCAGCAACATTTGCTCCAGTCAGCCGACTGATCTGCTGTACAAATTTTGTGCCTTCTTTGCTAGCTACATCACAGCTATAAAGTAAGATCTCAGCATCATTGGTTAAAACATTTGCCCATTGCTGCAACTGCTTTGCATAAAAGTTTAAATTATCCCTATTTAGTTGAGTTGCCCCTATTTGTAAGCTACCTTCACTCCCATGACAGACAATGTGAACTGATTGAAATTTACCTGCTGTTAATGACTCGGTGATTTGTACGACACCATCTTTTATAGAGTCAAGAATTACAACTTCATAGCCTGGTTTTATCCCAACTATCAGGCTTTGATAATCAATAACTGACTTGTCTATAAAGACAATATCTTTAATTTGAAGTTGTACTACATCAGCTAGATAAGTGGGGGTTTGAGAATTTGCCTTTTCTACTACTTTCATGATGATTGCGCTCAGTAAATAAAATGTGAGAACACAGACAGCATTAAATAGAAAGCGCCTGGCGAGCCATTCGCTTCCATCCTCAATGAAATTGGTAATTAGAACCTTTTATGTTTGCAAAGAAGCCAAATCTAACTCAGTACACGCTAGATGGGATACCTTTTTTAGAAAAATTAAGCTTTTTATTATATAAATTTATGAAATAAATATCACAAAAGCTACTGTGTTTTTACGGTACGGAGTTGAAGGCACTTTCGAGCGAAATTAAGCAAGAAATGGCAAAACTCAGCTTTAGTGCTAATTTCCTTGACAAATAAGATCTTGGGAATAAAGTTGCCGAGTGTCTAAATTCCCGATAAATTCATAGTCTTTACAAAGTCAGAATGAAAAATTTAAGATTTTTTATATAAAATATTAAAGTTTTAGTTTTTGAGCTAATAAGTGGATCGATAGCTCTGGTGCGAATACTCGCTTTGCGATCGCTAAAATGGTGGCTGAGGGCATTGCCTTAAGATTGCCCTTTGGAAAACAAATGCCTAATGGCAAGCACTCCGATTAGGAGACGCTGAACGAACGCGCGTAACAGCTTAGTTGTAATTGGGCGTATAAATGTGCTTGTTTAGCAAAGATTGATAGCTACGTAATTTTGGCTGCGTCGGCTGAAAATTTTTTTAACAAGAATACTAATGTTATAGATAATCGATTTGTTAGCTCATTAATCAGTCAACCCTCTCTAGAGGTATTAAGTTAAATACAGAAGGTGGAATAATTAGGTTCGCTTTTTAACCTATAGTAATAAATTAAACTCAGTTGCTTTCTGGGATTTTAGCAATTTTTAAGGACAGCAATTTCTTACATATCAATCTAAAATTCACGCTAATTCAATTGCTATAAATGAGCAATTCTTATTTTGGCAATTATTTTAATGCGTACACAATACAATTTAGCAACTAGCCCTGTTTTATAAATAGGATTAATTGCGTTTAGCATCTAGAATTTTAGTGCTGTGGAAATAGTAGTAACTGTTTTCGCCAAAAATTTTAAATATGCAATATAATTTTTTGCTAACTTCAGCGACCCTAAGACCGACCAAGTGAAAACTGTGTCACCTTATACTTTACAAGCGGAGGATGGTGTAATAAAAATATCATGAGCCACTGTATAGATGAATGTATATATAAAAGTAGCAACATCAGAAAATGTATTGTATAAACAAATAGTACTTTGGAAACAGATAAATGAGAAAAAGAAAATTTAAGTGTTCTTAGCAGAAACTTCAAAAACATCTGGAAATAGTAAAAAATAAAAATAGTAATTCCAGATTAATGAATTGACTTTATATGAGACATTACGGGGCAGTTGATGTATTAATTGTCATAATTAACTGTCTAGAACTTAAATTTAATTGAGCGCAAAATATATGGGACAAGGCTTCTTACAAATTGGGCTAACGTTATGTATTGTCATAGCAATTACATCTATCTTGGGAAGATACATAGCACGTGTCTTTTTAGGAGAAAGAACACTGCTCGATCCCTTAATGAATCCTATAGAGCGAGGTATCTACGTTCTAGTAGGCGTCCAGAAGAAATTGAATATGACAGGTTGGCAGTATGCCAGGGCGATACTGTACAGTAACCTTGTCATGGGCATTGTAGTGTATTTGCTGATATTTTTTCAGAAGTCTTTACCTTGGAATCCCAATGGCTTAGGTACGCCCACTTGGGACACCTTACTGCATACCACCATTTCATTTCTGACAAACACCGACCAACAACACTACGCTGGCGAGACTACATTAAGCTATTTTAGCCAGGTAGCGGCTTTAGGTTTTTTGATGTTTACCTCAGCTGCTACTGGGTTGGCCGTGGGAATTGCCTTTATTCGCGGATTGACAGGTAGAAAGTTAGGAAACTTTTATGTCGATCTCACCCGTGGGATTACGCGAGTATTATTACCTGTATCAGTAATTGGCGCGATCGCTTTACTGAAATTAGGCGTACCGCAAACATTAGCCGAAACCCTAGTAGTCAAAACCTTAGAAGGAGGGACGCAGTATATAGCTAGAGGCCCAGTAGCATCTTTTGAAATGATTAAAATGTTGGGCGAGAATGGCGGCGGCTTTTTTGGCGTTAACTCGGCTCATCCCTTTGAAAATCCCAATGCTGCTACTAATTTAATAGAAACGATCGCGATGATTTCTATTCCCGCAGCCTTGATTTATGCCTATGGTGTATTTGCCAATAACATTAAACAAGCTTGGCTGCTGTTTTGGATGGTGTTTATCATTTTTGTTGTCTTGGTTGGGATAACAGCAAGCGCCGAATTACAAGGTAATCCCCTGGTTAATGGCACCTTAGGAATAGAACATCCGAATTTAGAAGGTAAAGAAGTTCGATTTGGTTGGGCACAAACAGCACTGTGGGCTGTCATGACTACCGGCACCATGTCTGGTGCTGTCAACGGAATGCACGATTCTTTAATGCCCCAAGGAATATTTTCGACTTTATTTAACTTGTTTCTCCAGATTATTTGGGGAGGTCAGGGAACGGGAATAGCTTACTTATTAATTTACGTAATTCTTACCGTATTCTTGACTGGGTTAATGGTAGGGCGCACCCCAGAGTTTTTAGGACGCAAAATTGAAAAACGCGAAATTATTCTCGCCAGTATAGTATTACTGGTACATCCAATAGCGATATTAATTCCTAGTGCGATCGCCTTAGCCTACCCAATTTCCTTATCTGGAATTACCAACCCCGGTTTTCACGGCATCTCTCAAGTAGTTTATGAATATGCCTCAGCTGCTGCTAACAACGGTTCGGGATTAGCAGGGTTAGCTAATACCCAACCAGCACCTACAGCTTTATGGTGGAATCTGAGTTGCCTATTTCCTCTGTTAGCAGGACGTTACATTCCGATTATTGCCATCCTCCTATTAGCTGATAGTATGTCTCGTAAACAAACAGTACCCGAAACCCCCGGTACTTTGAGAACTGATTCTCTGCTATTTACTTGTGTGACAGCCGGGATCGCTCTAATTTTAGGCGTGCTGACTTTTTTCCCGGTTTTGGCTTTAGGCCCCATCGCCGAAGGTTTTAAATTAGCCTCTGGCAGTTAGATGAGGAGGATAAGGGAGAAAAAGTAGAAAACACTCCCCATCTCCCTCTGCTCCCCCATCTCCCCCATCTCCGCGTTCCCCTCACTCACCAAATTTATGAATCCAGTTGCAACTACCTCTAAAGCTAAACCTCCACGTTCTCGTCATGGCGATCGCCGTCAATCACGCAAAAAAGCAAAAGTAAGTGCCAGAGGCATATATTTAAGAGCAATTAAGGACGCTTTTGTTAAGCTCAATCCCAAACAGGCAATCAAAAACCCGGTGATGTTTTTGGTTTGGATGGGCGCGATCGTTACCTTAGCGGTAACAATCGATCCCACTCTATTTGGCCCAGTTAACCAGAATAATCCACAACTATTCAACGGCTTGTTAACAGGAATTTTGTTCTTCACCGTTTGGTTTGCTAATTTTGCCGAAGCTGTAGCTGAAGGAAGGGGTAAAGCTCAAGCTGATGCTTTACGCTCAACAAAATCAGAAACGATCGCTAAAAAACTCGCTCCTGATGGTTCAATTACCGAAGTTCCATCTACCAGCCTCAAACAGGGTGATACTGTCTACGTGGTAGCAGGAGATTTTATTCCCGCTGATGGGGAAGTGATTATGGGCGTAGCCTCAGTGGATGAATCGGCTATTACAGGGGAATCTGCACCAGTACTCAAGGAATCAGGCTCGGACATTGCCAGTTCTGTAACCGGTGGGACGCGGATTATCTCCGATGAATTAATAGTTCGCATCACAGCTGACTCTGGCAAAGGATTCATCGATCGGATGATTGCCTTGGTAGAAGGCGCAGAACGCAGCAAAACACCAAATGAAATTGCCCTGACAGTGTTATTAGCAGTTCTCAGCTTAGTGTTTTTGTTTGTAGTCGCAACATTGCCTGCATTTGCTTACACCGTTAAAAGTCCAGTTAGCGTCCCGATTTTGATCGCCCTATTAGTAGCCTTGATCCCCACAACAATTGGTGGTTTGCTGAGTGCCATAGGCATAGCCGGGATGGATCGAGTGGCGCAATTTAATGTTATTTCCACCTCCGGACGAGCAGTTGAAGCCGCTGGAGATGTTAATACCCTAGTTTTAGACAAGACAGGTACAATCACCCTTGGCAATCGCTTGGCAGAAGAGTTTATCCCCATCAACGGACACTCAATGGAGGAAATTGCTAATGTAGCTTGGATAGCTAGTGTTTTTGATGATACCCCTGAAGGCAAATCAATTCTCCGACTAGCAGAAAGGTTCGGCGCTAGGGTAGACTTTGACCCCAACCACGCCCAAGGAGTAGAATTTTCTGCCAAAACCCGTATGAGTGGTACAAATCTGCCAGGTGGACGTGAAGTACGCAAGGGAGCAGTAGAAGCAATTATCGGGTTTGTTCGTTCTCGTAACGGACGTGAAACTCCCGAACTCAATACCGCTTACGAAAGAGTTTCCCAACAAGGAGGTACACCCCTAGCTGTTTGCTTAGATCGCGAAATCTACGGAGTCATCTATCTCAAAGATATTGTCAAACCTGGGATTCGCGAACGGTTTGACCAGTTACGCCGCATGGGGGTACGTACCATTATGCTGACTGGGGACAATCGGATTACTGCTTCGGTGATTGCCAAAGAAGCTGGAGTTGATGAATTTATAGCCGAAGCCACACCAGAAGATAAAATCTCTGTTATTCAACAGGAACAGTCTGAGGGCAAACTAGTAGCCATGACAGGAGATGGAACTAATGATGCTCCTGCCTTAGCACAGGCTAATGTTGGTGTAGCCATGAATACTGGTACTCAAGCAGCAAAAGAAGCCGCTAACATGGTGGATTTAGACTCAGACCCCACAAAGCTGATTGATATTGTCAGTATTGGTAAACAATTGCTCATTACTCGCGGAGCCTTAACGACATTTTCTTTGGCTAATGATATTGCTAAGTACTTTGCAATTATCCCGGTAATTTTTGCCTCTGCTAATTTGCAAAGTCTGAATATTATGAAATTGACTAGTACGAATACGGCTGTGCTATCAGCTTTGATCTACAACGCATTGATTATTCCAGTGTTAATTCCTTTAGCTTTAAAAGGCGTACAGTTTAAACCATTGACTGCTAATAAACTGCTGCAACGCAATATCTTGATTTATGGTTTAGGTGGTATAGTTTCACCCTTTATCGCTATTAAATTGATAGATATGCTGCTTGCAGCCGCAGGATTAACCTAAAAAATTGAAAATTCAAAAATAATTGTCAGGGATACATAGCGGCAAAAATGAAGCAAAAATTTAATTATTTGGATCTAATGCAGGCAATATCATTTGTCTGGTTACAATGGCGCAAACAACATTTGCCCCTAGCAATATTTATTGTGCTGTGCTTGAATTTGGCAATTGCGCCTGTAGTTTATGCTGCTTCTGATGGGATTTTAGAACGGCGATCGGCTTGGGCAATTGGTATTTTAGGATTTATTACAGTAGCACTTGTTATTTACTTGTTTGTCGTCATATTTCAGCCAGAACGCTTCTAAAATTCAAAATTATTATTCACAATTCTGAGAAGAACGGACAGATTATTGTATGTCTATTATTCGAGAAATCATCAGGTCAATTCTTGTAACTATAGTACTTTGGTTGCTAACGGCGATCGTATATCCTCTAGTAATTTTAGGCGTTGGTCAAGGTTTATTTCCCTTGGAAGCTAATGGCAGCATCATGCGGAATATAAATGACCAAGCAATTGGTTCTAGTTTAATTGGTCAAGTGTTTACATCAGATAAATATTTTCATGGTCGTCCAAGTACTGTGAGATATAGCCAAGGTAAAAAAGCGAAACCAACTGGTATATCTGGTGCTAGCAATCTTGCCCCTAGCAATCCAGAATTACTCAACCGAATTATCGAACAAGCAAATCAATTACAAGAAGAGAATATTCAACCCACAGCCGATTTAATTTATACATCTGGCTCTGGTTTAGATCCTCATATTTCTTTGAAAGCAGCTAGAGAGCAGGTGGAAAGGGTTGCTCGCGCGCGTAATATTAAAGAAGATGATATATTACCTAAAATTAATAAATACACTGATGGAAGATTTTTGTGGATCTTTGGTGAACCAGGAGTGAATATTCTGCGATTGAATTACGACCTCGATCTGCAAGAAATTTTGGATCAGCAAAAAATTAATAATCAGTAAAACTATTAACAATTTAAAATTTAAACTTTAAAACAGTTGGAGTAGGGAGTTTATCATCCTACTCCAAATGATGCTAAGTGTAGATATAGGGGTTTTAAACGTTTTAATTTCCGATCGCTATAACTATGCATCAAAGTTCTGGTCGCTGGCAGTTAGGGCTAGCTTTATCGCTATTAACGGTGTTTTTATGGGGAATTCTACTTATTGCCTTAACAGTGACACTACAAGCACTTGATGTCTACACAGTTATATGGTTTCGGTTTGCAGTGTCGTTTGGCTTACTAGCTGTGTATTTAGGCGTACAAGGTAAATTACCAACTTTAGAACAATTGCGTTCTGCTTCTAAGAAATTGTTAGCGATCGCCACAATTTTCTTGGCAATGAATTACTTTTTATTTTTACAAGGTTTATCGCTCACATCACCTGCTAATGCTGAAGTAATCATTCAATTTTCTTCAGTTTTTTTAGGTTTGGGAGGATTAGTTATTTTTAAAGAACGTTATCACCTATTTCAATGGATAGGTGTCGGTGTCTTTACTCTCGGTTATATTTTATTTTTTCACGAACAACTGAATAATTTAATTACGGCTAATCACACATACCTTTATGGTAGCGGTTTAATTATTTTAGGAGCAGCTACATGGGCTGTTTATGCTTTAGCACAAAAACAGTTATTACAAACCTTGACTTCTGCTCAAATTATGCTCGTTGTTTATGGTGGATGTGCTTTTTTATTTACCCCATTTAGTGCAGGTAAAACGATTTTTACACTCAACAATTTACATTTATACACATTAATTTTTTGTGCTTTTAATACACTCATTGCCTATGGTGCTTTTGCCGAATCACTAGCACATTGGGAAGCATCAAGGGTGAGCGCAGTCTTAGCATTAGCTCCGATTGTGACCTTAATAGCAGTGTGGGCTGTATCAGTATTTGCACCTTCACTGATACTACCAGAAAAACTCACAATAGTAGGAGTACTAGGAGCCGTTTTAGTTGTTACTGGTGCGGTTGCAATTGCCCTAGGAAAAACGGAATAATACCTATTTTTCAGAGTTTTTACTAGCTATTAATTGTAATATATTAATCATCTATTCAAAGCTACATGAGAAATACTGAGGCAAGGTAATTTTTTCTTTGTTATGATTTCACAGTAAGCATCAGCCAATTGAGTAAATCTCTTGCCAAGTGGATATTTTTTAGATCGACATGGCGCTGTTACATTTAATTGTTGGTATTGTAACAAAGAGATAAAAACTCAAAAAAAATTCATAATAGAGAGGCGATTAATATTAAATAACCTTACCAGGGTGTCCAAATAACTACCAAAGCTAACGCCTCGTAGCACACATCACCGAAACAGTTAAGCGATGATTAGTTTGTTTGGTAATCGGGCCAGCACCCTGGTAAAAATTTTGCTATTGCTGGTTCTTTCAACCTTGCTGCCAATATTTGGAATTAGTAATTCTGTATTAGCAGCAGAGCAAGTTTATGGTTCTTATTCAGCCATACAACTTTCTGTTCCAGTTACTTCTTTAGAAAACTACGCCCGCAATGGTGTAATTGATAACAAGCTAACCATCTATCAAAAGTACCTACCAGCAGCACAATTCCAAGAATTAAGACGAATTTTAGTCACTCCTGTAAAAGTTAGCCCGGTAGTGGTTGCACAATTTCTCTATACCCCACAAGGAGAATTTATACTGCAAAGGTTGGCAGCAGCGATCAAAACGCGATCGCCTCAACCACAACCAGAAATTGAAACTTTACGATCTGCCTTTATTTCTGCGGCTGCGGAACCAGGGGGATTAACTCTATTAAATCTGTTGCGGAAGTATCCCACCAGCAGCATTAATATTGATTTAGCCCACAGCATGGAAATAGCTGGAGAATTAGAGCAACTTATCAATGAAACCAGCCGCGCGATCGCAGAAGTTAGCAAAAAGTCCAATTTAGAAGCAACTATTCAAGAGCCAATAAATTTTTCGCAATTACCAGATTTACGGCGACAAGGGCAATATAAAGCGCAAAAATATACACTAAAGTTCTTCGACTTGTCACGTCGCAGATCGTTGTTGAGCGATGTGTATGTTCCCAATGTCCAAAGCCCCGCACCAGTCATTGTCATTTCGCATGGTTTAGGGACAGATAGCAGTAACTTTCGCTACTTAGCCGAGCATTTAGCTTCTTATGGATTTGCTGTTGTTGTTCCCAATCACTGCGATCGCAATGAGCAGGCAAGTGAAGTTGCAGAAGCCGAGGAATTTACAGATCGACCTTTAGATGTGACATATATACTCAATGAATTGGAGAAGGCTAACCAGTCCGATCCGCGTTTTCAGAGTAAGTTAAATCTGCAACAAGTCGGGATTTTTGGTCAATCCTTGGGTGGTTACACAGCTTTAGCCTTGGCTGGCGCGAAGATTAACTTTGCGCAACTCCAAAAAGACTGTCAGCCACAGGTACTGCAAGACACATGGAATATGTCTTTATTGCTCCAGTGTCGTGCTTTAGCTGTAAATAAACAGCAGTTTGGTAAAGAAGTTAATTTTCGGGATGAGAGAGTCAAAGCCGCGATCGCAGTTAATCCTATTACTAGTGCGATTTTTGGCAAAGCTGGCTTGAGTCAAATTCAAATTCCCGTCATGCTTGTTGGTAGCAGTGATGATACCGTTGCTCCAGCCTTATTCGAGCAAATTTTACCGTTCTCCTGGTTTGCTAATCCCCAAAAATATCTTGTGATGCTTGTAGGTGCAACCCATTTTTCCACTATTGGTAATGGTAATAGTGGTAATGAGCCAGTAGGAGCGCTGTCTCAAGTGATTGGCGATCGTCCAGATCAAGCACGTCGCTACATAAATGCTTTGAGTTTGCCTTTTTTTCAAACTTATGTTGCGCGAACATCACAATATTCTCCCTACCTCAACGCCGCCTACGCTCAAGCTATCTCCAGTCAGCCTCTCAGCTTGAGTTTTGTGCAGTCTCTTACCACAACTGAATTAGCACAAGCTGTAGATATCGAAACCCAAGCCACTAAACTATCTTTAACAAGATCGCCTAACTCTATAGTCAATTTTGGGTTTCGGATGTTGGATATGGGAATTGCACTGTTACACGTGGTAATTTTTCTGTAAATTTCATCAAAAAATATTGTAGAGTCAAGGGCGGGGTTTCCCCGTCCCTACAGATGAATTGCTAAAAATTTAAAATGTGACTGTGCAAGGTTTCTTAAACTTAAACAAACCATTTGATTGGACTTCTCATGATTGTGTGGCGCGAGTCAGAAAACTTTTGCGCCTCAAACGTGTGGGACACGCAGGAACTTTAGATCCTGCGGCTACTGGAGTGTTACCGATCGCATTTGGTAAAGCTACAAGATTATTACAGTATTTACCAGGTAATAAAGCTTATAAGGCTACTATCCGGCTAGGCGTGCGTACTACAACCGACGATTTACAAGGGGAAATAATTACCTCTGCGCCTTGTCCTGGGTTAAGTTTGGCAGAGGTAAAAAGTGTATTACCTCAATTTGAAGGCAAAATAGAGCAGATTCCGCCTAGCTACAGCGCCATTCAAGTAGATGGTAAACGCTTATACGATCTAGCACGGCGCGGTGAAAAAGTAGAAGTTCCAGTTCGCACGGTGGAAGTTTTTCAGATAGAAATTTTAGATTGGCGAGAAGGAGAATATCCCGAATTAGAGATTGCGATCGCTTGTGGTGCTGGTACATATATTAGAGCGATCGCTCGCGATTTAGGAGCCATCTTAGAAACTGGTGGAACCCTCGCCGCTTTAATACGTACAGAAAGCAGTGGTTTCCATTTGAGCGATAGTATCACCTTGGCTGACTTAGAAGCACAACTGCAAGCAGGGACATTTCAACCTACAGCCCCTGATACCGCTTTGCAATATTTGCCATCTGTGACTTTACCAGCAACAGCTGCTCAAAAATGGTGTCAAGGTCAGCGAGTTCCTGTAACTATAGATATATCTGGGCTAGTGCGAGTTTACGATGAAGAGTCTCGCTTTTTGGGGATTGGACAATCACAAGCTGGAGTGCTGATTCCCCAAATGGTATTTGAACCTGTTTCCTCATAAAAACACTCAGAAAATCTTGGCGTCTTTAATGTGAAATATTTCTACTCCCAAGTTGCCACATCTCGCAGTAAATCGGGAATTTGCTCTTGAGATTGGGGAAATTCTAACAAAGTTTCTCTGTAACCCAAATACCCAGATTCCGCAAACGACATCAGCATTCGCGCCAACGCCAGCCAAACTTCTGGTTCGTATTCCCAATCACGATAACGTCCAGATTTACCAGCGATGGAACGTAGCGCCCAAAAATAAGAATTTCGCACCACAGAACCGCCCTTTTTAAACTCTGGTAAGTCCTCGTGGTTGATGATTAGCACTTCATTGTCAATTCTGGCTCTCATATCAGCCATTGTAATTGATTGGGAAAATGTAGAGAATATGCGAATCGCAATATCTCTACATCTCATCTCTATCTATATCTCTGAAGATAAACCTATGCGAAAAGTAAACCCAGGACTATAAATCCGATTCACACGCTCGTATTGTTCGCCTAGTAAATTTTCTAAGTAAACAATCAATCCTAAATTTCTATTTAAAGGAATGCGACCACTCAAATCTAAATTTACAAAAGATGGCGCGAAATCTGTAGGCCTGTCACCAGCTTTGGCAAAGATGGATCTACGAGCGCCACTGTTGTAAGTAATATACAAATTAGCCTGCCATCCTGAATTTTGATAACCAATACCTGTTTGCAGTACAGAATAGGGAATTAAACCTAACTGTAAGCCTTTTTCATCTCCGGTCTTAATTTGGGCATCTGTATAAGTGTAGTTGATAAAAGTTGACCAACCCGGAGCAAATTTTAATTGTAACGCCGCCTCTAAACCATTAGTATCTACCAACCCAATGTTTTGCCATTTTCCAGCTATCACTCCTAGGCGATTGTCTAAACTACTGCCAAAGTAAGTAAACTGTCCAGTTAAATTCTCTGAAAAATTGATATCGACTCCCGCAGTCCAAGAAGAACCTGTTTCTGGTTTTAAATCGGGATTTGGTTCCCAACCATGAACCGTATCGTAAACATATAACTGATCTAAACCAGGATTGCGCTGTCCTCCAGCCCAACTACCACGCACAGCAATGCTTGGTGCGACAGCATAACGTAAACCGACACTAGGATTTAAATAATTGCCAAATTGTCCATCAAAACTTTGTCTCAGCCCTAAATCTAACGAAAAATTCTTGCTGATATTTAAAGTATTAACTGCAAATAAAGCTGTGGTAAATATACTCCTATATTCAGTTTCGTTATTAGCAATTCGATTAGGGCTGGTACTTAAAGTATTACCAGATAAATCGGTATTTTTTAAATCCAACCCCCAACGCAATTGATTATTGGAAGTTAATTTCCAGGCATGATCTAGCCTAGCTGTTAGTTGTTGTGTGTCTAAAATACCTGTACGATAATATTCCTGTCCTTGAAAAACTGTAGGGCCATACGTACTGAAATAATTTTGGTTATAACCTAATGTAGTTGTCAGAGTAGAATTTTCTCCACGACCTAACTGAGTTTTCCAAGATAAGCCAGTATTCAGTCCATCATGGTCTAATCGGTCTCTTTGTAGAGGAAAGCCGAAATAAATTAAACCTCGACGACTGCTTAATTTAGTAATATCAAAATTGAGGGAATTTCTTTTATCCAAATCTACGCCAATATTTCCAAAGTAAGTACTTGTGGCTGTATCTGCATTGAATAAAAATCCCTCAGCATCGCGGTTTGCTGCTCCTACGGGAACGCGGTAACGGTTATCTGTAAAGTATCTTTCAAAACTGAAATTGTACTTCACGGAACCAGTAGAGCCACCATAACTCACTTGTTGATTGTTTTGACTTAATGAGCCAAATTCTACACTACTACTCAATTTAGGCTGGCCATAACCTTCTTTGGTGATGATATTAACAACTCCTCCAAAAGCTGAAGAACCATATAAAGTAGAAGCAGCACCGCTATATAGTTCTACTCGCTCAATCGCTTCTACAGGAATACTATTTAAATCAGTTGCACCATGATAAGTATTGACATCGTTATTAATTCTTCTACCGTTAATCAAAAATACAGACTGATTAATTGAAGCACCTCGGTAATATGTACCTGTGTGAATATCAGCACCATGTCCTGCATCATTAACAGCAAAACCTGGCATTCTTTTTAAGATATCAGCTACACTATTAGCACCTTGTTTTTTAATTTCTTCTTGCTCGATTACATAAGTTGGAGTGGACTTAGGTAAAGTGTCTTCTTCTCCAATCACTTCGATAGTGATGTCGGCATTATCTGTAGAATTTGAGTCTTGTGTTTCCTCTTGTATTGGTTGAGTTTCCCGGTTAATTTCACCCGGTGTAGATTCTTGTGTTAATAATTCAGCATTACTAGCGGGTAGCTGAATATCACTTAAATCGGGAATATTAGAAATTATTTGATGTAATTTATCAGTAGGTTTCTGGTTAATTTCAGTTTCGACAGACAAAGCAGGAGCTGCTACCAGTAAGCTTTGTAAAATAACTGGCAGATGCAGAAAAAGACACTTATTCACGTTTCTCACACCAGGTAAAAACAGTCACTAGATGCTATTTTTCCGGTTATTTCTTGTAGATGTCAAAAGACAAGCCGTCGTAGTTATCCCCAGCCTTAAATACGAGAAATCTTATAGTAAAATGCAGCTTTTCAAGATTTGATAATTTTATTATATGTCACATTAAGCAATAAGTATAATTTCTTACTTGTCCCGAAATGTCAGCGATCGCGATTTTGATGCATATTTAAGGTAAAGATGAAATTATAGATTTTATCTAGTAGCCCACACTTGAGTCCTGACTAGGAGCGATCGTCAATTTCTTACAAGTTGTAAATGGGAACGAATAATTCTCATCAACAAAATCTAGTATAAAAAAATACTTATTATTGAAAACTAGTAATATGTTAAATTTCAAAAATTTATTTACACAGCCAGCTATTATTTCTAGTGCAGTAATTACAGTTTTACTGCTAGGAATTCAGAAAATACGAGTTTTAGAGCCGTTAGAATTGAAGGTTTACGACCAGATGATGCAAATGCGAGCCGATCCTGGGATAGATCCGCGTTTGTTGATTGTGGCAGTAGGGGAAAAGGATCTGCAAAAATGGAACTGGCCACTTTCTGGTGAAGTTTTAGATCGGGCATTAGGTAAACTTGAGGAATATGAACCGCGAGCCATTGGTTTAGATATTTTTCGTGACTTACCCGTACAACCAGGACACGAAAAACTACTCAAACGCCTACAAGAAAGCGATATTATCATCCCTATATGCAAACATTCTGAAGCAGCAAGTTCTGGAAATCCGGGAACACCACCCCCCCAAGGAATCGAAGCAGAAAGAGTCGGATTCAGTGATGTTGTCGAAGATACTGATGGCGTAATTCGTCGCAATCTCTTATCAGTCAGTACAGATGCTAACGATCCTTGTCAAAGTGTGTCTTCCTTAAGCTTGCAATTAGCACTCAAATATTTAGCAGTAGGAGGTATTCAACCGCAATTTACTGCTAACCGAGAACTGCAACTGGGTAATATTGTATTTAAACCTTTACAACCTCATGCAGGGGGTTATCAAAAAGCAGATACAAGTGGCTATCAAATTCTGCTTAACTATCGTTCTCCCCATCAAATTGCCCAGCAGGTTACAATTACGCAACTGCTTACAGACCAAGTAAAACCAGATTTGGTAAAAGACCGTATAGTTTTGATTGGTTCCACAGCAGCTAGCCTTAATGATATTTTTAATACACCTTACACTACTGGGAAGTCAGATCGTTCTGGCAAGATGTCAGGTGTTGAGATTCATGCTTACAGCGTTAGTCAGATTTTGAGTGTGGTTCTCAACAAGCAGCCTTTGTTTTGGTTTTTACCCAGTTGGGGAGAAGTTTTGTGGATTTGGGGATGGACTCTAGTAGGTGGATTAATAGCTTGGCGTATTCAACATCCAGTTGGCTTAGGACTGGCAGAAGCAACAACATTAGTAGCTTTATTTGGCAGCAACTTTGTGATTTTTACTCAAGCAGGGTGGTTTCCGGTAGTATCTCCCGCCTTGGGATTAATTGCTGCTGCTGGTAGCGTATTAGCTTATACAGCCTACCAGAGTAAGCAAGAACAAGCAGCAATGATGCAACGGGTGCAAGAGCAAAAAGAACTAATTGCTCAATTGCAAGTCCTTGCCAGACAGAGTGGAAGCACCGTAGAGCAAGAAACAGTACTGAGCAAAACCCTCTATCCACCAACCCAAGAAATTCCATTAACCACCACACTTAACAAACGCTATAAAATCGTTAGTAATTTAGGTGCTGGTGGATTTAGTTATACCTATTTGGCTGAAGATATCGAGCATCCAGGTAGTCCCCAGTGTGTGGTTAAACAGTTACGACCTGCCAGCCAAGATACAGAATATTTAACTGTTCTCAGACGCCTGTTCAAAACTGAAGCAGAAATTTTAGGAATTTTGGGTAAGCATCCACAAATACCACATTTAATAGCTTTTTTTGAAGAAAATCAGCAGTTTTATCTAGTGCAAGAATTTATTTCTGGCTATTCCCTTACTGATGAAATAACTCCTGGTAAGCGGTTCAAACAAGCTGAAGTTATAGCTATCCTTAAAGAAATTTTACAAGTGCTGGTTTTTATCCACAGCTACGGTGTAATTCATCGAGATCTCAAACCTAGTAATTTGATTAGGCGCAAAGCAGATGGACACATTGTATTAATTGACTTTGGTGCAGTGAAACAAGTTCAACCTCAAGAACAAGAAACTCAAACTATTGCTATTGGTACACCAGGTTATGCTCCATCCGAACAAATGAGTGGTCAACCCACACTCAACAGCGATATTTATGCCTTGGGTATGATTGGCATCCAAGCTTTAACAGGGGTATACCCAAAAGTATTTCGCAGAGATACAAATACAGGTGCAGTAATTATCCAAGTTGAGTCTCTAACTAATCAACCAATTTGGCAGTATTGGTGGGAATTAGCTGAAACCACAGAAGAATTTGTCAGAGTCTTAGACAAAATGGTACATCTAGACTTTACACAAAGATATCAGTCAGCAATAGAAGTGTTTAATAAGTTAGAAAATCTCTAGGCTGAGGTAGGGGGATAGGGTTCAGGATTGTCGTCACGGCTGGGGTTTCGCCACCCCTACAAATCTCCTTGCCATAACTACAGTTTATGTTAAAAGTCACATCTATTTAAATAAATGGGTTGAGTTAGCAACAGAGATGTCAATACCGAAAAAAGGTACGAGAAAGATAATAGTTGATGGAGAACCATTCATCTGGCTAATCCGAAGACAAGCTACCAACTGCCAAGCAGACTATACTGATGGACATATCCATGTTGCAGTAGAACACGCTACTGAGCATGGATCGGTATTAGTAATTATTACTGATAGGCTTCATCCACAGGGTTACAGCCTCACTAATAGCGAATTCGTGCCGATACAACCTCAAGATGGAGTTACAGAGGTTCGAGCTTGGAGGATTGAGCCGAGGTATGAAATAACCCCAGTAACACCAAAAGATGTAGCGTTATGGATAAAACAAGCTATGCAAATAGGATGGTTGCCTAAAAAGTCAGGTATAACCTTTGAGGTTCGCGTTATTGACAATAGTATTATCAAAGCTGCAATGTAGACAAAATGTGACTTTGGTCATAATTAAAGGTGTAATTCGCTCAGTGCTTTTGCTAAATATATATACTGCTCGAGCGTATTATAAATTTGCGCCGATATCCGCAGTAGTAATTTTGGCGATTCATACCAAGGTATCACCTGTACTTGAATGCCAAATTTATCAAATAACTCATCGTGTACAGACATAAAATGACGGTTTTCCCATGCAGCAGACATGGGTATAACTGCCATAGAACCAATCATTTCATCAGGACAAGATGGTAAGACTTCTAGTGCTTGACAAAGTATTTGTCTTCCTTGCAATACTAGCTGATGATTTCGCTGCATTAATTCACTCCAGCCACCAGGTAGCAATGAACCCATAAAAGCGATCGCTTCTGGTATGCACATATAAGCGGTAGGATCGTCTGTACCAGTCCAATCGAATTCTAATTGAAAGCGTGTTTTATCAGTTCTGGGTGAATTTGCACCGTGGCTGATAGTGAGAGGACGAATATTTGGTTGTTTATTCCGTTGCACGTACAAAAACGCTGCTCCTTTGGGCGCACAGAGCCATTTATGGCAATTACCCGTGTAATAAGTTGCGCCAATTTCTTGCAAATTCAGCGGTATCATTCCGGGCGCGTGGGCACCATCTATTAATGTATCGATGCCTTGCTGTTGCAATTCTTTAACTAATTGCTGAATCGGGAAAATCAACCCTGTTTGGCTGGTAATATGATCTAAAAGTACTAACCGTGTCTTAGCAGTCACTCGTCCCATTACAGCTGCTATTACCTGCTGTGGCGATTCAATAGGAAAAGGTATTTGTGCTACTACTATCCGCGCCCCAGTGCGACTGGCAATAAAATCTAGGGCATTACGGCAAGCATTGTACTCGTGGTTAGTGGTGAGAATTTCGTCTTCAGCAGCGAAGCAAAGGGAACGCAAAACTGAATTAACACCAGTTGTTGCATTGTTTACAAATACCAAATCTTGGCTATCAGCACCCACAAACTCTGCCAATTTGCTTCTGGCATTATCTAGCAGTGGTTCCCACTCTCTACCAAAAAAGCGTAGTGGTTCTTGCTCGAGTTGCGATCGCAATTTTTGCTGAACAGCTAGCACTGCTTTCGGGCAAGCACCAAAAGACCCATGATTCAGAAACGTCACCGAGCGATCGAGCGACCATAATTCCTGAAACTCCGAAGCATGAAGTTTGAAATGTGCTTTTTCATCCTTCATACTTTATCCTTTATCTTATTTAACTCCCCAGGCTGGATTCGAACCAGCGACCAATCGATTAACAGTCGATCGCTCTACCGCTGAGCTACTGAGGATTGCTCACGATTTATTATAGTAATGGTAAGAGATAGGTTTTGGCAAGTACTGCTGCGAAATTTTTTTTAAATACTGAATTTGATGATTTTTGCAGCCAAAACAGACTCTGGATTTAAAGCAGAGACTCTTAATAATGAAATTTATTTCAATTCCATCCGCAGTTCAGCCAGACGCTGACGAGACTTGGCATCTATGGAATTAGCTAAAAATCTGCTATTGGATTTTTTGCGTGACTGATACCGATGTCGCATTCGACAAACAGTAGTTTCCACTTCGCCACAAAGTTGTTGTGCGGACAACCATTCAGCTCCATACCCCTGTACCATCAGCTGCTGTGCCCGATCTGATGTGGCGACAATCACGCGAGAAATTCGAGATTGTGCGATTTGGTAGCGTAAAGACGCACAAAATTTCTCAATGTATGTATCTGCCGTTTGCCCAAAATCAGTGTAATGAACTGATAAAAGCTCTGTAATAATTTCTTTATTACAAGAGGTATTTTGATATTGAGCATCGAAAATTATTTGCGTGTCATAACCTTGAAACGAACTATAACTAGTCATCGTTTCAACTAATTCTACTCGTGCTGCTTCTAGTCCTGCATTATCACGAGTTCTTTTTAGACATGGCCAAGCGCCAATTATGTTGTAGCCGTCTACTAACAAAACGGCTTCGGGTGAGGGACGGGGCATGGTTTTCAATCACAGTTATATAGAGTTGGCAAGATTCGTTCATAACTTTATATAGTAATTGAAGCATTGCTTGTAACACTATGTTACACACTATGAAAGTTGTGCTATTAGATTATGTAAAAACATGAAACGCGCCTTTTTAAAGCGCGTTTGAGTTCTTTAAATTATTGGTGTTGGATTATGAGCTTCAGACAAAGAACTGGAAAAATAGAGATTTTTAAGATGTAGCTTTGTCTACTTCCATCAAACGTTGTTTCAGGCGCAGTGCTTCACCTCGATCTACAAGAGAGCCATTTTCTAACAAGAAAGCTCCGTCACAGTAATTTAACTCATCAAGGCGATGCGTTACCCACAAAGCTGTGATCCCGCGAGTTTTCACCAGGCGACGCACGCTAGCTACCAAGTCCAGTTGGCTATCTGGATCTAGTAAGGCAGTGGGTTCATCTAATAATAGGACTTCACAGCAACGGGCGATCGCACCAGCAATTGCTACTCGTTGTTTTTGTCCGCCACTGAGCGCATAGATCGGCCGTCGTTGCAGGGTTTGCAAATTCACTGCTCCTAGAGCCTCCTCTACTCTTGCTCTGACTGTAGCAGGCGGTAATTTTTCTTCCACTAATCCAAAAGCCACATCTGCACCAACTGTTGGCATTACCAGTTGATGGTCGGGATTTTGGAAGACAAAACCAACGGGATGTAAAACCCGAATCTCACCTGATGTGGGAGCTAATAGTCCCGCCAGCAGTCTGAGTAATGTTGATTTACCACTGCCATTTGTACCCAAGAGCATCCAAAACTCACCTCTGGGTACTTTTAAAGAGCAAGATTTAATTGCTGTCTCGCCACTAGGCCAATTGAACTGTAAATCCTTAACCTCGATGCCCACTTCCACCATTTTTCTACCCTGCTCACTCAGTAGTTAGGGCCACAAAACCAGGTGGTCTACCACTACTAGTAGTGACACCATCTTTCTGAAGAATCTGCACTCCAGAAATTTCACTAGCACGAACAGCAATTTTTTTCTCTGTCTTGCCTTCGCACTTGAGTTCCACAATGTCAGGATTACCCGATCGCATTGCTGCCAAAATTAGTTGGTAGACAGCTTCAGCATCTTCTGCTGACTTACGTTGCACCGAGATTGGGTAAGCTGTGTTTCTGACGGTTAAGTCGATAGTAAACATTTAGCATTCATCAATTTAACTGTAGGACTCATTCTAGCGCTAGCTGCCTTACCTCAGGTGGGTACAAGTCTGTCAGATACATTCAAGGGTAGAGTTCAAGGCTTTTGTGTGGTTATTGAATCTGTAAGACGCCCAGCTGTTAGTAACGGGCTTGTTCTTCTTCAGATAAGAGTAGCTACGTAAACAAAAGATCTACATTACTCTCTAAGCGGACTAATCTGTATAAATATTAAATTAAATTAAAAATCCCCTGGAAAAATTAGCGATTTACACCTAAGATAATTAGAGACAGTAAAAAATTGTTAAGTGGATTGACAATTCAGTTCACTTTCTGGTTATAGAAGCCAAACAACGGCGATCTATAATACAAAAGTCAAAACCTGTACTTATAACATTTGGAGATTTGCTCTAATGACCATCGCAGTTGGACGCGCCCCCAGTAGAGGGTGGTTTGACGTTCTAGACGACTGGTTGAAGCGCGATCGCTTTGTATTCGTAGGTTGGTCAGGGATATTATTGTTCCCCTGCGCATACCTAGCACTTGGCGGTTGGCTGACCGGAACAACCTTCGTCACGTCATGGTACACCCACGGTTTAGCATCTTCGTATTTAGAAGGTTGTAACTTCATCACAGTAGCCGTATCCACCCCAGCAGATAGTTTGGGACATTCCCTGTTATTGCTGTGGGGACCAGAAGCCCAAGGAGACTTCACCCGGTGGTGTCAACTCGGCGGCTTATGGACATTCGTCGCTCTCCACGGAGCCTTTGGTCTAATTGGCTTCATGTTGCGGCAATTTGAAATCGCCCGTCTGGTAGGCATTCGTCCTTATAACGCATTGGCATTCTCGGCTCCCATTGCGGTATTCGTCAGCGTCTTCTTGATGTACCCCTTGGGACAATCGAGCTGGTTCTTTGCACCCAGCTTTGGTGTAGCGGGAATCTTCCGGTTCATCTTGTTCGTACAAGGTTTCCATAACTTCACCCTCAACCCCTTCCATATGATGGGTGTTGCTGGTGTGTTGGGTGGTGCATTGTTGTGTGCGATTCACGGTGCCACAGTCGAAAACACCCTATTTGAAGATGGCGAAGCAGCAAACACCTTCCGCGCCTTCAACCCAACGCAATCAGAAGAAACCTATTCAATGGTGACAGCAAACCGTTTCTGGTCACAGATTTTCGGGATTGCGTTCTCCAACAAACGCTGGTTACACTTCTTCATGTTGTTTGTGCCAGTCACCGGTTTGTGGATGGCAGCCATTGGCATCGTCGGTATCGCTCTCAACTTGCGGGCTTATGACTTCGTATCGCAAGAATTGCGGGCGGCTGAAGACCCAGAATTTGAAACATTCTATACCAAGAACATTTTGCTGAACGAGGGTATCCGCGCTTGGATGGCTCCTCAAGATCAGCCCCACGAACAATTTGTATTCCCTGAAGAAGTTCTACCTCGTGGTAACGCTCTCTAATAATGATGTGTTAATTTCCCTTTAGCATTCATCATTACCCCATTCTTCAAAATCCCTCACTTTTAAAGTGGGGGATTTTTTCTATGGTTTTAGTTTTTTATTGAAAATTTATATGCTATATTTGATAAAGGTTGTGAACCCAGAGTCAAGTACTCTGCCTTATTGATACTAAGACCGCTTAGGCAACAAGGAGGTGATGCCCATGATAGAAAGTAGTAAATGCATGGGTCATCAGGTTGCAGTTAGCCGGCTGTGTGCTGGGGCTGTTCTCTAAAGTTAGCCTTAGTTATCTTGAAGATACTAAGTTTAACTCAAGTCACTAGGCTAAGCTAGGAGTTCCTTCCAGCAGTCTGGTTGCAATCTGAAGACCCGACTAGACCGCCCTGACTTAGATCCGCAGATCTAAATCAGGGCGGATAGTTTTTTATGGGTGAACCTTTAAATAAGATTTAGATTTCATAAAGCATTTAAAATCTCTATACTAGATACTGTAAAAATACAGATAGTCATTTCTGAATGAAGTGTAGCCTATATTACAAATAAAGGTATTTTTGAATATGGCGCAGCTACTCACTGAGACGGAAATTCAACAACGGGTAAGTGTGCTTTCGGGTTGGACAGTTGCAGGGTCTACGATAAAAACTACCCGCACCTTTAAAGATTTTATCCAGGCAATTGAGTTTGTGAATAAACTGGTAGAACCTGCTGAGTCCGCAGGACATCACCCTGATATAGAGATTTCTTATAACAAAGTTAAAATCCAATTAACTACACACGATGCTGGTGGCTTAACTCAGAAAGACTTCGATCTAGCAGCAGTAATTTCTCAAATTAATTAGTAATTTCTCTAGGAAAGCTAAATATCAAAATACAGGAGGCAGAAGACAATAAATATTATTTATGCATCCTGATGTACGCAATTCATACTGATTACTTAGGTAAATAGTGATTTAGTGATTTCTCTAGAGCTACTATCAACTTAGATATATTAGGTTAGTGATGTGACAGTTGTTGAGCCGATCGCTGTTAGGTTGCCATGTCTCTGAGATGTTTTATAATGTTATGCTATGAAGTTGTGTTTTTGCATAAGTTAATTACATCAATTTTTAACATCCAGTTAATCAGTTATTAGCTTGGCAAAAACTAAAATTGTAGTAGTGGCAACTATGCCTCATCCAAAAGTTCCAACAAGATGTCGCATATTTGAGAATAGGTGCAAAAAACACAATTATCTATACAAGGTGTGAGGAGAAAAGAAAAAATGTCTAATATTTTGTGGAAATCCCTGGTCGTTAGCCCAGCAGTTTTAGGAGCAACGCTGTTAGTGTCAACAACAGCAATGGCAGCTCCAAGCACCACAACCGAAGTAACCCCAGCAGATAAACAAGTTACTGCTGAAGTTGCTCAAAAGCCCGCAGAAATCATAGCTCAAGCAGCCCCTGCTAGCGATGACGCTAAAGTTTTAGAGCAAGTTACCCGCTACAGCAAAGAGGGTGCTAGCAACACTCAAGCTCAAGTAACATCAGTTTCACAATTTTCCGATGTTCAACCAACTGACTGGGCTTTCCAAGCATTACAGTCCTTGGTTGAGCGCTATGGTTGTATCGCTGGTTATCCCAATGGCACCTATCGCGGGAACCGTGCTTTAACCCGTTACGAATTTGCCGCTGGTTTAAATGCCTGTTTAGATCGGGTTAACGAATTGATTGCCACAGCGACAGCTGATTTGGTAACAAAACAAGATTTGGCAACCTTACAGCGGTTGCAAGAAGAATTTTCCGCAGAACTCGCCACCTTACGCGGTCGTGTTGACTCCTTAGAAGCACGTACTGCTGAATTGGAAGCCCATCAGTTCTCTACCACCACCAAACTGGTTGGGGAAGCTGTGTTTGCTGTGAGCGATGCTTTTGGCAACAACACCGGTGATGCTAACAATACAGTTTTCCAAGACAGAGTGCGTTTAGGCTTGGAAACCAGCTTCACTGGTAGAGATAAGTTAACAACTCGTCTAGCAGCTGGTAATGCATCAGCTTTCAGCTTTAGAGGCGCAGCTAATCAGGTAATTCCTACCGCTGAAGGGAAACAAACCTATGAAGTCGGTAGCACTGGTACCAACGGCGTCATCATTGACAGATTGACCTACGAAGTTCCCATTGGGCCAGCTCAAGTTTATATCGCAGCCAACGGTGGACGCCATAGTCATTACGCTGCTGTCAACAACCCCTACTTCTTTGACAAAACTGACGGTGGTAACGGTGCTTTAACTACCTTTGCTTCTGAAAGCCCCATCTATCGGATTGGTGGTGGAGCTGGTATAGCGCTGAATATACCTTTCAGCAGCGGTGGCAGCATCTTCAAACCAAGTTCCATCACTCTAGGTTACTTGGCATCTGATGCAAATAGCCCTGGTGACGATCGCGGCTTATTCAATGGTAATTATGCTGCTTTAGGACAGTTGAACTTTGCTGTTGGCGATCGCTTGGCCCTGGCTGCTACCTACGTTCATGGTTATCACTCTCCAGGTACTTCTTTATTTGATTCCGGTGCTGGTCTTGACGCCAAGAATGGCCTACCTGTAGGTGGTGTCGTTGGTACCCGTCAAGCCAACTATCTAGGAGAAGTAACTGGTAATGGATATACCAGTAACTCCTACGGTATCTCAGCAGCATTCAGACCCAGCAATAATTTGTCAATTAGTGGCTTCGTTACTTACCACGATCTGACAAGCCCTGGCGCTGGTAACGATTTTGAAGCTTGGAGTTATGGTGGTGGCGTAGCCTTACCTGACTTTGGTAAGAAAGGTAACGTATTGGGTATCTTCGCTGGCGCACAACCCTATTCTAGAAATCGTGCAGTTCCAGGTGTAGTTACTGGTGGCGGTAATGCACCAATTCAAGTAGAAGGTTTCTACAAATATCGCGTATCCGATAATATCTCTGTTACTCCCGGTATCATCTGGTTGAGAGCGCCTGGCCAAAACGATGCTGAGGAAAACGCATTCATCGGTACGCTCAGAACCACATTTACCTTCTAGAACTAGAGCCTTACTCAAGTTTCAATAAGTGTACATAAAAATTTGAACTCTACTAAACCCTGCTTGATAGCGGGGTTTTTATTTTCGATCTTAGTAGGGCATAAACCCTAGTGAGGAACCGGAGTATACTAGAAGAAGTATGAAGTATGAATACTGTTGATCCTTCATGCTTTATCCTTCATTCTTGATTACTGCCTGTGGAAATATCGTGTAAGTCTGAATATGGAATTTTGGCCTTATTAGAGATGGCAACTAATTATCAAAGCGGCGAACCGATGCAAATTCGGCAAATTGCTGCACAACAAAACATCCCCGATCGCTATCTCGAACAGCTACTAGCAACCTTGAGGCGGGGGGGTATAATCAAGAGCCAGCGAGGTTCTAAAGGTGGCTATTTATTAGCTCGCGAACCCAAGAAAATTACTCTGTTCGAGATATTGGAATGTTTGGAAGGTTTAGATATACAGGCTAATCAAGGAGAGATTAATCGCAGAACAGTAGATGGGGGTGCGATCGCAGAAATCTGGCAAGAAGCTTGTCAGGCTGCAAACTCAGTTTTCCAAAAATATTCGCTTCAGGATCTTTGCGATAAGCGAGATTCTCGACGGCAGTTGGATATTATGTACTACATTTAATCAAAAGTCCAAAGTCAAAAGTCCACAGTTCATTGACTCTGGACTAATAACTAAATAACTAAGGAATAATTATGCGAATTGCTAATAACATTACAGAACTCGTTGGACGTACACCTTTAGTCAAACTGAACCGCATTCCTCAAGCAGAAGGTTGTGTGGCTCAGATTGTAGTGAAATTGGAAAGTATGAACCCATCTGCATCTGTGAAAGATCGCATAGGGGTTAGCATGATTAGTGCCGCCGAGAAAGAGGGACTAATTACTCCGCAGAAAACGGTATTGGTGGAACCGACTTCTGGTAATACGGGAATCGCGCTAGCAATGGCAGCCGCAGCTAAGGGTTATCGGTTAATTTTGACCATGCCCGAAACCATGAGTGGGGAAAGACGGGCAATGTTGCGCGCCTATGGAGCCGAACTGGAACTAACACCAGGAATTGAAGGTATGAGTGGGGCAATTCGACGGGCACAAGAGATAGTGAATAGAACTCCACACGCCTATATGTTGCAGCAGTTTCGCAATCCAGCGAATGCTAAAATCCATCGAGAAACTACCGCCGAGGAAATCTGGGAAGATACCGATGGTCAGGTAGATGCGATTGTGGCAGGGGTCGGAACTGGTGGTACGATTACTGGTGTAGCAGAAGTAATCAAAGCACGTAAGCCAACTTTTCAAGCGATCGCTGTTGAACCAAGTAATAGCCCAGTATTATCTGGAGGAAAACCAGGAGCACATAAAATTCAGGGAATTGGTGCTGGATTTATTCCCCAAGTGCTGAAGCTAGAATTGATTGATGAAGTGATTACAGTCACCGATGAAGAAGCGATCGCCTATGGTCGGCGTTTAGCCAGAGAAGAAGGGCTACTATCTGGTATTTCCAGTGGTGCAGCGTTATGTGCCGCTATTCGTGTTGCCCAACGTCCAGAAAACGAAGGGCGTTTAATTGTAGTAATTCAGCCAAGTTTTGGAGAAAGGTATTTAACGACACCTTTGTTTCAAGACCTAGAAGACAAAGTAGCAGCTAGCATCAGCTAGCTATCAATCGGATTAATGGTCGATTATAACCACTACGAAATTCTCAAAGTTAATCCCAATGCTAGCCAGGCGGAGATTAAGCAAGCTTATCGCCGCCAGGTGAAATTATTTCATCCTGATAGTAATCAAGAAACAGCAGATAAAGAGCAGATTATCCGCATTAACGCGGCTTATGAAGTTTTAAGCGATACTCAGACTCGGTTAAATTACGACCAACAACTCAAGAATACTTCTCAGAACTTAAATAGTCGCCAACAGCGTACAGCATCAGCACAAAGACATTACCAAGCAACAAGAAAAACAGGAAAAGATGCTGATGAATTAGTTGAGGAATGGTTGCGCCTAGTTTATCAACCAGTCAATCGCTTGCTGGGTAACATTCTTAATTCCCTAGAAGAGCAAATTGAAACACTAGCCGCCGATCCTTTTGATGATGAGTTGTTAGAAGAATTTCAAGATTACTTACAGGCCTGTAAAGATGACCTCAAGCAAGCGCAAATAGCTTTTCGTTCTCTACCAAATCCGCCCAGCCTAGCCAGGACAGCGGCTCATCTCTACTACAGCCTGAATCAAGTAGCCGATGGTTTGGAAGAGTTAGCTTATTTTCCGTTAAATTACGACGAGCATTATTTACACACAGGTCAAGAACTCTTCCGTATTGCCACAAGATTACACTACGAAGCGCAAGCATCTGTGAAATAGTCATTGGTAGAGGTCAATTACTCTGGACTGTGGACTATTGATTCCGCGAAGCGGCTGAAATTAGTTTATGCTGGATATAGAGAAAGATTAAGAAATTTTAAATTTTGCTCCCAGTGTACTCATGCAATGTATCGTAAATCGCCGCGCTCAGTTTTCGGCAAGTCATCGCTATTGGCTACCGGAACTAAGCGAAGCTGAGAACACTCAGCAATTTGGGGCTTGCTCTAAGTTTCCGGGACACGGGCATAACTATGTCTTATTTATTTCCTTAATTGGGGAATTAGATGAATATGGCATGGTTTTGAACTTGTCTGATGTGAAACACGTAATCAAGCGGGAAGTTACCAGCCAACTGGACTTTTCTTACCTCAACGATGTGTGGGCAGAATTTCAACAAACTCTGCCTACTACTGAGAATATTGCACGGGTGATTTGGCAACGGTTAGCACCTCACCTACCTTTAGTCCGCGTGCAGCTATTTGAACATCCTGAACTTTGGGCAGATTATATGGGAAACTCAATGGAAGCCTACCTCACCATTAGCACTCACTTTAGCGCCGCCCATCGGCTGGCTCACCCGAATCTGAGTAACGAAGAAAACGCAAAGATTTACGGTAAGTGCGCTCGTACCCACGGGCATGGACATAATTATCATTTAGAAGTGACTGTTAAAGGGGAAATTGACCAACGCACTGGCATGATTGTAGATCTAGGAGCGTTGAATCAGGTAATTGAAGATCGTGTGGTAGAACCATTCGATCACACTTTTTTAAATAAAGATATTCCCTACTTTGCCGAAGTCGTGCCTACTGCTGAAAATATCGCACTTTACATTAGTAATTTACTGCGATCGCCTGTGCAAAAATTGGGAGCCAAGCTGCACAAAGTTAAACTAATCGAAAGCCCGAATAACTCTTGCGAAATCTACTGTACTGATTCTGAATCAAATTCAGTCAGTGCAACAGCAAATCAGCCAATATTAGCGCGGGTTAATTAATCTAGGAATTGGTAATTGGTAAGAAATTTTTCTTTTACCTGTTACCAATGACAAAATTTTCCCCAGCCAAGCTAAAAAAATTTACTTACTAATGCAAATAACTCAAGATCGGCAGTCGTCCAACGCACTGGAGTTGTTTGCATAGAACCCCCTTAGTATTTCCCCATCATATTTTAAAAATATCGTCGTTGGACTTGTCGTCGCAAATAACGATAAATCAGCCACGCAATAACTGCAAAATTTAAATTGAATAAAAACCTGCTCAGTATAAACCACAAAACCCTATGATAAAAAAGTTGCTGCCAACTTAGAGGACTGAGATTTCTGGCTAAAAGAAACAACCCAAAAATCGCATTACCACCTAGCATCAAAGCAAATACCACTAAACCCCTTTGCCAGTAACGTTGTTGGAGTGTGTAACCAGATATTACGGTAATTGGAGGTTTGCCTTCGACTCTGCGGAGTAATTGTTCCATCCGCCAAAACATCCACAGCAGAAATGGAAATAAGCCGTAGCTAAGGAAGCTTAGAGGTGGTGAATAGCGCCAGGCACTAGATAGAACATTCACTAAAGCATGGCAGACGACAGAATTTAGCCAAGCCTTAAATAGCAAATTTCGATTTTGATTTAACCTCATGCCTAGGGCGTATCCCCAAGGTGCAGAGAAAATGGCATGAACTGGAGTACCAATACTACGGTCAAGAATTGATGCTGTGTTGTAGTAAAGGTAAATCCAGTTCTCTTGGGCGGTGAATCCTAGAGCAACAGCTATGGTAAAAAGGAAAACAGTACTAGGGCGTAATCGATACCTGCTTTGTAGATAGTAGGTGGAAACAATGACCGTTACTAACTTACAACCTTCTTCAATTGGTCCGATTTCAACTAGTTGCCGTAGGGCAATACCAAAAAGCGAATACTTAATCTGCTGCCAGTTTACAAACCAGTTGGCTACAGTTTCAAAAGCTACTTCTAAACTGAGGGCGATAAAACCAGATATCGCCCCACAGATAAATAACAACAGTAACCTGAATAATGAAGGGGCAGTAAGAACGCGGTAATAGTAGTAAACAAGTAGCAGTAGTGGTGGTATGACTGCCCACAGCAGCAATAAGAAATCAGCCACGCACTTGAGCAATGACAGTGCGGTGACGGGGGCTGTTAGTGGCGATAGTAGGAGTTTGGAAACCCGCCTCTACTAAAGCTTGTTCAATATCTAAGTTGAAGTATTCATCTAGATACGGTTCAGTACTTTTGAGCAACGTCAAAATGTAAGGTGGCATTTTTGCAAACGCTTCTGATTTAGGATTCATGTCCATGATGCCCAAGTGACCGCCAGGACGCAACAAACGCTGCGCTTCGGCAAAAATCTGCTTGGTTGGTGACTGGGGTAATTCATGACAAACTAGAAAAATCGACACTAAATCAAAGGATGCATCTGGTAATCCAGTAGTCTCGGCTGGTGCATGAACCCAATTTATTTTCGCCTGACGTTGTTGCGATCGGTATTCGGCAACAGCTAAGAAGTAGGGTGATAAATCTAAACCAGTGATTTTCGCTTGGGGATAAAGTGCTTGTAGGGCGAAGGTACTCATACCCACACTGCATCCCAAGTCTAAAATATCTTGCGGTTCTTGAGGGATTTGGTTTTTCAAAATATCGTGGTAACTTTGGCGCAGCTTTACATCACCTTGAGCTTCAGCACCCTGCCAAATCTTCGCGTGAACAGCATAAGCTGCTGGTTCTACCTCAAAAGCAGCTTGCCAACTCATATTTCCGGTTTCGTAAGCGTGGAATGAGGTGAGGTAGTAGTCTGGGTAGGAAAGCTGAGAATTTTCTACTTTAGCTAACTCGGTTGTCCAATCACGTGCTTGCAGTTCTTGTACTTCTTTCGTCCAAGGTACGCCCATTTTTTCGGCACGTTTAATCATCATTTGTCTGGCGCGGTGCTTGGCTAGGTTGGCTAAAGGCTCGATCGCCAGTATGCCATTTACCAAACGAGAAGCTAAACCAGGAGCATTATTTACAGCAGCAGTCATAGATTAATTTGCGCTCAACAGCCTTTTTTACTTATGACATATTGCTAGAGGCCAGTCTAGCAGCAGATGCCATTTTACAAGTCCATCCTGTAACTCTGCCATTCAATACATAACTTTATAAAATACATGAATCTCAGGCTGATAAGATGTCAATATTTAGAAAAATCTGTTTTACCTACTCTGGCAACCTTTTAGTATCAACGACAAATATGGTACGAGCAAGAAGAAGAGCAAGCGGTTTTTTAAAAGATTTCCAAGACTTTGCGCTTAAAGGTAATGTAGTTGATTTGGCGATCGCTGTGATTATCGGTGGAGCTTTTGGCAAAATTGTCACCTCTTTTGTGGAAGATGTGATTATGCCATTAATTAATCCCTTTGTTGCTGTAGCAGGCAAAGATTGGAGAACAATCACCATTGGCCCTGGAATTGCGATCGGTAAGTTTCTCGGCTCAATAGTTGATTTTGTAATTATTGCTTTGGTCTTGTTTTTAGCGATTCGAGCTTTACAAAGGTTCAAGAAAAAAGAAGAAGTAGCAGATGAACCTCCACTACCAGACGCCAACCTTATAGCTCAAGAAAGATTAACTGGGGCATTAGATAGGTTGACACAAACTTTAGAATCTCGTAATCCTCAATTTTAAATTTTAAAGGGTGGGTTTCCCCACCCTTACACATACATCTATTGCATTTTTTAAATCGTTAAATTGTATCTGGATCTATATTTAATTCTCGGAGTTTAGCTGCTAATTTTTCTGCTGTTTCTTCTGGGGTTGGTACTAATTTTTCGGCGGTTGTAAAAAATCGTAAAAGTCCTTGATGAATTCCTAAATATAAACCAAGCTGCTGACTCCAGAGATGTCCTTGAGTATTTGGTTCTAGAGGTTGATATTGACCATCAACTAAGTGAAACCCTGCAAATTCTAATGTGTAGGGATCAAACCAGAAATAATCGGGGGTGCGAAAGGTATTTTGATAAATTTTTTTCTTTAAATCTTTGTCTGTATTAGCTGTTGATTCCGAAAGAATTTCCAGAATAAAATTAGGATATTTGCCATCTTCTTCCCAAACTACCCAACTTTTTCGTGTTTTGCGTTCGGTGTCTAGTACCACAAAAAAATCTGGGCCTCGGAAGCTTTCGGTTTTGAGTTTATTCAGGCTGTAGTAAATAGTAAGATTGCCAGCAATGTAGAAATCAGTTCTGTCGCGCCACAACCATTCCAGACATTTCAAAAGTAGGATTATTTGCCGTAGATGCAGTTCAGTTTCCAAGGGAGGCTCATCGCTGTATAAGTCACCTGGAGGAAGAATAACATCTTCTTGGATGTCTTGGTCAGTGTCTAATTCTTTGGCGAGGGACATGGCTATGGCATTGCGATTTATGGGTTTATTTTAGCGCTGTCATGATGGAGCGATCGCCTATTGCCATTGATATCTTAATGGGGAATGAACTATCAGTTACATTCCCCACTTTTCCTTTACTTGGTAGTTTTTGGTTTGAGAGCTAACAACATTTCTACTTGACTGATGGATTTATCAGGACTGGTAGCAGTTACACCTAAACCCCGAATAGAACTAAGAATAGCATTGGCTTCTGGTGGTACGGGTCTAGCCGCCGCAAAACGATTCACCAAAGTCATGGTTTTGTCCATATCGACATAGAAATAGCCGCCATTGGGTTTTTGTAAAGAACCTGTCACCGCTTTAAAGGTGTCGCTATTTTCTAGTGATTGGCCCTTATTAGACGCGATCGCATCGGCAATCGGACTGCCAAGCGCTATAAATACAGTATCTCGATCTAGCCACCCATGAGCTAATAAAGCGCCTTGCTGAGGGATTTGCCATTCAGTGATTTTTTTACCGCCGATATCTCTTTGCGCAACGCTGAGTGATTGCTTTTTCACCAGGTCATCGAGTTTGCTGAGAGTGCTTTCCGCAGTTTTGCGATCGCTGGTATCAAATAACAAAGCTCCGCCAAAACCTATACTGGCTAATATACCTTGATTGGATGGAATCGTGCCTAAAGCAAATTCTCCATCCATCCAGCCGAGAACCTCTTTATCTAAGTCCAAATTGGCGACTGCTTTGAGTTGTTGGCGAACCTGTGCGACTGCTTGATTAAATTCTGGGTAATCTTTTGACTGTTCTAGTACGGTTGACCAAGTACGACTAATACCTTGTCCGCTAACTAAAGCAAAGGTATCCGTGGGGAACTGTCCTACTATCTTCGCCGGAGTATTTTGATACTGAAATTTATTTAGTTGTGGATCTAAATTAGCGATCGCTTTTAGCCGCAAACCTGCATCATCAACACCCACACCCGCCACCATAGATTTCACTTGCTGCAATTGCTTGAGGGTTTGGGGTGGTAATTGTGTCCCTTGGGGATTAGCAGCTGCTAACTGTTGTACCATACCCGCATAATCAGGGATATAAATTTGGGCTAGGGTATTTTTGACATCCACACCTTTGCTGAGAATATTGCTTGCACCTTCTTTAGTGGCAAAAGAGGGTTGTCCTTTAAAGGTGTCAATTGCTTGTTCTACAGCTTGCTTTTCCGGAGCTAATACTATTTGGCTATTGTTTAAAATTACACTATAGGTAGGTTTGCCTTTACCTTTAGCTTCGGTGATTTTTTCACCTTTGTAATCAGATTCTTGGAATTGAACATCTTTTTGTGCTTTCAATTTATTGCCAAAATTTAAAGCAGCAATTTTGTCTTTAATTCCTACTACTAATAAGACATTTGGTTCCGACTGTAACTTAATGGGTTTATTAGGTGCAGCAGGGGAATTAAATTGTGCAGGTTTAACCGCAGTTGGTGGTAGTATGGCAACCATCACACCGCCAGCCCAAGGCTGTATGTCTTTTTCATAAGAAATGTTAGTATCTTTCAACATATCTTGATTGAAAGACTCTAAACCTTTGGCCACTAGCTGTTGTGCTTCGGGAGTGCCAAACTGTTGCAACTTCGCCCAAGCTTGTGGGTCAGTAGTAATGTAAGTTGCCATTAATGCTGAAGAAGGTAATACTTTAGCGCTACCCAAAGCATCTAAGCTACCTCCAGTAGGGCCGCCTTTAAAATACATATAGGCAGCTGCGCCTCCTACCAGAACTATAGCCGTACTAATAGCAGGAATTAAAATCTTTGATTTACTTTCTGGCATTGTGATTATCCTCTGTTCCACCAATTTTTATGGAGGTAAGTGAAAACGTCATTGTAGACTTTTCGGAATTATTTATAAGTTTTACCAACCTATCGGTATTCACTGATAAAATTAGTATTACTATACACCAATAGTTTTAAACTACTTCTAGAATTACTACAACAGAATGAGAAGCAAATCCGTAAATAGTGTGTTGTTTATTTGAAAAAAATACGCTGCTAAATAGTAGCAGGCTATCCTAAGCTATAAAAATACGTGAGAGTATTTGTACTCAACTGGCATCTATCGAGAAGAGACTCTTAAGGTGATATCCAAACAGTGCAAGCTATCAGCTTACATCAAGGAAAGCAAATCGGGGAGAGCAATGGGGAAACCCCAGCCAGAAATTCTTCCAGACTCTTAACTTGATTGGGCAAGATCTGCGATCGCGCCATTTTTCTTCACTACATCCAACCAGACTTCATCAAGATATAAGGTTAGTAAGCATCAATGTCTCATTTTTATTTTGATACAGAAAATAATGGTCACAAATCTTTTGAATTACCAGGGGCAAAACCACATTACAATCCCGATCGCCCCGGACAGGTAGAACATATTTTTTTAGATTTGAATTTGGATATTCCTAACCAAAGTTATTCTGGCAGTTGCAATATCCGCCTGTCCCCAATCCGCAATGGGATTGACAGTTTGACTTTGGATGCTGTCAACCTGAATATTCAATCTGTACGGGTGGATGAAGTAGAGCAAAAGTTTGATTACGATGGCGAACAGCTAGTAATTAAACTTTCTAGTCCAACTCAGGTGGGTAAGCGGATATTAATTGCGATCGCCTATTCAGTAGAAAAACCCCAACGCGGGATCTACTTTATTCAACCAGACAAACACTACCCCAACAAGCCTACCCAAGTTTGGACACAAGGAGAAGACGAAGACTCCCGTTTCTGGTTTCCCTGCTTCGACTATCCCGGACAACTTTCTACTTCCGAGATTCGTGTTCGCGTTCCCAAACCCCTGGTGGCGATTTCTAACGGCGAACTTATTGATACCCAAGAAGATGGTAAAGATAAAATTTACCATTGGTTACAGCAAGAAATTCATCCTACCTATTTGATGACATTAGCAATTGGCGACTTTGCCGAAATTCGGGATGAATGGCAAGGTAAACCTGTCACCTACTATGTAGAAAAAGGTAGAGAAGCAGATGCTAAACGCAGCATGGGTAAAACTCCTCGCATGATCGAGTTTTTAAGCGAAAAGTATGGTTATACCTATGCTTATCCCAAATATGCCCAGGTTTGCGTTGATGACTTCATTTTCGGCGGAATGGAAAATACTTCGACAACGCTATTAACCGATCGCTGTTTATTAGATGAACGCGCTGCTTTAGATAATCGCAACACCGAAAGTTTAGTAGTTCACGAATTAGCACACCAATGGTTTGGCGATTTGGTAGTTATTAAACATTGGTCTCATGCTTGGATTAAAGAAGGAATGGCTTCTTATTCTGAAGTCATGTGGACAGAACATGAATATAGTAGTCAAGAAGCAGCCTACTACCGACTATTAGAAGCACGGAGTTACTTTAGTGAAGATAGCGGACGTTACCGCCGTCCGATGGTGACACACGTTTATCGAGAAGCAATCGAACTTTATGACCGCCACATTTATGAAAAAGGATCTTGTGTTTATCACATGATTCGGGCGGAATTAGGAGAAGAATTATTTTGGCCAGCTATGCAGGCATTTGTTCAAGATAATGCCCACAAAACTGTAGAAACAGTAGATTTATTAAGGGCAATTGAAAAAGCAACTGGACGAAATCTGACTTTCCTTTTCGACCAGTACGTTTATCGTGGTGGTCATCCTGATTTTAAAGTCGCTTACTCTTGGGATGGAGATGCAAATTTAGCGAAATTAACTGTAACTCAAACTCAAGCACAAAATAATGACAGTAAAGAGTTATTTGATTTAAAAATTCCGATTGGCTTTGGTTATGCCCAAACGGGAGAATCTCCCCAACTCAAAACTTTTACAGTCAGGATACATGAACGCGAACAAAGTTTCTATTTCCCGCTAGAAACTAAGCCACAATTCATCAGCTTTGATGTCGGGAATAATTATCTCAAAACTGTAACTCTGGAATACCCAATTCCCGAATTAAAAGCACAATTAGAATTCGATCCCGATCCACTTTCCCGCATTTATGCAGCGGAAGCTTTAGCGAAAAAAGGTGGTTTAGAAGCCACAAAATCCTTATCTAATTCCCTAATAAAAGACCCGTTTTGGGGTGTGCGTGTTGAAGTAGCTAAACAACTAGCCGAAGTAAAATTAGACCAAGCGTTTGATGGGTTAGTCATTGGTTTAAAAGATGAAAGTCCTTATGTGCGTCGTGCTGTTGTTGATGCACTTGCTAATACTAAAACCACCGAAAGCTATAAAGCTGTGAAAGGATTGGTGCAAGATGGCGACCCCAGCTACTATGTAGAATCAGCCGCTTGTCGTGCAATTGGGACAATTTCGGCTGCTAATCTGGACGAAAAACCCAAAGAAGAAAAAGTACTGAAACTTCTGAAAACTGTTTTAGAAGAAAGAACAGGCTGGAATGAAGTAGTAAGAAGTGGTGCGATCGCAGGTTTAGCTGAACTCAAAACCTCAGAAGCAGCATTAAACTTGTTACTAGAATATACCAAACTTGGCGTACCCCAAGCCTTACGCCTAGCGACAATTCGCGCTTTAGGCAAAATTTCTGTGGGTCAAAGTCCAGTCAATTTGGAACGGATTTTGGAAAGATTAGGAGAACTCGCGAAAGAAAGCTTCTTTTTAACCCAAGTAGCAGTAGTCACCGCATTAGGACAAATGGAGACACCCAAAGCCATTGGAATTTTGCGATCGCTAGCCGACCAAACTCCAGATGGGCGTGTACGTCGCTATGCTGATGAAGAGATTACGCGGGTGCAAAAGAATATTGGTACAGAAAATGCGCTGCGGAATTTGCGTGAGGAACTCGATCAACTCAAGCAGCAAAATCAGGAATTAAGAAGTCGCTTGGAAAATTTGGAGGCGAAATCTAGCAGTACTGTATCTTAATACAGCTGTTTTCAAATAGATAAAAGTTATAAGAGGTTGCAGGGGTCTCGACTTTAACCATTTGGGCACAGAGGTAGGAGTAACAAAACAAAATGTAAAGAAAATGGAGTTAAGCCAGACCACAAGGGTAGGCTTGGCTCCATTGTTGTTTTTAATTCAATTGATGTTGAGTCTATCAAAAGAGGTTGCCGAAGTGCTATCTGCGTTTCAAGTCTTATTTGTGCAACAGATCTGGCTGGCAGAAGGCGCAAAATTCCAGTTAATTTATTAAATTTGTAGATATCAAAAATGGTTCCAGCAAGTAGAGTTTATTTATTATTAGTGATAGGAATTGCGATCGCTCCTATCTTAGCTATATTCTTCGGTATTCCAGCAAGCATCGCGATCGCACTTTTATTTGATGCCCTGATCTTAGGATTGATGGTTGTGGATGGTTTGCGGGTGAAACGCGATCGCGTGCAAATTAGCCGCGATTTACCATCGCGCTTGTCTATTGGTCGAGATAATCCAGTTGTGCTGAAGGTAACATCGGGAAAAGCCAATACTTTAATCAAAGTCCGCGACTATTACCCCACAGGCTTTGGTGTTTCTGCACCGGAACTGAAAGCTAATGTAGCAGCGAACACTACTCAAGAATTAACATATACAGTCCATCCAACACAGCGAGGAGAATTTTCTTGGAGAAATATTCAGGTAAGACAATTGGGTGTATGGGGATTAGCTTGGGACGATCGGCAAATTCCCCAAAATCAGGAAGTGAAAGTTTATCCAGATTTAGTCGGTTTGCGATCGCTTTCCATTCGTCTAGCACTGCAATCATCTGGATCGATCCGCCAACGCCGCATGGGAATTGGTACGGAGTTTGCCGAACTGCGTAATTATCGCACAGGTGATGATTTACGCTTAGTTGATTGGAAAGCTACCGCCCGTCGGGTAGGGGCCAATGCCAACACGCCCCCCCTGGTAAGGGTTTTAGAACCAGAACAAGAGCAAACGTTGATAATTTTGCTCGATCGCGGACGGTTAATGACAGCAAAAGTGCAGGGTTTGCAACGATTTGATTGGGGATTAAATGCGACTTTATCCTTAGCTTTGGCAGGATTACATCGAGGCGATCGCGTCGGGGTAGGTGTATTTGACCGCCAAATGCATACGTGGATTCCTCCCGAACGCGGTCAAAATTATCTCATTCAATTAATCGATCGCCTGACTCCCATTCAACCAGTCTTGCTGGAATCTGATTATTTAGGAGCTGTAACCAATGTAGTACAGCAACAAACTCGTCGGGCACTAGTAGTATTAATTACCGATATAGTTGATGTCACCGCCTCTACCGAACTTCTCGCCTCCCTTTCTCGGCTAGCACCGCGTTATCTGCCATTTTGCGTAACACTCCGCGATCCGCAAGTCGATCTGCGAGCGCATACTTTTACTGAAGATGTCACAAATACTTATATCCGGGCAGTAGCTTTAGATTTATTAGCACAGCGACAAGTTGCATTTGCCCAATTAAAACAAAAAGGTGTGTTGGTACTTGACGCACCAGCACATCAGATTACAGATCGGTTAGTTGAGCGATACCTGCAACTCAAGGCGCGGAATCAACTTTAGCAACTGAAGCGCTACGACGGCGACGAGTTGTGAAAAAGCCTAGTGCGGCAATACCGAATAATGAAATCGTTGCAGAAGGTTCTGGTACAGGAGTAATACCAGCAGCATAACGAGCGTTTTCTTTACCAATATCAATGGCAAACACTGTATCGTTATAGTCTTTGTCACCGCCTCCCCATAAATCTTCAAAACCTAGTACTAAGTAATCTTTATAGTAATAGGCAACAGCGTGCTGCAAACCATCTGGGTTCAAGGCTTGATTTAAACTCCAGACACCTGCGACTGTATTTCCATTTTTATCTTTACCAGAGATGCCACCATTTATATCATTGGCACGCAACAAAAAGTCCAATTTTGTACCAGCGCTCATCGAGCCGATATTCGCCCAATCGCCCACGTTCAAAGGTCGATCGGGTGCAACTTTATTGGCTAACGGGTCATTGGGATTCGGACAAAATTTACTAAAATTGGCGATTGTATCTGTCTTGCTACAAGAAGTATCACCAAAGATTTTGCCTGTAGTCACTGTAGAGCCAGCAGTAGCTTTAAAATCCAAGCGGTTGCGATAGCCTCCAGCTGTTTCACCAATGAAGAAGACATTGACATCATGAGCGAATTTCAGTTCTAATTTCGAGAGATCTACTTTCTTTGCATTAATGCTGTCAGGCGTTAATGTCTGACCTTCTTCTCCAACGAAAGCTCGAAATTCTTGCAGAATACTTTTAAATTCATCTGGAGCCTGATTTCGGCTTTTGATATCAAATGCATTAGCAGAAGCATTTCCACAAAAAATGCTGGTTCCCACAACAGCAGCAAGTAAAGGAGGAAAAATTGAATTTTTCATGACAATTTATGATTTCAGGTGATGAGAAATTTTGCCTAATTCAGTCATATTTGAAACTTGCTGAATTCGTCCAGCTTGCTGTCAAAAGTTTATTAGTGCTTTGAAATACAACTTCATCATTAGTATTTTTTCTCATCACTCAGTATTATTACTAGTTAATTCATAATTTATATGACTTATTTTTTTTGCTAGTTAATCCTGAACTCAGCTAGTTGTTATATTTAAAATCAATCATTAATTAAATAGAATTTTTATTGGTTCTTTAACTACTCTTCAAAAATGCGAATCCTGGCAGTTAAAACTCAACAGTAATCTCTTTTTAGAATCTAGCTATACATCAATCTCCGTGTCTACACGCCAGTTTCTCTAAGTAGCGATCGCTACGGGTGTTTCTCCTCTCTAGGTATCAGAGCATTATCATCTGTTGCCTGATTGTGTAGAACTGGGATAAAAATTTCTAATTTAGGCTACTACTTCACCTTAAATTTTAGGTAACTTACGCATACAATACATTACCAAAAGTGCAAATAATCCCATACCAACAAGATATTTTAAAGGATCTGGAACGCTGGGATTAGGCGAGAAAAACCCTTCGATAGTGCCAGCAATTATCAACATTGGCACTATCCCAAATACTAACTGCACTGCCTGGGAACCGTAGAATTTTAGGGCATCGCGACGACGGTATTGACCTGGAAATAATATCGCTTTTGCTAATAACAACCCTGCACCACCAGCAAAAAATATCGCGGGTAATTCTAAGGAACCATGCGGAAAAACAAATGCCCAAAAAGGATAGGCAAGTTGATTTTGACCTACCAAAGTACCAATAGCACCAATCAATAAACCATTAAATAACATTAAATATGTTGTGTATGCCCCAGCTGTCATTCCACCAGCAACAGCCCCAAAGGACACTGACAAATTATTAATCATAATACTGCTAGATGCTAAGGGTTCAATGCCAACAATTGACCCCATCCACAATTTATGGTCATCTCGTACACGCGAAATCAAGCTTTCGGGTACGATTAACGAGATAAAATTTGGATCTTGCCAAGCGTACCACCAAGCAACTAACGCCCCCAACAAAAACATAGCTGTAGCAGTTGCAGTATATGTGAATGTTTGCTGCACTAGGGCTGGTAAACCCCATTTGTAAAATTTCACAACAGCTTGCCATTCTTGCCGACGCGAACCTTGATAAATCTGCGTATAGGCGCGAGTTGTTAAAGATTGTAAACTGTGTATCAAAGTATTGCCGACTTTTTGAGTTCGGGCACGTGCTAAATCTGCTGCTACAGAACGATATAAACTCGCTAATTCGCGAATTTCTAATGCCTGTAGCGACTTTAACCCTTTTTTTTCTACCTGCCGTAATAGGGTATCCAAACGCTGCCAATTGAATTCCCGTCGTGCAATCCAACGTTGAATATTCATAAATTTTGTCAGGATTTGGTTGAGTGTACTTTAAGATAGCCTCAATTCATCTCCGTACTTGCAAGGAAAATTTAACATCATGTCTGGTGATTTTGGTTCTCCCAGCCCCATGCAACCCCTAAGTGTGGGAAATGTCGTGAGTGCAGGAATACGATTGTATCGTTCTCACCTCAAGGAATACTATCTACTGGCTCTGAGGGCGTATCTTTGGATATTAGTTCCAGTTTACGGGTGGGCAAAGTTTTATGCCCTGTCCGCACTAATTTCGCGCTTGGCTTTTGGCGATTTAGTCGATCAACCCGAAAGCATCGCTGCTGGCGAACGTTATGTTAATTCCCGATTGTGGCAATTTTTACTAACAATGCTATTAATGTTGATTGTAAGTTTGGGGATTGTCTTTGGTGTTGGGTTTGTATTTGTCTTAATTGGCGTTTTAGCCGCTGTAGTCGTGGGAGGGTTAGGTCAACAAGCCAGCCTTGCTGCTACTTTGCTTGTTGGTTTAATTGCTTTTATTTTAGGCGTGGCGGCTTTTGTGGCAGTTTTATGGCTGTTGACACGTTTTTATTTAGTGGATGTGCCCTTGGCAATTGAGGATAACATTGATGCTACTTCAACCATCGGTCGTAGCTGGGAGTTAACTCAAGGTTACGTGTGGCGGATTCTTTTGATTGGGTTTGTAGCTTTTTTGATTACAATACCTATTCAAATTTTGGTGCAAATTTTATCCACAATTGTGCAGCTAATTTTTACGCCTTTGATACAACAAGGAAGTAGTGCGATGGCTGTGCTAGTTTTCTTGTTAATCTTAGCTTTAAGTTTTGCCAGTGGGGCTGCGATTGTGCCATTTTGGCAAACCGTTAAAGCTGTTATTTACTATGATCTGCGGAGTCGTCGTGAAGGCTTAGGTTTGAAATTACGCGATCGCGAAATTTAAATACTACTAATGTGAAAGTCAAGAGTCAAAAGGCAATAGTCATAAGTTATTTCCCCCTTGACCTCCTTGTCCCTTTTGTCTCCCTTGTCATTGAGATTTCCTTCTTATGAGCGCATTTTCAACTGTTTATGCACCTTTTTAATCGTATTAAGTTCCGTACTCCTGAAAGTGTAGAACTAGAATTTACACTTGCAGGAATTGGTAATCGTGCTTGGGCTTTAATAATTGATTATCATATTTTAGCCCTAATATTACTTGCCTTTTACGTTATTTTTTGGATTTTTGTCGTACAACTATCAGATTTTTGGATAACAGTTTTCGGCTCTAATTTAGGTTTGTGGATGATAGCGATCGCTTTTTTGATCGCGTTTGCAATTTATGCAGGTTATTTCGTATTTTTTGAAACTTTATGGCAAGGGCAAACCCTAGGTAAACGCTTTGCCAAAATTCGTGTTGTCAGAGATGATGGCAGACCAATTGGACTACAACAAGCAGCCTTACGTGGGTTGCTACGTCCTATTGATGAATTTTTATTTATTGGCGCTTTTTTAATTATGTTGGGTCGTCAAGAAAAGCGCTTAGGTGATTTTGCGGCAGGTACAATTGTCATTCAAGATCAAATACCAACTGCTTCAGCAACTTTTACTATTTCAGAACAAGCAAAGTCGCTCCATGAACAACTGAGCCAAATTGCTGATTTATCACCATTGTTACCAGATGATTTTGCTGTAATTCGAGAATATTTACAAAGGCGTAGTGGAATGTCGGTTAGGGCAAGAGCCTCACTATCATTAAAGTTAGCCCAACAGGTTCAAGCTATTATTAACTTAGAGCAAATACCCGCTGGTGCTGCACCTGATGTATTTTTAGAAGCTATTTATCTGGCTTATAAACAGACAGAATATTAAATATGAACTCTCAATCTTTAAATAATTTATGCTAAATCAATAGTCAAAAGCCTAAAATATTAGGACTAATGACTATTGACTAATGACTAGTGACTAAAAACTAAACTCGGCCATTCACTTTGGCGATAATAGCGTGTCATGTCGTCAAATTTTCTCAGTTCAACGCGATCTACTAAAAATCCAGGTGAATCTAACAGCCATTGTTGATTCACTTCAGAAAGCATATTACTAAGATTTGTACGGTCTAGTTCGGGTGAAATTTCTCCAAAATAACCTAAGGTAATGTGGGCAGTGAAGTGATAATGCTGTTCAATACCCAAAGCCATTAACTGAGGATTTTGATAAACAGTACGGCGAAACTTAATCACCTGTTCGTAGGAGCTTTCATTCTGCGGTACTAAACAAACTCCTATAGCTCTTGGCATGACTATCAATCCCAGTACTTGCCAATATATAGGTTGATTATCGGTTGCGATCGCTTTTTGATAGTCCTGAAATATTTCAGCCACGCAAGAACGTAATTGCTGTTCAAATTCGGGGTTTTTCTCGCAGGCGTCACGGTAAGCACTATCCCAAATTAAGTCTGCTAAAGTCAAATGAAAGCTAGTATCTGGTACTGGCACAATCAAATCACTGTTGACAGACAACTGCAATAGTTTTTGTTGATAACTTTGTAATTGGGTATATAAAGCAGAATTTTCTGTTGCTTCTACCCCAGGAGGAGTAATTAGCGAGTAGCCGGGAAATGGTACTGCTTGTCTCAACCCAGAATCAGGCTGAAATTTAGATGACTCCTGAATATGCTGGACTTGGGATCTGTATGCTTCTGGTAGCGTCATTCGTGCTACCCGATTCAAATAAGTTTGATAATTGTCGTCCAATCTCGTTCGCCTCGCGCTCTCACTGGATAGATTTTAGCTGAATAGGCGGGAAGCCTCGCATTCCATCTGTAAGGGTGAGCTGATAAATGAGAGTCTGTTAAATTGATCGTGCGATCGCATTTTAACAATCCACCAGAGAGGTACTGCCCCTCCTGTTGCCGCGTTATCAGCACGGTGCCTCACTTTTCGGCTTCTGGTGGGAGGCGGAAGATGGAGGAATCGTAGACGCGAAGCGGCTTCCCGCAGGGTACCCCTAGGTATTACCCTACCCCGGTTTTCAAGACCGGTTGCCGACCATTCAGCGGCATCTTCCATTTAGGGGTGTCTGACGGGGCTTGAACCCGTTATGACTGGTTCCACAAACCAGCGCCGCGACCACTTTGGCTTCAGACACCACAGTGGAATCAAGGGGAATTGAACCCCTAACCTTCCGCTTGCAAGGCGGATGCTCTAGCCATTTGAGCTATGACCCCATTAGGCAGGAGTGAAGGGACTCGAACCCCTACAAATCGATTTAGAAGATCGATGCCCATCCATTAGGCGACACTCCTATAAATTGGTAGCCCTGACAGGATTTGAACCTGTAACCCTCTGTTTGTAGGACAGTTGCTCCACCATTGAGCTACAGGGCTAGGAGAGCGGACGACGAGATTTGAACTCGTATCTGAAGCTTGGCATACTCCGGTGTTGCCTTTACACCACATCCGCATTATTGGAGCGATCGACGAGACTCGAACTCGTACCGTGAGTTTGGAAGACTCTGATGCTGCCTTTACACCACGATCGCATTAAGCTGGTAACAGGAGTTGAACCTGCAACCTACTGATTACAAGTCAGTTGCTCTGCCAGATTGAGCTACACCAGCATTTGTGGATCTGAAAGTAGAAATTGTAGTCATCCAAAAGAGCGACTACCCTTTCCATTTCAGCCATACCCCTGACTGGATTTGAACCAGCAACTTCCAAATTTTAAGTTTGGCACCTCTTCCAATTGGGTTACAGGGGCAAGTTTTGGTGGGCGCTACAGGAGTTGAACCTGTGTCAGCCTGATTAAGAGTCAGGAGCATAACCGTTCTGCCAAACGCCCTAGTTTTGGTGGGTCGCCCAGGGGTTGAACCTGGATAAGTCTGCTTAAAAGGCAGCTGCATATCCGCTCTGCCAACGACCCAAGTTGGTACTCCCGACAGGAATCGAACCTGTAACAAGAAACTCAGCGCTCAACTGAGTGCGTCTACCTATTCCGCCACGGGAGCTTGAATTGAACGTTTTTTAGCCCAGTAACCCCTACAAGGTTTCTCAATTCCGTAAGTTTTACACCACTTTTCTATCGCTTTATCACTGACACCGAACTCTTTAGCTATTTGAGAAGTTGGTTTGATCCAAATCAATTTTTGGAGTTCCTCTTTAGAGGGTCTGACTACTCGCCGGGATGCTAACCTGTAGCATTTTCGAGAGCAGTAAGTATCACAATCTGGACTATCTAGCAATTTGCCACAGTACGAGCAAGTTCCGTGTCCAAATTGGCAACTGTAACTGCCATCGCCATTGTTTACTAAATGCCTAAGTGCAAGTGGTATTTTGTGCCAGCGATCGCAACTTTCTGCGCTATCAAATACCAAGACGCTGATGAAACGATTGTTAGTTTCGCTTTCATCAAGAGATTGTGTTCTCTCTTTCGACTTCAACTTTTGCTTCAACATTTTGTGAGCCTTTCCCCCATAGTTATCTGTCAAAGCGTGACAGTTAGGACACAATAGCTGAAGATTTTCTAATCTATTATCATGGCGATCGCCATTGATATGATGAAGTTCTAAAGGAACGCTCCCACTCAGCCATTTAGTGGCATGACAAGACTCACATTCTGCAAGTTTGATACCATCTCTAATCAGCTTTAGCTTCAAGCTATGTGGATTAATACAAGACCCTTTGTATAGATAATTACTTGCTGGCTTGTGTTGACCAGTTTTATGTGCGCGTCCACCTTGATTGCCTTTGTAGACGATATTCATTTGAGCGAGATACGACTCTAAGGTCATAGGTCTACAGTGCAGTTGGCTGCAAATAAATGCCTTAGAACGGTGTTCGCTAATCCACTGCCTAATTTGGGCTTCTTTGTTTAAAATGTCATTTCTTTTCATTCCTCCAGTTTATAATACACGTTTAAAAAACTAATCTAATGTCTGTCACTATGCGAAAGCAAGTAGTACAAACAAAGATTCAGTACCCCTGACAGGAGTCGAACCTGCAAAACACTCGGTCTAAACGAGCGACGGTTTCCAATTACGTCACAGGGGCAAATGGTCGGGATGGCAGGATTTGAACCTGCAACCTTCAGCTCCCAAAGCTGCCGCGCTACCAAGTTGCGCCACATCCCGTTGGTACTCCTGACGGGAGTCGAACCCGTACAAAATAGACTGTTTTTGAGACAGCCGCCTCTTCCAATTGGGCTACAGGAGCATAATTTGGCTGCCCTGCCAGGGTTTGAACCTGGAATCTCCTCGTTCAAAGCGAGGGATGTTGCCAGTTACACCACAGGGCAATGATTGGCTGCCGAGGTTGGAGTCGAACCAACATCTCCGTGATTCAGAGTCACAGCGACTTTCCAAGTCGTCCACTCGGCAATGAATGGCTGCCCCAGTAGGACTCGAACCTACAACCTCGCGGTTAACAGCCGCTTGCTCTGCCAATTGAGCTATGGGGCAATGTGCCAGTCCCCCAGATCCGGATTGAACGGATGACCTCCTGTTCTTCAGACAGGCGCTACTACCAACTGAGCTACCAGGGGATAAGGCGAGAACGGAGGGACTTGAACCCCCAACCTTCAGGTTCGTAATCTGAGATGCAATCCAGTTACACCACGTTCTCATAAGGCGGAGAGAGAGGGAGTTGAACCCACAGTGGACTTACATCCACGACTGTTTAGCAAACAGCTTGCCCTGCCGATAGCAATCTCTCCAGAATGGGTCGGGCTGGAATTGAACCAGCAACGCAAACGCGGCGGTTTTACAGACCGTTGCCCACACCAATAGGCGAGCCGACCCATTGTTTGAGTAATTACTTGAGATTTCTGGGTGAAATAAAGGAATGGAGAGACCAGTTTGACTGCTCTCTGCCATCCCAACTCAAGTCAGCAGTGCCGACGGGGCTTGAACCCGCAATCTCCTGCTTGAAAGACAGGTGGCTTTACCAATTTGCCTACGGCACCACGAGTGAGATTTCTACTACATACAAGTTTGAGAAGCTGTTTTTTCAGCCCCCAGATTTGGCGGAGGCTGTAGGATTTGAACCTACTCTGATTGAGAAAATCAGATGACCAGTTTGTAAGCTTCTGATGTTGGGGCACGCAGTAGAACGCACAGACAAGGATTTGAACCCTGACCAAAGGTTTTGGAGACCCTGGTGCTGCCGTTACACCATCTGTGCATTGGTCGCAGCGGCGAGAGTTGAACTCGCATATCCTCGGTTATGAGCCAAGTACCTTGCCGTTAGGTGACGCTGCAATGTTTGGAGTCCGAGGTGGGGATTGAACCCACGATGATTGATTTTGCAGATCAACGCCTTCCCACTTGGCTACTCGGACATTTTTGGGAGCCTTGACGGGAGTTGCACCCGCTTCTCTCTGACTGAGAATCAGAGCGACTTTTCTATTCGTCCACAAGGCTACACGGGGATGATGGGATTTGAACCCACGTTCTTTCGCTCGACAGGCGACTGCTTTTAACCGGACTAAGCTACACCCCCACGTTGGGTGGCAATTATTCAGTTTTCAAGGTTCAGAGGTGTTAGCGTTGTGCCTTTTGCAGAGGCTCTTTTGCTTCACTACATATATACTACATAAATACTACAGAACTGTCAAGGGCATACTACAAATTTTTTTTAGAGGTGAGAGGGCTGGATTATGTAATCGCTGTATTGCCCTCTCTGACTGGCTTTATCGAGTGAATTACTCATTCTCGGTTAGGCGTTGTGCGTTCCAGAACTGTTCGGCAAATGCAACCGCTGGGTGAATTGGCGCTTTGGGTTTAGTTTTGAGTACCATTCCTGCTTCATGTGGAAGGCGATCACTTTTAGTTGAGTTGCACTTGTCACACGCTGTTACAACGTTGTCCCAGGTATGCTGTCCACCTTTGGAACGAGGAATCACGTGGTCGAGGGTGAGACGTTTGGTACTACCGCAGTATTGGCAGGTATGGTTGTCACGCTTGAGTACTTCACGACGGTTTACAGGCGGTACTTTCCAATGACGTTCGGGATTGCCAACAGTTAGACGGATATGTTCGGGAACTTGTAGTACTATGCTGGGAGAGCGCACTTCCCAAAGCTTTGTGCTGCTGAACTCCAAAGACTCTGCCTGACCTGTAACTAAAAGCACAACAGCACGTTTAATGTTGATGCGTGCTAATGGTAGGTAGTTCTTGGAAAAGACTACTACCGAATTTTGTAATATATGTGGTTCCTGAGTTTGTGGTTGAGCTTGCATACCTTAATTCACTCCTCAAAAAACAACCCCCACCTCTGATTACCAGAAGCGGGGGTTAAGTAGTTGATACTTCTTGCTTTATATTGGTGCCAGAGAACACTTGCACCTCCCGCTATGGATAAGTCGATCTGGATTCAGCCATCCAGCGATCGCAGATTTCTCGCCATGAAACTCATATGTTTCTTCAAATGCACGCACTGCGATCGCACTGCTCAAACCCTTGCTGGGTCGGCAATGTATCGCATTACGTAAGGTTGAGGAAAATCTGAGTTTCATCGAATTTATGTAGTATGTGTAATCTAATAATTTAATAATACAGTTGTAGTATATATTTGTCTACTTTTCAAGAGTATTGAAGCGATCGCCTGTTTTAGAAGACAGAACAATTGTCGAGGCGATAGCATTTGCCAATATCCAAATCACACAAGCTTGATATGACTATCAGCAAGTTCTTTCTCAAGCTGTACAAGTGGAATGTCTTCTTGGACAGGAATACCGAAACGGCGAAGATTAACACTGCTGTTAGCGGCCTCACGTTCGCCAACAACGGCGATAAAAGGAACTTTGCGTGCTGAGAGTTCGCGAATTTTGTTAGAGATCGTGCGATCGCTTTTGTGCAATTCCACTCTCACACCGATAGCTCTCAACCTATGTGCTACAATCTCTGCCCAATCTATAGATTTTTCCGAAATCGAAGCTACAGCAACCTGTACGGGAGCAAGCCATAAAGGTAAAGCTCCCCCTTGGTTCTCCAGCAAAATGCCAATCCAGCGCTCAATAGAGCCTAAAACTGCCTGATGTAGAATCACTGGACGCTCAAAATCACCACTGCTACTGGCAAAGGAAAGGTCAAAAATCTCTGGGAGATTAAAATCTATTTGGATCGTCCCACACTGCCAAGCTCGCCCAAGCCGATCTTCCAGACTCACTTCAATCTTAGGGCCATAGAATGCACCTTCACCTGATGACAGTTCGTAGCCATAGCCTAGGGCATTACAAGAATCTATCAGTAGAGCTTCTGCTTTATCCCATTGCTCATCGCTACCGAGACGCTTTTCAGGACGCAGAGCAATTTTTAAATGGAAATTATCATAACCAAATGCCTGATATACCTGACTAACCATCCGCAAAAAGTTGCGAATCTCATTGTGGATATCAGCTTCCTGGCAAAATATATGGGCATCATCTTGCACAAACTGACGTAACCGCATACAACCAGATAGCGTTCCTGAAGGTTCATAACGGTGAACCATACCAAATTCCATCAAGCGGATTGGCAGATCGCGGTAACTCCGCAAATGTGCTTTGTATATGGCAATGTGAGCCGGACAAGACATAGGTTTTAGAGCATAATCGGCGCTGACTTGATTTAAATCAGCATCCTCTTTTGCTGCATCTTTGTCTAAGCTACCGACAACAAAGATATTGTCACGGAACTTTTCCCAATGACCCGACTTTTCCCAAAGAACGCGACTTAACATTACGGGCGAACGTACTTCTTCAAATCCGTAAACTTCGTAAACTCGCCGCATGAAGTCTTCAATTACCCGAAACATTCGCAAGCCATGAGGATGCCAAAACACCATACCTGGACTGTATTCTTCAAAATGAAACAAGTCCATTAGTTTTGCAAGTTCTCGATGGTCGTACATAATTATTCTCCTATCGATCAATTTGGTTGTGATTGCATAAATAGCAATTTATGAGATTAGTAAACAGCAATAAAAAACCCTCTAAGAGTTTCCTAGAGGGGTTTTGTTTTCGTATTTGTACGCGACAAATTACGTCACCTCCCTCTCCCTCTAGGCGTGATAGTAGTGGTTGTAGTTATAGTTATGAGTAAGCTAGCGATCTGGCTCATGTACTTATCTTTCCTGCTGATAATTTTCAAATCATTTATGTATGTGCTTTAAATACTAAAATACCCTCAAGGTATGGCCTAGAGGGGTGACTTGATTGCTTAACTGTATGACGTCAGCAGTTTACGACCCCCCTTGGTTTGTAGTTCGGGTAGTTGTGGTAGTGGTCGTAATAATAAACTGGCTGGCGATCGCTAGTAACACGTCTTTAATTACCGAAAAGCTTTGTATTTATCAACCAATTCTAGCAAAGATGAACTGCTTGTCAACATCCGTTCTGCAAACTGAATAATACATCTCTAGAATGATGAATAACTAAAGATACTGAGTTGAACTAGTAGTCAAACATACAGGAATTAGTTGTATTCAAATTGCACCTATTCCCATAGAAATGTTGAATGCGTTCACTCAATAAAGAAGTGTGTGATGGACGAAGCTAGAAAACTTGTCCTGCCTATAGACAGCAGCACGCCAGATTTTGAAACTGGTGAAATCTTATTTATTGGTACTGCAACTGTGCTTTTGCGTTATGCAGGATTCACAATTCTCACCGATCCTAACTTTCTGCATAAAGGAGAGCATGTACATCTGCATTATGGTATACGTTCGGCTCGTAGAACTAACCCAGCAATAGAATTAACTGAGTTGCCACAGCTTGATTTAATTGTGCTGTCGCATATGCATGAGGATCATTTTGACCGTGTAGTAGAGCAAAAACTTGATAAAAACTTGCCGATTGTCACGACTCCTCACGCTGCAACTAAGCTACAACAAAAAGGATTTAATGCAACGCAAGCGCTTGATACTTGGGAAACGTTGACTGTTAGCAAGGGCGATAATTTACTCAAGATTAGTGCTATGCCAGGAAGGCACGGCCCAGGTGTTATTAATGCCTTACTTCCGCCTGTAATGGGAAGTATGCTGGAGTTCCAGAATTCTATGGGAGAGACTAAGTATCGGCTTTATATTACTGGCGATACACTTTTGTACGAACAGTTGCAAGAAATTCCCCAAAGGTATCCTGACATCGATCTAGCATTACTACATTTAGGCGGAACAAGGGTGTTTGGTGTACTCCTGACTATGGATGCTACGCAAGGGGTAGAGGCAATCAAAATTATTGCTCCCGATTTGGCTATTCCGATTCACTACAACGATTACACGGTTTTTAAGTCACCGCTTGAGGATTTTATGAAAGCAGTGACAGCAGCAGGATTAGAAAGTCAAGTCAGATACTTAAGTCATGGTGAAACTTATAAATTCACTGTGAAATGAGTTCCGCTGGTCATCCATGACACGCCTAGCTAGGGCATTAATGACTATTGACTCGTTCAAGGAGCTTCAAGTAAGCTGGCTGCAAATGCGATCGCCTCTTGTGAAGTTGAGATTTTTCCTTCGGCTTGTACTATGGCAATTTCTGTAAGAATTTTGCCAATTAATGGCGAAGGCGGGACTTTTAATGCTATAATAATATCCTTCCCACTCACTATTGGAGAGGGATGAGCGACCAGATCATCAGGGTTCAGGTAGCGGCCGATCAAAGGTGCGTAGACGGAAAGCTGTTTATCGCCAGACATCGCCCCTACCAGATTATCGCAAGCTAAGGCCAACGCTACAGCAGTACTAAATCCAGTGCCTGCTTCCTGAAAGAGAAAGTATTGTTCTCTCAAAGATATATCGTCTACTCTTAGCCGGGGGATCAGTCTCAAGGCTGTGGTGACAGATTGGATTTCAGCTCGGCTGTAGGTTAGCTGTGTTAGCTCTATTTCCGCAGTTTCGGGATCGGGGTGGACGAGACAGGCAAGTTTGGCAATACCTAAGCGAGTTGTTTTGATGGTATCGCGGATATATTCTTGCAGTTCCACTCCCAAAGACTGCCAATTTTGGGCGATGAAGGCGGCGGCTGTATCAACGGCTGCTAGTTTTTGAAAGCTTTCAGCTGTGGCGTTTTTCCAGAAAGGTGCAAGTACACCATCTTTCCATGCAGTGGCGATCGCAGGTGTACCTTCAGGAATTGCTAACAAATAGCCAATTTCTACTCTGACTCGTTCTGCGGCGACTGTCGTGATGTGTGATGCCAAAGAACGAATTGTTTGTTGGGTAACTGGCTCAATCGTAAAACCAAGTTGGGCAGCTTGGCGATAAGCTCGCAGTAACCGTAAGGGATCGTCTTCTAGGTTTGCAGGTGATACCATGCGCAAAACACGCTGTTGTAAGTCAGCCAAGCCTTGTAGGGGATCGATGATTTCTTGGCTATGGGGATCGTAAGCGATCGCATTGACTGTAAAATCCCGTCTGTGCAAATCTGTTTCTAAACTGGCTCCTTCCTGTTGAGCAATGTCAACTGTAGCTTTGGGAAAGACTACCCGCGCAATTTGCCTTTCGGGATCGAGTAATACAAAACCCGCTTGATAATGTTGAGCGATCGCTCTGGCTACTTTAACTGCATCCGTGGGGATGACAAAATCTAAATCTAGATAGTCACGACTTCTACCCAACAATGCATCTCGTACTGCACCACCTACCATATATGCAGGTTGTGGCAATAATGTCAGACTAAAGGGCCAAGTTTCGGGAGCTAAGGTAGAAGAAACTAAAGGATGCATTGTAATAAAAATCAACCCAGCAACTAATGAATATAAGTTTGCCTTAAGCTAGATTAACAATAAAGGTTCCTGGAGTTGGTTCTATTATGTGTATTTGCGTGAACTGCCACTATGTAGACCGCTGTTTAACCTATCATGCCGTAGAAACGCAGCATCAACAGCCCCACTTGACTGAAACACCCAATTTTGACCCGAATGAACCTTCGATCAATGTCAACATCCGCACTAAAGGAGAAATCATTGAGATGGAATGGGATGTAGTCGGTTGTCTCAGCTTTAAGCAAGAAACTGGTAAATGGGCGAAGTTGCGTCCAGGTGAATTAGTGCCAACCTAACGTTATGAGTTATCAATGTTGCAACGCGGGTGATTTGGAAAAACAAGATACCCGACTTTTCAAAAAAGTCGGGTATCTGAAATTGACAATTTTGGCTAATCAGATAGGTTGGTTATAGTTATGAGTTATTGACTTTTAAATACGCTTTTTTCTAAAGTTATAAAGCTCATAGATATTTGAATTAATTTTGACTACTGAACTTCAAAATCTTGCAGTTACACAATATGGGTTGGCACTGCACACCACAACGCCGGAATTGGGTTTGGCTATTAATAACTTTGCAGGTGATTCTCGCTCTCAGGTATGGAATTTAGGGCGCGATTTGTCGAGTCTAGTACATCAATACTTAATCGAATTTATTCAGCCACAAACTTGGTCAGATATAGCATTTCTGGCGGTTGCTAGAGGGCCTGGTGGTTTTACAGGGACGAGGATTGGGGTTGTTCTGGCTCGGACTTTGGGACAACAATTAGAGATTCCTGTATTTGCGGTTTCCACTTTAGCCGCAGTCGCTTGGTCAGAAATTAGCAAAGGTGAAAAGGTAGATGCGATCGCTATCCAAATGGCGGCTCAACGAGGTCAAGTTTTTGGTGCGATTTATCAACATAGCCTTGATAATTTAGGACTCACAGCTTTATTACCAGATACTGTGTTTACACCAGACGCATGGCAGGAAACTTTAGCAAATTGGCAGACACCTTACCAACTAATTGAAGCAAAATCTGCATTAGCGGCGACGGTGACAAGTATTTTGGATCTAGCTTATCTAGATTGGCAACAAAGCAAGCGTCCTCATTGGTCTGAAGCTTTACCTTACTATGGGCAACATCCAGTAGAAGTTTGATTGATCGGCTATCAAACTCAGATATCGCAATACTAAGGAAGAATGCGATCGCAATTGTTCAAATAGATAGTATCTCACCTCACGCCTGATGAATCTGAATAACCACTGGGGTATCGTTGCTCTTGTAGTGATTGATATCGAGCTACTGTAGCTACAGTCAAGCCTAACGAGATAATCAAAACACAATTTATGAAAAACTCCATATTAAAAAATTGGTGCAAAAACCACTTCATGTAAGCCATCATTGTTTTTGCCTCCGGCATAGCACTGGCAAAATAAATCAGTAAAAAAATTCTTACAAAATATGTATGAGTACAATTCAGTTAATGATTTTGCTAATTCAAGCTTCCTGTTTAAAAATTCTCCCAAGTGCCATTGATAACTAAAGGCTATCAGGGCTGAGATGAATTTTATTTATGTTGTGGTAATGCACCGAGAAAGGTAGTTTTTAATGTCAATAATCTACCAATTTTTCATGATAAATATTTTAGTCTCCGCGCACATCTACCATGAGGTATATTATCTATAATAGAATATTGATTTCTTGAGATTTTTTCCGTAATAAACATAAAATATTTCTATTATTTAATCGGCAGGTATCATAACATTTATGGTAAGTTAAGTACTTTAAAAACCTATGCTTATATGTAATTTCAGTACAATAGGCTTTAAAAGCCTAAAGCAAACTGTCTTCAATTTTGAATAGAAAAATAGAATGATAAATTATATTTATTGAAATATATTTTCTTAAGAAAGCCAAAATTTGGGCACAGGCCATGATAACTCACAAAGAGTACCTCTAGGATAGAGGGAAACTCGCCGAAATTTCCCTTTGAGTTGTCGAGCTAAATTTCTAAATTGTTGTGTTCCTCTGCCTTCTCTATAGGAACTGATAGCTAATCCATCATCTGCAATGCTGAGAGTTTGCCAGCCTTCGGACAAAGAACAAGTAACCTCTAAGCGGGTAACTCTGGTTGCATGTTTGCCCACATTACATAAGGCTTCTTCTAGAAATCGACAAATTCCTCGCTTATGTTCAATGCTCAAATACCTTTCGTCTATTGGTTCAAAAGTACGGATTTTGACTCTGAGAGTTTTAAAGCAGGGAAAATCTCGCTCTAAAGTATAGCTGTAAACTTGATAAAGAATTTCATGCATGGGGTCTTGTAAATTTATTACTAGCCCTTTTTCTAGATATAAGCTACTATCTTGATTTATTGGTTCTCGTTGTAAAAATTCATAAATTCCACGAAGTTCTTGATTCAATTTTTCTAGTTCTTTTTGAACTTCTGGTAGTAATTTCTCTGTAGGTAAGTTGCGATCGCGAACCAACTTCAAAACTTTAGCAAGAGTCTGTAGAGGGCCATTGTGAATTGTTTCAAATGTTAATTCCATCATGGAATGACGAGCCTTAATTCCAGAACGTAAAGCTTGTTCGTATTGATATAAAGCTGTGAGTCCTAGAGAATTTAACGTATAAATAATTATGGCTGGTGTGACTGGAATCCACCAACCTAAAGTTAATAATAAATAACTAATCAACAGTAGTATAACGCTAACGATACTAATAGCTAAAAGGTTGATACCAGGAAATTTAGTCAGCCTAGCATTAGCAATTCCTAAGAAACCCCAAGCCACAATCCAGATATATTCCCATTCTTCTGACCAAGTATTTAAGAGTGGTCGAGAATCCAAGACTGCACTGATTATTTGGCTGACAGCATGGGCGTGAATTTCTACTCCATAAACTTGGCCTGGTGGTGCAAATTTGGTAGATGGAATTGCGGAAGTAGTGGTAAAGTCTTTAGCACTAGGAGCAGTCATCCCAATAATCACAATGCGATCGCGTATCCACTCTGGCGGGACTTTTTCTACTTTGATATCGCTAAGAGTAATTGTCCGAAACCGTTCTCGACCACTACGAAAATTGAATAGAATCTGAAACCCGCCTGCATTGGTGCGCACATATCCTCCAGAGTTACTGAAGACACGGGGTAATTGAGTATTGCCAAATTGGATGATGTTGCGATCGCCATTCTCATTTACAAACTTAATACCTTTGGGTGCTAAATAAGCCTCTGCTAAAAGTAGAGATAAAGCAAATTTATCTCTTTTAGCTATTGTTGTTTTTAATAAACTACGCCTTAGTTTCCCATCAGCATCCGGAATTTGATCTACAAATCCAACATTTTCCTGAGGTAAATCTGGTGGTGGATCGACTGTCTCAGGTAATACTTTTGCAATACCAATTAGATTCTTAGTATTTTTAAAGATACTTTCTAGTTGCGCGTGTCCAGGCTCAACTGGTTTATCTCTAACAATATCAAGACCAATCACTCTAGGCCCGTAAGATTGTAATTTTCTTAGCAGGGTCGCCATTTCCCGATCTGGTACAGGATATCCTAACTGATGGATATCATCTTCATTAATCCCTACAATCAGAATTCTTTCATCGACATTTTCTGTAAGGCGCAGACGCAGAAAAGTATCAAAAACTAGCCATTCTAAAGATTGCATGGAACCAGTAAGACGAGCAATCAACACCAGACAAAGAACTACAATGCCTGGTAATAGACCTGCACGCCAAACGGCCAGTCCTACTGTGATTCTTGGCCAAAGTCCAGGCTGCATAAGCTGAATTCCTAGTCTTTAGGGTAGTGTTGGCAAAACTGGTTAGATGCAAAACCCTGTCTAAACTGAGTCACCTCTAAATTTGTCCTAAAAATGCCCTAAAACCTTGTACTTCTGGGGTGATAGAGATTGCAAATAGATATACCTGCTATGTCTGAATCAGACCTCTGCATGGCACAATCCAAAACAAGCACTGACAGTTTAGGTTTTCATCTGTCAGGCGAGCAAAAATTAGCAGAATAACCAAATAAAGTTCAGTGGTTTTCTTAGACAATCTCTGAGAGTTAGATATTAAATGGTTTTTAGAGTTTTATAGTACATATATACGATAAAGTGACTCAACATTCCCAAAATTTCAGTAACAAAGCTAAGTTCAGCTTTCTTTAGCTGGTAGCAATTTGCAAATTGTAAACATTAGACACAGAAAGCAATCTCAATTAAAAACCTGTCCTGAAAAGTTTGATGGCAGTTGCTACAAGTCGGCAAAGCCGACGAAACTTGCTTTCAGCCGGGAAACCCGACGCCAGTTACTTCAACGGAGGGAACCTCACGCCAGTTCGCTCAAGTCGGGAAACCCTTTCGGCAATTGCTCATGGGGGAAACCCCCAAGACCGCATTGCCTCACCACGCGACTGGCTCCGCAACGCACTGGCTCTCCAACGCACTGCCTCCTCAAGTCGGAGAAACCTTTGGTTAGACCCTTTTTGGGAAAACCACCAAGACTTGACTGTTGACGCTGGTATATTGCTACCACTTGGCTAACACCAAGTCACTGGCTCAACTTTTCACAATTCCAAAATAGTATGACATATTTCCATAACTAAAAAATAGGTTATAACCTTGAGGAACTTGTGAAGAAATCTAGTAATATTACTTAATTTTCTCATTGTTTAGTCTATGGGTTGTCAAATCCTCCTGATGACTATCTAATCAATCAATCCTTCGGCTCTAGCTTGCATTTCCGTTTGAATCCGAATGTTTTTACCTTCTTCAGGATAAACATCTAAAGCGTCTTGGAGTTTACTCCAGTAATGACGCACCATGCGTTCAGATATACACATCCTTTCAGCAATGGCCTTATCCTGCAATCCTTCTTCAAATGCTAGAGCCAGAACTCTGAGCCATTCTGGTTTTACCTCTAGTCCCGAATGGATACCTTTGATGTCTTTCGTGTGAGTTAATCCCTGTAATGACCAATCTACTCTCGTCAACATTTCCTGGGTAGAAAGACTTTTATCTGCAACCGTAAAACCTCCTTTATGAGCATCAATATCAGGTCTAATCCGTACAAGCGTTCTCACATGAGCACTTTGGACAACAATATTCAGATGGGGATGGGATTTCATTAAATTCCTAAGGAGTTGAACACCTGTCTCAGGCCGTGCTATCAATCCAGATTGTTCTGGAATTGAAAGATCCATCACTACGAGATCTGGTTGGGAGTTCATCAATTGATCTACAGCCTGTTTAGCATTGATAGCAGTGATAAATTCAGCACTAGGATATTTTTTGCGCAAAACATCTACTGTTCCACCTAAAACTGATTCATGGTCATCAATTACTAAAATTGTTAACAACTGCTTTTCTACTAAGGTCTGTTTCATAATTACCGCCTGAATTATAAAGTTCCATTATTAGAATTAATATGAACTTTTTTTAATTTGCCCAATAAAAGCATATATCAATATATATACAACCAAGGGTGCTATTTAGCATTCAATTAATTAATGTTTATTATAGATATTTAAATATAAATAAAATGGTTCATAAACAATAATTACCAGCGTAAATACCAGGTTACTCTTAGATCCTGATAACTACGAAAACATTTACCTGAAGTTAAAAAACAAAAACTATCGCAAAGATATTGTAATTCTGGGTTAGTAGAGTAATTGGTAAGTGTAGGCGAATCAGGATAAGTAATTTCTATCTTAAGAATGCTAAGATTCTTCTGCTGGTTTAAATATATATGAATCGATATTGGCATGACAGCCTCTGGTATGGTCATTGCCAATAACTCTTCTACAGTTATTAGAACTATTAAATTGTATTTTTCTGTTTCATTGCGCCAGTTAACTGGCATATCAATATGTAAATATAGGTGAGGATTAGAAGTATGCCAGGGTTCTAATAAGCATCCAATAGCTATAGGTAAACAATCGGGAAGATAAAAAGGAAATAGCCGATCGCTTAAGTTCACCAAAGATTGATGAAAACGATCGATTTTTTGACGGCATTCTTGCGTTTGATTGCTTGAAAAATCAACGTTATCTACTGACAAAATATCCAAATTACGGCGAATAGTGAATGAGTCTTGTAACAAATCGTCTCGAATTTTCTCGGCTTCTAAGAAGAGTTTGAATGACTGCCTGTAAGACCACCACTGCAATGCTTTTTGAATTCTCCGATAAAGAAATAGAAACCAGATAAGAGTAATGATGTAGACAATTAACAATGTAATTTGTGTACACAATTTCCGGCTCGCAAGATAACTTTATGTTCTTGGAAATACTAGCATAAGAGAAAACTTCATAATATTCTTATATTTGTGCCAGATAAAATATCTAAAAAATCTAAGATAGTTATTAGAATGCGTAATTTTTGTTATTAAGAAATGCCTGATGTTGATAACTAAATTGATATAGCATTCGCGATTATTCGTTTTCATATCAAGTAGCTCACCGATCGACAATTATATCTGGTTATATTTAGTAGAGAATTCCTAAATTTTGGATTTATATTTGTTATAAATCAGTGATTAATCTAGCTTTCCTAAGCATAAATTGTAGTGCTGTTTCTTGTTTAGAAATAATATCAGCTGTCGCATCCATACCAGATTGGATACGACAGCGATGATTTTCATGTCCAAACACAAAACGTTCTGGTTGAATAGTCGCTTCAAAGTAACTAGCCGCAGGAGTTGGGGCACTAGATGTTGCTGACCCTGTACTATTATTTTGAGATGTAATTACGTCTGGAGAAACGGCATTGACAACACCTTTGAGTGTACCATAATCAGGATAAGGGCAAGAGTCTACTCGTAATTGTACTTCTTGACCAACTGCAACATTTTTAATATCCTGAGTTGGAATCATTGCCTTAATAACTAAAGGCGTATTATTAGGAGCGATTTCTGCAATAGCATCACTAGCACGTACAACTTGGCCAGGATTACGTAAATTAAGTTTAAGAATAGTCCCATCACTAGTTGACCTAATAATTGTATCTTGCAGTTGATTTATAACTTGCTGAAGGTCTTTTTGCGATTGGATAATTTGGGTTTGAATTTCAACTCGTCGTTGAATTAGGGCTTGTTTTTCTTTATTCAAGGTAGCGATACTAGCTTCACCTCTAGCAGTTTCTTGAGCAATACGTTCTTGAGCCATTGCGACTGTTGCATTAGAGGGATTGATAGCAGCTTTAGCTGATTGAACTTTGGTTTTGGCAATATCGACGGCTTTTTTTTCGGATTCAAGTATGGCTGTTGTCTGGTCAACTACTAATTTTTTCTGCTCAAACTCGCGGCGACCAACAGCTCCAATTTCTGCTAGTTGCTGATAGCGATCGCGATCTAACTTAGCAAAGTCTAAATCGGCTTGAGCTTTTTGTAAATCTGTATAAGATTTTTGCAAGTTTGCTTCTGCTGCTTGGAATTCACTGAGAGTAGTAATTTGGCGTTCTTGATAGTCTCTTTGGTTACGTAATAAATCTGATTGAGCAGAAGCCACTGTCCGTTCGATTACTCTATGTTCAGCTTGAATTTGGTTATCTAAATTTCTAATTTGGGCATCAATCTGAATTATTTGTAACCTACCCTGCTGAATATTTCCTTGCAGTTGGCTCTTTTTAATTTGTATGTCTTCATCATCAAGGTAAGCAATTACATCTCCTCGTTTAACCACCTGATTTTCTTTAACTAAAATACTTTTAATAGTTCCTTCTGTTTTTGGTTGTGCTAGCCGAATTTCACCCGTAGGACGTACGCTAGCTGGAGCTTTTACTGTGACATTATATTTAATCCATGAAGAAAGGCTAATCCCAGCGCCAACACTCCCGACTAAAAATATTCCAGCCAAGGATGTCCAAGGACTAATAGGAGGAAGAAACTCATCAGTTTGAATAGATGGTAGAATTTTTTGGTTATGAGTGTAGAGCATAATTAACTAACCAGCTATCAATAATTAGGGATTTAAAAAGTCTAAATGTTCTCCAGTTTGAGAGCGCAAATCTTCTAAATTACCTTGAATTTTTAACTTACCTTGATCTAGCAATACAACCCAATCAGCACGATTAACTACCTTGGGACGGTGAGTAATTAAAATCGTAGTTTTACCTTGGCGATGCTTAAATAAGCGATCCAAAACTTGCGCTTCGCTGACTGGATCGAGTCCTCCTGTGGATTCATCTAAAATTAGTATAGGTGGATCTGTAACGATAGCTCTTGCTATTGCTAATCTTTGGCGTTGTCCACCAGAAATATTTGCCCCAAATTCACCCAAAATAGTTTGATATTTATCAGGAAGTTTACTGATAAATTCATCAGCATCAGCAATTTGGCAAGCTCTCACAATTTGCTCAAATGTAACAAAAGGTGCTCCTAAGCGAAAGTTTTCAATAATCGAACGACTCCAAAAGTGAGCATCTTGGGGAACTAAAACTACCTGTTGACGCAGACAATCAAGAGAGAGGTCTTCTAGGTTATATAGTCCAATACGAATATTGCCAGATTGTATAGGATATAAGCCTGCAATAATTTTAGCTAAAGTACTTTTACCACAACCAGATTTACCAATAATGGCAATAACTTTACCCCCAGGAATTGTTAAAGAAAAGTCTTCTAATAAATCAACCCGACCAGCGTAGTGAAAGTTAACTTTACTACAAACAATATCAACACCTTCAGGAATTGTGGCAAAAGGCTTTTTCCCATCGCCTTTATTTTCTGGAGTAGCATCTATAACTTCTGTGAGACGTTGCGTAGCAGTTTTTGCTCTGGTAAATTCATCTACAAAAGTGATGACTGTACTAATTAAACCTAGAAAATTACCATTCATCGAGTTAAAGGCCAGCAATTGACCAATACTCAAATTTTCAGCCGGATTAATAACCAGATTTCCACCAAACCACAGTAAGACAACACTGCCAATTCCAGAGACTAAGCTAGAGAACGTACTGTTAATAATGCCAATCTGTATTGTGCCTAATGTGAGAGTTGAAATTTTACCAAATCTACTTCGTAACTCATCATTAAATTGAGGACCAGCTGTAGTTGTCTTGAGGGTTAGTGCGCCTTTAAATGTTTCTACCAAAACACCTTGAGCTTCTGCTTCTGTTACTAAAACTTCGCGAGTTTTTAGCTGTAAGCTAGGCTGAAAAACAACTGTAGATAAAGTCATCACTACAGATATGAATATGGCTAATAAAGTAAGTTTCCAGCTATAAAAAGCCATAATACCAAAAGAAATTATGGCAATAAAAAACTTACTAGGAAGAGTAACAACAACTTGAGAAACTAACTGATTGATTTGATCGATATCTCGCAGTCTACTGACAATTTCGCCACTGCGACGAGCTTCATAATAAGCAAGAGGTAATTGTAAAATTTGCCTACCAAATTCTAGAACTAAACCTAATTGTAGGCGTTGGGCAAAGTGAGCAATCAAGTTAGATTGTACCCAAGAAAGGCTGCTAGAAATAACATTCATCACTACTACAGCGATCGCCATAGTAGTGAGCAACTTTGTATCACCGCGTACTAGTACATCATCTGTGAGAATTTGTAACAGAAACGGAGAAGCTAAAGATAGCAATCCTAAAAGTAAGTTGAGGGGTAAGGCTTGCGCTAAAATGGCGCGAAACATCCAGATGCGCTTAAAGAAACGCCAAAAACCACCGATGCGATCGCTTTCTCGATCTTGAAACCGTATTGGATCTGGCTCCAGTAAGAGCATTAACCAATCAGTCCAGCCCTCTGCTAAATCTTTTTTAGAAAGATAACGAACACCTACAGCTGGGTCGGCAACTACACATTTTTTGCCTTTTTTACCATATAAAACAACCCAATGATGCCCTTTCCAGTGAATGATTGCTGGTAAGGGCGCTTCGTTCATTCGGTTTAAAAGTTCTGGTGAGGTTTTGACTGGACGAGCATTAAAACCAAGCGTTTCTGCACCCCGCTTAAGCCCTAGTAAAGTTGTACCAAATTGTCCAGTACCAACAGCTTCCCGGATGTGATTGAGAGTAAAATTGCGTCCGTAATGTTTAGCAATTGATGCAAGACAAGCAGCACCGCAATCTTCTTCACTGTGTTGTTCAACATGAGGGTATTTCATAAGGTTAAGATGCCAGTCTTGATTTCCCAGATTTCTTTATGCCAATTCCTCAACATTTCAAGATTTAATATTGTTTAACTTCTGTCAATCAGAAATATAAAACAAATGGAGAGAATAAGCATTAATGACGCTTACCAATTTTATTACCTAAACTGGAAAAACTAATTGCCTAATTATGTCAATCTGACTTCCGAAAAATACATACGTCAATGTCAAGATTACTCTCTGGATAAATTGTATATAGCCCAACAGAATTTCTGTCTTCTCTTTCGAGAACTTTCTCCATAACCAAACGTCCAATCCCAAGCAAACTGAATTTCGTTTGAGATTAGTCCATATCTGCGAAATACAATACCAAAGCCCAACATGAGTATATAGTTGTCCATGTTAAAACTAGTGCGTTTTCCGCCGATAACAGTTACAGCCTCTTCTGGAGTAAGTTCTGTAAATAAAAATTTTTTTTTTCGGTAGATTGCATTTAGATATTTACTAAATAACAAATACGAAAATCCGAGCAATAGTAAATTTATTCATATCAACTATTGAGTACAACCCGAACAATAATCCTAATAATTAGCTTGATTATAGAGAACAATTAGAAGTAGCTATAAAACCCTCTATTCCATTGAGCGATCAGCACTGAATTTGCAAGTTCTCTATTACCAGTCAGCAAAAGTGTAAATTGATAAGCCCCAAGAGCAAATATAAATTGAGTTAGATTTACTCCTATTAAGGCATAGTTACCATTGCTTATGTTAATTGGTGTTTCTTGACTGTTTCCGCCGGATACAAGAGCGCATTCATTAGGTGTTATCTCTGTAAACAAAGAGTTTTTCTCAATCGATGACATTTTTTTATACTCAGTTATTGATATCTTAAAATTGGGATAAGATGTTGAATTATGGAGCTAAATACTGGAACATATTTAATGCTCCAGTATTTAGATGTAATCTAAGCTTGTCAGGGGAGAAAACTAAAAATATTCGTAAGATTCTAAATTTTTTTAGGCAATTCCCCATCTGAAGCTACCTAAGTACTACTTCAAGATTAAGTAGTACTACACTCAACTATTAGAATGAGATAATGCTGTTAAAAGATCTGAGCCATTGAGTTGTTAGTACTGCGTTGGCTAGAGGTGCGTTGCCAGTCAACAGAAATGTATATGCAGATGCACCAAGAGCAAATATCTTCTGAGTAGTGGAATCTTGAATGACTGTCGTATCTCCACCGCTAACGATCGCAGATTCTTCAGCAGATACTTCGGTGAATAATTCGTTTTGTTCGATAACTTGCATGATGTTTACTCCTGAATGAGAATTGTGGAAATTACTTGTCGCTAGTTGTTGATTGCCTGTTATTAGCTGCTCAACTCCTTGCTTGATTAACAAGATATCTCCAATTACCCAAGTCAGTCATTTACATTTACTGCAAACTTAATTACCAATTTTAGAAATTATCATTTCCGTATTGCGTAAGTGATATTACCGAAAAATACATATAAAAATTACACTTAATTTTACTGAATCTTAGCAAAAAATAGGAGAAATTTTTTACTAACTTTAACAAATTAGGCTTAATTTATGTAGTCTAAAATGCTCTATATAAGGATTTTATCAAAAAAATATATAAAATTATTGTAGGCTTTAAAAAAAATACATTTAAGTATGTTAATCGGATAAAAAGTTTATTTTTATACAAAAAAGCTGTAGAGAATATTTCTGCTCTACAGCTTTTTTTTGTACCTCATATTGGTCAATTCAACTGCTTCCAGTATTCGCTAACCTAATGAGGAAAAGGCTTACCTACACATTGACAGTAGCCAGGGCTTTGTCAACAGCTTGCAAGGCTGTATTGACTTCTGCCTCTGTGACAATTAGTGGTGGTACAAACCGGACGACTTTTGGCCCTGCGGGTACAAGCAGTACGCCTTCGGCGATCGCACTTTTGACAATATCAGCAGCAGTTAGCTGGATATCGGCTTGCAATTCTAGACCGTTGATTAAACCCCAGCCGCGAACATCGGCAATGTAATTAGGATACTTGGCCGCGATCGCTCTTAATCCATCTCGTAGTTGTTCGCCTCGCTGTTGCACATTCTGCAAAATATTTTCTTTCTCTAATGTTTGACAAACACTCAGCGCTACTCCACAAGCAAAAGGATTACCGCCAAAGGTGCTGGCGTGTTCTCCGGGTTGGAAGACATCGCAGAATTTCTTACTCATCATCGCACCGATGGGGATACCACCACCGAGTCCCTTAGCACTGGTGAAAATATCTGGTTCAACGCCCAGACTTTCATAACCCCATAACTTACCGCTGCGTCCCATACCAACTTGCACTTCATCGAAAATCAATAAAATGCCAGTTTCATCACAGATTTGCCGCAGTTTTTGGAAGTAAGCAACATCGCCAGGACGAACGCCGCCTTCTCCTTGCAAAGGTTCTAATAAAATTGCAGCGACACGATAATCACCTTCATCCAGTTCGCTAATCGCCGCTTCTACTGCGCCAATATCGTTGTAAGGCACATAGTGGAAACCAGGTACTAGGGGATCGAAATATTTTTGATACTTTGGTTGTCCTGTAGCAGTAATCGTTGCTAAAGTCCGCCCGTGGAAACTCGCATTGGCGGTTAAGATAATCGGTCGTTCAATTTCTAGTACAGTATGGGCATATTTCCGCGCTAATTTAATTGCTGCTTCGTTGGCTTCAGCACCAGAGTTGCAGAAAAAGACGCGATCGGCACAGGAATGTTGAATAATCCATTTTGCCAATTCACCTTGTTCGGGAATGTAGTACAAATTAGAGACATGATGCAGCTTTTGGATTTGGCGTGTGACTGCTTCTACCATCGCTGGGTGGGCATGTCCTAAGGTACAAGTGGCAATTCCGGCCACAAAGTCCAGATATTCCCGCCCCTCAGTATCCCAAACCCGGCATCCTGCACCCCGTTCTAGGGCTAAAGGAAACCGACCATAGGTGGACATCACAGCTGTATCAAAGCTGTTGGGATCAAAGGGGCTAGATGGTAAAGTATCTGACTGTGGGGGGTTGGTGGCTTCTTCAACTAAAGTTTGTATGCTCACTACCGCTCCTTCGGAAAATCTTTTGATCGTATAGTTATCTACTAGTGTCCTAGAAATTTCTCAAAAATTGCGACTATTTTCTGCAACTTATATTTTTTTGGTGACTAACCCGTAAATCTTCTTTTACCAGCCGCAGAGGTGAAACAATTTTGTACTCAACTCTTGAGGAAAAATATCAACGTATTCAAAAAGAATTAATGGCTGGGGCGATCGCTCTCGGTTGTGTGTTCTTGATTGGGACTTTGTGGTACTGTCTGGTGGAGGGCTGGTCATGGGAAGATGCCGCTTACATGACGGTAATTACCTTGGCAACTGTGGGATATGGCGAAACACACCCTTTAGGTAATCGCGGACGATTATTTACCATTGCCTTAATTTTGATGGGTGTGATCAATATCGGTTACATTGTCAATAGATTCACAGAAGCCGTGATTGATGGCTACTTTCAAGAAGGCATTCGACTAAGGCAACAGAGGCGGTTAATGGAATCCTTATCAGGACATTATATTATTTGTGGTTTTAGTCGCACAGGTCGCCAAATTGCCAAAGAGTTTCGGGCAGAAGGCGTACCTTTTGTCGTGATTGATTCTGAGCCGGAATCAGTGCAAAGAGCGCAAGTTGAAGGTTATATAGTATACCAAGGCGATGCCACGTTAGATGAATCGCTCTTAAAAGTAGGTATAGAGCGAGCGATTTGTCTGGTAGCGGCACTGCCTTCAGATGCCGAAAATTTATATACAGTTCTATCAGCAAAAACCCTGAATCCAGGAATTCGAGCGATCGCCAGAGCCAGTACAGAAGAAGCTTTACAAAAATTACAACGTGGCGGTGCAGATGCGGTAATTTCTCCTTATATTACAGGCGGGAAAAGGATGGCCGCCGCAGCCCTCAGACCCCAAATTTTGGATTTTGTCGATGGTATCCTTTCAGGTTCAGACCGCCAATTGTATATGGAAGAATTTTTGCTCGACCCAGCTTTTTGTCCGTTTGTGGGACAAACCCTACAAAAAGCCAAACTGCGATCGCAAACTGGAGCTTTAGTGTTAGCTATTCGCCGCACCGATGGTAATTTGATTGGCGGCCCCACTGGTGACACTATTTTAATGCCAGGAGATACCCTAATCTGCATGGGGACAGCCGAACAATTGCGCAGCCTTAACCAAGTTCTGGGGCCAATTGTTTCCCAAAAATTGCGTAAACCGAAAAAGATCTGATCGGGTTCTAGCAACTCCTCACAGAGAACAGTAAATCAGAGACATCACCTGAATGTGCGATCGCAAGGTTTTTGGAATTACTTCCCTACGCAACGACAGCTATTTTTAATGTACGAATAAGAAAAAAGGTTTGGCTCGTTACCAGACCTCTATATAAATCCAGTGCATAACAACATCCCGGATCAATTTACTCTTTATTTTTTAGTACAGCATCTTCCTATAGGATGTGTTCAAATCCTGTGAAAGCTGATAATACCTAAATCAATAGCAACATCTTATTTGAATTTATGAATTTATTAGCAAAGTTGTTAGTTCAATATATTGGATAAATACCAGCCAATACAGCTTGAAAGCAAAATAAAAGACGGGTATTATCCCGTCGAGATAGCTTGAAAGTGGAAATACACCTTGGAGTCTAAAAAATTACAAAAATAAATTAAATAGGTTGCCAAGATTAACTCAGGTTACAAACAAAAAAACGGTTATCTTTGCCGTGGTTAATGTTGGTAGCCTAGTTAATCTTTTCAAGTTTTATGAAGATAACATGGCTCAAGTTTGACGAGTTGCCAAAATGCCAAATAATCAATCAGCAAAGAAGACGGATTTTATCCCGTCTTCAGGAGAGTAAGTGAAAACATCTTGGTAATATCTGCAATATATCAAGTGAATCTGTGTTTTACTTGCCAAAGTGCCGAATTGTTAACAATCGCACAATTATATAAATTAATTTGCAATTATATGAAGTTATATATGTTATGAAAATTTAACTTTTACGAAATGCGGAATGTTGCAATGAGATTGTGTAATTAATTCCGATTGGCTAGTTGTCATTGCTAGCGGATAAAAGGAGGAATAGATTTGATCTTGCGTTAATAACTATAGAGTTAAACAACAAATAAAGGTGGATGTTCTTAGCTGACTTGCTTTTGCTGATTCGAGAAAAATGTTATATAAACCAATGGAGTTATATGGTGTAAATATTTTGTTGCATTAGCGATCGCCTGTAAAAACTTACAGACTAGTATTTAGATTGCTTCCTGAGGCTCAATTAAAATCTGAGCTATCAAAACCAATCTACAGAAAAGTTTTTTAGCATACTAAATTTTGCAACACAACTGTCATTAGAGATAGGCTTGCTATATCCTAAGTATAAACATAGACATTAGCTTGTCTAGCAAGCATGAGTCAGTTAACAAATGACTAAATACCTAACTCTTGTTTATGAATAGTGCGCGTCTTGAACAAACCAGCATCTACTTATCTATTGGTGGTGCTTTATTTCTAGCAATTTTAGGACTTTCCTTCGGATTAGCCGTCCAATCCGGAGCAGTGTTGCTTGATGCTTTCTTTAATGTGATTACTTTTATAATGGCATTAACCACATTGTGGATTTCTCGTTTATTGAAACGACCAGATGGGCGAAGATTTCAATTTGGTTATAAAGGCTTTACTCCCTTACTTAATTTATGTAAGTCGTTACTGATTGCTGGATTATCGATGTTTGCCTTTGCTTCTTCAGCGGCTGCATTGTTACATGGAGGGAGACATCTTGATGCAGGAGTAGTAGTAATTTATGCGGTAATTGCTGCATTTACCTGTCTCGTCGTTTCGATTACACATACCATAATTGCCAAAAAGACAGGATCTCCAATAGTACGTGTAGATGCAAAAAATTGGATGATTAATGGGATAATTGGTCTTTCTGTGGGGATTGTATTTAGTATTGTCGCACTAATTAAACGTACTTCTTTTGCGTGGTTTGTGCCTTATGCCGACCCCACAATTGTTATCATATTAGTCATGCTCACTGTGCCTGTCCCTACTAAAGTCATACTTGAAAGTCTGAATCAACTTCTGTTAGGTGCTCCTCAGGCAGCTTTGCAACAACGTATTAATAATTTACTAGATGTTGCAACAACAAAGTTTCCTTGTGCCAGACGTTATTTGCGAATGACAGAAGTTGGAGAAGCTTTATATCTCCATCTTTACTGGTTATTGCCTAACGATGAGAAATTAACTAGTCTCGAAGAAATTGATGCGATGCGACATCAAATCACAGATATTGTGAAACAAGAATTTCCCAATGTCACTCTTGATATTCTATTTACCCAAGATGAACAATGGTTTAGTACCATGAATCCTACATAATTTTTGGGTGAATTTCTATCAATATCGTGGTAATTACAAAAGCAAAACATCTAGAGTTGTATTTCAAGAAAAGACTCAAATTACAACAACTGAATACAGATTTTGAGCGGAGAGAATACTCTCTTCTCTATATTCCTTAAAATGGTAACTTTGCAGTTACTGTTTTTTATGGAAACATGCAGCGGTATGGATTTTCCAGCCGCTTTTTTTTAGTTTGTGACTTATTCTGCTTGCAAGCGAACCTTGAAAAAGCGATCGCACTTTAATTGTTGTCCTTGACAAGTAACTTCTGCGTCATCTACCCAAGCTTGTTGAAGTTTCATTCCATGCAAATGTAACTGTACGCTGGTGTAAGCAAAAGGATAATCTCCGGCTTCTTGCCAAGTAAGTTCTAAACCATTTGCCAATCTTACCAACTGGAATTTATCCAGTCGGGATGCACCGTAACCATCGCCTGCATCGCTGTATAACTGAGTAAAACTTTCACCTTCCATCGGTGGATAAAGATGGAGAGTAAGTTGTTGATTTTCTTCCATTGGTAAGATACTCCCAGCTTTAACCAACACAGGAATAGTTTCTAGCGGTGCTGCAAGACTAAACTGTTGTCCGCCCTCAAAGGCCGTGTCATCCCAAAAACTATACCAACGTCCTGGCGGTAAAATAATCTGTCGCGTTGAGCGAAGCTCTGCCGTAGGCATTCGCCCTCCCTCTTCGACAATCGGACAAATCAGTAAAGCATCGCCTAATAAGAAAGCGTCTTCTATATCCCATAGTTTTGTGTCATCGTCAGCCGCCCAAAATACAGGACGCACGGGAGAATAACCTTTTTGTGTCGCTTCCCAGGATAAAGTATAGAAATACGGCAGCAGACGATAACGCAGTTGTAAGAAAGAACGAATGATACTCAGATAAGGTTCGCCGTAAGTCCAGGGCGTGCGGTGTTCTACATTATTAGATGAGTGAGTTCGATAAAACGTGAAAAACGTTGCCATTTGGAACCAACGTAAGTATAGTTCCGCACTAGGATTACCTTGGAAACCACCAATATCCGGGCCGCTATAGGGAATTCCAGAAAGCCCTAAACCGACAATTGTTGATATTGTTTGGCGTAACGCACCCCAAGTACATTCAATATCCCCAGTCCATGTCCAAGCATAGCGTTGAAGTCCTGCCCAACCTGCACGGGAAACTATAAAAGGTCGTTTTTCTTTGCGGTATTGACGCAAACTTTCATAGCCTGCTTCTGCTTGCAACAATCCGTAAATATTATGTGCTTCCCGGTGATCGCCGCCTCTACCTTCCATATAATGTTGAGTAACTTTTGGCAAAGAGCGATCGCCAGAAGTAATAAAAGCCGCAGGTTCGTTCATATCATGCCAAAAACCTGCCACGCCCACATCCAACAAATATGCATACTGGCGACTCCACCAACTGCGCACCTTGGGATTGGTAAAATCGGGAAATACGCACCAACCAGGCCACACAGGCGCAACTACAAGTTTGCCATTCGGGAGTTTGCAAAATCCATCTAATATTTGACCTTCTAAGAACAGATTACTGTGGCGACTGTATTTAATTCCTGGGTTGAGAATGGCGATAAATTGCACACCAATTTCCGCAAGTTCTTGGGTAAAACTCGCCAATTTCGGAAAGCGTTCCGGGTCAATGGTAAAAGCTCGGTATCCAACTTGACAGTCAATATCTAAATGAATCGCGCTTAAAGGTAGCTTGCGATCTTGAAAAGCTCTCGCTTCCTCCCTCACCGCAGATTCTGTACGATACCCCCATTTAGATTGGTGATAGCCTAACGCCCATCTCGGCGGTAGGGGCGCGCGTCCAGTCAATTCGGTATAGCGCTCTACTAGCTGTTTTGGCGAACCCACAGTCAAATAATAACGCAGCGATCCCCCAGTAAAGTCAGCTGTGGCAGTTTCGGCAAAGGTAAAATTAGCATCAAAAGAATTCTCATAAAAAATTAGATAACTGCCAAGCGAGTGCAGACCCAAATAGACAGGAATGCAGAGATACATTGGGTCTGAGCCTGGAGGATACATCCCAGCAGCATCATAATTCCACATCCGATAGGTTTTACTTTGTTGCTGCTCATCTTTAGCGGCTCGGAGATTTAGTGAAGAAGCCCGTTCTCCTAGCCCGTAAATACGTTCTTCTGAACGCAGTTGTGCTTGATGAATCCATCCTTGACTTTTACACTGGGGCGGTAGTTCTTCGCGGATGACTTGGCCTGAGCGATCGCAGAATTTTAGACTACCATCTACTTCAATAATTACTCTCAGACTATTACTGGACACAGCACAATTAGTATCTGTCTGTGTCAACTGAGTTTCTACATCTTGCCATTCATGTTGGGCAATTGCATAAGGAATGGGAGGTATACCAGGTTTCCAATCAATTCTGACTAAATCTTCAGTCAGAAAACAGACTTCTAACTCAGCCAACTCGAAATAGAAATTAGCACCTCTGGCTGTTTGTTCTGCACGCAGTAACTTTCCCGGTTTGCCAAAACCTTCCTCTGTTGATGTTTTCAGAAACTGGCGTTCTATTCTATCTCGCTTCCAAGTGTATAAGAATGCTTTTGGAGCATAACTCAAATAGAAAAGCGAACCAAATAAAAACTTTAATTTTAATTGGATTTGTTTTAATCTATCCACCATTAATTTGCTCCAATAACAAGTTCTCTGCAATCCTTTTAAGCTGATTTGACCTAAACCGATTGCTCCTAAAGCTGACTCTAAGATTTTGCTGCTTTATCTCTAGCTACCTGTAAATTGCAAATTACAGCAATCGCTATACCCAGATTCTTAGACACTTCTACACAAATCATCCTTTCAGAAAAGCCACCTATTAAATAATTGGCTAATTTCAGCTAAAAAGTTAATTCACCTTAGGGAAGATCTATGATTTTCGATTCATCAATTAGTCTTAAGTCTAGAGATTTATTTAAAAATTTAGGAAATATAACATTATAATTTAGTTAATAAAATACAATTTATTAACAACACACAAGAGAAAATAAAATTGCCTTAGTATGGGTTCGCTCGCAGGTTCACAACCTATTTGAGATTACTGTAGCAACGGTAAATCAGAAGTTATAAAATTTCAGTTTAATAATGATACAAATTACGTGAGTAAAGTTTGAGCAATGCAGGATTAGTAGCAACTGAACGTGAAACCTGTTTTGCGATCGCGTTTTTCCTCACCTCCAGCCCTCCATTTTGGATGAGGGAAGGCGAAATCTCATTACCATTCTGCGAGAATGGAAGAAAGGGTTAGGAGATGAGGGTGCTTTCAGTTTCACAAAACTTGCCCATACTTAAAACCTTAGTGCAGGATATACAAATTAAATACGTAATAGCTAATTAACTTTATATACCCATCTTTGTAAATTTTTCATGAAGACGATGTGCTTTTATCTATCTACATTTTTTTGTAAAAAATGCTACTAATAAATTATCAATAAATAAGCTGTGAAGATTTTATTAATCTGCGAGTTAGCTTTTTAAAGACTGAATCATGTTTTAAAAGAAACAACGCTGAAAATGGTTAAAAATCCCCAATCGAGCAAGGATAAATCCGTAGTCAATTTCAAAATAATGTATTATATTCAACTTTAAATATGAAATTTTGCTAACGGTTTGGCCAAGAAATTTAAATCTTATCTAAAAAGCTCAAAAATTACCAAATTAATGCGTGACAGGCTCCTAGGAAAATGCTACGTATTACTGTAAATAATTTTGATGGCAACTTCATACAGTCATGCATAAGGTCGTAAATATACTGCAATACTCAAGATGTTAGAGGAAAAAGAACCAAATCTTACCCATCTCCTCCACTGGAGGCTCACTTATTACCAACAAAGGTTGTCAATCACCCGACAAAGCCAAAATCAACAGCAAGAGCTAACTTGCTTGAGCCAGCTAGCTGCTATATACGAAAGACTATTGAAATTTTCTCAAGCTTTGGAATACCATAAACTGCTTCTTGCCTTGTCTCAGCGAATTGGGGCTGAAGATTGGCAAGAGGTCGCTCTGTACAACATAGGTAATTGTTATCGACAACTATGCCAAGCTGATGAGTCTATTAAATATTTTACCAAACTGCTAAAAATTACTTATAAGACGGGAAATAAAATATTACATATTGCAGGTGTATGGGGATTAGGAAATAATTATCAAAGTTTGGGTCAGTATCAAAAAGCAATTGATTGCTTCCAAAATCAATTCGCTATTAGTTGCGAAATAAACGAGCGCATTAGCCAGCAAAGTGCTTTAGGATCGCTAGCAAATGTTTACCAGTGTCTAGGAGATTATCAACAAGCTCTTAAGTACGAGCAAAAAGCTCTTGCGATCGCTCAGGAAATGGAAGATATTCCAGCTACAGGAGACTCACTAGCAAATATTGGTGGCATTTATCTTCAGTTAAAGCAGTGGCAAAAAGCAATTACCTTTTGCAATCAATCACTCTTAATCGCCAGGGAAATCGAAAATGAAAGCCTCGTGATGATTAGTCTTCACAATCTCGGTCAGGCATATAAAGGGATAGATCGGTATGAAAAAGCAATAGAGTTTTTGACAACAGCCTTAGATATTTCTGATGAGATAGGCGATCGCAAAGTCCAACCTGCTATTTTACAGAACTTAAATGAGTTGTGCGGCGAAATAAATTTACTTGAGCCAGCAGTTAAACCCAATATAGAATCTTTAAGTATTAATATTCCAATCAGAAATCGATTAAGTGAGTTAGGTGAGGCTTCTTCACTAGCAAGTATTGGAGCTACATGCCAAAACTTGAATAAAAAGGAATATGCTAAAGTCTACTATCAACAATCTTTGTCAATTTTTCAGGATATTGGTGCTAAACACAGTCAGCAACAATTGTTATTTAAGATTGGCAAAATATATTACTGTGAGGGTCAATTCTCTCAAGCGCTAGGATTTTTACAATCTTCTCTAATCCTAGCTCAAGAAAGAAAAAACCATTGTGAAGAAGCTCAAATATTACTTACCCTCGCTGCAACTCTACACAAGTTAAATCATTATCAAGAAGCTATTTATTACTACCGTCAAGCATACAAAATTTACAGTTATTTAGGAGATGAAATCCATGCAGCGCAAATGTTGAGATTTATGCAAAAGTTAAAAGCAAAATTTTAAAGATAATAAATCTTGCTGGATATATATGATTTATTGTTGAGGCTGCTGCTGTTGAGGTTGTTGCTGTTGAGTTTCAGTAGGTTTTAGTTGCTGAAATAAAGCAGGCGGTGTAGCTTGGCGAAAGGCTCCGCAATAGTGCATAGTCATAACTGCTTTAAAAGCCCAATGGTCTGATGGTACATCACTAAAAGGATTAGGTAAAGTCTCTGCTTTATTCTGAATACAAGCATTGATAACTGGATTTGATTGAACTGGTTCAGTATTGCTAGGTTGTTGAGCTTTAACTGGATTACCAAAGCCAATAGTAGCTAGTAATAAGACCGATCCTAAAATTTTATTGTTCATAAAACTTTTAACGCAATTTGATAATATCAATTTATGCCAATTATAGCTAGTCAATTAATAATTGTGGCATACAGGCTTAAAGCTCAGGAAAACCTCGCCCCTAAAGATTAATCTGTCGCATTTTTTTATTGATTTTATTATCTAAATTACCGAAATCCCGCTTGAGATAGATTTTTATGAGGGGATGAGCAACGATGTTCTGATGAGCCAGTAACTTTTCCTGTGAGGTGAATTACTGGCTCAGAAAATATCGGACTTAACTAGTCTAAAATGCGAGAAAACAGGAATAGTGTTGTTAACAGTATAACTAAGCCGCTAACCCAGAGTATTAATGACCCCCAACTGACTGAATCTTGTTGGATTTTTTGCCATAAATTGCTGCTAGTATTATCCCGAAAAGCCATTATCTAACCTCCTATTTTTATGCAATATCTATCAAACTCAATTAATTGAGCCTGCACTAATTAAAGAGAAGTTTGTTATGGAGAGTTTTTGCATGGATCTGTTCACTTACAGAGAATAACTAACTGACTTTAAATCAATTAATTTTTTTCTCTGCTACCATCACTACCTAAATTTACAAAAAGATAGTTTTTCACCTCAATATATCTTCTCATGAGTTACTGTTAATAATACTCAGTAGAGCTAATTTGAAAAAAATCTTAACGCTGACTGACAAAGCTAGTAATTATTCACCCTTTGTTATTCGCTCAGTCTTAAACTAGATAATAACTATAGAGACAATAGACTAGTTCTTATCCATGAGGTTGGTAGATAAATAATGGTGCAAGAAATTAGATCGAATCAACCACAATATATTTGTATTATTCCCATTGAGCGCCTTACAGGTAATCGAGACGAAGAAATCATGACCTTTGGTGTATCTGCTGATGAAGCAAAAAACCAAGCTGAACAATTATTAGTATCTACTTATAGTTGCAATCAAGCTCAAGTGGAAGAGTTAATGCAGCAAGCAAAAATTGAATTAATTGCTCAGTGGTGTGCGCCTATAGAACATCAAGAATAAATTTAACCGTATATTTACTCATGTATCTCAGTCGCCTGCAACTCTCTATCAAAGTTAAAGTAGTTGTGCGATTGTTAATGGTGATTCGTGGTGAATGCGATCGCCTGTGTAAACTCACAATTGAAGCTGTTCTACGGGTATAAATGTTGCTGGTGCAGAAAAACTAAGATAAATAAAGTCTAAAACAGCAACAAACGACCAACTTACCCATGCAAATCTTCAAAACTCTATTACGAGTTCGCCACTATGAAATGGATGCTCTCGGACACGTCAACAATGCTGTCTACCAAAACTACCTAGAACAAGCAGCTATTGAACATTCAGAACACTTGGGATTAACTTTGGATGTGTATCAAGAATCGGGTGGTGTATTTGTGATGCGGCGAGTAGAAATTGATTATCTACGTCCAGCAGTAGCCGGAGATACTCTAGAAGTTACCACTTGGCTGAGGGAAATACGTGGTACTCGCGCCTTCCGACGCTACGAAATCCGCAAACACAACCAAGAGGATTTGCTCGTTACAGCCGAAGCACTTTGGGTATGGGTGGATGCCAAAACAATGCGTCCGCGACCAATTCCCAGTATTATGTTAGATAAATTTTCGGCAACACTCCACTCTGGGACAAGTAACTAATGGCAAGATGAAATAACTTAGACTTTTTCGCCTGAAGTATGTAAATTTGATACAGGTTCAAACAATTTATTCCCGATCGTAGCGACTATGAGTTGAAATCTGCAAAAGATGAAACTATAGTCAATACACTCAAGATTATGTCAGTAAATTCAGATTCTCAGGTCAACATTATGGAGCAACGTCATCAAGAAGAACGCGAAACAGCTGCTCAAGAGTTTCAAGCAGCTTTGGATGAATTGGAGGATATGTTATTACAAGAACAATATATAGAGGATGAAGCGGCACAAAAATTACATAATGGTAGCGTCAGCGATGCCCGACTAGCTTCAGAAGAAGAAGATTTGGCAGCTATTGATATAGAAGCCTTTGAAGATGCTGTGGCCGATATTGAGCAATATTTAGCCGAACGCCAACTATAATCGTCACAATTCAACATCTCTCACTATTTATAAATCACTTGCCGCTGGGCTTCGTATAACATTAAAGCCGCTGCGATCGCTACATTCAAAGACTCTACGCCTGGACTTAGAGGAATTTTTACTTGTTTATCTGCCATTGCTGCGATTTCTGCCGACAAACCAGCACCTTCATTCCCCAACAAAATTAAACTCGGTTTGCGCCAGTCGATTTCCCAATAAGTTAAAGTCGCACTGGGTAAGGTTGCTACTACTTGCATTCCCGCTTGCTGGCTTTGTTGAATTGTCGCTTTTAAATCTTCTGTGACTGCTGTTGCTAAACGAAACCACTGTCCAGCAGAAGCACGCAAAACTTTTGGATTATCTAAATCTACACTATCTCCACTTAGCCATAAACCTGATGCTCCCGCCGCCGCCGCAGTGCGAATAATCGTACCGAGATTACCGGGATCTTGCAAAGTTTCTACCGCCAGCACTATACCAGTCACAGGTAATTGAGAGGTGCGATCGCTTCTTTTTGCGGTGGCGACTACTCCATCTGGTTGTACAGTCGTAGCGATCGCTGCTAAAACTTCTTCACTAACAATTTCGGCGCGATCGCATCGACTACAGGCTTCCTCCCACAATACTGGATGATTTGCTTGCCATTCTGGAGTGCAACACACCGCCACTAAGGGATAATTCACCGCACAAGCTTCTTCCAACAGATGCGTCCCTTCTAATAAAAATAGCTGCTGCTTGTGTCGCTCCTTCGTAGAGTGCAGCTTGCGAATTTGCTTAACTAAGGGATTTTGTAAACTGGTCAACATAGGAAGGATGAAGTGTAAAGTATGAAGGCTAAAGTTTTTGATTTCATCCTTTATTCTTCATCCTTTTGAATGCGGAACCCGGGACTTGAACCCGGAAGCCTTGCGGCACTAGAACCTGAATCTAGCGCGTCTGCCAATTCCGCCAGTTCCGCTGGCACTAGGTTATATCGACAATTTATAATCATTACTCACTTATCAATATTTGTCAAGTCCTGTATCTGGTTTTTACCGAGTATAGACTTTTGCCAAAAAAATAAATTCTAGTTTTTGTGATTTTAAGAATTTTAAAATCTCTGTAAGCCTTAACTGTACTTGTTTACAGTAGTTAGCACCAAGGCAAAACCACAAATTATTTATCCAATATCCAGGTACAAAATGTAGACAAATCAAATCTTTACTGTAGAATCAAAACCAACTTCAACCCTTTAAGATTGACATATTTATTCTGGAGGTAGGCTTATCAATCCTTCTAGCAGCTTACCAGATGCCAAATCCTCTCTTGAAGCAGACTCCTCAGTCTTGCAAATTTGGGGAGGGCATCCTTTGCGAGGTCATGTAAAAATTAGCGGGGCTAAAAATTCAGCACTGGTGATCATGGCTGGAACCTTGCTCTGCTCAGGCGATTGCCGCATCCGTAACGTCCCTTTATTAGCGGATGTGGAACGGATGGGTCAGGTGTTATCCGCTTTGGGGATTCGTTTAACTCGAAATGGTGACACTTTAGACATCAATGCTAGCGAAATTACCACATCCAAGGCTCCCTACGAATTAGTTACCCAACTACGGGCTAGTTTTTTTGCCATTGGCCCAATTTTGGCACGACTGGGAGTGGCTCAGATGCCATTACCAGGAGGTTGTGCAATTGGTGCTAGACCAGTTGATTTGCATGTCCGGGGACTGCAAGCAATGGGAGCCGAAGTTCAGATTGAACATGGCATTTGTAATGCCTATGTTCCTGGGAGTAATGGCAGGTTAAAAGGAGCCAAAATTTATCTGGATACTCCCAGTGTGGGAGCGACAGAGACATTGATGATGGCTGCTACTCTAGCTGATGGCGAAACGATCATCGAAAATGCCGCACGGGAACCAGAAGTAGTCGATCTGGCAAATTTCTGTAATGCAATGGGAGCCAAGATCCAAGGTGCGGGTTCCAGTACGATTACCATCGTTGGGGTTCCCAAGTTGCATTCAGTAGAATACACGATCATTCCCGATCGCATTGAAGCCGGAACGTTTTTAGTCGCTGGCGCAATCACGCGCTCAGAACTGGCTTTATCATCAGTGTGCCCAGAGCATTTGATCCCAGTAATTGCCAAGTTGCGAGACATTGGCGTAACGATCGTTGAGGAAGCTCCAGATCGCTTACGTATCTTGCCAGCAACAACCCTGAAAGCCACAGATATAGAAACCTTACCCCATCCAGGCTTTCCCACAGATATGCAAGCGCCATTTATGGCTTTGCTGACTTTGGCAGAAGGCGACAGCCTGATCAACGAATCTGTATTTGAGAATCGCTTGCGTCATGCTTCAGAGTTAAATCGCTTGGGGGCTGATATTCGCGTTAAAGGCAATGCGGCCTTTGTCCGCGGAGTACCAATGTTATCAGGCGCACCAGTATTAGGTACAGATCTGCGAGCCTCCGCAGCCCTAGTTTTAGCTGGGTTGGCAGCCGAAGGCACAACTACGATTCAGGGATTGCACCACCTCGATCGCGGCTACGATCAACTGGATGTAAAGTTGCAGCAATTGGGCGCGCGAATCTTGCGTGTAGGTGAACCATCAACAGATGCAGAACTGACCCCCAGCCCTAGCAATTCGCCAGCATCGATTACGACCTAGTGGGTAGGTGGGCAATGCCCACCCCTACTAAATCGTTATACTAGCTTTAGGAGGCTGTCTATCTAAATAGCAGCATTCCACTAAGCTATTATTTTCAAGCTTTTTACGATATGTCATTATTAAAAACGCCGCTGATTGGTTTAAAAGCTGATTCTTTCCGTCATCCACTCGACTTGGAAGCTACTAAAACTCTCAAGCAAATTCCAGGTCTAGATATGATGGTGCGGAATTGGTTAGGGCCAATGGCAGAACAGGTTTTCTATGTAGAAAATATCGCCTCCAGCATTCTGGTGGGTGAAAACCAACTGCCCGATTTACATCAGCTGTTGGTAGAAGCTTGCAAAGTATTAGATATAGAGCCTCCCCAGTTGTATGTTAGGCAGCATCCTGCCCCTAACGCCTACACCTTTGCCATGCGGGGTCAGCAACCTTTTGTTGTTCTGCATACCTCCCTCATCGATATCCTCACCCCAGAGGAAATTCAAGCAGTAATTGCCCATGAGTTAGGACACCTCAAATGCGACCACAGCGTTTACCTAACTCCTGTAAATTTATTAGTGTTAGCAGCAACAATCTTGCCTAACGTCGGCGCTGTAATTGCCCAAGCTATACAGACACAACTATTAGAATGGGTACGCTGTGCTGAGTTTACCTGCGATCGCGCCGCCTTGCTAGCCACCCAAAATCCCAAAGTTGTCATGTCAGTATTAATGAAACTAGCAGGTGGTTCCCCAACATTAGCACCGCAACTTAACCTTGATGCCTTTGTGGCTCAAGCTCGCGCCTACGATGATATTAGTAAGACAGAACTAGGCGAAATGGTGAAAGCCGCCCGCACCGCCCAACTCACTCACCCTGTACCAGTCCTCCGTGCTAGAGAAATTGACCGTTGGGCAAGTAGTAAAGAATATCAAAGTTTATTACACAGTCATGGACTGAAGTCTAATCAAGAAGCTACATCCAAAGGTGGATGGCGTAACTGGTAAGTTAAGAGTCAACAGTCAAAAGAACTTGCAACCAATTAACCTTTTTGAGTACGAACACTTAGCACAACAGCATCTCTCACAGATGGCGCTGGATTATTACAGTAGCGGTGCGTGGGATGAAATCACCTTACGAGATAACCGCGCTGCATTTGAGCGCCTGAAACTGCGACCGCGAATGTTAGTAGATGTGAGCGATCGCAATTTAACTACATCTATATTAGGACAACCTCTAGAGCTACCCTTACTAATTGCACCAATGGCTTTTCAATGTCTGGCACATCCGGACGGAGAAGTAGCTACCGCCACAGCTGCGGCTTCAGCAGGTGTGGGGATGATTTTGAGTACTTTAGCTACTAAAACTATTGAAGAAGTTGCCGCCGTGCGGCAAAATTTCCCCAATGCTCTGCAATGGTTTCAGCTTTATATCCATAAAGATAGAGGATTAACTCGCGCCTTAGTAGAAAGAGCCGAAGCCGCAGGTTACAAAGCACTGTGTCTAACAGTCGATGCTCCTATGCTGGGACAAAGAGAACGCGATCGACGTAACGAATTTTCTTTACCACCAGGCTTACACGCCGCCAATCTTGCAACGAGCTCAGGGCTAGATATTCCCTATGCACAAGGTGAATCTCGATTATTTACTTACTTTGCCCAACAGCTTAACCCAGCACTAACTTGGAAGGAGCTAGCATGGTTGCAATCAATCTGTCCTCTACCTTTGGTGATAAAAGGTATCCTGCGCGGAGATGATGCTGTACGTGCAGTAGAGTGTGGAGTTCAAGCAATAGTTGTTTCTAATCATGGTGGCAGACAATTAGATGGTGCGATCGCATCTTTAGATGCTTTAGCAGAGATTGTCGCAGCTGTGGATGGTAAAGCCGAAGTGTTGTTAGATGGAGGTATCCGTCGAGGTACAGATATCCTCAAAGCCCTAGCCTTAGGAGCAAAAGCCGTACTCATCGGACGGCCTGTTTTATGGGGATTGGCGGTAGCCGGGAAAGTCGGTGTATCTCATATCATCTCGCTACTGGAAGCTGAATTAAGCTTGGCTATGGCACTTAGCGGTTGTGCCCAGCTACAGGATATCGATTCTTCTTTAGTCAAGTCTTAAATTTTGAGTATCCCACCAAAGCACCCGACAATATAGTACATATTTACTACATAAGCAAAATTTTTCAAATAATTATCAATTTATTGCCACAAAACTTTTGAATAGAGTATAATGGTAAAGTTGCATCTAAGGGCGGGTGGCGAAACTGGTAGACGCACCACACTCAAAATGTGGCGACCTTGCGGTCATAGGAGTTCGATTCTCCTCCTGCCCACTGTAAATAAGTATAGTTATCAGTAATCTTACCCTCTCGCTTTTCTATAGTAAGCGGTATTATGCCCATAGAGAAGATTTATAGGCCAAGACTTGAAACTTGGTAGTGATGAAATATTTTATTGAAGTCATAGAAACTATCAAATAGGAAACTGCGTCTTAGGAAACTGCGTCTATCTTTTTAATGCTTCTTCCAAAGCTATAAATCCAGAGCAGTAATATTACCAAATAAAAAATGTAGTTACTTATACAGTTAATTATAGGGAAAATCCTTATTGGATAAGTAAAATATGCATAACTTACTTTAAGTACTTATACAGGGATATTTACATTGCATCTTTCAGTTAGCTATTAAAATTTCTTAATATAACAAGCGATCGCAGCTAAAAAAGCGGTAGTATATGTATATAAGCTAGGACAACTGCTTTATTAATTGGTCAAATTCCAGAGAAATCAAAAATTATGAGATTAAAAAGATGGGAATCTCCTCGCCGAGAGGGAAGGAACGATAAAGGTAGAGGTGGTTCAGCCAGACAGCGACAACTTAAAAAACAAAGACAGATGTTGCGGCAAAGGCTGAAGGAAGAGAAAAAAGCAGACAATATTAAAAACAATGGTAAGGGAGAAGATAAAATTCATCTTCTCCCTTTTTATTTGGCTCTATGAGCAAACAGAAATTCCTACATTTTCAAACATAAGAATTTGTATAAGTAATAAAGTTCATTTATAGAATCAAAAAATATTAGCAATTTGCGATACAAATAGAGATTTAAATTTAAAAATATCATCAATCACCGTTAAGACAGATGAGCCACTATTGCAGAATAGCCAAAATAAATATTTAGTTGCAAAGCCTCTCTGCTAGAAAAATATGTAGTTAGGTAGCACATAAAAAACCATAAACGGCTTGGCACTAACAACCCTACACCTACTTAAAAGCCTATGAAATAAACCTTTCTTCCTTGATATCTGCTACCTTCTGCCTTGTTGGAGTAAGGGAACTCTCACTCTGCAATAACGTCCTTAGCAGAGAAAGTTGATTGAAGTTTTTGTTCAAAAAATCACTTTCAAGTTCAGAACCACAGATGCTAATAACTACATTTTGATCTATCTGTGGCTTCATATAAATACCATCGAATTACTGAGTATAAAAGCTTCTGCAAACAGGAATGTTTGAGTGTCCGAGTATTCTTTAGTAAAGAAAAAGGCTTAATCTCGCTCACAAATATCTCATCCTGCACCAAGTATACTCATTAACCAGTATTGAATCTCTGCCTGTTTTGATTTTGAGCAAAGCTTTTGATTTCCTAATTTTACAGATCGGGCGATAGTAGCTTGATTGTTTATATTGTTACTTCACAAAATAGCCATATAATCATGACAAAATTTGATTAAGTTAAGTATATTTACAATAATTATAAAGATTGCATGAAGAACAAACAAACTATTTATGAAGTAACTATAAAGTTTTCACACGCGTTTAGGAAAAGCTTCAGATCAGCTTGTAAACTAATATACGGTGGTCAGATGTTTGAAAAATACCAGGGTTCCCAGAAATTTACTGATAAAGTTGTTGCATCTCCGTGTGAGTCAGACCATGCCGAAAGCTTAGAAAAGCGTCAGCAACAGTACCACCTAATTGGTTGACAGTTGGAAATGTACTAGTTGGTATTGATGATTTTTGTCTTTGACACAGGAGGAATTTATGGGAGAAATAACATTTCTGCCCAAACAAAAAGTTCTGGATTTTCCCATTACTGCCTTACGTTTTGAAGATCAGATCCAAACAATAATAAAATGGGCGATCGCCCGCGAAAGTAAAACAGTATGTGTAGCTAACGTACACATGCTGATGGAGGCACACTGGAATCCAGAGTTTGCTAGTGTATTACGAAATGCGGATGTCGTTACTCCTGATGGTATGCCTTTAGTTTGGATGATGCGGCAATTGGGTGCGCGTTACCAAGATCGGGTAGCTGGGATGGATATCCTACAAGGATTGTGTGAGTTAGCTCAAATACAAAATGTGAGTGTTTTCTTTGTTGGTTCGCAAACAGAAATCCTTTCTAGAATGCGAAAAAGGCTAGAGCAAGAATTTCCGAAGCTAAAAATCGCAGCAATGGAACCTCTACCCTTTCGCCCGCTGACTGAAAGTGAAGATGCCGAACTGATTAATAAAATTAATTCCAGTGGTGCGGGTTTAGTATTTGTATCTCTAGGTTGTCCCAAACAAGAAAATTGGATAGCCCAGCATAAAGGTAAAATTCAGGCAGTTATGCTGGGGATCGGAGGCGTTTTCCCCGTGTATGCAGGAATTCAGAAGCGCGCACCCCGCATAGTTAGAGAATTAGGATTTGAATGGCTTTATCGCTGGATTCAAGAACCGCGCCGTCTGTGGAGTCGTTATATTAAAACAATTCCACCTTTTATGTGGTTAGCAACTAAGCAACTACTTTCATCAGATCGTGTTGCATAAGTCCTCGTTGATAGTAATAAAGATTGAGAAAGCATGTTTGCGTCACTACCAAAAGACATATTTTTCTGTAAATAGTACAAAACCTAGAATTTGCAAGTGATTTGCAATCAAGCTAATGTAACCAGATCAACTTCAACATCAAATCTCATTACATTATCGGAACGCCTTCTCACAGGTGCAGAAAGCTATTTTACTTTCTGGCAGAAGATAGATATTTATTTGCCCCATAAATTATGAATCTGTAATGATGCTGAAAAAAACCAGAGTTGTGTATCGACCTGAAAGTCGAATAAGACATCCGCTACAATTATTTCGAGAAATGGGGCGGGATTTACTAGCATCGCGAGAATTAGCTTGGCGGTTGTTAATTCGCGATATCAGCGCTCAATACCGTCAATCGTTGTTAGGAATTTTTTGGGCATTTATCCCACCAGTAATTACAGCAGCTGGTTTTACACTTGCGAAAAGCAATGGTATTGTCAACATTGGTAATACAGAATTACCTTATGCAGCTTATGTGATGTTCAGCATGTCGCTGTGGCAGACCTTTATTGAAGCATTAAATGGCCCAGTACAAGCAGTAACAGCAGCTAAAGCAATGTTGGCAAGAATTAACTTCCCTCACGAAGCATTGATTGTTGCTAAATTAGGAGAAGTATTTTTTAACTTTGGAATCAAGCTCATATTAATTGTAGGCTTATTTATCTGGTTCAAAATTCCAGTAACTTTGAGTGTAATTCTAGCGCCAGTAGCATTAATTCATTTAATATTGCTAGGAACATTTATAGGTTTATTGTTATCCCCAATGGGTGCTTTATATCAGGATGTTACCAAAGGATTAACATTGATTACTGGATTTTGGTTGTTCCTTACACCTGTTGTTTATCCAGTTCCTAGTAATGGCGTATTTGGCAGTATTGTCAAACTAAATCCTGTTACTCCTTTGTTAGTAACAACACGAGAATTAGCAACAACAGGTGTCATCTCTGACCCGCAGGGATTTTGGATAGCCAGCCTAATTGCAATATTAGGATTGCTACTAGCTTGGATTATTTATCGTCTGGCAATGCCCTTTGTAATTGAGAGGATTAGTTCATAATGACGATTAGCATCAATGAGCAAGAAATGGCAGTAAAGCCACAGGATAATGATAACGATATTGTGCTTTCAGTTAATGGAGTTTCTAAAAAGTTTTGTAGAGATTTAAAGCGGTCTTTGATGTATGGTGTTCAAGATATTGCCTCGGAATTATTAGGGATACGCGAAAAAAGTGATAAATTGCGAACAAAAGAGTTTTGGGCGCTAGATAATGTAAGTTTTCAATTACGTCGAGGAGAAGCACTCGGCTTAGTTGGAAAAAATGGTAGTGGTAAATCGACGCTACTGCGGATTATTGCAGGTTTGATTAAACCAGATACAGGTTTTGTGGAGGTTAATGGTAGAGTAGCACCATTAATTGCATTGGGAGCAGGATTTAACCCAATCTTGACAGGGCGAGAGAATATTTATGCAAATATGTCAATTTTAGGTTTATCCCAGAAAGAAATTGATGAACGATTTGATGAAGTTGTAGAATTTGCAGAAATTGGTGATGCGATTGATGCACCAGTTCAAACTTATAGTTCCGGGATGGCTGCAAGGTTAGGGTTTGCGAGTGCTATTCATACTAATCCAGACATCCTTTTAATTGATGAAGTGTTAGCTGTTGGAGATGCTAAGTTTAGAGACAAGTGTGCAAGGAAGTTACAACAAATTCGAGGTCAGGGAACGTCTTTTATACTGGTTTCTCATTCTTCAACATCAATAATGGCTTTATGCGAAACTTCGGTATACCTTTTAAAGGGCAATTTAATCAAGTCTGGAGCAACAGCTTCAGTGCTAAAAAGGTATGAAGAAGACTTGTTTATAATTAAAACTGATAATGTAGATGGAAAATTGATCCTCTCTGAAAAGCCGGAAACAGAAAGTGGAGGTATAGACATTACATCTATTTATTTTAAAGATAAAAATGAAGATCATATAGATTTTCCAGAAGTTGGCGAACCTATTAATATTTGTGTAGGTTGTAAAGTACACAAAAAAGAGAAAGAAGTAGTCTTAGGTTTGGTAATTAAGGATTTCTCAAGAGACGGTGAAATTATTTTAGTTCTATCTAGCCTTTTTGACGGTAAAGCAGCAACACTAGATCCTGGTCATACAGAAATGAAAGTTTACTTGCCCTATTGTGGGTTAAGAGCAGGCATTTATGAAATGGATATATATATTCAAAGAAAACCTGACTATAGGTTTGATACATTTGAATCTTTTAGATTTAAAGTAAACGATTCTAGAGGTGCAATATATAGTATGAAAAGTAACTTATTTTATCAACCGAGATTTTGGAAATTTGATGATAAGAATTTAACTTAATAAAGGTTGATAAATATTTATATTAATTGGAAAAGGTCAATATAATGCATTTTGCTGTTATAAGATTTATGCCAAAAAAATTAATTACAACGCATTATAGAGAACGAGCAGATTTTTATGGCTAAAAAGTTATTAATCTGGGGTGCTTCAGGACATGCTTTAGTAGTTATAGACATTATCAACTTATTAGGAGAGTACGAGATTGTTGGTTTTCTTGATAATGTGAATCTAGAACGTCATGGTACAAATTTTTGTGGAAGCCTAATTATTGGAGGGCAAGAACAGTTAGATTTTTATAGAGAAAAAGGAGTTGAACATATAATTTTTGGGTTTGGAAATTGTCAGGCGCGATTAAAACTATCTAAGTTAGTTCGTAGCAAAGGTTTTTCTTTGGCCACAGCCATACACCCAAAAGCAACACTGGCTAGTGATGTGTCAGTTGCTCCAGGTACTGTAGTTGCAGCAGGAGCAGTTATTAATTCCGAAGCAAAGATTGGTGAAAATGTAATTATCAACACCTGTGCAAGTGTTGACCACGAATGTGTTCTAGAAGACGGAGTGCATATTTGCCCAGGCGTTCACTTGGGTGGACAAGTAACGGTAGGACGTGCAACTTGGGTTGGAATTGGAACAACAGTTATTGATAAAGCAAGAATAGGCGCTGGTAGTCTCATAGGTGCTGGTGCAGTAGTAGTAAATGATATTCCTGATGGCGTAGTTGCCTATGGAGTTCCAGCTAAAGTAATTAGGAGGATTGCAGATAATGGCTAGCAAGAATCGGGTAGAAGACTTAGCAATATTAGGTGGTAGCCCCGCTTTTAGCGAAAAGCTTCATGTAGGCCGTCCTAATATTGGCGATCGCGATCGCCTGCTAGAGCGAATCAACGACTTACTGGATAGAAGATGGTTGAGCAATAACGGTCCCTATGTGCAAGAGTTTGAAAAGCGCATTGCTGATATCGTTGGAGTTAAGCACTGCATTGCTATGTGTAACGGGACTGTAGCTCTAGAGATTGCCATCAGAGCAGTAGGACTTACAGGTGAAGTAATTGTACCTTCATTTACTTTCATTGCTACAGCTCACGCATTGCAATGGCAAGAAATCACACCAGTATTCTGTGATGTAGATCCTCGCACTCATACCATCAATCCGTGGCGAGTGGAAACGATGATTACACCTCGTACCACCGGTATCATCGGCGTCCATGTATGGGGACAGCCTTGTAATGTAGAAGCCCTCACAGAAATTGCCAATAAGCATAACCTCAAACTAATGTTTGATGCTGCCCATGCTTTTGGCTGCTCTTACAAAGGACGTATGATAGGCAACTTTGGTAATGCTGAAGTATTCAGTTTTCACGCCACTAAGTTTCTTAATGCATTTGAGGGAGGTGCAGTCGTAACCAACGATGATGAACTAGCTAGCAAAATTCGCCTCATGACGAACTTTGGCTTTGCTGGTTACGACAATGTCAATTACATCGGCACCAATGGCAAGATGACTGAAGTCTCTGCGGCAATGGGGTTAACAGGTCTTGAAAGCTTGGATGAATTTGTAGCTATTAACTATCGCAACTACAAACAGTATCAGCGTGAGTTAGAAAACATACCAGGAATTAAGATACTAACCTACAACAAAACTGATAAGTGCAACTACCAGTACATTGTGCTGGAAATAGATGAAGCGATAACTCAAATCAATAGAGATAAACTCGTAGAAATTTTGTGGGCTGAAAACATACTAGCTCGACGCTACTTTTATCCTGGATGTCATCGCATGGAACCCTATCGCTCCTACTTCCCTCATGCAGGATTGCTGCTTCCTGAAACTGAAAATTTAGGGAAACGGATATTAATCTTACCGACAGGTAGTGCTGTTGGTTTAGAAGAAATTAATAAAATTTGTCAGATCATCTGGTTAGTAGTTCAGCATAGCTATGAAGTTAAAGAAAGACTATTGCCAAAGGATAGCGAGCCATTAAAAGCACAATAAAGATATCTATTACTCTGTGAAAAGTGATGAAAGTCAGCGTTGTAATGATTACATATAACCATGAAAAATTTATTGCACAGGCAATAGATAGCATATTAATGCAAGAAGTAAAATTTGATTATGAAATATTAATTGGAGAAGATTGTTCCACAGATAGTACACGAGATATTGTAATTGATTTTCAAAAAAGGTATTCAGATAAAATTCGTTTGCTATTACCTGAAAAGAACTTGGGCGTGTTGAAGAATTTAACTACAACACTAGAAGCTTGTAGAGGAGAATATATTGCACTTTTAGAAGGTGATGACTACTGGATAGATCCCTACAAGCTGCAAACACAGGTAGATATTCTCGAATCTAATGCTGAAGTTGCAATTGTTGGACACAGAGTTCAATATTGGCAAGAGCATAGCATAGATACCGTTCCTGCTATATCACCATATGAAAAGCCACTAGGTACTCTATTTGACATCTTACGTAGAAATTATATTCCTACGTGTTCTGCGCTCATTCGTAAAAGTGCTCTTCCTAATTTAGTCTGGTTCCAAGATGTAGTTCATGGATGTAAGCAAGCTGATTGGCCATTATGGAGTTTTACAGCGGAAAAAGGAGATATTGTTTTCTTAGATAAAGTGATGGCAGTCTATCGAATTCACCAAGGAGGTGTCTGGAGTCCCCTATCAATGGAGGAACAACTGAGATGGATGTATAAGGCTAGAAAACAGGTGATAGTACACCTCACTAATATTTCATCAGTTAAGCGTGCAGAAGTGTGGTGCCACATATATGGTGAGTGGGGCCAAATGCTGTATTCTGCAAACAAGTATCTATTAGCTGTTAAATACTTTGTGTTAGCTTTGATATCTGCGCCTTGGAAAGCATTATCAATCCTGAATTTAGCTAGTAGCACTTTTCAGTGGAGGAATACACTACGATTGAAAAGAGTTGCAGACAAAATTAGTGCACTTAGGAACCGGGTAGGAAAATCCTTGATAAGACGGAGTTGGGGAAGATTACTTATTAGCCGTGTCAATGTTCAAAACGGCAATGCAAAGGATTGACAATAAGGGCATACCTTAATATGCAAACATTCTTAATCACAGGTGGCGCAGGTTTTATCGGCTCTAACTTCATACTGAAGGCGAGAAAAGAACAATGGGCTAACATTATAAATTTAGATAAACTAACCTATGCCAGTAATCCATTAACTCTAGCAGAATTGCAAGATGATTCTGGATATAATTTTGTTCGTGGCGATATCGGTGATATTGAACTAATAAATAATTTTCTAGATCAGCATCAACCAGACGCAATTATCAACTTTGCTGCTGAGAGCCATGTTGATCGCTCCATTCTCAGCCCTCAAGATTTTATTCAAACTAATGTATTAGGAACATTCCAACTTCTAGAAGCTAGCAGAGCTTACTACGAAAAATTATCTGCTCAAAGGCAAAAACAATTTCGTTTTCTACACATATCGACAGATGAAGTTTACGGATCATTAACTCAGACAGATCCAGCATTTCGAGAAGACACACCCTATGCGCCAAACAGTCCCTATGCTGCATCTAAAGCTGGCTCCGATCATTTGGTACGTGCTTATTATCACACTTATGGTTTACCAACTTTAACCACCAACTGTTCCAATAACTACGGCCCGAGACAGTTTCCAGAAAAACTAATTCCCCTGATAATTCTCAATGCTTTGAATGGAAAGCCACTACCGATTTATGGAGATGGTCAAAATATTCGTGATTGGCTGTATGTAGAAGACCACTGCGAAGCTGTCTATCTAGTTCTACAACAAAGCTCTATTGGAGAAACTTACAACATAGGAGGTAATAACGAACAAACAAACCTCGCAGTTGTGGAAAAAATTTGTGCCCTCCTTGATGAGTTAGCACCCAAACCAAACTTCCACTATTCTTCTCTGATAACGTTTGTCAAAGACCGCCCTGGTCATGACCGACGCTATGCAATTGACAGTAGCAAAATTAAGCAAGACTTAGGTTGGGAACCAAAAGAGAGTTTTGATAGTGGTTTATTAAAGACAATCCAGTGGTATCTGAACAATTCTACTTGGGTTGAGCAAGTCCAATCAGGTGCTTACCACACTTGGATTCAGCAAAATTATGGAGATAGAAAAGCAGCACTATCACACTAACAGCAGCCCAAACTAACGAAGGAGTTTACCATGAAAGGCATTATTCTAGCTGGCGGTTCTGGTACAAGATTGTACCCACTCACTCAAGTAGTGAGTAAACAACTCATGCCTGTCTATGATAAGCCAATGATTTACTACCCTTTGTCAACTCTGATGTTAGCTGGGATAAGAGAAATACTCATCATCTCTACACCTCAACACTTACCCCTATTTCAACAGCTTTTGCAAGATGGTAGCCAGTGGGGTCTGAAGTTTAGCTATATTGAGCAACCAAGGCCTGAAGGTTTAGCCCAGGCTTTTATTTTGGGTAAAGATTTCATTGGTAACGACCCTGTTTGCTTAGTTTTGGGCGATAACCTTTTCTACGGTCATGGTTTAGTTGATGTGCTACTTCGTGCGGCACAATTGCATGAGGGCGCACTCATCTTTGGTTATCGAGTAGCTGAACCTCAGCACTATGGCGTAGTTGAATTTGACTCTACAGGCCAAGTAGTGAGTTTGGAAGAAAAACCCCAAATTCCTAAATCTAATTACGCTGTGCCTGGTATTTATTTTTATGATTCTCAAGTGGTAGAACTTGCATCAGAACTGAAACCTTCAGCCCGCAATGAACTAGAAATTACTGACTTGAGTCAAGTTTATTTGCGTCACGGACAATTAAAAGTTGAGCTTTTAGGTAGAGGCTACGCCTGGTTGGATACAGGAACCCATGAATCTCTACATCAGGCTGCTAGTTTTATTCAAACCCTAGAACAACGCCAAGGTTTCAAAATAGCTTGTGTCGAAGAAATTGCCTATCGCCAAAGGTATATCGATGCTGACCAACTCTATGAACTTGCCAAACCACTAGCTAAAAATAGCTATGGACGTTACTTGATGGACTTGATAAACGCCGATCGTACTACTCAAGTTCAAGAAGAAAACTGGTTTGCATCAGCAAATGGATTTAAGGGAAACTTTGCAGACGCTAAGAGGGTAAAACTGTGAACATTATCCAGACGGAAATTCCTCATGTACTGCTAATTGAGCCACAAATTTTTGCAGGATACCACCAGGCTTTGCTCACCGATTTTTGGTACTTTGAGAATCTTCAGAGTTTTTTTACCAAACTACAGACTACTGCGCGCTAGAGTATGAGCGTATCATTTTTCGGAAAGATCTAAATTTAGCGATCGCTTGGACTTTGGAAGCAAAATCTATTGTCTCTGCTAAAGATAAAGTAGGTTAGCAACTAAAAGATGCGAAGGTGTTCCTATTATCCATAATACTAACTTATAGGTAACACTGTTCTGGTTAGCTGATAACTATAATTATCACTGATGAATCGTGGTTTATTTTCTAAGTATGTTGTATAAAAAGATAAACAAAATAGCTCCCAAAATTAGCGTTTTAATGTCTGTATATAATGGCTCACATTATCTTAGGGAGTCTATAGAAAGTATTTTAAATCAAACTTTTAGAGATTTTGAATTCATTATTATTGATGATTGTTCTACAGATAAAAGTTGGAAAATTATTACAGAATACTCAGAGCAAGATGAACGCATAATTTTAGTAAAAAATCAAGAAAATTTGGGCTTGACTAAATCATTAAATAAAGGATTAAAAATAGCTCGAGGAGAGTATATTGCTCGTCAAGATGCAGATGATATTTCTTTGCTAGAGAGGCTAGAAAAAGAATTAATATTTCTAGATGAGCATCCGGATGTAGCTTTAGTATCTTGCAATCTAGAAATCATTAATAGTGAAGGTTTTACTATAGATAAATGGCAATTGGCATGTGATTCAAACTTAGTAGCTTGGTATCTATTATTTTATAATCGTTTAGGAGGTCATAGCCAATTTCTATTTAGAAAAGAAGTAATCCTAAATTTAGGAGGCTATTGCGAAACCTTTCGTTATAGTCAAGATTATGAACTTTTATGCCGCTTGGCTAAAGTTGGTAAAATTGCTATTATACCTGAATTCTTACTTAAATATCGTATGCATAATCAAGCAATTTCTATGCATAAAAAGTTAGAACAAGAAGCTTGTACTTTAACTCAAGTAAGGCATAATATTCAAGAATTAATTGGTGAAGAAGTTACCCTGGATGAAGCCAAAAACCTCATGCATTTTTGGACAGGTAATGCTCATTGGTGGCCAGAACAATTTCCAAACAGCAGAAAAGTTGGGAACATACATTATAGGCTAACGCAAATTTATCAAATATTTATAAAGAAATATTCTATACAAAATGATTTCCATACAGATGAAATATCTAGTAATATGAAAACTCTTATTGGGAAACAATTTCTTTACTGGATACAATCTCCTTTCAACAAGAATAATGGCTTGATAGCAAAGTTAAAAATTTCATTTTATGCTTATTTTTGGTATCCATTAGGGATACCAAAAAGTTGGTGTATAGGGCTCATAAAGTTACCTTTTTATATGAAACAACAGATCAAATTAACATTGATATCACTTATAAAGTATGTTTTATTGAGAAATAAATATAATTCTTAGCAAACAATATAATTCAATCATCTGGGAAACTCTTTTTTACGCAAATATTCTTCTGCCCGATTGCTTTTAGTTTGAATTTTTAAGCATTTAAATAAAGGTTTACAAAATTTATGTCTGCAATAATTTCTGTTGTCATATGTACTCATAATCCTCGTATTGACTATCTTGATAGAGTATTAAAATCACTTAAATTTCAGACTCTACCCGTGGAATACTGGGAACTATTAATGATTGACAATGCTAGTAAAAAAATTCTTTCTAAAGAAATTGATCTTAGCTGGCATCCTCAATCTCGGCACATTCGAGAAGAACAACTAGGTTTAACTCCTGCTCGTTTGAGAGGTATCAAAGAAGCGATAGCTGAAACTTTAGTATTTGTTGATGATGATAACGTCTTAGATTCTGACTATCTTGAAGTAGCTTTACAAATTAGTAATAATTACCCTTTCATTGGGGCTTGGGGTGGGCAAAGTCTACCGGAGTTTGAACAAACACCTCCAGAGTGGACAAAACCATATTGGTGGATGCTAGCTATTCGCGAATTAAATCGCGATCAATGGTCAAACTTATTACTATGTTATGAGACAGCTCCTGTTGGTGCTGGAATGTGCGTCAGAAAAGTCGTAGCTCAAAAATATGCGGAATTAGCATTGAATAACTTAAAAAGAGCCAACCTTGACCCCAAGGGAAAACAACTGCTACGAGCAGGAGATAATGATTTAGCATTTACATCATGTGATGTAGGGTTGGGTACAGGAGTATTTGTTTCATTAAAGTTAACTCATCTGATTCCAGCTAATCGTCTGCAAGAAGAGTATTTACTTAGACTAGCTGAAGGAATTGGATATTCAAAAACAATAATGGAATCGTTGCGAGGTACAACACCGACTGTACCCAAATTGTCATTGATGAGGAAAATACTTGAATATTATAGGTTAAGCCGAATGGATTCAACATCTAAACGCTTTTATCAGGCCTTTTCCAAAGGAAAAGTTTTAGCTATTCAAGAACTTAAGTTTTGCTAGATTAATATATCAGCCTAGCAATAATACGCAGTGTTGTTAAATAATCTGAATGAGAATTCATTGATACAGTTTTACTCATCAAGGCATCAACTTAAAGCCAATTTTTTTACTGTTGCTGTCGTTATAGAAAATATCTAATTAACTGTATGAATATACTACATATCAATCAATCGGATGTTGCTGGCGGAGCTGCTGTCGCAGGCTATAGACTACATCAAGGTTTACTAGCTCAAGGTATAGACTCGCGACTGCTAGTAGGTAGCGCTAAAACTAATAGCGATCGCATAGCCTCTGTCCCACGCAATTACCGCATTGAGAGACTACTAGGTAAAGTTAATGAGAGTTTTGGCCTTAACTACCTCAACCATATCAGTAGCTTTAATATTTCTCAGCATCCTTTCTTCCAAGAAGCTGATATTCTTAACTTTCACAATTTACATAGTGAATATTTCAACTATTTAGCAATTCCCTCGCTCACGAAATACAAACCAGCAGTATTTACACTCCATGATATGTGGAGTTTTACGGGGCACTGTAGTTACAGTTATGAGTGCGATCGCTGGAAAACAGGCTGCGGAAAATGCCCTTATCTAGCCACCTACCCAGAGATTAAGAAAGATAATACTCAGATTGAGTGGAGGCTAAAAAATTGGACATATCAGCACTCTAACCTCACCATTGTGAGTCCCAGCATTTGGCTCACTGAGCAAGTTAAGCAGAGTATGTTTCATAGTTATGCTATTCATTATATTCCTCATGGTATAGATACAGAAGCTTATCAACCTCTCGAAATAGAAAAATGCCGATCTGTACTGAACATACCAAATAACAAAAAAGTTTTAATGTTTGGGGCTGCTAATTTAAAGGAATCACGCAAAGGTGGAGATTTGCTAGTCCAGGCACTACAACAATTACCACAATCACTAAAATCCCAAGCTCTGCTAATTACCTTAGGAGAAGGAGGTGAAGGGATTTCAGAAACTGTAGGAATACAAACTTTAAATTTGGGATATGTTGGCAGCGATCGTCTGAAAGCAATTGCATATTCTGCTGCTGATTTGTTTGTTTTTCCTAGCCGTTCCGATATTTTTGGATTAGTACTACAGGAGAGTATGGCTTGTGGTACACCGATGGTTTCCTTTAAGGTGGGCGGCGTCACAGATTTAGTGCGTCATGGTGTGACAGGCTACTTAGCTGCACCAGAGGATGCGAATGATTTTTGTAACGGAATTGTTGAGTTATTAGAGGATGAGAGGTTGGGCGATCGCATGAGTCAAAATTGTCGAGCGATCGCACTTCAAGAATACCCCTTAGATTTACAAGCCAAGCGATACATAGAACTATATCGGAAAATTATCAATAATTAGCGATAAATTGATTATTAATAATGACTATCCGACAAACAATTATAGAGAACCTAAATACTAAATAAAGAAAAGTTAGTACACTGTTTATCTAAATTCACGTAAGACAACAATATTGAGTCACAGAAACATGATTAGCATTATTACCCCAGTTTATAACGGTGAAAAGTTTATTGCATCCTGCATTAAAGTTGTTATTGACCAAAAATGTCCAGATGTTGAACACATCGTTATAGATGGGGCTTCTACAGACAAAACTGTAGACATCATCAAACAATATGCCGCACAGTATTCACACATTCGCTGGATTTCAGAGAAAGATCGGGGACAGTCGGATGCAATGAATAAAGGAATTGCAATGGCAAAAGGAAATATCTTAGCGATTCTGAATGTTGATGATTATTATGAGCCAAATGTATTAAACCGAGTTTTAGAAATATTTAAAACATTACCAGAACCTAGTTTTCTTGTAGGTAATTGTAATGTTTGGAACGATGAAGGTCAAAAAATCAGTATAAATAAGCCTTCTAAGTTAGAATTTCATAAATTACTTTTAGCTCCACATGGAACTCACTTCCCAATAAATCCTTCTGCTTACTTTTATCATATCTCTCTCCATGAAAAAGTAGGGCTGTATCAAGTTAATGAACATTATGCGATGGACTATGATTTTATTCTGAGAGCAGTACAAGTAGCTACAGTCATGTATATTAATGAAACTTGGGGAAACTATAGATTGATAGAAGGGACAAAAACTAGAAATGATGAGAAAAGTGGTCAATCTACCCAGCGTTTAGAGCGACTTTTAGCTAATTATCGAAATAAACTTCCTATAGTTCAGCGTTGGAAAATAGTTTTTATCAGAGAATTTGCTAAACAAAGTAATCAATTAAAATATTACCTTAATAGATTAAAGTATTATACTCAAAATGAGCAGTTGTTGTTACAATACTTTAAAAGTAAGTTAACCAAAATTCTAAGTTAGTATCAAAACCTGAAAAACTCAATATATAAGTTTAAAACTATATTTTTTGTGTATGCATAATAAACAAACAATTCTCTTCTTCTTCCCACATAATCCCTACCCTCCTAAATCAGGAGCGCACAAACGCTGTCTAGAAATGCTAACTGGGCTTCGAGAACGTGGATGTAGAGTAATTTTAGCAAGTCTAACAGATGTTTCTCGTAAAAGTTGGAATGTTTCTAGTATCAAAAAGCTAGAAGAAACTTTTGTTGAAAAAGTTTTTATTTATGAATTACATTTTTGGGAGCAAAATTATCTTAAGTTCTTACGTAAATTTTATAAACTCGCAAGAGCAAAATCATCATTATCATCAGTTCTTTATACAACTCCAGCAATGCGTAGCTGGTTCTCAAAATTAATTAAAGAGATATCTCCCGATCTCATTTTCATGAATTATGCATACTGGGATGGTCTAATTAACCATAAGGAATTAAGAACAATCACGCGAGTTATAGAAACCCACGATCTGTTAACTTTAAATAATCAAATGCGGGAATATATACAGCCTTATTTAACGGATTATTTTTTTAGAGATAAAGATATAGAATCTGAGATTCTCAATGAAGAAATTTTCAAAAAGCTTGATTTAAAAGCAAGTATAGAAGAATTAAATATTTATGACAAGTATGATTATACAATAGCTATTTCTCAAGAAGAGGCTAACATAATTCAACAACATAATAAAAAAAGTAACACAATATTGATACCTGTAACTCAACAAACACATCCTATCTTAAATGAATATACAGGCTCTGCCATATTTCCTATAGGAGAAAACCTTTTTAATATTCAAGGTTATTTATATTTTATCAAAAGAGTTTTACCACAGATTTTACAAGTTGAGCCTTCCTTCACAGTAGATGTAACAGGTTCTTTTTGGAATAACGTTTCTCTTGAACCTTGCCCAGGTGTTGAAATAAAAGGGTTTGTACCAAGTTTAGAAGCTGTTTATCAGCAATCTAAATTCCTTATATGTCCAGTATTCGGCGGTACAGGCCAACAGGTTAAAGTTGTTGAAGCTATGGCCTATGGTCTACCTGTAGTAGCATTAAGTCAAGCAGCAAAAAGCTCTCCAATTAAACATGGTATTAATGGATTTATCGCTAACAATGCTGAAGAATTTGCTAAATATAGTGTTCTTCTGTGGCAGCAAAAAGAACTGTGTTATCAATTAGGAACTGCGGCGAGAGAGACTATTGCCAAAGAATTTTCTAGAACACAATTATTAGAAAAGTTAGCACTATTGACTCAGCCTAAATCATTAAATAATTAGTTGAGATATTCCCAATAATAAATTTAATTTTTAAATTAAAAAATATGCGTATTTTCTACGATGGTCAAATCTATAGCTTACAAACATTCGGGGGCATTAGTCGCTATTTTGCAAATATAATCAGTAGATTACCTACCGATGATACTCCCATAATTACAACTTTTTCTAAGCCAGATGAAGATGAACAAAAGAAGCACGATCCCGTACATCCTAATTTAAAAACTTTTCAATATTCCAGATTTCTACACTATCGCCTAGCACCAATAATTGAAAAATATTATTTTAGAAAAGTAACTGCAAATGAGCAATTTCAACTCGCCCATCCTACCTATCATAGATTATTAACTCAACAGGAATTTAGCGAATATAGATGTCCTGTTGTACTTACTATTCATGATATGATTCATGAACTTTTTCCTAAAAAAGATTTTTTGGGAATAGAAAAAGAAAATAAGCGAAAAGCTGTATTCTCAGCACAAGCAATTATTTGTGTTTCTGAGAATACTAAGAAAGACTTGTTAGAGCTATACCCTACTTTAGAAAATAAAATTACTGTCACATATTTAGCATCAGAAATTGATATAAATATGTCTTATGGTGACGAAACTGTTCCAACACAGCCTTACCTACTGTATGTCGGAAGCCGAGATAAAGTTTATAAAAATTTTGATAGTTTTTTGTTAGCATTTTCTAAAGTTATTTCTATAAATTCAGATATTAAGCTGTGCGTAGTTGGTTCTCCATTTAATAAAGACGAAATCAAACAGATTCAAGAACTAAAATTAACTGACTATATCGAGAACTATGGACACATCAGCGATAGTCATTTAGCCAAGCTTTATCGTTGTAGTCTTGCCTTTATTTACCCATCTCTGTATGAAGGCTTTGGTATCCCTCCTCTAGAGGCAATGTCTTGTGGTACCGTTGCAGTGGTATCTAATATTTCCAGCATTCCAGAGGTTGTAGGTGATGCCGGTATACTATTTAATCCTCAAGCCATTGGCGATTTAGCAGATATTATTCTTTTCTTAATACACAACCCAGCTGAACGCGATCGCCTGATTGCTAAAGGTTTCCAAAGAGCAAAAGATTTTAGCTGGGATAAGACCGCAGCTAAGACAATTGAAGTGTATCGCGCAGTAAGCAATTCCTAAAATCTGACCTTTCATATTCAAATCTTCAACATCATGAACACGACAACTAAAGAGCCTGTATATATAATCATCCCTGTCCATAACCGAAAACAGATAACTTTAAATTGCCTAGAACATCTACAAAAAACAGGTGATTTGCAACGTTACTATGTTGTCGTTGTCGATGATGCTTCAACAGATGGAACTGCTGAAGCAATTCAAAGTTTATATGCGGGAGTTACTGTTTTACCTGGAAATGGCGATCTGTGGTGGACAGGAGCGATCGCCAAAGGTATGGAATATGCTTATACACAAAAAGCAGAATACTTTATTTGGCTTAATGATGACTGTCTACCCAATCCAGGGACTTTACCTCAATTAGTAGATTTTCTTAAAAATCGTCCCAATAGCATCGCTGCACCCACCTGCTACATTCAGCAAGACAACTCACTCATCAAGCAATATAACGGTTCCCAAGGTCGGAAGAATTGTGCTGCTAATCTTGGTGAAGTCATAGAAGTTGATAGTATGTCTGGTTGGTGTGTCGGAATTCCAGTTTCTGTATTTGGCAAAATCGGTTCTCCCAATGCTGAGAAATTTCCTCACTATTGCGGGGATGATATGTATATTTTTAAGGCAACTCGCTCAGGATTTAAAGCATATTTGCTGGGAGATTTAAAGACGATATTAATTGGCCCTGTTAATGAAATGGGAAACTTTCAAAAATATTTTCGTCCAGGTCTTCCTGCAAAGCAAACTCTTCGTTCTTTGTTTTGGAACAAAAAGTCTCCGTACCGCTTACCAACAAAGTTTTTTTACTTTGTGGAAAGATATGGTGTTTTTCTAGGTTCATTGCTGTTTTTGCTCAAGCTAACCACATGGTTTAAAGAATGGGCATATTTACAATTAAGTTTGAGCAAGAATTAACAACTTAAATACATAATAAATAAATTTAATTTTATAGACAATAGATATTTCCTATTATGAAAGTTCTTCTATCCGCTTATTCTTGCGAACCAGGCAGAGGTTCCGAACCTGGAGTCGGTTGGAATTTAGCGCGAGAAATTGCCAAGCATCACGAAGTTTGGGTTTTAACTCGCCCTGACGAAAGTAAAGATGTTATTGAGGCAGAACTGGCCCGCAACCCAGCGCCAAATATGCATTTTGTCTACTTCACCACGCCCATTTTGGGAAATATTTGGCAGTGGGGACAAAGCGGTGCAATGCAAATTCACTACTATCTTTGGCAGATAACTGCATACTTTGTCGCTCGTCAGCTGCATCGCGAAATTAACTTTGACATAGCACAGCACGTAACATTTGTCAAATATTCTAGCCCTAGCTTCCTTTCTCTGTTACCCGTACCTTTTATTTGGGGGCCCATTGGCGGTGGAGAGTCAGCACCCAAACCATTCTGGAAAGATTTTAATCTGAGCAACAAAGTCTACGAATTTCTTCGTATTTTGGTACGCTCTATAGGCGAAATTGACTTATTCACGCACCTCACTGCCAGACAGAGTGCTGTAGTTTACGCTACAACAGAAGACACAGCACAAAGGGTGAGAAAAATGGGCTGTCCCAACGTGCAGATTTTGTCTGAATCGGGACTAACTCAGCCAGAAATTGAGGCTCTTGCCCAATTTCCCCCACCAGATGCCGTACCCGTACGCTTTATTAGTATGGGGCGGTTGTTGCATTGGAAAGGTTTTCACCTAGGCTTACGTGCCTTCGCTCAAGCTAACCTGCCTGATACTGAATACTGGATTGTCGGCGATGGCCCAGAGCAACAGCGACTGCAATCTCTAGCAGCAGACTTAGGTATTAGCCATCAGGTGAAATTTTGGGGACGATTGCCAAGGGAAGAAACTTTAAGCAAATTAGCCCAGTGCCAAGTATTAGTTCATCCGAGTTTGCACGACTCTGGCGGATGGGTGTGCTTAGAGGGAATGGCCGCAGGTCGTCCAGTGATTTGCTTAGATTTAGGAGGGCCAAGCCAGCAGGTGACTGAGGAGACGGGCTTTAAAATTGCAGCTCATACCTTAGAACAGACGGTAGCAGATATGGCTGTAGCGATGGTCAAAATCTCCAAAGATGCACAACTGCGAGTGCAGATGGGACAAGCAGGCCAATATCGAGTTAGGGAGGATTACTCTTGGGAAGCCAAGGGGCGACTGTTTAGCCAGCTATACCAAAAAATTGTCACAAGCGATCGCTCTGTTAAGGAGTCCCAACAATGCACATCTTGAAAGTACACAACTATTACCAAATTCGAGGAGGTGAAGAAGAGACAATTGAAGCTGAAGCGCGCCTTCTACAACAGATGGGACATCAAGTTGAGATCTATCAAGATACTAACGATCGCCTAGCAACTTTGGGCGCTGCACGTATGGCAATCAAAACAGTCTGGTCTGGCGAAGCTTACACAACTCTCAAGCATCGCTTTGGGGATCAAACTTACGATGTCATGCACGTGGATAATTTCTTTCCTTTAATTTCCCCCTCAATTTACTATGCCGCTAAAGAAGCTGGCGTGCCTGTAGTGCAGACATTACATAACTATCGCCTGCTGTGTCCGAATGCTCTGTTTTTCCGAGAAGGACGCATTTGTGAAGACTGCTTGGGCAAACCTATTCCCTTTCCAGGAGTACAGCACGGTTGTTATCGCCAAAGTAAGGCAACTAGCGCTGCGGTAGCAACCATGCTCACCGTGCATCGCCTGCTCAACACTTGGACAAAGATGGTGGATTGTTACATTGCCTTAACAGAATTTGCTCGGCAGAAGTTTATCCAAGGGGGACTACCAGCAGAAAAGATTGTAGTCAAACCGCACTTTATCTCCCCCGATCCTGGTGTAGGCTCTGGAGAAGGAGGATATGCGCTTTACGTAGGGCGGCTTTCGGTAGAAAAAGGGTTAGATACGCTATTAGCGGCTTGGGAACAATTAGGAGGAAAGATACCTCTAAAAATTATTGGCGATGGGCAGTTGTGCGATCGCGTAGCCGAAGCAGTAAATAAACTACCTCATGTAGAATGGTTGGGACGTAAACCGATGCAAGAGGTTTATGAATTGATGGGAGAGGCAAAGGTATTAATTTTTCCCTCCAAATGGTATGAAACCTTTGGGCGAGTAGCAATTGAAGCTTTTGCCAAGGGGACACCAGTAATTGCTGCTAATATTGGTGCGATCGCAGAATTAGTAGATCCCGGTCGCACTGGCTTACATTTTCGTCCGGGTGACTCACAAGATTTAGCACAAAAGGTAGAATGGGTGCTATCCCATCCAGCAGAACTTGCCCAGATGCGACGAGAAGCCAGAGCAGAATTTGAAGTAAAATACACCGCCGAAAAGAACTACCAGCAGTTAATGGAAATTTATACTCAGGTTCAACCGCATCCAAAAACTGTCTCTTTTCCAGGTGAGTTGATACACAGAGGTCAGTAAATGAATGTAGAAGCAGCATCTATACAGAGAAAGAATTCTTACATCAAGAGTTCTGGTCTTTTGCTGCTAGCATTTGCTACTGCTTTTTTTCCACGCATTATCCAGTCTTATGGCGCACCATCGATCATCAATTTCCTTCACTTCGCCATAGTTCCATTTGCTTGTGGGGTGGCGTTGTTGACAACACGAACTAAGAATCGCCGCCAAATTTTAATATCAAAAGAAATATTAGCAGGATTGCTAATATTCTTGACAATTGGTTTTGCTAGTGCGCTTTTCAACAAAGTGGGAGCGATCAACGTTTTTGTTGATTTTTTACTTTTTACTGAAGCTTTCATGTTATTGCTGGCTATAATTAGCCTGCCCATGTCGGAAAAAAGCCTTGGACGTTTCCGCGCTTGGATAATTGGTTTTAACGTTATTCACCTCCTGCTTGCTTTCTTCCAGTGGTTAGTTCTGCATCTGATTTCAGATGATATGCAGGGAGTTTTTTATCGAACTGGCTCAGGACACGTCGTAGGTTCTTCTGTTTCATTAAGTTTCAGCCTGTTTTACTTTACAGGTGCAAAAAATCGTCCTTTATGGTTACGTGCTTTGGTGGTTGTTGCTAGTCTCATCCATCTGGTCGTATCGGATGCAAAACAGGTAATAGTGACATTCATCTTAGGATTTGCCATTTTATCTCTTACCAAAACCAAGAATCCTGGCAAAGCCTTGCTTTACATCATTGGTTTAACAATTCTCATCATTGCTTTTCAGTGGGCTATTGAGAATGTCGAAGCTCTAAGTGCATTTAAAACTTGGATCAGACCAGAACTTTATGGTTCAGATGGTGAAGCAACTAAGATGAAACTTTTAGGAATTAATACTACCCTTGCCCACTTCCATTCTCCTGTAAATTGGTGGCTGGGTCTTGGTCCCGGTCATACAATTGGCCGCTTGGGTGGGTGGATGCTCAAGGACTATAGCTCTTTGTTGAATCCGTTTGGAGCGACTACATCCACTGTTGCTGACGAGGTGTGGGCAATTGCACGCGATCATTGGCTTGGACCTATAAGAGGTAGCAGTTTCTTTGCTCCCTTTTTCGGTTGGGCTGCGATTTGGGGCGATTTTGGATTCTTAGGATTATTTGCTTACTTGTATCTTTGTGCGATCGTTTGGCGTAAGGTGTGTGCAGATGATTTTTCTAAGGTTTTGATGCTCACCGTCTGCATCCACGGATTTATTTTTACTCAAATGGAAGAACCAGGTTATATGCTCACCATTGCTACTTTGATTGGTCTGCGGTGGCAAGAACACCAAGCTAAAGTCAAGAATACAGGTACAGTTCAATTCCAGCCCATGTTACATAGATCGAGTTATTAACTAGTTATTAAGTACCTTATATGTAATCATCACATTCTTCCTAAAACAACTCTGGAAGTACTTGACATTACCCCAGGAGTAGCTGCTATATTATCTAAAGTGCGTTCATTGGGGCGTAGCCAAGTGGTAAGGCAGCGGGTTTTGGTCCCGCCATCCCTAGGTTCGAATCCTAGCGCCCCAGTTAATATGAATAATTAAAATAATGTTTGCTCTGTAGGTAGTTGTTTTTGAAGCTGTAGCTATCTTAATATAACCTTTGGCTTTTGAGCATTGTTTACCGTTGGCAATTTCTCAGAATTACTTTCACAACTTAGATTTGATTTGTGAAGAAAGATTGAACAGCAAGAAACTATCAACTAGCTATTTATTAAGTCTATTTACTTAAAATCTCGCTTTAAATTGTATAACTATTTATCAGTATTTGTACGTAATAAGCCAACAATTTTTGTAAAATCTGGCTTTTCATTTAAATAATTTCACCAATTCCTTTTGCGTAATGCTACTGTAGTTATAGTACATTTATGTAAATTGGCTTTATTTTTAGATATAGCAGCCTAAGCTAAAAATTTGTATTATTTAAGTAAAGTTTTGGTAAACATTATTTACATATAAGATTGTTTATATTACATGAGTTAGTCAGTAAATTCATGGTTTTGCTAGGGTGCAGAGAAAGAATAAGCCACTTCGGAGCAATCTAACTACCTATACCAAGATTGAATCGAAGAATTCACAGTGAAAGGAATATAAGTAGTTTATTTGACAAGTGCTATGCTGAAGTCAGAAAAGTATCCTCACCCGTTGTCACAAGCAAACTTTACCCAATTAAATGATGATGAAGGCGGATTGAACCTGGGTCAAGTTGGAGCAGTTCTACGTCGCAGACTATTGTTAATTGGTGGAACCACAGCTTTAGTAGCAACAGCAGCAGTACTGAAGGCGGAAACAGATCCTCCAGTTTATCAAGGTACGTTTGATATTTTAACCAAGCCAGTAACTGGTGAGAGCAAGGTAATTGCAAATGTTCCCCAAGCAATTAATAGCCAAGTAGCGCCTCCTGAGTCAACAAAAGAAATCCAAACAACTATTACAGTTTTAAGAAGTCCTAGGGTTCTTTATCCTGTGATTGAAAAGCTTCAGGCTCAATACCCAGACCTGATTGAAAACTTTCTTAGGGAGCAATCACCAGGATTAGTTGCAGCTAATTTATCTTCGCAGGAATTAAATGCATACTTGTATAACTTTTTCGTTAATTACTTAACAATTTCATCCAAACAGGACAATATCTTAAACGTTGAATTTACCTATTCAGACCAGAAGCTAGTAAGTATTTTTTCTAATCTTCTTGCAGATGCTTACCTAAACTATAGTTTGCAAGAACAACAATCGGATGTGGAAGTGGCTATTAAGTTTGTTGAACAACAAAGAAAGCCACTAGAGAAGAGTGTGAAATACTGGCAAGATCAATTGCGCAATCTGCGACTGGATAATAACTTGATTGATCCTGCACAGAAGGCTCAAGAGTTATCTAGTCAAATTGCTACCTTAAGGCAACAGCGAATAGAGAATCGAGTCCAGTTAGAACAAATGGTAGCTAGGTATGAAGAATTACAAAAAGAATTAGCTCAACAGCCTGGTGAAAGGGCAGGTAATTCTTTGCTGAGTGATAATGCTCGCTACCAAAAGATTTTAGATCAGATCCAGGCAGCAGATATTGCAATTAAACAGCAATCAGCTGTGTTTACAGATGAAAATCCAGCAATGGTGACTTTAAGACAAAAGAAAGAGTATTTACTACCATTACTGGCCCAAGAAGAAGCACGGGTACAAAAAGACTTTCAAAGCCGTATTCGGGAAATTTCGGCGCGGGATAGAGCCTTAGATGAAAAAATCAACAATACTTATAGTGAAGTTAGAAAGTTAGCAACTATTAGCAGAAATTACGACAACATACAACGAGAACTGCAAATTGCTAATCAAGGACTAACTCAATTTAATACTAAGCAACAATCTTTGCAAATTGAGAAAGCTCAAAAACAACAACCTTGGCTGTTACTCGATCCCAAACTCACAACAGTGAAAGAACCTTTGGCTGTCTCAGATAGTGCTAAACGCAATTTAGCATTGGGTGGGCTTTTGGGTTTGCTATTGGGTGTAGGAACAGCTTTAGTTGTAGATAAACTCAGTAATATATTCTACTCTTCTCAAGAACTCAAAGATGCTACAAGGGTTCCGTTACTAGGAATAGTTCCTTTAAGAAAAGAATTAGAAATAGCCACAAAAGACAATCTCTCCCGCGGCGTACAAAAGACAGATGGCGCTTCCTTCTTTGAAGTTTTTCGCTCTTTGTACACTAACATTTTGCTGTTGGGTTCTGATACACCAATTCGTTCTCTAGTCATCAGTTCCGCAGGACAGGGAGACGGCAAATCTACAATTGCGACGCAGCTAGCACAAGCAGCAGCAGCAATGGGCCAACGAGTATTACTTGTAGACGCCAATTTGCGTGCGCCTAGCTTACACAATCGAGTAGGGCTGATGAATATTCAAGGCTTGACGGATGTAATCTCCCAAGACCTGGATTGGCATAATGTCATTGAGCCATCACCTTTAGAAGAAAATATGTTTGTGATGCCAGCAGGGCCAATTCCACCAGATTCAGTCAGGTTACTAGCCTCTCAAAAAATGCACAATCTCATGGAGGAACTGCAAGTAAGTTTTGATTTGGTCATTTATGACACACCTCCTTTATTAGGTTTTGCAGATCCTTACTTATTAGCGGCTAATACAGATGGGCTTGTACTCGTAGCTGGCTTAGGTAAGCTCAAGCGGACTGCACTACAGCAAGCATTGGAACAAATTCAGATTTCTGGAACTCCTTTGTTAGGGATGATTGCTAATAAATCCAAGGATGCTGCACCTGTTTCTTATCAATACTATCAGCAGTATTACAGACAGAGCGTGAGTGGTGAAAAGGTAAGTGAAGAGAAAGTAACCGCCAACGCTAGTGGCTCTACTTTAAATAGCACTAAACGGAGTTAGAGTAAAAAACGGTAATTGTTATTCAAAATTAATTATCTGTTTAATGATTAACAATTACCCTTTACTAATTGCCAAATACTATTACTTATCAGGTGATTTTAAAGCCAGATCGAGAACTTGTCTGGCTTGTTCCGCTTTAGTTCTTGCCTCTTGATAACGTAGATTAGCTTGGGCAAAATTCTTGAGTACTTTAAAACCTTCTTTTAAGCGAGTAATTTCCTCTTCGGTAACTGAATTATCTGAGAAGAGAATATCAACTGCTTTGCGAATTTCTAAGGCTTCAGTACGTGATTCCTGAACTTTGAGCTTGAGTGTGGCTAGGTTGCTAAGAACTTGGACAGCTTGAGTAATAGCGTCTTCACCACTAACAGTCTCAGCGCTTGGTTCTTTAACTTCTATTAATTGTTGAGGGCCAAACCCCTCTTCTAGTTCTGTGGGTAGCTTACCTGCATCCATCAGTTCCATTAGCTGATCCATTGCTTTCTCACGGGCTTTGGCTGAATCTTTGCCAGAAACGCTGAGAATAATTTCTGGGCTTTGAGCGAGAGTGTACTGAACCATATTTCGAGCAAAAAAGTTGCTATTGTAACCAAGCCAAAGAAGATGATCCTAACATGATATAGGAGTGACAAAAAAGTCTAATATTTAAAAATTAAAAATTGAGTGTGGAATTAGCGATCGCTCTCCCCCAGCCAGCCCAAATAAATCTTTATACTTGAATAAAGAGAGTAAATAGATTTAACAGGAGGGGAGAGCAATGGCTCCCAATCCCAGCATTATGCAAGCTGTAGAACAACTGGGTTATCGTGTCACTGTTGGTGATGTCGCAACTCAGGCTGGATTAAATATCGCAGAGGCGGGACAAGGGTTATTAGCTTTGGCATCTGATGCTGGCGGTCATTTGCAGGTAGCAGAATCCGGTGATATTGTTTACTTATTTCCGCAAAATTTTCGGGCAATTTTACGGAACAAATATTTACAGTTACGATTACAAGAATTGTGGCAAAAGGTTTGGAGTGCCATATTCTATCTGATTCGCATTTCCTTTGGGATTTTCTTAATTGTTTCTATTGCCTTAATTACTGTCACCATCATCATTATCATTACTGCTCTTAATTCAGATCGTGATAGTGACAATAGGAGCAGTCATTATGGGGGTGGTGGCTTCTTCTTTTTCCCAGATTTATTTTGGTATTTTAGCCCTAATTATCAGACTGAATACTACCAAAGGCGACGCGAAAGAAACCAAACAAGTAATTTGAATTTCTTTGAAGCAGTCTTTTCGTTTTTGTTTGGTGATGGTAATCCCAATGCGAAGTTAGAAGAACGGCGTTGGCAGGAAATTGCGGCTGTTATTCGGAATAATCGTGGCGCAGTTGTAGCAGAACAAATTGCTCCTTACTTAGATAATCTTGGGGAAAAATATCAACAAGAATACGAAGATTTTATGTTGCCTGTTTTGCTACGATTCAATGGGCAACCAGAGGTAAGTCCAGAAGGGCAAATTGTCTATTACTTCCCAGAATTACAGGTAAAAGCCAGCAAAAAGCGTCGTCAATCGATCCCAGTATATTTAGAAGAATCACTTTGGCGTTTTAGTGAGGCAAGTTCAGGACAAGTTATGCTCAGTGCTGGCTTGGGCATACTCAATTTTGTTGGTGCTTTAGTACTGGGAAGTTTGTTAAGAGATGGTACAGTTGCTGCCCAATTAGGCGGATTGGTAGCTTTTGTGCAAGGGATTTACTGGCTACTGTTAGCTTATGGAATCGGGTTTTTGGCTGTACCTTTAGTGCGTTATTTCTGGATTCAATGGCGCAATCGGAAAATTAGTGCACGTAACCGCGATCGCCTTTCGCGAGCTAGGCTATTAACAAACGTGGATGCCAGTTTACAGCGAAAGATTGACTACGCCCGTCAGTTTGCCGCAGAAAAAGTTATCGGCAAAGAAGATATAGTCTACTCTAGCGACACTGACTTACTCGAACAGGAATTTGAGCATTCTGCACAGATTGATGCTGAATGGCAACGGCGGTTAGAGCAAGGAAAACAGGCTGAGTAACTAGTAAAGGTAGGCAAATAACCCGTTTTAGCGATTGGATAAAGCAGTTTGCATATTCTTGCAATCTAAAGTTAATTAGCCCTCTTTTAGCACTTTTCTCTAAGTGACCTAAGAGGGCTAATTCTTCATCAATCAATGCAGGTGAAAACCTCTTTTATAAGTAGTTTTTAAATTGGAAATTTTGAATCAATTACAGGAGTAAACTACTTGGCTTTAATTGGCGTTAAGGCTACACCTGGGTAATAATGCCCCAAAATTTGTAGGTGGTTTGCGCCACGCTTGGCAAGATTGTAGGCTCCCCACTGGCTCATACCTAAAGCATGACCGTAACCTAGCCCTTGGAGAATAAAACTACCATCTGCTCCCTTACTAACGTTAAATCGGGTACTCTTTAGCCTGAGCGCAGTACGTACATCTTCGCCCTGTAGTTCCTTCGTGCCCCGATCGCCCACAATTTTGAGAACTTTAACACTTTGGAAGGGCGAACGAGCCTCTGGAATTATATCTGTAACATTGCCTACACCCGAAATCCTAGAACTAATTTCGGTAGGTGAGAAGGTTTTCACCCAGCTACATTCTTTGATATTTTGATCGTAGTCTTGAACAGCACGCAGGTAAGGTTCCTTACTGCCCCAAACATCTTCAACATTTTCGGTATGTCCGCCAGAACAAGCGTGGAAGACTGAGAGAATGATTTTGTTGTTGTAAGTTAGAACTTGTCCAGCTGTAGCATCAACGGCAGCATATGTAGTAGAAGATTCACTACTGACACCTTTGTAAATTTGCCAGCGATCTGGGCTATCGCCTAAATCGTAAATGGGATTACTGCGCTGTCTTTCCCGTTCGTATAAAGCATAAGTACGAGCCGCGATCGCTTGGGCTTTTAGGGCTTCTTGCGGCCACTGAGCGTCCATTTCTCCACCTATAACGCTGTAGAGATATTCCTCTGTATCCACCCAATTAACAGCAGTTAAACCTTTTTCTGTGGGTACAACCAGAGTTCTACCACGATACCAGCGATCGCCAATATAAACGAATCCATTATCTGTCGGCTCAATCCAAAATAAACCAGACTGCCATCTATCTAAAGCTACCCCACCAGGCACGGCTTGAGCATAAAACGAACTCATCGCTGGTAATTGTCCCAGAGTCCGACCCGTACCATCCTTGACTATTGCAGTTTTAGAACTACCAACTTTTACCTGGTTTACATTCCTCTCAATGGCGATGCGCAGGATGACAGATGCTTGAGCTGGGGCAACCAAAGCTATCCACAAGAGGATGCTTACCCACCAATGTTTTCCTTTAATTTGAGAAAGTAAAGAGCCGAGTAAAATTTGAAATTTCATGCCAATTTTCCGATCGCTTAGTATCTTTTTAACGCTTTGGAGCCATCACATCTACAACTAAAAATGAGACGCTATTTCCTCACAGGAGGTTGCCACCTTTACTAATTATGCATATTGCTTTATGTAAATAAATGCGCAGTCATAAATCTGTTGCTTTAGATATTAAATTGATTTAGAAAAAGAAAATAATTTACGTTATCAACTGTATCTTGACAACTCAGTGTTAAGCATCGTAAAGTTATATATAACGAGCGTTCGATATAAATAGCCTCAGTTATGCCCAAGATTGTTGACCGCGAACAATACCGTAAAGAACTGCTCGGCAGATGCTTCGACTTATTTGCCCAAAAAGGCTACAGTGCAATCACCATGAGGGAAATTGCTCAAGGCTTAGGCGTTTCAACAGGAACGCTGTATCATTACTTCCCCAGTAAACAAGCTTTATTTGAGCAATTGCTAGAAGAAATTAGCCAGCAAGATGTGGCTATGGCATTAGCAGAATTGGGAGGAAGAAAACCGTTACCAGAGGCAATGGCAGCATTAGCAAGATACTTAATCAAAAACGAAGATTACTTTATTAAGTGGACTTACATTTGGGTTGATTTTTGCCAGCATCAAGACTCCGAGCAAATAAAAGTAAGTGGGGTTTTAAAGCGTGCTAATCAGCGATATCAGCAAGCAGCCTGTGATTTTTTAGGAGTTGAAGATCCAGTTTTAGCTTCTTTTGTATTGAGTTTCGTCAATGGTTTAATTCTGGAGAAATTATGGGGTGATGAAACTATTTGTTTTACAGAACAATGTGCATTATTGGGAAAAATGCTAACGGCATATTTGCAGCAATCGGTCGATGGGAATCTGGCTAATCGTACAAATTAGCTACCAGCAGTTAAGTTGTCCATGCATAACTTAAATCTTAAAAGAGGGGAAAAATGGATCGTTGGCTATTATTTAAACCAAAAAATCAAGGGATAATTGCGTTAGGAATTGCCGCTACTGCGATTACAGGTGGAATTGTTGTGTATGCAGTTTCTCAGTTTGGGCAAGTTGGTAGAACTGCTACATCTGAAATCCCAACTACACCGATTGTGCAGAAAGTAACGGCCTTAGGGCGACTGCAACCAGAAGCCGAGGTGATTAAGTTGTCTGCACCCTTAGCGTTAGATGGCGATCGCATTGCCCAAATCCTCGTTCAAGAAGGCGATCGCGTTCAATCGGGGCAAACAATCGCAATTTTAGATTCGCGCGATCGCTTGCAAACGGCGGTACTGCAAGCGCAAAAACAAGTCCAAGTTGCCCAGGCGAAACTCGCACAAGTCAAAGCAGGGGCAAAAACCGGAGAAATTCAGGCACAGCAAGCAACTGTAGAACGTTTACAGGCGCAGTCTCAAGGAGATCGCCAAAGTCAACAAGAAGCGATCGCCCGCATAGAAGCACAATGGCAAGGAGATCGAAACGCCCAAGCAGCCACAATTAAAAAACTGATCGCAGAACTCAACAACGCCCAAGCTGAATACTTGCGTTACCAACAGTTATATAAAGATGGGGCAATTTCTAATTCTGCATTTGACACTAAACGCTTGAGTGTGGAAACCACCAAACAACAACTAGATGAAGCGCAAGCTGTTCTCAATCGGATCAATACGACTGCAAGCAGACAACTCGCAGAAGCGAAAGTCGCACTGAACCGCATTAACAGCACGAGTAACAAACAAGTCAGCGAAGCCAAAGCCACACTTAATAGTATTGCCGAAGTTCGTCCAGTGGATGTCGCCGCAGCCCAAACGGAAGTCGAAAATGCGATCGCCTCACTCAAACGCGCCCAAACCGACTTAGCCGCAGCTTACATCAAAGCACCAACAGCAGGGCAGATTCTCAAAATTCATTACCGCGCTGGTGAAAAAATTGGCGATGCTGGTATTGCAGATTTTGCCCAAACCGACCAAATGATTGCAGTGGTAGAAGTTTATCAAACTGACATTGGCAAAGTAAAGCTCGGACAAAAAGCAGTAATTACTGGTCAAGCATTTCCAGGGGAATTGCGGGGTAAAGTTTTTCAGGTTGGCTTACAAGTGAACAGACAAAACGTTTTTAGCAACCAACCAGGAGAAAACCTTGATAGCCGAGTCATTGAAGTCAAAATTCGTCTCAACAGAGAAGATAGCAAGCGAGTTGCAGGTTTGACTAACTTGCAGGTGCAGACAGCCATTGAACTGTAAAGTTTTTTTATCCCAAAGAATAACGAATGTTCGATATAAAGTGAGCTTGTTTCACCTTCTCGAAAAGCCAGCAATTTATCGTAGGTAAATGTCATGATGATGCAAATTATATACCTTATACTTTGTTTCTTTGGCTTTGTTTTACCTTATTCGCAATTCATTCCATTCCTCCTAGAAAAGGGTCTCGATATAAAGCTATTTTTTGAACAGCTATTTGCTAATAAAGTTTCTGGTTTCTTTGCTATGGATGTTATCGTTTCATCCCTAACTTTTTGGGCATTAATATTTTGGGAAGGGACGCGGCTAAAAATGCAAAACCTCTGGGTTTATGTCGCGTGTAATGTTTTAGTTGGTGTCTCCTTTAGTCTTCCCTTATTTTTGCTAATGCGACAACGCCAGATTGAACAGCAAGCTGAAACACTAAGTTATTAAGGGGTTGTTTCCCGATGTTGTCTAAACTCTTCCGTAAAACTCCGCTGGCTTGGCGGCAGTTAATGAAAGAAAAAACCCGTCTTGCGATTGCAGTGGCAGGTATTACCTTTGCCGATATGTTGATGTTTATTCAGTTGGGTTTTGAAAGTGCATTATTTGATGCTGCTGTCAAACCCCATCGGAATTTAAAGGCAGATTTAGTATTAATTAATCCGCAATTTCAAACTTTATTTTCGGTAAAAAGCTTTTCTCGCGAAAGGCTATATCAGACATTAGGTTATGACGACGTACAGTCAGTAAATTCTGTATATATTAGTACTGGGCAGTGGCGAAACCCGCAAACCCGCCTCGATCGCGCCATTTTGGTTTGGGGTATCGAACCAGCACAACCCGCCTTTCAATTTCCCGAAGTCCAACAACATCAGAATGACCTCAAGCAGTTATATCAAGTGTTATTTGACCAAGCGGGTCGTCCAGAATATGGCGATGTTGGCACTATTTATCAAAAATCAGGCAACTTTCAGACAGAACTCAATGGCAAAGCCATCAATGTCAAAGGCTTGTTTAGCAATGGTGCTTCCTTCGCGGCTGATGGTAACGTCATTACTAGCGACTCGACTTTTCTGCAACTATTCCCAGACCGCAAACCCGATCGCATTGAAGTTGGTTTAATTACTCTAAAACCTGGTGCTAATCCCGAACAAGTGCGATCGCAACTCGTAGCTGGTTTACCCAATGATGTCCTAGTTTTAACTCCCGAAGGATTTGCCCAAATTGAAAAAACTTATTGGGCTACGGGTACTGGTATTGGTTTCATTTTTGGATTAGGTGTAGGAGTTGGCTTTATTGTCGGGATTGTCATTGTCTACCAAATTCTTTACTCTGATGTCTCCGACCACCTCCCAGAATACGCCACCCTCAAAGCAATGGGCTATAGCGATCGCTATTTATTCGGAGTTCTAATGCAAGAAGCCTTGTTTATAGCATTATTAGGTTTTTTACCCTCATTTTTCTTTTCTTTTGGGCTGTATCAACTGACCTATGCTGCAACAATGCTACCCATTTTTATGAAAATAGATCGGGCAATAACTGTCTTTATTTTGACTGTCATTATGTGTACTTTTTCGGGAGCGATCGCCATGCGAAAACTCCGCGCTGCTGACCCAGCCGATATTTTTTAGAAGAAATAAGGCAGATTGCAGAAGGGTTTTTTTGTTCCTTTGCGTCTCTGCGTGAAAAAAATATCTCTATCATTAACACGAAAACATATGTTATCAAAATCCCCTTTAGAACCAGTAATTAATATTAGTAATCTCAATCACTACTTTGGTGAAGGCACGCTCAAAAAACAAGTATTATTCGATATTAATTTGGAGATTAAAGCTGGTGAAATTGTCATTATGACTGGCCCTTCAGGATCGGGAAAAACCACCTTGTTAACCCTGATGGGTGGATTGCGATCGGCTCAAGAAGGTAGCCTCAAAATATTAGGACAGGAAATCTGTGGGGCTAAGAAACAGCAGCTAACCCAACTACGCCGCCAGATTGGTTATATTTTCCAAGCGCATAACCTCATGACCTTTTTGACAGCTAAAGAAAATGTGCGGATGTCGCTAGAATTACACGACCAGTATCTTCATCAAGATTTGGATAGCAAAGCGATCGCTATGTTAGAAACCGTGGGACTAGGAGAACGTGTAAATTACTACGCCGAAAACCTCTCAGGAGGACAAAAGCAACGAGTTGCGATCGCTCGTGCCTTAGTCAGCCATCCTAAAATTGTTTTAGCAGACGAACCCACCGCCGCACTCGATAAAAAGTCAGGACGTGATGTTGTGGAATTAATGCAGAGGCTAGCGAAAGAACAAGGCTGTACGATTTTGTTAGTTACCCATGATAACCGCATTCTAGATATTGCCGATCGCATCATTTATATGGAAGATGGGCAATTAAAAAATGATGGCGTAGATGTTGTTACTAAAATGCATTAATAGTTAACTAAAAAATTCCTAATTTTGGAGGTTGGGCAATGCTCACCTGCTAAATTTTTGACGATTAACTAAATTTAGAGATGTTAAAAATGAAACTTCTTACTTTGACATCTTGTCAAACATTGACTTCAGTTATTTACTCGCAGTAATGTTTTTGGAGTTATTATCCCAGCTTAGTTAATCCAGCAATTTTTTAGTTTAACATTGTTGAGGAGTGGAAAAATAATAGATGATATTTAGTAATTTATTTACAGCAGGCGGCGTGGTCATGTGGCCGCTATTAGGATTTTCGGTGTTAGCAGTGGCACTGATTATCGAACGAGTCGTATTTTGGGTAAAGATCAATAATCGACAAAACCGCGTAGTGCGTGAGGTGCTACAACTTTATCGCTTAAATAATGTAGTTAGCGCTTTGGATAAGTTGCAGCAAAATACCGATTTACCCATATCTCGAATTTTTTTGGCAGCTTTAGAATTGGAGGAAGCCACTCCAGAGGAATTTCGCTTGGCGTTAGAAAGTGAAGCACAAGCCGAAATCCCCTTACTCAAGCGTTTCCAAAACATCTTTGAGACTATTATCGGCCTTGCACCTCTGTTAGGACTTCTCGGCACTGTCTTAGGCTTAATTACCTCCTTCGCATCCCTAAATATCGGTGATGTCGGAGGTACGAAAACATCAGGTGTGACAGGCGGGATTAGTGAAGCTTTGGTATCTACAGCCTCAGGATTAGTTGTGGCTATCTTTACACTTTTATTTGCGAATACCTTTCGAGGACTATATCAACGTCAGATAGCCAGGATTCAAGAGTATGGCGGACAGTTAGAATTACTCTACCGCCGTCGTTATGAAAGAGGAGAAAAATCTTATGCGCCTTCCAGAGGAACCAGACATTCCACCCCAGATTAATATCGTGCCGATGATTGATGTCATCTTTGCGATATTGACATTTTTTATCATGTCAACTTTGTTTTTAACTCGGTCTGAAGGTTTACCAGTTAATTTACCAAAGGCAGCGTCGTCACAACAACAAGCTTCCAGCGAACCGATTAATGTCACAGTAGACGCAGCCGGAAAAATTAGTGTCAACCGCAAATCGGTTAATCTCGATGTGTTAGCACCCCAAGTACGCACATTAATGGGCGATAAAAGAGAAGCTTTGGTAATTATTAATGCCGATGCGCAAGTAAATCACGGTCAGGTAGTAGCCGTTATGGATCGGTTACGTCAGGTGCAGGGAGCAAAATTAGCGATCGCCACCCAAAAACCATAGTAGATTAATCAAAAAAATCTCTGTTGTTAGGGAAAAGCAAAAGACGATCTTTCACCTTTTCCCTAATAAAAAATTTATCTCCTGTTACCAAGTTATTTCAATTTTGGCACATCACCTATTATTATAATCTCTCTCCATCTCTTCTACTTTATATATTTGTATCGCCCTAAATAGTAAGTCTTTACAACTGACACGCTCTCAGAACTGCTATTTATGATTCTTAACTTATGAGAATGGCTAATTCTTTAATTACTCGGCAATTTTGAGTTTTAATAGTATTCTAGAAGGACAAATAGCTTTTTTCACTACAGTTGTTGAGGGCAAACTCCATGACTATTTGGGTAAACGAGCAAATTGATCCGTCAGGCATGATTCATGCTTGTATTGCCTGTTGTGACGAATCTCAAGCCAACGATTGTCATGAATCCTTTGAGAATAATTTGAGTGACAAACAAAAAGCCGCAGGTTGGATAGCCCAATTGCGGATGGTTGATTCTTGGGATGATGTTCCAGTCAATGCTTTAAAGCTAGATTAATTAATTCTTAACGAATGTAGCTACAAAACATAACTTCACATTAGAAGTTATGTAGTTTTTTTAGTGAGTGCAATACTAACGGTCTTGGCTTCGTAAAACTACAAGGTATGACTGCCGTTCAGAAAGTCATAGATTTGGTGCTGTGAGTACTATTTCCTTGAAAGATAGATGATAGTTTTAGATGTAGGTTGAATAAAGGTAATAGATAAATTATTCACCTACAGAAACTTTCAAATGAGGAGATTCACTCACTAATAAATCGCTTTGATAAAAATTAAGTTAATAAAAGATAAAAATCTGATTAAAACTTAACACTTCACCCAAAAATCTGTGAATTAACTCAAACATTAGAAAAATTTGATGATTTTTATAAAGTTTTAAGAGTTATTATGAATACCGAAGATAAAAGTTAACTAACTTGCAACCACCGCATCAATGTAGTGAACTATTTCAAAGTTTACTCTTCGGAGCAAAGCTATCCCATTCATTTGGTTGGCAAAACGGGACAAGCTATTCAGATTTCGATTCATTCTCCTAGCCAGTATATCTGTGCCAACTGCGAACGGATATTACCAGATTGGAAACAGCAGTCTTTTTTTTGGGTAGCGATCGTTTTACAGCAATCGCGATATCAACTTCATGAAAGAACAAAAATAATTGAAGCGGAGAAAGAACGTTTAAGAGAAAAGTTTATGCGGTTTGGTTGTGATTTAGCATTTAATCTACGCGATCGCAACTATTTAACAGACCTCATAGATCCTCGCACAGGGTATCCGTTACTTTCCCATCCGGGAAGCGTCCCGCATGACGATACAGCAGTAGTTAAAGCCTTGCTTCATTACCCAGTTATAAAAAATAAATGCCGTGTAATAGTACATCCGAACTGGGGTACAGCCGTTTATCCCAGTGTCATAATTTCCGAGGCTCCCCCAATCATGATTGAATGGGCAATCAAAAGCATAGCACCTCTGCATGGATGGCAAGAGGTTAGTGAATAGGATGTTGATATACACTGGTGCAAAAAAGCTATGCATGGATTGGTTCAATCAATGAAATTCAGCTAGAGATAGAGGGTACTTGGTTACTTGATGCTGTGTTGTTAGATTCTCAAAACAATAGCAATAGTGGTAGAGAAGACTGTCAAACCAGTGCAGATTTTCTTACCAATGCTTTGTCAGAGAATTGGTATAACTCGTGTTTTCAGAGTTGCTAATATTGCCACTAGCCTCTAACACTTCTGACTGTGCTTTATTTAACCACGCCTGCAATTTTTCCGCCACTACCTCTACGTAAGGTTCATTGAATAGGGTAAAGTGAGAACCAGGAATATTTTCCATTTCCAAAGAGCCAGTCACTATCTCTCCCCAACCAAGTAGTGGATCGAATTTTATACCTGTAGCATCAAATCGGTTCTGATCCTCAGTTCGCAACAGTACTACTCGACCGGGGTAAGTTGGGAAGCTATATTCTCTGGAAGCTTGTGTGTTGACATTGATGATTTCTATATGCGGATCGGTTTGCGATAGCTGTTGGCTGACATGGCGCAGATAATTTTGCGACAGATTCAAGTAACGCTGAGATTTGTGTTTGAGATGGTACTTGCCTTTGTGGAAATTTTCTTTGAGCAAATTATTCCACACCCCAACCCTTTGCCAAAGATAACTCGGCCCGATATTCACCAGATTCTGGTAATGTTCGGCAATGCGCTCGATCAATGGCAATCGCCTGTCCGAACCAGGAACGAAACTATCGAACATTGCTAACAAGGCAATTTCCTCACCTTGACTTCGGAGTTGCTGCGCCATCTCGAAGGCAACTATACCGCCAAAAGAGTAGCCGCCTAAGAAATAAGGGCCTTGAGGTTGAATCGTTTGGATTTGTTGAATATACTCAGCAGCCATATCTTCAATTCGGGTATGAAGTGGCTGTTTGCCATCTAGCCCAATTGGTTGCAATCCATAAAATGGTCGGTCTGTTCCCAATTTCATTGCTAATTCTCGGAAAATTAGGACTTCGCCACCTAAACCATGAATGCAGAAGAATGGGGGTTGATCGCCTTTGGGTTGCAGTGCGACTAACGATGACCAAGATGATTGTATCGATTGAGAGTTACTGCTAACGATCTGGGCAAGTTGCTCAATTGTGGGTGCGTTAATTAAGGTAGACAGCGGCAGATTTTTGTGGAATTTCTCCTCAATTTGGGCGAACAATCGTACCGCTAGCAACGAGTCTCCACCCAATGCAAAGAAGTTATCATAAATTCCGACTTCTTTGAGATTCAATAGCTGGGTCCAAATTGCTGCCAATCGCTTCTCAATCTCAGTTCTGGGTGCAAGGAATTTGGCTTGCAATTGCTCTTTGAGCTTTTGTGCCAAACCAATCCGTTGGAGTTTACCTGTGGAACCTTTGGGGATTTCTGGGATAAAGATGATTTGATTTGGCACTTTGAAACCAGCCAGCTTGGTGGCGACAAATTCCCGAATTTCTTGCTCAGTGACAGTAGTATTTGGTCGCAGGACAATTGCGGCTGCCAAATCTTCACCAAGGGTAGGGTGCGGCACTGCAAAGGCTACTGCTTGGTCGACTGCTGGGTGGTCTAGTAGTACATCATCTATTTCTCGAGGAGCGATCTTCTCTCCACCGCGATTAATTTGTTCTTTCAACCTACCTGTGAGGAACAAGTAACCTTCGTTATCTAGATAACCTTGGTCTCCCGTTCTAAACCACCCCTTTGTAAACGAGTTTTGATTAGCTACGGGATTGTTTTCGTAAGCGAGCATCACATTGCTACCCCGGATGACGACTTCTCCAGGTTCGCCTTTTGCCAGCAGATTTCCCACTTCATCCATAATCGCTACTTCTGGGCCAGCAGCAAGACCTGCTGAATATAATTTCCGTGTTTGTGGTGGTAGAGGATTCGAGGTAATTTGTGGAGAAGCTTCTGTCATGCCATAAGCTTCAATGACTGGCACGTTAAACGCTTGTTCTAAGGCCTGCATCACCTGCGGTGGTAATGCAGAGGATGCAGAACGAATAAAACGCAGTGGGTATTGCTTGATGATATTATGGTGAGCTTCTACCTCTGCTAAAATTGCTTGATGAATAGTTGGTACAGCTGTGTACCAACTGGGGTGGAACTGCTGCATCCACTCAAAAAACTTGGCTGCATCAAAGTTAGGAGTGCAGACTACACTACCTCCCGCCGCTAGAGAAGAAAATACTGTACTTAGCCCATGAATATGAAATAGGGGCATAACGTTCAAGCAGCGATCGCTTGGCTGCAATGCCAGTGCCTTTTTAATATTTTGGGCTGATGCATACAGATTAGCCTGTGTCAGGGGCACTATTTTGGGTCTAGCAGTTGTTCCTGATGTATGCAATACCAGGGCGATATCTTCATTGCGACTTTGAGTGCCTTCTACAGCAGGTAAGTTAGTCTCACCTACTAGCTGAAAGATTCCTGCCTCTGCCTTGAGGTTTGGTACTAATTCAATAATTGGGATATGACGCGCCGCTGCAACTTCTCTGGCTATTGAATCGATTCCTGATTGTACAATCAGTGCCTTGGCATTCAAATCTCCTAAATAGAAGTCAAATTCTGCGGCACTATAAGCCGGATTTAGCGGCGCACTAGTAGCACAAATAGCTACTGCCAAAAAGCTAACTGCCATCTCCGGCCCTTTGGGCAGTACAATGGCAACGCGATCGCCTACTCCCAACCCCATTGCATTTAAGGTTGCACGGACATTTTGCATGTGCTCGTAAAGGCGAGCATATGTCAATGGCAGACGTCCGGGAGATGCGATCGCTCTGGCTCCAGGATTTTGTCTGATACCCTCTATCAATAACTGCTCAATTGTCAAATTTTTTGCAGTACCAAAGATTGACGTGGTTTTCTCTTGTAATTCTTGTTTTGGCATTTATCTTGAAAAAACTTACGTTTCTATCAGCTATTCACACATTTGTTGAGAGCTGCTATCTATAGCTATACAATTACTAACAGTACGATTTGAACTCTTCATAAAAAATTCAAATAATTAACTGCCATTATTCAGTCATTTATAAAGTAAATATAAAGTTATTGCAGCAATAAAAACCGCCAAAATCGTTGCAAATTATATTAGGTTTGTTTAAATATTTACGATTAAGAATAACGCAAAGATAAACAGATACAGTGAAGCAGTGCCTTGGACTGAGAAACTTTGCGGCGCACTCCAAAAGAAAACTCACAAAGTAGCCCTTCCTGCCGAGTAGGGTGTACCATTTGGCACAGCCGTTACTGTTCCCTCTGCTCCCTGCTACGTCTACAAGTCGATCGATCGCAAAGGCTAAATAGCTCTACCTGCGGTATTTCACGATCGGTCTTTCACTGCACATTAACTTTAAATATTGATTGGTTCGATTAATAGAATTCCCCTAAATATCTAGGGTATTTGGTTACTTTATACACGTTATGTGAGTTCAAAATTCTCAGGCCATATCAAAGGTTTTAGCCTTAAATTGAATTGTAAACTCCAGCCTTATGAACAAGACTGCATTGTTTCAATCTTCAACTCACATAAGCTATTGTATGCTTTATTGTTAACTTTAAACGATCGAAAGAATTAAAACAAAGTAGTTGGTAGAGAACACCGTCCAACCAAACCAGTGCAGATTTTCGCACCTGTAGTTCTTTGTACGAGAATTGGGAGCACTAGTCGCTGATTTTTTCACTAGCTGCTAGCACTTGTGAGTGTGCTTTATTTAACCACACCTGCAATTTTTCCGCCAATATCTCTACGTAAGGTTCGTTGAATAGGGTAAAGTGAGACCCAGGAATATTTTCCATTTCCAAAGAGCCAGTCACTATCTCTCCCCAACCAAGTAATGGGTCGTATTCTATACCTGTAGCATCAAATCGGTTCTGATCCTCAGTTCGCAATAGCACGACTCGACCGGGGTAAGTTGGGAAGCTATATTCTCTGGAAGCTTGTGTGTTGACATTGATGATTTCTATATGCGGATCGGTTTGCGATAGCTGTTGGCTGACATGGCGCAGATAATTTTGCGACAGATTCAAGTAACGCTGAGATTTGTGTTTGAGATGGTACTTGCCTTTGTGGAAATTTTCTTTGAGCAAATTATTCCACACCCCAACCCTTTGCCAAAGATAACTCGGCCCGATATTCACCAGATTCTGGTAATGTTCGGCAATGCGCTCAATCAATGGCAATCGCCTGTCCGAACCAGGAACGAAACTATCGAACATTGCTAACAAGGCAATTTCCTCACCTTGACTTCGGAGTTGCTGCGCCATCTCGAAGGCAACTATACCGCCAAAAGAGTAGCCGCCTAAGAAATAAGGACCTTGAGGTTGAATCGTTTGGATTTGTTGAATATACTCAGCAGCCATATCTTCAATTCGGGTATGAAGTGGCTGTTTGCCATCTAGCCCAATTGGTTGCAATCCATAAAATGGTCGGTCTGTTCCCAATTTCATTGCTAATTCTCGGAAAATTAGGACTTCGCCACCTAAACCATGAATGCAGAAGAATGGGGGTTGATCGCCTTTGGGTTGCAGTGCGACTAACGATGACCAAGATGATTGTATCGATTGAGAGTTACTGCTAACGATCTGGGCAAGTTGCTCAATTGTGGGTGCGTTAATTAAGGTAGACAGCGGCAGATTTTTGCGGAATTTCTCCTCAATTTGGGCGAACAGTCGTACCGCTAGCAACGAGTCTCCACCCAATGCAAAGAAGTTATCATAAATTCCGACTTCTTTGAGATTCAATAGCTGGGTCCAAATTGCTGCCAATCGCTTCTCAATCTCAGTTCTGGGTGCAAGGAATTTGGCTTGCAATTGCTCTTTGAGCTTTTGTGCCAAACCAATCCGTTGGAGTTTACCTGTGGAACCTTTGGGGATTTCTGGGATAAAGATGATTTGATTTGGCACTTTGAAACCAGCCAGCTTGGTGGCGACAAATTCCCGAATTTCTTGCTCAGTGACAGTAGTATTTGGTCGCAGGACAATTGCGGCTGCCAAATCTTCACCAAGGGTAGGGTGCGGCACTGCAAAGGCTACTGCTTGGTCGACTGCTGGGTGGTCTAGTAGTACATCATCTATTTCTCGAGGAGCGATCTTCTCTCCACCGCGATTAATTTGTTCTTTCAACCTACCTGTGAGGAACAAGTAACCTTCGTTATCTAGATAACCTTGGTCTCCCGTTCTAAACCACCCATTCGTAAACGAGTTTTGATTCGCTACGGGATTATTTTCGTAAGCGAGCATCACATGGCCGCCCTGTACGACAATCTCTCCAACTTCATAAGGTTGAAGCAAATTACCAGCCTCATCCATAATGGCTAATTTCATGCCAGTGGCAATTCCTACCGAACCAGGTTTGCGCTGACGAGGTGGTAAAGGATTGAGGGCGATGATACAGCCTGTCTCTGTCATGCCATAACCTTCTAGTACTGGAGCTTGGAAGAAATCTTCTAAGGCTTTCATGACTGGGCGTGGTAAGGCAGCGCCTCCAGAACGAATAAATCGCAGTTTAGGTATGCTATCTAAAGTCTTATGGATATCAGTAGCATTCAAAATTGCTTGATGAATGGTTGGTACTGATGAATACCAGGTTGCTTGCATTGTTTGCAGCCAGGTAAAAAACTGCGTGACATCAAATCCGGGAGTACAAGCAACACTACCACCAGATGCGATCGAGGACAGGATAGATATAAATAACCCCTGTACGTGAAACAGGGGCATAACATTTAAGCAACAATCACTTGGCTCTAACTCTAGTGCCTTTTTGATAATGTCTGCTGCAATATACAAATTAGCCTGGGTCAGAGGCACAATTTTGGGACGGACGGTGGTTCCTGATGTATGCAAAACCAGAGCAATATCTTCATTGCGACTTTGATGGCCTTCTACAGCAGGTAAGTGAGTTTCACCTACTAGTTCAAATATTCCTGCCTCTGCCTCTAAGCTTGGCACTAGTTCAATAATGGGAATATTGTGTGCTGCTGCAACTTCCCTGGCTATTGAATCTTTCCCTGCTTGTACAATCAGTGCCTTGGCATTCAAATCTCCTAAATAGAAGTCAAATTGCTCTGCACTATAAGCCGGATTTAGCGGCGCACTAGTAGCACAGGCAGCTACAGCCAAAAAAGCTGCTGCCATCTCCGGGCCATTGGGCAGTACAATGGCAACGCGATCGCCTACTCCCAACCCCATTGTATTTAAGGTTGCACGGACATTTTGCATGTGCTCGTAAAGGCGAGCATATGTCAGTGGCAGACGTCCTGGAGCTGCGATCGCTCTGGCTCCAGGATTTTGTCTGATACCATCTATCAATAACTGCCCAATTGTCAAATTTGTTGAAGTACCAAAGATTGACGCGGCTCTCTCTTGTAACTCTTGTTTTGCCATTGGTCTTTAATGTACTTAGATTCCTATAGCTATTCACGATTTTCTTTATGAAAAGCTATTCATATATATACAGCCACATAGAGTATAATTTATGAGCTTCATGAAGCCTTCAACACATAGATGTACTTATTACGTAATTTATAAAGTAACTATAAAGAAATAGAATTTTCCGGATTAGCTAAAATCACGGGTAATTGATATTTTTACAGAGTCAAAAAACATTCAGAGTCTGAGATCGCGTAAAGATTTTGTCCATCTTTAATTAAGATATAAATATAATTTATATTTCTCTGATTATAGAAAAATAAAATTGATGTAATAAACTCAATTATAGATATAAAACAACGAAAGACTTACCTCACGACTCTACCTATGGGCAGAGAACCTACCAGCAAAAGAAAATTGTGAATAGTCAGTAGCAAACAACTGACTATTTACAACTGTCAAGTGATGCGAAATTAGCGGGATTCCTTGGTATAGAGGAACTTAAAATTTTTCTTTTACAAGTTATCTCTTAATAAATAAAGCTCGATAAATTGGTTCGCTCTTATTCTGAGTAGCTATTTCCCTTTCTGTAGAGACAGGTAGCGGATTTTCTGTTAGCCATTCTCCTGCACTCAGTTTCTGAAAGGCTGGATTTTGAGCAAAGATATCGCGCATTTCTATTGCTAAAAATTCTATATCTGATTGCAAAAATACGACACCACCAGCGGCAACATACTTTGCTAAGTCTGACACTAATTCTGGTTGGACTATTCGCCGTTTAGCATGGCGAGTTTTAAACCAAGGATCGGGAAATTGAATTGTGACCCGTTGTAAAGTACCCTCAGGCAGTGAGGATAAAAGCGCGTTTAGCGATCTATTTACATTACAAAATAAATAGTGAAGATTTGTTAAACCCCAATCCGAACATAACTGATTGGCCTCGACTACAAGAGGTTCTCGAATTTCCAAACCAAGAAAATTCCAGTTAGGTTCTATTTGTGCCATATGCAATAAAAACCGTCCCCTAGCACAACCAATATCTAGATGTAGTGGTTGGTGAGGTTGAGCATACAATTTATCCCAATCAAGGGAATTTACTGGTGTTTGATACTTTTGGGCAAGCGGATTGACATGTTGACGTACTCGCACAGCGGCCAAAATAGATTCTCCTTGATGTGAAAATAATCAATAGTTAGAGATAACGGAGTCGCGATCGCCTAACTAACAATGGTATTTAATATATTAACTTAAATTACAATTTCAGCTAAATAGAAAGATAAAATATCTAAAAATTTTTTGTTATTTGCCTAATTCTGTCATTTTCGATCTAAATCAAGATACTAAACAATCTTTAATTCAATAAAGCCTTAACAGAATTCTAGATAATTATTAATAATTAAGACGCAGCATAGATATTACTATATGATTCTCGATGGTGCTGATTTTGATTATAAACAGCCATCAATATTTTAAACTTCTGCCTCCTAGAAAAAAATGCTCTAGGCAAGCAGAGAGTGTCAAACAGTATAGCTGCTGGATTTTCTATCTACATTTAATATGTACGAATGTTAAGCAGAAGCAATCCTACACAGGGTTACAAAGCAAGGGTTATACTCTTTGAAAAAGACTTGTTTTAACCCTACTTTTAAAAGTATCCTGAAATCAATGGCTCTAAATTTTCGTTTTGCCATAGTTAGCGATTTACACATCGCACTTCCTCACACAATCTGGAATCATCCTAGCCGATTTCACTTAGTGGAGGTTAGCATTCCGGCTTTTGAAAGTGTATTAGAACATTTAACGCAACTAGATTTAGATTTTCTTTTAATCCCAGGAGATTTAACCCAGCATGGCGAACCAGATAACCACGCTTGGTTACAACAACGTTTAGCCCAATTACCTTTTCCGGTTTATGTTGTCCCTGGCAATCATGATGTTCCTGTACTGATGGCAGATCGGCAATCTATTGCTTTTGCCGATTTTCCTTACTATTACCGCAAGTTTGGTTATGAAAATCCACAGCAACTTTACTACACTACTGAGTTAATGCCTGGAGTCCGACTGATTGGGCTAAATTCCAATTCTTTTAACGACCAAGGTCAGCAGATAGGACGTTTGGATAGCGCACAATTCAGGTGGTTAGAACAGGTGCTAGCAGCAGCCACAGATGAATTGCTGTTAGTCATGGTGCATCACAATGTTGTGGAACATCTACCTAATCAATCCTGCCATCCAATGGCGAATCGCTATATGCTGGAAAATGCGCGGGAACTAGTGCAGTTGCTACAGCGCTACGAAGTTAATTTAGTATTTACGGGACATTTGCACGTTCAGGATGTTGCCTATGCGAATGGAGTATACGATATTACTACTGGTTCTTTAGTCAGTTATCCTCATCCTTATAGAGTTTTAGAGTATCATCGCGATAACTACGGCAGACAGTGGTTGCAAATTTTATCACATCGTGTAAACTCAGTACCTAATTTTCCCAATTTACAACAGTTGTCTAGGCAATGGATGGGCGATCGCTCTTTTCCCTTCTTGATGAAGTTGCTCACCCTACCTCCTTTAAACCTACCAACTGACCAAGCACAAGAACTCGCACCTAGTTTGCGCGATTTCTGGGCAACAATTGCCGATGGCGATGCTTTATTAGACTTCCCCCAGTTTCCCTGCAAAGTGCGCCGCTACATTCAAAAATATAGCGCGATCGCCAGTGGTGGGACTCCGACATTCATTGATAACAACAGTACTATTCTGCTGGATGATGAGACAGGGGTAAGGGAGTGTGGGGAGTGTGGGGAGTGTGGGGAGACAAGGTGAGACCAACGCTGCGGGAGGTTTCCCTCCGCAGGCGACTGGCATTAGCGACGAAGGAGCGTCACCCGAAGGGAAGAAATAACCAATGACAAATGACTACCCTACCTTTTCATCTTCTAACTCTAAGGCGCGGCAAATTCCAAATACTGAGGTGTAACCGTGTAAAAAGGTGCTGCCACCTACCGGGCCGATTTCGCCGTTACAGAAAAAACCGCCGACAGGAATATCTTTGAGATAGCGTCTAAATAGCTCAGAATCGAAATTGGATTTACCGTAGAGTCCTGCACCGCGCCCTACGCAAGCAAACATTAAAGCAGCTGCGGCATTGCCTTCAGCAGATTGTTGGTTTTGATACTGTTGGAGGAGAAATTCTAGATCCTCTGCGGAGGCTTCAGCATCACGTAAGTGAAATTGCAGGCGTTGACCGGGACGAACCCGATCGCCAATTGCGATCGCACCTGCTGTCGGATCTACCCCCAGAATACCGCGAATTAAAAAGTCTCCCTGATGCAAAGAAGTCTTAAACTCATCCATTGCTACCCCAACAAATAAAGAATGTTGTGCTAGGAAGCGTTCTTTTTCGCTGAGATTGGCAATTAATTCCCGCAATACCACTAAGGGTACTTGCTCATCTAGTTCCAAAATGATATTGCGTTCGGCTTTCGTCACTTGCAAAGGTTCGCCAATGGGTCGGCATCCTTGAGCCACGATTGTTTCTAACACAATATTGCCACTCAAAGCCAAGCCTACCGTCCCTTCGCGATACAGGCGATCGTTACAAAATAGAGCCATGCGCCCACTCATCCCCCCAGCGCTAGCCTGTCCTCCCACCGTTACCGAACCGGGATAAGCAAAATCTAGCCCCTGCAATAGATCGTTAATGCCAGAGGAAAACGTACCACCCAGCAAGATGAACTGAGGTTTGGAGGATGGTGGAACGCCGATCAAATCAATCCAAGCATCTGGGGAGCTATCTAAGTCAGGCAATTCTTCTGCCACAACATGAAAAACATGGAGATCCACCCCTGGCAAATGCGCCAAAGTCAGACTTAGGGCTGCTTCTGCTTCCAGTTCTTGAGTTTCTCCTCCGGTTGTAGTGCCAATTACACCGCCACCGCTACAGCCAATTAACACTGGTACTGAAAGTTTTTCCGCCAGCAAAGGTAAAAGCCGCGAATACTCGCTGGCAAAAGCAGACGAAATGAATACCAGCCCCAAATCTGCTGGTACTTTTAACGATGAGACAGCCCTTTCTACCACATCTGTAATAGCTGCTTCTAAAGAAGGACGGGTTGACAGGGCATTTGCCCACTGCATTCGATCTGCCATGAGTTTTAGGCTTCTTTCTCTCGTTGGGCTGTTCTTTTGACTTTGATTCCTGGGTAGAATTGCATCCGATCGCAGTTGATGCCAACTCTTTTCACCTCAGTGACCTGTCCATCCCAGGAAGCTAGGGCTGTTATTCCCTACTTGATTTATTAAATATATTGTATGATTATACTTTCGTACTACTAGCTCTACAAAATCTTAAAAGATAAATATAAACGTAGTATATATGCCATCGTTTATTGTATTAGTTATAGATCGCCAGACTAAAACACTAACTTAACAGCTAAGTGGTTAGAATGGTGTAGATAGAACAAAAACTGTCATTTTTGAGATTTTTCTATACTGGTATTAACACCACACAACGAGACTAAATCTATGAGCGACATCCAAGAAAAAATCCAAGAAGAAGTTGAACAAGCTCGTGCTGTCTGTGACATTTCAGGGAGCAACTCTGCTGAATGTGCAGCCGCTTGGGATGCAGTTGAAGAATTGCAAGCTGAAGCCTCTCATCAGCGCCAAAATAAGCAAAAAAATTCTTTAGAAAAGTACTGCGATGACAATCCAGAAGCAGTTGAGTGCCGAGTTTACGATGACTAAAAATTAAATTAGTCAATTTTCTTGTCGTCTAACGGGCAAGCAACCAGGACTCCTTTATTGATATCTTGCACCTTTACAGGACTTCCATCTCTGTTTACTCAGCTTATTTTAAGATTGAGTAAATTTAGTAGCAATCTTTGGGTTAACTAAAGATTCTGGGAGTTTACATAAAATCTCGCATTGGGGTAGTTTGCAAAACTCACCCTAGCGTTGTCGTCGATGCAAGATATTAAGTAAAAAAACCTTGAGTTGCTTGTTCTTTTTTCTAATTACACATTTAAGTACTATATTTTGTAGCTTTAGATGCAGTAATTAGTGGCAGAGATATTTTCTAAGTCTAACAAAGTATTTCCAGTCTAGTCGAAATTTCAGGAAATTAGTATAAAAATATCTGTTCTGAACTAGTACCTAAATTGTTTGTTTTAATTAAACTGTTAGCTATCATGTAACAGCTATTAGCTAGTTAATAACTGTTAAGTATGCCAGTTAAGGATACTTTTTAGTGAGATTGCTTAATTGATATTTTGGTAAGAACTATGGAAAATGATGTTTGGTTTCGCCCGTTTGTGTGGCTTGACTATAGACTGGCGCTGATATTTATGGTAATTATCCCTCTAATTTTGCTAATTTGGGCGTTTGTGCAAAAAGCAGAAGGAATACAACGCTTATTAACTATTTACTGGCGAGTATCTAGTTTGTTGGCCATTACTGTTTACTTGATGATTAGTGGATTTGGGGTAAGTTTTCTCTCTGGATTGATTGGGCGCATCTTGATCCCTGTTTCTTTGTGGTTCTGGGTAGATCTCAATGATGAAATTGAATATCAAGCTAGCGGGCCGTTAAAACTAACTTTTACCTCGTGGCGTTGGGCTATGACTATCTATGGAATTTTGGGAACCATAGCCTTTATACCTTTTTTGGGTTGTGCTTTTTCTCCAACTGCACTCCAATCTTCCTATTGTCGTGTTTGGTTAGAAGCCCCATTACTATTTAAAGAATATTTCCACGCCAATAGCAAACCTGCATTTCTGGGCTTTCTGGGGATCGTCGGCTTGATAATTTACGTGCTTTACTTAAGCTACTTTGTCTTAATTAAGCTAGGTAAGCAGGGACGTTCAGCTACACAACAGTAATCTTTTGCCAGACAATGAACTCTATTGGTAAGCGACTGGAACAATACACTGCCAAACGCCCCCAAGAAGTTTTACTAGTAAATGTGGAAATTGATCGTGAAGAAGATACAATTGCCATATTTAAAGGCTTTTCTAGTTCGCTAATGCGCCCAACAGCATTCGATCCAGATGTACCCGTGCTACCAGATGGAGCTAAAATTCTCAGCATCGATCGCGTAGCTACTCCTTACAATCCGGAAGCACCTCGTTATATCCAACAAGGACTCTTGTGGGAAGAGATGCAAGCTCTATTATCAGAGTTAGGTGTTTAATTAAAGCATGGTGCAGGGGAGATGAATAAATAACAAATGACAAATCACAAATGACAATTTCGCGTTCTGGATACACTCTCCCCGTTTTTGCCTGCGCTGCTGCTGTTGCAGCTTTACACTGGTTGCGTCATCGTCAACCCTTAACAGAAGTAGCAGTAGATTTAATTGAACCAGCTCAAATCGCTGAAATCACGATTGAACAGGTAGCAGGCTTATCTGAGAATAGTGCTTTGGCAATTACCCGCAGCGAGCCTGGTGATAATCTCGATCTGACTAAGAATACGCCGATTTGGGCGCTGGTGGAATGGGAACAGGGAGAAGGGGAAGCAGTAGTTATTCAAGGCGGCGAAGGAATTGGTAAGCAGGAGAATGGTGAGGGGAAAGCGGCTATTTACGCTTATGCTCAAAGGCTATTGCAAGAAAACTTGCGGCGATCGCTTGCACCAAATGAAAGAATTAGGGTAACAATTATTTTACCTGCCGGGCGATCGCTGGCTGTTCGTACTTCTAATGCCGCTTTTGGGGTGGTTGAAGGGCTTTCGCTTCTGGGAACTACGGGAATTTCCCAACCCTTAAGTACGCCAGAACAACTCACTGCTTTCCGTGCTGATTTAGAACAGAAAGCCAGTAAATTTGACAGCTTGGTATTTTGTATTGGTGAGAATGGCTTAGATTTAGCGCAGAAAATCGGTATTAATCCCGAACGATTAGTCAAAACTGCTAACTGGTTAGGGCCGATGTTAGTAGCAGCTGATGTTTTGGGTGTTAAAGAAATCTTATTGTTTGGGTATCATGGCAAACTCATGAAATTAGCAGGGGGAATTTTTCATACCCATCATCATCTTGCTGATGGGCGTCGAGAAATTCTCGCCACTTACTGTAGTTTAGCTGGGTTAAAGCAGCCAGATATCCAAGTAGTGTTTGATAGTCCCACAGCTGAAGCTGCACTTACATACCTGAGATCGCTAGATGCTAATACTGGCAGTGATTGGGTAAATCAAGTTTACAGTGCGATCGCCCAAGCTATTGACACTCGTTCCCAAGAATATATCCAAAGCCACAGCAATAGAGGTGCAGCTGCTACAGTCTGTGGTTCAGTGCTTTTTGACCGCGATCGCAAAATTATCGTAAAGAGCAAAACTGCTTGTATGTTATCCGGAAAATTATGTTAATTTAATATGAATAATCATAAATAATCCAAATAAATAACTTTTTCAGTAGCGGAACTAGGGTAATTTTGTCTTTTTAATACCATGCCAGATCCATAGGCTAGACAGGCGCGTTTCATTCAGCGCGTTTGTAGGGGATTTATTTACCATTACTCACCTAATTAAGGTAGAGTTAATGGCTTCACTTAGACCATAGAGCGACGATTTATCCTAACAGACACACTCTCTTGCCATCATGAATACAGCGGTGACTCTACTAACTGAACAATCACCCCAAACCACTGACAATTGGGGACAGCTTAATCGCCAAATCATTGTGATCCTGGACTTTGGTTCTCAGTATTCCGAACTAATTGCTCGACGCATCCGCGAGACTCAAGTATACTCAGAAGTCCTGTCCTATCGTACGACAGCTGAACATTTACGGCAACTAAATCCCAAAGGAATTATCCTCTCTGGTGGCCCGAGTTCTGTTTATGGAGATAGCGCGCCCCATTGTGACCCAGAAATTTGGAATTTGGGAATTCCAATTTTGGGCGTGTGCTATGGTATGCAACTGATGGTGAATCAGTTAGGTGGGGAAGTTGCCAAGGCCGATCGCGGTGAGTATGGAAAAGCATCATTATATATAGACGATCCCACAGACTTGCTGACTAACGTCGAAGATGGCACGACAATGTGGATGAGTCACGGCGACTCTGTAACAAAAATGCCACCAGGTTTTGAATTACTAGCACATACAGAAAATACTCCTTGTGCGGCAATTGCCGACCATGAGAAAAAACTTTATGGCGTACAGTTCCATCCAGAAGTAGTACATTCTCAGGGCGGCTTGGCATTAATTCGTAACTTTGTTTACCATATCTGTGACTGCGAACCTACCTGGACGACAGCTGCTTTTGTGGAAGAATCAGTCCGGGAAATTCGCGCCAGAGTTGGTGATAAGCGGGTATTGTTAGCGCTGTCTGGTGGCGTAGATTCTTCTACCTTGGCGTTTTTATTACATAAAGCCATTGGCGATCAGCTAACTTGTGTATTTATCGATCAAGGCTTTATGCGGAAGTATGAGCCAGAAAGATTGGTGAAGCTATTCCAAGAGCAGTTTCATATTCCAGTAGAGTATGTAAATGCCCGCGATCGCTTTTTAGCAACAATTGCTGGCGTTACAGATCCCGAAGAAAAACGTCGCCGCATCGGTCACGAATTCATCCGTGTATTTGAAGAAACATCCAAACGCTTAGGTCATTTTGATTATCTCGCTCAAGGTACGCTGTATCCAGACGTGATCGAATCAGCAGATACCAACGTCGATCCCCAAACTGGCGAACGAGTCGCGGTGAAAATCAAGAGTCATCACAACGTTGGTGGATTGCCCAAAGACCTACGATTTAAACTAGTTGAACCATTACGGAAACTGTTTAAAGATGAAGTCCGCAAAGTTGGACGTTCGATTGGCTTACCAGAAGAAATCGTACAACGTCAACCTTTCCCCGGCCCTGGTTTGGCGATTCGCATTCTCGGTGAAGTCACAGCAGACAGATTGAACATACTCCGCGATGCTGATTTGATTGTTCGCCAAGAAATTAACCAACGTGGCTTGTACCACGATGTTTGGCAAGCATTCGCCGTGTTGCTACCGATTCGCAGTGTAGGTGTAATGGGCGATCAACGTACCTACGCTTACCCCATTGTTTTACGGATTGTCACCAGCGAAGATGGTATGACTGCTGACTGGGCGCGCGTACCTTATGATGTGTTGGAAGTAATTTCTAACCGGATTGTCAATGAGGTGAAAGGTGTAAATCGCGTAGTTTACGATATTACCTCCAAGCCACCTGGAACGATAGAATGGGAATAGTTGTATTTTGAATGAACAATTGCGAGTTATGAGTTTGAAGTTGCAAAAACTAAAAACTCATAACTCTTTTTTATGGTTGAATTTTAGCTACATTCAGCAATGTCGATAAATGCTGCTTTCCAAAATTTTCCGCAACTGACGACTGAAAATTTAATCTTGCGGGAAACAACACTAAATGACACGCCAGCAGTTTTTCAGATTTTTGCAGATGATGCAGTAACTAAGTATCATGACGTAGAAACTGCTACCAATATAGAACAAGCTCAGTTTCTGATTCAGAGGCGTGCAGAACGCTTTCAGAATCAACAGGCTATCCGTTGGGGAATAGCGAGGAAAGAGGACAATGCGATCGTTGGTTCCTGTGGCTATAGCATAAGAAACCGCTTTCAGGCTGAAATTGGATATGAACTTGCTAGAGATTATTGGCGAAAAGGTTTGATGACAGAAGCCTTAAGCGCTATTATTCAATGGGGTTTTGAACAATTAGATTTAAATCGAATTGAAGCCTTTGTAATGCTAGAGAATAATGCTTCTATTCAATTGTTAAAAAAATTGCAATTTGTCGAAGAAGGAGTATTGAGAGAATATGGCTTTTGGAAAGGAAGATTCCACGATCTAAAGATATTCTCTTTATTAAAAAAAGACTATAGCCATCTTATTTGAGTTGCCCTATTTTGAGCCAGATTCAAAGGTAATTTTCTCAGACTGGTAAGCTGGGGGTTCTACATGAATGAGAATCCTAACAGGCCGGAAACGTTCTTCTAGTTGGTTTTCCACTTCTTCAGTGATGCGATGGGCGGTTTCTACATCTGTTGCATCTACAATTAAATGCATTTCAATAAAAACTTGACGGCCTAGAACTCCACGAGAAGCAATGTCATGACAGTTAACTACTCCCGGAACAGAAAGCGCGATCGCATTAATCGCTTCTGGTGCGATCGCCATTTCATCTACTAGTGAAGGTAAATTCGCTTTTAAAACTGACCAACCACTCCAAAATACCAACAAAGCAACCGGGAAAGCTAAAACTACATCCAGCCATTGATAACCTAGCCACACGCCAACCAAGCCGCCAATTACCGTAATTGTCACCCACACATCACTCATCGTATGGGTAGCATCAGCAATCAAAATTGGGCTACCTACTCTTTTTCCTACACTCCGTTCGTAAAAAGTCACAAAAATATTCACACCCAGTACAATTAGTAACAGCCACAATTCTGGTGCTGATATTTTTACAGGATGACCGCCTTTAAGAATTCTTTCGATTGCTCCTTGGAGAATTTCAAAACAAGCTATCCCTAAAAATGCAGAAATGCCCAAAGCACCCACAGCTTCAAATTTTTGATGTCCGTAGGGATGTTCGCGATCGGGGTGTGGGGAAGAAAATTTACTAGTAATCAATCCTAAAACATTGTTGGCGCTATCTGTGACGCTGTGTAAAGCATCCGCCAACAAGCTAAGAGAACCTGTTGAGTAACCTACAACTGCTTTCAATGCCATGACAAACAGGTTTAATAGTAGGGTGATAATTAGAACCTTGCGTACCACCGCGCGGTTATCGTAAGTCATAAATAATTTCTAACATTCAGTAATCGGGTTTTAATTTAATCTCAAAACCCAAATAATACTTATCAAAGTATTAGCTTAGATGCAATACATCTCTCTAAAGACTAAAATTTTTCCTATTAAGTTATTGCAATTATTTATAATTAATATTTTTTCAAAGCTTATTCTGTTTGAGAAACTAAATTTTTGCTAAATGCAGATTTTTAGCATTAAATGACTTCTATTACTTTTTCAAAAGCAAAATAAAATTTTAGAAATATCCTTTGTTTATCTCTCAAGCAAGAAAAAAGACTATCTATACTTTGAATTTTAGACAAAATCATCTGTGCAGCAATTTCTAGCTAATTACCGCAGATATTGCATCATTTATTTGTTGCGACAGTATATAAAATGGCGGTTTAATATTATGCTATTACCCTGATAAAAGCGGTTAATTCTTGTCTTTCTTTCGGTAGATTTTCACAGAATTCATAAAATACTGTTCTTGGCTTTACTAAAAATATACAGTTCCTTTATATTGTCAATAGTATTTATCAAGAAGATTTAATATTATCAAAATATTTCATTAAGGAAGCCAAAAAGCTTTGTAGCTTATAATACACCTACAAGTTCAAGACCACACTCTTAGCGTGGTCTTTGAGCTGTTCAGTATTGTTTACTTTGCTAGAAAGCTTAGTGGCAAGGACAAAATCTATCAGGACAATATGTTATCACAGCCGACTATCAGAATTAACGCTGGTGGAGATACCTATACAGACCTCTCCGGCAACGTCTGGGCTAAGGACGCTAATTTTACTAGTAGCAATACTTACGCTACAAACAAAACTATTGGTGGTACCAGCAACCCACTACTCTATCAAACAGAACGTTGGGGAGATCAATTTTCTTACAATATCCCCATATCTAGTGGTACTTACAAAGTAAATCTAGATTTTGCTGAGATTTACTGGTCTAGTCCAGGACAACGAATTTTTGATGTGAATATTGAGGGTGCATCTGTTATCAAAAACCTGGATATCGTTGCTGAGGCCGGGGTAAATACGGCACTGAGAAAATCAGCAGACGTTCAGGTGACAGATGGGATACTCAATATAGACTTTAAGGCTAGTGTAGACAATGCAAAAGTTTCCGATATTGAAGTGATTCCTATCTCGCAGCCAACACAACCAGAATCAAAGATTCGCGTAGAAGCAGAAAATATGACTCTAACGAACTACTATGCTGAGTCGAACAGTATAGCTTCTGGTGGAAATGTCGTTAGTCTTTTGGGTACTGCTGCTGCAACTGGTATAGCTACCACTAAATTTAATGGTGCTGCTGGTAATTATAATGTCGTGGTTGGTTACTATGATGAGAACGACGGATCTGGTAATTTCGCCGTAAATATTGGCGGTAAGCCGATAGATGCATGGACTCTAAATCAGGATCTGGGTAGTAATGTAGCCACCACTGAGACTTTTGTACATCGAACTATTGCGACTGGACTAGCACTCAACCCTGGAGATGTAATCGAGATCAAAGGTACACAGAACCAGCAAGAGTACGCCAGATTTGATTACATTGAATTTCTTTCCTCTAACCAAACAGACTCGACACCACCAACGGCAAGTTTATCTGCTGCAAATATCAGTACTAATGGTGGTACAAGTCAAAACTTGACAGTAACCTATACCGATAATGTCGGAGTCAAGGTGTCTACCTTGGATTCTCAGGATATTTTAGTCACGGGCCCTAATGGAATTAAGCCCTCTGTGAAATTAGTAAGCGTGAATACCAACAGCAATGGTACACCGCGAACCGCAACTTACCAAATAACTGCACCTGGTGGTAGCTGGGATGCAGCTGATAACGGCACTTACACTGTGTCAGTACAGGCTAATCAAGTTAGCGACATCAATAACAACTATCTCCAAAGCGGTGCTTTAGGATCATTCACAGTCAACATCAAATCCGGGAATTCTTTAACGACTCCAGGTATTTGGGATTCGGCTCCAAAAATGCCTATATCCCTAGGTGAAGTGAGTTCGGGAATGATTAACGGCATACTTTATGTTATTGGTGAAGCTAACAATGCCACCCTTGCTTACAATGTGACCGCTGGAACCTGGAGTAATGTAGCTGTCAGACCATATGTGGGCAATCACCACGCAGCAGAAGTTTTCAATGGAAAACTCTATCTACTTGGAGGATTGGGTGGTGGTGCCAATGGTAAGGTACAAATCTACGATCCAACCACTAATAAGTGGAGTTTAGGTGCTGATATGCCTTTTGCCGCAGGTTCTAGTTCCTCTGCTGTAATCAGTGGGGAAATATATGTGGCTGGTGGAATTGTTAGCTCCGCTACTACTAATAAAGTAGCTAAATACAATCCTACAACTAATACTTGGACGATGCTAGCACCGATGAAACAGGGTCTTAATCACTCAGCATCTGGTACGGATGGGAGTAAGTTATATGTTTTTGGCGGTCGTGATGGCGGGAATGATGTATCCAATGGATTTGATACTGTGGAAATCTACGACCCTGCTACTAACACTTGGGTTTCTAGTTTAGATTCTGGCTCATCGCTCAAGCCTTTGCCTCAAGAACGCGGTGGTACGGGGAAAGCTGCTTATCTTAACGGTGAGTTCTATGTAATGGGCGGCGAAACTGGGAATGGTGCGGGTGCAACTAGCGCTTATGTTTACAATCGCGTCGATATTTACAATCCAAAAACTAATACTTGGCGAGTTGGTACGCCTATGCCAACTGCTAGGCATGGTATTTTTCCTGTAGTGTATGGTGGAGAAATTTGGGTTGCAGGTGGAGGTTTGAATTCCGGATACGGAAACTCTAATGTATTTGAGGTGTTCTAAAGCTAGTTAGGATTTGATAAAAAGGCGATCGCTAAAATAAACAAAAATTCCCGACTTCTTCAATAAGCCGGGAATTTGACTTTAAGTACGATATCAAGAACAACTGGTAAGGGCGGCACCACATTGATCTTCTCTTACCAACCAACCCTTAATACCTTTATATTCCACTAGCGCCCATCCTCCTTGACAGCCTAATAATTGAACGTTGGTATTTGGGGGAATTTTTACTATTACTTGGCTGGTTTGATTAGTCTTGGCATAAAGTTTTACCCCATTAGTACCATAGCCTCGTGTTGATAAACCTAATTTTGGCAAAGATACCCAGCCAGTTCCTTTAAAACCGCCACTAGCATTAGTAACTTTTGCCCAATTTGGTACAGTAGCAACAACCTGAACAGTATCGTTAACAGGCACTTGTCCTAAAATTTTATTCTGGGTACTGGCTCCACTCCGCACATTTAAAGCTTGCCCAGATGAGACATTAACATAAGCATAAATATTACATTTTTGAGGATTTTTTGTTTTTGCTAAGACTATTTGATTAGCTAGACCAGTGTTGATAGTTACACTAGTACATATAAGTGCTAGTCCTGTAGCTAGCTTTAATGCTTGATTCTTCACTTTATTTGTCCTAATCCGTTTCGGTTTTAGGACACCAATATTAACACTGGTATCCTATTTATAGCTCACATATTAACCGATTGAGTTACATTCTAATTTAAATGGGACTTTTGAAAACAGATTCAATATATATTAATTTAATTTATATTATTAATATTTATTTTATGGTAGAAAATGCAATATAATCATCTACTTTTAGCAAAAATTATTATGTTAAATTATATAGGGCTAATTTAAGCCAAATCAAATATTTGTCAATTTTTATTAATTACTATGAACGTTCAGATACAAGCAATATCAGAACTCATAAATCAACAAATTATCAGTATTTCCAATAATAGCATTTTTGAATTATAACAAGACAAAATCATTAGTTTATTTAAATCATATGGTGTATTGGTCTTGAGAAGATTTAGCGCGAACACAGAAATATTTCGAGAGTTTAGCAACTTATTGAGTACTGATTTTATTGATGATACTGGAGGAGCATTTAATAGAAGAATCATTAATGGTTATAAGACAGTTTTAAGCGTCAATGATTTTAATTCGGAGATGAAACTGCATGGAGAAATGTACTATCAGAAAAATGTGCACCAGCTTTTTCTTTGTAAGGTGAATCAATCGATTTGATATTTTACTGCCCTAACTGCTTGCGATAGCATTTGATAAAAACCGATACCAAAGAATGTTAGGGAATTTTAACTGGTACAAATATTTACCAGCTAAACGATCGCAAAAATCATGAGATACTAGAATTCCCTAAATAAACTGACTAAGGAATTCTAAAAACAGAATTCTCGATCGAGATTGTGGGATATTGTTAAATAGATTAAAGATTCGCCAAATAAATTTAGAATGAAGCTGGCAGCACGAGTAAGTCAGGTAACGCCCTCTTTAACCTTAGCGATCGCAGCTAAAGCTAAGGCAATGAAAGCAGAGGGTGTGGACGTTTGTAGTTTTAGCGCTGGTGAACCGGATTTTGATACCCCAGCGCATATTAAAGCAGCAGCAGTAAAAGCTTTGGATGAAGGCAAAACCAAATATGGCCCGGCCGCCGGAGAACCAAAGTTAAGGGAAGCGATCGCCCGTAAGCTCAAAGCTGACAATGGTCTAGATTATAAGGCAGAAAATGTCATCGTCACCAACGGCGGCAAACATTCTCTGTACAACTTAATCGTCGCCCTCATAGATCCGGGGGATGAAGTAATTATCCCGGCTCCCTACTGGCTCAGTTATCCGGAGATGGTAACTTTAGTAGGTGGAGTCTCAGTAATTGTCCCCACAGATGCTTCTACAGGTTATAAAATTACTCCCGAACAACTGCGAAAATCAATTACGCCAAAAACTAAGCTATTTATCCTCAACTCGCCATCTAACCCTACAGGAATGGTGTACACCCCAGAGGAAATTAAAGCGCTAGCAGAGGTAGTTGTTGATGCAGATATCTTTGTTGTCTCTGACGAAATTTACGAGAAGATTCTCTACGATGGTGCAGAGCATATTAGCATTGGTTCTCTAGGGAAGGAAATTTTTGACCGTACCTTAATTAGCAACGGGTTTGCGAAAGCTTATTCGATGACAGGCTGGCGGATTGGCTATTTAGCAGGTCCAGTGGAAATTATTAAAGCCACAAGTACCATTCAAGGGCATAGTACATCTAACGTGTGTACCTTTGCGCAATATGGCGCGATCGCAGCTTTGGAAAGTTCCCAAGATTGTGTAGAAGAAATGCGCCAAGCCTTCGCCAAACGCCGACAGGTGATGCTAGACAGACTCAACGCCATCCCCGGATTGAGTTGTCCGAAACCAGATGGTGCTTTTTATCTTTTCCCTGACATCAGCAAAACAGGCCTAAAATCTCTAGAATTTTGTGATGCGCTGATTGAAGAACATCAAGTAGCAGTCATTCCCGGAATTGCCTTTGGTGCTGATAGCAACATCCGCCTTTCCTACGCTACGGATATGGCGACTATTGAAAAGGGAATGGATAGATTAGAGAAGTTTGTGAGATCTAGGATTTAGTATCATTGGGCATGGGGCATTGGAAATTTGTCATTTCTCCCCACCCTCTCCCACACTTCCCACACTCCCTCATCCTTTACTCACATCAACCCCATCTCTTGCAAACCCTGACGGAGTCTTTGTGCTTCTTCGGGGTTTTGCTGTTGGTGTAGAGCGATCGCATTTTTAAAAGCTGTTAAACTAGCTGGAACATTCCCGACTTTTAGCTGCACTACCCCTAAATTTTGATAAGCTTCTGCATAGCTGGGGTTTAATTTGATGGCTTTTTGGTAACAAGCGATCGCATCTGTAAATAAACCCATAGCTTTGAGTGTCATTCCCAAATTGTAATGTCCGGTAGCAAAATTAGGGTCAATTCTTAAAGTTGTTTCATAAGCTTTTCTAGCATTTTTTAAATCTCCTGCGGCTTTGAGTAAGTTACCGAGATTGTTATATGCTCCCAATTTTAAAATAGGATAAATAGGTAACTTAATTGCAGTTTGGTAGTGAACGCTAGCTTGTTGGGGATTTTGTAATTTACTGTAAGCAATGCCTAAATGGTAATGAAGTTCGTATAAAATGTCGTAGTTTTCTTGGCTAGTTCTCACTCCTCTTTTTAGCAGTTCTATCCCTTCCTTAATTTTCCCGGTCTGTACATATAAAGCTCCCAACTTACTACAAACATAAGGATCGTAAGGATGTTCGGCAATAAATTTTTCCATTGCTGCTTGGGCTTTAGCATATTTATTACCTTGCGCGATCGCATTTTTTTGATATCCTTTGTGCAGAATTGCTACTCCTTGCAAATAGCCGATTTGCCAGTGAGGTTCTTTGGTTAAAATTGCCGCGACGCTATCATCAACTAAAGCATGATAAGGACGAGAAAAGCGAATTTCTGGGTGATTGCGGAAAAGTCTAGAAACCAAAGAATAAGGAGACTGTTCTGCACCTATCTCATGACGCACCAAGTTGAGCAAAAGATATTCTTCACTTTGAATTGTTGAGCGTATCTGTGGTTTAATTTCTGGCGTTAGTGTCTCATCTGCATCTAACACCAAAATCCAATCACCTGTAACATATTTTAAAGCTTCATTGCGAGCCGTACTAAAGTTATTGTTCCATTGATAGTGATGTACTTTTGCACCGTATCCTGTAGCGATTTCTGGAGTGCGATCGCTAGAACCTGTATCTAAAACAACAATTTCATCTACGACATCTTTCACACTGCTGAGACATTTAGGCAGTGTCGCTGCTTCGTTTTTCACAATCATGCACAGGCTCAAGTTCATAATTACAGCAGTCTAATGATTTTAGAATTTTGGCATATCTTTCTATCGACTGGGTAATTTTGAGCGCTTGTTTGTAAACGATACTCCTTGGAGAATAATACTAGTATAGTGAAGTGCGATCGCTTGGTTAATCAGATAAATGCTATTGGTAATTGTTAGCATTAAGCGGGTATTTACTGATGGATAAACCCATCAGGCATAATTGTTCCTGTCATAAATGTTTCACTCATATCTGTGGCATTGAGGTTCGCCCCAGTCAAGTTTGCTTCACTCAGATTTGCTTCACTTAAGTCAGCCCCACTTAAATCTGCCCACTGCAAATCTGCTTTCCACATCCTGACTCCACCCATCTTTGCCCCACTCAAATTAGCACCCTGCAAATTCGCGGCGCTAAGTGATGCCATATGCAAATTCGCATCACACAAGTCTGCATCATTGAGACACGCACCGCTGAGATCCGACTCATTCAAGTTAGCTGTTGTCAGCGCAGCTTGGCGTAAGTCAGCCCCACTCAGAATGACTTCAGATAAATTTGCCCTATGTAGTTTCGCGCCTCTAAGATTTGCTTGACTCAAATTAGCCCCACTCAAGGATGCGCCTGTAAGGTTGGCACCTTGGAGGTTAACTCTACCAAAGTCTACACCACCTAAGTTAGCTCCTCGCAAATCTGCTTCTGGCAATTCTATGCCGTTAAAGCTTCTTTCTCCGGCTGCATATCTAGTTAGAAGTTCTTTGACATCCATAATTTTTGATTTGGCAGTGATTTAGTGTTAATACTTAAGTATTTTGTTGCAAACATTTCACTAAGCAACAAAGTAAAGTTAAACACGCAGTAGAAATAACAGAATTATTCGTGCTGAGATAAATTACAAAATCGTTGAGAGATAAGCAATTTAGGCTAATTTAATTGATGTATTGAGCCAAAGATACTAGGCGTTAAGATTGAGGATAAATAATTTAAGTAAAGCAATCGTAACATTGAGTAAATATCTTGACGGCTACTAACTTTTAGAAATACGAAGAAGGCAGGCAATGTTGTCAACTAAGTTAACGGTTATTAATCAGCGCTTCTCATGGTTAGTTAACAATTATGTGTTAACTGAATAATAGCATTCAACAACCCTCAAAGATTAACTAAGCTAGAAGATAAAACTTAATATAATCATGCTGTAATTTAATGCAATATTCTGTAAAATTTCCATTTTCATCAATCAAATATACAAAATTATTAAATACGCTTGACAAATAAATTATTTATTGATTTGTACATCATGAAATGTTTTTAATAGCAGAAATTTATTTATAAGAGCCTTGTTAAATCAATGTTGATAAATATCTAGAAATAAATATGTAGGACTCCTATCTAATTTTTGAACTTACAAATTAGAGTTAGGTAATAGAGAAAACACAAAAAGATCGCCAACTTATTGTAGACACCCGTAGGATGGCTTCCCGAAGGGTAGAAGTCACAGACTTAGTCTCTCGATGTTTGCAAATCAAATAGTATTGCTATAAAACTCATATTTGATTTCTGAAATATATGTAGTGGATAATGCCCTACCTACTAGAAGGATAAGTAAGTATTTTTTTAATCAAATGGGATTTCTATAGATGAAATAATCTATACCAATCGCATAAATAAGATAGTATTATCCAGCATAATTAAAATCTTCTAGAGTTCATGTCACAGTAATGACACAAAATTTACATATTAAATACATGGGATTGAAATACAAATTTAATAGATTTTAAGTAAAGCGTGTTAAAAATTTATACTACATACAAAAAACTGAGGTGTGATTCATGACTTTCCGAGACTCATAGACTGAATCAATTTTTTATGAATGACAGCTAACGAGAGATTGGCTTTGCAAATCAGAATCTAGAACATCTTATATCTACCTACAGGCGTAATCTATAAATTTGATTTACTTTTATAGTAGTAAACTTACTCTTAATTCCGGGATTATATGTAATCTAAACCCTAATAAAAATTCCTATATCTTGTACCTAACCCTCTCATAGGTGTACACTCAAAGTTAAGAACTTATATAATAGAGCCACTAAAATGGATGATTGTTTATAACTTTTGTCACTTAGCTATTAATCTTGGCTTCACTTAGATGTACTACATTGAGTAAATATATAGATAAAAATGTCGGCAATGAAAGCTTCATTCTTTACAAAAAACACAGGTTTGTTACGCCAAAAAATCAAAGACTACATCATCAAAGTTAAACAATGGTTGAAAGATACGCCAGAAAGAGCGCTCTTAGAAGCATACGAGGCGGCTCAAATAATCAGAAACATCGAAATTGAGCATTTTGGTAGCCAAAAGATTTCTGCTGCTTCAGCAAATTATACCGAAAATGTGATGTCTTATTGGCAAGGGTATCTACAGAAAAACCTAACTATTATTAAAATTAGGCTAGCAGAATATCGTTTAAGTCGCTCCATGTTGGATGCTTCTGAAAATACTATTTTAGAAAAGCTACAGTTTATTGATGAAGTGATATCCAAGTATACTCCCAAAGATGAACTAATTATTAGCAGTGACATAGTGCCTATTTCTGAGCCACTACGAATCGAGCGTAATGAAGTAAAGCACCAAGTAGATTCATCTAATAATAATACGAAACTTCATAACGTTCCCCCTATCAGTCAAAAAACTGGATTTTTACCTCGCTCTATAGGTAGAACAATTAATAAAATAAAAGCCGATCTATCTCCACAAGCAGAACAACAATTTGTTAGAGATTACCAAATTTCCCGAAAGCGGACTAGAGTTGCCATAAGATTTTTCTTAATTTTAATTCTTGTACCTCTGTTAACTCAGAATTTATCTAAGCAAATAATAATAAATCCTCTAGTAGAAAGATCTAGAGGCGAAACAACTCAAATCTTTCTCAATACAGACATGGAAGAAAAAGCTTTGAGTGAATTGAAGAGTTTTGAGAATAGGCTGAAATTGGAAAGTTTATTACATAACACACCAACACTTTCTGCTGAAGGAGTTCAAGAACAAATTCGTGATAAAGCTCTTGAGATAGCTGAGGAATTTAGTCATGAAAGTAACAATGCTATTAGCAATGTATTTGCTGATGTATTGTCACTAGTTGCTTTTGCTATTGTAGTTGCTACGAGTAAAAAAGAAATCGTAATTGTCAAATCCTTTATAGATGATATTGTCTATGGTCTGAGCGATAGTGCTAAGGCTTTTTTAATTATTTTGTCTACAGATATATTTGTCGGGTTCCACTCGCCGCATGGATGGGAAGTACTGCTAGAAGGTTTCGCCGAGCATTTGGGACTACCAGCTAATAGAAGTGCAATATTTCTGTTTATTGCTACATTTCCTGTAATTTTAGATACTATATTTAAATATTGGATATTCCGCTACCTCAGTCGTTTGTCTCCTTCAGCATTAGCTACTTTTAAAGAGATGAATGAGTAATTGATTATAACTGTATAGACCAATGCTATTTCTCGATCGAGTTGTTTGGATTACCGGAGCATCATCTGGTATTGGTGAGGCATTAGCTTACCAATTTGCTCGTCAAGGTGCAAAGTTAATTATCTCATCAAGAAGAGAAGAGGAATTACAGAGAGTCAAACAAAATATCAGTAGCGAATGCTTGATTATACCCTTTGATATCGCAGATTATATATCAGCAAAAAAGGCAGTAAATACGGCGATTAATTATTATGGCAGAATTGATGTGTTGGTAAATAATGCAGGTATTAGCCAACGATCTTTAGCTATTGATACCCAAGCAATAGTAGATAATAAGATTATGGATGTCAATTATTTTGGTACGATCAATCTGACTAAAATGGTTCTGCCATCTATGATCGCTAATGGTAGCGGACAAATTGCAGTAATTTCTAGTATAGCTGGAAAATTTGGCTTTCCATTACGCTCGGCTTATGCAGCTTCAAAACACGCCTTGCATGGTTTTTTTGAAACATTACAGTTGGAATTAAAGGCTGAATCTAAAATTTTTATTACCATCTTGTGTCCCGGAAGAATTAAAACTGATATCTCGCGTAATGCTCTAAATTATGATGGTAGTTTTTATGGAAAAATGGATGAAGGGCAAGAAAAAGGCATGGCTGCTGAAATTTGCGCTCAAAAAATGGTGAAATCTATTTATCAAAAGAAACGAGAAGTATATATTGGTGGCTCTGATATTTTGTTAGTGTATTTCAAAAGATATTTACCCTCGTTATTCTATTGGATAGCTAGCAGAAGCAAACCAACCTAAAGTCAAGTATTGTCTCAGGCTGATAAAGGTAAATTACTTTCCCCTAAACTTGCTCAATCAAAATTCTTACCTAAGAAAGATGACAATGTATCCAAAGTTACAAAAAATGATAGTTATCAAAAGTTGTCCTTAATTAAAAATGTAAAATGCCACACGTCTTACTCGTGGATGATGAAGCAGCCCTACGTGACAGTCTCACCTATACACTACAAAAAGAAGGCTACACAGTAAGCATAGCCGTCGATGGGCATAGTGCGATCAAACAGTTCCACAAGGAAGTACCAGATATAATTTTGCTGGATTTGATGTTACCAGAAGTTAGTGGCATGGAAGTTTGTTGGCGCATTCGAGCTTTTTCCAATGTACCCATCGTCATGCTTACAGCTAAAGATCAGGATGTAGATAAAGTTTGGGGTTTGGAAGCAGGTGCAGACGATTATGTGACTAAGCCTTTTAATACCCGTGAATTGCTAGCGCGCATCAAAGCTGTATTGCGTCGTCGTTTGGAGGAGACGCCTTCATGAAAGGCTTCTTCCCGCGGATTAAATTAAATACGATTCATGCCAAGCTGTTAAGCACATACTTGATGCTGACAGCTTTTGGAACGTCACTGCTAGCAGGTTATATCTTGTGGTCGTTCTACGATTATTTCATGCGATCGCGACAAGCAGATTTAGATAACTGGACGAGTGCGTTAAGTGAAAGTGTTGCAGATGCGCTAGAAGAACAAGATATTCCCAGAGTCAAATTACTCGTGCAACGGTATGGTGCGCCACAAACTGTAACGCTGCGTGTTTTTAGTCAACAAGGTGTTCTAATAGCTACTTCTGACCCAAAGTTAGACTCTCAAGTTAAGGACTGGTTCCACGTTCCAGGAATGCGACAAGCTTTACAAAATGATGTCGCACAAGGAGTCGCCAAAGGAGTTTTATCAAAGGAGGATCGTCTCTACATCGCTAGACCGATTGAGCGCAAAAATCAACTGTTGGGTGTAATCAGAATGTCGATGACGCTGGCGCAATTTCAGCGACAGTTTGCGCGGGTATTTTGGAGTGTTTTAGGAACTCTAGCACTGACGATTCTAGTGTGTGCATTCATTAGCAGTCGCCTGGCGCGCAGTCTCTCGAAACCGATTGAAACTATGCAAAACTTTGCCATTCGCTTAGGTGGCGGTCATTTTGGCGATAAGCTAACGATTCATGAGAACAATGAGTTGGATCAATTAGCAGCAGAACTCAACCGTATGAGTGCAAGGTTAGCTTCCCTAGACCAAGAGCGACGGGTATTTTTAGCTAATGTTTCTCACGAATTGCGTACTCCGATAAGTAACGTTCAGGTGACAGTAGACGCACTCAAAGGAGGAGCTTATGAAGAACCAGAATTACGCGATCGCTTTTTTCAAACTATCGAAAACGAAACCAAACGTTTATCACGATTAATTCACGACCTCCTAGATTTAGGTCGTTTGGAAGCGGGAGTTACACAACTCGAACAGCAAACTATTTCACTTGGCGGTTTAATTAACCGTGCTGTCAATGCAATTGAACCGCGAATGCAAGCTGGGAAAATTTCTCTACAGGCGAACGTAGAGAACCTCACAATCCAAGGCGATCCAGAACGGTTATTACAGGCGATTCTCAATTTGTTAGATAATGCCATTAAACACTCACCAGCTAACTCGCAAGTATTTATTTCTGCATACAGCAAAGGAAAACAAGCTGTTATTCAAATTCAAGACCAGGGACGAGGGATAAAAGAGAGCGATCTACCCCGAATTTTTGAGCAATTTTATACAACAGATCCCGCACGCAAAGGTAAGGGTAACGGTTTGGGGTTAGCAATTACCAAGCGAATTATTGAAGCTCATCAAGGTAGTATTACAGCTACTAGTCTCCCTAATCAAGGTGCGACTTTTACTATCTGCTTGCCTTTAAAAGGCTAGACAAATCTGAATTATTGCTGAGAAAGCTGTGAAAATTACGTTGCAAATTCCCTTGAATTTCTCAGCCAAGCTTTAGCTGTTCATAACCTAAGAGTTGCTACCTACCGCGATACTGAGAGCAGTTAACAAAAGCAACTCATACACCTATGCAGCAAGCGTCTCATCCCACAGTCATCCTAGGTGGTGGCTTTGCTGGACTGTTTACAGCTCTGCACCTCAGCCAGCAAAATTACTCACAACCAATTATTTTAATTGAACAGCGCGATCGCTTCAGTTTCAAACCGTTGTTGTACGAACTACTTAGCGGCGAACTACACAGCGAACAAGTTTACCCACGCTACAAAGAACTTTTGGCTGGTAGTCGTGTCACCTTTGTGCAAGATACGGTGAAATCGATTGATTTAAATCAACGCAAAGTTACCGTCGCTTCTGGCGAGGTTTTTCACTATGGCAACTTGGTGTTAACACTGGGTGGAAAAACAACTTATTTTAATACTCCTGGTGCGGCAGAATATGCTATGCCCTTGACTTCGGGTGCAGAAGCGATCGCACTCAGAAAACACTTGCGCTACAGACTGCATCAAGCAATCCAAACTCAAGATGCAGCACGTCGTCGGCTATTGCTAACCGTCGCCATAGTTGGCGCAGGGCCCGCTGGTATTGAATTAGCTTGTACCTTGGCAGATTTATTACCCATTTGGTACGACGAATTGGGCGGTGATGCTGATGAAATTCGCATTGTCTTAGTCAATCGCAGCCGAGAAATCCTCAAAGGAGATGTAAATAGTCATTTGCGCTGTACAGCCCAACGGGCGCTGAAAAATCGTGTAGTTCCTGTTGATTTCTTATTTGATGCGGCTGTCACTAAGATTCAAGCGGATGGTATCGAGTACCAACAACAAGACAAAAACCAACTTTTGCCAGCAGGAACGATCGCGTGGACTGCGGGAACTGCTCCCAACCCTTTGTTAATGGAGTTACCAGTCAAAAATAATCGCGGGCGGCTAATCGTAACACCGACATTACAACTTCCTGAATTTCCAGAAGTCTTTGCAGCCGGAGATTGCGCCACAAATAGCGACGCTCCCCAACCACCCACAGCCCAAGTTGCTTATCAACAAGGAAAAGCGATCGCTCACAATCTCCAGCGGATCGAGGAAGGTAAACCAGCCGTACCTATGGCAATCCAAATGCGCGGTACTTTAATGAAACTCGGACTCAACGAAGGTGTTGCTAACTTGTTCAATAAAGTCCAGATTAAAGGCCAGCCCGGTCATTTCCTGCGAGAAGCAACATATTTACAACTGCTGCCAAACTCTGCACGTAACCTCAAAGTTACAACAGAATGGCTCACCGACGAATTATTTCAGCGTCATCGCTCCATTACTCATATGCAACTCGGACAAACCCCTTTACTCTCTGGGATTGCAACCGTTGCTGCTGGCGTGATTTTGGCTACTCCTCTCGTCTGGCGCGCTGCTCAACCGACACAATTTCAACAAATCTTCAGTTGGACAGGCGTACCAACCCTACTCAATCACCTTGCACCGCCTTCTCGATAACTTCTCTACGCCTCTGCAAAAAAAATTCAAACCACAATTTCATCCTCAGGAGTTCATCATGAAATACCTACTCAACCTCCGGACTGCTATTACTGTCAATCGCATCACAATGGGCTTGTTCTTCTTCCTTTCCGGTATTGCTAACTATCTCAACTTCAGTGTTCCCAACGGTTTCTACCAAACAGTCCTTACTCAAAAACTCCAAATCATCGGCCCGGGAATTCCACCGGGATGGGAAGGGATCGGCCCTCTACCTTGGTTAATCGCAATTCCCTATGCCTGGTTATTACCTTTAGCAGAAATTTTGCTAGGTGCATTATTTGCGCTTAACTATTGGGTGCGGTGGACAGGGCTACTACTCATACTGATGACTTTTAGCATCATTTTGGCATTTGGCATTATACCTGCTGGTAGTTTGTTTCCTAATGCAGCCGAGAGTTTTAACAAAAATATTCTCTTCATGACTTTAATTTGGATCTGCATTGCCTACGAAGCTCACGAACAGAAAATGAGCCGTCGTCGCGCCCAAGCCGCAGCTGATTATACTCTTAACCCTTCTAGCAACGATATGTAATAGCTCACGCAGAAACTTTTACTTGGAGAAAATTCGTGAATACTGCACACTACGATTTTATTATCATTGGTACTGGCGCAGGTGGCGGTACGCTAGCTTATCGTTTGGCTCCCACTGGGAAAAAAATTCTCATACTGGAACGCGGTTCTTTTTTACCTCGTGAGAAGGCAAACTGGGATACAGTTGAAGTTTTTCAAAAAGACCGCTATCACACTAACGAAGTTTGGTACGACCAAAAAGGAAATGACATTCATCCCGGTACGGGTTACTTTGTGGGTGGTAATACTAAAGTGTATGGTGGGGCGCTGTTTCGCTGGCGAGAACAAGATTTTGAGCAAGTAATTCACAAAGGTGGGATTTCGCCAGAGTGGTCGCTGAAATACCGCGATTTTGAACCCTACTACACTGAAGCCGAAAAGCTGTATGAAGTACATGGTAAAAGGGGATTAGATCCAACTGAGCCAGCTGCAACTGAAGATTATCCTTATCCTGCGATTCGTCACGAACCGCGTATTCAAGAGATTCATGACTCTTTAAAAGGTGAAGGTTATCATCCGTTTTATCTACCACTTGCTATCAAGCTAAATGAAGTGAATCGTCGTTTGAGTGCTTGCATTCGTTGCAACACCTGTGATGGATTTCCTTGCTTAGTCGATGCAAAAGCCGATGCAGATGTGAATTGTGTGCGTCCAGCGGAGCAGTATGATAATGTCACCCTCATCACTGAGGCTAAGGTAAAACGACTACACACCAGTTCCTCTGGGCGAGAAGTTACTGCTGTGGAAGTGGAAATTAATGGCGAAATTGTTTTCTTTTCTAGCGATATTGTGGTGGTTGCTTGTGGCGCAATTAATTCTGCCGCTTTGTTATTGCGTTCGGCTAACGATAAACACCCTTATGGATTGGCGAACAGTTCCGATCTCGTGGGGCGAAACTTAATGAAGCATCAAAACGGAGCGATTATTGGAGTTAGTTTAAAATCTAATCCAACTTCGTTTCAAAAAACCTTAGCAATCAACGATTTTTACTGGGGTGATGAAGATTTCGATTATCCAATGGGTCATGTGCAGTTACTAGGTAAAGTAAATGCAGATACGATCGCCCAAGAATCACCATCAGTTCTCGGTCTTTCGTTTCGAGAGCGACATACATTTGAAGCGATCGCCACTCACTCGGTAGACTGGTGGCTAACTGCGGAAGATTTGCCCGATCCCAACAACCGCGTTACTCTGCGCAATGATGCAGTACAGTTGCATTACACCGAGAACAACACCGAAGCCTACAATCGACTGCTGAATCGCTGGACGCAAGTACTGAAAATGATTGGTTGTGGCGAAAAAATTATTCCCGCCTCCTTTTATTTTAAGAAAAAACTGCCTCTGCAAGGTGTGGCGCATCAGTGCGGTACTTGTCGCTTTGGCGAAGATCCCAAAACTTCAGTATTAGATCTTAATTGCCGCACTCATGACATTGATAATTTATATGTAGTAGATGGCAGTTTCTTCCGATCTAGTGCTGCTGTTAACCCTACCTTGACAATTATTGCCAATGCTTTACGTGTAGGCGATCGCCTCATAGAACGTATGGCTTAATCATAGTAGTACCCATTCAAATAATGGTTGCGACACATATAAATTATGCGTAAGGGCAAAATACTGTTCCTTACCATTTTCATCTTTGCTCTACCAACGCAGGTCTAAATACATGAAAACTGCTGTAAGATTTCCCTAGCCGCCTACGCTCAGGTTTATCACTTGAGAAGGCTGATTTTGGGTGAATTGTCATGAAACTGGATTTACAGAAGTTTTTTCAGGCGTCCAACCCTAGCAAAACTTTGGTTGTTAGCAAACCAGAGGATAGACAATATTATATTGATTTTTCTAAAGTGCGGGGTGCGAAGATTATTGAGGAATTAGGGCGAACGATCGCCCGACTTTCACCAGAAGAACCTACCTGTCAATTATTTACTGGTCATATTGGTTGTGGCAAGTCTACAGAATTACTGCGGCTAAAAGCAGAATTGGAACAGCAGAATTTTCATGTAGTGTATTTTGAATCTAGCCAAAGCCTAGATATGGCAGATGTTGATGTTACAGATATTTTATTAGCGATCGCGCGTGAGGTCAGCCAAAGTCTAGAATCAATAAGAATTAACATCAAACCGGGATATTTTCAAAATTTATTTAAAGAAATTACCGATTTATTAATGACGCTGATGGAACTTTCGGAAGTTGAACTTTCGGCGGGAATTGCAAAGATAACTGCTAAAACCAAAGATAGCCCTAAATTACGGAGTCAGTTGCGGCAATATTTAGAACCGCGCACCAATGGAATTTTAGAAGCAATTAATAATGAATTACTCAAACCTGCTAAAGATAAACTGAAGGAAAAAGGTAAAGCCGGACTGGTGGTTATTATCGATAATCTTGACCGAGTTGATAATTCTTTGAAGCCATCGGGTTATTATCAGCCTGAATATTTATTTGTGGAACGCGGCGAACAGTTAAACCAGCTAAAGTGTCATGTTATTTATACAATTCCTTTAATATTAGTATTTTCTAACGCTTTGGGCAGGTTAACCAATCGCTTTGGCGTAGACCCAAAAGTTTTACCGATGGTTCCGGTAAAGTTACGAGATGGTTCTGATTCTCAACGGGGAATTACATTATTAAAACAGATGATTATGGTGAGAGCTTTTCCTGGTGTTAGTTGGGAACAAAGCCAAAATTTAAATTTAAACTTAATTACTCAGGTTTTTGATAGTCCAGATACATTAGAAAGAATTTGTCGAGTTAGCGGCGGACATCTGCGTAACTTGTTGATGTTATTGTTTCGCTGTCTGCAAAGAGACGACCCACCAATTTCGCGTAATTGTGTAGAAAGCGTAATTAAACAACGCTGTAATGAGCTAACTTTAGGCATTACACCCGATGAATGGCAATCTTTGCGTGAGGTAGCGCAAGCTAAAAGCTTTAGAGGACATGAAAAATACGAACTTTTGCTCCGCAGTATGTTTGTATTTGAATATCGGGATGAGGATGGTTCATGGTTTGATATCAATCCAATTTTGGCGGAGGCAAAAGAATTTCGATTATGAATGATGTATCACACTCGTCCATTTTGAAACCTGGAGTAGTGCGGGCATCTTGCCCGCTACGAAGAGCAGGGAGCAAGATGTTCCCACTACACCAGCAGGGAGCAAGATGCTCCCACTACTTTTAAAACTATGGTTCTCAAAATAGATGTGGTTTATATCACAAATGTAGGCATTGCCCATCCTACTAAATAAATCATTATGTTATGAGTCATGAAGAATCAGAAAATATAGAAGTTGAAAACGAAAGGTCATTGCGAACGCTGGTAAGAGCAATTACCCTTTCTCAAGGTGAATTCTCGCTCATCTTCTTACGCTGTAATTATGATGCTTTGCGTCAGCGTATAGTCAAACGCATTCACGAATTATCTCCCGTACAAATTCGCGAAATTACTTTACCTAAATCGGTCAGAACGCTTTACACGGCTATTAAAGCAGAGTTGGGAGATGAACAACCACCAGCATTGATGGTTTTTGGTTTGGAATCGGTTAAAGATATTGATACAGTTCTAACTGCTGCTAACCAAGTCAGGGAAGAGTTTAGAAAAAACTTTCCTTTTCCGACTTTATTGTGGATTAATGACCAAGTTATGCAAAAAATGATTCGGTTAGCAGCAGACTTGGATAATTGGGCGACAACAATTCGGTTTATTAATCCTACTAATAATTTAATAGAGTTTCTGCGGCAAAAGACTGATGAGATATTTGCTGGTGATGTTATTCCGAATCGACAGATTTGTTGGGAATTAACAACTGTTCGTCAAGATTTGCAAAGCCGCGATCGCGTTTTAGATCCAGATCTGCAAGATAGTCTAGAATTTGTACTTGGTTTACACGATTATTTACATGACAGAATAGATTCGGCTTTAGAATATTATCAGCAAAGCTTGGGGTTTTGGCAACAAAGCGATCGCTTAGAACGGCAAGGTATATTATTAGCGCATATTGCTTTAGCATATCAACGCCAGGCTAGTATTGATGCGGTAGAAACTCAAGAATATTGGCAAGAAGCGAGAAATTATTTTCAACAAGCTATTGTAATTTTTGAAGAAGCACAAAAACCAGATCTAATTGCTGAATATATTAGTAAATTGGGTGAAGTGCTGCGAAGTTTACAAGCGTGGAGCGATCTACAAAGCCTTGCAGAACAATCTCTAATACTGCATCAAGATTATGGTACACCGCGACAGCTAGCTCAAGATTACGGTTTTTTAGCAGAAGTAGCGTTACAGCGATCGCATTGGGATGAAGCACAGCAATTTGCTGAACAAGCACTAGAAGTATTAGCTAGCTGGACAGAGATATTAAACGTCATTGCAAGCAACGCAAAGCAATCTCAACCCACCCACAACGAAACTAATCAATCTCCTAATGTCATTGCGAGCGAAGCGAAGCAATCTCCGCCCACTCGCAATGAGGCGACATCACCGGAGATTGCTTCACTCCACTTCGTTCCGTTCGCAATGACAGCATTACGATATTTAGCGAATGTACCCAATCTACAACCTTATGAGCGTAGTTTTTACCTGTTTCTCTTATCACGTGCGCAACGGGTTTTAGGACAAGTAAAAGCAGAAATAAGCACCTTAGAACTAGCAAAATCTGAAAGTAATCCGCAGTTTGACCCGAAATTATATATTTCTATTTTGGAAAGATTGCGCGAACTTTACTTTGAACAAGCTAGATATTTAGATGCATTTCATCTCAAGCAAGAGCGATTACAAATTGAACAGCAATATGGTTTTCGTGCTTTTGTTGGTGCATCTTATCTTAACCCGCAGCGACAAGCAATTAATCCAGCACAGATACAAGCAGAAAATGCGGAAACCATTGCTCAAGAAATTGCAGTTTCTAGCCGAGTTCAAGATGTGCGACGGTTACGCGAAAGAGTTAGCAGTACAGAACATAAATTAACTGTAATTCACGGACAGTCGGGAGTCGGGAAAAGTTCAATTTTACAAGGGGGATTAATACCAGCGTTGCAACAGCAACCGATTGGTGAGCGAGATGCTTTACCAATTTTGTTGCGAAGTTATACAGATTGGCTGGGGATGTTGGGACGCAACTTAGTAGAAAGTGTTGAGAGATTGCGGGGAATATCTCTACATTCCCAGGAAGATATATTAGAGCAGTTACGCAACAATGAACGACGGAATTTATTAACCGTTTTAATATTTGACCAGTTTGAAGAGTTTTTCTTTGTTTATAAAGACCAAGCTCAAAGGCGACCTTTTTATGAATTTCTGCGCGTCTGTTTAGATATCCCTTTTGTTAAGGTAATTCTGTCTTTGCGAGAAGATTATTTACATTATTTATTAGAATTAGACCGATTATTTGATTTAAAAGTTATTAATAATAATATTCTCGATAAAAATATTCGTTATTACTTGGGTAATTTTTCACTCGCAGATGCGAAGACGCTTGTGGAGAGTTTAACGGCGCGTTCACAATTTTATTTAGAGCCTGGGTTGATTGAGCAATTAGTGCAGGATTTAGCAGGGGAATTGGGGGAAGTCCGTCCAATTGAGTTACAAATTGTGGGGACGCAACTGCAAACAGAGAAGATTACAACATTAGAACAATATCAGCAGGTTGGTACTAAAGAAAAACTGGTTGAGGGATTTTTAGAGGAAGTAATTACAGACTGTGGTGCTGAGAATAAACGTGTTGCACAACTGGTTTTATATCTACTCACAGATGAAAATGGGACTCGTCCCCTGAAGACTTATGCGGAGTTAGCAGCAGAGTTAGAACCATATGTGCCCACAGAAGTTGACAAGCTGGATTTAGTTTTAGAGATTGTTGTTAAATCTGGGTTAGTGTTGCTGTTACCAGAATCGCCCACTGACCGTTATCAATTGGTGCATGATTATCTTGTGGCCTTTATTCGTCAGCAACAGGGAAGTGAGTTGTTACCCAATCAACTCGCAAACCAATTTTTGGCTATGAGTCACGGAATCCGCACACCACTGAGTTCTATTATCGGTTTCACCCACTTACTTTTAGCCCAAGGTTATGATCCTAATCGGGAACGCCACCAAGAGTACTTAAATATTATTCAATCTAGCGGTAAGCATTTATTGAAGCTAATCAACGATATTTTGGATATTTCCAAGATTGAATCTAACCAGCTGGAAATGCAATGGGAAACAGTCAACGTGCCAGCGCTATGTAATAATGTGTTGGCTTTGGTGAAGGAAAAAGCTGCTAACAAGGGTTTGAAATTGCTATTAGATTTAGATCCTAATGTCACAACTATAGTGGCTGACCCCTTGCGACTCAAGCAAATGCTGTTAAATTTACTCTTTAATGCCCTAAAGTTTACCACTATTGGAACTGTGGGTTTGAAGGTTTTCATCAAAGGTATATTTGTGCATTTTACGGTTTGGGATACTGGTACTGGCATCTCTAAAGAAGACCAAACCAAACTATTTCAACCATATTTTCAAATTACTCAAAGTGCAGATAATCACCAAGAAATAACTGCTTTAGAATTAGTAGTAACTCAAAAATTGGCAGAAGTTCACGGTGGCTGTGTACAAGTAGAATCGGAAGTTGAACGCGGTTCTAGCTTTACAATCATACTGCCTCTGACACCAATGGGTAAACAGCCCGGACGGCAAAACCATCGCCACCGTCTCAACTGAGAATACGCCGCGGTTGTGGCCTGTGGAAAATTTAGATGAGTTGTTGGTGCGGGGTTGTAGGTGGTTGCAATTTTATTTAAAGAATCTGAATGTGAATTTGAGTGAGAGCGACAGGCATCTCTGCGATGATCTCAAGGTAGAGGGCAGAAGGGAGGAAATGAGGGAATAAAGGAAGATGATTTATGATGAGTACGTTCGTCGTAGATTTTGCCTGAGGCATCGCCTGTGATATTTTTTCAGTCAGTGCGATCGCATTCACCGTAAGTCGGGTTAAGTTAGGGAAAATCCAGCAGCATAATACCTCAACACGACTCTGAAGTACTTCAAAACGACTCCAAAGTACCTCAAAACGATTCCGAAGTACTTCAACACAACTCCGAAGTACCTCAACACGACTCCGAAGTACTTCAACACGACTCCGAAGTACTTCAACACGATTCCGAAGTACCTCAACACGACTCCGAAGTACCTCAACACGACGCCGAAGTACTTCAACACAACTCCAAAGTACCTCAACACGATTCCGAAGTACCTCAACACGACTCCAAAGTACTTCAACACGATACCAATTTGAAATTATGAAAAGTGCGATCGCTTTTTGGGTGTTGTAGGTGGTGCGAAAATGCGATCGCCTTTGTGAGTGTAAATTGCAAACATGATGTAAAAGCACAATACCTAATACCCAAAACCATGTAAGTTAAGACTGGATATTATTTTGAGATGGTAACGGTTCAGGTTTTACCGTAAATTGTAAGTTCTGCCCGTTGCGTAGCACTTGGATTTGTAAGTTATTATTTAAGCCATTCTTTTCCAGAACCTGCTGAACTTCTTCAGATGTAGTAATCGATTGATTGTTCATTGATTGAATAATATCTCCAGCGCGCAATCCAACTCTGGCAGCAGGAGAATTCGGAACAACACGAACAACCAGAATTCCTCGGTCTGCGGTAATGCGGATATTACTGTTGGGATAATTATTGATTCTTTGTTTAACTTCGGGTGTTAGCGTTACCATTTGAATACCTAAATAAGGATATTCAACTTTGCCTTGAGTAATTAATTGCTGTGCGATTCGTTGTGCTGTATCTATAGGAATAGCAAAGCCAATACCTTCAGCACCTTGAATAATTGCTGTGTTAACTCCTATCACTTGACCGCGAGCATTTAAGAGTGGCCCGCCGGAATTTCCGGGATTAATGGCTGCGTCGGTTTGAATATAGCTACTAGGTCTAGTGGAAAGATTTAAGGAACGGTTAATTGCGCTAATGACACCTACTGTTACTGTTTGTTGTAAACCTAAAGGATTACCGATCGCGATCGCCCATTGTCCTGGTTTTACAGAGTCAGGATTTGCTATTTGTACTGCTGGTAAGTTATTCCCAGGAATTTGCACCACTGCAACATCTGTCACTGTATCTTGCCCTAAAACTTTACCTTCAACAGTACGACCATCAGAAAATGATACTGTCACCGTATCTGCATTGTTGACAACATGAGCATTGGTGAGAATTCGTCCATTGGGATCGATGATAAAACCAGAACCTAAACCGCGTACTACGCGTTCTTGAGGCTGTGTTGGTAAGTTTTCGCCAAAAAAGCGTCTAAAGAATGGGTCATTCAACGCATCAGGTAATTGTGGTGCTTGGCTTTTGATAGTTCGGGATGTATTAATCTGCACTACAGACGGTTCTACTTTTTCGACAACTTCAACTACAAAATTGTTATCCTCAGCAGTTGGCGTCAGTGGGCGTGGGCTTTGATTTTGTGTTTCACTAACTGTAGGTGAAACAACAGTTGCAGAGGGAGCTTCTCTAGTTAATTCTCGCGAACAGCTACTCAAAAATCCTACCATTATGCCGCACAAAGGTAATAGCATACGCCCTTGTTTGGCTGACATTACTCTTAGCGATTTACCTAAATTTGCTCTAGTAGATTTCTCTTGATTATGCATATATTTAGCCTTCATGTTTTTATTGCCAATTACAAAAATTGTTTAAATTAAATGTATCTATGACTTTCGGAAATAAAGTTATCTATGTCTTGCCGTTACCATCTTGGGGGGAGCGCACTTGAGCTAGTAACCTGAGCGAATCACTGATGCGGCGAGGTTTTGGTACTTCACCTTTACCAGATGGCCAACCCTCGCGCTGACGAGAGCGTAGACGCGGAGCGGCTTGTCGCCAGACATCGCCATCTGTCTCTTCGGTCTGGTCGTGGAATAAAATTTGTTGTGTGGGATAAGGTAAATCAATACCGTTAGCAACGAGCTTTTTCTTAATTGCAGATAGTACTTTATCTCGCGAGGCTAAATCATCTGCCCTGCGTGGTGGATGAATCCACCAGCGCACGCGAATGTTGACAGTGCTTTCGGCTAATTCCATAACCAATGCATCTGGAGCCGGGTCTTTTAAAACTTCGTTGACGCTATCTATTGCCTCTAACATCAACTGCTTGGCTAGGTCAATATCATCGCCGTAACCAATGCCGATATCGTACTCTAATCGCCGATTATCAAAAGCAGTATTAACTGTCACCGAATTGGTAAATAATTCCGAGTTAGGAATCACAATCCGCCGACCATCATAGGTTTTAATTGTTGTTGCCCGTGTTTGAATATTTTCGACAGTTCCCTCAAAATTTTTGAATACTATTTGGTCATCAATTCGGAAAGGTTCAGTCAACAAAATTAAAATGCCAGCTAAGAAGTTTTGCAAAATATCGCGGAAGGCAAAACCAATTGCTACACCGCTAATCCCCAACAGTTGCACCAAATCACCCGCCCTAAATGTAGGAATCACAATCGAAAGGGCAATAAACAACCCAATTAAAATTGTTAATCCTTGCGCTAACCTTCCTAGTACTAATCCTAAATTACGTGCATAACGATGGTTGCGAGTTAACCGTTTAACTATGGCTTTAATTCTGCTAGCAACAAACAAAAATATCAGAAAGACAATTACCGCTAAAACTATATTAGGTAGCAAAGCCATGAAACCATCGCTCATGCTTTGAACTTTATCCCAAGCTGTGGATATTCCTGAATTCATGTAGTTTCCTTACTCATCGATTTTGGATTTATTTGCTAGACATCATGCTAATTCGTAATTTTTAATTAATTACTAATAGCAGAAGTTTCTGCAACTTTGACACTAACTAAAGGTGTAGGGTTAATTTTTTGTTTTATTAAAAAGGCTTTGGGGGGAACCCCAACTGAAGCTGAAAATTTTCCCTTAATTACCTCACAAAGGGAGAGGTGAGTTTGGCAAACACCGATTCCACAATTCCATGTTTCTCAAATCAACCTGTCTACGCATGAGTTTTCCTTTCCCTTGAAAGCCTCGCCCCTACGGGTATGGGACATCTGTTTGCAGAGATGATTACGAACTTTTGTAATTTAAATCATATTTGCATTACAAGATTTCTGCCTCTGTGGATAGAAGCCACTAGAAGTAGGCCACGTGGTATATTTCAACAACTACTATCTCAGATGTTATATTTAACCCTGAGTAGCACATAAAGGAATTCATTTTTTATGTCTGCTATGGAAGAACCAGATCTTGCCGTTTTAGTACGTGAGACGCGGCAACGTCTTCAACTCTCACAAGTCAAATTCGCCGAAAAGCTAGGATTTTCGTTTCAAAGCGTGAATCGCTGGGAAAATGGCCGCACAAAGCCTTTACCAGTAGCATTGAAACAAATTGAAGCTTTATTGCACTCATTAGGCGATCGCGGGGAAGACTTACTAGCTAAGTATTTTTCCTCTGAGAGGATTTGAGATTGTGTCCCCTGAAGTAAATGTCTATGCAAACCGAATAACCAATTGGTTGAGATCGTTCTACTTTTTGTTACCTAAACTCTAGCAGGAGGAACGAACTTGGCACTCCAATTTCTCTTGCTTGCAGACAATGCACTAGATGCAGATGCGATCCAAGCCACGCTGAAGCGATCTTGACAAGGATTTTAATGTTCAAATTCAAGCGTCAAATTTGGAGTTATGGAGTAGCGATCGCCTCAGTGACAATCGCTACTCTGTTGATGCTGGTACTCAATCCTGACATTGAGTTAACCAAAACATCGTTTCTGCTCTTCTTTGGCGCAGTTACGATTAGCGCCTGGTATGGAGGGCGAGAACCGGGTGTGCTAGCAACCTTGTTGTCAGCGCTATGCGCCACATACTTTTTCTTGGAGCCAGTGGGAAGCTTGAGTTTGACATTTGCTAGTGGAACAAGAGTGGCGCTGTTTGTTCTTGAGGGATGTTTAATTAGTGTTTTAGTAGGATCGTTACGCATAGCTCAACAGCAAACCAAGGAGAGCTTGTGCCAATTAAAAGCCAGCGAAGCTAAATTTCGTCGTCTCATAGATTCCAATATTATTGGTGTTATTTCAGCTGATATTTACAATAATATTACTGATGCCAATGATGCCTTCCTCAACAGCCTCGGCTACACCCGTGAAGATTTATTAGCAGGGCGGATTCGTTGGGATGAAATAACTCCGGCTGATTTGAAACATCTTGATGTTCCTGCCTATGAAGAATTAATTACAAAAGGGAAAAATACTCCTTACGAAAAAGCATTAATCGGCAAGCAAGGACAGCGTGTGCCAATGATTGTGGGAGCCGCGCTGTTAGAGGATGACCCAGAACAGATAATTAGTTTTATTCTCGATATCAGCCAGCGCAAACAAGCCGAAGCAGCACTCCGTAACAGCGAAATGCAACTGCGCCTGCTCACAGATTCATTGCCCGTGCTGATTTCGTATGTCGATGCTCAATGCCGTTATCGTTTCGTCAATCAAATATACACTGACTGGTTTGGCCTTTCCCCAGAAGAGATTGTTGGTAAGCACGTTGCGGAAATCATTGGACAGGAAGCCTATCAAGCTATCCGCCCCGATATTGAAATCGTCATGTCTGGGCAGAAATTGAGTTCTGAGAAGTATGTGTTGTTCAAAACGGCTGGCTGGCGCTATGTCCAACGCTATTTTGTCCCAGACATGGGGGAAGATGGTATTGTCCAAGGTTTTTACGCACTAATTATTGATGTCACCGATCGCAGACAAGCTGAAGAATCGCTGCGGCAAAGTGAAGAACGGTTGCGGGTTGCTTTGAAAAACGCCCCGATCGCCGTCTTTCACCAGGATCGGCAACTGCGCTACACCTGGATTGAAAATCGTACCTTTGAATATCAAATCGATCGAGTGCTGGGCAAAACAGATAACGATTTTGTTTGTCCTGAGGAAGCAGCAATTCTCACCCGAATTAAACAACAGGTATTAGAGACAGGAATCGGGAGGCGGGAAGAAGTCAAGCTCACCCAGTTGGGGCGAGAGTATTACTACGACTTGACAGTGGAACCCCTGCAAGATGCCAACGGTGTTGCGATCGGCGTTACCTGTGCGGCGATCGACATTTCCGAATTGAAGCATACAGAACTAGAACTGCGCCAAAGCGAAGAACGATTCCGCCTATTGGCAGAGCAAGTTCAAGTCATTCCCTGGGAAATCGATCCAAAGACAGGAAACTTCACTTATGTCGGCCCCCAAGCTGTCGAGTTTTTGGGGTATCCGCTGACAGCCTGGTACGCTGACAACTTCTGGATCGATACTATTTATTTGGGCGATCGCGAATGGGTTCCCCAGTTGTTTTACGAGAATTCGCTATCCTTAGATAACTACGCCTTTGAGTATCGAATGCTAGCAGCAGATGGTCGAATTGTCTGGCTCTACGATGTCGTGAATGTCGTGCGGCAGAACCAAGAACCCAAACTACTGCGGGGAATCATGGTTGACATTACCCAGCGCAAACGCCAAGAAGAAACCCAAAAATATCTGGCAGAAGTCACCAAAGTACTTGCCAGTTCCCTAGACTACCAGACAACCTTAAATCAGTTTGCCCAGCAAATGGTTCCGCATCTGGCGGACTGGTGTATTGTGCATATGCCTCAAGAGGACGGTTCCATCCAACCCGTTGTTACTGCTCATGTCAATCCAGCCAAAGTCCAGTGGGTAGAGGAAATCCGACAGCGCTATCCGTTGAATCAAGACGATTTACGAGGAATTCCCCAGGTTTTACGCACCGGGCAATCTGAATTTTACCCAAATATTCCCGATGCTCTGTTGGTAGACGCCGCCCGCGACCCCGAACATTTACGTTTGCTGCGAGAAATTGGTTTTCGTTCAGTCATCATCGTGCCCATGCAGGCGCATGGTAAGACTTTAGGAACCCTAACATTGGTAGCTGCGGAATCAGGGCGTTCCTACGATCGAACCGATCTAGCTTTAGCTGAGGAACTAGCTCGCCGTGCTGCCCTAGCGGTAGATAATGCCCGACTGTACCAGCAAACTCAGCAAACACAACAAATCGCCGAACAGTTTGCCAATCGTACCAACGTGTTGCAACAAATCACAGCTGCCCTTTCCCAAGCTTTGACTCCGCAACAAGTTGCCGATGTTGTAATGCGGCAAGGAATTGAAGCCATCGGGGCAAATGCGGGTTCTGTGGCGTTGCTGGTAGAACAGGGAACTACTCTCAAAATTTTGCAAGCGATCGGCTACCCAGAATCGATGATGAATCAATGGTCGAGCTTCCCCATCACGGGGTCGGTGCCTTTGGCAAAAACAGCAAGAACAGGAGAACCACTCTTCCTGGAAAACGCTGCGGTAATGTTAGCGCAGTATCCTCATCTAGCTGAAAGTATTGCCACCACTGGAAATCAAGCCTTTGCTTGTCTGCCTTTAATTGCAGAAGGAAGATTGCTCGGCGTCATGGGGCTGAGTTTTACCCAGCCACAAGCCTTTACTGTGGAAGAACGGGCATTTATGCTGACGCTGGCGCAGCAGAGTGCCCAAGCCATCTCCCGCGCCCATCTGTACGAAGCAGAACGAATCGCCCGCAACGCCGCAGAAGCAGCAAACCGCGTCAAAGATGAGTTTCTCGCCGTTCTTTCCCATGAGTTGCGCACTCCCCTCAACCCGATCCTTGGTTGGTCAAAGCTACTGCAAACGGGTAAGCTTGACCAAGCCAAGACTGCACAAGCCCTGAATACTATCGTGCGGAATGCCAAGTTGCAAGTTGAACTGATTGAAGACTTGCTCGATGTCTCCCGGATTCTCAGAGGCAAACTCAGCTTAAATATTTCTGGGGTCGATTTAGTATCGACAATTGAAGCGGCATTGGAAACGGTGCGGTTGTCGGCGATCGCCAAATCTATTCAAATTCAGACAATACTGGAACCCGGTATAGGGCTGGTATCGGGTGACTCCAGTCGATTACAGCAAGTAGTTTGGAATTTACTTGCCAATGCGATTAAGTTTACACCCCACGGGGGAAGAGTTGAGGTAAAGCTGTCATTGATCGCTAGCGATGCGTCAAATGACAAATATGCCGAAATTACCGTCAGCGATACAGGTAAGGGCATCCACCCAGATTTTCTCCCTTATGTGTTTGACTACTTCCGTCAAGAGGATGGCGCTACCACGCGAAAATTTGGCGGATTGGGGTTAGGATTGGCGATCGCGCGTCACTTAGTCGAATTACACGGCGGTATGATTTGGGCAGAAAGTCCGGGGGAAGGGCAAGGGGCAACTTTTACCATGAGACTACCGCTAATGCCGATTCCCAACCAATTCCCAACCAAATGAATCTAGACAAGCGACAGATCGATCCATCTGTGAATTTACAGGGGATTAAAGTTTTGGTAGTAGATGATGATACCGATGCGCGAGAGTTCCTTACCTTCTTACTAGAGCAGCAGGGTGCAAATGTCACAGCCGTCAACTCATCTGTGGAAGCGATCGCCATTTTTACTCAATCCCGGCCAGATGTGCTGGTCAGCGATATCGGAATGCCAGAGATAGATGGTTATATACTGCTACGCCAACTCAGAACTTTAGCAGCAGCACAGGGAGGACAAATTCCGGCGATCGCCCTAACTGCCTATGCAGGAGAAATTGACCAACAGCAGGCAATCGCAGCAGGCTTTCAATGCCATATATCCAAGCCTGTAGAACCAGAGATTTTAGTAAGAGTGATCGCCGATTTAGTTCAACAAGGTGGAGGTCAAGCAAAACCATAATGCGCTTCTGGTTTCGTCACCCAAATTTATCCAGCCTGCGGACTCGCCTGGTATTGCTCGTTCTTTTGGCAGTGATTCCCTCCTTGGGGCTGATTCTTTACACTGCTGCGGTTCAACGTCGAAGTGCAGCCCTAGACGCACAGGAAAATCTGTTGCGCATGGTGAAACTGGCAGCTGCCAATCAGCGCCAAGCCAGTGAAGGGGCACGCCAACTGCTAATTGCGCTCTCGCAAATGCCTGAGATCCGTGAGGGGAATGTGGGGGAGTGTAATCGATTGCTGGCAAACCTGCTTCAGCAATACCATAGCTATGCAGGCTTGGGTGTGGTTGATGCAAGCGGTAACTTAATTTGCAGCATTCCGTTAGCGACGAAGCCAGTCAACACAGCCGATCGCGCTTACTTTCGCCTAGCTAAGGAAACTCGTAATTTTGCTATTGGCGAGTATGAAATCGGTCGAGTAACGAGCAAAGCCACGCTTAATTTTGGTTATCCCATTTTGGACAAGTCTGGACAAGTGCAGGCAGTTGTGATAGCGGCATTGGATTTAGCTTGGCTCAATCGCCTAGTAGCCGAACTCAAGTTACCAGCAGGATCGGTAGTTACAATCACCGATCGCCAGGGAACAGTTCTCGTGCGTTACCCAGATGCGCAAAACTTGGTAGGAAAATCCGTGCCCGATGCTGCTATTACCAAACTGGTGCTGTCCCAAATAGAAGGCACCACAGAAGCGATGGGTTTGGATGGAGTCAAGCGGCTTTACGCCTTTACGACCTTAGGTAGTAGTGCTGTCAATCGGGATATCCATGTCAGAGTTGGGATGTCTAGGACAGTGGCCTTTGCCGCCGCCAATCGACTGCTCCTAGAAAACCTAATCGGGCTGGGATGCGTGACTGCTTTGGCGATCGCAGCGGCCTGGGTTGGAGGCGATGTCTTCCTTACCCGCAAAGTTAAATCTTTGGTGCAGACGACGCAGCAGCTGCAAGCAGGCGACCTCAGCGCCCGTACCGAGTTTTCCCAGGAATCGGGAGAAATTGGTCAACTGGCACGTGCCTTTGATGACATGGCCGCCGCGATCGCAACTAGAGAACAGGCGATCGCGGCGCTAAATCAAGACCTGCAAACGCTATTTGAGGTGATTCCCATTGGTCTTTTGCTCGCAACCGATCCAGAATTTAAACAGATCAAATCCAACCCTACATTTGCCCAAATTTTAGGTCTGGCAGCAGATGCTAATGTTTCTTACACCCCAGAGAATGCACCGCCACCAGCATACAAAATCTTCAAGGATGGTCGAGAACTCGCCCCTGAGGAATTTCCCCTGCGCTCCGCCGCCATTCACAAAACAGAAATTAAAGGGACTGAGGTAGATATTGACCGCGGAGATGGCAGGGTATTTAATTTATTCGGTTACGCTAAACCCCTACTCGACGAGCAAGGACGCTTGAGAGGCTCGGTAGCCGCATTTTTAGATATTACCGAGCGCAAACGCACCGAAGAAACACTCAGACGCACCAATCAAACATTACAAACTCTGATTGAGGCCTGTCCGGTTGCCATTGCTTGTTTCGATCCCCAAGGAATTGTCACCTTATGGAATCGCGCCGCCGAGCAAATCTTTGGTTGGAGTGCTGAAGAAGCGATCGGGCAGTTTATGCCAACGGTTCCCCACAGACAACAAGAATTTCTGGCTAGCCTGCAAACAGTATTGAGTGGGCGATCGCTTCATGGATTTGAAGTGCAGCATCAAGCTAAAGATGGGCGCATGGTAGATTTAGAGATTTGGGCTAATTTAACCTATGATGCCCAGGGAAATCCCGGTTGTCTTGGTATTGCTTGGGACATCACCGCCCGCAAGCGCTCGGAAGCAGCACTTCGCCAAAGCGAAGCCAAGTATCAAGTATTAGTTAGCAATATGCCAGGAATGGTTTATCGTTATGTTCCCTTTGCTAACGGTACAGCTGCCTTTACTTACGTCAGTTCTGGTTCCCTGGAACTGCTGGAATTGGAACCACAAACGATTCTCCAAGATGCCAATTCCTTTTTAAAGTTGATTCATCCAGACGACTTACCAGCTTTTGAATGTTCTGTGGCGATCGCCGTCGAAAATTCTAGCTTTTGGCAATGGGAAGGACGGATAATTACACCATCGGGACAACTGAAATGGATTCAGGGGCGTTCCCGTCCAGAACCAACCGAATACGGGTTGGCTTGGGATGGTTTGTTATTCGATATTACCCAGCGCAAACAAGCAGAAGCCGAACGAGAACAACTGCTTTGGCGAGAACAAGCCGCCCGCGAGCAAGCAGAAGCAGCCAATCGCATTAAAGATGAGTTTCTGGCAGTGCTATCCCATGAATTGCGATCGCCCCTCAACCCCATTCTCGGTTGGACACAAATGCTGCAAAAAGGCAAATTAGATCCCCAGACCAGCTTTCGTGCTTTAGAAAGCATCGAACGTAATGCTAAGTTACAAACCCAATTGATTGAGGATTTGCTCGATGTCTCCCGAATTTTACGCGGCAAGATGGTACTGAATATTATGCCTGTCAACTTAGTTACAGTTATTGAATCGGGGCTAGAGACAGTACGCTTGGCAGCAGAAGCAAAACAAATTCAAATTCAAACCTTTGTTAACCGAGAAAAGTTGCAGGTTTCGGGCGATCCGGCTCGACTCCAGCAAATTATTTGGAATTTGCTATCTAATGCTGTTAAGTTCACTCCTGATGGTGCAGAGATTGCAATTTCTTTAGAGCAAATTAGTAGCTACGCCCAGATCTCTGTCCAGGATAGTGGACAAGGCATCAATCCTGAGTTTTTACCTTATGTTTTTGACTACTTCCGCCAAGAAAATAGTAAAACCACGCGCAGATTTGGTGGGTTGGGCTTAGGTTTAGCGATCGTGCGGCATTTGACGGAACTACATGGCGGTACAGTGGAAGCTGCTAGTCCAGGGGAAGGACAAGGAGCAACATTTACAGTCAGGTTGCCTTTAATAACTGTTACCGCAGCCTCAGTGCCAGAAAAGGCAACTGCTGTTCAATCGGTTGACTTCAGCCAACTGCGGATTTTAGTTGTAGATGACGAGGCGGATATGCGGGATTTGGTGAAAGTTATTCTCGAACAACAGGGAGCGCAAGTTACAGTGGCCACAAATGCTACCGAGGTGCTGATGTTATGCGATCGCCAACCGCCCGATATTTTAATTAGCGATATTGGAATGCCAGATATCGATGGCTATATGCTGATGCAACAAATTCGCGCCAGATCGCCACAACAGGGGGGAAATATCAAAGCGATCGCTCTTTCCGCCTATGCTGCTGAATACGACCAAAAACAAGCTCTCAAAGTCGGCTTCCAAAAACATATTCCCAAGCCTGTTGAGCCAGAAGTATTAGTCAATACCATCTCAGAACTCATTATCTCTGGGTGATGAGGGAGTGTGGGGGGATAAGAGAGAAATAATTATTAACTCTTGACCCTTGACAACCCAAACAAGTAAATGTGCAATTTAGATGTGCATTAGCTTATAAGATCGTTGCCGTTGCATTTCCAGCCTTCTACTCGCCCATTGGTCAAAGTTCATGACTGAAACTTCCTCGCAACCGATTGCAACAAGCGCCCGTTTACCTGCCAATGAGGTAGAACGCTTAGAGGCACTGCGGCGATACCAAATTCTCGATACTCCCCCAGAAGCTGCTTTCGATCGCATCACCTCCTTAGCAGCGCGTTTGTTTAACGTGCCGATCGCCTTAGTTTCGCTGATTGATGAATCGAGAGGCTGGTTTAAATCTGCCTATGGCTTTGATATGCGCGAGATGCAGCGAGATGCAACTATTTGCAGCTTTACACTCTTATCTAAGGAAGTATTAGTGATTCTCGATACTAGGCAAGACAATCGCCTGGTATCTAATCCATTTGTCCACAATGAACCGGGTCTGCGATTTTATGCTGGTGCGCCATTGCTGACCGAAGATGGTTTTAACTTAGGCACTCTGTGTTTGTTAGATACGAAACCGCGCGATCGCTTCAGTAACGAGCAAACAGCCATCCTCGCAGATCTGGCCGCAATGGTAATGGATGAACTAGAACTGCGATTCGCAGCCCGTAAAATTACGCAAATGGATGCAGCGTTGCTAGAAGTGACTCAAGGAGTTGCGGCTGCGACAGGTGAAGCATTTTTCTTGGCTTTGGTGCAACATTTGAGCAAAGTCCTGGGAGTTGATTACGCATACATTGGTCTGGTGGAAGGCAATAACCAAGAAGCAATCCGGACGATCGCCACTTGCGCGCAGGGACAGATCGTTGACAACTTTGCCTATATACTGCGGGGTACTCCCTGCGAGGAAGTACTCCAGCAACGCAAATTGTGCTGCCATCCCCAAGGAGTCCAAAGTTTATTTCCTAACGCACCACTTTTAAAACCTCTCAACGTAGAAAGCTATTTAGCTATTCCGTTTTTTGACTCTACGGGCGCACCCCTCGGCTTACTGGGGGTGATGGATGGCAAAGTGTTGACAAATGTTCAGCTAGCAGAATCTCTATTGACCATTTTTGCTTTGCGCATCGCCACAGAACTAGAACGGCAACAAGTCCAGCATGAATTGCAAGGTTTAGTTGCACAACGAACGGCGGAATTATCCCAAGCCAATGAATTACTTCAGTTGGAGATTAGCGAACGCCAAAAAGAACAAGAGTTACTGAGAGTACTGCTCGATAATGTCCAGGCAGGAATCGTCGCCTGTAATGCTGACGGGATTTTGACTTTATTTAATCGCGCCGCACGCGAATTTCATGGTTTACCAGAGCAACAACTGCCACCGGAACAATGGGCAGAGTACTACGACTTGTATTTGCCCGACGGTAAAACGCGGATGTCCAAAAACGATATCCCCCTATTTCGAGCCTTACAGGGCGAGACAGTTGAGAATGTGGAAATGGTAATTGCCCCGAAACAGGGAACTACCAAAACCTTACTTGCTAGCGGTCGGGCGATCGCTAACAGTCAAGGCAAAAAACTAGGGGCAGTTGTAGTGATGCACGACATCACCGAACGCAAACAAGCCGAAGCCGAACTCCTGATTTCTGATGTGGCTTTGCAGCAAATGCCCGATGCGATTTTGTTGACCGATTTGCAAGGGAAGATTCAACGCTGGCTGGGCAATGCCGAGCAAATTTTTGGCTATACAGCAAAAGAGGCGATCGGCAGACCTGTGAATTTTCTCCATCGCTCAGATATTGAAGCAGCGAAGACGGCTGAAATCATTCAGTCTATTCAGACAACAGGCGAGTTTTGTGGTGAAATTCCCTGCGTGCGTAAAGATGGCTCGCCAGTACCGATTGAAACAACAGCTAAACCCGTATACGACAAAGCTGGGAATCCCATCTTTTTAATTGGTATTAACAAAGACATCACCGAGCGCAAACAAGCAGAAGCGGAACGAGTTCAAGAGCAAACAGCGCGCATCAAAGCCGAAGCCGATCAACAGCGATCGGCATTTCTCGCAGAGATCGGTACAGCACTGGCATCTTCATTAGATTACGAACATACTTTGGCAAGTGTGGCGAATTTGGTAGTGCCATTCTTTGCCGACTGGTGCGCGATCGACCTGCTCCAACACAATCATATCCATCGGGTAGCAGTGGCTCACCGCGACCCCAAGAAAGTGGAATTAGGCTGGAAAATCGATCGGCAATATCCGAGAAACATCGATGCCACCGAGGGCGTAGCCAAGGTACTGCGAACTGGGAAAACCGAAATGGCGGCAGAAATTCCAGAGGACGCATTGGTGAGTATAGCTCAAGACGCCGAACATCTGCGCATCTTGCGGGAACTAGGTTTAAAATCTGGCATTAGCTCGCCCTTGATCGCCAGGGGACAGATTTTAGGAGCAATTACCTTTGTGACGGCAGAATCCGATCGCCGTTACAGTCAGGCAGATCTAGGATTGGCAGAAGACATCGCCCATCGCGCTGCGATCGCCATTGATAATGCCCGCCTCTACCTAGAAGCACAGCAATCTGCCGAACGCATTACCCGACTTCAGTCTGTGACAGCGGCTTTTTCCGAATCTCTCACTCCCGTCCAAGTGGCGGATGTGATTGTAGACCAAGGAATGGCGGCGCTAGGTGCTAACTTTGCCCTTGTTGCTTTAGTCAGTGACACTGGCACAGATCTGGAAATCATTCGCACCGTGGGTTGTGAACCCGACCCAGCCAAAAGTTGGCAGCGATTTTCCCTGAATGCACCTGTACCTTTGGCAGAAGCTGTGCGCACCAAAAAGCCAATTTGGGCAGAACCATCAAAAACACGAGCTATCCGCTATCCCCACCTCCGAGAAACCTATGAGAAAAACTCCTTCGAGGCCTGGATTTCCATTCCCCTGATCGTTGAAGGCCGAGCAATCGGAGGTATGTCTTTTGCTTTCATTGAGCCGCAACAGTTGGATGCACAGCAACAAGGCTTTATTTTATCGCTAGCCCAACAATGCGCTCAGGCGATCGCCCGAACTCGCCTCTACGAAGCAGAACGCACAGCCAGAAGTGCCGCAGAAGCAGCCAACCGAGTTAAAGATGAATTCTTAGCGGTGTTGTCTCATGAGTTGCGCACGCCGCTAAATCCGATTCTGGGTTGGTCTAAATTACTGCGCGGTGGAAAATTAGATGCCGCAAAAACAGATTATGCCTTAAAAACAATTGAGCGCAACGCTAAACTCCAAACTCAACTCATTGAGGATCTTTTAGATGTCTCGCGGATTTTACGAGGCAAACTCAGCCTCAATATGGCTGCTGTCAATTTGGCAGCGACAATTGAAGCAGCGATGGAAACTGTGCAGTTAGCAGCCCAAGGCAAGTCAATTCACATTGATACTGTATTGAGTGCGAATGTAGGGCAAGTTTTAGGCGATGCGGCGCGGTTGCAGCAAGTCATATGGAATCTCCTCTCCAACGCTGTAAAATTTACGCCATCAGGCGGACGAGTTGAAATTCGCTTGAGGTGTATTGACTCGCAAGCTGAAATTCAAGTCAGCGATACGGGTAAAGGCATTCATCCTGATTTTTTACCGCACGTATTTGACTATTTTCGACAGGCAGATGCGACGACAACCAGGCAATTTGGCGGGCTAGGACTGGGTTTAGCAATCGTGCGTCATTTGGTAGAATTGCATGGCGGCACTATTGCAGCCGAGAGTCCTGGTGAGGAATTAGGCGCGACCTTTACCGTAAGATTACCGTTAAATGTTGTTAAAACAGCAACTTTAGACTATTTATCCCCTGTTGACAATTTTGATTTCAGTCAACTCCAAATTCTCATAGTTGATGATGAAGCTGATATGCGAGATTTGGTGCTCACCATTTTAGAACAGTATGGCGCACAGGTAATCGTTGCCGCCTCTGCTACTGAAGCCTTGGCTCTGCTGGAAGGTTTCCAGCCAGACTTGTTAATTAGCGATATTGGGATGCCGGATATCGATGGTTATATGCTGATGCGACAAATCAGAACGAGATCGCTAGAACAAGGAGGAGCAATTCCAGCGATCGCCTTGACTGCCTATGCCGCAGAGTACGATCGCCAACTCGCCCTCCAAGCAGGATTTCAACACCATGTCTGCAAACCTGTTGAACCGGAAGAATTAGCTCAAGCGATCGCAAAACTGATTCAGAACTGACATTAAAATTTTCCAACCGCCAAGTTAAGAATTTCAAAGCACAAGAGTTTAGCATTAGCGAATCATCTTCTGTAAAAAATACTCAGCGATCGCGCTATTTCAGCCTTTCTAGTGCGATCGCCGTACCGCCACCAGTACCGTGACAAACGGCTGCTAATCCCAAATGTCCGTTTTGCTGTTGCAAGGCGTTGAGCAGCGTTACGATGATGCGCGCGCCTGAAGCTCCTATGGGATGTCCTAGTGCGATCGCTCCACCATACACGTTTAATTTTTCATAAGGAACGCCCAAATCCCGATTAAACAACACGCTGCTGAGAGCAAATGCTTCGTTGTTCTCAAACAAATCAAAATCATAGATTTTCATCTTCAGCTTGTCTAAAAGTTTGTTCGCGGCCAAAATCGGCACTTCCGGGAATCGCCAAGCTTCTGCGCCCGTCCATGCGCCACCAATCAACCGCGCTAAAGGATTGAGTTGGTAGCGTTCTACTGCTGTTTTACTTGCCAAAACTAAAGCTGCTGCACCATCAGATATTTGGCTGCTATTACCAGCAGTAAATACACCATCTTCTCTAAAAGTTGGCTTCAGCCTAGCAAGACTTTCTAAAGTAGTGTCGGAGCGAATTCCTTCATCTTTGTCTACAAGCTGCGAACCTTTTTTACCTGCGACTTCAATGGGTACAATCTCCGGCTTAAACAAACCTTGCTCAGTCGCTTGGGCTGCTCTAGTTTGGGAAAATAAAGCGACTTCATCCAACTCGGCTCGCGTAATTTGGTAAGTGGCTGCCAACTGTTCTGCTTGCTCTCCCATCGTTTCGCCACTAATGGGATCGGTGAGTCCATCATTAAGTAAAACATCGGTAAGTTGCTCTGGTGAACCCAGCAAAGATTTATATCCCCATCTAGCTCGTGAGGATAGCAAAAATCCAGTTTGCGACATAGATTCCATACCACCGACGAGTACGATTTCCGCTTCACCAGCGCGAATTGCAGCCATACCGTTAATTGCGCTCATCATTCCCGATGAACACACCATATCCACTGCATAGCCGTTCACTTGGTGGGGAATCCCTGCTTTAAAAGCTGCTTGACGGGGCAATGACTGTCCGTGTCCTGCTCTCAGTACATTACCAAAAATGTACATATCTAAAGCTTCTTTTGATACGCTTGCTCGTTCCAAAGCTGCATCCATAGCGATCGCACCTAAGTCTACTGGCGAGAAATTAGCCAGTACACCGCCAAACTTACCCAATGGTGTGCGTACTGCTGAGACAATATAAACTTCTTCCATAAACTGCATTACTTTAGGGAATTCAGAATTAAAAATATTGAGACAAAGATACAATTTTAACTTCTTTTATTATTGTATTCTTAGTAATCAATAGTTTTCTTTAAATTCAGTAATATCTATCTCCTCTCAAAGTTTAATCTTTCTTTAGAGGTAGTAGATTATTGTTTAATAAGCTAATTATTAGCCTGAATTAGGCAGCAAAGCTAAAACAAAATTAATATTTTTAAGTATTTTTAAAATAATTAAGTACAGCCCAGATGTTGTTTTTTACTATCTGGGAATCTACAAGTCAAGTATGCAGAATATAATTTTGTAAATCTTCCTGAAACTGTCTAGAAGAATTGGTGTTGCTGAATAGTGTTATGAATAGGCAAGCAGGGGATACAAAGGAGGTGATTTGGATCAATAATTTCGTGAATTGGTATTAGCGCTGATTACCTTGATTTAATTTCTGTAAAATTCCCTCTAACTCTTGCTGATACTTACCATACTCAGCCCAATTACCTTGTTTGAGGGCTGCTTGTGCTTTTTGATAAGTTGCTAGAGCAGATTGGGCTAAAGTTGAAGTTACTCCTGTTGTTGAACTAGGTACTTGCTTCTCTACCTGTTCGCTACCAAAAATTACCGCCAAGGCTCGATCGAGAGTTTCTTCCATGACTACTGCTTTGTCATAAGCCACAATAACTCGTTTTAACTCCGGTAACTCACCCTGTTCGGCTCGCAGATATACTGGCTCTACATAAAGTAAAGATTGCTCAATCGGAATTACTAATAAATCGCCGCGAATTACTTTAGAACCAGACTGACTCCATAAGGTAAATTGTTGAGAAATTTTCGGGTCTTGGTCAATTTTCGCTTCAATTTGTCTGGGGCCAAACACCAGTTTTTGTTTAGGAAACTCATACAACAGCAATTTACCGTAGTCTTTACCATTAGAATGCGCCGCCATCCATGCAATCATGTTGTCTTTATTAGCAGGTGTAAACGGCAGAATCATCATAAATCCTGCTTTCGCTTCCCCTGGTAAGCGCATAATTACATAGTATGGTTGCATAACTTGTTCGCTACCCTCATAAGTCTGGATGGGAAAGCGCCACAAATCTTCCCGGTTATAAAATGCTTCTGGGTCGCTCATGTGGTAAGCAAGATACATTTGCGCTTGGATGTTTAACAAGTCTTGGGGGTAGCGAAAATGCGCTTTCACTTCCGGGGGAATTGCTGTTTGGGGTTGAAACAGGTGCGGAAAAATTTGACTATAGGTGTGCAGTACGGGGTCAGTTGCATCGATCGCAAAAAACTGCATTGTGCCATCGTAGGCATCAACTACTACCTTAACTGAGTTACGAATATAGTTGATATTGCTGTGTAAGAATTGCTCGTTATTTTCTCCCTTGAGATTGTTGTTGGCATTCTGACTCTGGGATAATGGCTGAGAATAAGGATAGCGATCGCTCACCGTGTAAGCATCCACAATCCACTGTAATCTACCCTTGATTACTGTCAGGTAAGGGTCGCTATCAAACCGCAGAAATGGTGCGACGTGTTCCAGCCTTTGTTGAATATTTCTGTAGTAATGGATACGCGACTGTGGTTGAAAGTAATTGGAAATCAAAATCTGGAGACTGTTCAGATCGTAGCCATAAGCGAGTCTGTGCCAAAATGTTGGTATCCGTACACCACCTTTACCGTTGTAGCTAATAAAGGCATTACTCCCACCAAGAGGATAGTCAAACTCTGGGGTTTTCGTACCCGTAAAAATATAGTTATTGGTTTCTTCGCCATAGTAAATTGCAGGTTGGCTCACCTGAAGATCTACTTGGCTGACAGGCGGAATATCTTTGATATACAGTTGGGGTAAGCCATCAGATGTAACTTGGTTAACCGGACTCATCACCAAGCCGTAGCCGTGGGTATACTTCAGACGTTGGTTTACCCAGGTACGCGCTTCTTGGGGTAACTGAGAGTAAGACAACTCGCGTCCTGAAAGCATAACCTGTTGATAATCACCATTGAGAGTGTAGCGATCGACATCGACGCTATTAAATTTGTAGTAGAGTCGAATCTCCTGAATTTGGCGATAAGTGCTGAGAAGCGGGCGGTAATCCCACAAGCGAATGTTGCGGATAGTTGGCTGATTTAACTGCAAATTTTGGTGGTTTAGTTGATTTTGCGCAGCGTAGTTTTGCTTTTGTACATTGTCTAGGCGATAAGCATTCTGAGTAAATTTAATATTGTTAGCAATGTATGGTTTTTCTTTAGCTAATTCGTTGGGTTCAACGATAAATTTTTGCACAAATCCAGGGTAGATACCGATAAGTGCTATCAGGGCAATGACATATAAAAGAATTCCATTAAATAAAAGTGAAAATTTGCTTTGTCTAATTGAGAAACCGAATATTAATGCTAATCCTAAAGTCAAAAGACTCATCACTGAATAAGCAAAAATTCGAGCATAAACATCTGTATAGCCAGCACCAAAAGCCGCCCCATTAGTTGAGTAAAGCAAACTGTAACGATTGAGCCAAAATTTAACAGCAATTAATCCCAAAATTCCGATTAATAGCCAGCTTAAATGATGAGAAGCTTGAATATTCAGAACATATCGACCTTTGCGCCGCTGTGTAAAGCTATCTTTGAGGAAATAGACAATAACTGCGATAATTAGTCCCAACACCAACAGAGATAATAGCCAGTTACAGATAGCTTGATAAAGCGGTAGCTGGAAAACGTAAAAACCAATATCTTGTTGAAATATGGGGTCGCGATCGCTAAAATTACTTGTATGGAAATACTTTAGTAGAGTTTCCCAAAGCGGAACGCTAGCACTAGCAGCCCCTAACGCTGTGAGAAAAATCAAAACTAAAGCGAATAAATTAATAAATATATCAGCATAATCAGCCAAATTAGTATCCGTTAACAAGCGAATCGAGCCGTAACGGGTACGATACATAGCAATTTTATAATTAGCCCAAAGAAATATTGCAAAGCAGACAAAGGTGAATATCCAGAGGAGAATTTGCCAAGTCCATCTTGTCCAAAAGACTTCAGCGAAGCCAACAGCATCAAACCACCATACTTCGGTGAGAATATGTACTAGGATTTTAGATAGAGGCAGACCAATGATCGCGATTAAAATGATTAGTGTCACGCCTCTGGGTTGCAGGTTCATGGTTTATTTATTTAGCTGACAGAAACCCAAGAAAAAATTACTGGCATAGTTTCAATTTTCAATATTAACTTCAAAGTCAGTCCCTTTTTGCCTATCAGATGTGAACTTAGTACGATAAGGAACTAATGTTCCGCAACGGTCTACCGTCCAACGTTCTACCCATGAGGCTTGTCGGGGAACCCCATTTTCCAATTTAATATCGTGGGGTGGCTCAATCACTTCAGTATTAACAATACGATGATTTTGGCATTGTTCATCTGTGACAAACTCAATCATCGCTATTGTGTTGAGTGTATCCCGTTGCAGAATGCAATCAGCTAGGCTGTCACCAGGAAGTTTCTTACATGGCTGAGTTTCTTTAGCTGCTGCACTATCTCCCATGAGACCGCCAATCAATAACAAGCACAACAGCAATATTGTTGACAATCTAGGCAGTTTCATAATCTAAATACCTGCTAGCAACCCAGAATTTGAGTTCTAGGATGAAAGCAAGGCTGTATATACTACCATTTTCAAATTAGAAAAAAAATTTGAGGAACTTGTGAGGAATTTTAAGTCAATAGATGCTGGCTATTTTCATCACGATGTTTTTTTAGATACTCCATGAATGGTGTACCGCCTGTGCCAATAACTGTGTCGTTGTTGAACTTTGGCGTTTGCTGGTGTATGTAGGAAGCGGCAAATTTCAGATGCTGAGTTCGGAATTGTTCGATGAGAGAAATGCAGTCATTATATAAATCTTTCAGTTGAGGGACTTTATCCATGTGACTTTGGACAAAATCACGCAGATGCGATCGCTTTTCTACTTCTTGAATAAAATCACGATGTTTTGGTGGCATATAATCCCGCATTTCTCTGAGATATTCCCACAAAGGATCGTTTTGGTGAGTAATGTTGAATAGCGCATCCATCGTTGGCACAATCGCACTTTGTGCGCCTGTCTCACCCCGAAACTGCTGGGGTTCTTCGTCGTAAGCTTCTACGCCTTCATAAATCAGTCCTTCGGGTAATGCGGGGTTGTTTTTCCAAGCGTGAATGTAAGGACGGACTCGATTGTAGTAAATGTATGGATCGCAGGCTTCTGTCATCCGCTTCATGGTAGTGTTAATCGCTGTCCATGCTGTTTTGATATTCTCTAAAGCAGCGATGACAGTAGTTGTATCGTCTTGCGCAATCCCCTCTAAAATATTGGGAATTACAGCTAGCGCTGGTGCAGCTTTGGCTTCAATTTCAATGTGAATCAGAATAAACCAATCTTCATCCAATCCACCTAAAAAGTTTTGCCAGATGGTGATGTTACCGATGGCAATGGGTTCGGTTTCGTGAATGCGTACCCAGTTGTCTACAGCGTAGGAAGCATAAGACAATACAGGCGGTCTGCCTAATTTTTGAGAAATCTGGTAAAAAGGTACAGCAATGTTCCGTGGTAGAACTTTCACGGGTGTAGCCTCACCCCAAACATAAGCATGAGTTAGGTAAGCATACATCTGCATTGCTCGACGCAACTGCATTTGATCTAATTTTGTGCGCTCTACGTCCACTTTGAAAATGTTCTCAATTATCGGGCGAATCTTCCGTGTCGTCATTAACTTGGGTAGCATTGTCGCAGTTTTTTCGACTTGCCAAAAAATATCTGGCAATTGCGCCTCGGCTGGAGAATGCTTTGGTAAAAAACCAGTTTCTGAACTTACTTCGTAATCTTCCAGTCTCAGAGGATGTACACTTCCTGCTTGAAGTGCGATAGCAGTCATAATTTTTTGCCTCAGACTAATTTGTAACTTGCTAAAACAGCCTGATAATGTTCGCGTAGCACGCGACGCATGACTTTATTGGATGCAGTACGTGGCAATGTATCAACGATTACGATGTCTTGAATTTTAAATAAGGGATTGAGTTGCTGGCGAATTGCCGTTTGTAGAGAATTTTTGAGTAATTCTTTGTTCTGCTGGAGATGATTTTCCACTACAGCGTAGATCGCTAATTGACTCGGCCCGCCCTCAGGAGGCGAAAAAGCGATCGCCACAGCTTCACAAATTCCCTCTACAGAATTGACAATTTGCTCAATTTCCACTGAGCTAACTTTGATACCCCCTAAATTCATCGTGTCATCAACTCGACCTTGAGCGCGGTAGTAGCCGTTAGCTAAACGCTCAATGCGATCGCCATGACGGCGTAGCGAAGATTGAGGAGTATTGGCGAAGTAAACTTGATGATGGTCTTTGTTTAACAACTCAGTAGAAAGACCAATAGAAGGAGCAACTATAAACGCTTCACCTTTATCAGCAGGATGCCCTTCTTCATCCACAATCGCTAAGTCTAGCCCTAAAGCTGGTGTAGTAAAAGTTGCAGGTGCAGAAGGTTGTACCAGAGTACTAGTGATGTATGCCCCGCCAATTTCTGTACCACCGCAGTACTCTACAATTGGTTTGTAGCCTGCTAGAGACATCAAAAACAGCATATCTTGGGGATTAGAACATTCACCAGTAGAACTGAAGGCTTTGATACTGCTCCAATCAAGCCCTTGCATACAGGCGGTAGTTTTCCAAACGCTGACTAAACTTGGCACTACACCCAGCATCGTCACGCGCGCATTTTGAATAAACTCGCCAAATCCCCTTTCTGTGGGTGTGCCATAGTAAAGAGCAATGGTGGCGCGATTAATTAAGCTGGCATAAATCAGCCACGGCCCCATCATCCACCCTAAATTAGTCGGCCAGGCTACGACATCACCAGCATGGATATCTTGATGTAAATGTCCATCCGCAGCGCATTTAATCGGGGTGGTTTGCGTCCAAGGAATTGCTTTCGGGACTCCTGTAGTACCGGAGGAGAAGAGGATATTCTTGTAAGCCGCAGGATTGGCAGAAAAAGCTTCAAATTCTTCTTCGTTGCTCAGAAATTCTTTCCAAGTTAGATCGTTAGAACGCAATTCTACAGAAGTTCCCAGGACGATCGCTCTTGGTGCATTGGCATCCACTACTTTGGAATAAAGAGGTAATTGCTTACTGCAACGCCAAATATAGTCTTGCGTAAAGATAGCTTTTGCCTCAGATATATGCAACCGTATGGCAATTTCCGCCGCCGCAAAACTGTCAGCAATGGAAACCACCACACAGCCAGCTTTGATAATACCTAAATAAATCGCCACCGATTCAGCAGTCATCGGCATAGCAATCGCGATCGCATCCCCAGGAACAAAGCCAGCTGTCACCAATCCATTGGCGACGCGGTTAGTTAAACTGTGGAGTTCTTTATAGGTGAGGGTAGACAGCGAACCACCTTCTTCTTGAAAGATAATGGCTGGGGCATTTTCATCTGCCAACAAACAACTCTCAACTATATTTAACCGCGCATCCACCAGCCATTGCGGAGACTCCACACCACCCGACAGGTCAACAATTCTACTGTATGGCTTGTGCAAGCGGATACCTAATCGTTGAATCATCATCTCCCAGAACTCGCCACGATGCTGAGTTGACCAAGCGTGCAGTTCTGCGTAGGAATCCACATTTAGCTGTTTCATCAACGCCGCGATGTTGGTTGACTGAATTTGCTCCTCCGTGGGAAACCAAGCGGGAGGCTGTCCGGCGCTTTTATAAAGAAGTTCGTGAAAGTCAAAAGGTTGGTCAGATTTCAAGATGTGGCGCGTGAATTGCTGCCAGCACTCTGCGGCAGGCAGTGAGGATAACCACCGATTGATTTGTGGTAGCATTGCGGCAGCCGTTTCTCTTGCTATACCGCAAGCGATAATTTGTTCTAGCGATAACTGCTTTGTCATCGCCCTTACCTCTTATATAATTTTGGATTTTAGTATCACGCAGAGGCGCAGAGAGGCAGAGAGGATAAGGTTTGCAAACACTCTGCGTTACTTTGAGTTGACTTTGCGCCCCTCTGCGTTAAAAAAACTACTAAGTAAATACTTTGCTTACTCTGTCTTCATTAAGACCATCCCAGAAAACAGCGATCGCATCTAAAATCTCTCGCCCTCCTTGGATGAACTTACCTCGGTCAAAGTCTGGCTGAAAATATACTTCTTCCAATTCTTCTAAAGTATGTCCCGCGTGCTGTCCTTCAACGCGGTTGTGCCAAGTGAAGAATGCTAAATGCAGCTGCGGATGTCGTGTTTGTTTAATGCGCGTTAGCCCGTCTTCTAACTCTTGCCAGAAGCCTGCTGCTGCCCAATTCTCCACAGCAAAGCTAGCACCTTCAGCTATGTGCGGGTCGTCGCTACCATAAAGGCGTTGCAATTCATCGCAGAAGTGTAAAGTACTGGGGCGACCGTGCTTGCGCTTACCCAGTTCTTCGTAGTGTAGCCCCAACCCTTCAGCTACACCTAACAGCCATTCAAAATGCGCAGCCCGGAAACGACAAACACCACCGTCTACAGTCCCTTCTGTACTTACTAGTTCGGGGTCGCCTTCTTTGTCTTTATCTTCCTCGGTTTGGGCTAAATGAGTGCTGCCATTTTTCCCAGATTGACGATAAATTACGCCCAACTCGTTTAATAAAATCTCTCGACTAGCCCGCGACTGTTTGAGGGTAGGTGAGTTAATTGCTTTCAGTAAAGCTGCTACTAAAAATAGGTTGGAGAATACCGAAAATTGTTTAATGAAATGGCGTAATTCTTCATCTGTCACCGTACCATTGCTAAACCACCGAGTATAGGTGTTGTTAGTAATGATCCGGTGCTGCAAAAATTCTCTTTCTACTTCGGTAAGGAAGTCGCGGAAACTGTTCACTTGCGCTTGAGTCAATTCACCTCGCTGCAAGCGTTCCTCAATTCGTGAGGAAATATTTAAATTTTTTGGTGTTGCTAGAACTTGAGTCATAAACTCACCTCATTTGCGAAACCAGTTTGATTTGAGGTGGAACTACCTAACTCAAACTGTCTTCAATTTTTAATTGTTAACTGCGTACAGGTTCTCCTAGATGTGATGTCCAACTGTAAGAATAGTTTTTGTCTTCTAAAGCTAAGGCATACTTCGTTAGTTTCAACGGACGGAAAGTATCAATCATTACTGCCAGTTCGTTTGTCCGTTCTTTCCCAATTGACCCCTCATACATTCCTGGGTGGGGGCCGTGGGGAATGCCGCTAGGATGAACGGTAATCGATGCCCGATCGATTCCTTTGCGGGACATAAAGTTGCCTTCTACGTAATAGATGACCTCATCTGAATCAACGTTGGAATGGTTATAAGGAGCTGGAACTGCTTGGGGATGATAATCGAACAGGCGCGGTACAAAAGAACACACCACAAATCCTGGCGCTTCAAAGGTTTGATGTACAGGTGGTGGTTGATGCAGTCGCCCTGTAATTGGCTCAAAGTCTTCAATATTGAAAGCAAAGGGCCAGAGATGTCCATCCCAGCCAACTACATCTAAAGGATGATGGCGATAAAGGTAACTGGTAATTTGATTTTGGGCTTTGACTCTTACCTCAAATTCTCCTGCTTCATCGTGGGTAATTAACTCATCCGGTGGGCGAATGTCACGTTCGCAGTAGGGAGAATGTTCGAGGAATTGACCGTAACGATTGAGGTAACGCGCTGGCGGGTCAATATGTCCGTAGGCTTCAATAACGAGCATTCTTTGCTCAATCCCCGCATCGGGAATTATCCGCCACATTACACCTGTGGGAATTACTAAATAATCACCAACGTTGTAACGCAGAATGCCATATTGACTTTCTAATATACCGCTACCATCGTGGATGAAAAGTACTTCATCACCGTGAGCAAAGCGATACCAGTAATGCATCGGTTGGGTAGGACGCGCCACCGAAATGCAGACATCTGTATTAGCCATTAGGGGAATACGAGATGCGATCGCATCCCCACCTAAATCTACTGTAGCTGTGCGTAAGTGTCGATGTAATAAGGCACCTGGTTCTTCATAAGGAATCTCTACCCTTTGTTCCAGCAAAATCTTCTCAATTTGCGTAGGCGGACGCAAGTGGTAAAGCAGAGATTGCACGCCAGAAAATCCGCGAATACTAATTAACTCTTCGTGATATAAAGAACCGTTGGGTTGATGAAACTGTGTATGTCGTTTGTGTGGTAGTTTTCCCAACTTATAGTAGTAAGTCATAATTTCGCCCTGCTTTTAGTACTCCACCACATTGATCTCGATCTTCTTTCCCTCTTCCTTTGTGTCTTTGTGCCTCTGTGGTTCTTTTCCTAACCCATCAAATTCAGTGCGATGAACCACTAAACACTTACGAGATTTCCCCGTCGTGCTTGTTCGCGTTCAATAGCTTCAAACAAGGCTTTGAAGTTTCCTTCACCGAAGCCCCGCGCCCCGTGTCGTTCAATCACCTCAAAAAACAATGTGGGTCTATCTTGTACGGGTTGAGTAAAAATTTGCAGCAAATACCCATCTCGATCTCTATCTACCAAGATGCCTAATTCTGCCAACTTATCTATAGATTCGTCAATTTTTCCTACCCGTTGTTCTAAGTTCTCGTAATAAGTTGGTGGCGCAACCAAAAATTCCACACCTGTTGCTTTCATACGGGTAACTGTCTCAATAATATTGTCAGTTGCCAACGCTATATGCTGAACTCCAGGGCCATAGTTATATTCTAAATATTCTTCAATTTGAGATTTGCGTTTACCATTAGCAGGTTCGTTAATTGGTAATTTAATTTTGCCCGAACCATCCTGCATTACCTTAGACATTAAGGCAGAATATTCTGTAGCAATGGTTTTATCGTCAAACTCTACTAACAAATTAAAGCCCATTGTCTCGGCAAAAAACTGCACCCAACGTTCCATTGCACCGAGTTCGACGTTACCAACTATATGATCAATGGCTTTTAATCCCACTCCTGGGCTGGTGAGGTGCGTCTTAGTTTGAGCCTCGAAACCAGGCGCAAACAAACCTGCATAATCGCTGCGATCGATAAACTTGATTAAAGTGTCACCGTAGCCGCGAATCGCAGAATAACGAAATACCCCATAAGTATCTTCTTCTTCTGTGGGTGTAATTACTCCTAAAGCACCTCGGCTAGTTGTCTGTTTGTAAGCGCTAACTGCATCCGGTACTTCTAGAGCAATAATCGCTACATTATCGCCGTGTTTCAGTACACTTTTAGCAATCAGATTATCTGGATTTAGCCCTGTACTTAAAACAAAATTGATATTACCTTGTTGCATCAAATACGATGCTGTGTCGCGGTAGTTGGTTTCTAAGCCTCGATAAGCTGTGTTAGTAAATCCAAAACACTTAGTATAAAAAAGCGCTGCTTGCTTGGCGTTCCCAACATAAAATTCCAAGTGATCGATGCGCTTAATTGGGCAAAAATCGTTCATCATATATGACTCCTTCTAAAAAGCTTCTGAACTGCTGAACTTCCTGTTAGTGGAATAGCCGTTTCAAAAAGCTTAAATGCAGAAAGCTTCAGGTTTTTCATCCTTTAACCAAACATGGTCGGGATCGATGCCTTCTCTTCTACACTGCCTGCGCTAACAATCTAGGCACAGTCTCCTAAAGAAGGAGATTTATATAGATAAACATCTCCCCTTTGGCAGGTTTACCTGATGCCTTTGCAAAAATCTATCATTCGTTAACGAAATCTTGAGTTGAGATTCTTAACTCTAGTCTCCTAATTTAGATTATAAATTTTACTTACAAGCATCTACAAGTGTAAAATATTAACTTTTAAAATAAATTTAGAATGTAGTTTTAACTACCCTATATAGGGATATTCTGAAAAATAGCAACAAGCAATGCCATTTCCTTCGACGTAGAGGAGGAAAATTGCCTTGTGGCTTTCATTAGTGCTGAGTAAGGATTCCATTCATTACTCAGGACTCAAGACTTATGACTCAGCACTAAAAGGAGAATGTAAAAGTGAAGCCAACACTCAAGAACTTTGAACAACTCCAACAATTGGATGATATTGACCGGCAACTGTTGTGTCTGTTGCAAGAGAACAGCCGGATAACTTTTGCTGAATTAGCTCGTCACGTGAATCTCTCAACGCCTGGGTTGCAGAAGAGATTGCGCAAGCTAGAAGAAAAAGGCGTGATAGACCGCTATGTTACTTTAGTGAATCGAGAGGCGCTAGGTTTAGACTTGCTGTGTTTTGCACAAGTAACCTTAGCTAATCATCAGCCTGAATGCGTAGGGATGTTTTGCGATCGCGTCAAAGAACTACCAGAAGTTTTAGAATGTCACCATCTCAGCGGCGAATTTGACTATTTATTGAAAATGGTTGTCCCTAACCATCAACACTTAGCAAAGTTATTATCAGAAAAAATTACCCGCATTCCTGGTATAGATAGAATCCAGACAAATATTGTTCTTGATGAAATTAAAGCTTCAACCTCGTTACCATTAGATTAAATGTCAAGAGTCAAGAGTCAAGAGTCAAAAGTCAACAGTTAATTCTTATTTCTCCCGTGTCCCCCTTGTCCCCCCACACTCCCCACACTCCCCACACTCCCCACACTCCCTCATCCCCCTTGCCCTCTACCTTATACACTAGGTAAAGTCCGATGTTTGCATCATTAGAGGCGCTGCTTTCATCAGTTGTGGACTACGCTGGACTGTTTCCGCCAGCCAAGTTGGAATTACAGCCAGCAATGGCAAATTATGCTCAGTATCAGACAACGCCCTACGCTTGGATGTTAGGTCGCTTTATTTTGCCAGTTTCTCGGTTGCAAGAGTTTGAGCAACTTTTACCGGAGAAACCAACAAAATGGCCATTGAGCATAATTATGGCTGGAGATGTGAAAGAAGCGATTGCACAACTACAGTCACTCAACAACGATAAAATTGCCATTACATCCTTGGAATTCCCTCCCCTTCCACCTACTGATATCGAAAAAATACTTTCCTCTCTCTCTACTGAGATAGAATCATTCTTTGAAATACCTTTTAAAAGCGACTTCAAGAGCTATTTATCTGTTTTGCAACATACTGGTGCAGCCGCTAAAATTCGTACTGGCGGTGTAACAGTCGATGCCTTTCCGAGTATTGCTCAACTGTGCCAAAGTATTTTCGCATTTGCAGAAGCTCAAGTTCCCTTTAAAGCAACCGCAGGACTGCATCATCCATTACCAGGGAAACATCGAGTAACTGGTGAAGCAGATAGCCCAGTCACAGTTATGCACGGTTTTTTGAATGTCATCGTCTTAGCAGCACTTGTTTATCATCAAAAATTAACGCTAGAGACAGCCTTAGAATTACTCCCAGAATCATCGAGCGATAATTTTCAATTTACAAGAGACAGCATTGCTTGGAAAAATCACCAAGTGAATATTTCAGAAATAGCAGAAGCTAGAAAGCGTTTCTTCCGTTCCTTTGGTTCCTGCTCATTTCAAGAGCCAATAGATGACCTCAAAGAATTAAGATTACTAAGATAAGTAGGTCAGCGTTAAAAATTATTGGTTTGAAAAGGCAGAGGGCAGTAGGCAGTAGGCAAAAGAGAAGAGGTTTTACATAACAATTGCATTGCCTTGCAATTGAGTTGCAAGGCTAACAAATTGTTTTGATATTGGTATTGGCACACCTCAGCCAACTCAAAATTCACTACCGCGATGCTTCGCCAGGAGCAGATTCAGGCAATATAGAACGGTCTTCATCTGCGGTTGTTAGAGGTACATTTAAATGTTTTCTTGCCATTTCCTCAGCTAGGTTACGGTCGTGCTCATTCTCAAACTGGCTTTCATCTAGTAAATGCCGATTTCGTGCTGCTTGATCTCGACTTGGCTGGGTGCCGTTTTTCCACCTGTACTTAAAGTCCATAAGTTACACAGCAGTTAGACTGCGGTTTATCTCTACGGTCTTAATAGTAGGGATGAAACAAACATTGTGCTTCTACCATAAGTCGAAGCCACTAGAATTTCTCCCATTTTAAAAAAAGAATGCGACAGATGATATCATCTCAGCTTGAATGCTTGTCATTGCGAACGAAGACATTACATGAGTAGGGAACGTCAGTATAGCGTTTCCTAAGCAACTGAGGTACACCCATATCTTATTTAACAAGGTTAGTAGCTGTAAAAATGTACCTCACCAGATCGAGAACCGCTATAAGATAATTTGATATACCAAAAGATTTTGGGTGTCGTGCTCCTACAAAGAATTTATTTGTCGCAAAGATTATTTGAATTAGTATTAGGTTAATTTTTGTCTTCGTTGACAAAAGCTAGCTGTCCTTGCTGATATGCCTGCCGTAAGGCTATGGCTTCTGCTACGATTTGTTGGGCACTCAAACCTTCTGTATCCATCATCCGTTGCAAAGTTACCCCTGTGCGCTCATCTTCTTCATGAATCGCGGGAATTTGACAATATCTGCCACCATTCTTAGTCCGTCGCCAAATACTTGGTTTTTCTGGTTTTGTTGCTTTAGGAGTGCGATGTTCTTTGACTAAAGAACGTACAGCTTCTTGAGTAATAGTACTCAAATCTAAAAGCGCATCTATTACTTGTTTATACTTATTACTGTTATTTGCTAGTTGATATACTGTCAAAGGTTCGATTTGTGCTAAATCGTGGGGTGAAAAGTCACCAAATACCGCCGCAATCTTCAGATATCTTTTTTCTTCACCCTTCCAACCTCGGTCAACAAGAAGTTTTTTGTACTGCTTGAGTGAAAGCTTCTGTTTTTGTTCGGCTAACCAAAAGGCATGATGTAAAATCGTTTTAGTAACGTCACCAAGGGAAAGTAAAGAAAACTTTTCTCCCCCAACGCTTTTGAGGGTATTAGCTTTTTCTTGAGCGTGTTGCTCAAACTCCGATTTTGTAATGGCTTTAGTGTCAACTTGGGCTGGAATTACACTCTGTACTTGTGCGATCATGATGTTGACCTCCGAAAAATCCCCAATATGCACAACAAATCCATCGCCTTAGCAGCTTCCTAGAAGGCGATCGCACTCAAGTTGGTGGAAGTTGGGAAATATTGTTTGTTGATAGAACAATTGTACTACTTGTAGATAAATAAGAATCCCCAAACATACCCAAATTTTCGGGGGTTGTGATGAAAGCTTTATACACGAGAATGTTTATTCCGCTATCCAAGGGCATTTCAGCTAATCATGAATGCCTCAAACTATCTTATAGAAGATTGGCGATCGCTTACTTCTTGAGATTGCTGACAATTTGTGTATCTATATAAAGTTAAACAAGAAGCGAGTTAGACGCTGAGTTTGTCACACATCTTAAAGCCTCTTCACAGATCCTTTGATGGCTTTTTCACCGGATGATTAAGATATAGGTATTTGACCTGATGGGTGTCGATACTCATGGTGCAAGACCAGATTTTGCTGAATGATTGGCATGTAATCGCGCGATCGCAAGACCTCCAACCCGGAACAGTTCTGCACAAGCGCTTATTAGGCTCAGATCTAGTGCTGTGGCATAATGGCGAAAAAGTCTTAGCTTGGCAAGACGTTTGCCCTCATCGTGGCGCTCGTCTTTCGCTAGGATATGTCAATCAAGATACCCTTGTTTGTCCTTACCACGGTTTAGCCTTTAATAGCGATGGGAAATGCGTACTAGTTCCGGCTAATCCAGACCAATCGCCCCCAGCACAAGCTTGTGTTAAAACTTACCAAGTACAAGAGCGTTACGATCTGCTCTGGGTTTGTTTAGGAACACCAAAACAAGACATCGCTGCGTTTTCTGAATGGGACGATCCGGGCTATCGCAAGATTTTCTGCGGCCCCTACCACTATCACTCTAGCCCGCTACGGGTGCTGGAAAATTTCATCGATCCGGCACACTTCCCAATTCTGCATTCGGGATTATTTGCCCACGCTAGTCGTCCTGAGTTGACGCACTATGAATTAGAGTCTCTTCCAAATGGGATTAGTTTCAAATGTGGTTTGTGGGTACTAGATTTGAATTCGGGTAATCCTCACCAAACCCCAATGATTTTCAACACTTACGATTACCGCATCTTCCGTCCGCTAGTGGCATACTTCAAACTCGGGCCTGGAGATCGTCGTTTAAATATTTTCTATACAATTACGCCAGTCGATGAAGATGAGTGCGTAGCGCAACATTGGTTATTGGTAAACAGCGCCCGTGAAGTTCCAGTAGAAGTCTATCTAGATATTCACAATCAACTTGCTAGTCAAGATATTGCCATTGTTGAATCTCAGCAACCCCGACGCTTACCCTTGGATTTGCAAGCAGAAGTACATTTACCGAGCGATCGCTATTCTATTGCATACCGTAAGTGGCTCAAACAACAAGGTGTTACCTTCGGTACTATTTAGAAATCGGTTACTTCTCAGTTTTACAGCATGAATCTTTAAATTAGCTCAATTACTCAGAGTGTGTTTGCAGTGCTTCCGTTGCAAGGGTATATATTGCCCTATTCTCTTTGCGGAATAGATGCGATCGCACTACACGATTATTTTTGTTACTGGCTTTATCGAAACTAGAACTCAATACTCTCAAGCGCAGTCTATTTACTCAGTGTTGTATGATAGCAATTCAATTATGTTGAAATTCAAATTATTGCTAGCTAAATCATTATATGGCAGCCTAAAAATACTAAATTTCAAGTCAATTTTTCAGGTTGCCTTCTATAACTTGATTTTGGCTACATTGATTAACCTACCTGCATTAGGAGCAGAACGTATTACATTTTCATTCGCACCTTTTGGAGAATTCTATCTTTCGGCTGATGCGTTAGAGCTATTTGCCAAGGAGGGAAAAATTGACAGTGACTTCGCATTTTATGCTAAATTTGCCACTCCCCAACAATTAGCCGTGCTACGTTCCTTTCTCCAGCAACACTTTCCAATCAGTCCGGTAATGGTTTCTCAATTTACCTACTCGCCTTTAGGAGAAGAAATAATTCGTCAATTAGGAAAATTAGTAGAAACAGAAGGCAATCAAAATGGATTTTACGCGTTACGCTCCGCTTTAATTTTAGCTGCCACCGATCCACAAGGGATGACAGTACTTGATGTATTGCATCGATTTCCCAGCGACAGCCTGAAGCTAAATTTAAATCAAGGAATAACAATAGCTAAAAACTTTTCCAAGCGTTTAAAACAGCAGCAAGCGGCTGTTTCAGAAATTAAAAAGCAAGCAGCAGCAACCTCTGCTGTAACTATAGACTTTTCCCAAAAACCAGATTTGCGACAGGTTGGGCCGTTGACTTGGCAAAAAATCACGCTCTCCTTATATGATGCATCTCGTTCTCGACAATTTGCTAGCGATATTTATCTACCTCACACTACTACTAACAAATTAATTCCCCTAGTTGTGATTTCCCACGGTGCATTTTCTGACCGCACAACCTTTGCATATCTTGCTCAACATCTTGCTTCCTATGGCTTTGCAACGGCTGTGTTGGAGCATCCTGGTATTAGTCGCCAAAGATTTCAACAATACTTTGCAGGTTTAGCTACACCTCCGGAAACCAGGGAATCTATTAATCAACCCTTAGATGTGAAGTATTTGCTGGATGAATTAGAACGTCGCCAAAAATCTGACCCCAGGCTGAGTCGGCTGGCTTTGCACCAAGTTGGAGTTATAGGTCAGTCTGCGGGTGGGTACACAGCTTTGGCTTTAGCAGGAGCAACAATTAACTTTGAACAACTGAATAAAGCTTGCCAAAACAATCGCGAACTCTGGAATTTCCCGCTATTGGTTCAGTGCAAAACAACAGAGTTATTACCAGGAAGCTACTCTTTACAAGATAAACGTATCAAAGCTGCGATCGCAGTCAATCCTTTAACTAGCAGTTTGTTGGGACAGAGTGGATTGAGCCAAATTCAAGAGCCTGTAATGATGGTAGCCAGTGGTAATGATTTTATTGCACCAGCAGATACAGAGCAAATTCGTCCTTTTACCTGGCTCTCGACTCCAGATAAATATCTGGTGATGATGGAACAAGGAACGCACTTATCTACTTTAGGTGATATCGGTAATTACAACTTTGGGGCAATATCATCTACTTTAATGGGGCCTAGTTCAGAAAATGCTCGTAAGTATTTAAGTGCTTTGAGTGTTGCTTTTATGGAAACCTATATTGCCAATAACGATGAATATCGTCCTTACTTGAGTACAGCCTATGCTAAATTTCTCAGTCAGCCGCCTCTTAACTTAGATATTTTGCAGTCCTTGGCGATCGCCAAATAGCCTCGATAATTCAATTAGACTTCAGAAACTACCCAAAAACTGATAGCGTCAGACAAAGGAAAAGATTATTGTGGATGTGACAGCTTGAAAACGCGATCTAATTATTGGCAACTGCTACCTTATATCCGACCTCAGTGGCAAACCATCACTAAGGGATTTATTGGCATTGTAGGATATGTGCTGGCTACGTTAACGCTGATTAATCTCGCAGGTAAATTGGCAGTTCCCTTTGGAGACGGTAATGTAGTAGCGATCGCACAATTAGCTGGAATCTGCGCTGTCGTATTTCTTGTCCGCGGCTTTTTTCAGTCTGTGCAAGATATCTACATGGCACGAGCTGCTTTAAGAGTAGCGTTTAATCTCCGCAAGCAGACCTACGCACACCTACAAAAACTCAATCTCAGCTATTTTGAGACAGCAAAAGCAGGTGATTTATCTTACCGCCTAACTGAGGATATTGACAGGGTTGGAGAAGTAGTCAATAGAATATTTCACGATTTTATCCCTTGCGTGTTGCAACTGCTGGCAATTCCTATCTATATGATTTACTTAAATTGGCAGCTGACACTAGCAACGGTAATTGTCGCACCACTGATGGGGATTTTAATTGGCTGGTTTGGCGAACGGTTACAGAAGTATTCCCGTCGCAGTCAAAATCGTGTCTCCAGCTTATCGGCGATCCTCACAGAAGTTTTTAGTGGAATTCGTTTAGTCCAAGCTTTTGCTGCGGAAAACTACGAAATTGCTAAGTTTAGCCGAGAAGCAGAACACAGTCTCAAAGCCAAATACTCAGCCGAACGACTCAAAGCGATTCAAATTCCTATAGTCGGATTTTTAGAAGCGGTGAGTGCTTTAACACTATTATTGGTGGGAGGATGGCAAATTTCTCAACGCAATTTAACAGTAGGAGAGTTTTTCAGCTACTTAGCAGCAGCGGCGTTATTAATTGACCCAATTGGACACACTACTAATAACTACAACGAATTTAAGCAAGGTGAGGCATCCGTTGACCGAGTTTTTGAATTATTAGCAATTAAACCGACAGTATTAGAAAAGCCTAACGCCGCAGTTCTTCCCTCCGTCCAAGGTAAGGTGGAATACGACCATGTGGATTTTGCCTATAATCCTGGCGAACCTGTATTAAAAGATATCAGTTTGTTGGTATTACCAGGAGAAGCGATCGCGCTTGTGGGTGCTTCTGGCGCTGGTAAAACTACCTTTGTGAATCTCCTACCCCGTTTTTATGACCCAGTATCTGGTCAAATTCTGATTGATGGGGTAGATATTCGCGATGTCACACTTCATAGTCTGCGGCGACAAATTGGCATTGTTCCCCAAGAAACCATCATGTTTTCTGGCACAATTGCCCAAAATATCGCTTTTGGACAAGACTCCTTTGAAATGTCAGCAGTGGAAGCAGCGGCGAAAATTGCTAACGCCCATCAATTTATTACTCAGCTACCAGAGGGTTATGATACTTGGGTAGGCGAGCGTGGGGTAAATTTATCAGGGGGACAAAGACAAAGAATTGCGATCGCGCGTGCTGTTCTTCTTAACCCGCAAATTTTGATACTTGATGAAGCTACATCAGCCTTAGATTCCGAGTCAGAAGCCTTGGTACAAGAAGCTTTAGAAAGACTAATGCAAGGACGCACTGTATTTATTATTGCTCACCGTTTAAGTACAGTGAAAAGATGCGATCGCATTTTAGTTCTAGAACAGGGTCGAATTGTGGAATCGGGAACCCATGAAGAACTGTTAGCACTGCAAGGACGCTATACACGGTTTTATGCGCAACAGTTTAGTTAGTCATTTGGCATTAGACCGTTGGCGAGTCTGATTGGATCAAGTATCTTTGGGGGGCATTGCATCAGAGAATAGGAGAAATGGCGGGTTATGTCTGACTTGTTTTGGGATTTGTATTGTGGTCAAAAGATGTGATTACGTAAGATAGATTTTATTCAATGTCCGCCCCTAATTATGATGGTTTTACTTATGTAATTGGGCACTTTTAAGAAAAAAGTAAGACATAATATTCTCCGAGTTGCTATAAGCTTTATTCACAAGGGTTTTATGAGCCAATGCTGTTCACCTTTCTTACGCGGTAAAGGCTAGTAAGTGCGATCGCCCGGTGGTGCAGATAGAAACAATACAGACATAAGTAAGAAAATCCAGTTGCTCCCTTTCTTACTTTTATTTCCACAGCCGAGACTTATGGGGCTAAATGAGCAATCGTACAGAAAGTTACGCGCTTGGCTGTAATGCTTACTGGATAAGCATTTTGCCAATCGATATTTTTCGTGATTCTCGATGTACCAATTAACCTATAGATTATTTGGTGCAACAATTTAATACGGCTCATCTTGGGTTTTAAGCTCCTAAATTTCCGAGACTTCAATTGGTACAGCTTTATCCGTAGCAATGCCTGCGGCGGCAAGCTACGCAGTATTAAAAGCAGCTCATCAATTCCAAGCGCGTAACTTTCTGCATGGATGCTCATTTCACCCCTTGTTCAAATTATTTCCCTAACTTCGACAGACTATTTCTTGTGTCCGACCTTGGTAAGTCAGTTTGCCATGCGAAACTACAGTATCAATATGAAAGCTAAAGTTCGCCACACCTACACCTTTTTGACCAACAACTTCTAAAGTAAATTCCCCGCTATGACCCGAACTACCAGGATCAGATATAACATAGTTTCTACCAGAGGTCGGTGCAACATATTTTACTCTACCTACTTGCTTTATAATAGGCTGACAGGTTTTGATTGTGTCCACAACTTCTTTGTATCTGTTAAATTCTTTATCTGCCCATTGCTGCCGAACCACAGACGCAGCAGTTATTCCAGGAAAACTGCTATTGTTCATCCAGATAACAGTTAAGGCAAGTAAAGCAACTAGCCATCCAATTAAGTTTCTCGATAATAAAACTCTCCGATGGAAATTAGATTCCCTGTGTGGGAATTCACAAGCAATACGAATCCCTAAAATAGATAGCAAAAACGAAACAGGCAAGATTATCAAGGGTGAAATGGAATAGTACGATGCCTGCGTTAGTAAATTGAACAGGAGGGGTGAGCTACCAACTAGCAAACCAATCGTGCCACCTAACATCAGAAACGATGGCTCAATTTCTGATCCTTGGGAAGACATCCGTTGGAATATTACAGCCGTTGCACAGATACCAAGAAGATATAGCGATAGACCTATGTTTATTCCTAAGTAAAACCACCCGTTAATTCTCATTTCACGATAATTGAGAAAATAAACATTGGCGGTCGTAAACAAACCAATATATGCACTTAGAACCCCTCCCGACACAACCGATAGAGAAATAACGTTCTTTCTCACGTACTGAGCGCTCCTTTAAACAAATTCTTTCTCCCAATACATAGCTACGCTCTTGTCATCAGCTTCATCCATACTAAGACTTACGTTAAACAATGTGTCAGCAATGTGTGTATGCAGTAGAGTATGTGGTTTGAACTAATTAAACCAAGCTTCTATTTGGCATAGAGCCGAGATCCTCAAACGTCAACCGCGTTACTGCCCCAACTAAAAGCACTTGAAGCTTTACGCGATCGCATTTTGTTGGAGTTGAAGTTAGGTAAGCAAGCCACTAGATACAAAGCTGCACTTAAAACTCTCAATCGTTTCATTGCTGAATTAACTACAAGCCCATAGGCGTTTCCGAATTCACCAACAGTGTCTTCGCTACTTTTACGCCTATAACGTGGAATCGGCGTGTCAAACTCTTCTCACTTCATTCATCTCCAAGACGCGATCGCTTGCCTCAGGAGGAAAAGCCAGTGCCTCGCAAGGAAGTTACGCCACATTGGCTCCATGAAACCTTTACAACAAGCGATTGTCAGCCTTTAGTTTATTACCTTTTCTTAAGAGATTTTCTTATTTAGTACAGCCCACTACAAAAAGAGTATGGAATTAAATCCTTCGTAGGTTGCTTAGAACTTAGACATCGTTCGCGTAGCGTCTCGAAGAGAAGGTGGCTTTCTGCAAGGTAGTGAAATCCAACATCAAGCCTCGATATTCTCAACTTCCTTTTACGATGATGTTTACTAATACTATAATGCGCGCCTAAAAGGGTGCCCCTAATAGCGACGGCTATGCTAAGAGCAATATGAATTTACTGGATTTTTTGTGCAAATGGAATAAAGGCAACGGGACGGAAGAGAGCAAACTAAAAGCAGTTTGACATTTGTCAAGAGTTATTAGGTCTCTTGTCCCTCTTGCCTCATTCCCAATTCCTAACTCCTTAGCTACTCAAAGAAGCAGCTGGAGTCATCATTTGCCTTTGCTGTTCCTGTATCCAACCTTCAAACAGTTCATTCAACAGGCGCACTCTCATCGGTTCATCTAGTTGTGCGGGGATAAATTTCTCTAACTGCACAATCACAAACCATTCAGCAATGCGAGTTGGCGGTAAAACCTGACCTGGTTGGGTGTTAGTCAGTAGTTGCGCCATTGCTGGATGAAGTTGGTTGAGTTCAATGGGGCCGACTAACCCTCCTGTTTGCGCTTCTGGGCCTTTTGAATATTCCCGCGCTACTTCGGCAAAGGATTGTTCCTTGGCTTGAATGCGGAAGTAGAGTTCTTGCGCTATTCCAATATCTTGAGTGCGCAGCAAAGAATAAATTACTTTGTCCAGTTTGGCTTTAGACTGGAAAAAATAAGATTCCAGTTTTTTACCCCAAGTCATTTGCTTGAATTTTTCCACTTTTAGCTTGCGCAAAGTCAAAGCTTCTAGTTGATTGGCACTGAGACCGAGAAATTCCATCCATGCTTTGACATCGGTTTCCGATGCTAGCTGTCTCTCAGCGAAAAATTGCTGTTTTGCTTGGGCGATTTCTTCTGGGGTACAGTCTATTGATGCGATCGCTTCATCAATAATTAATTCCCGTCGCAGCTGTGGCAGCATTTGGTAGCCTGCCAGTAAGGGAATCAATTCTTCAGCCGTGATTGTACGGTTCCCAATTCTTAGTACTTCAGTCATTAGCTGTTAAGTATATAAAAATATATATGGTCTATTGGATTTGACACTCATTAGTTATCAGTGCCGACGGAGCAGCCTGCACAGAAATTATGCCACAGACAACTCAGAGGTGAGTGTTCATACAAACAGAGTTGGTATAGTACTGTTTTAGCGTTTTAAAACACTCTTTGGTAAAGACTGTTAATCTAAAAGCCAAAACAGGTATCAGTTTCTGCCTTTGGTATACCAGGATAATTGTAATTTCAAAAATATACTGCTTATTATGAAGTTTCGTCGAAGATATGATTTATGTCCGTAGATGCAACTAAAGTCTACAATTCGCGTCATCGACGATGAAATTAACTCACTCCCCATAATTTCTTTGGTTGAAATACCATGACCAAGATTGTTGTGATGAGCGTGCCAAAGTCTATGCTAGTCATGGGGGAACTTACAGTTGAGAAGCTGGTAACTTTGATCTTCTGACTTCTCTGGCCTGTTTGTCATTGATATTAGGCGTAATTTCTCAAATGGCTACAAGCGATCGCAATTATACGTGGAAATGTTACTTGGGAAGTTGCTTGGCGGTGGTTGGTGCGATCGCTTCATGTAACGCTGCACTAGCTCAGATTGTACCCGATCGCACTTTAGGATCTGAAAATTCTCTAGTTACGCCTCAAACTCCCGATCCTCGCGTTGATGTGATTTCGGGTGGCGCGACGCGGGGCGCAAATTTATTTCATAGCTTTGAGCAATTTTCCGTTAAAACAGGACGTACAGCTTTCTTTAATAATGCGGCGGATATTCAGAACATCTTTAGCCGCGTCACAGGTTCATCTATCTCTAATATTGATGGATTGATTCGAGCCAACGGTGCAGCTAATCTGTTTTTCATCAACCCCAATGGAATTATTTTTGGGCAAAACGCCCGTTTAGATATTGGTGGTTCGTTTATCGCCAGTACAGCAAGTAGCTTGAAATTTACCGACGGCTTAGAATTTAGTGCTATTACTCCACAAACTAAGCCTTTATTAAGCGTAAATGTTCCTCTGGGATTGCAATATGGCGAAAAAACTGGAGATATTCGCGTACTGGGAATAGGTGGTTCATCTGCTAGCCAACAGATGCTTGGACTCATACTACCATCAAATAAAACCTTGGCTTTAGTAGGCGGAAATGTCATCCTAGAAGGTGCTTTTCTGAATGTACCAGGCGGACGAATTGAACTAGGTAGCGTTACGGGAGTTGGTCAAGTTAATCTCAGCCAAACAAACCAAGGCTGGACTTTAAACTATGACAACGCTAGAACATTTGAAAATATTCAGTTGTCTAGAAGTTTTGTAGACATTGCTATTAAGGAAGACAGCAGCATTCTCAATCAAGCAGAGAGTGGTGCAGTTGCTATCAGAGGTTCGCAGTTAAACTTGGCAAGCTCCTCGCTTATTAGAGCTAACACCTTTACCTCAGCAGCAGCAGGAAATGTCAGTATTGATGTCCAACGATTGATTATGCGAGGGGGAGCACAAGTCATAACTACTACTTTTGGTGCGGGGCCGGGAGGAAATTTGACTGTGAATGCTTCCGAATCAGTGGAATTGGCTGGAGAATTGATTGGCGCTGGCTTTATATCTGCTAGCGGATTATATACTGCAACTAGCGGAGCAGGGCAAGCAGGTTCGCTCACAATTACCACTCCTATATTACTTATCCAAGCAGGAGCACAAGTAAATGCCAGTACAGTCAGTAGTGGCAAAGGGGGAAATGTAAGTGTCACTGCTAACAAAGTACATCTGATTGGTCGCACGGCTAACGATCTAAGTGCTAGTGGCTTGGCTAGCCTGACTCAAGGCGTAGGAGATGCAGGTTCAGTAATAATTAATACTCAAGAATTGCTAATTGAAAATGGTGCTGCCGTAAGTACTGCCACATTTACTCGTGGCAAGGGAGGTAATTTAACTGTCCTTGCTGACTCTGTACAACTAATTGGTCGCTCCGTCGGTGGTCGTCCTAGTAACTTGTCTGCTCAAGCAAGAAGCGTAGGAGATGGGGGAACCTTAAGGATTAATACCCAGCAACTATTAATTCGCGATGGGGCTGGAGTTTTTGTGGAAAGTCGGGGAACAGGCAATGCAGGTAATTTAACTATCGATGCTGATTCTATACGTTTGGACAATGGTAGTTTGAGGGCTGATACTCGCAGTGCCAATACCAACCCCAATCAACCGCAGGCAACAATTACTTTGCGTGCAAAAGATTTAATATTGTTACGTTATGGCAGTAATATTACCACTAACGCCATTGGCAACAATGTTATCGGCGGTAATATCAACATTGATACTAATTTTTTAGTGGCTGCGGAAAACAGTGACATTAGTGCTAACTCTACTGATTTCCGTGGAGGTCGAGTGACAATAGACGCACTCAGCATCTTAGGTACAGAGTTTCGGATTGCACCTACCCTAGAAAGTGATATTACCGCTACAGGCGCAAGTCCTGATTTGAGTGGCACTGTAGAACTTAATACACCCGATGTTGACCCTAGTCGCGGATTAGTGGAATTGCCAGTAAATATAGTTGATGCTCAAGAGCAAATTGCTCAAGGCTGTACTCCCAGAGGCGAACAAATTAGTAGTTTTGTGGTGACAGGACGCGGCGGGTTATCAGAAAGTCCCAACGAGATGCTGAACGATGACGCCATTGAGGTAAATTTAGCTACTCTTGACCCGAAGGCAAATCGCTCTCGTGCAACTGGTTCTGCGATCGCACCTGCTCCTATCGTAGAAGCGCAAGAATTAGTCATGAGTAAGAATGGTCAAGTGCTGCTGACCGCCACACCCAATAATTCGGGATTAACTCCAGCATCATGCCATGTGTGGCAAAAGTAAATGTGAGGACAAGAACATGAAAAGAAAACGATCGTGTTTCCGTAGAGTCCGCCGTTTGCACGCAGAAGCGCGTCGTTATGTAATCGTAATATTTTTAGCTACGCTCTTAACCATAAGCATATTACCGCCCAGCTTCGCCTTCAGGACTGCGGAAAACTCTGCCCAAGAGTTATTGCAACAGGGTAGAAACTTATATGAAGCAGAACAGTTTGAGCGAGCATCTTTAGCCTTTGAACAAGCTTTAATTAATTTTAAAGCTCAAGGGGATAAACTCAGGCAAGCCATGACTTTGAGCAATCTTTGCTTGACTTACCAGCAATTAGGAAAGTGGACAAAAGCCAGTCAAGCAATTACTGAAAGCCTAAACTTATTACAGACTGGAGAAAATTCCCAAACGCAAATCTTAGCTCAAGCTTTAGATATTCAAGGTCGGCTACAGTTAGCTCAAGGAAAAGCTGAATCAGCTTTCAATACCTGGCAACAGGCCGCTACAATTTATGCAAAAATAGGCGATCGCACTGGGTCAATCCGCAGTCAAATTAACGCTGCTCAAGCTTTGCAAAGTTTAGGAAATTACCGTAAAGCCCAGAAGACATTAACTGAAATTAATCAAACTCTGCAAAACCAACCAGACTCAACTCTCAAAGCTACAGGCTTGCGTAGTCTGGGTAATGTACTGCGAGTCGTTGGGGATTTAGAACAATCGCGAAAGATTTTACAGCAGAGTTTAGAAGTAACAACGCGAATGCAATTGCAATCTCCTCAAGCTATCAGTGAAACTTGGCTGAGTTTAGGTAACACCGCCACCGCCCAGCAGGATATCCCCGCAGCGATAAATTATTATAAACAAGCTGCTAGCTCTACTTCGCCTACTAAACGCATCCAAGCCGATCTAAATCAACTTCGCCTATTATTAGATGACAATCAATTAAATGCTGCTCAAGCATTGGTGACTAAAATCCAAGCTCAAATTCCTAATTTACCCGCCAGTCGCAAGGCGGTTTACGCTCGGATTAACTTTGCTCAGAGTTTAATGAAACTCAAAACAGGGCAAGAAGTCAAGGAGATAGCCCAACTTTTAGCAACAGCAGTTCAACAAGCAAGAGATTTACAAGACCAACGCTCAATTGCTTATGCTTTAGGAAATCTCGCAGCATTATACGAACAGACGCAACAATTTGATAACGCCCAAGAACTCACCCAGCAAGCCTTAGCGATTTCCCAAGCCATCAATGTGCCTGATATTACCTATCGTTGGCAATGGCAGTTAGGACGCTTGCTCAAAGCTAAGGGAGATATTCAAGGCGCAATTGCCGCTTACACTGAATCAGTTAAAATCTTGCAATCTCTCCGCAACGATTTAGTTGCAATTAATCCAGAGGTGCAGTTTTCTTTTCGAGATGAAGTAGAACCAATCTATCGCCAGTTGGTCAATTTATTGTTGCGATCGCCTGGCGACTCCCAACCGAGTCAAGATAACTTAGTTCAAGCCCGTACTCTGATTGAATCCCTACAACTAGCGGAACTTGACAACTTCTTTCGCGTAGCTTGCTTAGAGGGAAGACCAATACAAATTGACGCTGTTATCGATCGCCAAGATCCAACTGCGGCAGTTATCTATCCCATTATTTTGGATGACAAACTAGAAGTTATTCTCAAATTACCGCAACAACCGCTGCGCCATTACAAAACCAACATCGCTGCGAGTGAAGTAGAAAAAATTCTAGAGCAATTGCGCCAACAACTGATCAAACCTTATACACTGCAAGAAACTCAGGCATTATCTAGGCAAATATATAATTGGTTACTGCAACCTGCAGAAGAATACTTAGCTAAATCTCAAATCAAAACTTTGGTATTTGTTTTGGATGGTTCCTTGCGAAATATTCCTATGGCTGCGCTTTACGACGGTCAAAAGTATCTGATCGAGAAATATGCGATCGCTTTAACTCCAGGGTTACAGTTATTATCTCCCAAAGCTTTATCACAACAACAAATCAAAGCTTTGACTGCTGGAATTACCGAAGCACGTCAGGGCTTTTCTGCCCTCAGCAATGTGGCGCAAGAGTTAAATCAAATTCAGTCTGAAGTGCCTACTAAAGTTCTGCTCAATCAAAAATTTACCAGCCAAACTTTCCAGCAAGAAATCAATTCTGTTCCGTTCCCTGTAGTACATTTGGCAACTCACGGTCAGTTTAGTTCCAACGCTGACGAGACATTTATTCTCACTTGGGATGGTCGAATTAACGTCAATCAACTCGATACTTTACTGCGGATTCGAGAGTCACAAAGACCGAATGCCATTGAATTACTCGTTCTTAGCGCTTGTCAAACTGCTGCGGGAGATAAACGCGCTGCTTTGGGGCTGGCGGGGATAGCTGTACGGGCGGGCGCACGCAGTACCCTTGCTTCCTTATGGAATGTGGACGATCAATCTACAGCAGAATTGATGAGTCAGTTCTACCGAGAATTAACTTCTACAAAGTTGACTAAAGCCGAAGCACTCCGCCAAGGCCAACTTGCTTTGTTAAAAAACCCGAAATACCAACATCCATTATTTTGGGCAGCTTATGTGTTAGTGGGGAATTGGCTATAAGGCAATTTCACCCAAATTCTGAGACAGAATTGGTAAGCTAATAACAAATTCAGTTCCCTTACCAATTGTCGAATTTACAGAGAGCGAACCGTGATGTTTTTCCACTATAATTTGCTTGGCGATCGCTAGTCCTAAACCTGTGCCTTTACCTACAGCTTTCGTAGTAAATAAATGGTCGAATATTTTTTGTTTGACTTCTTCACTCATACCAATACCATTATCAGCAATATAAACTTGAACTTGGTTATCTTTAACCACAGTGGTAATTCTAATTTGGTTAGTTTTGGCTTGAATATCCTCAACAATGCTGCGATTATTTGATTCTTCTAATGCGTCAATGGCATTTGCTATAATATTCATAAATACTTGATTTAATTGCCCAGGAAAACATTCTATTTGTGGTAATTTACCGTATTCTAAGATAACTTCAATATCTGGACGTTGCTCGTTAGCTTTGAGCCGATGTTTGAGAATTAAAATTGTACTATCAATGCCTTCATGAATGTTGAAGGGGACTTTATAATCTCGATCGGCACGGGAGAAAGTGCGGAGACTAGTACTGATATTTTTGAGGCGATCGCACGCTATTCTCATAGCATCAATCATTTTCTGTAAGTCTTCTAAGCTGTAATCTAAGTCAATGGCTTCGGCGTGTTCAAGAATTTCTTCACTCTGATTAGGGAAAATTTCTTGATATAGTTTTAGGTGTTCGACAATATCAGCCAAAGTTGGTTTTGCTTGTTGGAGAGTAACAGCAATAAAGCCCAAAGGATTATTCATTTCATGGGCAATTCCAGCCACTAAGTTACCTAGTGCTGACATTTTTTCACTTTGAATAATTTGTAATTGAGCTTGTTGTAAATCTTGTAATGCTTGTTCTAATTCTTGGGATTTTTGCTTAACAACAGCTTCGGCTTGTTTGCGTTCGCTGATATCTAATAACAAGCCATCCCAAATAATTGTACCATCAGCTTGTTTTATCGGACGAGATACAGCTTGAATCCATTTTAATTTACCAGAAGGCGTAATAATCCTTCCTTGATATTGCCAAGGCTGTAAGGTTTGTGCGGAACTGGCTACAGACTCATAAAAATCCTTTATTTCCTCTGGGTGCATCAAAGAAATTAAGTTATTGGCATCTGCGATCGCATCTTCTGGTAAAACTTCATAAATTCCATAGCATCCAGAACTGACGTAACTAAATGAAGCAATACCGTCTACAGAAAGTTGGAATTGATAAATCATCCCCGGTACATTTTCTGCTAGTCGTAAAAAACGATCTTCACTTGCTTGCAAATTAGTGTAAAGTTGGGCATTTTCTAGAGATATTGCAGCTTGAGTACAAAGTAAATTAATAACTTGTAACCGTTTGTCAGTAAATACCCCGCTTGCCAATTTATTTTCTAGATAAATAATCCCTGTTAAATGCCCTTGATTAATAATCGGATTACATAATACACTTTGGGGTTGATGTGACAACATATATTTCCCGATTAAACCAGGAATATCTGTTTGGCAATTATCTATAACTACTGTTTTTAGAGTATTTTTGACGTAATTAATAATTTTGTGGGGAATATCTGGACAAGTTTCTAAAGTTTGTGGTTCCAGAATGGTTTTTATTTGTTGATTTTCAATCAAGGTAATGGCTCGAACTTGCCAATTATTGTCTTCAGGAAGCAATAGTACAGCTTTTTTCGCGCCAGAGTTTTCGACAATAATTTCGGTGAGACTGGCGAGCAGAGTGTCTAAATTTAAAGAGCTAGAAATAGCTTGAGCAGCTTTGAGGGCAGAGGTTAAATCAAGGACATCTGAAATACTGGTGCTGTCACTGGTAGAAGTAAGAGTTGATTGAAAAGTAGAAGGACGAGATATTGTGGCGATAGTTTCTAAAGGATTGAGGTTAATTTTTCGCTGTTGCAGAATCAGTTGAAGTAATTGGGGATAGCGTTTTTCTAAGTCATCGGTTTTAGCTTTTGCTCCCCAACGAGCGTAGCAGTAGTATGCTTCTTGCATATATGTTTGGGCAATTTTTTCTTTACCCCATTCCAGGTAAAATTTAGCTGCTAGTTCGTTTGCTAAAGCTTCTTCTTGAAGATATTCGTTGGTTTTAGCTCCCGCAATGGCGCGATCGTACATTTCTATAGCTTCGATTTTCTGTCCTAAAACGCGATACTTTTCAGCTTCTACCAAGTCATACTTATGTTGAAAGTTCATCGGTGCATAAAGCGCCCTTTTGTGCAGTATTTCTTGATTGACAGTCACAATTTCTAAATCCTCGGATGTGGATAAAATTGCCAAGGATTCGTAGAAATAAAGTAAAGGAATAGTCACAGTACCAGCGCCACCTCCCAAGTATTGCTTGAGCTGTTGGGCTACGCTTAGGGTTTGGGAATAGTCGCCAAACAAAAAACATAAGTACAATTTGTTAATTAATAAATGCCACAACGCTGTTTGATCGCCTGCTTGGTGTAGTGTTTCCAGCAATGTGGTTTCCTCCATCGCTTCTCCAGTTAAGATAACTGGATTGCTTACCTGTCCGAGCAAATTTAAAACTGCTTGATGACAACCTTTAGTAAAGTTCGCAGCCGACTGCATACCAATCTGCTGTAAAGCCTGACTATACCAACCGATCTCCGGAATTAGAACCTGCAAAGACCGACCAGTTAAATATGCCTGTAAGCTATAAACAAAACCTGCAAAGCCAGCAAAAGGTATGTCACCAGCTTCTAGACAACGAGTGTAAGCTTGTTGGATTGGGGCAAGGGTTGTATTGAGATGACAAGTCCATGAAGTAATGAAATGATGGACTAGCACCAGTGTTCGCCCGTAAAATTCTCGATCGTTCAGTTTTTCACACAGTTGTAGTGCGAGTTGCCCGAATTCATATCCTGTTTGGAAGTCTTCTAAGATGGCACACAGTAATAGTCCATAATTTGCATAGCCAATAATGGAAGTGTTGGCATTACCGTACTGAAGCGATAATTCCACAATTTTTAAAGAGACAAAGGGGAATAGTTCCGGCTTGCAAGCATAGGACGAGGCAGAAACTTTGACCAAAATCTGCATCGCCGCCAAGATGACTGGATCTGTCATTGTGGGTAGATTGATTAACTCCCGTGGCGATCGCCCATTTAGTAACAGTGCGATCGCTTCAAATCTTGCGGGAATTTCTGCCACTACTGGTTCTTTAGGTAGATAAATACCCAACTGATTTAAAACATCTAATGCTGTTTCGATGGCTAAAAGAAATTGACCTTGATTTGTGTAAGCTTCTAGCCTAATTTGGGCAACTTGAACTGTATCTACAATATTTTTAGCTTGTTGTAAAACCTCAGCGGCATATTGCTCCATACCATCAATATCGCCTGTAAAATAGGAAGCACCGACAACAAGATTATGTAAATTGAGTGTCAACAAATAGTAATCTTGCCATGTAGAAGGCGGTAATAATTGCAGACCGTTATTGGCATAATTTAAAGCGCTGTTGTAAGCGGTTGCGGCAAGTGCTTTATTACCTGCGAGGAGGTTATATTCTGCCAGCACAACTTTTTCGGCAATATCAGCGATGAGATTTTGCCCTAAATTGAGTTGACTAACTATAGCAAATAAATGTTCTTCTTTTTGGCGATCGCTACTTTCTTTGAGCAACAGTCTACCAATTTTTAAATGTGTAGCTTGCCTTTGTTGTTCGGGAATTAAAGAATAAGCCGCTTGTTGTACTCTGTCGTGTAAAAATTTATATTTTGCTAATTCTTTAGCATTATTATTTTCCCATTGCGCTAATTTATTATTAGCCTGCCCCTGATAAAATTTATAAACATCATCAGTAGGTAAAATCAAACCTTCTTGCAAGGCTTTCCATAAATCAGCAGCAGTTTCCACCTCTGACTGTTCGGAAACAATCGCCAAAATTGCTAAATCAAAAGAATTGCCAATACAAGCAGCTAACTTTAATACATTTTGAGTTGATGGTGGCAATTTCTGCAATTGAATTGCCATAAAAGCCACAACATCATCTGTAATTGCTTGCTGAGTCACTTGGGTTATGTCACATTCCCAACAACCTACTTCCCTGTTAAATCGAATTAATCCATCGTGATATAAGGCTTTAATAAATTGAGTTGCAAAAAACGGATTACCTTGAGTTTTTTGAAATATCAATCGCGAAAGATTTCCTGCTAAATCTTCTGTACATTTAAGTGTATCGGCAACGAAACGATCGACTTGTACTTGGTTTAGTGGTGCTAAAGTAATTGTATTAATATTTGCTTGGGATTTTTCAATTTCACTCAAAGTTAACATCAAAGGATGGGCAGGATTTATTTCGTTATCTCGGTAAGCACCAATTAAGAAAATATATCCTGTATCAGCCATTAATAGCTGGATTAACTTGAGGGATGCTGCATCAGCCCATTGTAAATCATCTAAAAATATTACTAAGGGATGTTCTGCACTGGTAAAAACTTTAGTAAAATTTTGGAATAATAAATTAAATCTATTTTCTGCCGATGTTCCCGATAGTTCTATAACTGATGGCTGCTTGCCAATAATTCGTTCTAATTCAGGAATAACATCTATAATTACTTGTCCATTCTCTCCTACAGCCGCTAAAATATTTTCTTTCCATGCCTGAATTTGAGACTCGCTTTCTGTTAACAATTGCCCGATTAAATCTCGGTAGGCTTGCACAAATGCCGAAAAGGGAATATTACGATTAAATTGGTCATATTTACCTTTAATGAAATAACCGTGTTGCTTAACAATCGGTTTATGAACTTCGTTGATAACTGCGGTTTTACCAATTCCCGAAAACCCAGCTACCAGCATCATTTCCGTTGTTCCCGTACTAACGCGCTCAAATGCTTGTAGCAGGGTTTCTATTTCGGCTTCTCGTCCATATAGTTTATCGGGGATAATGAAGCGATCGCATACATCCCGTTGAGCAATTTGAAAGTTGTTGATCTCGCCCGTTTCTTTGAGTTGATATAAACAAGTTTCTAAATCAAATTTTAGCCCCAATATACTTTGATAGCGGTGTTCGGCATTTTTTGCCATTAATTTGGCAACGATTTTTGAAATTACAATCGGAATATTTTGGTTAATTTCATGTACGGGAATTGCTGTTTTGGCAATATGACAATGTACCAATTCCATCGGATCGTTTGCTTTAAAAGGTAACTCACCTGTAAGTAATTCGTAGAAAGTTACGCCTAAAGAATAAAAATCAGTGCGGTAGTCAATCCCGCGATTCATTCTCCCTGTTTGCTCTGGCGAAATATAAGCTAGTGTACCTTCTAAGATATTCGGATTAACCAGAGTTTGAGTTTCTCGTGGTAGTAGAGATGCAATACTAAAGTCAATTAGTTTCAGTTGTTTGGTTTCAGGATTAATTAAAATATTGCTTGGTTTAATATCTTTATGAATAATGCGTTCTTTATAGAGTATGTCTAAGGAATCACATAAAGCGATCGCTATTTGCAAAAATTCTTGTAGAGATTGTCGCTGAACCTTTACTACCCATTCTTTCAGAGAAATCCCCCCAAAGTCTTCCATTATCAACACATAGCCATTTTGGTATGGTTCCAGGCTATAAGTTTTGACAATTAGAGGTGAGTTAAGATTTTTGGCAATTGTATACTGATTGTGAAACTGTACCAGTTCGCTGAAACTAGGATAAGGATTTTTCAAGAGTTTAATTACGACTCCTAAGGAATCAATTTCTCGATACCCTCGATAAACCAGAGTTCTGGAACCATTGTAAAGTTCTTCAGTGATGTGATATCCGGGAAGGCTAACCATGCTAAATCCTGACAATCTCTGGATTTAGTATTCCCAAAGGCTTTGTTACATGAAACAAAAAAAAAGACACTCTTCCTCTCAACAGAGTGAGTAATTATACTCCCAAAAATAATTTTGAGTCGAAACATGGCTGTTTTCCATTGCTTGCAGACTCAAATCTCTACCAAACAAGTGTTTCAGTCGAACATTTTGTTGCAATGAAACGAGTTTCATCAAGACTAATTTCTTCAATGACAACAATCTACTATCGGTTCTGAAGCAATATCATTCAGTCCAGCAGATTGCAAAATGTTAGCCCAATCATTACCTTTCGGCTCAAGGCGACGCAGTTCAGCTGAAGCTGTTACTAAATCGTACCAAATACCATGATGAGCATAAAGAGTAACTCGCTGCTTTGGTGTCGCTTTTTCTAACTGATTTTTCAAAGCGGTATTGGGTTCGATTCTTGCGATCCAACCATCAACAAAAACAGGTGGTTGTTGTGGATTACAGTAAATATTAAAGTACCAATGATAGCGATCGCCAATTTTTAACGCAGCAGCTGTTGATGGTAGAGAGAGGCTGACAATACCTGGTGTTCCAGACAAGGAAACAGGACTTTGGTATACAGTTTGACCCACTTGATTCTGTAGTACGAACTCTGCGTTAGCAGTGGTTTGATAAGGAACGTAAAACCAGAAAGTTGGATGAGATATAGTTGTTAATCCAAAGACTAATTCTGCATTGGGAGACTGATAAACCGGAACTAAGGCTGTTAACAGCTTTTCTTGGGATTTAGCTATACTCTCGCAGCCGCGCTTTCCTCCGGCTGTGCGATTACCAGGTGCGTTAATATCAGGTGGCGGCGGCGGTGCGTTAAAAATCTCCGTTCCGGGAATCTGAGATTTTGCCATCTGTGTGGAGGAAAGCAATATGAAAGCAAACGCACAGACAAATTTAATAGTAATTCGTAATTTGTAATTCATAATTTTAAATTTATATTTAATATGTCACTTATTAATTATTACCTTTCTATATAGCTTTGCGATGGCGAATTAATATTACTACAGTAGTTCCTGTCATCACCAATGTTAGTAAGGCAGGAATTATTGGTATCCAAAGACCTTTCAGGAGCATAACAAAGCTGATTGCAGATATAAACATAATGGCAGTAATTCCTACTAATCCTAATAGCAATAAATTACGAATGCGCCATGCTAATATTCCTGCAAAAATAGACCAGTAAAATATCCATAAAACTTCTCCCCAACTAGGCCAAACCCACAAAAGAGTTCGCCCATCTAAAACAGCACTGAGAATTTGACTCACCATTTGAGCATGAATAATAACTCCAGGTATTTCTTGCTTTTGATCCTTAGTGTAAGGTGTGGGAAAATAATCGCCAGCACTTTGGTTAGTAATGCCGATGAGTACGATACGATTCTTCACTTTATGAGGAGCGATCGCACCTCTAAGCACATCTTTTAACGTAACTTGCTCTATGGCTTTTAAAGGAGAATTAAACGAACGGTAATTCAACAATATTTGATAGCCTTGGTCATCGAGTTGTTGATAAGCACTCATGTGCGAACGCAAGCGCTTAAATACAACTTTGCCAATTTGCAACTCGTTGTTTTTGGTGTAATTGGCAGAGATACCCTCTGCTTGTAAATAACGAAATGCCAATTGAGCGCTGAAAGCGTAAGGCGTAGTACAAGGGGATGATTCGCTTGGTTTCATTGCAATCAGATGGCGGCGCAGAATACCATCGCTGTCTTTGACAAAATCACTAAAACCTTGACGTACTGGAGGAATTTCTGGAGGAGGAGAAACACCTGGATCGTTAATTTGAGGTTCGCTAACTTTGCAAATAGCAATGAAGTTGTCATTACGCCGCATCCAAGCAGCTAGAGGTGCTTCCTTGGGATCTACGGGGAAATCGCGATAAATATCTAAACCAATGGTGCGTGGTTGGAATTTTTCGAGTTTCTGCATAAGTAAAGCGAGTGCGCGGTCTGATAGAGAGCCTTTTCTGTCTTGCTGTTCTGGTAGCTTGAAATCATCTTCCGCAATCGCAACTACTAAAAGGCGAGGATCTGGTTGTTCGCTAGGACGCAACCGCAGCATTTGGTCGAAAGCTTTTAATTCCAAAGCCTGTAATAGTCCTAGATGTCGCACGCCCATGACAAAAGCTGTTACAACCACAGCTAAAATAAGCACAGTTTGAAAACGGCGCTTGTTGGGTACAGGTGAGATCTCGACTGATTGTAAATCCGATAAAGCTTTATCAAGCCAATTTTGATTAAAAACAGCGGCATAAATACGGTTATAAACTTTTAAGAAACCCTGTTGCTTGACTACTAATCCTGATAGCCGCAATTCCATTTGTTCAGGACTGTTATTTGCTGTTATTTGACCTATTTGTAAAATTTGTTGATAAAGCTTGAGTAACTTCTTGATGCGCTGTTCGTTTCTCAAAACGCCATTTGCATCGACGCATCGACAAAAAAGGCGATCGCGAATCGTTCTCAGATGCTCCGGTTCATCTTGAGATTCCCAGTTTTCAATTACTTGAGAACGCACTAGTTTTTCAACATACTCTGCTTCGCTGGCTAGTGGAATGATAGGAGAAGATGCAATCGCTAACTGGCAAAGCTTCTGAGTCAAAAAAGGTTGACCGCCACTCCAAACTAATATTTCTCGTAAAACTATCTGAGGGTTAACAAATTTACCCGCTAATCCCTCAGCTAATGGTTGAGCTTCCGATAATTGAAAACCGTTGAGTTCAATTGCTCGACCAATATTAAAAGGCGTCCGGTGTTTATCTTGAATTAGATCGTAGGGAGTCGTTACGCCTAACAATGCAAAAGTCAGGCGTTGGTAAGCTAAATTATCGGCACGTTTGTTATAACAAGCCCGAATTAAAGCTAAAAAATCATCCTTGAAGTTTAATTTGAGAATGCTATCTATTTCGTCTACAAAAATTACAATATTTTCAGACACTTCTACCAACAGCACAGACTCGATAAACTCACTCAAGCATTCTAGCGGTGAAAGTCCAGTGCGATCGCTCCACCAATTTAATACTTTGAATTTAGGGATAAAGCTACGCGCCAGCCTCCGCATTACTCCCAAATACCACTCAGATGGAGTAATATCTTGACTCCCAATCGCCGTAATATCAATTACACCACAGGCAATACCTTCAGCTTGCAATTTATGCATTGTTTGCACTCGCAGACTAGACTTACCCATCTGTCGCGAATTAAAAACATAACAAAATTCCCCAGCCTTGAGCGCCTCATAAAAATCGCGATCGGCTTGGCGCTGCACATAACTGGGAGCATCAATTTGTAGACTCCCTCCGACTTGATATTTGTACATTCAATTGTCATTGGTCATTTGTCATTTGTTATTTCTCCCCACACCTCCCACACTCCCCACACTCCCATCTTCCCTAAGAACTCAGACGATTTTGAAAATATTGGCGGTACAAATCGCAGCGTGGCATTACTTTGTTTTCATTACAATATATTACTAAGCCCATGCTGTGTAATTTAAACGCTGATTCCGAATCTATTTCTATCGGTACTAAACTGTTCGCAACTTGGCTAAAAGCTGCTGCTAAATTGGGATGATGTTCGAGGCTACACAAATGTCCTCGCAGATGATCGCTGTAAATTCCGGCTTCGGTTGGGGCTGTTTGCAATAATTGTTCGAGTGTGATGTCTTGGTGTTGGACGTGATAAAGAGCTAGCCTAACTAAATAAGGATGTCCTCCTACCATGTTCATCAGTTGTTTAACTTGAGTATCCGTCCAATTTAGCCCCTGATGACGCTCAACTAAAATTTCGACTTGTTCGGAACTAAACTCTTGTAATTCAACGCTCAAGCCGACATTAAACGGAGATTGATTGATATTTAGCGGAATATAAACTTCTTTGGAATGTACCAAAACTAGGCGAAGTTTTTTCCAGAGTTCGCTACTGCGATCGCCATATTTGGCATACTCATACCAAGCGCGTAACAGGCTAAAAAAGTCTTCGGCAAGGTCGCGATAAGGAAAAATGCGATCGACTCCATCTAAACTCACTACTAATGGAGTATCAATTTCTTCTAACAAACACTCTTCAAAATAAGCGGTAGTTTTATCCTTACTACCATAAATACTCCAATAATCATCTAATTGCTGAAGCCGCTTTAGCTTCCTACCAACACTTTCACAAAACCAGCGTAAAAATGTATCTAAGCTAGTGAAAACTGCTTTATCTGCTGAATGGAAGCTTAAGGATACTGTTTGACAATCATGCTTTCTGGCTTCATCAAGAATTCTTGCCATCAGCGAAGTTTTGCCCATCTGTCCGGGTGCTTTGATGCGAATTAAGGAACCTGGCTGCAAAATTTCTTGATAACAGCGCTCTTCAATTGGAGGGCGTTCAACATAAAAGTTAGAAGCCAGAGGAACTTGTCCTACAGGAAATTCTGGTTCTGCATTTAGTTGGGTGAGTTCATTTGTGTTAACAGTTAGTAATACTTCTTCATTTGCTTGAGAAGCTGAGTTATTGGCTGTCATTTTCTCCATTTTTAATGGTGAAGTTGACATTAGCTTGTGAGAGTGAAAAATTGCTTCTAACTGCTTTGGCGAAGCCGCAGTACGCGAAAGCCGCTGACGCTCTAATGCTGCCTGAAAATTCTTTTTACTAACCTTTTCTCCAATTGCTTCTGACAACATCTGCCATAGCTTAGGGCCAACATCATGCTGTAGGTATTCAGTAGTGTAGCCATGAGTTTGGGCAATCTCATCATACTTCTTTCCTTGCCAAGAACAGCGAAGTATTGCCACTTCAATATCTTTCAGATGTCTTTTTGTCTGGGCAACAACTGCTGCATCTAATATTTTGAATGCTGTTTCAAAGTCCATTGCTCAGGTCTGAATTACAACTATTTATAAATTGAGCTACAGTCTGAATTTTTTACTTTCCAGATTTTTTACCAAACAATATTCAAATGGCTGAAATCTACACCTTGCCTAGTTTGGTAAAGATGACTCTCCTTAAATTTTCTTACTTAACCTTACTTAATATCTTTTGTCGTTCAAGTTTGTAGCTCAAACTCCTTAAATTATCCACATTTACCTTTGTGAGTGTAAAAGGCAACTTGGTAATAACAGCGATCGCAATGATTTGACCAAAGTCAAATTTAGCTTGATTGAAAATAATACACAAACTCATAAGCAAATCAAAGGAAACACAAAATTATGGCAATTATTAGTGGAACCCCAACCCCTGCTGACGACAAAATCGTAGCTGATGGGGCGAACGATACAATCGATGCTTTGGCAGGTAACGATACGGTTAATGGTGGCGCGGGAAACGACATTTTAATAGGCAATTTCGGCAACGATTCCCTATTAGGGGGACTTGGTAACGATTCCCTTGATGGTGGATTCAACAGAGACACCCTTGATGGTGGTGCAGGTAACGACACTCTTAACGGTGGCGATGACAACGATACCCTTTCGGGTGGAACTGGCAATAATCTCGTGAACGGTGGCGCAGGTAACGATATTCTCATCGCTCAAAATGGAAACTCTCCAGGTGCAGGTGATGTTGGCGATACCTTGATTGGCGGTGCAGGTCATGACGAGCTGCGTGTTGAGGGAGCCTCAAATTATTTCTTGACTAATAATCAGCTCTTTGTCGGGAATTTAGCTCACAAGTTTTCTGAGATTGAGGATGTCAGACTCACTGGTACTTCAGGTAATGACACGATTAATGCCTCTCAAGCTTTGTTGTCGGGGCGAACCTTTCTCTTTGGCGGTGATGGCAATGACACTATCACAGGTAGTAGTGGTCTCGATCAGATCAACGGCGGTAGTGGTAATGACAGCATAGTAGGAGGAGCAGGATTTAACTTCCTACGTGGTAATGATGGCAATGACACCCTCATTGGTGGAAATGATGGCAATAATTTCAATGGTGGAGCAGGGAATGACTTTATCCAAGGTGGAACAGGAAACGATAGTTTTTCTGATAGTAACTCTGATGGGGCGGGGAATGACCAATACATCGGAGGAGCAGGCGATGATTTCTTGTTTATTCAAGGTGATACTAACTTTGAGCTGGTCTCATTTACCAATGACCCAAACACCAGCACACTCAGAGGAGGTAAATCTATAGGGGGCATACCAGATGGAACAGTCACGGGCATTGATACCCTCCAAGGTATAGAAAGCGTCACAATTCAAGGAGGCGATAGCTTCAATATCATTGATGCATCTAGAGCCAACCAAAACGTGACTCTGATTGCTGGCGGTGGTGGCGGCTCTATGAAAGGTGGTCGTGGCAATGATAGCCTATCAGGTTCATTTTCTGGCAATGACTCTCTCACAGGCGGTGCGGGTAACGATACCCTCAATGGAAATGGCGGCTTTAATACCGGAGAGGTAGATATTTTAATAGGAGGAAACGCCTCCGTAGGAGTTCAATCTGCTGATACCTTCTTAATATTGGATGGCTATCGGCAAGCTGGTCATGCTGTTATCAGCGACTTTTCCATACAAGATGGGGACAAAATCCGTCTGCGTTTTCCTTTCCAAGGATCTGCTAGCGATTTCACCTTCGTTGAGCAAAACTTTCCTAATACGAGTACGGGTACAAATTCCTCAGCTATCAAAGATACAGTTATCTTCTTTGGCTCGCCTGCTTCTAATGACATTATTGCTGTGGTTGAGGATGTCAGTCTTACAGCAACAAGTCCTGGTATTGAAATTTTTGGTTAACTTTGACCAAATAATTCGTAATTCCGAACAAAATTAATAATTAATGCATTCGGGTTTTCAGCCCTTAACTTTAGTTATGGAAAATGAACAGAAGCTTAGTAGTCTATCGCATTAATTATATGGAACAGATACACATGGATAAATATCGGTGTGTATCTGTTTTTATCTATGGTTAATTAATTACTTTGTTTCATAACTCAAACAAATAATAAGTGCTATATAAATTATATAAATTCAGATATGGCATTGTCTAACAAAGAGTACTCAACTTAAATTTACTTACTTAAGCTTAATTGAGCTTGTTAGCTAATTAATTGAATTAAATAAAACTCCTTAAATTATCTACATTTACCTTTTTGAGTTTATAAGACAATCTAGTATTAACTACTTGAGTATACCAATAAAAGCTAAAGGCTCGATCAAATTGTACGTATACAAGTAGATTTTTTACATTCATTTAATGAGGATACAATCATGATTCAGAACATCAAAGAACTGCTGCAAAATACTCAACTGCAACAGCAAATTAAAGAAGCTACCAACTTTGCAGAAGCTGTCAAATTGATTACAACCGCAGGGGCACAAAAGGGCTACTCTTTCAGCCAAGAAAGTATAGCTCAGGCAGCAAGCAAGCTCATGTTAGAAGAGCGTGAAATCTCAGAATCTGACTTACTCGCAGTTGCTGGTGGGTTGAGATCTTCTTCTATAACTAGAAGCATTTTGAGTTGTTGTTAATCGAACTGTGCCAAGCAGCGTGGCTGTATGGTTTTTTCTATGGTCACACCTTGTAAATGTGCTTATCATAGCTCAATTTTTTGGCAAAAAATTAGTGAATCAAATGCTATACTTCCCAAAATTAACTAATCTCAAAAACAGGAATTGACTAATGATTCAGAACATCAAAGAACTGCTGCACAATGCTCAACTGCAACAGCAAGTAAAAGAAGCTTCTAACTTGGTAGAAGCCATCAAATTAATTACAAATGCTGGAACACAAAAGGGCTTCTCTTTTACCCAAGAGAGTATAGCTCAGGTAGTCAGCAAGCTCATATTGGAGGAGCGCGAACTTTCAGAAGCTGACTTACTTTCTGTTGCTGGAGGAAAGAACAGTTTCACAGGGTTTGAGAGCTTTATGTGGTGCTAGTAGGCTTTTAATGGAATTAGCTTAACTCCGACTAAATTCAGAAACCAAGTAATTTCAAAAATGAGAATAAACTAATGATTCAGAACCTCAAAGAACTACTGCAAAATGCTCAAATGCAACAGCAAATTAGAGAAGCTGCTAACTTAGCAGAAGCCATTAAACTGATTACAACCGCAGGAGCCCAAAAGGGCTACGCGTTTAGCCAAGAGAGTGTAGCTCAGGTGGTTGGTGGGCTAATGTTAGAAAGCCATGAACTTACGGAATCGGACTTACTTATGGTTGCTGGTGGGCTAATGCCTGATTGTAAATGCGGCTTGATTTATTGCACAGAATAACCTAGCATGCTCCAATCTTTTTCTTGAATCTTATCTCGAAAGTAGCAAGCTTAAAAACTTATTTAAGTTAAGAAATGCCATGAATGTGCCAAACTTAGGCAATTTCAAGATTTCCGATCGAGACAGATTGGATAATGCATTTAAATAAAACTCTGAGCTACTTAAATATTCAAGTAGCTCTCTAATTTCAAAAGGAGAATAAACTTATGATTCGTAGCATTGAAGAACTGTTGCAAAATATTGAAATACAACAGCAAGTCAAAGAAGCTAACAACTTAGCAGAAACCACTAAACTCATTACAACAGTAGGTGCTGAAAAAGGTTACTCTTTGACTGAACAACAGGTAGCGCAATTAGCTAGCGAACTAATGTTAGAGAAGCTAGAACTTCGCGAGACTGACTTACTTACAGTTGCTGGCGCTTTTGGTTACACAAATAATAGATATTGTTTTTAGTTTTAGTAGGCATCGCCCATCAAAACATCGATCTGGTGGGCGATGCCCAACGCCACTTGACGGCAGTTGCTACAACGGGGGGAACCCCCGCAACGCACTGCCTCCTTTAAGCCGGGAAACCCTTTCGGCAGTTGCTCATGGGGGAGACCCCCAAGACCGCACTGCTTCACCAACGCAGTGGCTTCCCTACGTAATATTTCAAACATCAAGGATGAATTCTATAGATATTGTTTTTAGGAATCAAACTTGAAGGAGTGATATTACTTGTAAATATGGGGAAAGTGTCTTTCCCCTACTTGAAAAATTATTAGCGTTCGCGAACATTCCTTATCTTCTGCTTTGTTCGATTAAAATCCCTCAATTCTTACATTATGTCTCAGATTTCGATATCTATAGGAGAGCGCGTTTATGCACCTCCAGTTAATTACACCAATGCAGATTTAGCCTCAATTGTTGCTAATGCCAGCTTCCTTTGGGAACGCCTCGATTCCGAGGGTTTTACTGTGGATGGGGAACAGGCAAAATCAGAAATTGAGCGTCGCTGCGATCGCTGGTGTCAAGTTGCAGCACAGGGTAACTTAGATACATTCCAAAAACGCTTACAGTGGGAAGGTTTGCACCTTGATGCTGTGCGTCCGATATTGGGAACTGTGCGAATTACAGACAATCACCCGTTGCCAGAATGGGCGCAAACCCTACAACAAATCATGCAGACAGCGACAGGATTTATGTCTGCATCTGTATCATTTCTGCCAACCGATCCAGACAATCCGCTTCCTTTCGAGGATATTCTTTTACCTGCGATCGCAGTTGCCAGACAGCAACTTCTGATTCGTTTGGGTTCTGAGCAACTCACGGAAGATAGCCTGCCTCTTTCGATGCTCACAGAAGCTGCTTATCAAGCTTTAGAACGTACTTTACTGCAACGACTCGTAGAACTTTGCACCAAGACACTAGACTTTGAATTCTCCCAGGTTCGTCCCTTTGTCCAGAATTTACTCAATTTGCTAGGGTTAGAAACAGAAGACAGCAATAGCAAAACTCACTATACCCAGTTCGTTGAGCGACTGCTGCAAAGTGGATTGCTAACTTTATTCCAGAAGTATCCAGTCCTCGGTCGATTAGTGGCAACAGCAGTAAATTTCTGGGTCGAGTTCACGACTGAATTCTTGCAACGATTGGCTGAGGATAGAGCCGAGATTCAGCGAGTTTTTGGCTCAACGATTGATATAGACAAAGTTGCACAAATTCAAACTTCCCTTTCCGATCCACATAAGCGCGGCAGAAGCGTGATTTTGCTCACCTTTGAGTCTGGATTCAAACTCGTCTATAAACCCAAGGATTTAGGATTAGAGGTTGCTTTCAACGAATTTTTATCCTGGTGTAACCAACACAGCCAGCTTTTAGATTTCAAAATTATTCAGGTGCTGAACCGCAAAAGTTACGGCTGGGTGGAATATGTTGAGCAGCAATCTTGCATCGATGAAGCCTCTGTCAAACGTTTTTATCAACGCGCTGGGATGCTGTTGTGTGTGCTTTATGCTTTCAGGGGAACCGATTGCCATTGCGAAAACTTAATTGCCAGTGGCGAACATTTAGTGTTAATCGATATGGAAACCTTGCTGCATCATGAAGCCAATCTAATTGACAATTCACCCTTTATTCAAGAGTTTGAGACAGCCGCCGCACAACGCCTCTGGGATTCAGTACTCCGCACAGGGATGTTACCTCGGTGGGATTTTAGCAGCGATCGCCGCATTGCTTATGATATTAGCGGATTAGGCAGTGTTGATTCAGGTCAAGCTCCCCGCAAGTTACGCCGCTGGCAGGCAATTAACACTGACAATATGCACCAACGCTATGAGTCTGTGACATTCCCTCTAGAGAAAAATTTGCCCCGCTTGGGTGAAGTTGCTTTATCTGCCAACGATTATCAAGTAGAAATTGCTACGGGATTTGAGCAGATGTATCGTTTCTTGATGGTAAATCAGGATAGGCTCTTGGCTCCAGACAGTCCACTGGCTGCCATGCAAAATCAACAAGTCCGCTTTATCTTCCGCGCCACCCAGATTTACGGTACTATTCTCCAAAATGCGTGGGCACCCGATTATCTCAAAAATGGGGTGGACTATAGTATTGAACTGGATCGTCTCAGTTATGCTTTTCTAGTTGCTCAGGAAAAACCCCATGCTTGGCCGATCCTGAGTGCGGAATTGCAAGCTATGCAGCAGTTAGATATTCCTTTTTTTACCGCTAGTGCTGCTAGTGATGACTTGAGCGTAGGTAGAAATCAAACTATTCAGCAGTATTTTAAGCAACCTAGTTACCAGCAAGTTCTAATGCAATTGCAAGCATTGGATGAAACTGACTTAGCCCGACAAGTTGCGATCGTTCAAGGCTCCTACTATGCCAAGGTAGCGCAAACCGCAAGCAAAGAAAGTGAACAATGGAATGTTGAGTCCTTACCATTGCTGAACTCACAACAGTTGATTGCGGAAGCTAGAGCGATCGCGTCTGAACTCGAAGCCAGAGCTATTCCCGATCCCGATGGAAGCGTTAACTGGATTGGCTTAGTTTATATCCCCGAAGCGGAACGATTTCAACTACAGGTGTTAAACGACAGTCTGTATGACGGACGCAGTGGAATAGCGTTGTTTCTCGCCGCCCTCTATCAGGTATGCGGTGAACCGTGTTTCCGTAATCTGGCATTGCAGACATTACAATCGTTACGTAGACAAATTCAAACTCTCGATCCAGAATCTCAGCAGCGAAAAGCTCGACTCAGTGGAATTGGGGGTACAACAGGTTTAGGTTCTACAATTTATACCTTCGTCAAGATTAGCCAATTTCTAGGTGATGAAACCCTCTTGCAAGATGCTCAAGTTTTGTGCGATTGGATGACACCAGAACTAATTGCTGCGGATAAATTTTTAGATATTATTAGCGGTGCTGCTGGAGCTATATTATGTCTGTTGTCTCTTTATGGAGTCACAAAAGAAGCCAGCGTATTGGAAAAAGCGATCGCCTGCGGACAGCATTTACTTACTCACCGAGTCAGCCATGAAGGTGCGCCTAAAGCCTGGCTAACCATTGGTGAAACACCTTTTACTGGCTTCTCTCATGGTGCTGCTGGTATTTCTTATGCGTTGCTACAACTCTACGCTGTTACCCAAGACCGTAACTATTTAGAAGCCGCCTTAGAAGGGATTGAGTATGAACGCAGCGTTTTTTCGGAATCCCATGCCAATTGGCCCGACTTCCGTGGATTAGCACAAACAGGACAGCCTATGTTTCCCGTCCAGTGGTGTCATGGTGCAGCTGGAATTGGGTTAGCTCGCTTAGGTAGTTTCAAGATTGTGAACATACCTGAAATTGAACGCGAGATTGAAATCGCTCTGCAAACTACTCAACGCCATGCATTGCAAGCCATCGATCATCTATGCTGTGGGAATATGGGTCGGGTTGAGGTGCTATTAGTTGGTGGACAACGCTACTCCCGTCCTGATTGGTATGAAAGCGCTTTCCAGAATGCAATGAACATTGTAGCTAAAGCCAAGCGTACTGGAGCCTATAAACTGTTTCCCAACCTACCTAATTCTGTATTTAATCCTGGCTTCTTCCCAGGTACAGCCGGAATTGGTTATCAACTTCTTCGTCTAGCACACCCAGAACAATTACCTTCAGTTTTGCTGTGGGAATAAGAAGGACACAGAGACACGGAAAATGCCCAATGCCCCATGCCCCATGCCCAATGCCCTATGACAAACCCACCTCGCTCAATCTTTCGTGAAGATGCTGTTCGTCGTTATTTAGAAGGTAGGGAAAAGTCTATCTTGCCGCGACTGGTTTCTCCACGCACGTTTATTTATCTATGGTTTATGTTGGGGTTGCTAGGGATGAGTAGTATCATCGCTTGGCTGACTAAAGTACCTGTCTATGCATCTGGAACAGCCGTTGTTGTTCGCTGGAAAGACAAAAAAGTTACTCCTGAAGGTATTGTTGTCGCTGCTTTTTTTGAGCCTCAACAGATTGCAAATTTACCAAAAACCAAGAAATTATTTTTAAATTTTGCCGATCGGGGCGCTCGCACTGCTGCCATCATTGCTGTTGAACCAGAGATTGTTAGCCCCGACACTATCCAAAAACGATTTGCGATCGCGCAAATTACCGGGCCTAGTGCAATAGCGATCGCACAATTAGAGCCGATAGACAAAAACTTGCCTGCTGCTGCATATCTGGGTAGTGTCGGTGATGCACAAGCAGAAGTTGGATCGCAACGTCTCATATCTTTATTACCACTAATTGGGCAATTCTTTGAGCAATAGATCATGAATGTTCTCAAGAAAGTACAACGAATAAATTTACAGCTAGAAGCGATCGCTTGGGGACTGAAATATCTCATCTCGCCTACTCGTTGGCTGAAGTTTTTGCAGCATTACCAACGGCGAGTTCCAATTAGATTACAACTCAATGCTGTTGAATGTGGTGCAGCTTGTCTAGCAATGATTCTCAGTTACTATGGCAGGCAGACTCAAGTTAACGAATGTCGGGAGTTTATGGGGATTGGTCGAGATGGTGTGACTGCACAGACCATAGCTCAAGCTGCCCGTGCTTATGGATTGCGTGTCAAAGCATACTCTATAGAAGAACTTGCTGATTTTAAATATATTCATTTACCAGCAATTGTTTATTGGAAGTTCGAGCATTTCCTAGTAGTAGAACGCTGGTCAAAAAACTATGTTGAAATTGTCGATCCCAGTAGTGGACGATGCCGATTAACTATCGAGCAATTTAATGAGGGCTTTACAGGGGTGGTATTGACTTTCGAGCCTGGAGTACAATTCCAACGCCGCCGCAAAAAAGCTTCATTATCCTGGTCAGATTACTTGCTGCAATCCATTGGGCAGACACCAGGCTTGTTGTTGCAAATCCTCAGCACTTCTGTGCTGCTACAAATTTTAGGGCTAGCGTTACCTATCTTGACCAAAGTAGTTGTAGATCGCATCTTGCCGTTTCAACTCCCCGATGTCATGCCCATCTTGGGAATAGGAATGCTGATTCTCGTTCTAGCGCAAATGGTAACGAGTTATTTACGCGCCGCATTGCTGATTTATTTGCAAGCACGCATTGATACCCGCTTAATGCTGGGTTTCTTTGAGCATTTACTGACACTCCCCTTTCGCTTTTTTGAGCAACGTACAGTAGGCGACCTGCTGATGCGTCTTGGTAGCAATGCCATGATTAGAGAAACGCTGACTAGTCAGACGCTATCAATCATCTTAGATGGTACGTTTGTGTTGGGATATCTAGTCTTACTGTTCTTTCAAGAACCCACTTTTGGCATCGCTGTTTTGGTTGTGGGACTGCTTCAGGTAACACTTTTACTAGGCACAACCAGGCGAGTCCATGACTTAATGCAACGCGACTTGTTAGCCCAAGCAGAATCTCAAAGTTACTTGGTTGAAGCATTAACCGGAATCCTGACACTCAAGGCCTGTGGCAGTGAAGACCGTGCTTTTGATTACTGGTCTAATTTATTTTTTAAGCAATTGAATGTCTCGCTGCAACGCAATCATTTAGGGGCAATGGTTGACACAGCAATGGTTTCGCTGCGTACTTTCTCACCACTGGTGCTGTTATGGATAGGAGCAATGTATGTATTAAATGGAACTATGAGTTTAGGGACAATGCTAGCGTTAAATGCGATCGCAGCGTCTTTTTTCATGCCCCTGACCTCGCTGGTAGCAAACGGTCAGCGTCTACAATTGGTAGGCGCACATCTTGAAAGATTAACTGATGTTCTTACAGCTCAATCAGAGCAGCAGTTAGAGCAAGTTCAAACAGCACTACAAATAACCGGACGAATTGAGTTAAAGCAGGTGAGTTTTCATTACGATTTAAATGTCCCACCAGTTTTACACGATATTTCACTCACAATCGAACCCGGACAAAAAATCGCTTTAGTTGGTCGCTCTGGATCGGGAAAAAGTACGCTAGCAAAGCTTTTACTGGGGTTGTATTTACCAACAGCAGGAGAAATCTTTTATGATGGTATGCCATTGTCAGCATTAAACTGGCGCACATTGCGTAGTCAATTTGGGGTAGTACTGCAAGAGCCTTTCCTGTTTAGCGGTTCAATTCGGCAAAATATTAGCGTTAACAATCCTAGCTTGGCTCTAGAGAAAATCATGGCAGCAGCAAAGCTAGCAGCTATCCACGATGATATTATGCAAATGCCTATGGGTTACGAAACCAGACTGGCAGAAGGCGGTAGTGGTTTATCGGGAGGACAACGCCAACGGTTAGCACTGGCGCGTGCTTTAGCTCACCAACCTGCTATTCTCTTATTAGATGAAGCAACCAGCCATCTTGATGTTGTAACTGAGAGTTTGATTGATCAGAATTTGCATCAGCTTTCATGTACGCGGATTGCGATCGCTCATCGATTGAGTACTATCCGCAATGCTGATAAAATTTTAGTTCTCGATCGCGGGACAATTGTTGAACAAGGTTCCCATGAGGAACTTCTACGTCTAGATGGACATTATGCTTCATTAATTAATGGAACTTCGTTTGCGCGAACCTAAAAAATATGAGTCGTAGCTTTTGAGATTAAGGCTGATTTTAGCAAGTTATGCCATTCTGTAGTGCATAACTTGATAGGCTATGGCATTAATTATGAAACAGGTTCAATGGCTGGTGGTTTGGAGCATTGGTATTTGGACATTATCATCAACTAACTTACAAGCTGCTCAAGTACAAGAAAGCAGGAAAACGTTAATTTCTGTAGATAATTTAGAAAACTTTGACAATAACTCGAAAGTCCTACCCTCTCGATTTGAGCTAAAACCTCTTTTAATTGCTGCACCTGAAAATTTTAATCCTGGACTGCAAGTACCGCCACCATTACCAAAACCCTTACCTAAGCCTAGCCCACCATCAACTTCTCCCGACCCAATTCAACCATTTGCAGTTTTAGAAAGTATACAAACGGACTTTCGTAATGATACAGATAATTTCGGTCAACATAATTTGTTCATTGAACCCACATTTCAGTTTCGATTGCCGAATGGCAATAAAATATTTGTGAGAACGGGGTTTGACTTTTTTGAGCAACCAGGTGTGGAATCAATTAGCAATATTCCTTTACAAATTGGTTGGTCAGGAAAAATTGGACAAGTCACTTTGCAAACAGCAGCAGGAGTTGATATGTTCAACCGTTTACCCATAGCGACAAATTTTAATGCTAAAGTTGAAGCCCCAATTGTACCGTTGAAAGTTTCTTCGGACAGATTAGTTTCGGGTGTAATAATATCAGTAAACTTAAACCAAAGTCCTTATAAATTTAATGCTCGAACTTTAGACAATCAAATTACTGCTTGGCGCTTTGGCCCTGATTTATATTGGCAGATCGATCGCGATACTAGCTTATTCTCTTCATTACGCTTGGGTAACTACAACGATGGAAATTCGGAAATTCAGTCGTTTAGCAGACTAGAACGCAAGTTTGGACAATTTTCTCTGGCAGCTAATTTATTTACCTGGAGTTACGATCGCAATGTAGAACGTACAAGCGGCTATTTTTCTCCACCAGATTTTTTGGTATACAACGCTGAGGTGGCTTGGGAGGGAGATATTGCCAATTTCTTACGCTGTCGCCTGTCTGCTAATTTAGGACAGCAACGACTTAATGGTGAATTTGATAACGCTAATGCTTATCAATCTCGCTGTACAGTTAAGCTTTCACCCGAAATAGAAGCAGATTTAGGTTATAGCTTTAGTAATGTGCGAAATCAGGACACCGGAGGAAGCGCTTACGGTGCGAATTCTTTGACAGGACAGTTGCGAGTTAAATTTTAAGTATGACTGTCTGTTAGTTGAATTTGAAAGCTGGGAAAAATGAAGTTGTTACAGCAACAGTGACTTCAAAATAAGGCTTTTTACAACATGAGTTCTGATTTTCAACCGCCACCAAAAGGCTTGTCCGTACTGGCTTCTGTGGGAGGGGTGGTGACTGCAATAACTGCGATCGCGCTTTTAAATCTTTGGTCTAGTCGTCTGGCGCAAAATACACAAACGCCTGCAATTTCAACATCTCAAACTGTTACCCCTACTCCCACAGCCAACTTGGAAGCCCAAGCACAAAACGTAGCAAAACTTGATGCTGAATCCGTAGTTTTACAGGGAACAGCAATTACTTCTAGCGAACTAGTCGGCAAAACACCTTTTACTACAGCTGGAGTCAGAAAACTGGATGCAGTTGACATCGCAACTGCACGTCTAGCTTGGTCATATTTTCAACGCAACTGGAATGAGCAAACTGGCTTAGTCAATTCTGCTGATAAATTTGCATCTGTAACTATTTGGGATCAAGCAGCTGCGATCGCAGCTTTGGTGAGTGCGAGAGAACTCGATATCATCCCAGAAGCAGAATTTGAGGCGAAGATGACCAAGATGTTGCAGACTCTAGGATCGTTGCCTTTATATAAAGGTGAACTACCCAACAAAGTCTACAACGCCAAAACTCTGATACCTGTTAATTACGGACAATTAGAGAAAAGAGAAGAAATTGGTTGGTCTGCCATCGATTTGGGAAGGATGGCAATTTGGTTGAAGATTGTCGAAGCCAAGTATCCCAAAATGCGATCGCCTGTGCAAGCTGTGTGGAAGCATTGGCAAGTCAAGCGCCTCACCAAAAACGGGCAAATGTACGGTACTGCCGTTGTTCAAGGTAAAGAACAGTATAACCAAGAAGGTCGCTTGGGCTACGAAAATTATGCTGCCTACGGTTTAAAACTGTGGGGTTTAGATGTCAAGCAAGCCTTAGAGCATAAGTCTAATACCGCCTTTGTTAATCTTTACGGCCAGGGGGTTCCCTACGATCGCCGCGACGCGAAAAACTCAGGCGCAAATAACTACGTTCTCAGCGAACCCTATATTCTCGATGGCATAGAAACAGGGTTTAAAGCGTTGCCTAAAGCTTATGCCGACAGAATTTTAGCTGCGCAAGAAGCGCGTTATCAAGCAACCAAAGAATTAACTGCTCTCACAGAAGACAATTTAGATCGTCCGCCGTATTTTGTTTACAATAGCTTGTTTGTTAACGGCAAACCTTGGGCAACAATTACCGATACCCAAGAACAGCATAATAATTTACGATTCCTCAGTGCTAAAGCTGCGATCGGTTGGCACGTACTTTACAACACCGATTACACTGGCCAGCTATTTGATTTTGTCCAAACTCATCTCAAGTCTAAAGATGGCTGGTACAACGGCTTTTATGAATCTCTGCGTCAGCCAAATAAATCTCTCACCGCCAACAATAATGGTGTGATTTTAGAGAGTTTGCTGTACAAGCAAGTCGGACAACCACTTACCATTTGGGCAGGGATCAAAGTCAACTAGGAAGCTTATCAGAAAACTGCCTATGAGCAATGTGCAGTTTTCTGTATTTATGCGTGAGCGATCGCTATTAATCCTGAAATCCTAGCATCCTGAAATGCGATCATTGTTTATAGTCTGCACTCACCAGACGTAAATGACCTTTGTCACTCAAATAATCATATTAATAGGTTCCAATGCAGCGCGGTTATTAGACACATTCCCTACTAAACCCTGACAAGTTCCATTAGTGGTTCAAAAGAATATAGAGCTGGCCTTCTTCCAGATGCTTCCTCCAAAGTCATAAGAATATTTTTTTCTATAAATATCCTAGTAAATCTCGCAGCAGTTGCGGTCGGAATGCCACTATTTGCTGTAAATTTGTTGTTTCTAAATACAGGATTTGTAAATACAAAATCAAGAGCATTAACACTCCATTTTGAAGATAGAATATCTGAAAATACAGTTTTCATTTCTTCATATAGATTTCGTATATTTTCAGCTATTTTTAGATTTCTAATTGCCTGTTGTTCAATTGCTTCGAGAAAGAACTTACACCATTCTTCCCAATCATTATTTTCAGAAACATTTCTCATTGCATCTATATAAAGATCTTTGTGTTCTTCCAAATATCCACTAATATAAAAATGAGGTTCTGATATCGTACCGAAAGACCACAGCATTAATGTAATCAACATTCGACCTATGCGTCCATTGCCATCTTTAAATGGGTGTAGTGCTTCAAATTCAACATGTGTTATCGCAGTCTTAACTAATGTCGGATGTGAACTTTTTTCTATATATTGAAATAGTTTATCTAATCCATCCTGTAGTTTTTCTGGGCTAACTGGAATGAACAATATGTTCTTCTTCAATGTGTCAGCAATATAATTTTGCTCTTTTTTAAACTCGCCTGGTGATTTTGATGCTCCTCGACCAAACCACAATAACCTTTCATGAATTGTTTTTATTAAAAATTGAGAGAGAGGATATCCCTCTTTCATCATTTTCTGCACTGACTTTAGCGCTCTTTGATATAGAAGAGTTTCAATGACCTCCGATCTAACGTTTGGGGAAGCTTCTAATTTGTCATCGTGATCTGCCTCATACTTTAGAATCTCATCCATCGTACTCACAGTCCCTTCCATTCTTGAGGATATAACAGCTTCTTGGTTTCTTAGAGGTGCTAATAGAATTTCACTGTTATGCATGTTCTTTAGCATTTGGTCATATCGAGCCACCGCATCAGTTGCTTTTATCAATGGCTCTATAAATTTCTCATAATTCAGGCTATTCGGTGGAAATTTATCGTAGTGATAGTTTACTGCATGATCTAGATTGAGATCCATTGCTTTACAACCCCAGTGGCTGCAAATAGATGTTCATATTTTAGAATATTTTTACATCAAACTGGTTAGATGTCAATATTTTTCCATAAATGAGAGACAACATGATTAGACGTGAATGGATTTATCTCAAAAAAGCTTGTCTATCATTTCCCTTCTCTTATGAGAGACAACATGATTAGACGTGAATGGATTTATCTCAAAAAAGCTTGTCTATCATTTCCCTTCTCTTATGAGAGACAACATGATTAGACGTGAATGGATTTATCTCAAAAAAGCTTGTCTATCATTTCCCTTCTCTTATGAGAGACAACATGATTAGACGTGAATGGATTTATCTCAAAAAAGCTTGTCTACCATTTCTCTTCTTTTATGAGAGACAACTTGGCTATTTATTAAGGAAAAACTTTTCGGATTTTATTTCCGTATAGTTACCTAATTTTAAACGTAAGTGCAAGATTTTCAGTATATTCGTCACTGATCTCAAGAATTTTTATAGCTAACATCCAAATGATATTCGCATAGTGCAGGAGTTACTTGGACATCGATAAAGCTGCATTTATGAATATAACTGTACAGACGGGCTACGACTCTCCTAACTCTTTCTTCGTATATGCCATACAAGCACCATCAACAAAAGCTGTTGAGATGGATTGCATTGTTCCTAATTGGGACATTTCTGCAATTGTTGTTTTACATCCCGACACCTGTCTTATCGCAAAATACTAGTAGCTGTAGCAATATTGCTGCCCCACTTACCCCAGAAGAACAAACTTATGCTCGTGCGGCTTGGCAGTATTTTGTGAAAAATTATCAGTCAGCAACGGGATTTACCAATTCTACTGGGGGTTATCCTTCAGGTACGCTTTGGGATATGGGGAACTATTTGATGGCGTTGAATGCAGCGCGATGGTTGAATCTTACCGATCAAGCAGATTTTGATGCGCGTCTTAATAAGTTTTTGACGACCCTCAGCAGCCTGAAGCTGTTTGAAGATGCTTTACCTAATAAAGTCTACAATGCAGCCACCGCACAGATGGTTGATTATGGTAACAATCCCATCGATCGCGGTATTGGCTGGTCTGCGTTGGATGTAGGGCGAATATTAGCGGCGTTTGATGTGATTCGCACTTGTCACCCGCAATATAATGATTGGCTTAAGGGAATTGTAGCTAAGTGGCAGGTAGGGCGATCGCTCAAAGACGGTCAACTTTATGGTGCTACCGTTCTCCCAGATAAAAAAACATTACTGGTACAAGAAGGACGACTCGGTTACGAAGAATACGGCGCTAGAGGTTATCAACTTTGGGGTTTTTCTGCACCAAAAGCGATCGCCTTGGAACCATATAAGATGGTGGAAATTAACGGCGTGCAAATTCCCGTTGATACCCGCGATTTCCAAAGCACTAACGCAAATAATTACGTTGTCAGTGAATCTTATATTCTTGATGGTATTGAATTTGGCTTGCAAGGTGAGTTAGCCGATTTTGCTGCTAGGGTCTTAGATGTGCAAAAGCGGCGTTACGATGCTACAGGTCAGTTAACTGCGGTGACAGAAGATAATATTGACCAAGCACCTTATTTTCTCTACAACACTGTTTATGCTAACGGTGCAAGCTGGGCGACAATTACAGACGAAAACAAACCTTACCCGCAATTTCGCAGTCTTAGTACAAAAGCGGCTTTTGGTTGGCGTTATCTGTTTCCAGATAATGCTTATGCGCAAAAACTTTTTGATGCAGTTAAGGATCTGCGCAGTCCTAATAATGATGGTTATTATGCTGGCATTTATGAGGAATCGAAGCAACCAAATAAAGCGTTAACTGGTAATACTAACGGGTTAATTTTAGAAATTCTCTACTACAAAGCTAGAGGAAATAAGCCTTTAATTGCTTCTGCTGCTATTAGTACACCAACTAAACCACCTAGCAATAATACTTCTGCTGCCACACCTACAACTCCACCCAATTCTAGCGCTCCGGCTCCAACACCTGCGGATACTTCTAAAGTTACTGAGGTGGCTGTCGCACCTATTCCACCAGTGGGTAATCCAGAATCATCTTCTAATTTAAAACTCACTCGACCGCTAACAGTAGTTGAACGCCGTTATGCAGAAGCAGCATGGAGATATTTTCAAGCAAATTATCATTCCAAGAGTGGGCTGATAGACGATCGCAGTGACTTCAAAGGTGCTACTCTTTGGGGATTAGGAGATTATTTAGCAGCATTACACGCAGCGCGATCGCTTGATATTATTTCCGCAAAAGAATTTGACCAGCGCACTCGCCATCTGTTAGCAGCTTTAGGTAAACTACCGTTATTTGCAGGGGAATTACCTAATCGAGGATATGATACGCGATCGCTCCAAGCAATAGATTACGCTGGCAATCCAGTTCCTCAAGGTAACGGCTGGTCTGCTTTAGATTTAGGTAGGATGCTAGCTGCACTGTACAACTTAAAAAGCTATCATCCAGAGTATGCCACAGCAGTAGACCAAATTGTCTTAGATTGGTCATACCTGCGGGTAGTGCGAGATGGGATTTTATCCAGTGCTACTGTCACCAAAGATAAAGAAGGGCGTACCCTTACCCGCGTCAACCAGGAAACTCGCTTGGGTTATGAAGAATATGCCGCCCGTGCTTTTCAATTATGGGGCTTTGATGTTGAGGGTTCGGCTGTGGGCGGTGAATATCAAACAGCGTTAGTAGAAGGGGTAAAAGTTCCTATCCAGCGTCAGCGAACTGATACAAATTCCCAAGTTAATCAATATACAGTCAGCAATCCTTTCTTAGTTTACGCTTTGGAATTTGGCTTAGATCCAAAAATGCGATCGCTGTTTGAGCCGATTTTCCAAGCGCAAGCCGAACGTTACCGTCGTACCGGAACCCTAACAGCCTCAGCTACTACCCTGATAGACCGCAAGCCTTACACAGTCCACAGCGCAGTCACTGCAAAAGGTGAACCTTGGATTGCTGTAGGAGATGACGGACAAGCTGTACCCAAAGCACGCATGGTAAGTACAGCTGTAGCTTTTGCTTATCATGCCCTACTGCCAGAAAATCAATATAGTCAGAAGTTATTTCAAGCAACGACTGATTTATATAACCCACTGACGGGTTTTTATGAAGGCTTTTATGAAACTACTGGCAAAACAGCAGTTGGTTTCACAGGCAGCACCAACAGCACGATCTTGCAATCGTTGCTGTATACACTCATAAATCGCCAACCCTTAATTCGTCCGGCTGCGATGAAATCTCCCTGGTGGGAGGCTGTAGCGCAAGGAAATTCTGGTCGTGGTTTACCTAGAATTCCCCAGTCAACAGCTGAGTTAGTTACTGACAGTAATGGCAGTTACTGGATTTCTGGTAGCGAAAATAGGAGAGTTGCAAAATAGTTGAGGCGGCGAAACTCTCCTGTTTCGCACTCATCCATATTAAAGACTAGCGCTTAGAGCCATTTGCTCTAAGTTGTTAGTTATGAATTTAACTAGGGAATACTTAAATTTGAGTCAACGTAGATGATAGCGATCGCGATGGCCGGAATAACCAGTGTGCTTCTGTCAACCGTTTTATGTGCAAACATAACTCAGGAATCCCCAGGTTCCCCGACTCACAAGATAGGGGAATGTTTTGATATAAAGATTGAACAACATCGGCAATTAATCGCTGCGCCCGATAATTTTAATCCTGAGCCAGAATCACCAACGCCATCATCTACACCAGCACGTGTAATTCCTGCTGTTACTCCAGCTATTCCGACAGCAAAACCAACTTTACCTGCGCCTGCAATCATTACCCCACCACGCTTTACAGAAAAAACCGATCGCATAGCTGCTCAGACAGCTTGGAAGTATTTTGAGCGCAATTGGAATAGCCAAACAGGTTTAGTTAATTCTGGAGATAATTATCATTGGACAACTTGGTGGGATCAAGGTAGTGCTTTATTAGGTATTCATGCAGCTAGGCAGTTAGGGTTATTACCAAAAGATGTGTTTGAGCAGCGAATGCAGGCATTACTCAACACCTTAGAGAAATTACCGCTACCGGAGACTGGTTTACCAAACAAAGCTTATAGCACCAATACTGCCGAAATGCGCCAACTTAATAACAAACCCGATCCCAAGGGTATTAGTGGTTGGTCAGCGTTGGATATGGGGAGATTTTTATTGGGTTTGCATATAATGCGATCGCATTATCCAGAATATAGCGATCGCATTAACCGCATTGTTTCTCGTTGGCATTTAACCAAACTGGTTAAGAATGGTTGGTTAAATGGTGCAATTACTGGAACTAACGGAAAAATTCATGAAGTTCAAGAAGGAAGATTAGGCTACGAACAATATGCGGCTCTTAGCTTAAAACTGTGGAACATTCAAGCTGCAAATGCTTTATATAATCCACCAGTTCACACAGTTCAAGTAGATGGTATTGCCCTAAAAGTCGATAGACGCAATCTGCAAAATTCCCATGCCACCAATTACTTAACAAATGACCCTTATTTACTATGGGGTTTAGAACTAGGTTGGACTAATGATATTAAACCTCAAGTGCAAAATCTTTTCCAAGTGCAAGCACAAAGATTTCAACGCACTGGAATTATAACGGCTGTAAATGAAGATTCATTAGATCGTCCTCCTTATTTTTTGTATTACAGCGTCTATTCCAACGATCGAGCTTGGCAAGCCGTGAATAGTAGAGGAGAAGCCTATCCGCAATTACGATTTGTCAGCACCAAAGCAGCATTTTCGTGGTTTGCTCTCATGCCAAATGAACCTTACACCAAAAAGCTACGAGACTTTGTGCAGAATCTTTCTGAACAAAGTCGCGGTTTCTTTTCCGGGAAGTATGAAAATCCTCAATTAGGTGTAAATACTTCCGTTGATTTAAATACGAATGCGATCGTTTTAGAGAGCTTGCTTTATCAAGCGCAAGGTCAACAACCAATAGCATTAGGAGGTAATAAATCATTCACAAAATACTAGATTTCAGACTCTTTAACGAAGTCAAGGATATAAACTTCTACCCAACTTTTTACCTCAAAACCTATAAATATAATGACTACTATATCGATTGATAATTCCAACAATTTTTCGGGCAACAGTCGCTCAATTTTAAAAAAAAGAACTTTATTATTTCGCTACCTAGCAGAAATAAATTTAATTTTTGGGATCTGGTATTTACAATGGCGAATTACTCATTCAATAAACTTTGATGCACTGTGGCTTTCGATTCCCTTGCTGTTAGCAGAAATCTATAGCTATTTTGGTGGTGTAATGTTTGTTATCGGGTTGTGGCGGCCTTTAGTTAGGCAGATTAAGCCACTCGATCTGATGACTCCACCTTTGCCAAAATCCGACTGGCCGAGTGTAGATGTATTTATCACTTGTTACAACGAACCGCCAGAAATAGTAGAACAAACTGCGCAGGCAGCTCTAGCAATAGATTACCCTGCCAACAAATTGCGAGTTTATGTGCTAGATGATGGTAATTCTGCGGCTATGAGAGCCATGACAGAAAAGTTATGTATTGCAGATTTGCAAACACCACTACTACAACAAGAAGTGAATCGAATTGATACAGAACGCTCTTTGTTAGTAGCACGCCTGCAACAATTAGAAAATCTCAAACCTAATGTTCAAGCAGCTGAACAGTGGTTGCAAGAATCATCATTAGCACAAGTTCACAGTTCAGAAGAAAAGACTATCGGATCGGTTTTCCAAAGTCTGCGAGAATTAATTCTTTGGCTACCCCCCACTCATCAAAGTATTGCTGAACGCCTCAAAACTGAAAGGCAAGCTTTAGAAGCAGCTATTCATCAAAAAGAATTAGAATTAGTTGAACTGACTCGATTTCGTTACATTGCTCGTCCTAAACCTGCTGGCGTACCGCACCACGCTAAAGCCGGTAATCTCAATTATGCGATTTTCTCTGGAGAAACTTCTGGAGAATTTATTTTAACTTTAGATGCAGATCACATACCCAAACCTCAATTTCTCAAACGAGTTTTGCCATATTTTTATAGCTACAATCTGTTTACAGGTAAATATGAGCAAAATCGTATTGCTTTTGTCCAGACACCCCAGGATTTTTATAACATTCCTGCGGGCGACCCTTTTGGACATCGAGCAAGTTTATTTTACGGGCCGCTGCAACAAGGCAAAGATGGCATGAATGCCGCTTTTTATACAGGAACAAATGCCATTCTGCGCCGGGAAGCATTAATTAATGTTGGACTGCAATATTTTGCTGATGAGTTTAGCAAAGATGAAAAACGATTAGATGAATTTCAGTTAGTCGGTGGTGTATCTAGCAACAGTATTACAGAAGATATGAATACAGCCATGCGTTTGCATGGTGCTGGTTGGAAATCTATTTATCACAACGAACTTTTGGCAGAAGGTTTAGCACCGGACGATCTTAGTTCAACTTTAAAACAGCGATTACGCTGGGCGCAAGGAACTATCCAAGTTCTATTGAGAGAAAATCCCCTAACAAAATCAGGGCTAACATTCTGGCAACGTCTGCAATATTTTAAGACGATGTATAGTTATTTTTCTGGTTTTGCTACCCTAATTTTTATTGCTTGTCCAATTATTTATTTCTTCACAGAAATTGTTCCTGTTAAAAGCTATGGCTCTGATTTTGCTCTACACTTCTTCCCAGCATTTATTATCAATCGCTTGACCTTTTTAGCAGCTACTTGGGGTATTCCTGCTAGTGAAGTTTGGCGCTCTGAGCAATACGCGATCGCCTTATTTCCTTTGTTAATTCAAGCTGTTTGGAGTGTATTTACAGGACAAAAACTGAATTTTCAAGTTACACCTAAGCAAAGGCAATCGGGTATTTATCTCCGACTAGTTTGGCCGCAACTGGTTATATTTACCTTGACGATATTAGGAATACTTTGGAGCGTTTACCTCTTTGCCACTGGTCATCTTAATAATCCTTGGGTTCACTTACTAAATAGTGCCTGGGCTGTTTATAACTTGTTGCTTTTGTGGGCTATTATTCGTGCATCTGTTTGGCAGCCTGCAAAGGAGTCATAAAATACATCAGCTCCCCGACTTCTTTAAGAAGTCGGGGAGCTAATCTAATAGCACATTATTTCCGAATTAATATAACTTGCGGTTTTATTTTCCAAATGCCAAAATATAAAGTATAAATTTTGACGAGTTAAGAAGGTAAATAATGTATGCCTGCAAACATGAAAACAATTGAATTGTCTGGAATATTAGATGGAATTAAAGGTAATGAGTTGCGTCGCGAAGTTAACGATATCCTAGCTGATGGTACTGAGATTTTATTAATAGATATGAAAGGAGTTAGCTTTGTTAACAGTTCAGGCTTGGGTTCTTTAGTATCGGCAATGCAAGCGGTACGCAATGCTAATGCTAAACTTTTTGTCTGTTCTATTAATGACCAAGTTAGGATGTTATTTGAACTGACTAAAATGGATAGAATTTTTCAAGCATTTGTAGACCAAGAGGACTTCAATCGTCAGTTTTTAGCTGCGAAAGAGTAGGTAATTTAATTAAAGAATATTTTTAGCAACGAAAAATCATCTTCCAGATTTTGTTGGTAATTTAATGCGATAATTTGTTCTAAAACTTGTTTTAGATGACAGTTATTAACATTGCTATATTTGATTAGTAAATCAATGAAAGCATTAATTCCCCAAATCTTACCGTCTGGCTGATTGATTTCATAAACTCCATCACTAAAGATGTAGAGACTGCTATCTTTTTCAACATCAAATACAGCATCTTCAAATTCAACATCAGGCAAAAAGCCTATTGGCAAATTTAGAGAACTGAGTTTTGTAACTTGAAAGCTGCTTGCAGATGTACTGGATAAAAGTAAAGCTGGAGGATGTCCGGCGTTGGCGTAAATAAGTTGACGTTTACAACGGTGATAAACTCCATACCAAATGGTGAAGTATTTATCACCGTGATTTCTCATTTGAAAAGCGTGATTAAGTGCTTTGAGAACTTCGCTAGGTTGGTAAAAGTTAGTGTTAGTGAGGGATTGCGATCGCAAAATATTCAATACAGATACAGATAGCAAAGCAGAACCTACCCCATGTCCCGATACATCTAACAAATAAATTGCTAAATGCTCGTCATCCAGCCAGTAATAGTCGAAGCAATCACCGCCTAGCTGGGCTGAGGGAACAAATAACGCTTCTGTCGTTACTGTACCTTGAAGTGGTGAAGGTAAAAGCGATCGCACATAATCAGCCGCCTCAGCCAATTCTGCTTCTAAAATTTGCTTTTGGGTTTGCAAATTTTGATTGAGTATTTCTAAAGCTTGTTTTTTACTTTGTAAATCTTGATTTAGTTGATATAACCTCAGCCCTGCTCTTACCCGTGCTTTTAATTCACTCATCTGTATGGGTTTAGAAACAAACTCATCTGCTCCCGCATCCAATCCTCTGACTCTATCTTCCTCCTCCCCTGGAGCCGCACCTTTAGCAGTTAGCAAAATAAAAAAAGTAGTGGTTAACTCTGGATCTGCTTTAATTTGACGACATACTTCTAATCCATCTAACTGTGACATAACCCAATCACAGATAATTAAAGCCGGACGTAGCAATCGTGCTTGTGTAATTCCTTCCTCTCCACTACTGACAACAGTAGTCTCATAACCCTGTTTTTGTAGTGTTCTATTTAGTGCTGCTCTGACAATTGGGTCATCATCAATAACTAAAATTCTCACCATATCTCAGAAAGTATAAATACACAGATAATTAAATAATTGCTTTCTTTCAAATTACATATAATTTCATAGTAAATGTATAGTGAAAATACTTAAATTAAATAAATTATTTTCGATTATGATTAAACAAATGTGTGAGTATTAATTACAGTGGCTAATAGATTTTTCCTACAAACTAATACAGATATTACAGTTTTATCTCAAGTTCTATCTTGGTTTGAACAAATTAATCAACCACCTTTAATTAACAAAGAAATCTGGTGGCAATGTCAAACATTGATAATAGAAGGCTTTACTAATATTGTTGAACACGCTCACAAAAATTTATCAGTACAAACTCCTATCAATATAGAGGTTTTTCGTTCTCATGAATCTATAGAAATACGGATATTTTCTCAAGGTAAACCTTTTAATTTAGAACAAAAATTACAAGAAGTATCTGAATTTGAGGAGAACGATCGAGAACGCGGACGTGGTTTAAAAATTATGTCAAAACTAGCTGATAATTTAAGTTACGAACAGATAGCAGAAAATCGCTACTGTTTATTTATGAGTAAATTTTACTAATTTGAGTTGCAATCTATAAAATAGGTATAAATAGATATTTTACAAATATCTATCGGTTAAAAATATTTTTAATTCAGAATTAATAGGCATTGCCCACCCTACAAATACTTAAAAAATCAACAAAAATAAAAAACGTTTTCCCTTCCTATATAAGAATGACAGTACCATTACCTGATAACGAAGCACAAAGAATTGAGGCGCTTTTAGAGTACAAAGTTCTCGATACTCCATCTGAAGCAGCATTTGACGATCTCACGCGTTTAGCATCATATATTTGTGGAACTCCCATTGCTTTAGTCAGTTTAGTTGATAAAAATCGTCAGTGGTTTAAATCAAAAGTTGGGCTAGATGCGCTAGAAACACCTAGAGATATAGCATTTTGCGCCCATGCAATTCTCCAATCTAATGTTTTTACTGTACCCGATGCTACAACCGACGAAAGATTTGCGACAAATCCGTTAGTTACTTCTGACCCTAATATTCGCTTTTATGCTGGTGTACCTTTAACCAACCCTGAAGGCTATGCGTTAGGAACGCTTTGCGTGATTGACTACGTACCTAGAAACCTGACTCCGGAACAAGTTGAAGCTTTAAAAATTCTCGGTCGCCAAGTCATTAAACAAATGGAAATGCGACGTAATTTAGCAAATTTGGTACTCGTAACTAATCGACGCAAACAGGTAGAAAAGTTACGTAAGCATTTTTTTAAAAGAGTTGCGGGTGGCTTTGGGTTAGCATCAGTAATTTTAGTGTTGATTGGCTTAGTTTCTTATCGCAGCACAACAGTTTTAATTAATAGCAATAACCAAGTTAAAACAACTCAAGAAACAATCAATAGTTTAGAAGCATTGCTATCCCATATAAAGGATGTTGAAACTGGGCAACGCGGTTACATCCTGACAGGACAAGAGCGTTATCTTAAACCTTATCAGGCTACACTTGCAGAAGTGGAGCAAGAAATTCAAAATCTGAGAAATTTAACAGCCGATAAATATCAACAACAACAAATTGAAGTACTCAAACCACTATTAGCCGCTAAACTTAACGAACTCAAGCAAACTATCGAGTTGCGTCAGCAAAAAGGATTTGATGCAGCATTGCAAGTAATCCTCACAGATCGGGGAAAGAACCTGATGGATGATATCCGTAAGGTTATCTATGATATGGAACAAAAGGAAAGGGAGTTACTGCAACAGCGATCGCAAATTGTCAAAGCTAGCGCCAATAATACAATCTCGATTATTGCGATCGCTATCTGCTCAAGTTTCTTCACTCTGGGCGTAATTTACTATTTAATTTATTGTGAGTTCACCCAACGAAAAACTGTAGAAGACACTCTGCACGAAGAGCGTAATTTTATCTCAGCAGTGCTAGATACGGTCAGCGCTTTAGTCATAGTTCTCAACCCACAAGGAAAAATTGTTCGCTTTAATCAAGCTTGCGAGCAAATAACTGGTTACTCTTTTGATGAAGTTAGGGATAGATATTTTTGGAATTTGTTTTTAGTCCTGGAAGAAGTAGAGCCAGTCAAAGCAATCTTTGAGCAGTTAAGAGCAGGACATATTTCACCAACATCTCACAACTATGAAAGTTCTTGGCGAACTAAAGATGGTAGCCTGCGATTAATTTCCTGGTCAAATACCATTCTTCAAGACTACGAAGGCTCTGTAGAATACATCATTGGTACAGGCATAGACATCACCGATAGCAAACAAGCAGAAGCAGCACTGCGTGAAAGCAAGCGTTTTGCTGAGAGTGTCACAGAAAACTCCACCAGCATGATCTATGTATTAGATTTGGATACTATGACGGGCATCTATACTAACAAAAATCTAGGGGAATTTGTAGGTTATAGCCCAGAAGATGCTGCGAAAATAGGTGCAAACTTGTTACCAACAATTATTCATCCTGACGATCTACAAATTAGGATGCTTTATTACCAGCAGTTCCCGAATATGCCAGACGGGGAAATAGTAGAATTCGAGCAACGGATCAAGCATATCAGTGGTGAGTGGCGTTGGCTTTGGCATCGGGAAACGGTTTTTAAACGCCGCGCGGATGGTACGCCACATCAAGTCATGGGAAGCGCCCAGGACATTACAGAACGCAAACGCGCCCAAAAGCATCTCATAGCACAATATGCTATTACTCGCGTTTTAGCAGAGTCTAATTCAATCTCCGAAGCCACTTCCCAAATACTGCAAGCTATCTGTGAAAGCTTGGGATGGGATGTGAGCGAAATTTGGATGGTAAACCAACAAGCAAATGTACTTGATTTTCTTGATTTGTGGCATAGCGATTCTTTGGATATGCACGAGTTTAAAAAACTGAGTCAAGAAATCACGTTTGCACCAGGAATCGGATTACCCGGCCGTGTTTGGGCTAGTGGCGAACCTGTTTGGCTAATTGATGTCGTTAGCGATATGAACTTTTTGCGAAACCAGATTGCTCAACAAGCAGGATTGCATGGTGCTTTTGGTTTTCCTATTCGGAGCGAACACAAAATCCTAGGTGCGATCGCCTGCTTTAGCCATCAGATTCAGCAATACGATGCAGATTTGGTAAAAATCATGAATTCGATTGGCGAACAAGTAGGGCAGTTTATTCAGCGCCAGCAAGCCAAGGAGGAATTGCAACGCCAAAACTTGCGATCGCAATTATTTACAGAAATCACCCTCAAGATTCGCCAATCTTTGCAAATTGAAGAAATTCTGCAAATTAGTGTCACAGAAGTTCAAAAGATTCTCCAAACTGACCGAGTTTTAATTTATCAGCTGTCTCCAGATGGGTGTGGAAGTATTTTAATTGAGGCAGTAGTTGCTGGCCAGCCAGCAATTAAAGCACAAAATATTGCTGACTCCTACTTGCAAACAGAATATCAACAACAATACTATCTACAACAATACCGACAAAAGCAAATTGACGCGATCGCTAATTTGGATGCGATCGGTCTTCAACAAAGTCATCTAGAATTACTGCAAAAGCTTGGGGTTAAAGCCAATTTAGTCATACCCATACTCGTCAAAGAAGAACTTTGTGGTTTGTTAATCGTTCATCAGTGCGCCTCTTTTCGCCACTGGTCAAGCTTTGAAACTCATCTTTTACGTCAAATCGCAGACCAAGTAGGCATTGCCATAGCCCAAGCCCAATTATTAGAAATAGAAACTCAACAGCGACAAGAATTGGAAATTGCTCGTCATCAAGCAGAGTTAGCTTCTCAAGCCAAAAGTGCTTTTTTAGCCAATATGAGTCATGAAATTCGTACTCCTATGAATGCCGTATTGGGGATGACTGGCTTGATGTTGGAAACTTCCCTCAATCAGGAACAGCGAGACTTCATAGAGACAATTCGTATTAGCGGCGATGCCCTTTTAAGCCTGATTAACGAGATTTTGGATCTCTCCAAACTTGAAGCTGGGGAAATGGCTTTAGAAACTCTGAATTTCGATCTATCAACCTGTGTGGAAGAGGTACTAGATTTATTAGCTCCCCAAGCTCATCAGAAGGGATTAGAAATTGCTGCGTTAATTTATCGTAACGTTCCGACTCACCTGCAAGGAGATGCTACTCGTCTACGACAAGTTCTGATGAACCTGATTAATAATGCGATCAAGTTCACTAGTACTGGAGAGGTCGTAGTCCGAGCAGAATTGCAATGGGAAACTAGCATTACAGCTAATATCCGCTTTACCATCACAGATACCGGTCTTGGCATTACCACAGAAGACCAACGCAAACTTTTTGCTCCCTTTACTCAAGTAGATGCTTCCACGACTCGCAAGTATGGTGGTACAGGTTTGGGATTAGCGATATGCAAGCAACTTGTCACCTTAATGGCAGGAGAAATTGGCGTAGAAAGTCAGTTAGGCGAAGGCTCAAAGTTTTGGTTTGAGATTCCTTTTGCCAAACAACAAGAACCTATTACCAGGATAGATGAGTGTGGAATATTGAGCGATCGCCGTTTGTTGGTGGTTGATGACAATGCCACTAATCGCAAAATTATTTACCATCAAGCTACTCGTTGGGGAATGCAGGTAGATAAAGCAGATAGTGCCGATAATGCCCTGAGCGCTATGATAGCAGCTTGTCAGCAAAACAAGCCTTATGATGTTGTCTTAGTTGATATGCAGATGCCTCAAACAGATGGTCTGCAATTGGGAGAACAAATTAAAGCCAATTTTGCTATTGCTCAAACACCTTTAATTATGCTTACTTCTACTAATCAACGAGATGAAGTAGATCGAGCGCTCAAGATAGGATTTGCTGCTTATTTAGTTAAACCCCTGAAAGCATCGCGACTTCTCGATACTATTATGAATGTTTTAGCAACTAAAGATGAACTGGTACAAGAGAATTTGAAAGTTATTAAGCCTGAAGGTGGAATGAAAAATTTAGGACAAAAATCCGAGAGTTTTGCTAATAGCTCTTCTAAGTTAAGAATCTTACTAGCTGAGGATAATTTAGTAAATCAAAAAGTAGCCTTGAAGCAACTTCAAAGTCTTGGCTACCATGCCGATGTAGCTGCCAATGGGCAAGAAGTTCTGCAATTATTAGAAATAGTTCCTTACGATTTAATTTTGATGGATTGTCAAATGCCAGTCCTCGATGGTTTAGAAACCACAAAAGAAATTCATCGTCGGCAAGAGAGTTTCTTTGCTAAACACCGTCGTCCTATAGTAATTGCAATGACTGCTAATGCCATGAAAGAAGACAGACAAATGTGTTTAGATGCAGGCATGGACGACTATTTAAGTAAGCCTGTTATCAAAGAAAATTTGGCAGCAATGTTAGAAAATTGGAGCAAAGTTATACTAGCAACATCAGAGTTAATCATATCAGAAAATACAATTAATAATACAAAACCTGATTTAGTTGATTTATTAATTGATTGGGAACACTTACATCAGATTTCAGAAAATGATGGCGATTTTGAAATGCATTTATTGCAATTATTTGTTGAAGATGTTCAGTCTCGTTTAGAGTTTATAAAAGTGGCGATCGCTACTAGTGATTTTCAGCAAATGGCTAAAGAAGTCCATCAGATTAAAGGTGCTAGCGCTAATATCGGGGCGACAACTATGTCTCTAGCTGCTGACAAACTAGAACAATTAGCTCATCAGCAAGCGGATCGAGGTAGTAGTGAATTAATCGCAGAGATAGAAGCAGTTTTTAACCATATTCAAAGCTTTGTCATAGCCAGCCAGAAGCTGTAAGTTGTTATTGCTCTCACTGCGATCGCTCAATAGCAACTTGATATAGCAATTGAATGTTGTGTCCATCATTGGGATACTCAACCACAGCAAAATTGCAAGCTACTTGAAAGCGATCGCCTTCTGGGGTTGCGTATATTTGCTGGCGCAGGGTAGTTAAAATATCACCAAGACGGTCTTTTACTTCTGTTTTTGTTAACCCAGAAACCCCAACGATAAATTCTCCATTGCCCCAATAACCTAGCACCTCACCACTACAAAATGCCGATTGAAATAGACGACTCCATCGTTGCAATACCTGATTACCAGTTTCATGACCGTACTGGCTATTAATTTGGCGTAAATCACTCATACTCAATATCGCCAAACAAACTGAATGTTGATGTTTCTCGGCTTGAACAAGCAACTGCTGCAAATCGCGGCTAGATTGTAACTGATTTGCTAGTCCAGTTTGGGGGTCTTTGGTAGAAAGCGACTGAAGTAGGCGACTGCGTTCTAGGCGATGGGTAATGCGTGCCAAAAGTTCTGCCCCTACAACCGGTTTAACTACATAGTCATCTCCCCCAACAGCAAATACCTGTTGCACGGTTTCTATGTCCCGGTGTGCAGTGAGAAACACAATTGGTAATTCTTGCCATTGGGGATCGGTACGTACTGCTTGGCACAGTTCTATCCCACTAATTTCGGGCATCTCTACATCCAAAATCAACAAATCTGGTTTGGTAGATTGCAGTACCTCCCAGAAACGCAACGGTTCATCCAATCCGACAATCCGCATACCCCAAGGTTCTAACATTGGGCGTAATGCAGCTAAAACCACCGGATCGTCATCCACGACTAAAATATTTAGCCTTAGAGAATGGGTACGCTGTAATAGTTGAGATGAACTATTCCAAATCTGAGCAGCTGTAACAGGCTTGGCTAAAAAACCTCGTGCCCCATACTGAGCCAAAGTTACGCGTTCTACTAGTTCGTCAGCAGCAGCCAGTACCAGCACGGGTACAGGAGGAGTACGGGTGGCTAAATCTGATAAAAGTGCCAAACTTGCTTGCCGACATCCCACTTCACCAACATTTAGTACTACTAAATCTGGTGATGTAGTTTGCAGTAGGTTTTTTGCATCCTCTAACTTAGTAATTTGCTGCCAGTTTATTCCTAAATTTTGAACGAGTTGTTGTAATTGAGAACCGAGTTGAGGATTAGGGTCAATTAGTAACAATCGCGTAGTAATTTCTTCTGCGATCGCGTTATTAGTAGAATTGAGCTTTTGTCCCATCAAGTTGATTAAATTACCCAATTCTTGAATTTGCGATCGCAACTGACTTTTTTGGGCAGCAGACAACTCAGCATTTTTGCTGAGAGTCTGTTCAATTTCTCTCGCTATCTGAGTACCAGTGTCTTGCTCAAACATTCCCAAAACGCCAGCCAGCTTGTGCGCTTCTTTTTCTGCGGATTGGCGTAACTCCTGAGTTAAATTGCTAGAGAGTGCGGTGGCTGCTTGTTGCAATACTGTTATTCGTTGTTGCATCAGCCCTTCATATTGATGCCACAATCCTCTCATGGCATTGTTGAATTGCTGTTCAATTTGAGAGATTGGTAATTTTTCTGGCTCTCCCCTAGTTTCCTGTTTAGCTGACTTCTTGCTTTCCTGTTCCCCGGCTTCTTTTACAGATGGGTTTAATCGATATCCCAAACCATAAACGTTTTCAATCCAGTCTACTGCTCCAGCTGCTTTCAATTTTTGTCGCAAGCCTTTAATGTGCGATTTTACACTTTCTTCTTGAGGCGGATCGTCAAAAGTCCAGAGATGCTCGATAATATTTCCTCGGCTGAAAACTCTTGTAGGATTGCGGATAAATAGCTCTAACAGGCTGTATTCTTTTGGGGTTAAATCTAGCAATTTACTGTTAAATGTTACTTGGCAACTACCGGGATCGAGCCGCAATCCGCCAATTTCTAGTACCAAGGAAACTGGAGTATCCGCCCGACGTAAAAGTGCCCTTACCCTGGCTTGCAGTTCTCCTAAATCTAAAGGTTTAATTAGATAATCATCTGCACCAGCATCAAGTCCACGAATGCGATCGCTTGTTGCATCTTTTGCTGTCATTAACAAGATGGGAGTAGAATTGCCACCAGAACGTAAGCGTTGACATAAACTAATACCGTCCAGTTTGGGCAATCCCACATCAATTAATATCAAATCGTAGTTATAACTTTGAGTATATTCCCAACCAGCAGAGCCATCTTGTGCGATGTCAACCACATAGTGTTGTTGCGTTAGAGAATTCAATAAGATATTTACTAAAACCTCATCATCTTCGATCAGCAAGATTTTCATGTTCAATAACTTAAGTTACCGTCTTGTCTATCGATGCACCTACGATCTGTATCGTCCATCATAATATCTATTGGTTCTTTTGTACCATCGTGACATTGGCGATCGCTTGTGGTTTCTTAATATTTACTAATGCGCTTTGAAATAGTAATGCGCTTTGAATAGCGTACAAATCCAAAGATTGTATTAGGGAATATTGGAATTTACTCAAAAATATGATAACTAAGTAAAATCTTATACGCCAAATAGGAAATAGACCTTGAAGGAATACCAAGAAATGTTAAGGAAATCCATCCTTATTTGTGACGATCTTGTAGATAACTGTATTATCCTTCAAGTAATTTTAGAGATGGAAGGATATAAAGTTGAGTGTGCAACTTCTGGTAGAGAAGCCATCAATCAAATTCAATTGCACAAGCCAGATCTGTTACTGCTAGATGTCATGATGCCGGAATTAAATGGTTTTGAAGTAGTTAAAATTATCCGGCAAGATCAACATTTGCAATATTTACCTATTTTGCTGATCACAGCGTATAAACAAATGATTGTACCAAAGTTAACTCATATAAACGTTAATAGAGTTATCCACAAACCTGTTGATAGTGACGACCTGGTTGACATAGTTCATGAGGTTCTACAAACTTAAAACTACGAGTAACTGTAGATTAGCTCAACAGGTTTATAAATAAAGCTATCAACCTTTATACTCATGCTAACCGTTCTGCTACACTGCGATCGCCAGAAAATAGAGAAAGAAAATTATTATTATTTGTACGTTTGCGTCCCCGTTTCATCTCTTTTTTAATTTCATCAATGTAAGGGCAAAAATCTACTTGCATTGTGTGTCTTTTGGAATTGACATACTGTTTTTGCATCAGTCGCCGTTCTTTTTCTATATGCTGTAACATCGCTGCTTTGCTTGGTAAACTAACGTTTCCAGCAATTACTTCAGCAATCCACTTAGATTGCCACTCGGCTAAAGGCATAATTGCACCGATGGGTTGCAACAATCCAATAAAGTAAAGATTGGGATGTTCTGGATGTACAACTCGCTTGTACAAAGGAAATTCATTATCTTGGGGATTAATGAAATTTTTGTCAAAAAACGGAAAAGCAATTTTATAACCTGTACCGTAAATAATGATATCTATTGGCAGTTCTGTACCATCTTCAAAACGCACGCGATCGCCTGCAAGTTCTTTGATATTTGGTTTAATTTTTACCCTACCGTAGCCGACAAAATTTAATAATTCTGAGGAGATTGTGGGATGTTCGCTTAAGAATTTATGGGTGGGATTGGGGAAACCATAAGCTGATTGCGCCCCGCGCGCTAAATATAACAAAATTTGACCATATAATCGCCGCAACGGTAATGGCAATGCGAAAAATAAAGGTGTGAGATAACTATCAAGAGTTCTGCCTAAAATATACTTTGGTAAAACATAGGCACTGCGACGAGTAGAGAGATAAGTTTGATTTGCTACTCGTGAAGTTTCACAAGCGATATCACAGGCTGAATTGCCAACACCAACAACTAAAATATTCTTGCCATCCATCCCTTCTGGAGTTTTATAGTCGTGGGTGTGCATTGTTTTCCCAGTAAATTCTCCTGGGAACTTAGGCAAATTTGGACACCAGTGATGACCGTTGGCAACAATTACTGCGCCATAACGCTGAGTTCGTTCGCCGTTGCTGTTTTTGATAGTCACATCGTAAGTACCATCACCAACTGGCGCAACGCGAGAAACTTCTGTTTTGAAAGTGATTTTGTCTCGAAACCCAAAATGGTCAACATAAGACTCAAAATATTGCAGAACTTGGCTATGATTGGCATACTGCGGATAATCCTCTGGCATAGGAAAATCTGAGTAAGCCATCTGTCCTTTAGATGAATTGATATGCAAGGACTTATAAGCTGAAGACATCCCGTTATCATTCATGTAGCGCCAGTTACCACCAATCCCAGAACCTTTTTCAAAGCAATCAAAGGCGATGCCGCGCTCGTGTAAGATTTTAGCAGCAGCAATTCCGGATGAACCAGCACCGATAATACAAACGCGATCCAAAACCATATTAATAATTCCTCAAAATTTCTATTGTTAAACTTTTCTCTTTTGCGTTCTCTGCGTTCTCTGCGGTTCGTAAAAATACAACCTATAAAAGCGATTTAGTCTAAATATTTATTGCTCAGAAATGCATAGCTTCTTTTCTATTATCCAACTTGTCAAAAGATTTTGGTAAGCTAGCGATCGCTCTGCAAAAAATAAATGCCCCATACCCTGCAATACAATTAGTTCAGCGTCAGGAATTTGGCTAGCAAGAAATTTTGCGTGTGCAAGAGGGATAATTGGATCGCGATCGCCACTCAAAATCAAAGTAGGCGCTTGAATCTTGGGTAACAGAGAACTAATATCCATATTTGCGAACCACTCAAACAAGTCAACAATATTGTTGAGATTGTGTTTGATGACATCTGGATACACTGCGTCCACTGTTGTTTGTAGGGTAGGCGCATTCCAATAAGCTGCGCGATCGCCTGCGTTCATACTACACCCCAACTTGTAGCTAGTTTGATTGAGCATCAACGCTTTGCAGAGAATTTTACAAACTAACTTACCCATTGCACCATTGTGAGTTAACCTCTGCAACCATCCCAAAAAACCTTGCCATTGTGCTTGAGAAAAACCAGAAATACAGAAAACACCTTTGATTTGTTCGGGAAAATTAGCCGCGAGATTTAAAGCCGCAAACCCACCTGTTGAGTATCCCACTAAAGCCACTGGTTGCTTACCTACCAACTTATGAATTGCACTCATGAGGATATCGGCTAGCATATCTGCTGTTAATAACTCAGGTTGATAGAAGTCGGGATAATGACCGGGTAAACTCAGAGAATACCAAGGTAGATTATCTCTAATTATGGCTGGTAAGTTGGCTATCCAAAAATTAGCAGACAGCGTTATTCCATGTAGAAAAATAATTGGTATTCCTGGTTGATTTTGATTTGCACCTAGCGCTGTTAACCTATGTTCGCCAACTTCAATGTACTGTGACATAGGACGTAATATTATGACCGCCAAATTACTTATGATATGTCATTGCGAGCGCAACGAAGTGGAGTGAAGCAATCACAAGGACTCTGCGATTGCTTCACTTCGTTCGCAATGACAATTCTTTAACTGGATATGATGTAACTAATTCTTTTTCTGGCTTTATGTCACTTACACGCTGCCAAATTAAGCTACCAACAATCTCAATACCATTTACTAGTATAGGATGTGTACTTAGAGTCAATAAATCGTCATTTAATTGTAAAAATCGGACTTGATTTGCACCTACCCAGTTCGGGAAAAAACTCACTTCTACATGATGAACAACTCGATTATCTTGAATTTCATAAGTTCCACAATAGGAAACATAACTATCAGCCGCAGTCACTTTTTCTTCCACAGTACCCGCCGCAATATCTCCAGCTTGAAATAGAGGACGGTTCGCTTTCATCATTGCTACTGAAACATAGCCATTATCTGTATAAATAATGTAGCCACTGGGGTTGTCTCCTAAAGGATAAAAAACTTGCCCATTTGCAGTTCTAGTTTCACAGCTAAGAAGTTTCCAAGTACCTACCAGATTATTTGTCACTTTGTTGAATATCCTATTTGCTAATTCTGTTTGATGAGTGAAAGCCTGTTAACTTTTAATCAATGCGGCGAAAAGTTAACCGTAAAAGTAATAAATCTCCAGTTAAAAAGCCTAGAAGTGCCAGATACAGATAACGTTCGTAGCGCTCAAAAACAGTTTTGCCAACCAAATTGATGATTTCTGTACGTTTGCTTCTGAAGTTAGTTAACCATGCTTGGAGAGTGCGGACATAATCCATGCGATCGTTACGAACTGAAACTACTTCAAAAATACCTTCTGCGGCGGCGGTAATTTCTGTAAGTCGCGGAGAATCAGATTCGGGAAATATTTCTTGATTGGCAAACTGCGCGCCTAAACTTTTTTGTACTTCTTCTGGTTTTCTCTTCCCATAGGCGATAGTTTGAATGGATATCGAACCGCCTGGATTTAACCATTCATGACAGCGACTAAAGAAGGTACGATAAACATCAATTTTTTCCTGGCTAGATAATTCTGGTTTGACAAAATGTTCAAAAGCACCAATAGAAATAATTGCATCAAAAGGCTCTTTTGGTGAGTAGTTTAACCAGCTTTCGAGATTAACTTCAATTTGCGGATGCTTGTTAGCAGAAATCCAATTTTTTTGAGCTTCACTTAATGTTAGTCCTACAGCTTGCTCAACTCCATGCACATCTACTAAACGTTTGAGTACTGTTCCCCAACCACAACCGATATCTAAAACTCGCTTGGCATTTTTGGCTTTGGCTTGATTAATATGAAAATCAACTTTTCTAATTTGAGCTAATTCCAGCGCTTCTTCTGGTTCGCCTTCATCCCAGATAGCACAAGAATAAGTCATAGTACTATCTAACCAAAGTTGATAAAAATCATTTCCAACATCGTAATGGTGTTGTATTGCTTCATGCGAAGCGCCAGGAGTCAAAGTTTTTGCAGTAGTCATAACGTTTGTTGTTATTAATTAATATTTGTAGACAAAAATCTAAAGAGCAATTTCAAGTTTTGTTATACCTGATGCTAAACGTTGCGATAAAACTTCGACACTAGGCAAGTCATATAATAAAGTAGGTGATAAATCTTGTCCGGTTAAACTTTCTAAATGGGAAATCAAACTAACTGATGATAATGAATCTAAACCATATTCATTAAAACGAGCTTTAACATTAACTTGATGTGGCTCAACTTCTAAAAGTTCGGCAATGTAAGCAACTATAGATTCTTGAATTACTTCTGCACTCAGAGTATTTTGTTGCGATTCTAATGAATTATTGGCGATCGTGCTGGTGAGTTCCATCTTCAAAACCTTATTGAGTACGAGTTGAATTGCTTTGATACTTTACAGATTAGTGATAAATCGGGGAGAACTAGGGGAGAATAATAGCATCTGTAAATTTTAGATTTGGATTATAACTAATCTTCTTCAGGCTAAAAGCCAAAAGCTAAACAAACAAAGCCCACTTTTGTGGGCTAAATGTGAAGAATGATTGTTATAGCTCTGATTCCTGAATTCTGCTGTATATCATCAATCAAAAGCCTGAGAATTCCATAAACGCCGCCAAGCTTCTGTAATTGTTAACTGGTTATAGTCTTGTGGAAAGTGCTTTTTCAGCAAATCGCTAACTAATGGATAGTAAGAAGGATGCATTGCTGGAAATAGATGATGTTCGGTGTGATAAGAGAAATTGTTATGAATCAAATTAAAGAAGGGAGGTACTATTACAGATGTAGTACCTTGTACAGAATTATTTTGCGCTTTTACTGGATTGAGGAAATGATTTGTCGCTACATAAATAACTTCAATCATTGAAGCCATCAATATAGGTAATATACCAACAAATAAATACTTTAACCAGTTACATTGAACGGCTACAAAAATTATAGTCTGGATTAAAATGATAATGCTGGTTTCAATAATAATCGAGAATTTTTCTTTGAAAGTATATGGTACTTGATAAGGAACTATATAAAGCTTGCTTTTTGGTGAGATAAAAACAGCTATGAAATTACGCAAGATGTAAAAGACAAAGTGAATATAGGCGAAAGGATTAATGAATCTAATTAGTAATTTGTTTTTTTGGGGATAGAATATCCAAGTATAAATCGATTTAATGAGAGTTTTTTCTGAGGCTAACCATCGCCGATCGGGGTCTTTGAATGTTGCAGCATTAAGATGATGCGTTCGATGATGGATGTGTATCCACATCGTTAGAGGGATAAAATTTATTCCCCAAATTAAGACTTCTAGAAAATGTCTCTGCCAAGATTTTGTGATAACTGAGCCATGACTCAAATCGTGAGCAAAAAATACAAAACAAGGCAAGATATTTCCTACTATTAAACTTGCCAGCACAAACATCCAAATACTATCATATTAGCGTGTTAGTGTAATTGCTGAGATAAATATCGAAAAACTAATTAAAAAATACCACAGATAACTTGGCTTTTTTTGAAAAGCTTCTTTAGGTAAAAAAGGACGGATAGTTTGAATATAGTATTGATCTGTAAGTAATGATGGTTTTTGCTCTGTAATGTTCATAAGTTTTATATAGATTAACTCTTCAAGAACACGAATGATGCTGGAAATACGCTGATTTATCTACAGCGATCGCACGCTTTTCGATTGCATCATTTCCGGTGTAGGTTGATTGACATCCCAAGCTAAACCGAGACTTTGCAATGCCACAATTACCCAATAGCCAATATCAATCTGCCACCATTGCAAGCCAAACTTAGCTGAGTTTTGAAAAGCGTGATGGTTGTTGTGCCAAGATTCGCCAAAGGTAGGTAAAGCCAGCCACAGATTATTTGTACTTTTTTCTTTGGTATCAAAAGCACGAGTACCGAAAAGATGGCAAATAGAGTTAATGCACCAAGTCGTTTGCTGTCCTAAATACAGGCGAATGACTCCACCCCACAGAAAACCATACCAAGTACCAATCCAATTTCCAGTAAGAATAAAAGCTACAACCGCCGGGAAAACTAACCCCAAAATCACCCAAACAAAATACAGTTGGTTAAGCTTGCAAATTGTCTTGTCTCGCAGCAGTTCCGGTGCATAGTAAAGTGGGTTGGGGTAATCGTACTCAACTTTCCACCACAGATGAGCGTGCCAAAATCCGTAAAGCTGATTTCTCCAGCCTGTACCGTGTAAATGCGGGGAATGGGTATCTCCAACCTCATCACTATAGCGATGGTGGTGTCTGTGGTTGGCTACCCAAGAAAGCACAGGGCCTTCCGCACCTGTGGAACCGAGAATTACTAGCAAAATCCGAACAATTGGATGAGCTTGAAAAGCACGGTGGGTAAAGTAGCGGTGATAGCCAACGGTAATTCCTACAGAAGTGAGAAACCACATCCCCAGAAAAACAGCGATATCAACTACCCCGATTGGCTTGCCCCATAAACAGGCGATCGCTAAAATAAACCCAACAAAAGGTAGAACATCACACAATAAAAAATGCCGTTTTTGCAACAACTTAATGTAGCTGTTGCTCATGGTTCTCTTTTTTAATAAATCAGTAGCACGATTAATTGATGCGGATTCAACGCTAACAGTGGTTTCCATATTCCAAACTTTAATAACTGATGCGATTACGCAGATAAAAGATGGTTCACCCTTTGACTCTGCTCTAAATTTGGCAAAATCTCTAATTTTTGAGCTAAAAACTGTTCTCGGCAAGCATAGCGCTGGACTTTACCACTAGAAGTTTTCGGGAGAGTGGCTGTTTTAATCAACGCTACAGTATGAATCTGTAACTCATGCTGTTGTAAAACCGCTTGCCGAATTTTCCCCACGACTTCTGCAACGTTGAGGTGACGCAGGTATTGGCGCTCAACTTCTTGCACAATTACTAGCCGCACTAGATTTTCACGTTCAATGGTAAAAGCCGCACCACCGCCAACTCTCAGGGAAGGGTGAGCTTGAGCAACCGTTAATTCGATATCGTGGGGATAATAATTGCGTCCCCGAATAATGATTAAATCTTTGAGACGGCCTGTAACGAATAGTTCGCCTTGATGTAAAAAGCCTAAATCTCCCGTCCTTAAAAATGGCCCTTGTTGGCTATCTGCCAAGTATGCGTGGAAATAATCTTTTGTTGCTTCGGGATTATCCCAATATCCTTGCGCCACACTAGCACCAGACACCCAAATTTCCCCAACTTCATTGGGCGAACATGGAGTTAAGGTTTCTGGATTGACAATGACAACTTGTAGATTTGCTAAACTTTGCCCACAACTCACAAGATTTTGGCTATCAAGATGATTGTCGCTAGGAATCACTTGATGCTGTTTTAAAGCGTTTTCCTCTACCTTTTCTACAATTGGTAAAGCAGTTTTATCTCCCCCAGCAATAATTAAGGTGGTTTCAGCCATCCCATAGCAGGGATAAAATGCTTCGCGACGGAAGCCACAAGGCGCAAATAGAGTAGCAAACTGCTCCATTGTTTCCGCACGCACGGGTTCCGCACCATTAAAAGCAACTTCCCAACTGCTCAAATCGAGAGTGGCGCGTTGTTCTGGGGTAATTTTACGCACACATAAATCATAAGCAAAGTTAGGGCCGCCACTGGTAGTTGCTTGGTAACGCGAAATCGCTTGCAACCAGTAAAAAGGCTTTTGTAAGAAAATCATCGGCGGCATGAGGAAGACGGGAAAACCACCGTAAAGCGGTTGTAAGATACCGCCAATCAAGCCCATGTCATGATAGGCAGGTAGCCAAATTACACCCCGACTCTCTGGAGAATGCTGAAACGATTGATAAATTAAAGAGGAATTGTGCAGTAAATTAGCGTGGCTGATCGTCACACCTTTTGGTGTGGAGGTGGAGCCGGAAGTGTACTGTAGGAAGGCGAGGCTATCACTACTAACTTCGACTCGTCGCCAATCCTGCGCCCAGTTTTGATTTAGATTATCGGTAGCTTGCCATTGTAGCGATCGCAAATCGGCAAACTCTTGCAACTGTGGCTGAACCAGGGCTAAAACTGCTTGAGTTGTGAGTGCAATCTTAGCTTGAGCATTAGCTGCGATCGCTTGGAGTCGTGAAATAGATTGATTGGGACGGGGAGGATAAGCCGGAACCGCAACTGCGCCTGCATACAAACAGCCAAAAAAAGCGGCAGCAAAATCTAATCCCGGCGGATAAAGTAATAAAACTCGCTCTTGAAAGGCTTTTTGACTTTGCAAATATGCTGCGATCGCCTGCGCTTTTTGATGTAATTCCCTATATGTAAAACTGCTATCTGCGGTAATCCCATCTGCAAGGAAGGTATAAGCTGTTTGCTGCGGCTGATGGCTGGCTCGATACTCCAACAGATCTACCAAAGTAGTTACGCTCGCATCTATTGGTATATGTCTCATTTTACTCCTACCAATTCAGATTTAACAGTAATTTCCTCACCCCGCCACTTAATAGCAGCTTCCAGTTCTGAACCTAAGTAGGGACGAATATTTAATTCAGCGCGGATTTCTTCTAAAGGTTTTTCCCATAAAGTATTCCAAGGAACGCCAAACAAAGGTTGTGCTTGTTGTCCCATAATCCAGCCACGCACAAAAGCTTCCATGTGCTGACTGCACAAATCCATATCTTCAATCGCAGTTTTGAGAAAATTTTTCGCCAGTAACACCACCCAAAACCGCGCCGGATAAAACTGAGTTAAAGAAAATGTTTCTACTTGAATTTCTCCGGCTTTGTCTGTATTGCTACCTGTAACTACGTGCCAAATATCATGAGTTTCCATCACATAATTGAACAAATATCTATAGGTATCTGACGTATGTTCGCGCACTGGCGGCGGAGTTAAGCCATTTCTCAGCATATGATCGGCGTAGATATAGCCCAAGGTGTTGGTAGGTAATTGATGGAGTTGCTGTAAATCAATCTTACCCAGGGACTTTTTTTCAGTCAGGGCAATTCTTCCCCTTTCGGTGCGCGAGAGAAACTGCACAATTTGATTGAGACTTTTGGGATCGATTGCCGCATCAGACAAATTGCCACCAGCACCAAAAGAACCGTAAGGTAGTTGGACAATGCGCATGAAGCGATAGGCGAATATCAGCTTTTTTAGCTCTTTTTTGAGATTTTGTAGAATTTGCATTTGATCGATCTCCCAGCGATGCTTGTGTTTTTTAAGTTAAAGAGCGATCGGGGAGAAGTAGGGGAGAAATGAGAATCAGATGAGAAGAAGATGAAAGAGCTAGTCAGTATCGCATCTCATTCTCAGTTTCTTAGAGGATAAGGTGGCTAAGTGCGATTGCCATAGAGTTTTTTAACTACTTTTTAGACAAATACACACACTTATATATTTATCTAGTAGTATATAAAGTAGAAAGAGTTCAAACAGAAGTTATGAGCAAAATTCGGGATGAAACAGATGGAATCAGGCTTTCCGCTTTGGAGGAGGATATCTTGACTCTCATGGGGACTCAAACAATGTATGGCCTTGAAATCCTGGATGGGTTAAATCAAGGTAGACCAATACCCATTGGATTTGGTAGTTTGTATCCCACATTGAACAGGCTAGAAAAAAAGGGACTAGTTTCCTGGCAATGGGGAAGCGATCAGGATGAAACGGGAGGTGCGCGTCGTAAATATTACATAGTAACTGGTTCCGGTCAGAGAGTGCTTCAAGAAGTACAAGACTATCGTTATCAATTAAGGATGCGTTCAATGACAGGTCAACCTGGTTTGGCAGGAGCGTGAGTCAATGCAAAATAATCTAAGCGAGTTGCAGGAGCAGGAGCAATTGCGGGCGCGGCTGGAGCAAGCGCAGTTGTGGGAGATGGAGCGGGCGCGAGAGCGGGTGCAGCTGGAGCGAGCGCGGGAGCGGGTGCAGCTAGAACAAGCGCAGCAGGAGCGAGAACGGGAGCGGGCGCGGCAGGCACAGATGGATCGAGAGCGGATGCAGCAGGTGCGGCTGAAGCGGCAGGCGCGGCAGGCACGAGAGCGGGAGCAAGCGCGGCAGGCGCGAGAGCGGGAGCAGGTGCGGCAGGCTCAAGAGCGAGAGCAGGTGCGGCAGGCTCAAGAGCGAGAGCAGGCGCAGCAGGCTCAAGAGCGAGAGCAGGTGCAGCAGGCTCAAGAGCGAGAGCGGCAAAAAAGCCATATAAAAGGTTTGCTATCTAAAATCCTTTTAGAAGAATGGCGTGGAGAACTAGAAGCTTTGCGCTATGGATGGCTTAAAGAAGGTAAACCTGAGCTTTGGATCAAAATTATGACGGGGTTTTGCTTGTTAGGGCTGCTCAAAGCCTACCTCCAAATCAAGGTAGAAAATCGATGGCTTCCCAAAAAAAGGCAAAGTTAAACAGAGCAATAGCCTTTGATTGACTGGTACTCAACCAAAGGCTATCAACAAAGTCGATTGATCAATTTTGGTTGACTGGTACTCAACCAAAGATTGCTAGCAAAACACAACCATTGGAGTTTGAATTGTGCTTAATTCCATTTTAAACGGATTAGTCTGTAGCTCAACCGAACCTGAGAATCCCAAAGAAGACTCTGCCAAGAAAAAGACCCCTTGGGATTGGCGAAAATTGATTGAGTTGGTGAAGGATGTAGGTTCTGTTGTGTCTGTTGTTATTTCTCTACTTAAAATTCTTCAGGATCTAGGTTTACTTTAATGAAGGTGGATCGCTCCCATTACTTCCCTGTCCCGCTTGTGGTTTTGGTGCATTGATGATGGGTGCGATCGCCTTTTTCCCTGAGATGATACCAATTTATACCAGATGGAAAAAGGAATGTGACAGATGAGTATGTTGTGTCCTTAGGATAAGCAAACAGTATTTGAACTGATATCAACTCTCTATTTCACTGTAAGCCCAACCTAATACTTCACTAATTTGCCCTGCCAGTTTTAAGGGACGAAAAGGCTTGGCAAAGATAGCGGCTACATCTAATCCAGTAAAGCAGTCTTGCTCTGACTCTTGAACTTTGGCAGTGAGTAAAATTACTGGGATTTGCTGAGTAACAGGATTAGCCTTTAATTTTTGCAAGGTGGCACGCCCATCCATATCAGGCATCATCATATCTAGCAGGATGACATCAACTTGTGAGTTGGCAGCTACATTCAACGCTTCCCGGCCAGAACAAGCCGTCAACACATTCCAACCAGCACCCAATTCTAATCCCAATTTGGCGATCGCCTGCACATCTTCTTCATCATCAACAATCAAGATATTTCTGCTCATGGTGCCATCCTTGCATGATATGTGATGCTGACTAGCTTGATTACCTAGAGCTATTCTAAAATGCAATCGGGGAGAAGTGGGGGAGATTGCAGCAGCGAGCAGTCGCTAATTAGAGACAGCTAAAGGTAAAAGTACATAAAAGGTGCTACCCTCCCCTAAAACGCTCTGAACCCAAATTTTACCGTTATGTTGCTGCACAATATTCCGACAAATCGCTAGTCCTAAACCTGTTCCGCCTTTGTTGCGGGAGTCGGATGCATCTACCTGCTGAAAGCGTTCAAAGATGATTTGTAGTTTATCTTCAGGAATTCCTCGCCCTTCATCTCGGATAGTAATCAAAAGGTAGCTGGGTGTATCTTGTTGAGACTCTACACCATGATTTTCTGAAAGTGTGGCACTTACCCAAACAGTATCCCCTGGTTCCGAAAATTTAATCGCGTTGCTTAGTAAGTTAGTGAAAGTTTGCATCAGGCGATCGGCATCTGCCCAAAGTTCAACTGTTAAGGGATTAACAATTAGTTTGACTTGGAGTTTATCTGCCATTGCTTGCATGGCTTCTGTTGCAGTAATCAGCAATTCAGTAGCGTTGCACCTGGCCATACGCATGAAGATTTTGCCCGATTTCATCCGTTCTAAATCGAGAATATCGTTCACCAAGCGAATTAAACGTTCAGTGTTATTGCTAGCAATACTCAGAACTTTTTGTCCCTGCGCGCTTAAAGTTCCCAGTTGTCCTGAACTTAATAAATCTAATGCTCCCATTGTGGAAGTTAAAGGTGTACGCAACTCATGACTGACTAAAGAGATAAACTCGTTTTCTAGGCGTTTGCGTTCGGTGATGTCATTAGCAATTAATAAAGCGCACGGTACTCCCGCTAGGTCAATTAATTCGATGGATAGCAAGATAGTCTTGATTTCGGCAGATTTGGTAGAAAATTCAAATTCCAGATTATACAGCGAACCGCTATCGGGTAAATTTTGAATTGTTTGGGCAATAGCTACTGTATTTTTACCTAAATCAAGTTCCTCAATGGTATGTGCAATTACCTCCTCTAAACAATAGCCACTCATTTTTAAGAAGCTGGGATTAACATCAAGAACCCGCGCTTCCGAAATTGTGGCGATCGCGATCGGGTTGGGACTAGAACGAAAAACTTTGGCAAACTTCTCTTCGGCTTTGGTGCGATTGCGAATTTCTTGCTGCAACTGCTGATTTTGCGCTTGGAGTTGCTTTTGCAGTTGGCGAATCGTCAAATGATTTTCAATTCTGGCTAAAACTTCTTCTAGTTGAAAAGGCTTTGTGATGTAATCCACCCCGCCAACGGCAAACGCCTTCACCTTATCCAACACATCACCCAAAGCGCTGATAAAAATTACCGGAATGTCACGGGTGCGATCGCTTGTCTTTAATTGTTGACAAACTTCATAACCATTCATCTCCGGCATATTTACATCCAACAAAATCAAATCGGGAGGAACTGCATTTGCTCCCCGCAACCCTGTCGAACCTTTAGTTACGCTGCGAACTTTATATCCCTGTTCGGTCAGCATGGCGGATAAAAGATTCAGATTTTCCGGTGTATCATCAATTACCAATATGTCTGCTTTCGGAGAGTTGGATAATTGTTTGGACATCGCAATATGAGCTTGAGCCAGAATAGGCTACGTAATTGTGAATAAAAATTTTAACGTTAATTTCCTAGCTTAATAATCCTTTATAGAAACTTCTTCATAACTTAATTGTCTCCCCCAGTTCTCCCCGATTGTTTTTTATTTTGAAAACATCAAGCCAAAAGTTTAATTCCTGACTAAAAGATTAAAAATAATATGACAAATCAACAAATATCTTCCCTACCAAAAACCGCCCGTCTTTTTGCTGCTTTAGGTTTAACTCTGAGTACTAGCTTGTTTGTTTACCCTAGCGCTAGTCAAGCGGGTAAAGGCGGTGCTATACCTGCTGAACTCCAAGGTGAGTGGCTTTATGGTCGAATTTCTTCTATCCAATACCAAGACCAAATTACAGGACAGTCAGCAGCACCTAATGGTTCTAGCGATCGCTTTATAGTTGCAGCAAATGGTAACTACCAGAGAAGAAGATTAATTCAAATCAATACCTATAATTGCGCGTCCAACCTCTTCATACAAGAGAAAGGTACAGTTAGCGTTGACGATCGCCAACTCACCTTCCAACCTACTGAAAGCTCATCTAAGGGACAAATTTGCAATTCTGGACGCACTTACACCGGAAATAATACAGCCAAGCCTGAAACCTACAAGTGGTCAATCGCTAAAAACGATTCTGGTCAAGATGTTCTCTTGCTTGAGACTGCTGATGGTCAGGGTCAGGCTCATTATGGACGGCCTCAGTAGCTCAGTGCAAGTTAAATTTTTCTCCCCTAGTTTTCCCCGATTGTTTCCTAATCTATAAAATATCGAACTGAGGTTATTCTATGATTCACCATATTTCTTTTGCTGTTAACAACCCTTACCACGTTGCTCAAGTTTTGGCAGAAATTTTAAAAGCAGAAGCTGTTCCCTTTCCTCCTCATCCAGGTAGCTATATGGTTATACCTTTTGATGAACATGGTACAGCTATTGAACTTTATCCTTCAGGTACTCAATTAGAACCTGGCGAAGGCGATGGACAATGCGCGTTTGTACAAAATGCTATTTCTCCTAAGTTCGTAGATATTCATGCAGCTATTTCTGTACCTGCTAGCCAAGAAGAGATTGAAAAAATTGGCGATCGTGAAGGTTGGCGCACTTTACGTTGTACTCGCGAAACATTTTTTGATGTTATTGAGTTCTGGGTAGAAAACAGACTGATGATTGAACTCTTAACACCAGAAATGGCAACTCAATACGTGAAATTTACAACTCACCCAGAAACTCGAAGAATCTTTACCGCAGAACCTGCCTTAGTAACCGCGTAAGTCTTGTTCGCAAGATTAGCACAGTTTTTATTTGAATAAATTGAAGCATTATATTTAACTTAAAACTTCTCCTTTTACCGATCAAGAGGAGAAGTATATTTATTTTTGCGTTTTATTTGCGAGGATGCGATCGCTTATCCTAACCTGCAACTCCATTCAACCAAGCAACCAAATCCTCTGCATTAGTAAAATCTAACAAAGCTTCCGCTAAATCTTCCAATTGGGTAGTTGGTAATTGGCGAATCTGTTCTTCTAATTTAGGTGTAAGCGTACCTACTTTCCGGTTAAGCAGACGCATAATTAGTTCCTGTTTTCCCTCTTGTCTTCCTGGTAATTGCCAACTAGTAACAATTTCCATAACTACCTCTTGTTTGGTTGGTTTTTAGTTTAACTAGTAATTATTTAAACAGATTTGAGGTCAGTTCTAAAATTTCATCAAAGCAGAAACTTCTGACTAAATTTGCTAATTTTTCTGCTAAACCAGAATGAGTTAGCGGAATTTGCTCAATTAATTGCAAAATTCTATCGGCATCAACTGCAATAGCTGCTTGGTTAAGTTCTGCTATCCATTCAGCAGGCATAATTGTAATTGCAGTACGAATATCTAAGACAGAATATTGAACATTGTCTAGTTTATTATCAGTTTTAATTTCGCTATTTTCTTCTGAGAAGATATAACTTAAGTGCAAATATTCAGCTATCTTTTCAAAAATTATTTGTTCGCGGAATGGTTTGCGAATCAAGTCGTCACAACCTGCCGCTAAAATACTTGCTTGTTGTTCTTCAAAAGCACTAGCAGTCAAAGCAATAATTACTGTACGGGATCTGTTATCTAAACTTCTCTCTCTAGCTCTAATTTCTTTAGTTGCATCGTAGCCATTCATTACAGGCATCCGCATATCCATCCAAATTAAGTGGGGTTGCCATTTTTGCCACATAGCGATCGCTTCTTGTCCATTACTAGCAGGCTCAACTTCAAAGCCAACACCACCAAGCAGTTGCATCATTAAATCGCGGTTCTCTTTGCGATCGTCAACTACGAGAATACGGTAAGTTGGTTGGTCTGCTGCTAGTTTGAGTACGCGCCCTCTACTCAACTTGGGTGTCACTTTTATTGGTGTGGCTAGATTAACTTGGATGTCAAAGCTAAAAGTAGATCCTTGCCCCAAAGTACTCTTAAGATGAATATCGCCCCCCAACAACCGCACAAACTGTCTGCTAATAGTTAGACCTAGACCTGTACCTTCTTTAGTTTGAATCCCACTAGTTGTCTGCACAAACGGCTGAAACAAATTATTCATTTCTGCTGCTGCTATCCCCCGTCCAGTGTCTTCTACTTCAAAGATTAGGGATTGGGCATGGGGCATAGATTTGTAGTTATTCTCCTTGTCCCCCTCATCCCCCTCATCCCCCAACCTCGCCCGCAGCGTCACTCCCCCGGTTTGGGTGAATTTGATGGCGTTACCCAAAAGGTTGATCAGAACTTGGCGGAGTTTACCCTCATCTGTTTGGACATAACGTGGCAGATCGGGAGCAATTTCAAACTTGAGGTACAACTGCTTTGTCTGCGCCCGTACCTGAAACATTTCTTGTAATGTTTGCAACATCAGGTAAAAGTCGAAGTCTTCAGGATTGAAAACGATGTGTCCGGCTTCAATTTTGGACATTTCTAGGACATCGTTAATCAGGTTAAGTAAGTGTTCTCCGCTACGGTTAATCGTAGCTAAAGATTCACGCTGGTTTGAGTTGAGACTAGTGTCGCGCTCCATCAACTGAGAAAAACCTAAGATGGCATTGAGAGGAGTACGGAGTTCGTGGCTCATGTTAGCTAAAAAAGCACTTTTGGCACGGTTGGCAGTTTCGGCGGCTTCTTTTGCTACTCTTAGGGCGGCTTCGGCTTGATGTCTCGCCCGACCGATCGCAATAATTTCACCTACCAATTTCAGCAGATTAATATCATCTTGGCTCCAGGTTTTGGAGAAGTGAATCATCGCTAAACCTACAAACCCAACTACTGTGCCAGCATGAAGCATGGGTACAGCTATTAAAGACTGAAACGACATACTCTCAAAAAGCTGTCGCTCAGGTAGATGCGGTGGTAAGTCTGCAACACTAGAGATTTGTCGATGCTTGCCACGGATAATCGGCTCATAGAAATAGGGAAAAGTCTCCACAGGAGAGCCTTTGGCAATATTTATCAATGGTGGAACACCTTGGCTACACCATTCATGGATGAGGTAGAACTCGCTTTGATCTTCAGAACATTCAAAGATGCAACTGTGTTCAGCATTAATAAATCGAGCGATCGCCTTGAGAGTAAAATTAATTGCTGTATCTACATCTTGGTCGATAAATTGGCGAGAAATACTGCTGAGTATACTTTCTAGTTGAGCGCGATGTTGCAGAGCTTGTTCTGCTTGCTTGCGATCGCTGATATCTGTAAACACAGAATCTAAACAGGATTCTTCGGCGTTGAGGCGAATTGATAATAATACCCAAACCACAGATCCATCGCAACGCCTCAGTGCGACTTCAAAATTGCGAACTTCGCCAGAGGCTTTTAACTCTGCTAACATCCGGGTGCGATCGTCGGGATTGACATACAATTCAGTTGTGAAATACTTGCCAATCAATTCATTAGCAGCAGCGAAACCTAAGATATCCGCACCGCGTTGATTTGCATCTACAATCAATCCATCTTGTTGACGAGTGCGGAAAATCCCGACTTGGGAATTTTCAAAGATGTTGCGGTATTTCATTTCACTCCGACGCAAGGCTTCTTCTGCTTGCTTGCGTTCTGTAATGTCCCGCCCTACACCTGCGATCGCAATTCCACCGTCAGGAGTGTTGATTGTGGAAGTGTTAAAGCTGAACCATCGCCAACTATTATTTTTATGTCTTAATCGCACCTCAATACCTGTCTGCTTCTCTCCAGCTATGGCTTTTTGTATACCTGCGGCGCTAATTGCTAAATCTTCAGGATAAGTAAATTCGGCTACAGAATGTCCCTCGATTTCTGGCAGGCTGTAGCCCATAATTGGCGTCACATTAGGCGAGTGGTAAGTAAAAATTCCCTCTGGGGAGATGGTAAAAATTAAGTCGTTGGCATTCTCTACAATAGTGCGGAACTTTAACTCACTTTCTTGCAAAGCCGCTTGGGCGCGTTTGCGTTCTGTGGCATCAGTGCCTACGGAAAGTATTTCGATTAAGTTGCCTTGCTCGTCTAAAATGGGTTTATTTGCCCAGACTATCCAAACGCGATCGCCATTTTTACACGAGTTTTCATTTTCGTTGAAAAGATAGTTTTCTGGGTACTGGCAAATATCAACCATTAAAGCCTGTAAGTCGCGCCCAGAAGTTTCAGTTTCGGGGACAATTGTCCCGACCACATTGCGTCCTATAATCTCTTGGGCATCAAAACCAAAAAGCTTTTGACCGTAGTCATTTAAATATATGATGTCACCGTGACTGTCCCAACGCAGAATGATGCAGTTAGCTGTTTGCACTAAATCACGATACTGGACTTCGCTTTGTCGCAAAGCTGCTTCAGTGCGTTTGCGATCGCTAATATCCCGCACTATGGCTAAGATGTGCCGTTTGCCATTGTAAATGCAAGTGGTTCCTTTAACTTCCACATCAATTAAACTGCCATCTTTGCAGACATCAACTGCTTGTCCATAAAATTGCCCCCCAGCTCTTGTTATTTCAACAAACTCATGAAAGACTTGATGGGAGCTTGGATGAATGTAAGCTGATGGATGCAAAGCAATAAATTCTTCGTAAGAATAACCATGCATCTGACAAGCAGCAGGATTGACTTCGGCAACTGTTTCGGTTTCTATTTCTGTAATAAATAGTCCATCATTGATCGCTTCAAAAATACTGCGGTATTGCAACTCGCTTTGTCGCAGTGCGGCTTCTGCTTTTTGGCGTTGAGTGACATCCCTAAAACTCCACACTCTACCAATAATTTGGTCTTTGATGCGCTGAGGACAAGAATATCTCTCAAATACTCTGCCATCTTGCAATTCTAAAAAGTCGTAACTATCTAACTCTGGTTGGGCGTATAATTCTCGAACTCGCTGCAAAAATCCTTCAGGATCTTTTAATTGGTTTGCCAAATACGCCAGCCGCTTTGAACGATCTGGTTCTGTCAAAAGCTCTGGTGGAATTGACCACATTTCCAAAAACTTTTGATTGTAACTGGTGATATTTCCTAAGCTATCGATCGCTAAGATACCGTCTTGAATCGATTCCAAGATAGCGCTCAACAAAGATAAGGAGTTTTCTAAAGCTATCTGGGTTTTTTGGCGGTCGCTAACATCGCGCCCTAAAACTACCAGTGCCTTGCGTCTACCATCTTGGTGAAATACAGGCACTTTAATCATATCGACTATGCTTAATGTACCATCAGGGCGAGGTACAACTTCTTCTACCCGATGTACAGATCCTTGTTGCCAAGCTTGTTCGTCTGTTTGGTGACAGTTGAGCAAAGTATCGTGATAAAAATCACTGAATTGCGCCAGTTCTGAGTCGGTTTTACCTTTAAAATCAACTCCTTGGATTTCTAAAAATTCCAGGTTAGCTTGGTTCGACTCTAACCATTTGCCTTCGCTGTCCTTTAAACAAATAATATCCGGTGTGGCGTTAATTAATGTGCGTAAGCGTTCTTCACTCTCTTGCAAAGATTTTTGAGCTTCTTGCGCCAGCGTAATATCCTGAATTACTAGTACAGCACAATCATCCTCATTCAGTCCCGCACGACTACCAGAGATTTGCAATACCAAGGAACGCTTACCTTGATGAAACTCATACTCGGTAGTTTCGTACTCTCCATTGTGGATCAGTACATCAGGGTAGGAGTTTAAAGCCACAGGTTTTCCTAATTGTAATAAGGGCAGTACTTCACTTAACTGCCAATTTGCGATCGCACTTTGGGGTCGGTTCAGCAGACACTCAAAGCTAGAATTGCACCATTGAACGCATCCGTCTTTCCCTACCCAGACTACAGCATCAGCGATCGCACCTAGCGTTACTTCCATCTTGGTAAGGGTTGCTTGCAATAGCTTAACCTGCTCTAGCTGTTCAGCACTCATTAGCGATTCCTTATTACCTGCGGGATAGCTACAAATACTAGCTTGGTATAGAGATTGTATCGTTAAATATAAAATGAGTGCGATTCGCCCTATATAAAAACACACTAACTTAATCCCAGACAATGCGATCGCCAACAGCCGAACACAAGTTTCTCGCCCATGAGTTTATTCATACTCTTCCACAAGGTACATATATAAGATGGACATCAATATCCAAATCGATCGCTTAATCTTAGAAGACATTAATATTAGCCCCAGTCAGCGCCGCCACCTCCAATCCACAGTTGAATCTGAACTATCTAGTTTATTTACTGCTAACGGCCTTCCCTCTCATCTCCACAACGGTGCTGCTTTCCCTAGCCTTCCATTAGGCAAAGTAGAGGTGACAAATACGACTGATACCACAGTTATGGGTCAACAAATTGCCCAACAAATCTACAGCCAACTAATTCAATAACCTAGATTTGTAATTTTTGTGAGAAATCTTAACTAGATAATTCAAAATATTTATTAATTCGGCTGGACAATTTCTCAGATAATTCCTGAAGATCTGTATATCAATCCTAAATTATTTGTGAAAAACCATAGCCTCGACTTATCTAAGAATTGGCGGATTTGAGCCTCTTGATTTTCACCAATCAAACTTGATTATTGAACCTGTACTTTATACATCTGGAACTTGTAACCATGATGACATTTATCTATCTACTGTTTGTATTGCCTTTCATCATTACTTTTATAATTGGCTTTTTCAGCTATAAACCTGAACCCGGTACAATTCCTGGGCAATCAGCAGAAACTAATGGCACAATAATTCCCGCCGAATTACTCCAGCAGTTACAAAAAGCAGGCTATATTGACGCGGATGGCAAACTCAAACTTCTCAATTTTGTGCTTGATTTTATGACTCATGGTAATAGTTGAGGAAACCTGTGGATTTTAAATAAAATTGCAAAAAAACATAACCCGCCTATGCGGGTTATTTTGTAACATCCAAGTACTTCTGGACTTTGTTTATTTAGTAGCGAATTGTATTAAGACTGTTGGTTTTGAGTTGCTTTCCACCCTGCAATAAATTGATTGCTCATCACCAATACCATTTCACTAAAACCCTGATACGTATAGATTTCACGTAAGGGCACGGCATTGTTCCCTACTGGCCTACTTGTATCATAATTAAAGTGAAACGCACTGAAATTCAAGATATAAATTTGCGAACAGTCTTGTTTTATTCGCTCAATTTTTTCTGCTGAATATTTGTTAAATCAATTGTTGTTGTCTGATTTTTGGCAGGTGTAATTAAATTAGCAGAATGATTTGCAGGTGCAGGTGGGATAACTTGGATCTTTGTTTTTTCTGATGGTAACTGTGAAATTTGACATTCTGCCCAATCTACTATTCCTTTTAGCAGGGACACTAAAAGATTTATTGTTTGTTGCAGAAGGTTTTGAGGACTTGTTTGTTCAGTTTCTAACTGTTGTCTTAATTTGTATCCACTCTTAAAGCCAAGATTCCATACCCAGATCGTAAATGCAATGAACAGCAGAACTAATAGAAAAATTAGCCTAGCTAACTGCTTAATTAATTGCCAGGTTTTGACAATAGCTCGTAGATAAATCTTGCCCGTGTCAGGCGCGGACAAAGTTTGCTTTAATTCAGAGGCTATGTCTTCGATGTATTCGAGGGCGCTCATAACTAACTGAATGTCTCCATCATCAATTTGCAGATTTCAGGAAGATTGCACAATATTTATAGATATTTAGCTCATCCTAAACTTTCACCTATGTGTTGAAATTGGCTTGTATATCTCGATGTGAGTGAGAAATTTAACTAATCGCGATCGCTCACCGATTCAAAAATAACAAGCGAGCAACAAAATCACAGCTTTCAAATATATTTTTTAACAGGGAATTGGGAAATCTGCAAAACTTAACTTAGCTTTAGCAATTATAAATTCCCTTATGTAACATCTCACACTTGAGATTAAATTGCAATGGCATCTGTTTTTACCAGTGATGAACTATCGTTAATTATTTAGTCAAAATGTTTACAAAACTAGGAAAAAGAATCCGAAAGCGGTAATTTATTTTAAAAAGGCTAGAAATACTAGAAAATAAGGGGTTTATTGATTTAAATTAAAATATCTATCTTTGGATAGATGCAAGTAATAAATTAAACTAAATTGTTCATAACAAATGTGTCAGTAAAGCAGTAACAACAGTAATTGCGGTAAGGATATACCAGATGACCGACATCAATAATTCCCGCGAACTGCTCAGTAATTTCCCCAAGCTAATCAAAGGAGCAATTATTGCTTTAAATCCTACTTCCAATGTGATTGTCAAGACCATTCCTTTCCAGTACAACCCAGAAACGTTGACACGGACTTTACAAGTACAGGCAAGTACTAGAGAGGGAGGCGATCGCACTGAAGCCCTCCGTTTAAAAGGAGCGCCTGTAGAGACAATCAAATTTGATGTGGAATTTGAGACAACTGGCCCCTTGTCAGGCGCAGCAGAAAAAGCTGCGGTGAGCGATGGTATTTACCCCCAACTATCTGCGTTGGAAACTCTGATTTATCCAGATAGCCAACAGGTAACGAAAAAGATGCAGCAAGCAGATAAAGGAACAGTGGAAATTGCTCCCTTAGAAGCTCCTTTGTCTTTGCTGGTTTGGGGAAAAAAAAGAGTTTTGCCCGTGCGTTTGACAGACTTTACCATTACAGAAGAAGCTTTTGACGTTAACCTCAATCCAATTCGTGCTAAGGTATCACTTAGCCTGCGCGTACTCAACTATGACGATCTGCCTTGGGATCAGCGAGGTTCCAAACTGTTCCTAGCGCACCATGAAGGAAAAGAGCGCCTAGCGCGCATCGGGAGTATCAACTATTCATCAGATATTACAGGGGTTGTGATTAATTAGATTCTCTTGTAAGTCATTATCGCTAAAACATTATGTTTGATTATACGAGCCGCTACTACAACTTAGAAACGGCAAAATTAACAATGCCTGACGATCGGATTGTTGCCTACGTAAAGCGTCGTTTTTTACCCCAAGGTAAAAATATGTTGCTGTTAGAAGAAATTTCCGTGACACAAGGCGATCGCTTAGACCAAATCACCGGACGTATCTTGGGAGATCCCCTGCAATTTTGGCGAGTGTGCGATGCCAACAATGCCATGAACCCCATTGATTTGACAGCAGAAATCGGTCAGAAAATCCGCGTACCGATACCGCAAGTGTAGGCAGGGGGCAGGGCGAGGAGAAGAGAGATGGGGGAGTGTGGGAAGGGTGGGGAGACAAGGGGGAAGCAAGTTGTATCACGATATTCGGGACATGGTATGAGGAGCAAAGAATGCTCGGTATTAACCTCACGTTATTAGTTGGGCCGCAAAAACCAGAGTTCGCACCGAGGATGCTGATAGATGCGATCGAGAGCATAGAAGTCACGCACACCGATCGAGGGCGTTCTGGCTTTCAGATTGTGTTTCAAGTCGGTCGTTCTCAAAAGATGGATTGGAAAGATTACCAATTAATCAACAATCCATTGATTCAGACCTTTAATCGGGTGATTATGACGATCTCAATAGGTGCGATCGCTCAGGTATTGGTGGATGGAATCATTACCAACCTGCAACTCACACCCAGTACGGAACCAGGGGAATCGACCTACACAATTACGGGTGAAGACATCAGCATCATGATGGATCTTGAGGAAAAATCCGTTGAACATCCAGAACAGGATGAAGCCTCGATCGTTGAGAAATTGATTGGCAATTATGCCAAATACGGTTTAGTCCCCAAGATTGTCAAACCATCACTGTTGGATAAACCACTCAAAAATGAACGCATCCCCGTACAGTTAGCCACTGACCTAGAGTATATCCAAGCGCTAGCAGAACGTTTTGGTTTTGTCTTTTATGTCACCCCAGGGCCGATATCAAATAAAAGTACAGCATACTGGGGGCCGCCACAGCGCCAAACCCAACCGCAAAAAGCTTTAACTGTGGATATGGATGCTGACACCAATGTGGAATCGATTAACTTTCAAAACAATGCTTTAGCCAGCACAACCATTAATGGGAGCGTACAAGACCGCAAAACCAATGTAATTCAACCAGTAGAACGTAGATCTAGCGATCGCCTCCCCGCTTTAGCTAATGAATCAGCACTCACAACTCAATCTCATGTTAGGTTACGGCAATTTCGAGAAACTGGACGCGATATCAACCAAGCCACTAGTCGAGCGCAAGCAATGATTAATCGCTCCATTGATGATGTTGTTACAGTCAACGGCGAATTGGACACTCTAATTTATGGTGGCTTACTGCAAATAGGAGGAACAATCGGACTGCGAGGGGCTGGTTACGACTATGACGGTTTGTATTACGTCAAACGTGTCACCCATAAGATCCGTGAAGGTGAATACAAGCAAAGTTTTACACTTACTCGTGAAGGATTAGGCTCAACAAAGCAAATATTGCAAATTTAGATGAATGCACGGGGGAAGAGGCAGGGAGCAGGGAGCAGGGGGAAATGAAGGAGTGTGGGGAGACAAGGGGGACAAATGACAATTGACTATTGATTCCAAGCTAATTAATTACGAATTACGAATTACGAATTAATCTTATGCGTCAATTTTTCGGTAAATACCGGGGCAAAGTAACTGCTAATAAAGATCCTTTATATTTGGGACGCATCCAAGTAACAGTACCAGCCATTTTTGGCGAGGGTCGCTTAAGTTGGGCTATGCCTTGTACTCCCTATGCTGGAAAAGATGTGGGTTTTTTTGCTATTCCCCCAATCAATGCGAATGTCTGGGTGGAATTTGAAGGTGGCGATCCAGATTATCCGATTTGGGCAGGTTGTTTCTGGGGGGAAAACGAACTACCGCAAAATGCTAAAGTTGATGACCCAGTTAAAGTGCAAGTCTTTAGAGTCGAGGGCATTACTCTGACTTTGAGTAACCTAGGCGATAACAAAGGAGTCACATTGGAAGTAGAAAACCCTGTGGTAGAGCGCAAGCTCAAAATGGTGTTTAACGCCGATGGTATTGAAATTAATAATAAAGATGAGACAACCGCTAAATGGATGGCAGATAAAATTGAACTGAAAAATCGTGCCAACTCCACCGTCACGATTACCGCAGATACAATTGAGCTTAAAGAAAGTGCTATTGAAATTAAATTAACTGCAAATAGTATTGACCTTACTTGCAATCCCGCTACTGTCAAACTTGCCACAGCATCGGGTATTGAAGTGAATAACAGTCCAGCAAATACTAAGTGGAGTAGCTCTGGTATTGCATCAACAACTGGCGTTCCTAAGGTCGAACTGACTCCAGCCGCCATTGAATTGAGTAACGCCGCAGCCAATGTCAAGCTTTCACCTGTTACTGTCAATGTCAACAATGGAGCCTTGGAGGTAATTTAATGCCTGGTTTTCTCCTCAACCTTAACAGTGTCGTTATCTGTAGCCACGGTGGACAGGCTAAACCAACGGTTCCCAATCCCAGAGTGAGAGTGATGGGAATGCCCGTTACTACCCTAGGGCCACCCTATGTAGTAGCTGGTTGTGCGAATCCGCCGCCACCAGTCAATGTCGGCCCTTGTGTAATTGGTAACTGGGTTTTAGCAGCTTTGCGAGTCAAAGTCATGGGCTTACCAGTGTTATTGCAGGATAGCCAGGCAATTTGTGTGCCTACGGGTACACCGCTAACGGTTGTATTGACGCAAATGCGCGTTAAAGGAATGTAATTATGGATATTGCTTATCCTTTTCGCATAGATGGCCAGGGGAGAGTCGCAGATGTGCCCTATGAACTCCATATCCGCCAGCTGATTGAGCAAGTATTGTTTACGATTCCTGGCGAACGAGTCAATCGGCCTGATTTTGGCTGTGGTTTGCAACAACTAATCTTTGAACCGAATAATGAAGAACTAGCTACAGCTAGCGAGTTTCTCATTCAAGGATCGCTCAAACAATGGTTAGGTGAGGCGATCCGCGTAGAAGCAGTAGATGTGGAAAATATCGATTCCACATTGCAGGTAACGATTCAGTACATACTCTTGCTGACAAAGCAACGGCAAATAGCACAAATTTCTCGTAGGGTTTGACATGGTTGTCCAGTACCATTGCAAAAACCAGCAACGCCGGACTCAAGTCCGGGAAAATAAGGGAGTCGATGGCCGCTTTCTCAATGGCATTGACTATTTGGAAGTATCCCCAAGTGGCAATATCCTGAGCGTTTATTTTATCCATCCCTTGCCCGGTCAGGACAACGGAGTACCCTCATCGCCGGTATTGAACGAACTGAATGTAGAGATTAGCGGTGGTCAACGCCTGCGGAATGTACAAGCGATCGCACTCAGTGCTTGGGCAAATGTTCTGACTGTTAAACTAAGCGATCGCGGTGATTTCTCTACTTATACACTGCGTTTAGTTACCTCTTCATCAAATTCTGCGCCACCTTTGGGATTTGATCCCCAGTTAGCGCAAGTAAATTTTTCGTTTCGAGTCGAATCACAAAGCGAGTTTGATTGTCAGCCCAGTCCATCACCACCGCCCAAAGCTGAACCTACCCCAGTAATTGACTACCTCGCCAAAGATTATGCTAGCTTCCGGCAGCTGATGCTGGATCGCCTGTCTGTAACTGCGCCTCAATGGTTAGAACGCAGTCCGGCAGATCTCGGCATTATGTTGGTAGAAGTACTAGCCTATGCTGCCGACTCCCTCAGCTATTATCAAGATGCCGTAGCTACCGAAGCCTATTTAAATACAGCCCGCCGCCGAGTTTCGATTCGCCGTCATGCCCGCCTACTCGATTATTTTCTTCACGATGGTTGCAATGCCCGGACTTGGGTAGCCATACAAGTACAAAAGTCGTCTTCAGGAATCAAGCTGCTGGGGCCTTCACCTCAAGAAAATCGTCCCGGTACGCAATTCCTGACGAGAGTTGAAGGCTTAAATTCAGTGTTGGAGTCTGTAACCGAGTTGAGAACAGCACTGAATGCTGGGGCTTTGGTATTTGAAGCCATGCACGATATCACCGTGCATCAGGAAACCAACTTACTGGATTTTTATACTTGGGGAGATAATCAATGTACTTTACCCATAGGTGCAACCCAAGCCACCTTAAAAGATCCTGAAGGTGTACTGTACAAGGAAAAATATCTCGTTAAGGATGATGTACTCATTTTTGCCGAGGTTAAAGGAGTTGAGAGTGGCGTACCCGCAGATGCCGACCCCAGACACCGCCATCCCGTCCGGTTGACACGAGTGGAAGGTAAGCAAGACCCCCTATTTGGCAATTACATATTAGAAATTGAATGGTCAGCGGAAGATGCTTTACCCTTTCCTCTGGTGATTTCCACTGTAATTAATGACCGAGAAATTACAGAGGTCAGTGTAGCCTGGGGCAATGTGGTTTTAGTTGACCACGGTTTGACAGTGCCGCAATTAGACACTAAGGAAGAGATTGTATTTAACGAAAAGCTGCCCGAAGTCCCAAATATTGGTAAATATCGCCCACGCTTACAAAAAGGGCCATTAACTCAACAAGGGCGGGTGTTAGATGGAAACAATCGCTGGGTAGCTTTTGACCCGAAAGCATCAGCCAAGTCTGCCCAACAATGGCAAATGCGGGATGTCCGCCCTAGCATTTGGTTGCAGGAGCAAAATGACGATGGAGAATTTCGTTGGTATCCCCAATACGATTTACTGAATAGCGATCGCTTTGCGCGTGATTTTGTAGTAGAAACTGAAGATGACGGTCGCGCCTATTTGCGCTTTGGCGATGATGCTTTAGGTAAGCGACCAGAACCAGGCACTAAATTCTGGGCTACTTATCGTTTTGGCAATGGACGGGTGGGAAATGTAGGAGCAGATGCGATCCGGCATATTTTCCTCCCTCGTATTGATAGTAAGAATGCGATCGCCAATATTAACAATCCCCTACCCGCCGAAGGTGGTATAGAACCAGAATCGATTGAGCAAGTCCGATTATTAGCACCGCAAGCCTTTCGCGAACAACAACGCGCCGTTACCGCCGATGACTATGCCAAAATTACCGAACGCTTTCCTGGCGTGCAAAAGGCAGTTGCTACCCGACGTTGGACTGGTAGTTGGTATACGATTTTCATCACTGTAGACCGCAAAGAGGGGCGACAACTCGATGACACCTTTAAACAGCAATTATCTCAGTTTCTTGAACGCTTTCGGTTAGCAGGGCACGATCTGGAAATTAACGCGCCGCAATTTATACCCCTGGATATTGCGATGACAGTACGTGTCGCCGCTGATTATTTCCGCAGTAACGTCAAAGCCGCATTACTAGAAACCTTTAACAACACCGTTTTACCAGATGGGCAACCAGGCTTTTTTAATCCCGACAGATTTAGCTTTGCCCAACCAGTTTATCTCAGCCAGGTAATTGCCCAGGCAATCAAAGTAACTGGCGTGGAATCAGTGAATGTAACTCGGTTTAAACGCTGGGGACAACCTGCACGCAACGAACGCGAAACCGGAGCGATTACTGTCGCACCTCTAGAAATCATCCGCGTAGACAACGACCCCAGCGCCCCAGAAAACGGCAGAATTGAGTTTGATATGGAGGGTGGACTATGAGCGATGCTAAAGACTTTCCCAAGCAGCTCTACAACCGACCAGGGTTGCCCAGTATACTTTACCGCATCGGTGACTATACCAGCTTCCGCAAGTATTTGCTATCGCTGCTATCTCAGGAAATCAATGGTAGTAGACCTCTGGCGAAACTTACTACCCGTGCCAGTGACGATCCGGCGATCGCGCTTTTAGATGCTTGGGCTATGGTTGGTGATGTGCTGACATTTTATCAAGAGCGCATTGCCAACGAAGGCTATCTGCGAACTGCCACCGAACGCCTCTCCGTGTTGGAATTAGCACGTGCTATTGGTTACGAACTCAATCCGGGGGTAGCTGCAAGTACATATTTAGCCTTTATCGTAGACGATTCTCCTGGTAGTCCTCTTGTAGCTACCGTACCAAAAGGCACAGTCATTCAAAGTATTCCCGGTGAAGGTGAAAAATCCCAAACCTTTGAGACTGAAAGTACTATTATCGCTCGTGTCGATTGGAATACCCTCCAGCCTAGAGCCAGCAAACCCCAAGAAATTACTGACACTACTCAGCAAATTTATTTACAAGGAACTAACACTAAGTTAGCAGCAGGCGATCGCATTCTTTTAATAGATGAACAAGGGCAAAATAGCGATCGCTATCTTTTGACCTTGAAAGATGTCGTATCAGTACCAGAAGCAGGATCTACCCTTGTAACTTGGGAAGATTCAATACAAATCGCCGCACCCCTGCGTAGCCCTAAAGTCTTTGCTTTTCGCAAACAAGCCGCACTTTTTGGCAATAATGCCCCTCGTTGGGATAGCTTACCCAATGAAATCAAACGTGCCAATGGCGGTACAATTCGCGGTGGTGTGTTCCGCCTTGACGAACAGAGTAGTAGTTGGATTGCAAGAAGTGGAGATATAGCAGATCCCAAGAGTCTTTTACCAACAATTGATATTCGCTGTCTGGCTGTGAATCAACGCGGATATCTCTTTGCGGGAACTACAGGGAGTGGGATTTTTCGTTCTTTAGATAACGGGCAAACTTGGTCAGCAGTCAATACTGGCTTAACCAATCAAAACATTCAATGTCTGTGGGTTGATGAATTAGGATGCGTATTTGCTGGTACTGCTAACGGTGGTGTATTTCAGTCAAAAGACGAGGGTGAAAACTGGAATCCGATTGGTACTGGTTCAGTACGAGTTGAACCCAAGGATAACAATCAAGTAGAAGCGGTGAATACAGGGTTGCCAAACACTGTCATTCGGTCGTTATTGGCTTACACACCAGAACCGCTAACACAGTTACCTGGGACAATTTCTAGTAATATTACTACCGTCAGTGGCACAAATTTCACCGCAGCTTTGAAACCGGGTGACATCATCGCTGCTGCTGGTCAAACCAGGATTGTTGATAGCATTACTTCTGACACTGCACTCACAATCAATACTCGGTTTCGCAACACCCTACCTCCAGGGACAGCCTATTTTAAAGGCGGAACTTATATCTTTGCGGGAACTGATGACGGTATCTATCTTTCTGTTGACCAGGGGAAGAATTGGGAACTTAAAGGTTTACTGAATAGATCGGTTCGCTCTTTGTTGATTGTACATACCACTAGCGCTGGTACAGGAACAATTACCAGTAGTAGTACAACAGTCACGGGTGTAGGGACAAAATTTAACACAGAATTGAGAATTGGAGATGCGATCGCAGCATCAAATCAAGTCAGAATTATCAAAGCCATTACAAACGATTCTCAACTCACCATTGATAAAGCTTTCGATCCTCAAATTACTACCGCAGCTTCCTTTCTCATCATTCCTGCTAGTAAAACCTACATCTTTGCGGGTACTGATAATGGGATTTTTCGCTCCAGTGATTATGGTAATAATTGGACAGAGTTTAGCCAACGTGGTTTACAAAATCAAGATGTCACGGCGCTAGCTGCTGGTGTATGGACTGGAACAGGTACTATAGCTATTGATGGCACTACCTTAATAGGTGTGGCGACAAACTTTTCTACAGAATTGCAAGTTGGCGATACAATTACCGTACCCAATCTCAACCGAACTGTCACGAATGTAGTTTCAGATACTCAACTAACTATCAATAGTCCTTTCAGTTTAGATATCCCAGCAGGTACGTCTTTTGTAATTATTCATCAAGGTAAAGGCACGATTTCTAGTAATAGTAATACCATTAATGGGAATGACACAGAATTCAGTACTAAGTTGCGAATTGGGGACGCAATTACCGCCGCAGACCAAACTCGGATTATTACAAGTATTGCTAATGATACTTCAGCTACAATCGATAATGGTTTTAAACCAGATATCCCAGCAAATACATCCTTTGTTGTGACACGTAAAGGTCGAGGTGCGATCGCGAGTAATGGTACAAATATTAGCGGTATTGATACTAATTTCACCACAATAGGGGTTGGCGATCGCATAGTAATATGTGAAAACCGAACTGTAACTGCGATAAATAGTAATAACGAAGTCAAGATTAATGCTGCAATCAATCCTCCCGTTCCTGCTGGTACATTGTTCTGGGTGACGCGCCAAAATTCCAACACAATTGTTAGCGATAGCACAAATATTACTGGCAATGGCGCAAACTTCAATACACAATTGCGAATTGGTGACACAATTACAGCCGCAGGTCAAACTCGGATTATTACAAGTATTAGCGACGATCATACTTCAGCCACAATAGATACTGCTTTTAGTCCCAATATTCCAGAAAATACATCCTTTGTTGTTACACGTAAAGGTACTGGAACAATTGGTAATTTGGCAGTTTTAGGTACTGGTACTAAATTCAACACAGAACTAAAAGTTGGCTCTCTCATCAACGCCGCAGGTCAAAGCAAAATTGTCACTGCAATTAGTAGCGATACAAACCTCACCGTTGATGATGCTTTCTATTCTAATTTAGTAGCAGGTACACCCTTTACAATTACTAGCAACACTTCTATCTTTGCTGGCACAGCAGGCAATGGTGTCTCTGTTTCTACTGATAATGGCAATAGCTGGAAACCGATTAATCAAGATTTAACTAATCAAGATATTACTGCACTGACAACCTATATTGATTCTCATACAAATACTACTAATTTAATCACTGGCACAACTGGAGGAATATTTTTATTAGCAATTAATCCCAACAATTCCAATCAAAGATGGATGCAAATCAGTCAAGGTTTCTCGCAAAGTCATGTGACATCATTAGCTGCATATATATCTAGAACTGGGACAATTTCTAGCAAAGAAACTAAAGTCACTGGAATCGCCACATCCTTTACTAAAGAACTGAAAAAAGGTGATATCATCGCTGCGGCTGGGCAAACTAAGACTATCAACGAAATTAATTCCGATACTGTGTTAATAGTTGATGATGCTTTTATTCCAGAATTAGATAACGGAACAAGTTTCATCAGTAAAAACTTATTTGCAGGTACGCTATTTGCTGGCTTTGTTGAAAACGAATGGCCTAATTTTCAAATTTCCGACCGAGAAATAGACCTAGATACTTTATACCCAACAATTTTGGCAGACAGTTGGATTGTATTAGTAAATGACAATCATTTCCAAGCCAGTTTGGTAGAAAGCACAGCAAATATCTCACGCCGCGATTTTCTCTTAGACACTAAACTTACGAGGGTTTTACTTAGCAATCCAATTAATAATATATTTGATTTTGAATTGCGCAAAACTCTAGTGTTAAGTCAGAGCGAACCTTTAGCACTAGCTGAAGAACGCCTCACAGTTACAGTTCAACAAAATAAAATTCTTCAAGAACCCATCTATAATAATGAAATTTATCTCAATCAGTTTATCACTGGTTTACAAGCCCAACAAACATTGTTAGTTAGTGGTAAGCGAATACGCGCTCAAATTAATGTGGGTGGATTTTTCCATTCTTTAAATTGGGAACCCCGCAATCAAGGGTTAGGTAAACAGGAAGTCAAAACACTATTAACTGATGGCAATGGGAACTTGTTTGCTAGTACTAAAAATGGTGTCTTTCGTTCTAGCGATCGCGGCAAGAATTGGCAGATAATTCCTGAATTGCAGAATCAAGAAGTTACTTCCCTATCAATTTACACAAGAGAGGGTGGTACACTTTCCGTTCGAGAACAAGATACAAAGGTAACTTTTTTTCCTTTATCGGCGCTTGAGCAAGAACTACAAGTTGGGATAAATATTACTGTGGTAGAAGCAGAGACAGAATTTACTCAAACTAGAAAAATTGTTACAGTCCTTGATACCAGCAATCCCAATCAACCAATTTTCAATATTGATATTCCCTTTAGTAAAAATCTCAAAATAAAAACTCCCTTTAAAATTACTACACTATTTGCTGGTACGAAAACAGGAGTTTGGCAATCTATCGATGATGGTCAGACCTGGAAACCTCTAGTTGATAATATAAAAAATATCCAAGCACTAGCAATTAATAGAGATAGGGGAATTTTATTTGCTGGCACAGAGGATAGAGGTATTTATGAGTATATTATTAACCAGAGAAAATGGCGGCAGATTGGCTTAAATCAAGAAAATATTCAAGCACTAGTTATTAACTATAGTAATAATCATCTGTTTGCTGGAACTGCAAATAATGGAATCTATCGCTCTACAGATAATGGTGCTAACTGGCGGCATTTTACTGTTACAAAACAGGGAACAGGTACAATTTCCAGTAGCAAGACCACCGTCACTGGATTAGGAACTTTATTTAATCAAGAATTACGTCCAGGTGATATCATCATCGCTGCCAATCAAACTAGTAAAATTCATGCAATTAATTCAGATAATTCTTGTATTATCGAGACTGCATTTTCGCCAGAGTTACCAACGGGTACAAACTTCATTGTCAATACAGGTCTGACAAATATAAATATTACTGCTTTGCTAATCGATCAAAATGATATCTTGGCTGGTACAGATGGTAGTGGGGTTTTTCGTTCTACCGATAATGGAGAACATTGGCAACCATTTAATACCAATCTTTCAGATCTCAATATTCGTTCTTTGGCTGCTAATACTAGCGTTAGGTTGTTGTTTGTTGGTACAGAGAAGCGAGGAGTATTTCGTTACCTTGAACAAGATAAATTTTGGCTACCAGTTAATACCGGATTGTTAGAGCAACCAGTATGGTCGCTGGTAATTCGGGAAGAAAGTAAAGAACTATTTGCAGGTACTAGCAAAGGAGTATTTCACTCTACTGACAATGGCAAAAATTGGCAACAAACTCAATGGGAACGCAGTAATCAAGGCTTATCTTTACCCCAAATTCAAGCTTTAACTTTTGCAAAAACAAGCGATTGCATCTACCTATTTGCTGGTAATAGTGATGGTGTTTTTCGCTCTATTGATAATGGTGCATATTGGGAACCTGTAAATGAAGGTTTAACAAACAAAATCGTGCAGGTGCTGACTGTTATGAGTGGGAGTAATCTGTTATTTGCTGGTACTAGTGAGGGAATGTTTCGCTCTGAAGACTTTGGGCAAAATTGGCAGAAAATTAATACAGGTTTGACTCATGGTAATGTTCAAGCGCTAGCTAGTCTGAATCAGAAACTATTTGCAGCCACAGGCAATGGCGGTATTTTCGTGACCACCAATTCAGGCGATCGCTGGAATTTTAGCGGATTATTAGATATTGATGTCAAGGCACTGGCGGTTAATTCTGAGAATCAATATATATTTGCAGGGACGACCAGCAACGGTATTTTTCGCTCAATTAACGGTGGTAACGGATGGGAGCAACTACTTCTAGAAAAGCCAGGGACAAGTGCAATTTCTAGTAAGGGTACAAATGTCACGGGAGTAGGAACATTATTTACTACAGAACTCAAAGTAGGTGGCAAAATTACCGCCGCCGAACAGATAAGAATCATCACTGCGATTACCAATGATACTACCCTCACAGTGAATAATGCTTTTCGCCCCGATTTACCCTTGGGAACAACATTTACAGTAAATACGGGTTTGACCAGCAAAAATATTACTGCCTTGCTGACATATACTCAACCATTGTCAGGGACGATTTCCATCATCAATGAAACCACAGTCATCGGTGTGGGAACGAAGTTTACCCAAGAACTACGAATTGGTGAAGCGATCGCATCTCACAAACAAAGTAAAATAGTCACCAGTATTACATCAGATACTGAACTGACCGTTGATACTACTTGGAACGATTTGCCTGCTGAGTCAGCTTTTAGCAAAACTTACCTATTTGCTGGCACCGCAGGTAGTGGTATCTTTCGCTCCCAGAACAATGGTGAAACTTGGGAATTAGCCAGTGGCGAAGAAACAGCTTTATTAGAGATTCGCTGTCTAGAGGTAAATCCAGAAAACCTAGATATTTTTGCTGGGACAGCTAGAGGTGGCGTTTTCCGTTCTACCGATGGTGGTAAGACTTGGGAGGCTGTACCCGTTGGTTTGGCGAGTACCGATGTGAGAGCGATCGCAATTACTCAATCGAATATTATGGTGGGTGGTGTGGGTATTTTGCTCTCAGATGATGGCTTTACTGTCGCTGAAGTCAAACCCAACGACCTACTGTGGGTTGTAGCGCCTCCTGTACCCCTTCCCGCAGCCGGAGAAAATGCCCAACGCTGGCAATTACAAGACAGAAATGGCTTTATTGGCTTGGCGACGACTACAAACCCCCAAGATATTGCCCTACAACCCGCAACTAAAGAAGACCCAACCTTCAGCGAAGTCGCAATCATTCAAATTCCCCCTATAGATCAAAAACTGCCCATCTTGAAATTAACCCAGCCATTAAAAGGCAGTTACGATCCGGAAACGGTGCGTATCTACGGTAATGTGGTACGAGCAACACATGGCGAAACAGTAGCCAACGAAGTGTTAGGAAGTGGTGATGGGACTACAGATAATCAAAGCTTTGCCTTGAAAAAACCACCCCTGACCTATACACCAGCCCCCACCGCTACAGGTAATGAAAGTACATTGCAAGTATATGTGAATGATGTGCGTTGGCAAGAAGTACCATCTTTATATTCCCTAGATGACAAATCCCAAAGTTATATTGTCCGCATCGAGGACGATGGCACAACTACCGTCATCTTTGGGGATAGTAAAAATGGCGCGCGTTTACCTAGCGGACAAGAAAATATCACCGCTACCTACCGCAGTGGTATTGGTGCGGCGGGGAATGTGAGTACAGAAAGCTTGTCTTTATTAAAAACCCGACCTTTGGGGATTAAAGAAGTTACCAATCCCTTACCCGCTACTGGTGGTGTAGACCAAGAAACCTTGGAAACAGCCCGTAGTAAAGCCCCAGCTACAGTACGTACCTTAGATAGAATTGTATCTCTGCGAGACTTTGAAGATTTTGCTGCTACCTTTGCCGGTATTGGTAAAGCCAAAGCCGTGGCATTGTGGAATGGAAATAGTCAGATAGTACATATTACAGTTGCAGGTAGCAATGGCGACGCGATCGCTACTACCTCTAGTTTATATGAAGCCCTACTGCAAGCGATTGATGGTGCACGCGACCCCTTACAACAAGTGCAAGTAGATAGCTACGAACAACTATTGTTTAATTTAGAAGCAACAATTCAATTCGATGGGCGTTACAAAGCAGAGAAATTAGAGACAGAAATCCGCCAAGCTTTGAGTGAAAAATTTGCCTTTGCGAATCGCAGCTTTGGTCAAGGCGTGAATGCATCAGAAGCGATCGCATTCATCCAAAATATCACAGGGGTAGTAGCTGTAGATCTGGATGCTTTGTATCGTCAGCAATTTAGTAAAACCTTAGCTGACTCCATCCCCGCCCTGTTAGCCCGTTTTGATGTCACCACTAATCAAATTAAACCAGCACAGTTGTTATTGCTCAATCCTAAAGGTATGACGCTGAAACTTGAGGCCATATCATGAACCAGCCTATAGAACGCTTGTATAATCTGCTGCCAGCTATTTACCGCACGGCAGAAAAAGGAGAAACAGAAACCTTACGCGCCCTGCTGGCGGTTGTTGAATCGCAATTGCAGATTGTCAATGCAGATATTGATAATTTATATGAAAACTGGTTTATTGAAACCTGTGCCGAATGGGTTGTACCTTATATCGGCGACCTGCTCGATGCCCAAGAAATTTATACCGATAGCGCTCAAACTTACGGACTACAGGAGCGACGAGCCTATGTAGCCAATATCCTTTCCTATAGAAGACGTAAAGGCACAGCACCCGTAATCGAACAACTAGCGCGAGATTTAACAGGTTGGCGAGGACGGGCAGTAGAGTTTTTTAAATTACTCGCCACTACGCAAAATATCGATTGTGTACGGACAACAAATGGCTTTGTTAATGTGCGCGAAGTTGACCAAATTGACTTGCTTGGTAGTCCTTTTGAACAACAAGCTGGCTACACAGCTCAAGTAGGGTCGATTCAGAGCAATCAAGGTCGCTATAATCTAGCGAATATCGGTTTATTTCTGTGGCGATTGCAAACTTATCCAATTGAAAGAGGTACAGCATTTGCTATTGATGAACGCCGCTATACTTTTAATCCTCTTGGCTACACTAATATTCCCCTATTTAATCAGCCGCAACCAGAAACAGAAATTACGGGATTAGCAGCAGAAATTAACGTACCAGCAAAGCTGCGAATTTTACTTTTGAGTAACGAACTCAAAGCCCGCGAGCAAGACTTGTTGAATGGTACGCCAATTATTAATAACGGTTACTTTGGTAATTTAAATCAGCCCGCATTGCAAGTTTTCATCAATGGTCAACGTCAGCCTCTATCCTTAGATGAAATTGCGATCGCAACTTTACCAGATCAAGAAAATTCTACAGATTGGCAACTTCCTCAAAACATTAACAAAGTTGTGGCGATCGATCCAGAACAAGGACGGTTAGCCTTTTTAGATAGAACAGTCCCCAGCCAAGTAGAAGTAAGTTATGCCTATGGTTTCAGTGGTGATATTGGTGGTGGCCCCTATGACCGAACTGTTCCCCTAGAACGAGGCGACAGTCAACTCCGCATCCTACCCAGTGCTGTTGATGTCTTGAGTTGGGAAATTGAACAAGATAAATCTGCAATAGACAACCCCTTAGCCCAAGCCGTAGAAATTTGGAATCAAACAGTTACCGCATGGCAAGGATACCGCGAGAAAACTTGTTTAGCATTAGCCCAGCTCAAAACTTCTCAAGTCAGAATTGTGCCACAAGTTGATGATACCTTACGTCCTGCTGCTATTTCAGGGATTGTGAGTGGTTTAACGGTAGTAGCAAACCCAGGAGATACAGAGATATTTGTCAGCCCTGGTAAAGCTTTGGATGGACAGGGACGCTTGCTGATAGTTGATGAAATCCAGCAGATAGATTTAAAAAAGCAGCAAAATCCCACCAAACCAGTAAATTTGTGTTTAGTAATTGCTTATCGTGCAGCTCAAGATGAACGCAACTATGAGATTTCTTTACTTCCGGAGGTAACGTTTGAGAGTTACCCACCAGGGTCTTTCATTTTGCTGAAGAACTTAGTTATAGAAGCTGGTGGCATTCAGAGTGTTTCTGATACCAATACTCGCCCATCCTTTAAAGCTGGAATTATTAGTGGTTTGGATGTTATCCTCAATCCTGGCACATCTAATAACCAAGAAACAGCCAAAGGAATTTTATACTATCGTGCTAACCCAGCGATGGCGGCGGTGGTGAAAGCTGGGGTGGCTGTGGATAGCAAAGGTAGGATGATTATCCTCAAAAAAAATCAACAAGTTGACCTCAAACCCTACCAAAATCAAACTGTATATTTGGTTATTGGCTTCTCTGGGATAATCAAGGTAGTTCTAGAAGCTGAGATCAAAAACTACCCACAAACAACTTACATCCGCTTGGCCTATCTGGAAGTTCCCCACGTGAAGATTGATAAGTTAAATTCATCCAATCGCATTACCTGTCCGCCAGGGGTGATTGAGGGTTTAACTGTGACTGCAAATATCGGCTCATGCACTGCTACTATTGCCCCAGGAAAGGCGATTGATAAACAAGGTCGCTACATCGAACTGAATCTTAACCACCGTACTTACCTCAGACGCTATGCAGGGCAAACTGTAGTCTTGGGAGTTTCTTATAGCGAACAACCATTTCTTCCTAAATGGCAAGTGCAAGCCTTTTCCTTCGGTGCTGTTCCAGATACAGCGATTCCTTTAGCTAGCTTGAGTTTGGATGCTAAAGGCAACATTATTAATTCACCCGATACTAAAGTTAGGGTTTTATGTCGTCCCGGTATTGTGCAAGGTTTAGATGTCACGCTTGTTAATAATGCTACCCAAGTGGAAATTTCCCCAGGAACAGCGCTAGATAGCAATAACCAGGTAATTCGGTTGAAAAAAGCCTGTCGTCTTGATCTCAGTAGCTATCCCCATCAAACTTTGATGTTGTTTATTTCTCGCCAGTTAGGACAAGGGTGGCAAAACATCGAAATTGTTTCCCCTAGACCCAGAAGAAGGCGTAAACAACTAGGGGTTGTACCAGTAGAACCCGAAAATGCAGATACAGGGGTGATAACCCTGCGAGACAACCACAGCTACATAGGAGATGCCAATATCATCATACCTGCCGAAAAGCATCTCTATATTATGGGTGCAAATGGCGATCGCCCTCATCTGCGAGGTAACTTATTTGTGCGGGGGATAATTCCCCATGAAACAAGCCTAGCCGGAGAGTTAACTGTAGAAGGTCTGCTGGTAGAAGGTAAATTAACTGTATTGCCAGGAAATCTCAAACGCTTGCATATTATCCATTCCACCCTAGTTCCCGACAAAGGTGGTCTAGTAGTTGAAGAAAGCGTACAGCCAACACCCGAACCAGAAGCAGAAACAGAAGATTGGCTGATGGCTGTGGTTATGTATGTGCTTAACTTGGTTCTGAGGATAATTCAATTGCTGAAAAAAATGGCTAGTCGTTCTCCCCAAGAAAATGTCGAGGAACTAACGCGGCTAGTGAAGCAACAAATTATCTGGGTTTTATCGGCGTTGCAACAATGGATTTTATTCTGGCAAAATCCCCAAACAGAAGATGATAATTCCAGTTCTAGCAATCAAACCGTAGACCCCTGTAATTTCTTTTATCCCCCTGCAACCTCTGACAGCACTATTGACCTGGATAATCATCAACTAAATATTACTATTCACCATAGTATCTGCGGCCCCGTTGCTTTATCTAGCACTATACCCGCCTTGAATATTGTTGATAGCATTATAGACAAAGGGGCTGACACCGATAGATTAGCTATCTCTGCAATCGGCAACGATACGGCTACCGACCTGAAAACTACAACAGTGTTTGGCAATACGGTAGTGCATAGATTAGAGGCTAGTGATTGCATTTTTAACGGTAAAGTTACAGCAAAACGGCGACAAGTAGGTTGCGTGCGTTTTTCCTATCTCCCGGAAAATGTACATACCCCCCGGCGTTACCGTTGTCAGCCAGATTTAGCACTAGCAGAGGAGTTAAATCGCCTACCTGGGGCGATCGCTGCCTTAGCGATTCACCCGCAAAATGGTAAGATATTCGCTGCGATCGCAGGTGATGGCATATTTAGTTCCAGTGACAATGGTCAAAAGTGGCAACAGGTAAATCAAGCTCAACCCAACATTACATCGCTAATTATTTATACTAAGTCTCCTACGGAAATTTACTACTTTGTCGGAACATCTGAAGGTGCAGTTTTCCTTTCTAAAGATGCTGGTGAGAATTGGGAAAAAATTAATCCTGAGTCAACAACTACAGCTATTACCGCCTTAGTTGCTGACACCACTTCCCGCTTATTTGCTGGTACTGCTGGCGACGGGATATTTAGTTTTAGTGACACTGGCAAAGGATGGACAGCAGTCAATACCAATTTATCCAATCAGCAAATCACAGCTTTAACTAGTAGCACTACAGGGAAAGTTTTTGCTGGTACATCTGGCGGTGGGGTCTTTCGCTTTTCCTCAGATAATAGTAGCTGGAAGGCGGTAAATCGAGGTTTGACAAGCCGACAAATTACCACTTTGGCTTGTGATGCTACTGGGGGGATAATTGCCGGTACAGAAGATGGGCTGATTTGTCTCTCAGTAGATAATGGTGACACATGGCAAAAAATTTATACCGACTCCCTCAAAGCTGCTATTACCTCTTTGTTGGTGGATGAGCGATCGCTTACAGGTACGATTAGTAGTCAAGAGGCTCAAGTCACAGGTGTAGGAACGCTATTTAATAGTGAATTACAGGTAGATAAACAATTTACAGCCCTTGGTCAAACCAAGACTATCAAAGAAATTATCTCTGATACAGAACTCATCATTGATAGCCCCTTCAGTGCTAATTTACCACCTGGTACTCGCTTTAGTTGCGATCGCTATCTTTTGGCTGGTACTGCTAACGGTAGAATAATGCGTTCAACAAATACTGATAATAATTGGCAAGCAGTTTATGTTGACGATTTAGCTCAAAGCGATATCGCTAGTTTGGTTATCAATACTAACAATCAACAAGTTTATGCTGGTACAACTGTTGGTAGCATCTTAAACTTTTCACCGCAAGAGCCACGCTGGAAAATTATTAATCGCAATTTAAATAATCTTGATGTCAAGCTGATCGTACTTGAACGCTTACAACCGAGGTTCACCTCACAAGTATACGGCGAACCAGGATATGCTCAACTCAGTTTAACCTGCGCCCCAGAAATTCAAACAGGTGCAGAAGACCGTTCTGAGATGGGAGTATTTAACTACTTACAACAACCGCAACGCGCCGCCGCCTTACAGAATAGCCTGGAAGAGTATTTGCGCTTTGGTATGGAATTAGGCATTTTTTACATGACTTAAGGAGAGAGGAAAATGAAAGGCGATTTTACCAGGTCTACATTTCAACCACAAAAGCATTACACTAGCGTGCGGATGCAGCAGGGAAGACTGCAATTAGATGCAGATTGGAATGAGCAAATTGACATTCTGGCTTATCTCAATCAAATTCAACTGCAAGATATGATTGGCGTTTCTGGTGTTCCAGAAACAAACGGTGGCTTTAAAATCCAAACCACAGACAATCAAGAGGAGTTAACAATTTCCGCCGGACATATTTATGTTAACGGCATTTTGTGTGAGTTAGAACAAGAAATCAACTACAATCAAAAACCAAAAGCTGATGGTGAATCTGAATATGTAGTTTATCTCGATGTATGGCAACGTTTCATTACTGCCATTGACGACCCAGAAATTCGCGAAATTGCTCTTGTAAATGTACCTGATACAGCGACTCGCACGCAAACTGTTTTTCAGGTGCAACTGATTCTCGAAAAAGAATGGGAAGATTTTCAAAAAAAACATGAAAATCGCCAACTATATCTCACAGCTAATGTTAAATCGATTTCAGGACTCAGTAGTGCGATCGCTCGCGACCAAGGGTTAGGAAATCACTTATATCGTATAGAAATTCACAAAGTTGACGATAACAATCAAGCTACTTTTAAGTGGTCGCGTGACAATGGCTCAATTGTCAGTGCGGTTACAAATATTAAAGAAAATACCATAATCATCCAAAATTTTGGTCGTGATGATTTGCAATCTTTTGCTGCCGGACAATGGATAGAAGTTACTGATGAAGTCCGAGAATCAGAAAATCGACCAGGTACTTTAGTTCACCTGACATCTGCTACATCTGGTAGACAGTTAACTTTTGACCCGGATACTGTAGATGGCGACCCCATCACTAAAGACTATTTTAACTTTGATAAAAATAAAGTAAAAGTCCGGCGTTGGGATAACATTGGTAATAGCGACCAAGCAACCATTCCGATTAATTCTGCTGAATCAATTACTTTAGAAGCAGGAATTGAAGTCCAATTTAATACCGAGAATTTATACCAAACAGGTGATTACTGGCAATTACCAGTTCGTAGCGAACAACGAATCGATCAAATTCCTTGGTCTGGTAAACCGCAAGCAGCACAAGGAATTAAACACCACTATTGCCAATTAGCAAAAGTAACATTTAACGGTACAAACTTTTCCAGACTTGAGGATAAACGTCCCAAATTTCAGTCTCTAACAGCTCAAAATAATAAGTTAGATATTTCCGGTGGTTCAATAACTGGTTCTTTGGGTGTGGGACTTGATAGTAAAGAAAAACCACAAGCGAGATTGCAAGTTCAGGGTGAACAAGAGCAAGTTATAGAAGATAGTACTCTTTTTAGCAAAGAGGATAGTCCAGCAACCATTGAAACTCAGGGATTATATATTGGGCAACTCAAAGCAGGTGATATCATTATTCCCACTACGACACCTGGACAACCCGAACAAAAAATTGCGATCGCAAAGATTGACGATGCTTCAGGAATCTTGACTGTTACACCTCCTTTGATTCCTGCCATCCCTCAAGGAACGACTTTTAAATATCAGTTACCCACTGCTATATTTACATCCAATGATGGTACAGCACAACTAATTATTAATGCTCTTGGTAACGTTGGGATTGGCACAGTTGCACCAAATGCAAAATTAGAAGTAGCAGGTATATCTAATTTCCCAACTGCTATATTTACATCCAACGAGGGAACACCACAACTAATTATTAATTCTGTTGGTAACGTTGGGATTGGCACAGTTGACCCAAAAGCCAAACTAGAGGTAGCAGGTACAGTTAAAATTACCGACAATACCACAATCGATAAAAACCTGACTATTGGTGATTCTTTAGATATTACTAACAATTTAAAAGTTAATAATACAATCGCCACTGCCTTGGGTAATGTTGGGATTGGCACAGTTGAACCAAAAGCTAAACTAGAAGTAGCAGGTACAGTTAAAATTACCGACAATACCACAATCGATAAAAACCTAAATATTGGTGATTCTTTAGATATTGCTAACAATTTAAAAGTTAATAATACAATCGCCACTGCCTTGGGTAATGTTGGGATTGGCACAGTTGAACCAAAAGCCAAACTAGAAGTAGTCGGTAAAGTTAAAATTACTGAAGATACTACAATTGACAAAAGTCTTACAGTTACAGATACAATTACCACCGCTAAATTGAATGTTACCGATACATTTGAGGCTAATACATTTATTGGCGATCACTTACAGATTCGGGGCGATAGTAGTATTGGTGGTTCGTTAGATATCGCAAATAATTTAACAGTTAATAATACAATCATCACTGAACTTGGTAGCGTTGGTATTGGCACAGTTGAACCAAAAACAAAATTAGAAGTTGTAGGCACAGTTAAAATTACCGACGATACCACAATTAACAAAAATCTCACAGTTAATGATACAATTACCACTGCCAACTTGAATGTTACAGGTACATTTGCAGCTGACACATTTACTGGTAATCGCTTACAGATAAATGGGGATAGCAATATTAGTGGTTCTTTAACGATCGCTCGCGATTTAACAGTCAATGGTAGATTCAATACTGCCGACTTAAATATTAATGGGGCATTAGAAGTTGAGACATTTACTGCTAATAGCTTCCAAATTCGTGGGGATGGTGGTATTGCTGGTTCGTTAGCGATCGCTAATGATTTAAATGTCACTGACAAAACTAAAACTGCTAACTTAGAAGTTACAGGTACTAGCCAAATAAATAATTTGCAAGCTAACAACTTGCAGATTAATCGTAATGTAGGCATCGGTGTCGCTAGACCTTTGGCCAGGTTGCACAATCAAGGTGCAGCACCTTTACCAGGTCAAAGCCAAATTTCTAGCAATGGTATTAATGTTAATAGCACTGGTACGTCATTTAATCAGTATTTGAACGTTGGTGATATAGTCACCGTGACCAATGGATCGACAAATCAATCGAGACTAATTACTAGCATTGCCGCAAATGGTACTTCTTTAACTGTGAATGCTCCTTTTATCCCAGGATTACCAGCCACAGGAGTAGAATTTACCTATCAACAGCCAATTACTCGCCTAGCAGATAGTAGCGGTGTCACTCAGTTTATTATTACCTCCACAGGTAATGTGGGAATTGGCACATCTCGCCCCGATTTAGATACAAAGCTACATATACAAGGTAATGTGAGAGTTTATGGCAATTTATTTCAGGATTCTTCTAGAGAATTAAAAGACAATATTAGTGAAATTTCTCAGCAAGAAGTTTATGAAATATTAAAAGGTTTGAATCCTGTTAAATACAGTTACAAAAATGACACAGAGCAAAGATGGCATTTAGGATTTATTGCCGAACAAGTACCAGAGGTATTGGCATCTCCTGATAAAACAGCAGTGCAACCTTTCAATATTGTGGCGGTATTAGCTAAAGCTGTCAAAGACCAACAAGCAGCGATCGCAAAATTAACTAATCTTGTCGAAGAACAGCAGAAACAAATAGTAGCATTAACACAGCAAACCAAAAGTTTAGAGCAAAAAAGCTGGTGGGGTTGATCCTATCAAACATCTGACCCATGACTTTAATATTAATCAAGCTAAATCCTTGGGACTCAACCTGGTATATGGTTTGGTGAAGCAGATTAACGGCACAATCGAGATTAACAACCAACAAGGAACCGAATTCAAAATTTCTTTTATGAATATGGTATGTGCCGATAAAAGCCTCAGATTTTGTCATATTTTTTCAGATTGATGTTTACTGCCAGAAGTATTGACCGAAAACAAAAAGGATACAAGCTCCCAGATCGCCACACTTCGCTTACGACGCTACGCGATTGATGATGGAGAAGCAAAAAAATGTATTTCAGGTCCCACAGCAGAGGCTACTCAAGTCGCGATCGCTACGGCCGCTAGCTCCTAAATTTATTTATGTGTGTCTTTAATTTTGAATTCACGGCAAAGCGATGTAACGAAATATGCTGAGTTTTAAGTTACTATTGAAACAAATGATACTTTAAACCTTTACCGATAGTTAATCAAGATCTAGTAGATGGGCATACTAACTTCATGAAGCAAAAACAAACTTGCACCATGAGGTAAGTATAAATGTCTAATGTGAGCTACACCCCTATTATTGCCGGCTATCAAATTAGCGCTCAACTGTATGCAGGTTCCAGAACTAGAGTATACCGAGCTATTCGTGAGCAAGAATCACTTGCAGTAGTCATTAAACTTCTTACTTCTGAATATCCCAGCTTCAATGAATTATTGCAATTTCGTAATCAATACACTATTAGCAAAAATCTCAATATTCCTGGTATTATTCATCCTTTATCGTTAGAAACCTATGGAAATGGTTATATTTTAGTGATGGAAGATCGGGGGGAAATTTCTTTACGAGAATATATTAAAAAAACTCCTATTACTTTAGTTGAATTTTTGGCGATCGCTATTCAATTAACTAATATTCTCAACGGTTTACACCAAAACCGTGTTATTCATAAAGATATCAAACCTGCAAATATCCTGATTCATCCCCAAACAAAACAAATTCAACTAATTGACTTTAGTATTGCCTCCCTGTTGCCTAAAGAAACCCAAGAAATTAAAAGTCCTAATGTTTTAGAAGGAACCCTTGCTTATATTGCTCCCGAACAAACCGGGAGAATGAATCGAGGCATAGATTACCGCAGCGATTTTTATTCTTTAGGCGTGACATTTTATGAATTATTAACAGGAGAATTACCATTTATATCTGATGACCCGATGGAGTTGGTGCATTGTCATATTGCAAAAATGCCAACTGCATTAGAAAAGCGGGAAAAAATTCCACAGGTGCTTGCTAATATTGTGATGAAATTGATGGCGAAAAATGCTGAAGATAGATATCAGAGTGCTTTGGGATTACATCACGATTTAGAAAATTGTTTATCTCAACTAAAAGATACTGGTAAAGTTGAATATTTTCAAATTGGTCAGCGAGATGTATGCGATCGCTTTCTGATTGGCGAAAAACTCTATGGGCGAGAAAAAGAAGTTGCAATCTTACTGCAAGCTTTTGAGCGCGTCGCTAATGGCACATCCGAAATGATGCTAGTGGCAGGATTTTCTGGTATTGGCAAAACTGTGGTAGTCAATGAAGTTCACAAGCCAATTACCCGTCAGCAAGGATATTTTATTAAAGGAAAATTTGACCAATTTAATCGTAATATTCCCCTATTAGCATTTGTGCAGGCTTTACGAGATTTAATGGGGCAATTGTTATCCGAATCTGACGCGCAATTAGCACAATGGAAAACCAAGATTCTCGAAGCTGTAGGCGATAATGGACAAGTTTTGATTGAGGTAATTCCGGAACTGGAAAGAATTATCGATAAGCAACCTCTTGCGCCAGAATTATTAGGAACTGCGGCACAAAATCGTTTTAACTTATTGTTCCAAAAATTTATTGCAGTGTTTACCACCCCAGAACATCCATTAGTGATGTTTCTGGATGATTTACAGTGGGCAGATTCAGCTTCTTTGATGTTGATTAAACTCCTGATGCAGGATAACAGCTATTTGCTATTGTTCGGGGCTTATCGAGATAATGAAGTACAACCTGCCCATCCGTTTATCTTGATGGTTGAGGAATTAAAGAAAGCAGAGAAAACTGTTAATACAATTACGCTTTCACCCCTGGCCTTGAGTGACACAAATCAGTTAGTTGCGGATACATTACATTGTCTGACAGAGCGATCGCTTCCCCTCACAGAATTAATCAATCGCAAAACCAAAGGAAATCCGTTTTTTATCACCCAGTTTCTCAAAGCATTGCACGAAGATGGGCAGATTACATTTAATCATGACCAAGGCTATTGGGAATGCGATATTACCCAAATCAATGCGCTTTCCCTGACTGAGGATGTAGTGGAATTTATGGCGCAGCAATTGCAGAAATTGCCAAAAGAAACGCAACAGGTACTTAAGTTAGCGGCTTGTATCGGCAATCAATTTGATTTAGCAACTTTAGCGATCGTTTGGGAACAATCGCCAGCAGATGCGGCAAATGCTTTATGGAAAGCCTTAAAGGAAGGTCTGATTCTGCCACAAAGTCAAGTATATAAATTTTATCTCAATTCCGATCGGGTAGATGCGAATACTAGCAACATCGAAAATGTCGCTTATCGATTTCTGCACGATCGCGTCCAACAAGCAGCCTATTCTCTGATTCCCGAAGACCAAAAACAATCCACCCATTACCAAATCGGACAACTTTTGCTCCAAAAGATATCAAAAGAAGTAAGAGTTGACTGCATTTTTGAGGTAGTCAATCAATTAAACTATGGAACTAGTTTAATTACCGAACAAAAAGAACGAGATGAATTAGCTGAACTTAATCTGATTGCTTGTCGCAAAGCCAAAAGCGCTACTGCTTATCAAGCTGCTCGTGAATATGCTACTACTGGATTATCTTTACTCGAAAAAAATCCTTGGCAACGTCAATATGAAATCAGTCTAGAATTCCATGATTTAGCAGCTGAATTAGCTTGGCTAGGCGGTGATTTTGTGGCGATGGAACAATTTATTGAAACAGTCATCAAACAAACGCATTCGTTACTAGAACAGATCAATGTTTACCGAATTAGAATTCATTCAAATGTCTCTCGGAATCAACTGCACACAGCTATTACCATTGGTCAACAAGTATTACAGCAGCTAGGTATCACCTTTCCGCAGACACCCACAAAGAATGATATTCAACAAGAAATTGCAGACATTGAACAACTAATTGGCGATCGCGAAATTGCAGATTGTGTTCGCTTACCAACGATGACGGATAGAGAAAAAATTGCCATTCTGCGGATCGCCAGTAGCATTATGCCAGCTGCTTACCTCTCTGCTTCTCCCTTCCATCCATTACTGGTTTGTTTGTCAGTCAAGCTATCGATTCAATATGGAAATACATCGGTTTCAGCCCATAGTTACGCCTCTTATGGCAATATTGCTTGTAATATGCAGCACGATGTCGAGACAGGGGTTAAGTTTGGTCATTTGGCACTCGCTGTCGTCTCCAAACTCGATGCCAAAGCTGTCAAACCAGGGGTATTACTGACAGCGGCAATATTCATCTTACACCGCAAATCCCACCTCAAAGAAATACTGCCACTCCTGCAAGAAAACTATACAAGTGCCTTAGAAGTAGGAAATCAGGAGTATGCAGGATATAATGCTCAAGCTTTCTGTTTTCATTCTTTTTGGTGCAGTCAGCCCCTTGCAACCTTGGAACAGGAGACTCGTGCTTACTGCAATGGGTTGGTGCAAATGAATCAATTGACAACGGCTAATAACTGTCGAATCTATTGGCAGTGTATGTTAAATTTGCTACAGAATACAGAGCATCCGACTACCTTATCTGGGGAAGTGCTCCAAGAAGCAGAATTTCTGCCTCTATTGATCTGTGCCCATAATTTTTCTGGGTTGTATAACTTCCATTTGTATAAGCTGATGCTGTGTTACCTATTTGGGGAAATTGAATCAGCGAAAAGCCATGCAATTGAGGATAAGCGCTATTTAATGGCTGCGAGGGGAATGTTTAGTGAAGCAGTGTTTTATTTCTATGATTCTTTGATTGCTCTAGCACAATTGAGTCCGAAATCACCGGAAACATCAGCAGCATTAGAGCGAGTGGAACAAAACCAATCGCACCTGCAACAGCACTGGGCGGACTATGCTCGGATGAATCACCAACATAAGGTTGATTTAGTCACCGCTGAAAAATGCCGGGTATTAGGACAGAATGCAGAAGCTAAGAAGCTATACGACAAGGCGATCGCTGGAGCCAAAGCTAACGAATATATCCAAGAAGAAGCTTTAGCTAACGAACTGGCTGCTAAGTTTTACCTTGCTTGGGATCAGGAAAAGGTAGCCGCAGGCTATATGCAACAAGCCTACTACTGCTACGCCCGTTGGGGTGCAAAGGCAAAAGTCGCCCATTTAGAACAACAATATCCACAACTACTGGCGGCTATTCTCCAACCGCCTAACTTTGCTATCTCAACTGAAGCAACCATCGCCTCAACTGTGATGAGAGGTGTAACTAAAAGCTATAGCAGCCAAGATTTATGGTTAGATTTTCCTGCCGTAATGAAAGCAGCACAAGCAATATCACAAGAAATTGAATTAGACAAACTGTTAGCGACTTTAATGCAGATTGCGATCGCTAATGCTGGCGCACAAATCGGTTATTTGGTTCTGCGCCAAGACGAACAATGGGTAGTCGTTGCTCAAGCCGATGGACAACGGGCAAAAACCTTAGAAATTCCGCTGGATCAATACCAAGAAATTCCCCAAAGTTTGATTTATGCAGTGGTACGGACTCAACAGACAACTGTGTTTGAAAACTTGAGCGATTCAGCACAATTTACAGGCGATCGCTACCTCATCACCCATCAGCCAAAATCAGTTTTGTGTACTCCTATTATTCGACAAGGAAAACTCATCGGGATTTTGTACTTAGAAAACAACTTAACCATAGGCGCTTTTACTAGCGATCGCATCGAGATTCTACAACTTTTGACTAGCCAAGCTGCCATCTCTCTGGAAAATGCTTGTTTGTATCAACAAACCCAAAACTATTCTCAAACCCTAGAAACAGAGGTGGAACGCAAAACCCAAGCGCTCAACCAAAAAGCCCAAGATTTAGAGCAGACCTTAAAAAAATTGCAACAAACTCAAGCGCAATTAATTCACAGCGAGAAAATGTCATCACTTGGTCAACTGGTCGCTGGTATTGCTCACGAAATTAACAATCCAGTTAGTTTTATTAAGGGTAATCTTACGCATACAGAAAATTATATTGAGGACATGATGAGTTTGTTGACACTGTATCAACAAGAATATCCACAACCTAGTCCAGCTATTCAAGCCAAGAATGAAGAAATTGACCTTGATTTTCTGTTTGAGGATGTCAATCAAATTTTACAATCGATGAAAGTAGGCAGCGATCGCATCAGCCAGATAGTCTTGAGTTTACGGAACTTTTCTCGCTTGGATGAAGCAGAAATCAAAGCTGTAGATTTACATAGTGGAATTGAAAGCACGTTGTTAATTTTACACCATCGCTTGCAAGCCTCTGAAAATAAACCCGAAGTCCGAGTGGTTAAAGAGTATGGCCGCTTACCTTTGGTGACTTGCTCTCCTAGTCAGCTGAATCAAGTGCTCTTAAATATTATTAATAATGCGATTGATGCTATTCGAGATAATCCCGAAAGCAGTGAAAATCCAGAAATTCGGATTCGCACTGAAGTGAGAGACAACAAACAATTACGAATTGCGATCGCCAATACAGATAGTACGATTCCTGTAAATATTCAAGACCGAATTTTTGACCCGTTCTTTACAACAAAACCCATAGGCCGCGGTGCTGGTTTGGGGTTATTTGTCAGTTATGCAATTATCCAACAACATGGCGGTACTTTAACTGTGCGATCGCAGCCTAAAGAAGAAACAGAATTTGAGATTTTTCTCCCTCTTTCTTGAAAGATTCTTCATTAGCTAAAAAACAGGACTTAAACAAAGGGTAAGTCCTGTTGAGAGTTATCAAACTCTAAATTAAGATAATTTGATTTTTCTATTGAGCTTTTGCAGATGCAGCTTTCGCTTCTACCTTAACGCTCTTAACACCTTTTTGTTCCTTAACTATGGATTCAATTTTTTTCACATCAGCCTCAGTCGGAACTGTTCCTTTAACGGTGACAACTCCATCCTTATCTTCAACTACTAACTTGCTACCTGGAATCTTTTCTGATAATTTGCTGAGAATCAGGTTTTTAGAAGTACTTTCAGCAGCAGCTTTGGTAGTAGTTTTGGTGTTTGCTGCGGCTTGTTTAACTGCGGTTTTACCAGTTTCAGTAGTAGCTTTAGCCGCTGTTTTAGTTTTATCGCCTGTTTCTTTTGCTGTAGTTTTGGCAGTTTCAGTAGCAGTTTTAGCTCCAGTTGCGGTTTTTTGAGAGGCTTCTTTTACTGGTTGAGTAGAAGTATTTGTAGTGGAAGTATCTGAACTGGTTTTTGTTGCTTCTTGGCAACCAACAGCACCAACCACCAGAATACCGCTAACTAATAATGGAATTAGCTTTTTCATATCAATCTCCGAATTGATGACTTGAAGCGATGAATTGAGATGTGTGTGATGTTGAGGAGTGAGAGTTAAAAAACAATTAAATTTGAAATTGCACAAGTGCTAAATTTAGCACTTAGGCGATCGCAACATCAAACTAGGAAAACTTCTGGAAGCTGGGATAATTTAGCTACCTACAGAAGCACCGATTTAATTTTAGTTGCGGCTGCTAATGAGTAAGACTCTGCATACACTTGATGACTCTCTATCGACTGAACGTAGATGCCAAGCGGCTTTCCTCAAGGTGTTTGATGTTAGTCTCTCAATAGACATTTGATATTACCAGATCTGAGCAGGTTTGGCACATCATTATTTAAAATTTTAATAATTGCTGATTCTCATTGGTCAAGAGTCTGAATATAATACTCCCAGTTCGCCTATTTTTTTAGAGCTTAGAAGAATAATATCAATTGGAAAAAAGAATACGATAGATAGGTATAGACACAGTACTGCTGTGTCATTAAGACTAATTCCTGACAAATTAACTACCTAAGGATTTTATATCGCTTGTAGGTTAGGTAATTTTGCTGCAACTCGTTTGCATTAACTACCCTCGAAACGAGCAACGATCTTGCATAAATCAAATTGGATTGCTATAGTAAGTGATTTAATCAGATATTAACGAATTCTCCAACGATTTAATAGAGATTTCTTTAATTTCATTTCGCTGGTGAATTGGTAAGGTGCGATTTCTTAAAAAGCCGCCACAACGGTTTGTTAACACGGCTTGAATTTCAGCGATGATAGATAAGGCGATCGCTTCTGGTGTCTCTGCTCCAATGTCGAGACCAATGGGACTATGCATTTTTTCTAGTTCTTCTGGAGTGTATTCTAATCCTTGTGTATGTAAATCCTGAAGTAATTTTTCACTGCGACTCTTGGGCCCCAAAATACCTAGATACTTTGCAGAAGATGGAATTAGCATTTTCAAAATTTCTAAATCGTCTAGGTAATTATGAGTCATAACTACAGCTATAGTTTGCTCATTCACAGATATTTGTTTGTCTAAAATTTCTCGACGGCTGAGAATTACTTCATCGGCTATTTTAAAACGTTCTTTACTGGCTTCGTTAGCTCGAAAATCAACAATAGTTACTTGCCAACCTAAAGCTTTAGCAAAATTGACTGTAGGTAAAGCATCTTGACCTGCACCAAAAATTATGAGATGTGTAGGTGGCTGGATAACTTCTATAAATACATCTACACTACCGAAAGGTAATTGATATTTATTAATACTTGATTTTTGATTCTCCAGAGCATTTTGGGCATCTTTGATTAGGGCAGATTTTAAAGAATATTCTGTGATATTAGTAGCTATATTCTTGTCTGGCTTGAGTATGAGACGTTCGCCAACTTTGATATTCATTGCACCTTCAACAGCAAAAACAGTGGCGATCGCACCTTTTTGCTGTTGGTCAAAACATTCTTGAATAAACACCAGGGGATTCAGTAAGTCATGTTTATCTAACCGTTCAATCAGAACTTGCACTAATCCATTACAACCAAGCCCAAACCCCCAAACAATGTCTTCATCAGCTGTTGTGTCGTAGGTAATAGCAATTGGTTTTCCATCTGGCATGGAAACGCGAGTATGTTGAAATACATCATTTTCTAAGCAACCACCGCTGATCGTGCCAATTATAGAACCTGTTTGCGTCATCAACATCCGCGCACCTGGGCGACGATAGGTAGAACCTTTAACATTAACTACAGTTGCTAGAAAGCTTGATTCAGTATCATGTTGAATTTCTGCAAATGTTTGCAAAATAGCAGTAATCTCTTTCATTACTAATTATTCTCAAGTGCATTTTTAAGATGAACGCGGATAGAAACAAGTTTTACCAAAATGTTTTACCAGCTTCCCTTCCGTATTTTTGATGTATAGCTTCAATTTCAGATTTATTAGTTGAATCTTTTAAGGCTTTTTCCTGAATTTCTATCCAGGTAAGCAACATATTAGTGAGGCTTGGCCATTCGATTTCAGGTATAAAATCACTATCGTAGAAACTTATTACAGGTGAGGTTTCTTGCTGGTTTTCACTACCGATGACAGCTAGTATCCAGTCCTCAAAACAATAAATAGGAAACCAACGTGGGTCGATATTTTTACCATAATTTTCCCTATAATCGACAAAATTTTGATAAAGTCTTATTGCTTCTTCTAAGGTAAGAAATGAGTTAACATCTCTAAATGAAAAGTCTGTATAGTTATCAAGGCAATTCCAGTCTTTGGCAGGTTCGTCTAGTCCAATGGGTAAACAACCATTACCTCTTTGATACAAGTCGTAAATCTCTATTGGCAACTCGAATGGATAATCCTTTGTAATTGCTTTTATCTGTTCTAGACTCAACCTTGGGGAATAACAATCTAATACTACTTGCTGTAATTCTTCAGAGCTTAACTGCTTTTTGTAATCCTTGATGGAAAGACCATTTACTAACTGATATCCATTACCGAGCATCCAATAAAAGGCTTTCGTGTCAAGCGTTGTTATCACATTCTTGAACCCTGCGTAGTAGATGGCAATTCGATCGATGGCTTGCATTATTGCTGACATCTTAAGCGCTCAAATTATTTCAAGATTTAATTGATATTTTCACTCATCTCACCGAGAAATTTTAGACAACCAAGTGAACTCCATCAAGGAATTTTTACTACAGCGCGGGCTTACATCGGCAGATAAGTTATTAATTTTTGTATTTAATCAATGATTGTGCTTCATGATTTACCATCATGGGCGGAGAAACCCCGCCCCTACAAATGGATTTAACAAAAGAAAATCACAACAATTTATCTGGTGTGATGGGTAGATCGCGGATGCGTTTACCTGTGGCATGGTAAACTGCGTTGGCGATCGCAGCTGACACACCTGTGATGCCAATTTCTCCCACACCCCTTGCACCTGCTGGGTTGAAGTTGAGATCGGGTTCGCCAACGAAGGCTACTTGGATGCGGGGAATGTCTGCATGGGCGGGAAAGTGGTAAGTAGCTAAATCGTAGACTACGGGGTAGCCGATGTTGGGGTCAAAATGACATTCTTCCATCAGGGCTTGCCCAATACCCATGATGACGCCGCCGCGTACTTGGCTGGCTGCTGTTTTGGCATTGATGACTTTACCAATATCCATCACTGACACCCAACGGGTTACTTGCAGGCGACCGATTTCTTCATCGATACTGACTTCGCAGAAATGCGCGCCCCAAGACTGAAACGCCCATTTTTTGCCTTCTCCACCAGGTGCAGATGAGGCTGTGGCTTCAAAGGCGGCGCTTCCCGATTGGCTGAGTTTTGTAAAAGCCTCTTGTGCAGTTTTAGCTTTAGCAGTTTTCAGGACTTCCTGACAGGCTGACATCACCGCCGGGACAAGGGATGCTGTCATTTGCGAACCACCTGCTATACCTGCATCTGGTAATAAAGAGTCGCCCATTTCTACCCTTACTTTTTCTACGGGTAAACCTAAAACCTCTGCGGCTGTGACTGCAACAACTGTGTACGCACCAGTACCCATGTCATTACCAGCAGTCAGGATGTGGGCTGTACCGTCTGGTAGCAACCTGGCTTTTACTGATGCTTTACCTCTCATCCCAGGGAAGGTGGCTGCTGCGACGCCCCAACCTATAAGTTTACCGTCACGAACGAGCGATCGCACTTTTGTCGGTCTATCTTTCCAGCCAAATTGTTCTGCACCGACTCGCAAACAATCAGCAAAATGCTTGGCTGAGAAGGGCAAATTCTTCTTTTGGTGTTCTTTGGTTTCGTTTTTGATGCGCAATTCCACCGGATCGATCTTCAGCGCCCAAGCTAATTCATCGATTGCTGACTCCATTGCCCACATCCCAGGATTCTCTCCTGGCGCACGCATGAATGTGGGCGTACCTACATTCATGGTAGCCAGTTCTTGGTTAACGCGCAGATTGGGCGCAGTATACATCGCTGGCGTTATCCCCGTGCAGGGTTCAGGAAATATATCTACGGGTGAGGTAGCAGATTTTGCCTCATGCTCGATAAATGTTAGCTTGCCATCGGCAGTCGCGCCCAAACGAATTAATTGCTCAGTTTCCGAACGATGTCCAACGTTAGCTGTCATTTGCTGCCGACTCAGGACAACTTTCAGTGGTCGTTTGATTTGCCGCGCTGCCGCTGCCGTTAGAATCCCGTGAGGCCAGGGGAAAGCTTTAGAACCAAAACCGCCACCGATAAAAGGAGTAACAATCCGCACTCGTTCTGTTGGCAATCCGAAGAGTTGTGCATAGGTGCGCTGCGAAGCCACCACCCATTGGGATGGCTCGTAGATTGTCAGGGAGTTGTTATCTTGCCAATGAGCAATAATGGCGTGGGGTTCCATTGGTGCGTGCAGTTCGGTAGCAGTTTTGTAAGTCGCGGCAATTTTGACTGCTGCGGCTGAGTTACCTGCTGCGACATTACCTTTCTCAAACTTGAACTCCTCACCAAACAAAGGTGGTGCTTCTTTAAAGGTAGCTTTATTAGCTTCTACCAACGGCTTTTGAGTTATGTATTCTACCTTAACTAAATGTGCGGCATCCCTGGCTCGCTCGAAGGTATCTGCTACTACTAAACCGATAATTTGCCCGCCGTAGTGAATTGTATCGTCGGACAGCGGTAAACGTGCCTCGTAGATTTTCGAGGTCATAAAATCGTTAGCAGGTTTAAATACCTTGGGTGGGTTTTTGTGGGTGAAAACCTCAATTACTCCTGGTGCTTTTTTAGCTGCACTAGTATCGATACTTTTGATTTGTCCGTTGGCAATAGCGGCAGTGACGAGATAACCGTGAACCAAATTCGGAATTTGATGTTCGGCGGCGTAGGGTGCAGTACCCGTAACTTTTGCCCGGCCATCCTTGCGGTTAACTCCTGTACCAATTACTTTGTTCATGCTACGCCGCCTCCTTTGGCAGAAACAGTGAGTGCGCGCCGAATTGCTCGCTTTGCTAATTCCACTTTGTAAGCGTTGTGGCTTAAAGGCTGGGCTGACTTGAGAGCAATTTCTGCTGCTTGTTGAAATGTTGTGGTTTCAGCAGTCTTACCAATTAAAAACTTTTCGGCTTCTGGAGAGCGCCAAGGTTTGTGGGCTACACCACCGAGTGCTAAACGGACATCTTGAATTTTATCGCCTTTTAAGTCAAGAGCCGCCGCTACAGATACTAAAGCAAAAGCATAGGAAGTGCGATCGCGTAATTTTAAATACACTCCCGATTTCGCAAACGATACTGCTGGCAAAATCACAGCAGTAATTAACTCTCCTGGCTCCAAATTGGTATCACGCTCTGGTGTATTTCCTGGGAGACGATGAAACTCTGTAAATGGTATTTGTCGCTTTCCTTTAGCACCAACAACCTCAACAACTGCATCTAAAGCTGCCAAGGCGACATTCATATCCGAAGGATTCACGGCTACGCACTGGTCGCTAGCACCAAGGATGGCGTGCATTCGACTGATACCACTGATGGCGGGACAACCTTGCCCTGGTTGGCGTTTATTACAAGGGAAAGCCGTATCGTAGAAATAAGGACAACGAGTACGTTGCAGTAAATTACCGCCGACTGTGGCAACGTTGCGAATTTGCTGCGATGCTCCCGAAAGAATGGCGCGGGCGAGGATGGGGTAGTCGCGACGAATATCAGCATTGTCTGCGACAGCGGTATTGCTCGCTAATGCACCTAAACGCAGACCGCCATTCGGCAGCTTTTCAATTCGCTTCATCTCCAGTCGCGTGATATCGATGAGTTGCGATGGCTCATCTAAAAAAACTTTGAGACGATCGACTACATTTGTCCCACCTGCAATAAACATAGCATTGCGATCGCTACTAGCTCTTTGCACTGCATCTGTAACAGAACTAGCACGGCTGTAGGTAAAGTTATTCATGCTATTTCCCCTGATTCACTCACCATGACATCTGCATTAGCAGAGGGTGGAGTTTGCCCTGCTGCCTGTTGGACTGCTGCTACAATGCCGTTGTAAGCGCTACATCGGCAGAGATTACCACTTAATCGCTCTTTGATTTCTTTTTCCGAGATGTCAGCTAATTGTGGCGGACTGGTTAAATCGGCGGTGACAACGCTAGCGCAACCTCGTTTCACTTCATCAAGTAGGGCAACAGAGGCACAAATCTGTCCTGGCGTACAATAACCGCATTGAAAGCCATCGTTCTCGATAAATGCCGCTTGGACTGGATGAAGAGTATCGCCTTTCGCCAAACCTTCGATGGTGACAATGTTCTTATCTTCCTGCATCACAGCCAAAGCTAGACAGGAATAAACTCGCTCGCCATCAATTAATACAGTACACGCTCCACATTGCCCGCGATCGCAGCCCTTCTTACTGCCCACTAAGCCTAAATGTTCGCGCAGCGCATCCAGTAATGTTACGCGCGGTTCAATATTGAGAGTTTGTTGCTCGCCATTTACCCTCAGTTTCACGGTTATCTCTCCTTGGGAATTTTGAGTAGCTTCTTTGGCTATGCTTGCTTGATTGAGCAAAGTGGGAGCTGCAATGGCTGTACCCGCTGCGGTTAATGCTTGCCCCAAAAAACCGCGTCGGGAAGTTTTCCTCCCGCTTTTTTCATTGTCTGGCATGATTTTTCCTTCTTGAGCAACAATGCCGTAATTTAGAAAATCATAATTACCGAGCTAAATTATGAATTAGCTAAAAAAGTTTAAATTCCTAGTAATTACTTTTACATAAAAAATTAAAAGTTTGTTTAAGGTGTTGATTTTTTGAGCTTAGGTAATTTAGTCCAAATTCCCTGACTTCTAGTAGCTAAAATAACTAACTATTAAAATTCAATCCCACCAATAAGAAACAATCACTGCATCGCGATCTTGCTGAAAATCCTCACCCCACAACGCCCCTTCTAATCGAGTTCTTAATCGGCGCTGAAGCCGAAAACCGTAGTCTTCATTCGTACCATCAGTAATTTCTACTGAGTCAGCGCGCCACTTTTTGCCCAAGTCTAAAAGCTGAGACACCTTTGTATCTTGGTTCTCAGTCAAGATGTAGAGTGTATCGGCAGGATAAGCAATGAAATGGATAATGCTAGTCTCAGGCATAGGACGATAGTTTGCCATTGCTAAGAGGGTATCCACTACACCGCCAAAGCTTAAACCATGTTCATCTGGTGCAAAAATTGGTTTAGTAAACAGAAAACTTGCCCATAAATCTATGTGTCCAGCAAGGTCAGTAATTACTTGTTCGCCATCAAACTCATTAAATTGACGCTGCCAAACCAAGGCGGCAAAGAGTTCTTGTGGGGAATAGGATTGAGCAATAGTTTGGATTGTAGTTAAGTTCAGCATTGTTACTCTGCATTTTTTGCTTTGCCTATCTCCCTCAGATTGTAAAACTTCTCTTCAGTTGATGTATGCAACTAGCAGCTGTTAATAATAAACGAGCGCATATTAAATTATTAAACATCAGTCAGTTTACATAATAATTTATTGACTAGCTTGCTTCAATTTATTCCTCAAGAGTTATTGACAATAGACACCATGCGAGTATCTCTACTTTTAGTTTGAGTGGGTAATATTTATCGCCGAGATTTTACAGGCTTGTAATTTAAAAGAGTTGTAAACCCGCAGGGGCGGGTTTTAATTGTGTGTAAGGATGAACCGCAATTTCTAACCGCCTAAATTACCGAAGCGGTGGCTTTCAAAGCAAAAATTCTTTCGATGACATCTTCTACTACCTTATCGGGTGTAGAAGCACCAGAAGTAACTCCCACAACAATTTTGCCTTCAGGTAGCCAGTTATCTTGAATGACTATATCGCCATTTAACTGTCGATGTTCAATAGATTTTGCTGATTTGATACGCTCAACAGAATCAATGTGATAAGAAGGAATTTCTCGCTCAAAAGCTATCTGTTGTAATTGGGTAGTATTGGAAGAATTAAACCCACCAATTACGATCGTTAAATCTAGATTTTCTTGCACTAACTCTAACATTGCATCTTGACGTTCTTGAGTGGCGTCACAGATAGTATTGAAGCTTTGGAAATGTTGATTAATTTCCGCAGGGCCGTACTTCTGCATCATTGTCCGTTCAAACAGCTTACCGATTTGCTCGGTTTCGCCTTTGAGCATTGTTGTTTGGTTAGCGATTCCCACTCTTTCTAAATCTTTATCTGGGTCAAATCCAGGCGAACAAGCTTTAGCAAATTTCTGCAAAAATTCTTCGCGATCGCCACCATTTAGAATATAGTTGCTAACATATTCTGCTTCCTTCATATTGAGCACAATTAGATATTTACCAGCAAAGGAACTAGTGGCAACAGTTTCTTCGTGCTTGTATTTACCGTGGATAATTGAGGTGTAATCGATTTTTTTGTGCTTCTCAACTGTATTCCAAACTTTCGATACCCAAGGACAAGTTGTATCGACAATTTTGCAGCCTTTATCGTGGAGAATTTGCATTTCCTGAACGCTGGCTCCAAAGGCAGGTAAAATGACCACATCTCCGTTTTCAACTACAGAAAAGTCTTTGTTACCAGCGTTAACAGGGATAAATTTTACCTCCATCTCCTGCATACGTTGATTCACCGAAGGATTGTGAATAATCTCATTTGTAATCCAAATGCGATCGCTAGGGAAGTGTTGACGGGTTTCATAAGCCATTGCTACTGCACGTTCTACACCCCAGCAGAAGCCAAAAGCTTGCGCTAACCGAATTGTCACCTCACCCTTTTCGAGAGTGTAGTTGCGATCGCGAATTTGTTGGATTAAGCTACTTTGATATTCAGACTGTAACTGAGTTGCCACTTCTGCCTGATGACCAAAGCCTTTGCGATTATAGTTTTCTGAGTGTTGCAGGCTACGCTTAAAAGCTTTTGTATCCATTGGATTTGTTTTTAGATTAGTTCGCCATCTCTCATTTTCTCGCGTCAAGTGTCATTGGGCATTTGTCATTTGTTATTTGTCATTGGTCATTAGTCATTTGTCCCCCTTGTCTCCCCACACTTCCCACACCCCCCACACTCCCCACCTTTTCCCTATGGGGTTCTAATTCCGGCTGGCTATAAATCTGCAATGCAGTCCGCCAAACCATATAACCTTCAGGACTTAGGTGTAAGCCATCAGTGGTGAATTCCGGGCGGAGATTACCTTCTTGATTAGCAAATAAGGGATATAAGTCGAGATATTGAACGCCTTGTTTAGTAGCGATGGTTTGCAATTGCTGATTCAACTGCTGAATGCGACTATTGGCAATAGCTAGGAGGCGTTCTCGTCCTTCCCAAGTTGATTCTTGTCCCCCATGCGGCAAAATTGACTGCACAAATATTTCTGCTCTAGGATGCATTTTGTGCAAGTAACTGATGATTTGCCGATGATTGTCTAAAATTACCTCATCGCTAACCCCTCGAATTAAATCATTAATCCCAATCATGACAAAAATTACCTGTGGCTGGGTGCGGTCAAATAAATCTAATCTTTTCAACAGCCCTTCGCTAGTTTCACCAGAAATCGCCTGATTGAGCCAATATTTATTCTCAGGTAATAATTCGGAGGGAAACCACAGACTCAAAGAATCTCCAGCTAGAATGCTGAGATGCTGAGGAGGGTTTAGTGCAGCCACTTTAGCTTCTGACTTGAGAATATCTACCCATTGTTGGTAATTAAGTTGATGACGGGGGCCTAACTCCGGTTGAGCAACTTGAGGTTCGCTGACTGTCTCCGCGGTGGGTGGGAAAACAGTATTGCTCAATTTCTGCTGTTGCCAAATCAGAAGGGCAATTGCCAACATCAGCAGACCGTTGGTTACTAGCGAGAAAAATCCCCAGATAGGAAAGGTTTTTGCAGAAATAGACACGGCTAATAAATTTACTAAATTATTAAAATCAAATTTGAGCTTGATCCCCAGAAGTACCGAGAATCAAAGCTACTCAGGGCGATCGCGACAGTGATTTCCCTGTAGTGTTTGGTATCATAACTCAGAGAATTTAAACTGCGTACATCTAGAGATAGTTTCGAGCTTGATTGTAACAGTATCCGAAAACGTACTACCTGGCACTAGGGGCGTAGGAGAGTGTGGGGAGTGTGGGGAGTGTGGGGAGTGTGGGGAGTGTGGGGAGACGAGGGGGACAAGGAAGACAAGGGCGGGTGGGAAGTGTGGGAAGTGTGGGGAGAAATGACTTTTGACAAATGACCAATGACCAATGACTAATGATGAAATATGTACAAAAGAAAAACTATGTAAATTCTGTAACCTGAAAGCTGTACTGTGATGTCATAGTGTAAACATGATGTAATCAGGAGTGGTTTTTCTTATACTTTCTGCTTTTAATAACGTAAATTTACTTATATTTAATTTTGTAAGATGGCTATTGTTACTCAAACCCAACTTCAAGAGTTGCGTCCAGGCGATCGCGTTAGATATCATGATGTCGATTGGCATATAGAAGACTACAGTACATATCAAGATCCCCACGGGTATTTAACTGATGAGTGGTTGCTGCGTTCTCAAGGTGGGTCTGAATATTACTTACTGCGAGAATTTGACCCAGAAAACAAGCCAGTCTCTGTAACTTGGTATCTGGCTAACCAATTAGACAATCCTCGTCTGCTTCTCCCAGATTCCCAAGAAAATATCGTACCTAGGCTATGGAAAAATATGCAATCCCAAGCAGAGCCATATCCTGAATTAATACTTTTTTACAAGCATTATTATTTCGAGTCTCAAACCGAAGGTGAATATCAAACAGAAGGAGAAAACAGAAATCGCATTACTTGGGATTATTGGGATGAAGCGCATCAAATGAATTTAGCGATTGAAGCTTTTACTAATCGCGAATTAGATATTTACACTAGTAAGATAGTACGTCCTGATGAATTTTCCCAGATTCAAAAAGCAGGCTCAATGAGTAATAGCGACTGGCTAAGTAATATAGGATATTGGTTGCAGGTACTAGTAGCAGTAGCGCTATTACTTGTGGGACTTTCAATGATGATATTTGGATAAATTCGGAAATGCCTAATTCGTTATTTATTGAACAGCATGATGATGGTATTGCCTTTTATATAAATGGAGATTTGCAGTTTGATACTGCTGATGAGGCAATATATCATGAGTATTTGGTAATTCCGGCAATAGCTTTAGCAAGTCAGAGATTTCCTCAAACACCTTTGCGCGTGTTGATTTGTGGTGGTGGCGATGGATTAGCAGCCAGGGATTTATTAAGATTTTCCCAAATTCAAGAAATTACTTTAGTAGATTACAATCCAGAAGTTTTAGAACTAGCAAACACTGTATTTAAACCTTATAATTTGGGAAGTTTAGAGTCAGATAAGCTAACTGTCTATACTCAAGAAGCCTTTGAATTTGTTTCCCAACAGCCAAATAACTACTATCACGTTATAATTTGTGATTTTACCTATCCCCATTCCTCAGAAGACACCAAGATATATAGTCAAGAATGGTTTCAAGAACTCCATCGCGTTTTAATACCTGCGGGACTAATTTGCACTAACGGCGTGTCTCCAGAAAATAGAACAAAGGGTTTTTGGTGCTTATATCAAACCTTGCTATCAGCAGATTTTAAAGTCAAGCCTTTACACCTAACTATCCCTTCATTTTCCGAGCTTGGTTATGGTAACTGGGGCTTCTTTTTAGCTTCATCGCAATCAATTACGCAAGGTGAAATAGAAACACTAAATTTCCCAGAAAATTTACATTTCCTCACTCATAATCAGCTATTAAATGCCTTTGTATTTAAGAATGCGATCGCAGAATCTCGATATGATGTATTAATTCACAGTTTAGATAGTCCGCAATTATTCTATTACTTGCTAAATTCTCAATCTAATCAAGAATATTTAGACTTACAAGCTGACACCCGTATCGATTTTTTAGATATTGAAGAACAGGTGACAGCCCAAATTGGTGAAGGTGATTTGCTAGATTTAGAATCAGTAACAAAGTTTTGGATAGAAAATATTTACTCTAACCCAGCAGCGCCAGAAAATTTACCAGATATAAATCGATATTTACCCGTACGCCATCGCTACCATAGCCAAAATATGACATCAGCTTGGTTAGCAAATCTTAAAGAATTATTGGCAGAAATTGATATTAAAGAGTTATTGAATAGTCTATTAGCAAAAGCGCAGGAACTACCACCACAAATTGCCAGCGATTTGAAAAGATTAGCCGATCAAATTAACTCTAATCAGCCGTTAGCAAAACTACCTCCGCAAACTGTTGAATTTATTGCCATGCTATCGGTAACGCTATTAATGGCAAATTTAGTAGCACCAGACTCAGTATTTGCTAAAGGTTACTATTCTAGTGGTAGCAGTAGCAGTAGCAGTAGCAGTAGCAGTAGCAGTAGTGGTGATTATATCGGTGATGGTGGAAGCTTTGGTAACAAATTTACAGGTTTTGTGTTGACTGCTATAGGCGGAATCTGGTTAAGTAGTTTATTCTCACGCCCAAGAGATGAATAAATATCAAAAATTAAGTATTCAGCCTTTCATAACCACCAAAAAAGAGCAGCCAGACTACGACAATTATCCAATGTATTACCACAGATGGCCACAAAGACCCACTTTGGAAATAAGCAATAGTACACGCAATTCCTAACAGTGCTGCTTGTAATAAAAAAACTGGATTCATGAATGTTGGGAATCCAGCAGGATATGCTGTTAAAGCGTTTAGAGGATGGTAAACAATAAAAATTGCCAAACTTATACATCCCCACAATATCTTTTTTACTGTTGAAACATCTTCTGTAAGATGAGGCAATAGTAAAACTCGAAAAAATATCTCCTCAGCGATTGCAGGTGCAAACAAGCAAATGAATATAACTTGGATAATTTTCTCTAATGTTAATTGGGGCAAACCAAACTTGAGAAATCCAAAGTATAACCCCAATGGTAAAGCAATTAATGTATAAAATACTAACAGTAATATTGAATTTACCCAAGAAGAGACAGCAGGAATTGTTGATATTGCTTTCTTTAGACGATGAATTATCTTTAAACTAACTAAACTATTCAATTGGTTTCGCATTGTGTATTTACAGGCTCATCTTTATCCTTCATCTTGGAACTGGAACCTGATTTATTACCGATGCAATTACCGCATCGATTTGTAAACCATCAAGCATTGCTTCTGGTTTGAGAATCAGGCGATGTCGCAGTAATGGCGATGCAACAGCTTTGATATCATCTGGCGTCACAAAATTCCTTCCTTCTAACCATGCAGCTGCTTGAGATGTCTGCAACCAAGCACCAGCTGCGCGTGGTGATGCACCCAAAGCTAATTCGGGATGCTGGCGTGATGTTTTGACCAAAGCTAGCAGATAATCAATAATTGTTTCAGATACTTTAACCTCTTTAACTGCTTGCCGTGCCTGCAAAATTTCGTTGACTGTTGCTAAAGGTTTGAGACGATCTATATCTCCACGCCGCGCTGCAAACCCCGCCTGACGGTTGAGTAACATTTGCTTTTCCGCAGCTCGATCTGGGTAATCTACAGCTAATTTGAATAAAAACCTATCTAGTTGCGCCTCTGGTAAAGGATAAGTTCCCTCAAATTCTAGAGGATTTTGTGTAGCAATTACCCAAAATAATTCTGGCAAGGGCAAACTTTCACCATCAAGAGTTACCTGCATTTCTTCCATCGCTTCTAACAGCGCCGCTTGGGTTTTAGGGGGAGTGCGATTAATTTCATCTGCTAGTAGTACTTCCGTAAAAACTGGGCCTTTTTTGAGAGTAAAACTGCGGCTATTTAAGTCAAAAATATTTGTACCAGTAATATCTGATGGTAATACATCTGGTGTTAATTGAATCCGGCGAAACTCTGCTTGAATTAATTGCGCCAATACTTTTACTAAAAGTGTTTTGCCAGTTCCCGGAACCCCTTCCAAAATTATGTGCCCACCTGCTAGCATTGCCACTATTAGCTGTTGTACAAGGTTGGACTGTCCGACAATTATTTGGTTAAGACCTTGTTCAAGGCGAATTAAAATAGAATGAATTTCGCTCATATAGGGTTACAAAATACTTATAAATTAATTTGTAATTTAGATATTCAGAATTTGGAACTAAAGCAGTGGAAATTATTGCCTGATTTTAGGCGATCGCTAGAAATTATTATTTTTAATTAACAATTTGTAATTGGGGGATACCCATCATGCTCAGAAGATACCCACAAAAAAATTACGAATTAGTAATTATTTTTGATGGTTCGCCATTGCCCCAACCAGCTTAACAGTTCTCGTTCGCGCATGGGGCGTTTTTGCGATCGCCATTTTAAAACTGTAGCTAGTTCAACAGAATTACTACCTGTTTTCTCAAGCCAGATATCAATCAAAGCTTGAGGTTCTAGTAAAATTTCACCTAATCCTAAAGCCTTTTGTATTTGTAGTTGTTCTTCTTTACCGACCATTTCCACAACAAAATCGGTGGATTCAGCTTTTTGTAAAACACCTGCCAAAGCTTGGATATATGCTTCACTGTTATCTAAAACTGGCGTTTCTAAAGGTACTGGCTTACCAAACCGACGATTTTGCGCCCAAATTAATACTAGTAGTAATATGCCTGCCTGCAATAAAGCCACAATCAAAGGCTGTTTAGCAAAATAACTCAATAAGTCGTCTTGACCTTCTTTTTTGCGCACATCAGCATCTTTATAACCATGAATGTATTCATCAACAAAAATGGCGTTATTTTGTTTGCTGACTAAATCTGCAAGAAATTTAAAATTGCTTAAATAATCTTGATAGGCATTGGCTGCTAAATAGGGAGTTGTGGAAAAAATAACTTTTCCTTTGCCATACTTTTGTTGCCAAACCACAGCACCAAAGCGATCGCCTAAAGAAATTTCTGCTTTATCTGCTTTCTGATGGCGTCTTGTTGTCGCAATCTTAACATCACCAAAGGGCGATTTTTGCATGGTGTTAAATTCTGCTGCTGTTGCTTGGTAACGCACGCCTAAAATTACCAAAGTATTACCTTTTTCTATCCAAGCACGTTTCTCGGAATTGACAATTGGTGGATTGAGATTGCTGTTTACTTGTAATAAAGTAACTGGGTTTTTCTCTACCTTGATATCATCCCAAGGCTTTTGCCAGCGCTTGATGGAAGTTCCTTGCTCTTGCATAAAAGCATACCAAGCACCATAGCCATCAGCAGCACGATTATAGGTGGAACCACTGTTGATTGTGCTATTCTGGGGAGCCGCTATCAAGCTGACTAAAATTATAACCGCCAGGGCGATCGCTCCCAGCCAAGCCAAGCGGTTTGAACGCTTCATATTTTATACGGGTTAATGCTGAACTTATGGTCAATAGTCTTTTGTGATTTGTCATTTGTTATTGGTCATTTGTTATTTGTCCTCCCTTCGGGTGACGCTCCTTCGTCGCTAACGCTACGCTAACGCCAGTCGCCTGCGGAGGGAAACCCTCCCGCAGCGCTGGTCTCACCTTGTCTCCCCACACTCCCCACACTTCCTAATCTCCAGCAATTTCCCGATACGCCTGCTGGCAATGCTCATAATTTTCGGGCAAAATTTCCGTATCGCTAAAACATAATTGTTCGTGAGTAGTAATTAACGTTTCATAGGGCTCAATGGTGGTGACAGAGGAACGTAGCAATTGCAAATATTCGCCATCAGTACGGCTGGGTTGGTGGCGAACAACACTAGTATCATGCAAGTGCTGTAATATCGCCATGTATAAACATCGGCAAGCTTCTCTGTAATTACCCTGACGATAAAATTCTTGCGATCGCGCCAACCACAAACTCACAGATAACTCACTGGAGATAATTGTTGTGCCAGCACCAATATAATTATCTCTCCCACTCAACCAAGAATACACATAAGGGCTGAATTCTCGCCATAATAGCCAAACCAACCAAACCACGAATAGACCAAGTACAAGCCAAAACAGCCACTTCAGTAACTCACTTAGCCAAGGACTTATTGACCAACCGGGAGGTAATACTGGTAACGCTGATTCTAAGCGAGAAAATTGATACTCTATCCATTCTCCCGCTTGTTGTTGTAACTGAGAAAGCTGCCAATCCCAGCTTGTTTTTTCAAAGTTGTCTGTGGACATAGAAAATGATATTGGATTGCAGGGGGACAAGGAAGCAGGGGGAAGAAGAAATAACTAATAACAAAGCGCAAAGTCGGAGCCGAGGTTTCCTCGGATCAGAACTTTGTAAGAATGACCAATGACTATTTTGCAAATTTGCTACTTTTTATCATGAGCCAGCCAACCACAACAAGTAGTGCCCCAAAGATGAGAAATCCCAAATCCCAAGCTAGCTGATTTGGCCCGGGTTTTACGTGATGAATACCGAGAATTTGGTGATCTATCAGCCCTTCAACTACGTTAAACAATCCAAAACCGAGAAGTATAGACCCGATAAAAATTTGGGATGACCAAGGAACATCATCACGCCCCCCAGCCCGCCATAACAAAGCTACTCCCACCACAGTCAGCACCCAATCTAAGGCATGAAATAACCCGTCCCATACCATGTTCAAATCAATATTTGGGGTGTTGGTTAGGGGTCTAACATTACTTAACATGTGATGCCATTGGAGAATCTGATGTAGCACAATGCCATCAATAAATCCTCCTAGACCTAAACCAAGGAAAATTCCCGCAGCGATCAACGGTGTAGGTTTGTTAATGCTCTCACTCTTGGTCTCCATACTCAACCTCATAGACAAGCATTTTTACCACCATAGAATTTTTTGGCAAGTGATATCTTCTGTCTTGAGGCAAATGCTAGCGTTCCATTTAAAGCGGACAATTTTCTGCTATAGAGTCCTTAAAGACTCTAATTACCATATACAGGCATGATATAAATTGATATTCAAGAGCAATTTTCAAATGACTATTTACTTTTACAAGGTTTGGCAGCCTTATGGCTGTTTTTCTAACTTTTCTTTGCATGGAATTCAAATCCAAGGTACTTACTGGCCAACAGTTGAACATTATTACCAAGCACAAAAGTTTGTTGGCACCATAGATGCGGCGATTATACCCGCAATCCATAACGCCCAAACGCCAGAAGACGCTGCTGCTTTAGGACGCTGTAGTACCCGCCAAATCCGGGCTGATTGGGAATTGGTCAAAACTCAGGTAATGCGAGAAGCTGTACTCAAAAAATTTCTCACTCATGCTGATATTCAAGATATTCTCCTGTCTACAGGCAATGAAATTTTAGTAGAAAATTCCCCCAAGGATTATTTTTGGGGTTGTGGTGCAAATAAAACTGGTCAAAACCATCTTGGTAAAGTTCTTATGAGTGTACGTGAAGAAATTCGCAAGTTAGTATCTGTCACAGCAATTGCCGAAAAATACTTGCACCATTAATTACATTGTATACTTTGAGATTTTCTACCAAAGGGGAATAAATAAATTCCCCTATTTTAATGGCTTTTACTCTATAAAATTCGTGATATTTAATTATTTCTTTAAATATAGAATCTCAATATATTGTCAATCTTTATACCTATTATAGATAATTTTGTGAATTTTTTTAATTTGCATAAAATTACCGTATACATATTAAGATTTAAGGTTATAAAATTAATTGTTTAATAATTAACTTTTTCTTAAGCTTTTAACTTTGAAACTTCAGAGTTTTCCGTAACAAGTTCAAATACGCACGATCGATTCGGCGAACAAACTTTCATTAAGGAAAAGTTGAAGATTCTTTTTATACATTACTTAAATTTATATAACTAATGGCATTTACCGATCGAGCATGTGCATTGCAGCAAACCTTTGACTCAGAAGGTATACTGCACAAAATGACCAACCAAATTAGGCGATCGCTTGAACTTCCAGAAATCTTAACAGCTACTGTTGCTGAGGTTCGCGGATTTTTGGGTACAGACCGAGTGATGGTCTATCGGTTTGATACTGATGATAGCGGTGAGGTGATTGCTGAGTCCATTCACGAGCAGCGTTTGCCATCTCTGTTGGGTTTACACTTTCCTGCTGGTGATATCCCCCAGCAGTCAAGAGAGTTGTTTATCACAGCCCGACAAAGGGTAATTGTGGATGTAACTAATGGCAAAATTGGGTTATCGCCACTCTATTCTCCAGAAACTGGTCAGTTCCTACAAACAGAGGACACTTACTATCGTCAGGTCGATCCGTGTCATATTCAATACTTGACAGCATTGGGCGTACAATCTTCGTTTGTAGTGCCAATTTTACACCGCGACCTCAAAGAGCGATCGGCAAAGCCTCAACTATGGGGATTGTTAGTATCGCACCACAGTCAACCACGAAGTATTTTGCCGTGGGAACTGAAATTATTACAACAAGTTGCAGATCAGGTAGAAATTGCGATCGCTCAAAGCAATCTCCTCTCGGAAGCTCGTTCTCAGCAAAAACAACAAGCCTTAATTAACCAAATCGCCATCCTGTTAAATCAACTGCCGACAATCCAATTCCCCACTGCTTTAGAATCAACTATTAAGGCTTTTGATGGTATTGGTGGCAGACTTTATATCGAGCAGAGTGGGGAACTTTATACCTGGGGCGAACAGCCAAAATTACCCTACGAGCTAAACAGTATAGTTATTGAACAGCATCCCGTATGGCAAAACTGGATAGCAGATTGCAAACAAGGTGAAGTTTTAGCAATTCCAGACCTTTACAAAGAAGCGCATTTGCGAGTTTTAGCTGTCGGGTTTCAACCTACTAAAATTAGAGGAATCTTGGTAATTCCCCTGTATTACCGCAATAGTTTTATCGGTGTTTGCAGCATTTTTCGTCCAGAGTTTGATACCGAAATTTTGTGGGCTGGACGCTGTGAGGAAAATCAACGACACAGATTACCCCAGCTTTCCTTTGAGGTTTGGCGAGAACAAAAAAAAGGACAAGCACCACAATGGAAACCTGAAGATATTTTTCTTGCACAGGCCTTGAGCTATCACTTCTCAATGGCCATTCAGCAACAGCAAATGTACCAACAGGTGCAGGTACTGAATACTAGCTTAGAACAGCGAGTGCAAGAGCAAACTGGCGAACTGGAAAAATCTCTACTCTTTACCAAGGTCATCAAGCAAATCACTGAACAAATACGCTCTACATTAGACTTAAAAATCACTCTGCAAACTATTGTTCAAGAAGTCCGCCCCTTGCTCAATTCCGATCGCGTGTTAATTTTCCAAATATTAGATGAGTCTGATGGTGAGGTGATTGTAGAAGAAATCAATGGCAACTATCCATCCGTTTTGGGAATCAAAGCACCGTCAGGATGCTTTCCTAATGAGTATGCTCATCTTTACGCTCACGGAAGAGTGCGGACAATTAATGATGTGTCCACAGCTAGTTTGAGTGATTGTCATCGAGAGTTCTTGGTCAATCTGCAAGTACAGGCCAACTTGATTATTCCGATAAATATGGGTACGCAACTATGGGGATTACTAATCGCCCATCAATGTGATGCTCCACGAAATTGGCAAGATGCGGAAATTGAGTTAATGCTACAGTTAGCAGATCAGGCTGGGATCGCAATTCAGCAGGCGCAACTTTACGAACAAAGCCATACTGCGGAAAATCAGGCTAAGGCTAAAGCTCAACAGCTAGAACGTACTTTAAGTGAACTACGACAAACACAAACACAACTCATTCAAAACGAAAAAATGTCTAGTTTGGGGCAGTTAGTTGCAGGGGTAGCACATGAAATTAACAATCCAGTTAACTTTATCTACGGTAATCTGTCTTACGCTAATGATTACACTCAACAACTACTAAAACTTTTACGCCTCTACCAATCGCACTATTCCCAACCAAATAACGAAATTAGCTCCTTAGAAAAAGCGATCGATGTTGATTTTGTAGCAGAAGACTTACCAAAAATTATCTCTTCTATGCAGGTAGGAGCCGATCGCATTTGCTCAATCGTACAATCTTTACGCAATTTTTCTCGCTTGGATGAAGCGGAATTTAAACCTGTTGACTTACACGAAGGTATTGATAACACTTTACTAATTTTGCAACATCGCCTGAAATCTACTGTCAATTTCCCAGGTGTGAAGGTAGTTAAAGACTATGGTGAGTTACCAGTAGTCAGATGTTATGCAGGTCAAATGAACCAAGTATTCATGAATATTCTCAGCAATGCTCTTGATGCTTTGGAAATGCACGCCGAAAAAAATGAATCTTTTATTCCTTCAATCTGTATTTCAACTAGAGTTTCAGCAGATCATTCTTTTGTATTGATTCGCATTGCCGACAACGGGCCAGGAATGACAGATGAGGTGAAAAAGCGGATTTTTGACCCATTTTACACAACCAAGCCTGTAGGCAAGGGTACAGGGCTAGGGCTGGCTATTAGCTACCAAATTATTGTGGAGAAGCATGGCGGAGTGATTGAGTGTGTCTCAGAACTCGATAAGGGTACAGAGTTCTGGATGGAGATAGCGCTTAACCCACAATGCAAAGTCAATAGTCAATATATAAATTCTTTACTCCCAACCTTTGAAATGGTGCAGGTTAAAACTAATTCTCAAAACTTAATAAATCAATGAGCAATTACTTATAAAAATAAAAATTATAAAGTGATTGTTTGAGGAGATTGTAGAAAATTACTTTATATTTCTTCAATTTAGATTGAGATAAAAAGTAAAGTTTATTAGCAAAAAAAACTCTACCAATTCTCAGGTGCTACTCTAATAGTTGAAGCGAACAAGCTTCCCTGGCAGATATAACAGCTGCATTTGAAATTAAATAAGAGGTATACGCTGTTTGATTTTACATCTGTCTCGTCACAAAACAGCAACACCCAACGCGAAAACTGGTATTTCCTCAGATACTAAAAATCAGGGGGCGCTGTAACTGGTTTTCATTACTTTAGTAATAAAGTGATGGAATTTAGTGCATCCCTGGCTAGGATAAACAATGAGAGGAAAGTCTTCAGAGAGTAGATGCTTGGGTGTTGTTTTGTTTAATACTCACTTCCTTCACTTCGCTTCGCTGTGTGAGGTCAAGATACAAGATTCAAGAGTCAACAGTCAACAGTTCTTGCAGTTTAGACTTTGGACTATGAACTTTTGACTACCCGAAGCAAAATTGGTATAAGCTTGTACGAAGTTCAATAGCATTCATACAGTTGAAATAGCGCCTTATGTCAATTATTGCGCTCAGAGCATGGTACATTCAAGATTATGAGCCGATTCCCGAATTGGAAAAACGTCCGCCAGATATTCGTCTGAGTAAAAAAAGCCTGCTGAGATCGGGATTAAGAGCAGACTTTTTAGAAGATAGCGATGAGGTAAAGAAATCAACTTGGTTTGGGCGCTATCTTGAAGGAGAAAATATTGAATTTTATATTGAAGGTAGTGGTGGTTATTGCGTAGCGAATATTGACTTAATTAGCCATGAGATTTATTTCACTAAGCAGGCGATTTTAGCTCAATTAGACCCAACAATATTTCTATGCTATCAAACTGAGTATGCCGCAGCGAGTGAGGCTTTGCGAGAAGCAGTGCAAAAAAGTTTGGCAACTTTAAACGCGCGATCGCGTCTTCCTTTAACATTAGTAGAATCATACCGTCCGGGAAATGGCCCCTTAAGGCTTTCTGCCGGTATTCTGCGAAAAATCCGTAAGAGTTTATTGTTTATTGCAGACACGACACCGATTGCTAGCATTTCTAGTAAAGAAACTACTCAATTAATTCCTAGCCCGAATGTCTGTATTGAAATGGGCTATGCCATCCAAAGTAAGCGATCGGAACAAATTTTACTAGCGCAAATGCAACGCGCAGACTTGGAAGGAGATTTTCCCTTCGATTTACCAAAGCAGCAAATTCTCCAATTTCAAGATAGTAAAGAACTGAATAAAATCCTCACAGGAGCAATTAAAGCCCAGTTAGCAAGGTTTAAGTTGTTTTTTTAAACATCATCTTTGTTAAGAATTACAAAGCAATTCATAATATAAGGCAGGTGTTATCTTCACTGTGCTATGCATTTAACTTGGTTAGACAGCAATAGTTGGTTGATTGAAATCGGTGGGAAACGAATACTAGTTGACCCTTGGCTAGTAGGTTCGTTAACTTTCAGCAACTTGGATTGGCTATTTAAAGGGACTCGAAATCAAGAACGGCCAATACCAGAAAATATTGACTTGATTTTGCTGTCTCAGGGTTTAGAAGACCATGCTCACCCGCCTACACTTGAGCGTCTTGACCGTCAAATTCCAGTTGTGGCTTCTCCAAGCGCAGCGAAAGTAGTGCAGAAGTTAGGTTACATCTCCGTGACAACCCTGACTCATGGTGAAACATTCACATTCAATTATCAAGTAGAAATTAAGGCTACTCCCGGTATCCTTTCCGGTCCCAATACAGTAGAAAATGGTTATCTCTTAAAAGAGTTGGCGAGTGGTTTAACTCTGTACTACGATCCCCACGGGACTCACCATCCCCAAATTAAGCAAGCTGCACCAGTTGATGTAGTAATTGCACCCCTAATTGACATGAGTCTACCTTTAGTGGGGCCGATTATTAAAGGCACAAACAAAGCCTTAGATGTCGCCAAATGGTTGCAACCGCAGGTGATGTTACCCACCGCAGCCGGAGGAGACATCATATTTGACGGATTAATTATGAAATTACTCACGACTGTGGGTAGTGCTGAGGAATTTCGGGCGTTACTCGCAAAGAACAATCTGACTGCGCAAGTAATTGAACCAGTACCAGGCGATCGCATCGAACTACAATTAAATAAGCGCGCAGTAGCTATCTAGGAAATTGGTAGTGAGGACTTGAATCCTCACTACGAGAGATTTTGATATTCAGCAATTTGCTATATCCTTAATCATCTGAATATGTTTAGGTAATAAATCAGCTAAGGCGTAACGCTCTAGCACAGTTTTTCTCGCATTGACGCGAAGTTCCGCCATTTTTGTGGGATTATCTAATACCTCATCAATTCTGTCAGCAATCTTTTGGGGTGAGAAAAAATCTACTAGTAAACCGTTTTCGCCATCTTGAATAATCTCAGTTACAGGTGCAGTATCAGAACCTAAAACTAAGCATCCTGTGGACATTGCTTCAATCATTGACCAAGAAAGTACAAATGGTCTGGTTAAATAGACGTGAACAGAAGAAGCCTGAATTACTTGCAGATATTGTCCGTAGGGTAAAGTCCCAGTGAAGTGAACCCGTGATAAATCGAGGGGAACTTTTTCCAGCATCAGGTTTTTGTAGGTTTTACCTTCTGGTAAAGTTTTGCCATAGCAAACTCTATCTGCACCAACAATTACTATATGACAATTTGGTCTGCGTTCTTGTACGTAAGCGATCGCTTCAATAAACTGAGGAAAACCGCGATAAGGTTCCATTCCCCTAGCTACATAGGTGACAATTTCATCGACACCAGAAAGGTCGAGATTAGGTAATACAAGTTTAGCGTTGGGTTTGGGTTGAAAAAATTCTGTATCAACTCCATCGTGTAAAACAGAAATCTTACTTTGAAATTCTGGAGGAAACTGAGATCTTTGCCAATTTGTTGGTGACAAACCGCGATCGCAAGTATATAAATCCAGTAATATCGGTGCGTTTTTGATCCGGATACGCGCTACATCATCAACAGTTAGCGGTTCTGTGGGATCGAAATCTGCGTCTGAGCCGTAAGCATGATAAAACCATTCAAAATAACAGATGAGGGGTGTGTCTGGAAATGCATCCTTCATAAATAAAGTCGGGCCCCAACCAGAATGTCCGCAAATTATATCTGGGACAAAGCTTTGGGCTTTGAGTTGTTCAGCAAGCTTATATACAGCTTGTCCGTGCAAAACCGCATTCTCTAATGGTCGAACGTAATGATGGGTGGTGGGATGAGGTTCGCGATTGGGTTCAAAAATTGCTTTATGAATACCAGCGAGAGTGACTTCTCGATTTTTAGTGCCAAATACAACTACATTGTTGGGATCTTGTGCCAGATTGACAGCTACGTGGCGGTACTGAGCCGGAAAATTGTTATGGAGAAAGAGAACTCGCATACAGTTCAAGTTATCAGTTAAGGTATATTTTTCAACTCGTCATATCCTAATTAAAAACGGCCAATCTACATTTTCAAAACGAAGAACTTTTCTTGCGGAACAAAGCGCAGAGTTCACAGCCTAGGTATCGCCCTGCAAAACCCTGATATTTTAAATGATACAAATATGTGGATAAGGGTTTAGCAGTGCTCATTGGTGTCAACTTAACGTGAAACCCGCTTTGTGCAAAGGTTTTGCCCTCACCCCCAGCCCCTCTCCCACCAGGAGAGGGGAGCAAGAGATTCAATTCCCCTTCTCCCTCAGGGAGAAGGGGTTAGGGGATGAGGGCACGAGGGTTTTTGTACAACATGCGCCGTATATAGCTTTTAGCTTAAGTTGACACGTATGAGCAGCGCTAAACCCCTACGAAAGAAAAATCTATTTATAGTCTGAAAGCGGTGTCTACATAGTTCCGAGGAAGTTTTCGTTACTTCCGCAACCTCTGACGTTACTTCCACAAGTTCTGACGTTACTTCCGCAACCTCTGACGTTACTTCCACAAGTTCTGACGTTACTTCCGCAACCTCTGACGTTACTTCCGCAACCTCTGACGTTACTTCCGCAAGTTCTGTCGTTAGGACAAGCTTAATTCAATAGTGTTTCCCAATCTGGCACAAGATCCCAACTATTGGTTGATCGGCAAAGTTACAGTAAACGTTGTTCCAACATTAATCTCGCTAGTTACTGAGATCGTTCCACCTACTTGCTCAACTAGCTGTTTCACAATTGCCAACCCTAACCCCGTTCCCGGAATCTTACCGACATTGCTGGCACGGTAAAAAGATTCAAACAACCTGCCTCGATCGGTTGGGGAAATGCCAATGCCCTCATCCTGCACTTGAAAGATTACCGCTTCCGCTTGACTCTGGAATCTAAGCCGAATGGTGCTTTGGGGGGCTGAATATTTAATCGCGTTAGAGAGTAAATTGGTTAGAATCTGTCGCAGCAGTGCTTCATTGACGCGAGCTGTAAAGTATTCGTCTTCACAGTCTATTTGAATCGTATGATTGCTTTTCATGGCAACTTGAATTTCTTCAACCAATTCACGGCAGAATGGCTCGATCCCCATCGGTGTAAGATTAGCCCCCAATGTACCTGTTTCCACTTTGCCAAGCGCCAAGACATCATCCAGTAAGGCTGTCATAGCTTTAACCGCTGTTTGAATCCGTTGGAAAAAGTCGGCTCGTCGTTCGGATGGTAAGTCGTGCTGCTCTAATAGGTAAGTAAATCCAGAAATGCTATTGAGTGGATTGCGAAATTCATGAGAAACCATTGAGACAAACCGAGATTTCAATTGTTTGAGTTCGCGTTCTTGCTCCAGTGCAGCCTGAAGCTGGAGGGAGAGTCGCCGCGATCGCAGCAGCATTTCCACCCGTGCCTGTAACTCTAACTTTTCGATCGGTTTGCTAATCAGTTCATCAACGGTTTGCCAGAGATGTCGTGTCAACAGTTTGACATCCGCTGCGAGTGTAATCAGCAAGACAGGCAAAAATACAGGTTGCTCTACGTGTTTCCTTTCCTGTACCCATTCCCACAAATGATGCAAGGCTGGACCATCCAAAATGCACAGGTCAAATGGTTCGTTGAGCAGTGGGACGGCATTCTTTGCCTGCACCACAGATTCTCCGACTGCGACATCGTAATATCGTCCCAGCCACTCTGCTAAGAGGCGGCGATTTTCCGTTTGCTCAACAAAGATTACAATTCGGCTCATCGCTTACTCACCTTCTAACAATTCGGGGATACCTGTGAGGATACCTCGAAGTCGGTTGAGCGGACTGCCAACCTTAATCCCATAACGACTGATTTGAAATTCACGTAGGGTTTTCTCAAAATCGCTCATCCGCTTCTTCAGTACGCCGATTACGCGTCTCAATTCGCTGTGTATTTCCAGATAGCGCAGAAAGATAATATTGTCTGCTAAATAGCTAATTCCAATTTCGGTTGCCTGAAATTCTCCCGTAATTGATTCAACCTCGTTAATCAGCAGAACAGCAACCCCCATGTTTTGCAAATACTTACAAAGGGAATGGATGTGAGGTGTTAAGTCTTCGCCTCGAACTGAGAGCCGATAACCAGACACACTATCGATCATGACAATCCGTGCCTGCTGTTCTTCGACTTCCTGGCGCACGAGGTTGGCAAATTCATCAGCGGTATAGTGGAGCGGTTCGATTTGCACGATCGATAAAGTGCCGCGCTTCTGCATCGCGTGAACCGGAACATTGACTCCTTCAGCCCGACGCAACAGCGTTTCCTTATTTTCCTCAAAGACGTAAATCACGGATCGCTCTCCCCGTCCGGCTGCCTCTTTCATAAACTGAAGCCCCAGCGTACTCTTGCCCACACCGCTCGGCCCGCTGATGATGGTAATCGTGCTGCGTTCAATGCCACCATGCAACAGTTCATCAATTTCTGGAATCCCAGAGGAAATCATTTCTGTGGTCAGCACTTGTTCCAATACTTTGGACAGTAACTGTGGAAAAATCTGCATTCCGTCACTGGTGAGGCGAAAGCTGTGGTTGCCGCTGCGAAAATCACTCCCTCGAAACTTGGAAACAGATAGAGTGCGATTGCCCTGATTAAAGTCTAAATTAAGCACCCCGTCGCTCATAAACTGTAAATCATCGTCGGGGGCTTCGACGCTATGTTCTGAGGTAAACAGAACCGTGATGTCTTTCTCTGTCAAAAATCGCAAAAACGATAACACCTGCTTACGAAACTGGAAGGGATCGGTCGTCAGGTAGCGAAACTGTGTCATCGAGTCAATGAAAATTCGCTGCGGCTTCAAGCTTTCAACTTGTTCCACAATACGTTGGGTCGTCGGTTCGCGCTCGACTTCAGCCGCTGAGAAAATATCGTAGGTTTTTACCTGAGCAAAAAATTCGGAAGTGGGGCTAAGGTCAAGAAACGCGATCCCCTGAGTGTCAAACTTCAATCCTTCAGCCGTTTTTTGCAGTTGAGCAACCGTTTCTGCCAGTGTAATGAACAGAACGGGTTCCCCGTTTGCGGCTCCTGACGCTAAAAAGTGCATTCCTAACGTCGTTTTACCAGTGCCCGGCCCCCCTCGAACCAGATAAGCACGACCGGGAACATAGCCACCATGAAGAACTTCGTTGAGTCCCAAAATTCCTGTCAGTAAACGATTGTTATTCATCTGCAAGCCATCTCCCCGCATTCCCTAATACTATATAGAGTCTTGTCCACTTTCGGCGATCGTGTTTGGGGATGTTAGTTTAGGCAATCGCAAAAATACCGTTTACAGAACCAAATTATGATTCAAACCAGATTAATCATTAATTTCCAATAACCCAGGTGGAGGTGTCACTTCAATCCTACCAGCTTGTATATCTACTACAGGTGCGATCGCTTCGACAAAGGGAATTAATACTTTCTTCTGTTTCTTATTAGGTGCAAATTCGGGGTGTAACTCGACTTCTAATAAATCATTACCTGCGGGAATTATATCTACCACTGTGCCCACCAGTTCGCCCGATGCTTGCAAAAAGACTTCCAAACCAATTAAATCGGGGACATAAAATTCATCTTCTGCTAATTGGGGGCGATCGCTTAGTGGCACCATTAATTTAGAATCGCGCAATTCCTCTGCTTGGTTGCGATTTTCTACCCCAGCTAATTTAATGATGTATAAATTTTTGTTTTCCAGGTAGCGCCCTTCGAGTAATTCTATCGGTTGGGGTTCTGTCTCTCCCGGACGCAACAACCAGCGTGTTCCCGCTACTTCAAATCGTTCGGGGAAGTCGGTATTCGGATAAACCCGCAACTCCCCAGACAGTCCTTGAGCTGCCACAATCTTACCAATATCTAGCCAGTCATCCAATTGTGGATTTTGGACTTCGGATTTTGGATTAGTCTCTTTTTTCCGTTCTTTCTTCGCGTTCTTTGTGTCTTCGCGGTTCATTCCCATGAATTACAACGTTTCTCGTTTGGATGCAGTAGGCTTTATTGGCTTTAATTTGGTAATGGCGTGTCACGCCTAAATTGGTGCTTTACACAAACAAATCCATTTTATTTAATGGTTGTGACATACTGACTCTCGTCAAGGGTGAGGAAACCCCGCGCCTACAGTGGAGCGTATGCTATGACGTGTCTAGCTTAAAGTGCATGAGATTTCTGGCTGAAGAGGCGCTAAAGCGCAACTACAAACCTTTTTTATTGCAACATTTTAGGCTAGACACGCTATTAGGGTGCGTTATGGATATTAGTGCTAAGGCATGGAAAATTTTGGATGGTTTTCTTCAGCTTAAGCACTTACAGTCGCACGCTGGTAGACTTGTTCTGCTACCTTAGCCAAACGACGCATCCCAGTTACGAGTTCTTCATCGCTACCGGTGAGGCTGATCCGGACGCACTGCTGTTTGTGCGCCCATTCTTCCTGCAAACCAGGGAAGAATGTACTACCAGGTACAACAATTACACCCACTTGCTTTAATTCTTGGTATAATTCCCAATCGGAAATGGGTAGATTTTCTAACCACAACCAAGCAAAGATAGCTCCTTCACCGCGATGGAGGAACCAAGGTAAATCCTTGGGCATGGCGGCATCTAATGTATTTTCTAATACACTAAACTTATTTTGGTAGAAGGGGCGGATGACTTGTTCGGCAATTTCCGCTAAGGCTCCGGAGTTAATCGCCCTTGCGGCGATCGCTTGTCCATAACGCGACGAATGCAGGCTAGCATTGGTTTGGAAAGACTCAAGAATTTGAATCACTTTTTCATTACCAATTGCAATTCCAATCCTTTCCCCTGGTAGCCCAGCCTTAGATAAGCTGGTGCAATGAATGATATTTTCGCCAAATATTAAGGACATATCCGTAAAATTCAGCGCTGGGAAGGGCGGCGCATAAGCTGAGTCAATTAATACTGGCACATCGTAAGGTGCAGCAAGGGCAGCAATTTTTCGCACCTCATCATCGGTAAGCACGTTACCTGTGGGATTACAAGGACGAGAAACGATTACGCAGCCTGTACTTTCGGAAATTGACAGTTGGCTGAAGTCGGGACGATATTTAAATCTGTGGGCAGGTGCATCAATATCCAAGGCTGGTTTATAGGCAATTAATGCTTCGGGAACTAAGCAGATTCCACCATAACCAGTGTAGTCGGGGCTGAGAGGTAAGACGATTTGCTTGAGTTCGCCATTGGTAGTGTAACCACCAAAGGCATTGGCAGCGTAGAAGTAGAGAGTTTGACTACCAGGAGTAATTAAAATATTGCGAGCAGTTAAATTTAAGCCGTAGCGGCGATTAAAATCATTAGCGATCGCTTCAATTAAGGGTGCATAACCTTGGCTAGAACCGTAACGGCAAACAACCTCACCATATTCTGAGCTTGCGAGTAAATCTGCTGTACAATCGCGCCATAACCTCTCGACTGCGGGCAAAATCAGCGGATTACCCGCACTCAAATTAATCAACTCCTGCCCCGCGCCAGATTGCAACGTTTCGATAATATCCTTCATAATCGCTCGAACGCCAGTCAGGTTAGACATTTGAGCGCCAATTTTAGTAAGGGCAGGATTCATAGGCTGTAACAAAATAGATTTATTGCGGTAAATTCTTATCGGGGGATGCTGCTGGCACAAAGTTGAGGTCGTTGCTCAAACAGCTATTTCCACCTTTTATTAATCTAACTAGAGAATGACATTTTAACAAAGTCAGAATATTTTGATAAATTTCTCGTTGGCAAAAAGTTAAGATGAACTGATTTCAAAGAAAGTTTATCACGCAACTTATACTAATCAATACGCGCTCTTTAGGGGGAATTGATTGTCTATCACTCCCACATATCTGAGAAAGATTGCAGAAAAGTTACAAAAAATTTCTGCGCTCACGCTCCGATCTACACTCAAATAGCTATTTGAGAAAACTCGAAACAGGAGGGCTGAGGCGTGGAAGTTAAAGCCGCAGTAGCTTACGGTGCAGGTAAGCCGTTAACGATAGAAACAGTTCAATTATCAGGGCCGCAAGCTGGGGAAGTGTTGGTTGAGATTAAAGCCAGCGGTGTTTGCCATACCGACGCTTTTACGCTTTCTGGTGACGATCCTGAAGGTTTGTTTCCCGCAATTTTAGGACATGAAGGTGCTGGTGTAGTGGTGGAGGTAGGTGCTGGTGTTACTAGTGTAAAGCCAGGCGATCGCGTCATTCCCCTTTACACTCCAGAATGTCGCCAGTGTGAATATTGTCTTAGCCTGAAAACTAATCTCTGCCAAGCAATTCGCTCTACCCAAGGCCGGGGCGTAATGCCAGATGGTACGAGTCGCTTTAGTATTGATGGGCAAACTATCCATCATTATATGGGTACATCTACCTTTGCCAACTATACAGTGTTGCCGGAAATTGCCGTTGCCAAAATTCGTGAGGATGCCCCATTTGATAAAGTTTGTTACATTGGCTGCGGCGTCACAACTGGCATTGGCGCAGTTATTTATACAGCCAAAGTTGAACCAGGTGCAAAGGTAATAGTTTTTGGCTTAGGCGGTATTGGCTTAAACGTCATCCAAGGGGCGCGTCTTGTCGGGGCTGATATGATTATCGGCGTAGATATTAATCCCAGCAAACGCGCCTTAGCAGAGAAATTTGGCATGACGCACTTTGTCAACCCCAAAGAAGTCGAAGGTGATTTAGTACCTTATTTAGTTGACTTAACTAAAGGTGGTGCTGATTACACCTTTGAATGTATTGGCAATGTCAAAGTCATGCGTCAAGCCTTAGAATGCTGCCACAAAGGTTGGGGCGTAAGTGTAATTATTGGTGTTGCCGGTGCAGGACAAGAAATTAGTACTCGCCCGTTTCAACTAGTAACTGGACGCGTGTGGAAAGGTTCCGCCTTCGGTGGCGCTAGGGGACGTACAGATGTGCCGAAAATTGTTGATTGGTATATGGATGGGAAGATAAATATTGATGATTTAATTACCCATGTGATGCCGATTGAACAAATTAATGATGCCTTTGAATTGATGCACAAAGGTGAGTCAATTCGTAGTGTTGTGACTTTTTAGTTGGGTGAATCAACCTGTGTCTAAAAAATTTGTAATTGATAATGGGTAATTGTTAATTAAATCTTGTTTCAGATAGGGTCTAAGCTACTGTCTGAAACAAATATTTTTTGAAACGATCTGTGCAATGGTATTGCTATCAAGAAGACATATCTAAGCCAAGTGCTAGTTGCCCCGACAACTTGCGTTGCGCTTCCTCCCGCAAAGGGTGATAGCGGGCACCTTGCAGATCGCGGAACAATTTTTCTAGACCGAGTTTGCGGTAAAATGCACTTCCCCCCGCAATTTCCATTGCCAAATCAGCAACGTTGAGTACCGCTTTAGCAACCAGTACCCGTCCTGTCATGATTTGGTTCGTAGTCTCAAAGCTAGGTTGACTGACTACAGCAGTAGAAATCATGTGGCCAAGTGCCAATTTTGCAGCTGTTAATTCGTTGTCTAAACCTCCCACCATATAGCAGAGATGTTCATCTGCGTGGCGTTTTCTTGCCAGTTGCACCGCGCGATCGCGTGCAGCTTCGGCAACTCCGACATAAACCGAATAAACTAACGGAATGGCAAGCATGGAGATGAGATGGAAAATAAAATGCCACTTGCCTTGCTCTCGTCGCAAAGTCACAGCAGCATCCGCAACAAAAACATCACTGAGGACAACATCATGGGAACCTGTTCCCCGCATTCCCATTGCTTGCCAAGTTGATTCAATAGAAACGCCCTGACTATTCATGGGAACCGCAAAATGTAATACTGTAGATCCTTTTTCTGGGTCTGCATAAACAGCACTGGTCATTAATAAATTTGCAGCAGGCGCACCACTAGCAAATACTTTGCGTGCCGTAATCAGAAATCCGTTTTCTACTTTGATAGCCGTGCCATTGCTCTGTAACCAATCCGAGCCACCACTGCTAAGAAGTACAAGTTGCTCAGTCGCCACTCGTTTAAGTAATCCATCAACTGGAGCATTTTGATGATGCCATCGCCAGGTTGGTACCATTACCTGATGAGTATGCATTGAAAAAGCCAGCGCCGTTGAACTGCAATGGCGTCCTAAAATCCGCAGCACATTGCAAAGATCGGTATAGCTGGCTCCCCCACCACCCAGTTCAATTGGTACACCCGCAGTAATTAATCCACTGGTTTTCAATCTGGCAATGTTATCGGCAACAAATAAGTCAGTCTCATCTGCTTCCGTATCTCTGGCTGCAAATTGTTTTCCTAAAGACTCTGCTAAGGACAACCAATCAACGGCTTTCGCCTCTATCGTAGGTATAGTGTGTAGTTCAGACATAAAAATATTTCCTTTAAGTCTTGTGATACTTTCATTCTGATGAGTTTCATAGGGTGCTACAAGTTCAATATCTGAACCTGTCTTGTGATCTTCCGAAATGCGCTATGAAAAAGGGATATGGTCAATTCTGTCCGGTGGCAAAGGCTGCCGAAGTACTTGCCGAGCGCTGGAATCCCTTGGTGTTGCGAGAAATGCTGTATGGCAATCGTTACTTTAATGACATTAGTCGAGGCGTACCGTTAATGTCTCGTGCCCTCCTAGTTCAACGACTCAAAGAACTGGAGAAATTAGGGATTGTAGTTAGCCATGAAAAAGAAACGGGTCAAGGATATGAGTATATGCTCACACCCGCAGGAGAAGCCCTGCGACCGATTATTGAAGCGATGGGGGTGTGGGCACAACAATGGGGAAGCGAACAAATTGCCAAGGAAGACTTGGATGATGCCTTATTGATGTGGGGCATGAGAAGGCGAATTAATTTTGAGGCTGTGCCAGCGCAAAAAATTGTGCTTCAGTTTGACTTTCGGGGGTTAACTAAAGGGCGCAAAACTCAGCGTATGTGGTGGATGGCAATCGAGGAAAAAGAGGTGGATGTATGCCAAAAAGATCCAGGCTTTAAAGTGGATGTTTTAATAACAGCCGATCTGAGTGCCTTCACCCATGTCTGGATGGGCTTTACTCATCTGAATTCTGCCCTCAAGCAAGGGAAAATTAGTTTTGAAGGCGATCGCGATCTTGTAAGTCAAGTGCCAACCTGGCTATATCTCAATGGGGAATGGCGTTATGGTATGGGAATCGATCGCTCCGCAGCGCAGTTCATGCAGGCTAACCAGCGAGTTGCAGCGGAATGTAATGAAGTTTTTGGTGCTTAGTTCAAGTGTAGAGCCGGATAATAGATTTTGGCCTTTAAACCGTTCTCAATTATGAATAAAGCAGGTAATTCGCCTGTCTCATTAGGATTGTTGGGTGCAGCTGCCTTTATGGTGATTGCTGATGTGCGGGTAATTGATCCGCTATTACACATCATTGCTGATGAGTTTAAAGTTGGTGTCGGTAGTGCGGCAATCATTGTCAGCGCTTACACCATACCTTATGGGCTATTTCAGTTAGTTTACGGCCCATTGGGCGATCGCATTGGCAAACTCAAGGTGATTACGGTAGCACTAGCAGCATTTGCTGTCGGGACTGCGGCTTGTGCCTTTGTGCCAAATATTATTCTCCTGACCTGGCTGCGCTTCCTCACGGGCATGGCGGCGGCGGGGATCATTCCCGTTACCCTAGCTTATATTGGTGACAACTTTCCTTACGAACAACGCCAAGCTGCCATCGGGCGTTATTTGAGCGCGCTGGTATTAGGTCAAATTCTCGGTGGCAGTTTGGGAGGTATCTTCGGGGAATATATTAGCTGGCGAGATATCTTTTTAGTATTTGGCGTTGTCTCCCTGATCGTATCCCTAGCATTGTGGCGGGGGATGGGCAAAATCAAGAATGAAGATAGTTCTCAAGTTCCCTTTGGTTGGGCAACATTCCGGCCTTATTTCCAACTGATCGCTCAACCAGTCGCCCGGACTGTCATTATCGGTGTATTTATCGAAGGTTTTTGTTTATTTGGCGGATTTGCTTATGTCGGTGCATTTCTCAGAGACAGATATAGCTTACCCTATGTCGCAATTGGCTTTATGATTAGTGGTTTTGGCTTAGGTGGACTAATTTACAGCCGTTGTGTCAGGTGGTTAGTGCAGAGATTGGGCGAAAAAGGCTTGATGGGGTTTGGTGGTGTATTTATGTGTATCTCTTTTTTAGCGATCGCATTATTGCAGAATTGGGTGCTGTTTATTCCTTTAAATATTCTCATGGGATTAGGCTTTTACATGATGCACAGCACGCTCCAGACGCAAGCTACAGAACTGGCACCAGAAGCGCGAGGAACTGCGGTGTCGCTATTTGCCTTCAATTTATTTATCGGTCAGGGCATTGGTGCAGCCGCGTTTGGCAGAATTGTCGATAATTACGGCTATATTCCTTGTTTTATGATTACAGGAGTGGCGATCGCTTTGCTTTCCCTGTGGCTAGTCAAGCAGAAGCAGCGTCATGAATTTGGATAAACTTTGATTGGGTACTTTTGCCGTTTCTACCTTCTGCCTTCCACCTATGCCAAGAGTTCACGTTAATGGGATCGATTTGTTCTATGAGATTCAGGGAACAGGCGAGCCATTACTATTAATTTCAGGTTTCTTGTGCGATCGTAGTTACTGGTCATTGGTAATGCCGTCACTTGTGAAGCAGTATCAAGTAATTCGCTTGGATAACCGTGGAGTGGGGCGAACTTCTGCTCCCGATAGTCCCTACAGTATTCAGCAGATGGCAACTGATACAGCAGCACTCCTAGAACACATCGGCATAGAGAAGGTAAATGTAGTAGGGCATTCAATGGGCGGTCAAATTGCCCAAGAACTAGCATTGGCACGCCCAGAAAAAGTACAAAGCTTAATCCTGCTCTCATCTTTAGCGAAGGGCGATCCTCTATTTAATAGTATTATTGCCACTTGGGGCGAACTCCCTGGCACTATCGACCAAAAACTTTATCAGCAAGTTATATTGCCTTGGATATTTAGCGATGCCTTCTACTCTATCCCAGAGATGATCGACATGATTGTAGATATAGCAGTTAAATATCCATTTCCACCAACGCCTCATGGAATCTTTCATCAAAGCCGAGCTATTCTTGGCTGCGATACTCGCCAACGCCTTAAAGATATTCACTGTCCGACTCTGGTTTTAGTAAGTAAACAAGATATCCTGACTCCAGTGAAGTTTTCTGAGCAATTAGCCCAAGGTATCCCCAACGCCGAACTTGTAGTCTTAGAACGCGGTGGTCATGGCTTGGTGGTTGAGTCGCCAGAGGCTGTCGCTTCCGCAATGCTCAACTTTCTCTCACGTCTTCCGAAAAATGGGATGTCTTTGATGTAGCAACAAAACAGAAGCATACATTAGCATCTCAATTAGTATTTATGAAATCTGCTCCTCTAGGATTAGCTGTTATCATTGGTGCGCTTACCATTACCCAGAGTGCCTATGCTAACCAAAAGAATTTTCCCACTGCCGCAGGCGATCGGGCTGCTATTTTAGCTACGCAACCAATCACGCTGACTACTAGATGGAATTATACTATTAACCGAAATAACACTTTTAAACCTACAACTAATTCAATTGCGCTAGAGCAAGAAAGAGGATGCAAAAATCTTAACCCGTTTGAGATTATCAAAAACCCAAATATTTTCTTTCAGCAATGTCAGCAACCAACAACTAAACCAACTTCTCAACTTGTCGAGCCAATTGAATATTTTAAAGTTCCTCCTCTCAATTCTGGTATTAAGGTAACTGTTTCTAAATTTTAAGTAGGTCAGCGTTATTGTTGCGATTAAAAAGCAGAATAGAGGAGGGTTTTAGCTAAGTTAATAATAATTTGATAACATAAGACGACAGATGAGTAGGGGCACAAAATTTTTGTGCCCTTACGAATAATTAGTCATAGCAATTGACTCTGGCTGAATTTTGATAGTTTTCTGCAAACATACGGAACCAGACAAGAATCGACCAAAGTCTTAAGTTCCAGGTAAATTGCGTAACCGTTCGGTTAAATGTGTACGGTCTGCTAAAGATCGCAATACTGGGCCGTGAGAGGTAAATTCTACAGTACTAACTGAGGCAACTGGGCAGCCGATACGATAGCGAAAGCGTCCGACATCAATGCCCAAGAGACTGCACAGAATAATTCTGATGGTTGCTTTGTGGGAAACTACTAAAACATTACCACTACTGTAAAGATGTTTGATTTCTTCAATGACTTGGATGGCACGATGAGCTATGGTAATTGCCATTTCTCCTCCCGTTGGTGCGTACCACGCCGGATCGGCTGACCAACGCAGATAATCATCATGAAATTCTTGGCTGATGACTTCTGGTGGTTTTCCTTCCCACTTGCCATAATTAATTTCTCTTAAACCATCCCGCAGTTCTGGTTGGATATCTAGTGCTGCACATAACGGTGCTGCTGTTAGCACAGTTCGCCGCATAGGACTAGAAAAAACTGCTCTCCAAGGGGTAGAACTGTATGCAGCGGCAAAAGCCTCTGCCATTTCCAAACCTTCTGGCGTTAGTTCTGAATCTATGGAACCGCAAAAGGCATTATTCCGGCTGCATTCTGTTTGTCCGTGACGCAGAAAATAGACTGTTAGGTTCAAGATATTTTTCCTTTTTTGTCATTTGTCATTGGTCAATACTTATTTCTCTTTGTACTCCTCTGCACCCCACACTCCCCACACTCTCATCGTCATCCCGTCGCTTGGGGAATCTGCTTTTGAATCCGAGTGTTGAGTTCATCCATGAGATTTTCTGTGCTGCGGTGTGCTTCCCAAGGGCCGGAGAAGCGGGGGCCGATGTTCCATTGTCCTTTGATATAGTCCTCATTTTCTGAGAGGGTGCCAATGTAATTAATGGGTGCGGGGGAGGTGATTAAATAGCGTTTGGTAAATCTAACATTACGCCCATGTACTTCTCCTGTAATTTGGGCTTCTCCTAAGTAATTGTCATCCAAAATAGAGCCACTCAGAGCACTGCCACTTTGAACAAAGACTGCTTCAAAGCGGCTAGGCACTCCTTGTTGCCAATATGTTCCCAGCCAAGTACCATTCAGGTCTGCCATGAGAGTTTTCCCATACTTATATTCCATTTAAGGGTATTCTCATGTCAGAGAACGTAAATATTACAACTTTGAAAACTAAGGTTGCGATCGCTAACTTAACTCTATCAATCATCGGGAACTTTATTGCGATCGCGGCGATCGCGCTTTCACTCAGCCACAAAGGTGCGATCGCTACAATAGATTTTACACCTTGCCTTTTTCAAATTTGCTCCTCATGACAACCAACACAATCCCAACAACAGCAATCAATCCGTATCTGGATGGCAATTTTGCGCCAGTTCGTGAAGAAATCACCACAGATACATTGCAAGTGGTTGGTCAACTACCTCCAGACTTAGCGGGGATGTTTGTCCGTAACGGGCCTAATCCCCAATGGCCGCCCATAGGTAAGTACCATTGGTTTGATGGCGATGGAATGTTACACGGTGTGAGAATTAGTAACGGTCAAGCAACCTATCGCAATCGCTACATCCAAACTAGGGGATGGAAAATTGAGCGTGAAGCCGGAAAAGCAATCTGGACGGGATTCATGGAACCACCCCGCATGGACAATCCTTACGGTGGTTATAAAAATACTGGTAATACTGCTCTGATTTGGCACGCTGGTCAGCTGTTGGCGCTGAATGAAGGCGGCGCACCTCACGCCATGACGCTGCCGGAGTTAGGAACAATTGGCGAGTACACTTACGATGGCAAGCTCATATCTGCTTTCACAGCTCATCCTAAAGTAGATCCCGTGACAGGCGAGATGATGTTCTTTGGCTACTCCTTTGCGCCGCCATACTTGCAATACAGCCAAGTTTCCGCTGCTGGTGAGTTGTTGCAGACAGTGCCAATCGATCTACCCACTCCAGTAATGATGCATGATTTTGCCATTACTGAAAATTACACCATTTTCATGGATTTACCCCTGACTCTCAGCGCTGAACGGCTACAACGGGGAGAACCAATGCTGATGTTTGAGCGCGATCGCTCTAGTCGCTTTGGTATTGTCCCACGTTATGGCGATAACAGTAATATCCGTTGGTTTGAAAGTTCTCCTTGCTACGTTTTTCATACCCTCAATGCTTATGAAGTTGGCGATGAGGTGGTACTTATCGGCTGTCGTATGAGTTCCACTTCTGTTCTAGTTACTGAAGATAACCAAACCGATGCTGATGGCAATATTCCCCGACTGCATCAGTGGCGGTTTAACCTGAAAACAGGGACAGTACGCGAACAACAATTAGACGATCTCGCTGCGGAATTCCCCCGCGTCAACGAAGATTTCTTAGGGCGGCAAACAAGATACGGCTACGCTGGTAAATTAGCGAATAGTCCCTTACCACTGTTCGATGGCGTAATTAAGTACGATCTCAATGGTGAGACATCTCAAATCCATCACTTCGGACAGGGACGCTATGGTGGCGAAGCTGTATTTGCACCACGTCCGGGTGCAACTCATGAGGATGATGGCTGGCTAATTACTTTTGTCTACGATGAAGGTTCAGACACTTCTGAATTAGTGGTAATTAATGCCCAAGATATTACGAGTGAACCTGTAGCGCGGGTAATTATTCCCCAACGAGTACCTTATGGATTTCATGGTACTTGGGTGAGTGAGGAACAGTTAATGACTAATTCGTAATTCGTCAGTAGTAGGGCATTTATGAGGGTTTCTTTTACCCTCTGCTTTGATATTTGCGATCGCACTTGCGATCGTTCTCTGGTTCAAAAATAATATATTCACCGCATTATTCCTGACTACGGGGTTGGGTGTGTTAATTTTTGTCAGCTTGAGTGCTTTATCGGACTTTATTTTACGTAAATGGCACGAAAGCGCTGTTGAACAAAAGAATTAACACTGCTGTAGCTTTGTTAGACAAGCTTAGTTCATTAATCCTCTTGTATTTTAGACGAGCGTAGGTGTAGCCAGTCGTAAACATCGCCTTTTTTACTCGAAGTTTCGACTTTAGAACATGACGGTTGAGGCTTAAAGGCTGAAAGTTCGTGTTCGGAAGGCAAAGTTTCATGTTCCGAAGGCGAAGTTTCGTGTTCTGAACACGAAGTTTTGTGTTCCGAAGGCGAAGTTTCATGTTCCGAAGGCGAACGTTCCTGTTCCGAAGGCGAACGTTCCTGTTCCGAACGAGAATGTTCCTCTTCTAAACGAGAACGATGCAGTTCAGAAGTTGAAACTTGCTGTTTATCGCTCGAAATGACAATATCACAACAGCTCTTACCTTCTTCTTTGCGGCTTTGCGCCTTTGCGTGAGACAAAAAGATCTATCTAAAATCGAACCGCCAAGGACGCGAAGGACACGAAGGAAGAGGTAAGAGGAAGCTTGAGCCGTAATTTTGCTTTACAAAAGCTAAATTTTGTCATGTTTCGCTAGTATAGGCTAAATGTGTAAAAATTATCTCTAGCTTTAGCCAAGATGAATATTGACCCTGTAGTTAAAGCACTGGCGAGTATTGCTAAACCTGCGGCTTCTCTAGTTATAAATCAAGCTCAACGCAATGAAACTGTAGTCAGAACCTTAAAACAATTCAATTTTGACCCAGCACAACCACCCAAAGATGTTGATAGTGTTTATATCTACTCTCTAATAGAGTATGGTGTGGATAAGCCAGAAGCAATGCTGAATCTTTTTCGAGAAAGAGAGATAAAAAATGCTTTTTGGAGTGCTTATACTGCCAATAATCCCTTGGGTTTTGTCAAGGAAGTAGAAAAATTTTTGCAGGGGAATGATTTAGAATTTGATATCCGATTGAAAAGAATTGAATTGCGAGCAGAGTTAGAGGAATTTGGGGAAATATTTATTAATGTTGCTAAGAGAAGTAAATCAAAGGATTTTGAACCTTTCCCGGAATGGAATTTAGATGAATATCCACGGGAATTTAAGTCATTAATTAAAGAAAAAATTCGCTCGTTTTGCGGTCGTCAGTTTGTGTTTGACGCATTTAAGCAATTTTGCGACAAAAATCGCAGTGGTTATTTTACTGTGGTGGGTGATGCGGGGATGGGAAAGAGTGCCATTGCTGCTAAATACGTCTGGAACAATAAATCACCATGCTATTTTAATATTCGCTCTGATGGTCGCAATCGACCGGAGCTATTTCTTGAAAGTATTCGCAAACAATTAATTAAGCGTTACCAGTTGCAGAATGCTGAGAAGGCTAATTTAGCTGATTTACTAGAACAGGTTAGTAATAAAATTCCTGTGATTGAACGTTTGGTAATTGTAGTTGATGCTTTGGATGAGGTGGAGCAAGAAGCTGGGGGGAATCTTTTAGATTTACCAACGGCGCTACCGGAACATGTCTATTTTCTGCTGACTAGACGACCATATACTATAGATAAAAAACGCTTGTCTGCACCAGATATCCCGGTAGAGGAGCTAGATTTAAGGGGAAGTCAGTATGTTAACTTGAGTCGTGAAGATATCAAGGAGTATATTCGGTTCTTTTTGAATGACGATCCAGACTATAAAAATGCAATTAGACAATGGATTCAAAACCGCAATATTTCTGATGAAGATTTTGTTGAGCAGGTAGCAACTAAGAGTGAAAACAATTTCATGTATCTGCGCTATGTTTTGCCAGGAATTGCTAAAGGTGACTATAATGACCTAAGTTTAAAGGAATTACCCGCTGGTCTGCAAGATTATTATCAAGTCCATTGGCAGCACATGGGGATGGATGAAAAACCCCAAGAAGTAAAGGTATTTATTCTGTTTATTTTAGTGGAGATTGGCACACCAATTCCTTGTGAGATGATTGCTGCTATTGCAGAACAAGATGAATATGATGTGGAAGTGGTTTTAGATGAGTGGGTTGAATATTTAAAGCCGCAGAATATAGAGGGAGAAAATTGCTACAGTATTTATCACGCTAGTTTTTTAGACTTTTTAAAAGCAAAACGAGTTTTAGATTCCAAACGCAAACTATTTCAAGAAGTTAATCAACGCATTGCAGACTACCTCATAGGGGAGATGGCGTAAAATGGGGAGTTTTGCTAAAAATTTAGCGATAAAAAATGCTGCTTTTCAACGTGCTTACTTGGGTAGTTTAGCTCCAAGCTTGGTCAAGTCGGGAAATTTAGAGAAGTATTACCAAATTCTGACTGATTTTGATTTCCTGATGGTAAAAATTAATCATCCTGAGTTTGGGGTGTACCCCCTGATTGAAAATTATGATTTGATTGATCATGAACACACATCAAATTACTCAGAATACAACTTTGAGAAATTTAAAAATTTGAAAGTAATTCGAGGAGCATTGAGGCTATCAGCACATATTTTAGTAACGGATCAGCAACAATTAGCCAGTCAATTGTACGGCAGGTTACTAAATCAGAAAATGCCAGAGGATATTCAGAGATTATTGGCACAAATAAAGCAAAAGACAACTACTCCTTGGCTGTGTCCCTTAACTCCTAGCTTAACGCCACCAGGGGGACGCTTACTCCGCACACTCAAGGGTCATAGTCACTCGGTTAATGCAGTCGCCGTCACTCCAAATGGGCAACGGGTGATTTCTGCCTCCCATGATGCAACCCTCAAAGTCTGGAATCTGGCAACAGGGGAGGAACTATTCACCCTCAATGGTCATAGTCACTCAGTCAATGCAGTTGCTGTTATTCCCAATGGGCAACAGGCAATTTCTGCTTCCGATGACAACACCCTCAAAATCTGGAATCTGGCAACAGGGGAGGAACTATTCACCCTCAATGGTCATAGTCACTCGGTCAATGCAGTTGCTGTTATCCCAAATGGGCAACAGGTGATTTCCGCCTCCCGTGACGCAACTCTCAAAATCTGGAATTTGGTAACAGGGGAGGAACTATTCACCCTTAATGGCCATAATTACTCAGTAGATGCAGTTGCCGTTACTCCTGATGGACAGCAAGCTATTTCCGCCTCCTGTGATAAAACTCTCAAAGTTTGGAATTTGGTAACTGGAGAAGAACTCTTCACCTTCACAGGCCATAATTACCCAGTAAAAGCAATCGCAATTACCCCTAACGGACAGCACGTGATTTCTGCTTCCAAAGACAAGAAACTTAAAGTTTGGAATTTGGTAACTGGAGAAGAACTCTTCACCTTCACAGGCCATAATTACCCAGTAAAAGCAATCGCAGTTACTCCTAACGGACAGCACGTGATTTCTGCTTCAAATGACAAGACCCTCAAAGTCTGGAATCTTGCAACAGGAGAAGAACTTTTCACCTTCACAGGTCATAATTACCCAGTAAAAGCAGTCGCAGTTACTCCTAACGGACAGCACGTGATTTCTGCTTCAAATGACAAGACTCTTAAAGTCTGGAATTTAGTAACAGGAGAAAAACTATTTACTCTCAATGCTCATAATGACTCGGTAAGAGCAGTTGCTGTCACCCCTAATGGGCAACAGGTGATTTCTGCCTCATTTGACAAGACCCTCAAAGTCTGGAATCTTGCAACGGGAGAAAAACTATTCACACTCAATGCTCATAATGACTTGGTAAAAGCAGTCGCTATTACTCCCGACGGACAACAAGTGATTTCTGCTTCAAATGATCAGACCCTTAAAGTTTGGAATTTGGAAACTAGACAAGAACTTTTCTCCTTGACAGGTCATCATGACTCAGTCAATGCAGTTGCTGTTACTCCTAATGGGCAGCAGGTTATTTCTGCTTCAAAAGATAAAACCCTCAAAGTCTGGGATTTGGTAACTGGAAAAGAACTTTTCACCCTAATAGGTCATAGTAACTCGGTAAATTCAGTTGCTGTTACTCCTAATGGACAACAGGTTATTTCTGCTTCAACAGACAAGACTCTTAAGGTTTGGGATTTGGCAACCCGGGAAAAACTGCTTACTCTTATAGGTCATAATTACTCAGTAAAAGCAGTCGCCGTTACTGCCAACGGACAGCAGGTGATTTCTGCCTCATATGACAAGACTATCAAACTCTGGAATTTAGCAACTGGAGAAGAATTATTAACTCTCAGTAGTCATACTGGCTCAGTAAATGCAGTCGCCGTCACTTCCAATGGGCAACATGTGATTTCTGCTTCCGATGACAACACTATCAAAATCTGGAATCTGGCAACTGGGGAGGTCATTGCTACTTTTACAGGTGATAGTCCCATCAATTGCAGTGCAGTTGCACCAAACAGCATGATAATTGTGGCAGGAGATGCTTCTGGTAGGGTGCATTTTTTGCGTCTTGAGAATATGAGAGAGGAATAAGGTGAAAGTAATTTTATTTGCCTAAGATTTCGTTGACGGTTATGTTGACATCAGCGAAGGATTTAATTGTTAAAGTTTGACCGCTAGCGAACTTTTGCATATGCTGATATCCTTCGGCGGTGGGTTGTTGATAAACTTCGATAATTTGCTCGTTAATATCTACTACCCAAACTTCAATTATATTTGCTTCTGCATATAAAGGAATTTTCTGTTCTCGGTCATACTCAATAGTAGAATCAGCTACTTCAATTAATAAAAAAATATCCTGAGGTCGGGGGTGTGCAGTGGCGTAAAAATCATCACGGGGTTTAAGTAATGCTACATCAGGTTGAGGTTGTGAGTTATTGTCCAGTTCCACAGGGTCTTGAATAGCAATGAGAACTCTATCCCTTAACTTACTAGACAAGAGTTTGTTTAAGCACTTTACACAAGCCGCGTGTTTTGTCCCAATAGGCGACATCTCAATAATCTCTCCCTGTATCAGTTCTACTCGGTCATCTTCTGTGAGAATCCCCGACTCAAGCATTTTATGATATTGCTCAACTGTGAATTTACGTCTTAATAACTGCACAGTCATGACTACCTCCACTGTTGGTTTAATGGTAATGCAAAATTCAACATCCATTGTCATTGCGAGTGTAGCGCAGCGAAACGAAGCAATCCCAACATCCTGCGATTGCTTCGTCGTTCCTCCTCTCTTCGAGACGCTACGCGAACGCAATGACACGTGAAGTTTAATTATGCTTGGCTACTTATCTTTAAATGATTCCTGACAATTATGAATTCACCACCCACTAATATCAATTCCAGAGGACATCCCACAGAGTTTGAGCAAATCATTACCGAAAAAAGCCATAATTTTATCGGTCGTGAATTTGTATTTACCGCTATTCATGAATTTATTCACCGTTATCGCCAGGGTTACTTCACCATCGCAGGCGCACCCGGTAGTGGTAAAAGTGCTATTCTCGCCAAATATGCCATAGATAATCCTGATGTTGTCTATTACAACGTTGAACTTGAGGATAAAAATCGCGCTGAGGAATTTATTAGCAATATTTGCACCCAACTTATAGAGATTTTTGCTATTGATAGCTTACCTGTAGAGACGTTCAATATCACATCTCTACATCAGTTAATTCAGCAAATCAGCGATAAGTTAAAACCTCAGCAACAACTTATCATTACTATTGATGGATTAGACCGCATTGACCGCAATAGTCAATCACCTGGGACAAATTTATTTTATCTTCCCCGCTATCTCCCAGATAAAGTTTATTTCCTCCTCTCCCGCCGACCTTTTTTGAGGGAGAAATCTGGTTTATTAATTGAAACACCATCCCATATTCTTAATTTAGCAGACTACCCAGAATCAACTCAGCAAGATATCCAAACATATATTCAACAATATTTAAATCACGAAGATATAAAAGCTTGGCTAAATCATCACCAAATCAACGAGCAAGAATTTTGCACTAGCCTTGCTGCTAAATCAGAAAATAATTTTATGTATGTCAGCCAAATTTTATCTGCTATCTCTGAGGGGTTCTATCCAGAATCTTTGCAATACAATCAAATCCCGCCAGGATTAGAAGCATATTATCAACAGCATTGGCAAAAAATGAAGGCTGCAAATCAAGATGAGGAATTTAGCCAAGCTGTATTGAATGTTTTAGTCAAACAACAGCAGCCCATCTCTGTAGAAGCGATCGCCGAAATTATCAAAGCAGATGAATTTGATGTTGAGGAAGTGTTAGAAAATTGGTTGGAGTTTTTAACCCAGCAACAAATATCAGGTGCGGAATATTACTGTTTTTATCATGCAAATTTCTGTAAATGGTTAGCAAATCAAATTGAAATTCTATAATTTTCCACATCACTTTTAGCAGCATGATAAGCTTTTAAATCGTTTTCGTCTTCTTCATCCTCGATTTTTTGCAGTAGTGCGTAAATTTCATCTAAAGTACTGTCATAAGCTTGATTTAACAAGACATTAATTTCTTTGATTAACTGTTCGCGTTCTTGTTCGGTCTTCATTTTGTTACCTCTTCTAAACTGAACACCTGAATTTAATTTTAAATTAGTGCTCAATCATCTTTGCGCCTATCTAGCGAGAACCCGCTTTGCGTCTTTGCGCCTTTGCGTGAGAATAAAAGTAAATTTGCTACTTTAAAGAAAATACTAATGACAACTCTCAACTTAAATACTCTGACTACTGCTTTCGCAGACATCGAAACCATCACCGATCCCGCCCAAGTCGCCAAATTATCCCAGGACTATCACACCTTTAGCCCGGTTCTCGTCCCCAAATTAGCCGGAAAAGTCGGTGATATCGTCGTCCGTCCCGCCAATGAAGCCGAAGTGATTAAAGTGGCTGCAACCTGCGCCAAACACCGCATCCCTGTAACAGTGCGGGGTGCAGGTACAGGGAATTACGGCCAATGCGTACCTCTACATGGCGGCGTAATTCTCGATATGACCAAAATGCACGAAATTCTCTGGGTAAAACCAGCAGTAGCGCGGATAGAAGCTGGAGTGAAATTGGCAGCTTTGGATAAAAAAGCGCGAGAAATTGGTTGGGAAATGCGCATGGCCCCCTCTACCTACCGCACAGCCACGATTGGCGGCTTTATTGCTGGCGGAAGTGGAGGTATTGGTTCAATTCAGTATGGCTTATTAGGCGATCGCGGTAATCTTTTAGGTCTGCGAGTGGTAACTTTAGAAGAGGAACCCCGCATCATCGAGTTACGCGGTGATGATGTACAGAAGGTAAACCATGCATGGGGTATTAATGGCATCATCACCCAATTAGAACTGCCTTTAGCACCAGCCTATCCTTGGGCGGAAGTGATTGTCACCTTTGACGACTTCATGACAGCAGCCAAGTTTGGCTATGCCCTTGGGATTGCTGATGGCATGATGAAGAAGTTGATTAGCGTGTTTGCATCGCCAATTCCCCAATATTTTCACGCTTTACATGAATATCTGCCAGAAGGTAAGCACCCAGCATTTTTAATGGTTGTGGAACCGAGTTTAGAATTCTTACCAGGATTAGTTCAACAATATGGCGGACAAATTACCTATCAAAAACCCGCACAAGATACAGCAAAAGGCACTCAATTAGCAGAATTTACCTGGAACCACACCACCTTACACGCCCGGACTGTAGATAATTCAATTACCTATTTGCAAAGTATTTTTCCGACCGATTCGAGTTTGCAATTAGTGGAACATATGTATCATCACTTTGGTGATGAAATCATGATGCATTTAGAATTTTTTCGGGTAAGAGGTGCAGTTATTCCTGGTGCTTTACAACTCGTGCGTTACACCACAGAAGAACGCCTCAACGAGATTATCCGCTATCACGAAGCCCAAGGAGTAGCGATCGCCAATCCGCATACATACATTATTGAAGATGGCGGTAGGAAAGTAATTGACCCAGAGCAGTTAAAATTTAAAGAAATGGTTGACCCCTATGGGTTAATGAATCCTGGTAAAAGCAAAGTCCTAGAATTCAAAGTCCAACATTAACAGTAATCAGGGAAATCTTTACTGCCCGTAAAGATTTCCCTTACCAGCAAAAGTTGTATTGCACTCAAGTGTAAACCGCTATAAACTTTGTAGTCTGATTACTCAACCGTAGAGATAATCAAAAGTTCCAAATCACCAATTGCCCATGATTGAAATTGACGGTTCCTACGGAGAAGGAGGTGGACAAGTTCTTCGTACCTCCTTGAGTTTAGCCGCTATTACTGGCGAAGCTATCACCATTGCAGGTATTCGTGCCAAACGTAAAAGACCGGGACTAGCAGCACAACACCTCACAGCCGTTCGCGCTGCGGCCAAAATCTGTCATGCGCAGATGCGGGGTGATGCTTTAGGTTCAATGAAGTTGGAATTTATTCCTGGTAGTGCTGTACAGCCAGGACAATATACTTTTGATGTCACAGAAGCACAGCAAGGCGGTTCGGCGGGGGCGATGACTTTGGTTTTGCAGACTGTGCTTTTACCTCTAGCTTTGGCTGCTGCTGATTCCCAAGTGATTTTAAAAGGCGGCACTCACGTTCCTTTTAGTCCGACAATGACATACATTGAGCAAGTTTATCTACCGATGCTGCGTCGTATGGGAGTCAAAGCCTCAGCAAAGCTACGTGCTTGGGGATGGTATCCCCAAGGTGGGGGGGAGATGCAGATCAAAGTCGGTGGTAATGGCACAATCAATGGCATCACTTTACTAGAACGTGGTAACTTACACCAAGTGCGGGGATTAGCGGTGGTAACAGAATTAGCTTCCCACATTGCTCAACGCATGGCGAATCGTGCCGAGAATTTATTGCGTCAAGCTGGCTTAAAAACTGCTATTGAGGCGCTGCGAGAAAAAGGTGTTGCACCAGGGGCGGGTGTGTTTTTAACTGCTGAGTATAAAAATAGTCTCACGGGATTTGGTGGATTTGGACGTTTGCGCTTACCAGCAGAGAAAGTTGCAGATATTGCTTGTCGCCAACTCTTACAATTTCATCAAACAGGTGCGCCAGTAGACGAACATTTGGCAGATCAATTATTGTTACCCGCAACTTTAGCATCTCAGGCCAGTCAGTATCGCGCATCTGAGATTAGCAGTCATTTAACAACAAATGCGGCGATTATTGAACGGTTTGGACTCGCGCGGGTGACAGTGGATGAAGCAGAGAAAATAGTTGCGATCGCACCTGCTGTCAGATAATTTAAAAACTAAACCAGTTTGACTTCTCAAAGGGAATATATTTTTGATTTAGCCAGGACTTTACAGATCCTGATGAGTGCATTTGTCCATAATTAGAGAGTACTTTCAAGCTAGCAAAAATCATATAATTAACATCCTCAGAATCTATCCATAATTATTGAATTGACAGAATGATAAGTTCACGAATCATCTTCTGTACAATAGATATACCGCAGCTATTTAAAAGGGCAATCAGGAGCGAACAAGTTTTAACTAACCTATAAATTGATGAATTTGGTTATGTTTATTACCTACGCAGGATGAATATTTAAGTTGAACTTGTTCTGATTCTAAAAATAGAGAACTTTATTAACAAGAGAAAGCTTATGTCTCAAGTTCTTATCGGTACAGAAAAAGGGCTTTTTCAGCTAGCCAGCAATAACCAGGTGATTCGCGATGAATCAGCACCGCCGACAATCAAATTTTTGGCGACTAGTCACGGTCAAGTTTATGCGTTGACTTTAGATGATGTACTTTGGTCGAAAAAAGAAAATGAAGCTTGGGAAATAGTTAACTCAAAACCAGTAACAGAAGAAGTATGGTCTTTTGCAGCTGATTCTCACGTTCTGGAGCGAGTTTATATAGGCGTGTCTCCAGCACTGCTATATCAAAGTAATGATGGTGGTAAAAATTGGAAACCTTGCGACTCTATCCGCCAGATTCCAGGTTATGAAACATGGACTTTTCCGCCACCTCCACATATTCCTCACGTTCGTTCTATAGCTTCAGCACCCAAAGCTGAAAATGGTATTTATATTGGAGTTGAAGAAGGCGGAATTTTTCGGAGTGACGACCAGGGTCAAACTTGGGAAAGCCTCAATGAAGGACTTTATTGGGATGTGCATACAGTCGTCCCAGCTAACGATGGCTTGCGGTTGTATGCAACGACTGGAAATGGTTTTTATCGCAGTGATGATGGCGGTCATCACTGGCGACATATCAAAGACGGACTAGAACGCAGTTACACAGTACCTTGTATTGCATCTTTGCAACAACCAAACCTATTATTTACTGCTGCGGCTGCTGGCCCACCACCAACTTGGGGACGGGGAACAAATGCGGCACTTTATCGTAGCTTAGATGGTGGCGAACACTGGCAAAAACTAGAACAGGGACTTCCATCAAAGTTCGATGCGATGATTCGAGCTTTAATTGTAGATCCAGAAGATAGAATTTTTGCGGCTGCTGGCGATGAGCTTTATATGAGTCAGGATTTAGGTGAAAGCTGGCAATTGTTAGGCAAAGATTTGTCTAATATTCGCGCATTAGCAGTGGTGTAAGCTGATTTTAATTAATTAAAATCAAGGCTTTCGCTTAATATTAATGGAGACTAAACGTGGTTACTAATTAGTTCATTACCCGCAAGTCTCCATTTAATTAGGACTTACGCAATTGGCACAAATAGCAGGCAGGGCAAAGCCCTGATACCAATTCACGAAAAATTTGATTCAAATAAAGCATCAAGAATAAAGTCCCAACCTGTAATAGAAGCAATGGTTGATGTGTTTAATTTCTCCAAACGCTTCCAGATAAATTGTCTTAATTCATCCAACGCTCCAAAACTTTCCCACGCCAAATATCTTTTAACTTCCTCCCACAATCGCTCAATTGGATTAACTTGCGGTGTATGTGGGGGTTGAAATAACAAAATTATATTTTCTGGTATCTGAAGATGTTGACTAAAATGAAAAGCACCATTGTCTAACTGAATAATATGTATATCTTGGGCATAATTAGCCGAGAATTTTTCTAGAAAAATCTGAAAACAAGCTGCATTTAAATGAGAGAATTCCCAAATAAAATTCTCACCAGTTAATGGTTCTACCAATCCATATAAATAAAAATTTTCTCGCTTCCATTGCATGATGCCAATAGGCTTAGTACCTTTTGTAGTAATTAATCTTCCTGCTTCTGTTTTCAGTCCTACGCGGCTTTCATCCTCACACCAATACCTAATTTTTCTTTGTCTATCTATTGGTGATATGACATATTTCTGAATTACGTCTAGGTATTGTGGGAGTTTTTTTTAAACTCTTCTTCCGCTTCTGGTTGGTGTTTAATGCCTACTGCACGCGGCACCTTTAGCTTCGCTTTCATTTGATAACGCACTGTATCATGTACTACTTTGTATGAAGCTTCTACACCCTCTACCGCTTTTAACCATGTTCGGATTTCTTCATAACTTTTAAATCCCTGGGGGTCTTCCAGTTCCTTTGAAAGCTGCTCTCGAACATCTGTGTTAATAATTGGTGGTCGTCCTGAACCTTTTTTTCTTGATACGAGACTAGTGATTCCTGACTCTGCATAAACTTTTAACCACCTTTGTACCGTCGCGCTTCCTCTGCCCAATACCACTGCTAAATCTTGTATTGTCTTTACCTGCTTTATCTTCAGTAAATACAACGCTTGAATCCGTTCTTTACCTAATGCTGTTTTTTGTTTTCTTAGCAGCTCATGTAATTCCTCGGCTGACTCCTTTATTTTTACTTTGGTGACTCCTGCCATAAACTTCTGCTCATATTTCTTCCTTAATTATCTTTATCATTTTTTTAGTGAAATGGTATGACACGCGACAATATAAATCAAACCAAGCACATAAAAATACTTGGGCGCTTCAGTTGCTGAATTAAATAATTAGAAAGCAAGTTATGCTTGATTTGATAGATAGTTTTGCCAGTTCTATAGGCTAAATTCTTTAACCTAACCCAAACCAACATTGCACAAGCAATATGATTTCTTTGGAGTCTAGCTTTCCGACACTGGCAAGATTCAATGCCAGTTAGTTGTTTAATTTCCCTGTGAAACTCCTCTATTTTCCAACGAATTTTACACACCTGTTGTACAACATCCGTGGAACTTTGAGATAAATCGTTAGTGGCGACATAATCCGTTCTGTTGGTAGAAACAGTAACCCGGAATAGTTTCACTTTTTTATTAGCTGGGAATCCTTTAATTTTTATGATTTTACCACAGTCTAATTCTTCTTGGTTCCATTCTAATAATTCAATCCGTTTATATTTTTCTTGACCAAATGTATCATCAACTAAACGATTATTTTTTAAAGGGCAATAATAAATTTTGTCTAAGCTATCAATATATAGCATTAAACTGTGTACCGCATACCATGTATCCATCAAAACAGTATCAAATGGTAAAAGCTTATGATACACAAGGTTTTGGAGCATATCTTTCACATGGTCTATCTTGGTTTTCCCATCGACATCAGGATTAAAAATTCGATAATCTATGACCCAAAATCTTTGAAGTGTAGGGTTGACATACACGCAGCTAACTACACCAATGCCTTTCAGGACACCATGCTCATTACCACTATATTGTCTTCTGACTATTTCTATTTCTTCAGAATACTTTTTATCTAAAACGCTATCATCAAATATGATGTAACCATTTTCATCAGACTCAACGACCTCTTTCACGTTATCCCATAGTAAACGAGGTGTTAATTTTTCGGTTTTCAAATAATAGTTAATTGCGTCATGACTAATACTCTCTAAATGCTCTGCCAAATTGGTAATTGTATAATTAATTTGACTACTTAATAAATATTGGCAGTAATTAAGCTTAGTAAATCTCATTACCCTTAGCGAAATTTATCTAATATAACCTCTACCTATTTTCTCACGAATATTTCGATAGTACTTCCAAGACAGCGACTTCTATTACGAAGGCAAAGCTTTCAAAATCAGATTTAATTAATACCTATGTACTATGAACTAACGATCGCATTGTGCCAGTTGCGTAAGTCCTGTTAATTTATCTGTATTTAATTTTCAGCACCAAAATCATCCCAGCAAACACAAAGGTGACAATGTTGGCGGCAATAATAGGAATATCGCGAACATAAGCGCCATACACCAACCATAAAATAATCCCTATACACAGAACAATCAGCATACTCCAAGACAAATCTTCGGCTGATTTTGACTTCCAAGTTTTGATGAGTTGGGGTAAATAAGCAATGGTTGTAAGTACTCCTGCTGTTAACCCTAAAATGGTGATGAGATTAGATTCCTCCATTTGAGTTTGCTACCTCTATGCAGTGAAATGGCCAAGTACAAGCTTTTGAACGTTGACCATACACTACCATATTTAACCGAGTAGACTTATCAGCCTTAATTGGTATTACTACAGTTTGTTTGTGGGCGCGATCGCTCCGGTTTTCCCTGCTACTCTGTTTCTAGGGGAATCAGACTGGCGCTTTTGGCTGCACTATCCCAAACTATCCAGCTACAAGAATTGTCTACGTCATCTGGATTAGTTGTGACTTTAAAATACAGCTTTTTGCCGTTCTTTGGTTCAATGGCGAAATCGGCATTTTGAGCATAAACTACTTTAAAGCCTCTATCTCTTAGGCAATACATCGCCCAATTTTTCAATGATTGCTTGTATGGTTCGTGAGGAATTGACGGTTTTGTAATCGCGTCTTCGATGACTTTAAATATCTGCATTGATATCATGTTTCTGGAAATGGTCGTAGTTAAAAACTGTGTAATCAAGACTCAAGCCATGATTACTAAACGGGATCGCAACGAATCTCAATCATAAAACCATCAGGATCGTAGAAGTAGACACCTCTACCAGTAGGACGGCTGACTGGGCCATGAGCGATCGCTATTTGATTGTCTCTGATTACTGCCACTGCGCGATCGAAGAATTGCGGATCGATGTCAAAAGCTAGGTGATATGCTCTGGTGAAAGTCTTCTCTGGGTCGGGATCTGGTGGTGATAATTCTGGTTCGCCAAATAAATCTAAAATTGTGCCATCAGGGGTAATGAAGTTAGCTACCTTCCCTGCGGCGACAAGTTCAACTAAGGTTGCGGGGACTTCATCGCCTGTAAGTTCGTGCAAACCGAGAATTGTGCCATAAAAGTGTCGAGATGCTTGCATATCTTTAACGTTGAGCGCAATGTGATGTACTTTGCGTAGAACACCTGGAGTTAAGACGCTGTTCGCACAAGAACTAGATAGCATGGCAGAATCTATTTTCCCTACAAAGATAGAAGTTTAACTCTTTGTTTAGAGTTTATTATTCATCATAAAAACTTACCATGCCTTTTGATTATTCTTTAGACTTTACAAGTATCAATTTTCGTCAACATCCTGAACTTTATCGTGTTGGTAAGGGAGAACAGGGTGTACTTTTGGTAGAACCATACAAATCAGAAATTCTTCCTTATTGGCGATTTAAAAATCCTGAGATTGCTAAAGAGTCAAGTGAAAAAATCTATGAACTTTTTCTGGCGTATTTAGAGAAGGATGATTTTGTTGGTGCGGATATGGCACGGAAGTTTTTACAAATGGGTTATACCAGATCCCGGCGTTATGCTAATCATAAAAGCGGTAGGAAGTATAAAAAGGCTGAATTAGAATCTGATAATAAGAAAGAAATTCTGCCCTATGAAGTAGATCCAATTAAAGCGGAATCGGCAGCAATATTTAAAGTTAAGTGGATAGAAGCAAAGACAAATGAAAAATATGTGCGGCTGTTAGCTAAACACAAACAGATGTATGGGTGATATTTTCGCTTAAATATGATGGCTAGCTATTCGTAGTTTACACGCTAAATTTAGATGGGTAAGGGAACGAACCACGAAGGACACAAAGGAAGAGGTAAACTAACTAGAAAATTTCTTTTCTTATTTCTCTTCCTTCGCGTACTTCGCGTACTTCGTGGTTATTTTTCAACCCCTTAAATAAATATACAGCTTGATAAATTAGTAGTTTACGATTTCATCTCCCCATATTTCGGACTCCACCAACCTTTTTGTGTATGAAAGTAAGCTACATCTTTATGTTTCTTATCTTGACGAGATTGGGGATCGGAACATCGCAGCATGGTTTTACGCTGTCCATCTTTGGTGTAGCTGTATTCCTCTAAAAACTTTTTGCACACTGGACAGGGATAGGAACTAATTTTTGCTGGAGACTTTTCTTCTTTGGTTTCTTTATTTCGCGGTGCTTCCCAAGCTTTCTGTAATTCATTCCAAAACAAGACAATATTGTCACAGCCGCTATTACATTTGAGGAAATACTTCTTTTTGACTTTACTGCTAGGAATTTTAGCAAGACAGTTATTACATTGAGGGCAACGAGTTCTAGAAGTTTCAAATTTGCGTTCAGCGACAGCAGCAGTTTTAACTCCATTAGTTGAACTCACAACTACAGTTTTGGCTTTCGCTAATGCTGGTGCAAAGTAATTTTGATTCCAACTTGTGAGGTATTGCTGCCAAGGCTGTTTTCCGGATGCGATCGCATCTAACGCATCTTCCATTTTGGCGGTAAATTCTGCCTCTAGTAAATCCGGTAAGGCTTTTTGTAAAAAAACGTCAACTTCTAGCCCTAAAGTTGTCGGCTGGATACTTTCTTTTGTTAATTGGATATAATCGCGTTTTTTTAAGGTGGCAATGGTGGGAGAATAAGTGCTGGGACGACCAATGCCTTTACGCTCCATCAGTTGCACTAATTTGGGTTCGCTGTAACGCGGTGGCGGTTGGGTTTGCTTTTTCTCGTGTCCTGCATCTGCTAAAGTTAGCATTTGTCCCTGTTGCAAAGCAGGTAAGATAGTATCCTTTCCAAGATTTGGCCAATAGCGCGCATATCCTAAAAACTCAATTACTTGCCCTCTAGCTTGCCAGAAGATTTCTCCAGATTTAATAATGACTTTGGTTTTCCGCAGTTGAGCAGGGCGACATTGAGAAGCGATCGCTCTTTTCCAAATTAAAACATACAAGTTGAACTCGTCGGCGGGCAATTGCACTCGTAACTCCGCCGAAGGGCGAAATACATCTGTCGGACGAATCGCTTCATGGGCTTCTTGCGCAGTTTTGTTGCTGCGATGTCTCGCTGTGCGTTGCGGTACATTCTGCGGATCGTTTTGTTCTAACCACTGGCGCGCACTTTCACAAAACTCAGGACTTAGCATCACTGAATCTGTACGCATATATGTAATTAACCCGGCTTCATACAGCTTTTGGGCTACTTGCATAGTTTTCTCTGGCGCAAACCGCAACCGCGAACCAGCCGCTTGTTGCAGGGTAGAGGTGATAAATGGTGGCGGTGGTTGGCGGTTGGTTACTTTCCCCTCATATTGCACAATTTGGTGGGGATGGCGTTTCGCTTCTTCAACTAGGCGGTTGGCTTCGGCTTCGGAAAGTACGCGCGTAGATTCTGGCGCTGTTTGATTATTGATCTTAGTATCATCGTGTACCTCTGTTTCCTGCTGGGCTGCGTCTTGGGGAGCATTTCCCATCCCGTGATAAAAAGCCCGGAATCCTTCAACGTAGTCTACCCAGACACTCCAGTAATCTTGGGGAACAAAGTTTTGTATTTCGCGTTCTCGCTGACAAATTAGGTGTAATGTGGCACTCTGAACTCTGCCTACACTCTTAGCACCATTATTTAAAGCCCATACTAACGGGCTGCCTTTATAGCCTACTAGTTTATCTAGACAATCTCGACACAAACCTGCACCGACTAAATTTAAGTCAAGTTTTCGCGGATGAGCGATCGCATTTCTGACAGCCGATGCGGTAATTTCTGTATAGACTACTCGCTTGGCTTCTCTTAAACCTAACACTTCCTTAAGATGCCAAGCGATCGTTTCCCCTTCTCGATCTGGATCTGTTGCTAAAACAACTTCGCTTACCTGTTTGGCGACAGTCTTTAATTGCTGGATCGTTTCTTTGGAACGTTGGTCGCGGGGAACATAGTTGCATTTCACGTTACCGTTATCCATACTAAATCCCAGCGAATCTTCCCCTTGGTCGCTGAGTTCGCGAATGTGACCGCAACTGGCGCGTACAATCCACTCAGCACCGAGAATTTCGCTGAGTTTTTTAACTTTACCGGGAGATTCGACAACTAAAAGGCGTTTAGGCATAGCACCCGCTTGTTAGATGCTGTATAACTGATACAACTTTTTATCATATATTTAGTATAAATGTACTATAAATCTCCTATTATTAATCAGCAACCAATGTCCACGTTAGAACAGCAGGAAACTATTACCGGAGTAGTCGAACGCTTAACTTTCTACTCCGAGGAGTCGGGGTATACAGTGGCACGGCTGACACGCTCTGGTGTTAAAGATTTAACTACAATTGTTGGTAGCTTTGCAAATATCCAACCTGGGCAAACGCTGCAACTAACTGGGTTCTGGCGCGACCATCCGCAGTACGGGCCGCAATTTCAAGTCATAAATTACAAGGAAACCAAACCAGCTAGTTTGACAGGGATTGAAAAGTATTTAGGTAGCGGATTAATCAAAGGTGTAGGGCCAGTCACAGCCAAGCGAATAGTTGCACACTTTGGACTAGAGACTCTAGAAATTATTGAAAACCAAATTGAGCGCTTAGTGGAAGTTCAAGGTATAGCAAAGAAGCGGATTCACACGATTAAAACCGCTTGGGAAACCCAAAAAGCCATCAAAGAGGTGATGGTATTTCTGCAAGGACATGGTGTTTCTACTACCTACGCAGTAAAAATTTATAAACAGTACGGTGATGAGGCGATCGCCACAGTAACTAATAATCCCTATCAATTAGCTACCGACATCTACGGTATAGGCTTTCTCACTGCTGATAAAATTGCCCGACATTTAGGTGTAGCACCAGATTCCGAATATAGATACCGTGCGGGACTTATCCATGCTTTGAGTGAAGCAGCGGAAGATGGACACTGTTATTTACCCCAAGCGGAATTAGTAGAAAAAGTAATTCCCTTATTAACTACCGATACTCATCAGCCCCCAGAAGCAGCGCTGACACAAATTATCAAAGACATGGCGCTTAAGGAAGAATTAATCAGAGAAAGTAGCGCCAATAAAATAGTTAATTGTTATAAGCCTGCATTCTTCCACACCGAACAAAACCTAGCGCAACTGATACACCAACGCCTAAATCAACCCGTCGCTACCGACTATCCCCGTGTGCGTGCTTGGCTGGAACGCTTTACCGCTACCCAGAAAATCGAACTTTCGACCCAGCAACAGCAAGCGGTAGAAATGGCGGCTTATTCCCCTGTGATGATTTTGACAGGCGGCCCCGGAGTCGGCAAAACATTCACCACCCACACCATTGTCTCACTGTGGAAAGCGATGGGTAAATCCATTGCGTTAGCAGCACCCACAGGACGCGCCGCCCAACGTTTGAGTGAAATGACTGGTTTGGAAGCCAAAACCATCCATCGCTTGTTGGAATTTGACCCCAAAACAATGGGCTTTAAGCGCGACAGCGAGAATCCTTTGCCTGAAACGGCGATTATCGTTGATGAAGCGAGTATGCTGGACTTATTTCTCGCTAACTCGCTGCTGAAAGCTATAGGAAAGAATGCCCAACTGCTGTTAGTAGGAGATATCGATCAGTTACCATCTGTAGGGCCGGGAAGCATACTCGCTGACCTCATTAATTCAAGTCGAGTACCTGTAGTCAGGTTAACTCAAGTATTCCGCCAAGCCCAACAAAGCGCCATCGTCACCGCCGCCCATCAAATCAATCGCGGACATTATCCCACAATTGAACCGATATGCGATCGCCCCGTTTCCGATTGTCTTTGGCATGGTGGTGGGTATCAACCAGAACACGGCGTTCAAGCAATTTGCGAACTGATTACAGACTTAATTCCCAATTTAGGCTTTAATCCCGCCACCGATGTGCAAGTACTGTGCCCAATGTCACGGGGAGTAGTCGGTACTCGCAACCTCAACCAAGTTTTGCAAGAATTAATTAATCCTCCCAGTGCTGAGAAAGTAGAAATCTCCAGAGGTGGGATGAAACTGCGAGTAGGCGACAGAGTAATTCAGCAGACGAACGATTATCAGCGAGAAGTATTCAATGGAGACTTGGGAATAATTACCGCCATTGATACTGTAGAGCAAGAAGTCAATGTACAGTATTGCGAGCGAATTGTCACTTACGATTATGCTGATTTAAATGAGATATCCCTAGCATTTGCTACCTCAATTCATAAAAGCCAAGGTTCTGAATATCCGGTAGTAATTCTGCCAATATATATGCAACACTACATGATGCTGAGTCGTAACCTCATTTATACTGGCTTAACTCGCGCTAAACAGTTAGCGATTATCATTGGTGCTAAAAAAGCAATCTCCTTAGCTGTAAATTCTACCGATAGACAACAGCGCTACACCCAATTACAGCAAAGATTAGTTCAGGCTGGATTGCATTCAACAATTGCTCTCTAACATCTAACATTAGCTGCAATTGAGTACTCAAAAATAGCAATTGGGTACTCTAAAATGGCAATCGAGTACTCCAAAATGGCAATTGTAGTCTCCAAAATAGCAACTGAGTACTCCAGAATGGCAATTGTAGTCTCCAAAATAGCAATTGTAGTATCTGAAATAGCAATTGTAGTCTCCGAAATAGCAATTGTAGTATAGGAAATGGTAATTGAGTACTCGAAAGCTGAAGCGCTACCGTCTAACTTCAAAAAGAGACAAACAGAGAGAGCGCGTTGGTGAATGAAGAGATAAAAATTAAAAATTTGATTTCTCAGACTCTTACTCTCTGCGCCTCTGCGCCTCTGCGTGAGACAAAAATCATCCCACCGATCGGCAAAGCAATGTTATATTGCCCATAAATATCAATGACATCTGAATGTAACTCAATTTTTTTCCCAGAAATAGCAGAGTTCCTGAATTACTTCTTTAATGTTGAACTATTCCCTGAAACTGAAAGAGGAGGCATATACTTCGCATCATCACATCCTGTAACACGTCTAGGATTAGCACTTGAACCAGACACACAGTTACAAAATTGGATAAAAACCCACAATTTAGATGCGCTATTCTTACATCGCCCTTGGAAATTAACAGCAGATGAAATTCCACCCGAACTCGGAGTAATTTCTTATCATCTACCATTTGATGAATGCTTGACGTTGGGTTTCAATCTCCGCCTAGCTCAAATTTTGCGAATGTCACAACTAGAAGTATTAGGAGAAAAAGAAACTAGAGCAATTGGTGCGATTGGAGACATTCCAACTCAAAGCTTTACGCATCTTTGCAATTGTATTACTCAAATTTTCGGCGGACAAGAACAAATACATCCAGCAGTTAATTCTGAAGTGAAACGCATTGCTGTTGTTGGTGCAATGACAGATGCGTTAGTTAGAGAAGCAGCAGACCGTGGTGCTGATGTTTATATTACAGGACAATTGCGACAACCAGCCAAAGCAGCAATGGAAGAGACTAAAATAGGAGCGATCGCAGTTGGTCATCGTCGCAGTGAAGTGTGGGGTTTGCGTTCCTTAGCTGGGATTTTACAAGAACGCTGGGCTAATTTAGAAGTATTTGTCAAACCTTAACTTAGGCAAAAGGCAACATATAAATAATATTGCCTCTTGCCTATCAAAAGAATAGCAATTAAACACCAGCAGGTTGTTCGTTGAGCAATTCAGCGATCGCTTCATCCACAGTTTTGTTGAGATACACAGCGCGTTCATCTACTGCTCTCACCCAACTGATGGGAAACCAATGATGTTTGCGATCGTGAGCATTATTTTTCGTCAATTTAATGAACTTTCCTCCCTCTACAGCATCAACATTTCCAATGTGGGTGTCAGATGCTCCTGCTAAACCGCCAACACCTTCTGCATAGACAGGCAAATGTTCTTTAATTTCTGATACGTTCATTTTGTCCCTCTTAATTCAATTCTCAAAATTATCGTCAACAACGCTTGCTATTTATCTGTATTAGTTGAGTTTGATTCTTCACCTGGACGTTGAGTTGCAGGCGGATAATTTACAGCTTCGTCAACTCTGAGAGTTTCTGCATTAGTTAAATTTTCCGGTAGCAGATCTTCAGGATTTCCTAATGTTGTATCCACAGCGTCATCAATTACCCCGTTAGCATTAACATTGGGTTTGTTAGAAGCGCCTTTATGACTAGCATGACCACCAGGCATGATTTTATCCCCTAATTTCCATGACCAAACATACCTAGCCTAGACTTTTTGGTTTTGCAAAATACACTATCAGAAGGCTTAGAGCAGAATGATAGAAATCACGTCTTGAGTTATAAGTTTGTAGTCAATACTAAGGCGATCAACATCCTCTTAAAGAGTGAAAAAAACCATACTGATGAGTACGTTAATTTTTCTCGCTATTAGTAGGGTGGGCATTGCTCACCGAAACCCGGATATGGTAGGCAATACCCATCCTACAAGTATTTCAGAAATCAAATATGAGTTCTATAGCAGTGTTACAACAAAAATTACGAATTAATAATTAACTTTTAGGAATAGACCCTTCAATTCCCTCAACATACCAATTCATTTCCAATTGTGCTTTATTATCTAACACTTTACCTTTGGGTACTCGCACAACTCCCTTTTGGTCTTTTACCGGGCCATCAAAAGGATGTGCTGTACCTTGAATAAACTGTTCTCTTTTAGCATTAACTAATTGCTGAACATCGCTAGGAATCACTGGATTCATTGGGGAAATATCTACCATTCCTTGAGCAATACCATACCAAACCGCTTGTGATTTCCATGTGTTGTTCATCACAGCCAAAGCTGTATCTATATAAAATTTTCCCCATCTATTAATTGCTGATGTCAAGTGTGCTTGGGCACCAAATTTACTCATATCGGCGTTGTAGCCAACAGCATAAATACCTTTCTCTGCTGCCACTTGAATAGCCGCCGCCGAGTTAGTATGTTGAGTTAGCACATCTGCACCCAAATTAATCAAAGCTTGGGCTGCTTCTTTTTCCTTGGCAGAATCGTACCAACTTTGTATCCACATCACCCTAACTTTTGCTTGAGGATTTATTGTTCGCAGTCCTTGAGTAAATGCGCCAATTCCGCGAATTACTTCTGGGATGGGATGGGAAGCAATAAAACCAATAACATTGGATTTGGTCATCTTGCCCGCAATCATACCCGTTAAATAGTGCGGTTCTTCAAAGCGTCCCGAATAAGTACCGACATTGGCAGCGCGTTGGTATCCCGTACAATTTTCAAATAAAACATTCGGAAATTCCTTGGCAACTTTCATTGTGGGGTTCATGTAATCCAAGGAAGTGGTAAAAATTAATTTATTCCCGTCTAATGCTAGTTGCCGAATTACTTTCTCCGCATCAACATCTGCATTCACATTTTCTACAAAGGTAGTTTTTACCTTATCTTGGAGATTCGCTTCCATTTCTCTGCGACCTAAATCATGGGAGTAAGTCCAGCCAAAATCCCCGACAGGCCCCCCATACACAAATCCGACTTTTAGCGGTTCGTTAATCGCCACAGGGGAGGCTGTTGGCACTACTTCGCTTTGAGATTTGGAATTTTTACCTTGAATACAGCTATTCAAGGCAAAGCCAGATCCTGCTAAAGTCGCATACTTGAGAAAATTCCGACGATCCATTGTTAAGCAATTTTAAATTCAACAATAGTCAAGAGTCATTTGATTACAAATAACGGTAGACGTAGCCTAGTACCGCTGTGCGGAATTTAATGATTTACTGATGATAGCAATTACCTATAGGAATCTGATTTGATTTATGAAAAAATCGACCTATCTGTAGGTTGGGCAATGCTAGCCCTGTCAAGGTGAAGAAAAAAAACTTGACAAATAATATCTTTCAACCTAATTCTGACCTTTGCGTCCTACCCTCTGGGAAGGGCTACTCTTAGAGAACGCCTTCGGCGAATGCGTCTTCGTGATTGAATCATTTTTTACCACGTTCGCCCTTGACGTTCCCGCAGGGTAGGCACAAATAACATGAAGAAAAAGGGCTTTTTTAGATCTCACCTTAGCAGGGCTAGCAATGTCAACCCTACACTTACACTTAATCTGATTAATTTATCCTCAACTGTTGGAAATATGAGAATGAATCCGCGAATATATTACTCGTATATATAATTACAAAGCAACTTAATATAAAACAGCACTTTAGTTAGAAGTTTGATAAATAATTAATTATTAATCTATTGGTTGTGCAGTTAACTGAAATTTCTAAGTTTGGGAATTTTCTTTCTAAGAATTACCCAAACTATTTTTGCTGAATTACATATCATAGATGAAGAAATTTCAGTTAAACTGCTATATTTCAATTTCATTAACGAACTGGTTTTAGAGGTGACTCTATGCAAAAAGCAAATGACCAACAAGGCTATTTCCAGAAATACCTTTCTCTCGCACCTGTGCTTGCAGTTTTGGCAATATCAATAGCCTTTTCTATCTGGGCTGTGTTTAACTTTGTTTTTTCAGATCTACTCTTCCATCCTATGCCATAAGGCTTTCTAAATTTAAGGTAATCTATTGTGCGATCGCTCCTGAATTGGCTTTTTCTTAAAGCTATAAAAGAGCGATCGCTACTGTATAATTTCTACTATTTAACTTCTTGCATAGATTTCACAATTTTTGTGACTAATTTTCTTGGCGTGAATCTCACAATTTCCGCAAGTAATTTATTTTTTAACCCAGGAATTGCCACAGTTTTACCTTCCATTAAAGCGCGATAGCCAATTCTCGCTACTGTTTGCGCATCCATCATATTATTACTTTCTATCTGTTTAGCACCTGCAATCCCAGTTCTTTCATGAAAAGCTGATTCTGTTGGGCCTGGACAAAGGGCGGTTACAGTTACACCTGTACCTTCTAATTCACACGCCAGTGCTTGTGAAAATGATAATACATAGGCTTTAGTAGCAAAATAAACTGCCATTAAAGGGCCTGGTTGAAAAGCCGCAGCAGAGGAAAGATTTAATACTTTTCCTTCGCCTTGCTTCACCATATCTTTTAGGAATAACTTAGTTAAATGAGTGAGACATACTAAATTTACCTGTAGCATTTCTAGTTCGGTATTCAAGTTTGTTTCATTAAATAATCCATGAATACCAAACCCTGCATTATTTACTAGTACGTCAACTTTGATATCTTCTTGCTGTAACTCATTAAAAATCTCTTCAGGTGATGTTTGTACAGATAAATCTTTGACAACAGGTTTAACTAAAATTCCAAATTTTTTGCAAAATTGATCGGTAACTTCTGCCAATTTGTGCGCCATTCTATCTACTAATACCAAATTATAGTCATTCAGCGCAAAAATATATGCTAACTCGTAGCCAATTCCACTAGCTGCTCCAGTAATCAGAGCAGTTTTTTTCCGTTTACGTTGGTTTTTTGGGTTCATATGAGAAAATATGTGAGTTTTACCTAATGGAGCTTTTCTACATTTTTAGCTATTCAACCTTGGAACAAACTAAAAATGTTTTTAGTCGTTAGTCTTTTAAATACTTGTTTAGCAATTTGCTCAAATTTACACCTTGTAGCTATGAGGCTCTACTGAAATGCTAAAAAATTAGTTAAATTTTTATCTTTTTAGCCAAGAAATTCAGTAATTTAGCCAGTCTATTTTGACTATACTTTGATGAATATTGAACTGTTGTATATATGAGAACAAACAAGAAATATTTTAAAGTTATGGCTTGCCAACAAAAATTTTAGCTAATACCAAAGTAGTATTCTAAAAATCCGTAGGATGATTTTTTGCAGTCCTAAATTTTATTTCACATGAAATGCGCTAAAATATTTTATTTTTTGAGAAAGTGATATGTGTTGAAGTTCTTATATCTACATAGGCTTGTAAAGACTCATCTAAAAATGTTGTTTTACGATCGACAAGTATATAAACGGTTATTTATGTAGTGTAAGAATAAATAGGTCATTAAAAGTACAATAAAAACCCTCTTAAACAAATGGCAATTTTTGTAAATTTATTGCCTGCTTAAGAGGGGATCGATATTGTGAGAAATTCTATAATTGCATTGCTAATTTACAACCTGGCTACCATGACTGCGCGGATCGTCTTGACTAGCGGTTGGTGCGACTGGCGCAGAGAATTTAGAAACCTGTCCGCTAGCTTGGGCGTAAGGTAGGGAGGAACCAGTTACTAAAGCTTCTAAGTTGCTAGCCATGACGATGCGTGGTTGATCGCCGATCGCCTGTGCTATCGTTTCCCCGGTTTTACCCAAAAATACAAAATGGGGAATTCCATCGACCCGATATTTCAACATTTCTGGCAACCATTTGGTGTTATCCACATTCAACATGACAAAATTGAGCTTGTCAGCATATTGCTGTTCTAACTCAGTCATATCTGGAGCCATTTTTTGACATACAGTACACCAATCAGCGTAAAATTCGACTAGTGAAGGCTTACCGTTAGCGATCGCAACTTCTAGAGGGATGGAAGTCTCACCCAATTTGCTGAGAGAAGCGGTAGTTGTCTCAGTTCGCAATCCTAAAACTAGGGCGACAGTAAGCGCGATCGCTACTATCGCAACTAAGAAATTTCGCACGCGCAGCCCTACAGTAGATTCAGGTTTGGCGGGAGTATTAATAGGAGAATCCGGAGTCATAACAGAATTATTAAAACTTATTAAGCAGTATCATCTTCAGGGTAACTGAAACTTGGAGTCATTTTATAACCCTTCCTAAGAGAAGGGTTAAAGCATCAGGTTATCTTACACAATTCATCAAACAGCAAGTTAACAACTTTACTCATCAGTTTTCCCTGGATGTGCTTGCCAGCTAGTAATTTTTCACCTTGTTCTGTGACATTTGACTTAAGTGAGTCACGGTAATCAACTAATCTAGCAGTCAGTTCGTTTTTGGGGAGTCTCCCGGTTTCTAAACCAGTTAAGACATACTGCCATAGAGCAATCCGACACAGCGACGAACCGCTAGCTTTTTCAACCAAACCATCTCCGGACTGTTCTAAAACAGTACCCATACCCAGCCGCATTTTGAAAGTGTCGCGGCTGCGGTTGCGTTTAATCCGTTTGGTTTCACCAGCAAGTCGCCTGACAATGGTTTCACCGTTTTTGCGATCGCGTTCAGTTTTTTTGACCTCACGCACTTCATATTCAATCACCGGTTTACCGTTGACCCCTAAGAATGACTCAAATGGGTAAATCCGACTTAACAGACGCGATCGCACTCTCAGGCCAAAACCAAACTTATCAAACACGCTCATGTATTGGCGAAATGCTGGTGCTTGAAGCATTTCACTGATTCTGGCTTCTAAGCGCTGCTCGTAAAGTGAAATGTCACACATCCAATCAGCATGAAGTTCTAGTACTGGGTCAATCTCAATTCCATAAAAGCGGGCGATGGATTTTTTATAGAGATTGTCGAGTCGAGTTTTCCCGGCGCTTGAAATTTCAGTTTTGCGATTAGCCAACCATCCCCACAAGGGCGGTAATAGTCCAGGCTTACTGGAAACGCTCTTAGTGTGAGCGACTTCGGGAAACTGCCAGGACAAAAGCTGACGGCCATAATTGCTGATTGGCGACTGCACCCGGTTGAGATGTTCAAGCTGCTGGCACAGGTCGCGGAGTTCATCAATCGGTTCTGGGCGGTGCATGAGAAAATATCTCATGTTGATTTCGCCTGTTTCGAGTCGGTGGTCTGGGTCGTGACCGTAGGCGGCCATTGCTAAAGCATCAGCCGCATCCGATTTGTTGGGCAGGTTTTTACCTCCCCGGTAACGCCGCAGTTCAACGTGGCCCACCCACAAAATCTTAATTTCTAACTTTTTGAGAATAGATGCCCACAACCGGGAATAGTGGTTTCCAGTTGGTTCTAGGATTGCGTAATCCGGCTGAATTTCTGTTAGATAATCTGCAAAATCAAAAGCTGATTTTTGCTTCTTTCTAGCATCGGGATTGGAATAGAAAGCTGGATATAAACTTGATGTTTTATTCCTAGTTTTATGCCAATAACCCTGCAATCCGCCCTTGGGGTATTGTGTTAAAATATGACAAGTTACGCTTGATTTACTAACATCAATTCCCAAAATTGTTAATTCATTTGTCATGGTTCTGTGTTGCATCAAGGTGAAGGTGTAGGACTGGCATCCTTAATTAACCCGAACTAAACAGCGCACGAATCACCCTAACGCCCCACATCAAAGGGGCGCGATTCAGGAGTAAACGCAATTCGGGAAATTGATAAGAGAAAGGCTGCGCATGAAGATGAAAACGCCGCAATTCAGCAGCGCAGTTCACTCTCAACGCCGCACTTTCTCTTAACAACTGGCAGACTGCTTTGGACACAATCCGCGACGGTGGGAATTTCCCACCGTTTCGGCTACTGTGTCAGGTAGCCTATAGCCAATAGGCTCATCAGGCGGTTTAAAAAGGTATGTTGTAAATTTGCTCGTCTAAAGTTCCGCTTCCTTTATGAAAGCCAAATTCGGGTAAATCTTTGGTCACATTTAGATAACCATCGATAAATTCATAAGGTAAGTTTTCGGCTTCTGCAAAGCCTTGAGAATGCCAATAATCAATGATTCTTTGCTTTTTTTCGTGTGATTCAACCCATGTAACAGCAGAAAAACTGACATAAATTCCTTGACCTCTAATAACTTTAAGAATTCCACCTCTCATTGGTTATCCAGATTGCGTAAATAGCTATCTAATTCACCATAAGTAACTTGGTCAATACTGGCTACGATGATTTCTCCTGTTTGAGCTACACGCTGCAATGAAGCTGTTATTCCTCGACTGCGTAATGCTCGTTGAACTTCGGTTGATGCTAATGCTATTTCTGCATCTGCATAATCTTGTGGGAGATAAGGAAATACAATTTCCTCAACCTCATTAGATGCAGTTCTTATGACTTGCAACATATGTTTTTTGGCTTGGTCAACTGCGGCTTGGGGAATATAAAACTCAACCGTGACATTCTTTTGTAAAAGCATTCGCTGAATGTCATATGCACGTAAAGCTTGCTGAAATACTGCTAAATTCGCTTCATCAGCAACCGGAATTCTGGCTACTTCACCAGGGTTAGCTAATCGAATAGCATCCTTGATTATGTCTTTACCTCGACTAATAGCTGCTTGGTTCATAATTCTGTTTTCGAGTGGCAATGACAACGGTTTTGGGCTTCCTCCCAAGCTTGGAGTATGGCTGTGGCATCTTCACCTTGAAAGGGTTGATTGTCGCCGTTATGCCAGGTGATTACGACTAAATCTTGTTTGAAAGCATCACCAGCTGGTGAATGTTGCAGTTGGCGAACTTGGGCCAAATTGAGCCAACCACTGCCGGGGGTTTTACAAGTGAACACGCTTTTGACTGATATTATGGTGTGCATGGTTCAGGCTTATCCAATGGCTAAGTTGGGTTGAGCTTTTGCGATCGCTCCTCCTCCAAAAGCGCGATCGCAAAAAAAATTGACTAAAATCCTTCAGGGATACCGCTATCTGTGGCAGTATCCCCAGCCTCAAAAGGGATGTCGTCTATGCTGGGTTCCCCTGTTGTGGTTGAGTTATCTTGTGATGGTTGAAGTTTTTCTAGTTCAGCCTTGGTTTGTTCGAGTTTTGCAATCTCTCGCTTGAGGTTGTACACCTGGTCGTCTAGTTGGTTTCTTTTCGCTTCCAAGTCCAAAATCTGTTTTTGGAACTCCTTACCAATTTGGGAACGGATGTTACGCTCGACCAATTCCATTAGGTGCAAAATTGCCTCGTCTTCATCGTCTCCTTGGGCAACTTCACCAAACAACTCTAGGTGCTTATTTTCGTAATTTCCTAGGTTTAAAACTCGTTTGTAACTGATGCTTTTAAGCTGCATAATTTACCCTGTACACGTTTCAAGTCTTTGAATCAACGCGATCGCACTTTCAACGCGATCGCAAAATTTTGAGTTATCCTTGAACCTCAACCGGCTTATCAAAAACCACCTGATAGCTAACACCAGGATTTAGCCCCCGTAAAATGTTCATGTAAGATTCAGCGTCAGTTCGACTGCGAAAACGATTAACGCAGATATTCTGAACTGTGGATTCACAGCGAAAAACAGCCCACGGTGTGAGGTCAGCGCGGTAAGTCATAATTTAATTTCCCATTTTGTAAAGAAGGCCAGCGTCAAGCTACACCAAGCTGACGCTGGTGTTTTTTCCGACATCTACATAGTGCTTAACTGACAGAAATCAGCATAATATTCACCTCCAAGGTGGAGGAAAGCGCCAGCAGCGAGCGCTGGCGAATCATGGTGTAATTTTGAACGGAAATCACAACTGAGAGATTAGATTAGCGTCTAAATACCTCCATTCCGAGACAGCATGACTGTGCAGCGCTGCAAGTGAAGCGTGAGCGCCAATGACTAATAACTAATGACTATTGACTTTTGACTTAGGGTGTTTCCGCGCCGGGGCACATTTGGCAATGGCGCGGGTGAGTTGCTCCTGAGTATGCCCTCACAGGCACGATGGCAAATTTGAGGGGGGAGCTAAAATTTAGTTTTTATACGTGAAAAACGTATAGTTTCATTTTTCACGTATGATATATTCTTGTCAAGAGGGTACAGGAATAAATCACGTACAGAAAAATAAATCACGTATAATTAACATGAACAGTAAAGTAAGAACCGATGGGAAGAGCCAGAAAGGTAGACCAGTCAGAGGAACTGGTGAATGCAACAGTCCGCATTCCAACCGAGGAATGGGAAAAAATAAACAAGAAGGCGAAGCAGATGGGTATGACCAGGACAGATTTATTCAGGGCTATAGCCCAGGAGAAAATCTATTTAGTAGAATCGAATCCCTTATCGAAGGAGCAGATTTTGATCCTGGAAAAGTCCTAGAAGCCGTTCGCCTAATTAGGGAAGCGCACCTGTCGTATGTACGGGCACATAAGCAACGGCTTGAGACTAGGTTGGATGAAGCTAAAGAGAACGAAGCTGATTTTATAAAATCCTGCGACCTGCTAGAGCAGAAAATCCAGGGTTTCATGGACAAAACGCAAACAGTATCCGAGACCGAAGATTAAACCGTCCTGCCATTGGTGAGGACGGCTTTTTAATGGGTGTGTCGCCCTCACTTCATTTGCGATCGCCGCTAATTATCAACAGTTAATAACCTGATTCTTAATAACTAAAAAATTGAAATGCCTCCTAGAGCTACCAACTACTAAGAGGCAATAAGTTGAAATTCTCTACTCTAATTATGACATTAAAAGCATCAAAAACTCTGTCACTCAGGACAGAAAAAGAACTGGCATTTTTCCTCGAACAGAACACAATTCCATTGACTCAAGCCCTATGGGAATGGATAGCATTACAAGGAAAAATCGGTACACAAATAGAAATTGACCTGAGAGATTTTGAGCAATTTGTCACTAAACACCGAGGTACAAAATTTGCTCGGTGGTGGCTGTTAAAACGCTTCAAATGGCTCATCCAACATAGAGTAATCCAAGTAATTAAAGAATTCAGTAGTACAGCTTACAGAATACTTTTAAGACCATTCGATTGGTTAAAACCACGTAAAAAAAATCAGCAAAATCACTTGCAAAATCTCAACTCGACTTGCGATTTAAACACCTCAAACGAGCAATCAGCAAGGGACGGGGAGAACAACAACAACACTTATATTCCTAAGATATCTTCGAGCGAACGTGAGGAGTTAAACAAAATACTCCAAGTTGTCAAACTTTGCGAACAATATGGTTATCAACCATCTGCACCAATTTTTGACTTTTCCCTTGCGGAACTCAAAGCAAGTTTAGAGCAATGGTCAAGCCAACAGTATGAAGAATTAGAACGACGCTATGACATTCTAGTTCTCTGTGCTGAGTATGGAATTTATTACCATCCCAACAAAGCAGGCACTCAAGAACTGTTTAATTACCACATTGAAGAAATCGAACTAGCTTTAAAACACTTCATTCAAAGCGGTGGATTTGAAAAACGTTCCAACGGTAAACCAATTATTTCTAATCCCCAAGGTTGGTTAATTCGTTGTTTACAGCAATCCTGGTGGGAACAAGTGACATTTGGCATTGACCAATTTCTCTCTGTCATAAATGCCTTTTTACCCAAGAACATCCCTAGGGATTATTCCTAAAACCCAATTTTAAAAAAATAGCCGCAACTGCGGCCGCTACCTATTCAAGAGAAAAATTATGACAGATTCACAATTTTTATTCGACCGTCACCAGATTGAAATTTTCAAAAACTGGATACGCCGACGTTTCATTGATGAGGTTGACTTTCAACAGATGCCAGTGAGTTGTGCCCTGGCGTGGTCAGCTGCACTCAAAGAATTGTCCCAAACAGTTGCTCATGAAATAGTTCCATTTCGCCGCGGTGGGGGTCGTGAGTCATGAGTAAGCAGCTAACACTGTTTGACTTGAGTGCGATCGCACCCGTGCAGGCCTTACCTGTATACGACCCAGCTTGGGATAAACATGATACAGTTGACCATCAAATAACCCGGTTTGATAATTTCTCTCCTGAGTGCCCATCATCTCAGGAGGCTTTTTCTCCTCATGTTCTGGAACAGGATACAGCAGTAACTCTCCCTGTAGTTGAATACTTGGAGAAAATCGCTGGCGATCGCCTGAGCGTTGTTCTGGAACGCGATACCAAAAATGCTGTTCCAGAACGTATTAAACCTGTTCCAGAACAACCCCAATGGGTAGAAACCTACTCTCCTTCAAAGCGCAAAGCCAATACTTACTATCGCTACTGCTACAAGCAACGGGGGAAAATTCACCATATTCATATACCCGGCGGGAATACGCGATCGCATTTAGCCCAAAGTCGGAAGTTGGAAGTTGAAAGTGCGATCGCGGATGGAGAATCGCCAGTTGAGATTGAGCAGTTAATTCGCTCTTGGAGTAATCGATAGCCATGACAGAAAACATATCAGCCTACCCCCTCAACTGGGCACTCATCTACCCGCGAACACCTTCACATCAGCGCCAGGAGGCACAGTTTAAAGTTAAATTTGGCATTGCTCGCGATCAGTTGCTGCACGAGCTGCAATTACTAGGTGCAAGTAACGTGATTATCTCTAGCAACGTACAATTACGCCGTGACGGACTGCCATATGCCAATTTTAAAGAGCCGGAAGATCCGGGCGTGGCAGTTTACTTCCGAATTAAAAAGAAAAACTACGTACTGTGCTGTGACAAATGGCTGACGGTGAGAGACAACCTCAGAGCAATTGGCTTACACTGTGCAGCCATACGTGGAATGGAACGCTGGGGTGTTGGCAATGTGGAGCAAGCCTTTACGGGGTATCAAGCATTACCACCAACTCAGCCAAAGCAGTGGTGGGAAGTGCTTGGTGTTGATGCTCAGGCTTCAGCTCGTCAAGTCAGAGAAGCCTACCGAAAGCTAGCACAACAACATCATCCAGATATCGGCGGTTCCGCCCAAAAAATGACGCAAATCAACGCTGCTTACCAACAAGCAAAACAAGCCCGTCGTTTCAGCTAATTTTTAAACAACGCCTGCGGATTCTCCTGCAATATCTTCTGAAACTTCCTGAGTTCATCCCAAGCACGGGTGTTAATGTCGAGTTCTCTGGAGTTTTGATTTGGGTGATAATTAGTACGCTTGTACGCTATATATTTCTCTATCACCTCAAGAATTAAGGAAATATCCCTCGCGTGCTGGGAGATACCATCAAAATCATGAGTTCGTGCGTCAATCGCCCTAGCATAAGCCATAACTTGGGGTTTGAGAGCAATAGGAATACGAGCTGTTGTAGTTTCGCCGTGTAGCCAACTGCTACCACTGTCCCAAGTCGTGCTAGTCCTTGCCATATCATCTCAAATGCCGTGTAACACGGCAAACTTTACCATGAGGGCATGAAAAATGCGATCGCACTACTTGGGAATTGGGATGCTAAAGTGCGATCGCGCAGGAAAATTGGCTGAAGCTACACCATAACTCACGGGTCAATTCTTAGTGACGGCGGGTAAAGTTCATCAACTTCATCCCATGCCTGATTTGCCAATGCCTCAAGCCCTTGAGCCAGGGTCAAAGGGTCGTCGTATTCGCCAGCTTGCAAGCGCTGGTAGAAAATCTCCAATTGTAGAAACATTGGATTCATAGAGTTGCGATCGCCCCCTTAACCTCATCGATGTCAATGTCAATGTAAGGGTCTAAGCCCTTCTCATCGCGGTGTCCGGTGATTTTGCGAATTACAGACTTTGCAGTTCCATTTTTGCGGAGTCGATTGACTAAACTGCGGCGGGTAGTGTGAGTTGAGATTCCGCGCGTACCCATTCCGGCACTTTCAGAAGCTCGTTTGAGGATATCATAGGCATTTCGCCAGGTGATTGGCTTACTCCCACACCTGGAGGGGAAAAGCCATACTGACTCACCAGGCTGGAATGCCAAAAGCGATTGCTTGAGATTGTCATGCACTGGAATTTCCACCGTATCCGCCGTTCCATCAGGTCGATGCTTGCGGATAATTCCCTGAAAAATCAATATTTCCTTGGGACGGCCTTTAGCATCGTAAACATCACTAACCTTGAGTTGAAGCAACGCCCCCCATCTTTCACCCGTGTACCAGGCCAGATCCAAAAGTAATTTATATTTATCCGTCCGGACTTGTTTACGAATTTTTACAAAATCACTATCTGAGATTACCTCAGCTTTTCCGCGTCTGTTATTTTTAGGCATAAAAGAATTGAATTTCGCGTATTCCACTTTTACCCATTGTGTAGGTAAAAGTGGAATTTTGTAGATATCCACTATTAGTAAATATTTGCTCAATCCTAATGCTGGCAATGCTTACACGCCATCAGAGGATATACCACTTCTACATAAAAGTGGAATATTTACTTAATTTTGAATTGCCAATAAAACGGATTTATTCACTTCAATAAAAATCCGGTTTTATGGCAGAACCAACCATCGCTCAAATTTTTGGGACAGGTGCAACCAGACTAGCCAGTGGCGCATCAGCACCAAGCGCAGGTTTATTTATACCCGACACAGCATTAATAGCAGCCGGATTGACAACCCCGACAACTGCAAGTGGTGAGGGGCATTTTGTAGCTGTACTTATTAACGGTCAAACATACCTCACTCAAACAGCGTTTGATTCCAACATTGACCAGTCAATTTATGTCAGCACTGGCTTTTCTAGCTTTACAACCAGAGGTACAGACAACGACCCATACACCGTTCGTCAACTGACAATTAACCTTGCCAAATTAGATGACGGTTCTACCCTAAATCCAGGTGATTACTAATGGCTAAATGTTGGCTACTTCTATTCGAGAATTGTGACGGCGTTAAAGGGCATGGCTATATTTCAGCCGATACTGTCGGCACTATTTCCGGTTCTTGCGGCGTAATTTTAATAATTAACGGATCTAATACTGGCATTGGCGAAAGATCGGCCACATGGATAGATGTAACCACTGCTGGCTACGAAATTCCTAGTGAATATGCAACTAACTACGGAAATTCTTGTACGCCTGCACCCGTGCAAAAATATGACTGCGTAAATGGAGCATTACCTCCAGATTTTAACCACTGGGAACACCTGCAAGATATGCTCAGGCTTTACCACAATAAGCTAGTAAGAGCGTATTTTAAAAATCAACCTGATGGCGATATCTCCAGCCCCAAACCAGCATTAAAACAAGCTTGTCTCATAGATGATGCTGATACTGTAGCCATGACCCAACTACGGTTATGGCTCTTTGAAATTACAGTAGGTCACGCTCAAAGTCTGCAAACTCCTATTTACGGTATTCCCGTGCAAGAATTTCAACGGGATGCCAAATTCAAGCCACAAATAAAACTCTATTTCAAGGAACCATATGATTTTGAAAAACATGGTGATGGGACAGAGCAAGTACGCGGTGAAATTGGCTTCCGTATTATGAATAGAACAGCCGATACAATATCACGAACTGATGCTGAGGAATATGCACGTGAGATAAAAGCAGAATTTGCAACTCCTCCATTAATTTGGAAGAAAGGCAAGTACAAATGCACCTATTTGGATTTAGAAAATGGTTATGATTTGCGTCTATTATGTGCTTCTAAAACTGAAGGACAATCAACAGTTCAATCAGTTTTAAAAATATTAGATAAAACTTATAACGATGATAATTTCCAATTTATCGAAAATACTAAAGAATTTCCCACTAATCCTGGCACGCATCGCGTCTATGGCAGGACAGTCAAAAAATTTAGGCAAAGACCCACGGCTGACGTGAAATTTACCCACGCACAACTGATTATTCCCGGACAGGTTAAACCAGTGAACTTGGTAGCTGTGAACGGACGCCTCAGAAGCGTAATTGAGAGCGTCACCACTCCTTGATCGTTCCAATTCTTTTTCGACAAGTTAACTTGTCACTGGTTCAATTCTTCTTAAAAACCAGTGCTAGCTTGGGTTTGAAGATTTTACAAAATCAAATAAATCAAAACCAGATGGGAAAATATTCAGACATTCGTCGTGGTGTAGAGTTGAACGCTGCTCTTACCAAGTTACGTGCATGGGAAGATTTGTCACGCGATGCTAAACAGTCCTTATACGCCGGACAGAAAACAGCGACCGGGACTAAAGTTAATCTCAAAACAGTTAAAGGATATGTGGAATCATTTACCTTTAATGGAAGAGTCTTTTTGCCAGTCCGACTCATTGATGATGCTGGACAAACATCTAATGGGGTCATGACCACTTCAATTATTTCTACTTTGCGAACAGCTGTAGCGGCGGATGATAGAACTCGCGCCGCTAATTTTACCGTTCCAACTGGCGGCGTCAAAATGGACGGCTTGAAGGGATTCAAACCAGCTAAGGCATCCCTGGTAATTAGAGGTGCTGCTGTTGCTGACAACAAATCTAGGGTTACTGATATTCAGTACAAGCGCTACGCCAATAAGAGTATTTCATCTCCTTTTGGACAAAGCACTGATGGTTCTGAGACTTATGCAACGGCTGTTACGGCTATTGCTGCCACTGCCGCTTTGGTAACTCTTCTGGAAACAGAAGGTAATCGCCTTTCATTTACTCCCGAAATTGTTTAATCATGAGTAACATCCTGTATTTACCTGACGATCGCCGCGATCTGTTGATGGTATCAGTCGGCGACTTGCAAGACATCGACGGCATGATTACCATCAATCAAGCTTCTGCTAACTGGCTATCTGGCAAGTTAGATACAGGAACTTACTTTGATACCCTAGACCACTTTGGGATAGACCCAATTGCCTTTGTTCGTCCGGTTGAAGAATTAGCTTTTAACCAAACAATCACAGTTGAACTTTATTTATGAGGCAGTTGCAGCTTGGAAATTCTGCAAACTGGGAAGTAATTCATAACGAAAGCGTTTCAGCAGTACAGTTACCTCTCATTGGGGGTGGTTATAAAATAATCCCCATTCCTGAAATATCTATTGCTGTATTGTTAGATGTTTTTGTCCTAGCTGTTTCAGTTTCTACTAATGTCCCCGAAGGTAGAGAGTGGAAATTTGCAGGTAATCTCCGTCAACAAGTCAGCACAGGAATTGTTTTTGGTGGTTCCCAGGATGCCAGTTTTAACAGGCGATATGCTCTATTTTTAGACAAGATAAATCTGCTACTTTTGCAGCCCATATCTGTTGATTACAGCATTTTTATTAAAGTTCCTGACTGGTTTGAAGATGCCCATGTGATTGTGTGGCGTTACACGGGAACCGATACCGATTCAATCGAGGACTCGGTTAACCAAATCAAAAATGTAGACCTTCCCAGGCTTGAGGCCAAGGTTGACGCGCTATGAATATACAAAACTCAATTCCCTTGATAGCCTTGCTGTTGGCTATCGGGGGCAATGTCATCTGGCTTTTTGTGACCTATGGCAATTCCGAGAAGCGCAAGCTATCTGCTGAAAGGGATTTTAACCATCTTCGGAACAATCAACAAAACATCTCCGATGGGATTGCTCACGGATTTGATGAAATAGAAGGAAAGCTAGAAGTCATTGACCGCAATTTACTTGAGGTCAAGATTTGGATCATGCGTCACGTCAAGCAGCCAGATTAACTCTCTGGGGATTCACTCTAATGAGTGTGCGGCGATTTAACAACCCCACAGCTTTCTATGGAGTTGAACGTCAGGAATTAGTAAGTTAATGCACATCTAAATTGCACCTACATCTTGTTCGGGTTGTCAAGAGTCAAGGATCAACTTCGACTTTTGACCTTTGACTCTGGACAATCCTGATGAGTCACTATGCAACTTAAATGCGTAACAGCTTATTACTGGCTAATAAATAACACCCAATCTTTCAAAAGAGAGTTTACTCGATCTGGTATTTCATCGTGGGGGCAATGACCCGCCATTAAAAAATGTTCTTGCAGCTGCGGATAATATTGACGAAACTTTTGGGAACGTTCTCTAGCATTCATCCAAGGGTCGGCTTCTCCCCACAGTAACAATAAACCACAAGTTAATTGCTTGAGCAGCACATCCACTTTTTCTCCTTGGGGAGTATTAAACACCGAGACAAATACATCGAACGCACCAGCATCGTAAGCTGGTCGATAAATTTCTTCTATCAACTGGTCTGTAATTGCACTCTTATCCAAATAAACTTTTTCTAGAGTTTGGCGAATTACCCAACGTTGTCGCACGTATTGAAATAACAAAAACTGCGCTAAAGGTTGCTGAAACATCCACTTCGCAGTATCACCCAGCAACTTCTGCAATCCCGATTCTTGTTTGGGAGGCTGAATTTGGCTTTGCAAAGCTTCGGGTTCTGATGTTGGCTGCTCGTTAAAAGGCCCTGCGCTGTTTAGTAAAACTACCCCAACTGCACTATCGGGACGTTGCGCCGCCACACACAAGGAAGCATAGCCACCAAGGGAGTTACCTACTAAAACTGCTTTTTGACCGATGATTTCATTAATAAAGTCGTAAAGTTGGTCGCGCCACAAATCACCTCCGTATTGCAATTTAGGTTTGGCTGAACGTCCAAATCCCAATAAATCAATTGCAAATACTTGAAAATCTTGGCTGAGTCCGGAAATGTTCTTGCGCCAATGGTCTGTGGAAGCACCAAACCCATGCACTAATAATAATGGCGGACGTTGCGGATGTTGTTCTCCGGCTCGTACATAGTAAACTTTATGCCCTCGCCACTGCCAGTATTGTCCGGGAATGGGGGTTGTAGAGGGGGCTGTAACTGCCTGCATGATTCTAAAGAAGTGTGAAGTAGCTTTTAATAATTGTAATCCAGTACCCAGTTCGGTTGAAGGTCGTGAAAACCAACATTAACTATCAGGTTTTTATTTTATTGAGTGTAATATTTACTACATAGAATTTCTGCTTTTGAATCTTGGATAAACATAGTTAAAAACTATTATTTAGTATTAGTTTTGTTCGTATTTCATCTAAAATTTGAGTTTATATATGCCAATTTTATTAGCATCAAAAATTATTTTTTGTTCCTTAAAATTTGTCTGAGTAAAAAAGCTTACATTAGCAAAAATGATGTAAAGTTAAAGCTTATTTAACCTTGACTTAACCTTATGTTAATTAAATATCAAGAATCTAGTTAATGGTAACAATATAAAAATTAATTAGTACAAAATACCTTGAGATACAGTCCAAAAATTATTTAAATACTAGTTAATTTGATAAATCAGAATTTTGGAAATAGTTATAGGTAATAAATAGTTATTTATTTGAATTAGTTCTTATAGCGATTCCCAAATTTGTGATACAAAAGGATAAACGCAGATGAACACAGATAAATTTGTATCTCATCAGGCTAGGAAATGCTATACCTGATACCATTTCCCGTTAATCATAATACAAATACGTTGGTAAAGGCATGGCAATGCCATACCCCTATGACAACTCTATCTGTATCAAAGTTTTTGTTAATTGATATGAATCAAATTGCAATTTGAATCTTGCTTAATATTCGCAGATATTTTATCTATACTTCTGCAAAATTTTTCTCTGAATAAATTAATATGGTCAAAGCTAAACAGATAACTACAACTATTAACTTAAATGACCCGCAATATTACTTTAATCGAGAGTTAAGTTGGTTGGAATTTAATCGGCGGGTTTTGCATGAAGCATTAGATCTGCGTACACCTTTATTAGAAAGACTGAAGTTTACTGCTATCTTCAGTTCTAATTTAGATGAATATTTCATGATTCGTGTAGCAGTTCTCAAAGAGCAAGTTCAAGCGCAGGTAAGTAAACGAACGCCAGATGGACTGACTCCACAAGAACAATTAACCGCGATCGCACAATTATTACGTCCAATGGTAATGCAACAGCATCACCATTTTGAGAAGGTATTGCGTTCAGAAATGGCATCTCAGGGGATTCATCTTCTTGATTATACAGATATCAGTTTAGAACAGCGTTCTTACCTCGAAAACTTATTTAAACAGCGGATCTTTCCAGTTCTGACACCCTTAGCAGTAGATCCTAGCCATCCCTTCCCTCGCATGGCTAATCTTAGTTTGAACTTAGCTGTAGTTGTCAAAGATCCAGTTACAGAAAAGCAAAAGTTTGCCAAAGTCAAAGTACCAGATATTCTGCCACGATTTATTGAGTTACCTCAAGATTTAGAATCACAAAATGGCACAGTAAATCACTGGATGGGTGTACCTATAGAACAGGTAGTTGCTCACAATTTAGAAACCTTATTTCCTGGCATGGTTGTTCAGGAATATCATCTATTTAGGCTCACTCGCAAAGCAGATTTAGCAATTGCAAAAGAAGAAGCAGATGACTTACTATTAGCAATTCAGCAAGAGTTACGCAAACGACATTTTCGTGGTTCTGTAGTACGCTTAGAAATTCAACCATCAATGCCTCAGTCTGTGCGAGAAATGCTGTGTCCAGAAATGGAATTGACTGAGAGTGATATTTATGAAATAGATGGGCTGTTAAATTTAAAGGATTTAATGTCATTCATGGCTTTGCCATTAATAGAATTGAAAGATCCACCTTGGACGCCAATCATTCCACCTCGATTACACGATATTCATCAATCCAAACAAATAACTAAATTAAAGAAAGCAGAAGCAAGAGAAAATATTTTCTCGATAATTCAACAAAATGATTTATTAGTACATCATCCCTACGAATCTTTTACCGCCTCTGTAGAAGAATTTATCGCTCAAGCGGCGTGCGATGCTCATGTGCTGGCAATTAAAATGACACTGTATCGCTGTTCTGGAGATTCAGAAATTTTTCAATCTTTGATTGCAGCGGCAGAAAGTGGTAAGCAAGTTACAGTGCTTGTAGAATTAAAAGCCCGTTTTGATGAAGAAAATAACATCACTTGGGCGCAATTATTAGAAAAGTCAGGAATTCATGTTGTCTATGGCTTGATAGGGCTAAAAACTCACACCAAAATTGCCTTAGTGGTGCGTCGAGAAGCAGAAAAGATTCGTCGCTACGTTCATATTGGCACTGGGAATTACAATCCGAAAACAGCGAAGTTATACACGGATTTAGGACTTTTTACTTGTCGAGAAGACTTAGGTGCAGATTTAACCGATCTATTTAATTATTTAACAGGTTATGCCCATCAGCCTTGTTATCGCAAGCTGCTAGTATCACCTGTAAATATGCGCGATCGCACGATCGCCTTAATTCGTCGCGAAATTGAACACTGTAAAAACGGGAAAACAGGCCGAATCATTGCCAAGATGAATTCTCTGGTAGATCCGCAAATTATTACCAGCCTCTACGCCGCATCGCAATCTGGAGTTCAAATTGACCTCATCGTGCGAGGTACGTGCTGTTTGCGTCCGGGAATACCTGAAATTAGCGAGAATATCCGCGTCATCAGCATTATTGGCCGCTTTTTAGAACACTCTCGCATTTTTCACTTCCACAATAACGGACACAATGAAGTGTACATTGGTAGTGCTGATTGGATGCCACGCAACTTAGATAGGCGTGTAGAAGCTGTTACACCAGTGGAAGATGCCAAAATCTCGCAAACTTTACAAGACATTTTAGAGATTATGCTGGCAGACAATCGCCAAGCTTGGGATCTGCAATCCGATGGTTCCTATATCCAACGTCATCCCCGTAAGCATGAACCAGAACGCAGTAGCCAAAAGATATTGATGGAAATCTGGCAATCGTTTAAAAGAGATGTCTAAATAATGTCACCATTGTGGTAAATTGCCCTAAGGCTGGAATTCACTGGCTGACAAAGTATGTTGCACATTACAGGCAAAACTAAACTTTTAGGGGTAATTGGGCATCCGGTAGAACATTCCTTATCACCAGTGATGCACAATGCGGCGATCGCTAAGTTGGGATTAGATTATGTTTATCTTCCCTTTCCCATAGCACCAGAAAATTTAGAAATTGCGATCGCAGGTTTTGCGGCTGTTGGGGTTGTGGGCTTTAGCGTCACGATCCCACACAAACAGGCAATTATGCCATTGTTAGCAGAAATTACTCCCATTGCCCAAGCAATCGGCGCAGTTAATACTGTTACTCGCCAAAATAATCAATGGGTAGGGACAAACACAGATATCGAAGGCTTTATTGCTCCTTTGCAAACCACATATAAGCAAGATTGGAGCCAGAAAGCTGCGGTAATTTTAGGTAATGGCGGTGCAGCGAGAGCAGTTGTAGCTGGTTGTCATCAACTAGGATTTGCCGAGATTCATGTTGTTGGGCGCGATCGGCAGAGGTTACAAGAATTTTATGAGAGTTGGAATAATTCTTCCCTAGCTACGAATTTGCAAGTCCATACATGGGATAAATTAGCCAAACTCATTCCCCAAGCAAATTTGCTAGTCAATACAACTCCTATAGGAATGTATCCCAAAGTAAGTGAATCGCCTTTGAGTGCGTTGGAAATGGCAGAGTTACCAACAGGTGCGTTCGTCGGAGACGTTGCCAAAGGCATCGCCTACGATTTAATATACATTCCCAAACCAACGCAATTTCTCCAACTCGCTCAAGAAAACGGTGCGATCGCGATCGATGGATTGGAAATGCTAGTTCAACAAGGTGCAGCAGCCTTAAAAATCTGGTTACAACAAGAAACCGTACCTGTAGAAGTGATGCGCCAAGCACTGCAAAATTACCTGGGTTTAGGCTAGAACCTGAAAATTATTGAATTTCAGATACCCGAATTCTTAAAGAATCGGGTATCTTGTTATTCATAAATAATATAAATCATCTAGTTGAAAAGATTATGTTCTATGCAAAATATAAATAGCGAAACTACTACAATATTTCAACAAAATATTATTAAATTTATGATTTATTCCCTAGATGGATAACACTACTTCACCCGATAATATTACCAATGCGACAAAAAATGACACAGAATTACAATTAATCGCAGCCGAATTAACTACTGAACCTGAAATATTACGGAAACTAGCATTATCTAGCGACAAAATAACTCGTCAGTTGGTTGTAGCTAATCCCAATACTCCTACTGATGTGCTGTTTGATTTGGGAGCAGAATTTCCATCCGAATTGCTAGATAATCCTGTATTTTCATTACTGTTTTTAGAAAATCCCAATCTAGTTGGAGAAATTCCTTTGCCTACCGTGCGAAGCATTCTTAGGCTAGAAAATGTTCCTGTGTATATTCTGGAAAAATTAGCAGATAAGTCAGATTACAAAGCACAAGCACTAGCGCTAGTCAATAACCCCCAAAATCAAAAATTACTGTTAAATCGGATGAATCAAATCAGCGATTCTCTGATTGTGGAATCTGCTCGTCTACATATCAATTTGGCTGGTGAATTAACAGAGGGATACGAGCAAAAAATTAAAGAAGCAATTCAAGGAGCTATCTCTGGCGATCGCCATGTTTTTGCTTACGATCTTGTTGTCCCTGCTCAAATTTGCTATATCCCAGAATTTATTGTGGAATGTTGGGTAAGAGAGCCAATATATGAGCATTATTTGTGTAGGAATATTGCTTATTCTCCTGCTACCGCTGCTACTATTCTCAAACATTTAGCCAAGCATACTGATGGTTACACACGGGATGGAGTAGCCCACAATCTCAATACTCCCCCAGAGGTTTTACGAGAATTGGCAAACAAACAGGAATCAGGAGAACCTCGAATCTTTCTTGCTCGCAATATCAATACACCTAGTGATGTTTTAGAGAGTTTGAGCAAAGATCGAGATGAAAAAGTTCGTATTGGCGTCGCTGAAAATCCTAACACACCCCTAACTGTACTTCAAAATCTAGCGAACGATACAAACAAGGAAGTTGCCCAAGTTGCTGCTAAGGTAATAGGAGAAAAACAAGGGGAATATACTGCTGAAGCAGTCAGAAAAAATCCGAACACTCCCCCCCATATGTTAGAAAAATTAGCACAAAAAGATCCTCACACTGTCTGCCAAAACCCAAATACACCGCCCGAACTGCTTTTAGAATTCTCCAAAAGCGCTAACTCACAAGTTCGTGAATGCGTGGCTAAAAACCCCAACACACCAGTGAACATTTTAGAACAGTTGGCGGATGATGACTCTTCTAGAGTTCGGCAGGCTGTCGCTCAAAACCCGAATACACCAATCAGCGCCTTGGAAAAATTAGCTAGAGACGAAGATGGCACAGTTCGGATGCATACCGCTTCAAAAATCAACTTGTCGCCTGAGATTTTAGAAGAACTAGCGGTTGAGAAATCACATAGTGAAGTGCGTCGAAAGGCGATGCTAAACCCCAGTTTATCAAAAGAAGCAGTGGAACATATTCTTTGCGGGGAATATGCAGCAGAGTACTTAAAACTAAATCCTGATTTTTTATCTCGTCATCCCGATAGCAAGGCTAGGGTAATCAATTACTATGCTCAGTCCGAGTGTTTTTGGGTTCGCTTTATTACCTTACTTCAACCTGAGATTTCTCAGGAATTTCTACAGGAAAAAAGCCTTTCTATCTACTGGTTGGAACGATTAGCTGTGGCGCAAAATCCACAAGCTGCTGAAAAAATCCTCAATCAGCTGGCAAAAGATGGCAATCAGTTAGTTAGGGCAGCAGCAAAAGCTACATCGCAGCATCTCTGTTAATATTAATTGCGATCGCTGTTTTCTAGAATCATCAAAATCGCCGTCAAAATCATCTCTGGTCGATCGATCCACACAAAATGACCGCTTTGTTCGGCTTGAAGTTGCATACAATTTGTCGATAATTGCAGTATTTCATGGTGCATTTGTTCTCTTAAACGATTCGCTGCTCTCATAGGTAGAAATATCGTCCAAGGAGAAGGATGGAAAAAAGTATTGGCTTTGATACTAACTATCGGCAATGTACCAAAATTATTCGCTGACTGAACTTGACGGCTGCTAGTATCTAGATTGAGAATTTCCTGGCTCATGGTCATCCAGTGTTTAGGACGACAGAAAGAACGCTTAACTGGTTTTAAAGTCTCTTTGGGAAATTTTCTTAACTCGCGCTTGATAACTTCAAATGCACCAATCGCTTTTAGCAATCGCACAATCCCAAGAATTGAGCCTAAAAAGGACATCACAAAGCCGGATAGAAAAAACAGTTTCAAGCATTGTAAATGGATGGGCATTTTCAACATAGCCGTTTCATGAAGCCCATCGGTAAGTACCATCCCCATGACTTTCTCAGGAAATTGCTGTGCATACAACCGCACGTTATAACTACCGAAGGAATTTCCTACGAGAATATAAGGAGGTTCAATTTTGGCTTGTGTAAGTAGATAATCGAGTTCTGCAACCATCTGCTGACTCGTTCGCGGATGAGGACTGCGATCGCTCCAACCGTATCCAGCGCGATCGTAAATACAAACTCGTGTCAGCTTGGCTATTTCTGGAAGCAGTAAATAACCCTCAATTCCGCCTAAACTGTGTTCTAAAACAACTGTGGGGCCAGATTCTCCCGCCGTGTAAAGGTGCAACTTATAGCCACCCACATCAATCAGCTGGCCTGGTGGTAGATGACGATCTTCTATCAAGCAAGCGATCGCCTGATAGCAAGTTGTAGCCAACAGTATCATACTGTTGATAGATGATAACATCTCGCAAATATGTATTATTACTAGTTCTTAGACCAGCGCCAATTATAGCGGTTCCATTCGTAAATTCCTTGAATTTCATATTCAGCACCGTTATTAAAACGGACTATGCAATTACTACAGGAATTATTGCCATTACCATTGCCACTTTCCTCAACTTGTAGCACCACGCAAGAAAACCATTCTCGCTTACAGGGGCCATCATCTTGTACCCATTCCCAGATAGCATTGGAAATTTCAATGCGATCGCCTACTCTAAGTTTGAGTGCATCCTCAAAATAAACATATTTATCGAAATGATATGACCGCAGGCGGTTGAGCCATTGTAAACCGTAGCGTTCCCGGATAAATTGTACTTCCCCAGAGTCAGAATCGTGCAGCCAATCATTAAAGAATTGGGCTTTCCAATTACCGTCGGATTGTTCCTTGGTCTTCACGAACTGCAAAAATGCTGCTAATTCTTCTGGAGTCAGCTCATCCAAAGGATTGACAATCTCTAACACCCCAAAGTTAGAATTACCGGGAATTTGCTCTACCACTTGCAGTAATATCTGTTTCTGCATCTCAGTGAGAGGACAGCTGGCTACATCACAACTCTTAAAGGCTGCTTGCAAAGCTGCTTTAATCTCATCCGGAGTCATATGTTAATAGCAAGTTAAGGGTTGTTTTCCCTAATTATTACAAAAGTTAAATGAAAGTCTCCAATATCTTTGGTAGTGAAATTCAGGTAAGCTGAGGATAAAAACAATGCTAAAAACGCCCTGAGGGCGGCTGAAGTGAGTGATATATCTTTCTTCGGTATAAAGGTTACTTAGATTTCGTTGCCACTATTTTTAGATATGGAAAAGAAAAGCAGCATCACATCTTGGTTGGATTTGCTAGGGTTAGCTAGGTCAAATTACTCTATGCAAAAGCGATTAATTGCACTTACTAGGAATTTTAGGTTTAAACCAATAAAGGTAATATTTATTTCTTGTCTTATCGGTGTCTGGTTAGGGGTTTTAACTCCCGATGCTATAGCCCTGACACAAATAAAACTATTTGATATTTTTTATAAAGATTGTCCGCCAGAACTGGCACAAGGCGCTGTGATTAGTAGCGGTTCTGGGGCGGCTAATTGTTTTATCGTGACAGGGAAAGCTGAAAATGGTACTTATAAAACCGTCTACGATGCAGATATTTTCGGACGAATTTATGATGCCAACAACGACCCAGTACTACAAAACCGCACGCGTTTAGGTTCTATTGCCGAAATCCCACCAGGTATCAGCGATTTTGAACTGCGGATTTCTGTACCTGCAAACCAGCCAACTCCATTGAAGCTGAAGCAGTTTAAAGCTGCTGGGTTTAGCGGTCAGGTACGTAAGTAATATTAATTGTGGATTTTAGTTCTCAGTTGGAATTATTAATATTAGGGTGGTAATTTCCCACCCTAACTAAATTTCCATCTTTGCACAAGGTTAAAAAATCAGGCTTTGCTGAATTAGGGGATGAAATTTCACAGATTGAAATTGAAAACTCCCGATCCTCTTTGCGTCTGGAGGCGACGGATACTTTGATGGCAGTTGCTACAAGTCTCTTAACCTGCCTATGCAAGTGTCCTCCTCTGCGTGAGATAAATCATCCCCGATTTAGACAATGCCAAAAATGAATATAGCTTTCAAGGTCGGAAGTAGCCAGTCACCAACTAATTGCAGCAACAAGAAAGCTAATATAGGAGAAAAATCTATACCGCCCAATGGGGGAATAATTGAACGGAAAAGATTCAGATAAGGATCGGTGATCTGGGCCAAAGCAGCAAATGGCTGACTATAAAAGTCAATATTGGGGAACCAGGTCAAGAGCACTCGGATAATCAACAAAACAGTGTAAATCTGGATGAAAGTAGCCAGTGTGGTAATCAGTAGATTCATGGATAGCTTGGTTTCCTGCTAAGTGACAAACAAAGTCTTATCATAGATTTTAATTTAGTCTAGGTCATGGTGTCTGCGGTTCGTGTTGGCAGATAGCACTACACTTAAGCGCTTTCACCACGTCGTTAGGTTTAAGAATCTTTCGTGAGAGAACGCTCATTTATGGCTTGTGGTGGAGTGCCATTCACATTGCCCAGTTGCTTGCGTACATCATCTATTGTGGCATTTAGCTGGGCAATTTTGTCTTCTAGCGATCGCCTTGCTGTTTCCATCTCCATGCCTTCGGTTTCTGAGGCTTTCATCTGACGTCGTTTACCGCCGATTTTTCTAGCTTCCTCTTGGTTATTCGGCAGTTCTGCATCCTCATCTGCCTCTAATTCCACATCTTGACGAGTAGCAATCAAGGCTCCGACAACGCCACCGACAACAGAGCCGAAAATTGCTCCAGCAAAAAATCCACTGACAAAACCATCACGCTGACTCATATCCTTAACCGCCTTGACGAAACTTGGGGACTTTTACACTTTTACACTAGTAAAGTTATTTTCCTACCCTAGCTGCATAGTAGCTCAAGTCCCGAAGGTGCGATCGCCTGCATCTCCCAATCCCGGTACAATAAATCCTTGGTCGTTGACTAATTCATCAATCGTCGCCGTGTAAATAATCAAACCTGGATAAGCAGCACTCAGTTTTTGCAAAGCTGGGGGAGCCGCCACTACACAAACAATCCTCGTCAAAGCTGGATCTACACCCCGTTGTGTCAATTCTGCCATTGCTGCCATCATTGACCCACCCGTAGCCAACATCGGATCGGTAATTAACACCCGCGTTTGCGGATCGAATTTTTCGGGTAATTTGTTCAGATAGCAATAAGGTTGTAGTGTTTCCTCATTGCGCACTAAACCCAGGTGATAAATTGAAGCCAAAGGCAGCAAAGTCTGTGCGCCTTCTAATAATCCTAACCCTGCCCGCAGAATCGGCACTACTGCCACAGGCACTTGTGGATCAATCAAAGTTGCTGGTGAAGAATCCAAAGGACTCTGTACCGTTGTCTCTTGCGTTGGCAACCACTCTCGTGCCGCTTCATAAGTCAACCATCTGCCCAACTCCACCATTGCACTACGAAATAATACTGAAGGCGTGCCAGCATCGCGAGCAACAGCCAACCAGTGCTTGATCAGGGGATGGGGTGGAACATAAACACGCAGTTGTAGCGTCATAGCCAAAAATCGGCGGTTTCTAATTATATAAGAACTGAAACATCATAATACTCTGTCCTGCCTCCGACTGGCAGCTAAAATCACAACCCTTTAACTTATTGATAATAGTTTGCATTAATAGTTGACAGCAATTCTCAATCAAGGTTATATTATTATTCAGTGTTCTCCTCTCTTTAAGGATCGGCAGACGGGATTGGCCAGCAGCAGCAGGCTTGTCCCTCTTTTTTTGCGATAAAAATAAAGCGATTTAAAATTTAAATAGAGTAGACGTAGGTGGGCATTGCTCACCCTACAAATAAATCAAATTGGATTGCTCGATAATTAAATTTTGATAGGTATTTTAACTCTTGAATGTGTGCGCGCCAAAGATATTAAATCGTTTACGTATAATATTTTGTAGTAAAAGTAATATACGATACAATTTTCATAAAAATCTTATGCAACTCCTGACGATTTGTTTGCAATCGTTGAATTTGCAACAATATTAAGTTGTCAGAAGGCTGCTCAAGGTTAACTTTCCTTTTTTGAATTTTCAGTTTTGAATTTTGAATTTTTATGGCTTCTAGTTCCTTATTTGATGTAATTGTCATTGGCTCTGGGATTGGTGGATTGGTGACAGCAACCCAACTAGCAGCAAAAGGAGCTAAAGTACTGGTACTAGAAAGTTATTTAATACCAGGTGGGAGTGCGGGTTACTTTGAACGTCAGGGCTATCGCTTTGATGTGGGGGCTTCAATGATTTTTGGCATGGGGCAAAATGGAACGACAAATTTACTTACCCGCGCCCTGGATGCGGTGAATGTCAGCCTCGAAACAATTGCCGATCCGGTACAGATTCACTACCATCTTCCTGATAATTTAGACTTAAAAGTGGATCGGGTTTATGACAAATTTTTGCAAAATCTTACTGCTTATTTTCCCCACGAACGAAAAGGGATTCGTCGTTTTTATGACGAATGCTGGCGAGTTTTTAATTGTCTGAACAGCATGGATTTGCTGTCGCTCGAAGAACCTAGGTATTTACTGCGGGTATTTTTTCAGCGTCCTTTAGCTTGTCTTGGGTTAGTCAAATATTTACCGCAAAATGTTGGGGATGTGGCGCGACGCTATATCAAAGATCCCCAATTGTTGAAGTTTATTGATATAGAGTGCTATTGCTGGTCGGTAGTGACCGCTAACATGACACCAATGATTAATGCTGGCATGGTTTTTTCTGACAGACACTATGGTGGAGTTAATTACCCTAAAGGCGGGGTAGGAAAAATTGCTCAAACATTGGCAGCAGGTTTAGAAAAGGCTGGCGGTAAAATTCAGTATCAAGCCAGAGTGACGAAAATCATCACCGAACGCGGAAAAGCTGTAGGCGTGAAACTCGCTAATGGTCAAGTCTATCGGGGTAAACGCATAGTTTCTAACGCTACACGCTGGGATACTTTTGAAAAATTATTACCTGTAGAGTCTATGCCACGTAATGAGAAAAAGTGGCAACAAACTTATAAAAAATCACCCAGCTTTTTGAGTTTGCACATGGGGGTGAAAAAATCAGTTTTGCCTCAGGGTACAGAGTGCCATCATATATTGCTGGAAGACTGGCAGCAAATGACTGCACCACAAGGCACAATTTTTGTGTCAATTCCCACTTTGCTTGACCCTGATTTAGCTCCAGCAGGATATCACATCATTCATGCTTTTACACCCGATTGGATAGATAATTGGCAGGGAATGAACGAAAGTGAGTATGAAGCTCACAAAGAAGCAGCCGCATGGCGAATTATTGACAGATTAGAGCAGATTTTCCCAGGTTTGGATGCAGGATTGGATTATTTGGAGGTAGGAACACCCCGCACCCATCGTCGCTTTTTGGGAAGAGAAGATGGGACTTACGGGCCAATTCCCCGACGTAAATTGCGGGGGTTGTTGGGAATGCCATTTAATCGCACGGCAATACCCGGATTGTACTGTGTAGGGGATAGTACCTTTCCCGGTCAGGGATTAAATGCGGTGGCATTTTCTGGCTTCGCCTGTGCCCATAGAATTGCCGTAGATTTGGGCTTGTGATTTTTTGGGTATTGAGTTAGAACTTTCCGGAATTCGCGATCGCCACTTGTAAATTCATTGCGGCAGTATATAATTTCTGGCAACACGTCAATTTTATATTTTTGTAACCAATACTTACTTTTAATTACTTCATCTTCAACTTACGGAAAGTTTTAACTAATGCAACTCACACACAAAAAGCATATTCTCAAAGCAAGCTGGGTATTAGCCAGCTTTTTAAGTACGTTACTGATTGGTTCGACAGTGAAAGCTGCGACAGTCGCCAATTGGCATTTTGATAGCAACCGCAATCATCTAGATTTCACCACAGATGAGAATGTCCAACCGAGAGTTCAATTGCTGGCTAACCCCACTCGTCTAGTTATTGATTTACCAGGAGTTACTCTGAAATATCCCCCAATTAGTCAAAGGATAGGGCTTGTAACTCAACAAATTCAAATCGGACAGTTGGACGCTCATACTACTCGCATCCAAATTTCTTTAGCACCTGGGTACACCTTAGATCCATCGCAAGTTAAGCTACAAGAGGAATCTTCAAATCATTGGTCTGTGCAGTTACCCCAAATCACCAGAATGGCAGTAACTCCACCAAGTATTTCACCAGTGGTTAATCCAGAGCAACCCAGCACGCCGCCAATAGTTAGTAATAAGAATTTGTTTGCTGGTGTTGTACCTTTGAATTCATCAATGAAGGCTTTAGAACCGCAGATTAAAGCCTTGATGAATCGGTACAGTTTTCTACAAACAGGGATGTTTTTCCTAGATTTGGATACTGGGAATTATTTGGATATTGGAGGCGATCGCGTTTTCCCAGCAGCTAGTACAATTAAACTGCCAATTCTGATTGCCTTTTTTCAGGATTTAGATGCAGGTAAAGTCAGGTTAGATGAAACGCTGACGATGCGCGGAGACTTAGTAACCAACGGTTCTGGCGTGATGCAGTATGAGCGTGTTGGTAAAAAGTACTCGGCTTTGGAAACTATCACCAAAATGGTGACTATTAGCGACAATACCGCCACCAACATGATTATCGATCGCTTGGGTGGGGCGGCGAAACTAAATCAGCGTTTCCGCAGTTGGGGATTGAAAGATACTGTAATTAGGCGTCTTTTAGCTGACTTGAGAGGGACTAATACCACCAGTTCGCAAGACATGGCGCGAGTATTGGCTTTGTTAGTGAATAACAAGCTGGTTTCTGAATCAAGCAAAGAGCAAGCATTGGATATTCTGCGTCACACCACCATTCACACCCTGCTACCCGCAGGTTTAGGAAAAGGTGCAGTTATCGCCAATAAAACTGGAGATATCGGTTTTCTGATTGGCGATGCAGGATTTATTACTATGCCAAATGGTAAGCGTTATTTAGCAGCTATTTTTGTGAAACGTCCTTATAAAGATTCTCGCGGTAGAGACTTTATTCGTCAGGTTTCTCAGCTGGTTTACAATTACCTAAATCAGCCTAACCCTGTGGCTGCGGTTGGTTCTCCTAACAGCAGGAATTTCTAGATTCGGTAATAAACTTGTATAATTGCCACTCCCCATGCGTAGCACGCAGGGGATTATTGCTTCATAAGGAAGCCAGAGTTTTACAACTTCCGAGTTACAACCTGTGCTTCCACAAACTATCCTCCTTCCCCTCTCACTATTTTGTACATTTGCGTGAAATCATCCGGCAGCTATGGCAAGATAACTGGAAATCACAAGAGATAGGAAGGAAAATCTCAAATTATGAAAGTAAATCAGTCGCTGCTAAGAGTGTTTAGCAGCCGTAAGATGGGAGCTTTGTTATTTTTGGGCTTTTCATCTGGTTTACCGTTATATCTGACCAGCCAGACATTACAAGCTTGGTTGACTAAAGAAGGAATTGGCTTGGCAGCGATCGCAGCTTTTAGTCTAGTAAAATTGCCTTATTCTCTCAAATTTCTCTGGTCGCCGCTACTGGACAGATTTGTACCCCCGTTTTTAGGACGGCGTCGAGGTTGGTTAGTAATTACCCAAGTAGCATTACTATTGGGTATCGTGGCGATGGCTTTACAAAACCCATCGCAAAATCTGCAACCTTTAGTAATTGCTGCGGTAGCTGTTGCCTTTTTTAGCGCCAGTCAAGACATTTTAGTTGATGCCTACCGTACTGATATAGTTGAAGCACAAGAAAGAGGCGCTGGGGCTGCGATTTATCTGTTGGGGTATCGGATTGCCATTCTAGTTACAGGTTATGTCACCTTATTTTTAGCCGATAGAATGCCTTGGCAAGTCGTCTACTTATTGATGTCCCTATTAATGCTTGTAGGCGTGGTAAGTTCTATATTTGCACCCGAACCAGTTTTAGAGAATCGCCCTCCTCAAACTTTATCCGCTGCTGTTAAATTACCCTTTGTGGAATTTGTCCAACGTAATGGTTTACTTCAAGCACTTTTAATTCTCATTTTCATTGTTATCTACAAGTTGGGAGATTCCCTCCTGAAGAATGTATCTACCCCATTTTTGTTAGATAAAGGCTTACATTTCACTCAGTCCGACATAGCATTTCCTGGAGCTTTAGGAATTTTTGCCACCATTGTTGCTACCTTAGCAGCAGGTGCAATTATGACCAAAATAGGTGTTAATCGCTCTTTGTGGATCTTCGCTATACTTCAAGCTGTCGGCAATCTAGCCTTTTTCGCATTAGCGCTTGTAGGTAAAAATTACTATCTCATGATAGCTGCTGTAAATATAGAACAATTCTGTGCTGGCTTAGAAACAGCTGCTTTCGTGGCTTTCTTGATGAGTCTTTGTAATCCCAGCTTTTCTGCAACTCAGTACGCTTTACTTTCCAGCTTGCAGGGTTTTAGTAGAGATATCCTCACGGCTCCCGCAGGTGCATGGGCCCAAGCTACTGGCTGGTCTACATTCTTCTTAATTACAGCTATAGCAGCTTTACCTGGATTAGTGTTGTTACCATTTTTTGCTCCCTGGAACCCCAAGCCAGTAGCAATTCCTAGACCAGGATTAGAAGAAGATGAGGATGTATGGGAAACCAAGTAGTTATTATTGTTGGCACGTTTATCCTTCTGCTTACCGGACTGCTACTAGGCTACGTTCTCTCGCAGTTAGTATTAGGATTTTTGGGTTTTAACCTCCTAACTTTTTTGGGAACGCTCAGTCTGATTTTAATTTTTGGCACGCTGTATTACGTTTTATTTTGGCAATTGCGTCGAGAGCAGTCACAACCCTTCAATGGCGGAATGTCAAATCAGACAGACGACCTGCTGTATGAAAACGATCTCAAAAACACGCTAATTGCTAGATTAGATGGTGACATAGACACTGCTGAACGGTTAATTGAGCAAGCTCGGCAGGAATATCCTGGTAGACCTGAAGCTTGGTATGTTGAGAAAGTACTTAATGATTTAGAAGGCGATCGCTGATAACTTGATGTTTGCGATCCGCAGAACATCGCTAAAATAAATCCAGCAAACTTTACAAATCTACAACTAGTTTCTGAGCTAGCTCTTTCTCATTCAAATATGGCTATTTTTCGTCAATACATTGCCCCTTTGCTCGTAGTGCTAGTATTTATCCTCGCCCTAGTAGCAGTCAGCGCCCGCATCTTTTTACCTTCCGATATGGCTGCACCAGCACCAATTGAAGAAGTAGGGCTAATTGTTCCATCCCATAACTCAGTTAGCTAACTTAGAGCAGTGTCAAAATTGCCTGAGCAACTGCTACCAGGGTACAGTATTCGCCTTGGCTCCTCCTTGGATCGGGCGCTACTAGTCAAGTTCATGCAACGGAGTTACCAGGATATTTTTCCCCAAGGGGACTTCTCCCATCTCGCCCAAACAGTCGAGCAATACTTCTCTAGTCAAACGCCTTTGTGGTGGGTAGATGAGGATAGGGGAGCATTTTCTACCTTGTCCCCCGTTGCTTGTCTCTGGGTAGGAAATGCCATAGATCAAGTTAGTGGAAATCGCCATCCTCATATCTTCTTGCTCTACGTTGTGCCAGAACATCGACGGCGGGGTATTGGTACAGCGTTGATGAAATATCTAGAAAATTGGGCAATTAAAAGAGGCGATCGCCAAATTGGGTTACAAGTATTTCAATCAAACCAACCAGCATTGAATCTTTACAATCAACTTGGTTATCAAACCCAATCCCTGTGGATGGTAAAATCACTCAATATAGAAAAATAAATTAGTGCAGCATGGCAGTACACTTAGGCAGTTAAAATGTGACTAAAAAGTAGCTTTTAAAAACATTACAGCCTTCTGCCTTCTGCCTTCTGGCACTACTATGTATGACGAAGACGACCTAAGCCTACTCGATATCGAAGAGGAGCTAGAAAGCCCCTTGGATCGCATGGAGCCGCTAACTGCTGAATCAGAAGTGGCAAAACCCGATCCCGAAGTGATGCTAGCTCTGTTAGAAAATCCTCAGCCGCAACAACGAATGTTAGCGGCACGTGCTTTTTGTGACATTGAAGATGCCCGTGCTACTCCTCATCTGATTCGGCTGTTAACTGATACCTGTCCCTTAGTACGGGTTAGTGCAGCCTATGGTATTGGACGCAATCCCAGTGAAGATGCGGTAGAGCCGTTAATTACCCAACTCAACCGTGATTGGAATGGCTATGTGCGTAAAGGTGTGGTTTGGGCTTTGGGAAATTGCCGCGATCGCCGTTCTTTAGCACCCCTAGCCGATGCCTTAAGAACTGATATTTCCGCCGTGCGTTTGTGGGCTGCTAGCGCCTTGGCGCAGATGGCAGAAGTCAGTTATGAAGCCGTTGTTGGAGCGATACCACCCTTAATTGAAGCTTTAGTGCAAGACCCCGTAGCCGCAGTGCGGAGTAACTGTGCCTGGACGATTGGACAGTTGTGCCGCGAACTACCATCTAACGTAGTTTATGCGACAGCGATCGACGCTTTAATTCAAGCCTTTGCTGAAGACCAAGATTTAGGAGTTAGAGAAGACGCCAAAGCCTCGCTTTTAGGTGTCGGCGATCCTCGTGGTTTGCAGTTGATCGAAACCTTAGAACAAGAAGGATGGTTCTAATTTAATTAAAAATCCCTCAACAAGTAGCTGAGGGATTTTTTGCATTCTATCTAACCCCCAACATGGATACCTGGACGACGTTCCGGGTCTTTCTCTGCTTTGCGCAGTACCTCACGAGTCACCACAGCAACATCGCCCTCACCAAACAAGATAAAACGCAACAAGTATTGTATGGGGTTTCCCTCTACCCAGCCAAAATAAGCGTGTGGAATCTTACCTGTTTGATCGCGAATATACAGAAGTAAAGCAGCGATCGCATTAGGTACGGCTGCACTTTCAGCACGCAAAATGCGGTAATCACCAACCTGCACTCCTTGAACTTGAATTACATCTGTAAATTCTGAAGCATCCGCTACCATCACCTCTAAAAATAGAATGGGATCGGTAGGCGGAATATGATTATCCTCACGTACTTCTTTTTCTTTGAGAAAATACTCTTCCTCATCACCTGCATTTAATCGATTCGCAATTAATCTAATCGCACCCCGGCTCTGTTCAGCAATTAATTGACGCGCCTTTTCGTCAATTTCAATCCGTTCTACCCGCAGTTCAGTTGAACGCCATACACGGGAAACCAATGAGGTGATAATGATGGCACTGATGAAAAATCCGGCAATCCTAATCCCTTCAGGTCGCTCAATTATATTGGTAATAGTTGTGTATAAAAATAGTAGTGTAATGATGCCAAAGCCAAGTTTTCCTCGCTGACTTCTCTGGCGATGAACAGATAAGGTGACTGCAAATGCAGCTGAAGTCATTAAAACAAGTACACCTGTTGCATAAGCTCCACCTTGAGCTTCGACATCGGCTTTAAAAAGAATAGTGACAACAAACGCAATCGTGATAAATACTACTACTAAAGGTCGTGCGGCTCTCGTCCAACTTGGTGCCATGCCATAACGCGGTAAGTAGCGGGGTACGATATTCAGCAACCCTGCCATTGCCGATGCACCTGCAAACCACAAAATTGTAATCGTACTGATGTCGTAAATAGTACCAAAGCTACCGCCTAGATATTGATGTGCTAAATAGGCTAGGGCGCGTCCATTTGCTTTACCTCCGGTTTGAAATTCTGCGGCTGGAATTAGTAAAGTAGTAACTAAGCTGCTGGTAAGTAAAAAGAAGCTCATAATCCCAGCAGCAGTAGTCAGCAGCTTGTGCGTATTCCGAATGCGTCCCTTGGGATGCTCAGAGATTTCATTATTGCCTTGTACTAGCGGCATAACAGTCACGCCAGTTTCAAAACCCGATAGTCCCAATGCCAGTTTCGGAAATACCAAGACAGCTATACCAACCATAATTAAAGGATTAGAATGCTGTGTGAAAAGTGCAGCTTGCCAGTCAGTAATCAAAGATGGGCGATTAAAGAGCTGAAACAGACCAACATTAATGACAATAAAGTTTAAAAATAGGTAAACTCCAACTAATAATACTGCTATCCCAATAGCTTCTCGAAAACCTCTCAAGAATACTGCTCCCAGCAATGCTATCAGTACTAGGGTAATAGCAACCTCTTGATGGTGGAGCAGACTTGGCATCAGCGGATTTTCGATGATGTGGGCAGTAGCATCAGCAGCTGAGAGGGTAATAGTGATGATAAAATCCGTTGCTACGAAACCGAGTAGGCAAAGTACGAATAGCTTGCCTTGCCACCAAGGAAGCAAATGTTCCAGCATGGCTATCGACCCTTCCCCATGAGGACTTTTGCCAGCTACACGCCGATAAATTGGCAATGCGCCAAACAATGTCAGCAGAACTAAAATCAAGGTAGCCAGAGGCGAAAGAGCGCCTGCTGCTAGTGCGGCAATTCCAGGTTGATAGCCCAGTGTGGAGAAATAATCTACACCAGTCAGACACATAACCTGCCACCAAGGATGCTTACGGTGCGCTTCTGCTTTGCGGTATGGCCCTTCCTTTGGTTTTTGGTCTTCTTCAAGCAACCAGCCAATTAACTGTTTGCTGAACTTCTTTTTGGGCAAACTAGCCATCAAATACTGCTCCTATTATGTAATATATAGATTACTCTGTAAGACATAACTACCATTTCATTAACTCTTTCTAAGTAGTGGCTTGTTGATTAGGGATAACGCACCTACTTTGAGAGAGATTATCGAAATTATTAATCGAGCAATATTTTAACTTTCGTAGAGATTGATGAAGATCCCCCTGATTTACCCTGCCCTGTTATGCTTTTAAACTAAGAAGCTTTTTGCGATCGCTATTTACTCACTTAGGTCAAAAATGTATGTGTCTCGATGATGTCGCGATTGAAAGCTCCAACCCCGCCGATATTGATGGAGACAAGTAAAACAATGGAATCAAGAGAAATTAAGAAACCGTACAAACCCAAGAAATTCGACGCCGAGACAAGTAATTTTCAACACATTAAGATACTAGACTGTAACAAACCAGTTAGTCGGATTATTTTTGAATGTTGGCATTGTAAACAAGGTCTATTGAGTGAGGTGGAGTCACAAGCCCCGACATTTCTCGAAGTAACATGTCCTAGTTGCGGCAGAACGGCTCTGAGGTTAACAGCCAGCAAGGTGCTTTCCACAACGCCGATTTCTTCGCCTTGGGGTCAGTGAGTAACCTCAAACTATTCTGAAAAATAAAAAGCCTGTGGTGTATCGTCACAGACTTTCTGCTTCTTTACTATTAGAAAATCCTGTATTCTTTTGAGCTAAAAACACAAGGAGTTTGCTAAAATTCAACCGCCCTCGATTCCTCAAAGGCGGTTTTGTACTCTATATGAATTATTTAATTTACAATTATGCAGAATGCCAATTCTGAAGAATAAGCATACTTAATGTTCGCTTTATCTGAGTAGTCTTGTTACCCTAACGTCGTATTCAGTACCTTGTGGATGCTCGCTTCTAGCCTTTCTGAATGCCATACCATCAGCCTGTTCTTTTGAAGGGGCGTCGATTTCGTACCTTGTTGTTCCGCGTTGAAAGGTATTGTTCGCTAGGTCAGCAAATTCCTTAATATCAACTAATACCTCGTATGTGTGAACCATTTTGGAACCTCCAAATGTGCTTTATGCACGCGAATGGCGAACACATTCAGTATATGAGCAGACAGAGGTATCAGTTCTCAGACTCATACAATTCTTTATTGAAAACCTGTCTATTACTAATGTTTTTATTAAGAAAAGTAAAGGCATATGGAGCGTTTTAAAGATTGGGTAATTGATGCGATCGCATTCATTATGGCTAATGTTAAATTTCTGGAGCTAATTGTTGGTAATTTCCATATTTGTGCTGTAATTGATTAGGAATTGGTATGGGGCGACAATTCTAAATACTTACAAATGCACCTTTTGATATCGCCACTGCTGCTATGACATTATTAGCTAATATTTCTACTTGCACACTCCACTTTAAGCGCCCCAAAGTTTACTAATGGCTATTAAAATAAAAGTGGCTGGAACAACCCAAGAAGTTATATCAAAGCTTTTTGTCATCAGGGATGATGAAAGATTAGTTTTTTCAGCAATGCCTACAGCAATTAGCAGAAATCCTATAACCCCAGAAGATTTATTCCATCATTGGCAAGAGTTCCATGATTACATTATGGAAGCTAGTGTGAGATATAAAATTAGGTTTGAAGATCGGGGAGAAGTAGTAGAGATATTCACTCAGTTTGATGACTCTTCAAAATATCAATATATCAAGTCCTCGTTGAAGTTTTATATTGAAATATCGGGGCTAAGTATTGTTGAATAGCAGTTTTAAATAATCAATTAAGGCATATATGGTAACTCTCGAAACAGAACGCCTGCTGCTGCGAATGTTCCGTGAAGAAGATTTTGATGATTATGCGGCGATATTCAGCGATCCAGAGGTAACGCGCTATATTGGCGATGGCGAACCCTTGTCACGCGTTGCAGCTTGGCGGAACTTGGCTGTATTAGTAGGACATTGGCAACTGCGAGGCTATGGAATGTGGGCGGTTGAAGAACGTCACAGTGGAGTTTTAATTGGTCGTATCGGGTTTTTTTACCCTGAAGGCTGGCCTGGATTTGAAATTGGATGGGCGCTAAAGCCTGCGTACTGGGGATTAGGTTACGCCACTGAAGGAGCAAAAGCAGCACTGAATTATGGTTTTAGCGAGTTAGGTCAAGAGCAGATCGTTAGCCTCATCTATCCAGATAACATCAGATCTATTCAAGTTGCTCAACGCTTAGGAGAGAAACTCAAAGGAAAGACTACAGTTTTTGGTAGAGAGGCTTTAATTTATGGCATCAGTCGAGAAGAGTGGGATTTTACCCAAAATTAAGTTATGAAGCTGAATCCAACTTTACTATGAAGCTATTGAACTACAATCTATGTGTTAAAAAAGAATTGTCAGTCTAAAAGATTACAGGAGCAACGTATTTTTTCAGGCTTGGTGATGTATTTCAAGCCATTAACCATGAGTCTGCTGAGTCTTAAGATTGCTTAGGGTATGCTGAATCAGGAATAAAGTACTATGAGTTTGACAGAATGTAGCTACGTTTTTGCTAATTCCCAAAATCTCAGAGAGCTGGAAAGACTTCAAACAATTGAAAAAGTATTCGACCCAGCAAGTAAACGCCGAATTTTAGCAACAGGTCTAACAACGGGTTGGCGATGTCTGGAAGTAGGCGCAGGGGCTGGCTCAATTATGCGATGGATGGCAGAAATAGTTGGCAATAGTGGTAGTGTTGTTGCTGTAGATCTAGATACTCAGTTTTTAAGAGATCCACTGCCATCTAATGTAGAAGTATTACAGAAAGACATTCGACATCTGACGCTGGAGAATCAATCTTTCGACTTGATTCATGCGCGTTTTGTTCTCGTCCATATACCCGACTTTCGTGTTGCTTTATCCCAAATGTTAAGCCTGCTAAAACCAGGTGGATGGATTGTATTAGAGGAGCCTGATTTTGCGGCTGCGAGGGCTATTGTGGGCAATCCAGAAATCACTCCAGTCTGTAAATCGAGTCAATCAAGCTATCTTGCAGATGTTTGCAAACAGAGGACTTGATTATGCTCTGGGTGTGAAGTTACCTGCTATCTTGCAAAGGCTAGGATTACAAAATTTATCTGTAGAGAATGATACACCCCTAGCTAATGGCGGTTTTGGCATTGCAACTGTGATGAGAATGTCTGCTATCCAACTTGCAGAGAATTACATTGCAACCGGTCAAGCAACTGGTGATGACATTGCGCAATATTGCCAATTTGCTAACGATCCAAGTACTTGGGCTATCTATCACGCCACTGTGGGAGTTATAGCTCAAAAAGGAGCAATGGAATAATTTTCAAGGGTAGAACTAAAGTTCTGAGTGCGAGAGTTGTTGATAACGATTAAAAGGAGGTTGCTTCGGTAAGCTGACTGTAACTTTAGTTCCTTGCCCGATTTGGCTAGACAAAGTAATATTGCCTCCATGTAACTCGACACAAGATTTAGCGATCGCTAATCCTAAACCTGTCCCTGGAATTGTACCTACGTTACTTCCGCGACTAAACGATTGAAATAAGTTTTCGCGATCTGTTATTGGTATGCCAATACCTTCATCTTTGACGTAAAACATTACCTCTGATTCTCTGCCAATCAGGTAAAATTCTACGCAACCTCCTTGCGGAGAATACTTGATAGCATTAGACATTAAATTCACAAATATTTGCTGCAACAAACCGCGATCGCCCCAGAAGTCGTGGTTATTTCCACTACTGTTAAAAATTAACTCATGGCGATCGGTCAATGTCTCTCGTGCTTGTTCCATGAGATTAGAAAAAAATTGCAGCAGATCGATGGGAATGGGTTTAAACCTGGTTTTGTCGAGTTCAAATTGGTTAACCACGAGCATATCATCCACAAGTTTGGACATCGATCTAGCTTTCTGCTCAATAATTCCCAATAACCTCTGTTGTTTAGACTCAGCCAATTGTTTGCCATGTTTGATGAGGGTTGATGCAGCAACCAAAATGGAAGTTAAGGGCGTGCGATATTCATGGGAAACTGTGGCGACAATTTGCGATTTAAATGCATTGAGTTGTTTTTCTTTGACAAGCGCCGCTTGAGTTTGAGCCAGCAATTCCGCCTGTTGGATCGCGATCGCTAATTGTACTGATAATTCATTGAGTATTTCAACTTCATCCGCTTGCCATTCTCGTTTTCCGGAACTGTGGTGAGCAATCAACAAGCCCCAAACTCGATCTTCTGGTTTGCCGTTATTACTCAAATGAATGGGAACTACTAAATTTTCCTGTGTCTGAAATTGTTCTAATAGATTAAGGTAACTATGGCTTAGACTCAAGTCAGCTTCTGAGACTTGAGGAATGGGTAATTTGCATCCCCAATGATGGTTTTCGCCGCCTACTTCATGACAAATATCTTGGATATGATGGTGTGGTACTACAGTCTCCCATGAATCAACGGAGGAGGCTACCGTCTTAAAGCCACGATCTGAGGCAAACTGATAAACCAAAACGCGATCGCACTTGAGAAGTTGCTGTACCTCCACCACCACTGTATTCAAAATTTGCTCCAAATCGAGCGATTGACGAATTCGCAGTGCTGTCGTCGCAATTAAGCGCTGTCGTTCTCGATTTTTATACAGCTGGGCTTGTAAATATGATTGTTTGATCGCATTGCGGACAGCTAGTTGCAGTACATCTGGTTTCAGATATTGCTTGACTATGTAATCTTGGGCACCTCGTTTCATGGCTTGCACGGCAACCTCTTCATCACCCCGCCCTGTCAGCACGATCGCGGTTAATGGTTTGTCTAATCTTTCTTGCTTCAACTTATCAAATAATTCCAGCCCACTCATATCAGGTAGGCAGTAATCGAGCAGGACAACATCGCAATGCATTTTTTTACATAAAGCCAGCCCACTCTCAGCACAGTCTGCCTCTAAAATTTCGTAGGACTGGTAGGGATCTTGCAAAAGATACCGACGATAAATTTTTCGATCCGCTGCACAATCATCCACGATCAGTAGCGTCCATGTGTCCACCATAAAAGTATGAGGATCGGGAGAATAATAAAGATTTTTGGCTCTAGGTTGCAATCTCTTGCATAATTCTAAAAATAATCTAAAATAAATATAAATAAAATCTAAAATTTGTTGAAAAAACTTAAAGCTAGCGACTACTGTGCCCATAAATGCAAGTAAGTACTAGATCGCGAGCCAAGAAGCGTAAATCTCAGAAATCGACAGTCAGAGGGGGAAACAGCGTGACGCGGAGAACGAAGAGATCGCGAAGATATAGAGATATAGACTCACTTCGAGCCTCTATGCAGTATGAATATCAAATCCCAGAACAAATAACCGAATACAGCCTGCTACTGTACCGCGCTCCGCATCCGTTGCTGATTCCAACTACCTCATCAACTATAAATACACAAACTAACGTTGAACTGGCGGAGTATTAGTTTCCAGCCAATAGTCTACAAATGCCTGAATTGTCTTTTGTAATCCTTGCGCATCCATAGGCTTGACGAGATAGCCATTTGCACCTTTTTGGTAACACAATTCAATATCCCTAGGGTTGGATGATGTGGTGAAAACAACAATAGGGATTTCTTTAAAAGTCGTATCTTGCTTGAGACGCTCTAGGATATCACGACCGTCAATTCCTGGTAAATTTAGGTCGAGTAGGATTACAGAGGGTCTGAGCGCTGCACTAGAATTTTCATTGCTGCTATTTTTGTAAAGCAAGTCTAAAACCTCATCCCCATTTGTACAGCGATATATGGGGTTCTGGACAGCCATGCGTCGCATCAGGCGTTGCAGCATCCTAAAATCTTCATTGCTGTCCTCAACAACTAGTAGAGGTTCATGAAGTTTCGTTGTCATTAGTTGGCTTAACAAAATGTAATAATTAAAAGATTTTTGTTACTTATCTTAAACTATTCCAGGGAAAAATAGAACGTCGAGCCAACGCCTAGGGTGGATTCGACCCATATCTGACCGTTATGAAGTTCCACAATCTTTTTCACAATAGCTAGCCCTGCACCTACTCCCCCGCCGTACTTTTCCTGGGTATGAAGTCGCTTAAACAGTCGAAAGATAGTTTCGCGGTGATGTTCTGGAATCCCAATACCGTTATCGCGCACATAGAATACAGGCTGCTCGTTAAGCTTTAAATAGCCAACCTCAACCCATTGCTCTGCTTTATCGTTGTATTTCAGCGCATTACTAATTAAATTACTAAAGACTTCGTTAACGAGAACTGCATCACATTGAATTGTTGGCAAAGGTCGAGGAATGCGAATATCTACAAGTGCAGAGTCTTGACGACTAGCACGAAAGACATCAATTAATTGGTTGAGCAATTCGTTAAAATCGGTAGCTTGCTTGCGCAGTTTTGCTTTTCCTAACTGGGCGAGTCGCAGTAGTGCATTAATCAGAGTTTCCATGCGTACTGATAAAGTTACTACTGTCTCTAAGTACTCAATTCCTTCATCATCAAGAATGTGGGCGTAATCTTCTAAAAGAATTGTTGAGTAATTATAGATACCCCGCAAAGGTTCTTTGAGATCGTGGGAAGCTGCATAGGCAAAAGAGGCTAGTTCGCGGTTGCTGCGTTCTAACTCTAGGTTAATTTTGGCTAACTCATCTGCTTTAGAAAGGACAATACCAACAATCGCATTTCTGATCGCGATCGCACTATCTAGTTCGTATTGTTTCCAAAGTTGGGAAGTTAATTGCACTGTTTCTTGCCATTTAGCAAAGGATTTTCGCGGACTCCAGCTAACTTTGCCATCTGCTTCCTCAACTTGAACAATAGCTTCATTCGGATTACCTGCCCAATTTACCGTTCGCAGAACTTCGGGACGAAACCAGAGAATGTAATAGCGTCGGACTTGGGAAATACGCAGTAGTAATAAGCCAGTGGCAGTATCTTTAAAAGCAATGCTATCAGGATAAAGCTGCGGTAGAGAATCGGTAGAAAACAGATTATCTTTTACTTGAGTATCTGCCCATTCAATGAGAGTCCGAACTTGCTCAATCTCAGGTGTTCCACCAACGAGCGTGATTTCATTATCTAAACAAACTGCTGCTCCAGAGGCACTAACAACATCTAATAAACGGAGTTCTGGTTTAATGAGAGCATCAATAAAATTATCTGCTTGGGAAATCGACTCAATAAATTCAGACTGTAGAGATTTTAGTTTGACTTTATAGTCAAATTCCAATTGATTAACTTTATGCCTTAACTCTGAAGATACAATCCGTCCCACAAACTCGCAGATTTGACGGATTTCATAGGAAAGATACTTAGCTGTGTGATGATGGCAAGAAATTAAACCCCAAAGCTGCTGTTCTTGAATCAGCGAGATGACCAAAAATGACGCCACACCCATATTTTGGTGATATTCAACGCAGCATGAATCAACACTCCTGAGTACAGCTAGACTTAAATCGAGAGGTTGATGTGCGATCGCGTTTTCAATCGGAACTAGCTTAACTGGTTGAGCAGTTAAATTAGGGGCAAATCTTAGCCAACAACGCCTGTATAAATCCCTAGCTGACTCAGGAATATCTGTAGCCGGATAATGTAAACCTAAATACGTTGGTAAATCTTCTCGTTTGGCTTCAGCAATGACGGAACCTGCTTGAGACTCATCAAATTGATAGACCATCACCCGATCGAAATCTGTAATTTCTCGGATTTCCGTTGCCGCTAGATGCAAAAATTCTGTCAGGTTAGATGTTTTTTGCATTTGAGCGATCGCTTCATTGACCAAAGCATGGAAACTTAAAAAACTCACCTCAGATTTAGAGTCGATCGGTTCTAATTCCACAATGAGAACATCTTCTGTACGATGGGCAATACAGTCGAAGGATCGTTCTCCAATATTAGTTATTATTGATACTTTTAAATAAGCGATAATTCCAGGTTTTTTTGCCCAGCATTGTCTGATGGTTGCGACTTGTTGCTCGTCTAGCAAGATGTAGAGGGATTGATTAAGTAATTCTTGAGTAGTTTTGCCCAAGTAATCAATGGTGTTATTGCTAACTTGCACTATATCTAGCTGAGGACTCAGAGCCAGCAATACACCATGAGGTTGGATTGAGCCAGGGATATGAATTGGTTTGCGATCGTGGTGAGTCAAATAAGCAGTTTGGAAAGTATTTTCTTCTGACTCGCTCATAACTCATCTCATGAAAAGCCTCTTTTACAATACAGCAATTAAATTTTATATTTATTTAAATATTGAATAAAAAGTAAAATTATCTAGCAAATTCTCCTTTCATCCCCTAATGACCATTGATTAGAGTGCGTTGTCGTGCAGTGCGAATCACCTTTAGCACAATACAAATGTGTCAGAATTACCATCTTATCAAAATAAATCTAACCAATTTTCTAAAACTTTCTGAATCTGGCTTGGTGTGAATTCATCTGACGCAATCAATTTTCAAATTGGTATTAAGTATATTAAATTTCACTAATACTGCTACATCAGAATAATGCTCAGATGACTCATCACATTTTAAAAGCAACCAAAGAAACAGTTCATCTCGGTGGTTTTTCGCATCTGCTATCACCTGTGCTAACTGTTGATTCTGGTGACACGGTGGAGGTGGAAACTTACAGTGGTTATTATGTGTACGATAAAGCACCACCTGAGTTTGTTAACGAGGAATTTCTTGATATCTGCCAAAATTTATCTTCAGAACAGAAAATTGCTGGGGGGCCGCATTTACTAACAGGGCCAATTTATGTGCGGGATGCCGAACCAGGTGATGTTTTAGAAGTACAATTAGATGCGATCGCACCAAGTTTACCTGTAGGTTTTAATGCCATTCGCAAAGGTTGGGGAGCTTTACCACAAAGATTTCATCAACCCGCTTTAAGATTTATTCCCCTCGATTTAGAAAACAATATTGCAGAATTTCCTCAAGGTAGTGGCATCAAAATTCCTCTCAAACCATTTTTTGGTATCCTTGGTGTTGCGACTCCAGAAATATCTCGAACTTCTATTCCTCCTGGTAGTTACGGGGGTAATATTGATAACCGAGAATTACAAGCAGGTTCTCGCTTATTTTTGCCGATTTTTGTTGCAGGTGGATTATTTTCTATTGGTGATGGTCACGCAGCACAAGGAGATGGTGAAGTGAATGTCACTGCGATTGAAACTTCTATGAACGGTACAATTAAACTGACAGTTCGTAAAGATTTACATTTAACGACACCAATTGCAGAAACTCCTACTGATATCATCACAATGGGCTTTGGTCAAACCTTAGATGAAGCCTTAGAAAAAGCTTTGCAAAATACGATCGAGTTCTTAGAACGCTTCACTTATTTATCATCTGAAGATGCATACGTGCTGTGTAGTTTAGCAATCAATTTTCGGATTACTCAAGTTGTGAACAGTCCGCAAAAAGGAGTTCATGGTATGCTGCCTAAATCAATTTTATCTGGGGCAATTAGTTTGTAATCTCTTATGTCTAATATTCTCATTCAACTGTTGCTAATTGGGTTAGTTGCTGGTGTTGCTGGCGGAATGTTTGGTATTGGTGGCGGTGCAATAATGGTGCCAGCAATGGTGTTACTTATGGGTCTAGATCAGAAGTTTGCCACAGGTACTTCCATTGCTGCACAAATATTACCTATTGGGATTTTAGGAGCCGCAGTTTACTATCGCAACGGTCAGCTGAATATCAAATATGCTGTGATTATTGCAATTGGTTTAGTAGTGGGTAATTTATTTGGAGCATTGTTTGCAAATCAGCCGTTTATTAGTAGCGAGACCATGAAAAAATTGTATGGTATCTTTTTGCTACTCCTAGGTGTTCGCTATTTAATTAATCGCTGAAAAGTTTAGTTGAGCTTTGCGACAATTGTGGCTAAACTTTCACCCAGCTTTGCAATAGATTGCTGTTGCTTTTCATCTTTTAATGAATCGTCGGGATTGAATGCTTCATATGCTTTGGGTACAGCTATTTGATCGGGAAGCACCAAAACTCTGATGTTGCCTAAAATACTGCGCAGATGAACCAAGCCCCGCAAACCACCTAATGCGCCTGGGGAAGCACTCATCAGCGCAGCCACCTTACCTGCAAAAGCCGCTAGCGGAGGTTCGTTTGGTGCGGGACGAGATGCCCAATCGATCGCATTCTTTAAAACTGCGGAAATTGAACTGTTATATTCTGGCGAAGCAATCAGCAATCCTTGATGCCCAATTAACAATTCTTTAAATTTATGCGCGTTTTCCGGTTGTCCTTCTTGTTTTTCCAGATCCTCATCAAAAAGAGGCATGGGTAAATCGCGCAGATCTAAATAAGTAACTTCCGCACCTGCGGCTTTAGCACCAGCCGCTGCGATTTTAGCCAATTTTTTATTGTAAGAATCTACGCGGGTGCTACCAGCAAAGGCCAGAATCTTTGGTGTATTTGTCATAGATATAAATGCGTTAAGATTGACGATTTGGCAAATCCTAATGCATTATCCAGTTTTGTAGCTGGCTCCATTTGCTACATTAGATTTTCTTTAGAAATTCCTGTTGTCAGAGTTGGGAGATGAAGAAGCGATCGCTTATTATCTCTGTGATGAAACCGTATGAGCAATGCTAAACCCCTAGAGATCCCAAGAAAAAGAAATATCCTCCCATTTGTGACCCGCGCCACCGATATGTCTCAACCGCAAGTCTTTTAGCCCAAGTAAAAAAGCCACCTTGACAGGGCTAAAATTGCCAGCCCTACTACTACGGCATTTAATGATGAATTTTAGTTATAGCGAATCTCTCATTGGTGAGAACAAGAAAGAATTAACCGCCGATAGAAGAGGATGGACGCTAAACAAGGCAGCGCGTTGGGCGGCTTCCCGTTGGCTAGCAACTGCCGTGTCGAGAAAAGTATACATACTTTTGTTAAATATCAGCAATTGAGTTTTAATTTTCTAAAGTATGACTTTGATATGAATCTAAAATGCCGCTACGAATAATTAATTGCGGCCAAATTAATAAAAAAAAGCCCATCCATATTAATATAGGTAGAGAGATAAGTAATGTTAGCCAGATAGTTTTAAATAGTAGCCAAGTACCGCTAATTATAGTGATACCTGTGAGCAGTATAGACCAGGGTTGGCACCACCAAGGTTTGTAATTCCAAGGACTTATGGGCTTTTTTTCAGACATTGTTTTTATTGAGCCGGTACGTTGAGAATTATCTTTTAACATAGCAGATGATTGCCCAAATATCTCAACTTCAAACTCAATAATTACCAGATACCCGACTTAAAAAAAGTCAGGTATCTTACATTTTTAAGATGTGAGTAACAGAGCGATCGCTATTTTAAAATTAGTTAGGTTTCCATTCTGGTAGAGGTATATATTCATCCTTGAGAATGTCGTAAACTTGGATAGCCTTACTAGGATTTAAGACACGAAATAAGTAAATTGTGTCAATGTGGTCTACATGATTTTCTATTACTCGAATTGTGTAGTAAGGTGTCTCTGGAGTTGGTAAACCATCGACCATCGCTGCAACGCGAATCGTTCCTTTAGAAAGGCGTTGAATTTCTCTCGCTTTGCGTTTGACTTGTGGTAATTGCCAAACTAAGTTTAAAGCTGTTTTTTCATCAATACTACTAGTCGGCTGAGAAACTTTTGTATCAGTGTTATTATCTGGCTCAAGAGATATTTGTGAATACTCGATCCCCATCTGAGCATGATTTCTCAGACTTTGCGCCATAGCGGACTGTCCTGCTATTGCTAGGAGAAATGTAATAATTACAGAACTACAGGTCAATCGTTGTATGACGCTACGTGTAAGCATTCTAGTTCACTCTACAGAAAATTCGTTATAAATTAAGCATATCGGGAGAACAATCAAAGTGTCATCTTAATTTGGAATAAGGTAGATAATTCGTAAGTAACCCAATTTTGTAAGCAGACGAGAACATAATTCTGTTTGACTATTTATTTAATAAAACCGAAGCAGCAGTATTTGAGTAAATACTGCAACAGTTAATAGCTGTATCGGTACAGAGTTTCCACAAAGTTTGGCTATCTAACAGACATGCGAGATATTCTATACCAATTTAAAAATTTAGGGTCAAGGTTTCTTCGTACTTGGGAAACTCCATCTGTGAAGATCGTTCGTTGAATCAGTATTAGTGAGGTTGCCGTGCTTATATACTACTGCTTATCTTGATAGTTACACGGACTAAACTTATGTGAGATTTTTCACGATCATGTCAAAAGGAATTTACACCTTAGCCAATGATAATCTGTACGACCAAGTTATTGCGTTAGTTAATAGCATTAGAAAAAACTACGATAGTAAAATTCCCATTTGTATTATTCCTTATGATGAAAATATTAATAAAATTAAAAGCTTAGATTTGGAGCGTGTGTTTTTATTTGATAACGAAGACTCTTTTAGCAAATGGCATAATTTTGCGTCAGAGGTCTGGAATCACAGCCGATTTGGAGATTTAAAAAAAACTGACTGGTATCATGGTTCTAATACAATTAGAAAATTATGTTCTTTTGATGGAGATTTTGAAAATTTTATTTATGTAGATAGCGATGCATTAGTAATGTCTTCACTAGCAGACTGTTTTGATAAATTACTTGAATATGATTGTATTTTCGATGACTGGGAGCATAAAAAACGAGAGTGCTTTCTCTCAGTAGATTTAATTAATAAAAAATATAATTATAGTGAAGAATATGTCAAAAGGCATTGCCATTCTTCTGATTTTTTTGCTTCTAAGTCTGGGTTAATCGATACTCATTCATTAGATAAACTTAAGTATAGTTTATTCCAAGATGGAGAAGTAAACTTCATCAATGCTCGCGGTTGGTGGGATGAAGTATATCTTTTTAGTTACATGACATTTAACCTTAATTTGAAAGTATTTAACTATACATTAAGCAGCGATCCTCAAGAAAGAACAGGAAATATTGCTAGGGTCGATCTTTTTGTTGAAAAAGACCATGTTTTATTTAATAAAGAAGGTTTAAAACCAATCCATAGAATTCATTACATGGGTTATAAGTCAGAAGCCTTTAGCAGATTATGCAAAGGTGAAGATACACAAATCCCGCACCAAGAAGTGTTTTTGTCTTACAGATTTATGAATACACCAGAGAAAGCACCAGCTTACTTGAAAAAAGCTGATTTTTTAGTTATAATTTATCGTTTATTACAGCAAGTATTTCATAATTTAAAACAAAAATTTAAAGTCTTAAATTCGAGCTTATGGATTGGATTCAAGCCGAAGAATGGTGGTTGAAATACAAGAATTATGAAGCTGTGGAAGATCGTGCCAATCCAACTCACTTTTTTGAACAAGAGTTTACTGTCGATATTAGTCTAGCTGAACTCCAAAAAATCATTCCGGTTCCTCCTGTGTCCAACCCTACTGATACGAGCGAACCGGGCACGTGTGAAAGATGGTATGGTCAGATTAATGAGCTAATATTTTGGCTCACTTATTATCATACAGAAAGTAATAACTACACTCTTATTTCTTGTATGGCTCCACCTTCTCCAAGAAATTACCATTGGTCTTTTCTAGAGAAACTGGTTGCTTTACCAAGTTCGATATTAAGCAAAATATCTTGGATTAAGGGCTATGATAATGCGGAAACATCTATTTATACTTTTGACAAATACGGTTTAACTTATGAGTTTTATCGAGCTAAAACTCATCTTGAAGCAATAGAATTGATTACTTTTTTGCAGCGTATCAAGTCTGAATTAAATTTCTATATTGATGAACCAGAGAATAGAAATTCAACTTGGGTAGCTGTCAAAATTCAACCAGGTGAAGCAGAGCAAATTGTAGCTAGATATAACAGCCGTTCTAGTACAGAAAGTGTGGCGAAAGCGATGTCTATGAACGATGATGCTTTATATCAGGTAAATGAAGAGAGAGTTGGCGGTAAAATCGGTCTAGCTTTTGTTAAAGGCAAAGTTATCAAAACGCCTTGTTAAATTAAAAGCAAGTTCTAGCTTTTGTTACTGCATTCCCTCTTTTAACGCCCTGTTTATCTCTCGATCGCTTCCCGCAGTAATTGCGCTAATTTATCAGCACTATCGGGAATTGCGATCGCTTTTGCTTTCTCTCCCATCTTGGCTAATTCTGTGGGCGAGTGCAACAAGTTCAAAACCTGATTTTGCAAAATCTCAGCCGTCAACTCTGATTGTTTAAAGGCTAACGCCGCGCCTGCTGTTGTAAATACCTTGGCATTGTAGGTTTGATGATCCTCCGCCGCAAAGGGATAAGGAATCAAAATCGCTGGCGTACCGCATACCGCCAATTCGGTTAAGCTACCTGCACCGGAACGGCTAATTGCTAAATTTGCTCTTCGCAACAATGCCGCCATATTGTTATAAAACGGCAAAGCTATATACTGCGGGTGCTTGAGACTATCCGCTTCGGGATCGTTATCTCCAGTTAAATGTACTACATAGGCTCCAGCTTCAAACCAAGCGGGAGCAGATTGACGGACTAATTTATTAATCCCAACTGCGCCTTGACTACCGCCAAAGACAATAATTAAAGGAACTCCATTCGGGATGGGTAAATCCAAGGGTACATTAGTGCTGTCATCTAAAAATTGCGATCGCACAGGAGTACCCACATAGACATTTTTAGCACGCGGCAAATACTGAGCAGTAACTTCAAAACCTACCGCAACCGCTTGACACCAAGGGCCAAAAAAGCGCGTGACTTTCCCAGGTAAAGCGTTGGCTTCGTGAAAAATTACAGGTATTCCTAAAGAACGCGCCGCAATTACGGCTGGGCCTGCAATATAACCACCGGTGGTAAATACGCCTTGAAATTTCCCTTGTTGGAGAATTCGTCTTACCTCTAAAATCGAACCAATCAACTTACCTAAGATGCGGAGAGAGGAAATACCAAAACCTTGCTGAAACCCCTCAACTGCAATAGTATGCAATGGATATTGTTGAGGAACAAGCTGAGTTTCTAAACGATTGGGAACACCCAACCATTCAATTTCATATTCTGGAAGTTTTTGTGCCAGTGCGATCGCCGGAAACAAGTGTCCGCCAGTTCCACTAGCTGCTATTAATAACCTAATTGGTGCTTCTCCTACCATTAAACCCCTACCGTTTAGCGCTTAAGCTTAACTAAGATAAAACAATTTCCCACCTTCTCTAGTGAAATCAGTAAACTCTTGCCAATGACTAACATTATTACTTTATTACTGAAACGCCATCGTAAATTTCCCGCCAGCATCTGGCTAATTTTATCCATACTGACACTGGGTATAGCAACTACTTGGCAATGCACTCAAGCAAGTACAACACGCCATTCACTACAAACCGGGAAACCTCCATCTCAACGTCTAGCAGCCGGGAAAATCGCTCAAAACGCATCCCCCGAATTGACCAATTTGTTGACACAAATTGATACTGCCGCTAATCAAGGTGATGTGAAAAAGGTAATCGAATTTTACAGCCCTAATTTTGTTCATGGCGATGGATTAAATCGCCAAACTCTAGAAAAAGCCTTAATTGACCTCTGGAAGCGATATCCCAAATTAAGATACACCACTCAGTTGCAATCTTGGCGATCTGAAGGCAACGCCATTGTCGCTGAAACAGTCACTACTATAACGGGCTTACCTTCTGCTAACAGTAATAATTTAGCTCTCAATGCCACAATTAAGTCACGGCAGCGAATTACAGGTGGGAAAATCGTTCGTCAAGATATTTTGTCGGAACGTACTTTACTAACTTCAGGTAGCAAACCACCTCAAGTTGATGTTAAGTTACCACAACAAGTCAAAGTTGGACAGCAATATCATTTTGATGCGGTTGTCCAAGAACCATTAGGAGATGACTTTATTTTAGGAACAGCCATAGAAGAACCTATTAAACCAGACAAGTATCTCAACCCCACACCTGTAGATTTAGAATTACTCACCTCTGGCGGGCTTTTTAAAGTCGGACGCGCACCATCTACTCCTGGTAGCCAATGGCTTTCTGCGGTCATCCTCCGCGGAAATGGGATGACGATGGTGACACAGCGTTTACAAGTGGTGAACAAGTAGTCAACTGAAGGCTGAAGAGTAAAGGGTAAAAGCTGAAATTTTATACTTCATACTTCACCCTTCATCCTTTCTTGAGTCATAAGTTCCGAATTATTGGACAATGGACACTGGACTGTTGACTCTTGACTCACAATGATTTCCCTGGAAAATCAAATCATTCTGATTACTGGTGCAAGTAGCGGTATCGGTTCTGCTTGTGCCAGAGTTTTTGCTGGTGCGGGTGCAAAACTGATTTTAGCGGCGCGACGGCTGGAACGTTTACAGCAATTAGCAGATGCACTCAGTAAAGACTTTAATACTGAAATTCATTTGTTACAGCTAGATGTGCGCGATCGCATTGCGGTGGAATCTGCTATTTCTAGCCTACCTCCAACCTGGTCTGAGATTGATATCCTCATCAATAATGCTGGTCTGAGTCGCGGTTTAGACAAGTTGCACGAAGGCAGCTTTGAGGATTGGGAAGAAATGATTGATACCAATATTAAGGGCTTACTTTACCTTACCCGCTATGTGGTTCCGGGAATGGTAAAACGCGATCGCGGTCATGTAGTAAATATTGGTTCGATTGCCGGACATCAAACCTACCCTAATGGCAATGTCTATTGCGGGACGAAAGCCGCTGTCAGAGCCATTTCTGAAGGCTTAAAACAAGATTTATTAGGCACTCCTATCCGCGTGACTTCTGTCGATCCTGGGATGGTAGAGACAGAATTTAGCGATGTGCGGTTTCATGGCGATACTGACCGTGCCAAAAAAGTTTACCAGGGAGTTACGCCCCTAACCCCAGACGATGTGGCTGATGTGATATTTTTCTGCGTCACGCGATCGCCCCATGTCAATATCAATGAAGTCGTACTCATGCCTGTCGATCAAGCTAGCGCCACCCTAGTCAATCGGCGCAGTTAAAATAAAAACATGAGAATAATTTGAGCTTCGCAAAGCTATGCAGAACACTGCCAATGCTGAAGAAGTACTTGTACTTGAGGATGGACAAGCACCACCTACCGGAACTACCACTCCACCAAGAAAGCCAAAGTGGTATGACACATTTGAGTACATCGCCAACCCGGATCGATTCTGCCGCAAAAATCTCCAAGAGTACGGCCCTATTTTTAATACAGGAGTCTTTGGTCGCACTACAATCTTTGTAGGCTCCGCTAAAGCTATTCAAATGGCATTTAATGGAGATTTGAAATATACAGAGATTGCACTACCAGCAACCACAATGGATATGTTTGGTGAGTACAGTCTGTTTCAAAGACCCGATCTGCATCGTCAGCGTAAAAATGCTCTAGCGCCTGGACTAACTGGCCGGGTACTTGATGGCTATACACCGCAAATCAATGACGCTATTGTCCGCGGGATCGATAGCTGGACTGCTCTCAGTAGCATTGCGCTATACCCTGCTGTCGAGCAGATTTGCTTTGATATACTCACCCCTCTGCTGTTAGGAATCAGTTTAGATGACTATCATCCTGAGACTTTCAAGGGACTACCAATTAGCTCTAAAGCAGAGTTAAAGGCTTTATATAAGACATACTTTGATGGCTTCTATGGTTTATCTCAGTGGAAATCTCCCTTAACCAAATACGGGCGCGGGCTTTTAGCACGTACCAAACTCTTGGAATTTATGCGTGCTGTGGTGCGTCGGCGGCGAGATGAGGGGAAAGTCATGAACCCCACCGCTGATTTCCTCTCGATGATGTTAGCCAGCCAGCAAGAAAATCCTGATGGTGTATTTAGTGAAGAGTTAATTGAGAATCAGTGTCTACTACAGTTATGGGCATCAGATTATGAGGTATCAGGACTGATATCTTCGCTCCTGTACCAAATTGCTCGCCATCCGCAAGTGCTGTTACGGTTGCGAGAAGAGCAAGCCAGTCTGGTAGGGAACAGTCCAGTCAATATGTTCTCACCCGAACAGTTGAAGCAGATGGTGTTTTTAGATGCAACAATTAAGGAGACACTACGTACCCTACCTCCCAGTTCTACAGCCAGTCGTCTACTAACTAAGTCTGTAGTACTTGATAGCATTTTGTATAGCAAAGGCTGTGTCATTATCGCAGAACCACGGATCGCACACATGATGCCAGAGTACTTCCACGAGCCAGATGTATTTGCTCCAAAGCGTTTTCTGCCGGAACGTGGCGAAGGCAAGATGTATGAATTTATTCCCTTTGGTGGTGGCGTACACGCTTGCTTGGGAGCGCAAATGGCGATCGCAATTACAAAAGTATTCGTGTCTCATTTACTACAAACATTCAACTGGGAAACAACAGGCGAACCCAAGTTTGTGCAGTTTCCCCTGAAACATCTCACGGATGATTACCAAATCAAAATTACACGCCGAGCTTGACATCTTCACAACATATAGCTTTTTCTATCGCAGGTAAAACACATCTGCGATTTTTTTAATGACAAATACTTGCAACTCATAATCATTTCGACTATGATTTATTTAAATCGACAGAATCAATAACCCCAGCTATGGAAAGCCTTGTCATTGGTGCGATCGCCAGCTTAGGTGCGGGACTTGCCACAGTCATCGGTGCCTTACCAGTATTACTACCAATAAATCTGACGCAGCGAGTGCAAGGAATGATGTTGGGGTTTGGAGGAGGAGTAATGTTAGCGGCCACATCCTTCTCGTTAATTATGCCTGCAACCGAGGCCGCGATCGCGCAAGGACAATCCCAAATTAGTGCCGCTTTAATTATTGTTGTGGGAATACTGCTAGGTGGAATATTTTTACAACTAGCCCATCAATTTTTACCCCACGAACACTTTTTTAAAGGGCAAGAAAATGTTCGTTACAATAACCTTAAGCGGATTTGGTTATTTATTGCCGCAATTACTATTCATAACTTTCCCGAAGGATTAGCTGTAGGAGTAAACTTTGGCAATAATAATATTACTAATGGCATCCCTGTAGCTTTAGGAATTGGCTTACAAAATATTCCCGAAGGATTAGTAGTTGCTTTATCTTTAGTAGCTGAGAAATATTCAGCAGGTTATGCTGTCTGGATTTCGCTATTGACAGGTTTAGTTGAACCAATTGGCGGTTTAATTGGTTTGGGTGTGGTGAATATCGCCAATTTTATTCTGCCTTGGGCAATGGCATTTGCAGCAGGAGCAATGTTGTTTGTAATTAGTGATGAAATAATTCCTGAATCTCATCGCCAAGGCTTAGAAAAAGAAGGAACTATCGGTGTAATGTTGGGCTTTGTCATCATGATGTTCTTAGATACTGCCCTAGGATAATTCATAATTTTTTGATTTTTTCGACATTTATTACTTATTTCAATAAATGTAGTGTGGGCATTGCCCACCGAAACCTGGATATGGTGGACTAATTAACAAAAAATATTACTTTTCTAATTACCAGGAGCAAGTATGAATATGATTCGTTTTGAACACATCAACCTTTCTTGTAAAGACATCGACGCCACTAAAAACTTTTATCAAACCTTATTTCCAGATTGGTATGTACGAGCCGAAGGCGTATTCAATGGCGATCGCTGGATGCATTTTGGCAACAACCAATTTTATCTAGCATTGAATGATGATGCTGGACAAGAAAGAGTGCATAAACCTTACGAAAGCATTGGGATTAATCATGTCGGCTTCGTAATTAAAGATGGCGAAGCTATGAAAGAATTGCTTGATGCTAACGGCATTGATTATTACACAATGACAGCATCTGAAACTAAGTATAGAATTTATGTCAATGACCCAGATGGCAACGAAATTGAATTAGTTGAATATAACCCCGATTATGCTCTGGCATAGCTAGCACAAAGACTGCTGTTCATATCCCCGAATACTTGAATAATTCGGGGATAGAAATCAGTAGAATAATTCAATCAATTGATAACCTGAGAAAATAATCATGAGTACACTTAAAAAAGTGGCAGTAGTCACAGGTGGAAATCGCGGTTTAGGATTTGAAACTTCTCGCCAATTAGCTAAACAAGGATATCAAGTAATTCTCACAAGCCGGGATGAAGAAAAAGGTAAATCGGCAGCACTCAAGTTAAAAAATGAAGGCTTAGATGTAATTTCTCGGCCTCTTGATGTCACCAGCGATGAAAGCAGTCAGGAATTAGCTGATTTTATTGAAAAAGAGTTTGGCAAATTCGATGTGTTAGTAAATAATGCTGGAATATATATCGATGCTCAAGCTGGTGATAATAGTATTTTTGATGCCAAAATTGACACTTTAAAACAAACACTAGAAACTAATGTTTATGGCGTTTTGCGAGTAACTCAAGCGTTAATTCCTCTGATGAAGAAACAGAAATACGGCAGAATAGTCAATGTTTCTTCAGGAATGGGACAACTAAATGATATGGGAGGAGGTTCCCCAGGTTATCGCATTTCTAAAACAGCCGTGAATGCCTTAACACGCATTTTTGCTAGTGAATTACAAGGCACAAATATTTTAGTGAATTCTGTATGTCCTGGTTGGGTACAAACTGATATGGGGGGAGCAAATGCACCCAGAACTCCCGAACAAGGAGTCGATACAATTGTCTGGTTAGCAACTCTTGGTGATGGTGGTGCTACTGGAGGATTCTTCCGCGATCGCCAACCAATAGAATGGTAATTGTAAATGTTCGGAGCGATCGCCTGTGCAATCGCGATTGCCCCAGACCAGATTAAAATCAATTTGCTAGGCTATGTCAGCTAAATTGAGACTTCTGGAGTTTTTCATCCTGTGCTTACTGCATTACCAACTATTAACGCCCTCAAACAACCTACCAGTTCGGCTTGGGTAGAACAAGCGATCGCCAATTTAGATATTATTTTGCTCGACCATTCCCACTGCGAACGCAAAGCAGCGGGAGTGGCGTTAAATTTTATGTTTCGCTACCCTTCCAATGCGAAAATGGTTAGAGAATTAACTGCGATCGCTCGTGAAGAACTAGAACATTTTGAACTTGTCAATCAGTGGCTAGAACGCCGCAACATCCCCCTCGCACCCTTACCCCCACCTCCCTACGGTGCGGGTTTAAAAGCGCAAGTTCGTCCCCAAGAACCCGATAGATTTTTAGATTCGTTACTCGTCACCGGATTAATTGAAGCGCGCAGTCACGAACGCCTAGGATTATTAGCTACACACTGTCCTGAGCCAGAATTAGCAAAATTTTATCGCGGTTTGATGGCATCAGAAGCCCGTCACTTTGGTACTTACTGGGTTTTAGCTGATACTTATTTTGACCGTGAAGTTGTCATGCAACGGCTCGATGAACTAGCATTCGTTGAAAGTGAGCTGCTAGCAACTTTACACCCAGAGCCTAGAATTCATAGTTAGTAAACTAACGTACATCGATTATGAGACTTCAGCTAACACACCTCAGACTGCTTGTTTCCAATTACAAAGAAACTTTTTTGTTCTACCGAGATTTATTAGGTTTAAATGTAGATTGGGGAGATGAAGAAACTGGATATGCTGAGTTTAGTACCGGATCTATCCAGCTGGCTGTGTTGAAGAAAGAGTTTATGGCTCAAGTCATCCCCAGCATCAATCAGCCTTCGTCTTTCGCCAGCCAGGATAAAACATCCTTGATTTTTGCCGTCGATAATGTCGATGAAGTGTATCAACGCCTCAAAGACCATAATGGCATTCTCATGGCTCCACCTACAGACCGTATAGACTGGGGAATCCGCACAGCGCATTTCCGCGATCCCGATGGTAATTTGATTGAGATTTACACCAACCTGGGTATCGTAAGTTAGAGTTTCCCCGCCAGCTACTACCCAATGTCTGAACCACAGCCAAACCAGACTCCGAACTTTCGTCGCTTTGCTGACTGGTGTTTGCACAAAGATAGCCTCTCAACTGAAGCAAAGCATACAGTTGAGGTGCTATTGAAGAAAGCTGGTACTTCTGATTGTTATGAAGCAGAGCAAATACTATCAAACTCTACCGAATTGACTTTCTATCGACAGGGTATTTCTGACCTGAGTCCGCTGTCTAGCCTTACTAACTTGACTGTACTGCATTTTCATTTTCCCGCCAATAACATTTCAAATTTAAGTCCCCTATCTAGCCTAACTAATCTGACTAAACTCCATTTCAGTCGCAATAACTTTGTAGACTTGAATCCTCTATGCAATCTCACCAAGCTAACTGAATTGCATCTTATTTATTGTCAAATTTTAGATTTAAGTCCTTTATCTAGGCTGATAAATCTGACTGTACTGTGTCTTGATTGCAATCAAATTTCAGATTTAAGTCCTCTATATGAGCTAAAGAATCTAACTGTACTGCATCTCAATGGCAATCAAATTTCAGATCTGAATCCTATATCTGGACTGACTAATCTGACTATATTGAATCTTCTTGATAATAAAGTTCCAAACATCAGTCCGATATCGCAACTGACCAATCTAACTAGATTGGATATCGCTTGCAATAAAGTTGCAGATATAAGTCCTATATCTCACCTTACTAACCTAACTGAACTTCTACTTAATGGTAATCAAATTTCAGATTTAAGTCCCATATCTGGGTTAACTAACCTAAAGCGCTTATACCTCAGTTGCAATCAAATTTCAGACTTAAGCCTACTATTTGGGCTGACTAAACTAAACTCTTTGGTTATTCATCCACCAATATTGAATTGGCGTATCTGGTCATCACTTCAAAATAAGTGGTCGAATTTCTTTACTGTACCCATTGATGAGCAAAAAAGCATAAAAGCAGTTAAGGCTATCTATACTTATATGGGTCTGGAAGAACCTAAAATTGTTTTTTTCCCTAGTCCATTCGTAAATTTAAAGTTGTTGTTACCTAAATTTCAAGAATTGGGAAAAGGAGTAGCAGAGAGAATACGCCAATCTACTGGAAAACAACTGGCTATAGGATTGCGCTTTTTTCTATACGATCATATTCAACACAGTCTGCCACAGCATAACTTCTCTCTAGAAGTTTGGACACTTTTGCAGAAGCAGTTAGAAGACTATGATTTTAGGATTTTAGGGCAAAGTAATATTACGCCTGAAGAACTGCTTGCGATGATCGGCACAACTCAATTTTTGGTTCGTGACTTGAATTATCAGCTTGACCAACAAGAACAAGAAGCTTTGCAATGCCTAAATCAACTATTTGAAAATTGCGGTTGGATATTTCCTTTTGAGAAAGTCTGTATAGTTTGCGATCGCCCCCGTAAAATCTCTTTAGATACAGAGAATCGCTTACACGCAGAAGGAGAACCCGCAATTGAGTTTAGCGATGGCTGGCATACTGGATACTACTATCACGGTGTCAAATTACCAGAAAAATACGGCAAGCTACACCCTCACGAATGGCAAGCCGAGTGGCTTTTAGCAGAAGATAATGCCGAACTCAGGCGCGTTTTAATTCAAGGTATAGGTTACGATCGCATATGCGAGCAATTACAAGCGCAAGTCATCGATTCTTGGCAAGAATACTCCTTACTTCGCATTAATGCTGATGTCGATGTTGAAGCAATTAATTTATTAAAAATGACTTGCCCTAGCACTGGCAAAATTCATACATTAAGAGTACCACCTGAAATCAACTCTGCCAGAGTTGCGATTCGTTGGGTAAATTGGGATATAGATCCAGAAGAATTTTCTGTGCAAACTTGACTCTCACTTTGCTCCCGTTCAAAATTAAAAATTATTGAAAATTTTCCGATGAGAGATTATTATCGAGATTTTTTGATTCGTAACTGGGAGCAGAGCGATCGCACAAGCACTGCCGCAGTTATCAGTTATGTATTATCAGAATACGGTTTGGGTTGGGAACCCAACGGCGCTGACCGAGATGTGGTGCAAGTAGAGGAATGCTACTTAGCCACTGGTGGCGAGTTTTGGGTAATTGAACACCAAGGCCAATTAGTAGGAACTGGGGCATACTACCCGGTAAATCGGGGTGAAAAAGCCGTAGAAATCCGCAAAATGTACCTCTTACCCAGCATTAGAGGTATAGGGCTAGGGAAATATTTGTTACAACAACTAGAAGCAGCGATCGCCGCCCGTGGTTTTCAGCAAATTTGGATTGAAACCGCCAGTGTTTTAGTAGAAGCAGTCAAACTCTATGAAAGCAGTGGCTATAAACCAGCAACAGGCGTAGAAACCCCAAGGTGCGATCGCGTGTATGTCAAATACCTCAAACAGCCATAAGGTGGGGAAGTGAGGGAAAGGGAACGGGGACAAGGAAGACAAGGGGGACAAGGGAAAGAAATGACAACTCTTGACCCTTGACTTTTGACTCTTGACTCTTGACAAAGGACTAATGACAAATGACTAACTATGCTCGAACCGTAATTAAAGGTTTACTTAATCTTTTTCTTCAGTCCCATTGTCCTCTGTGTCAACGCAGTACAGCTCGTGAAGTTTGCGAATACTGTGAAAAACAGTTAAAAAAATGTCACCTGCAAGACCCGAATATTCTCTGGAAAGAGCCTCTACCAGTGTTTGGCTGGGGAGTTTATGGTGGTTCCCTCAAAAGAGCGATCGCGGCGCTTAAATACGAAAATCAACCGCAAATTGCTCGTCCTTTGGGTCAATGGTTAGGAGAGGCTTGGTTATTAAATTCGCCAAAACGCGATCGCGGGTTTGTTGTTGTTCCTATACCACTTCACGCTAGTAAGCAAAAACAACGTGGCTATAACCAAGCCGCACTTTTAGCACAAAGCTTTTGCCAAACAACTGGGTTAAAATTTAAACCAAATGGTCTTGAAAGAGTTCGAGAAACTAAAGCGCAGTTTGGTTTATCAGCCTCAGAGCGAGAAAAAAACTTAGCAGCGGCTTTTGCTGTTGGGTCAGAATTTCGCGATCGCCATCCGGATTTCCCAGTGTTGTTATTGGATGATATTTATACTACTGGTGCTACTGCCGCAGCAGCAGTACAAACATTTAGTAACCGGGGAATTGCTGTCTCAGGCTTAGTAGCGCTTGCTACTGCTATCAAAGATAAATAACCAAACAATTCATGGGCAAGCCATTCCAGAGAACTCTATAATTGACCAGATCGCTCTGTTTGTGTGGGAATTTTGCTTGAAATGATCGGAAAAGCTTTTGTAGCGGTTTTTAAACGGGTAATCATCCTTCCTGCCACCTTAGTGGCAATTGGTGTCAGTACAAGCGCAGCTTTTGCTCAAAATAAGTTATACAGTCCAATTCCTTTAACTACTAGTAGTGCTGAATTTAACGATACGCTCTCAGAGAAAGATATTCCTACAGGTCAGGGCGGATTTGCCCGTGATTATACGGTGAAGTTAAATAAAGGCGATAATCTAGCAGTTGATTTAACATCGGACAACTTTGACAGCATTATTACCCTGTTGTCACCCGATGGAGCGACATTGGCAGAAAATGATGACGGGCCTGATGGCACCAGCAACTCTCTATTATTTACTCGTATTGCAGAAACAGGTACTTATATTATTCGCGTCCGTTCTTTTGGAGAAACTGGTGTTGGGAAGTTTAAACTTAAGGTGACAAAGCTGCAACCGATGAAGTAAAGAGTCCAGGGTCAAGGGGAGCCAGCGCGGTCTTGGGGGTTCCCCCCATGAGCGACTGGCGTTCAAAAGTCAAGAGTCAAGTAAATTTCTGAATTTTGAATTTTTTGTCTCCCTCATCTCCCTTCAGTTCCCTAAAAAACCGTCAGCACACAAAGAAATAGGGCTTCAGTCCACTCAACGACTGCGCCGTAAGTATCGCCTGTGTGTCCGCCTAATTTGTAGTTAAACCACGCACTAGTCAAAATGGCGATCGCACTTCCGGCGATTACCATCGCTAGTGCCAAAAACATCCGCTTGCTATCTAGCAAAAATAGTAAAGCGCTTAAACCTATGAGCAACAGCAGTCCTGGTAACAAATCTTTGTAAGATTGAATGGCTTGTTTATGAAACGCGCCTTTACCAGTAGGTTTAAGGTAAGGATAACAAGCGATCGCTAGCTGTTGTCCCCAGCGTCCCCAACCACAAGCCGCCATCAATATCAACCAACGGTTTGCTTCTATATCGATCAAGGCTGTTGTTTTGAGCAATAATAAGGCGATCGCTGCCATTGCGCCAAAAGCGCCTGTAGCACTGTCTGCCATTACCTCTAAGCGCCTCTCTGGATCGCCCACTGCTAAACCGTCAGCAGTATCCATCGTTCCATCTAAATGCAGCCCCCCGGTAATGCCAACCCCCAAACTGACTACTAAGGCACTACGAGTTAATACTGGTATACCCAAATAACTCATTCCTGTATCACATAACCCTAAAATTCCGCCAATCAATAGCCCTACTAGTGGAGCAAAACGCGCCACCCGCCAAAATTCCAATTCCCTCAGATTGGGTAAGGGAATAGTAGTATAAAATATCACGCTTGCTGCTAAATCTAACAGCAGTTTTTTTCCAAAGAAAGGCTGATTTTTCATATCGTTTACTTTCCTCAACAGCCATTTATGGAATAAGTTGACTATTCCCTCACAAGCTGTGTTAGAAGAGTTTAAAGCTTTAGATAAGTTTTATTTGTTATCGATATTCATTCACAAAATTTTGTTATGCTAGTCTCAGTGTGCTTATGTTACCACAGCATTAATTTATACAATTTTTTAATAAATCTCAAAAATGCAAAAGCAAAAGTTTAACAGAGAGAATTTTGTTTTGTATCCTTAAATAAAGAACCGAATTTAAAGTGATTAGACGATTGCCCTCGAAAGTTGATATTTTTGAAATGTAGGGGTTATACACTGTCAACTTCAATGTTTTGCGCTATTGCACCTCACCTTCGCTCATTCCCCATTTCCTTATGAGTCACCATCTACCCGACACCAGGATACCAGCTCCGTGCATTATTAACACGGGCATTATTGTGAATAAGCTCGACATGAGGCGATTGTTGGCTGACTTAGGTCGAGTCCACTACATCTACACCCAAGAAGGTCAATTACAGAGTGAGGGTGATGGGGATGTGATGGAAGTGTTTGCCAATCCCCAAAGATCTACTTTAGTTGCTAACCAAGCGCTCTATTTGAATGTTCATAGTTTTGATTACTTAGAATTGAAACAGTCCCAGCAGCAAGAAACCTACTTTGATTTAATGCAAGAAGGTATGTGTTTGCGGCTGATTCCCCTCACTACTCCCCTACAAGAGCGAAGGGAGCGTAACTTGAATGTCAGCGCGATCGAAGCCATGATGGAGCAAGTACTCTCTGCTAGATGGGATGCGGAAATTGATGATGACACTTCGGAGTCGTTTTAACTAGCAACAGAAATACTATATATTCAAAAAGTTGGTAATCGGTTAGTAGTTAGCACTAAGGTGGTAGCTAATACCCAGTTACCTTTTTTTATTCTTGTCCATTATTTAGCGAAATAAAATTACTTTTACCTTGAGTGCCAATTTTTCTTTTGAATGTCTTGCTTGCTGTAGCAAAACAAAAGCCAGAGCAGGTGTCTTTTTCACGCCTCACGGCCCTGTGGAAACCCCCAGATTTATGCCAGTGGGGACACTCGCAAATGTCAAAACTGTGACGCCAGCCCAACTTCGGGATACTGGGGCACAAATGGTATTATCTAATACTTATCATCTCCACCTTCAACCAGGCGAAGCAATTGTGGCTGGCGGTGGCGGGCTGCACAAATTTATGGGTTGGAACGGGCCGATGCTCACTGATTCTGGTGGGTTTCAGGTTTTTAGTTTGAGTGAGATGCGAAAGATTACAGAAGAAGGAGTAACTTTTCGCTCGCCCCATGATGGACAAATTATTAATTTAACCCCAGAACGCTCGATTGAGATTCAAAATACTCTAGGGGCGGATGTGATTATGGCGTTTGATGAGTGTCCGCCTTACCCAGCTACTCGCCAAGAGGTAGAAGCTGCGACAGGGCGTACTTATCGTTGGTTAGAACGCTGTATTGTGGCTCATAAACGCAGCGATCAAGCATTATTTGGTATTGTCCAAGGTGGTGTGTATTTAGATTTGCGATCGCAAGCTGCGTTGGCTTTAGCCGAGTTAGATTTACCAGGATATGCCATTGGTGGTGTGAGTGTGGGAGAACCACCAGAATTAATGGCTCAGATTGTGCAAACAACCGCACCACTACTACCACCCGAAAAACCGCGTTATTTGATGGGTGTGGGTACTTATAAAGAGATGGCAATTGCGATCGCTTCTGGGGTAGATTTATTTGACTGCGTAATTCCTACCCGTTGGGCTAGACATGGTACGGCAATGGTCAAAGGCGATCGCTGGAATTTGAAAAATGCTAAATTCCGTGAAGATTTTGCACCATTAGATGAAACTTGTGGTTGCTACGCTTGTCAAAACTTTAGTCGTGCATATATATCGCATTTAGTGCGATCGCAAGAAATTTTAGCCTACACCTTGTTGAGCATTCACAACATTACAGAACTGATTCGTTTTACCCAACACATTCGTGAAGCAATATTAAGCGATCGCTTCGCCACAGAATTTGCTAGCTGGCTGGATTGAGAGAAAAACCAAGATGAGGAAGCACAGGAGAAATCACTAATGACCAATGACCAATGCCCAATGACCAAACCATGTTAAGATACCTATCAATTATGAAAGCTGTGTTGGATAGGTGGATTTAAACAAATATGGAAGCAGCACTGTTGTTAGCAAAATTGCCAGAAGCTTACCAAATTTTTGATCCTTTGGTAGACGTTCTCCCAGTAATTCCCGTTTTCTTCTTGTTACTTGCTTTTGTTTGGCAAGCAGCAGTGGGATTTAGGTAAGTTAATTGAATTTCAATTTCTGGGACAGGCATTTTAACCTGTCCTATTTTTTTATATTATCTTCGTTACCAAAGTTTACTATTATTAATAATATGTAATCTTTTAATATAGACTTAAGTTAGCATATTAAGCTTAGTTCACAAAAAGTCAACAACCAAACTTAAAGTCAATATCGTAGCAGTTATGGGTAATATCAAGTTCGTTAAAGAAAATAAAGAAGTAGTAGCAGCAGATGGTGCCAATCTCCGCCTGAAGGCAATGCAAAATGGGATTGACATATATACATTGATTGGCAAAATGACAAATTGCGGCGGCTATGGACAATGTGGCACTTGCATAGTCGAGGTTGTTGAAGGCATAGAGAATCTTTCCCCGCGTACAGATGTAGAAAACCGCAAATTAAAGAAAAAACCTCAAAATTACCGCCTTGCTTGTCAAACCTTAGTCAATGGGCCAGTAAGCATTGTAACTAAGCCTTAGCCTGTTATTAGCTAGCATTTGTAACGGCAGAAAATTTGGGCAAACTCTGTCATCTATGATGCTATTCTAATGTTGTTGACTGGAAATCTAAGAGAGGCTGTCTTGCCATGCAAGTTAATGACCTAGGGTTCGTAGCGAGCATCCTGTTCGTGCTCGTTCCCTCTGTGTTTTTGATAATTCTGTACATCCAAACTGCCAGCCGCGAAGGTAAAAAAGATAGTTAATACGTTTTTTATAAAATAAAGAACCCTCACACCATAGGTGTGGGGGTTTTTATTTATCAACCGCTAATCTATTTTGTCCTTAACCAGTAGTTCGTGCCAACAGCACAGGACAAGTAGCATTGACTCGAACATAATCAGACAAAGAAGAACCAATTAGCCGATCTATATCCACAAAACTCTTGGCTACCGATGGACGACGATCTGGAGAGCCAAGTAATAACAGATCCACGTTCAACTCCTCTGCTAAACGGCAGATTTCTTCACCTGGCTTACCGCTGCTAGTATAACAACGTGCTTTTACCCCTTGTCTTTCAGCTTCTGCAACCGCTGCTGCTAAAACTGAGTTTTTCTCTGGAGTAATTTCGTTGAGTTCAGATGATTTGCCACGTAAATCTGTATTAACATTAGCCAAAATTAGCTGACCGCCTTGGATATCTCGCAACAGGAACAAAGCCAAACTCAAGCAGTGTTTTGCTGCATCGGAGTTATCCATTGCTACCATAACGCGGTTAATTCTTTTGACATAAATGTCATCTTTAACCAGCAACATAGGGCGAGAAGACAGTTGGAATACATACTGGCTAACTGAATTCGATAAAATCGATTGCAGCCGCTTGAGTCCTCGCGAACCCATAATAATCAAGTCAGCATCGATTTCATCAGCTACCTGGCAAACTACATCTTTGGGATCGCCTTGCCTTAAGATTGAAGAAACTTGGCTCGGATCTAAGTTCAAAGTCTGAATAGCATTAGCTAGGATTTTGCCACCTTCTTCCCACTTTTCTGTCATAGCAGAAGCAGTAGATTTAGCATTAACTACGTGCAAAACAGTAACTTTTGCACTTTGAATTGATGGCACTTCTTTCAATGCTTTCAGCATTTCTTCTGCATGTCCCAATCCAGACACAGCCAGCAAAATTTTCTCTATCATCATAGGTCTTGTGGTTAAGATTGCTTTGGTTTCTGCTCTTAGTAATTTGATTCAGCTAGACTTTTGATAACCTGGCTGAACAACCTAGTAAGTTTTCCGCACCCATAAAATCACAACCAGTTATCCACACAATTACTTTTCTGGAATTAGAATTATAGACTTTCACCTTGGATTGTGATGTTTATTTGCCCTTAGTTACGTAAGTACTTAACTAGGCTTTGATGATTAAGCTTACTCTCAATTTAGCCCGATTAATTTACTAAAATATGATGCTATTTATTATTTTTAATCTATGTTAACCTTTATTCATTAAAAGCTAGTTAAGTATTGCAAAGATAATCTAAAAAAAATATTTGGAATTATAGCATTTTTCACCTAATGTCCCTAGTTTGCAATAACTTTTTAACGTTATTAGTTCTTTATCGATCAATTTTTTTACTTCACTCTTATGAGAAATTTTTATCAAATCAAAAATATTTTGTTATGACTGTATTTTTACAGTTGACTATTTATTATCAACTCATAAATTAAGGTGGAAAGTTTTATAACACACATAATTACGCTTCAAGAGCGATCTCTCTTGAAATTTATATACTGAAATCCCTGAATAAAAGTATAAATAGCTACTTTTTGTAAGCGATCTGCTACAATCCTCGGTTTCCGCGCCCTCTTCAAATGATTAAATTTGATTTTGTCCAGAAATGCGATCGCCTAGACTTATCTCAGGGAATACTAGGAGGATGTTGAGCGTTTAAGTTTTGATTATGCGTCAATTTTTCCGGTATATACGTATATGGGCGTGCATCAGCTTACTGTGTTGTCTTTTAGGTTGGTCATTTCCTGCACAAGCGGCTAGTTCCGCCAATTCCAGGCTAGAACAACAAGTATTACAAATCCTCCGCGAACACCCGGAGGTAATTATCGAGTCTGTCCAAACATACCAGCAACAACAGCAACAACAGCTACAGCAAGTCAGACAGGCATTTTTACAGGATTTAAAACTAAATCCTCAGTTGGTAATTGGTGAATCTCCTACCACCGGATCGACAACATCAAAAATCGTACTGGTAGAATTTTCTGATTTTCAATGTCCCTACTGTGCTGAGGCGCATAAAACATTGAAGCAGCTGTTAGCAAAGCATCCAAATGAAGTGACATTAGTTTACAAACATCTTCCATTGGCTGCAATTCATGCTGAAGCATTACCCGCAGCTAAAGCAGCTTGGGCAGCAAACCAACAAGGTAAATTCTGGGAATTTCAAGATGCTTTGTTTACTCATCAAAAACAGCTGAGTGAAGCATTGTATTTAGATACAGCCAAATCTTTGAATCTAGATCTAGATAAGTTTAAAAGCGATGCCTTTGGTGCTAACAGTCTTGCTGAAAAAGCTATTGCGCAAGATGTTCAATTAGCTGAAAAATTGGGCATTGCTGGCACGCCTTTTTTTGTGATGAATAGTAAAAATTTCTCTGGTGTAGTCCAGTTATCAAACATCGAGAGTATATTAGCTGATGCTAAGTAGATGATGGCATACTGCGAACCCGGAAAACCTCCGCCAATCGTCAATTTGCGAACTACAGACCTTTACGAGGAACAATAATTCCCCCTAAGTAGTCTAAGTCACTCTTTACGTTTATTGTACGAAAGGTTACAACATAATGTTGAGTGAGAATTGTATAACGCAGAGTTTTAACGCCGAGTATCGGAGATTTTTCTGTACTAGTTGGCGTAACTCTGCGCTTTTTTTCCTAAAAATCTCCGGTTGATTACGTAAATATACTAACTTATCCAGTATAGGAAATCAAGAAACTTAACCATATAAATAACATAGTGAGGTAATTCATGGGTCGCGCTGGAATTTGGCTCTTTTTGCCCCTTACCTTAATTGCTAGCTGTTATCAACAACTGCAACCTACGAACCAATCAGTAGCAAAATCGCCTCCATCTACAGTTCAAAAAGTTAGTCCTACTTTGGTAGCCAAGGCAAGTTACCTTTCCCCATTAGAACAACAAGTTATTAATGAAACTAACAAAGCGCGGACAAATCCTAAAGCTTATATTCCTATCTTAGAAAACTATAGAAAGCGCTTTCAAGGCAACCGAGTCAAAATTGCGGATAATACCTATTTAATAACTCAAGAAGGGGTAACAGCAGTAGATGAAGCGATCGCATTTCTCAAATCGGCTCGTCCTGTGGGAGCATTGACTGCATCTAAAGGGATGTCTTTAGGTGCTAGAGATCATGTTAAAGACCAAGGACCTAAAGGTACAACAGGCCATTATGGTAGTGATGGTAGCAACCCCGCTAGTCGCATTAATCGCTATGGGAAATGGCAAACTACCGCAGGTGAAAATATTAGCTATGGCCCAAACACAGCCAGAGATATCGTTATGCAGTTAATTATCGATGATGGCGTGAGCGATCGCGGTCATCGCAAAAACATATTCAACGGTGCTTTTAAGGTTTCTGGTGTTGCTTATGGGACTCACAAAAAATATAAAACAATCTGTGTAATTGAATATGCTGGTGGTTATCAAGAAAAATCTTGATAATTCAAAATTAAAGACATTTTTCAGTCTGGATATAAATTCCGATAACTTGACTATATATACATAAGGATTTTAAATTCTTGCACTTAATTCCTGAACAAGAAAGTTTGTTATTTATTTTGATTAACAGAAAATGCTATCACTTCTAGAACAAAAAGTAATAGCAGAAATGAATAAAGTACGGATAAATCCAACTGCATATATCCAGATTTTAGATAATTGGAAACAACACTTTCAAGGTAAGCAAGTTAGAATCTCCGATCGGGTTTATTTGCAGACTCAAGAAGGAGTAAAAGCAGTTGAAGAAGCAATATCATTTCTCTATTCTGTACGTCCTGTAGGAGCTTTAAGTGCGTCTTGGGGTATGTCTTTAGCTGCTAAAGATCATGTGCAAGACCAAAGCATTACAGGTGCAATCGGTCATTATGGTAGCGATGGTAGCGATCCCTTTACTCGCATAAGCCGCTATGGTAATTGGCAACTTACCGCAGCTGAAAATATTAGCTACGGTTTTTATGTAGCCCAAGACATCATTATGCAATTAATTATTGATGATGGTGTACGCGATCGCGGTCATCGCACAAATATCTTTAATCCTGCTTTTAAAGTCGCAGGAGTTGCTTTCGGTATTCACCCTACATATAGGCAAATGTGCGTAATTACCTACGCTGGAGGTTATCAAGAAAAATCGGTTTGAGGGATCGCAGAATATCGCTGAAATCCTTGCTCCTAGGATTATGTCACAATTTAAGCAAGATATAAAAAATTGCGATGACAGACAGATTAGACCGGACAGCACAAAGGACACAAGCGAACACAGCAACTATAGAAGCAAATAGAAGTGCGATCGCACTTCTAAATTCAACAGTAAATTCACTGGTAGATCGCGAAGCAACTCAAAGTAATTTTAAAGGGATTGTGGCTGAACTCAGAGAAATCAGAACTGAGAGCCAAGGCATTTTAGAACTTTTATTCGGTAGGCAGGAGAATGAGACGTGATGGGCAATCGCCATACAACTAGTGTTGCGAAGTTGAATGTCTATGTTCAAGGACAAGGGTTGCCCATTTTAGCCTTACACGGCCATCCAGGTTCCGGTCGCAGTCTTTCTATATTTACAAATCACCTATCAAAGCGTTACCAAACTTTTGCCCCAGATTTGCGCGGATATGGCAAAAGTCGCTTTAAGGGCATTTTTGCTATGGAAGACCATTTAAACGACCTAGAAGCTCTTATAGACCAATTTCAGATTGAGAAATGTTTGGTGTTAGGGTGGTCGCTGGGTGGTATTTTGGCGATGGAATTGGCATTGCGTCTACCACAACGCATTACAGGGCTGATTTTAGTGGCTACAGCAGCCAGACCTCGCGGCAACCATCCACCAATTGCTTGGCAGGATAATGTTTACACTGGTGTTGCGGGGATTTTGAACTATATCAAACCAAGTTGGCAATGGAATATTGAAACTTTTGGAAAGCGATCGCTTTTTCGTCACCTAATCCAACAACATACACCAACAGCTTACGCTTATATCGCTAAGGACGCTGTGCCGGCTTATTTACAAACTTCCCCAGCAGCTACTCGTGCCCTTTACACTGCCATACAAGCTGGCTACAACAGACTTACAGATTTATGGCAAATCGAATGTCCGAGTCTGGTACTTGCTGGTGCCCAAGACCGCCACATCACAGTTGATGCTAGTTTAGAAACGGCTCGTCACCTCAAAAACTGTCAGTGGCAATCTTACCCTAATACTGCCCATCTTTTCCCGTGGGAAATTCCAGAGCAGGTATTGAGAGATATTGACCGCTGGCTAGAAGACCATTCTCAAGAAATTTGGTAATTTTCAGCCATACATCTGAGGTAGATTGACATTCAGCAGCCAGACTTAAAGCATCTGGCGTAGCTGAGAATGACGAATTCAAGTAAATTGAAACGCAAAAGAAAAAGAAATCTTTTCCTGGTTTGTTCGGTTCTACTCAGGACTCAACACTTGGTACTGAACTATTTGCCTAACTTACATTTGACCGCTAAAGGCAGGCTTTACTTTGCGGTCAATCCTTTCCCCCAAGTCTTCAGCAATTGTTAAAGAATCTGGTTTGCAACGTTTCACATTGACGATAATTCCTTGTGCGCCTTCTGCTTCCAAATCTTCTATGTAACCTTTAATTGCCAAATTGGCATCCACAGAGTTGAGAAACGGGCCAAAGTAGTATGTACAACGGGGATTCTGTGTGACAATCTCTACCCACCAAGCCAAGCCTAGATTGTTGACTGTGCTAATTAACGTTTCCTTGAGATCATCCCAAATGGTTTTCATGTTAGTTACCAATTTATGAATGAGGTACTGGATATTAAACGGTATTTTGCTGTGTTTTTTTGCTTTACATTTCTTTATACTCTTTTATACTCATTTTTCAAAGAGGTTTTTGTAATTTATCCAGATAATGTGTATTTAGCAAGCGTTGGCGATAAATTTCATAAAGCGCCATACCTGCTGCTACTGAGGCGTTGAGGCTAGGGGTCTTACCCTGGAGGGGAATAGACACTAAGACATCACAAGAACGTTGTGTTAACATGCTTAGTCCTTCGCCTTCTGAACCAATTACTAAAACAATCGGCCCGCTAAAACTTACTGTATGCAGGGGTTCACTGCCGGTTGCTGCTGTGCCATAAATCCAAAAGCCTGCTTCTTTGAGTTCTTCTAAAGAACGACTCAGATTAACTACACGAGCCACGGGGAAGTTTTCTAAAGCACCTGCTGCTACTTTTACCACAGTCGAAGTGATCCCAGAAGCCCTTCTTTGAGGAATAACTAATCCTTGTGCGCCTATAGCTTCAGCTGTGCGAATAATTGCACCTAAGTTATGAGGATCGGTGATCCCATCAGCTACTATAATTACTGGATCGCTGACCAATTTTGCCTGTGTAATCAAATCTGGCAATTCAATGTAGGAGTAGGGAGCGATTTGCGCCGCTATACCTTGATGATTTGCTCCATTTGTGATTTGGTCTAAGCGCTTTGGTTCTACTTCATCAATCACTGCACCATTGTCCTTGGCTTGCAGGATCAAATGATGAAAGCGGGCATCGTAACGTAAACGAGCAGTAATCCAAATCCGGTTGAGACCGCGCTGATTTTCTAAAGCGCTTAATACTGGATGACGACCATAAATAATGTCACTCTCTTCTGGTGCTTGTTTGATCTCTGGGGATGGATGGGGTAAGTGACGCTGTGGGCGTGAACCGCCAGATCCAGGCTTACTATCGACAGGTCTGGAATTGCGAACGGGTTTACCATCGACGGGTCGGGGATTGCGAATAGGATTAGCAATAACACGCTTACCTTTCACTTTCACAGGTAGGCCGCGATTGGGTTCGCCAGCAGTCTTGATTTTTCTGGGTTTATCCGATGACATAGGAGTATTTGGTATAACTTATCGGTGGGCATACTAATTCCCAAACTTACCGAAGCTCACTCTAGTTAATTTTGCTTTCGTGAGATTTATCGCCCACTATCTTTCTAGATGGAGTTTGTGTAACAGTTCGGTTAAGCGTGGAAAGTCTGTGAGATAAAGGTAGCCAATTAAAGTTTCTAGACTAGTTGCTTGTTGGTAAATTTCTGGATCAACCCGCTTAGAGCGTCCTGTGGCAGCATTACGACCCCGTCGGACGATATCTAATTCACTATCCCTCAGATGAGGTACCAGCGATCGCAAATGTAGCGCTTGTTTTTCTGCTCTAACCTGTGCCACTACCAGACGATGGTAAGTATCTGGTCGCTGCAATGGCATTAGATAAAACATTCTAACATATAGCTCATAAATTGCATCTCCCACATATGCTAATGCAGCAGGAGAAATTTGTTGCACTTGTGAAACAGAGATTTGTTCGGGTAATTGAAATGTGCTTGCCAAGAGCGATCCAGTCCAAAATGAATTCTGTTGAGCAGCTTCATCTTGTCCCTCTAATAGCTCTTCCTCCTGAGGCTTCACAAGTTAATTTTTCCTTAGCGTGCTACATTTGGCAGGCATCATTGATTTTGGGTTGAGATACTTAGCATAATCTACACTAACAAAAATTACGGAATAAATTTTATTTTTTTGTTTAAAATTTGAGATTTTAAAATCAGCTGGCTTGACACCTCTGCTTTAAGTAGAGAGGTTTACTGGCCAGCTTTGCTAAAAATTAAGCTATCCAGATAAAGCATCGGATAGCTAAATTGATTTTTCGGTCAAGCAATCAAGACGACTTGATGTTTTCTAGAGCCGCTTCAACATTTGGTTGCAGGGAGAGAAACTTCTCTAAGCGAACAAGCTTGACCGTTTGAGTTACACGGGCATTTGTGACAATTTGCAAGGTACCGCTGGCATTTTGAGCTTGTTTGGCTAGTTGCACCAAAGCACCTAAGCCAGAACTATCAACAAAGTCAATTTGCGAGAGATCCAAAATAATATGCTTTGGGCCCTCATCAATCTTGCTACCTAGAACCTTACGAAATGTCGGCTCAGAAAAAGCGTCTAACAGACCTGTGAGGCGGAATAGCTGACAGTTATCCCGGGCTTCACGAGTACCCCTCAGGCTCACAGTTAGATTCAGTGGCTCAGCAATAACTCCCTCCTCATGGTGAAAGTGAACGCTCCAGTATAGATGGTTTTGGTGCAAGTTGTCTACAACCTGCGGGGTTAGGGAATAGTCAAGAGTCAAGGGTCAAGGGGAGCCAGTGCGTTGCGCGGGTTTCCAAGGCACTCCGTTGGGCGGCTAGCCTTCGGCAACGCCAAGGGCGAACGCCGACTTGAAGGAAGTGCCGTCGCGTTGAAGCAACTGGCGTTCAAGAGTTAAAAATTAATTATTTATTTCTCCCTTGTCCTCCCTGTCCTTTTTCCCTAATCTCTAGTCCTCATTTTATTTAACCCCAGTTGTGGCTAATTGGCGTGCTGCTCGCATTGCTTGAACAAATTCCTCAAACAAGTAATCAGCATCGTGGGGGCCGGGACTAGCTTCTGGGTGATATTGTACTGAAAACACAGGCAGAGATTTGTGACGTACCCCAGCAACGGTGCGATCGTTCAAGTTGAGGTGGCTAATTTCCACAACTGCTTCAGGTAAAGAATCTGGGTCGATAGCAAAACTGTGGTTTTGGCTGGTAATTTCTACCCGTTGTTGTAAACCCGCAGGCTGATTTAATCCCCGATGACCAAATTTGAGTTTAAAGGTTTCTGCACCCAAGGCATGACCCAAAATTTGATGCCCCATACAAATGCCAAAGATGGGTTTTTCAGCGCCTAGCAGTGCCTTAGCAGTTTCAATACCTTCTGTCACCGCAGCTGGGTCGCCAGGCCCGTTAGAAAGAAAGATACCATCTGGATTATATTTGAGAATTTCCTCTGGTGGTGTATGCGCAGGCACAACAATTACCTTGCAACCGTAACTTGCTAGGCGACGCAAGATATTACGTTTCACGCCAAAGTCTAAGGCAACAACGGTAAAGGATTCTGCCGCACCGTTCGCTGCTTTCGGGTTGAATTCCCAAGCGGGGATTGTGGGATCTGACCATTGATAAACCGTTGGGGTAGTTACCTCACGCACCAGGTTCAATCCCTGCATACTAGGCGCTGCCTGTACTTGCTCTAGTAACTCAGCCTCATCCAGAATAGTTGTAGAAATACCACCATTCATGGCTCCAAACATCCGAATTTTGCGGGTGAGGGCGCGGGTATCAATACCATAAATACCTGGGATTTGGTTTTGTTTCAGGTAATCTGGCAAGGATTGTGTTGAACGCCAGTTACTCGGTCGCTGACAAATATTGCGAGCGATCGCACCTCGCACCTGTGGTCTAGCCGATTCTTCATCTTCTGGATTGACGCCTGTGTTACCCAATTCAGGATAGGTAAAAACGACAATCTGACCGCAGTAACTGGGATCGGTCAGCACTTCTTGATATCCAGTCATGCCAGTGTTAAAGACCACTTCCCCAATTGTGGTTCCTGTGGCACCAAACGACCAACCGCGATAAGCAGTTCCATCCGCTAGGACAAGTAGAGCAGGTATTGTGTCAGACAGGGACATAGGCGATGAAGGCAATCATGATTAGGGGCTGGGGATAAGAGCTAGTAATTAAGAAGGTTTTTCTTGTTTCTAGTCTTTAGTCCCTAGTTTCGTATAAGCTGCGAATGTTAATTATCCCATGAGTTTAGAAACTTAGCGTTCTGAACCTAATTAATTAAAAATAAAAATTTTAATAGTGGTCATTGGTCATTAGTCCAGAGTCAAGAATCAAAAATTTCTTCCTCTTCTGTTAACCTGCTCGCTTTAATCCCTCTCATCTCCCCCAAACTTTCACTAACTTTCCGACAAAAGAGGTAGATTTGCCGCCCTCTGGGCAGGTAGAATCGAAGTTAATTATGCTCCAGTCTTTTTTATCCCGTGCAATCCTGATTCTTTTATCAAGTACGCTAGCGGTTTTGGGTGTTGCCTGTAGTGAAGACAAACAGAATACTGCGATTAGCATCCACGAGCAGTCTACGCCTGTGGAAAATGAAGCAGCATCACCGCTTGTCGAAGCTTCCCCATTATCTAGCCCAGAACCACAGCCACAGACCACTACCTCGGCAATTGAATTAAATTCTTTTGAATTGGCGCTGGACAAAGCCGCAGGTGCGATGACAATCAGCCAATCTGCCCAATCAACTGATGATTGGAAGTTGGTGGCGAGTCAGTTCCAGGATGCGATCGCGCTGATGAAAAACGTGCAGCACGAAAGCCCAAATTTCACGGTGGCTCAAATCAAAATCTCCGAGTACCAGCGGCAAATTCGATATGCCTTGGATAAAGCTACGCCAAAACCTTTAGCACCCATAGCGGCAAAACCCCAAAGGGTAGTTGTTGTAGTTCCTGCTAAAAAAGCCACACCCAGTCCTAGCCAACCTGTAGCGCCAGTTGTACCCAAGCAACAGCCATTACCACAGTCGATTTTGCTCCCAACCAAACAAATTGACCAAGAGCAAGATGTATTTGTCGCGCCAATCAAACGCCGCATTGGGGGAACACCAATTATTGACGTTACCTTCAATGGCGAACGGAGATTCGAGATGATTGTGGATACAGGGGCTAGTGGCACTGTAATTACTCAAAACATGGCAAATGCTTTGGGTATTGTACCCGTTGGTAAAACTAAAGCTAACACAGCCAGTTCTAAGCAAGTGGAATTTACGATTGGCTATGTTGATTCAATGGCGGCAGCTGGTGTAAAGGTGAATAAAGTACCAGTAGCGATCGCAGGCTCAGACCTAGAAACTGGGCTACTTGGCCACGACTTTTTCGGCAATTACGATGTCACCATCAAACGCAATGTCGTGGAATTTCGCCCGCAATCGCGATCGGAAACTAATTCCGCAGAAACTGAACTAACTGTTCCAATTTTACCCAGGGAGCGCCACTATCTAGGATCTCCTTAGCTACCCTAATACCTTGGGCATGGTCTAGTAGTGGGACCGCACCTGCCACTTGCAGCGCTAATGAAGCATTTAACGCCACAGCGTCCTGTTGCGCTTGAGTTCCTTTGCCTTGCAGTACCGCTTTCAGAATCTCCGCATTTTCTTGGACATCCCCACCTCTTAGGGCACCTATAGTCGCAGGAGTTACACCTACAGCTTCGGGATTTACAGTAGTTAACTGCACTTCACCATCAGATAACACTGCTAAATCAGTTATATCGCCTAACCCCGCTTCATCTAACTTTTCTCGCCCATGTAAAACGATTGCCTTTTGCTTACCCAAATTTTGTAATGCTTGGGCAACTGTTGCCAAAAGTTTGGGAGTAAATAACCCCACTACTTGCCCAGTCGGATTTAAAGGATTTACTAATGGCCCGAGTAAGTTGAAAACAGTCCGTACCTTGAGAGTCCGCCGCAATGTCGCCACCGCTTTGAGTGCTGGATGCCAACCAGGGGCGAATAAAAAAGCGATCCCCACTTCTTTTGCTGCTGCTTGAACTTTTTCGCTAGGGGCGCTGAGATTTACACCTAAAGCTTCCAAAACATCGGCACTGCCTGTGAGGCTTGAAGCCGAACGATTACCATGTTTAGCAACGGGCACACCATAGGCAGCCGCTACAAAAGCAACAGCTGTAGAAATATTAAAAGTTGATGAACCATCTCCACCAGTGCCACAGGTATCGATGAGAGTGGTGAATTCTGAGTTTGGAGTTCTGATAAAGGATGATTGAGACTGTAGCACTTCCGCCATCCCAGTTAGTTCGTCAGCAGAAACGCCTTTAAAGTTCAGTGCTGTTAAAATTGCTCCCGATAACTCTGGTGGAACAGATTCACTTAGCCATCCTTGCATCAATTCCGCAGCTTGAGTGCGGGATAAAGATTCACCATCGATTAATTGTTGCAGCAGAAGATACCAGCTAGAAGAGATTTCTGGCGAGGAGATGGGGGAAGTTGTCATGGGGTAGGGTTGAGCTTTTGTTGATGAGTCTGGGAGTTATCCTACCGGAAAATGGGAAACACTTTGTAGTTAGAACTTTAGTACTTGATAAGGAGTATGTAGGATATTTGGAAACAAATGAGTTATCGCCTAATACGATTAGGTCAGTAAATTATATTTATTACACTTAATAGATCCAATTCAAAAGATTATTCTTATCTTAATTTTTTCAAATAACCCGAATTGAATCTATTTAACTACTTGAAGTCAACTATTCATTTATACGCACTACCCAAGTAGTCTCACCTCCTCCTTTTTTTGGGCCTTTTTGGGACTTCCAAAACTTTCCTTCTTCTCCCAATGTTTCAATTAGTGTTCGTTTTATACAAGTATTTATTGTGTTCTTATCACTTTTTAAGTTATCTGGGAGAAAGCTTTCAACAAAGCCCATGAGAACACCCCAAGGTAAACCTTTACCATTAATGACTTTCTGCTTAAATTCATCATGTTGTTGAAGCTGTTGGATAGCATCATTGATACTTTCCTGATAAAAATCTCCTGTTTCTGTTGCAGAATAACTTTCTACTTCTTCTAAAAATTCACCAGTTCCTTCTAAATTTTGAGTATCTACATCAGATATAGTACGGGTGTGTCCATTCAGGTCTGCTTTGAGCTTGGTAGCAAAAGTCTCAACAGATTGTTTATCATATTTAGGATCTAGAGGTTGTTGATATATTTTTTTAAATGAGAGCGCACGAAATGAAACAGGATAAGGGTTAGCACTTACACTACTCCACATCACTCCTTGACCTGGTAATGGTTCGTTCAAAAGACCACCTAATAAATCATCACTAAAGTGAGAATTAGCTCTTTGTAAACTCTTTAAATCTGAAGCAGATAGTAAGTGAAATACAAACCAATTGTCACCTTGACTGAGTAATTCTACGGGAATACTACCAGGTTGCTGAGTAATCATTACAGCGCCTAAATCATATTTTCTTCCTTCTTTAAACCAATCTACAAAAGGTGCATTACTTGAACCACTTCCTTTATTTAGTACACTTTGTGCTTCTTCTAAAACAGCAATAGTAGGAATGGTTTTAGCATCTTTTTTAGTAAAGTTATCTTGGTTGTCATTAAATATTTCTTGAAGGATTATACTTGATAAAGTTAGACCCTGTTCTCCCCGCATTTGTGAAATATCTACAATACAAAGCTTACCTTCTTTTAAGCTTTGCAATAAGAAATCCATAAGCCGACTGTTAGGATCATGCAAAGTATTGACAATATAAACGATATTGCTTAAAGCTGCTCCAGCTTCTGCATCAGCATTATCGCTTATACTTAGCAACTTCCTAACCTGTTCTATATTTGCGTTATAGCCATCTTTGTAGGCTAAATCAACAAGTTGTATCCACTTGTTATGAGATAGTCCTCTAAGTTTGCGAACATTTTGTTGTTCTTGTTTCTCTGGTGATAAAGCAACGCCAATAATATTGGCAGGTTTGAAGCGGCGAATATCCAGCTTAACACCACCTGCCACAAAAGAAGCATAGAAGTCACTGGGAGCTTGGCGACGAGTAAAAATTACAAGTTTATCGTGTAAATGTGGGACATCAGCTAATCCTGGGTTGCCGTTATCATCTGGCCAAAAATATTCTCCTTCTGGATCAAAGATTAAAGTTCCCACAGGCACATCTTGATCACGTTTCTTTTTAGTTGGTGTTGTTTTGTATAGTTCACTAAACAGCAATTTGATTAAGTTAGACTTTCCATAACCAGCCCGTGCAAATACAAATGATCTTCGCGAAACTAAATTCTGAATTGGAAAATGAGTAATAACTTCTGGGTATTTAACCTGCATCCAATCAGCAATACCAAGCCGTGAATCACTACCAGCATAAACAAATTCTCCTAATGCAAAAAAACCAATATCTGCTCCTGTAATGTTGTGTCCTGCTATTTCCCTAATAATTTCATTACTTGGAAAAGCAACCTTACTCCCTACATGAGGAAGACGGCGGTGAGATGCTACAAATACAAATTTTCCATTTGAATGACGTATAACTCCAAGAACTCGGATATTGACTCGATATTTTACATATTGTTCGCGTAAATCTTCTGGAATTTCCCTGTCTTCATCCATTGCTCGCAAGCTGAAATCCTCACCATGTTCCCTGGTAAGTTTTCCGTCTGAATAGAAAGATGTAATTCTTCCTAAAACTGCCTCATCTTCACTAGCCAGTTGTACCAGTAGAAACTGTCCATGCATGGGAATGCTTTGAAATTCATTGCGGTAAGGCAATACAATATCTGCATGAAATTCCAGCCCTCCTTCACTAAAGCCTCTAAAAATACCTGATATATTTTCCTTAGGAAATAATGGTGTATTACTCATATCGCAGCATACCTACATCAGACTGTAATCTAACTCGATCTACAACATCTTGTTCTTCAGAAGTAAATGATTGGCGAACAGCATTGACAATCAAATCTTCCATAACTTCCATATCGAAACCAACCAATGCAGCTTGTTCATGAGCTTGCTGTAAGCATCGAGGGTAGAACGGAACTGGAAAACCACCATTAGCATCTGCCAATAGATACCCCATAACTTGAGAAGCTTGATTAAGCTGAGGTAAAAAAATATCAACTGGCCAAATTGGGTCGTTTATGCGACTACCAAATCTGACCATAAATAAACGTCCACCTACAAACTTCTCAGCTTCACTTCCCGTAGCATACTCTTCCCAAATATAGGCTTTCTTCTGAATATCTGGTGGTATTTCTACATAACACGGATAACCTTGAGTTAATATCCCTTCTAATGCAAATGCTAATCTATATCGTGCAAGTACTTTGCTTTTTTTAGAGAAACCAATAAGATAAACGCGCCTCTTAGTCTGATGATAAATTTCATTGATAGTAGCACTAATTTTTTCTAAGAGATCTTTAAACAGTTGTCGTGAGAAAATTTTACTTCGTAAGAGTCCATCACGAACAATTAAAGTATCTGTATTAAATCCTCCCTGCTTCAGCATCTGATACAATGCAGCCCATTCTGCCAAATCACGATATTCTTGAACCCATGAAGGTCTAGGATTTTCTTGATCGGGGCTAGGTATCATCGGGCTAAGTTCCCAAAGGGTTTCTACTCCTAAATCTTTCATCATTTGTCCCAAAGCTGATTTAGGATTACCATCTTTGTCTAGGTTGCCAATTGACAATTCCTCAATATTTGTTGTTGGAGAAGCTAAATCTAGTAATAGTTCTCTTCCATAAGAGTCTACAACCCTAACCAATTGAAATAAGTAAGGATCAAAATTAACTTTATTGTTTCCCCCATCAGCAGCTACAAGAGAAATGGATGTGGTAGTTCGAGGATTAATTCGACGCACTTCACTTTTCAATGGTCGAATCTCACTACGTAGTTCTTCTATCACCCCTTTATCTGCTGCGGATCTTTCTTCAAGCTTCCTCCGAATATCATTGAGAGTTTCAGGTGTAATCATTAATGATGCTGGTCAGCTAACAGTGTTAATTGATTTTTATTGTATAGTAATTTTATTGAGATGTGTATATATAAATGCTACTAATTTCAATACACTGAAACAGTATTAAAGGACGTAAATAAAGTACAAATTTAGTGAAAAAGTCTTGTACTAAGATCATTTTAATATGAAAATTCGGGTTGTGCTGGTAATACAGTGCTGTATTTTTTTGCACATAATAAAATGGCATAGTTACATATTGTTGAAACATCTTATACTATATTTCTAGATGATTCATTTACTCACCTAAATTAATTGCGGGATTTCTACTAAAATTTATTTTTGTGCAAGCTGAAAACTAATACCAATTTGAAATATTTGCAATTTCATAGTTTCGGACTATTAATTCTTGACCGAAAGCAGCATTCTCTCGTTTGTAATTATTCATACCATACTGAACTGTGAATTCAGTAATATTAATATTAGCAAAGCTGAATAATTTTCTAATCTCTGGAGAATTATCATAAGTAATTAGCCATCGGTGCGGGCATTTACGTATATTTTGAGCAAATCGCTCATGATCAAAGTCAGTATGTAAATTCCCCTTTAATCCATATAGTTTTGATTTTGTAGCACTTAAATAGGGTGGGTCTAGGAAGATAAAAACATCCTCACCCTCTTGAAACAAAAGGTTTTCGTAATCTCCGCTAGTAATGTGGACAGATGATAAATGAACAGAGAGTTTTCGTAATCTATTGATCGATGAATCTGTAAATCTTAGTTCAAAGGCTTGCTGAGAGTATCCCCCCGAATCCACTGTTCCACTGAATGAAATTCGGTTTAATATGAAAAATCGTACTGCTCTATCGAAGTCACTAAGTTTAATGTCTTCATTTGTAAAATGATTAAATAATTCTCTCCCATCCTTATATTTTTCCTTAAATTTTTCTACCTCTTTTACAAGTGATTCTATCTCTGTTTTGGCATATAACCAAAAGCAACATAAATCAGAATTCAAGTCGTTGATCCAATATCGGTTTATTTTGTTACCAAATCGTTGTTTCACAGCTAGAAAAACCGATCCGCCACCAACACAAGGCTCTCTATATTCTTTAATATCTGATGGAATATAAGGAATTATTTTCTTGAGGGCTTTTGATTTACCGCCTGGATATCGGAGCGGGCTTTTGAGCATAATTGCTAAAGGTAAAATTAAATTTTAAGTCACTTATATTACCATAAAATATGGATAATTTAAGATTAATTCTGTGTTCTTCTGTGGTGTAAAATTAACGTGATGAGCGAAAGATGACCCTTCCAGGTGATTCTTCTTGATTAATTCGCGCATAGACTCGCAGACAAGCCAACACTTCCCCAGGATTACCGCCACAATCAAGTTGCAGGTCATCTTTTGTTAAGGCGCAGATATCGGCGTAAAGACCTGATAACTGGCGAATTCGGACATCATTACCTGCATTATTAGCTCGATCGACAAATTTTTTCAGCATACGCCGAGATTCTTGTTGTAGTTTACCCCACCACGAATAGCGATCGCCTGGTGGCACAAATACTAAAGAATGAATTGCCTCATCCATGTCAATCCAAGTACGTAGAGTTAATAGTTCATCAGTATTTTCTACAGCTTTTTGGGTGCGTTGAAAGCGGTGTATTAAAGCTTCAATGTATTGATTTTGCTGTTCTGGCTTGGAGTGTAAGGATACAATATCAAAGCTAAAAACGCTTTTTAAGGCATGATGTAAATCTGGTTCTATTTCGATAAAATTTATACACAAATTTAAATAGCCAGCTAGTGAATTTAAATCTTTCGATTCGCTAACTTGAATAATTTCTGAATTAATCAGTGCTTTTTGAGATAAACATAAACCCTTGGCTTCAACTGTACCGCTTAATCCGGGGTAAACAATTTCATCTCGGATAAAGGGTAAAGGATAGAGATTAGAGGTATCTTCTACTGCACCAACTTCTTGAGCTATAGTCAAAGAATGTTGTCGCCAAGATGTCGCCAATTCTTCTGGAACTCGCAGCAATTTACGTTGAATTTCGTTCCATAATTCTGCGTCTGTTTGGCTTTGTAGCTGCGAGTTTCCTAAATATAATTTGAGTTCTTTATCAGCATCAAATTCTTCGCGGAGGCGACTTAATTTTAATTCGTTGTTAGAGTTGGATTTTAAGGATATAGGTTGTAATAAAGCGTGGATTTCTTGCAGCACTTCGTCACATAATTCAGCACCAGGATCGAGAGGAAATTCTGTTTGGGCTTGCTTTAAAGAAGCTTGTATTCCGTACAGGCTAAACCGGAGTAATTGGGCTAAGTGTGAGTTTTCTATTTCTAAAAGTTGGCGTAGATGCTGCATTAATGTTGCCTCCGGTTTTAGCTAGTTTTATCTCACGAACCACAGAGACACAAAGACACAGAGTAAGATGTTTTGATGTAGTTTTCCTTTGCGTCTTTGCGACGGACACTTTGCTCAAGTCGGGGAACCCGCCCACGCAAGTGTCCTCGCCTTTGCGTGAGGTAATTACCCTAATGAATTCCGCAAAAGGGATCGCGTTCTTTATCGACTTCGTTGGGTTGTAATTCTAGTTCAGCACGGTAAACACATCCTGGTTGCTTGAGGCTTTCTTGCTTGTTTGATGTCCAGTAAGGTACTTCACCTGCGTGCATTCTTAAAATACCTTGATTGTCGAGGGTGACACGATATTGGCAAGGGTAATCTGTGATGACATCGGGTTTACTTAATGCGCCGATGCGTATCCATTTTTTAGTATTGGTTTGTGCATCTGTTTGCACTACATAAAAGGTGTGTTGTCCATTTTTGGGGAAGGGAGGTAAGGGATTACTAATTAATCCTGTTCCCGGTTCTGGTGAACCATCGCGTAAATAATGAAATTCTTGCAGCGATTTACTAATATCTTTGTCGGCTTCAAATACTAAATGATAAGCATCTGGTTGATCGACGGTTGCTGACTCGATCACGTTAATAGCAATATCACCATCATTTAAGTCTTTATTAGGACGTTCAACAGCAATATTCCATTTCAATTTACCATCAGCAAACAGCGTATAACTTTGTGAGGCAGCAGAGATTACTGAAGTTACATCAATGCCAGGAACATCAATTAAATAATGGGGATTTCCTTGACAAAGTAAGACGCTAAATTGCAAGGTTTGATCGATTTCAAATTGGACTTTGATTTTTTTGAGAAAGTCTGCTTCTGATAACCCTAATTTTTCCATTAAGGTTTTACCATCGAAGCTACCCCAAAGCCGTAAGTCACCATCTTCGTAATCTTGACGGTAAATAATGTTAGTTAATTGTATCCCTTGCCACTCAGTCCGGACTTTCGCGACGCTTTCTTCAGCAGCTAGTTGATAGAGTTCCTGTCCGGCTTTAAAGATTGTTAGTAGTTCGTTACTTTGGGTTTTGCGTTTGAAATTGCAAGGTAAATAATAGAATAGATTTTTGACATCTATTTCTAGTTGGTTTGCTCCCTTACGTAGTAATCCTTTTGACTCTTCGGGATCGAATCTTAATCTGCGTAGTTTCTCGGCATAGCAAGCACCAGCAGAGGTGGCTAATTTGGTAAATTCTAATACAAAGGTAATGCGTTCGGGATTCCAGACGAAGTAGGGAGATTTACTAAATTCTTGGTAAATGTAGCGCTGTACGAGGTCAAGGCTGCAAGTTTTACCTGATAAAATTAGCCAATCAACTTTGTGGGTATTCCAAGCATCGACGGTGCTATCCCCTGGACGTAAGCGACTATCCATCAAGCCTTTAGCTATACCGATCGCTTCTTTGATGGCTGATGATGCGGCGCGATCGAATTGTTGGCTATCGATGGTGACGCAAATCGTACTAGCATCTTTTACCTGGTATTTAATTGCACTTTGAGTGAGTAATTCATAAATTTGCTGTTCTGAGAGACTGAAGGTTAAAGAAGAAGCGTCTTCTGGCTGTTTTTGTCCGAGTTTGATTTTGGCAGCTTCAGCATGATCCCAGAGAGTATAAAATGTTTGCAGGCGTTGGGGTGCTTGTTGCCATCGGGTAGGTAATACTTTCTCGGCTGTATCTAAAGCATCTTTATAAGCAGCGTCACCTTCAGGGTTTTCTTTATCCAAACATTTCAAAATACTGCCGCTTTTGAATTGCCCATTTTCGAGAAAGCGTTCGTTTAATTCAGAGTTAATTAAATCTTCTAGCTTGTCGCTTTCTAAATCGCCTGTGGTAACTGCTGTTAATAAAAAATCGGCGATCGCTACTTTTAAAAGTCGGAATATTCGTAGGGTAATTAACTCGCCCCCTAGCTGTAAATGTCCAGATGAACCTAATAGTTTGGGTGTGAGTTTATAGTAGCGTCCTCCTAAACCTCGGTCTTCATTATCAGCAAAGAAGGGAGTTTTATCTTCTAAAGTTAATTCAATTAATGCTAAGTCTGTAGTTCCGCCACCAATATCTAAAACCAGAACATTTTGCGACCATTTATTGCCTTCTTGACGACAACGAGTTTTGAAAGATTCAATCCCAATGTTGAGATTACCGCCAAATTCTCGCCAGAGGAAAAATATCGCTACAGAAACGGCTTCATCATAAGCTGTTTGGACATCATCTAACCCTAATTGTTCAACTAATTCCTTAACTTCTTTACGAACAACAGGTGGGGCGACGGTGGGATAGGTAACAACTGCGGAGAGAAAATCTCCTTCTGAAAATCTGCGTCGGGCGCGTTGGCGGTAGTCTTCGGTTAAATCAATTAAATGTCCCCAAGCTGCTTGAATTAATTGGTTAACATTAATTGTTTCTTCTGATTCATCTAAGATAACTGGGAAAGAACGATCCTGACCAAAATAACGTTTGGGAGAGTGATGAAAGCGGCTGATAATTTCTTTTAAAGCACTGCTGGTTCCTTGGGCGATCGCTTTTTTTCTATTGTCGCTAGCTTCTCTACCCATTTTGAGTTTTAAAGCTGCAAGTTTGGCAATTTCTAACTCACTTTTAATTTCCGTGCTACGGCGATCGATATCTAATACTACTGGGATGAGATTTTGCGATTCTAGAGTCGGAACGCGAAAGACTTCATGATATATCTGATAGAGTTTTTTACTAACAGCACGCCGAAAGCGATCGCTTGTACCTAAGCATAATTCAATTTGGCGCAGTGCTTCTAAAAATCGCTCTCTGTTATCGCTTTCAAAAACTTCACTTAATCGGCCAGATTCAATTTCTAAATTTTTACTAATGTCAGTAATGAATTTTTCCCAGTCACCAGCACTGACATCTGGTAAAGCAACTTCGACGGGGGAACTTAACCATTGTGCCATGCGATCGCGCAGTCGCATTTCTTGTTCTCTAGGTAAGACTTCAGCGATGGGTACTTCGATTGGGTCAAAGAGTGTAACTGTGGAGTTGGATGTGCCAAAATCTAGGGCAAACCATCCGGGGAATCTTTTTTGTTGTTCGCTATTGAGTTGGGAAGAGTTCATGATATTGAAGGGTTAATTTTTAACGCAGAGTTTCGCAGAATTTCTTTTCTTCTTAACTTCGCGTCCTTCGCGTCTTTGCGGTTCGTTTCTTGACACTTTCAATGAACCACGAAGGCACGAAGAACACGAAGGAAGAAAATAGAAGAGAAATTAGGATTTTTTTACCGATAATTACTAACTGCAACATCCGCCAGAATTTGCAACCAAGTAGGAATTGCTAACTGTGATGATTCTCCAGCAGCTATATATCTCAGCAATGCTTCTTTTTTAGAAAGATTTTGCAAACTGGGAATAATTTGATCCAAAACACCTGCTAATTCTGCATTAACTTGTTGATTGACTTCGCTAACATATTGAACAAGGTGGAGACTGGCGCTAGCAGTAATTTCATCTCGTAGTCGCAGGACAAAAAGTTGATGATTACTAGATTTTGAGGAACCATTGCGTTCTGGTGCCCAATCAAAGATTTGACCTATATTGTGTTTCTCATCCTGACGTGCTAAGGGAAAAATAATTTCTGGTGAAATCGCTTTTTCTTTACTATGAATTTCTGAAATAATTGCTTCTTGCCATTGATTAGGATCGCAACCTAAAAGTAGTTTATAAAAAAGTTCGGCTTCTTCAATACCAAATTTAGATTCGATATCTGATTCTATTTCTGGATTGAGAGTTGTTAGCAAATATTCGCGTTCTTTGGCGACAATATTTGATAGTTTGTTAAGTAAATCTACAATCGCTTGACGAATGCGATCGCGGGCAAATTCTTCTACTTCTTGAACGGTCTTAGCGAAAGTGGGATAAAAATCATCGCTTTTGGTAGGAATAGCCGTATTGACTCTGTTACCTCGATCGAATAATTTCCCGGCTGCACCTTTAGATTCGGTAATGGCAATTGTGCCATTATTGGCTTTGTTGAACAGTAAAGTCCACTGATTCCAATTGAGAATTCTATATGTTAACTCGTCTTTGACCACATCGCTGACACCAATTCCTCTTCTATCTTTGAGTGGTTCTTTACCTAAATCTTTTTGAAAATTTCTGTATGTTTTATCCAAGTTTTCAATCGCAGTACGCAAATCTAGCAAAGCTGGACTATCTGCTTTTGGTATACCTTGTTCGTGAATTTCTTCGATGATATTTTTCAGGTTATCCTGTTCTTGGCGTACAGCATCAGCAGCCCTTTTCGTATCTTCATAAAGTTGTTTCAACCCATGACTAGCTACGTGTTTTTGAATTAATTCTCGTAGCTTGCTAATCCCACCATCCTGAGCGAAATAACCTAGTTGTCTACCAAGATAATTACGCGCATCTGATGCTAATAAGCGATCGCTTAATCGCCCCCATTTCTCTTGTAAACGTCGGGAACGATCTAAATAGTCAGGATAATCTAGGTTAGCTAAAAATTCAGGCGAACCAGCTTTTACTGTAGTTGAACGTTTTGCTAAATCAGCTAGCCCTAACAGTGGTGATAGTAAAACAATGCGGTCTTTTTGGGTGGTAAATGCACTAGCACCATCAATAGTAGTTTGCAGAACTTTGAGTTTTTGGAAGACGGTGCTTTCTTGTAAAGGATTATCTAGGTTATCGTTAACTAGTTGATCGAGTTCTCGTTCTCCACCTTCGTTTTCTAAAGGTAGTTGATCGAAGCGACCTACACCTACAAGAATTAAATCTTTAAGGTCTTGTCCTGGTCGCTGCTGCTGCATCATAGTAAAGATTCTATTGGCGCGATCGCTTCCTGGTGACTTACCATTTAACAGCACTAAAATTGTCTGAACTTCGGCTAATTCTCGCAGTGATAAAAATGTATCTCTTGCGCCGGAATTCGCCGCACCCAATCCTGGAAAGTCGAGTAAAATAAATTCCGCAGCACCATTAACATCCCAAATTTCTCGTGAGATTTTTACTTCTATATCTACACGGTTAATTAGTGGGAAACTATTTTGCAATAACTTTGATGGTAATTTTTGTGGGGGACTTGGTAATTTAATATGTGCTGGCGGTAAATCATCAAAGCTAATAGTTTGAATCGCCATCGGCTGCTCGGCTAGCTGCAATCCTTCATTGGCAGTGGTAGCATCAATTTGGTAGCGCCCACCACACATTGCTTCACCATAGGATTGATAAGCGCGAACAAATATAACTAATTCTCGCAATAAATAACGTAACTCTAAATTATTGCTACTTTTCCATGTTTCTTCACACCAGTTAAGAATATCTTTTGGTTCTTTCAGCTTTGTTAGCAATCCAGGTGGGAGTCCGGCGGCGATGGTTCGGCGGTTAGCCTCCCCAACCATGAAGCGCAGACAATCACTTACGCCTTCATGAGAAAGATACTCGACTGTAAAGTTGCCCAACTGCGTAGTAGCAAAGCCATCCTGAGGTATGATGTGGATGGCTGTAACGTTTCCCGTCGTAGGGTTTTCACTAACTGGTAAAGCATCGGCGTATCCAATTAAGCTACCTAACAGCAAAGTCTTCCCGCTACTAAATTCACCCATCACCCCGATTTTCACTGGTGAAGTAGCAAGTTCTACAGTTTTTTCCGCAGCTTCCCGCAGGCGAAACAGACTCTCATCAAGACTAGCTGGTACCCAATCTTCTTGCTTGGAGGGATATTCAGGTACAGAGTCTAATTTCTGGAGGATGAATTCGCCATATTCTTTAAAACGCTCCAGTTGTTCTGTTTCCATAGAGTATTTTTTGCTCTAAGATAAATTGCTGTGAGTTTTATAACATAAAAAATGCGCTTATCGCTTTGCAACAATTCAAAACTTGTCTTGTTAAGTTTTGTCAATGGCGGGAACTTCAGCAATTTTTCGCAAAATTAACAATTCAAGAAAATTAACTATTTTTTAATAAAAAAACTTTGGATAAATAAATTTGAAAATTGTGCTTTTTGCTAGTTATTTTTTGTTTGATATATCAGATAATCAATCTCACTGCATTCCTAAAAATCAAGTGCATCTATGACATCTGCCTAAATATTGGCATCAGAGGTAGAAGAATAGATAGGGGTGCTGCATAGAGATAAATTTGGCAATCATGATTGGTTAGATTCGCGATCGCTCTTAGCGGAGGAGAGTGCGATCGCGAATTATCTCTTTTTGTCATTTGTCATTTGTCAACAGTTATTAGTGGTTTTTTCCTCATCCCCCTTATCTTCCTTGTCCTCCTTGTCTCCCGTGTCCCGGCGTCCCTAAGTCTTTGCGTCTGTGCCCATGAGGGGAGCAAACCCTCTCGTCACCAGTAAATTTCCGTGTCAGAATCAAGTTCTAAATATTTTTACTGAGTCGAAGATTCCCCAAAACCGCCCGCTGCCATATATTTCCAGTGGATAATGGCTGCATTACCAGGTTAATCTTTATGGATCTTTGACCGTTTCTTTACGTAAACTTAACCTAAGTTTATTGAAATTTTAACCAGAAAGCTGTTAACTGAATAGTAATTCACTTTTTGCTGCAACATTTGAACCCCCCAATTAACCTAAAATTAATAGGCATTGGGGGGATTCTTTTTTAGTGATAGCTGAGAATGTAAGTTAAGTAACAAACTCAGCTAATACGTAAATTAGAAATTTTTTTGCGAACAGAAGTAATAGCTCCGAGATTTTTACTCAGTATTACATCAAAAATTTATCTTTTTATTTACCTAAAAAATAATGTTTAAATTAGACATAATTTTGTCATAGTTTTGCAATAGTTCTGTCAATAAGATATGTGATGCTTGATTCAACTCTGGATGGGTAAATAGTATCAAACTATAACAAACACCAGTGTTTACTTGTTAAAAATTATCAGGCAATCGCCCTGATAAGATTACTGACTTTGCAAATTGCAATTTCTGTGTGGTGGAAAAAAATATGAATTGGAAATTACTAGCTGTAATCCCGATGCTGACTCTAGCTACTGCTGTGCCAGCTTACTCCCAGACAAATACAAAAGCTCCAAATACTACTAATCCTACTCAAGTTACACAACCTACTCAACCAAGCAACACTACTAAAAAGCCTAGTGCTACGAAAAAGCCAACTACTAAGGCAAACCAAACTATTGCCCTCAGATTAGGTAGCCAAGGCGCATCAGTTAAAGTTGCTCAAGACTTTTTGAAGAAGCAGGGATTTTACACCGGAAATGTGAATGGTGTATTTGATAAACAGACACGTTCAGCTGTTATCAAATTCCAGAAATCTAAAGGCTTAAAAGCGGATGGAATTATTGGACACCGGACTCTGGCTGCTATGAAGTAAAATAGCTAACTCAAGTGACACATCATCTAAGAGACTGGTGGGCAAAACTATCAGTCTCTTTATTTTTATTGTGTTTTTAAGCATCATAAACTGAGTTTTTTGCCTAATCCCAGACTTGACGGTAAACTCTAAAACACGCCAGAATTAGTACAAAAGTTCCAGTGTATTTCAAGCTGGAGGTCTTCAAAATGACTACTGTATTAAGTTGTCGTAATTATATCGACGGTCAATGGTTAAGTGCTTTAGGGGGAGCTACCTTAGAAAGTCGTAACCCTGCTGATAAACATGAAGTTGTTGCTACTTTCCCCCGTTCCGTAGCAGATGATGTGAATACAGCAGTAGCCGCAGCCCGTCAAGCTTACAAAAGTTGGCGACAAGTTCCCGCCCCAGCCAGAGCAGAATATATTTTTCGGGTTGGGGAAATATTACTTCAACATAAAGAAGAACTCGCTCAGTTAATTAGTCGGGAGATGGGTAAGCCGCTAACTGAAGCGAGAGGAGATGTGCAAGAAGGAATTGACTGTGCCTTTTACAGTGCTGGCGAAGGGCGGCGGTTATTTGGGCAAACTACACCCTCAGAAATGCCCAATAAATTTGCAATGACACTAAGAATACCTATAGGGGTGTGCGCTTTGATTACTCCTTGGAATTTCCCTGTGGCGATTCCTTGCTGGAAAGCGATGCCAGCATTGGTATGTGGTAATACTGTAATTCTCAAGCCTGCGGAAGATACCCCAGCTTGTGCAACCAAACTAATTGAAATTTTTGCCGCAGCTGGTTTACCACCTGGAGTAATTAACTTAGTACATGGTGTCGGTGAAGAAGCAGGGAAAGCTTTAGTCGAGCATCCGGATGTTGATTTAGTGTCTTTTACTGGTTCTTCGGAGACAGGTGCATTTGTAGGCGCGACTTGCGGACGCACTCACAAGCGCGTGTGTTTGGAAATGGGTGGTAAAAATGCCCAGGTAGTCATGGAAGATGCAGATTTAGAACTTGCGCTAGATGGTGCTGTTTGGGGAGCCTTTGGTACAACCGGGCAAAGATGTACCGCTACGAGTCGCTTAATTTTGCATCGCGATATTAAAGAAAAATTTACTGCCATGCTTTACGAGCGTACCAGCAAGTTACGCTTAGGGGCTGGCACCGATCCCAATACAGAAATCGGGCCGTTAATTAACGAATCACAACGTCAACGGGTAAATAATTATATGGAAATTGCCCGTGAGGAAGGAGCAAAAATTTTAATTGGTGGGGAAATTGCCAGCGAAGAGCGATTAAAAAATGGTTACTTCTTTCAACCAACTATTTTGGATGAGGTAACTCCTGAAATGCGTGTGGCGCGTGAGGAGATATTCGGGCCAGTAGTAGCATTAATTGAGGTTAATTCTTTTGAGGAAGCGATCGCTATTCTCAACAACACCAATTACGGTCTTTCTTCCTCAGTTTACACCCGCGATATCAACCGAGCTTTTACTGCCATGCGCGATATTGAGGCAGGTATCACTTATATTAACGGCCCTACCATTGGTGCGGAAGTACACTTACCTTTTGGTGGTGTAAAGCATACAGGTAACGGTCACAGGGAAGCTGGAACTACAGCCTTAGATGTTTTCACTGAATGGAAGAGTGTTTATGTTGACTTTTCTGGCACTTTACAACGCGCTCAGATAGATAATCGGGAGTGAACTAACTATTGACAAAGCGTTTACAGAAGCGATCAGCGCATTCATAAATTTTGCCTTAATGTTTCTTTGTTTTGCATAAGCATTAGTTGAATTCGTCTAATAAATAGTTAGCGGTTCTAGAGTTTAGTCTGTGTAATCCTCCGATTGTTTAAACATTTGAAGATCCCAATACTCTCTGTTAAGTTGTCTCAAATTTAATTGTTTTACTCCTGTCAGAATACTAAAATACTGATGTTTGAAGGTTGGTCTATGGCTCATTCTAGCCAACCCCGATTGTTTTACCTTGATTTAACAAAACAAGTTTAGAGTTAACATTTTTGATGCTATAGCTTAACACCCTATTTTAACGATGAGGGATTAGTTAATAGTTTCAAAAAGGTTTGATGGTAGATTTTTTGTTTGTAATATCATCTAACAAATAAGTAAATTATGAAAGATCTGACACTAGATCAAGCTATTCAATCTGCAATTGAGCTTAATGCAAGCGTTAGCAAGGAAGGACTGAAGGTTGCTTTCCCAGAGTTAAGAAAAGCCATTGAAGAATTTGAGGATGATGGTTATCCCATTGAGACAATTATTCCTCAAGAAGAAGAAGTTGGTTTAGGATTTTCATTAAAGAGTACAGATGTGGAAAGATTTTGGGAAATCTACTCGGATTTGATTCGCAAAAGCCTTTGTGGTTCCAATGGAGATCTTCATAAGCTTGTTCAATCAGGAATTTCAACATCTGTAGGAGCAGTCTTAGCGACGTTGGTTACTGGATTAGGTATTCCTGCCGCAGCTTTGGGAATCATGGTTCCAATCGCAGTCATCATTGTGAACATAGGTGTAGATGCCTTTTGTATCATGACTGAGCAGGAAAACTAGGGTTCATTAGTTTTCATAATTTAGATGTTTATGAACCGAGGTGATAAACGATGTCTCTACAAAATATGCTTGCGAGGTTTGATACAGTTAAGTTTAATCCAAGGACTCTTCAAATCAACTTCCCTGAAGATCTCATGAACGGATTATCTATTAACGCTCGATATTTTTTTGAAATCGCTTATGGAAAAAGAAATTTGACAGTATTAGATTGGACAAGTGGAGAGTGGAGGGATGATCAGCCTTCTTTAGACTGTTTTTTCCAGAGTGATGAGGATACTCGTACAGAAATACTTACTGTGTTGACTCTCTTTATCCATGAATATACCCATAAAATAGATTTTTTGATATCACCTTTCGGGCTTCATTTCTATGTAAATAATCTTCGTGAGTATTGGATATTGCAAGAATTCTTTCCTCAAGCTTTAGATAATTCAAGCACAGTTGACAAAATTCAGTTTCTGGCAAAATTTCATGAAAATTCAATTCGCAAAGGCAGCATAGACGAAGATTTAAATAAAATTTGGGAGAGTCTTAAACCCATTATTCATACCTTCTATGCTTGGGGTGATGTCAGTAGTATTAGACCACTAGCAAAGTTTATTGCTGAAGGATGGAGCGATTCAATTAAAGGAATAGAAGATCCTTTTGGCTTGGGTATTCCAATGGAACCCGTCACAGTTCTTGATTTTTTCCATACTTTCCGCATTTCAGGAACAGATAAATTTTCGTATTTGCGCCCTTTAACTATTTTTGAAACAAAAGCAGTAGTCAACTCCTTGTTATTCATTTTGTATCTGCTTGGTGAAAAGGGCAATGAAGAATGTCTTCACTATTATGAAAAAACCTACCTCAATCGAAAACCTCCATTGACCTATGATTATCTTTTCTTGCTAGATTTAGGGGCTAGAGTATATCGAGTAAAAGACTTTCATAGTCTTCTAAAGTTGCGAAATTTCCAAATGTTACGCTCAACTCTTCTGATTTTGTCAACAGCTTGTTGGTATGCATTACAAGCTCCACCTTTCCTAGGAGCTTCAGATCCGAGAAGTTCTAACCCTATACTAAGGTTATGGTTAAGTCTTATATTTTTGACAGCACTTGTTAGAGAAGAAATTAGTGTATCTTTTAACAGTACTGCTGAAGCCCTTCTGTATTTGGATGAATTACCTAAGAGCCAATCTTTTTATCAAAAGCCTATTAAGGAAATTATTCCAAACTGTTGTGAAGTGATTGATGCCATGATTAAAGCGAACCAAAAATATACTTGGCATCCGGATGTGAAAAGTTACTTTGACCACATATTCCAAATTATGTATCCACATTTTGCTAAACGAGATAAAAATTATATTTCATATATGGGGATGCCTGATACTGGCAATCCTCTTTTTGGTTGTAGAAGTAAGGAAGACTGGGAAGTGACGTATGACGATTACAAAATTCCTCAAACTGTTCAAGACTGGTTTAGCATTCGTCAAGCTCTTTTCTTTATAGATATGAATAAGCCTAAAGAGGAATTTATTGAAAGTCTAGATAAGCATTTTTTAGCTTTTCTGCTTACATATCCCTGTGAATGTGGTGGTGGAATAACTCAAAGATGGGTTTCACGTTTTTCTGAAACGATTGATGTTAAATGTGCATTTTGTGGCAAAACAAAAACTATTAATCGTAATGACAGTACAATTATCAGGTTTTAGCTTTCTTCAAAGTCAGAAAGTTATCTGTCGAAGTTCCGCATTGGATACCCAGAGGTATTTTTGATAGCGATCGCAATTTATTGAGATCGGGTAAATTGTGGCGTAAAGCTATAATTTGAGGCAGCAACTTTAAGCTAGAAACATGACTACAGTCGCCATTTTACCAACAAGAGACGCTAGCGGTGAGAAATCCTATCGTGCGATCTCAGGAGATAAACACTCTATTGGGAAAACCGCGGGGCAAGCTTTAGATGCGTTAACTGCCCAGTTAGGTGAAATTGAGTTTAGTGCGATACTAGTTATTCAAAGCTTTCGCCCTGACGTCTAGATGTTTATTGACCCAGTTCTTTAATATTGTTCATCGCTTGCTGGTACAAGTCTTTATTATCTTGGCTTTGAAAGATATCGGCGGCTTTCTGTAAGTCTTTGAGTGCGCCTGGTTTATCTCCTTGGGCTGCACGTGCATTACCTCGATTATTATAGGCAGGGCCAAAGTTAGGATTGATGCGAATGGCTTGATTGTAATCTGAGATTGCGCCTTGATTATCTCCTTTGGCGGCGCGGAGATTACCGCGGTTATTGTAGGCGATCGCATATCTAGTATCAAGGCGGATCGCTTGATTAAAATCTTCTAGCGCCCGATCGCGATCTCCGCCAGCAGCCAGAGCATTCCCTCGGTTATTGTAGGCTTCGGCATAATTAGGAGCAAGGCGAATCGCTTCGTTATAATCTTCTAGCGCTCCTTTATTATCGCCTTGGGAGGCACGGGCGTTAGCACGGCTATTATAAGCTTCTGCATCGTTGGGATTGAGCTTCAGTGCTTCATTATAATCTGCGATCGCTGCTTGTTTGTTGCCAGCATCAAAGTAAGCTAGCCCCCGCGCTTTATACGCTGCACCATATTTGGGATTGAGGCTAATGGCTTTATCATAAAATGCGATCGCTGCTTGGGAATTACCTTTGGCGTGCTGACTTTGTCCTTGTAAATAGAAGTCTACAGCCTTGGATGTTCCAGCTCGGCGACGGCTAGGAGGACTGACACCAATTTCTGTTACTAATACATCGCTTTTTTTACTACATGAAAGGCTGGTAATTGCACTCAATATAGTTAATAAAGCTATAATTAATGCTCTGCCTATTTTTTTCCAATCTTGCTCAAATAATTGCAATTTCATAATACCTAGATAAAATTATTTTCTTCTAGTAATTATTGGATGCTAACTTTCTACGGCAATCCTAGCTGATTTATGATAATTTCTTAAAAAACCGTCAAGGAGGAGAAGATAGAAAAATTTCCATGAATCATTTAGGAGTGCGTTATTATCTAGGTTAAATTCACGATTGCCTGTTAGATAAGATGTGAAGTGCGTAGATATCACTAAGTTTTTTTGTAATCAATCAACCTCAGCAATACTTTATGAGACGAAGAGTAGCTTGTTGCAGGCTAGAGTGAAGTATAAAAACTTTTATCAATCCTGATTTCTCTGTTGAGTTTTTCTCTTTCATCAGGTGATATTCTAGGCAGCAAGGCTCTATTTTTGCCGCCTTTAATTATACTTTTTTCAAGTCTATCAAATTAATATTTAAATTTTTTTAACAAAATCTTCATCAAGATTAAGTTTTTTGCTGACGCTTCCTAGCTACTTAATTCTACGTGTATCTATGTGAGTTATTTATTTCAGGTTAAATGTCACTTTCTTGGTTTTTAGGAGTCAACCGCCAAGCAGTAGTCTCATCAATATCTACAGATAGTTGTTCTAGATTTTCACCTAAATCTTTTTGTAATTTCTGAGTCAGTGTGATGGGGAAATCTAAATTAATACCTTGAGTTTCTACTAACCTTACTAGTTCGGCGAATGCTACTTTCACCGTTTTACGCTCGTAACTAGTCAGCTTGCAGTAAGATGTTTCTGAGACATTCTGCGCTTGCATGGCTTTTTTAATTCGCTCTTGCAGATGCTCTAATTCTGAATTTAATAGTTGAGATTGCTGCTCAACTTGAGTATATCTTTCACCAAGTAATACTAAATCTTCTGTTGTCGGGTCGGGGCTAGTTTTGGATTGCAACTCTAACAATTTTAAATGCACTTGCGCCAGATATATACAGTCTAGATAGGCATAATCAATTTGTTCTTCTGTGAGAGGTCGCTTTCCCCAATCACTATTTTGTTCTTGTTTATCGATATTATGAAAGTTGCAAAGTGCTATGGCTAAAGTCTTGAGTTGATAGTTAGGTAAAGGCAGTAGATAGTAAGGAATACTTTTAGCAAGTTCTAAAGTACAAGTAATATTTTTAGCTCGCTTGTTACCAAGAAGTTTTAAATCGTAACTAGCATTATGAAATACCTTCTCAATATCAGGATTGAGCATAATTTTTTCAATAAATTCCGCTATGGTATCAGGCCGATCTAACACATCTAAAAGGTGAACGCGATCGCCACTCATATCATAGGGGTCATCTAATACTTGAATCAGCGATAATCTCGGATTGCGACTTTTATAATCAGCTACTTCGGTATCTATCCACAAAGTTTGAGCTTGTGTATATTTAGCAATAATTGCATTAATTTCACTAGCATTAGTCAAGTATGGCATGAGTTAATCTTTCTAGCAGCAAAATAAAGTCATAGGTAAACCCAGATGGTATCAGCAGTTCAAATTCTCTTGCATTGCTAACCTATAGCTTGAGCCTATGTCCGCGATCCTGAAACCTTAGACTTTTATTATTGTGAGCGATCGCATAGCATTCTTGCAGGTATCAATAAACAAACAAAGCCTGCGAAGACAGGCTATAAAAAGTATTTCACTAATTGTCGAGGTCGATATGAGGAGAGTGGGGAATGAGTGGAGGAAAAAAGTAATTTCCTCCATTTCCCCTTCCCTCATCATCTATTAAATATGAATTCCGCACTCAGTTTTACCAGTTCCCCGCCAGCGTCCAGCGCGTTCGTCTTCACCTTCGCCAACTTTGGTTGTGATGGGTTCATCGCCAATGCTGGGATAGCCTTGGTCGTGTAAGGGGTTGTAAATTACTCCGTGTTCAGCTACGTAATCCCAGCTATCTTTGCGTGTCCAGTTAGCTAAGGGATTCACTTTCAAGCGTCCTTGGCTATCCAATTCAAAGATAGGCATATTAGCACGGGTAACGGCTTGGTCGCGACGACGACCGGTAATCCAAGCGATGGTGTTGAGTTCGTCTAAACCCCGTTGCAAAGGTTCAATTTTGGTAACTTGGTGGAATTTGGTAATATCGCTGTCCCAAAGTGCTTCGCCGTATTTGGCGTTAAAGGCTTCGCGGCTGTCTACATCTGGAGTTTTGTAGGTTTGCAAATCTAGGGTATAGATTTCTTTAGCTTTCGCAACTAGTTCTAAAGTTTGAGGGAAATGGAATAAGGTATCGAGAAATATAACTGGGACTGGATGCTTCAGTTCAGTATAAAGAATATGGGTAATTATCATGTCATCCACGTTAAAGGCGCTGGTTTGCACCAGTCCCGTGGGGATATTTTCTATAGACCAGGCCAGTATCTCTTTAGGAGTAGCAGTTTCAAATTGTTGATTTAACTGTTCTAAATTAAAATCGCTTGTTGGGTTTTGAGAGACCGTGGAAACTGTCATGATAATTTTTTAGCTAAATAGTTCTTGAACTTCAACGAGATTTATTTTACCCCAAAGGGGCACACACAAAGTCACATAAATCGCTAGGAAATGAGGGATTAGTAAAAATTGTTTATTGTAGCTAATGATACTTAGTTGTCCCACAGCTTCCATTATCTGACAAGCGATCGCCGATTCTTTAAATCTACAATGTTCTGTGCGATCGCCGAAACCGCTATTGCTGAGACATGAGTACAGTTTTTTTTAGTCAACAATATAATATAGAAGTGTTTTTGATAATTTGATAGAACTCAGTGTAACTGCACCGCGCACGTGCAATGTATTCATGAGGGCAGTTTGACGGAGGTTCCCACTGTTGTAGCAACTGGCGTTAAACTGTCTGTCCTACCCCTGTATGGCTTTTAGCCGTTACCACCTGAAATCTTTTTGGGATTTCAGATGTTTAGTGGTAAGCTCTCTGCTCTAATAGTTGTAAGCCAAAATCTAAAATCTAAAATGCTACGAGCCGGAATTGTCGGACTTCCCAACGTCGGAAAATCTACTTTATTCAATGCTTTGGTTGCTAACGCCAAAGCCGAAGCTGCTAACTTCCCTTTTTGCACCATTGAACCAAATGTTGGCGTTGTCGCAGTACCGGATGAGCGTTTAAATGTTCTCTCGAATATTTCCAGTTCAGCACAAATTGTCCCAGCGCGTGTTGAGTTTGTAGATATTGCCGGTTTGGTTAAAGGTGCAAGCCAAGGTGAGGGACTAGGTAATCAATTTCTGTCCCACATCCGGGAAGTAGATGCAATTGTCCATGTCGTGCGTTGTTTTGAAAATGATGATATTATTCACGTCGCTGGTTCTGTTGACCCAGCACGAGATATTGAAATCATTAATTTAGAGCTTGGTTTAGCAGATTTAGCACAAATTGAGCGCCGTATCGATCGTACTCGCAAACAAGCACGTACTAGTAAAGAAGCACAATTTGAAGTCACAGTTCTAGAAAAATTAGCTGCTGCTTTAAATGAAGGTAAATCTGTTAGACAAATTAGTTTAACTGAAGAAGAAGCAGAGATTATTAAAGGGCTAGGACTACTGACGAATAAACCAATTATTTACGCCGCTAATGTTTCTGAGGATGAATTAGCAACTGGTAATGAATTTGTCGACAGAGTGCGACAAATAGCATCAGAAGAAAATGCCCAAGTCGTCATAGTTTCTGCCCAAGTAGAAGCCGAACTTGTAGAATTACCCGAAGAAGATAAAGCTGATTTTCTCGCATCATTGGGTGTGGAAGAAGGCGGTTTAAAATCTTTGATTCGTGCTACTTACACACTGTTAGGCTTGCGCACATATTTCACCAGCGGCCCTAAAGAAACTCGTGCTTGGACAATTCATGCAGGGATGTCTGCACCGCAAGCAGCAGGAGTAATTCACTCTGATTTTGAGCGAGGATTTATTCGCGCCGAAACAGTTGCTTATGATGATTTAGTAGCATCTGGTTCAATAAATGCTGCGAAAGAAAAAGGATTAGTGAGAAGTGAAGGTAAGGAATATATTGTCAAAGAAGGCGATGTAATGTTATTCCGATTCAACGTTTAGATAATTCATAATTACAAGACGAATTATTTTAACCGCCGATGCACGCAGATAAACGCAGATAATTGATTTATCGGTGTTTATCTATATTCATCGGCGGTTTTTATTGTCCACCAATTATATATACAGAAGAACCAAAATTTTCATCATCAGTACCAACAATTACACCTCCTTCTGCACCAGGAATAAGTTCTAATGCTTCAATTTTGTGGTAATTAGTGCGGTAAAGCGGTACAAGTTGAGGATTTTGCTTGAATACTATTTTGTTACCACTATATCCGAGAGAGCCAGCAATATATATAGCTGACTGAAAAGGCCCTTCATCCCCAGGATCGCTGGCTGCGCTAATAAATACAACTCCTGCTGGGTCTACTTTTATATCAGAAATATGGCGAACATTACCAGATGGAAATGGAACTTTGAGATTGACAGAATTTGTGAGTATAATTTGAGATTTCGTCAAATCAAGCAATCCCCAATAAAGAGTTGCTGGTTGTTCTGCTTCGCCTCGATGTGCCCATAATGCTACTAACTTACCATCAATGTCTTGTAAGGAAAATGCCTCAAAATTACTTCCTTTAGGAATTATTGGTAAATCAAATTCTTTGACAAGTGAGATAGTTTTAGGCTCGGATTCTAATATAATATAATAAGCTTTTCCTGAACTGCTTAAAGCTAGAAAAGCAGTATTTTTCGTTTTAGGAATAGATGTTAAAGCCTCTAAATCGTTTGGTAATTCTGCCTTACTTGGCCAGTTAAAGGATAAATATTCAGGTTGATTTTTACCTTTAATACTAATAAGTGCTAAACGACCTTGATTAGATTTTTTGTTGTCATGAACAATCAGAAAATCTAGAGAATTGCTTTGTTGCTCAATCAGAGCCATACCACTGATACCAAAAGGGATACCACCCCGCACAGGCCGCCAATCTTGCGCCCAAACTCGCTGACAGAGAAATAACAGCGTTCCTAAGACTACTAAATTGATGATTAACTTCAGAAACCGAGGTAGATTAAGTACTGCTGACAGGCGCATAAATGAGCATCAGTAAGAGAGTGCATTAACGGATGACCAATCATATCAAATTCAGGCGATCGCGCCATATAATTAAGTAACTTTTAGTAATCTTCACTGTCAACAGCAACCGAAATTATACTTAATTATTTAAAGTTATTTGATAACTCGACACATTCTTTTTGCAATGTTATTTTTGAAACTGTATACCAGTAAACAATCACTTCAGGATGATGCATAATGCTGGGATGGATATTTGGTAGTTTCGTTAAAAAATTAGAGCGTTCAGGAAAGAAAATTTCACGGGATTTTGGTGAATCTATTCAGAAGGAAATAAACTACTTATTTGATCAAAAACTTAATCCCTTAGCTGACAGGATAGACTATGTATCTAAAAAACGGATAAAACAAGCTGAGGAATTAGAAGTTAAGGCTAAAGCTGATATTGAGTCCTTGTTAAATAATGCAGATCATAAAATTAAGGATAATCTCAAAGAAATTGATGATATACGTAAATCGGCTCTCCAAGATGTAAGAGAGACTGTTGGTGAAGTTGATGCTTATGTAGAAAATAGAATAAATCAAATTTCTTTGGCAGTAATGAGAGCATTGAACCAAACTAAAGAAATAAGTCAAATTATTGTTGAAGATATTAATACTTTAGAAGACAAATTATTTCAAGACATAAACTATATAGTAGATAAAATCAATGAAAATATTGATGAAAAGCTAGAATTAATTCGATATGAATTAAAAAAGAGTTTAGCTCATGCTCTACCGAATCCTTTCGATAAATGTAAACAAAAGTTAAAGATAGGGCTAAAGCCTGGGGCTATGCTATCTGACGTTGAGCTTTATGAATTAAATCAATGCTATGAAATAAGTAAATTAAATGAAAATAGTTCAATAGATGAAGTATTAAAAACTTATGGACAAATGCAACTAAATGCAGCAAGAATGGCTGCATTAGTCCAAAAGTCTCCAGAATTGAAAAGACGAGCTATTGAAGACTGGCTAAAGTATGGTTTACTGTGTGAGTTTTGGAGAAAGACCATGAGAGATTATGCTCATACAGACAATTCTTTATTAGAGTCTCAGCAATCACAAAAATTTTTGTCCGGTAAATAAGTTAACTATAGGTTGTTTATGAAGAAAACTGATTTAATATACGGAAAAACAGCTTTGGAATATTGTGAAATAGCTATAGAGGAATTAAGACATACACAGGAAGAACTACAAGCAGAAATACAGAACATTAGAACAATTCAGTCTGAATTTGCAAGTTTAAAATCTGAACTTCAAGCTACTAAACAAGAGCTAGCAGCAACGCAAGCAGAACTTAAAGCTACTAAAGAGGAATTGGAGAATACCAAAGTAGAGTTACATAAGACAAAACAAGAAATTGAAGATTCATTAATAAAAACCCAAAATCAAACTGACTCTGCTATTGCAAAAATAAAATCTGTCAAAGCTGGTATTGAAGATGGTTCAATTATTGCACAGAAGGCTTTAATGTTACGAGGTAAAGATGATAGGAATTGGATAAGATTCCGTGAACTTGATAGTGTTAATCATCATTGTTTACAAGTCTGGAGAATTGATGATACATGGCATGATGATATTCGTGTCAAAGCAGCATCATTATTACAAGCAAGAGACGATAAACATTGGATGAGATTTAAATATGTAAAGGATGGAAATGATACTTACCAAGTATGGCATGTTGGTAAATGGTATCATAGCGTGAGAGTTGGAGTAGCAAGAAAGACAGGGTAATTATTTAATAACAAAAATAGACAATAAATATTTCTATGAATAATATTGATGTCAGTGACTGGAAAACTCCATTGGGATACTACGAAAGAGCAATAGAAGAACTCAGGCGTACAAAAGAAGAATTGCAAGACGAGTTAGAAACTATCAAAGCTAGTAATGTACAAGCTTTAGAATCAAGTATTAAGTCTTTTCAAACAGAAATACATTCATTGAAATCTGAGCTTCAACTTACTAAAGAAAAGCTTGAATCTGCTGAAAGAACTGCAATAGAAGCAGAAAAAGCTGCTAATGATGCTCAGGCTAAAATCCAGAATTTTAAAAATAGTCTACCTGAATCAACTATAAATTTTCAAATTATTGAAGAGTTAGCCCAAATTAAAGGGCAAGTATCTCAACTTTTTGAGACAAATCAAAAGTCTCCTGAAAATGATTTACAAAAAGAGATTTTAGAATCTTTATCAAGCTTGCGATCGCAATTTTCTCAACTGGAAGCCGAATTAACTCTTATATCACCGAATTCTGGAATAAACTACACTAAGTTGCGGGATTTGTTAGCAGAGCATAAATGGCAAGAAGCAGATAGAGAAACTTGTATATATATGCTTAGAATCTCTGATCGAGAAGACGATAAATGGTTAGACGATGGAGAAATTAAGAAGTTATCGCGTCATGATTTGCGAATTATTAACAACCTTTGGTTAAAATATAGTGATGGCAAGTTTGGTTTTAGTGTTCAAAAGCAAATATGGCAAGATTCTGATGAAGATTATAAACTATTTGGCCATCGCGTCGGTTGGTTGGTAAACCTTGTCAATACTGAATGGCGCAAATACGAAGAGGCTATATTTAGCCTTGATGCACCTACAGGACATCTTCCTTATACGATTAGGGTACTTGGTTTAGGTTATCGTAATCCTGGGGAACTTCCACATAGACTAAAACGTTTCTTACCAAGATACTAATTTAATAACAATGTATTTTGTTACTAAATAACTATTTTTCAAACATTGAAAATTAAATAAAAAATTAGGTGGGCATTGCCCACCCCACTATTAATTGGGCGGATCGATACGATTGACAACAGCTGCCCAAAGAATCATCGGTGAACCAACACCTAAACAGAATAACCACTGCTGCCAACTTAAAGGCGCTGTTTCAAACACGTAATTAATCAACGGCACATGGGCAAAGATAATTTGCAAAACAATCGCCCCTAAAATCCCGAAGGCAATGGCAGGAATATCAACATTCTCTTGAATTGTGCCGTCCATTTTGGCAATCAGGTTGGGAATTAATTGGCTAATACTCAATAAATAAAATATTCGCCCCGCAATTAACGAGTTAATCGCCATTGTTCGTGCCAAATTTAAATCGCCTGTGGTTTGGCGGATATATTCAAATACGCCAAATATCACAATCCAGTTAAATAAAGAAATTGCCAAAATTCGTTTTAATCGACTTGTCGATAATAAGGGTTCGTTGGGATGGCGCGGTGCTTGTTCCATGACGTTTTGCGCTTTGGGTTCAAAAGCTAAGGGTACTGTCATGGTGATGGAGTTGAGCATATTTAGCCAGAGTACTTGTAAGGATAAAATCGGTAAATCTCTGGCTAATAATGTGCTAATCAAAATTGTCATTGATTCCCCACCGTTAACAGGCAAAATAAAGCAAATTGCTTTGATCAGGTTTTTATAAACTGCCCTTCCTTCTTCTACAGCCGCTTCAATAGAAGCAAAGTTATCGTCGGTAAGCAGCATATCTGCGGCTTCTTTAGCAACTTCTGTACCTGCGCCTCCCATTGCAATCCCGATATCTGCTTGTTTTAAGGCGGGTGCATCGTTGACACCATCTCCTGTCATAGCGACGATTTCGCCTTTTGATTGTAAGGCTTCGACTAAACGCAGCTTTTGTTCAGGGGCGACACGGGCAAAGACTACGCCTTCTTCGGCTACTTGGGCGAGTTCTGCTGGTTCCATTTTGGCGAGTTCTGCACCTGTGAAGGCGAGAACTGAACCATTTTTGTTGATGCCCATACGACGAGCGATCGCCTGAGCTGTGATAGCATGATCTCCGGTAATCATCTTCACCTGAATTCCGGCTGATTGGCAGGCTTGCACCGCTTTAATCGCACTCTCACGGGGTGGATCGATCATTCCCTGTAAGCCTAAAAATATCAAGCCATCGGCAATATCTGGATGATCTAGGGTATTTTGCTCATCACTAACGGGCTTTTTCGCTAACGCCAATACCCGTAAGCCTTGCCGTGCCATAATATTCACTTCTCGCTCGATGGAAGTTTGGCGTAGTGTTTCTACACAATCGAGGGGGCGGGGTTGTCCGTTAGTATTCAACAGCAAGGTGCAGCGTTGTAAAATCGCCTCAACGGAACCCTTGATATATATAGTTTTACCCTTGGGTGTGGCGTGCAAAGTCGCCATGTATTGAAAGTCTGATTCAAAGGGTATCCCATCTAATTTAGGCATTTGCTTGATTAAAGTCGGCTGGCTAAATCCAGCTTTGTTTGCCGCTGCAATTAATGCACCTTCGGTAGGATCTCCCATGACTACCCATCTACCATTTTTCGTTTCTAGGTGGGAATCATTGCAGAGTAAGCCAGCGATTAAGCATTCTTGCAAACCCTTATCGCTGTTCAAATCAACTGGTTTTTCATCGTTGAGAATTTCTCCATCGGGCGCATAACCGACACCAGTGACAGTATATTGATGTCCTCCTGCATAGATGGCTTGTACTGTCATTTGGTTTTCTGTTAAAGTCCCGGTTTTATCCGAACAAATGACAGTTGCACTACCCAAGGTTTCTACGGCGGGTAATTTGCGGATAATTGCATTGCGTCGCGCCATGCGGGAAACACCAATGGCAAGTGTAACTGTGACTACTGCTGGTAAGCCTTCAGGAATGGCGCTGACTGTTAACGCTACCGCCGCTTCTAAAGCATCTTGAAAGCTGCGAGAACCTAATCCCACAACAAAGCAGAGGGTAGCCAGCCCTAGCACCATATACAACCAATTTTGGCTGAATTTGTCGAATTTTCTGGTTAAAGGCGTAGAAAGATTGGTATGCTGCTCCATTAGTTCGGAAATACGCCCGGTTTCCGTAGCGTTTCCTGTAGCCACAACAATTCCCGTACCTTGCCCAAAGGTCACAAAACCACCCGCATAAGCCATGTTTTTCCGTTCAGCTAAGGCGGTATCTGGCTTGAGAATTGCAGTATCTTTTTCTACTGCAACTGATTCCCCTGTTAAAGCAGATTCATCAATTTGGAGATTTTTTACTTGAATTAACCGTAAATCTGCTGGTACTTTATCGCCGGAAGTCAGTAATACAATATCTCCAGGTACTAACTCACTGGATGGTATGCGAATTTTTTGACCATCACGGATCACAGTAGCTTCCGTAGTAATAGCTTTGGCTAAAGCCGCGATCGCACTCTCGGCTTTTGACTCTTGGATAAACCCAATGATGGCGTTAGTAGTCGTCACACCCCAAATTACCCCAGCGTTGACAAAACTACCTGTCACCGCCTTCACCAAACCCGCACACAACAAAATAATCAGTAGCGGTTGGTTAAATTGCAGTAAAAATTTTAACCACCAAGGTTGACCAGGCTTCGCTGCCAGTTCATTTGCGCCCAATTCATGTAACAACCGTTGTGCTGTAGCCTTACTCAACCCATATTCAGCATCACTTTGCAAACGCGCGATCGCATCCGAAATATCCAAGCCATGCCAAACAGTCAGCTGCTTATCTTCTGGTGCGATGGTAGATACAGCTGGAGCCATAACTATTTATTACCTTTTCTACAGTGTTATATAGAATATAACACTGTAATTTAGTGCCAAGAAGCATAAAACACTAAAATAATTTAATGCTAATCATAGCTAGCTTCAATTTGTCATTGGTTATTAGGCATGGGGTAGGGCATTTATGATTTCTTTGCGTCTCTCATACCATTTCTCTAAATTCTGACTACAGATAATTCTCCCCCTGCTCCCTGCCTGACAGGTGTAGGTTTATTACAAATGCTTTTATCGCGATCTCAAATCTGATGGTTGGTAATGGCAAAATACTCGTTTACTCTCACCACAACGTGCTGAACGTCTTTGGTTAGCGTTCGCCCTTGGCGTTGGCGCAGCCATAGCAGTTGCTACATTGCGGATGGTTATACTTGGTGGTGAGGTAGTGCGTTCCTGTCGCCTTGCGTCGGAAAGCAACTACCTCACCCGTAAGGGTGAAGCTGAAAATCAATCTCCTCTCCCAAATTACCAACAACTTCCCAACAAACATATCGCCTTCTCTAAATCCTTTCATCCAAAACCACTACGTCAGATTTCTTGTTTTCTTCTGGGTTTTATTACCCTGATTGCTTGTTTGCTCAATGGTTTGTCAATTCATCTTCATTGTTGGAGTTCCTTTCCTCCTACTCCTGTTGATGCTTTCTATTACTCACACTTGCCCTCCGCGTAAAATACCTACACCTATCAGCTGCTCCCTATATCCCTTGTCCTCCTTATCCCCATTCTCCAATCACCAATCTGCTTTTATCGGCTATTGGGGTTACGGTTCGCAACGTGAATTGACGGCGTTGTTAACTAATTTGTCTGCAACATCTCCACTATCTACACAGCAGTTTTCTCAAAAGGAGAATCAACTCCTTTGGAATGTTGTTCATCTGGGAATAAATAGAAACTCTTCCCCACAGCAAAATACAATTGCTGCGATTTCTGCATCGGGTTTATCCACTACGCCGGATGCTTGGGTAAATGTGACGGAAAATCACCACCTCATTTTGGCGAGAGAACCTTTCGGTAGGGTTCCTTTATACTGGACTCAGCAAGGAGAGGTGATTTGGTTTGCATCTCGGTTGCAACTACTGTTACCAATTCTGCAACAGCGCGATGTTAGCCTTCCTGGCTTATATGGTTACAGTTGTTTTTCCTACGTCCCCACTCCCCTAACGCCTGTTAAAGAAGTATTTGCAGTCCCGGCGGGAACTGAGATGATTTGGCAGGGTAATTATGAATTGGGTAAACTCTCTCAGCCGCAATCTCGAAGTATACACTCGTGGCGGGAACAGGCGGAACAAATTAAAGATGAAGCTACAGCCGTTACTCAATTGCAAACTCTCCTCCAAGCATCGATTTATCAGCAAATTGCTGATTTAAAAGCTGAACCTGTGGGAGTTTTTCTCTCTGGTGGCCTAGATTCTTCAATTGTGGCGGCGTTGTTGGTGCAAGCTGGAGTGAAAGTCCGTGCCTATACTCTCAATTTTGGTAGCGCTGGGATTCCGGAATTCCCTTATGCAGAACAGGTGGCGCAGTTTCTTCAAATTCCTTTAGTGAAAGTAGCGGCGACTCCACGGGAAATTAAGAAGGCTTTAATTTCTACTGTACAAGCGCTGGATTTACCTTTTGGCGATGGGGTGACTGTTCCTTTGTATCTCTTAGCGCAAGCAGCTAGCCAGGAAACTTCTGTAATTTTTAATGGTGAAGGTGGAGATCAATTATTTGCTGGGTGGACGAATAAACCTTTAATTGCGGCGGGGATTTATCAGGCGGAGGAAAGTTTTATCTTGCAATATCTGCGCACGTTTCACCGCTTTTGGGGGTATGAATCGCAAATTTATCAGCCAGAAGTTTACGCACAGATAGAGAATTTACACCCCCAAGATTGGATTGTTGAAGCGCTAGATGCAACTTGCTGTCCTTCCCTACTGCATCGCCTCCGCCGCGCTAGCTTGATGCTGAAAGGGGCGCAAAATATCCACCCTCGCGCTACTGCTTTGAGTTTTGCACATGGGTTGTGGGTGCGATCGCCTTTTTGCGATCTACCTTTAGCAGAATGGACGTTTAGCTTATCTGGCGAACTCTGTTTACAAGGTGCGTGTGAGAAATATATCCTGAAACGAGCTGTAGAAAATTGGCTACCACCGGAAATTGTTTGGCGACAAAAGCGCGGTATGGGCGTTCCCTTAACCTCTTGGTGTTTCAATGAGTTTTGGCACGATGTAGGTATCTGGCTAAATCCAGCTATACTCAGTGCTGAAAACCGTTTTTCCTCCCAGATAGCTGCACAAATTGTTACAGGCGAACTGGGAGGAAGTATTCAAGGTAGACGGATTGGTGAGAGTTTGTGGTTATTAATTATGTGGGAACTTTGGCGATCGCATATTTTAGGGGAAAACCCAGGTAAACCTTCGTGGAATCATCCGTTTTGGCTACCTAGTTGGTTATGGAGAAGATACAAGCAATGGCAAACTTAACCTTAGAATTAGCGCAGGAGTTACTGAAGGTCTACGGTTCGCCGCTTTATGTGTATGATGGCGATCGCTTACGTCAAACTATTAAGCACATTACTCAAGCCATTAGCTATCCCCGGACACAGTTTCGCTTTGCTAGCGTTACTAATGGGAATATTGCGTTACTCAAAATTTTTCGTGCTGCTGGCTGGGGACTCCACGCCAATACACCAGGAGATATTTATCTGGGGTTGCAAGCGGGTTTTGACCCTGGTGATATTGTTTACAGTGGCAGTAATTTAAATCGAGATGAGATGGTTCAAGTTTTGGATTGGGGGGTGAGAACGTTAAATCTCGATAGTGTGAATCAGGTGGAGTTGTTTTGTGAGGTTTTTTCTCACGCAGAGACGCGGCGAAAAGTCGGAGCGCCGGCTTCCGGCGATCTGAACTTTTCAAGACAGAGGCGCAGAGAGGGAGAGGTTAAGTTGGGGTTGAGGGTAAATTTACCGGAAGTTACTGGCGATAGTCGCATTGGTGTGCGTCCGGAGGAGTTTGACCCAGCGGTGGCGATTGCGCAGCAAGCAGGATTGAAAATTAAGGGGTTGCATTTTTACCGAGGGACTGGAACTAATGCGACAGAAGCTTTTACCGAAGTGATTGATACTGTGCTGGCGACAGCGCAAAAGTTACCAGATTGGGAATATTTGGATTTTGGTGGTGGCTTTGGCTATCCCTATCATCACGGTAAAGCAGCTTTTGATTGGGAAGAGTTTGGCGCAAAGTTGAGTGAGAGAATTACAGCTTTGGGGCGGGAAATAGATTTAGTAATTGAACCAGGACGAGCTGCGATCGCAGGTTGTGGTACTTTGTTAGCGCAAGTTGTTTCTGTAAAATGGCAAGCCGAAAAACAGATTGTGGGAGTTGATACCACCGTTGCGAATCTCTCAGTGCCTGCTGTACATGGTGGCTATCGCGAAATCTTCGCATGGAAACCAGGAGAGAACACGCGAATTTATCCCACTGATGTTTGTGGTAACACAACTTACTCCAGAGATTATTTAGGTAAAAATTGCCAACTTCCAGCTTTAGAAATTGGGGATATTATCGCCATTTTAGATGTCGGGGCTTATGGTTATGCGATGTCTTCTCACTTTTTACATCGTCCCAAACCTGCGGAAATTTTATTAGAAAATAATATACATCATCTAATTCGTCAGCGAGAAGATTATAGTGTTTTGTTGATGAATCAGATACTTGAAGAGAAAAGTCCAATAACAAATGACCAATGACAGCCATTGCGAAAATATTACAACTTAACCGTCTTATCAAACTATGAAATGTATTAACTGCGGAACTGACAATAAACTAAGAGATAGAACAGCTAATAATGGTCGGTGTATGCAATGCCAGCATCCCTTCGTATTTGAACCAACCACTATGGGCAATGTCAAAGTTACTGACCCTATGTTTGCCAAAGTAATATCTATTATCTCTGCTAATAACACTTTATTTTTTACACCGAAACAGCTTTTGTATTTGTTAGATGCTCGTCTGAAACGAAATTCATTTACTTTATTTGCTATTATCTTATATATATTCTTTACGATTTGGGTGACAGGTTTTTTCGGAACAATACTTTCAAAAATATTTGGGAGTAGTTCTTTTTTAATTGTATGGTCTGTATACCAATTAGCTTGGACGTATTATTTATATAAAAATACCAAATCAAGTAAGTTAAACAGCATAGGTAGAAAAACAAGTGCCAGAATGTTGCAAATCATAGGAGCCATCATTCTGGTGGCAGGAATATTTTTTAGCATATCTGTCTTAGAGTCATACATATTATTTGTAGTTGTCGTGCTAATGGGAATGTTTTCAATCTACTTAGGCACTAGACAGCTAATTCGAGTTAATGAGGTTCAGGAATTTTTAATTACGCAAATACAGCTTCAAGAATGGCTAAATCGTTGGCAGAGAATCAACGGTGCTGTTAATAAAATTCTACCAGCGGCACGAGAAGAAACTGCACCTGCGACAGTCAATTCTGATGTTACTGCTTACAGTTTTGATAGATTAGTAGTTTGCGATCGCACTGTTATTGCGCAACAATTAATTGCTAATAATTTCCATTTTGAAAACAACTGTGCAATTCTCAGCATCACTGGATATCCCCAAAGTATCTTTGACACAACAATGGAAATGCTGCGTCGTAATCCAGAATTAAAAGTATATGCACTACATGATTGCAGTCCTAAAGGAATTAGTTTAGTTCATCAACTCCGCACTAGCCCTAAATGGTTTCTCAATAGCAATGTGACGATTATCGATATTGGCATATTACCACGTCAAGTTATTGCTACTAAGCGAGGAATGTTCGTTCAAGCCTCCCCAGATTCAGCACAAGCAGCTAAAGATTTGTTTGGGGAAGTTCGTCAGAATTTAACTGCTGAAGAATTAGCATGGTTAGATTCTGGAAAGTTTGTAGAGTTGGAATCTCTCACTCCCCAAAAAATCATTAAAGTATTGCAAAGAGGTATTGCTGGTAGCCAAAATTTAGAAATTGATGATAGTAGCTTAATTTTAGTAGGCGATACAGGCAATGATATTTATTTTGTTGAAAGCTTCGGGTAAGATTATTTCATGTTACTATCAACACGAAATAAAGAATCGCTAGATGTATTCATAACCGCATCATAGCGCTGGTGAGGGTTTAGATCCTGGTTCCACTTATCAAGTAAAGAACTAGCTGTTGCTGGTATGACATAACGCAGCGTTTTTCCAGTTTTCTTATTTTTAATTAGCGCAATACCAAAGTTGCTAGAGTCGCTTTTTGCAGGGACAATTCGCAGAGAATTTTGTCCTGGCGTAGCGACTGTTGCAATCATAATTCCATCCGCAACGCAAGGACAGGGTACATTCGCACCGTCTTGGTAAGTAACATCTAAGTCGCGGGGTTTAGCATCAAGACGCTGCATTGCATCTAATCCTATACGAATTCCCAAAGCAATGTAACTGCCAAAACCTCCATGTACCCGTTTTCCTAGAGTCACCCATTCTTCTGGAGTTTCGGCGGAAGCAACAAAAATCGGAAATCCCAAGCACAAGCAAATTAGCAAGCATGAGAGTTGTATGAGTTTTTTTGTCATAAAGATTTTCAGATTTCCTAGAAACACAGATATGTGGGCATTACCTACAGATACTATATAAGAATTATTGATTCACTCGTAACCAAATTTCTAAACTTACCAATAACCATAATTTAACACCATAACGCCCCCAAATATCGCCCTCATAGTTTAGCCAATTACGAAGTATTGATTGATTAATATAAGGCGCGATCGCACTTTTTTTACTCAATAACAATTTCCGCGCTTCTCGTTGCCAATATTTGCGAAATCCCAATTGCACGGGAACCATCATGCCACTTTTAGGGCGATGAATAATTGTCTCTGGTAAGATATCTGCAACTGCTTGTTTGAGTACGGCTTTTTCTTCTACGCCAGAAAGTTTATATTGTGGAGGAATTTGCATACTCAAATCTACAATACGTCGATCGAAAAGTGGCGATCGCCCATGTAAACCTACAGCTTGAGTTAAATTGTTTACCTTGGTGAGGATTTGATCGGCTCCTTTAAATTTGATATTTAGTGCCATTAACCGATTTAAATAACTAGCATCAGAATTTAGATCGGTAGCAAATACTGATGGTGCTGTTTGTAATGCTTGCCAAATTTCTGGTTGCAAAAGTCGCGGCAAATCTAATGCACATTTCTGAAAGGAAATTAGATATGCTTGTAATGAATCTTGATGAGTAACTGAGCTATATATGCTATTAATTAACATTGGCTGATTTTTCGGGCCGCCGAAACAGGGATCGCCGCCTTCACCATTGAGTAAAACTTGCACGTTCTCGCGCGCCATTCTTCCTAATAGCAGATTTGGTACTGTCAACGGATCGCCTATAGGATCGTCTAAATAAGCCATCGTTTCTGGTAGGCGTTCCCACATATCGCGGAAGGTAATTTCCAGAATATGGTGTTGCGTTTGGCAATGTTTCGCCACCAAACTAGAAAACTCTAACTCATTAGGCAATTCTGCCCCAAAATGAATTGAGTAGGTATGTACGGGTAGATGATGGAACTTTGCGGCTAATGCTGTAATGCTGCTGGAATCTAAGCCACCAGAGAGGAAAACACCAACAGGTTGGTTTTGGGGAAGATATTCTTGCACAACTTGGTTAAGCAGAGAACGTAGCCTTTCCCCATGCCATACTAATGAACGATCCTCACCTGTAATTTGTTCTTGCAGTTTCCAATAAGTATGAACTTGCGTAGAAGTCAAATTAATCGCTGTTCCCGGACGAACTTCTCGCACCTGTTCCCAAAGCGTTCGTTCTCCTGGTACAAAGGCGCAACAAAGATAATCTCGCAACGCCACCAAATCCAAATTTTTTGAATGATAGGGTGTAAGCGATCGCAATTTCGGCGCAATCCAACGCACTGCACCCGTAGTAGTGTAGTAGAGAGTACGGCTACCGATGCGATCGCGTCCTAACCATAATACTTGCTGCTCCCGATCCCAAACCACGAACGCAAACATTCCCACCAAAAGATCCAAGCATTGCAAACCGCATTTTTCCCAAAGTTGCGCAATCAGTTGAATATCGCTTCCCAAAAAACCATTAGCATCAATTGCCAATTTTTGCAGCAACTCTACTCGATTACTTAACCAAACATCTCCAACAACCACAAATCGCTGTGTTGGACTCAGTGCAAATTCTGGATCGAATTGAGAAATAATAGCGAACTGTTCATCTCGCCACACTACATCCTCTGTTAGTGAATCTAATCTTCCCCATGCTACAAGCCAGCTAGAATTACTCTCGATAGGTGAGAGTACGGGTTTACGACTAGGAAAAAGATTAAATCGCATGGGAATTTGATTTTAGTATTTTGAAAGCCACATTCAATTGAGAAATCGCTCTGAAGTTAGAGAAAAATTCTTGGTTGTGGCAGAAGATTTTCTGACTTCACCCAAGTATCTTAATCAGTTAGCGAACAAATAGCTACAAGCAAACAGAACAAGCACCAATTATGGATAACAAAGAAAATAATACTGAAGCGAAGCAAATTTCGCGCGTCATCAAAATAGATGGTCAGCGTCCAGTTGACCCTAGCGATTTAGAGATTCAAGATACTCTCGAAATCGACGGTCAACGTCCAATTGCTAAAAGCGATATTCAATCAGATCGAACAATTGATATTGATGGTCAGCGTCCGATTGCCAAAAGCGATCTTCAGGATCGTGAAATGCTAGCTGTAGATGGCTTACGTCCAGTCGATCCCAGCGATTTAGAGGTTGAGGATACTCTCGAAATCGATGGTCATCGTCCGATTGCTAAGAGTAATTATGAGGTTAAAGATACTCTTGATATCGATGGTCATCGTCCCATCACTTCAAGTAACACAGAAAAGCTGGAAATTACCACAGATTATGTAGATTAAAGTTTGTCTGTTTTGCTGACTATTAAAAGGAAGCCAAATAGCCTCATAAAGTTATCATTTCTAGATGTAAAAATTCTTCCTTTTCATAAAAAACATTTTTGTTCCTTGGGGATGCGATCGCATTCCTCACAAGTTTTTGCTAAATCGAGAACTCGTTTTCACATCATTATTTGTCTTGCCGATGTTGAACTAACCAATAATGTACCCCGATCATCACCATCGCCAGTGGCAGCATTAACATGGGTATAATATTCAACCCTGCCCAGTTCGCCAACCAGCCCACTCCTGTCGGCACGATCGCCGCTCCAAAACTGGCTGTACTGGTAGCAAATCCTACTGTCGCAGGTACGAGCGATTCTGGTACTCGTTGGGGAATTAGCCAGATTGTAGCGGGGAAAATGGCGGCTAAGGCAAAGCCGATTAACGGTAAGCTAATCCACTGATTCGGGAAGAGCCACCAAGCGGCCAGGCTAATTGTTAGTAAACTTAGGGATAGGCTGATGGTACGAACGGCACCCAACCGATTCAAGCAGTAACTCAAGCTGAAGCGTCCGATTGTCAACCCCATCCAATAGGCACTGACAGTATATCCTGCAATCAGTTCGGGTGTTTGTCGGGCAACAGATTGTACTGTGTATGCCCAGTTACCAACCGAGGCTTCGGTGCCTACATAGACGAGCAAGAGTAGTCCAGTTAGCAGCACAGCAGGATGGTGGAGCGATCGCCGCAAATTTCCCACCGCAGTTGTATCAGATGGCGTTACTCTTGTCATCATCGGCTGATAGCGGCAGAGAATCACGCTGACAAGACCTATGACCAACACGCTAACTACGCTTGCCAATACTAGATATACTTGCCGCCAATTTATACCAACGGCTAACAGCGTTGTTGCTACCGCAGGCCCCAAAAGTGCACCAATGCCATAGAAGGCATGAAGCGAACCAATTAAGTTGGCACTACGCGAATCCTGCACGATGTAAGTATTGATACCTGCATCAATTAAGCCGATACCCAGTCCCAGTAAGGTTCCCGCAGCAACCATAACCAGCCAGTAGGGAGACAATGCATAAATGAGCAACGCAGTTGTCAGACTGCTGGCAGCGATCAGGAGCATTCGCGCTAACCCTAAACGGCTACTAACCAGACTACTGCTGAAGGCAGCGACAATATAGCCGCTAATTTGGCTGACAAACAGCAGCGTAACTGTTGCTGGTGTTAGTTGATAGGTTGACAGGATGGACGGTAACAGCACCCCTAATCCAGCTTCGGCAATACCAATGGCAATGAAGGCATAGAAGGAGATCGCCACTCCCATCCAACGGGATGTCAGGAAACGTTGCTGCCATCGCGATCGTTTGTATTGGTCGCATTTCATGGAAAAACTCCAAAAGTGAAATCTGGCTTTTCACGGTCTTCAATTAATTTTAGGGACGATCGCTTGTGAAGCTCGATTGGGGTTACGGTCTAACTGGGTGAGAGCGATCGCCAAAACAAGCAACCCAATTGCAATAATTCTAGAAGCGGTAATTGGACGCGGAGCTATACTAAACCAGCCTAATCGATCGATTACCACAGAGAGGATCATCTGGCTGCAAACGACGGAAAGCGTTGTGGTTGTTAATCCCAATTTAGGCACTACCAGCGTACTCAACGTGACGAAAGCTGCTCCGAGAAATCCTCCCAGAAACGCCCACCAGGGAACTGCCAGCAGGCGATCGAGGGGTGGGATTGGTAGAACCTGCAAAATCATCAGTAGCGCCAAGGTTGTAAAACCAGCAATAAAGTTAATTGCGGCAGCTGCAATTGCAGAGTTGAGTGTTTGCCTTAAACGAGCATTCGCAGCTGCACCGATTGCAATTAAGACACCCCCTGAGCCTGCACCCAGCAGTGCGAGTAACATATTCATAAGCAAGGAAAAACAGTAACTTACTGAGCCAGAAAAAAGACAGCGATTAGCAATAGCCCGATGGCAAAGCGACGATGGCTTGTTAGGCGATGTTGAGGCACTCCTAGCCAACCAAAATGATCCGTGATGATGCCTGCGATCGCTTGTCCACAGACCACAAATCCTAGGGTCAAGGTTGGCCCTAGTAGGGCAGTGAAGTAAGTACTGGAAGTGATATAGCCAGCGCCTAAAACTCCACCCATAAAGCTCCATCGGGGCGCTTTGGATAGAGCAGACCAGTCAGGCTCGCCAAACTGTCCGCTGAAGAGGAGTGCAATTAAAGCCAGCGCGCCAACAAGGTAGGAAATATCCGCAGCTAAAGGAACTGAGTGGAGGGAACGTGCAAGTTGAGCATTTAGGCTAGCTTGAATCGGTAATACGGCTCCACTTAGTAATGCCAATAGTAAGTACAGATATATTTGGCAGCGAGAAGCAATTGTAGAGCGTAAGCGAAGCACAATCGCAGGTAAGCGACTGAAACGGTTAGTAGTCATGATTTGTGTGAGGAAGAAAATCTTAGTGGATAGCCAGGTTCTTGCAGGTAGTGAATGAATCATAATTTATCTTGATATCAAGATACTTGCCCTAAAGGTAAATGTCAAGAATCTTGATATCGAGATATAATGAACCCATGAAACAGGACTACATTGACCAAATTGTGGAGCAGTGGCGGCAAGAGTCACCTCAACTTGATTCTTCGGCGTTAGCAGTGGTGGGTCGCGTGCTGCGAATTGCCCGCTTGCTGGAAAAGCACCGAGAAACCTTACTAGCAAAGTATGGGCTAAGTGTCTGGTCGTTTGATGTGCTAGCCACCCTAAAACGTCAGGGAGCGCCCTATCAACTGAAACCGACGGATCTCTACGATCTGCTGATGTTGTCTTCAGGAGCAATGACAAACCGGATCGATCGCCTGGAGCAAGATGGGATTGTGATACGCTTGCGTGACTCTGGCGATCGCCGCAGTGTGATTGTGCAACTCACACCCAAAGGCATTCATTTGGCAGATACTGTGATGCCTGTTTTATTTGAGCAAGAACAGCAACTTCTGGCTCAGTTCACAACCACTGAAGTAAAGTCTCTCACAACGCTACTACGGAAATTCTTGGTGTCACTTGAGGAGAATCAAACATCATGAAATGCTGACACGCCGCCGATCGAGTTCTGCTTCCAAAAAGTGATTTCTTGCTGGGGAAAATAAACTCTACCTCTACTGTGCAATAGATTTTAAATCTTCAAGAACATCACTTGCAGATTGATAGCGATCGCTAAAATGATAGCGCACCATCTTATCCAAAATTGCGGCGAATTGTTCGCTAACTTTTGTTTGAGAACGCCAGATAATATTGCCTGTTTCTAGATCGGGATGAAGTTCCTGCGGCGAAATACCAGTGAGTGCTTGAATTCCAATCATCCCCAAAGCATAAATATCACTGCACAAGCGCGGATGACCTGCAAATTGTTCTGGTGGTGCATAACCGCGCGTTCCAATCGCTACTGTAGCTAATTCTGTTTCCTCACTATCTGGTGGTTGCATCAACTTGACTGCACCAAAGTCAATCAATACTAATTGATTATCTTGATTAGACCGAATAATATTAGTTGGTTTAATATCTCGATGAATTACTCGATGTTCATGGACAAACTTCAGAACTTCTAAAACTCTTTTGAGCATATCGATAACAACAGTCTCTTGTTGTACGCCCTGTACGGGTGGTAATTCCTCACTCAAAGTATGTCCAGGAATATACTCTTCCACTAAATAGAATTCTTGATTATCTTCAAAATAAGCAAGCAGTTCGGGTATTTGATGATGTTTACCCAAAGCTTGTAAAATTTCGGCTTCTGTATTAAATAATCTTCTAGCAACTTCCAAAAATTTAGTATCTCGACGTGCAGGCATTAATTGTTTCACTACACAAGTAGGATTGCCTGGTCGTTGAGTATCATGTGCTAAATAAGTGCAACCAAATCCACCAGAACCCAGAATTTTGGAGATTTGGTAACGTCCACCCAAAAGAAAATCACCAGTTGTTTTTGCTGCGACAATTTGGGGACTATTGTGATTATGTCGGTCTCTAATTGTTGTATCTGCCGTAGTTTCTTTTAAGAGAATATCTAACTGTTCAATAACCTCTTTTTGCTTTTCAACTTGCAGAATAATCAACTGAGTTTGCTGCTGAGTTTGGTAGGTAGTGAATACCATAACACTCATACCAGTAATTACCAAAGTCAGGGTAGGTGGTACTAGAGGAACCCAGCCGGAAAAGAGAAACAAACCAAAACAGATACTTACCAAAGCAATGAGAGTTGTCACACCCACTACAACGAGTAGCAAAGGATGCCGCAGTCGCCACGCAACAGTCCCACCCACTAAAGCCCAAGCCCATACCCACAGAAGTTCAGCCCAGTCAGGCCAGACCCAAATCAAGGGTCTACCATCTAATACATGACTGATGATTTGACTTGCTATCTGTGCATGAATGTATACAACGGGTGTTCTTGCAGGTTGTTGTGGTGACGCACTGTAAGGTGTATATAAACCAGGATGAATACTAGCAGCAGTAGCGCCAATAATTACTAAACGGTCTTTGACGCGATCGCGATTAATTTTATTTGTGAGAACATCTGTTAAAGTCACTTCTTGGGCAAAGTGGGTAGGGTGACGGTAATTTAATAATAATTGGTAGCCTTGAGCATCCAAATGTTCGTAACTGCCGTAATTAGCTGTCAAAGTTGGAATAATAGTTTTACCTATAGAAAAATGCTGTTTATCGGGAAAATCTAATTCCAAACCAGCTTTTTCTAAGTAACTAATTGCTGCTAATCCTGCAAATGAAAATTGCGTTGTACATTTTTTATCTGTATCTGTAGGGTGCGCAAATATTAATCCACGTCGGACAATTTGATCGTCCTCATTATCAGAAATCAAATCGTTGTAGCCAACATTATCAATACTAAAGTTTGGCGGTGGTGGAATTTCTGGTCTGCCCATGCTACTTAATAAACAAGTAGCAATAATATTGTTGCGATTGGGTATGCCAGCCGCCAAATTCTGTTGTGCTGATCGGTAAAGATTTAATGCAATAACACGGGGTTGATATGACTCTAGTTTTTGTAGCAGCTGATTGATTGTATTATCCGATAACGGCCACTTCTGGCGCTCTAAATCGGTTTCAGTAATTGTCACCAATAAAATCCGATTATCCGGCCCTTCTACAGGACGCGATCGCAACATTCTATCGTAAACTTTTAATTCCCAAGACTGTAACCATTTCAGTTCGCGCACTCCCCATACTAAAGCTGTCACCCCGACACTGCTGGCTAAAACGATTTGCAGCCATTTCTTTGTGGGAGAACTGTCTCGATAAACCCGATCTTTGGTAAATGCGCCTCGCAGTTTTTGTAATATTGCACTAATCACAGAATTGCGGCAATAGCCTAAATTTGGTAGATGTTAAGGGCTTTGGGTTCAAAGTCGATAACCCCAAGCTTTATTTAATTTAGCAATTTATAGTGGCATTTCGTAGCAAGTGCTAAAGTGCTTAAAAATACAGGGCTAAAGTTCCAATTATATTTACAAGCACCAAGCAATCAAAAAGGAAGCTGCAATATAAGAAAAAGCTTCAATTAAACCTGCACCCATATTTGGTATTTCCTGATTAACAATTTCATCAGAAATTTTCACACCAGGTACTAAAATTAAATCGGCTAACCAACGAATTACTATCAACGAAATCAAGCAAAATAATAGTAGCAACCCATACTGGGTAAAACTAACAAGCCAGTTTTCAAATTCAGCTGCAAAAGCGACTCGTGCAATATTACCAGTAGCAATTAGTAAACCCGCTAAAGCTACACCAGCAGCCGGGTTATTGCGCTTTTCAATTTCTGCAAACACATTATATTTAGTAATTTTGGGATAGACAAAACTCACAATTACGAGTAATCCCAAGCCAATTAACCAACACGCTACTGCTACTAACCAGCCACCGCTTTCGCCTGCTAAAGCTGCACTTAAAATTAATCCATTGGCGATGTGATTTCCTGCTTCTACAGTAGCAGCACCAACATTACGGTCTTGAATAATTTCTCGCTCGCAATTAAAGCGGCGCAAGATTAAGCGATCGCCTACCCAAGCACCTGCTAACATTAATAAAATTACTGTTGCACCGTAGCTGACTAAATTCAGTGCTTTATTTTGCCAATTAACTGCACTTTGACCGAGAACGCCACCCAAAGCGATTACTATACCAAAATAGTAACCGACTAAAGCAATAGCAACAGCCGGATTATCTTTAACAAACAATTCTAAATTCAATTCCATTCGCCGCCGAAACAGCTTTTGATAAGCTAATTGTCCCAGCCAAAATACACCAAAACCGACTAATAACTCTACTAAAATAACTCCTAATTGCGTAAGTAAATCGATAGTTTTTTCGTTCATTTGCTACCACCTGCCAGGTTTTGGAATAAGCTGATTAGGGTATCAGCCAACTGGTCATAAAAAAAGTAATCGTGAGCGCCTATAGTAGTTATGGGTGTACCACCAAACTGACTTTTAAATCGCGAAAATTTCGCATAACTATGATTTGGATCTTGGCTAAAACCATAAAAATCATAGAATTGACAACCGCGAATTTTTGCCCTTTGCATTGCCTCCCAATGTAAGCTGTAATTTGCCATCACTTTTGAATGTGCTAAACTACGTCCACCATATAAATAAGTAGCAATATTACCGCAATATACAACTAAAATTGCTGCCAAAATCTCGCCTTGCCAATAGGCTAAACCAATTTCTGCCATGTCAGCTGCAAATAAAGTTTGGCAAAGATTGATAAAAAAGCCGTAAGGTTCGCCAAAAAACTGCTGACGCTGCACAGTTTCCCAAAATAAGTCATAAAATAGCGGGATAGTTTGGGAATTGCTGCTAAATTCTGTTGTCACACCATAGCGTTGACTCAGCCGGATATTGTAGCGTCCCTTCGGCTTCATCGCTGCTAATATTTGGCTAGCATCGGGGCGTAAATCTATTAATAAAGTTTCACTTGGTAGTAAGTCAGCAGGTGCGCGAACAAATTTTTTAATATACTCAGGTTTAGTTTGCCATAGAGGTTCAATTCGCAGTGCGATCGCACCTAATTTTTGTGCTAATTCTTTAGCTTTATTTAACAATAACTCTATTGCTGCTTCTGGGGATTTTTCTGGTAAAATCGGGCCGCCAGGAGCAATTAACAAATTGGCTTTATTAGAATGCGGATATAAATAGTATATACATCCTCCCGTTAATTTACTATTTTCAAATAATCCATAGCGAAAGGTTTTATAACCCTCTATCTCTTTAAAATCTGCCCAAATCGAAGTTTGCATAAAGCAACTGTGCGGCACATTTGTTACCAACGAATCCCAATCCCGATATTCTGCTTGATTTAATTCTCTAATAGTTAATTTATGAGCTTCTTTTTCTAATTGATTTTTTATAGCATTACTTGTTTTCATGAATCATGTTATTTTTGGGACTTAACAGTGTATTTAGTTCTCCGACTTATTGAACTCGGATTTAGCCATTTGGGCACAGAGGAGTTTATCAAGCTTTACTTAGGAGAAGCTGACGAGGATGAGAATCATCAGTAAGGGCACGGCATCCACAGATTTGGGGTAAAACAGACAACTTATCGGTGCCGTGCTCCTAAAATTGGGATGTCCCGATTTGCAGGTCTCTTAAGGCTTTGTCTGCTGATTTTTAAATTTCATGCTTGCCCATGTCTTTGTTTCAACATCAGCTTGTGTAACATTGCTTGTGTTCACTGCTGTATCTAGTGCGGTAAAGTCTGCTAAAGTTAGCTGCTTGACCTTTTCAATATCACCTTGTTCAACAGCTGTTTTCAAATCTCGTTTTAAATGAGCATTTTTCACTGCCTCATCTTTGGAACGCGAACTTGTAGCAAAGCATTTCTCTAACGTGTCGTAAATTCCTACACGACGCGACATTTTCCGAAATTGGCGTTCTGTATCCAAAAGTTTCGCCATTAGTTCCAAGTGCATTGCATCATCTGCACAAATTTCTTCTAGTACAGCCCATTCATCGCTACCTAATAGACTCAGGTCAGCGCCAGGACGCGGATCTTTGAATTCTTCGCCAGTTACTTCTTGATAAATGCGGGGTAAGCTATCATCAAATTCATGTTTTTCTTCCAGCCAAATGCGACGAATTTCACTCAGTTCTTCTAGAGATATAAGGGTAATATCGCGCATATTTTCTGGGGCTGTTTGACGAATTTGTTTTTCTGCTCCTAATAATCGTCTTAACCAGTACTCTCGCCAATATTTGGTATACGGGCCATGAATTGGTTCAACAGAAATTTCACCCTCGACATTTCGCTCAAATAGTTGAACTTCTCCCCAGATACGGCGAAAGTCTCTTTTTTCACGATCATCTCGAATATCTAACTCATTACGAAGATCTAGTAGAGGTTGCATCCATTCTTTCTCTTCATCATTCTGGATCATTGCCTCCATTGATTTATCCTTATTAACAATTGTACAAACCCAGCAACCAAAACGAGAATCACCACAGCTAGGGGTAGAAGTATCTACAACTAAAGGACACTCATTATCAGCTGTTGCTCCTCGATACATAGTAAATAAATCTTTATTGCTATATCCCCAAGGATTTTGCCATTGATTAAGATAAATCCAAACTTCATCAGTACGCCAATCTTCAATAGGAAGATAAATCAGTGAGTTAGGTCGGTTGGGATTAGCATTTATATGATCGCGTATCCGCCATTCTCGATGTTTAGCCATCGTAACAGCGCGTTTAACACTTTCAGTTTTGCGAGTACCCAAGACAAGAATTACTTCACCATTAGCTTGAATGACTTCACGAATAAAGCTATCAGTAGGTTTAATTTTTAATCTTTCAGTACACCAACGCATACGATTACGCGGTGCTGGGTAGCCTTTGCCAATTAAGTTAACCCAAAACGTATCTTTAACTGCTGGATATAGTAAATGAGCATGAATTGGCATTTCTTGCTCATTTGCAGCTACTTTCATCTGTTCTAGAGAGTTACGTACCCAAACGGAAACTATAGGGTTTTCTACTAATGTATCGGTTGTAATTACATGAATTGGCTTAGTCCGTTTTTCTGGTGGGAGTCCTAATATTGCATTCCAAACCAGTTGTAAAGTTGCAGTACTGTCTTTTCCACCTGAATAACCAACAACCCAAGGTATCGCATCTAAACAATACAATTCTTGAATTTCCACGGTGAGAGCTTGGATATACTCCACTAACTCTGCTACAGTACGTGTCTGCTGACCTTTATTTTCTGATTGTTGTGCTTCAGTCATTGCTCCCTACCTTTGGAAATCTGGGCTTTACGTCATTTTTTCTATCCAAGCGAATAGATGTGTGGGTTCCCAAAAAGTTTTTAAAAACTGCTTAACTAGTATCTAACTTTTTGGACAATATCACTACACTACATAATTAAGTTTTTAAAAATTAACATGAGAGACACTGCATCCGATCCTACTGCCGATATTGCTAGAGAGTACTTAGACAGAGAAAACAAGGAAAAAGAAGTACTAGCGTTAATTTTAGAGAAATTTTTAGAGAAAAAAGACCAAATTCTCGTTCAAAAAACCGAAATGGGGGGTACAGAGGCTTATGTTGGGTCTGTAACTCTAGAATGGTTTGCGGGTCGGGTTCACTTTGCTTCAGGTTTACCTTTACTGCAAAAGAAGTATAATCCTGAGACTGATAACATCGAAATTGACGCAGATAGTATTGATGAAATTCAACAGCGTCCCCTTGACTGGTCGCGTCAAGCACCACTTGTTCAGTATTTAGCGGCGAGAAAAAACCATAAGTTTCCCGCAGTTTTAGTGGTCATTAATCAACCTTGGGTGGATAACCATAAAGCTGCTGAATGGGATGGTGAAGGACGTGCGAGAAAATCTACTACTGATTTTACACCTCTAGATAAAGATGGTAAGGTCGGCTTACTGAATGTTTCTGAAGACAACGTAACTATTTATGCACTCGATGGTCAACATCGATTGATGGGAGTGCAGGGTTTAATAGAGTTAATTAAAACTGGCAAACTCCAGCGATATAAAAAAGATAAAACTGCTGATGATAGTTTTATCACAGTATCGGATTTGCTAGAACAATATCAAGTAGATCCTGCTTATTTACAAAGCTTACCTAAGGAAAAAATTGGTATCGAATTCATTTGTGCGGTGAATGCTGGGGAGACTCGCACAGAAGCTAGGCGAAGGGTAAGGTCGGTTTTTGTTCATGTTAACTTGATGGCTGCACCCTTAACTAAAGGTCAGTTAGCACAACTAAATGAAGATGATGGTTTTGCAATTGTGGCGCGAAAAATTGCAGTTACTCACCCACTTTTGGAACAAAAACCTAATCGTAATCCCCGCGTTAATTGGAATAGTGCAACAGTGGCAGCAAATTCTACAGTTTTGACAACTTTGCAAGCTTTGCAAGATATGTCAGAGAGATATTTAGGTCAAAAATTTCCGCAGTGGAAACCTTTTGAGAAAGGTTTAATTCCTATGCGTCCAGAAGATGAAGAAATTGAACAGGGAATTGAAGAATTCCGCAAACTTTTTGATAATTTGGCAAGCTTACCTAGTTATAAGATTTTAGAACATGAAGATACACCAATTTTACGACGCTTTAGCTTTGAAAAAGGCGGCGGTGAAGGAAATATGCTTTTCCGTCCTGTAGCGCAAGTGGCGTTAGCACAAGCTCTAGGATTTTTAGTGTTTAGAAAAGGTTTGTCTCTCACCAGTATTTTTAAAAAATTACGTAAGTTTGACCAGCAAGGCGGTTTTACTGGTATGGAATATCCCCAGTCTCTTTGGTATGGGGTTTTATACGATCCTAATAAAAAGCGAGTGCAGGTTTCAGGGAAGGAATTAGCTACAAAGTTATTAATTTACATTCTAGGTGGGATTCAAGATTCAATGGAACGTGCTGAACTGCGTAAGGCTTTGGCTAATGCTAGAACTGTAGAAAACAAAACAATTGGTTTTGATGGTGAGTTTGTTGAACTAAAAGAAGTAGGGCTTCCGCCTGTGTTGTAGTTACGCTTGAAATATATTTTGGCGATGCCATTGTAATGCTTCCAGTTCGGGAAAATATTGCTCATTATCTGGTAGAAGTAGTCTCTCTCCATGAAAATCTTTCATAGGTTTAGCGTGGGGAGAAATTTCTTCTAATCCTTTACTAACAAGGATTTTATACCGTTCATCAGCAGTAAACCAACCACGGTCAAAAGCCCAATGGTGATTTTTACACAACGCTATACCATTGTGAATTCTACTGTCATAAAATTGTGCAAATGGTTTTATGTGTGCGCCATCTACAATATTTTGATTTAGAGTTTTAGTGACTCTTAAACCACAAAATGCACATTTATAGTCATACACACGAACAATGGTATTTCTAAAAAAAGCATTTCTAATTAACGTACTTCTCAAACTCCTTTTAGGACTGGCATCTAAATTCGTAACTTTTTCACTTTCCATGTCATAGTTTAATATTTCATTTTGAAAATTTTTGTTAATCGCCACAAGAGATTCTGTAATATCTTCTTCAAGCGAGAACCAAGTTGAGACAATTGCATTGATTAATTCTTGTCTGGCAAAATTATCCTTTATTAATATAAATAGTTCATCATCTAAATAGGCATAGCTAACATCATCTTTCAGCTTAGGAATAGTTTGAGGACGACCACCATCATACACAGAACTAAACTTGAGATGCCAGAACTTACATTTTTCATTTTTTAAGTGAAAAAAAGGTAGTGCAAAATCACTACCTTTAAAAAGGTTATTGGTTGTTATTTCCCAATATTTTTTAAATGTTTCAATTAGATCATCTGAAATAGTAATCTGATTATTTTTTATTAAATCTTTAGAGATAAGCTCTATTACTGATAAAAGTAATACTGGCTTATTGAGAGCATCACCTTTCTTCTGAGTTTTATGTACTTTTAATTTAGCAAAACAATCATAATAGTAAGCCAAATTATTCTGCATAAATGAATTCTCTACTCTCTTTACATTTATTTTTTAAATTGCTAATTTCTTTTAAGAAGATATGAATTTCCTCAGATCGAACTCATCTTCATGATTATCTGAAAATCTTTCCGAACTAAGAAACAATAAAATTCTTTCTGAATAATCTACTGATCCTCGAAGCTCTAATTGCAATATTTCTAGACCACCATTAGCATATTCTTCAAAAACAGAATTACGAATATCAAGATTATTTTGCTCATTGAAAGAAAGAATTTTTATATCTTGAGTTTCATTAATTGCCAATAAGTTTATTACTGTATCATATCCCCTAACAATAAACTGTTCTTGAGGAATTGGTGATGGTTCGCGTTTAGAAATTTCTCCTAAAGGTACACGCTTTTTATGCTTTGCACCCAAAGCAGCAGCAAATACAATCACATCAGCAAAGGTTTGAAAAGGCCCAGTACCACCATCTGAAGAGGTTAACGCTTTAACTAAATCTGCTTTGTCTCTAGCAACCCTGATTCTGCCTGTTTCTGCCATGACTTCAATAACAAATTTGTGGCTATTGTAACTGAAAGCTAGAGCGATCGCCCCATAGTCACATTATTTTATACTCAGTATAAAGAGCGATCGCACTATTTCATCTTCACATCCAAGCGATCGCCCTTTCTTCCCTCTGCGGTTCGGAAAATCTTACATAGGAAATTGCACGTTCTCATACAGCAAAGATATCGGAAAGCGGAAATCAACACTAGTTAAATGCACTTCATCTGCTGCTTCATAAGGGTGTAACTCCCAAAGTCCTCTATCATTTAATCGAAAACAATCTACACCAATTTTTTCAGCATCGATGAGGACGTATTCTTGCAAAGTCTCAATCCGACGATAACTAGTAAATTTAGCACCCCTGTCATAAGCTTCCGTACTTGGAGACAGGACTTCAACAATTAGACAAGGATACTGGAGAAATTGAATCGCTTGTTTATCTCGTTCATCACAACTCACTACAACATCAGGATTATGAAAAGGCCCATTTTCCGACACAGCTACTTTTGCATCCGCCATGTAAGGAAGACATGGACTTCCGCGCAAGTGACTTTTTAAAGCTGAAGCTAAGTTTAAAGCAATCGTTGTATGGGGAAGAGTACCCCCAGTCATGGCGAAAACTTCACCATCAATATATTCGTATTTAATTTCTTGGCGTGCTTCCCATTCCAGATATTCTTGAGGAGACATATACTTGCTGCCTGGACTCGCAACCATAAACTTATTCCCTCTCAAAAGCCACCTTGTTCAACTTTAACTAAAAAACCTCTGCGCCTCCGCGTGAGACATTCACCCCTCCGTCCTCACCGTTACCACCTGCGGCGGCGTAGAATCTGGAGGATACAAAAAATCTACCCGTACTTGTCGCTTCTCTCCCGCTAACATTTTCAACGTCGCCAAAGCTTCCCCCATTTGTCCCCGACGTTGTACCAAATGCACATAGCGGATTTTTTCTCCACCATTATCATCGGTGTAACGCACCCTTACCGTACCGCGAAAAAATATCTGTTCCACCCGTGGCTTTAAAAACAGCAGCCTATCCGTTCCCCCTTCATCTTTTAATGGTGTATGCATTGATACTGCGACTATTCGAGTTTCATCACTAGGATTGTGTAACGGCAAAGTCAGATTGTACTCTACACCGTAGTTACTGTGAGCGAAATACGCCGTGTCAGGATAGCGTTTCAACATCGGCGCACTCTGAATTTGTCCGGTGCTGAGGGTAATTAAATGCACAGTACCTAAAGGATAAGCAAACGCTTTTCCTGGCTGGGGTATCGTTAACTCTGATACATTAGGATTATCCGTCAGATTTGCTTGCCATTGCGTACCTTGGGAGACACCAGCGACGCGGCTAAATACTGTCGGTTCTCTGGGAGGGTCGAGAGGCGTGGGGATGGGGTCGCGTTTTCCTGCTAAACTGCCTGTATCTAAAAGCTTTTGCCATTCAGCTAACGTGGGAGGCGTAACGCTATTTTTGGCTAAGTTTGCCAGATAAACTGGGCGATCGCTCGCTAATCGCATCATCGTTGTGCGACCATTAGAAGAGGGAGCCTGTACTGGAATGGGTAAATTAGCTAATATTTGGGTTTTTCCGGGTTCAATAACCAACTTCTCTGGAAATTTCTCTTGCCTAATTCCCCGCAGTACATCATTCATTGTTCTGCTACCAGGCCCAGCGTAAACTGTGCTTTGGGGATTGTCTACCATATCAGGTAAAGCAATAAACGGTGCTTCAACAGATAGGTAACTTGCTGCGTGCAATACTTGTAGTGTAACTGTTTCATTCCCTGGATTGTGGACAATGATTCCTTGGTAAACAGTGCGGCTTTGGGCTGATGTTTCCGCCCTGACGATATGATGGGCAAATAAATCAAATCTCCCTTGGAAGGGATAATTGAGGTGTGCTTCCGGGACTTGTTTGTTATCAGGGGGGAAGGTAGACAGTAAAATTCCTTCAGTAGTTACCAACTCCGGACTATTGCTGTTAAAGGTGGGGATAGTATCGAGTTTGCCGGGTAAAAGGCGCACTTCTTGCGGTTGGACTTCTACGCCAGCAATATATTGTGGGGGTACTGTGTAGATATTTAGCGCCCGACACATCAAGGCTGCAACTTCGCCTCTAGTGGCGCTTTGCTGGGGTTTTAGCTGTTTGACTTGGGGATAGTTGACGACAATACTGTTAATTGTGGCAGATGCGATCGCACTTTGGGCATAGCTAGGAATTTGTGCCGCATCATTAAAATACTGTTGTAATGTCTGCGTTGGGTTAGATAAAGGACTATAATTTTTCGCCCCAGCCACAACACCGATTATTTGGGCGCGGGGAATTGGCTGATTAGGTTGAAAAACCCCTCCTGGATAACCGGAGAAAAAGCCTTTTTGATAAGCAGTAGCAATTGCTTTGTTTGCCCAATAATTAGTCGGTACATCTTTAAATGTAGCTGCACTGCGCTTGATAGGTGCATCAGGGAAAGCATTCAACATTAATACTGCGGCTTCCGCCCGTGTTACCGTTGCTTCTGGGCGAAAACTACCATCGGGATAGCCTGTAATTAATTTCCGTTCTCCTAATTGTTGAACGCAATCTTTCGCCCAATATTTTTGGGTATCAGAAAAGGTGAGGGTGATAGGATTTGATAGGGTAAAAACTGAGGCAAGTATTAGTTGTAGGCGCATTAATAGAGATTAGTAAAAACTAAGGCTATTAAAGCATTTTATGAGAAATTTTCATCACCAATCTCGTTTCACTTCGACAACCTCTGTATACTCAAACTCATTGGGACTTTGCCTTACCAAAGGATATCTTTCCCCACCCAATTCAATATAATCTTGTTCGCAATCTGGCTTGGAAGAAAAGTAAGTTAATACATATTCTCTACCAATTCTATCTGCCATTTCTTCTTCAACTTCACCCCGCCATTGTGTTTTAGTCACCAATACAATTAACTGATTCGCTAATTTGGGAATTGTTTGAGCAATATGTCTTCTAGAAATTTCATCTAAACTGCCAAAAGGCGAATCCATCACAATGGGGAAGGTGCTGCTTTCTGGTAACATTAGCATTTTTCGTTTTTCACTCCACTCCCTGACTCTGTCAATAATACTGGCGATAAAAGATAAACTAAGAATCTGATTCTCTCCAGTAGACGCTGCAACTGGTGCTTCTACTCCGGATGTATTTTCTACTAATGTCAATTCATATTTATCGCTAATTTTGGGAATATAAGGAGTAAAAGATATTTCTGCAAATATCTCCTGTACTCGCTTCTCAAGTTGCAGGCGAAATTGCTTTTCTTGACGGTTTCTTACTTCTGTTAACCTTTCAATTGCATCTTGAGTAGCGTTAATTCTTCGCTGTGCTAATGCTTGGCGTTCTTCATTTAGTTTTTGCTTGGCGATTTGTTTACCTAAGGCTTCGATTTCTGTTGTAAAGTGAGCAATTTGCTGTTGGTTAGCGCCTTGTTCTCTATTTAATTCGTCAATTTTATTTTCGATTCCGTCTAAGCGTTTCTGTAAGCTGCTAATCTCTTCGTTAGCGTCTTTACGCAATCGATCTTGAATGTTATCTAATTCACTTTCAATTTGTGAAATATTTTGCCTTAATTGATTAATTCTTGCTTGTTCTCGATCGACTTCTTGCCAAAATGCTATAGCTTGCTTATCAATTTCATCAACTTGGGCGCTCATGCGAATTGCTGTTTCTTCTACAGCCGAGGAACCTGCTTTATCTAACCAGATTTTTACCTGTTCGTGGGAATTACTACCTTGATTTAAATCTGTACCGCAAATACAACGTTGAGAATTGAGTAACTCGTTGACAAACTCCCGCGAAATTCCCGTAGTTAATTCACCACGCTGCTTTAAATCATGCATGATTTCCCGAAATTGGGCTGTAGTTTCACAAAGGAGAACTGTATAACCTCGTGCGGAAATAATTTTCTTTAGGGCTTCGCGAGTTTTCTTATATTCTTCTTTATAGGCTTGGTTTTGTACTTCTAAATTTTGACAGCGTTCCTGTAATTCTTTCGCCGCACTCAGTTCTCTTAAGCGGTTACTTGTCTCTTTTTTGAAGGTTTGTTGATATTCTAATTCTTGTTTAATTTCGGTTTGGCGTTGATTAATCGTCTCAATCTCTCGTTCTATCTTTTCTTGCTGTCGCAAAAGCTGCTTAATTTCGGAATCACCAATGGCTTTTAAGTCATTCTCTAGATTTTTTTTCGCATCACCCAAATGCTTAATTGAACGGTTAATTACCTCCACCCCCAAGAATATCTTTGTAGCTTCAGCAATTTCTGCTTTTTTATCAGAACGGACGATTTCTTCAATGCGTTCGCCGTCAAAGAAAAAATATTGATGCAAACTTGCAGGTAAAATTTGATTGATAATATCTTCTGGTTGCTGGGGTGGGAAATACCATTTACCGTCATCGCCACCCACCCACATGGTTAATTGAGTTTTACCAGCTTCAAAATCACTTTCGTTTTTGTAAACTCGACTGGCGCGTTTTACGCGATAGCGTTTACCTTCATGTTCCCAGCCAATTTCTACCCAACATTCTACAGCTTGTTTGTGTTTCGCTTCGGCGATCGCTCTTTTATTAACTAGCTGTTCTACCGATGCAAATGCTGCACTAAACTTCTCATATAGTACCCAGGTAAAGGCATTCAGTAAACTGGTTTTTCCAGAGCCATTATTACCATGAATAATCGTTGTGTTGAGAACATCTCCCCCAGAAATTACTATTTCTGGTGTCGTACCATAAAAGGAGCGGAAATTACACAGCTTAATTGAAGTCAGCTTCATCGCACCTCTTCTTTGATAATCAGCAGAATTTCATCGTTAATGTGAGTGTTGATTCGCTTATCTAGTCTGCCTTTTTCCAGCTTCCATACTCGTTCAATAATTTGCCGCACTTCCGGCGGGGCGCTAGTAATTGGCTCCTGCACATCATCGATATTTTGCTCTGGTGACATTGCGGATTGTAGATACTTTTTTCTTTATTTTACCTGTATCTCTGAGTGCGATCGCATCCGTTAAGTCACGGTTTGTCTTATCTTTAATTATTCAATTTTTTTGGCAAGAAAGGCTTTATTTTAGGGTTATATAATGGTATACTGCAAGTATCTAAATATAATGGAATATTTGTATTTTTTTTAATTCATTTAACATCCCATTATTAAGAATACAATTTTATTGTCCCACACCTCTGTCTCCATTCTTCACTATCACAACAGTTTTTACAAAAAGCAATAAAAAACCACAGATCGACACCGAGAATTCAAATATCTAACAACCCATAACGCTTTTGTAAAGCAAGTAATTTCATTCTTGCTTCGCCAGCGTTGTCAGCTAAATCAGCAAACTCCACAAAGCGTCGTAATTCTTTTTTTAATAAATTGCGTTCTACTTCTATAGTTTCCCTTTCTAAATCTGGCGGTAAAACTATCATGTCAAAAATCGTTGCGCGTTCTTTTCCAGGATGAGGACGCAAAACTCGTCCTCGTCGTTGGATAAACTGACGGGGATTTCCAGAACTTGATAAAATCACCGCAGTTTGAATTGCTGGGATATCCACACCTTCATCTAAACAGCGAATTGCTACCAAACCTTGCAACTCCCCGCTTTCAAATTGACGGCGTAAAACCTCTCTTTCTTGTAAAGAAGTTTGAGCAGTGTAGGTACTGACTTTGTACCCCAGTTCGACACCGAGAATTTTGGCTACAGCTTTGAGTTGACGCAGAGATGAACGTTGTCCAACTTCTTGGGAACCATCACTGCAATAGAATAGGGTGTGAGTGGTATCTTTGCGAGTCGCCATTAATTCCCGCAAAGCCTTTAATTTGTTTTCCGCCGCACCAATTAACCTGGCGCGTTGCATCAATAACGGCTTTAAATCTTCGTTATCTTCAAAGTCTCCGACTGCGCCATTTTCTCTTTCTCGATATAACAGCGATCGCCCAATTCTGCGAGTTAATTTTAAATAAGCAATACTTTCGGCTTCTGTTAATTCCACCAAAACCGGATAGTAGAGATAATGTACCAAAGCACCTTGGGCGATCGCATCCCTCAAAGTAAATTCTGGCTGGAGAACAGGGCCAAAATAATCAAACAAAGATTGGGTGCCATAATCATCAAAGTACCTTTCCGGCGTGGCAGACAAAGCCAATCGCAAGCCAACCCTGCGTGGTAAACTTTCCTCTAACTTTGGTGCGCCTAAGTTATGGGCTTCATCGCCAATAATCAAAGTTCTATCGGGTAAATATTTCAGTTGTGACTGAAAGCCATCGCCAATTAATGTGGAGTTGGTAGTAATTACCGTGACAAATCTTTGCGAACCAGAACGCAGATTATAAATTTGCGTAGAAAGCTGACTTTGCCAATTGCGGACATTCTCAAAAGCTAAAATTGGCTGTAAGTTAAACTTTTCGCATTCTCGCGCCCATTGGGTGACAAGATGACGATAGGGACACACCACCACCAACACTTGTAAGTTAATCTGCTGGTATAATTCACAAGCGATCGCCAATGCTGTGATAGTTTTACCACTACCAGTTGCCATTTTTAGCGTACCTCTGCCGTTGTTAGCAAACCAGCTAGTAATAGCTTGTCGCTGATATTGCCGCAATTGCAGAGATTGTGGCATTCTTGGACATCCTGGTAATGGTTGTTGAGCTTGATAATTTCCCGAATTTTCCCTTAACAATGGTAATCGTAAGCGGAAAGCGGGCAATTCCTGCACTCGATTTAGCGTCAGGTACATAAAATGTCAATTAATGAAGGTGGTGATGAACCCTAGTCAAAAGTCCAAAGTCAAGAGTCAAGGGTCAAATATTTCTTCTCCCTTGTCTCTAGTTATAGTCACGCCAAACAGCGACTAAAGAACCTTGCACTTGCACGTGTATAGCCGGAACTTCAATAGGTTGATACTTTGCATTTGCAGGTTTGAGGGTAACGCGATCGCCACTGCGATAAAAGCGCTTTAATGTAGTACCATGTCCATCAACTCTGGCGGCGACGATAGTGCCATTTTTGAGATGATTTGGTTCTGGTACTGGACGCAAAAATACTAAATCGCCATCAGCAATTAAATCTTCAATCATACTGTCGCCAGCTACCCGCAAAGCATAACTTTGGGGAGGTAAGGAAAAATTAGTAATATCTAAATGTTCGACAGCATCTGTAAAAGGTTCAATTAAACCGCCAGCAGCAATAGTACCTAAAATTGGTACACCTGTCGCTACAGGACGCAAAATTCTGATTGTGCGCGCTTTTCCTTCAGTCCATTCAATATATCCTTTAGTGCGTAAATGTTCTAAACGACTTTGAATTGGTGCTGGTGACTTTAAGTTCATCGCCTGCATCATTTGCCTAATTGAAGGCGAATGCTGATGCGTTCGGATATATTCCGCCAGCCATTCATATAGTTCTTGTTGAGCTTCGGTTAAACGTTCCATAATTTTGTCGGGAAGTAATTACAAATGTCCCTAGAACATTAGTACTACATAAAATCCCATATAAGCAAGGTAAAAGTAAAAATATATAGCTGCTATTTTGAAGATTAAATCTATATTTATCTATATTTATCTCTGAGGGACTAATTTTTTTGATGTATTTCATCCAATATTAAAGCGCTAAAAAAGGCAAAAGCAAGATACCTATCTATTCTTTTGCCTTTTCACTTGCTATTCTGCCCCTAAGATACTGGCAAGCAAAGCTTTTTGTGCGTGCATTCGATTTTCGGCTTGATCCCAAACTCGCGATTGATTGCCTTCAATTACTGCTTCGGTAATTTCTTCACCGCGATGGGCTGGTAAGCAATGTAAAACAATTGCTTCTCGGTCAGCAAGGCTTAATAACTGTTCGGAAATTTGGTAAGGTTGGAAAATCGGGAAGCGATCGTCTGCTTCTGCTTCTTGTCCCATACTTGCCCAGACATCAGTGTAAAGAACAGCCGCACCCTTAGCGGCAATTTCTGGGTCGTGGGTGAGGAGAACTTCAGTTTGATTATTCGCGATCGCTCTTGCTTGTTCGACTATTTTAGAATCGGGTTCATAGCCTGGAGGCGTAGCGATTCTCACATTCATTCCCGCCAAAGCACAGCCTAGCATTAAGGAATTAGCAACATTATTCCCATCACCCACGTAGGTCAAAGTTAACCCACTCAGGCTACCAAAGCATTCTTGAATCGTCATTAAATCGGCTAATACCTGACAAGGATGTTCTGCATCAGTCAGCGCATTAATTACAGGAATCTTGGCATAACTAGCAAAAGTTTCTAACTCTTCCTGCGCAAAAGTCCGAATTGCCAAAACATCCAAATATCGATCCAATACCCGTGCGGTATCTTGCACAGGTTCCCCACGACTCACTTGGGTGACATTGGGATTGAGATCGATTACCTGTCCACCCAATTGGTACATCGCCACAGTAAAACTTACTCGCGTGCGAGTTGAAGCTTTGGAGAACAACAATCCCAATACTTTGTTACTTCGCAATTTTAGCTGTTGTGATTTGAGTTGAGACGCTAATTGCAGAAGTTCTTGAAGTTCTGTAGAACTGAGGTCTGCCAGACTTAATAAATCTCGTCCGTTCAACGCTACCATGCTTTGTGAATCTGTAAAGAACCAGTGATGTTTTTCTATGCCTTGAGCCAGCCCTGTGAAAAATTATCGCTTTAAAACTTTACCAGATATTTTCGCGTCCAAGGCAGGATTTTAAGTTAGCTTTTACGTGAAATCTTGATAAATCAAGATTGTCAATCTTCAAATTTGCAGCTTTTTTTTGGCATTCATGACATTTCAGCTTATTTCTGGGACTTTGTGCGATCGCTATACTCAGAGATATCATCCCTCAACAACCAAAAATTTCTTGGCTCTTCCTGCTAGACAAATCGCTTATCTATGCTATAATCAAAAATCGGTGAGTGCTTAAACAGCCTCAATCAACTTGCCAGCATAGCACAGTGGTAGTGCATCCGACTTGTAATCGGAAGGTCGTCGGTTCAAATCCGACTGCTGGCTTTAAACCCAGAACTACATGATATACAAGCGCATTTTTTGCGAGTAATCCTTAAAGTATAAGTAGCGGCTAAGTCAAATCTATTAGCAGCAGATAGGTTTGATGCAATGCCAGATTTTAGTGGAGCGCAATTTATTATGACTGCTTTAACTTTACAATTACCTCCTAATCTGCAATTCACTGATGAGGAATTTGCACAGATTGTTGCTGTGAATAAAGAATTACGGCTAGAGTTAACTGCTGAAGGGGAATTAATTATTATGGCACCTACTGGAGGAGAAACAGGAAACCGTAATTTTGAACTCTATCTCGATTTAGGCATTTGGAACCGACAAAATAAGCTCGGAAAAGCTTTTGATTCTTCTACTGGGTTTAAACTTCCTAATGGTGCAACTCGTTCGCCTGATGCTTCTTGGATAAAAATAGAAAAATGGGAAGCTCTTACGCCAGAACAAAGAAAGAAATTTCTGCCGTTGTGTCCTGATTTCGCAGTGGAATTAGTTTCGGAAACTGATGATTTAGAAGACACTCAAGCCAAGATGCAAGAATACTTAGCAAATGGCTTACAACTCGGTTGGTTAATTAATCCGAAAGATAAACAAGTAATAATTTATCGCCTCAATCAAGCACCAGAAATTTTACAATCCCCCACAAATTTATCTGGGGAAGATGTTCTACCGGGTTTTGTTTTAAATTTACAGCAAATTTTTGCATAGATTACTAATTATCTAAATTTTCTATCTACAATTACTGGCGCTCTCACATTAAAATTTTTATCGAAACAGATACTGGTGTGTTTACAGCCGCAAGAAGGTAAACTTTATCGTGTGTTTACTGCTTGGTGGTAAGGAAACTTTATCAGTTTATTTTGAATAAGTTGTCTAAAAATAAATAGTAACTAAAGAAAATATAATTTTGTAATTATGCTGGAATTTAAACAAGGCAACTTATTAGAAGAAAATGCGGAAGCTCTAGTGAACACGGTTAATTGTGTTGGTGTGATGGGTAAAGGTATTGCCTTGCAATTCAAGCAAGCCTATCCTGAAAACTTTCGTCAATACGAACAAGCCTGTCGCGCTAGTAAAGTGCAGCTAGGAAAAATGTTTATAGTAGCTACAGATAGTGTATTAAATCCCAGATACATTATTAACTTCCCCACCAAACGCCATTGGAGAAATCAATCAAAAATCGAAGACATTAAAAGTGGATTGGTAGATTTAGTGCAACAAGTGCAGCAATTAGATATCAAATCAATTGCAATGCCAGCTTTAGGATGTGGTAGTGGTAGCCTAAATTGGGCTGATATTAAGCCATTAATAGAATCAGCCTTCGCCCAACTAGCAGATGTACAAGTAATTATTTTTGAGCCTATATCTTAAAGCAGCACAGATAAATGTGTGAGCTAAATCTAGTTCTATTGTACTATTTAGCCGACATTATGCTCAAGCCAATGAGGTTGAGCTAGTTAATGATGATAAATTATTTTCTACTGGGATTGCGATCGCTCCTGAGGATGCTTGTCTGCAATAGCTAATAAATATTAGGGACTGTTCCAAACTTGCAATTACCAATTACCCAACATATCGATAGAGAATTTCAACTTGCTTATGTCTAATTTGCCACCACTCAATACAGAAACTATTTGGGCAATTCTCAACGAAACAATTGATGATGCAACAGTAAATCAGTTGGTATGGCATTACTTAGGTTATCGCTACAACTCTGCTACTGAAGAATGGGACAATAGCGAAGTCGCACCAGAATGGCGAGAAGAGTATCCACAACCACCAGATTTTATTGATAGTCGTCCTGCAACAGTCAAATTAACTCGTTCCATTCCCAAGGAGAACAAACAAATACTTAAAGAAAAATTGGGTTTCAAAGGTTACAAAATTGGGGAATTCGGGCCTCGACAGACTCGCAGAGCAACAGCAGCAAATTGGTTATTTAGTTATCTGCATCAAAATAGCACTAATTTAGATTAATTTCAAATAGCAGATATTGGTGCAAAATCAGATAATTTACGCCTAATATCTGCTAATTTCATGCTTATTAAACTTTTAATGTCAATTTTAATAAGTAATAAATTTAAAATTTATTTCCCAAGACAGACGAAATAATTATCAATTTATTTCTAGAGAATGATTTGTTAATTTAATTAAAAATTAGAAAATATTTTTACCAAAATTTTCCCCTCAAAATTAATACTATGGCAAAGCCAATTGAATTTAATCTATTTGCTCCCTACAACAAAGGCGCAGCATTAATTGGTTCTTTTTCTGATTGGCAAGAGATTCCAATGGAAAAAGGAGATGATGGTTATTTCCGTACCTCTGTTGAATTAGAAGATGGTGAGTATCAATATAAATTTCGCGTTCAATCAAATTCATGGTTTATGGAGCCAGAACAATGGGTTGACGTGACAGATCCTTACGCAACTAATATTGACGAATTTGGAGGTAAAGATAACGGCATTGTCCGTATTAAAGATGGGGAAAGGATTGTTGATACCTATGTTTGGCAACATGACGATAAACCTTTGCCTGCTGACCACGAATTAGTAATTTATGAATTGCACGTCGGGGATTTTTCTGGTGGTGAAGACGATCCTTATGCACGAGGCAAATATAAACACGTTGTTGAAAAACTAGATTATTTATGTGAATTAGGAATCAACGCGATCGAGTTGATGCCAGTTAAAGAATATCCTGGTGACTATAGCTGGGGTTATAATCCTCGCTATTTTTTTGCAACCGAATCTAGTTATGGTTCTACAGAAGGGTTAAAAAATCTCATTGATGAGTGCCATGCTAGAGGTATTCGTGTCATTATGGATGGTATTTATAATCATTCAGAATCTAGCAGTCCATTAACACAAATTGACCACGATTATTGGTATCACCACGCACCTCGCGATCCCGATAATAGCTGGGGGCCTGAGTTTAATTACGAACATTATGACGAAAACTTAGATACATATCCAGCCAGAAAATTTATTGGAGATACAGTCAGGTTTTGGATTGAAGAATATCATATAGATGGTATTCGCTATGATGCGGCGCGGCAAATCGCTAACTACGATTTTATGCACTGGATTGTTCAAGAAGCGAAAAATGCTGCTGGTGCAAAACCCTTTTACAATATTGCCGAACACATTCCAGAAACTACCAGCATTACCAATATAGATGGGCCAATGGATGGTTGCTGGCATGACAGTTTTTACCATACAGTTATTGCACACATTTGTAGTGATACTTTCGATTTAGAAAATCTTAAAGACTTAATTGATAGTAAACGTCAAGGCTTTATGGGTGCTACCAATGTAGTAAATTATCTCACCAACCACGACCACGATCGCCTGATGGTAGAATTGGGTAATCGGAATATTTTTGATGAAGAAGCATTTAGAAGAGCTAAATTAGGAGTAGCGATTCTAATGACAGCTGTTGGGGTGCCTTTGGTGTGGATGGGTGAAGAATTTGGGGAGTACAAACCCAAACAACCTGAGTCAGCCAAAATTGATTGGACTTTACTTGGTAACGACCTAAATTCTAGTTTGTTTGAATACTATAAGGGCTTGATTAACTTGCGTAAAAATAGCCATGCACTCTACACAGAGAATATTGATTTTATTCATGAAAATCCAGAGGCAAAAGTAATCGCTTACAGCCGTTGGAATGATGAAGGTTCGCGTGTTGTTGTAGTAGCAAATTTTTCTGAAAACTTCCTAGGTGGGTATCATATTCCTAACTTTCCTTGTAGCGGCACATGGCACGAGTGGACAGCTAATTATGATGTGGAAGCTGGTGATGATGGCATCATTACTGATATTGGGCCATATGAAGCCAAAGTATTTGTTTGGCAGTAATTAATTACACTCGTACTGAGGAATAATCTAATAATCAAAAAGAGGGGGAAATATTGCCCCCTTTTAATTTAGAAAAATCATACAAGTATTTAATTCTATTAATTCTGGTCTAATAAAATACAATCAAAAATAGAAATTTATAAATTATAAAATTTAGTTTTTTAACAATTCTCTGATTTTGGATTTTATTTTGTACTAGAAAGTGTGTATAATTTTTAAGCCTCAATACAGTAGCATAAATCACATGATCTGCTCCATGCGCCACACATTATTCGATGCCAACATTGAGAATTCTCACGTCTTATTAACTCCCAACGAAGTAAAAGCAAAAGTACCATTAACTAAATTAGCTGAACAGACAGTTCTAAAATATAGGGAAGAACTAGAACAAATTCTAGACTTTCAAGATAGAAGAAAATTTATCGTTGTTGGGCCTTGTTCAATTCACGATCCAAAAGCAGCGATCGAATATTCACAAAGACTAAAACTTTTAGCAGAGAAAGTCCAAGATAGATTACTCTTGGTAATGCGGGTATATTTTGAAAAACCCAGAACAACAGTAGGATGGAAAGGATTAATTAACGATCCAGAAATGGATGATTCTTTTCATGTAGAAAATGGTTTATTAATTGCCCGTAGCTTACTGTTACAAATTGCCGAAATGGGCTTACCTGCGGCTACAGAAGCACTCGATCCAATCATACCTCAATACATTAGCGAACTGATTGCCTGGTCTGCCATTGGCGCACGCACCACCGAATCACAAACTCACCGAGAAATGGCGAGTGGACTTTCCATGCCTGTAGGTTTTAAAAATGGTACTGATGGTAATATCCAAGTAGCCTTAAATGCTCTACAATCTGCTAGAACTCCTCACAATTTTCTTGGCATTAATCAAGATGGGCAGGTCAGCGTATTTCAAACTAGAGGCAATGCCTACGGTCATGTTATTTTAAGGGGTGGTAATCAACCCAATTTCGATGCTGAAAATGTTCGCTTGGTAGAAGAGAAGTTAAAAGAAGCGAATTTACCACCAAGAATTGTAATAGACTGTAGTCATGGCAATACAAATAAAGACTACAAGTTACAAGCATCTGTTTTGGAAAACGTAATTCAACAAGTAGTTGATGGAAATACATCGATTGTCGGCATGATGCTGGAATCGAATTTATATGAAGGTAATCAATCAGTTAATTGCCAAAAAGATGAGTTGAAATATGGTGTATCCGTGACAGATAAGTGCATTGGTTGGGAGGAAACAGAAAGAATTATTTTGGCAGCTTACGAAAAACTTAAGTAATTTTAGTGTTACCTAGAACAGAGCCACCAATGAAATTGGATGTATAAATCCAATTTCTCTAGTGGCTTTTGAATATGCGATCGCTGTTACATAAATTAATAGTTAAAAATGATGAAAATAGAACATCCAAGTAGGTTCTATCTATTTATTTAGTTTTTTATTTAAAGAAAATTTAGAAGAATAATCTTTTCAACCAAAGACACCACTTCTCAATTTCTGTTAAATTGATTAATTGCTTATCTAAATTTACACAATCTATCCAAACATTATTTTCACAATAAAAACCGGATTCACCAATTATCTGATAACCATTTGCTTGATAAAATTTTACCGATGACAAAGATGATATTACATCAATGACTTTATATTTATTTTGTATAGCTATTTCTTCGATAAAGCTAAGTATTTGTGTGCCTATACCTTGACGCACAAAATTTGGATGAACATATATACCACCTATCCTGGATTGCTGATTTAGAAGACATGCAAATCCAATGATTTCATTTTGATATTCTGCTACAACTACGATCTCATTTAGCTGTAATCTTGCTAATCTTTGACTTTTTATCAAAGACTTAATCTGGCTTAAATTATAATTTGGTGATAATGCGCTAAGTGACTCAGCCTGTAGTTTCAAAATATTCTCTAAATCTTCAGGTTTTGATAAACGAATCTGTACATCCATAAAACTTTACAGTAGGTTTTGTCCGAAACGAAAATAATACTTTACATATAGTCTTCCCATAATACTTGGACAACCAACACTCTAAGGTACGGATGCTAAAACCCAGAAAACCAGTCTCTTCCTGCTTTATATGCTCAATTACTCGTTTGCGATCGCATTTTGGAAGGCATAAGAGCATTACTGCCTTTGAAGCTTTAAACAGCTATTTTGCAGCAGAAAAAAGCCGCAAAAGTTAAGTTTGCGTAACCTACTGCTATAAACTATTAATTAACCTCCCCAGTTAAATGAACTTGAGGAGGTTGATGCATTAATTAGTTAAAAAGCTGAGATTGCCTATTTATCTACCTCACAAAATTGTGCCAACTTCTTTCAAATAAACCCTTGTAAATGGTTCATCTTCTCCCAAGGTGTATTCTTCAATTAACCCTTTACGGCTAATAGAAACACTTTCTCCTTTCTTAATCACGACAGTAGAACCATCTAATACATCTCGTACTAGCATCATCTCAATCTCGGTGGGATTATCGAGAACCACCATATTACTACCGTGATAAAACATTCCACAATTTTCTAAAATCTCATCTTCGTATTCGGCAATTAGTAAATCAAGTTTGGGATTACGCAACAAACTTTGCACATTGCTGTTGTAATCTTTGCTCAAAACTTTTTTCGACCGATTCACAAAAACGCCATCATGACAAACAGCGCCTATTGTCCACTCAGGATGTTGCAACAGGATATGGTCTATCGTTTCTTGCAACTCTTGAACTGAGATTTTATTAAAGGTAATGATTGGGATTCTAGCCTCTGTACCTGATTCAAAAAAGGTTCCTAAGATATGAGAAGGTACATCCACACTATCACCAACTGCCGGGTTAAGATGCATTAAAATTCCGGGTGCGGCGTTGATTTCTAAAATGGCGAAGTTACCAGATTTCCAAGATTCAGCCAGGCTTTTAGTAATAACATCAATACCCAGACAAGTTAATCGGAAGTGTTGGGCAATATCCTGCGCCAAAATGATGTTGTCATGATGAACTGTGTGGGTTGCATTAATGCTGATACCGCCAGCGGAAAGATTCGCTACTTTGCGAAGATAAACGGTGCGGTCTTTTTCAATGACGCTATCTAATGTCAAACGCTGTTCTTTTAAGTACAATTCCATTGCTTCATCGCGCTGGATTTTACTCATTGGAGAAGTGGGAGTATCCCAACGCGCAGGTTTGCGGTTTTCTTGGCGAATTAACTCATCAATAGTGGAGTAGCCATCACCCACAACCGATGCAGGACGCCGTTCTGTGGCGGCGACAAATTTACCATTGACGCAAAGCAAGCGAAAATCTGCCCCAGATATACTTTTCTCGACAATTATGCGGGTAGGTTGTTCGTCAGGAATTGCAGCCAGCGCCCTACCATAAGCAGATTCTAGTTCTTCAGAATCTTGTACCTCGGCTGTCACACCAATGCCTTTGTGGCCGACTACAGGCTTAACTGCTACGGGATAGCCAATTTCTCTGGCTACTGCTAGGGCTTCTTTTTCAGAAATCACGATATCACCCTCAGGTACGGGGAAACCCAAGGTTTTTAAGAAAGCCTTGCAGTCATCTTTGCGAGTGGTAAAGTCTGAATCTATATGGCTATCACAGTCAAATGTAGTTGCAATACCGCGAATATGTTTTTTCCCAAAACCGTATTGCATCAGTCCTTCTTCCCACAAATAAAAAGTGGGAATACCTTTTTCGTATGCTGTGCGCAATAAGGAGTAGACTGTGGGGCCACCGTAAACAGATTGCCTAAATTTATTTTGTAACCGTGCTAGCTCATCTTCAAACAAAAAGTCTGCATCGCGGTTAATAGCCTCAAACCAATCCCAAACAAAGTACACTACCCCTCTAGTTGTGCGTTCGTGAAGCGATTGAATAGCAATACGCACAGAATCGGAATTTGGTTGTACACTCCAACGGGTTAGGTGTAAGCCCATTTCCAATTTTCCTACCTCTGATAGAGTTTGGGCAAACAGATGGGTGTAGGATTCGTATTCTTGATTGCCTAAATTGGGATAGCGATCGCTAATAATGGCAACATAATCCTCAATGGGCAGAGGTTTTCTATACTCTGTCAACACAAAATCAAATACTAAAGCCCCTACTTCCAAATAGGGATTTGGCCCCATGTAATGCTTGAAGTGGAAAATATCGAATACGTCGGTTTTTCTGGCATTGATGCGGACTGCATCGGTGCTTTTTTCTTGAAGCATTGATCATAAACCTCTAGCTAGACACCCTGAAGTCCGGACGCTTAGTTGCGTTTACCCAGACCTATCTACGATCGATTAATTCTTGTTATTGCTTGGGGAGCGATCGCTTGGCGATGAAATCAGAGTATAAAACTCAACCCTCACTGAGACAGCTTAACTCTCCTGACAAAGTTTTTCAGCTATCTAAGGGCATAATCAAACCAATATCTTTTTACACTCGATACTACCCATAAAAAATATAACCTTTGAAAGGTGCGATCGCCTCACAATTCCTATATATCTAAAATACGCATATTCAGAGATAGCAAAGTATGAACAGCGCACAACTTTCTTTGAGAAATGAAGTTCGGCAACTTGCCGATCGAGCATTTCACCTCAAACTTATTTCTGGTCATGGAGATGGACCAGATAGCGATGAGTACCAAATTGTTTATCAGGGTAAACCTAGACATTTGCCACTAGAACAAGCTCGGCTTTTTTTAGTCAACTTGCTTTACAGAAGTCAAGTGCATTAGAAAATTAGAAACAAACAACTTTGAATAAATCTGCAATTTTTTGTTAAAAATTTATTAGCAAGCAATCACTTTCTACATTTTTTCGATTTTCTAAATCAAGTAGATTGTCAAGAGCAAATTTATAAGCCTCTCAAAAAATATGCAAGAGGCTTATAAATATATTAGAACAAGTAAACTAACAATTAATTGAAACAAAATTTAATTAACGTATTATAAATTCAGTGTATAAATCTCTATTTAAAATTTAATTATTTAATCTACCAAATGGATGATTTTATAGTTGTAATTGTCATGCTTTATTGAAAATACTTACATAAAAATTTTAGGTGAGATCATGGTGACGACCAATATTAAACGCCAGCTAGTGATAATTGGTGGAGCTGAAGATAAAGAGGGAGATTGTCAAATCCTGCGAGAGTTTCTGCGACGTGCAGGAGGTACGAAGGCTCATATCGTCATTATGACAGCAGCAACAGAACTTCCAAGAGAAGTAGGAGAAAATTATATTAGAGTCTTTGAAAGGTTAGGAGCAGAGAAAGTTCGGATAGTTGATACCGAAACTCGTGAAGATGCAGCTTCATCAACTGCTTTAGCAGCAGTGAATGATGCAACTGGAATATTTTTTACAGGAGGCGACCAAGCCCGCATTACTAGCATTCTCAAAGACACTCAACTTGATGAAGCTATTCACAAGCGATTTGCTGAAGGTGTCGTTGTCGCAGGTACAAGTGCGGGTGCTGCCGTCATGCCTGACACAATGATTGTAGAAGGTGATTCTGAAACAAATCCGCGAATTGAAATTGTCGATATTGGCCCTGGTATGGGCTTTTTACCAGGAGTAATTATCGATCAACATTTTTCACAACGCGGTCGTCTTGGACGCTTAATTTCTGCTTTGTTACAAGAACCCGCTGACTTAGGATTTGGTATTGATGAGAATACCGCTATGGTTGTTACTGATAACCAAATTGAAGTTGTTGGTGAAGGTGCAGTCACAATTGTTGATGAATCAGACGCAACACACAACAATATTGACGAAATTTTGAAGGATGAACCTTTAGCTATTTTCGGAGCTAAACTTCACATCTTGCCAAATGGTTATAAATTCGATCTCGAAACCCGCAAGCCTATCCTGCATAATGCCTCAGTAGCAGATTCATCTGTACCCGTTGGTTCAGGAAATGTCTAACTGTTAGTAGATGCAGATGAATTAACTGGAAAGTGAATATTAATCCTTTAGTAATGTTTATCTTTTGCTGGTCTCCCAATTAACTTATCAGGAATTAAAAAATCTTTCGATCGGGAGTTTGGGAGATTAATAACATTAACTTTACATCCAAATAAAAAATTGTAGTAAGGACTTTATTGCAATTGTTGCAACTTAAAGTCTTTACTGCAAAATTTATTTTGGCTAATTTAAAAATGGATATCAGGAATCAAAATGTCTGGTGTTATCGAATTTAACTTGTTTGCACCTCGTAATAAGAAAGCTGCGTTAATCGGTTCCTTCTCTGACTGGCAGGAAACACCAATGGAGAAAACCGAGGATGGTTATTTTCGGACGCAAATAAATTTAGAAGATGGTATTTATCAATATAAATTCCGCGTACAAACTCAAAGTCCTAATTTTGAACCTGATGAATGGATAGAAGTTATCGACCCTTATGCCACCGATGTTGATGAGCAACAAAAACTTGGCTTGGTAAACATTAAAAACGGTCAACGAATTGTTGATAGTTATAGTTGGCAATACGATGATATACCTCTACCAGAAAATGAAGCATTAATAATATATGAAATGCACGTTGCCGATTTTACTGGTGGCGATATTGATAGTGAAAAACGCGGCACATATTTAGATGCTATTGAAAAGTTAGATTATCTTCAAGAATTAGGAATTAATGCAGTTGAATTAATGCCCGTTAATGAGTATCCTGGCGACTATAGCTGGGGCTATAAAGTACGTCATTTTTTCGCAACAGAATCTAGTTATGGCTCAACAGAAGATTTAAAGCGGTTAATTGATGAGTGTCATCATAGAGGTATTCGGGTTTTCATGGATGGAATTTATAACCATACTGATGAAGAATGCCCGTTAATGTTGATTGACAGAAATTACTGGTACTACGAACACATGCACTACCCGGAAGACCCGGCGAATTATTGGGGGCCAGAGTTTAATTACGATAAATATGACGAACAATTAGATGTTAAACCTTCTTGGAAATACGTCGGAGATGTAGTGCGTTTTTGGGTGCAGGAGTATCACATTGATGGTATTCGCTTTGATGCAGTGCGCCAGTTAGCGAACTTTGAATTTTTGCATTGGTTAGCTATGCAAGCCAAAAAAAATACTGCACCTAAACCGTTTTATAATATTGCCGAACATATTCCTGATACCAGCAAAATTACAACACCACAGGGGCCGCTAGATGCTTGCTGGCATGAAAGTTTTCACTACTTTGTCATCCCACATATTTGTGGTGAGAAATTTGAAATAGAGCATCTCAAGCAGGTTTTAGACCCCAGACAGCAGGGTTATAAAACTGGTACGAATGTTATTAATTACCTAGCAACTCACGATCGCGAACGTTTATTTAGAGAATTAGGTAACAAAGGTATCTTTGATGAAGCAGCATTTACACGCGCTAAGTTAGCTGCTGTGCTGTTAATGACAGCAATGGGTATCCCAATGTTGTGGATGGGTGAAGAGTTTGGCGAACACAAACGCAAAAGCCAAAACGTTAATCAGCCAAAAAAAATCGCTTGGCCATTGCTAGAACATCCCGAAAATCAAGATTTATTTGAGTATTACAGAAAACTCATCCTCCTACGTAAACACAATCCAGCCCTGCAAAGTGAGAATATAGAGTTTTTCCACGAAGATCCACAGGCGAAACTCCTAGCATACGTTCGTTGGGACGAGCGAGGTTCTCAAGTGGTGGTTGTGGTAAACTTCTGCGATCGCGATCTCAAAGATTATCAAATTCCCAACTTTCCCACTGGAGAACATTGGCAAGATTGGTTTGCAAACACTCAAGTCGAACCTAGGAAAGATGGTTTGGTAACTGACATACAACCCTACACAGCCAAAATATTCGTTTCTTAGTGCAGTAAAGTTCTTTCACCCCACAGCTTGAGGGCTGTGATATTATTAGAGACTGCTGCATAAATTTAGAAACTAGAAATTGAATCGATCATGGCTCTGACGCAACAGCGCAAACAAGAACTCATTTCCAGCTATCAAGTTCACGAAACTGATACCGGCTCTGCCGATGTCCAAATTGCTATGCTCACTGAACGGATTAATCGTCTCAGCGAACATCTGCAAGCAAACAAGAAAGACCATTCTTCTCGCCGAGGCTTGTTGAAGCTAATTGGTCATCGCAAGCGTCTTCTCTCCTATGTTCAGCAAGAAAGCCGAGAAAAATATCAAGCCTTGATTGCTCGTCTGGGAATTCGTGGTTAAGGATACCGCTTATGTCTGCTGAAGAATCTGAACGCAGCCGCTTACCTTTTGAACCGAATAAGAAGCGCCAAAAACCAACAAAAGCCAAATCTCAACCACCAGCACCATCAAAGGAATCTGGCGGACAGACAACCAAGCAGCCACCCTATACCAAAGAGGAAATGGCAATCCCAAAAGTGGTTAGTCAACGGATGATTCGGCGAGTAGCCGCATTCTGTGGTATACCAACAGCTTTGGGCATTTCTACTTTGGTTGCCAGCTATCTGCTGAACGTCTATACCGACATCAGAATAGCTCCAATTGCCGTGTTATTGGTAAACATGGGATTGTTTGGGTTGGGTGTATTGGGGATAACCTATGGCGTTCTCTCTGCCTCTTGGGATGAAAACAGAGTTGGCAATTGGCTGGGTTTGGCTGAATTCGGCACCAATTGGGGACGCATGGTGGACGTTTGGCGTGAAACTCGGCAAAAGAAAGTTTAATTTTGGCGCTCAGTTATCAGAAGGCTGTAATGTTGGGTAAATTTTAGCGTGAATGTTGAAGTTGAAATTTAATAACTTCAACATTGCCAATTAAAAAATTTATGATTATTTTATACCCTCAATCTTCAGTAGCAGAACCACTGAGCGCTATATTTCTTTAGAGAAGAATGCATAATTCAGTTACAGAATACAGAATTAATTAGTGAGGGACTCAAACCTGTTGGTGAAGAATCATTCAGCACCGAGGAGTTAGAATTCACTAGCAATTCTGTCTTCTTGATTCTGAATCCTGAATTCTTTGTAGTTTTAATAATTTTTAGTAAGGTTACGCCCCTTAATTAGCAAGTTAAGTAATAGGGAATTTAATTATGATTGTCGTAATGAAAATCGGTTCCCCAGAAGTAGAAATCAATCGTATTAGCGAAGAATTAACTAGCTGGGGGCTGACACCGGAAAAAATTGTTGGGAAGCACAAAGTAGTTATTGGTTTAGTAGGCGAGACTGCTGATTTAGACCCGCTACAAATTCAAGAAGTTAGCCCTTGGATTGAGCAAGTTTTGCGTGTAGAGTTGCCTTATAAACGGGCTAGTCGTCAGTACCGTCACGGTGAAGCTTCTGAGGTGCTGGTTAACACTCCTGATGGGTCTGTTGTATTTGGCGAACATCATCCAGTAGTAGTGGTTGCTGGCCCCTGCTCTGTCGAAAATGAGGAAATGATTATCGAGACAGCCCAGCGCGTCAAAGCATCGGGAGCAAAGTTTTTGCGCGGTGGTGCATACAAACCCCGAACTTCACCTTATGCTTTCCAGGGACACGGCGAGAGTGCTTTGGATTTATTGGCAAAAGCTAGGGAAGTCAGCGGATTAGGTGTAATTACAGAAGTTATGGACGCCGCCGACCTGGATAAAATCGCCGAAGTTGCCGATATGATTCAGGTAGGTGCCAGAAACATGCAGAATTTCTCTCTACTTAAAAAAGTGGGAGCGCAATCAAAACCAGTGCTGTTGAAGCGAGGAATGGCAGCTACCATTGAAGATTGGTTGATGGCTGCTGAGTATATTTTGGCTGCGGGAAACCCTAATGTAGTTTTATGCGAGCGCGGTATTCGCACTTTTGACCGTCAGTACACTCGCAACACCTTGGATTTATCGGTAGTGCCAGTTTTACGCAAGCTAACTCACCTACCAATTATGATTGACCCCAGTCATGGTACGGGTTGGTCTGAGTTTGTGCCTTCAATGGCAATGGCCGCGATCGCAGCTGGTACAGATTCTCTCATGATTGAGGTTCACCCCAACCCGAAAAAAGCTTTATCAGATGGCCCTCAATCTCTCACACCAGATGCTTTTGACCGCTTAATGCAAGAATTAGCAGTAGTTGGTAAGGCTGTAGGACGTTGGCAAACAGCAGTTGCTGTAGCTTAGATGTTATTAGTCATTTGTGTTTATCAAAGCTGAATTAGCAAAAAAATAACTACGGCTGCACACAGATATTTATCTGTGTGCATCTAGTTTTGTCTATAGTTTGACGAAGGCGAGAAGATGCACATTTCAAAAAAGTTTGATAACTATATAACCTACGCAAGTGGGAAAAACTGTTGTGTGTTTACAATAATCTCTACTTCAAGAAGTCGCAAACTGCTGTAAAAATAAAACCTTTGATATAGAGAAACTTCTTCCTATAGTAGAAGTTTAAATAAAGGTTAGCATTTATTGTTAATTTAATTAGGAATCAAAGTTTATCAAGTGCTTTTCAAAGCGATTAAAACATTTATAGATAATAGTTTTAGCTATAAATTGCAGCTATTATTGCATATTTATATTGCAGCTAATTAGCGGCTGTTAGGTTAATGTAATGCTAGTTATTAAACACAAAAATTTCTTTTAAAAAACAGATTTTTTATGAATCAGAAATACAACTTTCATTACTTTAAAGGAAGTTCTTTATCAGATTTATTTGCTCGCGATCTCTTAGATGCAAGTTATGCATTTATCCCAAATTACCCAGCGACTGCTAAGTGGGCAGCTTATCCCAATACGAAAAAATACTATATTCAAGATGGTAGTAGCGAGTCTACAAAAACATCTTTCGATAAGATTTGCCAAAAGGAACCTTGGAAAAATTTGGCTGTGCTAGGCGAAGTTCTTCCGGGAATTGTTATAATTCCACCGCACAACTTATTGCTTAACTACTGGCGAGAGCATTTTGGCTTTAGCTACAGCAATATGAAGATGTTTGATTGCTCTGTTTATTTAGAAGAACTGAGCCAGAGCGATCGCTTTGATAAAATTATCACGCTATTTCCTTTTGATAATCTACGATATGAAAAACACGCGATCGCTCCCAATACTCACTACCATTTACTAAGTAAAGTGACGCTAGCTGAACTAGGGGTAGAATGTCCGAAATATAAGAGCTACAATCTTCACAATGTCAGTCTTGAAGACATTCAGTTACCAGAGCAATTTCCTTATTTAATTAAAACTTCTCATGGACTTTCAGGAGAAGGTACTTATATTATCAAAAGCACGAGCGATTTAAAATACTGCTGGGAAGAAATAAAAAAATATCTCGATATTAAATTACTCGATTGGATTATTGTTTCTGAGTTCATTAAAAATGCGGTACAGAACTATTGCGTCCAGTTCTATGTCAGCAAGACGGGAGAAATAACGCTCATCGGGACTACAACTCAACTTGTCACTTCAGAAGGCAATTATTTAGGCGGACTAATTCATTACCGGGAAACAGACATGAGTAAGTTCTTTGAGATGATTGCCACTATTGGTAAGTATGCTCATGAGCAAGGCTATTTCGGCGTGATTGGCTTTGATGTGCTAGAAAACCAAGATGGACAGCTTTATACAATTGATGCCAATTTCCGAGTTAATGGCTCAACACCGTTATGTTTGCAGCGTCATACCCTACTAGGACTGGGAAAGGAAGTGGCTAAATATTCCAGTGACTACCGCATGAATGGGACATTAGACTCTGTGTTAACAACTCTAAAACCCGAACTGGATCGCAAAGATTTAATTATTCTCTCGGCTTTAGAGAAAGTCAAATACGGAAAAATCTATACCGAAATTTACGGGATCGTTACTGGCGAAACATTTGCGGAAATGCAGCAGATTGAGCAGAACTTACAAAAGAAGGGATTGCACTGGCTTAGTTAAATGACTTTTCTTTACTTACGAGCAAGTAGTCTCTATGATATTCCTCGGTAATTTGTAGTTAAATTAACCAAGGTTTCATTATGCCTACTATTGCGATCGTCTACTTCTCTGGTGCAGGTCATACTCACCTAATGGCTGAAGCTGTTGCCAAAGGTGCTAGCCAAGTTGATGATACAACTGTCGAACTACTGCGGATTACTGGCGAACAGATTGTGAATGGTCGCTGGCAAGATGATGGCATTCTCGAAAAGCTTAACCAGGCAGATGCGATCGTTTTTGGTTCGCCTACCTATATGGGTGGGATTGCGGCTCAGTTTAAGGCTTTTATTGATGCAGCAAGCTCAGTTTGGTTTAGACATGGCTGGAAAGACAAGATTGCTGCTGGTTTTACGCACTCTAGCTCTCCCAGTGGCGATAAGCAGGGAACGCTTTTATATTTAGCGACAAACGCAGCCCAGCACGGGATGATTTGGGTAAATGTGGGAGACTTGCAAAGCTTTTTGTTTGGTAAGGATGATGGCGTAAATCGATTGGGAGGATTTCTGGGTGTGCTTGGTCAAAGTCCACTAGATATGAGTGGCAACCCAGCAGTGTTGGATGAAGGCGATCGCCTCACCTCAGAACGCTTTGGTCAACGTATTGCAGAGGCAACTAAACGTTGGGTTAAGTAGAAGATTCAGTACTAAATAAGCTCATCACCATAATTAAGGGTATTACCGCAATCAGTAATACCCTCGATCGCTAGCTGCTATATAGTTCAATTACCTAGAATTCTTAACAATTTCTCAAATATCAAAAGAGCCGATCCGGGTATTTTTACATTAATCTCAGTATTATTACTAACCCTTACCGTAGACTAGCTCCCAAGTCGCTGATTTTTCGGTGTTATTACTAATTTTCCTAAAATTCATATTGTAGTTAAATTAAATACCTGGTTTAATAAGTATGTACTTAATTAGAAATGTCTACAAATATCCTTGCACCATATCTCAGGCAATATACGACACATCTATTTTCTAGATTGATTCCTCAACAGAAAATTTATATATGTTCTTGGTTGTTATCTAAACTATTTAGTCGATTATATAAATTAAAAATATTTGCTTTATTTTTTGGCATTAAAATTCATAATATCTGTCCTCTAACAAACACAACTGAAGTATTTTTTAAAAAAATATTATCTAGCCTGTATAAGAAAAATATAGACAATTTAAACCTAAAAATAAAGGATAAAGGTATAGACAATTTATTAAATATATATCAAAAAAATAATAAGGTAATTATTTGTAGCGTTCATTTTCCACTTAATCGGAGTATATTTTACACTATCCAAGCATCTAAAATTCCTTATGCAATAATTGGCCATTCACAGCCTGACAGAATTGAATGGGATGCTGAACCTGCTGACTATTCCACAATTAAGCCTTCGCCTTATGCATTGATAAATGCCAAAAAACAACTGCTGTCAGGTAAAGTAATTCTATGTATGATTGATAGATATTTTGGGAGTGATTCTGTTATTCTTTCTTCTAATTTATTGAAATTTGCTCAATTATCCCATACTCCCATAATGTTTTTTGCTACAAAACTTTTAGATAATGGAGAAATTTTAAATTATTTTTATACTCCGAGAAAGCCTATTTTGTCATCTAATGAAGATTTTGAAGAGTGTAAACATGAATTTGTGAATTTCCTGAATATGTTTAGTTCCAAGAAAATTCCTATTTACTTTAATTAAATATTGCTGATTTTTTCCATTAATAAATAAATTCATATGATTACCTTTTGTTGATAACCTGTAGTGAATTCGCGAACAAAATAACGATGGGTTTAGTTAGGTGTACGCTCAATTACATCAATTGCTGTCTTCAGCCAATTAATATAAGTTTGTTCTCGTTGAGTTACCAAATCTAGTACGAGCCGTTGCATAATCTGCTCGCGATTTGTACACTCATCCAGCGTTGGTAGGTGAATATTGTCACACTCAGCCAATTTGTTTTTACGTACAGCTAGCTGCTGTTCTAACAATTTAATCACGGCTGCATTAGGTAATTGTGCAGCAAAATATAATTGCACTAGCAAAGGTTCTCGTAATGTCGGTAAAGGCTGATGACATTGCAACCACCGGATAAATTCGGCTTTTCCGGCTTCTGTAATTGAATATACCTTGCGATTAGGGCGATCGCTCTGAATCTCAACGCTACAACTAATCCAACCCTGCTCAACCAGTTTATCGAGGGTTCTATAAATCTGTGCCTGATCTGCGGGCCACAAATGTGCAACGCATCGATCGAAACAGGTGGTTTTCAGGTCGTAACCTGTCATCTCCTCTTGCTGAAGCAAACCGAGAATTGTGTGAGCTAAAGACATAGGCGGTTTTCCGAAGTTAAAGTGGGGTAAGCTCTCTCTTTTAGTTTTTATATGATCTCATGCTAATATTAGACTAATCATATATAAGGCTTAACACATAAAGATTGAAATTAGGGTGTGCTTGGTTAAAGAACATAAATAGTGAGTTTGCAATCAAACAAGCCACCACTTTTTGCCATCTAGATTTTATGACCTGCCAGTGCAGATTCAGACTGTGCGAATATTCTGCACTTTACCAAGTATCAAACTGAACAATAGCATACCAAGGAGGAGATTAATGACGACTCAAATACAAACTATGCGAACAGTCGCAGGAATCATCAATAGCGTGCAAACGCTTGAAGGTGAAGGTATGCTGGTACGTCGGCCTTTTCCCAAGAGCAGCTTTACCGACTTCGACCCGTTCCTCCTCCTTGATGAATTCGGCCCTGTTGATGTTGAACTGGGTAAAGCAAAGGGAGCGCCAGATCATCCTCACAGAGGCTTTGAGACAGTCACCTATATTCTAGAGGGGCGCGTTGAACATAAAGATTCTCAAGGTCATGCAGGAAAACTGAGTGCTGGCGATGTGCAATGGATGACAGCAGGAGCAGGTGTTGTCCATTCCGAAATGCCAGATCGGGAATTTGCTCGTACTGGCGGACGGGTTCACGGATTACAACTGTGGGTGAATTTACCCCGTCGCGACAAAATGATGAAGCCGCGTTATCAAGAAATTCCATCTGCAAAAATTCCCACTGCGCAAACAAATGATGGTTTGGTGAAAGTAAAAGTTATAGCTGGAGAAGCGCTAGGAGCTAAAGCTGTCATCGAGACGCAAACTCCGATTATGTACTTACATTTCACACTTCAACCAGATGCGATCGCAGTTCAGCCTGTGCCAAAAGAATACAATGCTTTTATATATGTGCTTGATGGAGAAGGCTTGTTTGGTGCAGAAAAAGAACGTGCGGGAGATGGGCAGATGGTATTGTTTGCACAAGACGGTGAGGAAGTGGCGATCGCAAATCCATCGAACGCAAAATCACCATTAGATGTATTACTCATCGCTGGTGTACCGCTAAACGAACCAGTTGTTCGCTACGGCCCATTTGTAATGAATACTGAAGCCGAAATTATTCAAGCAATTGACGACTATCGTAACGGGAGGATGGGTTCCATTGACTTCTAACACACTTCTACAACGAATCAACCAACAGCAATTTTTACGCAATTTGCGCAACAAATTCCTCAGCTTGCACTCCAGTTTGCTGGAGACAGAACGCATCGCTTACGAACAAGTACGCGGTAGAGTAACCAGTGCCGAACTTTTACAACTAGTTATCGATCACGAACAATTTGCTTGGCTACATCGCATTTCTGAGCTAGTTGTGCAAATTGATGAAATGCTGGCAGCAGATGAACCCATATTACCGGAATCTGTGCAAAAGTTAATTGCCGATGCTCGCAGGTTAATCGTACCGTCAGAGTTAGGTAACGCTTTTGCTAGAAAGTATTATGCTGCTCTCCAGCGCGAACCTAGCGTTGTCTTAGCACACGCAGAGGTATCACAACTGCTTGCTGTTAAGTAGTAAGATACTGTGAGCATCTGGTTTCCGTTCTGAGCCAGATGCTCGCACTCTCAAATAGCCTAAATTGGCGATCGCTTACCTTCATTCCCAGTCTTGTTGAGATTCACTTAATGTTCTAACTGTCTTGTCTAAAGAAAAATCTGCCGCCATTAAATCAATACCATCAATAATTTTACTGGGTTCAACAATTCGCAAAGCAGTAAAACATTTGTCTCGATAATTAGGGTTATTTTGGAAAAATGAGATCGCTTTTTTTAAAGGTTCAATCACAGGATAAGCTGATTCTGCTTTCTCAATCGCTTCTTGAGGAATTAGAGACTTAAGCCTTTGGACGGCTAAATCAATTAAATCTCTCGACTCTACCGAAGAATCATTCCATCTGTCAGAATTAGCTAAAAGTTTTTCAGCAAAACTATCAATTTCATTTAAACATGGTACAGGCGACCAACTGGGATAATCTGGTTCTCCCAATTCGATACGTCCTTCCATAATAATCTCAAATTTAATTAAAGTTTCATCAACTAGAACTGCAAATCTTATGCCGTACTGGTCAGCTTTGATATCTCCTGGTAATTTGAGATTGTTTTGACTATTAAACAGAGCATTATATTGATTTTCAGCTATTTTTTGTCGTAGCAATCGATAACCACTACCAGTTGAACAGATAAAATCTATATCTTTGCTTAATCTATATTCGCCATTATTTAAGCTAACCAGAGTATCAGTGCCAAAATACGCGCCACATTCTAATAAAAATTCAGCCTTTAATTGGTTAAGAACGTTTAAAATCTTTTGATGAAACTCCCTTTCAAACATTTTTGCTCCTAACCATGAGTCATAATATTGAGCTAACTGTTGCACAAACAAAGCTTCTATTTGGCTCAAATCGCCTAAAACCCCTTGGTAACGCCACCCTCGTTCATATATTCTCAGCATCTCTAAAAGAGTAAGATTTTCTATATCTTCTCTTTGCCAACATAATTGTTCTAAAAAAGGTAATTTTTCTGGTATTTGAATTGTAGGTTTAATTAACATAGGTAAGATGAGTAAGTGTCATGTGCGTTAATAATACACACCACAAAATACTAAATACTATAAATATTTTACTCAATATTGTTACGCCTAAATTTTTTCTTAATTCGCTTGATTCGCTCCAGAAACTCAGCACCTTTTTCTGGATTCACCATCGCCACAAAGTTAGCAAAGCCAGTGATAGCAGCAATTAAATTCGAGGAATTACCCCAATGCTTACCCTCTAAACCTTCTGTCTCAATTTGATATAAAGTTGCCCGGAAGCGATTTAATGTTTTTTTAGAAATACTGAGCTTATTATTAACGACTAAACCTGTAACTTCTTGCTGACTAGATTTTCTCAGGATGCGAGTTTTCTCTTGATTGATGGTGAATCCTTCATGAATAACAATAGATTCTGTTCGTCTGAGGATATTACATATATAACGGCGGCTTTCACCAGAAACAGAAAAAGTCAAGTCATCAGCATAGCGAGTATAAATAAACTCTAATTTTTCTGCCATTGCTGTTAAGCGGCTATCTAAGCGGCGACATAGTAAGTTAGAAATAGCAGGACTAGCGGGAGAACCTTGGGGAAGATGTCTTTCTCCTACTGCGACATAATAATTCTGTCCATCTAATTCCAATTCTTCTACTTCAGCCGCAGTACAAAGTAACGCAAAAATAGTTGCTGCTGCTCCTGAATAACCAAAAGAACGGAAAAGTCCTTTGACTCTTTTGTAAGAAATTGAAGGAAAAAAATCTTTCAAGTCAAAGTTGATAATTACCTCAGCACCAACGTGAGGAGTAGCGTTAGTGACAATCGAACGTTCGCGACGAAAACCATGCGCTGCATCATGAATTTCTAGTTTTTGAAGAATATTTTCTAATATCCAGTGCTGCGCCTGTTTTAAATTAGGCATAGGTGCAAAGATGATACGTTCTCCCCCTGTTTTTTTCGGCATTTTGAAGCGGATGTAGTGAGAAACAGTAGAGGTATTGCGGTTAAATGCTAAAAAACGCAATTTTCCTACAGTCACTCCCATCGCCGTGGCTATCTCTTCAGCAGTATTGCAAACAGGTAAACCTAGGGAGTTCAATTTTTCTTGATTACCTTGAGTATTGTTTAAATCAGCGGAAACAGCCTCACCAAGATAAACAATTTCTTTTTCTTTCTTCTGCTTCCAAGCTTCTGCACGTTCTTGGCGTTCTCTTTCCCGGCGTTCTTTAGTTTCCTGGCGCTTACGACGCGACTCTTCTAGGCGTTTTTTCAAAGACTGCTGACGCAACAGTTGCTCATCTTGAAGTTGCAAACTTTGCTGTCGTAGCGTTTCTAATTCTCGCCGGATTTCTTCTTGACGGTGAATTTCCGCATCTAACTCCCGTAGTGACTCACCTTTCCAGAAGCCGTAGCGTAACATTTCTTCGAGGATGAATTCTTCCTTCCCAACTTCGCGAATGAGTTTAGACAATTCCTCTCGGCTACGACGCTGGTCACTCATATTGTGTTGTGGAGACCCTAAAATTTAATGTCTCTAGCTTAACTTTCGGCTTTTGAGGCTGTCACTATATATGTAAAAAAAATGACGTACAAATTCTAGCTTGTAAACCCTTCGTAAACCTCTCAGGACTAGACTGCTCTACTCAGCGGAGCCACCCCCCAACCTATCGAACCAGTATCTAAATCTCGGCAACTAACGAGTAAGTTGGCTACTAGTTAGTCGTCGGTTTTACAGAAACCAAACCGCGACACTGGGTGGCGGAGCGCCGTAAAGAGCAGGCTAGTGATGCATGTTTCAACTTAGCGCAAGGACAGTGATACACTGTCCGGGTTGCAAGGTAATTACATTTAGCTAGCAGTTGCACGCCAATTATTTATTTTTTGTATTTACAGCTTAATAGCTTGTGACTAATTCTGGGTAGACAATTAACTGAAAATTTACAGAACCCATGATTTTATTGAAATTGACGCGCAAATTGCATTCTTAATGCCAGCATATGTTCGCAAGGCCCCTTGTAAAGTTGATGTCGTTGATACCAACTGCAAGTGCATTCTGCTTGAATAATGCGTTCGTCTCTATCAATAGTTAGGGATGGTATGTAAGTTTTACCTTTACCTCTAACACGACCTTGTAAGATTAAAATTCCATCTTTGTCGCTCACAGATGTGACTTTCACTGAATTTTGATGCAAAAACCTGGCTGCTTTTTCTTCTCGTTCGTTAGCAAAACGCAAGCGTTCCACTGGTAATGGTTCACGGCTAAGTTCGCGCACTCTGTACACTTGCTTATTTAAATCATAAATTACACTACCAGCTTGAGTGTAAGCACTTAAAGCACCCATAATAGCTGTTCGGGAGATACCTAAACGTTGTGCAAGGCTGTCAGCAGTTTCTACCCAATTTTCTCGCAACGCGTCAAAAATAATTTTTTGTGTCCATTCATCAACATCAGTGCGCGGAGCCATTAAATCAAAATTACCAGCTTGTGACCAATCGTTAGCAGTCCATCCCGACAAACCCAAAGTAAAAGACATATCGCCTAAGTCAGCGACATAGAACGAAGGCATTCCTGTACCCAGAAGGTGAACTGTAAATTTCCTAGCAATGGGGATGAGGCGTTCTAGGATGTTTAGGCGGCGGCGTCCCCATACGCGAATGGTTTGTGGTTCATGGCCAAGATAAGGGGAACGGTGACAAACAACCTCTATATCCCACGGTTCAAACACTAACCGCACGGGTTCGCCTGGTTTGAGATGATATCGTATACTACGCGGCCCTTGTCTTTCTTTATGACGACGCAGGACAAAACACATATTATAAATATCCATTGGATGCAAGTCGAACTGCGTTGCAGGTAAACACATCGCCGAACTGACTTGTAAAAAACCTCTTACCCAGCTATCAGGTAAATCAATTTTGACTTCTTTGTAAGCGTCTTCGTTAGTAGTTTGAACTTCAAAGCCAGAAGGATCGACTTGTAATTGTGTAGTCTTGTAGCTGCGGATTTTTTGGAATTCGTTATACAGCGATGCTGAATAATCTACATTAGTTGTACCGCAAGCGAATTCACTAATTTTGGTGAAAACTTCGTAACTAGCACCCAGACGTCCATAAGTTGATTCATCCACACTAAAACATTCAAAAAATATTTCATCTGGATGAATGGTAATTACAGGATCTAACACATACCAAGCATCGCGGTCTTTTTGATATAAAAAATCAAAATAACGTCTTTGAGCTTGATAATAACTAGACCAGCTTTGCTGACGGCGATTTTGTAGTTCTTTTAATTCCGCTTGTAGTTGATTGATTCTATCTGCAACATCTTGACGCATAGCTGCAACCATCTGCCAATCAATATCATCTTGTTTGGCACGCCATTCCTTATATGCAGTTTTATCTTTTGGTTTAAACCGCATATCGGAAACAACAACATCATGTAATGCACTAATTGCTTCCCGAAAAGCTACATTTTGCTGTAATTCTCCAATAAAATAAGTAGGCGATCGCTTTGTATCTGGAGAAAAACTCATTTGAGTAATGCGATCGCTTTCTACTACTTTTGAATTTCCCTTATAAGTGTAATTAAATTCCATATATAAAAATGACTTTCAGATAAATTTTAATTTGTCTTTAGTATTAAAACTAAATCCTCTAAGTTCTAATTTCAGTCACAGCTTTTAGTGTAAAAGGTAAAGATATATGAGGAAACTTTTTGTGAATTTTTAACATCAGTTGGATAGCAGCGGACTTATCGCCTATTACCATAGTAACTGATTGACGTGTAATAATTTCTGCCACAATCTTTGCCGCAGCTTCGCTTTTTTGCGCCTCAGATGCGAGAAATGCAAAAATTCTCTTCTTGCTAACGCTGCCACGATTAACAAGAGATAATACAGTAATAAAAAATGGCATCAATTCCTGTAAACGTACTGGATTATCTACTGCATATTCTGATAAAAAGTTGCTAGCGAATAACTGCATATCTGCTGATGGATGTTCGCTAAATTTTAGTAGATACTCCTGTCCGTGTTCCGATTTAAAATTTCTAGTTAACAAATCTCGACCTAATTTACGCACATCTTCCCGTACGCTATCGCAGATACTCACTAAAATTTCTGGTGTAAAGTTATCTGCTGTAAATTCTTGAGTAAATATTCTAAAAGTAAATTCCCGCGTATCATCCCAGTTTGATTCTAATAACCGCGTTGCTAATAACAATTCTTGGGGATCTGTGCGAAAATGTTCTAATTTTTCTATAAATATATGTCTAGCAGTTTCACGAACAGTAAAAATTTCGTGGTTAGCAATTTTAATAATCTCGCTAGTTTCAATCTCTAATACTAAAGCTTGATAATTTTCTCTCAGTAGCAGACTACCTAAATCCTGAGCAAAAGCAGACTTGGCTAATAAAAGTTTAAAAGTAGTTTCTTTATTTATGCTTGGCATCCAACCTTGTAAATCTTCTTGTAAGAGACTCAGTAGATTGCCATGAACACCTTCATATTTTTCTGAAGTCAGTAAAACTTCTATTAAATCTGTAGCAAGCTGGATATTAAAAATTGGATAATTAGAAGCTAAACCTTGGATAATGGGTTTAATAGCATTGCGGATATCAATACTTGCATTTGCAGCCATTGCCACAATTAAACACCTATATTCTCCAATGAGTTTTTCATTAGGTAATAGCCCAAATATTCTTATACCAATTACTCTGATTCTTTCGTGAGGCGATATTAAAATATTTACTATCAACTCTGGTGGTAAATTTTCAGCCTTAATCTCATGATTGAGCAAAATACGAGCGCCAAGTTCTTGGATTAAAGGCAGTGGATGTGCAACTAGTTCTTGAATTGTACTAAATTGTAAGCTACGTAACTGCGGGGTAAAATTTATCAGTAAAATTGCCATCAATTCCTTAGCTGTCTCATATTCAGAATCAGAAGTTGATACAGCTTGAATTGACAAGAGCTTAGTAATTATTTTATTAATGAATGTGAAAGCTTCGCGATCGCGAATAATATAACTATTTAATAAACTGCGAGCAAACTTGCGAATTTCACTATATTGACTAACGAGCAGATCGGCAAAAAAGTTGCTATCTTGTAAAAAGTATTCTCGTTGTTCATCTATCCATGTTATGGCTTGAGCGCGAGCATTGTCATAAATGCAATTAGCCATTGCTATCACTAATTCTCGATTGGGTTCAGAAGAATTATATTTTATGAGTGCAACAATAAAAGCAAATTGCACAGTTATTAAATAAGGTTTCTGGAGTAATTTAATAGTTGTTTGAATATCAAGCACATCAGAGTAGTTTAAAGAACTTCTCAAAGCGCGAACAGCAAAATAGTGAACTGGATAACATCTACTTTGCATGAGTAACTCGATCAATGCTGCTTGATTTTGTTCCCAAAGCTGAGGAAAAGCTTCTTCTCTTTCTGATGTTCCAATTTCTAAATTTTCGATATTTTCAGGTATGTAACCTTCTTGGCAACTCCAAGCTTGAGCATTTGACTTTAGTTCATAGTAAGGACTATTTTCGTAAAGAATATGATTAAAAATTAAATACCTACCAAATGCATCCCAGGTACGCTTGTATTGAGTTACTTGTTCGCCAGCAGGATTTCGACGTTTGAAAACAGACTCTTTAATAGCCTCGGCATCGGCATCAGAATACTGAAGTAAAATCTCAACAGCCATATTTATATAATCAGCATCTCTTTCTTCGCCTGAGTTTTTGAGAGTACGCCAAACACGCCTGAGGAAATAATTACGAGTTTTTGTACTATAAGCAATTTTGGCATCAGGAAGTTTGAGTTCTCGCTCAATTTCGTTTTCAATAATTTCAAAATAATTTTTTGTTTCCTTATGCCAATACAAACCAGGTTTTCTTAAATATTGCTCGTCTGACAGATTGATAGTATATCTTCTACTAGAAAACATAGCTTTTTGCTTATCAAAACGGTAAGCAAGAATGGCAAATATTTCAGCATCGTGGCGGTATTCAGCTATTTTAAAAATATGTCGAATTCGCTGAAAGTAATTCGGGAGAAAAGGAGCGCTACGTAATATATTTATTAATACTGGGCGTACATATGCGTTATCTATTTGATAAATAGTATCGAGTACGGCAAAATTTTGATAATTTCCCCTATCTAAATATGTATGTAATGCTATTGCAAACGCATCTGATGAGCCGCTTTGTGCTAAAGGTTGCAATTCTGGAGGTAAACTAGAAATTTTTTGAATTTGCAACCTTGTTTTAGTTTCTGCATCTACTAGTTTCAACAATGCTTCAAAAGCAATACGCTTGACAAAATCTGGTGTTGTAGGATTTTGATATAACTGGGTGACAACTTGAATAGCTTGATTATCGCCACACCAACCTAACGCCCAAGCAAGACAATAATCTCTTAAAGGTTCGCCTGTACCGATAAGTTTGATGAGTAAAGGTGTGGCTTCTCTAATTTTAAGTTCTCCTGCCCGCCAAATAGCTCTTTCTAACTTCCATTTACTAGGCTGTTTGTTCGCTAGGCGGTCGAGAATTGCTTGTTTGCGTGGGTCTGCATGAGAAACTAATTGATTCTCTAGAGGTTGATTTCTAGGTGCAAGATTAACCTCTGTGTATCCCTTTTGCGTTTTTTGTTTGACTAAGTTGTTAAAGATTTTTTGCGCTTCTGCTAAAGATACAGCTTGAGTAGTTTTTGTACTTTCTTTTAAATTTGCACCTTGTTTCCCATAGCGGAAGTTAACTACATAAAGGTCATCAGTTATCTGACACAAGTCAACTTCGTAGACTCTAGTAGATCTACCCTCTTGATAGTGCAGGGTTGTGCGTTTAATTAGCTTCATGGCAACTTCCAACTAAGCCAAGGAAAACTCTATTCTGGCTCAGGTGAGAGTTTGGGGCAATTATGATATTACTTACAAAAGGCGATCGCTACACAGTTACCAAAATAGATCAAATAAAAATCAGGGATGCCAGCCATATATGCGGACATCCCTGAATTGAAGATTATCTCAAAATACCTCTTCCTGAGACAGGAGTCTCAAATTTAGCGGCGTCTGCTGCCAAAAGCAGGTGCGCGACGACCGCTACTACGTCCTCCACTACCAAAGCTACTACCGCTAGGAGTGCGTCTGGTAGATCTGGAACTATTGGAAGGTCTGAGTTCGCTACCGCCAAAACCAGAACCACTAGGACGGTTAGTAGTAGTAGTACGACGTTGTACGCTTGTACCACTAGGATAGGTTCTTCTAATTGTCCCTGTGGTGCGGAAAGCAGTGCGATTTCTCACGGCTGCAGGTGGTTCATTATAGCGGCTGCGGTAGCTAGAAACCGCTTGATCGTAGCTGCTGCCATATCCACCAAAGCCAGTCAAAACTCCTCCGGATTGGTAGACAGGAGGTACATAATACTGGGGTCTAAATAATAGACTACCGATCGCCTGACCTGCTATATTACCAGCCACCGCCCCAGCAAAGGGTGCCCAGAAGCCATTTTCGCGGCGGACAACAACTGTTTCCTGCTGTCCTGTTTGAGGATTAGTTTTGTTCTCAGTAACGTTATGAACGTACTCAATTTTAAAGTCTTCTGTTAAGTATAGAACTGGCTGTCCACTTTCTACTTTTAAGTAACTTTTTTTACCTTCTTTAATTTCTTCATCTGTCAGCCTAGCCATTTGCAAGTTTTCAGTGACAAAGGTTGGGGGCTTACTGTTAATTAAAAACAGGGTGTAATCCCCAGTAGCATCATCATAAGTAGCTTGTTGTACTTGATACTGCCCATCACTCAGCTTGGTAGCCGTAGAGGTTTGGCTGACATTTCTACCTGGGGGGGTTGATTGTTCTGCACCACCACCGCAAGCAACTGTTGTCAAGCACAAACTCATGGCTAAACAAACGGCTGTAAATCTACGCAATATGGTCACGATCATTGTACTAATATCCTACTCTTTGAGCTTAACAATTTCTCACTACACATTGTAAGTACGGACTACCCCACTCAATAAGGGATGAAGGAGTGTGGGGAGTGTGGGGAGAAATAAATAATAACCATTAACCCTTGACTCTTGACTATCTACAAAGGAATTAACTCTGGATAATATTGCATCAGTTGATCGTTAGTGAGTTCATCACCCAACTGTGCTGGTGAAAAATGCACCTGAACTGCCCGTAGTTTATTTTTGTAGTGCAAATTAATTAAAGCTTTTAAAGCTTCTTTTAAAGCTTGAACGTTAGACAAGTCAGTTTCTAACTCTGGTACTTCTCCTTCAAAAGCCACTGTAATCATCACAATAATGTTGCGTGTCACAGGTATAGATAATGGCTCATTAATGCCAGAATCAGAATTTAAATCGAGGTCAGCACCGTATCTTTCAGCAGAGTCGCTAAATAGTTCATTGACGTAATCTCCTGCTTCGCCTTCGCTCCAAAATACATCGCCTTCATTAGCAGCAGAAAGCCAGTATTCATCAGAGCGCAAGAGGGTTTCACAGATTTCTACTAAGCTTTCTCCTAAAACTTGTAAGTCTCCTTCCGCATCAATTGCTTCCCTAGCAGCACGATTGAATACTCCCAAAATTGGCGCGACTTCCGATCCGCCTAAATGCAGAAACAAGCGGCAAACAACATAGCGAGTCCGACCAATCATTCTATTAAAAGTATCACGCATCTGTCTCCTCCACAAATTTATTAGTTATTAGTGAGTGAACAGTTATTCTACTGATAATTGTTCAGTGTTCAATGTAATGAAAACTTTTAACAAAATCGATAACCATGTTTAATGAAGGCAAGCTATATTGAGTAGATTCATTGGACATATTATCAAAAAAAGCCGCATTACTATCTGATTGATTAATAAATCGTTTACCGAAGTAGGCATTGTCATACAAAATCAAAGTTTGCGCGCTAGAATTTGTCAATATTGTCTGGGTAGGAGTTTTGAAGAAATTTAATTTTGCTGCTAACTCCAGAATTTTTTGAATTTCGCGAATAGACTGAGCCTGATTTCTAGCTTCCTCGATCGCAGTCCTTAATTGCCTCACCCGATGGGGTATTTTTAAACCCATGTGAGATATATCTTCACCTTTGAGCATTTCCACCACCTTGTCAATATTTTTTTGCGTGTTGGTGGCATCATGAAAAGGCAGAATCGCCATATATGCAACGGGAAATAAGTCTTCGTCGTTATCAACTCGGAATGTAAACACAGTCCGGCGACGCCCAATTTCCATAGTGGGCGGTTGTTTCAGCGCCCGATATTGCCGAGAAATTTGGTAATAAGCACCAGCTAGCGCAAAGTTAGCTTCATGTTCGAGGGGAGCATCGACGATAATGCGGATGGTTGGCGGAGTTTCATTAAAAAAGTCTCGTGCATCTTCAGCATTAAACTTTTGCACGATCGAGCGATCGCCTGTGGGAGAAAGGTCAATCCATTCACAAGTTATACCTTCGGTTTTTAAACCAAACCTAGACGTGGCGTACAGTTTAGCGCCAGTTAACGCCGCACCAGTTAAATCGGCTCCAATCCATTCCGCTTTAATTAATTTTGCTTGCGTTAAATTAGCGTGTACTAAACTGGCATTAGTTAAATTAGCATTGCTCAAGTCTGCCCCGGTTAAGTTAGCCCCGCTTAATTTAGCTTTGCTTAAATCTGCCCAACGGAGATTCGCCCCACTCAAATCTGCCCAACGGAGATTCGCCCCACTTAAATCTGCGCCACTGAGGTTAGCACGGCTAAGATTGACTTTTCTCAGTTCCGCATCTCGCAAATTAGCGCTACTGAGATCCGCCCGACCCAAATCGGCAGAGTTGAGATTAGCCATCTCTAGGTTTGCACCCGTTAAAGAACAGCCTCGGAAACTTGCCTCACTTAAGTTAGCACGCCGGAGATTTGCTTGCCGGAGTGTAGCTTCTCGCAGGTCAGCGTTGCTGAGGTTAGCCTCGGATAGGTCTGCACAACTCAGGTCTGCACGAATTAACTCAGCCCGCACAAACGAAGCTTCCTTGAGTTGGGCGTGATTGAGGTCGGCACGAATTAAATTAGCTACATTGAGACTGGCATTGTTGAGATTGGCTCTTACCAGATTCACGCCACTTAATCTCGCTACATTGAGGGTGGCATTGCTCAAGTTAGCTTTGCTGAGATTTGCACCACTCAAATTTACTATACTCAAGTTGGCTTGGCTAAGATTCACACCACTGAGTTTGACGCCACTTAAGTTAGCTTCAGAGAGGTCAATACCAGTAAAATCAATCACTCCTGCCGCGTATTTTTCTAGCAATTCTTCTACAGTCATAAATGCTACCCCTCAGATGCCAACTTTAATAGTTGGTAAACTACGCAGAAAATATTTGTAAAGACAGACTATCAAAAGCAAAAATGAAAATTGGGATTTTAGGACTCGGACTGATCGGTGGTTCTTTGGGTTTTGATTTGCGATCGCAAGGACATCATGTTTTCGGAGTGAGTCGTCGGGAATCGACCTGCCAAAAGGCGGTATCTCTGGGAAGCGTCGATGAAGCATCAGCCGAGATTAACCTCTTGGCTCAGGCAGAAGTTGTATTTATTTGTACGCCAATTGCTCTTATTGTTCCCCAAGTTAAACAGTTAATTACGCATTTATCTGCTACTACGGTAGTGACTGATGTTGGTTCTGTCAAAGCACCGATAGTCAAGGAGATATCGCCGTTATGGGAAAATTTTATTGGCGGTCATCCAATGGCAGGAACCGCAGATAGCGGTATAGAAGCTGCACAGCATAATTTGTTTGTCGATCGCCCTTATGTACTGACGCCAATAGAGACAACACCGAGCAGAGCAATTTCAGTGTTAGAAGAAATTGTGCGATCGCTGGGAGCTAAAATCTACCATTGTCAACCAGAGCAACATGACCGCGCTGTCAGTTGGATTTCCCATTTACCTGTAATGGTCAGCGCTTCTTTGATTGCAGCTTGCATAAGTGAAACCGACCCCGCCGTTTTACAATTAGCCCAAAACTTAGCCAGTTCAGGATTTCGGGATACTAGCCGCGTTGGTGGTGGTAATCCTGAATTGGGAGTAATGATGGCACAGTTTAATCGACAAGCATTGCTGGGGTCATTGCAACAATATCGCCATCAGCTTGATGAAGCGATTCATTTAATTGAGCAGGAAGATTGGACAGCTTTAGAGGCGAAGTTGCAATCAACTCAAAAAGCGCGACCTGAATTTGTTGAATAAGAATCAAGTATTTTTCCCCCTGCTTCTTCTACCTCATCTCTATACCGTGGAATGAAGTTATAAGTTGAACTTATCAAAAAGTTAAGTAACCTTTACGCAAAACTTCTTTACAATCCTTTACAAAGTTCTTATGATGAATTTCATCATACATAAGCAATTATTCCTGCGTATACAAACAACGCAATCGCAATCATAGAACCATGACAGCAACTCTACAACAGCGCTCAAGCGCCAACGTATGGGATCGCTTCTGCGAATGGATAACCAGCACCAGCAACCGCCTCTACATCGGTTGGTTCGGCGTCCTGATGATCCCAACCCTACTAGCCGCAACCACCTGCTTCGTAATTGCCTTTATCGCCGCACCTCCAGTAGACATTGATGGTATCCGCGAACCAGTAGCAGGTTCACTACTTTACGGAAACAACATCATCTCTGGTGCAGTTGTGCCTTCCTCCAACGCTATCGGTTTACACTTCTACCCGATTTGGGAAGCAGCTTCTCTGGATGAGTGGTTGTACAACGGCGGCCCTTACCAGTTGGTAATTTTCCACTTCTTACTCGGCGTATTCTGCTACCTTGGTCGTGAGTGGGAACTATCTTACCGCTTAGGTATGCGTCCTTGGATCTGCCTAGCATTCTCTGCACCTGTAGCAGCAGCAACCGCAGTATTCTTGATTTACCCCATCGGTCAAGGTTCATTCTCCGATGGTATGCCCTTGGGAATCTCTGGAACCTTCAACTTCATGATTGTGTTCCAAGCAGAGCACAACATCCTGATGCACCCCTTCCATATGTTAGGTGTAGCTGGTGTCTTCGGCGGTTCTCTGTTCAGTGCAATGCACGGTTCTCTAGTAACTTCTTCCTTGGTGCGTGAAACCACCGAGAACGAATCTCAAAACTACGGTTACAAGTTCGGTCAAGAGGAAGAAACCTACAACATCGTTGCAGCGCACGGTTACTTCGGTCGCTTGATCTTCCAATACGCTTCTTTCAACAACAGCCGTTCGCTGCACTTCTTCTTGGCGGCATGGCCTGTAGTTGGTATCTGGTTTACCGCGCTGGGTGTAAGCACAATGGCGTTCAACTTGAACGGTTTCAACTTTAACCAGTCTGTAATTGATTCTACTGGTCGCGTTGTTAACACCTGGGCTGATATCATCAACCGCGCTAACCTGGGTATGGAAGTGATGCACGAGCGTAACGCTCACAACTTCCCTCTCGATTTGGCTGCTGGCGAGCAAGCTCCTGTAGCTCTGACTGCTCCTGCTATCAACGGCTAATCTTTTGAGCAATAAGTCATAGCTTTGCTGTGAATCGAAAGCGCTCTCCCAAGTGGGAGGGCGCTTTTTAATTTGTATGTGACTTGCACAAATTTATTTTGTTGTCAGGACAATGTGTGTATGCTAACTTAGGTGTTAAAAGTATATCTAAATTTAAATTATGAGCAACTTATTTGAATCTAGAACTGAACGGATCGATATCCGTACTAGTTCTAGTGTGAAAAAGCTGTTGCAGCAAGCTGCTGCTGCAAGTCATAAAAATGTAAGTGAGTTTTTGTTAGAACACGGTTTAATTGCTGCTCAAAATGCTTTAACAGATCGGAAGCTTTTTGCACTAGATGATGAGCAGTGGGAAGCTTTTCAAAATGCTCTTGATTCTCCATCCACAGAAAAACCCCGTTTGCGTCGCTTATTAACGGAGCCGAGCGTATTTGAGTAATTTGTCACCATTAAACAATTTATATATTGAGAAATTGTCAGCTTCCCACAATATTCAAGACTTTGATTGTGGGAAGCTTGCCTTAAATATCTTTTTAATTAATTATGCTTTGCAAAATCAACAATCCGACAGTTCAAAAACTTATGTAGCCTGTTTAGATAATACTGTAATTGGTTACTATACCCTAACTGTAGCCTCTGTTATTCATCAAGATGCGCCACCTCGCATTATTAAGGGATTGCCCAAATATCCTATACCTGTAGCTCTTTTAGCTCGTCTAGCGGTAAGCAAAGATTTCCAAGATCAGAGAATAGGAAGCGGTTTATTAAAAGACTGTTTAAAACGCGTGAATGCAGCAGCAGATATTTTAGGTATTCGAGCTTTGCTAGTTCATGCTCAAGATGATGAAGCATTAAGATGGTATGAAAAGTTCGATTTTGAACCTAGTCCTACCGATCCTTTACATCTATTTTTAATGTTGAAGGATATTCGTAAAATCTTAGCAAATAATTTGTAGTTTGAATTATAGGATTCACAATCATACTAATTAAATAAAGAATGTTAAAGATTTAATGCAAAATTCAACATTCAAATTGTTTTATATTGGGAAAATTCTTGCGTAAATCTTAAGTAGCTCTAATTACCGACGTAAACCTAAATGAAAATTTTTCTTGCCTTTGCTCACCCTTGAAGCTAAGGGGGGAATTGAATTGACAAGCGAAGAGCAGTAAAATAAACAACAATTTCTAAAAAAGTTCAATCTGTTTGATAAAATCTTTGCTTTTAGTTCAGAAGTGAGGAAAAATGTCTTTGTGCTTTTTGATTCTACTGTGTGCTTGTTTAAGCATTAGCTATTTTTTATTAACAAATATTAATAAAGAAGTCTCTCATTTGGTGGCTGTATTTGCAGTTATCAGCTTGATTTTGGGTTTAATATTCGCCCCTTGGCAGTTCCTATTTCTACTATTAATTGTTGTTGTAATTAGTACCAGCTACGACTACTACACAAGTAAGTTGGTTAGCCAGGAAAGCGAAGAACAACAACAGCCAGTTCAGATTGCTGAACCAAATCATAGCTTGATATACCGTGGAGCTTCCTATCGTCCTGAAACCAATGCCAAGTCAGATGGAGTTACTATACAACCAGTAATCCATAAATTGAGCTTTCGAGGAGGTAACTATTTAGTTCGTCTCGATCCTAAATTCCAGTCGGCTGAAGTAACGACACCACCCGTAACCTACAAATTGAACTTTCGGGGAAGCAGCTATTCTGTCAACAAAAATCTACATTCAGAAATTAAAGAGCAAGGTGGCTAGCAACTTGATTCAATAACCTCTTGTTCGCTATCAAGGTGCGAAACGTTAACTAACCATGCTCCTATAGCTAAGGCTTTCTAGCTAAGTATGAACATGTTCTGATTACTTGTTTTCACCTTGCACCCAATTTTCTAACCAAATCTCCGATCGTTATTCTTTAGGCATTAGTTTTAATCTAGCTCGAATCCTCAAAAGGTTTTGACTTCTTTACAGAAATCTAATAGAACACTATCACCATATTCTGTACAATCAAGTAAGAAGCTCCTAGCGTTACCAGCACTAGAAGCTTATAAAACACAATAAAACTCATGTAAAGCCTTGTTTAACAACAGGGCTTTACTTACCATTAGGGATTAAATAACCTAAATAAGCAGCAACACTAACTTTTGCTACTTCGATAAATACAGGTCTAGTACTCTCGTCAATAAATGCAAACCCTAACAATCCAAGCATAGATACAACAACGATAAATGCAAGGATTAGATTCGGTAAATTAGTGTTTGAGTTAAACCTTTGGTTCATAACGGTTACATCCTTGAAACGACATAGGCATATGAAACTTAATTTTCCGATACGGCACTAGGCTTTTCCTAAACGCGCGTGAAAACTTTATAGTTACTTCATAAATAGTTTGTTTTTTCTTCATGCAATCTTTACAATTATTGTAAATATACTTAACTTAATCAAATTTTGTCATGATTATATGGCTATTTTGTGAAGTAACAATATAAACAATCAAGCTACTATCGCCCGATCTGTAAAATTAGGAAATCAAAAGCTTTGCTCAAAATCAAAACAGGCAGAGATTCAATACTGGTTAATGAGTATACTTGGTGCAGGATGAGATATTTGTGAGCGAGATTAAGCCTTTTTCTTTACTAAAGAATACTCGGACACTCAAACATTCCTATTTGCAGAAGCTTTTATACTCAGTAATTCGATGGTATTTATATGAAGCCACAGATAGATCAAAATGTAGTTATCAGCATCTGTGGTTCTGAACTTGAAAGTGATTTTTTGAACAAAAACTTCAATCAACTTTCTCTGCTAAGGACGTTATTGCAGAGTGAGAGTTCCCCTACTTCAACAAGGCAGAAGGTAGCAGGTATCAAGGAAGAAAGGTTTATTTCATAGGCTTTTAAGTAGGTGTAGGGTTGTTAGTGCCAAGCCGTTTATGGTTTTTTATGTGCTACCTAACTACATATTTTTCTAGCAGAGAGGCTTTGCAACTAAATATTTATTTTGGCTATTCTGCAATAGTGGCTCATCTGTCTTAACGGTGATTGATGATATTTTTAAATTTAAATCTCTATTTGTATCGCAAATTGCTAATATTTTTTGATTCTATAAATGAACTTTATTACTTATACAAATTCTTATGTTTGAAAATGTAGGAATTTCTGTTTGCTCATAGAGCCAAATAAAAAGGGAGAAGATAAAATTCATCTTCTCCCTTGCCATTGTTTTTAATATTGTCTGCTTTTTTCTCTTCCTTCAGCCTTTGCCGCAACATCTGTCTTTGTTTTTTAAGTTGTCGCTGTCTGGCTGAACCACCTCTACCTTTATCGTTCCTTCCCTCTCGGCGAGGAGATTCCCATCTTTTTAATCTCATAATTTTTGATTTCTCTGGAATTTGACCAATTAATAAAGCAGTTGTCCTAGCTTATATACATATACTACCGCTTTTTTAGCTGCGATCGCTTAATTTAATGATTATCCTATTCTGATTATTATGTGATAGGTATATAGTTTAAATTCCTAATAGCTAATCGGCAGAGATAATTGTCAAATTAAATAATACATAGTGCCTTCTGGAGCCAGAGTTACTGCTACATTGTAATCTTCAATTGCTTTTTGTTGATTACCTAATTCTTGATAGAGTTGACTGCGCCAATAATAAAAGAAAGCGTTATCAGGATTAATATATATCGCTTGGGTGTAGTCTTCTAATGCGCCTTGACGATCGCCTAATTTTTTTTTGCGAAATTTAGCGCGTGCAGTGTAAAGTTCTGCACTGTGGGGATGAATGCAGATTGCTGTATTGAAATCTGCGATCGCACCTTCTATATCTCCTTGGGCAAAATGATTGTAAGCTTGTTTAATATATAAGCTGGCATCTTTTTGCAATGATTGAGTTGCCTGTGGTTGGTTGAAATTTTGAGCATTGCTATTCATCTGAGTGAAAATAAAAATAATATAAGATTTTGCAGGTTGTGATACTTTTAGCGTACCCACAATATTGGGGATTGTAACTAATAGCAACTATTTCTAAGGTTGATAGCGAATACTAAAGTAAAATCCATCATCTTGAGCGTTATTACCGCGATCGCTCAACTCAACAAAGGGAATGCCATAATCAAGGCGCATAGTTAGGCGATCTATCCCCAAAGCCTGATTCCACAACAATCCTAAGCCAGCGCTAGCTAGAAAAGTTTGACTGGGTTGCTTATTCGGATTATCAGATTGATTCCAAACTGCGCCTAAATCGAGAAACGGTGCTAACTCAATTCTCGGTAATCCAGCTTCATTACGTTCGACTGTAATTCGGTCTTCAATCGCTACCCGAAAGCCATTATCTCCAGAACGGACGTTTTGGCGATATCCGCGCACAGATTGTCCGCCGCCAATCACGAATTGCTGGGAAGGTAACAGACTATCGGGTGTGAGTTGTAACTCTCCTTGTATGAGTAATAAATGATCTTGATTAAGTTTTTGTACCCGCTGGATTAAACCCAACCAACTGAAAAAACGACCATCAGGAATGGGATCTTGATTGATAGTGGCATCAAGTAAGCCAGTACCTAGACTAAACTGCGATTGTAAATACCAGGCTCCTTGCGGATCGCGCTTCACGTAGTCTTGGCTAAACTTGAACACGCTAGTACGGCTGACTCCATTAGCATCGGGGCCAATCCCAAAGGGAGTCGGGAGTCGATCGAAGAGAAAAGTTTGACCATCTTGATAAGTAAACCCAAAAGATAGCGCAAATTCTTCTCTAGGCGATCGCACTAACGGCTGCCGAAAACTAATATCATATACATCCTGGTTCGCTTTAATACCGAACTGGTCAAACGGTGGCTGCGTAATTTCGTTGCGATTGGGTGCAAATCGCAAGCGGAGCTTCCCGTTCATCGGGTTAACGGGAATTTGGTAGCTAAAATCAAAGACATCAGAACCACCTGTAAGCGTGTGATACCAGGAACCTGCTAGTTCATCGCCATTCCCGGTGAGATTGCGATGGCGCAGTTCAATGCCGAATCTTTCCGAACCAATACTAGGTGGCGAGTAGTTGTCTATACCAAAGCTGCTAATAAAAGGATTAGCTTCCTCAACTCTGACAATCAGAATACTTTCACCAACTTTACCTGTAGGGCGCAGACTGGCTTCCACATTCTTGAACAGCGGATCGAGTCGCAGTAACCGCAGTTGGTCTTCCATCTGAATAGTATTTAAGGGAACCCCTGCACCCAAGCGGATGCGACTGCGAACATAGTTAGGATTTAAGCGTCGCGTTCCTTGCACGTCAATTTCCGCCACACGCCCTTCAATGACGCGGATGACTACCACACCATCTGTACTTCCAGGCTTCTGCGCTACAGGAATCGCCCTAGAGTTTATATAGTTGTTATTTAGGTAAAGCTGGGTGACAGCATCAGCAGCTTTTCTGATCTCTTCTATGGTTAATTCTCGCCCTTCAAAAGGCTGTACAACCTGATTTAACTGCTGCTCTTTAAAAACTGTGCTATCTACAACCTGAATCTTGCGGACGTAGATGCGCTCAGGAGTTACTGACGGCGTTGGTGAGGGTTGAGTAGGTTCAGTGACTTGTGAAGGCTCTTGTAGGGGAGGGTTAGTCTCTGGTGTTTGGACTAGTAAAGGTTCTGCTGTGCGGCGAACATCGTTGCTCAATTTCAATTCATCTGCTGAGTTAATAGCCTGAGTGCTGTTGTGAGATTCAGTATGATTGCGGTAAAGGCTGATGTCGCGATCGCTCGCGGTCGCTTTTAGCCCGTTCATAGCAATAACCGATACCAGATGCAGCACCAGCAAGCTGCACTTAAAACCGAAGTTGCGGTAAATACGCAGACGAGCTAACAGATGAAATAAAGAGATAAATCTTTGCTGAAAGCGGGCTTGGGGCTGAAGACCAGTTTTTGTACCTTTGCTCATTTCATTGTGTAGGGATGTCTGATGTAACGACCTGGCATGTTTTGACTCCGGATAATGCCATAACGCCCCAGTAATAATTGAATACCATATTTTTCAGTCAACAGTACAAAGATTTGATGTATTTCACTACAATTTTTCGCAACGATCCCTCAGTAATAACCACTAGCATTATATTCTGGTAATCAGGTTCAAATCTTCGGAGCAATTCCATGTCACTGCCGATTTCTATTGTCATCATTAATTACAATCGGGAGCGTTATCTTGGGGACGCGATCGCCAGCGTTCTGAAGCAGACATGGCAAGACTTTGAGCTACTAGTTTGGGATGATGGCTCGACCGATGGATCGGTTGCGATCGCCAAAAAATATGCACAACAAGATCGGCGAGTGCGCGTAGTCGCCGCACCCCACCAGGGAATACAGCGATCTCGCCAAAATGCGATCGCCCAAACTACTGGAAAGTACATTGGTTGGGTAGATAGCGACGATTTGCTTGCTCCTACCGCCTTAGCGGAAACTGCTGCTGTCCTCAACCGTCACCCAGAAATTGGCTTTGTTTACACCGATTACCTAGATATCGACGCCAACAGTAAAGTTATTAGTTACGGACAGCGCTGTCGCATTCCCTACTCGAAAGAGCGACTGTTAGTGGATTTTATGACTTTCCAGTTCCGCCTGATTCGCCGTTCAGTATACGACTTAGTAAATGGACTTAATGGTGCGCCAGATTACGCGGAAGACTACGATCTATGTTTGCGACTCTCAGAAGTTACCCAAGTTGGACATATAAAGCAGCCACTCTACTATTACCGCCAACATTTAGGGAATATGACTCGATCGGGAAAGTTGCAACTGCTGCTGTGTTCGCAAAAGGTTATTACTCAAGCATTGCAACGGCGAGGACTGGCTGACAAATATCAAATTGATGTCGAACTCAACACAGGTCGCTTCATCTTACGACACAAGCCGCTGCATCAAGCTTGGAAGCGGTTTCAGCATCTTAGTTTAGCAATGCTTTCTTTACTTGCAGCCATTCCCGTACAAATGGCTCAAGGACAGCAGATTGTACCCGCAGCTGATGGTACAGGTACGATAGTTACACCCAATGGCAACCGCTTAGATATTACTGGTGGTACGACATCTAATAATGGTCTCAACCTTTTTCACAGCTTTCAACAATTTGGGCTGACGCCAGAACAAATCGCCAACTTTCAAGCCAATCCCAACCTACAAAATATCCTGGGTCGGGTGACAGGTGGTAATGCTTCCATTATCAATGGCTTAATTCAGGTGACAGGCGGTAATCCTAACCTGTTTTTGATGAACCCAGCCGGATTTGTGTTCGGCCCCAACGCTAGCTTAAATGTCCCTGGTGCTTTTACAGCGACCACAGCCAACGGTATTGCCTTTGGCAACAATTGGTTTAATGCCATAGGTAGTAATAACTACTCAATTTTAGTAGGCAATCCTACAGGCTTCGCCTTTACGATGAGTCAGCCAGGAGCGATTATTAATGCTGGCAACTTGGCAGTAGGTACCGGACAAAGTTTAAGCCTGTTGGGCGGGACGGTAGCGAATACTGGTCAACTCTCCGCACCCGGAGGACAAATTTCTGTTACTTCTGTACCCGGACAAAATTGGGTACGTCTTAGCCAGCCAGGAAGTTTGTTGAGCTTGGAAATTCAATCCGCTAATAGCGGCCCAAACGCCTGGAACCTGCCAATTGCCTCTTTACCAGAATTACTCACAGTCGGTAATACAGGCTTAACTGCCAATGCTGATGGGACTGTGAAAGTAGCTGGCTCTAACACTAACATTGCCAATACTCCCGGTACAACCATTGTGGCGGGTAAAGTCGATACATCGGGAACAACAGGCGGTACAGTCAATATTTTAGGCAAACAAGTCGGGCTAGTTGGAGCCAATATTAACGCCTCTGGCAGTAATGGTGGCGGTAATGTGCGGATTGGTGGCGATTATAAAGGCCAGGGAACTGCGCCCAACGCCGAGCAGACTTATGTTGATGCTAAATCTGTAATTGCCGCCGATAGTCAATTAAATGGCAATGGTGGGCAAGTTATTGTTTGGGGTAACGATGCTACCCAGTTCTTCGGTAAAATTACTGCTCGTGGTGGAGCCAATTTCGGCAATGGTGGTTTTGTTGAAGTATCGGGTAAAAATTTCCTCACTTTCAATGGTTTAGTAGATACTTCAGCTGCCAATGGTAATCTTGGGACTTTATTACTCGACCCCAGCACATTAACTATTATCGATGGAGGCGTAGGTACTTTTGATGGTACGGCTGGCAATATTCCCTCTAATCTTGCAGATATTCCACCTAACACAGTTTCTTGGGGTGCGCTCAATGCTTTGGGATTTGGTGCAAATATTAACTTACAAGCCACTGGAAATATCACCATCGATCCGATTACAGGCAATACACCAGGAGTAACTACTGCTGCTGGTGTGGCGACATTAAACTTAGGCAGTAGCGGTGGTTTTAGCCTCACCTCAACCAGCGGGTCTGTAAGTTTTGCTAATCTTAGCAATACAATTAATACTAGTGGGGGAGCCATTAGTATTTCCGGTGCCAGTTTAGCGCTGGGGAACCTCAACACAGTTGCTAGTTTTAGCAAAAGCGGAAATGTAACTTTGTCTGCTAATGGCAATATTAATGCAGGTAACATCATTGCCAGTGGCAATGGTTATGGAATTGGAAATATTAGTGTTACTAGTACCAACGGCGCAATTACCTTAGGAAATCTCAACACTAGCGAAATTAATTCAATTACAACCCCAGCAACTGCTGGCTCGGTAACTGTAAGTGCCGCAGGTGATATTGTTACTAATGCTATTGATTCTTCTTTTGGTGATAGCTTCAATAACACTGGTGCGGGCGGTAACGTTGAATTAAAGACTACGGCAGGCAGTATTACTACAGGTGCAATTAACTCTTCTTTGACTAGAACCGGAGGAGGCAATTTTACAGGTACAGGTGGTACTGTTAACTTAACAGCCATAAATAATATTCAAGTTGGCGATATTAATTCCTCAGCGATCGCTACTAACGTAGATGGTACTGCAACTACTACAGGTGGTGCAGTGAGTTTAACTACCGGAAATAACATTACAGCTACTAATATTATTAGCGCTGCGATCGCTATAGGTGCTTCGGATTCAAAAGCTACAGGTGGTAGTGTCAACCTCCAGACTAACAATCCTTTTGGCAGCCTAATTCAGTTTAGTACGATTAGCTCCCAGGCAATAGCAGACTTTGGTGGCACTCTTCAAGGTGGTAACGTGCAAGTGCTAACCAACGGACTAATTAAAGGAGGTATCGGCGCAACCCCTGGCAGCGATACGATCGCCACTGATGGAATTATTCTTGGCGAACCAAATGTTAGTTTTGCACCTCCTACAGGCGGTACGATTACAATTAAACATGATGGTGGCCCCAAGAATGTGCCATTTATTGTCGGTGATGCCAGCGTGAACGGTACAACAGGCGCGCTTAATGCTGGGGGAAGTTCGGTAATATCAGCAAATCCCGCAGCTAATTCCTTCTCTGTTTTGCCAAATGGTGGGACTGCGAGTGGAACTCCTGCCGGCATAACTATTAATTCCGTCAACAGTCCTCCTACACTAACAGCGATCGCATCCTTACCTGATACCCAAACTAATCAACCAGTTACCTTTACCTTCGGTAGTTTGGCTGCGGTAGTGTCTGATGCCAATAATGATGTGACAACCATTCGAGTTGATGCAGTGAATGGAGGTAGCCTTACTGTTAATGGTGTGCCTGCTGCTCCTGGTGTGACTACTTTGGTAAGTGGTGATACTTTAGTTTATACGCCACCTACAGATGCAACTGGTTCCCTACCTGCCTTTACTATTAGCGCCAGCGATTTTGTTTCTTCTTCACCACAGGTACAGATAGGAATCAACGTCAACCCAACACCCACACCAACTCCAACCCCAACACCCACACCAACTCCAACCCCGACACCCACACCAACCCCAACCCCGACACCCACACCAACCCCAACCCCAACACCGACCCCGACACCAACACCAACACCAACACCAACACCAACGCCAACCCCAAATATTTCCCCCTGTGCTTTCCAGTGCAATCAAGATACACCGCCTAACATTAACCCGAATCTTCCGAAAAATGGTGTTAGTATTCTTGATACCAACCCCACCCCAGAAGATAAATTAACAGCTAGGGTTGCAGGGTATTTAGGCGTATCTAATCCGCCACTCAAATCACCGGATGAAGCTAGAGAAATTGCCGTTCAAATAGAAAAAGCTACAGGCGTGAAACCTGCATTTATCTATCTGAGTTTTGTACCAGTAGAAATTCAACCTGATGGACTTTTAGGGGGAATTTTAGGCGGAATTAAATCGCTTAAACAGTTAGATACTTCAGCCGAAAAGGATACTGAACAACTGGAATTGGTAGTCATAACTGGCAAGGGCGAACCAATACGCAAGCGGATTCCAGATGCGACAAAAACCAAAGTTTTGAAAGTCGCGCAGGAATTCCGCGACCAAATTGTCAATCCCCAAAATCGGCGTCGCACCACTTATTTGCCTTCATCGCAACAACTTTATCGCTGGATAATTGCACCAATAGAAACAGATTTACAAGCGCGAGGAATCAACAATCTCATCTTTCTACCTGACATTGGCTTACGTTCAACTCCAATGGCAGCGCTTCATGATGGAAAAGGGTTTCTGGTAGAAAAATATAGTATTGGTTTAATGCCCAGTCTCAGCTTAACTAATACTCTTTACACAGATATTAAAAAAGCTCAAGTTTTAGCCTTGGGAGTTTCTCAGAGTACCCAAGGACAAGAACCTTTACCAGCAGTTCCTGTGGAGTTATCCACAGTAGTATCGAAACTCTGGCAAGGCAAATTACTGTTAGATAAACAAGCAACCTTAGATAATCTCAAAGCCATCCGCCGTCAACAACCTTTTGGGATTATCCACATGGCAACCCATGCTGATTTTAATGCAGGCGCTTTGAGTAATTCCTATATTCAATTATGGGAAGATAAGTTACGTTTAAACCAGATACGACAATTACGCTTGAACGAACCCCAAGTTGAAATGATGGTACTGAGTGCTTGTCGTACTGCTTTGGGGAACGAAGAAGCAGAAATTGGATTTGCTGGTTTAGCTGTACTGGCTGGCGTCAAAACCAGTGTTGCTAGTCTTTGGACAGTCAACGATGTGGGTACAGCCGCGTTGATGACAAAATTTTACGAGAGTTTGAAGACTTCACCAATTCGTGCAGAAGCTTTAAGACAAGCTCAAGTAGCTATGGCAGAAGGAAAGGTTTACATCAAGAACGGTCAAATTCAAGGTTTGGAACCAATTGCAAGTTTGCCCGTACCTAGCGATAGCAGCGACTCCAATCAATCTCTCGCCCATCCTTATTATTGGGCAGGGTTCACAATGGTTGGTAATCCTTGGTAAATTGCATCAAAAATTGCTGCCTTGCTTAGATCCCCGGTTTTGTTAAAAAGTCGGGGATCTAAATTAGTGTCGTTACTTCCGAAGTTGCTGACGTTACTTCCGAGGTTGCTGACGTTACTTCCGAGGTTGCTGACGTTACTCCCGAAGTTAGTGACGTTACTTCCGAGGTTGCTGACGTTACTTCCGAGGTTGCTGACGTTACTCCCGAAGTTAGTGTCGTTACTTCCGAGGTTGCTGACGTTACTCCCGAAGTTAGTGTCGTTACTTCCGAGGTTAGCGATCTGATATCAATTAAAAAAATCCCGATCCAAATAGATTGTACGTAGGGGTTTAGCATTGCTCATTGGTGTCAACTTAACGTGAAACCCGCTTGGCGACAACGTTCTGCCCTCACCCCCAGCCCCTCTCCTGTTGGGAGAGGGGAGCAAGAGATTTAATTCCCCTTCTCCTGTGAGAGAAGGGGTTAGGGGATGAGGGCGTGGAGGATTTGTACAACGCTTGCCCGATCTAGCTTTCAGCTTAAGTTGACAGGTATGAGCATTGCTCAACCCTTACCCACTTTGTTGTAGCAAGAAATCTAAAACCACACAGACACAGCAGCAATTCGAGCGCAAGCTTCCAGCACTCAGAACTTTCTCAGACATAACCACAAAGCCAAGAGAAATTGTCATTACTTAGCGTTTAGCTCGAAAAATTAGCACCCAGAAGGAAATATCTAGATACAGCTAATAAACAAATGGGAACACTAATATGGGCATTCTAATGTAGATCGGCTGCCATCTCACCCATGAACAATCCTGGCTCTAATTTCTTTGGGCGCTATAACCGAATTATCTTGGCGACGTTTTCCCTAGTAACGATCGTATCCTCCACCCTGTTTTACGTTCAGTTTCGATCGCGCTATCACGATGAGATCGAGCAACTCAAAATTAAGTTTCTGCAAGAAGCAGCGAGCCTGGATTATTTGGTAAAAGGTGCCAGCGACCATGTCAACACGCTTCAGATAGCAGCCCAAGGCTATCTGGTTGCTCATCCCCAGACACAACCCGCTTCTCTGTTGTTTTCCCAGATCGCCAACCTACCAGGGCAGAATTACTATGCCCTCGATCGCATCGAACCGCCATTTACAAAAACTGGGATAGCCAACTTAAGCGGTAGAGGTTCAATCGACAATCTCTCAGCAGAGATGCGGCGAGAAATGGAGATGGCGTTGAGTCTCAATTCTCTATTTCAATCCTCTCAAAACAATATTCCCAACCTTGCCTGGGTTTATTACACCTCCAAGCAAAAATTTATTAACATCTATCCCTGGGTTTCCTCTAAAGACTTTTTATTTACTGATGACTTTTACACCCACGATTTTTATCGCTTGGGATTACCGGAAAAGAACCCAAAGCGGCAGATATTTTGGACTAAAGCTTACACAGATGAAGGTGGCAAAGGGCTGATGGTGACGGTTTCTGCCCCAGTGTACGATCGCGATCGCTTTCTGGGGACGGTTTCTCTTGATTTCACCTTAGACGTGCTGAATCAGCTGCTGCGGAATGCAGAGATTGGGAGCGATCGCAAGTTCCATCTGTTTGCCATCAATAATAAGTACAATCAGCTTTTAGCCCACCCAACGCTAGTTAGTTCCGCCGATCCTCAAGTCAAGTCTGCGACAATAGCATTTCCCAAAGAACTTCAAAGCCAATATCAGGAGGTCTTAGCTACCCCCGCTAACGAAGTCAACTCGGTTGGTTCGTATTTGGTACTGCACTATCAACTCAAAAATGCGCCCTGGAAACTAGTGTTATGGGTGCCTCAGCAAGAGATGGTACTAAAAGCGATCGCAGGCACAAATTGGTTGTTTTTGGTTCTTTTACCCGGCTTAGGATTAACTCTAATTGTGATGCATCAACTCACGCGCAAAGAATTTATCTTACCAGCGCGCCATCTGGTCGAACATATTGAAAATGTCAGCCAAGGTCAATTTTCCGAGAGTCCAGAAGTACCCGTAAATTGGCGTCCTTGGTTTGAGCGAATTACTCAGATATTTGGTGAAAATCGCAGTTTGCTCAAGCAATTGGAGAATTATACCCAAGAACTAGAAACTAAAAATGCTGCCCTTCAAGAAACTGAAAAATTACTAGCAGAATACAATCGCAATCTAGAAACGCAAGTTGAGGAACGTACCCAGGAGTTAGAAACAGCCAAAGAAGCAGCCGATGCGGCCAATCAGGCGAAAAGCGAGTTTTTAGCCAATATGAGCCACGAACTACGCACGCCGCTAAATGGTATTCTGGGCTACGCTCAGATTCTCCAACGAGATAAAACCCTGACACCAAAACAACTCGATGGCATCAATATTGTTCATCAATGTAGCTCGCATCTTTTGACCCTGATTAACGATATCTTAGATATTTCCAAGATTGAGGCGCGGAAATTAGAACTGTATCCTACAGATTTCCATTTTGAAAGTTTTCTCAAGGGTGTTCAAGAAGTCTGTCGCATCAAAGCCGAACAAAAGGAGATCGGTTTCACCTATCAAGCGCTGACTCCCTTACCCACAGCCATTCATGCTGATGAAAAACGCTTGCGGCAAGTACTGATCAACTTGTTAAGCAATGCAATTAAATTTACCGAACAGGGAGGAGTCACTTTCAAGGTGAGCGCGATCGCTCCTCAACCGCCAATTTATCTCATCCGCTTTCAAGTGGAAGATACAGGAGTTGGCATGACACCGGAGCAATTGCAGAAAATCTTTCTGCCGTTTGAGCAAGTGGGCGAAGATCGGCGCAAAGCGGAAGGTACTGGGTTAGGGCTGGCCATCAGTCGCACGATCGCAGAAATGATGGGGGGAGAAATCAAAGTTGAAAGTACTTTGGGACAGGGGAGTCGGTTCTGGTTGGATTTGGCGCTGACCGCAGCCCAAGACCAGACAGAATTAGCAGCAACAAAGCCAGCCCGCGCGATCGTGGGTTATCAAGGAAACCCGCGCACGATTCTCACAGTGGACGACCGCCAAGAAAATCTGGCTGTACTTGTGGATTTACTCGAACCGATTGGGTTCAGAGTAATTCAAGCCCATCACGGACAAGAGGGATTAGAGAAAGCTAAAGATTACCATCCCGACCTGATTATTACCGACCTGTCCATGCCTGTGTTGGATGGGTTAGCCATGACTCAGCAGTTGCGCGCATCGCCAGACTTTCAAGCGGTGCCGATTTTGGCGTCTAGTGCCAGTGTATTCAACTTCAATCGCCAGCAAAGTCTAGATGCAGGCTGTAATGACTTTTTGCCCAAACCGATCCACAGCGACGAATTATTAGCGCAATTGCAACAGTACTTAGAGTTGGAATGGATTTATGAAGAGAGTGAGGTAGCGTTGGTTTCCCAGTCGCCCTCGTCTATGCTGGATGAGGATTCTGAAGTTATGACCGTTCCCCCCTCAGAGGAATTAGTAGCTCTCTACACAGCGGCAAAAGGGGGTTACATCTCGGTCATTCAAAAAGAAGCCAACCGCCTCATGCAATCCGATCCCAAATATAGTGCTTTTTCTCACAAGATATTAGCCTTAGCTGAAAGCTTTGAAGATGAAGCCATCCTCAACCTAGTGCAACCCTACATTTAAAAGTGAGCTATGAATTATGACTATAGTGCAGCAAGCTTCTATTTTAGTGGTTGATGATGTTCCTACGAATATTAAGGTGTTGTTCGAGCTGTTGGAACAGTCAGGTTACATCGTCTCGATAGCTAAGAGTGGAGAAAGCGCTTTAGAAAAAGCCCAATCTGGATTACCTGACCTGATTCTATTGGATGTGATGATGCCGGGAATCGATGGCTTTGAAACCTGCCGTCGCTTAAAAGCGAACCCGCGCACGAAGGATATTCCGGTAATTTTTATGACAGCGCTCACAGATGGAGCGAACAAAGTCAAGGGCTTACAACAAGGTGCTGTAGACTACATCACCAAACCTTTAGAACATGAAGAGGTTCTGGCTCGGATTGGAGTGCATTTAGAACTGCGGAGAACTCGCCTCCAGCTGATTCAGGAAGAGAAAATGGCTTCTCTGGGGCAATTAGTAGCAGGGATTGCTCATGAAATCAATAATCCAGTAAATTTTATTCATGGCAACATTCATCATGTAACTGAATATACTTATGACTTGCTAGATTTGCTGTCGCTATATCAACAACATTGCTGCGATCCTGCCCCTGAAATTTGCGATCGCTTAGAAAGCATTGATATTGAATTCTTGGCTGAGGATTTCCCCAAAACCATCAATTCGATGAAAATTGGGGTTGAGCGCATCAAGCAAATTGTACTTTCCCTGAAGAACTTTTCTCGCCTAGATCAGGCAGAAATGAAAGCAGTTGATATCCATGAAGGGTTGGAGAGTACGCTGTTAATTGTGCAGCATCGTCTCAAAGTCAATGGAGATTTTCCCGGGATTGAAATTATCAGAGATTATGGAGAGTTACCACCGATTGAATGTTATGCCGGACAACTCAATCAAGTGTTTATGAATATTTTAACGAATGCGATCGATGCGCTAGAAGAACTCTCTGCTCAACAAACAGAGCGTCAGCACCAGATTAAGATTCGCACCTTTATGAGCAATTCTCAGTGGGCGAATATTGCGATCGCCGATACAGGCGGAGGAATTTCTGAGGCGGTAAAACAACGCATATTTGACCCCTTTTTTACCACTAAACCTGTGGGCAAAGGAACTGGGTTAGGAATGACAATTAGTTATCAAATCATTACTGAAAAACATGGCGGTAAACTGGAGTGTTTTTCTACACTTGGCAAAGGTAGCGAGTTTTTAATTCAGATTCCGGTGCATCAATCTTGAACTTTTTATTTCTGAATTAGATTAATCGCTTTCTCTGGATGCAGATTCATCAGTTTGGTTATTTTTGATTTCCCGCATCAGTGCATCAAAGTCGCTCGTGTTTGCACCTCTCATAAATAGAGACTGGATTTTATTAGCGATCGCATCTTTAGCTATCCATTTACCCAGATTTTTTACAAAGTTTTTCAACTTTTCAAACATGGCAAGTTCTGCCGTAGAATATTGATATTTATATGGATATACTATTTTGCCTTTTTCGGTTTCATAATACTCTTCTTCCGGCATCAGCATTGATTTAAGTGGGTCTACCTGTCTTGCCATATCTGCTTCTACTTTCTTACGGCTAAGAAATAGCACATCATAAACTTTGTTGTTCCAAGTCACCCAATAATGATTTTGAAAGAACCAGCGCTTTCCATTATCGCAATTAGGTTCTTTACCTCGGTATGGTGTCTTACCCGTTTCGCTTAAAAATGGTTTAGGCGTGTTCTCAACACTGAGATTTTCAATGCCAAAATATTCCTCAGCTACTTTCTTAAAAGCTCGTGCTAATGTTTGACAATCGCCTTCTCTAGTACCTTTCAACAAATTTTCATGGCTTTTACTTACCATAGTGTAGTTAAAGCCAATATTTTTAAATTTGTAAAAAAGTAGTTCTAAAATTTTCTCAGGTGGTAAGGTTTCATCTATGTCAGTTACTAGTTCTTTCGCTACTAAATAATCTTGGAGAAATTTTTGTTTTTTATCTGCTTCAGCCGTAGGTTGTGAGTTCTCTTTGGCTAGTAATATTTGGTCTTGTAAATTAGCTGTATTTATTTGGGTGACTACAGAAGCAGCGCGATCGCCTTCTTGCTCGTCTTGTTCAGCAAGCTGAGGACGATTTGTGGCAATTTTCTCAAAGTCATGACCAACACCAGACCCCTGATTTTGCAAGAAGTCATTCATCTTCGCCTGCAATACAGTCAATCGTTCTTGGTCTTCAGGGCTTAGGCTACCGTACTTTGCCTGAATTTGTAATTTTGTCGCTTCTATCTGATGCTGTTGAAATTCTTGGTTCTCAATTTCTACTTGAGTCAGCGGTGTATTAGCGCGAAGTTTAGCTTTGTCCGTAGACTGGGGCGATACTAAATGACTTGACTCTAACTGAGAAGTTGATGAGTCAGCTTTTTTGTGTATTTGCAGTCTTTCTTTCATCGCCAATCTCACAACTGAAGACTTGAGGTTAAAACAATTATGTCATTGCCGATTGGCGAACTCTTTTAGACTTCAGTCGAATTTTTAGTTTTCGCACTCGGTTGATTTTACCGTGCAACTGCGATTGCAAAAGCAGGCCATTAATGTAACCCAAGTTGCTAGTTACAAAAAGCCTGCTCTCAGCTACAGTCTGGAAGGGTTAAAATAACGTGCCTATTTCAGCACCTCGTTACCAATCTTGTTTGCAAGTGTTGCCACATCATCGACCGTATGGTTTGTACGGTTGGACATAATGGCGATGACAAGACCGTTATCCCGGTAGGCTCGCAGGAAAGACCGCGCTCCAGTCCAAGAACCATTCCACTCTGCTGTGCGCCGCGAATTGTTATCGTTGGTTACTGACCAGCCTAATCCGTGAGGTTGGTTGGCATTGACACGCCTCCAAAGTCGGTTATCGCGGGCGTCAGCGCTCAGAATTTCTCCATTGAGTACCTTCCAACCAAAGCGCGCCAAATCGACAGCGTCAGTTTCAATACCGCCGCCGAGGACTTTCCAGCTGCTGTCTGTGTAGCTCACCTCTTTATTGTCATCGTCATAAGGACTAGCCCGGTCATAGTCCGATGGCAAACTTGATGAAGCGTACTGCACGCGCATACTCGATAACCCATAGGGCGTGAATATTTCATCTTGGAGCAGCCGATCGATCGTGCGACCTGTAGCACTTTCCAGCACCGCAGCCACAAAAGTAAACGCCGGGGTTGAATATGACCAAGTTGTGCCAATAGTACAGGAGCCGCCATTTGCCGTCTTTGTAACTAAACCAGTATTCCAGATTTTCTGAACCGCTGCGATCGCTGTTGTATAGTGGGTTGTCTGGTTGGAAATTCCGGGTGTTGTATTGCCAGGATAGTGGGCTACGCAACTTAGATGTGACAGCAACTGCTCTACAGTATGTTTATGAAAGGACGGTAAGCTGACCGTACCGCTGCCATTGGCGTTAGTAATGTTTGTGAGGTAGGTTGATGTTGGACGGGTGAGATCGAGATTAAATGTTGCGCCATTACGCAATCGACGTTCGTTTTCTAATTTAGCGGCAAGCGTACCGCCAATTACTTTAGAAACAGATGCAGCGTTGTAAATCGTTTCGCCATGCGCAACCTTATTATCGTTAACATCTGCGAACCCGAAACCTCTGCGGTAAATCATTTGCCCGTTCCGAATAATTGCCACAGATATGCCAGGTAGATTATTCGCTTTACGGTAAGTTTCGATGATGCTGTCGATATTACCCTTGCGGTTATACCGGAAGCGCGAGTCATTCTCTACCCAGATGCCGCCATAGCGCGTACCGTTCGGTGTAGAATAGCGCTCGAAATCTACAATACGATAACCTTCGTCCCGGTACTGACGCCAAAGGTTGGCAAATTCCTTTTCGGTTCGATCTGTACGTGTTTGCCAACCAAACCCCTGCTTGCGCTCCCAAATCGCTGCGTAGCGTTGACCATTGCTTGTTTGGTAAGACTCGAAATCTACGACCTGCATATCCTGGGCGCTGCGTTTGTCAACTTCTTCTTGATATTGCTCGCGCGTCATACCGCGCAGTTGTGCCCATGCGCGATTATCGGTATTTTGATACCAAATAGCTGCATAACGCAGACCGGCGCTAGTATTGTAAACTTCCATATCCGCCAAACGGAAACCTGCTTTGGTCTTCTCGTCAAAAAGTTTCCCGTAGGCGTCGCTATCAAGCCCGCGATGGGATGACCAGGCAAAACCTTCCTTGTTCTCGACCCAGATACCCGCCCATCTTAACTGACCGCTACTTTGATAAGCCTCGACATCAAGTGGACGAAAGCCTTTAGCTTTGTACTCTTCCCACTTTTGCAGATAGCCGTCGGATGTCATGTCGCGATGCTCCGCCCAGCCGCGGTTATCCTTATTTTCCTGCCAAATCATTGCATATCGCACGCCGTTACCGTCAGGATAGGCATCGACATCTATCATCATGTACCCCTGCTGGCGGTATTCATTAAAGGCGTTTGAGAATTCCTGGCTTGTCAGATCGCGCCGGGACGCCCAGCCCAGATTCTTTTCGTCTTTGAGGATACCAGCCCAAGCAGGGTTAGTTGTGACTAAACACGCTAACCCAGCAAACACTGCAACCGCTTTTAGTAAAAAATTATTAACCATTAATTGCTCTGCCTATCCTATGAAATTGCCATACTTAATCAAGTTCATTGACATCGATTTCCTCACTAGTGTTTATAAAAAAATCGAGCATTTCAACTTCAACTGTTTCCACTATTTAATGCCCATTGAAATTGCGGAAAATGCAATCAGCGTTATACCTCGAATTACTTTTGAGGTAAAAAATTTCAGAAAAGTCAGCTATTAACTGAGTTTTATTCGTGAAGTAAATACTGGTTAAAAAATTTAAATTCCGCAATACTTATCAATCTTTTTACGAACTGTTACAGTTGTGATTGGTTGTTTCTCCCTTATCTCCCCACAGTCCCTAAACGCGATCGCATATTTGAAGTTCCTTGGTAAAGTGATGCCCTATCTTCGGTAGGATTTGATTGCAGGCTTCCTTCAGTAGGCTGACCATCCTATGGTGAAAGCAACTCAATTGTCTTTGCTAAATGCAATCAAGTTTCCCAGGCGGAAGTTTAAATTTGTACGTCTGGCTTTGTACTTTCTCTTGGCTTTGCTGTGCAGCCTCAATTCCCCAATAATGGCGGCGGTTCCTGGAATCAACGCTGCTTCGCAACCGATAATTAACCAAATTGCTACACCAACTTCTCAACTACAACAGGGGAAAGTACTTTACGATGCAGGTAGGTTTGCTGAGGCTGTGCAAGTTTTGCAGCAAGCAGTGAAAACATACCAAACTCAAGGCGATACTCTCAGCCAAGCAGCAACTTTAAGCAATCTTTCTCTGGCTTACCAACAACTCGGTAAATGGACAGAAGCCAAGCAGGTAATTACAGAAAGCTTGAATTTGCTGAAAGGACAACAAAATAGCCAAAGTCTTTTAGTATTTGCTCAATCCTTGGATATTCAAGGACGCCTACAATTAGCCATCGGACAAACTGAGGCGGCTTTAGCCACGTGGCAACAAGCAGGAGAAATTTATACTCAACTCAAAAATCAAAACGGCGTAGTTAAGTCGCTAATCAACCAAGCGCAGGCTTGGCGGAATCAAGGCTCTTATCGTCGTGCAGTAGAAATACTGAAAGAGGTAAAACAGAAGCTACAATCGCAGCAAGACTCGCTAGAAAAAGTAGTGGGATTGCGATCGCTCGGCGATATGCTTTTGGTAATCGGCGATTGGGAAAATTCGCGCACGGCTTTAAAGCAAAGTCTGGAAATTGCCGAGCATTTGCAGTCGAACGCCCAGATGGGAGCCAGTCTTTTGAGTTTGGGAAACAATGCGCGCACACAGCAAAATATATCAGATGCGATCGCTAAATATCAAAAAGCTGTGGAAGTTTCTCCCTCACCGCTAACGAAAGTCCAAGCACAGCTAAATCTCCTCAGTCTACTAATCGAAAACGGTCAATTCACAACGGCTAGAACCTTATTACCAGCAATTCAATCCCAACTTGCACAACTCCCGCAAAGTCGTACTGCTATCTACGCTCAAATTAACTTTGCTCAAAGCCTCAACAAATTGCTGAGTAATGAGTTGCAAGTACCGAGTAGAAATTCTCAATCAACACCTAGTATTGAATACTCATCAATGAGTTCTCAAGGCTCAATACTCAAGATTGAATACTCATCAACTAGTTCTCAAGAGGTAGCACAGCTACTCGCCAAAGCCATTGAACAATCCCGCAGTTTGGGCGACCAGCAAACAGAAGCTTATGCACTCTTGAGTTTGGGTCACTTGTATGAGGAGACACAACAATGGTCAGAAGCGCAAAAGCTGACTCAGCAAGCGTTAGTCTTGGCTCAGACAAGCAATGCACCAGAAATTATCTATCGCGTCGATTGGCAATTGGGTAGAATACTCTGGGCGCAAAAAGACCTTAAAGGAGCAATCGCAGCTTATGATGCGGCGGTAGAGACACTCGAATCACTCCGGCGTGACTTGGTAGCAATTAATCAAGACGTGCAATTCAACTTTCGCGACAGTGTAGAACCAGTCTATCGACAATCAGTAGAGTTATTGCTGCAATCCCAAGCAGGAAAACCCGATAATCAAACATTAGATAAAGCCCGCCAAAGAATTGAGGCTTTACAACTTGCAGAATTAGATAACTTCTTTCGCGAAGCTTGTCTTTTAGGTCAGAGCGTACCTTTAGATAAAGTAGTAGACCAAGACAATCCTAACGCTGCCATTTTATATCCGATTATTCTCCCCGACCAACTTCAGGTAATTGCCAAAATTCCCCAACAACCGCTACAGCTATACAGCACCAAAATTTCCCAAGCAGAAATCAACAAAATATTAGGAGAACTCCGAAAAAATCTGGTTAATCCAGCTGCTACCAACGCCGTTAAAACGCAATCGCAACAAGTTTATAACTGGCTGATTAAACCCATTGAATCAGAATTGCAAGCCAAGAAAGTAAATACCTTAGTGTTTGTACTGGATGGAGCTTTGCGTAACTTGCCAATGGCTTCTCTTTATGACGGCAAGCAATATTTAATAGAGAAATATGCGATCGCTCTCAGTGTCAGACTCCAACTTCTAGACCCAAAACCCTTAGCAAAACAGCAAATTAGAGCGCTAACTGCTGGGCTAACTCAACCACCGCCAAATTTCCCCGATTTTCCACCACTACCTGCCATCAAATCAGAAGTCGATTTAATTACTAAAGCCGGAATCTCTACAACCAGTCTCTTAGATCGACAATTCACGCAAAAAGCACTAGAAAAAGAAGTTAATTCTGTTCCCTTTAACGTCGTGCATCTTGCTACTCACGGTCAGTTTAGTTCCCGTGCCGAGAACACATTTATCTTAGCTGCTGACGGCCCAATTAATGTGACGCAATTCGATAGTCTGCTTCGCAGCCGAGATGAAAGCAAACCGCAAGCCGTCGAATTATTAGTTTTAAGTGCTTGTCAAACAGCAGCCGGAGATAACCGCGCCGCCCTTGGCTTGGCTGGAGCCGCAGTCCGAGCCGGCGCGCGTAGTACCTTAGCATCGCTGTGGCAAATAGATGATGAATCAACAGCTTTGTTTGTCGGTGCTTTCTATAAAGAACTCAAAGAAGGTAACGTTACCAAAGCCGAAGCTCTCCGCCACGCCCAGCTAAAATTGTTGCAACATCCCAACTACAACTCACCTAGCTTTTGGTCGGCTTATGTATTAATTGGGAATTGGCTATAAGAAAGTCATTTGTCATTTCTCCCCACACTTCCCACACTCCTTCATCTCCCTTTGCCCCTTGTCCTCTTCATGACCCTTGACTCTGGACAATGCTGATGAGTAATTATGTAACTGAAATGCGTAACAGCTGATAACTTGTCCTGCTTTTACCCATACAGTTTAATTCAAGGAAATTACCACTTTATATTTCATAAATTGATCGGAATTATGAATCAATTATGAAATCTTATTTTTATTCCCTAAAACTTAATAATTCAACATTTATGGCATAAATTTCGAGAATGTGGCCGATATGTGTATAGCAGCATGAATCAGTGGGAACCAAACATATGACTAACATCACCTATAAACAAGATAATTTCGCTGTACCTTTGCCCATCGCTCAAGCAGCACGCAAAACTGCCCAAACGTTTGCCAATCAACAGCCGACTCCCGAAAAAGCCGAGCAAGTGAGGCTGAACACCCTAGCGGTATGGGTAGTAAATGAGTTCCTACAAATGATGGATATTCCTACTGACCTGACAGCTAGTGATAGTTGGAACCCTGTGATGCGTCTATTTGCAGATGTAGCAGACTTGGAGATACCAGCCGTTGGTCGTTTGGAGTGTCGTCCTGTAGGTCAGCTTGAACATACTTGTTCCGTCCCGCCAGAAACTTGGGAAGAACGGGTGGGTTATGTAGTCGTGCAAATTGACGAATCGCTCCAAGAAGCAAAGTTACTAGGTTTTGTGCCCAGTGTGGCTACCGAAGAACTACCTTTAAGTCAATTGCAACCCCCAGAAGCATTTATCGAACACTTAGGAAAGCTCAAGCAATCTCCAGCCAGCACCCTAGTACATTTGAGCCAGTGGTTTGCTGGTATATTTGAATCAGGCTGGCAAACTATTGAAGCTTTGTGGAATTCTCAGGAACCCGGACTAGCTTACGCTTTTCGCAGTCCTGAGATTTTTGAACAACAAATGTCAAGCCTGCCAGACACAGTCACAAGACGGGCGAAACTGCTTGATTTGGGCATCCAAATTGCTGACCAACCCTTAATGTTGATTGTCGAAATTAGTCCCCAAGCTGACCAAAAAACCAGCATTCGCCTCCAGTTGCATCCTACGGGTAATCAAATTTATCTGCCACCAGGAGCGCAACTTACGGTTTTAGATGATGCGGGAGCAGTATTTCTAGAAGCTCAAGCTCGAAGTGCAGACAATTATATTCAGTTGCAGTTGAGAGGTGAAACCGGAGAAGCATTTAGTGTTAGGGTGGCATTGAATGATAGCAGTATTACAGAACAATTTGTGATTTAAGGGTGCAACTACTCCGTATTTGGTCAGTAATTGGTGCTGATAAATCTGATATTTTATACCTGTAGGGGAAGAAAGATTCAAAAAGCAAAATTCCAGGCTGACTATTTGTGAATTTTGAATTTTGAATTCTAAGATTGGAGTGTAGCGACTGTCATGAGTAAGTTAGTAATTCTGAAATTTGCAGATGGTAGTTTTGAGCAAGGGTTTGGTGTAACCCTGCAAATTGGTGAAGAATGCGATCGCCCCGCTACAGAAATCACGGGAAAGCTGCCTCCATGTCCGGAAATACCTTTATACTACAGTCACTGGCAATCTAGTTATCGACGTTTAGGCAATGGTTATCGCCTAGATGCAGAGAAGATACAGATAACTAATGTGTCCATGACACAAGACTGCCTCAATACATCTCATATTTTACGAGCACGCTTTAATACCTGGTTGCGCGCAGAAGAATTTCGGCCGCTGCGGGAGAAATGGCTAGAAAGATTAATGCCTTCAGACGAAGTGCGAGTTATTTTGCAAGCAGAAAATAGCCAATTGCAGCGATTACCTTGGCATCTGTGGGACTTATTAGAGCGCTATCCCAAGGCAGAAATTGCCTTATCATCACCCAGCTATGAGCGCGTTCATAAGCCACGCACCCCTAACAAATTGGTGAATATTTTGGCAATTGTCGGTAATAGCCAAGGAATTGACACCAAAGCTGACCGAAATTTACTGCAACGTTGTAAAAACGCAGAAGTTTGTTTTTTAGTAGAACCAGAACGCAAAGAATTAACTGACCATCTTTGGGAAAAAAACTGGGATATTCTCTTCTTCGCTGGACATAGTTCCAGTCAAGGAAAAGATGGTAGCGGGCGGATTTATATCAATAAAACCGATAGTTTAAGTATTAGCGAATTAAAATACGCTTTAAAAAAAGCGATTGAACGCGGCTTACAATTAGCAATTTTCAACTCTTGCGATGGATTGGGACTGGCACAAGAACTCGCTGATTTGCAAATACCCCAAATGATTATTATGCGAGAACCTGTCCCCGATCTGGTAGCGCAGGAGTTTTTAAAGTACTTTCTCGGTAGCTTTGCAGGTGGCGAATCTTTATACCAGTCGGTGCGACAAGCACGGGAACGCTTGCAAGGATTAGAGGATCGATTTCCCTGTGCAACTTGGCTACCTGTGATTTGCCAAAATCCCGCACAGCCGCCATCTACTTGGGAAGGACTAACACGCGCTAGAAAAGTAGTCAGTTCAAATTCAGCGCTGTTTAACAAACGCGGCTTTCAAGTAGCTGTATTCTCCAGTCTGATGATGACTGCCTTAGTTTGTGGCGTCAGGTTTTTAGGACTGTTGCAAAGTGCAGAACTGCAAGCCTTTGACCAAATGATGCGATCGCGTCCGGCTGAAGGGCTAGATCCTCGGTTGCTCGTGGTGACAATAGATGATGCAGACTTAGCAGTACAACGCCACAACGGTGAGGAATTAAAAGGAACTTCCCTTTCCGATAAATCTCTGATGCAACTGCTGCTCAAACTGCAACAGTATCAACCCCGTGCAATTGGTTTGGATATCTATCGTGATTTTCCTGCCGAAGAAAAAGATTTAATTCCCCTACTTCAGCATACCGATAACTTGATAGGAGTTTGTAAGGGAAGCGATACCACAGAAAAGACCAAAGGTATTGCATCACCCCCAGAAATTCCGCAAGCACGCTTAGGATTTAGCGACTTCATTCACGATCCCGATGGTGTTGTGCGCCGCCATCTATTGTTCATGAATCAAGAAGCGGCATCATTATGTACTACCCCTTATGCTCTTAGCGCCCAACTAGCATTCCGCTATCTCTTACCCTTAGGCATTCAACCAAAGTTTACAGATCAAAGAAATTTGCAACTCGGCAAGACTGTCATACCACGGCTGTCATCTCATGCTAGTGGCTATCAAAGTATTGATGCTAATGGCGGTCAACTTTTACTTAACTACCGTTCTACTAAAAAGATTGCCGAACAAGTAACACTCACACAATTATTATCTGGCCCTATCAACCCCAACGCCATCAAAGACCGGATTGTATTGATTGGTGTCGCTGCCAAAGGCGATTTCCCAGACTACTGGGCTACACCCTACGGAAATCACTTAGATTCTCAAATGCCAGGAGTGATATTACAAGCGCATATGGTTAGCCAAATCCTCAGTGCTGTGCTAGATGGGCGTCCTTTGTTAAGGGTTTGGTCGCTGGGGCTGGAATTGCTCTGGATTTGGATTTGGGCTGGCATTGGCGGAATCTTGGCTTGGCGTTTTTCTTCTATTTCCCGGTTGATATTAGCAGTTAGTCTCGCTGCTGGCGTGTTGTATTTATTTTGTTTTGGCCTGCTACTTTGGGGTGTTTGGGTTCCGTTTGTCCCGTCAGCTTTGTCATTTGTCGGGACAATTGGGGGAATTTTAGTCCAAAATTCAAAATTTAAAATTCTCAATTCTAAATTAATCCGAGAAAATATTTAAGGCGGGGCCAAAATGTGGCTAGATTTCATCAGCTAATTCCCCATAAATTTTATGAATTCACTTTTAAAAAGCATAAAACTGTCTTTAGTACTAGCTGTTGGTTGCACTAGTATGCTGGCTAGCCAGACATTAATCTTGGCAGACTCAGCTAGACAGCCTAGTAGTACTGCTAGTGTGGACACAACTATCCACTTCAATCCACCGCAACCGCCACCAGAACCACCTCCTGGCGGTCGGGTTTTGGGAGGAGCCAGACGAGGTAATTGTCCGCAGTTCAAACCTCAACTGACTGCTTTAGTACCGTTTACTAAAAAATCACCCAACACTGAAGATGTTTGGGGATTGACGATAGCGGCGCACCCAACTTTCTGGTTTTATGTGCCGCTACCTAAGAATGCAGTCTATCCAGCTGAATTTGTGCTGCAAGACGAAGCTGCAAATCCTATTTATCAAACTGCGATCGCTCTACCAGATAAACCTGGAGTCATTGGTATTCCTCTGCCTAAAACCGTTGCGCCTTTAGCATTAAACAAACGCTACCGTTGGTTTTTCAGCATCTACTGCGACCAAGAAAAACAATGGCCTCCGGTTTATGTTGAAGGAGTCATCCAGCGAGTAAACTTGAGTCAGGCGATCGCTCAACAACTAGAAAAAGCCAAACCTCAACAGCAATCTGTTATCTATGCCGAAAATGGCATCTGGTACGAAACACTAACTACACTCGCACAACTACGTCTGAAGAATCCTGAAGATAGCAAGCTTCAGGCAGAATGGCGCGATTTGCTAGTAAGCATCGGTTTAAGTAATGTGGCAACGCAACCGATTGTTTCACAATAACTAGAGATAATTTGGGCATTCATCTCACGTTCAAATTTACCTGAGCCGTGGAATGAATGCTCAAATAAAAACGAACTCAATGATTTAGAGCAGTAATGAAAGCAATTAAAGTCATGGGCACAATTGATGAGCAAGGACAACTGACTTTAGATCGTCCCTTAACTGAAATTAGGAGTATCATTGCTGAGTATAAACAAGGTGCAGTTGAAGATGGAGAATAGTTAACTATTTCCCTAATCTAGGATACTGAGGGCGACAGGGACTACCTAAGCAAACTTGTCCAGAGGGCATGGAACTAAAAACGCTACTACGAGCGCCAATTACAGCATTCGCGCCAATTTCCACCCCTGGCCCAACAAAACAATCCGCCGCCACCCAAGCCCCATTACCGATGGTGATACCCGCTGTTTTCAACCCAAAAGCTGGGTCACGCATATCATGGCTACCAGTACAGATATAAGATTTATGGGAAATTACGCAATGTTCCCCGATGTGAATCTCATCTAAACTATATAAAACTACGTCATCACCAATCCAACTATAGTCACCAATAGTAACTTTCCAAGGGTAGGTGAAGCGGGCAGTAGGTCGAATCAATACGCCTTTGCCAATTCGCGCACCAAATAGCCGCAGCAATATACAACGAAGGCTATTTAACGGTTGGGGAGTCAGAGGAAAAGCGATCGCCTGTACAAACCACCACAGCAAAATATACCAACTGGGACGCCCCCGATCGAACCAGGATTGGTCATACTTGCGTAAATCTACAAAAGGTTGGTTATTTGTCATTTGTCATTGGTCATTTGTCATTGGGGAATAGAGCATTGGGTATAAACCACTCATCCCTCTCTAAGTTGCAGTTTGCCCAATTTCTTGTGGTAAAGATGATGGTAAAGACTGAGATTTTTCAGTATTTAACGTACCGCCACAATCGCGTAATTCGTAGAGTTTGACCCCAATTTGATATTCATATTGACTTAATAAGCGTCCATAAATATATCCAGCTTTGCCATCTAAAAAACCGCGCTGAATAATGTAGAACAAAATAAACCGTAACAAAGGTTTAAATGGCAAACGTACCCATACTTTCTTTAAAAAGCGCTTGCGTTGTACGGCATCACCAAATAGATTTGCACCAATGGTTCCACCATCATCTTTATTGGTAAGCAGATTGTAATAAACACGGGCCTCCCAATTAGAATAACGGTTATGTCTTGCTAACCAATGATAAAGGTCGCGGAAATCTTCATGTAACATATCGTTTTTGAGATAACCGACTTTACCCTGCAAGATAACGTGTTCGTGAACTTCATTATCTCCCGTGTTAGGAATATCTTCTGTATTTAAGTTCTCGTAGCGACCTTGTTTATGCTTAAATAATCGCAGATTCCAATCGGGATATTTACCACCGTGGCGAATCCATTTTCCTAAGAAAAATACACGGCGGTTGAGATAATAACCTGCATATTCATCATTTTTAATTACTTCAGCAATTTCTGCCCATAGTTCGGGCGTAATCCTTTCATCGCAATCAACAATTAGCACCCATTCATTACGAAAAGGCAAGTTATCTAAAGACCAATTTTTCTTTTTTGGCCAGCTACCATTAAATTTAAATTGGACAATATTGGCACCGAAACTTTCCGCGATCGCAATACTATTATCGGTACTTTGAGAATCAACTACAAATACTTCATCAGCTATTTGCAAGCTAGTCAGGCAGGCAGGTAAATTTGCTTCTTCGTTTTTTGCGGGAATAAGTACAGAAACTGGTATTTTAGATGACATATAAGATTTTATATATTATTTTTTATCTGATGTAGATAAGAGTCCTTGAATCGCTGCATTTAAATAACCAATCTGACCGTAAGCATAAACAAGTTTGTCAAAGCGTTCTGCTGGGTCAGAAAAATATTGCAATGCTTTATACAAGCCCCGTACAAATCGTTCGCCGCCTCGTCGCAACTGGCCGACACCAGCTTTACCCGCAAGTTGTTCGCGATAACATTCACTAATACCTTGCCACCAGCCTCGGTTTAAAAACCAGGAACGTTTCAGCCGTTCTGGGGCAACATTATGAGCTACTAGCGCTTGGGGAAGATAAGCGACTTGCCATCCCTTTTGCAGAGCAAATTCGGTCATTTGCAATTCTTCATTAGAGAGTAAATTTTTGCCGACTCGACCGAGATGGGGATCGAAACCGCCAATCTCTTCCAAGAAGGAACGGCGTATAGAGTAATTTAAGCCTCTAGGGGTTAAACCTGGCTGCTCGATATAAATTGGCCTGTCACCCAAATCGTATGCACCCAAATTGGCAGCTAATCCAGGGGATAGCCACCGCGGTTGTTGAACGCCTGGAGTCCATAAAAGTGTGACCTTACCACCAGCGATCGCTAACTTAGAGTTATTTTTATAAGCATCGTCAAATACTTGCAACCAGCCGTTGCTAGCGACTGCATCATCATCTAGATAGGCGAGAATCTCACCACTAGCGACTTTTGCACCAGTGTTCCGTGCTACAGATAAGCCAATAATGGGTTCAAAGACGTATTTAAGGCGTGGATTGCTGGCTCTTTGTGCAACAACTTCACTAGTGCGATCGCTCGATCCGTTGTCTACTACCACAACTTCAAAGTTAGCCGCAAAATCCTGTGCCAAAAGACTATCAATCGCTGCACCTAAATAGGTATCTCGATTGTGAGTGCAGATAATGGCAGAGATTTGGGTATAGGGCATAGGCAGGAATTGTGGCTGTTGTGAGTTGTGAGTTGTCAATCGTCAGTTGTCAGGATTCACCAATGACTACTGACTAATGACAACATCAAATAGTTACCTAATGCCTGCTAATCTATCCCAAAAATTACATACCCACCAACCGCGATTTTTCGGAAATAATCTTGAGAACTTCAAGCCTGTTGAATGTGACTATGTAAAATCACCAGAGTTTCGGCTAGTTGACTGAGGCGAGTTTCTAGGTACTGCTTGCGTCCTAAAAGTTGGCGTAGCTTTTGGTAACGCGCGATCGCCATACTCACAGCCGGCACTTGATCTGGCGGACAGGGACGAGTCCAAACTTTACCGGAAGCATCCAAACCACAAAGGCGGTAGCCAGTACGTGCAGATTGATAGGAGACTTTTGCCCCCGTTGCACAAATTTCTTCTACATAGTCCATGAGGCGATCGACTTCTGCATGGCGTAATGTGGCTTTTCCTCCCCGATCTGTTTCCTTGGGATTGGATTCTAACCAGCCATTCACAATCGGCCCTTCTAAATAAATATCTTGAATTTGCTTGAGGATTTTTTGTAGTTCTTTTTCCCAGCCAGCAACATGTTCTTGAATCTCCTTTAATAGATTCGTTGCCAATCCCGGATTCGCTCCGTGACGATGGTTACTAAAGCTAGGTGTTTTAAACTTAGGTAGGCTAGGTGTTTTGCCACCGATTTCTTGTGCCGAAAAAGTCTGAACACCGTCATGGTGAGAAGATACATTCTCAGAGTCAGAAAAGTTACCTTGGGGATCTGCACTTAAGTCGATTGTTGGCCCTTGTATATTTAGCTCCTCCGCTAAGGGAGTAGGATCGCTATCTTTAGATTCAGTTGTCCCAACGCTGATTCTAAAAGAGAAAGGTCGCTTTGACAGATCGCTTGCTTCAGCACGATCTGCTGTACCTTTAGCCCCTAAATCGTGTAGAGTTGCCTCAATGCGTTTCCAGCCTGCTTTCATAAAAATATCCTGAAATTTGCTGTCCCCAGTAGTGTTAAATAATTCAGAATGGGGTTGTTGGGATTTTTGGCTTTTGCCAATTGTGCATCAATGATGCTGGTGCTAATTTTATCTCTTAAGAGATATTTAAAACCAACAATCTCATCCCGCAAGGTAAAAATTTAGTTCAGACATTGTAACCCAAATCAATTAAAGATAGTAAGGAAAAGGCTTTGGGTAAAGTTATCTTAGTCACAGGGCCAGCTAGATCTGGTAAAAGTGAATGGGCAGAAACTCTCGCGATGCGATCGGGGAAAACTGTTGTTTACGTAGCAACAGCTGCTGAAGATCCAGCTGATGAAGAGTGGCAAAAACGCATTCAACAACACCAAAAACGCCGTCCTCAAGAGTGGCTAACTCTTTGTGTACCTCTGGAACTGGCTGCTACTCTAGCCGAGGCCAAGCCAAACACCTGCCTTTTAGTTGATTCTTTGGGAACTTGGGTAGCTAATCTGCTAGACCAAGATGCGATTAGCTGGGAAAACACGATAGCAGAATTGTTAGAAAATGTACAGCTAGTTGCGGCTGATATGTTATTTGTAGCTGAAGAAGTAGGTTGGGGTGTAGTGCCAGCTTATCCTAGTGGCCGCCAGTTTCGCGATCGCTTAGGTTCTTTGGTACGCCAGTTAGGAGGCATCTGCGATACTGTATATTTAGTTACTGGGGGTTATGTTTTGAATCTCAGCGTTCTTGGTTCGCCATTGCCACCGACTGAGGAGTGAGGGAGTGTGGGGAGTGTGGGGAGTGTGGGGAGTGTGGTGAGACAAGGAGGACAAGGAAGCAGAAGAAGAAATGCCCTATGCCCCATGCCTCATACCCAATGACAGATGAGTATATGTTCTTAATGGTTTATTCAAGATTTAATGACCCAAAGTTTCGAGCTTAAATCTAGAATTAATAGTATGGCAACAGAACAAGACGTTAAAAGATATTTAGCCTACTGGTTTCAGTTGGGTAAACAAGTAATTTCTGGCAATGGTAAGGCATACTTGTCGCCACAGCCAGTGCTAAAAGGCGATCGCTATAGTGAAGAATTTGAAGAATGCTGGCAAGAAATTCGCTCTCAGGCGGGTGAGTGCCACTTGGATGGAACTGATGAAACGATTGCCGAACTGCTGACACCAGCATGGGAAATGCTACCTTGTAGTCGTTGCGATATGCCGATAGCAATGCGAAATGTCGGAATGCCGGCTTTATTTTGTCCCTGCAATACTTTACCTAGCTGGCCTAATACAGAACTACCTTCACCACGCAGCCCTATCAGTACTGAAGAACAACTGAAGATAATTCGCGATCGCCTTTGGAAGAAGTTGTCTTCATCAAATCCCTAACTTGCTGATTGAGTTTGCATATTTAACATATCTATAACTTTTGTGGGTTGGTCATTTTACCCAACCCAATTATGCAAGTTCAATCCCTCAGAGCTTACAACCCCATCTATCAGTTGGGGTATTTTATTGGCAGTCTCTCGAAGTTCAATGGTTTTGGAGAGTGGATTGTCACTGAAATAAGAAAGCTATATTTTGCAACAATTAGGAAAATACAGATTTTAATCAATACCACAAAGCGTCATTTCGCACCAGCGCAATACTCCTGCAACAAAAGCTTCAAAAACAATATCTATATTAGTAGTACATCTTAATATCCTTCCAGATAACAAATGCAAAACCAACCACGCGACGGAGAAAATCTCACAAACTACAATTCATTGACCGCTTCTGGTACAAAACACCATAATCATGCACCCTGGAAAAAGGCAGCTGCCTCTCTATCGCTGGTGCTGCTGGGATCTGGGATGACATTGGCAGGTGGCTATTTAGCGGGACACCAACTAAAGCTATCTCAGAGTGCATCGAATTTGGCAGTTAGTCCAGTAAATGCTGCTCCTCCATTACCAGCAGCTACAGACCCTAACTTTGTAACAGAGGTTGTACAAAGGGTTGGGCCTGCTGTAGTGCGGATTGATTCTTCCCGCACAGTCAAAGCTCAGATACCAGATGAATTTGACGACCCTTTTTTCCGGCGTTTCTTTGGTTCCCAGATACCACAAGGAAACCAAGTACAACGGGGTACGGGTTCCGGCTTTATTATTGGTAACGACGGTCGAATTTTAACTAATGCCCACGTAGTTGACGGTGCTGATACGGTGACAGTCATCCTCAAGGATGGACGCAGCTTTAAAGGTAAGGTATTGGGCAAAGACGAATTAACAGATGTGGCTGTGGTAAAGATTCAGGCGAATAATTTACCAACAGTAACTCTCGGTAACTCAGACCAACTGCAACCAGGACAATGGGCGATCGCGATCGGCAACCCTCTAGGACTAGATAATACAGTAACAACCGGAATTATCAGCGCTACCGGACGCAGTAGCAATCAAATCGGTGCGCCTGATAAGCGAGTTGAATTTATTCAAACTGACGCAGCGATTAACCCTGGTAACTCTGGCGGGCCGCTACTTAATGCCCGTGGTGAAGTGATTGGCATGAATACTGCTATTATCCAGGGTGCGCAAGGATTAGGCTTTTCTATCCCTATCAACACAGCGCAACGTATTTCTAATCAATTAATAGCTACAGGTACGGCGCAGCACCCATATTTGGGTATTCAAATGGTGGGTTTGACACCAGAATTAAAACAAAATATCAACTCCGATCCTAATAGTGGGTTGAGTGTTGAGGAAGATAAAGGCGTTTTAGTTGTGAAAGTCGTGCCGAATTCCCCTGCTGCTAAAGCCGGAATCCGCGCTGGTGACGTTATCCAAAAACTCAACGGTCAAACAGTAACAGACGCTAGCAGTATCCAAAAAGCTGTAGATAATAGCCAAATTGGTGGCGATGTGCGCCTAGAGTTGCGTCGTAATGGCCAGAACATCAACTTAGCTGTGCGACCTGGTGCTTTCCCAACTCAACAACTGCAATAAGTGTGTGACTGCTATTAGCTAATAAGCGTATTTTTTCAAGGATGGGCTTTTTCACCCATCCTAAATTTTTATCTAAAGTTTCAAATTGCTAGTCAACCACTAAAACTGCCGAACCTGTAATTTTCCCACTCCGCAGGGCATCTAAAGCTTCATTCGCCTGGGTTAGGGTAAAGGTATTTATCTCTGTGCGAATGGGAACTTTGGGCGCTAAGGCAAGAAACTCTTCTCCATCTTTGCGAGTAAGATTGGCAACAGACCGCAATACCCGTTCTTCCCAAAGAATTTCATAAGGAAAAGCTGGAATATCACTCATATGGATGCCAGCACAAACTACAGTACCGCCTTTAACAACCGCCCGCAAAGCCGTCGGAACCAATTTGCCGATAGGAGCAAAAATAATTGCTGCGTCTAAAGGTTCTGGTGGTAATGCTTCTGAGTCACCTGCCCAAGTTGCACCCAATTGACGGGCAAATTCTTGACCTTCAATATCGCCACCGCGGGTAAAAGCAAATACTTGACGCTTTTGATAGCGAGCCAGTTGAATCAAAATGTGGGCAGCAGAACCAAAGCCATAAAAACCGATTTTTTCAGCATCATCGGTCATTCTATAGGCGCGGTAGCCAATTAAGCCGCCACATAATAGAGGTGCAGCTTGCAAGTCAGGAAAGCTGGGGTCTAGGGGAAAGCAAAAGCGATAGTCAGCTACAGTATACTCTGCATACCCGCCGTCAATATTGTAACCTGTAAACTCAGCATAATCGCAGAGGTTTTCACGACCAGAAAGGCAATAGCGACAGCGATCGCACGTATGCCCTAACCAAGGAACACCAACCCTCTGACCAATATCAAATTGCTGAACGCGATCGCCAATCGCCTCTATAGTACCGACAATTTGGTGTCCGGGTATTAAAGGTAGCTTGGGATGAGTCAATTCTCCATCAACTATATGCAGATCTGTGCGACACACAGCACAAGCATGAATGCGAATTAGCACTTGCTCCGGGTTGGGTTGAGGTACTGGTAAGTCAGCTAATCGCAAGGGCTGATGCGGTGCCTCTAATAGCATTGCACGCATAATAAATTCAGCATGATTTTACTACTATGGTGGCAAATATTTTCCCTTCTATGAAAGCGCAGTAGCTGCTGCTAAATTTTGTACCTCTGTTGGCGTTGTCGGAGACTGCTCAATAGTAGAGGCGATACCTTCGGTAAGCTTCGCTAACGCAATAGACTTGATTGCACTATTATCGACAGGTGGATTGTCAGTACAACAGCCGTCTGTCCACAGTTCCCCTGGTTTATGCTGGCATACTTTTTTGATTTGCTGGCTCACCATAAGAGTACCAACTTGTTCAATGCTGTAGTTTGCCTGTTTATCATAGTACTAAATGGTAAACTCCGGCAATAAGCGGTAATTAGTGGTAACTATCCACAACTAAGAGTCCGTAGAAGCGGGTTTCGTGAAATATGTACATCATTAATCTGTAAGGGCGGAAGTTCCCCACCCTTTACTGATTCACCAACAGCATCCTAGGATGAATTGATTCGCTGGACTCTTGACTAAGTTAAAAGTTCTGAAGGAATGCGTTGACTTGGCAATAACATATTGTCAATAATTTGGTTGCGTAACTCTTTAGTAGAGTAACTATCTCCTTGAATGCATTTGAGTAGCAAAATATTGGCATATAAATAATCTTTGATCGCCTTGATTTCCTCTAACGTAAATTTGACGTCATTCCAGCCAATATTTAAATATAATCTCATTGCCGATCGCAATCTATTAGCCCAATCGAGCCAATCTGATTCTGGAGCGCGATCGCCTGGTAAACTTTCTTTTAAAAATACTAAAAAATCTGCCAAATCCTCATTAGTATTGTTTTGATTTTCAAGATAGTCATTTCCCTGATGATAGCTGTGTGCGCTGTGAGCGCCAGTTTGCACCAGAGGATAATCTTCATGGTGCGAAATATTTTTATCTTCTTCTTTAGTAATACTAATAACGTTACTATCTTTATCAAAACTAACTTTACTACGTAGTTGAGGCATGGTCATGGGATTATCGCTAGCTGGCAGTTCTTTTTTCAACAGCGGACTCAGCTTTTGAGATGCATATCCCTTTTCACTAGTTTTAGTAGAGACTAAATTAGCATGAAAATCAACTAAGTTAAAAGCGAAATCAGATAGTAACGAACGAGGATAAATGCGTTTTCTCTCTTTATTTAATTCTCTGAGGATGACAGCAAGTTCCTGTGCCAAATTATAGTCAACTTTTGTTTGTAAGTTGCTGTAGAGTTCAAAGACCTGATCGACTAATAGATAAAATGCTCTCCAAGAACTAGATTTAACCGCATGTAAATTAGTTACATCATCTAACCACGTCAACATATCTTGTAAAGCTTTATTTTCTACAGCAAGCTTATTAATTTGGCGAAATATCAGTTTGAGAAATTCATCAGTATTTGCCAGCCTTCCAGATATCATGAGAAATACTTCTCGCCACTGACGATTTGTTAAGTGCTGCTTGATAACTTCGCGTAAAGTTTCAGTGTTGCGTCTTTCCACGATGTAGTGAGCAACGAAATATTCTTGAAATGTGAGATGAGAAAAGGAGTATAAGTCTTGAGCTTGTTTAATCAGTAATCCATGATTTGCTTCAATTGTTTTCAAAATCTCTTGACTATCATTTGACAAAGTTTCAGGAGCAATTTCTAGAATATTTTCAATATAATTTTCAATTAATTTTTCTAGTTCCCTTTGACGCCAAAAATACTTTTGTGGTTCTTGATTAAACGCTTCATAAGCTATCTGACTCAGCAAATTAACTTTGCGTTGATACGGTAGGTTAAAGTTATTCGCTGAATTACGCTCTATTCGCCTACTTGCATCCCACTTGCGTAAAAGTATATTGATAGCATCCTCGGTTAGTAAGTAGCGATTTCTGGGAAAGTCATAATTATCCTCAAATACTAAACACAACATAGTTAGTAGCAACGGACTTGTGGTTAGTTCTTTGATAGAACTATTTTTTTCAATTTCAGCCAAAAATTTCTCTGCTAAATGTGGTTCTGGAGATGATTCAAACCATTTTTTGACAAAAAGCAAAACTTGGTTTTCATTAAAATCTGTTAGTTCTACCTCAGTAAAGTGTTCAAATGTATAATCTGAAGCTCCAGAACGACAAGTTAATACGAAGATATTTTTGGAATACTGTTCTACTAATGTATTTATATTTCGATAGATTCTGTTGCTTTCTATTTCTGCAACTTCATCCAATCCATCTAACAAAATTATGAACCGTCCTAGCTCTAATAATTCCTGGATAATTTTCGATGGTTTAGAAATAAATTCTAAAAATTCTCTATGGATTAAATCAATCAGGCTGGGTTTGTCTTCTGCATCTGCAAATGCTTTTAATGAAATAAAAATTGGGATAGGTTGCTTGTCTAAATTAGCAGCATACATCGCCAAGTGTTTCAGAAATGTAGTCTTACCTGCTCCCGGACTACCCCAAATTAGCAGCTTTTGATAATGCTTTAGTGCATCAACAGCTGGTAGAGTTTTGGTACTTACCCGATAATTAAGGCGGCTAAAACTGAGATTTTTGCTGGATAAGTGAGCAAGAATTTCTTCAATTGTTTTTTGCTTCTTAGCTTTAACACTTTCTAAAACATTGACATTGGCATAAATACTATCTAGTTGCACGGGCTGAGTCATGGTCAGCACTTTCATTGTGCCGCACTTGGCTCTAATATATTCTTGATAGCGCTCAATCCACTGTGCGTTGTTATCAGTATTTGGCTGTTCTAAATCTTCTAAGGTTGTTTGTTGTCGTAAAGCTTCTTGATAACTTTCGCAATCTAGTAAGACACCGCATAAAAAGTTAAGATTTTTCTCCTGTACCTTCATGGGTTCAGTAGTATTAAAAAAGTTGCGAATAGTTTTATCAGAAATTACATCTTTCGTATTATTTATTTGATTTTTATCTTGATAAACATGATTAAGCTCGGCAATTAGTAGTTTAGGAGAACTACCAAACTTTTCAGCGTATGCTTGCTTTAATTTGTCCCATACTTTCTGATTGACTAAGATTGCTGTCATTTCTATTTTCTCGACTTCCTTTTAATCTTTAAGCATTCTAGAAATTAGAGATGATTGATAAAGCTAATAATAGGTAAATAATCGCTTTAACATTTTATAGTGTCGTTCTAAACTCAATCTGAAAATATGGTTGTTATGCTCTCTAATGAAATTCAAATATCTAAAATAAGCTGTTCAAGTATTTTATAGATAGGGAGCAGCTGAAAATAAGGTATGAGTTTGTTTGTGAAAGTCAAAGCGTTGATAACCTTCCCTTAAGCTGTGATGTTGTCAATTTTATCTGCTTTATAGGGTCATGAGTAGATAGATATTAACGTATAAATACTCATACTACTAGCTAAATATCATCTAAAGCCTGAGTTTTATTTTTACTTTACAAATAGATGCTTGATAGTGCTTGCGTATACTCGAAGCTAGTTATTAATATACTCACTCATAGCTTTAGCTTCAGAAATATAAAAAATCAATTGAAAATGAAGTATATCTAAATACTCATAAATTGATTCATATTGAACAATTCAAGCTTGGCCTGAAGCTGAGATTTCTTGCTGCTCAAAAGAAATCGGTCTTTTCTTAGATACTTGTAGTTTTACGAAGCTGGTTATATTTTTTGCTCCATTACTTCTCAAGATACTCGACAAATCTGCTTATAGGCATAGAAAGTTTGTGTGAAAGACTTGTACACTAAAAAAAGATTCCGGTAAATACCGTATAAAACCGTTAATTGCCGCTTAATTCTAAACAAACTGTCTTATGAGCAGCAATACGATCAGCCCTAAGATACACACAGATGCTCTCACCCAGAGATTTAATGAATTTAAATCTTCTCTGTGTGGTGAGTTTAGGTTCGCTCTCAACAATATCCTGTGTTGGACTCATCTTTTGCGTATGGGTCGGCTTGACCACAACACTACAATTCAAGCTTTTGAAGTTATTGAACGCAATGCTAAACATCAAAGTCTACTGCTTGACAAACTACTAAACTGGCGTCTCAGTGGTGAAGTTACTAGTCAGTTAGCCAATATAGATGACATCAACCAGCAATTTGAAGAATTTAAGTCGCCTTTATGTATTGATATTAGGTTTGCTCTCAACAGCATACTGTGCTGGACTTATCTTTTTCGTGTAGGTCGGCTTGACCACAACACAATAATTCAGGCTTTTGAAGTCATCGAACACAATGCTAAATATCAAAATCAACTTATTGATACACTTCTAAACTGGTGTCTGACTCAAAATGACTTCTATCCTACGGGTAACGAGCTGTTAAATCATGATGGGAAATAGGAGTCATGCTGAAATGTGAGCGTAGCGATCGCATTTATATTTTGCCCGATCTCCGAAATGGTGCGGCGATCGCTACATTAGAAGATATGTAAACAAAAATCATTATTGCCCATAGCGATCGGCAGCTCACACACAAACATGAATGCAAATGCGACTATTTCTCAGAATCCCTTACTTCAAGGCGCTGGCTTACCTCCCTTTACAGAAATTAAACCAGAGCAAGTAGTACCAGCTTTCAAGCAGCTGCTAACAGAACTTGATGCAGAGCTTGCCACCCTAGAAACTAATGTACAGCCTACTTGGAGTGGTTTAGTAGAACCTTTAGACAAACTCACCGAAAGGTTGATTTGGAGTTGGGGCATAGTGAACCATTTAATGGGTGTTAAAAACAGCCCCGAACTCCGCGAAGCTTATGAAGCAGTACAACCAGAAGTAGTACAGTTTCTCACCAAGCTGGGTCAAAGCCAACCTCTCTACAATGCTTTTAAAGCTTTGCGTAGTAGTGACGCTTGGAACAGCCTAGAATCAGCGCAACAGCGAATTGTCGAAGCTGCGATTCGGGATGCTGAACTTTCTGGTGTAGGCTTGCAAGGAGAAGCACGGGAACGTTTCAACGCCATTCAAATGGAGTTGGCAGAACTTTCTACCAAATTCTCAAATCACGTACTAGATGCTACCAAAGCCTTTAGCTTAACTCTCACCAGCAAAGAAGAAATCGACGGCTTACCCCAAAGCTTACTCAGTCTCGCAGCCCAAGCAGCCCGTGCGGCTGGTGAAGAAAACGCCACACCAGAAAATGGCCCTTGGCGCATCACATTGGATTTCCCCAGTTACGGGCCTTTTATGCAGCACAGTACCCGGCGCGATTTGCGCGAACAGCTTTACAAAGCTTATATTAGTCGGGCGGCTTCTGGCGATTTAGATAATAATCCTCTAATCGATCGCATTTTAGAATTGCGGCAAGAACTAGCAGGTTTGCTGGGCTTTAAAAATTTTGCTGAATTGAGCCTAGCAAGTAAGATGGCTCCGAATGTGGAAGCAGTCGAAGCCCTACTAGAAGAACTGCGTCGTGTGAGTTACGATGCAGCAGTCAAAGATTTAGAAGCCCTCAAAGCCTTTGCTTTATCTAAGGGAGCAAAAGAAGCTCTTGATTTAAAACATTGGGATATTAGTTTTTGGGCTGAACGCCAGCGAGAAGAAAAATTTGCCTTCACTGCTGAAGAACTACGTCCTTACTTCCCCCTTCCTCAAGTACTCAATGGCTTATTTGGGCTGGTAAAACGGCTATTTGGCGTTACTGTCACTCCTGCTGATGGTCAAGCGCCAGTATGGCATGAAGATGTGCGTTATTTCCAAATAGCAGATGAAACAGGTGCGCCCATTGCTTACTTCTACCTAGATCCCTACAGCCGCCCAGCCGAAAAGCGCGGTGGCGCTTGGATGGATGTCTGCATTAATCGTGGTAAAACTAGCGAGAATGGTGTCGCTAGCATCCGCTTACCTGTAGCATATTTAGTTTGTAATCAAACTCCCCCAATTGATGGTAAGCCCAGTTTGATGACATTCAATGAAGTAGAAACCTTATTCCACGAGTTTGGACATGGCTTACACCATATGCTTACCAAGGTGGATTATACGGGGGCAGCAGGTATAAATAACGTCGAATGGGATGCAGTCGAACTCCCCAGCCAATTCATGGAAAACTGGTGCTACGAACGACCCACCTTGTTTGGCATGGCTAAACATTACGAAACAGGCGAACCTCTACCGGAACATTACTATCAAAAGCTGATAGCAGCACGCAATTACATGAGTGGTAGCGGAATGTTACGCCAACTCCACTTTAGCAGTGTGGATTTAGAACTCCACTCTCGCTATCGCCCTGGTGGCGATGAAACCCCAGCCGATGTCCGCCAGCGGATTGCCAAAACTACTACCGTTCTGCCACCGTTACCAGAAGATGCATTCTTATGTGCTTTTGGACATATCTTTGGCGGTGGTTATGCAGCTGGCTACTACAGTTATAAATGGGCTGAAGTTCTGAGTGCGGATGCATTTGCGGCTTTTGAAGAAGCTGGACTAGAAAACGAAGAAGCGATCGCAGCGACAGGTAGACGCTACCGAGATACAGTGCTGGCGCTTGGTGGTAGCAAACATCCGATGGAAGTGTTTAAAACCTTCCGGGGTCGCGAACCTAGTACAACTCCCTTGCTGAAACACAATGGTTTAGCAGCTACAGCTTAAAGTCATTGAATTTTTAGCACCTTGGTGGTAGCTGACGATAGTCCTACTCTATGAGTAGGGCTAGTTCAAATCGCCAACATCAAGGCTGAACGCTGGATCTGAGATTTCATTTTAAATTGGTTTTGACTGGTTGCTTTGCAATCTTGCTGTGTTCTTCGTGTATGGTCTTTTCAGACTCATAATTTAAATTTAAATTGTAAAGGAATTTACCAAAAAAAAGTGCTGTAGGAATACTAATAATCAACCAAATACAAGCGATAATTACCAAGGTCAAAATCATAAACCTATTCCCAGCTACGTGTTTTCGCGGTCATAATCATCACGCTGATATTTTTTGCGATCAATTGGGCATTCTTATGATAGCCACATCACTGGGAATTGCAACTTATACTATTTCATTCTAAAGTCACTACAAATGAAGCGCGGGGGAATAATTTCTAATTGTAATTGGGAGAATTGCTATTAATCCTCAGCGATCGCAGTTTGGTTCAAAAATGCTAGTGCAATACGAACTCGACTCTGTTTCGCTGAGGAGAGGATTTTTGCGTCCTCTAACCGATGTGATAAATTTTCAACGCTGATTAAGTGTTTTTTTTAGCTATTTGCTTGGGCGAACTTGGGCATACTAAACATTAATAAAGTTACTAATGATACGAGCTTCAGGGTAAGCCTACCAATTAAGTTCTTTAAATCTAACTGTTAGACCCAAACATTTACAACCTGTGTATTACACAGGAATCATCCACAATTGGTGGACATTGGAGCAAATTTTCTATGTCAGATCCCAACATTGGTCGCTTACTCAGCAAACGCTACCAGCTTCAAGAATTAATCGGTACTGGAGCGATGGGCCGAGTTTATCGTGCTAAGGATGTTTTGTTGGGAGGAGTACCTGTAGCCGTTAAGTTTCTTGCGTTGTCGATCCAGAATGAAAAAATGCGATTGCAAGAACGTTTCGAGCGAGAAGCGAAAACTTGTGCCTTACTTGGGCAAAAAAGTATTCATATCGTCCGAGTGATGGACTATGGAGTAGATGAAAAGGATACACCTTTCTATGTCATGGAATATTTGCAAGGGCAGAGTTTGAGCAATATTATTCGCCTGCAAAATCTGACTTTACCGAGATTTTTTAGTATGGTGCGTCAGATTTGTTTGGGGTTACAGTGCGCTCATGATGGCATTCCGGTTGATGGCAGTGTCTATCCAATTATCCATCGCGACATTAAGCCCAGCAATATGTTGGTGATTCAAGATCCCAGCTTTGGAGAATTAGTCAAGGTTCTGGATTTTGGGATTGCTAAGTTACTACAGTCAGATGGGAATGTGACTAACTATTATTTGGGCACTCTAGCTTATTCTTCTCCAGAACAGATGGAGGGTAAGGAATTAGATAATCGCTCAGATATTTATAGTTTGGGCGTGATGATGTTTGAGATGCTCACAGGTACACTGCCATTAGTGCCAACAACGCCCTCGTTTGGAGGATGGTATAAAGTACATCGCTATAAAGAACCAACTCCTTTGGCTGAGGCGGCCCCGGCTTTGCAATTACCAAAGCAAGTGGAAGATTTAGTGATGAGTTGTCTCGCCAAAGCACCAAGCGATCGCCCCCAAAATATCAGTGAAATTCTGACGACTCTGGCATCAATAGAACAGCATTATCACACGCGCCTCACTGTTACAGAAAGCAAGGCGATCGCTGATGATACTGGTGTGAAACCTGAATTAGCGCTGCAAACGCCAGCTGATGTAAAGATTTCCGATTCCCCGAATGAAATTACTTCTCTCTATTCTTGGCCTGAAGATAAACCTATTGCGGATATTGTTTTTCCTCAAATCATCCGTACTAATGCTGGATCTTTACCCTCTCTGTGGATCATGCTTCACCAAGAGGAAATTCAAAAGCGCTTAGTCTGTAAACGCTACAATCAATTTCTATTTATTACTATTCCCCACCCCATGCTGCTGTGGATTACTGCAATTTATAATCGCAAACATGGGGCGAAATGGTTGCCTTATTACCTCGATCTCAAAACCAGTTTCGGCCAAGAAATAACCACTCTCTTAGGACAAACAGGTTACTATCGCCTGTTATTCTTTTCCAGAGAGACTCCAAGTAGCTGTTCTCATATCCTTACTTCTACTATCGCTCCTGCCCAATGCCAAAAATTGCAAGAGTGGGCCACAAGCAGTAAAGTTCTAGTTTCTGCTGCGGAACCCCAAATGAGTAAAGGTTTACTCAAACGCGAGTATGAAAAAATTAAACCCTTGATTTTGGCAAAGCTGGAAGGAATCAACACTAATTCCCAATTTGACCTTTCCGGCTAAGTAAATGTTACTATGCTTTACGTAAATTATCGATTTGTAAGAGTATTGCTACGATAATAGTTAAGTTTTATTAACAAAAATCTATATCTAGTTGTAAGTTGTATTTAGAAAAAATATAATTGGCTACGGTGAGACTTATAAAAGCTACTTTTACTTGAGTCTCCAAAGTTATGCATTTGTAAAGATTACATTTGCGTCAGAGTGTGCATAGTTATGACTATCACGCTAGCTAACAGTAAATTAGTTTTGCTAACGTGCCTAGTTAATATAGATGTACATTGGAAACTTAGCCTTAAGGGCTACGATAAGTTATTTGTTTAGTTGTTCTCAAATTGTTGGAATTGCCTATCGAAGTTGACGCCCCAGCATCCCCAGCTCCTTTCCTCGTTGGAACCGAGCAAGAGAAGGAGGTCGCCCACTGCGACTATAGAAAAGAATCTATGCCAAAGTGGAGCCTGAATCTAAACCCCATTGGTGCTTAAGTAACTCTTGATAAGTTGCTTCACGGACTACCATTTGCTCGTAAAGCTTGACCAAAAAGTCTTTGGCTTGATCGTGGCTCATATGTTGCACTTGAGTGGCAAATGAGCGAATGCTGAATTGTTGTTCTAAGGACAGTTCAATTGGTCCGTTCATAGTTAACTCCAGAAAAAACAACGCGTAAAGGTTATATCGATTTGGGTTACAGAGGTTCCAAAAGGATAATAATGGGACTGATTTCGTCTTGCTTTTGTTCCTCTGTTATTAAGAAAGATAACAATAGTTTGACGAAATTGCCTACACCCTTATGGATTAATTTTGCCCACTTACTTATGGGTTAGTTTTGTCGTTGGTTAGGTGGCACCTAACTCTACTGATATACAACCAAAGTCTGCCCGCTAAGGCTGATTTTGTTAAGTTTGCATGTTGGCTCACCAGAGGTTAGCCAATGCCTGACTTTTCCTCGCATTTCTTTTAAGCTTTTCTTAAGAGAAAGAAAAAGAAATGTGAGTAAATTATTATATTCTCTATACCTCATTAACGACAAGATGTCAATCTAACAAAATATGGAAATATAGCCTCCTCTGAGTCAGTTGGAAGGATAAAAATATTTTTATCAAGTTAGAAATAGGAAAAATGCTCAGGCTGAACAAATTGCTGAGTATATTTACCACAAAACAGTCAAAAGTCCAGCTGCTGAGACATTTGACATTCACTAAGATGTTACACATTCAAATTGAATATTTCGCGCTCAGGTTGTCAAGAGGAGCCAGCGCTGTGGCGTTAGCGTAGCGGTGAGCCAGTCCGGTGGACGGGTTCCCCGGCATAAAGGAACTGGCGAACCCGTAGGGTAGCGACGTAGGAGCATCGGCAAGTCCGTTGCGGAGGACGGTTGCGTGGTGAGGCAGCGCGGTCTTGGGGAGCCAGTCCGTTGGGCGGCTTTGCCGACTTGAAGGAACTGGCGTGGTTTCCCCCATGAGCGACTGCCGAAAGGCTTTGCCGACTTGAGGAGCCACTGCGTTGCGGAGGACAGTTGCGTGGGCGGTTTTCCCGACTTGAGCAAACTGTCCGTTGGGGTTCCTCTCGTTGAAGCAAGTGGCGTCAAACTGTCCGTTGAGGTTCCTCCGTTGTAGGAACTGCCGAAAGGGTTTCCCGACTTAAAGCGACTAGCGTTCCCAAGTCTAAGCTAGCTTTTGACCTTGGACAGCCCTAACGCCAGAATATTTCAACTAATGACGAGAGTGAGGAATTAATTCTGCTCTACTGCAACGAGCGCGACTGTAATATTATCATGTCCGCCATGAGCTTTCGCTGCTTCAACTAGAGAATGGGCTGCCTTTTCTAGCTCAGAGTTGTCTTGCAGACAGTCAGTAATTTTCTGCTCCACGAGTTCTTCTGTGAGACCGTCACTGCATAATAGTAAGCGATCGCCAACTTGCACCTCTAAGGGTTGCACATCGATTTGGTGTAAGTCTTCTCGCCCCAAACAGCGGGATAAAACATGGCGAAACGGATGAACCCGCGCTTCCTCGAAAGTGATGTCACCAAGTTTAATGGCTCTGGCTACCCAAGTATGGTCTTCTGTAATCTGTTCTAATTGCGATCCCCGCAAGCGGTAAAGTCTAGAGTCGCCAACGTGAGCGCACCAAGGCGATTCTGGTTCGCGAAAAATCACTACTACAGCTGTTGTACCCATGTCAGCGCGTTCGGGATTATTTTGTTGATCCTGCAAAATCGCTTCATTGGCCAGCCATAAAGCTTGGACTAATAATTCCTGAGAAGACTGAGCAGATTCCCAATTTTCCCCTAAATAGGTCTGAATTTGCTCAGTAGCAATTCGACTGGCTTCCTCGCCGCCTGCGTGACCGCCCATACCATCAGCAACTATGCAAAATCGCTTCTCTGGGTCAATATAGTAGGCATCCTGGTTATTAGAACGAATAAGTCCCGGATCGCTCAGACCCGCGAAATTAAGTTTCATAAATTTTTACTGCAAAAATTAATACATACGGTCAGCACGTTCAAGACGTAAAAGTAATCTGATGAGTAGGACTGCGATCGCGGCTGCAATTAAACCAGTCAAAACTGCTAAGAATACATAATGATTCACCAATAAAATGGTGCCTGAAAGCGTAAATCCACTGATAAGCAAAGCGTAACTAATTCCGATTTGAATATTGCTTTGCCGTCTCAGCAAACGTTCTGTTTCTAGAGAACGGACACGCATACGCATATCGCCGCGCTCTAGCTTTTCTAGTGTATCTTCTAATCTACGTGGTAAACCAAAAGCAGTTGTACTGACCTGAACTGCTTGGCGACTTAATTCATTGAGGAAGCTATTGCTCTGGTCACCATTCATATTGGTCATAAGCTGCATTGCGTAGGGTTTGGCAACTTCCATAAAATTAAATTCTGGATCTAAGCCTTTGCCAACTCCCTCAAGAGTGGAAAAAGCTCGCATCACAAAAGTGAAGGTTGCGGGAAATCTAAATGGTTGATTATATGCTATTTCATACAGGTCGTCACTGATGGCGGCCACTGATTGATTTTCAAAGGGCTTATCCATGAAATTATCCAGCATATACTGGACGGAACGCCGGACTGGCCCCATGTCTTCTACTGGTGCGATCGCTCCCAAATCGATCAAAGATTGCACAACGCGATCGCCATCTTTTTGGGCGATTCCAAACAGGGTTTCCATCAGCCCTTCGCGGATATTGGATTTAATCCGCCCCATCATCCCGAAATCGTAAAATATCAAATCGCCATTTGGGCTGACAGCAATATTTCCGGGGTGAGGATCGGCGTGGAAAAAGCCATTATTCAGCAGCTGAATTAAGTATGCTTGGGCACCATGACGAGCTATTTCTTTGCGATCCAAACCTGCAGCTTCTAAAGCTTCGTATTGGCTAATTTTAATACCTGGGAGATATTCCAAAGTCAGCACTCGCGAAGAAGTGTAACGCCAATGAATTCTCGGTACTTTTACCCAGTCGTAGCCACGAAAGTTACGCCGAAAAGTATCAGCGTTACGTCCTTCACTTAAGTAATCAATTTCTTCCCAGAGAATTCGACAACATTCTTCGTAAATTCCGATCCAATCTCTTCCTCGACCCCATTTGGGATGATTTTGGAAATAACGGGCAATTCCCTTAAGAATTTGTAAATCAATTTCAAATAGCTTTTTCAGTCCGGGACGCTGAACTTTCACAACCACAGCTTCGCCAGTATAAAGCACAGCTTTGTGGACTTGCCCTAAACTAGCAGCTGCTAAAGGAATAGGGTCAAAATTCTGGAAAAGCTCCGGAATTTTCTTACCTAATTCTTGCTGAATAATTGCCTCTACTTGCTCGTAGCTAAAGGCGGGTACTTTGTCTTGTAACTTTGCCAGTTCTTCGACATATTCGATTGGAAAGATATCAGCACGGGTAGAAAATAACTGCCCAACTTTAATAAAGGTAGGCCCTAAATCGAGCAAGGTATTACGAATCCAGACAGCTTGCGCTTTACGCCTTGCAGCTTGTTTGGCCTCGGTGATTCCGCCTGGATAACTCCAAGCTTTGTTGTATCGCCAAAGCTTGAACATCAAGGTCAACACAAAAGACCAAATATCTACAAAGCGCCGTCTGCTAGAATAATTTTCCCGATTCCAACGGTATGCCTTGTCTGAATAACCTTTTTCCATATTTGTTGCGTACCGTTGGTTGTTCACCGAATCACCTGGAAGAAAAGACACTCTGATTCCTAAACTGTTTGCGATCGAATATCATTTGTCCTTTGTCTGTGCATAAATTTTGACAAATGACCAATGACAAATGACTAAATATGCTTCCTAGTGGATTTTTTCTGTTTTACACTGAACTACTACGATACTTCTGTAATTCGGTACGCAATAGGGCAATTTCAGCTCGCAGTTCATCAATCATGGCTTGCAAATCAACTGGGTCAGATCCGCTTGGCCCGCGTACTGTGGTTGATTGACCAGCACTAGCAGCCTCTGCGGCTCGATTTGCCCGTTCTAGCACTTCATCTGTGAACTGGCGCAATTGTTCTCTAGCTTCAGCATCAAATTTGCCAAGTTCGCTTAAAGCATCAGTCAAGGCGACCTCTAGGCGTTCGTTGACTACTTCAGCAACAGCTCTGCCGACAAAAAAAGCTTGCAAAAGGGGGTTACTCATAAATTTTTGTTACGTCTCTCCGCAAGAGAATTATAACTTGCTCCTATGCTTTGCGGCTTCTACTGTGGAGATATATATTGGCTGGGCAAAAATCTAGCCTAGATAGCATTCTTTACCAACCACGGGCAACCTTAGATGAAAAGGGGAAAAGTAAAGATATTTTTTTATTGGTAAGTCCCTGAGAGGCCAAATCAAAGCGATCGCCCGCCGTGCGATCCTTCATACTGTTTCTGAGGAGAAAGAAATGCCTCTAGTTTATTTCACGCTCAGTATTGCAACTATTTCGACGGGGCTATTCACAGGACTGTTGCTGACAATGTTGTTTATCTTCCAACCATTGCTTAATCAATTGTCTGCAACGGAGTATGCTGAACTGATGCAGCGATTCTTAAAAGTGGCAAGGCGATCGCCTCTTAATATTACATTGATGCTCGTCTCACTTCTGGCTCCGATTCCGGCTTTAGTTGGTATCTATCAATCTGCAAACTGGCTTGCGTTTGGACTTATTTCCATAGGAATAGTTATTTTTTTCATTGGTATGTTCTTGGTATCTCGATTTTTTAATGAACCTCTGTATGACCAGATTATGGGCTGGTCAGCCAATAATCCACCCCCAGACTGGGAGGCGGCACGTAAGCAATGGCATATCCTGAATCTAGTTCGTGTATGTGCTTCAGGCACCGCGTTTATTATGTTCCTGATTACCATCAACTTTTGTGCCTTTCTTTAAAGCCAAGATGTATCCCCGACTTTTCCCAGTGTCAGTAATTCTCGATATTATTTCCAGTATCAGCTTGCAACATTTATCCAAAAATCAGCAGTGATGATTTTGCCATTGCGGTTGAACTGACCCCAAAGCTTATACTTTCCTGGTTGCGGAAAGCTAGTCATAAAATGAACCTGCCCAGTTGGGGCATTTTGTAGTGCGTGAGCATGGATGTAATCTGCTGCTGTTAATGAGTTTGACTGTCGCAGGATGACTAAATGTCCTTTTTCTCCCAAGTAAGGCTGTAAGTCTGTAAGCGGTTGATTATTAGAAGCATCTTGTAATTTAAACATTAAAGTGACTTCTTTACCTGCTTTTACAGTTGGTTCAGAAAGAGCAAGATTGACTTGAGTATCATTAAAAGTTTTACTACGCTTAATGTCAATTTCTGGAGCAGCAATAGTGATTCCAGGAACTTGGGTTTTTATTACTGATATTTGTTCTGTTTGACTAGCAGGTTTGTAATCACTAAAAAATGTGTAACCGCCTGCTTGGGGAAAACTGGCTTCAACTTCAAACTGCCCGTTATTTTTATATATAGGATGAAGATGACTGAAAAATTGAAGATCGTCACTAACAATAATTAAGTGCATGAGCTTTTCTTGGAAGGTGTCAAACTTGGCGATCGCCTTCCCATTTAAATCTTGAATGTAAATCAATATCGGAATACTTTTATTCGCAGTGATATTACTAGAAACTTTGAGTTTTGCTTGAGTCAATGCTTTCTTCTCCCCATGAACTGCGCTACTTGTTGAATGTTCTCCATGATGGGTCTCACTCATTGAATGCTCCTCATGCTGATGTGTGGTAACAGATATTGCTTTTTCTTCAGCTTTAGGTAATAATGAGCAACTTTGAGCTATTACCAAAGTGGTAGTTATAGCAATTGCGTTTAGAAATCGATTTATTTTATTTTTAAACGCAGAGGGGCGCAAAGATTTACGCAGAGGTAAAGCAGAGGTTTTATTAGAGCTATTGGAGTTGTTACAAAAATTTGGAATTATCTGTTTTATATTCATCACATTTAATCCTCATTGAGAATGACTAATTTTTGAAGATGGCTGAGTAGTTTTATCAATTATCTACTCAACATGAAATTACTTTAAATTGTCTAGTTAACTGGAGAGTCAAGAGGTAAAAATAATAAAAAATCAGTTAGTTTTTTATTTTATAGATATAAAAATCACTCCATTATTTAAAATAAACGTGCTTTGGGATTGTATTTATTAGATTAAATTTGAACTTCAAGTAATAATAGGACAAATTGTTGAATGATAGGTTTCTGGTTGAATTTCCCAGGCTGAAAGCAGTCTTTCTAAATCTTGCCGCAGAATGAGTAACTGTTGAATCTGTTCATCAATCGCTTGTACCTTATCCTCTAGCTTAGTTTTTATATGTTCACAAGGTAATTCTCCCTCATCATGAACATTCAAAAATTCTTTGATTTCGGCTAAAGATAAACCCAGGCTTTGGGCGCGTTTAATAAAATGCAGGCGAGCTAAAACATCAGTATTAAATAATTTAAATCCGCCCTCGGTTCTGCCTGATGATTTGAGTAGTCTAAGCTCCTCATAGTAGCGAATGGTTTTGATTGGTACGCCACTTTCTTTGGCAACTGAACCAATCAGTTTTGATTCTTCTTGAACTAGCATACTGATTTCTCTCTCCGATTTAGCCCTTTACCTTATCCTAAATTCTCCAGTTAGCTGGAGAGTCAAGTATCAATATCTCCTGATTATTTGGCTAATTCACCTGCTGGATATTTAGCCTTTGGTACACTTGCAAATCGCAGGCGAATCTGGGTAATGACGATATACAGGATAGGTACTACAAACAAACTCAAGAAAGTTGCAACAAACATTCCACCAAAGACAGCCGTACCAAGAGATTGTCGGCTAGCTGAACCTGCGCCTGTAGCGGCAGCAAGCGGCCAAGTTCCTAGTAGAGTAGAAATAGCAGTCATGATAATTGGTCGTAAGCGTTCGCCAGAAGCTTTCAAGGCTGCTTTAGTAATCGAAAACCCTTGTTCGCGTAATTGGTTAGCAAATTCAACAATTAAAATTGCATTTTTACTAGCTAAACCAATTAACATGACTAATCCAACCTGGCAATAAACATCGTTATATAAGCCGCGCCATGATTGAGCTAACAATGCTCCTAAAACGGCTAAGGGAACTGACAATAAAATAATCAAAGGGTCTACGAAGTTATTGTATTGAGCAGCTAGCACTAAGAAAACAAAGAAAATTCCTAGACCAAAAATAATTGGTGCTTGACCACCAGACTCTAATTCTTCTAAGGTAATACCCGACCATTCGTAGCTCATGTTTTTTGGCAAAACATTAGCGGCTAAATTTTTCATGGCTTCTATTGCTTGTCCAGAACTGAAACCAGGAGCGGCTGCACCATTGATTTCTATTGATCGATACAGGTTATAGTGGTTAATTGTTTGCGGCCCGGTGGTTGGCGTAACCTTCACCAAACTACTGAGGGAAATCATCTCACCCCGCCCGGAACGCACATATAGTTGTCCAATATCTTCTGGGTTAGCGCGAAACTGTTGATCTGCTTGGACATAGACTCGGTAAGTGCGACCAAAAGCATTAAAGTCGTTGACGTAGCGCGAACCGATGAAAGTCTGCAATGTGCTAAAAATATCTCTAACAGGGACTTGTAAGGCTTCGGCTTTTTCTCGATCTACTTCAATAAGTAACTGTGGTGCATTAGCGGTGTAGGTACTGAATACTCCTTGCAGTCCTGGTGTTTGATTAGCTTTGCCGATTAAATCGTGGCTAATTTTGACTAAATTATTGATATCACTGTTATTTCTGTCTCCTCTATCTTGCAGCTGAAACACAAAACCACCCACACTCCCTAAACTTTGAATAGTCGGAGGATTTACCGCAAACACGGCTGCGTCTTTAATTGCTGACAACCCACCTCTAGCTTGATTAACAATTGCTGATGCAGTTTGTTCGGCTGTTTTTCGGACATCCCAAGATTTTAGCGGTGCAAATATCAAGCCTCGGTTGGGAGTATTACCACTAAAACCCACACCACCCATTGCAAAAGTACCTTGAATCTCTGGGATTTTCAGCAGTGTTTTTTCTGCTTGCTTCGCAACTTCACGGGTGTAATTGAGAGAAGTGCCATCTGGCCCCTGCATTAAATTAATAAAATAACCTTGGTCTTCTTCTGGTAAAAATGCTGTCGGAACGCGCAGGTACAGCCAGCCTGTCCAAACCAAAGATGCAATAAACAGTACCACAACAACGATTTTAAAGTTGATCAGCAACCGGAGAATTTGTTGATACCCTTTTTGCATCCAGTCAAGTAACCAATTAATCGCTGCAAAAATCCAGCCTAGTAAACCGCGTGGTTTTTGAGTTTTCCGCAACAATATAGCTGCCAAAGCAGGAGTTAAGGTAATAGCAATAAAAGTCGAAAGTACAATTGAGAAAGCGATCGTCAGTGCAAATTGTTTATATAGTTGTCCCGTTGTTCCAGGGAAGAATCCCACAGGAATAAACATAGCCATGAGTACGAGGGATGTGGCAATGACCGCCCCAAACAGTTCTTTCATTGATTCGCTAGCCGCTTGGCGCGGATTCATCCTTTTACTCTGGATAAAGCGGTTAATTTGTTCGACAATGATGATTGCATCGTCTACCACCATCCCCGACCCTAAAGTCAAACCAAACAAAGTCAAGCTGTTAAGTGAAAAATCGAAAACCTTTACAAAGGCAAACGTCCCAATTAAAGAAACCGGAATTGTAATTGCGGGAATGAGGGTAGTGCGCCAGTCTTGTAAGAAAACAAAAATTACTAAAACAACCAGCACAATTGATTCCAATAAATTTTTGACAACTTCTTGGCGAGACGCTTCGACAAATAGTGAAGAATCATAGGGAAATTCATATTTCAAACCAGGTGGAAAGTCCTTTGCAATTTGCTCCATTTCGGCTTTTACCGCATTGGCAATGTTTAAAGCATTGCTCCCAGGAATTTGCAGGATTTGATAGCCAACAGCAACGTGACCACTATAGCGAGCAAAGGAACTATAATTTTCTGCCCCCAGTTCAGCACGACCAACATCTTTAAGCTTGACAAGTGTGCCATCTGTACTCGCTTTGATGACCATGTTTTCAAATTCGTCAGCTTCTTTTAACCGCCCTTGGGTTTGCAACTCAATTTGATACATTTGCCCATTTGGTGCGGGTGGCTGTCCAATACTACCGATACCTAACTGTAAGTTTTGTTGGTTAAGGGCGTTAATTACATCCTCTGTCGTAAGCTTGCGATTAGCCAGTTGAGTCGGGTCAAGCCATAAGCGCATCGCATAGCGGCGATCGCCAAAAGTCGCAATGTTACCTACACCTTTGATGCGTCTGAGGCGGTCTAAAACATAAAGGTCGGCGTAGTTACTAATAAAAGTATCATCGTACTTATCGCCTTCACTATATAAAGCCATCGCTAAGACAATACCACTCGATTGCTTTGTGACAGAAACGCCTGTTTGTCGGACAACTTCTGGCAATTTTGGTTCTGCAAGCAAGACTCGATTCTGCACATCAGCCGCAGCAGTATCAATGTCATACCCTTGATCAAAAGTAACGACGATGTTACTAGTACCGTCACTGCTGCTAGTTGAAGTGATATATTTCAAGCCTTCGACACCATTAATTTGTCGTTCTAGAACTGTTGTAACTGTATCTTCTACAACTTGGGCGCTAGCACCAATATAATTAGCGGTGACATTGATTTGTACGGGGCTGATATCTGGGTACTGCTCTACTGGTAGTAGCGGAATACTGATTATACCTACCATGAGCATTACTAAAGCGCAGGCGATCGCAAATACAGGTCGCTTGATAAAAAAATTCGCAAACATAGACTTATTCTTTCTGGGTAAAAATCTGGATTTAACTAAGGTTCAGGAATAATAGGTGCGCCATCTCTTAAATTGAGCAAACCGGAAACAACAATTTTCTCGCCTGCGGTTAACCCTTTCACCACTTGATACTGGTTACCTTGGATACTACCTAGCTCTACGGGTTTGAGCCTTGCTACTAACTGCGATCGCTTGGGTGATGATTCAGCTACATAAACAAAAGTTTCTCCAGCCAAACGGATGACGGTTGAAGTGGGAATTAATACTCCTGGGCGCTTGTCCCAAATCACTTTAGCTTTAACAAATTGGTCGGCTCGCAACTGTCTGCGGGAATTATCAAACAGTGATTTTACTAAGACTGACTGCGTATCGTTGGCTGTGTTGGGAGCGATGAAAAATATGCGACTGCTTCCGAGATTTTTACCCCGTTCGTCAATTAACTGTAATGTCATTCCTGGACGCAATCGGGTTGCTTGCTGAACTGGTACGGAGATATTAACTTCTAGAGTTTGATTTTCGGTGATAGTTGCTAATCCTGTCGAAGTATCAACAAAATCACCGATTTTGATGGGTATGTCGCCTACTTTGCCAGCAAAGGGAGCAGTAATTTTGTAGTATTTCAACTGGACTTGTTGTTGCTTGGTAGCTGCTTGAGCTTGCTGTACGGCTTTTTCGGCTTGAGAAATCGCAGCTTTTTGGGCTTGGATTTGGGCATCAATTGCATTCAAACTGGCTTTAGCTGTAGCTAGTTTGTTAGCGTATTGATCCTGAGTCTGACGAGATATCGCACCTTCCGCAGCCAGGTAAGAGTACCTTTGGTAGTCCAACTCGTTTAGCTTGACATCAGCTTGTTTGGATAAACGTTCAGCTTCTATAGATTTGAGAGTTGCTTTTGCATTTTCGAGTTGCGATCGCGCCGCCATTGCAGCCGCATTCATACCGCTAACTGCTGCTTTTTGTTCTTCCGCATCTATTTGCAGAATTGGTGTACCTGCTTTTACCTCATCGCCGGATCTCACAAAAATCTGACCAATCTGTCCTTGAATTCTGGGACGGAGAGTAACTGAACGATGCGATCGCAGGTTAGCAATAAAATTTGAACTTTGTTCAACTGTGCTGGTTTGTAGCGATGATAATTTTACTTTTACGCCAGCAGGTGCAGCAGCTGTCGCTACTGGGGGTTTTTGACTGGGAGTAAGCACACGCCAAACGGCAATACTTCCACCTGCTAATAGTAGAGTGAGCAATAGCCAAAGCCAAGGTCTTTTTGAGTGTGGTAACTGTAATTCAGTCTCAAAATCATCGTCTAAATCTAGAATAGGAGTTTGATTTTCCAAGGGGTTCATGTTTGAGAAATTCCTGTAAATTAAGTTGAGCCAAAATAAATTGAGAAATTTCCATCAACAGTTAGCAAAAGACTAACTGTTGATATACCTTTGAACAACTCTAGATTGATGGATAGCCAACAGAGGCGATGGCTTCTTTAATGTCCGTCTCTGATGCTTGAGTTTCTACACTGACAGTTTTGGTTTTTGTGTCAGCTTTGACAGTAGCATTAGCATCAATTTTTTTAATTACAGTGTTGATAGTATTTACACAAACTGAACAAGCTAATTTAGGCACTGTAAGTTGTAGTTTCATCTCTGAAAACTCCTGATTTTTTACTACTAATTCTGATTCTGTTTGAGTAAGTTTTTAATTTACTTACTCAACCTGGAATTAGCTTAAATTCTCCATCTGCATGGAGAGTCAAGAGTAAAAATGAAGAAATAACTACAGATAAAAATAGATGCACACAGATAAACAGTGATGATTTATCTGTGTGCATATGTGGTTTTATATAAAATTGGAATTTTTGTTCTTGTAATTAGTGAAAAGCTTTTGAAAGTATTAATTTTAGTAAAATTAAAAGTGTGTAAGCAGCAATAAAACAGCTTAAGTCTTGAGAATTGCTGTAGCTACCATCAATCCCCACACAATACTAAAGCGAATTCTGGTTGCATGAGAAACCGCAAAATTTGTATCTTCAAGCAAGCGGTGAAATTCATTTTGGGTATAACACTGCTGATGAGCCGGATCGAAACCTTTAAGGATAACGTCACATATTTTACAAAGTAGATAATCTCTACACCAATCAAGGATAATGACTTTACCATCAGGCTTAAGGACACGTCTCATCTCCTTTAATGCAGCAAGTGGAGCGTCAAAGTAATGAAACGCATTGGCAGACACAATCACATCAAAACTATCATTGTCGAATGGCAAATTTGATGCACTCGCAATTTGAAATGATACTTGAGGATAAGCACTAAATTTCTGTTTGGCGATCGCCAGCATTTTATCTGAAATGTCTACCCCAACAATCTGTTGCGATGAATACTCAGCCAGCATTAAACGTTCAAACTCACCAGTACCACAGGCAACATCAAGTATAGTATCTGTTGGTGATATCTCCGCCCAGTTTTTGAGGAAAGATAGTGTATTGGTTATATAACTTTTCCAACGTAGATCGTAAACAGCAGCTAACTGATCGTACTGTTTGCGAACTATAGTTTCACTCATATTATTTTTTGTAAAATTTATTCATGTTCAATAATTGGACAAATAGTGGAATGAGAATCATCAGGCTTGATTTCCCAACCAGAAAGCAACCCTGATAATTCTTGTCTCAAAATCAGTAATTGCTGAATTTGTTCATCAATAGCTTTTACCTTATCTTCTAGTTTAGTTTTGATATGCTCACAAGGTAATTCTCCTTCATCATGAACATTTAAAAATTCCTTAATCTCTGATAAGCTTAATCCTAAACTTTGAGCGCGTTTAATAAAGTGTAGTCGCTCCAAAACATCAGACTTAAATAATCTAAATCCGCCTTCGGTTCTTCCTGATGATTTGAGTAGACCAAGTTCTTCATAGTAACGAATAGTTTTAATTGGTACTCCGCTTTCTTTGGCAACTACACCAATCTGTTTTGCTTCTGCTTGAGCTAACATACTTACCAAACCCTGAGTGAGATATGATTACCGATCGTAATACTAAACTCTCCAGCTCACTGGAGAGTCAAGCAAGAAAAGTATCATTCCATCAAGCTCATGAGACACTGAGTTGAGTAGAAGCTGTTTCTTCACTAGCGTCTGCGGCTTGGACTGAAATTGCACCTCGAAACATATTCATGCCGCAGGTGAAAGCATATTCGCCTGGTTTTTCGGGTGTAAACTCAATTGAGGTTAATTGATTGATTGGTAAATCAGCAGCAATACCAAAATCAGGAATTAGCACTTTCGCAAGGCAATTACTGGGATTTTCGCGCAGAAAGTTGAGTTGTACTCTTTGCCCCGCTTGGACAACAACACGATTCGGTGTGTATCCCTTATCTACTGTGATGGTAGCTTTCTGAATTCCTTGCTCTATAGTTGTTTCATGCTCATCAATTGAACTGAAGGATTTGGGTTGAGTTTCTATCATCTTTTCATCTTCCTTTGTAACTGTTGATTGAGCGTCTGAAGCTTCGGCTTGAATTTCACCGCGAAACATATTCATTCCACAGGTAAAGAGATAAGTTCCGGCTTGTTTGGGTGTAAATTCCACCGTGGTTACTTGATTAAGCGGTAAATCTGCGGCAATGTAAAAATCTGGAATGACAACTTGTTCTAAGCAACTGCTGGGATCTTTGCGTTCAAATTTCAGTCGTACTGGTATACCAGCTTGCACCACAATTCGACTGGGATCGTATCCCCCATCAACAGTGACGCTGACTTCTTGAATACCTCCACCCGCTGCAACTGCTTTCTGAGACTTGGGTTTACTCAGCAAAAACCACCAAAGTTCTAAGCCAAGTAGTCCTAAGCCTCCGAGGGTGACGGCTATTTTGTTACCTAATGGCTGATCGATACGTTGAAATTGATTAGTTTGGGTGTTTGCAGATGAGTGTGCATCATGGGATTTTTGTGCGACTGCTTCGCCAGAGGCAATTCCGAATACAATTCCTAAACTGGCTATACTACCGATGAGTGCTGCTTTGTTCACCATTAAAAACCTCCTACATGGATATAATTCGTAGTTCGTAATGGGCTACGCCCCGCTGCGCTAACGTAATTCGTAATTAAGAAAGTCAGCTATGGTCTGAGTTTTGGAGAGTGAAAGAGAATTGGAGTAAGTTGTTAGCTAGACTAAAGTTCCTGAAATTACTCCCAGCAGAAATCCAAATCCTACTAAAGTCCCGAAAAATATGGTTTGATTGGGCATTGTTATTTCCTCTATGCAAGTGTTTTAGGTTGGAAGTTGCGTAAACGCAGTGCATTAGTGACTACGGAAACTGAACTAAAGGCCATTGCTGCACCGGCGATGATGGGGTTGAGTAACCAACCGAAGATGGGGAAGAGAATCCCGGCGGCGATGGGAATCCCAGCAACGTTGTAAATGAAGGCGAAGAATAGGTTTTGGCGAATGTTGCGAATTGTGGCGCGGCTGAGTTGAATTGCTGTAACTATGCCTTGCAAATCGCCAGAGATTAAGGTGATATCACTAGCTGCGATTGCTACATCTGTACCAGTACCAATTGCAATTCCCACATCGGCTTGAGCTAAGGCTGGTGCATCATTGATACCATCACCAACCATTGCCACAATTTTGCCTTCTGCTTGTAGTGCTTGTACTGTAGCGGCTTTTTGGTCGGGGCGCACTTCTGCCAAGACTCTTTTGATACCAACTTCATGGGCAATACTTTCGGCGGTGCGGCGGTTATCACCTGTGAGCATGACAACTTCTAAACCGAGTCTTTGTAATGCTCTCACAGCCTGGGTAGAAGTGGGTTTAATCGCATCAGCAATCCCCATTAATCCTTTGATTTCGCCATCAATTGCCAACCAAACTGCTGTTTTACCCAAGTATTCTAAGCGTTCTTTATCTTGTTGCAAAGCTTGGGTGTTAATACTCAACTCTTCCATCCAGCGTTGTGTACCAATTTGCACCAGACGGTTAGAAACGATACCTTGGACACCGCTACCTGCCACAGCTTCAAAATCTTTGACATCTGCTAAGGTTACTTCCTGAGATTGGGCATATCGAACAACGGCTTCTGCCAAGGGGTGTTCCGAATTGCGTTCTAAGGATGCGGCTAGTTGTATCAGCTTCAGTTCGTTGCCGTTCAGCGTACCGTCAACTGTGAGAAAATCTGTAACTGTGGGTTTGCCTTGGGTAATTGTACCTGTTTTGTCCAAGACAATTGTTTGAATCTGGTGAGCTAATTCTAAGCTTTCGGCTCCCTTAATTAAAATGCCGTTTTCTGCACCTTTACCAGTACCTACCATCACAGAGGTTGGTGTGGCTAGACCCAAGGCACAAGGACAAGCGATAATTAATACTCCAACTGTGGTAATCAATGCCAGGGTGACATTGCCCATGATGTTGTACCAAATAATAAAAGTAAGGATTGCGATCGCAATTACCGCTGGCACAAACCACCCCGTAACTTGGTCTGCTAGTCTTTGAATGGGAGCTTTCGAGCCTTGAGCCTGCTGTACTAGTTGGACAATCTGCGCCAGTACAGTATCCTTACCAACTCTTATCGCCCGAAACTTAAAACTGCCAGTTTTGTTAATGGTTGCGCCGATGACTTCATCCCCTGGTTGCTTTTTCACGGGTATACTTTCCCCAGTCACCATCGCTTCGTCTACTGTGGATGTCCCGTCAACTACTTCGCCATCAACGGGAATCTTCTCCCCAGGACGCACCAGCACCACATCGCCAATTTCTACTTGCTCAATCGGTACATCGATTTCTCGCCCGTTCCGAATCAACCGTGCGGTTTTCGCTTGCAAACCAATCAGCTTGCGAATAGCTTCTGAAGTTTGTCCTTTGGCGCGATTTTCAAATAGCCGTCCTAACAAAATCAAGGTAATGACAATTGCCGCTGTTTCGTAATACACCTCTGGCATCAAACCCCGATCGATGAAAAAGCCAGGAAATAAAGTAGCGAATAGGGAATAGAAATATGCTGCACTCGTACCTAAAGCTATTAAGGTATCCATTGTAGCGGCATGGCGCTTGAAAGCTTTCCAACTATTGACGTAGAAAGAATAACCACACCAAAACTGTACAGGCGTGGTAAGTACTAATTGCAGCCAAGGGTTATGTAACCAGGTGGGAATCAAAGGTAGGCGTACCCCTGTCATCGTTGGTAGCGAACCAATTACCAGCACAGTGCCAATAATGCCACCTACTGTTACCTTCCGCAGCAAATCGCGGGATTCTTTCAGGCGATGTCTTTTTTCTTCATCATCTTCTCCCACCATCAAGTTTTGTTCTTGGAGGGGATAGGCAGAATAACCTGCTGCATCCACTGCCTCTTGGATGGCTTGTAAATCTGTTTTTCTGGGGTCATAATTAACTGTTGCCTGCTCTGCCCCAAAATTCACGCTACATTCATTTACACCAGGGACAGAACTAATAGCATCTTCAACACTTCTGGCACAGGAAGCGCAACTCATACCGCGCAGTTTAAGTGTAGTATTCTCCATTTGAAAGCTCCAATTATCAAGTCGCGTTCAAGACTGATTTCATCTTGAATCCTCCAGTTCACTGGAGTGTCAAGGGGGTAGAGAAAGAAAATTGGAACTACGCAAAAAATTCATTCTCAACTAGCTTTGCAGCTATTTCCCATAGATTAACTGAAGTCAGGAATAATTTCTGTTCAAGTCCCTTAACTCGCCAGCAAACCAAAATTGCGATCGCCCTTGGGCACAATTTGCTTATAGTTATACCAAATCAGCAGTTCTATCAAAGTTCAGCCATTATCAATACTGAAAAAGACGGGTATATCGCCCGTCCTACAATAAAATCAGTTATTTATCTCAACGCGATTAAAGCTTGGGATGATTTCGCATAGCTTTATGAATTTTCTTCCAGCGTTCTTTCTCGGCTAATTGCGCCCGTTTGTCTTGTTTGCGAACAAGATAGTTCAGTTCTTTTTGCAATTTTTGGTAGCTGAGAAATCTTGATAAATCAAGTTCTCCCTCAAGTAATGCTTGTTGCACTGCACAACCGGGTTCGTTGTTGTGTTGGCAATTACGAAAACGACATTCTGCGGCTAAGGTTTCGATGTCTGCAAAGGTTTCTTGCAAGCTATCATCACCTGCCCAAATTTGAATTTCTCTCATTCCTGGGGTATCGATAATTAAGCCGCCTGTCGGTAATAATATCAATTCTCGATTTGTAGTCGTGTGTCTACCTCGGTCGTCACCTCGACGCACTGGTTGTACAGCTTGCACTGATACGCCTTTGAGTTGGTTGGTAATTGTAGATTTACCCACACCAGAAGATCCTAGCAAAGCAACTGTTTGTCCTGGTTGCAGGTATGATTTCAAGGCATCCAGCCCTTGATGATTGGTGGCACTCAATACTAAAATTGGCACTCCCAGAGCAATGGCTTCAACTTCTGAGACACTCTCTTCTAAAGAGTTGCACAGGTCGGCTTTATTTAAAACAATGACTGGATTCGCCCCACTTTCCCAAGCCAAAATTAGATAGCGTTCAATTCGTCTGGGGTTAAAGTCACCATCAAGTCCACAAACCAAGAACACGGTGTCAATGTTAGCTGCTACTATTTGTTCTTCGGTTTTACTACCAACGGTTTTTCGGGAAAACTTGCTTTTTCTCGGCAATATACCGTGAATGGTAGCCCGTCCTTCCGACTCTCGCGCCTGAATGACAACCCAGTCCCCAACAGCAGGAAAGTCTTGCGCTTGAGTAGCTTGATGTCGCAGTTTACCTGTAACTTCTGCTGTTAGTTCGCCCTGCTCGCTATAAACTATGTAAGTATTTCTGTATTCAATAGCAACCCTAGCAACGCTAAAACCTTGTTGGCTATAGGGTGCAAAACTGTGAGTAAAAAAGTCACTCCAGCCTAAAAAATCCAAATTCATTGATGTGTCCTTGATGTGTGCTGCTTGCTATCAACAAGGCGCACAGAGGCGGACACTTTTGTAAATGAATTTCTCTAGTGTCTGTAAATTCGAGCATTATTCCTGTAAATGGACGACTGAACGAAAATCTCTGTGCCTTGTAGGAGTTGAGTTTTTGAGGGGAACCCGGACGGTTTGCAATTCAGTCATCATTCTTCCTCCCTGATGTAGTACAAAAATAATCTACATTACTACATTATCTGATTTCGGCAAAACTGGCATCAAATACTGCGATCGCTTGGTTAATCAAGGTGCAGTAATCAATTGAAACAAGCCAGCAATTCTTGATAATATTCCTCTGGTGTACTGGGTAAATAAGTTGTTAGTTGTAAAGCTTGCTGGCTTAACTTGAAACCTTGAGTAATGTTGATGCGGCTGAGAAAATCAATATCGTGAGAAATTACCCAAAGGGCACCCTGATAATCATTAATACCTGCAACCATTTGCTCAACGGTTTCAATATCCAAGTTATTAGTCGGCTCATCGAGAATTAACAAATCAATTTCTGAGATGCTGACGATCGCGATCGCTAATCTGGCTAATTCACCACCACTCAACACCGATGCGCTTTTGTGAACGTCATCGTATTTGAACAGAAAGTGTCCCAGTTGTTGACGCAGCTGTTGATAGCTGAGGTTGGGATTCGCAGATTGCATATTTTCGAGAATTGTCTGCTGGCGGTTTACCAGTTCATAGGTTTGGTCGAGATATACAGCTTTCATCGTTGGTGAGAGCAAAACCTCACCCGAATCCAAAAGTGCTTGCTGTTCTTTCTCTAGAATTGCTTTGGCGAGAGTCGATTTACCCGAACCATTCGCGCCGACAATCGCAATGCGATCGCCACAGGTAATATGCATCTGCATATTTTTAATCAGCAAGCTTTCTGACACCCAAAGATTTGCACCCTGAATATCAATCAAATTTCTGCGTTTTTGATCCCTTTCTGCTAATTGAATACTTGTCACCTTAGTGGTTTTTACTTTGGTATCTGCCACATTTTGAGTAGCTTTTGCTACTGCAAGTTCGTGTTTCTTTTTCGCATTGCCAGCGGAAGCCTCGGCTTTGGTTTTGATCAATCCGGCTGACATCCGATCGATGCTGCCATTGAGAAACTTAGCCCGCCCTTGGCGGTGAGATTGGGCGGCGCGTTGCTGTTCTTGCATAGCTGTAGCTTGGGCGCGTTTAAGTTCTTTTCTGGCAACTTCATGCGATCGCAATGCCACTTCTAACTCGATTTCTTTCTGTTTTCGATAGTAAGAAAAATTACCACCGTATACTTTTACCCCGTCGGGTGTCAGTTCCCAAGTAACTTGTGTCACCCGATCCAAGAAAAAAGGCTTGTGGGAGACAATGATATATGCGCCAGCAAAATCTTGCAGAAACAGCCTTAAACTTTCTAAAGCCTGTAGATCCATGTGATTTGTTGGTTCATCCAGCAATAGCAGATTTGGTTCTTGAGATAAACCAATTGCTAGAAATAGTTTTGTAAGTTCCCCACCACTTAAGTTAGTAACTGGTAGGGATAAATCAAGCGTAGTGTGAAATTGGGTTTGCAAAATTTCTTCAATTTTCCACCATTCATCAGAAATAGAACTTAAAAAATCGAGTACTGAATCTGCTGTAATTTTTTCTCGAATGGTGCTGATTTGGGGTAAGTAGTAGACATTATGCTTACGACATACAGACCCACCGCTAGGGCTAATTTGACCTGCAAGTATCTTCAGTAGAGTGGATTTTCCTATCCCATTGCGACCAACCAAAGCAATGCGATGATCCATACTAATATTGATATGAACTCGCTGAAATAGAGTTCTATCTACGCCAAGTTCGTAACTGATGTTCTCAGCTAATAAAATTGAATTTTTATGCATATTAATCCCTAATTTAGATTGTGTAGCGTCCAATCAACCGCACAGTGAAATACTAGGAATATCAAGCACCCAAACTAGGGCAAACTATCGAATATCCCAAGCGAAAAAACCAAAAGTATTGTGCTGAGAGTGGTTAAATCATTAGTCTGTTATACGTACAGCAGTTGAGGATAAACTATGAATTGTAAGTAAAAATTTTTGACAAGAAAGCTTTGAGCTAACTTGCTAATTTCTCGATCATTTTTGTGACACGGTTGCTTTCCAGCAACACTTTTTTGCTACTACTTCATGTCAATTAGGTGAATTGAGGCGTTGTGATATCTGAAGTTATCTACAGCTTACCACAAGAAAATTCCAGAAGCCTACTCAATGATATTTGCTTCTTTGCCACGCTGTCAGCTATTGTATCCCGTGGAAACCCTCTTCTCTTTGCAAATATGCTAACGCAAAAGAGGGAATGAGTTCCCTTGAGAGTGCTTCAACGTTGAACGTATCTAAGTTAAGGAGGTTTTGATTGCCAAAATTTTTTGAGCGACTACTTCAGGAACTGGCATTACTGATAACCGATTTCCTGTTCTCACTAATATTAATTCTTCGGGAGTAAACTTCTCTTTGAGGGTTGATAGTAATATTGGCTGAGAAAAATACTCAACAAATTCTACAATAACTGTTTGCCAGCGAGGAGATTCAGGAGTGGATTTTGGGTCATAGTATTTGCTGGTAGGGTCAAACTGGGTTGGATCGGCAATAGCTGTTTCAATGACACGTGTTAATCCAGCAATACCCGTAAGATTACTATTTGAATGATAGAAAAAGGCTAAGTCTCCTATCTGCATTTGGCGGAGAAAGTTGCGCGCTTGATAATTACGAACACCGTCCCAGATAGTCTGACCTTGCTGTTGTAGGTCAGTAATACTGTAAACTTCTGGTTCTGACTTAATTAGCCAATAATTCATCAATTTTAGGGTTTTTGCTTTTTCATTACCACCTATACCTTAATTTTGTGCAAAAGTGCGATCGCACAGCAAGAAGCCAGGTAATTACTATAGCTTCTTGCTATAGCGTCAGTTATGAGCTAATGGCCATCGCATAAGGTTCTAAAGAGGTCACTAATTTTACATTAAATTCTGCCTCAAATACTCCTTTTTTATAATCTAAACTCCACATTTCTAAGTCACAATCATCATCGGGATGAAAGGGAAAAACTCGCAACTTCACTTCTTGATTATTGGAATAGTATTCGCACTGGACTCTGGCAACAGCACCAATTTGTCGCCGATCTAAAGCTACTGCCAATCTTAAAATTGCACTTAATTGGCTGACTATTTGACGGTGCTGTTTGCTTAGTAAATTGCGGAAATTCTCGTGCTTTTTCTTGGGGGCAGATTTGCGATGATATCTGGCTAAATTGGCAATGATTTCAATTTCAGTTTCGGTATAACCGAGTAATTCACTATTGCGAATTATATAGTAAGAGTGTTTGTGGTGAGATGAATGGCTGATATGATGACCGCAATTATGTAATATCGCAGCTGCCCATAGTAGTTGCCGTTCTTCTGTGTCCCAGTAGTGTAATTTGTTTTGCGTTTGGTCAAATAAACTCAGAGCAAATTTGGCTATGCGATCGCAATGTTCTAAGTTAATTTGATACTTGCTAGCTTGTTTAAGGACGCTACGCTGCCGAATTGAACTTTGGAAACGCAGTTTATCTTCAATTAAACCGTGGGCTAGCATCCAGTCCACGATTACACCCTCGCGGAGGGCACGTTCGCATATTGTCACTGAATCAACGCCTAAGAGCGTCATAGCTTCCTGTAATATTACTGCGCCTGCCAGTATAACTTCAGACCGCTTTTCTGGCATACCAGGAATTACACTTCTTTCGATGTTATTCAGTTTCCGCAAGCGATTCACCCAATCGCGCAAGTCCTTGAGGCTGAGTTGATAGCCATTGAGTGTAGAAGGAACGTAACCTAATTTTTCTCTAGCATTAATCAACGCCAAGGTTTCAATCGTACCTGAAGTTCCCACCAACCGGGGCGATTCGCCAAACTTGAGATTTGCCTGCACTTCTTCTACAGAACGTTCTAACATTCCCCGTGCGTAAGCTTGCAGGTACTGAAACTCAGAGTTACTAATCGGGTCAGTTCTAATTAATTCGCTTGTGAGGCGGACTGCACCAATTTTAGTACTCGTAAGCGTGCGTGGCTCGTTACTGTCGCCCAAAATTATTTCTGTGGAACCACCGCCAATATCCACGATTGTGTGAGGCTGGTTGTGAAATTCCATCCCCGACAGTACACCCAGGTAAATGCGTCGCGCTTCCTCTTGTCCAGAAATCAAGTCAACGTTCAAACCCAAGTCAACTGCGATTCTATGGAGAAAATCTTTACCATTGGGCGCTTCGCGGACGGCGCTAGTTGCTACAGCTACGACTGTTTCAGCGTTAAAAGTTTTGGCAACTTCTTGAAAGCGTCCTAGTGCCGCGATCGCCTTATCGATAATTTCTGGTTTAAGATAACCCGTAGCCAGATCGCGATCGCCTAGTCTCACAGTTTCTTTTTCTCTAGCAATAATGGTAAATGCTGGTAGGGTGGTGTCAATTTTCACCACTACCATGTGCAGAGAATTAGTACCTAGGTCAATGGCAGCAATAATCCGGTGTTGCTTAACTGTTGGCGTAGGAAGGCTCATGCAGTTAGCTGAAACTAAACTCAGCATCTAGTTTTCTCTCTGTTAAAGAAGGATAGTAAAAACTAATATGTCGGGGTGATTGCGGTTGAGTAGTGGGTGACTCTACCTGATTTCAGAAGATTTACTCTGCTGCTCACAACTAAATTGCTCGTTTAGATGTATCTAAAGATGCCAGTTTAGGTTGTGTTTTTACAAATAGCAAATAAAGATATTCTATAGATGTAAAGATGTGTGAATGCATCTAGCTAAAGTAATTACTTGATTCTGCTTCACTTCTATGCTAAACACGCCAGAAACCAATTCCGAACCGATGTGGCTTGTGATTTTTCGGCTTTTGCGGTGGCATAAACCAGAAGGACGATTAATTTTGATGATTCCTGCCCTTTGGGCTTTGTTTTTGGCAGCCGCAGGTAAACCGCCTTTGCCTTTAGTTGGCGCGATTGTATTGGGTACTCTCGCCACAAGTGCGGCTGGTTGCGTGGTCAACGATCTGTGGGATCGAGATATCGACCCTGAAGTGGAAAGAACGCGCGATCGCCCTTTAGCTGCTCGTACACTATCAATTAAAGTCGGGATTGCTGTAGGCATAGTAGCGCTGTTTTGTGCCGCAATTCTGGCGTTTTATCTTAATCCTTTAACTTTTTGGTTGTCTGCGGCAGCAGTGCCCGTAATTTTACTGTATCCAGGGGCAAAGCGAGTTTTTCCCATACCGCAATTAGTATTGTCAATTGCTTGGGGTTTTGCTGTATTGATTAGCTGGAGTGCAGTAACTCAAAATATCTCCCAACCTACTTGGTTACTTTGGGGCGCAACTGTATTGTGGACATTAGGATTTGATACTGTTTACGCTATGAGCGATCGCGAGGACGATCAACGCATTGGGATTAATTCTAGCGCTCTCTTCTTTGGGAATTACGCTCCTTTAGCAATTGGGATTTTCTTTGCTGGCACAATTGCCTTACTTGCTTGCTTAGGTATTTCCATCCACCTTCACATTGCCTTTTGGATTAGCCTAGTAATTGCCGCAATTGGTTGGATTTGGCAGTCACTACAGTTAAGCAAGCCAAATTTACCCAATCCTGCTTATGCTGAGATGTTCCGGCAAAATGTTTGGATTGGTTTTATCTTACTGGCTGGGATGATTGCTGGTTCTTTGTAAATGTCTTGGACGATAGTTAAGGGTGGGATTTCCTCGCCCCTACGAAAGGGTATGTACAACTTACGTATTAGTATTAACTCCTTCAAGATAACTTTATAAAAAAACTGTATTTCCCCTGTGTACACAAAGTTTTTATCAATATTTCATGAGTGATATCCGAAATAGTACGAATTTAGTTTAGTAGTTGGATATATAACTCTAAACTTTAAGACGTATTCAACTCATGAAGCGATCGCATCTCGTCAAAATCGCCATGATAATTTTATTTTCCCTTGGCAGTCTTGGTGTTGTCGGGGGAAGTTTTTTTCTCAGAAAAGCTTTTAGTAGCTCATCGGAACCTGAGATAGTAAATGATACATCTCGTTATGCTGAGATACGCAATAAATTAATAAATAATGACTACCAAGTAAAACATTTCCCAATTACAATTCCTGCGGATGCAAAGGATGTAAAAGTTGCTTATTTACCAGGGTTTGCGCAAGGTAGTAGTTTTTTTCAAGTCAGATTAAAAGAGTCACCAGAAAAGATAAAAAAATTACTAGCACAATATAAAAGTGTTGCCAAACATGAGTATAGAGGTGGTAATACAAATGACCACGCTAACTTACCTAATGGAGTGCCTACAACATTTTTTTATACTAGCGACACATCCGAAGAATCGTTTCCGCCAAGCTACGAAATATTAGTTTTAAATGCGCAAGATAGAGGTAGTCCTGGCTTTAAATGGAATCATGGTGATAGCTATGGGGTTGCAATTGATAGTTCAGCCTCAGAAATTGTTTATTGGAATGAACAGTGGTAGGGGATGAGGAGACAAGGGAGTGTGGGAAGTGTGGGGGGACAAGGGGGACAAGGTGAGACCAGCGCTGCGGGAGGGTTTCCCTCCGCAGGCGACTGGCGTTAGCGCAGCGTAAAGCCTTCGGCATAGCTTCGCTTAGAGCGACGAAGGAGCGTCACCCGAAGGGAGGAAATAACTAATGACCAATGACAAATGACTATATGAGAACAACTATTGTTGGAGTGATGGGGCCGGGAGAAAAGGCGACAGCAAGTGATTTGCAAAATGCCTATGAATTAGGTCTTCTTATTGCCCAGCAAGGATGGATTTTACTCACTGGCGGTAGAAATGCGGGAGTGATGGATGCTGCAAATAAGGGTGCTAAATTTGCTAATGGTTTAACGCTGGGTATTCTCCCAAAAAATCAGCAAGATAGTATTTCTCATGATGTGGATATTGCCGTTTTTACAGATATGGGAAATGCTCGAAATAATATTAATGTTCTCTCTAGCGATGTGGTAATTGCTTGTGGGATGGGTGCGGGAACTGCTTCAGAAATCGCTTTGGCTTTGAAAGGAAATAAGGCAGTGATTTTACTGAACGACGATGCAGAAAGCAAAGTGTTCTTTAAAAAGCTGTCACCAGAGAATGTTTATATTGTGGAGAGTGCGGTAGATGCGATCGCATCTGCCAAGCTAATTTTAAACAAGACTGCCAAATCAGGATAGATTTCCTTTGCGTGGCTTTATTATGAAGCTTTATTACGAAAATTCACACTTCTTAATTCATCTGCCGACTAGCGATGGGTTGCCGCATAAGGTTTTACCGTAACCTGATAAAGAGAGTACTTGCGGTTATTTAGGCAATAGCTACTCTACAACAAGTTGAGACAGGCAGGTTACAATTCATGGCTTATTCCTGGTTTAAAGCGTTTCATATTATTGGCTTCGTAGTCTGGTTTGCTGGTTTGTTCTACCTAGTACGTCTATTTATCTATCACGTTGAAGCAAACCAAGAACCAGAACCAGCACGCACGATACTGAAAAATCAGTATCAAATTATGGAAAAACGCCTCTACAATATCATCACAACTCCAGGAATGTTGGTGACTGTAGCAATGGCAATCGGTCTACTAACTACGGAACCGGATGTCTTGAAAGAGGGTTGGCTGCATATCAAACTGGTGTTTGTGGCTTTATTAATTGGTTATCATCATTACTGCTCCCGACTCATGAAAAAATTAGCAGTAGATGAATGCCGTTGGAATAGTCAGCAGTTACGGGCTTTAAATGAAGGACCTACAGTTATGCTGATGGTGATTGTTCTGCTTGCTGTATTCAAGAACAATCTGCCTACAGATATCACGGTCTGGGTAGTTTTTGCGTCAATTATCTTAATGGCGGTAACAATTCAGCTTTACGCTAAAAAACGCAAGCGCGATAAAGAAAAGCTGACAGCACAATTAGGACAAGTTGCACAAGAACAAGGTTAATCTCATAAAAAACTCCCTCAGAATTTCTGAGGGAGGTTGGAGAAGGAGTATTGTAAAGTTGCAACCTATGCAGGGTTAAATTCAGATTTGCGTTGCAGTAGTTGAATAATTGCAGCTTTCTCTAAAATTCCCACTAGCACACCGTTGTCGCGAATTACAGTCAGTGCAGATAACTGTTGTTGTTCGAGTAGCTGAACTACTTCTACTAACGGCTTGTCTGATTGAACTGTGGTAGATTCTGTAATGGGTCGCATTACTTGTTTAACTTGAGTTTCCGACCACTCGGTTGTAGGGATGGTTCGTAAATCGCTAGCAGCGATCGCACCTACTAATTGTCCCTCATCATCGGTCACTAAGAAGCGATGCCATTGTTCGCCACTTAATATGCGTTCGTCAGCAAACTCTCTGAGAGTTAGGTTAGCAGATACAATCGGGCTATTAGGAGTGACAACATCCTCTGCTGTTAAACCTGTAAGTTTTTCTTGCACTCTGGCAAATTGCGCCGCATTCCCTGCATTTCGTAGCAAGAAGAAACCGATTAACAAGTTCCAGAAGTTAGCAAGGCTGCCAAATAAAACTAGCGGAATTACACCAGAGGCGATCGCAACCCAACCAAATATCTGTCCAACTCGGCTGGCAAATGTTACGCCTTTATAAGGATTACCTGTAATTTTCCAAACTAAGGCTTTCAGTATATTTCCGCCATCCAAAGGCAAGCCAGGAATTAAGTTAAACAGTGCTAGCGCTAGGTTAACAGCAGCCACAACACCCAGAATTGCAGCTAGCGGGCCTGTGGCAGCAGTAGCATAACCAACGCCTGTCACCGCAGCACATAGCAATAGACTAACTAACGGCCCCGCGATCGCTACCCAAAACGCTTCACCTGGGGTTTTCGATTCTTTTTCTAAGCTGGCTAAACCGCCAAAGATAAATAGTGTAATTGATTTAACATCAATTCCTTGACGAAGAGCAACAAAGCTATGTCCTAATTCGTGGGCGACGACAGAGGCAAATAACAACAGCGCTGTCATCAATCCTAATATCAAAGCTAATCCCCCAGATAACTGAGGAAATTGCCCCATCAGTCCGCTGCTATAAGTCCAAGTTACCAACCCAAGCACTAAAAACCACGACGGATGGATGTAGAAGGGAATCCCAAAGAGATTACCAACGCGTATTGTGCCATTCATGTCGTTCACCTTTGATTTCTGCTTCTAGAGGTTTACTTTCCTCTTGATGTCTTTAGTGTAACGAAATGTAAACGAACATTAATCTTTCAATTGGTAGGGGTGTCCGTCAGTTTAGGTGCGGTTATTTGGAAGTAGATGTTTTGACATCTGCTGGCAAAGCGTAAAATCCCAAGTGATTGCCAACTGGACGTTCCCGCATCGGTAGTCGGGTATGAATAGGAGCATTTAATACCTTGGCGCTATTAGTTTCTCCCTTGACTAATGTAACGGAACCGCCACCATCCATATTAATTGCAGCATCAGCACCTAAATTGATAGCAGTCATTGCCAACTCAAGCAAAGTTAGTCCTTCACTGTAGAAAGGTTGTTTACCATCTACAGCAATCAGCCAAAGTTTTGTACCCTCTCGGTTAATCGCTACTGCTAAACGTGGGTACGGTTTATTTTCGCGAATCTGAGAAGTAACAACCTTACCGTTAGCAACTAGCATTTCTTTCCCTGCAACACCTTGAACGGTATCTGCGGGACATTTACCACTCGCTAAGATTTGGGCAAGATTATTTGGGGAAAAGCACACTACCGCCCGATCTGATTCGGGTTGAGAATAACGAGATCCATTAGAGATTGCTTCCCCTAAAGGATAGGAAGGATCGCCGCTATGGGGATAGTAATCCCAAGGACTTTTTTCATAATAATGATGGAAGTAGCTAGCATTAACAGCTAATTGCAGCTTAAATTTGCCCAGAAATTCTGAAGTGGTGCTGGCGCTAGTTTTCCTACCTTTACCTAATGGGAAACCGGGAGTTACTAAAGGTTTGACTCCTGGTGCTGTCAAGTCAACGGTGACAATATGCATTGTCACCGGACGGGGTTGAGAAATAGCACGACTTTGATAAACAATGCCTTTAAATAATACTTGCTGCCGATCAGTGCGAGATGGACGTAACAAACACAACCATCCGTAGAAAATTGCGGGAGATAACAGCAGAGTTACAAAAGCTGCGATCGCAAATCGTCGGAGATAAACTTGGTAACGATGATGCATAACCTTTTAGAGAAGAGTCTTTTTAGTGTTCTTGCACCCCTAATGCCAAGTAGCCGCCTATGTAATTATGACAAATCCCCAAACACATATGAGCTTTGGAGATGCGATCGCCAGCAGTAGATAGTAACAATGCTCGCAAAAGCACAAAAGTAAGAAAATGAGCGTCTTTAATTTCTTACTTTAGTTGCCACATCTGAGCCGTATCAACAGTTTTGAGAGCCAGTGCTGTGCATCTCTATTGTGCGGTCGTGCCTACTGGGGGGACAACCGAGAACATGGAAATTGGGACGCGTTGTCAAGTGCGTTTGTTAGCTGGAATTACTCACTGATCTAATTCGTCCAGTCTCCACGGCTGCCGTCTTTCCCCTAATCTCCGTCTTGCTTCTTTAGTATCTACTCTTTGCATGTGAATCTCCACAAGCTCTACGGTTTCTCGAACCAATGCTTCAAGTTCATTAACAGCTACAGAGGCTTGGTGACGAAACAAAGCTTCCAGACGTGAGGCAAGATTTTCAGGGGCAATCTCCATTTGCTCAATAAATCTGCTCATTCGCTTGAATTGAAATGTTGAGTAATACAAGTGGTTCAATCCAGACAACACACCGAGAAGGTTTTGGGCTGATTCAACTAGGATTTGGTAGTACCAGAGCGTTGTATCCCTTTTGGTAAGCTTGGATTGTATTCCCCAAATTGGGAAAAATTTGAGATAATGCTCAACCATCTTTTGCGCGAGTCCATCTGGATAATTCGCAACTTTGGCTTTCCACTGGTCAATCAGCGTTTCGCCGTACAACGGGATTCCCACTAGTGTTCCTGACATCCCTTTCATGACCGGAGATTGAACATCAAATTCCTCCAAGACGGCTGAAATTTCTTTTTCCCATTGTGCGATCGTCGCATGAGCAAACTGACATTCAACCCCGTTGAAAAAGAAAGTCTCACCAAACGCACCTTCAGATCGATCACCCAAAATCTCGATCAACTCTGAACCTTGATTTTGCTGACGCGCAAGATGCAACTCTTCAAATGAAGGCAATTCATCATAATAAAGCATCACATCGCAATCTGAGTATTCATCGCACAGGCCTTCTGCCACCGAGCCTGTAATCATTACAGCTTTCGTTTTCGGGTTGGCGATATACGCTTTGACGTTGCGTTCTACTAATTTCAACAAGTATTGAGTTCTATCAGTCATGGATTGTTGTGACTGGGATAAAGTTACAAAACTGATTTATATAAATTTACTAAGATAGCTAATACCGCACAAGGAAGTTGAACAGCATTGCTTCACCAAAAGCCTACCAATAAGAAACTTTATGGGTGTTTACACACGGGCTTACTTACTTTTTTCCTAGAATGAATAAGTCAACTCGGTAAACTCTGTGATTTCTTACCAGGGAGGAAATCTGCACTGGGGGAGATTTTTCTAGAAATTCCTACCTACGGCACTATCTAGATTTGTTAGTGTAGGGATAATGAAAATAGTGCTGATGATGCTGGCTTTGTTGGGCAACTTCTACCGAGCAGTAAATAGTTATTAAAAGTAAGACTCACAGTAAGAATTATGACATCATTTGAACCTAAAAGCATTCGTTCTTATAGCCAGGAAGATGTACAGCAAATTCTCCAGTTGGCGATCGCTACTCATGCTGACAACACAGATAGAGAATTTTCTTACGATGAGTTGCTAGAAATCGCTGCGGAGTTAGATATTGCGCCAGAATCTTTAAAACTAGCAGAACGCGACTGGCAACTGCAACAAAGCGAAGTGCAACAGCGACGAGTGTTTAATCTCTATCGCCAAGGCAGATTTAAGAAGCGTTTGGGTAATTACGCGATCGCTAATGCTTTTTTTGTCCTCGCAGATTTGATTAGTGGTGGCGGTCTTTCTTGGTCGCTGTATATTTTGTTATTCTGCGGTTCTGTTGTCGGGTGGGATGTTTGGAATACTTTCTTGATGAAAGGTGAAGAGTACGAAAGGGCTTTTCAACGGTGGAATCGCAAACATCAGATTAAACAAACGATCAACTCAGTTTTGAATAGGTGGTTTAGGGCGTTGCAGGCTTAAGCTAAAAAAGCGATCGCTTACCCAAATCTCAATGAATTTAGATTCCCGACTTTTGAGAAAAATCGGGAATCTTAAATTGTTGTCTCAAACCACAGTATTTTGTGTAGAAACGCCAAGAAAGGCAATTTCCTCCACATCAAAGACATTCAAGGTGAACCCATCGCGCTTGATGGTGTAATTGTTACAGGAGCCTGCGATCGCGTAATCACATTTAAAATCAGGCAGAATTAGCTTGTCCCATCCTTGACCACCATCGATAGTGGCATTACCATAACCAACATCAAAGGTGTCGCATCCGTATCCACCCTTAATCAAGACATCGGCAATCGCACCTTTCTGGTCTGAAACTGGATTACCATTATCATCAATTCGACGGGCTTTAAAGTAATCATCACCTTTTCCACCATCAATCGTACCGCCTTGAATGCCAATGCGGGTGCCATAGCCAGTGAGGATATCACCTCCCGCCCCTCCATCGATCGTGCCATTAGTATTATCAATACCAACGCCCAAACTAATACCCGTACCAATGAGGGTATCTTCACCATCGCCTAAACTGATTAGACCTTTGTTAACAATGCCTATACCTTCACCTGGTTCAATATCTTTAACAGGAGGGTTATTGTCGAGTCCTGCACCACCTGTACCCGTACCAGAGATCGAGTCATTTCCCTTCCCGCCTCTGATTATGCTACCTTCACCGTTGGAGATGCCTATACCTTGACCTACGAAGCTACTAAAGGGGGCTAACACCGCATCACTACCCTTAGCGATACCAGTAATAGAATCGTTCCCTTCTCCACCATTAATCTCGCTACCTTGGGTGTTAGAAATTCCTATAGCAGATGCGAAAATTGTTCCGGTTCCACTACCAACGATTGAGTCGTCTCCTTTTCCACCATCAATGCGACTATGTTCGCTATTATTGATGCCTGTATTTATCGGACTTCCCGCTGCACCTCCTTTTCCGGTTCCGGAGATTAAATCTTTGCCATCTCCGCCATCAATATAGCCACCCTGAGTGTTAAATATACCTATACCAGTTGCAGTTGCGCGAAATTGGGAACCGCCATTGCCAGCACCAGTAATAGTATCGTCTCCCTGGCCTGCTTTGATGATGCCATTATTAGCAATACCTATACCTCGGCCTTCAATAGGGGGGGAAAATGCGTTACCTCCGTTACCAATACCTTTAATAGTGTCGTTGCCTGCTTTAGTATTAATGACTCCGTTGTTTAAAACCTCAATTCCAATCGATGGAAATGCATTATCCTCTTGTCCCAATACGACATCAGAACTAGAAGTGCCTACGAGCGCAGGGGAAGAAACAGTTAGTCTAGCCATAATATAATTGTTGAGTTAATTTGTTTTTCCAAACTTCTTAAATTAAGCTCTTAATGGCTTGAGTATAAGACAAGAATCATCAAATTGAATCAAATTATTTATTAATCGATCTTATTTATAATCTTCTCTACAAATAGCTCAAAAAATCTTTAACAAAGAGGTATGTCTTAAGATATAGAAGCTCCTAAATAACGGCAATTCAATATAAAATAAGGGAATTTTGTATATAAGAATTTTTTTCTCTCTAGGGTTATATTTCCTTTTAAGGTTGGTAGCAAGATTTTTAAAATATGCATCTACCATAAGTAATTATTTTATTAACTTATGAAAAGCTTTTCTTTAAATAAAAATGAGTCTTCAGTTATTGGTAGTAGCGGATGGAATGCTTTGCTAGCGGCTAGCATGAAAAGCGATCGCTCTCTTACTACAGGCGATCGCTCTAAATCTTCAACACTAATTCTTTACTCGTCCGTTAGTTGGCTCCTCGATAATTGCAGTTGAGGCGGGTTGAACATCGGGAACCTCTACAACTGGAGGAACTTGTGCAGTAGGTTTTTTACCTCGCTTGCGATTAGAGCCACCTGCTTTTGAATACTCGATGCTGTTTCTACCGTAGACAGTTACAATTCCAGTAAGCATCCGTTCTGACATTTGCGAGAGTTGTCTGTCCATCTGGGTTATTGCCTTACGGGATTCCTCAAGATTAGACAACAGCGTATTATGGGCTTCCAGCATAACGCGGGTATGATTAATTAAGCGAGAGTAAGCTTCAACAGTTAATCCATGCCCTAAATCCAAATTCTCATCAATGGATTTCAGCAAGGCGAGACGACGTTGAGCTTTGTCTACAGCATTAGACCCACGAGTTTTGAGAGACATGGAAGATCCTCCTTGAATTATTCTTTTTTAAAGATAATGGGATGTTCTTGTGCTTGAGATGAGTAGTTTCGTGGATTTAATCGACAATAAAAAGCAGAAAATAAAGAATAAACTGTATTTTTACTAATTTATCTGTTCTTTTCCGTGATTTTGAGGTTAACAAAATCGGCAATTGAGTACTCCGAAATGGCAATTGAGTACTCCGAAATAGCAATTGATCGCTCCGAAATAGCAATTGAGTACTCCGAAATAGCAATTGATCGCTCCGAAATAGCAATTGAGTACTCGGAAATGAAAATGGAGTACTCCGAAATCGCAATTGGGTACTCCGAAATAGCAATTGAGTACTCGGACATGAAAATGGAGTACCCCGAAATCGCAATTGAGTACTCCAGAATGGCAATTGATGCGCGATCGCTACTATCAGAGCCATAGAAAGCTAGGGTTTTGATATCTGAATATCATGTCCGTCGCAAGTGGAATAACGCAATCGCAAAAGTTTTAGGATTGCTACTCTGCGATCGCAATTGACTTGTCTTTAAACGGACATGATAAGAGTCAACAGTTTTTGCGTTTACCGAAGGTGTTGGCAAAGCCATCGCTTTTCGCTTGGCTTCAATAGATATTACGTATTGTTTTGTGTGATATGTAACTAAATTCTGGGTAACTTTTCCCTACAATTCTTTACACCCATTTAGTAAATGATGTATTAAATTATAGCCGAGCATCTACAGGACGATACTTAATCGTAGAGCCTGCTAGTTCTCTGTTTTGTTTTTAGCCCTAACAAAGAATACTTGGATTTAATTACTGAGATGATGTGGAGTGCCAACTATGTCAACTGATACGATTACTCAACCGGAATTACGGGATGAAAAAACTGAGCAACATCATAATCCTCAGCAAATTCTAAGTGTTGAAGACTTAAGCATTTTAAATCAGCGCTCTAACTCGAAAGGGTTGGTTCAACTAGCAGGACATTTAGCAATCGTTGGCTGTAGTGGCTATGTTTGGGCGACTAACTTTGGTAATTGGTTGATAGCAATCCCTGCATTAATCATCTATGGCTTCAGTTTGGCTACGATGTTTGCACCTATGCACGAAGCCGGACATAGAACTGCTTTTGCCAACAATCGCTTGAATGATGTTGTTGCTTGGTTTGCAGGTTTACTCTCGTTTTACAACAGCACATTTTATCGCCGTTATCACAAATGGCACCACCGTTATACTCGCGTTCCCGATAAAGATCCAGAACTGACGGATCTCACACCTCGCAACCTGGGTGAGTACTTCTTAGTACTTAGCGGTTTACCTTGGTGGGTAGATAAAATCCAAGGACATTATCGCGCTGCACTGGGACAACTGGATAATTGCCCATTTATCCCAGATACAGCACGAGATGAGGTGATTCGTTCTACTAGATTACAATTAGCAGTTTATGCAGGTGCGATCGCGCTTTCAATTGCAGTAGGTCAGCCTTGGTTTTTACTTTATTGGCTGCTACCGATGATTGTTGGTCAACCACTTCTGCGTTTTATTTTACTGGGCGAACATACAGGTTGCACGCTTGACGCTAACCTGCTAACAAATACGCGCATCACGCTAACACTCTGGCCTGTGCGATTTTTGATGTGGAATATGCCACTTCATGCAGTGCATCATTTATATCCATCAATTCCATTCCATGCAATGCCGCAAGCATACCCAATATTGAGTTCCCACTTTACTCATGTTGATTCCGGTTATCTCAAAGTCAACCAATATATTATTGATAACTTAGGAACGTTACCTTGCTAAATCGTTTTTTATAACTTTTTTGGTAGTCCTGAAGCAAGATGAAGTTTCTGGATGTTGCAGCAAACTTAGAAATAAGTAAGCGTAAAACATCACAATCATGACTACTGAAAAAACAAATCCCCAAAATATTGCGTTCGCTAATTCTAAGCAAGGCGAAAGCAAAAAAGAACTCAATCAAAAGACTTCTGTTGAATTTTCTGTTAGCGTTGTCTTAGGAGTTTTATTAATTATCGTTTTGGCAGCAACTGCTTATTTCGGACTAGTTCGCTAATTTGCTACTAGCAATCAAGTCTATTCTGGCGTACTCTATGCATAGATCCCCGAATTCTTGATGAAGTTGGGGATCTAAACAAATTAATTGCTATATTGTGTCAAAATTAGGACGATTAGAGGCATGACAAAACCTCTTGGTTGCCTAAATCTACAGAACTTTGAGCTACAGTGTGGTGCGGTGCTACCGCAAGCACAATTGATTTATCAAACTTACGGCGAATTAGCGAGCGATCGCAGTAATGTCATTCTCTACCCCACTTCTTACGGCGCGCAACATTACGATATTGAGTGGCTAATTCATCCTGATGGCATTCTCGATCCCAGCCGTTGGTTCATTATTATTCCCAATATGTTCGGGAATGGACTGTCAACTTCGCCTAGCAACTGTCAAGATTGTGGTTTAAGCGAACAAGGCTTTTGGTTTACTCATGTAGATAATGTTCGCGCTCAAGAACAACTATTGCGGGAAGTATTTAAAGTTGAAAGTTTAGCGCTGATTTACGGTTGGTCAATGGGCGCACAACAAGCTTATCATTGGGGCGCATTATTTGGCGATCGCGTTACCCGGATTGCTGCATTATGCGGTACAGCTCGCACTACAGACCACAATCGGATTTTTTTACTCAGCCTCCGCGCCGCATTAACAGCAGACTTAGCTTGGAATGGCGATCGCTTTACAGCTTTTCCTGAACGAGGATTAAAAGCTTTTACGCGAATTTATGCAAGTTGGGCTGCTTCCCAAGCATTTTACCGTGAAGGCATTTACTACCAACTTGGTTATTCATCTTTAGAAGATTACTTACTACGCGCTTGGGAGTCTAACTATAAAAAGCGCGAGCCACACAATTTGTTAGCAATGATTGATACCTGGCTGCGCTGTGATATCAGTGATAATCCGAAATATAAAGGCGATTATAAAGCAGCTTTGGCTGCAATTCCTTCTCAAACATTGGTAATGCCTGCTACAACAGATTTATACTTTACGCCAGAAGACTGCGCTGCCGAAGCTGCGTTAATTCCCAAAGCGAAGTATCTCCCGATTTCTTCAATTTGGGGACACCGCACCGGGAATCCTTACGACAATCCTAAAGATGCAGCCTTTATTCGCAGTGCTGTCCGAGGATTGTTGGCAGAACCATGAAATCAATCACAATTAAATGTCAAATTTAACAGAAGCTTTAGATGAATCTATTCCACTAATAATATTTGTGCTGTAAAGCTGACGCTGAATTTAACAATTATCATTTCTAATACTGCCGTCGGGCATAATGGTTTCGCAAAATATAGCATCATCCAGATAGGCGATTTCAACGCCTATGTTAGAAGAAAAAAAGATGAGGGTGTAATATCCGCCTCATCTTCACTATTTTGGAATGCAAGTTAGTAAGTAAGTCGGTGCAAATAATCATCACTTGTTTGTAGTCGCGCTTTAGCGCTAAAGCGCGACTACAAGCCAAATACAGAGATTTTACTTTTCTTTAAATAGTTTGGTTTTTTCTCACTGACTTACTTATCAGAAAACTTTTAACCAGCCTGAGCAATCAATTGGGTTGCAATTTGTTGTGCTTGGTTGATGGGGATAGCAAATCCGATTCCTTGAGCACCTTGAATAATTGCTGTATTAATACCAATCACCTGTCCGTTTTGATTCAATAGCGGCCCGCCGGAGTTACCAGGGTTAATTGCTGCGTCTGTCTGAATAAAACTTACTTCCCTACTACGCGAACCGATCGCGCGGCTAGAACGTTCTGTGCCGCTGATAATTCCAACTGTGACGGTATTATCTAAACCGAGAGGATTACCAATTGCGATCGCCCATTCCCCAGGTTTTAAACTATCGGAATTACCAATGCTGACTGTGGGTAAATTGTTTGCTTGAATTTGAACGACAGCGACATCAGCCGCCCGATCTGCTCCCAATACTTGACCTGTGAGTTGGCGACCGTCTTTCAATGTTACTGTTACTTTGTCTGCGCCAGAAACTACGTGAGCGTTAGTTAAAATAATCCCATTTGACCTAATAATAAACCCCGAACCGGTTCCCCGTGCCACCCGCGTCCCAGATTGTGAATATCGGCTAGAAGTTGTGCGCGTGGAGTCAATCCGAACTACGGCTGAACCAGTTTTTGCTACGGCATCAGCAATAAAGTTATTATTAGCATCTACCGAAGAATCAGAAGGTAACTGTGCAATTGTTGGTTGAGACAGCACTGGATTTGTAGGCATCAAATGCGCTCCCACAAGCACTGACATCGCACCTACAGAAACTAAAGATGCATTAACTAGAGATTTTTTCAAGGAAAAATTAGCAGACATTGCAGATTTCTAAGTTAAAGAATGGGTTTTAACACGATCGGCAAAAGACGAAACTCCGTTTTCCTCACTCACAAATTACTTAGCTTGCAGTAATTGCTTGACGATACCTAACCCTACTTGAGTAGCTTCATTCAGCAGTTTTGGATCTACTGTTTTATCGTTCGGGCTGTGATAATTCGGTTCCTGACCTCGATAGAAAAATAGAATTGGCACTTCTTTGTTAGCAAATGATGCATGGTCGCTACCGCCATAGCCATAGGAACCTAGGGTTTTGATATCTGAATCCACATTTTGAGCGATCGCAGTTAACGAGGATGTACCACCAATTAACAGCTCGTTGTTCACGCCAACCATGTCAAAATTCATCATCCCTTTCAAGCCAGAAAGGAACTCTGGTTTGGCATTATCCACAAACGCCCGCGATCCATGTAACCCGTCTTCCTCGCCATCAAAAGCGATAAACCAAGCTTGACGAGCGAGATCGGTGTTCGCTAAATTACGCGCAATTCCTAAGACAACGGCTGTCCCAGAAGCGTTATCGTTTGCGCCAGGGGAACCTTGCACGGAGTCGTAATGTCCGCCAAGTATCAGTTTTGGCTGCGTTACTCCTGGTAAATGCGCAATCACATTCCGTCCGGTAACTACCTGCTGTTGAGCGTTAACATTCAAGTTGACATTAACTGGTGCAGTTTGCTGAAGTAAAGGATTACCGCGATCGCCGGAAATTCCTAAAACAGGAATTTTCACTGACTCGCCCAATCCCGCACCTGTTAAATTATCTGGCTTGTTATTGACAATTACCAAACCAATCGCCCCAGCCGCCGCAGCGTTGTTAGCTTTTTGAGCAAAGCGAATTTCACCACGCTGGACAATTGCGATCGCGCCTTTGACATTCACCTTAGCAAAGTCTTCTGGTCGCCCAAAATTAGGAACTGCTACCATTGGTGCATTTAACTTTCCCGGCATTGTGCCATTAAGCGCCCTACCTTCAATAGTTGCACCGTTGATGATGAGGTTTGAGCCTAAGTCGAGAAACTTTTCGTAATTAAAAGTCTGAACTTCAGCAACATAACCCGCCTGACGGTACTGATTTATGAGATAGGCGCTGGCTTTTTCCATAACTGGCGTACCAGCTACTCGCGGGCCGAGATTTACCAAAGCTTGCACATCTGCATAAATTGCATTATTGCTAGCGCCTTCTTGCGCCTCAGCTTTGGGCAGAGATTCCACAATATTATTTAAGCGATTTGGTTGTACAGCACAAGCTGTCGGTAGTGTAACTATCACAGCCATTAGCGCCGCATTTAACCAAGAATTTGTTTGCTTTCTCTTTAAGGGAGTCATTAACTCTGTATGAGATAGTTCATATACTGATTAGCTGCTGTTATTTTTATTGTGTTGGGTAAGAATGACAAGAAAATGTCAATCTGTATTGAAAATGGGTGATGGGTCATTGGTCATTTACATTAGTTATTGGGCATTTCTTCCCCTTCTCCTTACACTTCCCACACTCCCCATCCTCTACAGAAGTTGAATTTCAAAGGTTGAACCTTGGCCAAGTAAGCTTTTGGCAGTGATTTGTCCGCGATGTGCTTGAATTATTTGCTGGGAAATCGCCAACCCTAAGCCAAAGCCACCTGTGTGGCGCGATCGCACATTACCCACGCGGTAAAATCTTTCAAATATATGAGGCAAATCTTCCGATGGAATGCCAATACCGTTATCTTCTACTTGAATCACAGCACGATGACTGCGCGAGAAAAGTCTTAGCTTCACTGTCCCGCCATCTGGAGTGTATTTAAAAGCATTGGCGAGTAAGTTAACTATAGCCTGTTTGAGCAATTCGCCATCAGCTTTCACGTATAGCGGTTGCTGGGGGAGATGAGATTCTAAACTGAGATTTTGCGCGGCTGCTTGCGGTTGGTATGATTCCAAGAGCGATCGCAGTAATTCTACAAGGTCAATGCTTTTGAGTGCGGTGATATCTAAAGGCCCTTCATGACGGGCTAAAAACAGTAAATTGCTAATCAATGTACTCATTGATTTTGCAATCTCCTCGATATTTTCTAAGCGAAAACGCTGCTCTAATTCATCTTCTGGTGGCATTAATGCAACTTGTGCATTACTTAAAACCGCAGCCACAGGGGCGCGTAACTCATGGGAAGCATCGGCGGTAAAGCGTTGTAGTTGTTCGTAAGCGCGTCGAGTCGGTCGCATCGCCAGCCCGCCCAAAAACCAACCAGTAATTCCAATTAAACCTAAAGTTACTGGTACGCCTATTGTTAAAAATAACCTGGCTCGGTTTAAGCTGTCACGCAACGGTGTCAGAGGTGCTGCAATTTGCAAGTAGCCAATGACTAGATTGTTTTGGATAACTGGTAATGTTAACTCTCGCAACCAGATTTTACTGCTGTGATTAATTTGAATAGTCTGAAACCCAGAAGTAAAATTTAATTTTATGGGAATTTTCTCGCCATTATATTTAACTAATTGTTTCTGAGAATTGTACCAACGGACATATAGCAATTTGCCATTCAAAGGTAGTACATCGCTCAAAATTGGAGCATCATCTTTCTTTACCTGCCATCGTTTTGCATCAAGACGACGTTGTGTATTTGCTACAATTGCTTTGCTGGTTGAGTAAAGTTCTTCATCAAAAACCTGAAGTTGGTTTTCCACTCCCAAGTAATAAGCTATAGCAGCAAAAACGATTAAGATACTTCCCATCGACAACGCAAATAAATAAGTTAAGTTCCGACGGCTACGATTGAATGCAAACATATTTATACCAATTCACAAATATCCCGATCCAGATAGATTTTTCGTAGGGGTTTAGCAATGCTAAACCCTTACTTACCCATGCATTTTTGTGATTATTCAAGTGAAATGGTATTAGTCATTTGCCATTGGTCATACCAATTACCGCATTTTTTCAACAGAAGATTTGAAGTATCTGGGTAATAACAAGGCTTATAACCTGTGGGCATTTATCAAAACTGAGATGCATCCCATCAGGATAGCTATAGAAGATGCTTGACTTAAACTATCCCCGAAAATATTTCTTGCGTACTTTAGTGTATGTACTCTGTGTGAGTAACTTAGCAAGACGTAATTTTGTTAAATCTGGGATATTTTGTGGCTGCTGAATTTTACAATCGAAAAATTCGTTTAATTCGCTTAGAATAACTTGGAAACGCTTAATAATATTTTCGTATCGGTACTCTGCAAAAAACTGTTCGGGTAATGTCACATTTATTGGAGATGTCAATACTTTCAAAATACGTTGAATATCAAACTCTTTAGAGTATCCAGCTATTTTATGGCAATTAAATCCCGGATCTAAGTAATCCGATAATCCTCCATTGACACTAGAAAATACCTGACAGCCACAGGCAAGCGCTTCCATTGGTTGTAGTCCAAAGCCTTCACTTACACCTGCTTGTGCCCAATATTCCGCAGAATCGTAAAGATAAATCTTAGCGCGATTGAATAGCCCAGGTAAATCTTCAACATAGGAATTCACAACAAATACATTACATTTTTTATGTAATTCGGGAATCAATATTTGCATTAAATATTCTGAAGATTTTCTTGCCTGAACTAAAACATCAATATCTCGCTTTAGATGTAAATTTTGAAATTCGTTACTAATTTGATTGGGTAAATAATAAATTAAAGAGTTGGGAGCTTGTTGTCCCCAATAACCCATTGTATTGCGGCTCACAGTGATGATGGGAACGCTAGCTGGCAATCGGAATTTGTAACCTGCGCTGTGAGCATGGTAGACAACGTGATATTTCTCAAGCCTAGCTGCTAGTTTAGCAACCTCAAATCCCCAACTGATGACAAAAATTACATCATCTAAGTTTTGCTGTTTGAGCAAATCGTCTAGAAAAAGTTTATCTGGTTCTCGTTGACGGTATGTAACCACATCAGCACTACAAATCTGTTGAGCCAAGTTAAGTGTTTTTAACTCTGCCCAAAGACCACCACAAGCAAATGTACCATGTGTTCCTGGAACTAAGAAATAAAGCTTTCTCATTACTTCACTCTCTAAAAATGCGTGAACGCGCGATCGCCTAACGGTAAGTCACTATCTTAATAGATCGGATCTTAACTACCAGCCAAAGATCGCCCAGACTTTAATCTTGCCAATTCACCTTGACAAAATGAGCCTCGCGTCCCCAAACGTCGTGTGTACGGTTAATATGTTCTATTTTGAGGTTAAAAGGAATGGCAGTTGTCAAGTAGCGCTGTGCCATTGAACCTAAATCGGGTGCGATTTCCGCTGCTGTTGTGGCTGCTAATCCCAAACCGATAAGCTGCTCAACTGGGCGAAATGGTAGTAATAGATACACGCCCATCGATAGCCCAGCTGTTAACAGCATAGCTACCGATAAATTGGTGCCACAACGGGGATGTACAGCTAAATCCCATTCTCCACTAGTCAAGCGATGTAGCGCCAGAGTTACTGCACGTCGTAAATCGCTGATATTTACTTCACCATAGAGATAGAATCCATGCTCTGTAGACAAACCACTCAATAATTCGTTATCAACTTGAACGTTGTGGGATTCTTTATTGCGAGTATAGGCACGGTTTGATTCACCCAGAACCCAAACAGTAGCGTGTTCTAGTGCATGAACTTGTCGCAGCATCAAAATTTCTTTCAATCCCGGGATAAATGACAGCTGCTTAAGTAAATCGCTATCTTGTGAAGGTTGGGGAAAATCGGTAGATGCGACTTTTGGAACATTCCCAGACAAAGGTACTGTCCAATCAAAGCTAAAAAAGTTAAAGGGAAAGGAGCCACTTTCAAAAGAAGCAGAAGTATTCATAGAAACACTGCTCCATCGGCTTAGGGAGCAACATAGATTTCTTTCAAATGTAGCGCTTGCGGCAAAATATTATTGCTAATTTTTATTGATCGCGGACATAGCAGTTTACAGTTTTTTGCCCAGTTTCAAAAGCTATGGGATATTTTTGATTGTAAATTTTTGGTGCACGAGCAGCAAAAAATCAAGGGTTTGAGTAAGGGGTGTAGGTATTCAAACCTGCAACCCTTACACCCTTACAGTCAGCCTACGTAAGTCTTAATCTACTTAATTGCAACGCTCATCAAAGATTGTGGTAGAGATTCACACTGATGAAACAAATGCGTGAAGAGCAGAACTCTTTGTTAAGCGTCAGATTTGCCTTGGCTGTAAACCAAAAGAACTCGAACGTGATAACGCAATCAATGATGTCCGGATTCAACGCCATCGATCGCGTCCTGACTAGCAACTTGTCTAATCGATATGGTTAGGCAGAGGACAACAATTGACATCATTCAAACAGACTTTTCCCCACTGTAAAGCCCAGCGCACAAGAGCCACGCGGTTTTCCGTCTGGGTTTTAGTGAGAATATTGCTGATATGGTTATCAACTGTACGTTTGCTAATTTCCAGTTTTCCTGCAATCTCTTGGTTAGTTAAGCCAGCGGCCACTAAGTCGATAATTTGCAGTTCTCTGTCTGACAGACTAACAGGGGTCTGAGACTCGCCAGCAGCCATGACTTATTCTATCCTCCTTGGTATATGTACTTAATCGCTCTATCTAATTCTAGAAGATTCTTTTGTTGGCAGGGGTTTTCCGTCCCATTAGCATAACAATTGCCATTATTTTCCTTTTATTTTTCGTTCATAGTAATAAAATTGACAAAATGCTAGTACTAAATACTACCACCTATTAGACGAAATCAGATTTTTTACCGATCAACGAAGTGTGGTGAAAAAAGCATATACATCTTAGGATTAGTAGCAAAAATTGCTATTTCATTCTATGAAGGACGGGCGACAGATAGCACAGATTATTGTAGATTTTATACTGGAAAATCTTCCTCCCAAATCGAAAACCTAAAATGAAATGAGCAATCCCCGTGTTTTGTGTCTCGGTGAAATTTTGTTTGATTGTTTAGCCGATCAATTGGGGCTAAAGCTAGAAGAAGTTAAGTCCTGGACTCCTTACCCAGGAGGAGCACCAGCTAACGTAGCCTGTGCTTTAGTAAAGCTAGGGACGCCAGCAGGTTTTATTGGAGCTGTTGGTGAGGATGAACCAGGAAATCAATTAATCAAGGTGTTACAAGAAGTAGGTGTAGACACAACAGGAGTGCAACGCCATTCGACAGCACCAACGCGACAAGTTTATGTGACGAGGGATCTAGCAGGCGATCGCACTTTTGCAGGATTCGGCAAGTATAATACCACTGAATTTGCCGATACGCGTCTGCAAGCAGAAAAATTACCAAATTCCTTATTTCAAGAGGCGGATTTTTTAGTTTTAGGTACTTTGGAATTAGCTTATCCAGAAAGTGAAAAAGCCATTCACCGCGCCCTAGAATTAGCAGAATATTACGATCTGAAGATTTTGCTAGATGTGAATTGGCGTCCTGTATTTTGGCAAGATACCAATATTGCGCGACAAAAAATTGCAGAAATTTTGAAGCGAGTCGATTTTGTCAAACTCTCCAAAGAAGAAGCGGAGTGGTTATTCGATACAAAAGATGCAGGCGCAATTACTTATCGCTTAGATTCAGTTGAAGGAGTGCTGGTGACAGACGGAGAAAACGGTTGCGTCTATTGTCTGGCTGAGAATGAAGGCAAATTACCTTCATTTTCTATACCAGTGGTAGATACAACAGGTGCGGGAGATAGCTTTTTGGCAGGCTTTATTTACCAAGTACTTCAGCATGGTATTCAAAGCTTGGGGAAAGCCGAAATAGCCAAAAACATTGTCACCTATGCTAGCGCTGTAGGTGCTTTGACTACGATTAAACCAGGAGCGATCGCCTCCCAACCAACGGCGGCGGAAGTTGACGCTTTTCTCGCTTCTCATCAACTGTAACGGGCATGGGGCATGGGGCATGGGGCATTTCTTCCCCTACTCCCCACACTTCCCACACTCCCCACACTCCCTGCCTTTCTCCATCATCCGGAATACTACCAATGACGTTTGTAGCCTAGTTTGTTCTGATAGTTGATAGCGATCGCAGAATTTGTAGGTTCGAGAGGCACTATGGACAACAGTATTCCAGTTATTGACAAACGTATTCCCCGATGGACTAGCGCTTATTACCCTGGTTGGAGACAAGAATATTTACATCCTGAAAATATTGATTACAGTGCTGTAACAGCTATTATTCATTTTGCTGTTAAGCCTGGTACTAAACAGCCTAGTCCGCTTTCAGATCCAGCAGGCTTGGACTTTGAGACTAATCAAATCACCCTAGATAACTCAACGGCGCTGCTAAAAGCAGCTCGTGCAGCCGGAACCAAAGTTCTGTTTGCGATCGGCGGAAGAGACGGTAAAGGAGAAGTTTACGGAGCGACACGCAATAGATTTAGAGCCGCTACCAGCCCAGAAAACCTGGAAGCTTTTACTACTAATCTTGTCAAATTTTTGACCAACAATAATACAGGCTATGGTGGCGAACAATACGATGGTATCGATATTGATTGGCAACCTGTCACAGAAGAGGATGAGGAGCAGTATGCAGCGTTCATCAATCTTCTGAGTCAGAAATTGAGCGCCATTACTCCCAAACCGATCTTAACTGCTGCTGTCAAAGCGCGACCAGAACTATTTGCCAGATTACACAAGCAATTTGAGCAAATCAATATCATCAGCTACAACTTAGCTGATAATCAACTCGGTTCGGTGACATGGCATAATGCACCCATTTATAACGGTGGTAACAAGTTTCCTAGCACTGGCGAACTGCTTCCTTCAGCTGATGGTCTGGTCAAAGCCTTTATTGATGCAGGCGTACCAGCTAATAAGTTAGCAATTGGCATTGATTTTGAAGGGAAAAAGTGGGGTGGTGTTTTTGAGCCGCTACAGAAATGGGATAAAACTCAGATACCTACATTAGGAGCAATTCCATACTTTGAAATCATCAATCGCTATTACAAAAAACAAGTTTACCACTGGGATAAAACGGCTCAAGCAGCCTATTTGAAGATTAATACACTGGGTTCGGCTACGGATAGTTTTATCTCTTACGATGATGAGGCATCTATTCAAGCAAAGATTGATTACGTAGAAAACAATGGCTTAGGAGGCGTGATTATTTGGGATTTAGGTGCTGGCTGGCTACCCGAAGCAGAGATTCGCGATCCTCTACTTCAGGCTGTGAAAAATGCTGCATATCCATTAGCTTACTGATGGGGCTGGGATATCAGTTGCGATCGCTTGATACTCCCAGCTTGGAAAATGGACGAAAATCCTGATGCCATTTCCCTGGTGGTGGAAATACGCCAAAATTTAAATAACCGCGATCGCATCTCACAGACAATGCAAATTACCAACAGTCTTCATACCGCCATTCTCGTTACCGACCTCGAACGCTCACAACACTTTTATGGCACAGTATTAGGGCTAACCAAAATCGATCGCACCCTCAAATACCCTGGTGCATGGTATCAAGTCGGTAACTATCAAATTCATCTGATCGTTGCACCATCCTCTCCTACAGACAACCAAAACGAAAAATGGGGACGCAATCCTCATGTTGCTTTTAGCGTTGCTAACTTAGAAATCGCTAAACAAGAGTTACTCGATCGCAATTTCCCTATCCAAGCCAGCGCCTCTGGTCGCCCCGCCCTCTTCACCAAAGACCCGGATGGGAATATTATCGAATTGAGTCAGCAGTGAATTGGACAGGGGAGGAAGGAGTGTGGGAAGTGTGGGAAGTGTGGGGAGAAATAGTTAATTGACTATTGACCCTTAACCAATGAAAATCATTGCCTACAGTTACACTGACCCCTTAATAGACTCATCTGTTGAGCCTGGGGATTGGGGATGGGATGTCGATCGCGTTTATCATGATTTGGGACAGCGATCGCAATTACAACAATTATTCACTGACTGCAAAACCGAAGCTGTAAATTATCTGTTAATCCGGCGCTTGGAAGAGTTGGGTGATACTGTCAAAGAAGTGAGCGATCGCCTCAACGAACTTGAAGCAATGGGTATAGTAGTAATTGCTACCCAACAGCCCTACACTTCAGAAAAAGGCAATCTCCGGGCTGAATTGCTGAAATTGTTACAGGAAATTCAACGCCAGCAACGTAGCCGCCGTATCCGTCAAGGACACGCCCGCACTCGTTTGTCAGCTGCGCCGCCACCTGGTAAGCCGCCCTATGGCTATCGCAGAAGTAAGGATAAATACATTGTTGACCGCAGTACTTCTCCAGTAGTCAAAGATTTTTTTGAACAATTTTTACTTTATGGTTCCTTGCGGGGAGCAGTTCGTTACTTAGCTAAAAAATACGGTAAAAAAATCTCCGTTACTACCGGGAGACGTTGGCTAACTAATCCCGTGTATCGAGGAAATACCGCTTACCAAGATGGCGAAATTCTTGCTAATACCCACATTCCCATCATTTCCCCAGAAGAAGCCGCCCAAGTTGACCGATTATTACGCCGTAACAGTCGTTTACCATCTCGAACTGCTAGCGCACCGCGTTCTTTAGCGGGGTTGGTTGTTTGTGCAGAATGTCAATCTCATATGACTGTGACTCGTGTCACCCAGCATCGTCAAGATAAAGAGTATCTTTATTTACGTCCGATTAGCTGTCCGCAAAGTCCAAAATGTCGCGCCATTGCTTATCAGCAAGTTTTGGATAAGACAATTACAAAAGTTTGTCAGGACTTACCCCTAGCTGTAGCAGGGATGAATTTTCCGCAATTAGATGCAATTAAGAATAGTTTAGGAGAAGCGATCGCTCGTCAGCAAGAAATACTGACTCAGTTACCTGCTTTAATAGAAACTGGTGTATTAGATACGGAAACAGCAAAGTTAAGAGCATACAAACTCCGCACAGAAATTTCTGCACTGCAAGCAAAGTTGGCAACTCTTCCACCAGTAAATTTGCGTTCTGTTGCTCAAGCTGTTTCAATTCCTCAATTTTGGTTAGATTTGTCAGAATCAGAGCGACGATTTTATTTTCGAGAATTTATTCGTCAAATTGAGATTGTTCGTCAAAATCCAGACTGGAACTTGCAAATAATTTTCATCTTTTAGTAATAACCAGTAATTAATTTATCCTATTAGTGTCTCTGTGGTTCAAGATTGTATCGCTAAGGCACAAAGTCGGCAGATAGGCATTATCCAGTCTAGATTCACTATCGCAAGAGTTTTATAACGATTTATCATGAATTGAATATCCACTTTGTAATTAAATTAGCTAATTATAAGTTTTTCAAATTACAAGTCATCGGAATTTAATTGACTAGCGTACCTTTACAGTTAACCTTTGAAACACTGTAGCTATCAGTTCCTGAAAATTTACCGCAGAAAACAATAGCAATTAAATCTCAAACTACATAAGAGTTTTTAGCTAAAATCTCTGCCATTAGGGGAATAATAATAAAGGCAGCAAACCCTTTTATATCTGTATTATTTATATCTTTTATTGAGAAAAAAATCTTGATAAGAGTAAGCGAAAAAACCTAGGCAATTTTCTCAAGAAAATAATTACTATTTTGGAAAAATGAGTTAATTTGGAATCTAGCAATTGCTAAACACACAGCTTATTACTGGGTGGCAACATTAGAGATTCGCTCTAATCTCTATGTAATCAAACCAGCAAACAAAATGATTATCATAGAATATGCAAGAAAGAAGCTTTATTTGGGGTCATCTAGGAACAAAACATCGCACAGTTGATAAATTGATTGATGGGATATGGCTAATTGTCTTGCTCGTGGCAGCAGTGTTACTGTTTAGCATCAATCTGGGAGGAGTACCACTGCGCGATTGGGATGAAGGTACTGTGGCACAAGTCGCCCGTGAAATTTGGCGATCGCCAGCAGGTTCTTTGGGTTGGCTGTACCCTACTTTAGGCGGCGAACCTTATCCTCATAAGCCGCCTTTAATGCATTTGCTAATTGCTTGGGCTTACCACCTGGGAGGTGTTAATGAATGGACAACCCGCATACCAGGAGCAATTTTAACAGCTTGTTCCGTACCTTTACTGTATTGCTTGGGGAGAGAAATATTTCGCCAACGTTGGGTAGCTATTTATAGCGCGCTGATTTACCTGACAATGCTACCAGTGGTACGTCACGGGCGATTGGCAATGCTGGATGGCGCAACAGTCAGTTTTCTGATGGTGATGATGTTGTGTGTCTTGCGATCGCGCCGAGATTTGCGTTACTGTTTGGGCATTGGCATCGGTTTGGGCTTAATTTGCCTAACTCAAGGAATATTTGGCATCTTGCTAGGTGCGATCGCAATTGTATTTCTTTATTGGGATACACCCCGACTGCTTACTTGTTACTATCTGTGGATAGCAATCTTTCTTGGCATTTTACCAGTGCTTTGTTGGTATGGTGCCCAGCTATTGCACTATGGCCATACTTTCCTGCAAATGGCTTTTATCAATCCATCCATCAACCGCACTGGGATAGCGACAAAGGATAATTTCCAATTATCCTGGTACTATATCAAAGAAATTTTGATGTATGCATGGCCTTGGCTCTTATTTTTACCCCATAGCTTACGCTTAACCTGGGAAAATCGCAATCTTAGCTGGGCAAGACTGGTATTGGTTTGGGGTGCTGTATATCTGCTGATAGTTTCTTGCATAGGTAGCAAACTTCTCTGGTATTTATTCCCCATTTACCCAAGCTTGGCTTTAGCTTTAGGTGCGCAAATTACCGAGACCGAAAATTTACCTTTACTCACAGCCTATCCCAAATCTTGGGTAGCTGGTTTGGCAGTACTGGCTTTAGCGGCTTCGGCTGCAAGCATTTTTTTTAGTTCCGGCGCAACGCCTAAAACAGACTTACAGGTAATTTTTGTGGCGGTTGCTTTAACTATGACTTTAGCAGCAATCTACGCCGAGCGAGGCGATGGGCAATTCCTGAAGATTCTGTTTTGGGGAATTTATATTTCGCTGCTGCTGTTGATGAAATCTAACTACTGGGTTTGGGAATTAGGGGATGCTTATCCAGTTAAACCAGTTGCCAGTATGATAGTGCAGGCAAATCCAGCAGTCAAAAAGATTTACACCTCTTTTCCCTACAGTCGTCCTTCTTTAGATTTTTATAGCGATCGCACGATTATTCCAGCTTCTTTTGGGGAACTGCAATACTATTGGCACTACAACGGACAACCCTATTTTCTCGTGAATGCGTCAGCTTATCAAAGTCTTCACCTAGATTCGATTAAGCTCATTGGCCAAGCTGGAGGTTGGAAACTCATTACCAAGGATATCAATCGTTTGTGAATTTGGCACATCAAGCGATCGCTAACCAAAGTAGTTAAAATATTAAGTAAGGTAAAGAAATTTATGAGAAATCAGCATCAAAATCAATGGCATTATTTGGATTTGGCAAAAAAACAGTAATACCCACCCCTGAGCAAGCCTTACCAGGAAGAGCAGAACCAATGCGAGTTCCTGCTAAACACTATGTTAACGGTCATTCGCTAAAACCTCCTTTTCCTGAAGGATTAGAAAAAGCTATATTTGGTTTAGGCTGTTTTTGGGGTGCAGAACGCAAATTCTGGCAACTTAATGGAGTTTACACTACCGCAGTAGGCTACGCTGCCGGATTCACGCCCAACCCCACATACCAAGAGGTATGTACTGGCTTAACAGGCCATAACGAGGTGGTATTGGTGGTATTCGATCCCAAAGTTATTAGTTATTCCCAACTGCTGAAAGTTTTTTGGGAAAGCCATAACCCCACACAAGGTATGCGCCAAGGTAATGATGTTGGTACTCAATACCGTTCAGGAATTTACGTGTATTCTGAAAATCAACGCCAGCTAGCAGAAGCATCGCTAGAAGCCTATCAGCAAGCCCTAACAGATGCAGGCTACGGAAAAATCACCACAGAAATCTTGGATGCACCTGAGTTTTACTACGCTGAAGATTATCATCAACAGTACCTTGCCAAAAACCCCAGTGGTTATTGCGGCTTAGGCGGAACAAATGTTTCTTGTCCGGTGGGAATAGTTGAATCACAAGTGAGTGGTTAAGAAAGATTGTAGGGGCACGGCAACAATAATCTTATTGTGCCGTGCCCCTACCACTTGAATGGTTGTAGAGAATTTCCCTATCCAAAATCCAAAGTTGATTGGCTAAACAACCCGATTTTGGCGTATACACTCTGCATACCATTCAAAACTGGCTTTGGGAATGCGTTGTTGTGTGTTGTAATTTACATAAACAATTCCAAAAGGACGGGAATATCCCCAAGCCCACTCGAAGTTATCAATAAAAGTCCACTGAAAATATCCTTTTAAAGGATAGCCTTCACTAACAGCTCGATAAGCTGATTTTAAATACTGCCGCAGGTACATAATCCGGTCAGTATCAATCATTTCACCATTAGCATCTAATTCATCTTCGGCTGCACAACCATTTTCAGTAATCGTTACTGCTAAATCATCACGCCCCAATGTCTCGCTGACATGACGAATTCCCCAATAAATACTCTCTGGTACAATTTGTAACCAAGGCATATGCATTCTTGGGTAGCCTTTAGGAAGATTGAGCAATTCATACCCTTTTTCGTTATCAACAGCACGCACATAAGTACCGCTGTAAATATTCAGACCAATAGAATCTAAAGGCTGATGAATTATTTCTAAATCGCCAGGCTTGATTTCCGGAGCATTTTCTCCTAATTCTGCCAGCAGCGCTGGACTGTAAGCACCAGTTAGGGCGGGGATGAGAATACCGCCATTGCATCTAAAAGTGTGGAAGGCTTTTTTTGCAGCCACTATATGTTTAGGAGACTCGTTAATCGGAACTGTGACACCAATGCTATCTACTAAAGCAACTTTGCATGGAACAGGTGAAGCAGCGCGGATAGCTTGACATCCTAATCCGTGCGCCAATAAGGCGTGATGAGAAGTCTGCCAAACTTCTTTTTGACTGCGGAGAAGTTTTCCAGGTGCGTGTACGGGTTCTAGTTCCACACCATAACCTGCATGAGTAAAGTAGTAAATTTCATTGAGTGTCATCCAGTGGGTAATGCGATCGCCCAAACGGCTCACAACTGCCGTAACATAATCAGCATAATCAACAGCCATCTGGCGATTTTGCCAAGTGCCATATAAATCTTCTAAAGCCTGCGGACTATCCCAGTGATATAAGGTAGCGTGAGGAGTAATATTATGCTTTTGCAGACAATCTAACAGGCGCTTGTAAAAATCAACACCCTCTTCATTGACTTGTCCGCGACCATCGGGAATAATTCGCGGCCAGGCAATACTAAAGCGATAGTGCTTAATCCCCAATTCTGCCATCAGCTGCACATCTTGTTCGTATAGATGATAGTGATCGCAAGTCACAGTCGCAGTATCATTATTTAAAATCTTTCCAGGTGTATTGCTAAAGGTATCCCAAACACTAGGTTTACGCCCTCCCTCATTAACTGCTCCTTCTATTTGAAAGGAAGCCGTAGCAACACCCCAATAGAAATCTTCAGGAAATTGATAGATAGTCATTTTTAATATTTAACTCTTGGAGAAAATACAGAAATTCTAGTATTGAGGAACACATTGAATATTAGACGTTCCCTTTCTCCAAGTTAGATGGCACTCAAATGTTATTTAGGTAACTGGATAAAAATATTTACAGTCATTGCAGACGTGCTTTTGGCTAAGATCTGCATGATTGAATTAACAGCGATCGCATTTTAACTCTCACAGCCCTCACTTTCTCGGCTTGGGTAATCAGTTGCAGCATTAATATATGCAACTGCTAAAGGTGTGAGTTTACTTTCTAGTTGAGTGACAAAAGCGCGATCGCATTCTGACCAAACTCGCGTTTTACCAAAAACGGCAGGTTGTAAAATTCCCCACAGTTTACGATCTTGGCACAAGTGAGCGTGAATTAATGCCCTATGTCCAAAGTGTTTACGCTCAAATTCTTTATTCACAACTTCTGGGCTAGCGGTTTCTATATCTTCGACATATACAGAAGGGTCATTCCGGAGTGCAGCGGCAAATAAGGGGTCTTCTTCGGGTAAAGATTCTGGATCTAATCTCCAGTCTGAGTCTGTAATATCTGGTATTTCTTGATTTCGTCGCCAGCAATAGGCAACTTTCGCCCACTTAGTTTGGGGATTTCTAAGATAGAGGAAACAGCGATCGCATTGCAATACCTCTCCAATTATCGGCAGGATTGCCCTAAAAACAGCATCCGGATCGCTGTATCTGTCGAGAATATTTTGTACGGTTTCTGGCAGAATTTGGCTGGTCATCAAAAGCTAGGTAATTATCCTTGATATTTTCTCAAGGCTCTGCAATCGAAAACATCATCCTACCGATACAGATAACCAACTCAGCCAAGTTGTCCTTACTAAAATACTTCCACTGTTTCCAGGCTACTTTCTAAGCCAGAGACTATCAAGCTAATCGTTTGTAAAATTGCTGCCTTGTCGCCTCTCTGACAACGCTCAAATAAAAGATGCGCATCCAATCCCTCTTGTGTCGCTAAAGTTTCGAGGATGTTTTCTCTAGCACTCAAATTGTTATTTGCACAAGCCGAAAACAGTAGCACTCCTGCCATCGTGTACATATCTAACATCGGCTCATCATTATCTTCCAAATGAACAATGTTGGGAAACTCTGATAAAGGGTGCAGGAATTGGTCAAAAGTTAATTGAGTCATAGTTATTGTTGAGTCGATACCTAGATCGGGCATTACAGCGATGTACTGCGGTCTGAACCGAAAAAACAGACTTAACTTTGTTACTGGAGCGAAATTCTTTGTACGGTTAACTTTAGTTCTACTAACGGGGCAGAATACAACTTGAAATTAGAATATGCAAATCAAAGAGCAAAGGTTGCAGAATAAGTACAAGCATATATACTTAATACAGGGGCGCAAAAACCATCGGATTCCTAAATAAAGACGAGAAGCTAGCTACGTTAAAAAGCAGCTAGCTTCTAGGTGGTCTACCGTTCTTAGTCTTCAGACGCTTACTGCTCTCTCACTCATACTAGGCTTGTCATTTTTTTTTGTCAAGCTGTCATTTAAACATGACATAAACAAATGTCTTGCATTTCTGATTTCATGAGAGAAAATAGAGACAAGCATAATATTCAAAATTTGGACTTATGACTGACAGAAGGCGTTCTGATGATTACAAGCAGATTAGCGGCTATATTCCACTAGATTTAGCCCTAGAGTTTAAAAGCATCTGTGCCCGCTTAGGCATTTCTCAAAGCGATGCTATAGAAGAGATGACTCAAGAGTGGGTAGCCAAAAAAGCAGGTGCTATTTCCAAGAAAGCTCAAGCCCCAAAAACAATTGCTGATTTAGTGCAAGCTAACATGGCAAAATTAAAACGCTGTGGCGTTAAAAACCTGCAAGCACTGGCAAAAGGCGAAGTTTTACCCACACCAGGAGACTTTGCCATCATTACATCGGCTTTAGCCATCCCAGAGGAGGAAAGAAAAAAAATCTGGCAAGAAACTTTCAAATTGTCCGTGTATCAAGAGACTAAGGGTGTAAAAGTATATAGAGATTCTGGAGGTGTCAAAGAAGATGAGTGTGAGTATTCTTAGAATCCTCAACTTACCGGGGTGGAACTACAAAATATCATATGAGGGCGTTTCAATATTTGCTCCAACAAAGCGTGATGCTACGTACATAGCTCAAAGCTATGGAGATGCCCTCAGTGAAACTGCGTATAAAATGAATGGCAAGGTGCGGATTCGTTGGAAAGGCTGCAAGCAACCAATAGAATTTTTTGGGTGGATGGCAAGCAAAAAACCACCAACACCTGAGGAAACAGCCGAACGCATTTTGCAATATCAAGGTGCAGTGTTTTGCAGCCAGTTACATATCCCATCACAGTTGTTGTACCGTATGGTTGCGGCTGCCGAAAATGAACGCCCCGTAAGTATTGTCAGACAAGATACTCGCCAACAAATTATTGTGAATCAGCCAATGGCTGAGATGTTACAGACACCACCAGAAATTGCGACCGAAAGAATTATGACCCAGTTTTGGCTACCTGAGGATTTAGCTGAATTGGAACAAAGATTGCACAATGACAGACGATTTACCTGGACTTACTCCGCTGGACTAAATGAGCAAGCTTGGGCAGTTCTCACTACTCAATTCGAGGCTTTTGAGGTGGAAGGCATTTGGTACAGACAGGGAATCTGCTTATCAACTCCTCAACTCGTGCCGATTCCCCCAGGAGTATTTGAACCAGCGTAGGAACTACTAAATAAAAAATTTAGCTCCTTCACGAAATAGACTAAGAGTTATCAGGTGCTTCAATCCATTCAGGTGCAGTCTATCCCGCATTTAGAGCATGAGGCTATTTTATATTTTGAATATTGGATACGAAATCCAAAAAATGGATTAAAACTCAAATAAATTAATATTTTCCTAACTCAGTTGTTGATATTAGATTCTTATTTAATTTTGGAAATATTAGGTAGGTTCGGCTAGAGGCTAGAGAAGAGAAAGGGAAGGGAGATGTGGAAGGAGGACAAGAAATTTTAGATTTTGGATTTTAGACTGAAATCCAAAATTGTTTCAATGCCCAATGCCCATTCCCCCATGCCCAATTTAATAATGACTGCCCGATTTTCGATGCTCAATGGCAGTGACGCCATCATTTTCTAATACTTCTCCCCGATCTATTACGGCATAAATCAAGTATCTGTCACCACAATCGAGTTGATTTTGTACCGTGCATTCTAAATAAGCTAAAGCTTCAGTTAAAACCAGACATCCATTATCAGCAGTTTGGGTAGGAAGATTAGCAAAGGGATTTTCGCCTAAAGTGCTGTGACGAGAAAAATAGCGTCGGACATTTCTACCTTCTTTGAGAATGTTCAACACAAATTTGTCACCGGGATGACGCATTAAATCGGCATTTTGTTCTTGAGCGATCGCAATCATAATCCCAGGTGGGTTAAAAGTTGCCTGCGATACCCAAGAAGTTAATATACCTTTGTGGGTGTCGCGATCGCGTGTGGTGACGACGCATAAAGAACCTATAATTCTACCTACTGCTTGTTCTGTACGGTCTACTTGCGCTTCTGTGACTACTTGACGGGGAGTACGCAGTTTTTTCGTTTTCTTCAAGTTTTGGGCAAAGGAAGCACCTGCATCTTGGCACTGCTGTAAAACGTAAGAAGTAGGGCTGAAGCGTACCCGAATTGTCTCAAATCCTAAACGATAATTAGCATCTTTGAGCTTGCTTTCGAGTAAATCAATAGCCTCTCCACTCCAACCGTAAGAACCAAATACCCCAGCTAACTTAGTTTTCGCCGCAGTTGAGAGGACTATTCCTAAAGCCGTTTGAATTTGGGTTGGTGCGTGTCCTCCTAAAGTGGGCGAGCCGATAATAAATCCATCGCAAGCTTCGACAACGCGGGTAATCTCCGCCGCATCTGCTAGTTCGCAGTTAATTGATTCGACATTAATGCCATTTTCAATTAAACCTTGAGCGATCGCATTTGCAAGAATTGCTGTATTGCCATAAGCAGAAGCATAGATTAAAGCTACACTGAACTCCTGAGACTTTTGACCTTGACACCATTGGCGGTAATCGTAAGTAAAACGGCTCAGGCTGTAACGCACAACCGGGCCGTGGGCTGGGGCGTAACATTTTGCACCCAAAACCGTGATTTTATCTAAAGCAACTTCGACTTGTTTGGCTTGGGGAGCATGGAGACAATCAAAATAGTATCGACGTTCTGGATCTAAAGCTTTCCAGTCTTCATCAAATAAACCATCTTCACAAATATGAGCGCCAAAAAACTTATCGGTGTAGAGAATTTTGGTGGCAGAATCGTAGGTACAAAGCCCATCAGCCCAACGGGGAGTAGGAACGCTGATAAATGACAGGTGATGTCCCTGTCCTAAATCTAGAGTATCTTGCGATCGCACAGCTTGAATCCGCGATTCCCATTCTGGAAAAGCAGCTTTTAAAGCATTAGCAGCTGGGCGAGAGCAGATTAAAGTAACTTGGGGGGCTAAAGAAAGCAACTCCTTTAAAGTAGCTCTACGATTGGGGTTGACATGACCAAGCACAATGTAATCTATGGTAGTTAAATCTAGATGCTGTGCTAATTGTTCTAGAAAAATTCCGGTAAAAGATTCCCCTGGAGGGTCAATTAAAACCTTTTTATCAGCTTGGATTAAATAAGAGTTTGCCGTAGTTCCTCGTTGACGGGAATACTCAACCTCAAATTTTAGACGTTCCCAAGTACGCGATCGCAATATCAAAGTATTTACACCAATTTCCGCAACCTGAACATCTCTATGGCGATTGGGCATTAAAGTAGCAGTAGACATAGTATCCTCCTTGTCATTTGTCATTGGGAATTGGTCATTTGTTATTTCTTCGTGTCCCTGCGTCTTTCTCCTAACGTCCTCCGTTGTTTTTCGCTAATTCTTCGAGATGGAGACGTTTATAACGTCTAGATACTTCTTGTTCCGGATCGATACCTTCAAAGGTAGGAGGTAGCCAAACTCTCAAGAAAAGTAGGATTCCTAGAACTAATAAGAATGCACAAGTGGCTAAAACTTGACTCGAAGTGATTTCTAATACGCCTTTAACAATGACTTCTCGCAAGGCGGAAACAATAGAAACTTCAACAGCTACTCCAATCGAAATTCGTTGTTCTTGGAGATAAATAATTAAGAGTCGGAATAACTCAACTAAGATGAGTAAAAACAGAATATCGGCAGTTACAACATGGAAATCTAGAGGAGGAAGCAAGGAGAAAAACATATCTCTCACTTGAATCACCATGAAACTAAATAACCCGATACATAAAGAAATTACAATCATGTCTTGGATAAGTTCCAAGCTGCGCACAATGCGTCCTCGATTGATTTGAAACATGGAGACTGGGTTATTTTCAGCAGGCTGATACATAGAGCACTCTCAATTGATTTTTGAAGTGGTAATAAGCAGTAGTAGGGTGGGCAATGCCCACCTGACAAATAACAAATGACCAATGATTAATCACGTTTAATAATGATTGCCAATTTTGCGGTGATGGACAGCAGTTAATGCATTTACCTTGGCAACTCTTCCTGTTTGCACGGTGCTATAAATAATCCAATGATCTCCACAATCCATGCGGCTAGTAATTTCACATTCCACATAAGCTAAAGCTTCAGCTAAGATGGGAGATCCATTAATTGCAGGATAAGTCTTCACGCCAGCAAAGCGATCTGCACCAGGAGCAAAGCGCTTAAGGAAATGTTTCATTAATCCTTGATAATTGCCTTCTTCTAAAACATTCAAAACAAAGCGATCGCCTACGTGCATTAAGGATTCTATGGCGCGGTCTTTCGATACAGCAATGGCTACTCCTAAAGGATTCAGGCTCGCTTGTGTCACCCAAGAAGCCAACATTGCACTTTGAACTTCACCTTTTTTGGTAGTGATAATATACAGCCCGTTGCTAATTCTGCCTAAAGCTTTCTCTAAATTTGTATTGATGGATTTGATTTGTTTAATCGTGCGATCGCGGGTTAACCATTGCCCTAAATCGGTTCCTGCTTCTTCACACAGTTGTTCTAGCAATAGTGTGGGAGCTTCTTTAACTAAAATTGGTGAAAAAGCTTCTATTAATCCTAATTCTTGAAACTTGTTGCGTAAGGGATAAACAGGTTCATCTTCTCCACCACCTGACTCTAATAAACCAATGCTTTGCTTCTGATGAGCAGCCGCTAAAATTATGCTAACAGCAGCTTGAGCGATCGCAGAAGATTGAGGAGGCATAGCAATAACTAAGCCAGCAGCTTGTCCTACTAATTCCCGAATTTCTTGCGGTTCACTACTATTAATATCTACTAATTCTACGGCTACACCTGTTTTTGTACAGCCATGTGCGATTGTTCTTACTAAATGTTCGCTAAAACCGTAATCTTCAGCATAGAACATTGCGACTAATGTCTCTGCTTTTGCTTGTTCTAAACTCCAATTTTTATACCTTCCCAACCATTCAGAAATATAGTGTTGCAGTAAAGGCCCGTGTCCTGTAGCAACTGTACCTATTTCTAAATTTTCAATTCGCTTTAACGCTGCTAAAACAGAACGTGCATTTGGCCCCATGAGACAGTCATAGTAATATTTAAAATCTTCTTCTATGACATTGAAATTCTCATCATAGGTGTGGTCATCGCAATAGTGCATTCCAAATACATCACAGGTATAGAGAATGCCAGTTTTGTGGTCATAGGTCAAAATTGTGTCCGGCCAATGTAAGTTAGGTGCAGAGATAAACTCTAATTCATGCCCATTTCCTAATGCTAAACGCTGTCCACTTTTCACCTGTATTGATTTAAATGGTTGGTGAACCATATTTTCGAGAAATTGAATAGCTACCTTAGCACCCACTACGGTAATATCAGGAGCTAATTCCAAAATGTCTTTAACTAAGCCGCTATGATCTGGTTCTGTGTGGCTAATAATCAAGTAATCTATTTTGCTTGGGTCAATTAATCCTGACAGAATTTCCAGATATAAATTCTCAAATTTGCGGTGAGAAGTATCAACTAATGCAATTTTTTCACCTTGGATTAAGAAAGAATTATAGGTAGTACCATTCCGTAATCCAAATTCGATATCAAACCGTTCTCTGTCCCAATCAAGACAACGAATAGCAGTAGTTTCGGCAGCAATTTCCGCAGTTTCAACCGTCAAACGTCCCGGTGTTCTAAGAACTTGAGTAGATTCTGTGAGTAATGCCATGTGTTTTTACCAAAAATAAATTTTCTATAGTTAATGTTCTTATTCTTATAATTGTCTTAAAGTAGCTAATTAGTAAAATGCTAATTTCTAAAGCTAGTTATCAGAAAGTTTTATTATTTTGTTAGTGCAACCGACCATTGAAAAATATCAAGGCTTACCATTGAATTTTCATATAATAAAAAATCCTAGAGAATTCAAGTAAATTCGCGCAGACTTGAAGGCAGAGAATATGGAATAGCTAACAATAGTGAAAATCCTGCCAAAATATTAGGTCTGCGCGCACAGCATTGTCACAGGTTAACCATTGAATATATTTATAGACAGAATAAAAATATTTTTTGATGAGGACTTAAGAACAAAAAGATCCCCGATTTCTTCAATTTGGGGATCTGAGCCTCTCAATGTTTGCAAATCAAATATGATTACTTACTACCAATGCGTGTCATTTCAAATAATTGCTGGGCATTCTTACCTAAGAACGCATCAAACAGTAGATGTTTTCCCGATTCTGTTTCTACAGGATAGCGTTGGGCAATTTCATAATAGGCGTAAGTCCAGGGAATTTGAATTTCTGCATTAGTGCGATCGTCTAATACTGTTACCATTTCTGTGACTGCTTGAGTTGCAGTTTGACGCAAACCGCAAGCAATATCACCTTCTATCTCGGCTTTCATCGGTACACCCAGCTTAACTAAACCGCTGACTGTGCTATCAATATCTGGGTATTCGCTGGTGTTCTGGCGGTTGATGTAGCCTGTGAAGTGGTTCACAGCATAACCATGCAGCAATACCCAAGCACCATACTGAGTCACGCGATTAACTTCTTCCACTACAGAACGTTGCGGAGGTAGCCAAGGACGGGTAAAGATTTTCTTGAGTTTACGGGCGATGCTTTCTACATTCTCATCTTCTGTCAGGGAATCAGTTACAGAATCGTACTGAAGTGAAGATACTGTTTGATAGATGAGTTCGGCAATTCTGCTAGGTAATTCATCGACAATTAACTCGCTAATAAATAGCTTAGGCAAGTCGAATTCTACTTGCTGGGGGTGACTGTAATGACGCGCGTATAAATGAGTTTCAGGAAAAACATATTCCCCAGCTGCGACGTAACCCAAAGCTGTAGCTAGTTGTTCTAGATAGTTAATTCCTAAATTAATCTCGCCTTTTGGGGTATCCAGTGATAGACGCAAAGACCGCAAAGCAATGTGATCGTTGGCAACAGTCCCACCAGCATCAGTAATCATTTGCTGGTAGGTACGGGCATAATTTACTCTGGCACTATATTCTTGCCATAGTAATGAAAAAAGATGAACAGCAATTTCGGGTTTCATAATTAGTTGTCATTAGTCATTGGTCAAGCTCGAAGTTTTAGGCTCAAAGGCTGGTTGACGGAGTAAAAAACCTCATTAACGGAGCTAAAAGCCTCATTAACGGAGTAAAAAGCCTCGTTAACGGAGTAAAAAGCCTCGTTAACGGAGTAAAAAGCCTCGTTAACGGAGTAAAAAGCCTCGTTAACGGAGCTAAAAGCCTCGTTAACGGAGTAAAAAGCCTCATTAACGGAGCTAAAAGCCTCATTAACGGAGCTAAAAGCCTCATTAATGGAGCTAAAAGCTTCATTAACGGAGCTAAAAGCCTCATTAATGGAGCTAAAAGCTTCATTAACGGAGTTCAAAGGTGCGTTAATGGAGCTAAAAGCCTCAAAAGGAATCATCAGTTCCCCCTTATCTCCCTTTCCTCATTCCCTCCATGCCCTATGCCCTAACTACCTAAAATATCCGCGAGAATATCTAAGGCAATTTGAATTTGGTCGCTATCGATAATTAAAGGTGGACAGAAACGAATGGCGGCTTTACCACAACCAAGCAATAACAAACCCCGCAAGAAGGCTTCTTGAATTATGCGATCGCGCATTTGACGATCGAGATTACCTTCTTCATCTAATAAATCCACCGCTACCATTAATCCTTTACCTCGCGGTGCCGAGAGTTGGGGAAATCTTTGGTGCAGTTGGGTTAAACCAGCTTGTAATAACTCTCCCATTTGGGTAGCGTTGGTCATCAAACCGCTTTCCAACAGTCGCAGTGTGGCAATACCAGCAACGCAAGCTACTGGATTTCCACCAAATGTGGTGGCATGAGCGCCAGGAGACCATGTCATTAACTCAGGTCGGGAAAGAATCGCACCCAAAGGTAAACCACTGGCGATACCTTTAGCTGTGGTGATAATATCCGGCATGACGCCCCAATGCTCGATCGCAAATAGGCGACCAGTACGCCCCATCCCAGACTGCACTTCATCCACTACCATTAAGATGCCATAGCGATCGCATATATCCCGAATCCGTTGTAAAAAGCCTTCTTCTGGAACTATATACCCGCCTTCGCCTTGAATTGGTTCAACTACAATTGCTGCTACTTCTTCTGGTGGTAATGTCGTCAAGAATAGCTGTTTTTCTAAATAATCCAAGCTAGCGTGAGTGCCGTAGGGAATATGTGTCACCCCTGGTACGAAAGGCCCAAAATTAGCTCGCTGCACTACTTTGGAACCAGTCAAAGACATAGCCCCATAAGTGCGTCCGTGGAATGCGCCCAAAAAAGCGACGATTTGCGATCGCTTGGTGTAATATCGGGCAAGTTTAATTGCTCCTTCGTTAGATTCTGCTCCAGAGTTGGTGAAAAATACCCTAGCACCTTCAGGAAAAGGAGCGCGAACTGCTAATTTTTCTGCCAGTTCTACCATCGGTTCGTAATAAAAATCAGTCCCCGACATATGTAGCAACTGTGCTGACTGGGCTTGAATTGCGGCCACAACTTCTGGATGGGCGTGTCCGGTATTCGTTACAGCAATACCTGCTGTCATATCTAAGAAAACATTGCCGTCAACGTCTTCTACCATACAGCCTTCACCCCTAGCTACCACCAAGGGATAATCTCTAGTGTAAGAAGGAGAAGTTACAGCGCGATCGCGTTCTATAATTGCTTGAGCGCGAGATCCAGGTAAAGAAGTTACTACACTGGGCACCTGTGGTAAACCCAGATTGACAGAAATACTTAACATATTTTAGATTTTTTTAAGATAATGTTTGATTAAAAGCCCAGCTTTCAACTATTGCAGTAGCATTTGTTTCTCTTTGTAAAAGATTTATACTCAGCCTGCATACAGTAAAGCAGTAGCCCAAAGGTCGGCTAGTCAGCGAAATTCTACTAAGTTAAAGTTTGCGGTCAACGCATTATATATAGACGGGGCGAAAGCAAAAGATTAACCAAAAAATCTTTCCTATCTCCCTGTGTCGGACAATCTTATACCATGTCCGCTAAATTTAGCATAACAATAACTTCACGGTGTCTTCCAATCTTTACTCAGTCTCATAAATCTTTGATTCACATCGAGTCAATTTGGCTCTATCGCCTTGGTGTTGTCTCGCTGTTGAATTCTCTCAATCACTGGCTCAACAATCAGCGTCAACAATTCTATTGGTAGTGTTCTGAGTCTTTTTGATATTGCTTGAGCACTCACTTCAATTCGGCCTACCCACAATCATCCTTCCTCGTTGAGTACCCGTTGCACTTCCTTTAATCCGGCTATATGCCGATATACCAAACTTAATACTACTGCCATCATTACAGGCAATGTTAGTATCCACTTCGCGCAATTTTTTCTTGTCTTTGCCCTCACACAACTTGAGTGGCTTGAAGCTGCCTGGTGAGAGCAATGAATATAATTGCTTGTCGATTTCCTCTATCGGCGGGGAAGGTACATGCTTTTGCTACCGTTTCGCACTGGAGGTTTTTTACTCATCATGTATCACTCAGAACATCAATCAAGATGTTCTGAGTGATACATCTTATGGTTTCTTCAAGCTTAAGTTGACACCAATAGGCACCACCGTGCCCTTATGAATAATTTATGTGTGACAAATATTAATTGAATTAGGGCCAGACACCCTAATTCAATTACTGTGTACCCCTACTACGCATTCACAACTTCGCCGCCATTCGGATGCAGAATTTGCCCTGACATATAGGAAGAATCATCAGATGCTAAAAATACATAGCTAGGTGCAACTTCTTCTGGTTGTCCAGGCCGCTGCATTGGTACTTGAGCACCAAAGCTTTTCACTTTATCCTCAGGGAAGGTAGAAGGAATTAGTGGTGTCCAGATGGGGCCGGGAGCTACACCATTAACACGAATCCCTTTCTCTACCAATGATTGGGATAGAGAACGAGTAAAAGCTACGATCGCTCCTTTTGTTGATGAGTAATCCAGCAGTTGCGGATTGCCTTTGTAAGCAGTTACAGATGTAGTGTTGATGATAGCGCTACCTTCTTTCAGGTGCGGTACTGCTGCTTTGGTGAGAAAGAACATGCTAAAGATATTGGTGCGGAAAGTACGCTCTAATTGTTCAGCCGTAATATTTTCAATACTTTCTTGTGGATGCTGTTCGGCGGCGTTATTCACCAGAATATCTAGATGTCCCAATTCATTCACAACCTGTTGTACAGCTTGCTGACATACTTGCTCGTCGCCAATATCTCCCTTAATTGTCAGACAGCGCCTACCTTCAGCCTCTACCAAGCGTTTTGTTTCCTTGGCATCTTCTTGCTCATTTTTATAGACAATTGCCACATCTGCCCCTTCTTTGGCATAGAAAATGGCAACTGCTTTACCAATACCGCTATCTCCACCAGTAATTAGCGCTACTTTGCCTTGTAATTTGCCACTTCCCCGATATTTGGAATCATCAGATCGGGGTTTTGGCGTCATTTGAGCTTCACTTCCAGGGGGATTTTGCTGTTGCGGCGGTTGTAATTCTTGTGCTTGAGTCATAAGTTTGTTTCCTGCTATGAACTTCCAATTTGCTGCGATGCAATCGCAACTAAGAGGATGCTGGAAACATCTCAATAACTTTCCTAACATCCTCTCAAGCTCTTTGAGTTCACTTTAGAAAACACGATTAATTACTTTCTCTCTCATTGGTAGGAGAGTATGTGTATAGTAGGTAGATTTTTCCGCGCTGATAGTTGTTAGCAAGGCTACTAATTTTTATATTTTTGCTGCCGCAGTCTGTATGACTGCAAATCTATGCCAGCAAAGCGTTTTCACCATCTTCTCCTATTATTTTCTATTGAAATAAATAAAAAAGCGATCGCTTTTTCAAACACAAAATTTGATTTTTTAGTTAAATTCGCTACTCTGTATGGGCTATTTTCTCTGTTTCCCCAAGCTATACAACAGAGACCATATTTTGATAGGATTCACAAAATCAAATTCTCAATCAGTTTTGGCGATGGTGAACTAAAAGCGAACTCTACGGTAAAAGTCTTATACCTTAATACTTGCAGATGACTTTGCTTGTAATAATTCTTTGCATAACCTGAGTTGCATATGCATCGCCACCTCAGCAATGTTTATTAGGTTTTCAAATCGCAATTTTTGGAAAAATAAATTTTAAGTATGTAATTATACTACAACCACTCTATTTACGTCTTATATCTAAAGATAGAGAATAATGGTTAACTAATTTTGGGAAATATAACCTGAGGAGGGTTACTTCTTGGGTGTAGCCGCCCAAAAAACCTGCCTACTTATCTTTAGTGCAACCGAGGTCAGATGTCGCAACCTTTAAATCCAGTCACCGAGTGGGAACAACGTCGTGATGAGGCAACAGGCTACTACAAACAAGGGAGATTTCAAGAATACCTGGCGCTAGCAACCGAAATTTTAATGCTAGCTCGCATCATCCCAGACAGAGCCAGAGAAGGTCATGCTTTGAACGACATTGGTTTAGCTCACCTCGGTTGCTCGCAACCACAAAGAGCATTAGAGTGTTTCCACCAAGCGCTGGCGGTTGCGCAAGAATTTGGTAATCCGCGAGCTGAAGCAACAGCACTGAGCAATATCGGTTCTACCTACAGCCGTATAGGCAAGTTTGCCCAAGCCTTAGAGTCTTTTGACAAAGCGCTGCAAATTTTCCGCAAATTAGAAGATGCGCAAGGCGAAATTTCCACTCTCAATGATGTGGCTCTGATATACACCAGATTGGGAGAACCAAAACGAGCGCTGTTGCTGCAAAACCAGATTTTGACAATGCGCCGATTGCTAGGAGATTTTTCTGGTGAAGCAACTACATTCAATGGCATTGGCTTTGCCTACAGCGCTTTGGGACAATACGAGCAAGCTCTAGAATATTTTCAAGCAGCATTACCAATTCAACGAGCTGTTAAAAGTTTAGTTGGTGAAGCAACTACCTTAAATAATATTGCTTCTGTCTACAGCGATTTAGGACAACCAAAACAAGCTCTATTAATCTACTACCAAGTGCTGTTAACACGTCGGGCGCTCAAGGATCGCGCTGGCGAAGCAACTACTTTAAACAACCTTGGTTTTACTTACAATAACTTGGCAAATCACTGGCAAGCGTTGAAATTATACAAGCAAGCTGTGGCAATTTATCAAGAATTGGGCGATCGCTTGGGAGAAAGCTCAACTTTATTAAATATGGGTAGCTTGTACGCCACCAGAAGACGCAAAAAATTGGCGCTATCATGCTACCGCAACGCTCAAGAATTAGCCGCAGAAATCGAATATCAACCACTTGTGCAAAAGGTACAACAATTCATTGATGCATTGTCGTGATAGTAGCAGGCCGTGTAAATCGCATTAAAATCAAAAGTCCCTAAGAGTGCAGTAGCAACCTTGGGGACTTTTTTATCTATGTAGCAGTGACTAGAAATCTCTTGGTAAGAGATATGCGCTAATTAGAAGCGATAACCTACTCCAGTTTGGAAACTAACAGCATCCGCATCACTATTTTTGTAGGCGTCAATACCCCATTTAGCATCGCCATAGACCATCACGTTGTTCGCTACCTGTGATTCCGCACCTAAAGTAACTACAGGCGAATTTTGATTACCTAATGGTGTGTTCTTACCTTCATCGGTGACAAATGAGTAACCGCCACCGAAGTAGACGTTAGTATTTTTGGCAATGGGCGCATCATAAGTCACTATGGGCATAATTGCAGTGGCGTCACCACCAAACAGAACCGAACCCCGAAGTGAAACAGGTGTTTTCGGCATAGCCACCCGTGCTTGGACATTACCACCAAATTGAGCATCATCATTTCCTTGTCCGCCACTGGTTGCACCCGCAGCAATACCAACACCTATATAATTGCTGTCAGTACCTGCTGGTTGAGCAGCAGCAATTCCAGCGGAGAGGACAATAGAAGAAACAGCAAGTGCAGAAGCAGCCAAAGCTCTAAGTTTCATAATTTTATCAGTACTAGAATTCAGTGCGATCGATCTTCTCTAGTACTAGAATCATCTTTTTAAAAGATTTCACCCTCCTACATTGAGGTCATCCACATGGTTGAATTGTCATTCATTCTATTGGGTGAACACATCTCTAAAAATTGCTGATGCTATGAAGCGATCGCTACTATAATTTAATGCGATATGGTAGCGATCGCTCCTGATATTAATATCAATATATTTGCTATAAATAATATCATGTCCGGTTAAAGACTTGTTATTGCAAACGAAGTGAAGCAATCGCAGAGTCCTTGTGATTGCTACTCTTCGAGAAGCCGCTGACGCTCCTTCGTCGCTAACGCGGCTACGCTCCACTCTGTTACGCTCGCAATGACATATCATAAGCAACTTGGCGGACATGATAGAAATTCTCGACATATCTGTCGCCTTCTTCTAAAGATATGAGACCAATTCTGTAAAAATTAGCGAGATTTAAAAAATCATAAATCCTGATTTTATCAGCGTTTTTATTTTGAATTGATATTAGACTTTGTTAGCTAAATTCATCAACTGTTTAAAATTAACCAGGTCGATAATATTATTTGTAGTGTCAATTTCAATCCAGCCTTTTTCATGCAACTTTTCCATGATTTTGCTAGTTTCTTCAACACTGATTTCTGTGACTTCTGCCAAATCTTTGAAAGGAATATTAAAAATTTCTCTTCCCCTCTCTGATTTTTGACCGTAACTTTCACCTAAACTAACTAGAGTCTGAGCTAGTTTGACTGCTGGTGGTGAAGAACGCATTTGCAAGCGCAGGTTGATTTGTCGCAATCGGCGCACCATCAGCTGTAGCATTCGGTGATGTAAATGCGGGTCTTTAAATAAAATTTGAATAAAACGCTCTCTAGAAACACTCAGTAATTTTACAGGTGAAAGCGCAATCACATCTGTTGAGCGTGGCGATTCATCTAAAACAGCCATTTCTCCAAAAAAATCGCCTCGGCCTAAAATTGCTAGAGCCACAAAATTATCGCCGGATGTGCGTCGGACTTTGACCCAACCAGAAACTACAAAATAAACTGCATTACCCCAAGCATCTTCCATCAAAACAGCTCGTTCAGCAGGGTACTCGTGGTCAATTGCAACATTCAGCAGCCACTCTAAAGTTTGGGGATTGGCTGTACTGAGTAGGGGGAAAAGTTCACTAAAAACCTCAGTCTGCATGAAATATCTGCAAAAAATTGATTTAGGAGGAGAAAATTAGGTCAGCTATTATATGTTTTATAACCGCAATCATTGGCTGAATACGGTAGTAAAATAGTTACAAATTAATTAAGAATTTTCAGCTTTTTAGGTCTGATATTCTAGTACAACATAACAATTATGTCTGAGATCGCAATCAGCGGTTTTACTGACAGATAAGTTATTTAATGTTTTTTGTTAGCTGGCTATCCCTACTCAAGACATTGAGCTGTTTGTCTAAGTTTTCCACTAGTTGACCTAGGGAAAGGACAGCATTTAATTGTTCAGATTGCAAATTCGGATTGAGCAGCAGCCGTTGTTCTAGTTCGTGCAACTTGAGGCTGAGTTGTTGGGTGATAACTAAAGTATCGTGGCTTAACCGATGCAACTGTTGCTGTTGATAAAACTTTAATGCTGCTCCTCGTAATACTTGTAGTGTTGCTTCTTCACCATAAATCCCAGGCATAACTCGTAAGCGTAACAACAAACTGTTATTTTGATATAACCATTCCTTCTCTACCTGCTTGGGTTCAGTAAATGTGGCGATAGGTAGACCAGTAAATTGCTTGAATTCATTGATTACGTCTTGGAAAACCGCAAGCGGTAAATTTTCGATCGCTGACTGCAAGACTCCATTATCACTCCAGAGTATTCTGCCTTGGTCATGCTGTCTTTCCAAATACAAGCGACCAATTCCCCCAACCAAAACTCTACCTAATAACTCTTTTAGTAATTTCTTTGATGGTAGCGTTGCTAAAACTTCAATCGAGCTTAATGTCTCTGGAATTTCCACTGGCAAAACAGTTAAACTACTTGAAAGTAGTACCTCAGTCGTCCGTTCCTCTTCACTCTTGTCAACAGAGGTAGCTGTGGTAGTTCTAGAAACGCTATTTGAATTGAGGATGGGAGATAAATCTGCTTGTGAATCGGACGCTGGCAAAACTTCTTGTTGCTCGTCACTCACTGAAGCTTGCCGATCTAAATTAGAGTAGTTATTGTCAGAGGAACTTTGGCGATCGCTCGCCGGAACTGACGTGTTTTTTGAGTTACTACCTACTTTTGCGCGATGTGTTTGTTTTTTCTCTGAAGAGTAAGTGCTTTTGTGGTTGAGGTAGGCTGAGAGGGTATGTTGGTGAACATTGCCTGTAATTGGCTCACTCACCATCTTGTAATTAATATAAGACAAAATACGAGTAACATAATCTAATGCCTCGCTGTCTTGTGGATTAACCATACCTAATACAAGCTGATTGCCTTTTAACTTCAAGGGCAAAATTTGGTGGTAAAGGCAAGCCTCTAAAGGCAAGATAGTATCAATTAACGAAAATATTTGCTCGCGATCGCTAAGTGATTCCTTGGGAGTATTGGGTTCTGGCTCTCCTGCCAGCGGAGTTTCATTTGACACTGGTAGCTCAGTTTCTTCGTTATCAGTAATTTTGCCCTCGGAAGATAACATACGCTTATAATATTTGCTTTATTTACTTCTAATTCTATTGTGCTTCTCAACTAGTGGGTAGTAAATAAAGATACATTCTTATATTGTGAGATGTTTAATTATATACCAAGATTTAGAAGGAAAATCCAGGATTGTGGATTTGGGATTTCTCCCCAATCCAAAATCTATAACATCAAATTTTGAACATTTCTGTTCCATACCTGAAAAAACTGACCCCTAATTTGAGGCTGCTCTGAGTACATCAGTAAATCTACTATAGTCACAGTCGAATTTTATTGCTCCTGAGTTCTCAAACTTTGAGCTACAAGATAGACTTTTGTCCATTCACCCAAAACCTGATGGGTTTTGAGTTTTAATTCTTTCGCTGTGGCTTCAATGGAGTTGCCAGCTTTGCGCAAATCCAAAACCTGCCGTCCTAATTGAGTCACTTGTTCGTAGAGTTGCTGCCATTGGTTTTGTGTTAGCCCTAGGTTGTGTTCTTGCAAAGAAATTGCTAGCCAGTTTTCCACCAATTCTGGCTTACCTTTGAGCGCAAAAACACGTACAGCGTGATAGCTAATTTTTTCCCGCAGACGATACACTTCCTTAATCTGCTTCTTCAATCTTTTGGCGATTTCATCTTGGGACTTACCTTGCAGATATAGTCGCAGCCACTCTACGGCTTCTGTACCGAGGTTTTCTTGTAAATATTCTTCAAATTCTTTTTGTACAGCTTGGCGCAATACTTGTTGCTCTTCTAGTTCCTGTGCTTCTTGATATTCTGCGATCGCCTGGCTATCAACCAAGTTAACTCTATTGTCGCTATCATCCGTGAGAATTTCTTCGGAAACTAGCCTAATCAAGTCGCTGCTGGGGACTTGAGTTAAGCCACCGCGTTGAGTCCGCCGCAGATAGTTGACAAAGCGGTAAACCAACAAGGGCTGATTGCGTACCGGACGCAAGCAGTATTCTTCGATGCTGGCAAACAGTAGAGTATCTCGTAACCGCCGATCGGTGGTAATTTCAGCGATACACGCCATTTGGTCTTGAATGTAGTTATCGCTTTGCAGTAATTCTTGGATGATTTCTTGTAATACATCCATGACACTGCGTTGGCGATCGCGGCTCAGAGAAACCCAAGTCTGAATTTTATTCCGCAATGTCATCAAGCTGGCTAGCCGAGTTATTAGGTTGCGATAAGCACGTTCTCGTGCTATGCCCAAGTAACGTTGCAGTAAAATCCGGTAACGATATTCCATCGCTTGCTTGGCAATCTCCAGTTCCTTGGGGTTGAGCAAATCAAACCGTTGGAAGTCACGTCCTAACAACCAAAGAATAATACTTTCTTTAGCTGCGGCGCTTTGTTCTGGACACTCCGCCACTAGACGTTTTCGCCAATATTGCGCCAGTTTTTCTGCTTCCGTTACCATAGCGAGATTGCGCTCCTCGAAACCCTGTTTTAAAGTTTGCATCACAACCCCCATTTGTCGCATTTAAACTTATTAACTGGCAGCTGCCCCTAAATTATCTTCTTGATGAAGACTTTTGAGTGATTCCACTTTTATTACGTCTGAAATGCCTAAACTTATGCAGAAATTATCCCTTGCTAGTCTGAACTTTTAATCTGCAAGTACTGGAAACCCCTTTCGCTAAGGCATTTTTCTCAATTTTGCATATTTTAAATTTTTGTAAACTTATGCATTCACAACTCAGAAAAGCAGCCTGACCAGTTTAAGTAAATTAGAATACACTCATACTGTATAGGGGTTTAGGAAAGCAGGCATTTTGCATTTGCCCAAAAAGAGTAAATATAATTCACCTCAATCCAGACGTAGTTTGATTCATATAAGTTTCACTCCTCTAGAATTTATTTGGCGAGCATCTCAACATTTTTTTAACCACCCTCAACATTTTTGCAAAATTGTTTACATTCGAGACAAGACATACGACCTTATTCTGAAAAGTCGGCTGAAAATTTCATAGTACCCATCAGGGTAATATGTTGATCTAAGTTTTCAATTGTTTACATAAATGGAGATTTGATGGAAAGCCGACGATAAACTTTATCCTTGCTGGGTGGAGTTTTTCTCTAGGTTCTACGGCTTCCCATTTCAATGCTTGATAAATATTACATTTTGTTTCTTAGCTAAGACATGAGGAACTGCGAAAAATCCTCTAGACTTTCCTCATCTGCTTAAAGCGCTTGTTAAGTAATTGCCAAATTTACCTGGGTTTACCACTAAACGTGTTAAATGTGAGATAATTACTCGTGAATCAAGCCTAAAAACATCTCATAAGTCTATATTTATTTGCTTTTTGTAGACACTTAAAAGTTGACTACGAGGTAATTAATCATCCCGTATCTTGAAATCAAAAGCGTAGACATGCAATTGCGTCTTGCCAATAATTCATTGCCAAGGCGCACAAATAAATGATTGATTTCTAGTGTGGGTTTAAGACTTTGGACTGTTTATCAAATATCCAATTAACCTAAAATCTAACGTCCATTCGACGATCTGATAATTGGGTTTTCTACAGATTCTCTATACTGTTGAACTGCTTCAGTGTAACCAATTGGCAGAACCGCTTCAACGTTTTCATGAGGTCTGGGGATAATGACCCAAGATTCCAGAGTACCACCATGAACATTTTCCGCAGCTTCCACACCAGCCGCCATAGCGGTCTTGACTTCAGAAACATCACCACGAATATTGACTGTAAAACGAGCGCTACCCACCCGAATATAACCAACTAGGGTAACTCGACCTGCTTTTACCATTGCATCTGCTGCTGCTAACACAGCAGGAAAACCCTTAGTCTCTAGCGATCCAACTGCCTGTAATGACATTAGAAATCTCCTGTATGAATAAACTGAGGTGGCGCTACAAGTTAATTGTACGAAGCTTCGCTACAAATTTTAATGGCGAACTTGCTTAGAAGATACGGAAAGGTTCTGATTCTTCAGTGAAGTGGATAGGTAGAATGGTTTCCACATTTTCCGGAGGATTGGGAACTATATAATGCGTGATGACTGTACCAGTCTTTACTTGTTCTCCAGCAGCAATTCCTGCTTCAACTGCTCTTTTGACTTCAGCAACATGACCTCTAACTGCGACTAATAACCGAGCGCTTTCCGCTTGACCATAATACACCAGCGTGACTGCGGCAGATTTTACCATTGCATCTGCTGCTGCCAACACTGAAGGAAAACCTAAAGTTTCAATTACGCCAACCGCCATTGGCATGGCTTAACTCTCCTGAGTAAAGGATAAGTGATATTAATTGTACGAGGCTTTAGTCCCAATTTTGAAGTTTTACTCAATTTTCTTGGATGGTATTTAGCGGGCATACCAACAGCGATCGCGTTGCAACGCTACGTACAATCATCACTGCTGGTTTGCCAGAATTGGGATGATATTATCTAATTTTTATTTATTGAAGGAAAATTGCTGAGATTGCAATCAAAATGAACCAATATCGAATATCGATCGTATCTTTTGCAGTTGAGAGCTTTTCTCCAACTCTGCGATGCGTTCCATTCGCCGCAGATTCCAGTCATCGTTAGAGTCAGCTATGGCGAATCAAGGGTCTAAGATTTTTTAGCGATCGCATCTGTTGTCGCACTTAGACTGAAGTAATAGAACATTAGCATGATTCCAAATGCTTGCGCCACGGACTGTCTCGGCATCGTGACAAAGAGCGTAAGTATTACAATAGGTTACACTAGTGAATCTGGGATCAAAATGACTGCATAATATAAATTGATAAGTCGTTAAACTCAGTAGATAGACTTAAATCAACCTAAAATGCCTTGTAGGCTGAAAATCCTTCTACTATATGCCCTCTAGGTTGAAAGAATGCTGAGTGCGAAGTAAAGAGTAATTAATTAAGTAGAAAGGCGTAAGCAACAGCATTATGTAACGAAGATTACATTTGCTCAAAACCCTCTTTCCTGACGCCCTCTGCCTTAACTCAACGATCAATATTCACGCCGACCTAACTTATTCTCCTTGTCCCTTTTCTATGCACGGTGATGAGGATGCTGATCTTAGGGTTGGGCATTGGGCATTTGTCAAGAGTCAACAGTCAATAGTCAACAGTTATTTCTTTTCTCCCCTGCTCCCTGCCGCAATTCCCTCTCTCCACCAATAAATTTGATTTTGTACGACTAAATTAATAATTCATATTTGCATATAAATATTTCTTTGGGATTAAAACAATGTTAGGGAAAACTATCAATTTAAAATCATCATTCCTCAATACCTGCCTTTTCAGTGCTAGTACATGGACTTTAAGTTTTTTGCTACCTGGATTGCTGCTAGTCTCGCCTGCTTTAGCAATCCGGCTAAGTAATGGGCAGATTTCCTTTAATAATCCTCCTCGATTAATTCGATCTGCTACGAACTTTAGCAGTTCTAATGTACGCGCAATCTATCAATTTACCATTAGTGTTCCTCAAGATGCTGGGGAGCCTCTAGAAGCCGTCTCAATAGTACAGCGTCCAAATGTAGAAACAATTGCATTTGATGTGAGTCAACACCGTGCTTTTAAAGGTAACAGTTTCGCTGGTGGTCCAGCAGTACATCTGGCTAACATTGGCGGTACTGAAGTATCCAAATCTAACAAGCAAATGATAGTATTTGCTCCGCCTATCGCCCCTGGTAGCACGGTAACGGTTGAGATGGTAGCCAAGGAAAATCCTCAGTTTGCGGGAGTGTATCTATTTGGCGTTACCGCTTATCCAGCCGGAGAAAATGGTATCGGCCAGTTTTTAGGTTACGGTCGCCTACACTTTTACCATTAGCCTTCAGCTCAGCGATACCCTTGAAAGGGTGGGATTGTCAAAAAATCATCTAGTACAGCACGGCGTAAATAAACCACCCATTGGAAATACCTGAAACCCTTGCGAAACCGTAATTACGAATTCCGCTTTGTGGTACTAGGTTGCCACAAATTAGCCTTACATCTAGCCGAGATACAATGGTTAAATAGTTTCGATTGCTGATACTCCATACATATTTTTGTTCTAGTTTCAGTCTCAGCTTTCTTTTGTCACATTTTCAACTCATTGAACATTACCTTGACTGAAGCCAACCCAGTGCGTAATCTGCAAGAAACTCATTTAAATCGTGCGCGTGCTAGTCTCCGACAAGCGTTGTCTTGGTATGGATATCTTCGCAAGTCAGGACAGCTCTCATCCAACCCAGAATTGGCGGGTTTGGTAAAGCCGGAATTGGAAACTTTGAGTACCACACTCAACAAGCTAGACTCGAATGTCATTAAAATTGCTGCTTTTGGGTTAGTGAGTCGGGGTAAGTCGGCGGTGTTGAATGCCTTACTAGGGGAGAAAATTCTCCAAACTGGGCCTTTAAATGGTGTCACGCAATGGCCTCGTTCTGTACGCTGGCAACCAGGAGGTAAAGTACAAGTAGAATTAATTGATACTCCTGGATTAGATGAAATTGAGGGTGAATCTAGGGCACAAATGGCGCGAGAAGTAGCGCGTCAAGCTGATTTAATTTTATTTGTTGTATCTGGTGATATCACACGTACAGAGTATCAAGCATTACTGGATTTGCGGCGATCGCAAAAGCCACTAATTTTGGTGTTTAACAAAATCGACCTCTACCCAGATACAGACCGAGCAGCCATATACCAAAATTTACAACAATTGGGAGCCGGACACCCCGAAGCCCAGCCTTTATTACCCGATGAAATTGTCATGGTAGCGGCGGAACCAGCACCAATGGAAGTGCGGGTTGAGTGGCCTGATGGTCGTGTGAGTTATGAATGGGAGACTCCCCCCACCCAAGTAGAGGAACTGCAACAGACAATATTGAATATTCTCAACCGTGAAGGGCGATCGCTGTTAGCTTTAAATGCACTCATCCAAGCGCGGGAAGCAGAAGCGGCGATCGCGCAAAAAACTCTGGAATTACGCGAACAAGAAGCTGAAGATATTATTTGGCAATATACCAAGTATAAAGCTTTGATAGTCGGCTTAAATCCGATTGCTGTCTTAGATATTTTGGGCGGTACTATTGCCGATTTATTATTAATTCGTTCTCTAGCGCGGTTGTATGGTTTACCCATCACTAACTATGAAGCCGGAAAAATTTTAAAAACGATTTTATTGAGTTCCGGTGGTTTATTACTTACTGAATTAGGAAGTAGTTTTCTGTTAGGTTTAGGTAAAAGTACTGCGGCTCTGACTAGTGGCGATAATCCGATCAATATTACCGCCTCCGCAGGGAGTGCGATCGCTCAAGCCGGAATCGCTGGTTATGGAGCCTATGCTGTAGGTAAAGCAGCACAAGTTTATCTGGAAAAAGGCTGTACTTGGGGACAATTAGGTGCTAACACCGTTATTCAAGAAATCCTTTCTCAAGTGGAACCAAACACAATAGTCTATCGATTACGCCAAGAGTTAGGAGGAATAGAAATTGGCGATTAAGGCGCGTTTGAAAATACAAGATAGTATAGATGCGCCCCCTCAAAATTATTTTATTTCTGACATACCTACTACATAACATTGACATATATTCAAGTTATTCTTTTGAATCAGGAGTCTAGCAATTATAAGTTAATAGTCAGGACTTTAGTGTTGGATTTTTAAGCACTAAATTTCTTACTACTAATACCAATTCTCTAAAAATAGGCAATAGATGATAACGCAGATATGCGGAGATTCGTCTATGGCTAGATGTTAGATAAAGGGTATAACTCATCATAATTTATGCAATAGACTATTAGATTCACACATTCATAAAATCTTTTAAAATAGGAAGTTTACTAATATGAATCAGCTTATTTCTAAAAGCTTACTAGGGCTAGCAGGTCTAACATTTTTTGTTTGTTCTTCGCAATCAACAATGGCACTTGTACCCAATAATGTAGGAGTTATCCTCAACAGTGGTTCTACCAACACTATTGGTTATCGTATTTATGTCTCGCCATCAGGAGAAGTGAATTATTTATATGGCAAAGGATCTGGTCAAGGTAAACTATCAGAAAAATTAACCAAAAGATTTTTCCGAGATCTGAAAGCGGCGGAACCATTAAGCAATTTGCCAGTCAAGCCTAATTGCATCAAACCTACTTCTTTTGGTACGACTACTACCGTAAGTTTAGGTGGTCAGCAATCGCCAGATATTAGTTGTCCTGGTAACATCAAAGCTCGGCGTTTAGAAAATGATGTTATAGCAATTACCAAAGTTTTAAAGGTAGTTAACGTTCCTAATAGCCAAGGAAAACCATTGCCACCGCAAAATTTCTAGGCAAATAAAGTCATAGTAAAATATATCCTACTCATACCCCGAGTTAAACTTGTCTAAGTTATCGGGGTATTTTCTTAAATTAAAATCTTTCAGCTGAGTTTTACTAAAATAAAATGACATTTTGTGAGTCAAACTTGAGTGCTTGTTGCCAAGATGCGATCGCTGGAGTAGTGGGTAATCACTTCAAAGCATCTCAACCGCTTGCTACTAAGAAATGACCTTCAAGAACTGCCTCACCAATAAGTGGAGCACAGTTTTGCTACCCATTTATTACAAAACGGCTACGACATCCGCACAGTGCAGGAATTATTGGGACACAAGGATGTCAAAACAACAATGATTTATACTCACGTTCTCAACCGTGGTGGTAAAGCTGTCCGTAGTCCTCTAGATTAGAGATAATATTTCCAAAGCAGTAATTCTCTATCATCTATGACTCAAGCCATACCCAAGCTAGTAACCTTTGAGGAATTTGTTGATTGGCTACCTGAAAACTCAGGGGTACGCTACGAACTGCATAATGGGAATATTATTGAAATGGCGCAACCAGTAGGAGACCATGAAGAAGTAAAGGGTTTTTTGACGATAAAACTTAGTGTTTCTATAGACCGATTAAACCTCCCTTACTTTATCCCCAACCAAGCTATAGTTAGACCTCCTGAAAAAGATTCTGGTTATTTTCCCGATGTGTTGGTGCTGAATCGTGTAAATCTGGCAAATGAAAAATTATGGAAAAAAGAATCTATTGTCAGTTTAAGTGCATCAATACCTTTGGTAATTGAGGTTGTATCAACTAACTGGCGGGACGATTACCACTTGAAATATGCTGATTATGAAGAGATGGGTATCCCCGAATACTGGATTATAGATTATGCAGCGTTAGGTGGACGCAATTTTATCGGCAACCCCAAACAACCGACAATCTCTGTCTGTAACTTAGTGGATGGAGAATATCAGATAAGTAAGTTTCGAGATAATGATGTTATAGTCTCCCAAACTTTTCCCGAATTGAATCTCACCCCAACCGAGATTTTTCAAGCTGGTGTGGTGTAGTTTTTTTTATTCGTAATTCGTAATTTTGGAATGAGTAGTTTATTTACGCCGTTTCACTTCTCCAATTCCCTGGTTTCTCGTGTTGCTACAATCACGTGCGCTTCTCTGAGGACATTATTGCCCCATAAATAACCTCGCACTACTTCCTGAATCAAGGTATTATTTACAACATCGTCTCTGGCTTCGCGACCATTCCCAAGCAAGATGGCAACGAAATTGGAGATTATATTGTTCAGATAGCTAATTATTGTTTTCTGTCGCTTGTTCTGGTAACTTTTCGCTTTTCTGGGATGGATTCTCACTACTAGAATTCTGCTTTACTTCTTGGGTAGGTACTATTACAGGTGGAGGAGCCGAGTTTTTAGATTCTACTGGTGCTGAGGGAATTACTACGGGATTTGAGGATTTGTCTGATTTTGGCGGGGTAGAATTTTTCGGTGTAGAAGGAGAGTTATTTGCTGGGGCTGGTGAAGGAGAACCACTACGCGAACGAGATGACCTAATTGCCCGTAATGTATCTACGAGAGATGATGAGGGGGAAGCACTAGGTGCAGGTGAGGGTGGTGCGGGGTTTTGAGTTGGGGATGATTCGGCTTGGGAATTTCTGCTGCGGCTGGAAGATTCTTCTTGATACACGCGGCGACTGCGCCTGCGCCGTGAGGAAGTTGAAACGGGTGTAGTTTGCGACTCAGAACTAGCTTGAGTTTCTTTGTTTGTCTCTGAAGGTGTAGTATTAACTACTGGCGTTTCTAGGGTTGGTTCTGTTGTGGGCTGGGCAAACAGCGGTTTTGAGGGCTGTGGCTGAGATTTTGGCAGCATACTCGTAATGCCAAAACCTGCTATGGCTGCAACAACAGCAATACTACTGCCAATAAATACTTTAGATGAAGCTAATTTTTCAGCTAGCGATCGCGCATCCTTGATAAAGGATGATGTATCAATATATTTTTTGGTAGGTCTTTTGAAAAAATCTTCCTGTTCTTGGAGCGATAGATTAATAGTTGCTACGGTGTGAGTTGGTACAGATTGCGGTGCAGCATTTACGCCATCGCTAGGTAGCAGTTTTAGCCACTCGGTAACTGTTGCGGGACGAAAGCGAGATTCTACCGCCATCCCCCGCATCACTGCTTGATTAACAGCCGCACTCAGGTGGGGTTGCAGTTCGCGAGGAGTGGGCATTTGTTCGCGATCGCGCAGCAGTGCTGGCATGGGCACCTGCCCTGTCAACAGTGCATATAATGTAGCAGCCAAGCCATACACGTCTGTGGCGGGTGTACGTGGTGCTTGTGTCAAATACTGCTCTATTGGAGAATATCCTTCAGAAACTATACCCGTGTGTGTTTGTCTCACACCGCCATTAAATTCTCTGGCGATGCCAAAATCAATCAGTACAACTTCCTGAGTCCCCTGCCGGAGGATGATATTATCTGGTTTGACATCCCGATGCAGCAAACCGTTGTTATGCACTACCTGCAAAGCGGCTGCAATTTGGCGGATGTAATGGATTGCGGTTGCTTCTGGTAACGGTATCCCTGGTAAGACAAATGCATCTCCTAAGGTGTCACCAGGAATATATTCCATTACCATGTAAGGCAGCCCTGCTTCGACAAAAAAGTCGCTCACCCGCACAATATTTGGGTGGACACAAGTAGCTAATCGTCTCGCCTCATCTTGGAATTGGCGCTCGAACTTGGCAAAATCAGGATGTTGTCGCAGCCGTTCATTAATAGTTTTTATCACTACTTCCTGACCTAAGTAGTGATGCGTAGCTTTGAACGTTATGCCAAAGCCACCACGCCCGATTTCTTGAGTTAGGGTATATTTTCCACCCTGTAAAGTTGTACCTGCTAACATAAAGATTTTTGAGTCCTGAGTCCTGAGTCCTGAGTGAGCAGATAAGTACTGAGTCCTGAGTTTCAAGGTATTTCCGAAGAAATTGCTTCCCCCCTCAGTGGGAAAAACCTCCCTATTATCGCAACAGTTTTGTCTTTTTAATAATACATTGACATTTGCCTAAGCAACCTTAAAGCTCTGGTGAGTTAGATAAGAGTTTTTATGATGTAGCAGTCACATTAGATTAACAAAGACAGAATAATATTGCGCTCGGTTTCCTAGGTGAATTGAAAGACTGAACTTTGAGCTTGAGAGGTAGATGTTGAATTAATAGCTTATACATATTTGTCATCCTTCAGTAGGAGGACGCACTTTCCTAACGGATTTTTTAGGATGGTGAAGGCTAATCACTGGCTGAGTTCGTTTGGTAATCAAAGAGAAGTCAAGCATTGTTCAGCAAGCATTAAGTATAGAGCCGAACTCACAAAGTCTTGTTAAATCTGGCTGCTTTTATTTTGGATTGGTATTAGTTCCAGAGCTATCTCAAATACAATTAGGAATTCCGATATTTATGAGCGAGCAGAATCACGTTAACGAAAACACTAAGAATGAAGCTTTGCAACCCTATCGTAAAGATGCAGACGAGAAACTAACAACCAATCAAGGTGTAAAAGTTAACGATACCGACAATACACTCAAAGTCGGAACGCGCGGGCCTTCGTTAAAAGAAGATTTTCACTTTCAAGAAAAGCTGACGCACTTCGATCGCGAACGCATTCCAGAACGCGTGGTTCATGCGCGAGGGTCGGGCGCTCACGGCTATTTCCAGCCCTACGAATCGATGGCAGAGTTCACCAAAGCCAAATTCTTGCAAGATCCAGCGATTAAAACGCCTGTGTTTGTGCGGTTTTCAACGGTGGGTGGATCGCGGGGTTCAGCCGATACAGTGCGAGATGTACGCGGCTTTTCAGTGAAATTCTATACCGAAGATGGGAACTACGATTTAGTCGGGAACAATATTCCGGTTTTCTTTATTCAAGACGCGATTAAATTCCCTGATATTGTTCACGCGATCAAGCCCGAACCAGACCACGAGATGCCCCAAGCTTCAACTGCCCATCCCAGCTTTTGGGACTTCATCTCGCTGATGCCCGAATCGATGCACATGATTATGTGGATTTTGAGCGATCGCACTCTCCCCAGAACCTTGCGGATGATGCAGGGGTTTGGCGTGCATACCTTCCGTTGGGTGAATGCAGAAGGTAAATCCCGCTTTGTGAAATACCATTGGAAGCCGCTTTTAGGAGTACATTCCAACCTCTTTGACGAAGCACAGAAACTCGCTGGTAAAGACCCCGACTTTCATCGCCGCGATTTGTGGGATTCAATTGAGATGGGCGATTACCCAGAATACGAACTGGGCGTGCAAATCATTGAAGAAGCAGACGAGCACAAATTCGATTTTGATATTTTGGATGCAACCAAAATCATTCCTGAAGAATTAGTTCCCGTCCGTCCCATCGGCAAAATGGTACTGAACCGCAACCCAGATAATTTCTTTGCAGAAACCGAGCAGGTGGCGTTTCAACCTTCAAATGTCGTGCCAGGAATTGACTTCAGCGACGATCCGCTGTTACAAGGTCGGCTGTTCTCTTACCACGATACCCAACTGCATCGCTTAGGAAGTCCAAATTTTGCTCATTTGCCGATTAACCGTCCGGTTTGTCCGTTCCACAACAACCAACAAGACGGGCGGATGCAAATGGAAATCAAAACCACCCGCGTTAACTACTCCCCCAATTCCCTCGGAGAGAATCGCCCAGCGGTGAGTACAGAAGCGGAAGGTGGGTATGTGCATTATCCAGAGCGCGTAGAAGGGCATAAAGTCCGGGAACGCAGCCCCAGCTTTAAAGACCACTTTAGTCAGGCAACACTGTTCTGGAACAGTCTTTCACCCATCGAGAAAGAGCACGTGATAGCGGCGGCTCATTTTGAGTTAGGCAAAGTTGGCGATCGCGGGGTGCGCGAACGGATGGTCGATCGCTTTAACCATGTAGATCCTGAATTAGCTAAACGAGTCGCCCAAGGCATTGGTGTTGCCGCACCTAGCGCCATCACAGTACAAAATCACGGACAACGCTCTGAAGCACTCAGCCAAGAGAAGACGACGAAAACTGCCAAAGGTCGAAAAGTGGCAATTTTGGCAGCAGACGGAGTAGAAGCAGCTCAGATTATGGCACTCAAGCAAGCCTTGAAAGCTGCTGGCGTAGTAGCAGAAGTTGTCTCGCAGTTCAAGGGCACGATTAAGAGTGCAGATGGTAAAGAAATTGAGGTCGATCAGACCTTTTTGACGAGTGCTTCTGTAATGTTTGATGCAGTGTATGTACCCGGTGGTGCAAAGAGTATTGACGCTTTGAAGATGAATGGCGAAGCGATCGAGTTCATCAATGAAGCCTTTAAGCACTGCAAACCGATCGCCGCTAGCGGGGAAGGTGTGGAGTTACTCAAAGCTTGCGATCTTCAAGGTGTTGGACGGTTAGACTCGTTTGCGCAAGACGATCTAGGCGTTGTCACTACTCGCAGTGCCGATGCGAATGAAATTGCCAAGTCGTTTATCAATGCGATCGCTCAACATCGCCACTGGAATCGTTTCCACAAAGATAAAGTCCCTGCCTCAATTAAGTAGAAATCAGGATTTGATTCGGTAAACTTTTACTCAATATCCCACTTGCGAAGGCATAGCGAGTGGGATATTGAGATTTTGTCTTTGTTTGACTAGTTTAAAAACGCTGACCAATACCGAAATGCACTCGGCTTTCGCCTTGGTCGTTAATACCATAGTCAGCCCTAATTAAACCGATAGGTGAGTCAAAGCGTACTCCTGCGCCATAACCAAAACCGCTACCTGGTTTACCCCGCGCGCCTGCTGGATCTCCTAAGACCGTACTCCCAGAACCTAAATCTGAGGCAAAGTCAGCAAACAACACGCCTCCTACCGCTGAAACTATTGGAAAGCGGTATTCTGCTGAAGCTAAGACATAACTGCGCCCATTGCCAACTTCCCCAGTACTGTAACCGCGCACAGAATTAGATCCACCTAAGTTAAAGGCTTCATAGGGTGGCAAATTCCCTAACACTGTACCAGCTTGGACATTTAAGGCGAATACTTGTGGTTGTTTGCTGCTATATAACTGTACTGGCACATACTGGCTAAAATTCGCCTGCAAGCGATTCATAGAAATATTTCCGTTACCAATAGGAACCGATTGTTCTGTACTTAGCCTGAGAAGTGAACCTTGAGTTGGATTGATAGAATTGTTGCGTCGGTCTTGGGTAGCGGTAAAAGATACTGTAGTCAGGTCATCAATACCAGTACCGCTGGCAGTTAAAGCATTTCCTTGGGCATCAGTTGGGCTAACATTACCTTGGCGATCGCGTATGCTGATGCGATTGTAATTAAATCCTAAAGATGTATCCCAGTTGTCTATTGGTCTTTGAAAGCTAATACCACCGCCAATTCGACCTTCTCTGGCTCGATCCCCATTTGGTAGAGGAATTTTGTCATCAAATGTCAGCGACAGTTCCCGACGGCGAAAAGCATTGATTGTATATCCAAAGCGATCGGGGTCAGTATCCCGATAGGGACTGGTATATTTGGTATCAAATTGGAAGTCACGCAACCCAACTCCCACATTTAAACCTAAAGTATTGTTAGCGCCGCCAACGTTCTGGTCTTGATAGGTTAATGTCCCCATCAGACCTTGGTCGGCGTTGTAACTACCGCCTACGTTCACAGCCCGCGCCCCAGCTTCTTTGAGTTCGTAGACTAAATCTAGCTTGTTAGCATCTCCTTCCAAAGCCACATTCACACTTTCAAATAAGCCAGTGCGATATAGCTGTTGCACATCTTGACGGACAATATTTTCTTGGAATACTTGACCAGGCTTAAGCTTGAGTTGCTGGCGAATAAAATCTGGTTTGGTACGCCCTTTGACTGGATTACCTTTACTATCGACAGTTTGACCGTCTTCGTTGATAAAGCGAAACTTGATATCGCCTACCAAGCCTTCCGCGACATTGATGGTGAGAATTCCTTCACGACTGGGTTTAATTGATAGTACCCTTGCTAAGTTGTAGCCATTATCGGCATACCACTTATTAATTTGTTGTACTGATTGCTGGAGTGCTGAAGGTTTGATGACAGCACCGATTTGAGATTGGAACTGTGCTTGCGCCACTTGATAGGTAAGTATCTTCGCACCCGAAAGTTGGAGCGATCGCACTACCACCGGTTGTACCTGATACACTACATTCAACCCAGCAGGAGTAACGCGGCTATTGACGTTTGCACTGCTAAATAAGCCAGTGTCCAAAATTGCAGCCACATCTTGTTGTAGCTGGTTTTGACTGGTATCTCCCCCTTTCTGAGTTTTAATAACCTTGCGAATTATCTGCTGTAATTCTTCATTCGCTCCCAATATTTGCACATCTGTAGCTGTGACAACTAAATTATTGTCGATAGTTGTGGAAGGCGTAGCAGATGGAGTTACCTTCTGAGCTTGAATTTTTGGGAGCGTGACTTTAGAATTCCCCTGTGGCCCCTTTTCCAAAGCAACAGGCGTGGAAGCAGCGGTACGGGAAAGTACAACTTGTAAATTCTTTTTATCCCCCTTGTCCCCTGTTAATACTACTGCGGAATTATTCTTCGCACCTGTTTCCCCAACCACAGGATTTTGCGAAAATTGCTGCGAAACTAAGGTTTCCGGCGCTGAAACTGCTTGTTTTGGTGCTGGCGAGTCTTCAATTATCGGAACTACCAATTTACTTGCTTTTTCAGTTGGAATGGCATTAGGAGTAGGTGCAGCCATTGCTTGCTGAGTGGCATTATTTGCCGCCAATGTCGCTAAAGTAAAAATTGCAGCAGAAGAAACTCGCATAATATTTAGCCTAATATAGCCTAATTAACTGGTAATTATTTGTAGCGAGGTTCGTCAACGGGGATAATACTAACTTCCAGCTGCTTAAGCTATTTTTATCCCCGTTCCTACCTCTTTATTTACACAAGACATTTAATTATGATTTTTTGTTTCTCACCGCAATTCTGTTTAAGTTTTGAAGAATGGAGATTTTTTGGAAAAATCTAACTCATAAAAAACCTCATAAGTTTTCTCCTTCTTTAGTTCCCTTCTACTCTTTTTTAAGTTCGCGAATCAATCGGATTGCTATATATGAGTGATGTATCCCCGTTATCTGTAGCTGCTTACCCACAATCTCAGGCTTCTCGTTTACAATTACTGGTTTTAAGTAATGGTCATGGTGAGGACATAATTGCAGTCCGAATTTTACAAGCGCTATTGCAACAATCAAACCCACCAGATATTTATGTTTTACCTCTGGTGGGTGAAGGACACGCTTATCAAAAATTAGATTTACCAACAATTGGTTCAGTGCGTAGTATGCCTTCTGGCGGTTTTATTTATATGGATGGACGCCAATTGGTAAAAGATGTCCGTGGTGGTTTATTGCAACTTACTTTGAGCCAAATTAAAGCTGTACGGCGTTGGGTTAGTCATCAAAAAAAATTAGGAAATAAGCGAGCTATTTTAGCAGTGGGAGATATAGTACCGCTATTATTTGCGACTTTTAGTGGTGCTAATTATGCTTTTGTGGGAACAGCAAAATCAGAATATTATGTACGCGATGAAGTTGGTTTATTACCACGCAAAAATAAAGGCGCAAAGTGGGAAAACTTCTCTGGTTCGATTTATCATCCCTGGGAGAGGTGGTTAATGAGTCGCCGTCGTTGTCGTGCAGTATTTCCTAGAGATTCGCTGACGACAGAAATCTTAAAAAAGTTGCAAGTACCAGCTTTTGATTTAGGAAATCCGATGATGGATGGTTTAGAACCATCATTTCCTACAGAACGGTTTTTTACTGCGGATGTGCAACAGCAAGAAATCACTCGTCCTCTAATTGTGACTCTGCTTCCTGGTTCCCGCGCGCCAGAGGCTTATCATAACTGGGAAATGATTATGGTTGCTGTGTCTGCATTACTCGCCAGTTTTCGGGAGCGAGATTCAGTATTTCACACTTCTGGTACGGTGGTGTTTCTAGGGGCGATCGCTCCTGGGTTGGACTGTAACATTTTCTCTCAAACTCTCACAACCCAAGGCTGGCGTCCTCACTCAGAATCTCCCGTGCCATTACCCGATGCCAATGTATTGACATTTAAGCAAAAGAATGCATATTTAGTGCTGACTCAAAATGCCTATAACGACTGCTTGCATTTAGCAGATTTTGCGATCGCAATGGCAGGAACAGCCACAGAACAATTTGTTGGTTTGGGAAAACCTGCGATCGCCATTCCCGGTGTTGGGCCGCAATTTAATCCTGGGTTTGCTGAAGCGCAAAGTCGTCTATTGGGCCCATCCTTAATTTTAGTTGACCAACCAGGACAAGTGGCCAAAGTAGTGCAATCCTTATTTAAAAATCCTGACAGATTGCAGTTAATTGCAGACAACGGTTTACTGCGGATGGGTAAACCAGGTGCAGCACAACGCATTGCTGAGTGTTTGCAAGCGCAATTGGGTTGAATATAATTTTCCCACTGCTGTTACAGTGGGATTTTTTTGATTAATTAAAAAATCTCTGAAAAAATCAGTTGTAAAACTTATCAGCCTTCTACTTCCTACCAGTAGGTCAAGGCTGTTAAACTTGAATCCTTACATGGTATTCAGCTAATAATTATTCAATCCTCACATCCCCACGTTTTGATAGAGCTGCGAATTAGAGAATTTAAAAGCAAATTAACTTACCCAACTAGCCCAGAACGTAAAGCCCGAACCGCAGCTTGGGTACGGTCATCAGCACAGAGTTTATTGAGAATATTACGCACGTGGGTTTTTACCGTACCAACTGTGATGTAGAGTTTTTCGGCAATTTGGCCATTGCTACAGCCAGCAACAATTAATTCCAGAATCTCTAATTCACGTTGAGTTAAGGGGTAGGTTTCTAGAACTTGTTCGTACTCTGAAGCCAAAGCTTCTATTTTCACTGTCTTAGGCTTATCGCTGGTTTGAGTTTCCCCTGGCAAACCTTGCCGCATTTTCCGCAATACCACGTTAGCGATCGCGGGATCGATCCAAGAGTTACCTGTATAAGTTGCTTGGATTGCCTCTGTTAATCTACTGATGCTGGTTTCTTTCATGTAATAAGAGTCTGCCCCCGCCGCAAAAGCCGCAAGTACCGCATCCTCTGTATGATCCATTGTCAAGATGAGAATCTTGGTTGCTTGTCCGGTTTCGGCTTGCTGGCGTTTAAATTTGCGGGTAAGTTCAATGCCATCCATATCCGGTAAGCCAATATCAACCACAGCTACATCTGGCTTCGCGGTTTCTAAAAGTTTTAAACCTTGGGTGGCATTTGCTGCTTCTCCTATCACTTTCAGGCCACTCTGAGACTGGAGTGCAGCTCTTAGACCCATCCGGGTGAGATCGTGATCTTCAATTAAAATAATGCTAATTTCACTCATCGCAACGCTCACGTTTTTTGACTCCAGTGTGAAAAATATTAACTTATGTAAGGTCTTGATTTATTTTTCCCACACCAAAGATAGATGATATTTCTGCTGCACTGCATCCACCGAGAGAAATAATAAATTTGCTAATTTTATTACTATATACATTCAAAAATCTAGCCACAGATGTATAGATATTTTACAAGAAAAAATGAAATATTGAGACAAAATTATCCTAACCTGAATGATTTCGTCTCTAATAGGTGAGCGCTCACTCATGAGGATTAGCCTGGTAGTTAGGGACAATCTAAAATTCCACATCGATTGACAGCCTTAACAAAATAATATGCAATTAAAATGCGTTAGAGTCTACTATATTTTGGAAAACAAAATATTAAAATAAATGGAAAATTCCTGGCAACCGGAAGTAGCTATAGAAGAACTTGAGCGACCCTTGCGAGCGATATTTAATCAAACTTTTGAGCTTATGGCGTTAATGGAGCCAGATGGTATTCTGATTGAAATTAATCAGACGGCATTAGATTTTGCTGGACTTTCTGGCAACGATGTGTTGGGTTTGCCATTATGGGAAGCGAGTTGGTGGCAAATCAGCAAAGCCACGAGGGCGAAAATCCGAGAGGCGATCGCTACGGCTGCAAGTGGAGAATTAGCGGCGAGTAAAGTTGATATTCTAGGTACAGGCAATACAGTAGCTACCATCGATTTCACAATCCGCCCGATTAAAAATCGCAGTGGGCGAATCATACTATTGATCTTCAAAGGTCGAGATATCAGCGCGCGCCAAATAGCCACATAGCAGAATTATCAGCAAAGTATTTCCTAACCAAGCATGAGGTTAAGAGATGGTGACAATCTGAGTTCAAGACCTTTGCAGAGGATGGATCTGGCATTGTTAGTGAATACCAGTCAAACTCTCAAAAGCGAGCGATCGCTTTCCACATTACCTAAGCCAAGCAATCTGATGAGTAAAATTGCTCAAGCTTATGGTACATAATGTTTAGTGTGCAACTCACACCTATGACTGAGGACAGGGTTCAATCGGGTCATTTAGAATTACTGTTGAAGCTTGATGCAAGTATTTTATTTTACTCTGTATCGGCTACGTTTGCTTTGGAGGGTCAACAACCGCCATTTTTGTTGATTGCTAATGATTGCAGAGCTTGGGTGAGTTAATTTTGGATTGAGATTTTTGATGTCTCCCAACCCGAACACACTGACTCTGCTGTACTAGGTATTTAATACCTATATACAAGTAAAATAAGCAAATCGCGTATAAAAAAGCATAAATTAGCATAGAGGAAATGTCGGAGAAAGTAATTAACATTCTATTAGTGGAGGACGATGCAGCTGATGTGATGAATGTCAAAAGGGCATTCAAGAAAGTTAAAATTACCAACCCAGTTGATTTGACAAGTAATGGAATAGAAGCGCTAAATATGCTTCTTAGCAATAGCGTTCAACCTCCCACTGTTCCTCCAGAAAGGCACTTGGTTTTACTAAATTTAAATAAGCCGAAAATAGGCGGCAAGGAATTTCTTTCAGAATTACCTTCCGTCCAGATATTTAAGAATAACTTCTGTGGTCGTCAATACGACCTCAAGCCAAGACCAAAACAGAGTGGTAGCTTGCAATTTAAATATTGCTGGCAATATCTTCAAGCCCATCAATTTCTTCAAGTTTGTAGAAATGATGGCAATTCTTAACAGGTATTGGATAAAGTGCAAAATGCCTTACTCAACCAATACTGAATCTAATATACACCCTGTTTTTTATTGGAGGTTGGGAATCAAGAGCAACAGCGATGAAGAATTAATAGTCAGCATTAGCCAATCTCAAATTTAAAAATATCAATTTAAAATTTTGAAAACGGTAATGCTAAATATCAGCCTGTATTTGACAGCGAAAATAAAAGCCGATGGAAGAGACGCTGAGAATTTTGGTTGTAGACGACGATGAAGGAGACCGCATGACAGTGCGGCGTGCCCTGGCTAAAGCAGGTGTACCCATAGAACTGTCAGAAGTAGGCGTTTGCAATGATGCGCTCTCTACCCTGAGAAATACTACCTATGACTGTGTATTTTTAGATTATTGCTTACCAGATGCGGATGGCTTGACTTCGATCCAGAAGTTACGCTCTTTGGAAATTAAAGTTCCGATAGTAGTGTTGATCGATCGAGAAAATGAACACATTGCTGTCGAATTGATGAAAGCAGGAGCCACAGACTATCTATCAAAAGTTAGGGTATCCGCAGAAAATTTGGCGCAGGTTTTGCGAAATGCAATTCGGGTGCAACGCGCTGAAATGGAAGCAGATTGGGCACAGCAACAGCTCAAAGAAAGTAACGAGCAATTAATTCGTAAGAACCAAGAACTAGAAAGACAAAGGCAACAAATTCACCTACAAAATTTAAGATTATTAGAGGCATCGCGGCTCAAATCGCAGTTCTTGGCAACTATATCCCATGAACTACGAACTCCCATGAATGCCATTATTGGCTTTTCTCAGATTTTGCTGCGTCCGAAATTTGGTCAACTTACTACTCAGCAAATGGATATGGTAGAACGTATCCTGAATAATGGTAAACATTTGCTGATGCTATTAAATGAAGTACTAGATTTTTCTAAATTAGAAGCAGGGCGTTTTGAGTTAAAACCAGAATTATTTGATTTACCAAAAATAATTAATGTTACAGTTGCGGAAGTTCGTTCGTTAGCTGAAGCGAAAAAGCTGTCTTTGTTCGTTGATATTGACTTACAAAATCCTTTGATATTTAATGACTCAAGCCGCGTACAACAAATTTTAGTTAACTTACTTTCCAACGCTATTAAGTTTACAGAATCCGGTAATATTTGGGTTGAGGTAAATGAAATTCCCCACAATCAAGTGGCAATTACCGTGCGGGATACTGGTATCGGTATAGCTCCTCGTGACTTCAAAATAATTTTTGAAGCTTTTCGCCAAGTCGATCAAAGTATTACTCGTAAATATCCAGGCACAGGTTTGGGTTTAGCAATCGTAGATTCTTTAGTCAGAATGATGGGTGGTAAAATCATTCTCAAAAGTCAATTGGGTGTTGGTTCAATGTTTAGAATTGAATTACCACGTCAAGTAACAGTATCTAATGCAGCAGTTGATAATGCAGTATTAAAGTTTGATAGTGATTATATTATTTGTTCGGCGCAAAATCCCCATCCGCCTCATGTGCAGCACCAGAACCAGCCTTCATCTCATCCCAAATCTAACCAGAGCCATCATTCATCAGAGCCTCAATCTGACAAAGTATCAATGAGTTCTCCTAATTAAAAATTATAAAATTAAAATTAATTGTATAAAGTTAAGTTGATATAAATCATGTCTGTTGTAGAAAATTCTCCACGCGATCGCGTTCTTGTTGTTGATGATACTGTAGATAATCTTATATTAGTACAAACAATTTTAGAAAGTGAGGGATACGAGATTGACTTAGTTTCTAATGGCATAGCAGCTTTAGAAAAAGTTGAACAATCTCCACCCGATTTAATTTTGCTAGATGTAATGATGCCAGGGATAGATGGCTATGAAGTCACGCGTCGCATTCGGAATAACCCAGACAAAAAAGGCTATATCCCAATTTTGTTGATCACTGCTTTTCATGAATCTAGCGTTGTTGAAGGTTTAGATGCTGGTGCTGACGACTTTATCCGCAAACCATTTGATACTGATGAACTACTAGCAAGAGTGCGATCGCTGTTGCGCTTAAAGCACAGTCTGGACGAACAAAGAAAAATGGCACGTCAACGAGAAGACTTTGTTTCTCGCCTCACTCACGATTTGCGAACTCCCCTAGTAGCCGCCGATCGGATGCTCAATTTATTTATGGTAGATACCTTCTGTAAAATTTCGCCAGAAATGAAACAAGCGATCGGCGTGATGATTCGCAGCAACCAAAATTTGATGCAAATGGTGAATACTCTCTTAGAAGTTTCTCGCTTTGAAGCAGGTAAAAAGACTTTGAACTGGGAGAGTTGCAATCTCATAGAAACAGCTCAAGAAGTAGTCAGCGAACTTACTCCTTTAGCTATGGAGAAAAGTTTAACTCTCACAGTAGACACCCATGAGTTAGAGCCAATAGGTGAAACATCTGGTGTAGTTATGGGTGATAGCCTAGAATTACGCAGAGTTTTGAACAATTTAGTTGGCAACGCCATTAAATTTACAGATACAGGCGGTATAGAAATTCGCTTTTGTGAACAATCAACTAATCCAGAAAATCAAAGTTATCTAATTATTGAGATTGAAGACACAGGATATGGCATTGCTCCTGAAGACCAAGAAACCATTTTTGAGCGTTTTCGCCAAGGTAGAAATAAACGCTCAGGTAGTGGCTTGGGGCTACATTTATCGCGCCGAATAGTAGAAGCACATGGCGGAAATATTGAACTCACATCTGTAGTAGGTAAAGGCAGCATCTTCAAAGTCAGATTACCAAAAAATACTGCATAAACAATTGATAATTTGAAATAAATAGTTGCTTAATTCTTTTTACTGAAAATCAAACAAATTTCTCTATAAAACCTACTTAAAAATAGGGCAAGGCTTTGCATTCCTATAAATAATGTGTTGAACGATTTTTTGCTCCCAGTTAAAGAAAGAATGCGAAATATATCTAAGTAAGGGCGGGTTTTCTGACTCTTTACTCTTTACATAACTCAAAAGCCGATTGAGATTCAAGCTTACTACAAAGTAGACGGCGAATCATTATTTCTAATTCGTCAATCATATAAGGTTTGTTGAGATAGCCATCAAAACCAGCCTCAAAAATGCGTTCTTTATCCTGTTTGCTAGCTAAAGCCGTGACAGCAACTACAGGAATTTTACAAGTCAGTGGGTCTTGTTTCAAATAACGCACCACCTCAATACCATTAAGACTGGGCAATAAAATATCCAACATAATTAAATCTGGTTGATATTCTTTAGCCACTACTAAAGTATTAATACTGTCGGTTTGACAAATGAATCCACAGCCAAATGACTCTAGAGCATAACCAATCAACGCCAAATTATCATCATGATCTTCTACAGCCAAAATTAACGGTTGTTGAGAGTTGCGCTTCTCTTCATTACTCATGAATGAATGTGTTGAATACATTTCTTCTCCAGAGGATACAGGCTGAAAAACTTAGATTGATACTCAATATCACTTCCTTCTCGATTATAGGCAAAATTTAAGAATGTTTTCAGATTTGACCGATAACAAGTTTGAATGTATATAAAAATACATTAATTTAGAGTTAAGGATGAAGCATACAGAAATTTGTCTAGCCCAAGCTCTGTCACAACTTGACATAGCTGGGATCTTTGTAATATCATGTACTACATAATTGATTATTTAATCTCCCTACCAATCAGAATAGTAGCGAATCTCAAGCTTTAACCATAAACTGTTGAATAAAATTTTTAAAATATTAATTCGTAGCAAAAAGTTATATGTAGATATATTTAGTTCGTCCAACCTCGTAGAAATAACTATGCAGTTGAGAAGGGTTGAACAGCTTGAAAAAACAACTTATTCGTTTATACTTACTCTGGAAAACTAGCGTTGGGAAAGAGATTAGATAAAAATATCTTAGTTACAATAGCAAATAACGGATAACTAGATTAAATTAGGAAAAAACTTTTTAAAATATCCTACGTCAGTATCAAATAATTTAACTACCGCTACAGCAAAAAAATATGGTTTTTGATGATTTTAGAAGTAATGAAGGCAATTCTGCAAACAACCGTCAAAACTTACTGAGTAGCGGTTGGCGACCATTCCAACGCGACTTTGATTGGGGATTTTTCTGGCAAATTTTATTTCATGATACCCACGAGTTAACTCAAAAAAGTATTAATCTCGCAAGTTATTATGCTGATGCGTTAGGTAGAAGAGATTACAGCTGGTGGGCAAATATATTAAATGTAGCTTCAGATTATACACGGGGTGAGCTACAAAAGTTTTGGAATTACATCACGCCAGAACCTTTGACACCAGATAATCGCTACAAGGAAGTTTTAACTACTGAAACACCAATCATGCAATTTGTTAGCCGCAATAGTATTCCTATTGATTACGTGCTGAATCGATTGCAGGAAATTACTGTATTGCGAGTTTTAAAACTATTAGAACGTCCCGACATCATTACTCAATATTACTCAGAGCGAGATTTTTATTTTCCTGTTGAAAAATTTGTCAGTTGGGAACGAATTGATGTTATAAACACGGTTTATGCTTACTGGGCTAAATACGATATTTGGTTACAAATCGATCCCTACGATCGCGGACGACGACAATATACGTTAATGTCCAAAAATATGGCACCCTTAATTAACAAAGCAACCTATGACTTAGCTGTGATGTTAAGTGGCTATCAAAGTCGTGTAGGTAAAGTTCACAGCCAATTTCCCATTCGGACATTTCCCGCAGATATTCAAAGCTTTACAGATACAGTACAACAATCAATTCTCAATCAACATCAGTTAGCAGTTGTTGTGCATGGAGAACCAGGTACAGGTAAAACAGCATGGACGCAAGCTGTCGCCAAAGAAATCTTAGTACCTTTAGGCTATGTAATTTTTATCTTAGATCATGATGCAATAACTAATTTTGTCCCGCCAACTTATTTAGAACAAATTTGCATCATTATTAATGAAGCTGATAATTTAGCCCAAAATCGTGCTTACGAAGTAGCGCAATATAACAATAAAACAGAACATATTCTGAGTTTGTTAGATGGCACTTTATACCAAAGCATAATTGATGAATCAGGGCTGCAAATTAAGCAGCGTTTAGTTGTCTTGATGACTTGTAATACTACAGAAAGATTAGATCCAGCAATGTTGCGTAAGGGGAGAGTAGATTTAATATATGAGTTTACTCAAAAATTTGTGTAACAATAATTGTTTATCAAAATTATAGTAGGGTGGGCAATGCTCACCTGAATTTGGCTTATCATTCCGAAATTTATTACAGATATTTTGTAGTTATTCACAATATACTTAACAAAGTAGCAAAATCAGAATGAATATTCAACAACTGATTACAGAAGCACTTAGCCTGCCTAACAATGCGATCGCCTATCATATTAGTCAAGAATTAGTAGCGATTTACCCGAAAAAAGTACTTTTAGAAGGTAACGATTCTACATTCAATTTAGAGAAGTATGCCGAGGCAAATCTTTGCCAAATTCAATATCATTCCTCAATTCACAACCAGATTTTAACTGGCTGGGATGGGATGGAAAATCATTTATATAAATATACAGAAAATGCTGAATTTGAGGTGCATTGGCAAGGGCAGAAAATTGATATTCTGTTAATGAGTTGGCAGGAAGGCTATTGTAAAACTAGATATTACTGGATTCTCGCTGATAGTCGAGAATTAGCAGAAAGCTTTTTTACTGCTGTGTGTGATTGGAATTCGGAAATCCGCGAGGAAGTTTTAGTTTTTGAAGATGGATATTGGGCAAAAAACCCTGAGCTTTTCCAATCTATAAAGAGTGCAACTTTTGATAACCTAATTTTGCAGGGAAATCTCAAACAAGATATTCAAGATGACTTAGCTAACTTCTTTGCTTCTCAAGAAATTTATACAACTTATGGTGTCCCTTGGAAAAGGGGAATTTTGTTTATCGGTTCGCCTGGAAACGGCAAAACTCATACAGTTAAAGCATTAATCAATCACATACAACAGCCATGCTTGTATGTTAAAAGTTTCCAATCTGAATATGACACTGATAGCGAAAATATTCGCAAGGTATTTAAACAAGCAAGACAATCTGCACCTTGTATTTTGGTGTTAGAGGATTTAGATTCTCTGTTGACTGATGATAATCGTTCTTTCTTTTTAAACGAACTCGATGGCTTCGCTGCTAATGAGGGGATTGTCACGATTGCGAGTACGAATCATCCCGAACGCTTAGATCCGGCGATTCGCGATCGCCCTAGCCGTTTCGATCGCAAGTATCATTTTGAATTACCAGATGACTCGGTACGAGAAGCTTACATCGCACTGTGGAACGATCGCCTAAAAACTGCGATGCATTTGTCGCCAGAGTCTATCAATCAAATAGTAGCGATGACAGATGGCTTTTCTTTTGCCTATCTCAAAGAATTGTTTCTATCATCCATGATTCGCTGGATGGGAGCAATGACAACCACTGGGATAGCAGAAATTATGGTTTCTCAAATTGCTGTTTTGCGAGAACAAATGAATAGCACAACTGCTAGTAGTGAAAGTGCAAAGGAGTTAGAGACTGCTAATAAATAAAATTTACTTGAATTTATCGTTTATTAACGAGCTAGAAACGATTGCGTTAACCAGTATGCAACAGTTCCGAAGATAATAATCAAAGTTATTGGTAGGAACCAGATGCCTAAGCTTGGGTTTTCTGTCGTTGCTAAGTAAAAAATTTGCCACTCAATATAAGTAAATAACCAAACCATTTCAGTTTTCAACCAATTGAGCATTGAGCAGGCTATTTGATATTGTCGCAGTGCATTTTCTTCAGTAATTGGCACTGCATAATTAAAAGTATGAGGATAGCGGGTGAGTATTGTCAGCATCCCGTAAATAAACAAACTTAAAATCGGGAATAACCATAGGACATTTTTACTACCCCAGCCGTTAGCTTTGCCATCAAATCCAAAGTGAATGGGTATAGTCTCTGGCAATGCAAACCAAGCATGAATGGCAATGGCAAACAATGCAACTATTCCGGCGATCGCAATCCAATTTAGCATCCTTGCTTGCTGAGACTGGGGAATTAGAATTACAGGTCTTTGATAACTCATTATAACTCCTTATGCAGGCTAATTTTGTTTCCAATTTAGCCTTTAACTAGAATAAATGCCTGGGCTTGTTACAGAGATTTAATCTGACTATTTATTCTCTTGGCAGAGGAATCAAATCTTATTCTTAGCTGCAAAATATTTTCAGTAATTCAGCAGTTATGTACTAAATAATTTTTGGTATAATCTACAGCCTTAGTATGTGTTTTTAAGCTAATTTAACCTGCAAGTATGAGATTCAAGATTCTAGAGCAAACTCCAACTTTATTAAAAATGAGTCTCAAACCACGAGGCTTATTGTATTGGTTATTTGGTGGAATCTTTATTGCTAGCGGTATTGTTTTGGTAACTTCTTTAGGTAGAGCAACCAGTCTCACTTGTAATCGTTCAACACCAACACAAGGTAGTTGTGAATTAGTGACTAAAAGTTTGTTAAATTCCCAAGTTAAAAGCTGGGATATTCATGAGTTATAAGGAGCAAAGCTAGATAAAAACACTACTAATGCATGGGGTAGTTATCCCTTGCTGCTCTTAACAAAATCTGGCTCATTACCGATAGATTTAATTAATGCAGATAGTACGCAAAAAGCAGTAAAAGCTGCACAAATAAATAAGTTTATTCAGCAAGTGCAAGTATCTCAATTGACTATTCAGGAAGATAGCCGCTTATGGACTTATCCTTTGGGGATTTTTCTAATTTTAGGTGGCTTGCTCTGTATTATCTATATAGCGATAAATGGCACAATAATTTGTATTCTCGATAAAAGATTAAACAAAGTTAGCATTGAAAGACAAGGCTTATTCAATAAAGAAGTTGAAGAAGCTAAAATATCAGAAATAATAGGGCTTGATATCAATACCTTTACTGTTGAAGATTCCAGCAGTTACAATATTATCTTCAGGCTAGAGTCTGACAACAATCTCTATTTAGCTGCTGGCCCGATGTTTACAGCCAAGAGTGCAGAGAAAACTTATGGAGCGATCGCAAATTTTCTCAACCTAGAAAATTCTAATTTAATTTAACTTGTATATACAAAAACTGCTAAACGTCGGTTAAATTTTAGTTAAATATCAGTAAAAAATCTCATATTATTTCAAATTAAGTTGCGCAAATTTTCTATAGTTATTTTGTTTATTATACTTAACTGCTAACTCAAAAATAAAATCCCCACATAAATCATGTGGGGATAAATTCGTGTGAGTCGTTACATAAGTGTCCTACCAAACATGAGTTTAGAATTTGCAGGCAGATTGAATATCTACCTAAGGCATTAATTCCAAATATTTAGAGATTAAATCTTGAAAAATCTGGGTTTATTGTCACAATCTTAAGTTATGCCATAAGCTCTGTAACACACCCAAAATGCAGCGCATTACTTATTAAAAAATTAGTCTAAATGAGATACGAGATTAAAATAAGTATTAATACCCAAGAATTAATAATATAACATTTAAATATTTAAGCCTTTTGATAGATAAATAAATATACCCAATGGACGAAACAATCAGATCGCTAGCAAATTGATAATATTTAACGCTGGTATATTACTTTTTAGCCTGCCCTGAGGTTACTCAGGGTTTTATATTGCCTAAAAGCAGCGCAATTAAATTTAAAGAAATATTACATTATCTTACTGAATTTCCCATTACGCTATGAGCGATCGTTCTGCTAACTATTGCCACTCACGCGATCGCAAGGTATTTTAAATTATCAAATTTACTGTGTTATTACGGTTAAACTTCATAAACAAGCTTTGTTGACACTGCTTATTGTAGAAAATATTACGGAGATTTAGATAAATATCTTACAAATGTAATGTAATTACTTAAGTAATGACATATGTAATTAGAGCAGGTAGACTATGTTTTCAAAGAGATTACACAACGCCAGAAGGCTTACGTTGTAATACTTCCATCTTCTCACAGCAAGTTAGAATCAGTTCGCTCAATAAAACCGTAGTCGCCAGCTACGGTTTTTTTATAGAAAAATACTGACAGCTATTTCAGTATTTAAGTACCAAAATTTTTCTTAACATATATTTTGTTATTTTAGGTAAAACCACGGGAAGAATAGCCTAAGTCTGGGAGAAGTATAAATGCGATCGTGCTGTTTTTCGCACTCCAGGCTGCTTAGAAATAGTTGTGGAGATACGTAATGATAGAGAATTTGTTACACTTAACCAACCAAAATACGGATGCAATGGTAGATATAGTCTTTGGGTTTTATTTAGATGGAGATGCTATTGATAGACAACAAATCGAACGCGAATTGATTGACTTAGGAACTAAACATAAGTTTGGTTGTGGCAGAGAATTAGTACAAAAATTGCGAAAATTAGCAGCCGATAGAGGTTTATAAATAAAGATGAATATTTGGGGTGATTAAAGGAGAAATCGTCGATTTCAGGAAATTTTTCTCCTGATTGTTCACCCTATTCAACCTATTACCTGACATCAGAAAAAATATTACAACTCAAATAGAATTGCTTTGTACTAATTGCAAATAAGGGCACTTTTGCAGGAACCCAGATGCTTTTTGATGAGCATTTGGGTTATAAGTATGCACAGGTGTAGTTCGGATAATGCCACTAAATAAATCATCCAAGCCGTAAGGGGTAAAAAATTGCCATTGTCCTTGTGCATCTAGCCGAACTCCTACAGCCGTAGCAGTATGTAACCATTCCTTAATTCCATCTTCTGTACTATTGTAGGTTCTGCGACCGGGACGCCAACGGGCAAAACTGGCTTGATTTTTGACATCAAACATATCGTTAGGGAACTGTTCTGTGAGGATGGCTTTTGCTGCTAATTCCTGAGAACGGTTTCCTTGGATATCGAAGAATGCAATATCAAAGTCCTTGATAACTAACTCGCAGTCATTACCAAATATTGAACGCCAAACTGTATTTCGCACCGCACCACCTGCTAACCACCAATCAGGTAGATTAAGTTGCGCGATCGCAGGTAATATCATTCCTACAGGTGTGTCAGCTAGAATCTTCTGGAGGCGAGTGTTACTGTTCATATCAAATTCTGAGGATTTAGGGCTAGCAAGCAAAAATATTACTATTCACCATTTGCTAACTTTTGTCCAGGTCTTCATTCGTAGTATAAAGAGCAAAGAATTACATTGCAGCTTAAATTGAAATCTAATTTTTAATTTGTTTTTTAATTATGGAAGACTTATTTGCGAGATTAGAACGCACACTCACTCCCGAACTACCTTCCCTAACAGAGTCACAGCAGCAACTCCTCAAAGAACTAAGCATTGACGAAAATCAACCAGGTACAATTCTGCGCGACTTTCAGACTCTCATCGATTTTCTGCAACCAAAAGGAGTGGAAGTTAGTAGCGTCAATAATCTTCTACCCTTAAAAGTATTATCAGAACTTAATTTGAGATTGAGTCACCCAATCGAAACTAAGCTTAAACGTCCCGTACAAAAATCCTATCCTTACATCAATGGACTGTATCTGTTATTACGCAGTTCGGGAATAGCTCAACTTAAATCTCAAGGTAAAAAGCAGATTTTAGTATTAGATGAAGCCGTCTTAGCAGCTTGGTCTAGCCTAAATCTAACAGAACGTTATTTTACCTTACTAGAAACTTGGTTAATTTGGGGAAATAACGAAACTATAGGCGAGCGTCAAGATGTCTGGAATAATTTATTTAAGTGTATTCAGTTTTGGGCACGGGTTTCCGATAAAGGATTAAAGTTTGCCAAATATGAAGACCAAAACGATGTTAGCTATTACCCTGGATTGCATAATATCGCTCTTTTAGAATTATTTGGCTTATTAACTATCAAACAGGGAAAACCACAAGAAGGTAAAGGCTGGCGCATTAATAGCGTGCAACGTTTACCTTTGGGTGATGCGGTATTTAGGTTACTCTTTTCTATTGGGATGTTAGGAAAGTTTGAGGATGAAGTAGATATAAATTTTGGGAAACTACAACCAAATTTTCAGCCATACTTCCCAGAATGGGAGCGTAATTTAACTCTTCCCAAGCAAGGCTTTAATGATGGCATTTATATTTTTAAAGTATCTGTTTCTAAATCTTGGCGACGTATTGCGATACCAGCAAAAAGACAATTAAGCTCGCTAGCTAGTATAATTCTTGATGCTTTTGATTTTGACTACGATCATCTTTACGAATTTATTTATAAAGACCGTTTTGGTCGCATTTGTAAAATTGGTCATCCCTATCTAGAAACACCACCATTTGCCGATCGAGTCCGCATTGGCGATTTACCTCTTGAACCAGGTGCAAGCATGACTTATCTTTATGATTTTGGTGACAATTGGGAATTTAATGTGCAATTAGAAGCAATTGAGCCGCCAGATAACAAAATCAAAAAAGCTAAGATTTTAGAAATTCACGGCGATGCACCACAACAATATTGGAGTGAAGATGATGATTGGGATGAAGAGGAGTAAGTGTGAATGAATGGGTTAATTAATAAAACCTATGGATCTATTTTAAACTTACCCATCTCCGAAAAGGTATCACTAGTACAGAGCCTCCAACCAAAACGAAAATTGACCCCAGACCAGTAAACATCGTCGGTAAAAACCACAGTTCAAACCAAGAATTGATCGTGGTAGAATCTGGCTTTTGCGGGTGGTATAAAACTTCTACCTGCTGACCTTTAGTAAATGATGGTGGCTTACTACCTGTATGGGATTCAAATATAATTGGTTCGCCAGAACTTGGAGTAAATCTAACAATTGGATAGTAAGCAGAAGAGTGGCGACCCTTACTATCAGTTGAAGAACGTAACTTTAAATCAATTACAGTTCCTTGTATGGATTCTGCTGTGCGAACAAAAGAATTAGTATTGATGACGAAGATAATACCTGTGACAGCGAATATACTACCTATACCAGCAAATATAGAACCAAATAACAGAAAGAATTTTGAATCATCCATAGAATTAGAGAAATTTTACTATGTCAATACTTAAATTGAAATTACTAAAGCAAGTCTGTAATTGAAAATTGCCGTTGACGGTCTAGTTCCTGAAGCCGCAATTTTTCGTTATAAAAAGCTTGATAATATGATTGCCATTGCTCCGGTTCTGCTTCGGGATCGGTTTCTTGCCACAATTCTAAAAAGTGACGATAGCGCTTTTCTCGCAATACTCTTTCCATACAGGCGATCGCAGCTTGAACTACCTGGGGTGTACGCAATATTTCTTTCTGGCTTTTCTCGTTGAGATGAAATAGATGGGAAATCAACCGCATCTCGTCTGTAAACTCTAAATATTTGTCTTGCAGAGTTGAGACTAAATCTACTTCCATTCCCCCTGGTACTTCGACAATCTGTAGCCACAAAAAGCGATGGTGAGAAAGGCTAAATTGTAAATCTCTCTCTTCTAATGTGTCCAAAATAACTTGACGCTGTTCGGGACAATGTAAGTAAATCCGTAGTAGTAAGCCTTCAGCTCGTTCTAACAAACCGCGATCGCTCGCAACAACAGTAGATTGAGATTTGGCGACTGAAGTTTGAGAAGATCCGCCACTTTCCCATTTTCTCTTGATTGGTACAGGTTGAGAGTAGCTATTAGCAGGAGCAATTTGCGTCAGCAGATTTTCCACTCTCAGGGGAATCAGTCTGCTATCTCCCAAGCTGAGGATTTCTGCACAATAGGAGATGTAATAATTCCGCGTATCATTATTAACTATATTCTTCAGCAATTTTACTATCTGCTGCGTTGCTTGCTGAAAATCTGTAGGCTGTTTTAAATCACGACCTTTGATGATTCGATCGATTTGCCAATTTAACCATAATGGGGCATTCGTTAACAGTTGACGATAGTCTTCTGGGGTGTGGCTATGCAAGTATTCATCAGCATCTTTACCATCGGGGATGTTGAGAATTTTTAGCTGGACTTCGCCCATGTATGCAAGTTCAGCAATTTCCCCGATCGCTCTTTCTGCGGCATTAGTCCCCGCAGCATCGGCGTCAAAGTTTAAAACTAGCTGCTTTGAGTCGGTATATCTTAATACTAATCTAACTTGATCTAAACTTAAGGCCGTACCCAGGGAAGCGACAACATTATTAATCCCTGCTGCGTGGAGAGCGATCGCATCAAAATATCCCTCCACCACCACAGCTCGATCGAGTTGAGAAATCCCAGCTTTGGCTAGATCGAGAGCAAAGAGAGTTTTACCTTTACTAAAAAGTTCAGTTTCTGGAGAGTTAAGATACTTGGGCTGCTCATCGCTGAGGGTTCTTCCACCAAAGCCGATGACCCGTCCTTGAACGTCGCGAATGGGAATCATCAAGCGATCGCGAAATACATCATAGTAACCGCCCCCTTCTTTACGAGGTTTGATCAACCCCGCTTTCTCTACCAGCTGTACTGGGTAGTGTTTGCTGTCTACCAAATACCGATAAAGTGTCTCCCAACCAGCGGGAGCATAACCTAAGCCAAACTGCTGAATAGTTTCTTCTTGAAGTAGGCGATCGCTTTTGAGATACTGTAATGCTTTCTGTCCTTGAGATTGTCTCAGGGCGTGTTGATAAAAATGTGCTGTCGAAGCGAGAACTTCATATAACTGTTCGCGCAAAGAAATCTGTCGTTGTAATTCCTGTCTTTGTTCGGGTTCTAGGGTTTGCACGGGTACTTGGTAACGCCGTGCTAAATCTAGAGTCACTTCTGCAAAGGAACGCTTTCCCAAGTCCATCAAAAACTTAATCGCATTTCCCCCAGCTTGACAGCCGAAGCAGTAATACATCTGCTTGGTTTGACTCACAGTAAAGCTAGGAGATTTCTCATCGTGGAAAGGGCATAAACCCACAAAATCTTTACCACGCTTGCGTAAAACTACGTACTCAGAGATGACATCTACAATGTCAGCACGTTGTTTAACTTCTTCAATGGTATCTGGGTGCAAGCGAGGAATTTGCATATTTTGTCAAGAGTCATGAGTTAAGAGTCAAATGTCATTAGTCATGAGTTATCAACTTGGGAAAAATAACAAAGGACAAATGATTAAGGACTCCTGATGGCTATTATATTGTTGTTGCTCAACCAAGATTAATATCGAATATTACTTAGGCTGAGTCTTATAAGAGGAAATACTGAAGATGGGGCGTATTTTTATTTCTGCTGCACACGGAGGCAAAGAAGCCGGAGGAATCGATCCAGGGACGATCGCAGGCGGGACAACTGAAGCTAGAGAAATGATTCTGTTGCGAGATTTGATTGTAACCGAATTGAGAGCGCGTAATTTTGAAGTTTTGTCAGTTCCCGATGACTTGAGTGCGGCTGATACTATCGCCTGGATCAATTCTCGCGGTCGTTCGACTGATGTAGCGCTAGAAATTCACGCTGATGCAGCTAGCAATCCTAGTGTGAGGGGAGCTAGTGTCTTCTACATCGCCAATAACAATCAGCGCAAAAGCAATGCTGAACTATTGCTAGTAGGATTGTTGCGTCGCGTACCCCAGATACCAAATCGAGGCGTCAAGCCAGATACAGATAGCGGATTGGGTCGGTTAATATTTTGCAGACAGACAGCGATCGCTTCTTTGTTAATGCAGGTAGGTTTTCTCAGTAGTCCAGAAGACCGTGCTTTACTACAAAATCGTCGCCGTGATTTTGCTTTGGGGATTGCTGATGGATTGGCTTCTTGGAGTCGCGCGATCGACCCTAATCAAGGAACTCCCTCAGAACCAACTTATCCACCCATTAATATCAACATTAATGGGCAAAAATACTCAGAACAAGGAATACTAATTAATGGCAATGCTTATATCCCCATTGATTTAGTAGATCGTTTGCGTGTTGACCTATCAAAAATACCGGAAGTTCGCCGCATTACCTATCACAAAGTGGTGTACGTCAAAGCCATTGAATTGCGTGATTTTAATGTTTCTGTAGGCTGGGACGCTGCAACTCGCACTGTAAGTTTGCGTTCAATTTTAGTAGTTTGCTCCGGTCAATTTGACCGCATTGTATCCAATGGAAATACTTCTGAGGTGGAGTTACAAGTCTTTCTCAGAAATAATAATGAAAATGCTTTGGTGAAATTTCCAGATATCCCAAAACTCTATCGAGAAGAAGCGAGTACAGAAGGCATAAACTACGATATTGCCTTTTGCCAAATGTGTGTTGAAACTGGATTTTTGCGCTTTGGTAGTGATATCAAACCAGAGCAAAATAACTTTGCTGGCTTAGGCACAATTGGCGGTAGTTCGCAAGCAGCATCTTTTGAAAGTGCCAGAATCGGAGTGAGAGCGCACATTCAACATTTAAAAGCTTACGCCAGTTTAGAACCTTTGGTAAACGAAGTTGTCGATCCCAGGTTTCGGTTTGTGACGCGTGGTATTGCGCCATTAATCGATCAGTTATCAGGGCGTTGGTCAGCAGATTTAGATTATGGTGCAAAGATTACTGCCATGCTCAAACGTTTGTATGAGTCAGCAAAGCTGTTATGAGTGCTGACATTGATATTTTTGCATTTTTCATCTTTAGCGGTATTAGTAGCGTAACTTGCAGTGGCGATCGCCATTGAGTTACCAGTACTGCCATGAGTACGGAAAGGAATTTGAGTCATAGAGCGATCGCTAATTCTAGAGTGTATTTCTTCTAAAAGTAAAGTTTAGTTGCAATAAAATTATCACTATGTATATATAGTGCTAATTTATTAATTGAAGCTAGAAAGCTTTCATAGTAAATTTAAAAGTCTATCTTTATTTTATTTAACTTATCAAAATGTTGTTATTTGGGAAAATGTCTTGCTAAATAACAGCAAAATTTTAGGTTGTTCTAGATTTTGTGAATAATTACCATAACTTTCGACCTATCCTTCTCTCTGTCAATATTTGCTACCTGAATGCTGATGATTATTTCAGCATTCAGGATTATTTATTTTTGGGAATATTTATTAAAAATTGATAAATTATATTTAGTCATAAAATCTTATATTTAACTATGATAAAAAATTAATTAACATGCTTATAAATTTGATTAATTAGGCTATACTTAGATTGAAGATCTAATCTAAAGTGCTATATTTCAGTGCTATTAGCTTAACATAATATATTTTGATTAATTAGATATCTGCTTGGATAAATTTAGCCTTAATTCAAATATTAAGTTGGCGAAAATTTTGATTTTTTAAACTAAATTATAGTTGCAAAATTATCAAAATTATAATCAGTTTTATTGGCTAAATAATATACTCAAATCTTGTTAAGAATCAATACAAAGATAGATACAATACAATAAAGGAAATAGTATCTTTAAGAGAAGTAATTCAACCAAATAAAAGATAACACCTAAGTAGGGGAGGCAAAAAGCAAAGACACTTTGTTTATATGGGTTGTTGGAGCAGCTACCGCTGTAGACACCTGAAAGATTACCGTAAGTGGCGTGCGATTGGCGTCCCGAAATTTATTTCAGAGTATTTTTGAGGTTGGTGCAAGATCTAAACCTCCGGCTAGGAGCGATCGCTACTAGCAATATATAAAAAAAGAAACAGTAGAATCCTGATTTTCTCCACCCTTTGTTATCTCAGGGTTTCGATTTAACTTGCATACAGCCGACAGCCAGGATAGGCATCAACAACTAGATTTGAATTTTGAATTTACGCCTGATGTGAATTAGAAATGTCTTTTATCTCGGATTTATAGCCTGAATTCACATTAAATATAGGACTCATATTTGATTTCTGAAATATAACGTAGGGTGGGCATTGCCCACCATATCAGGGTTTTGGTGGGCAATGGCCAACGCCACTTGCTTTAAGCCGGGGAACCCGCCCAACGCAGTGGCTCCCCTACACTTAAGATTTAGAGTGTACGGAATTTTTTTCAAGAATCAAACCGGATTCCTATAAACGTAATTTTGAATTTTGAATTGCTTAGTGTCTCTCTTTATTTGGGGAACTCAGCTAAATCAAAAGGAGAAGACCAATGAAGGTTGGTATTCCAAAGGAAGTTTATCCTGACGAACACCGTGTAGCAGCCACGCCAGAGACAGCCAAACGGTTGCAAAAGCTTGGTTTTGATGTACTGGTTGAGAGAAATGCAGGTCGCGGGGCAAACTTTGCAGATGATGCCTATACCCAAGCCAATTGCCAGATAGTTCCGGATGCGCCAAGTTTATGGGCAGAGGCAGATATTGTACTGAAGGTACGCCCACCCCAAATGCATCCTGATGAATGTAAGCATGAAGCAGATTTGCTGCATCCGGGAAGCACATTAATCAGTTTTATTTGGCCTGCTCAAAATCCCGATTTATTGCAAAAATTGGTAGCGCGTCAATCCACAGTATTAGCGATGGATGCAATCCCGCGTATCAGTCGGGCGCAAAAGCTGGATGCTTTAAGTTCAATGGCGAATCTGGCTGGCTATCGTGCGGTGATTGAAGCTGCAAACCACTTTGGGCGCTTCTTTAACGGTCAAATTACCGCCGCCGGCAAAGTCCCACCAGCCAAGGTGATGATTATTGGCGTGGGTGTCGCAGGATTAGCCGCCATTGGTACAGCTAAAGGATTGGGCGCAATTGTCCGGGCTTTTGATACGCGCTTGGTAGTGAAAGAGCAGGTAGAAAGCTTAGGTGCAGAATTTCTCGAACTCAACTTTGCTGAAGACGGAAGTGGTGAGGGCGGTTACGCCAAGGTGATGAGCGACGAATTCATCAAGGCGGAGATGGAACTGTTTGCAGAGCAAGCTAAAGAAGTTGACATCATCATCACTACAGCCTTGATTCCGGGGAAAAAAGCACCCGTGCTAATTACTCAGGAAATGGTTGAGAGTATGAAAGAAGGTTCGGTAATTGTTGATTTAGCATCCGAACAAGGTGGTAACTGTGCTTGTACTCATCCCGGTGAAATTTACCGTTACAAGGGAGTCACAATAGTTGGTTTAACAGATTTTCCTAGCCGCATGGCGCAACAAGCAAGTCAACTTTACGGCACGAATCTTTACCATTTGCTAGAAGACATGGGAGGAGCAAAGAATTTTCAAGTAAATCTTGCAGATGAAGTAATTAGGGGCGCTTTAGTCGTTCATGGTGGCGAAATAACTTATCCACCGCCAAAGGTAGAGAAAAAAGTAGAGGTGACAGAAAACAAAACTAGCAAAAGTGAAGATAAAGTCAAAGAGCAGGTTCCAGTACTAGCAACTGCGCCAGCTTCCCCAGTTCCCAGTACTGCCAAAAGCGGGAGTAACCTTATTTGGCTTTTGTTAGTTGGTATTGCCTTATTTGGTATTGGAATTAGTGCGCCGCCAGAATTTCTTTCGCATTTCATAGTCTTTGTTCTTGCTTGCTTTATTGGTTGGCAAGTGATTTGGAATGTGAAACCTGCTTTGCACACACCATTGATGAGCGTGACTAACGCCATTAGCGGCATCATCATTATTGGTGGGATGCTGCAAATCTCTGGCGGGTCGAGTTCGTATACTACCATTCTGGGAGCGATCGCAATTCTTGTTGGCACAATTAACATTTCCGGCGGTTTCCTAGTCACCCAACGTATGCTCAAAATGTTCCAAAAATAGAGGGTAAATATGTCAAATAACTTACTGACAGTAGCGTATATTGTGGCTAGTGCCCTCTTCATTCTCAGTTTAGGGGGACTATCAGACCAGGAAACTGCTCGCAAAGGCAATGTTTACGGCATTGTGGGCATGGTAATTGCCTTTGTCGCCACTGCACTTTCCCTAGATATGAACGCTTACGGCATCTTGGGAACAGTTGTGATTCCCGGAGCCGTAATTGGGGCAATTGTTGCTTCGCGGGTAGCGATGACTTCCATGCCAGAACTAGTGGCAATTTTGCATAGCTTTGTGGGTGCAGCCGCAGTTTTAGTAGGTATTGCCAATTATCTCCAAGAAACGCGATCGCTCACACCTGTAGAATCGACAATTCACCAAATCGAAATTTTTGTTGGTGTATTTATTGGTGCCATCACCTTTACTGGTTCGATTATTGCCTTTGGTAAACTGCGAGGGATCATTACCAGCAAACCCGTACTCCTCCCAGCACGGCACTTTTTGAACTTGTCTATCCTTGTCGCTTCGATATGGCTTGGTAGCCAATTTATCGGTGCAGAGGCAACAACTGGACTGCAACCTTTATTAATCATGTCTGCAATTGCCTCAGTTTTAGGCATTCATCTCGTCATGGCAATTGGTGGCGCTGATATGCCGGTGGTAATTTCCATGCTCAACAGTTACTCTGGATGGGCTGCTGCTGCTGCTGGTTTCATGCTCTCGAATGATTTGCTAATCATTACAGGTGCATTGGTAGGTAGTAGCGGGGCTATCCTCAGCTACATCATGTGCAAAGCCATGAACCGTTCCTTTATCAGCGTCATTTTAGGCGGCTTTGGCGCACAGACAACAACTACAACAGATAGCGCACAGCCAGAAGGTAAAGTTAACTCCACCACAGTTGAAGACACAGTAGAAATTCTCTCCCGTGCCAAGAGTGTAATCATCGTCCCTGGCTATGGTATGGCAGTAGCACAGGCACAACATGGCGTATCAGAGATTGTCAAACGACTGCGCGATCGCAAAATTAAAGTTCGTTTCGGTATTCATCCTGTAGCTGGGCGTATGCCAGGACACATGAACGTACTGTTAGCAGAAGCGAAAGTTCCCTACGACATCGTATTAGAGATGGATGAAATCAATGAGGATTTCCCAGAAACAGATGTAGTATTAGTCATTGGTGCTAATGACACCGTTAACCCCAGCGCCTTAGAAAACCCCAATAGCCCGATTGCCGGAATGCCAGTATTGGAAGTTTGGAAAGCTGGTACTGTAATCGTTATGAAGCGCAGTATGGCGAGTGGCTACGCCGGAGTAGAAAACCCACTATTCTACAAGCCAAATACCCTGATGTTGTTTGGCGATGCTAAGAAGAATATTGATGCTACAGTTGGCAAACTTACCGAGTTGAGCGAAGAAAGCGTCAATCTCAATCTAGCCGTAAAACCCGCATTTTCCACTTAATTATTGTTGGTGAGAATATTTGATATAGCGGACAACAATATATCCCCGGTTTCTATGAAGAAGTCGGGGATTTGAGCGTAGGGAATGCGTAGACGCGGAGGAGCTTGTCGTAGACATCGCATCTCAATCTAGAACTGATTGATAGTTGTCAAATTACGGCAAGTTAAAATCGTATCTAGTTATTCTTCCTCAGCCCAGATGAACATAACAGAATTATTCCCAACCTTGCGAAATCTGTCTCGTGCAGAAAAATTGCAGGTCATGCAGTTTTTAGTTCAAGAATTAGCAGATGAAGAAGCATTGTCGCTGCAACCAGGAGCTACTTATCATGTGTGGTCTCCTTTTAATTCCCATGATGCTGCTGTGAAGCTAGCTGCACTACTGCAAGAAGACAGACAAGCAAGTGATGGTTAATGCTCAAAGGTTTGCCTTCATTGAAGGACGTGATGCATTTGGCGATATTGACGCAGTACCACAATTACCTTTGACATTGGCTTACCGGAGTTCAATTGTGGAAGTTAGGGGACTGCTAGATACAGGAGCCAGCATTAACGTTTTACCTTACTCCTTAGGTATTCAACTAGGAGCAGTTTGGGAAGAATTGAATACTTCCGTTCAACTAGCTGGTAATTTAGCACCAGTTGAAGCCAGAGGATTAGTTTTATCGGCCCAAATCGGTACTTTTGCACCTGTACGATTGGTATTTGCATGGAGCCTTACAGATAATGTGCCATTACTGTTAGGGCGGATGAACTTTTTTCTAGAATTTGATGTTTGCTTTTACCGTTCTCAAATGGCATTTGAACTGCGTCCCAAGTCATAAACTGAGGATATTCAATTTGTAATGCGTAAAACCACAGCAAGCAGCTTGTCTTAGACATCGCACTGCCTTGTTATATTAATGCATCGCCCTGCGATCGAATTGCATTGAGTGACAATGCGATTGTATCCGGAAACAATTCGATTGCATCGGGTGACAATGCGATTGTACCGGGAAACAATTCAATTGTATCGAGTGACAATGCGATTGTATCCGGAAACAATTCAATTGTATCGAGTGACAATGCGATTGTATTGAGTGACAACGTTATAGCTGTAGTCATATAAGTTAAACATCTTAAAAGCGTGAATGCTAAGGATTGCAATAGTTTTACCCGATTTTGAATCGCAAAATCTCAAAGCGCGTAGACATCGCCAAAAAGCGATTGTGTAGCATTTTTTGCTAATCAGTTAAGATAATCTCCATCAATCTTCTTTCCTTTTACCCTTTTGCTTGGAATTATGACGCAGGATGAGTTATTGCTACTGATAGATCGCGCCGTGGCTGAGGGTTGGCGAGAGTTAGACTTGTCGGGACAAAAGTTGACTAAGTTACCTGGGGAAATTGGTAAGTTACAGCAGCTTGAGTCTTTGATTTTGGGTAAGAAGGTTGAAGGTTATGAAAAAGTAGGAACCCACTATTTTGAAAAAGTTTCAGGCAACAATTTAAAAACCCTTCCATTTGAACTATTGGGTTTGCCTAATTTGCGTAAGTTGGATATTAGTGGCAATCCTTTAAAGAATATTCCTAATGTAGTAACGCAAATACTAAATTTAGAGGAACTTATCTTAATTCGAGTAGAGCTAACTGAGATACCAGAGGCCATCGCTAAATTAACCAATCTGACGCAGCTTGACCTTAGTAGCAACCAAATTACCAAGATTCCAGAGGTGTTCGCTAATTTAAATAATCTGACGCAGCTTTTCCTCACTGATAACAAAATTACCCAAATTCGAGAGGCGCTCGCTAAATTAACTAATCTGACAAAGCTTTCCCTCCATAACAACCAAATTAGCCAGATACCAGAGACTCTCGCTAACTTAACCAATCTGACGCAGCTTTTCCTTGGTTGTAACCAAATTAGCGAGATCCCAGAGACTCTCACTAACTTAACCAATCTGAAAGAGCTTTACCTCTTTCAAAACCAAATTAGCGAGATCCCAGAGACTCTTGCTAAATTAACCAATCTAACCAAGCTTATCCTCAGTAACAACCAAATTAGCGAGATCCCAGAGGCACTCGCTAAATTAACCAATCTGAAGCAGCTTGATTTCAGTGACAACCAAATTAGCGAGATCCCAGAGACGCTCGCTAAATTAACCAATCTGAGTCGGCTTGACTTTAGTGGCAACCCAATAACCCAAATACCAGAGGTGCTCGCTAAATTAACCAATCTGAAGGGGCTTGACCTTAGTGGCAACCAAATAACCGAGATACCAGAGGCGCTCGCTAAATTAACCAATCTGAGTCGGCTTGATCTTAGTGGCAACCAAATAACCGAGATACCAGAGGCGCTCGCTAATTTAAACAATCTGAGGGAGCTTGACCTCAGTGGCAACCAAATAACCGAGATACCAGAGGCGCTTGCTAATTTAACCAATCTGAGGGAGCTTGAACTGCGTGGTAACCGAATTACCCAGATACCATTAGAAATTCTAAATTCAACAGATGCAAAAGAAATTTTTAATTACTTGAGGCAAATTCGCATCAGTGAAACTCGACCATTACACGAAGCCAAACTCTTGCTCGTCGGACAAGGTAGCGTCGGTAAAACATCCCTCATCAAGCGACTAATTCACAATAAATACGATCAAAATCAACCCCAAACTGACGGACTAAATGTACAAACTTGGAACGTGCAGGTCAATAGCAAAAACATCCGCCTCAATGTTTGGGATTTTGGCGGACAAGAAATTTATCATGCCACCCATCAGTTTTTTCTGACTAAGCGCAGCCTCTATCTCCTAGTGTGTAATTGTCGCACCAGTGAAGAAGAAAACCGCATTGAATATTGGCTGAAACTCATCGAAAGCTTCGGCGGACAGTCTCCCGTGATTATCGTTGGCAACAAAAAAGACGAACAACCCCTCGACATCAACCGCAAGGCATTACGCGAAAAATATCCTAACATTCAAGCCATTATCGAAACTTCCTGCCAAGATAATATCGGCATTGATGAACTTCGCGCCGCTATTTTCCAGCAAATCGCCAACCTCAAAGAAGTATACGACTTTCTACCCCTTTCATGGTTTGAGGTTAAACAACAACTCGAATCCATGCCCCAAGACTTCATCACCTACAACCGCTACATCGGCATCTGCCACGAAAACAAGATTCCTGAAGAACAAAACCAAGAGCAACTGATCGACCTGCTGCATCGACTCGGCTTAGTTCTCAACTTCCGTGAGCATCCCATCCTCAAAGATACCAACGTTCTCAAACCCAACTGGGTGACAGAAGGCATTTACACGCTCCTGAGCGATGAAATTCTCAAAACTAAAACCAAAGGCATCTTCACACACGCCGATCTCACCCGCATTCTCAATCCAAAACGTTACCCCACCCAGCGCCACGGCTATCTGACTGGGCTGATGAAAGAATTTGAGCTTTGCTTTGCCCTAGAATGTCAGCAACCACAATTTCTGATTGCAGGACTTCTGCCCAAAGACCAACCAGACGAAACAGAACTAGAAGGCGAAACCCTAGAATTTCAATACCATTACAAAGTTCTCCCCGAAAGCATCATCTCCCGCTTCATCGTCATCACCCACGAAAAAATTCATAACCAAATCTATTGGCGCAGTGGCGTCATGTTGCGATATCAAGAACACAACGAAATCTACAACATTGCTCGCATCAAAGCCGATCCCGAAGACAAAAAAATCTTCATCACCATTAGCGGACGCAAAGAAACCCGTCGCTTATTTCTCGGCATCCTCCGCGATGTCTTCAACAAAATCCACAAAAGTCTCCCCAATCTCGAAATCACCGAATGGGTTCCTGTCCCTGGCTATCCCAATCATCCCCCCCTCGACTACCAAGAACTTCTGGGACTTGAGGCAATGGGTGAAAGCACAGTCCCCATCGGCAAATTAAAATTAAAACTTGATTTACGTCAACTTTTAGACGGCTACGAATCACTAGAAGCGCGTCGAAAATCACAAAAAGCCGAACCAGAAAGCGGCTTTACAATTGTCAACCAGATTTACAATAACAACCACGGAGAATTTAAACCCATGACACAAAACACAAACAACTTTCAAAATCCAAACATAGCCAACTTTGCCAACGAAGTCAAAGACAACGCTAGTCAGCAAGCCTCTAACTTCAATCAAACAAGCGGTGCAAACATCAACGAAATTCTACAACTAATCAGCAACCTGCGCCAAACTGCCGCCCAATTCCCGCCCGAAATCCGCGACGACATAACTATTGATAATAAAATCACCAATATTGATCGTGTAATTAATGATATAGAAGTAGAAATTCAAAAGCCTGAAAAAGAACGCAATACACCCGAACTCAGAAAGCGTCTAACAGCTTTACTAACTGCTGCTACTGTAGCTGCTGCACCAATTGCAGGTATGACAGATTTTGCAAACAATGTTATGGAAATAGGAAGCAAATTAAACATCGAACTCAAGCTTCCCCCTGTTAAATAGCGGTATGCCGGAGATTTGAGCGTCTTGAATGCGTAGACGGGGAGCAGCTTGTCGTAGACATCGCATCGCCTTGTTATATTAATGCATCGGTCTGCAATTGAATTGCATGGGGTGAAAATGCGATCGCACCTAATTTTGTTGTAAAAACTGACAGCAGCAACATTCATCTTTGATGCAACCTTAAACTAAATTCCAGCTATCCCAGTATATATTTTGACAATAATTTACTCCTGTACCCTGCCTGCATTGGTGTGTTACTAATGTTGCTGTACATAATTAATACCTAGACTATGAAGAATAAAACCGCAAAAAGCGATTTTTTCACATATCTAAAACCCAAATTTAAGTTTTACAGTTTAATCTGCTTGCTGAGTGTGGTTCTATTATCCGACTCAGTGAGAGCAAAAACTACAGCCAAACAGACGCAAGTTGCACAGCAGTCAACTACAAACCAGCAAGATGCAACTCACAGTCCAGCAGCAAAAGCCTATGAAGAAGGGATGGCGCTCTATCAACAAGGTACAGCAGAATCACTGAAGCAGGCGCTAGAAAAATGGCAACAAGCGTTAATTTTGTGGCAAAAAGCAGGGGATCAAAAATGGCAAGCTACTACGTTGAATAATATCGGTGCAGTTTACGACGACTCAGGGGACAAGCAAAAAGCTTTGGAATATTACAACAGTGCGCTCACACTGCGGCGTGCGGTGGGCGACAAGGGTGGCGAAGCTAATTCTTTAACCAATATCGGCGGGGTCTACTTAGATTTAGGGGAAAAGCAAAAAGCTTTAGAATATTTCAACAATGCACTCCCACTACGGCGTGCGGCGGGTGACAAGGATGGCGAAGCTCTTACTCTCAATAATATCGGCGCACTTTACGACAATTCGGGGGAAGAGCAAAAAGCTTTGGAATATTACAACAATGCACTCTCACTGCGGCGTGCGATCGGCAATAAGAGAGGGGAAGCTAATACCTTAACTAATATCGCAGGAGTTTACGACGATTTAGGGGAAAAGCAAAAAGCTTTGGAATATTACAACAATGCACTCTCACTGCGGCGTGCGATGGGCGACAAGAGAGGGGAAGCTAGTACCTTAACTTATATCGGTGGAGTTTACAACGATTTAGGGGAAAAACAAAAAGCTTTGGAATATTACAACAGTGCTCTTCCACTGGTGCGTACATTTGGTGACAAGGAAGGGGAAGCTGATACCTTAACTAATATCGGGCAAATTTACTCAAATTTAGGAGAAAAGCAAAAAGCTTTGGAATATTTCAACAGTGCTCTTCCAATGTATCGTGCGGTGGGCGACAGGCGTAGAGAAGCTCTTACTCTCAATAATATCGGTGCAGTTTACTCCGATTTAGGGGAAAAGCAAAAAGCTTTGGAATATTTCAACAATACACTTTCACTGCGGCGTGCAGTCGGTGACAGACGTGGGGAGGCTAATACGTTAACTTATATCGGCTTAGTTTACTCAGATTTAGGGGAAAAGCAAAAAGCTTTGGAATATTTCAACTCTGCTCTCCCAATCCAGCGTGCAGTGAGCGACAAGGGTGGCGAAGCTAATGTCTTAACTAATATTGGGCTAGTTTACAACGATTTAGGGGAAAAGCAAAAAGCTTTAGAATATTTTAACTCTGCTCTCCCAATCCAGCGTGCGGTGAGCGACAAGGGTGGCGAAGCTGTTACCTTAGCTAATATCGGGATAGTTTATGCAGATTTAGGGGAAAAGCAAAAAGCTTTAGAATACAACAACAGTGCACTCTCACTACTGCGGACAGTAGGTGACAAACTTGGGGAAGCTGCCACTTTAAATAATATCGGTGCAGTTTACAACAATTTAGGAGAAAAGCAGAAGGCTTTGGAATGTTACAAAAGTGCACTTTTACTGCGACGTGCAGTGGGCGATAGACGTGGCGAAGCTTCTACGTTGAGTAATATTGGGCTAGTTTACTCAGATTTAGGGGAAAAACAGAAAGCTTTGGAATATTACAACTCTGCACTCCCACTAAGGCGTGCAGTGGGCGATAGACGTGGCGAAGCTATTACCCTAAATAACATCGGGGGAGTTTATGACACTTTAGGGGAAAAGCAGAAAGCTTTGGAATATTACAACTCTGCACTCCCATTGCAGCGCGCAGTGGGCGATAGACGTGGCGAAGCTACTACATTGACTGGTATCGGTTATGTTTACGACACTTTAGGGAAAAAGCAGAAAGCTTTAGAATATTACAACAGTGCGCTCACACTGCGGCGTGCTGTGGGCGATAGACGTGGCGAAGCTATTACGTTGAATAATATCGGCTATCTTTATGACGGTTTAGGGAAAAAGCAGAAAGCTTTGGAATATTACAACTCTGCTCTCCCGTTGTCTCGCGCGGTGGGTGACAGGAGTGGGGAAACTAGTACTCTTGATAATATCGCTTACTTAGAACGCAGTCGTGGTAACTTACAAGCAGCTCGCACCAATGTAGAAGCAGCTATCAAAATTATCGAAGAATTACGCACCAAAATTGACAGCAAAGAACTGCGGAGTTCTTACTTCGCTACCAAGCAGAATCTTTACAAATTCTACATCGACTTGCTGATGGAACTGCACAAAAAAGACCCATCCCTTGGATACGATGCATTAGCTCTGCACTACAGCGAACGCTCCCGCGCTCGCAGTCTCATCGAGTTGTTAAACGAAGCTCATGCCAAAATTCTTAAAGGCGCAAACCCGGAACTAGTAGCACAAGAACGTAATTTACAACAGCAAATTGATGCTAAAGATACACTGCGGCGCGATTTACAAACATCAGCAAGTAATAACGCTCCAAAAACTCAAGAATCTATTCAAAAACTCACTACAGAAATTACAAATCTCCTGGCACAATACCAAGAAATACAAGCAAAAATTCGTACTACCAGTCCAGCATATGCAAAATTGACCAATCCAGACCCCGAAAAAGACATTCTCAAATTACCCCAAATTCAGCAACAACTCGATAAAGACACTTTACTGTTGCAGTATTCCTTGGGAGATGAACATAGTTATTTGTGGGCTGTCACTCCCACATCAATGCAAGCTTACCCACTCCCGCCACGCAAAGAGATAGAAGAAGTTGCCACAAAATTTCATTCAAGTTTACAAGCAGGAATAACTAGCGATTTATCCATTTCTCGGGCAAAAAAACTTACTCAACTCATCCTTGCACCTGTTGCCGATAAACTAGCCCAAAAGCGTTTAGTAATTGTTGCTGATGGTGCATTGCAAACCATTCCTTTTGCAGCGTTGGCTGACGTAAGTGCAAATAAATACCAACCATTAATGGTAAATCATGAAATTGTGAATTTACCCTCAGCCTCAACTATTGCCTTGCAACGCCAACAACTCGCCAAGCGCCAACCAGCACCGAAAGCTTTAGCTATCCTCGCCGATCCAGTATATAGTGCTACTGATGAGCGAGTGACAGCTAAACCCGAAAAATCCTCACTTGGTTCTAACCTTGAACTCGAACGTTCTGCACTGGAGCGTTCTGCCAGGAGCCTAAAACGCAATGGTTGGGATAGGTTAAAAAATACTGCAACAGAAGCCAAAGAAATTTTAAAACTGATACCAGCAGCCAGCAACTTAGAAGCTTTAAATTTTGATGCTAATTACAATACCGCAACCAGCAGCGCCTTAAGTCAATTTCGCATCTTACATTTTGCTACTCACGGTTTTGTTAACTCTGACCAACCAGAGCTATCAGGGATTGTACTGTCATTAGTTGATAAACAAGGAAATCCCATTAGTGGCTACTTGCGCTTGGAAGATTTGTTTAACCAAGATTATCCAGCCGAGTTAATTGTCTTGAGTGCTTGCGAAACTGGACTGGGTAAAAACGTCAACGGTGAAGGATTAGTAGGATTGACACGCGGGTTAATGTATGCAGGCGCAGCGAGGGTTGTGGTGTCACTGTGGCAAGTTAGCGACGAAGGTACATCAGTATTGATGCAGGAATTTTACAAACAAATGTTGCAGCAAGGTAAAACTCCAGCCCAAGCTTTGCGTGCAGCCCAAAGCAAGTTATGGCAAGAGGGGCGCAGCCCTTATGAATGGGCGGCTTTTACGTTGCAGGGCGAATGGCGCTAGGGAAGACGCGGGAACATTATATGCGATCGCATTGCCTTGCTATATTAAAACATCGCCCTGTTATAGCATAACGTCGGCTTGTTATATTAATGCATCGCCCCGTTATGCCATAACATCGCCTTGTTATATTAATGCATCGCCCTGCAATTCAATTGCATCAAGTAAAAAATCGAAAACTTCAATCCTCCTTGTCTCCCTTGTCCTCTGTGTCCCTTCCCCTAATCCAACTCTCGCCGCCCTTCCAAAGCCCTAGCTAATGTCACCTCGTCAGCGTATTCCAAATCTCCACCCACAGGTAAACCAAAAGCAATCCGCGTCACCTTGGTAAATGGTTTCAATAGCTGACCAATATATAATGTCGTCGTTTCCCCCTCGACACTGGGACTAATTGCCAAAATTACTTCCTGGGGTTTTTGTTGACTCACCCGCCGCACTAAAGCTTGAACAGTCAACTGTTCCGGGCCAATACCATCCATTGGCGAAATCACCCCACCCAAAACATGATACTTACCTTTGAACTCGCGGGTTTTTTCCAGCGCAATCACATCCCGCGAATCTGCCACCACACATATAGTATTGATATCGCGGCTAGGATTGCGGCAGATTTCACAAACTGGTTCCGCAGATAAATGAAAGCAGACAGAACACAAGCCCACCTGTTTTTTAGCATCAATCAGAGCTTGTGCCAAAGCCTCTACTTCTGTTTCTGGTCGCTTCAAAATATGCAAAGCCAATCGCTGGGCTGACTTCGGCCCAACTCCCGGTAGGCGTTGCAATTGCTCAATTAACCGTGCTAAAGGACGTGCGTAAACCGTGGCCTTATCTCCCGAATGTTTTACCTTAACTATGATGACATTCTTACAACATTTTGGGGCTGAAGTCTGAAATTACGCCTCGAAAAATTTGGTTCGTAGTTGCGCTTTAGCGCCGCTTAATCCCAAAACTATACGTCAGCCGATTTCAATGTGAGTTTTGAAATAACTAACAACAGTATTAGTGTTTGAGACTTTCCCAAAATTGCGATCGCTCTTTAACGGTTGATTTTAACTACAAGTTGTGGACAAATGAGGTGGGATAATGAAGCAACATGACGGTGAAGGCGCTAAAGCGCTACTACAAGCCTAACTATGAACGAGGGGATGGATTACTATAAATCATCCCATTCTTTACCGTAATCTCTTAAAGGATATTCAATCCAACAACTGCGTAACCAATCTCTCCCATAATTTTCTAAATACCAATGAACGCTAGATTCATCCCAATCATAAGGAGATTTTGCACAACTATGTTTAACAGGATTGTAATGAATATAATTTAAAGTTGTATAGTAATGTCGCTTTGAACGAATTGCTCTGTCGCTATAAGAACACCAAAGTTTACCAGTTAAGTTATCTTCAAGATTCCATTGTCTGGCAATTGAACCATGAATTGAACGCAGAATTTTACTTAATAATTTGAAATTTATATTTTCAAGCAATAAATGATAGTGATTTGTTAGTACTGCCCAAGCAAGTATTTCTATGTCTTGATAGGTGAATTTCTCAAATAATTGATTTAATAATTGCTGACGACGTTCTTTACTGTTTATTCGATGTTTGTGTTCGTAACAAGTTGCAGTAATCAAATAAAATTGGCTATTTTCTATTGGATGTGGTGGCGAATGAGGGGGATAACCTTTAGCTAATCTTTCTTGTACAAGAGCTATTTTTTGTTCTTGGGTTAGCTGCCGATATTGGTACATAAATGTTTTTTGGCTTTTTTATTGTTGGATGATTTAGCGCTAAAGCGCAACTACGAACCTCATCTATGTCAGGAAATTTATATAATTTAAGAGACAATCGTAGTCTACAATTTCCTTAATTTAAGTATTTGAGGCTAAATGAGTAGCCAAATTAGAAATTTCTCAACAGTGCATGATGCTCATAAATTTCTCCAACAACTAGGAGCATCTTCAAAGCTAATTCGCCATGTGAAATTGGTTGGTGAAGCGGCTGAATTGTTGATTGCAAAACTTCATCAACTACCCGTTTCTTTTAATGCAGGTTTTGTTCGCTTAGGTGTGGCTTTTCACGATGCGGGTAAAATTCTCCATCCAGAAGAACTGACTGCAAAAGGAAATAATCACGAACTCGCGGGCGAACAGCTTTTGATTGCGCATGGAGTTGAGCCAAGTCTTGCGCGCTGCTGTCGTTCTCACGGTCAATGGGAATCGATGGAATGCTCTCTTGAAGAATTACTTGTTGCTCTGGCTGACACACTTTGGAAGGGTAAGCGCATTTCTCAATTAGAAACTATGGTAATTGAGAGGTTAAGTGCATTGTGCAAGCGAGATTATTGGGAACTATTTGTGGAAATGGATTCTTGCTTTGAAGCAATTGCTTCTGAGGGTGATTTGAGATTGTCGCGCAGTTAAGCTTGTAATATTGTGGGCGTTGCATAATTACTCAGCAACGCCAAAAATTCAGAATTGTATCAGGTTGGATCTTCCTCATACATGGTTTTATAGAGATTATGGGCTGTTTGCTTATCTGCGATCGCTCCTTGAGTATCTCCCATGCGATGGCGGACTTGACTGCGCAAAACATAAGCCTCAGGGTTTTTCGGATTTAGCTTAATTACATAGTCAGCATCAGCGATCGCGCCTTTGTAGTCTTGTAGCTTTTGACGTGCATATCCGCGAGAGATGTAAGCCCAGGTATCTTGAGCATTCGATTTAATCATTTCGTTGTAATCTGCGATCGCACCCTTGTAGTCTTGCATCTCATCGCGCACTTGCGCCCTTAGCTGGTAGACATAAGCTTTTTTAGGCTGAAGGCGTAGGACTTCATTGTAATCTTGAATAGCGCCTTGATAATTCTTTAACCAGCGACGCAAATTTGCACGAGTTAAGCGATATTCAATATTATGGGGTTGTAAGCGTATCACTTGGTCATAATCTGCTAGCGCCCCTTGGCGATCGCTTAACGCTAGATAAGCCCGCGATCGCTTGATATAAGCATTAACATCGTTGGGATTAGAACGTATCACAGCAGTCGCTTCCTCAACTGCTTTTTCTCTATTTTTGATATAACGTTCGCGTCTTTGTTGCGAATTTTCAAAGTAATAAGGTAAAACGCTGACCCAATTGGGCAAAATTGCTTGGAAACTACCAGCTATTCCGCCGAACAAACTCATACAGTAAACGATAACCAGAAACACTCTCGTTGTTCGCTTACCACTTGATTCGTGATGCTTTTGAATTAACTCCTTCACTAAAGTATATTTAGTATTAAAAGGCAAGTTTCCATAGCCAAATTTCTGCAAATATTTGAATATGGCGTGTAAAAGATTGTCTGCATTTCTGGGTGGGTTTTGCTGTAGTTCTTTATGTAATTTTGTATTAATTTTTGCACTACGAAAACTGTAAGGAATGCTCAAAGCTACCAAAAATACAAATAACAGCATTTCTGGTCTATCTTTACCTAGAGACCCTAAGATAATAACGCCAATTACTTTGAATAAAACGCCAATGTAAGGGAAGCGAGAAAACAGTAGTAAATCGGCAATTTGCCCGCCATCTAAAGGATATACTGGCAACAAATTAAATAAATTCAAAAAGATTAGCGTCCAACTTGCTTCTCGCACCCAACCAGGATAGCCGCTATTAGCAGGGGCAAGAATTGCTAACCCAATCCCCAAAATTAACCCTGGTAACGGGCCTGCTAAAGATATCCAAAACTTTTGCGTAAGTGTTGCATCATCTTTGCGGGCGGTTGCTAAAGCACCCAAGAAAGGTATAAATAAAACAGAAGTATCGCGATAGCCAAACAATTTCATCGCCAATAGGTGTCCACCTTCATGAAATAGGAGTACGCATATAAAAATCCCTACACTTTGAGCATTGAGATAGTGAGTATAGCTAGCAATAAATAGTGCTAAACTCCCCAACAAAAGCCAAGTACGAAATTTTTTTCCTACTAGACCTTGTTGTAAATATTGCATTTGTTGAAATCCCTCGACTTCTAGTTCGATAGGGATTTCTTTAGAAAGACTGGCATCAGTTTTGGCTTTTTGTTTGCGCTGTTTGATGATATTTGCTACTTTATTACCACTGCGGATAATTGAGTTAACTATTTTCAGGGCTGGGAGCCAATTTAGCTGGAATAATTCTGTTCCTTTAATTGGCGATATATACTTTGTTTTGACTAGGTAATTTACATAGTTACCCATGTATATCTGTAGCGCCTTAGCAAAAGCTTCTGGTAGTAAACCTAGAGGAGTTTTACTCGCAGTTAATTGATTCAGTCTCTCTTGGTGAGTTTGCCATTGCACTGATACTAGATCTGTATAAACATCCTGAACAATTGTGTTAGGAATTTCACCGATTAATCCATGTGCCTTGCCGTTAACAGTTAATAACAATGTTTGTTCTTTAAAGAACGTATAATACTCTATATCATATAAATTGACAGGCTCAACTAAACGACGTACAGCTACTGAGGCATAGCTTTTAAACGCTTTGTTATATAAGAGAATTTCCCAACTTGTTGACTGATAGACTTTTACCATTGGTTGATATGCCAAATAGCTCAATGGTTGAAAGCCTAATTGTTCTAGTTCTTGAATTGGAGATTGAAACAAATCTCTCAGGTAGCTAGGAACTGTCTCAGCCTGTGTAACTTGGTATTTTGGATATTGAAATTGAGACTTGCAAAGTTGTAAAAAGGTAATGAAATAGCGGATAAAAAGCAGGAAAACGTAGATGGCGATCGGATAAAGCAGGTATTGCATAGTAACGACAAAACCTTAACTATGCTTAGTGTTCCCTGAGACTAAATAAATATTTTGTTTTTTAGCAATATAAAAACAAAAATGGTTATAGCTACTACACCATAACCATTTAAAAATTAAAAACTAGCAACTATACTTGTGGTAATTACTGAGGCTGAATCAGCGTAATTGTGTAATAAATTCAGTCTATTGCTGAAAGCCTTTTTAAATTGGTATTATCTAATCTTCTGTAAGCCCTCAATTGTGAGATATAGTTCTTCATCAGCCATCTGACTGTTGTAATCGATGTTAATTTGGGTTGGATAACCGAATTTAGGATCGTATTGCACAGTCAGGCTAGATGCTTTTTTGGCGATCGCATCTTCAATTACATTGAAAAGCTTAGGAATCGTATCGTATTGTTGGAATAATTCTCGCTCGATAGGTTTACCCGCAGCGTCAGTCATAGAAGTAGTTCGCCCTTGACGGACTTTGACAACTACCGGGCCGCTAGCTTTGGGTGCGCAGAAGCAACTCCGGCTAAATTTATAGCGATAGTTGCGGATATTTTGCTTTTTCCATAGCTGACGATTAATATTTAATTGGTTTAACTGTGAATTAGCGATCGGTCTTGTTTGTGGTGCTGGGATTGGAGTTTGAGATACTACGGGTGCATTTAAACTAAGAGTCAGCAATAATCCGGCACTAATAAAGATAGGTAAGCGCATATAACTCAATGAAATAATTAAGTCATAAGAATTTGACAAAGTAATTAAAGTTCCTGCTGACTATCAAAACAGTATTAATGCTTACGATGAAATTAACGCTTGGGTGTAGCCTCACCAAACTTAATTACCAGTGCGATCGCAATACTCACAAGTAAAATTAATGTCATACTCAAAGCTGAACCAAACCCCCAATTTTGAGTAGCACCAAGAAACTGGTTATAAACTAACCGTGCTGCTGTCATACTAGAAGCACCACCGAGTAATTCTGGATTAATAAAATCTCCTAAACCTGTAATAAATACTAGTATTGAACCAGCAGTAAGTCCTGGTAATATTTGCGGTACTGTAACTTTCCAAAAAGCTTGTCTAGGATTTGCGCCTAAATCGGCGGCTGCTTCTAATAAACGCGTATCTAACTTTTCTAGAGAAGCATATAAAATTAAAACCATGTAAGGAAGTAAGCTATAACTCATAGCAATCAATACAGATGGCGTCCGATTTAGTAACTCTAGAGGTTGTAAATGTAAACCTTTTAATAAAGTATTTAATAACCCAGTAGGACGGAGAATCGTAATCCAAGCATAGGAGCGAAGTAACGAAGAAGTCCACAAAGGTAAAATAAAGCCTAATAATAATAAATTTCGCCAACGTTTTGGTGCTATTAGAGCAATCCAATAGGCAACAGGAAAGCTCAAAATTAAACAAATGATTGTAGTGACACTTGCCAAACTAATCGAACGCAATATTACCTGAAGATAAAGCGGATCGAATATCCGCAGATAATTTTGTAATCCACTGGGATTGACTAAATCTCCTGGTCGAATATCTGGTACTAAACTCAACTCGAAAATTATCAATGTTGGCAGTACCAATAAAAGTAATAACCAAATACCAGCAGGTGCTAGTAATATCAAAGGTTGTAACCAACTGAAATTTGAAGAGTGCAATTTTTGGATTTTTGCAATGTCACTTTCTGAATTGAATTGAGTTTCAGAAGTTTGCTGGTTCATAGTTTTATTTATAATAACTTTAAAATAATTTAATTCTTAACTGCTAGTTAATTGAGTCCAATAGCGGTCATAAACCTCGTCAAATTTTCCTAAAGGACTAATACGTTCGCATTTTTCTAGAATTGAATCAGGAGGAAACAAACTAGTATTTTGTTGTAAGCGGATTGGTAACTGCTCAAATCCAGAAAGATTGGGAGTAGCAATATTTAGACGTTGGCTAATTTGGGCAGCTACTTCTGGCTGTAAAATAAAGTTAATCCAAGCATAGCTACCATCAACATTTGGGGCAGTTTTAGGAATTACAATTGTATCAGTCCATAATGAAGAACCACTCCGAGGGATTACATATTTCAATTTAGGGTTTTCTTTACTAACTCGGATTGCATCTGCTGAATAACACATTGCTAATACTAAATCCCCTGCCAGAATTTGATTTTGCCAAGCTTCAGTGTCAAAAGCAGTAATTCCGGGTTTAAGTTCTTTCAACTTTTCATAAGCTTGTTTAATTTGAGTTTCGTCTTGCGAATTATATGAGTAACCGAGCATCCTCAACACTGCACCCATAACCTCACGGACATCATTGAGCAAAGTCATGCGTTTTTTTAGTTTCTCTTGATTTTGCCAAAGATAATCCCAATCTTCTGGCGCATCTTGAAGAATTTCGGAATTATAAACTATACCTGTTGTTCCCCAATTAAAGGGTATACTGTAGCGGTTTTTGATGTCATAGGTAGGATTCTGAAACCGGGGAAATAAATTCTCCAATCCGATTAAGCGATCGTGATTGATTTCTATTAATAAATCTTTTTCTACCATCTTCTGTACCATATAGTCAGATGGATAGATAATGCTGTAATTACTACCACCGCCAGCTTGCAATTTAGCTAGCATAACATCATTAGAATCATAGACATCTGCTAGGATTTTCATCCCAGTTTGAGTACTAAAAGTTTTTAATAATTGATTATCAGTATATTGTGTCCAAGTATATATATATAGTTGATCGCGTTGACCAGAAGTTTTAGCATTAGCTCTAACATCAGCTAGCCGCCAACCACACCCAGCCAAAGATAAGCTAGAAAGTGCTGTTATTCCTTGTAAAAATTTTCTTCTTTTAGTCATTGGTTAAAAGTCAAAAGTCAAGAGCCATTATTTTTCTGTAATATTGCCTATAGATTTGAGATAGGAATTTAGTTGTGGTCTAAGTTCTTATCTGTTCACCTGTTAAGAGGTTACGACTATATGCTCGCCTTAGCCAATGTTGAGTTTCGTTTAAAGAACCTCTTACCATTCTTACAAATCGTCGATTGTCTTGGTAACTACCCCTCCCAACTCCTGCTGCTATGTTTGCCCCAATACTATCTGCTGAACGTACTATCTGTGTACGCATTGTATTTTTGGCAAATAAATCCCATTCATCAATTACTATCCAAATTTGATCAGCTAATTTCTCTGCCAATTCATAAACCCGTAATTCTTGAAAATATTTACTAGTCATCTCATGACTCTTGACTCCTGATTATTGACTAATAGCCAAACAATCACTTCCTGCCCACCAAGCATATATAGGTGTATTGGCGTCTGGTAAGCTACCAAAGGTGTTAGGTTGCAAAACATTAATACTAATACCGTTGATTAATTCCACAACATAATTAACATGAGTTCCTAAATACATAATGTTGACAAGCCGCCCTTCAAAGCAGTTATTTGGCAAATTAGGCGGATACAGTGAGAGTTGAATTTTTTCTGGACGAACGCTGACTACTACCGATTGCGATATTTCAGTAGGTGTTTCTTCATTACGATTAACAATAATTTTCAGTCCGGTTTTCGTCTCAATTTGAACTGTTGAGGCTTCTACGGCAACAATTTCACCGCTAAATAAATTAGTATCACCAATAAAATCAGCAACAAAAGCAGTGCGGGGAAATTCGTAAATTTGGCTGGGAGTACCAACTTGCTCAATTTTGCCTTGATTAATCACAGCAATGCGATCGCTTAAGGATAACGCTTCTTCTTGGTCGTGAGTCACCATGATAAAGGTCAATCCCAATTCTTTGTGCAAATTGATTAACTCGACCTGCATTTCCTTACGCAGCTTTAAATCTAAGGCTCCCAAGGGTTCATCGAGTAAGACCACAGAGGGACGATTGACTAAAGCCCTAGCTAAGGCTACCCGTTGCTGCTGTCCCCCAGAAAGTTGATTGGGAAAACGCGATCGCAAACTTTCCATTTTCACCAGTTTTAAAGCTTCTTTGACTCGGCGATCGATTTCTGGTTTGCGAAATTTTTTTAACCGCAGCCCAAAGGCAATGTTATCCCACACATTCAAGTGATTAAATAGTGCGTAGCTTTGAAATACCGTATTGACAGGTCGGCGATAAGGCGGGACATTAGTCATGGGCTGACCCTGAATCAACACCTTACCAGCATCAGCTTGTTCAAACCCAGCAATTAAACGTAATATTGTTGTCTTGCCACAACCAGAAGGGCCTAGGATACTAAAGAATTCTCCTTGTCTAACGTCCAAGTCTACTCCGTTGACTGCTGGTTCTTGGTTAAAAAACTTGAACACGTTACGCAGCTCAACATCAAGCGGCTGCAAAGCCATCATCTCCCCCTGATTCTGCGTCACAGTTTGAGCCATAATCCTCAGTAAAATGCCATGAGCTTACGTGATTGTGCCCTTTTAGGTAGTCTATTAAGCAGCCTACCTATGGCACTTTGGTTCATTGTATCCGTCAAAAACAATTGATTGGGAAGATACTCTTGCAATTATTTTGACGATTCATACTGAGTAGCCGTTTATGGGATCGTGTATACAAGTAATACTAAATTTCGTCATCATCATCTTGTTTTATGGCTTTCTTACCCTCATCTCTACCAGGTAGCAAAAAAGATACACGTACAGTTGGTCGTGGTTTTCAATCAATATTTTTAATCGCATTTACATTAGTGATGACGGCTGGTATTGATGCTCGTTTAGCTTACTTGCAAATTGTGGAAGGGCCAAAACTGCGCCAAAGAGCAGAGTCTAACCGCATTCGCATGATTGCTAAACAGCCAGAACGAGGCAATATTTTTGACCGCAATGGCAAACTTTTAGCAAGTACTCGCTATCCTCATTCTGTATATTTGTGGCCAATGGCTCACACTAAGCCTTCATGGTCAGTAGTCGCACCGCGCCTAGAGAAAATCCTCAACATTACCCAAGATGAGATGGAAAAGAAGCTCAAACAGGCTGGTGCTAATTCTTCCTCACTTATCCGCATTGCACGCGATATCAGTGAGGCGCAAATCACAGCATTAAAAGAGTATGCTAACGAACTCCCAGAAGTGGAAATTAACACGGAAGCTGTTCGCTACTATCCCCACGGTGCAGCATTAGCTCATGTACTAGGCTATACCAGAGAATTAACTGCGGAACAGTTAAAAGACAAAAAGGAAGAAGGTTACAGGCTCGGAGATGTAATTGGCCAGATGGGGGTAGAAAAAGCTTATGAGAAAACACTCAGAGGCGAGTGGGGCGGTCAGCAGGTAGAAGTAGATGGTGCTGGTCGTCCGATCAGGGTTTTGGGAGAAAAGCAGGCCAAAGCCGGTAACGATTTGCACTTAACTATAGATTTAAATTTGCAGAAAGCAGCAGACCAAGCTTTGGGTAAATATCAAGGTGCAGTTGTCGCCATTGACCCGAATAACGGCGCTGTTTTAGCAATGGCGTCTCACCCGACATTTGACCCGAATATTTTCTCTAAACAAAAACTTTCACAGAAAGATTGGGAGAGCGTACAAGGTAAAGACCATCCCTTAGTCAATCGCTCTTTAAGTGCTTTTCCACCAGCTAGTACCTTCAAAATTATTACCGCCTCAGCTGGGTTAGAAACAGGTAAATTTTCACCAGACACAGTATTACAAACCTTCGGCTCCTTGACTGTAGGTGGAGTCACCTTTGGTGAGTGGAACCACGCTGGGTTCGGCCCTTTGGGGTTTGCGGGAGCACTCGCTATGAGTAGCGATACCTTCTTTTATCAGGTTGGTAGAAAAGTTGGCGGCCCAGATCTGATCGCCTGGAGTCGTAAATATGGGTTTGGTCAAAAAACAGGAATTGAATTTGCCAATGAAGAATCAAAAGGTCTAGTTCCTGATGAGAATTGGAAGCAAAAAGCTTGGAAAATGCCTTGGACTGTAGGTGACACCATCAATATGTCAATTGGTCAAGGTGCTTTGCAGGTGACACCTCTGCAATCGGCAATTATGTTTTCTGTACCTGCTAATGGTGGCTATCGAGTCAAGCCGCATTTGCTCAAAGACCATGAAGAAGCAAAAAGCTGGCGAGTGTCATTAAATATGAAGCCGTCAACTATCAAAGTTCTGCGGGAAGGATTGCGGAAGGTAGTAAGCGATGGTACGGGTAAACGCTTGAATGTGCCAACAATTGCCCCAGCCTCAGGAAAAAGTGGTACTGCTGAAGCTGGTGTTGGTCGCCCAAATCATACTTGGTTTGGTGCTTATGCACCCAGCGATAAGCCAGAAATTGTGGTAGTGGCGTTTGGTGAAAACTCTGGGGATCATGGTGGTACTGTTTGCGGCCCAATGGCTTTACAAGTGCTGGAAGCTTATTTTCAGCATAAGTATCCAGGCAAGTATCAAAAATCTGAGTCTGAAGGTAAGAATCAAAATGGTGGAGGTAGCACTGGAGACTAATATGTCATTAGTCAAGAGTCAAGAGTCAAGGGTTATTGTTAATGCAATTCTAGACTCTTGACTATAAAGGCTGAAGTGCATAGGTAGCCCTTCATCCTTTATACTTTTCCCAGTGAAATATTATTAATGCCGGGTATAAACTCAGCATCATTGTATACAAATAATATTAATTTTGTAGTACTTATTTTTTTATGGCATTATTGCAACCAAGTCCATTTGGCAACCAGAAAAATACACGTACAGTTGGCAGAAGCTTTCAGCCAATATTTCTGATTATATTTACTCTCTTGATGACAAGTGCCATAGGTGCGCGTTTGGCATACTTGCAAATTGTGGAAGGTTCAAATCACCGCAAACGAGCCGAATCTAACCGTATTAGAATGATACCCAAACAACCAGAAAGGGGTAATATTTTTGACCGCAATGGCAAACTTTTAGCAAGTACTCGCTATCCTCGTTCTGTATATTTATGGCCAATGGCTCACACCAAACCTTCTTGGCCAGTTGTGGGGGCGCGTCTCTCCAAAATTCTTGATATTCCTCAAGCAGAAATTGAAAAGAAGCTAGAAGAAGCAGGTAGAAATTCTTCATCGCTGATCCGGATTGCGCGGGATCTCGATGAAGCCGAAATTACCGCGTTAAAGGAGTATCAAAGCGAACTAACAGATGTAGAAATTCATCTGGATGCGGTGCGTTATTATCCCCACGGAAAAGCAGTAGCCCATGTACTGGGTTATACTCGTGAGTTAACGGCGGAACAGTTAAAAGATAAGAAGCAAGATGGCTATCGCTTAGGAGACGTCATCGGTCAGATGGGGGTGGAAAAGGCTTATGAAAAATCGCTCAGAGGCGAATGGGGCGGTCAGCAGGTAGAAGTGGATGGTGCTGGTCGGCCGCTGCGGGTTTTGGGAGAAAAACAGGCAAAAGCAGGTAACGATTTACACTTGACTATAGATTTGGAGATGCAAAAGACAGCAGAAAAAGCTTTAGGCGATCGCAATGGTGCGATCGTGGCGATCGATCCCAAAAACGGTGCTGTCTTAGCAATGGTGTCTCACCCTACCTTCGATCCCAATATTTTCTCGAAGCAGAAACTCACTCAAAAAGATTGGGAAAGCGTACAAGGTGCAGAACATCCCTTGGTCAATCGTGCCCTCAGCGCCTTTCCCCCAGCTAGTACCTTTAAAATTGTCACCACAACAGCTGGTTTGGAATCAGGGAAATTTTCTCCCAACACAGTGCTACAAACCTATGGTTCCTTGAATATCGGCGGTACTACCTTTGGGGAGTGGAACCATGCAGGCTTTGGGCCTTTAGGTTTTGTCGGGGCATTACAGTGGAGTAGCGATACCTTCTTTTATCAAATTGGTAGGGCAGTCGGCGGCCCGACTTTAATTGAATGGACGCGTAAGTATGGATTTGGGGAAAAAACTGGTTTTGAGTTTGCTTCTGAAGAAACAAAAGGTCTAGTTCCCGATGAGACTTGGAAGCAGAAAGTGTGGAAGATGCCTTGGACTGTAGGCGACAGTATTAATATGTCAATCGGTCAAGGTGCTTTACAAACCACTCCCCTGCAAGTCGCGATTATGTTTGCCGTACCTGCTAATGGTGGTTATCGAGTCCAGCCGCATTTACTTAAAGACAATGAAGAGGCAAAAAATTGGCGTTCATCGTTAGATATGAAGCCAACAACTATTAAAGTGCTTCAAGAAGGACTGCGGAAGGTGGTAGCTGAAGGTACGGGTAAAGCTTTGAATCAACCAACAGTTCCCCCTGTAGCTGGTAAGAGTGGCACAGCCGAAGCTTGGAAACGTGGGGTAAAACAAAATCACGCTTGGTTTGGTGCTTATGCCCCAGCCGATAAGCCAGAGTTATTGATAGTAGCCTTTGCTGAACATTCCGGTGGCGGCGGTGGTAGCGTTGCTGCCCCGATAATTTTAGAAATTATGGAGGAATATTTCCAACGGAAGTATCCAGGGAAGTATCAAAAAGCAGCCAAAGCAAAAACTTAAAATTTGTAGTGGTTTTTAGTAGATTCCTAGATAAATTGTGCATAGCCAAATCTGTACCACATATAAAGATGTATGATGATGGTCTGAGTTTGTAACAAATTGATAACAGAGCAGTCAGGAATGGATTATCGCGATGCTGGGGTTGATGTTGAGGCTGGTCGAGCCTTTGTAGATCGAATTCGCAATTTGGTTCACAGCACCTTTAGGCCGGAAGTCATTGGTGGACTCGGTGGCTTTGGTGGGTGCTTTCAGCTTCCAGGAGGTTATCGGGAACCGGTATTAGTTTCCGGGACAGATGGCGTAGGTACAAAGCTCAAAATTGCTCAAGTTCTTAACCGCCATGACACCGTAGGTATTGATTTGGTAGCGATGTGTGTCAATGATGTGTTGACATCTGGAGCAGAACCGTTGTTTTTCTTAGATTATTTGGCAACAGGTAAGCTAGAGAAAGAGCAATTAACCGAGGTGGTTGCGGGTATAGCTTCTGGATGTAAACAAGCTGGTTGTGCTTTGCTAGGAGGAGAAACAGCAGAAATGCCTGGTTTCTACCAAGTGGGTGAGTATGACTTAGCTGGATTTTGTGTGGGAATTGTCGAAAAAAGCCAAATGTTAGATGGTTCCCAAGTACAAATAGGAGATGTAGCGATCGCGCTTGCGAGTGCTGGTATCCACAGTAATGGCTTAAGTTTAGTACGAAAGATTGTCAGCGATGGCGGATTTTCTTGGAGCGATGCCTGGCGGCAAGTTGCTCCGCACCTACGCCCAGAATTATTAGGTGGCGAAACTATTGGCGAAACCTTCCTAAAACCTACGCGTATTTACGTCAAACCTGTGTTAGCTGCACGTCAAGCAGGTTTAGAAATTCACGGTATGGCACATATAACAGGTGGTGGTTTACCAGAAAATTTACCCAGATGCTTAGGAACAGGTCAAGCAATTAAAATTGATCCCAACAGTTGGGCGATCCCGCCTGTATTTCAGTGGTTGGCTGAAGCTGGAGGAGTAAGTAAAGAAGCAATGTACAACACCTTCAATATGGGTATTGGCTTTGTGCTATTGGTTCCACCCCAGCAAGTAGAACAAGCAATTAGCTACTTTCAATCACATGATATTGCAGCTTTTGCGATCGGTGAAGTAATTTCTGGTTCTAATTCACTAGTAGGATTGCTGTAATTAATGAAGCAATTACTATAAGTAAATAAACAATATTGAAGTTTGGTATGGGGAAGCACTCTATCAAGCTTAGTATCTCTATTAGGCTGCAACGGGATTTTGGCAGTATTTGTTACCTATTCTGATTATTGCAATTGAAAATACTCATCGCCGTCAGCGTTGAGATTTGCTAACGTAGTCTTAACATATTGAAAAATTTGCGGTCGAATTCGAGAAAATACCTACCAGCACTAGTTTACTGTGTTGGTGGTTTGTTATCTGGAAATGTGTAGTGTTTTGGTTTATTTAGAACAATGTAATTTTTATCTCAGAGGGGGTTATGGTTGTAAATTTTGCTCGAACTTCAGCTTCTACGGAAATTTTAAAACAAGTATTCCAGAATATTGATGCCCAAAGTTGCCCGACATTATTTAACTTTCATATGCACACTGTCCAGTCTGATGGCAGATTGCAACCACATACCTTAATGGAACAAGCGATCGCCATTGGACTACAAGGACTGGCAATCACCGACCATCATACTATTGGTGGTTATCAAGCGGCAAAAGCTTGGTTAGAAGACTGGAGGTGGAATCATCCTGAAGCAGCGATTCCCCACTTGTGGAGTGGCGTGGAAATTAATGCCAATCTTTTGGATATTGAAGTGCATATTTTGGCTTACTCTTTCCAGCCAGAACATAAGAGCATGAAACCGTATTTGCAAAGAAAAGCGACTACAGGTAAAGAATATCAAGCACATAATGTAATTGCTGCAATTCATGAAGCTGGAGGATTAGCTGTACTCGCTCATCCGGCGCGTTACAGGCGATCGCACTTAGAGTTAATTCCCGCTGCTGCTGAAAAGGGAATCGATGGTGTAGAAACCTTCTACGCTTACAACAACCCCAACCCTTGGAAACCTAGTACTTTAGAGTCAGAACAAATACAACATTTAGCTGCTGAATATCGGCTTTTCAATACTTGTGGTACTGATACACACGGTTTGAGCATACTCCAGCGTTTGTAATCATGCGTCTACACAACTCGAAACTCCTGGTTTAACTAGCCAGGGGATTTTACTATATTTAGATGAGACTGGAATAGTGCTAAGAATCAGGATTAGGCGAGCCTGAAGCTGTTTGTTCGTTTTCTGCGATCGCACTCTTATCGAACTCTTCTTCGCGGCGTTTTTTTTCATCCTCTTGAGATGTTTGATGTGAACTACTAACTAAGTCTTCGGCACTTTGGAAACCTAACATTTCTACATTAGATTTATATAAATATTTTTGTGATAATAATAGCTGTGAGTTACTAATATCATCTATTGGAATAGGAGCAGATGGTATCAATCCCCCAATTAAACTTGGAGCAGTGACAATAATAGTCACGAAGGCTTCTATTTTTTCTATAAGGCCACATCCGCGTCTAGTTTCTAAGCCGTAACAACTAGACCCCGATGAACATGACCCTAGCGAAAAATCCCCTTAATTGTTGACCACAGACTTTTGAGCAAACTAGAATCACCGCCACGCATCAAGTCACCGATAATTTCTAACCCTTTACCGAGCAAATTACCAATTTCTTTAGCAATAGGTATTTCAATATTCAAGTTAATGATAGTTTGATTTAAATCCCCCTTAATTAAAGTTACTTGATTAGAGTCTCCCTTAAGTTCCTGCTGTAACTGCTGAACATCATCACGGTTTTTCTCCATCCTCTCTACACCTTCTATTACTGTTTTATGAAGTTGTTTCATCTCGTGCTGGATGGGTTTAAGTTGCTCTTGACCTTCTTTTATTGCTTCTTTTTCAGTATTGATTACTTCCTGCAATTTGGCTTCTAATCTCTGTTGTTGACCTGTGTAAAGTCCGCTACGACGCTTGAGGCGTTCTAGCTTCGCCATTAGATTTTCTTTATTTTCTTGATGTTCAGTCAGTTCACCACCGATTTTTTCAGCTTGGTCTCTGAGGTTTTCAGCTTTTTGTTCTAACTGTTCACGATTTTCAAATTGTGTATCTGCCATAGTTTATTGATGCTTACGAATATTATCATAATAATCCACCAGCTAAATTCTTTAAAGATTCTTCTATTTCAGATATAGCTATTTTATTTAAAAACTGTCTCATGACTTCAGTATTATGCTTGAGATTCTCTAACTCTGTCAATTCAGGAGAATCAGCAAATAACAGATGCGCAGACTCGATAGCAGTATTTAAGTTAAATAATTGCTCATCCAGTTTAGCTTGATCGCGTTTCATCGCGGCTATAATAGCCAATGGCGATTCATCAGGATCATCCATTAGTTCATCTAGTAGATAAGGGAATATTGCCAAATCTTTCTGCAACTTAATCATGTCGTTCGCAGACTCATTTAACCGAATTATTTCTTGAGAAATTGTCTGCCATGTTTCTAATAAATTTTTAACTATTACATCCATATTTATTTAAATCTCTTGTATGTTATGAATGATTTTCGCTTTTTTCACAAGTTCTAGAACTGTCTCTAAAGTTAGTTCAATTTGCTCTCGATAACGAGATGCTTCTTTTCTAATTCTCTTGAACTTGTCTTTTAATCGGCTATCTCGGTTTTGTATAGCTTTGTACTGAACTTCTATTTCTTGCCATTGCAGCAACAGCTTACTATTAGCGTCATAATTGAGAGTTTTATCTAACTGCTTTACACGAGAGCGCAAATTTTCTAATTCCCTTTGCCAACGCGACCATTGCTGCTCGTACTGACTACGACCTAAATTATTATAGTTAGTTTCAATGTCTTGTAATTTTTGTTCAAATCCGCTAAAATTTTTTCTTATTTTAATTTGTAATTTCACAAGATTTATCAAATCATTTTCAGGAGCAACAGTGAGTTTTTTAAATTGATTTAAATAATCTAAAGATATAATTTTTTCAAAAATATCATCATAATTATCTCCATTTTTATTGTCATAACTAAATTTCAGCACTCCCGCTAAATTATTAAATGTTTCTTCGATGAGTTGTATCAGGTTAACTTCTAATTCTCCTTGTTGTTGATCAACTTTTTTAAATGCATCTTGTAATTTTTTCAAACTTTGCTGGTAATCATGACAAATACGGATATGTTCATTGGCATCGCTAATGAGCAGTATTTTTTGACTATAACGATACCAATCTGAGGATTGAATTAAAGAGGTAATTTGCTCATTGGTGATCGAACTTTCTACCCTTAATTTCACCTTAGCACTGTTTTCATAAGGAATTTTTACAGGATGGGGACGATACCACCCTTCCATATATAAGAAAGATTCACCAGGTTTAAGACGGGCAATTTCTTCTATTTGAGATTGGTCTAAAAGCATCGCTTGTCCGATATCTTTGCGGTCATCAGCAGAGACTAATCTGTGAGCAATTTTGACATTGGTATTCTTCACAACTTCTGCTGCTACTGCTGTGGGTAACTGGTCGGAGATAATAATTCCTTCCCTTAATGCACGCATTTCTGCTAACATCCGCGTCACGTAATTTGCTGCTTCTTGCTTGGTATTTGCTTCTTCTGCTGATGAAGATCCAAGATTTTTTCCTACTAAATTATGTGCTTCTTCCAGTAATATGATATGTTCGGGAAGACCAGCTTTTTCAATACGCTGACGTTTGATATATTCACGAATTTTAGTTAATAAAAATAACGTCATCAAATTGGCTTGCTCTTGGTTGAGATAGTCCAATTCCAAAATTGTCGGATATTTTAATAAATCAGAAATTTTTGGACTACTCTTTTGGGTATTCAACATTGCCCCTACACCTCGACGTAGCAAACTGCCAATCCGAACTTCTAGGGCAGTTTTGAGGTTAGATTTTACTTCACCAGCATAATCTTTAGTTTCAAACAAAGCAGCGATTTTGTTGTACAAATCTCGCATTGTGGGAATCTGCAAATTTTCTGGCGTTCCTTGTTCGCTTCCAGTCCATCCTCGGTCATAATAAATTTCTTCCAATGCTTCCGAAAGTAAAGCTGGTAAGGGGCAAGAAAGAGGTAATGCACTACGAAATGAAGCTTCTAAATTAGAAATATGTTCATAAAATTGCACTTCATCGGAAACTTCAAAGGGATTAAACCGGAAGGGAGAAATCAAATCGTTGCCTAAAGTATAAACCCGCAATTGTTTAGTGAGAGTTTTTAAAGACGAGATTAATTTTGCCTCTGTTGGAGTGAATCGACTAATATCAGGATTAATAGCTAAAAGTGAACGGTATTCAGTTTTCGCAGGTTCAAAAACTAAAAACGGGATTCCGTGATTCCACAACTGAGTTAGTAAGTTAAATGCTGTTGTCGTCTTACCGCTACCAGGAACCCCGCAAATAAAAGTGTGTTTATTCAGTTGTTCTAGTTCAATTTGAATTGTGTATTCTTCGTGGGTAATTTCGTAGCCACCAAAATCAATCCATTGCTTGTTATTATCCAAGCTAGAGATGTCATTTTCCTGACTAATTCCTGGTACAGGTGCATCATTGGGAACAACGATGCGAAACAAACCGCTGATTTCATTGAGAGTAGCGTAGCGGTGCAATGGCTTTAAATCTGCAACTCGCACACCGCCTTTACCAGTGATAGAATCTCCACCAAATTCTGCTTCTCCCAGTCCTTTGTCCCATTCTTCCCAGTGGGTAGCTGTGGAAAGTTGTCCCGTCTGGGTTGCATTGAGACTTTCTGTAAATGTAGGATGATTGGCAGTCAAAATAATGGTGCGATAGCGACTCTTTTTTGTACCACTTAGCATTAAAGTTCCTAAAACACTGCGAACTGCTAGTTCATCTTTGCCGAGAACTTTGATGCTATAGCGATAGAGGCTTTCTGTAAGATAAGAAGACTGATATTTATCGTAGATGCGAGAAACTAACTGAGCATTTCTGTCTCCTTCTCTGGAAAGACTTAAGCTAGAACCACTGCTAGCTTGTCTGAGTTGGGATAACATTTGATCTAGGGCGTTAATCCAACTAGATTTTTCTTGCAGAGATGTGGTATCTGGTTGTAGGGTGATTTCCAACATCAGGGGACTATTGAAGCGAGAAATCGCCTGACATACGACCAACATATCATTAGTTTCATCTGCTTCTAATTGCAGTGGCACATAATAATTTTGCAATCCCTTTTTTTTGAGGGATTCTAAGGAATCTTTAGGGCGAGTGCTAATTATTTCTTCATATTTTATTGCTTCGCCAATATGTGTTACCCAGTTCAGGTTTTGCAGTTGAGCAACTTGTTCTGATGGTTTGATTTGATAAAACTGGCTAAGAAATCCTTGAGTAATAATTTTTTCAATATCTTCGCTAGTGCGTGTATCACTGGTGAGTGTATTTGTATGTGATTGACTAACTAACAGATAAATTCCTAATCGTTTATCAAAGGGTAAACCTGGTGCGTAGCGGTAACGAAGGGAAAAGGTCAGGTTGTAAACTCTGCCGATGTCACTTAGTAAGAGTAGAAAATCCTTCTGGCTACTGATGGCTTTTTGGCGAACTCCTTGACCATGAAGTGACACATATTTTTGGGATTTGAGGTCGGGTATTTGGGGGATTTGAAATATGAATAATGACATCATTTTATATATTTAACAATAATATTTTTTATAATGCTAAACTCACTTTTAAAAAATTATTATATGAAGATAAAAATTCTAATTTTAATTTAGATAAAGTTATCAAAATATATGATTATGCACACTTCATCTTATTTAAATGATTATATATATTATTGTAAATTGATGTCAAATAAATTCATTTTAATTACTAATTTTCGCAACCAGTAATTTAACCTAATTAGAGTAGGTATAAAATAATTTATTTTTGCAAGATTTCTATTATTTCTCTCTTTTGTTTATCGATCATATCAGCAATTCTAATTTGGTATTTTTTTGCTTCATCTATCTTTTTATCAATATAATTAGGATCGGGATAAAATAGACGAAAAATTACGGCTCCCACAAACATTCCAATGGGGAAAATAAAAGTTGCTAATGTAATTAAAATAGCCATTCCTATATCGCCACGTAACAAAAGAAATGCGACTAAAAAAATTATAATATATCCAGCTACAATACAGTAGATTAAACTAATACTTATCTTCGCATTTTCTGTTTCATATTGACTAATTTTTAATATTATAGGAGCAAGTTGATTTTGTTTATAAATATCATAAAAACTACTTACTGTTTCCCTTAAACTAGAAGTAGTTTCTCGCAATAATTTATCATACTTGTCTAAAATAATTTGATATTCATCTTGTATGTCTACATGGGGAAAATCTGCAACCTTACATGGTAATATTACTTTTTCATAAGTATCCAAATTAATATTTCTAATTTTGGCAAAATTGCTTTCTAACTTACTTTTTAAATTAAGTGATAAGTTTTTTCTGTTTTGAAATTCTACTTCTCGATTGTGAATTTCTTGTACTACCTTACTTAACCACTCTCGACAATCTTGTTTGACTTTTTTCCTACTCAAAGTTTCAGAAAGATATTTAAGATTTTTTGATAAATCTAAAAGTGTATTGTATTGATAATTTACCGAATTATATGATTTACTAAATGTAATTGTAGCCACGTAAAGAATAAAGTTGTCTTCACGTAATTTTTCTAAAAAACTATCATTATCTTTTTTAATAAGAGAATCAGCACATAAAAATCTCATCAAAGAATTATTGCTTTGTAACCCAAGAAACTTAATCTCAAGTTGTAAATTTTTAATTACTGGGTATAAGCTGACTGAATGGGTTAAAGATTGTATGTCTCCTATATTTTCAAAAACTTCATTTTCATCTAATTCTGAAGCATTTTCTGCCATTGCTTCAGCCCTTTTCAGTAAATTTACAATTTCTTGTATTCCCCTCAAAGCAAGAGATTCAATAACTTTCCAACAAACATCAAATTTATTTATGTCTTCATACTTATTAAGTTTAATTAGTAATTTGGTTGACCAATCATGAAATATACTACCACCATCTAAATGTAAAGTTAATTCTCTCAGCTTGTTATAATTTCCATAAATCCAAAAACGCAAATACTCCTCGTAATCATTACTTTGCGTAAGATTCTGATCAACAAATCTCTTGATTTTAGACTGCATTATCCTTTCAGCAATATTCTTAGGTTCCTCAGTCAAGTGTTGAGAAACAGCAATAAAATCAAACTTAATATTCTCAATAGTGGTAGCCGCAGACCAACGAATCAAATCACTTGCACCTGACTTTGCTTGTTCACTCAGCATTACCAATAAATCATCACTTTGTTTCAGGCGTTCTTTTACCTCAGCATTGGTAATCTTGCCAAAAGCCTGAATAGTCAAAGCCAGCACCGACTCTAATTTGATACTTCTCAGTAATTCTACAAACGCATCTACAGGTGGTTTATCACTAGTCGCCAACCCTTCAAATAAATCAATTTCCTCACCTGCATTCTTGCATTCTCGGAAAGCGTTCAAAATATCCCCAGCAGTCTTGAGGTTAGTGTAGTTCATATCGGCGGTAGATTTTATACCCTACGCCTATGCAAAATAACATACAAAAAAATATTAAAGCTTCAGTGTTTATACTTGGTAAAAGTAAACACTCACCTTGACTTATTTCAGAAGCAAGGAGAGAGAAGGCGATCGCATTTCAAAAATTAATATTCTGATAATCTATTGCTGAAATTGCGATAACAACCAAGCAATCACTTGACTTTGATTCATTTGGCGACTACGACGAAAAGCCTCTTCTAAAAGAGAGATTTGTAATCCTGGTAATACTTGAGATTGAGTAATTTTTCGACTACCACCGTTAGCAACAGCAAAAGCAATTACTTGGACGTTCTGTACATCGATAATCCAATATTCATCTACTCCTAATTCTTCATAAAGCAGATGTTTTTCACCTTTATCATCTGCTAGCGAAGTGTTCGCAACTTCAATAACCAAATTTGGCGGTGGATAGTTGTCAAGGTTAATAATAGAAGTTCCCCAAGGAATCACATCGGCATTTTCACCAATGTAATAAGAAACATCAGGCTGTGCATCATTAAAGCCAGTTTTACGGTAAGTACAGTTATCATTGCCATTCATAGGAATACCCTTAATAGCTGCGTAGTTACTAGCGGCAAGAATAACAATCGTGTGGTCACGAGCATGGTCACTACTTACTGGAGGCATTTCAATCCTCATTTTGCGATTGTAGTAGTAGCCCTTAGCTTTTTCGTAGGCAGGATTTTCAATTAATTGAATGTATTCATCCCAAGTAGCAGCTACCCAAGTATCAGTTTGTATTTTTGTTTGTAAGTTAGTCATAGATAAATTGAGTTTGCTCTTACCTCTTGATAGTAGCTTTGTTTGACTTGCGAACGATAGGATTTAGACAACCATAAGTAAAGCTAAATATGCATCCAGAAGAGACAGCAGCCCGATACGATCGCATTGCCAAATGGTGGCAGACTCAACATCAAGATTCGCTTTATGGTATTGCACAGTTGGAACGGGCGATTAAATTTACTTCTAAGAAGCATTTGGCTATTGATTTAGGGTGCGGAAGCAGTGGGCGTTTTCTCAAAATCTTAAGCGAACATGGTTTTCAAGTGGAAGCACTTGATATTTCTGAGAAAATGATAGATTTAGCCAAACAACTGCATCCAGATATTACCTTCTATCGGGAAGACATCTGCTGTTGGACTCCTAGCAAATCCTACAGCTTGATTGTTGCTTGGGACAGCACGTTTCATCTGCCACTAGATATGCAAGAACCTGTTACAAAAAAATTATGCGATGCACTTGAACCTGGTGGCGTGTTAATTTTCACTTGCGGAGGCGGAGCTAGACAATGTGAGGTTTCTGGAGCATTTCAAGGTCAGGAATTTGAGTACAGCACGCTGGGCGTCAATGCTTTCCTCAAGATTCTGAGCGAGCATCATTGTACGTGTCTCCACCTCGAATACGATCAATATCCAGAAAATCATGTTTATATTATTGCTCAAAAGACCCGATAGACCATTGTGATAGTTGCGATCGCCATTTACCGTTCACTGGTTCTAAGCTTGTAATTCATTTAGTGAATGCTTCGGTTGTCCGTCGATTCAGGTTGATGATAAGTTGCTTACAGGATGGAATTTCAAGGTGATTTGTATGGCAAGCACAATCGTTGATCCTGGCGATTTTAGTGAATATAGCAGTCGCCACGTGACCATTGAAGTCACAGGGGGCTGTAATCGAGGGTTAATGCGGAAGGCAAAGTACACAAAGACAATCCCTTATAGTTGTCTGTCTCAAACAATTCAAAGTATTAATCGCCTTGGTGGCAAAATTACCAGCGTTACCTTATCACCTTCTCATACTCAAGTCTCAACAACACCATCTCACATAACTGAAAGCGATGTCTTAGCTTCAGCACATCCAGATGAATCTGTATTCTCATTCCCCCAGCCTCAGGAACAGAAACACCCTGATGACACCTGTGAGATCGTAAAACCAACTCCAGCGCCGCAGGAAAAAGAAGCGATACCTGCGAGGAACGCAGTTTCCAACTCAGTAGAGTATACCTTTACAGAAGAGTGGTGATTAAAAAGTCAAAAGAGAATATCTCTAAATCAATTTAGGCGGTTAATACCAATTTTTGCTTTTACATTTTCAGTTTTGGCTTTTGCCTTTTTCAGACCCGATTTTGATGAATTGCCATCAAGTGATTTGTATGCGATCGCAGTAGCAAGCGATTAGTTTTTGCTGCTTTGGATTAATTTAGAACAATTCCCAATTATAGAAATCAAACAACATTACAAATAATATTTAAATTACGTATATTTATTACAAAATAAGTATCAATACCCAACTATCAGCACACAACTCATGCCCCAGATCGATCAATCTGCTTTGAAAGCTCGAAATACATTAATCGCTATGTTTCTGGTGCTGTGTATCCTAGATGCGACGCTAGTAATGATTGCACGGGATAGATGGGCTATTGGACGCATCTTACTCACAATTGTAGTCATGTACTTTGTTCTCCAAGGGCGGAAATGGGCAAAATGGCTGATGATGGGTATCTGTAGTTTGCTAGCTGTCATTCTCGTAACAATGGCGATCGCACTGAGTTCAAAGCTCTCCACTGTTCTTATCGTAGGAAGTTTGATCCTAGCCGTTCTCAGCGCCATCATTACTATCTATCTGGCTAGTAGCAGAGATTTAAATTATTACTTCTCCTGGAAAAGGCAAAATGCTTGATATCGAATTGCAGTGAGATTTAATAATTTAGTTGCATCAGAAATTATTAACTTCTCGGTTGTAATTAAGTTGATTGAGACGATAACCCATACTCCGAACTGTCTCAATTAGGTCTTCTGTGGCTCCTGCTGCTTTGATTTTTTGGCGCAAACTCCGGATATGAACCTTGATTGTATTTTCTTCTGGTGGCGATTCTAACGTCCAGATGTGTTCAACGATCGCACGACGACTGAGAACGCGACGACCATTCCGCAACAGTAATTCTAAGATTCCGTACTCTTTGGGCGTCACATATATGGGAGTTTCCCCATAACTGACTTCATAGGTGCTGGGATTGAGGCGCAAATCGCCCCATTTGAGAATTGGCGGGGATGTCACGCATCCTCGTCGCAGTAAGGCGCGAATGCGCGCAAATAGTTTTTGTAACTCGAATGGTTTAACTATATAGTCATCTGCTCCCACATCCAGCGCATTAATTTCATCGTGGATTGTGTTACAAGCAGTGAGCATGAGAATAGGCAAGTTATAACTTTGCGATCGCAAACGCTGGCAAAGACTTATACCATCTAATTGGGGTAACATCACATCCAGCAATAGCAAATCATAATTTAGGGTTTTGGCTTGATGCCATCCGGCTTCTCCATCATGCACAACATCAACTACATAAAGCTGTTCGCTTAGAGCTGCTGCCAAGGTTTCTGCAAGGCACACATCATCTTCAACCAGGAGAATCCGCATACAAAATCGGGATAGGTTTGCCAACTTTGCGTCTTTACACCTGAGATCCCCTTCACAATTTTACGAGAATTCTTCCTAATTTGATGAAAAAATATTTGCTTATCAGTTTTTGTGTCTAATTTTTTCAAAAAAATATAACAATATATCAATATTTATTACTTTAAGTAATTCTTTCCGATTTCTTTACCGTTTTCTCACCAGTTTCCTTACTGTTGCTATGCGATTATCTAGTCTCAGAGGTGAATGGCACTAATACCAATTCAAAACTCGATTTTGGCGGATTGGTATAAAATCAGCCGACGACAGGATAGGGAAAAAATTCGTTCAACAATATCTCTACGTCAGAGCATTTCTCCACGCCACTTGCTATGCTCTGTCTTGAGTTACTCTTTGCAAGCTCTTCTGTACGTCAGCCTTAACTCTTAACTTAGTGCTATTCCAGTTTGAGAGGTTTTTTGCGTAAGTCATGTTGATTGATATTTAGCTGACTTTGGAGAACCCTGATGTCGATTCCTCGATTAGAATATGCACCTTTATCTCAAAATCATCGAGTAGAAGGGTTTGAAGTTCCAAGCGATGAACAACCCAGGATTTACACTACCGACAACCTTCTGGCTGCTTCCGAAATGGATATGTTGATTATGGCAGCCTATCGCCAGGTTTTTAACGAGCAACAGATGCTAGATAGCCATCGTCAGCGATTTTTGGAGTCTCAGTTGCGGGCTGGTCAAATCATGGTGAGAGACTTCATTCGCGGATTGGTACTGTCCGATTCTTTCCGCAGACTTACCTACGACAGTAACAATAACTATCGGTTTGTCGAGATTTGCATTCAGCGAATTCTGGGTCGTAATGTTTATAGCGATCGCGAAAAACTTTCCTGGTCGATTGTGCTAGCGACTAAAGGATTGCAAGGTTTTATCGATGATTTACTCAACGCCGATGAATACCTGAGTAACTTTGGTTATGATACCGTTCCTTACCAGCGCCGCCGCATCTTACCGCAACGCACTCAAGGCGAACTTCCCTTTGCGCGGATGGCGCGTTATGGCGAACACTATCGAGACAAGCTTCCCCATCTTTTGCGCCGCATTCCTACAGGGATTTTTGAACAATTTGAGCGTTTTAGTTTGCAAACCTTGCTTACCCGTGCTGACTGGACTACCAGCTTCGGTCTGATCGGTTTTTTCATACTAGTAGCTTTCCTGCTCATCCTCTTTTCCGAAGCAAACAACTTGATAGGCGGTTAATTGGGAGAATCGTTACAATACAGGCCGATCGATTTTGAGAAAGTGGAGTTGATGAAGCCACTAGTAACGCCAGTTGCGATCGCCATTCAAAAACGCACAACAGAATAGGCGATCGCTAACACCGCGCAACTTTACAACTGTTCGCAAAATCCCAAATTGAGTAATTGCAATTTCTAAATTCTTGAGTAGAATGTTTTGGAGTGATTTTAATTACAAAGTTTACTGACTTCATAGTCAGCTATTCGATTGTAAAAATCAGATTGCTCCCTCTTGTTTGAGCAAGAGTGTCAGAGATAGATAGATGTGCTAGTCTTTCTTTTGACCTGAGAATTGTTCAGTAGGTAGCATTCAGCAAAAGTGATATACAGGGGAGATATTGAGAAGTAATGGTAGGTAAATTTAAAATCGGTGCTGGTAGCATTTCTTCATCTGCCAGTCGAGTATTTCGTTATGAAGTTATTGGCTTGCGTCAAACTTCCGAAACTAATAATAAATTTGAGATTCGGCATAGTGGTAGCACTTTTATCAATGTGCCTTACTCTCGGATGAATGAACAGATGCAGCGAATTAGCCGTTTAGGTGGCAAAATTATTAATATAGAGCCTTTGTTTGTAGAAACTGACGATCCTAGCGCAGTTCCTCACCGTGGTGGTGGCAGACGTTAGGATGCGAGATGCGATCGCCTCAAATTGTCTACTAGGACTGCGTACATAAAGCCTTCTTCATGGCGTGTTTTTAGCACTTCTCAGCGGCTCAATTAAGTTATGTAATTTTTATTAAACTAAATCGAATAATGTCCCCCTTGTCCTTTATGATTATGAGAAATTTGTAAGATTTCATAAAGGAAAGGGAGATTTTGTATTTGTGGCAATTCCTCTTTTAGAATATTCCCCTATTTCTCAAAACCAACGCGTAGCCTCCTATGAGGTTCCCGGAGACGAGCAAGCCAGAATCTTCTCTACAGAGAACCTGCTTTCTTCTACAGACTTGGACGTTCTGATTGAAGCAGCTTATCGTCAGATTTTCTTCCATGCTTTTGCTGCGGATCGCGAGCGTTTCCTAGAGTCACAGCTTCGCAGCGGTCAGATTACAGTACGCGACTTCATTCGTGGCTTGCTGTTATCTAATACCTACAAGCGCAGTTTCTACGACCTGAATAGCAACTATCGTTTTGTAGAACAAACTGTACAGCGCGTTCTCGGTCGCGATGTTTACAACAACCGCGAAAAGATTGCTTGGTCGATTGTTGTAGCGACAAAGGGTATTCAGGGCTTTGTTGATGACTTACTCAACAGTGATGAGTATCTAGAAGCCTTTGGGTACGACACAGTACCTTACCAACGTCGTCGGGTACTACCCGGTCGGACAGAGGGTGAACTGCCTTTCAACATCAAGTCTCCCCGCTACGATGCTTACCATCGTGCTAAGTTAGGCTTCCCACAAGTCATTTGGCAGACTAGCGTGCGTCGCTTTACTCCCCCCGAAAGGAAGCCAACAGCAGGTAATCCCGAGCTGTTCTTGGATATGGCTCGGAGTATCAACCCAACAGGCAACGCACCTCAGCAGTTCTCAGTACAAAATATCGATATTGAGAAAGCGGTACCCTATCGTCGCAAGTAAGTTACGCTAACAACTTAACCATAGCGTATGTTGTACTTTTATAAAGATACGGCATACGCTCTTTTATTCTAAGCACATTCATCATTCTCTGTGCGAAATCCTAGTTCTAGGAGAGCTTTGCGAATTTTGGCTTTAGAAGGGCGGACTTTGGGCGCGACTAATCCCATTTCTCTAGCAGTCTCAAATAAATCCCGCATCAACATATCCAGCGAACTATCATCCGCATCTTCTGGAAGCTTCTCAATTCTGGCTTCGTATGCTAGCGTATACAGCTCCAAGTGATGTTTCCCCATAACTCTAGCCAGTTTCCTTAAAGTTTCCGGCGTCGGACAGGTTCCCTTAAAACAAGCACCTCTAAGCCTAGGTTGAGGAACACCAGACAATTCCGCCAGACGGTTCATACTGATACCCTGTTCTTCCAAGTATTGAAGAATGAATCGTCCTAAAGGGGAGCAATCTTCAGCTTTTATTTGCAACCTTGCTGGCATTTTTCGGAATTGGGAAAATCTAAATATCTACAATATAGCGGAGTCCAAGGAATTACGCAGAATAAGTAATCCTCGGCATTGCTGAGTGCAAGCATGAATTAGCCTCACGCATCTGATGATTCTACCACCAAGGTACAGATCTCAATGGGTTAATAATAATTTCGATAAATCGCTAACGATTAAGCTTTAAGTTACATCCAGCAATAAAAACCATGCGCTAGAACTAGAGATAAAGTCTCTGCGAAATCTGTGAAAAAACGAGTTACTCTGACGTTTCCTAAACGTGCTGTACAAATGCCAGTTACCTATCGACTGGCGAAAGAGTTCAATGTTGCTGCTAATATTATCCGCGCCCAAGTTGCCCCAAATCAAATTGGCAAATTGGTTGTAGAACTGTCAGGAGACATCGATCAGTTAGATGCGGCGATCGAGTGGATGCGATCGCAAAATATCAATGTTTCTCATACATTGGGCGAAATTATCATTGATGAAGAAGCCTGCGTTCACTGTGGCTTGTGTACTGGAGTTTGTCCGACGGAAGCTTTGACTCTCAACCCAGAAACGTACAAGCTCACCTTCACGCGATCTCGCTGCATTGTCTGCGAACAGTGTATCCCCACCTGTCCTGTACAGGCAATTTCTACTAATCTTTAAATTTTCTCTACTTTGGGGAGTCAATGGTCATTCATTAAGGTCAAGAGTCCAAAGTCCAGAGTCAATGGCAAAAGTCAAGAGTCAATTAATTATTTCTCCCCTTCGGGTGACGCTCCTTCGTCGCTAACGCTGCGCTAACGCCAGTCGCCTGCGGAGGGAAACCCTCCCGCAGCGCTGGTCTCACCTTGTCTCCCCACACTTCCCACACTCCTTGTCTCCCCTAGCTCCCTACTAGCTTAAGCTAAACACATCTGCTAAAACACTAGTATCGCCTACAAGCCGATTCTTGGCTGGAGAGTCATAAACTACCAATAATGAAGGCTTCCCTGCTACATCATTAAATAGCGTCATCCCCTCAGCATGGTCTTCCCTATTTCCATAGGGAATTTTTTGTATAAGCTCTGGATAACTCAGAACATCATCTGCTACCTTAACGCCACCTTGCCAACGATAAACTTGCACTGGGCCGTCCAAATCCATCGTCGGCCCGGCTAAAATCAACAAGTCTTCTCCATCCAAATATAAATCTCGAATTCCTAAGCCATCCAACCACAGAAAATGCTTTTTATATGCCTTGTTTTCTGCGCCAATTGATTTCAATGTCATCAATCCTGGGTTAGAATCTTCTAACTCTATTTCTAAAATTACAGCCCAACCTCGCAATACTGGGCCTCGTAAAGCCAGAAAAATTCGGTTCTGATATATGCTGATCCCTTCGATATCAAAGCCATTGTCTTTTCCGGGAATTGCTGCTTGGATATAAAATCCTAAATGAGGGTCATCTGCTAATGCTGATGTGAGCAAATTACCTTGGTTAGTCAACTCTAATTTAGCAGCAGTTAACTGCATATTTGGATTTTGCGGGTGTGGACAGGAGGAGAATAACTTACCATCTACAAGCGGAATTCTGCCTAGTATGTAACGGTTAGCTTCTGATGTAATTGTTGCTAATCTTTGAATATTTTTGACATCGTTATACTTAGATTTAGGTTTTTGGCGCTTGTAGCTATGGGAACCTGTCAACCATAGATAATAATCTGCATAAGCAAGCCCTTCAATATCAATTTCTGCACTTTCATGTGCGGGTAAATCAATAAATTCTGCTACTCGAAATTGCTGATGCTCTGCAAATTTGTTATTTTCGAGAAATGAGAGCCTTTCAAGGGTTGAGCTTTCATCCGATCCTAACCATAAATATCTTTGTGGGGTTATTAATAGTGCTGAAAGGTCGTTTCTGTGTTTAGCAAAACTTTCTGTAAAGGTTAGTAATACTTGATTTAGCAAATGGCAGTTATCCATATTACATAGCCTTAAGTATGCTTAGTCAAGCTTTTATTTTAGTAAGGTTTCAAATAGTACAAATCTGCCTAGGGAAATACAAAATAATAAATTTTTTGTGACTTATAATAGTAGATTTCAATCAGCGATCGCTACAACAATAATTATGAGTAATTTACCAATCTTCCAGTTCATGAATTATTTGATAGCAAAATAAAATTTTTATATGTTTAAATTAAGTTTGGTTAACATCAAATTTTCCTGATGCTTTTTTAACTAATGTTATGATGCAAGAATCTAATTCAGTATTTATTGGTGTAAATTATGGAATTATCTAACAATCCCACTATCCAAACTCTTGGAGACTACGCTTACCAGGCGATTCAAAAACATTTTAAGAAAACCTTGAAATGGGAGAAATCAGTTAAGAAAGATGAAGATCCAGAAGCTTTGCATCAAATGCGAGTAGGGATGCGTCGCTTACGTACCTCTGTTAGTAGGTTCGCAATAGCACTGGATTTATCAAAGCCGATTAGTGATAAAAATATCGGTAAAATTGCTCGCCGTCTTGGTAATCTCCGAGATTTAGACGTACTCAAAGAAACCCTAGAAAAAGAATATAAACCACGTTTATCTAAAAAAGAACAGAAACATTTACATACAGCGTTTGATGCTATAGCAAAACAAAGAGAACATGCACTAGCTACAGTAGAAACTACATTAAAAGATGAATCTTATAAGTCGCTAAAAGAAGAATTAGAAACATGGTTAGAAAAACCAAGGTATAAAGATTTAGCATCTATTACTATTCAGCAAGTTTTACCCGATTTACTGTTACCAGAAGTGAGTCAATTCTTATTGCATCCCGGTTGGCTTGTCGGAACCGAAGTGGGAGAATCAGAGTTAAAAATCCGCAAAGACTGGGAAGCAGAAAAAATAGAACAACAACTAGCTAATAGAGGTGAAACATTACATAGTTTGCGTAAACAAGCTAAACGCGTACGCTACCAATTAGAATTATTTTCCGATCTCTACAGCGAATCTTACGCCGCTTATATTGCAGATGTGAAAAATATCCAAGACATTTTGGGCGCAATGCAAGATAGCGTAGTTTTAACTGAGTGGCTTGAGGATGTATTTAAGTCAGATATGCATAGTCATTTGCATGGGCTGACTAAATTATTAGCAGAAAATCGTTACCAATTATGGCAGCAATGGCAACCATTACAAGAGCGCTACTTGAAAACCGAAACTCGACATGGCTTTCATTTAACAATATTACATCCCAAACAATCTGCTTTTTTGAATGAAGATGCGCCTAGCGAGCAGACAATTGGATAGGAGCTTCCAGAGATAAAACATAAACGCTGCTTTGAGGAATCTGCACAATTCGAGTATTTTCTGCGGAACGCAAACCTGAGACTAATCCAATAGCACTTCCCAGCATTGCACCTCGGTCAAACTGTTCGGGATCTCCATTGCTCAAAAATCCCAAAGTACTGCCAGTCAGCCTACCCCAAACCGAACCGTTTTCTACAGCTTTGTCATTAGCTCGTTTATGGGTAATAGTAGTACCAGGAATCATCTGGCTTGATGCTTTAATTGAGACAATTCGACCATTAATGACTAAGGACTGTGCCACAATTTTAGCGCCCCCATCAGTGGGTTTAAGGACTATGGTGACGGGAGTATTTTCTGGCGCTACAACATTACCTTGAGCATCTTTAATTGCACTAGCTAAAGGAAGCGTCAAAGGATAATCTTTCTTTTGTCCGACATCTACAGTCACAGGTGCGGGAAACGAGACAATAATTGCTGTATCTTGAGGAATAGTAATATCTTGGTTAACTGCTTGGGGCTGCACAGTAGGTTGAGGTGGTACGTTAGGAACTGGTTGAGCGCTAGCTGGTACTGAGACAGCACCTAATAAAGACACAGAACAAGCAAGGCTTAACAAGATTTGTGATTTCATGACTGTTTTCCTGTTGATGTAAGTGGTGTTTGCAAGGTTTCAACCCCTTCACTCCATCAATAGGTTTGAGAGCATAAGTTTATGCAGTCTGAAATTGATTCACTGCTTGCGGCGTACATAGCTAACCCCATCCAGCCAAATGGCAGTCTCAGGATCTTTCGGATCGGCAATTAGGATGCGACGCTCGCTTGAGCCATCATCGTAATTGATATACAGCATCATCCCTTGAATGCGATAGCGACCGCGTTGATTTGGCGCTACGTTGCTAGTAGCAACAGATACGTCGCCAGACTCTGCATTTCCCCCGGCACCATTACCGCGTATAACTCGGCCATCAGACGAAAAGCGATATTGCTCCCAAGCTGCGATTGACTGGCTACCGCCAACCGCAACGTTCCCCGTGCCAGAGAGCGAGCGAAATAACCCGTTAAGCTTGAAGTTTTCTGGCAATTTCGGATATGTCTTTGAGAAAGGTAACGCCTCCCAACCGTCTTTGCTTGCCAGTTCTAGTTTGCCACCCTGACGACGCCAACGCGTCCATTCATCTGGTTTGGCTCGTTTGTGAGCTGCAATACCGCCGTTAAAAGAAAGCCCTTCAACATTGGTGAGGGCATCACCGTTGCGAAACAGTACAATCGGATAGATCTTGACTGTCAAGAAGCCACCGATGCCCATCGCTGTGCGCGAATTGAAACCAAAACTATCGATCTGCTTGACAATTTCGCTGTCCGATGAGGAAGTAACAGTCCCAGGCTTGCTGGCTGGTGGTTGTTGGGCTTTCTTGGGTGTTTTGGGCGGTTTACTTACCGATGAGAGAAGTTGCGGCGATACCTTTGCGAACTGAGCATCTGGCATCCGAGACACAGACAGCGCCACAGAGCAAGGATTGAGATTGGTATATTGATTGGTAATTTGTTGAGTGATGGTAGACAGAGCCAGTTCGAGTTGCTGTTTTTGGGTGGGGTGGCGATCGAATTCAGGCAAGCGGGCGCGGATTTGGGCGACACTGTTGGTAGTTTCCCAAGCTTCAACTTTACCCACATCGCTAGCGGCAAAGCCTCCACCCTGCTTGCATTTTGCGGCGAAGTAATCGAATACCATTACAGTCAGCGCCGCCTTCATGAATGGCTCACTCGTAATGTCACTGTCTTGTGCATAAGCACTCTGTGCCGCAGCCATTGAGATCGACAGAGTTAGTGCCATAACCTTTACTCGCATACAAACTCTCATATTGTGACGTTAACGGTTGAATTGAATGGCAGTAGATATGTTTAGCACCCATTAACTGCAAATTATCTCTGTTTTGTTCGCTTTCATGAACTGTTATGCCGCGATCGCTTCATAATTATTTATACTCAGTCATTGCCGATTGCCTTTAGTCTTGGCAAATCTTGCTCGGAATTCTCTAAGACTGACGAATATTTTTATTGAAACATTGGCAAGGTAGGAATGTGAGATTTTTTCAATATTTAATCAAAGGTAATCTAAGGATTCATTGCGACGGGCGATCGCCACTTTTTTGTAACTCAAAAATAATTTAGCTTTGCTCGGATGTATCGTTGCTTATTTCCATTACTTTTGGATTAACTCCATAATATTTAGCAGCTTCCGACATCTTAAAATGCAATAAACTTTCATCACCAAGTTCTTGAATTACCTCAGGTTTAGATGGAACTATCTCCAGCACATTCATAATTTCTAATGCTATTGATTTAGCTAATAAAGGAGGTACAGAGTTACCAACTTGGCGGAAGCCGTGCCATTTAGTGATATGAAATCTAAACCAATCAGGATAGGAATGCAACCTCGCTGCTTCTCTAACGGTGATACATCTGGGCGTAAAAGGATGAATTGGTCTAGGAGAAGTAAAAGAACCACGATACATATCTGTACCTGCTCTTAAGGTGTTACAAACACCAGCAGGATGTAGTTTATGAAAGCGACTAATTGGTTCTCTTTCACCTTGAACTGTAGCAACAAAGCGTTCAATAGTTGCACTTGAGTGTTTGGTGCGGAAACTGGAAGAGAGAATTCGGGAATCAAATTTACGCGTGTATGAATAATCATTTTCTGAAGTCTTGATACCCCGAAGTGCCAGAGCATAATTACTAGGCTTACCATACGCTGCAACAACCCAATCTCTTAATAGTAACTCTGAATATTGTTCTACTTCCGGTATATCTCCAATTGCATCCCAGACTGTAGGACTAGTTGGTAGTAAAGATGAATTTTTCTTTGGGGAGTTATGCGGCTTTGCTATTTGGGTTATACGTTGGGGATATTTTGGTAAAGCTACATCTTCCCTTGCTCCTAAGAGAAATAATCTTTCTCGTGCTTGGGGAACTCCGTAATGAGCAGCGTTGAGAATTTGGTAATTTTCTTCTACTTGATAGCCTTCGCTTTGAAACTCACTAATCAAAGTTTTGAGAATTTGTTTATGTTCGCCTATTGTGATACCACGAACATTTTCCATTACAAAAAATTTTGGTTGCAACTCTAAAACTAGACGATGAAAGTGAAATACTAAAGAGTTGCGTGGGTCATCAAAATTTCGTTTTCCAATAATAGAGAAACCTTGGCAAGGAGACCCAGAAATTACTACATCAATTTCTCGATCGCCAATTTGCGATCGCTTTCTAATTTCTTCCCCAGTGGTATCCACAACGCTTTGGCATAATACTGTCCAAAAGGGAAAGTTAAATTCATGAATTGCACAATGAATCGGGTCAATTTCTATAGATGCGAGTACATCAAACCCAGCTTGTTCAAAGCCAAGAGTCATTCCACCTGCACCCGCGAATAAGTCAACTGCGATTGGTCGTTGTGTTCTCAACTCATGAGCCATGACCCAAAAAGTTTAAAGGTTAAAGTATAAGGCTAAAAGATGCCATTTTATACTTCATCCTAGCCTAAGGCAAGCCACCCTCCGGGTGTCTACATACTTTATACTTCACCCTTTATCTAGCATTTGCAAAATTTCTTGAGCAGCGCGATTGCATACTCCCAATTCTCCCAAACTCTGGCGCATTTGGTGATAATCTACGAGAGTTTGCTGTTTTTTCTCATTATTGAGCAGTAATTCCATTGCGGCTTGAGTAATATTCTCTGCTGTAGCTTGCTCTTGTAAAAATTCTGGCACAATTCCCCGCATCACTACCAAATTCACTGGCGATGCAAAAGGGATAGAACCTTTGAGGATTTTACGGGCAATCCAAGCTGTAATGGGATTCAGGCGATAGACAACCACTTGCGGTACATTTAACAAAGCAAGTTCCAGGTTGACTGTACCTGATTTGGTAATGGCAAAATCAGCCGCAGCAAAAACTTCTTTTTGTTGACCGGATACAATTGTTGCCCGTAACCCATAACGCTGAATTCCGGCGGTAATTGGTTCTCGGAAGTCTTCTAGAGACAGGGGAATCCAAAAATGTACCTCTGGTAATTTTGCTTGGATATTTTGGGCAGCTTGAAAAATTACAGGTAAAAGATATTTTAATTCTTGACGACGAGAAGCTGGTAACAGAGTTATTGCGATCGCCTCTGGCTCAATTCCCAATTTAGCGCGGGCTTCCTGGCGGCTGGGAGCGCTTTGCATCCGATCGACTAGAGGATGCCCCACCCAGGTAACATTGGCACCTTGCTGGCTAAAATAACGGGCTTCTTCGGGGAAGATGGCTAAGAGCTTCTTTGTAAACCCAACAATGCGGTTGGTGTTACGCAAACTGACAGACCACACCCACTCTTGGGGAGCTATGTAATAAACTACTGGCACTTGCGGCAAATTCTGCTGCATATACGTACCAACACCCAAATTTGGCCCCATATAGTCGATTAGCAGTACCAAGTCAGGGGGATTTTGTTTCAAATAGGCGATCGCTTTTCGTTGCACTAGGAGAGTTGGTACAACATAACGCAAGGATTCTAAAAGACCCACCGAACCAATACGACTAGTATCGCCCAGTATGGTTGCCCCTGCCTCTGCCATTTTTTCACCACCCAGCGCCACAATCTCCAATTCCACACCAGCAGCCACAGCTTGACGCTTCAGCGCTGAAATGAGTAGAGAACCTTGCAAATCGCCAGATACTTCGCCAGTGCTGATAAATATCCGCATTTGGTAATTGGGAGGAAATAAGGGACAGGAAATTGGCAATTAAAAGAAATATCTTTTTATCTCACGCAAAGACGCAAAGACGCAAAGAAAAATGCAAAATCTCTCTTCAAATCTCCTTCCTTTGTGTCCTTCGTGCCTTGGCGGTTCGTTTCTTACTGTTTGAGTTGGGTATTTACACCTCAACTCAAACTTACTAACTAACTTACGACTCATCACTGCTGCTTGGTTTACCCTTTCCAGGAATTAAACCGCGTCTTCCTGGCATCTTAGAAAGTAGCAGGAAGCGCCGCAGGTGTTGTAGCTGTTCGGTATCGCCTAGTAGTTCTAGCTGTTCTAAAGCCTCTTTGAAAGTTAAGTTAGAGCGATAGAGAATCCGAAAGGCTTTTTTGAGGATTTGCAACTCGTTGGCGTCCATACCAGAGCGTTTTAGCCCTACCAAATTGAGGGTACGTACTCGCGCTGGATTGCCCTCCACAAGCATATATGGCGGCACATCCCGGTCAATACGTGCCATACCCCCTACCATTGAGTGCTGGCCAATATGCACAAATTGATGAACTCCCAAAACCCCGCCAAGTCTAGCGCGTGATTCTATATGCACGTGACCTGCTAGGGCTACGGAGTTGGGGATAATTACATGGTCTTCAATCACGCAGTTATGAGCCACATGGACATAAGCCATTAATAAATTACCGTTGCCAATGACCGTTGCTTCCCCTGCACCAGTGGCGCGGTTGATGGTAACGTATTCGCGAATTTGATTATTGTCACCAATTTTGACCCAGGTAGGTTCTCCCACATATTTGAGATCCTGGGGTTCCATACCGATAGTTGCACCAGGGAAAATTTGATTTCGTGCGCCAATTTCACAAGGCCCTTCTAGCACTACATGAGAGCCAATGATAGTTTCAGGGCCGACTTTAACATTCGCTCCAATCACAGCATAGGCACCGACTTGCACTGATGGGTGGAGTTCCGATTTAGGATGAATTACAGCAGTTGGGTGAATAAGCGTCTTCAAGGGTGAATCTCCAGAACTGTCTTAACTAGCCTGCGCCGTGCGGGAGTTATCCCGTTCAGGCGGCTGGCGTTGCGGAACGTTGAAATATTCGGTTACTGAAGTATAAATACTCAGCTACCGAAGTGTCGGGCAAAGCAAGTTAAGTGTGAGGGCGACGAAATTTAAGAAATTATAAATTACTCTTGTGGCTAGTGAGTTTTACTGCTATCCTTTTTCAGGTTTCAGTAAAGGCACTTCACGGCTGTGCCCTAACCACAAGAGGTGGTTTTTAGTTTACTAAAGAAAACATTAATTCGCCTTCAGCAGCTATCTGACCGTCAACTTCAGCACGACCTTGCATTTTACCGAAACGACGTTGTTTTACCCACAACAGTTCCACCGTCAGGATCAGCTGATCTCCTGGGACGACTTGGCGACGAAAGCGGACTTTATCGATACCAGCAAACACGAACAGTCCACCTGCTTCATAATCTGGTAGTTGTGTCAGGACTATGCCGCCTACTTGTGCCATTGCTTCAACAATTAGCACTCCTGGCATCAGTGGCCTTCCTGGGAAATGACCTTGAAATTGTGGTTCGTTGATGGTGACGTTTTTCACACCAACTGCTAGTTTTCCTGGAACATAGTCGATAATTTTGTCTACCAGTAAAAACGGGTAGCGGTGGGGCAAGAGATTTTGAATTTCTTCAATTGAGAAGGTTTTTTTCGGTTCTAGCGTGCTTTGAGCTTTAATGGTATCGGCGTCAGTGAGGGTTGTCATTGGCTGTGCGCTTATTTTTCAATCTGGAATCAAGTCAGCGAAGGAATTTTAGGTTTTAGATTTTCGACTTGAGAATCATTCCCAAATCTAAAGCCCTAAACTTAAAATCCTTTGTGCCAGTTGAATATGTAAATTGTGGCTGGCCTTATACGCTAAGAAGTGAGCACGAGGAAGATTTCCTAGTAAACTCAAATCTCCTACTAAATCCAAGATTTTATGACGTACTGGCTCATTTGCAAATCTTAATGGTGGATTTAACCAGCCATCAGGGCCGCAGACAAGAGCATTCTCTAAGCTACCACCCTTAATTAAGCCAGATTGCTGCAAATGTTCGATTTGATGCAACAAACCAAAGGTACGGGCAGGAGCAATCTCTGTAGCAAAGCTAGCAGAAGCTTTTTCCAAGTCGGCACTTGGCGACCAACTGTGCCATTGATTACCAATAGCAGGCAGATCGAAGTCAATACCATAACTAAAACGGGTTTCTGGCGCGGGGATAGCAGCCACAAAAGTATCGCCCTCATAAATCCAAATTGGCTCTTGAATAGCTGGGGGTACTTCAGTGTCAGTTTTGGATTGCGATCGCCAGCCAACTTGAGCGATGCTTTCTGCCCATATCCGCGCCGAACCATCTAGTAGCGGTACTTCCGGGCCATCAATTTCAATTCGAGCGTTATCTACACCCATAGCCGTCAGAGCAGCTAATAAATGCTCTACGGTACGGATACACGCCTCACCTTTACCCAGCTGGGTTGAAAGCAGAGTTTGACTAACTGCTGCCACTTGCGCTGGAATAATGGGCGAATTTGGTAAATCTACTCGCACAAAGTAGCGCCCGCTACCCACCTCTGCTGGTAATATCCGAACTTGGGTACTCACACCGCTATGCAGCCCCACTCCAGTTTGAGCGATTGGCGCAGCGATTGTGTGTTGTTTGCGGTTGGTATTGTTCATATTCAGATTTAGTAAAACCTGCGAACTGCACCTGAAAATATTAATGATTCCTGGTCAAGGGTCAAGAGTCAAGGGTCATTAGTCATTGGTTTTTTACAAATAACTAATGACAAAGGACAAATGACAACTGACCAACTTAAAACCTTTCCCCAATCCCGAAATTAATCCGGCTGTCACCATCATCGTTGAGACCGTAGTCAATACGAATTGGCCCCAAGGGTGATTGCACGCGCACGCCAAGACCATAGCCATAGCCAGTACCATTTTTGTTCAGTATTTCTGCGGCTCTGGTACTGGTGCCCAAATCGCTACCAAAATCGAAAAATAATGCCCCACTGACTACGGAAAATACGGGGAAGCGATACTCAACAGAAGCTTGTACATAACTGCGGGAGCTGGTTAATGTGCCTTCTTCATAACCCCGAACCGAGTTACTACCACCTAATGTAAAGGCTTCATAGGGTGGCAAGTCACCAAAAACCGTGCCTCCTTGCAAGTTAAAAGCCAGAGTTTGCGGCCCCTTACTTAACCTAATTAAGTTGATGGGAACGTATTGGCTGTAACTACCCCGTAACCGAGTGAGGAAGATACTACCTTGTCCGATGGGAACTGACTGATCGACCCCAAAACGCAGATAAGAACCACTAGTAGGTTGCAAGGGGTTATTTCGGCGATCGCGCTGCGCTCCTAGTTGCAATAGCAGCAAATCATCGTCACCTGTCCCCGATTGCGTTAAGGGAATTAGTTCTGTTGGCTGTCCGTTCCGATAAATTGTGCCTTGCGATCTGCTATTGCCATCGGCATCTTTGGTGGAAACTCGCTGATATTGGAAACCCGCTGAAGCCGTCCATTCGGAATTGGCGTAGGGATTAGCCGAAAGCGGACGGGTAAAAGTCAGACCGCCACCTAAACGGACAACACGGGGGCGATCGCCTTCGGTTTGGCCTGGTGCAAAAGTCTCAATATTTTCATCTTTGCCGTCAAAAATTAACGAAATTGAGCGACGACGGAAAATATTAGCTGTATAAGAAGTCCGGTAAGGATCGCCAGCAATCCAAGGATCTGTAAAGCGCAGGTCAAATAACAGTTCCCGTTCGCCTACCTGTAACTCTGCTCCCAATTTTTGGTTTCTGCCATTGAGGTTTTGCTGCTGATAACTAATGGTTCCAAACAAGCCACTGGCAGAACTAATCCCCGCACCCGCAGCAATCGAACCGCTATTGCGTTCAGCCACATTCACTACTACATCTACTTTGCTGGGGTCGCTACCAGGGTCAAGGGAGACGTTCACATCTTCAAAGATTCCCAAGCCATAGACCCTTTGTAGATCTTTTTGTACGGTGTTGCGGTTGAATACCTGTCCTGGTTTCAACTCCAATTCTCGCGTGATGATATATGGCTGTGTCCGTCCGCGGATTGGTTGTCCTTTCTCGTCTGTTTCCTGACCTTCTTTGTTGCGGAACCGGACGCGAACATTCTCTACTACCCCTTCTGCGACCTGTAAGGTAACAACTCCATTTTCTGTGACTTGGGGCGCGCCGATGACATTGGCTAGTACGTATCCTTTATCCTGATAGCGCTTGGTTAACTGCTTGATACCTTCTTGCAAGTCACGCAAGTTGAGGATTCTGCCATACTGATCGCGAAAAATTTCATCGGCAGTGTTTTGCGGCAGTACGGAAGTAACATTAGTACCAGGATTTGCTTGGATTTGTACTTTGGTGAGGACTGGGTTGGGCTGGACAACAAAACTCACCCTTACGCCTAAAGGTGTATCTTCTGGTACTGCTTGAACATTCGAGAAGTAACCTGTACCAAAGATGGCATTGATATCTTCTTGCAGTTGGGAACGGGTGGTTGTCCTTCCTGGTTGGGTACGAATTGCTGAGTAAACTTGATTTTCTAGTTCTGGTGTTAATTGCCCAGATTGCGATCGCACCGCTACTTCCGATACCAATACACGGGGTTCGCTCGATTCTGGAGTAGTTTCTTGATTACTAGGAAATACAGGTGTCCCTACAGGTGGGTTGGTATTATCCGGGGTTGGAGTATTACCAGGAGCCGGAGAGGGTGAGGGTTGTGGCGTACCTGAAGACGGCTGGTTGGGAAATGGTAGTTGTTGAGGAGCAGGTTGTGGGGTTCTTTGTTGTGGTGTTGGCTGGGGAGTAGGTTGGGGGGTTCTCGGTTGTGGAGTTGGTTGGAGAGTAGGCTGTGGTGTTTCTTGAGGGACTTGCACAGTTTTTAGTGTTATCTGTGGTGTCCCAATCTCTACTGACTGATTTGGTAGTGCGGCGATCGTCCGAGGCTGAAGTCCCTCTAATGCTTTTACTCCAGCGCTAGCGGGTTTTTCTACTTGTATAGTTGTTGGCGTTATAGTCCCAGATGAGCGATTAGGAAATGCTGCTACAAGATTCCGAGGCTTAAGACCTTTGAGTGCCCTTACCCCAGCGCTAGGCGGTGCTTGAGGAGTTTGTGTAGTTTTTGTTGTTGTGGTTGGCACTATTACTGCTGATGTGGCAGTCCCCACTGAAGGATTGGGGAATGCGGCGACGACAGTAGAAGAATGGACACTTTCCTTGACCGCCACCTCTAGGGACTGGGTGGAAGATTCTTGTTTCTCTTGAGAGTGTTCTTTATCGATGTCATTGTCAGCTTGCCCATCTGTCACCGATGGAAACAACTCTGCTGTCTTTTGGAAATCGTCAGTAGTTTGTGCATTTGTACTTAGCGGAGTACTTAAAGGCGCTGTAATTGCTACCGCGGCCACTAATAGGGGAGATAAACGCATTTTATTTCAGTTCCTCTTCTCATCCACACACCATCACAAGGCAATTATGCTCTCATGTAAAAGGTAAAAAATGAAAATAATATTTTTACCGTTTTAATTTAATTTCCGTTGTCTACTGCTTGTAAAACTCTTTGTAAAACCTCCTGGTAGGCATTTTCTATATTTCCTAAGTCTTTGCGAAAGCGGTCTTTGTCCATCACCCGGAGATTAGTATCCTCTTGGGCTACATCCCACAAACGACAAGTGTCTGGGCTAATTTCGTCTGCTAGAAGCACTTGCCCTGTTGAGTCCAAGCCAAACTCTAGTTTGAAGTCTACTAGGGTAATACCGCAACGCAGCCAAAAGCTGCGCAGGAACTCATTGATTTGCAATGCTAGATGAGTAATTGTCTCAACTTGTTCCGGAGTAGCTAGTTCCAGCAAGTAGAGGCGATCGCGTGTTAATAACGGATCGCCTAGTTGGTCGTTTTTGTAATAAAACTCTACCAAAGGCTGTTTTAGTATTGTGCCCAATGGCAACCCAGTTTGCTCACACAGACTACCAGCTGCAATATTTCGCACCACAACTTCTAAGGGCAAAATTTTTACTGCTTTCACTCGCATTTGATGCGGGGCAGGGTTGTCAATAAAATGAGTTTTTATACCTTGTGCTTCTAACTGCTGAAACAGTTTACTAGATATACTACAGTTAATATTTCCTTTACCTAGGATACTGCCACGTTTTTGGGCATTAAAGGCAGTGGCATCGTCTTTAAAATCGGCTAACAAGACTTCAGGATCGTCCGTCGTGTAGAGGATTTTTGCTTTGCCTTCGTATAACTTGGAATTAACAGACATGGTAAGCAGTAAATTTACAGGTGATGGGCAGTGTTTGGCGCTCGAAGCTAAACCATTTTATCTTTAGTTATTAGTAATTAGCCATTGTTGATGCATCAATGGTCAATTACAACAGGCAACAGCACTCCTAGTTTGATTTGTAAATTTACTCTCAGATACACCCAATAGGCAATAGCAAAGGAGGCAGATAGCAGAGTTGGTCATGTTTTCATCAATTAGATTCCTATCGCAGCGTTCCACTGTTTGAGGGGGAAGCTCAATTTTTAGTTCAGGTGCTTTTTTTAACAATCCAATTACATTTATCTATGCAAATAAATATATTTAGTTTTGGTAATACAGTATATATTAATACTTTATTAATAAGGCTTTTAGCGTAGTTCATGGTGTGCGTTATTTCGTGCAATCATGGACTAAGATGTAATGAATTGGCCGCGATGGGAAATAAAATCCCACTTTTGCCATATTCATTAAAAACCTTCTTTGTGAATCTTCCTATTTAATGATTTTTACCTTTGATAATCTCTGTAGTAAATTAATATTGACAAATTTCCCCAAAAGATTTACACAAGAGGGATTTAATTTTGCTATTACTCCCGACTGGACAAAACAGAGATGTAGCGCGGTTAGTAATTCAGCTTCAGATATAAACACAGGGGGGAGTTGAATAAATGGAGAAAAAAGCAGTGAGTAAAGATGATTTTCTCTATCCTCGTGGTCGCTACTACGGTCACGTGAAGCCAGAAAACTTAGTTTTCAATGCCAATTTACAGGAATTTGCTCAAAGAGTCAGTTATATATGTAACTTAGAAACTGGCGGTAAATTACCACCAGAAGAAGCTTACGAGCAAATCAAAGAGCTTTGGAAAAATTTAAAACGGACAAAAAAACAACTCAAAATTGGTGAAAACCCCTTTCAGGATGACCAGGGTAACGAGGAGCAGCCTGAAGGTTAAGGGATTAGCAGGGAAGATAGAGAGTGTGGGGAGTGTGGGGAGACAAAGGAGAAATGACCAAGGATTATTGTCTTTTCTCGACTCTTGACCCACGAGTTATGATAGTTATTTATGCTTCAATGTCGAATGCTATCAAGCCATCAATGCATGGTATGATTTCGGCTTTGATTTGTTCGTGAAGAGGATGGGGTAAATAAGCATCGCGAGCAGCAGCACTCTCGAAAGTCATGAGAAACCCATGAGTATAACCCTGATTCAATCCTTCACTGCTGGAGTATGGCCCGCCTGCAAAGTAGGTGATACCGGGAAGCGTTTGGGAAATTTTCTGTAACTGTTTTAAAAAGCCTGTAATCTTTTCCGCAGCAACTTCCGGTTTGAATTTAAATAAAACCATGTGTTGAATCTGAGGCATAAGCAAACCTACTGTTTAGACTTATGTTCGCTGTCGGTAAAAATTAAGATATCAATTTGCTGATGAGACAGCAAGACTACTTAAATTTCTGTTACTTAGTAGTCATTGTCCAGACACCATCCCAAGAATCAAGGGGTGGTGTTTTTTGGTAATTGCGAGCGCGTTCTAGGTGGATATTAACAGCTTGGTCTTGAGGGCGAATATTCTTAGCATCTGTAAAACAGTCGATCGCGCGTTGAAAGTTACGTGCTAAATAAGCAATTCTACCAGACTGATAATAGAATAAAAATTCTTGGGTGGCATCATCAAGAGGAGTAGCGCGATCGCTAATTAGCTCGTAGATATTTACCGCTTGATACTTACCTTTGACGCGAATTTTATCTAACTGTCTCGCCCAAATGCGATCGCTACAGAGTTGATAAGTAAATTCACTCAAAACAATGTCACAACCATATTCTTTTGTGACGCCTTCCAAACGGGAACTTAAATTTACACCATCGCCAATGACGGTGTAATCCATGCGTTTGTGGGAACCAATATTACCAGAAACCACTTCCCCAGAACTCAGCCCGATGCCAATGTGGATTTGCGGTTGTGCTTGAATAATCCGCCGTTGATTAAATTCTGCCAAGCGTTGGCGCATATCCAATGCTGCTTGTACGGCTCGCCAAGCATGATTTTCTGTGAGGGGTAAAGGCGCACCAAACACTGCCATTAAAGCATCGCCAATAAACTTATCTAGGGTGCCTTCATGGTTAAAAACTGCCTCTACCATTGTTTCAAAATACTGGTTGAGCAATGATACCACCTCAGCCGCACCGAGATTTTCTGTCAGGGTAGTATAACCACGGATATCAGAAAATAAAATTGTTACTTCTTTTCGTTCTCCTACCATTAAGGCATCTTCTCCCAAAGCCATCACCTGTTCGGCAACGTGGGGTGTGAGGTAGCGGTACATGGTAGTTTTCAAGCGTTTTTCCTGGCTGATGTCTTCTAGCACCACCAAACCACCTCTGACTCCACCTTCGGGGTTAGTTAAGGGATTGACAGTGAGATTGGTGCTGCGTTCGACTTTTTGCACTTCACTGGCACTCAAAAACTTAGATTGGGGAGTTAGGGGTAAATTCCAGGGAATAAAAATATCGGGATTTTGGCGATCGCCCACTGCCAAAATTACGGTATCTCCAGATCCTGGTGTATGAGTTCCGCTGCGTCCGGTATCGCTTTCACTGTTTACTCGTTCAGAACTTTGGACGTGATACAATCCCACTGTTAAACTTTGCTCTGGAACGTAATGTTTTGCCCCAGTTTTTAAACTATCTTCCAGCCGCATTTGCAGATTTTCAATCGGCACTACTTCCCAAACTAGGCGACCGAGTAAATTTTGTTCCCACAAATGTTTATTACTTTTATGATGAGTCTCTCCTATGGGACAACCCAATAATTGCAGTGCTGCATCATTAATTGTGACAATCCGACCTGCCATATCTGTAGAAATTACAGCATCAGATAAACTTTGCAAAATATCTTTTTGATACTGTTTTTCTAACAGCACATTTTCAAACAGGCGAGCATTTTCTAAAGCAATTCCGGCTTGGATATTAAAAGCTCGCATAAATTCTTCATCAGAGGTAGTAAAACTACCTTGTTGCTTATTAATTAACTGAGTTACCCCAATTAATTCATTAGCAGAATTAAATACTGGCAAACATAAAATATTGCGAGTTAAATATCCAGTTTTTCTATCTGTAGATGGATCGAAGCGCGGATCTCGATAAGCATCAGGAATATTAACAGCTTCCCCAGTAGCAGCCACATAACCAACAATTCCTCGATTACAAGGCATCCGGATTTCGATTGCATTTGTACCATCTGCTGCTGCTGCTACCTTTGTCCAAAGTTCACCCATTTCTTTACGATATAAAAATAGGGTGCTGCGGTCTGCTTGCATTAAAATCCGGGCTTGCTCCATGACTATTTGCAAAGTTGCTTCTAAATCTAAACTTTGTCCTAGAGTTTGAGTTGCCCTTAAAAGTGCTGTAGCTCCCCGTTGATTGCGAGCTGCTACATAAAAAGTTTGGCAGCTTTCTAAAATAATCCCAATTGAAGCAGCAAAATCTCGAAATCGTTCTTCATCATGATGATTAAAGGGAATATCCCCTGCTTTATTAGCCAGTTGTACTACTGCGACAATTTGATTTTTACTGCTCACAACTGGCATACATAAAAGATTACTAATTTTATAGCCCATTTGTTTTTCTAGTTCTGGGCTAAATAAAGGATGAGTAGCGGTTTCAGCTATATTTAAATATTGACCAGTACTGGCCACATGACCGGGAATGCCAACTGTAATTGGAGTCCGAATTTCTAAGAATTTTTGACTATTATCTTGGGGAACTTTTGACCACAACTGACCTTTGTCATAATCTACCAAAAAAATTGCTGTGTGTTCTGCTTGCAGAATTTGACCAATTTTTAATGTGATTGCTTCTAGCACTTTCTCTAGCATTGTTTCTAGAGCTTCATTATTAATTAGCTCAATTGCTCTGAGAAACTGCTGAAACTCAGCCGTAATAAAATCGAGTAAACAGACAAATTCATTAACAGAAAGGTCTTTAACACGACGCAGTAAAGCGTGGGTACGATTAACTTGTGTAAGTTCAGTTAATGTAGCCAAGACGCTACCAGGATTAGGAAGTGTCATGGGAATTTTAATTTTAGATTTTAGATTTTGCGAAAAGTCGAGCCAGCGCCTTGGGCGGCTTTGCCGACTTGAGGCGACTGGCGTCGGAGCGCCGGCTTCCGGCGATCTGAACTTTTCAAGACGGATTTTAGATTTATACTGCTATACACCATTTAACTGAGAATTACCACAGCACCCGAAAATCAGCCGAAGTGGGGACGCGAGGATGATTTTTCTCCAAACCTCTCAACGTCCCCAGATATTGCTTGCGTGCGATCGCCTTATCTTCTGCCTAACTAGACAGCTTTAGTCAACTTTTGAGAATAAAGCACCTTTTGATAGTAATCTTCTAGCTGGCGTGTGGCATTTGCCCATCCCCACCTTTCGGCTTCTTTACGGGCATTTTGACGGATTAGGTCACATTCTTGTTTCTCCTGTAAAAGGCGAACAGTAGCGGTAATTGCACCTTGAATATCTGCTGTTGGCTCAAAAAGATAGCCATTCACCCCGTCTGTAACAATATCAGGAATTCCGCCCGAACGAGCTGCGACTACAGGACAACCAGCTGCCATTGCTTCTAGGAGGACTAATCCTAGCGTTTCTGTACGGGAAGGAAAAATAAAAGCATCAGCACTAGCAAAAGCGGAACCTAACTCCCTACCCATAAGGTAGCCGACAAAGTTGGTATTAGTCCCTGCAAAGTGTTTTTCTAGTGCTTGGCGGTGGGGGCCATCTCCGACCAATGCCAACCGCGCCTCTGGAATTGCCTCTAAAATTGGTTTGATGCGCTCAATTTCTTTCTCAGCCGAAAGCCGACCTACGTAGAGTAGTAGCGGGCTTTCTGGGTGATTTTGCGATAAACGCGATCGCATTTGGTCACTAGCTAATTCAGGATGAAATAATTCTGTATCTACACCCCTTTGCCACAAATCTACCCGTTCAATACCATGTGCTGTTAATTCCTCCATCATCGCTGTGGAAGTACAGAGATTTAACTCGGCTTGATTGTGACCGCCTTTAAGTAATTCCCAAAGCAAACCTTCTAACATCCCCAAGCCGTAATGTTGAAGATATTGGGGTAAATGGGTATGGTAAGACGCTACTAAAGGAATTTTCAGGACTTTGCTATAAAATATCCCAGCTAATCCCAAAACGGCTGGATTAACGACATGAATAATATCTGGTTGAAACTCTTCTAAGGCGTAACCAATAGCTGGGCGAGGTAATGCCATTTTTAATTCTGGATATAGTGGCAAAGGAAAGCCACTCACACCATAAACTTTCGCTCCTTTATGTTCAGCGATCCCGCCATCCGGGGCAATCACTAAAACTTGATTTCCATGACGCTGTAAATGGTCAACGGTGTGACGCAGGCGCGTGACAATGCCATCAACTTTGGGCAAAAAGGTTTCAGTGAACAGAGCTATTTTCATGCAAAATTATTCAATCCAAGCAGATAATTCCAGCTTTTTTTGAGTTTCTGTCTCAATCACAGAGTAAACTGTCTCCCGTGGCGTAATCAATTGCGCACAGTCAGAATTAATGTTTTGTCGCTGTTGTTGAACAAAATCGGAGATGTCCTCAATATTCAAAATCCAATCTTTGGCGTAAGCGGCTAATACTTGACCGCGTAACCCTAACTGAATAGCACGGCGTTCTAACTTAGCCCCAGAGGGGTGATGGTCGGGGTCCCATTGTAGGCGTACTTGTGACTGCTGCAAGGCTGTTTGCCAAGCACTTTTACTGGCATAGATTTCGGGAATAAAGCTGGAATGAACAGCCAAAGCCAAAATTTCATCAAAAGCCGAACGTTTCAGCCATATAGCTAATACTACCTCTTGTCCAGCTTTTGTACCCCAGCCAGAACGGTACATCATCCACAAAAAGTTAGGCTTGATCCAACTCATGCGATCGAGACTAAATTCGCCACCAAAATAACCATTAATGGCAGCGAAGTTACCAATAGCTGGACGATATGCTTGATAAACAACAATTGATTGGTCGTCATATTGCGCGAGAATATGACGACCAGTTTCTGGCCAGCGACTTACTTGATTTAAATAGGGTTCTGTTATCAGCCGCACACAGAATTAACTCTATTTCCTATGCCAAGAGACTTTAGGCAGAATTTGTTTGTTATCGACTCGATTCTGATACTTGATAGCGAAGTTTAACAGTGAATCAAGCAGAGAATCAGAGAGGTAGTGCGGTTGTAAACCTAAATCAAGTAATTTAGTGTTTTTAGCGTTGAAATAATGCTCTTCTTTTTCAACTCTGGGATTATCGAGGTTATTGATTTCCACATTCAATCCCATTGCGTTCCCGGCTTTTTTCACCATCACTGCCAAGTCACCAACGCTAAATTGCTCGGTAAATTGGTTAAAGACGCGGAATTCGCCAGGTTGTGCAGGATTGGCGATCGCCAATTCAATACACCGCACTGTATCTCGAATATCTAAAAATCCGCGGGTTTGTCCGCCTTTACCGTAGACGGTGAGGGGATGACCAATGGCCGCTTGAATACAGAAGCGGTTAAGTGCTGTACCAAACACTCCATCGTAATCAAGGCGGTTAATTAACAATTCGTCCATTCCCGTTTCTTCGGTTAAGACGCCATAAACTACACCCTGATTTAAGTCTGTAGCCCGCAATCCCCAAATCCGACAGGCAAAATGGATGTTATGACTGTCATGGACTTTGCTGAGGTGATACATTGAACCTGGTTGTTTGGGATAAGGCAATGTATCTTTGCGCCCATTGTGTTCAATGGTGATGTAACCTTCTTCGATGTCGATGTTGGGTGTACCGTATTCACCCATTGTTCCCAACTTGACTAAATGACAGTCGGGGAAATCTTCCCGCATCGCATACAGTAAATTCAAAGTGCCGACTACATTGTTCACCTGAGTCAGAACTGCATGTTCGCGGTCGATCATCGAAAAAGGAGCCGATCGCTGTTCCCCAAAATGCACGATCGCACCGGGTTGGAATTTGTCCAGTGCTTTCTTGAGGAACTCGTAATTAGTAATGTCGCCAACAAAAAGGTCTATGGATTTACCGGTTAAGTCGTACCAGCGCTGAAGACGTTGTTGAATTGGCGCGATCGGAGTGAGAGTTTCGACACCTAACTCGTTATCCCAGTGCCGCCGCACTAAACTATCTAAAATCCCAACCTCATAACCTTGATTTGAGAGGTAAAGAGCAGTCGCCCAACCGCAATAGCCATCGCCACCAATAACCAGGACTTTCATTTTTACCTGTTTTCACTCGCTGTAAGCTAAATCTACCAGGTTTGTGTCACCTCTCAACCATCCTAAGGGGGAAAGTACTCAACAGATGTTTTTTCAAACTGCCGTTTGTCATAGCTGGCGAAAGGGTTTCAAGGCAGTCGCAGTGGGAAAATTTTTATCGCCATGTATGGGGGAGTGTGGGGGGACAGGGAGGAGCCACTGCGTTGCGCGGGTTCCCCGCGTTGTAGCAAGTGGCGTTGACAAGGAAGAAAAAAGGACTATTACCTTTTGACCATTGACTCTTGACTCTTGACAAATGACCAATGCCCCATGCCCAATGACAAATATTACTTAGGAACTTTATATTGTTGAGCAATGTAGTAAAAAAAACGGTAGTAATCAGTAAATTCTTGGCTGGGGCTGCGTCCTTGCCAGTGATATTTAACTTGGCCTTGAGTGATGGTGAGGGTCATGGAACTGACTTGCTGACCCACTTCTACAACCATTATTCCGGGTATTCCTTGGGCGGTTTTAAAGTTGGGATTAACAGTAACTTTGGCATCTTGCTTGACCGCATCTGGTATTCTATTACCTGCCCAAGAGCGTATTTCTACTGTTTTATTTTCAGGCGAGACAAAGACAATTCCATCGTCATTATCCGGTGGTGGTAAGGCATTCCAGTTGTTAGGGTAAGGAAATTCAAAACCGTAGCGATTATTAGTATAAGTCTTCCAAGTGATATTAGAGACATTAAAACCAGGTGTTGCACACCCCCACAGCATCATCAATAAAGCGATCGCTTTGCCAAAACTGCGGGCGTTGAGAGAAATTTTTCGCCCCAAACTACAGGCCTTAACCGTAGTAGTAGACATTATTGCACCTAGTTATAAATTCTCAAAAGTTGGTTTTATTTTATACTCAAAATCAATTTTTAGCACCTTGAATGTTCATTTTTGTTTCAAAGGAATAGCGATCGCAAATTCAGTACCTTTTCCTGGTGATGAAATACATTCTAAAGAACCACCATGTTGTTTCGTGATAATTTGATAGCTAATCGATAGTCCTAAACCAGTACCTTTTCCTACAGGCTTGGTGGTAAAGAACGGATCGAAGAGGCGTTGGTGAATCAACTCATCCATTCCTGGGCCGTTATCAGCTATGTAAATTTTTACCTGGTTTGTTGTCGTCACTTCTGTCCGAATGGAAATGATGCTTGGGTTGGCGGCAATTTCTTCAGGGGAGCGTTGTTTATCTTGTTCCTCTAGTGCATCGATCGCATTACTGAGGATGTTCATAAATACTTGGTTTAATTGCCCTGCGTAGCATTCGATCGCGGGCAAGTTACCATACTCCTTGACAACTTGAATACCACAATGACCTGGCTTGGCTTTCAGGCGATTCTGCAAAATAGTTAGGGTACTGTCAATCCCAGTATGGATGTCAACATATTTGATTTCTGATTCATCCAGCCGTGAGAAGTTGCGTAGTGAAAGTACAATTTCCCGAATCCGATTTGTACCAACATGCATGGATTGCAGTACTTTTGTCAAATCCTCAATCATGAATGCGAGATCCATAGCTGCGATCTCATCTTGAATTTCTGGCACTGGTTGGGGATAGTGTTGCTGATATAAAGCGATCAACTTCAATAAATTCTCTGTATACTCAGCAATGTGGCACAAATTACCATGTATAAAGTTGACGGGATTATTGATCTCATGTGCTACTCCAGCTACCATCTGCCCCAAGCTAGACATTTTTTCGCTCTGAATAATCTGAAGTTGAGCTTGTTTTAGTTCTTTGAGGGTTTGTTCCACCTCTTGTTTTTTTTGTTGTAATTGAGTTTCGGTGTGTTTGCGATCGCTAATATCAATCAGCATTCCATCCCAAACCATCTGCCCATCTTCCCAAAGCTCTGGCTGAGAGGCAGCTTTCACCCACTTTAATTTTCCAGTTGCGGTGATAATCCGCCATTCATGCTGAAAGGGAGTTAAGTTTTGGGCAGATTCAATCACTGCTTGCATCAACTCTGCTCGATCCTCAGGGTACTCAAAATCTCGGAGGCTACACTTCCCGGACATGAGATCTGCGGCGCTAACCTCATAAAGGCTTTGGCATCCAGAACTGACATAGGGCATAGAAGAAGACCCATCAGGGCTAATGCGAATTTGATAAATTAACCCAGGGATATTATTTGCTAGCTTTTGGAAACGAGCTTCATTAGACTGAAGTGCAGCATAGAGTTTGGCATTTTCTAAGGCAGTGGCAGCTTGGGTAAACAAAAAATTGAGTATCAGCAAGCAACGATCTGTAAAGACACTTTTTGTACTGCGATGCTCTAGATAGAGAATGCCAACCAAATTTCCCTGATTCACAATTGGGCTACACAATAAACTCTGAGGCTGATGTTGCAGAATGTAGTCGTCTTCTATTTTCAAGTTGGTTTTGCCGTCACCAACAATTGCAGGCTCTAGGGTGTGTTTGACGTATTGAATCAGTTTGCAGGGAACTTTTGAACTTCCTTCTAACGCTTCTGTTAGCAACAAAACATCGGGCGCGGTTGCGGTTGTTCGCATCGTGGCGATCGCCTGAATTTGCCAGTTTTCCTCTTGGGGTAGGATTAAAACACAGGTTTCTGCACCAGAATTTTCCAAAATGATTTGGGTGAGGGAATGGATAAGTTCTTTGAGCTGAATCTTACTAGAGAGGATTTGAGTAGCTTTCAGTGCTGTTATGAAATCTAGTGCATCGGTAATGCCGCTAATAGTACTGGCGATATGGGTTGTTTTGAAGGACGTAAAACTTGCCAGCGTCTCGAACAGATTGCAGGTTAATGGTTGGGGTTGCAGAATCGGTTGGATTAGGTGGAAGTAGTGCTGTTCTAAATCGTGAATTTTGGCTTTGGCTCCCCAATGGGTATAGCAATAGTAAGCCTCTTGCAAATAGCCAGCGGCGACCTTTTCTTTACCCCAAGCTAGATAGAATTTGGCAGCTAGTTCGTTAGCCAGGGCTTCATCTTGAAGATATCCCTGTTGCTTGGCACCAGCGATCGCGCGATCGTAACTTTCAATGGCTTCAGTTTTGTTTCCCAACACCCGCTGGCGTTCGGCTTCCACCAGATCGGATTTATGCAGAAAATTCATTGGGGCAAATTTAGCCCAGGTTTTGAGCTTTGTGTTACTGGCATCTGCCTGCAAGAGCAATTGTTGCTGTTGAGAATTACTATTTGACGAACAGGCAGCCAACCGAGCTAGGGCATCGTAATAGTAAAACACGGGCACAGAAAACATCCCTGCTCCCCCTTTGAGGTATTGTGCGCCGCGATCGGCATTTTCCAGGGCAGCAGGGAGATCGTGAAACCAATAGCTGAGGGTTAACTTATTGAGGAAAAATAGATGAATTGCCAACTCATCATTGCTGTTTAGTAATGTATTTAAAAGTATTTCTTCATCACAAAATTCTCCGACCAAAAGCTCTGGCTGCGTTTGAATTTCCGTCAGATTGATGATAGTTTGACCAATGATTTTAGACCAACCAACAAAACTGCTAACTGCGGCAAAATCAGAACCATAAACTCGAATTTTTTCACATAACTCTTCTAGAATCTCGCCACCACTCAGATAGGTGTAGAGAAGTTTGAAGACCATTGAAATCGGCCCGTGAATTGAATCTCCAGTTTCCAAGCCAGCGATATAAGAATTTTGCAGTAGGGCGATCGCCTGCTTAACTGGCTCTTGTTGCCATTGAATAAACGCAGCTACCTTAAAGCTGGTCATGCTTTGAATAGATTGCGCAGGCAAAAGATCCAAAAGCTTTAACGCCAGCTGCCCAAATTGATAACCGATTTCTGGTCGGTTGAAAGCGGTACTCACAACAATACCGAAGTCTGCATATCCCGGTGCAGAAAGGGGAGCATTGCCATATCGCAGCGAGAGATTAACTTCTTCACAAGCTAGTAGAGGAAACAAATAGGGAGCCGCCTGGTGAACTGAAGGAACCAGATTCGCCAGCATTCGTAGAGCAGCTAATGCCTGAGCATCCGTCATACTGGGTAAATTCAGTAAATCTTCAATTTTTCTATCGCCTAGGGTGGAGAGTGTGGTTTCCACTTGCTGCTGAATCTCTGAAGGCGTGGCAGATTCGGGAATGGTTATCCCCAGTTGTTGCAGCACTGCACGCCCTAGGGCAATGGCTTGCAGTTGTTGCCCTTGCACCTGATAAGCCTGAAGTTTGACTTCATAGACCTTCATTTTGTCGAGTAAACTGGTTGTCCGTTGCAGAACGGTTTGAATCCAGGTTTCCATAGATTCAAATTCACCGTTAAGTAGGGCGGCTTCGGCTGCTTCTTCGTGTAAATGGCGAGTCAACTCGCTAGAGGTTTGCCAACCCTTAGCTGCTAGCAGTCGAATTCCAGTTTGAAAGTAGTGAATAGCTGCACTGTAGGCGGTAGCGTCCTTTGCTTTACGTCCGGCTTTGAGATTTAATTGCGCTAACCGTTGCTGTTCTATTGACTCGGTAATCAACGGAATACCGCAATTTAACTGACTGACGATTTCAAACAGTTGCTTTTCTTGTTCGGCGATGGAGAGATTTGCTAGCAGCAGATTGCCGATGTGATAGTGGTTGACTTGTTTATGTTCCTGGGGAATTAGAGAATAGGCTGCTTGCTGGATGCGATCGTGCAGAAAGCGATAGGGTACTGCCAAGGTTTGCAGGCTGTTGGCATCTCCTGTTTCATCTTGAAAAAACTTGTAGGTTTCATTCAAAGGCACAATGAAGCGTTCTTGCAAGGCTTTCCATAATGCGCTAGCGATCGCGGCTTCTGATTGCTTGGCCACAATGGCCAGGGTTTGCAGATCGAACTGCGCCCCAATACAAGCAGCTAGCTTTAACACATCTTGAGTTGCTGGGGGCAATTTTTGCAACTGCTGCGCCATGAACTCGACTACATCATCTGTTAAACTTTGGGCTTTGATTTGGCTGATGTCACATTGCCAACCTCCTCGCCGTTCCCCATACTGAGGCGGAATGAATTGGATAAATCCATCTTCATACAATGCTTTCAGGAACTGGGTAGTAAAAAAAGGATTACCCTGAGTTTTCTGATATACCAGGTCAGTTAACGGTTGTGCCAAAGGGCGATCGCAATTCAAGCTATCTGCGATTAGTTGATTGATATCGTCGTGACTTAGGGGTTGTAGCGTAATAGTGTTAACCCTGGCTCCCGTTTGCTGCAATTCCTGAATAATTAATATCAAGGGATGCACAGGTGACACTTCGTTATCTCGATAGGCACCGAGAATCAGCAAATGACCAACCTCATGTATTAGCAGTTGGATCAGTTGAAATGAAGCTGAATCTGCCCATTGCAAGTCATCGAGGAAAATTACCAGGGGATGTTCTGGGGCTGTAAAAACATGAATAAATTTCTGAAACAGCAGTTTGAAGCGATTTTGGGCAGCGTTCCCCGATAGCTTTGGTACAGCAGGCTGTTTACCAATAATTTGTTCCAGTTCGGGAATGACTTCAACGATCGCCTGTCCGTTGTCTCCCAAGGCTTCGAGAATCTTGGTTTTCCAGACAGCAAGCTGGGCATCACTCTCTGTCAAAAGTTGCCCGATTAAGTCTCCAAATGCCTGGACGAAAGCTGAGAAAGGAATATGACGCTGAAGTTGGTCGTATTTCCCTTTGATGAAGTAACCTCGTTGGCGCACAATGGGTTTGTGTACTTCATTCACCACAGCGGTTTTGCCAATTCCTGAGAATCCGGCAACTAGCATGAGTTCGGTGCTGCCCATGCTTACACGGTTGAAAGCGTTGAGCAATTCCTCTACTTCTGCTTCTCGACTATATAAGCGCTCGGAAACTAGGAAGCGCTCGCCCAAATCTTGCTGCCCAAGTGAAAATGCCTCGATCGTGCCAGTTTCCTCAAGCTGAGTCAGGCACAGTTCCAGATCGTGCTTCAATCCCAAAGCGCTCTGATAACGATCTTCGGCATTTTTCGCCATCAACTTGCCAACAATCGCTGACAGCACCGGCGGAATGTCTGGGTTAAGTTGGTGAACTGGAGGCGGTTGCTTGGCGATATGGCAATACACTAAGTTCATCGGGTCTTCTGATGGAAAGGGGATCTGCCCAGTCAGAAGTTCAAAGAAGGTGACTCCCAAGGCATAGAAATCGCTGCGATAGTCAATACCTCGGTTCATGCGTCCGGTTTGCTCGGGAGCCAGATATGCCAAAGTGCCTTCGAGTTTTTGGGGATTTTTGACCTCTGGCGTTTCTTTAGGCAACACAGAAGCAATGCTGAAGTCAATCAGTTTAACTTGTTTGGTTTGGGGATGAATCAGGATATTGCTTGGTTTAATATCTTTGTGGACGATTTGGTGGTGGTACAGTTCTTGCAGAATGTCGGTTAGTTGTAGAGCGATCGCCAAAAAAGTAGAAATATCTAGCGGTTGTTGCTGGACAAATTGCGCCAAAGAAACTCCACCAAAGTCTTCCATGACGATAACGTAGCTATTACCAGAGATTTCCAGGCTGTAGGATTGGATAATGCCAGGCAGGTTGAGGTTTTTTGTAATGGTGAACTGATTGCGAAACTGGATCGATTCGCTAAATCCTGGTGTGGGGTTTCGCAAAAACTTGAGAACAACTGGTTGCTGGTTAGATTCTCGCGTTGCTTGGTAAACCAGAGTTCTGGAACCAGCATAAATCTGCTTGGTAATTTGATAGCCCAGCAACTCTGGATATAATTTTATAGATTGCATATAAATTGATTTATTAGTAAAATATTATACTTTAGTATAAAAATATTATAAGTAGCAATTCTGAGGAAAATCTGAAGAATTATATTTTCAAAAATTTATTTCTATAAGCATGATGTGAGTTAAAAATACCCAAGCTATAGCAAGAGTTTCAAGCTGTGGATTGAGGAAGATGTTGAGCGATTTTGAGGTATTTATCCCTTGCCAAACTCTAACTCACATTAGGCGTTATATACCAGGAGGGATGGACAAAATTTACTCATTTTTAAAATTGTTACTAATGGTAAGAGTTCTTTGAATTTTGAGAGCGAAGTTTTATATGCATATACTTGAGAAAAAGCCTACAAAAAGAGCTTGGTCTGGAGCGATCGCTCAACCTGCAACCGAATTTCCACCTACGGAATTACCAATTCTTTATGGCAACATCCCTGAAGGCTTACGTGGCACCCTTTACCGCAATGGCCCCGCACGACTAGAACGTGGTGGAATACACGTAGGACACTGGTTTGATGGCGATGGGGCAATTCTAGCTGTGAATTTTACCGATACAGGAGCAACTGGAGTTTATCGCTACGTGCAAACAGCCGGTTATCAAGAAGAAGCAGCCGCAGGTAAACTGCTTTACGGTAACTATGGCATGAAAGCATCAGGGCCAATTTGGAATCAATGGCGCAGACCCGTCAAGCACGTAGCTAATACCTCAGTATTGGCATTACCAGATAAACTTTTAGCACTCTGGGAAGGCGATAATCCCTATGCCCTCGACCTTGAAAGCTTAGAAACTAGAGGTTTAGATAATTTAGGTGGTTTGGATAAGGGATTACCCTATTCTGCGCATCCCAAAGTCGATTACCAAACTCAAGAGATTTTTAACTTTGGCATTAGTCCAGCACCAAATGCCACGCTCAATGTTTACAAGAGCGACTTTACAGGCAAAATTCTGCAAAAAGCAAAGTTTACATTAGAAGGCCTTCCCGCAATTCATGATTTCGTGCTAGCGGGACAGTATCTGGTATTTTTTGCTCCAGCTGTGCGGGCAAATATTTGGCCTCTCCTTTTGGGAACTAGCACATATAGCGATTCTCTCAAATGGCATCCAGAAGTAGGTACTCAAATTTTGGTAATTGACCGTGACAATTTATCTTTAGTCAGTCGTGGAGAAACCGAACCTTGGTTTCAATGGCATTTTGCTAACGGTTATGTCGATGCTAGCGGCGTAGTAATTGTAGATATCGCCCGTTATCGAGATTTTCAGACCAACCAATATCTCAAAGAAGTAGCCACAGGAGAAACTCACACCCCAGCTAAAAGTACTCTAACGCGAGTTCATCTACATCCCGACACAGGTAAAGTTACAGCAATTCAAGAACTAATAGATAGACATTGTGAATTTCCTAGCGTACCACAGCAAAATGTCGGACAAGCCTCGCGCTATACATATATGTCTTCATTCCGCCCAGAATCGGATATAGCCCAAGAAATATTAAACACGATCGCGCGTTTCGATAGCCAAACTGAAACCTTTACCGAGGCAGATTTAGGCGAAAATCGCTATTGCTCAGAACCTATTCACGTTCATGATGCACAAAATCAAGCGCAAAGTTGGCTGCTAACCCTTGTCTATGACGGCAATTCTCATAGTAGCGAAGTTTGGGTATTTGATAGCGATCGCCTGGATGAAACACCGATTTGCAAACTAGGATTACCTAGCGTCATTCCCCCAGGTTTTCACGGTACTTGGAAACCTGCTTAATTTTACAAGTTTGCAAGATGCCCGATTTCTTCAATAAATCGGGCATCTGAATTTATTGTAAGTAATCATTAATTAACTGTTGCGATACTTTATTTAATTGCTCAATCATATTTTGGCGATCGGCATCTTCTAAAGCAATAAAAATACTTTCATACTCTTCTTTAAAACTTTCTAATACATCACTAACTAGTAATTCGATTAATTGCTGTTGCTGTTTTCTTTTATTTGTAACTCTCCCGAATTTGGAAATCACATTATTCAATCTATTAGGCGTTACCAAAGATAGCATTTCCTGGCTTAACTCCTCTTCTATACTCATTTCTTGAGTAATTATTGGCTGTTGTTGCACAGTCCATTTTCGCGCCTGATGAAATCTGCTATCTTCTGCAAATTCTGGAATTTTCTTCTTAATGATGGGACGGATTTTTTCTTTACCTTTCTCTATATAAATAGAATGAAGTGGTTTAATTACAACTCCCTCAGCCTTATTCATACAAGGTAACTTTGGTAAACCTAAAATTGCGGGAATTGTAGACTCAAACTCAATGTTATATGCCATCGCATCATGATATTTACCGATAAATAATGGCGTTGCTGCCATCATTCCCACGTGCTGACAGAGTTTGAGTAGTATTTCATAATCTAAATAATATCTTGTTGCTGTAGTTTCACTATACCAACCAACAATATCAAAAGCACAATATTCTATTTTAGGTGAATAATAAACACCAGTTTGTACAGCTTGAACCTGACTCACAGCAGGTACATCTGGATGGGGATACTCTCCGCCAAATAATTCCCCATAAACATATATTTTCTGGAAAAGAGTTATAGCTTTTAAAATTTGATAAATCTCTTTTACCTGGCGCGATAATTTATCTTTTAAAGATTGATAACTAAAAAAATCTTCTTCTCGCTGTAAAAATTCCTTCCGTTTAGCAAAGCGTACCTCGTAACCATCGGTAGTTATACCAAAATTAGCACCATGAATTTTTTCCGTTACCACCCAATCTGTTTTGTTCAAAAGGCGATAATCGGATTCTGTCAAAGCCCATTTATTGGGATTCTCCGGAATTTTTTCATAGCTGAGGTACTTCCACTCGGTGACGTTGCTATCTACTGCGTCCATAAATAGCAAAAATATCCTTGTAATTATTTTTGTAATACTTATTGTAATACAAAAACAGGAGGATGTTGTTAGCGATCGCTTAGACAAAAAACTTCTTGCTAATTTAGCATTTTCCTGCAACTTTCATGAATAAAAGACGCGTTAAGGCAAGCCTAACGCATCCTTATTTCTACAAGTCAGTTGTGGCTGACTAAGCTAGTAATTTATGTTATGAGGATGGCAGTCCTACTGCTTTAAAAGCTGACCGGACTATCTGAGTTGAACCTACAGGTACTTGTCCACTCTTGATTAACAAGCGAGTAGAGTCCACAATCACAGTAACTGCATCATTGAAATTAGCAGTCGCCCAGAGTTTTTGCAAAGCTGTATACCAAATTAACGTTGCTTTATCTGTGCCAATTTCTATTGCCGTTAGGTAGAATGCCTTATTGGGAATGCCACTGTTAATATGCACTCCCTGATTATCTTCTTCTCCTTGAAAATAATCTTTCATGTGACCAGGCTGAATGTCTTTACCTAACAAGGAATTATCATAAGCCGTTCCTGGTTCTTTCATGGAACGCAGAGCTTCACCATACAATTCTGGCCCCATAATCTCATCACCGATGAGCCAGTCTGCTTCACCAGCAGTCTGCTTGAGGGCAAACTGAGTAATAGCAGTACCAAACACATCAGAAAAATGTTCGTTTAACGCTCCAGACTGACTGTAGTATTCTAGACTAGCAGTGTGCTGAGTCACACCATGAGCTAGCTCGTGAGCAATTACATCTAGTGATTTAGCAAAACTGGAAAAAATTTGACCATCTCCATCCCCAAAGGTCATTTCGTCGCCATCCCAGAAGGCGTTCATGTAAAGTTCTCCGAAATGAACATTGAGAATTAAGTCCATTCCTAAATTATCAATGGAGTTTCGCCCTAGCAGACTTTTAAAATAGTCACGAACTAAACCGGAGTATTCATAAACTTTGGTGACATCTTCATCAACCGTAACAGGAGCGCCCTCGCTACGCACTAACTGAACTCGTTGCTCCTCCTTATGTTGAGAATCGTAGACTTCACGAGCAGATGTCCCAGTAGATTCAGCTTTTTTCCGCTTTTTTTCAGTTTTAGCAGCTCTTTTTTGACGTAGCTCCCTGCTTTTTAAAAGACTCTCTCGTGCAGGTTCTACTCCTGCTTTTGCTAAATTTTCGGTAACAAAGGGAGGAACAAAGCAGCAAAAACATTTGGAGTTGCAGATATGGATTCTCATGCTCTTCTCCTATTTCACGAGTTAATTTCGGATTTTGAGCGAATATTTTGTTAGCAGCTTTTAAAAGCTACTATTTTAGAGACTAACAGCAGTTTTACTGAGAAAAACAATATCGTTGTATTAAATTAACATTTCCTTTAATCATTGAAAAATAAACACCTTTCTCCTCAGCTTTCTTAACTGTGCTTCACGTAGCACTTTTGTTTAGGTCAATTACTAAGGTGTCTGATGTCTGGGACAGGAGCATTATCAGTTGGTAAAGCTTCTAGAAACAGAAAAGCGATCGCTTCCTGCTGTCGGTGGACTTTTCTATACTTTAATAGAATAGATGTAAAGCCTATATAATTTAAGCTGATTAAGCATAATTTCCCATGACCACTTCTAAACGCCGCTATCACATCACTACTTTTGGTTGCCAAATGAATAAAGCCGACTCAGAGCGCATGGCTGGCATTTTAGAAGACATGGGCTTTGAGTTTTCTGAAGATCCCAATTATGCAGATGTTATTCTCTACAATACCTGCACGATTCGGGATAATGCCGAGCAAAAAGTCTATTCTTACCTGGGTAGACAGGCGAAGCGCAAACACGAGCAGCCCGATTTAACATTAATTGTTGCTGGATGCGTTGCTCAACAGGAAGGCGAGAGTTTATTACGCCGCGTCCCCGAATTAGATTTGGTGATGGGGCCGCAACACGCCAACCGTCTCAAAGATTTGCTGGAATCGGTATTTGAAGGCAATCAAGTTGTAGCCACCGAGCCAGTTTACATTATGGAAGATATCACCCAGCCGCGACGGGATAGCAAAGTTACGGCTTGGGTGAATGTGATTTATGGCTGCAACGAACGCTGCACTTATTGCGTAGTCCCGAATGTGCGTGGTGTAGAACAATCCCGCACGCCAGAAGCGATTCGCGCCGAAATCGAAGAACTTGGAAGACAAGGTTATAAGGAAATTACCCTACTCGGTCAAAATATTGACGCTTATGGTCGTGACTTACCAGGAGTGACACCAGAAGGACGACATCTGCATACGTTCACAGATTTACTCTATTACGTGCATGATGTGCCAGGAGTTGAAAGATTCCGCTTTGCTACTAGCCATCCCCGTTATTTTACTGAGCGTTTAATTAAAGCTTGTGCCGAATTACCCAAGGTTTGCGAACACTTCCACATCCCCTTCCAATCTGGGGATAACGAAGTCTTGAAGGCAATGTCACGGGGTTATACCCATGAGAAGTACCGTCGAATAATTGATACAATTCGCCGTTATATGCCAGATGCATCGATTAGTGCCGATGCGATCGTCGGTTTTCCTGGGGAAACAGAAGCACAGTTTGAAAATACCTTGAAGCTAGTAGAAGATATTGGCTTCGATCAGTTGAATACAGCCGCCTATTCGCCACGTCCCGGAACACCCGCGGCTTTGTGGGAAAATCAATTGAGTGAAGAAGTAAAAAGCGATCGCCTACAAAGATTAAATCATTTAGTAGCGATTAAAGCCGCAGAGCGATCGCAACGTTACTTTGGCCGCATTGAGGAAGTTTTAGTAGAAGACCAAAACCCCAAAGATCCAACTCAAGTAATGGGACGCACGGGTGGTAATCGTCTAACTTTCTTTACTGGCGATATCAAGGAACTTAAAGGGCAATTGGTGAAGGTCAAAATCACCGAAGTTCGCGCTTTTAGCTTGACTGGCGAACCCATCGAAGTCCGAGAACCAATACCTGTTTAATTGTAAAATGCGATCGCCTGCAAAGATAAAATCATTTAGTAGTCATTAAAGTAGGCGATCGCATTCCAAATACTCTGAAATACTACACTCGAACAATATATATTGATATTTTTTATGAAATTAGTGATTGTAGCTAAACCTCGATAACAAAATATTCAGAGGCTTGCTGCGACGTAACCCAAATATTGATATTGTCAGAGTTCAAGAGGTTGGTTTAATAGCATGGAATTATGGCTAGTTGACATTAACCTTACATTAGTTGAAGCATGGAAGAAAGCTTTCACAAATTTTGATAATGTTTGCATCAAACATGGCAATATTCTTGAAATAGCCGAGAATACTATTGTTTCACCAACTAATAGTTATGGCTTCATGGATGGTGGAATTGACCTACTGTATACAGAGTTTTTTGGAATGACTCCGCAAACACGCTTACAAGAAGCAATCAAGAGTAGAGATGAAGGTTATTTACCAGTTGGAGCTAGCGTTTTAATTCCTACAGATAATGCACTTATTCCTTACATGATTTGTGTATCCACAATGCTGACACCAGAATCAGTACCAACCTACAATAGTTTCTATGCAATGATTGCTGTTTTGAATGCTGCATCCCGTTATTCTCAGATAGTTAAAAAAGTGTTTTGTCCAGGCCTTGCTACGGGTATTGGTGGTGTATTACCAGAATTAGCTGCACAGGAAATGGCTAATGCTTATCAAAAGTGGAGTTTGAGTAGAAGCTAATAAAAGTCGTGTGTCTTACCTCAACTCAACCTATTGGAATCAACAGTTTGGTGTTCAAATCAAGTAAATTGTGAAACTATGCTATCCATTGAGCAATTAACAGAACAAATAATGTCTTTACCCAGTGCTGCAAGAGCATTGCTAGCGGAAAAAATCGTAGAAAGCTTAGAGTTTGATACCGATCCTACAACTCAAGCAGCTTGGACTGCTGAAGCAAAGAGGCGACGAGATGAAATCCGAAGTGGTGTAGTACAACCAATTTCGGGGGAAGAAGCTCTAGTTCAAGTAAGACGGCTTCTTGAGTAATGAAGTATGTATTTCATGTAGATATTAAAGTAGACGAGCTTACCAAATACTCCCAAATACTACGCTCAAATAATATATATTGATATTTTTTATTAAATTGGCGATTTTTGTTGAAAAGATACTTGCAAAACTAGAGGCGCTGATAAATGTTGAGTAACCTTATACCGTTCGCTGCAATAGCAGGACTTGCGCCGCGTTGACTATTAGTTATACTTGCTCAAAAACTTGATCTTTTTCCCAAATAACTGATTTTTCCATTGTTCCAAGCTCCGCGAAAGCTTTGGCAGCTTTAAGGGTTGTATTAAGGTCAACACAGGATTTAGCAGGATAAACTCCTTCTTGCCCCCCAACTATCACAAATTCATCTATATCTGATTTAGATGGATCAACAAGATAGTGAAAACTTTCATTATCAAATGTTAAATAAACTACATATTTTCCTAAACCACCACCCACCGCCATGTGAGTTTCGCTATCTGTTTCTAATGTTACAAGCGTTTTTTGATGCCCATCCAACTCTCTAATAGCTGATTCTATTTCTTGCCAACTATGCGCTTGCTTTACACAACCCTTGTTCTGATTTCCAATCCAATTTTCAGTTGAAAATTGTGTTATGAACATAATTAACCTCACTTGAGTGTAATCGCCTGACGACCGCTAGGGCTAATAACTTCTACTTCTTCTAGATCGAGCTGTCTAGCCATTCCTTTCACACCCCCGTTCTGACCACATGCTCTACAAAGATCCCGATCAACTGTTAAACGCGCTCGACCTCCTTTGAATCCTGCATCAAAGGCTTGTTGAAAAGCATCAGCTTCAGCGTGCGTGCGACTAATTGGATTTACTTTAAGTGTAATCTTTCTGCGATTGGGATTACTGCCAGCACTGATACCAAAAAATACCCTACCACCTATCTCTAACTTTGCGATTGTAGCGCGATCGTTCTCACTACCTGCGGGAGGAAGACCAAGCTGTTGCCTATACTCTGCTAATTCCGCAAAAATAAGTTTCTCAATAAGCTGTTGCAGTTCTATGGCAGGAGCTAAAGTGTTGATATCTAGATTTTCTACTACCTCTTCCTCGCCAATAGGACAACTATAAACTACATAAGTCCATATCCCTGGATTACCTGCTTCAGCACTTTCACCCTCATAAAAAGTAACCGTTCCATCTTCTTCACACTCATAATAAGCTGAGTAAACATCTTCCCAACCGCAATCTGAGTTTTCTAGCACCCATCGAATTTTAGCTAATACGCCAACAATATGATGAGCTTCAGTTTCCCTCTGGACTAAACGCTCTCCTTCCCACTCAAAGTTGTGTAACTCAAGAGGCATTGCAACATAGCCTTGAAACAGAATTATGTTCTTTAAACTCGAATTTAAATAATAGCCTAATCCCTAATGTCCACCAAGTAATTTGTTGAATGAACTGAACGCGATCGCTTGTTAGAGTCTCAAGATTATTCTCTGATGAATTCGTAATACCCGCCCCTTGAGCATCGGCAGATTACTCTACTTTGAAGCGCGATCGCAGTTCAAAAATTGTTACATTTTGTATAGATAGACGAATAAATATTTTTTAAAGCTCCCACCATGTCTAACACTGTTTTACAGTCAGAGGAAAATTCTCTGAACGTAACATCCGAAATTCAAGCATCACAAGAGCTTCCTGCTGGGGGACGCGATCCAGAGCGCTTTGACTGGCAGGAGGTTTGGTATCCTGTACATTACATCGAAGATTTAGATAAATCCCAACTAACTCGCTTCACCTTGCTAGAGCGCGATATTGTACTGTGGTGGGATAAAAACGAACAGACATGGCGAGCCTTTACAGACCAATGTCCGCACCGTTTAGCACCACTTTCCGAAGGCCGAATTAATGAGGACGGATGGCTAGAATGTCCTTATCATGGCTGGGCTTTTTCTGGAACGGGTAAGTGCGAACTAATACCGCAACAAACAGAAGCCGGAAAGGCAGAAGTTTCTCAACGTGCTTGCGTTACTTCCCTACCTACTACAGTTCGTCAAGGGCTGTTGTTTGTCTATCCTGGGCGTCCAGAGAATGCACCGCACACCAAAGTTCCAATTGTTGATATTTTGGAAGAAGAATCTGAAGGCTGGGTTTGCCTGAATACCTTTCGAGACATACCTTATGATGCGCTGACGTTGATGGAAAACGTCCTCGACTCCAGCCACATCCCTTACACGCACCACCGCACCGTCGGCAACCGAGCTAATGTCTCTGCTGTAGAATTGGAGATTGTCGAATCAGGCAAATGGGGATTTAAAGGGGTTTGGGAAGAAGGGCCGCGCAAAGGAACTCTAGGACGTCAGGATACTACCTTTATTGCTCCTGGGTTGATGTGGCATGACCTGACTTCTAAGCAATTTGGCCGAACACTCACAGTAGTTTATGCAACTCCGATACGTAAAGGAGAATGTCGCTTATTTGCTCGCTTTCCCTTTAGGTTCTCCTCAAAATTACCGGGGCTATTTCTCAAGCTGACTCCACGCTGGTACTCGCACCTGAATCAAAATCATGTACTAGAAGACGATCAGATTTTCCTACATCACCAAGAAAGGTATCTGGAAAAACGCGGTGGCAGTGCTAATTTTAACAAGGCATTCTATTTGCCTACTAAAGCCGATCTTTTCGTTTCTCAGTTGCGTTCTTGGGTTAATCAATATAGTGCTGAGTCCTTCCCTGGTGAAACTCTCTCACCACCGCTACCCAAGGAATTATTGCTCGATAGATATCATTCTCACACGAAAAAATGTGCTAGCTGCCGCCCTGCCCTCCGTAACTTGCAACGGTTGCGGATGGGATTAGCGGTGGTGACAGCGCTTGTTTGGGGATTGCTTCCTTTACTAGTGTTGATTCAGGGTCAGGTGTCTCCCTTAACTGTGGCTATTTCCAGCCTAGGTATTTTACTAGGTGGCGGAATTTGGTTAGGCTTGGGTAAATTGGAGAGACGATTTTATCAAGGACAGGAAACGCCACCGCGAAATTTACCGGAGAAAGGTAGAAGGTAGTAGGTAATAAATAGATACTAAAAAAATGGGCGTTGCTGAATAGAGGGACGATTGAGGCTGACGCACAGATGCGATGATTATTTTTGATATGATATCCGGCAAATTACTTATGATACGTCATTGCGAGTGAAACGCAGTGGAACGACGCAATCGCAGGGTTTTTGAGATTGCTACTCTGCGAGAAGCCCTCCGGGTTCAGCAGTTGCTTCAAGTCGGGGAACCCGCCCAACGCACTGCTTCACCGCTCCGCGTCTACCCTCCGGTCGCAATGACGGCCGTTTGAACGGACATGATATGATGCAAATTCCAAAATTATCCCGCAATTATGCAACGCCAAAAAACATTTACAGTCATTGCGAACCAAGCGTAGACGCAAGTTCCCGCAGGTTAGGGTATCAATCCCAAAACTGGCCTTTTTCCAGTGCTTGTCATCAACTTTTGTAGGAATTACACCTGCTTTGAAAAAGCTATCAGCAACTTTTTGCTTAGATGAGATCGCCTCTTCAGACACAGGAAATAATTTTTGGGGGTGCTGTTGTTGTCCTTCTTGGACATCCTTGTAAACAATCTCTTCATCAAGATTGATGGCAGTTGCATAAATTTTCGACCATTTTTGGAGATTAGATTCGCGCCAGTTTTGCGACTTTTGTAACCGACAAAGAAAATCTGCGATCGCATTCAAAGAAGCAATAAACACAAATTACCACTCAAAATATCTTTTACAGATGAGAGCAGGGGAGTGTGGGGAATCACTACTGACCAATGACTACTCCAACAAATCCGGTTCTTCGCGCACAATCCTGTTGTAGAGTGGTTGAAAGCTAAACCAGCCTCCAGAATGGGTTCCTACTTGGCTATGAGTTAAAGTAGCGATTTCATGGTCAATGGAAATCGGTTTACCTGCTGCTTCAGCTAAAAGTTGCGCTTGAGCCGATCGCTCAAACGTAATATACCACCAAGCAGCTTCGTCTACTGTTCTTCCTACTGTCAAAAAGCCGTGATTGCGAAGGATGACAGCTTTTTTATCGCCTAATGCTTCAGCAATTCTTTTACCTTCAGAAGTATCTAGAACTACACCTTTATAGTCATCAAATAGGGTGTGGTCTTGATAAAAAGCACAAGCATCTTGAGTTAGAGGATCGAGTAAGCGACCCAGGCTTGACCAAGATTTACCGTGTAGCGAATGAGCGTGTGCTGCGGCAATTACATCAGGTCGGGCTTCATGTACCTGGGAATGAATAGCAAAGGCGGCGCGATTGACCGGAGCATCGCCTTTGACAACTTCACCTTCTCTATCTACCAAAATCAAGTCGGAAACACGGATATGTCCGAAGTATGTTCCTAACGGATTTACCCAAAAATGATCGGTAAATTCTGGGTCGCGGGCAGTAATATGACCTGCTATTCCTTCACTAAAACCAAAACGGGCAAATAAACGAAAGGCAGCCGCAAGGCGTTGTTTGCGGTAAAGGCGTTCTTCTTCAACTCGTTGAAAAACTGGTGGTTGGGGTCTATCGAATCTCGGCACGATCTTTCCTCTATTCCTTATATGGTGCGTTGGAATATCCCGAACGAAAAGACTTGGTAGTTCCTTGTTCGGGGTTATATTGGTTGGTGTCGCAAAATGCTCCCTGTTACCTCATCTCCTACCTCGCCGCAGTAGTTCCCAAAGGACACACCGAAGCTGCAATATCTACTCGTTGAGGCAGAATTTTCTGTTCTAGTAACCAGTCAGTGGTTTTCTGAAGATTGGCTATATCTTCTGTACTGGGAAAGACGTAAGACTCCGGGCCGCGATTCTTCGTTGCTTGCTTGGCTACAGCCTGAGAAACTTTTAGTTCTTTAACCATAAAATCGGCCGCAGCATCGCTATGCTGATTCAGCCATTCACCATCTTGACTCAAAGCCGTCAGAGCAGATTTGATGGCTACAGGATTCTCTTTCGCAGCATCACCACGCACAACCAGAATGCCATAGGTAGGAGCAGGGTGTGTAGTCGTGATTCGTCGTGCCTTATGCTCTAGTTCCGCAATGGAAATATAAGGTTCCCAAACTGCCCAAGCATCTACAGAACCTTGGTAAAGAGCAGGTGCCGCATCATTTGGCGACAAGTACACTCGCTGGACTTTTTCTTTGGGGATATTTTCTTTCTCTAATACTTTTAACAACAAGTATTCACCTGCACCTCCTTGATTCACAGCTACTTTTTTACCTATTAAATCAGCAGGTTTACGAATAGAAGAATTACCGCGAACTAAGATGGCATTACCTAAAGAATCGGCTTTAGGACGCTGTACAGAACCAATACATAGCGGCTGTCCCGCAGCAATTCCGGAAATGGTAGGAATATCGCCACATCCACCAATGTCTGCTCGATTACCATTGAGAGCAGCTAGAAGTGTGGCACAACGGTCAAATGGCCCAGTCCATTCAACTTTGATATTTTGAGCTGATAGCTGACGTTCTAAATCACCACGCTGGCGTGAAATGGGAATAATCCCACCTTTTTGGTATCCCAAGCGAACTACATTACTTTTTTCTGTAGTTTGATTGCTACTGACAACTTTTGAGGCGGAATCTGAGTTACCTGCAACCTTAACTGATGGTTGTTGGCTACAACTAGAAACTATCAAACTCAGACATGAAACTGTAACCAAAAAGATTTTATTGGCAGAATACATTTGCCGATCGCGAAAGCTATGCCGTTTTAAATAATTCACCACAATTTATTCCTTCATCTCAATGGTTCAAATTTGAAGCAGCAGCCATATCGATGTCATACGAAAACTTAAACTACTGTAAATTGACTGATATACAGTAGTTTATTGAAATTAGGATACCATCTTTTAATTAGCTACCAAAATCAAGTCAATATTTCTTTATTTCGGAACCAACGAATTAAACCTCAAGAGTTATAGTATGTATGTTATGGCTCGAAGGCTGGTGTAATTGACTAATTTTATAGTTAAAACACAGCTAAGACAGCGCCTTGATATTTTTGATTGATAAAATCTTTGACTCTGCTATCAACTAAGAGTTTATTCAGCTTTTGAATTTTTGGGTCGTTTTCTTGATTCTGCAAAGTGACTAATCCCACCGCATAACGTTTTTGGGCTAATGTCTCTTGGACTAAAGGTTGTAGTTTTAACCCTGCTTGTAGACGTAAACCAGCAGAGAAGACAGCTAAATCGACATCAGGTAAAGAACGCACAATTGCAGGCCCTTCTAACTCCTGAAATTGCAGATTTTTAGGATTAGCAACGATATCTTGGACAGTTGCAAGTTCTCCTGCATTAGTCTTGAGCTTGATTATACCTTGGTCTGCCAGTAATCTTAAAGAGCGATCGCCGTTGCTTCTATCTTTATAAATAGCGATTTTCGCTTTAGCTGGGATGTCATTTAAAGATTTAATTTTCTGAGAATAAATCCCCAGTGGGGTTAAAAAACCAGGATTCAGCATCACCAGATTTAAATTGAGTTGCTTGGCAGCATTCTTCATAAAAGGAATATGCTGAAAATAGTTAGCATCTATTTCTCCATCTTTCAATGCTGCATTTGGTTGTATCCAATCATTAAACTTGACTATCTGGATATCTAAACCTTCATTAGAGGCTAAATTATCTTTTACATATTTCAAAATATCCTCAGAAATTACTGCCCACACTCCTACTTTAACTACCTCTTTTTGTTGATTTACTGTAACTGGAGAGGCTGTTGTATTTGCAGTATTGTTAGATGATGTGCCTCGATCGTTATTACAGGCTGAAACAATCATAGATGCTGCAAAAGAACTAACAGCCATGATTAAAAACCGACGTTTCATCTTAGATGATTCCTCTAAAATACTGGTATTAATCTGCCCTTATATTCTTGATTGATGAAATCTCTAACTTGGGGATTTATAAGCAAGTTATTTAACTTTTGAATTTTTTGTTCATTTTCTCGTCCCTGCAATGTGACTAAAGCAAGAGCATATTTTTTATCCTTAACTGTTTCTGCTCCCATAGAATTAGGTTCTATCCCCGCTAAAGCCACAGTTTGAGCCGAAGAAACAATGAAATCTACATCATTAATCGCTCGAACAACTTGGACACCTTCTAATTCTTTAATTTTCAAACTTTTAGGATTAGCTGCAATATCTCTTTGCGTCACAAATTCGCCAATATTATCTTTTAACTTAATGAGACCATTAGCTGCTAATAATCTCAGTCCTCTATCATTATTAATTACATCATTAGCAATGGTCACAGTGGCATTTTGAGGAATTTCATTAATTGACTTGAGATTTTTAGAAAAAAAGCCCCAGAGTATTTAGATAAATTGTATTCAACGGCACCAGATTAATTTTCAGTTCCTTCGCAGCATTATTCATAAAAGGTTTATGCTGAAAGAAATTAGCATCAATTACCTTATCTCTTAATGCTGTATTAGGCTGTATCCAGTCATTAAATTTTACTACCTCAATTTCTAATTTTTCTTGAGGTGCAAGATTCTTGTTAACAAATTTCAAAATATCTTCGGAAACTATCCCAGTAACCCCTACTTTAATAGTCTCCTCTTCTTCAGCCTTAGCAACAGTTCCAGAAATTCGGCTACAACCTGCAAACAAAAGTGAAGCGGTAAATGCACTTCCTGCTGTCAGGAAGAAACGGCGATTAGTTTTCGTCAAGAAAAGTAAATTTTGCTGTTTCTTCATAAACAAATTTAAAATTGACAATTAATTAAATCTCACGCAAAGACGCAGAGACGCAAAGAATGCAGCAAAGTATCTCTCAAAAAACTCTGCGTACATCTGCGTTAAAAAAATTACTTCTTCCGCAACTGTCGTGCTAACAAATCACCAAAAAACTGGATAATTTGTACTAGCAAAATCAGCACAATAATTGTGGCAAACATGACTCCCACATCAAAACGTTGATAGCCGTATTGAATTGCTAAATTACCCAAGCCACCGCCACCAACAGCCCCAGCCATTGCAGAAGAATTCAAGAGACTCACAATTAAAATTGTCACCCCCAAAACAATCGAGGGTAACGCCTCTGGAATCAAAACTTTTAAAACAATTTGCCAATAGTCGCAACCCATTGCTTCTGCTGCTTCTATTAACCCTTTATCTACTTCGAGAATACTAGTTTCTGCAATGCGTCCAAAGAAGGGAATCGCGGCGAGAGTTAGAGGAACAAGTGCGGCGGTACTACCGATAGAAGTACCAACAATTAATCGCGTTAAAGGTGTGAGGACTACAAGTAAAATAATAAATGGAAAAGAGCGCCCAGTATTAACTATTGCACTTAATATTTTGTTGAGTTTGGGGGCATAGAGAACATTACCAGGGCTAGTCATTACTAACAATAAACCCACAGGTAAACCCAAAAGTATTGCTACAGCAGCGGAGACTCCCACCATGTAAAAAGTCTCCTGACTTGCAAGCAATAAACTGTTAATTAATTCCCATCCTTGCATTAATGCACCTCAACTGCATATTCTGAGTTATGTAAGTATTCCAAAGCTTGCGTTACCTTGATACCTGCAAGTTCAACTTGAAACTGACCGACACGGCGATCGCCTACCGTTTCCACGCTACCATTGAGGATATTCACATCAACATCAAAGCGACGCGCCAAGGTAGTAAATATAGAATTTCTCGCACTTTCGTCAGCAAATGCGACTGTTGCCAAAACTGCTCCAGGACTAGGTATATAGTTATGAGAACGGGGAAAGAACTCTCTAGCTAATAAAGAATCAGGTTGGGATGCTAAATCAGTGACATTACCTTGTTCTACAATCTTCCCAGCATGGAGTATCGCCACACTATCGCAGATTTGTTTGACTACACCCATTTCATGGGTAATCAGCAAAATTGTCAGCCCCATGCGTTTATTCAGGTCACGCAATAGTTCTAAAATTGAGCGTGTCGTTTGGGGATCGAGGGCTGATGTTGCTTCGTCAGAAAGTAATACATTAGGTTCTCCCGCTAAGGCGCGCGCAATTCCCACCCGTTGCTTTTGTCCCCCAGAAAGTTGTGCGGGGTAAGCATTGGCTTTACCTTCCAAACCCACCAATGAAAGCAATTCTTCGACTTTAGCTTTGCGTCGTAATTTGCTATAACCAATCACCTCCAACGGGAAAGCGATATTTTCAGCTACGGTTCTGCAACTGAGTAAATTAAAGTGTTGAAAAATCATTCCTATACGCTGGCGTGCTTGACGCAAAGCTACGCCGCTAAGAGATGTGATTTCTTCTCCATTAACTCTTACGTAACCAGATGTAGGTTTTTCCAATTGATTAACGCAGCGAATTAAAGTACTTTTACCTGCGCCACTTTGTCCTAATACGCCAAAGATTTCCCCTGCTTTAACATGAAGATTTACACCATCTAAAGCGACTATTTTATGTTCGCCTTGATGGTAAATTTTGCGAATATCAATAAACTCTATCATTTACAAACTTCTCCATAGATATTAAGTGAAATTATTTTACTTTTTGCGCCTTTGCGTCTTTGCGTGATACGAACCGCGAAGACACGAAGGGCACAAAGAGAAGAGAGTTTTTAAGGAATAGGAAGTACTGCGCCTTGATATTTTTCTCTAATAAATTGCTTTACTTTGTCATCGCGTAGCAATTTATGCAGTTTTTGAATTCTCGGATCGTTTTCTTTTCCTGCTAATGTAGTTACAGTCACCGCATAAAGTGGATTTTGTGCAGACTCTATTGCTAAAGCATCTTTATCTGTTTTCATCCCAGATTGCACAACCCAATTACCTGTAATTCCTGCTAAATCCACATCAGGAAGAGTAGGGATTGCTTGCGCTCCAGGTATCTCTTTAATTAGCAAGTTTTTCGGATTTTCAATAATATCTTTGGGACTAGCAGGTTGGGAATTGGGTTTGAGTTTAATTAGCTTTGCTTCTTCTAATACTTTTAAAGCGCGATGAGCATTGCTAATATCATCAGGAATTGTGACTAAAGCTTTGTTAGGAACCTCCGCTAGAGATTTATATTTTTTAGAAAATATCCCTACAGGGTTTAAATGTATCTGGGGAGTAAAAGCGTACATTTGAAGATTTTTGCGCTTGCCATAATCTTCCATATAGGGGATATGTTGGAAGTAATTAGCATCGATTTGTCCATCTTTTAACGCAGTATTATTCTGAACTGGATCGTTAAAAGTGACAATTTCAATATCTAATCCTGCTTCTGGCGCGAGATTTTTTTTCACAAATTCCAAAATTTCTCCAGCCGGAACTGGTGAAACTCCGACTTTGATTTTATCTTTTGCTTTTGTTGCAACTGTATTTGCAGCCGTTGTGGCTGTAGGACTATTTGTGGTGTTAGTGGCATTATTTTGCTGCGAACTACAACTAGTGACTGTAGCTAGAAAAGATGCAGTTGCTATCACAAAAAACCGACGTTTAATATTCATGCGATCGCCTTTCTTAAATCTTGACAAAATCCCACTTTCATGAATAGATAAATCCCCGCACAAATCACAAATGACAAACTCACCATTTCTGATCGGGAACCCAATTATAATTTTTGTCCTTCACATCTATCTTTTTCGGAATAATCTTTAGTTCATAGAAGGTATCCGCCATTCTTTGTAACCCTGAAAGTACTTCATCGGTTACAGGTAAGACACTGCGATCACCTCCTCTCTGTTCCACAATTTCCATTGTTGGTTCGTCAATTTTGTAGAGTTTGGAAAGCAATTTGGCAGAATCCTTGTAATTATTTTTTGACCAAGAACCTGCTTTCTCTAATTCTTGTAAAATTATCTTGACAATATCGGGATGGTCGCGCACAAAATCGGGAGCAGCATAATAGAATGAAGGGCTTTCTAAAGGAGCGCGATCGCCAAATACTGTGGAATTATCTGCTAACAAACGAGTGCGAAGTTTACGTTCAGCTTGTGCTGTGTAAGGGTCCCAAATCAACCATGCATCAATATCACCACGTTCAAATGCTGGTAAAGCTTCTGCTGGAGTCAGATACAAAGGTTGAATATCTGTGAATTTTAATCCCACCTTTTCTAAGGCACGAACTATAATATAGTGCTGTCCCGAACCTTTAGCAAAAGCAACTTTTTTACCTTTCAAATCCGGCAGTGTTTTAATAGGTGAATCTTCTTTCACTAAAATAGCTGAACCTCTAGTACTACCAACTCCAGCAGCTACTCTCACAAATGGTTTATCGCTAGCTTGTGCAAATACGCTTCCTGTACCGCCACCACCACCGAAAACAATACTACCTACACCCATTCCTTCCAAAAGTGGCGCAGTAGAAGAAAATTCACTCCATGTCACAGTTATACCTTGAGGTTGTAAGCGTTTCTCTAAACTTCCCTGTGCTTTCAGAATATTTAAAAGTGCCATCCCTTTTTGATGACCCATTTTTAGCACTGTTAACTGGCTTTTCTGCGGTTCTTGTTTCGCAGCATTGGCAGAATTTATATTATTATGTGATGTACATGAGGCGAGGGTAAGGCTTAAGACAAAACCAATGATAAAAAATAGAATAAATGTCTTAAGGTTGGATTTAGAGATTATTTTAAAATAAATCTCTTTAATCCAAGATAATAGTTGATTTGCTAGTTGAGTTATCATATTTACTCCTTTGTTAAAGGATAGATTTTCCTAGAACAGAAAATTTAAATTTAAAAGTAAAACAAGTATTAATATTTTGGAAATTGCTTAGAGATTAAAGATTTGAAAAATACGGATATTTATCCTGCTATCTTGCATTATTATTTGATTGTTTGCGCTTCTGTATGAGCAAAAAAATCAATTTATTTTGAATTTTTGAATTGCTTAATTAGTACTTTTTTCAAAAAGCCCCCCTGAAATAAGGGGGGTAAGAGCAAAAGAACGCTTTTGGAAACACTACTACATCACTCACTCACACTCACAAGCTGGGGAAGTTTGGCAATAGGAATATCGAGGAAGTAAGATAATACTTCTCGTCGCCAAGCATCGTAAATAATTCCTAGTCCTTCAATTTCTGCGCCTGTAGCATCGCGGACAATTTGCCAATGTTTTTTCAAATAAGGATTGCGTCGCCGTTGTCCTTCTTCATCTAGTTCTAATAACTGCGCTGCTATTTCTGCTTTTTCTGTTGGTGAGGCTTTATCGTATTTACTTTGCCACCAAGCTAAAACTCCGAAACGGTGAACGGCTTCATCAGGTAAAATTGTCTGACTGGCAAATTGAGAAGTTACTGGATCGACAATTTTTGTAGTACGGCTGTTTAAAATTAACTGGGCAACTATATGCAGTTCATAGTGTAATTCAAAGGCTATGAAACCCAACCAATTACGAATGGGTAAATCTCCCATAAATTCCCAGTGATTTTTTACTTCTTCGACAATCTTTTCTGTAGGGTCTTGTCCTGATAATTCCCAGACTCGCTGACGAGTAAATTGGGCGTGTGCGCCATCATCACCAATTTGACGACTTAAAAATAGGTGCAGTTCTGGGTCTGGTATTTGGTCAATAATTTTGCTGCAAACTTGGACAATATATAAGTCGTGGGCGGCACCACCTATACGGAAGCGATAGAATTTCTCGAACTCTTCTGCTGTTGTCAACTGTCGCGGTTCTTGTACGCGAGTGGTAGGAAAGTGTGGGGCGTGCTGGGCTATGAGTTTATCAATAGTTTCAATTTCAAACTCGGTTGTCCAAGCGGGACGAGTTAAGGTTGCAGTCATATAGCTTTCCTTAATAAGTATTGCAATTAAGCTACTAGTTCTAAAGAACGCACTCGCGGCATGACTTCTTCATAAAAGCGCTTCATTTCTGGGGCGAAAGGTTGGAATTGCAGCATGAAAGTATCAACACCCACACTCACGAAATCTGCAATTCTTGCTGCTACTGTGTCGTAGCTACCAACTAACCCTGCGGCTGTACCGCCATTACTCCCCACACCTGGATATTTGGCCATATTCTTGAACATCACTACTTCTGGTTCCACACCTTTCATCAGTTCAGTTCTGTCATCCTGTTTAGCAAGTTCCAGAAGATATTGATATTCTGCTTGGGCTTGGGCTTCAGTAGGTCGGGCAATGACAAAGGCTGACATGGCAAACTTCAAGGAATTGGGTTTTTTGCGATCGCGCTTTCTAACATCAGCAATAGTTTCTCTAATGACATCCAATGGCCGACCATTGAGAAAAAACACATCCGCTGCTTGCATTGCCAGATTTTTCGCTGCATCCGACTCTCCTCCCAGATACACGCGAGGATGGGGTTGGGTTACCGGACGCGGACGCAAGCATAAATCGCTAATCTGAAAGTATTCGCTTTGGTAATTAACTCTTTCTCCACTCCACAAAGCTTTGACTACTTCAATCCACTCTTGGGAATAGCGATAACGCTCATCATGAGGTAGGAAAGGTATGCCGGATTTTTGCAATTCCGGCATAAACCAGGCGCTAACCAAATTGACTGCAAACCGTCCTTCACTAATCGCATCAATATTTAATGCCATTTTTGCCAGTACTACTGGATGAAATAGCAAGGGTTTAATTGCGGCGATAATTTCTATTGATTGAGTTGCTTCTGCTAGGGCGGCTGCGGTTGTCCAAGTCTCTAGCTGGTCTAATTCTTGATTCCTGGGATTGATGATGTGTTCGGCGATGAGAGTGGTCGTAAACCCGTATGCTTCTGCTAGTCGAACTAGCTGCTTGGCTCTTTGGTAGCTAGCATCACGGGGTTCGTGCGGGTGGTTCATCGCGCCACAGTTACCATAAACGGGAATCCAGATCCCATAGCGTGGCTGAGACATATCTACACCCTCTTTAACTAGAGGTCAAAATCTTCTGGCATTTTTAGGTGAATACTTTTTGCAGATAAAATACGTTTTATCTACCGATTTACCGTAGTATGCTATATAATAATTTCATAAATAGCTGACAAATGCAATGGGATAAGCTAAACAAAATCTAAAATTTCAAGTTTACCTGACAAAAAAAGCATTCTGAATATCAGGTTTCAATTTCCTAGATTTATTACGCTGGGCGTTTCAGTTGTCATGTGTCACGAAGAGGCAATAAATAGTCAACAGTCTCCTCTGCATCCTTCTATACCCTTGCTCCCTAATCCCTATTAACCTATGTAGGTACAATTATGGCTAAAAACAGTCGCAAAACTAAGGTTTTACAGCCTCCTGAGGCCAAAGTTGCCAAGCCAAATCCTGTAGTTATTCAAGAGAAGAAAACTACCGTCAATTCTTGGTTACAAGTACCTGACGAAGCTACTTTACCACCAGAGGTACAAGCACTCTTTAAAGAACAGCGCGATCGCTTTGGTTTCGTTCATAGCTTTTTTCTGGGCTATTCGCTTAACCCCGAACATCTACTGCTTTGGTTCAACTACTATAATGCTCTGATGTACGGTGAGGGAGAACTTTCTCATAAGGAACGAGAGATTATTGCGATCGTCTCTTCTGCATCCAATCATTGTGAGTCTTGCGTTATTACCCACAAAGCACATCTGCGAGAGGTAATTAAAGATCCACTATTTCCGGATGCATTGGCACTTAACCATCAGGAAGTTGCACTTACAGAACGGGAACTCGCCCTCGTGAACTTTGCGATTAAGGTTAACCAAAATTCTAGTCAATTTTCACCACAAGACCTCGAACCATTACGTCAAGCAGGGCTTTCCGATCGAGCAATTTTAGAAGCAGGTGAAATCGCCGCCCAATTCAGCCTTTCTAACCGACTGACAAAAGCTTTTGGTTGGAAAGTACCCGGCGAATATGACAAGTTGTATCGCTGATCTAAATTCGATATTGCGATCGCCTTCATCATCCCTACCCAGATATTATCTGGGTAGATTATTAGTTTTAGAAAAAGACCATGACTGAACTCGTCACGGGAGGGTGTCTGTGTGGCTATGTGCGATATGAGTATAAAGAAGAACTAGAAGCAGCGAATTATTGCCATTGTCGAGATTGTAGAAAAGCCACAGGTAGCGCTTTCAATATTGGCGTTCGCTTACAATCAACTGCACTGCATATTGTAGCAGGCAAAGTTAAGAGTTATACAAAAACTGGAGACAGTGGTAACACCATCACTCGAGAATTCTGCCCAGAATGCGGTTCACCCCTGTTTACGAGAGCGCCAGCAAAGCCACAATTTGTCTGGTTGAAAGCAGGAAGTCTGGACAATCCCTACTTGGTTAAGCCAATGCATCAAATCTGGACTGATTCAGCAGTTCCTTGGGCTTATATCGATCCTCAGCTACCTGGTTTTCCTCGAAATCGCCATAATATATGACTTGGTTAGTCCAAAGAAGAAGATTGCAATTTTAATCTAGCCTACTTATTGGGGATGCGATCGCTCAAGCAAGCATCTCAAACCATCGTTGCATCACTCTGAGATAGTTTGTCAGATTTAATATTTGATAAACTAATAATTCGTATATCAGAAAATTGTGTTTTTCAGTACATATTTTTTTGTATTTATTGTGTAAGCTTTATCATTAAATGTCTATTAATAAGTGAATGCCTGAATAGCAGACACGATTACCTCAAAGCTTTACAACAATAGGATTTTATAAATCTGCAATCCAAGTTTTTTGGGCAAATGTCAGCGGGTTGATCGTTCCTTTACCAGCTATTCATTAGGGTTTGACCAAAATTGATCGAGATCTTAGTAGTTAATACATGAATTTTGAACAGTTAGGAATTAACCAAACTTATAGTAGCCGCAGTTCATATAACTGACGTTTCACGAACAGGCATTAACGATACACGCTGATATATGCCCTAATTCCTACAAGTTATACATCAAAGCCAATCCCAAGGTTACAGCGATTAGATCGCATAGTACTGGCAGTTAAAGCGAGATGAGGGAGAAATATCTTCCTCATCCTCCCTATTTCCTATTCCCAAAACTATCCATATGACAACAACGACTAACCCCGATTTCAAAGCTCTTGAAGCACTACGCTTAATCGGCCCCGATCCGGAGAACTGGGTAAGCGATCGCCCAGGCATCGACCACAATGTGACAATAGTAGGTGGTAGTGGTAGCGGTAGTACCTTTGCATTTGCGCTGCGGCGTGCAGGTATCGGTCGCGTTACCGTAATCGATGCGGCTGAGGATGAGAGTCATGCTGGCGTATGGTTGACAAGAGCGCGGATGAAAAAGCTCCGCACACCGAAGAACTTGCCCGGCCCGGAATTAGGCATTCCAGAACTGTCTTTTCAAGCATGGTATGAAGCGCGACACGGGGCTGAGGCCTATGCGGGAATCGACCGAATTCCGCGAGTTGCTTGGGCTGAGTACCTCAGTTGGTATCGGCAGATCCTTGGCATTTCAGTTCGTTACCGGACGAAGTTAGTCAGAGTTGAACCTGCTGATGGTTTCTTTCGCCTGCACCTGGAAATAAACGGTGTCTCACAGGTGGAGACTACACGCAAAATTATCTTCGCTAACGGTGTCGCTGGCACTGGTGGCCCTTATATACCGCCTGTACTGGCTAATTTACCACGCACCCTGTATGCCCATACCTCCGATTTAATCGACTTTGAAGCACTGCGCGGTAAGACTGTAGCAGTGCTAGGTGCGGCGGCTTCCGCTTTTGACGCAGCAGGGGTAGCGCTGGAATCAGGAGCTAAAGCAGTACATTTGTTTGCAAGGCGTGCGGCGATCGCATCTTTACCAATCAATCGCGTGCGTGGCTATCCCGGTGCTTACTTCAACTATCCAGAACTATCTGATGCAGCCCGATGGTTTCAAGCTTGGCGCTTTCATCAAGTAGGCTCCACACCACCACCAGATGCGATTGAGCGAGCGATCGCCTTTCCTAATTTCCACCTGCACTTATCTGCACCTTGGAAATCGGCGCAGGAAAAAGGCGGGCGTATTGTTGCTCAGGTGAACGATGATGTTTTCGAGTTTGATTTTGCGATCGCGGGTACAGGTTACTTCGTTGACCCCACAAAGCGCCCAGAATTAGCCGAATTTTCCCAACATATTGCCCTGTGGCGCGATCATTATCAGCCCCCAGCCGAACAGCGTGACGAAGATTTAGGAACGCACCCTTACCTTGGCAAAGCTCACGAATACTTAGAGAAAGTCCCTGATGCTGCACCCTACCTCAAAGACATTCATGTTTTCAATCCTGCTGGTTTTGTCAGCTTTGGGCTACCCATTGGTGATGTACCCAGCATTCGCCGCGACGTACCTGCAATAGTCTCGCGCATCAGTCACGACTTATTCTTTGCCGACTGGGAGCAGCACGAGGCACGCATCACCGGCAACAACATTGCACCGGACTTTGAGGACTCACTCTACGCCGCCGCTGTGTGGAAGCAGCCAGCCAAGGCTACGGTCAGCTAAGTCTGTGTAGGATGAAGAAGCAGGGGAGCAGAGGACACAGACGCAGAAATGGCAATTTTGCATTTATGATTGCCTATTCCCTTCTCCCTATGCCCTATACAAAACCTTAGAAGAATCCTCTTGTCAGTAGGGAAATGGCCGCATCTAACTGACAGATACGGTTGTGGTTTGAAAGAAGCGATTAGCGGGGCGAGCAAGTCCTAAATTTTCCCGTAGCGTCTTGCCTTCGTACTCTTGGCGGAAAATCCCACGCCGTTGGAGTTCTGGCACAACCTTATCTACAAAATCGTTCAACCCCTCTGGCAGATAGGGGAACATAACATTGAAGCCGTCAGACCCTTCCTCGGTCAGCCATTGCTCCATTTCATCGGCGATCGTTTGCGGTGTACCAACGAAAGCCAACCCACCGTAACTACCAATACGTTGCGCCAGTTGTCGAATCGTTAGATTCTCCCGTTGTGCCAGCGCTATGACTCGTTCGCGGGATGTCTGACCGGCGTTAGTTTGGGGAATTTCTGGCAAGGGGCCGTCTGGATCGAAGCCGGAAACGTCGTAGCCAAGGGCGCTATTCAAGCTAGCGATGCCGCTGTCATAGTGTACTAAGCTATCTAAATGGACACGCTTGGCGCGGGCTTCAGCAACTGTTTCCCCAACAATTACCAAAGCACCTGGAAGAATTTTGATACTTTCTGGATCGCGTCCGATCGCCCGCACCCGCCCTTTAATATCAGCAAAGAAGGCTTTACCTACCTCCAGACTACTGGCTGATGCAAACACGACCTCGGCAGTTTCCGCCGCTAATTGCCGACCTGCTTCGGAGGCACCTGCCTGAACAATCACAGGCCAACCCTGAACAGGTCTGGCAATATTTAATGGCCCTCGTACCGAGAGATGTTTTCCCTGATGATTGAGAACGTGTATTTTTGCAGGATCGAAATAAATTCCTGATTCCACATCTCGAACAAACGCATCGTCAGCAAAGGAATCCCAAAGACCCGTGACAACATCATAAAATTCCCTAGCTCGTACATAGCGTTCGTCATGTTTTACCTCTTCTTCCAAACCGAAGTTGAGCGCTGCATCGGGATTTGATGTGGTAACGATGTTCCAGCCTGCGCGACCACCACTGATGTGGTCGAGAGACGCGAAGCGGCGAGCGATGTGGTAAGGCTGGTCATAGGTTGTGGAAGCAGTAGCTACCAACCCGATGCATTCGGTAATGCTGGCAAGGGCAGAAAGCAAAGTGAGAGGCTCAAAAGAGGTAACGGTGTGGCTGCGCTTGAGAGCATTTATTGGCATATTCAACACCGCTAAGTGATCGGCCATGAAGAAGGCATCAAACTTGCCCTGCTCAAGTTTTTGAATAAATTGTTTCAGTGCCGAGAAGTTGAAATTGGCATCAGGCAAAGCCCCAGGATAGCGCCAAGCGCCAGTATGTATGCTTACCGGACGCATGAATGCACCCAGTTTTAATTGCTTCGATCTGCTCATCTTAAATGGGTTATTAGTGAATACAAGTCTTTAATTATGGTAAAGACAGTCGATGTCACAGGCGATCGCTTTTGCAACTCAAGAGTCCCTAGTCACAAGCGCGATCGCAAAGCCATCGTAACCTTTGCTACCTACGGTTTGAATCTCTGTAGCGCTCACACGCGGTTCTGCTGCCAGTAATTCGTTAAAACGGCGTATCCCCTGCACGCTACGATCGCTACTAGCAGCATCGACCACCGCCCCATTACGCACAACATTATCGGCAATAATCAAGCTACCACGACGAGAAAGCTTCAGCGCCCAAGCTAAGTAATCGGGATTGCTTGGCTTGTCAGCATCAATAAAGATGAGGTCAAATGGAGCGTGTCCTTCAGTGGCGATCTGTGGTAATGTATCCAGCGCCCGTCCAACACGGATATCTACGAGGTGAGAAAGTCCAGCGCGTGCGATGTTACTACGGGCAATTTCGGCGTGCTTGGGGTTAGCCTCCAGCGAGATCAAGCGACCGTCAGCAGGTAGCGATCGCGCTGGCCAAATCGTGCTGTAACCGCCTAGCGTCCCAATCTCTAAGATGGTGCGCGCTTTTTGGATCTGCGCTAACAGTAACAGCAATTTGCCCTGATTTGGTGACACATTGTGCGGTGGTAGCCCTGCATCAGCCGCAGTTTGCAGTGCTGTCTCTAGGGCGAGGTCAGGCTGGACAAACAAGTCGGTGATATAGCGATCGACCGCAGCCCAATGTTCTTGGGTCATATAGCAATCCTAAATCATTCGTGTTTAGAGTACGTACATATCTACATACTTCAGCCTTCATCTTTAGTCTTTCAACAACGGTAAGGTCTGCCCCCACTGTCCAGTAAAGACAAATTCTTTCAACGGCTTGCGGACACGGGGTGCTAGTTCGCGATCGCGTAATCCATCGGGAAGGTTTTGCGGATCGCCAGGATAGCCAATTGTCAACACAGTTGCAGGCTCATAATCTTCTGGAATCTGGTATACTTCCCTAGCCTTTTCTGGATTAAATCCGCCGATTTGATGAGCAAATAAACCCAGAGAAGTCGCCTGAAGAATTAGGTTTTCTAACGCTAGTCCGACATCATGAAATGCGTGTCTGTTTGTCTTCCCATCGTCAGTACGAATTTTTGCCACTGCAAGTATCAGTACCGGAGCATTTTTCGCCCATCCTTGATTAAACTCAACCAAGGTACTAAGTAGACGATTGTATTCTGTTGCATCCTCTTTAGTTGCAACAATAAAGCTCCAAGGCTGATGATTGTAGGAAGAAGGTGCCCAACGAGCTGCTTCTAGCAATGAGAGTAGTTTATCTTGCTCAACTAAGCGATCGCTAAAAGCTCTAGGACTCCAACGACTCCGAATGAAGTCATGAACAGGGTATTGCGTTTCGGCAAGTTTCTGCGTCATGTGAATGAATTTCCTTGGGTAAGAACTGACTAGACCTACATCACTGATTAATATTTGATTGCAGCCTGCTAAACGCTTGTAGCAGCTAAGAAAACCTTGTTTGAAGAATAAATTCTAAATACTACAGTAAATGCTTGTAGTAATCGTTGTTATTTATCGTACTGCATCGATCAGAAGTTAATCAAGTATCAGCCAATCAAAACAGAGAAAACTACAGAATATTAAAATAAATTGCAACTATGAAATCTTTATTCAAGAATTTTGATTTGGGGCGATCGCTTTTTTGCAGGAGATTATCAAAATGCTCTTAGAAACAGGTGTAAAAATCAAAGTAGCTCAATGCTTTAGGGAACTATTCTCTCGCATCTCTATTATGCGATCGCGCTAATGGTACTGGTGTTTGTTCTGGAACTAACACATCAAAACCTGTATCAACCAGTATGTTTAGCTATGATTCGCATACATAAACGGAAGGTAATATGGCAAATCCTCTTTCTTCATTGTTGAGAAAGATAATGAAGCATAGTCTGTTGCAATCATCAGCAAATAGAACGATCCTGACGCTCCTACTTATTTTTGCTTTTATCATCGTTTTATTTGTGTATGGTAGTTACCGAAAGAACGCTCTCATCACAGCTTGTCAAGAACAAGGTGGTACTCCCGTTTACCGTACACAAGTTCAAGAATTTTTAGACAACGGACGGGGTAGTGGGGGTATTAGCCAAAAATATCAGGTTTTTGATTATTGTAAATTGGGTTCCAAATAATCTTCCTGATACTTACACCTGTTTAGGAGAAAAAATCAATTTCAAGCAAGGAAGTTTCGCTGCATTGACTAACTTAATGCTTGACTAAAAGTGATTTATAGCTTTGATTGAAAAGCCATTTCTTACCGGATTTTCTTACTAAGCCTCCTGACTAAGATAAATACGCTCACGAAACAGTATTATCAGCAGACTTGATTTTGCATCTACTTCTATGATACTGTGCGTTCATTGCAAAATACTATTAATCGATAGATTTACTGTAGTTAATTATTGTACAGCGTGCTCGTCACACTGCAAAGTCACAGTTTGCAACGAATGGGAATCACCCCTTATGCCAAAAGATTGGTTTGAATGGCACGATCTCTATAATACGGAACCGAAATTACAACAGCGCCTAGAAATCGTGCGGGAATACATCACTTACAGCTTGGATGCATCTCCAGCAGGAAGAATCCGTGTAGTTAGTGTTTGCGCTGGTGATGGTAGAGATTTACTCGGAACCTTAGCAAATCACCCCCGCGCTCAAGATGTATATGCAAGACTCGTTGAGTTAAACCCCAACTTAGTTGAACGTGGAAAAGCAACTATAGAATCATTGGGTTTAGCCAAGCAAATAGAATTTATTAATGGTGATGCAACTATCTCTGCTAATTATGTAGGAGCAGTACCCGCAGATATTGTAATTGTGTGTGGTGTGTTTGGTAATTTAGCTGATGAGGCTGAACTCAAACGCTTGCTAGATAACTTGAGTTTTCTGAGTAAACAAGGTGCTTTTGTTATCTGGACTCGCGGACACTCTAAGGGTACTGCTTACTCTGACACTGTGCGGAAAGTTTTACAAGCATCTCAATTTGAGGAAGTGAAGTTTAAACTCACCGCCACTGGAGACATGGGTGTAGGTCTTAATCGTTATATTGGTGAAAATTTACCTGCACCGAAAGAGCAACAATTATTCGTATTTTCTGGCGTTCCCCATAAAGCCAGGTAATTCAACATAATTACTAATTCGTAATTCGTAATTAAATTGAGGGTTAGAGTCCTCAGTTTAAATCCCCATTCATAACGAAATTACGAATTATTAATTTCTTTTCCCTTCCAATCCAATAGGATTGCTCTAATTTTTGAGGCTCATCCTAATTTTTTTAAATAGGTGTCAAATAATGGCTATTCAAGACGCTGTATCTAATTGGGAGCAACTGTTAGAAACTGCTCGAAAAAATACCCCAGCGCGACGGGTAAAAAGACCAGGACAGTCTCCATCTACTGCACCTATTCCCAGCAGTTTACATAAACTTCCCCCAGATACTCAACCACCAGTTTTGTTATATCGAGATACTAATTCTTGGTGTCCTTTTTGTGAGAGAGTGTGGTTTGCTTTAGAAGAAAAGGAAATTCCTTTTGAAACTGAGTTTATTGATTTAAGCAATAAACCAAAATGGTACACGGATTTAGTACCAACAACTCTTGTCCCTGGTGCAAAAATTGAAGGCAAGTTGGTGTATGAATCTAAAGATATTCTCTTAGCTTTAGAAGAACGATTTCCTACGCCAGCCTTACTTCCAGAAGACCCAGAAGAAAATGCTGTTGCTAGACAATGGGTAGAAGAATCAGAAACGAACGGTTTTAGAGATATTGCTTACAAATTCCTCAGAGAAAAAGTAACAGATGCTCAGGAGTTAGCTAAGTTAAAAGCAGAGTTTGAAGCTAAATTAGATGAACTTGAACAATCCTTAGCTAAATATCCCGGCCCCTATTTTCTTCGCAGTTTTAGCTTGGTAGATATCCTCTACAGTCCCCATCTCGATCGCTTGGCGGCTAATTTACCAGTGTATCGACAGTATCACATCAAACGTAATCCCCGTTACCCCCGAATCAATGCTTGGTTTGACGCACTCAATCAACGCCCAGCTTATCATCGGGTAAAATCGGATAATATCACCAACAATTTACTTCTCCGTCGCAGATGGGGTGTAGAACCAATTGGCAATCCTTTACCCTTAGATCCTGCTGAAAGCGAAGCCATCCAATTTCGCGCAGAAGCGGCGGAAAGATTGAGCGATAATCGAGAAGCAGCTATTGGTGATATTTTGAAAAACTCAGGCGTACAAGCCTTAGCTGTAGATGGCGATGTTTCCGCAGTTCAAGAAGTAGTTGATTTTCACCTGAGATTACTAGCTGATTACCTCATCAATGGTAACGGCGCACCCCTACCTGGTGGACGCACAGGTGGTAAAGATGGTAATACCATCGATCCCAAGATAGCGGCAATTGGCGCAATTACCCTCGCCTATTTGAGAAATCGCATCTGTGCGCCAAGAGATATGAGTGCTGGTGCTGCAACTGCATTCCGCACTGCTGCTGATAAGGTTTTGGCATCTCTTTATTAATTTTTATGGGTGGCTGGTTGATACTAAGCCACCTACATAAATGCAAATATGAAAACCCGTCGCTATATTTTAGTGGCGATCGCCACTTGTTTGTTAACCTGGCTTTTAGCCCTAGCTGGTTGTAATTCCCAAAATACTTCACAAAGCAACGTTTCTCCAGTTGCACAAACCTCTGGTGCTTCACAGCTAAAGGTGATTAATATCGGTCATCAAAGCGGTACACCTGGGCTGAATTTGCTGAAGGCGCAGGGGTTGTTGGAAAAACGCCTAGCACCAGAAGGTATTCAAGTTAAATGGATATCCTTCCAAGGTGGCCCTCCGATGATGGAAGCAATGGCAGCTGGTAGTGTTGATATCGGCAACGTAGGAAATTTACCACCTGTATTTGCTCAAGCTGGCGATAATCCCATCCTCTATGTGGCGGCGACGGGTTCAAATGCAGGCGCTCAGGCTATTATTGTCCCTAAAGATTCTCCTATTAAAACCCTTGCCGATTTAAAGGGGAAAAAATTAGCGATTCAGAAGGGAACAGCACTACAATACTTTGTCCTCAAAGCCTTAGAGAGTGCAAAACTGACGCTAAATGATATTCAACCTGTTTACTTAAAAATTCCCGATAGTACCACTGCGTTTGAAGGTGGTAATGTCGATGCTTTACCTATTGGCGATCCTTATCTGGCTTCTAAAGAATTAAATGGTAGCGTGCGTGTATTAGTTAGAGGTTCCGATGTTGCACCTCAACGCGCTTTTTACATCGCTACAGAAAATTTTGCCAAAAATCACCCTGATTTAGTCAAAATTGTTTTAGAAGAACAAACCAAAGTAGAAGACTGGGCCAAAGCTAATCCTAATGAAGTTGCCAAACTGCTAGCAGCAGAAACTAAATACAAGCCAGAGGTTTTAGAATATTCTTTAAAAAACCGCCCCTATTTTGGTGTTTTCGAGATGAAGGATGAATATATTGCTGAACAACAGCAAGTAGTTGATTTGTTCTACAGCCAAAAGCTGATTCCTAAAACTTTTCAAGTCAAAGATGCTATTTGGAAACATTAGCTAGCTGATAATATATTGTCACTCTAATAAACAAAAAATTGTTGTTTTTTACAGATGTTTACCCATACTAATAACATCATCTATTTTGAATCCTAAATTTTCGTAAAACTCAATAACATCTGTATTTGAATTACGTATCTGGATGTTAATTTTTGGGCAGTTCATTGACTTCAGTTTAATAGTTGCTTGTGCAACCATATACTTACCAATACCTTGTCGTTGATACTCTGGTGCTACGGCTAAATAGTTGAGCCAACCCCGATGGACTTCATACCCTGCCATTATAGTAGCAACAACTTTTGTTTCCATCAAACCAACAAGAAATAATTCTGGTTGGACTTGCAATTTAAATTCAATATCTTGTTTAGGATCGTTCCAAGGTACTACTAAATTACATTGATACCATAAATTAATTACTTGTGCTTCATCTTGCTCTTGATAGGGTCGCAGCAATAAATTTATGTTTTGCATTTTATAGTACAATATTTTTCTATGAAACTATATTACATCACCTTAAATAATACAGATGAAGCTCGCCAGATTAGTCGTTCTTTGTTAGAGCAAAAACTAGCTGTTTGCGTAAATTGGTTCCCGATTACCTGTGCTTATATATGGCAAGAAGAAATTACAGAAGAACCAGAAGTAGTGCTAATTGTCAAAACTCAAGCAGGTTATCGCCATGAAATTGAAAAATTAATTAGCCAGCACATTAGTTACACTAACTTTATTGCTGAGATATCACCCACTAATATTAATGACAAATTTTTAGCATGGTTGAATGCTGAAGTTCCCATAGTTTATTCAGAGTAAAAATTGGCGATGAGCAGAAATTAAAAAAAATATTGATTTAAAATTTTAGAGCAGCCATTTAGAAGCTTCATCTGTCTTTGCACTGGGGTATTTCACTGACTTTGACTGCGTAATCTCAACACAGAAACAGCAACCGACACACACAAAATTAGTGCTGCAAACCGAAAGGTACCTTGGAAGCCTGTAACGATCGCCTCCGGAGGAGCGATAGATACATCTGCACCTGCGGCTACACTGGCGATTAAACCACCAAACACTGCACCTATCAGAGAAACGCCTACAGTATTACCGGATGTGCGTGATAAAGAGAGTAATCCCGAAGCAATTCCCAGGCGATCGCGTGATACCGATCCCATTACAGTAGTATTATTAGGCGATTGAAATAAACCTAGCCCAATACCGTAAATAAAATAACGCGATATATAACCTAACTCAGTAATTTGAGCATCAAAGGTACTGATACCCAAACAACCGCCAATCATCAAACCCAGACCAATTGAACTAATCAATCGAGCGCCAAAGCGGTCTGCAAGTATACCTGCTATGGGAGCAACTAATCCGCTAAGTATTGGCGAAAAAGCTAATAGTAACCCAACTTTGGCTGTGGGATAGTTCTTCACTCGCTCTAAAAAGAAAGGTGTAATGAGTAGAGAACCACCAATCACAGTGAAAGTCAGCCAGCCACTGAGCAAACTCATACTTAACTGAAGATTGCGGAATAGGTGCAATTCTAATAATGGCTGCTCAAGGATAGCTTCTACCACCAGAAAAGTTAAAAAGCTGAGGGCTGCGATCGCAAGTAATACTAAAGTGTTGATACTGCTAAAGCCTTCGCTTTGCCCTAGGGTCATACCTAACCCAAAACTACCCAAAGTCCATAAAGCTAACAAAGCTCCTAACGGGTCAAATATTTGTTTACTTTCACTAGAGGTAGATGGTGGTACTAACCGCGCAACAACAAAGCTGGCTATAATCCCCAGAGGGACATTGATCAGGAATATACTATGCCAACCTGATAAGTTCAACAATAACCCACCAGCAGAAGGCCCAAAAGCAATTCCCAGTGACACGACACTTCCAATAATGCCAACCGCCCGACCTCGTTCGGAAGCAGGGAAGACTTCTGTGATAATTGCCAAACCAAGACCAGAAATGAATACTGCACCCAGTCCCTGAAGTGCCCGAAAGCCAATCAACCACTCAATGCTAGGTGCAAAACTACATAACAGTGAACTCACTGTGAATACAATTAGTCCAGCCTGATATAGAGGTTTTTTGCCCCACATATCCCCAAGACGAGTTGCGCCTAAAACTAAACCAGAACTGACTAACTGATAACTCAATACAGCCCACTGAGCCATAGGAAAACTAGTGTGAAAGCTTTGCACCAAGGTGGGTAATGCCACATTGATGATCCCCACATCTAAGGTAGACATGAATACACCTAATCCGACACCTAACAAAACCCAAGATTTTTGAGAGGTTGATAAAGTCAGAGATTGTATTGGCAGTTGGGACAATATTTAGTCTCCTTATGTAGATGGTTGGGGGATAAGTGGAGATGAGGGAGAAATAACTAATTACCAATTACTCATTTTCCTATACAGGCTGTAAATGCCTCACACGTGGCATAATTTCTTCGGCAAAGCGAGTCATTTCCCGTGCAAAGGGATTGAATTGCAGCATAAATGTATCGATACCTGCATCAACAAAGGCTGCGACCCTGCTGGCAACTGTGTCGTAGCTGCCAACTAAGCCTGCGGCTGTACCACCATTACCACCAACGGCGGGATTTTTAGCGAAGAGTCGGAACATAACTGCATCTGGATCGACACCTTTCGCAACGCTTAATTTCAAGTGTTCTTCCTTTTTTTGAAGTTCTGTAAGTCGCTGGAGTTCCTCTTGCGCTTCTGCATCGGTAGGTCGAGCAATGACGAAGGCTGATAAACCAAAACGCACTGGTTGAGGTAGCGATCGCGGTCTGCTCAAAACTTGCTTAATTACCTGACGCACATCTTCGATTGGCTGACCGTTGATAAAGTAAATATCTGCTTGTTCCGCCGCTAAAATCTGGGCGGGATCGGATGCACCTCCCAAGTAAATTGGGGGATAAGGTTTAGCAATGGAAGTAGGACGTAAGCTTAAATCTGTGATTTTGAAATATTCTCCCTCAAAGTTAACCCTCTCTCCACTCCACAAAGCTCTCACCACCCGTAACCATTCACCAGAATAGCGGTAGCGTTCATCATGGGAAGGAAAGGGAATATTTGTGCGTTCCATTTCTGGACGAAACCAAGCGCTGATCAAGTTGATGGCAAAACGTCCGCGACTAATTGTATCAATCCCTAACGCCATCTTTGCCAGTACAGCCGGATGGAATAGTAAAGGCTTAATGGCGGCGATAATTTCAATTTTTTCTGTCGCCTCAGCTAAAGCCGCAGAAGCTGTCCAAGTTTCTAGCTGCTCTAACTCTAAACTGCGTGGGTTGGCGATGTGCTGTGCCACCAAAGTTGTAGCGTATCCCAAGCGTTCAGCTTCTAAAATTAGCGATCGCGATCGCTCATAACTCGCATCGATGGGTTCTTCTTGAGTATCTAGGGGACCAAAGTTACCACCAACAGGTGCCCAAATACCATAACGTGGTTTTGACATGGTGAACTCCAAATTCAACAGAGAATGCGGGGATGTCGCCAAACAGCATTTAAGCAAGGCGATCGCATTATCGAATCAATTATTTACCAGCTAGTGCGAGGTTAGCTTCAAATACACTCAAAGGATCAGCTAATAGCGCTTCAGAAACATTAATACTATTGGGCAACAAACCAAAACGATAGAATACATCAGCCGCGTATTGTTGTTCAGCAATAAACTCTTCAGAAGGTGGAACAAGACCCCAAGGTCTATTTCTCAGAGATTGCTCCCAACCTTTAGCATCAATCCCATTATTAATTTCTTTGGATAATAGTTCAGCCGCTTCGCTGAAATGGGTAGCAATCCAGCGATCCACCCTTTCAAGCGCCTTAATAAAGGCTGATAAAGCATCTGGATGTTGCTCGGCAAAACTGCGATGAGTAAAGTAAAGAGAGCGATTGCTAAATAACTCGGAACTATAAAGAAGTACCCTAACTTTGTGATTTTTCTGAACCTCTGCTAAATGTAAGTCTGATGTGATCCAAGCATCTATTTCGCCATTGAGGAAAGCTTTGAGCGAATCTGCTGAGTTAGGAATAGTTTTCACATCTTGATAAGTAAGCCCGACTTTGTCAAGAGCGATCGCGAGAAAATGTTGTTGGTAAGACCCTTCACTCAAGCTCACATTTTTGCCTTTCAAATCGCTCACACTCTGAATCGGCGAATTTTCCAAGACCACAATTGCACCTTGGACTGGACGAGGTTGAGACGTAGCTAAATATACCACTGGCACGCCCTTCGCCTGTGCCAAAATGGGCGGAGTTGTACCTGTCGCGCCAATATCAATTTCTGCTGTCTTCAATAGCTTAACCGTCTGCTTACCACCCGTTTCCGAGATCCACTCTGCTGATACTCCCGTTGGTTGGAGTAAATCTGTTAATAATTCAGGTTTTTTACTCAATGTAAATACCGACAAATTATTAACATGAACACCAATACGAATTGAATTAGTCATAATTTTTCTCCTTCTTTTATTGTTATGTGATGTCCGGCAAATTACCCTCAATATGTCATTGCGAGCGGAACAAAGTGGAGCGAAGCAATCACAAACACTCTGCGATTGCTTCACTTCGTTCGCAATGACGGGCATTTGAACGGACATGATATTATTGGGCATGGGGCATGGGGCATTGTTGTATTTATTCACCTCTTCCCAATTTTGAATTGTTTACCCTTTCTATAACTTTGTGACATCAACCACAAAGTTTTCTATATTAGGTTTTTTGGGAATAATGCCCAGTTTAAAAAACCAGTCACTAACGCGATTCATCTTTTCAATTTCTGCTGCGCCGACTGGTATGGGTGTTCCTTCTACTCGTTCACTCATAAACTTCTGTACACCTTCAGAAAGCTTAAATTCTTTACCGTAAACTTGCATTGCTTGGGGTGCATTTGATAATACCCATTGGCTTTCTTGTACCAGAACATCGTAAACAGCTTTTACAACATCCGGATGCTTCTCTAAAAATGCATTGTGAACGATATAAATCCCATCGTTTTCTGATTCAATTTCTCCGGCAGTAGCCAGAATTCTTGCCCCATCTTTTACAGCTGCATTAGCAAAAAAAGTACCCCATACAGCCCAAGCATCTGCTTTTCCTGAAGCAAAAACTGGTGCAGCATCCGCAGGGCCAAGATAGACTCGTTGAACCTGGTCTAAAGATACTCCTGCTTTTTCTAAGCCTTTTGCTAGCAGGTATTCGCCAGTACCGCCTCGATTGACAATCACCTTTTTGCCAACCAAATCTTTTACAGTTTTAATCGAAGAGTTTTTCTGAACTAAAATCCCCGATCCATCTTTACCGCTAACTTGATAACCAAAAATCTTGAATGGTGAACCACCAGCCATTGCGGATATAGCAGCCGTAGTACTACCGCCTGTAAAATCAATACTACCTGCATTCAAACCTTCAACGGCGGGTGCAAAAGCAGGAAAAGGGCCTAACCACTGTACGCCATATTTTTTCGGTTCTAAGTATTTCTCTAATGAGCCTTTGACCTTAGCTAGATAGTAAGGCCCAGGGCCTCTAATAATCGCTATTCTTGCTTTTGTACCTTGGGCGGTAGTATCTGCCACATTTGCCGGTGTAGAACTATTAGCTTCAGGAGACTGAGAAGCAGAATTGCTAGTTTTAGTAGAACCACTATTACAAGCAACCGTAATAGCAGATGTCAGGAAAAATAATGCTGTAGGTAAACTACGACGTTTAATGCGGTAGTTGAATAACCCAGTTTCAAAGATATCTTTATCTTTCATTTCTCTGTTAAATTAAACACAAAATTCCTAAATATTTTCATCTGCTAACTACAAAAACCCAAGTAATGTAATCTCTTTACTCTGCGTTCTCTGCGGTTCAAAACTTCACCCCAATTCTTTAGCAGGTTCAGCAATTTCTTTACTAGAAGGAATAGCCCCTACAGTTTCCCTAATACTGCTCCAAGTGGGAACATTAATACTCGTAGTCACCTGATTATTACTGCCTGGACGAGAAATTGGTAGTAGTGGCAACAATAAATCAGCAACTCGATAAGCTTCTTCAATCAGCGGAATACCAGAAATAATGAAAGTCTCAATGCCAATATCAGCATATTCCTGAAGACGCGCCGCAACAGTTTGAGGATCGCCTACCACCGCTGTACCGGGGCCGGGACGCACTAAACCTAAACCCGCCCAAAGATTCGGATAAATTTCCAAATCTCGCACATTTTTAGGAATTTGACCGCCATGAAACTTCAGCATTCGTTGCTGACCTACAGAATCGCCACTATTGAGCATTTTTTGAATATTTGCTACTGATTCTTCATCCATGCGCTGAAGTAACCATTCGGCGGCTTTCCAGGCTTCCTCTTCAGTTTCACGAACAATCACATAGAGGCGAATACCAAATCTGAGAGTACGACCATATTTAGCAGCAAGCGATCGCATTGTGGCTACTCTTTCTGCAATCTGTGGTGGTGTTTCTCCCCAAGTTAAGTAAGTATCTATATGTTTAGCTGCGACTTCCAAAGCTGCTTCAGAAGAACCACCAAACCACAAAGGCGGATAGGGTGACTGTACCGCAGGTAATCCTACCTTAGCTTTTTTGACATTGACATATTCGCCTTCAAAGTCAACTGTTTCCCCAGCCATGAGTTTCCGCCAAACTGTGAGATATTCATCACAGTGGGCATAGCGTTCATCGTGGGAAAGGTGCAAACCATTAGCGGCCATTGTGTTGGATGTGCCGTTGATGATATTGATCAACAACCGACCCTTAGAAAATTGGTCAAAAGTCGCCGCCATCTTTGCAAACAATGTGGGCGATAACAAACCCGGATGTACAGCAATCAAAAAGCGCATCCGTTCTGTAAACGGAATTAGCGATGAACCTAATACCCAGGTATCATGCACCCCTGTAGCCAAGAGTGCGCCAGAATATCCCAGGTGATCGATCCCCCGCGCTAGCTGTTGCATATATGCATAATCAATTTTCCTTGCACCCTTTTTAGTCCAAGGATAGGGGCCATCTGGCGCAGTCAAATACCAGAGAACTTCCATAATTTTTACCTCCCGATGTCGTCAGGAATTTAGTCCTGAACAGAAGCTGCAAGTTTATAGTTGAGCAAAAGCGGGTTCTTGAAGATTAAAAGCTAGTTTTTGAGCTATTGCTAAGGGTTCTCGCACAATCCAAGCATCAATATCAAAATCTGTTGGGATAAATCCCCACTTCAATAGAAAGTCTTTATGCAATTTCAGTCCGGCGATCCACTCTTCGGATAAAGCTGGTTGTAAGCGCTGATGTAGCTTTGAACCATAAGCTTTGCGAACTGCTGCTTCACCACCTCCAGTTTCCTGAGAAACAATTCTCACTACCTCTTCGGCGTGGGTTTCTGCCCATTTTGAAGTTTGGAAAAGACAAGCTAAGTATTGCACTACTAAATCGGGATGCTGTTCTACAAGATCTGCATTAACGGTGATTGTTCTCGGAGTACCATTATTCACCCGCACCAGGGGATCGGGATGCGCGCCTAAATCGAAGACTACTTTAAAACCATGTTCTACAGTCAAGTCTACACCAGGGGCACCTTTAACATAGATGGCATCAACCTCACCTCGCAGTAAGGCTGCTACTTCTGCATAATAGAAATTACTCCGGCGTACAGTCGTACCTGCAATTTCGCGTAAGTCTGTTTGCTGGGCGTTAATATCTACAAAATTGACATCAGTTTCATTTAGATCTGCTAGCGACAAAGTACTCAAGAAACCACGTAACGCCATTGCTCTAGAGAAGTCAATTTGACTTTCAATCCGCCTTGGTAGTCCCAATTTTCGCCCTGCTAAATCTGCGGGTTGGTTAATTTCTGAATTTGGTAGAGTCAATATTGCTTGGTACTCATCTACCCATGTCAAACCAATTACGCGGGTATCTTTACCAGTAGACTTTGCCCAAATTGCTGGAATATTACCACCCTCACGAAATAATCCCTTCAGTGTGTGGTCATAATGGGATTCACGAACAGAACGTTCTTCAGAAGCCCGTAAGGATTTGAAAGCAATACCATCTTTAGCAAAAGTCTGATTTAACCATCCCAAATCCAAAGCCAACCCAGATACAGTAGGAACTGGACAGCGAGTGTACCATAATTCAGTAATTGCCGTTTTTGCAGTTTCGCTGTAATTTGACATAGGTAGAAGTGAAGTAAAGAAGTAAAATTTGTTTACTGAATATCATCTAAAGAATAGATGTTTTATAAAAAATTAACGAGAAATCAATATTTAATTTTTTCTAATAAAATTAACAGTATAAAATATTTTTATAGATAGTTTTTGTTTTATATCTAGTTAAATATATTATTGATTACCACTATGCAAAAACTTTACACTACAATAAATTTTAGATTATTAGTTCACTTATTTCCAACTAAAGTAAGTCGTTATAATTACAAAATATAAATAGGCTTGAAACTCTTACCAATGACATTTTGTGTCATTTTGAATGGTATGTTGATTTCCGCTTTGGTGTAATAGATAGTTATGTTTAATTGCAACGCACTACTTAAGAACTTTGCAACCAACATGAGAGCATCAATAATACTAATAATGAATTTATGGAAAATGGAAATTATTATTGATGCTAGGCGATCGCTAAAAGATTTCCTTTGAAGATAGGAGCTTCAAAAGTTGTAGTCTAGTAGACTATTAAATTTTAATACTGTAAATTGACCAATTAACCGTAGTTTAATAAAAAAAATATCTCACAGCTGAGAAAAAAAAACAAGTAAGTCACCCAGCGATTAAACATAGCTAGATTAAGAAGGGGAAAAAAGAGAAGCGTTTGCCCATCCCCGTACAAAACTTTACATAGTAAAATTCCCAAAGTTGATAATGTCAGCTTTCTATTCATTCTTTTAGACGCGAATCATCAGCTAGCTTAAGTCATGCAGGACTGCGGCAGAGAAACCAATAAGTTTAGTTAAATCAATAATACGGTAAATCTATCAAGTTAGTGTATGATATTAGAAACGCGATCGCTTGCACTTGATAGCAACACCAAATAGGTAAACAAGTGCGAACACCGCCCAGGTAAAACGCGGAGAATTTATATGAGCAACAAGCATATTGAAGTCAAACCAGTAGCTGGTCACATTGGTGCAGAAATCGGTGGTGTAGACCTTTCCCGCCCTCTTTCAGATGAAGCAGTAGCCGAAATTCGCCAAGCACTGTTGAAGTGGAAAGTCATATTCTTTCGCAATCAGAACATTGACCATGCAGCACAAATTGCTTTTACATCTCGTTTTGGCGAAGTGACTTATGCACATCCCCACGAGGATGAACCAATCGAAGGTTTTGCTGAAATCCTGCCAATCGACCGCAGCCGCTACGAACGGAAAAATGGTCTGCGTCGTGCCAGTTATGAAAACCGGTGGCACACTGATGTCACAGCAGTTGTTAACCCACCAGCAGGTTCTATTTTGCGCGCAGTTAACGTCCCTAGCTTTGGTGGTGACACACAGTGGACTAATTTAGTTGCTGCTTACGAGGGACTATCAGCACCCGTAAAAGCGCTAGCAGACACATTAAAAGCACAACATCACTTCAATGCACGCTTGCGTTTACCCAGCAATAGCAAAATTGCACAACGTATCGCCGCCAATCCCCAAGTTTCCATTCACCCAGTCGTGCGGGTGCATCCAGAGACAGGCGAACGTGCATTATTTGTGAATCCTGGTTTTACCTCCCACATTCTAGACGTATCGCCACAAGAAAGCGATTTACTACTAGAGTTGTTCTTCAATCAAATTACCAAACCTGCTTATACCACCCGCTTCCGGTGGAACAATGGAGACATTGCCTTCTGGGATAACCGCGCCACCGCACATTTAGCACCCCAGGATCTAGATCATATAGAAGTTGAGCGCGTACTTTATCGCACCACCATTACTGGTGATATCCCCGTCGGACCCGATGGCTTCCGATCGCAAATAGTAGAAGGTGAGCCTTTAACTAGCGAATTACCAACTGTATTGAAAAACAAAGCCGAACAGCGAGAACCCGTGCTTTCATAAGCCATATAGTTTTCAACTAGGCTGTGAAATATATCAGCAGCCTAGTTGATCTGACAGCAAATGACAAATGACAAATGACCAATGACAAAACTAATTTTACCTATAGAGCTTGCTACTGAGATTGAGCCAAATCTACCATCAGATACAAAATTTGTCCGGGTAGATAGCGATGGTAATTTTGATGGCGATCCCAGCGATGCGGAAGTTTATCTGAATGGGTTTAAATTAAAACCCACGACTCTACATAAAGTGCTAACAACTGCGCCTAAAATACGTTGGCAACAAACTCCTAGTGCGGGTGTAAATCATATTCTCACGCCCACTTTTCTGGAACACGATATTATCCTAACTAATGGCGCAGGGGTTCATGCAATTCCCATTTCGGAATTTGTTTTGAGTTTGATTCTTTATCACGCCAAGCAGTTACGAGAATTGCAAGCAGCTCACGATCGGCAGCATTGGCGCAGAAGCTGGTTAGTACTGCCAGAGTTAGCAAATTCCACTGTATTAATTCTCGGTACCGGAAATATAGGACAAGCGATCGCATCTCGTCTGAAAGCATTCGGAACGCGAGTTTGGGGTGGTCGTCGTCGTCCAGAAGCGCTACCAAATTTTGATAAAATTGTCGGTCAAAATGAATGGCACGCCTTATTACCAGAAGTTGACTATTTAGTTGTAGCAACACCTCTGACACCAGAAACCAAAGCTTTAATTGATGAAGAAGTACTGCGAGCGCTCCCTAATCATGGTTATTTAATTAATGTTGGTCGCGGTGCAGTTGTGGATGAATCAGCATTAACTAAAGCCCTCGCTGAAGGCTGGATTGGAGGTGCAGCATTAGACACTGTCTCTATTGAACCCCTACCACAAGAAAGCCCTCTGTGGTCATTACCCAATCTCTTAATTACACCGCATACTTCCGCAATTTCTCCAGCATTAAAAGAGCGCATTGCTGCCTTATTTCTCGATAATTTACAGCGTTTCCGAAATGGTCAACCTTTACGGAATGTAGTCAATAAACAAGCAGGATACTAATACCAATTTCAAAAAATAATGCGACAGATTGTAGAGGTACAGCAATGCTGTGCCCTCTAATTTACTTATAGACCCTTACTCTTTAACCAATGGATAAATACGTTAGCAATAGCTAAATTACCCTGTTCCAGCATGGGTAAATGACCATGACCAGGAAATCCAACTTCCGGAAGCCAAATAAAATCACCCTGAAAGTATTTTGCTGTTTCTGCGTCTACTTTATAAGGATGGCGCGTGTCTTGGTCGCCTGTAATTACACAGATGGGTATATTAAATAGTATCTGCGGGTCGCCAATATAAAGCCCTTTTCCTTCAACATTTCTGCGTTCGTTACTCATCCGCGCACTCTCAGCGACCAAACTGCGAAAATAATCTTCAAATGTTTCTTTGGGAAAAGTATCTGAGTTGGTGAAGTACTTCTTAGTATCTTCACGTGACTGGATACGTGGACAATCTTCAGGACAAGCCTCGTCAGAGTCTTTGGCGATCGCGGGTAATAAATCGGCTGGTGGTACTGGTGCAATGCCTATGATAGCTTTAACAAGTTGGGGATGAGTTTTTCCTATCTGCCAACCAATCACACCAGACATACTGTGAGTCAGAATCACAGATGGGCCAATCTCTTCCAAGAGTGCAACGGTAGCATTGATTACCGTCTGATATGGCATCACGGAAAAGTTTGGTACAAAACCCGACCGACCATGACCTGGTAAGTCAACAATATAGGTTTTCCAGCCTTGTTCTGCTAGATACACTCCCCAACCTGGTCGGCGATCGGGTGTTTGGACAAAGCAAGCACCTGTATGAAAGCCTCCATGTAAAAGCACAATAGGAACCGGATTTTGGTTATGTGTTGGGTCGTAATACTGAACGTACATTTGGTACGGAATATCGCCAACAAAAAATTATTATTCATAGCTATTAAACAAGAATACTAACAAAAATATCTTGCTTTTGACTGATAGCTATGCAATCATAAAATTTTAATACCATGAAATCTACTCGTCTATGGTAGTTAAATTGGATAATAATTTAACTACTATCTTATTTTAAGAAATTCCAGTTCACAATAAATTTATGGATGATGAAGCCTGTGCCAAATATGACCTTTGTAGGCAGAATCCATAATTAGAGAATCCCGTAATTTTTACCAAATAAAATAACTTGCTTAATATTTAGAACACAGTTAGTAGGTTTTTAAATTTTGTCTAAATTTGTTTAATGAAAATTCGGTTATTTTTCTGTTCCCTATTCCCTTTTCAATCTGTGAGGAGAGTAATCATATGAGGCTAAAACGCCGCGATTTACTGGGTTTGGGTATATCAACAGCATCTTTAGCTGCTTGTAGTAAATTAACTAATTCTCCATCCAACACATCTAATAGTGCTACCCCTGTAGCAGCTAACACTGATGTGAGTTCCGCCAAACTGCGTCTAGGCTTTCAACCACCATACGTTGCTGTATATGCATTAAGAGAACAAAAGTTATTAGAGAAAGCTTTGGCAGAAAAATCAACTAGTGTTGAGTTTCGCCGGATGTTATCACTCAAACCAGTGACAGAAGCACTATCTGCTAGCGCTATAGATTTGGGTTTGGGTGGCACACCAGTAGCCGCAATTGCAGCAGGTCAACCTATTAAGATAATTGCTTTAGTTGAGCGTAGTCCCAAAACCCATGCTTTGTTAGTTCTACCTAATTCACCAATCAAAAAAATTGCTGATTTAAAAGGGAAAAAACTCGGTAATCCATCGGGTAAAAGCTACTATTTTGCAATTAGAGTATTAGAACGTGCAGGACTTAAAGATACTGATATAGAGTGGGTACAAATTGAGAATGATGCAGGCAGATCCGCATTATTATCAGGTGCAATTGATGTTTGGGGAACGTGGGACCCTTTTTATGCCAGTGCTGAAGTTGCGAAAGAAGTAGTACCCTTAGTTGATGGAGAAGGTTATCAGTTAAATTATGTAGCTTTGTTTGGGCGAACAGATTATCTAGAAAAGAATCCAGAGACTATACAGAAGTTTTTGCAAGCCTATAAACAAGCAATATCTTGGGCAAAAGATAACCGTCAAGCAGCAGTAGATATTTTGGTTAAAGAAAATAAGTTATCACCACAGGCGGTGGCTTTAACTTTAGGCCGTCGAAACCTTATATTTGAAGTTCCAAATGATGAGTATCGCCAAGAACTGAGCAATCAGTCTCAATTACTTACTCGTCTGGGATTGATCAAACAACAGCCAAATTGGGATCAAGCGATTGATACAACCTTGGCGAAAGCGATCGCATCCTAACTGAGATTTGAAGAAGGCAGATGGCATAATCAGGCAGAAGGACATAGCTACAAAATTAACGCGAAAAGTTTTAAATACCACCCCTTTAACCTTGAAATTATGTATTATTTCAGGGTTTTTCCTATTTTTTGGGTGAATATCAAAATTTAAATTTTCACAATCTTATATAGCTTGCGGTTCTCTTCGTACCCTATAGCAAGCATTCTGAGATTGTCAGGCTCTCAATTCAGCGGCTGTGGACTGCTTGCTTTTTTTAAAACCTTATGACATGATACTTAATATAAGTAAAGTACACTATCTCGATAAAGTTAGTGTATTTTAGCTCCACGACTAGCAATTCCTGATTTTGCTCACTATTCGTTGGATTGGTTTGATGAAAAAACCATTCATGCCTACTGTTTGATTTGAGAAACAATAGGCATGATGCATTGTCCTCTCAATTAGACTTGTCCGATTGAGCAAAAATTCTTTCCATCAGTTCATTACTTAATTACAACTATTTGTTGACCTTCAAAAAGTTAGTTTGGAGAATTTTGTATGGCAGCTATAGCATTAAGCGTATCTACTGTTAAGCCTTTGGGCGATCGCATTTTCATCAAGATTAGTGAGTCTGAAGAGAAAACAGCGGGAGGTATTCTTCTGCCTGATAGTGCTAAAGAAAAGCCACAGGTGGGTGAAATAGTTGCCGTCGGCCCTGGTAAACGCAACGATAACGGCACTATTCAAACTATAGATGTTGCTGTTGGCAATAAAGTTCTGTTCTCCAAATACTCAGGTACCGATATCAAGTTAGGTACAGAAGATTATGTTCTATTGTCTGAAAAGGACATCTTGGCAATTGTTTCATAGTTGATTGCCATTAGTTAACCTGCTCTACATTTAAACATTTGCACATTTTTCTTGGTGACTGCTGACAGTCAACAGTCAACAAAATTGATTCACTTACACAATATTTAGAGAGAACTGGGATCGCTATGGCTAAACGCATCATTTACAACGAAAATGCTCGTCGCGCCTTGGAAAAAGGAATTGACATTCTCGCTGAAGCAGTAGCAGTTACCCTCGGCCCTAAAGGTCGTAACGTTGTTTTAGAAAAGAAATTTGGCGCGCCGCAAATTGTTAATGATGGAGTCACCATCGCTAAAGAAATTGAATTGGAAGATCACGTTGAAAACACAGGTGTATCTCTAATTCGTCAAGCTGCTTCTAAAACTAACGATGCTGCTGGAGACGGTACTACAACTGCAACTGTTTTGGCTCACGCGATTGTCAAAGAAGGTTTGCGGAACGTAGCTGCTGGTGCGAATGCTATCGAACTCAAACGCGGTATCGACAAAGCCACAGGTTTTCTAGTAGAGAAAATCAAAGAACATGCGCGTCCTGTGGAAGATTCTAAAGCGATCGCGCAAGTTGCCGCAATCTCTGCCGGTAACGATGAAGTCGTAGGTGCTTTAATTGCTGAAGCCTTAGATAAAGTTGGTCGTGAAGGCGTTATTTCCCTAGAAGAAGGTAAGTCAGTCACCACCGAACTAGAAGTTACAGAAGGCTTGAACTTCGACAAGGGTTATATCTCTCCCTATTTTGCCACCGATGCCGAGCGCTTGGAAGCAGTATTCGATGAGCCTTTCCTGCTATTAACCGACAAGAAAATCGCATTAGTACAAGACCTCGTACCCGTACTTGAGCAAGTAGCGCGTGCTGGTCGTCCTTTGGTAATTATTGCCGAAGATATTGAAAAAGAAGCTTTAGCAACCCTAGTAGTTAACCGTTTGCGTGGTGTGCTGAATGTAGCAGCTGTTAAAGCACCTGGATTTGGCGATCGCCGCAAAGCTATCCTAGAAGACATTGCCATCCTCACTGGCGGACAGTTAATTACCGAAGACGCTGGTTTGAGACTAGATGCTACTAAACTCGATCAACTCGGCAAAGCTCGCCGCGTCACCATCACCAAAGATAGCACCACCCTCGTTGCAGAAGGTAACGAGCAAGCTGTAAAAGCACGAGTAGAGCAAATCCGCCGCCAAATCGAAGAAACCGAATCTTCCTACGATAAAGAGAAACTGCAAGAACGTTTAGCAAAACTCGCAGGTGGGGTTGCAGTCGTAAAAGTGGGTGCGGCTACAGAAACCGAACTCAAAGACCGCAAGCTACGTCTGGAAGACGCTATCAACGCCACTAAAGCTGCTGTGGAAGAGGGTATCGTTCCCGGTGGTGGTACAACACTGGCACATCTAGCACCTGGCTTGGAAGAATGGGCAAAGTCTAACCTAGTGAATGAAGAATTAACAGGCGCATTGATTGTATCTCGCGCACTGTCTGCACCTTTAAAGAGAATTGCTGAAAACGCCGGTCAAAACGGTGCAGTAATTGCAGAACGAGTCAAAGAAAAAGAATTCAACGTTGGTTACGACGCAACCACTGGCGAATTCGTAGATTTGTTTGCAGCTGGGATTGTCGATCCCGCCAAGGTTACCCGCTCCGCCGTGCAGAATGCTGCGTCAATTGCAGGTATGGTATTAACCACCGAAGCCATTGTAGTTGACAAGCCAGAACCCAAAGAAGCTACTCCTGCTGCACCCGGTGGCGGTGGCTTAGGTGGCGATTTCGATTACTAATCATCGGTAGTAACTGCAATAGGTTTTGGCTCTTTTGTAATCCTCAGGGGGCGATTGTCAGATATTGCGATCGCCTCTTTACTTACGATTTCTCTCCTTCCTCTCTTCCTTAGCGTACTTCGCGCCTTCGCGATTCGTTTTATTATCCATTAAATTTAATTTTGAAAACCTAATAATTAGGCTATCATATTATCTGAAATCTTATCTTTATCAATACTGTTTGAACTTGCTTGCCGACTTACGCAACCAAACAACACTTCGGTACACTCAGTGACCACATAAATTCGACCCCCCAGACTCATCTGCGGGGTTATTAATTTTGACCCTTCGACTTACGCTCAGGGTCAACGCCGAGCAAAGTCGAGGCGTTGAATTCCCCAAACAGGGTGCAACTACCAACAAGGAGGAAAAACAATTGCTCACAGTCGATAGCGAAACAGAACTTCAACTAACCGCCGATGTGCTGGTAATTGGTGGCGGGCCCGCCGCAGCATGGGCCGCATCAGCCGCCGCCGCCCAAGGTGTGAAAGTCATCATTGCAGATAAAGGTTTTCTGGGTACAAGCGGTGCAGCAGCAGCCAGTGGAAATGGCATCATGGCCCCTTCTCCAGAAAATTGGGACAAAGTTGTATCAGAACGTTACCGCATCGGAAATAACCTCGCTAACTTACGTTGGATTGAACGTGTCATTGAAAAAACTTGGCTAAGTTTGCCCCTAGTGGAAGATTGGGGCTATCGTTTCCCTAAAGAAAATGGGGAATCCGTGCGCCAAAGTTATTATGGCCCGGAATATATGCGGGTACTTCGCAAACACCTGTTGCGTGTGGGCGTGCAAATTCTCGACCAAAGCCCCGCTTTAGAACTGTTATTAGCTGAAGATGGCTCTGTAGCTGGTGCTAGAGGTGTACAGAGGCAAAATCATCGCACCTATACCGTTCGTGCTGGCGCAGTAGTTTTAGCAAATGGCGGTTGTGCATACTTGAGTAAAGCTTTAGGTTGTAATACCAATACAGGTGATGGACTGCTGATGGCTGTGGAAGCTGGCGGCGAACTCTCCAGTATGGAAGCTTCTAATCACTATGCCATCTCGACCGCTTTTAATGCCACGGTTACAAGGGGAGTTCCCTTTGGCTGGGCTAGTTACAGCGATGAAGCAGGTAACGATTTAGGCGGTTATATCAATGGTCGTCGCGATCCCGCATTCCTTCCCAACGCCCTCTTAAAAGGCCCTGTTTATGCTCGTTTGGATCGAGCCACACCTGAAGTTAAAGCCGTAATTGAAAAATCGCATTTCATCGCGTATCTACCTTATAAAAAAGCTGGTATTGACCCCTATACAGAACGAGTACCTGTAACACTAGTTTTAGAAGGTACAGTCCGGGGCACAGGTGGAATTCGGATTATCAATGATAGTTGCGGGACAAAAGTACCTGGACTATACGCTGCTGGTGATGCAGCATCGCGAGAATTTTTAGCTGGTTTAGCTTCTGGGGGTGGTGGCCCTAATGCTGCTTGGGCAATATCTACAGGACAATGGGCAGGAGAAGGTGCAGCCGCCTTTGCGAAAAGTTTGGGCGCTCATGCTCATGAAAGAGTTGTGTATCTTGCTGGACAAGCGGGAATGCGTTCTCAATCTACCACATCTGAAACATTCGATAGTCAAGCGATCGTGCGTGGTGTTCAAGCGGAGGTATTCCCCCTAGAGAAGAATTACCTGCGTTCTGAACAGAAACTTCTGGATTCTCTCGCCAAATTAGAAACTTTGTGGCAGCAAGTACAAGGGAATCCGAAACAAGATACCGTGCGCGATATCGAATTTTCTCGACGAGCTGCTGCGCTGACGGCTGTAGCAAGATGGGGATATTTTAGCGCTTTACATCGCAAAGAAACCCGCAGCGAACATATTCGCATAGACTATCCCGAAACCGATCCCAATCAGCGTTATTACCAAGCCACAGGCGGTTTAAATAAGCTGTGGGTAAGACGGGATTGGATTACAGATGAGACTACGACATCACCAGTATTAACAACTCAAACAACAGCCTCAGTATCATGATCGAGCTTGTCAGCCATCAACTCTGCATTAATTGCAATGTCTGCGTTCAAGTTTGCCCTACCAATGTCTTTGACGCAGTTCCTAACCAACCACCTGCGATCGCGCGTCAGGAAGACTGTCAAACTTGCTTTATGTGTGAAGCATACTGTCCAGCAGATGCACTCTATGTTGCACCCCAATCTCATACCAATGTTGCGGTCAACGAGGATGAGTTAATTGACAGTGGGATTATGGGTGAATATCGTCGCATCTTAGGTTGGGGATATGGCAGAAAAAACAATAGTGAATTAGACACTGCTCATAAATTACGCCAACTACCACGCCCTTATCAAAGTTAATTCGCTGTTGACGGTTGACTGTTAACTGTTAACCGTCAACAATTTGAAACGGAATAATTTCTTTTGTTATTTTTCATACATGAAGCATCTTTGTATCATTTTTGATTTAGATGGAACTTTAGTTGATAGCGAGAGGCTTTGTAACCAAGCATTTATCGATTTGCTACCTTTTATCAATGAATCAATTGACGGTCTGATTCTTAGATATCGTGGCAGAAAGTTGGCTTTAATTTTAGCGGATATAGAAATGAGGTATGGCGTAAAGCTGCCTATTGATTTTGAAGTAATATATCGTCAGAAAGTGAATGAATTATTTGAATTTTACTTGCAGCCAGTAACAGGTGTTCCAGAGATGCTCAAAAATCTGGACTATCCTGTTTGTGTGGCTTCGAGTGCGCCTATAGCCAAAATTAGTAAGGCTCTAAATGTCACAAATCTATCCCATTATTTTGGCGATAGCTTGTTTAGTTCTTATGAGGTAGGCTCGTGGAAACCCGACCCAGGTTTATTTTTATACGCAGCTAATAAAATGGGATTCCCGCCCGAATATTGTGTGGTCATTGAGGATAGCGATGTCGGAATTCAAGCTGCACATTCAGCCGGAATTTATGCTTTGAAATATTCAACAGAGGAGAAAGCAGAGACACAAAATAATGTGTTTTCTCATATGAAATATCTGGAAAAGCGGCTGGATAATATTTACGCGATGAAATGCGATCGCTCATAAAATAGCCCAGGATATGTAATAATTTAATGACTTTTGGTGACAGGGCATATCGAGAACCGTTGCCTGAATCAGGAATCCTTCTATTGCAATAGTCGATGAGTTGTCAGGCTATATCAATGTCAGCGAACAAAGTTCTTGACTTATTTTTGCTTAAGAGTTAGGTTATCAATATTGTCTTAAATCCGGTAAATCTATCAATATATAGTATGATACTAATTTAAAACAAGATAAACTTTTTTAAATTAGTGCAAATTCATGGCAATTTTTATTAATCAAAAATTGCTAATTTTTTGCATATTAATAGACTGATGAATATTTATCAGCAATATTGAGTCTGAATTTTGATTTCTTCTTGTTAACAGTCAACACCACTGTGTTAAGGAAAAGTTTTTTAGCGCTGTTATTGGTTATAGGAGTAGCAATGTCTACGGCGATTCCTCCCGCTTTTGCTGCTACCGCTAATCCCTGTCCCCCAGAAATGGTAATGATTCCTGGTGGAACATTTACGATGGGATCGGATAATTCCGGTTATATAGAAGAACTCTCAGCACAAGAAGTAAGAGTTAGTTCATTTTGTATCGATAAATACGAGGTGACAAATTCTCAATTTGCAGAGTTTGTCAAAGCGACGGGTTATGTCACAGTTGCAGAGCGTCCTTTATCAAAAGAACAGTTTCCCGACTTACCAGATGAGCAGAGATTACCCGGTTCTTTAGTGTTTGCAATAGTACAACCAGAAGCAAAACTACTGAATTGGTGGCATTGGCAAACTGGGGCGAATTGGCGACATCCATTTGGCGAAGAAAGCGGAATTGCCCATCAAGATAACTATCCCGTCGTTCATATTGCTTACGAAGATGCTGTAGCTTATGCCCATTGGGCAGGAAAATCACTACCTACAGAAGCCCAGTGGGAATACGCCGCCCATGGTGGGTTAGATGCTGCAACTTATGCTTGGGGCGATGAATACTCGGAGAAAAAAGCCAACACTTGGCAAGGAATCTTTCCCTTTTTCAATACTCAAAAAGATGGTTACACAGGTATTGCCCCCGTTGGTTCCTTTCCACCCAACGGTTATGGGCTTTATGACATGATCGGTAATGTTTGGGAATTAACATCTGATTGGTTTATGCCAGGACATAACCACAAAACCCACAGTGTTAATCCTACAGGCCCGGAACAAAGTTTTGACCCCAATAAACCCAGCGAACAAGCTCTACATGTAATTAAAGGTGGTTCTTATCTCTGTGCGCCTAACTATTGCAGCCGTTTCCGTCCCGCAGCGCGAGAATCTCAAGCGCCGGATACGGGAACAACTCATATCGGATTTCGCTTAGTAAAGAACCTGAGTACAGAAAGGATGAAGAATGAAGTTTAAATCTAAGCCCTGGAATTTATTTCCAAGAATAGCAAAGGCGATCGCTATATCATTATTGATAGTTTTGTTAACGATTAATAGCCCCGCCCTAGCTGCTACATCTGAGGTTTTACCTGTGCCCTTACCAGAGTTTAAGGGTAAAATCGGCCTCACCTATAAAGAATCACAACCAGACTTTCCCCAACCTATAGCCGCCCCCGCTAACGCCCCCAACGTCTTGTTAGTAATTCTAGATGATGTGGGTTTTGGACAAGCTAGTACCTTTGGCGGCCCTGTGGATACTCCCAACTTAACCCACCTAGCCGAAACAGGATTACGCTACAACCAGTTTCACACCACCGCCCTGTGTTCTCCTACCAGGGCAGCTTTGTTAACTGGACGCAATCATCATTCAGTGAATACAGGAGTAGTTGAAGAATTAGCTACAGGTTATCCTGGCTACACAACAGTTTTGCCTAAGAGTGCTGCTACTGTTGCCGAAATCCTGCGACAAAATGGCTATAACACAGCCGCTTTTGGTAAATGGCATAATACACCAGACTTTGAAACCAGCGCCGCCGGGCCTTTTGATCGATGGCCTACAGGGTTAGGATTTGAGTATTATTACGGCTTCCTTGGTGGTGATACTAACCAGTGGAGTCCGGCTTTAGTGGAAAATACTAAGCGTGTAGATAAACCCAACAAGCCAGATTATCACCTAACACCTGACTTAGTAGACCATGCGATCGCCTGGATTCGCAACCAACAATCTATTGCACCAGAAAAACCATTTTTCGCCTATCTCGCCACCGGCGCTACCCACGCACCCCACCACGCCCCTAAAGAGTGGATTGACAAATATAAAGGTAAATTTGACCAAGGTTGGGATAAATTACGCGAAGAAACCTTTGCCCTACAAAAGCAACAGGGTGTAATTCCCGCTAATGCTCAACTCACCCCCCGCCCTCAAGAATTGCCAGCTTGGGATTCCCTTTCAGCAGAACAGCAAAAACTCTATGCCCACATGGCAGAGGTATTTGCTGGATTTTTAGGTCATACAGATTATGAAGTCGGCAGGTTAATTAATGCTGTTGACCAACTGGGAGAACTGGATAACACCTTAGTCATATATGTTGTGGGAGATAACGGTGCTAGTGCCGAAGGTGGATTAACAGGTAGCGTCAACGAACTGCAAGTTTTCAATGGTGTACCCGAAAATCTCCAACAACTGCTAGCTGCTTATGATGACTTGGGTAGCCCCAAAACCTTCAACCATTTTCCAGCCGCTTGGGCATGGGCAGTCAATACTCCCTTTCAATGGACAAAGCAAATCGCCTCTCACTTTGGCGGTACTCGTAACCCCTTAGTAATTTCCTGGGGCGCAAATATCAAAGACCAAGGCAGCATTCGCAGTCAATTTCACCATGTAATTGATATTACACCCACAATTTTAGAAGTGGCGGGAATTACTGCTCCTAAACAAGTAAATGGTGTGAAGCAACAACCAATAGAAGGTACTAGCCTCGCATATACATTTAATAATCCTAATGCCTCTTCTCATCGGGAAACACAGTATTTTGAGATGCTGGGTAATCGAGCCATTTATGATGAAGGTTGGGTAGCTGCGGCGCGTCATGGTCGCTTACCTTGGGAGCGAACTGTCAAAGGTAGCTTTGATACAGATGAGTGGGAACTGTACAACATTGCCGAAGATTTCAGCGAGGCGAATAATCTAGCTAAGAAAAACCCAGAAAAGCTAGAAAAACTGCAAAAGTTGTTTTTAAAAGAAGCCAAGAAGCATAAAGTATTACCGCTAGACGATCGCATCGCTGAAAGATTTGATGTTAAAATTCGTCCCAGCCTCACCAGAGGACGCACAACATTCACCTACTATCCTGGTACAGTGGGCATTCCCGAAGGTAGCGCCCCTAATCTGAAAAATCGCTCCTTCACGATTACAGCTAATGTAGAAATTCCCGAAAACGGGGCAGAAGGTGTAATTTTAACCCAAGGTGGTCGCTTTGCTGGTTGGAGCTTTTTCCTTGAGGATGGTAAGCCTACTTATGTTTACAACTATGCCAATACTGCCCGCTATACCATTCAATCACCAGAAAAATTACCCTCTGGTAAATCTACAATCCGGTTCAACTTTGATTATGACGGTGGTGTAGGTGCAGGTGGCATTGGTAAATTATTCATCAACAATCAACAGGTAGCGGAAGGTCGAGTTGATAAAACCATCGCTTACCGTTTAGCCCTCGACGAAACCTTTGATGTCGGCAGAGATACAGGTACTCCTGTAGTTGACACTTACCAAGTACCTTTTAACTTCACTGGTAACTTACAACAAGTCAGCCTGGAGTTGAAGTAATTAAGATTTGATATGGGGCATGAAAATTAGAAAGCAGAGGAGAAATAACTATGCCCCATGCCCCATGCTCCATGCCCAACCACCCTATAAATCATGAATGAAATATTAGTAATAATCGACAAACTTGCACTATTCACATTCATTGTGTTCACTATGTTAGGTGCAGGTTTAGGTTTAACCATCAAACAAATTTGGGAACCACTCCGCAGCCCTAGACTGGTCATATTGTCTTTGCTGACCAATTTTATATTGGTGCCAAGTTTTGTTTATCTGCTAGTACAAATAGTACCTTTGAGTGAAGCATTAAAAGATGGTTTACTCATTATGGCATTAGCATCAGGCCCCCCAGCTTTGCCTAAACTTGCTCAAATAGTTAAGGGCAATATAGCCTTTTCTGTGGGATTAATGATGTTGTTGATGCTTGGCACTATTTTTTATATGCCATTAGTATTACCTTTAGTGGTGCAAGGTGTGCAAATCAATTCTTGGGATATTGGCAAACCTTTGTTATTGATGATGATTAGCCCGTTAGTCATTGGACTATTTATCAAAGCCAAATTTGCTGCGATCGCTCCTGTTATCCAGCCTATTTTCTTCAAGTTATCTAGTAGTGGATTATTGTTGGGTTTAGTCGTGAGATTAATAATTCACACCAACGATATTATTGGTTTATTAAAAACAGGCGCAATCTTTGTTTGTGCGGTATTTATTATCTTTTCCTTTAGCGTTGGTTATCTTTTAGGCGGGCCTGGCGTTGATACTCAAAGAGTGTTAGGGGTCGGAACAGCGCAACGCAATTTTGCCGCAGCATTATTAGTAGGGACAAGTAATTTTGACGACCCCAACGTGGTGAGCATCATTATGGTGACGAGTATATTAATGATGATGACAGTTTTGATTGTCGGGCCAAAGTTTATCGAATTAGACCAAGCACAGGATGGAGACATCAAACAGTTAGAGATATCAGGATAAATGTATTTTATTTAACAATCAAAGATCAAGAATATGCAAATAAAATTTTACTTTAAAATTGATTTTTAATAAAATTAATTAATAGAAATAGTCTTATATTTTAGAAAAATCCTTGGCGATCGCTCTTCAAAAGCAAAGGATAAATAATTATAAACTTATGATAAAATGCTAAATTTGAGGCAAAAATATGGGTAAAAATCAATTCGAGCTTGTGATTTTTGATTGTGATGGAGTTTTGGTTGATAGCGAACCAATCATTAATCGCGTTTTTGCAGAAACGCTCACTGAAGCTGGCTTTCCTATCACCTATGCAGAAGTAACTCAAAAATTTATTGGCAAGTCCTTAAAAACCTGTTTAGAGATTATCGAGACATCTTACAACAAACCATTGCCCAAAAACTTTATGGAACTTTGTAAAGAGCGAGAAATGGCTCCCTTAGAGAAAGAACTAAAACCAGTTCCAGGTATTATCGAAGTATTGGAGCAGATTACATTACCCAAATGTGTGGCATCAAATAGTAGCCATCGTCATATTCAAATGGTATTGAAATTAACGGGGCTTCTACATAAATTTGATGGCAAAATATATAGCGTTAATGATGTTTCACGCCCCAAACCTTTTCCGGATGTGTATCTCTATGCAGCCGAGCAAATGAATACTAATCCAGAATATTGTGCTGTAATTGAAGATTCTGTACCGGGCGTACAAGCAGCATCCGCAGCAGGAATGACTGTTTTTGGCTATGCCCATCACAGCGATGTCTCACGACAAGCCGCTGCGCGTCTACGCACTGCTCTTTTTGAGGCTGGAGCTAAGATAGTTTTTAACGATATGGGGCAGCTATCTCAACTCCTTTAGCTATTAAGCAACAAAGAATACAGTCTATTTTTTTGATTTTAAAATTTTCAGAGATTTTTTTTAATATAACTAGGTTTATCGATAAATTTAGTTAAATAAACAGGCTATAATATTTAGTCATTAGCTATTACAAAATCAGCTTTACCTTCAAACGCACTATTTGATAGGGCTGTAAGACAATTTAATACCTTTTAGCCCTATCTTTATAAAAAATCTCAGCAAATTTGCAACCGCTGAGTTTAGTTATTAATGTACTAGGTTTGCCTTACCACTTTTGATCGGGAACCCAGTTGTATTTTTTATCTTTGACATCGATTTTTTTGGGAATAACTTTGAGTTCGTAGAAGCTATCTGCCATATTTTGTAAGCCTGAGAGAACTTCATCAGTTACAGGTAATACTTTGCGATCGCCTCCGCGCTCCTCTACGATGTTCATTGTTGCTAAATCAACTTTGTAGAGTTTGGAAAGTAGTTTAGCTGAATCTTTGTAGTTACTTTTAGCCCAACTACCGGCTTTTTCCAATTCTTGCAAAATTATTTTCACAATATCTGGATGATCGCGGACAAAATCTGGACCAGCGTAATAAAATCCTGGGCTTTCTACAGCAGCTTTTTCGCCAAATACTGTAGTATTATCTGCCAACAAACGAGTACGCAGCTTACGTTCCGCCTCAGCAGTATAAGGGTCCCAGATTACCCATGCATCGAAATCGCCACGTTCAAAGGCTGGTAAAGCTTCAGCTGGTGTGAGATAGACAGGTTGAATATCTGTGTATTTCAAACCGACTTTTTCTAAAGCACGCACGATCATGTATTGCGAACTTGCACCTTTAGCAAAAGCGACTTTCTTACCTTTTAAATCAGCAAGAGTTTTAAGCGGTGAATTTTCTTTCACTAGGATGGCGGAACTTCTAGTACTACTTGTACTTGCAGCCACTCGCACAAAAGGTTTGTCAGCAGCTTGAGCAAAGACACTTCCCGTACCACCACCACCACCGAAAACAATTGCACCAACACCCATCCCTTCAAGTAAAGGTGCAGTCGAAGAAAATTCATTCCAGGTGACAGAAATACCTTGAGGTTGCAAACGCTTCTCTAGGCTACCTTGGGCTTTAAGGATATTCAGCAGCGCCATCCCTTTTTGATGCCCCATTTTCAACACTGTTAACTTGCTGGCTTGGGGTTTTTCTGCTGGTGCATTTGCTGAATTACTGGGGGCGCAAGATGCGATCGCAAAACTCAAGCCCAAACCGATGAAAAATAATAATGCAAATGAGCGAATTCCCGGTTGCTGAAAAGATTTCAACAACCTCCTCTGATTTATCCAACTAAAAAACTGATGTGGCCATTTCTTGAACATATATATTCCTTTGCTGACTGGCATATTGTGTGTATTTATTTATCGTTTTCTTAATTTTATTTGTTTAAAAAAATTATTAAAATATCAAGCTGTTTCTTGAGGTTATTAATATTAGGAAAATGATACTAATGATTCATCTGATAATTCTTGATTGAACTAACGTGAATCACTAGTTTCCATGTCACGTACTTTGGTTGAAGCGGAAAAATAAATGCTGAGTAAGTTGGTACGTTTACTCCCCTACATTCAAATTTCTTAATTTAGATGGGGGAATAATGCTTACTTTCTATTTAATAGAAGTAAGTTGAGGATTAGGAATATCTAGCAAGTAGGAAAGTACTTCTTTGCGCCATGCATCATATATTGGTTCAATACCTTGGCTATTAGAACCATTAAAGTTTTCTGCATCTTGCCAGCGTTGTTTGATATAAGCAGCACGTCGCTTTTGAATTTCTTCATCTAATTCTAATAATTGTGCAGCTAATTCAGCACGTTCATTAGACGAAGCTCGCTCAAATTTCTTACGCCACCAATTAGCAATTGTCACTCGATGAATTGCTTCATCATCACTAAATCTTTCGCTACTTTGTTGGGCTAATACTGCATCACCAATTGTTGATGTCAGCTTATTAAACCAAACTTGGGGCAAAATATGATGCTCATAATGCAGTTCCCAAGCAATAAATCCTAGCCAGTTACGATAGGGTACATCTTCGAGAAATTCCCAATGGCGTTCGGCTTCTTTACGAATATCGTCAATCGGATCGCGTCCAGTTAGAGCAATGACTCTTTCCCGAAAAGCGATCGCATGTGCGCCGTCGTCACCAATTTGTCTACTCAAAATTAAATGCAAATCTGGGTCGGGAATCAATAAGATTGCTTTACTTGCAGCTTGCACAATAGACAAATCGTGACCACCAGTAGCAGCCCAATATTTATAGAAATGCTCTTTTTCTGCTTCTGTAACTGGCGGACGGCTGGGATGTTCGCGAGTTAATGGTACGTGTGGCGCGTGCTGACTAAAGAGTTTTTCCAGGTTTTCTGTTTCAAACTCTACACTCCAGCTTCGAGTTAAAGTTGCAGCCATAATAGGTTCCTTGAGATATTTTAGATTCCGTCCTAATCGTCAATGCTGACAAGTTTGGGTAACTGAGAAACTGGAATATCGAAGAAGTAAGACAATACCTCTTGTCGCCAAGTATCATAAATTACACCTGTTCCCTCAACTTCAATCCCTAGCGCCCGACGGCTAACTTTTTCATGCTCTTTTAAATAGGGATTGCGACGGCGTTGGACTTCTTCGTCTGCTTCGATTACCTGGGCTGCTAACTCAGCTTTTTCTGTTGGCGAAGCTTTGTCAAATTTACGTAACCACCACTCTGCAACACCTGCACGGTGAAATGTTTCATCTGGGATGATTCTCGCTGTCGCAAAGCTAGAGGATTCTGGATCGTACAGCCTTGATAAACGGCGATTTAATGAGCCAATGGCAACAATATGATGTTCATAATGCAGTTCAAAAGCTAAAAAGCCTAACCAGCCTCGTCGGGGTATATCTCCCATAAAATCCCAATGCTTTTGCACTTGCTTTTGAATATCGTCAATAGGATCGTGACCAAATAATGCTTCTACACGGCGACGAGTATTTTCTGCATGTGCGCCATCATCACCTAATTGGCGACTTAAAAATAACTGCAATTCTGGATCGGGAATTTTATCGATAACGTTGGCGACAACTTGCACAATAAATAAATCATGGGCTGCACCACCAACGCGGAAATGGTAGAAATTTTCTAGTTCTTCGGCTGTAGCGATCGCTTTTGGCTCTTGCAAGCGCTTTTTCGGAATATGTGGTGCGTGTTTATCAATTAACCTATCAATTGTTTCATTTTCAAATTCAATTGTCCAAGCTGGACGAGTGATAATAGCAGTCATATTTTGCTCCTGTGTGTGAGTTGTTCACTGATGTAAAAGAGAGCCGATTAATCTGCCAATCTTGAATTTTTGTGACGCGAATTTATCAGTTGTAATTTCGCGTCTGTTCTTTGTCTGTTCGTGAAATTTAATGATGTGTTGCGCTATCTAAAATTTGTTGTCATCCACACATTTTTTGCAACTGTGAGATGGTCTTTGGCTCATAATTAGCTAGGGTTTAAGAAAATGGTGAGCCTAGTTGCTGAAATTGGCAATTTAATTCCTATAGCTAGGCTCAGACAAATTGAGAACCTTGGTAACCAGTCTGTGACAGTTAATCTTGAATTTTTCAAGCCACAAAATACGGTAAATTGACCAATAAACCGTAGTTTATAAATATGAGATTTGCATATATGGCGATAAAAAACAAGGGGTACTATTCTTAAGCTTGCTTCTTGAGGTGAACTGTGGTAGGTTCATATTGCACAAAATACAGTAGCTCGACTGATTTACCGTAGTTTAATAAAAAATGTTACTAACCTAGTTTAAAGAGTTGCTGTGCTAGATAATTTCCCACCTAAGTTTGGGTAAATAGTGATGAGCCAGAAGATTTGATTAACTCTGTGCGATCGCGTCTGTTAAAACATCTCACCAAATAATTCTGCTACTAGTTTGACGGTGTAGTCATCTGAATTGTCACGCCTAATATATCAGGCTGTTTCATGGCTGTATTTATTAAATAATCTTCTATTCATTAGGAATCGAGAATCATGGTGCAAACTTCCATCGTCCGCAATGGTACTCTCGTTAAACCACCAACCTTTACCTCCACAGAAGCAGAACGTCGTCATCGCAAAGAACGGTTAGCAGCAGCTTTACGTATTTTTGCCCATTTAGGTTTTGCTCAAGGATTAGGAGGACACATCACAGCCCGCGATCCGGAACTTACCGATCATTTTTGGGTTAATCCTTTTGGGATTCATTTCAGCCGCGTGCGCGTTTCTGATTTAATCTTGGTGAATGCTCAAGGTGAAGTTGTTCAAGGTAATGGCGCACTCAATCAAGCAGCATACGCTATTCACTCCCAAATTCACGAAGCCCGCCCAGATGTAGTAGCGGCGGCTCATGCTCATTCCTTCTATGGCAAAACTTGGTCAGCACTAGGTCGCTTAATCGATCCAATTACCCAAGATTCTGCTGTTTTCTACCAAGATCATGCTTTATTTGATGATTACAAAGGCATTGTGTTGGATACCAGCGAAGGAAAACGCATTGCTGAAGGATTAGGTAATAAAAAAGCGGCAATTCTCCGCAATCATGGATTATTAACCGTAGGACATACTGTAGACGAGGCGGCTTGGTGGTTCATCCGGCTAGAAGATGCGACTAAATCCCAGTTGCTAGCTGAATCCGTAGGTAAACCAATTCCTATTGAGCATGATCTGGCTTTGAGTATTCAACAACGCAATGGTACTCACGAATCAGGTTGGCGTGCATTCCAATATTTATGGGATGAAATTACCCGCGATCAACCAGATTTGTTGGATTGATTGGTAACACTACAAGTTTGGTTTGGGGAAAAGGTGTACCCCTGCGGGGAAGCAAGCTACGCGTAGCGTCTCCGCAGGAGAAAGGTTAAAGATTAAAGGTTTTTTCCCTTTCCCTTTTCCCCTTAACCGAAAGTATTGAGATTGATGGCGATTGAGAATTAGGGGCGCATTTTCAGGAGAATTTATCATGCCAGTTGAGTTTATTGGGTTAATCCGCACCAAACCTGCTTCGGAGTTAAATAGTGTGCCAGGTAGCTTGGCCGATGATATTATTGACCCCGCCTATGTGCGTGAGTTTGCCCAAGCTCATGAAAAAGGCGATTTTGATAAAGTACTAATCGGCTATAGCTCTAGTAGTCCTGATGGTTTTACCGTGGCTACCCATGCAGCTGCATTTACTGAGCGCTTAGGCTTTTTGATTGCTCATCGTCCAGGCTTTGTTGCACCAACTTTAGCAGCACGCAAAGCAGCTACCCTCGACCATTTCACCAATGGTCGGATTGCGGTACATATTATCACTGGCGGTAGTGATGCAGACCAGCAAAGAGATGGTGACTGGCTTGATCATGACAATCGCTATCGTCGTACAGATGAGTATTTAGAAATTGTCCGTCGTGTTTGGACAAGCGATACACCCTTCGATTACGAAGGAGAATTCTATCGTGTTAAAGATGCTTTCTCTGCTATCAAACCACTGCAAAAGCCTCATATTCCCCTTTACTTTGGCGGTGCATCCGGCCCAGCCGTAGAAGTAGGAGCCAAGCATAGTAATGTTTATGCATTGTGGGGTGAGCCTATAGCCGCAGTGAAAGAACGGATTGCTCAAGTTAAAGCTGCTTTACCTCCCGATCGCTCTATTCGCTTTAGTGTATCTCTGCGTCCTATTCTGGGTGTGACAGAAGAACAGGCTTGGGAAAGAGCCAGAAATATTTTAGGGCGAATTCAAGAACAACGGGGAGGTGTGAAAGTCGCGCCCCCAGCTAGACCACAGGCGGTAGGTTCGCAACGGTTACTGGATTTTGCAGCTAAAAGCGAGATTTATGATAAGCGTTTATGGACACCGATCGCAGCCGCTACTGGTGCCGCAGGTAACACAACTGCATTAGTGGGAACACCGGAACAAGTTGCAGAAGCTTTAGTTGATTACTATGACGCAGGTGTCACTACATTACTAATTCGGGGCTTCGATCCGCTACAAGATGCTATTGATTACGGACGGGAAGTCATTCCTTTAGTACGTGCAGAAGTAGCAAAACGAGAACGTCAAGCTGTTGGAGTTGGGAGATAAAAATTATGGTACAAACATCTACATCTACAAGAACTATTGAATTAATTACAGCTGATACTGCATTAGCAGCAGTCAAAGCAGGTTTAAAAGAAAGCCAAAATCTAGGCGCTAATGTATCGATAGCTGTTTACAACTCACTTTTAACTTTGGTAGCCTTTGCACATGGTGATGGCGCACCGCCTCACAGCGTAGAGACTAGCAAACGCAAAGCCCAAACAGCAGCTTCGATTCGTCGCCCTACAGGAAACTTTGCCGATCATCTGGCTGTGGCGTTACCTCTAGCTTCGGGGAATTTATTAACGAATCTCGGTGGAGGTTTACCTATTCGCTTTGGTGGTGTCCATGTAGGAGCCATTGGTGTTGGTGGCGGTACTGTTGAACAAGATATTGCGATCGCCAAAGCCGCGTTAAGTGCGATCGGTGCAGAACCAATAGATTAGTTATCTACCCCATTTGAGCGATGATTCTTAGCCATTACCCTGGTTCCATTGTCGGAAGCGATCGCTTTTTGGCTCCGACAGATTTCCCCGACAGCCCCCTCTCCCAAGCGTTGCAACAGCCTGTATTGTTGGGGTTATTTCTCCCCATCCAAGCAGGCGGTTGGAGTGCTTCCAGATTACCACGCACTACTGATTGGAGCTTTGAATACAACAAGGATCTGGTGCTAAAAACTGAGGCGCTGGGCTTTGATTTAGTCTTTGCACTATCACAATGGTTACCCAAAGGCGGCTATGGTGGTGTGTTCAATGGTCAAGCACTGGACTCTTTTGTGACTACAGCTGCACTCACCAGCGTGACACAGAAGATTATGCTGATCTCCACTATTCATGTATTGTACGGGCCGATTCATCCCTTACACTTAGCTAAATATGGCGCAACACTCGACCATATATCAGGGGGGCGCTGGGGTATTAACGTGGTGACTGGACACCGCGCTGTTGAACATGAAATGTTTGGTTGGAATCGGATTGAGCATGACCATCGTTATGAACTTGCAGCTGAGTTTATCGAAGTACTGCAACGTTTATGGGGTGATAACGAGAATTTCTCATTTGAGGGTAAGTCTTCGTGGAAACTCAATGGTGCTTATGTTACGCCTAAGCCGAAATATGGCCGTCCGGTGCTAGTCAATGCGACAGGCTCAGATGCGGGTATTTCCTTTGCTGCACGTTATTCTGATATTGTGTTTATTACTAGCCCCGCAGGTTCAGATTTTGAGAGTGCCATTGAAGCGTTACCCCCACATACTAAAAGAGTAAAGCAAGCTGCACGGGATATCGGGCGCGAAGTGCGGACACTCCTCAACCCAATGGTAATTAGCCGGGAAACTGAGCGCGAAACTTGGGAATATCACGATGCGATAGTCGCTCATGCTGACCCAGCAGCACCTTTAGGCTTTAGCAGATTTGATAGTGACGCACACGCTTGGAAAGGTCGCGTCGGTAGAGACGAACCAAAGCGTCGGGCTATTGGTGGTAACATCGAGGTCATTGGTACACCTGAGCAGGTAGTCGAGCAGTTTGTCCAGTTGAAAGAGGCTGGTATTGATGGCTTGCAGTTAAGCTTTTATGACTTTAAGCCTGATTTGGAATTTTTTGGCGATCGCATCCTCCCGCTCATGAAACAGGCAGGTCTCAGGTTATAAATTACCTATAAATTGACATTTACAACTGAAAATTTTACCTTGATTATCCTCATAGAAGTTAGTAATTTTTTTACTAGCCAATCAGGATGTTAATTGAATAATTATTTTTCTATTTAGTTTTTATAGAAAAATAATTGTCAAATTTTTACCATGTTTCTAAATGCTAAATAGAATTGATGATTTAAGCAAAAATATCTTGATTTTGATTAGTATATATGCAATTATAATTTTTAATACCATTAAATCTACTCGCTCATGGTAGTTAAATTACCTTCCAATTTAACTACCATCTTATTTAATGAATTGTCTTATAAACTTAATTGATAAATGATTAATCTGGCGTAAATAACAGCTTTTTATGCCTCATCTTTAATGAAAATATTTGCAAATTATTTTAACAAATAAAATAATTTCCTTAATATTACTTTACCACGGATAGTTATCCTGGAATTACTTTTGCGGAATCTTGACTGTAAAAGTAGTTCCCATACCTACCTCACTTTCTACAGAAATTTTTCCCTGATGCAATTCCACACACTTTTTAACTACAGCTAGTCCTAGTCCAGTCCCAACAATTTTACCCACATTCTCTGCACGATGAAAAGGTTCAAATAAATGCTGCTGAAAATCTGATGGTATACCTATACCAGAATCTTTAACTTGAAAAATGATTGTGTCTGATTCACAAATAAGGATTAACAATATATCTGCTTCTGCTGGCGAGTATTTGATGGCATTCGCAAGCAAATTACTGAGAATTGAGTACAGCAAATTCTCATCTAACTGAGCATGGGTACAGTTATTTTTTGTAATAAATTTAATTGGATGTTGTGGTTGATTACAAAATTGAATATCTTCAATTAAGTTAAGACAAAAGGCTTCTAAATCTAAAAGTTCTGAATGAAATTCTAGCTTACCAGCTTCTGCCCTAGTCAGAGTCAGAATATCGGTTAACAATTGGTTCATTGACCGAGCTGAAGATTGAATCCGATGTAAATTTTTAACTTTCTTTTCTTCTGTCCACTGCCGATCGCTTTGAGCTAATAATTGAGCCGAACCTAAAATAATACTCAAAGGGGTGCGAAATTCATGGGAAACCATTGAAAAAAAGCGCAGTTTCAGTTCGCTGAGTTCTTTTTCTTGAGCTAATGTCCGTTGCAAAGCTTCTGCTTTTTGACGCTTCACCAATTGTTGATAAAGCAAAGCGTAAACAGCCAACAAAATGGCAAAACTCAGGACTGTACCCAGGAATTCAATTAACATTCTGTTATGAATATTTTTCTGGGAATGTTTCACAGATATTTCTAGTAACTGTTCTTCTCTTGCTTGCAACTGAATCAGAGTTTGGCGAATTTCACCACGAGTTTGGTTAATTTTCGTAGCTTGCAGCGCAACGGTTGATTTGCCTAATTCCTGACGTTTAAGCGACTGTTGAGAAAGTTCTACTCTTTGAGCAATTAAGACTTTCAGCTTCATGAGTTGTTGCTGTTGAGAAGTATCATCAGCAAGTTGTTGTTGCAAATTTGTGACTTTGGCATCAAGACTTTGCATTGCCTGTTCATAACGTTTGAGTTCCGATCGCTCTCCAAACAGAATATACCCTCTACGTCCTGCTTCAGCATCGGTCAAGGTAGCAAAGATATCGATCAGGCTTTTCATTACTTCATGTGTATGCTTTACTTTATTGCTACTTGCAATTAACTGAGTAGCATTTTGGTAAGAAATCAAACTAACTATCCCCATGAGTAGCAAAGATAAACCAAAACCAGAAGCAATCCATTTCCTTTCCAGCGACCATTTCATAATGCTACCTTTAAATTCCCCTATTTTTACCCGATATCTGCCCCTTATTTATACAATTTACTGTTAGGCTAAAAATTGAATTAACCTCTTGTACACTATACATTCTTCAAACTATTTTAATTATTTAGTTTGGAGAATTTTAATTTTTCAGAACCTACGCAACTGGCACAGTGAGACTCTGGTGGCAATAAGAGTCAAGAGTTAAGGGTCAAAAAAATAGGTTTTTTGGACTTTTGAAATTTGACTCTGAACAAACCTAAACAAAGAAAATATGACACTTGTGTAAGTCATATTTTTAAATATTACAGGTTGTATAAGTTTCTGAGACAAATCCTCTATATTTAATATCTATTCGATAATTACCCGATTTCTAACCGATTTCTACCCAATTTTTTGATATATAAGCTGTAAAGTTAAACATAAAGAAAAACTCCTAAGACTATTTTATTGTTTGCTACACTCTTATGTCTCATTTTCCAGTTAATATTGCTAACCTTTTACGCGCCAAAATTTAGTTCTACTGGTGGTTATCAAAGAGGTGCTTATATAACCAGTTTCTTGAGGATATTACCAGCACAATCACCTCATTATGTAGTTTTAGCATTGGTAGATGAAGCCCAAGGCGCAAATGCTGATGGTGGTACTGTTGGTGCACCAATTGTAAAATCTGCGATCGAAGCATTAATTCCAGTTAAGCAGATTCCGCCTAGTCAACTATTCCATTAGATATATGACATTGGGAATATTGCTTTGGCGATCGCTCTTAATTTATCTTAAAACTTAGGACGCTAAATTATTTTGTCACGCAACTACCAACAATAAGGAAATTAAAATTTTCAATAACTAATTCCTTAATTCAATTATTTATAAATCAACTTGGTATTATCCAAGTTTTTATTTGGGTTACATTTACAAGTGAGGAAGTGAAATTACTATGTCTTCGTCTAAAATTCTTGATAAGAATCCATCACAAATTCAAACTTTACCCAGTGTTGAATTTTGGAAAGAAGTCGGTCAAGTAACTGGTGGTACGCTCCTATCAATTATGTTGTTATCAACTGCTGCTATATCTGGCGGCTTAGTTGGTTTAGCTATTAGTTTTCGAGATTTACCAGATGTGAGGCAATTACGCAACTTTTTTCCCACAGAAACAACTTATATTTATGATATTCAAGGCAAGCTTTTAGCACGCATACACGGTGAAGCCAATCGACAAGTAGTGCCTTTAGATGCAATTTCTCCCAATTTAAAACGAGCTGTATTAGCTAGCGAAGATAGTAATTTCTTCGAGCATCATGGTATTAATCCTGTGGGGATTGGACGTGCTGCAATAACTAACTTCGTAGCTGGTGGTGTCCGAGAAGGTGGTTCGACAATCACCATGCAGTTAGTAAAAAATCTATTTTTATCCCAGAAGCGTGCTGTTACCAGAAAAATTGCCGAAGCAGTATTAGCAATTAGGTTAGAGCAAGTTATTAATAAAGACCAAATTTTAGAGATGTATCTCAACCAAGTTTACTGGGGACACAATAATTATGGTGTACAAACAGCCGCACGCACTTACTTTAACAAATCAGCCGCAAATTTGACTCTGGCTGAATCAGCAATGATGGCAGGTTTAATTCCAGCGCCAGAAGAATATAGCCCGTTTGTGAATATGAAATTGGCTAAACAAAAACAGAAAGAAGTACTGGGGCGGATGTTGGAATTAAATTGGATTAGCCAGCAAGAATATAATGATGCTCTCAATCAAAAAATCAAACTTGGTAAAATCAAATCTTTTCAAGGTAGTGCTTTGCCTTATGTTACCAATACCGTAGCCCAGGAAATAATTAAAAAGTTTGGGCGTGAAGCATTACTCAAAGCTGGAATGCGGGTACAAACTACAGTAGACACCAACTTTCAATTAATGGCAGAAGACACTATTAAGAAGTGGCATCGAACCCTTGAGAGTGAAGGGATATATAAAAATCAAATGGCTTTAGTAGCTATCGATCCGCGCACGCATTTTGTTAAAGCACTAGTGGGTGGTATTGATGCCAAAACTAGCGAATTCAACCGCGCCACACAAGCACAGCGTCAGCCTGGATCTTCTTTTAAGCCGTTTGTTTACTACACCGCTTTTGCAAGTGGGAAATTCACACCCAATTCCACGATACTAGATACCCCAGTCAGTTATCGAGATGGTAGCGGTTGGTATTATCCACGCAACTATGATAATAGCTTTATGGGAGCAATATCGATTCGTACTGCCGTTGCTCTATCTCGTAATATTCCGGCAATCAAGATTGGTAAAGCTGTAGGGATGGATAAAGTCATTGAAACTTGCCGTACCTTAGGAATTATGAGTCCAATGGTGCCAGTAAGTTCTCTGCCATTGGGTGCAATTGGTGTGACACCACTAGAAATGGCTAGTGCTTATGCAACTTTTGCTAATTATGGCTGGCAATCACCAGCAACGATTATTGCTCGTGTGACTGATAGTAGTGGTAATGTGTTGCTAGATAATACTCCAAAACCACAACTAGTTCTTGACCCTTGGGCATCAGCCGCCACTTTAGATGTGATGCAATCGGTAGTGAACGAGGGAACTGGTAGAGGTGCAGCTATCGGTCGTCCAGTCGCCGGCAAAACTGGTACAACTTCTTCAGAAAAGGATATTTGGTTTATTGGCACTGTACCACAGTTAACTACTGCTATCTGGGTAGGGAGGGATGACAACCGACAATTAGCTCACAGCGCAACAGGTGGTGGGACAGTGGCTCCTGTCTGGCGTGATTTTATGCAGAAGGCACTTAAGGATGTACCAGTAGAAAGATTCCAGCCACCTTCTAAGTTTCCTCGTCCTAAATCTAATTGAAAATATTAAGGTGAGGTTAGGTATCAATCAATATTTGAGAAATGCGGATTTTGGTAGTCGAAGATGACGTGCAATTAGCAGAAATGCTAGTGGAAGCCCTCACAGACCGTCAATATGTGGTGGATGTAGCCCAAGACGGTGAAGAAGCATGGGATTTTATTAAGGGGTTGGAATATGACCTAGTGGTGCTAGACATAACCTTACCTAAATTAGACGGTGTAAGTTTTTGTCAACGCTTGCGATCGCATCACCACAGCCTACCAGTCCTGATGTTAACAGCACGCGATACCCTGGCTGATAAAGTTACCGGCTTAGATGCCGGGGCAGATGACTATATGGTAAAGCCTTTTGAAATGCCAGAATTAATGGCTCGCATTCGCGCACTGTTACGCCGCAATCAAAGCGCTACATCTTTTTCAGGCTTGAGTTGGGGCGATTTGCATTTAAATTCCAGCACTTATGAAGTCACCTATGCTGAACAACCCCTACACCTCACACCCAAAGAATTTGCCCTTTTAGAACTTATGGTTTCTAGCGGTCGGCGGGTACTCAGCCGCACCGGAATTATTGAACGCATCTGGTCACTGAACGATCCACCTAGTGAAGAAACTGTGAAATCTCACATTAAGAGTCTCAGAAATAAACTCCGAGAAATAGGTGCTCCTGACGATTTTATTGAAACCGTTCATGGACTAGGCTATCGCTTAAAGCAGATTTAGGAAATACCCGATTTCTACCTGATATTTACCCGTTAGCTTCACAATTAATTGTTAAAGTTCTACAAAGAATAACTCCTTTGGAACACCACAATTTCTCCAAACATTTTAATTACTTAGTTTGGAGATTTAATTATTAATCAATCAGGCTAGAGTATTGAGCGATAGGAGTATTCCTAATGCAGGTTGGTTCATAGGATAAAGGGAAAGGTTTGAGTTCACCCTTTCTCCTTATCCTTTTCCTGAACCACAATAAACATCAAAAGTGCCGTTTACCCTACTAAATAAGCGATCGCTTGTCTTACAACTGTTACTAATTCAATAGGGGGGATCTGCAAAAGCCTCTGCTAAGTAGCAGCGTTACTCATTCTCTGCTTTAGGTTTAATTACGGCATAAATCAAACACACCATCATTAGCCCAGCTATAGATATGATGATGGTGCGTAATACAATTTGTGAAAAAAATAGCTTTTTGTCAGCTACACCTAACCCAAAATTTTATCGATAAGGACTCTGTTCTCTTTCCTCACTCTGCATATAAGAGTGAACAGTTTCCATGATGCGATCGCTGTTGCTAGCTTGAGCTAAAGTTTCATTACCAGCAGATACAACAACAAAACCAAAACCTACCTTAGCGCAGACATCTAAAACTGAATAGCACAGAGTTTCCCAACCAACACTAATCACATGGAAGCCTTCAGCACCGAGAATCCAAACAATCGGATAGCAAATCCACAACACAATTAGGATATTTCGTAGGGTTTGAAATAAACTGTTGATTCTACCGTTTCTTCTCTTAGCACTAGCAGAATATTCAGTTAGAAGAGAGCCTAAGATAGCTAAGAAAGAACCTGTACTAATTAGCCACCAAAGATAGTTATAAGGTGGAGCTTCCACAGCACCGATAAAGCCAGTAACAATCATGAAAATATCTGCACCCATCACGCCTGCAATTAATTTAGGGCGTAATCCGGCGATGACACCCAATTCCATTAATAGCAATGGCGTTGTAACTACCCAGTCTATATAACGTCCCCAGAAAACTGTTTGTCCATTGATTGGCGTTACTGTTTCACCGAGAATCATTGTCAGGTAAAGTGCTGCTGCCCATAGTGTAATGAAAAAGCTTTCGAGAGGAAACTCCATTCCTTCCCTACGTCTCATGGCAGATGCTTTCATGCCAAAATAAATACAGCCGATGACCATGCCAATAAAGCCAACCCACAGCCAAAATTGAGTCATATTATTACCAACGAAAATTTTTTTGTGGCAACTATGTTATTGATAGTTGTGACATTAGTTTATTGAATAACTGTGGTGCTTGCTTCTGACTATTGAGATAAGAAGTATTCATCTCTTAAGCAGCAGAGAAATTTCATAAAAATTTCATTTTTTTGTGCCAGCGTAATTAAAGAAGGCTTTTAGCACTGAGTGGAGTATGCGGCTGATATTAGTTGAGGATGAAGCAGATTTAGGCGCAGCAATCAAAGAAGTCCTATCTCATGAGGCCTATGTAGTTGATTGGTTTCTTGATGGGACTCAGGCGTGGCAATATCTGGAAACTGGATGGACTGAGTACACGCTAGGGATTTTTGATTGGATGCTGCCAGGAATTTCGGGGATAGAGTTGTGTAGATGGTTGCGATCGCGGCAATTAATTCTGCCTGTTTTGATGTTAACGGCAAAAGACCGCATGGAGGAAAAAATTATTGGTCTAGATAGCGGTGCTGATGACTATTTGGTGAAACCATTTGATATGGCAGAACTGCTAGCCAGATTAAGGGCATTACAACGCCGTGCTTCTTATGTAGGCACAACATTTACACCCCAAATTCAACCCCGACGCTTACAAGTAGGTTGTCTAACTCTCAATTACATTACTCATGAACTGACTCGACATTATCCAAATGGGGAGAAGCAATTATTATCTTTAACTGCCAAAGAATTCCAATTATTAGAATATTTCATGCGGCATCCTCACCAAATTATTAGTCGCGACCAAATTATTAATCAACTTTGGGAAATTGGTGCAGAACCATGTAGCAATGTAGTAGCTGCACAAATTCGCTTATTAAGACGTAAATTAGGAGAAGAAGATAGCGAATCTTTGATAGAAACTATCTATGGTGTAGGCTATCGCCTCAACATTCATACCGAAAAACAAGCTGCACTATAAAGTTACATAAATATGGAACACAATCCCATTTTCCACCAGACTCGTTTACGCCTAGCAGCTTGGTACACAATCGTAATGGGTAGTATTTTAGGCTTATCTGGGCTAGGAGTTTATAGTGTAGTTGCCCATGCTTACCAGGAAACTATAGATCGGGGTTTGGAATCAGTAGCAAAGGCAATACATAAAAGTATTGAACCAGCTTGGCAACAACCTAGACATTTAGAAGAACTGGCTAAAGAAGTTTCCTTAAAATTATGTTTAACTCCCACAAACTGTTTGCCGAAAACAACTATTATTAAGCAGCCAATAGCAGAAGAGGCTAATCAAGTTAATTACTATATACGCTTATTAGATCGTTCAGAAAAACTATTTGCCATTGCAGGTATGTCATTTAATAATTTACCGATGGCTGCACCAGTAAAACAATGGCAAATCCTCACAGATTCTTCTGGCGCTAGATACCGTCAAATCACTTTACCTTTATATACTCAAAACCAGCTTTCTGGTTATTTACAAGTAGTACGCAGCCTCAGTGACTTAGACCAACATCTTAATTATTTAAGATTTACTTTAATTTTGGGATTGCCAATTTCCATGATTTTTGTTGGTTTATCAAGTTGGTGGTTGGCAGGGAGAGCAATGCAACCTGTATATCATTCCTATCAACAAATGCAACAATTTACTGCTGATGCTGCCCATGAGTTTCGCACACCTTTAGCTGCCATGTATTCTACTATTGAAGCTGCTATTAAGTTACAGCAAGAACCAAAATCAAATAGTGGAATTTTAGATGTTCTCAAACGTCAAAATCGTCGCCTGTCGCAATTGGTCGGAGATTTATTACTGTTGACTAGGATAGACCAAAAACAACTTACAGGAGAATATAAATCTTGCTGTTTAAATGATTTAATTAGCGACTTAATTGAGGAATTAGCATTTTTAGCTGTAGAGGCTCAAGTAAATCTTTCTCAGCAAGTGATAGTTGGCAAAAAAATTTATGTCATGGGCAATGAAGAACAGCTTTATCGCTTATTTTCTAACTTAATTATGAATGCCATTCAAGCAACACCTAGTGGAGGAAAAGTTACAGTTTTTTTAGAAGCTAGCGAGCATTACGCCATTATCAAAATTCAAGATACAGGAATTGGCATTGCTGTTGAACATCAAGCGCGAATTTTTGATCGCTTCTATCGAGTCGATCGCGATCGCTCTCGCACCTCTGGTGGTTCGGGTTTGGGTTTAGCTATAGCAATAGCGATCGCTATTGCACACAAAGGCAGTATTCATCTTCAAAGTCAACCTGGACTTGGGAGTAAATTTACAGTCCGCCTACCTCTATAGCTAGAAATTTACTTTTTTTAGCACTGAACAAAGCAAAACAAATTTTCTAATAATATATTTTTACATTATTCAGCCAAATTCTGGAATTTTCGTCACTTAATTCATTTGTAATTAACTATAACTTGGGAAAGATGTTTTACCACCAAAAATTTAGTTATGTGTTGTTATCTGGAGATTTTCCGACCTCAGCTAGTTTGACCAACAAGTTAGAAAAGTACTAATTATTTCTGTTATTTACAATTAGTTATTGCTGATGCTACTGACTGGAAATATTCATCAAGTCAGTAGACAAGATTATGAGTAGAAAATTGGTAAAAAGATGAAACAGACACGTGATAGCATTGCTGACATTTGGGGCGATCGTACTCCCTATTATGGTGAGTTTTCAAATTGGCATAGACAGTTAAATTCGGATATTTTACATCTATCTTTTGATATATACAAATTTCATTTAAATTTCATTTTTTTATGAAACGCTGTTGATAGAAGAAAAAACATTTGAACAACTAAAACACCATCACTTATTAAGAGCGATCGCTAAAAATTATGTTTGTGAGGGGAAAAATTCTCTGGTTGAGGCTTTACCGCCAGATGCTGCAACCAAGACGCTTGGCTTTTTTTGAAGCTTGCGCGATTGGTTTGGTGTCTGGGTTGGCAGCAGTTGTATTAGGGCAAGCAGTAGACTGGGCAGGAGCATGGCGAGTTCATATTTCCTACCTTTGGCCTGCCTATTTGGTGTTACCTGCTATTGGCCTAGTAGGCGGAGTCTTAGCTGGTTGGCTAGTAGAGCGCTTTGCACCAGAAGCATCAGGTAGTGGGATGTCGGAAGTGAAGGCGGTACTAGCTCGTGTACCGATGCCGTTGAATCTGCGGATTGCTTTAGTTAAGTTAGTCAGTGCCACTTTAGTGCTTGGTTCGGGAATGCCTCTAGGGAGGGAAGGGCCGACTGTGCAAATTGGGGCGGCTTTAGCCAATCAACTGAGTAATTGGGTGCCAACTTCCCCAGAACATCGTCGTCAACTGATCGCCGCTGGGGCTGGCGCAGGGTTAGCCGCAGCTTTTAATGCGCCGATTGCAGGTGTCTTATTTGTAGTGGAAGAACTACTCCAAGATGTCTCAGGTATTACCCTTGGCACTGCAATTCTGGCTTCTTTTATTGCTTCAGTTATCTCTCGGCTCTATGGCAGTCACAGCCTAGATCTGAACGTTAATTTAGCTGTTACACATACAACATTCTTTGCTCAGGAAATCCCTTTCTACTTGATTTTGGGAGTTCTGGCTGGGTTACTAGGAATTCTATTTAATAAAAGTGTGATTGCGAGTTTGGCAGTTAACCGCCGCTTGCTACGCCTAAGTTTACCCTGGCGAATTGGAATTGTTGGGTTAATTACTGGTATTGTTATCGCGCTTTTACCTGTAGCTTTTCGCAATCATGCTGGGTTGAGAGATATGTTACTTACAGGTAGTAGTGATTCATTGTTGGCTGCGATCGCTTTTATTGTTCAATTTAGCCTAATTATTTTAACTTACGGTTCTGGAGCACCAGGAGGGTTACTAGTTCCCACCTTAGTCTTAGGTGCTGCCCTTGGCTACCTAGTAGGTGCTATGCAAGAGAGCTTGCTAGCAATGAGTGCAGCCACAACCTACGCCCATGTGGGTATGGCTGCATTTTTTAGTGCTGTCTCTAAGGTACCAATTACTGCTGTTGTCATTGTGTTTGAGATGACCACAGATTTTAATTTGGTGCTACCGTTAATGATTGTGTCTGTAGTTGCTTATTTAGTTGCAGAAAAGATAGATTATAGGTCGCTTTACGATCTGCTACTCGAATGGAAGGGCATTCATATTAAAAAAGAACCCGTTGCCGAGGGACTTTTAGCCCAGTTAACTGCCGCAGATGTGATGCAGCGCCGTGTCGAAACTCTCTCTAGCAAAATGAGTATTGATGAAGCAGTACAGGCATTTTCCCATTCTCATCATCGCAATTTCCCAGTTGTCGAGAATGGCAAACTAGTTGGACTTGTTACTCAAAAAGATGTAGTAAATACTAACTCACAGCAGTTAGCTCGCGATACACCGATCGATCGAATTATGACACCAGAGCCAGTTACAGTCAGCCCCACGGCTACCCTGGCTTATGTTTTACATCTACTTAACCGTTATAACTTGAGCTGTTTACCTGTTACAGAAGGTCGCAAACTTGTAGGAATTATTACACGTACTGATATTATTCGTGTTGAAGCCGAGCGACTCAATGGCAATGTAGACAAAATGGAGCCAACGAAGACATTAGAACCTTCTTATGTAATTTACCAAACTCGCGCTCCGGCTATTAGAAAAGGCAGGTTGTTAGTGCCATTGTCCCATCCACAGACAGCCGAGACCTTACTAGAAATGGCAGCAGCGATTGCTAAACAGAAGAATTACGAAATCGAATGTCTGCAAGTAATTATAGTTCCACGCGATCGCACTCCCTCTGAAACACCAGTGAACACCCACAAAAGTCATCGTCTGTTGCAACAGGCTGTACAGTTAGGAGAAGATTGGCGAATTCCTGTGCATACACAGATTCGAGTTGCCCATGATGTTGCAGGGGCAATATTAGAGACTGTTAAAGAGCGACATATAGATTTAGTACTCATGGGTTGGAAAGGCAATACTTCAACTCCAGGTAGAGTTTTCAGCCGAGTTGTTGATACCGTCATTCGCCAGGCTGCTTGTGATGTTGTCTTAGTTAAATTAAATGACCATAAAGGTTTTGAGCGTTGGTTGCTACCAATGGCAGGTGGCCCCAACTCTAGCCAAGCAATTCAGCTATTACCTGCGCTGACTTCCCTAAGTTCATCACCTGCGATTAAGCTATATCAGGTTTTCAAACCTACTGAATCTCAACCTGATACCACATTGCTCGACAACTGTGTTCGCTTTCTTCAGCCGAGAGTTAATGGTCAGATAACTGCTACACCAGTCTGTGCTAGTTCGGTTCCTGAGGCTGTCATTGATTGCGCCCAACAAGACCATAGTGATGTGATTATCCTGGGTGCTAGTCGTGAAAGTCTTCTCAAGCAGGCGATTAATGGCAATATTCCTGAAAATATTTCTCGTAGAAGTAATTGCACAGTTATTTTGGTACGCAGTGCCACCGCATAAATGCTTGGTAGGATTCCCCGTTTTTAACGCCGTAGCAGCTAGTCTTCAAATATGGGTAGAGAAGTGCGATCGCTCTTTTTGCGGCAATGTACAAAGTCCTGTATTTAGATTTGCACTTTTGTGCATAGATTAAAACTTGCTCTCCAGTTAGAATCAGCACATACCTCAATATTTATATTCCTACAATAAAAAATTTCATCTTACTTAACACAGGGAGAATATTATGACAGTACTAAGCTTAGAAACATATCAAATTTATGGGCATCTACCAGTAGATAAAAAGTTAAATATTCTGATTGTCGATGACCATGAATTAATTTTGACCGGAACTTTTGATGTCTTAAGTAGAAACTATCCCGAAGCGAATATACAGAAGGTTCAGACAGCCCAACAGCTACTGACTCTACTTCCATGTCCTCATCAGTTTGACCTGATTGTGATGGATTTGTCGATTCCTAATCAGCAAGGGGAGACGGCAGAAATTGATACGGGAATTAAACTGTTGCAAACTTTACTCAAAGAATATCCTGTTTGCAATTTCGTCGTGCAAACAAGTTATGTCAAGGCGTTAATTCGGATTAAACACGAAATTGATAATCATCAAGCTGGGTTTGCGATCGCAGACAAAGGATTGCCTGAAGCGGAAATGCTCATACGAGTTAATTTAGCACTTCAGGGTGGCACTCATACCAAAGACATCAAAACTGGTATCGAACTCAAACCCGAATGGTTAGAGGTGTTGCGGTTGGCTTTTGAAGAGAGTTTGACAGATAAAGCGATCGCCGAGCGAATGTATAAATCAGAACGAGCAATACGCGCTTACTGGACGAAAATTCAGGATGTGTTGGGGGTATATCCAGAAGACTGCAAACAAAGCGGTAAAAATATGCGCATCCAAACCGAAATTCGTTCTCGTGAAGAAGGTTTAATTGATTAATATGCAGGATGGTTAAACCGAAAACGAGATGCAAAGGAGAATCTGGAATCTCATTCGCCAAGAACTGGGTTTGTGGTCGCAAGCTGCACCGCCTGGAATAATGGTGCTGGTTGTGGTGATATTGATACGTATAGCTGGAGGAATGCAATCTTTAGAATGGATTTTCCTTGATACGATGTTATGTCTGCGTCCAGTAGAAAAACTCGATGAACGTGTCGTAATTGTGGGTATCGACGAAAAGGATATTCAATCGGTTGGACAATACCCCGTTCCAGATGAAAAAATTGCACAGTTACTTACTAAGCTAGAAACCTATCAACCGTTAGCAATTGGATTAGATATATTTAAAAACGTTCCTGTCGAACCAGGTGGCGAACAACTCACACAAGTATTACAGAAAAATCAGAATATTATTGGTATTGAAAAAATATTACCACCTGGAGAAATTGCACCACCCCGAAGTTTGCTACCCCAAAAAGTTGGATTTGTTGATTTACCGAATGATGAGGATAGCAAAAATCGACGCTATTTGTTGTATACGCCGAATCCGCAAAATGTCAACGAAGATAAATATTCTCTAGCGCTACGGTTAATTAATAACTACTTGCAAAACCAGGCAATAAATATCAGTACAGGTAAAAATGACCCGAATACAATTATGTTCGATCGGGTTGAATTACCCCGCATCACCAAAAATTTTGGTGGATACGTTAATGTTGATGATGGCGGATTGTCAATCTTGATGAACTTCCGCAACAATTCCCAGCCTTTTTATGTTGTATCGCTACTCGATATTATCAATGATAAAGTTGATGGGAAATTGTTGCGCGATCGCATTGTGTTAGTTGGCAATCGTAATATGAGCGTAGGTGATTTTTTTTATACATCTGCGTTGCCAAGCTTAAAATTAAGCGGTCAAATTTATGGCATTGATTATCACGCTCATGTCATTAGTCAAGTCCTTAGTACTGTAATCGATGGTCGCCCCATGCTATACAGTTGGGGAGATATGGGAGAGTACGCCTGGATATTCATTTGTGGTTTGTTACCAATTGCGATTGGCAGACTGACTCAATCTGTGTGGAAAAATCTACTGAGTGTTGCTGTAGCCGGATTTTGTCTGTTTAGCTGCGGGTATGTGATGTTGTGGTTGTGGGGGATATGGATTCCTGTAGCACCTAACTTGCTGATATTAGCTGTAAATGGTCTGGGTTTAAGTGCTTTTGCATTTTACCGACACGATCGATTCTTGCGATCGCAAATTAAGGAACGCCAGAACACAATTCAACACACTTTTACTATCATTCATAATGGCCCCTTACAAACTCTAGCTTATGGATTACAACATCTGCGTGCTCAAGATATCCCTTACGAACAATTAGTTGAACAATTTGAAAAGCTGGATCGAGAAATTCGAGAAATTGGCGATTTTCTCAAACTCGAAGCATTAACTAAAGAAGAGAGTTTGCGTTTAGGTAGTGGATTAATCCTCGAATTAAAGCGACCATTGCACGATTTATTATATGAAGTTTATTCTACTACTTTAGAACGCCCAAATTTTGAAAATTTTAAAACCTTAAAAGTTAAAGTTCGTAATTTTGAACCGATTGATGAGAAGTATTTAAGTTGGGAAGATAAACGAGAAATATGTCTATTTTTGGAAGAAGCTTTATGTAATGTTGGTAAACACGCCAAAGGAGTTAAGCGCGTTCAAGCATCGGGTATTTATAGTGAAAATCAATACAAGTTGTCTGTCAAAGATAACGGTTTAGGAATTAAATCAAAGCTAGAAAATAAAGGCACAAAAAACTCTAAAACGCTAGCCAAACAATTGGGAGGAGAGTTTCGGAGGGAATCGCTTTTTCCTCGCGGCACTATCTGCGAACTGAGTTGGACACCTATGAAAAAATTTTAAATTTCAGATTTTTCCAGCAGACTAAGGGTGTTAGCTGTTAGATAAAATACAAATACAGCAATCGTAAATGATTTGTGAAAGATTGCATAAAAGTTCGTTGACTGTTGACTATCAACGGTTAACAGTTAACAGCTACAATAGATATTTTTCACAACTGATTCACATTTGGAAAAAAATGTGACATATGGGTAGGGGCACAGAATTTCTGTACCCTTACTCTATATTGCATTCCAACGAGAATCGCTATATTTCAATCAAAGATTAGATTTAATTATAATTTTTTTTCCGAAAAACGTAAAACTCTAGATGTTGTAAGTAACTAGCTATGATTTTTGTTTTTCGCGGATTTTGGCGCGTTTGCCCCGTGAGATAACTATACAACCAACAACAGTACTATGAGACATCAACATATTACATTTTGGCGAAATAGCCGCAGATTTACCAGCTTAGTTGTGGGATTGCTTTTGTTGATGACTGCGTTTCCTGTATCTGCGCAGTTTCAGCCACGCGATCGCAAACCCGCTAGCGGAAATAGCCGTGCAGGTGGTTCGCGAGGATGTTCAAGTAATGGTATTTCCATGACGCAGCTTGCACCTGTGACATTTATCGGTAAAACTGCTTCTACACGTCCAATCTTAGTTTGGTATATGTCAAGTTCCCAAAATGTGCGATTCCGACTGTTTGAATTGGATGGTGCAAAAAGTGTCAAACAAATCGGGAAATTTCAAGAAATACCCACAATAGTTGGAATTAATCAGCTAAAACTTCCTCTTAATTATCCCGAACTAACAGTAGGTAAAACATATTTATGGCAAATAGCAATAGACTGCAACAACGACACAATAATTAACCATGCAGAATTTACCGTCATCAACCCTCAATCACTTCCTCAGAAGCGCTTTGCTACCATTCCAGACAGTGTAAATTATTATGCTCAAAATGAGCTTTGGTATGAAGCACTAGGAGAAGCATTGAAAGCCACAGATACTGGTAAATTGGGTCAAATTGGAGCAACTTTAATTAACGAACTCGCACAGTCAGAAATACCAACAGGTAGCGACATAGATATCAAAAAAATTCAGCAGCGAATTGACGATCTCCAGAAGATTGCCAGCGAAAAAATCTAAGTTGTTATGCAAATAAACTGGTATATTTCGCGTTAAGATTGTCAAAATTCTAGGGTCAAAGCCAATTACCGATCGCAATCATTGGTGCCCAATATGCAGGATGATCGTATAAGGGATTCAAATTTTCAGATGACGGTAATTTTTTAGCATTAATCATTCTAATTTGGGCTGTTTGCAATGCTTGAGCAATACTCACACTAGTGTTGCGATATTTTGTGTAAAATGTTTTGACTAGTTCGGATGTCGATTCATCGGTGACACTCCATAAAGATGCGATCGCACTTTTAACCCCAACTTGCAATGCAACTCCAGCTAATCCTAGTGTGGCACGGTCGTCGCCAACTGCGGTTTCACAGGCAGTCAATGTCAGAAGTTCGATATTATCGGATTTGGTTTTGAGGTTTCGCAGAGATGTTTCTAATTGGCTGATGGTTAGTTTTTGGTTTTTGCCTGTGACAATGAAGGTGTCTTCCGGAATGATGCCAAATTGAGCGTGACTAGCTATGTGGATAATCGAATATGGGGTTTTCTCAAGTTGTTGCTGAAAATTCTTAGAGGTAAAGTTATCGTCAATCAGGGGGGTACAATTGGGGAATATACTTTCAACTGCACTAACTTCATTGGGAACAGCAAAAAGCGGATTGAAAGTCTTACTGTCGATTGTAGCCTTTTGCGTTAAACCTAAAATTAATGCCTTTTGTATACTGCGATCGCGTAGTGTTGGCTTGGTAAGTCGTAAACTGGGAGTTGTAGCAACTGCGTAGGTTTCGACTAAATATTTCTTTTGTTGACTGTCATAAAGTGCTGCCATTGGCACGCTACGCAAGAACCCATCTTGAATAAATACTAGGGTTTTGATTTTCTGTGATTTGATGTCATCAGCAAAAGGGCGAATTATCCAATCATAAAGCTGTGCCGCAATTGTCGTGTCGTAGTTAATTTCTTCCTTGCTAATTAGTCCCTTGCGAAATTCAGCAATTTTTTTCTCTAAAGTGTCGCTGCTAACTATTTTAGTTGTACCTTGTTGATTGGGGTCTTCAATCCACTTAAATTTGGTTGCTCGATCGGGTAACTGCAATAATATCCCAGTTTTATTATTTAAAATAATTGAACTCAAAAATGCACTATTCTTAAACGCGACACTATTCTCTTCGAGGAGTTCGCCTACTAATTTAGGATTCAACCCACTCAAAATGCAATCATTGCCAAAATAATTCTGTAATTCTGCAAGTTTTAGGGCATCGATAGTGTTAACTACTTTTGATAGTTCCTTGGCACGTCCTTCGTCTGTAATTGCTCCCACTCCTAACAACTCTAGCCGCGACTGTGCCAATGTTCGATACAATGGTCTGACGACATCGCGGAAGTCAAACTGTACATCCCGTTCAGCAGTCAAAATATCCTGACGAATATCTTCTAAAGTATCAAATGCTCGCTGATAGGATGCGATCGCTTCTTGTTTTTGATTCTGTGCATCTAAAATGCGTCCTGCTTGCCACTCCCACAAATACAAGCTATCTTTTGCACTCAACTTGCTGTCTGCGGCAATAATTGCAGCTTGGGTATACTTTAATGCCTTATTATTATCTCTGCGGCATTCCCAGAAATGTCCTAAAGCACCATTAGAATAGGAAATTAGGCGATTATCTTGGATTTTTTTACTTGTTAATATTGAATTTTCTAACAAATTCAATGCTTCATTTTCACTAGATAAAATCAGATGAGTTGGACAGTCGGTAAAAAGTGAAGTTCCTTTATTATTGCGCTGCAAGTATGCTAAATCAATTTCTCCATAGACTTTTGTTGCTGAATCGGGCAAACTTTCGAGAACTTTTAAAGCATCTTGAAGAGTTTTGTTAAACTCCTCATCATTAATAAATTTATTCTTATTTGTCTGGGAAGCCAACTGAATTAAATTTAATAATCCCCGCATCTCGGCTACAGCTTGCTTTTGATTGCGGGCGAATTTTATACTATCCTGAAAATATTGGTAAGCTCTTTTATAGTCATCTAGAGATTTTTGCGTCAATTCTTGTTCTTTACTAGAAATACCAGCCTTCTTTGCAGAATCAGCTTGTAACTCTCGCAATTGACCGCGACTTTTGTAAGCATTACCCAAACTATTGAACACCAAAAATTGATATTCTGGAGTAACTTGTTGCGCTGCGTCTAAATATTTAATTGCTTGGTCATAACTACCGACTAAGCGATAAGCTTCACCAAGAATCCCTAAAGCTGCAACCTGTCCGCGTTTGTCATTATATTTGATAGCAATTTGTGCAGCACTGTCTGAAGTGCATTCTATGTTCTGGTTGACTGGATATTTCGATTTATCTACCAGTTGACCGCACAACAGCGCGATCGCTTTGCGAGGTTGTCCTAAATCGCTGTAAACTTGTGCTAATTCTGACTTCATGCGTCCAACTTGCTGGATATTTTCCACCACACCATAGTCACGAATTGCTGCTTCTAGAGATGCGATCGCATCTTTATTTTCTCCTATTTGTTGGTAAGCACGCGCCAAATTTTCATTCACAACCGCCGTAGCTGACGGGTTATTTTTATACTGATTTAGTGCCTCTTGCCAATTCTGTATAGCATTGAAAAAATTGCCGGAATTATACTCTTTAATTCCTTGTTTAATCACTACATTTGTATTTGGAGATTGTGCAGATACGACTTGTCCAAACAATAAACAAATTATAAGAGTTAGCAAAAAAAATAATTTAGTAAATCGATGAAAATTTAGTTTTTGGTATTGCTGAGTAAAGCAATAAATTATTCGTTGGCAAAGGTTTCCCAGTTTCAACAATATATGGGTCTGTTGCGGTGCAGAAAGTAATAATTTGCAATATTTATTTTTAATTTGAATGTTGAAAATGCGATCACAACAGTTATTCTTATTCATATATGCAAAATCAAGCTATCTGCTGATATTTCTTGAATGATAGTCTAAATCAGACGGAGCGCAACCAAGAAAAAACATTGACATCAGAAATATCAAGGATTTTAATTTTATCCCAGGTAATTTATCTATGCATCGATTACATCAGCCAGAAAAACTCAGTCTTAAAAGTATTTTTTATCTACACTTAATATCCGCTACATTCATCTTTGCTTCACCAGTTCAAGGACAAATCACACCCGATAACACTCTCGGTGCAGAAGCTTCTCGACTCAATCAAAATCAGATAATTAATGGCGTACTGAGTGACACAATTGACGGTGGTGTAAGACGAGACATCAATCTTTTTCATAGTTTCAGCGAGTTTAATATCCAAGATGGGCAACGTGTGTATTTTGCCAACCCCACTGGGGTAGAAAATATATTGACGCGGGTAACAGGTGGAAATGGGTCAAGTATTTTCGGGACATTGGGTGTAAATGGTACAGCAAATTTGTTGTTGATTAATCCCAATGGAATTGTATTTGGGCAGAATGCTTCTTTAGATGTGCAAGGAAGTTTTGTCGGGACAACAGCTAATGGAGTGCAGTTTGGAAATCAACAATTGTTTAGTGCAACAAATCCTCAAGCGCCTTCATTACTGATGGTGAGTGTGCCTGTAGGGTTGCAGTATGGCAACCATCCGGGGGCGATTCAAGTCCAGGGAGCGAGTTTACAGGTTCCTAATGGTCAGACTTTAACCTTGGTGGGTGGGACTGTAAATATTGATGGTGGGCAGTTACTAGCACCCGGAGGACAAGTTGAATTAGGAGGTGTTTCAGCATCAGGAACCGTTGGTTTGAATAACGATGGTAGTTTGAGTTTTCCTGTTAATGTGGCAAGAGATGATGTGGCGATCAAGAATGATGCGTTTGTAGATGTTAGTTCTGGTGGCGGCGGCAGTATTGCCATTACTGCACGCAACTTCACGGGAACAGGAGCAGGAACAGGTCTTCGTGCAGGTATTGCAACAGACTCAGGATCTGTGGATGCTCAAGCGGGAGACATTGACCTCAACACCACAGAAGCTATTAACCTGGATGCGAGCACTGTTGAAAATATAGTTGGCGGTAGAGGTAAAGGCAATGCAGGGAATATTAACATCACTGCAAACAATGTCTCCCTCACCAATGGGGCATACTTTGACACAACTATATATGGTCAAGGCAATGCCGGAAATATCACTATTACAGCGAGAGACGCAGTGTCCTTTGACGGAGCAGGCGATTTTGGTAGTGGTGCTTATAGCTGGGTGAATACTGGAGCAATGGGTCAGGGTGGTGACATTACTATCACTTCAGGCTCTCTCTCCCTCACTAATGGAGCACGGGTGAGTACAGATATGCGTGGACAAGGAGATGGAGGTGACATTAGTATCACTTCAGGCTCTCTCTCCCTCACCAATGGCGCATACTTTGACACAACTACATATGGTCAAGGCAAGCAACCTGTAGTATTGGGTAGATGAGCCGTTCTTATGTGTGAGTGCAGCTCATAGGCTGGTGGCAAGTCACTATTCAGTTATAATCGCAAAATTATTGAATGCCAATGCTATTCAAAATTGCTGAAATAGTGATAAATAGCTGGTTAATAGTATCTTGTATTCAAAAAATCACCAGTTTTTGGCTGGAAATTTACTCTAGAAACTGAAGGTAAAGCCTGGCAAGATTTTAATTGCGATCGCTTGTCACAAGTGTGTAAACCATCGCCATTACTTAATACACAGAACATACGACTTCAGGCTCTCTCTCCCTCACCAATGGGGCATACTTTGACACAACTATATATGGTCAAGGTAAGCAACCTGTAGTATTGGGTAGATGAGCCGTTCTTATGTGTGAGTGCAGCTCATAGGCTGGTGGCAAGTCACTATTCAGTTATAATCGCAAAATTATTGAATGCCAATGCTATTCAAAATTGCTGAAATAGTGATAAATAGCTGGTTAATAGTATCTTGTATTCAAAAAATCACCAGTTTTTGGCTGGAAATTTACTCTAGAAACTGAAGGTAAAGCCTGGCAAGATTTTAATTGCGATCGCTTGTCACAAGTGTGTAAACCATCGCCATTACTTAATACACAGAACATACGGCTTCAGGCTCTCTCTCCCTCACTAATGGAGCATGGATGAGTACAGATATGCGTGGACAAGGAGATGGAGGTGACTTGTTCATCAAAGCCACTGAATTAGTAGAAGTTCTAGGCACAGAAGAGCCTGGAACATATAGTAGTATGGGTGCTGATGTCTCCTTCGGAGGCATAGGGAATCCCGGAAATTTAACCATCGAGACGAAAAAGTTGGTGATTATAAGCTCCCAAGTAGGAACTGCGACGAATGGCAAAGGAAATGCAGGTAATGTCACCGTTAAAGCTTCTGAGTCTGTAGAAATCTACGGCAAAATCTCTTCAACCAATTCAGACCCAACAAAACCACTAATTATAAATCCTGCCGGCTTGTTTGCTCAAGTCAATACCCAAGGAGAAGGTAACGGGGGAAACCTCAAGGTCGAAACCCCAAGCTTAAGTATTGGTGATGGCGGGAAAATCCAAGTCGCTGTCTTCGGTAAAGGTGATGCAGGCAATTTAAAAATTCGCGCTGCTGATATCGACATCTATGATACACCAGGTAAAGCAGACTTCTTTCAGGGGGGTATATTTGCTGGCTTTCAAGTAGATAACGATGAAAGTACAAAGCCACCCCAAGGGGATTTTGGGGGAATTATCACCATAGAAACTGACAGATTACGTGTCAGAAATGGAGGTGCAGTCACAGTATTGACTGAAGGTGAAGGTAATGCAGGTAGATTGCAAATCAATGCTAAGGATTATATAGAAGTCTACGGAAAAGTTACTACCGCAACAACAAACAGTATATTCACTAGTAAAATCAGTGGAGAAGCCACAAAAGATAGTACAGGGAACGGTGGTACTGTAATACTTAATACTGACAAATTAATTGTCAGGGACAGTGGTAACATTTCTGCCAGTACCTCCAGCATTGGAAAAGCCGGAGATATTTTACTCAACACTAATACCTTAACTGTTGCCAGTGGTGGAGAAATTTTAGCCTTCACCGAAGGCAGTGGCAATGGCGGTACAATTACCGTGAATGCAGCCAAGGAAATAAACCTCGGCATCGGTGTCCAAGATTTTGTCCCTGTCCTATCTGTGGAAACCAGCGGTGCAGGCAAAGCCGGAGATATTTTCGTTACCACACCAATTTTAACTTTATCAGATACTGCCCGGATTACTGCCACTGCTACCGCCACCGCCACGAATAGCTCAGGTGGTGGCAGTATTAGCCTTAACGCCTCCAAGATGAACTTAGCGGGAATTGTGGGTGTATTTGCGGAAACCCAAGGAGAATCACCCGCAGGCACATTAAGGTTACAATCAGATAATAATAAATCCACCTTAGACTTGACCTTAGCACCAGGGTCAAAGATTTCCGCTTCTACTTCTGGCAGTGCTAATGGTGGTGATTTACTCGTAAGTGCCCCCCAAGCCATTAACATTAGTGGACAAGGGAAACTGGCTGTAGAAACCACAGATACAGGGAATGCAGGTAATATTGAGATTAGCACCCAAAAACTAACCCTCAGCGATGGGGTTCAAATCTCTGCTTCTACCTCCAGTAGTGGAAAAGCCGGAAACATTAACTTGAATGTCGGTGAAAATATTACCATAACAGGTAGCGGCACCGGACTCTTTGCTAGCACCAGTGAAAATTCCACTGGCAAAGGTGGTAGTATAATCATCGACCCCAGAATTATGAAGATTCGAGATGGGGCAACTATTTCTACCAACAGTCAGGGAGAAGGAATTGGTGGCGATATCAAACTTACCGCAGGCTCCCTCACTCTGGATAATGGTAAAATTTCCGCCGAAACCCGCAGTAGTAAAGGTGGGAATATTACCCTAAATGTGCAAGATTTACTATTACTACGTAACGGCAGTCAAATCTCCACCACTGCTGGAACTGCCTTTGCTGGTGGTGATGGCGGCAACATCAACTTTGATGGCAAGTTCATCGTGGCGATTCCCAACGAAAATAGCGACATTAGCGCTGATGCCTTCGCTGGAAATGGTGGCAACATTCAAATCAACGCCCAAGGTATCTTCGGTATCGAGTCCCGTGCAAAACCAACCGATAAAAGTGATATTACTGCCAGTTCCGAACAAGGCATTTCCGGTGCAATAAATCTCAATCAACCGGATAACAGTTCCCTTCAAAACAGCTTCAGCCAATTATCACCAAACGTCATTGACACCAACGCACTGATTGCTAATAGTTGCATTGCACGCGGCAGTAAAAAACAAGAAAACTCTTTTACCATCACAGGTTCTGGTGCTTTACGTAATAGTCCAGGCGATGTCTTAATTTCTACGTATTCAACTGGTGATGTGCGTAATGTTGAACCAACATCGCAGACTTGGAAAAAAGGCGATCCCATCATTGAACCACAAGGATTATATCGATTATCTGATGGGCAATTACTGTTAAGTCGAACTTGTAGTTAAAGGACAATTATTTTCAAAGATTCCTCAAAAATAGAGTTAGAAAAAACCCTGTTCTCAACTTTTAATGATGTGGGTGAAGGAATTTGATGGATCGCGCGATCGCTTAGTAGCAAAGTGGTTTAATAAAGCATAAATAAAGTTAACAAAAAAAGTAGTTGTAATGTTATAAATTCTTCTTTTTTGCATTAAAAATTATCTTTACCAAATAGTACTAGAAATCCAGTTAATTACCTATTATTGCCAATCACGCTGTCAATGCTTTTTGTATGGCAGCTTTTTCTTTAAATTACAGTCGTTGTGCTGTTTGTATATTGATTATGCATTTTCCTGCAATTAGGCGATCGCATTCATGTATTCAGCAGGTATTAATACTGCAATTAAACAAGCAGAAAAGGTAGATGCATAACTAATTAACAAAGAATATTATTGCTATTAAGAAAGAGCGAAAGAGTTAGTCAACAAGCTAAAAATCGCATTTTCTCAAGGTTCTATTTTTCAACAGAGAAAATTATGTCTACTACTTCTTAGCAATCTATGAAAAGCAAACTAGCTCTAATTTTCAAATGATTATTCCCTACACGATCGCTAATCCCCAATCCCTTTTACTTAATACTTTGGAGGCAATATGACAACTCTTTTTCCAGGTCAAAGTCTATACCCAGGACAAAGTCTGCAATCAAATAATAGCCTGCACACATTTATTATGCAATCTGATGGCAATGTTGTTCTTTACGATCGCAATTCTCAACCTCTTTGGGCAACGAATACTTGGGGAATTCAACCCCGTGAGTTGATCATGCAAACTGATGGGAACTTAGTTCTTTATGATACTTCAGGTTCACCAAGATGGGCTAGTAATACATGGAACAACCCTGGAGCTTTTTTTAATATTCAAGATGACGGTAATCTTGTAGTTTACCGAGCAGGTTCTCAAACGGAAACTGCGGATAATGCTTTATGGGCATCAGGCAGTAACGATATATGGGAATCAGGCGGACAAGGCGGCCAAGGTGGACAGAACGCTCAAATCCAAGAAATGTTGGCAGCTCATAATCGGTACAGAGCCGAAGTAGGAATTCCACCACTGCAATGGTCAGACAATTTAGCAGCAAGCGCTCAACAATGGGCAAATCATTTGGCGGGAACAGGAACATTTGAACATAGTCATAATGGTTCTGGAGAAAACTTAGCACAAGGCAGTACTGGCTTCTTTTCCGTTACGAAGCTAGTAGATATGTGGGGTGATGAAAAGCAGTATTTCAGTAACGGTACTTTCCCCAATGTCTCTAGTACTGGCAATTGGATGGATGTGGGTCATTATACTCAAGTTATTTGGAGAAATACAACCGAAGTTGGGTGTGGTTTAGCGAGTGGTAATGGTAACGATGTCCTAGTTTGTCACTACAACCCAGGCGGAAATGTAACTGGACAAGGCGTTTTTTAAGCGTTCTCAGCCGAGTGAGGTGCAGATTTGATTTGTCTATCTCTTGTGGGGTAGACATCTCTAACTGTACCCATCAACTTCATCAGCAAACTCTCTAGAAATAAACAAAAGGAACAATATGCTTTTATTTTTTACAATGCCATTAGATGAAACCTCACAACTAAATAGAGGTAGATTATTTCTCGTAGATGACACTAAAGGAATTGTGGGTAGATGGGTGGCTACAAGTAGCACTGCGGATAAACAAGGGGTAAAAGATTGGAATATTCGAGGTGGTGTAATTCCTGCTACTCATGAATTAAATCCTCCATTGCCTTTTTACTCTGTTGCAGTGAAGCCTGTAGACCTGAGAAATGTTAAAGGTGTAGAAGGTAATGCTTACCCTATTTCACCCTTTGAAGTCAAAACTATTGATGGAGGAACCCGTTCTGACTTGCTGATTCATAAAGATGCAAATGTACCGGGAAGTATGGGCTGCATTGTGCTACCTGAATCAGAATTCACAGATTTTGAGAAAGCCTTTCAGAAATATTGCGCAGGAGAAGACAGTGTTAAACTTCTTGTGGGCTATACTTACTAGGAGAAAATAAACATCAAACTCTTTAATCTTCTAATCATAACTGAGGCAACTGAAAAACAATCATTATTAGCCTCTTTGCTATCTAAACAAGGGCAATATCTGCGCAGTTCTTACAGAGTAACTGATGCCATGACAGTTTCAAAAAGCCATTTTCTAGCAAGGATCGCTGCTAAAAATGGCTTTTTATTTTCTCAGAAATCTATCAAGTATTACTAAAATCGCTGAATTATGGTTTGACAATTATATATTTATGTAATTATAAAGTAAATATTGTGGTATTTTAATGAAGATTATTTTGTATAAAAACTTCAACGTTTCATGGATAAACAATGGGTTTTTACCTGCGGATTCAAACGCTATCTTTAATATTACTTGCTTTCATTAGTATCACTTCGATGGCAACTTTTGCACAATCGAGACCCCCATCAGGTGTAACAATTCCCCCCGATACTCCAGGGAAAGTGGAAGAAACTTTACCCCAAGCATCACCAAAGCCTCCTCCTACAACATCTCCTCCAACTGTCCCGATACTTCCATCATCTCCACAAGAAAATCTACCCGACACAATCTTTCCCAGTGGTGAGAGTTTCTTTGTCAAAGAAATCCAAGTTAAAGGCTATTCTGTTTTAAAGGATGAAATTTTTAAGTTAAAACAGCCCCTAGAAAATAAAAAAATTACATTTGAGCAGTTATTGCAACTGCGATCGCAAATCACTGAACTCTATGTTAGAAAGGGCTACATTACCAGTGGTGCATTTATTCCCAACAATCAAAATGTTGCTAATGGTGTCGTGCAAATTCAAGTTGTGGAAGGCGAACTTGAAGATATCTATATTGAAGGCTTACAAAGGTTGCAATCTGCATATGTGCGTTCTCGGATTCAGCGTTTTGCAGGAACACCATTGAATAAAAATAGCCTAGAAGAAGCACTGCAATTATTACAAATTGACCCTGTAATTGAACGAGTCAATGCTGAGTTAATCGCAGGTAGCACCTCTGGAAGCAATATTTTACGGGTCAAAATTACTGAATCACCAGCTTTTCATGCAGGAGTTATCTTTGCAAATGACCAATCACCTAGCGTTGGTTCAGAACAAGGGAGTGTTTTTGTTGCTCACGATAATTTATTAGGGCTGGGAGATGAATTCAGTGCTGAATATGGCATTACTGAAGGCTTAGATATGTACAATCTCAGTTATTCAGTTCCCTTCAACGCCTTAGATGGAACTATTGGTGTCCGCTACAGCAATAGTAGCAGCCGCATTATCGAAAGCGAATTTCGGGAATTGAATATCAAGAGCGAAGCTGAAACTCTTTCTTTTAACGTTCGTCAACCGTTAATCTACACCCCAAACAAGGAATTTGCGCTCTCTCTCGCATTCGATTTACGGCGCAGTCAAACCTTCATACTCAATGATATTCCCTTCTCTTTTACCGAAGGCCCCGAAGATGGGAAATCAAGAGTGACGGTGATTCGGTTTTCCCAAGATTGGTTACAACGCAATGCTAACACTGTCCTAGCAGCGCGATCGCAATTTAGTTTTGGCATAGATGCCATAGATGCAACTATCAACGATAGCGGTACTGATGGGCGTTTTTTCTCCTGGGTGGGACAATTTCAATGGGTACAACGCCTATCTCCCCGCATCTTGATGCTGGCCAAAATTAACACTCAACTTACACCTGATTCTTTACTGACGCTAGAAAAAATTAGCATAGGGGGAGTTGAGACGGTGCGTGGTTATCGTCAAAATCAACTTGTTGCTGACAATGGGGTAGTTGGAGGGGTAGAAGTTCGGATTCCCCTGACATCGAATGTCGAAACCCTACAGTTATTGCCATTTTTTGACATTGGTACAGTTTGGAACAATCGCGATCGCAATCCCGACACACAAACCCTAGCTAGCTTAGGATTAGGATTACAGTGGCAACCTATTAGTGGTTTGGTATTGCGTGCAGACTATGGTTTACCATTGATTGGAACAAGCGATCGCGGTAGTTCGCTGCAAGATAATGGCTTTAACTTCTCAGTACGCTATCAGCCATTTTAATAGCTTTTATGAACCGATAAGCTCTGCTTTTAATTTACAATTGCAATTTCGGGAGTTGCCAAAATAGCTGTTGAGACAACAATTGCCATTTTGGCAAGCGAAATCTTAAACTGTCACGCCTTCCAACTCTTCATCCGTTAGATCGTACAATTGCCGTAACTTATCTAACTTATCTTTATCCGCTTGCCAGAAACCCCGCCCATGCGCTTCTAACATCCTCCCGACTATATTGCGGAATGCTTCTGGGTTAGCTTTGCGTAATTTTTCCGCCATCTCTGCATCTAAGGCGTAAGTATCCGCTGCTTGGTCATATACCCAATCATCAGTAAAATCCGCAGTACCGCCCCAACCAATTAACGCCGTCATCCGTTGGGATATTTCAAAAGCACCACCAGAACCTTGATTAGCCATTGCTTGCGCCCATTTGGGATTTACTAACTTCGTGCGGTATTCCATTCGCAGCAAATCATCTAAGTTGCGGGGTGTAGTATCTTTCGAGAAACTTTCCACAAAACTAGTTGTAATTTTCTTACCGCGTTGTTTTTCTGCGGCCTTCTTCAAACCACCAGTATTAGCGTAATATTCTTGAATATCGGTAATGCCATATTCTACCGAATCAATTTCTTGAACAATGCGATCGCTTGTTTTCAACAAAGTATTCAACACCTCAGGTCTAGCCTGTCCCTTATCCTGTCTCCCATAGCTGAAAACATTGCGACTTTGCCAAGTATTACCTAACTCATCCCCAGATTCCCAATTACCATCCACAACTTGGTCATTCACCAAAGAACCAAAATCTCCCGCTGGGTTAGAAAACAACCTTGCAGATGTATTCTCCACTCCTTGCGCTTTTAAAGCCAAAGCGTGTTTTCTAATAAAATTCTCCTCTTCCGGTTCCTCAGCATCAGCAGCCCGTTGAAACAAATCATCTAATAATTCGATGATATTCACAAAACTATCGCGGAAAATTCCCGAAAGATTTCCTAACACATCAATCCGGGGATGTCCCACCTCAGCCAAAGGTTTCAACTCATAACGAACAATTCTCCCCGTTCCTTCCTTCACAGGTTCAGCACCGACTAATTCTAATAGAATCCCCAACGATTCACCCTTAGTTTTAATCGCATCCAAACCCCATAACATCACCGCCACAGTCTCCGGATACTTGCGATGTTCTTGTAAATGCTGGGCGATAATTTTTTGAGCAATTTCCCTACCTCTTTCATAAGCAGCAGGTGAAGGCATTCTATAAGGATCTAAAGCATGAATATTCCTACCCGTAGGTAAAACCCCCGGCCCATCCCGCAACAAATCACCACCAGGCGCAGGCAGAATATACTCCCCATTCAAACCCCTTAATAGATTCGTCAACTCCTCCGTAGATTGCATCAACAAATCTCTTATTTCTTCTCCTTCGCGACCTTCGCGCCTTCGCGGTTCGTCCCCAAAATAAGCCTCCAAATACCCCGCCATTTTTTCCTCATTCGGTTCCTCCCCCAAAGTATGCAACCCAGAAGAAAATAACCGACTTTCTAGAACTTGCAAATACTCGTACAACTTCACCAAATAGTCATCAAAAACATGGGCGCTAAACATCCGCACATTTTCATAACTAAAAGGAATTCCCAACTTCTTCGCATCTGCCAACGGACAATCTGCATCCAAACCAGTGTCCACAATTTTCCGACAAATCGCTTCCTTCAGCGCATAATTCTTTTGCGGATCTTCCCGATACTCAGAAATTAAATCCCTTAACGCCAACAACTCCTTATACAAACCAGCACGACCATAAGGCGGGACGTTATGGGAAATTAACACCCCATAACCGCGACGCTTCGCCAAAATAGATTCCGAAGGATTATTCGCCGCATATATATATAGATTAGGCAAATCTCCTAACAAAATATCCGACCAAGAATAACCAGTATTACCCAACGGTGAACCAGGCAACCACTCCACAGTACCATGCATACCAAAATGAACCACAGCATCAGCTGCTAACTCATTTTGTACCCATTTATAAAAAGCAGCATATTGCGGATGAGGAGTTAAATCTCGTTCAAACATTAACCGCATCGGATCGCCTTGTAAACCCAAAGGCGGTTGTACACCTATCCAAATATTTCCTAACTGTACGCCCCCAATTTGAAACTCATCACCATAAGTTTTAATCCCCGTTCCCGTGAGAGATTTCCATTGTTTTTCAATGCGAGAAGTGCGGAGATATCCTAACCATTTTTCTAACTCCCGAACATTCACAGTATTAACCGCCGATGAACGCCGATGCACGCCGATATCCATCTGCGTTAATCCGCGTTCATCGGCGGTTTTTATCTCTTCATCCGCTTCCTTCACCCAGCGAATTAACTCTTCCCCATCCTCCGGTAAATCTCCTACGTTGTAGCCTTGTTCTTTCAGCGCTTGCAACAACTTCAAAAGACTACGCGGCACATTTAATAAAGCTGCTGTTCCCACTGCACCATAACCAGGAGGAAACCCATATAAAATAATGGCAATCTTGCGTTCTGATGCAGGTTTTTGTCGCAAATTAATCCAACTTTTTACCCTGCCAATTAATCGCTGTACCCGTTCGGGAACTAAATAAATATCTTCACCCACCAAACCACCAAGGGGAACAGTATCAATCGCCCCATCGAGTTCTGGTAAAGCATACAACACAACACTTTGCAACCCGCCGATACCTTGGCGCGTCCAAGAATAAATATCTTGAATTAATAACGGTGCAGCAACAAAATAAGGGACATTTTTAGCTGTCAGAATGCGTTTTGCTACCTCTACCTGTCGCCCAGCTTCCATTGAACCAGCCGGGCCGCCAACTAAAGGAAAACCAATTGTAGAAACTACAGCATCTACCTTCACTGCTTCTTGTGAAAGGGAGGGAGTTTCAATATTGCCAACTTGTCTTTGTTGAAGTTCGTAGTCAGTTGTCATCCAATCTCTTACTGCCACGTGTCCTTCCACACCATTAATAAAAATCGGTAAAGGAATTAACTCAGCTGCTTCAAAACGACGAATTAGTTGGGGAATATATTGCTGTTTGGTAATAACGTGTTTGCGATAAAGCAGAATTCCCACAACTGGATTTTGCAAGTTGAATTTCTGCTGATACCATTCCAAATATGCTTTTGGCGATTCAAAATACCCTTGATAATTTGGATGCAATAGCCCCATATTCGGGGTTTCCACAGGTGCAGGAATATCGCCAACTTTTAACCCTAAATATTTTTCCGCCAGCGTCCAGAATAGAGAAGCAACATTTTCTGGCCCGCCAGCATTCCAATAACCATAGATAATTAGCCAGTTGCGTAAATCTTGGACTTTCTGCACTGGTATATATTTGAGTAGTTTCGGCCCTACCTTTAAAAAGCTAATATAACCAGCGAGTTTGTCTTCTTCTCTACCGTTACTAAATTTATCCAGAATAAATTTAACAGGCTTAGGCATACCTTTGGGTTTATCGCCAATGGCAAAATCGCCCAGCTTGGTTAAACTCATCAATTCTAAAGCCGACTCGAACGCTAGCCGGATGGGAATTTGGGAGATGCGATCGCGCAACCACAAAATCTGGTCATAATCAAATAGCAAGCTGCCAAAAAAGACATCAGCGTCTTGGAGTGCTGCTTCTACTTCCTGGCGCTTGGTGGTAATATCGCGATCGCTAAACACGCAAATATCTAACTCAGGACAGCGAGAGTTAGCGACAAAGGCTGCTTTTCTATACAAGTCAGCGTTAAAGGATTCAAACCCAGCAATCAAGACGATGCGTTTCATGCCCGTAAGCTACACAATATATCTTTATCTCGATCTTAAATCCCCTTTCCAGCTAAAACTGTAGACGCAGAATTTATTCTCATGTTTTACCTTTAACACACCTGCGTCCTGAAAATTGCTGACTTGTCATGCGGAATTCTTACTCTCTATTCGCCACTTCCTTCAATTCTTTAGGCATTTGTGTCAAATAATACTCAGCACTGACAACTTCATAATTTTAGAATTGCAAAATTATGTCTATCTTGGATGCCAAATGCGTGTATGCAGATTTAAATCCTCTACAATTCCCAATACCAAATTCATGTTTTCAAAATATTCCTGAAGCGGAGCGAATCTTAAGGTACTCTTGTAGAGGTTGGGTTCAAATATTTCATTATCTACTAGCTGTTCAATAGCGATATAAATCATATCGTCTACAAAAGACAAATAAATATTTCTATTTGTCTTCTGACGAAACTTTATTATTTTTTCCATTAAACTAGTTGATAAAACATAACGTGCTTCTACTTGGTCATCAGCATAAACAGTGAATAGTCTTGCAAATTCTGGGTCTTCTAGTTTAATTAACTGCTTTGTGCCATGATTAAGCGCATGAATATTGAGACTAATTGATTTTGGCTGCACAATTGTTGCCGTTTTGACATTCTTGTTAAATTTCGCTTTGAAAAATATTCCCTTAAATACTACATTTGTCCGAGTAACTTCATTTCTTAAAATTTCTGATTCAAATTTTTTATAGTCAATATTTTTACCTTGCAAAATATTATTAAATAGATAGGGAGATAACTTAAAAAATCTAAATAATAGAAAACCTATATAAAAGGTAAATGGTAAGAGAAACGTAAAAAAATATAAAATGCGTAAAATAGAAAATAAAAAATTTCTAAATGAATTAACGTCAATTATTGTGGCATCATTGTTACTCATGAAAAATGTTATATCTAAAGGGTGAGTCCAATAATGCTTGAGTTGCAATTCGGCGTGAATATTAGAAAACCAAATATTCACACCGTTAACTTCACCTTCAATATAATCATCTTGGATAATCTTGTTTGGTTTTAGCAATCCTTGGAATAATTGACTATGTTGAAAATAATTAAAGCTCTTGCTGATATTTTCTGAAGATAATGTATTAATATATTTTAGATTTTTATTTTCATTAAAAAAAGTAAATATTTTTTCATTTATTTTAGATTTTAAGCCATGAGAAAAGGTTTCAAAAGCTGAATTATAAAATAATATCCAAAGCCAAAATATAAATAAAAAAATTAATAAGTAATGGGCTAATACAATAATAAAAAGAAATGGTATAACAATATGTAGAGAGCCGATGTTAAAAAACCAAAAACCTAAATGACTGTCCGGCGTAAATTTAAGATCAGTTAAAATAATTGGGAAAGCCTTGATGAGCGCAAATCCCAGAAATAGAGCAATTATCTGAGAGACAATTACAGAGTATAAAACTTGTTTTCTTAGAGATTCTAAGGTTTTTAATTCATCGACAAGAGTTGTTTGACAAAATGTTTTAAATTCTTTGAGTGTTTTTGGTGTAAAAGTATCAATTTCTGATGCTTCTGGTAAATCTGAAACTTCTAGCTTGGCTGGGAATATTGCTTCTTCAGTATTGAGTGTTAATACTGGAGGTGTAAAATTATGTATGAATAGTTTTGTATATAACAGATGTCTAGCCCATTTTCTGATTGCTTCATACTGATGAATTAGCAATGGCTGACAAAGAGCGATCGCCCGATCTATTTGTCCATTTTCTTGATAAGCTTTTACTAGCCATTTATGTGCTTGTAAATATTGTTTAGTATTTGGGTCAGCACCTTGGCAGAATTTCTCTAATTTTGCGATCGCTTCTGTATATTGTTTTTGAGTTAAGGCTTGATACCCAGCGGTTATTAATTCAGCAGCCTGTGCAGTAGTGAGCAAATCTTTTGAAAGATTGACAGAAGATTCTTCCTCAGTTAAGTTAGTCTCTGGAGATATCTGTCCAAGATAGTATTGTGCTAATACTCGTGTTATGTGATATTCACTATTGCTTAATTCTTGGCATAAGTTCATCGCTTGTTGAGACATACCAGTGCAATGATATGCATCTAATAGTAATACCTGTGCATATAAATATTCCTTTGTATTTGGTTCGACATTTTGGAGAAGATTTTCCAGTAATTTCAATGCTAAATTATAATTTTGATAATTCAACAAATTAATTATTGCGCTCAATATTTCTTTTATTTTTTCATTTGTCAATTTTGGCATATTTTAAAATTAAATTTTAAAATTACTTTTAGTTTCTAAAGTAGCTTGAAAGTGTACTTTTAATTTATACTTCATCCCCCAAGCTATTAAATTAGTAGGAAACATTTCTACAGCAGTATTATATTCAGTGACAGCAGTATTATAAAATCGTCTAGCCGCAGAAATTTGTTCTTCTACTTCATTCAATGAATATTGCAATTGCAGAAAATGTTGATTTGCTTTTAATTCTGGGTAAGCCTCCACTGCTATCAGAATCTTGTTTAGAACTTGAGTAATTTGCTCTTCTACAATAACTCGGCTATTTCCACTTAGCTTTTGAGAATTTGCTATAGTTCTAAGTCTACTAATTTCTGTTAATACTCTCTGCTCAAACTGCACATATATTTGAGCTACAGCTACTAAACTAGGAATCAAGTCACATCTTTTTTGTAGAAGCACATCAATCGTAGCAAAGGCGTTATCGACTTGGTTTTTCTTATAGATTAATTTGTTATACAAGGAAATAAATATAATCAACAATAAAAATAACGCACTTATTAGATAAACAAACATTCTTATTTGTTTAATTTCAATATTATTGAATTATGTTAACAATGATTTGTTCAATAAAACATGGTATATTTTCTGAACAATATTTTAAATTAGTAAAATTAATTCGGTATAAATAAGGTCTATAATGTTGGTTCTTAAAATTGCCAAATTTATCTTCCTAATTTCTCAAAGAAGTTGGAGATTTTGCGTCTCAAATTCTTTGCTCTTCCCTCTACTAAGGGACGCATCTGGTGAATAGAGGGTTAGACCCTTCAATATAAGCGATCGCTGGGTTTAATTTGGGTTTGTCTTTGGAAAACTTCAATCGAGAATATGACGCGCTGGGTGCTAATCGCAATGCCCGCAAACTGTATCAGACAATGGAACTTGATGCTAAAGTGCAAAATTGCAATGATAGAATGGAGCGTCTTTCGCAACCACAAGCGCCTGTAATTTCTCGGCGTGGGTTTTGGGGGTGGTGGCGGCGGTTGTGGCGTTGGGTTCGTCAGAAGAGGCAAAAGTAAAAGCTGTGGATTATGGAAAAAATGAAAGCGTCAGCTATACAAATGAGAATGGAGAAACTATTACTTGGTCTTTGCAGCAAGTGATAGATGTTAATTCAGTTTTGTATGATGACATTGATTCATCTGAGGATGTTGTTGATTTATATACTCGACATTTTCGCAATTATGACGCTTATTGATTGTTTAAGCCATTATTATCTCAAGAGTAAGTAAGGGCACAACAGTGTTGTGCCCTTAAGATAATCTGCTGTAAAACCTTGAATCGAAGCTTCTTTTTTTGCAATAAACCTCAATCTATCAACTAGCTTGGCTAATACGCCGTTGTAATTCAATTTCAAATTCCTCATCAGTGCGAGCAATGACCTTTGGCCACTGGTCTAACCTGTCCATTAAAATATGAAATGCTTCGGTGTCCTGCGGGTGATACCTGACCCAATCTCTTAATTCATCATCTGACATTGCTTGATAATCAGGGTTAGTCATGGAAATGTCACCTCATTATAGGGGCACGGCACTAGTAAGTTATTGTATTTACCAGAATATTATGGATGCCGTGCCCCTACTAAGTATGGTTTGCCTCAATTCAGCTAGGCTGATTATTAGGTGGTATTTGTTCTGGTGGTGCTTCCGCTGGGGGAGCAAGTACCGCATCCGGCGCGATTTCCTCGACAGGAATTGGTTCTTTATTCTCAGTCTCAGAATGTGCTTGTGCTGCTTCCACCAACTCCGGAGATGGGGGATTTGGTGGAATGACTTCTGGGATACTCTCAGTTGTTGCTTCCGTGTCAGTAGTGGTGACTACCTCATCGGTCGGTTGTTCTGAGATGACAGTTGGAGACTCGGTATCAGCGATGGTGACTGCTTCTTCTACTGCGGTTTCTGTTGTAGCCGCAGTGTTGTCGATAATTTCCACCAGAGACGAAGCTTTTGTTTTGGATGTTGCAGGTGCTTGTTTAGGAGTTTTTTGGAATTTACCTTTTACACCACTAAAGGTATTACCAATACCCTGCTGCAACTGAGCCAGCCGTTCTGGTAAAGACAACTTAGTAACCTGTTGCTGAATTGAAGTTTTTACAGCATCTGAACTGGGAACTGGTGTTTGTTGTGCCTTTGGTGTAACCTGCCGACGTAATGAGAAAGTTTGCCAGCCAAACCAACCCAAAAGAGCAACACTAGCTACATGACCCAGCAAAAGACCGCCATTAATGCGTTGTGCAAAAACCCATAACATCAAAGCATAAAAAAGCCCTACACCACTCCAGATAAAATCATTCTTGCGATGGATTTCTGGGAAGAAGAAAGCTGCTAGATAAATGGCTAAACTACCAAGACCCACCGCCAAAGCTAGGACATATGCCAGCATTATTTGGTTACTCCTTACTGTGTCCTTTGACTAAGTATTTCACTTTTGCAAATTTTGCAAGGAAATTGTTGATTTAGATACAAATTAAAACTAATTATCTATGTTAGCTGTGTATCTTTGCGCCCTAGATTAACTCTTTCTTAATGTCTTCTTTAGGAGAGAAGCGAAAATCTCGGACTACCCTTAAAGATAAAAGGATCTGCAAGAGTTAGCCAAACATAGTTTATGACACTACAAAGCTTTGGTGTGATTGGTTTAGCCGTTATGGGCGAAAATATCGCTCTAAACGTCGAGCGTAATGGCTTCCCAATTGCAGTTTATAACCGTTCCAGAGAAAAAACCGATGCCTTTATGGCGCAACGTGCGCCAGGGCGGAATGTCAAAGCCGCCTTTACCTTGGAAGAATTCGTCGCTGCACTAGAACGTCCCCGCAAAATCTTGGTGATGGTGCAAGCTGGTAAGCCAGTAGATGCGGTAATCGCTCAACTCAGACCATTGCTAGATGAAGGCGATATTATTATCGACGGTGGCAACTCTTGGTTTGAAGATACAGAACGACGCACCCAAGAATTAGAGCCTGCTGGATTTCGATATATCGGTATGGGTGTGAGTGGTGGCGAAGAAGGCGCACTCAATGGCCCCTCACTAATGCCTGGTGGTACAAAAAGCTCTTACGAGTATTTGTCACCAATTTTTAACAAAATTGCTGCCCAAGTCGATGACGGCCCTTGTGTAACTTACATTGGCCCTGGTGGTTCCGGTCACTACGTCAAAATGGTACACAACGGCATTGAGTATGGTGATATGCAGCTAATTGCTGAAGCCTACGATTTGCTGAAAAATGCCGCTGGACTTGACCACAATCAGTTGCACGAAGTGTTCAGTGAATGGAACACCACTGACGAACTCAATTCATTTTTGATTGAGATTACGTCTAATATTTTCCCCTACATTGACCCAGAGACAAATTTGCCTCTAGTCGATTTAATTGTTGACGCAGCAGGTCAAAAGGGAACCGGACGCTGGACTGTACAGACTGCATTAGAATTGGGAGTTTCTATTCCCACCATCACCGCCGCAGTTAATGCCCGGATTATCTCTTCAATTAAGGACGAACGGGTAGCTGCATCCAAAATTTTGACAGGGCCTAGTGGCAAGTATGATGGGCAAGTTAAGGACTTTGTAAATAAAGTCAGAGATGCCCTGTATTGCTCAAAAATCTGTTCTTACGCTCAAGGGATGGCGCTGCTATCTACAGCTTCAAAAACATATAATTGGAACTTGAATCTGAGCGAAATGGCGCGGATTTGGAAAGGTGGCTGTATTATTCGCGCTGGCTTCTTGAATAAGATTAAGAAGGCTTTTAACGAAAATCCAGCATTGCCTAACTTGCTGTTAGCCCCAGAATTTAAGCAAACAATTCTCGATAGACAAGCAGCTTGGCGCGAAGTAATCATGACAGCTGCAAAACTGGGTATTCCAGTGCCAGCATTTAGCGCATCTTTAGATTATTTTGACAGCTATCGCCGCGATCGCTTGCCACAAAACTTGACTCAAGCACAACGCGACTACTTCGGCGCGCATACATACCTGCGTATTGATAAGCCTGGAAGTTTCCATACCGAATGGGTTCCCATTGCTGAAGCTGGGAAGTAATCAACTTTCACCTTTCTAAATTCTTAGATTATTTTTAAGTGACTCTAATATCTAGAGTCACTTTTTTTCATAATCATAAAGAAACAAATATTATTCCACAGTTTACAAATTAGTAGTATTTGTAGGGTGGGCAATGGTAGCCCTGTCAAGGTGTATTGATGAAGAATTGGAATAGGCGATCGCCAACTCAAAAAATCATAGAGGAAGAGGAAATGTTGGATGCAATCTCGCGATTTGTGCAAGCAAGTCCAATGAGTGTAATAGTGCGAGGCTTAATGGAGAGAGTAGACCCGCGCCACCGACATGTCTCAACTGCACGTCTTTTAGCCCAAGCAAAAAACTCACCTTGACAGGGCATTGCCCACCCTACAGATACTATTACAATCAAGTTGAGAATAGTTAATACTGACAATGAACAATTCTATCCCCGCGATTATTTTTGACAATATCGAAAAAAGCTTTGGCTCCCTGAAAGTCCTCAAAGGAATTACTGGTGAAATCAACCGGGGAGAAGTTGTTGCAGTGATTGGCTCTTCTGGCTGTGGTAAAAGCACTTTACTAAGATGCTTTAACCGTTTAGAAAGCATTAATTATGGGCGTTTAGTAGTCAATGGTATCGATATATCCCAGCCTACTATCAACTATAGTCAACTGCGACAACTTAGAACACAAGTAGGGATGGTTTTTCAGCAATTCAATTTATTTCCCCATCTCAGCGTGCTAGAAAATCTAACGCTGGCTCCGCGTAAAGTATTGGGAAAAACACCGAAAGAAAGTGCCCAATTGGCAGGATTGTATCTCGAAAAAGTGGGTCTTTTTGATAAAGCTTCTGCTTATCCCGAACAACTTTCAGGAGGACAAAAACAACGGGTAGCGATCGCTCGCAGTTTATGTATGAATCCGCAGATTATGCTATTTGATGAACCCACCAGCGCTTTAGACCCAGAACTGGTTGGCGAAGTTCTGCAAGTCATGCAGCAATTAGCGGCGGAGGGAATGACAATGGTAGTTGTCACCCATGAAATGCAATTTGCACGAGAAGTCGCACACCGGGTAATCTTCCTCGACCAAGGTCTGGTGGTAGAACAAGGTGTAGCGCATGAAGTTCTGACCCATCCCCAAAGCGATCGCCTGCGTACTTTCCTCAGTCGCCTGAAGGCTGTTTAAACATCCCCAAAGCTGTGAGAGTTGAATTCTTAAAGATATTCGCGCAAAAACTCAAAAGGATCGTCTCCCCAACATGGTTCAGGGATCATCAACATCAGACTGCTGTTGATATCGGCTTCAATTTCATCACTGTCTTCCCGATCGAATAGTTCGGTCATCACTTTCCAGTCCCGTTCTTCAAGGGAAGTAATTGATGGAGCATATATATGTAGATTTCCTTGATAATTCACGCGCTACATTTAGAGTTTATTATTGCTAAAAAATTATTCTTAAAGTTGATAAACAATCATATTCTAACTTGGACATTATACTTTAGCCGTAAATAATAATCCCAAAATTATTAGCGATCGCACTGTAATTAGAGCTAAATAAAATTATGGGTGTAACCCCCTAATAAATGCATCAACAAGATGATTAATTTAAGGGATTACACTATAGCAATCCTATCTAAATTGTGAGAATCAAAGCTCATTTCACCGTCAAACTGTAGTTTTACAAAATAAGTAGGGTGGAAAATGTCTACTAAAACCTGGATACGGTGGGGATTTGTTGAGTCTAGGCGTCAATCTCTGGATGAAACTTAGTCCTGGTGATGTTCCACAAGATAGGTCAAAACCTCACTAGCATTACCACAGAGAACAGCTGGAGAAAAATGGTATTGTATAAACTGCGAAAAACCATCTCTGTAGAAATCTGGTTATTGAACCATAAATAGCGATCGCTCAATTCTATATCATTAATTTTTCTTCTTTAACTACAACTCATCCTTACCTGTTAATTCCTGTTCCATAGCATCCGCACCATATCCCACAGCCAACAGAGTATTTTTAATAGTTTCAGGATCGCTATTAACTGTGATTTTGGCTGTAAATATAGCCATATAAGTCTGGTCTTTTGTAAACAATTGCCAAGCAGCTATTTTATTCAGACCGCTATTTTGTAATAATTTATTGGCAATCTCTGCTGAAAATGGCCCCTTGGATATATACCCTGGAGAAGAGATATAGCGAATTTCTAAATTACCAATTTTCTCAGTTTTCGATTCAATAAATACTACTTGGCTTCTTTTGTTTTCTGTCTCTACTAATAATTTAAAATCACCATCAGCAATTATTTCATATTTAGCACCTATTTTATCGAGTGCGTCTTTGATGCGCGGATCGGCTGCTGGTTTAGTATTCGTTTGAGCAGATACGATTTGCATGGATATTGCAACGCTAGCGACAGCAAAAGTAATTAATTTAATAATGCGTTTCATGTGATTTTTTCTGTAATATTTTTTAGAGTTCACTCTGCTTCACCGATGAGAGTAAATGCAGCCCAGTCAACAGGATTGCTATACTGTTGTCTTGTAGTTAGCATTGCTTGTCGTAGCGCTGCTGCTTTATCAGAATTATGTTGAAGTTGGCGATAAAACTCAGTCATCAACAATGCGGTGGAATTGTCGGGTACAGACCAAAGGGAAACAATCACACTCTTAGCTCCGGCGGTAATCAGAGAGCGTGATAAGCCAATCACACCATCGCCTGTAATATTACCACCTCCAGTATTACAAGCACTGAGTACAACTAGTTCGGCTTTGAGTTTCATGTCCAGAATTTCGCTAGATGTTAGCAAACCGTCATTTTTACCTCCAGGCGCAAGCGCGATCGCACCCGGTACGCCCAAACCTTTAAAATCATCTAGTAAGCCGTGGGTAGCAAAGTGAATAATGTTAGCTTGCTTCATCTTTTCTACCATCGCTGTCTCAGTGGCTTTGTTACCGATAATTGCTGGTGTTTTCAATAACTCTGCAATTTTAATTGCTTCTTCTTCCGCACCCGGTAAAGGTGGTAATTGTTCGTTGCCAATCGGTAGCTTGGGCATGGTAGGATTACCAACTACCAACACATCTTTGAAAGACTGGTTAGAGTTTTGTCTGTGTTTGCGGGTGAGATCCAAAACTTGAATTGCTGGTGCAGTCAAGATAGTATGTTTTTCGATTAAATATTTCCCTTGGTCGTCTTGTAATGCGGGGAAAGGTACGAGAAACAACGATTCTTGGGGGATAAAAACAATATGAGCTTTAGGATCTGTAGGAAGATATTGAGCGATTGGTTGAATTAGAATGTCATATAGTTTATTTAATTGTGACTTTTGCTGACCTTGATTTTGTTTATCAACAGATGTAGATTCACTAGAAACACCTCTACCTCTTGCACCGATTCCTCTGCGGCTATTAAGCACAAGGTTTTGTAGAGGAGATTTCAGAGAATTGTACAGGTTAACTTGCGCAAAAGAAATTTCGCCTGTAGGTTTGACTACCCAAATGTAAAGGAATTTGTCCTCTAAAGTTGAGTATTGTACAAGCGTGGCATTTTCTTGTTTGGCAATATTTTGAATTTCTGGAAGTTTTAAAGGTTTGATATTTAATTGAGCATTTGGCTTCTCTAATTGCTTGGAAGCTAATAACTCAACAAAAGCTCTGGCTCTAGCGCGATCTGCTACTTCTAGTGCAGAATTAATCTTATTCTGATTAACTAAACTTTGTTGGAGCGAACGATAGGTAATTGTCTGGTTTTCAAACAGTGAGATTTTCTGCGCATCAGTTAATCCCGGTCGTAAAGATTCCCAAATTTCTACAGCCGCAAACAGAGTTTTTTCTGCTTCCGGATATTGACTTTGATAATTGTAAATTAATCCAATATTGTTGAGAGTTTTTGCTTCTCCTACCTTGTCGCCAATTTTTCTGACAATGGCTAAAGCTTGTTGAAAGTAGTCTAAAGCTTTAGCATATTGCTCTAAGTTGCGGTAAACTTCGCCAATATTATTGACATTTCCTGCTTCCGCAGCTTTATCGCCAATTTGTTGATTAATCGCTAAAGATTGCTGAAAATACTCCAAAGCGCGATCGTACTTTTCTAAATTGCGGTAAAGTTCTCCAATATTGTTGAGAGTCTGTCCTTCTCCTTCTTTATCGCCAATTTGTTTGCGTAGTGCTAAAGCTGGCTGAAGGTATTCTAAGGCTTTGTCATACTCTTTTAATTCGCGATAAGTTTCGCCAATATTATTGCGAGTTGTTGCTTCTCCGGCTTTATCGCCAATTTGCTGTTGAATTACTAAAGCTTGTTGATACTGTTGCAGTGCTTGGGGATACTGTCCTAAGTTCCGGTAAATTTCCCCAATATTGCCAATATTTGTACCTTCTCCGGCTTTGTCACCAATTTGTTTGCGAATCGCTAAAGCTTGCTGAAGGAATTCTAATGATTGTGCATACTGTCCTAAGTCGCGATAGACAGCTCCAATATTATTAAGAATTACTCCCTGTCCAGCTTGATTACCAATTTGTTTATCGATAGCTAAAGATTGCTGATAATAATCTAATGCTTTGGTGTACTCTGCCAAATTATTATAAATTAACCCTATATTATTGAGAGTTGTTGATTGCAGTGCAATATCACCAGTTTGTTTACTAATAGCTAAAGCTTGTTGATAAAATTCTAAGGCTTTGGGATACTGTGCCAAGTTTTGATAGACTAAGCCGATGTTGTTAAGATTGATTCCTTGTTCGGCTTTATAACCAAGTTCTTTGTCAATGGCGTAGGCTTGCTGAAAAAATTGCAATGCTTTGGTGTAGTCTCCTAAGCTTTGGTAAACCGAACCTATATCGTTGAAAACGTTTGCTTGCCTGGGTTGATCGCCTATTTCTTGATTAATGGCTAAAGCTTGCTGAAATAACTCCAATGCTTGAGCATACTTTCCCCACCTATCGTAGATTGAGCCGATATTGCTGAGGATTGATGCTAGCTGTGGTTTTTTGCCAACTTCTTTAGTAATGGCTAAGGCTTGCTGAAAATACTCTAATGCCTTGTCATATTGCCCTAAATAACGATAAACCAAGCCAATATTATTAATCATTGCGCCTTCACCAGCGCGATCGCCTGTTTGTTTGATAATAACTAAAGCTTGTTCCAAAATTTCAATAGCTTTGGGATATTGTCCTAATTTGCGGTAAACAGCGCTCATCTCATTCAAAATTACCGCTTCACCTTGACGATATTTAATTTCTCTGAGAATGACTAAAGCTTGCTCGTAAAATTTTAAAGCTTCAGGATACTCTGCGCCATCGAATTTTTGCCGACCTAAATTATAAATTCGTTCAGCCTCATCTGTGCGATCTTGCGGCGTTTGCGCTTGTGCTGTTAGAGAAGAGGGTATGGTGGGTAAGGGAGATAAGCACAGCAGGGGAAGTATGACAGCTACCAATGAGAAATATTTTAGGCGATCGCCCATTACAAATCCTCCAGCAAGTGTATATTTAACTACTTGCTATTATTTATACTCCTCAGTAACTTGAGATTTCGCAAAACGACATAAAACTTTCGCAGTCAAGACTTCATACCAATTCTCTAAAAAAGGTAATACTTACAGTTTTAGGCAAACTGCGTCTACACTCAATCAGCATTCATTACCAACGAGTACTCATCCATAGAGAACTCGATCGCATTTGTAACCAACCAGATCGAGTTGTTTATTAACGAGTACTCATCCATAGAGAACTCGATCGCATTTGTAACCAACCAGATCGGGTTGTTTATTAACGAGTACTCATCCATAGAGAACTCGATCGCATTTGTAACCAACCAGATCGAGTTGTTTATTAACGAGTACTCATCCATAGAGAAGGCGATCTCGTTGACAACAAACGAGTTGAGGTTAATCTAAATCGTTGGGACAGCATCGATAAATCCCCATTTTTTAAACCCAAATCTGGACAACGCAACCTTGCAATTGTTATCCCAATCAAGGTGTATTACTCGAAAGGGTATGCAGATTGTTACATAAAATTTAACAATTTAACTAAGTTATTGTTTGTAATTTTACGGGAACTCTAACTTCAACGAGTTCAATAAATCAAGGTATTGGTGATGAGAATTTCTCACAAACAATCAAACCTCTGGTTTCAATTGTTGTTAGCAGCATTGACTACTGGATTTTTTACTTCAGGCATATCATCACCAGCCTTAGCTCAGGTGACATCGGATGAGACGACTAACACCAGTGTCAGCATTAATGGAAATGATTTTACCATTCTCAATGGTATTGATAAAGGAAATAATTTATTTCATAGCTTCAGTAATTTTTCAGTACCCACAGGTAGTTCGGCAACCTTTGATTTAACCAACACGCCCAATATTACAACCATATTTAGTCGCGTGACAGGCAGTAATGTTTCTAATATTGATGGGTTGATTCGTACTCTTAATAGCAATAACCCCGTAAGTTTATTTTTGATGAATCCCAATGGTATTGTATTCGGGGCAAATGCCAGCCTGAATATTGGCGGTTCGTTCGTCGGGACGACGGCGAGTAGTATTAAGTTTGCTGATGGGACAGAATTTAGTGCTGTAAATCCTGCCGCTAAACCTTTATTAACAATGAGTGTACCAATTGGATTGCAAATGGGTAATCATCTCTCACCGATACAAGTCCAAGGTACAGGATATGCCTTAGATCGGACTAGCTCATTTTCTCCTGTAATTCGCAATCCTAGCTCCACAAAATTACAAGTACAGTCAGGAAAAACCTTAGCATTGGTAGGTGGAAATATCACTTTGAATGGTGCTACTCTGAGTGCGGAAAGGGGTCAAATAGAATTAGGTAGTTTGGGAGGTGCAGGATTAGTTAGTTTAGTACCGACTACTCAGGGTTATCAATTGGAGTATGAGCAGGGGCAAAGTTTTGGTGATATTCAACTGGCGCAAAAGTCACTATTAGATGTTAGTGGTTTTAACTCTGGTGCAGTTCAACTCCAGGGAAGAAATATAGATTTTACTGATGGTTCGTTGATTTTATCCCAGAATTACGGCAATCTTCCTAGTGGAAATATTAATTTGCAGGCTTCAGAAGCGATCGCACTTATTGATAGCACGCCCGATGCTAAAATTCGCAGTGGGATTCGTGTGGATGCCTTGGGAACCGGATCTAGTGCCAATATTAATATCGTCACTCCCCAGTTGACACTCCAAGAAGGTTCAGGAATAAATACTGTAACTTATGGAACTGCTAACGGTGGTAACATCCAGATTCAAGCAGCAAATATAGAGTTATCCGGTTTTTCACCCCTCAATCCCACTGGCGTAACAACCATTACCACTAGCACCTATGGAAAAGGCGCGGCTGGAGATATCTTGGTTAATGGAAATAATTTACTAATCTCTGGAGGAGCTTCATTATCATCGGCGACATTTGGTAGTGGCTCCAGTGGTAAGTTGAGCATTCACAATCAAAATACCACCGTTATGGGTGAAAATCCTTCTGGGCTGTATAGCAATATTAGTATAACTACCTTTGCCAATGGAAATGCCAAAGATTTGCGATTAGATACTGGAACTTTGCAAATATTAAATGGCGGAACAATTGGTTCATCTGCTTTCTTTGTCGGTAATGGCGGTAATGTCCAAATCAATGCTAGTGATGCGATCGCTATTAGTGGTAGCAGTAGCAATAATAACAGTAATATCAATTCTTCTGCTGTGCGTCTAAGTCCGCAATTACGTCAATTGTTTGGTTTGCCAGATATCCTCACTGCAAATGCAGGTAGTGTCACTATTACTACACCCAAACTCACACTCACAGATAGTGGAACAGTAACAGTTACTAGTCAAGGTACTGGGAACGCAGGAAATCTGCAAATTACCGCCGATCAAATCCAATTGAAAAATCAAGCTTTAATTCAGGCGCAAACAGAATCAGGTAATGGTGGTGATATCACCTTGCAAGTAGGAGATGTGGTACTGATGCGCGATCGCAGTAAAATTACAACCACCGCAGGCAGTACGGGTAATGGTGGTAATATCAACATTAATGCACCCATAATTGTCGGCTTAGAAAACAGCGATATCACTGCTAATGCTGTTCGAGGTAAAGGCGGTAATATTAATATCATCACTCAGGGAATTATTGGTTTAGAATACCGTTCGCAACTGACCCCAGAAAATGATATCACCGCCAGTTCAGAGTTTGGAGTGAATGGTACAGTAGACATTAACAACATTGGTGTCGATCCCAATTCTGGTTTAGTTGAATTACCGGGAGATTTTACCGATCCTTCTCAAAAAATTGCTACAGGTTGTGCTACTGATACTGGCAGTAGTTTTGTGGCCACAGGAAGAGGTGGTGTACCGCAAAATCCCAATCAGGAAGTCAGGAGCGATCGCCCTTGGTCTGACACCCGCGACATCTCTGCATTCCATCAAACACCAGCTTTACAAGCTCAAACACCTACAACACCGCAAGTTGTGGTACAGGCTACTTCTTGGCATCGCAACGCCTTTGGCAAAATTGAGCTTGTTGCCAATCAATCACCGACTCAGGTGCAACCTTCATTAACCTGTGCTGCTGTTCCTCAAATTTAATAATGTGATTTTTCATACCTTTGCGGGAACTCTAACTTTAACGAGTTCGATAAATTAAGGTATTGGTGATGAGAATTACTGACAAACAATCAAACCTCTGGTTTCAATTGTTGTTAACAGCATGGATCGCTGGATTTTTCACTTCCGGCATATCATCACCAACCTTAGCTCAGGTGACATCCGATGGCAGTACTAACACCAGTGTCAACGCCATTGGTAATGATTTCTCTATTCTCAATGGCATCAATAAAGGAAATAATTTATTTCATAGCTTCAGTAATTTCTCTGTGCCGACAGGTGGCAGCGCTACCTTTGATTTAACCAATACGCCAAATATTACAACTATATTTAGTCGGGTGACAGGCGGTAATGTTTCTAATATTGATGGGTTGATTCGCACGCTCAATAGTAATAACCCAGTCAGTTTATTTTTGATGAATCCCAATGGTATTGTATTCGGGGCAAATGCCAGCCTGAATATTAGCGGTTCATTTGTGGGAACAACCGCAAATAGCATTAAGTTTGCCGATGGGACAGAATTTAGTGCAACTAACTCTGCTGCACCGCCATTATTGACTATGAATGTACCCGTGGGATTGCAAATCGGAAGTAATGCGGGAGCAATTCAAGTTCAAGGGACAGGTTTGCAAGTTAAAACTGGGCAAACACTAGCGTTAGTTGGTAGTAAAATCGACATCACAGGGGCAACGCTGAAAGCACCAGATGGGAATGTTGAATTATGGGCTGTGCAGAATGCATCGATTAAAATGGACAATCAAGCTAGATGGCAACTAACGAGTCCTGCTGACACAGCAAACTGGGGTACAATTTCCTTACAACAAGCTTCATTGGTTGATACAAGTGGAATTAACGGTGGAGGGATTAACATCCGTGGACGCGGGTTGACCGTGCAGGATGGATCAAATATTAGTTCTATTACCTTTGCTGGACAAGGTAAGGGAATTACTGTCAACACCACAGACTTTGTTGACCTACTGGGTGCTTCTCTCCCTGGACAGATTGGTCCTGGTATAGGAACTAATGTAGGTATCTTGTTTGGACCTCCAGCAACTGGACGAGCTGGAGATGTTACTGTTGAAACAGGACGCTTAAAGTTAGCAAATGGAGCTTGGCTTCAGTCCTCCTCTAATGGCAACAATTCTCGATCGGGAGATGTTACTGTTCGGGCTTCAGATGTAGAGGTGGTAGGTTATAATCCATTTTTTGATATCCCCACCTCGATTACCACTAATCTCTTTAGTGGCAAGAACAATGAGAGTGGAAAAATTTTCATCGAAACAAATCGAATGCGGGTGCAAGATGGTGGAATAGTCAGTACATCTTTGATAAATTTTGACCCTCTCTCTGCTCCCACAGGCAAGGCTGGAGACATCTCAATCCGAGCAACTGAGAGCCTTGATATCTCAGGATACACACCCTCTCAACTACTATCTGGAGTGTCTACGGGAATTGGAGAAACAGAAGGAGAACCAGGAAATCTCTCAATTAATGTTGGACGTTTGCATCTCTTTAATGGCGGGACTATCCGCAGTACTTTATCAGGAAAAGGGAAAGCGGGAAATATCACCATTCAGGCAAACGAAGTGGCAGTTAGCGATCCAGCGATCGATCTTCTCGACAAGTTCCCCGGTGGTATTACTGTTTCTATGGGTAAGAATGCAGTAGGTTCAGGTGGAAGTATCACCCTAACGGCTGATAAGCTACAGGTATTTAATGGAGGACAGATCACCTCTTTCAGCCTAGGTCAGGGAAATGCGGGCAATATCAACTTACAAGTTAAAAACATTGATGTGGAAGGTATTTCTCAACCTTTAACTAACGGTCAAATTCTGCCCAGTGCGATCGCAGCATCTTCGACAACTAATTTTAACGCCGGGACGGTAAATATTACATCCGATATAGTAAAAGTACGCAATGGTGCGGAAGTTACTGTGAGCAATACAGGAACCGGGGATGCAGGTAATTTGAATATTACTGCTAATAAGATCTTCCTTGACAATGCCGCAAATCTACGTTCTGAGGTGAATGGCGGTGGTCAAGGTGATATCCACCTCAATGCCAATGATGTTTTGCTATTACGGCACGGTAGCAACATCATCACCAATGCCCTTGGGACTTCCACAGGCGGCAACATTAATATCAAGGCGGGGTCGATTGTCGCTGTGCCAAAAGAAAACAGCGATATTTCGGCTAATGCTGTATTAGGAAGCGGTGGCAATATCCAAATCACGACTCAAGGTATTTTTGGATTGCAATTTCAAGACCAACTCACACCTAATAGTGACATCACTGCCAGTTCTCAGTTTGGTTTAAGTGGCACAGTTCAAGTTAATACCATCGGTGTTGACCCCAACTCAGGTTTAGTTGAACTACCAACAAATGTCACCGACCCATCCCAGAATATAGCTACAGGTTGTTCTGCAAATACTGGTAGTACTTTTGTCGCCACAGGAAGAGGTGGCGTACCGCAAAATCCCAATCAGGAAGTCAGGAGCGATCGCCCTTGGGCTGACACCCGCGACATCTCTGCATTCCATCACACACCAGCTTTACAAGCTCAAACACCTACAACACCGCAAGTTTTGGTACAGGCTACTTCTTGGCATCGCAACGCCTTTGGCAAAATTGAGCTTGTTGCCAATCAATCACCGACTCAGGTGCAACCTTCATTAACCTGTGCGGCTGTTCCTCAAATTTAATAATGTGATTTTTCATACCTTTGCGGGAACTCTAAGTTCAACGAGTTCAATAAATCAAGGTATTGGTGATGAAAATTACTGACCAACAATCAAACCTCTGGTTTCAATTGTTGTTGACAGCATTGACTACTGGATTTTTCACTTCAGGCATATCATCACCAACCTTGGCTCAGGTGACATCCGATGGCAGTACTAACACCAGTGTCAACGCTATTGGTAATGATTTCTCTATTCTCAATGGCATCAATAAAGGTAGTAATTTATTCCACAGCTTCAGTAATTTCTCTGTGCCGACAGGTGGCAGCGCCACCTTTGATTTAACCAATACGCCAAACATTACAACAATATTTAGTCGGGTAACTGGTGGAAATATTTCTCGTATTGATGGGTTAATTCAAACTCTTAATAGTAATAATCCCGTGAGTTTATTTTTGATGAATCCTAACGGGATTGTCTTTGGACAAAATGCCAGCTTGAATATTAGTGGTTCGTTTGTCGGAACAACAGCCAACAGTATTAAGTTTGCTGATGGCACAGAATTTAGTGCTGTAAATGCTTCTGAACCACCACTACTAACAATGAGTGTTCCGATTGGATTACAGATGGGACAAAATTCAGGGGGGATTAGTCTACAAGGGAGTGGACATAACATGACTGCCGGATTTTTTGCTCCTGCCGATCGCAGCCAAAATCCCATCGGATTACAAGTTGGAACAGGCAACAGTTTAACATTAATTGGTTCAGGGGTGAACTTCTCTGGAGGCGCGATCGCCACCAATGGAGGCGGACATCTGGAAGTCGGCAGTGTTAGCGCTGGGTCGATCGGACTCAATTCCACAGGACAAGGGTGGGTCGGGGATTACTCCGCCGTATCGCAATTTAACGATATTCATCTGGCGCGACAATCGCTGCTCGATGCCAGTGGTAGCAATGGCTCGATCCAAATTCAAGGACAAAATATCAGCTTGAGTGAAGGTTCCATTGCTATCATCCAAAACTTGGGAACGCAAACGTCTGGGGGGATGACAGTTCGTGCCACCGGAAGCCTGAGCCTGACGGGGAATACATCCGACGGTCAATCGGGCAGCCTGCTCCAACTCGACAACTTTGGAACGGGACAGACAGGCGATTTGAGCATCTTTGCCGCGCAGCTATCCGTCCAGAATGGCGGACAAATTATTGCTCAGACCTTCACTCCAGCACCCGGTAGCAATCTCAACGTTGATGTGACAGGAGACATCGATATTGAGGGCGGTGCTAGCGGCAATCCCAGAACCTTTTCCTTAATTGCTGTAAGGACGTGGAACTCCGGCAATGGAGGCAACATGACGGTTTCAGCCAAAAATCTCAGGCTGCTAGATGGTGGCGCTCTGGGAGCCCTTACCGTCCTAGGCTCCGGTCAGGCGGGAACGGTGCGAGTGACCGCAGCCGACTCCATCGAAATTGCGGGAAACAACCCGATTACCTTGGCACCGAGTAATCTCACTTCAGGAACTCTTAGCTCGGGAAATGGCAATAACGTCTACATCAATACGTCCAGATTAGTGGTTCGAGATGGGGGTTTGCTCGGTTCTAATACTTTCTCTACGGGTTCGGCGAGTAGCGTGACGATTAATGCTTCTCAATCGGTGGAGGTTAAAGGTCGAGGGGCTGGGTCGATCGTCCCGAGTCGCATCGCTTCCACTGCCGAGATTCTCGATCGGGCCACTCAAGCCGCCTTTGTACTTCCTCCTATTCCCAGTGGAAATGCGGGTTCTCTCACGATTAACACGCCGTCATTACGAGTTACCGATGAGGCAATTGTGTCAGTCAAAAATGATGGAACTGGTAAAGCTGGAGATTTACAGATAAATGCTAACTCAATTGTTCTAAACCAACAAGGCAATATCACTGCATCCACCGCCTCTGGTAACGGGGGAAATGTCAGATTAAACTTACAAGATTATCTGCTGATGCGTCACGATAGCGTTATTTCTGCTACATCTGCGGGCACTGGTAATGGTGGTAACTTGTCAATTACCTCGCCTGTGATTGTAGGTTTAGAAAACAGCGACATTATCGCCAATGCGATTCAAGGTCGTGGTGGTAATATTAACATCACTACTCAAGGTATTATCGGTCTAGAATACCGTAATACTCTAACTCCTAGAGCAGATTTGACCAATGATATTACAGCTAGTTCCGCATTTAATGTCAATGGTACAGTGGAAATTAATAATATTGGTATCGATCCCAATTCTGGTTTAGTTGAATTACCAGTAAATGTCACCGATCCATCCCAACAAATAGCTACAGGTTGTTCTGCCAATACTGGTAGTACTTTCGTGGCGACAGGACGAGGTGGTGTGCCGCAAAATCCGACAAGAGAAGTAGGGAGCGATCGCCCTTGGTCTGACACTCGCGACATCTCTGCATTCCATCACACACCAGCTTTACAAGCTCAAACACCTACAACACCGCAAGTTTTTGTACAGGCTACTTCCTGGCATCGCAACGCCTTTGGCAAAATTGAACTGGTTGCAGATAAATCTCCGACTCAGGTGCAACCGTCATTAACTTGCGCTGCTGTTCCTCAAATTTAATAAAGTTATTTTTAATATTTTTACGGGAACGCTAACTTTAGCGAGTTCGATAAATTAAGGTATTGGTGATGAGAATTACTGACAAACAATCAAACCTCTGGTTTCAATTGTTGTTAACAGCATGGATCGCTGGATTTTTCACTTCAAGCATATCATCACCAGCCTTAGCTCAAGTGACATCGGATAAGACGACTAACACCAGTGTCAGCGTTAATGGAAATGATTTTACCATTCTCAATGGCATTGATAAAGGAAATAATTTATTTCATAGCTTTAGTAATTTCTCAGTGCCGACAGGTGGTAGCGCCACCTTTGATTTAACCAATACGCCAAATATTACAACTATATTTAGTCGGGTGACAGGCGGTAATGTTTCTAATATTGATGGGTTGATTCGCACGCTCAATAGTAATAACCCAGTCAGTTTATTTTTGATGAATCCCAATGGTATTGTATTCGGGGCAAATGCCAGCCTGAATATCAGCGGTTCATTTGTGGGAACAACCGCAAATAGCATTAAGTTTGCAGATGGGACAGAATTTAGTACAACTAACTATGCTGCACCGTCATTATTGACTATGAGTGTACCCGTGGGGTTGCAAATGGGAAGTAATGCGGGAGCCATTCAAGTACAAGGATCGCCAGTTCAAGTGCAAAAGCATCCAGAGTTCGGGTTCGGTTTGTTCTTTCTTAGATTACCAACATTATCAGTGATTCCCAATCAGACTTTAGCACTTGTGGGTGGTCAGATTGATATTGATAGTGCCAGTATTTCTGCTCCTGATGGACATATCGAATTATGGGCGCTGCAAAATGGAGAAATTGCCCTAGGCAAAGAAACTGGATGGCAACTCACTTCTCAGCCAAATACTGTCAACGGAGGTACAATTACACTGCAACAAACTTCCTTCGTCACTGCGGATGGTAGCAACGGTGGCGCAATCAATATTTGGGGACGGGGATTAAGCTTACAGGATGGCTCGAACATTGGTGCAACAACCTTTGCTGGACAAGGAAAAGGTATTACCGTCCACACTACAGAATTTATCGATCTTTTAGGAACCACCGATCTTGTTAACCAACCTCTCTTCGCTGGGATCGGCACTTCCGTAGGCAATTCATTAGGATTACTTGTACTTCCAGGGCCACCAGCAACAGGACAAGCAGGAAATATAACTATCGAAACTGGACGTTTAAAGATGGCTAATGGAGCTTGGCTTGTGTCCAGCACTTCTGGCGATAACTCTAGAACTGGAGATATCACCATTCGCGCTACCGATGTGGATCTATTGGGATATGAAACTTTATCTGGATCTTCTGCAACTACAATTGCTAATTTACTTCTCTCTGGAAGCAATAATCAGAGTGGACAAGTTACTGTTGATACTCAAAGGGTTCACCTATTCAATGGTGGTCGTATTAGTAGTAGTGTGTTGGGAGGGAATGGTACAGGAGGAGAAGTCTCCATTCGAGCTACCGAGAGTTTAGAGATTCAAGGCGCTAACCCTGTTGGTATATTTAGTGCAGTTCTCGCTTCACTGGAAGCTGGTACAACAGGACAAGGAGGACGCATTTCCATCGATACAGGGAATCTAGTATTGTCAAATGGTGGGGGGATTACCAGCGAAGTAGTAGGTTCTCAAGTACCTTTCTTTGGCTTTTTTCTCCTAGGAGCAAACGGTACAGCAGGAGATATTGATATTCGAGCTGAAGATATACAAGTCAGCGAGCCGATGATTGATGGATATAGCCAAACTATCACAGGTATCAAAGCTTCTCTGGGTAATGGTTCTGTGGGTTCAGGTGGCAACATTAACCTGACAGCCAATAATTTACGTGTGTTCAACGGTGGACAAATTACTTCTTCTAGCTTGGGTCAAGGAAGTGCTGGTAGTGTTAACCTGCACGTGAAAAATCTTGACGTACAAGGAACTTCCCCAAACTTAATCAATGGTAGCTCTCTCAAGAGTGCGATCGCTGCTTCTTCTGATACTAGCTTTGCTGCGGGGTCTATAAATATCACATCAGATGCAGTGCGCGTCAGAGATAATGCGGAAATCACTGTCAGTAATACAAGCAGTGGTGATGCAGGCAACCTAAATATTACTGGTAATAACATCTTCCTCGACAATGGCGCAAATCTGCGTTCTGAGGTGAATGGCGGTGGTCAAGGTAACATCCACCTCAATGCCAATGATGTGCTGCTATTACGGCACGGCAGTAGCATCATCACCAATGCCCTTGAGACTTCCACAGGCGGCAACATAAATATCAAAGCGGGGTCGATTGTCGCTGTGCCAAAAGAAAACAGCGATATTTCGGCTAATGCTGTACTCGGAAGCGGTGGTAATATTCAAATCACGACTCAAGGTATTTTTGGGTTGCAATTTCAAGACCAACTCACCCCAAAAAGCGATATTACTGCCAGTTCTCAATTTGGTTTAAGTGGCACAGTTCAAGTTAATACCATCGGTGTTGACCCCAACTCAGGTTTAGTTGAACTACCAGCAAACCTCAGCGATCCATCCCAGAAAATTGCTATAGGTTGTGCTGCTGATACTAGTAGTACGTTTGTAGCAACGGGACGAGGGGGAATACCACAAAATCCCACACAAGAATTGAGGAGCGATCGCCCTTGGTCTGATACCCGCGACATCTCTGCATTCCATCACACACCAGCTTTACAAGCCCAAACACCTACAACACCGCAAGTTTTTGTACAGGCTACTTCCTGGCGTCGCAACGCCTTTGGCAAAATTGAGCTTGTTGCAGATAACTCTCCTACGAGTGTGCAACCATCATTAACCTGTGCTGCTGTTCTCAAGAGTTAATCTGCCTAAATAAATTTTTTCATGAAGATGCATATAATTAGCCTATAACGGGTTAGGAGCCACCAAATGAATTACAAGACAGCATACGACTGTTTTCTCTATTCCACGACTGTTCGGGTGGCTAACATCGGTCTTGGAACTATTGCCCAGTCCCCAGTTAAAGGAAAGAAAGAAATAGTTGTTAATCTATTCAATGGCGATCGCTGTAACACTGGGCTTCAGTACCTAAGCATTCCTCGTGCGCTTCATGACTAGAGGATAAGCGGGGCAATATTAATTATTGCTATGCGTTCTTATCTTGGTAATCGTGGAACTTGCAACAAATCCAATCCCCGTTCAAAGATTTCATCAATCGGTAACATTTGCCCGTCCGTAGTCATAAATTTATGGTCTTTTGTCGCCCGAATAATCGAACCATCTTCTAAACAATACTCAAATACTTCCTGTTGACCGCGATTATGCCACTGTGCTACAGGTTGAGTATAAACGTTGCCATTTTCATCAACACTATAAACGCTGCATTCCAATTGTTTTTCAACAATTTCACCAATCGGAATTAACCCATATTCTACTGTCAAAACTTCCGTGTCATAGCTTAAGCAATATTCGGCGAATTTCAACATATCGTCAAATAACTTCTCAGCTACTTGCTTTTTTACGCCGTTTTTAGTCGCACCATCAATAAACTTTTCTTGCTGCTTCTGCATTTCCGAAACTTTCTTTTTACCCATCGCCCGACGCAGCAAGTCGGCTTGTCCTAGCGAATATCCAGCCATATCCTGAGCAATTTTCATAATCTGCTCTTGATAGACCATGATTCCATAGGTTTCATTTAATATCGGTTCTAAAATCGCAGTTTCATAGTCAATATTTTCTCTACCGTGTTTGCGATTAATAAACTTAGGAATTAATCCCGCATCTAAAGGCCCCGGTCGATAAAGTGCCAAAATTGAAGAAATATCTTCAATATTAGATGGCTTCAAATCTCGCACTATCTGTTTCATCCCCGAAGATTCTAACTGAAATACTCCTTCTAACTCTCCAGCTTCTAATAATGCGTAAGCTTTTTGCACATCTTTTGGTAGAGTACTATGTTCGCCTTTCGCTAATATCCTCTGTGCTTTTCTTTCTTGTCCTGTAATTTCATCAGGATCGACGCGATAACCGTTAGTTTGTTCAATTAAATCGAGAGTCTTTTGAATCAAAGTTAAGTTACGCAGACCGAGAAAGTCCATCTTTAACAATCCCATTGATTCTAAATCTTCCATGAAATATTGGGTAATCACGGAACCGTCGTTATTTCTCTGTAACGGTACAATTTCATCAAGAGGATCGGCAGAAATTACCACACCTGCTGCATGAACGCCAAAGGTTTTGTTAGTTCCTTCAATGCGCATCGCCATGTCAATCCAATGGCGAACATGAGGTTCATTATCATACTTTTCTTTAAACTCTGGTGCTGGGGTGTCATCTGAAACCATCACTTTTAACTTAGTTGGTTTACCTCGCACCACCGGAATTAATTTGGCCATTTTGTCTGCTTCCCCATAGGGAATATTTAACACTCTGGCAACATCTTTTAATACTGATTTAGAAGTCAGACGGTTAAAGGTGATAATTTGCGCAACTCGATCGGCACCATATTTTTCTGTGACATAATCAATCACTTTGTCGCGTTTTTCAATGCAGAAATCCGTATCAATATCAGGCATGGATTTCCGTTCTGGATTCAAAAAACGCTCAAATAGCAGTCCATGATGCACGGGGTCGATGTTAGTAATTCGCATCGCATATGCTACTAAAGAACCCGCCGCAGAACCCCGTCCCGGCCCCACAGGAATATTATTATCTCTGGCAAATTTGATGTAATCCCACACAACGAGAAAGTATGTGGAGAAACCCATTTGCTGGAGCATTTTTAACTCATATTCCAGCCTTTCTTTGTATACGCGATCGACTTCATTGCGGGATTTGCGATTTAATCTTTCTAACAGTCCTTGCCAAGCAACTTCTTCTACATAGGTATCGGCTGTATGTCCAGAAGGTATGGGGTAATTGGGAATTCTCGGTTCACCCATTATCTGGTAAGGCTCGACTTTATCGGCAACTTCTTCAGTAGTTGCTACAGCTTCGGCAATGACATCTTCTGGTAAATGATCGCGAAATAGCAGCTGCATCTCTTCGGCAGATTTGAGATATTCTGTGCCGCTATATCGCATCCGATTTTCTTCAATAATGAGCTTGCCTGTTTGAATGCACAGCAAAGCGTCGTGGGCTTCTACGTCATAACAAGAAATAAAATGAGAATCATTAGTAGCAACAACTTTAATACCTAATTCTTTGGCAATTTTAATAATTTCGACGTTAACAATTCGGTCTTCTTGAGAACCGTGGTCTTGAATTTCTAAATAATAGTCATCACCAAATACATCTTTATACCATTGAGCAACTTTCCGAGCTGCATCTGGCCTGCCGCTAAGAATTGCTTGGGGAACTTCTCCACCCAAACAAGCACTGGTGACAATTAAACCTTCATGATATTCTTTTAATAATTCTTTGTTAATACAAGGACGAGAAAAAATACCTTTTCCCTGTACACCTTTAAGATGAGAAATTGTAGTTAATTTGACTAAATTTTTATAACCTTTAGTATTTTTAGCTAAAACAACTTGATGATAACGAGGACGACGTTCTTGCTTTTCGATATCGCCATTAATTATATACATTTCATTGCCAAGAATTGGCTTAATGTTCTTACTGCGGCAGATTTTGATCAGTTCCACCGCACCGTACATCACACCGTGATCCGTAAGCGCGATCGCTTTCATCCCCAAGGCGATCGCCCGATCCACCAACTCTGGCAGCTGACTAGCCCCATCGAGCAAGCTGTAGTCACTGTGAATATGTAAAGGCACAAAGGACATATCGATCTCCAACCACAAGCTGACGATAGCTCGCAGGGCATACTAATCACATACCCCTTTGAGCAGGATTCTGCAAAGAAAGCAACGGGATCTTAGATTAACGCTTTTGTGGAAATTTCACTTCCGCAAGTGATGTTTAAATAGTTACAGCAGTCCAGTTACCGAGCATATAGCAATGACTGAACCAGAGACCATTACTTCGCTTGACACCAAAACCCGTCCTTGGTGGCTGCGTATTCCTCTGACAATACAAATTGTTATCGCCCTAGTGCTTGCTGTTAGCTTAGGAATTGCCCTCGGCGCAGGAAATCCTAGCCCAGACAATGCCACTTTAATTACTAATTTAGCAATTCCAGCAGAATTGGTGCTGAAGGCACTCCGCGCCCTAGCTACGCCGCTAATTTTGGTAGCAGTGCTGCACACCTTCATGACTACCAATATTCCTGGTACAGCAGGTAGGCGGTTAGCAGTACTGCTGTTAACAAACACTACGGTCGCTATTTTGGTCGGGTTATTTGTCGCCAACGTTCTGCGTCCTGGTAGTTGGGGAAGTTTAGCAGCCCCAACAGGTACGGAAGTAACCAGTCACAGTCTTGACCCTTGGGGTTTATTTAAAGATGCTGTTCCAGATGCGATCCTCAAACCTCTAGTCGATAATAACGTTATCCAACTCATTGTGATTGCCCTTTCCTTTGGTATTGTGCTACGGGCATTAAAATCAGAACAAATTGCCCAAGGTAAAACAGCATACCAACCAATAGAAGATGTCATTGGGATTTTATTTGAGGCGGTAATTCGGATTCTGAATTGGGTAATTGCTCTAGTCCCCTTGGCTGTGTTTGGTATTGTGGCGAAAACTGTTGCCGAAAAAGGTTTTTCTCCCTTCCAATCTTTAGGGGCGTTTATTGTAGCGGTTTTAGTAGCTCTGGCATTACAGGCTTGCTACTATCTCACGAGAGTACAATTCGGTTCTTGGGTAAATCCTTTAAGGTTTCTCGCTGGTGGTTCTGATGCGTTTTTGACAGCTTTTTCCACATCTTCTTCAACGGTGACAATGCCAATTACCTTTGAGATTTTGCAAACCAAAATCGGTTTAAGGGAATCTTCAGCTTCTTTAGGCGCATTGGTTGGGGCAAACTTTAACAATGATGGTACAGCCCTGTATGAAGCGATGTCTGCATTGTATATTTCCCAAGTATTGGGGCAACATTTAAGTTTAGGGCAACAGTTAATTGTCGTCCTGACGTCGATTTTTGCATCCGTAGGCGCAGCCGGTATTCCAAATGCAGGATTGGTAACAATGACTTTGGTGTTTACTTCCGTGGGCTTGCCGACACAGTATATTGCTTTATTGGTGACAGTTGATTGGTTTTTGGATCGTTGTCGCACTGCAATTAATGTCATGGGAGATATGACTGTCAGTGCTTTATTAGACGGTAAAAAGCCCCGTACTTTAGACGAGGCTTAATTAATATGCACCCTTAATAATAATCATTTAATGTTGTTGAGGCCCCTTGGCATCACATTCTCTATGCCAACACCGTTCTAAAAGTTGAATTCGCCATATAGCAGCAAAAGTATGAGGATTCCATATCAATTTAGTCTGTTTACTAAATAAGGGCTGGTTGAGATAATGCCAAAGTGGAAATTGAATCTTTTTTAGTTTAGGAGCCATAGGAAAAAGGTCTCAAGAGGCTATTTCGCAGTCTAGTTAAAGATTAAACAATGATATACACAATCGTCCTGGTGACAATTGCGGAAAACTACTAAATTTTATTGCAAAAATCATGAGAATATCCTTAGCAGGAGAAATTTTCTCTCAAAGCTATTTTTTCTGCAAATATCTAGCTGATTTCGGCTCTAAGAAGACTTAAGCTAGGGTTTTGAAGCTGTTACTACGCGGTAAGCTAACTCAGCTTATTCGTTTGAGCCTAGAGTATTTATAACGATTTTCAGGGAATCTAAAAATTGTGGCGATGCGATCGCATAAAATTACCTTACTCATAGCGACTTAGGGTATAGCAATGTTAAATATATGGTGCTTCAGCAATCTCAGTAAATATCTCACCGTGGCAAATAGAGAGTGAGCGATCGCCAGCATGAGATAATAGAAGCAAAAATGCGGGTGCCCAACTCTTGACTCTGTAGTATGCACTAAACTAGTTATTTGTAGTGTTAGTGTTATAAAGTCCTGTTGATAACTGTTTTATGGTGACTAGACTTTCCACATCACCAACTATAGCTCCCGAACGGTCTAATCAAGTTACCCGCAAGCTATACCCAAATTACAAAGTTATCGTTTTAAATGATGACTTTAATACATTTCAGCACGTGGCTGAATGTTTGATGAAGTATATTCCGGGAATGACCAGCGATCACGCTTGGGATTTGACTAACCAAATACATTATGAAGGTCAAGCGATCGTCTGGGTAGGGCCACAAGAACCAGCAGAACTCTATCACCAACAACTGCGACGTGCGGGGTTGACAATGGCTCCGCTAGAGGCAGCTTAAATAATGGGCAAACCTAATGATGGTAGACTAGTCTGGAATCACTCGACCCACATTCACGGCCTCATTCCCATATTAGAACGTCTGTGTCAGCAGCATGGCATTCAAACTGTGACACCAGGCGTCATCGGGCGAGTTAAAGGTCATGCTCCCAAAATGCAACTGCGCGTGTCTGTACCAATTCGCGGGGGTTATAAGGTCATCGCCCGCCAAGGAAAGACGGTACAGGAGGTATTTATCTTGACGAGTTTAGATCGAGATAGTTTTGAAGAGGCGATCGCGATCGCTATGAAAAGTTAATCACTTCCATAGTCAATAGTCCATAGTTTATCGACTATGCACTGTTGACTCTCAACTATTCTTCTACTTGATGTACTGCAAATCTGTGGAGTGGTAAACTTAGGATACAAGAAAATGTTAAGAAATATGACAGAGCCGTAGTTATTTTTAAAGACATTACTACTGGTTCCCAGCTAGGCAAGATAATTTTTTCTAAGCCAAAAGCAACACAATAAACTAGCCAGTAAGTAAAGCTCATTCTAAATAGAATCTGCTCTGTTTCCTCCATCTCATCTTTTTGCTGCTTGCTATCCCAAAGCATCAATAGACCAAGGATACAAGCAATAAAGGAAACAACAACTACAAACTCATGACACCAAATGTTTACCGAATGCATTGGTCTCGATCCCAATATTTTGTAATTGAGATCAGTCTAAAGGAATAGGCCTTGCGGTTGCACAAAATAGTTACAAACTGCAATAGAAAGTTCGCGATTATGTAACTAATTGCAACAAAGATGTTAGCTAAACAAAGCAATTATTGGAGAAAAATTGCATTTAAATTCAATATTTCTCTCAAAAACACGAGCTAACACAAATTGCTTGCGATCGCAAACAATCATTGCTCTAATCGGGAAATAAATCCCAATTCTGAGCTTTACACCATCAAGTTCCTAAGGATGGGCAAAAGCCAGATTTATCTAGGTCTAAATACCAGTCTCTTTGTAAAGCAAATTTAACTAAACTATTGCACAAGATGAAGCTAGCATTTATTACAGCTACTCCCCAAAATGCCAAATTAGGAAGCGGAACCTTTGTCGGAAATGCCCACTTAATTGCTCAATTGCGATCGCAGGGTCATAAAGTTGATGTGTTCGCGCCAAAACAAACATCTGGATTGATGGGTTATATGGTGCAGCGTTTCCGGTGGAACTGGGGACTCGATCCGCTAGATTTCGACCAATACGATGCAGTCATTGGTCTAGATATGGATGGTTACACGATTGGCGATCGCATCAAAGCGCCTTTTATAGCTTATATTCACGGCATTATCGCGGACGAAGCCAAGTTTGAACGCGGTTGGGTACGTACCTCTTTAGAGTTAATGGCAAAAGCAGAGCGAGTTAGCGTTCATCGTGCAAATATGGCGATCGCTACTAGTGAGTATTCCAGCGCTAGACTCAGCCAACTTTATAACTATAAAGGAGACATCGAAATTGTCCCGCCTCCCATTGATGTGCAAGGGTGGGATCGGGCTTTAGCATCTGTAACTGATATTGAGGAAAACAAAGTAAATTCGCGTCCGACAATATTATGTGTCGGCGTACAGTATCCCAGAAAAAATGTTGCTACTTTAATCCGAGCCACAGCAATTCTCCGTCGTCAAATACCAGATGTGGAAGTGCGAATTGCTAGTCGGGGGCCAGAGTGGAACAACCTCCGTCGTCTGACTCAAGAACTCGATTTAAATCAAAATGTGACGTTTCTTGGTTACGTCCCCTATGAAGATTTAGTCCGCGAGTATGTCCGTTGTCATGTATTCTGTTTACCAAGTCTGCAAGAAGGGTTTGGTATTGTGTTTGCAGAAGCAATGGCTAGCTGTAAGCCAATTGTTGCCAGTCGTTCGTCTTCTACACCTGAGTTGATTGAACATGGCGTACAAGGTTTACTAGCCAATCCTTTAGATTCCGAAGATTTGGCACGTCAGTTAGCAGAAGTACTGTTATCGCCACAAACAGCTTTGGCACTAGGCAAAGCAGGTCGTGCTAAAGTTGTCGAATTTGATGCGCCTGCGATCGCGCAAAAATTCACTCAGTTGCTCAGTAAACTCTAAAATCTCAAATCTACAATGCTATTAAAACCTCATCATCAACTTGGCCAAATGTTGTGGCGATCGCTATTTATTATTTTACTGTGTATATTTTTACTCGCACTCGGCGGTTGTCAAACTGTTAAGCAAGCAGACAATCAAATCGTGCATCTCACTCTTTGGCATGGGATAAATCCGCCTAGCAATCGGGATATATTTCAAAAACTAGTAGATAAATTTAATCAGACTCATTCTGATATTCAGATAGATTCTATTTACGCGGGTCAACTCGATCAACAAATCCCCAAAGTTTTAACAGCAGTTATTGGCAATGCTCAACCTGATATTTTGTTCTTCAATCCCCAAATTACAGGTCAATTTGTAGAATTGGGAGCAATTTATCCCTTGGAGGATTGGTTAAATAAATCGCCAATCAAGTCGGAAATTATTCAAAATTGCTTTGGCGAGATGTCTTTAAATGGACATATTTGGTCAGTTCCTTTATTTGCTGGTAATGTCGGCATTTTTTACAGACGCGATCTGTTTAAAGCGGCGGGGATTACCGAATTACCAAAAACTTGGGAAGAATTACGGGAAGTAGCTAAAAAACTAACAGTAGATTTGAATGGCGACAAAAGGCCAGATCGGTATGGAATGTTAATGCCCCTTGGTAAAGGAGAATGGACAGTTTTTACATGGTTTCCTTTTTTATTAAGTAGTGGGGGAACGCTGGTAGAAAATAATCATCCAAATCTAGTTAGCCCAAGTGCGATCGCTGCTTTACAATTTTGGCAAAACTTGATTAAAGATGGTTCTACTAAATTTTCTGCACCCGAACGGGGATATGAAGAAGATGATTTCATTGCTGGGCGGGTTGCTATGCAGTTAACAGGGCCTTGGACGTTCATTATGCAAAGTAAAGTTGATTTTGATGTACTTCCCATTCCCGCTAACCGCCAACCAGCAACAGTGCTTGCTAGTGGCAATTTATTTGTCATGAAAACTACACCCAAAAGACAACAAGCTTCGTTGAAATTTTTAGAATACGTTCTTAGTGAAGAATTCCAAACTGAATGGAGTATTGGCTCAGGTTTTTTACCAGTAAATATTAAATCTGCTCAAAGCCAAGCTTACCAAGAATTTATTCAGAAAAAGCCTGCTATGAAAGTTTTTCTTGAGCAAATGTCTGTATCAGGTTCTCGACCAATTATTTCTGGTTACAGTCGCGTTTCCGAAAGTCTTGGTAGAGCAATTGAAGCTACAATGCTAGGTACGCCTCCAGAAACAGCTCTCAAAAAATTCCAAGCATATCTAGATTTAATGCGGTCTGGAAATTCCTACTAAATACATTTAGCGCACCGCATACAAATTGTAAGTATCAACGTATGTAGTTGGTAACTCTGCTCTTTTTTCTAGCTCAATCTTAAATCCTTGAGAGATTAACAATTTTTGAATTTTATCTAGTCGTCCTTGTTTATTATGAACTTCCCCAACTATTTGCTTGATTTTAGGCCAGTCCTTGTCAGCTATACCTTGGAGAACTTCATATTCTGCACCTTCAACATCAATTTTTAATAAATCTATAGAATCAATGCCTAATTCATTGATGACAGAAGATAAAGTTTTTACCTCACATTTTACTTGTTGTTCTTCTTGAAAAAAGCTAGCGAATAAGTCTTCTATCGGCTCTGAATTTATTTCTTCCTTGACATCATCTGCATCTGCTATGATGTCTCCTGGTTTTGTGGTGGAATTACCAGCCATATTCGGATAAAAAACAAATATCTTTTCAGGATTGTCTTCTGAACTGATCCCATAATTGAATAATTGAACATTATCAAGATTATATAGACGAGTATTTTCTTTTAGTATGAAAAATGTTTGCTCGATCGGCTCAAAAGCATAAATTTTTACTTGCTTTTGAATGCTGTTAACAAACAAAGAAAATAAGCCAATATTTGCGCCAACATCAAATATACAATCTCCTTCATTGATGACAATGCCATGTCTGAGATATTGCTGCTCGGTAAATATTTCTGAATATATATATTCGGTCTCTTCGGGGCTACTAATATAATAAAATTCCAGCTCGTTAGCAAAAGACATTTTTTTGCGGCTCATTCTTGACTTCCTAGTGAATTTTGGAGATTAACTTAGCGATAGATAAAGCAATCCTCATTTTACTAAATACTGGTCAATTCCCAGCAGTCTCAAAAAAAGCATTGCTTGATACCTCATTCCTCACCCCAAGTTCGCAATTGCAAATATACAAACACTAACGTTACTGCTAGTAATACCGTCGCGGCCGCAGCTGCATAACCAAAATCAAATTGCCCAAAAGCTTCTTGATAAATGTAATAAACCAGCAAATTTGTAGAATTTAGCGGCCCGCCGCCTGTAATCACATAAACTTGCTCAAAACTTCGTAAGGTGAAAATTGCAGTGGTGACAATGGCAAATATTAAAGTAGGTCGCAAACCGGGGAGGGTAATATGCCAAAATTGTTGCCAGCCATTTGCGCCATCTAGTTCCGCAGCTTCGTAACGACTGGGAGGAATTGCCTGCAATCCTGCTAAGAACACCACCATATTAAAACCCAGTTGTTTCCAAATACTCAATAAAATTAGTACTGGCATAGCCCAAACAGTGTCTCCCAACCAAGGAATAGATGGGATACCAAATATATTTAATAAGGCATTTACCGGGCCAGTGGTTTGAAATAGCCAGCGAAATCCTAGCCCAGCAGCTACCAAGGAAATAATTGAAGGTAAAAAATAAGCACTGCGGATCAAGCCCCGCCAAGCTAGAGAACGGTTTAATAATGCTGCCAAGCCTAGGGGAATAACTAAACTGGGAATGACTGTGGCAACGGTAAAATAAACAGTGTTACCTAGAACTTGCCAAAAATCAGAATTGAATAGCAAGCGCGAATAATTTTTTAAGCCTACTAAATAAATGCCTTTGGAGGTAAAACTACCAGCCGTGAAACTGAGGTAAAACAAATAGGCGATCGGCCAAATAATAAACAGGCCGAGTAAAATCAATGCTGGTGTCAGAAAAATCCAGGCGGCAACTGTATCATTATCGAGCAGTTGCATATCTGAAGAACGGGCTGTTTTCATTGCTATATTTTTGCTATCTAATGCGGTAGAGTGTGATTCTACACAGAGGTACTGCTAAGATCCTTTCAATCTATTGGCTCAAACAAATGCCTCAAAATTTCCCCTGCTTCGGCAAATTTGCGATCGCCTGCACAATGCTGACCTCTAGCGTACTTATAGCATTATCAATGACAGTTGACACAGCTGTGCTGGCTCAAGCAACAAAATCGCCCATTCCTACGCCACAGCCCACAAATCAGCCGACACAACCGCCAATTACAACTCCATCATCCACAAATCAGCCGACCAGCCCAATTTCTGAGAAACTATTAGGTCAATGGCAAAGCAAAGACCCTTCTTCGGATTTGGCACTCACCCTGGTTTTTTCGCCGGATGGTAAACTATATATTCTTTCGCCTAATTCGCAAAAGCCAATGGCTGTGGAATTTAAGTACAGCATTAACCCACAACCACAACCAATGCATCTGGATGTCGTCGTCTCTAAAGATGAAAAAAAGGCACTGACAATTTTTGAATTTACAGCTGATGGTCAGCTGCGGTTGCAATTAGAAAACACTGACCCAGGCCAACCCAGACCCAAGGCTTTCTCTCCGACAGCAACCTTATTTACAAAAGTTTCCGATAACACGAAATTGCCGGAGAACATCAAAATCATCTACCTTGACTTATGAGTAATTATTCCATTACGGATACTGCTACTACTAGTTTGATTTCTCCTCACATTTCTAGTAACCTATTTGCCCACAGCACTCCTTTAAAATTGGGCGTTCTCGCTTCTGGGAATGGTAGTAATTTTGAGGCTGTTGCCCAAGCTATTGAAACAGGGGAACTAAACGCCCAAATTGAAGTTTTAATTTACAACAACCCAGAGGCTAAAGCTGCTGTTCGGGCTGCAAATCGAGGTGTAGAAGCAGTGTTATTGAATCACCGCGATTACAAAAGCCGAGATCGGTTTGATGCTCAACTAGTACAAACTTTACGACAATACGATGTTGAATGGGTGATTTTAGCAGGCTGGATGCGGCTGTTAACGCCAGTATTAATTGATGCTTTTTCTGACCGAATTATTAATATCCATCCCAGCTTGTTGCCTAGTTTTAAAGGTATCCATGCTGTAGAACAAGCCTTAGCAGCTGGAGTCAAAATCGCTGGCTGTACGGTGCATCTAGTTTGTTTGGAAGTAGACAGCGGCCCCATACTAATGCAAGCAGCAGTGCCAGTCTTACCAGATGATACAGCCGAAACGCTTCATGCCAGGATTCAAGTTCAGGAACACCGGATTTTACCCCAAGCGATCGCTCTAGCAGCCGAGAGGCGATCGCAGGTTAAACTGGTACCATCGTGACTAACTTAACATCCTCAAATCCATCTTCACCATCTCTTTAATAAGTGCTAAGACTCCTCAGCTACAAGGTTTTTATTGACACTCTCTTGCCTTTGGGCTGAGAGATTCTTAGTTCCGTTACCTGCATCGTATTGCAAAATTCTTGTAAGCAGATATACTGAAGATAACCGGGTCAAAAAACTTTCGTATTCTTAAATAAAAGGTGAGAAGCTAGCCACCAAAAAAGCAGCTAGCTTCTAGAGTATCTACCGTTTCTTTGTCTTCAGCCGCTTACTGCTCCATTTCCCATACTAGGCTTGTCATTTTTTTTTGTCAAGCTGTCATTTAAATGTGACGCAGAAACATGTCTTGCATTTTGGACTTCATGATAGAAAATAAAGACAAGCGTAATATTCAGGATTTCGGTATATGACTGACAGAAGGCGTTCTGATGATTACAAGCAAATCAGCGGCTATATCCCCCTAGATTTAGCCCTGGAGTTTAAAAGTATTTGTGCCCGTTTAGGCATTTCCCAAAGCGATGCGATCGAAGAGATGACTCAAGAGTGGGTAGCGAAGAAAACTGGTACTCATTCCCTCAACTCTCGAAAAGCTGCTCCTCAAACAATTGCCGATTTAGTACGAGCCAACATGGCAGAACTAAAGCGTTGTGGTGTTAAGAACTTAACCGCATTGGCAAAAGGTGAAGTTCTCCCAACACCAGGGGACTTTGCGATCATCACATCGGTTTTAGACATCCCAGAGGAGGAACGAAAAAAAATCTGGGACGAAACATTCAAAATGTCCGTGTATCACGAGACTAAGGGTGTAAAAGTATATAAAGATTCTGGAGGCGTCAAAGAAGATGAGTGTGAGTATTCTTAGAATCCTCAACTTACCAGGCTGGAATTGTAAAATGTCTTATGAAGGGGTTTCAATTGTTGCCCCAACAAAGCGTGATGCTACTGACTTAGCTCAAAGCTATGGAGAAGCTCTTAGCGAAACTGCTTGTAAGATTAAAGGCAAAGTAAGGATTCAATGGAGAGGCTGCAAGCAACCGATTGAATTCTTTGGGTGGATGGCCAGCGAACAAGCGCCTACACCAGCGGAAACAGCCGAACGGGTATTGCAATCTGAAGGTGGAATATTTTGTAGCCAGTTATACATACCATCTCAGTTGTTGTATCGTATGGTTGCCGCTGCTGAAAATGAGCGTCCTGTGAGCATTGTCAGACAAGATACTCGCAAACAAATCATTGTTAATCAGCCAATGGCTGATATGCTAGAGACACCACCAGAAATTGCCACTGAAAGGATCATGACCCAGTTTTGGCTACCTGAAGATTTAGCAGAACTGGAACAAAGATTGCGTAACGATAGACAGTTCACCTGGACTTACTCCGCTGGACTCAATGAGCGCGCTTGGGCAATCTTGACTACTCAATTTGAGGCTTTTGAGGTTGAGGGTATTTGGTACAGACAAGGAACTTGTTTGTCAACTCCTCAACTTGTGCCAATACCGCCAGGAGTGCTTGAACAAGCTTAAAATCACTATTTGACTCCTTCACGAATTAGAAAATCATCAGGTGCGTCATTTTCTATTTCGGGGTGCACTCCTTGAATCAGTTATCAGGTTTAATACCAATTCAACAAAAGAGGGCTACAGATAATGATGCGGGACGATTCGGGGTTTTATGTAGGGCGGTGCAATTAAAAATAACTGGCGTACCCCTCTGGGGAAGCAAGCTACGCGTAGTGTCTCCGATAATAGAAGGCTGTCATTTGTTCGTTATTATTGGTAAGGGTTTAAAGCTTATTGATTTTTCAATAATTATTTACACTAACTGACTGAGATTGACCCACAGATAAATCTGCTTGGTAACATCAGGAAATGAGCATCCAGGCAAAAATGTTGCAGTTATCCCTCTATTTTCTTCAGGACTTTGACTAATTCTCTGGTGCCGTCGATGTTTGGTGACTGGAAATTAGAAAAATGTAGCGGATTTAGATGTTGTCACCCCATCTTGAGATAGCCAGACTAATTACACAATTTCTCAACTGCGAACTATAACAGCTACTTAAAATCACAACAATTGAAAATTTCTGGTCTAAGGTGCGTAAATTGCTTTCTTGATTTCTGATTTTGGTAAATGCACCCTTGACACTCCATTGCACTGAATCAATCTACCTTGACTTTTACTTAAAAATAGTATCTATCCTTACATTTTTTGGGTATTGGTCATTTGTTCTCTCTTACAAAGTTCAGATCGCCGGAAGCCGGCGCTCCGACTTTGCGCTTTGTCCTTTGTCATACTCCCTTATCTTCTTTGTCCTCCACACTTCCTTATCCCCTGTTGTGGTAGAGTTTTGTACTCGTACATAAGATGCGATCGCTAATATATATAGAGAGCAGGGAGGCAGCTAGAGCATGAATAAACCAGAAGTAGCATCTTATGGAGCTTGGCGATCGCCAATTACAACAGATTTAATTACTTCCCAAACTATTGGATTAGGGCAAATTTTTCTCGACGGACAGGATATTTACTGGAGCGAATTAAGACCATCAGAGAAGGGTAGAAACGTAATTGTACGGTTAAAAGATGGTCAAAATCAGGATGTGACGCCTGCTGGCTATAACGTGCGTACCCGCGTCCATGAATATGGCGGCGCTTCTTTTCTGGTAGTTGATGGCACAGTGTACTTTTGTAACTTTGCCGACCAACGCCTTTATCGTCAATCTATTGATAGCGAACCACAACCTATTACACCAGAAGTAGCTAAACGCTATGCAGACGCTATTTTCGATCGTCAACGCCAGCGAATTATTTGTGTGTGCGAGGATAATACTGTTGCGGGACAAGAAGCTGTCAATACATTGGTAAGCCTAGGGTTAGAAAGAGATACTACACCGCAGCAACTAGTTGGCGGTAACGACTTTTATGCTTCACCTCGCCTCAGTCCCGATGGTTCGCGCTTGGCTTGGCTGGCTTGGAACCATCCGAATATGCCGTGGGATGGTACGGAACTGTGGGTTGCAGAAGTCCAAGCAGACGGACTTTTAGGAAAAGCTCAAAAAATCGCAGGTGGTTTAGACGAATCTATTTTTCAGCCGCAGTGGTCGCCAGATGGCACGCTGTACTTTATTTCTGACCGCACAGGCTGGTGGAATCTCTATCGCTGGCAAAATGGAAGTGTGGAACCGTTGACTCAAATGGAAGCTGAGTTTGGTAAACCTCTGTGGGTTTTAGGGACTTCCACCTATGATTTTGAGTCAGGCGATCGCATTATTTGCAGTTATACTCAGCAAAGCATTTGGCATTTAGCTAGTCTCGACACAACAACAAAACAACTAGAATCTCTGCCAACACCTTACACGGATATTTCTTCGCTACACGCAGCTCCAGGTAAGGTAGTGTTTATCGGTGGTTCTCCAACTGAGTCAACAGCTATTGTACAGTTAGACTTAGCAAGTAAAAAGCTGGAAGTCCTACGCCGTGCTAGTGAGGTAAAGATTGAGGCTGGTTATCTTTCCCTACCCCAAGCAATAGAGTATCCGACAGCTGATGGTAAGACAGCATATGCCTTATTTTATCAACCGCAAAATCATGATTACACTGCCCCGGTAGGGGAAAAACCGCCGCTGATTGTCAAAAGCCACGGCGGGCCGACAGCCGCAGCTGGGAGTAGTTTGAACTTTCGCATTCAATACTGGACTAGCCGAGGCATAGCAGTTTTAGATGTAAATTATGGCGGTAGCACGGGTTATGGAAGAGAGTACCGTCAAAGATTAGATGGTCAGTGGGGAATTGTGGATGTTGATGATTGCGTTGATGGGGCGCGTTATTTGGTAGAAAGAGGAGAAGTAGACGGTAATCGCCTAGCAATTTCTGGTGGTAGTGCGGGTGGTTATACAACCCTGTGTGCTTTAACTTTTCGCGATACTTTTAAAGCAGGTGCTAGCCACTATGGAGTTAGCGATTTAGAAGCTTTAGCGAGAGATACTCACAAATTTGAGTCGCGCTACTTAGATCGTCTAATTGGTGCTTATCCAGAACAGCGCCAGATTTATCAAGAGCGATCGCCTATTAATTTTACCGAACGACTTGCTTCTCCAGTGATTTTCTTCCAAGGTTTGGAAGACCAAGTAGTACCACCAAATCAAACCGAAGCAATGGTGACAGCACTGCGGGTTAAAGGCGTACCAGTAGCGTACCTTCCCTTTGAAGGCGAGCAACATGGCTTCCGCAAAGCAGAGAATATCAAGCGTTCTTTGGAAGCAGAACTTTACTTCTACTCGCAGATTTTCGGCTTTGAGTTACCCGAATCTATTGAACCTATGGTGATTGAAAACTTTAAATCATAGCTTTGATATTTAGCGACGATGTAAGAACCAATACCATCCAGAACCTTTGCGAGTCAGCCAAGAGTCGTCTAAATCGGGATTGTAGACAGGGATATCAGAAAATTGAGCGTCGTCATCCACGCGAATTTTGAGATTCTGACAATTCCCTTCAATTTCAATTGTGACAGTCCGATCGTCGCTCTGGCTTGGACGCAAAAGGCTGTCTCTAATAATACGTCGATTCCTATCTACTTGCTGCCTATGGCTAGAGACACAACGCACTCTCACTAAGGAGTTGTCATTAGGGTTATCTAAAAGATAAGGCAAGATTTGGGAGTCCCGATTTCTAGGAGTTTCGGCGCTGGCTAAAGATGTTACCGATAGCAACAGGATTGTACTCAGGGTAATAATTCTTGCTCCAGTTGGGCTATTCATAATATCTCCTGAGAAGTAAAGAAAGTAATTGCCAGGGCGCTAACCCCGGCGTGGAATTAATCTAAAATTAAGGATTTTGGTATAAGTTATTTGTTGTCTAACAGTTGATTTACCTGCTGTCCTCGGCGACCAGTTTTAATTTCATAACGGCGAGTCAGGTTATCTTGATAGTTCATATCTCTAGCGGCAGCAGAGTTGACGAAAGCATCGCAATTCTTACCTTGAACCACTGTCGAGGAACTGCTGGTATTTTCTTCATTGCGGTTATTGCGGGTATCTTTGGAGTCACTATTATTTTGACTACCTTGGCTAGCACCGCTACCACTTACGCCAATACCTAAGAAGCTGACACCGCCTCCACCGCCATCATTGTGGCTGCGAGAAGAACTGGAACGAGTACTAGTAGAGGTTGCAAGCGCTAATTTGCTAGAACTGTTACGAGTATTGCTACCTAAACCAACATCACTACACAAAGCACGTGGGTCATTCGCCAAAGTTTTCGGGTCAACCCAAGATTGATGGTCGCCCAATCCTTGAATTTCACTATTACCAACTGGATTACTAGGTGCGCTAGGTGTAGGAGTTTTAGGAGTACCATTACCTACAGCTGCGCCAGGGGTGAGAATACCAGGTTTGAAAATACCAGCAGGCTGTACATCAAAAGGCCCTGCCAATGCTGGTAGTGTAGAGGTCAAAAGAGCAGTAGCTGTTAGCAAAGAGCCAGTTAAGTTACGGAATTTCATGGTCATTCTCCTCAAGTTGAAGTGTTTGTCTTGGGCTTTCACCCTTACACTTACTCAATAGGTTGACTGCGATTAGTTTATGCACCCTGTGGGGAAATTTTTTTTAAATCCTGACTGGGGAATGAGGATGAGGGAGTGTGGGGAGACAAAGGAGTAAGACAAATGACCAATGACAAATACCCACTAAATTGACTGTGAAAACTGGGATAAATAAGTGAATCATCTTGATTGTTTTCACTGAAATATGCAGTACCCTTTAGAACTTACCTTCAAATTTTGGGCTTTAGCGCCACAAATATCGATTGTTGATGGTCAAGGTAATTTGGTTTTCTACGTTAAGCAGAAACTGTTCAAGCTAAAGGAAGCAATTACCATCTTTGCTGACGTAGAACGTACCCGTCCCTTGTATTACATCAAAGCTGACCGAATTATTGACTTTTCGGCACGTTACAACTTCACCGATAGCAATGGTAGAGAGATTGGTGCAGTCAAACGGCGAGGATTGCGATCGCTTTGGCGGGCACGCTATGACATATTTGATGGCGAGACTAGCAATCTCAACATCCAAGAGAAAAATCCTTGGATAAAGGTTGCAGATGCTTTATTTGCAGAGATTCCCGTTCTAGGAATGTTCACTGGTTATGTATTCAATCCAGTCTACTTAGTTAGCCGAACTGATGGTACTGTGGTCATGCGTTTAGAGAAAATCCCCGCTTTTCTCTCGCGAAGATTTACGATCAAAGCTGTCGATCGAATGAGCGATCGCGAAGAAGAACAGGTTTTGCTAAGTTTAATGATGATGCTGCTCTTAGAACGCAATCGTGGCTAGCTAAGAGTCGCTCATTCTAGCAATTCTCGCAGAGGAAAACTATCAATTATTCTCCTCTGCTCTCTTGTCTCCCCACACTCCCTACACTCCCTACACTCCTTTGTCCCATTAATAGCCATCCACAGACCAATGGGGAGGGTCATTACTCAACTTATACACTCCGTAGGTGCTACCTACATTCCATAAAGTTCTATTGAGAGCCGCATTTGGTGGGTCGCCTACAGCCACCATTCGCCCATTACCATCTCTAATATTAATCTTGCCATTCCAAGTAACATTCCAATCAATAGCCAGTCTTTGAATATGGCGAGAATTTAAGGAAACAGGATTGCCACCAATTCCATAAGCATCTAACATCTCATTCGCAGCTTGTACTGAACCAGCATTGGTGTAATGCTCCCACTCGATATTGACTCCAGCCATACTTGGCACGTATTTAGCAGCAATTTCTTGTCTATAAATTCTGGCTGCATAATGCATTAAGTAAGCACGTTCTTTAGGACGATGAGTAGCCGTAACAATTACTTGACATCCTGCATCAATCAGTGATTTTTGAAATGCTTCTACTCTTTGACGAAATGGTGAAGCTAAATCAGAAATTAATTTGCTGGTAGGAAAGCTATCAACCCAATGAGCGCCGCTGAGGCAAAATCTCTGAATTTTTGCATAACTATTTAAAATATCCAATGCTTGAGTTAAATCTTGCCCTAGTTTTTGCTTAGTAGTATTACTTAGTGCCTCTTCTAGTTCGCTACGCAAGCGGACATCTCTTTTTTTGTATGCTTCGGCTAACCCTTTACTACTTGTATCACCAAAGTCTCCATCTACTTTTAAAGCAGGATTTAATTGCCCAGTTTTATTTAAAGATGTTTGTAAATCTTTAACCTCTGCTTCTCCAAAACCAAGATAACTGAGCAATGTATTAGCTGGAATATTCAGTTTTAAAATCAAACCCCGATCGAGCGCTTTGGCATAGGTCATATTGCCAACAACACCATCAGCAGTTAAGCCATTTCTTTGTTGATAGCTGCGAGTTGCTTGGTCTGTTTGTTTCCCAAAGTCACCATCAGCAACCCCAATCGGAAATTCAGAATCTTTTAAAAAGCTTTGCCAAGCACGAACAACATCTCCTTCTGAACCAAGTTTAATGACTGGTAATTTTAGAATGCTGACATTAAAAGCCATAATTTTCTCCAAACTCAAAATTATAGACTTCTTGCAAAAGGCTACATAATATATCTCGTAATTTTAATGATACTTTGCCCCTTGACTATGTTTATTATGCGCTTTTACAAGCTGTCTATTTATTCGTAAACTATGAGAATTAAAACTAGCATTTGCTATTTAATTCTCATAGTTTTGCCTAATTTGTAATTTTAAATGACTTAATTATTTAATAAGTTAAGTAGGCAGCAATAAATCTAACTACGTTAAGACCATGAGGATAAAAAAGCCCTACTTAGTGAATGCCAAAAATCGGCGTTCCTAACTTTGTAATCAAGGATAAATCATAGCCTTAACTAGTTAATTTATTTGTGCCACGCTACTTAACTAACCAATTAATTTCTGCCAAGAAGCAGGGCCGACAATTCCATCAGCGAGTAATCCATTTTGCTTTTGAAAGTTTTTCACACTCACCTCTGTCTGCGGGCCATATACACCATCGACTTCAACACCTAAACGATATTGCAAATAGCGAATAACCGGGCCCCCAGCATGATTTAGGCGAATGATTCTTTTGGCTAAAATCAGATTAATTGCATCCCATGTAGCTTTGTCAGCATTTCCAGTTTCAGAAATTCCCACAATTTTTTGAAATTTGGCTACCGCAGAACTTGTAGCGCTTCCGGCTATGCCATCTTCCACTAAACTTTTACCATTTTTATCAGTTATCTTCAGTTGATTCAAAGTTTTTTGTAGTCTCTGAATTGTAGTATCTACATTCTGTTCTTCATCTGGTACTGGGTTGACAGGAGTAGTGGGTAATTTACCTGTTAAGCCTTTGACAATTGCATTCGCCAGTGCTTCCGGATTAAAAAGATTCATATCTTTTTGTGAATCGAGGAAGCAACCTTCTACAAGAATCGCGGGCATATTTGTATTTCTCAGAACATATAAATGGGAACCACTTTTAACACCCCGATTAAAAAATCCTAATTTGATAATTTCATCTAATACTGGTTTAGCAATTTTTCGACTACTTTCGCTACCAGCAAATACTTCTGTGCCGTTTGCTTGTCCGTTAAAAGAATTAAAGTGAATGGATACATACACATCCACTTTATTAGAATTTGCTTTGTCGCATCTTTGAGCAAGTGATTGAGTTACTGTGCTAGCTCTATCTGGTTTACAAGGTATGACTTGATGCCCTAAAGCTTGGAGCTTCGATATTACTCTATTTCCCACATCTAAGGTTAAATTATCCTCAAATTTGAGGCCTCTCGCTCCGGTGTCTGGAGGGCAATTATGCCCAATATCAACGCCAAATTTCATGAATCTATCCTCCACTTAATTTTTCTACTAGTTTAAATGTCCGATATGCTTTGATAACCCTCTTTTATACATTTGCCTAGAGAAAAATAAATTTTCCATCTCAAAAATCGCAGTGACTAGAAAAAATTTATACCACAAATGTTGTTAACTTAACTCTAACGAAAGTCATAAAATAGATAATAATTTCTAAACTTGAACAGAAAGATTTTTAACTACAAGTTGCAGAAAATAAATTCCTGGAATTTAACAAAACTTTTTTTCACTTAACATACCCTCAAGGCTCCCATCTTGCACCCAGCTAGAGAAAATCGCAAAAGCTAAATAAAGAGCGCAGAATATTACAATACCTCTTTTATACTTAGTTGTAATTTTGACGCTAAATATTTAAGTGCAATCTGTAGGGGAGCCAGTGCGTTGGACTGGTTTCCAAAGCAGCCGCTTGCGGGGGTTTCATATAACTCCTATTTGATTTTCAAGAAAATTTCGTACATCCTCATATTCAAGTCTGTTCGCTATTGCCCCTTACTAGATTGCTATAACTAAACAATATGACTTAATAAAAATGCCAGTAAGAATGTATGAATAACCAGCCCGAACAATTTGCTAGTGATAATAACTCTGGTATTTGTCCAGAAGCCTGGGAGTATATGCTTAAAGCCAATCAAGGGAGCGCTCCTGCTTATGGTAATGATGTATGGACGCAAAAAGCAACCGATTATTTTCGCGAACTGTTTGAAATAGATTGCAAAGTATTTTTTGCTTTCAACGGTACAGCAGCAAACTCTCTATCTTTAGCTGCACTTTGTCAGTCTTATCACAGCGTTATCTGTCATGAAATATCCCACATCGAAACAGATGAATGTGGCGCACCAGAGTATGCTTCTAACGGTTCTAAATTATTACTAGCTAAAGGTGAAAATGGCAAGTTAACAGCAGAAGCTATAGAGGTGCTGGTGACTAAACGCACTGATATTCATTATCCTAAACCGAAAGTAATTAGCATTACCCAAGCAACTGAATTAGGTACTTTATATACGCCGGACGAACTTTTAAGTATTAAAGAAACTGCTCAAAAGCATAACTTAAAAATCCATATGGATGGCGCTCGCTTTGCAAATGCAGTCGCCGCTATGAATAAAAGTCCTGCTGAAATTACTTGGAAGAGTGGTGTAGATGTGTTGTGTTTTTGTGGCACGAAAAATGGTATGGCTTTAGGCGAAGCAATACTTTTCTTTAACAAAGCATTAGCCGAAGATTTTGACTATCGTATCAAACAAGCTGGACAATTAGCTTCAAAAATGCGCTTTATTTCTGCCCCTTGGTTGGGCTTATTAGAAACTGGTGCGTGGTTGAAAAATGCACGCCATGCAAATCAATGTGCTGCATATTTAGAACATAAGTTATTAGGCATAGATGGTGTTGAAATAATGTTTCCCAGAGAAGCTAATGCTGTATTTGCAAAACTACCTGAATATACAATTCAAATTCTTAAAGAAAAAGGCTGGCAGTTTTATACATTTATTGGTGTAGGAGGAGTTCGTTTTATGTGTTCTTGGAATACAACACAATCTAGAATTGATGAACTGGTTAATGATATCAAAAATGCAATTTAAGTAAACTATTACGTATTTAAATTTTAGATTTCGCGTTAGGGTTGTCAAGAGTCAATAGTCCAGGTTCAAAAGCTAGCTTGGGCTATTGAACGCCAGTTACCTATCACTTACTACATGGCGAGAAAACTTTCGGCAGTCGTGACTATAGTAAGTATCGAAAAATTTTATGGTAAAAATTTAGTAACAGGATAGAGACACAAAATGCACAAAAGACAACTATCTGTGGTTTTCTTTTTATAAGATTAATATTTGCTAGAGATTGAATATTGGCTATAACTAGGAAATTGTGTTTCTGAGGCTATAGCCAAGCTATCCTATGCCAAAATGAAAGTGATTAATACTTTTAAGGTGAGCGATCGCTCTGAAAGCTAGATAAAGGATTGACCTGAGCAATGGCAGACCCAACCAATCACAATGAAGCGGGAGAGGTAGCTCCCAGCACTGTTGACAAACAGGCCCCCAGTGTCGCTGAAGAACACGCTCCTAGCACTGACGAACCAGTAGCGACAGATCTCCCTACTGCCAACACGCCAGATCCCAAAGCAGCAAACCCAGAAACTAACCCCAATGCTGCTACAACCACAACTGCACCGCCTAAGCGCGAGAAACCCGCAGCCGCTAAAGCGCCAGGAGCAAAACCAGCCGCCGCTAAAGCTGATGGCGAAGAAAAACCCGCCGCTAAAGCAGCAGCAAAAAAAGAGAAAGCTCCAGCAGTTGAAGATAAACCCTTTGCAGAGTTTATACAGCAAGAGTACTTACCAGCTGTACAAAAGGCGATTACTCAGCAGGGTGTCTCAGATTTACAGCTATCTTTTGCAAAACAGAAGGTTCCCATCACTGGCTTTGAATCAGCTGAGGAATGCTGGCAACTTATAGGAAGTTGGCAAAATGGTTTGCGCCAGTTTAACCTTTATTTCCCTGATGAAGATATTCAGGGTAAAAAAGGATTTTCTTGCAATGAAGGTAAAAAACCTAGCACTCTTGAGTCCTTCTTAATTGATGAACGTAAAATCACTCTTGACTTGCTGGTATTTGGTTTAGTACAGCGCTTGAACGGTCAAAAGTGGCTAGGTAGAAATTAGTTAAGAGTCAACAGTCCAAAGTCAAGAGTCAAGAGTTTTAAACAAAGGACAAATGACTAATGACCAATGACTATTAAAGTTCATGAAAATGGTAGGTGACGGCTCCAGTAATGGGGTCGTTATCTATTCTGACGTAACCTGATTTGAACATTTCCTTCAGGCTAGCTTCCACTTCAGCAAAACCGACTCCTGTGGCTTTCACACCTTGAGTAACAGTGAGAGTGCCATTATTTCTTTCTGCTGCTTCAATCAGTTTAACCATGAGTTGGTTGCCACTGGGACGGTAAACTTGAGAGGCGATCGCAGGTTGATTGAGTGGTATTCCCAAGGGAGATAAGCCTGCTTTGGCTCTAAGTTTCAGCTCGTGTTCGTCAACCATACCGGGGATGAGCAAAAGATCCACAAACTGTCCTACGCCAAATAAACCAACGGTACACAGCCACAACACACCTGTTGCAATCTTGCCATTATATAAACGGTGCAGTCCTCCCAAACCAAAAAACCAGGCTGCACACAAGATGTAGGACACAAGAAGACGGTCTTTATTGGTGTTGTTTTCAACATTCATGTTGTTTTCATCCCCTTGGATTCACTCTTGATCTCAGAGACGGGTTTGTGATGCTGATTTGTTTCTTCTCAAATCTTAGATGACTACCGATTTTCCGTGCCTGATTCCGCCAAAATTGAAGTATTGTTGCAACTCTTAACGTTTCTTCTACCTGTTTTGATCCAGCAGCTTGGTAGACTGAATTTTATACAAATGGTTTATTGTCATCTAGTTGCGCCTTGTGAAAGCCCAATTTTGGGTTTTCTGGTGTACTCAAGATAATAAAGACAAAAGAGCAATTAAGACATGGTAGATTCCCTCAAAAAACCAGGCTTTGAAGAATTGCGCCCAGGGATCAAAGTCCCGGCAAAAGAAACACTGTTAACACCCCGGTTTTATACCACCGACTTTGATGAAATGGCGCGGATGGATATCTCCGTCAACGAAGACGAGTTAAAAGCCATTCTCGAAGAGTTCCGCGCTGACTACAACCGCCATCATTTTGTTCGGGATGCCGAGTTTGAACAATCCTGGGATCATATTGATGGGGAAACTCGCCGTTTGTTCGTTGAATTTTTAGAACGTTCCTGTACAGCCGAGTTTTCCGGGTTTTTGCTGTACAAAGAACTCGGACGCCGCTTGAAAGATAAAAGCCCAGTTTTGGCAGAATGCTTCAACTTGATGTCACGAGATGAAGCACGCCATGCAGGCTTTTTGAACAAAGCGATGTCAGACTTTAATCTCTCCCTAGATTTAGGGTTTTTGACTAAGAGCCGGGCTTACACCTTCTTTAAGCCGAAATTTATCTTCTACGCTACCTATCTTTCTGAAAAGATTGGTTATTGGCGGTATATCACCATTTATCGTCATTTAGAAGCGCATCCCGAAGATCGGATTTACCCGATTTTCCGCTTCTTTGAAAATTGGTGTCAGGACGAAAACCGTCATGGTGATTTCTTCGATGCAATCATGAAATCCCAGCCGCAAATGCTGAATGATTGGAAAGCAAGACTATGGAGTCGCTTCTTCCTGTTGTCAGTGTTTGTGACAATGTATCTCAATGACATCCAGCGTCAAGACTTCTATGCATCTATTGGACTGGATGCGCGGGAATACGATATCTATGTAATCAAAAAGACTAACGAAACTGCAGGAAGAGTTTTCCCGTTGATGCTGGATGTAGATAATCCAGAGTTTTATCAACGGTTAGATGATTGCGTTGAAAAGATGGCAAAATTGAACGCGATCGCTAACTCTAAAACTCCTAAATTCCTGCAATTCTTCCAGAAGTTACCACTTTACACTTCCATTGGTTGGCAGATGCTACGGCTGTACCTAATGAAACCGATTGATGCTGTTTCTGCTCAAGGTATGGCGCGTTAATTGATAACGGTTTTAATTAATTTTTAGTGGTTCTGTGTTAACACAGAGCCACTTTTTTATTGCAGTTTGCGTGTCATTGCATATATCACAACACATCGGGAGCAAAATACTGAAAATCAGCGTCAGATAAAGCAATACTTAGAACTATTTTAGATATCACAGATGCACAAGGGTTTGTCCAGTAAGCTGCCGCTTTTATTAACATTCTGCTTATCTACTAGCTTTTTACCTGCCTCTGGCTCAGTTATGTGTTCTGCATTTGCTCATGAAGAATACGGTAGAACAGATAGAGATTATGGTACAGATGGCAGCAAAGGCACTGATGGACGGCCTGGTAGAAGTGGTCGTAACGGTGAAAACCAAACTATTTTTGTTAATGGTTCGCCTGTAAATCTCGATCTCTCAGGTGAAGATGCTGAGGATGGGGAAGATGGTCAACGTGGTTATCGGCCTGACTGCGGTCATCAACCAGATAATGTCAGTCACGACATCCATGCACCAGATGGCGGTGCTGGTGGTGATGGCGGTAAAGGCGGAGATGGCGGAAATGGTGGTTCTCTGACTGTGTATTACAGTAACTTGGCAGACTTGCAGAAAATATCCGTCCGTGCAACTGGGGGCGAAGGCGGACGTGGTGGACGCGGTGCTAACGGCGGCGTCGGTTGTAATTGTCGCAGGCGCAGATGGGAAGTCAAAACTTGTACGGGAACTCCTGGTAGCCCAGATTATAAATGTACAGAAAAAACTTATCGCTGCCATGATGGTAGAGATGGGCGATACGGTACTGATGGTAGCGATGGTAGCCGAGGTCGCTTAGGAACTTTGAGTATTGTTCGAGGTAAAGAATCCTTGGCGGGTGATACGCCAACTTTACAGGCAGCAATTTCCGAACTTTCAGGGAAGCAATTTAACCTCTCCAAAAACAAGTGGAATTTACGCACAGGAGCAACTTCTTTACTTGCTCCTGGTTCTGCGATCGCAGATGAATACCGAGAGTTTGAGCAACGATTAGAAGCAACTTTTCAACTGGTTTGGCAAGAGAGACAACCTATAACCAGCTTTGGCAATCAAGTTACAAAGCTGACTCTCAATGACAACAAACAAGTTGAAATTACCTTCCCTGAGGATTTATGGATTGAGGGTAGCAGCAAAACTGAGGCTAACTTGACAACCTTTACTGTTAACAATGCCATTTCTAAAAAAGATGTGACGCGATTAGCCGTGGCAGAATTTGCTGGTGCAGAAAAAAATCTCAACCTAAAAATAGTAGATTTGGCAGCAAAATCTGATGTCCTTCAAACTCAATTTCGCGTGAAATTCCGGACACAGGATAATTCTTCCGGCTTGTCTGATTATCGGACTGTATATGAAGGTGAAATCCCAGCTGAACTCGTAACCCGGGATTACAATCGCTTTATTCTGGCTTTAGGCAAGCTCCCAATTCCCGCTACTGCCCTCGATCCAGGTGTCAAAGTTGATATAGACGTGATCGCAACTCGCTCATTAGGAGGACGTTCGGCAAAGCAAAGCATTAATTGGCAAGGTCAGATTCGGAGGAGGTGAGAGACTAGGGAGGGTGGGGAGTGTGGGAAGTGTGGGGAGAAATAACTAATAACCTTTGACCTTTGAGCGTTGACTCTGGACTCTTGACAACTGACAAATAACACTTATTTAAATCTTTTATATATATCGGTAATAAAGATTACCAAATCTAAATTATGATTTTATTTATTAATAATTTATTTAGATTTATATGTTGCTTCCGGTTCTGACTCAGCGCTTTCGCAGTCTGTGGCAGCCAAGAAGAGGTTTAGCGATCGCAGAAGCTTCTGTTATCGGTGTTGTTGCTGCACTGTCGGCGGTGTTTCTTAAAGTTGGATCGGGATGGTTGGGCACATGGCGAGTCCATAGTTCCCACATTTTACCAGCATGGTTGGCTTTACCTTTGGTGGGGATGGCTTTTGGATTTCTCGCAGGTTGGCTAGTGCAACGGTTTGCGCCGGAAGCATCAGGTAGCGGTATCCCGCAAGTGAAAGCGACGTTGGCTAATGTGCCGATGACTCTGTCTTGGCGTGTGGCAGCTGTGAAGTTAGTCAGCGCTATTATTGCGTTGGGTTCCGGTATAACTCTAGGGCGACAAGGCCCCACCGTTCAAGTAGGGGCTGGTTTGGCAGCCGGAATGAGTCGTTGGGTTCCTACTTCCCCAGATCATCGGCGACAGATGATTGCGGCAGGTGCGGGTGCGGGTTTGGCAGCTGCGTTTAATGCCCCGATCGCAGGCGTACTTTTTATCGTGGAAGAGTTACTCCAAGATTTATCCGGGATAACTTTAGGAACTGCAATTATCGCCTCGTTTATTGGTGGGGTAATTTCGCGGTTATTAGGTGGTGGTAGTCTTGACCTGAATCTGCCTTTGACTCGATCCTTGAGTCAATTTTCGATCCCAGAAATTCCCTTTTTCTTATTGTTGGGTGTCTTGGCAGGGTTGTTGGCTGCCTTATTTAATCAGGGTCTAGTTTTTAGTATAAAACTTTATCGAAGATTGCACGTCAGTTTACCGTTAAGAGTCGCTTTAGCTGGTTTTATTTCTGGTTGTGTTGTGGCATTACTCCCTACTTCTTTCCGTGATAATACAGGCTTAAGAGAATATTTAATTACGGGTTCAGAAAATCCTTTATTAGCTGCGATCGCTTTTGTTGCTCAGTTCCTTCTCACTTTGGTAGCCTTTGGTTCTGGCGCACCTGGAGGATTATTTGCTCCCAGCCTCATTTTGGGTACTTGTTTAGGACATATTGTGGGTGTGTTTGAATCCCAACTTTTAGGCGGAGGTTCCCCAATGACCTACGCTTTAGCCGGAATGGGGGGATTTTTTAGCGCCGTTTCTAAAGTACCAATCACAGCAATTGTGATTGTGTTCGAGATGACGACAGATTTTAACTTGGTGCTTCCTTTGATGATTGTGTCTGTGACTTCTTATTTAGTTGCAGAGAAGGTAGTGCCTGGTTCGCTTTATGAAAAACTTTTACAGTTAAATGGCATCACTCTAACTTCCAATGCTCCTGTAGAGGGTATACTCACAACGCTAACGGCTAAAGATGTGATGCAACAACGAGTGGAAACTCTTGATGTGGAGATGACGATTGATGAAGCTATGCAAGCATTCTCTCGTTCCCATCACCGGGGTTTTCCCGTAGTAGAAGAAGGCAAGCTAGTAGGAATTGTTACGCAAACAGACTTACTCAAAATCCGCGAGAGTGCTTCGCACACGCTTCGCGATCGCAATTTCCCAAACGAGACGGCGATTCGAGAAATTATGACGCCCAGCCCGATTACAGTCACACCAAAACACAACCTGCGTAATGTGCTGTATTTACTCGATCGCTATCAAATTAGCCGCTTACCAGTGGTGGAGGGACGAAAACTGATTGGGATTATTACCCGCGCAGATATTATCCGCGCCGAAGCAGATCATCTCAATTGTGATAACGCCACAATGGGGCCCCAACCGGAACCATCTTATGTAGTTTACCAAACACGGGCACCCAACATCGGCAGAGGTAGATTGCTGGTGACAGTGGCTAATCCTGAGACAGCCGGGACTTTATTACAAATGGCCGCAGCCATTGCGCGCGATCGCCACTATGAAATTGAGTGTGTCCAAGTTATTTTAGTATCGCGCCACAGTTCCCCCACCGAAACCCAAGTCAGGACAGCAAAAAGTCGGCGTTTATTACGACAAGCAGAAGTTTTAGCGAAAAAGTGGGACATTCCTTTGCATACACAGATTCGTGTAGCTCACGATGTCGCTCAGGCCATTTTAGAGACAGTTAACGAACGACACATCGACATAATTTTAATGGGCTGGAAAGGTAACACTTCCACCCCAGGCCGGATTTTTGGCACAGTTGTCGATACCATCATTCGCCAAGCCACCTGCGATGTAGTGTTGGTGAAATTGGGTAATTGTCAAGAGTCAAAAGTCAAGAATCAAGAGTCAAAACTTAGCAATCAATATACTTTTAATCGCTGGTTAGTACCGATGGCGGGCGGCCCGAATGCAAGGATGGCGATTAAATTACTTCCGGCTTTGGTGACATTGGGACAAGATCCGCAAATCCGCCTGACACGAGTGTTTAAACCATCTGAGTTAGCACCAGATATGACAGTTTTAGAACAAGCCATTCGTCAACTCATCCGCCGTCGCAAATTGTCCAGTACTGTATTTGCGTCTCCAGTTAAAGCTGATTCAGTACCCCAAGGCGTAATTAACCTTGTGAAAACCGAAGGTTACGATGTCGTGGTTTTAGGGGCTTCGCGGGAGGGGTTATTGCAGCAGGCAATTCAAGGTAACATTCCGGAAGCGATCGCCTCTGGTGTAGAAAGTACAGTAATTCTAGTTAGGGGTGCGATTAGCAGTAATTAAAAAAACAAAGCCTGCAAAGGCAGGCTGCAACTTAAACTTCTTGGTATTTATGGGAAATTGCAGGATGTCTTAGTGTTAAAAGTTAGAACGTGAAGAGGAGCCTACTACATCACGGTTACTATAAGCGGTATCATCGTTTCTGCGGCTCTTGCGCCCAAATAGACCAAACAAACCTAGTAAACCAAGCAAGCCCCAATCGCCATCGGCGTAATTACCATCAGTTACAGGGCGGTCTGTAGTAGTACCTGTAGTTGTGGTAGTACCATCAGAATTGGTAGTTGTTTGGGCAGAAGCAGGTAAAACTGTAGGCACAATAGCTAAACTTAGTGCTAGAACAGTACTCCCCAAAACTTTGCTCAAATTAGAGTGTTTCATAATTAAGCTCTCACTTGAATTTCTGTAAGCAATAGTTACAGCTTATTAACTTATCAAGCAGCTAGAATCATTCATTGGCTGGAGATGCTTATCCACTTGAAGTCGCATTTTTTATCGTCCTTTGGGTAAGGTAGTCTTATATAGCAAGCGTTTCACTCAAATTTCCCGAATCCAGAGAGCCAATCCTCCCCCACGACCGCGTGCTGCAATAAAATCTTTTGTCACCACAAAGAAAGCAAAGAACGGTAATTTAGCTATAGGCTGGTTGTAGAAATCCCCGTTTTGCACCTTACCAGAGCGAATCTGTCCTTTGTAAATAACACGATTAAACAGACTGACTTGCATTTGGGTAAAGTCAAATGCCAATAAATTTTTCTTACCTAAATATTTTGTTGGCCCTGTCAGTTTCACTAATACCACGCCGACTTGCACCTGATTTGCAATTTCGTCTCTACCCAAATCCTGTTCTGAACTAGCAAAGGAAATTTGCGCTGCTGCAAATTTGGGCATATACAAACCCTTACCTAAGACAATTCCCCCGCGCTTTCTTACCTTACGAGTACCAGTTGCAAAGCAAAGCCGCCATTTGCCAACAAGAGACTCAAAGTTATAAGCTAATCGTTCCTGTTTTGCAGCTTTTTCCGCCGCTAGCAATGCATCCACTACCAAAGCAGCATTAGGAAGCTTACCCCCCTCGCCTCGATAAGCAGCCGCAGCTTGAGATAATACCTGTAAAAAATCAACTGTAGCGGTAGATGTTAGATCGGTTGTCATGATTGCTCTTTGTCTTCCATTCTGCATTTATTTTCCAATGGAAAGAGCGATCGCCTATAAATATTCACCGTTTATACTCAACAACAAGCAACGCAAGACTTGGCACTAAAATCGCGCCTTTTTGATTACGCATCACGCTCAACGATAAGCGACTTGGAGACTTCTGGCTAAAATTACCAAAGATGCGATCGCCATTAACGCACCCCAAAACCAATAAGGTAAAAACAGATACTTTTCCATTTGTGCCGTATCGGAAATTCCCAACGGCCCAGCAGTATAGCTAAATAAATAATTGAGTTGGTGGTATGTACTTATACAAGCTTGGACGCCGAGAAATTGAATGCTAAAGCCCTGCACCCAACGCGGCGCTTTCAAGCTAATACCCAAAATAATTAAACCCAGTATGGGAATTGCCACAATTCCAAATAAGGAACGTACCCACACTAATGTAGAAAGCAGCAAAAATCCCCCTAATATTTTCAAACTTAAGGAAGCTGCTTTAAAACTGCGGGAAGCTAAAATCAAAGCTGCACCGGCAATTGGTGGCCCCATTGGCCCTGCGGCTGCAACTAACGCCGGGCCGATTGGCCCCAATGATGAAGCGATACGATAAGTTGCGACACCGGAACCATTGCCAAAAATCTGTAATCTGTGAAACTGTCCTCCCAACATTAGCGCCATCAAGCCGTGACCCATTTCGTGAAACCAAGTAGCAAGGATAGTAAAGGGGTATAAAATATAATCGCCTGCTGGGACTTGCCACAACACAACAGTTGCGATCGCGGCGGCAATCAACCAAGTTAGCCCCATTCTTTCTACTTCTGGCGGTGCTTCTTGGGGAAGCAAGTTTTCAAAATTCTTTCCTGGTTCCCTCATTGGTCACGTTCCTTAGAGTAATTACCTCAATGGCTGGAGTGTATTTTCTTCCATCCTAATCTACTTATTTAGTTTTCATCGAGGAGCAAAACTCTTGTAGTCAGGACTAGATGCCTGACTACAAAATTAGTTTAAGCGAGTTGGAAGAGGAATGTTACCATATCTCCCTTGCCCAAACTGATGCGATCGCCTGGACGAAGGCGGTGTCTGTTACCAGGTAATAGCGGCAAGTTGTTGATGTAGGTGCCATTGGAACTACCAACATCTTCTATATAATGAGCATCTCCCTCAACGCGAATATCTGCATGAATCCGCGAGACAATTTCCGAATTGGGAAATCCGGAAACATCCACATCTGGGGGAATGCGGTCATTAGGCTTGCCGATGTGAATTACAGACAGCGTTTGAGGTAATTCTATATCAGTATCGCTTTGAACGTGGAATAGCCGTGCTGTTACTTGCTGTAATTGAGTTCTTGCAGGGCTGACAGCTGGTGGTGGTGTTGGGGCGACTGGTTCGGGTTCCGGTGCGGCGACTGGTTCGGGTTCCGGTACTGCGGCAACTGGTTCTGGTTCTGGTATTGCGGCGACTGGTTCCGGTTCTGGGGGTGGAGTAGGAGCGCCTTGTCCAGAAACAACAGGTTGTGCGGGGCTGATTTCAACTACCTGTGGCGGTGCTACTGGCATTGTTGGTTCTGGAGGCATAGCCACCGCGGTTGGCGGTAGAGGCGAAGCAGCAACGGGATTAGGAACTGCCAAGGGATCTGGTTGTATCAGTTCTACCAGTGGGTCAGGAGTAACCAAAGGTGGTACTTCTAAAGGAACGTCAGGTGCGACGGTTGCTGCTACCGCTGTTGGAGGTGCTGCGGCACTGGCGCGCAGGTTATAGCCACACTGACCACAGAAAGCGGCATCTGCCTGCACAGTTGCCCCACAACTGGGACAGTTGTTAGTCGCTGGTAATGGCGTATAACATGCTTCACACTGGACAGCGCCATCTGGGTTTGGGTGATTGCAATTAGGGCAGACGATCATGGATTTAAGCCTTTGTTCAAGCTCATCGTAAAATGGGACTGGCAAGCAGAGGAGCGACTCTAGCTTTCGATTCTAACAATTACTCCTGACGAGTTCATACGCATTTCAATTGGACATTTTTTCGTCAAGGCTGTCATTTGTCTTTTGTCCTTTGTAAAAACAAATGACCAATGACAAAGGACGATCCTCATGAGTCAATATCCAAATGTAGGGAACTTAAGTTTGGAGTTCCGAACCCGCCGCCGCATCTAGTAGCCACCAAAGTTCGCCTTGGGGTTGAATCAAGCGCGATGGGTAAGTGAATTCATCGGCTACGGGTGCAAATACTTGAGCTAAAGCTGGTCGTTTATTAGCACCTGCAATGAGAAAAATGACGCTGCGAGCCGAGTTAATGAATGGGTAAGTGAAAGTGATGCGGATGCTGCTATCTTTATTACCCACTGTAATTAAGCGATCGCTTACTTTTAACGCTTCTGTGTGTGGAAACAAAGATGCAGTGTGTGCATCATCACCCATTCCTAGCAAAACTACATCTAGAGTGGGAAATTCTCCAGATGCAATGTTAAAAAAGTTTTGCAGATGCCGTTCGTACTTCACTGCTGCAACTGCGGGGTCAGCTTCCAAAGTTGGGATAGCGTGAATGTTTCCCTCTGGAATATCAACGCGATCTAGCCACGCACGACGCGCCATCAGTTCATTGCTATCAGGATGATCTGGTGGAACATAACGTTCATCCCCCCAGAATACATGAATTTTATCCCAAGGCAGTTTTTGATTAGCGATCGCCTCGTATAACGGCTTAGGTGTACTGCCCCCAGCTAAGGCGATGGTAAACCGCCCTCGCTCTTTAATAGCAGTGTCTATCTTAGTCAGGATCAAGTCTAGCGCCCGCGCAACTAGAGTGGACTGATCCGGTAGAACTTCGACCGTTTTGTTCATGGCTTTCTCATTACTTTGCCTGCTTCCAGCAATACAATACCGAACTTATTACAGTCCCCCGTTTTAACTTTTGAAACTTTTAACATCATTTGGCATTTGTCATTCGTCATTCGTCATTTGTGATTCGTTTTGCCGTTAACTTAATGAGGTTCCGAGCTTGATTAATGAGTATCAAAGACTGATTAATGGGGTTCCGAGCTTGGTTAACGAGTATCAAAGACTGATTAATGGGGTTCCGAGCTTGGTTAACGAGTATCAAAGACTGGTTAATGAGTATCAAAGACTGGTTAATGAGTATCAAAGACTGATTAATGAGTATCAAAGACTGGTTAATGAGTATCAAAGACTGATTAATGGGGTTCCGAGCTTGGTTAACGAGTATCAAAGCCTGGTTAATGAGGTTCCGAGCTTGGTTAACGAGTATCAAAGCCTGGTTAATGAGGTTCTGAGCTTGGTTAACGAGTATCAAAGCCTGGTTAATGAGGTTCCGAGCTTGGTTAACCAGCAGTTGAGCTTAGTTAATGAGTATCAGAGCTTGATTAATACGATTTCACTATTTAGCTAGTTATTTCTGAATCTAGCTGGGCTAATTTGAGTAGCCATTAAATTGGGTTGCATAAAATTCTATGCAAAAATGCCCACAGGAATCTTGTCCGTGGGCGTTAGCAATTATTTATAAATCGTAGTCTCACTGACGATAGACGAACTTAATAACATAGTTAAGATTATGTATAATTATTTGCTTTATTGATAACAGTTAATGTCAACAACACCGCATTGGATATACGGGGTTTTTCCTATATTGTTCGTGGTAGGGATGATTCTCACATTCCGTCATGACTGGAGTCGCCTTGCTCAACTCTATCGCACCTATGAAAAACCACCACCAAATTTCTTGTGGATGGAAAGCGGTTCTGTGGGTTTAATTTACTACAAAGGAACTTTAAATGTAGGTGTAAGCCGTCAAGGACTCTACCTGAGTATCTTTCCTTTGTTTAGCTTTGGGCTTCCGCCGTTGCTGATTCCTTGGAGTGCAATTAGGAAAATTGAACCAGCTAACCAACTGTTTATGGAACGGTTTCGTTTGTATCTCAGTTCGCCAGATATCAAGCTGATTCTGAGGAAAGATGTTTTGGAACCAGCCAAGGAATACCTAGCAGCACAGGGGTTTGAGTGGGTTTAGCAGAATCGAGATAGGAGGGCGATCGCATTTAATATAGTTCACATAGCGATCGCTCCCCTTGTTTGTAGTGCTGACTGCAACTAATTCTGCGTTACTAGAAGGCAAACTTTACACCATACTTTGTGATGGCAATTTCAATGGCTTTTTCGATATCGGCGGGATTGGGTGGAGACAAAAGACTGCGTTCTTCTTCACTCAAAGGCAGATTGATTGGCTGTCCGACTTCTGCAAAAAATAGCTCAGGGCCAGAGGGTGTAATCCAACCAAGGATTTTTGCTGGCGTTGAACCGATGTTCTTAAAAGCGTGGTTCTGATTTTTATGAAAGTGGAGGTACATTCCGGGAGTGGCGATGATAGTTTGGTCGTCAAGCTGGTACTCAACCTTACCCTCAACAATATAGTGCGCTTCATCCGCTTCAGCATGATTGTGGGGTGGTGTAGAGCTTTGCGGTTGCAATACCATTTCCACTAATCCATATTTTCCATCTGTATCTTCCCCAGTATCGAGAAAGGTGTAGAAGTCACCCAGCACCAAATATGTGGAACCTTTACCTGGCTGAACTATTGTGGTTGTCATTATGATTCTCCTGTTTTTTGTTAAACAGTCTGCATCCTTGATAGGCTTACTTTTATTCAACTGATATATTCTTCAGGTAGTTTTGAGACAATTATGCTTAAAGCAAGTTCAATCATGTTGATGGAGAGATTGGCTAATTGCACAATCAAATTACAAAGTATAAGACTTTTGAGCCTGAGTTAGCTATGTATCTATAAATTCGATGATTCTTAATCTTGGTTATATGGATGCTTTGAGAAATTCAGGTTCGCCCCTCTAAAATTCGCCCCTATATTCTTCGTCATTTTAAGATTAGCCTTTACAAGATTAGCCCCTAGAAAATTCGCCTTTTCAAGATTCGCCTTTTCAAGATTAGCCCCTTCAAGATATGCCCCTTCAAGATTAGCCTCTTTAAGGTGCCCACCTTCAAGATTTGATCTTTCAAAGTTCGCCCCTTCAAGATACGCTCCTTTAAGATATGCCCCTTTAAGATACGATCCTTTAAGAGTCGCTCCTTTAAGATTCGCCCCTTCAATATTTGCTTTTTCCAGACTCACTTTTTCAAGATTCGCCTCTTCAAGATTCGCCCCTTTGAGATTTGCCCTTTCAAGATTCGCCTCTTCAAGATTCGCCTCTTTGAGATTTGCCCCTTCAAGATTTGCCCCTTCAAGAATGGCTCCTTCAAGATTTGCCCCTTCAAGAGTCGCTCCTTTAAGAGTCGCTCCTTTAAGATTTGCTTTTTTAAGATTCGCTCTATAAAAGTCTTTGAAGACTAAAATACAATTTTGCAAATCTAAAAAACTTAGATGATTCACACAAAACACATTATCAATTCTTTGCCCTTGCAGTCTAGAAATAAAATTTCCAAAAGCTTCAGGAGAATGCCACTTAATCTGAAAAGTTTTTTCTGTCACCCTAGCGCAAACATTTAACACGACCAATAAAGCTTCTTCTGCATTACGCGCTTGTCGGTTTTCTTCCTGAAAATCTGGTCTAGGGTTCAAGCGTTCCATTGGCATTCCATAACGCAGCATAAAACCAATCAAGTGGCATAATGTCTGCTGCCAATTACTCACATCCGATAAATCGTATAACTTTATTTCGTTAATTACAAAGTTGAAAAGGTACTCATCCATAGGAGATGCGCCACAAAGAATTGCCCAGCGTTTTAAAGCCTGTCGTTCATCCCATCCTTCATCTGGGTCGTTTTTTCGAGCTTCTAGCTTTCTATGAATCAGCTGAACTTCGTGGACAATACGTTTAGCTGTCAGATACTCGCCAAAACTTTTATGAGTAAATTCAAAAGTTTTTTCACTTTCTTTAAATCCACTTTGACGAAAATAAAAAGCAGTTAGCAAACGAGTAACACCTAACTTTGCACCTTCTTGAAATATATTTAAAAGCTGCCTTAAACCACTGTTATCACAATGAATCTCTACTTCTTTAACTGTTGTAGTTCTACCATCACCATGCCAGGAAGCAAGAGCGATTTCTTCTAAGATGCGGACAAAATCTTTTTCCTCAATTCCCTGGAGTGAAGGATGGGGATAAAGCTCCCAAACTCGTTGATAAACAGCTTTGAGTAAATCTTTATAAATAATATTTAAATTGCTATCTTGCGCAAATTTAATTTCACCACGAACAAAACTTAAAGCTACTAAGTAATTTAGCAAAGGTTGAGAAGTAATTTCTGTTAAATGTCCTTGATCTAACTCTAGTGGTAAACCATTATATTCATAACCCTTAGCTTTACTATATTTTTGCCACCAAAGCTGTCTTTTATCCTCAGCTAACAATGTCTCAGTATCAATATAATTTTTTCTTTCCTCTTCAACCATAAAATAAGGCAGAATGTGCAAAATTTGCCGTGGTTGGCGAAACTCACTGCTATTTGCTTGCACTACTAATTCACGACCGCTGATTAAAACTTGTAAGCGAGTTTCCCGCGAATTAAACCTATCTACTTTTCTGTGGACTTCGCGCACAAATTGTTGGGCAACTTCTGCTGCTATTTTCCCTTGCATTGCAAGTTCATCTAATCCATCAAAAATAATTAATAGGCGTTGTTCAGCATTTTCGGCTAGCAGAGGATTAAGAGCGATTATTCCGTAAATATCTGAGTTGATAAAGTCTCCTATAGAATCAACTAAATCATCTGAAGGATTAAATTGATGCAAAGGAATAAATAAAACTTTAATAGTTCCTTTTTTTGCTATCTGTGCCGCAAAAATTTTTGCAAAAGAAGATTTTCCACTTCCAGGCCCACCACTGACAATGCGGATAGCATCATTACTGTCGGCTTTATTTAACCAAGTATGTAATTCGTTCTCTAAGTTAACGACAATCCGCTGATATTGTTTATCTTCTGTGAGCCTACGCTCAAAATCTTCTTCTTTTTTACTCGCTATTTTTTCTTTATAGTAAGCACAGGCAGAAACATAAACCTGTTTTAAACCAAAGGCTTCTAAAAACATTGGTTCTTCAACTTGTTTTTGCAGCCAAGCACTATAACGTTGCCATGCTTGTTCTCGTTGATTTGCTTTAGTAAAGGGTGTATTTAGTTCATCTTTTAAACAAGCATACTTATCTGAATTTTTTGCCCACTCTTCATGCAGTGCAAATACAAAATAAGTGGGTAAACGATGACTAACTGTTTCTGCTTGTGCAGGAGTAACGCCAAAGCCTACTAACCATTGGGCAAAAGGAACTTTAATCGCCTCCACAACTGGTAAATTTTTGGGATGTTTAAAAAATTCCTGGTCGATTTGCAGTTCCATGTTTTCCACGGAAAGGTCAAGGCGATAATTACCGATGACTCCAAGTTCTTCCATGTTTGGTGTCTCGGTTAATAACTCTTCATTACCCTCCACTAAACTCACCATTGCCTGAATCAATGCACGGTAAATTAGTACATAGGCAACTTCTGCGGGTGTTTCTGCTAAACCCAGTGCTGTAGAAGCATCTACAATATCTGTGGCGACGCTATCCCATTTATATAAAGCAGCATTGATCGCCGCTTTGCCTAGTGATTTGAAGAGTTCTTTAAAATCGGCATTGATAGATTTATATTTATTCCAAACAGCAACAGGCTTACTGACTGACAGTCCAGATTCGTTGCTCATAAGTTTTTTAATGGTGATGCGCCTAGCAATAATTAGCTAATCTATCGAAGCAAGAGTTTATACTCAGATTTCTAAAAGCTGGTGTAAATTCAAGCTTAATTTGTAGTGTGCCTTATTACTGAGTTTACAGTATTAATAAATGTGGTGCGTTACGGCTACTGTTTACTTTCTCATACGCTTAAACCCTTACATAGCCGTAAAATAGCTTACCCAATATCTACATTTTAGGCTTTAAGGTGCAACTTCGAGGATAAAAGGCGCAACTTTGAGCATAAAAGGTGCAATTTCGAGGATAAAAGGCTCAAGTTTCAGCCTCAACGGCTCAAGTGTCAAGCTCAAAGGCTCAAGTTTCAGCCTCAAAGGTTCAAGTGTCAGCTTCAAAGGCTCAAGTTTCAGCCTTAGAGGCTCAAAAATGGCTTGATGAAGGGAATTTGCGGCTACACAAGCAAAACCCGCCTTGTCTGGGTTGCAAAAAGTAAAACACGGAGGAGGGCACAGCATTGCTGTGCCCCTACGAAAAATCTATAATTTATCGGGATTTTGATGAATTTGTTATACCTGGCGATCGCACTATCCTAATTTTATTAGTGATGCGCGATCGCTACCGCTATAACGCACCCGATGTTCAGGTCTTATTTAGCAGACTCATTGTTGAGCCTCACGAGCTTTTTGGAATCTTTCAAGTATTTGATTAACTACAGTTTCACCATCTAATCCTTCACCACGTTCAATTTCGGCAATTGCAGTATCAACTTTTTGCCGAGTATCTTCTATCCATTGAACATAATCAGAATTTAATTTTTCTAGTAGTTGAAATGCTATATCAATCACTTCATCCGCATTTGTAAACCTACCAGTAGCAATTTGGGCTTGGATAAATTGCTCATGTTCGGGTTTGAGTTTAATGTTCATGATTTATCCCTAATACTGCAAAATCAGCTTTACCCAAATGGTACTAAGTTTAGAAAAGGTTTAAAGGCTTAGGGATGTGGATGTAAGAGAATCTAAGAATCTCAAGATATCCTTTCCTACATCCTCCAACTTATGCGATGTCAAACTCTATTAACTAGGTATGACTGCAATACAATCAATTTCTACCAAAACATCCTTTGGTAAGCGCGATACCTCCACACAAGCACGTGCTGGCGCTGTATCTTCGGGAAAATATTTGGCGTAAATCGCATTCACCGCCGCGAAATCATTCATATCAGCAAGAAATACAGTAGTTTTCACCACATCTTTAAAACTTGCGCCTGCTGCTGTCAAAATAGCTTCTAGATTAGCTATGACCTGCTCAGTTTGCTTTTTCACATCATCAGTGTAGACAACTTGACCAATGCGGGGATCGATCGCAATTTGTCCAGCGACAAACACCATTTGACCAGAAGCCGCGATCGCTTGATTATATGGCCCCACTGGTTCCGGTGCATTATCAGTACGAATAACTTGACGAGTCATAGATATTACTTTTTCCCCCGATGCATTCTGCTTACCGACTTCCACCTCAGTGGCGATCGGCTTGTAAACTTCTCCATCAGGCATTATCGCACCAGTTAGGTCAGTATCTTTAAAGCTGGCTCCATATATATTCGCTTCCAACAATTCTGCTTTCTTCAGATTTGCGCCATCCAAGTTTGCACTTATTAAACTAGCCCCTTTAATACTAACCAATTCTAAATTTGCATTTTCTAAACAGGCTTTTGTCAGGTTTGCATCTTCGATATTTGCGCCTATCAGATACGCATCCAGCAAATTCGCGCCTGACAAATTTGATTTAGACAGATTGCTTAACGGAAGTTCAGCCTCTTGAAGATTTGCTTTTTCAAATTTCGCCTCAGTTAGGTTAGCGCGATTGAAGTTGGCTCCAATCAAGACAGCCTCAGTAAAATTTGCCCCTAATAGGCTAGCTCTACTTAAGTCTGTCCTAATTAAAGAAGCGCCCTTGAGATTTGCATTAGTTAGGCTTGCACCACTCAAGTTTGCTTGATCTAAGATGGCATTAGTTAATTTTGTCTTGTTGAAAGTTGTGCCATTCAAGTTGGCTTGAGCTAAGTTGGCATTAGTCAAGTTTGCATTATCGATACTTGCGCCACTCAATTTTGTCCCGCTTAAATTAGCCCCAATCAAATCAGAACCATTTAGAACTATACCGATTAAATCTACTTCTTGGAGGTCTACTCCGGTAAGCTGTTCGTTAGAAAAATTTCGTTTCCCTTCGGCATATTTCTGTAAAAGTTCCTCAGCATCCATAATGCACCTTTAAATACACCTGACACAGTATAATCGCGATATTTTTGCAGGGGTATTCTCCTTTTTTCTTCTCTCCGCGCCCTCTGCGCCCTTTGCGGTTCGTTCCCCTAACCCAACCTCGGACGCAACCCATAATGCCGATACTGCCAATAATCCCGCAGAATGCGATCGTGGTCAAAACACAAATTCCCCGGCACGTGCCAAGACTCAAAAATGCCGATATTCTTAGCATCATCACCCGCTTTTGGCTCCCCCTTCGCGATCGCCAAAAACACAATACTAATAGTATGCTGACGCGGATCGCGATTCGGGTCAGAATATACCAAAAATTGTTCCACCAACTCCACCTGCAAACCCGTTTCTTCTTCAGCTTCCCGTTTCGCCGCCACTTCCACAGCTTCCCCATAATCCACAAAACCACCAGGAAGCGCCCAACCTAGAGGCGGATTATGTCTCTCAATTAACACTATAGGTAGATGAGGACGATCCACTAATTCAATAATGATATCTACCGTCGGAGCGGGATTTCTGTAATTCATATGCAGTATTAAGTATTAAGTAGTAATTATGAGGTTTTTTAGGGATTTGTTACATTCTGTACTTCTCTCACTATAGGCAGCTTCTAAACCAGTCCCTACCGTGATAAATTCGATGCGATCGCCTAGCGAGTCCATGAGACATCGCTTCCTCCTATATCATCAGATTAAATATGCCTTTTCCTAGATCCAGCGGCATTTTGCTGCATCCTACTTCCTTTCCCAGTCGATTTGGAATTGGGGATTTAGGCTTAGAAGCCTATAGCTTTATTGATTTTCTCAAAGATAGCTACCAGCAATACTGGCAAGTATTACCTTTGGGGCCAACTGGGTATGGTAATTCTCCTTATGCTTGTTATTCTGCAATGGCAGGAAACCCGCTACTTATTAGCCCAGAACAGCTAAAAGAGCAGGGTTTACTCACAGAAGATGACTTTGCTAACTTACCAGGATTTGACTCCTCTAAGGTAGATTACGAGCAAGTTAAACCATTTAAAATTGAACTGCTCAAAAAAGCCTGCGAGAACTTTAAAACTAAAGCCACACCTTTACAACAAAAGGAATTCGCTGGTTTTTGTCATAGCAAAGCCTATTGGCTAGATGACTATGCCTTATTTATGGCGCTGAAAGATACCCACGAAGGGTCAAGTTGGCATACTTGGGAGCCAGACCTTGTCAAGCGCGAACCTCAAGCCATAGATCGGGCACAGCGAGAGCTAACTGCTGAGATATTCTTCCACAAATTTATCCAATTTGAATTTTTCCGCCAGTGGTCTGAACTCAAAACCTACGCCAATATGAGTGGAATTAGAATTATTGGCGACATCCCCATTTATGTAGCTCATGATAGCTCTGATGTTTGGGCTAACCCCCACATCTTTTGTTTAGACGAAGAGACAGGGGAACCAGCATTGATGGCAGGAGTTCCACCAGATTACTTTAGCGCCACTGGTCAACTGTGGGGCAATCCCGTATACAACTGGGAGGAATTAGAAAAACAAGATTTTAAGTGGTGGTTAGGACGCTTTCAAGCAATGCTGGATTATGTAGATGTAATTCGCATTGACCACTTCCGAGGTTTTGAAGCTTACTGGGCTGTGGAAAAAGGAGAAGAAACAGCCGTCAATGGAGAGTGGTTAAAAGCGCCTGGGGAAGAGTTATTTGAAACGATCAAACAAAAGCTCGGCACTCTACCTGTATTAGCAGAAGATTTGGGAGTCATTACCCCAGAAGTCGAAGCACTGCGCGACAATTTTGAATTTCCGGGAATGAAAGTCTTGCAGTTTGCCTTTGGCTCCGATCCTGCTAATCCCTTTTTACCCTTTAACTACCCGCGAAATGCTGTAGTTTACACAGGTACTCATGATAATGACACAACTTTAGGCTGGTACAACCAAGCTAGTGATTGGGAAAAGCAAAACTTGTTACTTTATTTAGGTTGTGTCAGTCCCGAAGGTATTCATTGGGATTTAATTCGACTAGCTTTGAGTTCTATCGCCAACCAAGCGATTATTCCTTTGCAGGATGTTTTGGGTTTGGGAACAGAAGCGCGGATGAATTTCCCTAGTGTTGCTGAGGGTAATTGGGAGTGGCGCTATCAACCAGAAGCTTTGACTGAAGATTTAGGTCAGAGGCTAAAAATTCTCACCACACTCTATGGACGCGCACCCAGACAGTCCTGAGTTGAGAGTACTGAGTCCTGAGTAATGAGCAATGAGTGTTTTTCTCAGAAAAACTTCAGTTTTAGAGAATCTGAAATTTTGTCTTTTAAATTCTCTAACTTTAGTTGTTCTGTAACTTAGCACTCACAACTCAGGACTCAGGACTCAGCACTTTTCAAAACTTAGGTTTGGCAGCAATTTGGATTTCCTCTACCTTTCCTGGCTCTCCCATTTCCTTAGGTTGCTGCTGATTCACACTCATCAGCACACCACCAGCATTATTAGTCTTCACAGTTAGTTGCTCTTGAGCTTTCCAAGTGCGGTGAGTTCCCTCTGGGAGAGTACCCTCAAACGCTGTTTTGCCATCAGCAACAACACGAATCCAAGATGAAGCCTTTAAAGTAACACCGATCTGTACTGGCTGACCATCTTTGGTAGTCAGGAGAGTATTGCTATAAGGGTTAACCTCTGGTGCTTGTTTTGATTGTGTCTGTTGGGGTTGCGCCAAGGATTCTTTTTCTGGGTTGGGTCGGGTGGGGGTAGTACTTGCTTGTAAAGCAGAATTATTCAGCAGTTGAGATAAGCCGCTGACAGAGCAGATAATCACAACTATATAAAGCAAGTAAAGATGCAGAGGACGCAATTGGCTGATGGGTTTAGCACTCAAAGCTGGCTTGGGGTTCGCCTGTTGATAAACAATCGGAAAATTGCTAGCAAATTCCACTCCATTAAAGCCCAATGCATCGGCAAATTGCCTAATTAAGCCCTGAATATATATTGGTTCTGGTAGATCTTCTAAGTTCCCTTCTTCAATGGCTTGCAACAGCCGTTTCGGAATTCTCGTTAATAAAACCACTTCCTCCAGAGATAAACCCTGTTCTTGACGCGAAGCCCAAAGTTGACCGCCTATTTCTGCCAACTTTTCCGCCCGCTGTTGTTCTACAGAGAGAGTTGGTGGTTGATTATCTTTTCTGCTTAACCATTTCATGCGTAGTTACACTCCTTAACTCAGCTGAATCCTTAATAGGTATGTGCTTGATTTGCTGTTGCAAAAAGCGCATTTCATCATCTTTCAGGGAACGATAGTTACCCTCTTTTAAGTAGGGTCGTTTGGGAATTTGTAATTGAATCGATCCAATAGCTATCCTATGCAGCTTGATTACCGGGTAGCCTAGTTGTTCGGCTATACGGCGAATCTGACGATTGCGTCCCTCCTGTAAAACAATCTCTAAATAGCTTTGTGTAGCTAAACTTTCTATGAGGCGTACTTGGGCTGGTCTTGTTTTTCTACCGTCTAACACTACACCCTGACGCCACATTTGTAACATATCTTCTGGAGGTTTTCCCTTAACTAATACACGATAAGTTTTAGGAACGCTGTGACTTGGGTGTGTGAGAGCAAATGTTAGTTCGCCATCGTTAGTAAGTAATAATGCTCCAGTGGAATCTGTATCTAAACGTCCAACTGGATGAATACCCGTACCTTCTCGTAATTCTTTTGGTAATAAATCTAGAACTGTAGTTCTTCCCTGAGGGTCGTAGCAGGTAGAAACTACCCCAGCAGGTTTGTTTAGTAACAAATATATAGGAGCCGGACGATGTTTTGTAACTACAAGTTTGCCGTCAACTGTAATTTTATCCTTTTGGGGGTCAACTTTTTGACCTAAATGAGCCAATACTCCGTTAATCCGCACACGCGATCGCCTAATCATTTCTTCGGCTTCACGACGTGAGGCAATACCCCATTGGGCGAGAACTTTTTGTAACCGTGCCTCCATGTGGAAATTGCTTATTCTCTAGCTAGGATTTAAATAATAATATTTGCTTTTTGTCGTTAATAGCCGTAAATGTTACATTTAAGGACTGATTAACTTCAGCCAATCATTGAGTTTCTACCCATAAACACAAAAATTAAATGCCTGAGCAAAATTCCGATTCTAAACGTACCTCTAAAATACGCATAATTACGAATCTGCTCACAAAAGCACTCAAGCTATGGTTGAGAGCGCAAGTCAGTCAAGTATCGCAAATAGAAGTGGAAATTAGCGCGAGCGATCGCCAACTTCTCTCTGGGAAGGTTCCCTGGGTAAAGATTTTTGCTAGTCATGCCGTTTATCAAGGCCTCCGTATTGGACAAATTCAACTAGTGGCAGAAAATATTCAGGTCAACATTGGCTCGATCGTTAAAGGTCAACCCCTAAGACTGTTAGAAACAGTACCAGTGGTTGGTGAATTGCTCGTCGAAGAGAAGGATCTGAATGATTCCCTCTCATCTGAGCTATTAACAGCGGCTTTAAATGATGTACTGGTTAAACTTTTACCAGAACAATGCGCAAAAACCAAGTCTATTTCTTGGCAAAAAATTATTCTGGAGAATAATCAAATTATACTGAGTGGCATTCTAGCATCTGAAGGCAAACCTACGCCTGTGGAGATTTGCACAGGTTTAAGTTTGATCGGCGGGTGCGAGTTGCAACTAGCACCGCTGCAAATAAAATACGACACGGGAACTTTAGCACAGAGTAATCAAGAGTACAATTTCAATCTCGGATCGGAAGTCGATATCCAAGAACTCACCTTGATCCCCGGCCAGCTATTGTGTCGCGGAAGGATTAACGTCAACCCCTAATGATTAGAAATCAAAAACTAAAAATGCTTATTATTTATAATAATTTATATTTTGCAGGGTGGATGGTAATTGGGTATTGGTCAAGAGTCTAGATTCCAAAGTCAAATTTCAAGCATTTTCTATCCCTCTACTCCCTGCTCCCTGCTCCTCTGCCTCATTCTCCTCATCTCCCTTCGCTAATCAGCGGCAATAACAAAGTCACGAAATAGTAAACTAAGGGAGCCGTAAAAATATAACTATCTGTACGATCTAAGATGCCACCATGACCGGGGATCAATTGTCCTGAATCTTTGACACCAGCATCGCGTTTGAGTACAGACTCGATTAAGTCGCCTAAAAGACTAGCAATTCCAATCAGTAAACCCAAAGATAACCCAGTGTAGAGTGGTCTGGGCCAATGAAGATAATAAGCCCCTGCTAAACCTACAGCTACACTAGCACTGATGCCAAACACGGCACCTTCAACAGTTTTTTTGGGGCTAATGTCAGACAGACGGGTTTTGCCGAAGAATTTGCCAATAGTGTAAGCACCAATATCTGCTGCCCAAATACAGAGAAATGTCAGTACGGTCGCTCTTAAACCTTGTGGGAGGGAGGCAAGGTTTCTAGAATCTAGAATATCTGTCCAAGCGGCAGGCCAGTAACCACCTAAAGGTAGATTACTGGCAGCGATACTACCAAGCGATCGCAACCGCACCCAGTAACTTGGCAAGTAACCGACATAAAAAAGCCCCATAATTGAAGCGGAAATATCAGCGATCGTGGCCATTTTCGGCTGAAACAACAGGTAAAAACAAATAAATGTTCCAGCTATTGGCATCACAGCGTCAGCTAAATTGCCATCTAGGGTACAAATTACCAGTAAGGCTAGGCTGACAAATATCGTAGTTTTAGCAGCGGGAGCTATGCCTCTAGCTCGCACTAAATTAAAATATTCCTCTTGTCCTAAGAAGACAACAATCCCAATCATCACGGTAAAGTACCAACCCCCCAAGAGGGTTGAAACTAGAGCCAGCGCGATCGCAATAATTCCACTAATAATCCGAGACCAAGGCATAGAAATTAAAGTATGAAGTATGAAGTATGAAGTATGTAGACGCAAACTAGCTTGCCAATGGCTAGGATGAAGTTTTAGCTATGAAAGAGAATCTAAAAGTAATTTAGTTGTTAGCCTTTATTTTTCATACTTTAGCCTTTAGCCTTTATCCTTCAGATTTAGTCTAGTTTCTCACCACTGAGGATAAAAATGGGATCTACGGCGGCAAAGGTTTGAGAAAAGCCCCGCATCTCTAAGCGATTGACCGCAGATTGCACAACTTCAATATTGCGAGCTCTTAATTGGGCAAAACTTTGAGAAATAGCATACAGACTTTCTAGATTAGCAGCTGTAGCTACAACTCTACCGGTTGCTGGGAGATAATCCCACACAGCTTGTAAAATTTCTTGGATTGGGCGTCCTCCCTCAATGCAAACGCGATGCGGGCTAACTTTCAGTTCTTGCAAACACTCCGGGGCGCTACCTTCAATCACTTCAACATTTTTTACCTGAAAGCGATCGCAATTGCGGCGGATCAGATTGGCTACTTCTTCATCTCTTTCTACAGCGATAATCTGCCCGCCTGGACACAGCAATCCTACCTCTACAGGAATTGTACCCGTACCTGCGCCGATATCCCACAATACTGAATCTGGTTGCAGTCGTAATTGGGCGATGAGCAATAGCCTAACTTCTCGCTGACTCAGGGGTATTCCGGGCAAATGCTCGAACAATTCATCAGGAATACCTGGGGTAATGTAAGGCCAAATTTCTGAGGGCATAGAACTTAGATATTTATACTAAAGATATCAGCTTGTCTGTATTAATCGGTTGTAGGCTGTAACCAGCTTTAGGCGTAGCGTTATTAGTAATCATCATGACTAGAGAAATATTGGGGAGTCGCTACGAAATTCAGCAGCAATTAGGAAAAAAAGCAGGGCGACGAACGCTATTAGCCCATGATTTGCTAACTCAGGAACTCGTCATCGTCAAGCTACTTATTTTTGGCGGTGACTTTGAATGGGACGATCTCAAGTTATTTGAACGGGAAGCTGAAACTTTAAAATCCTTATCACATCCCTCTATTCCTCGCTATTTAGATTATTTTGAGCTAAATTCGCCTAATCTTAAAGGATTTGCCCTCGTACAAACTTATATCTCAGCACAAACTTTAGATCAATATTTAAAAGCTGGCCATATTTTTACAGAAGCAGAAGTTAAACAGATAGCTAAAGCACTTTTAGAAATTCTCTGTTACTTACATGGGCTACATCCGCCTGTAATTCACCGCGATATTAAGCCTAGCAATATTTTATTGGGCGATCGCTCTGGTAACAGTGTAGGTCAAGTTTACTTGGTAGATTTTGGCTCAGTACAAACTGTTTTGGCAACTGAAGGGGCGACTAGAACTGTAGTAGGAACCTATGGTTATATGCCTCCAGAGCAATTTGGTGGACGCACCGTTCCGGCTTCCGATCTTTATAGTTTAGGTGCGACATTAATTTATTTAATAATGGGTATCCAGCCAGCCGATTTACCCCAAAAGGATTTTCGGATGCAGTTTGAACCAGTGGCTAATCTCAGCCCTAGCTTCACCAATTGGTTGCGGTGGTTAATCGAACCTAACCTAGAACGGCGCGTTAGTTCTGCCCAGGAAGCGCTCAAAGCATTAGATAGACCTGAAATTCCCCATTCCTCACAATTAGTAATTAGCAAACCATCAGGCAGCAAAATTCAACTAACGAAGAATGCGGATGTGTTGGAAATTATCATTCCGCCGAGTGGTTGGCAAGCATCGATGATTTTCTTAGGTACGTTTGCGATCGCCTGGAATTCATTTATTTTATTTTGGACAATAGGCGCGCTTTCTGCACCCTTCCCCATAAATCTGCCCTTTGCCTTGTTCTCTCTGCCTTTTTGGGGTGCTGGCTGCTTTATGATGTATGGTTTTTTATTTAGCATCTGGGGAAGCATTCGACTACGTCTAGATTGGCAGAAAGTAGGCTTAACTCACGAGTTATTCGGATTTAAATTCCATCGTCCCCGTCCATCGCCCAGACAAAATATTACTAAGCTGATCTATATTCCGCAACACTTTACTAAAGACTCTGAGGGTAATATAACTCAAGTTTCAGCCCAATTAGAGCTTTGGGCTGGTGTAGAAAAATATCAAGTTGGTGGCAATCATGGTGTGATTAAATCTGAAGCCGAACTGCAATGGCTAGCTCATGAATTAAGTGATTGGTTGGGGTTGCCTATTACGCGAGAATAGCTATTTAGCTGTGTTCAAATTCTTTATTTTTATTTATAGGTTAAATTCAAAAAAACAACTGCATTCAAACTTGGAATAATCTACTTTATACTGAGTTGCAAGCAAATAGTTATTGTCGCTGAGTTTGATGATTTTATTCTTTAAAAACACAGATAAACACCAATAAGTATCTCTGTTCATCTTAGTTACATTAAAAAAATGACTTTAACAAAACTTTGATTGTATTACATTCACATAAAAATCGCTGTCATGCCGATAGGACTACAAATACTGTGATTTTGACAAAAATCAAACCGGATTTCTATATTTCATTTACATTAAAAGCACTGTAATGTCTATAGTTAACTATAGATTCTTTTAAGGAGAGGCATATGTTATTTGGACTGGGATGGCCAGAGGTGGCGATAATTGTGATAGTCGCTATCGTAATTTTCGGCCCAAAAAAAATTCCCGAACTGGGGAATGCATTGGGTAAAACTCTACGGGGTTTTAAGGAAGAAATTAAAGGTTCTAGTGGAGATAACAATTCAGAACACGAGCAATAATATTCACAATTGGGAGCAACCAAGGGTCAATAGTAGAGATACGAGCGATCGCATCTCTACTATTGACTACAGCAGAGTATTGATGATCCCAGATGCAACGCCATTTTGAGAATCTACGATCGCCGTAGTCGCATTTTGTTGATGAGTTTCTTCTTTGACTACGCCACGTGCCCTAATTAAGCGAATTGCACGGCTGACACTTTCTGGTAATATCACGACCAGGCTGTTCTCTGGAGCCATATCCAAGCCTTTAGTAATTGCTTGGGTTTCGTCCAAAATTGCCTCAAAACGAGCATTAGGTTTAACTTGGGTAATGCCTTGAGTAATCAACGCTGCGGCTGAACCGCGAGGACGACCCCTAGTATCATCGTCTTCTTTGATGATGATGTAATCAAAAATATCGGCTGCTAATTTACCCAAGGTCACAAAATCTTCGTCGCGGCGATCGCCAGGGCCGCCAACTACCCCAATTCGCTGGCCGGAAGTCCAGTTACGGACGAAGGAACCGACAGCTTCGTAACTTGCAGGGTTGTGAGCATAGTCTATCAAAGCGTGGTAGTTGCCTAAATTAAACAAATTCATCCGTCCTGGCGTTTGACTGACAGAAGCGCGGAAGGTCTTTAACCCAGCGCGAATCTGCTCAATTGTGACGTTTTGCACAAAAGCTGCCAAACTTGCTGCTAAAGCGTTAGCAATCATAAATGGCGCGCGTCCACCCATTGTTAAGGGAATCGCTTCTGCCCTTTCGATGCGGTGCGTCCAATCGCCTTTGACAATTGAGAGATAGCCATTTTCATAAACTGCTGCGACTCCCCCCTTTTGAATGTGCTTGCGCACCAGTTCCGAATCGGGGTTCATGGTGAAGTAAGCAATATTCGCTTTGGTTTTCTCTGCCATTGCTGCAACCCGATGATCGTCAGCGTTGAGTACAGCATAACCATCAGGAAATACTGCTTCTGCTACTACACTCTTGAGGTTAGCTAATTGGTCAATGGTATCTATATCGCCTATTCCTAAGTGATCGGCGGCAACATTTAACACTACACCCACATTTGCAGCTTCAAAACCCAGCCCCGAACGGAGAATCCCACCACGAGCGCTTTCCAAGACTGCTACTTCTACTGTAGGGTCTTGCAAAATTAAATGGGCGCTTTGCGGCCCGGTATTATCACCAGCTTCTACCAAGTAATCACCGATATAAGTTCCGTCTGTAGTTGTATATCCTACTACTTTGCCTGTTTGCTTGTAGATGTGTGCCAGTAATCTGGTGGTAGTAGTTTTACCATTAGTACCGGTAACACTCAGTATGGGAATGCGGCTAGATTGTTCGTTGGGGAACAGCATATCCATGACTGCGCCAGCGACATTGCGGGGAATACCTTGACTGGGCGCAACGTGCATTCTAAAGCCAGGGGCGGCGTTAACTTCGACAATTACGCCATCTACCTCCCTCAAGGGGCGGCTAATATCTGTAGTGACAATATCTAGTCCGGCAATATCCAAGCCAATAATCTTAACTACCCGTTGTGCCAACCAGACGTTTTCGGGGTGAATTTCATCAGTACGGTCTAGGGCACAGCCTCCTGTACTTAAGTTAGCCGTGGCTCTTAGATAACAAACTATACCTTTGGGCAAAATGCTATTAAGGGTATAGCCTTGCCTTTCTAGTAGTTGGTAGCTTGTTCGGTCGAGTTCTATTTTCGTGAGAACATTGTCATGTCCTTCACCGCGATTTGGGTCTTGGTTTGTTTCCTCTATCAGTTCCGCAATGCTAGATCTACCATTACCAACCACATGGGCCGGTACGCGTTCTGCGACTGCTACAACTTTGCCATCTACCACCAATACCCGATGATCTCGCCCAACGTAATACCGTTCAACAATAACTGACCGGGAAACTTGTCTGGCTGCTTCATAGGCGGCTTCTGCTTCTTCCCAGGTTCTAATATCAATAGTGATCCCACGTCCGTGATTACCGTCTAAGGGTTTGATGACTATGGGATAACCGCCAACATATTCAATAGCTTCTTCTAAATCGTCCAAGAAACTGATGACTGTACCTTTAGGTACTGGTACGCCAGCAGCCGCGAGAATGCGTTTGGTGGCTTCTTTATCGCAAGCTAGTTCTACTCCCAAAATGCCGGTGTTATCGGTCATTGTGGCTTGCATCCGCTTTTGATTCACGCCATAGCCTAGCTGAATCAAAAAACGTGCCCCTAAGGACATCCAGGGAATACCTCTTTTTTCTGCTTCTTTGACGATCGCTTCTGTAGATGGCCCCAAAGATGCATCGCGCCAGAAGTCTTTTAAGTCTTGAATATCTTGCTCTAGTTCTGCTTTGGGATAACGACCGCGATCGACAATACTTTGGCACAAACGCACTGCTGCTCGTCCAGCGTAGCGTCCTGCTTCTTCATTGAGGTATTCAATCACTACCTGGTAAATGCCAGGTGTGGCTGTTTCGCGGGTGCGGCCAAAGCCAACATGCATTCCAGCTAATTCTTGTAACTCTAAAGCTACGTGTTCAACGATATGGCCCATCATTGTGCCTTCTCGCACACGCATCAAAAAACCACCACGACAGCCCGGTGAGCAATAGTGACCCTCCAGACTTGGCAGCGCCTCTACTAATCCCTCATAAAAACCAGGGATTTCATTCGAGGGCGTCTCGGCAAGGTTTTCTAAATCGAGGCGCATAACGATCAGCTTGTGGCGTCGAATGCTCCAGTAGTTTGGGCCGCGTAAGGTCTGGATCTTGAGGATTCTCATGGGAATAGGTAGATGGAGATTCGGAACCAAAATTCTAGTTTCTTACTGAAATTGATCGCTAAACTGTTTATGATGAACAGTTTTTTCTTTTTAAATGCTGTTTCTCTGATTTTTATTCAGTAAGAAATAAATCAGCGATCAACTCAGTGTAACCTCAGATACTCTATTCCGTCAGCTGGAGATGCGGTGTACAGCGGGCAGGACAGTCCGCTGATACAGGTGAAAGCGATCGCCATAGCTGAGGATATGTAGACGTAAATTATGTACAGTTAAAGGTTCATTGGCACCTACATGGGGTTCGTTGGTGTGAGTTACCTCCGTGGGATCGACTATTGTCACGCTACCTTTACCCATCACTTGTAGCCAACCATCGCGCTCGAACACAGCACAAGTATCTTCATCAATACCAATACCCAGGCGATCGGGATGCGCGGCGATCGCACTAATTAATCGCCCCATGCGATTACGGTTGTGAAAGTGTTGGTCTACAATCACTTCGGGAATAAATCCTAAACCTGTTGCCATATCTACTAGCGAACGGTTTGGGGTTTCTCCACTACCGCCGCCAGCAATCATGTGATGCCCCATTACCGCAGCCCCCGCACTGGTGCCTGCTAAGGTTAATTGCCCTGCCCTCACTCGCTGTCGGACAATTTCCATCACTGGCGTATCTGCCAATACGCCACACAGACGCAATTGATCTCCTCCTGTTAAAAACACTCCACTACAGGCTTCCAGGGATGCTTTAATCTGAGGGGCTTCGCACTGTTCCCGTTCGCGAATATCTAAGATTTCAACCTTCTCAGCACCCATTTCTTCAAAAATCCGAATATACCGGCCACCAATGATCGCAGGTTCGCGAGAGGCAGATGGAATAATTGTAATATAGGCCTTGCTAGCGCCAGCACGACCAAAAAAAGTTCTTAGGATATCGCGTCCGTGAACTTTATCTTCTGCGCCTCCGATAACCAGAACGGCGGTTTTAGTTGCTTGGGGTGTCCTCATTTCCAGCGATTTAGCTTTTAATTGCGGCATTGTGTTTCTCCTGTCAACAACTTCAGGAGCCATCGCCTTGGTGAGGCAGCACGGTCTTGGTGGTTTCCCCCATGAGCGACTGCCGTCGGCTTGTGGCGAATGGCGTGTGAATATAACAAGGTTCAGTAGCCTGATTATCTTCGCGCTTTGCTTCTTTGGGAGGACACTTTTTTGAAGTTTGGATGGGCGTCAGCCGTCGTTCCAACTTCTCACTCGATCTACACGACGCCTCAGTCTGTATATATCCAATGCTGTTCCTCAAAGTCAGCGCCTTGTTATTCACCTGTCCACTTTTGCCAGTTTGGCAGAATAGTGCGAGTAAGGCTAAGTGGGGGGTAGACTGCACCCGATAATAGGGCAAGCAGGTCTTGACAAGCTGTGTTCTGAGGCTGGCTCGATGCATCCTGGAAGTTGTTAACTTAAGTTCAGAATATTAATTTCAATGTAGTTGTGACAATATTTAAACATAAATTAAGTAATTAGAAAAACTTTTAATCTCACGCAAGATCTAAGTTTTCTGGTACTTTTAGTTACTATTGACAAACTTTATCTGTAGTTTTACCAGACATGAGCTGCTTGTGTTTCCTAGACAGACAAATTTAAGATTAGTGTTCTTGAATACGAATAACTGTGCGCTTTGATATAGTTACGCTTTTTCCTGATTGTTTTACCTCAGTTTTGAGTTCTGGATTGCTGGCTAAAGCCTTAGCCAAACAGATTGCTCAAGTCAATCTGGTTAATCCAAGGGATTTTACCAATGATAAGCATCGAAAAGTCGATGATGAACCCTATGGCGGCGGTGTGGGGATGCTGATGAAGCCTGAACCCATTTTTGCTGCTGTAGAGTCGCTGCCGATTTTACCGCAAAGAGAGGTAATTTTGATGAGTCCGCAAGGACAAACTATCAATCAGCCGCTTTTACGCGAGTTGGCAGAGAATTATAACCAATTAATTGTTATTTGTGGACATTACGAGGGAGTAGATGAAAGGGTACTGCATTTAGTTACCCGTGAAGTTTCCTTGGGTGATTTTATTCTCACAGGTGGGGAAATACCCGCAATGGCTTTGCTGAATGGGGTGGTACGACTGCTACCTGGAACTGTAGGCAAGGTAGAGTCATTGACAGCAGAGAGTTTTGAGGAAGGTTTGTTAGATTATCCCCAATATACTCGTCCAGCCAATTTCCGCGGGTGGAAAGTGCCAGATGTGCTACTGTCTGGAAACCACGCTGCAATTGCCAAGTGGCGTTACGAACAACAAATTAAAAGAACAGGCGATCGCCGTCCCGATTTACTGGAAAAATGGAAGCAGCAGCGGGAGAAAAGGGACAAGGGGGACAAGGAGGACAAGGGAGAATAATTAGTATCAATGCCCAATAACAAATAACAAATAATAAATGACAAATATACGTATTGGTAACGGCTACGATATTCATCGACTAGTGAGCGATCGCGCTTTAATTTTAGGAGGAGTCAACATTCCTCACGAATTAGGTTTGCTGGGTCATAGTGATGCTGACGTGCTAACCCATGCGATTATGGATGCCATGTTAGGGGCACTATCTTTAGGCGATATTGGTCATTATTTTCCTCCCACCGATCCTCAATGGGCGGGAGCAGATAGTTTAGTGCTATTAAATCAAGTACACCAGCTAATTCGCAATCGCGGTTGGCAAATTGGCAATATTGATTCTGTGGTAGTCGCAGAACAACCAAAATTGAAACCTCATATTGAGAAAATGCGCGACAAGCTAGCGGCTGTTTTAGAACTACAACCCGATCGAATTGGTATTAAAGCTACTACCAATGAAAAATTAGGCCCAGTTGGACGAGAAGAAGGTATCTGCGCTTATGCTGTAGTTTTACTTGTAGCTGCTGATTAACTTAAATTTTGGTAAAGGATTAATTAATGGATAGCATAGGTATACACGAGCAAGATATTCCTTAAGAATTATTAAAATATTGGGGAGAACCAGGACAATGGAAGCTGCAAAATTTCAAATTCATAATTATGTTGCTGATATTGTTGTCTTGGATAAGGATGAAAAAATCGTTTTATTAGTGGAAGTTAAAGGCAGAAAATTAGAAGGTAGAGATGCCAAGCAAAAAGCTATTTCACCACTAAAGTCATATTTGCAAAATGTCAGAAATACTCGGGTTCATTTAGGGCAAGAGATGTTTGCTATGTTAGCAGATTTAGGAAATGTTGATATTTTCAAATGGGATGGTAAGAAGTTTTCAGATTCTCTAATTTCACTCGAAACTGCTAATATACTTAGTCATTACGATCCGGAGTTTAGCAAAAAAAGAATCTTGGGTCTCTACTTAGAAACGCTAGTAGAAGCTTGGCTGCGAGACTTAGCTTATCACTGGAAATCAGAAACACCACCAGCAACAAAAAAATTGGCAGAAATCGGTTTGCTGCAAAGATTAGAAGGGGGAACTACTCAGTCTCAGGTAAATCTTGATGGTGATACTTTACGTTGAAACTAACTTTTTGATGGCAATTGCGAAAGGACAGGATTCAGAAGCAGAAAATTTATTGCGTTCTTTACCTCCATCAATTCGGATATTTATACCAAATATTTGTTATGTTGAAGCACTAAATAGATGGGAAAAAGAAAAATATTATGCACAGGAATTTGAAAAAGAATTGAATAAGCAAATTAATAACTCAAAACGAGATTTAACTTCTCCTAATGCTCATTCTTTTCTGACATACTTAGAACAGACGCGAATTTTGAATAAATCATTGCTAAATGATATTCAAGATCGTCTGTTTAATGCTATAGATATGCTTCTTAAAAAGGCAGAAATAATTAATTTAGATACTACTATAATTCGGAATATTTCTGAAGCAGCAATTATTCAACCGGAAACACTACTTATTGAAAAAGACATCATAGATAACTTGATTTTACAATGCATTATTAGTCACACAAGCTCTTACCCTACAGAAAACAAAGTATTTATAAGCGGTAATAATAAAGATTTTGGGAAACCAGACGTTAGACAAGCTTTGGATAAAGCGGGAATTAAAAAGTATTTCACTAATACTAAAGATTTTCTTGGTTGGCTAAACTCCCAGTCCAGTTGAACTTTACTGTTTGATAATTAAAATTATGAAATTTTCTACCATATCATCTACAATTAAACGCTTTTGGTTACTAATAATTCTGAGCGTGGCAACAGCACTAACAGTTGCTGCTTGTAACCCCTCAAATTTTAAAACAACAGCCGCTCAAGTTCCACAATTAGTGACTAGTATTCTCAGCGATCCTAAAACATTTAACTTTCCTCTCAGTTCTGAATTTCCGAATATTTTTGGTCTAACTTATGAAGGTTTAATTACTGAAAATTATGAAACTGGTAAAGTTGAACCAGCTTTAGCAGAATCTTGGCAAATTTCTGATGATAAACTAAAAATTGTTTTTACCCTGCGTGACAACCTCAAATGGTCTGATGGGCAACCACTTACAGTAGACGATGTAGTATTTACTTACAATGATATTTATCTCAACGAAGCAATCCCCACAGATGCTAGAGATGGTATGCGAATTGGTGAAAGTCGCAAGCTACCGACTGTGAGGAAAATCGATAATCGCCGAGTTGAGTTTGCTGTTCCAGAACCCTTTGCTCCCTTTTTACGTAGCGCTACCGGATACCCAATTTTACCAGCCCACGCATTACGAGAATCAGTCACTACAAAAGACCAAGAAGGTAAACCCAAGTTTTTGTCAAAGTGGGGTGTGGATACACCACCAAATGAACTAATCGTAAATGGCCCTTTTAAGCTAGAGCGATACGATACTAGTCAACGTGTAGTTTTCCGGCGCAATCCTTACTACTGGCGCAAAGATGCACAAGGTAAACCCCAGCCTTATATCGAAAGAATAGTTTGGCAAATTGTCGAATCAACAGATACATCCTTACTGCAATTTCGTTCTGGCGGTTTAGATACAGTAGGCGTATCGCCAGAATATTTTTCGTTGCTGAAAGTGCAAGAAAAGCAAGGTAATTTCAAGATATATAATGGCGGGCCTGGTTCTGGTACAACGTTTTTAATTTTCAATTTAAATAAAGGTTCAAGAGATGGTAAACCTCTAATAAATCCCATCAAATCGCGCTGGTTTAATACTGTAGAATTTCGGCAAGCAGTAGCCTACGCCATCGATCGACAAACGATGATTAACAATACGTTTCGTGGCTTAGGTCAACCTCAAGATTCACCTATTTCTGTACAAAGTCCCTATTATCTTTCACCTAAAGAAGGGCTAAAAGTCTATAATTATAATCTCGATAAAGCGAGACAATTACTGATAAAAGCAGGATTTAAATATAACGAAAAAAATCAGCTAATAGATACACAAGGTAACAATGTTCGCTTCACTTTGCTGACGAATGCTGGTAATAAGATTCGCGAAGCAATGGGATCGCAGATTAAACGAGATTTGAGCAAGATTGGGATTCAAGTAGATTTTACACCCCTGGCATGGAATACATATACAGACAAACTTTCTAATTCCTTGGACTGGGAAGCATCTTTGTTAGGTTTAACAGGTGGTTTAGAACCAAATGATGGTGCTAACGTTTGGTCTCCTGAAGGGGGATTACACATGTTTAATCAAAAACCCCAAGCAGGACAAAAACCAATACAGGGTTGGGAAGTTGCTCCTTGGGAAGCACGAATTGGTGAACTCTATATCCAAGCAGCAAGAGAGTTAGACGAACCAAAGCGCAAAGCAATTTATGCAGATACTCAAAGACTAGCTCAGGAATACTTACCATTTATTCACTTAGTTAATGCCTATTCGATGTCAGCTGTTCGCAATCGTTTTGAAGGCATTAAATTCTCTGGGCTTGGTGGGGCATTCTGGAATATTCATGAAATTAAAATTGTAGATTAGTCAATGGATATTAGTCATTGGTTATCGCACAACTAGCAAATGATATAAGGAAAAATAACAAAGGACTAACGATCGATGACTAGTGAAAAAGCTTTGCGATCGCTCTTAGAATCGGTTGCAGATGGTCATGTTACCCCAGATAAGGCGTTAAATTCGCTTAGAGACTTAGCCTATGAAAGAGTAGGTGATTTTGCCAAAATTGACAACCATCGAGCGCTGAGAACTGGTTTCCCAGAAGTAATTTGGGGTTTAGGTAAAACTCCCGACCAAATTGTCCAAATTATGGAGGTCATGCGTCAGCGCAACCCAGTAGTGATGGCGACTCGGATTGAACCAGCCGTATATGCTGCACTGCAATCTAGGGTGAGAGGTTTGCGGTACTACGAATTGGCAAGAATTTGTGCAATTACTCCTGCGGAAATTGAACCTCAATTTGATGGTGTCATCGGAATTTTGTCTGCGGGAACGGCTGATTTACCTGTTGCTGAAGAAGCAGCAGTAACAGCCGAACTCTCTGGTTTTCGGGTTCAGCGGCTCTGGGATGTTGGAGTTGCAGGTATCCACCGTTTGCTGAGTAATCGCCACTTAATCGAGTCAGCATCAGTATTAATTGTCGTAGCAGGGATGGAAGGTGCGCTACCTAGCGTTGTTGCAGGTTTAGCAGATTGTCCTGTGGTTGCTGTCCCTACCAGCATTGGTTATGGTGCAAGTTTTGGCGGGTTAGCACCATTATTAACAATGCTCAACTCCTGTGCGCCTGGTGTGGGTGTAGTTAATATTGATAACGGCTTTGGCGCAGCAGTTTTAGCAGGGCAAATTTTACGGACAGCGGAGAAATTAAGAAAAGTTGAGGGATAATTTGTTCTCATGCTTGTCTCCCTCATTTTCCAATTTACCCTTCTCTTCACTGGACATCACCTGTAAGTAAAGGTTATGACATAAAAATCCTTCAGGTGACTAAGTATGAACTACTTCAGCGATGTGCTATCTGAGTTATTTTGGCATTCGCCTGTAACTTCAGTGTTGGCTCAATACGTTCACGATCCTAATGTTCTCGGACAAATGCAGAACAGTTGGAGCCACTTTATCAAGACAGGCCAAGTTTGGGCACTGTTGATTGGTTTAGTAATTGGCTATATGATTCGGAGTCTAACTAGCTACGGTTAAGGTAATTTTAGATTTTAGATTTTGCGAAAAGTCGAGCCAGCGCCTTGGGCGGCTTTGCCGACTTGAGGCGACTGGCGTCGGAGCGCCGGCTTCCGGCGATCTGAACTTTTCAAGACGGATTTAGATTAATCCAAAATCTAAAATTGATTGCCCCACTTTGAAAATTTATGACCGAACAAAAAACTTGGAGCCAGCGGTTTGAATCAGCATTGCATCCTGCGATCGCTCATTTTAATGCCAGTATAAGTTTTGACATTGAATTAATCGAATATGACCTCACTGGCTCTCAAGCCCATGCGAAAATGCTGGCTCATACTGGCATCATTTCTCTAGAAGAAGGAGAACAACTCGTTGCTGGGTTAGAACAAATTCGTCAGGAATATCGCCAAGGAAAATTTCAGCCAGGTATTGATGCGGAAGATGTTCACTTTGCAGTAGAACGCCGCTTAACAGAAATTGTGGGTGATGTTGGTAAGAAGCTGCACACCGCGCGATCGCGTAATGACCAAGTTGGCACTGATACTAGACTTTATCTGCGCGACCAAATCCAACAAATTAAGAACCAACTACGAGAATTTCAAACTGTTTTACTCGATATAGCTGAAAAAAACGTTGAAACTCTGATTCCCGGATATACACACCTACAACGCGCCCAACCGTTAAGTTTAGCTCATCATCTCTTGGCGTACTTTAGTATGGCGCAACGCGACTGGGAACGCTTGGGAGATGTTTATCGCCGAGTTAATATTTCTCCCTTGGGGTGTGGTGCTTTAGCAGGAACAACTTTTCCTATCAATCGGCACTACACCGCCGAACTGTTAGAGTTTGAGAGTATTTATGCTAACAGCCTCGATGGAGTGAGCGATCGCGATTTTGCGATCGAATTTCTCTGTGCGGCTAGTCTGATTATGGTTCACCTCAGCCGCCTCTCAGAAGAAGTGATTCTTTGGTCATCTGAGGAATTCCGCTTTGTTACCCTTAAAGATACCTGCGCCACAGGTTCTAGCATCATGCCCCAAAAGAAAAATCCTGATGTCCCAGAACTAGTACGCGGAAAAACAGGGCGTGTATTTGGTCATCTGCAAGCGATGTTGGTAATTATGAAGGGACTACCCTTGGCATATAACAAAGATTTGCAAGAAGACAAAGAAGGTCTATTTGATAGCGTTAACACAGTCAAAGCCTGCCTAGAAGCAATGACAATTTTGTTGCGAGAAGGATTGGAATTTCGTCCCCAGCGCTTGGCAGAAGCAGTCGCAGAAGACTTTTCTAATGCTACAGACGTAGCAGATTATTTAGCAGCAAAAGGTGTCCCCTTTCGAGAAGCTTATAACCTCGTGGGTAAGGTAGTCAAAACCAGTATTGCCGCAGGTAAACTCCTCAAAGATTTGAAATTAGAAGAGTGGCAACAAATTCATCCAGCATTTGCAGCGGATATTTATGAGGCAATATCTCCTCGTCAAGTTGTCGCAGCCCGTAATAGTTACGGTGGTACAGGCTTTGCACAAGTACGCAATGCAATTCTTGCAGCCCGTACTCAAATTGCCGAACTGAAAGCCTAGCAGCTTTTGAATAAAGGGCAACGAAGACAAGGAAGCCAGGGAACAGGGGAAAAATATTTGACCCTTGACTATTGACTCTTGACTCCTGACAAATTAAATAAGGGCGTACAGATTGTGTACGCCCTGAAAAAACAAAAATTTAACGAGTAAGGATTGTATCAGGCAGCTTACTCAGCATCAATTGCTGCTGCGCCCTCATCCTCTTCACTCTTAGGAGGTCTTTGTTGGAACCTTCTCTGCATTCTTCCCGTAGTAGTTCGTTTACGAAACTTTCTGGCATATGCCTGGTTCCGTAGCGCCTTTTCTTTTTTCGGGTTACGGCGCTTAGCCATGTTCACCTCATTAATAAACAACAAAAAAGAGCTACTAGGCAATATCAGCTACCGTTGTTATTGATATATTTTTAGCCTAGTCTAGCTATAAGACAGTTTGAACAATTTGCAATTATAACCTATTTTTATTTTAAATGTCAATATATATTGGATAATTTTAGTATTAATTAGCAGCTTTAAGCACAGCTTTTGTTATAGATATTGCACAATGGGTAAGGATTTTCTTCAGTTCTCTTGTGCATTCACTATTATAAGCACATCTCTTAAATATGAGAAACTGTGGAGAAGAAATTAGAAAATAGAAAATTCTAAAAGTAGAGATTTTTATCCCTAACTATCGGCAATAGCGTGTGGATTTTTATTGTAATAATCAAACAAAAGGCAAGATTTTTATAAAATCACTATTAACTTATACTTTTTAAGTATCACTAAACAAGAACAATGTGATTAAAAATAATTTCAGGGATAAGTACAGGGTTATATGGTTTTTAATGTTTTAATTTAAGTTTTAAATAATGCTTTTGTATTCTCATAGAAATTAAGTAGAAAAATCTCAGTAAAGTTTGATGTGTTTCTTTAAACATAATTTCCTTTAAACCGAGAAAACCTTATGATATAAGAGTTACTGTGAATAGATATTCAGTAGCTTTGCTAAATATCTAAATATTCATTGTTAACCGATCGCTAAACTTTATCTCAAAATAGTGAAACTCGTAAAGAACTTTTGAATTTTCTGTTATTTTTTACGATCGTTACTATTTTATAATATTTAATATTGTCTTAAATTATTCTCAAAACCTATTAATAAAAGGTTTAAATCTTAAATTTATAATCTCAGATTGCTATTATACACATCCTAAATGAAAGTTAAAAAAGCTCATCAATCAGTTTTTTTGGTATAAAGATATACGCTGATTAATTATAGCTAATGTTAAGATTGAGATATTCTAATGAAGTGTTAGAATAAAACTCCAAACCCATAATCATAGATGTATAATTAAAAACTTAATCCATTTGTATTTATCCATCTATGTTAAGCGGTGAGGAATTATTAGAATACAACCCCAACATTTGTAGATTGAACGTTCTTGCTTTTTTTACGATAGCTGTAAAGTCCACACGTAGCTTATGGCGTTTTGGACAAACGGTATTGGGTATAATTTTTCGCCATCCCATTACTGGCACTAGCATCATTCCGATTTTACCTGATGGTCGGATTGTGCTGATTCGGCGCAGTGACAATGGTCGCTGGTCGCTACCTGGAGGCATGGTGGACTGGGGAGAAGATATTCCGACTACAGTCCGCCGAGAGTTGTATGAGGAAACTGGATTAGAATTGCTGCAAATCAGGCGTTTAGTCGGGGTTTATTCTTCCCCCAACCGCGATCCTAGAATTCATTCAATTTGTATTGCTGTAGAAGCAGAAGTACAAGGAACAATGGAAATTTACGATAAGTTGGAGGTCATAGAAATCCAAGCGTTCTCTCCTAACTCCTTACCTCCAGAACCGATGTCTCACGATCACTCTCAGCAGTTGCAAGACTATTTAAATGGCTTGACAATAGTGGCATAACCATATTTTGTTTGTCATTAGTCATTAGTCTTGGGCTTAAATTCTGTTTCTCATAAATCATGACTATTAACTATTGACTAACTATGCTAAAACTTAAAGCGGTTTACGGTTGAGTGTAATACAAATTTTGGTATTGGGGTAACGGGCAATGAACAATGGTTTTTTGTTCGGTACTTCTTGGTGTCAAAATTAGGGTACATCACCCACTGAAAATTGCTATAACTCTTAAAATTCAGATGGATACGCTATTTCATAACTCTCGGAGAAAACTCTCACAAGGGCTACTATTCTGGCGCGAAGCTGGTAAAGGAACTCCGATAATTTTGTTACATGGTGCTTGGAACGATAGCAGTCAATGGGTATCGGTAATAGATTCTTTGTCCGATCGTTTTCATTGCTTTGCACCAGATTTATTAGGATTTGGAGAATCGGAAAATCCTAATATTTACTACTCAATTGATTTACAAGTCGAATGTCTAGCTGAGTTCTTGCAAGCTTTGAAGCTAGAACAAGTATATTTAGTCGGATATTCCCTTGGTGGGTGGATTGCGGCTAGCTATGCTTTAAAGTATCCAGAACAAGTTAAGGGTTTAGTTTTGCTTGCACCAGAGGGCGTAAAAATAGTAGGACAAGAAAAGTATTGGCAAAAGATGCAGCGGTTAGCAAAATTTTCACCTTTTGTATTTAAACTCTTAAAACTGCTTCGTCCCTTAACTAAAATTCTGGGCTTGGATGCCAAAATTCAACAATATTTCCAGCTACGTAAGTTGATGTTGCAGTATCCTACAGCCTGTCAATTACTATTTCAAAGGCAACAGCCAGAATTAGAGGCAGAATTATTACAAAACAGATTACAAATGATAGAAGTCCCAACTTTAATCTTACAAGGTGGTAAAGATACTCCAGATGCGATCGCTAAGAGTCAAACTTATGCTCAACTAATTCCTAAAGTCGAGTTAAAAATGATTGTTCATGGGGAAAAAGATATCCTAGAATCTTGTGGTAGGGTCGTAACTGAAGAGATTCAGGAATATATCAAAGAAAGATGTTCTTGGGCGATCTAGATTTTTCAAAATAGAGTACAAATTGACCGAGAAGTGGTATTCTTCTTTGGTACATCCAGCCATTTTCTCGCAATTTTACAGTGAATGTTGCTGAATTAGTTACTGTTTCAATTATTCTCCTGCTCGTAGCCACCGTTGTAGCTTTACTGTCGCGCTGGTTGCGAGTTTCTTATGTTGCAGGTTTAGTTTTAGCGGGTTTAGCAGTTACAGAACTTTTACCACAACGCATTGGTTTAAACGATTCCCTGATTTTAAATTTATTTCTGCCAATTTTAGTGTTTGAAGCAGCTATTAATACAGATATTAGCCGCCTCCGCAGCACTATTAAACCAATTGCTTTATTAGCTGGGCCTGGAATCTTAATCTCCTCTGGTGTTACCGCCGCACTTTTGAAATGGGGACTCGAATTAAATTGGACAGCAGCATTGCTAGCTGGAGTAATTTTGGCAATTACTGATACTGTTTCTGTGATTGCTGTATTTAAAGAAGTACGCGTCCCTTCTCGTCTTTCTACTATTGTTGAGGGAGAAAGCTTATTTAACGATGGTGTGGCGCTAGTTTTATTTAGTCTAATTTTAAAAGTTCATGCAGCTGGTTCGCTCTCATTTCTTGAAGGACTACAAGAATTATTTATAGTCATTATTGGTGGAACTTTGGTAGGGCTGGCTGTAGGGTATTTGAGTACAGGCTTATTTGTCCGTGCTGATGAACCGCTTAGTAGCATTTTACTAACGGTGGCTGTGGCGTTAGGAGCTTTTAAACTCGGACAGTCGTTCAGCGTCTCTGGTGTAGTTGCTGTGGTGGTTGCTGGGTTAATTGTGGGAACGGTAGGCCTTTCAGGTAAAGTATCAGCTTCTACTCGTTTGACATTACTAAGCTTTTGGGAATCTATTGCTTTTGGGGTAAATAGTTTTATTTTTCTACTAATTGGTATAGAAGTTGACCTGAATACTTTATGGCAAACTTTACCTGCTGTACTGTTAGCGATCGCAGCTTATCAAATAGCACGTATACTGTCTGTCTATCCACTTTTAGCTATTGTGGGTTGGTTTGACCGCCCAATTCCTTGGCGCTGGCAAAACGTTCTGTTTTTTGGCAATATCAAGGGTTCTCTTTCGATGGCGTTGGCGTTGAGTATTCCCAGCACGATCGCAGGACGAGAACAACTAATTGCTATAGTATTTGGAACGGTATTGCTGTCTGTAGTTGGACAAGGAGTGAGTTTACCGTGGTTGGTGAAGCGGTTGCAATTGTCTCAAGTGTCAGCAACTCGTCAGCAGGTTGAAGAATTGCAAGCACAATTAATCACCGCTAAAGCAGCACAGGATGAATTAGATACTCTATTGAAAACAGGGGTGTTACCAAAAGCTGTATATGAAGAGATGCGTTCTAGCTATCAAGTGCAAGTAGCAGGTGCAGAAAAGGCATTAAGAGAATTATATAATCGTCGTTCGGATGAGTTGGAAACCAAAAGTAGCGAACCTAGTAAGCTTGATGCTATTCGCCGTCGGTTGTTATTAGCAGAGAAAGCAGCACTAAATGAGGCGATACGTCAGCGAATTCTCTCAGAAGAGATTGTCTATGAACGGTTGAGGAAAATTGATGAGCAATTGTTGAAGTTAGAAGATGATTAATTTAATTCGTAATTCATTTTGAAGATGTACTTTGTGAAGGTTTTTGAGTTTTAATTACTTTGCCAGTGCTAACAAAAGAAACTCCTTGTTGAAATTCAGTTGCAATCATCACTGCTTCTACTATCGGCTCGGAAATTACTTTTTGGGATACCCATTCCACAATAAAATTTGCTCCTGAGCCACCACTAGTATCTGTTCTATTAATAAAAAAGTCTGTAGAAGCTAGGGCATTAAGTTTTATAGGGCGTTCTAAATACTCCTTAATTAATTTACCATCGGAATCATAGTAGCGTACAGCAGTAACAATCATCGGATTGGTCAAATCTGTATTCCTGATACTCAGAGTAGCTGCTAAATCTAAAATCTTGCGCTCATCGTTATGATAAATATGAGAATAGATGGGTACATAAATGGTTTGCCCCATTGCTATTTGCAAGTTTTTATCCAGAGTCACTACTTGTTGAGATGATTGTGTCTGGGTAGTTTGGGATTGTGGCTTTTGGGAATTATTTAATGATGTGCAAGCAACCAAAAAAATTAAAGCAATGACTAAATAAAAACGTAAGTATAACTTCATTCAATTTATTTACAGCCTTCAATAAAATCAATCATTTGATGCAAAGACCCTGGTTTAGTGACAACCAGTACAGTTGAGCCAGGTTCTAATACTGTACTCCCGTTAGGAATAGCTAAATCTTCATGGGGATGGGGTTGATAGCCAATAATTAAAGAACCAGTAGGAAAGCGTGAATCTTGAGCAATTTCGGCAATGCTACGATTAACAACATAGCAATTATTAGGGATTGAAAGTTTTAAAACTTCAATTTGTCCTTGCTCAAAATGCATCATTGATTCTACTTGCGGATATTCGATCGCATTCACCATTGTGGAAACTGCTAGTTCAACTGTGCCGATAATATGATTGGCTCCAGCTAATCGAAAAGGTTCAGCGAAATCGGAATGGCGCATCCGAGTCACAATATGGGGAACGCCATAATGTTTGGCGAGAGTTACCATCGCCAAGTTCAAAGCATCACTTCGCAGCATAGCGGCTAAAGCATCGGCTTTCCGAATTCCGGCTTCTAATAATACTTCTGTACTAACCGCGCTACCTTCAAAAGCCATCGCTCCCACTTGTTCGCGTGCGTACCGACAAGCATTAGGATCGATGTCAATCACGGCTACGGTATGTCCTAGTTCTACCAATTTCTGTGCCAAGCTTAGTCCTACCAAACCAGATCCACCAATTAGCACGTACATACGTTGTTTTTGGATAATGTTCGACTTTTACTTTACCAAACACGGCTTTTATGAGACGCTTACTATTTTTTCCATACCCCAAAAAATTAGATTGGGTTCTACAGTCAAACGTTGTGCGATCGCAGGGTACAAAGCTTGGAGATAGTTTAATAGTAAGGTGCGATCGCCTCCTTTAATTGCAATCTTGCCTTCCGGAAATAATTGCCACCAATTCTCTATAAAATCTTTGATTCCAGCAAGTAGGGTATAAATTACACCGCTTTGTATGGCTTCTGCTGTATTTAACGCAAAGCGTGGCGGTAGAGATGAAATCAATTGCGTCTCTATTAAAGGTAATTGTCCTGTTTGTTGACCAAGAGTAGCAAATTGCAAGCCTAATCCCGGTAGAATTGCGCCTCCAACTAGACACTGGTTAGCATCCGCAGCTGTAAAAGTCAGTGCTGTTCCCGCATCAATCACCAGCATCGGAAATCCCCAAGTTTTACCAGCACCCCATAACGCCAAGGCGCGGTCAATACCTAATGTGGGATACACATTCTTCAGCGGTATTTGATCTAAGGTGATTACCTGAAAATTGGGGTAACTTTGCCAAAGTGCTGTTTGGTTGGGAACTACAGAGGCGATGGCGATAGGGAGGAGGACAGGGGGCAGGGGGCAGGGGGATGTAAGGAAAACTTCTGGGGATAAATCATCTATTGTTTGAGATTGCGCTAGTTGCTGGATGACTGACTCTGGTAAATAGTCAGTGTCCCAGGTACAGTCAAGCTTTTCGCCTTTGAATAATGCCCAATGTAGCCGGGAATTGCCAATTTCCAAGGCTAGCCAAATATTGTCTTTGTGTACTTTGTGCCTTTGTAGTTCCACTCTTTTAACTTTTTTAAGTTATCTATAGCTTTTTTAATAAAAATTTACAATCGATACGTGTAACAATAAAGTCAGAGGAAAATATACTCATTGTGTTAAGGAAGGGAGTTATGGTAGCGCTCACCGAAAGAACTGAAAAAAGGCTCACCATACAAACTGTGGAAATTGCTCCAGATACTACAGCAATTCGCTCTTTGGATTGGGATCGCGATCGCTTCGATATTGAATTTGGTCTGCAAAACGGTACGACCTATAACTCATTTCTGATTCGCGGTGAGCAGACTGCTTTAGTTGATACTTCCCACGAAAAGTTTCGCCAGCTGTATTTTGACACGCTCACGGGGCTAATTAATCCAACAGAGATTGATTATTTAATTGTTAGCCATACCGAGCCAGACCACAGTGGCTTAATTAAAGATTTGCTGCAAATGGCTCCAGAAATTACTATTGTCGCCTCGAAAGTGGCGATTCAGTTTTTAGAGGATTTGGTACATCAGCCGTTTAAGCGCCGGATTGTGAAAAATGGCGATCGCTTAGATATTGGTAACGGTCATGAATTTGAATTCGTCATCGCCCCAAATCTTCATTGGCCTGATACTATCTTCAGTTTCGACCACAAAACCCAAATTCTCTACACCTGCGACGCTTTCGGAATGCATTATTGTACCGAGAGTACTTTTGATGACGATTTAAAAGCTATTGAACCAGATTTTAAATATTACTACGAATGCTTGATGGGGCCGAATGCGCGGTCAGTGCTGTCAGCCCTTAAGCGTATGGGAGAACTCCCAGATATCAAAATGATTGCTACCGGTCACGGGCCGCTACTATCTCACAACGTCGAAGAACTGACTGGACGTTACCGTCGTTGGAGTCAAACGCAAGCCAAGCCAGAAACAGTAATTGGAATATTTTATGTTTCTGAATACGGCTATAGCGATCGCCTCGCCCAAGCAATTGCCAATGGGATCGCTAAAACTGGGGTGGCTGTAGAATGGGTAGACTTGAATTCCGGCGTTGATTTACAAGAACTGCGGGAATTGGTCGGTCGTTGTGCTGGACTAGTTGTAGGTGTACCGCCAGTTTCTAGTTCTGCTAGTACCCAAGCCGCCCTGAGTACTGTTTTAGGATCTGCTAAAGAAAAACAAGCCATCGGCATATTTGAAACTGGCGGCGGCGATGACGAACCGATAGATCCTTTATCAAGTAAATTCCGTAACTTAGGACTGACAACAGTTTTCCCAGCTATTCGGATTAAACAAACTCCCAGCGAAAACACTTACAAACAGTGTGAAGAAGCAGGCACAGACTTAGCTCAGTGGGTAACACGCGATCGCAGTATCAAAGCGATGAAATCTCTGGGTGCTGACTTAGACAAAGCCCTCGGTAGACTTAGCGGCGGGTTATATATCATCACCGCCAAAAAAGGCGATGTCTCCAGTGCGATGTTAGCCTCTTGGGTAGCGCAAGCCAGCTTCAAACCCTTAGGATTTTCCATTGCAGTAGCCAAAGATCGGGCGATTGAATCACTCATGCAAGTTGGCGATCGCTTTGTCCTCAACGTGTTGGAAGAAGGTAATTACCAAACACTGATGAAGCACTTTTTGAAGCGATTCGCCCCAGGTGCAGATCGCTTTGAAGGTGTGAAAACTCAGCCAGCCGAAAACGGCGCACCCATCCTCACCGATGCATTATCATACATTGAGTGTGAAGTAAAGAGCCGGATGGATTGTGGCGATCACTGGGCAGTATACAGCACCGTCTACGCCGGACGAGTTTCTAAACCAGAAGCCTTGACTGCTGTGCATCACCGTAAAGTTGGCAACCATTACTAAAAGACAAGGGAGACAAGGAGGATAGGGAGGACAAGAGGGAAATAACAATGCCCTATTCCCAATTCTCCATGCCCCATTCCCCATTCCTCAAACCACTATGTCTACAACCAAACCCCGCGACGTTCAAGTTTTACCAATAGCTACAGATACAACAGTACTGCGATCGCGCAGTTGGTCGAGGTTAAGGTTTGAAATTGAGTATGCTTTAGCCAAGGGTACAACTGCTAATTCTTATGTGATTCAAGGCGATAAAATCGCTCTCATTGACCCTCCGGGGGAAACTTTTACGCAAATCTATTTAGATGCTTTGCAAAAAAGATTTGATGTCACAGCGATCGCTTATGTAATTTTGGGTCATGTCAATCCCAACCGCGCCGCTACTTTAAAAGCTTTGCTGGAACTTGCACCGCAGATAACCTTTGTGTGTTCTAATCCTGGGGCGATCGGTTTACGTGGGGCGTTAGAAAACCCAGATTTACCAATTATGATAATGCGGGGGGACGAAACCCTAAATTTAGGTAAGGGTCACGATCTACAATTCATTCCCACCCCCAACCCCCGCTATGCAGACCTACTCTGCACTTACGATCCGCAAACCGAGATTCTCTACTCCGATAAGTTCTTTGGCGCGCATATTTGTGGCGATCAGGTGTTTGATGAAGGTTGGGAATCGATTAACGAAGATCGCCGCTATTATTTTGATTGCTTGATGGCTCCCCATGCACGTCAAGTGGAAACAGCCTTAGATAAACTTGCCGATTTTCCGGCGAGAATTTACGCCACTGGCCACGGGCCTTTAGTGCGCTATGCGTTAATTGAACTTACCAAAGCTTATCGGGAATGGAGTCAACAGCAGACATCCGCAGACTTGACAGTAGCTTTGATTTATGCATCAGCGTATGGAAATACAGCAACCTTAGCCCAAGCGATCGCCCGTGGCATCACAAAAGCTGGTGTGGCTGTAGAATCAATTAACTGCGAATTTACCGACCCTGAAGACATTCGCGCTGCTGTCGAAAAATCTGCGGGCTTTGTCATCGGTTCGCCTACCCTTGGCGGTCATGCGCCCACACCCGTACAAACAGCTTTAGGTATTGTTCTCGCCACCGCTACTAATAATAAACTTGCCGGCGTATTCGGTTCCTTCGGCTGGAGTGGTGAAGCCGTTGATTTAATTGAAGGTAAACTCAAAGACGCAGGTTATCGCTTTGGTTTTGATACCATCCGCGTCAAATTCAAACCCAACGATGTCACCTTGCAACTGTGTGAAGAAGCCGGAACCGACTTTGCACAAGCATTGAAGAAAGCGAAAAAAGTGCGATCGCAAAGTGTTCCCGCCACTACTGTAGAACAAGCCGTTGGGCGAATTGTTGGTTCGTTGTGCGTTCTCACAGCCAAGCAAGACGATATATCGAGTGGGATGTTAGCTTCTTGGGTTGCTCAAGCTAGCTTTAGCCCTCCTGGTTTAACCATAGCCGTGGCCAAAGACCGTGCTGTAGAAACTTTGACGCACACAGGAAATCAATTTGTCTTGAATATCCTTAAAGAAGGAAATCATCTAGGCTTGATGAAGCATTTCCTCAAACCTTTTGGCCCCGGACAAGACAGATTTGCTGATGTCGCCACTCAAGAAGCCGAAAACGGTTCTCCCATCCTCAATGATGCTTTGGCATATTTGGAGTGTTCCGTAAAAAATCGCATGGAATCTGGCGATCACTGGCTGGTTTATGCGACTGTCGAGAATGGTAAAGTGTTAAATCAAGATGGTGTTACAGCCGTCCATCATCGCAAGTCTGGTACTCATTACTAAAAGAAGGATATTAAAAAAGCTCAAGCATCGGTGCTTGAGCTTTTGCTAATTTTAATTAGTTGATGGGTCTGATGAAATTATCAACAGCCCCTAACCTTATTTTTTTATAAAACCTCTAACTTAGTAGCGATTGCGGTTTCCACCGCCGTAGCCACCACGGTTTCCACCAAAGGAACCTCTATCTTCCTTAGGCTTGGCTTTATTTACTTTCAGGTCGCGTCCCATCCACTCAGCACCATCAAGAGCCTCAATGGCAGCTGTTTCTTCTGTGTCTGTACCCATTTCCACAAAAGCAAAGCCGCGTACACGGCCTGTTTCGCGGTCGGTGGGTATTTGAACGCGCTTGACAGAACCATATTCTGCAAAAACAGCAGTCAATGCTTCTTCTGTAACTTGGTAAGAAAGATTACCTACATAAACTGACATAAAACTTCTCCAAAACCATCAGAGCGTAGAGATTTAGATTTCGGAGAGAGTCTGCAAATACCAAAAGGAAAAAGCCCATCAATACTAACAAAAAACACTATCACCGAATTAATTCTCATCCTTCATAATCATACCGCAACTTATTATGGAAGAGGAGAATTTAAAAAACTTTTAATTATGGCACCACAAAGAAACTGAAATTGCTATAATTATAGATTATCAAAAAGTAATAATAAACAGTCAAACAATTTTTGATTTTAGATTTTGGATTGAGGTCTTAGCTCAATCTTTGGTAGCTCAAGAATTTCTGATTTTCGATAGATTCCATAGAGAAATCGCCTTGCTCTGTACTACCAAGGAATTATTGGTCATGTTTTTGAGATTGCTAGGCTTGGCGATTTTGAACTTTGAATTTGCTTGTTTGCGGACTCCCTTTGCTGGCAAATCTACGCCTTACCTACTTTAAATAGTCATTCTCTAATCTTGTCTCTAAATACTGACCAATCATTAACTGTTCGCTAGCACGCGACATAATAGTCTGGCGAGTACGGTATTTGTTACCAATCAGCTTTAATTCTTCCTCAAAGACTGAGCCATTGTATTCTGTTCGCAAACACAAGGTTTTGGGATTGGGAAAATAATATTCGGCGGTGACAGGTTTGGATGTGGCAAAACCGCGATCGCGATACAAAATGTTTCCTAAAGCACCAAATAGTGTGGAACCTTGAGATTCTTGTTTTCCGGTCATGGAATTTGTCGTTTCCCAGATGACTTCAGTACCGCATACCAAACTGACTGAATCTGGTAATTCGTGCAATTGAGCTAGTTTTTGCAATTCTTCGCATCCCTGTTCTAAAAATCGGATGGCGATCGCACTCACCATTTCTTTAGTATTTCCGGTTGGTAGGGTGTAATAGCGCCGTTCCGATCGCCACTTACCAACGGATTCTTGAAAAAATTCTCCAATCTGCCATTCTTCAGCAGCTTTTACAATTTTTAAGGGTGATGTCACTGTTGCTTCCTCTCGCAAAATCAATATACAGTTTGGCGTTGAGACTCATTACATTAGGTGTGTCTCAAATACCAAATTTATTTACTATTCTTAATCTAAACTAGATAAGAGAATAATTACTGATAGTTTGGCTACAATGCTAGGCTTTTAAAGGGCAAGTTAATTCCGTCTGAAGAGAGAAGCTAAAACAAAGAAAAGTATTTTTGTAGTTTTGAGCGGTCTTATATCTTGCGGCAGAGTTTAGAAAAACTAAAAATACGTATACTAATCTTTACAATTCTCAATACAAAGTTCTTTGCACTTGCTTTCGCACTAGTTTGAAAAAACATGACTTTTTATACTCGAGTATTTCTGAGAGAAAACATACACTTGTTAAACAAACGTGTCAGAAACACTCATTAGGAAACGGTTATTTGCTCCCAAAGCCGCCCTAAGAGTAGCAAAATCAATGTTTTTGGACGGAAATTTAGCCGCACAAACTGTTGAATATGCCAAATACCATACCAAATACCATAGTTGCATCTCAGCTAATTAAGTCTCAGTTATACGACACAGGTAATATCAAAAATCGGCGCAAGTCTCCCCCTGGTTTGGGGTCGCAGTCTAATTTATTGATGGCTTGTTTTCTCAGCATTGGGTTAATGACAGCAAGTTGTGGTTCATCCCCAAAAGAAGCAGCTGATGCCCAATCTCAAGGCCCGAATGCTGCAAGACAAGGGGGTGGTGCAACACCTGTAGATGTGGCGATCGCCCGGACGGAAACTCTAGAAAAACAACCAGAGTATACAGGTACTACGACACCATTTCGCACAGTGTCGTTGCGATCGCAAGTCGAAGCAAGGCTGTTAGCTTTAAATCTAGATGTTGGCGATCGCGTTAAGCAAGGGCAAAACATAGGCCAATTAGATGATGTCTTGCTGTCAACAGACTTAAAGCAAGCCGAAGCAGAATTAGCATCTCTCAAATCAGAAGTAGCAAGAGCTACAAACCAAGTAAGTAATGCCCGCGCCCAAGTGGAAAGGGCGCGGCTAGAAGTAGTGCAAGCACAAGCAGACTCCCAACGCCAGCAGCAGCTAGTCAAAGAAGGTGCGATCGCCGAACAAACTGCCCAACAAGCACGCACCGAAGCGCAAACAGCCGCCCAAGCGCTACGGGCTGCTATTGAACAAGTGCGTACAGAACAGCAAGCAGTCGCCGCTGCCCAAGGTAGAGTAGTTGCCCAACAAGCAGTTGTTGCCCAAGCCAAAGAACGCCGATCCTATACACGGTTGACATCTCCCATCACTGGTGTCGTCACCGAAAAAGTGACAGAACCGGGCAATTTGCTGCAAGCAGGCGGTGAAGTCTTGAAAATTGCTGACTTCAACCGTGTCAAAGTTGTCGTACAAGTTTCCGAATTAGAATTAGCCCAAATTCGGGTTGGGCAATCTGTGCAAGTTCGTTTGGATGCCTTTCCTAATCAAACATTAACTGGCAGAGTCACGCGCATTTCTCCTGCTGCTGATGCTACAGCCCGCTTGATACCTGTGGAAGTAGTGATTTCCAACAGCGACGGCAAAATTGGTAGCGGACTGCTAGCACGAGTCAATTTTGCCACTCAAGTAGCACAGCGAGTAGTAGTACCGCAAATAGCTATTCAAAAAGAAGCCAGAAATAAAGCCTCTTCCCAAACCACAGTAACTAAAGAAGAGTCAGACGACCAAAATGGGACTTTGTTTGTACTTACAAATGTGGAAGAAAAACCAAAAGTAGCTGCCCGTGCTGTAACTCTCGGCAAAAGGGCTGATGGCAAAGTCGAAATTTTATCTGGTTTACAACCAGGCGATCGCTATGTTATTCGCAGTGGTAAGCCATTAAAAGATGGGGACGCAGTGCGTCTTTCAATTATTTCCGAAAAATCTTAGTCAACCCTGATGGGGAATCATACCAAGTTGCAATTAAAGATTGTATCTGTCATTGCGATCGCAACAGGCTCCGTGAAGGAAAGCAATCTCACTATGCAACTTAGTATCAACAGTAATTTTTGAAGAATAAATTAGAAAGATGCAGCAGGTAAACAACAGCAGCGGATTTAGTGTTAGCGCTATCTCCATCCGCCAGCACATTGGCACACTCATGCTCACTTTGGCAGTGATAGTTTTAGGTTTCTTTTTTATCGTTAAGTTACCCGTAGATTTACTGCCCTCAATTACCTATCCTCGGATTGGCGTGCGGGTACAAGCTCCTGGTGTCTCCCCAGAGGTAGCAGTTGATGAAGTCACTAAACCCCTAGAAGAAGCCTTTTCTGCAACAGAGGGAGTGATACAGGTTTTTTCTCAAACACGTGAAGGACAGATCAGTTTAGATTTGTACTTCCAACCAGGGGGAAATATTGACCAAGCATTGAATGATGCGACAGCGGCTTTTAATAGAGCTAGAAGTACCTTACCAGACACTATTGAAGAACCCCGCTTATTTAAAGTCGATCCTTCCCAGCTACCTGTTTATGAATTGGCATTAACCTCACCATCCTTACAAGGTGTGGATTTGAGAGTTTTTGCCGAAGAAGAACTAGCCCGTGAACTCGGTGTTGTACCTGGAGTTGCGGGGGTAGACGTATCCGGCGGAGTGCAAGAAGAAGTCAGGGTCAATATAGATTTAGATCGCTTGCAAGCTTTAGGTGTAGGTTTAACTGATGTCTTAGATGAACTGAGAGACCGTAATCTAGATGTTTCTGGCGGTCGAATTTTAGGTCGGAATTCAGAACCTTTAACCAGGACAGTTGGACGTTTCCAAAATGCTAATGAAATCAGAAATTTGTCGTTTGAGGTATCCTCTACTCCAGCTGCTAACTCAACCATCAGTTCCCCATCCACAGCACCCAAGCGCCGCGTTTATTTGCGGGACTTTGCCGAAGTTATTGATGGTTCAGAACAACAACGAGTTTACGTCCAACTCAACGGCGAAGAGGCAGTAAAAGTTAGTATTCAAAAGCAGCCGGATGCGAACACGATTAGCGTTGTTGATGGTGTAAAAAAACGTTTAGAAGAACTGCGGAAATCTGGTGTCGTTCCGGAAGGGACAATTCTGACACCTACTTTAGATGAGTCGCGCTTTATCCGCAATTCCATCTCCAATGTGACTAGTTCTGGTTTGGTTGGGACGCTACTAGCTGCGATCGCAGTTTTACTATTTCTTGGTTCCCTAAGACAAACTTTTATCATTGTCCTTGCCATTCCCTTAGCAACTCTTGCTGCAATTATCTTGATGGGGCTGTTTGGCTTATCGCTTAACGTTTTTAGTTTGGGCGGTTTGGCGCTGGGTGTAGGTATTGTAGTAGACAACTCCATCGTTATGTTGGAAAACATTGCCGAAGGCGCGGGGATGACTCCGGGTAAAGACTCAAAAACCCGCTTGAGTCAAGGTCAATTAATTTCCCAAGCCGAACAAAGTAGTCAAGAAGTAGAATCAGCGCTCATCGCTTCCACTAGTACAAACTTGGTAGCCGTCTTGCCATTTCTACTAATTGGTGGCTTTATCGCCTTACTATTCAATGAATTAATTCTCACCATCACTTTTTCTGTAGCCGCCTCAATATTAATTGCGGTGACTGTTGTTCCTATGCTCGCTTCTCGGATGTTGGGATGGCGATTTTCTAGCCGTTTAAGTGAATTTTGGCTGTTACGACAATTTAATCGCCGTTTTGATGCTGCTACAGGGGGATATGGTCGGTTTTTGGCTGGGATATTGCGTTGGCGATTAATAACAGTTGGGTTAGTGCTGCTTCTATTCGGCGGTAGTAGTTTGTGGATGGCTCCCCAAATTCCGCAAGAAATTCTCCCACGCATCAATACCGGACAAGCAAACTTAAATGCTCAATTTCCGCCTGGTACTCCTCTAGAAACTAACCGCAAAGTCATGAATGCGGTGAACGAAATTCTCCGCAACCAACCAGAAACCGAATATGTCTTTTCGACAATTGGTGGCGCTCTGTTTGGCAATACTACCAATGCTAATCCACTGCGGGGTTCTAGCAACATTACCCTCAAACAAGGTACTGATGTCGAAGCTTATACCGAACGTGTCACCCAGGAGTTTAATAAGCTGAATTTAGCAGGAATTCGCCTGCGCCTTGCTCCCGGTCAAGTCAGAGGTTTAATTCTCAATAACTCTCCTGTACGCGGTGCGGATGTTGACGTAATTCTTCAGGGAAATAATGCAGAGACATTACAACAAGCCGGGCGTCAAGTATTAGCAGCCTTAGAAGAACAAGCCACCTTAGCGAGATTTCGTCCCGATGCTGATGACCGTCAACCAGAAGTTCAGATTCGTCCTGACTGGGAGCGAGTTGCAGCTTTAGGGCTAACTACTCAAGAGATTGGCGATACAATTCAAACTGCGATCGAAGGTAGCGTACCAACTCAACTACAACGTGGAAATCGTTTAGTAGATGTACGAGTACAGTTAAATGAAAGTTCTGTACAGGAACCTTCGCAATTAGAAAGATTGCCTTTATTTGTCGAGAACAATCGCCAAGTCCGCTTGAGCGATGTGGCTAAAATTGTCGAAGCTCAAGCACCTGGAGAAGTTCAAAGAATTAATCAACGTCAGGTTTTCCTAATTGCTGGTAACTTGAGTGAAGGTGCAAGTCTGAGTGATGCCCTAGCACAGGTAAATAACGTGCTAAATAATTTAGATTTACCTGAGGGTATCAGTATTTTGCCCAGTTCAGCCGTTGAATCTAATCAACAACTGCAAAACTCACTACAACTTTTAGGAGGATTAGCTACCTTTTTAGTCTTCGTCGTCATGGCGGTGCAATACAATTCCCTGATTGACCCCTTGGTAATCATGTTTACAATTCCCTTGGCATTAGCTGGGGGTATTTTCGGTCTTTACATTACCAAAACAGCCATTGGCGCAACTGTCATCGTTGGCGCAGTTTTGTTAGTAGGTATTGTTGTTAACAATGCCATCATCATGGTTGAACTGGCAAATCAAATTCTGGAAAGAGAGAAAGTTGACCGGAAAACGGCGATTTTAAAAGCTGCGCCGCAACGCTTGCGACCAGTATTAATGACGACAATAACTACTGTTTTAGGAATGTTTCCCTTAGCTTTAGGAATTGGTGAAGGTTCAGAATTTTTGCAACCTCTGGGTGTAGTAGTTTTTTCGGGTTTGTCTTTAGCTACAGTGCTGACTCTGTTTATTATTCCTTGTTTTTATACTCTGCTACACGATATTTTCGATTGGGGTTGGATGAAGCCAATTTTTCTGCGACTGGATTTATTGCGGAAAAATTTTTACTAAATTCTCACTAGTGCTGAATCCAAGTTTGAACATTAAACCACAGATAAATATTGGTATTTATCTGTGGTTATTTTTTGTCAGATTAGGATTTCTGCAACCGATAGAACGCCTAAAGCTCTATGCAATAAATTTTTTTCAATCCAAAATGTATGATACTTGTCCGCTATCCCAAACTAGTATTAATCAACACCAACTTTTGCAAATAAGAATTAGAGCGATTTAAACGGCGAGAGAAGACAGCAGTCACTAAAAGCCACCAAGCAACAGGAGAAAAAATCGCTGGATATACCATAGTCAGAAATAGCTTTAGCTGTCCTTGCTTCAATGCCACCAAAGACCAGTGTAGTCTGAGATAATTTTTGGTATTCTCAAACTTGGGCAGATGCGATCGGTGCTTTTGATCGACTAAAGCGTAAATCTTCTCCTTCATCAAAATATTTGTCTCTAACCGTTTAAAAAGAGAGAACTTTTGATTGTAAGCACCAGGCCAAATTGTGCGGTAAGCAAGACATTGATTTAGAAAGATAGCATCGCCAAACTGAGCAATGCGTATCCAAGAATCAATGTCATCACAGTTAGCATCCAGATGGGAATCCCAACCACCTGTTTGCAAAAAAGCGTCGCGATGACAAGCTACTTGAACAGGGGTACCAAAAGGTACAAGCTCTAAGAGCATACCGTAATGAATATCAGCTTGGGGAATATAAAAAGCTAACCCCGGGCCAAATTCTGTGGTACGGCTGAGTTCAACTTCATTACTATCTACTTGAGCCGCAATACAAGAACAGATGACAGCAGTAGGATGAAGTGAGATAACCTTTGCCATCTCTTCTAGACAATTGGGAGCAAGGTAGTCGTCATCATCCAAAAATTTAATCCAGTCGCCGCTAGCTTTTTCAACTCCTGCATTTACCGTAGCAGCATGACCTTTGTTCGCTTCGTTGCGATGATAAACAACAGAGTTACCTAAGCTTTTGAGATAAGTTTCAGTTTCATCAGATGAACAGTCATCAGCAACCACGACTTCACAGGGAATGGTTTGCTTCAGAACTGAGTCAATTGCTCGGCGCAGTAAGTTTACGCGATTGTAAGTAGTAATAACAACACTGAACTTCATATTTTAACAGTAATTAGTTGGGGATTTAGTTCCGCAAATTCTTTAGGAAGAAGGAGTCTAGACAAATTTTGGGCTAAAGAATCAAACCCAAGGCTAAGTTAGGTAAAACACAATCAATATAGAGTTACCAATTACACCAGTTATAACCTCGTAATTTTGTATTTCCAATCACTGGACTGTCAGGGTGAAATAGATTTATGATTAACGATCGTGAGTTTTTGAAAGTAGACAATGAACGCTCAAGAAATCATCCGTTCCATTGAAGCGGAACAACTAAAATCGAATCTGCCCGAAATTTATGTAGGCGATACAGTAAAAGTCGGCGTCAAGATTAAAGAAGGCGATAAATACCGCGTCCAACCCTACGAAGGTGTAGTAATTGCCAAACGTAATGGCGGTATCAATGAAACAATTACAGTCCGTCGCGTATTTCAAGGCGTAGGCGTAGAACGGGTATTTCTACTGCATTCACCTCGGATTGACAGCATCAAGGTTATGCGTCGCGGTAAGGTAAGACGTGCGAAGCTCTACTATCTGCGCCAACGTGTGGGTAAAGCGACCCGGATCAAGCAACGCTTCGATCGCGCTTTGTAATTTGCGCTTACAAGTATGGGAGAAGCCTTAAAATAAAAAGCGGCATCTGCCGCTGACTTGCTTTCTAAACAAAATTAAGGTAATATCAGATTCTGATTTGCGTTAAACTAAAAGTAAGTTTAGCGCGATCGCTGAATCCAAGACAGCTTGTGCGCTCTTAGTTCAGTTGGTAGAACGCAGGTCTCCAAAACCTGATGTCGGGGGTTCAAGTCCTCCAGGGCGCGCTCAAAAGCAAAAAATCTAGCCCGAAATAGCAAGACAGCTGCTATATTAGCAGTTAGTATTGATGATTTCGGGTATAATTATTTTGCAGCTTTTTTGCTTCCAGATTTTAAGTTGGGATTGAGTCAAGCTGTAAACCTGAATCAAAATTAGCAGCGTCTAGCTGTCAAAAAAACGGGGGGATAAACGGCTGTGGCCAAAAAAAATGAAGCGGAAATCCCAGAAAACACAAATGGGTCAGCCTTAAATAACTTTATTCAAGGAACTAAAGAAGAACTTGAAAAAGTGGTCTGGCCAAGTCGCAAACAACTGGTGAGCGAATCAGCAGCTGTTTTGTTAATGGTGACACTCTCCGCATCTTTGATTTATTTGGTTGATGGATTGTTTGGCTGGGCAGCAAAACAGGTGTTCTGATGACTTTTGCAACAGAAGAACCACGCGACTCAACGTTGCAGTCAGAGGAAGCCGCAGAAGCAGCACTGAAAGAAGCGCGGTGGTATGCGGTGCAAGTAGCCTCAGGCTGTGAAAAGCGCGTTAAAACAAACTTGGAGCAGCGCATCCAAACCTTTGATGTGGCTGACAAAATTATCCAAGTCGAAATTCCGCACACGCCAGCGGTAAAAATCCGTAAAGATGGCAGTCGTCAGCATACAGAGGAAAAAGTTTTCCCTGGTTACGTGCTGGTGAGGATGATCCTGAATGATGATACGTGGCAGGTAGTACGCAACACCTCTCATGTAATTAATTTTGTGGGAGCAGAACAAAAACGGGGCAGCGGTAAAGGTCGCGGTCACGTGAAGCCAGTACCCCTGGGTCATTCAGAAGTTGAACGTATATTCAAACAAACTAGCGAACAAGAACCAGTAGTCAAAATTGACATGGCGACTGGTGATAAGATAGTTGTGCTTTCTGGGCCGTTTAAAGACTTTGAAGGCGAGGTTATTGAAGTTTCTCCAGAACGGAGTAAGCTCAAAGCCTTGTTGTCGATTTTTGGACGAGATACACCAGTAGAGTTGGAATTTAATCAGGTAGAGAAACAGAGCTAAATAAAAATGGCAAAGAAAGTAGTAGCGGTCATTAAACTGGCCCTGAATGCTGGAAAAGCCAACCCAGCACCGCCAGTTGGCCCTGCTTTGGGTCAACATGGCGTTAACATCATGATGTTCTGCAAAGAGTACAACGCCAAAACAGCAGACCAAGCTGGGATGGTAATTCCTGTAGAAATTTCGGTTTATGAAGACCGGAGTTTTACATTTGTACTCAAGACCCCACCCGCATCAGTACTGATTCGCAAGGCAGCAAAGATTGAGCGCGGCTCAAATGAACCCAACAAAAAGAAAGTTGGGAAGATTACTAGAGCGCAATTACAAGAGATTGCTCAAACTAAACTACCCGACCTCAACGCCAACGACATCGAAGCGGCGATGAAGATCGTGGAAGGTACTGCGAAAAATATGGGCGTTACCATAGCAGATTAGTCATTAGTCATTAGTCATTGGTCATTAGTAAAAGAAGAAATACAAATGACACAGGACAAATGACAACTGACAACAGACAAAAATTTATCGGGGGAGAGGCAAAGCTTCGGAATTACCCCAGGAGAGAAAAATGGCAAAAAAAATATCACGCCGCTTGCAGGCCTTGCAAGAGAAAGTAGAAGATAAAGATTATGCACCCTTAGAGGCGCTAGCTCTGCTGAAAGAAACAGCAACAGCTAAATTCCCCGAAGCCGCCGAAGCGCATATTCGCTTAGGGATCGATCCAAAGTATACAGACCAACAATTGCGGACAACGGTAGCGCTGCCCAAAGGTACAGGACAAGAGGTACGGGTGGCAGTAATTGCTAGAGGTGAAAAAGTTACTGAAGCAAGCAATGCTGGTGCGGATGTCGTTGGTTCAGAAGAGCTGATTGACGAGATCCAAAAAGGCAGAATGGATTTTGACAAACTCATCGCTACACCCGATGTTATGCCACAGGTAGCGAAGCTGGGTAAATTGCTGGGGCCTAGAGGCTTGATGCCATCACCTAAAGGTGGTACGGTGACATTTGACATCGCCAGTGCGATCGCAGAATTTAAAGCTGGTAAATTAGAATTCCGTGCCGATCGGACAGGCATTGTCCATGTTATGTTTGGTAAGGCATCCTTCTCGCCAGAAGATTTGTTAGTTAACCTGAAGGCGTTGCAAGAGACCATCGATCGCAATCGTCCTTCCGGAGCCAAAGGTCGTTATTGGCGCACAGTGTACGTGTCTGCCACAATGGGGCCATCAATTAAAGTCGATATCAGTGCCCTACGGGATTTGAAACTGACCGAAGCAGCATAATTTTTGTCAATAGTCATGTGTAACAGCACGGGACTAATAACAAAAGACAAAATTCAATAGACAAAGCCGGAGACAGCAGGAGCCAATGGCTTAAATTTCCTGCCGAGGTTAAAGCTCTAAATTGCCTGAAGTAGCACCCATGAGGGATTAGTTACTGTGGCAACAAGAGTCTTACTACTAAACCCCGGCCGCAAAAGCTGGGGTTTATTGTTTGGGTTGGTCAGAACAAAACGCACAAGTAGGGAAAATCGATGATTTTGCCCTAGGAGGTGAAATAAACATGGGTAGAACGCTAGAAAATAAACAAGAGATAGTAGCCGATCTCAAAGAAACTTTGAGTGAGTCAACTCTGGCACTCGTAATTGATTATCAGGGGTTAACAGTTGCTGAAATCAGCGACTTGCGGCGGCGGTTGCGTCCGAGTGGCACTGTTTGTAAGGTGACAAAGAACACCTTGATGGGTATTGCCATTCAGGATCAAGAACAATGGCAACCACTGTCAGAATTGCTCAAAGGGTCTTCTGCCTTTTTGCTAGTTAAAGATGATTTCTCTTCTGCAATTAAGGCTTACCAAGATTTCCAAAAAGCTACCAAGAAGACAGAACTTCGCGGCGGCGTTATGGAAGGTCGCCTCCTCAAAGAACCCGATGTTAAGGCTCTAGGAGACTTGCCATCTAAGGAGCAACTCATGGGTCAAATTGCTGGAGCTATCAACGCTTTGGCTACCAAGATTGCCGTGGGTATCAACGAAGTTCCTGGTTCGCTGGCGCGTGCTTTGCAAGCGGTGGCTGAAGCAGAAAAAGACGGTAGTGCTGAAAGTGCTGGCGAATAAACAGTCAAAAGTCAAAAGTAATGACTAATGACAAATAACTAATCAAACATCATAGGAGTTATATCAATGTCTGCTACAACCGATAATATTTTGGAACAATTGAAATCTTTGACTTTGCTAGAAGCTGCTGAATTAGTTAAGCAAATCGAAGAAGCTTTTGGCGTAAGTGCTGCTGCTCCTGTTGGTGTTGCGATCGCTGCTCCTGGTGCTGGTGCTGCTGCTCCTGCTGAAGCAGTAGAAGAGAAGACTGAATTCGACGTAATTCTTGACTCTGTTCCTGCCGATAAGAAGATTGCTGTACTGAAGATTGTTCGCGAAATCACTGGTTTAGGTTTGAAAGAAGCCAAAGATTTAGTGGAAGCTGCGCCCAAGCCTGTTAAGGAAGGTATTGCTAAAGAAGCTGCTGAAGATGCTAAGAAGCGCATCGAAGAAGCTGGCGGTAAGGTAGTAATTAAGTAATCAAAATTCCATTACCTGTTGTTAATTAAGGAGCCAAATTAGGCTCCTTTTTTTATCTTGCAAACTTAAAACTGTTTAGCTACACTGTTTAGCTGCCGACGGACTGACAAAATCATGTAAGTCCGCATCCCAAATACTAATGTAAATAAAATCACAGTTTTGGCGAACAATCTGACCCTTCACCGACCCTTGGGAAAACTGAAAATTATCAGACTGACGACTTTGGATTTTTTGTAGTCCCTGCCTAATCTCTTCATTGGCTTGACCGCCTAACATTCCCTCTAAAGTACTCTGCATTACCTGCGGTTCTACCGATTGGGCAAAAGCTGCTTCAGTTTGGCGCAGTACACCAGTTTTGCGATCGAATAAGTAGCCTAAGTCGATTTGATTGGGTACTAAGTTATATGTGACAGCACGGGTATTACGCCAAACTCCTCTTAAATCTCTAGCTGGCTGACCAAGAGTAGCTTCAACACTGCTTCTTTGTGTACCCGTAGGAAATGCTGGCACCCTTTGTTTGCTGCGGTTACTACTAACTGACTTGGTAGGCGGGTTGTTGTTCGGTGGGGTTGAACGTGCTTCTGGTGTAGGAATTATAGCTGGCTGATTTTCTGTTTTTGGCTGTGGTGCTAATGTGGCGATTGGCGTTGCAGTATCGGAAGTTACAGGCTCTCTCTCTGTTCTCTCTGGCAGTGAGGTTGTGGATTCTGGAGGATTGGATTCTACTTTGGGATTCAGGGTAGGAATGGGTGCAGGAATTATTTCTACAGGCGATGGTGATGTAGTTGGGGAAGGTTGGGAAGCAACAGGCGTATCAGGAGGTTCGGTATTAATAGCTGAAGGTTCTGGTGAAGGGGTGGTATTTGTAACAATTGGTGCTTCTGATGCTGGTTGGCGAGTGAGGTTAGAAATCGCTACCCCAGCAAGTAATCCACCGACTACTAAACTGCTGACAATGACAGCAGGCTTTTGCCAGTTTCTCGAAGTAATGGTTTGGGGTTGTGGGGAATATAATGGTTGGGTTTGTCCAATTGAGACAGCAGCAGTAGCATGTCTAGCGACTGTGGGCGGAACAATATAACTAGCAGACTCCAAGGCATAAAGCATTTTACTAGCCGTGGTGTAGCGATCGCCTGCATGAGGTTTAACTGCCTGATTGAGTACCTTTGCTAAACTGGCAGAGACATTAGGAGCATATTCCTGCCACAGAATTTCCCCAGTTTGCTGGTCGGTTTCGAGTTCTTGTGGTTGTTTACCAGTTAATAAATAAATCGCCGTTAAGCCTAAACAATAAATGTCAGTAGCATAAACTGGGCGTCCTAAGACTTGTTCGCTAGGCATATACCCAGGTGTACCAATTACCATTGATTGCGCAGGTAATCCTGGAGAACTCACCACAGAACGGATAGTTTCTTTAACTGCACCAAAATCAATCAGAACTGGCTTGTTATCAGGGAAACGCAGAATGATGTTATCGGGTTTGATATCGCGGTGAATAATTCCCTTGCTGTGGATATAGTCTAAAACAGGCAACAGACTTAAGAGAATTTCGCGAACCACAGTTTCACTTTCTTGTCCTTTAGCTTGGACAACATCTCTTAAGGTTTGACCGTGAATCCATTCTTGAACGAGATAAAATTGCCCGTTCTCCGAAAAATATGCATATAGTTCCGGGATTTGGTCGCTAGTTTTACCTAAATTCTCTAAAGTTGCGGCTTCTCTTTCAAACCGCTGTTGAATCATTTGGTACGTTTGGGGGTCATTGCTGATGGGTTTGAGTTGCTTGATGACACAGCGACGCCGAGAAGGCATATGAGTATCTTCTGCTAGAAAGGTTTCGCCAAAACCGCCAGCACCGAGTACCTGAATAACTTGATACCGATTGTTGAGAAGGGTTATTGTCATGCTCTGTTAAAGCCTAGACGCCTAGTGGCTTGTCGTGAGACTTTGCCCTTACCAATGTATACCAGATAGTCTCAAAGATACCGCGATCGCAATTTCAGCTAATCTATCTTGAAGCTGAATAGATAATTAGCTAGACATAAAAATGCTGATTTGAATTTAGAAAGCAATAAATCGCTAGGAAAATTTAGCGGTCAAAGCCAGCATTCAGGTTAGCAACAATCGTAATTAACTCAGCTGGATCTACTGGCTTAGGAATATGCCTTTGAAAGCCTGCTTTTAGTGCTTGATTACGGTCTTCATTGGACGCATAAGCTGTAAGTGCGATCGCGGGAATTTGTTGAATGTGAGGAGATTTCAGTACTCTGACTCGGCGAATAAAATTATATCCATCCTCTCCTGGCATTCCAATATCACTGAGCAAGACATTTGGTTGAAACTGTTCTAAGCGCTCTAAGGCTTCGGTTGCTGAAGCTGAAGCCACAGCGATCGCTCCATGCTGCTCTAAGATAAAAACCAGAAACTCGCGTGCATCAACATCATCATCAACAACTAATACCTTAACTCCATTGAGGTTTGGGGGATTATTGAACGAACCGATCTGATGTGTCACTGGCTGTTGCTTGAGTAATGGGAATCTGACTGTGAAGGTGGCTCCCTGTCCCTCTCCCAAACTTTCAGCGCCAACAGTTCCGCCATGCAGTTCTACTAGGTGGCGCACAATTGCTAAACCTAATCCCAGTCCACCATAATTACGGGTAATCGAAGCATCAGCTTGACGGAAATAATCGAAAACATAAGGTAGAAACTTAGAGCTAATTCCTTTACCTGTATCGCTGACTTGAATTTGTGCTTGTGAGCCTACAGCTGTAACTCGGATTTCAACTCGACCGCCTGGGGATGTAAACTTAATGGCGTTAGACAGTAAATTCCACACAATTTGTTGTAAGCGATTTGAGTCACCTGAAATCGTGCCGATATTAGATTCAATTACAGGTAATATCTGAATCGATTTTGCTTCCGCAGCCAAACGCATAGTCTCAATCGCGGCTTCCACAGGTAATGCTGGGTTAATGGGAAAAGCATTCAGGCTGAGATTCCCCCTGAGAATGCGAGAGACATCTAGCAAGTCTTCAATCAGTTGAGTTTGTAATTTGGCATTGCGCTCGATAGTTTCTAAAGCACGCATGGTAATTTCTGGATTCAACTTGCCGGAGCGCAAGACTTGTGACCAACCCAGAATAGCATTGAGAGGCGATCGCAGTTCGTGGGAGAGCATCGCTAAAAACTCATCCTTGACTCGATTGGCTCGTTGAGATTCTTCGTAAAGATGAGCGTTATTGATTGCTAACGATGCCATCTGAGTCATTTGCACCAGAATAGTTTCATCCTCTTCAGTAAATTCACCTTCATATTTGTCAGAAAGCTGGATCAGACCAATGTTTTTGCCATTGCTATTAATCAATGGTGCGGCTAGCCAACCGCGCAGCGGTAGAGACTGGCAAAATTCTTGAGCAAATCCACTCCAGATCGGATGGGATTCTAGTTCAGCCTGAGTCATCCGTATCGATCCTTGTAAACGACTAATCAGTGCGTGAATCACAGAACTATTTGGTTTTTGCTCGCAGCCTTGCGACTGTGCGTACTTATTTGAGATAGAAACTGCATGAATCGCCTGTGCCCAGTTTTCATCTACTGTGATAGTAGTAGCTGATTGATGCGCTCCGATTGTTTCACGGGATTGCTCAGTTAGCAATTGCAATCTTTCTTGCAGGGATAGGGTTGAGTTGATAGTTAGAGATATCTCAGCCAGTCTTTGCAATCGATATGTATTTTGCTGTGCTTGGATAAGATGTTGAATACGTTCTTCCTCTGCGCGCTTGCGTTCGGTGACATCTCGAAAGTAAACAGCAAGTCCATTTACAGAAGGATAAGCATGAATTTCGAGGCACAAGCCAATAGAATGAGCAAAATCTTCAAATACTAAAGTAGTCTGTTCGTTAACAGCACGATGTAATTTTTGGTAAACCCGATCTTCAAAAATAGAAGGAAATACTTCTTCCCATACCTGTTTGCCAATTAGCTGCTCGCGAGTTTTGTGCAATAGCCTAAGAGCTTGTTCATTGATATAAACGCAACGCCACTGGTCGTTAAAGGAGACAAAAGCATCAGTAATACTTTCTAGAATATTGGTAACTTCTGTACGTGCAGCTTCTGCTTTGGCTAAACTCGCCTGAGATCGGTTTCTAGCTATTCTCAGTTCTGTATTCAAGGAATTAATCAAGACCGATACAAATATGAATACCACTAACTGAGCAACATTCTCCCAACTGGTGGGCGTAACAGAATGAACTGGAGGTATAAAGAAATAATCACTAACTAATACTGCCAAGATTGTAGCTAGTAATCCTGGTTTGAATCCACCATACCAATTACTGATAGCCACAGCAGCAAAAAATATTACTAATATGCTCTTGTTGAGGACTGGCTGCAATATGAGAGTTAGTAGCAATGCTACTGCTACACTCAATACAGCCATACCGTAACGCAGGATTCGAGGATCTATGACTCTCAACATTTTCTGTGTTCGTAGTTATGAAACACGCTGTGAATAATTGTTTAACTTGTCCGCACTTAATATTGCTACTACACAATCAAGTTTTCATTCCATACAAGTTAATAAACTTGCTGAGAAACGCTCGATTTCAAAGGTATATGAGACTGGAAATGGTTACTGGGATATGATGTGAATGCCTAGAAGATATTTCTATACATATCTCAGGTAAAATAGCATGATTCATTTATGGGGGCAATGCACTTTTTACCCATATATTTTAAAAAATTTCTGATAATTCAACTAATTTGAATATTGTATAAATAGCTAAATGCAGGCATCTGATAAACGTCACATTTTCGTCATAACTTTTCCGCAAAAACGTCATATACATCAGCTAATTTGTAAATCATTTTGGCTAACTAAATTTTTGATAGTGAGAATTCACAGATGTAAAACAGATTACTAATCTGAGCGATGAACGACTTTTAATTCTCCAGTTTAGTGGTGTCTCTTGCCGAAAAATGTTTGAACGAACAAGGCTGGAATAATTTACCTTAGCCAATAGGGTGAAGCAATTGCACAATTGCCTGCACTAACTCCTCTGGATCGACAGGTTTGGCGATATGCATTTGAAATCCGGCGGCTAAGGCTTGTTGCTGGTTGATTTCTCCTGCATAGGCAGTCAGCGCGATCGCGCTAATGTTTCCTCCCTGTTGTGGTGCCCATTTTCTAATTTGTCGAATTAAGGAATAGCCATCCATTTCTGGCATTCCTACATCACACAACAGTAAATCTGGCAGAGACTGATTTAATAAAGTTAATGCTTGTACTGCCGAAGCGGCTGTCGTAACTTGTGCGCCAGATTCTGTCAGGATGAATTCTGCTAACTCCCGCATATCTGCATCATCATCGACAACCAAGATTTGAATACCTTTGAGATCTGCCACAGTTTCTAAATGGGTGTGATTAGAAGATAGTTCTTGTTCGACGACGTTTAACGGTAGCCGAACGGTAAATGTTGCTCCTAAATTCTGTCCTGGGCTATCTGCCTGAACTGTTCCGCCATGTAGTTCAGTTAAATGACGGACAATCGCCAGCCCTAAACCCAGTCCCCCAAATTTTCGCGTTCTCGTACTGTCTTCTTGCCGGAAGTATTCAAATACATGAGGTAAGAACTCCGATTTGATGCCAATGCCTGTATCTTTAACTTGAATTTGAGCGTATATACCAACCTGCTCTAGGTGAACTTCAACTCTGCCAGCCAATGGTGTAAACTTCACAGAATTAGAAAGCAGGTTCCAGACAACTTGTTGTAGGCGGTTGGCATCGCCGACAACGTTGCCAGAAATTGAGTTGAATTTAGTTTGGATCTGAATGTTTTTAGCTTCTGCTGACAGTCGTACTGTTTCTAAGGCTGCTTCAATTATTGCAGCTAAATTAACGGGTGCGACATTTAACGTCATTTTCCCTTGGAGGATGCGGGAAACATCCAACAAATCCTCAATCAGTTGGGCTTGCAGCTTGGCATTGCGTTCGATGGTTTCTAAGGCTTGGTCGGTTTTTGTGGCATCTAGGTGCTTGCTGCGGAGCATTTTTGTCCAACCGAGAATCGGGTTGAGGGGCGATCGCAATTCGTGGGACAGGACGGCGAGAAATTCATCTTTGACTCGGTTAGCGGCTTCTGCTTTAGCGCGATCGCGTTGCGCTAGTTGATACAACTGAGCATTATCAATTGCTAAGGAAGCACGGTGAGCTAGTTCTTCTGCTAGCTGCAAATTCTTTTGGTCGTAACTTTGCCCGGATTCGGCTGAGATAAAGCTAATTACACCGAAAATGCGTTCTTGGGATTTTAAGGGTACTGTCATTGCAGATTTAAACCCAACTTGCCGCAAAATTTCTAAATGTTCTAAGTCCTGTGCTGTTTGGACGAGCAGATCGTCGGGAATATCTGAAAATAATTGCGGTTGTCCAGTTCGCAATGTCAATGCAGCGCCGTGAGACGCATTCGGATTTAGAGGATATTTCTGTCTGATTTTGTGCGCCCATTCGAGTTTGGCACGATCAGCGTGAGCTACGGCAATTTGCTCGATCGCACCATTTTCTGCAACTACGTGTACTGTACACCAATCTGCCAATTCCGGTACTGCCAGCTGGGCGACTAGTTCTAAGGTAGTCTGATAATCGAGGGAAGATGCTAAAACTGCACTCGCTTCTGCCAAAAAGCGTTGACCGCGCTCTAACTGTACTCTTTCTGTTACATCCACGACATACACTAAAACTTCTTCTACCTGATGGTGGGAGTTTGTGGTTGGCAGATAGTAAACGTTAAAGTAACCGGGACAGCGATCGCGGCGTCCGGGAACTTTAACCGCAAAGTTAGGTGAGATGAAGGGATGGCCTGTGGTATAAATTTCATGGAAGACTGCAACTACTTTGGGATCTGATTGCCCAAAAAGTTCGGGAATTGAACGCCCTAAGTGTTGGTCGCGGGTCAGTCCATTAATTTCTGCTAATGCTTCATTAATCGCAATAAATCGCTGCTCGGCATCTAACAGGGCAAGTCCGACTGGAGAGGTTTCAAAAATGGTTGCTAGTTGATTTTGTGCAGCTTCTGCTTGAGTACGGGCAATGCGTTCGCGTTCTAACAATTGTTCTTTTTCTTGTTCGGCTTGCTTGCGCTCGGTGATATCAAGTACAGCACCGATTGAGTGTTTGGGATTTCCCTGAGAATCGTAAGTAAATTTTCCTCTGGCTTCTACCCAGTGAATTGAGCCATCCGCCCAACGCAGACGATATTCATGGTGGTACTCTTTTTTCTCACTCATGGCTTGCTGAAATTTTGCCCTCGTTTCAGCTAAATCATCAGGATGTACTTGATTTGCCCAAGCTTTATAACTGGGTTTACATCTATGCGATTGCAAACCTAAGATGGTGAAATGTCCTTCTGACCAGACGAGCGTGCGAGTCTGCATATCCCAGTTCCACGTTCCCATGCGTCCAACTTTCAACGCCACTTGCAGGTGAGCTTCGCTTTCTCGCAATTCTTCTTCAGCGCGCGATCGCTCTACGGCTAACCAGGTTTTTTGGGCAATTCGTTCCATTAGTTCCACATTGTCTTCTGTCCAGTGGCGCGGATCAATATGATGCAACACAAATAACGCAACAAAGCGCCCGGCTTTCACCAAAGGAACGCACAATAAAGATTTTGTCTGGATGGCGGCAAAGGCGGCTGCTCCCGCACCCATAGTCCGCGGATCGAGATCGACATCATCAACGACTATTGTTTTGCCTTGCTTGAGTTCAGCTATGAGTTCCGGGCCAAAGGAATTCATGTGGTGAGTGCCAGCCACACTCATGACACCATTGCAATAGTCGCGATCGACAATGACATATTCCTGCGTAGAATCAATTTCACCATAGGTACAGCGTGTGACGTTGAGGTGTTCGCCTGTGGACGAAACTACCCGCCACATAATTTCCTTCGAGTCTTGGATAGCACGAATTGCATCATTTAATTCGATCAAGAATTGCTGTTGTTTCTCCTTGCGCTGAAGTTTTTGCAGCGTAGCTTGTTCTTGTGCTAAAAAGCGATCGCGCTCGGCTGCAATTTGTTTGCGCTCTGTAATATCAACGGTAACGCCAGTAATCCGAATTCCTCGCCCAGTTTCATCGAGATAAACTTGTCCTTGGCTATTGAGCCAGCGCACTACACCGTCGGGAGCAATTACCCGATACTCTTGCTCGTAGGAAGATTCTCCCGCGATCGCTGTTTGTGCTGCTTGCACGATCCGTTGGCGATCGTCTGGATGAATCACCGCAAAAAATTCTTCTGTTGTGCCTGCTTGCATACCCCAAACTGAAGGCGCGTTGGGAGAACACACTACATAATTTGTGATTAAATCCATGTCCCAGGCGACCATCTGCGCAGAAGACAAAGCAAGCTGTAAGCGTTCTTCAGTTTGTCGCAAGTTTTCTTCAATCTGCTTGCGTGCGGTAACATCTTGAAAGACAGCAACGGCTGCAACAATTTGATTTTGGCGATCGAGAATTGGTGCGGAATTAACATTAATAAAAATATGGCTGCCATCAGTTTGATGTAAACCCATTTCTTCATTAGCGATCGCTTCGCCTGTAAACAGCGATCGCGCTAGCGGATACTCGTAAGCTTCATACAGCCTGCCATCACGGTCAAAGGCTGCAAATGGCGTCACAGGTAGGTATTCCTCAAGCTCAAGCGACTGTTCGTAGTCGTACCTGACAATCTGTTTGGCTTGTTCGTTAGCGAGTATCAACTTACCAGATGTCGCATCGGCAATTAATACGCCGACTGGTAGCTGTCGTAAAACGGCTTCAAATCGAGTACGTTCTATTTCCAGCTCTTGCCATAATCTTTCTTTTTCTGCTTCAACCTGCTTGCGTTCTGTGATATCACGAAAATAAACTGCCAAACCTTGAGCAGATGGGTAAGCTTTCACTTCTAACCAACACTGCACAGGCTCGCCGAATTCTTCCCAAGAAACTGGCACTTGTTCTTTTACAGCTCGGTGCAATTGTTGGTAGCCGAATCCCCCTACCAGTTCAGGAAACACCTCATTCCAAACGTGCTTTCCTATCAGTTTTGCTGGCGTTTGATGGAGAATTGCCGCTGCCGCGTGATTCACGTAGACATAGCGCCATTCGCGATCGAAAGCCACAAAGGCATCTGTAATACTTTCGAGAATTGTTGTCACTTGGCGCTCAGTTTCTTGAGCAGCAAGGAGTTGGGAGTGCTGTTGCTGGGCTTTCCTCGCTTCAGTGATGTCTCGGCTGATCACTACTACCGATATCGGCGTTCCCTCAGCATCTAATTCTGGAACCAACCGAGCTTGATAAAATCTTAGTCCCCAGGAAGTTTGAAATTCAAATTCAATTTCTTGTGGTTGAGCTGTAGCAAATACCTGGCGTAAATGCTCTTCCCAAAATAGGTAAATTGGATCTGACATAAATTCAGACATCGATTTACCCAAAAGAGCATCTCGCGGAAAGCCTAAAGCTTGCTCGACAATGCGGTTGACATATAAGTAACGGATGTGCGCATCAAAACGAGCGATCGCATCTGGTGCATTTTCTAGTAAAGTTTCTAACTCCTGTTTTTGATGCTGTAAAGTAGCGATTGCTTGCTGCTGCTCAATGATGCGTTCTTGTAGCGCCGTATTTTCAGATTCACTTTCTAAACTGCGGGCAATCTGTTCAATTACTTCCGAACGAGAAATTCCGCGTTTGTGAGCCTCCACATCGAGCAATCGCCACGCTGTACTGGTAAGAGATAGGCTTACTCGTTGTTTCGTTTCTGAGTCCCAATTACTAACAAACTTACCAGTGGCATCGCGTTTCATTGATTTTTATCCGTATGCATACACGGTCTTTTCTATTGAATCTGAGTTATGTCACGGTCGGGATCTTCCTTGAGAGTGAAGTTTGCTCAAGGGTGGGGAGTGTGGGGAGAAACGAACTACACTTAGCTCTCCCCTATCTTTCCCAAATTAACGATTAACCGTACTCATATCAGGATAGCGATCGCCTGCGACTACACCTTTAGGGGCAATTGCTTCGAGTTGTTTTAAATCTTCTGGTGTGAGGGTAATCTCGGTGGCTGCAATGTTCTCTTCTAAGTAAGTGCGGCGTTTTGTACCCGGAATGGGTACGATATCCTCGCCTTGAGCTAAAAGCCATGCTAGAGCAAGCTGAGTCGGAGTTACGCCTTTATCATTGGCCATTGCTTTGACTTTTTCGACTAATTGCAGATTCTTGGAGAAATTCTCGCCTTGAAAGCGAGGCGAATTTCTGCGATAGTCATCCGGTGCTAGGTCATCTAAACTTGCGATCGCACCGGATAAAAAACCACGTCCAAGGGGACTGTAAGGGACAAAGCCGATACCTAACTCGCGCACGGTGGGCAAAATCTCATCTTCGGGATCGCGACTCCACAGGGAATACTCTGTTTGCAGTGCGGTAATTGGGTGAACTGCATTTGCCCGCCGAATCGTCGCTGGAGCAGCTTCTGACATTCCTAAATAGCGCACTTTGCCTTGCTGGACTAATTCTGCCATTGCACCCACAGTGTCTTCAATGGGGACAGTAGGATCGACGCGATGCTGATAGTAGAGGTCAATGACATCGACTCCCAGACGTTTGAGCGAAGCATCACAAGCTTGACGGACGTATTCCGGTTTACCGCTAATACCTTTCCATCCGCCATCTTCAGTGCGGACATTGCCAAACTTGGTTGCTAGCACTACGCGATCGCGACGGTCTTTAATCGCTCTACCAACTAACTGTTCGTTAGTGAACGGCCCGTACATATCTGCGGTGTCGAGAAAGTTTAGCCCCAGTTCTAAAGCACGGTGAATAGTGGCGATCGCTTCTTGTTCGTCACGTCCGCTGTAGAACTCAGACATTCCCATACAACCTAGTCCCAGTTCGGAAACTTCTAAGCCTTGTTTACCAAGTTTTCGCGTTTTCATTTCATTATCTCCTGAAGCAATGAATATGATGTCCGATAAATTACCCTGAATATGTCATTGCGAGTGGAACGCAGTGAAACGACGCAATCGCAGAGTTCTTGGGATTGCTTTTCTACAATCGCAATGACGGTTATTTGAACGGCTCTTTTAAAATGGATACTTACGCGGAGTATGCTGTACAGTAATCCAATGGTCGGTAGTAAACTCTTCGATTGCCCAATTACCACCAAAGCGTCCAATACCGCTATTCTTCTCACCGCCAAAGGGAGCGTTTGGTAAGTCGTTGACTGTCTGGTCGTTAATATGCGTCATTCCAGCTTCCATTCCCAGTGCGAAGCGCAGTCCTCGCCCTTCGTCGCGGGTAAACACTGCACTCGATAAGCCATACTCGGTATCATTGGCAACTTGCAATGCTTCCGCCTCATCGCGGACTTTAATAATTGAGGCGAGCGGCCCGAACATCTCTTCCCGCGCTACCGACATCTGATTATTTACATCTACAAACACGTGTGGCGGTAGCATTAGTCCTTGCGGATCGCCACCCAGTAATTGACGAGCGCCTTCCTGACGCGCTTGTTGTATGTGTTTGAGCAGCGAGTTTAACTGAGCTTCATCAACGATCGGGCCGATCTCTGTATCGGGGTCATTTGGATCGCCCAGCTTGAGATTGCGGACGCGATCGACAAAGCGATCTACAAATTCATCATGCACTAGCTCATCGACAATTATCCGATTGATACTCATGCAGATTTGTCCTTCGTTTAAGAACTTGCCAAACACGGCTGCATTTACCGCCAGTTCTAAATCTGCGTCGTCTAACACAACTAGGGGACTGTTACCGCCGAGTTCCAGCGAAACCCGCTTCATAATCGGGCTAGTCATTGCTAGTTCCCCAATATGTCGCCCGGCTTTGGTCGAGCCAGTAAAGGTAATTACACGAGGAATGGGATGGCTGACAAACGCATCGCCAATCTCACGGGCGGGGCCTGCAACTATGTTGAGAACACCAGCAGGAAGTCCCGCTTCTTCAAAGATTTTGCCAAAGATGAGACCGCCAGAAATAGGAGTATTAGAGGGTGGCTTGAGGACAACGGCATTTCCCAACGCCAACGCAGGAGCGACTGAGCGATTAGCGAGGTTGAGCGCAAAGTCCCACGGGCTGACTACACCCACCACCCCGACAGGACGGCGATAGACTCGGCTTTCCTTACCTGGGATGTCTGAAGGAAGAATGCGCCCCTCTGCACCATAGGGAGCCGAAACGGCCTGTTCCATGACATCGCGCGCTGCTTTCCATTCCAGCATCGCCTTTTTGCGCGGACTACCCGCTTCTTTTATTGACCAAGAAATAATTTCTTCGCGGCGAGTATCCATAATTTCCGCCGCCCGACGCATAATTAGCGATCGCTCGCTGGGTAATGTCTGCGCCCAAGCTTTTTGAGCGTGCTGGGCTGCTTGATAGGCGTCTTCTAGGTCGCGTCGATCGGCGGCGGGAATTTCTAGAATTACTTGTTGGCGGTATGGATCGATTGGTCGCAGTTTGTGTTCAGATCGGCCTGCAACCCAACGTCCGTCAATGAATAAGCGATCGAATCCCGTGTAGGGAGCAGGTGCATTGGCGGTAGAGTTGTTTGTCCGGCTGGGGGTCGTTGCTGTCATTAAAAAAGCCTCCCGATCGGTTTGAGTTCTGGTTATGTACTCAATCAGACGTATTTCTGCGAAAGCTGATAAGTCATCGTCTGTTATAACTGCGATCGCAACAGTGTTTCATCTTCCCTATGGGTCAGGAAAATTAATGTCTTAACTACGACAGCTAACTGCTAGGCTCCACTTCTAGGGGAAGGCTTTGCTCCCCTGCTCCCCGCCCTCTTCCCCTCTGCCTCTTCGGTGACGACACAAGCGAATTTTTGTACCGTTCATCTCAATGATTCCTTCTTGAGAGAGTTTATAGAACGCGCGCGAGAGTGTTTCGGGAATTGTGCCTAAAAGTGCAGCTAGTTGTCCTTTCGGTAAATCGAGTTCAACTACATCAGTATTACCATTGCGATCGCTCAACATTAATAAGTAGTTTGTCAAGCGTTCTGGAACTTCCTGAAACGAAAGAGTATCAACTAAATGAGTTAATCTGCGCAGGTGTCGGGCAAAGGTTGATAACATAGCTAACGCTAGTGAGGGGTGTTGTTGCAGAACCATCAAAAATGCTGCCCTGGGAATAAACACCACCTCAGAATTTTCTAGTGCGGCTGCTGAAGCGGGGAACTTTCCACCATCGAAGGTTGGTACTTCTGCGAAATATTCTTCTGCGCCAAAGATATGCAAAATTTGTTCTTTACCAGCATTTGCTAGTTTAAAAACTTTAATTCTGCCAGATTTGACAATAAAAAACCCTGTGCTTTCATCTCCTTCCCAAAAAAGCGTTTCCCCTTTTTGATAAGTTTGGGGAATCGCAATATTGGCTAGTGCTTGCAATTGTTCGTCTAAAACACCTTGAAAAATCGGTGTCTTTTGTAAAAACTGTTTAACTTCTAAGATACGTTCGCTAACTAACATGAGGTCATCGGTGAGAGGGGACAGAAAGAATATAACCTGTCATCTGGAAGCTGTTTCCTACTTTTTGACTTAGATCAAGGATTTACTCCAGGGTCAAGAATAGGCTGGAAGCAAGAAGATTGGAGTAACAAATTATGTTCTGTAACCAGTGCGAACAAACAACCCGTGGAGATGTCTGTTATCAGTGGGGAGCCTGTGGTAAAAGTCCTGAAGTCGATGCTTTGCAAGATTTGCTGGTGCATTGTTTGCGGGGATTATCCCAGGTGGCTCTACAAGCAAAGTCGTTAGGAATTACCAGCCGCGATTCCGATGAATTTACCTGTGAAATGCTGTTCTCTACGCTGACAAATGTGAATTTTGCGGCGGATGATTTTGTGACATTTATCAATCGGGCGATCGCTTTACGCGATAGTCTCAAATTAAAAATTCAGGCTACAGGTAACGCTGTTGTTGATTCTGCGATCGCTAATTTTCAACCTGCTGGCAACTTCCAACAACAAATTCAGCAAGGAAAAGACTTAGAATTTGAATTTATCAGTCAATCGGCTAAAAATGTAGATATTTTCTCTCTCAAGCTCACAGTATTATATGGTATCAAGGGTTTAGCGGCTTATGCCTTCCATGCTTTGGAACTCGGACAGCACGATGAAGGCTTATACAGATTTGTCCATGAAGTTTTGGCGCACCTGGACGACCAAGATAAAAGTTTACAGTATTGGTTGGATTTAGCCCTACAAGTTGGGCAAATGAACCTCAAAGCAATGGAATTACTCGATGCTGGCAATACAGAAACTTTCGGTCATCCTACACCTACATTTGTGCCTTTGGGACATACCGTAGGTAAAGCAATTCTCGTTTCCGGCCACGATTTACTGGCATTGAAAGCCATTCTAGAGCAAACAGTGGGAACTGATATTAAAGTTTATACTCACGGCGAACTACTGCCAGCACATGGCTATCCCAAATTAAAGCAGATTTACCCGCATCTTTACGGTCATTACGGTACAGCGTGGCAAAATCAAACACATGAATTTGAAAGATTTCCTGGTGCGATCGCTATGACTACAAATTGTCTCATGCCTCCCCATGAATCTTACAAAGATAAGGTGTTCACACTGGGGCCAGTTGGTTATCCCGGATTGCAAAATGTCAACATTGGTGATGTTTCACCGATAATTCAGAAAGCTTTAGCGCTACCGGGATTTGTAGATGAAAAAGATGGCGGTACTGTAACTACAGGTTTTGCACGAAATGCGGTATTAAGTGTCGCTGATACTGTAATTGAAGGTGTGAAGCAAGGTCAAATCCGGCACTTCTTTTTAGTTGGTGGTTGTGATGGTGCAAAACCGGGACGCAATTATTACAGCGAGTTAGTTGAACAAATTCCAGATGATTGTATTGTTTTAACTTTAGGCTGTGGCAAGTTCCGCTTCTTTGACAAAAATTTGGGTAATATTGGCGGTATTCCTCGCCTGCTGGATGTAGGTCAATGTAATGATGCTTACTCAGCAATTAAGATTGCTGTAGCGTTAGCAGATGCCTTTGGTGTGGGTGTAAATCAATTGCCACTGTCTTTAGTATTGTCTTGGTACGAACAGAAAGCAATTTCCGTTCTTCTCACATTGCTGCACCTCGGTATCCAAAATATTCGGATTGGCCCTACACTTCCCGCTTTCCTCACACCTAATGTTGTGAAATTACTATCAGAAACCTACAATCTCAAGCTGATTACTACCCCAGAGCAAGATTTAGCAGCGTGTCTTGGATAACGTCAACTCATGTTTTATCGGGGTTCTACCTCTCGGCAGAACCCCCTTGCGTGATTTTTACTTTAAGCCTGCGATCGCACTTGCATATAAATTAAAAAACCGAGATTCTTCTAAAGGTGCATCGTGATTCCAAGTCGCAGCAACGCAGTATTGCTTACCATTTTTAGCTTTGAGCCAAGTTGTCAGATTTAAAACTCCAGATTCCGAACCACCTTTAAAGGCTACTCGTTCCCAATCTTCAGCATTAGCAACGCCAGGATTGATACTCATTAAAGGTAAATCGGCAACTTGTTCCATCACAGAACAAAGTTCTTGCGCAGTAAAAAACCACTCAATATCTAAAGCTACTGGTTTCCCGCCAAATTCGCTAGGATCGGGTAAAGGTTGTTGAGTTAGCGATTGTAAAATGGCTCTTTTTTCCTCTAAATTACTATTGCGATAGCGTTGCAGTAGCTCTTGATTCTTAGCACTTTTGAGAATAAAAAATTCGCGGGTAGTTAAGAAGGGAATGTTGCGAGGTGAAATAGATTCAAGTGCTTGCCGTCCAATAATATTTATTAAGCTATCAGTAGCAGTATTATCACTTTGAGAAATCATTAAAGCAGATAATGTCTGCAAAGTTAAAAGCGAGCCAGCAGGCCAAGTTTGTAATGTCCCAGATGGTAGGCTTTTCCAAATCGGTTGTAATTCAACAACATCCCGCCACGATCGCTTACCTGTAGTAATTTGAGATTTAAGAATTTGCAGAACTGCCAATTTAAAAGCCGAACCCACTGCTAGAGGCGTATTGGCATTTAATGCAGCTCGTTCTGATTTACCTTCCAAAACGAGAAAGCTGACTTTACCTGGTAATGTTTTGAATTCTGCGATCGCTTCTTCTAACGTCTTACCTTGAGCCACAGGTGGACGAAAGAATAGCATGGTAATTTTACCATTAGCATCGACAGCAATTTGGGTTGGTACATAACCACGAGCAAACACAACTATATAGTTTTTTCCTTGCTCTTGAACTTTCTGATAATCTCCTAGTCCCTGTTTTAAGCTGGAGATAATTTGTTGGATCTGGGAGATAGGTACATGAGCTAAAAACTCAGAAGTAAACCAGTCAGCTTGTACTGGTTCAGTGGTTAATAGTCTTTCTAAAGCTGCTTTAGACATATTAGATTTTTTGGGTAACTGTACCTGTGCAACTTGTAAGAACTTTTGCTGTTTTGGTTCTATAAAAAATTTATTTGGTAAGACTAAATTTGCTGTTAGTAATAAATTTGCTAATAACATATCTATTGAGTTTTACTTTCATCAACTACTCCTCATCTCTTCAGGAAATTAAATATTTTCAGAATTAATCTTTAACTAGTTTTTTCATCCTGAAGCTGCGCTCAATCTGGTCAAGCGCCATTTGTCTAAATTTTAACACTATCTATTTTGGAGAGAGCGATCGCCTTCTCTACCGCCTTTAGCTTGGCGACATCTGGAAGCACGATTAAATATCCATACCTACACTGAGATTGATGCTAATATAATCAGAACTTTGATGAGACAGCGTATCAATATAAATTTACATAGCAAGGCGCGATCGCTTGCACATCTTTAGATATTACTGCCAAACTAACCCCTAAGTTAAAATAGCTGTTCGCGTACCGATTTATGAAACCTTTTTTCAACGAAAATTTATTGCATCGGCAATTAAAAAATATTAATTGTGATTAATGATTGACGATGTAGAAGAGGAGGTGATTCGTCAATGGCTGTAGAACAATATCGACAATATATTAAATACCTGCTTTCTGAGCGACAAAAACGAGCTTCGAGATCGCGCAATTACGAAGAGTATGAAGTACAAACCATTTTTGACGAACAGCAAGACCACTATCAATTACTTTATGTCGGTTGGCGGGGAAATAAACGCGATTTTGGTTGTATTTTACATCTCGATATTAAAGATGAGAAAATTTGGATTCAACATGATGGTACGGAAGAAGGAATTGCCAATCGATTAGTTGAGATGGGAGTACCCAAGCAATATATTATTTTGGCATTTCACGAACCATATGTACGTCAGTTTACTGAGTTTGGCAGTTGATAGATATTGTAGATCGCTCCTGGAAAAGAGCCACTACGCGATCGCGTTTTTTCCTTTTTATAGCAATCACCTTCAGAGTATAAAAAAGGGAGAAATAGTTTGAATGTTTTTGCTATGATGACTACCAAATTTAAGCAGGTAAAGTATAGCGTTTATCGATCGCAGCTTTAATGGCATCGCGAGTTTCATTAGCTGATTTGCCATCGCTTTTTTCAATTTCAGCAATTTCTTCGGCTAAGGATTCATCTTTAATCGCTTCTTTAAACCAACGCGAATAATCTCCCCGTTGCAGATGGAATAACCAAGTTTCATCATCTACACCCTCGGCAATTTGCGTGAATAAAATCAGGTTTTGAGCGCGGAGATTTAACTTTGCTTCTGGCCCTCGGAAGTAAAAGCTTTTATCTTCTCCTAATTCTCCTTCAGCATATTTGCGGACATGACGACGGCGTTCGGTACGTCCTGGGGTAATTTGAAAGCGGAATGGTTCTGAATTCTGTTCTCGAAACCAAGCCAATGCTTCACCTGTTTCTAAGGTTTGAGGCTGGAGTTGGGGCGGAAAATCACCGAGGGTTTCACAGAAGGCTTTGATGTTCTCTTCGGGTGAATTTCCGACAGTGAGAATAGTATCTATTAATGATAAGCCTGCGGTGGCAACTCGATCGGGATGGACTGTAATTAACATCATCCCCTTGAGTTGTTGAGGTAATGTCAAGGATGCGGGGTGCCAAGATGCAGGGATGAGATGATGTGCTTCATCTACAACTATCCAATGTGGACGACCAGTTCGCGATCGCAATTCTAATAAAGCTGATAGGAGTTCGGCAAAAAATGCGGGACGATCCTGTAGCGCAATTCCTAGCAAGTTCACCACTACATTTTGGTTAGGTTGTTCTAGCAAATCTAAAACTTCTGCAATTCTGGGTGCTCCTTCAGTATTGCCTAAAATTATGCCTGGTTCAAAGTTGTCGTAGTCTCCCTCTGGGTCAATAATACAGATTTGGTAGTTGTGTTCGGCAATTCTTTCTAATACGGCTGTGGCTAAGGTAGATTTACCGCCTCCAGAAGTCCCAGCTAATAGAATACTGGAACCATAAGGTTTGATATAAACTTCTGCACCGTCTGTTTGATTCCCCAATAAGATTTTATGTCGTTGTAGCTGTTCGTTCAAATCTGACACATCATTAGCGATAATTTTGTCAATTAATTCAACAACACCATCGCCTCTCTTACCCTGAGTCACAAAATCTACCTGTTCTTTCAGCATTGGTAAAGCATTAGCCACCGCCACAGATAACTCGCTTAATTTGAGAAAAGCGTGGTCATTTTCTGCATCGCCAACTCCAACAACATTGTGCGGCGATAACTTCATTTCATTCAATGCTGCTAATAAACCTGCGGCTTTGTTGATACCTGAAGGTAGTACCATCACTGCACCTTTGTTAAAGATGACTTGCAATTCTAATCCTAAGTCGCGGATGGTTTGTAGAACAGTTGTTTCATGGGGATGCCAAGTAGCAACAATGACTCGCCCAACTGCGAGTGGATTGACATGGCGATCGCGCAATGCCTGAATAAACTCTTGTGGTGGTTGCGAACCTAATAACTTTTCCTGACGAGAAGCTGGCGAATAGAGCAATGCACCATTTTCAGCCACTACATAATCAAATAAATCAATACGCTCAAAAACCTGTTGCAAATCATCTAGCTGCCTACCTGTAACTAATATTAGCTTTCTCCCAGAAGCGCGTAGGCGTTCTAGTGCTTCTAAAGTCTTCTCATTTACATGGCCATCTGTAGCGAGAGTGCCATCATAATCAGTAGCTAATACAAAGTAACGCATGGGGCAGTAAAAAACTTGCGACTTTTCATTTTTTATAATGTCTTGAACCAATAGATTCTTTATCCAGCTTGAGAGATAAAAATTTCTCTATCTCTGAGTTTTCAGTTTAGTAGTCTCTTGCATTGTTTTTAAAATCTGTATTAGTACAAATTAAAATTAATGCAGTAGATGGGTAGAGGCACAACAATGTTGTGCCCTTATGAGTAATTTATGTGTTGCAAATATTGTTTGAACTTTTATCAGCACTTTAGTTCTTCAAAATCAAAAGCTAAAGTTCTGATTATGTGTCTTAGCTATTAAAGATGGAATATTGTTGTGAATTGAAACTCCCTATGAGTTAGAAGAATTTTCTATATTCTCAACTTGCTTTTCTTCTTGTTTAAGTAAGAACATATAGACTATTCCAAAAATCAAGATACCAAGTACACCATAGGAATAAGAAGCTTGTCCGCCATGCCAGCTATCAAAAGCGGCTTTGTTTGTTCCTTCCATTATTGCCAGCATAGCAATTCTCCCTCCATTGATAACAAATCCTAAGAGGATGGCAAAAATCGCTACAAAGAACCGCTTACTTTTGGCAATGGGGAACATTACTAAAGCAATAACCGATATACCTAATATATAGTTGATGGTATCTATACCAGAACAGTTATGAACTACTTTGATGCTGCCAGTTGGTAGATAAATATTTACACCAATATTTGTAACTTCAAAGCCTAAGTACCACAAAAGCAGACTAGCAAATTTGGCACTTAAAGGTGAAATATCTAAAAATAAATCAGCAAGTACGCTGGGTATCCCTAGAAAAAACAGAATAGTCAGTTCCTCCCAATATTGCTTTAATCCCTTAAAACCAGAAGCCAGTAAGCCGACACCAAGAGCAGAAGTAAAGGATAAAAGACGCAGGGTATGTTCTAGATTCTGAGTTGTACTTTGCCATAGTACCCAAATAATCAAGAGCAAGCCCACAATACTAGAGAAAACATCGCTTTCAAAGCGCAAGGTATGACGTTTGTCCCATAATATAGAGCCTGTAGCGAATAAAAACAAAATACTCATACCCAGATGGCCAATATCGGGAGCCTTCCAAACTAAGGTAAGACAAATTGCTTCTAGCCCAGCAGCAATACTCAAAAGCCAGAATGGTTCGGTCTTAAATAATTTGGGTGATACCAGGTCAGTAATTTTCATGGCAACAGTGGGTTTGCTAATTGCAAAAATTAGGTTTTTAGTAAGTTTTGGTATTTTGGTAAAGCTTGCACCTGGTTATTTCTTAAATAAGATGACATTTATTAATGTCGAATCACTAAATATTTTAGATGACACATTTAAGCTTGCTCATCAAGCATCATATTGTATCGAAAAGATGCAAATTTTGACATACAAAATCTCATTTTAGATTGCGTACTATTTAACTTAAACATTGATAATTGCCAAAACCATAATCCAGCCTCTATTAATATGCAAGTCTTATATATGATTTACTTAACAGTTTTCCTAGACAAAGCCAATGTATCAGAGTGAATACTATAATTTTTTGTTACCCTAAGTGTTATCCCTAGGTTTTAATGTAATAAATATTTAAGTAAAGAAACTTAGATTAAATAAATTCTTTATGAATAAAAAGCACTAATTAATAAAGTTTTAGTAAAGTACTCGTTTACGGGCATGGCGCATAGCACATAATACTAGTGCCCAAGCGATCGCTCCAACTCGGCTGGAGATGGTTCATACCACTCCTAGAAGCTAAAAGCATCTGACTTTTCCCGTTATCTTTTTGCGGAGGTTTTGAGGCAAGAGGGCAGGAGTAAATAAAGATAGAAGGAAGCTGTGCCGACTACCTGTTGCAGTCCCCTTGCAGGGAAATTAGTTATGGAAACACCTGGAGGAAACAGCCACTACACAACTGTGGGGCGGCTTGTGCCAATGTTTCAGTCCCCTTGCGGGGAAATGGTTGATGGAAACCCAAAAGGCCCTGCAATAATATAAAGTTCTTTGCCTTGACTGTTTCAGTCCCCTTACGGGGAAATTAGTTATGGAAACTTCGGCAATTATGCCCCGCACCGAGGCATATGAAATGTTTCAGTCCCCTTGCGAGGAAATTAGTTGTGGAAATACCTCGGTTCTGAAACTTAAGCAGAGCAAGCTTCCTGGGAAGGGTTTTCGTGAACCGGAAATTTTGGTCATTTTCAGCCGACCTTATTGCAAATAATTTGTAACTTTCCTGATTCAGCAAATGCTAGAACTATTTACTTGTCAAGGTTCTGGCGATTTTCGCGAACCTCCCGGTATTTTTGCCCCCACTTTGGTTCGCGAAAAATTCGGGTTAGCGAATAATCATAAGATACTCATCGACTTATGTCGATGTGTTTCAACCTTTACATCTAGCTGAAAAGCCACTCAATTCACAACAGCCTCAGAATTAATTGGCACACAAGCATTTACTAAATGTAACAGCGGCCCTAACTGCTCTTGTCCATTGACAGCTAAATCGCTATGGCACAAATAAACTTTTTCGGATACACGAGAAAGCAAATCTGCCAAAATTCTTTGCAGTCGTTGTTCTTCGGCTAATTTTTCATCTTCTGCTGTCCAAGGCGAACCTAATCTGTGTTGGAGAAACAAGGGTGCGCCAAATAACGTAGCTGCACCACCTTTAGCCCACAAAGGAGAACTCGCATCCAGCCAAAAATGCCAACGGTGAAATCTCCTACTAGAACGGTATTGGAAGATGGTGGCTAAGGTGACAGCTTTTCTAGCTGGGCCAATGGGGCGTAAAGGATAGGGGTTGGCGGTAATCGTACCGCGCCGCAGTAGTTGAATAAATTCGGCAATGGTGCTTTCTGAAGGAATGGATGGAGGTAATTTGGAATTGGTTTGTTGCAGCCTAGTATTTATTTCCCAGTAGTGTTGGGCGGTTTCTAGCAATTCTCTGAGGGCTGCTAGTCGATCGTAGGGTGGATTGGTATCTTTACACAAAAAGTCTTGAATTGCTAGGTAGATCAGGGAGATAGGGCTAGGAATTAAACGCTGTTCTTGTTGCGATCGCTGTTTTTCGATCCACTGTAATATCTCAGTATAAGCTGTTGTGGCGGCATAGCCGATGCGATCCCAGCGCTCGAAGGCTGTGACTGGTAGTAAATTAGGGCGTTCTGGATGAGGTTCAAAGCAGTAATCTGCTATTAACCCAGCGCGTACAGGATCGATGTTAGTGCTGAGTTCGGAGGCGCTATCTGCGGCTTTTGATTTTCTACTCAATACCACCAGCATCTCGGCTACGGCATCCCGATCTACTAAGCGTCCCAAACCGGGATAGACTAGAGCCAGCATGGTGAGTAATGCCCGAATCGCTGGCGAACTAATCAAGGGGCGTTGATCGTTGAGGGGTTCTACTTGGATATTTTGCTTGTTGAGGATTTCTATTAAGGTATAACGCGCGATCGCATCTAAACCAGGTGCAATAACTGCGACTTCTTCCGGTTCTACCTCTCCTGAGGCGATCGCATCCACAATTACCTCGGCTGTTTGCCGCAACAATTGGGCGCGGGAGGTAGTTTGAATTGACTGTACGGTTTCTGGTAAGCTCAAAATTACCGTTGGTTCTGTGGCTAATTCCACCATTTGGGTAGCCAATTCAATTGCCAAGGATTCTACAGGCGGACCGATTAAGGTTTCAACTTGACAACGCCTTGCTAATCCTTCGAGATATTGAGGATCTGCTCCCAATCCCAAGCGCACTGCACCTTCAGGATTGTAGCTAAACGCCCCAACTGCACCGCCATCTAACAAAAAATCAAACAGGTGACGCGCTACCCCTGGATATTCATCAACATCATCTGCTAATACAGCTTGATAACGTTTTGCTAGATGCTGTTGATAATTTTCATTGGTTAATAGATGCCGATTGTATAGTTCGGTAATAATCCCGTAGGTGAGAAATCCCCGATTTAAACACCAGTCGCGCCAATCTAGCAGCAAAGAGGCGAGAAATTCCGGATCTAAATCGATCGGATTATCTCCTAAACCAGTTGCCAAAATTTCAGCAATGCGATCGCAATTTTCACCACTATAGGCTGCTAATTGCAATAAATCGAGGATGCGACGCACCAAACGATACTCATTCATTCCCGCTTGGCGCAAAGTCTCCTCGTCTAATTGAGAACGCCAGAGTTTTGTCGCCAATTCTTGCTCGGTTTCTGGACGCAATCTTACAGGAAATTGGGCGTTTAGGTTTAAAGACTGAATCAGCAACGGCCAAAATAAAATTACTTCATCCTGAAAAAATCCTAGCGGGGTTTTAGCTCTCACCGGATATTTACCTAGAGTAGCAGTGACAATTCTATCGCCAAATTCTCGACGGTTATCATCATTAGCTGCTAACAGCAAAACTCCTGGTTCTGCTTGGCGAAGTTCCAAACCTTTAACTAATTGCTTGCCTTTTTTTTGCTCTTTTTGGTTAGTATAAAATGAGCCATTAGCTTGATGATTACCTTGCACCCAACTACAAAACTGGTTAACTAAACGAGTAGTCTTGCCACTACGGCTACTACCAACAATCCAAACAGAATGTGCAACCACAAACCCTCTCCTTGTAGATTTGTTAGTATACTTCGTGCGTTAATTTAAGGTTAAGAATCACCAAATCATGCTGGATGATTGCCGACGATGAAGAACTCTGTTTTTAGCCAAAAAATTTATCCTTTCTTGCTGAGTCTTTACCGATGGTACTTACGAACGCCAGAGCGTTCTCTAGATGAAGCTTACAATGCAGCATTAAAGATTAAAGAATTAGAAGATAAACATTTTAATGGTAATAAAGTAGACCCTGACTTAGCTATGTACAGTAGCAATGTCATGGATTATTTTCAGGCAGATCTGAAAAAACAATTAAAAATTGCCCGAATGCGACTCACAGAGTTTAAAGGTAGTCGTTGGTTTTTAAACGAAGGTAATCAAGAAGCTGCAAATAAAGCAGGTGTAGAATATCCCGATCTTGCTTTAATTTTAGAAAAGCTGAGATTTATCGATGGAGTACTTTCAAAATATACTAATGTTGAAAATGAAGTAAATTCCTTAGTTGTAGTAGATCAAACTCCTAAGATACCAACTAACTCAGTAATCGCTCAAACATCAACACCAAAATTACCTAATAATAACCGCAGAAAACCTCAAGGGAAAGCGGATACAACAGGTATATTACCTAGGTCGATTTTAAGTACTATTACTCGTTTGCAAGTTGAATTAGATCCAAATTCCGAACAAGATGTTGTTCAAAATTTTCGCCAAACTCAAAGAAGAACAATCATATCCATTAGGTTTCTTTTACTATTAATTATAGTACCACTTCTTACCCATCAAGTAGCAAAAGCATTGGTAGTCGGGCCGCTTGTGGAACGCTTTAGAGGTTCCGAAGCAATCCAAATCTTCCTCAATGTAGAAATGGAAGAAGAAGCTTTAGCAGAGTTAGAAAGGTTTGAAGAAAGAATAAAATTTGAGAATTTAATTAGCAAAGCACCACCACTATCTTCTGAGGAGCTAGAAACTCACATGAAGGAGAAAGCTGGTGAGATTGCCGAAGAATTCCGCGAAGAAAGCTCTAATGCTATTAAAAATGTTTTTTCAGATATTTTTTCTGTAGGCGCTTTTATTTGGTTGTTGCTCGTCAGTAAACCTTCTATCGCTATCATCAAAGAATTTTTCGATAATATTGTCTATGGGTTGAGTGACAGTGCTAAGGCATTTATTATCATTTTGTTTACTGATGTTTTTGTCGGATTTCACTCTCCTCACGGCTGGGAAGTAATTTTAGAAGGTGTATCGCGCCATTGGGGATTACCAGCAAACCGAGATTTTATCTTTCTATTTATTGCTACATTTCCAGTGATTTTAGATACGATTTTCAAATATTGGATTTTCCGTTACTTGAATCGCATCTCACCTTCTGCTGTTGCCACATATCATAATATGAATGAGTGAAATGGGGCATTAGTCAACAGTCAAGGGTCAAAAGTCAAGAGTCCATCCCAAATGTTTGATTTCATTTTTAAACGCAAAGGGACACAGAGGTTCACGCAGCGGAACGCAAAGGTTTTATTACAGCTATTCGCTTGTTTACCTCTGGTTCTGGGGATTTTACTGGTAAGGATGCCATCTTTGGAGTATCGAGGGCTGAGTGTGCCAGAATGTCAGGTAAAAAAATGGCATCTACCAGAAGCATTGTCTAGCAATTCTCAGGAGAAAGCACCAGTACTGATTCAAAGATTACCAGTTACTTGTTGTCAGAACGATCGCTCTTGTGTAGATGAAGCGCTATATGGGGCACAGAACGATAAAAAAGCGCTGTTAACTTCCATCGATCGCAGTTTGCGCTACCTCCAATCTGCTAGGGGAGATGATGCTTACAAGAGTTATCCTATACCACGAATCACGCGCGATCGCGTTTACAAAAGTTTGCTGAGATTCCGCCAACTTTTACTTAATACTAATTCCGCCGCTGCACTTCAGACTGCGATCGCTAAGGAATTTGTACTTTACCAGTCGATTGGTAAAGATAGCAAAGGTTCTGTTTTGTTCACCGCCTACTACGAACCACTGTATACTGCCAGTCGCGTGCCCACAGCAGAATACCGCTATCCTGTCTATAAAGCACCGCCCGATTTGGATTCGTGGAGTTTACCTCATCCCACGCGCCTCGAACTCGAAGGGGCGGATGGTTTACAAGGTGAAAAAGGTAAACTGCGCGGCTTAGAATTATTTTGGTTTCGCGATCGCCTCGAACCATACATGGTGCAAATTCAAGGTTCTGCAAAGCTGCAACTGACTGATGGTACTCAGACAAGCATTGGTTATGCAGGTAATATTGCTTATAACTACAAAAGCATTGGGCGAGAACTGGCGAACGATGGCAAATTGCCTTTAGAAGGTATGACTATGCCAGTCATCCTCGATTACTTCCAAAAGCATCCCCAGGAATTAAACGTGTATATTCCTCGCGATCCCAGCTTTGTTTTCTTTCAAGAAACTAAAGGCGCACCAGCACAAGGTTCTATCAGCCAGCCACTGACAGCCGAACGTTCAATTGCTACAGATAAATCCTTGATGCCTCCGGGTGCTTTAGCTTTGATTCGTGCGGCATTTCCCTTTCCCGACAACAGTGGTAAATTAGAACATCGAATTGTTAGCCGTTACGTACTCGATCAAGATACAGGTGGTGCGATTAAAGGCCCTGGTAGAGTAGATTATTTTTTAGGTACTGGGAAATTGGCAGGCGATCGCGCTGGCGTAACAGTTAGCAATGGACAATTATTTTATTTACTACTGAAAGCTAAAAACTAAATTTATTAACATTGTGTGACTGCTGAAAATTAGCATCATGCTATGTAAATTTTACCTATAAAAAATTTTGGCTATTTTACTTATTTAATTTAGGAACTAAACAAATAATTCTTCGTCATTGCCATTAAAGCGCTATTGAAAAATCTCTTTTGGCAAAATGAGATGCACTCGAATCAAGGCGTATCAGCTTGTTTATGGCACTACATTCATCATTGAGTAATAGGGGTTAAAAGTGCTCAAAATTTTAGTTGATGCTGATTTAATATTAGAAGCTTTAATGAATCGCAACAACTTTGTAGAAGACGTTGGCAAGTTATTAGATATCATACATCCTGTGATGCAAATATATATTACAGATGTAGGTTGGCAAAAAATCTACAATTATCTTCGCTGTCTCCAAAATACTCAAATTGCAGAGCTAGTAGTTAATTGGTTACAAGAAAAAATTCAAATTTGTCCAATTGACAATAGCATTTTACAACAAGCAAGATCATCACCTGTAAAAGACTTTGAATCTGCTGTTGAACTGGTCTGTGTGAGTCAGCGTCAACTGCACGCAATTGTCACCCACAAACCAGAAAATTTTGCCGAAGCTCCGCATAAATTTGGTATTTGGTCAATAGCAGATTTGTGGTTACGAGCAAATCTCGAACTTCGATATATACATACCGACAAGATAATTCATTAAAAGATAAGAGGGAAATCTTCTTAAATAAATTAAGACAATTGCATCGAGAAATTGCCGATCCGTTAAGCTATTTAGGGTAGTTTTTGAGAACTTACAAGTGACAATTAATCGACTGACGCAACAAATTCAATTTATTATCGAAATCGATCGCCTCAAACAAGTGCTGCGTCAAACCCTACTCGTTGACGGATCGCGCCAAGAAAACAGTGCCGAACACTCATGGCATTTGGCAGTTATGGCAATGACATTAGCAGAATATGCACCCGTAGAAGTTGATATTTTCCACGCCATCAAAATGTTACTGATTCACGATTTGGTAGAAATTGATGCGGGTGATACCTTCTGTTACGATGTCCAGGCTAATAGCAGTAAAGCAGAAAAAGAGTTGCAAGCAGCATCGCGACTGTTTGGAATTTTACCACCAGATATCAGTAGTGAATTGCGTTTACTCTGGGATGAGTTTGAAGTCGGCGAAACACCCACTGCTAAGTTTGCCGCAGCCCTAGACAGAATACAACCGCTACTGCACAACCAGCAAACAAAAGGCGGAACTTGGCGCATTCATGGTATTAAGCGCGACCAAGTGATGAAACGGGTAGCACCAGTAGAAACAGGCGCACCACAACTCTGGCCGTTTGTGCTGCAACTGATTGATGATTGTGCCGCCGCAGGTTATTTAGGGTAAAAGGGTTGATATTACTTATGCTGAGGCAGCTTGGTGCGTTACGCTAAATCTGACGCCTGCTACATTTTTACTGTGTAAATGACCGATCTCAAACTTACCTCCGAATATCAATGCTTTGGTGGCAAAGTGGGCTTTTACTCTCACTTCTCTTCTAGCTGTAACGGAGAAATGCGGTTTTCTGTCTATCAACCACCACAAGCTACTCAAGAACCCGTACCGATTCTTTACTTCCTCTCTGGTTTGACTTGTACGGAAGAGAATTTTATGGTCAAAGCGGGGGCGCAACGCTACGCAGCTGAGTACGGTTTAATGCTAGTCGCACCAGATACTAGCCCTCGCAATACGGGTATTCCTGGTGAAGACGATGATTGGGATTTTGGTACAGGTGCAGGTTTTTACGTTGATGCTACAGTACAACCCTGGCGATCGCACTACCAAATGTATAGTTATGTCGTCCAAGAATTACCGAGTTTAATTACCGCCAACTTTCCTACCCAAGCCGAAAAACAAGCTATTTTTGGTCATTCAATGGGGGGACATGGGGCTTTAGTGTGCGCGATGCGAAACCCCCAGTTATATAAATCTGTCTCAGCCTTTGCACCAATTACTGCACCTATGCGCTGTCCTTGGGGTCAAAAAGCCTTCAGTGGTTATTTAGGAACCGATAGAGAAACTTGGCGCAGCTATGACGCTAGTGAATTAGTCAAGCAATTGGGCTATCATAGCCCGATTCTGATTGACCAAGGCACTACCGATAAATTCTTAGCCGAACAATTACAGCCAGAACTGTTTGCACAAGCTTGCGCAGAAGTCAAGCAGCCCTTAAACTTGCGTTACCAAGCAGGCTATGACCACAGTTATTATTTTATTGCCAGTTTGATTGCAGACCACATTCGCCATCATGCGATCGCTTTAAATTCAACTCAGTAAAAGGGAGTGTGGGGAGGGTGGGGAGTGTGGGGGGACAAATGACCCTTCGGGTGACGCTCCTTCGTCGCTAACGCTACGCTAACACCAGTTGCTCATGGGGGGAACCCCCAAGACCGCACTGGTTCACCAATGACCAATGACAAAGGACAAATGCCCCATGCCCCATGCCCCTTATACTTCCATAGCTTTGCTTAAGAAATGGCGCAATTTTTGAGCTACAAAGCGAACATGAGGTTCGTTGAGAAAGTCAAAGTGAGATCCGGGAATATATTCCATATCCAAACCACCAGCTACTAACTCACCCCAGCCGAATTGGGGGTCGTATTGTATTCCTATGGCATCAACCCGACTGCGATCGTCAGTTCGCAGCAGAACGGCTCGTCCTGGGTAAACACGGAAGCTATATTGGGAGATTGCTTCGGCGTTAGCATCGATGATTTCCAAGTAATGGTCAGCCTCTGACATATTCTGCGTCAGTTTGGATACATAATCAGGTTCAACATCCAAGTAATTTTTGTACTTCTTGTTCAGACGAGACTTGCTCTCATTTAGATTAGATAAAATCCAATCACGCCAAACTCCCATTCGGTGCCAAAGATAACTCGGCCCAATTTGTACCAGATTTTGCAAATGCTCGCCAATTCGTTGAATTAAAGGCAATCGGTTCTCAGATCCCGGACGGCTAGTATCTAATAACACTAGCATCCCGACTTTTTCACCTTGGCGATGTAATTGCTGTGCCATTTCAAAGGCCACGTTACCGCCAAAAGAGTAACCTGCCAAATAATACGGGCCTTGCGGCTGAAGAGTTTGAATTTCGCGAATATAATGTGCCGCCATGTCTTCAATTTTGTTCAATGGAGGCTGTTCGCCATCTAACCCTTGTGGTTGCAGTCCATAAAATGGTTGGTCTGTTCCCAAATACATGGCTAATTCCCGGAAACACAGCACCTCGCCACCCAAACCATGCACGCAGAACAATGGCGGTTTAGAACCATGCGGTTGAATTGGTACTAAAGATGACCAAGTAGTAGGTGATGTTTCCTGCTTTTGCTCTGCTTGGGGACTAATTATCTCAGCTAAAGTTTCGATTGTTGCTGATTGGAAAAGACTCGCCAAAGGCAAACGTTGACCAAATGTTTGCTCAATTTGCCAAAACAGTTTGACAGCTAAGAGCGAGTGTCCGCCTAGTTCAAAGAAACTATCTCTAACGCCAATAGACTCTACAGCTAAAACTTGTTGCCAAATTTCTACAAGCTGATTTTCTACTTGATTGCGCGGCGCAACAAAGGTGGCTTCTGGTTCCTGTCGAGATAATTCTGGTGCTGGGAGGGCACGACGGTCTACTTTACCGTTGGGGGTGAGAGGTAAAGTATCTAATAAGACAAAGGCTGAAGGAATCATGTACTGTGGCAGCTTGCTGGAAAGAAAGCGCCGCAGGTCGCTGATGCTGGGTGCTGCATCCTTGGCGGTAATATAAGCTACTAAGCGCTTGTCACCAGGAATATCCTCGCGCGCAATGACTACCGCTTGTAACACCTCTGGATGCTGAGTTAATACGCTCTCAATTTCCCCAGGTTCAATGCGTATCCCCCGGATTTTGATTTGATGATCTTGACGACCGAGAATTTCGAGTAAGCCATCTGGACGATAGCGCCCGCGATCGCCTGTATAGTAAAGCCAGTCTTGTTCGTCATCGCTCAAGGGATTCTTGACAAATCGCGCCAAATTTTCTGCGGTAGCGTTGATGTATCCCTTAGTGCGGAATGGTGTGCGGATGACAATCTCGCCCAACTCACCAATACCGCAAAGTTGGTGATGAGATGTTAACACTAGTGCTTGGGTTTGGGGTAGCGGTAAGCCGATGGGCTGTACTCCTGAAGTTGCTTCCTCAGGGATTCGGTAATAGCACTTGGCGAGAGTGGTTTCTGTCGGCCCGTAAAGATTGACTATTTCCCCGGAAGTTGGGAAGGCTTTGCGCCATTGTTCGATAAGGATCTGTTTGAGTGGTTCTCCCGCAAAGAATAACCAGCGTAAATTTTGCAACGACACATCTGCTGGGACATTTACTAACCACGATTCCGCCAAGGAAGGCACTGTGTGCATTACAGAAATTTCTTCTTGTTCTAAGTAATGCAGAATTTTGGTTGGGTCGAGGTTATCTCCGGGTTCTGGCAAACACAAGGTAGCACCACTAGTTAGCGGTAAGAAGATATCTCTGAGGACAACATCAAAGGAAAGTCCGGTTAATTGTGCCACTCGGTCTTGCTGACCAATGTTAAAGGTCTGCCGTTGCCAGGTGAGGAAATGTGCTAATCCTTTGTGACAGCCCAATACACCCTTCGGTACGCCTGTGGTGCCGGATGTAAAGAAGATATAAGCGGCATCATCTGGCTGGATTTGTGGCAGTTCCACCTCTCGATTGTCATCTAGAGAGGGATTGATGACTTTACCTAAGTGTGAATCTACGTAGATAAGCGTGAGAGATTGCCATAACTCGCTAGCTTCTGGATATTCACCATCGATGTAGATGAGATACTTCGCTTGTGCCGCTTGCAGCATGAGTTCTTGGCGATAGCTGGGCAGTTGCGGATCGATAGTTAACAGCACGCCGCCACTCAAGAGGATACCGATGGTACTAGCAATTAGCCCAAAGCTCTTGGTGCCAAAGATAGCGATCGCATCCCCAGGCTTAACACCAATTGCTACCAGTGTCTGAGCAATATTTGTCGCGCGATCGCCTAATTCTTGATAACTCCAATGGCGATCGCTTTGACGTAATGCTGTGTGTTCTGGACTTCTATTTACCCAAGCCGTAAATGCTGTGGTGACTAATTCGTAATCTGGCTGTGGCAAAATTACCCTTGGCTGTGGTAGCAAAGCTTGCGATGTTGGTGTCACCAACGAATAGGAACTAATTGACTGCTGGGGAATTGCAACGATCTGAGTCAGTAAATGCTGGAATTGCCGCAACATTTCCTGCATCCGTTCGGCATTAAACAGGTCAGCATTGTAAACCAATTGCAATTGAATTCCCTGTTGCTGTTCTAGGACATACAGCGTTAAGTCAAATTTGGAAGGTGCTTCCACAGAGGAAACAGATTCCACATTTAGCCCCGGAAGTTCTATCTGCCGATCTCCCAAGTTGAGCATATTAAACCAAACTTGGAATATGGGGTTGCGGCTGGTATCGCGTTCTACATGGAGTTCTTCTACGAGTTTTTCAAAGGGCAAATCTTGGTGGTCATAGGCGGCTAATGCGACATCCCGAACTTGAGCTAGTAACTCAGTAAAACTGGGGTCGTCAGCAAATTTTGTCCGTAAAACTACGGTGTTGATAAAAAATCCAATTAGCTGTTCAATCTCCGCCCGATTGCGACCGGCGATTGGCGAACCGATGAGAATGTCTGACTGTCCGGTGTAACGATGTAGTAGGGAGCCAAAAGCTGCCAACAGAGTCATGAATAAAGTCACACCTTGTTGACGCGACAGGGTGGTAAGGGCTGCACTCAGAGTTGAGGATAAACTCAACGCTTGGCTAGCTCCTCGATAAGTTTGGATGGGAGAACGCGGTCGGTCGGCGGGTAATTCTAAGACTGTGGGCGCACCTGCTAGCTGATTTTTCCAGAAGTCTAGCTCTGTTTGCAGCACCTCCCCAGATAAATACTCGCGTTGCCAAACGGCAAAATCGGCATATTGGATTGGTAGAGGCTCTAGCGGCGAAGGTCTACCTTGCAATAATGCTGCGTAGACTGCTGTTAACTGCTGCCAGAAAATATCTATAGACCAGCCATCAGAAGCAATATGATGCATGGTTAGCAACAAGATTTGCTCCTCGGTATCAATTTGCACTAAGGTAGCGCGCACCATTAAATCTGATGCTAAGTTGAAGGGTTGGAGTGCTTCTTGATTGAGAACTTGCTCGATTGGCTGGGAATGCGATCGCAAATCAATAATCTTGAGTTCGACTGGTCGCGGTGGGTTAATTACCTGGATGGGACTACCATCATCACCAGGGATAAAGGTAGTTCTCAGGGCTTCGTGCTGGGCAACAACCGCATCTAAAGATTGTTGCAAAATTTCAATATTCAGTTTGCCTTGCAAGCGCTGGGCATCAATAATGATGTACGCCGAACTGTTGGGTTCTAGTTGCTCTAAGAACCAGACTCGCTGTTGGGCAAAGGATAGGGGGATTGATTCGCGGTTAGCTTTGGGGATTTGCTGTAACTGCTGCGTGTTTTGTGCTTGCTGGTCGATGAACTGTGCCAACTGGGCGATTGTGGGTTGGGCGAACAGCGATTGCAAGGCGATTTCTAGTTGGAAAGCTTGGCGAATGTAGGAAATTGCTTGCGTTGCTAACAGGGAGTGTCCGCCCAAATCGAAGAAGTTGTCGTTGATGCCGATTTTTTCCACACCCAACACTTGCTTCCAGATGGCGGCGATCGCTTCTTGGGTGGGTGTGCTTGGTGCTACATAGTCTGTAGCTAGATTCACGCTCTCTGTATCTGGCTCTGGTAAAGCGCGGCGGTTTACTTTGCCATTCGGCGTTAACGGCAGCGTTTCTAAGACTACAAAGGCATTCGGGATCGTGTAGTCTGGTAAGCTCTGCTTGAGGAAGCTCCGCCATTCACTTGTGGTTGGTGCTGGCTGGGACTGAGCCACGATATATGCTACTAGGCGCTTGTCACCAGGGATATCTTCGCGAACTGTGACTACTGCTTGTTGCACAAGGGGATGCTGCGCGAGCGTGGCTTCTATTTCTCCTAATTCAATCCGGAAACCACGAATTTTTACCTGGTCGTCAATCCTACCTAAAAATTCTATATTGCCATCCGGTAAGTACCGTGCTAAATCTCCAGTTTTATACAGACGGCTTCCGATTTTTTTACTAAAGGGATTAGGTATAAATTTCTCTTTGGTTAGTTCTGGACGGTTGAGATAACCTCGCGCCAAACCAATACCACCAATATGTACTTCCCCAGCGACACCAATCGGTACGGGTTGCAAATGTGTATCGAGAATATAAATTTGGCTATTGGCGATCGGACGACCAATAGTTAGCTTTTGGTTAGCATCAGTATATTCGGCCATTGTGGCGCAAACAGTTGATTCTGTGGGGCCGTAAGCATTGAAAAAGCGTACTCTCGAAGACCATTCTGCTGCTAACTCAGTTTTACAGGCTTCTCCAGCTACTATTATGGCTTGCAAGCTCTTAAGTGACTGATTTGACATAGCTGCTAATGCGGAAGGAGGTAGAGCTACGTGGCTAATTTGATACTCATTGATGGTTTGCATCAAATCAGCACCTGGGAGTAATGCCTCTTTTTTAGCCAGACATAGCCTTGCACCAGCACACAATGCCATCAAAACATCTGCAATCGAAGCATCAAAGCTAAAGGAAGCAAATTGCAGAATTCTGCTGCTTGGCTGAACGCTAAATTTTTTAATTTGTGCCAACGCTAAGGTACATAACCCCTTGTGAGTTACTAATACACCTTTGGGTTTACCTGTAGAACCAGAGGTGTAAATAATATAGGCTAGGTTACTTAGCTGCACGTTACTTACAGGCTGGGACTGTGGATATTGAGATATTTCTTTCCAGCCTGTATCTAAACAAATTACAGTTGCTTGATGCTTGGGCAAAATAGTTAGTAACTGTTCTTGAGTCAGCAACACCTGCACTTGCGCATCCGACATCATGAACGCCAGACGTTCTTGAGGATAAGCAGGATCTAAAGGCACATAAGCAGCACCTGCTTTGAGAACAGCCAACATTCCCACTACCATTTCTAGAGAACGTTCGACACAAATACCTACAAGTACTTCGGGCCCTACACCTAAGTTTTGTAAATGATGTGCGAGTTGATTTGCCCGTTGGTTTAATTCCTGATAGGTCAATTGTTGATGGTGGAATACTACCGCTACTGCATCGGGCGTCCGTTCTACCTGTTGCTCAATGAGTAGATGAATACATTGTTGGGGATAGTCAACTTGAGTGTCGTTCCATTGCCGCAAAAGTTGGTGCTGTTCGCTAGCTGTCAAGAGTGGTAACGTAGCGATGTTTTGCTCTGGGTGAGCCACAATTCCTGCCAGCAAGGTTTGCAGATGCTCGATCGTGCGAGCGATCGCGGCAGCATCAAACAACTCAGTATTGTACTGTATCTTCCCCTTAATTCCTGTGGGTGTTTCAAACATCTCCAAGATCAGATCGAATGCTGCTTTATCGCTGTCAATTTCTAAAGGTACAGCGCTTAATCCTGGTAACTGCAAATCTTGATTTGGAGTATTTTGCAGAATAAACATCACCTGGAATAAGGGGTGATAGCTTAACGAACGCTCTATTTGCAGTTGTTCAACTAGTTTCTCAAAGGGTAAGTCTTGGTGTGCATAAGCACTAGATGCTACTTGGCGTACTCTCCGCAGCAATTCCCGAAAGCTGGGATTACCAGACATATCGGTACGCATGACCAAAGTATTGACAAAAAAGCCAATTAACCCTTCGATTTCTGGATGGTTGCGTCCGGCGATCGCGGAACCAACTAAGATATCTTCTTGGCGGCTGTAGCGATAAAGCAGCGTTTGGAATGCTGCCAAGAGGGTCATGAATAATGTTACGCCTTCTTGCCGTGACAGCTTTTGCAATGCTTGGCTGAGTTCCCCAGAGAGGGTGAAAGATTGCCCCGCACCTTGGTATGTCTGAATTGGCGGACGAGGGCGGTCTGTGGGTAATTCTAGTACTGGGGGCGCACCTGCTAGTTGTTGCTGCCAATAGTTGAGTTGGGTTTCGAGTACTTCTCCTTCTAGCCATTGGCGTTGCCAAACAGCATAGTCGGCATACTGAATTGGTAATTCAACTAAGGGGTTGGGTTGTCCGCTAACAAAGGCTAAATATAAATCTGCCAATTCTTGCCAGAGGATATTCATTGACCAACCATCACTGGCGATGTGATGCATCACCAATAACAAGATGTGTTCTTGCTCGTTGACTTGTAGCAAGCAGCCACGCAGCATCAAGTCGCTGGCAAAGTCAAACGGTCTTTGTGTTTGCTGTTGTAGTATTTGCTCGATTTGGGTGGAGCGATCGCTCTCTGGTATATCTTGGAGGTTGAATCTGAGCAGTTCGACTGCACGAGGTAGTTGAATCGCTTGGACTGGGTTGCCATCCTGCACAATATAGTTTGTACGCAATGCCTCGTGGCGGGCAACTATGGCATCTAAAGATTGTTGCAGTGCTGTGATGTTGAGGTCGCCTTTGAGTTCCCGTACTTCTGGAAGGTGATAAATAGAACTACCTGGTTGTAGTTGTTCCCAAAACCACATCCGCTGTTGAGCAAACGAAAGCGGCAGTGAATCGCTATTGGTGAGTGCGGTAATTCTTTGTAATTGGAAGTTACTATCTTTACTCTGATACTCGTCAACAACTTGCGCTAACTCTGCGATGGTAGGATGAGCAAACAGCGATCGCAGTGCTATTTCTACCTTCAGGGCTTGACGCAACCGGGAAATTACTTGTGTTGCTAGTAGCGAATGTCCCCCCAACTCAAAGAAGTTATCATTAATACCTACCCTTTCCAAACCCAGGATTTGCGCCCAAATTGTCGCTAATATTTCTTCTGTGGGGTTCCGAGGCGCAACATAATCGGCTGAACTACTGACACTTGATGCGTCTGGTACGGGTAAAGCCCGCCGATCGACTTTGCCGTTAGAGGTTAATGGCAGCACGTCCAGCATCACGAAAGCCGCAGGTATCATATGTTCGGGCAGCTTTTCTTTGAGGAAACGCCGCAATTCTGGAATTTGAATTGTTGAAGTCTTGGGGACAATATATGCTACTAAGCGCTTATCTCCAGGCACATCTTCGCGGGCGATCGCTACTGTCTGTTGGACTGTAGGATGTTGATTGAGTATCGCTTCTATCTCGCCTAACTCAATGCGGAAGCCGCGAATCTTCACTTGATGGTCAATGCGACCGAGGTATTCTAAGTCTCCATTCGGTAGATATCTGGCTAAGTCTCCAGTTTTATAAAGCCTTGCTTGCGGATCGTTGCTGAAGGGGTTGCTAATAAAAGCTTTTGCAGTCAAATCGGGACGGTTAAGATAACCACGCGCTAAACCCGCACCTCCGACATACATTTCCCCAGGAACCCCAATTGGCTGTAGTTGTCTGTGTCGATCTAATACATACACCTGCAAATCAGGTATGGGACAACCAATTACACTACCTGCACCCTCAATTAAATCGGCTGTGGTAATCGGGCGATAGGTGACATGAACGGTAGTTTCTGTAATTCCGTACATATTCACTAACCTGGGAGACTCATCTCCGTGGCGATCGAACCAAGGCTTTAAGCTTTGCAGTTCTAATGCTTCGCCACCAAAGATTACCCAACGCAGAGCTAATTCTCCAGAATTGGCAATTGTCTGTTCTGTGCGAATTAATTGTTGGAAAGCTGAAGGTGTTTGGTTGAGAACCGTAACTTTTTCTTGGCAGAGTAATTCATAAAAGGCTTCGGGAGAACGGCTCACCAAATAAGGCACTAGTACTAACCGTCCGCCGTAAATTAAGGCACCCCAAATTTCCCACACAGAAAAGTCAAAGGCAAAGGAGTGAAACAGCGTCCACACATCCTCTTGGTTGAAGTGATACCAATGTTCGGTGGCGTTAAATAAGCGCACCACATTGGAGTGATTAATTAAGACTCCTTTGGGTTTACCTGTAGAGCCGGAAGTATAAATTATGTAAGCTAGGTTTGCAGATGTGACTGAGATTGTCGGATTTTCGGAACTGTATGTAGCAAGAATTTCGCGATCGAGGCACAAAACTTGCGCCTGATTTTGCGGTAAATGCTCTAATAATCGCTCTTGTGTTAGCAATACGGAAACTTGAGCATCCTCTAAGATGAAGGCTAGGCGCTCAACTGGATAATTGGGGTCAAGGGGAACATAGGCTCCACCTGCCTTGAGAATACCCAACAATCCGATAATCATTTCTAGAGAGCGTTCGACACAAATACCAACGAGGACATCAGACCCCACACCTAAATTTTGGAGGTAATGTGCTACTTGATTGGCTTTGATATTTAACTCGCGGTAGGTTAACTGTTGATTTTCATATACTACAGCTACCGCGTCAGGTACAAGCTCTACTTGTGCCTCAAACAACTTATGAATACAGCTATCGTAGGGATAATCTACCTGAGTATGCTGCCATTGATTGAGTAACTGCTGTTGTTCATCAGCGCTGAGGAGAGGTAACAAAGAAATTTGCTGGCTGGGATGAGCAACAATTCCCGCTAATAAATTTTGGAAATGCCTTACCATCCGGGAAATTGTAGCGTCATCAAACAGATCGGTATTATATTCCCAGATGCCAAGAAGTGTTTCATTTTCTTCCCTAACTGTGATAATCAAATCTAATTTTGTTAACCCGATTTCTAAGCCTATGGGAGTTGCTGTTACACCCGGCAGTTGTGATATTTGTTGATGCTGCTCTTGGAAGTTAAACATCACCTGAAATAGGGGATGATAACTAGGAGAAGATTCTATTTTCAGTTCTTTTAAGAGTTGCTCAAAGGGTAGATTTTCGTGAGTATGAGCATCTAATACTACGGAACGGACTCGATCTAGTAATTCTATAAAAGTGAGATGATCTGATAGATGGGTGCGGAAAATTAAAGTATCGATCGATTCCGAATAATAGCCTCTGGTGGCAGAACCAACTAAGATATCTTCTTGACTGCTATAGCGGTATAGTAAGGTCTGATATGCAGCCAGTAAGGTCATGAATAAGTTAACTTTTTGCTGACCGCAGAGATGTTTCAGCGATTTAGTTAATTCTTGGGGTAGCACCATCGACTTCCTCGCACCTTGGTAGGCTTGGATTGGTGGACGAGGGCGATCGCTCGGCAATTCTAGTACTGGTACAGCACCCGCAAGCTGTTTTTTCCAATAGTTAAGATGGTCTTGCCCAACATTATTATCGGTATACTGATTAGGTAATTGTGATAATGGGTGAAGCTTGCCTTCTAGAAGAGCTTGATACACATGTGCTAACTCTTCCCAAAGCATGTTCATTGGCAAAGAGGCTTTGGGATGCGTAACCAACAGCAAGATTTGCTCTTGCTCGTTGAGTTGCAACAAACAAGCTCGCAACATCAAATTTGATGCTGAATCGAAGGAACGTTGGCTTTCCTGTTGAAGGAAACGTTTTACTTGTAGTTCAGATTCGGTTGCTAAATACTTCTGCAAGTCGATCGCTTTCAGTTCTACTGACTGTGTATCTTCTTCGTTGAAATGCGATCGCAATGGTGGATGATGAGAAGCGATCGCATTTAAAGCTTGTTGTAAAATGTCTACTTTTAAATAACCACTTAAGCGAACTGCCCAATAAATATTACTGCCAGAATTATTTAGTTCTTGGATATTATTGTCGCTAACGAAATTTAATACCATGATTTTTTACCTGTACTTCTTATTTGTCCCTGGTTAGATTTTGAAATTGACAAGTAAAATTGGGCAATAAACCCATAAACTTTAATGCACTAAGTTATGAGTTGTTTTTTTGGCAGTGTGCCTGAAAAACAGCTAATTATTTCTTAAGAGATCGCTTAAGAAATTTGGCTCAATTAAGCAAGAAGTGAAACCTTACTCACCTTTGGTTAAAAAAATGCTTGAGTATGAGTGTAGTTCTCTTATAGCGTTTCCTAAGCTACTGAGGTACACCCAAATATTGTTGGACAAAGTTATTAGCTTTGAAAATGTACTTCACCAGATTGGGAACCGCTATATAAGAAAAACACAATATCCTGAAATTTTTTCAGAAATTAATTTTTTAGGGATTAAATTTTGCTATTGCTCAACAAGCAAACTCACAAATTTTTATTTTTCCCAAAATTGTTATTTAAAAATGTTATTTAAATATTTAAAAAGTTTTTTTGAGTCAGCAATATTTATCATTCTTAGCGCCAGAGTAGAACGATAATTATCTTATTTCATATTCTGGATTAAATGATTCTAACCAAAGGAGTATTCTTTCTGGAAGAATATATTTTTCTTGTAAAGATAGACAGTTGATAAATAATAAAAATGTAAAGATGAGAGGTTATAGATAGTAAAAAACTCTCTCCCCTCTTGATTGCAGTTTTTATCCATAGAGAATAAGTTATCAATAACGCCAGAAATGGTTGTTTCTGGCTACTGCTTCGCTTAAGTCAGCTTGAGAACTTTATAGATACTATAAGGATAAATATACTACTCAGTTAAGCGTTTTCAACTCAGATTTGGTTTGAGAAAATATATTATTTCTTTTACAAAAAATATTATCCGACGAGTAGCTGAAGCTAGGGTAGTAACTGGGGTTCCAAAATCCAACCCAGTTACTGTATATTAGGGACTTCCAGAAAATAAATTATCCAATTTACTCAGATAACATTTTTCTTTCTCCCCTGCTCCCTCTCCTCCCAGCCTACGCAGCTATAGTAAATAGACAAGTTAAATGCTTCATATCTCACCACATTTACAAGGATGCGATCGCTCAAAAACCCTCAATGCAGAGCGCAAAAAACTTGCCCAATTTGTGTTACTGCTAATATTATGATTTTTCGTCAAGTTAATTGCTGTCTACTAGACTTGCAACTCCATAGCAGAAATCTCTTCAGGATTCCCAATTAGATGCCAAAATAGGGCAATCTCACCAACGCTATTGGCGATCATGTCTAATTCTTCTGGTGTGGCGTCGTTGTCCATTTTTGCTAAGAAGTTTTTGGCAGCAAGGATAGTGTTTTCACGTATTAACGTTCTCTGTTCTGATCTTCCAGCCATTTTCTCGACTTTAGAGGAATACATCTAAACTTAGTTTCTAGAATGACAAAAACGGTATTTCTCTGCATCAATCTTCAGAATAATATCTCCCGATTTACATCTTTGGAATTTAAGTAATCCTCCTGTAGATACCTAACGCTTTTCAAGATAAGCGATCGCGTACCTCGATTTCAAGTAGTGCCAGCAATTATTGTTTTGGATGCATAGTTTGAGCTTGAGTCTATCGCCCAGAAGATGTATATATCGGGCAATTTAGCCTTCCCCAGCTTCAATAATTGTTCAGCAGACAGCCCCGATGAAACGAGTTTCACAGGGATGTATGAAAGAGAGACAAAGTGAGGTATGGAAGTGGGGAACTCTGGGTTCCCACTGAGAAGCCAACCGTGTGGAAGAGGCAGGGGAGCAAGAGGTAGAGGGCAGGGAGCAGAAGAAATAACTATTGCCTTTTAACTTTTGACTCTTGACAAATGACCAATGCCTCACCTAGCTTCGTTCAGGCTAATATGATTGCAGGAGAATAAGGCAAACCCAAGGTTTCCTACTTCGTTGAAAAAAAGTTAGCGGCTGTTATGGACTTTACCACTGAGCAAATAGAAACGGAAAATTCCACCATAGCCGTGATGATACTGGCTGCGGGTGCATCTACTCGCATGGGTACGCCAAAACAGCTATTGCCTTACCAAGGACGGAGTTTGGTGCAATATATTACAGAAATTGCGATCGCTTCAGTTTGTCACCCTGTAGTAGTCGTACTTGGAGCCTATGCAGAACAGATTCGTCCCGAAATCGCTCGCCTTCCCATCAGCATAGTTGAGAACTTAGATTGGGCTAGGGGAATGAGTACCTCAATCAACCGCGGAATGCAATTTTTGCAGAATCAGCCACAAAATATTGAAGCAGTAGTTATTTTAGTTTGCGACCAACCATTTATTTCCACTCAAATTATTAATCGACTTGTTGAAGCATACCATTCCACAAAAAAGGCGCTCGTTAGCTGCGAATATGCGGGAACATTAGGCGTCCCAGCTTTGTTTAATAAAATGTTTTTTTCAGAACTTGCTGCGTTATCAGGAAATAGAGGCGCAAAACAAATTATCAATAATCACCTCGACCGAGTATTTTCTATTCCTTTTACTCTGGGAAATATTGATATTGATACCCCAAAAGATTACGAGCAATTGCTAACAATAATTAGTAATGAAAATATTTATTAAATCTCTCGTCACAATAGGAATAACATAGAAAATAAAAATGGGAGCGAGGTATACACAGAGTCCTAAAATTCGCATACTAGCTTAATTTCCACCGATCTGTGCCTATGACGTCAAATTTCTACCAATTATAAAAAAGAATATTCTGTAGGGATGGGGAAACCCTACCCTTTACGACTCAAACCAATTCACGAAAATCTTGATATATGTATAGTTTGGTAAGGAAAATTCCTACCCAGGTATTTATATCATAACTAAAGTGAAATTGTATAAATATCAACTCCCCTCTCACAAGCAAAAACATAAAAATGAGTATTACCATCGCTGGTTATAACATCGTTCAAGTTTTATATGAAGATAATACTACTTATGTTTATCGTGGCGTGAGGAAGTTAGATACAAGCTCTGCAATTATTAAAACACTGAAAAGTGAATATCCAACTATAGAACAGCTTGCTAGATTGCGATATGAATATCAAATCCTGCAATCTCTGGACATAGAAGGGATTGCGAAACCCTTGGGTTTAGAAAATTATCAAAATGGTTTGGCATTAATACTCTCAGATTTTGACAGTGAGACACTGAAAAACTTTATTGATAGTCGAAAAATTGAATTAATTAATTTTTTACAAATAGCTATTAATTTAGCTTCAACAGTTGCCCGACTACATAAAAATAATATTATTCACAAGGATATTAAGCCGCAAAATATTCTTGTTAACCCCAAAACCTACCAAGTCAAAATTATAGATTTTAGTATTTCATCGCGCCTGTCTAGGGAAAGTCATAACATAATTAATCTTAACCAGATTGAAGGTACTCTTGCCTATATGTCGCCAGAACAAACTGGCAGGATGAATCGTTCTATCGACTACCGAACTGACTTTTACTCTTTAGGTATCGCGTTTTATGAAATGCTTACCGGACAGCTACCTTTTTCAACTACCGACCCTTTAGAACTTGTTCATTGCCATATTGCTAAAACACCAATAACACCTCAAGAAATAAATCTAAATATACCCCAAGCTGTTAGCGATATTGTGATGAAATTATTAGCCAAAACAGCTGAAGAGCGATATCAAAGTGCTTTGGGGTTAAAAGCAGATTTAGAAGAATGTTTGAGACAAATACAAGCAATTGGAAAAATTGAAAATTTAACTATCGGTCAGCTCGATTTATACAGCCAATTTCTCATTCCTCAAAAACTTTACGGTCGGGAAACAGAAGTTGCAATTTTGATGAATGCTTTTGAGAGAGTTAGCTTAGGTGCAGCAGAATTCATGTTAGTCAGCGGCTACTCAGGAATTGGTAAATCATCATTAGTCAATGAAATTCATAAACCTATTGTTAGCCAGCAAGGTTATTTTATTTCCGGTAAATTCGATCAATTAAAGCGAAATATTCCCTATGCTGCTTTAATTCAAGCCTTTCAAGACTTGATGCGCCAGTTGTTAACAGAAAGTACTGACAAAATAGCAATTTGGCAAACAAAACTTTTAGCAGCCCTTGGCTCTAGCGGTCAAGTGATTATCGATGTTATTCCTGAAGTTGAAGAGATTATTGGTTCTCAGCCTGATATTCCGCAATTGGGGCTGACAGAATCCCAACACCGATTTAATCGAATATTTCAGCAATTCATTCATGTTTTTTGTAAACTTGAGCATCCACTAGTAATTTTTTTAGATGACCTTCAGTGGGCAGATTCAGCTTCACTCAAGTTAATTAATTTGCTACTTACTAACGGTAATAGCCAATATTTATTAGTAATTGGAGCTTACCGAGATAATGAAGTGAATGTTACTCATCCTTTAATCTTGACTGTAGAAGAAATTCAAAAATCTGGTGCAGTTGTCAACAATATTATCCTCCAGCGGTTGCAGATTGCTAATGTTAACCAATTAGTCAGCGAGACTTTTCACACCCAACAAGAAAATTCAAAACAGTTAGCCAATTTAGTTTATAACAAGACTCAAGGTAATCCCTTCTTCTTAACTCAGTTTCTCAAAACTCTTTATCAAGAAAAACTCTTAAAATTTAATTTTAGTAAAGGTTACTGGGATTGGGATATAGAGTTACTGAAAGATATTGATATCACCGATAATGTAGTTGATTTGATGGTCGATCGGATTCAAAAGCTATCAACCATAACAGTAAATATTTTAAGTTTGGCTGCTTGTATTGGAGATAAATTTACTTTAGATATTTTGAGTATTGTTAATCAAAAATCATTGTCAGAAACAGCCACAGATTTGTGGGAAGCTTTACAGGCTGGCTTGATTATACCCTTAAGTCAGTCTTATAAAATTCCTTTAGTGGTGACTGTCGAGCAAAACGAACTGCTAACAGCTGACAAAGACCAACTGACTATTGCTTACAAGTTTCTCCATGACCGAGTACAGCAAGCAGCTTATTCTCTCATTGCAGATTCGCAAAAACAAGCAACTCACCTCAGAATTGGGCAATTACTACTACAAAATACTCCAATTGATGCCCGAAAAGAAAATATTTTCGCTCTCGTCAACCAGTTAAATTATGGTATCGACTTACTCACTTTAGATTCGGAAAAATATGAGCTAGCCGAACTTAATCTCATAGCAGGTCAAAAAGCCAAAGCAGCGACAGCTTATGACTCGGCTGTTCGTTATTTCAAAGTAGGTTTGAGATTGTTACCAGTTAATAGCTGGTATCAGCGATATGAACTAGCATTAGCTTTGCATCAAGAAGCAGCAGAAGCAGCATTTCTCAGCGGTGATTTTGAGCAAATGGAGCAACTAATTAAGGTAGTTCTGCAACAAGCAACAACGCAACTAGACACAGTAAAAGTGCATGAATTACAAATCAAAAGTTGCGAAGTACAAAGAAAACTTTTAGAAGCGGTAAAGCTGGGTTTACAAGTTCTAGAAATGCTGGGAGTCAAACTCGCTGAATCGCCAAATGCTTTAGATATTCAGAAAGCGATTGCAGAAACAACAGCTAATTTAACAGAGAAAAGCATAGAGAATATAATTAATCTACCGCCAATGACCGATGCAGAAAAGCTAGCAGCATTTCGTCTGATTGTTAGTTTGGTTCCTGCTGCCTATCAATCTGCACCCTCATTATTTATTTTGATGGCTTGTCAGCAAGTAAATTTATCCGTTCTACATGGAATTACTTCTTTCTCTGTTAGTGGCTTTGCTGATTATGGAATTATTTTTAGCGGGCTTTTACAAGATATAGAAGCTGCTTATAAATTTGGACAAGTAGCTTTAAACTTATTAGAAAAGTTAGACACACATGAAGTTAGAAGCCAGACTTTATTTAAAGTAGCAACTTTCCTCCTACATTGGAAATATCATGTCAGGGAGACATTACCACTTTTAGAAGATTCTTATCATAGCGGTCTAGAATATGGAGATTTAATACATAGTGGATATGCAGCCAGTAATAAGTGCCAATATTCGTATTGGACTGGTTCGGAGTTACAAAGTCTAGCACAGGAAATGGCTAGATATAGTAAAGCGATCGCGCAAATTAATCAAGAAACAGCCTTGAAGTGGCATCAAATATTTCATCAGGCAGTTTTAAACTTAATCGGAGAGTCTGAAAATCCTTGTGTTTTAGTTGGTGAAGCTTATAACGAAGAGGAATTTTTACCACTGCATATCCAATTTAACGAGCGCACAGTAATTCATTATGTATTCTTGAATAAATTAATTCTGTGCTACCTGTTTGGTGAGTTTTCTCAAGCTGTGGAAAGTGCTATCAAAGCCGAACAGTATTTAGATGGGGTAATCGGGTGGTTAATTGTACCGTTGTTTCATTTTTACGATTCTTTAGCACAACTAGCAATTTATCCCTCACTACCACAATCACAACAAGAACAACTCTTAAATAGAGTAGTAAGTAATCAAGAAAAAATGCGAAAATGGGCAGACCATGCACCGATGAATTTTCAGCATAAGTATGAACTAGTAGAAGCAGAAAAAGCACGAGTATTAGGTGAATATTGGCAAGCAACGGAATGTTATGAGCGAGCCATTGCTGGAGCTAAAGAACAAGGATATCTTCAAGAGGAAGCATTAGCTAATGAACTAGCAGCAAAATTTTATTTTGAGCGTGGTAAAGAAAAGATAGCTCAAATCTATCTAACTGATGCTTATTATAGATATATGCGCTGGGGTGCAACAGCTAAAGTTAAAGCTTTAGAGTTAAAATATCCGCAGATTTTATCTCAAATATCTAATGCAAAAGATGCCATTTTAGAAGTTAATCAGACAATTAGCTATACAACTGCGAACGATCGGGGAGTTTTTGATTTTGCTGCGGTGATGAAAGCTTCGCAAGCTCTTTCTGGTGAAATGGTGTTGGATAAATTAATCGCAAAATTAATGCAAATTGTGATTGAAATTGCTGGTGCAGAAATAGGTTTTTTGATTTTAGAAGAATCTGAAAAATTATTTATTAAAGCTTCAGGGAACATCCAGGAAGATGAGATAACTGTACAGCAACCCATACCTGTAGAATCAAGCGAACAGTTACCCGTATCTATCATCAATTATGTACATCGGACTCAGCAATATATTGTTTTAAACAATGCTACTAGTCAAGGAGTATTTACAACAGATAGCTATATCATTAACCGCAAACCAAAATCAATTTTATCTACGCCAATTGTCAACCAAGGTAAACTTATCGGCATTCTATATTTAGAAAATAACTTGACCGTAGGAGCATTTACACCACAGCGTTTGGAAGTTCTACAACTTTTATCTTCCCAAGCAGCAATTTCGATTGAGAACGCAAGGCTTTATAATGATTTAGAAGAATATAATCGGACTCTTGCAGTCAAGGTAGAAGAGCGAACGCTAGAGTTACAAGATAAAAATTTACAACTACAACAGGAAATTGGCGATCGCCAACGTGCAGAAGAAGTAGCCGAAGCCGCTAACCGCGCTAAGAGCGAATTTCTCGCTAGCATGAGTCACGAACTCCGCACGCCGCTAAATGGTATTTTAGGCTATACACAAATTTTTCAGAAAGATAAAACTCTCTCTGCTCAACAAAAAAATGGCATTAACATAATTCATCAGTGTGGCGAACATCTATTAACATTAATTAATGATATTTTAGATATCTCCAAAATTGAAGCTCGCAAAATGGAGCTTTATCCTAAAGAATTTGATTTCCCCGAATTTCTAGAAAGCATTGTGCAAATCTGCCGTATTTGTGCAGCACAAAAGGGAGTTGTATTAAATTTTAAAGCGCTTTCTTCTCTGCCAAAAGCTATTCGTGCAGATGAAAAACGATTGCGTCAAATTTTAATGAATTTACTGAGTAATGGAGTTAAATTTACTGAAGAAGGAACTATAAACTTCGCTGTTGGCTATCAAAATGGGAAACTGCGGTTTCAAGTTCAAGATACAGGTATTGGGATTGCACAAAAGCAATTGGAAGAGATATTTTTACCCTTCAAGCAAGTGGGTGAATATACTCGTAAAACTGAAGGAACAGGATTAGGTTTAGCAATTAGCAGTCAATTGGTGCAGATGATGGGTGGCGAACTCAAAGTACAAAGCACCTTAGGGAAAGGTAGTGTCTTTTGGCTAGATTTAGATTTACCTCAAGTTTGCGAAGAAACTGAAATTAAAAGTATTAATGAAAATAATATTATCAGTTTTGTCGGTACTAAAAATAAAATTTTAGTAGTAGATGATAAATGGCAAAATCGCTCTGTATTGATAAGTTTACTTCAACCTTTAGGGTTTGAAGTAATAGAGGCAATAGATGGGCAAGATGGTTTGAACAAAGCGCAGGTATTTCAGCCAGATTTAATTTTTATGGACTTAGTTATGAATGTGATGGATGGCTTTGAAGCTACCCGTCGTCTGAGGATGTCAGCAGACTTCAAAGAAGTGGTAGTGATTGCTCTTTCAGCCAGCACTTTTGATTTCGATAAAGAGCAGAGTCAAGAGGTTGGTTTTAATGATTTTATTCTTAAACCATTCAAGCTATCTGAGCTTTTAGAAAAGATAGGTCTGCATTTGCAATTGGAGTGGGTTTATGAAGAAGTAAGCAGTGGAAAGCAAGAACAAGAAGATAAAAATATAAAAGCTAAAATACCCAATAGAGAATTTATTATTCCTCCAGCAACAGAAGTTGCTATTTTGCTAGATTTAGCAAAGAAGGGAGACATAAGAGGTGTTATTCAACAAGCTGAAAAATTAAAAGAATTAAATGAACAATGGCTAGATTTTGCTAGTCATGTAATTCAACTTGCTAAAGGTTTTAAAGGGAAACAACTGCGAGAATTTTTGAAAAAATATTAAAAGTTTGTCATTAGTAATATTGTTGTTTGCTCTTTAAATCGCCAACTCAAATTATTTTGAATTTTTAACCTGACTATATTTTTGCAATTATGACTAGTAAACGCTTCTATCATATTGGCTTTGGGCAAGAAGATTTGGGTGCATCGCCTCCTAGTATGGCGTTGTTATCTGGCGACCCCGAACGGGCGCGTCTAATTGCGCAGACTCATTTGCGGGATGTGCGATCGCTATCAGAAAATCGCGGGCTGAATAGTTATATAGGATACTTAGATAATCATCGCGCAATTTTATCTGCTACCAGTGGGATGGGTGCGCCTTCTTTAACTATTGTGGTGAATGAGTTGATACAGGTAGGAATTCGGCAAATTATTCGCATTGGGACTTGCGGCTCGATTCAACCTCATGTGTCGGTTGGTAGCATTGTGATTAGTAGTGCAGCATTATGTCGTCAAGGTGCAGCTAATGATATTGCACCTGTAGAATATCCCGCAGCTGCCGATCCTTTTCTCACAGTGGCGTTAGTAAAAGCCGCACAAGAATTAGGCGTAGAGCATCATTTAGGAATTACCGCCTCGGTAGATACATTTTACGAAGGACAGGAACGCACCGATTCAGCCAATCCCTATTTGATGCGATCGCTGCATGGAATTACAGAAGAATATCGCCACTTGAATATCTTGAACTATGAGATGGAATGTGGCACGCTGTTTAAAATGGCAGGCGTGTATCAATTTGCGGCGGCGGCTGTTTGCGGCGTAGTTGCGCAACGTAATGTTTCGGAAAATATCATCTATCCCCAGAAAGATATTGCTGTAGAGAAGGCGATCGCTACTGCTGTACGTGCAGCCACAAATATAATATCCGCTTGAGCGTTCATTCCATTTGCGAGGAGAAAAAATTTTGTTTTCTATGTGGCGCGTGCAATCTCTCATTTTTACAGCTAGCCTTGTTTTAGCGATCGCGATTCACTCCCAAGCCATCCCCGTTCAAGTTAAATCTTCTGCAACCGCCTCAGAATCTATAAAAATAGTCGCAGCAACACCAAACTTCGGACGACACTTCCAAAAATTTGGGTTGGAAGGCTCGATATTAATTTACGATTTCAAAAACAGTCGCACCTACGAACATAATCCGCAACGCAACGCCACGGCAATGATTCCCGCCTCCACATTTAAAATTTTCAACTCGTTGGTGGCTTTGGAAACCGGAGTTATTGCGAATGATGTGGCTGTCTTGACTTGGGATGGAATTCACCGCGAAATCGATGCTTGGAATCGCGATACAAATTTGCGTCAAGCCTTTAAAGATTCAACAGTCTGGTTTTATCAAGTCTTAGCACGTCGAGCCGGACACGAACGAATGCAACAATTCATTAATAAAGTTGGTTATGGCAATCGTCAGATTGGTACTACCGCAGATATCGATCGCTTCTGGCTGCAAGGGCCGTTGAAAATTACACCCCAAGAGCAAATTAATTTCTTACAACGGTTGTATCAAGGCAGTTTACCATTCTCGAAACGAACAATGGAACTTGTCAAAGACATCATGGTGCGCGAACAAACTCCAGACTACATATTACGAGGAAAGACGGGATGGTTAACCAGTACTAAACCGGAAATTGGCTGGTTTGTAGGTTATTTAGAACAGAATAATAATGTTTATTTTTTTGCAACAACTATTAACTTCCGCAAACCAGAAGATGCACCTGCACGTATTGAAATTACACGACTCAGCTTGAAAGATTTGGGTTTGTTGTAGATATTAGTCGATCCACAATGGCACAAATTGGAAATCCTGACTATTAAATAGTCCCCTATCGCTCAATTTCAACTCAGGAATTACCAGCAACGCCATAAATGAAAGCGTCATAAACGGTGCAGAAAGTGTTGAACCAAGGCGTTTTGCCCAAGCATCTAGTTCAGCATACTGTTTTGCAACTTGATAGCCATCTGCGGTACTCATCAGTCCAGCCACGGGTAAGGCTAGGACTTCAACATGATTATTTTCAGCTACAGCAATACCTCCTTGCACCGCAATTACAGCATTGACAGCATTGCAGATTTCCGCATCGCTAGTACCGACGGCAACAATATTGTGGGAATCGTGGGCCACACTAGAAGCGATCGCACCTCGTTGCAATCTAAAATTTTTGATAAGTGCGATCGCGGGTGGTTGATTCTGATAACGATTCACTACAGCAAGTTTCAAAATATCATGTTCTAAATCAGCTATGACTTGATGATTTTGAATATTAGCTGACAGGTGTTTTTCTGCTGTCATCAACTGTCCATCAAACGCTTCAATTACCCGCACAGTTGCACCTTTTGCAGGTAAGCGGAAATCTGCTACTTGCTTTTGTGGCGTCGCAAAGCGGTTAATGGGTGTCACTGCGACAGATGGTAACAGTGCTTTACCTGCCTTCGCTACCAAAATACCTTTGCAATAAGTAGATTGCACGGTAAATTCTGTCAAATTATTCACCACAATCAAATCAGCCGCATCGCCAACTTGTAATAATCCGACGTTGAGATTGTAGTGCAACACCGGGTTTACACAAGCAACTTGCAACACATTCATTAAATCGTGACCTAATTTTAGCGACCTGCGCACCAATTCATTAATATGTCCCCGCACCAAATCATCAGGATGCTTGTCATCGCTACAGAACATACAGCGATCGGGATGGAAATCAATTAAGCTGTGTAGGGCTAGATAATTTTTGGCTGCTGAACCCTCACGAATCAAAATCTTCATTCCCACTGCAAGTTTTTCTAGGGCTTCCTCTAAGGTGTAACACTCGTGGTCGGTGGTAATCTTTGCAGCAGCATAACGTCGCGCCGCCTCACCACACAATCCTGGTGCATGGCCATCAATAGGAAGTCCCATTTCTTCAGCAATCTGGATTTTTGCCATCACCTGCGGATCTCTTCCTAGAACACCAGGGAAATTCATCATTTCACTCAGGTAAGTCAGGCCATCCTGTTGAAAAAGTTGGCGAATCTCTGCGGATGTGAGTTCTGCACCTGCGGTTTCAAACCCAGTTGCAGGAACGCAAGATGGCGCACCAAAAGCAATAGTAAATGGTGTTTGTCTAGCATTAGCCAACATGAAACGCACGCCAGCAAGACCTAAAACATTAGCTATTTCGTGAGGATCGGAAACTGTAGCCACCGTACCATGCACTGTTGCGAGGCGAGCAAATTCTGATGGTACAAGCATCGAACTTTCAATGTGAACGTGAGCATCAATAAAACCTGGGAGGATATATTGGTCGTAATTTTGCCCCTCTTTACGCAAAATCGAATGAATACGTCCCCCTTGAATGCAGACTGTTCCCGGAAAGATGGTTTTGTGGAGAACATCTACAATATTGCCACAAATGCTAAAGCTAGACATCGCCCACCTCCTCAGGTAAAAGCGATCGCATCCTCTAATTCCATTTTATGCCTTAATCATATTTTTATTAAGAGGAAAATTGATATTTTAAGATGTTGATAATTCTGCGAGCTTCATCTTGAAAATTAATTGTTGTTCCTCCGTACCACAATATTGATACAAATGTAAACCAAATTAGCATCACTATCGGCAATATTGATAGTTGGGAGCCTGTTGAAGATGGTGTCAATGAAACAACTGACACTACAATTACAATAAATAACAAAAATAACCACATGAGCAGTAATATCAAGATTTCTCTGTTAGATGGACGCATTTTCAGATCCAAAATCACTTCATCATTGTTATTGCTAATGCTATCGATCTGCCCTTGGGTTTTTAAGCAAAGTCTCTTGTATGCATGAGGCCCATCAATGTCGAAACAACCATTATTGCGTAATTTCACAAAATAGCGTTTTTCAATGCTACCAAATAAGCCAGGACTGCTATCTACAATTCCTGTATTAGCCAAATTTAAGAGGATTTGTTGGAAATTGTCTGAAGAGATTGGTAAATGTAGATGACAACGTTTATAAGGAACAAAGGATGAAAAGAACTTTCTCAGTTTTAGAATAGTTTTTTTCATGAAAATTTTTATATTAATTTCGCAAGATTTATTTATGAGATAATTTTAAATATTTCAACTAAAGTTGACATGAGAGTATTTACGGGTAATTCTTGATGCAGGATGAATTAGCAAACGTTAGGGCATCCATCTGTAGCAAGATTCTAGATTATGGGAATGTTTGAGACATCGCCGCACTTTTGTGAAAAATCACAAGTCCCAAAATTAAATTGCCACAATAGATTTAAATAATGATGGAGACAATACTGTGAGCAGTCTGGGTAAAAAAAGATTAGACGCTACTTTAGCGATCGCTACCTATTCTATTGGTAGCGGTACAGCTTCAGCCGCACCAACTCCGGGGGGAGAAATTCCGAAGCAAATTCTGTTAACGGCTTCTGATGTGCTGATGTACACCAGCATTTGGAAAATTTATTTTGAAGAGGATTTAACCCAAAAGGAACTTGTAGAGATTCTCGCAGAGTTGGGATTAGTTACAATTGCTGCAACCGGGACGGCTTATGTTGTCAGTAAAGCCAGTACAGCATTGCTCAAAGAGATTTCCAATTGGACTGGGCCGTTGGGATGGGGTGTTGTCGCTGCGATCGCAGGTTCTCTCAGTGGTTTATTTGGTGTGGCTTGGGCAATCTACTGCGATGGCGTTTATACTCAAAGACAACCTCAACCGACTTGATTATAGCTGCGGGTGGGAAATCTCACCCGATTAGCGGTAAAATGCACCAATAATGAGGGTAATAATTATCGGTATCAAAATCGGGATAGCAACTATCAAGCCCCATTTGCCAACCTTAATCTCCTCACCTTCCGATTTCAGCAGCGCAATCCAACCGCCGACTCCCATCAGCAGCCAGATAAACCCGAAGACAAGAAAGATCGCAAATACTGAGTCTTGTTGCATTTTGATAAATTAAGGTTTTATTTCATATCTTACTCAAATTAAGTAAAGATGCCGAGTTATAGTTTGCGATCGCTCGCAGAGGGAAGCATTCACAGTTACCCCCTCTGCATTGTTTATACTTGCGATCGCGCCACGTAATTAGGAAGGATTATCTTCTGCAATCTGCTTCTTAATCGTGTTAATTTCTCCCGCTAACTCTTCGCGAGTGGAAGCTTTGAGAAAATAGCGAAAGACAAACCACGTTACGTACCCAAATCCAATCAATTCAAAAAATGGTGCAACTAAGGGAATATCATTTATTGCATTGATGATTGCCAGTATGATTCTCAGAGCAGTCATGACTGCAATCAACACAGCAAAGCTAACCACTGGTAGCCTATATTCATTGTAGAAACTAACTATATTTGCTGGCAATCTCTCCAGAAACTCAGAGATATTTCTCCCGATTTCTGAGACTTTATCGTTAGATTTATCCGCACTTGTTATTGTTGACAGATTTCCTGGCTCAGAACTTTTAACTTCTGCCATGTCGTTAGTCAAAGTAGCGTCAACATATTCTGAGTGTTGTTCTTGAACTTGCATAAGTTTTGCTAAAACGATTTATGTGTGGATGTCACACTACCATTCCGGCATTATTTCAATTCCTTTTCATCATCCAATTGGAATAAAATTTCTTAATTTCAGCAGTTAGAAAGTAAATTTTATTTTGCTAAATTTTTGTTTATGCATATTAAGTTTGCAGGTAAATCTCAGTAAAACTATATCTTTAGGCTCATGAAATTAAAAAGAAAAAATGTTGATACTGAAATAGGAAATTACCAACCACGACAATTGGTTGTAGTCAAAAATTTTAAGTTGGCAAGCAATATCAAAAACAGAGTACGGTAAATGACAACTTCTACTGACCAAAATCAACATATAGAAAAGCTGCGTGGACTGATTCAAGATATTGGGTGTGGGATGTTAACCTCAGTCGATGAGGATGGCAGCTTACACAGTCGCCCTATGGATAAGACTAGCGAAATCGAGTCTGATGGCACACTCTGGTTTTTTACCAACGCAAGTACTCATAAAGTATTTGAGATTGAGCATCGTCAGCAAGTCAATGTCAGCTTCACCTCATCCGATAAGCAGCGATATGTTTCCATATCAGGTATTGCAGAACTGGTAAGAGACCGTAATAAAATGCAAGAGCTATGGAAACCGAAACTTAAAGCCTGGTTTCCCCAAGGATTGGATGAATCCGATCTTGCTTTGCTGAAGATCAAAATCAACAGGGCTGATTACTGGGATAGTCAATTGAAATTTCAACAACAAACCATTAATTTGTAGACATTATTAATTACATAATGTTCGCATCAGCAAATACGTGGTTAAGGGTTTAGCAATGCTAAACCCCTACGCAAAATCTATCTACATTGGGATTTTTGGAAATTGGTATTACGACTCGGAAAGAATTTAATTTTTTTATTTCTTGCATAAATCCTAATTAAATAGGAGTGCAATATATGCCTTATCAACAGATTGAAGATTTACCAGATTCAGTCAGGGAACATTTACCCAAACACGCCCAAGAAATTTTTCGGGCTGCATTCAACAATGCGTTAGAAGAATATGGTGAAGAAGAAAGTGCCTTTCGTGTGGCGTGGAGTGCAGTAAAGCGTGATTACGAAAAAGGTGATGATGGACAATGGCATAAAAAGCCAGATTCAAAATTCAAAATTCAAAATTCAAAATTCAAGGCATTTTGATTCTGGAAGTTATATGATGTCCGGCAAATTACCCTTAATATGTCATTGCGAGCGCAACGAAGTGGAGCGAAGCAATCGCAGATACCTTGTGATTGCTTCACTTCGTTCGCAATGACGGGTATTTAAATGGACATGATATTAAACACAGAATCAAAATATGCTACGTGTAGAAGTAGGGGTCTTTCATCCTTGAAAGTTACGAGAAAATAATTCGTCATTATTTTGGCAATGATGAAAATACATAAGCTAAGGGTTTAGCAATGCTAAACCCTTACGAAGAATTTATCTGTATTTAGGAGACCGAATTAATTCTTAAAATTCTTCTGCTCTCTACCTTTGATGACTTCCTCTTCTCTTTTTCATCCCTTTGGGTTTAGTAAATGACCGTATGATGCGACTAATAATGTTAGAAGATGGTCTTTTCTGAGTAGGAGATTGCCTCGTTTGATGAGGCTCGCTATCTTGTGCTTCCGGATGATTTAGAGGTACAGCATTCTTAGTTGGTCTAATGCCACTGCCATATCTTCTAGCATAAACCTGGGTAAATTCAGCCCCAAAAAACAGAATTTGAGCAGCGTAATAAATCCAAGCCAAAATAACTACTACTGAACCAGCAGCACCATAGGTTGAACCAAAACTGCCATTACCTAAATATTGCCCTAACAAAAATCTACCAATAGAAAACAACAGTGAGGTGAGAGAAGCACCAATTATCACGTCACCCCAAGTAATTTTGACATCTGGCAGAACTTTAAAAATTAGTCCAAACAGTATTGTAGTAATTGCAAAACTCAATAGGAAATTAACAAATTGCCAGATAAAATCAGTACCCGGTACAAGGTTACTAAAGAAAGTCACCAGTGCTGTTAAACCCGCACTAATTACTAGAGAAACTAGAAGTAGAAATCCAATTCCGAGAACCAACGCAAACGATAAAGCGCGTTGGCGAACCATATTGTTTACGCCTGCACCTGGTTTTGGCTTAACTTCCCAAATTGTGTTAAGTGCATCTTGTAATTCGTTAAATAAACCAGTAGCACCCAAGAGCAGAACTAGAATACTAATAATCGAAGCGATAGTTCCAGTCTGTGGTTGGTTGGCATTTTTGATAGCTGTTTCAATAAATTGTGCCCCTTGCGTACCAACTAAACCTTGAATCTGTCGAACAATTTCACCTCTAGCGGCCTCTTCTCCAAATACTGCACCAACGATCGCAATTACAATAATTAACAAAGGTGCGATCGAAAAAATGGTGTAATAAGCTAACGCTGCCGCTAATCGCGAGGCTTTATCCTCACTCCATTCTTTAAAAGTTTCTTGGAATAATTTCCAAATTGCTTGCCACCTCATGCCATCAGTCTCCTTATCCCAGCTATTGCCTACCTCAGATATATTGGATAACGATCGCCTTGCTAGCGTCATCTGCCCAAAGGTGTTTGAGCAGTATCCTTGAGGTAGAATGCATAGTCAAATTCATTAAGGGAATTGGGAACAGTGTAGGCGTGTGCTGGCGAAAATTTTATGTCGAGCCATTCAAATCTTTCAAAATCATGTGTTTTTGAGCATCAAAACTAATTAAACCTTGTTGTTTTAATTTGCTCAGAAAACGTGTAATTGTGACTCGATTTGCACAGCAAGCACTAGCAATATCTTCATGAGTCAACCGCGCACCCAGACGCGTTCCCCCTGGTACAGGTTCGCCAATTTCTTGTTTGAGAAATTCCAAAAGATAATGCAAGCGTTCTTGTACCTGACGCTTTCCGGAAATTGCTAACAAAGATTCTGTTTGCTGTAACCGTTGATTGATTTTTGGTAGAAAGTTATGGCTGAGGTGAGGAGAAGCAGCTATCTCTGACACGTGAATTGATACTATTTCCACATCGGATAGAGCTATTGCTTGATAAATCTTCAAAGATGTCATGCTAGAGCCAAATATAGTTCCTGCTCCTACCAAGCCGATCAGCACTTCTTCACCTGTTTCACAGAAAGTACTGAGTTTCACCCAACCCCGACAAACATGGAAAATTTGTAGGGGGTTGAGAGAAATATTGTCTCCTTTAGAATATTTATAGATGCGGCGATCGCGAATAATGCTGCTGACACTCTTGGTTTCTGGCGATCCCAATTGTTGGCGTTCAGCGATATTGCGTACTAACCACCGCAAAGATATTACCTGACCTTGTTGATTGCGGACAGTTGCTACTGTTAAACCAGCATTAAAAGTATCGCCATGACGTTGCTGCAAGCGTACTAATAATTCTGTGTTTATGTCCGATTCAGATAATCTATTGATTTCTGTACGAATTTGCTGGCGTTCTTCGATGGGGACAAAATTGGTAATTGGTTTACCTACTAAGAATTGTTTAGAAACATTAAATACCTTAGCTGCCATTTGGTTCGCTTCGTGGATTGTCCCTGATGCATTAGTAACTAAATATGCATCTGGTGCTAAATCAAATAACTCCTGATAGCGTTGGCGTTCAGTTTCTAAAAAATTTTGTGTTCGTATTAATTCCTCATTTTGTTGATATAGTTCCTCAACTGCCAACTGCAATGTTTTTGAGCTTTGATGAAGTTCCTTAAAAGCTTGTGGTAGCATTTCTGTGGGAACCCAAGGCAAGACAGTAGCAGTTTGATATAAATCTGCTAACCGCTTATGCAACACTTCTGTGCGTTGGAAAAATAGCTCTAGGTTCATCATGAGGTTCCTCTTCTTGCAGTTGTTAACCCGGTGCGATCGCTCTCGAAAAAATTATCTAAAATGCTTACAAAGTAAAATTTTTAGTGCAAATCTTGATGAAAGCTATTCTGTAATCAAATCGACACTCAAATGTCAATATATCTATATTTGAAAACTGGAATCTTATTTTTATTTTCAGAGAGCGATTAAACAGAGTTAATCATCAAAGTAACTATGGCAGATTTACTCCTTTTTTATCGTGTATATCATCTTCTAATGAAAACTTATAATTAAGGCTGACGCAGAAGAGGACAATTTCCTTCGCATTGTGAGAGGAACCACGAAACCATAGGGTGACACAGGGAGTTTTGAATTATAAGTAATTCAGCAAACTTGACATTAGAAAACAAGTCATCATATATCTTTACAACTCATGCATTGCTGATATATTAATATTTCCTTCTTGTACTTCGATCTCCTTGAGTAACAATAAAATTTATATGCTTAATTATTAAATATACTCATTCTCAACCTAGATATTCAGTACGGTTTCGCACATACAGCAGATTGCTACTTAATGAGATAAAGATTATTGGAAGCATATTGTTCCCTCGTTGGGCACTTCATTATATTCTTTAATACCTGCTCATCATTAAATTCTTAATATTTCAGCTACTACACTTAAATAAAGCCCTATAACTTATGGCATAAGTTATAGGGAAAGTAGGTTTGTGTTTTGATCCTTTGTTGATTATCATTTACTATTACTCGATATTTTAGGATCTGGAGATATATATAATTATTAAGTTTTTGTGTAAGCATGGCTACATTTTGCTCATTAATCAAGCAAATTCTTCTTTTAAATCTGATGAAATATACAGTTAGACTGGTAAAACTTTCGATTAACTAGAGTAATTATCCTAACTATAAAAATCTAGGCGATCGCTAGCTTTACTATTAAGATACTCTGTTAATAATTAAATAAATACGCCAGGGTTAACTTAAATAAAATATTCTAAAATATTAGCTTGAGATTTAGCAATTTATCTTTGACAATTCACAATTTTAAAGTTAATATTTGCACAAATTAAGTCGATGAGAAAAAACAAAAATTGGTTAACAAAGGTAAACCAAGCTAAATCCTCATTTCTAATACCAAATCAAATAATATTTGCGATGCATCAATAATATTCTAGAGGTCACTGCACTGCCGTGCCCCTACAATCTGTCGCATTCTTTTTTCAAATTGGTATAAACTCAGAAAACTACACCAGCATTACCAATCTTGAGTTTTCTATAATAAATAATTAAATTTCTTAAATCATCTGCCGTGCCATGAGTTGAGCAAATAGCCCTGTTTGATTTGCCAATTGTTCAAAACTTCCCTGTTGCACAACTCTACCGCCTTGCAACACGTAAATGCGGTGAGCATTACGGATGGTGCTGAGACGGTGAGCGATCGCAATTCGGGTAACTTGTAATCTTTCTAAACTTTCGCTGACAATCGCCTGGGTTCTATTATCTAAAGCACTTGTAGCTTCATCAAATAGCAAAATCCGGGGTTTTAAGGCTAAAGCGCGAGCAATTAATAACCGTTGTCTTTGTCCGCCGGAAAGGTTAGTACCGCCTTCACTGACAACGGTATGCATCCCCATTGGCATGGCTTCGATATCGTCAGCTAAACCAGAGGCGCGGGCTGCTTCCCAAGCTTCGTCCATTGTAATTAACGCGCCGCTAGCAATATTATCAAAGATAGAGCCTGACATCATGCGGCTATTTTGCATTACTACCCCTAATTGGCGGCGGACGGCGTTGACATCTAATCCGGCTAAGTCTTGTCCGTCGTAGTAAATCGTGCCAGATTCCGGGAGATCGAACCCCAGTAGTAAGCGGAACATCGTCGATTTACCGCTACCAGAAGGGCCGACTAAGGCGATATATTCTCCCGGTTCCGCTTTGATGGTGACATCATCCAAAATTAAGGGGCCGTCATCTCGATAGCGGAAAACTGCATGGTCTACCAGCATTTTACCTGTAAGTCTGCCGGGATCGGTTTTGCTGGCGGCTACTTCTGGTATGGCTTCGAGAATTGGCTGGGCGCGTCTCCAGGCTGGTAAGACTTGCAATACGTCTACTACTGTGGTGCTGAGGTTGGTAGCGCCACCAATAAAGCTACCAAAAGCGGCGTTAAAAGCCAGAAAAATCCCTGTGGATAAGCCTGTTCCTGTGGCTGATGATTGCTGAATCATCGTCGCCGCTACCCAAAAAAGTAGGGCATTGGTGACGGCTGGCAGTACTTTATTAATCACAGCTACACCGTCTTCAATGCCTTGGGTACTCAGCATGAGTTTTAATTGATCGGTATACTGCTTACCCCAGTAAGCAAAAGCCCTAGCTTCCGCGCCAGCAACGCGCAGTTTGGTAACGCCGTTAATTAACTGCACCATCAAACCAAAGATTTGTCCTTCTTGCTCTAGTAAGGGACGCACCTTGCGCACGGTTAGCGCACCAGAAACAACGGTGACAGCAATATTCACAATGGCGATCGCACAAGCCAAGATAGCTAAAACTCCACTGTAATAAAACAGTAGCCCCAAATTCAGCAGCGCGAAAAAGCTGGAGAAAATCGTTTTCAGTACCGTGCTACTCAGTTTATGGTGGATTTGCGAGATCGAACTCACCCGCGACTGCAAATCCCCGATGGAGTATTGGCGGAAAAACGAAGCTTTCAAATTCAACAGCCTATCCCATACCGCCGCTTGAGTAGAAGATTCGGCAAAGGTTTCTAGTCTAATGATGGCAAAAGCTTGGGTGAGTTCAAACATAGTTTGTCCAAAAGCGGCGGCTAACAAACCCAAGGCGATTTGCACTAATAAGACGCGGTTAGCATCGGGGATAGCATTATCGATTAAGATGGCGATCGCTTGTGGCGTGAGCATCCCTAGGACAGTGGTGCAAACTCCAGTCACCAAAATTAACACTAACTCTTTGACATTACCCCGCACCGCAAACTGTACCAAATCAAAGATTTTTAATTTTTTCTCTGGCAGAGGGCGATAAAATGCGTAGGCTGTAGGCACTAACTTCGCCGCACTGCGCGCATCTACAGGCGTGCGCGTCATCGCCCAAGGGTCGAAAATTTCATAACCCTTATCTCCCACCCGCAACAATGCTACCGGATGGTCATCATCCATCGTGTAAGTGAGCATCGGCGTGGAGTCTTTTTTCCACCATTTACCAGTTAAGGATACGCGACGCATCCGAATCTGCGAAGCGCGGGCGATCGCTTCTAGGGGATCTTGTAACCGTTTGAGATTTTCTGACTTCGCTGGCGGACGAATTGTTACTCCCATTGCCTTTCCTACCGCACCCGCCGCCGCCAGTAAAGCTTGGTCTGGGTCGTCAATAGGGATTGCCCCCGGCGCTACAGGTGTTTTCCGGCGTTGCAATACAGAAGACAGCGCGCCTAATGTCTCCTCCATCACTTGATAATTGAGACGTTCCTTCTCCTGAAATCTACGTAATTCCGAGAACATCTCTGACTGCTCTATCAAGTCAATAACTAAGAGGAAATGGTCGGTCAAGCGATATAAACTATCTAATAAGCCCTGAGTATGCTGAATTTCTAAAGTATTTGCAGTAGCTATTTCTACTATGTCATCTGCTTGCAACCACATATCCTCACTCATCGGTAACATACCCGATGCAAAACTCAACGGGACTTCCGCCAACCCCATCCAGCTAGCCGATCCTTGGTGAATGTGTACCCAAGTAACTGCCCCAGTTTGCGGTTGAAAGATATCGCCCTGGCGTAAGGAATAGTGATTAATTGTCTCTGGCTTCACCGACATTGCCGGAGCCGAAATTTCTGATATTGTCAAACCTAGATGCTGAATCCAGCCTTCTAACATCTCCACAGCGTCTTCATCGGCATTGGCAATCAACTTGCCAAAATCTTCCGCCGATACTTTCACAATAGTTGTTTCCTCCATCGACACCGCTAGGATTTGTCGCTGTTCTTTGGTAGTAGTAGCGAACATCGCCTCATTGTCACCGATGGTAAATAAATAACGGCGGGAACCCTCTGGTATACCATCCTTCACCTTTACGGCAAACATTGCCATCGAACCGGTTTTCACCAGCCAAACAGTCTGCGGGTCGTTCAGGAGTATCGGCTGATTACCTTTAACAACGTATTGTTCTGCCTGTGGAATGATGAGTCTGATTTGATCTAGCATCAGTCACTTTACTCTGGAGAAAAGTTTAATTTCAAAATATGAAAAACTTTATTTCTTGCGCGTCAGCGCTTTGTCATACAGAATTTGTACATTTGTTACTTTGGAGTCATCAGTTGCCATTTCGGCTGACTCATTTGCGATTTTCGAGTCCCCATTTACCATTTCCGAGGGATCGATTGCCATTTCGGCTGACTCAATTACCACTCCGGAGGACTCATTTGCTGTTTTCGAGTACTCATTTGCCATTTCGCAGGACTCAATTGCGATTTCGGAGTAATCAAATGCGATTTCGGCGATCGCATTTGTGATTTCCGCTTCCTCATTTCCCATTCCCCATGTCCAATTTGCCATTAGAGTGCTTCTCCTTCACTACGAATTAACCGTAAGTACGCACCGTCAACTTCTTTTAATTCATCATGTGTGCCCCGTTGCACAACTTTTCCCTTTTCCATGACAATAATTTCATCGCAATCGCGAATGGTGCTGAGGCGATGGGCGACGATAATACAAGTACAACCCCGTTGGCGGAGTTTGCGATCGATGATTTTTTCGGTTTCGCTATCGAGGGCGCTGGTGGCTTCATCCATCACCAGAATTGCTGGATTATTTACTAAGGCGCGGGCGATTTCTAAACGCTGACGCTGACCGCCACTTAAGTTTGCTGCACCTTCCAATAGTTGCGCCCCGTAACCGCCTGGCATAGAAATCACAACATCGTGAATCGCTGCATCTTTACAAGCGCGGATTAAATAGCTATCGGGAACGGTGGTATCCCACAGTGTTAAGTTATCTCGGACGCTGCCAGCAAATAGAAAAATATCCTGCTCTACTAAAGCTAGGGAATTGACTAAAATTTGGCGGGGAATTTGCGATCGCGTTTGACCATCGAAGAGGATTTCTCCCTGCCAAGGTTCGTACAATCCCGCTACTAATTTAGCTACGGTAGACTTACCAGAACCACTTCCCCCTACCAAGGCTACGCGCTGTCCTGGTCTGAGGTAAAAATTAAAGTTTTCAATTAATGGTTGCCCAATGCGGTTGTAACCAAAGGTGATATTCCGTAACTCCACATATCCTTGCAGCCGCACCATTGGTTGTGAGGGGGAAGCAAACTCGATATTTGTGCCAATTTCTTTCACTTCCCGATCTACTTGCGGATCTGTGGGGTTGCGTAGAACATCATCTAATCTGGTGATATCGCCTTCAACTCTTTGAAGGTCGCTGCCTAAACTAATCAGATTATTTACAGGTTGTAAAAATTGTTGCATTAAAGCTTGAAATGCTACCAGCATCCCAATACTCAGATGCCCATCCATTACCCTCAAACCGCCAATGACGATGAGTAGCATAGATGACAGGGTAGTTAAAAAAGAAGGCAGTACTCCCAGAGTTTGGTTTGTGACATCCATTTCCTGTTGCGAGTTAACTGACTTGGCATAATAACCAGCCCAACGGGAAAAGAAATCTGATTCTAAACCGGATGCTTTCAAAGTTTCCATGCTTTGCAGACCAGAGATAGCCACGCCTGCAACTTTTCCCTGATCCTGTTGCAATCTCATGTTGGCATCGATGCGCCGCCGCGCTACCCACTGCAATGCTAAGAGGTTGATGGCAACAAAAGCTACACCGATTGAGGTGAGAATTTTGTCATACTGCAACATCACCACTGCATAAAATATTACCGTGACGACTGCGATCGCAGTGGTTGCTAATCTCCCCGAAAGAATGCTAGCTAAGGAGTCGTTGAGGTTAACTCGGCTGCTAATTTCCCCTGCAAATCGTTGGTCGTAAAAACTCACTGGTAAGCGGAGAATGTGCCAGAGAAACTGACTCGACATCCCCACCGACAGCTTAATTTTCATCCGGCGCAGGGATTGTAATTGCAGTAGAGTCAAAAATCCCGTAACGCAGGCGGTAATCAAGATTCCTAAAATCAGCGGTGATAACCATTCCTGGCGACGTTCAATCAACACGTTATCGACAAATACCTGGGCAAATGTCGGCATCGCCAAACCAGGAATCACCAACAACAAGCCAGCGAATACACAATAAACTAACGCCACTAAAGAAAAGCGCAGTCTTTGCCATAAGGCTGAGATAATGCTGGGTTTGCTGCCGCCTTTTTTAAACTCCGGCCCTGGCTGTAAAATCAGGACTACACCAGTAAAAGAATTACTAAATTCTTCTAGGGAAACGTGACGCGGGCCGCTGGCGGGATCGTTGAGATAAACGCGCTGTTTGTTGTATCCCTCTACTACTAGGAAATGGTTGAAGTTCCAAAACACAATAAACGGACATTCCATTTCCATGAGTTGATTCAACTCTGCCTTAAAACCTTTGGCATTTAGTCCGTAGTTACGCGCCGCATTCAGGATATTAGAAGCTTTACTGCCATCCCGCGATACCCCACAATCTTGACGCAGTTTTGCTAGGGGAACAATGCGACCGTAGTAACCAAGAATAATTCCCAAAGCCGCAGCACCGCATTCAACTGCTTCCATTTGCAGTAGGGTGGGAGTACGACGGCGAACGCCTGGACGTTTCAGGAGTTTTGGCAATTTGGGCAGCGGCATATCAATAAATCCCACTCCAGGATTTTAAGATAGGTAACACAAAGGTGATGGGCGCTTGTTCTTCGACTGTGATTCTGACAGAAGTGGTAGTTCCGGGAGACATTTTCATTTGTGGCCCGGTGGAAGATGACCACTGATAGCCGCTAAAGGTAGATGCATCTGGCTGGAGTTCTGCTAAAACTTGGATTTGTGGTTCTGAACTTACCAGACTGCCAACAAGATCGGGATTCCCAACTAAACTGGCTGCGGCTTCTTTAGTCACGGGGAAGGGTGAAACATTGGTAATAGTTCCGACAATACCACCAAATCGTTCCCGCTTGACTGTAGTTGGAGTGATTTGTAACTTCATGCCTTTTTGTACTTTTTTACCTTCACTCACTGGTAAAAATGTTACGCCTAACAACTTGGCGGAGGATTCTTGCGCTTCGATAGCACCGATGCGGCTGCCGGGAGGAAGCAGTTGTCCGGAAGTTATAGTTAATTCTAAAATGCGTCCAGTGCGATCGCTCTTGATCTCGCTACTACCTGTTAATTTTCTTTGCAATTCCGCAATTCCCCGTTTCAAATCCTGAATTTGATTTGTCCGGTTAATGGTATTTTGAAAATTTTGTTCGCTGAGAGTTTTTTCCTTAGCATCCAGTTGTTTTAACTGAGTTTGGATATCGGTAATTTGGCTGAGGTTCTCGCGGTAAGATTTTTCGGCTTGAACTTGGTTAATATCGAGTTGTTTTAATTGGCTTTCGATATTGGCAATTTTCGCAATGCTATCGAGATAAGTTTGTTGTGCTTCTAATACTTGGTCGGCGGAAATTGCACCTTCAGCTTTTAGAGCTTTGCGGCGTTCTAGTCTATCTCTGAGGGTAGGAGCTAAAGCTTTGGCTTCTTGCCAGCGTTCCTGTAAGTTAGTTCTTTGCTGGGCGATCGCGCCGAGGTCTTTATCGCGGATAATCGGACTTAAGGATTGACTTTCACTTAGCCGTTGTTGTAAACCTGAACGTTGTTGGGCGATCGCTTTAAGTTCCAAGTCACTACGCTGACCTTGAAGTGAATTAGCGTTGAGGTCTTGGGCTTCCAATTCTGCCAGTTTAGCTTGCTGCTGAAGCAGTTGCTTGTGTAAGTCGTCTTGGTCGATGGTGGCAATAACTTGTCCTTGCTTCACAAAATCGCCAACACGCACATTGACATTCTTTAACTTCCCTTCCACTGCCGGAAACTGCAAAGGTACAACTTTGCTAGGATAAACAAGCACGCCCCTGCCTTCTACAGTAATGGGAATCCGACCCAAAACACTCCAGGCCAGCCCAGCTGCAACTAAAGTCCCTAAAGCCGCCAAAGGTAGCCAACTCATTGGACTTACTACTTGCATGATTTGGTCTAAACGTTCTGGAGAAGAGGAACGTTCTAGCGCTTGTTTCCGAAATAAGTTGTTTCTTTGAGTCACCATTTAATACCTTCCTAATTTATCCAAAATCTGCATGGGATGTAAGGGAACTCCATGCAGTGCTGCGAAGTCAAATACTTGTTTTAAATACAAACCGGAATATTAATTTCCCAGAAATGAAACAAAACTTTAATGAAATCGTCTACATTGCGGCGAGTCATTTAAGTAGGGTGAGGTGGGTAATGTCCTCGGCTAAACGAATAAAGCCCAGCGACCTGGGCTAAAATCCAATACGGTTCAGCGATATGTGGTAGGGGCACGGCACCGATAGGAATTATGTGATGTACCGAAAGATTATGGATGCCGTGCCCTTACTTTGTTTGTCTAGCCTCATCCTTTTAAGTGTTGGATTTTAACTCCGCCGAATTCTTTTCAGCATCCAATCAAATCTGGCTCCAGCCAACGCCACTTGGGCTAAAAAATCAGAACTCAGTTCGTTTTCATATTCCTGGCTGTCATCCAAAGATTTATCCTTGCTGTAACTGAGTCTGCCATAACCCAGGCTACTAACGATCGCGCGTTGTTTATCTGCTAGCAAGACTGCAAGTACTCGGTAAAAACGTGCCGCAAACGGTAAATCGTGTAAAAGTTTTGCCGCAAGTCGCCATTGCGGAATCGATAATACCCAAGAATCTTCTAAAGCTTTCACAGAAAATGAAGGCGGCGGTGCTTCTATAAAAGGCGTTTCGCCCACAATGTCGCCGCGCGATAATCTCGCAAACTCTCGTTCGGGAGATTCGCCACCTTCTAAACTAGAAAAAGCCCTAGCTAAAGGATTGCGATCGTCTTCGGAAGCTGAAAGTGTTAATTTCCCTTCTAATAAAATATGTAGCGCCTCGACCGGTCTACCCGCCTGAATGAGTACAGTTCCCGCAGGAACTTTGCTCACTGTCCCGGCGACAACTAACCAATCAATATCACTATCGCGTAATTCTGCAAAGATAAATAAAATTTCTCTAAGTTGCGGCTGGCTGAGAACAAGCGTGCTATGACCTAGCTGACTGACGATTTGTTCTAGCCTGTCGGATAAAAGAATCGCACTAGCGCGATAAAGATGCGCGGCGAAACTGATATCTTCTTTTAATTTTGTCGCCAACTGCTGTTGCGGAATTTCTAAGACAACTGACTTAGTAACCGCCTTCACAGTGGTAGAGGGTAGATAGGTATCGAGAAAAGGAATTTCTCCTACCATATCGCCACTCGATAATCTCGCAATCTCACGCCCTGTCATTTCTCCACCTTCTAGGGCAGCAAACGCACGACCCAAAGGATTATTATCTGGCTGAGAAAGAGAAACTAATAATTCTCCATCCAATAAAATATATAGTGCATTTACAGGTTCGCCTTGGCGAATGAGAACTTTGCCTGGGGCAATTTCTTCTTTTGTACCTGTCGTCAGCATCCAGTCGATATCGCTATTACTCAGTTCCTTTAGCAGAACTTCTCTCATACATTTAACTCCCTGAGGGTGGTAAGGGCGGGAGGGTTTTAGTGGTGGTTGCAAGTATCCAAAATCAGAAATTGCAAGCTGAGTTGGTATGCTCTGTTCACCTTGATCCATCTTAATACTGGCTGAATCTTTTGCTGAAGGCAGGTATTCAAGGAACAGATTTTCCAGTCCCCAAAAATCCGATAATAGTTGAATTGCTGTGATTTGCTCAAGTGTTAAGTTATATACTTAACGTAATTAAATGTAACGCAGTCGTAATCTTATTAACAGACTTGATAACTGAATCGGTAGGCGTTTGAGAGACAAACTTCACATCTTCTTGAGAATAAGAGCTAGAAATCGAAACATCTTTACCACCAGCAATAGCATTTAACTCTTCCTCACGTAACTCAACAAATTTTTTAAAACTAATAAATTCTTCTGACATGATGGACTCCTAGTTTTTTTATTTGAAAATGAAACTGAAATTTTCAAAACATTAGTTAGATGAATAAATCTCTCTGCTTTTAGAGAATCTGACCCAATTGTTCGGGTGTAGCATCCACAATTAAGGCTTGAATAGCAAAACTTCTGATATCTCGCGTAGCGATTAAAGAATTCGTAGAATTGCCGTTACGACCAGATTGAGTATTTTGAATAAATAGGCGATCGCTTTGCTCGAAAGATGCCACAGAAAATGAGAAAATAAAACCACCTGCAACCATATCTAGTTCTTCATCGGCTAATTCGATAGCGCCTTGATTTTCATTTGACATAACTCACTCCTTACTATATATCTTGATTTTTTTAATAAAAGCAGTTAGTTATTGAGGTATTGTAAACTTATTATTCTTTTCATTTTCCATCCATTGGTTAGTACCAACCTGAAGTATAGGATGTTTCATTTTTGTAAAATCGCTCAAAATATCATCTCCCGGAAACTGACTAACACTAGGCAGTAAATCTACACCACCTGCAACTACATCTAGTTCTTGCTCAGATAATTCAGTATAGACTTGATTTTTAGCTAACATATTTTTCCTATTTATATAGTGATTTTGTGTAGTAAAAGCAGAGGTTTAATCTGCGGATAAATTTATCTAGTAGCTTAAACTCTGCTATTTCATTAGTCATTGAGGTATTACAATGCTACTACTTGCTCATCAATTGGAGGAAGAGAACTAGGAAGAGGTACATCCCAAGAAGGTAGATATGGTATATCTTTGAAGTACTGAGAAAAATCAATTGTAGGTAACTGAGGGACATCAATCGATCCGCCTACACCACCCACAACTACATTTAGTTCTTGGTCAGACAATTCCATAGACTCTTGATTTTCGATTAACATAATTAACTCCTATATTTGTGAGATTTTACTTAATTAAAGCAGAGGTTATTAATGATTAAGTTGTTTTTGTTTATGACCTCTGCACTCAGGTTAGCCAGCTAATATTATCTAGGCAGTAACTGTTTTTTGATTGGAAAGACTGCTGATATTCAGAATTGCAATATTTGAAGCACTAAAGGCACCATCAGGTCCAGCATGGCTTACTTGCTGAAAAAGATTTTGTTTTTGAGTAAATTGGTTCAAATTGTCTTGAGCTATTACGCTTAAACCCCCAGCAATTACATCCAATTCATCTTCGGAAAGTTCAATAGATTTATTGATTTCGTTAGACATGATTTTTACCTCTTTTATGTATGATTTTCTTTGTGGTTTACTAGTTGAATAACAGCAGAGGTTGGTCGCTCATGTAATTGAATTGATGCTCACCTCTGCAATTAATTTATTTAGCCGATGAATGTTTGTTGGAAAGAAAGAGATTTGGTGTCGAGAGTGGCAATATTGGAAGCACTATTAGCACCACCAGGACCAGCGGAACTCACTTGCTGAAGCACCTTTTGGTTTTGGTCGAAAGTGTTTAAGTTGGTTTGGAAAATTGAATTTACACCATCCACAACTAAACCCCCAGCGACTACATCCAATTCATCTTCGGAAAGTTCAATAGCTTTGTTGATTTCAGCAGACATGATTTTTACCTCTTTATGTATGATTTTCTTTGTGATTTACTAGTTGAATAACAGCAGAGGTTGGTCGCTCATGTAATTGAATTGATGCTCACCTCTGCAATTAATTTAGCCGATGAATGTTTGTTGGAAAGAAAGAGATTTGGTGTCGAGAGTCGCAATATTAGAAGCGCTATTAGCACCACCAGGACCAGCAGAACTCGCTTGCTGTAGCACCTTTTGGTTTTGGTCGAACGTGTTTAAGTTGGTTTGGAAAATTGAATTTACACCATCCACAACTAAACCACCAGCAACTACATCCAATTCATCTTCGGAAAGTTCAATAGCTTTGTTGATTTCAGCAGACATGATTTTTACCTCTTTTATGTATGATTTTCTTTGTGTGATTTACTAGTTGAATAACAGCAGAGGTTTTTTACCTGATTGATTGTTGGTCGCCTCTGTTTTGTTTGCTTCAACTGTATTCATAGTAGGATGACTCCCAGGAATAAACATCTGAAAAACGTCTTGACTCTTACCTCTGCAATCTAGCTAACCGATCTCAGACTTTCGTTGATACTCTAGGTATATCTCTCTAATACTTTCGTCATTCAGACGCTGACAGTCGGCTCGCTGATTATCGACCAAATACCAGACTCCAAGGTTAGTCTGCACAAGCATTCCCGTATTACAGATGCAGCTAGCAAACAGTTGAATCACACCAACTCAGTGCATTTTGATGATTGACTTCAAGTGGCGATCGCAAATTGTAGATCCCATTTCTGCTTGACCAGGAATTACTTGCATCACATAGCAATCCTCTAGGCTGGTGCTCTAGTCATATGATGTCCGGCAAATTACTTATGATACGTCATTGCGAGTGAAACGCAGTGGAACGACGCAATCGCAGGGTTTTTGAGATTGCTACTCTGCGAGAAGCCGCTCCGCGTCTACCCTCCGGTCGCAATGACGGCCGTTTGAACGGACATGATATCAATTAGCAATATTATGATTAACTTAGTACCGCTGCACGGAAGTCAAAAGTAAAAATAAATACAGTGTAAGGTGAGCGTTTCATTGGTTTAGAATACGTGCTGTACTAGACGCACACAAATAAAGTCATTGCGAATCAAACTTCCACAATGACTTTGTGTAATTAATTACGATCCATTACTTAAATTTTTAAGAATGGCCCCTGCCAAAAACTTGAAGCGACCTGGCATTATTTAGCCGTTTATTTCAGTGTATATTTCACAGAATTGTCACTTCCAGGAGAATCATCAAATGTTACTTTGAGACCTGTCCGTTGAACTAACAAGTTTTGCGGCCCGTCCGACGTGTTAGGTAGATTAAAAGGTTTCTCTAGTTCTTGAAGAAGTAGCGTACTAAAATCTTGACCACCTGCGATCGCATCTAATTCATTCTCAGCTAACTCTAGAGGCTGATTAATTTTCTTCGTTTCTTCTGACATCATTTTCTCCAGTATATGTAAGATTATCTATGAGATAACAGTAGGTATCTATAAATCCATCAAATTTAGTTGCAAGAATAACCTCTGCAATTAATTTAGCCGATGAATGTTTGTTGGAAAGAAAAAGAACTGGTGTGAAGAGTGGCAACATTGGAAGCACTATTAGCACCACCAGGACCCGCAGAACTCACTTGCTGAAGCACCTTTTGGTCTTGGTCGAAACTGTTGGCGTTGGTTTGGAAAATTGTATTCACGCCATCAATCACTAAACCGTTACCACCAGCGACTACATCCAATTCATCTTCGGAAAGTTCAATAGCTTTGTTGATTTCAGCAGACATGATTTTTACCTCTTTATGTATGATTTTTTGTGTGATTTACTAGTTGAATAACAGCAGAGGTTAGTCACTTAGTGTAATTGAATTAATGCTCACCTCTGCAATTAATTTATTTAGCCGATGAATGTTTGTTGGAAAGAAAGAGATTTGGTGTCGAGAGTCGCAATATTGGAAGCACTATTAGCACCACCGGGACCCGCAGAACTCACTTGCTGAAGCACCTTTTGGTTTTGGTCAAAAGTGTTTAAGTTGGTTTGGAAAATTGAATTTACACCATCCACAACTAAACCACCAGCGACTACATCCAATTCATCTTCGGAAAGTTCAATAGCTTTGTTGATTTCAGCAGACATGATTTTTACCTCTTTTATGTGTGGTTTACTAGTTGAATAACAGCAGAGGTTAGTCACTTAGTGTAATTGAATTGATGCTCACCTCTGCAATTAATTTATTTAGCCGATGAATGTTTGTTGGAAAGAAAGAGATTTGGTGTCGAGAGTGGCAATATTAGAAGCGCTATTCGCACCACCAGGACCCGCAGAACTCACTTGCTGAAGCACCTTTTGGTTTTGGTCGAAAGTGTTTAAGTTGGTTTGGAAAATTGAATTTACACCATCCACAACTAAACCCCCAGCGACTACATCTAATTCATCTTCGGAAAGTTCAATAGCTTTGTTGATTTCGTCAGACATGATTTTTACCTCTTTTATGTATGATTTTTTGTGTGATTTGCTAGTTGAATAACAGCAGAGGTTTTTTACCTGATTGATTTTTGGTCGCCTCTGCAATTAATTTATTTAGCCGATGAATGTTTGTTGGAAAGAAAGAGATTTGGTGTCGAGAGTCGGCAATATTAGAAGCGCTATTCGCACCACCAGGACCCGCAGAACTCACTTGCTGAAGCACCTTTTGGTTTTGGTCGAAAGTGTTTAAGTTGGTTTGGAAAATTGAATTTACACCATCCACAACTAAACCCCCAGCGACTACATCTAATTCATCTTCGGAAAGTTCAATAGCTTTGTTGATTTCGTCAGACATGATTTTTACCTCTTTTATGTATGATTTTTTGTGTGATTTGCTAGTTGAATAACAGCAGAGGTTTTTTACCTGATTGATTTTTGGTCGCCTCTGCAATTAATTTATTTAGCCGATGAATGTTTGTTGGAAAGAAAAAGAACTGGTGTGGAGAGTTGCAGCATTGGAAGCACTATTAGCACCACCAGGACCAGCAGAACTCACTTGCTGAAGTACCTTTTGGTCTTGGTCGAAACTGTTGGCGTTGGTTTGGAAAATTTTATTCACGCCATCCACAACTAAACCACCAGCGACTACATCCAATTCATCTTCGGAAAGTTCAATAGCTTTGTTGATTTCAGCAGACATGATTTTTACCTCTTTTATGTATGATTTTTTGTGTGATTTACTAGTTGAATAACAGCAGAGGTTTTTTACCTGATTGATTGTTGGTCGCCGCTGTTTTGTTTGTTTCAACTGTATTCATAGTAGGATGACTCCCAGGAATAAACATCTGAAAAACGTCTTGACTCTTACCTCTGCAATCTAGCTAACTGCTCTCAGACTTTCGTTGATACTCTAGGTATATCTCTCTAAGACTTTCGTCATCCAGACTCTGACAGTCGGCTCGCTGATTATCGACCAAATACCAGACTCCAAGGTTAGTCTGCACAAGCATTCCCGTATTACAGATGCAGCTAGCAAACACTTGAATAACGCCAACTCATTGCATTTTGATGATTGGCTTCAAGTGGCGATCGCCAATTGTAGATCCCATTTCTGCTTGACCAGGAATTACTGGCATCACATAGCAATCCTCTAGGCTGGTGCTATAGTCAATTAGCAATATTATGATTAACTTAGATTTTGACTGAATTAGCTCATCTGCTTTGTGCAGTGAAATCATAAGTACACCAGCAGACCAGACCGGAGAAATCGCCCTTGGCGTTCCCGTTCGCCGTCAGGCGTTCTCGTAGAGTAGGGTACGAAGTGAAGCAATCGCAGAATCTTTGTGATTGCTTCGTTCCACTTCGTTGCACTCGCAATGACATATTAAGGGTAATTTACCGGACATCATATAACTAGATGCACAAAAATATTAAAGTCATTGCGAATCCAACTTCCGCAATGACTTTGTGTAATTAATTATGATCCATTACTTAAATTTTTAAGAATGACCTCTGCAATTAATTTAGCCGATGAATGTTTGTTGGAAAGAAAAAGAACTGGTGTGGAGAGTGGCAACATTGGAAGCACTATTAGCACCACCAGGACCCGCAGAACTCACTTGCTGAAGCACCTTTTGGTCTTGGTCGAAACTGTTGGCGTTGGTTTGGAAAATTGAATTTACACCATCCACAACTAAACCCCCAGCGACTACATCCAATTCATCTTCGGAAAGTTCAATAGCTTTGTTGATTTCAGGAGACATGATTTTTACCTCTTTATGTATGATTTTTTGTGTGGTTTACTAGTTGAATAACAGCAGAGGTTGGTCGCTCATGTAATTGAATTGATGCTCACCTCTGCAATTAATTTATTTAGCCAATGAATGTTTGTTGGAAAGAAAGAGATTTGGTATCGAGAGTGGCAATATTGGAAGCGCTGTTAGCACCACCAGGACCAGCGGAACTCACTTGCTGAAGCACCTTTTGGTTTTGGTCGAAAGTGTTTAAGTTGGTTTGGAAAATTGAATTTACACCATCCACAACTAAACCCCCAGCGACTACATCTAATTCATCTTCGGACAGTTCAATAGCTTTTTTGATTTCAGCAGACATGATTTTTACCTCTTTTATGTATGATTTTTCTTTGTGATTTACTAGTTGAATAACAGCAGAGGTTTTTTACCTGATTGATTTTTGGTCGCCTCTGCAATTAATTTATTTAGCCGATGAATGTTTGTTGGAAAGGCAATATTGGAAGCACTATTAGCACCACCAGGACCCGCAGAACTCACTTGTTGAAGTACCTTTTGATTTTGGTCGAAAGTGTTTAAGTTGGTTTGGAAAATTGAATTTACACCATCCACAACTAAACCCCCAGCGACTACATCTAATTCATCTTCAGAAAGTTCAATAGCTTTGTTGATTTCAGCAGACATGATTTTTACCTCTTTTTGTATGATTTTCTTTGTGTTTTACTAGTTGAATAACAGCAGAGGTTTTTTACCTGATTGATTTTTGGTCGCCTCTGCAATTAATTTATTTAGCCGATGAATGTTTGTTGGAAAGGGCAATATTAGAAGCACTATTAGCACCACCAGGACCCGCAGAACTCGCTTGTTGAAGTACCTTTTGATTTTGGTCGAAAGTGTTTAAGTTGGTTTGGAAAATTGAATTTACACCATCCACAACTAAACCCCCAGCGACTACATCTAATTCATCTTCAGAAAGTTCAATAGCTTTGTTGATTTCAGCAGACATGATTTTTACCTCTTTTTGTATGATTTTCTTTGTGTTTTACTAGTTGAATAACAGCAGAGGTTTTTTACCTGATTGATTTTTGGTCGCCTCTGCAATTAATTAATTTAGCCGATGAATGTTTGTTGAAAAGAAAAAGAACTGGTGTGAAGAGTGGCAACATTTGAAGCACTATTAGCACCACCAGGACCAGCAGAACTCACTTGCTGAAGTACCTTTTGGTCTTGGTCAAAACTGTTGGCGTTGGTTTGGAAAATTGTATTCACGCCATCAATCACTAAACCGTTACCACCAGCGACTACATCCAATTCATCTTCAGAAAGTTCAATAGCTTTGTTGATTTCAGCAGACATGATTTTTACCTCTTTTATGTATGATTTTTTGTGTGATTTACTAGTTGAATAACAGCAGAGGTTTTTTACCTGATTGATTGTTGGTCGCCGCTGTTTTGTTTGTTTCAACTGTATTCATAGTAGGATGACTCCCAGGAATAAACATCTGAAAAACGTCTTGACTCTTACCTCTGCAATCTAGCTAACCGATCTCAGACTTTCGTTGATACTCTAGGTATATCTCTCTAAGACTTTCGTCATCCAGACTCTGACAGTGCGCCTGCTGCTTAGACGCTGAAATCATCCACAGTAGAGGCATAGAAGCAAATGAGTGCCACTTCAGAAATTATTGATGTTGCCGTTGAAGATAATACTTTAAGGTGCATTAAAAACCGCAAAGGGTGACAACTGCCTTTAAAACGCTCTTTTATCTAACTCTTTAGTGTTTCTGAGGTGTCAATGATGATTCGCGTATTACTCGTAGAAGACCAGGCTCTCATCCGAGACGGAATTAAAGTAATGCTCAATTTGGAGTCAGACTTGCAAGTAGTCGGTACTGCTGATAATGGTGCTACAGCTATTGAGCAAGCTACTGTTTTGCAACCCGATCTGATTTTAATGGATATTCAGATGCCTGTAATGGATGGCAAAGCTGCTACACGCATTATCTGTGAACAGTTTCCCAATATTAAGGTATTAGTCTTAACGACGTTTGATGACGACCAAAATATTGCCGAAGCAATGAAAGCAGGAGCTAAGGGTTATCTACTAAAAGATATGCCATCTGAGGAATTGGCACAGGCGATTCGGTTTGTATATAAAGGTTATACCCACATGGGGCCCGGACTATTAGAAAAGATACTTGCGAACGTACCAACTCCAACATCAGCTAACAAAGAGAAAACACCACAGCAGAATTTGAGTAGTCTGACTAATCGAGAACAAGATGTTTTGCGCTTAATTGGTATGGGTGCAACTAATCGGGAAATTGCTGAGAAACTTTATATTTCTGAAGGTACAGTTAAAACCCACGTCACCCACCTATTTAATCGGTTGAATCTGAAAAACCGATCGCAACTGGCAATTTATGCTAATTCTATCTTTTCGGAATAATATCCATATATAGTATAGCCAGGGCGATCGCTACCATCATGTTTTTTGCCTGAGTCTAGCGTCAACCGGTAGGTGTTTAAAAACAAGAGTCAATTTTTGCACCCCAAAACCTTGCTCCTGTTGGCTTGCAACCCTTTTTTACTTCTTTGAAGGTTGACGCAAATTATTGTTTGCTATACATAAATTATTCGTAAGTCCACAATCTGATTGTGTCTCTACTGTGTTCTGCCTTTCTGAGTGGAATGCGGTACATTAAAAAATTGAGATTTGAACTTGGCAACTAATCTAAAATCTATTAATGCTATACAGAAGATTTGGACGTACAGAATTACAAATGCCGGTGTTTTCCTGCGGCGGTATGAGATACCAGTTCAAATGGCAGGATGTTTCTCTGGGGGAGATTCCCAAAGATAACCAGAAAAATCTTGAAGCAACTATTCGACGAGCAATTGAATTAGGTATTAATCATATTGAGACGGCTCGTGGTTACGGAACATCGGAAATGCAATTGGGCCAAATCTTACCCAAATTTCCCCGTGAAAAGTTGATTGTTCAGACTAAAGTTGGCCCGGTAGCAGATGCTAAAGAATTTCGCCAGACATTTGAGCGATCGCTCAAATATCTCCAGCTAGATTATGTTGATTTACTGGGGTTGCATGGTATCAACCATACTGAGTCTTTAGATTACAGTATCCGTCCTGGTGGCTGTTTAGAAGTAGCACAGCAGTTACAAGCTGAGGGTAAAGTCAGATTTATCGGTTTCTCCACCCACGGAGCTACCGATCTAATTGTGCAAGCAATTAATACCAACCAATTTGATTATGTTAACTTGCATTGGTACTACATTAATCAATGGAATTGGGCTGCGATTGAAGCCGCCACACGCCACGATATGGGAGTATTTATCATTAGCCCATCGAATAAAGGCGGGATGCTGTACGAACCACCACAAAAATTAGTCGATTTGTGTGCGCCATTGAGTCCAATGGTGTTTAACGATTTATTTTGCCTCAGTCATCCCCAGGTGCATACCTTAAGTTTGGGAGCAGCTAAACCGCAAGATTTTGACGAACACATCAAAACTTTAGACTTGCTAGATCGCGCAGACGAGATTTTACCGCCAATTTTGGCACGGTTAGAAGCAGAAGCGATCGCTACTTTGGGAGAAGACTGGGTGAAAACCTGGCAAGTTAATTTACCTAGCTTTGAACAAACACCAGGCGAAGTGAATATGCGGGTGATTTTGTGGCTGTGGAATTTAGCGATCGCCTACGACATGATAGACTACGCCAAAATGCGCTACAACCTCCTAGGTAATGCCGATCATTGGTTTCCTGGCAACAAAGCCGACCGTATCAACGAACTAGACTTGCGCCCCTGTCTTGCGCACAGTCCTCATGCAAATAAAATCCCCCAAATTCTGACACAAGCACATCAGCTGTTGGGGGGTGAGGAGGTTAAACGGTTATCTCAGAGTTAGATGGAAGAGAGGGTGGGGAGACAAGGGAGTGTGGGGAGGGTGGGGAGTGTGGGGAGACAAGGGAGAAATAACCAATGCCCCATGCCCCATGCCCAATGTCCAATACCTAAGACTCCTCGGTATCTGTAGATTTATTGCCTTTCGGTACTACTAGTACTTTATCAACCCGGTTGCCATCCATATCCATCACCTCAAAACGCATACCCTGCCATTCAAAGTGATCGGCTGCGGCGGGGATGCGGCCTAAATGAGTGATGACAAACCCGCCTAAGGTTTGATAGCTACCTCGCTCTTCAGATTCCCACTCTTCCATACCAAAGATTTCTAAAAATTCGTCTACAGGTAACATTCCATCTAGCAGCCAAGAACCATCTTCTCGTTGCACGGCTTGCGGTTCGTCTTGTCCGGGGCCAGCCGGAACATCACCAACAATTTCACTCATAATATCGTTGAGAGTTACTAATCCTTGAATTACACCGTATTCATCAACCACCAACGCCATGTGGGTAACGGTTTGCTTAAATAACTCTAAAACTTTTAAGCCACGGGTACTTTCTGGGACAAATACAGGTTGTCGCAAGCCCACGGTTAAATCTAAGGGTTCACATTTAAAACTTCTAGCTAATAAGTCTGTCACCGGGATCACACCCAGCACATTATCTAGTCCTTCTTGACAAACTGGATACCGGGAATAGGCACTTTCAACCATTTTCTGGCGATTTTCTTCTGGGGTATCGTCCAAGTCCAGCCAGACAATATCGGGGCGCGGTGTCATAAAAGCGCTGACAGGGCGATCGCCTAGGCGAAATACTCGCTCTACCATATCCTGTTCGGCTTCCTCAAAGGTTCCCGCCTCAGTGCCTTGCTCAATTAAAATTTTAATTTCTTCTTCTGTGACTTGCGGCTCGGTAGAGGCTCTAATCCCCAATACCCGCAATACTAATTCTGTAGAAGCACTTAAAAGATAAACTGCTGGAGAAGCGATCGCAGCTAAAGCTCGCATCGGGATCGCAACAAATGCCGCAATGGCTTCTGGATTGTTTAATGCTAACCGCTTTGGTACTAATTCACCCACAACCAGCGAAAAATAAGTGATAATCAAAACCACTAACCCAAAGGAAAGCGGTTGACTGTAAGGTGCTAAAAATGGGATTAACCTGACGTACACTGCGAATTTTTCAGCAATAGTCGCTCCACCAAAAGCACCAGTTAAAATCCCAATCAGGGTAATGCCAATCTGAATAGTAGAGAAAAATTGATTGGGAGACTCGGCAAGTTTCAATGCTGCCCGTGCTTTAACGTCTCCTTGATTAGCCATCTGTTGTAATCTTACTTTCCGCGCCGAGACAATCGCCATCTCGGACATAGCAAACACACCATTGGCAATAATTAGCACCAGAATGATAAAAATTTCAAAAGTCATGGAGGACATGTTTTAGTATTGCCGCTGTCAAGAGCGAACTTAGCTTAATTCTTAGTATCTAGTATTAAAGGTGCATCCATAAACGCTTTAATTGTACATAAACTCCTAGAGATCGTTCTTCATTCTATATAGGGACATGGGGTATTTGTCATTGGTCATTGGTCATTTTTTCTTACTCTCCCTGCACCTCTACCTCATCCCCATTCCGGAAATTCTTCGGACAAGAGAATCAGGGGGCTGTTAACTATCTTTAAAATAGTTGACATAAGCTGCCTCACAACGACTTGCATTTATACTAAAATCTATGGCTTTTTCTTCTATTGTGCGTGCTTTGGCGCGATCGCCTCTAACCACAGAGCTAGTTTCCAAACTCAATCGTCAACAGGATTTGCGGCTAAATGGTGTTCCCCGCTTTCCTAAGGGTTTAGTCGCTTCCGCATTAGCACAAAATTCTGAAAAGAATTTATTTGTAGTATGTGCCACTTTAGAGGAAGCTGGACGCGCTTATGCACAATTAGAAGCGATGGGATGGAAGAATGTGTATTTTTATCCCACTTCTGAAGCGTCACCTTACGAGCCATTTGACCCCGAAACGGAAATGACCTGGGGACAAATGCAGGTGTTGGCTGATTTGGTCAAGATTCAAGAGTCAAAGGTCAACGGGAGTCATTCAAAAATCGCGATTGTGGCTACTACGGGGGCGTTACAACCTCACTTACCACCACCAAATGCTTTCATCCCTTTTTCTCTGACTTTAAAAAAGGGTATGGAATTTGACTTAAATACCTTTAGTACTAAACTCGCTACTTTAGGCTATGAGCGAGTACCTTTAGTGGAAACGGAAGGGCAATGGAGTCGGCGTGGTGATATTGTTGATATCTTTCCTGTAGCTTCTGAGTTACCTGTAAGGTTGGAATGGTTTGGTGATGAAATCGAGCAAATCCGAGAATTCGATCCCGCAACTCAACGTTCTGCTCTTGACAAAATTGACCAAATCATTCTTACGCCTACTAGTTTTGCGCCAATTATTTTAGAAGCACTGCAAAACAGTGCGGAGTACCAAGGGCTGAGTGCGAAGATGAATTCTGGCTCAGAACTTGATACAGAAGAATTTGAAGGTAGCCGTCGCTTTTTGGGGTTAGCTTTTGAGCAACCTGCATCACTTTTAGACTATTTAAGCGAAAATACTCTAGTTGCCATTGATGAGCCAGAACAGTGTCATGCTCATAGCGATCGCTGGGTAGAAAATGCTGAGGAACAATGGTCGCTGGGAACTGGGGAAATCGACCTAGGTTCTGTACAATTACCGAAAATCCATCGGTCTTTTGAAGACTGTTTAGCAGCAGCGGCGAATTTTAAACAAGTATATTTATCGGAACTGGCAGAAGAAAACACTGGAATTAATCTAGCTAGTAGACCTGTTCCGGTTACACCACACCAGTTTGCTAAACTTGCCGATACATTGCGCCAAGAACGCGATCGCAATTTTTCGACTTGGCTAATTTCGGCTCAACCTTCCCGTTCTGTATCCCTTCTGCAAGAACACGATTGTCCGGCGCAGTTTATCCCTAATCCCCGCGACTACCAAGCAATTGAAAAGCTACAAATCAACCATATACCTGTAGCCCTGAAATATTCTGGCTTGGCGGAACTCGAAGGTTTTATTTTGCCGACATTCCGCTTAGTAGTAGTCACTGACAGGGAATTTTATGGACAGCATTCCCTAGCTACACCTAGCTATATCCGCAAGCGTCGCCAAGCTGCGTCTAAGCAAGTCGATCCGAACAAACTGCGTCAGGGGGATTATGTAGTTCACCGCAGTCACGGGATTGGTAAATTTGTCAAGCTAGAAAGTCTGACAATTAATGACGAAACCCGTGATTATATCGTGGTGCAGTATGCTGACGGCTTGCTGAGAGTTGCAGCCGATCAAGTAGGTTCTTTATCGCGCTTCCGCACTACCGCCGATAAAGCACCCGAACTGCACAAAATGACGGGTAAAGCTTGGGAGAATACCAAGAACAAAGTCCGCAAAGCCATCAAGAAATTGGCAGTGGACTTGCTGAAATTGTATGCAGCGCGATCGCAACAACAAGGCTTTAACTACCCAGCGGATATGCCTTGGCAAGAGGAAATGGAAGATTCTTTCCCTTACCAACCGACAACCGATCAGTTAAAAGCTGTACAAGATGTCAAAAGAGATATGGAAAGCGATCGCCCAATGGATCGCTTAGTTTGTGGCGATGTCGGTTTCGGGAAAACAGAAGTAGCAATTCGCGCCATTTTTAAAGCTGTCACCGCAGGTAAACAAGTCGCCTTACTTGCACCTACTACCATTCTCACCCAGCAACATTACCATACCCTCAAAGAACGCTTTGCCCCCTACCCGGTGAATGTTGGCTTACTCAACCGCTTCCGCACTGCTGAAGAACGGCGAGAAATTCAAAAGCGGTTATCAACGGGAGAGTTAGATGTAGTCGTTGGTACACACCAACTTTTAGGCAAAGGTGTCAGCTTCCGCGATTTAGGGCTGTTGGTAGTCGATGAAGAACAACGCTTTGGCGTTAACCAAAAAGAGAAAATTAAAAGCCTAAAAACTCAAGTGGATGTGCTGACACTCTCCGCTACTCCCATTCCCCGTACTTTGTATATGTCTTTGTCCGGTATTCGGGAAATGAGTTTAATTACCACACCACCCCCATCCCGGCGACCGATTAAAACTCATCTCGCCCAGATGAATTACGAAACTATCCGTACAGCCATCCGTCAAGAACTAGACAGAGGCGGTCAGGTATTTTACGTAGTGCCGCGGGTCGAGGGAATTGAAGAGACAACAGCCAAATTGCGAGAAATCATCCCCTCAGCGAGATTTGCTGTGGCTCACGGTCAAATGGATGAAGGGCAGTTAGAATCAACCATGCTCACCTTCAACAATGGTGAAGCAGAAATTTTAGTTTGTACGACAATTATTGAATCTGGTTTAGATATTCCCAGAGTTAACACCATCTTAATTGAAGATGCTCACCGCTTTGGTTTATCACAGCTGTACCAATTACGCGGTCGTGTCGGACGTGCGGGAATTCAAGCTCATGCCTGGTTATTTTATCCCCAGCAACGAGCATTATCTGATGCTGCAAGGCAGAGATTGCGGGCAATTCAGGAATTTACCCAACTAGGTTCGGGATATCAGCTAGCAATGCGCGATATGGAAATTCGCGGTGTAGGTAACTTACTAGGTGCAGAACAATCCGGTCAAATGGATGCGATCGGCTTTGATTTGTATATGGAAATGTTGGAAGAATCGATTCGCGAAATCCGCGGCCAGGAAATTCCCAAAGTTGACGATACCCAAATCGACCTCAACCTCACAGCCTTTATTCCCGCCGATTACATCCCCGACTTAGATCAAAAGATGAGCGCTTACCGTGCAGTAGCGGCGGCGAAATCCAAAGAAGAATTGACACAGATTGCAGGAGAATGGAGCGATCGCTATGGTGGAATTCCCGTAAGCGCTAATCAATTATTGCGCGTTATGGAACTCAAACAACTAGCAAAGAAATTAGGATTTAGCCGCATTAAACCAGAAAACAAACAGCACATCATTTTAGAAACCCCAATGGAAGAACCAGCTTGGAATTTACTGGCGGCGAACTTACCAGATCATCTGAAAACGCGATTTGTCTACTCTCCTGGTAAGGTGACGGTGCGAGGTTTAGCTGTTCTTAAAGCAGATCAACAATTGCAAAGTTTAATTGATGCTTTAGGGCGAATGCAGGGGGCGATTCCTGAAGCCGCTATGGTTTAAGTAATTGGGAGCATTACAATTATGAGAACGGCTCAGAATCTTTAAAATAAATAGTTTACATATGTTGATACAATGGGCAATTAAGGGTATCAATGGTGACTTAAGTGGCATTGATGATAACACTGCCAAAAGCATAATAGATGATGGACGCGGAATATTGTGTAACTGGTGGCGAAACCAGATCCAAATTTCGCCACCAGAAGTGCGGGACAAACTAACCAAAGCTAATCTAGGATTGCACGTTAATCAATATGATATTGTCAAGGATCGGACACCATTCATCTCCCTGACAGCAGGTTGCGTTGAGCGAGACGCAGCAATTCAAACTAACCAAATTCACCCTGCTTCCAAAGTAGCACGCAGATTTGCAACGCGCTGGGGCACAAGCCCAGGTTATCTCTTCTACTGTTGGGTAATTGTCGGACTCAAGCCAGCAGTAGAAATTTCGCAGATTGCAGAGGAAATTCGAGAATTGAATACTTATACTAGTTACTCACACTATCAACTTGAAGGCGAGATTACAGCAAAAATTCACATTCCCTCAAATCAAATCCTGAAATGCGAGAAGTATGAGCCTAACGGCAAAGGTCAATGCCCAAGAGTCTGGACACATCAAAATCGTAGCTTTATCAGACCAGCGGCTATTTTAAATATGCGGGAGCTTTTTTAGTCATGCAAGAGCGCGCCATCGAAATACTGAGACTTCAAAACATTGAACTTATCGAGTCACGGACGAGATTTCTGGAGTCCTATGCTGATGAAGTACTTGAAGAATTAGAATTATTTACAGAACCTTGGATGGCTGAAGTAGCTGCCGCAACAGCCTTAACTCAAGCTGCGCAATCTGCTTGGCTACTTGACGAAAATCGATCTGTGGACATTATTGAACGTGCTGCTTCACATTACAAGCATGGTGCTGGCTTACCCTACGGCTATTTCCTGTTCTCTCTCATTAGTAATTTTAGGGACACGATGGCTGCACTTTTAGATGGACCAGCAGTATCCATGCTAGAGGCAATTGTCAGCAATGAACACCCAGTTCGAGAACATTTGGGAGAGTATGAATTGAACTCTTTACACTATCCCAACCAGCAAGTCTATCTTCTCTTAGCATTTCTTAGTCATAGAGAAATAGCTAATGAGTTTCGTTACCTAATCGAAAGTGCGCTAGAGTCTCTCAATGTTCATGGTGCTCTACCTATGGGACCTCACAGTGTCCCACTGGCTCGTTATATGAAAATTGCTCACCTGGTCTGGTCTTTACATAGCAGTCCAGAGAACATTTTTTATGGGCGGGTTCGCCAAGAAATTAGCCCATTGCTCGATCTAGGATTTAGATATCAAGAATCTATTGAGATGGCTATGAGAAACCGCTATCTTTGGCAACAAATGCAGTCACCTGTAGAAATTATTGACTTCGATTCCGTAGGTCTTGTAACAATTTTTGCTGGAGCTTTAAGCCCAGCTCTTTGGGAAGAATTATCTTATACAATTCAACAAGAAATTCCACCACTCGCCAGTATTTCACTACAAGTTGCAAATTCATTTCTCAGACAACGAGGTAATCAAGAAATGAGAGGCTAAAGTCTAATTTGATGGAATTTGATGAACTTCAAGTAACTGCTCACAATATTGTTTCAATTTTGTGATTGCTTGTTTTGCTGCTTTTAATCTTTGCCAACGACGTTCATTTGGTTGGACATCTTCTAGAAGCGCTCTTAATGGTAAAAGCATCAATGAAAATGGTTCTTGCTCATATTTTTCAACAAAATGTGAATATTGCATACATCCTATTCCCTTCTCGTTACTAATGATAAGTAACTCACCGATACCACGCTGTTGAAGAGAAAAAACTTGCCTATCTTCACCAGTACCAGAATAACCAGAAGGGAATTTTGATAGAGATTGCGCAAATTCAAAAATTAAGTTAAACAATTCATTTTTTTCCTTTTGAGATTTAAACATCTCAAAGTTGAGTTCTTCCAACAATAAACGAACCCAACAAAAATACTGTGCAAACAGGTACAGTGTACTAGGCATAAAATAATCATAAGTTATAGACCAATTAGGATCTAACTGATAAGTAGAATTAGACTGAGTATTTTTACTTAAAGTAAGAAATCCTTGATCTTCCAAAATATTTTTTAATCTTTGTTCTAAATCTTGAACAGATCCTAAAATAGGATTTGACCATCGGATAATTTCATTTTTAATTCGCTCTTCAGTAGATAATTGTTTAGCAATATTTTGTCGATACTCTTCTATCTCCTTTACATACTCTTTTTTAAGAGTTTCAAGTGCATTGTTATTCTGAACATTTAGATTGTTTTTTAAAATTTCTATCTGGGTATTACTCTCTTTAGCTAAGACATTTTTTAAAATTTCGACCTCAGCATTTTTATCAGCTTTGAATTTATCTAAGTCTTTAGATAGAAGATGAGTAAAAATACTTTTAACCAGCCAAGTTATTGCGGCAACAATAGTCGCTGTTCCAAATAGTGAGCTAATTATTATGTTCCAGTTAATAATTTCAGTTGATATGATTTTATCCGTTTTAACAGTGACAGGAATTTGATTAATATTTGCTAAGAAAGATTGAGATTTTTTATCCCAAATATTTATGTAAAGCTGATCATTGTTATCTTGCGTGTACACTCTCATAGCTAAATCATTAGTTTCTAGTATCAGTTGTTTAGGGGTTTCTGCCCATGATGAACAAGGAAGCATGAGAGAGAAAATGCCTACTATAATAGCAACAGACAGACTTTTAGGAGTGTTTGTTGAAAAAATTAGTGAAGTTAAATAATCAGAGTGCTGTTTCATTGCTAATTGTCCTAAGATTTACAATGTTTATTAATGTTACTATCAAAACATTGTTATCGCTATAGACAAATCTTTATCCACGGTTGCAAAAGCCACAAATACCATAATCTAAAATGCTATTACTTTGCTGTAGTTAAGGCTAACCTTTCTAGAAGATTGGCATGTAGGAAGTTCAGTTTAAGATTTTTGAGTAAAACAATTTGATGCCAGTAACGCTCATATCAACCTTTCTACGTAAAATAAATAGAGATAGAGTTAGCCCGGTGGTTCTAGAGGCAATGCCCAAATGCTACAAGCAGCATCCAAAACTCTGACACTTGAGGAGTTTTTGCAACTACCAGAAACCAAACCCGCCAGTGAGTACATTGATGGTCGAATTATCCAAAAACCGATGCCACAAGGAAAACACAGTACGCTGCAAGGAGAACTTGTACCTGCGATCAATTTTGTAGTCAAGCCTAAGCGTCTGGCTCGTGCATTTCCTGAGTTGCGTTGTACATTTGGCGGACGTTCAATTGTACCTGACATCGCAGTTTTTGTTTGGAGCAGGATTCCCCGTGATGAGAATGGGGAAGTTGCAAATATATTTCCCCTTGCTCCCGATTGGACAATTGAAATCTTGTCTCCCGATCAAAGCCAGACAAAAGTAACCAAAAATATTCTCCATTGTCTCAAGCATGGAACTCAAATGGGTTGGTTAATCGATCCAGATGAGCAAACGGTTTTTGTTTATCGCCCTAAGCAAGAAACTGAAGTGTTTGATCGACTAGATGCACTCTTACCTATGCCATCGTTTGTGAGTGAACTACAGCTTACAGTCAAGGATTTGTTTGCTTGGTTGTTAGAGTAAGATTAAGCCTATTTTGGAGTGCGATCGCCCCATAACCTTAATTTCCCTAAAATTGAATTGTGATGTTGTGAGGAGGTAATTTTACCAACAGGTGAACAAGGAAAATCTTGCATAAAAGTTTGTCAATATCTGACGAACTTCTATCGTCCGATAGAGCTTGTAAGTTGTGATAAGCGTACAGGTATTGTGTACATCTTCGCGGGTGAAGATTTGCAAGTTAATTTATCGTGATGGCAAGTGGAGGTTTAGATGAAACCAGACTTTGACACTATGAGTATTGCTGAACTGCGAGCTTACCTGCTATTACATAGAAATGACGACGAGGCATTTTACAAACTTGCCGATCGCCTGGAAGCGAATTCTGACGATACTGATGTATACCCAATTCCAGACACACCTGAAAACATTGCCATCATGGAAGCAGCGATTCAGGAACAAGTTAAGAAGTTGGAAGAGAAACGAAAAGGTTAAGCGATGCCTTAGGTAATGTCTTCGACAAACGCAGAGGCAGCTGTTGTTTCAAAAGTTGGGAACGTTAAAATTTAATCAACTTTCAGAGTTGATAGCCTAATTTCATGAGTACCCTCGACCAAGTGCTAGAAACTGCTTTGCAATTACCCTATGAACAGCAGGAAATGCTGATTAAAATTCTGCAAAACCGCCACCATGAAAGTCGCCGTACACAAATAGCCGCAGATGCCCAGCAAACCTTAGCTGATTTCCGTGCAGGCAAATTTCAACAGCAGTCAGCCGAGGATGTTATTGCAGCATTGCGCGAGTCTTTGCACGAAGCAGAAGCATGAGTCCGCTGCTTTTAATCCCCAAATTTAAACAAGCATTCCGCAATTTTGCTGTGGAACTATAACTATGATTTTGAGCGATCGCTCTTTCTCTAACAACACAAATAGCGATCGCTCTAAAATCCCAACAGGTAAAATATCAAATTGAGTTAGTCTGGCATTACTAGAAGCAATGCCCATATGAATACATTAAAGTTGACAGGCAAATTTGAACAAGCATTAGTCTACGCAACTCGTCTTCATGCCAATCAAACACGTAAGATTAGCGATATTCCTTATATTGCTCACTTGTTGAGTGTAGCCGCATTGGTATTAGAAGCTGGCGGGACTGAAGAAGAAGCGATCGCAGCTTTGTTGCACGATAGCATAGAAGACCAAGGCGGCAAAGCTATTCGTGAAGAAATCCGCCAATCTTTTGGTGATGCAGTTGTCGCAATTATCGATGGTTGCACAGAGTCGGATACTCTACCTAAACCACCTTGGCAAGAACGTAAGAATCGATATTTAGAAAACCTGCGTCATTCTTCTGTCTCAGTCCGCAGAGTATCTTTGGCAGATAAACTACATAATGCCAGATCGCTACTAGCAGACTGGCGACAATATGGTGACAGCATTTGGACTCATTTTAAAACTGGTAGAGAGGGTACTTTATGGTTTTATCAATCATTAGTGCAAGTGTATCGTCAGACAGGCTCTGATTGGATGACAGAGGAACTAGAACGAGTTGTTGGTCAGTTGCAACAGGAAAATGTTAGCTAATATAAGTTTTTTAATCCCAAAAGCCCGTGCAAAGCTAAAATGTTTCAGTCCCCTTGCGGGGTTTTGTGCAAAGCTGATACCTTTGGCAGCGATCGCCTGAATTTTGTTGCTGGGAATGAATGATTAAGAAGATTTTGAATTATGAAAAACTAGTTTTATTAGCTTCTTTTTCGGACTATTTTCTTTTGGTAACTCCCAAATATCTCGTATTTGCTGTTGGCTATCGAGTAATAATTGAAGGTGAACTGGTAGTTGAGATTTGTGTCCAAAAAATCCAGGCTCACCATCTAGTATCTCGTTTTCAACTTTTCCATTAAACATAAGCTTCGACTCCTTCAAAGGCTAATGTTGGGGTCTATTTTTTGTCAATCTCCATAAGGTGCATTGGAATATCCAGAGCGAAAAGACCGAACACTTTTTTGTTCTGGATAATACTGATTTCTCAAAATGCTACCAGTGTCATTCCCCATCACATGAATTGAGATAGATGGAGTAAATACTGTAGTAGCTTTCACTGAATGAATATCTCCGTGAGGAGGTAATAAACGATAAATATCACCAGTTTTTACTTGATAATTACCAAGAATTTCTAACTGAGCAAATCCTTCTAATTCGCCGTTATCTAAGCGACGGTAGACTGTTTCTTCTTGTTTGCCTTGATATAATCCAACCAATCCCCAAGATAAATGGTCGTGAATAGGAGTGATGGAATTAGGAGGAATTACTAAACTAAAAATAGTTAAAGAACGCTCTTGAGAGCGATACAGCAACCATTGTCCAATACCACCACCGAAACTACTACTATAATTGGGTTGAGCAAAATGCTGTGGTAGCCATTGCCGTTTTTTTAAAAATGCAGCAAAATAAGGTTCTAAAATATTGAGAGTTTGTGCGCGATCGCCTGTTGTACTAGCAATAATTTCTTTAGCAGTAGCCACAAACTTAGATAGTTCCGGACTATCAACAAACCATTGATCTGCTTCTAGAGGTTTGAGAGTAGTTGTATAAGCCATAGAATTTTATTTGTATCGTTTGCGGGCTAATTACTCATCTGAATTCATAACCTACTGTTCGATCTAGAACTTGACGCAGAGCTTTAACCTTGGTGATAGCGGGTAAAATTATCGAGGAGCAAATTAACATCCAAATCAGGGTTTTGTTGATGAGTAAAAAAGCAAGTGCGATCGCCTAAGCTTAGAAAATTCTATCTCCGACATTCTCGCACTCGCTTTTACTGCCATAAAGTAGGTATCCATCCCCACCTAACACATTGCAACCAGCAAGCAAGGCCTTGATTTGCAATGATAACTGACTATATACGATCGGCTTCACCCACCGAAGGCGATCGCATTTAATAATTTACTACTGTTTGTTGGTCAATTTACCGTAGTTTGTTACATAAAAAAGCTTTGCACACTTTTCTCCTAAAATCAAGGGCTGTCTTAATAAAAGTTAAAAATTATCAAACAGGGTTGTAATTACTAACAAGAACTTACAGGTCAGCAAATAGTTGTATATCAATACAGCTATTTTTAGTAACTTCTCTTTCTTCAATCTAAAAATCTGCAAAATATAAACTTAATCTTAATGTTTTTGTATCCATCAATACATATTTGCTCAAGCTTTTATTGGATGCTACTATTTTGTAAAATATAAATTGCTTTAAATCGACCGACTTATAGTAGATTAATAGTAAATCACAACTCAAGTAACTTCTTACGATTTATAAAATAATTAGCATCACACCGATCGCTGAAGAATTAATGACTCTCCAGTAAGAAGTTGCTCATAAATTCTCCGAACTAAAATTGATTCACAAACAAATTAATGTTAAAGAAGCTATTCTGCCACCTGAGCAATATGCAGCTTCGTCACTCAAAAGCTAATAATTCGTAATTATGACCAATCCAACTGAGTTATTCCATCGTCGTTATGGTGTAGATGCATTTAATGCAGATATTCCTTGGAATGAGACAATATCTAATTTGCTGTCTCACCGTTCGATTCGTGCTTACCTGAACGATCCCCTCCCAGCAAACACCTTAGAAACATTGATAGCAGCGGCACAATCTGCATCAACTTCCTCAAATCTCCAGACGTGGAGTGTAGTTGCTGTCCAAGATCCCCAACGTAAGGAGAAGTTATCGCAGTTAGCGAATAATCAAGCACATATTCGCCAATGTCCTTTATTTTTGGTGTGGTTAGCAGATTTGGCAAGATTGGCATACATCGCCGAAAGTCAAGGATTACCTCATGAAGGCTTAAATTATCTGGAAATGTTTTTGGTAGCGGCTATAGATGCAGCATTAGCCGCACAAAATGCGGTTGTCGCCGCGGAATCTCTAGGTTTGGGAACAGTTTATATTGGCGCGTTGCGCAATCGTCCAGAAGCAGTGGCTGAGGTTTTAAACTTACCGCCTCATGTTGTTGCTGTATTTGGGTTATGTGTTGGCTATGCAGATTCATCTGTAAATGTGGAAATTAAACCGCGTTTACCCCAAGTAGCGGTATTGCATCAAGAGACTTATCAATTAGAGAAACAAGATGAAGCGATCGCAGATTACAACCAAATCATGAAAGCATTCTATAATTCCCAACAGATGAATGTTCCTGGGGATTGGTCAGAACACTCAGCTAAACGGATAGCGTTTATTGAATCTTTATCAGGACGCGATAAGTTGCGGGAAGTTTTGAATAATTTGGGGTTTGAGTTGCGATGAACAAATGCTGGGTACTGAACCAGAGAATCAGTACCCAGCACCCAATCTCTATTAATTAGAGGAGGACACTTGCGGAATGCGGGTTTCCCACGCCAATTGCTACAGCGCAGAGAGTGTTTGAGATTTAGACTGTTTGCAGTTGCAGGGTTTTTTGGAATAGTTCTAAAACCTTTTGCCAAGCGTCGGCGGCGGCTTCGGGATTGTAGCTGGCGCGATGGTTGCAGAAAAAGCCATGCTCTGCACCTTCATAGCGGAAGATTTTATGAGGAATTTGATGTTTCTTGAGTTCGGCTTCAATTTGTTCTGTGTGTTCTAGAGGGATTCCTCGATCTTCAGTACCAAAGAAGGCGTAAATGGGGCCTTTAATCTCTGAAGTATGAGTGATAGTAGGTTCACCACCACCAGGTATAGAGTTGGTAATTCCGCCACCGTAGAAGGAAGCTGTAACTTTAATATCTGGCAGAGTAGCTGCTAAGTACACAACATGACCACCAAAGCAGAAACCAATAGATCCAATTGCATCTTTTTGGACATTTGGCAGAGTTCTCAAGTAAGTAATTGCAGCTTGAATATCACTCAAGATTTCTTCTGCTGTGGTTTGTTCTTTATAGCCTCTACCACGTTGGATATCTTCTGGGGTATATTGAGCCTCGAAACCAGGAGCAGTGCGTTGATAAAGTGCGGGAGCGATCGCTACATATCCTTCTTGAGCCAACTTCTCTGCAACTTCCCGAATATGAATATTTACTCCAAAGATTTCCTGAATCACGATCGCGGCGGGGAATTTTCCCTCTTTTGCAGGTTCAGCTAGGTAAGCATCAATTTGCAAATCGCCGTTTGGGACTTTAACTTGAGTTGTGCGAATTCCTGTGCTTGTCATTTGAGAATTTAGCCTACAATCTCGTTGAAGGTGGATTGCTATTATACTAATACTGCTGTAAATCTATCGATTTACCGTATTTTATAACAGCATCATTTCACAACCCCATCAGAAAGGCAAGTACTTTAACCAAAATCCCAAGCAGTCAAGTAATTAAAACTGCTACGCTCTGAACTACGGACAGTTTGACAGCAGTAAATGTCTTCCTCTGCCTAAGGCAAAAATTATCTCTCAATCATCATCCGAGGTATCGATGAAATCCTCACTACTTCCTTCTTTGCCTTGTCCCATTAGAAGCTCAAATAAATGATTCAGCCGTTTTACCCCACTGAGAATAATTAAAGTCAGTAATCCCCCAATTAAACCCATTTGCCACAAACCACAGCCGATTGCTGCTCCTAACCCAGCCGCAGTCCATACACAGGCGGCTGTCGTTAATCCCCGCACTTTTGGCCTCTCAGACTTTCTGGGAGACTCTTGTAAAATCAATCCGGCTCCGAGAAATCCCACCCCAGTAGCTACACCCTGAATTGTCCGGCTCAAGGCGTTGGTAGCTGCATAAGGACTATCACCCTCAGCCTGCAAAGGAATCATCACAAATAATGCTGCTCCCATACTTACCAACATGAATGTTCTCATTCCTGCTGGTCTACCCCCCTGCTGACGATTGAATCCAATCATGCAACCAACCACAAGGGCTAGAACTAATCTGAATGCTATGTGCGGCCAATCGTCGGGGGTAAGAAGCATATCTCCCATTATTAGATTCCTTCTTTGAGATATAAAAATTTATCAGTAAAAATTTAACTACTGTAAGTCAATAGGTTTAATTGATATTAACGCAAGTTTAACAAAAGATTAAAAATAAGTAAATTAATATACATAGATCTGCTATAAAAAATACGCTAAATTTATCGACTTAACGTATTTAAAGCTACAATTCATCAACTTAAGAAGATGTTTGAAAAGTTCCAATTTGAGTAAAAAAGCTCTCAGGCATAAGCTGTATAAACATCAGAACAGCAGCATTGAGAGCGAGAGCTAACTAATACCAATTTGAAAATCGGCGTTAATTCTCCCAAACTGGACTAAAATTTACATAGCTAAATAGTAGTTAATCTATTGTAATGAATCCCTACACTATCCTAAGTCAGAGCGAACTTCAGCGTGTTAGTGATGGTATGACCCGACCTCTGCTAGAAAATTGCGAGACAGCCTCACACATTCTTGTTTTAGTCTGGCCACAACTTGGGGATTTTGATAGTTTGGAATATGCGTGGTGGTTACAGCGCGAAGCTAAAAAATTCCCTCCTGAAAAACTCGCTATTCGTGCAGTGGGAATTGGCGATCGCACTTCTGGAACAAGATTCTGTCAATATACAGGATTTCCACCCCAAAATTTATTTATTGAACCGAATGCAGAACTACATCAGCAACTCCAACTTTATTCAGGGCTGAATCTTTCTGTACCTGGAATTTCTGTTTCTGTGAAAGCTTGGCTAAATCTATTGTTAATGTGTGCAGGGTTTGGAAGTCCGGGAACGCTAAGAGAAGTTTTTCGGGGATACAAAGGAGATCGTCAAACACCTCAACTAATTGAAGATGATGAAATTATTCAAGGTACTCCTCTACCTACTTTTAAAGGCTCGTTTTTCAAATTAGCTGGCGGTAGTGGGTTTCAACGTCCCTTTGAATTAGCTACTCTCCGGCTACGGAATATGGTGGAAGTTCTGAGTAATTGGCAGACTTATGTACCTAATTCTGCCTACTTAACTCAGCGTGGTGGAACTTTTCTGTTTGATAGCAAAGGCCAGTTACTTTACTCACATCGAGATCCGGGAATTCTGGGCTTTGCTGCTAATATGAGTCAGCCCCTGTCATTTTTATCCTCAATCGAAACAGATAGCTTTACCTCCAATTACTGATTCCTATAGTACCGCAGGTAGCAAGAAAGGCGATCGCATCACTTTGCATAGCCAGCTGGTAGTGGATGTTAGTAATCCTAAAGCCTGCAACTGAACTTTCCATCCAGCTGTTATACCAAATCAAATAACATTTGTGACACATCAATAATATTCTAGAGGGCACGGCAGTGCCGTGACCCTACAATCTGTCGCATTCTTTTTTTTAATTGGTATTACCTAGTAGGACTGAAATTTGTTTAAGTTCCACTAAAAATAGGAGAAAAAAAAGCTTTATAACTGTCAATCAACCTACATCAAGCACAAATTTTGAAGAATTAGTGCAAGTAGGTTCAAAAATCAAATCGGATTGCGATAGACATTAATTACTCAATTAAAGAGTAAAAAATTTGGCGTTGCTGAATGAATGTATGAATTAGCCGTATGCATTTGAAATTGTATACTCTGATTCAGCAACACCGAAAATTTAATTGAGTGTATCTCCTATCTCCTGAGTAATTTTGATTTGCTCTTGACTACACTTCATCAATTCATAGAGATCGTAGGCATATAATTCTTCATGATTTGGCTCACTACTTAAGCTTGTTGCTACTATTGGATCGCCATAACCATTGGTTTTCCCAATGAGTAAAAGCTTTTGACCTGCGTACTCTCCAATTAACTTGAAATCACTTTCAGGAAAAAAACTTACATCAGTTAAAAAACTCCGGTTTTGAACGGGCATTTCTACTCCTACTGACTTCAAGACGTCTTACCATTCAAGTTTTTGTTATAGATGAAATGAAACACCACCTATCAAAAACTTATGAATTTTTTACTTTTATCCAACTGGAGTACAAATCTTCAATAAATCTGCTGTAACTACCATCTTCCTGAGATTTTTTCAGCATTACTTTCAAAGTAGTAAGATAAGCACCATTTATGAGTTGATGTCCGTAACCACAAACTTGACCAATTTGCCCTGTTGTTTGATGCAAGGCATTATCTCCAATCTGTAACATGGCTGTAATTCCTGAATTATCTGGTTAAGTGTTGAATACTTGACTATTTGTGAATGCAACAATTTAGTCTTAAGCAATCAAAGTTATGCTGCAATTTGAGATTTTATTGAAGATTTAGCTGATGTTTGAGTCAGCAAATGAGTGTACAACCGATTTAATCCAGAGGCGACACTATTCCAGCTAAAGGCAACTTCAACCCTTTTTCGACCAGCTTCACCTAATCTGTCTCGCCAAGCCGGGTTTGTCAGAATCCGGTCTATCGCAGAGGCAAAACTAGATTCATGTTCGGGTGGCGCTAATAGCCCTGTAACTTCTGGTATGACTGTGAACTTTAATCCACCAACATTACTGGCTACTACTGGAGTTCTACTCGCCATTGCCTCAATTGCTACTAAACCGAAGGGTTCATAATGGCTGGGTACTACGCAAACATCAGCAGCAGCATAATAGTAAGGCAGAATAGTTTCATCTAGGCGACCAGGAAAGGTTGTGCAATCTTTTAGCCCCAGTTGAGCTACGATGTTCGCAATGCGATCGCGTTCGATGCCATCACTTTGACCAGGACGGCTACCACCACCAATTACTAATTGCAGGTTAGCTTTACCCCTTAAACTTGATTCTGCAATTGCTCTGACTAAAGTTTCAATTCCTTTACGCCGATCGAAACGACCAACATAAAGAACCATCTTGACATCAGGAGCAATTCCTAAATGTTGACGTGCAACAGACCGTTGAATTCCTCCAAATTGATCGATATCCGTTCCACAAGGAATGATTTCAATCCGTCCGTTTCTAGAAACAAGTAGCTGCATATGTTTCTTCTCTTGAGGACTGGTAGCAACTACGCAATCTACTGTTTCTAAACAAGCTTGTTCTACAGCTAATCTTTGAGTAGCAATCAGAGGCACATTTCTAATACTTCTATATTTTACTGCTCCTAAAGAATGGTATGTATGCACCTGGATCAATGGTTGCTGCTTTTTCAATTCCATACCTACCCACGAAGACAACCAATAGTTGGTATGAATTAGAGAGTAGTTGTATCCTTGGCGCTGCTGAAATTGTTGAAACTGGTCAATAAATTCAGGTAAATACTCAAACAAATCGTCTCGCCCAATAAACTGGGCTGGCCCAGTTTTTAACCTAATAGTCCGACAGTTGCTGCTATGTTGCACGATTCCTGCTTGTTCAGGATCGCTACGACGTGCGAACATATCTACTTGCCAGCCAAGCTTTGCTAGGGCAAGACCTACTTGACGCACATATACGTTTTGTCCACCAGCTTCTTCTTGACCAATTTCAGCAGCAGGGTCGCCATCAACAGATATTAAGGCGATACGACGGTCTTTATTTGTGAACATAGTAAACTTTTACCTCAAGGCAACTAGTCTGCCTCAGATGCCAGAAACATAGGTTATATTTTCCTTGCCTCAGGATCGAGGGCAGGTACAACGAAGCGCAAAGTTACCAGCCAAGGATACTGACGAGACAAAGCATTGATTTTAATTATGCTGCTCGTTCAATCTCCTCTCAATGCCGACGAAGTTAGCTGACGGGCTAGAACTGAGAGATGTTCTTCTCTAGATAATTCTGGCTTTGTGTTTGAAGTTTATGCTTCACACTTTAGCTTTGAACTGTCTCAGAGATACGCCCCAAACTTGGTTCCTCCGTTCCTTGTTTACTTCCATAAATAAATGTCTATGGAAAAAACAATGGATTAGGCAGACTGATTTAATTTTTAGCAATTTTAACTTTCATCTGTTAGCAATGTCAAGTTAATGACCAGAGAAATTATGATAAGTGCCGCATTTATTTGTTTATGACTTATCTTTATCAATCCTAATAATAGGTTAGCTGACACAACAGTAACACTACCATTAGATATATAAAAAATCTTCCGCATAGTTCTAATTTCAGTTAGCAACAAGATAGCTATCTCACAGAAGACGAACGCTAGCAAATCAAATTAGGGTCTTTAATACAGAGGGTTAACCTTAATTATTGATTACATTTAATACTGTTGATAATATCTATGCACTAGGGATGTGTAGATCGCCCAAACCCAGCATCAATAAGTGTACCCATTTGCTCGAAAGTCTTGAGGCTGAGGCAATGGGTAAGCATCAAATTGCTTGCAGTTTTGCTTTATCTGTGCGATCGCTAGATTAAATAAATTTTGAGCCGCAACAGCGCGATCTATTGCCGCTAAAATTCGCTTAAACGGTATTTTCTTTAAACTATCTCCAGGTCGAGGCAGGTGAAAAAGCAAGACATTGCGATACCAGCGATCGAAGACAAATACCCTATACCCATTTTCATACATGGTGCTGAAGTTGACTCTTGACTTTTACATAAAATATGCGAAGCTAATATTTAGCTTGTCTAAATATTGAGAGTGCATCAAACTCGTGACTAGACTTACGGGAAACACTGGTTTATCGGAATCTTCTGCTAGTAGCCCTCAAGCGGTGATTTTAGAAACGCAAGGACTGACGCGTTACTTTGGTAAAGCTGTTGCTGTCAATGATTTGAGTATCACGGTAAAACAAGGTGAGGTATTTGGCTTACTCGGCCCCAATGGCGCGGGTAAAAGTACAGCAATTAAGATGTTGACTACCCTATTGCCCCTAAGTGCAGGGAGCGCAACCATAGCTGGCTATGATGTGACTCATCAGGCGGCTGCTGTGAGGCGGCTATTTGGCTATGTACCGCAAGCGTTGTCTGCTGATGGTAGTCTGACAGGTTACGAAAACCTGTTAATCTTTGCCAAGCTATACGATATTCCTGTGAAGCATAGGCAAAGGCGTATTCGGGAAGTACTAGATTTCATGGGTTTACAAGACGCAGCCCATCGCTTAGTACGTAACTATTCTGGTGGCATGATTCGCAAGTTAGAAATTGCTCAATCGATCATGCACCAACCCAAGATTTTGTTTCTAGATGAACCGACTGTAGGACTAGATCCGATCGCCCGGACTCAAGTATGGCAACTCGTACAACAACTGCGTGTAGATTACGGCACAACCATATTTTTAACTACTCACTTTTTAGAAGAAGCCGATAACCTGTGTAACCGCGTGACGATTATGCAGCAAGGCGAAGCTGTGATTACAGGCGCACCTAGCGATTTAAAAGCTGCTTTGGGTAAGCCGAATGCAACCTTAGACGATGTCTTTATTCATTACACAGGGGATCAATTAACATCAGGAGTCAACTACCGTGATACAGCCAGAACCAGACGTACAGCTCAACGGTTGGGTTAAGCCAAAAGCTACTCGCCGCGCCAATTTGATTTCTACAATTATTCAGATATTTACAAAAACCCTGGTGATTGCCGAGATGGAAGTGCGGAAACTCCGGCACGATCCTACCGATTTAGTAGTCCGAGCCGTGCAACCATCACTATGGCTGTTGATTTTTGGGCAAGTATTTACCCGGATTCGAGCAATTCCCACAGGCGACTTACCTTATCTAGACTTCATGGCGGCGGGTATATTGGCGCAGAGCGTGTTATTTGTCGCAATTTTTACAGGCGGTATGACGCTGATCTGGGAGCGAGATTTAGGAGTTGTCCACAAATTCCTTGCCAGTCCAACGCCTAGAGTGGCGATGGTGTTAGGTAAATCGCTGGCTTGTGGAGTTCGTTGTTTATCACAAGTATTTGTTATTTACGTAATAGCACTACTATTAGGGGTGAAACTTAATTTTCATCCTGTAGCTTTTTTACAAGTGCTATTGATTGTCATGCTGGGAGCAGGTTGTTTTTGCACATTTTCTCTGATAATTGGTTGTTTGGTAAAAACCAGAGAACGGATGACGGGAATTGGACAGTTGTTAACGATGCCGTTATTTTTTGCTAGTAATGCCATCTATCCTATTTCCCTAATGCCCGACTGGCTAAAGTTTATCTCTCACGTTAATCCTTTAACTTATGCAGTGGATGCTCTACGCGGCACAATGTTAGCAAATGGAACGAGTATTTATGGCTTTGGTTTAGACTGTGCAATTCTCTTGTTAATATTAATCGCCTTGACCTTAATGTGTGGAAGACTTTATCCACGAGTAGCAATGTAGTTAGGAGCATAGCATATGGCCCTCGGTAAACCTTTGCAAGGCGCAACTTCCCAAGAATGTGCTGCCAGAGTAATGGATACAATTCCGTTAGTGATGCGATTTATCCGGGCGGATATGCGAGCTTACAGTGCCACTTCTTTATCTATACCGCAGTTGCGATCGCTAGCATTTCTCAACCGCAGTCCAGGTACTTCACTATCTGATTTAGCAGAGCATTTAGGTGTCACCTGTGCGACAGCATCAGCAACCACAGAACGGCTAGTAAAACGCCACTTGGTGCAACGCATCAACGATCCGCAAGAAAGACGGCGAGTTATCCTGAATCTTACTGAAGAGGGAAAGCACCATTTAAAACAATCCCAAGACCAAACTCGCGCACATATTGCCGACCTTTTGGCAGGCCTTACACCAGAGCAAGTTTCCAATATTGAAGAAGGGTTAGCGCTACTAAAAAATGTCTTCGAGCAAACAGAAAGCAAACCTCCCCAACGCTAAGTCTGCAAAACACGATCCTTTTGCAGCATTGAGGTTTCGAGATTATCAACTATTTACTACTGGGCGTGTACTCTTGTTCACTGGCTCACAAATGCAGACTGTGGCCATTGGCTGGGAACTCTACGATCGCACAAATTCAGCTTTAGCATTAGGTGGTGTTGGGTTAGCTCAAGTCTTACCGATGATTGCCCTCACCTTGATTGCTGGGGATGTGGCTGATAGGCGCGATCGCAAACTCACGATGTTGCTATCAGTATTTTTATTAGTCTTATGTTCCCTAGCTTTGGCTGTACTTTCTTGGACTAAAGGCGCAGTAATTTTATTTTATGCCTGCTTAGTTTTTACAGGAATTGCGAGAGCGTTCTTGAAACCTGCCAGCGATGCCTTGATGTGGCAATTAATACCCGTTAGTGCTTTTACCAATGCAGCCACTTGGAATAGTAGTAGCTTTCAGCTAGCCTCAGTTATCGGCCCGGCTTTGGGAGGATTTGGCATCGCCTTGTTGGGAGGTGCAACAGGGGTATACGTATTAGCTGCGATCGCGGGATTGCTGTGTTTTATCTTAACGGCGGCGATTTCAAGACCAAAAACTACTTATTCCAAAGAACCAATCTCACTCAAAGCACTCTCCGCAGGCGCTAAGTTTGTCTGGGAAAATCAGCTGATTTTAGCAGCCATTACCTTAGATATGTTTGCAGTGTTGTTAGGAGGTGCGATCGCGCTACTACCTATTTTCGCCAGAGATATTTTAAAAGTAGGGCCGTTAGAGTTAGGCTACTTGCAAGCAGCACCCTCCATTGGTGCTTTATTTATGGCGGTTGTACTGGCATATTTACCACCTTTACGCAAAGCTGGGCCAGCCTTACTGTGGTCAGTAGTTGGCTTTGGCGTTGTCACAATTATCTTTGGGTTATCGCGTTGGTTTTGGCTGTCATTATTGATGCTGGTGCTAAGTGGCGCACTAGATACAATTAGCGTGGTGATTCGCCATACCTTGGTGCAGATTAGAACGCCAGATAATTTACGCGGTCGTGTTGCAGCTATTAATAGTGTATTTATTAGTGCCTCCAACGAGTTAGGAGGCTTTGAATCAGGCTTGACAGCGGCTTTATTTGGCCCTGTTGTCTCCGTAGTTGGTGGTGGGATTGGCACAATTGCAGTGGTGATTGCTGTAGCCGCAATCTGGCCGGGTATTGCCAAACTGGGAGCATTACAGGAGTATGAGGGTAAGTAAGTCTAACTCTCAAAAGAACTCACTCGTGTTCCTTGATGTAAGAAGATAAAGGCATTTTAACAGCGTTTTCTAGAATTATTTATTGATGATGCAGCACGCACAGGAGTAAAGCCGATATCTATATCTTGAAAGGTTGAAAGAACTACTTGATATCTCGACTATCAAGAAATAATCAGCTTTTCAATCTGTAGTTTTGCCAATAATACGGTGGTGCGATCGGCTTTTACAGTAGACTGAATAATCGCTAATTTGATTGGCGAGTTCAGCCTACTAAATTCTGATTTTTCGGTAAGAGTCAAATAGCTATATTTAGTTAAATTCTAAAATTGAAAACACATAACTACTGTAGTTATGTCTTCGCAATTTCTAGAAAAATTATCAACCTCAAGCTATACACTAAGATGATTTGGCGATCGCTAAATTTCAAACAGGTTATGAAGTCCAGCAAATCACCCTGAATATGTCATTGCGAGTGAAACAACGCAATCGCATGATTTTTGGGATTGCTTCCCTTTGGTCGCAATGACGGTTATTTGAACAGACATGATTTACATATATTAGAGAACACAGTTATACGATATTCATGCCTTGTTTTATCTAAAAATCAGAGACTGAATACCTATAATTATGTCTTTATTCTTCTAGAAAAAGTATTGATATATTCAAGTATTTAATCAAAAATAAAAGCAGGATTAAACAAACAGTTTAATCCTAATTAAAATATTTCAACTGATTTTACAAGGATTAAAAACATGGCTTCCATCAAAATTTCCGAACTTTCTGCTGTTGAATATATCGAAGTTATTGCTGATGACAACAAAATTATAGGTGGTTATGCATTTGCAGATTCATATGCTGATGCATATGCATCGGGAAACAACTTTGCTAGTACCTATACTAGCACTTACACCAATGCTTATTCCTCTTACTCTTACTGGTACCCCTATAGCAGTGCTTCTTCTGGTGCCTCTTCTCACTCAGCAGCGTATTAGGAAAATTTTCAAATATGCTGGCATGATTGATTTATAAAGTTCAAAAACTTTATTTAATTCTTAAATGTCAGCAATATACACTCATCGCTGAAAGCCCTGGAAAAGCTTTCAGCGATACAGCATTCCCAAGGGTGAATTATGAGCAGATTGAAAATTTTTGACCTTACATTTTGTGAAATTGAAGTTGCCACCAATCTTGTGCGAGGTGGAATTAGTGTATCTTCACCTGTAGGTAGCTGGTCTACCTACGCTGCCTCCGATCATTCTGCTGGTTATAATGTAAACTACTTTTTTGACAAAAATACTGGTGATTACAGCGTTCAAATTGCAGCTGGAGTGAACGGGGCTGTAGCTGGCGCAATATCTGGCGCTTTGGGTGATGGTACTAAATATTCCTCAGCTTATGCCACAGCTACAGCTTAATTGAGTTGTATTTACAGCTATTGAGCAGAACCTTAATTATTTATTGGTTCTAATCAATAGCTTGTCTAATTTATTTGGATATCGCTATTTCTAATTTAGCCATTTCTTGTTTTAACCAATTACTAAATAAATCTCCCAAAATTTTAGTACGTAGTCGCTCGTTTAATTGTGGTTGAATGATTTCTTCAACCCAAATTAAATAAACTCCTTTTGAAGCTGTAATTGGTTTGATAATTTGCGGTGGAGTCGCTGCAAATACTGCTGCGGCAATTTCTGGTCGAAAATTTGCTTTGTATCGAGTTCCTTGATAACCTCCAGCGCGACGCAGATCGGGATCTTGGATATATTGACGTGCAATTTCTGGAAAACTAATTTCGCCTTCTTGCAGCGTAAAAAATAGTTCTAAAGCTAAATCTTCATCATCCAATATTACCTCATAGGTAGCGGCAGCAATATAATCGATTTGGTTTGCATAAAAGAAAGACTCTACTCGATCGGCAAATAAATAATGTGCCAACTTTGCTGAAAGTATATTGCTGTGCGCTAATTCTTCAAACTCATCTAGAGTCAGATGATGTTTTTTTAGCCATTCCCAGGTTTCAGTGGCTTTGTGCAGGTGGTTAGCTAAACGCAAACCATCTGCTGCTTGTTGTATCTCGTCAAATTCTACTTTAATGCCTGCTTGTGCAGCGGCTGTGCTAATTATTTTCTCAGTAGCGATCGCCTGTAATATACTGGGCATCTGGCAGGATAATTTCAGGTGTCGAATAATTTCTTCGCTAGAAATAGGTAAAAGGTTGGTACTATTAGCAGTCAAAGTATGAGGCATATTGATTTCCTGGCATTAAGTAGTGAATTGGAAAAATTAATTATTGACAGTTAATGCAGTCGTTAAAGTTTTAAACCGCTACTTTGCAACTTTTTAAATGGATCTAAAATAAAGTCAATAACCCGACGCTGCCGGATAATTACTTCGGCAGTTGCGGTCTGACCAGGAGTTAGCAGTATGCGTTTGTTAGCAGTTTGTATATAGGGATTTGCTAACGCAATTTCCAATTCATAGGTTTCTAAGTTTCCTGAGTTTGTTGGCTGAATTTTTGAGTCTGGTGAAATCCAATTTAATTTTCCTTGTAGCACTCCATAATCTTGGAAGGGATAAGCATCAAATTTAATTTTTACTGGCATTCCCACTTGCAAGAAGCCGCTTTGTTGACTAGACATTTGGGCTTTGAGTACGAAGGAAGTATTTTGAGGTGCAATTTGAGCAATCATTTGGCCGGGTTGTACGACACTTCCAGGCTTAGAGATGGGCAAAGCAAAAATTGTGCCGTTAATAGGCGATCGCACAATGCGTTGCTGTAATTGAAGCTTTAGTGATACTATCTGACTGACGGTTTGAGCGATTTCTGATTGCAAAGCTGTGATTTGGATTTGCAAATCTTTAAGTTGCTGTTGATTTTTTAGTACAGCTAGTTTACCTGTTTGCAAAAGGCTTTGATAGCTACTTTTCTGCTCTTGTAAATGCAATGTTGCTTGCTTAATCTCTGAAGTCAACTGATTCATTGTTGACTGATAACGGCTCATCTCTCCAGTCAAGTGTAATTTTGCTTGTTTAACATCAGATTGTGCTTTTTCATATAATCGTTTGCTTTGTTGTGCTTCCTTTCTGAGTTGATCGATTTGGGTCGCAGAAACTGCACCATCAGTCACAAGTTTGTTAAACCGTTCAACTTGTCTAGCATCTATAGCCACAAGTTCATGAGTTGATTTTTGGTCATTTTGAGTGGTGGCAATTTCTTGTTGTGCCTCCTCTACTAATGCCTGCTTTTCTAGCTTTTGTAGGTTATAAGTATTCTGTTTTGTTTCCAGGTTCTCCTGCGCCTGGTTAACTTGGGCAGCTTTTTCTAATTCTTGAGATTTGTTTTGCTGTTCTTGGACGCTAATCGATAGCATCAATTGATTTTTTACTAGTTCTAATTGCGCCAACCGATTTTTTAGCCCTTCGAGTTTGGTATTTATCTGCTGAAGTTCAGTTTGCAAAACATCAGACTCTAGCTGAACTAGCAACTGTCCTGCTCTAACTTTGTCTCCTTCTTTAACTTTGACGGCGGTGACGCTAGCGTTAACTGAACTGTCTAATCTTTGGGTTGCACCTTTGGGTTCTAGCCGTCCTCTGGCGCTTCCTGTCTCATCAACTTTTGAGAGCATAGCCCAAGGTAAAGCGATCGCAAGAAATCCTAAAATCAAATACAATATTGAGCGTGTCCAAAGCTGTGGTAAAGTCTCTAGTAACTCTTCAGTACCGTAATACCAATTATTTACCTCATCTGCTGCTTCGTTACTAACGCTGCCATCCTGCATTGTTTGAGCAAGCATAGATGATGAATTATGAGATAGGTTTGGCATAGTTGTTTAGGGAAGATAGGGACAAATAATTCAAACTTAAAATTTCATAAATCTCTCAGCAAATCACCCTTAATTCTTGAATATTTGACTTTTAACTACAAACTTCTTAGCGGAGCAACTTAACTTCTAACTCCTAACTCTCTTTGACCTAGTTGTTGTTGGTTGAGATAAAAGTAATGCCCCTTTTTGGCAATTAATTCGTCGTGAGTACCGCTTTCGATCAATACACCACGATCTAAAACCAAAATTAAGTCAGCATTTCGCACTGTCGAAAGGCGATGTGCAATGATTAAACTGGTACGTCCTTTGAGAATTGTGTTGAGATTATTCTGAATAATTCGCTCAGATTCAGCATCAAGGTGACTGGTGGCTTCATCTAATAACAATAAATGGGGATTTCCTAACAACGCACGCGCGATCGCTAAACGTTGGCGTTGTCCCCCAGATAACAATCCGCCGCCTTCACCAATTTGGGTTTCATACCCCATTGGTAATTGTTGAATAAATTCATCTGCTCCCGCCAAATGTGCAGCCTCTCTAATCTCTTCTAGACTAGCTTCTGGGTGAGCAATACTGAGATTTTCCCTAATTGTACCGCCAAATAAAAATGTATCTTGATCTACAATCCCGATTTGCGAACGAAGCGATCGCAAGGATATATTAGTCACATCTTGACCATCTATCAAGATTTTGCCATTCGTTGGCGGGTATAAACCTAAAATCAATTTTGACAGGGTAGTTTTGCCAGAACCACTACGCCCCACGACAGCTACATTTTGTTCTGGTTGAATTTCAAAACTGAGATTTTCTAGGACATTAATTTCGCTGTCTTGATGATAGCGGAAAGTCACATTTTCAAAGCGAATATGAGCGCGTAATCTAGGTAAAGATTGACGAGGTGATAAAATTAAATCTTCTTCTGGTTCTGCCCCTAAAACATCATTAATCCGTTCAGCAGAAATGATAACTTCTTGCAATTGGTTCCATAACACCGAAAGTCTTTGAAAGGGACGAATGACGTTGCCTAATAACATATTAAAAGCAACTAATTGTCCGATAGTCAGTTGGCTATTAATTACTTGCCACGCACCAAACCACAATAAACCTGTAGTGGCGAATGTTTCAATAGTGGCGCTACAAATTTGTAGTTGGTTGCTAACTACTTGTCCGGCAAAGGCTTTTTTAATTAATTGATTTAACAATTCTTCCCAATGCCAGCGCACTGTCTGCTCAATTGCCATTGAACGAATTGAGCGAATACCTGTTAAAGCTTGAATTAAATAACTGTTTTCTTTCGCTAAGGCAGTAAAAATCTCTTGGGAAATGCGACGAAATAAGGGAGTTGCTATCAGTGCCAGTAAAAAAAATGGTGGCACAATTGCTAAAGTCAGCAGCGCCAACTGCCAGTTATACCAAAACATTAACCCTATATAGATGACTACTGTTAGCAAATCCAAACAGATTGATAATGCCTCTCCCGTGAGAAATCTCTGTATTTTCTGATTTTCTTGAACGCGAGAAACAATGTCACCCACATAACGCGATTCAAAAAATGCCAAGGGTAAGCGGAAGGTATGTTGAATAAACCCTACTAAAAGTGCTACTCCGACGCGATTAGCAGTGTGATCTAACCAATATTGTCTGGCACCGTTGATGATAATGCGAAACAACCCAAAAATCAGCAACCCCAAACCCACTGTATTTAAAGTGAGGGTACTACCTTGAACAATAACTCGGTCTAAAAGAAGTTGAGTAAATAACGGCGTTACCAATCCCAACAGCTGTATTAACACGGAAGCAATAAAGACTTCTAGCAGCACTTGCCAATGAGGTTTAACTAAATCAAAAAACTGCCAGAATTCTGAACTAGCTTCCTCGGTTTCTCTAAGTAAGGTTGTAGGCTGCAACAATAAGGCATAACCAGTCCACCCAGCTTTAAATGCAGCAATGCTAAGGTGGCGTTGACCGATGGCGGGATCGCCTACAATCACGTGTTTTTTTGTAATTTCGTAGATGACGATGTAATGATTTCCTTCCCAGTGAGCGATCGCAGGTAAGGGTTGTTGTGCTAATTTATCGAGACTGGCTCTCACCGGACGGCTAGTAAAACCAATGCTTTCTGCTGCTGCTGTTAAACCTCGTAGTGATGAACCGTCGCGGGTGACGTTAGCTAACTCTCGCAGGCGATTGAGACTTAATCGCTTACCCCAAAAGCGACTAATCATTACTAAACAAGCAGCTCCACAGTCAGACGCACTTTGTTGTTGGTAAAAAGGATAACGCTTGCTGAGGTGTCCCCACCAATGCCGTAATCTGACTTTAGGGCTGGGAAAGTAAGCGCGGCGCTGCTTTTGCTGTTTTTGATCCTGAGTCTGAGAGGGAAAAGAAATCACGTTGCTGCTAGGCTGTTCTGCAATGGCGGTTGGGGGTGCTTGTAAATTAATCAATTCCGCTAATTGTCCCCAATGTTGCAATGCTTTTTGCCAATCAGCATTTTTCAGACTATAAGCGAGCGTTGGTTGTATAGCTTGCCAACTCCCCGGTTTCATTGCAGAGATATTGCCAGGTATTAATCTGCTACCGTCAGAATGCTGTAATTCTCCCCGACGCACTATCAATAGCTGAGTTTCTGCAACTAGTTTGGCTGGTACTGAACCAATCTCTAGATTTTGTCGCGAGAAATAAACTAAAGCTTTGAACATATCTTCAACAGATATGGAGCCTTTAGCGATTGAATGCTGCCGACAAAACATCAGTAAATCCCAAAGTTCTGCACGATCGAAGAGGCGATCGCGGATGCTGGGATATTTGCCCATCAAAGCTTGTAATGTTTGTTGTTGAAGATAACCAAGTTTTAAGTTCAAAGAAGATCTGGCTGAATAAGGTTGCAAACTTGCTTCGGGAAATAAAGTTATTTCACCAAATGATGCGCCAGGGGAAAGGGTAGTAATTAAGTTCTCCCCACTATCCAGCAGTCGGACTTTACCTGCTAAGACTAAATAAATTCCTGGCTTTGCTTGTACTGCTTGCCAAAACTGTTTTGCGATCGGCGGTTCCACAATTTCCATCGCCGCCAAGCAGCTTTGCAGTTCTCTCTCTTCTAGATTCTCACCCAAGACAACGCCGAGCTGTTCGCCAAGCTGCGCTTGTGAAAATACTGATGTCATTTCCTCATCTCCAAGACTGAATTAGCGATCGGTCTGTTGCAAATTGAATGACCAAGGAAAATTAGGCTGGGTCTTGTTAGATTGCAGATCGCAAATTCTAATACCAGCGTTCTTTAAACAGTCAGTTGATTGTTGATTTGAGGATTTTTTCTTGGTAGACAGCCCCATTTTTTTTAGAAGCCGATTAATATGGCGATCGCTAATTTCAATCCTAAATTCTTCAGCCAAATGTTTGCTCAACCATTGCGCTGTCCAGCTACTAAATGCATAACCATAATCACGCGGACTACGACTTACTAACTCTTTTAATCTTTCAAGATATTGATGATTAACAGTCTTTGGTCTCCCAATCGATCGCTCATTCCATTTGTGCGCTAGACCTGCTTCTGCTACAGCAGTCCAGTATCGTGCCATTTCTTGAGAACAACTGACTATTTCGCAGATATGGCTTTGAGATATACCTCTATCTGCAAGCAACATAATTTCAATGCGACGGCGATATTCTGGCTGTAAATCTGTTTGCAAATTATTAAGTAAAAGCTTTCGTTGAAAAGGAGTCAAAAACTTGTTTTCTTGTGTAGAAACACTATCACAACTCTTGTCTTGACTGGAATAGTATGACATAATCATTCTTCAGTTGCATTCAACTGTTAGAAATGTGGGCAAAACAGTCCGCTGCAATTGTGATTGAATCACCATATCCAAGGTTTCACAATTGCATATTTAATGAGTCCTGCAAGACTAATTAAATACTTAACTTTGACGTGCAACTAAGCCGGGATTTCTCTCCCTAAGTTTATACAAGCCTAGGGAGTCATCCCTGGTTAGCTTTGTCGATCAATCAAATTACTAGTATTGATTAAGAAAAACTACTTTAACCAATGGGATAAACTAGTAAAACTGAAACTATCCCATAAATCAACAAAATTAAATGTTATTTGACGTGGAATAATGGTACTCATGGTTTGTAGCTCCTAAGCAATTCCCAGTTCAAAATTCTTATAATACTTTTGGCAGATGCCGATCTTTTACTTCTCAAAAATTACGTTATTTATAAGAAAATGAAGCTGCCATTTATCAAAGTGAAAGCATCTGTTTACACTAAAAGATGTCTCCAGCCACGCTAGAGAAATTTCCATTCCCAATATATAAGCGAACAGAAATTACCGAGTATACACCGTTATACACGGCTAAAGGCAATATTTGAGCATCTCTATGTTGAAGTTAAAACAAGAATTTGAGGAAGTTGTGAGGAAATACATCGCTTATTAAAACTTAAATTTTACAATCGTTCTAGTCAGGAAGAGGAATTGATGCCATTTTTAAGTAAACTTAACCATTCAGCTTCATAATTTTTCAGGCATTCAGTCAGCAATTCAATCATAAATTTTGCCAGTCGATCGCTAATTGGGGCTTACTGAAAAAGCGATCAAAAGCCAGAACAATTAATTACTCAAGCAAAGCTGAAAGATAAATTTTTCTTTTATATTACTAGCTCAAACATTATTTTTAATAATGAGATGGCAAGAAAAAGTGTTGTTTTCAAAAATTAGAAGTTTTATAGGTTGATTCCAAGCAAAAAGGCGATTTTGCTCTGTATTTGGTTGAAGAGCCAAGCTGATTAACCTGTAGGAAGCAAGTTAAGTAGTTAAACATAATTAATTACATAATGTCCGCAGCGAATGTAGCGAACACTTTGCTCGCAATGACTGTAATTAATTTTGCGTGGTTACTTATAGATAGTCGGGTTAATAGTCACGGGATGGAAATCTCTGGAATTTTAAATTGTTAACCTGTGTGGAGTTCGGATACATCTCGATCGTTGGCTTCTACAGGTAAGAATCCACCTGCTTGCATTTTCCATAATCTGTAGTAAGCACCACGGCGTGCTAGTAATGTGGCGTGGGAGCCATCTTCAACTATGCGACCTCGATCGAATACTAATATGCGGTCTAGATGGGCAATAGTAGATAGTCGATGCGCCACTACGATCGCAGTTTTCCCATTCATCGTTAAATCTAGAGTTTCTTGGATCGCTTTTTCGGTAATGGAATCGAGGCTGGATGTGGCTTCATCGAGGATCAAAATTGGCGCATCTTTGAGAATCACGCGCGCGATCGCAATCCGCTGTCTTTGTCCTCCAGAAAGTTTGACACCACGTTCACCCACCAAAGAATCGTAACCCTCTTTGATCTGGGTAATAAAATCATGAGCATAAGCTTGACGCGCTGCTTTAATCACTTCCTCATCGCTGGCATCTATTCGCCCATAACGAATATTTTCTATCAATGTTCGATGGAACAGAGACGGATCTTGCGGAATCAAGCTGATTTGAGCGTGTAAAGCATCTTGCGTGATGTCTTGAATATCTACCCCATCAATGAGAATCTGTCCTGATTGAGGGTCGAATAGACGCAAAATTAGATTGACGAAAGTAGATTTTCCAGAGCCGGAAAAGCCAACCAATCCGACACGCTGACCTGGTTCGATGGTAATGGAGAGGTTATCGAATACTTTTTTCTCAGCCGAGTAACTGAAATTGATTTGCCGAAACTCAATTTTTCCTTGAGTGATGGAGTGAGCGATCGCATTATCTTTATCAATCAGCTCGTGAGGCTGAATAATGGTGTAGACTCCATTGGCAATATTACCGATATGTTCAAATATATCTAGAAAGCGTCTACTTAAATTGCGAGCGTCACTGATAATCAATAGCGATAAACTAGTTGCTACTACAAAATCGGCAGGTGCAATTTTTCCCTGATTCCAAAGTAGAAGTGAGTAAAACAAAGTGCCAATCTTCAAGATAGCTGCGGCAATAAATTGAAACCAGCGAATGCGCTCCGAGTACCAGTTCGACTCTCTCACGAAGATGAGTTCTTTTTTTAAGCGCTCATTCAAATAACGTCGTTCAAAACCCAGACGCGCAAACAGTCGGCTACTGGTGAGATTTGCTACAGCATCTACAATAATACCCGCGGTTTCACTTCTGGCAGCTGCGGCTCTGCGGGAATAAATTCGGCAACGAGTAGCCAGCCAAAACGAAATACTGATGAACAGAACTGCCCACACTCCCACAAGTAAAGCCAGAGGTGGATAGGCGCGATAGAGTAAAACTACAGCGACAATATAGGCAATGATTAGTGATAAAAATTCAGAAATCAGCATTTGCATCGTCTGGGTGACACCCAAAGCAGTTTCGCTGATGCGCTGTGCTAAAGCCCCAGCAAAACTACTGCTCAGGTAGCGATGAGAATGTTGCTGTAAGTAGGCATATAGCGAGCGAATGATGTGCTGTCGGTGAATGGGATGGAGGATAGTTAGCAACAGTCCCGAAGATCGCCCACATACCACTTCACCCACACTCAAGGCGATAAACAGCATCAGAGGTTGGCTCATGGCATCAAGAGTGAGCTTGCTGTTACCCGTTGATTGCGTCACACTCCGGATGATTTCGCCAATGGCATAGGGTAACATAATGCCACAAGTTGCGTTGATCGCTTCCAGAATTACTATTGCTATATACCACCAGCGAAACTGGTTAACGAAATAGCAAATGAACCTAAAGGTCGTATTTGGCAAGGATGGTGCATCAGCAGCACGTTGAAAAGATTGAGATGAACGAGGAATTTTGATTGAAGAACGGCGATTGCGGCGTATCACTTCAGCTTCTCCCTAACATTATTACAGTTGGCAACCGACGCATGAGAATCACTTTCATTCCTCTAGAAATGTAGTTATTAAATCGCTCGCGCAATAAGTCTGGAGCCTCGATCGATGAAACTTCTTGAAACCCTACTTGTTGATAGAACAATTTCAAATGCTGCCACGGAATGCAGTAACAAACGAGATCGGCAAGTTGTGCGATACTAGCTTGAAGTAGCTGCGTACCAAAACCTTGATGCTGAAACGGAGCTAAAACCTGCATTCCCCGCAGTACAAAGAATTCAGTGTTGGGACACAAACGTACTGCACCAATAATTCTCTCCTCGAATTGAGCAATGAATGTTAAGGCTTCCTCACTCAGATCGCCTCCGTAACCACACTGTTTGTAAAAAGCTTTAATATTTTCAGAATCATGCAATTCTGCTTGGCTAATTTTTAGCATATCGCTCTTAGCGCACAGCATCTCCCCGACGATATTCAACAGTAATGTCGTCTAGTTTTTGTTTCAAACTCTCATCAAGTTTTAGTTCTACAGCCTTAAGGGTGTCTGCCAATTGTTCTGGACGGCTAGCACCAATAATCGGGGCAGTAATCACCGGATTAGCCAACACCCAAGCCAGCGCTAAGGTAGTCAAGGATACTCCAGCTAAATCTGCCACTGTGCGTAATTCTTCAACAGTATTGAACTCGCGATCGCGCCAATATCTTTCTTGATAGCGTTCCGCCGCCGTACCCAAGGTAAAACGAGTGCCTGCGGTGGGCCCTTGAGCTAGATTGTGTTTGCCAGTAAGTAAACCACCCGCCAAGGGATTGTAAGGAATTACACCCAATCCTTCTTCTTGCGCCAGGGGTAAAAGTTCTCGTTCAATTTCGCGGAACAACAAATTATACCGTGGTTGAATCGAAACAAAGCGAGTCAAATTTCGCACATCTGCACGACCCAAAGCCCGTGCGAGTCGGTATGCTAAAAAGTTAGAAACCCCGATATAACGTGCTTTACCTGTACGCACTACTGTATCTAATGCTTCTAAAGTTTCATCCAGAGGAGTAGAGGCATCGTCAGAATGCAATTGGTATAGGTCAACGTAATCAGTTCCCAGTCGTCTGAGGGAAGCATCGATCGCATCAAGAATATGTTTGCGTGAAGCGCCTTGATCCCAAGGTGCAGGGCCAACCTTGCCTACAGCCTTGGTAGCTAAAATAAAATGTTCGCGTTTACCTTTGAGCCAGCGTCCTACAATTTCCTCAGTACGTCCAACTGTTGGCAATCCACCGCCGAGGGGATAAACATCGGCTGTATCGAGAAAATTGATACCAGCATCGGCAGCAGTATCGAGAATTTGCCTAGAAATTTCTTCGTCTGTCTGCAATCCGAAAGTCATTGTACCAAGAGCAAGGCGCGAAACAGTCAATCCGGTTTGACCGAGTTTAGTGGTTGGTAAGCTCATAGAATTGTTCTTAATGTCCTGATTGTACGTGTGAGATTTAAATGCGAAATCTTTGGGCTTTTGTTTGGGGTGCTTTGGTCGCAATTCTTGGTGGACTAATCGGTTTAGGTGGTGCTGAGTTTCGCTTACCAGTTTTAGTTAGTATTTTTAACTATCGAACTCTACAGGCAATTATTATCAATCTCATTGTGAGCCTCGTTAGTGTAATTTTTTCATTCATTTTTCGCAGCGGCATTATTGGTCTTGAGAATGTTTTGGCAAACCTGACAGTTGTTATTAACATTCTCGCGGGCTCTCTGATTGGCTCTTATATTGGAGTTAACTATGCAACCCGAATCAACGAACGAACATTAAATCGGGTTGTTGTTGTTTTTCTATTTTTCCTAAGTTTTGTATTGATTGGACATAATTTCATTTTCAGTTTTCAGAGTTGGCAACTTCCAGATTTACTAAGAATTGCCATCGGTTTTGTTGCAGGAATTGTGATTGGGATATTTAGCAGTATGCTTGGTGTCGCAGGTGGTGAGTTGATTATCCCTACAATCATTTTGGTGTTTGCAATTGATATCAAATTAGCAGGAAGTTTGAGTCTTGCAATCAGCATTCCCACAATCATGATGGGTTTATTCAAATATAGAAGTCAGCAACGACTCCAAGAAGTGAAATCAGAGCAAAAGTTTGTGGTTTCAATGGCATCTGGTTCGATACTAGGAGCATTTATTGGCAGCAATCTTTTGAGGTATGTAGCAAGTTCTTCGTTGTATGTAATCTTGGGTGTGATTTTATTTTTATCGGCTTTTAAGTTAGCAAATCACAAGCCATCTGCATAATACCAGCAAAAGCATCAGTTATTACTGAATCAGACCGAGGCAACGACAGAAGTTTCACGACGACTTTGTGAAATCAGCCATTGTTGCAATTTCAGGTCGCTGTATACTTCATCAGCAATAAAATGATCGCCTTCGGGCAATACAGTAAAATCTACTGTTCCTCCCAATCCGCGCAAGGTATCAACAATCTGCTGTGTATCTTCAACAGAAAGCTTTTCGTCCTTAGCACCTTGGAATATTTGAATGGGAATTTCCTTGAGTGCAGCTAGTTGGCTTTCTTCTAACGTTTTGGGAACGCGACCTGAAACTGCTACCAAACCAGCAAAGCGATCGCGATGAGAAGCTGCGATGTGCCAAGCCCCTGCCGTACCTAAGCTGAACCCAGATATAATGACACGGGACGGATCGATAGACCGGGAGGCGATAAAGTTATCCAACAAAGCAATTACATCTGATTCTCGCTCTACCCAAGTTTGCCCTTCCGGAAGTTGAGGCGCTAAAAAGAAGTAAGGTAAAGCGCTTGATTCATTCACAAAACGTGGTAGACCCCATTTTAGCAGCACATTTAAATCATTTCCGCGATCGCGTGCTCCATGCAAAAACAACACCAGCGGTGCAGGTTTGTTAGCATCTTCCCAAACAGCCGAGAACAGATAAGGCAATAAACCGGAGCGCTTTTCGATAGGCATAGTTTTAATTCCTGTAATTACTGAAGTGTGTATTTGATTTAGGAATTGGGGACTAGAAATTATCTAATCCCCTTGTATGGCAAACGTCCCTAGATTTTGACCCGATTCCTTCAACCCTCTTTGGTGATTTAAGCCACTACGAGGTTCTTATCTACTTGTGGAGTAGGTACTTTAGATTCAATCGCCGTACCCTTGAAGAAGTCGGGGTGAGCTTGGGTGTAGAACTTGTAGGGATTACCAAAGACGTAAGCTTTAAAGTCAGCTTCGGAAATCACACCTTCTTGCACCAGATCCCAGCTTTCTGCTAGCGGATCTGTGAGGTCGGGTACATCCCAGTGACCCACATCTGAGGAATAGATGGCGTTGATTTTCACACCCAAGGGATTGGCTTTGTCGTTGAATGCTGTGCCGATGGTGCGATCGTCAGACTCAGAACCAAAGAAGAAACTATTCACCCAGCGATCGCGGATGTCTTCAATGGTTTCAATCCCAGCAGCAGCAAAGTCTTCCAGTTCGCTACCAACAGGCGAGCGACTATGACGGTTAAAGGAAGAACCGAGTACAGACTTTGTGAGTTCTTCTTTAGTCAGTGGATGCGCTTTGAGGAATTCACTACCGAAGCGCTCAAACAACACAAACAACTCATCAGCATTTGTCAGATCTGGGTTGTAGTTTTGCAGCCCCTTGAGATTGCGCTTGGAGAATCTGTCTACCAAATGAATGTAGACGTGAGCGCCCCAATCTGCACCACCTTCAAGCATGGCTACGCGCAATTGTGGGAAACGCTTGGTAACACCACCAAAGAATAGTGCTTTAGCAAATGCTTGGGAACCATCGGCAAAGTGACCGATGTGGTTGTTCATGTAGTTACTGATCGAGGAGCGTCCAGTCCAACCTTGGCTACCGTAATGGGTAGTAATGGGTACGCCTAATTCAACGGCTTTCGCCCAGAATGGATCGTAGTCGTATTCACTATCCAATCCGTAAAAGTCAATGTAGGAAGCATACTTGGCAACTTCGGGGAATTGGTCTGCTGGATATTTATCTGCGATCGCCTTAATTGGCCGTTTCACACCACCAGGAATATTTGCAACTTTCAGCCCTAGTGTATTTACGGCAAACTCTAGCTCCTCAATCGCTTCTTGCGGATTACCCATCGGGATACCAGCTACTACCGTTAGGCGATCGCTATATTTGCGATACAAGTCAGCATGATAGTGATTTACCGCCCGTTGTAGTGCTTGGCGATGTTCTGGGCCTGCTCCCGCCGGTGCGAGGACATTGTTAGGAAACAGCACCGAATAATCTGAACCTTGCTCCGCCTGACGTTCATAGAACAATTCCGGCAACGTATAAGTAGCGAGATCCAATGTATTACGGGTAACTCTAGCCCACCAAGGAGAGCGAATTGTCCGGTTGTATTGGCGCTCCTCTGGGGTTTGTTGATACCAGTCTTTACCGTTACTCTTGGAGTTAAGACGAGAAGATTCCGCCTTGCGCAATTCATCTACAAGTTTCGAGCCGCCGTAATTAGCGATGTAATCCTCAATCGCTGGAGTGAAATCATTGGTATGAACATCAGTATCAATGATTGGATAATCCAGAGTTGCTTTGATTGCAGCCGAACGAGAAGTTTTCAATCTGCTATATTCAGTCATGTTTTTCTCCTTCAAAAAAGTTACAACCTAGTTTCACTGTCATGGAAATGGGTATGGAGTATGGGGCATTTGTCATTTCTTCCTCTGCTTCCTTGTCAATGCCACTTGCTACAAAGGAAGGAACCTCCCTTCGGGTTCGCCAGTCACCTGCGGAGGGAAACCCTCCCGCAGTGCTGGACTCACCACAACGCAGGGCTGCCTCCTTGTCTCCCCACACTCCTCTGCCCCCTTAAGCCAACACCAATGTCTCATCCACTTGTTTGACAGCGAATTGATTACCCGGACGACGCAGCCCCAGGTTTTCCCGCAAAGTACTGCCTTCGTATTCAGTACGGAACAGTCCGCGTTTCTGGAGGATGGGAACGACTAGATTTACGAAGTCATCCAATCCTGTAGGCAAGATGGGTGGCATGATATTGAAACCATCTGCTGCGCCATTGTTGAACCATTCCTCTAGTTGGTCGGCAATACTTTTGGGAGTACCAATGATGGTGCGATGACCGCGTGCAGTAGCCAGAGCCAGATATAACTGGCGTAGCGTCAAAGTCCCACGAGTAGCCAAATCTTTAACTAATTTCAGACGACTCTTGTTGGTGTTGGTATCGCTAGGTAATTCGGGAGCCAGATCGTCTAGAGAATAATTCGACAGATCCAAATCTTTGTAATAGTTTCGCAAAATACCCCAAGCGACATCGGGATGGATCAACGATTGGATGAATTCGTACTTTTCTCGCGCTTCTTCTTCAGTACGGCCAATGACTGGGAAAGCCCCAGGCATGATTTTTAGGTCGTCTGGAGAGCGTCCATATTTTGCCAGTCTCCCTTTGACGTCAGCATAAAATTCCTGAGCGTCGGCTAGGGTTTGATTGGCGGTAAAGATTACCTCAGCAGTACGCGCGGCTAAGTCCCGTCCAGCTTCGGATGCTCCCGCTTGCACAATCACCGGGTAGCCTTGAGGCGGACGACCAACGTTTAAGGGGCCTTTGACAGAAAAATGCTTGCCTTTGTGGTTGAGTATATGCAGTTTTTCCGGATCGAAATAGACACCAGATTCTCTGTCACGGATGAAGGCATCGTCTTCCCAACTATCCCACAGTCCTTTTACGACTTCCACAAATTCTTCCGCACGTTCATAACGCTGACTGTGTTCTGGATGATATTCCAGACCAAAATTAGCTGCGGCGTTTTCATTACCTGTGGTGACTACATTCCACCCTGCGCGGCCTTTACTTAAGTGATCCAAAGAGGCAAACTTACGAGCTAAGGTATAGGGTTCTTCGTATGTGGTCGAGGCAGTAGCAATAAAGCCTATGTTTTTGGTAACAGAAGACAAAGCCGAGAAGAGAGTAACTGGCTCAAAATGAACAATTTTTCCATTGCGTTTTTGTGTCTCTGGTGCGCCACCCCAAACCCCTGGGCTGTCAGCTAGAAATACTGCATCAAATAAACCACGTTCGGCAGTTTGGGTAATTTCTTTGTAATGCTCAAAATTGAACCCAGCATCTATTTGTGCGTCGGGATGTCGCCAAGCAGAAACGTGATGTCCAGTGGCTTGAATAAATGCACCTAAACGAAACTGGCGTTTTTTGCTCATCTAATTTTTTCTCTTTTCTTTAGCTCAATTAGTTGACTGTGGAAATATCACACCAGAGAAAGAACAACTAAATAACTCTCTTTTACCCTCTGCGTGAACTTTGCGCGACGGCAGTCGCTACAACGGGGGAAACCCAAGACCGCACTGCCTCATCACGCAACTGTCCTCCGCAACGTGCTGCTCCCCTCTGCGTTAAAATTTCATTCAATTTAATGCTTCCAAGCTACTAAAATTGTGGCTTTGAGTTCTTCTTTAAACTCTCCAGAAGGCTCAACTGCTAGTAATGCTTGCTTGATATCTGCTTCAAATTCTTCGGCTTTGTCGCCATAGAAAATTTTCAGAGAGAAGGCTGTAGTGTATAAGTAGCCAAGATAGCTAGAGACTGTCCAAGATTTTTCAAATGGCACTTCATATACTTCTTGGCGAGCAAATTTTGAATTGGCAATTACGACTTCATGAGGAGGATCGACTGGTTTACGAATCCCTTGTCCTCGTTGTCCAGTCCGTCGTTCTTCACCTAACCATTTTTTCACTACTCCAACAGCAGCTTGTTTCCAAGGTAGAGAACTTTCCCAAGGGTTGTCGCCTGTGTTAAGTAGTGCTACAGATCCATCATCTGTCAGCAATTCGTAAAGGCGTTCGAGTACGAGTTCGCGTTCCATCCAATGGAAAGCTCTGCCAATGGTAGCTAGTTTAAATACCCCTAAACTAGGGTTAATCAGTTCTGCTCCTTGTTCTAGCCAAGTAATATTATTTGCGCCTATGGCGGCGGCTTGGCGTTGTGCTTCTTTGAGCATCTGGGGATCGGGATCGAGCGCCACTACTTCCTGAAATTTAGTGCTGAGGGGAATCGCAATTAAACCTGGCCCAGTACCCAAATCCAGCAGTCGTCCCTGACCATTGAGATGAAATATTTCAGTGAGTTTGTCAAATACGGCAGGTGGATATTTAGTTCTATATTGAGCGTAGACTTCAGCTGCACCCTCAAATAATGTTGGGTCGTAGGTTGGGAGTGTTTTTAGTTGGGTCATGAGTTGATATTGTCTAGTCTCTACAAATCACTAGCGATCGCTGATTATTAACAACCCAGTTAGTAATATCGCAGAATATCAGAAAAAATTTCTTGACACAGGTTTCTCTTTGCGTCCTCTCTGGTCAGCGAGCAAGTTCAATGCTGTAGTGTAAGTGTATTTATTCTCAAATACTATAACTTGATTGATTTACCGTATTTTATTCTACCCAAAGCTTTTCACACTTATAAAAAAAATGCAAGTACTGCTTAACACAAGTTTGTCTAGGAATTTTTTCTATAACTCTATTTTAAGAGGCTTGTTTTTTTGACTAAATTATGCAAATATCCAGAAATAAGAGTTATACACCTAAAAAACGATAAACTTTTGGGAGTTAATAGCTGATAGCTAAAGTAAAAGCCACTCAGTTTTTTACAACTAGCAAGTTGGTATAGCGATCCTAATACTTTTCTTGCCTACCACTTTCAAACGAGCTTTACTGGTAGATATCAACTCGGGAGCGCTACGGGCACTGCAACCAGCCATTTTCACACCAACCTTAAACCCTACAGTAGGTGGACTAAATAGTGCTGCTTCACGGTTCGCAACATTCACCCACTAATACCAATTCTCTAAAATCCAGCAACATATTCATTCAAAGCCCGAAACCCAGATACAGTCTGAATTTCTTAATTTTGAATTTTGCGGAAAGTTGAGCCAGTGCGTTGGTGAGGCAGTGCGTTGGGCGGGTTCGCCGACTTGAAGCAACTGCCGAAAGGGTTTCCCGGCTTAAAGCAACTGGCGTTGCGTGGGCGGTGAGTGCAGCCACACGTGCGGCTATGCCGCCGAGTGGACTGCCGAACCCGAAGGGGTCTCCCGACTTGAGCAAACTTTCCAAGACGAATTCTGAATTTTGAAATGGTATAAGTCCCTATATCTTGGGGTTGATTTTTACCTAATTTCGTGTAAAATTTTGATCGTAAACTACGGTAATTTGGTCGATTTACAGTATTTTTGAGAAGAATATTCCAAAAATACTGTAACTTATTTGCATTATTCCTATGTATACCTGCGTAGAACCAAGATAAATAAACACCACATATTGAGTTGTATTGGCGAAATTACCGTCAATGAGAACTTTATAAATCAACTAACGAGTAGCTCATGACTATTACCCTCAATAAAATCAACAGCAACATCTTTCCAAAAGCGTTACTGCAAAGCCAACTATTCCAGAAGATAGTTCCTTGGATTGTACCTTTTACAGTGGTGATCCTATGGGAAATCGCTTCTAGAACAGGTTTACTTTCAACCAGAATTTTACCTGCACCGAGTAGTGTGGTTTTGACGGCGTTTAAATTGGCCTCTACAGGAGAACTGTTTAAACATATAGGTATTAGCGCTGGACGTGCAATATCCGGTTTTATAGTTGGTGGTAGTATTGGTTTTACCTTGGGATTACTGAATGGTTTTTTCCCGGTTGCCGAAAAATTATTAGATAGTTCCTTACAAATGCTCCGTACCATTCCCAATTTGGCATTGATTCCTCTAGTAATTTTGTGGTTTGGGATTGGCGATCAAGCTAGATTATTTCTAGTATCAATGGGGGTATTTTTTCCCATATATCTCAATACATTTCATGGAATTCGCAGCGTAGATCCTGGCTTAATTGAAATGGGCAGAGTTTATGGATTGAAAACTAGAGAGCTTTTGTGGCAAATCATTTTCCCTGGCGCATTATCTTCAATTTTAGTTGGGGTACGTTTTTCTTTGGGAATCATGTGGTTAACCTTAATTGTGGCAGAAACAATTGCTGCGGATTCAGGAATAGGTTACATGGCTATGAATGCCCGTGAGTTTATGCAAACTGATGTGGTAGTTTTGAGCATTTTTATCTATGCTTTGTTGGGTAAATTAGCAGATGCTATAGCTAGAACTTTAGAAGCCAAATGTCTGGCTTGGCATCCTAATTATCAAAGTGCATAAATGCCAAAACAAGAATCTTTTGAAACTAGGAGAACATCTTAATGATTGCTACAGAAAAAGGTACACATCTCAATATTTTGGATCTGACTAAAGCTTTTAATGGTAACAATGTTTTGAAGTCAGTCAATTTAGAAGTGGCTCCAGGCGAATTTATCGCTATTGTCGGACGTAGTGGTTGCGGTAAAAGTACTTTGCTGCGTCTGATTTCTGGGTTGGATAAACCAACTGCGGGAGGAATATTACTAAATGGAGAACCACTACGTAAACTAAGCCGTTCTGTGAGAGTGATGTTTCAAGATCCCCGACTGCTTGCATGGAAGCGAGTGATTCAGAATGTGGGCTTGGGCTTACAAAATAATTGGCGTGAAAGAGCGCAGTGGGCGCTGGAACAAGTGGGATTGAAGGATAGAGCCGATGAGTGGCCATCTATACTGTCTGGCGGACAAAGACAACGAGTATCTCTAGCCAGAGCATTAGTCAGCCAACCGCGTTTATTATTGCTAGATGAACCTTTGGGTGCTTTGGATGCTCTAACTCGCATTGATATGCAGGGGTTAATTGAAAGATTATGGCAAGAACAGGGTTTTACTTCTCTGTTGGTAACTCATGATGTGGAAGAGGCTGTAGCGTTAGCAGACAGAGTCATTTTGATTGAAGAGGGTAGGATTACTCTAGATATACGCGTAGACCTTCCTCGACCACGCGATCGCAGTACTGAAGTTTTTGTTAATATACGTGAAACTGTTCTTGAGCGCGTTATGCATCGAGAAGCGGCTCACTCCAGTCATGAATTATTTCAACTCAGCCATTAATTCTCTACGCAAACCCCAACTACTAAAGGTGATGGTTGGGGTTTTTGCCCTCAGTTGCAATCTGCTTAATGTAAGCATTGTCAATTAATAAAGGTACACAATTACTAATATTAAAATCAGCTGCTAATTCAACGTCAGATTCAAAACCTTTGGCAATCAATTCTTTGCCGGAACTGCATTTTTTTAAATTTCTTAACAAACTTTTCTGACAAGTTTGAAACGCTGCTACAGCAATTTCTGCTTCTGGAGATAAATTACCATTCAAGTAACTCAAGATGGCTCCAGCACCAATTAAATCTTCAAAAGCTGGTCGTAGTGTGCCATCTTCCCACTTTTCACCAGCAGGAATTACTGCAATTCTAGATCCATATTTTTGGGCGAATTTTGCAACTGCTTCACAGTTTCGCAAGCACCCGGCTATGGTAGGGGTTTTACCTGTCAACAATGTTAGTGAAGAACCATTTGGAGATGGTACAACTAGCTTAGTTCCCGCAGGAATTTTAGCCAGAGATACAGGGGAAAGGGAATAACCATCTTGAGAAAAACGACTTTTACATAATTCTGCTTGTACAGACTTGGCATAATTAAGTGCAGAATCATCTCGCCATTGATATGGGTAAATAATTGCTCCGTTGTTTGTCGCAATTTCTGTTGCAGTCGAGAAAGATAAAACATCAACTATCACAACAACATCACTAATCGGTGCAAGTTGAGAAACACCTTTTATGCCCCACTCACAGCGTAGATTAAATTCTGCTTGGTCAAAAATCATATCTTTAGTTATTATTTGCTTGAGGAATCAAACCCATTTCTACATAAATTGGAGACACTATTTTTCTCATTTCTGGCAATTTCTTAATAAAAATGAATGCTCCAATCAAGCAAAAGATACCACCAAACAATAAAGCATTATTTACGCCTATTTGATTAGCTAATCCGCCAAAAAATAAATTCCCAAATGGTAAGATTCCTAAAAATCCTGTTGTAAATATACTAGTAACTCTACCACGTTTGTTTTCATCGGCAAGAATTAATTGGACAAAGTTACTAATAGCAGCCAAAGTGAGAGTATTGGTCATACCGACAATACAAATTAATAGTAAGCAAATCTCTAGATTATGAGAGCGAGAAAAAAGTATTAAACCTAAACCGAGAATTATCGTAGAATTCGCTATGATTTTTACTAATCCTGTAACTTGCTTCCTCAACATCAGATAAAACCCGGCAATTATAGAACCCAGGGCGGAAGCTGTCATTAACAATCCCAGAGTTTCTGCATTACCATTTAGGATTTCTCCTACAAAAATAGGTATGAGGTTAACATGGGTCATGACCATAAAACAAATCATAATTTGTAAATATAAAACATATCTAATTGGGATAAAATCATATGCAAAAATAAAACCCTCTTTTAAATTTTGCAAAATCTTTGTTTTTTGTGCTGAAGCCTTATTTGGAGCCGTTCTAATTTGAGTCGTTAAGATAGCTGAAATAAAGGGTATATAACTGATGCTATCTACCAAAAAGCATGAAGCTGCTCCGAATCTAGCAAGCAGTAAGCCGCCAATCATGGGACTGACAAACTTAGCTGTATTAATTAAGAAAGAATGAATTGCAATGGCACTATAAGTATCTGCTTTATTCTCCACAAGTCTAGGAATGCTTACTAGACGTGCTGGTAAATCGAAAGCTTTGACAGTTCCTTGCATGATACCGATGATAATAATCCAAGTAACGGTGATGTCACCTTTAATAGTGAGAAAGGTAAGAGTACCAGATAATAAAATAGATACTAACTGAGTAGTTAGTAATACATAACGTATATTCCAACGATCGAGCAATACACCTACTATTGGTGTGATTATCAACCCCATAAATTGATTGGTAAATCCGACTACGCCAACTAACATGGCCGAATTAGTGATTTGATAAACCATCCATACTAGGGCGATTTGAGTCATCCAAGAACCAAAAAAAGATACGCTCTCTCCAATCACAAAACAACAAACATTTGGAGATTTTAGAGCAGGTGGAATCTGCAAAGAAGCAAATAAAAGGTTGCTTGCTTCAGAGCTTTTTTTATGACTTGGTTGCATAAATATTTTTACATGATGCCTAAGCTAACTTTTGGATGAAAAGTTCGCTGATTATGCTACTTTCCCAGCAAATTATTGAGACAGTATTAGAAGTACTTAAATTTAGGTAATCATAAAGTTAGCATACTTAACATGATCTGACAAGGATACTAACGCACCCTACAAATGAGAGTTTGGGAAAATGCGATCGCACTCCAAGAGTTCACGAATAATTATGACGATCGAAGCAGTTCTGTTTGATTTAGATGGTACTCTCCTCGATCGAGAGACTTCACTCCAACAATTTATTGCGGCTCAATACGATCGCTTTACTCCAGCACTAGAAAGCATCCCTAAACAAGACTATATTTCCCGATTCATTGAATTGGATTGTCGAGGTTATGTCTGGAAGGATAAAGTCTACCAAAGCTTGCTGTCTGAATTTTCCTGCGACAAGCTGAGTTGGCAAGATTTACTCCAAGATTATGAAAATCAATTTATACATTCCTGTGTTCCCTTTCCTCACCTGCAAAGCACTCTGGAAGCCCTGAAGGCCGCAGGCTATTTGTTAGGGATCGTTACCAATGGTCGTGAAACCTTTCAGCAGCGCACAATTCAAGGGTTACATATTGAAAATTATTTTGACGCTATCTTGATTTCTGAAACAGAGGGAGTCAGGAAACCAGAAGCAGAAATTTTCTTAAGGGCGCTGCAAAAGCTAGGAGTCCAAGCACAGGAGAGTGTATTTATTGGCGATCATCCTACAGCTGATGTGTTAGGAGCCAAGAATATTGGTATGAAAGCAATCTGGAAATGCGATCGCTATTGGCCTGAACCAGTAGAGGTTGATGCAATTATTGATGATTTAAGTATGCTGCCTTCAATCATTCAGCGCCTTCAATATACAAGGGTGGGCAATGCCACCCCATTTAAAAGTTAGTCAGCAATCTAGCTTTTCTTAAAATGAATCTCAGTATCGTTTCCTCATGAGCAACGATCTCTGCTGAAACCTCCATTCCAGCTTGGATGGGGTATTGTTGGTGATTGCGCTCTAAATATAGTTTTTCAGGAGAGATCGTGACTTCATAATAGGGAGCAGCATTAGTTCCTTGGGAAGTAGTAGCATCCGGAGCAATAGCACGAACGGCTCCGGTTAATGTGCCATAGTCTGTGTAAGGATAAGCAGAGACACGCAAAAAAACCTTACCTTCTCGACAGTTCTGGATTTGGCTAGCCGTGCAGACTTTGACATTGGCAACATCACTAGCCGCAACCCGTGCCTTGATCAGCAACGAGTTCTCGTTAGGAGCAATTTGGGCGATAGTATCTCCTGGACGGACAACTTGACCGGGGTTTCTCAGTTCTAGCTTGAGGATAGTTCCGGTTTTTGGCGATCGCACGATCGCCTTTTGTTGCTCAATCTCCACCTGTTTCAGGTCTTTTTGGTCTCGATCGATTTGGCTTTTAATATTTAATTGTTCCTGGATCGAGGCTTCGCGTTCTTTGCTTAAGCTAGCCAGTATCGACTTACCTTGTGCCTTTGCCAAAGCAATTCTTTCTTGGGCAAGTGTAACCGTAGCATGGCTGGGATTGAGTTTAGACATAGCTCGTTCTAACCGAGCTTGAGCCGTCTGTGCTGCCGATTCTTTTTCTTTAATTTGCAACTTGGTGACAGCACCAGTTTGACCTAAGCTCAAATAGCGGTTTAACTCATCTTGGGCTAGAGATAAAGCAGCTTTTGCTTCTTTCACTTCCGTTTCTGTGCCGATTTGAAGATCTTGATAGTCCCGCTGATTGCGGCTTAATTCTGCTTGCGCAGAGGTAATCGAGCGCTGCATTGCCGTTGTTTCAGCATTAATTTTGGCATCCAATGCCCCTAACCCGGCAGCAATTTGAGATAGTTGTAACTGGTTGTGTTGAATGTTACCTCGCAGTTGACTTGCTTTGGTTTGCAATTGAGAATCTTCGAGTATTGCGATCGCATCGCCTTGGCGGACAAACTGATTCTCCTGTACGGCAATCTGCTTGACTGTTCCTTCCATTGCTGCCTGTACTAAACGCAGTTCTCCAGCCGGACGCACAATGGCAGGTGCTTTGACAACAACTTTATACTGAGCGATCGATGCCAATGCCACAGCAGACCCAAATCCAGCTAGCATGAACAATCCGCTTAATTTTGTCCAGATTCCTAGCGGGGGTAAGAATTCATCGATTGTAGCGGTTTGCAGTTCCTCACCTTTATCTTTAGGTTTAGAGTGTAAAGCATTGTCTGGGCTGGTGTTACTCCACATAAGCAGCTAGTTAATCCTCTTTAGTAGAATTCCCAAATTAAGGTCAAAACCTACTGCTTACTGTTAATCCAGTGGATCGCTGGGGATAATAACTAAAACTGCAAGTATATCTTGCTGTATGAGGTAAGGCATACCATACAGGTTCGCGATTCACATCAAAGATTCTTGGGAATCCTGAGATTGGAACTTATTCCTTACTCTCCCGATGAAATATCCCCATGTGCGCCAGCATGGGCAGGAAGACTGCGGTGCTGCCTGCCTTGCAATGATCTGTCGGTTTTACGGACGTATCTTTACAATTAACCGCATCCGTGAAACTGTTGGCACCATACAGACAGGCACAACGTTATTGGGACTGAAGCGTGGCTCAGAAGCGTTAGGATTTCATGCAAGAGGTGTGAAGGTTAGCAATGATTTTTTGCAGCAGATGCAGCAATTTCCTTTGCCCGCCATCATTCATTGGAAGGGCTATCACTGGGTAGTGCTGTATGGCAAGCGGGGTAAAAAATATATTGTCGGCGATCCCGCAATTGGCTTACGTTATCTGACTCAAGAAGAATTGCTTGAAGGTTGGCGTAATAGAGTCATTCTGCTGCTACAACCTGATGAACTCCGGTTTTATGCTCAGGAATCTGATAAGGTTAGGGGATTTGGGCGATTTCTCAGAAGGGCGTTTCCTTATCGCTGGATTTTGCTACAAGCGATCGCCCTGAATGTCACGATCGGTTTGCTATCTTTAACAGCCCCCTTGCTCACACAAATCTTGACTGATGATGTGTTGGTGCGAGGTGATACCCAACTATTAACAGTTGTTGCTATTGGGGTAATTGCTCTAAATCTGTTTAGTAATCTCATAGGCGTTGTGCAGTCTTTTTTGTTGGGCTACTTCGGGCAACGAATGCAACTCGGACTGCTGATGGAGTATGGCTATAAGTTATTACACTTACCCCTCAGTTATTTTGAATCTCATCGCAGTGGAGAAGTAACTAGTCGCCTTGCCGATGTCAGAACGGTGAATACGTTGGTACAGACGGTAATTTTGCAACTCCCCAGCCAGTTTTTTACCTCCCTGATTTCACTCAGCTTTATGCTTTCCTACAGTTGGTGGCTAACTGGTGTGTCTTTTCTTAGCTTTTTGGTAATTACCATTATTGATGTTTCGTTTATGCCAAGCCAACGGCGCAGAACTCGTGAGGCGATCGCACTCAGAAGTGAAAGTCAGGGTTTTTTAGTAGAAACATTTCGTGGTATTCAGGTATTAAAAACGACGCAAGCAACTCCGCAGGCACAGGAGGAATATCAGCAGAATTTTGGGCGGTTAGCGCATCTTAACTGGAGCACAATGAAACTGTCGGTCTACAGCAAGACATTGACCAATTTTCTCTCGAAATTAACCAGCGTTACCTTGTTGTGGATGGGAAGCTATTTAGTAATCGATCGCACCATGACGATCGGACAGTTGCTGGCATTCAGCGCCATGAGCAGCAATTTTATCGGCTTTCTCAATTTTACGGTCGGATTGGGGGACGATTTGATTACTGCGCAACTGGTCATCCAACGCTTGACAGAAGTTTTGGATGCTACGCCAGAAAGCCCTAATGATGAGAAGAAACCTTGGGCTTCAATCTCTGATGATGCCGATATTGTTTGTACCCAACTCAACTTTCACCATCCCGGACGCACCGACTTACTCAAAGATTTTTCTGTCACCCTTCCCGGCGGAAAAGCGATCGCACTGATTGGCAAGTCTGGTTGTGGTAAAAGTACGCTGGTGAAACTGCTTGCTGGATTGTACAGCTTGCAATCGGGTAATATTCGCATCGGTATGTATAATCACTCTGACCTGTCGCTAGATAGCCTACGACAACAAATAGTATTAGTGCCTCAAGAAGCGCATTTTTGGAAGCGATCGATTCTGGAAAATTTCTCTTTCAGTTATCCTCAGGCGACCTTTGAACAAATTGTTCAAGCTTGCCAGATTGCAGGTGCTGATGAGTTTATTAGTGAATTACCTGACAAATATCAAACCGTACTCGGCGAATTTGGAGCAAATTTGTCTGGAGGACAACGGCAAAGATTAGCCCTAGCTAGAGGTATTGTTACTCAGCCGCCAATTTTAATTCTGGATGAGTCTACCAGTGCCCTAGACCCTCAAACTGAGGCAGAAGTGTTAGATAAATTGCTATTTTACCGTCGGGGCAAAATGACGATTACGATCAGCCATCGTCCTAGAGTTATTGAACGAGCAGATTGGGTGATTTTGCTAGACAAAGGAGAACTCAAACTTCAGGGAACAGTGAATGAGTTACGCGCCCAGGATGGAGCGCACCTTAGCTTCCTCATGCCATAATTTTTTAGAGTCGCTGGCAAGAAGCTAGGAGCCAAGAGCTTTCGATCGTCTTGGGGCAAGAAGAAAGTAGGGGCGAGTAGGGGCACGGCATCGATCGGATTACTGTATACACCAAAAGATTGTGGATGCCGTGCCCTATGAAGTATTCCATCTCTAGGCAAGACACTTAGTTATACATAATTAGCTGGTCTAAGTTTTAGAAAAACTTAAACTTGCAAATACATATATTTTGTTTGCTAAGTACTTGTGCTGTAACTAGGGCTGTGTAATAATATTAAATTAATCTACGATAACTTGGTAGACAAAACGTATTTTATTCTCAAGTACTGCACAAATAGAGCAAACAGTTTAGATATTCAATGCCAATACAGTAATACAACTCTGGTTGATGTCGGGTTTTGAGTCTTGATTTTTGCTTGGTCGTGGTTGACGACTTGTGAAAATCAACGAGTCATATTAGCTATGGAGACGTAATCATGACAATTGCAATTGAACGTCCTACGAAAAAGTCTCGTTCTGCACAGATTCGGGAGCAACTAGGTTATCCCATCATTGATACCGATGTGCATACCCAGGAATTTGAACCAGCTTTTCTGGACTATTTAGCCCAAGTAGGTGGCGCTAAACTTGCGGATAGTTTCCGAGATCATTTACCTGGCGCTGGCCGCTATCGTTGGTTCCAGCAAACACCAGAAGAACGTCATACTTACCGCACAGCCCGTCCTCCGTTTTGGGGTCGTCCTACAAAGGATACGTTAAACCTGGCAACTGTTAGCTTACCAAAGCTACTGCACGAACGTTTGCAAGAAGCTGGGACAGATTTTGCTGTACTGTATCCCAACTTAGCAACCCTAGCACCGCAAATTAAAAACGCAGAAATGCGTCGGGCGGTGTGTCGTGCAGCCAACCTCTACCATGCAGATATCTTCCGCCCCTACTCCGATCGCCTAACTCCGATTGCTACCATTCCTCTGCACACGCCAGAGGAAGGGATAGAAGAATTGGAATATGCGGTCAAAGAATTAGGATTGAAAGCAATTCAGATTCCCGGTTATGTGACTCGCGTGATTCCTGGCTTCGAGAAATATCCCGAAGAAGTCCAACGAGAAGCAACTTGGATTGATAACTTTGCTTTAGATAGTGCCTACGATTACGATCCTTTCTGGGCGAAGTGCGTAGAACTCAAAGTTGTCCCCACCACCCACGCTTCTGGTATGGGTTGGACATCGCGGCGTTCGATTTCCAACTACCAATACAATCACATCGGACACTTTGCATCGGCTGCGGAAGCTTTTTGTAAAGCACTGTTCTTTGGTGGTGTTACTTATCGTTTCCCGACTCTGAGATTTGCTTTTCTAGAGGGTGGTTCGGCTTGGGGTGCTAGCCTCTATACAGATCTGATTTGGCATTGGGAAACTCGCAACCCAGAGATTTTACAAAACAATCATCCTAATAATGTGAATCGGGAAGAATTGCGGGAATTGTTTGTACGTTACGGTGGCAAAGAATTCCGCGATCGCTTTGATGAAATTGGTAGTGGTTTAGGTTTCCACGGCAAATACTTTGCACCGGAAGATCCTGGCGAATTGAATGAATTTGCTGCGGCGGGAATTACCAAAGCGGAAGATGTGCGCGATCGCTTCCTGAACCATTTCTACTTTGGTACAGAATCAGACGATATCCGTGTGGCTTACGCTTTCCATCAAAAAGCCAATCCTTATGGAGACAGAGTAAAAGCCTTCTTGGGTTCTGATTCCGGTCATTGGGATGTACCTGACATTACAGCTGTTACCTCCAACGCTTACAGCATGGTAGAACGCGGTATCCTCAGCGAAGAAGACTTGCGATATTTCCTCTCAATTCATCCTTTGGAATTGTATACAAGTCTGAATCGTGACTTCTTTAAAGGTACCGCCATTGAAAAAGAAGCAGAAGAGTATTTAGCAACCAATACTCGCGCTTAATTAAGTAGGTCGGCGTAATTAAAAAGAACTAGTTAGGGTTAGTAAATATTTTGGTTTGTATGCCGACCTAACTAATAACAAATTTGTGTTTTGATGCGATCAAGCTGAAGGTGGGCAATGTCCACCTTCTTATCTAAAACACATTTGTTTTGCACTTTTCACCTTTAGAATTCAACCTAAGAGCTAATTAAAATTTCATGAGCCTTGAATTTAAATAAAGAAGGACTAATATATCTGAAATCTAAATTAGTGAGTATTTTGAAAATACTAATTAAATGCTCAGTTGAAGATATAGAATTTTTTCACCCATTACGCACTTCAGAACGTTAAATATGCTATCCAGTCAACCTCAGCGTTTGTCAATCTTTCGGAGATTTACATTACTCATAGTTCCGGGATTATTAACCTTAGCGACTTCCTTAAGTTTGGTTAGTTGTACGCAAGGAAATCAAAACACCCAAAATCAATCTTCTGCTAGCAATGTATCTGATACTAAACCCTCTGGAGTTAAAACTAAAACACTCCGCATGGGATATCAACAAGCTGGCGATTTGGTGAGGGTGACGCAAGTATTAGAAAAGCGTCTAGAACCCTTGGGAGTCAAGGTAGAGTGGGCGCAATTTGCTCAAGGCCCGCAGCTAATGGAAGCCATGAATGTGGGTAAAATTGACTTGGGTTCTGTTGGCGAAACTCCCCCTATCTTTGCTCAAGCGGCTGGTGCTGATATTGTTTATGTAGTAGGTTCAAAACGTACAGAGAAAACGGGTAGAGGTAGTGCGATCGCAGTTCCGCCAAATTCTCCAATTAAAAGCGTTAAAGACATTAAAGGACAAAAAGTTGTTTTCCAAAAAGCTTCTGCTTCTCACTATTTCATTCTCAGAGAGTTAGAAAAGGTAGGTTTGAAACCAGGAGATATTCAAGTTTTGAGTATACCTAATGTAGAAGCTAGTAGCGCATTTTTAGAAGGTAAAATTCCTGTTTGGGTAAGTGGCGATCCGCACTTAGCAAGGGCTGAACTTTTAGGTAAAGCAAGAATTATTAAAACAGCTGAAGGACTTGATACTCCTGGTGGTTATTATGTCGGTAGAAAACAGTTTGCAATTGACAACCCAGAATTGCTACGGATTGTCATTGAAGAAATTGATAACATTCAGCGCTGGGCTGAGGCTCATCCTAAAGAAACGGCAAAATTAATATTACCTCATCAGAAACTAGATCCAAAAGTGATGGATTTGGTACTTAGCCGCCGTAGCTATGGATTAAGAGCAATTTCTCCTGAGTTGATCGCCGAACAACAAAGAATTGCCGATTATTTCTATAAAAATGGTGTGATTCCGAAACAGGTAAATATTAAAGAAGCTGTACTGACACCTGAGCAATATGCAGCTATTACTCCTACTACAATTAGTCAAAAATAACAGGAGTTATGTCAATAGTTTTTAAAATTAAAACTAGAGACTTTGAACTTGGACATTTTTTGCAAAAATTCAGGATTTTTATTTCATGGTAAAAACTTCTTCAACAATGCTGCCTCTTGGTACTTTAGCGCCTAATTTTGATTTACCAGATGTGGTTTCAGGTAAAATCATTTTGCTCTCAGACTTTGCTAACAAAAAAGCATTGTTGGTGATATTTTTGAGTCGTCATTGTCCCTACGTGCAGCACATTAAATTTGAATTAGCAAAACTGGGACAGGACTATATACAAAGTGCAGATAGTAGTTTAGGAATTGTGGCAATTAGTGCTAATGATGCCAATACTCATCCTGATGATGCACCGGAATCTTTAAAAGAATTTGCACAAGAGTTAGATTTAGCTTATCCACTTCTGTTTGACGAAACTCAAGCAACTGCAAAGAACTTTTTTGCTGCTTGTACTCCTGACTTTTTTCTATTTGATGCTAGCCGAAGACTTGTTTATCGCGGACAATTAGATGATAGCCGTCCTCAAAGCGGAATACCTGTAACCGGGAAAGATTTGCGCGCTGCAATTAATACTGTTTTGATAGGCCAGCCTGTGACTTGGCAACAAAAACCTAGCATTGGTTGTAACATTAAATGGAAGCCAGGAAATGAACCTGTCTATTTCAAAAATCCCGCAATCGCAGTTTGATATATAGTTTCTTAATCAAAAGATTGCTGTAATTTGAGCCGTCTTCAATTATTATGAAGAGTGCTGAGGTAAAAGCTTATCTACAGAAGGTAAGTAGTTCTAGCTTAACTCAGCACAGGCTATGTTAACAAAATTCAGCAAGCATTTGATGGAATTACTATGCCCATTCCTGAACCACAAAAACGCTTTTTAGAGCAGATTATTTCTCAATTAAAAAGAGATGATCGCTTGTTAGGTGTAGCCATTGGTGGTTCATATTTGAGTGGGGAAATGGATGAATATTCCGACCTCGACTTAATTATTGTTGTGGCTGATGTTCATTATCAAGATATATTGCATGAGCGCAAGCTTTTCGCTAATAGGTTGGGTTCATTACTAGCGGCTTTCACAGGCGAACACGTCGGAGAACCCAGACTGTTAATTTGTTTATATGAAAATCCGCTTTTACACGTTGACTTTAAATTTTTGGTCTTAGAAGATTTTAAAATACATCGAATAGAAAATCCTATTGTTTTATGGGAGCAAGACAATTTATTAACCTTAGCTATACAAGATAATCCACGAACTTATCCACCTTTAGATTTACAGTGGATTGAAGACCGCTTTTGGGTTTGGGTACACTACGGTGCAACCAAATTAGGTAGAGGCGAACTTTTTGAAGCTATTGATTTTATTTCTTTTATTCGCGGACAAGTTCTGGCTCCATTAGCCAAAATGCAAGCAGGATTACTCCCTCGCGGTGTGAGAAATTTAGAAAAAGAACTGCCTCATTTATTAGCTGATTTTCGTCAGACTATTCCCATAAAACACGATCGCCTTGAGATTGCCAAAGCTTTGCAACATAGTATTTACCTATATCGTCAGTTTCGCTCAGCATTAAATAAACCCGATTTGGTTTTGCATTCTTCAGCAGAGAATTCTTCTATGGAATATCTGCAAACAATTATAGATAGCTGGTTTTAGATAGGAATGAAACTAAAGTGCGATCGCTCTTTTTTTAGGTAAGAAAAACAAGCGAAAAACCCCAAACCTATGATTTGGTGGGGTTGCAAAAACACTATTTATTTATTCGTCACTCGGAAAAAATTCATACTGAATTCTGACTCCTGAATTCTATTTTTGATAACCACCTAACCAAGCACTCAAATCATACGTACCTTTACCTGCATCAATAATAGAGGCTAAATTACTCACATCAATTAATTGCGAAGCACTAGATGAAGCTCTACTACCTCCACCATAAAATAAATTGAGTCCGCGATTAGTTGGCCCTGGACTACTTGCATCAGCTAATCCACTAACACTCACTGTATTACCAAAAGGGTTAACAAAATCAAATCCTGTGGCACCATATTTCAACACACTAAAATCACCAGTTTTAGTCCAACCAGGGATAGCAGGTATGTCAGTACCCACGGCATTACTAATGCCATCTCCTAGTCCCTGTTCTGCATCTCCATTAACAATTAAGTTAGTGCCTAGAGTAGCTGCATAAATTGGGTTGGAAAGTAGAAGAGTAGCGCTAAATCCTGCTATTAAGCTTAAACTTAACTTGGCAATTTTTTGTGAAAATGCAGATAACATAGTTTGTTGAATCATGGTTTTTTGGATGTTTTGCTGAAATTGTAATTAGATTACTCATGAAAGCAGATTTGGAGATATAAAATTTGCTATTCATCAGCTAAATTAACTAATTTACTTTTCAACAAATGCTTGTTTTTTTAAGTAAAAAACCGATCGGAAAATGTGACACTGACAGCACGAGCTATCAATGAAAAGGCAAAAAAATGCTTTTTCATAGTTTTGATCTAATATTGTTGCTATGACGACTCGGCGGATTTTCAGAAAGTATTACTTGAGTCAGAAAAATCTGGGTAGTGAAAAAAAGATCTTCACTTCCCCATCAGCTTTATAGACGTACGCTGATATATGCTTGCTTTCTCGGATAAAGTCATACTACCAACATTGTTGGATAAGATCAATCGAACTACGTAGTTAAATCATGACTTTACCAAACCTTTATGCTATCCTAGTGGCTGAATCTCAATCTCTAAACGATAGGCGATCGCTACAACACCACAGCTTTGAATTCTTAGTAATATGATTACCAACCCAAACAACACCAATTTAGTTGGTAATAATTGTGTAAAATTACGCGAGCAGACTTGACAAGGATCGCATCGTGTCAGCAATCCTGTAGCCAAAAATGTTGAAGAATGAAGAAAAGCGATCGCACTACTGCAAACTGAAGATATTCCCAGAGAACTCAGTCATCCCATATTAAAAACTCAGCAATAAAGGTAATGAAAGAAAATAGCATCATCACTGGTTTTCATGCTCATGTCTACTACGATACAGAAACTCGTGACATTGCTGCCCGTATCCGAGATGGATTAGGAGCTAGATTTGAAGTACGGTTGGGACGCTGGCACGATCAGCCTATTGGCCCCCATCCCAAATCGATGTATCAAGTTGCATTCTCACCAAACCAATTTACGCAAGTCGTCCCCTGGTTAATGCTCAACCGTGAAGGGTTGGATATTCTCGTCCACCCGGAAACAGGCGATGATGTCACAGATCATACAGCCCATGCCTTGTGGCTAGGGGAGAAACTAGAACTGAATATTGCTTTTCTACAACGAATCAAACCCAACGCCTCTTAATTACGAATTACCCTAACGCTAGCTCAAACTCAAGTATATGCGATCGCCTTGAGATAGCTTGCCGTTGAACTCTTTGGCAAAAAATAAAAGCGAAGTTGCTAAAAATGCCTATTTATAATTCCATTGGTCAACAATATTCAAAAACTCGCATCCCTGATATCCGCATTGTTAATCAACTAATTGACTTACTCAATTTACCTCAAGGTAGCACTATCGCTGATATTGGTGCTGGTACAGGCGGTTACAGCCTAGCTTTAGCTAACCAAGGATTTTTTGTTCGTGCTGTTGAACCTTCTTTAGTGATGCAAAAACAAGCAGTAGAACATCCACAAGTGAAGTGGTTCACTGGCTATGCAGAAAATTTACCTCTACCAGATAAGTCTGTTGATGCTGTTATCAGTATCCTGGCAATTCATCACTTTACTCATCTCGAAAAAGCTTTTCATGAAATGTACAGAGTTATTAGAGATGGGACAATAGTTTTACTAACTTTTGATATTAGGTTTGCTCAGAAGATATGGCTTTATGATTATTTTCCCTTTTTGTGGGAAGATGCTTTGCGATTTTTACCACTTCACGAACAGATTAATTTAATTCAGACTAATACTCAAAGGCGTGTTGAAGCTATACCCCTTTTATTACCACATGATTTATCTGATTTATTCGCAGCAGCAGCCTGGAGAAAACCAGAGTTATATCTGCAACCAGAAGTACGTGCTGGAATCTCATCTTTTGCATTAGCAAATCAAGATTTAGTAGCACAAGGATTACAGTTATTGGCAGCAGATTTAAGTAGTGGAGAATGGATAAAAAAGTATGGAGATATTCGCAATTTGGCAGAAATTGATTTAGGCTATCGTTTTATCTGCGCAAGACTGGATAGTTAAACCACGATTTTAATTTGAATTTATAACATATAAACAATTGATATAGTAAAAAAATGCAATTAATAGAAACCTTTTCTACACGCCGATTGCTTGCTGAAAGATTGCGTTTTCAACATTTGCATGAACTTTACCGTATGCACCAGAATTTAAAAGTTATGGCAACTTTAGGCGGTATTCGTTCTGATGAAGAAACCAGGCTGTTTATTTTCAATAACTTGCATCATTGGGAACAGTATGGATTCGGTTTATGGGTATTTCGAGATCGAGTTAATCGTCAGTTTGTTGGTCGTGCTGGTTTGCGGAATACTCATGTAGATGGTAAAGAAGAGGTGGAATTAGCTTACGCTTTAATGGCTGAATTTTGGGGTAAAGGATTAGCAACTGAGATGGGAGATAAAATCCTAACAATTGGTTTTGATTTATTAAATATTTCGGAGGTTGTTTGTTTTACTCTGACAATGAATCGAGCTTCACAAAGGGTTATGGAAAAGTTAGGATTTAAATACGAGCGTGATATTGTTCGCGCGAATTTACCGCATTTATTGTATCGATTAACGGTTTAATTACAAATTTATATTACTTTTAGCCTTAAGAAATTTCATAAAAATAAGCTAGGAATGGCTCCCTAGCTGAGATATCTATTCACGTATCTATAGGCTGGAAATTATTGATACGGATTCATTTGATAAGGATTCATGATTCCTGGAGGTACCATTGCACCTTCTAAATCAGCCCCCATCAAGTTTGCACCTTGGATATTGGCATTTAAGAGATTTGTTTTTTGTAAATCTGCCTTTTGTAAGTTTGCACCTTGCAAATCAGCCCCTAGCAGGTTTGCGCCTTCTAAATCTGCATCATATAAATTTGCCCCTTGCAGATTTGCTCCGGCTATATTTGCTTTACTTAAATCTACTCCTCGTAAATTAGCTGATGCTAGGTTTGTTCCTTGTAGATTAGCCTTTTCTAACTCTGCTTTTTGCAGGTTTGCACCCGCTAAATTAGCTGCTTGTAGATTTGCTCTTTCCAGCTGCGCTTCATATAAGTTGCAGCCAGCACATTCATTAGTTGTTAATAGACGTTGAACATTTGCAGCTACGCTATCTACTGGCCATGCTGTTGGAGGTACAACAGGAGCCGGATTTACTATTGGAGTTGGTGTAGATTCTGTCGGTACGGGTTGTGTCTCTGATAGAGCTAAAGCATAGGGCTGATCGAAAAGAGAAAATATTGCCAGAAATCCCAGAAATACAGCAGTTAAAAGCCAAGATGTTACTTTTTTTGAGTTTGGTTTGTTCATTAGTTTATTCCTCTACAATTTGATATTGTTTGCTTTTAATTAACGTTGGTTTTACCTTAATGCCAATCAATCTCCTAAATCAAATACTATTATTTTGCCTAACCATAAATAAAACTAATGGTTTATTAGCTATTCATATCAGATCGAAACTCTCTAGTGATTCATCTATTACGTTTAAAATATATTTAGAGTTTTTTTCGATAATTATTATTATTGACAACCTCTAATCTATCCCGATTGACCCAACGATTAACAAACTCATTTTTATTGTTCTGAACTTTAACTTGTACTTGCTTAGAGCCTAACTTGACAACTTCGGCAGGAATTCTCTGGATATTCTCAGAGTCAGCACGAGCTTTATACAACCAAACAACTTTTTGCCCTACGAAATAGTCAGAATTTGGACTTAAGTGCGGTGTTTGATCTGCCCAAGAGGGGCAAGCAATTCCTAAATTGATTAAAAGTATTAAAAGCATTAAAGCGATTTTGAGAATTTTCATAGGTGTGATTTGAGTATGCGATCGGAGCTTTCTAGTAGATGAAAAATACTCTATTTTAAAAGCATTGCAACGTTTGGTAAAAGTTGATAAGTTCCGCTTTTAAACATGATAGATAAGCCCAAGTATATTAATACAAAGGGAAAAACCTTGCGTCCATAGCGAGTCATCACAGAAGCCATGAGAGGATTCCGAGTCAGGTTGTAAGAGACAAAACACCACAGTCCAATCGCTAAATAGCAAACGCACACAATTACTGCCAAGCTGGGAAAGTTACTGCTAGCAAATAAAGGTATATAGATGCCAATATTGTTTCCACCATTAGCAATAGTTACCGCAGAAACACGATAAGTTTGCGGATCTCTGAGGATTGCTATTAATGATTTTTTACGGCGCTGAGGTTTAGCTGAATTGCCAAAGTTAACTGATACAGCTTGTATAGTATCTTCTTCTGCTTCTCGACTCATTAAATGGCTGATACCAATTATGATGGGGAGTATGCCTAACAATCCAACCCATGCTTCTGGAAGAACTAAGCCACCTAAAAAGCCAGGAAGGCTAGCCATTACTAATGTAGTGAATCCCACAAATTCGCCAATAATAATATGTTTGGGGCGAAAGACATGATTTACTTTGCCAAAAAAAGCTGTCAAATATAAATTGTCATCAAATGTCGTTGCAAAAGCTACAGATACTCCAATAAGTAGCGTACCAATTAGCCAACTCATAGTCTTTCTCCGCGAGGATTTAGCAAAATTCTTTCAGAAGATGATTGAAGCGATCGCTATTAATTACAGATGTAATTGTGTTCTTCAACTTGTAAGCTTAGTAGCTTATGAACTTAATATTATGCTTGGGTTCAAATAAGAGCAAATACTCTTTTTTCTTAAAAGGATAAAATGAAGTTATTGATTGCCAAAGAATGCAGAATTCAGAATCGATTAGTAAAGGATGCAAACTCTCAAGAAGAATCTAGGAAACAGAAAGCAGAATTCAGAACTTACTCTGGCTCCTGAGTTCTGAATTCTTTTCGATACTATCGCCCATATACCTTACTTGTAGATTTTTGACAATATATCTTAAGATATACTTATTGGGCATGAGAAAGAATGTCAATGCCCCAAGTCGGCAGACTACAGTTCATCTCACACTCCGAAGTGGGCTTTTCTGCCGACTTCCTGTAGTTTAAAAATATTCAACCTCAGAGGGAACCCATAAATTGTGAATTCTGGCGTCTGAGGCATATATTTTTTCGATAAAATATTGCCAAAATTAAAATTTATTTATGCAAATAAATCAAGTCAGAAAAGCAGTAATTCCTGCTGCTGGTTTTGGTACTAGATTATTTCCTGCTACTAAAGTTGTCAAAAAAGAACTTTTTCCAATTATTGACCAAAATGGCAGAGCTAAACCTGTAATTTTAGCAATTGTAGAAGAAGCAATTAGCGCGGGCATTACAGAAGTAGGCATTGTTGTACAACCTGACGATCTAGAAATTTTTGCAGATTTATTTAAAAATCCACCCACACCAGAACTTTGGCAAAAACTCTCACCATCCAATCAAGAATACAGTGAATATCTGCAAGAATTGGGTAAGAAAGTTGTGCTATTAACCCAGCAACAACAAGAAGGCTATGGTCATGCAGTATTTTGTGCTAAAGACTGGGTACAAAATGAGCCATTTCTGTTAATGTTGGGCGATCATGTTTATAAATCCGATATTGATAAATCTTGTGCGCGACAAATTGTTGAACTTTATGCACAAGTTAATCAAAGTGTAGTTAGCTTAACTACAATGCCAGCTGCAATCATTGACAAAGCGGGATGTGTCACAGGAATGTGGCAAGAGTTCAATTCAGTTTTGGCAATAACACAACTAGCAGAAAAGCCCAGTATTGATTATGCACGCCAGAATTTACGAGTAGAAGGTATGGCTGAAGATGAATTTTTATGCATATTTGGCTTATATGTATTGACACCAAAAATTTTTGATTATTTGGCAGAAAGCATTCAGGAAAATTTCCGCTACCGTGGTGAATTTCAGTTAACAACTTGTTTGGATCGATTATGTCAGGCAGAAGGAATGACAGGTTATGTAATCAAAGGTAAATGTTTTGATACAGGTTTACCAGATACCTATCGCCAGACATTAATTGATTTTAGATGAGGTTTTTCGCTTTAACAGTGATACACATAGGCAAGTAGAGGGAGTGATTTGTATCAGTAGAAATATGACACAGACGCATCGGCGGCTACTCTGATGAGAACGGGGAGAACAAATAACTTGCATCGCCCTCCCTACCATCATAAAAATAACCCCCTTTAATATGAAGGGGGCTTTGATTTCTTCCGAGGATAGAAGAGGATAATTCAGGTTCGGTATAAGGAGTTCTGTATATGTGCCCCATAGTAGCAACTATGAACGTCAATGCTAAGGGCGATCGCTGATTCTTTAAAATCGCTTCATAAAAACCGATCAATCTACGGATTTTCACCTTTAGGGCGACAAGATGTACGGATACAGACTAAACAGCAATCCTCAATCATGTAGATTCCGTAACAGTGCCAGACTACCGCTTCTCGGATCTTTAAACCAGGTTTGAGTCGATCTTTCTCGGTTTTCGCTTCGATATGCAGGTGCGATCGCGATGATGTCTGGTTTACTTCGCCAACAGGGCTATTAGCAGGAATTCGATCAAAAGCAAGATTACAAAATTAGTGTATCTATTTTTGCTGTTTTAGTGAAATAAAGTGTATGTATGGGAATACTAAGCCCGGTACTTAGGGCTTGGCATTATGCTCAATATTCACGGCTACAAGATAAGCGAAGAACTCTACAATGGCTCTAGAACATTAGTTTATCGAGCTATTCGAGAAACTGACTCATTACCTGTAGTCATTAAACTGCTGAAAAATCCTTATCCTAGTTTTAGCGAACTCTTATCTTTTTGCAATCAGTACAACATTGCGAAAAATCTCAACTCACCTCTAATTATTCAAACTTATAGTCTCGAACCATACCAAAATGGTTATGTGCTAATAATGGAAGACTTTGGTGGCATTTCTCTTGCAGAATGGCAAGCTAAGAGTAAGGGAAATTTTCTCCAAGAGTTTTTAGAAATTGCGATCGCTCTGTGCAAAACTTTAGATATATTATACCACGAGCGCATCATTCATAAAGATATTAAACCCAACAATATATTAATTAATCCCGAAACCAAACAAGTTAAATTAATAGATTTTAGTATTGCATCTTTATTACCGCGAGAAACGCCAGCGATAGTTAATCCTAATGTGTTAGAAGGGACACTTTCTTACATTTCTCCAGAACAGACAGGCAGAATGAATCGCGGGATTGATTATCGGACTGATTTTTATTCTTTAGGCGTAACTTTCTACGAATTACTCACAGGAGAATTACCATTTCAAGCAAATGATGCAATGGAATTATTACATTGTCATATTGCCAAAAAACCACCTGCATTTAATAATTTTTCAGAAATACCCCAAGTAATTTCCGATATTGTCATGAAATTGATGGCAAAAAATGCTGAAGACAGATATCAAAGTGCCTTGGGACTAAAATATGATTTAGATAAATGTTTATCTCAGCTACAAGAAACTAGTAGAATTGAAAATTTTGAAATTGGGCAACGGGATTTATGCGATCGCTTCATTATTCCCGATAAACTTTATGGTAGAGAAGACGAAGTATCAACTCTACTGCAAGCATTTGAGCGAGTCAGCCTTGGTGCAACAGAAATGATGCTCGTCGCTGGGTTATCTGGAATTGGCAAAACAGCAGTTGTCAATGAAATTCATAAACCAATTGTGAGACAACGCGGTTATTTTATCAAAGGTAAATACGACCAATTTCAACGTAATATTCCATTGGGTGCTTTTGTACAAGCATTCCGTGACTTAATAGGTCAGATATTAACTGAAAGTGATATACAAATTCAACAATGGAAAAATAAAATATTAGAGGCTGTTGGAGAAAATGGCGGGGTAATTATTGAATTTATTCCCGAATTAGAAATAATTATTGGCAAACAGCCACCTGCTATAGAATTATCAGGAACCGCAGCACAAAATAGATTTAATTTATTATTTAAAAAATTTACTCAAGTATTTACTACTGCCGAACATCCATTAGTTATATTTTTAGATGATTTACAATGGGCAGATTCAGCATCATTAAAGTTAATACAGCTTTTAATGTCTGATACAGGGCATCTGTTGTTAATTGGTGCATATCGCGATCGCGAAGTCAATTCTACCCATCCTTTAATGTTGACTTTAAGTGAAATTGAAAAAACGTCAGCTACTATTAATACCATTACCTTAGCACCACTTAATCAAGTAGAAGTAAATCAGTTAGTGGCTGACACACTTAAATGCTCAGAAAATCTGGCATGGAATCTTTCTGTATCAATTTATCAAAAAACTCAAGGTAATCCGTTTTTTGCTACACAGTTTCTTAAGTCACTACATCAAGAAAATCTCATTCAATTTGATTTCGCATTAGGTTGTTGGCAATGCGATATTACCCAAGTAAATCAACTGGCACTTACAGATGATGTTGTTGCTTTTATGGCATGGCAATTACAAAAAATGCCACAATCAACTCAAAATTTATTACAATTGGCTGCTTGTATTGGGAACTCTTTTGATTTAACAACTTTGGCAATTGTTTCTCAGCAGTCAGAGATAGAAACTGCTGCTGATTTGTGGAAAGCATTGCAAGAAGGATTAGTTTTACCAATTAGTGAAATTTATAAATTTTATCAAGGCAACGAGCGCGATCGCTTGACAATAGAACAAGGAAATACTACGAAACAATTAGCAAAATATAAATTTTTACATGACAGAGTACAACAAGCCGCCTATTCGCTGATTCCTGAAGATAGAAAACAAGCAACTCATCTGCAAATAGGTCAATTACTCCAGAAAAATCTATCCGCAATAGAACAAGAAGAAAAACTGTTTGATATTGTCGAGCATTTGAATAAAGGAATTAAGTTAATCGTTGAACCGAGCGAACAAGAAAAATTAGCTCAACTTAACTTAAAAGCAGGAGGTAAGGCGAGAAATTCTACCGCCTATGCGGCAGCAAGAATATATTTCCAAACTGGACTAGAACTATTACAAGAAAATTGTTGGAGTCATCAGTATGAATTGGCTTTAAATATTCATATTGCAGCAGCTGAAGCGAGTTATTTAAATAGTGACTTTGAAAGCATGGAACAGATAGCAACAATAGTATTGTTATCGGCGCGAACAATTTTAGATAAAGTGAAAATTTATGAAACTCAAATTGCCGCGCAAGTTTTACAAAGTAATGTGCTGGAAGCGATCGCAGTTGGCAGAAAAGCATTAGCACAATTGGGAATTGAACTGCCAAAAGAACCCGATCAAGCCTTGATTGGCAAAATGCTACAAAACCTGAACAAACAACTTGCAGGTAGACAAATTGCAGACTTAATCGATCTACCATTAATGACCGATCCCACCACAGAAGCAGCAATGGAAGTGTTGGGAATGTTGTTTTCACCTATTATCCAAGGAATGCCAGGTTTGTTGCCTTGGTTGAGTTCGATGATGGTAAATTTATCTTTGCGATCGGGCAATACTGTGGCATCAACAACTGCCTATGGTATTCACGCTATGGTATTGTGTGCTTTCTTAGAAGATGCCGCCACAGGCTATGCTTTTGGTAAATTGGCTCTAAATTTACTAGAAAAATTTCATATCCAAAAGAATAAATCTGTTGTACTTTCTTTGTTTGGTTGCTTTATTCAACATTACCAAGAGCGGTTGGATGCTACAATTCCGCTGCTGTTAACAGCCTACCAATCTGGCATCGAAACTGGAGATTTTTTACACGCTGGTTTTGCTCTGGGCGGTCACAGTAATGGCAAGTTTTTTAGCGGTGAAGAACTGAATAGTTTTATTCAAGTCACCGCTGATTATAGTCTGGCATTGGCTCAGGTGAAACAATATTCTGCGCAAGTATATGTGAATCTGGGCAAACAAGCGGCAGAAAACTTGCTAGAACCAGTCAGCGAACCACATTACTTAATTGGTAATGCCTACAATGAAACGTTGATGCTAACTAAGCACCAGCAGGATAATGACTTTATTGCGATCGCCCAAGCTTATATCTACAAACTGCTGCTTGCTTGCTATTTTGCTAATTATACAGATGCACGCGAATATATCGCCCAAGCCCAGCTGTGTTTAATGGCAGTATCAGGGTCGATTTTTGTGCCCATTTTCCATTTTTATGCGGCGCTAACTTATCTAGGACTTGTCCCTACCCAGGCAGAACCGGAGCAAACCGAACTGTTGGCTGTTGCTGCTACCCATCAAAAGATTTTGCACCGGTGGGCGCAATATGCGCCGATGAACCACCTACATAAATGGTATTTAGTGGAGGCTGAACGTTATCGAGTTTTGGGTGAAAAATTTGCAGCCAGCGAATGTTACGACCAAGCGATAAATTTGGCTAAAGAACATCAATTTATTAACGAAGAAGCCCTCGCCAACGAACTAGCAGCCAAGTTTTATCTCGAATGGGATAAACAGCGCATTGCCGAAGAGTACGCGATCAAAGCCTACTATAACTATGCTCGTTGGGGTGCGAAAGCCAAAGTTGCCGACCTGGAAAGACGTTACCCGCAACTTTTGACTGCTATCTTGCAACCAACTCGCCCTCACCTCTCGGTCAAGGAAACCCTGTTCGCCAGGGAAACCCTTACCTCCACTAGTTCTTCTTCTCACCGGATATCTAATTCTCTTGACTTAGCTGCCATTCTGAAAGCTACTCATGCTATCTCTGGCGAAATTGAACTGGAAAAACTGCTTTCATTGCTGCTTTCTATCATTATTGAAAATGTGGGGGCTGATAAATGTGCGTTCATGATGTTGCGAGATGAACGCCTATTAATTAAAGGGTTAGTTACTGTGGGGACTGAGCCTGTGATGTTGCAGCGTATTCCGATTGAGGAGAGCCAGGACATTCCCCTGAAGCCGATCTACAAAGTCAAGCACAATCGGCAAACTGTGGTGCTGTTTGATGCCAGTGCCGATTTGACTTTAGCAAATGACCCCTATATCATGCGTCAACAGCCAAAAAGTATCTTGTGCAGCCCAATTTTACATCAAGGAAAGTTGCTAGGTATTTTGTATCTGGAGAATAAATTAACAACAGGAGCCTTTACTAGCGATCGCGTTGAACTCCTGAACTTACTTTGCACTCAAGCCGCAATTTCTTTAGAAAATGCCCAACTTTATCAAAATTCTCAACAATATACCCAACAGTTAGCACAATCTCTAGCAAAATTGCAGGCTAGCGAACTCCGTTTCCAAAATTTGGCAAATAATATTCCTGGTATGGTGTATCAATTCCGTCTGGCGGTTGACGGTTCAACTTCAACACCTTATGTTAGCTCTGGCTGTTTTGACTTGTATGAGTTAGAGCCAGAGTTGGTGATGGCTGGCGTACATAGCCTGAGTGCTATGCATCATCCTGATGATGAGCTTACTATTAGACAAGCAATCATCGACTCTGCCCAAAATTTAACACAATTTGAGCAAGAATGGCGTATTATTCTGCCTTCGGGAACTGTAAAATGGGTGCGTTCTGCTGCTAGGCCAGAGCGACAAGCTGATGGCGCAATTTTATGGGATGGGGTGGTAATTGATATTAGCGACCGCAAGAAAGCAGAACTGGCATTACAACAACAATCACTTGACTTAGAGCAAGCCCTAACAGATCTGCGAAACGCTCATTTACAAATCGTTCAAAGTGAAAAAATGTCTGCATTGGGCAACTTAGTTGCAGGAGTAGCTCACGAAATGAATAATCCTTTGGGCTTTATTTCTGCTACTCTCAAACAGACTAAACCAAATTTTGCCGATATCGCTGAACACTTAAAACTCTATCAGCAAACTCTAGAAAATCCCACAGATGAAATTCAAGAACACGCCGAAGAAATTGACTTAGATTATCTTTTAGAAGACTTACCTAAAACAATAGATGCAATGGTTATGGCCTGCGACAGACTGAAAAATATTAGTACCAGTCTTCGTACCTTTTCCCGTGCAGATAAAGATTACAAAGTGCCATTTAATATTCATCAAGGTATCGACAGTACCATTCTCATTCTCAAACATCGTCTCAAAGCTAACGAACAACGCCCAGCTATTGAAGTTATAACTCAGTATGGAGATTTATCCCAGATAGAATGTTTTCCCGGACAATTAAATCAAGTATTCATGAATATTATTGCTAATGCGATTGATGCCTTAGAAGAATCAAATATTGGTAAGAGTTTTACAGAAATTCAAGCCCAGCCTAACTGCATCACAATTACAACTTCACAATCAAATAAAATTGTCAGAATTGCGATCGCTGATAATGGTAAAGGTATGAATGAAGAAATTCAACAAAAAATCTTCGATCATTTATTTACTACTAAAGCTGTGGGAAAAGGAACTGGATTGGGATTGGCGATCGCTCGACAAATTGTAGAAGAAACTCATAGTGGCAAGTTGAGTTGTAACTCTGTTTTGGGACAAGGTACAGAATTTATTATTGAAATTCCAGCGTGAGCTTTAAAATTTCAGGCGTTGCACAATAACTGTTGAGGCGGCTACGGAGCGATCGCTTCGCACCTTCCAAAGGCTCTAAGCTGGAACGATGGGGTTTCATCGTCCACTCCTATCCAGTTCCGGCTCTGGTAAACGGCGTTGTTCTCCCTGCTGGATCTCGCGTTCCAAGAAATAATTCAGCAAGGTTCGCAGCAAAACGATCGCTCCTAAATTTAAAATATCCTGGCGAGTGGGTGCTACTGCCGTCCGTAAAATATCGCTAGCAACAGTGAATTCCAAGCCCAATGCTAGGACTCGCCCTAATTGCAGCCGCACTCCTTCTGTAGCATCAAAATGTTGTTTGGAACGAGAGAATAACAATCGCAAATAGGCAACAATCCCTCGAATCACTGCTCCGCCAATCACAACGGCGGCGGCAATTTCTGTGGCAGCTGCCAAATACCCGACAATAACTTTCAGCCATGTCTCTAAAGGAGTAGTTTCTCTGCCCTCTGCCCCACCTCCTACATTCAAACTCAACAGCATCACTAGCCCAAAGATCAGCGCTAGAGGCAATAGCAAATTAATCAATGAATCCCGTGAAGCCTGTCTCCTCATACCTTTTTACTTCAATCATTCAGGTATACAATCGCCAACTCGCAAGGCATTGGCCGTAATCGTCAGTTTCGGGTTAACGCCCGAATTTGAGGGAAAAAAACTACTATCTAATTATTCCTCTACTGAAGGCAATTCTGTTTGTGCTTCCTTCAGCGCAAACTCATCAATGAGGGTGACAATAACAGCCGCCGCTGGAACTGCAAGCAGCACCCCAATCAATCCAAAGAGTTTACCCATGACAAGAAACGTCACGATTACCATCACCGGATGTATATTAACTTGCTGTCCCATTACCAATGGTTGAACAAGATGAGCATCTACCTGATTTAGAATTAAAAATAATATGAGAACTAATACTAACTTGATCGGTGAAATACTCAGTGCGACTAATGCTGGTAAAAAAGTTCCGACAATCGAACCAAAGTAGGGAATTATCTCGAATAAACCTGCAATAATGCCAAAAGCAAACGCTGATGGAATTCCCAAAATCCACAATCCAAGGGCGGCTCCTGCACCAAGAAATATCATGGCAATTCCTGTACCAAAAATCCAACCGCGTAGTCTGGTTCGACAAGCTTTAAGGACTCTTGTAAATTGCTGGTGATGTCTGCGGGGTATTAACCTTAAAGTACCATTCACTAAAGAATTAGGATCGTAAGCCATGTACAGCGCTAGAATTACTGTTGCTACCAACTCCAGTGTAAAGTTGAAGGCTTGACCCAAAAAAACTGGTACTCCAACTAGTAACTGATTGATAAAGTTCCGCAATTGTATTAATGATTGGGAAATGTCAGGAATAAAGGTAAATTTGTGCCGCAGTTGCTCAACATCTCCCGTTAATGTATTGAGATAAGTTGGCAATGTGCTGAGTAAATTTTGAACTTCAAAGATAGCGTTAGGTATAACTACTGTAGCCAGCAATAGGCCAAAGCCAAGGATCAATCCAATTAATAGTACAACCGCAGCATCCTGTGATTTAACCAGCTTATGCAAAAATCGCAGCAGGGTTCGCAAAACTAACGCAATTAATGCCGCAATCGCTACTAGTTCTAATACTGGTAAAAGTTGGTATAGGATGTAGAGTGCCGCTGCCAGTATTACTGCCAAAGGTGCGCCACGAGTTAACCGAGAGTATCCATTGTCTGTATCCCTAGAATTTTCCATTTTTGAAAATCGCTTATTTTTAAATCAAATCATTCAAATCCAGCAAATATTTTTGTAATAATTTAGTGTCCAGGAGTCAGAAGTCATAATTTAGAGGTAATCTAGTAGATTAGTAACTTGATTTATCAAATATTTTTCCTCATTTTTTAAGCATTTGGACTCCTGAATTATTACTGTTATTTAATTATTGAAATAGAATTAGTCATGGAAAAAGACTTTAATATAGCCTCTCAAAATTAAATATGGCAATGATAGTAATAAACCTCTAGCTAAAGAGTGAAAATAATAAAGTCATGTGGTAGAGATTGCTACTTCAGCAATCTCGAACGGGGAGTGAGCCTAGTTTCAGAAATACAATTCCTTAATTTAAGAGAATAATTTGAACAAATTCATTATAAAAGATGTTGATTTTCTCGAATGGTTTAGATAAAAAAGCCTAAAATATAATTTTTAGGCGTTAAATATTAATAGAAACTGCTTATTATTAAATATTGCTCGCATGTTGACAAATAAGCGATCGCATTGGCGACCAAATACAGAAACAAGCTAAAGAATTTGAATCTATCACAGCCTTGAGTACTGTGTTACAACAAAAGTTTCCTCAGTTTGGTTTCACTATACTCAAAATTTATCGCCACCCAAAAAAACTTTCTGGGTGGCGAACAACTAAAAATAGTAGGGCAAGATATGGATTTAACTAGAAAGACTTATCTGTGATGAATTAAGCAACTCAATTTTGGGCTTAAATTAGCTAGACAGTAGTGCATCTGCTGTCAGTTGGCTCGATCTGCGGAAATAAGAAGCAGAATTTAGCCCGATCGCGTTGCAATGTTGAGCGCACTTGCGGCAAATAGCAGCACACAGCATCATTGTGGCATCATTGCTCATTTGTTCGCAAGCTAAGGCGGTGCGATCGCAAATTTGAGCGCATAAGCTACAGGTGTTTCCCATAAACTCAGAGCCATCATTAATCATGTTGACGCACATCATGCACATTTCTGCACAGTCCCGCATCATCGACATCATCGCCATATCTAGGTATCTACCACCCTGATTCTTGCTGTACTTAAGAGTATCAATGCAAGTGGTTTGGCATTCGATGCAGACTTGCTTACAAGCTTCCATTTCGATGAGTATAGATTCAGTGGTCATCATAGAAATAGTCTCCTGGTTTTTGTTGATTGATGATGTAGGTGGCTTAACTATTAACGTAAAACTTTATTTTTGGGAAAGCAATAGTTTCTAGATGTTTAGCAATTGTAATCACAGTAAGCCCATCTATATGTGTGTGAATTAAAGTTATTTTGCATATTTGATAATAATCTAATTTGCCTAAAATCCTTATCAATTCGGAGTTATGACTCTTCAGTTGGTTATAGCAGATTCTCCATTTGCCATAAGTTTGATGTTGTAATCGTAAAAATTCAACTATTTATGAGCTTGATGTCTCCATCTCTATATAAAAAAATCTTTAAGAGATAGCACGACTTTATTTATCTCATCTATTAACTGTGAAATTTCTAGCCAGTAAGGCTTTCAGCTATATCTCTGATTAAGCAGGTCATTAATTTCCAAAACTCAATGAGTATATTTTCTTATCAAGAACTTATGTCAAAGTTTCATAACTTTATTAAGGAATATTTCAACCATGGGCCTCAAGCTTACAGGCGCACAGCGTCCGCAGCGTTACTGATACTCATTGAGCCAGTAAGGTTGTAAAAAAGTTCTCTCAGTAGATGCTGTGAATAGATAACAAGCAGCACCAAACACAGTAATGCACCCTGACTCTAAAAATTTAGTTCTCTGATTACCAACAAATCACATACAGTAAGACTCTTTTGTCACCAGAATCTACACAAGCATTATTGGATGCGATTGGCTTGGGCAACCGTAGTATTGGGTTGTGAGAAATTTCAGTGTCTAATCTGGATATGAAGAAACAAGCTGAAGCGATTCCATTACCATTATTTAAAATTTTATTTGTTAGCAATAATTTATAAATAACATCATTCTTTTAGTATCAGAGGAACATATAATAATTTGGTTATTACTCATTACAAACTCAGCCCAACTTTCAATGATGAATAATTCAAATAGTAATATTGGCATACTTGAAAAGTTTATCAATACAGTTATGGGGATCAAAACGCCTAAACAACCAAAGTATCCAGATACAGCAATAGTTACTACACAAGAACTAGATATTAAAGCAGTTTTAGTTTATACACTAGGGACTATTCTACAAATAATAGTCATGATTGTCGTGTTGCTAGGCATGGAGAAATCAATAATATTAATTGATAAAAATTCTGCCTTTCCTAGTTGGTTTAGCACTTTATTGACTGGAATATTTTTTGCTCTATTCAGTATCCGTTCGCGAGTTTTTTCTCTTTTAGACAATACCCGTTCTCGTCAGACCTATGATCGGGTAATCAGACCTAGATGGGCACCTCCACCTTTAGTATTTCCCATAGTTTGGATGATAATTGCGGTTTTGCGGGTAATTTCTTCTGTATTAGTTTGGCAGCAAATGAATCACCAATTTTTAGTGCTGCCTTTAATTTTGTTTGTGGTACATCTGGCTTTAGGGGATACTTGGAATACGATTTTTACTGTAGAACGGAGATTAGGTGCTGCTGTTCCTGTAGTTATTTTAGGCCCTTGGCTATCTGCTGTCGTGGTGACGGCAATTTATTGGCAAACTAATCCAGTAGCAGGAATAATTTTCTCATTTTCTTGTGTATGGCTAACTGTAGCTGCTGTATTGGTATTTAGAATTTGGCAATTAAATGGCTCTGAGCCATTATATCCTTTGAAAATAACAACTGTGGAGAAATAAATTCTCAAAATTACCTTACTTTTGAGTATCGTACTCAATATATATAACGGTAGAGCAATTAGCTATCTACCGTTTTTTAATCTTAAATTTGAGACTTAATTAATCCCAAATTTTTTACTCTGACTAGGTCTTTCATCAAATTATCTTCAAGGCATTCGACTGCAAAAAAGATAGTTGGTGGCCCAGACTTATTTCCCAAACATAATAGACAAAGCCTCAGCAGGCAAGTATTCCAAATTTACTAAGCGGGTTGGGTCTAGTCCTCCTCAATACAAAGAAAACATAAATTATCACAGCCTAGGCAGTATTTGCTAAATTGCTCAATCACTATTCTCTGTGTCTTTGGCTTTTAAAGAGCGAATTAATTCCCGAATCACATCAGTAGCTGGTCTACCCGTTATGGAGCAGTATGTTTCAAGTTTCTCGGCTTCGTTGGATGTGAGATTAATTGTGATGCGTTTAACAGCCCATTTCTTATTCATAGTTTAGACAAGCAATAGTTGGAAACTACTCTTCAAATATCAATCACTTAGACAGTTCATACAATGATATAAATCAGCATATTCAGTTTAAGTAGTGATGAAGGTAATCCTATTTGCTTTGAAGCATAATTAAAGACGTAGATGATTTTTAAGAGTATGAATATTATCTGGATTTTTGATGAACAATTTTTGAACGAATTGTAAAAAATATATGAAACTTTTGCTAAATTAAATAAATATTTAAATAAGATGACTTTTAGATAGATTTTTGTAGCTAAAGAAATTAAAGGTCAAAACATAAAAATTATGCAAAAAGTAAATTGGCTAATTGAAAGAAATATATTTGATGCTGATGCAGCATTTATAGAGGAATTGAGAAGACAAGGATACTTTTGGCAAGAGACAAACTATCTCAGATTTCATCCTAAAGATGCACGCGAATATTTTTCCGACCATGAGTGTGTTTTATTTCGAGGCACTCTCAATTTAGGTCGAAATATTTTAAGAACTTCTTGGATTCCGGGTGCTTATATGGATGAAAAGAATCTACGCTGTTCTACTTACTATACTTACTTTGGTCAATATTTGCTGAATAATAAATACTTCATTCTTTCTTTAGGCGAACTCATCCGTAGAAGAAGAGAAATTATTGATTATTTTGAGTCTGATGGCAATTTATTTATTAGACCTGATAGTAATATGAAATCGTTTCGTGCTGGAGTGTTTAATCTGAATGTGTTAAACACTATGCAATCTTTAGGTAGCGAACTGCAAAGAGATGAGACAACTTTAGTCTTAGTCAGTGGTAAGCAACCAATCGCTAGAGAGTGGAGATTTTTCGTTTATAAAAATCAAGCGATTACTGGCTCGCTATATTTAGTAGGGGAAGAGAGAAGAGATGAAATTATCAAGGGAGGCTATTTAGAAGATTACTTAAATAACGTACTAAAAACAGTAAATTGGTATCCAGAATCTCTCTACACCGTAGACATTTGCGAATCAGCAGGTGAGCTTTACGTACTAGAACTTGGCTCCTTTAGCTGTAGTGGAGAATATGGATGCGACTTAAGTTTGATTGTAGAATTTGGTGCCAAAGCAGCTTTAGAAGATTACGAATTTGTGAATGGTTAACTTAACTGTGATGAATGTATTGTTTGCATTTTATGCTTGGTGGATTCATCAATTTACCAATTGTCTAATATCAAATTTGCATCTTCGCTAATTAGCTCTTCAGGAGATTGCGCGGCCTCCTCTATAATCATCTTTGCTTCAGGAGTTCCGATTTCTGCTAATGCTAGGAGAGACTTTCTCGGCACATTGAACCATTCATCATAAGACCATCGGTATGTCAATGCCTTGGATAATGCAGGAATTGCTCTTTCATCGCGCAATACATCCAAAAGTTCAATGACTGATTCATGAAGACCATTATTGCTCTCATCATTGAGGATTTGACAAAGTATAGGTGTGTAATCATTTGATAGGTTACTCCATGCTGCCATCATGATAAACCAAGCCCCAGGATAATCTGGATTTGAAGCATATTTTTCCAACTCCTGAATCACTTCGCTAACCGAAGGAGGTGATGTCTTAAATTCCTTTTTCATTTCATCAAAAATTCTGTCAGTTTCTCTATAATTAGGAGAATCCTTGAATAATTTTAGATATTTTTCAATCGTGTTACTTAGCATTTATAGCCTATTGATATTCATAATATTTTTGTGAAAAAATCAACTCCACTATAGAATTTGGTGCAAAAGCAAGCTATGAATGGTTAACTTAACTTTAATATATGCTCCCCGAACGAATCACCCTAATACCAATTTGAAAAAAGAACGCGACAGATAAACATACTTTAAGCTTTGTTCTGTCTGAATTCTTAATTTTGAATTTTGAATTGTTATAGCTACTTTCCCCGTCGATGAGCATGACGCTCGTAATCTTCAAAACGCAACTTGGCGATCGCACTTCGGGAAATAGTTCGCGCTACAATACCCTCGGCTCGACCACCCGCACCAGGATCTAGTGCAACGTTGGTTTGTGGTAGGGTTGCTTTGAGAAATTCATGGGTTTCGGAAATCTTCACTGGTAAAGCTGCGACTGTGGCGATTCGCGGTGTCAGTGCAAATCCATAATCCTTTGCAGCTTGAGTAAGTTGCTGTTCGTCAAGAAAGCTTTGACCGCCATTATCTCGCCACGCTGCTAGCTGCTGCACATTTTTAAAAAACAGCGTTTCAATATCGGTAAGGACTGCAACATCAAACAGTCGCCAGCCTACATTTTTTTGTGCAGTGTATTGTTTGCTAGCCGATGTAATTTTACCGCCATACAGTTCCAGGTATGTAACTATAATCCCGCTTTGCGACTGGGGTAATGAATCGGCAATATTTTTCAAAGCATCCACAATTCCAAGTGCGGGATTACCAATTAAATCGCCTTTTGCAAATAGTAACTCTTCTCTACTACCCAAAACAAAATTGCCATCGGGTAAAAGCAAAATCCGCGAGTTAGTACCATCTACTTTTTCAGTAAGGATTACCTCACCATCAAAATTAACTGTCTGTTCTAGTAAGGCTCCTTTTTCCCCCAGTGCATGATAGGTAGGGATACTAGGATATTTGGTCATCGAGTTGAGTTTGTTTAAGTCACAACTCCGCAGGGAAAAATCATAATTCATGTATTAGATAGATGTAATTTTGTATTACATCTATAATACAAAATTAATCCGAGAAACACCAATGTTTTTTTAACTACATGAAAGCACTATTCTTAGTTAAGCGGATCGAAACGCTGCAAGATAAGAGCTACCAACACTACTGGCAAACCTATACCAATACAAATTAAAGCTTGAATCAATGTCAAAGGTGTAGTGTTAAATACTTGATTCATAATGCTCCACTGACTGAACAGACATTGTAAGAAACCTACTACTACAATTCCGATCGCCGGTGCATAGGCTATAGATTGGCGTTTACCTTGGATTCTGGCAACTAAAGATGGTAAAAACTGGCTAATACTTAACAGGTAAAACACTTCTGCTGCTACCAACCCATTTATTGCCATCGTGCGAGCTAAGGCTTCATTGCCTGTAGTTTGAAGTATCCATTGAAACACCCCAAAAATTACCAGCCAATTGAAGACAGAAATTGCGAAGATGCGCTGGAGTAAACTACCAGATAATAGCTTTTCTCTGGGATTGCGTGGTGGTTGCTGCATCACTTGTCCAGATTTTGGCTCAAAAGCGAGGGGAGCAATCAACCCTACGGAACTAACCATGTTTAGCCAGAGAATTTGGATTGGTAAGATGGGAAGCGCAGTGGCGAGAAAAATGGCAATTAAAATCGTCATAGATTCGCCAACATTGATTGGGAGCAAAAAGGCGATCGCTTTTCGTAAGTTGCGGTAAACTCCGCGTCCTTCCTCCACAGCCGCTTCAATTGCAGCGAAGTTATCGTCAGTTAGCAGCATATCCGCAGATTCTTTAGCAACCTCTGCCCCAGCTAGACCCATCGCTACACCAATATCTGCTTGCTTGAGAGCAGGCGCATCGTTGACCCCATCTCCAGTCATGGCGACAATTTCGCCTTTGAGTTGCAATGCTTTGACTAGACGCAACTTTTGTTCCGGTGCAACTCGCGCAAATACCGTACCTTGTTCAGCCGCTTGGGCAAATTCTTGTTCATCCATCTGCGCTAATTGCTTCCCGGTGAAGACTCCTTCTTCAGCCGAGCAAATTCCCATTTGGCGAGCGATCGCAGCTGCGGTTAGTGCATGATCGCCAGTGATCGTTTTCACCTGAATTCCCGCAGATTGGCAGGCTTGGACTGCGGCGATCGCTTCTGCACGCGGTGGATCGATGATGCCTTGAAGTCCTAAAAATACCAGTCCTTGATTGAGATCGTCGTGGTCTAAGGAATGTTTGTGAGAACTAACTTCTTTTTTCGCCAAAGCTAGGACTCGCAAACCTTGCTTTGCCATATCAGCAACTTCCTGTTCTATGGCGGTAGGATTGAGCGCTATTTGTTGTCCTTGGGCATCAAGCATAGAGTCGCAGCGTTGCAGAATCGCCTCCACAGAACCTTTGAGATAGATCGTATTCAATCTTCGCTTTGCATTTAATTGATGCAAAGTCGCCATATACTGAAATTCAGACTCAAAGGGAATGGTATCTATTCTGGGTAATTCTTGTTCTAAATTCTCTGGTGTCAATCCCGCTTTATAAGCAGTTGTAATTAATGCTCCTTCCGTGGGAGTTCCGACTAAATTCCACTGTCCGTCGCGCCATTCGATGTGAGAATCATTGCACAGCAATCCAGCTGCCAAGGATTCCCAAACAGCAATATGTTCATCTGTATTGAAATCAACAGGCTGCTGATTTATCAGGATTTCACCATCTGGGGCATAACCAATACCGCTAACGGTGTAGTGTTGTCCACCCGCATAAATCTGCTGCACCGTCATCTGATTTTCAGTCAACGTACCAGTCTTGTCAGAGCAAATAACAGTAGTACTTCCCAATGTTTCCACAGCAGGTAACTTGCGAATAATCGCGTTACGTCGCGCCATTCGGGAAACCCCGATCGCCAACGTAACTGTCACAATTACAGGTAATCCTTCGGGAATTGCGCTGACAACCAGAGCCACAGTTGCTTTGAAAACATCAATCCAAGATTCACCCTGTCCTAATCCCACGGCAAATGTCAGGGCAGCCAAACCTAAGATGACATACAACAAAGTTTTGCTAAACTTGTCAATATTTCGTGTTAGCGGCGTTTTGAGATCGGAACTGCTGGCGATTAACTCCGAGATGCGGCCAGTTTCAGTAGCATCTGCAATCGCCACAACAATTCCTTGCGCCTGTCCAAAGGTGATGAAACTTCCTGCATAAGCCATATTGCTGCGTTCGGCTAATGGTGTGTCCCCAGCTAGCGATGCAGTTGCTTTCTCGACCGGAACAGATTCGCCTGTTAAAGCCGACTCGTCAACTTGTAACCCGCGCACGCTCAATAACCGCAGATCCGCAGGTACTTTATCCCCAGAAGCTAGCACTACCAAATCACCGACAACTAACTCAGTCGAAGCCAGACGAGTTTTTTGACCATCGCGAATCACAGTTGCTTCAGTAGTCACAGCCTGAGATAGAGCCGCGATCGCACCTTCTGCTTTCGATTCTTGAATGTAGCCAATTATGACATTAATTAAGGTGACGCCAAAAATTACGCCTGCATCGATCCAATCTTGCAGCAGTAGCGTTACTACTCCCGCCGCCAGCAAAATATATAATAATGGTTGATTAAATTGCTCGATAAATCTCAGCCAAGGACTTTTTCCAGCTTTACTAGTTAGTTGATTTGCACCCATCCGTTCGTGGCGAGCGATCGCTTCTTCATCGCTCAAGCCTGCTTGGGAATGGCTGGTTAAAGTTTGTACAACTTCTTGTGTCGATAGCGTGTGCCATTCATAGTTGAGTAAATCTTTTGTTGTCTGGGTAAAATTATTTGTAGCGATCGTATTTGCTGTCATTTTTTTCTCCACTTTCATGAGAATTTTTGGCTAGATTCATAAACCTGCCACTCGCGCACGCCCCAGTAACGCAGAATCGATTCTGCTTGCTGGATCTCATCGTCTGTTGCCTCTACCTTCACCAAAAATTCTGCTTGAGAGGTTGGATTGCAAAGTTTAACTTGCCTTTCGGGAGTAAACCAACCTTGAAATGCACCATAAACACTACCCAAAATCGCACTCGCACCACCCGCCAGCAGCGTAACCAGCACAGATTCCACCGCTAACACGGGCCCAACACCGGGAATAACTAATATAAACAGTCCGGCTGTGAGTGCTAAGAATCCCGCAGATGTTCCGCCTGTAATTGCGCCTGCTTTAGCACCTGCGATCGGAGTAATGATTTGTTGATTCGCACGATCGTCTGGCAATTTTTCGCGTTCTGAGTCTAAAGTAAATACAGAAATTTTCTCCATAGGGAAGTCAAGTACTCTCAGTTCATCAAGCACCTGTGTTACAGCCTGACGGGTAGAAATTATGCCCACTGCATTTTTTAATGGACAGACATTCATCACAACTTCTCCTATAAAAATAAGTAGGTAGAAATATACGTAGATGCGGGTTTTGGTGGGCAATGCTTACAAATACTTCCAAGTCGTGTTGGGGTACTTCCACATCGTGTTGAGGTACTCCCAAATCGTGTTGGGGTACTTCCACATCGTGTTGAAGTACTTCCAAGTCGTGTTGAGGTACTCCCACATCGTGTTGAAGTACTTCCAAGTCGTGTTGAGGTACTTCCACATCGTGTTGAGGTACTCCCAAATCGTGTTGAGGTACTCCCAAATCGTGTTAAGGTACTTCCAAATCGTGTTGAGGTACTCCCAAATCGTGTTAAGGTACTTCCAAATCGTGTTAAGGTACTTCTAACTTTGTCGCACCGCGATCGCAGTCGCTACGCATCTGTTTTATTCTTTTCTAAATTTGGTATTAGTTGGTTGATTGAGATACTTCTCTTTTAGGATGACCGATAAATGTGAACGAAAAGTGAATAAGTACTAATGCAAAATTAAATATACATTTGTCATTGCGAATGGAGCGAAGCGGAATGTAGACGCGCAGCGGCTTCCCGCAGGGTAGCAATCTCCGAATCCTTGCGATTGCTACCCTGCGGGAACGCTTTCAGCGAACGCTAAATTTCATTTCGCTCGCAATGACATAAATAATTCTGCGTAACCACATAAATTGTTGATCGATATCGCTTCATTCAACTGCGGCAAAAAACCTTGTCAATCCACAATCTCGTAGCGTACCAACTTCCTCACATCCTGACGCGGTAGCCCTAGTTCTTGGGCAATTATCACTTCTATCTGGTTAAATTCTGTTGTTGGCAACTCTAATTCCAATCGCTTCAGGATGGGGTCTGCGGTTTCAACTTCTACCTGGGTAATTTTCTGATTTCGGCGGACAGTGGCGTTAATTAGCAAAACATTAACTGATAGCCGTGCTTCTATTTGCGTATCTGACTGAAGTTTTTTCTCTGTAGAGTAGGATTGACTTAACTGCTGTGCTGCCAGAAAACTACAACCAAACCAAAATACCACCGCTACTAATGGTAGAGGTAACAAAAATTCTAATCCCAATCCTTGCAGCCAACGTTTGTTAATCCGCCACACATTACACCTACCTGTGATTTTGCCATTGATTCTGACTTATGAAAGAAGTTGAAATGGTGTCAATGCCTTATTCTACTTAATAATTTGAAGTCTCTAAAGTAATGAAAATCTTATTGGCGGAGGACGATCCTAAGCAATTAATGCCACTGCAAACAGTTCTTTCACAGGCTGGACACAATGTTGATGGTGTCAAGGATGGTGAAACTGCTCAATGGCTGTTGTTCCAAAAAGAATATGACCTGCTAATTTTAGATTGGATGTTACCCCTGGTGAATGGGGTGAGTTTGTGTCAACAATATCGGGCGGCGGGAAAAACAGCACCCATATTAATGATTACAGCAAAAGACACCACACCCGATAAAGTCATAGGATTAGATGCGGGAGCAGATGACTACTTAGTTAAACCCATTGATATTATAGAGTTCATGGCACGAGTGCGGGCATTGCGGAGGCGATCGCCTCTGTGGCAAGGAGACACTCTCTGCTTGGCAGACTTGAAACTTCATCTCGATTCGCTGACTTTAGAGCGACAAGGAGCGATTGTATCTCTGTCTAGCCAGGAATTTCAGTTACTAGAGTATTTTATGCGTCATCCCAAGCAAGTACTGACTCGCAACCAAATTGAGCAAGCTGTATGGGAGTGGGGTAGCGAGCCAGAAAGCAATGCTATCACTGTTTTAGTTCGGAAACTGCGCCACAGGTTGCAAACATTAGCAGCAGCCGATTGGATTGAAACTGTCTATGGTATGGGCTATCGCCTTAACCCTTCAGAAGCATCGGAAGATTTGATTTACCTTGGTTCGTAGTTGCGCTTTAGCGCGATGATAATCTGCACCAACTTACTTAATATATGTTGTGTTTAACCGCAGTCGTCGTAACTTAGCTCTTTGGTTCACCCTGTCAATGGGTTGCATCCTGATTCTATTTGCTGGAGTAATTTATTATCTTGAAGTAAAAGATAAGCTCAAAGCATTAGATCAGCTACTTTATAAAAGAGCGCAGCTAATGGCAGCTAGTTCGCAGTATCGACTGTATCAAGGACAAAAACAAGTCGATCTGAGCAATATACCGCTATTGGGTAGTGGTTCTCACCCGACTGATATTGAACTGTTATATGTTCGCTGGTATGACCCGAATGGCAAACTCAAGCGTTTTTTTGGTACTCCACCTCTGGAGAAATTACAAACATCATCGGGGTTTCTCACCATTAAGTCTGTTGACCAATTCACAGGTAAGGCGTTTTGGCTGCGTCAAGTCACCTTACCGGTTCAAGGCGGAAATTCGGTCATCGGCTATCTTCAAGTTGCTATTCCACTGAGAGAAACTCAAAACGATCTCAGACAACTTCAGTTAATTTTGACGGTGGCTGTACCTGTAGCGCTGGGATTAATTGGCCTGACAGGTTGGGTACTCGGTGGTATAGCTATGCAACCCGTTCAGCAAGCCTATAACCAGCTGCAACGCTTTACATCAGATGCTTCTCATGAATTGCGATCGCCTCTGTCTGCAATTTTAACCAATGCTCAAGTCGGGCTATTAATGGCAACAGACCGTCCTCAGCTTCATCCTACACTACAGAACATTATTGATAGCGCGAAGTCGATGAGTACCTTGGTGAATAATCTACTGCTGTTGGCTCGCCATCAGGGAAAATTAACTCCAGAATCTCTCAAACAAGTAAATCTAAATAAATTGCTGGAGGATTTAATCGTTCAATATACTGCTGTTGCGGCAAAGACCTCGATTGAGTTGCTCGGTGATTTACCAAAACAACCGATTAACTTGTGTGCCGATCCCGATTTGCTCAAGCAAGCTGTAGAAAACTTACTCAACAACGCCTGCAATTACACCCTGTCTGGTGGAACTGTCTGGTTACGCTTAGAACCTTACCCAGATCGAGCAGTCATTCAGGTTATCGATACGGGAATTGGCATTCCAGAGGCAGATTTACCTTACATTTTCGATCGCTTCTACAGAGTTGACACAGAACGGGCAAGAGAAAGCGGCGGATTTGGGTTAGGATTGGCGATTGTGCAACAAATTGTCCAGGCTCACGGCGGTGAAATCTATGCGATGAGCAATGAGGGTAAAGGCTCGACGTTCCAGATAAAATTACCGCTGGTGAGCCATAATTAAGTCTCCTAAACTGCTTAAGCGTAGTTATACGGGTAAACCCGCAGGGTATTTTGAATTTTAATACCATTTCTCTAAATTCTGACTACAGATAATTCTCCCCCTGCACCCTGCACCCTGCCCCCCTGCTGCCTATGTGTAGCCTTATTTTGGAGAATCGGGATAAATTCCTCGGAGGGGTTGACATTCTAGACTAGTACATTTAACCTAGTAGTTAATTAACTGCGCGGTTAAATACATCCCATCTCAATGTCCACCGATCAATTGAGCGTCACCTTTGCCGCCCTTGCCGATCCGACTCGGCGAGCAATCCTGGCTCATCTTGCTTTGGGCGAAGCATCGGTAACTGAGTTAGCCCAACCCTTTGAGATGAGCCTACCTGCCATTTCTAAACATCTCAAAGTGCTGGAGCGTGCGGGATTAATCGCACGGGGTCGAGAGGCTCAGTGGCGACCCTGCCGATTAGAAGCACAAGCGCTCAAGGAAGCAGCAGATTGGATTGAGCAATATCGCCAATTCTGGGAACAGAATTTGGATCGTCTGGACGAGTATTTACAACAATTGCAAGCAGAGGACAACAAACGCGATCGCGAATCATAAACTGCGTTCCCTTATTCAGGAGAAACAAGATGTTGAAACAAAATGACTCCACATCCACTCAGTCCGAACGCGAGATTATCATTACCCGTATCTTCAACGCACCGCGAGAACTTGTATTTCAGGCATGGACAGACCCAAAACACATTGTCCAATGGTGGGGGCCAAAAGGCTTTACAACTCGTGTAACTGAATTAGATTTGCGTCCAGGCGGTCAATGGCGATATGTCATGGTGGGCCCAGATGGCACAGAGTACCCTGCTAAAGGTGTTTTCCACGAAATCGTGCCTCCAGAACGGATTGTGAGCAGCGATGAATTTGATGAAGGCTTTGAACAAGTTATCAACGCAGATTTACCGCAGGGAATGATCTTGACAGCAATGTTTGAGGAGTTGGACGGCAAGACTAAACTCACCATCCAAATTCTTCATGCAACCGAAAGCGATCGCCGCAAGCATGAAGAGATGGGTGTGGTTGCTGGGTGGAAGTCTAGTTTCGATTGTCTCGACGAATTCCTCGCCAAGCAAGCCAAACAGCAACAGAATGGTTTTGCTGTCACTTTACCATCAGATACGGAAATCCTCATTACTCGCATCTTTAATGCCCCACGCAGACTTCTGTTTGAGGCATGGACTCAGCCCGAACATGTGAAACGCTGGTTTGGGGTTTGTAGCAGTATGACAATGGCAGTTTGCGAAATTGACCTGCGCGTGGGTGGTGCTTGGCGCTATGTCTTACATGACCCCAAAAACAGCACTGAACACGCATTTTCAGGAGAGTATCGTGAAATTGTGCCACCAGAACGATTGGTAACTACCGAAATCTATGAACCAGTCCCCAATAGCGACCATCTCAATACCCTGACTCTGAATGAAGTTGATGGCAAAACAACGCTAAACATTCACATTCAACACCAATCTAGAGAGCAACGGGATGGGCATCTCCAATCTGGCATGGAAGAGGGACTGAGCGAAACTTTGAACCGTCTCGAAGAACTCCTTCAATCTATAGGATGACAATGCTACAAGGGATAGCATTTGGAATTTGAGATTGGGTTTGGGATAAGGGCGAAAGGGAAAGGGTGAAAGGTTCTTACTTTTCCTTCGCCACTTGGAAGTTGGCGGAGCAATTTTGGCGGCAACATAGCGATCATCACCTATTTGCTAATGGTTGCGTGAGTTCTATCTTCACAATCGTTGTATTTGCTTTTTCAGTGACGAAAACCGAACTCTTAAAAGCGGGTTTTAACTACTTGTCTTAATTATTGCCAGTCAAGCATGATAAGTATATCAACAGCATTGATGCAATGACAGGCTTTTGTAAGTGAAAAGCCTGAACAGTACAAAAGGCTGAGGAATTAAGTAGGCAAGGGATGTAATAGAGCATAATCAAACAGAAAATTTTATGTTTTCCCTTGATTTCGAGTTTCAGCCAAGAATTTCAATCAATCATTAATGATTTGAGTTGATTAAGCGTGCTGTAGGTTAATGCGGTTTTGATTTTAGTGAAGAATTTACTACTGAGGCGCAAACTTTCAATGAATATGCAACTAATCAACAAAATTGAAAAGCCCATTCTTAAAAATGCCCGAGCAAAAAGACAATTAAAACAGCAGCCTCTTCAAGTCCAAGCTTTCAATAATCAACATCTAGGGGTTGAGAAAAAACCAGAACTAGTTGTACTCACGAAAAAATCTTATCAATTTTCGGTCGAAGATAATTCTCTAAATGAAGGAGTTGGAAACTCAGGATGGCAAGTTTCTGACATTTGGAGGGATGTGAGATTTGATGATTTTTAAATGATTAATTGGGTACACATACTTTATTTTGAGGTTGTTGGTGTAGAGTCATTGGGATACATGAAGATGGCTGGTAAAAGCAAAGTTTCATGCCAGAAATGTGAATAAATTGCTTTATTGCTGCAACATCTTTAATAGAATCTCTGGACTGTCCATTTTATCCATCACAACCTCAATAAAAGCAAGTTGGTCATGGTTTTGTTCGGCTCGTTGTAATGCTGTCTCTAACTCGAATTCGGTACTAACTTTAATTCCCCAGCCGTTACCAGCGAAAACTTCAACGAGCTGATGATACTTCCAAGGTTGAATGTCGTTATACGGCATTCTTTCACCGTGGATATCACGCTCTATGGTATATCCATCATTGTTGATGAGAAAAATAATTGGTTTGAGATTGTAGCGTAAGATGGTTGAAAGTTCTTGTCCAGTCATCTGGAAAGACCCATCACCAACCAGTAAGATAGACCTGCGTTGTGGTGCGGCGACGCAACAGCCAAGTAATGCGCCAACAGAGTAACCAATCGAACCCCAAAGTACTTGACCAATAAAGGTAGCTCCTTTTGGTAAAGGAGCGATCGCGGCCCCAAACAAACAAGTTCCAGTCTCGGCAACGATAATGTCATTTTCTTGGAGAAAATGAGCGAATCTATGCCAAAAACGCTGTTGTGTAATTGCTGCTGAAGATTTCGCATCGAAAGGAGTTGTAAAACCAGTATCCAAATTCTCTGTTGCTGACTTGAAGTTGAGTGTTTGAGGATCGCGGTGCTGTAACCTTTGACTCAAAGCAGACAGCATATCTGCCATAGCTACATTGTTGTATACAGCATGTTTAACTTTTACATACTCCCCATGCACCTCAATAGTTCGGCTCGGATCGAGTTTGGCAGAAAATTTACCTGTGTTGAAATCAGTCATCAAAGCACCGATACTTAAAACACAATCTGCCTGTTCAATACGTTTTTTCACAGATTCCTCACTGGCAGCACCATTATATATGCCAATGAATTGGGGATGGGTTTCTTCTAGCAATCCTTTTCCCATGTTCATCGTGGCATAAGGATATCCAGTAGCTGTTAGCAGTTTCCGCAATTGCTCGTGCAACTGATAACGAGCCACACCAATATCAGCCAGAATTACGGGTTGGGAAGCTTGTTCTAGTATGCTTACACAATTATCAACTGCTTCAGCTAAGGTAGGGCGTTCGCTCTCAAATACAGGGGGTTTTAAAGAATCAGATGGTGCTGCTACTTCATGTTGAGCAACATCCATAGGTATGGAAATGTAAACGGGTAACTTTTTCAAAAGACAGATACCCAAAACTCTGTCAATTTCGGTTGTGGCATTTTCTGCTGTTAAATATGCTTGAGCCACCGTTACCTGTTCATACATTCTGGCAAATATCGAGAAATCACCAGTACCAAGCGTATGATGGACAAGCGAACCGCGTGCTTGAATTGTAGTGGCTGGAGAACCAGTAATCGCTACAACAGGAACGCGTTCAGCATAGGCACCAGCGATACCATTAATAGCGCTGAGTTCGCCAACCCCAAATGTAGTTACCAATGCCGCTACACCATTTATTCGACCATAGCCATCGGCAGCATAAGAGGCGTTAAGTTCGTTGCAAGCAGGAATCAACTCAATATTATTGTGGTGAACAATATAGTCGAGAAACTCCATATTGTAGTCTCCAGCGACACCGAAAATATGGTTGATGCCAATTTGCTCTAGACGAAGCAATAGATAGTCGCTAACAGTAAACTTTGCCATTGTTTTAGCCGAAATTTTCCCCTTTTAGGGTATGAAATCTTTTACTTAGATGCGTATCCCTAAAGTAAGAATAGGAGCTAGTAAAATTCTTCGCCTAGATCTATCCTGATATTTTTTACTTTGAATTTCCGACTACTATCTGCTGATTTTAATTAACGAATGCAAGCATGATGGGTAAAAATCTAAAAATTAATGTACCTATAGATAGAAGTAAAAAATATACTAGAAGATCTAGGATGCTGTGAGTCTTAATAAAGACATTTATTTGACAAATAAAAAATGCAGATCGAGAAAATATAAGGAGTAACAAATGCCAAAGCTTTTCTTATCTTTAAAGCAGATATTTAGTACAACCGTTTTAATTGTTTGTTCTATAATTTTTCTCAGTATATCGGGTGTATTCATAGGCATTCAGCAGCCTAGTTATGCAACTACCCTCGAAGAACTAAAGCTAGTACCTCCAGAGTATAAACCTAATGCTGAGGAAAAAATTAACCGTGCCAATGAGTACGATCCAGGGGTTGGTATTCAAGAAGAAGAACGGCAAAAAGCTTACGAGCAAGCAGTAAAAGATTCAAAAAACCTAAATACTCTAGAAAAAGCTTATGAAAAAAATTTAAAAGATGAACGAGCACAAAATTCTCAAGGAGGTTTTGGTGAGAAAGCGTCAGAACTTATTCAAAAGGTAACAGGTAAATAAAAATCTTCGATAAGAGATACTCGATAGCAATTTAGTATCTCTTTATTTTATTAAATTATGTATTTTGGTTAGAGACCATTTATAAAGTAAATCTTTAGACAACAAGACGACGTAACATAAACTGATTTACTTTATAAATAGCCTCTTACTCTGCTGATAAGTTAGAAGTATGATTTTGAGCGATCGCAAATAGACAGTTTTCTCTGTTTACTCTTTGTGCAGGACTGAGTATATATGCGTGAGCGATCGCTCAGATTATCAAGCAACTTGAAGCGTCTTGGGTTCAGGGATAAGTTCACCTTCTGCTTGCCAAGCTTCTAAATACATTTCAATAACTTCTTCACCGTTATGAATTGCTTCCTCACGAGTTTTGCCATGAGTACAAGGCATCACTACTAGGTCGGCAAACTCTGGGATTGTCACCAGGAAAAGCCGATCTTCATCAGACCATTGAATAATCATGCTATACCGATTCATGAATCTTCGTCTTCCTCCTTCAACTCTTTTAGTTCAACCAGTAACTTTTCTAGTTGTTTCTCTAGGTAGAGTGGCACATCATCTCCATCTTTGCCTGGGATTGTCAGTGTTTTTCTAAGAAGAGGATGCCGCCAACGTTCATGGCTACCCTTACCGCGCTTAGGTAAGTAAACAAATCCTTCACGCGCAATCTGAGCTTTTAACTCTCGAATCTTCCTGGGCATGAATATTATTTTGGCATCTGGCCTTATTTTCTCATTTTCTCTTCCTCTCTAGCCACTGTTATGCCGTGTTTCTGCGAACTATTTATTCATTATGCATAAAATTTGCGTGGGGATATTGCGATCGCATCAGTCGTAACTTTGTCGTCACCGATCTTTTAGCGATCGGTCAAATATATCTCTTGGATAATGAATTAATTTGTATTACAATTGTAATATAAATGATGTTACTGCTCAGGCAGTAACAGTTTGTTGCTTCAATAATCAAGGAAGTCATTATGATTCCCCGAGAACGCATCCGGAATATTGGTATTTCTGCTCACATTGACTCTGGTAAAACTACGCTATCAGAGCGAATTCTCTTCTACACAGGCAGAATCCATGCAATTGAAGAAGTACGGGGAGGCGGCAAGGGTGCAACAATGGACTTTATGCCAGAAGAAAAATTACACGGTATCACCATCACTTCAGCTGCTACCACCTGTCAGTGGCACGATACGCAAATTAACTTAATTGATACACCTGGACACGTGGATTTTACGATAGAAGTTGAGCGTGCCTTGCGGGTATTGGATGGAGCAGTCATGGTGCTGTGTGCTGTAGCGGGCGTGCAGTCCCAGTCGATTACGGTGGATCGGCAGATGAAGCGATATCGCGTACCGCGTATAGCATTTATCAACAAAATGGATCGCTTAGGTGCAAATCCGTTTCGGGTTGTACAAGCTATGCGCGATCGCTTGCAGTTAAATGCCATGTTGCTTCAGTATCCCATCGGTAGCGAAGACCAATTTCAAGGGGTAATTGACCTCATTGAAATGGAAGCCTCCTACTATGAGGGTGAGAACGGCGAACATTGGATGAAAAAGCCAATTCCTGACGCACTTGTGGAGGAAGCACAACAAGCAAGAGAAAAATTGCTCGATGCTTTGTCATTTTTCTCAGAACCGATGACTGAGATACTACTAGCAGGTGAAGAAGTTCCAAAAGAACTGATTTGGCAAACGATCCGCCAAGCCACTTTGAGCTTGCAACTAACACCAGTATTGCTGGGTTCGGCATTCAAAAACAAAGGAGTGCAGAACTTGTTAGATGCGATCGCGCTTTATCTGCCATCGCCTATCGATCGGGAAGTGGTCAAAACTGTAGAATCTGTCAGTCTTTACCCCAATCCTGACGATCCTTTAGTAGCGTTGGCGTTCAAACTCACTGTCGAGTCCTTTGGACAGTTAACTTACACCCGGATTTATTCAGGGACAGTGAAACAGGGCGATACTGTCTACAATTCCCGTACCGGACAACGAGTGCAAATTGGTCGGTTGGTGAGAATGCACGCTAACAAGCGAGAAGAGGTAAAATTTGCCGAAGCAGGGGATATTATCGCTCTGTTGGGTGTGGATTGTGCCTCTGGCGATACCTTTTGTAGTGGGGAACCACTGGTATCTTTAGAAAAAATGTATGTACCCGACCCAGTAATTACACTGGCTGTCACACCCAAAAAACAAGAAGATAGCGATCGCCTTTCCAAAGCACTCAACCGCTTTCAAAAAGAAGATCCCACCTTCAAATTGAGCATCGACCCAGAATCAGGAGCAACTCTGATTTCTGGTATGGGTGAACTCCATCTAGAAATCTACTTGGAGCGCATTCAACGGGAATATAACACTGAGGTATACGTTGGTAAACCCGCAGTCGCATACCGAGAAACAATTGGGCAAAAAACTAACTTCGACTATCGACTCAAGAAACAAACCGGGGGATCTGGTCAATACGCCCACGTCAGTGGATGGATTGAACCGACAGACGCGCCCTTTGTCTTTGAAAGCCGAGTAGTTGGAGGTGCAATTCCCAAAGAATATATTCCGGCTTGCGAGAAAGGTTTCCGCGAGGCGATGCAATCAGGCCCCTTGGAAGGTTATCCTGTCACCGGGGTAAAAGTCGTGCTGGACGGGGGTTCCTATCACCCAGTAGACTCTTCCGAATTGGCATTCCGGTCAGCCTCCCATCAAGCACTTGAGGATGCGATCGCCAAAGCCAAGCCCTATATGCTCGAACCAATTATGCTGGTAGAGGTGGAAACACCGAACGAGTATTTGGGTAGAGTGCAGGGCGATTTATCTTCCCGTCGCGGTTTGCTATTGGGTTCGGAAACAATGCAAACATACTCGATAATTCGGGCAGAAGTACCCCTATCGCAGATGTTTGGTTATTCTACAGACTTGCGATCGCAAACTGCGGGGATGGCGACTTTCACAATGGAATTTGCCTGTTACAGACAAGCTAATAACCAATAGTTGAGATAAAAAGAAGGTAGAGAATTTTCTCTACCTTCTTGTCTATCATTAGGGATGTTTACGACTGCTGTAAAACTCCAAACTTAAGTTTGTTGCGTTATGAATATCCCCCAAACAGATACACCTATCAACAAAATCTACGATGTTGTTATAGTTGGTGCTGGGCCTGTTGGTTTAGCAACTGCTGTTGGTTTACGCAAACGTGGTATTGACAATATTTTGGTAATAGACCAAACTCGTGCTTTTCGTCAGGTTGGTCAGGTTGTGGATCTTCTGCCGAACGGGTTAAAAGCTCTCAAATGTGTAGATCCTAACGCATATCAAGCAGTTAAAACAGCGAGTCTGACTTTCACTAATTATCAGCAGTCTGACGAATCAAACCCTCCAAAAGCTTCACTAGAATGGGTATCTAAAAACTTTCAGGGAGAAAAAGTTCGGTCAATTTCTCTATTATTTGATGTTTGGTTGAGTAATTATGGTGAAGGTCGAGTTTCAATTTCTTGGTATGATTTGCAGACTAGTCTAAGGCAACTGCTTCCTGAAGACCGAGTTAAACCTAATCATCGTTGTATCAATATTGTGGATGAACCTGAAAATGGATGTGTTCGGCTTGATTGTGTAAGTAGTGCTAGTGTCGAGGCTAATCCTTATGCATATTGGTCAGACGCACAAAACGATCGCGATCCACAATCCCAGAATTTAGACAACATCTCTCAAGCATCAATCACAATATCATTTCGAGCCAAGCTAATTGTCGCAGCAGACGGTATTAACTCTACAGTCCGCAGGATACTTTATGCTGATAGCGCTACCCAAGCATTTGCCAAACCAGAATATTCTGGGTTTGCTGCCATATATTGTAGAGAAATACCTCATATACCCAACGAACTGCGATCGCATCTTGAAGAGAAATTTTTTGCAGGCTCGCCAATTTTAACAGTAGCTAACTACGATTTGGGCGATCTTACTTTTAGTGAATCTCCGAGAATGATGTTAATTAACAGACAAGGGATAGGCTATTTAGTACATATAGCTGTACCATTGGATTCTGTGCAAGGAAAATCTGGTAGCGATTTGCTTGACTTGACTTTGCAAGAGTTAGAAAAAGCTGGTTATCCTGATGAACTAAAACAATTAGTGCGATTATCTCCGCCAGAAAATATTTTTCAACGTCCGTATTACATTCATTGTGCTGCTATATCTGAGAATATTGCACCAGCCTGGAGTGCAGGACGAGTTGTATTAGTTGGTGATGCTGCACATGGTATGCCTCCTTTTATGGCTCAAGGAGCTAATCAAGGATTTGAAGATGCAATGGTAATTACAACATTAATTACTAATATTGCTCAAGCAAATCATTGGGATAACAAGCAAGCTATAGCCTCAGCCTTTAAGAAATATGAGCAACTTCGTCGCCCGTTTATGGAATATATTCAACAGGCAACATTAACACAATTTCCTAACTCGTCAAACCAAGCATGGCAAGAATATAACAAAACACTATACACAAGGAACTTTGAGCAAATAATTGTGGAATTAGTAGTATAATACCATTTGAAAAATAATACTACATAATGTCGACATTAATTGCTTATTTCCGCAACAGCCACAGGAGTATGTTTATTTTTTAGTCAATACCTAGCCTGCGGAGGCAGGCTATATATTTATAGCCTGTTGGCATTTATAAAAACTGGAATGCACCCAACACCCACTATCTTAGGTATGAAATTAATTAACAACTTTAGCTAGTTATAGAAAAAATTTAAAATAGCTAACATAAATTGAATACACTTTTGAGACCCTCTGTTGCCAATGCTGGGTAATAGATTGCTGTGACTCGAAAAGCACTAAAGACTAGCGGAGCATAATCTATGAATGCAGATGAACTCCTGAAAAACTATGCCGCAGGCACAAGAGACTTTACTGGTGTGAACCTCAGCGAAGCAAATTTGCGAGAAGCCAATCTCAGCGGAGCAATTTTAGATAGAGCCATTTTAGATGGTGCTAATCTCAGTCATGCTAATTTAAGCCAAACTAGCTTGATTGAGGCAGACTTAAACGGCGCAGATTTAAGTGATGCTAATCTCAGTGGTAGTAATCTCACAGGAGCCATCTTAGATGGAGCCATATTAGATGGCGCTGTTTTAGATGGAGCAAATTTGAGTCAAGCTGATTTAACTGTTGCCAAACTAATTGAAGCAAATCTGAGCGAGGCGGAGTTGCATGAAGCAACATTGGTAGCTGCAAATTTAGATAAAGCCGACTTAACTGGCGCAGATTTAACTGTAGCCGACCTCACTCAGGCGAATCTTGCTCAAGCCGACTTACACGAAGCCAATTTAAGCGGCGCAAATTTAGATCAAGCTAATTTGGAAGGCACAATCTTGGATGAGAATGGTTGAATTGTTATTGCTCATTAAACCCGCTTTGCAAAAGTCCTAGATGGATGGGACTTTTGCAAGAAGTCTTGTAACTAAAAACAAGCCAAAAATCTTTTCACCGCCTAATCCCTGTAACCCTTACGATGTAAAGCTATCCGAGTATATATACTCAGGTTATTTTGCTATATTGATGTAATAAATACATATAAATACGGATGCCACTCCTCAAGAATTCTCGTATTTTCAAGCAAAATGAGTACAAACACCGCCTTTCCTATAATTATTATTATGGTATCTTTTATCATCCTAATAAGTGCGATCGCAGTTCTAATTAAGCCGATAGCTCAAAGCTGCATTCACAGATACAAGCGATATCGCTTCATTAAACGCAGAAGGGAGCGATTTTATAAAGAATTGAGATGTTTAATGGCTGAGAGATAGTCCCAACAAGGGGTTATAGCCGCCTCATCCCCCTAACGTCCATCCTCTACTACGGTGATTCTTCTGGTACAATGCTGAGGAATAGCTTTTGGTTGCGGCGCAGAATTGTCAGTTGCGATGTCTCACGACAAGCCGCTACGCGTCTACGCACTCCCACTCGTTCGGGTGTTAAAAGTTTTTGCAAGTCTTCAATGCTAGTTAGTTGTTGACCATTAAAACCAACAATTACATCACCTTCTTGCAAACCTGCTTTCCTAGCGGGACTATGCGGCTCAACGTACATAACAAAAATACCCGTATCCCCAGATAATTCATGAAATAACATTATCCGTCGGGATATCTGCACATTCTGTCCCCCAATTCCAATATAGCCACGCCGGACTTTACCACCTTTCATCAATGCTGGGATGACCATCTTTGCAGTGTTAATCGGGACAGCAAAACAAATACCTTGCGCAGAGATTGCGATCGCTGTATTAATACCGATAACTTCACCGTGAGAGGTGACTAGCGGCCCGCCTGAGTTACCTGGGTTAAGTGCGGCGTCTGTTTGGATAATATTTTCAATTAATTTACCAGAACTAGATCTAAACGAACGTCCCAAAGCGCTAATTACACCAGTGGTGACAGTGGTTTGAAAACCGTAGGGATGACCAATTGCGATCGCTAATTGACCGACTTTTAAAGCTTGCGAATCACCCAAACGCGCTGCTACTAAGTTTGCCGCATGAATTCTAATTACCGCTAAATCTCTATCTGGGTCATCACCAATTAATTCTGCTGCATAGCTGCGACCATCTGCAAGTGTCACCTCAATGTTGCTAGCATCTTCCACAACATGAGCGTTAGTTAAAATGTAGCCATCGGGTGTAAAAATAAAGCCAGAACCATTACCGCGCACTTCTGGCGAAAAACTCTGAAAATAGCGGCTGCGTCCTCTGGGACTTTTTTGCACATCAATATTGACAACCGCCGGACTAACTTTTTCTACTACACTAATTACGGCTTGAGAATAAGCATCAAGTAACTGTTCATCAGGATGAGAAGCGAAACGATCGTTAGATGTAAATCGCGGATTTCTGGTCATGTCTGCTATTCCTGTCGTCTCACGATGAGAGGAGATCGGGAAGATAAGGAAGAAGTTTGTTTAACGGTTCTTCCTTATTCCTCTTTTTCCGATCCTGACAAGAAAAATCTATTTCGCCAACGAAGTAGCAAATTGAATTAATTAGCGTCCGAGATGACGGCTAGCTAACTGCATAGCATCAGCAATATCAACATCACCATCATTATCTGCGTCTAGGAACGAATTCAGCACCGGATTTCCGCCTGCTTGGGGATTTTGAGCGTTCGCACCAGACTGTAAAAAATTCAGCACTACAGGTACTACATAAGGCAGTAATTGTTGAATCATCCCAGCATCCAAGCCAGTGCGTTGAGCAACAATCTCAGCTACTTGTTGAATACCACCACCAAATACCGAGTAAACCGCTTGAGAGTTAGGAGACGTACCCGCAAATTCATTGACTGTAGATTGTACTGCTTCATTACCCTCTGTGGCTTGCTTTTGTTGTAAAGCCGATCGCACTTGACTACCCACAACTGATAACACCGATTGGATAGTAGAAGGGTCTGCACCAGTGCTATTACTCAATTGATCCACAGTGCTAATAATATTTCCCAATTGACCCAGATTACCTTGCTGATTGGGATTAGCAACAGCACCGAGAATTTGATCGAAAAGTCCCATAAGTTTTTCTCCTTATGTTAGTCTCAACACCAGTGTACGGGAATTTATCAAAAATAAAGTCTGATTCCTATTTACGAGGGTTCAACGCCGATAGCAACGGGCAGTAAGTTTGGCAAAAATCTGGGTTAATAAAATAGGCTCAGGGATTTCGGGAAGCATTTTTAACATTTCACAAACATATCGAAAACCACGATAGTAAGCCTTAAGATCAATAATGCCAGAGCCGGGATTGAGAGGGGCGGAAATCAGATAGAAGATGGTACAAAACTTTCACATAATTTAGCATTTCGAGCTTTTAGCTGACAAATTTTTCAGGCTCAATTCCCCAATTTACCCACAGGATTGCCTGGTGTGCAGATTTAATATCAGCAGGTACATGGATTAAAGCATGAACTTCTCTAGTAATGGGACAAGTCATCTTTAAGAAATAAATTGTCTTTGCATTCACATTGTCATCAATTTTTAATAAAGTATATTCTTGCTCAGAATCTAATTGAGTCACAACTGCTCTTTCAATTCTTTGAATATCCGTAATTTCTTGAATCAAAGGTTTTCGCATCTGGGTATTATTTTCTAACAGCCATTGAGTTTGCCACTGTTGAGGATGCAGATTGGCGTATTTTTCAGGGATTACTACACCATGATGAGCATAAATACTGTATCCATCTGCAAATTGGATGGCAGGTTGCATAACAGCATGGGGGCGTTGTTGTTCGTCAAAGGAGATTGTGGTTGGGCGATCGCATACTACTGCTAGCCTGTCATAAGGAAAAAGCCAGAAACTATTGTTGGTTAGAGACTCAAAAATCTGCCACCCTATAGGTGAACAATTACAGTTGAGTACAGAAATACAAAAGTCCAACTCACAACCAAACTCCATTGGTTCTGGTAAATCTATACCAAATCCCCTGATGTCGCCTTCTTCATGTTCACTATATTTAAGATACCTTTTCTCAAAAAAATTATATATTTCCCTCTCAATTAGGTAGTGTATGTTTTGGGTAAATTTCATGCCAAGTCGAACCCTGAGTTCTTCTTTTTGGTATTAGCCCGCTTTTGTTACCTTCGGCAGAAAATAATCTGAAACTCATATTTTTACGTTTATTCTCAACAAGGGTGTTTAAATGATAAAGTGGGCAGGCGATCGCTCAATTCATTTGTAAATTAGCAGAGGTATTGCTATACAGGAATATATTTTCACTTGAAGTATATAAATAATTTATGAGTATGTATTATTAAATATAACTATCTTTAGTAATAAAAACTACAACCAAACTTTATCAAAGTATTAATATATCTATCTCAAGCGTGAGTATTAATAAGTTTAATTAGATTAATATTATGGAAGCATGAGAAATAAATGCCGTAGTTAGAACAATCCTTACACTTAAGATTAGCTCCTTCGGAGGGTGCAACCAAAAGCACCCTTTTCTATTATCAATTTTTATAAATTTATCATTTTAAACAAAGACCAATTGTGGCCAAGATATAGCAGTCATAAATGAGTTAAGAACAAAAAGACCCCCAACTTCTTGTAAACACCCTTAGAATGGCTTCCCGAAGGGTAGAAGTCGGGGATCGGAGCCTATCGATGTTTGCAAATCAAATAGGATTGCTATAGTCAAAAATTTCTCTAAGAATATTGCCAACAGGAGTTAAATAATATTGATACAAGGAAGTACGATCGCTTCTCGATTTTTGAGAAAAGCGAAAATGCGATCGCACTTTTTGGAAAATTCCTGGGGTAATACCATTTCACTAAAAAAATGATAAAGATAATTAAGGAAGAAATATGAGCAGAAGTTTATGGCAGGAGTCACCAAAGTAAAAATAAAGGAGTCAGCCGAGGAATTACATGAGCTGCTAAGAAAACAAAAAACAGCATTAGGTAAAGAACGGATTCAAGCGTTGTATTTACTGAAGATAAAGCAGGTAAAGACAATACAAGATTTAGCAGTGGTATTGGGCAGAGGAAGCGCGACGGTACAAAGGTGGTTAAAAGTTTATGCAGAGTCAGGAATCACTAGTCTCGTATCAAGAAAAAAAGGTTCAGGGCGACCACCAATTATTAACACAGATGTTCGAGAGCAGCTTTCAAAGGAACTGGAAGACCCCCAGGGATTTAAAAGTTATGAAGAAATCCGAACATGGTTAAAAGCGGTAGAGGGTGTAGAAGCTTCATACAAAGTAGTACATGATACAGTGCGTTATCAAATGAAAGCGAAGCTAAAGGTGCCGCGTGCAGTAGGCATTAAACACCAACCAGAAGCGGAAGAAGAGTTTAAAAAAAACTCCCACAATACCTAGACGTAATTCAGAAATATGTCATATCACCAATAGATAGACAAAGAAAAATTAGGTATTGGTGTGAGGATGAAAGCCGCGTAGGACTGAAAACAGAAGCAGGAAGATTAATTACTACAAAAGGTACTAAGCCTATTGGCATCATGCAATGGAAGCGAGAAAATTTTTATTTATATGGATTGGTAGAACCATTAACTGGTGAGAATTTTATTTGGGAATTCTCTCATTTAAATGCAGCTTGTTTTCAGATTTTTCTAGAAAAATTCTCGGCTAATTATGCCCAAGATATACATATTATTCAGTTAGACAATGGTGCTTTTCATTTTAGTCAACATCTTCAGATACCAGAAAATATAATTTTGTTATTTCAACCCCCACATACACCGCAAGTTAATCCAATTGAGCGATTGTGGGAGGAAGTTAAAAGATATTTGGCGTGGGAAAGTTTTGGAGCGTTGGATGAATTAAGACAATTTATCTGGAAGCGTTTGGAGAAATTAAACACATCAACCATTGCTTCTATTACAGGTTGGGACTTTATTCTTGATGCTTTATTTGAATCAAATTTTTCGTGAATTGGTATAAGGCTGGGTAAAAGCGCAAGGTTGAACCCATTTTTCACCCCCCTTGCGGGGAAATGGTTGATGGATACTGTTCGCGTTGAAAAGGCTGGCATTGCCCACCCTACTTTTGTATATCAAACTTTTCTCAGATATACCGTGGTTTATTTCAGTAATATTCATATTTAGGTAGGCATACACACCAAACCGTTAAGAAGAGCATAAGAGAGTTTTGATTTAATTACTAATGTCTCAAAAGATTTGGTTCTTTTTATAACGCTAAAAATATATATACTTAAAATTATAAAAATTGGAACTTACATTCTTCAATAAACATCGTTCAGAATATAGAAAAGAGTATTTACTAAAGATATATGTTTTTCAGTATATAAGTTTTATTCAGTAACTTATATATTTGATAAAACTACTAATACTAGTATCTATACTCTCGATCAATAGCTGTGGCTGGCGCGAATGTTATGGTGGAATGGATAGTTAGCTTGGTAGCAAAAAATGCTGTAGGATTTCTTGTCAAGGCTATTTTCAATGAAGATTTTGCTAAAGAGATAGTCAAGGATTATGCTAAAGACTTCTTTAAAGGGCGCTTGAAAAATGTAGCAACAATATTTCAGCAAGCACCAATTCAGCAAGCTGTTGCTATAGCGCTTAAAGAATTTCTGCAACTGGTAGAAGATGAGTTAAAGTTTCTTAAGCTTGCTGATGAGGAAATTAAACAATTTAATCAACCCTTGAAGCAATTTATTCAGGATAAATCTGTTAAGGAAATCTTGGCTCAGGCTTTCGATTTAGATTGTGATGAGTTAGATTACCAAAATTTAGTTAGTATTTGGAAGAGTCTGAATTTACCTAATTTACCAGCTAAGTTTAATTGGCAATTAGTAAGCGATCGCTATTTGCGTAAATGTCAGCAAATTCTCTCGGAGTCACAAGATTTACGCGAACTACTCAATACACGTAATTCTATTGCAATTCAGAAAAATACTCAAGCATTAGCGGGAATCATCCCCGATTTTGACTTACAGAAATACCAAGAAGGAATTCGCGAACGCTATGTGAATCTCAAATTAGATAGTTTGGATACTAGCGGTTATGCTTATAACGAACTTAGGTTATGGAAGATATTTATTACTCCCAATGTACGGGAAGTTCACCAAGTATTACCCCATGTTTATGAATTACCTAAAGAACATCTGCGACGACTGCAAGAAAGTAACCAAATCGAAGCAGCAGAAATTACTCTAGAAGAGGTAGAACAATACAAACAAATTTATCTAGAACAACCAGTACGTTCGGTATTGGATATTATCAATCAGCCGCAAACTTATAAATATATCGTAATTTTAGGCGATCCTGGTTCTGGTAAGTCTACCTTATTGCAATATCTCGCATTAGATTGGGTAGAAAAAACTCTCGATCGACTTGGTAAACCAGAATTTTATTTACCACCAATTCCCTTACTAATTGAGTTACGCGCTTATATCAGAAATTATGATGATGGACATTGCAAGGATTTTTTAGAGTTTTTCCATCAAAGTCCAGGTGCAATTTCTCACCTCAATCAACATCACTTACACGCACTGCTAAAGACTGGTAATGCTTTAGTGATGTTTGATGGTTTAGATGAGGTGTTTGACTCTGGTAAACGTGAAGATATAATTACCGCTATTCATCGTTTTACTAATGAGTATCCTAACGTACAGGTAATTTTAACTTCTCGTGCGATTGGCTATAAGCCACAACGTTTACGCGATGCGCAATTTCGTCACTTTATTTTACAAGATTTAAATCACGAACAAGTGCAAGATTTTATCAACAGTTGGTATGATTTGGCTTTTAAGGATGAGGTTGATAAACTGCGAAAAAAAGAACGATTGCAAAAAGCAATTAATACATCAACAGCTATTGCAGAATTGGCAATTAATCCGCTACTGCTGACGATGATGGCAATTCTTAATCGTAATCAAGAATTACCTAGAGAAAGAGCAGAACTATATAAAAAAGCTTCAGAAGTTTTACTGTATAAATGGGATGTAGAACGTGCTTTAGAAACTGAACGGCATTTACTGACAACGATTGATTATCAAGATAAACAAGCAATACTGCGTCAAGTTGCTTATGATATGCAAACCAGTCAAAAAGGTTTGGCTGGTAATTTGATTAGTGCTAGAAACTTAGAGAAAATTTTTACTGACTATTTGAAAAGTATTGAAGTTAGTGATGCTAGAGATAAAGCTAGGCGGTTGATTAATCAATTGCGGACTCGTAATTTTATGTTATGTTTTTTGGGTGCAGATTATTATGCTTTTGTACATCGCACTTTTTTAGAATATTTTTGTGCTTGGGAGTTTGTTTGGCAATTTAAAGAAACGCAAACACTTTCTATTGAGCAACTCAAGAGTGAGGTTTTTGGTAAATATTGGCACGATGAAACTTGGCATGAAGTATTAAGATTAATTGCGGGGATGATTGAGCCAAGATTTGTCGGTAAAGTTATTGAGTATTTAATTGCTCAACAGGGTGAAGAGGAAAAATTTACTAATCTATTTTTAGCCGCTAAGTGTCTTGCAGAAGTGAGAAATCGTGCAGTAATTGCTGCAACTGCTAACATATTATTTGAGCAGTTAAAAGCTTTAACCAAATATGACCTTTGGTACTATTACGATCGCTTATTTGATGAGCAAGACAGTAAACTAGTTGAGGAAATTCGTACTCAAGCAGTTGCAGCCATTGCTACCAGTTGGAAAGATGACCTCAAAATTAAATCTTGGCTGAAAGATTGCGCTACTGTGGATGAAAATTGGTATCTGCGACGTGCTGCTGTGCAAGAATTAGCGCGCAACTTTCCAGATGACACTGATACCATTCGCTTTCTCAAAGACTGCGCCACTTTTGATGAAAGTTGGAATGTACGACTTGCGGCTGTGCAAGAATTAGCGCGCAACTTTCAAGATGATGCTGAAATCGCGAGCTTATTGAAAGTTCGTGCTACTGTTGATGCGGATGCAGATGTGCGACGTGTGACTATAGAAGAATTAGCGCAGAATTTCAGAGATAATATTGCTATTGTGGGGATTTTACAAAATTGCGCGATCGCAGATGAAGATGCAGATGTCAGGTGTGCTGCTGTCAAAGCATTGGCGCATCACTTTAGAGATGATGCGGATACTATCAGCATATTGCAAGATTTAGCGATCGCAGATGAAGATGCAACTGTACGCTGTGCTGTTGTCGCAGAATTAGCACATCACTTTAGAGATGATAGCGACACTATCGGCATTCTCCAAGACCACGCTACTGTTGATGAAGATGCAGATGTCCGGCGTAGTGCAATCCAAGCTTTAGCGCATAACTTTCCTGATGATGCTAGCACCTTCAACATCCTTAAAGAACGTGCCACTGCTGACGATAATACAGATGTGCGCCGTACTGCCATAGAAGAATTAGCAGCTTTTAAAAGTCATCCCGACACCATCAGACTACTCAAACACAGCGCTACAGCTGATGAAAGTTGGCAGGTGCGACAAGCTGCAATTCAAGTATTAGCGCACAACTTCCCAGAAGATCGCTTTTTGAAATACCTTGCGACTACTGATGAAAGTTGGCAAGTGCGACGTACAGCAGTGGAAGAATTAGTACACATTCAAAATAATGCTGATATCATCGGCTTTCTTAAAGATAGCGCCACTGCTGACGAAGATTCCGATGTTAGACAAGCCGCAGTTCAAGTATTAGCACGTAACTTTCAAGATAATTCTGACACCAGATATTTTCTCAAATACCGCGCCACCGTTGATGAAGATGCAGATGTGCGCGGTGCAGCCGTGGCAGAATTAGCACGCAATTTCCCTGATGATGGCCATAGTATCAGCTTTCTCCAAGAGTGCGCCACAAGCGATCGCAGTTGGAATGTCCGACATATTGCAGTGGAAGAATTAGCGCGCAATTTCCCTGATGATGCCAATCTCATCTATTTCCTGAAAAATTGCGCTACTACTGACACTAATCACTATGTGCGACGAAAAGCCGTGCAAGCGCTGGCGCGTAACTTTAAAGATAACGCTGATATTATCAGCTTCCTCAAAATTCGTGCGACTACCGACACTCATTGGAATGTGCGATATGTGACTGTAGAAGAATTAGCAGAGTTTAAACATGACACCGATATTATCGGTTTTCTCAAAAGCCGTGCTACTAATGATGAGAGTTGGCAAGTGCGACAAATTGCAGTGCAAGCATTAGCACGCAACTTCAAAAATCAAGCTGGGATGTGGGAATTCTTCTCCAACTGTGCTGTCAAAGATCCATTTCAGCGCCAGAACAGTTGGCAAACCAATCCCCGACGTGTTGCACTGGAGATAATACTCAAGCAATATCCGCGTCATCCCCAAACTTTAGCATTGCTGTGCGATCGCGCAGATAATGATGCAGATGAAAAAGTTAGGGAGTTCGCTCGGAAAAAATTGGTAGAGTTAGACCAATTTTAAAAAAGAATGCCACAGATGTGTAGGTTGGATAGAATGCAGTGAAACCCAACCTACACATGCTTTTCATCCCTCTTTTGTTACTATGGGGATAGTAGAATCAGGAAGCAACCCGGAAACAGTAAGTAATACCAATTCACTTTCTGCATAATTGTTTTGACCTAATTTCTATTTCCCGCAGGGTACGCAGATAAAGGCAGATAATTTTATCTGTTCATAATGCTCGAATCACCGTACCTTGAACAGTTTTACCCATAACAGCATTAGTCAAATTACCTGGGATAGTTCCATCAATTATCCAGCAATCAATTCCTAAATGAGAGATAGATAAAAATTCTTCTACTTTCTTGAACATACCGCCAGTAACATCTATAGATTTACTTTCACCTAAAAAATCTTTGATTTGATGATAATTAGATGGGGTAATCTGAGATATTACTTTGCCTTGGCAATCGTATACACCTGGATAGTCGCCTGCATTTATGAGTTGAATTTTAAACTTGTCTTGTGTGTAAAAATATTTGGCTAATTCTGTTAATAAACTATCGGTAGAAAGAATGGTGCTACCAATTGCTTTATCTAAAACTACGTCACCAAATACTAAAGGAATTAAACCTGCTTCTAGACTATTTTCGATAACTGAAAAGTCCACTTTGATGAGTTGTTTATTTTGAGTAACTGCCATAGTTACAGGTGGTAAGCTAATTACTGGTAAACCTGCTTGGAGAAAAATTTTCGTCAGCAGCCGATTTAAATCGATAGAATCTTGGTGGACGAAACAAAATCCTAGCTTTTCGGCATCAGAACTCATGCCTTCAATGGTATTGTATTTTTTAGCTGACTGATGCCCAAACGAACCAGCACCGTTACCAATAATCAATTTTATATGGGGATGTTGATTGATAATCTGGCTTACTTCCTCAACCAGTTGTTGCATTATTTCAGGTCGAGTAGTATAAGGTTTGTCCTTATCAGTAATTAAAGAACCACCCAGTTTAATTAATGCCAAATCCATCATGGGAGATTGTCACCTCAAAACTGCTATTTTGACAATTCAACTGCGATAGAAAATCTCTCGATAACTCCTCTACTGTATTACTGTTATGATCAACAGGAAGATTTAAACCTAGTACCAAACGCACCGTATTTTCCATCTTTTGAATCTTTGTGCGACCTTGCACAAAGATACCGATTTGTTCAAGCTGAATAATTAAGCCAATGATGTAACCTTCTAAAATACCGCAGCATTTTTCTAGTTCACGATTATCTTGGTTACTCACCTTTAATATCAAGAAAATTTCTGATTCTTGATGTAAGTCGATTGGCTCAAATAAAGCTGTCCACTTCTCCTCGCCAGCTAAAATTTGCTTAGTTAGTCTTGCACCTCTAGCAAATTCATGACGGAGTATCTGTGCGGTAGAACGGGTGACATTACGAGCAGTATTCTGACATGGTTCTATTGATGTGACTATAGGTAGCCAGTCTCGTAGCGATCGTACCTTATATTGTCTACCTGCATCTGTAAGAGCGATCGCCTGCTGCCAATCATGTTGGTGCAAAAGCTGGAAAAAATTAGCCAGTAATTCCTCTACCCTCGCGTCTGATTTTTTGTAATGTTTGCAACTCCAAGCGCAAAGTAACGCCCAAGAGAAACCTCCAAGGAAACCCCAAGCATTGCTGTAAATATCTCTGGCTTTAGCCCAGGCGCGTACTGCTCGCAATAGCTGCCGAAAGGTGTCAAGCGATACATAATCGCCAACTACCTCTGTAATTACATCTGCTTCCCAACAACCGACAATAGCTTTTAAGCTAATGGGGTCAAGGTTTTGCGGAGTTTTCCTCGCTAATTGCTCGTTTTCTACCCTTGCGTAAAGTAGATCTAGGGATATTCCTTCTAGTTGCAGGCGCAATATTGGTACTCGTGCATCTAATACTAGTTGAGTGTGGCACAATCCTTGCAAGCGTTGTTGGACGCTAACCAGAAACGCTTCCCCTGATAGATAAGTTGGAATCACACACACAACATCCAAATCGCTGTTGGGACTTTGTACCCCAAGACGCGCCGAACCTAATAACTGTAATGATGGTTGAAAACCCAAACATTCCGCACAAGCTTGATTCACAACTTCTAACACAGTTTCACGCTGTAATTGTTGTGCTGGAGTTAATGCAGGTTCCAAGTTGTTAATTAACTTTTCCAATTTGGAAGAATGCGTGACTCCGCTTTCTCCCAAATACACAATATGTCTCACTTCAAACGGCTCATCGCCTCGACGGCTAATTAAGGCGATAGAGTCAACTGTAAAACTAATTGGATGCCATTGCGGTAACTCAGCAATGGCTGCTTCCGGACTGGGGAATTGTCCGACGCTGAGGTGGGGTGTAAAACCTGCTGTTGTTTTGCTGCTTTGTTCGTCACATTGCGGAAACAGATTTTGCAGTACCGCCTGTAACTCATGCAATGCGTTTTCTGGCTGGGCGACAGGACGCAACCAAGCTGTAGAACTTTTGCGGTGGGTAAATGTTTGGAAGTCAGTTAAGGTAATTAGAAATGGTTGTAGTTGAGCAAGTGCAGGCGCAATAATTTCCACTGCTTCAGCAAAATAGGATTCTGGGAGAAAGCCGTAGAGTAAATTAATGTGAGCCATCCAACGCTCAACTCTGGCATCATAACGCTGACGGATGGTTTGGATAGCAGGTAAAACATTGTCTGGCGGAATCACAACTACAGCACTTTGATAAACTGGTCGCACTGTACTTAATGTGGAAGCCTGAAAAGACCTCGCAAATTTAAGAACTGCACGAAGACCAAAATGATCGGATGGATAAATTTTCCCCTCTGTACCTGCTATGGGTTCACACGCAAATAAGTTAATTGACTGCGCTTGCCAATCATGGTTTGGACTTCGTAGTAAAATGCGATCGAGCCTAACTGGTATTCCCTTTAAACTCATCAACGCTGCTAAGGAGTTATGTTGGGGGTCAAATGTATAACCTGCTGCATCAGGATGTAGTTGTTGCCAAATATCAACAAACTCAGCATCCGTTAATATCTCTTCTTGTTCGTTACCTCGTGTATTAAAGTCCCCAGCTATCAAGCTATTTCCTGGTAGCTGTTGGAGATATGCAATTATGGTAGCTAGCTGATGCTGGCGTTTTTCTAAGGCATTTTGAGCGTAATCGCTTGTTAAATGCACGACTGCAATGTGCAATAGTTGAGCGTTAATTTCACAACTCCCTACCAATACCCGCTTGTGTCCAGAAAACTGATGCTCAACGAGTGTAAAAGGCAAGCGAGACAATAATAAATTACCGTAAGGTCGCACTGTTTCGGCTGTGTTGGATTCGGATATGTAATAATTGCGTACCCAAGTTTGCGATAAAAGCAACTCTACTAAAGCTGGTGTCGCTTCTTGGATAGCGATAATATCGGCGTTACATTGACGTAGCTGCTCAACAATTACTGGTAATCTTTTCTCTGTTTCGATTTTATCCTGTTCGTAGAGGTCACAAAGTACGTTAAAACTAACTATTGTCAAACTTTCTACGTTAAAGGCTGCGATTGGTTGTAAATCTGGTTGCCAACCTTGGCTATCGTATTTATAAACGGGTCGCGGATTGAATATCGCTGTGCTATCTAATATCTTGACAACTTTCTCCTCAACATTCTCTGTAGTTTGGGTTTTCCACGCCGCAGTCGGTAACTCTCCAGTGGAAATTAAATCTAAATGCTGTTCCCGATCCCAAACAACCACGTCTCCACAACGGATATAGCGGATGCGATGCCAAGGAATATCCCCATCTGTCGCCCATTGTGCTAAAGGTTTTTCTCGCATTCCTGTAGATGAAAGACGTTCTTGATAACCGACAACAAAAGCGCTGCTATCAAGACGCACATCCCAGATAATGCGATGGTAAACCTCGCTGCTTGTTGCCATTTTTTTCTTTTCTGATTTTGACATCTTCCCTTATTCCTTATATACGTACAGTGTTCCCCTTCTGCCTTCTTCAATGCACTACCCAATCCACTGTCTGAGCTTCGGTAATATCAGGCACTTCAAGGCGCTGTCTCATCCGTAAAAGTACTTTCTCTGGAACTTTGGCAGTGCGATCACAATTTCTTCGCAGCAGTTCTGGCCAAGATGCTTCTAGGTAAACTATGCGAATGCTGGCTTGATAGCTAGCAAACAGGCGCACCAGCATTCCTCGCAATTGGCGGCTGAGGTTAGTTGCATTCCAGACAAAGGATTTTCCATCTCGCATATATTCTTTGGCTAAGGCTTTAGCTGCATTTGCTACTAAGCCTTGATCATCTTCTGGATCGATGCCCATGTCCTGCCGTAGTTTATCTAGGGAAATTACTTCCCAGTCTGGTAAATTTTCTTTAATCCAAGTATCTTTTCCCGCACCCGGTAATCCTGACATCATCACTACCTGAAAGCGGGTATCGTCATAAGCTTCATAGTCTGGGTTGCCATTTTCTTTTTGGAAATACACAAACCGACTATGGGCAGATGGAAATCTTCTAGGTTGGTGAAAACAGTGATTTTCTTGACAAAATTCGCGGAAAAACTCGATGCGTTCAATTAATTGGGCTTGGTCGTCACAATAACGCCCTCTGACATCTGCTTCTGCTAGCAAACTCAGCAGATCGCAACGGATAATTTGGCTGGCTTTGATAACTGCGCGTTCGGGGTTGGGTTTGTCCCAAAACCACAGGGGTAAACTGCCATATTTAACCAAAGATGCGATCGCCTCGCGTTCTTTAAATGGTACTTGCAAATCCCAAAGAATCTGCTGTGCCATTTTTGCACCTTGGAGTACGTGACCTTTCGAGGAAATGGCTCCGTCTGCTGCTATTTCGGTCGCCGCAGGTTTGGCGACATCATGTAGCAAAGCCGCCGCAAATAAAAGCGATCGCTCTTTAGCAGGTAATGCTCGCCATTGGGGTAATGCTACTAATGCCTCACATACTAATTTTGTATGAACGAGAACATTCCCTTCCGCATGGTAACGCGGATCTTGAGGACAATCGGCAAGCGATCGCAGCCAATCAAATTCAGCTTCCAAGGCTGACCAATTAATCGACCAATCAGTTTCGCTTGGACAATATGGAAAAGACCAAGATTGAATAGAGGAATTCATAAATTTTGTAGGGGGATGAAGGGGACAAGGAGGAAAGAAATGCTTGACTCTTGACTCTTGACCAATGACTATTACCCAAACAAATCCGCATCGGCACGTAGAAGATTAGGTATAATCGGGCGGTTGAGCCAATGCCCATCGGATTGTTGGATGGTGGTTAAAAAGCTCGAACGCACGTATTTATAACGCGCCGTTACCGTATCTTCTGGTTCCACTTTGATGTATAAACCTTCCATCAAAGAACTTTGGTCAGTTTGTTTGAGGGAACGTTCAACATCGAGTCCTTTTTCCTGACAAATTTCGCGGAAATGTTGCAGATATGCAGGGGTTTGATAATGAGATTCACCCAGCAATCCCAGCAGTTGTTTATAAGATTGGAGTTTGCCAGAAAACAGTACTGGTACAGAAACTAAAGGCAATCCAGATAGTAACTGCTGACGGCTTTTGGTGCTGAGAAATACTTGCTTTTCTAAATCCAGCACATCGTATTCTAGAAAGTAGTGGGGTAAAGCATCATAAAATACCGTGTGCTTGGCATACAGCCATTCTCCAAAGAGAATATAGCGACTTCCCAATACTTGCCAAAATGCTAAGGCGTGAGTATTTGCCCACTGTTTGAACAAGTTGAAATGCTTTTCTCGCACTCCACCTGTTAAATAATGTCCCCGGCTTTGCAGTCGAATTTGACCATCAGCCGCAAAACTAATTGCAGCATTTGCACCATCAACTTTTTCTTCAACTACTACGTACTGTTCTTTAATTGCATCAAAGGGAATACTATCGAGGTCTTCATCCCCAGGTTGCAACCGCGAACCCTCAATGTGATGGGTACGCGGATATTTATAAATTTGTTCCATGACTTTATACCTTGGCGACTGCAATCAAATAATTTCGCGACGAACTGAAACGAACAAGCAACAGAGGATTGCTAGCATTCGTCATTGAACTGAATTTGATTGAGACGAGGGACTACATATGCTTTTACCGTAGTTTTCCAAGAGTATTACTTTTATAATACATATACTTCGCAAGCTGAGGCAATGTTTCCGGAGGCATCCCGAAGGATTATTGACAGTCTATCTATAGTCGTTAAATTAATAGTGCCTTGAGATTTTGGGAAAGCTAATTTTATATCTAAAATCTCAGTCTTAACTATGCTTGATAACAAAGATTTGGCAATTGCCTCTGCTGATGATACCTCAACTGAGGTGCTTGAGGAGTTATCTTCACATCCTCAGCCAGAAGTTCGCGAGGCTGTAGCTAGAAATCCGAATACACCAACGGAAACACTGCTCAAATTAGGTAAAGAATTTCCAGACGCGATAACTGCAAACCCGATTTTTAATCTTTTGCTGCTAGAAAATCCTGAGAGTCATTTCGTTAGGCTTTCTTTAGCACGTAGCACAAAAACTAGCGAACAGATGCTTGCTCGCTTATCCCAAATTGAGGATGAAAAAATTCTTTGTGCTGTGGCGGGAAATCCAAAGACACCTCTTCATATCCTAGAACAACTTGTAGAAAGCCCGCCTCCTTTCCGCGATGACGATGATGACTATTATGATGAAGATGAATTTGATTATAATCACCTATTTATCACCATCGCTCAAAATCCGAACACTTCTGAATCGTTGTTGCTTAAACTAGCTAAGAAAGGACGCAGCGATGTCGAAATAGCGATCGCTCAGAACCCCAAAGCACCTTTATCTCTACTTGATAAGTTTGCTGATTGGAGAAATTCTTCTATGCATCAAGCACTTGCGCGAAATCCTAATACACCAAGCGCAATATTGGAAAAACTAGCAGGAGAAAATCCCAAAGAAATTCGTGAGATGGTCAAGAAGCATCCAAATGTTTCCGAAACTGCGATCGCCATCATCAATTTTATGGAGGGTAAACCTGGAACATCAATCGATTTGCTAGAACGGTTAGCCAGCGATCAACGAGCCTCTGTCCGGCTATTAGTTGCGGCTCATCCCTCAACCCCTGCAAAGGTTTTAGAAAAACTTGCGCAGGATACAGATGAAGATGTACCCTTCAAAGCTGCAAACCATCCCAATGCAACCTCTACCGTTATAGAATTTTTTGCAGATTTCTTGGTTAAGCAACGTCAACGAGTCTCGCCAGCTAATCTAGGCAAGATTGAAAAATATAAAGAAATTGCAGTTCGATTGGTGAGACGTTCTGACATCACTCCAAAAGTGTTAGAAAATCTGTTGCAGATGAATGAATGCGTTGTAATGGAGGCGATCGCATCTTCTTTAAGAACACCACCCACTATGCTGCTTACACTTATAGACTATCAAGCTCCGTCTAGCGTACAGGTTATTTTTCTCCTAAGTCTCGCTCAAAACCCGAATACACCTTCAGAGGGACTGGAGAAGCTTTATTTAAAAATCAACCAAACCCAGCATTTTAATACGATTGATGCTCTACGCGCTATTGCTATTCATCCCAATACACCTGTCAATGTGCTAGAACAACTCGCAGTTCATTCCTATGACCATATTCGGGCGGCTGTTGTCACAAATGTCAACACACCGATTTCAATTTTGGAGCAGTTAAGCAATAATTCCCAAGACAGGGTTAGTAATATTGCAAAACAAGCGCTGAAGGCAAGAGTTTGATTGCTATATTATCTGAGTAAATTGGATAATTTATTTTTTGGAAATCCCTTATCCACAATTAACGTGAGTTCAATAAAAATAACACTCCGGTGGATAGAAGAGACAGTTAATAGAGTATGGGACATTACAATTGGGAATTTATAGAAAAGACAAAATCTGTAGACTAGCCTAATGAGCAAACGAGTAATTGTAGTTGGGGCTGGATTGGCAGGACTGACGGTTGCTTATGAACTGGTTCTTGCTGGGTTTGATGTGCAAATTTTTGAAGCCCGATCGCGAGTTGGAGGACGAGTCCAAACGGCGTTTTTGACAGCAGAACAGTATGGTGAATTGGGTGCAGAGTTTGTTGACGATAACCATACAGCATTGATGTCTTATGCGACTCAATTCAACCTCAAACTTGAGCCTGCTATTACCTTTCCAAGTGACCTCTGCTATTACATAGATGGTAATTTCCAACCTCAAAAAACGCTGACTGCTCAACAACAAGCTGCTTTAAATGATGTATATCAAAAGTTAGATGAATTATTGGAACAGCAGGCCGATCCAGCCCAAACATTAACTCAGTGGCTTACCGCAAATTCGATTGCTCCCTTTGCCTGCAAAGTTGTTCGTCAGCAATCCTACGGTTTGTATGCTGCCGATCCAGAGGCCATTGGAGTTGGCTTTTTTGCTTACAGTGGTACAACAGGCGATCGCAGTCTGCGAATTCAAGGTGGTAGTACTCAACTTGCAACTGCATTTGCTCGCTTTTTAGGCGATCGCATCCATCTCAACACCCCTGTTGTGCGGATTCAACAGCAAGAACAAACTGTTGCTGTGACTCTCAATACTCTTCAGGGACAGGTGGAAGTATTTGGCGACTGGATTGTGGTGACAGTTCCTTGGAGTGTCTTGCGTCATTTGTCGATTGAAGTTCCGTTGTCACAGGTACAACGAGAGGCGATCGCTCGCTTGCCTTATGGGGTATCAATAAAGACTTTACTTCAGTACTCTCACCGTTTCTGGCGGCAATTAAATTGGGGGTTAGTCGTAGGAGACACACCTTATCAAACAGTCTGGGAATCTACAGTAGCTCAGGCTCAGGAAGCGGGAATTCTTGCTTGTACGAGTAGCGGGACACCTAGCCGAAATGTTGCAGGACACGCTGTTGAGTTAGCACAACAAACAGTATCTACGCTCTATCCAAATGCTCCGGAAGCGATCTCAACTGCAACTCATGACTGGGGTGCCGATCCTTGGTCGCAGGGTGCTTACTGCTACTTCGCTCCATCAGACTTGAAAACCTGGCGTTCTGACTTATCGTACTCTGCTGGACGACTCATTTTTGCAGGAGAACATACTGCTCCGGTTGAATTTTGTGGTTATATGGAGGGAGCGATTCGTAGCGGACAACGAGCAGCAGAGCAAATTTTAGCTTTCACTATTTGATATTAATAAAATTATGCTCCAATCCCGATGGTTTAAAATATTGCGTTCTCTGGGATTAGAGTTTTGGTTGCCTTTACCTCTGTTAGGATTAGCTTTTTGGTTGGGATGCGGGTTTGTGATGGATGGGGTGTTAACTCGCTCTCACCAAACCATGAGATACCTAAAGGTTGATGCTCAATTGACGAAGCAGCCTAACAGAACCGTGCTGTCAATCCAACCAGAAATCAACAAGCGTTTAGGTATTTCCAGAGTGAAAGTCAAGACAGATTCCCCAGTGGTCAAGGAATTACAATTTGAATTTTTCGTCACAGATTTAACTCAACTGGAAGCCGCAATCAGCCAAGAGTTAGGATTACCTGTTGAGGATGTGAGGAAATTGATGCAACATCAACCCCTGCGGCGAATTCAAAATTGAAGACTCACAGGTAAATCTGGTTTTAATTGGACTCTGGATTTTTTTTGAACTTTTGCACTAATAGTTGTACAGCCAAAGCCAACAGACCAACGGCGACGAGAGCAAATATTCCCGAACCCAAGGCGACTAAGCCGACTACCAATGTCCGAACGGCGGAGGTTAGTCTAACCACTAATTGATTATCTGAATGGATGGGTTTGTTCGCAAAACTTGTGGCGATCGCAATCATCAGCGAATATAGTGCGTATCCTAATCCCCCAGAAATTATCGCTCCAGTTACACAGCGTAACGGACTGGTTTGTACTTGTGCTTGAGCATCTGGTTGAGGAAGTGAATTTGGATCGGTCATACAATTTTGGATTTTGGATTTTACTTAAACTGAGGATGCGATTTTAATTCCATGTGTAGCTGTTCGCGTCACAAATAATTCTAGATCTTCATCAGGAATAGCGGCTCTTATTTGTTGCTTAACTACTTCTGCTTGCTGTTGCGATTCAACCAAAGCAAAAACTGTTGGGCCGGAACCAGACATCATCGTTCCTAAAACACCTTCCTGTGACGCAAACAATTCTCGCAGTTGCAGAACTTGGGGATATTCTGGTAAGACTACACGCTCTAGATCGTTATGCAATTTTTGAGCGATGTCTGCTGCATCTTTATTGGCTATGGCTTTCACTATCGGCCCGGAGTGAACTGCATTAGCACGAGCGATTAAGTCGGCATTATCTTTTATATATGTATTACCAAACTGCTGCCGATAAGTTTTGTACGCCCAAGCAGTGGAAACTTCTAAGCTCCGATATTTCGCCAATACTATATATATATTGTCTAAACTCGGCAGGGGAGAAAGTTGTTCGCCTCTACCTGTAGCAATTACCGTTCCACCTGCGATACAGAAGGGTACGTCTGAACCTAAGATTGCTCCTAATTCTTCGAGTTCTGTTTGAGTTAACCCCAAATTCCAGAGTAAATCTATCCCTACCAACACTGCTGCGGCGTTTGTCGAACCTCCAGCCAACCCAGCTGCTACCGGAATATGCTTGTCGATGGTAATTTCTACTCCACCATACTTGGCAAAGGTATCTGGAAATTCCTTCACCATGAGTTCAGCTGCACGGTAAGCCAGATTACTTTTATCTGTAGGTACTTGTGGGTGTTGGCTGTGGACGCGAATATTGTCTGTGCTAAGAGAACGCACGCTAATCTGGTCTGCGAGTTCGATACTTTGCAGTATCATCGCTAACTCATGAAATCCATCCGGGCGATCGCCAATGATTTCCAGATACAAGTTGATTTTAGCAGGGGCAATTAAGCTGTAAGAACGCATTTTCAAAAGGATGAAGGATAAAGGATGAAGCATGAAGTATGAAAGTTTTAGCCTTCAGACTTCAGACTTCCTACTTCATTAGCTAGAGTCACCCATTGGGAGACGCTGAGGTCTTCAGCGCGTACTTGGGGATTTATCTCTAATTGTTCCAGTAAGTGGGTCAGGCGATCGCGTTCTACTACTGGTTGTAAATTATTTCGTAACATTTTCCGCTTCGCCCCAAATCCTAGCTTGATCAAATTCTCTAATTTTCGCGGGTCGATTGCTGGTGTTTCTATCTGTCGAGGACGCAACCTAACTACTGCTGAATCGACTTTTGGTGCAGGATGAAATGCACTTGCGGGTACTGTACAAATTAACTCACATTCTGCCAGATATTGCACCCTAACGCTCAACGCTCCAAAAGTTTTTGAACCTGCTTTCGCATACAACCTTTCTGCTACTTCTTTTTGCACTAATAATACTATTGAATCAAACGGTTGAGGATTGGGATTAGCAATCGTACCCAGGAGTTTTTCGATTATCGGCCCGGTGATGTTATAGGGGATATTAGCAACTACTTTATTTTGATTTTGGAAATTAGGAAATGCTGCCAAGTTTTCATGTAAATCCAAAGTCAAAAAGTCCCCTTGTAATAGGAGAAAATTTTCTCTTTTACCTAATTGCTTTGCTAATAATGCACACAAATCCCGGTCGATTTCTACAGCCACTAACGATTGCACAAAAGGTAATAAACGACGAGTCAGAATACCCGTTCCCGGGCCAATCTCCAGAACGCGATCGCTCTCCTGACATTCCGCCGCCTTCACAATAGCGTCCAGAGCCTTCTCACTTTTGAGCCAATGCTGAGCAAAGACCTTGCGCGGTCGCACCATCTATTTTACCCTCCCTGTATGCTTTCTAGCGTTTACCTGAAAATTCGTTTCTTACTTTTTTCTTACTTTTTACTACCCATTTTTGTCTCGTTTTCCTGGCTTGGCTATTGACTTTTGAGCTTAAATATGGTTAAAAATGCCTAAATATAGAAACCTGCCAGCGCGGGTTTTGATAGACTTAGATTCGCCATAAGACATCAGAAAATCAAACTTTAACCATTTTCTATGAAGATGCGAACAAAGTGAAATTTAGGCGATCGCTTATTATAACTTGATATTAATTAAGAGAATTTTTAAACGCAGAGGGGCACAGAGGTAGTGCAGAGTAACGCCAAGGTTTAGAAATTTTATTCGTGACTATATTATGTAATTTCTCTCTGCGCCTCTGCGGCTCTGCGTGAGACAAAACTTTTATCGAAATCGGCCCCGATACCGTTGTATATATATATGGTATTTTGGAAAAATCTGAGATAAACACTTAACCCACCATGCCAGAAACACCTTCAGATAGCATTTGGATTGTCACCGATGACACCCCTCAAATTTCCATTCCTGACGATACAAAAGGCGGTATTACTAGAGGAGGTGACTGGAGAGAAGAAACAAGAGAAACTACGAGTAGTAAAGGGGCTGGAGATGCAGTGAGAGTTAGCGCCCAAAAATTAGAGCAAGAAATGTCTCACTTTCTGCAAGTAGTAGGACGCTTATTCAGCCGTGCAGAACAGCAAGCTAAAGTTAACTCTGGGATGCAGCTAGAAGAAATTGAACTCTCAGTAGAAATTAGTGGTGAAGGGGAAGTAAAGTTAATTGGCAGTGGTGCAAAAGCTAGCGGTAAAGGAGCAATTAAGCTGACCTTCAAACGACAAGAAGCAAAATGAGATGGTGAAGAATTGGGCGATTGCAATTGGTATTAACCGATATGATTTACTGCAACCGCTAAAATATGCCCAGCGGGATGCACAGTTAATGCAGGAATTTCTCCGCAATGAAGCAGGGTTTGAGACGATATACTTTTTCTGTGATGACTCCCCTGATATTGCTGGGAAATCGACTCGCCCCAACTGCACTAACTTACTGCGAATCTTGCGACAATTATTTGAAAATCCCTTCTTAGGTGCAGGAGATAACTTTTGGTTCTTCTTTAGTGGTCATGGCATACGCCACACTGACCGCGATTATCTCATGCCCTGTGATGGCGATCCAGAGGATATTGAAAACACCGCAATTTCCATTAACTCCAAGAAATCATATTTGCTCTCTTACCCAACTCCGAAATGCTCTCATCGCTGCATTCCTCCCCTCAGCTTTACTGCGCATTAAGTATTCAGGAATAATTTGAGTAATCGGTAAATTAGGAAAAATAGCACTAGCTGTAGATGCTACATATTTACTATTAATCAAAACATTAATTTCTAGTTTATTTCCCTTCCATCGCCATAATTCTGGCACACCCAATACCTCATAATTATTAAACCGAGTGCGAGAGGTAATATCAATTTCAATTGCTAAATCAGGAGGCGGATCGACTGTTAAATCAATTCTATCTTTACCGCGTACAGCCGCTTCATTTTGAATGTAGAAACAATCATCAGGTTCTACTCCAGCATCCATTTGTTCTTGGTCAAAAGTAGTAGAACCTAAACTCCAAAATTCCATATCGAGTTCTTCTAATAAGATTTCCACCAAATTGCCAATAATTTTTTTACTTACCTCATGCTCTGGAAGTGGAGCCATGATTTCTAACATTCCTTGACTGTAAGAGATGCGAGAATTGCGATTTTCACCCAATTCAGCCAAAAGAGCTTTGTATGCCGACCAGGATACATTTTTAATCAATAACTGATGACCGACAGGTACAATTAGTTGGTTGAGTTGAAGTAACATAACTTGCCTCGCTTCTACAGTTCACCTAACTAGTACCCACTCAATCATATTTTATCTCATGTCAGAAGGGTCATTGCGATCGCACTTTTTCACTCCCAATTTTAATTGTTTACTGTGGGACTTTGGGCTGATTAACAGGAATTTCAATCACAAATTCTGCTCCTTGTTCTGGTGCGGAATTACAAGATAACTTACCGCTATGTTTATCTACAACAATTTGGTAACTAATTGATAACCCTAATCCAGTCCCTTTACCTACATCTTTTGTAGTAAAGAAAGGGTCAAATAATTTCGAGCGAATTGCTGGAGGGATTCCCTTACCGTTATCTGAAATTCGGATAGCTACGCGATTCCGATCGATAACTTCTGTACAAATGCGAATTTGAGGATTGATAATTTGCTCACATTTAGTTACTAATGACTCTTCTAAAGCATCAATAGCATTACTTAAAATATTCATAAATACCTGATTTAATTGACCTGGGTAGCAATCAATTAAAGGAAGTTTAGCATATTCTTTAATTACCGAAATCTCTGGGTGATTTTGTTTAGATTTCAAGCGGTTGTGAAGAATCATCAGAGTACTATCAAGACCTTCATGGATGTCTACCTGCTTGAATTCAGCTTCATCTAAACGCGAAAAATTGCGGAGCGATAGGACTATTTCACGAATGCGTTGAGTACCTATCCGCATAGACTCTAGAAGTTTTACTAAGTCTTCTTTGAGAAAATCAAGGTCAATGTCGACAATTTCTGCTTGAATTTCTTCGGGAGGATCGGGGTAGTGTTGTTGATAGAGTTCTACTAATCGTAATAAGTCTTTGGTGTATTGACTGGCAGGAATTAAATTACCGTGAATGAAATTGACTGGATTGTTGATTTCATGAGCAACGCCTGCAACCATATTGCCTATTGAGGACATTTTCTCACTGTGGATGAGTTGGGTTTGGGTACGTTGGAGTTCGCTCAAGGTTGCTTCTAAGTTTTGTGCTTGTTGTTGTAATTTAATTTCCGCTTGTTTGCGCTCTGTAATGTCAGTTGATACACCCAAAATTTGCTTAATTTGTCCTTCATTATTCCGGTTGAATGGTGTCTCCCGAGTGTAGAGCCAGCACCACTCACAATTAGGACGTCTGACTCGAAATTCAAATTCAACAATATCGCCATCTTTGGCTGTAATAAATTTTTCATGGTGATGTCTGACTGTTTCCCAATCATCTGGATGCATAATGGTGGGAATCAGATTTTCTCCCATTTGCTGAATTTCTGTATTAGAGTAACCGATAAGAGTAGCAATTTCTTGATTTGCGTAAACATTGCGTTGTTCTTCTAAATCAAAAATGTAGAGAACATTAGGAGAAGAATCGGCAATGCGTTGAATAAAGTGTTGACTAGCTTGTAGTGCTTCTTCTGCTTGTTTGCGCTCTGTAATATTTAAAGTAGTTCCCACAAGCCGATAAATTCTACTTTCGCTATTTCGCAGAGGATTGATAGTAGTAAACCACCAGGTTTCTTTACCATCGAAACTCAAACATTCTTCATAAGAAATTGCACTACCAGCTTCTATACAGCGTTGATATCGCTGAGTTATTGCTGCACCTTCAATCGCTCCATGCAACTCTTCTGGAGTTTTACCAGTCATCTTTTCATGATTCACACCTACTATTTTTTCTGCTGCTGAGTTACAACCAGCAAAACGAAATGTACCACTTTCTAGCACATCGACAATAAATATTAATTGCGGAACCCCATCATAAATGCTGCGTAAAAACTGTTCTTGTTCTTGTAATCGAGCTTCTGCTTGTTTGCGTTCGCTAATATCACGAGTAATTGTTGCCAAACACAAAGGATCGCCAGTCTCTGAATTTTTAACTATGAACATATTAAAGTCAACTGGGATTGCTTCTTCAGTGGGAAAGTGTCGGAAACGATATTCTCCCTGCCATAAACCACGTTCTATAACAGCAGGTAAAATGTGCCGCCGCATATATTCTCTGTCTTCTGGTAAGATGCAATCAATAATTTTGAAGTCTTCTACTGCTGCTAAATTATCAATTCCAATTAGCTTTAATCCAGCTTCATTAATAAACATGGCTTTTCCTTCTAAGCTGGCAAAACCAATGAAGTCACTACTATTTTCAATCAGAGAAACAAATCTTTGCCGTTCCTGTTCAGTTTGCTTGCGTTCTGTGATGTCAGTTGCTGTTATCACTAACTGAGAAATGCGTGAGGTACTATCTAACAGAGGCGTGACATTTAATAACCACCAAGTTTCCTGGTCATGAATATAGAAAAACTCCTCATAAAATATGCTCTTGCCTGATTTGATACATTCGCGATAGCGTTGGCGATAGTAATGTGCCATATCAGCAGGTAGCGCCTCTGCCATTGTTTTTCCTACAAAGGATTCAAGGGGAATGGAACTATTTCTGAGCATGGCTGGATTGAATTTCACATAACGAAACTCTTCACCATCATCTAAAACATCCAAGACAAAAATGCCATAATCTACACCTTCCCAAATACTTTGTAAAAACTGTGCCTGCTCTTGTAGTTGTTGTTGTATTTTTTGGCGTTGGCGTAGCCCGTCGTAGACATCGCTAATATCAATTAAGCACCCATACCAAGTTGTTTCTCCAGCAGCTTGACGTTCTGGTCGGGAAAATGATTTTACCCATTTTTGCAAACCTACAGGAGTAATTATTCGCCAGTCTTGCTCAAAGTTTTCCAGCGTTTGGGCAGAGTAATTCATTGCTTGGAGTACTTGTGAAGTATCCTCCGGGTCAATTTGGGCAAACAATAAGGAAGCATCTTCTATAATCTGTTCCGGTTCGATTTCTAGAATTTCTCGACATCCTGAAGAAACATAGGGAAAAGACATTTGACCATCTGGTTGAAGGCAAAATTCGTACAGCATTCCCGGTACGTTATCTGCTAGTCGCTGTAATCTTGCTTCAGTAGTTTCTAACTCTTCATTGAGTTGTTTGAGTTCTGCTTCTACTTGCTTGCGGTCAGTAATATCTAATAGTACACCACAGAAGATAATCTCCCCTTGGTCGTTACGTATAGGAGTTGAGTCTCCTTGCCACCAAATAATTTCTCCGTTAGGTTTAATTAACCGTCCTTCGTAGTGCCAAGGAATGGAATTTTCCACTGTCTCTACTACTGAGGCCACATAGTTTTCAATATCTTCTGGATGCACGCGAGCCACAAAGCTATTGAAATCCTGTATCATATCTGCTGCTGTAATTCCCGCCAGTTCCCAGATAAAGTCGCTGATATAATCGACTCTCCAAACACCATTACGGTTGGTGAACTGAAAAATTGCACCTGGTACATTAGCGGTAATATTTCTTAAAAGCTTTTCGCTCTGTTTGCGATTAGCGATCGCTTCCGTACAGATGACGATCCCACCAACTGCACCAAAATCTTCGTACCAAGGATGAATCTCCCACTTCACCCATTCGATTTTCCCGTTTGCACCAGGAAAAGCATCTTCTGCGGATTCCTCAATCGCACCTGCTAAACAACGTTGGTAAATTTCCCGCCAATGTTGGGGAATTTGGGGGAATATTTCATAATGAGAGCGACCAATAATGTCTTCATCGCTCAAGCTATAATCTTCTCGCCACCGCCGACTAGCTGCGAGGTAACGCATTTGACGGTCAAATACAGCGATCGCAGCTGGAGTGTATTCTATAAACGAGCGCATCTGCTGTAGACTAGGTTCAACGCTATCCAAGCAGCGATTAGACTCTACTATCTGACGTAGTTCTATCAGCTCTTGTTGAAGAGATTCGTAAGTATTTTTATCTACAGAGATAAGATTGCAAGCCATAGTATTGTTACTTGCCAGCTAAGGAAATAAAGGCAACTACAGCACTTATTATTCCCAACTCATTTCAGCAAACAACATGATGGCTCAAGAATCTTCTTTGTGTCTTTGTGCCTTTGTGGTTCAATATTTTTTAACACAAAAACTAACTCAGTAATTCGCCCAACTGATGCTGAATCAACAATCCTTTAATTGTTGCATTTTCAGCCTTCAAAGCCTGTACTTCTGCTTCTAATTCACTAATTCTTGCCTTCAAGGCTTCCTTTGTTGTACCCTGTCTGTGAATGACAACTTCGCGATAAATTGCTAAATTTGCATCTTCGTTCATCCATCTTTGATATGTCTTGGTATGCTCTTGCACTGTATGTCCCATATAATCGGCCATCGTTTTAATGGGCACTTGTAGGCGATGTCCGCGGATTGCATAAGCGTGACGTAATTCATAGGGTCTAAACCCCAAATTAGTAACTCTAAATCTGATATAAAGTTTTGCCGTTTTATTACTTAATTTGCCTTCGTTGTAAGGAAATTTTATATTTTTTAAATCAAATAATTCCACCCAATGGGGATGTAATGGCGGAATTCCGCAACTGCGCTCGCCAGTTTTAGTACCCTCTGTCAAACTCGGATTTAGAGTTACTAAATGAAAAGTATTTTGAGTGTTAGTAAAGGCTTCTATATCTATCGCAAATAATTCATGTGGCCTTAAGCCATAAGTTGCTAACATCCCATAAGCCCATTGCCATTGTTCGGGTTGTGTTAGATTCTCTTTACTAGCATAAGCTGATAAAGGCAGCCCAATTTTAGTAAAGCCTTGGATAATTTCTTCATCTGATGGCACTTGGCGAATTGTTGGATATGGTTTAGGAGTTGCATAAGCATCAATTGTTTTTAAGCCATTAATTCCGCAAAACTCGCAAAACTTCTTCAGTTGCCATACTAAGAAAAACCTTCCTGATGTATTCGGTTTAGTTCTTTCTAATGCTTTCTCCAATGCATATGAAGACATAGGTAAATCTTGAGGAAGTTTTTTTAAATGCCTCATGTAATGAGTTTCCCAAGTTCGTATACCTTGACGATTCTTTTGATGAGTTTTCCAAAATTCTCGCTGATAATCTTCAATCCATTCACTAATAAGTTTCGGAGAATTTTCCTGTTCTGGTAAAGCTAGCTTTTGTGCTTGTTTACCTAATAACTCTGGTGTCCACCGAAATTGTTTTGTTATCAACAATAAATCTAATTCTCGTGCTTTTACTACTGCCGTTTTCACACCTAAATCATTCGCAGCAAACCCAAGCGAAATGGTATACTGCTTACTTGGACTACCATTTTTTCCAATATCGCCAGGTTTACAGGGAAAAGTCCCTTGTAAACCAATAGTTTTAACGCTAGTTAGCTTAAGTTTGACCTTCACTCTATCTAAACTTAATGCCGAGTTAGCTTGCCCAATAGCGTGTTTTATCCGAAGATATTCACGCTCTATCTTTACACTTTCATCTGATGGGGAAGATTTGGCTTTCCATTGTTTCCACTTAGATGGCTCCCATTGGTCAATTCCAACACCATCCCATTCAGCATTACGAGGGTCGTAGTTACTAGATTCATTGCTAGACATAAGCTGTTTTTGGCTAGAGAGTGAAGTGTTGCAATGGTAGTGAAGATAAGCAATTACACGCAGAAAGTACAGATGAGCAACTCCGTAGTTGAGGCTGGATAAACTGAATTAAAATTTACAATTTTATACGGAATAGCGCTCGATAACAGTGTATTTAATAGAACAACCCAACAACTTTAAAGCTATGAGTAACATGATAAACATAACTAGAAAGTACCTATTACCATTTTTTGTTGTGGCGATCGCAGCTAGCCTCAGCAGTTGTAGTTCTAGCCCTAGCTCTCGTCAGGATACTATTAGCGAAACGCCAGCGCCTACAGCAGCGCCTACCATAACGCCCACAACAACGCCAACGACATCTGACAGTGGATTATCCCCCTCCCCCAGCAAAAGCCCTAGTATGGCTCATCTGAGGGCGAAATCAGACGATGTTGAGACACCCTCACCTGCTGCAACTACGAAAGCTGCCACTAGCAAAACTACCAATGTCACCCTATACACAAGTGATGTTCAATGTCAACAACTAATTCCCCAAAAAGTTAGCGTACCAGCAGATGAACCCGTACAAGGCGCAGTGAGCAAAATTCTTGAGCAAAGAGATACAGGCGACTTTAACTTATCGAGTTATCGAGTCAGCGTGAAAAATGGCGTTGCTACAGTTGATTTTCGAGTAGCTCCAAACTCAAAACGGCAAATAGCTTCGCTTTCGAGTTGCGAACAATTTGCGCTGTTTGGTAGCCTCCGAAAAACATTGACAAGTAATCCTCAATGGAAAATTAAAGACGTGCGTTTTACCGAACGCGGTGAGGAAATTGTGTTTTAGTCATTTGTCATTAGTTAACAACTCTCTTTAGTGAATGAGCAAATAATTTTTTATTTCTCTGTGTCTCTGCGGTTAAATTTTTTGGTGAATTCTAGCTATTTTCATCCTTACCCTGATTATTAGATAAAAGCCATTGCTCAACCAACTCTGTCATAATGTCGCTCATTTGTCGCTCTTGAGAAGCTGCTACTGCTTTAAGTTTGCGATGCAGATGCTTAGGCAGATAAATGGTTGTGCGAGTATATTCTGGGTTAGTACTTTTGCTGTGGGAAGAAGGTTTATTTTCAGTTGGCTGTATATTGTCTCGTTGTTGACGGCTACGAGCAGCATCAATTAGATCGTCAAAGCGACTAGTTTTCTTCTTATTATTCAAAGTAAAAATTCTCCATATTTTAATTGTAAATAATCAACAGATGAAAGCGCCAGTTCCAGAAAAAATCCTCATTTTGAATTCTCTAATATCTCCTTTCCCACCTCAGCGTAACAACGCCATGCAATTTGCGCGTAAGAATCTTTAACAGCATTGACTGGTACTCCTTCTAAAGCGGCTCTTTGAAATACAGCCAACCGCCGAATTCCAGATTTAAATACAGGTAATCCTGCTTTTAATAAAGCTGCTCTAGCATCTTCTCCTGCTTTATTAGGATTTGGTGGAATCAGAGTCAGCAAAATACGATAATTTGTCTTAAATTGCTTCAGAGCTTCCACCATTTGCATTGTTGCAGCTAATGCGATCGCATCAGGAGTTGTCGGTATTACTAGCAAATCGCATCCCCTAGCAATCGTTTTTAGTTCATCTGGATCTGGTCTAGCTGGCGTATCAATCACAATATTTTCGTAGAGTTTTGCCAGAACTATTCCTTGCTTTTCATCAGCAACTTTGAATGGTAAACAACCTCGATTTGACCAATCCAAAGCACTGCGGTTGAGGTCGCCGTCTACTAGCAGTGTATCAGCTGTGTTTTGAAGATATGTAGCCAGGTGTAGCGCTGTAGTTGATTTGCCAACACCCCCCTTAAACGCCGCCACAGTAATAATCATTTTGAATTTACAAGCAAATAATCCCAAGATTCTACTGCATAACCTAAACATCTGGACATTTTTAAAATGTCTAAACATCTAGATGTTGAAAGTTTTAAATATTCAGATGTTTTGCTAATTAATATTAAGTATGCATACAATTAACTTCTCATTATTTAGTATACTTAATATATTAAGTAAAATATAGAGATAAAAGAATAAAATAAGACTAAGTGTAAAAACTAAACTGTTTAGTTTTGTGCTTCTCCTTTCACAGGCAACACAATCGTAAATTCTGTTCCTCGATCGAGTGTGGAATCAACTTTGATCGCCCCACCATGTTTTTCCACGACAATTTGATGAGCGATCGCTAATCCTAATCCAGTACCTTTACCCAGTTCCTTTGTAGTGAACATACAGTCAAAAATCCGCTGTCTCACCTCGTCTGACATCCCAATGCCATTATCTGCAATCCGAATGATGACAAAATCCGGCTCTAGCATTTCCGTAGAAACCTCGATGAAAAGGGAATTATCTACTCGCTTTCCCTGCTGCCAAGCTTCTTCTAACGCATCAATGGCATTAGCCAGGATATTCATAAACACTTGATTGAGTTGTCCGGGAAAGCATTCAATCTTTGGTAAAGGAGAGTATTGTCTGTTGACTTTAATTTCCGGTCGCTGTCCCAAACTTTTCAGGCGGTGTCGCAAAATTAGTAAAGTACTATCCAGTCCTTGATGTATGTCAACTTCAAGCTTGACAGCTGTATCAGTGCGGGCAAAGTTTCGCAGCGATACAGAAATCTCTTTAATGCGCTCCGTGCTTAACTGCATAGAATTGAGGAGGTTTGGCAAATCTTCGAGAATGAACTCCAGATCTGTTTGCGCGATCGCCTCTTGAATAGCTTCTGGCAGTTGCTCGTAATATTGCTGGCATAATTGTAAGATGTTAGTAATATCAGAAACATACTCTTGAGCCGGGATCGTATTGCTGATGATGCAGCTAATGGGATTATTCATTTCATGGGCAACCCCTGCCATCAGTTGACCAAGCATTGATAGCTTTTCTTGCTGTACCAGTTGCACTTGTGCCTTAGCTAACTCCGCTGTTCGTTCTGCTACGCGTTGTTCTAAGCGATCGCTCAGTTGCTTGAGTTGTAAATGCGATCGCACTCTCGCAATTACTTCTGCTTGTTCAAAAGGCTTGGGAATGTAATCAACAGCCCCTAATGAAAGACCTTTCACCTTGTTTTCCGTATCCGTCAGCGCCGTCATAAAAATAATCGGAATTGCTTGCGTTAAGGGATCGGCTTTGAGTCTCTGACACGTCTCAAACCCATCGATTCCAGGCATTTGTACATCTAAGAGAATCAGCGCAGGTGGTTTATGCTGCACCAATTCGATCGCGCTTTCGCCATCTTCAGCAACTCGAACTGCAAAACCCGCACCTTTTAAAGCTTGTGATAGCACTGACAAATTAGTGGGATTATCATCCACAATCAAAACAAAATCAGAGTCTTTCATTGGTTTAAATTCTAAAGATGGTTTTTTATAGATAAATTCAAAAATTAATAAAGCAAGATTTAGTTAGCCTCATCGATCCATTGACTTAACAGTTCGCGCAGTTTTTTAAGCTGGAAATTTTCGGCAAGCTGAATTACTTGTTGGGCAAAGCTAAAATAAACAGGATCGCTGGCTTTCAAATTGTTCGCTTCATTCACTACACCATCGACATCGCCCTGTTTTGCCAATTCTTGCAAATTAGTTAATACGTTAATCGGAGGTAAACAAATATCATGTGTATTTTGTTGATTTGGCTCAATTTGTGATTTTGCTGTATAAACCCATTCCAAATTGAGGTGAACTTTGAGTAATTCCAACAGAGTTTCAGCTGCCACCGGTTTAGGTAAGAAAGCATTCGCCCCAGCATCTAAACTGTGATGGCGATCGCTTTCAAACACGCTCGCAGAGGAAGCAATAATCGCTACGTCTTTTAATTGAGCAGATTGCTTTACCTGCTGAATTAGGGCAACACCATCCATCACCGGCATGAGTAGATCGGTAATAATTAAATCTGGGGTAATGGCAATAGCTCGCTCAATTCCCTCCTTGCCATCACCAGCTTCCATCACCTCAAATCCAATCGGTTCCAACAAATTGGCAATCACCGAACGATTTTCCCATTTGTCGTCCACTACCAAGATGGTGCGTTTTTGACCTTGATAACCGGCGATCGCTCCCTGCGGTGTTTCCCTAGAAGCCATTGCCCAACCTGTAGCTTCTGGCACATCCACCTCAAACCAGAAAACGCTACCTTTACCCAATTGACTTTGAACTTCTAAAGCGCTACCCATGATGTGGACGATTTGTTGACTAATGGCTAATCCTAATCCGGTTCCTTCCGCCTGTCTCTTGACATCTCCAACTTGTTCAAAGGGCAGAAAAATATTCTGTAATTGCTCTACTGTCATCCCGACTCCCGTATCCTCGACTTGAAAACGAATCTTAAATTTAGTGATTTGTTGTTTTTCTTGACTAATGACATTTACTTTTAAAGTCACACCCCCTCGATCTGTAAACTTGATTGCGTTTCCCAAAAGATTAATTAAAACTTGTCGCAGTCGTTTCTCATCTGCATGAATGCCAATAGGGAGTTGAACGTCGGGTTGATAGTTAAAGGCAATGACTTTTTGTTCAGCTTTGATACGGCAGATTTCCACAACTCCTTGCAAAAATGAAGGTAAATGGAAATCAACCGGACGTAGTTCCATTTTGCGGGCTTCAATTTTAGACAAATCGAGTACATCGTTAATTAGAGTCAACAAATGAGAGCCGCATTGATGGATGATTTCAATTCCTTTATGTCCTTTTTCTGTCAGGGGTTCAGTCCGTTGGAGGATTTGCGTATAGCCAAGGATACCGTTGAGGGGAGTGCGTAACTCGTGGCTCATGTTGGCAAGAAATTCACTCTTAGCTTGATTGGCAACTTCAGCAATATTCTTCGCTTCTTTGAGTTCAGTCGTCCGTTCTTCAACTCGGCGTTCTAGTTCATCGTTGGCTTGTCGGAGTTTTGTTTCTGCCCTTTTGTTTTCATTTGTCATCGCCGACAGCACAAATGTCGTAATAGCGATCGCACAGATAAATGATTGCAGCAGAATTAGCGATTCATTCGCAGAGGCTTGTTTAGCAAACGAACCAAAGCCGCGAACAGTGCCAAAAACTGCGATCGCAGACACAATTAATACTAAAAGAGTAGATTCCCGCGCTTTAAACCGAACTGCCGACCAAATCAGCGGCGGAATCACCATATATTCAATTGGATATCCTCCCGAAAAGGCTACACGAGCGATCGCTATCAAAATGAGTAAGATAATTACAAACTCGGTAATTTGTCGCCGTTCAAAGCCTGTTGAAGATTTTTGGAGCCATGCCAGCAGTAAGGGCGTCACAACCAAAATACCAGTGACGTCTGATGCCAGCCAGGTGCGACACACATCACCAAATGCTACCCAAGGAGCAATTCCACTAATACAAAGGGTCAACGCAGCTAGTACAGAACTGATTAGGGGGGTAGGTATAGTTAAGACAATAAACTTAAAGACATCTTGCGATCGCTCTAAAAAATTGCGGCGTTTGATCCAACGATGAATCAAAAAAGTGCCAATTAGAGGAGTGAAAAGATTAACCGCCGGAATAATACTACTAATTAAAAAATTATGTTTGAAAAACAGAAGATAGCTAACAATAAAATCACTTACAAATAATATCGGCCAAACACGATAACCTACCAAAACCATTGCCGCTAAAAACACACCCAGCGAAGGCCAAAATGCTGAAGCACCATTGACAAAGGTCATAGAAAGACCTATTCGTCCCAGGCAGAGGTGAACAATAGGAATAATTAACGCAGCCAGCAACAAGGGGCGATCGAGTTTAAATAGAGATTGCTGCTTGAACGTAGTCTGCTGCATTTTCCGATCTCCGTGCAGATATTTGAAGGAAAATAACCTCCAAAAAAGGCTATTAACCTTATAGTTCCCAGCTATGGAGGGAAAAGGGACAAAGGAGTGTGGGGAGGAGGGGAAGAAATGCCCCATGCCCATTTTCTCTATATAGGTAAATCAAATATAAACTCGGAATAAAATAGATATTGCAAATAGAACAGAATACCTCAGGTAATTTAGGCAATGGGTAATTATGAGCAAAAAGCCTAAACACCACACTTCGAGCGATCGCGCTTAACCTGCACCGTGAAGCCAAGAATACTATATAGATAGATAGACAGGCGGGCCGAAAAAGTCTACAATCTGAACTTATTGCGGTAAATTTACCTATTGTTCAATCAACATCAGCATAGTAAAGATTTTCTAGCGTTTCCGGCGTGATGCCAAAGCGCCCTATTAATATGATGAAAGTCTTTTAGTAAAGGGCAGCAAACCGATGGATGTAAAGCTGATTTTAGCGGGATTAACAGTCATATTTACCATTTCGTGCTTGTTTTTTGGCACCAAAAACGGATTTTATGACTCAGATAACTATCACGGCAATGGCTCTGCACATTGAAAACGGTCTGAAGGTCGGCTTTTGACCCTCAGAATTTCGGAAAGGAAAATTCCTTTAGTCCCTAGTTTGAGGGGTTCTCTTTACCCAAATTTTCCGAACCTGGGCGGGTTCGGCGGAGGTATCCTCCCCCATCAAAAATCCGCATTTTCAAGGTGAAGGGGCGCTAAATGAAACTTACCCCTAGGTCGCAAAACCAAAATACCCACAGTTTTTGGCTTTTGAGATATTTCCATGACAATGAGGTTTGAGGGGAGGAGAACATGAGAGATAATCTTTCATCGTCCTCTCGTATTGATGCTGATGATGCAGCTAGCGAATTAGAATGTTTGCCTTATGGTGTCCAGCATAATGATGAGGGCGTATGTTTATTAGTACGGATGGGGCCGTACCGAATTTTGCTGGATTGTGGTTTGGGAGATACTTCGTCGTTGGTGAAGGGGCTAAAGCAGTCGGCACACCGCCGAAATTCTCCCTTACCAGCAGATTTAGTTTTGATTAGTCACGCCCACCCCGATCACGCAAGAGGATTGCTGGCACTGCATCAGGCTTTCCCACATTTACCCATATACGCCAGTGAAGTAACTAGTAAGTTACTGTCATTAAACTGGTTAGACAAAGACCCAAAAGAAATTTCCCAATTTTGTCAAGCTTTACCGTTGCGATCGCCTGTGGAATTTCAAGAGGGCTTAGTAGCGGAGTTGTTTCCCGCAGGTCATCTACCAGGGGCTGTTGCGATTCTGCTGACTTACACCACTCCCCGGCGTTCTTATAAGCTACTGTATACAGGAGACTTTTTCTTATCTAACTCGCGGCTGGTAGAAGGCTTGCGTTTAGAAGAATTACGGGGATTAGAGCTAGATGCTTTAATTATTGAAGGCACGTATGGGACATCACGACATACCCACCGCCGCAACCAAGAAAATCAACTAGCAGAACGAATTCATCGCGCGATCGGCGATCGCTGTTCTGTGCTACTCCCTACACCTGCATTAGGGTTAGGGCAAGAACTACTGATGCTTTTACGCAGCCACCACCATTTCACAGGCAGAGATTTAGATATTTGGGTTGATGGTGCTGTCGCTAAGGGCTGCGATGCTTATTTGGAACTACTACCCCACCTCCCTGCATCAGTACAAAACTTTGCCCGCCATCAACCCTTATTTTGGGATGAAAGGGTGCGTCCTCGCGTGCGGCGTTTGCAAGCAGAACATCGTGCCAATATCGGCAAGACCCCCTGTATTGTCCTCACCGACTCTACAGCAGATTTCAGCCAATATTGTCAACCCGAAACCGGCCCTTGGCTGATCCTCCTGCCAGAAAAAATAGATATAAAAGTTAAAAAACAATATCCTGCACCCACGACCATTGAAGGCTATCTTCTCGCCCAACACAGCGATGGCCCTGGTACTACGCAGTTAATTCATAACTTGCGACCCCAGCACGTCATTTTCGTTCATGGTTCCCCTTCCTACTTGGCAGATCTCACAGCTTTAGAAGAGTTGCAAAACCGCTACCACCTGCATTCGCCATCTGCGGGGATGTTAGTAGAACTGCCAATTGGCGATACATTTATCCAGCCAGCTGCCCCAGAAACTAATTATGAAGGCGAACTCACCGAGTTAGGAACCACCATCACAATTACCCTGCCAGAGTCCATTACCACCGATCCCCGCTGGCGATCTTTTGCTGATACAGGTTTAATTGAAGCCCGTTGGCAAGGTGAAGAAATAGTATTACGAGGCTTATCACAAAGAGAACTCCTCAGCCAAAATAGCGATCGCTATACCTGGGCTGACATAGAATGCTGCGGAACCTGCCGATATCAACGAGGTCAGCGCTGCTGGAACCCTAATTCTCCCCTGTACAACTTCAAAGTCACTCTGGAAGGTTACTGTCCCGCCTATGAACGGTTAATTGAAAATGAATAGGGGATGTGAAGAAGCAGAGGAGCAGGGAGCAGGGAGACAAGGAGGATAAGGAAGGGAGAAATAATAACAAATGCCCAATGCCCCATGCCCAAAAAGTTAAGAGTCCAGAGTGGAAACATTGACCCTGGACTCTTAACTCTCGACTATTTTGATTTATTCAGGATTCGAGTCTGTGTAACGGTTGCGGATACGTTCAGCTTCCGGACAGTCTTCGGTCAACAGAGGTTCTACATTACCGCGTGGTACTGAGGCTAACTTTTGGGTGACAGCACCAATGCTTTCGAGCCGAACCATCTCTTCCCAAGAACAAACTTCATCCTCTTCTTCTGTTTCATAGCGCAGGGTCACTAAATCTCCCTCTATATCAATGATGCGGGCGCGTTCTATCCAGCGTTGCTGGTCCCGCAAGAATACACATACCTCCCGCCCATCGCAACACAATTGATAAATCTTGCGGTGTAGCATGTACTGCTTCTGCCTTTTTAAACAACGTAGTTAAACCTTTCAAAATCTGGGCTTTACCCCAGTGCATAATACCCTTAGAAGTCAGTTTTACAGTTACGAGTAACTACGTATTTTAACCCAAACCAAAGACTGCGTGTAGTTGTCAGAATCTCAGGAAATCTTGGGTCATCACCTCATAGCTACTACGTTGGTGAAACTAAAACTCCTTCAGGTTCCTTCAGTGAATGTATTCTTCATAGAAGTCATACAATTCGGGATTTATCCTAACTAGGTTAATCCTTGCTGATGAGTTCTTCCTACCATTATGTAATAATAGATACTCCGAAACAAGCGTTGATTGCGGTTGTTTGAGTTGCCTACTTGTAGTCATTGGCATTGCTGGGAAGTCCGGGAACTCGGCTGTACTTTTACCCCTATGTATTTGATCTTAACTCATTCTTTGGCTGTCCTGAATGGTTTTGGACAATAACACCACAAGAGTTTTGAGTAGAGGGTTTTTTGACTGATGTGACACGTCCCGTTTACGAGCAACTATGCAACGCCAAAGTCAATTATTGTAGGGGTATTAGCAAGATTTGTTCCCTAAGGGAAAATCCATGAGTAGTGTCGAGGATGCTTCTCGTTTAATTTGACCTGCACGAACTGCATCATAAAGCGAGTTAAGTGCTAGCAAATCATCTGATTGATAACACTTCGTCGCTATAACTTGATGGAGTAGACCCTCAGATTCAACACTAAGACATCCAGTTTGGAAAGCAGATTCAACAATTGTGCGAATCATGTTGATTAGGGCTTAGTAAGCAATTTGTTACCTCCAGTATGAAATAAATACTAATTTGACAAATTGATATGAGACAGCGAACACTAGTGATTATAATTACATAATTTTGTGATCTCCATCATAGGAAAAGTTTATACTATCTGACTCTGAAATTGTTGATATCTCAATATATTTAGGAAATATGTCATCCACAATTTTCAAGTACAAAGTAAAAACTAGACAGATAGATTTGATAATTAAATATACACTAATTTTCAGTAAATGCCGCAAAATATTTGCAAAAATCAATTCTATAAAGGAATAATAATATACACGTAATTAAGGCAAAATCTGGCGGAAATCCTCATCGCGATCGCTCAATTGTACCCAATCGAGATTGAAAGACCGTAATTTTTGCACCAAGCGATCGCAAGCGGGTCGTTCGGTAGCGTAATGTCCCGCATCAATCAAAACCAAACCGCGATCGCGGCTTTCTTGGAACTGATGGAACTTACAGTCAGAAGTTAGATAAGCAGTAGCACCAGTTTTCACTACCGCCGAAATATAACTAGCGCCAGAACCGCCTAAAACTGCGACTTTAGAAATTTCTTGGTGTAAATCAGCAGTTGGTGACACAATCAAATTCGGGGGTGATAGGCGGGTGTGGATTACCGCCAATAATTCCTTTAATGTCATCAAAGGCTGTAATATGCCAACCCGACCATATCCTAATCCATTTTGAGTAGGAACAATGGGAGTAACTTCCTTCAATTCTAAAATTTGCGCCAAAACATCAGCAGTTCCATCATTTACTTGGTCGAAATTGGTATGAGCGCTGTAAATACCGATATTTTTGGTAAAAGCTAACCGCACCATTTCTGCGATCGCTTCACCACTGCGGAGAGATTTAGGCGGGTTAAATATTAGGGGATGATGGGCAAAAATTAGGTTAGCATTAGTGGCGATCGCTTCTTGCATCACCGCCAAAGTCGGCGTTAAGCATACCAAAACCCTAGCAGATTCTTGTAAAATTCCTGGCTCAACCTGCCACCCACAATTATCCCAACTTTCACTCCAAGCAGGATTTGCCCATTCTTCAAACCATGTAATTAAGTCAGCAATTTTCATTGGTTAATCTATTTCCTGCTGGTCTAACCAAGTCAATAAATCAGGTATTGATGAAATTCTCAGAATCGCTCTACCTAAATTTTCTAGCTGTTCCTTGTTTAAACCTTGAACTCGCGCAATAATTGACCCATCAATTTCACCAAATCTTTCATCAAGTAAAGACATACAGAACCTAAGTGCTTCTTTTTGTTCTCCCTTTTGTTCTCCCTTCTGCAAAATATCCTGATAAATCACAGATTCTTGCATAATATCCTCCCCTAAAAATTGACGAATTAAATCTTTCTTAAACTTTAAACCAGCTAAAATACCTGTGTAAGCTGCGATATTTTGCCGAGTTTCCCTATCGGAAATTCTAGCAACACTCTGGGCAACCTGGGATAATAACCTTTGGGGTGAATCTGTTTGGGTTAAAGGTGCTAAAGGTAATAATGCCGGATTATCGAGAAATAACGTGGAATCTTGTTCCCACATTCTTATAACTCGATAGCGGTGAGTTGTCATCTCATTTACATATTCTTCAGTAAAAGCGATTTCGTTACTTGTCTCTTGTAAGAAAATAACTATCTGAGTTATGGGAACATCATACTGTCGCACTAACCTCACGAACTAATCCAACATTCGGAAAGAAATAGCCGGAGTAGATTGTATGATTGTTTGAAATTCCAAATGTAAAATCCGATTCTCTATTTTTAAAAAAGTAACAGAGTCGGCTCGAATTGGTTCAAGACTCAACTCTGTTTTTAAAACTTCGATTTTTGATGCTTCTACCTTTAGCAACCAACGTGCGAAATCTGTTGGATATTTTTCAGCTAAAGTTTTACATACATTGTCGAAACTCACAAATTGCACCCAAAATTATGCTAGTAAAATTTAATTCTCAACCAGAGATATGAACAACTAACTCTCGCACATGACTGCGTTGACGATGCTCCCAAACATAAATTCCTTGCCAAGTTCCAAGTACCAAGTGACCGCGATTAATCGGGATATTTTCGGAAGTGTGGGTGAGGGCTGTACGGATATGTGCCGGCATATCATCAGGGCCTTCTGCATCATGAATATACTTGCCTGATTCCGGTACAAGTTTCGCCATAAAATTAGCCAAATCCACCAGCACATCAGGATCGGCATTTTCTTGAATCACTAGACTAGCTGAAGTGTGGCGTAAAAATAGAGTACAAAGACCAGTTTCCACCCCCGACTCGGCAACGATCGCTTCAATTTTTGAGGTGATATTTTGAAAAGACTTGCCAGTAGTGGAAACTCTAAGTAGCTTTTGGTAATGAGTCACGTCGCTTCGCTCCGAATTCAAAATTCAAAATTCAAAACACCCATAAATAAATTGTGTAGCGCCGCGAGTGAAGCTTGGCGGTTTGGGGCTGGAATTCTTTTCGTTTTCGGTCATTTGCAATGAGTTAAAAGTCCACTGAGAGTCAGAATGCGCTTGCTGATTGAGAATATATCACACAACATATAGGTTAATTGATGTAGAAATTGAACTATGGATAAAAAAGAGCTTCTCAGGCGTTATGCAGCCGGAGAACGGAACTTCTCTAGTATTGAAATCAGTGCGGACGACTTGTACGCTATTGACCTTAGTGGTGCCAACTTGAGTGGTACTAGGCTGGAACAATTTGAGATATCTTGTGCCATCTTGATAGGTGTTAATTTGTGGAATACCTATTTGACCGATTCCAGCCTTAATAGTGTTGATTTGAGTCGAGCTAATCTCAGAGGAACTGACTTGCGTGGAGCTAGTCTCAATTGTGCTAACTTGACCGAAGCCGATTTGAGAGAAGCTAGATTTGGAAATACTACGTTCTACAGGGCTAATCTGACTAGAGCTAACTTGGAAGGCGTTGATTTTAGGGATACTAGCTTGCGAGAGGCTAATTTGACTGAAGCTAATATCGAAGGAGCTAACTTTAGCAGAGTTCTGTTCCAGAACACCATTATGCCCGATGGTAGTATTCAAACTAATTCCTAGTGCGATCGCTTATAGGTTGAGTTGAGTGTAAGAGAGTTTGCCATAGGGAAAGTGCAGCAAATTGATTGTTTATGAATACAGGACTGGAGATTTGAACAGAGAGGAACTGGTTAGAAAATATGCTGCTGGGAACAGAGATTTTAGAAAAGTTGATCTGAATGAAGCTGATTTAGGTGGAATCAATTTAAGTGGAGCCGATCTGAGGGGAAGCAGGATGGACGAAATTTGTCTGGAATGCGCTAATTTGAGTGGCGCTAACTTGGCTAATGTCCATATGTCTATGATTATCTTGGAAAAGGCTGATCTGAGTGGTGCCGACCTGAGTGGTGCTAATTTGATGCTAGGCATTCTCTTGAATGCTAATCTCAATGGAGCTAATTTGAGTGGAGCTAATTTAACTGGTACAGACTTGAGAAATGCTAATCTGAAAAATTCCAATTTGACTGGTACTAACTTTGAAGGTGCTACTATCGAAGGCGCTCACTTGAGTGGTGCAATATTTTGTAACACTATTATGCCGGATGGAAGTATTCAGAACGACAGTTGTTGAGGATGTAATATCAACTAAAAATGGACTAACTAAGCTGAAGACATCAATAGTGCAATCGCTCCTAACTCATAACTTGAGCAGACGTGATTTAGAGATGCGATCGCCTAGTATTCTGGATGTGGCAATAATCGACGCTGGAGTATTCTTTACTATATCCGTCGAATAAATGCAAAATTTAAAATCCACATGACTGAGGAATTAGAAAGAGCCGATAATGATTCACCGTGGAAAGAAATATTAGAAGCATACTTTCCCCAAGCCATGCATTTTTTCTTCCCAGAAACAGCCAGATTAATTAACTGGGAACGTCCCCATGAATTTCTTGATAAGGAGTTTCAGCAAATAGCCCGTGATGCCGAACAGGGAAGAAGATATGCAGATAAATTAGTTAAAGTTTGGCAAATTCAAGGAGAAGAAATTTGGCTGTTAATTCATGTAGAAATTCAAGCCAAATCTGAAGAAACCTTTGCAGAAAGAATGTTTTCTTACAACCTGCGAATATTTGATAAATTTGGCAAACCAGCAATTAGCTTGGCGATTTTGTGCGATGCTGACCCAAATTGGCGACCAAATCAATACAATTACAATTATCCCGATACCAGGCTAAATTTTGAATTTGGCACCGTCAAGCTTCTCGATTATCAAAACCGTTGGGCAGAGTTAGAAGCCAGCGATAACCCATTTGCGACGGTTGTCATGGCAAATTTGAAGACGCAACAGACGAATAAAAAACCAGGAGAACGGAAAACTTGGAAATTTAGCTTAATCCGGCGATTATACGAACAAGGACTGCAAGAAAAAGATATTCGTAACCTCTACCGATTTATTGATTGGGTTATGATTTTACCAAAAGCATTGGAAGCAGAGTTTTGGCAAGAATTTAAGCAGTTTGAGCAGGAGCGTACTATGAGCTATGTAACAACTGGCGAACGTATTGGCTACGAACGGGGACAACAGGAACAAGCGCAAAGTTTCGTCCTAAGGTTACTAAAAAGACGGGTGGGAGAGTTACCTGAAGAAGCTCAAGAACGCCTTCAAGCCCTTTCCTTAGCTCAATTAGAAGCACTTGGTGAGGCTTTGTTAGATTTCACAGGAATAGAGAATTTACTTAGCTGGTTGGAAGCAAATCCTGCTGAGTAGGATTTTTGATTGTGGGAATGGTTTTAGAGGCTGAGTATGACTGCTGAGGAATTGTTGCAACGATATGCTGCTGGGGAAAGAGATTTTACAGGAGTTAAACTCTCAAGAGTTCGCTTGCTGGATGTGAATCTTAGCAGGGCTATTTTAAGGGAAGCCGATCTTAGCAACGCTAGCCTGGATTGGACTATTCTCACTTATGCCGACTTGAGCCATGCCAACTTGAGGGGAGCACGTCTCGGCGAAGCAAGTTTGAATGGAGCGAACCTGGAAGGGGCTGATTTGAGTGGAGTTGTTTGCGGTCAAACTGGTTTCTTTGATGCTAATCTCAGCCATGCCAACTTAAGAAGAGCTATTTTGACGGAAACATCTTTCGATGATGCTAACCTGAGCTACGCTGATTTTAGAGGAGCCAGTGATTTTAGGATCTATGCTTGCAAGGGAGCTATCTTCCACGAAACTATCATGCCTGATGGAAGTATCCGAAGTAATAGTAGCTGAACAAAAAGTGCGATCGCTCATCGCTCGTAATTTGAGTTAACTTGAAAATATTCCAGAACATCAGCTGCGATCGCTTCATTGCCATCTTTAGCAATTGGTTGGGATAGCTTTGGTTGCAGGAGAGGTTGATGCAGAAAATCCCAATTACCTTGAAAAAACTCAGATGGGCTGAGAATTTGGTGCTGATTATAATTAGTCAACCCTTCGATTAAAAAAGCTGCTTCTGCAAAGCCTTCACGGGTAACAGTAACAAGCGGTACTTGCAAACGAGTAGCTTCCGCAAAAGTACCGTAACCAGGTTTAGACACAACTCGCCCGCAAATCGGCATAAAGTCTACAGGGCGGTAATTGCGGTCAGTAATTTTCACTAAATTAGGTAAATCTGGGGCAGATTGATCGAATACGATAAATTGCCAATCGGAAAAATGGTGCAGGTTATCATAGGGAAGCTGCTGTAAACCCAAACCGCCGAAAGTCAGCAGAATAGTTTTGTCGAGAGGTGCGGTAATTCCCCAACGCGATCGCAAATCATCAGCAGCGTAGCGGGGCGAACCACCTGTTAAGCCTACATCTATAATATTGGTGAAAGCTGACATCGGTTCGTGGAAAGGAAGACGATATAGGCGATCGCTTTTTGAATAACAATCGCTAATCCAGTCAGCAACTTCCAAAAATTCTCCACCCCAATCTCGATAGATAAGATCCCAGCCGAAATTACTAATTGACCAGCAGGGAATATTGGCGGCTTTGGCAATTAGAGAAGCCAGAAAGGGAATATCTGCCAAAATTAGATGAACGCGGTTTTGCCGAATAAAATTGACTTCCGAAGCAATTAAAGAATGCTGATTTTTCTTAATTTCCAGTAACTTTGCTAAAGTAGCTGCTTTATCCATTGTCAAGCTATCTGCTTGCACTACACCCAAATCATAAGCCCTAGGGCGATGGATAAAATCGCCTTTGATATAGCACTCTAGTAACCAACGTGGTGCAGTAGTCACCATAATTAACAGAACTTCGGGACACAACTTTTGAATAGTTGCGGCGACTGAAGCCATGCGCGAAGCATGACCAAAACCGTGGTTAGTAATGGCTATGTATAAAATAGGGCGTTCCATCATAGATAATAGAGCATAGCAACAGGCCACAATCAATTTACCGGGTCTTGGTAACTTTTGGTGAGGATTTGAGAAAGTTACTTGAGAAGGTAATGCGATCGCTGTGATTTAGTAGTTATGGTTGGTTTAGTACGTTACGGCAAAATCATCTCGTCTACTTTGTTTGAGTCCGTTAAAAAAACTCCAGTTCTCAAAATGGTTTGGTTAGTTTAACGATCGCAAGACAACCTATTTAATATTTCTTTTATAAATAGTTTCTAAAACCTGTGTTTAAAGTAGGTTATCATCAAGGAGAATTCAGGTGTCATATATAAAATATCGGTATTGCTATTCCGCAAGCAAAAATAGCAGAAATATTTTTGCGATTTTAACAAGGCGATCGCAAGCGCCGTTAGACACAAATAACAGCATTACAACTGGTTATTAAGCGTCCATTAATTAATTTTATGGACAAAGGAGTGTCCTCTAAGTAACCTTCACTAGTTGCGTATACCAAGACGCTGTGGCTTTTCTCAGTTTTCATAACAGTAAGATCGGGCTTTGCAGCCACTAATAGCTCAGGACGATACTAAAATTAAAAGGGGTTATAGTAATTGCTGTTTCGGCTAGCGTTTTTGATTGCGATCGCTAATTCTAGTCAAGAAGTTGGTTGTGACGGTTTTCTACCCAAACCTGTTCGGTAAGTAAATATTGAAGAGAACTGAAACATGCGTTTAGGTTGGGAATGGGTCGATCGAGAAAACAAGCGGAAGAATTCACTTCCCACTTCAGACTTAGTACTGCCAACTACCCTGATAGTTATTTCTAGTGAGGCGGTTTCCCGCTTCATAGATTTGGCAGTAATTTACCATATGCAAGCTATTGTCAATCAAAGCTACTAGACTGGAAGATAGAGATTGTATTTGTCAGTGTCTATCAAGTTACCAAAGAATATAAAAAACAAATTTTTCATTTTTTAAACATTTTTTAGAGGTATTAATGAGTGATAATCCTACTAACCAAGGTGTCATCTTAATCGTAGATGATAATCCTACGAATTTAGAATTATTGCTCGATTTTCTCGAAGAATCAGGGTTTAAAGTTTTAGTAGCTGAAGATGGTATAAGTGCAGTCGAGATGGCAGAATATGCCGCACCTGACTTAATTTTGTTAGATGTTTTGATGCCAGAAATTGATGGCTTTGAAACTTGCCGCAGGTTGAAAAATAATCCTGCGACTCACAATATCCCGGTCATTTTCTTAACTGCGCTTGCAGACAAAGTTGATAAAGTTACTGGGTTGAATTTGGGAGCAGTCGATTACATCACTAAACCATTAGCACATGACGAGGTTTTAGCTCGCGTTAAAATTCACCTGCGGATGCAAAATCTCACAAAGAAACTCACCGAGCAAAATGAACGTTTAGAAGCGGAAATATCGGAACGCAAGCAAGCAGAACAGAAAATTCTCGAACAAGCAGCTTTGTTAGATATTACCACAGATGCAATTATTGTCCAAGATTTGCATAATCAAATCCGATTTTGGAATCAAGGATCGGAACATTTGTATGGTTGGAATCAAGAAGAAGCACTCGCTAGAAATGCTAATAAACTGCTTTATAAACCAGAGACATTATATCAACTAGAAGAGATTCAAGAAAGTTTAATGCACTGTGGTCTGTGGCAAGGCGATTTACATCAGATTACGAAAGCAGGCAAAGAAATTATTGTTTCTAGTCGTTGGACGGTGATGCCAGATTTGGAAGGACAACCCAAATCGATATTAATTGTTAATACTGATATTACCGAAAAAAAACAACTCGAATCGCAGTTTCTCCGTGCACAAAGGATGGAGAGTATTGGGACTTTAGCGAGTGGGATTGCGCACGACTTAAATAATGCGCTCACACCCATGTTGATGATAGTTCAACTCTTAGAAATAAAACTTGCAGATGAAAACAGCAAACAATGGCTAGCAATACTAGAAACAAATATTAAACGCGCAGCAGATTTAGTCAAACACGTACTATGTTTTTCCAGAGGATTGGAAGGTAAGTTCAGCACCTTACAGATACAGGATGTAATTTTAGAAGTTGAACAAATTATTAAACAGACATTTTCCAAATCTATTACAATCAATGTTGACATCCCCAAGCAAAGCCTGTGGAGTATTTCAGGTGATGCTAATCAGCTGCATCAAGTGCTATTGAACCTTTGTATTAATGCTCGCGATGCCATGCCAGATGGCGGTATGCTGAATATTGCTGCGAAAAATGTTTGGATTGACAGTGAATGTGTTCGGAGGAATATTGATGCTCAGGTTGGCCCTTATGTAATGCTGACGGTATCCGATACAGGAAAGGGGATTTCCAAAGAAATTATCGATCGCATTTTTGAGCCTTTTTTCACCACAAAAGATGTAGGTCAAGGCACAGGATTAGGACTTTCAACAGTCATAGGAATTGTCAAAAGTCACAATGGTTTTGTGAAAGTCGTCAGCGAAGTTGGCAAAGGAACAGAATTCCAGATATATTTATTAGCTGCTCAAACAAATGAATCAGAAGATGCATTAACAGAATATGATGATTTCCCCACAGGAAATGGAGAATTGATTCTGGTTGTTGATGATGAAGAATCAATTCGGGAAATTACTAAAACTGCGTTAGAAAAAAATGCTTATAAGGTTTTAGTTGCCAAAGATGGTATTGAAGCAGTCGCCTTATATACAAAACATAAAGCAGAGATTAGTGTCGTCTTAATTGATATGATGATGCCATCTATGGATGGGCCAATGGCTATCCGCGTCCTGAAAAAAATCAATCCCGAAGTCAAAATTGTAGTCGTTAGTGGTTTGACTTCAAATCATGAATTAATCGCAAATTTGGATGATAGCATTACCACATTTTTACCAAAACCCTATACATCACAGGAATTATTAAAAAATTTACAGGTTGTGCTGCACGCTGGCTAATTCCAATCCTGTTCTTCTTTTTTGCCGCGACTTTTATAAATTCCCCCCACATCGTGGATTTGGTGAGTTTTCTCAAATAATTGCGCTTCTGTCAAACCCCAACGTTGCAAAACTTTATCTAAGTCTTGTTGAATGTCGCGCGCGCCGGGAAAGCCTTGATAACGAATGCGCAGGCGAGCCAGTTCTGCTAAATTATAGTCTGTCGCCTCTTGAGCTAGTAAAATATCAATAGTAGGGCGATCGCGGTTGTGCAGAGGATGTTGTTGGTCTTTACCTCCGGATGCTTCAGCCATCGTCAGTCCTAAGTTCTAAGTCCTAAGTTTTAAGTGTAGCTGAGAGCTGAGGCATAGAGAAGCCAAAAATCAATACTGAAGAGGTAAGTGTCAAATCCACAACTTCTCATATCCTCAATATTGTACTCAGCAAGTTAGCGACGGCAAACACACCTTAACACTTACGGCTCTCACTACTGTCATTCAACTTTAAATAAAGATACATTGTCATTAAGAAAATACATGAAACTTTAGATAAGGGTGAATTGTATCTCACCCAAAGTCCAAGCAGCAAGGGAGCAAGAACCCGCTATGTTTGAACACTTCACTTCCGAAGCAATTAAAGTAATTATGCTAGCTCAGGAGGAAGCGCGTCGTCTGGGACACAACTTTGTAGGAACAGAGCAAATTCTCCTGGGGCTGATGGGAGAAGGAACTGGGGTTGCTGCTAAGGTGCTGACCGATTTGGGCGTTACTCTTAAAGATGCTCGTCGCGAGGTCGAAAAAATTATTGGTAGGGGTTCTGGCTTTGTACCACCAGAAATTCCTTTTACTCCTAAAGTAAAAAGCCTGTTTGAGCAATCGTTTAAAGAAGCTCATGGCCTGGGGCACAATTACATTAATACAGAACACTTACTCTTAGGTTTAACCGAGGCGGGTGAAGGTGTAGCCGCCAAAGTACTGCAAAATCTCGGCGTTGACCTCAAGACAGTCCGCAGTGCGGTCATCCGTTATTTAGGTGAAAACGCTACTGTCTACGCTGCGGGTGGTAGTCAAAAACGCAACCAACCACTGAGTTTGGAAGAATTTGGCAGAAATCTTACCAAACTGGCGCAAGAAGGTAAGTTAGACCCGATTGTTGGTCGCGATAAAGAAATTGAACGTGCCATTCAAATTCTCGGACGCCGCACTAAAAACAATCCCGTATTGATTGGCGAACCTGGTGTTGGGAAAACCGCGATCGCCGAAGGTCTGGCGCAACGGATAATTAACCAAGATGTTCCGGAAGTTTTGCAAGACAAGCAAGTAATTAGCCTCGATATGGGCTTGCTAGTCGCAGGAACTCGCTTCCGAGGAGATTTTGAAGAACGCATCAAGAAAATCGTCGATGAAATTCGCTCCGTTGGCAATATCATCCTCGTAATTGATGAAATTCACACCTTAGTTGGTGCGGGGGGAACAGAAGGCGGCTTAGATGCAGCCAATATCCTCAAACCAGCCTTAGCCAGAGGCGAACTCCAGTGCGTCGGCGCAACAACCTTAGACGAGTATCGTCAGCACATCGAGCGCGATGCAGCCCTAGAACGGCGTTTCCAACCGATAATGGTAGGCGAACCCACAGTTCCAGAAACCATAGAGATTCTCTACGGCTTGCGGGGAGCATACGAGCAACATCATAAAGTGACAATTTCCGACGCTGCTGTTGTTGCAGCTGCGCAATTGTCCGACCGCTACATTAGCGATCGCTTTTTGCCAGATAAGGCCATAGACTTGATTGATGAAGCAGGTTCGCGCGTGCGTCTGCGCAATTCCCAGAATTCTCCTAACAAAGAATTGAAACAGGAATTGGTTGGTGTCACCAAATCCAAACAAGATGCTGTCAGACTCCAAGATTTTGACAAAGCCGGGAAACTGCGCGATCGCGAATTAGAATTGCAAGCAAAACTCAACGGTGATGCGGAAAATGGCACAGCCGCCAAAAATCCCATCGTTGATGAAGAAGACATCGCCCAAATTGTCGCTTCCTGGACTGGTGTCCCTGTCAACAAACTCACAGAATCCGAATCTGAGTTACTGTTGCATCTGGAAGACACGCTGCATCAACGACTCATCGGTCAAGAACAAGCAGTCACCGCTGTCTCTCGCGCCATTCGTCGCGCCAGAGTTGGCTTAAAGAACCCCAATCGCCCAATTGCTAGCTTTATCTTCTCCGGCCCCACTGGAGTTGGTAAGACAGAACTAGCAAAAGCACTAGCCGCTTACTTCTTCGGTTCCGAAGAAGCCATGATTCGCCTCGATATGTCCGAATACATGGAAAGCCACACCGTATCCAAGCTGATTGGTTCGCCTCCTGGTTACGTTGGCTACGACGAAGGCGGACAACTAACAGAAGCCGTGCGGCGCAAACCATACACAGTGCTGCTATTCGACGAAATCGAAAAAGCACACCCCGATGTATTCAATATGTTGCTGCAACTCTTGGATGATGGACATCTTACCGATGCTAAAGGTCGGAAAGTAGACTTCAAGAACACCTTGATTATCTTGACATCTAATATCGGTTCCAAGGTAATTGAAAAAGGTGGTGGTGGTTTAGGCTTCGATTTCGACAACCAAGCTGATGCTAGTTACAACCGCATCCGCAACTTGGTAAACGAAGAACTCAAAGCTTACTTCCGTCCAGAGTTCCTCAACCGTCTTGATGAAATTATCGTCTTCACTCAGCTTTCTAAGGATGAAGTCAAGCAAATTGCTGACATCCTCTTACGTGAAGTTGCTGGTCGCTTGACAGAGAAGGGAATTACCTTAGAAGTCACAGAACGCTTCAAAGAACGTGTAGTTCAAGAAGGTTACAACCCCAGCTACGGTGCTAGACCATTACGTCGTGCGATTATGCGCCTGTTAGAAGATTCTTTGGCTGAAGCCTTGCTATCCGGTCAAGTCGCTAGTGGAGACACAGCGATCGCGGATGTTGACGACGACGGTCAAGTGCAAATCCAAAAATCTGAGAAACGGGAGTTACTGTTAGCAAATGTTGGCTAATTTTATACCATGCCACTTTTGCGGTAACATATGAGAACCATTCCACATCCTGCCTGCTGTATAAGAGCAAGAGAGGAGTATCCTTGATAGAACTGAAGTGAAATGGTAATAGCTCTTTTAAACCCTGGTATTTCTACCAGGGATTTTTTTTAGGGAGTTGTTGAATGCGCAGGATGAAGTCGCTTTGTCAAAGCTTCTAACTCACCACCAGCAAGCAGCAATTCAATGACTTCACGACCATGCGAGATAAATCTATCAACTTGCTGTTCAAAGGTTATAGTACCTCGTAAAACCTCAGCTAGAGGTTTTCTTAAATGTAGAGGATGCCAACGATTAGGTTTTGTTGCTTCAAATCGGTGATCTTGAAAATCCCATGTACCGGAATTCTGCTTCAATCTTGAGCGCAATTTACTATATTCATCAGAGTGAAAAAAATCCCCTTCAACGGTCTTCCACTTATCTATAGCAAAATCTAGAATTAGACAAAAATCGGGGCCTAGATGTAAATTTGAAGGCTGCACGCAATGATCTAAAGCATCTAGAAGAACACCAATGAATATACCTGGAAACCAACCATCTAAAATATCTAACCCTAATCTTCCCCATTGATATTTTATTGGCATACAAGGGGTAGGCGCATCTTTTTTAAATCCAATTGTCTTTGATACCCAACGCCAATCTGCGTCAGCAGCACGTAAGGTTATGCTTTGCAAGTTAGGTTTTAGTGATTGAGCAGGTAAATAAGAAACTATACTTTCATACGAAACTGGTGCTGCTGGCCCTAAATTTTCCTCAACCAGCATATCCATAAAATCACGAACTAGACTATCGTCTAATTTTGTTTCTACCCAAGATTTCAAAAACTTATATATATCACTCCAAGTTAGAGCCAAGTCAGGATGATGTTCATGTTGCCGAGTTGATCCAGTAATTAGAATTAATTTATATCCTTGTGACCACTGTGTGTCTGTTCTTTCTGCATATTTACGATAATTATCTAGTTGTCCTGGTCTTAAGTATGACCATACCTTGTGTTCAAAGATAAAGGCAAACTTTCCAAAATCTGCCACCATATCTATCTGTCCACCAGGGAAGGTATGTTGTGTTTCCCACGTTGGTATTGTATGAGTTAAAGAAAGAGGTTCTGGTAATTTAGGATTGAGATAAATTACAAAATCACGAGCAAGCGCCTCTTTATTTCTCAGAAGCCAAGCAAAACCTTCAGTAATAAAATTCTCAATTGGATCGAGCTCTTGGCTTTTGGGATATTTACGTAGGGCGCTAAATAAGCTATCTGACAAGCTTCTATCCTCCGTAGCTTTAAAAGCCTTCAAGGTAGCATATAAACTTAGGTATTGTCCTTATGCGATCGCCCCACAAATGAGAGCATCTTAAAAGATTAAAAGAGGAAGAAGAAACACATGGGGAAAAGCCTGAGTGAAAAAATTCAAGAACAACCAATAGAAAGCCAAATAAAAATTGAGAACCGAGCTAAGGAATTAATAGCTGAAGAATTGAATAGACAAAAACTTAGACTACAGAAACAGCAACTTAAACTTAGAGCTAGGAAAAGAAAAGCTTTAAAGCCAAGAGGAGTAGTTATATTTGGAGAAAGGAAGGATAAAACTTTAATTTAGTAAAGCAATACAAAAATCAAAAATATGTCAATTTTTTATAATTAAAAAAATTGGCATATTTTTTTATACGTCTACAGTTCAATAGACTTTCGACAGTTGACGGTACATTACATCTGAGCGTAAAACGTACTTTCGTCCTTGGATTACAGGAGCGCCTTCATGTGCTAGTTCGTGGACAAAACACAAAGCCATACCTGTAACTGGAGCCACAGCGATAGTAAGTAAATGTTCGTAATATCGACGCGGAAGATGAAAACGGGTTTCACCACCTGCAAAACCTTCATTCAGGTAAATCATGAAAGTCAATAGACTTTCCTCGCCGTTAGGTCGCTGATAAGAACCATCATGATGAAGCGCAAACCTCTGGCCTGGGTCATAGCGATAAAAGCGAAAACGCTCATTTAACCCCGAAGCTTGCCATTGCCCAATATTATTAGGTATATATTTTGATACTCGCTGCCATAAATCAAAAGCTCGTTCTGGGTCATCTAAAATGACACGCTGATTATTACGGATGTCGGGACGTCTTTCAAAACCTCGGATGGTATTAATCGGAGCATCTGTATAACCAAGGTTTTCGGTTAAAGTAATATACTCAGCGCATTCTTCTGGTGAGAGAATGTTGTCTAATGTAAAAATTTCGTTGCCAAGCAAATTTTTCTTGGTCATGGTTGACTATAAGTGCATTTTTTGTGATGACGCATATTAACTTTCATAATTTCAATTTCAATCGCAATCTTTTCAACTACTTGGCATAATGTCCAGCAAATTACCCTGAATATGTCCGCCGCGAGTAGAAAATCGCAGAGTTATTGGGATTGCTTTCCTACGATCGCAATGACGGTTATTTGAACAGACATGATATCAAATTATGTTTGTGACACATCAAATATTTAGTAAGGAACAATGTTCGTTACCCATCTTGTGTATTCTTTTTTCAAATTGGGATGAGAAGGACTTTAGTCAAAAATTCAAAGACTAAAGTCCTTACTACTTAAAAGGCAATTTCAATAGTCAAACTGCGAATTTTACCTGTATCTCTTTTGGCTTTATCTGCTACTTCCAAAGTCCAATTGCCTTGGGGACTTTGACCTTTGAGGGTAGCTAAATCAGGGGTGTTGAGTTCATCATAGGTTTTTTTGATGTTGTCTGTGGCTCCACCTAGGCGATTATGGAGAATTATCGGTAATACGCCTGTTTCTGCGGGAGGGACGAGGGCGACAACTAAATCGCCAATGTAGGTATGCTCGATGTCTACTTCAACTTTGATAGATTTGATCGGATTGGTGTTGGCGATCGCTAAACTGAGTGTAGATGTCTGCAAATCACCAATCGGCACATCCTGCACGGCTTTGAAAATACCGACTGGTTCGGGTTGGGGGGGTAATGCTAGTTCTACAGCTTTTTTGGCATTGACACGACCGTAACCATAGGAGGGGCTGTGTCCGTTAGCATTATAATTACCGCCCGCTTCATCAATGCGATCGCACGAACGTTTAATGATATCTTTGACCTCATCCCAACGTAAATTCGGGTTACGGGAAAGAATCAAAGCCGCCACACCAGCTACCCCAGGACAGGCGCTAGAAGTACCGCCGAAACTATTAGTATAGTTACCTGCTAAATCCCCGCGTCTTGTATTACCGAAATTGTACCCGACTGCACCAGTGCGATCGGTTGTCCAAATGCCTGTGGTTTGGGAAGGATAGCCGTGATTGCTGGGGAAAGCACACCAGACAGCATTGCCAAAGTCGCTGTAGGCGCTTTTGGTGCCAAAGTCATTACAAGCTGCAACAGCAATGATTTTAGAATAGCTGGCGTAGCCATCATTATCGACACTTTCATTACCATTACCAGCAGCAAATAAAATCACACAACCCTTACCATTGCGCCCCTTATTAAAGGCGTAGTCCATCGCCAAGCGTGTAGAGTCAGGTAAAGGCACTTTCTGCTTGTGAAGGGGATCGTTGGGTTTGCGCCAATCTCCATCTTCTGGCCCCCAGCTACAAGAAATGACATCTGCACCGTTGTCCGCCGCCCACACAAAAGCGTCGGCTTCATCTTGCGACCCCAACGCGGAAACAAACCGAATTGGCATGAGTTTGGCTTTTGGTGCTACACCCGATGCGCCAAAGTTACCATTACCACAAGCAACTCCGGCACAAGCTGTACCATGATCGTCAGAGTCTCCTGGTCTGGGATTATTCGTTTTTAATGTCACATCTCTGGGAGTAACAATCTTGGCAGAGGAACGGAACTCTTCATGGTCAATATCCACACCATCATCAATAATGGCAATAGTCATTCCTGTCCCGTCGCTAAACTTCCAAGCTGCTTCTACATTGGCATGAGCATTAACAGTCTTACCATTAATTGTGGTTTCCTTGAGATGCCATTGTTGGGGGAAAACTTGACGTTTGCGCAGTTCCCTAACTAATTCAGGATGGCACAGTTCCACAGATTCTTCATTGAGTAGTCTTTCGGCTAGGTCAAAGACTGCTAAACCAGTATTGACAGGCGCACTCACAAAATAAGCATTGCGGGCATAGTCAAGTTGACGTTTGATGGTTAAATTGTAACGCTCTAAAATTGCCTCACAGGTGCTAGCTTCCGCTTCATCATCAAACTTGACGAATAAGTTTTCCGTGTAGACTACTGGCTGCATTGATTGAGGATCGACCAATACCCGCCCAGCAAATTGGATTTCCGGTTCCTGATTTAAAATTGCCCTAGCTTGGTCGCGTAAAGCACCATCTTGACTTGGTGCTTTCACTTGCAAAATTTCTACACCTGCTTGCCGGAATCGCGTTTTTAACTCAAATTGACTGAGTAGATCGCGGGCTTCGGGTGATACAGACGCTACTTCAAAAGGGCGATCGCTTACAAGCAGATTGCGATTTTCAGTACGAACTACAATGTGGCGATCGCTAATGACGAGTTCATACTGTTCACCGTTCTTACCACCATAGCGAACCTGAACCATAAATTAGTCTCCTGGTCTTAAGTTAAATCTCAGCCTTTGGCTCTTGTGTGCATATCTGGAAGGAGTCACCCGCAAGCCGCAGCAAAGAAGAATTTCGTATTCGCCACTAAATACAAACTAGACTTGGAGTTTTCCCGAATTTCAGTAATATTAGTTCAAAAATCTCAATAAATAGCAACTTGAGGAAACTTTCTACGGTCTAGAGGCGACAGGGCTGTAGTAAGGATTTTAGTCCACGAACAAATTATTAGAATTTAAATAAGATGATCGAGTTATTTCTTCAGGCTTATTCTCTACCCTTAATTGCTGAAGTGAGATTTCCATCAGACTACTTTAGTGAATATCCCCAACAAATTCGCATCGGCAAAGATGCACCTGTGTTGTACAGTCGTCAGTCTGGATACTACGCTGTACACTACAAGCAACCGAATGCGATTTCATCTACAGCAGCTTTAGTATTAAATGAGGGAAAAATTGCTGTTTTTGCTGGCGAACCAAAGTCAACAATTACAGATACAGTTAGCCCTGTTTATCAATTGCAAGGGGGTTCAGTTGCTGTTCCCACGGGTTTAGTATTGATTCGCTTTGCTCAAGATGTTGATGTAGAGTCACAAAAAGCTGCAATCGATCGCGCAGGTTATGAAGTTGAACTAATTTTGGCTCATGCTCCTCATGCGGCTTGGTTAAGGGCTAAATCAGGGAAGATGAGTGATGCTTTTCAAGGAATTACTCGATTAGAAGCACTACCAAATGTAGAGAATGTCGAACCGCAAATGCTCATGGAAAGGAGAAAGCGTTCAATTAATTAGTAATTAAAAACAGTTTTTACATATCGCGCTGAAGTAGTCCTGCTGCAAAGATTTGTTGTGCGGTTAGCTGCAAATTGGGAAAAATTGAGGAAACAAGCCGATCGTTGTTTTGAAATAAACGTTTTTGATACTCATCCTCTACAAGCGTACAAATTGTCATTGTGGGTTGTTTGGGTTTGCCAATATACTCTCTACCACCAATACCTAAATAATCCACAATCCAGTATTCAAGTACACCTAATAAGGCATAATCTTCAACTTTCCGGGCATAGTCATTTTGCCAGTTCGTACTCACAACTTCAGCAATCAGTCGAATTGAGTTTCCGGAGGTAATTACAGGTTCTTGCTGCCACAATGGTTCATTAACCAGTTGAGCTTGATCTAGCACAATCACATCAGGGCGAAAAGCTGTGTTGGTTCCCAATAATTTAATTAAACAGCGATGGGGAATAAAATAAGCTACATCTTGACGGTCAATTTCTACATTCAGTTTTCGCCCAATAAATGCCGATACTTGCTCATGAGGCCCTGTCGGTTCCATGTCGATTAATTCACCATCAATAAGTTCATAGCGATCGCTCTCGCCGTACTGAGTAATAAATTCATCAAAGGTTATAATTGTTGGGGCTGATTTAACCATTGTGATTGTTCCCGATCGTTGAGCGATGCCTACGCCAATTCCTAATTAATTTTATCAGCCTACACTCAGAGGAGTTTTGAAGAGGCGATCGCACTCAGGACTTCAGTCCTCACATCAAGAACTAAAGTCCTTACTGCTAGATGCGTTGTAACTCCTCAAGTCGCGCCAGTACTTCTGCGCTGTGAACATTAGGATTAACTTTCACAAAATTCTCGCGCAAAATCCCCTCTGGATCGATGATAAAACTGTGGCGCATAGACACAGCACCAATCCAAGAACCGTAAGCTTTACTAACTGCACCAGTTGTATCTGCCAAAAGCGGGAATTTTAGCCCCTCTGAATCACAAAATTCAGCGTGAGAATCAACATCATCAGCACTGACACCAATAATTTGCGTATTCTTTTCGATGTATTTGGGTAAGTCTTGCTGAAAACGACGCGCTTCTATGGTGCAACCAGAGGTAAAGTCTTTCGGGTAAAAATAAAGCACTACCCACTTACCACGCAATTCCGAGAGAGAAATTGTCCCGTTACCTGTATTGGTTGGTAAAGTAAACTCTGGTGCAGGTTGATTAATTGCTGGAAGTTTACCACCAAGTGCATTAGCCACCGGAGTAAAGTTTAGCCAACTGAGGATAGCAACACAGCTGGCAAATAATATGCTCAAAAAAGTGCGACGAGAAATCATGTACAGATGAGAATGATAACTTTACACAAGTTTACAATTCTTGGTCGCTATTTGGCTCTGACTCAGATTCGGGAGGGATATCTGTACTTTCAATGTATTGGCTATCGAGGAGAAAAGTTCCCTTGGTAAAGCGAATAGCCCAATATCCACCAGGACGACGGTCAATAACTGTACCTTCTTCGTCTAGGCGAATCACATCAGGAGGACGGAGCATAGGCATAGGTTCAGCAGTTTTGACGTAAGCTGGTAGCGCTACCACTCGGACTTTACTACCAATAGGAAATTCTTTAGACATTTTGATAAAACAAAGAGTTTTGAATTAACTCATAACTCAAAACTCCGACCTTTTGCTAGGGGCTACTCAATTTTTAATTCTGAGGTTTGGTTATACCAAACGATGCTTGTACATCAGTCAAAGGTAAGTGCCAAAGTAATTCTGGTTGCCAAGTATCTGGGTTTAAGTTGGAGTGAGATCCTCGTTGATAGGCTTGCCATAGTCTGTCCCAACTAAGCTGCTGTCCTTGTTTTTTGTAAATGATGCGTAACAGGCCTAGCCCCAGCAGCAAATTAATTAGTCGAAACTTAGCGCCTAAGAGAAAAGCCTGTACTTCTGCTTCCCCCATCAAGTCTGTACCATAACCTGTAACAACATGGATACCATCATGGAGTTGCTTGCGGCGAGGCCCTGTGGTGAAGGGTTTGAGGTTGTTTTGTGCCAAGAAGTCAGCCCAAGTTCTGCCAAAAGTCCCTAGAGGAAGCTGTTGTAATTTCTCTACGTAGACAATTTGAGGAACAGCTAGCCCTTGGGCTTCAGCTTGGCGATCGAGTAAATCTAACAGTTGTTGCAAGCGCGGAACGGGATTAAAAGCAGTGGTGGGGGATTGCATCATACTCTTGTGTTTAAAATATCGTAGATTAAGTAAGTCGATGTAAATAATCATCACTAGTTTGTAGTTGCGCTTTAGCGCTAAAGCGCAACTACGAGCCAAATATAGAAATTTTATTTTTCGTTACATAGTTCGGTTTTTTCTCACCAACTTACTTAAGTCAATCTCAATTTGGATTAGTTACTATTGTTATGAAAAATGACTGAACATATTTGCTCAGTCAGGTTTGGGTTTATAAATGTTTAATTACTCTATATTTAATAGAATAATAAGGTCAAGATTTTTAGTTAATTCATTGCTAAGAGATTCTCCAAGAATTAAAGGTAATAAAAATGCGGTAGACAGTGGTAATTGGGCTTTATTTATTTAGCAAAAGCTGCTCAACAATATGAGGTTTTAAGGTGTCGTTCCTTGGTTACGACGTTGTTCCCAGCGCGCACGTGCATTTTGACGAAGTTCCTGAAGTTTTGTCCGTTGTTCGGGAGTTAGTACTGCTTGAATCTTTTGTTGTGAAGACTGCATGATTTGCTTCATTTGAGTTTTTTGAGCGTCTGTTAAATTCAACGCTGCAAAACCACCTCTCTTAGGACGTTGACCAGGCTGTTGACCTGCTTGAGGCTGGCCTCTTTGTGCTTGACGTGCTTGGAATTGCGCTCTTATCTGGTCTTTTTGTTCTTGGGTTAGAACTCCTTCCATTTGGGTACGAGTATCACGGCGAATTGCTTCAATTTGGCTTTTTTGTGCATCCGTTAGCCCCAATTGTTGCCATATTGCGTTCTTTCGAGCTTTTGGTGTTTGGGTATTTTGCGCTTGTGCAACTAGTTTATTAGAAGAAAAGCTTGATTGCGCTTTGACTGCAAAGGGGGTAGCAGCTAAAGTTAAGGCGATCGCTCCAGCTACTAGTGATAATGCTTTAACTTTCATGAATGACCTCGTGTGTTGTTTCCTTGTTTTGATGTCACCATCATAAGAACTGATATTTATCAACTACATGAGGCGAAAGTCATGAATACACCCATGACTTTAGTCATTATTTGCTGATAGGTAATAATAATAGACATTTAATGTAAATTAAACTAGATTTATCAAATCGCTTATAAAGTAGATATTTTAATATTTCTTTGTAAATAAATTCAAATTATCTAAGTGGATGCGCGTAAATAAATATAACTACATCTAATTTTAATAGCTTGCATTAATCAAACTTCATTAATCTCAATTTAAATAACATGAAACGTCCGATTCAATTTCACAATCATCCTTTTCGATTTCTACTTTATTTAGAGTGGATATTACTAGCGATCGCCACAATAACGGCTGTCATGCCATATCCCTCACCGAAATTTTCTAGTCAGTTTCCAGAAGTAGCAACTGCCAGTTTAATTATTTTTGGATTGATGGGTTTGCGATTACCAACTGGCAATCAAATAACTAAGATTATATACACCACTATTGAAGTTTTATTAATTTTAGTAACTGGCTTTGTTGGTGGAAGAACTTCGAGACTATTTCCTTTTATCTATATAATTTTAGTAACTCGCAGTTGCTTAATTTTTAATTTACAAGGGCGATTAGTAGTTACATTTATCTCATTTATTTTATTTCAGCTAACATTGCAGCGGCGATTACATAATTTTCCCATATCACCACAAGCACAAGAGCGTTTTCAATTCTTTACCTTAAGCCTATCTCTATTATTTGGCTTAAGTTTAATTTTCGTATTATTGTTGATGAATACAGTATTATCTGAACGCCAAAGTCGTGAAGAATTAGCTATTGCTAACGAAAAACTGCGTCAATATGCTCTACGAATTGAAAATCAAGCAACCCTAGAAGAACGTAATCGCATCGCGCGGGAAATTCATGATTCGTTAGGACATTCGCTGACAGCATTAAATTTGCAGCTAGAAACAGCTTTAAAACTTTCACAATCTAACCCCAGTAAAGCGCAAAGTTTTTTAGTGAGGGCTAAAGAATTAGGTTCTAAAGCTTTGCAGGATATCCGACACTCTGTTTCTGCTATGCGTTCTCATCCCTTGCAAGATAAATCTCTGGAACAAGCAATTCAAGGACTATTAGAAGACTTTCAGCATACAAAAGGCTTTTCACCAATTTGCATAATCAATTTAGAAAACTCTCTACCCAATGAATTTAAAACTGCTATCTATCGAATTATTCAAGAGTCATTGACGAATATATCCAAGTATGCAGAAGCCACAGAAGTTAGAATAGAAATTGATAAAACTCCTAGAGGTTTACGGTTAACTATTCAAGATAACGGGAAAGGCTTTGATTTTAAACAAAATACTACAGGTTTTGGCTTGCAAAGTATGCGCGATCGCACTTTAGCACTTGGTGGAGTATTTAATATTATTAGCGCTCCTGGTGCTGGTTGTAAAATTACAGTTGATATTCCCCAAACGAGGTTAAATAAATGATTAAAGTATTGTTAGTAGATGACCAAAATTTAATTCGGCAAGGATTAAGAGCATTATTAGAATTAGAAGAAGATTTAGAAATAGTCGGAGAAGCAGAAAATGGTAAAATGGCACTCGATCTAATTGCGGAATTACATCCAAATGTAGTGCTAATGGATATTAGAATGCCGATTATGGATGGAGTAGCAGCTACTAGAGAAATTCAAAAGCGTTTTAGCAATATTAAAGTTTTAGTATTAACAACTTTTGATGATGATGAATATGTCAAAGCAGCCCTACAAAGTGGCGCAATGGGTTATTTACTCAAAGATACACCATCAGAAGAATTAGCTTTTGCTATCCGCGCTGTTGATAAAGGTTACACTCAACTGGGCCCGGGAATTGTCAAAAAACTGTTGACTCAGTTTCCTAGTTTAGAAGCAAATCAATCACCACCAATACCTCCTAGTTTGGCAGAACTTACTCCAAGAGAAAAAGAGGTTTTATGTTTAATTGCTCAAGGTGCTAGTAACCGAGAAATTGCCCAAAAACTCTATATTTCTGAGGGTACGGTAAAGAATCATGTTACTAATATGTTAAATCGCTTAAATTTACGCGATCGCACTCAAGCAGCAATTTTTGCTAATACATATTTATCATATTTAAATGTAGTTGAGTAATTATGAATTAAATTCTTAAACTTTATGCAAGAGGTAAATATGGATGAAACCGTAACTTTATATCGCCCTACTGGCCCAAAAGAATTAGAACTAGTTAAACAAAGCGGTTACACTAAATGGCCGCCGAGATTACCCGAACAACCAATTTTTTACCCAGTTACAAACGAGCAATATGCTAAAGAAATTGCTACTAAATGGAATGTTAGAGATAGTGGCGTAGGTTATGTGACACGCTTTGAAGTCAAAAAAGTATTCATGGATAAATATGAAATTCATCAAGTAGGCGCATCATATCATACAGAATGGTGGATTCCAGCTGAGGAGTTAGAAGAGTTAAACAATAACATTGTGAGACGCATCGAAGTCATTGGCGAATTTCGTAAGTAGTTTAGATTGGCTAACTTATACCAAGTTGCAATCAAATATAGTATTGTCATTGCGACCGTAGGGAAGCAATCTCATTAATTCTGATGTACTACAACAGACTGCAACTTAATATGAGAAACAAGCAATAGTTAATTAAATAATGCCAAACATTCATTTCTTAAAATCCCTTTGGTCACTTTGATATTTCTAAAGGACTTCGCAATCACCTCTTCACAAAAAATATCAATTTGTGACTGATTTATAGCAATCAAATCTTGAATTGAAACAGCATACACAATTTCTGAGATACCCGTCCAAACACAAGCAGTTGCACACATTGGACAAGGTTCGCCAGTTGTGTAGATAGTATAACCCTCCAAAGAAGGATTTTTAAGTTTAGCTGTTAAACTACGAATAACATTGATTTCCGCATGAGCAGATGGATCGTTATCTCGTCTTACAGTATTATGAGCTACGGCAACTACTTCGTTATCTTTCACAATTACTGCACCATAAGGCGCATCACCTTTTTTTGCCTCTACCAACGCTAGCTGCATAAAATATTCATGGTTCATAATAGTTAGAATGTAAAAAAGCTACTTGTTAAGAATATCTTATTTTGCCTATTATTTCTGCGAACTACTGAAAAATAGCTAGAGTTAATTATGTTACTTAGCAGAGAAAAAACCGAATTCTACTTAACAGATATAGAAACACCAGTAGGTCAAAGAATTAATTTAACTATTGCTGGACTGGTTTTGTTATCTTCAGGAATTTTTGTAGCTGAAACTTATAATATTCCTGATTTTGTCCGCTTTCAATTAAATCTTGTAGACACTGCAATTTTTATCATTTTTGCAGTTGAGTATGGATTGCGTTTGTGGAGTGCAGAAAATAAACTTAAGTATTTTTTGAGTATATATTCAATTATTGACTTAATAGCTATTTTACCATTTTTTCTGGGGGCAGTGGATCTCAGCTTTATTCGCTTGCTGAGATGGTTTCGGATTTTAAGGTTAATCAGATTTATCGACAAAAGATTTTTCTTTGGCAGTGTTAGTAGTGAAGATGGAGTAATATTTGCTCGGATATTATTTACATTATTTGCGATTATATTTGTTTATTCAGGCTTAATTTATCAAGTTGAGCATCCTGTCAATCCCCAAGTTTTCACAACTTTTTTGGATGCCTTATATTTTTCAATTGTCACGATGACAACTGTGGGTTTTGGTGATGTGACACCAGCTTCAGAATTAGGTCGTGGGCTAACAGTATTGATGATTTTGACAGGTATTGCACTAATTCCTTGGCAAGTGGGAGATTTAATTAAGCGATTGGTGAAAACTGCTAACCAAGTAGAAATAATTTGTTCGGGATGTGGTTTAGCTTTTCACGATGCAGATGCGGGATTTTGTAAAAGGTGTGGGGCGAAGTTACCTAAGTAATTCGTCCTTTGTCATTTGGAATAGAGTTTTACGTATTGTGGTACGTGTAGTATAATTGTAATGCAAATAGTTTCCGTAAACGTTGTAACTCATGCTGTAGAGATAGATTGTTCCTTTCAATTTGGGGAATTATTAAGTTTGAATTCTCTCAAAAGCAAGTGGTGTGCTGAACAGGAGTAAACTTTATGGATGCCTTGCTACATAATCCAATTGCAGATATGTACGGGCCGGATTTTCTACTGTTGTATGGCTGTATCATTATCTTGACACTGTTAGTTTGTGGTTGGCTCATACAAGATCCCACAAAAAACCAACCTTTACCCTTAATTCCCAGCGAACCAGATCCCTACGAAATTGCTTACTTGCGTTCGGGAACAGTAGAAGTGGTAAAGGTAGCAATTTTGAATTTAATTCAGAGAGGTTATTTACAACTTGCTGAACAATTAATTAGCCAAGCACCAAATCACAATAATCTGTCTGAGTTACAGCCTCTAGAACAGCAAGTTTTTTCTAGTTTTTCCTCGTCTCCAGCGCTAAAATCCATCAATTCAATAGCTGAGAAAGTAGAACCTTACTGTCAAATTTATGCAGAAGAGCTAGATAACGAGCAACTGCTATACGATCAAAAATGGCAAAAATCGAATATTCAAGTAGGCTTGATTGCGGCGACAATTATTTTTAGCCTGGGGGGTTATAAGCTACTCATCGCTTTAGGAAAGGGACGCCATAATGTCGGGTTTTTGATAGTTATGGGTGTCTTATCGATTATCGGTATTTTATGGTTTGTGAGCAAGCGATCGCGCTTAAGTTTGCGAGGTCAAGCTTATCTCCAACAACTCCAACAAACCTTTGCAGAGGCGAAAACCAAGGTCAAATTTAGCATCCCTTCTGCATTTGAATACAACTTGGTTGTAGCATTATTTGGCGTTGAGGCTTTAGCTGGCACTTCCTACGATTCATACTACAAAGTATTCTTTCCTCCAACATACTCTAGAACAAGTAGCCGACAAAGCAAATCGTCAAATGGTTCCTGTAGTAGTAGTTCTAGCTGTAGTTCTTGTAGTAGTGGGAGTTCTTGCAGCAGTGGTAGTTCCTGCGGTGGTGGCTGCGGTGGCTGCGGCGGTGGTTGTGGCGGTTAGGGAGAAAAAAATATGTCAAATCAACCAATTCCCAGTTCGCTAACAGAAGCGCCAAAAATTAAGTTACTAATTGCTACCGTGGCAATATTGGTAGTCGTGGCGATCGCTAAAATAGTTCCAGATATGCGAGGGACGGACTTTCTGTGGTTGTATGGTGCAGTTATCACCATCACACTGTTAGGATGTGCGTGGCTAGTACAAGACTCTACAAAAGACCAAACTTTACCTTTAATTCCGGCCGAACCAGATGCTTACGAGATTGCTTACTTGCGTTCCCAAGAAATGGGAGTTGCGAAGGTAGCAGTGATGGACTTAATCCAACGTGGTTATTTACAAATCGCTGAAGATTCTATCAAGCAAGCAGAAAATCATGGTGATGTATCTGCACTAACACCAATACAGCGCGAAGCATTTGATTGGTTTGCTGTCTCAACTCAAGTCAGATCGTCTGGATACTTGTTAGCCAGTAAGCTACAGCCGCACTGTGCAGTTTATCAACAGCAACTCCAAAATCAGCAACTTCTAAATTCTGAGCAAGTGAAATTTTGGAGACAAGGAATTGGCGGGATAGGAACGTTGATTATTGGCGGTTTGGGTAGTTTTAAGTTGGTAGTAGCTTCATTACATGGACGCCATAACGTAGGTTTTCTTATCGTAATGGGGTTTTTTTCATTACAGCTTCTATGGACTGTCTGCCGAACAAATCGTCTTAGCAGTCTGGGGGGAAATTACCTGAAACAACTGGAAACAACATTTGGGCAATTGAAACAGAAAATCAAAGCTGATATTCCTGAAGGAACATTCGCGCAGTTAAAACAAAAAGTAGAAATTGGTATTCCTTCGTCGTTGGAATACAACTTGGTTGTGGCACTCTATGGCTTTGAAGTACTGACAGGGACGCGCTACGACCGATATCAAAATATCTTCTCACCTGTTATGAATACTGCCAGTTGGCAAAGTAATGGTAGCAGCGGTGGGTGTGGAGTTGGTGGTTGTGGAGGTGGTGGCTGCGGTGGTGATGGTGGTGGCTGCGGCGGTTGCGGTGGTTGTGGCGGTGGTGGGGATTAAGAAATGATATTATCCCATCTCCCGACTTTAGGTGTAGGGTTAGGTTTTCGCGAACCATTTAAAAGCGATTTATTTCTCAACCGTCAGCAAGTAGATTTTCTGGAAATTGTTTGCGAACATTATCTAGATGCACCTTGGCAAAAACAGCAGGAATTAGAAGTACTTGCGGCGCATTTCCCGATAATTCCCCATGCTATTAATCTGTCGTTAGGTAGTGCTGAAGGTTTGGATCGAGATTATTTAAAAAAGCTAGCAGCGCTAATTAAACAGCTTAATCCCCCTTGGTGGAGCGAGCATATCTGCTTTACCAAAGCTGGTGGTGTTGATATCGGACATTTGTCACCGCTACCTTATACCCAGGAAGCTGTGGAAGTTGTTTGTCGCAATATAGCTGAGGTGCGTCGCTGGATTGATGTGCCATTGATTTTGGAAAATATCACTTATATGGTGACGCTACCCGGTGCTGAGATGACAGAGGCGCAGTTTTTGGCAGAAATAGTAGAACGTGCTGATTGTGGGTTGCTATTGGATGTGACAAACCTACATACAAATTCTGTGAATCATGGCTACAACGTGCAGGAATTTCTCCAACAATTACCTATAGAACGTGTGGTACAGTTGCATTTCGTTGGCGGACATTGGCATGATGGTGTATTGATTGACAGCCATTCCCAGTCAACACCAGCCGAGGTTTGGCAACTCATGGATGAAGTGTTAGCCAAGGTTGCAGTTAAAGGGATTGTTTTAGAAAGAGATGAAAACTTGCCACTGTTTGCAGAATTGCTAGGAGAACTGCAACAAGCAAGGCAAATCGGCAGGAGTCATCATAGATGGGGTTAGCACAAACACAACAAGTTTTAGCCCAACTTTACACCAATAGTGAATTGAGACAGCGTTTCTTTGCTAACCCGCAAATCGTTGGCGCAGAGTTGGGGTTGAGTGATGAAGAGACACAGCAGTTATCGCAAATCTCTGCACAGCAGGTAAATATTTTTGCGAATTCTCTCAAGTGGAAGCGGTTGGGAGAAGTGCGCGAACTACTACCACGAACTGCACGGGTGTTGGGTAAAAACTTCAACGATCTATTTTGGCGATATGCAGAAACCCATTTACCACAGGGTGTCAAGAAACATCGAGAAGATGCGATCGCATTTGCTAACTTCATCCAACAACAAGAGATTGACCCAGCCTGGGTAAAGGATTTGGTACGCTACGAAAAAATGTGGCTATTGGCTTATGAATCTCATCGTTACTTGCAGGTGTGCTGGTTTCATTATCCCATTGACAAATTAGGGACTAACCAAGAAATTCATCGCCAATTAACTTTAGCAATTTGGTGGCGTTTAAAAGAGCGATCGCCACTACATCATATCGTGTTACCCAATTCCTAAATCTCACAAGATTATCAAATTTCTACACAAGGCTGGGACAAAAAGTCATATGATGTCCGGCAAATTACCCCTAATATGTCATTGCGAGTGAAACGCAGTGGAACGACGCAATCGCGGGGTTTTTGAGATTGCTTCCCTCCGGTCGCAATGACGTCGGTTTGAACGGACATGATATCAGCAATATTTTCTCATCTCCCCTACTTCTCCCCGATTGTTTATTACTTTACTAAATATCAACTTGATTAAAGCCATTGAGAAATGGTTTTAACTCAACTCTCCAATAGGAAAAAGTATATGAACTATAAAACCAGTTTGTTACCCGCAGTGATGTTGTCTGTTGCGGCTATTAATACTCTTACTGTAGCAGCGTCGGCCAATGCCGCTTCAGCAACTAACGGAGAACAAGCAGTTCCTGCTGTTTTAAGCGTCCGTCCGCCCTCTGAGTATCCCGTACCAGAAAGACTTACCCAATACACGCATACCATTGCTGATGCTACCAATCTCTCTATGAGAAATGAGCATTGTGCCACCATCTCAGGTAGTGATAGCGGATGGGATGACAGTGACTGCTTCTAATCATCAACCTCATATAGCCATTGCGACGGTTGAGGAAGATTTTCATGCCTATGCCATTCGGAAAACCTTGCAAGACCGTCACCAAGTCAAATGCGACATCATCGAAACTGACCGATTAGCGGATAGTGGTAAACTCACTTGGTCGTCAACAGCAGCTTATGCACCAATTCTCCCCACCTTGGGCGGACAAGGATTAAATGTGCAGGAGTTAGATGTAATTTGGTGGCGGCGACCTAGTGGGAATTCGTGGAAAAAATCTCACCAATCTCAACTACCGCCTGATGTAGTGGATGAGGCAGCCATAGATGTCATTTTGAATGATTGTATGGCAAGTTTCACTGGCATCATGCTCAACGAATTTCGGGGCGTATGGATTAATCATCCTGATGCTAGCCGCAAAGCAGAAAACAAACTGTCGCAATTACGAGCAGCACTGCAAGCGGGCTTACGCGTTCCCAAAACTTTGGTGAGTCAAGACCCGGAGATTATCCGCGATTTCTGTAAGGCTTTGAATAACCAAGCGATTGTCAAGACAGTCGCGGGTACAACTAAAGCCCCATTAACCACTCACCAGGTCAACGATGCTCTGTTATCCTCCGATCGCACATTACGATTATCGCCAGCGATTTATCAGGAAATGATTTCTGGTACTCGTCATCTGCGAGTGAATGCGTTTGGCGATCGCTTTTATGCAGCTTTAATCACTTGCGATCGCTTGGATTGGCGCGTTCATCTGGATGAGGTAGTTGTCGAACCCTATCAACTGCCAAGGGAAACTGAGACTGGCTTGCGTAAATTCATGAATATCATGGGGCTACGCATGGGTATCTTTGATTTGAAATTGGATGATAACGGCGAACCTATTTGGTTAGAAGTCAATCCCCAAGGTCAGTTTTTATTTGTCGAAGGACTTTCTGATATGAAGTTGGCAGATGCATTTGCCGATTTCTTATTTGAAGAAGCGACAAGTCACGCATCAGAATTGAAAACTCCCGAATCAAATAAGCTACATATTTAGCTTGGAATTCTAAGTTTTGAAATTTCCACCTTACCCAAAATTACTTTGAGTAGGGTGGGTTTTCATTACTAATGAATTGGTATTGCCTAAGTCCAATTTCCTAGTAATACATAGGGTGCCCAGTAATATGGTGTTTGATATTCTTGGCTCTTTAAAATGGCAAGTTGGGCGCGTCTTAACGCTTCTGCTTTGGTAATTCCAGTACGATTGGCTTGCACTAATTGGTCATAAAATAGGCTCATGAGAGTTGCAGAGGCTTCATCGTTGACACGCCACAGAGTTGCTATTGTACTTCTAGCACCAGAACGTACTGCTACGCCTGCTAATCCCAAAGCGGAACGATTATCGCCTGCTGCTGTTTCGCAAGCACTCAATACCAGAAGTTCGAGGGAATTGTCTCGTGAGATTTCGACTGTTCTTAAAACGCCACTGAGTTCGTTAACTTTAATCTTGCCGTCCCAGGTAAGAATAAATGTGTCATCTGCTTGGGAACTAAATTGTCCGTGGGTTGCTAAATGAACAATCGGGTAGGAAACAGCAGAAATTTTATTTTGAAAGGCGGAATTTGTAAATTTCTGGTTAACTAGAACTTCCGAGGGTAGTTCCGATTCGATTTTTTCTACTTCTTTCTCGACATTGGGTAGAGCCTCAAACCCCAAACGAGCTTTACTCAGCCCACCGACTAAGGCTCCTAAGCGTTCTTGTTTGAGCGATCGCGGTGCTAATAATTGTAATCCGGGTGTGAGGGCAATGCTGTATTTTTCCACAAGGAATTCTTTACCATCATGCAGCGCCGCCATTGGGACGTTCCGCAAAACCCCATCTAATACAAATACCAATGTTTCTACTTGACTCGCTGCTAAGTCCTCTGCTTCTGGACGAACTATTAAATTATACATTTGCTGCAATTTCGGCAGCGTTATATCCAAGCTAGTTGGTTGCTTCATTCCATCCCCTAGTTGGGATGCTAGCTTATCGATTTTTTCGTTGCTAACAGCTGTTTTATAGTAACGAAAATCACGGTCATCTTGGGCTTTATTTTGGGAGTTTGGTAAGCTGGCAATAATCGCTATTTGATTTTCCAAAATAATTGGATAAATGACTGCGGCTTTGGGATCTACCTTGTCTACTAACGCCGGGTTTCCGTTGAGACAAGCTTCTCGAAAGAAGTTATCTAGTTCGACTAATTGCAAGCCTTCAATCACATCTCGCGCTGTCTTCAAATTATCTTTTTGATTTGACTCTACTAACAAGCCAACGAGTTGACGATGAATTGGTTCAACAGCTTCGCGGAAGGAAAATTGCACGTCAGGACTAGCTGCGGCTAAGTCGGCGCGGAGAGATTTAATTGTACCGACTGCTTCCTTATAAGCTGCGATCGCACTATCATTTTTACCTTGGGCTTTCATCACCCTACCTAACTGCCATTGCCAACGATAGGCAATATCCCCTGCATTGATTTGTTGCCCTAATTGCAGCGCTTGTTGAGTTAACTTTTCCGCCTCAGACCACTGTTGTGTTTGTTCGTAAACGTTACCTAGGCTACCCAGTGCATCAGCTTGTAACCGTGTATCTCCCAAATCCTTCGCTTGTTGAACTGCCACAGCCAGCATTTGAGCCACATCTCGCCACGAAGCTGTATCTGGAGACTGCTTTTGCATCTGTATCAATGTTTGCCCCAAATTTACCCGTGATGCGATCGCACTCCGACTGGGTGGTAATGTCGCAATTTCTTGTTGCAGCTGGGGTAATAAAGTTTTTGCCGCATCGAGTTGATTAGTCTCCACCAGCAAACTGAGTTGATTGACTCGTGCTTGCATCCTTAAATCTGGTGATGCAGAAGCAGCAGCTTGTTGATAGAAATTGATTGCAGCTTGAGGATCGATCGGAGTCTTGCTACCTTTATTTAAACTCAATTGAGCGCGGACAAGATTACCGAGGCTAAGTTGAGTTAAGGTAACGACCTCAGGTAATTTTAATTCATTAGCGATCGCCAAACTGCGCTCTAAAATTAAATTTGCTGCCCCCAGATTACCCACAACCCGCAAAGACTCGCCCAAAGTCCGCAAAGCTACAGCCGTTTCTGGTGTCGCAGCAACTTTATCGACAAGAGACTTGAGTTGTTCGGTATTAGTAGTAGAAACCTGCGGTAACTTTAGCGCCGATTCTAATAGAGAAATTGCCTTGCGATAAAGACCCAAATTTTGTAAAGCTTGCGCTTGATTCGTTTGACTCGTCAGTGCCTTACTCGGTTTATTTAACTGAGTATATATAGATGTAGCACCTTCCCAAGATTTCAGCGCCGCCTCCGCCTGTCCCCGTGCTAACTGTAATCCGCCTTGAATATCCAAAGCTTGCGCCAGTGCCAATAACTTATCCGGCTTAGTCTCCTTGATTGCCTGTAAAAGCTCAACACTTTCCGTAATTACACGGCTAGCATCATCCCACCGTCCCAACTGTTGATAACAAAGCGACAGATTACTCAAACTCAACGCTTGACGAATCGGGTCTTTAGCAACTTTATAAGCTTGAGCCGCTTGTTGAAATAACTGCGCCGCCTGTGCAAACTCACCCTTAGCGTATGATACTCGCGCCTGCTGCTCAACAGGTACGCTAGGGACTTGAGCAACATTTGTCACTTGCGCCAACCCAGGCGATGTCATGCATAATAAAGCACTCATCACCATCAACATCACAAACTTTTGCAACCTCTTCATACTCCTCTCTGCGCCTCTGCGTGATATAAAAAGATCTTGTTCACTTCACTATCGGACACATCCCAGAACTAGTAGTAGCAGCAGGTGTAGCATTTGGCGCTTGCGCAACCAAGACAATATTACCGTCAGCAGTTTTCACCAAACCTTGCGCCTCAACAATTTGCGAAGGATTCCCCCTTCGGGTTCGGAAGTTCGGACTCGACGGGAAGCGGAGCCACTGCGTTGGGCGGGTTCCCCGACTTGAAGCAAGTGGCGTCCAAGACTCCGACTTCCTCACTGCCTCTTTATATTCCTCCGTCATCGCGCCAGTATCAGCATTTTCCCCATCCAAACTGGCTAACGGACTGAAGCTAGTTGCGCCTACAAGCGGTTCCAACGAAGTGGGTGGTAAACTACCGCGTCCAGTAACGACAAACTTACCCAAAGGTTTAGAATTGTGGACTCTAGGACAAGTTTGGGCAATTTGACTACTCGCATCAACCAATCCTGTAGGTAATTCCAGCAGTTTTTGCGGTGGTTGGACTTGTGGTTGAGAAATAGTGATTTGTCCCTGTACGCCTAATTGAGAACTTGCAGTGATATCACTCTGATTTGTAGGCTTGGGACGGGCTTCGATACCAAAGATAGCCTGAGTGCTGATATTCACATTACCACCTTTACCAGTGAAAGCATTAGCTGAGATATCGCTGTTTTCGTTGGGTATGGCGACAATGAAAGGCGAATTGATGGTAATGTTACCGCCATTACCCCCAGCTTGGGCTAACCCTGCGGTAGTGGAAATATTGCTATTGCGACGCAGCAATAACAAATCTGCAATGTTGAAATTTATATTTCCGCCATCTTTGGAATTAGTGACGGCAGCAATCTTGCCATTATTGTCAAGTTTAACCAAACCTGAATTGATGAAAATGTCTCCGGCGTTTCCTTCAGCGAAGCTACTAGAACTTATTTGCGCATTATTGGTAACGAGTAAATCGCGAGCAGTAATATCAATATTGCCACCCTTACCTTGACCCACAGGTTCTTCTTCTTGTCCTACCGTACTCTGGATTCCACCTTTCCAACCATTAGCATCCACACCATCAAAGGAAACCTCACCACCTGCGATAACTTTAACATTGCCAGCAGATCCTTCTCCAACAGTAGAGGTTAGAATTTGAGCGCCATTTTTGAGGGTAATATTGCCAGTGGTATTAATGATAACGTTGCCTGAATTGCCTTGCCCTACAGTAGCGGAAAATAAGATTGCATCGTCAGCAAAAAAGTTACGTGCTTGGATTTCAATATCGCCACCTTGACCCACCCCGTTTGCTTCTACGCTACTAAATAGAGGGGCATTTGAACCAATATCTGATCTGTTTCGGTTACTTGATATCGAAATATTTTCTCCTGCATGAAGTGAAATTTTACCTGCATTTCCTCGCCCACCAGTACTAGTTGCCAAACCTGACTGTGACTGGCTAGTAATAATTAAGTCTCCTATTGTATTAATAGTTATGTTACCAGCGTTACCTTTACCTCTAGTTGTGGTTTGCAAATTAGCTCCATCAGTTAAATAAAAATTGCTAGCTTGGATCGTGATATCTCCTCCATTTCCAACTCCTGATTTATCTACATCTCCAAAGATTCCACTTTTATCCGTAATTGAAACATTACCACCTGCTTGCAGATTAATTTTACCTGCATCTCCTTGTCCTGAGGTAAACGCGGCTATAAATGATTGATCGGCATCAATATTATTTACTGTCTTAATTGAAATATCGCCAGCCAAGCCTTTACCGCCTAAATTAACAGCAGTGACTCTAGAATTAGTATCTAAAGAAAATGAGCCAGCCTGTATATTTATATCACCACCATTTCCAACTGCTTGAGATTGGATGTTGCTGACAATAGTGCTTTGATTTATCAATTTTAAAGAATCAGCTACTTGTGCTGAAATGTTTCCTGCATTACCAACTCCGGATGTAGGAGAAAACAATTTAGAATTATCTAGCAGAAGCGTCCTAGCTTTGATATCTATATTGCCACCATTGCCTACAGCACTAGTTCCAACATTGCTATAGATCTTGCTGTTAATCAAAGATGCAGAATCCTGAACATCCAAAGAAATATTGCCAGCGTTTCCTTTTCCTATAGTTGTTGTTAGCAAAATTGAATTATCGAGTGAGAATTTTTTTGTTTGAATATTGATGCTACCACCATTCCCTGTAGAATCTAAATTGCTTCCCAGGAAACCACTGCTAATTTCTGAAGAGAAAATATTAGATTCTGGGTCTGGGCTAGAAATAGAAACTGTATCCAATGCTTGTATAAATATGTTACCAGCATCATTACTACTATAAGCAGTAGCGTCAATTTTTCCACCATCTTTTAAGAATAAATTTTTCGTATTAATACGAATAGTACCACCCTTAGCTGCTTCACCTAAGTTAGAACTACTAATGTTACTGATTTGAAAAATCTCGGTAAAAATTTGTCCATTCTCATCCACTTTTGTTTGACAAATTGCCGAGCCAGAACAGTAAGATCCTGGGACTATAGATTTGGAAAAACCATTAACACTAACTGTATCCTGTGCGTTAATAGTGATATCACCAGTATTACCTAGTCCGAAAACATTATTCTCGATGTAAGATCCACCACTCAAAGAGAGAGTTCCGGTTTTAATACGGATTTGTCCTGCGTCACCTAACGATCCTTGAGATGTACCACTGCTAGCAAAACTGTTATTATCAAAAGTAATGCGATCGCGCGCATCAATTATAATATTGCCTGCGTTGCCTCTGCCTGAAGTTGAGCTAGAAATTAAAGCTTCATCTTTTAACTGGAGAGAACCTGTAGTAATTTGAATATCACCAGCTTTACCTATACCTTCATCATTAACATCACTAATAATTTGGGTACTGTCATCAACACCCTTGCCTTGTAAATTAACTGCTTCGCGCGCATTAATTATAATATTGCCTGCGTTGCCTCTACCTGAAGTTGAGCTAGAAATAAAAGCTCCATCTTTTAACTGGAGAGAACCTGCTTCTATTTGAATATTGCCACTATTGCCAATGGCATTATTTTCTATACCACTAATAATTCCACCATCATTGGTTAGAGAAATGCCATCTTTAACTTGTAAGAATATATTTCCACCGTTTCCTTGCCCGTAGTTAATTACATTTAGATACGCATTATTATCAAAATTTAATGCATTTGTATTGATCTTGATATCACCTGCCTTACCAAAAGCTTCTTCCTTAAGAACATTAGCGATAAAACTACCGTCTGTTAAAGTCGTTGTTCCTGTCGCATTAATAACAATATCTCCGGCTTGACTCTCTGGCGTACCCAAACCGCTATCTATCCCAGCCCGTATTATACTTTCACCTGTCAAGTTTAGATTTCGCGCATTAATCTTGATGTTACCGCCATTCGCACCCCGAACATTTACCTGTGCGCTATTGCTTAAATTGACATCTGCTCTTTCTACGCTATCCGGCATTGTTAAACTGAGGTTATTATCTGCAAAATTTAGCCCCACATCACCAGGTGCAGACAACCCTGCTAACTCAATATTTCCACCAAAAGCCTTGAGTTCTCCGCCGTCAATATTGATATCTCCACCAACAAGCAGCAAACTTTCACCATCTGGTACTCTTAAACCTGTCGCAATGTCACCAGTAGGACTAATACCTGCATTCGCCGTTGATTGAACAGTAATTTTCCCTTGATTGAGTTGATTAAAAAATAACGCCGAAGGGTTGACATTTAATACTGGTGGTGCTTCTGGGTTTGTGGCACTAAATATTCCTTGTTCGCCAAATCTCACTCCGTTGGCAGTAGTCCCCACGAAGGAACCGCTTACATCTAACTTGGCATTTTGTCCAAATACAATACCATTGGGGTTGATGAGAAACAAATTGGCATTACCCAAAACTCCCAAAGTGCCCAAAATATTTGATGGATTTCCACCCGTCACCCGCGATAGTATATTTCCTACTCCAGATGGATTTATAAAATATACTCGTTGCCCATCATTAATATTAAACTGGCTAAAACTGTGAAATAAATTAGCACCGCGTTGCGCGCCGCCATCGATAAAGTCATAGTTAACACCGTTAATCGGAACGTTCTGTATGAGGAGAGAACTTTCTGCGCCTAAAGTATTATCGGGGTTGATCTGGCTGTAGGCTGGAGTGCTGGCGAGCAAAATCGGGATGAACAAAAGGGAGTTTTGAAGCCAATTCTGTATCTGATTCATCGCTGGTTACTCTTAGGGCTGATGCGTTGCATTAAACTCACACTTATTAATATTTCTAGCGAGATGTAACACATGCACTAGTCGCTGTTGTAGCCGCAGGCGTGGCTGTCGGTGCTTGGGCTAGAAGGGCAATTTTGCCATCAGCAGTTTTCACCAAACCTTGGGCTTCAATAATTTCCGAAGAACTCTCCGCGTCTTTATATCCCTGCGTCCCCGCGTTACCATCAGCATTTTCTCCATCCAAACTGGCTAACGGACTAAGACTAGTTGTACCTGTGAGTGGTTCTAAAGAAGTGGGTGGTAAACTACCGCGTCCAGTCACGACAAAGCTACCCAAAGGTTTAGCATTCGGGCCTCTAGGGCAAGTTTGGGCAATTTGACTACTCGCATCAACCAATCCTGTAGGTAACTCCAGCAGTTTTTGTGGGGTTTGGACTTGCGGTTGAGAGATATTAATTTGTCCCTGTACGCCTAATTCTGAACTTGCAGTGATATCACTTTGATTTGTAAGCTTGGGACGGGCTTCGATACCAAAGATAGCCTGAGTGCTGATGTTTACATTACCGCCTTTACCAGTGAAAGCATTAGCAGAAATATCGCTGTTTTCGTTTGGTACTGCAACAATGAAAGGCGAATTAATGCTGATGTTACCGCCATTACCGCCAGCTTGGGCTAACCCTGCGGTAGTGGAAATATTGCTATTGCGACGCAGCAATAACAAATCTGCAATGTTGAAATTTATATTTCCGCCATCTTTGGAATTAGTGACGGCAGCAATCTTGCCATTATTATCCAGTTGCACCAAACCTGAATTGATGAAAATGTCTCCGGCGTTTCCTTCAGCGAAGCTACTAGAACTTATTTGCGCATTATTGGTAACGAATAAATCGCGAGCAGTAATATCAATATTGCCACCTTTACCCGTACCAAAAAAGTAGTTTTCTTCTCCTACCGTACTCTGAATTCCACTTCCCAAACCATTCGCATCCACACCATCAATAAAAACCTGACCGCTAGCGATAAGTTTGACATTACCAGCATCCCCTTCGCCAATAGTAGATGTCATAATTTGAGCGCCATTTTTGAGGTTGATATTACCAGTAGTATTTATTTGAACGTTACCTGAATTTCCTTGTCCTAACGTACCAGCTAGTAATTTTGCACCATCAGCAAAAAAGTTAGTAGCTAGAATTTCAATATCACCACCTTTACCCACTCCGTTTGCTTCTACGCCACTAAATAGACTGCTTCCTAGACTAATATCTGGGCTATTTAAGTTACCTGATATGGAAATATTTTCTCCTGCTTGCAGTGAAATTTTACCTGCATCTCCTTGTCCGTTGGTAGTAGTTGCCACTATGGATTTATCAATATTTAAGTTCTCTGTTGTCTTAATAGTAATATTACCAGCACTACCTTTTCCTACAGTTCTGGTTTGCAGTTGAGCCTCTTCAGTTAACAAAAAATTGCCAGCTTGGATGGTAATATCACCACCATTTCCAACTCCGGATTCTGCTACATTACCAAAAATCCCTCCGCCAACAGCAATTGAAACATTACCGCCTGCTTGGAGGTTAATTTTACCTGCATCGCCTTCTCCATTGGTAAAAGTAGCAATAAAAGACTCACCAGCCAAATCAATGTTATTCACTGTATTAATTAAAATATCACCAGCAGAGCCTTGACCGCCTAAATTAGCAGCAGTGATTCCAGAAACACCATCTAAAGAAAATGAGCCAGCAAGTATATTTATATCACCACCATTACCAACTGCTCCGGCTGCATTACTACTGAAAATATAGCTTTGATTGTTCAGTTTCAAAGAATCAATCACTTGCACTGAAATATTTCCCGCATTACCAATTCCGTAGGTTGGAGAAAACAAACGAGAGTTATCCAAAGAAAGTGTCCTGGCTTTGAAATTTATATTTCCACCATTACCTACTGCTTCAGGCTCAACATTGCTGAAGATTCTGCTGTTAATCAAAGATGCAGAATCTTGCACATCTACAGAAATATTACCAGCGTTTCCTGTGCCTATAGTTGAAGTCAGCAAAGCAGAATTATTGAGTGAAAATTTCCCTGTTTGAATATTGATATTACCGCCATTACCTGTAGAGTTTAAATTGTTTCCCTGGAAAGTACTGCCGATTTGTGAAGAGAAGACACCATATTCAGGACTGGAAATAGAAACTGTATCTGATGCCTTAATAAATATATTGCCACCATCATTATTACTAATGACATCAGCGTTAATTCTTCCCCCATCTTTGAGAACCAGATTTTTCGTATCGAGCCGAATATCACCACTATTAGCTGTTTCACTTAAGCTAGAACTGCTAATGTTACTAGGTAGCAAATTCTCGGCTATAATTTTTCCGGTTTGGGATACTCTTGTTTGACACAATACTAATCCAAAACAGCCGGAAACTGGTACTTTCCCAAAACCATCAACGGTAACTGTATCTTGTGCGTTAATAGTGATATTACCTGAACTTCCTTGCCCACCAGTAGTAGTATTTACTGTTGCACCATTTGTTAAAGATAACGAACCAGTTGTGATTTGAATATTTCCACCTTTACCAGCATTTGCTGATAGTGCTTGGCTGTTGATGCCAGTAATAAATGTACCAACGATGCCATCTAATTTAATTGCATCACGGGCGTTAATTGTAATATCGCTACTATTACCTTGTCCTGCAATATTATTATCAATTTGAGAACCACTACTTAAGGACAGAGTTCCGGTTGTAACGCGAATTTCTCCGCCGTTACCTATTGCTTCTAGTGATGTGCCAGCACGAGCATAACTGGTATTCTCAAAAGTAATGCGATCGCGCGCATCAATTGTAATATTTCCGGCGTTTCCTTTGCCTAAACTTAGGCTAGAAATAAAAGCTCCATCCTGCAACTGGAGAGAACCTGTAGTGATTGAAATATCTCCGGCTTTACCTACACCTTCATAATTTACAGAACTAATAATTCGGGTACTGAAATCATACACACCTCGACCTTGCAAATTAATTGCGTCGCGCACATTGATATTAATATTGCCTGCATTTCCTTGCCCATAAGTTTTGCTATTGATTTCCGAAGATGACAGCGATAAAGAACCTGCATCTATTTGAATGTTTCCACTATTACCAACAGCAGCAATTTCTAAACCACTAAAAATAGCACTAGCGTTACTTAAAGAAATATCATCCTTTACTTGTAAAAGGATATTTCCCCCGCTTCCTTGCCCGTATTTAGTAGCATTAAGTTGACCGTTATCAAACTTCAAGGAACCTGTATTAATCTTGATATCACCAGTTTTACCAAAAGCTTCTTCCTCAAGAATATTGGCAACAAAACTACCTTCCTTCAAAGTAGTTGTTCCCGTCGCATTAATTACAACATCTCCGCTTTGACTCTCTGGCGTACCCAAACCGATATCTATTCCCGCCCGCAATTTACTGTCTCCAGCCAACTCGACATTGCGAGCATTAATTTTGATATTACCGCCATTATCGCTGCGGACATTAGCTACCGCCCCATTACTGAAAGTTACATCTGCTCTTGCTACGCCATCCGGTATTATTAAACTGAGGTTATTATCTGCAAAATTCAGCCCCACATCACCAGGTGCAGACAACCCCGCTAGCTCAATATTGCCACCATAAGCCTTGAGTTCTCCGCCATCAAGGTTGATATCTCCACCAACCAGCAGTAAACTTTCACCATCTGGTACTCTTAAACCAGTTGCGATCGCACCAGTAGGACTAATACCTGCATTCGCCGTTGATTGAACAGTAATTTTCCCTTGATTGAGTTGATTAAAAAATAACGCCGAAGGGTTAACATTCAACAGTGGCGGTGCTTCTGGGTTTGTGGCACTAAATATTCCTTGTTCGCCAAATCGCACTCCGTTGGCGGTAGTCCCCACAAAGGAACCGCGTACATCTAATTTGGCATTTTGCCCAAATACAATCCCATTGGGGTTGATGAGGAACAGATTCGCATTACCCAAAACTCCCAAAGTACCCAAAATATTTGATGGATTTCCACCCGTCACCCGCGATAGTATATTTCCTACTCCAGATGGATTTATAAAATATACTCGTTGCCCATCATTAATATTAAACTGGCTAAAACTGTGAAATAAATTAGCACCGCGTTGCGCGCCGCCATCGATAAAGTCATAGTTAACACCGTTAATCGGAACGTTCTGTATGAGGAGAGAACTTTCTGCGCCTAAAGTATTATCGGGGTTGATCTGGCTGTAGGCTGGAGTGCTGGCGAGCAAAATCGGGATGAACAAAAGGGAGTTTTGAAGCCAATTCTGTATCTGATTCATCGCTGGTTACTCTTAGGGCTGATGCGTTGCATTAAACTCACACTTATTAATATTTCTGGTGAGGAGTAACATATGCAATAGTTGCCCTTGTAGCCCCACAAGGGCTTGCATCAGCAGTTTTCATGACAGCGAAAATTAAACCTTGCGGGCGATCGCTTTGACAACGTGCCTAGGGCTGATGTTATCCAACTGCGAAAATCTGACAATATTTTTCGTTTTCTTGCGCACAGGCTGTCGAGAAGAACAGAATGGAAATCTCTTGTTCTCTACCAACAAATTTGCGATTCCTCTCTCAAGCCAGCCGTTCTGATAATGATGGCATAAATTAGCTCCAAGTAATTACGAATTATTCCAAACTATGAATATAGTGGGAAATTGGCTGTTGCCCAATCTCGTAATGTTTTACGGTGGATTTTACCTGTTAAGCCTTTAGGTAACTCCGGTAAAAAGGCAATATTTTCGGGGATTTTGTAAGCTGCTATTCTTTCACTCATAAATTCCTTTAATTCTGTTTTGCTGAGGGAATATCCTGCTTTCAATACGACAAATGCTTGCACAATTTCACCCCAAGTTGCATTTGGTACACCAACAACTGCGGCTTCTTTCACAGATGGATGTTGATATAAAACTGCTTCCACTTCTAAAGGCGAAATATTAGAACCACCCCGAACGATAATTTCTTTTTTACGACTTACAAACCAGTAATAATTATCTGCATCCATCCAACCTAAATCACCTGTATATAACCAGCCATCTTTTAATACGGCGGCGGTAGCTTCTGGCTGATTCCAATAGCCAAGCATCATTGCTTCACTTTTGACAATAATTTCGCCAATTTCGCCTTGAGGAACATCTTCCCCGTTGTCATTGACTATTCGCAGCATCATTCCCTCTGTAGCTTTACCAATAGAACCAAGGCGTTTAGCATCGTTAGGGTTCATGCTATAAGGAATTACCTCTGTCATCCCGCATCCTTCAAGAATTTCTACACCAAATATTTGGGTAAAACGTTGTTGTAACGTTGCGGGAACTGCATCACCACCAGCAAAACAAAGTTGCAAACTATCTAGACGGTAAGCAGTTACTTCTGAATAGTTCACCAAAGCGTTATACATGACTGGTAGCCCGTAAAGTTTGGTAACACCATGTTGCTGGAGATTTTGCAAGACTAATCCTGGTTCAAAACGAGGGATAATTACTAATGTTGCACCTACACTCACAGATGAAATCATTTGCAAGGCAAAACCAAAGATATGACACAGAGGTAACATCACACCACTAATATCTGCATTGCTTAAATTGGTTTGTTGGCTGTGATATGCGGCTGTAATCAGTAAAGATTTATGGGTGTGGGTAACGCCTTTGGGACGGGCTGTGGTGCCAGAAGTGTATAAAATTGCCGCGATCGCACTTGCATCTAATTTAGGAAATTCTATCTCTTTTCCATACTGCTGCAACAGTTCCTCAAAATTATGCAGGTTAGCAGATCTAGAGTTATTACATAAGACAAAGTATGATTCTACACTGGTAAGATTATCTTGGATCGCCTGAATTTCCCCAAATAAATCTCCTTGGCTGATACAGATTTTAGCTTGACAGTGATTGAGGATATATTCGAGTTCCGGTGCTTTCAAACGATTGTTGAGAGGAACTGCGATCGCACCAATTTTAAAACAAGCGTAATAACAAAAGACGATTTCTGGACAATTTGATAGATGAATAGCAATGCGATCGCCTTGAGAAACCCCCATCCTCATCAAGGAAGCAGCGATTTTGTCTGTAATCTCATTCAAGTCTTGATAGTTCCAAGCTCGATCCTCGAACAGAATCGCTATTTTGTCAGAGTATAAGTTACTAGCATTGATTACACAATCGCCAAGACTCATATTATATGTTTCCTTCCCAGGCTAAAGTTATATACGTTGATTCATTGCGCATAGGCGCAGATTAATTACCACCAAGCTGCAAAATAAAGCTAAGTGCTGATATCAATTGATGAAAATTCTGGCAAAGATAGTTTTTTCGTAGGGGTTTAGCAATGCTAAACCCTCTACTCAATCTTTATGAACTTCCAGAAATTAAATTATTCAATCAGCAAAGGCGAAGATATTGAGCAAATTCTTTCTCTCCCTCTGCTACCCTAGCGATAGGATATTTTTTTAGTTGGAAGTCCCTTAACCCACACCCATAGCTGCAACAAGCTGCTCTAATGACTGTGGTTGCATAAAATTGGTGTATTTTGCTGCTAGTTCTGGGGTTAACAATTCCAACAACAAGCGGTTTTCAATCCATAATTCTATAACTTCAAAAAATCCGCCGCGATCGCAACGTACCACACGCCAACCTTCACGTGCGGCAATTGCAAAAATCTGTTCTTGGCTTGTAGGTACATCAATAGCTGCGTGTACTGCTTGAAACTGGCTAGAAGAATTAGAGTCTCGAAACTGCACTTCTGCATCACCATTACCAGGAACCAATTCTGTACCTAGTGGATAAACCTCAATCATGGTTCCTCTTCCATCCCAAGCCATAGCCATATAACTATCGCCATGAATAAGGAATGGTAACACACGTCCTCCCCAAAGTTCCGCGATCGCTTCAGCAACTTGACGGGGATTAGCAGCAGGAATCGAAATGTGACGAATCATTTTTAACCTCTTTGTACTTGACAAACTACTGTTTTCTGAATCGATAGTTGTAGTCTGTCTTGTCCTATTGCTCATCTTCCAGGTCAAAAAGTGTTCACTTTTTGCTTATTGTTGAATATGGCGGAATATAAGGATGCTGACAAACAAACCAAAAATTCTCGACCAGTCAAAAATGAACAATAAAACTTAATAATTTAAAATATCCAATTTTGGTAAATTGCTTTCAGACTAGAAGTAACTGACTCAACAATAAAGCTTATATTACATATCAATATATATATAAAACTCAAGGAAAAATGCCTAAATATCTAACTGGACATAAGCCAACTACAGAGCAACTCAATGAATGGATTGAGTATTTTCATATTAATGGCTTTCTAGTAATTGACAATGTGTTAACGCCCGAACAATGTGAACTTCTAAGAAATGATTTAGATGAAGCTCTCAAGCAGACTGAAGGTAAAAATTATCATAAATCAAAAAAGATTATGAAAAGAATGTTTGAGCATTCTCAGCATAATTTAAATCTTTTTGCTTTGGAGCCAATTGTTACATTTGCAGAACATTTAATTGGTGGTGCAAATGGCATAGGCTACTCAATAGATGATGGGATTCCCAACGCTAATATAATTCATGTTATTCACAACAACTCATTTAAGATTCCTCCAGAAACTGACGGTTTGGCTAAAAATGCCTGGCATCAAGACGATACGCCGCACGTAATTTCACTGGATGGTCAACCCTTGACTAATATTCGCCTCAATGTTCTGGCATTCACTGTGAATTACTACTTAACAGATGTACTTTTTGAAGAAAATGGGCCAACTCAGGTAATTCCTGGATCTCATCTATTTGGTAAGTTCTGTGACGGTAATATATCAGGATATGAAGACCAAATTTATAGCTGCTTGGGAGCAATGGGTTCTGCCGTTTGCTTTAACAATCAGGTATGGCATAGAGGCTCTAGAAACTCTTCCTCTATCACTCGCTATATTACTCAAATTACCTACGCTAAGAGACTAGTTGGTCATAAGTACGCACCATTTATGAATTATCAAATGCCTAGTCACTGCTATGAAGGAGCAGACCAAAGATTGAAACAACTCTTAGGATTTCTTCCCAATGGCGCTTATGGTTAATCTGACTTCTGTTGGTAAACCGGAATTAATCTTTCCTGTTCTGGCGTTCAAAGCTGCTACTCTGCTGTCCGTAACTCTCAATAGTTGGTTGTGCTGGTTTGGGTTTGAGGAAGTTCAAAATCTTCATATAAAAACTTTTATTAATTTGAGTCCTCAAGAGTCGAGCTTAATTTGCATAAAACATTTCCAGAACTGAGGGCGAAGAAAAGGCAGCAAGCTACGCATCCCGAAGAGTATCATTAAATGTCTTGCACTGAATATTCTTGGCAACGCATCTATGATAAAAACCAAATTTATCAGAAAGCTGTTATCTAGTAAGTACCCAAAAATTTTATTCAATCGAAAAAAAGCAAATAAAGCCCTAGTTATTGCGCTAACCCTTACTCTCACTGTCATTGATGTACATCCTTCCAGTTCAAATTCACCTATCGGTAAACCTCATATTCAACTGATTCACACGCTGACTGGTCATCAAAAAGTTACTTTTGGTGTTCCAGCAATTGTGATTAGCCCAGATGGGCAAACCCTAATTAGTGGGGGTAGGGACGATACTATTAAATTCTGGAATATACACACAGGAAAGTTGCTGCGTAGTATAAATGCTCAGTCAGACGGCGTTACCTCAATTGCCATTAGTCCAGATGGAAAGCTTCTTGTTAGTGGTGGAATAACCAGCCCGACAATGAAAATTTGGGATTTACGCACCTTGAAGATGCTTCACGTTGACGGCGGACATACACTACCAGTAGAAACCGTTGCTATTAGTTCTGATGGCAGATTGATTGCCAGTGGCAGTGACGATCGCACAATCAAGCTTTGGGATTTACATACTGGAAAACAGTTTAATACTATTGCTGCACATTCAGCTTATGTGAGTAATGTGGCAATTAGCCCTGATATGCAAATTCTTGTCAGTAGTAGTGGCAGTGATGACAACACAATTAAGCTGATTGATTTAAAAAATCGCAAAATACGCCATACCCTTCAAGGACACAAGACCCCAGTTGATGCTATTGCTATTACGAAAGATAGTAAAAAGCTCGTTAGTGGCAGTTTTGGTCAGTTAGTCTCTCGAAATCGTGCAATTAGCACCCTAAAGTTATGGAATCTTCAAACTGGAATACTGCTGCATGATTTTCCTGACAATTTTAGTTCGGTTAAATCCCTAACCATTAGCCCAGATGGAAAAATTCTTGTCTGCGGCAATGATGATGGCACTATTAAACTATGGAGCCTCGATACTCTAAAATTGCTAGGCACCTTTGAAGATGGTTCTAGTTCTGTTTTAAGAGTTGCTATTAGCCCGGATGGAAAGCTTCTTGCCAGTAGCAATGAGGACAGCGTTATCCATATCTGGCAATTTAATTAACGCAATCACCAGACCTGCCAATGGTTATTACTGGCGAATGATGCAGGAACATCCACCGATGCAGATTTATCAATTAGAGGTTAAATATGAGGAGTGATGGGGCGATCGCGGTATTCTTATTGTTATTAGTACAGCATGGCGTAAATAAACAGACCATACACGGCGGAAAGCCGCCCTTCACCGATCGGCATGGCTCCCCCGCTATGTATGCCGATCATGAGCAAGCCACGCTGAACACCAGTTTTCTTCCTGATTGGATAGCTAATGAGTTTCTAGGCGGTGTCGGAGTAGAAAATAACTTGGACTGGCGTTATATATGGTACGCTCTTGACCAAGTAATACGTTTTGGTGCTGATGCTGATAAATTAAAGTTTGATATGGGCAAGTGGTCAGATGGTAAGCCTGTTATGCCAATTCAAGTTTATTTGCATTCTGTGAATAATTCGCTATTGACTTCACGTGCCAGGGCATTTTATTCAAACAAGATTTAATCTAATTGCTGCTGCCACCTACTTGGGTTACTCTCTCTGGTGTTGGTGGGTGGTAAGCCATAGACTTTTAGCTTATCAGAACAGCGATCGCTCCATTATTTTTCTTAGAGGATAAAAGGGCGATGCCTGCGGCGGCAAGCTACGCACTTTGTACAGAGTACAGCATAGACAGTGCCCATAAGGAGGTAAGAAATTATGAGTGCTTCAAATATTTACACTTGGGAATCATATCAACGATCAAGAGGAAATCATATGATGTCCAGTTAAACGCTTGTCATTGCGTTCGCCCTTGGCGTTCCCGAAGGGTACGGAGTGAAGCAATCGCAGAGACCTTGTGATTGCTACCCTGCGGGAAGCCACTACTCTTCGAGAAGCCGCTACTCTGCGAGAACGACTTCGTCGAACGCGTCTACGTGTCTACGTTCCACTGCGTTACACTCGCAATGACATATCACAAGTAATTTACCGGACATGATATCATTACTAGAGATTGTATTTGCCAAAGTCTAGCAATTAGTTATCGCACTTCCCAATAGTTATAATTGATGTTAAAAAAAACACTCAGTTATTAAATAGTTTTCAATACACATTGTCAGAATAAAGATTATTGATATTATTTTTATCGGCAATCCCCATGTAAGCAACTTTTCGTATTATTCTTTCTTTATCACCTGAATTCCCCCTCTAGCAATTCCATGATTTTTTTGTTTTTCCTGACAAGATTCCATTGTCATTGTCCCATCAGAGCGAGCAAAAAACTGAGCGCAAAGTTTGCCTTCATGGAGATTAATTAAATTGAGAATTTCCTGAGGAGACTTGCTTAAAAAGTTGTAAACATTTAATTGACAATAGTGACATTTTCTCACATCATTATCACCTTCCATATCTGCCCAACGAACCTGACATGGCTCCTGAATAATAATTTCCACATCATCAAGAGAACTAACTGCCTTAAATCTCCTTTCTTTCTTTGACATATTTAAATTTGCCTCTATGGTTTTATCTTGCTAAAAGATGGGGTACGATACCTGCGGTAAATGCTTGCCTATGGACAACTGCCAATTAAACTACTTTAGCTACAACTTTACAGAAATTGATAGCTTCATTCTATACTGTTGTGTTTGCTCTCAACTGAGCGAATGGCATCAATAACAATATTTGGTCGTTTTTGGGAATTGTATGACCATGAAAAGAAGGAGATTTTTTCTACTTTGCGATCGCCTATAGCAGGCGTGTACACCATCGCAAAGTACAAAACGGGTATTCGACCATAAAGCCAGTCAGGCTCTAAGGTAAGTAACCTTTTAGTTTAACTCACAGATTTCAACCATAAACTGACCGCGGCGGACTACTTATGGTTTCAGTCACAGTTTTCTCGCGCACAGGGTGTCGAGAAGGACAGGATATTTTTTAACTCGCAGATAGAAAAATTAGTTACTACAGGGAAATAAGCGTTAAACTTTCTTGAAGATGTCTGCTTTCTTTTGCCACATATAATCTAGAGTCTCTTGATAAATTCAATTCTGATGTTTATTCCGAATCGGCAATTGATGAAAAATTTTTCCCTAAAATTATTCCTTGATTCCAGATGAAATCGTCTATAAGGATGAGGCTTTTAGTTAAATACTCCGCTTCAATGTGACTGTATCAAAGTAAGTTTTTCATCTGTAACATCAACACAGTTTGGAGAATAGGCAAAAAATTTTACCAGTTTACGTTCGCTGACATATGACTAACACAGTAATTATTACAGGCGCATCGCAAGGAATTGGCAAAGCTACAGCATTACTATTTGCCAGACATAACTATAATGTTGTGCTGGCAGCTCGTCAACTTGAGCGTTTAGAAGCAACTGCTGCACAGATCCGGGAACTGGGACAAGAAGCGATCGCAATTGCTACAGATGTAAAAGATCCTATCCAAGCAAACAACTTAATCGAGAAGGCAATAGCTCATTTTGGTCAAGTGGATGTATTAATTAATAATGCAGGTATCTTTGGCTTGGGGCCTGTCGAAGATTTTAGCTTAGATGATTGGCATCAGATAATTGATACCAATTTGTGGGGCTACATCCATACTATTAATGCCATATTGCCCCATTTTTTAGAACGTCGCCAAGGAACCATTGTTAATGTCAGTTCTATTGGTGGTATAGAACCAATTCCTTACCAAATTCCTTACACAACCAGTAAGTACGCCATAACCGGCTTAACAAAATCTCTACACGCCGAGTTATCGCCTAAAGGCATTCATGTTAGCGGCATTTATCCCAGTTTTATCAGTACTCAACTGATGGAAAGAGCAATCTTTCGCGGTAAGGATGAGGAAACAGCTGAGGCGCGTTCGGAATTGGTAGATAAAGCCGTGCAAACTCCTGTGCTAGAAAAACCGGAAGATGTAGCTAAATCAATTTGGGATGCAGTCAAGAATCGGCGTTCTGATGTCATGGTAGGGACAGCAAACCTTTGGAAAGCAGTTTATCATTTGTCTCCTGCCTTAATGCAGTCCCTTTTTCGGCGCGTCTTTGGTATGAAAGAACGGAGTTAGTACGTTTTCAAAACTTCTTGCTTTACCTGTGACACTTGCTTGTGATTTGATAACTAAATTTGGAACTTGAAGCCTATAGTTTCGTTTAATTTAAGCTGCTGTAGTTTTTTATGAAACAGCGCTGGTTAATTCATGCAAAGTGTGGGGTTCGCTTTCCACAAAATTCTTATGCAATTGAGGATTTATTTGCTCCTCACGTTAGCCTTGGTTTAACGAAGAGGAGCAATGTTGATAACAAACTACTTGGTTGTCAAATGTCAAAACTAATATAGAGAACCACACAAAGCTTGTAGCTGAACTTCTGGTTGTCCAAAATGTTGTTGGCGACAAAGTAAAACTTGAGCCGATCGATAGCGATAGTAAAATCGATGGCTAAACCAGCCTAAGGGCGCACCAACAAGCAAACCGATCAATAAACCAGTTATTAAAAGAGGCAATGGATTACGTCTTTTTGGAGAAATATCTTGCCTTGGAGTAGTATTTTGTACCATTTTGAGTTCTTCACCTGCTCACCTTTCTTATAAAGAACAAAAAATCATGTGTATTGACTTCTCTCTGCGTACATAATTCAGTTAGTAGCAATGACAAGAATGCTATTGGCTGAAACCAAAATTTGCCATTCAGGCAATCCCCTAGAATTTAGATTCTGCGAGACTTTCGTAATTACGAATTGATGTAACACATGCAGGCGTTGCTCTAGTAGCTGAAGGTGTGGCTGTCGGTGCTTGGGCTACAAGGGCAATATTACCATTGGCAGTTTTAATTAAAGCTTGCGCTTCTACAATTTGTGAGGGATTCTCTCTAACCTTCGGATAACGGAAGTTCGGACTCGACGGAAAATGGGAAGACTCCGACTTCCTCACCGCGTCTATCTCACCATCAGCATTTTCCCCATCTAAACTTGCTAAGGGACTGAGGCTAGTTGTACCTGCTAGTGGTTCTAAAGAAGTTGGTGGTAAACTCCCTCCGCGTCCAGTAATAATAAACTTACCTAGAGGGTGTTTAGCTGTAGGTTTGGGGCAAATTTGAGCAATTTGACTACTTGCATCCAGAACTTGCTCTGGTAATTCTACTAATCCTTGGGTGGGTTGAATACTTGGTTGAGTAATGGAAATTTGTCCTTGTACGCCTAATTGCGAACTTGCGGTAATATCGCTAAATGACGTAAGTTGGGAACTAGCTTGAATACCGAAAATATTTTGGGTAGTAATGTTAACGTTACCCCCTTTACCGGTGAAAGCATTGGCAGTAATATCGCTGTTTTCGTTAGGTGCAGCGACTATAAAAGGTGAGTTAATGGTAATGTTACCGCCATCACCACCAGCTTGGGCATTACCTGCGGTAGTGGAGATAAAACCGCCACTACGTAGCAATAACAAATCACCGATATCAAGGGTAATATTGCCCCCATCACCAGCAAAAGTTGCAGCTGCAATACCCGCTTTATCGGCAATGCGAACATCACCAGCGTTGATTTTAGTATCACCAGCTTTACCCGTACCTCGATTCGTAACTGAACTGAAGATACCGCTAAAATTGCTGGGACGCTCTATACTTTCAGGGGTGATGATATTACCACGACCCGCACCATCAAGAGTTATTGTGTCACGGGCATTAATTGTAATATTGCCAGCATCGCCTTTAGCTAGGCTAGTACTACTTATTAGTCCTCCAAGTACAGAAAGCGAACCAGTTGTCAGATTAATATCGCCTCCCTTACCTTCACCTTGATTTTCGACTGTAGTAAAAACCCCGCTGGTAAATCCATTCACATCAAAAGCCTCAATGGTGACAAGATCGCGGGCATTAATTGTAATGTCACCTGCATTACCCTTCCCAAAGGTAGCTGCATTCAGTATGCCACCATTGCTTAATGACAGCGTTCCCGTATTTACTTGAATTTCTCCACCGTTACCGCTGTTTGTGGTAAAAGAGTATGCACCGCTAATCATCCCTTTACTACCGACTCCATCAACAAAAACGCGATCGCGGGTATTAATAAAGATATTGCCAGCGTTACCCTGGCCAGCGCTAAACGTATTGACTGTACCACCATTAGTTAAAAATAATGTTCCGGTATTGATGCGAATATTGCCACTATTTCCGATCGCATTATCTAAAGCTACACTGTAGGCATTGCCTACATTATCAAAAGTCACTGTATCGCGGGCGTTGATAGTAATATTACCTGCATTGCCTTTAGCACTAGTACTGCTAGATAGAATTCCACGATTACTAACTGTCAGCGATCCAGTTGTGATTTCAATGTCTCCGCCTTTACCTTCACCCCTCAGTAAACTGGTTAACAAGCCACTTTCAGCATCAGCAACGCTACCATTAAATAAAGTAACATCACGGATAGCACCGTCAACTTTCACACTATTGCGGGCATCAATTTTAATGTCACCTGCTTTTCCTAACCCAAATCCCACAGCAGATATATATCCGCCATTGGTTAAAAACAGCGCACCAGTTTTTGCTTGAATACTACCAGCATCACCGTTAGTTGCATAAGTAGAGGCACTACTTGGTAAACCGCTTTTACCTATACCGTCAAAAGTAATGGTATTTGCCGCATCAACAAAAATATTCCCACCATTACCTTGCCCGCTGTTAAATGCCACCAAGCTACCACCATTTTGGAACAACAGCGTACCTGTATTAATACTGATGTCACCACCGTTACCAACACTCTGAGAATTTCCAATGCTGGATGCTTGACTATTAAATAGGCTCTTACCGCTAAAACCTGCAAAAGTAACGCGATCGCTGGCGTTAATGGTGATGTTACCTGCATCTCCTGTACCACTGGTACTAGTAGTTAAACTAGCACCATTAGTAACGAACAGCGATTTAGTTTTCAGCTGAATATCTCCAGCTTTACCCACACCTCCAATGAGTAAAATACTGCTCAATCCACTTGTAACATCATTTAAATCACCATCAAATTCACGAGTTATAAAACCATCAAGCTTGACAGTATCGCTAGCTTCGACAGTAATATTGCCTGCATTACCTTGTCCTAATACATTAGTGGATATTTGACCGCCATTAGTTAAAAGCAGCGTTCCAGTTTTGACTTGGATATCTCCGCCATTGCCCACTGCTTTAGCAGCAACAATACTATTCGCATAAGCATAATTGTTAAAGCTGATAGTGTCACGGGCATTAATGATGATATTGCCTGCATCTCCTTTGTCTAAGGTGCTGCTACTGACATAAGCATCGTTAGTAAGTGCAACATTACCAGCTGTCAGCTCAATATCTCCAGCCTTACCGACACCTGAATTACCAACAGCGCTAATGATTCGGGTAAATAGATTGCTATCGTTACCAAATCCGTCTAAAGAAATCGCTTCACTGGCGTTGACAGTAATTTTACCGCCATTACCTTGTCCGAAAGTTCTAGTGTCAATTTCTGAGCCTTTGATGAGTGACAGGGAACCAGCTTGAATTTTGATGCTACCGCCGTTTCCCACAGCACCTTCATCTACATAACTGTAAATACCAGCACCATTGGTCAGTGAAACAGCGTCTTTTGTTTGGATCGAAACATTGCCAGCATTACCTTGTCCCGATGTACTAGCGTTGATGATACCTTGGTTTAGGGAAAGCGAGCCAACATTAACATTGATATTGCCTCCGTTTCCCCGCCCAACGGGAAATTCTTGATAAGCTCCGAGGACATTCGTTTCTATCGCCGCATTATCGCTGATATTTAGTGAATTTGCTTTGATATTAACGCTACCACCATTACCGATAGCTCCATAGGTCACGCTGCTATAAATGCCTGTATTGCTGCCTAAAGAAACACCATCTGCTTGGATAAATATATTACCAGCATCACCCTGTCCCAAAGTGCTGACATTAATTACTGCATCTTTATCTAAGTTCAACGAGCCTGTAGCGATCTTCACATCACCCGATTTGCCAAATGCGCGATCGCGTACCGAATTGCTGATAAAACTGCTATCAGTTAGAGTTGTTGTGCCTGTGGCATTAATTTCAACATCTCCGCCTTGACTATTTGCTGTACCTAAACCTGTTTCTATCCCGGCTCGGAGTTTGCTTTCTCCTGCTAAGTTGACATTCCGCCCATTAATCTTGATGTTACCGCCATCTGCACCCCGAACATTAACTTCTGCGCCATTGCTGAGAGAGACATCTGCACGTTCTACGCCATCGGGTATTGTTAGACTGGGCAAATTATTAGCGGCAATATTTAATCCGACTGTTGCTGGTGCGGCTACAGCAGCTAATTCAATGTTCCCGCCATAAGCCAGCAGTCCGCCGCCATCAATGTTGAGATTTCCACCCACCAATAGTAAGTTTTGGCTATCTGCGACTCTTAGCCCTGTAACATTGTCACCCACAGGATTAATACCTGCCGGTGCTTGCGATTGATTGGTAATTCCTGTTTGATTTAGTTGGTTGAACAGCAACGCTGAGGGATTAATAGTTAACAGAGGCGCTGCTTGCGGATTTGTAGCGCTAAAAATGCCTTGATTGCCAAATTGCACAGCATTAGCAGTAGTCCCCACAAAGGAACCACGCACATCTAAACTGGCATTTTTACCAAAGACAATGCCGTTGGGATTGATGAGAAACAAATTGGCAGTACCATTAACTCCCAATGTCCCCAAAATATTTGAGCTTTGCCCACCAGTCACCCTAGTGAAAATATTTTGCACTCCAGCAGGGTTGCCAAAGTAAACTCGTTGCCCATCATTAATATTAAACTGAGTAAAACTATGAAAAAGATTGCTGCCGCGTAAAGCACCACCATCAATTCGATCGGCACTGGCACCATTAATTAAAACGTTGGGTGTAACAGAAGAACTCTCTGCCCCTAAAGTGTTGTCTGGATTAATTTGAGCTTGGACGGGGGTGCTAGTTAGCAGAATGAAACTGCATAATATGATGTTTGGTGGAACAGCGAACGTTGCGAAGATTCGCGAAAAGCTGTCTGGGAAGATAGTGCGATCGCAAGCTATTAGAGATTGCTTCGTTCCACTGCGTTTCACTCGCAATGACGTATGACTATTACGGTGGAGCCAATTTTGCATCTGATTCATTGCTGATTGTTCTGGGAGCTGATGCGTTGCATTTAACTTACACCTATAGTATTTCTAGCGAGGTGCAACACATGCAGCCGTTGCTTTTGTAGCTGAAGGTGTTGCTATCGGTGCTTGGGCTACAAGGGCAATTTTGCCATCAGCAGTTTTTATAAAACCTTGCGCCTCAACAATTTGTGGTATTTTTCCTGTATCTTGATGTCCCTGCATCCCCGTATCAGGATTTTCTCCATCTAAACTTGCTAAGGGATTGAGGCTAGTTGCACCTGTTAGCGGTTCTAATGAAGAGGGTGGTAAACTCCCGCGTCCGGTGACAACAAATTTACCTAAAGGTTTAGCATTCGGGCCTCTGGGACAAGTTTGGGCAATTTGACTACTCGCATCAACCAATCCTGTAGGTAACTCCAGCAGTTTTTGTGGCGGTTGAAGTTGTGGTTCGGTGATAGTGATTTCTCCCTGTACGCCTAACTCAGAACTTGCAGTGATATCACTCTGTGGCGTAAGTTGCGATCGCGCTTGAATGCCGAAAATACCTTGCGTAGTGATGTTCACATTACCACCTTTGCCAGTGAAAGCATTAGCGGTGATATCGCTGTTTTCGTTGGGTATGGCGGCGATGAAGGGTGAATTGAGGATGATGTTACCGCCATTGCCGCCTGCTTGTGTCCTGCCTGCGGTGGTGGAAATTAACGCGCCACGCCGCAAAAGTAATAATTCACCGATTTCGAGGATGATGTCACCACCGTTACCAGCATTTGTTAAAGATGCGATCGCGCTACCTTTGCCATCAATTGCTAAAAAATTCGTACTAATCCTCATATTTCCGGCATCGCCTGTGCCTAAACTACCGGAAGCAATTTCAGCATCATCACTGATAAATATGCGGTTGCTAGTAACATCTATATCGCCACCTTTACCATTAGCTCTTTCGTCAACAGATGTTGTTAAGCTACTAGCTTGGTCATCCACTGAACCCGTTAGGTTAATAGTATCTGCTTGGACTTTTAAATTCCCTCCATTACCATTTCCTTGAGTTCCTGATGATATCTGCGCTCCTCCTTGTAGATTTAATTGTTGAGTTTTGATGTTGATGTTGCCTGCATCGCCTTTAGCTTCATCGTCAACGACAGTAAGAATGACAGTCTGTTGTCCGCGTAAATCTATTTGATTGGCATCAATGAAAACATTGCCAGCGTTTCCTTGGTTAAATGTAGATGCAGAAATTTGTCCGCCATTACTGAGGTTTAACCGTCCTGTTGTCAGGTTAATGCTTCCTCCAGAACCAATTCCTCCCGTTTGCAATTCAGCAAATAAACCTGATGGTGCAGGTGAACCATCTTGTCTTTTTGGACCAACCCCAGAAATATCAATAGTATCCGTGGCACGAACCACCAAATTACCCCCTCGTCCACGTCCCCCTACCACTGAGGTTGATATGCTTGCGCCATTACTCAACCGCAACCGTTCTGTGTCAATAGCGATCGTGCCACCCAGCACATCTGCATTACTATTAATTACATCCGAGATTATGTCACTGGTATAATTCAGACCCCCGAATTGAGATAGCACTTCCTGTAACTGAGGATCAAAGAGAAATTCTTCCGTAGAAAATAATTCATTGAGTTCTGCAACCTGTTCCTTGGTGAGAAAAACAAACCCATCCAGTTCTACATCCTGGGCGCGGATAGTAATATTTCCGGCATTACCGCTGCTACTAATGGATGTAGTAGTAATATTTGCTCCTTGGGTAATATTTAGTCGAGGAGTTTCTATTGTTACATTACCGCTATTTCCTGTACCAAAACTTGTCCGGCTTGATACCCCGCTAGAAACACCATTAATCTCTACATATTCGCTAGCTTTAATCAAAATATTAGCTGCATTTGCACTGCTAGAGGTATTCGTATTGATATTCCCTCCATCTTTAAGACTAACTCGCTGGGTTTCAATGGTAATATCGCCTGCTTTGGCTTGAGTTATACTTCCAAATGGTAAAACTAGAGATGTAGCTATATTACTTTGACTCACTTCAACTCCATTCCGAGCTTGAATGGAAATAGAACCAACACTTCCACCATCACTTGCAAGTGCTGTTATTCCTCTTCCTGAAAAGTTGTTTTTAACTCGCAAAGTACCCGTTTCAATTCGGATGTCACCTGTGGAACCGGAACCTAAGCTCGAAAGTGCTAAAGAAGACTGGTTGCTAATATTGATTGCATCTGTTGCCCGCACTGTCAAATTCCCAGTGTTACCTATACCCCCAGATATCAGCAAAACAAAGCCACCATTAATGTTAACTGACTCTTTAGCATTCAGGGTGAGGTTCCCCCCATTACCTTCACCAATGGCAGATGTATAGATTCTACTGCTGGTTGCTGGTATTCCATCTCCGGTAATTGTAATTTTGTCGGCATTGATGGTAATGTCACCACCTTTACCTGAAGCATTGCTGTTAGAAAAAATTGCGCTACTGTTAGTCAGGTTAACTGCATCGCTGGCTTGGATTTGAATATCACCACCTTTAGCTGCACCATTAGTAGCGCTCGCAATTCCGCCGCTGTTGTCTAAATTCAATTGAGTTGCATCAACAACAATAGAGCCGCCATTAGAACTAAATAGATACGAACTGTTTCCGTTTAAGCTAATTTTTTCACCAAATATTTCAATACCGCTATTTTCACCTGTAGCGACAATTCTGCTATTTGTTAAGTTAATGGGTGAGCGTCCAAAATTTTCTGGTAATTTAAAATCCAATGATGAGCCATTAACATTCAATCCAACAGATGTATCTCCACCGACTGCTGCCAATTTTACTTGTCCATTTGAGCCAAACAAAAAACTACCATCTAAGGCAATTTCACCACCCATAAATGCTAGGGTGCTACCAGTGCCAACATACAACGGATTAACTGCTTGGCTAGTAATACTTCCAGGTTGAGAACCAAACTGCAAGCCAATTGGTACATTGATAGTTAATAAAGGTGGTGCTTGAGTATTAGTGGCACTAAATTCAATTCCATTGGGGAAGAGTAAGCTATTTGCTGTAGTCGCTGTAAAGGCTCCCCGAATATCTAATTGGGCATTTTTACCAAATACGATTCCATTGGGATTTATTAAAAATAAATTAGCATTTCCCGCAACTCCCAATGTCCCCAAAATATTTGAGCTTTGCCTACCTGTCACCCTAGTGAAAATATTTTGCACTCCGGCAGGGTTGCCAAAATAAACTCGTTGCCCATCATCAATATTAAATTGAGTAAAACTATGAAATAGATTGCTACCGCGTAAAGCACCACCATCAATTCGATCGGCACTTGCACCATTAATTAAAACGTTGGGTGTCACAGAAGAACTCTCTGCCCCTAAAGTATCATCAGCGTTGATTTGTGCAGAGGTTGGTGTGCTGGCTAGTAAAATCAAGCTGAATACAAGGGAGTTGTGGAGCCAATTCTGTATCTGATTCATAGCTGATTACTCTAAGGGCCGATCTTTGCATTGAACTCATACCTATAACTATTTCTGGTGAGGTGCAACACATGCAGTAATATCATGTCCGTTAGAGGACGGGGAAACCCCGCCCTACGGTTATTGGGCTGGAGAAGTTGCAGATGAGCGTGGTTTACACACATCTGTGACAAATGTTTCGCGTTGCTTGATGAAGGATGCAGAGGGTTTTTCTACTTGGTAAAGAACTTGAAAAGCATCAGACCAAGGATGGAAAGTACCTGTTTCTGTTGTGTGTTTGAGTTGATAATTAAGAAAGTAATCGGCTTTTTTGAGGGCGATTTCTTCGGAAGAGGCTTTGTTGGCTTTAAGTTGTTGCTCTAAGGTTTGCAATTGAGCTTGAATTTTTTGGCGATCGCTTGCTGGCATGACTTGAAATGTTGTCCAGTTTGTGCTGTCTGATAATTGCCATTGATAGAATTTGCCCGCTTCTAAGGGTTGTTCTGCACCGTAAACAACTTTTTGGTCGGCAATTTTAACTGGTGTTTGCCACACGACTTTTTCAGTTTCGTAATCGCGAACAATTAATTGAGCGTCTTGATTGTTTCCGGGACTGTGCCATAAAAATAAAGGGCGATCGCTCCAAACAATGTATGTTTCTATTAAGCCAGGGGCGATCGCACAGATGGGATTATTAGTTCCTCTAGAGGCTAAAGGCTTTCTGGGACGACGCTTCCAAAAAAAGGCAAACAAATCACTAGATTGAGCCATGAGTTGCTCAGATTTAGCAATGTGTTGTTCGTTAGGGATACCGCCAAAAGCGATCGCTAAAGGAATGAGTGCAAAGCTAAATAATTTACGCATGATTGTTTCTCTTTGTAGCTGGTAAAACGTAGATGAGGAAAACTGATGAGGGTAAAAACCAGGGAATTAAAATCGCCACAGAAATATATAGTTGCAATACGGCAATTCCGTAGAGGATGACTGCACCGATTGCACCTGCTATGATTTGCTGACGACGGCTGGGTTTTAAACGCAACTGATTTTTCATCGCCAAGGTTGTGATTTTACCGAGAATAATTGCCACCCCAATCGTCCAAATATCGGGGATAGGAATTACCAAACGCTGGGTTAGAAAATGGTGCATCATGTATGCTAAAGTTTCACCACCTGTCAGCCACTCTTGCTTTGTCCAATAACTGATGGCGGCTGGGGCTAGAGAGCGATCGGGTTGACCGGCTGCAATTCCTAAACGCCGATCGCTACCAACTGCGATCAAAACTACTTGCTTGGAAAGTAAAGGAAATTTGTTGATATCTGGGTTTTCAATCAATTGCCAAGCGGGAATCGGGGTATAAACTTGCTTCGGGGGAATTGAGTAATCTAAGATTGGCTGTAAACCAAAAGGCGATCGCCAATCTCGCAGCGTAGATAAGTTACCTTTGTTGGGATACTGCTGAATTGCATCGAGTAGTTGCGCCCGGAGATTCTGCTGGCGGTTAGTTTGCGGTTGGGGTAAGGCTGTGATTTCTTGTTTAGCTAGCTGCACTAAAGACAGCAAATATGCGAACGGGCAAGTTTTACGACAGTCGTTATTGCCATCTGGTAATTCTACTAAGTTTGGGTATGCATCAATGTATCCTTGCAATGTCCAATCCCAGTTATTAATGTTCAGTGCTTCATTTGTACCGACTTCGCGATCGGGTTGCAGAACAGCCGCAAACATTAACCACATATTTGCATCTACCGCTTGACGCACGGCTTTACCTAAATCTTTATCTCCCGATGGCGGATCTTTCTGGGGTGTATCAAAAATAAAATCTAAACCTACAACAGAAGCATTTAACTTTCTCGTACTATCTACCAACTTGGCGATGTACCTGCGGTTCATTGGCAAAAGTTGGGAATTCGGCATTTGGGCGCGGTAAAGCGACTCTTCATCAATTTGGACTAAAGCGACTGGGGGGGCTTCCTCCGATGGGATTTGGGCTGTGACGTTGCGGTAAATTGACTGAGTAAGTAATCTTGTCTCTAGCAGCATTTCTTGAACCGGGACAAGCAGGCCAAGAGTAAGGCTGGCAGCGAGAGCGATCGCCTCTAAGCGATTTGGTATACTTTGACGCAGGCGTTGTTGCCAGCGAAAAGCCGGAATGCGGTAGAGTGCGGCTCCCGGATGGCAAAATAGCGAAGGTACTAAGTAAGATGAAGGATAAGTGTGACTTTTATCCATCCGTAGAAATTGCCGCGCTTCCGTCAACGACTCGTACACATCAAGATGTTTCGCCAGTCCTTGCAAAAATCGCACCATAAATCCTTGGGCGACGCTGTTATGAATGGGTTCGCGCATCACCACTACTTGACCAAAACCCAAATCGATTAACGCATCTGCAATACTTAAACCACTGCATGAATTAAAAATTGCTACTTGAAGTCCGCGTTTTTGGGCGATGCTAAGTTGCGGTGCAATTTCGCTAATCGCAATTGACACGCCTGGCGCAATCCCCAATTCGCCGCCTGTGATGTCGGTTTCATTACTATGTCCAGCAAAAAATAACACATCCCAACCGCGTTCATCGGTAATTGCATCAGTAATTTCTTGAATTACCTGCGCCGCAGTGTGTTGTGGTTGCCAACCGACAAATTCGACATCAGCTATGCGTAACAGGGATTTTAAAGACTCTTTTTCCGCTTTAAAATTTAAGCCAGTATCATCGCCCAAAATTGCTAAAATGCGGGGTCTGCCTTGACGTTTTTCTTGTGCTTGTGTGGAAATATTTAAAGGTGTGCGAATGAATTGAATTGCTTCATTAGTGGCAAATTCATTACCTAATTCCCAGGCTTCCCAAGGAAAACGAGCTAATTCTAAAGGCGCACAGGTAAGGAATATTTGTATGGGTGCGTTAGTGTCGGGATTATCTTTAATTATTTGTTGACTTTCTTGAGCAATTTGGGCACGAATTTCATAAAGTTCAGCACTGCGTAACCAGCGATGAAACTCATACATCAATTTCGTTTCGGCTTTCACAAGTTCGGCGTGCCAATCGATAGTGAGTTTAGCTATACCACCATCAACAGTGCGTCCGCGCATTTGGTCGGAGCGATAAAAGTTAAGATATGCTTTTCGCCAATCTTGATACAGCTGAGTGAGGGCGGGGGGATAATTAATTTGTGTAGTTAATCGCTGGTCTTTTCCCCAAGCGAGTTCAAATAGACAAATTTGCTCTACTTTTTGAACTTTTAGATTAAAAATATGGTTATTATTTTTCATATTAGAATTTTTATTTCGCGCAAAGCCGCCAAGACGCAAAGAATACAAGTTTTAAATAATTAGCTAATACTAAAAACGTAATTCTTCTTTTTCCCTCCTTCTGCCCTCTGCCTTTAAGCACTTTCTAACGCCAAACCAAAAGGCGGAATTTCAAATACAATATCATCGGCAGTTACTGTCACCCAAAATCGCTCGTTCCAATCGCCAATAACTTGAGCGTAAAGTATACCTTGACTGGTATCTGATAGAGTTTGTTCAAATAATTGTTGTGTTTCATCGCGCACCTCTAAGGTTAGAGTATTTGGGATTTGTGTTTGCGGTTGGGAACCTAAAGCAATTAGCAATGTCCATTCTCGGTTATCTGCTGTTTCTGTTAGTTCCCAGGTAATTGCATACATTCGCAAACTACTTTGTTCGCTATTTAAGTCACGAAACGCACCCCGTGCTGAAGAGGGAATATAAACTCCCTGTTGTTCTAAACTAGCGCGAATTCGGTCAAAATTTTCTTGTAAGGAACGTAATTGTGATAATGCTGGTAATGGCATTAACATCCAACCCAATTCTTGAGCAACTATATCAATTTGATTGTTTAACCATAAACCAACATTAATTAATGGTTGTATCAGGGAGGGAGTTGCTGCTTTGTAAACCCAGTGAATTAAATCTGAGTTACTTAGTAAAGTTATGCCTTCGTTAATTGTGAGTAATTCCCAAGGTTGTTGCTTTTGTAGTTGAGGTTTGATTCTTGTAAGCTTTTGTTTTAATCCTGCAACTGTATTAGTTTCTATTGAGGGAATATTTATAGGTAGCTGTATGGCATCTGGGTTGAGACAGCGTAGATTTAGTAGTAAGGCGTTAGGGTCAGAATTAAACCAAGATTGAGGTAGAGTGTATGTCCAATCTGGCTCGAGTTGTAACCTTGCTGTTGCTTGATAACTACGATATTGCTCGTAGTTCATAAATCCAGATATCGCAACCTGCTGTGCTTCTTCCTCAACTTGCATCAACACATAGAAATGAGCAGCAAAATCGGGAATATCAAAAACTGCATTAGGGATGCGATGTTGGTCAGGTAAAACGCTGGCAGTTATGAGACAAATCTTAAAAGCGCCCACTTGAATATTACAAGCTGCTGCTAATAAATTTGCAATTGCTGGTTGCCAAATTGAAGCAGAATCGCTGTGTATTTCTAGATCGGGTGCGCGTTCTTTTATCCATTGCTCAAATCCTAAAGTTGCCAACGCACACAGGTAAACTGGCCAGCGTTGTTGTGGCAGGTGAATTGATTGGCTCAAACGTACAGCTTGTTGTAAATTTTCCGGTAATAATTCTGTTCGAGTTTCATTCAGCGAATGCCAATCAACATAATCGTTTAAATTTAAATTTGATGTAGGTTGAATCATAAGTTAGTCATTTGTCATTTGTGATTTGTCATTGGTCATTTGTCCCATTTCTCCCCACCCTTCCCACACTCCCCACACTCCCTCATCCCCCCTACCTCCTGCCTTCCAAATACCGACATAATCGACGAGCTAATAAACTACATAAAGGTTGATTCCGCACGGGATTTTTCGCTTCCGATTCGGCTTCTTGGATGATGCGAGAAATTTGTTCGTCTAAAATCAATTCCAACTGTTGATCTAAACGTTGCAAGCGTTCATAATTGGTAAATTGTTGGGCGATTTCTAAAACGCGATCGCGTAAGATCAATAATAAATTTTGTCTAATATCAGCGCGCAATTCATTTAACTTTAATAACCGCGTTACTTCATATTGTTTTTTCATGCCAATTTGCGGTGCGATTTGGCTCATCGCTAGACCTTGGCAATGAAACAGGTGTAAAGCAGTGATAAATGATTGGGTAATTTCTGGATTAGTCGCACGTTTACGTTGCAGTTTATCAAGAGAAGTTTCTAAGACTTGTGCAACAGCTTTATCTAAAGATTCGAGAAATTGCTGTTGATATAACTGCATAAATTCTGTGGTTTCATCGTCAACTTGCGTGAGTTGCGATCGCTCTACAATGGGTTGTATCTCTGGGCGATCGTAAGCAACAGAGGAAACATAACCACCTTGGGCTGCAATGCGGTATTGTCTCAGCTTGCTTGCGATTGCTTGCAGTTGAGTTAACACAGCTTCTTTACCGATTTTGCGATTAGTTCGGCTTTGCAAGTCATGAACAATGCGAGTTAACTGTTCCGATGTCGGGATTTGACAGGGTTGCGTTACTCCAGCTAGCCTTTGTTGCAAGCGGTCTTCGCGGTAAACTGCGTGATAACTAATCAACAATTGGCAGACTTGCTCAATTTCTCCTAGCGTTAAATGATACATATCTGCGAGAATTCGTTGTAACTCCTTAGGATTTGTATCGTTTAACAATGCCCAATCGCTAATTAACAACACGCCATGCTGAAGTAAAAACCGCTTGATTTCTGGGTTTTGTTTCACATACCGACTTACCCATGCATTCAGCGAACCTTTCGTTGGGTCGAAGGTATTTAAGAGTTTTGTCGCTAAGGATTGATAAGAGGATGTACTTAGTTGCGCTTTGTTGGAAGTTTCTAAGATTACTTGATCGTCCAAGACGAACGGTAATAAATCCTCACACCGAAAACCGTGACGACTGCCAAACCTCATCGCTAAATCTAGACAAACCTGATAGATTTGGGAAGATATATAGCAGCGCAAACAAATTTCCGCTAAGTTGGTTTCTGTAGTGTCGCTTGCTGTACCTTGTTGCATTTGTAGCCAAAGTTGACGAGCGATCGCACTATCAGAAAGCTCAACTCCTGTAAATTTTGTTTGCAAATAATTTCTAGCTGCAACTATCATTTCCACCCGGCGCTTACTCGTAGAGTCTAGCTTGACAAATTCCCAGAATTTTGCTGCTACCACGGTATTTTTACTGAATTTCAGCTACTTATTTTTAATTGTTTCACCTCCTTTGCGGAAAAGCAATTTCTTTTGGGGCATGGGGCATTTCCCCACGTTCCCTTTGCTTTGGGTTAACTACAATTCCTTATATTTCTGGCGAGGGGGAACTTATGCAAGCGCGATCGCTATTTTGAAAAAAGAACGCGACAGATAAGTAGGGGCACAGCACCAGTAAGATAATTTGGTATCCCAAAAGATTGTGGTTGCCGTGCCCTGACAAGGAATTTATCTGTTGTAAATATTATTGGAATTGGTATAAATATTGGCGTTTAATGCAGCATATGCAGTAATAGTTACTGTATATGCTAGTTTATCTGCTGTATTGTCTTTTAATCTTAATTGGGCACCGCGACAAATAAAAAATTACTGTGGACTATGATTATTGATATAACCCAATGTCCAGTTATTAGCTTGTTGCAACTGGTCTTTTTTACCTTGTAAAATTAGCGAAAAAGCGACTCTTGTTTGTAAATGCCCCTTGACTAAGTAACGATCGGGTTGTGCATAAACACCGCCATCAAAGGAGTTAGCAACAGGCTCAATAATTCCGCATTCGGTGGTTTTATCTGGTAGTTTCACCTCGATCAACTTGTCAGTTTTATATTCTTTAGGAACCGAAAATAGAGCATAGACATAATGCCTACCGCGCCAAGGCTGAAGTACTATTTTCTGAGGATATAAATATTGTTTATCTTTACTGGCAATAAATTCGATTGGCTTGCAAGCGATAAGGTGCGATGGCCTATAGAAATAATACATGCCAAGGATAGCAAGTAAGTTGAGTGCTAATAGTAAATAAAGGAATTGGTATTTCCGCACGTGTTCAATAAAATACTAAATTCGGCGTCTGTATTCTAGCAATTTGAGTAAAAGTACCATCGCTATTAGCCGATTCATCATCAGAAATTCACAATTCATTTATAAAAAATTGAATTTAAAGGCACAGCGACTTCATACACAGTACTTTCCATAATCGTAAGCAACAACATTGCCAAGTTTGCCATTACTACCAACACCTACTCATCACTATGCAATTCAATTGCTCTTTGATGCATTAACATAACAAGCAGATGTTATGGCATAACAGGGCGACGCATTGGCATAACGAGCCGATGTTATGGCATAACAGGTCGATGTTTTAATATCACAAGCCAACGTTATGGCATAACAGGTCGATGTTTTAATATCACAAGCCGACGTTTTGGCATAACAGGGCGATGCGTTAATATCACAAGCCGATGTCATCAAATTCCCGCAATGGCGATCGCTTACAATTGGCAATAACTTCAATTCGCGTTAATCTGTGCCCTTTGCCTTCTTTACCGCCATTCACCCTGCACAGTAAAACCCGCCCATTCATCAGGACTGCGCCCATCTTGCCATAACTTGCTTTGAGCTGCACGCAAAGCTTGGGCTGGAGTTTTACCTTGCTGCAACATCTGTTTGTAAAATTCCTGCATCAATACCGATGTACTTTCATCACCAACCTTCCACAGCGACACCACAACCCGCGCAGCACCTGCATACATTAAACCGCGTGTCAACCCAACTAATCCCTCACCGTTAACGTTCTTACCAAGTCCAGTTTCGCAAGCGCTTAAGACAATTAACTCGGCTGGGTAATCTTGGTTAAACAAATCTCCCAAGCGCAGATAGCCGCTGATGGGGTTGCCTTTTTTATCAACTAATGACAGTACTATTCCGGATAGCTGTGGCTGTTCTTGATTGACAAAACCGTGAGCAGCAAAATGGAGAATGCGGAATTGATTTAAAGCGCTGCTGGTTGCTTGGTTGTAGTTTGCATCAAAATTCAAAGCCTCTAAGCTGCTGGATGCTGGTACTAGTTTTAAAATCTCTTTGGCTTCGGTTGCGGTGTTTTCTAACCTATCCCAACCATTGCGTTTGAGGCTTCTGGCTGCACGTTCTAGGGCTGAACGTTCGATTTCTAAATTTGAACCGAGTTGAGTATTTTCGGGTTTACCTGTAACTCGTTTATCGGTAGCACTATATACTGGATCTGCAAGGATGGCTAAGGCTTTTGGTGCGGGTTTGCGGTTAGCAAGTTGTTGGCGTTGAAAAGCGATGGTAGAAGCTGAGGGTAAATTGACAATTTCATGGTTTACCATCAGTGGTTGATATAGAGAACCTCTCTCCAAACCTCTCTCTCCTTTGAGGAGAGGGTTAGGGTGAGGTAAGGATGAGGCTTGGGTGTTGATATCAGCTAAAGCTGCAAAGGGAATGGTTTGCAACACACCATCAGCAACTATAACTAAACGTTTTCCTGGTAATTGATCAGCAACAGGTGCAAGGATAATTTGACTAAGTTTTTTGGAACTAGCAATAGTAGCGTCATTAGCTATTGGTGATTTTAAATCTTGGCTTATTCGTTCGGTAAGTTTTTCTATTTCTTGGCGTGGGGGGAGTGTGTAAACTTGCATTGATGTGGGAGTGACAGCCCATAAGTAACTGCGTTCTTCTCCCAAGGAATATTGCAATAGCAGCGTGTCTTTATCTAGTTGTTGTTGAATTTGCGGTAATTTGAGAATATCTTTGTCTGGATCTGGGTTTGTCAATTTTGCATACTCAGGGTTACTAGCACGGATTTTTGCTTGTACTTCTTGGTATTGGTTGAGGAGATTTTTGATTTCTTTGCTCAGTCTTTCAATAGCTGCTTTGGTAACAAGGTCGTTTTTATTGGTTGAAGTTTCTAAATTACGCCGCAGCGTATCTTTAGCATCAATTTGCTGTCGTAAATCCCGTTCTTGTGCTATTAATTGCGGGTTTGCACCTTTAAGAATTTTGGCGTTAGCTTCATTTAACAACTCTATAAGGCTGCGTGCGCGGGAGCGTTCGCTGTAGTGTAGGGCTAATGCAGCGTATCCTTGGGACGGTTCTTTTTTGTGCAGTTCCATCAGCAAGTCGATGTAGAATTTGTAATAACCCTGAACTGTGGCGAAGTAAGAAGTGCGGAGTTCTTTGCTGTCAATTTTGGTGCGTAATTCTTCGATAATTTTGATAGCGGCTTCTACATTGGTGCGGGCTGTTTGGAGATTTCCGCGACTGCGTTCTAGGTGGGCGATGTTACCAAGAGTAGAAGCTTCCCCATCCCTGTCGCCAACCGCCCGAATTAGTGGGAGTGCATTGTTATAATATTTTAAAGCCTTCGGCTTTTCCCCTAAATCGGCGTAAACTTTCCCGATATTAACCAGAGTTTTAGCTTCGCCACCCCTATCGCCCACCGCCTGTCTTAGTGGGAGTACTTTGTTGTAATATGCCAAAGCCTGCTGCTTTTCCCCTAAATCGTCGTAAACTCCGCCGATATTATTGAGGGTAGTAGCTTCCCCAGAGCGATCGCCCACCGCCCGATATAGTGGGAGTGCTTTGTTGTAAAATTCCAAAGCCTTCTGCTTTTCCTCTAATGCGGAGGAAACTACGCCGATATTATTGAGGGTAGTAGCTTCCCCAGAGCGATCGCCCACCGCACGCCGCAATGAGAGTGCATTGTTGTAATATTCCAAAGCCTTCTGCTTTTCCCCTAATGCGTCGTAAACTACGCCGATATTATTGAGGGTAATAGCTTCCCCACGCCTGTCACCTACCGCACGCCGCAATGGGAGTGCACTATTGTAAGCCTCCAAAGCTTTTTGATTTTCTCCTAAATCGGAGTAAACTTTACCGATATTATTCAGGGTAGTTCCCTCCCCATCTTTGTCGCCCACCGCCCGATATAGTGGGAGTGCTTTGTTGTAATATGCCAAAGCCTGCTGCTTTTCCCCTAATGCGTCGTAAACTAAGCCGATATTATTCAGGGTAGTTCCCTCCCCATCTTTGTCGCCCACCGCCCGATATAGTGGGAGTGCTTTGTTGTAATATGCCAAAGCCTGCTGCTTTTCCCCTAATGCGTCGTAAACTAAGCCGATATTATTCAGGGTAGTAGCTTCCCCAGAGCGATCGCCCACCGCCCGATATAGTGGGAGTGCTTTGTTGTAATATGCCAAAGCCTGCTGCTTTTCCCCTAAATCGTCGTAAACTGCGCCGATATTATTCAGGGTAGTAGCTTCCCCAGAGCGATCGCCCACCGCCCGATATAGTGGGAGTGCTTTGTTGTAAAATTCCAAAGCCTGCTGCTTTTCCCCTAATGCGGAGTAAACATAGCCGATATTATTCAGGGTAGTAGCTTCCCCAGAGCGATCGCCCACCGCCCGATATAGTGGGAGTGCTTTGTTGTAAAATTCCAAAGCCTTCTGCTTTTCCCCTAATGCGGAGTAAACATAGCCAAGCCATACTAATGTTCTGGCTTCTTCTTTTTTATCCCCTACTTTCTGCCACAATACTAGCGCTTGTTGCCATTTTGCGATCGCCTGTTGCAGTGATTCTGCTGTACCTTGTTTGTAAAGCGCCATCCCTTCATCAAACAGTTTTGCTGCTGCGGCGCGGTTTACATCTTGCTGTGTTGTGGTTGGCTGCTGGGCGATTTGCGTTTGTTTAAATGTGGCTTTTGCTCCCACTGACTCGGATAATAAAACAACACTCAGCAAGCAGGTTAAAGTGTAAAGCTTAAATTTAGGCATCATTTTTAATTCGTAATTCGTAATTAAAAGGCATGAAAAATTACCCAGGAGTTTGGGTGTCAATCTATTGCTAGATTGAGGATAATTGGATGATTAAATTATTTTCAAAATATCTACTGAGCTAGATGGGGCTTAGTTTAAAGCTTACATGAAAATTGGCTGAGGCTGGTTTCAGTTTTTGCAACAAAATTGAGAGAGTTTGTCTACTCATGGGTGTTTCTCCTCGCTTTTCTCATATTTATTTCAGAGGGGCAAGGACTTATGCAGTTTTCGCGTCTTGATTCCATATATCTTGTAGGGGCACGGCAACAAAAGACTTTCTTATTAACCGATATCTTACTGATGTTCCCTACTCATCTGTCACATTCTTTTTTCAAATTGGTATTAGCTTCATCTTTTGCATAAGTTCCCGATGCTGAGAAATATGTGTGAAGTGAAGGCTCAATCAAAGGACAAGATTGATATATGAATGGGAAAAAAGCCGCTACAATTGGAATTTTGTTACTTGGAATGGCATTATTTGGTGTACAGCCAGCAGGTGCAAAAACATCTGTAAATAATTCAACTGAGAATCAAGCAACTATTACTCAATCGTCGAATTATAAAATCGCTCAATACTCAGAAGCAAATTCTCCTATTTATGGAACCTGGAAGTTAACCTACAGTATTGATGGAGTTGTATATGAAAGTGTTTTAATTATGAATGGGTATAAAGGTGGACTAGGAACTACATTCTACGACCCTAACTTACGAAGAACTAGGGTAATCTCGCAAACTATGTATCTAAAATCTTCAGCTAAAGGATTAATTTTAGTTGGCTATAATCCCACCGATTACTATACCAAACAACCTGCCCGTAACTATTCTCCCGATAATTTCTTAATATCTCTTTTACCTAACGGTTCCTTACTAGTTACCACTTGTGATAGAGCCGGAAGATGCTCTGATGTTGATTTACAAGCATTAAGGTAAGACCCAATTCAAGGCGTTGCTGAATAAGAAGATGATTGCGGCTGACGCGGTGATAAGTCAGAGTCTTGCCAAAAAACTCTGCTATTGCTGCTCTACGGTCGCAATCACAGTTATTTAAACGGACATGATATCAGTCGCCAAAATGAGTGGATGAATAAGTGGGTTTAAGACCGCGCTAAATTTTCAATTTAGCCGTCTGCAACGATCGCCAAGTCGGAAAGTGGTGGGTCTTTTTCTCTCACTCATTCATTTCTAAAAACAACAACACCCAAGCTACGACTTGCTTAGTGATTTCCTCTGTTTGAACTAGACACACGGGGCTACACCGACTAAATTACACACTCGCAATGTAACTATTTTCAGTTGCATTACCCCCTCTTTACCAAATTGAGGAAATATCAGCTTTCGAGTTGGGTGTTGTTGTTAGTTGACGAGACAGACTATTTAACAGCGTTTTTACCTCTTAACTAACTTGGACTTTTACCTACTTGGCTGTTGTATCTGCCAGGGAAGCTTTTTAGCTTCAATTATTAAAATAGCACTATTAATTTGTAGTGAGTAATACTTGAAACTAAACTTTACTAGATAGAAATTCAGCACTCACAAGTTGCAACAACCAGTTTACATACTGTTGTGATTTCTGTTTTTTTCTATCAAAAAATCCTAAAAACAACAACACCCAAGCTACGACTTGCTTAGTGATTTCCTCTGTTTGAACTAGACACACGGGGCTACAGCTATTAATTACATACTCGCGATGTAATTAAGTTTTAGGTGTATAACCCCCTCTTACCACATTGAGGAAATATCAGCTTTCGAGTTGGGTGTTGTTGTTAGTTGACGAGACAGACTATTTAACAGCGTTTTTACCTCTTAACTAACTTGGACTTTGCCTACTTGGCTGTTTTATCTGCCAGGGAAGCTTTCTAGCTTCAACTATTAAAATAGCACTACTAATTTGTGATGAGTAATACTTGAAACTAAACTTTACTAGATAAAAATTCGGCACTCATAAGTTGCAACAATTTATGAAGAAGTCAAAAGTCGATCGTGGCTTTTCCGCGATCTTTATCTATCCAACAGCTTATATTTACCAAATGTAACAACAGCGATCTGGAACCAGGCGATCGCTCTGTGTAGATCTAGCTAAGAACAAATGTTCTAATTATAATTAGGATTTTGATTATTTATAGTTGTGATGGAGTGGTGGATGCGGTCATTAGTTCAAAAGATCGTTGTGGGGATGATTCTCACAGCATCTTGGATAACACCAGCGTTGGCGCAGCAAGATTTACTAACCCGTGCAGAAGTCTACAAGTTGCTGAATCAAGTGCAATTGCTGCTAAAAGATAAACCACCGCGCGCTGCGAAAAAGGCGGATGTGTTGGTTCCTTTAGATGCGCTTCAGACAAAATCGCGATCGCGCGCCGAATTATTATTTAATGAAGGTTCTCTAGCGAGAATTGGTTCTAGTGCAACCTTTCGGTTTAAGCCAGGAATACGTCGCTTTGAATTACCTGGCGGAATTTACAAAGCAGAAACCATTTTTGAATTGCGAAATGGTACAGCTTTAATTCTCACGCCATCTGGTAGTACGGGAACGACAATCGAAACTCCCCAAAGCCGTATTAATGTAATAGCAGCAGCACCTCCTCCCGGTTCAGATATATTACCCCCAACCGCCACTAGTGGCGCTGTAGCTGTGACTCATAACGGTGCTACTAATATTACCCAAGTTTTTAATTTAACTAATCTGCCAGTTACAGTCACCAATCTCAACGGTACTCAACTGCAAACTTTACAAGCTGGTCAAACAGTGACAATTAACAACGGGGTCATCAGTCCAGTACAAAATTTTGATTTGCAGAGGTTTTACCAAACCAGTCAACTAGCTACTGGCTTAGGGCCTGGACAAGAAGCTTTAGTATCACAAGAGTCTCCTAATGTGCAGGTTATTCTCAATAAAGTTAGAAAAGAAACCTTAGCAGGATTAAATACACAAAAAGTCTGGATTGAAGGTTTGTGTAATGTCAATTCCCGTGGTGGAGCTAGTACGCTTTCCACTAACTGTATCACTACGAACGATGACCCACTGCGGAGATTTGAAGACGATCGCAACATTGTAACTCCCCCACCCAGAAGAGATCCAGGTGGTCAAACTGGCGGTCAAACTAGTGGTCAAACTGGTGGTCAAACTGGTGGTCAAACTAGCGGTCAAACTGGTGGTCAAACTAGCGGTCAAGGACAAATACTTCGATAAGTAATTGCAAAATCAAGCGATAATCGCTAAAACCTCTAGCCAATATTTGGTATTTTCTATTAATTATTTTTGAATATTGAATTACTTATGCGTGCTTTTCCGATTGCGCTTTGTTCGTTAGCTACGTTATTGACTTGGGACATTCATCGTAGCGCAGCTGTTAATCCTACCCCAAGCGAGAATTTCCCAGTTTCTACACAAGCTGATTCTCCACAAGCAAAACCAGAAAATACAGTTGTCGTCCAAGTACCTGTAGTTCCAGGCGACCCAAATAATCCCGCAGATTTTCCTGTAAATGACTCAAATCAAGCAACCGATCCACAGGATGTTGAGTCAGAATTAGGCGAGATTAAAATTATCACTCCTCGTCCACAACAACCACCCCAGCGCCGTCAACCTGATGTGCAACTATTGCTGCGTTCTTCAGCTTTTACTAGTTCCAACATTACAGGTTTTGAAGCATTTCAACCAAGTGATGCGGTATTCATCAATAGTGCTACCCTACTAGCAACACCTAAACTAGCAGAAGATACCCGCTTAATAGCTGCTGCGGGTGGTGGTTTGGTAAGATATGCCGATCGCGGAGACTTTAATTACAACTATCTCAACTTCAATGTGGGGATACAGCAACGACTTACCAGGGGAATGTATGGTCAACTGGGATGGGTTCAGGAGAGACTATATAGAGATGGTAGTGGCGATCGCTTATTATTAGATGACTCGGTTCGCTTAAGTGTCGGACGACAAGACCAATTAGACAATCGCCTCAGACTCGATTCATTCTACGAACTACGCGCCAGCTTTGCCACACCCAGCGACCAAAACCGCGTCGCCAATACCTTAGGGGCGCGTTTGCGCTATGATATTACACCTCAATTTCAAGGTGCATTAGATTATAGATTAAGTTTAAGAGACTTCACTCAACAAGATAGATTTGATACCCAAAATCAAATTGGTTTAGAAGCAATCTATAATATTAACCCAGATTTTTTTATTAGTGGTTCAGCGTCCTATCTTTTCGGCTCTTCATCTGACCCATTAGTAGATTTGGACAACTTTTCTGTAGGCATAAATATCGGAATAAATGTGCCTTTATTTTGATAAATAAATGCAGGTGTGCCAAGAAAATTACCTGCATTTACTATCCTCATATTGGGACTAGAGTAAATTAATTTACATGAATTTGCTGTTTGGAGAGCAACTGTAAGCCTGGAAAAACAATGACCAGTATTTAGATAGATAGAATATTCTCTGCTGGAGATCCTAATAATGATGAATCTTGCCGCCAGGGGATAATGTAAGTACTGGAAGCACGAACAAAACCTCGATAATTTTGGTACTCTACCATAAACCATAAGCCATTATTTTTGGCACCAACATTAAAGACCAGAGAATTCCCAGGTGTGTACGCTACTTTATTTTTGACAACAGTATTAGCCGGAATAACTGTTAAAATAGAATACTCTGTTCCCACACCACTACGACAGTTGAGTTCTGTTACAGTCTTAAATTCTGGAGTATTTAGAATTTCCCTAACTTCAATATTATTAACCCCCGATTGTTGTTTCATCTCTTCTGTGGTCATTGAATAAACTGTTAAAGATGAGAAGATTTTTTGGAAAACTTCAGCACCTATCTGTTGAATTGAATCAAAAGTTGCAGGAAGAGGAATATTTGCTGTTGATTTAGGAAAAACCAGATACTCTACTCCGAATGGTAAACCTTTGATAATTCGGCTTTTATCTGAATTCCACGGATTTCCACCTAAAGCTTCAATTGTTTTGATAGAGCCTTCACCAATTCTTTTACGAGAGCCTACATCAGCGAATATTGCAAAAATTTCTCGGTTTTGCCAACGAATTAGCGCTAAATCACCTAGTAATTCCCTCAATTCATATGGTAGTCCACATACAGAATTAAAATTTGCAGGTAATACAAAGTAAGGAATAGTTTCAGCATTAACATAATTAGATTCCCCTAGCCATTTAGGTTTTATTAGTGAAGTCGCTAATTGACCATACTTAGGATCGATGATTCTCGCGCGAGGTGAACCATCAGCATCTGCATCCATATCACTTTTGATATAGATAGCACCATTACCTAGTAATTTAATAACTGATTCTCTCGGTTCATATTGCTGGGTTAGAGTTTCTCCCGATTGGATGTAATCTTCAACTAAATTTGACCAGAAGCTCCTCATATTTTTAGCTCCAAGGATTAATAATGTAAACCAGTTATTGTATCAAAGGTTACTAAAAACTACCAGTAAGCAAGTAGAAGGAGAATCTGTTTTTTACAGATTCTCCCTGGAAAGATCAATCAAAATTAGCTGAAATTAAAATTACAACTAGCTGGAATAGGTTTATACTGTGCTTGATTGTAGATTACGTATTATCGCAGATACTAATGTTTGTGCGATCGCATCTGCCATATTTTTAGCATCAAATCTTACTAAATCATTAGAGTCTTTAAGTTAGCTTCTAATCATTTAGTTGACAATAACAGTAGGAATAAGGGTAGCTGCTGCTTTTAACTTCTTACCCCGCCAGACTTTGTAATATAAAATGGGAACGGCTGAACGCGATAATAATAAAGAAGCGACTTCACCAGCCATTAAAGAAATTGCTAATCCTTGAAAAATTGGGTCAGTTAAAATAATTGCGGAACCAACTATTACTGCTGCGGCGGTGAGTAACATCGGGCGAAATCGCACTGCGCCCGCATCAATTACTGCCTCTTCTAAAGGTATTCCTTCTTTCAGACGCAATTCAATAAAATCTACTAAAATAATCGAGTTTCGCACTACAATTCCGGCTCCGGCAATAAAGCCAATCATGGAGGTAGCACTGAAAAATGCTCCCATTAGCCAGTGGGCTGGCATAATTCCTACTAGAGAAAAGGGAATTGCTGCCATAATTACTAAGGGAGTTACAAAGGATTGGAACCAGCCAACTACCAGGGCATAAATCAACACCAACACTACAGCAAAAGCAATTCCTAAATCGCGGAATACTTCAAAGGTAACGTGCCATTCACCATCCCATTTAATGCCAAATTTTTCGGTAGTTGGCGGTTGTTCGGTAAAATAGGTAGTAATGTTATAGCCCTTAGTATGGGAGAGTTTATCTATTTGAGATTGCACATTGAGCATGGCATACACTGCACTCTCAACTTTCCCAGCAACATCAGCCGTAACATAAACTACAGGCTTTAAGTTTTTGTGATAAATACTATGGTCTGCTGTGGTAGTTTTAGTTTGAATTAAATCACTGACAGCGACTAAATTACCATTTACTCCTTTCATCTTTAAAGATTTCAGGTCTGCTAAACTGGTGCGATTTGCTTGATTTAACCGTAAGTTAATAGTGATATCTTCGCGGGAATTAGCATCATGTAGTAACCCCACATTTTGACCAGAAAGAGCAATTTGTAATACTTGCGAAATTTGTGCCGGACTAATACCATTGAGGGCAGCTTTTTCTCGGTCAATTACTAATTGATATTCTGTTTGTGGTGATTCCATGTACCAATCCACATCCACAATATCGGCAGTATTCTTGTAAATTTCGCGTATTTGTCGCGCTAGTTCAATTTGTTTATCGTAATCTGCACCGTATACTTCTGTCACCAAAGTTTGCAACACTGGCGGCCCTGGAGGTATTTCTGCTACTTGCACACGACCGTTATACTTATCAGCAATTTGCTTGAGGTGGGGACGGATAGCTTTAGCAATATCATGGCTTTGACGATTGCGATCGCCTTTCGGTAAAAAGTTCACCTGCATATCTGCAATATTCGCACCAGAACGCAAAAAGTAATGTCGCACCAAGCCATTGAAGTTGTAAGGTGACGCAGTACCAACATAACTTTGATAGTTTGTCACTTCTGGTACTGTTGTGAGATATTGCCCCATTTCTTTCGTTACCCTAGCCGTCTGTTCTAGGGTTGTCCCTTCTGGCATATTGAGGACAATCTGCAATTCGCTTTTGTTGTCGTAGGGTAACATTTTCAGGATAACTAACCGAAATCCCGCTAATCCCAACGCTGCGATTAATAACGCCAGTGTTCCTGCAATAAAGGCGTTTCCCCATTGACGACGCGCAATTAACGGCCCCATGAAGCGGCGATAAAGCCGACTGAGAAAGTCTTCCTCTTCATGTCCGCGATTGTGACTATTGTAACTACCAAAAAAGCGCATCGTTGCCCAAGGGACAACAATAAACGCCACTAACGCGGAGAAAATCATCGCCGCAGATGCACCTAAAGGAATTGGACGCATATAAGGCCCCATCAACCCACCGACAAATGCCATTGGCAGAATCGCCGCAATAACGGTTAAGGTCGCCAAAATTGTCGGATTTCCCACCTCGTCAACAGCTTCGAGGACAATTTTTTGTAGTGTCTTTTGGCGATTCCGGGATAACTGCATTCGGGTTTTGTTTTCGGGAAGTTGCAAATGGCGACCAACGTTTTCTACAACCACGATCGCATCATCTACTAAAATACCAATGGAGAAAATTAGCGCAAAAAATGTTACACGGTTAAGGGTAAAGCCATAAAATACAAAGCTGGCGAGAGTTAGCGCTAAGGTAACAGGGATGGAAACTGCCACCACCATTGCCTCTTTCTTACCTAGTGCAAACCACATGAGGACTGTTACAGAAATTACCGCAATCCCCATGTGGACTAGCAACTCGTTAGAACGTTCTGCGGCGGTTTCCCCATAATCGCGCGTGACTGTTAGCTGTACATAGTTGGGTATGTAATTATGTTGAATTTCCTTTAACTTGTGCAATACGTGATGGGAAACTTGAATTGCATTTGCACCTGGACGTTTGGCGATCGCAATTGTCACTGCATCGGCTTCACCCGTCGCTGTTTGCTTTGCACCATGTTTACCTTCTGTCTTTCCTTGTCCGAAAAATACATAACTAGCGGGTTCTTCTGCACCATCGCTAACAGTAGCTACATCCCGTAAATATACAGGTTGATTATTCGCCACACTGACAACTAAATTTTGTGCATCTTCTACCGAGCGAATAAAGCTTTGAGTTCTAATTAAGAATGATTGATTGTTTTGGCTCAAAGCACCGCTTGCTAGTTCGGTATTTTGTGACTGTAATGCTTGGGAAATATCTAAGGGAGTTAAGCCGAACGCATTCAATCTTGCAGGGTCAACTTCGATGCGTAACTGTCGTTTTTGACCACCAATTAAAGTGGTTTCCGATACATCTGGTACCTGCTTGATTTGCTCATCCAATTGAGCCGCAATTTGCCGTAAATCAGTAGCGTTGGCTTCATTACTCCACAAAGTGAGTGTCAGAATCGGTACATCATCAATGGCACGAGATTTAATTAATGGCTGAGAAACACCAGCCGGAATTTTATCGAAGTTAGCGTATAGCTTGTTATAAAGTTGAACAATAGCATCTTCGGTTTTTTGCCCTACGTAAAACCGGACTATGGCAACAGATGAACCAGGGCTAGAAGTAGAATAAACATACTCGACACCAGGTAATTCTTTAATTAACTTCTCCATCGGGAAGGTAATGCGCTGTTCTACTTCCTTGGCAGTTGCACCTGGCATTTGCACGAATACATCCGCCATTGGAACTGTAATTTGCGGTTCTTCTTCGCGGGGTAGAATTATCGTTGCCCCAATGCCTAATAATAATGAAACTAAAATAATTAGGGGAGTTAATTTAGAGTCAATAAATTTTTTGGCTAGTTTGCCAACAAAACCAAGTTTAGATTGATTTTGGATTTTTGGCTCTGAACTTTTACCGTTCATAAGATATGCAGTTTTGTGAGATGGGGAGAAGAGATAAACGAACCGCTAAGGCACGAAGAACACGAAGGGAAGAGAGTAGAAGAGAGTTTTTAACTGAGAGCAGAGTATTGCATTCTTCTTTGCGCCTTTGCGCCTCTGCGTGAGAAAAAACTCTTTATTTATTAGCAACAACCTGCTGTCCATCACGCAGTTCATCAACATTGCTAGTAATAATGCGATCGCCTGCTTCTAACCCGGAGACAATTTCTACTTTTTTATCTTGCACTTTCCCGGTTTTTACCCAGCGTAATTGAGCAATATCATTAGCCGCAATTACATATACTCCTTCTAATTGACCACGCTTAAACACAGCATTTTGCGGAATCATCATGACTGTGCGAGTTTCTCGCGGTAGTTCTAAGCGGCCAAACATTCCTGGCATTAATTTATAGGAATTATCTAAAGCTACTTTTACCGTAAAACTACGGGAATTTAAGTTAGCAGAAGGTACCATTTGCCGCACGTGACCAGTAACGGAACGGTTCACAGTATCTAGCTGTACTGTCACTTCGTCTCCTAGCCTGACTAGGGTAATTAAGGATTCTGGGACTGCGACACTTAAACGTAGTCGATTGGTGCTTTCTAATGTCACTATAGGTTGTCCTGTCCCCGCGATCGCACCAACTTCTGTATGTTTTTTGGTAATCACGCCTGCGAAGGGTGCGGTGACAGTGCCATAGTTTAAATTAGCGAGGGTTTGCTGTTGTCCAGCTTTGGCTTGTTGGACTTGGGAACGTGCTTGTTCTACTCCGCCTTGGGCTTGTTGAACTTGGGAACTGGCTTGTTGTACGCCAGCTTTGGCGCGATCAATTCCCCGTTTAGCTTGATCGATACCCGCCTTGGCTTGTTTAATTCGCGCTTGAATTAATGCAACTTGTGTATTCGCCTGATCCAACTGTGACTGACTAACTGCACCATCTTTTTGCAGCATTGCCATACGGCGTTGATTTAATTGGGCATCAGCTAATTGTGCTTCTGCTTCTTGTAGTTGGGCTTCGGCTTGTTGTTGTCCCGCCTCGGCTTGATTTAACTGTGCTTCTGCCTGGGTTTTACTAGCCATTGCTTGCGTTTGCGCCGCCGCCGCCACTGTGACACCAGCTTGTGCTTGGGCGATGGCTGCTAATGCTTGATTCCCTTGGGCTTGGATATCTTTAACATCGATAATAGCCAGCACTTGACCAGCTTTGACTCTGTCGCCTTCTGCTACTGGAAGACTTTTAATTTGTCCTTGAATCCGGCTGGTAGTGGTGACAGTCTCTACAGATTCGATAGTACCAGTCAGGCTGCTGTCACCAGCTATAGATTCTTGAGCAGCCGTTGTAGTTTCCACCTCTAGAGGTTGGAGATTAGCGGTTGTCGCTTCCGTAGATTCGGAAGCATGACGAAATAACCAGAACCAAGCCACGCCCCCAAATGCGATGCCTACGGCGAGCAAAGCTAACGCAGTAATCAAGGCGATCGTTGGCAGCCGCTTGGGTTTTTTGGGTTGTAGTTCTGGGGCTGGTTCTGCGGTAATGTCTGTATGAGTTGGTTCCAATTTGACGGACGATTGATCGTTAAACATAAGATTGATTTTGCTCTCCCATTAATTCAGCATCAAATAGCTAGGGATTGTTTCCTCGTTGCAGAGGATAGCCTAACTGTTGCCATGTCATGATGCCGCCTTGTAAGTTGTAAACCTTACTGTAGCCTTGCTCTATTAACCAATTTGCGGTTGATAAACTGCGGTGTCCTGACAGGCAAGTGACTACTATTAGTTGGTCTTTAGGAATTTCCTTTAGGATACTGCTTTGACTGAGGTAACGTGCTCCGGGAATATGCCCAAGAACGTACTCCATCCAACTGCGCGCATCAATGATTGTGAATTGTGCTTGTCGCGATCGCAGTTGTCTAGCACCTAAGCTGAAAGGTTGAGTTTGATTTTGTTCGTTTTCTTTGAGAGTACGTTTCATTGGAATTTTGGATTTTGGATTTTGGATTGGAAGTAATTTTCTTGCAGCTGTTTTATGCACAGACGCAGAGAGAATAAAATACATCTCATCAAATCGGCGTTTATCTGCGTTTATCGGCGGTTAATAACTCAAACTCTACCCATAACCGAGAAAGACTTAATAAATGGCCCTGCCATGCGTGGATCTTTAATCATGGCGAGATAATCTCCCACACGGAATTGCAGCTTGCGTGACATATAAGCCATACTCAAACCCATCATGTTTAAGCCCTTAGCTACCCACTGTTGCCAATTATCCTTGTCAGCACGCAGATCCCAGTTAAGTTTTTGCCCATTGTAAGCACTTGCTTCAATAGCTTTTCCATCCACAATGGTGAGTACACCTCTAGGTTCTGACTCATCTTCAAAGCCATAACCAATTACAGAATTGAAATGAATTTGTTTGAGCGCATCTGCTAATTCCGGTTCTTGATTCCATTTCTCTGCGTAAGCTTGCATCCATTCTGAGGAAAATAATTCTGTCATGTTTTTAACTCCAAGAGATTAGGGATTGGGGACTGGGGATTGGGTAATGGGTAATTGGGACAAACACCAAATGACAAATGACAAATCTAGTTACTTATTGCCCCAAATCAGTAAAACTAAGCTGCCAAGTAGTAATAGCCAAGAGAAAATTCTTCGGATGTGGCAAGGTATCACAAATCACCTCATAACGTTGCGGAAAACTTGTTTGCACATGGCTAAAAGTTCGGTATCGATCACACGGTAGTAGCGCCATGAACCCTCGCGGCGACAAGTTAACACTCCTGCATCTTTCATCAGTTGTAAGTGTCTAGAGACGTTTCCTTGTTTAAGACCAGTGCGATCGCATATTTCCTGTACGGTTTGCTCTTGATTACATAACGCCCCTAAAATCTGCAATCTTGTGGGTTCTGCAAGAACTTTAAAGCGGCGTGCTAGTAGTTCTAATTCATTCGGGTTGAGTGCAATTTCCATACATCTTTAATAAAGATTATTCTCATAAATTGTGACGATGATGCAAACTTTGTAAAACTCTTTGAGAAATTACAAGATGAACCGTTGTGATACACAAAGCAATTACACCCATAAATAAATGAAGTTTGCCCCATTCATGCTTTAATAAACCGAAAAACCAAACGACTATATCCACATCTTTTTCTATAGGGGCAAACCACAATAACAACCCTGTCAAAAATGCCAAACTCCAGCCAGTAATTAGTGCTAAAACATCTACTAACTGAAAGTAAATTTTTAGCTGGCTATTGCGCTCGTCACTGTTCATTGGCTTACCTCTGGTTTCTTCTCCATCCAGCCCAAACTGGTAGACCATCATCAGAACGTAACTTCAGAATTTGGTTGTCTTTTTTAATTTGGGCAGCAATGATTGTTGGCTGTCCAGCAAAGGTAATTCTTGAACCTTTAACTTCAATTTGGTCTTGAAGTTTAATTTGGATGTTTTGTTGGTTGATGTACCATACTGGCCCCAAATGTACTGGAATCTCTTCTGTGGGAGTTTTGACTTTTAAATGCAAGCCACCAGACATTCCTCTAGGAGAAGCAGTGTTGTCGATAGCAATTACTTGACCAGTTATAGTTTCTACAGTTTTTGGGTCATACATTCCTTGGGAGGAAGTAGCCCTAGAAGGGCATCCTCCTGTACCTGATTGAGCTAATACAACTGGTACTGAAAGTAAACTCAAAATAGAAATTGTTGCAATTGTTGGGATTATCCTTTTCATATTTATTTCTCCTCTTTCTGGTTAATATATTTTTGTAAAATTTCCAGATTTAATAGAGAATAATTAAGGTGAAAATCTACAATTTTTGTCGGTGCGTTGCGCTACGCGACAACACACCCTACATTTTCAACAAATGACAAATGGCTATTTCATCTCAACAGGTTGAGGATTTTTTGTTAACTCGGAGTCTTCAACAGGTTTTACAAGGGTTAAATTCATCAGATTTAATCCCCAATGCTCAAACCAAGGCACTGCTAAACCCCAACGCATCTTAGCTAGGAAAAACTTCTCAAAAGCAGTCTTAGCCCAACTGACCCAAAGCCCTTCTTTAGCTATGGCTCTGCGTCTTTGCTTAGTAATTGGATCTGGTAAAACTTGGTCTGCTAAAAATGCAATTCCTGTGTCGCCAAAATCGGCTAAACAAAGTGCTTCTAAGGTGGGAGTTACTAAAGGTGCAGAAATTACCTTTAGTTGCACAGCAATGTTATGAGCTACAGCTACTCCCATTGCTTCGGTCATTTGGCCTGTCTTGGGTACACCAATGGGAATGGGAGTTTGTTCTGGTGGTTTGAGTTGCGTAATCACCCCAACGCTATATATTGAGGGAAACTGAGGATGTTGGTATGTTGGCAGTACAGGCATAAACCCTTTTTGGTCAGTTAAATACGGTGCTTCCCGTAAAAAACGCGGCCCCCTAAATGGCGGAAGCAACATACTAAAAGCAAATGGTAGAGAACGACCATCTGCTAAATAAATTGTGTCTGGCCCAACATGGCTAATAGCGGTGTTTTCAAGTACTGTAATTTCTTTTTGTTTGAGTAATTTTGTGACTAACTCCGCAGAATTTGCCATCCCACCAATTCCCAAATGTCCAATATAGGGTTCTGGTGTGACGAAAGTAATAGGGGCCCAACTGCGCAAACCATATCGTCGCAATAACCAATCTGTAAGTAATGCAAACTCATAAGCTGGGCCAAAACAACTAGCACCGGGTACTGCACCTACTACTATCGGCCCTGGCTTTTTGAGAAACTGTTTCCAGCACTGGGCGGCTTTGAGTGCATGAGCTGGATTACACACCGATTGCACATATCCCCGATCTAATCCTGGTATTGCGTCTAGTGCTAACTCTGCACCTGTGGCAATCACTACATAATCATAAGAAATTACAGTATCGTCTACAACGATTTGCTGTAACTCTGGCTGAATTTGGCTAACTCCTCCTAATATCCAATCTATTCCTCGATTTACTAGCAGATTTTCTACATCTAATTGAATACTCTCAAGTTCTTTAAGATTCAACCCTACCCAAGGTAGGGAAGGAATAAAAGTAAACTTAGGAGTATTGGAAATTAGTGTAATTTGATGCTCTTTTGGCAGTAGTCGTCGCAGTTCGTAGGTAATAGGTAATCCTCCAATTCCAGCACCAATCACCACAATCCGAGCCATAAAATTCCCCCCGGTAACTATTTAATGCAGCCAGAGTCAAGCAGCTCACTCCTACTAGTTACAAGGTTCACCTACTGATACCGCCTATTTTGCGGTCTGCGACTGACATCCCACAGCAGTTTTACCTCATAACCACCATCTTATGATATAACTATATAGTAATATAGTGAGTTGGTAAAGCAGAATTATAAAAATCTTTACTTTCCACTAATGCATTTTTTGGGAGTGCGGGGAAATGCCCCATAGCCTATGCCCAATCCTCAATCCCCAATCGCAAATGATCGTGTATATATCTTTGATCCTGGCACTCATTGCTATCTTTCTCAGATTTTACTTTCGTCAAGAAGAGATAGTAGTTGTTTTGACAACCACCATTGCCGTAGTCAGTCTATTTATTAGTTTTCTTTTAAGTCCCTTGGTCTTAAAAATTGTAATTTTAGTTACATCTTTATGGGGATTGCGGTATTACTGCCGTCGTCATTCGTGTCAGTCCGTAGAGTAAAAAGTCTTACCAGCTAGGAATTTTAATTATCTTTTTGCAAACAATATTCATCAATACTACTATTTAGTTATATAGTAGTATTAACAAGTAAAATATTGGCAAGAGAGATTATTGGAGTCAGCCATGATGTTATTTAGACAACTATTCGATCCAGAAACTAGTACATATACTTATCTAATTGCAGATCCTGCAACTAAATTTGCTGTTTTAGTCGATCCGGTGTTAGAGCAGGTGGAACGCGATCGCCGATTGCTCAACGAACTAGGACTAACTCTAAAATTCTGTCTAGAAACCCATATCCACGCCGACCATATTACAGGTACAGCAAAACTACGTGAGTTAACAGGTTGTCAGGGAATCGTACCAGAGAATGCCCAAGTTGCTTGTGCAGACCGCTTGATTAAAGATAAAGAAGTATTAGAGGTAGGGAGTGTGAGAATAGAAGCGATCGCCACTCCCGGTCATACCGACAGCCACATGGCATATCTAGTTAATAGCACTCACCTGTTAACTGGAGATGCGTTGCTAATTCGTGGTTGTGGAAGAACTGACTTCCAAAGCGGGAATGCAGAAGCGATGTATGACTCAATAACGCAAAGATTGTTCGCGCTACCTGATGAAACCTTAGTTTATCCCGGTCACGATTATCGCGGACATACTGTTTCTACTATTGGTGAAGAGAAGCTGTGGAACCCTCGATTAGCCGGACGCGATCGCAATGAATTTGTGCAATTGATGGCAAATCTTAACCTACCCGACCCCAAAAAGATTATGGAAGCAGTACCAGCCAACCAGCGCTGCGGTAGCGTCGCAGCTTAATTCAAATTTATAAGTCTTCTGCCCTTTGCCTTACCTCAACGATAAATATTCACACCTGTCTACTTATACAATACTCCGGACAGTTTTGAGTTGAGCCAATCGACAAGAAAGCTATCGATCCATTAGGGTGCTGATTAGAAGAAACAAGCACAGGAACGATAGCTGTATGGAAATTATACAAAGCCTGGTGGAAAAAATGGGCGTTTTGGGCAAACCGGGAGTAAAGGTGATGACAACGCTGTTTGCAACGATATTAATTACATGTGGCAAGGTAAATTTTACCAACTTGAGTCGCTACAGCAGTTTGAGCGAGAAAACCTATCGACGACAGTTTCACAGACAGTTTGACTTCGCCCAGTTCAACGCAGAAATTATCAAAGCAGCAAACTCTTTACAGCACCAGATGATCGCCGTGATGGATTGCTCATTCATTGCCAAAAGTGGGAAAAAGACCTTTGGACTTGACCAATTTTACAATGGTAGTCACAATCGAGTCGAGAAAGGATTGGAAGTGTCCTTGGTGGCGGTGATAAATGTAGAAACTGAAGTGGGCTTTGGTCTGCTTGCTGAACAAACATTTGACCAAGGCTTCTGTCCAGAACTGACACGGATGGACTACTATCTTCACCACCTGGAAATTACTCAACCTCAATTACCTCCCCAAGTTCGCTATCTTGCTGTGGATGGAGCATATGCCAAGGAAGCATTTGTCACAGGGGTGAGGGCGCTCAAGCTCGATGTGATTAGTAAACTGCGCCGAGATGCGAATCTACGATATGTGTTTGAAGGTGAACAAAAAGCACGGGGAGCTAAACGTAAATATGATGGCAAAGTTGATCTAGCCGACCCTACTCGCTTGAGTTGGGTACGCGAACTGCAATCAGGGCTTGAACTCTACACATCTGTTGTATGGCACGTTTCACTCAAACGCAAGATACGCCTGGCTTATTTACTTGACCGCCGTCAGCCTCACAAACCGAGTTATGCTGTCTTATTCTCGACAGATATCAGCCAATCGCCAGACGAAATTTATCGTTTCTACAAACTGCGCTTTCAAATCGAATTCATCTTCCGTGATGCTAAACAGTTTACCGGACTGAGTGATTGTCAAGCCCGTGATGTTAAAAAACTTGATTTTCATTTCAATGTCAGTTTCACTGCCTTAAATCTTGCCAAGCTCGATGCTTATCGACAGCAGTCGGGTCAACAACCCTTTGTCTTTTCAATGGCCAGTGTCAAACGACGCTCTTTTAATGACCATTTGCTCGACACGTTTATTTCAAAGTTAGGCCTTTGTGCGACTGTAATTAAATCTCATCCTAACTACCAAAGCCTACGATCTTACGGCGTTATTGCTGCCTAATTTTGTCCGAAGTATTGCTTATAGAGAACTAAAGGATAAATTTGATGACTACTTCTCGTGCGAACAGATTACAAACTATTAATGCCCAAACTCTCAAACAGCTGCTTGACCAAAAAGCTGTGACACCGATTGATGTTCGCGAACCAGCGGAATTTGCGGGCGAACATATCCCAGGCGCAACCCTAGTTTCCTTATCCAATTTTGATCCTCGCAAGATTCCTCAAGAGGGTAACATCGTTCTCTACTGTCGCTCTGGAAATCGCTCGACAATGGCTGCCCAAAAGCTATTTGATGCTGGATTTACAAAAGTGACTCATTTGCATGGTGGTATTAGTACTTGGAAAGAGGCAGGTTATCCTACCACAATCAACCAAAATGCTCCAATTAGCCTACTACGGCAAGTTCAGATTGTTACAGGTTCCTCTGTCTTCATAGGTACTGTACTAGGAGCTTTTGTTTCTCCCTGGTTTTTACTTCTTAGTGGCTTCATGGGAGCAGGGTTAATCTATTCGGGTATAACAGACACTTGTATATTGGGGATGATGCTGGCGAAACTACCCTATAACCAGCGGAGTAGCGTATGACGCTGTGGATTATTGGGCATTTACTGGCTCTGTGTATTGGTGTGAGCTTGGGCTTAATTGGTGGTGGTGGTTCGGTGCTGGCGCTGCCAATTTTAGTTTATGTCATGGGTGTACCTCCCAAATCTGCGATCGCCATGACGCTGGTAATTGTCGGTACAGTTAGTTTGTTGGGAGTGATTCCCCACTGGCGAGCCAAGAATGTCAGCCTCAAGACTGCAATTATCTTCGGTTCTGCAACGATGTTGGGTGCATTTATCGGAGCAAAAATTGCCACACTCCCAGTAGTCACCGAAACCTTCCAAATGATGCTGTTTGCAATCATGATGTTGCTAGCAGCAGTGTTTATGATTCGCCGTAGTTCTCAGCCTGTCGCCGCAGATCGACAGCTAGGATTTTATCCCCAACCTGTTTGTAAGTATTGCTGGTTGTGGTTAATGACTGAAGGCTTAGGGGTGGGGATACTAACTGGGTTGGTGGGTGTGGGTGGTGGATTTGCTATTGTCCCAGCCTTGGTACTGTTAGGAAATCTACCCATGAAAAAGGCGATCGGTACATCACTGCTGATTATTATCTTCAATTCAGTTACAGGCTTTTTGGGCTACCTGGGACATGTTTCTCTCAATTGGAATCTCATGTTGTCCTTTATTGTGGCTGCAAGTTTAGGCACAATTCCCGGTGCATACTTGGCTCAGTTTGTACCAGCACAAAAACTTCAAAAGACCTTTGGTTATTTTCTCCTAGCAGTTGCAGCGTTGGTACTGGTGCAGAATCGCCATCATTCACAATCGCCTCAGACATCAAAACATCCACCTGCCAAAATCGCACAGCATTATTTTAGAGGTTAGTATAGTCGCTTTGCCATTTACAAGGGTGGGGAAACCTCGCCCTTGATAAGTGTCGAGCGATCGCTTCAAGACAGCAGTTTTCACAAGGGAACATTGTTTCCGACAATGTGGTCTATTTACTTAACAATCAGTATTTTATTATACGTTGTATAATGGACTATGATGTTTTTGTTTATCTATGTAAGCTTGCAATTCTTACTATTGATAATAGATTACTGGAAAGGATGACAGATTCAAATAACTCTAAATAATTGATTAAATTAATATTTAATACTAAATAAAAAGGTTTTATGAAAGCAGTTAAAAGATTTTTTGCAATATGTTTCCTATTATTTGGTGTTCCATTTTCTGTTGGGATGATGGTAGATATTCTCAATCCCAAAACATCCCCTAAAGGCAAACACGATGCTATAGCTGCTTTAACTATTCTGACTCTTCCGTCAACAGCCTTAGGCGGCTGGATGATTTGGTCATTAAGACAGCAAAATCGCAAAGAACAAGCATTACTTGTGGCATCAGAACAAAAGCGTCTAAACTTAGTGTTCTTAGAATTAGTTGATAATAATGCTGGAAGTATAACAGTTTTTCAAATGGCGAGATATGCTGAAATATCAATCCAGGACGCTAAACAATATTTAGATGAGAAATCTAAAGAACTCAATGCTTCTTTTGAAGTCAATGAAGAGGGAAATATTTTGTATAAGTTCTCTGTGTAAAACTAATAGCGATTACAGCAATTCAGGTGAGATTAAATCAAATATTTAAATCTCGCAGAGCAAGACGAATTTGCTCTAAACGCCTGCGGTTAACGCCGAGATCCGACTCTCCTACACGAGATGCGGAACGCAGATGAATGACTGACTCATTAGGAGGAAAATAAAACTCCACATCGTCAACAAATTTGAAGATGCGGCTTTTAGAAATAGCATGGATGTAATCGTTTGTCTGTTCTAGAACTTCTGTTCGGGGAACAACGGTGAGAACTTTGAGTAAGGTTTCTTTCGCTACATTGCGGTCTACATGATAAGGAATCGGAGCGATCGCGTGTTTAGCATCGGCGTCTTGGCTGACAACGCAGTTATCTGAAGTCGGACAAGAACTCAGATGACCATTATTTAATCCCAAGCTAGCAGCAAAAGCCCAACTAGTAGGAAATATTAAACTACTAGTAAGAGTTAAGAAGATTGCCAAACTGAGATTTAGCAAGATTTTCGTAACAAATGTTCTTAGCCGACCGGACACGATAAATTTACTCCTCAAGGTTTGATTGCCAGTTCGCTCTACACTGTATCATCCATCCAGCCACATCTGTACAGCGATCGCATTGAGGAATTTTCAGTATAAGAGCGCGATCGCCATCCTAACTTCTCTTCAGTTTGCAAATATCCGTTCTAAAAAAGTTACTATTTCCGACCAAGCAGAGGTAGCAGCAGCGGAATCGTAGCGATAACCGTCATCGCGCATAAATGTATGTTCTGCTTCATAGAGAAAAACTTTGTGAGGTACATTCGCATTCTCTAGAGATTGAATTATGGTTTGGCGGTCTGGTTCTGGGATGTGAGGGTCGAGAGTACCGAATACCAATAGCATCTCGCTTTTGATTTCACTCACCCGATGGATTGTATCAGCTATTCCCTGACCTAGCTTACCGCTGGGAATACCTGTCGGGTAGCAGCAGACGGAAGCCTTAATTTCGGGTTGAAAGGCTGCGCGGAAAGCTAAATGTCCGCCAATACAAAAGCCGAGAGCACCTATTTTATCTGGAGAAACTGCACTTTCTGTTTTGAGAAATTCAATTACTGCACGACAATCTGCATCATAATCTGCGATCGCAGTTCGGCGTGCATCATCATTCCCTCGCATCCGACCGAGATCGTCGGGTTCAATAACTGTACCAATTGGTTCAAGGCGATGGAAAATTTCTGGTGCGGCGACTACATAACCAAATCCTGCTAGGTAGTTAGCTAAACGAACGATCGGCCCGCCTAACTGATAAATATCACTGTAAAATACAATACCTGGATAAACTCCTTCTGCTTTAGGAGCCGCTACATAGACACGCATTAAACTGTCATTTACTCTTAATTCGACATTGCGCTTAGTAATTTGCACTTTTTTGTCTCCGTGTCCTGCTTGCTTTGATTATGTCTCTTTCCCCCAGAACCAAAGAGTAATCTTGGAACAATTTCAGAGAGTAGCAGGTTTGTAGATAGAAAATTGGCGTTCTTCAGGAAATGCGATCGCTTACTATTGCTAGAGATTATACTACCATATAATAATATAATAAATATATGTATAAGCGTGCGAATCTTTATGTTAGAAACTTCACCTGCTGCTTTAGGGCAAATTGCTGATTATTTTAAAGTACTATCTGAAATTAGCAGACTTCAAGTTTTATGTTCTCTGAGGTCAGGTAGCAAAAATGTTAGCGAAATTATCGCCATCACTGGATTGGGACAAGCCAATGTATCCAAACATCTGCAAATTCTCACCAAAGCTGGGATGATTAAGCGTCAACCGCAAGGGGTGAGTGTGTTTTATGAAATCGCCGATCCGTTAATTTTTGAGATCTGCGAACTAGTGTGCGATCGCTTATCAATTCGCCTAGAACAACAGTCACAGCAGTTGAAACAGTTAGAAACGTTGCGTAATTCCCAAAACATTGGTGTAACGGCATAAATTAATCTTTGCAGATATGGCGATCGCTCTCGCTGACATTGGGGTTATTTTGCAGGTAATCTTTGATTTGTAAGCATCCGCGCTGCCTAAGATTATTTAAATCTAAATCCCATACTTTGATACCAGCGTCTTCACTTGCAGTAATTAGCGCCTTACCATCAGGAGTGAAACTGATGCTATTGATTTTACCAGGATGACCTAATAGGGTTTTGAGTAAAGTGCGATCGCTGATATTCCACAGCTTTATTGTACCGTCAGCGCTACCAGAAGCTAGTATTTGGCTATTTGGCAGAAAACTCAAACTAGTAACACCAGCAGTATGTCCGGCGAGGGTAGTAATTAAAGTCCCATCAGCGACATTCCAAAGTTTGATATTGTTGTCCAAACTAGCAGCAGCGAGGATTGTGTTATCTGGACTAAATTTTACAGATGCGATCGCAAGCCCATTTCCTTGTAAAGTTCTAACAAGACTGCCATCAAGTTTCCAAAGTTTGACTGTCTTATCGTAACTACCAGAAGCTATTATTTTACCATCAGCACTAAAACTAATGCTGGTTATTGCATCTGTATGTCCTTTAAAAGTTTGGAGTAATTTAGCATCTGGAAGTTGCCATAATTTTATAGTTTTATCGGCACTACCAGAAGCTAGCATCTTTCCATCTGGACTAAAACTAATGCTAGTTACTCGCGCTGTATGTCCTGTTAGTGTCTGAAGTAAAGAAGTATTTGCTATATTCCATAATTTAATTGTTTTATTATCACTTGCAGCAGCAATAATTTGGCTATTGAGGCTAAAATCTACCGCATAAATTATCTGTTTATTTCCTGAAAGTGATTTTATAAATTCTCCATTGTTACCCCAGATTTTTATTATGCCATCCCAACCAGCCGCAGCGAATGTTTTGTTATCATGGCTAACACTGACACTATAAAAATTACCTTTATTCTGAGTTTTTGTATTATTATTTACTCGCCAAATTCTAACGGTTTTATCAGCACTAGCAGAGGCAATAATTTTACGATCAGGGCTAAAGCTTATATCATTAATTTGTGCCCCATGCCCTCTGAAAATCTGCTGGATTTCTATAGTTGATTTATCTTGAACACTCCATATTTTCAATATCGCATCAGCATCACCAGCAGCGAGTAATTTACCATCTGGACTAAAGCTGATACTGTTAATTTGATTTGTATTACCTTCAATAGTTTGTAAAAGTTTGCCTTGAATATTCCAAAGTTTAATAGTTTTATCGCCACTAGCAGTAGCTATAAATTTACCATCTGGGCTAAATTTAACACAAGTTACTCGTTCTTTATGCCCTGACATTGTTTGCAATAACTTCCCATTTGCTTGCCACAGCTTGACTAAATTATCTTCACCACCAGAAGCGATAATTTGACCATCTGGGCTAAAGCTAACAGTATTTACCCAACCATTATGAGCATTCCAGCTTTTAATTAAACTGCCATCACTACGCCATAGTATGATGGTTTTATCTCGGCTAGCAGAAACAAGCGTCTTATCATCAGGACTAAAATCAACACTATTTACAATATCATTATGCCCAGCAAAAATTTTGATTAACTTGCCATCTATAGTATATAGTTTGATAATTTTATCTATACTTGCAGCAATAAATTTCCCATTGTGACTGAAATCAATATCTATAAACCTACTTTGATTATCAATAATCGTATTGATTAATTTACCATCTGTATGCCAAAGTTTAATTGTACCGTCATCGCTAGCCGAGACGATAATTTTCCCATCTGGGCTAAAACTCACAGCATCAACTTGTTGACTATGACCTTGTAAACGGTTGACTTCTTGAGTTTGGTCAACAGCTTGCTGAAGAGTTGCTACAGTTGCTAATTGAATATCTTTATTTGGTGCAAATACCTGCTTTACTTCTCGCCCAGCTTTTACACTCGCAATTAAAGCTTCTAGTTGCTGATTTGATAATAATAATGCTTCCGATGAGGCGTTTAAAGCAGAAATTTCGCGTAACTGCGCCGCTTGTTTTTGGACATAAGCTAATCCACCAAAACCACTTGCAGCAATACCCAAAACACTAATAACTACAATAGCTTTTTGAGCTTGTCTAAGTCGCTTTTTCTGTTCAAATTGTTGTCGTTGTCTTTCTGCTAAACAAGCAGCAATGAAACGTTGGACATCTTGAGATAATTCATCGGTATATTTGACATAAATTTCTTCCGCTTCTGCCAAACGGATACCTTGCAACAAAAAATCAGCTTGCTCATGATTATATTTCCATAAAGCTGCCGCTTGTTCAATTTGACGTTGCGATCGCAACCTACTACGATTCTCCTCCAACCACCAGCGCAAAGTTGACCAATGGCGAATCAATATTTCATGCACAACTTCAATAGTTACCGCCGACGCAGGAAGAGAAACCATTACAGAATCCCCCTTGTCCCCCTTGTCTCCCTTGTCCTGTCCCCTACTCCCCTCCTCCTCCAAATTCACCACGACTAACTTTGCAGCCGTTAATACTTGCAGCGTTCTTTCCACCAACGCCGCTGGATATTTTTGCACCACTAACTCTGATTTCAACACCCTGCGCCTGGTATCTTCTGTACCATCGCCTAATTGAGTGAGAGAGAGAAAAATCCACCTAGCACAATCTTGAGCTTGGGTATCTAAACCTTCATAAACCGCCTGGGCTTTACGTTCCAATGCTCCTTTAATCCCACCCACTTGTTGCTGATAAGCGGCTAGAGTCAGTTCCCCTTCTTGGCGGTATTCCCATAACTGCTCAAGTACAAATTCTAACAGCGGTAAATCTCCCGCCGAGTGGTTTAACTCTTGTACCAGAACTTCTACTAATTCTGGTTCTACTTTCAAACTTACTTGTTCCGCTGGATTAATAATGACACGACGATAATCGCGATCGCTCAAATTAGGCGGAACCAACACGCTAGATTCTTGCAATAAATTCGCGAGTGCAGGTACTTCCAAGCAAGCAGCAATAAAATCTGCCCGCAAAGTAACGACTAATTTAAACTTATCCGAAGCATACTCTATAGCTCCCAACACCAAATCTAAAAATCGCTGTCTATCTTCACTAGGCGCAAGCGTGAACAATTCCTCAAACTGGTCTACGACCAAAATCACCATAGCTTCAGGTCGGCTACGCAACCAGTAAACAAAGCCTTCCACACCCTGGTACAGCATCCCCTCAAGTACAAGTTCAGGAGACGGAGAATCTTCAATTCCCCCCTGCTCCCTGCTCCCCGCCCCCCTGCTTCTTCCCCCCTCCCCCAACCGCCTCGCCAACTCTTCCAAGGGACGCGCACCGGGACGTAAACATTTAATTAACCAAGAATCGCTTCCAGGTAATTGTTTACCAAGACGCAATTGAGCCATTAATCCTGCTTGGACAACAGAAGATTTACCACTACCAGAAGCACCCACTACAGCTAAAAAAGATTTATGTGCTATTTGACTAATTAAATGCTGGGTTAAAGATTCCCTCCCAAAAAAATATTGCGCGTCTTCTTCAGCAAAAGCCCTTAATCCTCGGTAGGGACAAATTTTGAAATCTAAGGCTGCTTTTTTATGACTGCGTGCGCCAGTTGTAGCCGGAATAATTTCAATTACACCTTGAGTTCCTGATAGCCAAAAATGTAATGGTAGAAACGGGGTAATTTGGGTTTGAGTTGCTAGTTGAACTTGTAATTGCGTAATCCAACCTGCTACAGATAAACCCGCTGATTTCTTAGCAGCTTTTAAAGTATCGATGAGGGTTTGTGCAAAGAGTTCTGGATTATCTTTTGGGGAAGTAGCCGCGATAATACATTGCCCTTTTTCTGATTCTACTTGCAAATCTTCTACCCATTCCTGAATGGAAGAAACAGCAGTCGCCACAACAGAAAAATCTAAAATAATGATTTGCTGGGCTATTTGCGAACGGCGTAATTGTTGCCTTAACCAAGAACGACTTAGCCAAATATCTTCGGCTATTAATAATGCTGCTTCTCCGGCTGGGGTTTCTTCTAAAATTCCACGTAGATATAACAATACGGTTGCAGCTTCTTCATTTCTGGCAAGGCGTTGTTGAATTGCAGTGCGAATATCCTTAGCGGTTGTTTCTACCGAACGGGTCACATATTCTAACTCAAAATCACCACTATCAACCAATATCTTACTAAGATCTAGCATTGTTTGATAGCCACTAAAGCCCTCAATTACTAGCGCTATTCTCGGAGGGTTTGATTCTGCGATCGCCGGAATTGAACCTAATATTAATTCCCCAATTCCTTCGACAATGCGCTTAGGCGTTTGTAGGGGATATTCGCTAAAAAGTTGAGTATCTCCCTTGCCGCGTTTTTGTTGATTAATTAAGCGTAATTGTTGATTAGTTTTATCAATATATTGCAGCGTTTGGTGATAAACATAGCGATAAAGCCCATCAGCAAAGATTATACCTTGGGCATCAGCAGCATCACCATTTAACCCCCGCATTAAATAATAAGTAAATACCCCATGCCCCAGTTCGGGGAACTCCCATGATTGCTGATTAATATCGCAGGAAAGTAAGGCATAAAAACCTTTACCTTTTGTAGCATTACGCTGTAAAGCATCTACTAATTGCGGAGTAGGATTCAGCAGCGGTTCTGTCACTGCTCCCCTTAAAGTCATTCCTCCACTATGGCAAGCATCCAACCAAACTAACTGATTTTGTGCCCCACTTTTACTTAACTGCGCCAACAGTTCTTTAACAGGTAAACCAGTCTGTTCTAAATTATCTTTGTGCGTATCTGCCAAACACAAAAATGCTTCTTGAGTATTTGGCTGTAACATTCCGTGACCAGAAAAATAAAAGAGAACCGTATCAATTGGTTGGGCATCAACAGCAATTTGCTGTAAACTTTCGCGCACAGTTGCTAATAGTGGCAAATTATTAGCAAAATCGTGATAAATTGTTACCTGTCTTTGCGGAAACTGTTCCTTAGTCGCGCCTGCTAAAGCTTCAGCTAATACCTGACAGTCAACTGCTGAATAACGTAGCGAAGGAAGTTGCTCGTCCTGATATTGATTGACACCCACCAGTAACAACCACAATTTCGGGGCAATTGTTTGTTTAGCTTGAGTTGAACGACTGGTAGTAACTCCGCGTGGACACATGAAAATTTACAATTCCCAAATTTAAGCGATCGCACTTACTTTAACTATAGTTTTATTACTATTAGACCTGCAAGTGGAAGGTGGTGACAGCAACCTGGGGACATTGCAAACTTATCTATGCAAAAAATGTGAGGACAACTACTGTTCCAGATTGAAAAAACAGCTAGAAAGAATTAAGCCTCAACATCTTCATAGAAGTTCTTCAAGATATGTCTCTCGATACATTTCTGAGAATCCCTGCGTTTCAAACTCTCCACTTCAAAAAGCAAAATGTTTTAGTAAAGCGTACACAAAATAGCGTACTAAATTCAGATCTTCAAGCTGTCAAAACTTGTCGAGAATGGATCGTATCTAAAACTAAAAATACTTTTGATAAAACCAGAATCTTAGGAGTAGTAGCTGCTGCTAATCAAGCCGACAGCTTTTTACCTTATACCATTCCCCAAATCATTCAACAAATTACTGAGATGGGAATGCAAGCGGATATCATTATTGGACTTAATCACGGTTTTGAATGTCCAACAGTAATCGAACACTTCAATTTATTACCAAACGTCCAAATTACTCACTTATATACCGAAGCCAAGCCAGAAAATAATATTGCAGCCCGGATATTTGACAATGTACAATGCACGGGAGAACCTTATTGCTTATCTAATATTCCTCCTGAATCTTCTCAGCATAGAATCTTTATTGTTCACCAAAAAGTTAGTTTGCATTCATCGGGAAAGATTAGAGTTTTAGGCGATATTTATGGCTCTTTACTGTTAAAGAGTATAGAAAAAGGATGGATACCTCCTGAGTTTTTAGTAACTTTCGATGCTGAAACTCAGTTTTTAGTCGAACCCAAATATCAAGCAATTGAGTCGAAGTTAGAGACTAATGGCTTGAAGTTAATAGTTAATGAGTTACAAAAAAGCCCACAAATTGATATTTTAAGCACCCGCAATAAATTTGTGGTTTATCAACAAGCTATGCTGGATAATAAAGAGATTCTCTTACCCGACTTCAGTCAAGAAGTACCTCCGATCCAGTTATTTTTAAATGTCGTACATGGGAAATTTTCTGGTTACAAGTGGCACCCTGGAGGTGGTATTGTTGCGAGAACAGATGCCATGATTAGCTTGTTAGCGATAATTAGTGAAAGATATCCAGGAATACGAGTTGAAGATGTACATCTCAGCATTTTAACTTATCATGCTGGTTTTGGTTCTGATATATGCTTGAAAGTTAACTCTACAAATAGATCTCCAAAGATAGGTGAGATAACTATGAATAGTTCCATCAAAAGTGCTTGGATGGAGCAAATTTATAGATGGATGTCTGGCTGTAAAGGTTTAGAGTTATGTTACGGCAAACACAATATTAGACCAATAGTAGATGATGGATTTCCGTGGTTCACCATCACAAAATCACTAGATTTTATCCGAGCATTAATAGAGCAGAGGAAAATTAATTTATCTACTATTATTAAAAACACTAATTTTCTGACGCTTGCTCTAATTGCTTCTCGTCAACTAAAACGGAAAAGCTCAAATAACCCTGATATTCTCCAAGGTTCTACAGCCAAAGCTTGTTGGTAAATATTAAATTCCTGTTTCAGGCTGTAGAGGCGCAAAGCCTTGCGCCTCATCATTTTACGCTCAAGTTAAACCACAGCAATTGACTCAGCTTTGATAGTATTGTAAGCCCAGTCTAACCAAGGCAGCAGCGCTTCAATATCTGCGGTTTCAACTGTTGCGCCTCCCCAAATTCTTAATCCTGGTGGTGCAGCGCGATAAGGTGCAATATCGTAAGCTACTTTCTCCTTCTCCAGTAGTTTGGCTAATTGGGTAGCACATTTTGCCTGTTCTTCTGGAGTTTGGCTAGTAAACCAAGAATCAATAATTTTCAAGCAGATGGAAGTACAAGAGCGAGTTTCGGATTTTTCTGCCAGAAAATCAGCCCAATCGCTTTGCTCAACCCATTTTGCGATCGCATTTAAGTTGGCTTCACTGCGACTAATTAAACCAGGAAGTCCGCCAATGCTTTCTGCCCAAGTTAAGCTATCTAGGGCATCTTCTACACACAACATTGATGGCGTGTTGATGGTATCTCCTTTGAAAATACCTTCAATCAGCTTACCTTTTTGTGTCAAGCGAAAGAGTTTCGGTAAAGGCCAAGCTGGTTTATAACTTTCCAGGCGTTCGACAGCACGGGGTGAAAGTACAAGCACTCCATGCTGTGCTTCGCCACCCAATACCTTTTGCCAAGAGTAAGTCAGCACGTCTATCTTTTCCCAAGGTATGTCCATCGCAAACACTGCGGATGTAGCATCGCAAATGGTCAACCCTTGGCGGTCATCTTTAATCCAATCGCCATTGGGAACTCTCACACCTGAAGTTGTACCATTCCACAAAAAAACGACATCATGGCTAAAATCAACAGATTCTAAATCTGGCAAACTACCATAGGGTGCTTTCAGCAGGCGAACATCAGCTAACTTTAACTCGTCTGTGACATCTTTGACCCATTCCTGACCAAAACTTTCCCATGCCAGGATATCAAGGGGTTTGTGTCCTAATAGCGACCACAAAGCCATTTCTACTGCACCAGTATCAGACGCTGGAACGATACCCAAGCGGTAATCAGCAGGAATTCCCAGAATTTTCTTAGAACGCTCAATTACATCGGCTAATTTCGCTTTGCCATCTTTAGAACGATGGGAACGACCAACACAGGCGTTTTCTAGGTTAGAAACAGACCAACCAGGACGCTTTGCACAAGGGCCAGAGGAAAAGTGAGGATTGGCAGGTTTACGTGCGGGAGGAGAAAGGGGTTGCGACATGCGTACAGTATTAGACAATTACTTAATGATGTAAATAGTATCGGAGAAGCAGTACTTGATGATGTACCTATGCCCGAATTCACATCATATCCTTCCTGTTTATACCAAAATATTTAGTCAAAAAACTTCATTTAATTTATGTTTGCGATCGCTCTTCAGTAGGGGGAACTTGTTTAATAAATGTCACAATTCTTTCTACCTCTTGAAAACCGACCTGACGATGAAATTGATAACTTACTGTATTTTCTAATAAAACATCTGAGGCGATTTCTACACATCCATGTTCCCGCGCCCACTGTTGGGCATATTCGATTAAGTATCTGCCCACGCCTTGGTTGCGATATTCACTTTTAACATAAATTCCTTCTACATATGCCACAGGACTTTGAGTAGCACCAGGCACATAATCGTATCTCAGAGAGAGATTGATAAAGCCAATTGCTGTTTCATCGTCATCTTTAATCAAAAATCCTGCCTCACGCGGAGATTGAAAAATATTGCTCAGACTTGCACGCATTTCTTCTGGCGATCCGTCTGGCCATAGTTGCAAGGCCAGATTTAGCCATGTATCGAAGTTATCTCGATCGACTGGAACAATTTTCATTTGTTAATAGCAATTATTACTGTGTGTAGCAAATGAATATCAGAGATTTTTGTCTCACTACAACTCGCTTTTTGTGGGAACGTCGAAACGATAGCCCATCCCATAAACATTTTCTAGCCAATCTTTGGCTCCTACGGTTTGCAAGCGTTGTCGCAGTCGCCGTACCAATGTTGTCACCGCATTACTTTCTGGTTCTGCGCCCCATCCCCAAAGAGCTTGTTCTATTTGATTATGAGATAAAACTTGCCGTGGATGACGCATCAAGTATTCCATTAGCTGAAATTCGCGCCCAGATAATTGAACTGTCACGCGATCGCGTTCAATTGTCAAGTTGTTTAAGTTGAGATGTAAATCTTCTAAACTGAGAGTGTCTCCCTGCCAAAATGGAGAACGCCTGGCTAAGGCTCTTACTCTTGCTAGCAATTCCATCACATCTATTGGTTTGACTAAATAATCATCTGCACCCGCATCTAAACCTGTGACTTTATCTGGGGTGGTGTCTTTGGCGGTAAGCATCAACACCGGAGAAGTTTTCCCCGCTTGTCGATATTCCTGGCAAAGTTGAACTCCGCTAACATGAGGAAGCATCCAATCTAAGATGAGCAAGTCATAATCTTTTTGAGATAACAGCCATTGAGCAGTATCTCCATCTTCAATGGCGTCAACAACATGTCCGGCTTTGGATAATGCAGCTCGCAATGGTTCCAATTGGGCGGGGTCATCTTCCACCAGTAAAATTAACATAGGCGATCGCTATATTTTCTTCTCGATCGTAAGCTGTTTTCAAAGTCAGAAAAATTCTCATCCCGCCCACAGCATTATTCCCAGCCAAATAACAAAGCCGATCAACTATTCCATTCCACATCGGCTGCAATGCCAAAGTGGTCTGATGGATAAATATGAGGATTCTCTGGTGCAGCTTCAGTCAGGATCAGTTGACAGTTACGCAAGCTCAACTGATTGTTGATAAATATATAATCCAGAGTGCCACGCCAAGGTTTTAATGTGCGGTTGGTATATAAGTTGATTAAAGACAATCCAAATTTACGCCACCAACTGCGGTTGGGCTTCTGTAAGGGTGTAGGGCAAGTATACTCTGGTTCATACCCATGATAGGCAGCATAGGCTGAGGTAAATTGCTCCTGCATAAATGCAATTTCTGGGGTTTCAGGTGTAGCATTAAAATCTCCCACGGCGACTACAGGTATGTGTGGCGGTAACTGACTCAGCCAGTTGACTAATAGCTGTAGTTGCTGCATCCGCGCGGGAGTAGATCCGGGTTGCCAATAATAATGCCCATTACAAAATATTAATGGGCGATCGCCTATTTCTACCCGTACATATTGAGCAAACCTTCCTTGACTTTGCAAATCAAGTTGCGCCTGTTGAATGAATGGATAGCGGCTAAGAATTGCAATTCCATACTCAGGCCCAATTTGATAAGCTCGCTCTTGATAAGGCACTAAATAAACATAAGGCATTTCTAGCTGTTCTGCTAGCCAAAAACCTGTATTTTCTTGAATATTAACTTCTTGCAATCCAATTAGATCTGCCCGAAGTGCTTTCAGTCCTTCTACTAATAGTTGGCTGCGCCTCTCCCATAAGTCCATTTCAAATAAAATGTTGATAGTGACGACTTTGACCAATTTGTATGGGACTCCTAATTCAGAATTAACAAAAACAACTGATATCAAAATTGTGTCACAGTCACGCTAATACCAGAATCAAGTTTAGGCACTTTTAAATATTCAATTGGTTCGCTGCTTCTAGGAGGTGGAGTTTGATTATTATTTAACTCCTGACATTTTTCAAACGCAGCCGCTGGATTTTCTAAGAAATCTAAGGGATTCATTTGTTTACATCCCTGCTGTTGCACTACTGTAATTTTGTTGTTATTCGGGATGAGATGATTATTTGGTTGGATAATAACATTTTTCCATTTGTTATCAATTGTGGCTCCTTCTGTTAGTAGATTAGCAGCTTGATTGGTTTCATCAGTAGCAGGCACTATCACAGCAGGTTGATTGGGTTGTGTTCTTGTGGGGAATAGATTTACTTGTTGAGCATCGGCATTCTTGGTTCCAGCGATCGCACTGATGATAACTAACAATAAGAGCGAATATTTCATGATGTAAGCTCTCAAAAATTTATGTAAATTTAAGCTTAGTGTCTTTGTGGTAAAAAAATAATTTTTAAAACACAAAGCACGAAGGCACAAAGAAGAAAGGTATTTCAGTATAGTTATAGCAAAAATAGTCAACTTTACATTCCGGTACAAACCAGTATTTTTTTCCGTAATCGCTTACCCTGAAACAGTATTCAATAATTATTTCTATTTTTATAAGTGAATGCTGCTAACGATCGCGACTACACACTCCCCAGCAACGGAGTTAGGCTACTTACTACATAAACACCCAGACCGTTGTCAATCTTCAACCTGACCTTTGGAGAGGCGCAGGTTAAAAGTCTAGGTGCTTTATGGTATCAAGAAATATAAACTGCTTTGCGTGAATGATTCTGGAGTCTTGTTTAGCCTTGCATTAATGCTTTAAACCGTTCATCATTTCTAATGCTGTCAAAATCAGGATTAATTTTTGCTTCTCTGCGGCATCGGGAATGATTGAGATTTATTGCTTGTTGCAACTTTTCAATTGCTAACTCAATGTTTCCTTGCAAAGCGTAACAGCAAGCTTTGCCATAATGACCACTCTCATCATTAGGCTGTAGTTCTAGTGCCTTGTCACAACTAGCCAGTGCTTCTTTGTAGCGCCCTGCACGCCCTAGTACAATACCTTGATTAGCCCAGCATATAGGATACTCTGGTTGAAGTTTTAAAGCTTCATTGATATTTGCCAATGCTTCTTCATAAAGTCCTAAGAAACTTAAGGTTAAGCTTTGCTCATTGAAATAATCTAGTTTATTTGGTCGAACAGTTAAAGCCTTCTTATAGCTAGTTAATGCTTCCTTATAACGCTTTAATACTCTCAGTACCAAGCCTCGATTTAACCATGCTTCCGAAAAGTCATCCTTAATTGCTATGGCTTTGTCATAGCTAGCTAATGCTTCCTTGTAAAGCTCTAAGTTAATCAGCGCAGTGCCTCGATTTAACCATGCTTCCGAAAAGTCATCCTTAATTGCTATGGCTTTGTCATAGCTAGCTAATGCTTCCTTGTAAAGCTCTAAGTTAATCAGCGCAGTGCCTCGATTTAACCATGCTTCCGAAAAGTCATCCTTAATTGCTATGGCTTTGTCATAGCTAGCTAATGCTTCCTCGTAACGCTTTAAATTATCCAGTATATTGCCTCGATTTGACCATACTTCCGCAAAGTCATCCTTAATTGCTATGGCTTTGTCATAGCTAGCTAATGCTTCCTCGTAACGCTTTAAGTCATCCAGTGCAACGCCTCGGCTGAACCATGCTTCTGGGTTGTCATCCTTAATTGCCAAAGCTTTGTCATAGTTAGCCAAAGCCTCTTTGTATTCTTCTAATCTATATAGCCTATTACTGACATCTAAAAACAGATGACTATTAAACAGGACTTACGCAACTGGCACAATGCGATCGTTAGTTCATAGTACATATGTATTAATTAAATCTGATTTTGAAAGCTTTGCCTTCGTAATAGAAGTCGCTGTCTTGGAAGTACTATCGAAATATTCGTGAGAAAATAGGTAGAGGTTATATTAGATAAATTTCGCTAAGGGTAATGAGATTTACTAAGCTTAATTACTGCCAATATTTATTAAGTAGTCAAATTAATTATACAATTACCAATTTGGCAGAGCATTTAGAGAGTATTAGTCATGACGCAATTAACTATTATTTGAAAACCGAAAAATTAACACCTCGTTTACTATGGGATAACGTGAAAGAGGTCGTTGAGTCTGATGAAAATGGTTACATCATATTTGATGATAGCGTTTTAGATAAAAAGTATTCTGAAGAAATAGAAATAGTCAGAAGACAATATAGTGGTAATGAGCATGGTGTCCTGAAAGGCATTGGTGTAGTTAGCTGCGTGTATGTCAACCCTACACTTCAAAGATTTTGGGTCATAGATTATCGAATTTTTAATCCTGATGTCGATGGGAAAACCAAGATAGACCATGTGAAAGATATGCTCCAAAACCTTGTGTATCATAAGCTTTTACCATTTGATACTGTTTTGATGGATACATGGTATGCGGTACACAGTTTAATGCTATATATTGATAGCTTAGACAAAATTTATTATTGCCCTTTAAAAAATAATCGTTTAGTTGATGATACATTTGGTCAAGAAAAATATAAACGGATTGAATTATTAGAATGGAACCAAGAAGAATTAGACTGTGGTAAAATCATAAAAATTAAAGGATTCCCAGCTAATAAAAAAGTGAAACTATTCCGGGTTACTGTTTCTACCAACAGAACGGATTATGTCGCCACTAACGATTTATCTCAAAGTTCCACGGATGTTGTACAACAGGTGTGTAAAATTCGTTGGAAAATAGAGGAGTTTCACAGGGAAATTAAACAACTAACTGGCATTGAATCTTGCCAGTGTCGGAAAGCTAGACTCCAAAGAAATCATATTGCTTGTGCAATGTTGGTTTGGGTTAGGTTAAAGAATTTAGCCTATAGAACTGGCAAAACTATCTATCAAATCAAGCATAACTTGCTTTCTAATTATTTAATTCAGCAACTGAAGCGCCCAAGTATTTTTATGTGCTTGGTTTGATTTATATTGTCGCGTGTCAGGGCTTTGCCCTGCCTGCTATTTGTGCCAATTGCGTAAGTCCTATTAAATTCAAGATAAGTATCAGTAGAAATACTTTCAGCTTGCTCAATTGCTCGAAGTAGCAAATCTTTTCGCTGACTAGGGCGACTTCTTAAGGATTTATACAAAAGCCCGGCATATTTACCCAAACCATCTTTTAAAAAGTCAACTTGAGTGAAGCAAGGTCTTAATGCTGCTTCTATCTCTTCTTTAGATGGGCCAGTCCCGTTTTCATAGTTTATCTCATATTTAGTTGGATCGTTTGCTAACATTACCCAACTAAATAGAAAGCCCAATGTTATGCTTTTCAAAAATCTCTCAGTCGAATCTGGTAAAAGGCGATAATTTCCTAATACTGCTTCAGCAACAACTGCGGCAAAAGGTATCATCACTACTTCAAGCTGCTTCAAATAGCGAGAAGCAAACAAATGGAAAATAAATTGACGCTGGCCCTCATCTCTCCATGCAAACAGAGCATGATATAGAAATTCAGCAGTATATTGCCTCCAATCAGCATTTTCGTATTTTTCCAGTTCATGGCTATCAACAGCAACCTCTTGGTTCGCCAGTTGCTCAAAATATATGGCTAACAGTTCATGGGTTGCTCGAAATTGCATTTTGTCATCCTGATAAAATGAAAGGCGAAAAATATCACGAGCCACATCATCCAAGCGATACTGACCTTGAACAAACTCAACAAAGTCACACTTTGTTAGCCAATCAAAACAGTTGCTAGTTGCACAAGCACCAGTTTCAAAGTCTATTCCCTGTTTATGCATTAAATACTCAATCAATGACCGATCAAACCAACGACAACAAGCTGCTAATTGTACTATTTGCTTTTGCTTTGTACTCAGTCCTTGTAGTAGCAGTTCAGTAATCGCTTGGTTCCCACGAGAAAAATCAATATCTCTACCTACTTCTTTTTCTCGTTTAATCCAGTTGAGATAGTAAGGTAAACCTTTAGTTGCTTTATATATTTTCTGAATTTCACCAGATTTAGTAATGCCGATATGCTGAAGATATTCTTTTGTCTGTTCTTTATTGAATTCATCTAGTTGTTGTCCATAAATCAAATCCCGATCCTGCTGCAATTTGCGCCAACTTTCTTTCTCAAGTACAGAACGCCGTCCTGCTACCACAATACGAACAGGGTAAGATTTTAAAGTGGTATCTTCTAGTAAATACTGCCACAGCCAAGTGTCAATATCTGAGGGTGCTTTTTCATAGGTATCTAAAATCAGCACAATTGACTGCTTTTGCTTTTGAGCTTTCTGTATCAAACCTTGAGCAAAGGCATGAGTTAACTTAGGTATTGGTTCCAGCATTAACTCCTGAAGTTCTTTGTTATTCTTGGTTGCTGGATGCTGTTGCAATAGTTCTTGCATACGCTCTTTACTTGATTTAAGCGCTTGTGGTGCATCCGATAACATTCCTCCGGCCTTAACCGCAGCATCCAGACCTAAACTTAATGCTGTTCCGGGATCTCCCAAGTATCCTGCACTTGTTGCTAGTAGCATTCCTGTGCCTAATTCAAGCCAATCTTTAACTGTATTTTGTTGTTGTGTATCAACTGATTTACCTTGAACAGGTTCAGTTTTTAGCTTGTAAAAAGTATCGTGATATCGCTCGTAAAGTGATGTAAACGGGTCTGGTTTAGGTAAGATATCCCTTCGTAAAAGTCCCGTAGGTTTAGGTAATAGCTCATAAAGCTTTTCCATTAACTTCAATGGCGTTTCGATACCTGGTGTAAGACCAAAAGACACTACTGCAAAGTCAGCTTGCGACTCGTGCATCTCTAGTAGTTTGTTGGTAAGGGTAGTTTTGCCAACTCCTCCAAACCCATAAACCTGAAACAAAAGTGGGTTAGACTCTGGAGATTCCAACGCCTTAGCAAATTTAGCGAAAAAGTCCTTGGCTTGCTGGCGAGAGATGTAAGGAGGTTTCTGATTGCTCATTTAGCACTGGAAATATTGCAATGGTTGTATAAGATTTTAGCCAGTCTCAATCTGATTCAGCATCTCAAATCAGCAGTTTTCAAGGAATTGTTTAAAAGCAACATTGAATCGTTGTAATTTTGAATCTTACATTTGATACCAAACTATCCCCCCTTTTCCTTTTGCAATTGCAAACTTAATATTCCTCAACAACACCGTTATTTATTTCCGTAATCGCTTACGCTAAAGCGGTATTTATTAACTATTCGCATATCTCCATATCAGTGAATGCTGCTGACTATCACTACCACACACTCCCCAGCAACGGAGTTAGGCTACCTACTACATAAACACCCAGACCGTTGTCAGTCGTTTTCTTTGACGTTTGGGCAGGCGCACGTGTTTTACCCCCAAGCGCAACCAGAACGCTGTACGGCGGCGTTGCTGTTAGATGTCGATCCGGTGAAGTTAGTGCGGGGAAAGGGTGCTAGGCTAGAACAGTATGTTAGCGATCGCCCTTATGTAGCTTCTTCATTTTTAAGTGTAGCGATCGCGCAAGTATTTAGCACTGCGTTGTCAGGTCGTTGCAAAGATAAACCAGAACTTGCACAAACTCCCATACCTCTAATTGCCAAAATCTCTGTTTTACCTTGTCGCGGTGGCGAGAATTTCCTCCGCCAACTATTTGAACCGTTGGGTTACACTGTTAGTGCCCAAAGTTACCCCTTAGATGAGGAATTTCCTGATTGGGGACAGAGCCAATATTTTACGGTGGAACTGCAACACACCATCACCCTCAGCGATTTATTGAGTCATCTGTATGTGTTGATTCCCGTGTTAGATGACGATAAACATTACTGGGTCAACGAAGATGAAATAGAAAAGTTACTGCGTCATGGTGAAGGCTGGTTAACTCAACATCCAGCGCGATCGCAAATTACCAGACGTTACCTCAAACGTCAACATCGCCTAACTCGCGAAGCTTTAGCCCAACTCGCAGAAGAAGACAACCCCGACCCCGACAGCACCGAAGAAAGCCATGCTGAAGAAGAAGCGGCGGTAGAAAAGCCCATTAGTTTAAATCAGCAACGCATGAATGCCGTAATTGCTGCTTTAAAACAAAGTAACGCCAAGAAGGTGATTGATTTAGGTTGCGGTCAAGGTAATCTTGTAAAAGTATTGCTTCAAGATAGCTTTTTTGAAAAAATTACAGGCGTAGATGTTTCTTATAGAGCCTTAGAAATTGCTCAAGAACGATTAGACCGCCTGCGCCTTCCCCGCAATCAATGGGAACGTTTACAACTAATTCAAGGGGCGCTGACTTATCAAGATAAACGCCTCAAAGGTTATGATGCTGCTACAGTAATTGAAGTAATTGAGCATCTAGATTTACCAAGATTGGGAGCATTTGAGCGAGTTTTATTTGAGTTTGCTCGTCCAAAAATAATAGTAGTAACAACACCAAATATTGAATACAACGTTAAATTTGAAAAACTCCCAGCGGGTAAACTGCGCCATAAAGACCACCGCTTTGAATGGACGCGGTTAGAGTTCCAAAATTGGGCAAATCAAGTAGCAGAAAGATTTGGCTATACTGTGGAATTTCAAGCGGTAGGGATGGAAGATGCTGTAGTAGGTTCGCCAACACAAATGGCGGTGTTTAGTTGTTGATAACACAGATGAATGGAAGCAATCATTTTTATAGGCATCCAAGGAGCAGGTAAATCTACTTTTTATCGTAACTACTTCTTTAATACTCACATCCGCATTAACCTGGATATGCTCAAAACCCGCCATCGCGAACAAATAATTTTCCAAGCTTGTTTAGAAGCCAAACAGCCTTTTGTTATCGATAACACTAATCCAACTGTTGAGGAAAGAAAGCGTTACATCATACCTGCTAAAGAGAAATATTTTCGGGTTGTGGGTTATTACTTTCAAGCTTTATTAGAAGATTGCCAGCAACGCAACAACCAAAGACCACCTAAACAAATTGTGCCTTTAGTAGGGCTGTTAGCAACTTATAAAAAGCTAGTTATGCCGAGTTGGGAAGAAGGATTTGATGCCATCTATACAGTTAAACCTGATGTAAATTACTCATTTATTGTTGAGGAATGGAACCGTGAAATTTGATGAACTTGATAGCAGAATGCGGGTATTTGAAACAGCACACGACCATTGTGTGCTACCTGGATTGTATATTGTTGCCAGATTAGATGGACGCGGCTTTACCCGCCTCACAAAAGAAGTGCATGAATTTGAAGCACCTTTTGATATCCGCTTTCGAGATTTGATGGTGAAAACAGTCGAACATTTAATGAATTGTGGCATCGATATCATTTATGGTTATACCCATAACGAAAACACCTTCAGCCGTAAATTAAGAAAACTCAACTCAGTTTTAGCAGGTGAAGCTAGCGCTAAATTCTCCGTATTGTTAGGTTCTTTAGCCTGTTTTGATTGTCGAATTTCTCAGCTTCCCAATACAGAAGAAGTAGTGAATTACTTTCGCTGGCGGAATGAGGATGCTCACAGAAATGCACTGAATGCTCATTGCTATTGGTGTTTGCGTCGCGATGGGAAAAATGCCACAGCAGCAACCAGGATGATGAAAGGATTATCTGTTGCTGATAAAAATGAATTGTTATTCCAACATGGCATTAATTTTAATCAACTTCCTAACTGGCATAAGCGAGGTGTGGGGCTTTATTGGGAAGAATACGAAAAGCAAGGATTTAACCCCATCAAAGGTGAAATTGTACCCGCATTGCGGCGACGCATCAAACGCGATTTTGACTTGCCAATGAAAGATGAATACAGCAAATTTATTGCAGAACTAGTTAATGCTAAACCATAAATAAAACTCCGCGTCACTTGGCGTTACAAAAACCAATTAACTAATATGAAAATTACTATCCCCGAACTTTCTCTAATTGTTCTTATAGGTGCTTCTGGTTCTGGTAAATCAACCTTTGCTCACAAACACTTTCAACCCTTTGAAGTTCTATCTTCAGACTTTTGTCGCGGGTTAGTTTCTAATGATGAAAATAATCAATCTGCTTCTGGCGATGCTTTTGCAGTGCTGCACTTTATCGCCGCCAAACGACTAGCAGCAGGTAAATTAACTGTAATTGATGCTACTAACGTGCAGCCAGAAGACCGCAAACATTTACTGCAAATCGCACGAGATTATCATTGTTTTGCGATCGCAATCGTTCTCGACCTCCCAGAAGAATTATGTCACGAACGCAACCAACAAAGAAGCGATCGCAATTTTGGTTTCCATGTCGTGCGTCGTCATAGCCAAATGTTGCGGCGTTCTCTACGCGGTTTAGAAAAGGAAGGCTTCCGCTATGTCTACACTCTCAAATCTCTGGAGGAAATAGAATCTGTTGAAATCGAACGTCAACCGCTATGGAATAACCTAAAACACGAACACGGCCCCTTTGATATTATCGGTGACATTCACGGCTGTGGTGATGAACTCGAAGCATTGTTGCAACAGTTAGGGTATGTGAAGGATGGAGGAGACAAGGGAGAATTTGCTATCTCATCTTCCCACACTCCCCACACTCCCCCCTCTCCACTCTGGAATGTACCCACCTACCACCATCCCCAAGGGCGCAAAGCTGTATTTCTTGGCGATTTAGTAGATCGAGGCCCCCGCATCTTAGATACAGTCAAGTTAGTGCGAAACATGGTGAAAGCAGGTACAGCTATCTGTGTCCCTGGTAATCATGAAAACAAGCTGTTGCGGAAACTACGCGGTAAGAATGTCCGGGTTAATCATGGTTTAGAGCAAACTTTGCAGGAGATTGAGGCGTTACCTGATGCAGTGCGGGAACCCTTTACTCAAGAACTGCGAGAATTTTTAGATACGTTAGTTAGTCATTACCTCCTCGATGATGGAAAGTTAGTAGTAGCCCACGCCGGGATGAAACAGGAGATGCAAGGACGGGGTTCTGGTGCGGTGCGGGAGTTCGCTTTGTATGGCGAAAGTACAGGGGAAATTGATGAATTTGGCTTACCTGTGCGCTACAACTGGGCGGGTGAGTATCGGGGTGAAGCAATGGTGGTATACGGACATACCCCTGTACCAGAAGCGGAATGGCTGAATAATACTATTGATATTGATACAGGTTGCGTTTTTGGCGGTAAGTTAACTGCGCTGCGCTATCCTGAAAAAGAATTGGTGAGCGTACCTGCGGCGCGTACTTACTGCGAACCTGTGAAACCTTTGGTACAAAACGTTTTCACCCGCACATCTCAGCAAGAACTCGATGATGTTTTGCATATCGAAGATGTATTAGGTAAGCGCATCATCAATACTCGACTGCAATCTAACATTACCATTCGCGAAGAAAATGCGATCGCAGCTTTAGAAGTGATGAGTCGGTTTGCAGCTAATCCCAAATGGCTAATTTACTTACCTCCCACTATGTCCCCAGTGGCGACATCTTCATTACCGGGGTTGTTAGAACATCCTGCACAAGCTTTTGATTATTACCAAAACCAAGAAATTACTGAGGTAGTTTGCGAAGAAAAACACATGGGTTCGCGTGCTGTGGTAATTGTTTGCCGAGATGCGGCGGCTGCCGAGAAACGCTTTGGTGTAATAAATGAAGGTATCGGTATCTGCTACACCCGCACCGGAAGGCGATTTTTTGATGATGTAGCACTCGAAGCAGAACTCTTAGCGCGGGTAAATGCAGCCCTCTTGGAAAGTGGCTTTTGGGAAACATTTAATACCGACTGGGTATGTTTAGATTGTGAATTAATGCCTTGGTCAGCAAAAGCGCAGGGATTATTGCGATCGCAGTATGCACCTGTAGGAGTAGCATCACGCCTAGCTCTCAATGATGCCGTATCTTTGTTACAACAAGCAAGCGATCGCGGCGTGGATGTCACCAGCCAATTCACTCACTATCAACAACGTGCAGAGATGGCGCATCAATATGTTGCAGCTTATCGCCGTTATTGCTGGAATGTCAGCGATATTTCGCAGTTAAAACTGGCTCCTTTCCACATCCTAGCAACAGAAGGAGCCGTGCATACTGATAAAGACCACCGTTGGCACATGGAACAAGCTGCTAAAATTTGCCAAGCCGATCCAGGTTTGCTATTAGCCACTGCTTACAAAGTCATAGATTTAACAGATCCTAGCAGCCAAGCTGAAGGCGTGCATTGGTGGGAAGAACTTACCAAAGCTGGCGGAGAAGGAATGGTGATTAAACCCATGCAATACATCGTCCAAGGTAGTCGCGGAGTAGTACAACCTGCGGTAAAATGTCGGGGACAGGAATACCTGCGCATTATCTACGGTCCGGAATACTCCAGCCCAGAGAATCTACAACGCCTGCGTCAACGGGGATTATCTCTCAAACGTTCGCTAGCGATGCGCGAATTTGCTTTGGGTGTGGAAGCATTAGAGCGCTTTGTGAATAATACCCCACTGCGTCGCGTCCATGAATGCGTTTTCGGCATTTTAGCATTGGAGAGCGAACCAGTAGATCCACGACTTTAGGGACTTCCAACTAAAAAGATATCCCATTGCTGTGTAGGCAGGGGGGCAGGGGGCAGGGAGCAGGGAGAGAAAGAACAATATTACGATCTAAGTAAATTGGATAATTTATTTTCTAGAAGTCCCTTAATACATCGCCCTGTGATGTCATAACATTGGCTTGTTATGTTAATGCATTGCCCTGTGATGCCATAACATCGGCTTGTTATATTAAAACATCGCCCTGTGATGCCATAACATTGGCTTGTTATATTAAAACATCGCCCTGTGATGCCATAACATTGGCTTGTATTGTTAAAACATTGCCTTGTTATATTAATGCATCGACCTGTGATGCTATAGCGTCGCCTTGTATGCAAAATTAGAGCGAATTGCAACCAGGTAGAATACAGTAAGTACAGACATGGTGTATAAAAATGAAAGCTTACTCTGTGATCCTAAGAGAAAAAATTGATGAATGCAGAGATGGGGCACCTCTCCTTGACTGGCAGTGTCTAATGCAACTTGTACAAGTGCAATTTGAGGTGCATTTACGTGAATATTGCTAGTGTTGATTATTTAAGCGTTCGAGGAGTGGGGCCGCGAGTAATATCCAGTTTTGATACAGGGGGTAGCGAAATAGTCTGACGGGTCTGGGCTGCTTGGTAAATCAGCGCCATCAGCTTTTGGTCTTGTAAGCCCTCTTCTCCTGGTGTGTGAGGTATGCGATTGTGAATCACACAATCTGCCATGTGATCCATTTCTAAGGCAAATTGATTTTTCTCAGGCATTCGCACTTGTGTTATGTTCTCTGCCATGCTGTTGCTAGAAGATTTACGCCCGATCGCCATTTGCAAACCGTTGTAGGTAAATGCTGGATCGAGTTGTACCCAAGCATCGGAGCCAAAAACTCGAAAGCGGCTGGCTCGATGATAACCATAGCTAGTAGAACAGATGGCTAAGACGCCGCTGGGATACTGAAGTTGGAACGTCACATTCTCTTCAACTTCTCGAAAACGGGGATCTTTAGGAGTGCTGAAGAGGTTGGCGCTGATGGCGATCGGTTCTTCGCCAGTTAAGTAGCGCGTAGCATTCAAGCAGTAAATTCCCACATCTGGTAACGAACCACCTCCGGCTAGGGATTTCTTTAACCGCCATTGATTTAAGTCACCGCCCTGGTTCTGTCCGTTGTCTGCCTGAATCAGCTTGACAGTACCCAATTCCTGACTGCGAACCATTTGGATGATGGCACGGTGGTGCGGTTCGTACTGACAGCGATAGGCGATCGCCAGCTTACGATTTGCCTGTTTACAAGCATCAATCATCTGCTGGCATTCTTCGACTGTATTTGCCATCGGCTTTTCGCAAAGAATGTGTTTCCCAGCTCGCGCACCCCGCACAGTATATTCTGCGTGCATACTGTTGGGTAGCACAATATAAATCACATCAACTTCAGGATTATTCCGGAGATTATCGTAATTCTGATAGTTGTAAATGTTTTGCGGTGGGATACTGTACTGTTGAGCCACCTGTTCTGCTTTCGCGCGATCGCCACTCACCAAAGCCACAGGTTTTGCCAGTTTGCACTCACCAAACGCAGGCATGATTTCTTCCAATGACAATCTGCCAAGTCCAACGATCGCAAACCCTAATCGCCGTTCCCGTGGCAAGGCAGTAGGAGGGCCGCCTGTCTCTTGCTCAGTCGGAGCTTGAATCGGTGGTAACTGGATCTGAGGTGGTAGTTCTCCACCGCGTGGTATCGGTTGAGCTAATGCTTCTGATTCCTGGGCAGAGGCGGTGTCTGACAAATTAGTGCTTGCCGTTGCAGCAACAATTCCGAATCCTGCACTGGCTAAAAGTTGACGGCGTGATACGTCTCCTCGAAAGAGATTTGACATAGAATTTTGGATAGTAAGATTTTAGGTCTGTCTTACATTGGAGATATCTCCGCTGTAGATTTCCTCAATCTAAGGAGATATAGTATTCCGTAAAGTCCCTATGCGCTATCAACAGAGTTTGCATTCTAGGCGATCGCTGTACTCACAAAACAGGCAATCAAATCGAAAAATCCTCAATACTCAGATTTAGTGAACCCGATATTATCCTCAATTACTGTTACTGTCTCCATCGAGAGCTTTTCTGGATTAGTTATGTTGAAGTGCTTAAACTCAATTTTGTCACTCCACACTTTTCTCAAGAAATTGTATGGAAATTCGGACAAAGCGTATAAAATCAAATATTTTAGGAATATGTGCCATATATGAAACAATAAAAAATCATCTGATAATTGCTGCTAATTCTTTGACTATCAACCGCACATAAGATTTTATTTTATATTCTTTATATAGTTTAAAATTCATCGATTTTCAGTTGCTTTACTTAGCTCGAACAAGTCTGCATACATGAGGATTTACGCATAAAAATTATTGAGAAAAATTGGTCTAAAGTGTACTATTAACGCTGCCAATCATACATTAATCGTCCATGACGATCGCGCACCAGTTCCCATTCTCCATAACGATATGGTTGTCCGTGATAATGTATAGAGCGATAGCGCCGTCTATAATAATGTTGTCGATTCCGCTGACGGTAATAATATTGTCTAGTCCGTTGCCGTCTATGATAACGTCTTCGAGTGTGTCGGTGAGCTAACAAAAGCTCTTCACCTTGCTCTCCAACTACTTTTGTCTGTGGGTTAAGACTTTGTTCGTTGAGTACATGATTTTCAGCCAACGCAGGTGTATAAATAAAGGCTAAGAGCAGAAACACCATTGAGGATAACTTTTTGAAACGGTGCACGTATTTGCTTTTCCTAGACTATTGGTAATCATTTTATTTAATAATTAAGTTCAGCAAATATATAGTTCAGCATTCACATACTTGAATAATGCAAAAGTAATGAAAGTACTATTTTGTTACCCTTCACGATCGCATGATGGTCGGCGAGTCTATGGTTGTGTTTGGACAGAAAATGGTGTGGCGACAGATTTGTTGCACAAAGGTATTACACAGGAAGAGATTGTTTTAGCATTTCATCCACCTCATGCCAGACAATATACTGAATTTGCGATCGCTTAACTTTTCATATCAGCAATACCAGAGGCGATCGCATTTCCAGAGCCTCATCAAAGACTGCTTGCACTAAAATGTTAAGTAAATCAGAAAACGTTAACGATGGCAGCTAAAGATAAATTTCATGCTGTGGTGAAAATTGCTTTAGAAAAGGAGCAGTGGAAGATAAACGACGATCCTCTGCGATTGGAAGTTGGTGGAACTAAGTTTGAAATCGATTTAGGTGCCGAACAACTTTTAGCAGCAGAGAGAGGTAAAGAAAAAATGCAGTTGAGATTAAAACATTTTTGAGTGATTCACCCCTAACAGATTATCATGCTGCGTTAGGACAGTTTTTGAATTATCGGCTTGCTTTAGAAAACAGCGATCCAAATCGGATTCTCTATTTGGCAGTGCCTATAGGTGTTTATGAATCTTTTTTTAAGCGGGAATTTGCCCAATTTATGTAGAGAAATATCGGATTAAACAAATTGTTTATGACCCAATTCAAGAGGTAATTTTACAATGGATACCCTAGATTCTTATCGCTATATCATTCAGTCGTTGTTAACGGCTTATGCTGCTATCCCAATTGCAAATGGTCAAATTGATTGTTATACAGTTTTTGATACCAAACAAGACCATTACATGGTAATGAATGTGGGATGGGATGGTCATCGGCGTGTTTATGGTTGTGTTTTGCATTTAGATATTAAAGAGGGAAAAATTTGGATTGAGCAGAATATGACGGAAATGAGAGTGGCTCAAGAACTTGTTGAGCAAGGTGTTCCAAAAGATGATATTATTCTAGGATTTCAAGCTCCCCAAATGCGAGAATATACGGGCTATGGAGTGGCTTAACAACAAGATGGAGATCGCACTGAATTTGCGATCGCTTAGTTTTTTCGAGATTGCGATCGCTCTTTTCAAATCATTACCACAATAGGCGATCGCTAAAATGCGGAAAGAATTACTTTTTGAAATCACCGCCGCCGTTGTTTTACCGAATTATCTTCATTTTATCTGGTCGTTACCACCAGATGATTCTAATTATTCTCAAAGAGTATCTCGATTCAAAGTGTTATTTACACGCTATTTACGAGAAAAACGCTCATTATCACAAGATTTTTCCGCTTCTCGTCGTCAGCACCGAGAAAGTGATGTTTGGCAACGTCGCTTTTGGGAGCATACGATTTGTGATGAGCATGATTTGCACAGGCATTTAGATTATATTCACTATAATCCGGTTAAGCATGGTTTGGTGTCTTGTCCTCATTTATGAGGATATTCAAGTTTTCACAAATGGGTGGAGCAATATAGGTAAGTAGTTAAACATAATTAATTACACAATGTTATTGCGAATGGAGCAAAGCGAAATGAAGCAATCCCAACCCCTGCGATTGCTTCGCTTCGCTCGCAATGACTGTAATTAATTTTGCGTGGTTACTTATCGACCGGATTGGGGATGTTGTGGGGGGAATGTACCACAAGTTCCAGATTTTCGAGATTTAGAAGATCGAGTAGGCAAGTAGTGGGGTTAGGTGGGCAATATTGCCATATTTAACAGTTTATTTCCCAATTATCTGCTTTTGCTCACCCTAAAAGATCGGGCGATCGCACTTTAATTACGACATATCATAACTTCCAGCAGAGGGCTGATTGTGTTGGAAATGATGTCCTCCAGTATGGTAAACATTGATGAGTCCGCCTCCCCCTCCCATACCAGGAAAGAGTTCGTTAGCTGCCCCTAAACCTAAGGGATAACGAACCATGATCTTATTGTTAACATGGAGTACTTGACGGATGACATTGATAGTATCTGCGCTCGCAACAAGCATTCTCCCTACATTTCCCAACATGGAACGGATTTCCACCAGTTCAGGCATAGTTGCATTTCGTCCATATTGCGCTTGACAAATCGCATTTATGAGACAGTTATTTACACTTAACAAGGCGCTAGCTTTAATTTCTTCTATGTAGTTAGCCAGTTGTTCCCTCTGCAAACCTGAGCCACCAGAACGGGCGGGGAGAAAAGTAGAATAGGTTTTGCTTCCAAAGATTGAATGCATCGTACCCGTACCTTTCCCACGCTCTTCTATTTGCTTGGTGAATTCCATAGGTGTTACTTCTGAATTTTGATAGGTACGCAAGCGATCAGATACTTGTGTAGCTGTTAAAATACCACCTAACGCAGCCCGTTTTGCTCCCGATAGATCCATAAAGTCGTCCGTAGGTTTGGGAGATGTGAGATATTCTCCCATTCTTCGAGCTAAATCCTGACGTTCAGATGAGGAATCTTCGCTGTCCGATAGTTCATCTGCCCATTCATCATAGTCTTTACCCACCTTTTGATGCTTCGGGTAATCTTTCTTACGGTAACTAACCATCGCCTGCGACATTTTTTCAGTTTTTGATGGATCGGTAAAAGCAGGTGCGCCAGGAGCAATGGTTTTAGAGCCAAAGGAATAATGAATGCGTATGGTTCGTGGATCACGGCCAAAACTATTCGCAATCATTTGTAGGGCTTGACTAGGGGTCACACTGTATGCCTTGACAATATCATTGATAACAAATTCCGACACGGAGGTGGAAAGGGCTGCTATATTGTAACTGCTTAGGATGACCCCTAGTGTACCTGTGCTTGGAGATGTAGATGCCGTTATCTCCCGTATAATATTTTCATGCCCACGTACATTCACCTTGCCTGATACAGTAGTAAAAATATACCATCCTCCACCTCGTATCTCTTTCAGCTGTCCTTGTACCTTGGCAGCTGCACCATAGGGAATGATTTCATAGGTTTTGCCAATATCACTGTCATCCACGGGTATCAACTGCACCGTTGCTGTCGTCACCTTTGGCGTTTCCTCTTTTAACGCCACTCCTTTTGAATGAACATCAGCCAGTTGTAAAGCCTTTTGCCCCATCACATCAGCTTCCTGCTCCATGTTCGGATCGGCGTTGATGTTCACGGTATGTGCTTGCATCGTAGTCCGTACCCTTCCCTGCATTTGTTGCACTACATGCCAAGCCTCATGGGGCAGATGTTTCTCTTGTCCTGCACCCAAATATATTTCTGTGCCTTGTGTATAAGCATGTGCTTGCAATTGTGCTGGCTTCTCCGAGTTGTAATGTACCCGAACATCATACATTGAGTAGCCGGAGAGGTTTTCAATACCTGTTTTGAGGCGATCCGGCAAGCCAGTTTTGTTGAGGCGCGTCGCCTCTGATGACTCTTGGCTATTCCCTGTTTTTTTGCTCTTCCCATTGAGCGCGTGATTATCCTCTGACGGTGATGGTACTTCTTTAGGGAGGCGTTGCGGTAACTGCTGCGGTTTTAATGGCGATCTCCTATTCGGTAATTTCGCCTGCACTGTCATCCGCCCAAAACTATGCCCAGGTAACTGCTCTGTCCTTGTCAAAGCATTACTCTGAGAATCCTCATCCCCAGCCGACGGCGAATTACTCACCCGTCCCTGCCCACTCAATCGCTTACTGTTACACCCCTCACATTGCCCTGTTAACCCTGCTACACCGCCACAGTCACATTTACGCTGTAAAATCCCCGGCTGAGATAGGGAAGATACTGGCGACACAGTTGTAGATTTAACCTGAGAACTCGATTTACGATTCATCGCTCCACTCATACCCAACCTCCAATTTCCGCTTCAATCAAAGATTTCTCTAACTTGGCATATTCGCTCTGGGCTGCTGCTAAAAGATGTTTCATCTGCACAGCCTCTCCACCATCCGCAGCTAAGAAAGCAGCATTCAGGGCAATGTTGCGAATATTACCCCCAGCTACATTCAACCGCCCCAATTTCACCATATCTAAACCCTTAGTAGGTGTATTACTGGGAAAAATCCGCCGCCAAATTTCTGTGCGTTGGGCTGCATCAGGGAAGGGAAATTGGACGATGAAACGCAGACGGCGCAAAAAGGCGGTATCCAAAGCGCCTTTTAAATTAGTAGTTAAAATTGCCAGCCCCCGGTAAGCTTCCATGCGCTGCAATAAATAGCTAACTTCAATATTGGCGTAGCGGTCATGGCTATCTTTGACTTCGCTTCGCTTACCAAACAACGCATCGGCTTCGTCAAATAAAAGAATCGCGCCTCCTGCTTCCGCCGCATCAAATACCCGCCGCAAATTCTTCTCGGTTTCCCCGATATATTTGCTGATTACGGAACTTAAATCGATGCGGTAAAGGTCAAGCTGTAGTTGATTTGCCAGTACCTCAGCGGCCATTGTTTTCCCTGTCCCACTCATCCCGGCAAATAAGGCGCTAATCCCTAAACCGTTTGCACTTTTACTGGCAAAACCCCAGGTTTCGTAGACTTTGGCACGCTGTTTTACATGGGCAGCTATCTGCTTTAATGTCTGGTGTTGGAGTGCGGGTAAAACTAAATCATCCCAAGTGGCGACAGGTTCAATGCGCTGTGCTAGATCGTCTAGGTGAGTCCTAGCTTGGGCGCGACAGGCATTCCACAGGGTATTGATTGGCGCTGTCTCACTCCCTTGAGTTTGTAATTCTAAACAAGCTGCTTGGATTCCTTGAGAACTGAGGTTAAACTGCATTACCAAAGGTTCTATATGACCGTTGATATCTCCTGCCCAATTACCCAAAGCGTTTTGCCAAAGTAACTTTTGTTCGCTAGCACTGGGTTTGTTAACATCAAAGCGGAGTAGGGAAAGTCTTTGAGTCCGCAGGGGTTCGCGGGTGACAATAATTAGCAGTCCCCGCAGATGCTCAACAAAGCGGATGGCGCGGGTAGTTTCGGTGCTGTCCAAATGCTGACAATCTAGGAGTAAGGCTTTGTTGTCCAGCATTGCTTCCCGTTCCCACAGGCGAATTAATGCTTCCCGTTCCACGATTGTGGCTGGAATATCCGCCCCGCGCAGCATCCATAACTCAATACCCAATTGACTACAAGCTGTAGATGCAATAGTTTCTTTCCCCCCATCTTCATCGCCACACAGTTGAATCGCCGAGCCGGTGGCAATTCTTGGCTGCCAAAGTTTTACAATGCGGTCAGCGACGCTTTGATGCGATCGCGGTAATTCTCCCCCTGCTGCGACTGGTTCCACTAACCCCTGCAAGCGATCGTCGAGGTAAGACATTCCTGTGAGATAGTGCAGTATCCTCTCATCAATCTTTAAGGGACTGTAAGCCATGACATTCCCCGCGCCCACCTCCAGCAAACGCCAGTAACGCAAGGGTGATGCTGGTAGCAGGGCACTCCAGTGAGCTTCAGATAAAACTGCCATTGCTAAACTAAAGGTGGCATGAGTGTCACCAGCATTTCCAAAGGCTTTCCCACATAACTGGGCAAATTCCCCACCTAGTTCTAAGCCAGCACATAACAGCAGTACATCCCGTTCAAAATCGGTTAAGCCAAAGGCGGAACACACATTTTCTAAGGCTGAAGGCGCTTTTAATTGATTGGCAGCTGCTTGTAAATTATGTTGCAAAACTTGACTTTTTTCTCGTGCTGTGTTTTCACCCTGCGATCGCTTAACGTAAGATTCCAAGCGATCGCACACAATTGCCAAAGCTGCCGTTAGGTAATTTTGGTTTGCTATCTGCCAATGTTGTACATCTGTGGTGTTCATCCGATGATTACCTGGGGTGCAATGTATCCTGGGTTATTGGGGTCGGGATTCATCGCCAGCACGCTTTCTGCACCATCTACCTGTACTCGCACTAGATAGGTACTAGCTACTACCCGTTCTATAGAGAAGGTAATGGTATTGGTTGCATCTACTTGGGGGTCAGTAATACCATTTTGCAATGGCGCTGGAAAATTATAAGCGCGTGCTTTACCAGTGGGTTGAAATTCGTTCAGCAGCAGTACTACTCGCTGGTTTTTACCGACACTGGGTGTAAAATTAATCGTAATTGATCCAGAGCAGCGAGTCACATTATTGGTAGTTGTACAAGTAATAGAGCCAATATCTACGCTAATTGTGGGACGCAACACAAAGGCAGCTACGTTCGATTCGCTACCTCGATGCAGAACAGGCGGCGTACCGATTAACAGGGGATGGATTACTTGGATACCTTGAATTCCTGCCCGGAGTATATCGGTGTTGAGAGGGGGAGAAGTTAAAGGTAAGCTAATCTGGGTATCGCTGACTGATGTGGGTGTGATATCAGTTTCGCCAATTCGTACCTGGGTAATATCATTTTTGAGTTGTTTGCCAGTAATAATTAAGGTGCTACCAATAGTAATTGGCTGTTCTGCTCCTGTGGCTGTGCCCACACGTTCAATTACAGGGTGACGGAAAGGTATAACATAAGTATTGCGATCGCGTACAGGTAGTGCTGTTTGCGGTGCTTCTTCTCTTTCAATCAACACCACAGATCCTTGATAAGCAACCGAGAGAGCGTAAGGGGTTTGGAAAAAGACAGACCAAATTTTCGATAATTCTTCTAAATTAAGACCTATAGGGCTAAATTTAACTAATTCCACCTCTTCAGCTAAATTAGAGCCAGCAAGATAATTAAATGTAGTACTGCTAATAGTTTCACGAATCATTGAGCGTGTCAGCAAAGGTCGCGCATGGAGGATGCTGGCGGCGCTACCTAACAGGCGTTGCGGTTCCAACTGCGTTTCGTCACCATAAAAGCTGAGTAAATAGTGTAGATCCAAGGCTACTTGCGGGCGCTGGATGAGTGTACCATCAGCACGGCGAGTTGGGGTATCAACATTCCGTAAAGCTGCATTGGGGGTGACTTGATAAAGATAAAGATTGACTTTCGGGGCTGGCGTACCACTCCCTAAACCGTCCGGTCGCAGAGTAGTGACTGTTGCGCCTGGTACATCTACACCCACAGATGACTGTAACAGTTGACTGAGTGTAGCAGTTACGGTGGCGATCGCTAAAAAATTGCTCATCGCTGACTCCCGTTTCGCTGTTGCAAATAATTATCCAGAGATAAGGCAGGACTGCGGCGCACAGATTTTGTGCTTGGTGTAGGAGTGGGTGGATTAACGCCCCTTACCTCAATCCGCCCAATAGTGATGTTAATTGTCGGTGTTGGTGCAGGTGATGAAGCTACAGTTTGCCGACGTTCCGCTGATAGAGGTTGTTCTTTATACCCCGACTTCAATGCTGGAACTTTGGCAGCAACCGCAGAAATAGCGACTGTATCCACTATAGTGTTTTCTCCCCTGCCCCCTACTCCCTGCTCCCTTGCTTTTTCATTTATGGGTGAGATTGCTGTTTTATCTGTGCTGAATAAATCACTGTGCGATCGCGCGTTGCGTATTTGTGGAGTTATTTTATCTTCTCCAGCAAATGTAAAATCTATTTGTTGGCGGTTATTCATCCCTTGATTAGACAAAACCTGCGATCGCGCCCCCAAGAAACGTTGACTGAGCCTTCTGGTTATAGAATGCCTGGAATCACTTGCATATATAGATTGGCTGTTGGCTGTTGTTGTTTTGTCAACTTCAAAAGAGCTATCGGAAACGGGTATCTGTGCTTGTGGAGAAATTGCTGGTGTCAATTGTGACTGAATCAAAGGGGAATTCTTAAGTCCTTCTCTCCGTTCTTCCTTCCCTGTTGGGAGTTCACTTTTTTGTTGAGGATTTGCCGAGGTTTCTATATTTACCTTATCAGCGTTCTTCTCAACTCCGTCAGTTGGTGTAGGTATGGATATTACTGACTCTACAACTTTCCTGGTAGATAGGACATTCGCTGCAACATCTTGAATATTTGTAGATTGGCCGCTGGCTAACCCTGTTGTCGCCTCTATTACTGGCTGGATGCTCCCTGAGACTTGAGGGGTTTCCGTAAGCTTTGGTTGTTCGCTAGAACTAGTTGAAATTACGTTTTGTGTAGTAGATTTACTAATCTCAAGGGTATTATTTTCAACTTGTGAACCCATAAATCCAGGTACTTGTGGCTTTGTAGTGTTGTTTGTCTGTAAAGTCTGACTAGAATTAGGTGCAGGTGTTATGGGTGCAGGTTGAACGTCAGATGTAAAATTTACATTTTCCTCACCTATGGCTTTTGATTTCTGGATGAGTCTTTCGCTGGGTGATTTTGTTTGTAAAGTATTACTAGAATTAGGCGTAGGTATGACAGGTACAGGCTGAACATCAGATGTGAAATTTACATTTTCTCCACCTGGGGCTTCTGATTTCTGGATAGATATTTCCGCTGGCGAGTTGGGCCGTAAAGTATTACTAAAATTAGGCGTAGGTATGACAGGTACAGGGTGAACATCAGAAGGAAAATTTACATTTTCTCCACCTGTGGCTTCTGATTTTTGGATGGATATTTCCGCTGGCGAGTTGGGCTGTAAAGTATTACTAAAATTAGGCGTAGGTATGACAGGTACAGGGTGAACATCAGAAGGAAAATTTACATTTTCTCCACCTGTGGCTTCTGATTTTTGGATGGATATTTCCGCTAGCGAGTTGGGCTGTAAAGTATTACTAGAATTAGGTGTAGGTGTGACAGGTATAGGTTGAACAGCAGAGGTGAAATTTACATTTTCTCCACCTGTAGCGTCTGATTTTTGGATGGATATTTCCGCTGGCGAGTTGGGCTGTAAAGTATTACTAAAATTAGGCGTAGGTGTGACATTTACAGGCTGAAAATCAAATGTAAAATTTACACTTTCTCCACCTGTGGCTTCAGGCTGTTCAACTGGGGAAGAACTACCTAAAATCTGTGGGGTTTCTACTAGTGGAGGAGGTGTTGCTAATGGTAAAACATCAGCGCGACTGGGAAATAAGAGTGATTGAGGTGCATCAGCCAAGGGAGTAACCGTGGATAGGGTTTCTGCATCTGGACTGATTAGATTTGCCTGAGGAGGATCGACTGCTGAATTATCAGCCGAATCAATGGCGATCGCATCTGTTGGTGTAAACATAGAAGCAATCAGAGGTTGTACTGTGGGTTCTAACCCCAAAGTACGAGTGACCAATCTGGTGCAAAAGTTAGCCATCGGTTACTAAGTCTAAATAAAGCTGTCGCCGGAATGCACTCATGGATAAGATATCTGCTTCCCGCCAACCATAAAATCTGGCGAGCAGATGTACTTCCCGTAATAAGCGCTTGGCTTGGGCAGTAATTTCCGTCCAGAAGAAAGAAAGAATGTCAAATAAAGACTGCCATTCATGCCCACAGGCAGAGCAGTTGAGGTTGAGCAGTATTTCTGCCTGGGGATCGGCTTCTGCCATTTGCTCTGCCAGTTGATTAATCACTTCTGGTGATAAGCGATCGCAACTTACGGGAGTACCGTTATGGTTAGCTTGCAGTAAACAACGTTGCAAGAGCAGTGAGTCTGCTGCCGCTACATCCTGACAATCGGCGATCGCAGCCAAATCCAAACTATTTGGCAAACGAAACTGTAACTCCCATGCTTCTAACTTGAGTGTATGGTTATGCACAACTGTTTTCGATGGCTCACTGATGCGGATATCTGACACATTCAAATCAAATTCCAGCCTTTCTCCGCATTTTGGGCATTCAGTAAAACCATTAAGTCTAGGCCCTAAAGAAATTTCTCTCAGGGTTAACAGATATGCATCCCGTTGTCCAATTGTCAGAGATGCGAGTTCGTCTGTTGTCTTTTCCGGACAGGCAAAGGCAAGCAAAGTCAGCGCTCTATCTATGGGGTGCTGACTTTGCCCAATTTCCCAAATCCGCAGGATGTAATCGGCAGATAAAGGACGCATGGCTTAAGGGTAATTAACTAGGCTCAAGGAAGCTTGGCTCGGTTGGTTCACTAATATCGTAATCACGTTCCCAACCCTCATTTTCGAGTTTAATCTGCTGAATTGCTATGGTGTTAGCAGCATTAGCATCTAGTTCTGGTAGAGCTTGAAATTCTGACACCCAGCAACGAAATACTTTGTAACGGATGGCAGGTTGCCCTGCTTCATTCATCAATTCGATGATGATATCCTTACGAAAATCTTTGAGAGAAACTTCTTGACCCAAACCAGAACCGTAGTTCCAAACCTTATTAGCCCATTGTTCAAATTCTTTGTCGTGGGTAACTCCCCTCTCCAACATTATGGGTTCGTACTTGGTTTGTCCTGGTGAATGGCGTTGCGTGCTGGGGTCTCCACCCTCACGATGTGTTACTACTTCCGTAGTTCTTTTGAGTGCGCCAACTTTGCTAATTCCTGCGACTGGAGCTGTTTTACCAACCCAATAAACGCGAAATTTGAAGGTCTTGTAGGGATCGTAACGGTAAGTATTAACCGTAAATTGAGGTGCGGGCATTCTTTAAATCTCCTTCTACCATTTGGGATGTTGGGGGAATTACTTTCTGAGTCTGGGTGGGTGTGAATCCATCTGTCGCCATCATTTTTCAAATTGGTATTAGGTGGCAATTTGTCCGGCCATTTGTTGGAATTTCAAAATCACGAATTCGGCTGGCTTCAGCGGTGCAAAACCAATAACGATGTTGACGATGCCTAAATTGATGTCATTCTGGGTTGTAGTTTCACTGTCGCACTTCACAAAATAGGCTTCTTTGGGCGATTTCCCTTGAAATGCTCCCTGGCGAAATAGGTTATTCATAAACGCACCAATATTTAGCCGGATTTGCGCCCACAGCGGCTCGTCGTTGGGTTCAAACACTACCCACTGAGTACCGCGATAGAGGCTTTCTTCTAAGAACAAAGTCAACCTTCTGACAGGAATATATTTCCATTCAGAGGCATCTTGATCGGCTCCTTGACGAGTCCGCGCTCCCCAAACTATTGTTCCATAGGCAGGAAAGGTGCGTAGACAATTAATTCCCAAAGGATTGAGAACTCCATTTTCGGAATCTGTTAGGGTATAGGTTAGCCCCTGAGCGCCACGGACAACAGCCTCAATCCCTGCTGGTGCTTTCCATACACCGCGATCGCTATCGGTGCGCGAAAAAATGCCTGCGATCGCTCCTGAAACCGGAAAATCCCGCAGACGGAAATCTTTTTTGGGATCGGCTGCCAAAATTCGGGGAAAAAAGATAGCCGCATTTTTATCTTTACTAGCACCTACAGCCCAATCGCCAATCTCAGTAAAAGTCTTTGAGGGTGGGGGATCGATAATATAAAATGCCCGCCGATCTCCACAGAATTTGATCGCTTCCTGAATCACGGCTTTACCAGCTGCGTCACTTAGCTTGGTGGTTTCGGGAATAACTAACAGGTTGAACAAATCCACATTTCGCAATGCATATATCCCGGTTTTGGCATCAAATCCACCAAGAATATCATTGGCACTTTGGGGTGGACTACCATCTCCACCACCAGTCAATCTTGCATTTTCTACAGCTAATGGCCGACGTATTCTCGCAGCTTGGAATTCTTGTCCACCATTATCAATTCCTAGTTTCAAAGCTGGGGAGGCATCATTATCTGGGGCGATCGTCACCTGTACAGCGGAAATTTCGGCATTTGTGGACTTAGAAGTCAGTTTAATTAAATTTCCTTGATTGGAAACTTCTAGACGAGAGGTTAAGTTAGCTGCGGTAATAGCATTATTGATAGCTGTCACTAACTGACTGATATTGGTTGGTGGGAAGGATGACTGAGTATCCAAGATCAGCGTAAAGGCATCTTCTCCATCAATTACGCCAGATATTTTGATTTGTTTATCAGTTAATGTGGGGAAGGTAGACAAATCACCGCTAAGAGTATAACCTTGCTCGCTAGCACCATTAAATAATCCAGGGGCAACTTCTAGCCGAACTAGCTTAGAACCGCTATTTACAACATCTGGTGCGTATTTAGCAGACTTGCTATTCATACTCAGGTTGAGAAACTTTTCAGTTTCTACAGGAACAAGGTTAGGACTGTTACCTTGTTGTACCTGACGAGTGACTGTGAGGTTAAAGGTACTTGTCAAAGTCAGAGGAGAACTACCGTAATCTACTGTTACAAATAAGTCTTCACCCCATTTCCCCGCATTAGCAGCTTTTACTGTCAACGCATTCTCATTGTCATTAGATCCATATTTGAGTATTGTACTGGCTTCACTTGCACCCTGAGCTACACGCACTACATAAGCATCACTACCACCATTCAAAAAGAATTGCTGTATTGAGTAGCTAATTTCGCTATTTGGGTGTAAGCCACCGAATTCACGTTCAAAATCACCAAAATTGAAAATGCGTACAGCCTTATTTAAGGTACCTCGTGGTGTGTAGCCGACAAATGCAGTAATCGAAGTTGCTACACCAGTAATTGTACGTACACCACTGGGAAGCTCTTCTATGTAAACACCTGGATAGGTGGGTGTAACAGGCATAATTAATTCCTTTGATCGGTGATAGTAAGTTTAAGTTCACAAGCAATCGTTAGCTGTTGCAGTTCAAGCACTATCGCACTTACAGCCTTTTGCTGGAGAGAGTTCTTTCATATCGATCAATGCATGGTTAGAGTTTATTTTTGGGTCACAACCTCACTAGCAAGCTATTTTCACCATTTAGACGCAATGGGATAGATGTAGCATTCCAAAATCAGTTGTGCAAATCTCTCCTTTCTCTTCCTGCGTGTACTCTGACAGAACACTTTTAGCGGATATAGAGATACATAGATAGGTCTTGAGTATGTCAGTTAAAGACTTCACGAAGTTGTTAAGTCTCGATCTCTATGTATGGTTGAACTACCGAGCTTTGACAGGCACCAAAATAAATGTAGTAATAGTTACCCAAACTTTTTGGTAAAAGCTGAGGTGTAACCGGAGTCAGCTATGAAAATATGACACTAAATAATAAAAGCAGGTTTCACCAGAAAATAGACAATTTTGTAAAAAAACAACAAACTTCGGTTAAATATTATGTAGTCATATTCACTATGCATTATACAGGTCAGTGAGAATATGGATGGTATTTTTTATGCATTACAATATTTAAGCTCATCCCACCCCTTGAAGAGTGGGCTTTCCCGTCGGCTTTCTGTTGGAAGTCCTAAAATCCTCAATCTCTTAACTGGCAAATCAGCGATCGCACTAAATCTACAGATATATTAATCAAGGGCAAAGCTGAAGCCTCAAACTTCACCTCACCCAAAACGACGATCGAAAGTTAATAAAATTTGAATTCTGTAATCTTAAGTTAAATTTTAGATTATTTTAATTATTCTGATTGTGTGGATATCCATAACAGTTCTAGCCAAAATTGGGGATCGGTCTGCTTCAGGTTTGATAGAGGATCGCACGCTATGTGTGTGGCATTTAAACAAATAACTTCAACCAATCCCACAAATGTTGCAACTTCTCTAAGAATATTTTTTTCGGCAGCTACAGCCGCGATCAATCTATCTGGGCAATAAATGCCAATGTATGGTAAGTGGGGAACCCGCGCGCGTGTTGAGTAAGGATTAATCACTTTTACATAACAATGGCGCAGCAATTTCCATACTTGTGGGTGAGATTGCTCAACAATTGCTGTAAACTGCTGGGCTAAGTTTTCCTCAACGATCATGCTTCTCTCACTGATTTTTATGTCAAAACCTGTAATTTTCTCTCATTTTTGTACAGTTTTGTAAATACCTGTACAAAAAGAGTGGTGGAGAAACTTTTTACTGATACTGCTTGTCTAACTCTCATCAAAGACCAAGTTATTTACCAACTTAGTTGGTAAATAGTTGTGTAAGTCAGGATTTCGATGGATGGCAATTTTGGTTGTGTGGTTGGGGGAATAAGTCTGCGCTATTGATGTCTGCATTGCGAATATAGCGATCGCATCAGATAAAAATTTACTAGTTAATAGTAATTCAAATAATGTTTGCGATACATAAATGATTCTTAGCTACAGGATTTTCATTAATTTGTAAACCTGAATACAGTTATAAAATCCAAGCAATTTATTATTTTTTAAACTTAATTTATCAGAATTGTTAGTTCAATTTTAGAGTAGCGATCGTAAAAATAGCTAATTATGAACTGAGTAATGAAAATAATTAATATATAAATATATAATCGTCTAAATTCAGGATATCCCATGCCAAAACGAATTATTACAGAGCTAAATAATTGGTTGCAGAGAGATAGAATAGTACGTAATTTAGAAATTTTTCAAGACTTTATTATCATTTCTCTGTGTCTTGGCTTATTCTGTGTGATGCTTATCCGCCTGACAGATATGTTTGTTTCCTTGTTAAATCCCCTAGATTTACGAGAAATAACATCTGATATTTTGTTTATTTTGATTCTGGTAGAGTTATTTCGCTTGTTAATTGATTATCTCCAAGCACAGCAAATATCTGTAGGAGCAGCCGTAGAAATTACTATTGTTTCTGCTTTAAGAGAAGTAATTTTACGGGGTGTACTAGAAATTCCTCGCGATCAACTTCTCGGTATTTCAGTATTTTTATTAGTTTTAGCAGGAATTCTGATTGCTTTACCTTGGATGTCTCGATTTTTTGAGCATATTAAGCTTACTAACTCAGAAACAACAGAGGTAAAGACATAATAATTAGCATATACACCTGTTATATCATGTCCATTGCGTTGCGCTCGCAATGACTTATCGAGTGTAATTTGCCGGACACCATATTAGTTCTGATTAGTCTCGCTTTGGAATTAATTCTAAGGTTGAATAATTAAAGTCTACTTAAGTAGACTCAAGCAAATATTTCAGGACACTTAAGTGAACTTGCACTATTAAACTGAGACTTTAGTTATGGGCAAGACATAGCCTACTTGTATTTCCAAATTTTTTCTAAATCTTAATATTAAGTTAAAACGTTTCATAATATACAAAGTTATTTAATCATGCTCTACCAGTCAGGTGCAAAGTTAGCACCTGATTGATTAATCTGGATATTTGTTGCGAGATAGCCTCTGAAATTATTGGAAAAATAATTGAAGTGTGGATATTAGTGAAATGTTACTTGGGTAAAATTTTTGGGAACTATTGAAGATAAGCCATAGCTGAAGTAGGGTGATTTTACATCTTGTGTGTGAAAAAAATTTTGCGGTAGCACCCGATTAAGTTATGGCTTAATTCAGCGTTATATATATGGATTTTTACTGATTAAGTAGGATACCTACTTGAAGAGTGATGCAACAAAATTCTATTTCCAAAAAATTTAATTTTATCCCAGATCGCACTGTATTAATAGCCTTAATTATTCTTCCTGTTATTCATTTTTGTCTTGGTAAATTATCAGCGACAATTGCTTTTCAAGATGGAACTGCACCAATTTGGCCAACCACAGGTGTTTATTTAGGTAGTATCCTAGTGCTGGGATACCGTATTTGGCCTGCGATTCTTCTAAGTGAATTAATTGCTAATTTTTCAATTTTTTATCAAAACAGCTTTATAGGCAGTCTCATCATCTCCTTCATTGACATGAGCGATCCGTTAATGATGGCTTTGCTGATTAATCGCTTTATCGGTCGTCGCAATTTGTTGGAGCGAGCGCAGGATGTTTTCAAGTTTGTAGTGCTAATTGTGCCTTATCCTGTAATTAGCTCTACTGTAGCCATTGGTGTACTCTGTCTAACTGGTAGTACTCCTTGGGCACAATATGTAAATGTCTGGCGGGCTTGGTTAACAGCAGTTCTTGCTGGTACGCTGATCGTTACACCAGTAGTCTTGGCATGGTTACAAAAGTCAACACAGCAGCAAAGACTCCGAAAACAACAGATTATAGAGTTTGCACTATTACTGTTCTCGTTAATTGTCATCAGTAAGATAGCCTTTTGGAGTGGCTATCCTGTCGAATACATGATGATTCCTGTGTTGTTATGGTCTGCTTTTAGATTTGGACAAAGGGAATCTACTTTGCTTGTAATTGTTATCTCAGCGATCGCAATTTTTGGAACAGCTCATGGTTTTGGTTCCTTTGCCAAAGGATCGGTATATCAATCTCTTTTACTACTGCAATCTTTTATTTGTGTTGTTGCCTTAACTACATTTGTACTCTCAGCTGTACTCAACGAAAATAGAAAAGCACAAGCAAAACTCAAACAAGCAAAAGACGAATTAGAACAAAGAGTAGAAGAGCGTACTGCTGAACTCAAAGCAGCTAAAATTATTGCTGACAGTGCAAGCCAAGCCAAAAGCGAATTTCTGGCAAATATGAGCCATGAACTGCGTACTCCCCTCAACGGTATTCTCGGCTATGCGCAAATCTTTCAACGCTCCCAAACTCTAACAGAGAAGGAACATAAAGGTATTGATATCATTCATCAGTGTGCTTCTCACCTGCTGACATTAATTAACGATATCCTTGACCTCTCAAAAATTGAAGCGCGAAAGATGGAACTTTATCCCAAAGATTTTCCGTTTCTCAACTTCCTGCAAGGTGTGGTAGAAATTTGTCGCATTCGCGCTGAACAAAAGGGAATTGAGTTTATTTATCAACCAAGCAAACAACTTCCTCGGAATATTCATGCAGATGAAAAACGTCTGCGTCAGGTTTTGATCAACCTCTTGGGTAATGCGATTAAATTTACCGATCGCGGTGGCGTCACTTTTAAAGTTGAGGTCGTAGGCGATCGCCAACAACACCTGCAAAAAATTCGCTTTGAAATTGCAGACACAGGCGTCGGTATGACTCTCCAAGAACTAGAGAAAATCTTTCGTCCTTTTGAGCAAGTTGGTAGCGTTGAACAGCAAGCAGAAGGTACGGGGTTAGGGTTAGCTATTAGCCAAAAGGTTGTAGCTTTGATGGATAGCACAATTCATGTACAAAGTAAATATCAAGAGGGTAGCGTCTTCTGGTTTGAGGTAGAGTTACCTGAGACACAAGAATGGACACAAACATCTACGATTGCTCCTAAAACTACTATTGTTGGCTTTCAAGGCGAAACCAGGAAAATCTTGATTGTGGATGACCGTTGGGAAAATCGTTCGGTGGTAGTGAATTTACTCGAACCCATCGGGTTTGAAATTTTTGAAGCCAGTAACGGTCAGGAAGGATTAGAAAAAGCGATCGCACTTCTACCAAACTTGATAATTACCGACTTAGCAATGCCTGTAATGGATGGGTTCACCATGATTCAACACCTACGCCAGTCAAAGGAGATGCAAAATGCGATCGTCATTACTTCCTCAGCAAGTGTATTCGATCTCGATCGCCAAAAAGCTCTAGACGCTGGCTGTAATGATTTCCTACCCAAACCCATACAAGCCCAAGAGTTGATAGATATATTAGCAAACCATTTGCAATTGCAATGGATTTATCAAGATGAAAATCAAAATACTTCCCCTGAGGTTGCAGAAATGGTTGTACCTCCTGCATCTGAACTGATGGTACTTTATCAAGCCGTTCAACGTTGTGATGTTGCCAATATCCAATTAGAAACGAACCGCATCAAGCAACTAGATACAAAGTATACAGCTTTTACTGATAAGTTATTGGCACTAGCTGACGAGTTTGAAGTAGAAGCGATCGCCACCTTAGTAGAAACATACATATCCCATAAATAGCCAGAGTCAAATATTCATTTTGTATTATTTGTCTGTCTTCTTTTTAATTACCCCTGCTCTGTCTTTTACATTCACAACAAATAATTTATGGAAAATCTTGAGACAAACTCTATTTTAATTGTTGATGATACTCCAATGAATATCCGATTGCTATTTGATATTTTACATGCAGATGGCTTCGATATTTCTGTCGTGAAGAGTGGTGAAATGGCATTAGAAAAAGTGCCTATAATTCAGCCAGATCTGATTTTGTTAGATGTAATGATGCCTCCTGGTATTGATGGGTTTGAAACCTGTCGGCGTTTAAAAGCAAATGCTGACTTCCAAGATATTCCCATAATGTTTATGACCGCTTTATCTGATGTAGAGCATAAAGTTAAAGGGTTACAAATGGGAGCAGTAGATTACATCACTAAACCCATTCAAGTTGAAGAAGTTCTGGCTCGTGTTAATGCTCACTTAGCACTTAGAAATACTCAAAAAAAATTAATCCAAGAAGTAACGGAACGCCGACAAGCAGAAGCTGAACTTCAGAAAATACTTCAAGAATTACAACAAGCCCAAACTCAGCTTGTGCAAAGTGAGAAAATGTCTAGCCTGGGTGAATTAGTAGCAGGTGTAGCTCATGAAATTAACAATCCAGTTAATTTTATCTATGGCAATCTTACTTGTGCTCAAGAATATATTGAGAACTTACTCAGAATGGTAAAAGTTTATCAACACTATTACCCAAATCCTGTTCCTGAGGTTGAGGAAGAAATCGAATCCAACGATATAAATTACCTCGTAGAGGATTTACCTAAATTACTCGAATCGATGAAAGTTGGCGCACAACGTATTCGAGATATTGTCCTTTCTTTACGAATTTTTTCCCGCTTAGATGAAGCTGAAATCAAAGATGTTGATATTCATGAGGGTATTAATAGTACATTACTGATCCTGGGACATCGATTGAAAGGTAAGCTTGATAACTCTGCCATCAATGTTATTAAAGAATATGGCAATCTGCCTCTAGTAGAGTGTTATGCTGGGCAAATCAACCAAGTATTCATGAATATTATTAGTAATGCTATTGATGCTTTAGAAGAAGCAACACTCAGTTGTTCATTGTTCAGCGAACATCGGAACATAAATGCAATTCCCACAATTAGGATTCAAACTGAAGCAATAGATAAAAAAGTTGTCATCCGCATTGCTGATAATGGCAAAGGAATCCCAAAAGATCTCCAACAAAAAATATTTGACCCCTTCTTTACAACTAAACCAGTTGGTGTTGGTACTGGAATGGGATTAGCAATTAGCTATCAAATTATCAAAGAAAAGCATGGCGGTTCATTGGAATGCGTGCCACTACCAACAGGTGGTACTGAATTTATAATTTCGATTCCTCAAAATTTAAATTTTTCGTAGGGATAAATCTAGATTTTTACACTAAATAGTTTTTAGCTTTTAAACCTCAGTTTCTACCCAGCTATAATCCTGACTATTCGGTGACTTGAACTGTAACTTCAAATTGCTCAATCGTTGATTGCTCGCCAATCCACTCACGCAACTTTTTCATTTGTAGTTTGGCTTTTCCAGGATTATTTGCGTGAAAAGCGAACACGCGTTGTCCGCCAGCACCAATACCAGCATTACTAGGCTGGTTGAAGTTGTCACTATTAAGTTGCAATACTTGTGAATCTGGGACAGACATTGACCAGCGATAGCCTGTGGTCGGATTTTCGTCTAAGCGAAGTTTCAGAATTTGGCCGCGCTTGAGGGTGATGATTTTACCGTTATCGGCTTGAGATAAAGTTACTTCAGACATACCTGATTTCAATGGTAATTTTGGAGACCGCAGAGATGGAGTCACCACTGGCGGTAATGATGTTTGATTATTTGGTGTAGTTTTCGGAGCTTGGGGAATACAAGATACTAGATACGTGGTAATAATTAGTGCGGGAAACATAAGAGTTATTTTTAAATATGTAAGACTGTAATGCATTACTTACTTTGTAGAATAATCCAAAAGTAATAGTTAATTAGTGGGGAATTCATGCCTACCAATATTGGTTATGGTTGCATCAAGTATTTCTCCGTCAGTCGCACAGAAATCTAGCTGAGTTCTGGCGACTAACGTATGTACTCTATAAAACGACGTTGAATAAAGATAGGAGTTTCCTTACCCACTGAACAGATGCGAGGAAAAAGCTTTACCAAACGTAAAGAGTGCTGACTTTGCCATCATTTCCTTCATAGAAGTAACTACCTTTGCCTGTAACCTTGGCATGAGATGCAATAATATTAAATGCCATGATTGCACTATCAGAATTATCAGCAAACTTACGCCAACCAATGCCATCAACATACATCCAAGCATTGCGCTGATCCGAGCAGGCACTCCATAATCCTAATACTTTCTTATCAGTTTGCCATCCGGCACTAACAGTTTGCTGTTGACCAGTTAATTGGCTGAGTGGTTCTTGGGTAGGACGTTCTTCAACCCTAGCAGCAACGGCACTAGCAGGAGGTTGCTCGGTTGGGTAGTTGAGTAAGGAAGTACTTTGACTAGAGCCATTCCCTTCAATGTTTTGTGCCATAGGTGGGACAGAGGTTTGGCAGGGTTCGCATTGATCGATAGTTGTTAAAGCTGCAAGTGTTTCAGATTGTGGATTCATAATTAACCTCTTCAATTAGCCAAATTTGAAATGATGCGTAAATCACTTTTGAGAAGATTATTTGTGAGTAATTACCATGCGTAAACCTGGGTGATGATGCCGTGAAGTTGGTAAACAGATACCGCATGATTTTGCTCTTTGGAAGCTGCTAATTGCATCAACATATCAATGTGAGCGTTGACGTTGGTATTACACAATCTACGCCAGCCAATTCCATTACTCAAGTAGACGTAAGAATTGAGGTCGGAGTTATTTGACCATAATCCTTGAACTGTGACATTACTTAACCAACCTGTATCATCGATACCATCTACTGCATACACTGAAGCTTCTATTCCACACTCACCATAAGCAATCTTGAAGAAGCCCTGCTCGCCCCAACCAGTTCCCCAACTGTTTTTGCAAATCCAGCATCCTTGCGTGTCATCGTAACCAATCATGGAAATACAGTGTCCACCTGCTAAATCACCTGAAACATGGCGATAGACACCACTCTTGTAATAAAAGAAATCATTATAGACGCTGAAACAAGCACTCAACGCACCACGGCTAGATAGCCACTCTTTCATCGCAGACACATCAGTAATCTGGTGATATCCAGTAATGGTGACAAGACGATTTTGCCAATCAGAACAAAGCTTGCAATCTTGGTTTCCTGGAGTGTAAGGAAAGCAAGCCTCATCTACAATACCTTTTTTAGCTGCTTCCATTGCGCGATCTGGCCACCAACCAGTATCGCAGTTCATGCCATCATTCTTAGCATAGCAGTAAAACAAGTGAGCTTCTGACAAGTCTACAGCGAGGTTAGGGTTATTGCGTTGGCGACGAAAAGTAGCTTCAATTGTGGCGGCTGTACCAAAAGCAACACAAGAACCACAACTACTTTGATCCTTAATAGGCGTCACAAAGCCACCTGTTCTGAGGTCGTAGGATGTTGGATATCCAAAAGTCTGACCGTGTGCTTGAGCTGTTTTCAAAGCTTCGTGGTTGATACGTGCAATTTTTTCTCGGTCTTCTAAAGAAGGTTCGCCAGGACGAGGAAAATAACCCAAGCGCTTCCTTTGCTCTTGAGGCGATAGTTGAGATATGCTGGTTTCACCTGCTTGCCAATTAGCATTTGCGAGATCGATGGCGGCTTGCAGTTTTACACTATCCATAAAATCTCCTGAAAACATCAAATTATTAAAGTTTGTCTTTTCAACCAGAACTAAAACATCTGAACAAGTTCAATCACCCTGGTGTCAGCCCAATCGCACCAGTTAAGAACAAGTCAGTAAATTATTGTTCTCAAAGGCACAAATATAGTTTCCTTTTTCTAGTCTGGTATCACCACCGAAGTTAAGGAACTTAAGCACGAAGTTAAGAATAATTGGCTATTAATATTTCTAACCAAAGCACAGCAATTCTTTCAGCTAGTGATATATATAAAATTGCTCTTGGGACTAATCTCTTAACTTCGGTAACTACAACCAGCGATGAGATATTTTTTTGGCGTTGCTGATTGATGAGATGAATTTTGTTTCGCGCATAGACGCGTTTGCGATGCGTTCTCTTAGAATAGCGGCTTCCCGTAGGATAGGCTGTGTGGGAATAGCGCATAATTCTGTACTAAAAAACCGATGCGGCGATCGCAATATTGAGCAACCGCCAGGTAAATGGGAAGTATATGAGCAAATTCTGCGGGTTCCCTATTACGCCGTATTTGACAGTTATAAATATGAATTCAGGATGTTCAGGCTTGATGGTAGTAGTTATGCACAGATTGCACTATCAGAACCTCGCTTTTGAATACCAGAATTACAACTAGGCTTGGGTGTATGGCAAGGTAGCTATTAAGATGTAGAACAGCCTTGGTTACGCTGGTACGATCGCACTGGTAATTGGATAATAACTTCTATACAACAAGAAAGACAACGCGCTGAAAGATTAATCGCCCAATTAAAAGCGCTTGGTGTTGAACCCGATTTAGATTAGCTATTTAATTTACACAGCTAATCATCTCAGGGTCTTTTTCAAAAGAAATTAACTCTAAATGTGTCCGATTAGCTACTAGTTCTTTTGCCATTAGGAAGCCAGAAATCGTCCAAGTTTGATATTTCCTTGCTTCTTTACCAATTAATCGCCCATTTTTACCATCATAGTATTCTGGCCATTGGTCGTGGCTGAGGCGGCTTTGAGCTACATTAATAGCTTTATTTGCCAGTTCTACTCGACCTGTTTTGATAGCCGCAGCTACTAACAACCAAAGTAAAACAGGCCAATTACCGCCATTATGATAAGACCAAGCTCTATTTTTTGGATCTGAGCCAGTCACAATTTTCCACTCTAAACCTTCTAAAGCTGGAAAACAAATTTTCATCGGCATATTGCCAATTAAATCGTGCCAGCGTTGTTCAATTAGATCCATAATCATTTGAGATTCTTGTTCGCTGGCTAAGGAAACTAGAATTGCCATTAAGTTACCCAAAGCAAAGAAGCGAAAATCTAACTGTGAAGGCCCTAAATTTCCTGCCAAATAGCCTCCGGTTTCTGGTAGCCATTCAGTTAACCAATGAGGGATAGACTCAGGATAAATATTAAATTTATTGGCAACTTCTTTACCAAATTCTTCGCCTTTGTAGCGATAAATCTCATTTACACGGTTGATATCTATCCAATAATATTCTTTAACGTGATACTCCAGCGCTGCCAAGCGTCGGTTAATTGTTTCCAGATATTTAACACCACCATTACCTGGTAAAAGCAATTCACTTGCTGCTAATAAAGCTGCATAAAATAGCACCTGAATTTCTAAAGGATTACCATAAACACCCATGCGACGGTCAATCATAAAAGCACCGTCTGGAACTAACATGGTTGGGTACATAGCAAAGCGATGCACTAAGCAGAAATCTAAAATTAGCTTGATACCTTGTTGAAATTCTGGCTGATAAGCTAAAGAAATATCTTTGGTTGCTTTTACATAAGCTCGTAATAAAATAATCCACCACAAACAAGAATCGACTGGCGGAACTCTGCCAATAGCGTGTTCGCCAAAATCAGCAATCAAAACTTGCTTTCCATCGACAATATCAACTTTAAAACTAGCAGGCATTAATCCAGGGCCTGGCTTAAAAAAGTCCATTTGCTTTTCGTGACTTTGCAAGGTGAGAGTCTCGGTTAAAAAATTGCGAACAATCTCTGCTTTTCCTTGGGTGAGAAAAACTAACCCGGAAATCACAAAGTCGCGGATAAAGCACTGGTCATAGTTGAGAGACTCTCTGTGTAAGTCACAAGCTGCTACTGTACCAATGGGGCGTTTGCTATAGAAAATAATGGAGTTTTCTACTAACCTCCAAGCTTCTGTAATGGAATTAGTTTTGACAGTTATAGCCATGAGCAAATTATCCTGTAGTACTTTACACTCAATAAGTAGCAGCGATGCCCGATCTGGTTTGCGTCTACTTGCTGCGGTACTGGTTACGAAAAAGAGGAAAATTGTCAACAGGCGATATAAATAGCGTGACGCAATCACTAGTATTCTGCCCTCATACCTCCGTATTAGTTATCGGAGCTACATTTGGTAGGTACGTACACTAACAAGTTTTCTTCAGTAACTTTCTCTAGTCGCAATTTTCAAACTTAGTTAATCTGTCATTGGTAGAAAAGCAGCGTATGGCTTAAAATATTTCACCGAGCCTGAAGGAAAAGATATGACACAAGGAAAAATATTGTTGCAACCTGGCACGTTATGGAAAAGTGTCATAGAACGTACTGAATCCGCTTGGAAATGCGGAGCTTTGTTGTCGATACCAACGGAGTTTGAATTTGTTGAGCAGGATGGCGTGCAGTTCTTAGTAAGGATTTTGTCTAATCTGGTGCGCAAGGATGCAGCCAAGCAAAAACAAGTTCAACAAACTACCTCATCTGGCAAGGACTTTAATCCATTCTTACCTTACGAAGAAGATTTATTTGTTGCCGATATTTCTGAGACACACGTTTGTTTGTTGAATAAATTCAACGTAGTTGACTATCACTTATTAATTATTACTCGCGCTTTTGAAGAACAGGAAAGCTTACTAACCTTAGAAGATTTCGCTGCCATGTGGGCTTGTTTGGCAGAATATGATGGATTGGCATTTTACAACGGCGGTCAAGTTGCAGGTGCAAGTCAGCGACACAAGCATTTACAGGTTGTACCCTTACCCCTAACAACCTCAGGTGCAGCCATACCCATTGAGCCTTTATTAGCAGCAGCAGAATTTCAAGGTACAGTCGCAACTATTCCAGAGTTACCTTTTACACACGCTTTCGCAAGCCTAGATCGCAGTTGGGCAGAGTCGCCACTCACAGCCGCTAAAACTACCCTAGAAATCTATCGCAACTTACTCAAGACTGTAGGGATCGCCGCAGTTGAAGGTAATAGACAATCGGGCGCTTACAACTTTTTAGCTACACGCCAATGGATGTTAATCGTACCGCGATCGCAAGAAGAATTCGAGGGGATTTCTGTCAACTCCTTAGGATGTGCAGGCGCTCTACTAGTGCGGAATCAAGAACAAATGCAAATCCTCAAAGACGCAGGGCCAATGAATATCCTCAAAAGTGTAGGGATACCAAGACAACCACAAGTGTAATCAAAAAATTTTTGTGTTACCTTGTGCAGCATAACTTACCTGTGAAAAGTTAAGACACTATCAACGAATGGCACTCAGTACAAAACTTCACAAATTCGTAACTAATTAAATTAAGAAAAACTCTGCTTCTCTCTGCATTTAAAAATGCTACGAATTAAAAGTTTAGGTAGCATCCCTGTGTCGGATCGTCTCAGCGCCATTCGACTATCAACCCAGGAGATGATTATGCAGCACCTTGACCTGAAATGGATACGCGCCCAGTTTCCCGCACTTACTCAAAAAATCAACGGTGAACCTGTAATTTTTTGCGATGGCCCTGGTGGTACACAGACACCAGGAGCAGTACTCGATGCCATTAGCGATTATTTGGTGAGGTCAAATGCCAATTCTCACGGAGCTTTTGCCACGAGTATGCGTACAGATGCACTGATTACAGCTGCTCGTGCTGCTAGTGCCGATTTGCTAGGATGCCACAGTGATGAGGTAGTATTCGGTGCGAACATGACTACCCTTACCTTCAGCTTGAGTCGCGCTATTGGTCGGGAACTGCAACCAGGCGATGAAATTATTGTGACGCGGCTCGACCATTACGCCAATGTTTCTACTTGGTATGCGTTAGAAGAAAAGGGTGTAGTTGTCAAAGTTGTAGATTTCAACACCGAAGACTGCACCTTAGACATGGGAGAACTGGAACGCCAAATTAATCCCCGCACAAAATTAGTCGCTGTTGGTTATGCTTCTAACGCTGTCGGGACAATCAACGATGTACCCGCAGTCGTGCGCCTTGCTCATGCTGTTGGAGCTTTGGTGTTTGTTGATGCAGTTCACTACGTACCCCACGCTCCAATTAATGTCCATGCGCTAGGTTGTGACTTTCTCGCCTGTTCCGCCTATAAATTCTTCGGCCCCCACGTGGGGATTTTGTATGGTAAGCGAGAACATCTTACCCGCTTAATTCCATATAAAGTTAGGCCTGCTCCGGATGAAGTCCCAGCGCGTTGGGAAACAGGAACTTTGAATTTTGAAGGTTTAGCAGGATTGGTAGCGGCGATTAATTATTTGACAAAACTCGGTTGTCACGTATCACCTTCAGTCGATAATGAGTTAATTTCCGCCTTAATCGAAGCAGATAAGGAAGGCATAGAAAAATTTCACTGTCCCAGTTTCCTCACATCACCCGATCAATCTACACCTTCAATCACATCTGCTTATCACAGCCGCCGCGCTGCTTTAGTAGCAGCAATGTCAGCAATTCAACAATACGAAAGAGAATTGAGTCACAAACTCATTCCCGGATTGTTGGCGATTCCTGGTTTAACCTTGTATGGCATTACTAACCCACAGCGCTTTACTTCACGCACACCAACAGTTGCCTTTAGGCTAGCAGGACAAAGCCCGGAAAGTGTTGCCAAAGCATTAGGCGATCGCGGAATATTTTCTTGGCACGGACATTTTTATGCGATCGGTTTGACTGAAAAGTTAGGCGTAGAAGCGACAGGTGGCTTAGTGCGGATTGGAATGACACACTACAACACAGTTGAGGAAGTTGAGCGAGTCTTACACGCTTTGAAGGAAATTGCTGTGTAACGCTATAAATCATCGTTAAGGGCGGAAAAACCCCGCCCCTACGAATGCATCAGCATTTTCACTCGCTTCTAGACATAAGATAATGGCTAAACCATTCACTCGCCAATAGTGCTACTGTTGCCAATGTGCCTGGTTCTTCAAATAAATGGGTAGCTTTGGGAATAATCTCCAGCCGTTTTGGCGATCGCAATTTTGCTAATGCTTCCTCATTCATCGCTATGACTGGCGTATCGTAACCACCAACAATCAGCAAGGTTGGTGCTTTGACATGAGGTAGTGCTGCACCAGCTAGATCGGGTCTTCCCCCACGAGAGACAACAGCCTGCACCGCTGCTTTCCGTTCGGCGGCGGCGACGAGGGCTGCACCAGCGCCAGTACTAGCGCCAAAGTAACCTATCTTCAGGTGTTGGGTATCTGGGTTTTCTGCTAGCCAATCTGTAGCACCAACTAACCGCGATGCTAACAAAGCAATATCAAAGCGCAAATGTCTTGTCCGCAGATCAATTTCTTCTTCTTGTGGAGTGAGCAAATCAATTAATAAAGTTGCTAGTCCCCCCTGTTGTAAAACTCCAGCCACAAAGCGATTGCGAGGACTATGGCGGCTGCTACCACTACCATGAGCAAATAAAACTACGCCTGTAGCACCATCGGGAATTACTAAATTTCCCTCTAGCTTGACTTCACCTGCGTTGACTAATATTAGGTGTTCGTGCTTCTGCATAAACTTAATCTCCACTAATGACCAATGATGACCCTGACCACTACTTAAGAGCTATTAGCTACCAGTAATTTTTGCCTTGTCAGCAGTTCGCATACCTCTGCGTCGGTTGTTTGCTGAAAATCCTCATACCAAATACCGATCGCATACAAATCTTCTGGCATGATTACGCAAACAAGCTTATCTACTTCTGGTTCTAGTTCTTCAAAAGTAGATACGCCTACTACTGGAACAGCCACAACTAGTTCGCAGGGCTGTTGTTTTTTCAAAGTTGCGATCGCGGCGCGGATAGTTGCACCCGTAGCAATACCATCATCTACAAGAATAACGGTATGATTTTTGACTTTTGGTAGCGGACGATTACCTCGATAAACGAGGTTACGACGTTCTAATTCCCGCCTTTCCATTGCGGCTACTCGATCGATAGTTTCTTTGGGAATCCGTAACCAATCTACGACATTCTCATTAATGACACGTACTCCTCCCATTGCGAGCGCACCCATTGCTAGTTCCTTGTGTCCGGGTACGCCTAATTTCCTCACCAAGCAGACATCTAAGGGTGCATCAAGTGCGTTTGCTACCTCATAAGCTACAGGCACGCCACCACGGGGAAGCCCTAAAACTAAAACGTCTGGACGATTGCCATACTCTGTTAACTTAGCAGCTAATACTTTCCCAGCTTCAACCCGATTACGGAATCTTTGCAACATATTTTATACCTCTTTTAAACATAAATCTTTAAGAGAACCGTCTACCTGAAACTGTTTGATAGCAGTAGCAATTAAAGGTGCGATCGAGACAATTTTGAGTTGCTGCCAATCCGTTTCTGTTGGTGCGATAGTATCGGTGACATAAACAGCCTGGATGCTGGGGTGACTTAACTTAGCGCGTGCGTCCTTCACAAATAACCCGTGGGTAGCAGCAATCATGATTTCTGGACGTGCTTCCGCTTTCAATAGGGCTTCAATACTTCTAGCCAGAGTGCCACCCGTGGAAATCATGTCATCGATAATTAAGCAGGCACAACCCTTTACATCTCCTACCACACGAGTTACTTCTGTTTCTGTACCACTCTTGCGGTGTTTGTGTAGCACAACTACAGAACTATTCAGCTTTTGAGCATACTGAGTTGCCATTTGGACGCGCCCGGTGTCTGGCGATACAACGACAAAATTAGGCGGTAAATGAGGGCTGATAGCCTCGCAAAAAATGGGTACTGCTGTCAGACTGTCTACAGGAATGCGAAAGAAACCCTCAATTTGTGGGGTGTGTAAATCCAGGGTGACAATATGAGTTACTCCCACAGCCTGTAAAACTTCAGCCACCATACTGGCAGCGATTGGTTCCCGCCTACCATGACGTTTATCGGAACGGGCATAGCCAAAGTAAGGGATAATAGCCGTAATCCGTCTAGCCGCAGACCGACGACAGGCATCTGCAAAGGCTAAAAGTTCTACTAAATGGTCATTAACGGGTGGTGCAGTGGACTGGAGGATAAATACAGCCTTTTCGCGTACAGATTCTAGGAGTTGGACATTTACCTCGCCATCTGGAAAGCATTCCACCAGAGATTTACCCAAAGGAATGTTGAGTTTCTGGGAAACGGCTGCTGCTAAATCAGGGTTAGCTGTGCCTGCAAAGAGGATGAAATTGTCCATAATCAATACCTGATTCCAATTTGAACAAGGAATGCGACAGATACGCACTGCCAAATCCTTGTTATGTCTAGCTTTCGGAATTTTGAATTGTGATTATTTGCTGATTTGCTTCCAAGCAGCATCTAGAGCCGATTTTGCGCTATCGCCTGCACGGGTAATACTCTGTTGCAAATGATGCCATTGCTCTTGCAAAAACTCCGTAGCCTCTTGCAAGACATGATGCGGACGATCGCTAGAAGCTGCTACTTCGTCGCTAACCTCTTTAATTTTGACGCGCACAACTTCTGGTTTATCCTCAGGAGCAATCAGATGATGTAGGCGATCGCCTATCATGTGTACGAGATGTTGTACTTGTTCTGATTTCTCACTAAAAAAACTCTTCAATCCCTCTGATTCACCTTGAAGTTTACCTTGCACGTCTTCGCCGATAACTACTTTATCTATGTCAATTACTTCGATATCTTCAGGATACAGTACTGCTTTTCCACCAAAAGGAGCTGCAATTTCTCCGGCTACAATGTAAGCGGCGATTTCTCCCGTTTGCCAATCAAATAAAAAATCTTCTACCCAACCAAGAGTTTCACCCAATGTAGATTCAACAGTAGTTTGATGCAAGCGACGCAGATTTTCTGGAGTATCAAGGACTGGGAAATAATAAGTTGACACCGCACCCATACCTACGCCAGCAATTCTATCTACTGGTAAATAAGTTTCCCCACCCGAAAAATAGGCAATACGCCCGGAATCATCTATCCAGACTTCCTCTAACTTACCTAAACGTTCAGCTGTCGAGCTATCTATTGCAATCCATCCAATAATCTGACTGCGACGCACAACGTTGAGCATATTTCCTCTCCAATACTTTTGACTTCCGTTGGCGTTTGATCGAGACATCTCTTGCCACCTTTGATTTGAAACTTGGACTCTACTTTAAGGTTAGAAACAAAATGTGAGGAATATGTGAGTAATGTCAACTTATATTACTGATGTTCCCTACTCGTCTGTCGCATTCTTTTTTCCAGTCGATGACATCAGAGAAAGCCAAGGCGATCGCATTTAAGTTAAGAATAGACACAACTAATTTTGTCTTAAACTGGCATAAATAACCTTAGAAGGTAGTCGGTTTTAACTGGATTTGATCGATGATTTTCATAACTTTTTGGTAACTTTGATTATCTTTTCGTTGTCGGTAGAGTTCTGCGGCTTTCTGGAGATCTTCAATTGCTCTTTGTTTGTCTCCTAAAGCCAAGTGGGCGAGTCCCCGATCCTCATAAGTTCCCGCCTTATTAGGAGCAATTTTAAAAGCACGAGCACAATCTTCTAGGGCTTTTTGATCTCCTAAATTGGCACGAACGTAGCAGCGACTGCTGTAGAAATTGGCAGTTTGTGAATCTAGTCGAAGAGCCTGGTTACAATCTTCAATTGCTCCTTGATAGTCTTTCAGCCCACGAGCGCGATAGTAGCACCGATTGTTGTAGGCACAGGCAAATTTTGGAGCTTTCTGAATAACCTGGCTTAAATCATCAATGGCTTGTTGATAGTTGCCTAAAGCATAATAGACGTGGCTTCGGTGATAGTAGGCATCAGTATAGTCAGGTTTAAGATTGATAGCTTGGTTGAAATCTTCGAGACCTTCCGGATATTTGTCTAGAATGTAGTACACGTAACCTCGTTCGTCGTAAGCCCAAGCCTGCGGAGTATTAGGAGGTTGGAGGCGAATCACTTGGGAAAAGTCTTCTATGGCTTTCTGGTAATCTTCTAATGCAGAAAAAGCCAACCCCCGACCGAAGTAAGCTCGTGCCTCATCAGGGTTGAGGCGAATAGCATTGTTGAAATCTTCAACAGCTGCTGAATATTTTTTCTGTTCGAGCTTGCTTACGCCCCTACTCATATAAGTGTTGTAACTGTTGGCATCTGCCTGAACAATAATATTCTCTATCTCTGTAGGGTTGTTAGATACTAAAGAGTAGCTAGCAGCACTAACAATTCCTAGACTGCCAAGGAGTGCTGTAGTTACTAGTCCAAGACTAATTAAGCATTTCAGCATTTTGCACTTCCCCTTTCCTCTATAGCCTTTTCTAGAGTCATCTCGTTAGGGGAATGGCTCTACTTCTATTATCTCACTCTACAGATGAGGGAGTGCATTTTGTCAATATTTCTGCTACTAATATTAAGGCTTCTACTGTGCAACAAAAGCGGATGAAGGTGGCAGTAGAGTACAAACGTTATCTTGGCGTGAAAGTTATTTTTAACGATCGCTCAAAGATTATCCCAAGAACTACAAGCAAGCATTTACTTGGTAGAATTGCTGGATAGTGATATCATTCGCACCATCTTTCACAAGGGCTAGGCTTTAGCAAACAAGACCGAGATATAAATGTGCATCAGATTAGCTTTGTGGCTAATTTGCTCAGTTGTAATGGCATAATTGCGATCGCTCTTATTAGTTCGGTGTGTAAACTGTAACTCATTGAAGTAATCTTGTGTTCCTCACAATTTCCTCAACTTTTTTTCCTAAGCTAAAAGATATCTAGGACTAGTGCCAGAAGGCAGGAGACACAAGGAAAGAGTTTGAAACAAATTTGACTAATCCTGTAGTTGAGGTGATAAAAATGACTACAAGATATCGAAATCGCGCTGAAGCAGGACAAAAATTAGCTAGCAAGCTGACAGATTACGCCCATCGTCCAGATGTTTTAGTGTTGGGGCTTCCGCGTGGTGGCGTACCGATTGCTTGTGAAGTAGCCAAAATACTGGATGTACCGTGGGATATTTGTTTGGTTAGCAAACTGACTGTACCAGGACACAAAGAATTAGCAATGGGTGCGATCGCATCGGGTGGTGTACGTTGCTTAAATTATGATGTTGTCAGTTGGTTGGGGATTTCTGGGAAAACGATTGATGATGTTGCGGCGAAAGAACAACGGGAATTAGAACGACGCGACAGGGTTTATCGAGGTCATCTTTCGCCACCAAATTTGAGCGATCGCACTATTATTCTCATCGACGACGGTATCGCCACCGGTGCTACGATGCGCGCTGCTATTGCCATAGTCCGGGAACAAAAGCCTCAGCAAATTATTGTGGCGGTTCCTGTGGGATTAGCAAAAACTTGTCAGGAATTGCGCAATGAAGTAGATAAGGTTGTCTGTTTAATGACACCAGAACCTTTATATGCGATCGCTCTTTGGTATGAAAACTTCGCCAAAATCAGCGATACCGCAATTCATGAAATGTTGACACAGCAACTAGCAGTTAGTTGTTAAAGCCAGAAAGGCAATTTTTTCTGGCTTTTCTTGCCAAATTATTATATTTTATTTGCATAGCACAGCTATTTTAATTTTAAAATTATTCGGGAAATTAAGCAACAGCTAATAGAGAGCGATCGCGAATCAAGGGCTATTTCTGGAGCGCAGATATTTAAGTTATAAACTTACGCTTAGAAGTAGAGAATTGCCCAGAATCAGGACTATTTCTCCACACAGACTTAATATATATTTTCTTATTGGTACTTTCTTATTATTGATATTTAGAGTAATATAGAAATTGAAGGTAAAGGTTAATACTTAAAGCTCAAAGTTTTCATATCAGCTAAAGTCATTAAGTAAGCCATTCGGTAATAAACAGAGCTATTTTACGCAAAGTAAATATGCTGAAAATCCTTACTAATGAAAAAGCAACCATCACCAGTAGTTTCAGTGTACCGACCACTTATAACGAATTTGTCTTTCTGAATTTAGTGTAGGGAGTGAAGAGAATGACCATCACAGCCACTAAACCAAAGTTGTAGGTACGGCAAATTCAAAAAATTTCGTTACTTCTCAAGTTACCCTCTTTAACTCACAACCAAGCAAGAATATATGTTGCTTTGAGATTGGAAAAATACATCTTAATTATTACCTGGCTTGAGCCATTGGTTGATCGAAGCAACAGATAATTAAGAATTAGGAGAAATCATGAGAATCCCGCTACAAATCACCTTTCATAACATCCCGCCATCAGAAGCTGTAGAAGACAAAATTCGCGCCTTAGCAGCTAAATTAGACCGCTTCTATAACCGAATTACTAGCTGTCGAGTTATCGTTGACGTGCCACATCGGCATCAACGTAACGGTAAGCTTTATCAGGTACGAATTGACATGACTGTGCCAAATGGGGAAATAGTTGTAAAACGCGATCCACCCGAACGTCATAGTCACGAGGATATTTATGTAGCGATTCGTGATGCTTTTGATATAGCCAAACGCAAACTGCAAGACCATAGTAGTATGTTGCGTCAGTAAATCAAGGCTCACAAACAACGGCTTCATCGAAACATTTGATGGTAGCGAAGTTTATTTTCACCACAACAGTATCTTCAAGGGTGATTTTCAGTAGTTGCAGGTAGGAGATAAGGTTTGTTTTGGGGAAAAAGAAGGTGAAAAGGGACTCCAAGCTAGCACTGTCAGACTGATTGATAAGCATCTAAAGCAAAGGGAGATGGGGAGAAGTTCTTTCCATCTCCCAAAATTTGTAGTCAGGACTGTAGTCTAATCGTTGTTGCGGTTATGAGAAATTGTAATTAACTAAAGATAAGATGATACCCACGAGCGAACCTAAAAGTAGCGCTATACCGCTAAGAGAACTAATACCAAAGCCAATTCTCCGCTTTTCTGCCGCTTGATAGTATCCCCAAGCATAGGCGACTCGACCCACAAGCCAGATAGCACCGATAACCGCCCCCCACAACGGATTGACATAAAAAGAAAATAACCATAAAGCAGGTAGGAAGAAAATCATTTGCTCTAGGGTATTTTGCTGAACGCGTAGCACTCGCTCAAAGTCAGGATCGCCTGTCATTTGGGGAGGTGGTACTTTATATTTGGCTCTGGCTCGACCAACATTAATGGTAACGACAAAGTACAGCAGCAGCGTTAAAGCAGTTATGAGACTAGTCCAGGGCAACATATCATAATCCTCGCGTACCAACAAAGTATAATCTTTGGTTTCATCAATTGAGCGATCGCGTGCTGTTTCGGGAATTAGTGAAATCACCACCCGGAATGGTTTGATTAACAGGGCGATAATTTACTAGAGTAGATGTAGTTTTGTAACAACTTTAAAAACCAAAAACCAGGAGGATTGGACAGACTACCACAACATTTATTTTGCGGTCTGTGAATCGCAATCAGCAGTTCTTAGAGAATTTTCATCTTGCTATCAGCGCTCATTCAGAGCGATCGCTCATAATGCAGCAAGGTAAATCGGCAACTAGATAATGAACAAGCGGTATTTTTTAGAAGCTAGTGCCGTAATTGTTGGCACAGCATTTTTATCACAATATTTCACAAGGAAATCAGAAGTTATGACAACTGCCAAGAATGAAAATGAATTTGAGATCGCTAAAACTGAGGAAGAATGGCGCAAAACCTTGACACCAGAACAGTTTCATGTTTTGCGTAAACATGGTACCGAACGCGCGGGTACTAGTCCTCTCGATAAGCAATATGCACTGGGAACTTACGTATGTGCTGGGTGCGAATTACCTCTATTTTCCTCGGAAACCAAATTCAACAGTGGTACAGGCTGGCCTAGTTTTTATGCACCCATTGAAGGAGCTATTGGCACAACCGTAGATAAGTCCTTCTTTATGACTAGAGTTGAAGTCCATTGTCATCGTTGTGGTGGTCATCTAGGTCACGTATTTAACGACGGCCCTGCACCCACTGGTAAACGCTACTGTATGAATGGTGTAGCCTTGAAGTTTATTGCTAGCTAATTAGCAACGCCCAAAATTCCAATTATTTTATGTGCCGTTTACTTGCTTACCTCGGTTCGCCGATTTCTTTAGAACATTTACTGTACGCACCAGAACATTCCTTGATTGTGCAGAGTTATCAACCTCAGGAAATGCTTTCGGGAGTGGTGAACGCTGATGGTTTTGGAATGGGTTGGTATCATCCGCAAAAAGATACCGAACCCTTTATTTACAAAAATATTTTGCCGATTTGGAATGACCAAAATCTGGTAAGTCTGAGCCGTTATGTCGAATCGGGGCAAATATTGGCTTATGTTCGCAGTGCAACAGCAGGACAAGCCTTAGATTTTAGTAATTCTCAGCCTTTTCAGTATCAGCGTCTATTATTTACTCACAATGGACGGATTGAAAAGTTCCGGCAGACATTATACAGACCGATTCGCAACCGACTCAGCGATGAAATTTACCAATCAATCCAGGGAAGTACAGATTCGGAACATATTTTTGCTTTACTGCTCCATCATCTGCAAGCCAATCCCGGTAAGAGTGTAGAGCAAGCATTGCATATTACATTACTTCAATTGAGGGAATGGGCAGAGGAATATCAAACTGATGTTTCCGCCAATATAGTAATTAGCGATCGCGATCGCTTAATTGCTTCTCGCTTTAGTACAAAATCACCTGCTCCGTCTCTTTACTGGTTACGAGACGATCTAACTTTCCCCAAAGCCGTAATTATTGCATCCGAACCACTATTTACAGGTAATTGGACAGATTTCTCAGAAAATAGCATCATCAGTGTGGGAGTGGACTGTGATATCCAAGTTGAGCAAATCTAGTGTGAGAGAGGCGATAATTCTTGCCTTCGTTGAATGTCGGACTAAAACTCTGGCAATATTCGAGGGTATGGATCGGATGACTTTTTGCGCTCAACCGCATCCAGATTTTAGCCCTGTTGGCTGGCACTTAGGACACATTGCTTACACTGAAGCTTTGTGGCTGTTAGAACGCAGTGCAGGTTTACCCTGTTTGTTTCCGCAGTACCGTCAGCTGTTTGCAGCTGATGGTTTACCCAAAGCCAAACGTGTGGAATTACCCGAACTAACGGAAATCCGTTATTACTTGGATACGGTGAGAGCCAAAGTACTAGATTCCCTAAAAGTCGCTGATGTTGAACAAAACGAACGTCTGTGGCGCTTTTTGATTCAGCATGAAAGCCAACACCACGAAATTATTAGTATGGTGTTGGAATTAGTAAAACTTTCCCACTCTCATAAAAAGCTACTCCGCACCGATAGAGCCAGCCAACCTGCTCCTAACAACCTCGAAGACACGATCCAAATCCCAGCTGGTGAATTTGAACAGGGTAATAACTCTATTGATGCGTTAGATAACGAATCTCCAGCACATAAAGTATATTTAGACACTTATTGGATCGATCGCTATCCTGTAACTTGTGGGCAGTATCTGACATTCATAGAGGCAGGTGGATATCAAGATCGGCGTTGGTGGTCAAACGCTGGATGGCATTGGCTACAAACTGAGCAGGTGACACAACCCCTATATTGGGATAACGATCGCACTTGGGATAATCGCCCAGTTTGTGGTGTCAGTTGGTACGAAGCAGAAGCATACTCACGGTTTGTTGGGAAGCGCCTACCAACAGAAGCCGAATGGGAAAAAGCGGCTACTCAGAATGTAGAAGCAAAAACAGTAATTGAGAATTGTAATTGCGATCGCCTAGTTGGTAAAACTACAGCAGTAAATGCTTATCCTGACGGACAAAGTATTTATGGTTTATCCGACACCCTCGGAAATGTTTGGGAGTGGACAGATTCTTGGTTTGCTGGCTATGAGGGGTTTCAAAGTTATCCTTATGTAGGATACTCACAAGTTTATTTTGACCAAAAGCACCGCGTTTTAAAAGGCGGTAGTTGGGCAACTCGTCCTTGGGTACTCCGTCCAAGTTTTCGCAACTGGTATTATCCCAGCGTGCGTCAGATTTTCGCAGGATTTCGCTGTGCTGCTGATGATAAGTAGAATCGCATACGGTCAATTGTGAGTGCTAACAGTTGACTGTTGAGTAAGTAGATAGCGCACTTCTTCATCGGTAGTTTGCGAAAAGTCTTCATACCAAATGCCTACTGCATACATTCGCTCTGGCATTTTTAGACACACTACCTCGTCTACGAAGTTACTGAGTTCCTCACAAGTTTCTGGTGGTGCGATAGGAACTGCAACAACAATACGCTTTGGCTGTTGCTGTTTCAACATAGTAATGGCAGCACGCATAGTTGAGCCAGTAGCAATACCGTCATCTACTACAATCACAGTGCGATTTTTAACATTTAAGGGAGGGCGATCGCCACGATAAGCGCGATCGCGACGTTGTAATTCCTGCGATTCTTCAGCCGTTACTTGCTCAATCGTTTGATTGGCGATCCCTAATGAACTGACAACATCGTAATTTAATACGCGAATACCACCCGACGTAATTGCACCCATTGCCAACTCTTTATGACCGGGTACGCCTAATTTTCTCACTAAACAGATATCTAAGGTTGCACCTAGTAACTTTGCCACTTCATACGCTACAGGTACACCACCACGAGGCAAACCTAAAACCACCAGATCTTTGCAGTCAGCATAGGCGGTTAATTCTCTGGCTAACATCTTACCAGCTTCAGCACGGGTATGAAATTTTCTAGTAGACATAATTTCACCTCCATCAGGTGAGTGCGATGCATCGCTGATTCTCTGGAATATACAAAAGTCAGTCGGTTTTACTCTCCTTGCCTTATTACTAGCTGCAATCGTTATTCAATAAAGCTAGTACTTAATTTTCTAGTAAATTTTCCCGAATGTCTTTGACTATCTCTCCTGCTGTAGGCTGTCAAATATTACCTGAATTACTAGTAAGCTATAAATTCCGATCGCACACAGAGAATTGGTGAGTATTGCCGAACTTTGCTGATGACATTGAAAAGAAAGTTAATTAATGCTCTCAACTTTACTTTTCTCTGTTTATTCTCATATTACATGAACTACTTCAAGCTGTGACGCCGAGGTTCGGGCAATACTACTCGTTTAAGCATTGTGAACTGAAAATTTGGCTTGGGAAAAAGTTAAAAGTTTTTTTTGTTTTCGCATTAACCAGTAGGTGTTAAATTTTGGGGTTTACATATTCCCTATCAACACTCATTAGCAAAGTGTTGTGACAGCTTTATAAGTGGCATATATGTACCCGATGCTACAAAAACGCATGGTAAGCTGATTCAGGTTTAGTAAGCGATTTCACCCAAACAATCGCCTGACATACAAACGTAGATCGTTTGTCAAATATTTACCAATTTAGCGTCATCATCGGGGCTTTACCTTAGCTCAAAACTTGGGCTGTGAGCCCTTAAATACACTACCACAGCATCTATAAGCGATAAGAGATCGCGAACATTTTTGCACGGTGATTTGCAGATTTCCGTTGCCTCATACCAGGAATGCGCTACTAGAATTCTCAAACACCTTAGGAGTCGCACAATTATGTTTTTAGATCAACCGGTTGCAATAACCCAACCTGTTAACTTTGCCAATGGTGCTCGGTTAAAAGCTGAATACTCTGATAATGCAGACAAGTCTGCACCAAAACTGATACCTACAGATGCTAATGCCAGTACAAAAATAGCTCAGAGTACGACTGGTAAAACTTACTATGTCTCTGGAAGTGGCAGCGATAGCAACAACGGCTTATCCACAAGTCAAGCATTTCGGACGTTAGGCAGAGTAGGGGGTTTGGTAAAAGCAGGTGATACAGTTTATCTCATGAACGGTACTTACGAAAGGAACAGTTCTGATACACAGATCGTGGTCTTATATGAAAAACAAGGTACTGCTAGTGCTCCGATTACTTTCAAAGCCTATCCTGGGCATAATCCCCTGATCAAATCAAAAAATGCCTACGCTATTAACATTGTTAGATCCTCTTATATTATTATTGAGGGTTTGACCCTAGAGGGAAACAACAACAACATCACTAAAGAGTACGCACTCCAACAAAGATATAACTCGAACAATCCATTAACCAAAGGTACGGGAATTGGCATTAATGAGAAATCTCACCATATAACTATTCGCAACAACAAAATTTCTAATTTTGGCGGGCACGGGATTCATTCTTACAGGTCTGACTACGTGACCATTGAGAAAAATATTGTTGCGAGAAATGCTTGGTACAGTCCGGACGGAACCAGTGGTATTAGCACCCAATATAACTGGAATTCTGATGGTGTCACCGATAGATATAAGATGGTGATCCGGGACAACATTATTTACGACAACAAAAATTTTGTTCCCTGGAGCTCGGCTGGCAAAATTACTGAAGGGCATGGCATCATAATTGATGATTGTTTGAATACCCAGTCAGCCTCTTTTCATCAAAGGTATAACGGGAGAACGCTAATTACAAACAACATCATCTATAGAAATGGTGGTGCTGGTGTTAATGTCTATAGTAGCCCCAACGTTGATATCGTCAATAACACGACATATCAGAATGGACAAGTCGCAGAGACTCAAGGCTTGGGAGAAATTGCTACCTCTAGTGGTTCCGATCGCGTGAAAATCTTCAACAACATTCTCTACGCTAAAACTGGTGGTGTAGTTAATAGCCTGTCTAGATCAACGAACATCCAGTACAACAATAATTTAATCTACAACTCATCCAAATTCAACGCCCCAGGAACCAACAATATTCTTGGAAAAAACCCCCTATTTAGCGATCCTGATAGAGGGAATTTCACCCTCAGATCTGGGAGTTCGGCAATTGATGCTGGAGCTAGCAGTTTTAGTGGAATTAACGCACCCAGTGTCGATCAGCTAGGCTTTAAGCGTCCCGTAGATGGGAATGCTGACGGGCGTGCAGTTGTGGACATAGGTGCGTTGGAAGCTCTTTCAAAGGCCGCATCGGCAAGGTAAATAACAAGTGATGTCTTTCGCCAGCCCTCCAGATGGTGTTTATGCTGTGCGAGACCTCACTGGTTGACCGCTTTACGCCTATGCACAGTCAAAGGTACTCAAAGTTGCGTTTCAATTGAGAGAAAGAGAAATTACTGGGGTAATTGGGTAAATAAGACTGCTTGTAAAACTAAATTTATAAGTAGTTAACCAAGGGTAAAAGGAATTCAACTTCCTTTTACCCTTTTTCCCGTAAAAAGGCTAATTGTACACAATTTAAAGGGTGCAAAATCGGCCTTTATGTGGCGTTCAGATGAGCGAAGTAGGTGCGGGTTATAACAAAGCAATCCCAATATCTTTGCGATCGCCTCCCTCAGGTCGCAATTGACTTGTGTTCAACTGGACGTGGTATGATAACAAGCCTGAGCAAGATTGTGTTTATTGCAGCCAGAATCCCCACCCAGCATAAAAGCTGAGGTGGGGAGCGTAATCAGTGCTACTTTATTAAAGATTGCAACCAGATTCTAAAGAATGAAATTACTGGCAGTTAGACTGCTGCTGCTAAGATTACCTATTGTTAACAATTGCTGATATTGATTGGGGCTGGCATCACCATTTGGGTTAATGCTCACAACGCTATTAGAACCAGACTGTGATATTTTTACATAATCCCTAAAAGGATTAGAACTCATAAACTTGCTGCCATCGATAATTTTGCTGAGGTCAATCCTATCTTGTCCAGAGTCAAAATATTGCAGAAAATCGCCTCGATCTGCAAAGCTTTCATACACAAATCGGTCTTTACCTCCTACCCCAAGCAAGACATCGCTACCTTTACCACCGATCAAAACATCGTCACCTTCACCACCGTGAATGATGTCGTTACTATCACCACCACGCATGGTATCGTTACCATCGCCACCTTTGAGAATGTTGCTAGTAGCAATGCCTTGAATGTTGTCGTTCCATTGAGTACCGCGCACGATGTTCGGCCCTGAAATAATAGTATTAATACCTGTTGTACTCAACTGGCTGGATATCTCGAAGGCTCCCACATCTGGTCTGGCATCTCTTAGCATCCCGCGCTCATCAATAGTAGGTATACCACTACCTGTTTTACCTGTATTGATAGCCGGGCTATTTGCTAGAAGCGGATGTACTAAAGAACCACCAATTGTTTGTAAGGGGCCAAGAAGAGGGTCAACAATCCGGCTCCCTGCTACAACTCGGTTTCCGGCCGCTGGAGCCGGATATTCAATGTTACTACCCCCATCTTTTAGTTGAAACACAACTTGTTGTTGTGATACGTCATTAGAAGTATTTTTGGCAACAATGGAGTTGGTGAGGGTGACAGCTGCTTCTGGACTGGCCATCCAAATTGCCCCACAAGCCCGTCCAGCAAAGTTATTAGCGATAGTGGAATTGACGATATTAACAGGGTTGGATTTGCCGACATTGAGAAACATTGCCCCACCAGCATCACTCCTTGCCTTATTCCCTGAAAAGGTGCTATTGATGATATTCTTTGTTGAGCCACCATCTATCCACAAAGCTCCGCCTTGGACGTCAGCTGTATTGTTAGCAAAAGTGACGTTGCGAATTGTCAGAGCGCTATTACCTCGCAATGCGCCCCCTCGCCCAATACCTTGATCGTTCTTGCTAGCTGTATTACCAACAACAGTACTGTTTTCCAGAAGGATCTTGTCTGGGCCGTAACCATAGAGAAATAGTGCGCCACCTTCCCCTTTAGTACTATTTCCTTCAAACCGACTTCCACGAATGGCGATTGTACCTCCGACAGTAGAAGCACCCCCTACTAGGTTGGCTCCATCAGTAAAGATTGCACCACCACTACTTTGTGAACTGTTATTGCGGAAGGCTGAGTTTTCTACAGTCAAACCACCTAGCAGGCTATAAATAGCACCACCACACATTCCTTTGTTATTGGTGAATTGGCTGTTTTTGACAGTTAGTTCACCAGAACCATAGGTGGCGATCGCGCCACTACTAAAACCAGATTTTGCTAAAGTACCATCGTTACTGTCAAAGCTGCTGTTTAGTACTGTGCCTTTGCTACCATAGCCAATGTGAATTGCTCCAGCGACGCCACCGCGATTGTTGCTAAATCGACAGTTTTCAACTCTGATAGTGGCATAGTCAATAACTTCGATAGCTCCGCCTCTTCCCGTGGTGTAACCATCGGCAATGGTGAGGTTTCGGACTGTTGCATCAACATTTCTCCAGACCTGAAATACGCGACCTGTGTTGTTGCCGCTAATCTTTAAATTAGCTGCTCCTGTGCCATCAATTGTCAGATTCTTTGTAATGTTAATTTGCCCGCTGGTGAGTCTAATGACTTGATTGGTAAGGTTTGAGGCAAATTTAATTGTGTCTCCTGCTTTTGCAGAGGCGATCGCATTTCGTAAGGAACCTGCTCCGCTATCGGCAGTCGTAGTCACGTTAATAATAGTCATGCTTTGAATTCCCTTGAATAACAACTTTGTCAAGTCTCGACTTTTTGCATACACAAGCAGTCGAGATGATGGGATTCAGAGCACCCTGCTATGATGATTTTCTGAGCTAAATTGTGAACTGAGAATAGTTGGAAATATCAGCCGAAATTTGCAGAATATCCGCTAATATTGCCAATTATTCCCTGAGATATAGATGTAAAAGTTTAGCTCTGTGTTGACTTGGTTAAATCAACACAATTCGGTCAATGCACACTTTATAACTTCACCCAAACTTTTCTCGCCATGACAAATTTACTGAGATGTAAGTTACATCGGTAACTTAACGTCAATATTTTTTGTCCGGACAAATTTACTTAGACGATGTTACACAATTTGTCATCTTTATGCAACCTTTATCAAAAAATTATCCAAATTTAATTCAGCCAATTTCATATTGACAAGCTAAAAACAGCAAGCTCAAGCATGAGTTGCTGAGAGGCTTTAAAGCTAGCTCAATGTCCATAATTCCGCAATTGATAATGGGAAAAATAATTGTTATGAGCACAATTCCAGATGTAACCGCTACCTTGTGCTTAAACGAATATTAACGCAAAGTGGAGCGTAGATATGATAGAGCTTGAGGACGATAAACAACAAGAATTCTCCAAAATCTCCCTATTTTCTATGATTCTCAGATATTGCTAATGGTGATGCATTAGTTCCACATAAATATGCTCTAAACGTACAGGTTGACGGGCAATTGAGTTAATCGCTATACCCTCAAACCGTGCAATAATTTCTTTTAATTCCAAAGGCTCTGGCAACCAAAAGGCCAAGTCGCTACCATAACGCCTATGAGCAAAACCATATTCTTTGGCTCTGGCGATCGCTTGCTCTTCAAACTCAGTTTGCACTAAAATAACTTCTTGGGCTGGAATTAATCTGCGCAATTCTGCTAAACTACCTTCAGCCAAGATATGGCCGTTTTTGAGAATACCAATTCTTTGGCAAAGGCGTTCTGCTTCGTCTAGTAAATGAGTTGTGAGCAAAACTGTAATTCCTTGATTTTTTAGTTGACGAATCAACTCCCAAATTTCGTATCTCGCCTCAATATCTAAACCCGTCGTTGGTTCGTCTAGTATTACTAGCTGTGGCTGATGCACTAAAGCTACTGCAATATTTAACCGCCTCTGCATTCCTCCACTAAGCGTCTCTACGGGATGTTTTGCTCTATCTATTAAGTTTACAGCTACTAAAGTTTCTGCGATCATTCTTTGGCGTTCTTTGCGGTTTAATCCATAAATATCTGCGAAGAATTTCAGATTTTCTTCACAAGATAGAGTTTTATAAAGGATATTTTCTTGGGGTGCGACACCAATCAGTTTTTTCGTAGATTCTGAAACTGGTTGATGATTGATTTGAATATCACCACTGTCAGCCTTGAGCAAATTACAAATAATATTAATTGTAGTGGTCTTACCTGCTCCATTTGCGCCAATTAAGCCATAAATTTCTCCTGAAGCTATATGCAAGTTCAAATTTTGGAGAACTTGTCTTTTTCTATAGGATTTATTTAAGTTTTTAATTGTAAGCATATTTTTTGAGGATTTTATAATCTTCTCTCAACTATTAACATCCGCCGATAAGCGAACCATCCACATCCAAACATTGCTATAGAAAAAATTAATAAAAACCAGAAGTGTGAGGAAATATCAGCAATTCCTTCACCCTTAGCTGAAACGGCTACAAGCGATTCATTCATGTGATAAATCGGATTAAATTTGGCTATATTAATTAAGGTAGGAGGAAACAGCGTAGCGGGTAAAAATGCTCCACCTAAAATTAATAAAGGTACGCCAAATGCTGCTACTAAAGCGTTGACATCTTCAATTCTCCGAGCTAATTGGGTTCCTAAAATAAAACCTAAACCTACATAAGCAATAATAGTCATTAAAATAATTATCAATCCTAATAAAATAGAACCCTTGAAAGTAGCACCCCAAAAAGCCGCAACAGTATAAATTAATAATGTTTGTCCCAAACCAATGCAACTATGAGCTAAAAAAATTCCCAAAAAATAAGAAGTACCGCTTAAAGGAGAAAGAAACAAACGTTTGAGAGTTTGCTGTTCTCTTTCTGCAACGACAGTGGCGACACTTCCACCCAAACAACTAAAAAACATTGCTGCACCTACTAAACTTGAAGGAGCAGCATATGCAAAAGCAGATGTAAGTGGTAGTTGTGCCCGTTCTGCTAAAATAAATCCACTGATAATTAATACTGAAATCGGAAAAATACTCCAGAAAATTAAGCTGCGTCTACGGCGCAATAGCTCAATTAAAATGCGCTGGCTTACTGCTATAATTTCACGCAAATATTTCATATTTCTCTAACTCACTGGAGTTTCAATCCATCTAATAAAACAGAAATCATTTCATTCACAATAGTTTGTTTCGGTACAGCATCGGCTAAGGTAGCGGCGAGGGGAAGACTCTCCATCACCGACAAAAAGAATCCAGCTAGCAATTGGGGACGTACAGTACGAATTTCTCCTCGCTGTTGTGCTTGAGCAAAAATTTGACAAATAGGCTCAAAAATGCATTTGGTAGAGCAAGCTGATAATCTCGCAGTATTTTCCTCATCTAATAAAGGCATATCTGTGTGTACCATGCTCAAAAAGTGGATGGTAGGTTGAGAGATAAACCACGCACCGATTGCAGATAGTTGCGATCGCAAATTATCCTCGTGTTCGCCAATAGCTTGCTGTATACCGAGGCGATGGCGTTCAAACATTCGCTCGGTCACGGCGACAAAAAGTTGCTCTTTGCTGGGAAAATGATAGTACAAAGAAGCCTGTCGGATTCCCACTGCTTGAGCAATATCCCTCATGGCTACCGAATTATAGCCACGCGCGCGAAATAACTGTTCTGCTTCATCAAGAATGCGTTCTCTGCCACTAGATGGGACTTGTTTTGGAGAGTTGCGATCGTCTGGCACTCTCAAACCTACCTAACGTTTAGTAGTCAACTTTTAAATATTATATTACACTGTCATCTGAAGGATGAAGTGTGAAGTATGAAATCTGAAGTCAAGAATTTCCTTAACCAGAAATGCGTTCAATATGATTTTGACATTTATTTTGTCAAATAATCTGCTAATTTTTGAATCCAATTCTAAAGATTTATCGTCTATGCATAAATAGCCCGAACGAGCAATTTTGAGGGCAGATTATTTCATTGTCCAAAAATGAATCGGCTGAAGATTAACACTGAAATGGCAAAAATACTCCGAAAAATTGGCTAACTTATAGCCCCGATTTCCCGCCAGTAATTCATCATCAAGAGTTAATTTTGTAACCAATGAGTCAATTATCAAATTCACCAGAATCATCTACTATATCCCGCCGCACGCTGCTGAAGTGGTTCGGTATTGGTAGTATCGCTGGAGTAACTGGATACTCTCGTTTCAGTAAGCCAAAACCAACGGTTTTTCAAAGAGACACTCTACAACTACCAAGGATGCTAAATCAAGGTAAAAGTGTGGTAGTGATTGGGGCTGGATTAGCGGGTTTAGCCTGTGCATACGAATTGAGTCAACGGGGATTTGCTGTGACACTTTTAGAAAAGTCCCCTCAACTTGGTGGTAAAATTGCTAGTTGGCAAGTTGAAGCCGTTGGTGAAACTTTCATGATGGAGCATGGGTTTCATGGCTTTTTTCCCCAATACTATAATTTGAATGGTTTAGTTACAGAATTAGGGATAAACGAGCATTTCCAATCTTTAAATTTTTATTCGGTTGTGTATCGCGATCGCAAATATCAACCAGAGGTATTTCGTCCTAGCCGTTCAGCCTTTCCTTGGAATATTATAGATTTAGCGATCGCTTCTCCCAATCGCTTCCAATGGGGAATTAATCTCATTAATTTAAAGCACTTACAAGTATTTCAGGCGATTACTGGATTTCAGCGCGAAAGAAATTATCGACGCTTTGATAATATTTCTGTGGCTGATTGGGTAGCCACAGAATTTCCCCAAGGTTTATATGATTTATATTTTCTCCCTTTTGCTAAATCTAGTTTGAATGCACCAGATTTGATGAGTGTGGGAGAACTCATGCAATTCTTCCACTTTTATTTTTTTGGCAATCCTGAAGGATTAGCTTTTAATGGTACAAAAGACGATATGGGAACTAGTTTAGTCCAACCCATAGCTCAGACAATTTTGAGTAACGGCGGTAAAATTATTACAGATGCAACAGTAAGTGAAATTTCTGCTGTCCAAGGTAAAATTAATTCCTTAAAATATTTTGATGGTAATAATAACAATAATGTTGTACCTTTTTCGGTTAAGCGTAACTCAGTTGTTGCAGATGAAAAGATAGAATATTTTGGAGCAGCTGATGAAGTATTTGCTGCACCTAAGGGAAGTAAAGAAGCAATTTCGCTTACCTGCACCCATCAAGGTTGTACTGTTAAAAAAGCAGAGGATGGTAAGTTTCATTGTCCTTGTCATGGTGCAGTTTTTACTGCTGATGGAAAAGTTTTAAAAGGGCCAGCACAGCGAGATTTAACTAAGTTTAAAATAGTAGCAAGGCAAGATGAAGAATTACAATTAGTAGCAGCTAATCCAGAATCGTCATCACCACAAGCAATCGCAGCCGATTATTATGTATTTGCTACTGATGTACCGGGAGTACAGCAACTATTTAAGCGGATTAATGGCGATGTCGATAAAAAAGTGCGATCGCAAGTGGAAAAATTAAGCATCGCCGATCCTTTTGCTGTGTGTCGTTTTTGGTTTAACCGTGATTTTCAGTGGGAACAAAGTAATTTTACTTCCTTATCTGGCTACCAGCTAACTGATAGTATTACCCTGTATCATCGCATTCAAGAACAATTTATTGACTGGGCAAATCGTACAGGTGGTAGCGTAGTAGAATTACACGCTTACTGCTATAAAGAAAAAGAATTTCCCAACCAGGAAGCTTTGTTAAATACTTTTGAGCAGGAACTATACGAAATAGTCCCAGAATTAAAGCAAGCAAAGGTATTGCATCGAGAATTGGTAAATCAACATAACTTTTCTGGCTATCCACCAAATAGTTATGCAGAACGTCCAGAAACTAGCACCAGTATTGCTAATGTAATTTTTGCTGGAGATTGGGTAAAAATGCCTTTCCCTTGTGGGTTAATGGAAAGGGCTGTAAGTAGCGGTTTATTAGCAGCCAATGAGATTTTATCGCGTGAGGGTTTGCAGAGGCGATCGCTTTTATCTGTAAATCCAGAGGGATTATTACAAATTTAAATGCTTAGATCCCTGACTTCTTTAAGAAGTCGGGGATATAAATTCACGCTACCTACTTACCTGAATTTAAACCAATCACGCCAATAACTATCAATATGATAGATATGAATTTAACGCTACTCATAGATTCTCGAAACCAAAAAATTCCAATGAGTGCAATGAGTGTAGTCCCCAAACCAGCCCAAAAAGAATAAGCAACACTGACTTCAATTTTTTTGAGCGAAAGTGTGAGAAAAGTTAGACACAGCCCATAAGATGTAAATACTAATATTGAAGGAGTAACTTTAGTAAACCCTTGCGACAACTTCATACAAGTTGTACCGATAACTTCAAACAAAACTGCTGCAACAAGGTAAATCCAACTGATTAGCATTTTAGTTTTGGATAATAGGGTATTAAGTTATGTCTTATTACATCATAGGAATGATAATTATAAATGTTGTAAACAACACATCAAAACTATTGAGATTATTAAAAAACTATTTGTCAGTAGCGATGATGTGTAAATCAATATTTTGATATCTAATTAGCTCCATCAAGCGTTGGGTAAAAGAAAGTTTAAACCATCTTTTCCATCGAGGCTGCTGGCTTTCACCAATGACAATTTGAGTGATATGATATTTAGCTGCAACTTGAGCAATTTCTTGGGCGACGTTGTGACTTTTGACGTGTAAAAACTCGCCACTAAATTCTTTACATAATTTCTCGCAGGTATGAATATGTAAACTTTCTTGTTTGGTGAGGAATCGTTCGGGATCTGCAACAAAAATCGCATAAAGTCGCGCATTCATGTAATTAGCAATTCTCGCTCCCCGACGGAGTAATTGCACAGAATTAGGATAGGTAGACACGCAAACTAAAACTCGCTCGTGAATATTACAGTTCTGTCCTTCTAAAGTAGAAGTGTTAGCTTCTTCAACTGTATCTGCTACTTCTCGTAAAGCCAGTTCTCGCAAAGCAATTAAATTGCGACGCTGAAAAAAGTTGTCTAACGATTGAGAAATTTTTTCAGGGGCGTAAATTTTACCTTCTAGCAGGCGTTCTTCTAGGGTTTCTGGCGTCACATCAATCACCACAACCGCATCAGCTTCGTCAAGCAAGCGATCTGGAATTCGTTCTCGCACGACAACGCCTGTAATTCTTGCAACTAAGTCGTTCAAACTTTCTAAATGTTGAATGTTGACAGTCGAGTAAACATCAATTCCTGCGGCTAAAATCGCTTCTACATCTTGGTAGCGCTTTTCGCGTGGAGAACCAGGTACATTAGTATGAGCGAGTTCATCAACCAATACAAGTTGAGGAGAACGCAAGAGAATTGCATCCGTATCCATTTCTTCTAAAGTCACATTTTCTCTGCTACTGGTTTTTCTAGGAATCACCTCCAAACCTGTAGCTTTTTGGGCTGTTTCTTTGCGTCCATGAGTTTCCAAGATACCAATTACAACATCAATACCATCTTGTTTTAGTTGATGTGCTTCTTCTAACATTTTGTAAGTTTTGCCGACGCCAGGAGCCATCCCAATGAAAATTTTATGTTTTCCGCGTCGGTAAGGACGAATGTAAGAATTGTCAGGCGAGCTTGTAGAATTATTGAGCATAAATGGTAGATTAATCTGGGTTGATTAAGATTATCCTCGAAAAAAGTCTAATGCTGCTCAATGTGTTGCACTTAAACGCATAGTCCACTTAGGCAAATGGATCGGTATGCTATTCTTTTGCAGAGATAATAACAAGCGATCGCTTTTTTTTGTTAAGCAAAGAAATTATACTCTGGGTTATACGAATTTAAAAAAATAATGCGACAGAAGGTTAAAGAAATAATACATAGGCAAGCCACTGCGTTGTAGCAACTAAGTGGCGGTGGGCGTTACCCACCCTAAAAATACTACTCTAGGTTATTTTAAACCCTAGTAAGTATAGAAATTTTCGCAACTTGTTTTGGAGCTTTTATTTCTGCGAACAACTGCATTGCTTGATGAAAATACATTTGGCTTTCACCAGCTTTGTCCAATTTTTGATAAGTCAATCCTAATTGAAAATAAGCTTCTGCTAAGTCGCATTTAGCTCCTATTTTATCCAAAAGCTCGATTGCTTCTGTATGATGAGCCAGGGCTAATTGATAATCTGCTTGTTGACGATAAATTTCTGCTAAACCATTTAGAGTTTTGGCTTTAACCTGCATATAATGGCTAGCTTCGGCAAAATTCAATACTTGATGAAATATTTGATTAGCCTTAGACAAATCGCCTAAATTGACATAGGTTTGACCTAGAATTTGCATAAAATAAGCAAAGCTGCCAGTCTCGATCGATTGTTCATTTTTAAGATGTTCATAGGCTGCATTGGCTAACTCATGGGCAGCATCGTATAAGCCTAAATAGGAATTAACTAAAGCTAAACATACAGAAGCTTTTTCTGCCCAGCGATGATGAGCAGTATTTTGAGCAAGGTAAATTACTTGTTGAAATAACTCAAAGGCTGCTTCTAGTTCCCACAAATCTATTTTGTAAAGACCAATGCTTAAGAGGGAATCTACTTCTAACATTCTCAGATAGTAAACTTTATGTTTATTCTCTGACTGAGGGACAAGTGATTTAAGTGCTTGTTTAGCTAGATTTATAGTGTTTTCTTGGCAATTTAGCGCCCGATCGATATCACCTGTTATCCAATATAGATCGCCTAAAATATTGTATAACTCGATAATATTTTGTTCAGCTTCAATATGAGTTAATATATGATTAATTGCTGTAAGTATAGGCTGAATTAAACCCATGCGATACAGAGTACTACCAAGAGGTAAAAACTGCTGCCATTGATTATGACGACTCTTGAGCAGAACTTTACCTGCTAACTCAAATTCATTAATTTCTATGTAATGATAATAGGATTCTAGAGCTTGCAAAGCATCTTTAAAGGTGGCAATTTGGGTAACGCTAGCTGTCCAAAATTCTGCGGCTTTATGGTTAGTAATTTGCCACTCATCACTCAGGCGTAAACGCGCGATCGCTTCGGCTTGAATTACCGGATGCAGCCAATATTCACCGCGATCGCACTCTACTAAAGAGCGATTTCTCAGAGAAGCTATAATTTGCAGATGTTCGGCAGGTGGAACATCCCACAATAAACAAAATATTCCTTGAATCGGAATGGTGGGTATATCTTGGTAACGATAACAACCTAAACGGCAAAGTAGATGATAGGCTTGAGGGTCGAGGGCTTGCAGACGATTAATTTGACTAACCGCTAAATTTTTTAAATCTGTTGCGGCTAAAGGATCGCTATGATTTTGTTGCCAATAAAGCGCCATATCACCGCCAAAATCTGCTTGCATCGCACCGCAGAGAATACCCATCGCTTTAGCATTACCGCCATAGGTATGATGTATTTGTTGCAAGCTAGGAAGGTTAACAGTTAATCCCTGGTTGCGAAAAAACTTCAGCCATGCGCTTCCATCTAAACCTGGAAGCCGATAATGATGCACGTTCAACTCTGGTTCGCACAAGCGATCGCGACTGGTAATCAGCGTTACAGATTGTACTCTAACATCAGCTAAAATCCGCAACAGTTCTAGATAGTTGCGGTGCGGAGGAATTAACTTTCCTTTTCCATCTAAAGCAGGTTCCAGATTGTCAATTAACACCCCAATTCGCCGCTGATGGAGTAGGCGCTTGAGTCGTCCCAACGTTACCCCAAATTCTACCCCCGGTTCTTCACCAAAGTCTTGTTTGAGCCATTCTTCTACCACCCGTTGCGCTGAGGTGATGTTGTGGGTTTCCTTCGCCATCAACAATTCTAAAACCAACTCAAAACCCTGAGTTTGCAGATATTGCTGCGCTAGAGTAGTTTTACCTAAACCACCCTCACCTTGGATAACAATTACTTTCGACCCTTGATTTACTAAGGAAGTTAGGTGAGCGATCGCATCTTCTCTACCCAAAAAATTGCTATCCTCTGGTTTAATAATGGAAACTTGGGGCGGTTGTGAGCGATCGATCTGGCTGGAGATAGCCGCAGCTTTTCTCAGAATTCGTTCTAAAGTAGCGCGACAATTACTTTTAGTAACCTTCTCTCGTAATACCTGAGACAACAACTTCCATAACTGCGAACCAACATCCTTAACGTGTCCTTCCGTACAACCGTAAGCATGGGCGATATCCAAGTATTTTCTACCCAACCAAACCTGCTGAAGAATAACTTTTTGCAAATCGCTCAACCGTTCCCCGGTCTGAGCAGGAATTATGGTATCCAACCATGCTAATGCTGCTTCAGCGTCCATTATGTAACGATGAGGGTAGTTAAATATGAGAACTATAGATTAATCTACAATTCCCCTGCCCAATTTTCGGATAAGATTTTGTGAATCCGACTTTTTTCCCGACTTTTTTGACTTTGGTTTATTAAGGTAGTGTCCTCTCTGCTTCCAGCAAAAATAAAATGGTACTTGCCGTCATATGAAGTTGATAAGCAGCAAAGTGTTGTGGAATAGTAATTAACTGAGAACCTTGCCCATGACCCGCATTTTTATTTCTTATAGTAGGAATTCCGCTTTCAAGATTCGATCTGAGAGAGGTAAACTGAGTTTGTAAGTATGCTGGAATTAGATTATTTTGAAAGCAAATATCAATCAGCTTTTTTGCTGTGTCTGTAGATTGATAGCTCCAGCCTTGAGAATCAAAGATAGTTTTCATAGTACTCTCGAAAGCTTTTAGGCATTCAACAAGACATTCTTTATAGCGTCCATGTCTGTAGTGTTCATGTGCTTTCAAAAATTCCTCATTTGCTCCTTGAAATCTGGTATCACTTAATAAGTGTAAAACTGGCTTGACAGCTTCAGTATGAATAATTTGAGAATCAACCCTTATCATTTTACCTGACTCATACTGATAGCCTACACCGTGTTCTCTAAATCTAAAGTTTAATTCTGCAATTGCTTCATCAGCTGTAATTTTTGAAAAATTTTCATTTACAGTAATACTTCTTCTATATGTTGTGTCAATCAATTGGAAGCTTAACTCTATAAAATCTAAAATATGTTCTGTTACTTGAGTATTAAATAAAAACAGATTAATGATATCTTTACCTACTATCGCTTGCTGTAACTTACCATATTCACGATATAATCTACTATAAATTTCGCTAAAACCCTTCATAAAGTGTAAATCTATGGGTGCGGCAATAACATCATTAAGAATATAGAAAATCTGTACACGAAGCGGTTGAGGAATATCAACATACTGATAAACATCAGGGAATTCTCCTCTGAGTCTTTTTTGACGTTTTGAGAATATGTCGTAGACCTTCATATTTTATAAATCCATAAACACTACATATATACTACACCACAGCTAAAAATATTGTGTTTAGGAGCTTGAGACTAAATATATAAGAGCAGCTTTCACTATATAATAATGTCAAAGGTTTGCATACTATGGTGATTAAATCCTGTCTCAGATATAATCTATGCATTTGTTACCTACCTTTTTACCAACTTTTGTAACCACGCAAAATAAAATTGCCGACTTCAGCCGACTGACAACAGAAAGTGCGATCGCTTAGGCTATTGGGCATAGAGTTAAAGTATAAAAAACTATGCTTAATACCGCCAGCCCACAGATAGAAACATCGGGCGCGCAAAGCTGGCAAATACAGCGTCGAATTCACTCTCTAATAGATAACTATCTTGCAGATGAAAAACTCCGCGATCGCTTGCAAGATTTACCCTTACAATTTAGCAATCCTCAACCGCGTCCCTGGAAACCTATTGATTGGCAAGCTATTAACCGCAATCAAATTATCGGCATAAACCCAGAAGTATTTTTATCCATTTTAATCGGTGCAATGGATACAGAAGCCCCGATTCGAGCTTACACCCAAACCAGCCGCCAGTATTTAGAGAAATTACATCCGCACATGGCGCGGTTTGTCGGTGGAACAGTCAGTGAAGGCGGCGAACTCCAAGAAATTGGCTTGTGGGAAAAAGAAGAACGCCAGCATACACCCGCATTAATGAAGGTTTACACCCAATTAACAGGGGAAAAAATTACCCCCAAACACCGCATCGTCAGAGGCTACATCCCTACAGATGACCCCCAAGAAGATCTATATCGCCACGGCTTGCATCGCGTCGCCACAGAATATGGTGCAACCTGTCTTTATCTGTGGCTGATGGCGCACACAACCGACGCACTTCAAGATGTTCTTGAAGAACTCGCAAAAGACGAAATCAACCACATGACTAAATTCTGGGGCTTTGGAGTCTGGGCTTTCCCCGATACCGGACTGATACGAGTAGGAAAAACCCTCATCAAAACCCGTTCCCAAACCTATCAACGTAACAACCTCATCCGTACCCTACGCCGGATGATGGCGACACTCAACTGGAATGCTTGGACTTTCACCAACAAAGCCACCCTACTATACACCTTCACCCACACCATGCACCGCCTCTGGACATGGCACAACAGCCTCACACCAGAGTATCTCAACAATCTACTAGAAACCCGATAACCCTCTTATTATGATGTTCGGCAATGTCATTGCGAGTGGAACGAAGTGAAACGACGCAATCGCAAGGTTTTTGGGATTGCTTCCCTACCCTGCGGGAACGCTTACCCTTCGGGAACGGCTCCGCCGAACAGCGAACGGTCGCAATGACGGTTATTTGAACAGACATGATATTACACTCTCTCTGCGCCTCCGCGCTCTGCGTGAGCCTTTAGTAAATTTCCTCATCAACACCAAAAATCTCATGAACCCCCTACCCCCAGACCTCAACCCCGAAAAAATTCCCCAACACATAGCCGTAATCATGGATGGTAACGGTAGATGGGCAACTAGCCGAGGACTACCACGCATCGCCGGACATCGCCAGGGCGCTAGCACCCTCAAACAACTATTACGCTGCTGCAAAGATTGGGGAATCAAAGCCCTCACCGCCTACGCATTTTCTACTGAAAATTGGCAGCGTCCCATTGAAGAAGTAGACTTTCTCATGCACTTATTTGAGCGATTATTACGCCGTGAGTTAGCCCAAATGCACCAAGAAGGAGTGAGAATTTCCTTTATTGGCGATTTGTCAGCTTTACCCCCATCTCTGCAAACGGAAGTGGAACGTTCAATGATTGAAACATTGAATAATCAAGCAATTCACTTTACTGTTGCTGTCAACTACGGTAGCCGCAACGAAATCACAAAAGCTTGTCGTCAACTAGCGCAACTGGTACAACAAGGTCAACTCAGTGCAGAAGCAATCGATGAAAGCCTGGTAGAAAAACATCTCTACACAGCAGATACTCCAGCACCAGATTTACTAATTCGTACTAGTGGAGAGATGCGCTTGAGTAATTTTTTGTTGTGGCAAATGGCGTATACAGAGATGTACTTTACTGATATTCTCTGGCCTGATTTCGATCGAGAAGCATTTCATCAGGCTTTGTTGAGTTACCAAAAACGCGATCGCCGTTTCGGTCAAGTCAAACCTTTACTCTCAGCCTAACACCTAAGTTTCTACCTGGGTGCGATCGCTGGCTGGAATCAAACACCATCATTCCTAAAAGTATCAACAATTAAAAGAGCGATCGCAAACTTGAGGAATAATTTCAGATTGATTTTTGCTAAGTTTACTAAATATAACGATAAACAACTCGACATCAGCCGATGAGTATCTTATGATTATTCGCTAACCGCATTTTTCGCGAACCGAAGTGAGGGCAAAAATACCGAGAGGTTCGCGAAAATCGCCAGAACCTTGACAAGTAAATAGTTCTAGCGTTTGGTAAATCAGGGAAGTTGCAAATAATTTGCAATAAGGTCGGCTGAAAATGACCAAAATTTTCGGTTCACGAAAACCCTTCCCAGGAAGCTTGCTCTGCTTAAGTTTCAGAACCGAGCAGTTTCTACCAACCATTTCCCCGCAAGGGGACTGAAACTTGAGGCATACGGGAGTAATGGCGGGTTGATGTTCCGTTTCTACCAACCATTTCCCCGCAAGGGGACTGAAACTCTCGCAGCTGCTACAACAGAAAATTGGCACAATAGTTTCTACCAACCATTTCCCCGCAAGGGGACTGAAACAATCATTCGCTGCTTGGCAATTTCCTTCTTGAATACCACAGCAGTTTCTACCAACCATTTCCCCGCAAGGGGACTGAAACTTAGCTCTATGCACTTCACGATCGCCTATCCAAACAGTTTCTACCAACCATTTCCCCGCAAGGGGACTGAAACCGGCATTCTTGCGAGGGCGACCTCGTTTTTTAGTTGGTTTCTACCAACCATTTCCCCGCAAGGGAACTGAAACTTCACTTCGTGCTGTTTTTTGCCTTTCGCACCTTTGTTTCCATTAACTATTTCCCCGCAAGGGGACTGAAACATACCGTTAAGCCCAGTGCTGGGTTTATCTAAAACTGTTTCCATCAACCATTTCCCCGCAAGGGGGCTTAAACTCAAAGCTAATTTGCATTTTTTTGGGCATGGTTTTAAGTCAATAAAGTTCAGTTAGGCTGAGATGCAATATTTCGTAGGGGCACGGCACCGATAAGATTACTGTATATACCAAAAAATTGTGGACGCCATGCCCCTACATCCCTCTTAACTTTCCCCGGAAGGGGACTACAACCAACATCAAAAGCAAATTTCAACCCAGTATCAATTTGCAATTGTGAAGATAAGTCGGATTCGTTACGATGACATAAGCAAGCGATGCTCTGCTTACAGGAGAAGCGTCTGTTAAAGGTCAAAGAAACACTCATGACTACTAAAAATAATTTGCAAGGCGATATAGATAACGCTATTGGACAATTTCATCAACAAGACGAAGAAATATTCCAGTGGACAAAGCAGTGGTATCCAGTAGCAGTTGTAGATTTCTTAGATCCATCTCGCCCACACGCAGTCCAGTTACTAGGAAAGGATCTTGTTGTGTGGCGAGATAATTTGGGCAAGTGGTCTTGTTTTGAAGATTTTTGTCCCCATCGACTAGCGCCTCTTTCGGAAGGGCGTGTTGAGTCTGATGGAACGCTTTTATGTGCATACCACGCTTGGCGTTTTGATGCGCAGGGAAACTGTGTGAGTATTCCCCAGTCAAAAGATGAGCAAACAGCCTCTGCAAATTGTTCCAACCCTAAATCCTGTGCTGTTAGCTATCCAACCCAAGAACGTCAAGGTCTACTGTGGGTTTGGGCTGAGTCAGGACAAACAGCACAACTTGAAAGCCAATTGAGAACACCACGAATTATTCCAGAACTTGAGGATGAGTCACTTCAAGTAAAACATTTGTTTTGGAACATCCGAGATTTAGCCTACGGATGGGACTTTTTTATGGAGAATGTGGCCGATCCTGCCCATGTACCCGTTTCCCACCACGGTATTGTAGGCGATCGCTATAAAGATGCCAAATACTATGATATGCCTTGCATCAAGCAGATATCTACACAAGAAGGGTTCGCCTTTGAAATCACACCGACAGCACCCACAATTAAGCAAGCGATACACGATTTTCAACCACCCTGTCATATGAAAATTGTCTCAACATCTGTTGATGGTGGCAAACTCATTCTGGCATTATATGCCACCCCAACTCGTCCGGGATGGTGTCGTCATATTGGCTGTCAGGTATTAGTCAAGAATGAATCTGGGAAAATACCCAAAGGATTAGGAATCTTTGGTCTGCCAATGCCAACTTGGTTAGGTCATGTTTTGTCATCCCTATTCTTACACCAAGATTTAGTGTTTCTCCATTACCAACAGAAAATTTTAGCTAAACGGCAAAACAACCGATGGTTGGATGCAGTCTATACACCCAATCCTCAAGACAAAATGGTAATTACATTTCGCCAGTGGTTGGAGAAAAAAGCTGGAGGTAGTATTCCTTGGGCTGGTGGAGAGAGTTCTAATCTTTCCGCAGCAGAACTAGACAAGCAAAAGCTTTTTGATGTCTGGACAACTCACACTCAACATTGTTCTGTTTGTCAGGATGCACTGAAAAATATTAAACGCCTTTATGTATTAGCTTATGGATTAGCTGCAATTTTTCTGTGTGTAGGCGTAATTATCGATGCGAGGGCTATAGCGGTAAAAGCTGCCCTAGCATCTGTAAATCATCTGCCGATACCGCTTTTAACAGTTCTTCCCCCAATCGGATTCTGGTGGGCATTTGCAGGCGCAACGTTATTTGCAGTAGTAGGATACTTGTTAAAGAAATTGAGCCGACTATTTTACGTTTATGAGTTTGAACACGCCCACAATGACTAATAGATTTGTGGCGTTGCTGATTGATGGGATGATTTTTATCTCACGCAAAGGCGCAAAGGCGCAAAGAATCGACTTTCAGCTTTTTCTAGAAGTCTGAATTCATCCCGCAAATATGCAACGCCATTTATCTCTGTCGTCTCAAGTAAGTTCTCGAAGTCTGCGGTATATACTCTAAAGTATTGACAAACATCATGTTCTCTAGTTTTCTTCCATCACAAGTTAATCAAATCAAAGACTTAGAGGCGATCGCTGTCGTTGCTAGTATAGAAACAATTGCGCTTGTAACTCCCCTTAGCCAACAGCCAATCCTCACAACTTATATTCATAAAGGCCGGGGAGGAACACCGATTCTGCTACTACACGGCTTCGACAGTTCCATCCTAGAGTTCCGGCTGCTGTTGCCATTACTTGCGGCTGAAAATGAAACATGGGCAGTAGATTTGTTAGGTTTTGGCTTTACACAAAGGCAAAAAGAAATCCAATACAGTCCAGATACAATCAAAATTCATCTTTACGAATTTTGGGCAAATTTAATTAAAGAACCGATCGTACTAGTAGGTGCATCAATGGGAGGTGCAACTGCGATTGACTTTACTCTCACCTATCCTGAAATTGTGAAATCGCTAGTATTGATTAATAGTTTGGGTTATACTGGCGCTCCCACCTTTAGCAAATACTTGTTTCCTCCTTTTGACTTTTTTGCTGTAGAATACCTGCGCCAACGCCACATTTTGGCATTCAATATAGGCAGTACTTTAGCTAATTTAGATCCAAAAATTCTTTCGGCTATTCAGTGCGCCATGCTACACCAAGAAATGCCTGGTTGGTATGATGCCATGATTTCTTATGTCAAAACTGGTGGTTACACTAACTTGGCGAATAGAATTGCCCAAGTAGATAAACCAACACTAATTTTATGGGGAGAAAATGATGATATGCTGGCATCTGGAGATGCAGAAAAATTTCAGAAAGATATTGCCAATTCTCAACTAATCAAGCTGAAAAATTGTGGTCACGCTCCTCAAATAGAACAACCACAAATAACATCTCAACATATTTTGCAGTTTTTGCAATATGGCGATTTTTAATCATACTGATAAATATAAATCCAGTCACCAAGCTTCAAAATAGGAGATGCACTATATGTAGCGATCGCCTGTTCAATAAATATTTATATCACGTTCATTTGATGATAAGTAATCACGCAAAATTAATTACAGTCATTGGGAGCGTTCGCTGTTCGGCGGAGCAAACTACGATCGATTTTAGCGAACAAGCAGAATGGAAGGGAGTTTTCTTGTATTTACCTTTGTGAGTGTTTGTTATCAGGCGATCGCCGCAATAGGAACGATCGCCATCTCGTGCTTCAGCTACCAACCAGGTTAGATCTCAATGGGGAATGGTGTTATGACATGGGAATCGATCGCGCCGCAGCTCAGTTGATGCAGTCTCACAATTGCGGAACTAAACTATAGCTGGCGATCGCTCAGAGTTCTTTCATCACTCTAGCCAGATCAAATATCTATCGGTCGTATCGGTCGTTTCTATCGTATCTGTCGTCATATCGGTCGTTTCTATCGTATCTGTCGTTGTATCGGTCGTTTCTGTCGTATCTGTCGTCGTATCTGTCGTTTCTATCGTATCTATCGTTTCTGTTATTTCTGCGATCGCGAACTACAAACTGAGCGCGGCAACCATTTCTCACCCAGATACGATTTCTGTTATAGCCCCAATTATTTCTACAACTGGTGTCAGATAATTGTTTGATCAGGCGCACTCCTCGTACTCTACCTCTTGTAGATATCGAGCAGCTATGCGGCTGACCATCATGGCTTTCACAGGTTATAACCTGCTGCTGGGCTGAAGCTGGGCTAGCAATGCTCAAAAGCGTACCTAAACTGAGGCTGGCCAAGGTGGCAGCAATTGCAGGAAAGCGAGTAATCATATTATTAGATGTTTTGAAAAAATATTTACTTACTATTGTAATCTATATTTCGCAACCGTAAATCTACCCTAACAATATAATGTTAGGGTAATGTTTTTTTGTGAGTAAATTAATTTCTGGCAGCTTAGGCGAGCGTACTTCTGGCTGTGAATGATTACTTATCTTTTGAGTTGCTGACAATTACCAAACACTCGTTTGGTGCCTTAGCCAGCATATCGTTGAAGGCGGGAGTATAACGACCATCTTCATCAACAACTTTACGCAGCGTATAATCACCAAAACCAGTAATAAAACCTAACCAAACGTTCTGGCGTTGCCATGTTTCTCCATTTTGAGAATTTTCATCTTGGGTCATAGTGAAATTTGCGAGCCACTGAGGAATCTGCAATCCGAACGCAAAGGGTATAATTTGCGATCGCTTTAAGGTTGCATCTTCAAACTGAATTTTGTAGGTAAACCGAGATAATTGGGCACCAACAAGCAATAGAAATCCCGGAAGCGAGTCATGAAAAGTCCACTGTACAGGGCCATAGACAGGTAGAACCAAGCTCAAGTTTTGCGTATCCCACTCCAAGTTGTACATTGTGATGCAAGTATCAGGAAGCGGATTGCCATCCATAAAAAATACACCTTTGAGAGGTGTTGGTAATTTTGTTTCGGCGATCTGGAGCATCCAAGTTGCAATATTGTCGAGTTGCTTTTTCTCGATTGATTGATTCATTACTTCTTTCCTCTCTCAAAAACTTACCGTTTTGAAGCAAAGCCTTGTAGAACTAAATTATTCGGAGTGACAGCAGTTACTTTTTCAAAATCCCACTTTACTTCTGTAAATGAGTTCCATTGATAATTTTTGAACAAATACAAACAGAACATTTGAATTAAGCCAATTGATAAAGCTCTGCCAGGACAAACTCGCTCATGTCCTTCACCATTCCAAGATAAAATATCAGAAAAATCCCGCGTTAAATCAAAATTATCGGGATTTTTGTATCTATTAGCATCCCGATTAGCTGTAAAAATAGAACCAAGCAAGCGAGTTCCCCTTTGAAACGGACAACGCTGTGTACCAATTTCAACCTCACCTCTTTCTGTGGAAAGCTGGCTAACAAACCGTACAGGCGGATAGAGACGGGCTGTTTCTAGAATTACCTTATTGAGCAATGTTGACTGTGCTAAAGCATATCCACTCGGAGTATCCTTGCCATCCCAAACCGCATTAACTTCTGAAATTACGTCATTTCTTAAAGCATTATCTAAGCATAAAACACCAATTACAGATCCTAAAAGCGCACTCGTGCCAGCAGTACCAGCAATATGAATCATATCGAACAAGCTATTAGCAATTTGGTGTGCGTTCAACTGATATTGGGCACCTGTGGCTAGATATAATGACCATCTTGGCGATTGTTTATATCGCTCAATTAAACGCTGGCGATGGCGAATATTTGGTGATGTTTTGAATGACAGTAGATATTTGCTAATAAAATTTGGTAAGGATGCGAGAGCCAAACCTTTAATATAGGCAGCCGATGCAGTAATTTCTTCCTCAGATAATGAAATTTGGAAAACAAGTTCGTGCAAAATTGCCACCATCATCCTAGGCAAATCGTTACCGATATGTAATTGGCCTTGTATAGCAGCTTTTGACAAAGATTTATTAACTAACTGCCCTAAAAACTCTGCCTGTTCGGTTGGATTTGGTAAAGCTTGCAAAAATACAGCACGAATTCCTGTATGTTCATTACCATTCATTCCCAAACTCAGTGGATTATTGAGCATATAGCTTGGGGCGAGGATTCTAATAATACCTAAATCATTTCCTCGCACTTGCGGCTCAACTTGCATTAGTTCCCTCACTTGCGCATGAGAGGAATGCATAATTGCTTGGTCTACTGCGAAAAATTTGTCTCCGATATTGTCCTTACGGATGTAGAGAAAGTCTCGCCATGCCCTGAGCATGGTCAAACCATCCATATAATAGAGACCTAAGCGCAGCAACTTGCCAATGGCAGTGTTATAACCGACCTTGGCTAGAATACGTGAAAACCGTATCTGGCGTCTGTGGGCTTTGAGAACTTTATTTTTGAGTTCCATAATCTTCAATTAGGGATAGGGGAGGCAGAGGGGCAGGGAGCAGGGAGCAGGGGGATAAGGGAGAAATGACAAATGACCAATGACCAATGACAATTAGATATTAATACTCTGCGGAATTTTAGAAGGGAGCAGATATTCATAGGCGGGACGGTTCAAGTTGCGCTGATTGATGGTATGTTCAACCTGCTGGAGATTTGTTTGGAATGTCTGCAACAAAGGTTGTACGCGGCGATCGCTAAAGTATCCCTCTGGATATTCCCCTAGTCTGTTGTAATATACAGCACCTAATAAACCGAGTAAGTTGTATTGCCGTTGTGCCTGGTCTAAGGGTGAGAGTAAATTTAAGTAGTCTTGCTCAGTCACGTCTCCTTTGAGAGTTGAAGCTGGCAAATAACCAGCCAATGGTAAGGCTGCGGCATAGCCCATCAAATCTTTCTGAGGAAAGTTCACTGCCGCATGTTGAGCGCTGGCGGTAAAAATAATTAGCGTAGCGGCATCTATTAGATATTCTCGCGTCTGGATACGTCCATCTTCGCCAAAATCGCTGATGCGACCACCATCGTAAGCTTGGACTTCAGTTGCCCACTTTTGCAGGGCTGCATCATTCTGAATGTCGTTATCTGTAGCGTAGTAAAGGTTTAGGTAGTCCGCAACCCATCCATGAATCGCATCCCAGACTAACAATGCATCATCCCGGTAAGGATACACAGGTAGCAATTTCGGATCGTCTACACCGCGCTGCTGAAATTGCTTGCGTAACATGGCGCTATTGAAGCCATAGCTTTGCAAGCCGCGCACTGCTAAAACCCGCGAGTTATCAATTGTTGATGAGAGCAATCTATCTACCCCACCGCCACGAGCGATTAAAATCCGTTGGGCGGCATCGTTAATTGCTAAAGTGCCCTCAAAATGGGCACGTAGCAGTATGCCCAGGGGATGATTGGCTGGTAGCTGGCGCTGGGTGGCCATGACAAAAGCACCAACGAACAGGTGAGTTCGGGCTAGGTGGGTGACAGGTTCGTGAAAGTTGGCATCTGCTATTTGCACAATAGTTTTGGCAAACAGCCAAGCATATTTACCCGATTTAGGGGTGATAATGGGGTAATCGGGGCCTGGAGTTTGGCCGCATTGTATGGCGACTGGGCGCAGTAAGCGAGAAGGATCTGAGCCTTTGGGTAAAGCAAACAGTGCTAGGGGTGCATAAACATATTTTTGTTTTTGGGGATATGTACCGTTGAGCGCCCCCTCGAAAATTCCATAATCTGTGAGGTAAAGTCTGCCTTCTTCCCCAGCGGCTTGTAATGAATCATCAGTTCCCATTACGGCTTGGTAATGTTCGTCTGTGACTGGAAAGCGATCGCTCAAGCTAGTGACTCGCTGAATCATCACGGGATTGTAGCCAGCTACTCGCATATAGGCAAACACTCTATCTTCTTGGAAAGTTTTGCCAATCTTCGGAACTTCAATTACGGGAAACAACCTTTCATAATCGTTCAGGCTAGCTACATGACCTGTGGGATGTCCTTCATACAGCAACTCAATGACGCGATTGAGCGCATCTCTAAGGATTACGAGTCCGTTTTCTTTGAGAATAGAGAACAACAGATCGTCAAGTTCGTGAAAATCTTTAGATATTCCTTTAACTAAAAACTGCGGGATAATTTGCAGAACTCGCGCAACAATACTGACATTGAACGGTATCGCTCCCTTGAGTATGGCTTCCAAGATAAACATTTTGACATCATCGCGAATCGACTTGGAACCGCGATTGCCTCGGTTGGTAATCAAAGTATTAACAAAAAGATTGCGTAACTGCTGGGCTAACAAAAAATACCAGTTCGTAGAGAACCGTTCCCTAGTAGGAAGCTCATCCACCATCGCGATCGGTGGAATATGGGTGTAGTTATATTGATATTCCTGCCTAGCAACCTCCAGGCTTGCAATAACGGGAATTATTGAATTGTTTTGTGGTGAAGCAGTCATGGATCTTCTTGTATGTACTGTTCAAAGAGAACTTCAAATATTCTTTGCGTTGATGAGGTGGATGGGATGGACTAACTCTGTCTTGTAGAGCTTATCGAATTATTCTGCCCAAGTGGCTATTATTGATAGGTTGTGTTGCAAAAATTTGTAGGGGATAAGACTCCTGTATAAATTTCCACTAATTATGTAGCTATTGTAAAAATATTGGCAACAAACTTAAAATTATGCTTTACCAGAGATTAACCCTTTATTAACCTTGCTTGTTTTACCCTAGCCAAAGAGCATCGCAGCTAGCCTGATGCAAAACATAGGTAGAAAAACAAGCAATCGCAGGGACGTTTTCATGTTAAATCCCGTACAAACTCTCGCTATCTTTCAAAAACAACCAGATCCTAAAGTATTTTCCGCAGGACAAGTGATATTTCAAGCCGGAGAACCAGGCGATTGTATGTATGGCGTTATCGAAGGCGAGGTTGATATATTAGTCGATGGCAAGGTGGTAGAAACGATCGCATCTGGAGAAGTGTTTGCGATTGGAGCCTTGGTAGGAGTAAAAAATAGAACTTATACAGCTATTGCCAAAACAGATTGTCAACTTGCTTTCCTTGACGAACAAAGGTTTCTGTTTGCAGTTCAAGAAACTCCGATGTTCGCCCTGCAAGTGATGAAAAATTACTCAGAACGTCTGACTCGTGTTGAGCAACAACTCTCCAGTCTGACAGTCTAATTGAGAGTTGGGATTATTTAAGATATTTTAGGCGATCGCCTCAATATGGTAGAAAGTGCGATCGCAAAATCAGTTCGTATAAAACAAAAGAAACCACTGTCTAACAATGGTTTCAAAATAATTTCAGAATGCCGTAACTATTTTATCGCTTACTCAAGTGGATCGCTGTAGGCACTAAAGCCATAAGCCAACGTCTCTTTCCAAGCATCCGCAGGCTTCAGGCTTCTATTAATCGCTTTCGCAAACGGTAGTGGAATCCCTTTGATCGTTTCTGGTAAGATTGCATATTCTGTTGTTGGTTCCACTATATATTGCGGACACTTGGTTTTTATACCAGCAGCATTCAACATTTCCTGAATTTCAACGGCTGAATATTGCTTGAGATAAATCGGGTTTTTACTAAAGATATTTATACTTCTAATAAAATTATGGATAATGTGAGAAGGACAAGCCTTGTTATGGAAAGAATGATTAAAAACAAAACTTCCACCAGGTTTTAATACTCGAAATATTTCAGACAATAAATTTCTTAACTGCAAATCTGGGATATGCATAAATACACAGTTAGAAATTACTAAATCTACAGAATTATCTTCTAAAGGTAAGATTTCGGCAGAATTGCAAATTATATTAAATTGTGCGCCTGGGAAAAAATCATATTCTTGTTTAACTCTAATTAAGCGCCGTAATAAAGATTCAGAGATATCAATAGCAAAGTATTTTTGACATCTGAGATTTTTTTCTATTGAAAGATGCAATGGCGCACGACCGTAACCACAACCAATCTCCAGAATAGAATCAACAGATTTATTCATGGGGAATTTATTCCAAGTGCCACCAGGTCTACCACCTAATAAGGTGTAATCTTGTTTAATGGGTGATGTTTCTGGAACTTGCTCAATTTTTTGGGAACCATAGTAAGTCTTACCAATAGCATCCCATTTTTGTTTATGTTCAGTACTATTTAACTGTTCGTAGTTCTTAGGAAAATAAATGCCATCCCGAAGCTGAAATTCGCTTAAGCTACTTCCGGATTTTGCTAATTGAGTCATAAGAGTATTTTTGATGTATAGCTAGCTATTTTTCTTGTTATACTCCTAACCCCTGATTAAGTGCAAGCGTCATTTTATTTACTTACATTAATCAAAAATACATAAACTAATTACAAAATTATTGCTACTTTTAATAATTACTCAAAAACGCGGTGGTCTGCTGCCAATAAATTTGTTAAAAAACAATATTTGCTAAATCATATAAAATCAAAAAATTATACTTTGTCAGTAGATTTACGCTGAAAGGCTTAAATCGGTTTACAAATACTTTAAATTTAAATATAGACTGGAATTCTTGGAGACTGTGCTGGAATGAATGAAGGGTCACAACAACGGGTAGTGGTGGTAGGAGCAGGTTGGGCTGGTTTAGGTGCAACTTACCACTTGGCAAAACAAGGATACGATGTAACGCTTCTCGAAGCAGGGCCTTATCCTGGGGGATTAGTTGCTGGGTGGAAAACATCCGCAGGACGTTCTGTAGAAGCTGGTATACATGGGTTTTGGTATCCGTATCGCAATATTTTTGCCTTAATTCATGAGTTAGGTATTAATCCTTTTACATCTTGGACTCGTTCTGCGCAATATTCCCCTGCGGGTTTGGAAGTGGAATCGCCAATTTTTCAAGAGTTACCGCGACTCCCCTCACCCCTAGGAACTTTTCTCTACACTCAGTTTCAGCGTTTGCCATTAATTGACCGTTTGAGTGCCTTACCTTTACTTTACTCTGTGGTTGATTTTGATAATTCACATGATGCTTGGCGGCGTTACGATTTTGTCACGGCGCGGGAATTATTTAAAGATTTTGGGGTTTCGGCGCGACTGTATAAAGAAGCGTTTGAACCAATGTTATTAGTAGGCTTGTTTGCGCCTGGGGAACAATGTTCAGCCGCCGCAACTTTAGGAATGCTGTACTTTTTCATTCTGGCTCACCAATCTGATTTTGATGTGGTTTGGTGTCGGGGAACTGTAGGAGAAAAGATATTTCGTCCTTGGGTAGAAAGAATTGAAAAAGCTGGTGCCAAAGTTTTATCAAAGCGGCGAGTTACTGACTTGATTGTTGATGATAATAATCGGGCAACAGGTGTAGTTTGTGATAATGAAGTATTCGATGCTGACGCTGTAATTTTTGCGGTTGGCGTCACGGGAATGAAGAAAATTGTTGCTAACAGCCCTAGCTTACAAAGTCGGGAAGAATTTCGGAATATAAATAATTTAGGAGCAATTGATGTTTTAGCAACTCGCTTATGGTTTGACCGCAAAATTAATATTCCCCGTCCTTCTAATGCGTGTTTTGGATTTGATGCTACTACAGGTTGGACATTTTTTGATTTAAATACACTGCATGATGAATATAACAATGAACCAGGAACGGTAATTGAAGCTGATTTCTATCATGCAAATCAGTTTCTCAATTTGAGTGATGAGGATATTGTGGCAATAGTCCAACGTTATTTAGCAACTTGTGTACCAGAGTTTAGAGATGCAAAAGTAATTGACAGCAGTGTAATTCGTTTACCAAATGCAGTTACACATTTTGCACCTGGAAGTTATCGTCATATGTTACCTGCCAAGACAAGTTTGGCAAATGTGTTTATGAGTGGGGATTGGATTATTAACCGTCACGGCTCATGGTCGCAGGAAAAGGCTTATGTTACGGGTTTAGAAGCTGCGAATTTGGTAGTGTCTTATTTAGGGAAGGGTCAGCGATCGCAGATTTTACCTGTAGAAGCAGATGAGGCACATATACAAGTAGCGCGATCGCTCAATCAAACAGTTCGTCAGTTAACTAAATCTATTTTGCCTGAATTTTGGTTGCCTTAACACCTACTGTTAAACGATACGCCACACACGATCTCAGGACACAACATTGTTGCGTCCTTACAAAATTTTCATCAAATCTCAGGGGAAATTGCGCCTATCTTGTTCGGTTATACGACTGTCATCAGCACGCAAATGGCTATAACCTCGTAAGTAAGTAGTGAAAACTTAGTTGCTGTAAGTCGCTTTCCAACCAAGGGGTGAAAACCTGTGTACGAATGGATCTTGCCAAGTCTGAGAGAAATTTTAGCTGAAAGTCAGCCAACCGCGGCTGAATCTTCACCAGCAAAAGCAGAGTGGCAGTGGCGCATCAGCCTAGCAGCAACAGAACAGTTGCTCATCAGTACTTTAGCAAATGCTGCATCTGATGCCAATCAGGGATTAGTTTTAGCCGCACCAGCACCCCTGTTTGGTCAACCAACACTCACTCAGAACTTACAAACAGTAACATTCACAGCCAAGCCATTTAATCCTTTGGCACTGATGCCGTTTGAAATGCCGATTCCTTTAGAAATGGCAGAGGAAATTGCGCCGCATGAATCAGTGCTACCCTTACTACCTGCCGATCCTTTGGGAACAGAACAATTCTGCTTAGTTTTTACAGATAAATTTAGCTTAGTACTGGTTTTGGCAGAACAAAACAGCGGCCAAAAAACATTTTTATTTTCCTTTGAACCAGAGATAGTTCAGCAAGCTTGGCGGGCTTTAGGCGCAAGAGTAATGCTGACTAACCCAGATTTTTTTGCTGATTTGGATGCATCAGTACAAAAATTTGCGCCAGTAGCGCCAGATTATCGCACAGTGATGCAGTTTAGTCAGTTGTTGCTGCAAGAATTTGCACCAGAACCAGATAAGGAGAATGTCCCCGCTTCACCTCCTGTTGCGGTTGCGACATCTGCTAGTTCCCGACCAGATGTGGAATTACTCCAGGCTTTTGCCCATGAAGTTCGCACTCCGTTGACTACGATTCGCACCATGACTCGCTTGCTACTGAAGCGGCGAGACTTACCTGCTAATGTCATTAGTCGTCTAGAAGTTATCGACCACGAGTGTACCGAGCAAATCGATCGCATGGAGTTGCTATTTAAAGCAGCAGAACTAGAAACATCTAATTCAGCGAAGCCTGCGCATACTCAACTAACGCCCATGTCTCTCGATCGAGTATTGCAGCAGAGTATTCCGCGTTGGCAACAAGCAGCAAATCGCCGCAACTTAACTTTGGATGTGGTTTTACCGCAACAACTACCAACAGTAGTGAGTAACCCGACAATGTTGGATCGGGTGCTGACTAATTTGATTGAGAATTTTACCCGCAGCTTACCTGCTGGTAGCCATATTCAAGTGCAGGTAATTCCGGCTGGCGATCAACTAAAGTTACAACTATCGCCGCAACCGCAATGCACAGATACTAGTAAAGCTACCCCAGCAACAACCCCACCCATTCGCAAAGCTTTGGGTCAATTGCTCATGTTCCAACCCGAAACAGGGACAATTAGCCTGAATATCTCAGCAACTAAGCATCTATTTCAAGCGATTGGTGGCAAGCTGATTGTACGTCAGCGTCCGCAACATGGGGAAGTAATGACTATTTTCTTACCATTGGAAGTTAGCACAAAGCAATGGTAATTGCCTGGAGCGCAGTCAGCTTTGGGCGATCGCATATTTTAAACCACAAAGGCAAAAGCACGAAGAACACGAAGAAAACGGGCTTTTTTAGATATCACTTGACAGGGCTTACGAATTAATAAGCTTTTCAAGCTGTAGTTTTTACAATAAGACAGTATTATAACCTTCTATTCATTAGTTCATTCGTTCGCGTTGTCAGGGCTGGTGTTGATTACCCCAATTTAACCAAGAGAGAGTTAAATTGGATTCATTGCACCTAGCAAGAACACTGACTCAATGACAGATAATTTCGACCAAGAACTACAAGTAGAGATTCTTTCTGCTGCCCTGACAATTGAACGCCAGGAAACAAGAGATATCTTAAAATTATTGGCTTTCAAGTTGCGACGCGCTCTGCCTCAAAATACACAAGTGCAACGTCAATGGTTTGGTTTAGGTGCGGTGACAGCAGTTACCCTCTGCTTTGACGATTATCACTACCAAATCAACCGCGATCGCTACGGCAGTATTACAGCTAAAGTTATGAAAATAGTAGGCGGTGTCAAAATTAAAACTACCGAAGTTTCGGTTACAGAATGGCGTCAAGCAGTAGCAGCAGCATTAGTTCAAGTATCATCTCGCAATACCGAGATGCGCGAAGCTTTGAGTAAGTTTATTTTGGGCTAAAAGCTGTATGGGATTATTCGCAAAACTCGTTAACAAGATTTGGAATGCTAGCAAGTCGGGAGTAAGTTCTATATCTCGACAGAATTCTCAAGTTACCACGGCTGCGTTTAATATTCCTACTCATCGCCTCAAACGACACAAAGATATTCAGAAAAAGTCTGGCAAATCTTTCTTCACTAGCGATTTAAGTACCAACGAATATTTACTCACCCGTGAAGCTGGTTGTGAACCTCTCGGTTTGGTGATGGGAACTAGCTTTTATAAAGTCGGATTTTATGGTTATTTTTGGGGCTATCGTAACCAAACAGGAGAGGTAGAAGCTTTAACTCAAGCTCAAATAGCTGTAAGAGAACTGGCTGTGAGTAGAATGCAGGCAGAAGCAGCAATGTTAGGCGCTCATGGCATTATTGGAGTACGTCTGCATCAGCGTCGTCAAGTCTGGGGCATAGGGATGGTGGAATTTACGGCTATTGGAACGGCAATTCGCATACCTAACCGTCCACCAACAAATAAACCTTTTACCAGTGACTTAAGCGGACAGGAATTTTGGCAACTGCGTCAAGCTGGTTATTGGCCGAAAGGTTTAGTATTCGGTGCTTGTTCTTATTATGTGCATAGCGATCGCACTACTCGCGCCTTAATGAATAACTCTGCTTGGAATCGTTTATTTGGTCAAGGCAGGCGTAACCAAGAATTAACCCAGTTTACTCAAGGTTTCCAAGATGCACGGGAATTAGCAGTAATGCGACTCTCCGCAGAAATCAGTCAATTAGAGGCTAAGGGTGCAGTCGGAATGCACATCGAAAAGAGCGAAGAAATTATTACCTATCAGCCTCAGTCACCTTTAGGCTGCTTTTTAGCTTTTTTTACTGTTGGTCTGTTTATTGCTTGTTTTGGCGCAATTATCGCCGGTCAAGGCACTGCTGCGGGTGTGAGTTTTGTGTTGTTATTCCTTAGTTTCACTATCAATATTATTTTCGCGGTTTTCAACAGCATCCTTGGGAATAACGGCCCCTTCCGCGACATCCTGACTAATTTTGTTGCCATTGGTACTGCCATTGTTGAAGATGAATTGCCACAAGAAAACCCAGTTAGTAAAACTCTAGTTTTCTACCCACTTTCTCAACAGTAAATTTAATTATGACAAACCAAGTTCCTCAACCTCATCATAATCCGGCGATCGCTGCCGACTTACCAGAACACGCCCGCGAACGCTTAACAATGATGCAAAAGGGCGGCAAGCAAAGTAATTTATTTACCAGCGACCTCTCAGTCAATGAGTTCCTATTAGTCAAAGAAGCTGGTTTTGAGCCAGTAGGGTTAGTAGTTGGCTGTTCGATGTATCACATCGGCTTTCAATGGGCTAACATTAACCAAAATATGGAAATGACTGTGCTTTCCCAAGCAATGTATCATGCTCGTGAATTAGCTATGAGTCGGATGCAGGAAGAAGCAGAAGCCTTAGACGCAGATGGTATTGTTGGAGTGCGTCTGAGTGCTAAACACATGACTTGGGAACCGAATATGGCGGAGTTTGTAGCCATTGGTACCGCAGTCAAGGCAACTAATACCGCAACTTCTTATCGTACTTTTGCAGGCAAACCTTTTACCAGCGACCTATCCGGTCAAGATTTTTGGACGCTTCTAAGAGCTGGCTATCGTCCTCTGGGTTTAGTCATGGGTAACTGCGTCTATCATGTTGCTTATCAAGGGTTGGGACAGTGGTTTAGAAATATTGGCAAAAATGTAGAGATGACCAATTTTACCCAAGCATTATATGATGCACGCGAATTAGCGATGGAAAGAATGCAAGTTGAAGCATCTCAACTGCAAGCTGAAGGAATTATTGGCGCGAATATTCACGAGCATCAATATTCTTGGAGTTCCCATGTAATTGAGTTTTTTGCTGTTGGTACAGCAGTTATACCTACCCGCAGCGACCATCATATTCCCACACCTCATTTAACTCTCTCGTTAAATGACCCACCTACACAGATTAATACTGTGTTAGCACCACCTAGCACTGACCATTAATTAGTTCATCACACCTTGTCCTGCTTTCAAAAAGCCAATCATCAATTCTCACTCCACTATAGAAATCAGTATGGCTCAAGATGATCAAACAACAGAAGTTCTCTAATATCTGCTCAGGGAGCAAAGATAAATAGGACTCTACGTTTTTTGCATAGATGCGAGAATTATCATTAATCGAGCAGATTTGATAGAAAATCAGGCTTTTAACTCAATTTATTGTGATTGTTAATATCATATTAAGATATTTTAGTCAATCGTATTTTGAAATTTTAGAAGATAAAATAATTATAAACAGTCATATAGTACTGATACCAATCTCAAATTTCTCTATGAAATTCATAGACAAGTTTTCACTTTGTTGGTGACAACAAGGTGAGTTATTTATTTTATTTTTCTAAAAATACAATGGTACAAAATCGAGAAATTTCAACCTACGATACCGTAATTATAGGTGGTGGGATCGCAGGAATGTATTGCAGTTTAAGACTAGCACAAAGAAATCAACAGGTTGCTTTATTTGAAAAATCCCATCGTTGGGGAGGATGTATTGAAACAGTAAGAATGGGAAAAGGTAAAGAATTTAAAGCTGAATTTGGGCCGATGAGGTTTGAGGAAAAAGGACAACGTTTTCTCAATAATTTGCTCGATGAATTGCAGCTAGAATATTCTCCTTTCCCACAATATCAATCTTCTAAACCCAAATGGCCTGATTATAATATCCAAGACCCTGAAGAACAAAGATGGCAGGAAGATCCTTTAAATCTGCTACGAATGGGAATTTTAAAAATTTTGGGATTGTACAGAAATGGGATGTCCAAGCAGGAAATGGACAATGAGATTGCCAAATTCGAGCAACAAGAACCTGCAATTGCGCCAGAGTATGACTACGACATTCTGCGTCAAACTGCTAGACAAGGTGGTAAACCTAATGGTCAACTCTTGTATACTCGCGGCTTTTGGAACGCTTTGAGCGATGCTTTGAGTCATCGGGCGATTTTGAAGATTAGAGATATGGGGAATTTTTATCACTTTGTTTCCGAAAACCCCAATGCGATTGAATGGATTATTTTCTGGCTGCGTGGTTTGCAACCCAACGATAGATTGGTAGGAATCAAAGGCGGTTCAGCACAAATTACGGAGAAACTGCTGAAAAAACTTGATGAATTTAGCAATCTTACCCGAAAAAACAACCATGCTTTGAAAGCAATAAGTTCTGAAGGTGAATTCGTCAGGCTTTATTTTCAAGGAGAAATCGAAGAAGTTCTAGCTAAAAACGTAATTTTAGCTTTACCGAAAACTGCATTGCTGCGTTTGTCACCATATTTCCCAGAAACTATCCGCAAAGCTTTAGATTCCGTAATTGCCATTCCCCTGCTCAAAGTCTTTTTTGTGACTGATAGCCCTTGGTGGGATGAAGATACGCAACCGCAAACTGGAGCTTATACGCTTCCCACAAGAGAAGTGCATTATTATCAGGAACATTCTCTTCAGCTTTCTCAAGACAGAAAACAGCAATATGAAGCCCAACTCAATGAAGGAATCATTTCCCAACAGATGCGGAGTGAATTTATTGATGCGGGAATAGAACTTCCTGATGATATGACCGTTGACAAGAAAAAGAACGGTAAGGGCTGGATAATTTACTATACGCCTTACCGCAAAAGCCACGAGTATTTTATCCGACAAGAAGACTTTTCCGTGTTCAACAAAAATGGCAAAGGTATGGTGATGGTTTATACCGATCGCCCAGCAGGAGAATATTGGAAAGATTATATCTTGAATCCCGAATATCATGAGCAAGCAGAAATCAGAGGAGATTTGAGATTAGTTGAGCAGTTTTTTAAATACCTTGCTGATGGCTTTGAGATAGAAAAGCAGGCTGATGATCTTTCTCAAAGCAGCATCTTCCCCAATTATCCGCAATGTTTTCTCGACCAATCAGCTCAAAAAATTGTTGAAGATCTAAAGGGAACCATTGAAGACTTTGGCATTCATGATTGGGGAAAGGCTCCTTTTGGCGCTGCGTGTCATGCGTGGCGACCTAATGTAAAGTCTGGAGAGGTGATGGTACGTTTGAGAGCCTTTAGCCTACTTAACGATCGCTACAAGCATAAAAATATTCATATCTGCGGAGAAGCTTACTCTGATAACCAAGGATTTATTGAAGGTGCTTTGCGTTCTGCTCAGAACGTGTTGAAATCGATGGAAGCTCAAGAGGAACGAGATAATACAGCTAGTGGTGAAGGGCAGATGAGAGAATTACTCTCAAATTTCAGTTCATATCATATCTAAAAGGTATGGGGCATGGGGCAAGAAGGGAATAAGCAATAGTTATTTCTCCCCTGCTCCTCTGCTCTCTCTGCTCTCTTCCCCAAAAAGCAACAGAATATTTTTGTTTGCAAGTCCCTTAAACTGGGCGATCGCGGACAATGGCTAAATTCACAATAAAAGCTGAACCTTCATTGAGCTTACTTCTCACAGAAATAAAACCACCGCAACGCCAAAGTAACTGCTGTACAACTGTTAACCCCAATCCCGGCCCGCTAGATTCATCTGTTGTGCCAGAACGCACACGATAAAAGCTGTCAAAGATTTTCGGAATTTCAGTTTCCGCTATACCAATACCTGTATCGCGGACTTCTAGTTGCACCCGATCGCCATGCAAGCGCGATCGCACCCACACTTGCCCGCCGCTAGGGGTAAATTTTATGCTGTTATGCAGCAAATTAATCAAAATTAGTCTTAAACCGCCATTTACACACCACACAGATGGTAGTTCTGAGGGGACTGTGTAGGCTAGCATAATGCCTTTTTCCTGGGCTACAGGCTGGTAGGTACTAACTATCCCTGGAACAATATCTGCCAAACATACCGCTTCTAAAGGCGATTCTTGTAAATTGCGCTCTAGATGCACCAAATCTAATAAACCACTAATTAAAGAATTCTGGCGATCGCACTGGGTATTTAACATTTGTAAATAACGTTGCCGTTGGGGAGGCTTCAACGTCGGAGAATTTAACAACGACAATGCTGTTTTCATATGGGTGAGAGGTGTACGCAACTCCTGACACGCATTGCTTAAGTAATCGTCTTTAATTTGTGCTTTTTTGTAGAGTTTTTGATTTTGCTGCTGCAACTTGGCGCTGCGTTTTGTCATCAATTGATGATTAATTTCATCTTGTCGCTTGGCTTGTTTGACTAACAGCTGATTCATCAGTGCTGATTCTGGTACGCTAGGGCAAAGATAATCTGCCTGGAGTATCGAGGCTGATTCTGGCGTTCTTGCTTGTTTAATACCATCTAGCACTCGCTGAATTACTCTGCCTTCCACTGTAGTTATCGCCAATAAAGGGATATTTTTTCTCGCATTTCCCTTCTTTAAAACGTTAGTTCTTCGTCTTTTTGGCGGTCGATGAGCCAAAATTAGACTACAAAATTGTGGTGACAAGGCTATAAAAAAGTATTCTCTTTGTAAATATCTATTTGGGATTAACTTAATAACTAAGTCATCAAACGCTTGGCTCAGATATGTACTCTCTGTTGCTTCTTGTTTGCGCCTCTCATCAATCTGACAGTTATAAATGACAGCAGAAACATCCATTGCGGATTGATAGCGAATTAATTCCGATCGCCAAATTTTTCCTGGCGGTAGCTTTACCCATAAGGTTGCTGCAATTTTCTGCTCAATTAGTAAGTCAATTTGTGATCTGAGTAGTGATAGCAGAGTACCAGGACTGAAGGGTAATCCTTGGGGAGGCGCTTGCATTGCCAAAGCTAACTGATAAATTGACAGATCCTGAGCCTGAGAATCATTCATGAGTTAAGCACAAGCAGGAGGGATAGAGAAGGATAAAGGAAAAGATAATTATGTCTTTGCTTTTCACCCTGATGTTTACCTTAGTTACCAGAAAGCTAAGAAAATTAATATTAATTATGAATTCTGGAATATCAATTATAAAACTAATGGAGTGTAGCATTTACTATATGATGTCGCAAGCACATTTGAGGTGAAATAAGTTGAGAATTGAAAATTCATTATTAGCGTTTATCTATAAACTAAAATTCTCCTATCCCTAATGGTTTCAGTCATAGGGACGCTAGTACCGCTGTGCGGAATTCAAAATCCAAAATCCAAAATGGAAAATGCATACTCCGTAAGCTTTTCATCGATTTTGAATGGTTGCTTTACTTCCGCCAAGCCGTACAGCAATAGCGTCCCTAACAAGAAATGGAATTCTTAATTAATTTTGAATTTTTAGTCTTTCTTGTAAAGCTGCGCGTGCGTGTTCTCGATCGTCAAAGTGGATTTTTTCTGTACCGAGAATTTGGTAATCTTCATGACCTTTACCAGCAAGTAACACTCCATCGCCTGGTTGTGCTTGTAAAATTGCAGTGCGAATTGCAGCAGCGCGATCGCCAATCACTGTGGGATGAATCGTTTCAGGAATTCCGGCCAAAATATCTTGTAAAATCTTTTGTGGGTCTTCTGTACGGGGATTATCTGAAGTCACCACGGCTACATCAGCTAATTCGGCAGCTATTTTCCCCATTTTCGGGCGTTTAGTGCGATCGCGATCGCCACCACAACCAAACACACAAATCATCTTCCCAGGAATAAACGGACGAGCCGCTTTCAGGAGATTCTCCAAACTGTCTGGTGTGTGGGCATAATCCACAATCACGCTGATGTCTTGATTGGGAATTACCTGTACTCGTTCCATCCGTCCGGGAACCCCAGGAAATTCAGAGATTGCAGCTGCAACTAACTGTAAATCTAAACCCAAGTGTAAAACTGCACCAACTGCTGCTAACAGATTTTCTAAATTGTATTGACCAACTAAAGGCGAACGAAAAGCTACATTCCCCTTAGGTGTATGTAATGTCCCACTCACACCGTTAGGCTCGTAATTGAGATCGCTCATCCAAAAGTCAGCATTGGCATTGTTAACGCTGTAACTCCAAACTTTTTCTGGACTCAACGCGCCAATTAATCGCTTACCATAAGGGTCATCAGCATTAATTATTGCCCGTCCTTTGAGATAATCTGGACTAAACAATAATGCTTTTGCCGCAAAATAATCTTCCATATCGCGGTGAAAGTCTAGGTGGTCTTGGGTGAGATTGCTAAACACCGCCACCTCAAACTCACAACCCAACACGCGACCTTGAGCCAAAGCATGGGAACTAACTTCCATCACCCCATACTCACAACCAGCATCTACAGCTTGTGCTAGCTGCTGTTGCAGTTCCACCGCGAACGGTGTAGTGTGGACAGCCGTTTCGGCAAAACCCGGCCAGCGCGTATAAAGAGTCCCCATCAAAGCTGTGGGTTGATTTGCTTTCCCCAACAGAAATTCAATCAAGTGTGTAGTTGTGGTTTTACCGTTAGTTCCGGTAACACCCACTAGTTTGAGTTTTCGTCCGGGATAACCGTAAAAAGCACCTGCTAATTGGGCGCAGGCTTTAGTCATATCGCTAGCGCTAATGACAACAGCCTCGCTAGTGGGAGGATTTTTCTGCACAGCTTGGGGAGATACAACTGCTGCTACCGCACCCGATGCGATCGCACTTTGCCAAAATTCTCCCCCATCTACCCTTGTTCCTGGCATCCCAATAAACAAATCTCCCACACCACACGCATGGGAATTGGTTTTCAAGCCCTGCACTTCTGCATCCGCCAACGCAGGATGCTTAGGTAATTGCTCTACACTGTCTATCGCTGCTAGTAATTCCCGCAGTTTCATGTTGTGAACCTCGTCACCCGCTTTTCTTGCGCTTATTCTGCATTATTTTAATCATTTGATAAATACTTACGCAGCATTTGCTCCAACTGCTGCACGCTAGCACGAGGTGAAGGACGTGGCAAAGGTTTCTCGTTAGTATCTGCTGGGTTTGATAAATATAAAACTGGCACCTCATACTGATACGCCAAAAACCAATCCTCACGAGTGGTAATATCGCGAATTTCCAACTCCAACGCCAGATTTTGGATTTTCTCTAACTTTTCCTGTAACCCCTCGCATAAATGACATCCTGGTTTGCTATATAAAATTAATCGCATTTGCTGACATCCCCGCGACAATTCTCATTTCTACAAGCGATCGTAGGCGCTGACAGTTTGAAATTGATGATACGTTTAATTAAACTAGCTGCAAATAGAGTCACAAGAGATGCGATCACTATGACTCAAATTAAATCTCAAATTACACTACAAGAATTCCTCGCGCTACCAGAAGAGGATATCACTTACGAATTAGTCGATGGCGAAGCAAAAGCCAAAATGTCACCCAAAAGATTCCATTCTCGGCTAACAGGCGCAATTTACACGCTTTTATTACTGGGAGCGCAAAATCTTGGTGAGGTTGGTATTGAGTGGGCAGTTACTTTAAAACGTCAGGGTAGGGATTGGGTGCCGATACCAGATTTACTTTATGTCTCTTATTCTCGGTTGGCAAGTGAGCTAATCGAAGATGAACCCTGTCCTATACCTCCAGACTTAGTTATTGAAATTATCTCTCCCGACCAAAGCTTTGGTGAAATGAGCGCCAAAGCTACAGATTATCTCGATGCAGGTGTCATGAGAGTTTGGGTTGTGGATGCGAGAGCTAAAACAATAACTATTTTTTATCCTGATGCACGACCTCAAACAAAAAGCGGTGAAGATAGTTTAGAAGATTCTCTGTTTGCATGGCTGCAAATTACACCGCAACAAATTTTTCAACAAGCAGGAATTCCCTAAACATTTTGAAACAAGGGCTTTATTACTCTTGGTTGTGAGCGATCGCCTAATTATCAGGTTTTGATAACATAGCTGATACATTTGTTAATAATTTTCGATAGTGATAATTGACTATTTCTATCATTAGCCAAATATTTCAGCGCGCGATCGCCTCAAAAGTGCAACGCTTCCAGCCTTAGTATATTCAACCAAAATTAAGGTATTCTTTTACGTATAAAATCAAATCATATTGTATATAAATTTTTATAATGTGCAAAAATATCTAAGCATGTAATTTCAATTAACATAATTAGCAGGCTTTACCAGTTACACACGTTTAAGTGCATCTACCTTTTTATACAACTATGAAGGTAATTTTACTGAATGAAATTTACTGAGTACTCACATGATTTAGAAACAAGAATTGCCGAAGAAAGTTTGCTACATCGAATAACAACCCGAATTAGGCAATCACTCGAACTGAAAGAGATATTAACGACAAGTGTTGCAGAAATCCGTGGATTTTTGGGCACAGATCGAGTAATGGTGTATCAATTTGACAGCGACGGTAGTGGAGAAGTCGTAGCTGAATCTATACATAAACAGCAACTACCATCACTGTTGGGGCTGCACTTTCCAGCTAGTGATATTCCCCAAGAAGCACGCGATCTGTTTTTACGAGCGCGTCAGCGTTCAATCGTGAATGTGGCTAGCGGGCGAATTGGACTATCGCCCTTAGACAGCCCAGAAACAGGAAAATCTCTCAGTAATGAGAATCTCTACTACCGAGCAGTAGATCCTTGCCATATTCAATACTTAACAGCAATGGGCGTGCAATCTTCGCTAGTGGTGCCAATTTTACATCACGACCCGAAAGAGCAATCAGCAAAACCGCGACTGTGGGGATTGTTGGTATCGCACCACAGTACACCCCGCACCGTGGGGAAACCAGAACTGCAATTAGTGCAGCAAGTAGCAGATCAAATCTCAGTGGCAATCGCTCAAAGTTACCTACTCAACCAAGTTCGTGCAGAACAGGAGCGAGAAGCTATTACCAACCGCCTGACGACGCTGTTACACGCCTCACCGACAATTCAATTCCAAACCGCACTAGAAGCAACTATTGCAGCCTTGGATGGCATAGGCGGTAGAATTTACATTGAGCAAAGTGCAGAATTATACACGTGGGGCGACCAACCAATACTATCAGAGGGGCTAGCAAACATTGTTCTAGAACAGCATCCACTATGGCAAGACTGGATGGTTGAGTGTAAAACAGGTAACATCTGGGCAATTAACGATCTCTACAAAGAACCTCATTGGCAAGAACTGGCTCCCCTATTCCAGCCAACTAAGATTCGCGGTATGTTAATCATTCCCCTTAGCTACCGTCAAACTTTTATCGGCATTTTAACTATTTTTCGTCCTGAATTTGATAGGGAAATATTGTGGGCAGGACATCGCGATCCGAATGAGCAACAAAGGCTACCTCAGCTTTCATTTGCAGCTTGGCTAGAGCAAAAAAAAGGACAAGCACCTGAGTGGAAACCTGAAGAAATCTCAATCGGGCGAGCTCTAGCGGATCAATTTGCGATCGCAATTCAGCAACAGCAAATGTATCATGAAGTGCGAATGCTGAATGCCAATCTAAAAAGTTTAGTAGAAGAGCGCACAGCCCAATTACAACAGGCTTTAGATCTGACGAGGATAGTTAAGCAAGTTTCCGATCAAATACGTAGCAATCTAGACTATAAGCTTACCTTGCAAACTCTCGTACAGGAAGTGCGGAAGTTGCTGAAAACAGATCGGGTATTGATTTACAAAATTCTTGGCGAGTTAGAAGGTGAAGTGATTGTTGAAGATGCAGGCAGTAACTTGCGTTCTCTTTTAGGAATGAAAACACCATTAGAATGCTTTCCTGAAGAATCTGCCCGTCTTTACTTGCGCGGAAGAGTGCGAGCCATCAACAATACAACCTCAGAAGATTTAACTCCCTGCCATCGAGAGTTTTTATTGAGTCTTCAGATTAAAGCAAATCTCATTGTACCAATCAAGATGGGTACGCAGTTATGGGGTTTAATTATTGCCCATGAGTGTTTTGCTCCGAGAAATTGGCGCGATGCAGAAATGGATTTGTTACAACATCTCGCAGATGAAGCCGTTCTTGCCATTCAGCACGCACAACTCTACGAAACCAGTCTGGCTGCGGAATCTGCTGCTACAGCGCAAGCTGAACAGCTAGCTCAAGCTCTCGAACAAATCAAAAATACACAAGCACAACTAATTAAAAGTGAAAAAATGTCCAGCTTAGGACTATGGGCGCTGGGTGTAGCACACGAAATCAAAAATCCTGTTAACTATATCTCCACCAGTCTATCTGACATCAGCTATAGCACCCAAAAACTGTTAGAAATGTTGCGTTTGTATCAGTTGCACTATCCTGAACCCGACGGTGAAATTAGCGATCGCGCACAATCCATAAATCTGCATTTTCTCATCAACAAGCTACCTAAAATCTTGTTATCAATGAAATTACAAGTTGAACGCATCAACTCGATGATGTTATCGTTACGCAATTTTTCTTACGAGGATGCGATACCGATGAAATCTGCTGAGGATTATAGAGAATAGGGCATTAGAAGCGGCAGAGGGGCAGAGGGAGAGGGAGAGGGAGCAGGGGAGAAGCTCAGATGCTACTCCTTTGTCTATTTCATATAGATAACTTTTCTTCACATAACTGTAGGCGATCGCTAAACATAAAAATTACAAATTGTAAAAGCCCCTCTTGCTTTGAGAGGAGCTTTGTAAAGTTTATTTGCTAAATATTGTTGTAGTTTTATTAAAACACGCTCATGATGGTGATAATGCTAGCGCTTGTCAACATGATGATAGCGCCCATAAATATAGATACACCCAAATTACCTGAGGTTTTAGAGTCGTTCATTTTATTGAAATCCCTGTAAAGTTAAGGATTCATTAAGAATATCAATATCGGTATTTTATATCCATATATATACGGAAAAAATTAAAATTACGTAATGTTTCTTAGTAAATGCTGTGGCATTTACTTACATAAAAATACTGGCAAAGGTGAATCGCTGACGAAAATCAAGATAAAGAGGGAAGATTTGAGGCTATGGGAAGCAATTAAAACCGCCCTGAAGATAGTAGTTCGATTGATGGTGCGCTAATAAAATTTTGAGGCTACCGCCGGAACTACTATTTTGCTAGGACGATTTTGGAAAAGATGATAAGTAAGTCGGTGAGAAAAAACCAAACTATGTAAAGAAAAGTACAATCTCTGTATTTGGCTCGTAGTCGCGCTTTAGCGCTAAAGCGCGACTACAAACAAGTGATGATTATTTATACCGACTTACTTAGAGGAGTATTGTAAATAACGTTTTAGCCTAGAACAACAACTTAGAATCTTTATCTAGTAAAGGTTGTAGCCGTTGTAAACCACAAAATTCAAGTGGTGAGAGTGTCAACCAGATAAATTAAACAGGTTCAGGAATTGTTTGGGGTATTGGTTCGGGAACTGTTTGCGGAATCGGCCCGGGTACAGGCTGGGGAATAGGCGCAGGTACGGGTTCGGGTACAGGACCCGGTATGGGTTGGGGAATGTTTGGCTCTGGTACGGGTTCAGGACTGGGTAGGGGATTTGGTACGGGATTGGGAATTCCAGGTTCGGGTATAGAAATAGCAATAGGTTTAATCATGGAAAGTCTCAATTAAATTACTCGACCTTCCCAACCTAGATGACAATTTAAGCTACTGACATCTCCCTAAATAGCTAAGTGGTAGGCGTAATTAAAAATAACTGGCGAAGGTTGTCATTAAAATTTAATGCACAACTTTAGTCGTGTCATTCCACTACGAGATTTATGCCCGTTGTGCGCCTGGTTGCCCGTTTTGTACTACAAACGAAGCTAGAGTACTAATAGAAGCATTAGGACTAATGATAGTTGATACAGCACGGTAATCGCTCTGCCAGCGTTCTGGCGTCAGCTTGCAGCGGACGTAGCCGCGAGAAGCGCCATCAAAGAATTTTGTGTGAGGATTATCTATTAAGGCGGCTTGAACTGGGGCGATAAATTCGGCAGGAAAATCAGAGGAGATTGAGGTTCCGACAAACTCTGTACCAACTGTAATGGAGGCTGGGTTGTTGAAGTCTGCTTTGAGGTCGTGTACCCAACTAGCGTGGAAGTCTCCGGTAATTACCACTGGGTTGGAAGGTTGGCGCTGTTGCAGAAAGTTCAAGAGTCGATTTCGCGCTGCTACGTAGCCATCCCACTGATCCATGATGAATACTCCGATATCGGGGCGAGGATCGAAATCATATTCAGCTAGCATAGTTTGTTGAGCTATTACATTCCAACGCGATCGCGATTTATCTAACCCTTGAAATAACCACTGCTCTTGCTCTTTCCCCGTCATCGTAGCATTGGCATCAAAAGCTTGGACGCAACGGGGTTTTATTCCGTCATTACAAGGTTGGTCAGTGCGATACTGGCGGGTATCCAAGACATTGAACTCAGCCAAATCACCGAAAGTCAACCGCCGATAAAGTTGCATATTTGACTTGTTGGGCAGAGAAGACTCCCGTAATGGCATATGTTCGTAGTATGCTTGATAAGCATTAGCTCGCCTAATTACAAATGCTTCCTGAGTTTGGTTATCTCCAGGTATTAAGTTAGCGTAGTTGTCATCAACGTCATGATCGTCCCACGTTACTATCCAAGGAAAGGCAGCATGAGCCGCTTGCAGATTCGAGTCGGTCTTGTATAAAGCGTAACGGTTACGATAGTCGATAAGGGAGAAGGTTTCCGGACTGTTATGTTGGCGTGCTCCTCCGGGTTGGGAGGCGGATTCGTAAATATAGTCACCAAGATGCACAACCAAATCAAGTTCTTCTTCAGCTAGATGTCGATAAGCTGTGTAATAGCCGTTTTGCCAATCTTGGCAGGAAACAAAGGCAAAGTTAAGCTGTTTGAGAGAACGGTGGAATGCGCCAGCTGTGCGAGTTCGTCCAATGGGACTAACTTCATCACCTACTCTAAACTGATACCAGTACCAACGCTCAGGCTCCAACCCACGCACATCAACGTGTACTGAATGTGCTAGTTCTGGAGTTGCTAAGGCTTTACCTTTTTGCACAACTTTTTTCATATTGTCATCAAGCGCAACTTCCCACCGCACTACAACATTTTCTAATGGCATTCCCCCACCATTGAGGGGATTGGGAGCTAGTCGCGTCCATAACACCACACCATCCGGTAAAGGATCGCCAGAGGCGACACCGAGGCTAAACGGATAGCCAGAAAGCTTAGGTTTTGCTATTGCTGGACGCCATTGGCTAGTCATCGCTAACCCTGTGAATAATCCTGCACCTAACAAAAAACTCCGGCGTCTGCAACGATGCTTGAGTAGGCGATCGCAATGCATGAATTCCATATTCACCCCTCGTCAAAAAGTTTCTCTGTTTTTATAGTCGAACCTAACAACGCCCAATCAAGCAACGTTTAATATAATGTTAATTTTGGCTATAAAATCATTACTTTCTGACTAAAAGGCGTATCTTTGGCGTAAATTCTCAAAATACTCTATGGTAGATAAGCAAATCGTCAATTTTATCAGCGGACACCTCGACTTAACACAGGCAGAATTTGATTTGCACTACCGCTGTTTGATTGATAATGCTCTAGAACAAAATCAAAGCTTTATTGTGGGAGATGCGCGAGGTGCAGACTTGCTCGCACAGCAATATCTTTTTGGGAAAACAGAGGCGGTTGTTGTCTACCATATGTTTACAAGTCCCCGAAATAATGTAGGATTTTCAACTCGCGGTGGATTTGAAAGTGACGCAGAGCGAGATGCACAAATGACACGTGATTCTCATCAAGATATTGCTTGGGTAAGACCAGGTAGAGAACGGTCTGGAACCCAGGCGAACCTAGATAGACGCTTCACAGGATAATTGGCAGTGTTGTAGATTCTCTTCACATTCTCTGCGGTTTTTTCTCCAAAATGCTCAATCAAAATCAAACGCCATTAATAGACGCTTTAAAAGCTTGTGCAACAAGTCCCCACGCTCCTTTCTATACTCCCGGACATAAGCGCGGACAGGGAATTGCTCAACCTTTGGCTGATTTGCTAGGTAAAGCTGTATTTGGCGTTGATTTAACAGAGTTAGGAGATTTAGATAATCTGTTTGCACCCCAAGGAGTAATTCAACAGGCGCAACAACTAGCAGCTGAAGCTTTTGGTGCTGCACAAACATGGTTTTTGGTCAATGGTTCTACCTGTGGTATAGAAGCAGCTATTCTCGCTACTTGTGGCACGGGTGATAAAATTATCCTGCCGCGAAATGTGCATTCTTCTGCGATCGCTGGTTTAATTCTTTCCGGTGCGATACCGATTTTTCTCAATCCTGAATATGACGCAGTTTTAGATATTGCCCACAGTATTACACCAACTGCTGTGCAAGCTGCTCTACAACAGCATCCCGATGCCAAAGCGGTGTTGGCAGTTTATCCCACATATTACGGTGTGTGTGGAGATTTAGCAGCGATCGCTCAAATTACTCATCAATACAATATCCCATTACTCGTGGATGAAGCCCACGGCGCACACTTTGCCTTTCATCCCGAATTACCTACCCCAGCCTTAACAGCAGGTGCAGATTTAACAGTACAATCCATCCACAAAACGCTGGGTGCAATGACGCAAGCTTCCATGCTGCACGTTCAAGGCAACAGGATAAATATTGACTGTGTAACGAAAGCTTTGCAATTAGTCCAGTCTACCAGCCCCAGTTATGTACTTTTAGCCTCCCTTGATGCTGCGCGTCAGCAAATGGCAATGGATGGCAAGCAGTTAATGTCTCGGACTTTGCGACTGGCGGATCTAGCCAGAACTAAAATTAGCCAAATTCCTGGATTATCAATTTTAGAGATTCCCCACAGTCAAACACCTGGCTTTGTAGCTTTGGATAGAACACGCCTCACTGTCACCGTTTCTGGCTTAGGTTTAACCGGATTTGAGGCTGAGGAAATCTTGGATGAAAAATTAGGCGTTACGGCTGAATTTTCATCGCTGCAACATCTCACATTTATTATTAGTCTCGGCAATATCCAAGCTGATATTGAGCAATTAATTCAAGGTTTTACTACCTTGGTTGAGATCGCCCCACCCCCAGATGAAAAAAACAAGCTAATTTTATGGGATGATACTTTTAATCTGGGTCATACTGTGCAAATTTCTCCCCGTGAAGCTTTTTTCACACCTACAGAAACTTTACCTCTAGAAAAAACGAGCGATCGCATCTGTGCAGAAATCGTCTGTCCCTATCCCCCAGGAATACCCGTGTTAATGCCGGGAGAATTAATTACCAAACCTGCAATTGAATATTTGCGATACATCCAAGCCAGAGGTGGATTGATTACTGGTTGCCAAGATTTCAGCCTCACATCCCTGAAAGTTCTCAAATTGTAGAGACGTTACTTTATGACTTACGCAAGTGTCTAGTGATTTAAGTTGAGACTTGTGGACTATAGACTATTGACTGTTGACCACTCTAACCTTTATTTAGTATGCCAATTGCGTAAGTCCTAATGATTGTACGAGTAGATTTAACGCACACATTATAGATATTGCCAACAAGTTTTGTGATTTTCACCTAGGAGAAATTTTATGAAGGCTTACGAACTTACAAATAATACGGGAATTGATGCACTCACATTAGTCGATCGCCCCGAACCTAAACCTAATTGTGGGCAAGTTTTGATTCGAGTGAGAGCTACATCTCTAAATTACCGCGATTTGTTGGTTGCAGAGGGAGCCTATGGTTCGGGAGTCAAATATCCCCTCATCCCCATGTCTGACGGTGCGGGAGAAGTGGTGGCGGTAGGGGAAGGCGTGACACGAGTAAAAGTAGGCGATCGCGTAGCTGGTACTTTCTTCCAAGACTGGATTGCTGGCTCTTTAACTAGAGAATCGATGAAGTCTGATTTAGGCGGCGCTATCGATGGAATGTTAGCTGAGTATGTTGTTTTACACCAAGATGGCTTGGTAATTTTGCCCGATCATCTATCCTACGTACAAGGTGCAACTTTACCCTGTGCAGCCGTCACAGCTTGGCACGCACTCGTGAGCAAAGGTAACATTACTGAAGGTAACACTGTATTATTGCTCGGTACAGGTGGAGTATCTACTTTTGCGCTATTATTTGCGAAGTTATACGGTGCTAGAGTAATTATCACTTCTAGCAGCGATGAAAAATTGGCAAAAGCTCAAGATTTAGGTGCAGACGAAACAATTAATTATAAATTAACGCCAGATTGGGAAAAGAAAGTCTACGAACTGACTAATCGCACAGGTGTAGATCATGTAGTAGAAGTAGGCGGTACGGGTACGCTAGCGAAATCTTTGCAAGCAGTCAGAATTGGCGGACGTGTCAGCTTAATTGGTGTGTTATCAGGCAGAGGAGATGCGATTGACCCCATGCCAATACTCTTCAAGAGTATAACTCTTCAAGGCATTTATGTAGGCAGTCGCAAGATGTTTGAGGCGATGAATCACGCCATTCAAGAGAATAAATTGCAGCCAGTTATTGATAGAGTTTTTCCATTTTCTCAAGCACAAGCAGCATTCAGATATCTCAAAAGTGGCGCGCACTTTGGCAAAGTAGCGATTGAAATTGATTGAACTTCTAGGTAATTAATAGTAGGCATGACTTACCAAAAACGGGATATGGTGGTAATGCCTACCCTACTAACTGAAGCTCCTAATTGCTATTGCACATTCACCAAAAAATTAGCAGTAACAATTTGGCCATTACGATTAAATTGTCCCCAAAGTTTATAGTCTCCCGGTTTTGGGAAACTAGTTATAAAATGAACTTCTCCATCTGGCGTATCTTTCATAGCATGAGCATGAATATAGTCTGCTCTGGTTAATGGCGATGTGCGTTTGATAATCACTAAATGTCCTCTTTCACCTAAATAAGGCTGCAAATCTTTAATTGGTTGCTTAGTAGCAGTATCTTGTAAATTAAAAATAACGTGGACTTCTTGCCCAGCTTTCAACGTAGGTTGAGAAAATTTGAGATTAGCTTGAGTATTACCAAAAGTATTACTGGTAGAAAAGTCAATTTTGGGCGTATTAGGTGCTTCACCTGGAACTTTTGCTGTTAATAAGGAAACTTGTTCGGCTTTTCCTGCTGGTTTGTAATCAATAAAAAGGGTGTAATTACCAGGATGGGGAAAATTATTTTGGACTTCAAAGCGTCCATTACCTTTGTAGGTAGGATGAATATGATTAAAGCTATCGAGAGTATCGCTAACAATAATGAGATGCATTAATTGTTCTTGGAATTTATCAAAATTAGCGATCGCTTTCCCATTCTTGTCTTGAACATCAATTATTAATGGTACAGGAGTTTTGGGCGCGATCGCTCCCTTTACAGTTAGCTTGGCAATAGCCGTAGGTTCTGACTCTGCTTGTCCGCTATGATGCTCGTGACTATTTGCAGCCCCGTCCATTTGATGGTGTTCCTGAGCAACAGCAGAACCAGAGGTTGATTGTTCGCTAGATTTAAATTGTGATGCGCAACCTTGAGTTAAGAAAAGAGTGGAAGTAATAGCAAGTGCAGTAAATAACAGCTTCATTTTGTTTAAATTAATTCACAACAAACGAGCGATTCTCGATGAGAAAATCTGCTTGTAAAGAATACCACTTATAAGTAGAAATCTAGCTAATTTACAGACAGCATTTGACCTGTACGCAACCAAATTGCTAATTCTGCTGGTGGTTGAACTTGCTCTAAATAACTTCTTAGTTGTTCTCCTTCAAGAATTTCTGTGCGTAGTAAGTCTTGAGTCATTTCTTCCAATAAAGAACGATTTATCTCTAAAATGCGTAAGGCGATATGATGTGCCCCGTCTATAATATCTTTCACTTCTTGGTCGATTGTTTCCGCTACTTTTTCACTGACAGCGCGACGCGGATTAGAAAATCCATCGAGAAATTGCTGCTGTACTTTTTCTAAAGCTACAGGCCCTAATTTTTGACTCATCCCATAAAGAGTGACTATGCGTTCGGCTAAATCTGTGGCTTTTTGAATATCATCACTAGCTCCAGTAGAAATTTTACCGATAAAAATCTCCTCAGCTGAACGTCCTGCAAGTAAAGTGGCAATTCGACCGCGAATTTCATCTTCTGCCATTAAAAAGCGGTCTTCTTCTGGTAACTGCAAAGTATATCCCAAAGCTCCCACACCACGGGGAACAATCGAAATTTTCTCAACTTTACCAGCCCCAGGCATTAAGGCTGCTACAACAGCATGACCTGCTTCGTGATAAGCAACGGTTCTTTTCTCCATCTCGTTGAGGACGCGGGATTTTTTTTGCAACCCCGCAATCACTCGTTCAATGGCTTCATTAAAATCAGTCATCTTGACGGCTTCCCGATTATGACGGGCTGCAAGTAAAGCAGCTTCATTCACCAAATTAGCTAAATCTGCGCCTGCAAATCCCGGCGTGCGGGTGGCTATAGCTCCTAAATCTACATCTGCTGCTAAGTTGACTCCTTTGACATGGACTTTGAGAATTGCTTCCCGTCCCTGTTTATCTGGTCGGTCTACGGCTATTTGGCGGTCAAAGCGACCAGGGCGGCGTAAAGCCGGATCTAAAACCTCTGGACGGTTAGTTGCAGCGAGGATAATCACCCCAGTATTGGCTTCAAATCCATCCATTTCCGTCAAAAGTTGGTTGAGAGTTTGCTCTCGTTCATCATTCCCGCCCATATTCGGCCCGCCGCCAGCGCGAGATTTACCTAAAGCATCTAATTCATCGATAAAGACGATGCAAGGAGCTTGTTTTTTGGCTTGTTGAAATAAATCTCGTACTCGTGCTGCACCAACACCAACAAACAACTCAATAAACTCAGAGCCGGAGATACTAAAAAATGGTACTCCTGCTTCTCCGGCTACAGCCTTCGCCAACAGAGTTTTACCTGTTCCGGGTGCGCCAATTAACAACACGCCTTTGGGGATTTTGGCTCCAATGCGAGTATATTTGGCAGAATTTTTGAGAAACTCGACAATTTCTTCTAGTTCTTCTTTGGCTTCGTCGATACCAGCGACATCAGCAAATGTCACCCCAGTGTCACCTTCAGCATAAATGCGAGCTTGACTTTTGCCAACTGTGAGTGCTGCACCAGCGCCAGCTTGAGCGCGGTTTAAGAGAAAGCTCCAAAGAGCAATAAAAATCAATGGTGGAATCACCCAGCCGAGGATGGTAGCTAAAATGCTACCGCCATCGGGTGGTTTGGCTCCAAATTCCACATTTTTATCTTCCAGTAACTTTGGTAAGTTCTGGTCATTGGGTATGGGTGTGGTGACATACAATTTTGGCCGAGATTGCTGATTTTGTGGCTGCTCTGCCTTTTGGGTATACTCAATCTGGTTTTCACCCACCAAAACCTTACTAACTTTGCCTTCTTTGACATCTTTGAGAAATTGGCTGTAGAGAACCTCAGTTTTTGAGGGACGTATTCCCGGAGCAATAAAAAAGTGCAGCAACAGCCAGAAAAATAGGAGCATCAGCAAACTACCGCCAAAATGATGCGGATTTGGGGCCTTGGGTTTGCCATCTTTTTCCACAGGCATAGTGATTCTCCAAACTTGGCTAATTCAGCTGCGATCGCATCTTAACTATAGTCCTTGCCATAGAAGCATAGCTTGAGCAACCAACTACCTCTGCGACCTTCCTCATTTTATTGTTACAGGCTTTCAAGCCCTTTCCATATTTTGCTGAAGGCGAGGATCTAGAATCGGTAATTAAAGGTGTAGAATTTGTGCGCCGGATGAACGCCCATATCGCAGATATCTCATAAGCAGTAATTCCCGGCCAACAGTGCGATCGCGCGAAGAGATTATCCGATCGTGCCTCATACAGTAATAAAATAGGTTCAAAGAATGACCCAATGGTGTTCAATCATCTTATCAAGGCGATCGCCTTCAGTGAGAGTTTGCATCATTGCGTTATCAGCTCTATTCTGTCAGAGCATCAAGTTTAGCCAGTATTTTTATTGTGAGTTAAGCTGATACAGTTTAAGTTTCGTGTGCTTTAGAACTCGACCTGAAAGCATTCTTATTAGATTATGAAGAATGGTTACAAAAAACGAGTACAGCAAAATCACGATGAATATGTTAGCTATTAACTTGGCTGGAATTGAGGAAAAATTACAGATTAATTGGGATTTAGTAAATACCTGCTTACAGTTTGCTACTTGGGGATTATTCTCGCTATTGCTGGCTGAGGTAGTGAGAGATAGCTATCATGCGTTGTGTCACCAGTTTAGTTGGCTGGGAAAATGGCACAACAAGCACCACCAGGCCTATCGCCGCGATTTATCGGTAGTTTCCTTGAAAATTTATCAAGAGTCCCAGTTGTACAACGATATTATTGAGTCGAGTATCCTGGTGACAATCTTGACAATAGTTGCTTTGTTACTCAACCAAATGGGCTTGTGGCTGGGAGTAGCCTATGCTTGTACCTTCTTATATGGTGCGTCCCGACGATATTTTTTAGGGAAAATCGACACAGATTATACTCATCTCCCCGGCCCATTAGAAACGATTCCCTCGGTTTGGTGGGTGAATCGGTCTTATCACTGGCGACATCATTTTGATGATGTCAACGCCTACTATAGCGGTGTATTTCCCTTAGTGGATACCATATTGGGCACAGGACTTTCCCTCAAGGGTAAAACCGTAGCTTTAACTGGTGCTTCTGGTGCTTTAGGGCAAGCATTAGCAGGTGAACTGCTCAAGCATAATGCTAAGGTAGTCGCATTAACTACTCACCCAGAAAAATTACAGGCACAAGATAAAGTAGCGATAGTTTCGTGGGAATTAGGTAATGAAGCAGATTTGAAAAATAGTTTAGAGAAAGTTGATATTTTGATTCTCAATCACGGAATTAATGTCTATGGTAGCCGCACACCAGAGTCCATTAATTCTTCTTATGAAGTCAATACTTTTTCGACGTTGCGATTGATGGATATATTTTTAACAACTGTGACAGGGCCTCAATCAAAAGCAACTAAAGAAATCTGGGTTAATACATCTGAAGCTGAGGTATCTCCAGCATTAAGTCCCCTTTATGAGCTGAGCAAACGCGCCTTGGGGGATATTGTGACGCTCAAGCGCTTAAATGGGGATTGTATAATTCGCAAGCTAATCCTGGGGCCTTTTAAGAGCCAACTGAATCCTTACGGTGTTATGTCAGCACAGCAAGTAGCTCGTGCCATTCTGTTTTTCGCACAGCGAGATTTTCGCAATATTATTGTGACAATCAATCCTTTGACATACCTGCTTTTTCCTATCAAAGAAACTAGCACCTGGCTTTACTATCGAATTTTTAGTAAGAAATAGGGCATGGGAAGAAGCAGAGGGGCAGGGAGCAGGGGGCAGAGGGAAAAAGCTCTCGTCTGTGATTCCTTATCTCCCTTGTCCTTTTTCACGCATAGCACATTCACTAGGACTCCTTCTGCCCTGTGCCCTCTGCCTTTTTTCAATCAACTACACAAGTTATCAACGGATCTCAGTGCCTTAAAAGGCTGAAATACTGACTATGAGTTATTGTCGGGTTTGAGCAAATGAAGAGCTTAACTACAAGCAGTATTTGCTAATTGATTCACCAATTTTAGACACAGCATCCTATTGGCACTCGCTAAGTTTGACAGAACAGAGTGCCAATTTATGGCTCAGGTAAGGTAATTTACTCTGATTTCACTCAACAACTGATGTTGAAGCGCCTTCAGCGGATGGAGGTAGGCTAGGTAATTCTAGACAATAACCAGCACCGTAAACTGTCTTGATATAGCGGGGATGGCGGGGATCTGGTTCGAGTTTAGTTCTCAGGTGGCGAATATGTACTCGAATCGTTTCAATGTCATCATCTGGGTCATAGCCCCAAACTTCCCGCAGGATTTCGCTAGGAGAAACTGTCTGTCCGTGGCGTTGGAGTAAGCAATGAAGTAACTCAAATTCCAAGTGCGTCAGTTTCACTGTTTCATGGAACCAAATTGCCTCAAATCTTTCAGGAACGAGGGTCAGAGGCCCATAGTTAAGAATCTCACTGTGCTTTGCTGCTTGAGGAATACGGTCAGTGCGTCGCAATAGAGCCCGCACTCGTGCCAGCATTTCTTCAACTTCAAAGGGTTTGGTCAGATAGTCGTCTGCCCCGGCATTAAAACCTTCCACTTTATCTTGTGTTTGGCTTAAAGCCGTCAACATTAACACGGGAATCTCAGCTGTGCGCTCATCCCGACGCAAGCGTTGACAAACGGTAAATCCATCGACTCTTGGCAACATCAAATCGAGCATGATCAAGTCTGGTTGTAGCTGGAGAGCTAGCGCCTGACCTTTGATCCCGTCTTCTGCTTGACTAACATCGTAGCCAGCCATTTCCAAGTTGACGGCAACGAGTTCTGAAATTGCTGGGTCATCGTCTATGACAAGAATCCTCGGCATTCTAAAAAATTATTACTACTTATTAAGGATAGATAAGAACCTTTGGTAGATACAAAGATTGCTGTCTTGATTATAAAAAAGATTTTAAATCTAACATAAACCTTAAGATAACAGCATTGAGAAATCTTTCTTAGAGTACACGAAATTCTTTATATGATGTGTTACACCCCCTACAATCCGGCTCGTTTATTACAAAATGGTGTAGCAATGACTGTATACACCGCTTTGTGGGGCAGCCGTTATTGGGAAAGTACAATTCAACATCCAGAACCGCATTATCATAAAACAGTATTGATTGGTGGGCAAGGCGTGCCAATTTTTTGTTGGGTGGCGATACCAGAAAAGGCTCGCGGTACAATTATTGCCACCTATGGTATTACCGGAGAGTTGGGTAAAGAATGGAATTTGAGACTCTTCGGACGTAAGGCTTATGCTCAAGGGTATGCTGTGGTGTTATTTGATTGGCGTGCCCACGGCAAAACAGCAGAGTTATCGCCGACTTTGACATCCGATGGCTTGTATGAAGGAGAAGATTTTGTCCGCCTTGCAGCAGCAGCAGCATCAATGGGCTGTCCAAAGAAATTTTGGTTTGTGGGGTTTTCCTTGGGGGGACAATTGGCGCTGTGGGGGCTAAAAGCTGCTGTAGAGTTAACTAAGGGTGATGAGGATTTAGGAATCCAAGTTAGCGACATTGGCGGGGGGGCAGTGATTTGTCCCAATTTGGATTCTGTGCGATCGCTATCTTATTTAGTTAAAGATCCCTTTGGCAAATATTTCGAGGCAGGGATAACGCGGAATTTAAAAGAACTGGCGTGGCGGATACATGATGCTCATCCCGGTAGCCTTGACCCTGAAGCGATTAAACGAGCAAACAGTATTTGGAATTTTGACAAGGAACTGGTAATTGAGAGATTGGGTTTTCCTTCCGTGGAAGCTTATTACCAAGCCAGCAGTGCTTTACCATTACTACCCCATCTTGCAAAGCCTACATTGATTGTGTATGCAGCTGATGACCCATTTTTTCACCCAGACATCATCCCGGAATTAAAAGCTGCTAGCGCTAGTAATTCTATGATAGATTTGCTACTCACCCGTTACGGTGGACATATTGGCTATTTAAATAGTAAAGAGGGTCAGCGCCAAGCACGAGATCCAGATCCTTGGTGGGCATGGAATCGGGTTTTGCAGTGGCTGGAGCAAAAGCGAACAGAGCAATAGGGAGTAAAATGGCTTCATTTACCACTGTGCTAATGTTCTAACTTGATGAGTTCTCCTAAGTATTTATGGCTCCCTGCGCCGACAAATTTGACTTTGTTGCCGAATGATGTCCATATTTGGCGCATAAACCTCGACCAACCAGAATCAACGTTAGAAAACTTGGCAGCAACTCTCTCTGAAGATGAATCTGCGCGCGCACAAAGATTCTATTTTCAAGAGCATCGCCAACGTTTTATTGCTGGTCGTGGTAGTCTCAGGGCAATATTAGGGCGTTACTTGGGTGTTGCGCCCCAAGAGGTGCAGTTTGATTACGAATCCCGTGGTAAACCATTTTTAGCCCATAAATTTGCTGACAGTGGATTAGCCTTTAATTTATCTCACTCTCAAGATTTAGCTTTGTGTGCAGTCAGTAAAAATCGCCAAATTGGTATAGACCTAGAATACATCCGCCCGATGTCTGATTTAGAATCTCTTGCTCAAAGGTTCTTTTTACCAAGAGAATATGATGTAGTGCGATCGCTACCTGTTGAACAAAGACCAGAAGTATTTTTTCGCTATTGGACTTGCAAGGAAGCTTATTTAAAAGCCACAGGTGAAGGAATAGCACAGTTAGAGAAAATTGAAATTTCTCTAACTCCTTCACAACCAGCGAAATTGCAGACATTGAAAGACTGGAGTCTACTCGAACTAGAACCTGCTGAGAATTATGCTGCTGCTGTTGCTGTAGGCGGTTTTGGTTGGGATTTGAAGTGCTGGCAATATTAAATATGTTCTTGCTGGGTACGTGAACTTTTAAAGATGGCAATTAAGACCAGGGCAATTACCAAAGCTAAAGCCGTATTTCTCAGTATAGGATTGTTCCAGTGCTTGATAGCGATCGCCAAAATTGCCCACACTGCTACTCCTGGGTAAGCAATATCTCGGCGCTGGATGACAATAATAGCAGCAATTGCAGCTGCGATCGCCAACATAATTACAGTCCATGCTTCAGGAGAAATGCCCCATCCATTCCAACCCTCAAAATATAAAGCACAGGCAACATTTACAATAGTTGCAACGCTAATCCAACTCAGATAAATGCTGATAGGCGCGTGTATACACCACTTTTTATTTCGAGTTACAGGCTTATTGCCAATATCTAACCGCAAATAAACACCAATTAGCGGTATCAAAATCAACAGCATTGCTACAACAGACAGGACAAACAGGCGAGAGAGAAAGAGGTATACCCAGATACTTTGAGCAATAGAGGCAATTACTAATAAATATCCCGTATTGCGTAAATCTGCATCATCTTTCTGGTTGGGGAGAAATTGGTAAATTCCAAAAGCAAACAAACCGAGGTAAATTAATCCCCAAATAGCGAATGCATAGTTAGCAGGCACGATCGAGACATTTTTAAACAAAGTATTGGAAATTTGCCCAATACTCAGCCCATTGAGGGGAAAAATGTTTGATATTACATTAACAACGAAAGCGCCGATAATTGCAACTAGAGTTAAAAGCTGACGGAGAAAATCACGGTTATCGCCTTGAGTTGACTGCTGCATGGGATAGTTAGATAAATTATCTTCTCATTCAGAATCTGAAAATAATGACTTTAAATCTCGCCTTCCACTAACGACGCGGATAATTGTAACTGTATCATCAATTACTTTGTACAAAATAATATGTCCATCAATAGGAATTCCTCGTAAAAAGGGAGAGACCTCTTCATAACTACGCCCCATATTAGGAAAATTTGCAATATTTTTACATTTTTTCTCAAACTCTTGGATAAAGCGTTCCCCTGCTTCAACATTAATATTTGCAAAGTAATCGACAATCTCAGTCAAGTCCTTGCTGGCAGTTTTAGATATGATAGAACGGCTCATGTTTGAGCCTCACGTTTTTGGCGTAGTTTATCTTTGAGTTGATTAATAACAATTTCTGTATCTAGAACTTCACCTCGTTCAACTTCTCCTAAACCGACTTCTACTTTCTTCTTAGTATCCTTTAGCCAAAGAGCATATTCTTGTTCCTGTTCTTCCAACAATTGAAATGCAGCAGTAATTACTTCATCTACATTTGTATATTTTCCACTTGCAATTTTAGATAGAACAAATTGCTCGTGAGTTGGATTCAGTGATATACTCATTTTCCTAGCGTGCGTATTTACTATCAGCTATGCATTAGTTTAGCAATTTTCTAGGTAAATCTTCAAATTGTGTATGCTAAACACTCTTGTAGAGACGTAAAAGTTTACGTCTCTACATCTAATTTCTAGCTTGATTCAAAAGTATCAAAAATCTGAGCCAACGAAGGCAGACTGGCAGGTTTTGTTCGTATAGCCACACCCTTGAGGGTGTTGGCTATTAACATCTAAGCAACATTCAGAAAACCAGTCTGAATCAAATAAGCAGTATAGGTCATAAACATTTCCGAACTGATGGGTGGACAAACAATAGAACTACCTTCTAATGCTTTGAGAGTTTCTTCGCAGCTAATATGAGGTCTTCTTGCTTGCAAATACAAATCGGGAATTGTTAATTGTTCATCAGACCAGCGTTCTAACAAAAATGGGCGCAGTGTGTACAAAGGATTATCTACAGAAGAGACATTATTAATTAACTCTTCTTGCCATTGGTCGTAAGGAATCGCCTTCACTGGATAACCAAAGGATTGTACCCACTTAATTAAGGTGCTTAAAGGCGCTGGTTGGGGATGTTGTAAGTGGAATGCTTTACCTATAGATGAAGGCTGCATTGAGAGATAAACGATCGCCTTGCTGACATAATCTACAGGAGACATATCCATCATATATTCCACATCTGGGAAATATCCCATTTGCAGACAGCCTTTGACCATCAAGTTGATAAAGTCATGGGTGTTACAAATACCAGTTTGGCTATCTCCAGAAATTAATGGTGGTCTGTGGATAGTTACAGGTAAACCTCTGTCACGGGCAATTTTCACTAACTTCTCAGCTACCCATTTTGTTTGGGAATAACCAAGGAAAATTCCTTCCCAATGTGCGAAGTCATCTTGCTCTTTTACTACCTTGCCAGCATAAGCAGGTGATTCAAATACCGCCACGCTAGAAACGTAATGTACAGGCTTGAGTTTGATTTGGCTAGCTAATCTCAATACTTCTTGAGTTCCTAACACATTGGCTGCTTTCAATGCTGAATAGGGGAAAACATAATTCAGCAAAGCACCGCTATGATAAATGGTGTCAAGATTAGCCGCTAAAATTTGGAATTGTTCTGCGCCCATACCCAATAATGGCAGAGCTAAATCGCCCACAACTGGGATAATTCTCGACTTATATTTTTCATCCCAAATTGCGTAAGATTCGAGATTTTTTGCTAATTTGCTCTGACCTTCTTGAGCGTTAGCAGCCCGCACTAAGCAGTATATATTGGCATTAGTTTGCTGCAACAATTCCCGAATAATAAATGCGCCTAAATAACCTGTACCACCAGTTAAAAAGATGTTTTTTGGTTCAGTAATCGTAATTGGTGGTAAAGCATCAGGGCGAATGGTGGGGTCAAGAACTACCTCGGCGTTTAAATCTAAAGTCGGGATAGGAGCATTAGCAGGGGCAGTATTTGTATCTTGAATAACTGCATCTTCGGGTAAATCTTCTGCTAAACGCTGAGAAAGAGCAGCAATATTGGGATAATGCCACAACAGCAACGGTGAAGGTTGGAAGCCCAGCATTTTCTCCAATTTGCTGACGAGAATCATTGCTTGGGCGGAATCCAAACCGTAGTTTTCTAAATGTTCGTTGACATCTATCTCGTCAGTTTCTACCCCTAGTAACTCAGCCAGATTAGCAACCAGCCAGGCTTGAATATCTGCGGCACTATAAGAATGTTTTGAATTCATTTTTTTACATCTCCAATGTAGAACTAGCTGGGCGATACTGACTGTAATAATCGGGAATTTGTAAGCCTTGAAATCTCAAACTTTGGATGCGATATAAAAATGCTGCTCCGGTCATAATATGGTTAGCAACATCAACAACTTTGCGGTTTTGTGGTTCAGCTAAATAAGTACCGCGTACCCAGTCGTTGAAGCTACCCATTGCCGGGCCGCACCAAATTTGATAATCAACTTCTCGTCCTTTTTCGCCAGAACTAGACCAACGGGAAGATAATCCTAAATACCACCGGAAAATTAATGCCATTTTTAATTTAGGATTATTAACTGCCTTGCCCAATTTTTCCGGATTTTTTTGGGATAAATAAGCCGCAGTTCCTTCCCAAACTTCGGCAATCGTTTTGCGGAAAACTTGTTTTTCTAATTTCTCTCTTTCAGCAAGCGGAATTTCTTCAATGGAGTCATAAGCGCGGTATAACTCATACAATTTTTGCGCCCGCATCGGGAACATTGTGCCGCGTTTGAGAACTTGTAATTTGACTCCCATTTCAAACATATCAGCAGCTGGAGCCATCATGACATCAGCCATTTCTGCTTGGGCGAGTAACTTTTTAGTATGTTCACAAGCGCCAGATTCTACACAAGCTTGATTAATCGAACCTGTGACTACATAAGCTGCACCCATCATAAAAGCAGCTAAAGCTGATTGTGGTGTGGCAATTCCCCCCGCTACCCCGATGCGAATAGGTTGAGAGTAATGATATTGTGCTTGAATTTCATCTCTCAAAGCCATGATCGAAGGTAACAGACAAACCAGAGGACGATTATCTGTATGTCCGCCAGAATCAGCTTCCACAGTAATATCATCCGCCATTGGAACTTGCGCTGCTAGGGTTGCTTGTAACTCGGTGATTAACCCTTGTTGTACAAGTTCCTTGAGGATTTTAGCTGGTGCTGGTTGCAGGAATTTGCTAGCTACTTCTCTACGAGAAATTTTAGCAATGACTTTATTTTTGATTTCAATTTGATTAGCCGCATTTAAACTTAATCCCGCAGCCCGATAATAAACAATGTTGGGAGTTAAGTCCAAAAATGCTGATGCTTCAACTACTCTCACGCCATATTTAAGGAATAAATCCACAGCACGGCGTTCAATTGTTGGTTCATTAGGGCTGTGAATTAAATTAAAAGCATAGGGGCCTTGGGGTAAGGCTTGTTGAATTTTGTTGATAGCAGCTTCCAAATTTTCTGGGCTTAAACCACCAGCACCAAAGGAACTTAAAATTTTCTCTTTCCCCAGGGCAATCACCATTTCTTCGGAAGCAATAGCGCCAGCCATTGCCCCAGTTGCATAGGCATATTTCACTCCATAAAAGGAGAGAAAAGAGGGGTCACCTAGTTGTTGAATTTTAACTGGGGGAATGGATGCTAAAAGTTCTATTGGTGCAGTTACAGTCCCATCTAGCGGGCATAAATATCCCACATTGGTAACACCAATTCTGCCGCCGGCATTCACAATATAACAGGGTTGATCTAAGTTGAGAAATTTAACTACTATTCCTGGTTGATCAAAAGAAATACAATCTGGGGAACCTTTCCAAATGAGGTTTTGTCCATAGGAATAGCAGGTAAATCCTAGTCCATTTTCGTGTTGACTTAGTGGCGCATCTACAGTAGTCACGCTAGTTATCCCTCGATTTATAAGCAAAGGTTTCTAAAGGATGAAGGGTAAAGTGTGAAAAAGAGGTAATACCAATTTTTTCTATCTTGGGCGTTACTGTGTTTTGTAAAGTTCGTTAAATATTAGTGGAGTGCAGAAGTTTTTTTAGGTCGAACCGCAGAGGACGCAGAGAACGCAGAGAGTAGAGAAATGATAGAGTTGCAAAATTGGTATTACTTTGAGTAGACTGAGGTGCTGAGTACAAATCTTTATTCTGACTTCCCAGTACCCAGTCCCCAGTCCCTAATCCCTAATTAAGATTCTTCCTTCAGTAAGTTTTGCGCGCAAGCTAATTGCAATTGAATGATTTCGCTCATTTGCTGACTAAAATCTTGTCGAGATTTTAAGAAAGCTGTATGAGATTTAGTCAAGTTAGCATTGTTAGCATTGAGCTTTTGATATTGAGTCTTATTTAAATCGAGCATACGGATAGTTTGGCCGGGTTTACGAGTTATATTTGATGGGGTAAAGCTGGGTTGTGTTGGTTTTTGGAGAGTGGTAGTTATCTCAAAGGATTGTAATTCTTCCGTTGAGACTAAACCGTGTTCCATGATATTTTTCTCTGCGATTTCTGCTGGCTGATTTGTGGGCAGGAAAATATCATCAACGGGTTGATTATTGGTAGCAATTACCACTGGCGTATTCAGTGAATTGAATACTGGATTGACTCTTTGATAATCAACTGGGGCGGTGTTGGTTGGGGTTTTGCTAGTTAAATTTTGGAAAATTTGGCGATTTTCTTCGCTTAAGATTGTAGCCGTAATTGACTTACCACCCAAGGTAATATTTCGTTGAGTTAATTTATTTTTCTTCCCATTTTCTTGGGTGAGGTCGTAAAGAGATGAAATATCTAACTCAACTTGATGACTGAGTAATTTAGCTAGGGCTTTGACTATCGTAGTATGGTCATCCATACCTCGACGATTGAGGGAGACGGTGATATGTTCTTTTCCTTCGAGAATTTTGCTTACCCAGCGAGAACAAACACCGCCAGCACCAGCTTCGACAAAGATTTTAACTCCATCGGCGTAAACGCGGTTCACTAAGCGCGGAAAATCTAGTTGTTGACTAAGTCCAGTGGCGATACTGTGGGCTACTACTTCATTGTTCAGGGAGATGGGTTTATAGCCAGCAGCAGAATAGAAGGTGATTCCGGGTATATCCTGAGTTGGTAATGTATTGAGTTTAACTAATTCTGCGTACTCCGATCGCATGGCTTCACAATGGATGACATGGTCGAAGGGTGCAGGGAAAGCGTTGCAACCAAGGGCTTTGATAACGCGCTGACAAACTGTTGGTTCACCGGCAATTAATACTTCCTCTGGTGTATTAATTTGCGTCAAATATACGCGACTCTCATTTTTCAGACATTCTCTAACTTTATCTGGGGTAGTCATGAGTACATAGTTAGCCCAGAAGTTATTATCTGAAGCGTCGGTGGCTGGTGGTAATCCCCAATATTCCCGCACCGCATTTTTTGGCCCTGATAACCTGTCGCCAAATAAAGCTGAGGAGTTAAAGCTGTTACTACCAGCAAAGAAATCACTCCAAACGCCTTGGGATACCATCATGCTGGTTTCGCCCAGGCTATAGCCAAACACATATTTCGGTTTGACTTGAAAGCGATCGCGAATCACGGTAGTAATTAGTCTAGTAAAGAACATTTCCGCTTCAAACATTGCTAGGGAATCATCTAGCAACTTCTTCTCTAGGGTTTCTAGTTCTCTGGTAGACAACTTATGCAAGCTTCTGGGGAATACGAGTTTCTCAACATCCGAGACTCGTTTATACAGACTCTTAACGAAGGGTTCAGCTTGCAAATCGGGGAAGAGGCGGAAGAGAGTCCGACCAATACCGACATAGGAATTTACCGCCGCTGGATACACATAGGCCACCTCACCCTCTTTACCCAAAGGTTTAGAGGTGAAATAACTACCTATGGGTGTTTGCCAATCACTACCCTTGTCAAAGGCAGTATTTATCCCTTTGTGGGCTGAGGCGATTTCTTTGAGTAATTCCTTTTTGTTGCGTCCGGTAATAGCTAGAGTGTATTTTGCTGTTTGATGCTGCTGGAACTTAACGAAGTTTTGGCTAGCTGTATGAGATAGAGAATCTGATTTCTCAATCTCTTGTTGCAAATTATCTAAGAGATTGAATAAAGCTGAACGGTCATCAGCTGCTATGGGGAACAGGTAAAAAGGCCGTTGTTGGAGATACCTACTACTGTGATTTACTTGGTCTGGTTCATCCGACAAGATGACATGGGCGCAAGTCCCATCACAACCGATACCATTAATCGCCGCGATTCTATGGGTACTATCTTTATGGAGGAACCAAGGTCTAGATTCCGTCGCTACAAAGAAAGGACTACCTTGCCAAACCTGGGGCGTTTTCACACCAGACCAGTTGGGAGTAGCCGGAATATAGTTGTGATAGAGACACAAAGCTGTTTTGATTAAGCTAGCAATTCCCGATGCTACATAGGTGTGTCCAATATTGGCCTTTACACTCCCAATAGCACAATGTAGACCATCACCTACAGAGGGATAAGCTTGCAGCATCCCGGCAATTTCCGCCTCATCTTCCTCGGGGAAACCACTAGCAACCACTTCTACATAGTTAACCTCTGACGGCTGAATTCCCGCCATTTGGAAAGCCGATTGACAGACTTGGTTAATCGTCTCCCCATCTACAGCAGTAGAAACAGCTTGACCGATACTAACAGCATCAATCACCGCATAAATGCGATCGCCATTTTGTTTCGCTGTATCATAACGCTTGAGAACTACTGCACCTGCACCTTCGCCCACTGTCCAACCGTTAGCATTTTGGTCGTAGCTTAAGGTGTTAGCACCAGTATTTACCGTTCCCCATTGGCTACGTAGTAAGACATTTTCAATCCCGCCAGCCAAATCTACAGCACCAACCACAACTGCGTCTACTTCCTCATTTATCAGTAGCATTTGTGCTACTTCCAAAGCTTTGAAAGCAGAGGTTTCTACCGCCGTCATCGTAAAGGATGGGCCAGTAAAATTCCACAGGGAAGAAATCCGACTCGCCATAATATTGGCGATGTAACTCAGGTATTCACCAATCTCTACTTGATGGTGAACGCTATCTTTGACTATTGTTTCTAACTGAGCAATTTTATCTGGTGGTAAAGCAATTTCCGCAGCATTTAAACCATCTTTAATTTGCCACGATAAATTCCAACGTTGTTGCAGTTGATGTACAGACAAATCTGCTTCAGCTGCAATCACAACAGCAACATTTGCCCCTTCTTGAATCCCTGCATCTTTTAACGCACCATCTGCGACTGTTAACAGTAACAGTTGTTGGGGATTGAGTTGTTCTACTTCGTTGGGAGGGATTTTGTAAGCTAAAGTATCGATAGCAAAATCTTGGATATATCCGCCTACTGGTGCTTTACCATCAGGTAATCCGTATTCTTTGAGTAAATCTGCTTTCTCGTCGATGCCATACCATCTTTGAGCAGGTAGGGGAACAAAATGCTGTTTGCCGTCATAAATACTACGTTCAAAAGCATCTAAATCTTGACATTCACCAAAAAAGGCATCCATGCCCACAATGGCAATTTTGCCTGATTGTATTTCTTGTTCAAACATTGTTTATTTACAGTAGATAACAAAGAATAAAGGATGAAGTATGTTATAGAGATTGTTTTTCATTTGCCGCAATTAGAGAGGACTTATGCAAAATCTCTCTATAGCCCTCTTCCCTTTGTGTCCTTCGTGCCTTCGCGGTTTATTTTCTAAATTAATAACGAACCACGAAGACGCGAAGTGCGCTAAGAAAGGAAAGAAAAAGAAGAGATATTTAGCAACAATCTAGACTTCGTTTATCTGCGGTTAAATCTTCTTATACTTCATCCTGCTTTTCCAAAATCAAATGTGAATTGGTTCCGCCAAAACCAAAAGCACTTAAAGCCGCACGTTTCACAGACGAATTATTAGGCCATTTCGTCGCTGTTCTCACAATATTGTTGCTAGAAATGACACTGTTTTCCGTCCCAATTGGTTCGCTGACATTAATCGTGGCAGGAATTACACCCGCATTCATGCTATAAATAGTTTTTGCCAAGCCAACCATACCAGCCGCTACTAATAAGTGACCGACATTAGCTTTAGTAGAACCTACTAAAGGCGATGCTTGATGTTCACCAAAGAAAGTCTCTACAGAGTTAAATTCTGTGGTATCTCCTAATAATGTGCCGGTAGCATGACATTCCATGTAATCAATGTCTTTCGGGCTAAGTTGTGCTTCGTTATATGCACGTTCAAAAGCGAGAATTTGTCCTCTTGAATTGGGGCTTAATAAATGCTTACCTTTACCATCATTAGAAAGTCCATTACCAGCAATGGTGGCGAGAATTTTATCACCATCTATCACAGCATCGCTGTAGCGTTTCAGCATTACCATCCCAATCCCATCGGATGTAATTAAGCCGCGAGAAGACTTATCTAAAGGACGGCTGATACCATTTTCGGGATAACCTTGAATACCCGAAAATAACATTCGTAAAAATAGCGGATCGACACAACTCATCGCCCCTGCTAACATGACATCAGCTTTGCGCGATCGCAAATAGTAAGAGGCTAGCTTAATGGCATAAAATGAGGACGAGCAAGCCGCATCTATACAAAAGTGATTACCAGATAAAGCAAATGCTTGGGAGACAAGGGCGGCGGGAAAGCCGGTTATCATCGCATTATATGGGGAAGCCTTTGTTTTGGTTGGTAACGCAGCCAACCGGAAATTTTCATCTTGTACAAGTTCTGCGATCGCAGGGGTAATTGTTTGCTGGTAAATTGGTGCAAACAATTGATTAGACATCTTCGTGGGTAAGGATAAAGTTCCCAGAATTACCCCACATTTTGAGAGAACTTGGCGATTTCCCCAATAGCCGCTATGCTGAATCGCTTGTTTGGCTGCATACAGCGACCATTTCATGGAATTATCCAAACTCTCGACTAACTCCGCAGGTAAATTGTATTCGCTGGGATCAAATTGAAAATTACGAATAAATCCACCTTGGAGAAAATAAATTTTTTCCGGTTTTCCTTTAATTGGATCGTAAAATATTGTGGGATCTACACCCAAATCTGCAACAGTAGTAGCTGAAGTTGCATCTTTCTCATTTGTCAGGTTTTGCCAAAACTGCTCAGGATTATTGGCATCAGGAAAGAGGCAAGATAACCCGATAATCGCTATTTTCTCCACTGCTCATGTCCTCATTGGGATATTAAACAAAAGGGGATATGCTCGCTATGCTTCAATATTCTCCCCTTGACTTTATGGGCGGTTTGTTAAAAAAATAACTTTCACAAATCAAATAGGAAAGCTAGATAACAACCGCATAAATTGGATTCCCTAAGATGGCAAGATTTACGCCGTTAAACAAGCTAAATCAAATGGCAGTTATAGCATTTCAGAATTGATTATAATACATCTAAATTTGTATTTCATCAATAAAGAAATGCTATAAATATCACGAATTCATTACTTAGCTTGCAGTAAACTCATCGGCGCAACTACAGCCTTGGCTCCCAGGATGCGTGAGTATAATTTACCTGTGCGATCGTGCAAAATAAAATCGGCAGTTAAACCAGTAGCTTTTTTCTCCTTAATATCACAAGAAACATAAAATATTTCATCAACTGGTATTGCTCTATACTGTTCAGAAGTTGTTAACTGTCCAGGTAAGCAAACTTCATTATGATAATGACTTAACCATACCCATAAAGGTTGGGTACTTAAGTCAGTAGCATAAGGATTGTGCCAGTGAATTGGAAATTGTCCTTGTTGTTGGGGAGTGATTTGTGCCCAATAGCATTCTGTAGTAATTTTTTCGGGGCTAATATTTAAAACCCTTTGAATTTCTTGAAAACATGGGCCATGAAATAATGTCGATGGGCCATTTTGATATAAATCTTTACCCCTAGCGGTAATAATGCCATCCTCTGTCAAATTCACTGCATCATATATAGGTGCATCAGGTAATTCTCGCACCAGTTTAATAGTAGAAGTGAAATGATAGTGAGTTTTACCAGCAGGAGTTTTGCTGAAAATAGTCGTTTGAAATTCGATAAACTCGCCGTCAGATTTGGCAATTTCTTTGAGTTGCAAAATATGTTCGCTGGCTACCGAGTCATTAAAGGTAATTCCCTTTAAAACTTTAAAATCTTTGCAACTGAAATATCTGTAACCTGGGTAAGCTTCTTCACAGCCATTAATCATCCAGGACATTGCACAGGTAGCGGGAACTACTGCATAACCAGCAATCACATGATCCATTAAAAATGGATTGGCTTCAACTGTGATGCGACGACGGATAAAATGAGTTTTTAGTTCAGAATCTAAAGGTGCGGGTGGGGGAATTAGAGGGCTACCAATTACTAATTGAGTAGTATCGCCATGCTTGGGGTTGAGTTCTTTAACTAACATTTTGGTTCCCACTTCCACGGGGATAATATCAATTCCCCGTTCTGCAAAGGCTTTTTTGAGTTCTGGAGTCACCATTCCGCTATCCCAACCGCCCCAGTTAATCGCCACAACATGACAGTTGGGGTAGTACTGCTTCATTACGTGGGCGGATTTGTTGAGGATTTCGTTAGCGATCGCGTAATCAGATTGACCGATATTGCCGTAAAATCCAGTGACGGAGGAGAACAACACTAAATGCTGGAGTTGTTCGGCGGGAACGCAATCTAACAGGTTTTCTAATCCATGAACTTTGGCGGTGTAAACCTTTTCAAAATCCTGTTCGGTTTTCTTTTCAATTAATTTATCAGCTAAATTTCCTGCACCATGTATGATGCCAGTAATTGGCCCCATGCGGTTAACTACAGCCGCCAAGTTTGCTTTTAACCCTTCGGTATCTGTGACATCAACGCTTAAATATTCGGCGGTAGCGCCTGTTTGTTGAATAGCGGCGAGGGTTTTTTTAATTTCCCGGCTGGAGTGAATTTTGTTATAGATTTTTTGTACACTTATGGGTGTGGGCTTCTCACCTTGAGCGAGAAGATTTTCCATGATGCGTTTTTTTAATGCAGGTTCTTCAAAGCAATTTTGGGCGTATTCTGGTTCGGTTTCTAATAGTTCGGAACGTCCCAAAAGGATGAATTTACAAGGTTGTTTTTTGGCGAGTTCAATGGTGCATTCGGCGGTGATACCTTTAGCGCCGCCGCTAACTAGAAAAACTGATGAGGGACGAATAGGTGTTTGTGTTGCCATATTTCAATTTGGGATTTTTTAACCGCCGATAAACGCTGATAAACGCCGATAATTACTGATAGTCTTTACTCTTGTTTTCTCTCCTCTGCGCCTCTGCGTCTCTGCGTGAGATAAAAGATTTTTAAACGAACCACGAAGACACGAAGAACGCGAAGGAAGATGAGGTTAAGAGAGTTTTTTAGGAAGAAATTTCTTTGCGCCTTTGCGTGAGATAAAAAAATTTCAAACGAACCACAGAGACGCAGAGAACACAGAGAAAGAAGAGTTTTAGAGAAAGGGAGATGAGGTGACATTATTCCTGATCTCCCTTATTTGCTTACTTATCAGATGAAGTGATTAGGGTAACTCTTCCCTGAGCGCCGTAGCCAACTTCACTGAGATAAAGATTAGAGTCGTGGAGTTCAGCAATGATGTGTTGTGCTGATTGTTGAGCATCGAGAGCGGGACTAATATCAACTGCTCTGGTGTATACTTTGGGCCATTCCCATCTCATTGTCTTGGTTAAACCAGCTAAACCGGCTCCGATGACTCCAAAGTTGGTGTTATGCTCAAACCCAAAGGCTCCATCTAAACGAGCTACTGTGAGAAAACAACTGCGTCCGTAACGTGCGGCTTCATTGAGGGATTTTTTCAGGTGTTTCGCCATGAAAAAGACGTGTTTAACGATCGCCTTTTCTTGTTCAATGTAAGGAAGTGTCTTTGTGTGACTGACTTGGAAGACTGGGTGAATATGGATGAATGCCCCAATGCTGCCGATGTTACTTGCGATCGCAGATAATTTATCTTGTAGTAGTTGTTCGCTGAAATCTACTAGGGTGATGCGGGTAACGCCTGGGGGTAAAAGTGCTTGTTGGGGAATTACCGCTTGGGGGAAGCTGAGAACTACAACTTTCCAGCCTTTATCTACTAAGGATTGCACTACCACCGAGGTGGTGAGGGAACCATCATCGGTGACTAAGGCGATGTGTCCCTCTGGTAAGTTGAAGTCTAAGTAATCTGGTTGGGGAAGGTATTTGAGTTTGATGGGTAGACGTTGAACGTTATGCTCTACATCTATTATCGGCTCGTTGTCAAACTCAAATTCATGCTTTTTTTTTTCACCTCCAGCCAGCTTCTGGAGATAATCAACTATTTGACCGATGGTGCGGAGGTCGCCGAGTTCTTCGATGTTTGGTTTGGGTAGGTCGGGGTACATTTCTTGCATCGCACCCAGGATTTCTACTCGTTTGATGGAGTCGATACCTAAGTCGGCTTCCATGTCCATTTCCAGTTCCAGCATCTCTACTGGGTAACCAGTTTTTTCACTGGTAATGTTCAGTAGGGTTTGACCGATGTCTGCGTAATCAGCGCTGGTTGTGGTTTCAGTTGTGGTTTCTACTTCGGGGGCGAAGGAAACTACTTCGCTGAGTGGAACTACTGGTTCAGGTGCAGTTACTACAGTTTCTACGGGGGCGACTACTGCAACTGGAGCGACTGGTTCAGGTGCAGTGACTACGGTTGCAACTGGGGCGACTACTTGGGGAATTTCCGCAACTTCTTGTACGGGAGCAGCTACAGAGGTGTTACCAGCGGCGTGGTTTTGCAGGTATTCAACAACTTGGCCAATGGTGCGTTTTTCGGCTAATTCTTCCAAGTTGGGCTTGGGTAGGTCGGGGTATAATTCTTGCAATCCGCCTAAGATTTCTACCCGTTTGATGGAGTCAATACCTAAGTCTGCCTCCATATCCATGTCCATCTCTAACATTTCGATGGGGTAGCCTGTCTTTTCACTGGTGATGCTTAACAGGTTATTACCCAATTCAGATAAATCGACGGTGCTGGATGCAGGTGCGGGTGCAGGGATGAAAGCAACTGTTTCCGCTACAGGTGCGGCTACAGGTTCAGGCTGAACGGGAGCTACGGAAATCTCAACTACAGGTTGAGGAGGAATTTCCACAACTGGAGGCGCAGGAATTTCTGCTACAGGCTCAGGCTGAGGTTCAACAATTTTGGGAGCAGAGCCATTTTTGGCTACAGGCTCAATTTTTGGCTCAACTACAGGCGCAGTAAGAGTTTCAACAATTTTGGCGGTGGGTGGAACGGGTGCTTCGGTAACAGCTTCGCTAACGAAGGGTAATGTTACCTGGGGTAGGGTGATTTCTTCACCAGCAACGAGGTGAGAATACTCTTGCTGAATTAGTTGGAAAAAGTTTTTGGTATATTCGATTTGCTCTTGGAGATATTGCTCATGGATGCGTAGAGTTTCACCTTGTTGGGAATGAAACTGCATCATGCTGCGCTCTAAGCTTTCCATGACAACTTGCTTGAGCTTGGCGGTTTCTGTTGAAGTTTTAGCTTCAGCGAGTAAAGCGTTTTGTTGTTGCATCAGTTGGAAAAATGTTTTGGCATATTCCATCTGATGATTGAGATATTGTTCGTGAACTTGTAAATTTTCGCTTTGATTGTTCTGAAATTGAGCCAGGAGATATTCTAAACTTTCTAGAACTCTTTGATAATTTACAGGTTTTTCAGGTGTTTGCATCTTTGATTCCTGGGCTGGAGTTTGTAAAAGGGTCGCAGGATTCATTTGAGGCTTGGTTTGAGGAGCATAAGCAACGCCGTTCATGACTGGGGTAGGGGCAGTTTTCTTATGTCCGTTAGTGTGAATGGGTGTGGGACTTACAGGTTCTATGTTCACAGGTGCAGGTGAAGGTGCAGAGATTGCGGGGGTAATGGTAACTTCAGATGCAGGTGCAGCTACTGCGGGAGTAACAGTAACTTCAGATGCAGGTGTAGCTACTGCAGGGGTAATGGTAACTTCAGATGCAGATGCAGCTAGCTTAACTTTATGTCCGTTTTGCAAAGCTTGCGGGAAGGCATTTTTGGTTTTTTCCGACACAAAATTAATGCCGTTTAACTTCACCGTTAACGCTTTTTTCTTCTCGTTTTCGGGTGCGGGGAGTGCAGGAGGTAGTTGATAAGGATCGAGATTTTGCAAATTCATCCCCACTACACGCATCTGTACAGCAGCTTCGCGCAAAGAGCGATCGCTGTTCTTTTGGGTGCTGGGGTTTAAGGAAATGGTCAGGTGCGGGCGATCGCCTAAAGTATCTTTGACTAAGTTGCTGAGTATTCTGCGGGGGCCAAATTCCACGAAGCAGTAACCACCAGCAGCGTAGATATTCTCAATCTCTTGCTTAAACAGCACCGAGTTGGAGAGGTGACTTTCCAGAACTTTTTGAATTGCAGGTGCTTCTTGGGGATACTTTTGCCCAGAGACATTGCTGAAAACTGGGATTTGGGGAATTTGGAACTTGACAGACTTAGTTGCGATCGCAAAGGATTTCTGAGCAAATGCAATCAATGGGGTGTGGAACGCTGCGGATACAGGTAGTAATACAGCCGCACAACCTTTGTCATGTAATACTTGGCGAACTTTCGCGATTTCGGCGGTGGGGCCAGCTAACACCACTTGGGTAGGAGAATTGATATTAGCAATTAACACCTGAGGATAATGCCTAACAATCGCTTCTACCTTGGCAATGTCTTCTTTGACTGCCAACATACTACCGCGATCGTGGTCTGGGTCTTCGGGAGCCGCCATTGCTTGACCGCGAGCTTTCACCAGGAACAGGTAATCTTCTTCGCTTAATACACCCGCAGCCCATAAAGCTGTCAGTTCACCAAAGCTGTGTCCCGCAACAAAATCGGATTTGAAACCAGCTTGTTGCATGATGGTATACAGCCCAGCACTCAATACCCCAATCGCTGGTTGAGCGTATTCTGTGCGCTGTAATGCTGCTACTTGAGCATTCTTTTCTGCTTCTTCAAATGCTGGGTTGGGGAAGACAATTTCCGACAATGAGCGCAAGTTATCTTTCAGCAACAGGCTGTCCATTTTGCTGTAGAGACGGCGCAATTGGGGGAAGTTCATCACCAATTCCCGGCCCATATCTAAATATTGAGAGCCTTGACCAGAGAACAGCGCCACAACTTTACCAGCCAAATTCATTCCCGAAGAACGGAAGTAAATACCTTGGGGATGCTCCCAAGAGATAGCTGCGCCTTTGTGCTTGAGCCAATCCAAACTAATTTGCAATAACTTGCAAGCTTCTTGCAGATTCTCAGCGACAAAGCCAACTCTCGCAGATGTTTGGGGAATTTCTTGTGCTGTAGAATCTTGAATCAGTTGGGCATAATGTCTTTCGCCGTCTTTTGACTGCAACTTCGCCAAGGTTTCTTCGCACTTAGCGATTAGTTGAGCAGAAGTCCCAGCAAACAGCAGAATTTCTGCAGGTGCATTATGTAAGCGGTAAGGCTTATCTTGTTCGGCTTCGTATTCTTCTAAAACTACGTGGTAATTGGTACCGCCAAAGCCAAAGGAACTCACACCAGCACGTCTTGGCGCGTCACCTTCGGCGCGAATCCAAGGTCTGGTTTCGGTATTCAAATAAAAGGAGGAATTTTTAATGTTGAGTTTGGGGTTTGGCTCGGTAATGTTAATGGTTGGTGGCAATATCTTGTGATGTAATGCCAAAGCAGTTTTAATTAAACTTGCTGCACCTGCGGCTGCTTTTGTATGTCCAATTTGGGACTTTACACTACCCAGCGCAATGTGCTGCTTTTTCGAGTCATGTTCGGCAAAGAAATCACGCAAAGAGCCGAATTCTGTTGGGTCGCCAGCCATTGTCCCTGTGCCGTGCGCTTCCATTAAGCCTACAGTAGCGGGAGAAAAGCCAGCATCTTCATAAGCACGTTCTAAGGCTTTAACTTGACCTTCTTTGCGGGGAGCATAAATACTCTTGTAGCGGCCATCGCTAGAAGTACCGATACCTTTGATGACTGCATAGATTTTATCGTTGTCCCGTTCCGCATCTTCTAAGCGCTTGAGGACAATCATCCCGATACCTTCACCCAGCATCATCCCATCGGACTTAGCATCGAAAGGTTTCACATTCTCGCTAGGAGAAACAGCCGGGGTTTTGCTGAAGGAGATGTAAGCCATGATGGTGTTGTCGGTGTCTACACCACCAGTCAGCATCATGTCGCTGCGATACTCAACTAGTTCGCTAATCGCCATTTTCAAAGCGCCAAAGGAACTAGCACAAGCAGCATCAACTACGCAATTCATCCCGCCAAAATTGAGACGGTTGGCAATTCTGCCTGCAACTACGTTCGCTAACATCCCAGGGAAGGCATTTTCATCCCATTTGACATAAGCGCTTTTAATTTTTTCTATAATTTTGGCGGTATCTTCATCAGATAAACCGCTGCTTTTTAGCGCCTTTTCCCAAACTGGATATTCTAATCTGGCGGAAAGTGGCATACCTAATTGTTTAGCCATCGCCACGCCTAAGATTACCCCAATATTCTCGCGGCTAAACTCACGGGTTTCTCCATAACCAGCATCTTCCATTGCTTCTTTCGCAACCACTAAACTTAATAGTTGCGATACATCAGTAACTTCTAAAATGCTGGGGGGAATACCAAATTCCATTGGGTTAAAATCAACCTCAGGAATAAACCCACCTCGTTTGCAATAGGTTTTATCTTCCGGTGTTCTGGGGTTTGGATCGTAGTAATCTTTAACGCTCCAGTGAGTTTCTGGAACATCTGTAATACAGTCGGCTTTGCTAATAATATTGCGCCAATATTCCCGTAAATTCCGTGACTTAGGAAATAAAGATGCCATCCCAATAATGGCTATAGGATTTTGTTGTAATTGTCTGTTAATCTTGTTAATGGAAATTGGCTTATCCGACTTCACTTTTTTCTCCTCTATAAACTTAACCAAAGTCTTTTCACAACTGTTAATCTGGGCTTCTAAATCAGCCAAGGCAGCATCAATGGAATTAGCAGACATAGGACATAACGAATCTGAAGGACTTTGAATTGCAAAGCCACAGAAATTTCTGTTGCTGTACAATAATGAAAGCTATCTGTTTGACGAGCAGCTAGCTATCCTATCTGCAAAAGCTAAATGCTTTTGGTGCGAATTAGCACTACACCATGTGTAAAGAATGAAGGCTTAAGGCTAAAAGGTGATTTATATTCATTCTTTGACCTTCAAACTTTAGGGAACGTAATTTTGCAAAAATACTAGACAACGCCCGACTCTTGATAATGTGGCAGCAAGTCAATAACGTTGTTGAAATTAGTAAAATAGTCTTGAAGCGCGTTAGCAGCTTGACCAGTGAATTCAATCCATTCGTAGTGATAGAGATTTTGGGCAACTGCATCCCACTGGAGCAAGGGAAACTTAGGAGTAGCTATTAGGACAGAAACGCTTTTTTCTCCCAAACTAGTTTGACTATCTAAGTTTATTGCAGCCACATAGCTGGTGTTAATGACAACGTTCTGTATCTTGATAAATGTCATAGCCAGTTTCAGCTTCCAGGATAATATATTTTATGCAATTCGCCCGATAGAAGTTGACAAGTTCGTTACCAAAAAAACCTTACCTATACTCCGAATTGATGCACTTATTTAAATAATCTTCGAGTATTTCTAAGGTGATAACAATGCGGCTTGGTTTAGTTTATTTCTTTTTTACTACGCAGAAATCAACTAAATTAGCCGCCGCTTTGAAACACTTGAATTAATACAAAGACTAGCACAAATTGAATAAAGCGAATTGTTTAATTCAATTAATTTAAGAAAGAAAATTGAGTGTTGCTGACAAAAAGATTTAATTAAGTTGAAAGCACAAGTATCAACTTGTCCCTTAATTAGCAACCCCATATTTGCTTGCTTAATTGCTAGATATCGATTAAATAATAATTGTAATAATAACCGTAATAAATAAGTTAAATAAATTACGTTGGAATTAGTACAAAGATTGGATGAAGACGCAACCGTATTTTTTTCAGCATAACATCATAAATCCCCAAAATTTTTTAGTGTTTTTTCAAGATAAATCAACATAAGAAATAAATAAGTGTTTTATAAAGCAAAGCTTAATTTTGCTAAAAGTGCATGATAAACAGCAATTTTGTTCCAAACATTCTCTCGTTTACCTAAGGGGGATCGCGCGAGATATTTAATACTTCTCAGACATCCTCTAAAAGACCGTCTACAGGCTGTTTGACGTGCCAATACAGTTCAGTTAGGCTGAGATGCATTATATCGTAGGGGCACGGCGCTAGTAAGATTGTCTAGTTGTGAAAAATATTTTGGGTGTTCCCTACAAAGATCGTTAACTGAACCGTATTGTGGCATATACTACTCTATGATTATTCTTAACAGAGTTCTCTTGAAAATCAGTAATAAACAGCATCTTTACCCCTGAAGAAATTACTGCCCTCTCTGCGGAAATTGACCGCCAGTTAATAGAACTGCGCTCTGCTCCAGATTCAGAGCAAAAACAAGGAGATGATAAAATCTCAGATGAAAAATTGTTGGTAAAACAAACCGCAGCAATTACAAATCTGACACAAGAAAACTCTAAGAGTTTTTTGCAGAAATTTGGACGCGCTGCTAAAAGTGATTTATGCCAAGAAGGGGGAATGCTGAATAAGCAGTGGAAGAAATGGGGCGATTTGGATAATCAGGATGCTGTGGAACGCTTGGGTGCGGTGTTGGTAACGATGGGTTTTTCGGGGGATGTGTTATCTCCTTTAGTTGTTGCAGTCATGGTGATTATTATTCACATTGGGTTGAAAGCTTTTTGTGAAGATTATTCTGCGGAAGTGGATAATAAATGAATTTTGCATCACGCAAAGGCGCAGAGAGTAAGAGTTTTAAGAGTTGAATTTAAATCGTCAAGCCTGTAGGGGCGGGGTCTTTTTCATGGGTGTCCACTTAAGCTAAAAGCTATATATGGCGAGCATTGTGCAAAAACTTTCGCCCTCATCCCCTAACCCCTTCTCCCCCGGGAGAAGGGGAATTAAGGAAATTAAATCTCTTGCTCCTCCTGGAGAAGGGAAATTAAATCTCTTGCTCGCCCAGGAGAAGGGGAATTAAATCTCTCGCTCCCCCGGGAGAAGGGAAATTAAATCTCTTGCTCCCCTCTCCCACCGGGAGAGGGGCTGGGGGTGAGGGCAAAAACCTTGCTACAAAGCGGGTTTCGCGTTAAGTTGACACGTATGGGAATTGCCTTGCCCTCTAGAATAATTGATGTGTCGCAAATATTATAGGGGTTATCGGTTGAGTCCACACACTCTTAAGGGCACGGCAGTGCCGATGCCCCTACAGGCGACGATATAATTTTGTCTTGCATCCAACTGAGAAGCACTATATTTGAATTGGTATTAGATTCTTGACGGTGCGTTGCGCTGCGCGACAACACACCCTACTTTTACGGCGAATTACGAATTACGAATTATTTAATAACGCTTCAAGGGATTGAGGGTCAGCAATACCCCGCAGGATAGCGGAGATAATCATAGACTCTTCCAAATTTAACTGCTCACACAGTATATTCTCATCTCGCTCGCCGGCTAAGATAAGACGGATGGCAGCAACGAGATTTTGCCAAACTTCTGCAAGATTCTCCATCTCAACTTCTAACTGTTCCCTGATTTCTGCATTATCCACAGCATCTACTACCCTTGCAATAAACTGCCCATATTGCCGCAACTCATACTGTGTCCCTGCAAACGCCGCTTTTGCTTGCCTTGCTTGGCGACGATATTCTTTAGCTTGGGTGGTGTTGCCTTGCTTGTCGGCAATCTTTGCCAATGTGTCATAGGTTTTCCAAATCTCAGCCGCAGCCGGGTCTAAGGTTTTGTGAATGGCTAATGCTTCTTCTGCCAATTGTCGGGCTTCGCTGAGGCGGTGGGGTTGGTTTTGTAGTATGAAAGCGAGGTTACTTAATGTTTGAGATGCATTTGCTTGATTTTCTAATTTTTGATATTGCTTCAAAGCCTTACGAAGCCAAGCTTCCGCCTCTCCCAGGTTGCCAGCAAGTGCATTGAGGTTGCCTAATTGACCCCAAGTACTTGCTGCATCTGCCAGATTTCCTAGAGATTCTTGAATTTGTGCTGATGTTCGGTAGGCATCTTCCGCATCGTCCCACTGCTTACCTTTTTCGTATACTATACCCAGTTGATGCCAAGCTGCAGCTTCTTGTGCTGGTTCGTTGAGTTGCCGACAAGTAGTCAGTGCTTCACGGTAACGCTGTTCTGCTTCTGAAAGGTTGCCTTGCAGCATAGCTAGAGTTGCGAGTTGAAGATTTGATACGGCAGCCCCACTAAGGTTTCCAATTTCTTTATCAATAACTAATCCTGCTTCATAAGCAATGCGTGCCTCACCATAATCTCCCATATCCCTCAGTGCATCTGCCAATTCAGTCTGCAACGTTCCCATCAGTTTCTTTACATCATCAGACTGTTCGAAATGCTGCGCCACTGCCAACCCCTGACGGTAGATTTGTGCTGCTTGTGCTGTTTGTCTTTGCAACAACAAGCATCGCCCTAACCTAACCAAAGTAACGCAGTAGTTAAAACTTGGTTGCTCGCCCAACTCTGCCAGTATCTCACTAAACACCTGTGCTGCTTCTTGATAGCGACCAGCATTGAATAATTGCTCGCCTGAACTTGTACGGCTGAGATACCATGTATGGGAACCTACTTCCACAGTCAACTGAGCAATCCGTTGATTTAGTAAAGTGAGATCGCGGTTAAGTCCAAATTTGCCAAGAAAAAAGTTTACATTGTCAACAAACTCTACTGCCCATTCTGCACCTGCATTCAACGCCCCATCAACTGCATAAAGTAAATTCGGTAATTCCCGTTCGGCAATGGTACGGGCAAAATCAGGGTCTTTTATATCTTTATTGTACAAATAGTGAGAAAGTAGATAATAACACTGTTGATAACGGGCAAGCAGTTGTGTCTGTGCTTCTGGGGATAAGCGCGGCCACAAGGCAGGGGCTAAGGTGGGGTGAAATTTGAGAAAAGGCCCATCAACTTGAATTAACCCAGTGGCTTCTAAGGCAGGGCGCAAAATTTGCCACTGTGACTCAGAAATTTCTGTAATTTCCAGCAAGATATACTCAAGCGCCCCGCCCTGAAACACGCCTAAGCGAGGCAATAACTGCATTGCTTCAGCATCCAACCGTTCCAAAGATAAATTCAAAGATGCCAATAGGGGATTATTTGGTGTTTGGGCAATCAAGGTTTCTAAGCGTTGTCCCAACTCTGCCGGACGGCGACTTTCCAACTGTTTCGCTAACAAACCAATCGACAGGGGATGAAAATCCACCAGTTTAAATAATTCCAACAACACACCGCGTTTAGGTGGGTCAAATTTGGGTGATAGCGTCAGTTTAATCAAACTCTGGAAATACGCTAGGGCATCTTCTTGTCCCAAACCTCGCAAAGATAAGGAGATATGTTTGCGACTGCCTTGTGTGGGATAATCAGGATAGTGAAAATCTGGTGTGCGAGTGGTGAGTAATACCCGACATTCCCCAACCTCAGACCACTGTTTTGCCACGGTTAACAGTTCCCCTAGAGGTTCCCCTTGCAAGGTTTCTAAGTTATCTAAAATCAGCAATGTAGCTTGCTTACGCAACGCCTGAGTCGCCGCCGCCCCATCAATTAAACTCTCGTCTAACACTGTCGCCAGGGTGCTAACTGCCCACCCTACAGCATCCACACCACCAAAAGCAGCATAATCAACAAAACAAACTTTCTCAAACATCCCCGTGCGGTGTAACCAGCGTCCTGCTTCCTGGACAAGATAGGTTTTTCCCTGTCCACCAAAACCCGATACTGTGAGGCGGCGCGTTCCCTGGACAAACCATCGTTCTATCTGCCACAATTCCCGGCTACGACCAAAGAATCCAGCTTCTTGTATATCCGGCAAGTTTCCCCATTTTGGTGTCTCGCCGCTTTCTTGGTTGTTCAAGTCTTGCTGCTGCAATAACGGCGTATCACCCGCTGCTTGATACAAGGCAGGTAAAAACCAATCTTGCAATTTTAACTGCACCCGGTTCTCACCCCGTTGCCGTTCTCCCCGTTGTTGGTTGAGATACAAGTCTCGCCGCGCATTATCTAATGCTTCACCCATACCAGCACCAGATACTAAACCCTGATAAAATTTGGCAAACAGTTGTTGGGTAGTTGTCACTAATACCGAATGAGTCATTGCCAAGACGGTGGGAATACCTGCATGGGTTAACCTAGCGGCTACACTACCCATTGCATCCTCTCCATCTTCGCCACCCATCGCCGCCGACTGACAGGCAGACAAAACAATTAACCCCACTTTTTGCCGATTCAGCATATCACCTAAGGTTTCGGCAGTAATCAGGGCTTTTTTCCCTTCTTTATCCTCAAATAACAAGTAACCAATATTGCCGCCGTTCTCATTCCCGCCTTTAGTTAGTCCCACCGGGTCGCTATGTTTAGCCTGTTCTTGGAAACGCCCATCTAAATCAAATACCCCATGACCGTCAAAATGCACAATATCAACAGGGGGTTGGCGGGAGTCTTCTAGCCGCGCTACTAAATTATCCAAGGTGGCTGGACGCAAAAATTCTACCTCAACTCGTCCGGCTGCTGCTTGTTGAATGGCGTTCAACACTGCCATTGCTTCACCACGGGGGTCAATAAATCCTGCATCACTGGGACGACTAATGACAAACAATAACCGCAATCGGTCTTTGACTTGCACTTTAAACGGTCTGCGTCCACCCCCTGCACCAGCCAAGCGGCGACGAATCGAAATGCGGGGATTTTCGTGAAACAAATAAGTACCTTGTGGGTCGCATAACAATTCCCAAGGCAGCGATAAAATTGCTGGATGACTGGCGCTGATTGTTAATAAGCGTCCTGGTTGATTTTCATCTTGAAAATCATTAAACAGCCGTTGAGCAGCCCGATTTTGAAAAACTGCATTAAATAAATCTTCGCCCCATTGCCGGAATTTTTTTGCTATCCCTTCCGCCCGTTTATCATCTACATCCGTTGTGTAATGTGCCGCATAAGTTTCTAAGTACCAGCGAATCTCTTCTCTGTCTGCTGCACTCAATGGTGAGGCAAAATCCAGTCTCTCAGTTTCTTGCCCATCAAATGTTACAATGACTTGATTATTCTCTGGGAAGCGGAGATTTAATTCCATAGTCGGCTGTGTGGGCGTGGCGGGTTATTTGAGATAATACAAACTTTTTAGCCTAAATTCCGTAAAAATGCCAGGCGATCGCGTTTCGTTATATTCTAGAGGGCATGGCAGTACCCAGTGAGGTCAATTGAACGTGAAACCCGCTTGGTTGCAAGGTTTTGCCCTCACCCCCAGCCCCTCTCCCTGAGGGAGAGGGGAGCAAGAGATTTAATTCCCCTTCTCCCTGAGGGAGAAGGGGTTAGGGGATGAGGGCGAGGGTTTTTGTACAACACGCGCCGTATATAGCTTTTAGGTTAAGTTGACACGTATGGGCACTACCATGCCCCTACAATTTTTATGACATTGTGTAATTAATTTTGTGTAACTACTTATTCATTTGCGATCGCAAACTCGCCAACAACAGAAGCCACTATCGTTAAGTCAATAGCGGCTATTCTCAACTCAACAGTGACTTTGCTCAACTCAATGGTGGCTTTGCTTAACTCAACAGTGGCTATTCTCAACTCAATGGCGGCTATTCTTAACTCAATGGTGGCTTTGCTCAATTCAATAGTGGCTTTCCTAATGTTTCCTACCTCTTGTTTTTGCCTCTTGCCTTCTTAAGAAGAGTAATTAAATACCGAAATATTACTGATATTAGCTGAAAATTGTACGTTCAAAAATTGCTATTTATGCTGAACCAGATTGCGATTTAATTAAGGCAAGCTATGTTTAGAAATATTTGAACAGGGCAAATTTATGAGTCGCAAAAAACGTAAATACAGCGTTTTAGAAAAAGTTGAGTCAAGAGCAGCCGGGATGAAATTGGTCGATCCAAATCTGAAACTGGATGATGATTATAGTCTAGAAAAACTGATGGAGTCAATGGAACAGTTACGGAATAAACTTGAGATTCATAATAACGCTCTATCTTTAGCTGATTCTTCTTTAGCTGAAGTTGAAGAGATGGAAAAAAATTTGACTAAACTTTCTCAAAAGATGCTTATGCTAATTGCTATTAAGTACGGCACAGATAGCCCTCAATATGAAACAGCAGGTGGTGTTCGAGATAGCGATCGCGTTCGCAAAATGAGGTCGAGCCGCTTGAAAAATGTTGCACAACAAGCATCAGATAATAGTAAAATCGCGAATTTTAGCGAATAGAATGAGACTGTTGGTCAATTCACGAAGAGTTAAACCCCTATCCCTCAAAGCTTGGCAATAAGGTTAGTCAAGGATAAGATGAGTTGATTTTATTATGGAATATGAACCCTCACCCCTTCCCTCTCCCAGAGGGAGAGGGAGTAAAGAAAAAGAACAGGAACAAGAGAATCAACAAAAATATAAAAATAACTCTTATCCCCCTCTCCCAGAGGGAGAGGGGCTAGGGGTGAGGGCAGAAATTGCAAAATTAGCAGGTAGCAACCGACAAATTCCCGATCTATTATTAGAACGCGCTCGCGAATTAAGAAAACAACAAACACCAGCAGAAAAAATATTGTGGGAATGTTTAAGAAATCGACGTTTATTAAATAAAAAATTTCGCAGACAACATAATATTGATAGATATATTGTTGATTTTTATTGTCACGAAAAATTACTAATTATCGAGGTAGATGGTAGTATTCATGCAAGTCAGCAAGCTGAAGATTATATTAGAGAAAACTGGTTGCTATCTCATCAATTTACTGTTATTCGCTTTAGTAATGAGCAAATATTTAATGATATCGAGTCAGTTTTACATACAATTGCTCAAGCCCTCATCCCCTAACCCCTTCTCCCTCAGGGAGAAGGGGAACTGAGCAATGGTAGACTCTGATGACAGATGTTGTTGAAATAGCTGAAAACTGCTGCTGTCTCTGCGTCCTTTATTACCTCGTTTTCTGAGATTGCTTTCCCGTCCACTTCTCCCATCGCCCAATTCCCCGGCTAACTAACTCCGGCCGATCGTCGCCAATAAAACAGATTCGCCCCATGCGTTCGCAAGCAATTAAAACTTCACCATTACCCATAAACGGTGCAATCACAAAATTATTGAGACTGGTATATAAATTAATTAAGTAATTAACAATTCCTTCTACACCTTCAACATTAATTTCTGTCTGTGGCTGGGATAGAGATTGATGAGAAAAAATCCCTACATAGATATTTCCTAACAGTAATTCGTATTGAAAAGGCATTTGATTACGCTGATAAAATTCATAAATCTGCCCTTGCGATCGCAGTACCGCTACAACCCGCGCTTCCCCAACTAAATAATTATGATTCCAAGTTGAGGAGACAGTCGCGATCGCCAATGCTGCATCCGAGGGTAGCAAGTTCGTGAACTCTTGTTTCGCCGTATCGCCACAATACACTAAATGCCTTCCTAGCATCCATTCTTCACCCACCGTTACATTTTTCGCTGGGTTGGATGGCTGACACTGGCTTTTTTTGGACAGTGACTTGACTTCTTTTTCTGCCAAAGCACTGTTATATGCTAAAGTCTGTAACTCTTTTTGCTTATTCTTAGCCTCAGCCAGCAGTTTGGCTTGCTTTTCAGCCGCTTGTACATCTCCTTGCGCCTCGGCTAATTCAAAAGCCTGTTGTGCTGCTTCTGCTACAGCGCGTTCTTGACTACCTGCTCTGGCTATTTTTAATAAAGCTGTGGGACTTTCGGCGATCGCAGTTCCCTTAATCATTTGTTTGACATCGGGGTGAATCCCTTTTGCAATCTGCTTTCCATGCTGAAAGGTGCGCTCAGAGTAGCCAGCCTCCCTTGCTAACTCCACAGTTCGTTTTAGAGGTGGTGAAATCATTTCACCACCTTTAAGAGTATGTTGGTTATCTCCCGCCTTCGCCCGCAATCCCATACGTTCCAAAATGCGATCGCGCTCCAACCACAACTCCGATCGCTCTAGCGGTTCTAGCTCATTACGGATCAAATTCTCATCAATCTCTGCTAAACGAGCTTGTTCAGCATATTGGTAGGTCACAATATTACAGGCGATCGCATCCAGCCCCAACAGCTTACAAGCCGTCAACCGATGCAATCCCGCAATTAAATTCAGCTTTTGATCCACCGTAATCGGGTTCAAAAGACCATTAGCCCTAATTGATTCCTTTAATTCATCAACCTTCTCACCCTTAATTGGACGGCGGTTACGACCAACGAGAATTTGATTTATGGGCACAATAGGCATAATTACTATTGTTCAGTGCAACCAGTTCAAACACCAACCATAGCATTAAGATATCAGGAGTCAAGGGTCAGGTGTCATTTGTCATTTGTCCCCCCACACTCCCCACACTCCCCACACTCCCCACACTCCTCACACTCCCTCATCCTCAATTTGACAAGAATGTCTTATGGTACACAACTAAGCTCACAATAATCCGTTGATAATAGTAGAGTCCGTTGATTAACCATAATATTTGGAAATAAAATGAGGAAAATTACTTAATATATATTACCTATTTCCTCATCATTCTCTGAGAGATATTATGGATATTCAACCAAAAATGAGACAGCGAAAACGAATTGACAAGCTAAAGGGTTTTTGCAATACTTTAACAAAGCTTTATCCTAGTTTTTCCACCTTATTTTCTCAGTGCTGCGTTATTCTGTCACTATAATTGTATCGCTGGCACTACAAAATTATTGGCTGCAAAATTCAATAATTGTAGTGGATAAAACTGAGATATTTAGGAATAGAGCTAAGATAAATTTAGCGGCCTAACTAGTAATTTGTATTGGCAACAAAAGTGTAAAAAATTTAAATCTAGGATTTCTTTTAATTCCTGAAATATTTGTAGCCCACCGTATCTGGATTGTGGTGGGTACTGTCCACCCTACATTTATACTTATCCCATTTCTGCAAGTCGAAAAAGTTGGGATAAGCCTAATCTAATCAACAGATATAAGCGTTGAAGTTATCTCCAGGCATAGCACAATTGGAATGAAAATATGGCAGTAAACAAAGAAAGCCCATTATTCAAACAGCCCGTACAAAGATGGCAAATAGTTTTAGGAGTTTCTGTCATCTTCGCTACTGGACTAGCATCTTTTTACACTTTATCAACATTATTTCGGTCTAATATTCAGAGTCGCCCAACAAATCCGCCAAAGGCTGCTCCGGCGAAAGTTGCAATCACTGCTTTAGGGCGTTTACAGCCTCAAGGCGAAATTACTTATTTGTCTGCACCTCATTCCATTAACGGTGTGCGAGTTGAAAAACTATTAGTTAAGGAAGGAGACAAGGTACAAGCTGGACAAATCTTAGCTTACCTAGAAGACTACAATCGCTCTACAGCAGCTTTGCAACAAGCTTTAGATAAACTGCAAGTTGCGAAAGCCCAATTAGCTCAAGTAAAATCTGGTGCTAAAACTGGAGATATTGACGCTCAAAAAGCGACGATCGCGAGTTTACAGTCACAATTAAAAGGTGACGTAGCAACCCAAGACGCAACCGTTGCAAGACTCCTGGCGCAGGTAGAAAACGCTAAAACCGAAAACGATCGCTATCAGCAATTGTTCAAACAAGGTGCGATCGCCGCTTCTGTATCAGATAGCAAAGCACTGCAACTCAAAACTGCACAACAGCAGCTAGCGGAAGCCCAAGCCACCAAGAAGCGTACTCAAGACACACTACAAAGCCAAATTAAACAAGCACAATCGCAACTCAGCAGTGTTAAAGAAGTACGTCCTGTAGATGTTGAGTTAGCACAAACCCAAGTCAGAAGTGCCACAACTGCTGTTAAACAAGCAAAAGCAGACCAAGATTTAACTTACATTAAATCTCCCATTGACGGCACAATTTTGAAAGTTCACGCCAGGACAGGCGAAGTAATTGCTACTTCTGGCTTTGCGGAGATAGGTAATATCTCGCAAATGTATGTGGTTGCAGAAGTGTATCAAACCGATATTCAAAAAGTGCGTAAAGGTCAAAAAGTGACTATTACTAGCCCAGCAATTGTCGGCAAATTGCAGGGAACCGTAGAAGAAGTGGGTTGGCAAGTTGACAAGCAAAGTATCTTCAGCCTCAACCCAGGATCGGACACAGATCGCAAAATTGTTGAGGTAAAAATCTGCATAGACGATCCCGCAGATAGCGCCAAAGTATCAAGGCTCACCAACTTACAAGTTGATGTTGCGATTCATATTTAAGAGTCAAGAGTCAAATGACGAATGACAGATGACCAATGACAAATGACAACTGACAATTCTTAATTCATGAATTTTAAAATTCCTTTAGCATGGCTACAGCTAGTCCAGCAAAAAGTGCGTTTTCTGGTAGCTATAGCGGGGATTGCTTTTATTGTGCTGCTGATGTTTATTCAGCTAGGGTTTCAAGACGCACTTTATTCTAGTGCTACCGCAGTACATCAAAGTTTGAAAGGAGATTTGTTTTTAGTTAGTTCTCAATATAAGTCTTTGACCTCAAATCAAAGCTTTTCTCGAACTCGTTTATATCAAGCATTGGGGTTTGATGGTGTCGAGTCAGTTAGCCCAATCTATTTGCAATTTGCCAAGTTGAAAAACCCTGTAAATAGCGAGAAATATTCAATCTATGTTATTGGGTTCGATCCTGGGAGATCGGTTTTAAATATTCCTGAAGTTGAGGAAAATTTAGACAAACTCAAAATTCCGGATATGATGCTTTTCGACCGGGATTCACGTTCGGAATTTGGGCCGATTGCAGAAAGATTCAATCGAGGTCAAACTGAACAGACAGTTGAAATATTTCCCTTTAATTCATTAATTGGTTATCGTGTCAGAGTTGGCGGCTTATTTAGTTTAGGGCCTTCCTTTGGGGTAGATGGTAACTTAATTGTCAGCGATTCAACTTTTCTGCGCATCAATCCCAATACCCGCCCCGCAGAAATGATAGATGTAGGCGTAATCACTTTAAAACCTGGTACAGATCCAGAGAAGGTTCTGAAAAGTTTACAAGCTTCATTACCTAATGACGTTCAAGTTTTTACTTACCAAGGTTTTATTGATTTTGAAAAACAATATTGGGCTATCAGAACCCCAATTGGTTTTATTCTGAGTCTAATGCTGACAATGGCTTCTGTTGTAGGTGTCGTAATTGTTTACCAAATTCTCTACAGCAACATTTCGACTCAATTTGTGGCTTATGCAACTTTAAAAGCTATGGGTTATGCCAATAGATACTTATTGAATGTGGTTTTTCAGCAAGCTTTATTATTGGCAATTTTAAGCTTTATTCCCGGATTTATTTTATCCGTGCTGCTCTACGATTTTGCTATGAAAGCCACAAAGTTGCCAATTATGATGACCTTTAACAATGCGTTCTTGGTCTTAGTTTCCGCAATTTTAATGTGCTTAACTTCTGGGTCGTTAGCTATCAATAAACTGCGTTCCGCAGACCCCGCCGATATTTTCTAAATTATTGCGATATACGGATTGTCGTAAAGGGTGGGGAGACCCGCCCCTACAAAATTAATCAATCATCTCTGCTTTATGAACCTGGAAAACAAAACTCTCCTAATCACCGGAATTGACGAATTTATCGGTTGGCGTGCGGCTGAGTTAGCCATCGCTAAGGGAATGAAAGTCCGAGGGCTACAAAGTTCTGCTGTTGGCGATAAAAAAGCGCAAAACTTAGGCGTTGAGGTGATTGTTGGTAGTATTAACGATGCGAAGATTGCTCAAAAAGCTTGTGAGGGAGTAGACATCGTTTTCCACACTGCTCAACTTGCTCAAGAAGCTGGCGCAATCAAAGATTTTCGTGAGATGAATGTTGACGGAACCATCACTATGGCGAAAGCGGCCAAAAGTGCTGGTGTCAAAACCTTTGTGCATCTTTCGAGTGTATTGGTTTATGGATTTAATTATAGCGATCGCATCACAGAATCCGAGCCATTAGCTGAAGAAAAAAACCCTTACTGCCAAAGTAAAATTGAAGCAGAAGTTGCCCTACTACCGCTAAATAATCCCCCAGATTTTGGCATTATTATCATTCGAGCAGGCGATGTTTACGGGCCGGGATGTATCCCTTGGGTAGTTCGCCCAGTTCATTTTATGCGTCAAAAGTTATTTGCTTATGCTAGTGATGAACACGGCGTTATCAATCACGTATATGTAGATAACTTAATTGATGGTATTTTTCTTGCTATTGAAAAAGAAACTTACGGCGAAATCTTCAATATTACAGACGGCGAACAAACTTCTTGGAAAGAGTATTTTACACGTTTAGCTGAAATATCTGGTTCCCCTGCACCCATGTCTTTAGGAAAAGACGAAATCAAACTATTTCTCAAACTGCGCGTGCAAGGACAAAAGCTATTTCGTAAAAAAGCCGATATTCTGCCAGAGTCAATAGATTTTATGACTCGTCCCTACGCTTGTTCTATTGCTAAAGCCCAAAGCTTATTAAATTATACACCCAAAATTGGGCTAGAAGAGGGATTACAAATCATACAAGAATGGCTAGAAAAGACCAATATTCAAGACTTGATGAAATAGTCTAGTTATTTCTCTCTGTGCCTTTGTGGTTTAAAAATTGTACCACAGAGACACTAAGACACAAAGTAAAAACAATAAAGTTCATCCCTAAAAAAGTAGTTTATTTATGAGGAATCAAATGTTGAAACTCTCTAAAATTTCTGCTTTGATTATTGCTGCTTTAACAAGTCTAAGCTTCATTAAAATTGTCAATGCTGCACCTGCTGAAACCCTAACTGTTGTTGTGAATGGTATCCGCAGCCAGAAAGGAGAAATTTGCATTGGAGTTTACGCTCAAGATAAAGCAAAAGCATTTCCTTTAAATACTGCTAATGTATCGCGAAGTGCTTGTCAGAAAATCACAGGTAGCACGTTAAAATACCAGTTTGCTGGTTTAAAGCCAGGCAATTATGCTGTTGCTATTGTTGACGATCAAAATGGCGATCGCAAACTCAATCGCGACTTTTTCGGTATTCCTACAGAAGGTTTTGGAATTTCCCAAAACCCCACTGTATCCATCCAAACTGGTACGCCTAAATTTCGCGATGCTAGTTTTGCGGTGAATAAAAATACAACCGTCAACATCACTGTGAAATATTCTCTCGACCCCTAAATCAGTCAAGGGTGGGGAAATCCCGCCCCTAAGGGAGGCTCAAAAATTCATGGCAGATTTGGAGAAATTTCTGTGTAACTCGTTGCTGGGTTGGCTGGCTATTCAGGTATGTTTAACCCTGGTGTTTCTATTGTCTCTGCATTCAAGCCAGAAAAACTTGTTACCAGATGACCAGTTACCCAAAACTGCGGTGATTCTTTGTCTGCGGGGAGCCGATCCTTATCTGAGACAATGCTTACGCGCCTTGCTGCGACAAAATTATCCCCAATATGAATTAAAAGTTGTAGTCGATCATCAAGACGATCCAGCTTGGAACATTGCGATTGAGACAATCCAAAAATTAGGAGTAGCTAACGTAGAAATTAGCTCTTTGCGCAATGTACGCAACAATTGTAGTCTCAAGTGCAGTTCTTTAGTGCAAGCTGTCTCAGAATTGGATGATTCCTACAAGATAGTTGCCTTGGTTGATAGCCATACTGTAGTCCATCGTAATTGGCTGCGAGAATTAGTCAACCCCTTAGCCCATCCTAAGGTGGGTGCAACAACTGGTGGCCCTTGGTATTTGCCTGAAGGTAAATACTGGTGGTCTTTAGTACCTTATATCAGCAATGTATCCTTAGTTATACAGAAGTATCTGTTTGGGATGCCTTGGGGTGGAAGTTTGGCTATCAAAATAGAAGTACTTCACCAATCGGGACTTCTCAATAAATGGAGTCTAGCTCTGTGCGAAGATATTGCGATCGCTAGCGTCTTACGCAAGTATAAGATGCGGGTAAAATTTGTACCTTCGCTGTTAATGGTGAATCGGGAAGATTGCGATTTACCTAGTTTAAGAGATCGAATTCAGCGCCAACTGATTTGTTCTCGACTTTATCATCCCCAACCAACGGCTATTATTGGCGATACTATCTCCAGCATATTAATTCCTACTATGGTGTTGATATGTTTGCTATGGGCATTGTTCGCTTCGCAATGGGAGAATTTTGTGCTGTTGTTGGGATGTTATAGCAGCTATACCGTAGGCTTACTCTGGCTTATGCTGATTTTAGAGCAAGGAGTACAGCAAAATACACGCGATCGCCATCAACCACAAGCACAAATTTCCTTGACCACAATCTGCAAACTGCTAATTGGCATTCCCCTAACTCAATGGATCTATGGGTTAGGGCTGTTGTCAACTTTGGGAATGTCTACAATTACATGGCGTGGTGTCAGCTATCGCATCTTTGGCCCTTGGAATATTCGGCTGGAAGAGTATAAGCCGTATCGCGGGGGATGAGGGAGGATGGGGAGTGTGGGAAGGGTGGGGAGTGTGGGGAGACAAGGGGGAAAGAAATGCTTGACCCTTGACTCTTGACTCTTTACCAATGACCAATGACCAATGACAAATGACTCCTAAAGCTTTTCATGAAATCTGCTGCGTAAATCCTAAGTTCAGCACTTTCATGGAATTTATAGGTGTGAAGCATGAACGATTGGGCGGTGTTGCTGTCTCAGGTTTTGCTGGGTTGGCTGGCCATTCAAGTCTTGTTAATTGCGATATTTGTCTGGAATCTGCGTTTTTACCAGGGTAAATTATTACCAGATGATAAGTTACCCAAAACTGCGATCGTTCTTTGCTTGAGGGGTGCAGATCCTTTTCTGGCAAACTGTTTGCGTGCTTTATTAAATCAGAATTATCCTCAGTACGATCTCAAGCTGATTATTGACCGCCAAGAAGATCCAGCTTGGAAAATTGCCACGGATACCATTCAAGAACTAGGTGCAACTAACGCGCAAATCAGCCCTTTGTACTTTATCCGCAGAAACTGTAGCTTAAAATGCAGTTCTCTGGTGCAAGCAGTGTCAGAGTTAGACAATTCTTATCGGGTAGTTGCTTTAGTCGATGCTGATACAGTTGTGCATCCTAATTGGTTGCGGGAATTAGTTAGTCCTTTAGCTAATCCCCAAATTGGCGCGACAACAGGTAATCGTTGGTATTTACCCACAGGTAAATATTGCGGTTCTTTAGTGCGTTACATCTGGAACGTATCCGCAGTTGTGCAGATGTATCTTTACGGGATTCCTTGGGGTGGAACTCTTGCAGTCAAAACAGAAGTTCTCCACCAAACAGGACTTGTAGATAAGTGGAGTAAAGCTTTTGGCGAAGATACCATGATGCGCAGCGTCTTGGCTAAACATCAGCTAAAAGTGAAATTTGTACCTTCCTTAATGATGCTGAATCGGGAAGAATCAGATTTACCCAGCTTAAGATACTGGCTGCAACGGCAATTACTCGCTTCTCGCCTGTATCATCCTTGGTGGTTAGCTGTAGTTGGTGACACAATTTTAACTATATGCATCCCGACTGCGATCGCTTTCTTATTTTTAGCCGCTTTATTCACTCAACAATGGCAGACCGCTATCTTCTGCTTTATTTGCTATAGCGGCTATATGCTAGCCCTCCTCTTGCTTGTACTTGTCTTAGAAAAACAAATACAGCAAGTACTTCGTCGTCACAGCGAACCAGAAACAAAACTATCAACCACCACCATCATCAAAATCTTCTTTGGCATTCCCTTTACCCAATGGGTTTACGGTTTAGCAATGCTATCATCCCTGTGGATGCCAAGAGTTAAATGGCGCGGAATCACCTATGAAATCAAAGGGCCTTGGAACCTGCGACTCCTGGACTACCGCCCTTACCAAATCATAGATCGACCAAGCGATCGCAAACTTTCTCTCTAAGTAGCGCAATCAAAATACTGGGGATGTCTGTCCTTTGTCATTTGTCTTTTGTTTAATGACCAATGACCAATGACGACTTTCATGAAATCTCAGCTGCGTAAATCCTAAAACCAAAACCAGCCCTTTCATGAAATATTTCCTTAACCATGAAAAACCAACCTCTGCGGATCGCCTTATTAACCGGACTGTACGCACCCTTCCTCACAGGGGTATCAGTTGCAGTACACCAGCGAGTTCGTTGGCTACTCCAGCAAGGACACGAAGTTTTTCTCATTCATCCCGAAATTAACGATAAATACCCCAAACAAGTTGGTAGTCGTCCCATGCCAGGATTAGAAGAGTTACAGGCTTATCCTAACTTTTCCTCCTACGCATTCCCTACCGAACCGTTGATTTTCTACAAATCTCTGCCTCAACCGTTAAATTACAAACATTGGAACGATACTAAGTTACTTGCAAACTTCCAACCAGATATAATTGTGGCGGAAGAATCAGCCCAAATGCAAGGAGTTTACTCAGCTTTCTTGCAAGGTTACGGTCGCCCAGTAGGAGTTAAATATGCCAAACAAACAGGCACTCCTATTATTTCAGTGTTTCATACAGATATCGTCGCATATATCAAATATTACCTAGGAAGCTTCTTCTTTAGCTTGCTGCGCCCGATTATTCCCTTGATAGTTAAGCAAGTCAGCAAAGTTTATAACGTCAATTTATTTCCATCGCGGGAACAGCTAATTAAGTACGAAAAATTGCAATGTCAACGTAGCGAATACGTCCCTTATCAAGGTATTGATTGCGAAAAATTCCATCCCCGCAATATTTGTTACGACCCCATCCCCAACGACAAGAGACCAACCCTGCTGTTTGTCGGACGCATCACCGCCGAAAAGAACGTCACCCAACTCATAGATGCATACCCCTTAATTGCTGCCAAAATTCCTGACGTGCATCTAGTTATCGTTGGTAGCGGCCCTCTTGACGAACAAATCAAAAGACGTGCCCAAAAGTATAAATCAGGAATTACAATTTGGGGAGAATCTCACGGCACAGAACTGTTAGGTTGGTTTGCTAGAGCTGATGTCTTTATTAACCCCTCCGTCACCGAAAACTTCTGTACCACAAATAACGAAGCCCTAGCTTCTGGAACCCCTGTAGTTGCAGCCTTCGCACCCTCAACTACAGAACAAGTAATTCCCGGACACAACGGCTTTCTTGCTGAACCAAACAACCCAGCAGATTTCGCCCAAAAAGTCATTACTATTCTGGAAAATCCCGAACTTAAAGCCCACATGGCCCAGAACGCTCGCCCATCAATTTTAGAATATGATTGGTCAGCTTGTATGGAAAAGTTTGAAGAAAAGCTCTATCAACTAGTTGCTTTATCAACTAAGCCCACAGTGAAAGTTCATTAACTTTGTACCTCTGTGTCTTTGTGTTCAAAAATTATTTAATCACAAAGACACAAAGAAAATCATACAGCTTATTTCAGATAAATAAGGTACGCAGGTAGGGGCACGGCAGTGCCCTTGCCTATGTACTTTAATTACCTAAAAAATCTGCATCCAAAAGGATAACTCGACTCACCAAGTTACACCCTCTAACTCAATAGGAAATAGCTGACGATTTGATAATCAATCTTCATCTAAAGCATGAATTAAATACTCTCCTGTTTCTTGCTGCTCATCCCAAAAAAATTGTGATTTCTACGATCTAAAAGAAATTTAGCGTCGTTTTGCGGATGTTGCCTAAATTAATTAAAATAACCGATACAATCTTGAAAAAAGACTATTGAAACTACTTAGACGTTAACATGGCAAGAATATCTAACGTTCACGTGACTCTTTTTCTAACCGAACTGGATTTAGATGAAGAAGAGTTGCAAGCAGAAGTGCAAAACCTGCTCCCGCAGCTAAGAGAAGTAGATGGCGTGGAAGCAGTAGATTCAGTAGCTGTGGAAGACACACCTAGGGGTGCAAAGGCTTTCGGCGGTTTTTTGTTGGGATTACTAAATTTAGAAATTAATCCGGCGAATATCAAGACGTTGTTTAAATTTCTAGGAGATCGCTTCGGTAACAAACCCATTAAACTTGTAGTCAAGGCTCCTGATGGCAGAGAACTCAACATAGAAGCCAGTAGTCGAGAGGAATTTGAATTTGCCATGCAGCAAGCACAGGATTTTTTGAATAATACCCAAAAAACACAAGACAGCTAAGATGGCGAAGGTTGCACTGCTGATAGGGATTAGTGAATATGAGCCAGGATTAAACCCTCTACCTGCTGCGGTCAATGATATCGAAGCAATGCGGCGAGTGTTAGCAAATCCAGAAATAGGTGGCTTTGCTGAGGAAAATATTATGGTGTTGGAAAATCCTGAACGTCAGAAGATGGAGGAAGCAATCGAGAAGTTGTTTGCGGAGCGCCAAAAGGATGACTTGGTACTTTTCTTCTTCTCCGGTCATGGGATTAAGGATGACACAGGCAAGCTTTATCTAGCAACACGCACCACACGCAAAACAGCAAAAGGAGATTTAATTCGTGCATCCGCAGTTACAGCCAATTTTGTACATGAAAGTATCGGTCGTAGTAGATCTCAAAGACAAGTCATCATTCTAGACTGTTGTTTTAGTGGTGCGATCGCCCAAGGCATGACTGTTAGAGATGATGGTATTATCAATGTTCAAGAGCAGCTTGGTGGAAAAGGAAGAGCAATCCTCACTTCTTCGACTTCTACCCAATATTCATTTGAGCAAGAAGGTTCAGAACTCTCAATTTATACTCGTTATTTAGTAGAAGGTATTGAAACAGGTGCAGCCGATAAAGATACAGATGGTTGGATTTCCATCGATGAGCTGCATGAGTATGCAAGTACGAAAGTTCAAGAAGCCTCACCTGCAATGACTCCTAAGTTCTATCCTGTTGAGGAAGGACATAAAATTTTATTGGCAAAGTCGCCTAAGGATGACCCCAAACTGAAGTATCGTAAGGAATTTAATAGTATTGCTCTTGAGGATGAAGGAGAGATTTCTATTGGCAATCGCTTTTATCTCAATGAGTTGCAGAATAATCTGAGATTATTACCTGAGGATGCTAATTTAATTGAGTTTGAGGTTCTGGAACCCTATCGCAAACGCCAGGAAAAATTGCAACGCTATGAGCAAGCTTTATCGCAGGTACTACAAAGGCAATACCCCATCGGTGAAAGAGAGCAGAATGGATTGCAACGCTTACAAAATATCTTAAATCTTCGAGATGAAGATATAGCTGCAATTAAACAACGAGTGCTTGCCCCAAAACAAGCTGAATATCAAAAACAGCAAGCCGAAAGATTGCGCCAGGAACAAGAAAGGGCGGAGTATCAAAAACAGCAAGCAGAATTACAAGAACAACGAGAAAGCGAATCATCTAAAGCTGTGTCTCACCCAAGTATTCAAACTCAGACTTTTGAGTTCGACAGCGCTATCTTAACGGTAAAAAGCTCAGGATTTTTTGGTATGGGAAAAAAAACTTATGAAATTAACCGCAGTCGCGGACGCGCTGAGTTTTTTACAGAAAACCTGGGTAATGGCGTAGTTCTGGAAATGGTGGCAATTCCTGGTGGTAAATTTCTCATGGGTTCGCCAGAGGATGAGCCAGCAAGACTTAGCTATGAAAGCCCACAACATAACGTCACCATTCAATCCTTTTTCATGGGTAAATTTCCTGTCACCCAGAGCCAATGGCAAGCCGTTGCTGCTCTTAATAAAGTAAACTTTGATTTAAATCCTGACCCATCCAATTTTAAAGGTGCTAATCGACCTGTTGAACGTGTTTCTTGGGATAATGCAGTTGAGTTTTGTGCCAGACTATCTAACAAAACAGGGAAAACCTATCGTTTACCCACTGAAGCAGAATGGGAATATGCTTGTCGTGCGGGAACAACTACGCCGTTTTATTTTGGTGAAACGATTACGACTGATTTAGCCAATTATCGCGGAACAGACTGGGATTATCAGGGAACATTGTACCCAGGTAATTACGCTCAAGGCCCAAAGGGTGAATTTCGCGAGCAAACAACAGATGTTGGCAAATTTCCTGCCAATCCCTTTGGTTTATTTGATATGCATGGTAATATTTGCGAATGGTGTCAAGATGAGTGGCACAAAAATTATAATGGAGCGCTAACAGACGACAGTGCTTGGTTTATTGGAGATAATGATAAATACAGGCTGCTGCGTGGTGGTTCGTGGCTCAACCTTCCCAAGAATTGTCGTTCGGCGGTTCCCAGCAAGCGCGCGCGTGACGATAGGGACAACTACGTGGGTTTTCGGGTTGTGGTGGTGCGGCGCAGGACTTAGTAGCCCTTTACTTTTTGCTTCTCTATCAGAAGTTGATACTGCTGAGGAATGGGTAAATCAAATTATGTCTATTCCATTTTGATGTGTAGCGTTTATTAAGCGATCGCCTCATAATAAATCCTAATACCAATTAACGAAAACCTTAATCATAGGCGTTTGCTAAAGGTTTAATGGCTAAAGATAGTGATACTATTGACTTGCACTCCACAGGTGCAGACAACAACAGTTAAAGATGTAGAGTCAGTGAATCTGTTTGAGTTTGAAATAGTGACAGTGAATGCTCAGGGACAACGCATCAAACCCAGTCTTCAGGGACACGCTGAGTTTTTCACAGAAAGCCTGGGTAATGGCGTAGTGCTGGAAATGGTAGCAATTCCTGGTGGTACATTTCTCATGGGTTCCCCAGAGGATGAGCCAGAAAGAGTTAGCTCAGAAAGCCCACAGCACAACGTCACCATTCAACCGTTTTTTATGGGGAAATTTCCTGTCACCCAGAGCCAATGGCAAGCCGTGGCTGCTCTTGATAAAGTAAATATTGATTTAAATCCCGACCTATCCACATTTAAAGGCGCTAATAGACCTGTTGAATATGTTTTTTGGGATGATGCAGTTGAGTTTTGCGCTCGACTATCTAACAAGACAGGGAAAATCTATCGCTTACCTACTGAAGCAGAATGGGAATATGCTTGTCGTGCGGGAACGACTACACCGTTTTATTTTGGTGAAACCATTACGACTGATTTAGCCAATTATCGCGGAACAGACTGGAATTATCACAGAACATTCTACCCAGGCAATTACGCTCAAGGACCAAAGGGTGAATTTCCTGAGCAAACAACAGATGTTGGAAAATTTCCTGCCAACTCCTTTGGTTTATTTGATATGCATGGTAATGTTTGCGAATGGTGTCAAGATGAGTGGCACGAAAATTATAATGGAGCGCCAACAAACGGCAGTGCTTGGTTTGTTGGCGGTGATGATAAATACAGGTTGCTGCGTGGTGGTTCTTGGAGCAGCGTTCCCAGGAATTGTCGTTCGGCAGATCGCCTCTATCTCGCGCGTGTCGATTCGTATGACTTCGTGGGTCTTCGGGTTGTGGTGGTGCGGCGGAGGACTTAGTATCCCTTTACTCTTTGCTTATCTCTCAGAAGTTGATACTGCTGAGTAATGGGTAAATCAAATCATGTCTGTCCCATTTTGATGTGTAGCATTAATTAAGCGATCGCCTCATATAAATCCTAACAATCAACGACTTTAGAATCACAGCGACAAACGAAGTAGCGCTATAAATGCAGTCTTAACGACAAGCGCGACGGAAGTAAGGACAGCTTAAACTTTATTTACAAAATCATGCCGGGAGTAACGTCAAGCATGACGGAAGTAACGACGGCTTAAACTTTATTTACAAAACCACGACGGAAGTAACGACAGCTTAAATTTACTTTACAAAATCACGCCGTTAGTAACGTCAACTTCTGCATTCAAAGTATTAGCGGATGAAGTGGTGACGACAGATGTTTGCAGAAACCAACAGACGCTAACCTAATTTATGAATGTAGTGCGACTTCTGACAACAAACCGCTTTTTCCCTGCTTCTGTGCGATCTTAACGCTCAACCTTTCACTAGACACAATATAACGCTGTAGAGTTGATAAGTAACCACGCAAAATTAATTACAGTCATTGCGAGCGAAGCGAAGCAATCCCAGCCCTTGCGATTGCTTCATTTCGCTTCGCTACATTCGCAATGACATTGTGTAATTAATTATGTTTAACTACTTACAGTTTTCGCTTTAGCCTTCAGAGCAATATATTCTGATGAATTATGGGACAGAATGCAACTATAGATGCAAATTTCTTCTTAGTTTGTGGGCTGGGCAATCTGGGGCAGTATTGTGTATCTGTGCTGAAAGAATTTGGCGTCAAGGTAAATGCGATTGAAGTTGCAAATATTCCAAGATGGGAAGTCCCAGATTTACCCGATTTAGTAGACAAACTGGTAATTGGTGATTGTCGCCAACCCAAAATTTTAGAGCAGGCGGGAATTCGGCAGTGTCGGGCTATTTTGATTGTAACTAGTGATGAGCGAGTCAATATTGCCGCCGCATTTGCAGCGCGATCGCTTAATCCCCAAATTCGCTTAGTTATTCGGTCAGCACAGGAAAATCTCAATGAATTACTCAGTCACAACCTGGGTAATTTTGTCGCTTTTGAAGCTACGCAATTACCCGCCAAAAGCTTTGCCCTTGCAGCTTTAAGCAGTGAAACCAGAGGATTTTTTACTTTGGAAAATAGTTTGCTGCGAGTAGTGAGAGTAGAGGTAGATGTTTCCCACCGTTGGGCTACACGTTCCCAAATTCACGAAATGAATACTGCCCACCGACGAATTTTAGCTCATGCTAGAGCTGGAAATCCTCTACTAAAGTCATTCTATCAATGGGAACCTCACACTCAAATTTTAAGAGGAGACACTGTTGCTTATATTGAAGTAAGCGATCGCCTTACTAAGCGTACAGTACAACCTGTTAGCAGTCTGAGGCAATCCTGGGGCGCAAGGATTGCTGGGATGAGATGGCAAAATCTGCGACACCAGCTAAGTCAGTTTTGGCAAGATAGTAGCCAAACCCGTCGCGTAGCTTTAGTTGGCGGTATTTTTATGGTGAGTTGGTTCTTATGCGGGACTTTGCTGTACAAGCTGCAATATCCCAAAATCAGCTTCCAAGATGCGCTGAATGTCTCTTTAGTTTTAAGCATCGGCGGCTACGACAACTTATTTGGACAGCTACAGTTACCTTTCGAGATTCCTTGGTGGCTGCATTTATTCAGTATCAGTCAGACTGTAGCGGGTACAGTTTTTGTGGGTATTCTCTATGCAATTATGACTGAACGTGTCTTAGCTGCTAAATTCCAGTTTTCTCGGCGGCGTCTCCCAGTACCCAAAGCAGATCATATAGTAATAATTGGTTTAGGCAGAGTTGGTAAGCGTGTCGCCCAGCTATTGCAAGAACTTCAACAACCTTTGGTGGGCGTTCATGCGACTGAATTGGAAACAGATATACTCTCCACAATGCCATTAATTATTGGCAATATCAAAAATTCCCTCAGCCGAGTTAATCTTGCTACTGCTAAAAGCGTTGTTGTCGTCACCGATGATGAGGTAACTAATTTAGAAATTGCATTGATGACTCATGCTAGCAATCCTACAGCTAATTTGGTAATTCGCACCGTAGACCCGCGTTTTAGCGAAAATGTAGCTCGTCTGCTACCCTATGCTAGAGTTTTGGGCGTTTATGCTTTAGCTGCTGAAGCGTTTGTGGCGGCGGCGTTTGGTGAAAATGTTCTGAATCTATTTCGTCTCAACGGCCAAACTACACTAGTGACTGAATATCAAATTGAAGCTGACGATACCCTCAATGGCAAATTGCTGGCTGAAATTGCTTATGGTTATGGGATCGTGCCAATTCTCCATGCCAAAGCTAGCCAATCTAGTTCTAAGTTTATGCCATCTGATGATATCAAGTTGGCTGTAGGCGATCGCCTAGTAGTTTTAGCAACCATTGAAGGATTGCAACGAGTCGAACGGGGAGCGATCGCATCGCCGCAATTACTTGTGCGAGTTGAATCTGCGCTGACATCAGAAGCAGCTTTTGAAGGAGCAGCCGTAATTTCACGGATTTCTGGTTGTGATATGCATCTAGCCAGAACACTGATGAGTCAACTGCCAGGAACTTTACAGTATCCACTCTACAAGCACCAAGCTCATCGTTTGGTGAGCGAATTGAGTAAATCGCAGGTGCAAGCTTACATAGTTTAGCTAATGAAGTTTAATAGGTGTAAGCCCAGCCCAATCGCACCGCCTGCTAGTACTAACCAGGCAGAATTGATTTTGAATCGAAATACTGCGATCGCGCTCAAAATTGCCACGATAATTGTTAACCAATCTACCAAGGCGGCTCGTCCCAAGGTGTAGGTGACACCTGCCATTAATCCCAAAGAAGCTGCATTTACACCATCGAGAAAGCCGCTAGCCCAAGGCGATTGACGCAACTTAGGAACCCAAGGGTTAACTACCCACACCAATACAAAAGCTGGTAAGAAGATTCCAATTGTACCTGCGATCGCTCCGGCATTTCCAGCTAATAGATACCCAATAAATGTAGCAGTCGTAAAAACCGGGCCTGGTGTAAACTGTCCAATCGCCACCGCATCTAACAGCTGTTGTGAGGTTAGCCAATGGTTGCGTTCGACTAAATCCCGTTGCAGAAATGCTAGCAATACATAACCGCTACCATAAAGAACACAGCCAATCTTGAGAAAGAAGAGAAACACGCTCACCCAACTGACTGATGTAACTGCTGCGGCTGTAGTACCAACCTGTGCCAAAATACCCGAAAAAGGTAGGAGCAATGCACCGTTTGTCTGTCCTCTAGCTTGCCAATTCTTCACCAACATCACGGCAATACCTAGGAGAATCAGTAGCAAAATTTCATTCAATCCGGCAAAGTAGGCCGCGATCGCCACTACTCCTGCAACGATTGTTGGTATATCTTTGGCTGCTTTCTTACCCAGATTCCACACCGCTTGCAGCACGATCGCAATAATCACAGGCTTGATACCGTAAAGCAACCATCCTACCTGGGGAACTGTTTGGTAGCGTGCATAAATAGCAGCTAACATCCAAACAATCACCATCGCAGGCAAAATAAAGCAACTTCCCGCAATTAGTAAGCCACGCCATCCGCCTCGCTCATAACCAATGTGAATGGCTAATTCTGTAGAGTTGGGGCCAGGAATCAAATTCGTAATTCCCAGCAGATCCAGCAGCTTCTCCCGACTCATCCACTGACGATTATTCACCACCTCATTATCCATCATGGCGATGTGGGCAGCAGGGCCACCAAAGGCGATCGCTCCCAGTCGCAAAAATACCTTCGCCAGTTCCATTAATCGCTGCTGCTGTTGGTTGGGAGTGAGAGCGTTATAAGAAGCAGCTTCCGGTTCTTTTTGGATATCCTCAGCTTCCTGCGTCACTGCGATGCTCCTGATTTTGTCATATCCTTGACAGAACCACTATATCGGAATCCGATAACGAAATTCTATATTATGAAGCACAGCGTATCACTGCTCCTCGAACAATTCGCCAAATAATTCCCGCACCTTTTGTTTGGCATCCTCTAACATCATTTTTCCCAAATCAGTAGCCTGGTAGAGTCGTCGGTTCTGCCGCCCCACTCGCTCTTCAACAGAGTAGAGATATCCCTTGCGTTCCATATCGTGTAACATCGGGTAAAGCGTGCCAGCACTGAGTTTGTAGCCGTGACGTGCCAGTTCTTCAATAATACCTAGCCCAAAAATTGGCTCCCGAACTGCATGATGCAGAATGTGAAGCCGAATCAAACTAGAGTAGAACTCTCGACCATCCATCAGGCGGCAACATTAAGTGAAGATTTTATTTTCACTTATATTGAGTATCAAAATCCCACTTCTGTCTGTGTGTTTGTGTTGCTGTGGTTCCGATTTTTCACCACAAAGATACAAAGTCTTTTATGGAGGATTTTTATTGATTCAAGAGCGATCGCTCTCTCCATACTCATCCTACTTGTACAATTGAGTATGAAACACCAAAGCTTTTAGGCGCAAAGCTTGTGAATTTTTTTATTGGATGTGCAGTTTGGGCATATAAAGGATGGGTGGGCGAACTCTATCCCCAAGGAACTCGCACAGCTGAGTTTCTTTCCCTTTACAGTCGGCGCTTTACGACTGTTGAGGGTAATACCACTTTCTACGCCATCCCGAATCAGGAAACTGTCACTCGTTGGGCAACAGAAACGCCCCCAGGTTTTGAATTTTGCCTGAAATTGCCGCGAGATATCACCCACCAAGGTTTGTTGCAACCTTATATTCCCGCCGCTTTAACGTTTTTAGAGGGAATGCGTCCTTTAGGCAGGCGTCTTGGCCCCATATTTGCCCAATTACCACCAAGTTACGCACCTACACTAATAGAAGATTTGGCTTCATTTCTGGAAGCTTGGCCGCACGCAGTCGCACCTCTGGCTTTAGAAGTTCGCCATCAGGATTGGTTTAAAGAACCTCATGCGAGTAAGTTGACAGCGCTGTTAGAGAAGCTGAATGTGGGCAGAGTTTTGTTAGATTCGCGCCCTATCTATAGTGGAGATGACGATCCGCAGCTAAATTCAGAACGACGCAAACCTAAATTACCAGTGCAATTTAGCGTCACAGCACCTTTTAGCTTGATTCGGTTTATCTCTCATCCTAATTTATCTGTGAATCAGCCTTTTATGGAAGAGTGGGTAACGCAGATTCAGCAGTGGTTACAGGCGGGAGTGCGAATTTATTTCTTTGTACATTGTCCGATGGAAGAGCGATCGCCCAACACCGCCCGTTACTTCCAAAAATTACTAGAACAGCGTGGCGTCGAAGTTCCGCCTCTACCTTGGAATAACCTCGATCGTCCACCCAACCAGCTGAGTTTATGGTAAGCGTGCTGATTTATTTGACATTTAAACCTATCGATGCTGTTCTCAAAAGCTAAATATGCATTAGCTTAAGTGAGGATAAATATTACCATTAAAATTGACAATTTTGATTTCCAATTTACAAACGAGCGTTATATTTTAGTTATCTAATTCAGGATTTTTTGACTTTTGCAATATATCGAATACTTACTAATTGTTAACAGAGCGATAATTGCGATCGCATACTTTTCTAATATGCCTCTAGGTTTTTTATTCTTCTGAAGACAAGGGGGGATAGCCCTCTTTGCACCAGGTTAATTTGGAGATATATATTCTAATAGTAACTAACAGCAATATATCGCTCGTTAGGCTAGAGAGCATTGAGGCAAAAACTCGGAGAGCAGTTACACCAAAGGAGGTTGAGATGAGTCGTCTTCTTTATGAAAGCTCAGTATCATATAAAGGATATCTCATCATTCCATTTGTTTTTGGCAAAGCCGATAATTACGAAATTTATTCATACAAATTATTGGCAGAGATTGGTGATAAAAGCAAATTTCACAAAACAGAAAATCCAGCGGGAATCTATGGCAGTACCATCAGTAATATCATTGATATTGCCAAAGAACATATCGATCAAAAATCAGACTTTGTTAGCTACAGCGATAGCTTTAAATCTCGGTATATTTACCGCCACAATTTGATTATTGTCAGCCAACAGGAGGGTAAATATTTTTACGACCATTACCCACCAGAACTTTTGAATAATATTGCCGCACCGAAATTATTCAAATCAGAATATGAATGCTTGAGTTGGATTAGACAAGGGCTAAATGGGCAATATACAAGACTGAGAACCAGATAAAAACCTACTAGTTTTTGGACATAGGGAATTATTAACTCTTCCCTATGCCCTATTTCTAGGACAGATGGTAGCACTTCGATTTTCGAGTATTCAATTGCTATTTTGCGTACTACAGTTGCTCTTTCTGAGGCTACACTTGCCATTTCGGATACTACATTTGCTATTTCCGACTACTCAATTGCTATTTTGGAGTACTCGATTGCCATTTCGGAGTCATCAATTGCCATTTTGGAGGCATCAACTGCTATTTCGGAGTACTCAATTGCTATTTCGGCAAGCACAATTGCTATTATCCCTTCTTCCTTCTGTCCTCTGCCTGATTTTCAAGTTAGCTATTTACGCTTTGGTGTGGAACCAAGCATGACAAAATCGCAGATATTACTGATATATCCCATTAATTTTGCGTAGAGAATAAATTCGTAGTCAGGCCTAGCTTACGGGAAGGCTGCGCGAACAGTTCTGTAATGTTGAAGCACTGAAGTGCTGATTACAAAAATTGTTCAGCTCCCCGACTTTTTCAAAAAGTCGGGGAGCTATTCTTAATAATTTGTTTGGCGAACTACTACCTTTGATCGCTAATTGGTAGAAAACCCTTAATCTGATAGTGAGTTAACAAATTTATCTTTCACCAGATCTCGCAAAGACAAACCGCTTGTCCCGATGGGTGAATTTACAAACACTACTAGTTCCATGTCATTCGGGAGGAAGTAAGCAACACTTTGCTCAGTTCTGCCATTACTCCGCCACAAACCATTTTTGTTGTAAATTCTACCTACTGAAGTATTGATAACTTGATCTATACCAAAGTAATTGTCGAGCATATATTGTGCTTTTTGGGCAGAAATAATAGTGTTTCTGCGCCGTACATGGTTCATCACATTCAGCAGTTCTCTAGTTGATAATCTCCAAGCTGCACCACCTGCAACCGAAGCTAAATCACCAGAATCCCATCCTTCCTGATTATTATGTGGAAATTGGTAAGCTAATGCATTTTTAGTGCTGGAGATAGGCTTGAAGTCAACGTTGCTCACACCAGCAGGCGTAAATACATTGGCTTGCATATAGTTTTTATAGTAGGAAAGAGTTACTAGATCCCAAACTTGGTCTTGGCTGATGGGGAAAGGTACAGGAAAGTTGGCATCTTTGCTAACGTTACCATTGATGATAGGAATCAGAATCCGGCACAAACCAAAGTTCATATTCTCATAATCATACGAACCGACATTTGTAACTCCGGCTGCAACTTTACTTTTCATAAAAGTATAATCAGAGGCAGAACTACCTGTAGTAAAGCCAGATGTATGTGTTAGTAAATGCCGAAAGGTTATCTTGTCGATATTATTGCCTTTACTCCAGTAAGTCGGTAGATAATTAATAATTTTAGTATCGTAAGAAATTTGCTTTTCATCTAGCAGTTTAACTAAACCAACCGCAGTCAGAAACTTACTAACACTGGCAACGTGCATTCGTGTATTTTCAGTCCAACCTTGACCTTTATCGGCAGGAGTTTGCGCCCAATTCCAAATCAAATTATAAATCAGGTTGCCGTTTTGGCGAAGTTGCAGCATATAGCCAGTTACAGAGTCTTTTAAAGTATTATGCATAGCCTTACCAAAGGCATCTACATTCAACTTAGGAGGGTTCGTAAATTCTCTATTGAGCAGTTGAACTTTATAGCTTTCTTCTTTAGGCTCATTTACCTCCTCTATTTCTATATTCTCTAAATGCTCTGGAGCAATAACGTGTGCTGCTATTTCCTCTTCTGTGAGTTCAGCAGGAATATTAGTATTTATCATAGGTAGTTTCTCCTGGGATTAAATGATTCAAGTCTAGTAATTTAAAGGCAAAATTATCATTCTAGAATTTAGGAATAAATTGCTAACAATAGAACTTAAGCAATTATTCAAAAGCTACAGAACGTTTAACGTTAATGATGCTGACAATAAAAAAATAACTTCCTTGAAAGTAGTTTTATTGTTTGCCTGTGCGTTGCCTCTGTATTTATTAATCACTGTGCTCTAGATTAATTACGCAAAATAACATTCAGTTCTGAAAAATTCTTGAATTTGAATGTTTTGCGATCGGGTAAAGCCTAGTCTCAATGATTAAAATGAAAACTAGCTATGTCTACGACGGGCTACACCTACGCACATCAGTACCTAGCCTTCAAAACTTTCCAGAAACCACTACTTATTAGGTACAGTTCTCCACACAGTCATTGAGTTTGGTGTAAGGCACAATAATAAGTGGGTCTGCAAATGGTATGCTCAGATCCACCTTATAGAAGAAGCAAATATATTTGGCAAACCGCTTTGGAGAAACAAACCAAAGCGGTTTATTGTTTAGTCTGAATTCTGCCCTAATTAATTATCCTTTCACTCAGATTGCATATTTTTACTTTACAGGAGTTATCAAAACAAAATTTGGGAATAATCTCCACAGTGGAGAAATTGCATCTCCCGCATTTGCTATGAGAGAACCACAAGCACAAGGAAAGCATCATGAAGCACGGTAAGAAACCACCTCGTCAAAATTCTTCCACTTCTTGGAAATGGTTAGCACGAGGTTTACGACGCGGCGCAGATGAATTAGTGAAGTGGAGCGAACAACAAATCGAAAATGAAAAGCGAGAGGTTGCTAACGCTCAATTTCCTTGGCTAGCAATAGCTGGATTATTGATTATTTATCTGCTTACAGGTGCTTTACTCAGGCTAGCTGTAAGTATATGGGGTTGGGGCTGGATGTTGTGGATTTTAGCAATTGGGTTATCCCTATTACTGAACGCTACAGCACTTGCAGAGTGGACATTTATAGATGATTTCATAGCAGATAGCTTTTTCCTAAGTCTGATTGTAGGATCGCTGTGGGATGCGATCGCTCTGCCTTGGCATAAAACTACTGAAGGTCTTAATGCTATCTTTCGATGTTGGATTTTTAGCGCTTTCCAAAGCAACTGGCTATCAGATATCTTACGACAACTTGTGCCACTATACTGCTTTATTATGCTAGTTCTTATAGAAGGGCTAGGACTTTGCTTAGGATATCAATTGGCTAAGTTTTAACTTAAGCTTTCACGAGTATATTAACAAAAGTATTATTAGATTTAATGCATATTAAAAATAAAGCCCAAGCTTGTACCCAAGACTGCACCAAATATAATTGATAGAAAATATATGCCAGCTTTGCGCCAGTTATATTCACTAGTGAACATGGCACGAAAAGCTGTGATATAACCAATTAAAAATAATACTAAATAGAATCCCAGCATTATCAGATCGAAAATACTGCCGCTTGAATAGCTGGATGTATTTCCTGATTCTGAAGATAATGTATCAAAAATATATGCTAAGGAAAGTCCTGCAAAAGGTAAAAGAATTAAGCCTGAGACAGCGGTAGAAATTACTGTCCATTGAACCCCTTTTTGCCAAGCGATTAAGAAAGTACCAGTGGTAAAAGCTAGGAACAAAAATATTAATGTCGATCGCTTGATTGGATGTTGCTCAGTTGAGAATCTTTTGTTGTTGAGCTTCATAGTTGCATTGGTTTTTTAATAACACCTTTGCTGGAAAAGAGCAAAAAACCCCTGATGGCAGGGGAGTATCAACTCTAGGAGGTCATATTACACATATCTATCACGCGATAGTTTACAGATTATGCAAAATGGGGGAAAAATCTTGCCCCTACTGTGCGATAATTCTCACGCGAACTGCTATCTACCTCCTGCGTTTTCATTCAGGCTTTCTCGCCACAATAGTACGATGGCGCGGATCGCTAGCTACGGTAACTGGTTGAGCAAAACCTACAGCCTGCAATGTGGCTTCAATATCAAAAGTGTAGTAGTCATCGCTCCAAGGTTCGGTGCTTTTCATCAATGTAAATAGAACAGGTGGCAAGTTTTGGATTACTGAGGATTTTGGGTTATTATCTACCAGTGCGATCGCTCCACCAGGTCGCAGCAATCGCAAAGCTTCAGCGAAAATTGCTTTACTGGCATAGCCTGGAAGTTCGTGAGTGATAAACTGGAGTGTCACCAAATCGAAGGAGTTATCTGGTAATTTTGTATCTTCAGCTTGCGCGTGAATCCATTGTGATATCTCACCTTTGACATCGCGATCGCGTGCAACAGCGAGCATGTATGGTGATAAATCAAGACCCACTGTACGTACAGGATGACTCTGCTTTTGTTGATAGTAACGGTGCAGCGCTAAAGTGGAAACACCGACTGAGCAACCGATATCGAGAATATCCCGAACTTCCTGCGGCCCGTAGGTAGCGAGAACTTGATGAAAGCTGCCTCTTAACCGCGTATGAGCAGCTTCCCAAGTCAAATTTTCTTTTGGCCAAACCCGCAACGCCATTGCGTAAGTAGCTGACTCTGTTTCAAAAGCCGCATCCCAGCAAAGATTACCCTCAGAGTAGGCGTGGAAAGGTACTTTATAATAGTCAGGATACACAACATCAGGGTTAGTCACTTGTACTAACTGCTGTGTCACCCCCGATGATTTGAGCGCCTCATAGTTTTTGCGCCAGGGAACGCCGTTTTTCTCAGCAGTTTTGATGAGTACTTGCCTGGCTTGGTGTTTCATCAAGTTGTAGATCGGTTTAGTCTGGATCAGGAGATTGACGAACTTGGAGAGCGTATCTTCTCCGGCCCAGTCTGGTTTTAGCTTGTTGTTCATCGGCTTGCAAAAATAGAGGCAAGATAACTAAGTAGATAGGTGGAAACCAACATAATTATCAGGGTTATCAGTTGCTTGTTGTTATGAAATCAAACTGAGTTACCTGAATGCTAAAGGCGATCTCTAGCAATTATATTGATTTATGCCTATACACTTATATATAGTTTAAGTTTTAGAGGGGACAAAAAATCCCTGAATGCGAATGTACAGTACAACCTTTCGCCTTGCCTATACGGTAAACTAGGGTTTATGTTTCCTAGTTTTTTACCTACAGCAGTTGGGCAACTGAAAGAACCCGCCGCGATCGCACTCGCTCAGAGTATTCAATCTCAGGCGATCGCAACTCCCCTAACTAATCAACCGATCGCTACAACCTATGTACGTCAAGGTAGTGGTGGTACACCGATTTTATTAATTCATGGCTTTGATAGTTCTGTATTAGAATTTCGGCGTCTTCTACCGCTGTTGGCAGGAGATAATGAAACTTGGGCAGTAGATTTGTTGGGTTTTGGTTTTACAGATAGATCTGCCGAAATTGACTATAGCCCAACCGCAATTAAAACTCATCTTTATTATTTTTGGAAAACTCTCATTAACCAACCTGTAATTTTGGTAGGTGCGTCGATGGGTGGTGCCGCAGCGATTGATTTTACACTCACCTATCCAGAGGTAGTGGAAAAACTAGTGTTAATGGATAGTGCGGGTTTGAGGGGAGGTTCGCCTTTAAGTAAATTTATGTTTCCCCCTTTGGATTACTTAGCTACAGAGTTCTTACGTAATCCCAAAGTTCGCGATCGCATTTCCCGCGCTGCTTATAAAAGCCAACAACTTATCGCTAACGATGCTGTAGATTGTGCAGCATTACACCTGCAAATGCCAAATTGGGGTAAAGCCGCGATCGCGTTTACTAAAAGTGGTGGTTATCGAGCTTTTAGATTTAAAAAATTAGCCCAAATTCTGCAACCAACGCTGATTTTGTGGGGTGATAGCGATAAAATTTTGGGTACTAAAGATGCTCCCAGATTTAAACGAGCAATTCCCCACAGTAAACTCATCTGGATTAAAGATTGCGGTCATATTCCACATTTAGAACAACCACAAATTACCGCCCAGCATATTTTAGAATTTTGCAGCGAACCAAATATAAATTGAGATATTGGCACAAACACTAATTACAAAGTTCAGATTTACATACTAGAGGAAAAACGAAGCTGTTTACGGCGATCGCATTTCCTAAGCCACACCATATCCTGTATACGGACGCTTATATGGCGGATGTAACCCCAAAACAATATCCTCCTTAGCTATACCCATCTCTACTAATTCTTGTGCAATATCAACGTCTGTCATATTGCGTTGAATCCAAATCTTGCCATTTTTGATGTCCAAATGCATGACACAGTTGTAAACTCGCTTCATGCCATCCCATCCAACTTCTAAAAGCTGATAATGGTCATGTTCTGTATCAACAATCAGCTGAGATTCAATATCTAAATTGCTAGTCTCACAATCGGCGTGAGACTTTAAAAGTTTTTCAATGCTTTGGCGATACTGTTCTATTCTTGCCATTCAACAATTACCTCCTGAAGCGAATCGTAGAACAATTAACTGCTACGACTAAAAAACACCGCCGCAATCACAATTAAACCTAAAAGTACCAAAGGAAACCAGAGATTAGGTAGATCGGATAAACTCATACGCAGCCATTATCAGGGATAATTCCTTTTATACAGCAACCAGCCTGCACGGAGAACTGATGATGACATCTCCAGATACAGTGATTTGGCTACAAGAACGCACGCCTTTAGGAATTCTCTCGCCTGCGGTGTTAGAGGCGATCGCTCAAGTAATGGAACTACAAGTTGTACCAGAAAGTAGCACCCTAGTAAGCGAAGGTACTCAGCCAGAAGCACTTTACATAGTCCAAGATGGACACTTAGAAAGCGAAACTAGCAAAACCAACTCAGCTTTACCGCGTGGGTTCCTTCCGGGAGAAGTCATTAACCTCCAAGAATTACTCTTAGATGAGTTAACGCCATTTACGATCGCCACTCTTAACGAGTGTCATTTATGGGTTATACCAGCTGAAAAATTTCGCAGTTTAGCGACTCAATACTCAGAAATTAATCAGGCTTTTTCGCGGCTATTGGCGCAGGAATTAGCTGAGGTGACATCTGCTTTAAGCTACCAACAAGAACGTGCTTTAGCCTTGCGTCCGTATTTAGTGACTAAGGCGCAACGGGGAATTGTGGGTACAAGTCGCTATGCAGTGCGTCTGCGGGAGCAAATTCGCGAAGCCGCAAGCGATCGCCAATCAGTAGACATCTTTGGCGAACCAGGTTTAGAAAAAGATAATATCGCGGCTTTAATTCACTTTAGTTCCCCCAAGCGACGAGAACCAATTATTAAAATCAATTGCGGGATTCTCCAAACCAGTGGTGCAGATTTATTTGGTCGGGCTGGCGGTAAACCCGGACTTTTAGAATGGTTAGGGGAAGGGACTTTAGTTCTGAATAATATCCAAGAATTGCCCCCAGAGTTATTACCAGAGGTAGCGCAGCTAGTTCAAACAGATACATACACTCCTGTAACTCGCCCTGGAGAACCAAAAGCTGAACCTCGTATAAGTAAAGCCAGGATTTTAATTGTTTCAGAAAAAGCTCAATCGCTGATCGAACGCTGCGTTGGTCATGTAATTAAAGTACCACCGCTAAGGGTACGCAAGGCGGATATTAACGCACAGGTGGAATATTACACCAGTCTCTACAGTCGCGCGCGCGGGCTAGCGAAACCGCATATTACCCCAGAAGCTTTGCGTCGCTTGCAAGCTTACGATTTCCCTGGCAATCTTAAGGAATTGAAGAACTTGGTAGAACGAGCGATCGTTCAGGTGGGAGAGGGAAAAGAATTAACAGAAGAAATTTTTTGGTCGGCGGAACCGAAGAAAAAGCAATTTCGCGTGAATTTATTAAATGCGTATCCGCGATTGCGGCGGTTTTTGCGTAGCGACTGGTGGCCCGATCGCATTAATTATGGTTTTACCTTTGCAGCTTTTGCCTTTTTGGTAGGTGTGTTATTTATCGGCCCCCAAACACGCGATCGCAATTTCGCTTTAAATTTATTTTGGGCTTGGTGGTGGCCGTTCTTTCTCTTTCTCTTTCCTTTTTTAGGACGTATCTGGTGTTCAGTCTGCCCCTTTATGATTTACGGTGAAATTACGCAGAAGTTATCTCTGTGGTTGTTTCCCAGACAACTCAAACGCTGGCCGCGAGAGAAAGCCGAGAAATGGGGCGGCTGGTTTTTATTTGGGCTATTTACCCTGATCTTCTTATGGGAAGAATTGTGGCACTTAGAAAACACAGCTTACCTCTCCGCTTGCTTGCTGTTATTAATTACCGCTGGGGCGATGATTTTCTCTGCAATTTTTGAACGGCGGTTTTGGTGTCGTTATCTCTGTCCCATCGGCGGCATGAATGGTTTATTTGCCAAACTCTCGATGACAGAACTGCGCGCCCAGCAAGGAATCTGTTCGGCAACTTGCACAACTTATCAATGCTACAAAGGCGGGCCGCAAAAAGGCGAAGGGATGGAAACTAACGGGTGTCCTTTATACTCGCACCCAGCCCAGTTAGAAGATAACAGAGATTGTGTTTTGTGCATGACTTGCCTCAAAGCTTGTCCCCATCGTTCCGTCGAGTTTAACTTGCGTCCGCCAGGAATTGAACTGTGGACAACTCACGTACCCCGCAGCTATGAAGTTGCACTGTTATTTTTACTTTTGGGTGGTGTATATCTGCATCGTTTACCAGAATTGCAAGCTTGGTTAGGACTAAACTTAGATTTAACTGTTTTTTGGCAACATTTAGGATTATCCCTGCTAGCTTTGCTCATCCCAGTTGCAATTCCTTTTGTTGCATACGGCTTAATGCAACTATGGAATTTTGGTCGTAAACCCAAAAGATTTATTGAACTTGCTTACGGCTACCTACCATTAGTATTAGGAGCTAACTTAGCTCATTATCTGCGTTTAGGGTTAGGCGAAGGAGGAAAAATATTACCTGTGGCTTTTGCTACCTTTGGGTTGCATAGCGAACAGTTACCTATACTAGTAGCGCATCCAGCCGTAATCGCCTTTTTGCAAGGTAGCACCCTGATTTTTTCCCTACTATTAACAATAGTGTTAACGCAAAAAATTGCACGGCAACCTTTTAAGGTGATGCTTTGGCAACATTTAGCCGCGATCGCTTTAACTGTTAGTATGTGGGTAATTATTGTGTTGTAAACCAGGTTTCTAAATCCGCGATCGCCTGAAAATCCAGTAATGCTTCACCGAGATTTTCTAATTGTTCTAAGGTGAGAGATTCAACGCGCTCTAGCATCTCTTGGGGTAATTCTCCCACGCGACGAGTGAGTTGACGCAAAACGAGCAATTTTCCTTCTGCTAGCCGTCCTTGTTCCCGTCCGCGTTGTTCGCCCCTTTGTTCGCCGCGTTGTTCGCCTTCAGCAAGGATTTCTTGATAAATCACTGACTCGCGCATCATACCCTCCCGAAACAATTGTCTAATCAAGTCCCGATCGTATTTTAACCCCGCTAAGATTTCGGTATAAGCTGAAATTTCTGGTCGTTGTCTCGGCTCCAGTTGATTAACTTTGGCTACAACTTGTTGCAATAATGCTTGGGGTTGTGTTGTTGCTGCCAGTGGTGCTAATGGTAACAAAGCTTCGTCATTGAGAAATAGTTCGGGATTTTCCTCCCACATGGAAATCACCCGATATTCATGACGAGTATTTTCGACAATAAAGGTATTTTCAATCACCGTTCCTGGTGCGGGGGGAAGCAATAAGACAACAACTTGCGTGATTGGGAGACGATACAACCGATACAAGCGTACCCAATAATCAAGCATCCGCAGGGGTAGGGGTGGTGTAGATTCGAGTTTGGTTTGAAATTCCAGGTGGAGAATGCGTCCTTCTAGCTGTAAGAATGTGACATAATCAGCGCGAATCGGTTCAATGCTCAATTCAGTTTTCAGGACTTTGGCAGAATTTTGCGGTGTGCCTAACACCCAACTGGCAAAACGTTCTGGATATTTTTCGGACAGCAGTTTACAGAGGTTATCAAAGGACATTGACAATAGAAAACAAGTGAACAGGCATTTTTATTATCTCGTGCAGCGGTTTGATATTATTTCCGCCTAAATATAGCGGTTCTCGTTTGGATGCACTACACCATAGGGCACAAGCATTGCTCATTGGTGTCAACTTAACGTGAAACCCGCTTTGTGCAAAGGTTTTGCCCTCACCCCCAGCCCCTCTCCCTGAGGGAGAGGGGAGCAAGAGATTCAATTTCCCTTCTCCTGGGGGAGAAGGGGTGAGGGGATGAGGGCGAGAGTTTTTGTACAACACTCGCCGTATATAGCTTTTAGCTTAAGTTGACACGTATGAGCATTGCTGTGCCCCTACGAACGATCTGTGTTCTAAGCAATTGAGAACCGCTATATTTATAAGTCTCGCCTCTGTGCAAAAATCGGAAAATCCTCTTTCCCCCTGCGATCTTCACGATCAGTCTATTATGAGCCAGGGAGCTTGGTATCATATCTCTCAGCCGATATTTTTAAGTTCCTGTAGATTTTTGTAGTGTGTTATGCGGGAGCCTAACGCACCAACTACGTATAGTGTAAGGATTATAAATAATGCAAGTTCTCAAAAGATCTCTCAAACCACAAATATACATATCCTTTCTGTATATTTACGAAACTACTTGGGGAACTACTGGTGATATTTGTTTAATACGTGAGTCTGTAGCAAAGGAAAGTAGAACAAAATTTGTCGGGCGCAAAATCAAACTAGCGCTGCCAAAAGGGCTGGAGCGCGATCGCTTGGCAAACTGTCCCATAATTAAAGTTGCAGGTAATGTTGGCGACGGACATCCTAAAGAACACCCTTCCGAATGGGAGGCTTATGAAGGTGTAGATAAAGAACTAGCTATGGCAGTTCTCAAACCTTGGGGCTTCAAGTTAATTGAACAGTAATTTGGCGATTCGATCTGCTCAACTCGCTGGAGTCTAGCCCATTACGTTAGTGCAGCTTTAGCGAGTATTTGAGCGTCATTACAAATTAGCTTCTACCATGCCTAAGCACCTACACCAGATTAAAAAGCGATCGCCCTTCTTTCTCTTCCCCTTTACCCTGCTGTTGACACTCCTGCTGTGTTTACCTTGGGTGAGTGCGAAAGAACAACCCAAGCCTAAGCCAGAAGCATGGCAAATTAACGGCATAGTCGCCGCCCTTGATGATGGACATAACGGAGTAAAGAAACTCGCTTTTTATACATTCAATGAATACGATCTAAAAAATTTGCAATTGGTGGTTCAGAAACCAGAGGATATTGCTCTGAAAGCTGCCAAAATCCTCAAGGATAAATCCGTTGAATCTGATGTTCGTGCCAGTGCAGCATCGGCATTGGGAAATCTGGGGGAGGTAGCCAAACCCCACATCAAAGATATCCTTGACATCCTCAAGGATGAAACCGTTGACTCAAATGTTCGTTACGATGTGGCATCGGCATTGGAAAATCTGGGGGAGGTAGCCAAACCCCACATCAAAGATATCCTTGACATCCTCAAGGATAAAACCGTTGACTCAAATGTTCGTTACGGTGTAGCAGTGGCATTGGGAAATCTGGGAGAGGTAGCCAAACCCTACATCAAAGACATCGTTGACATCCTCAAGGATAAAACCGTTGACTCAAATGTTCGTTACGGTGTGGCAGTGGCATTGGAAAATCTGGGGGAGGTAGCCAAACCCTACATCAAAGACATCGTTGACATCCTCAAGGATAAAACCGTTGACTCAAATGTTCGTTCCAGTGCAGCAGAGGCATTGGGAAATATGGGAGAGGCGGCCAAACCCTACGTCAAAGACATCCTCGACTTCCTCAAGGATAAAACCGTTGACCCATATGTTCGTTACAGTGCAGCAGAGGCATTAGGAAATCTGGGGGAGACTGCCAAACCCTACATCAAAGACATCGTTGACATCCTCAAGGATAAAACCATTGACTCAAATGTTCGTTCCGGTGCAGCACAGGGATTGGGAAATCTAGGGGATGTAGCCAAACCCTACATCAAAGACATCGCTGACATCCTCAAGGATAAAACCGTTGACTCAAATGTTCGTTCCGGTGCAGCACAGGGATTGGGAAATCTGGGGGAGACTGCCAAACCCTACGTCAAAGATATCGCTGACATCCTCAAGGATAAAACCATTGACAAAGAAGTTCGTAGAGGTGCAGCATTGGCATTGGTAAATCTGGGGGAGACTGCCAAACCCTACGTCAAAGATATCCTCAACTTTCTCAAGGATAAAACCGTTGATTTAAGTGTTAGTTACAGTGCAGCAGAGGCATTGGGCAATCTGGGAGAGCTTGCCAAACCCTACGTCAAAGATATCCTCGACATCCTCAAGGATAAAACCGTTGACAATAATGTTCGTAGAGTTGCAACAGTGGCATTGGTAAATCTGGGGGAGACTGCCAAACCCTACGTCAAAGACATCCTCGACTTCCTCAAGGATAAAACCGTTGACAATAATGTTCGTAGAGGTGCAGCAGAGGCATTGGGAAGAATAGAACAACTCAACCTGGATAGTATTGTTGTAATTCTGGATAGCATCTATTACGCAGGTCAATCAGAATTTGAGCAGTGGCGATTTTTAACATATTTCCTGGGGGGCGGCACTGATGAAGTCAAAACCCTGCTCGCATGGTTGGGTTTTCCTAACACTAAAACGATTCCTGCTAAATTAACCCACGCCCAAGCCGATAAAACTCTCAAAATCTTTGCCCAAGTCTGGGAACCTAGCCAAAATTTTCCACGATTACGGGAAGACTTAGCGAAGCAAATTGCGGTAGTCGCCAGAAAAGTAACTTGGCAACCCCAAGATATTGTAATTTTAGAAATTCACTATAACAACCTGAAAAAAGCTGGATACAACGAAGCTGATTCCCTACAATCTGTAATAGTTAATCTCAAAGGTTGGCAGTGGTTTTTCAACGCCAGAACTACTATATTAATTCACGCTGCCTTTTGGCTTGCCCTCATCTTCGCTTATCCCAAATTTCCTCAAGTCCAAGCCATCTTCTTCTGGAACCCTTGGGTAAGGCGCATTCTCGGTGTTGGCTATGTCGGTTTTCTCCTCACCTGGTTTCCTCCCTTCCGCCGCAAGTTATTTGAACCGTTCCAGCCTTCCCTACTCGCCGATGCTGGGTTAGATAATTTTAACCCCCAAGCTTACTTCCCAGAATCGAAAGTCAAACTTCCCAATATCGAGGAACCCGTAGCCATTACCCAGGTACTACCCAATATCAACGGGCAAATTGTCCTCGAAGGCGATTCCGGCTTGGGTAAATCGATGTTTCTCCGCCATTTGGTGAAAACCTCTCCGCGCCTTGTGGTTTATCTCCCCGCACGCAAGTGTGACAAGGGGGTAATTGAAGCGATTCAAGCCAAGCTGCACGGACAAGCACAAGATGCTGATTTTCTCAAGAACTTGATTTACAGTGGTGCTTTAGATATCTGCATTGACGGACTCAACGAAGTTACCGCCGACACCAGGGCAAAAATCACCCAATTTGTCGAAAGCTACTTCCGGGGTAATATCATCATGACTACCCAGCCGCTTGAGTGGACACCACCCTCAACAGCGAAGATATATAAATTACAACCCCTTGAGCAATCCCAAATTCAGCAATTCTTGATTTCCCGTCAGCCACGCCTGCCCAAAGAGGCCAAAATTCAAGGTAAGGATTACGAGCAAGCCTGCGCTGATTATTTAACTCAAACTCTCAACAACCAGCCATCAGCAGAAGAGTTAGCCGCAGTTAACAGAATTCTCTCTAACCCAATGGATTTAACTGTTGTAGCGTTGATGCTATCCCAAGGCGAGTACCCCGATTTATTCCACCTGCAACAACAGCAATATAATTTGATGGCTAGCGAATATCGGCAAGAGTGGAAACAGGAATTCCCCCTCAAGAAATTCTCACAAGCTGTATATGATATGCGGCTAAATGATGAACAAGCGCTACCGGGAGATGAATTTTACCAAGTCTTACAGTCTTTAGAAGACGAGAAATATAAAATGGTCGTCAGCCGTCAATGGCAAAACGAAGAAGGCGCAGCTAAGAAAGAATGGTATTTCCGCCACGACAAAATTATGGAATTCTTTTTAGCGCAGAACTTTCTCGGTGAGAATGAAGAAGCAGAAAAACGTCTCATCGATCGCATGGGCGACCCGCGCTTTCGCGGTGTATACTTTTTGCTAGCAACGCTACTGCCCTTAGATGCTGCTAAAGAATTACGGGAGAAAATCATTCAATACGCCGCCGATACCAAAGACCATACCGTGAGTGATACCTTCGTGCAATTATTACGCCCAAGATCGCAGGGGAATTGAAGCGAGGATAGGGACACTGGGAGAAGACGCAGAGACGCGGAGATGGGGAAACGCGGAGATAATGAGGTATCTTTGATTACAAGTCTGATAATTTGGGAAACCTGATTGGCTCGTCATGAGCCTTTGGAACTCATTAATGAACCTCAAAGCTTGGTTAACGAGGCTCAAAGCTTGGTTAATGAGGCTCAAAGCCTGGTTAATGAGGCTCAAAGCCTGGTTAATGAGGCTCAAAGCCTCGTTAATGAACCTCAGAGCTTGGTTAACGAGGCTCAAAGCTTGGTTAATGAGGCTCAAAGCCTGGTTAATGAGGCTCAAAGCTTGGTTAATGAGGCTCAAAGCTTGGTTAATGAACCTCAGAGCTTGGTTAATGAGGCTCAAAGCTTGGTTAATGAGGCTCAGAGCTTGGTTAATGAACCTCAGAGCTTGGTTAATGAGTATTGTAGAATTCCGAATTTATTTAAGTGATATTTTCAATATGTGTGATGTAATAGAGACTCTTTATATCTGGATTTCTCATTGATTTGGCGTATTATTCTGACCAAGATATTTAGCTCTTAATTCTTCTAACTCATCATCGATGATGCTTTTACTAGTAGATTGTGAGGTTGGATTTGGTGGGTTGACTTGATGTTTTTTAGCCTTACCACCACCTAGAAATTGAGTTTTCATCTCCTCTAACTCTAGATCGATTTGACTGTGAGATTTGCTGTTACCAATAGGTTGAGGTGGAGATGGCGAGATAGTTATAGGCTTTGCTGGTGTGGCTGGTGATAACTTGTGTAAGTCATTGAGAACTTCATCTGCTGTTTGATAGCGACGGACAGGAATACTTTCTACCATCTTGTTGAGAATGCGACTCAACTCATTACTCACTGGCGTTGTCAAGTATTGCTGCCAAACCCAAGTATCATTATTAATATCGTAAGAATCAAAAGGCGATCGCTCAGTTAATAACCGAATACAAGTAACACCCAAACTATAGATATCGCTGGCAAAAATCGCCCGTCCTCTAATTTGTTCGGGGGCAACATATTCGGGGCTACCAATACTTGTACCAGTTCTGTTGAGGGCAGTACTGGTGGCAGATTTAGAAGCACCAAAATCTACTAGAACTAATTTGTTATCCTTAATGCGTAAAATTATATTTTCGGGTTTAATATCGCGGTGAATTACTTGTCTAGCATGACAAAATTGCAGCACTGGCAATAAATCATTTAGTAACTGCTTTATCTGTATTTCACTAAAAGCGCCTTGCTCAACCAATTCCTGCGCTAAATTTTTGCCATCAATAAATTCTTGTACTAGATACTGTCTGTCTTCTTGAGTAAAATACGCTAGCAGTTCAGGAATTTGGGGATGTTTGCCTAACTCATCCAACTGTACGGCTTCTTGGTTAAATAACTCCACAGCTTTTTGCACAGTATTAGTGCCTTGGGCTTGGGGGTAAAATTGCTTAATTACACAGCGCGGTTTGGAGGGTTTATCTTCATCTACTGCCAAGAAAGTTCTACCAAAACCACCTTGCCCTATGGGTTGAATAGCGCGGTAACGTTCTTTGAGGAGTAACTTAGCTCCACAAGTTAGACAAAACTTGATATCATCAGAATTTTCTGGTCTTGGGCAACGGGGATTAAGGCAGTAGCTCATGGTGGCGCAAAAAATCGCTCTTGTTTGTCTTTATTGTGCCCTGCGATCGCCATTTTTGAGTGTAACAGTCTGAGTATTAAAGCAACATAACCGAAATCTAGAGACTCGCTACGGTGAAGCGATCGCCAGTTGTGATACCCACCATCAACTAAAGTATTGATGGGTAGTTTTGCACTACTTATTTTCTCTTATAAAAAAGAATAGCCGTGGTACACAACAACTTATAATTATCTATCTAGAGAAGGTAGTGCCAGCTATGGTGAAAGTTTATCCTAGGCAAGTTTCAAAACTTTGAGAAAATGTCATGACATCGTAGCGTAATCAACAGCTGACTGAAATAATAAGATTTCTTTAAAATAAAGATGTATTTCTTTTTACTATCCTCAAAAGATTCTAGTTTAGAGAAGCCAAGATATAAAAGCAACTTGAGAGTTAGTTTGCGCTTAATTACGTAAATTATCAGATTTTGCCGTCTGCATTGACACCCCAGAAACGCACAAAGGTAAAACAAATGGCTAATAATAGACCAATTGCTTATCATCCAAGTCAACAAGGGTATATCAAGCCTATAGACAAAACTGCATTGGCGATGCTTCAGAATCGCCGTGCTGTTAAGCGTTTGATTGCGCAACAGACTCTTGGCGATCGCATTTTAGAAACGATTGCAGTTTCTTCTCTTGTGATTTCTAGCTTGTTGGGGATAAGTACGTTGGGCTTTTGGGGTATGGAAATTATCGACGCTAACACCAAATCGGTAATTATCAGCAATCAGCAAGATTGGCAAACACGCAAGCAAATCTGTTTAGGTTGGATGTTCGTCGGTTTGTCTAGTTTTTTAGGTAGTACTTCGTTAGCTAGCAAGCCGCAGCGCCGAGACTCGTAATTATCATAGCAATCCGATTTAATTTACAACCTACTCGTAGAGGCAGCTTATCTCTCTGTGTTCTCTGTGCCTCCGTGGTTCGATTAAAAAATATTTTTAACAACTAATTTAGGATTGCTATACATCTGTAGATTATTCGTACTCTTCACGAATAATTGTCAAATCTAAAGCCTTATAAGCAGCCAGCATTTGATTAGATACTGTTGGCGCAGTTACCAGGTAAGTGAGTGCATGAATTGACTCCACGATATAAGGAGCTGCTGTATCTAATTTTGCTGCTGTTACTAATCCTACTACCTCAGCCGAACCAGCAATCATTGCGCGTTTTACGTGGGCTTCGTCTAAGTTTGGGACGCTAATCCCCACCTCTGGATGCAAACTGCACACCCCTAACATACACAAATCTGCACGAATCATCCGTAATGACTCAATGGTGACAGTACCAACGTTCACTAAAGCTTTGTTGTAGAGTTTTCCACCCAACATCACCACTTCTATCTTTGGGTGTTCGGCTAATGCGATCGCAATTGGCGGACTATTCGTGACAACTGTGGCTTGCAAATCTTGAGGTAAATGGCGGGTAACTTGCAGCGTTGTTGTTCCCCCATCTAAGATTACCACCTGCCCAGGACTTACTAATTTAGCTGCGGCGCGTGCGATCGCTTCCTTTTCTTTCGGCGCTTGCTTTTGCCGATCTGCGTAACTCGCTGTCGCCGGGGAACTCAGCAGTGCGCCACCATGCACTCGCTGCAATAGTCCAGCTTCTGCTAATTCTCGTAAATCCCGACGAATCGTATCCTCAGAAACCTTAAGCACAGCACTCAGTTCTGTTGACAGCACCTTTTTATCACGACGCAGAATTTCCAAGATGAATTGTCGGCGTTCAGCAGTCAGCATAATTATTTTTCCTGAAATTGCGTTTTTGGTCTTGAACTTGCACGTTTGTGAGTTTATACTTATGGCATCAGATTCAATTCAATCAGATTACAAGAACTAGGCATCACCCCCAACCCTAGTTGGCGGGAGTATTCTGTCTATTTCTCGGTAGTCTATTCATTTATTAGCGGGAATGTGCAGGTTTCTGTACGTTTATCCGTAACTTCAATTGAATTCAAGCATATTCATGCACAATTAAATGTATTTATTTTGGCACTTGAGCGCGTGCCAACTCAAGCCACATGGTTCAATAATGGTTCCTAGTGGGCTACTTTTGCTTGGGAAACGGTTGGATATCTATTTTTCGTGAATTGCTCATCGAGTTGGTCTGTCCAAATTAGTCCCTATTCCAGAAATCAGCCATGACTATTGCTAAAACCCAATTTCCTATCGATCTCGGTAATTACAAATATTTGGCACTCAATCCCGCGAATCCTACCCTGACGGCGGAACAACGAGACATCTTAAAAGCAAATATTCAACTTTGCCGAGATACGATCGTCTTTTTTACAGCCACAGGCGCAGCTAGAGGAGTAGGCGGCCACACTGGCGGGCCTTACGATACAGTCCCAGAGGTAATGATTTTGGATGCCTTTTTCCGAGGCGCATCCGAGCAATTTGTCCCAATTTTCTTTGATGAAGCGGGACATCGCGTTGCCACCCAGTATCTCATGGCAACGCTGCACGGTCACTTACCAGCCGAGCAACTGCTACGCTATCGCGAGGCACATTCTCATTTACCAGGACACCCAGAATTAGGACTAACTCCTGGGGTAAAATTTAGTTCTGGAAGACTGGGACACGTTTGGCCTTACGTCAATGGTGTGGCAATAGCGAATCCGGGGAAGGTGGTATTCTGCCTCGGTTCTGATGGTTCTCAGCAGGAAGGGAACGATGCGGAAGCGGCGCGTTTAGCTATTGCCCAGCATCTCAACGTCAAGCTCATCATTGACGATAATGATGTGACGATCGCCGGACATCCTTCTAAATATTTACCAGGTTTCACCGTCGCCAAAACCTTAGAAGGTCACGGATTAAAGGTACTTCAGGGAGATGGAGAAGACTTAGACGACTTATACAGCCGCCTTTGCCAAGCTGTGAATACACCAGGCGCGATCGCAGTTATCAACAAACGCCCCATGTGCCCCGGTATTGAAGGGTTAGAAGGTTCCACCCACGGTCATGATGTAATTTCCGTAGATTTGGCGATTAAATATCTCGAATCTCGCGGACATACTGCGGCTGTGGAATACCTCAAAAATATCCAAAAACCCGAGCAAACCTATACATTTATCGGTTCCAGTGACAAATGGGGCGCTAATCGCAACGTTTTTGGGGAAGCTGTAGTAAAAGTCCTCAGCCGGATGAGCGAAACCGAACGCAAAGAAAAAGTCTTAGTCATTGATAGCGACTTAGAAGGCTCCTGCGGACTGAAGAAAATCCACGATACCTACCCAGAGATTTTTATTCCCTCTGGCATCATGGAAAGAGGTAACTTCTCGGCTGCGGCTGGATTTGGCATGGTCAAAGGCAAGCAAGCCATTTTCGCCACCTTCAGCGCCTTTTTGGAAATGTGCATTTCCGAAATCACAATGGCGCGGCTGAACAAATCCAACGTTCTGTGTCACTTTTCCCATGCTGGTATCGATGACATGGCGGATAATACCTGTCACTTCGGTTTAAACAATATGTTTGCCGATAATGGCTTGGATGACGGCTATGACACAAAGCTGTACTTCCCCGCAGATATCAATCAAATGACTGCCTGTGTAGAAGCTGTGTTCTCTGAACCCGGACTGCGGTTTATCTTCTCCACCCGTTCCAAAGTACCCAATATTCTCGATACTAACGGTAATGAATTCTTTGGCAGTGGTTACAAATTCGTCCCTGGTAAAGATGAAGTTATCCGCGAAGGCACCCAAGGCTACATTGTTAGTTTTGGCGATGCTTTATACCGTTCTTTGGATGCTGTAGAGCGTTTAAAGCAGGAAGGGTTAGATGTGGGTTTGATTAACAAGCCGACTTTAAATGTTGTTGATGAAGATGCGATCGCTAAAATTGGCAAAGCACCCTTTGTCTTAGTAGTGGAAGCCTTCAACCGTAAGACTGGCTTAGGTAGCCGTTTCGGTTCCTGGCTGTTAGAACGCGGCTTGACGCCTAAATACGCTCACCTGGGCACTCATAAAGAAGGTTGCGGTGGCTTGTGGGAACAATACCCGTATCAGGGTATCGACCCCGTAGGCATTATCAACAAGGTGAAGGAATTAATCGCTTAGATAAAACACACTTTTTTTGTTGAGTAAGGGCATGGCATTGCCCATACGTGTCAACTTAAGCTAAAAGCTATATACGGCGCGTGTTGTACAAAAACCCTCGCCCTCATCCCCTCACCCCTTCTCCCCCAGGAGAAGGGGAATTAAATCTCTTGCTCCCCTATCCCTGTGGGAGAGGGGCTGGGGGTGAGGGCGAAACCTTGCAACCAAGCGGGTTTCACGTTAAGTTGACACCAATGGGCAATGCCATGCCCCTACGAGAAATCTATCTGTCTCAAGGTTTTCGGTAATTGGTATTACACTTAGAAACCTCTCGCAGCGCTTTTCGCTTGGACTGCGCGAAGGTCATAGCGATCGAGGTTCATCACCTTGTCCCACGCCGCCACAAAGTCCTGCACAAATTTCGGCTGCGAGTCCTCAGCTCCGTAGACTTCCGCGAGAGCGCGTAGCTGAGAGTTTGAGCCGAAGATGAGATCGACACGGGTAGCAGTCCACTTATGTTCGCCGGTTTTGCGATCGCTTCCCTGGAACTCATATTCATCTTCAGAGGTCGCCTTCCACTTCGTGCCCAGGTCGAGCAGGTTCACAAAGAAGTCATTGGTCAAAGTCTCTGGCCGATGGGTGAAGACACCGTGTTTAGACGCTCCATAGTTCGCACCCAGAACGCGCAAGCCGCCCAAGAGAACCGTCATCTGCGGAGCTGACAGAGATAGCAACTGCGCCCGATCGACCAGCAACTCTTCAGGCGATTCGCTGTGTTTGCCGCTAGTGTAGTTGCGGAACCCGTCCGCGGTTGGCTCAAGCACGGCAAAGGACTCGACATCAGTTTTCTCTTGCAACGCATCCGTGCGTCCCGGCTTGAAGGGAACCGTCACGTCGTGACCAACATTTTTCGCCGCCTGCTCGATACCCGCACATCCACCCAGAACAATTAAATCAGCGAGGGAAACTCGCTTTCCGCCAGATTGCGAACTGTTAAACTCCTGTTGGATTGCCTCTAGGGTTTGCAGCACCGTTGCCAGTTGAGTCGGCTGGTTGACTTCCCAATCCTTCTGCGGCGCGAGACGAATGCGCGCTCCGTTTGCTCCACCACGCATATCGGAGCAGCGGAACGTTGACGCCGACGCCCAAGCAGTCGAAATCAGTTGGGAAACAGATAGCCCCGAAGCCAGAATCTTCGCCTTGAGGGCAGCGATGTCCTGCTCATCAATCAATTCATGGTCAACGGCGGGGATGGGATCTTGCCACAAAAACTCTTCAGATGGAACCTCCGGGCCGAGATAGCGCGATCGCGGCCCCATGTCGCGGTGCGTCAGCTTGAACCACGCCTTGGCAAACGCATCGGCAAATTCATCCGGGTGCTGGTAATAATGCCGCGCAATCGGCTCGTAGATGGGGTCTAGCTTCATCGCCATATCCGCCGTGGTCATCATGGGAGCGTGCCGTTTCGATGGATCGTGGGCGTCGGGCACCGTATCCGCACCTGCGCCATTTTTCGGTGCCCATTGATGCGCACCCGCAGGACTCTTCACCACCTCCCAGTCATATTTAAACAAAGTTTCGAGATAGCTGTTGTCCCACTGCGTCGGCGTGGGAGTCCATGCGCCTTCGATACCGCTGGTGATCGCATCGACGCCAACACCCGTGTTGAAGTTGCTCTTCCAGCCGAGACCCTGCTCCACAATGCTGGCTCCCCCAGGCTCATGACCTACGTGCGTCGCCTCGCCCGCACCGTGACATTTGCCAAAGGTATGTCCGCCGGCAACTAGCGCAACCGTTTCTGCATCGTTCATCGCCATCCGCCCAAAGGTCTCGCGAATATCGCGCCCTGAGCCAACCGGATCTGGTTCGCCGTCTGGCCCTTCTGGGTTCACGTAGATCAGACCCATCTGAACGGCAGCGAGAGGATTCAAAAGCACGCGATCGCCTTCGTAACGCTCATTGCCAAGCCAGGTTTTCTCAGAACCCCAGTAGATGTCTTCTTCTGGCTGCCAGACGTCCACGCGCCCGCCAGCAAAGCCGATCGTCTTGAAGCCCATTGACTCAAGCGCACAGTTGCCTGCGAAGACCATGAGGTCAGCCCAGGAGATTTTCTTGCCGTATTTCTGCTTGATTGGCCAAAGCAACATCCGCGCCTTGTCGAGGTTGGCATTGTCTGGCCAACTGTTAAGCGGCTCAAACCGCTGGCTACCCGAACCTGCGCCACCGCGACCGTCGCCAATCCGATACGTGCCTGCGCTGTGCCAAGCCATGCGGATGAAGAGCGGCCCGTAATGACCGTAGTCGGCTGGCCACCAGTCTTGAGAGGTGGTCATCAGCTCGTAGATATCTGCCCTCACGGCAGCTAAGTCAAGACTCTTGAACTCCTCAGCGTAGTTGAATTCCTCACCCATAGGATTGGCCTGGGGTGAGTGCTGGTGGAGGATGCTCAGATTCAAATAATTTGGCCACCATTCTCGGTTCGACGGCACATGACGAGCCTGAGGTTTCTGGCCTCCGCCCGTAAATGGGCATCCGCTTTCGCTGCTCATAATATCTCCTGTCAAATGCTGTGGTATGGATTTTTTGATGTAGCGCTGGTATAGCCAACAAATAACACATTGGCAGTTATTGGGATAATCGATGAGAAATATAATCGATGAGAAATATAATCAACGTTATGATTTGAAACAATCGGTTACACACTGTAGTGGACTGACACAGCTAAAATGTTGCAATAGAAAATGTTCGTAGTTGCGCTTTAGCGCCTTCTAAACAATAAATCTAATGCCAAACTTTAGGTCTTAGGTATGGCACTAGATACAAAATATGTATATAAAAACACACCTATTGTAAGGGTTTAGCATTGCTAAACCCTGCATAGTGCAGATCTATTTACCATCAAAGGCTGCGGAAATTGCTAAGGTTAAGTGTTAGCAATTCTGGAAACACTCTACTGACATAATTTTTCACCTTGGCAAGTGACTCTTGAAGAATTAGCCGAGGAGTTATATCAATTCAAATAATGTTGGCGACAGATAAATCATTCGGAGGGCACAGCAGTGCTCATACGTGTCAACTTAAGCTAAAAGCTATATACGGCGCGTGTTGTACAAAAACCCTCGCCCTCACCCCTTCTCCCCCAGGAGAAGGGGAATTAAATCTCTTGCTCCCCTATCCCTGTGGGAGAGGGGCTGGGGGTGAGGGCGAAACCTTGCAACCAAGCGGGTTTCACGTTAAGTTGACACCAATGAGCACTGCTGTGCCCCTACGAGGATATGTGGTTTAATGACCTAGAAACTGCTGTTAACTCATTTGTAACCAACCAGATCGGGTTGTTTATTAACGAGTGCTCATCCATAGAGAACACGATCGCATTTGTGACCAACCAGATCGGGTTGTTTATTAACGAGTACTCATCCATAGAGAACACGATCGCATTTGTGACCAACCAGATCGGGTTGTTTATTAACGAGTACTCATCCATAGAGAACACGATCGCATTTGTGACCAACCAGATCGGGTTGTTTATTAACGAGTACTCATTCACAACAAAAGAGTTGGAGTTAATCTAAATCTTTGGGACAGCATCGATAAATCCCCACTTTTTAAGCCCAAATCTGGACAACGCGACCTTGCAATTGTTGTCCTAACCAAGGTGTATTACTCGAAAGGGTATGCAGATTTTTACTCTCGACTTTCCAATTTTGCTGCGGGTCAAATAACGTTAATTCAGCTTTTTGATTGGGTGCGATCGCATTTATTTTATCTCTCAAACAATCTGCTGGACGGCTACTTAAAGCTTGCCATAATTCTAAAGCTGTAAATTCCCCAGTTTCTACCAGATGTTGCCATAACAAAGGTAACGCCAACTCTAAACCAATGGCTCCCGGTGGTGCTTCGGCAAAGGCTTGGACTTTTTCTTCGTAGGTGTAGGGTGCATGGTCAATGGCGATCGCATCAATGATTCCTGTCCTTACCCCCTGCCGTAACGCCGCCATATCGCTGGGATTGCCTAAGGGTGGATCTAAATGCAAGCTAGTATTATAGCTTTTAATCGCTTTAGTATCTAATAATAGATGCATCCAGGTTGTACTGGCGGTGATTGGCAAACCCGCCGCTTTTGCCGATGCAATTAATTCTACACTGCGCGCCGTAGAAACCCGCATAATATGCACGTGGGAATTACCTGTGGCAGATACCAATTCTAACAGAGATGCGATCGCAGCTGTTTCTGCACTCTCCGGTATTGGCGGTAATCCCAAACGTAAGGCATCTGACCCTTCTCGCATCACCCCATTTGCCGCTAATTGCTGGTCACAAGGCCAAAAAGCCACTGGTTTTTTCAAAGGTAGCAGATATTCTAATACCCGCCTCACCAGCCCCAAATTTTCTCTCGGCTGGCCATCGGTAAATCCCACAACTCCCGCCGCAGCTAAATCTGCTAATTCTGTTAACTGCTTTCCCGCCAGAGCCAAGGTAATCGCACCCCAGATTTGCAGATGGGGAAGAGGGAAAGATAAGGAAGAAATTCCCCCTTGTCCTCCCTGTCTCCCTTGTCCCCCCTGTCCCTCTCTCATCTTCTGCAACTGTGCCACAAGCGCCGGGTTATCAATCGCGGGAGATGTACTTGGCAAAATGCTCACTCTGGTAAAGCCGCCAGCCGCCGCCGCTTGTAACAGAGAAGAGAGAGTTTCCCTCTCTTCAAACCCTGGTTCGCCAGAGTGGCTGTACAAATCCACTAACCCCGGCCCGAGAACTAACCCCCGACAATCTCTGATTTGAGTTTCAGAGCTAATATTGCTAATGTGCGCGGCAATTGCTTGAATATCACCATCAGCAATTAGCACATCCGCTAGTTGGTCGGTTCCAGAAACCGGATCAATTACCCGTACTTGTTGTAGCAATTCAGTTGTCATGTGAGCAATCAGCTATTATCTATCAGTGCTTCAACTGTTTGTCTATTGTCATTTCTCTTGTGAGTGACAGCTTAACACTAACTTCTACAATGCCCCAGCTGCGGTTTTATCCAATACGCCTTGGCCTAAGTGAGTTGTAATGTTCATTGCTTGCAGCACTGGTAAACCATCAAGGCCGGATGGGTAATCAATGACGCTAACTGCGCCATTACCTTGGCGGAAATTCCAGAAATTTTCTGATGATAAACCGAGAATATGGCATAGCAAGGTTTTGTTAGTAGCGTCGTGAGCCACTACTAATCCAGTTTTGAGTTGATTTTCCGATGCGGCTTGCACAATTGATTGCCAAGCTGCAACACTACGTTCCCATACTTGCTGTAAATTTTCCCCTTCGGGCATTTGTACTTCGGCTGGTGTGAGTCGCCAGCGTTCCAATTCGCCAGGAAACTCTTGCTCGATTTCTGTTTCTAATTTTCCTTCCCAAAGTCCGTGGCTGATTTCCCTTAAACCGTCTTGCAATTCCAACTGTACGCTAGGATGGTGCTGCAAAATAATCTCGGCTGTTTCTTTGGGACGCAGCATTGAGCTACTGATAGCAAAGTCAATTGCCACATCTTTGAGAAATTCTCCAGCTTTTTGTGCCTGGTTTCTACCATTATCGTTGAGGGGAACGTCAATTTGCCCTTGAAATCTAGTTTGGCGATTCCATTCTGTTTCGCCATGACGTACCAGCAACAATCTCACGCCTTGGTGTTCTGGTCGCAATGTTGGCAGAGTTTCTCCTGTATGTTGGGTCTGATTCAAAGATTCTAGTTGAACTGGATCTGCCAAACCTCCAGCAAAATTTAAAACTGTGATACCACAGTTAGATTGTTGTATCGAATGGTAGCGACTGGGAGGAATGCCTAGGGCTGTGCTAATGAGGGCGCGATTAATACCGTTATGCCCAACTATAAGAATCGTTTCACCTTGATGATGCGGCAAAATTTCTTGCCAAAACTCTCTTGCTTGCGCGTACAAAGCTAGAACCGGAAAATGTTCTCTGCTTTCCTCTCCATCATTGAGCAGCATCCGCAGCTTGTCGGGGGTTTCTTTCCAGATACGGTAGTCTTCGGCAAACTTTTGCTTGACATCAGCACTCAACATTTCTGCCCACAAAGGCAGGTCTATTTCCAGCAGTTTATCTGAGGTTTGGACTACGGCCGATGTTGCAGTAGCATTTGCCAAATCGCTATAGATAATCTCTGCTGTTTGTTTCGCTCGCTGTAAGGGGCTGCTGTAAATAGCGTTAAATAAAATATTGCTGAGGGCTTTACCTACTTTAGTGGCATCGTTCCGACCTTTTTCTGTTAATCTTGACACGTCAGTGCGCCCTTGAATGCGCTTTTCAGTGTTATAGCTGCTTTGACCGTGGCGTACAATGATGACACGAGTCATCTGACTTGCCCTCCTCTATCTAAAGGACTAATTTTACTGCAAACTGGGTTGGCAGAATTATCAATTCTGGCGATGGTCATGTATAGTATTTTGAGCAAGTATAAAAGTTAACTATAGTAGCGTGCGTTCTGAGATGGTTTAGCGACGAACGCCAAACTCAGTGTCAAAATTTCACAACATAGCAGAAAATTGGCTTTTTGAACACTAGAATTGAATTACGATCAACTACGGTAAAACGATAAACTTATCGTTTATTGTAGATATGCCACTGCCAATTATGTAATTTTGAGAGTGGCGCGGCGATCGCTCTAGGTATCTTTGCGTTAGATCGGATAAAAGGTCAGATGCTGATAGTTTGAGGAATTAAGTCATGGTTTTATCCACAAGTGTAGATTCGACAGTGAAATATATCTGCATTCGCATTCCTCTGCAATACCATCCCCAACCTGTGATTTCACAATTAATTTCTCGCTATGGCTTAACAGTTAATATTACCGCAGGTCTGTTAGAAAAAGATACTCAAGAAAATGGTTGGTTTAATTTAGAGATTCACGGTAATTCTCAACAGATAGAAGCAGGACTAGCCTATCTGCGATCGCTAAATATAGATATCGAGCAGATAGCGATCGCAGAAGCTAGAGAACCGCTAAAACTATTATGTCGCAACAACAATTGTGATGGAAAATTCCAGCCAAATCACAAGATCTCAAGCAATGCACGCATAATCGATTTGACTACTCAGAAAAATCGAGCAAAATTTCAAGTCTGCATTCCTAAAAATTACCGTTCTTCTCCGATAATTGGCGGATTAGTTAGTTGCTATGGTTTAACGGTGAACATTGCTAGAGCTGATATGGATATGAATAGCGAAAAAGACGGGAGGTTTGATTTAGAAATTTGGGGAAGTACACAACAAATAATTTTCGGCTTGAGGTATCTAAAAGAACTAGGCTTACAAATTTGGTTGTAAAACGATACAAAAGTTTTATTAAGTTGTGAGATGTTTTGTGGAGGCGGCGATTGAGAACTGCTATATCAAAAACAGAACCGGGAAATTATACATAGCTTTTAAAGGTATTTAACTATGACTCATGCTTGTTGTGGCCCTGGTTATGCTTCTCCAGCAGCAGCGATTCAAGCAGAACGGGAAAAATTACTGTATGCGATCGCCCTCTATACTGGTACAGGAATCGAAGCGCCTGATTATCTCGCTACCATAGATGTTGACCCCAATTCCCCAACTTATTCTCAAATAATTCATCGCTTATCTATGCCTTACACGGGCGATGAGTTACATCATTTTGGCTGGAATGCTTGTAGTTCTTGTCACGATAACCCTAGTAAATCCCGTAGATTCACCGTGATACCAGGACTACGTTCTAGCAGGATTTACATTGTTGATACAGCAGATGCCAAAGCACCAAAACTGCACAAAGTTATTGAACCTGAAGAAATTAAACAAAAAACTAACTTAACAGCTCCCCATACAGTCCATTGCCTAGCAGATGGTCACGTAATGATTTCTATGCTGGGTGACAGCGAAGGAAATGGCCCTGGCGGCTTTTTATTACTAGACGAGAATTTTGACATTGCAGGACGTTGGGAACACAAAGCCGATAGCATGAGGTTTAACTATGACTTCTGGTATCAGCCGCGTCATAACGTCATGGTAAGCAGCGAGTGGGGCGCACCTAAAACCTTTTATCCTGGTTTTGACCTCAAGGATGTCAGCGCTGGTAACTACGGTCAGCACATACATTTCTGGGATTGGTCAAAACGCGACATTATCCAAAGCTTTGATTTAGGACAAGAAGGCTTAATTCCTTTAGAAGTGCGCTTTCACCATAATCCCGATAGCACTCATGGATTTGTCGCCGCCGCACTTAGTAGTAATGTTTGGCATTGGCACAAACCTAACGGCCATTGGCAAGTCGAGAAAGTAATTGATATTCCATCGGTGGAAGTAGCAGGCTGGCCGATACCTGTGCCATCCCTGATCACTGATATCTTGTTATCAATGGACGATCGCTATGTTTACTTCTCCAACTGGCTGCATGGAGATATTCGCCAATATGATATCAGCGATCCTTCCCACCCCAAACTCACCGGGCAGGTTTGGTGTGGTGGTTTGTTAGGTAAAAGCGGAGAAGTTCAAGGGCATAAATTAGCTGGCGGCCCCCAAATGCTACAGTTGAGCCTTGATGGTAAGCGGCTTTACGTTACTAATTCTTTATTCAGCAGTTGGGATAATCAATTTTATCCAGACTTTTCTCAGAGTGGCTCATATTTATTGCAGATTGACTGCGATACAGAAAACGGCGGATTGAAAATCAACGAAGATTTCTACGTTGACTTTGGTAAAGAACCAGCCGGGCCAGCTCGCGCCCATGAGATGCGCTATCCTGGCGGTGATTGCACCTCTGATATTTGGGTGTAATCTCAAGTGGAAGGGGTGTTAAAACTGAAACAAGTATCTCAGTTTAACACCCTACACCTTAAATTATGTTCAGAGCAATTTCTTTTGCGATCGCTACTTTTGTTATCCCCTTAACTATTTACAACCATAATCTAGTAATTGCTAAAACCACTACGAATTATCAAATTTCTCAGAATATTAAACAAGCCAGAAAAATCACTATTGACGAACTAGGACTTGGTGGTATTAAACTGTCGACGACAGAAGCCCAAGTCAGAAAAATTTTAGGTAAACCGATAAAAGTTGAAAATAGTTTTATCCCTGCGATTGGTAAAGTTCGCACTCTTAAATATGCAGGCATTACCGTTGATTTAGATGAAGGTGCTAAACCAGGAAGCTTTACTGTTTATCAAATAAAAGCCAACAGTTCTAAATATTCCACCATCAATGGTATCAAAGTAGGAGATAGACAATCAAAAGTATTTAGCACCTACGGAAAAGTTGAACCATCCCAAGATGGGAAAGTGACCAATTTACATTATGGAGTTGAAGAACCCAGCCCCGCAGGGTTTATGTTTACTGTTAAAAATGGCAAAGTCACAGAAATTCTTTGCTTTTATGTCATGAATTAAGCAAGTCGGTGCTGGCTCGTAGTTGCGCTTTAGCGCTAAAGCGCAACTACGAACAGAGATTTTACTTTTCGTTACATAGCTTGGTTGTTTCTCACCGACTTACTTAAGTAATTTATTCAAACAAATGCAATCGTCACCCTTTCACTTTATCTGGAAAACTCGCCCAACTCAGGGAAACTCTCCTCAGCCTAGATACGGACATTCGGCAATTTTGTATCAAAACTCCAAAATAATTTTTGGTGGAGAACATAACGAAACTGGGAAAACTCTCAACGATGTTTACTTACTAGACCTAGAAAATTGGACTTGGATGCAACCGCAAGTATGGGGAGATATTCCCACAAGCAGAAGCTTTCATACTGCTGTTTTAGCTGGAGATAAAATGCTCGTCTGGGGAGGATATCAACAAGCAAAAGATGGCGGATATATTTTTAGCGATGTTGATGTTCATATCCTCAATCTTCAAACTTGGGAATGGTCGCAAGTTACTCCAAAGGGAACGCCACCCGCAGCTCGTTGTCACCATAGTGCAGCCTTATTTAAAGATAAAATATTCATTGATGGCGGCTCTTTTGATATGTATACAGCACTAGACGACCTTCATCTACTCGATATCACAAAAATGTGCTGGATAAATATCCAAGTTGATAAATGTTCTAGTGCTGCGTTAGCTGGATTAAAAGTTCGTGGTAATACATTAGTTAAGTTTTTGGGCGATGCTGCTTACGGCGGATTCTGCCCAGATATTCTAACTTTAGAACTAGGCGATTTGGATTCCGAAAATTTATTGCCATTGCAGTGGCAAAAAGCAAAATTTGTAGGAATAGATAACTATAAATATAAAATTTTATTGCCTAATAGCGATGAGGAAGAAGAGGAAGATGAAGAATATGATGAGGGAGATGGAATTCCCTATCGAACCGTTCATGGCTATGGAGAATTTGGAGATAACCTAGTGTTATTTGCAGGGATGGCTCCAGGTAATGGTGTTAGCCATGTGACGATTAGCGATGTAATTTTACTAAATATGCCTTCTGTAGAAGAAGCTACTAGTGGAACTTATACTGCAATGGTTCCACTAGTAGAAGGAAAATTTCCTGCTCCGAGATTTGGTCATTCCACCGTACAGTTTAATCGGCAAACTATTGTTTACGGCGGCTTATGGATTGACACTTATACAGGAAATAATAGCTACGATCGCGACGTACATATTCTTGAGATTGTATAATCTCTTGCGATCGCACTCAAGAAAGTTCTTCGCTATTTCAATCTTTCGATAGCTTCGCTTACATCTGTGAGGGTTTCATAGTCTCTATAAGGTATTTTCTTCAAAACTCGAAGTATTTTCTCATCAACACCTTTTTCTTCTGCATTCTTAATCAAGTCTTTCTTACTGATGGGGTATTCAAATTCGTTCAAGCTTTTATTTAGCTGCACCAAATTTAGCGTACTTATCATGGTGATTCTCCTAAATAGGCAAGGTTTGCAATTAACATCAGCAGTCAAAAGTCAGCCGATTTAAATTTTGAGTATTTGGATTGATTCAACACATGAATTTGCTTGTTTATTCTGTTCAGGAATAATTGATCGGCGAGCCAATCGGCAAGATTTTGAACTACTATTTGCGATCCTATATACATTCAAGTTTTACATAGCTAATTGCCATCATGCTCAGGGTATATTTTTAGTTAGCAACAGTAGTAACAAACTATTAATATTAGCTTCTTTTGTGAGGATCGGACTCGTCAATTAGTAATATATAAATTAAAAAAATAATGCGATCGCTTATCGCTTCAACGCTATACATTCCCATCCAAATTGAAAGGGTGGGTATGTTTTTCCCACCCTCTTAACTTAAGATTGCAGTGCTTCTGCTGTCTTTTGCTTATCTAACTTGAGAATTAAAACTCCCAAAGGTGGTAGACATAAATCCAGCGAATAAGGACGATTGTGCAAAGACCAATCATCAGTCCACTTACCGCCTAAGTTACCCATGTTACTACCGCCATACTGACGGGAATCACTATTAAACAACTCGGTATAAAAACCTTTTTCTGGTACTCCTATGCGGTAATGGGAATGAGGTTGAGGTGTGAAGTTACAAACCACAACTACAAAATTCTCCGAATCTTTATCGCGGCGAATAAAGGAAACTACACTATGACGGTTGTCGCTACAGTCAATCCACTCAAACCCCGGTTCAGCAAAATCTTGGGTGTACAAAGCTGGTTCGGAGCGATAGAGGTGGTTCAGCTCGTGAAAAAACTGTTTTAACTGTTGATGCGGCTCGTATTGTAGTAAGTGCCACTCTAAATCGCTCCAGACATTCCACTCACTCCACTGCCCAAATTCCATGCTCATAAACATGGTTTTCTTGCCTGGGTGAGCGAACATATAGCTAAACAAACAACGCACATTGGCAAACTTCTGCCATGTGTCCCCCGGCATTTTGCCAATCATATTGCTCTTACCATGCACCACTTCGTCATGGGACAGAGCCAGCATAAAGTTTTCGCTGTGGTTGTACCACATACTAAAAGTGACGTTGTTTTGGTGGAACTGACGGAACCACGGGTCCATGCTGAAATAGTCCAGCATATCGTGCATCCAGCCCATATTCCACTTTAAGTTGAAGCCCAAACCACCAGTGTAAGTAGGCCAAGATACCATCGGCCAAGAGGTAGATTCTTCAGCGATGGAAAGCGCCCCAGGAAAATAGCTGAAAATTAGATAATTTACCTGACGCAGAAAATCTGCTGCTTCCAGGTTTTCTCTGCCGCCGTACTGGTTAGGTAGCCATTCTCCTGGTTTGCGGCAATAGTCCAGGTAAAGCATCGAAGCCACAGCATCGACGCGAATGCCGTCAATGTGGTACTTGTCAAACCAAAACAGCGCATTTGCAGCTAGGAAGTTACGAACTTCGTGGCGCGCATAGTTGAATACCAGAGTTCCCCATTCTTTGTGTTCGCCTTTGCGGGAATCTGCGTGTTCGTACAGGTGGCTACCATCGAAGAAGGCTAAACCATGACCATCTTTAGGGAAGTGACCGGGAACCCAATCGACAATCACGCCAATGCCATTTTTGTGACATTGGTCAACAAAATACATGAAATCTTGGGCGCTACCAAAACGAGAGGTAGGAGCATAGTAACCAGTTACTTGATAACCCCAAGATCCATCAAAGGGATGTTCTGCAATTGGTAACAGTTCTACGTGAGTGTAACCCAGGTCTTTGACGTAAGGAATCAGTCTATCTGCCAATTCCCGATAAGTGAGGAAGCGTGCGCCAGGTTTCAGTTCGGAAACAATAACTACAGGTTCGGTTTCCCCATTGGGAAGTGTAGGTGGTTCTGCGCTAGAAGCGTGTAACCAAGAGCCTAAATGCACTTCATAGACTGAAACTGGCTGAGTCAGGGGATCGGTGTGTCGCCGTTTTTCTAACCAGTCTTGATCGCTCCAATTATATGCATCTAAATCTGTAACAATTGATGCTGTTTTCGGGCGAGGTTCTTGTTGGAATCCGTAGGGATCGGATTTTTCGTAAATATGGCCTTCAAAATTTTTGATTTCATATTTGTAATGCTCTCCCACTCCTAATTCTGGGATAAACAATTCCCAAACGCCGGTGGGGCCTTTACGCATCTGATGTTGGCGTCCATCCCAGTTATTGAAATCTCCCAACACAGAAACGTTACGCGCATTGGGTGCCCAAACAGCAAAGTAAACGCCTTTAACGCCATCTACTTCTGTCAGGTGCGCTCCCAGTTTTTCGTAAATCCGGTGGTGGTTTCCTTCACCAAACAAATGCAAGTCAAAGTCTGTCAAACGTGGAGAACGGAAGGCGTAAGGATCGTAAGTAACACGCTCGTGCTCTCCTTCTTTAATCCTTAACTGGTAATTTGCCAGTTCTGCTGTTTCAATCGTGCATTCAAAAAAGTTAGGATGATGCACTGTTTGCATCGGATATTCTTTACGTTCTTGAGGAATCACTACCCACGCAGCACTGGCTTTTGGTAGGTAGGCTCGCACAGCCCAGACATTTTTGCCATTCTGTTCTATGAGATGAGAACCCAGTACTTCAAAAGGATCTTGATGCTGATTCCAAACGATGCTGTTAACCTGTTCAGGGGCGATCGTGGTCATGGACATTAAAGCTACCTACGTGAAATAAAGTGATTGTTAAACTACTTTTGTAATTTATATATATTCTTTACATTTATTTGCAATTTTGTCGCCACCGTTATCCTACCTCAGAAATGACGAACTATTACCTGATGTCGGAAAGAGTGGAGGTGTGGGGAGGGAGACTAGGGAGAAATGACAAATGACTAATTTCTTAAATTCCTAGAAAGGGGAAAATCTGAAGTAAAGCCTTACGTATTCTCAGTAAAAAAATCTGGTCTCTAATTTTGGGATCTAATTGACGTGGTGGAATAACTTGTAGTCGCTCTTGCAATTCTGCGTATTGGGCGGCTGTTAAGGGTTTACCGTCAATTGGCGATCGCGCTTCTATAATTATCTCTGTTCGTGAGATTTCTTCGGGCAGATCCTCTGGTGGCGGTAGTGCCATAACTGCTGTCCCCAGATGGTTACTCAACCCGACTAAAATGCTTATGCTCATGCTCAAAACAAAAAATATAATCCGCTTCATCGCTACCCTTTGCAGTTTTGAGTCCAGATCGTCATCAACTGGATTTTATCTGGCTGAGGTTTGTTCTCTCTCCAACCTACCCAAGCATTTTCGACCCTATTCATTTAATAGGCGGACTAATTTCGTTATTTTTTGGAGTTTAAAATCAGGGTGTAATATTTAATTTGCTTATAGCATAAGCTAAGACCATTGAACAATAATATTGATAGAAATTTCTAATAAATTTATCGCAAATTATAGGGAAAGCTTCAGCAAGAAAAGCTGAGTTAATATGCATTTGAGGTATTTATTGCTAATGCTCATTCCCGGCAAAAATACTTCCCATGCCTAGTAAAAAATTTGCGATCGCATTCGATATGCTCAGGCAAACAAAGCAACACGGAGCTTCACTATTGCTACCAGCTAACATAAATCTACCGTATCTCAACTTCCAGGCAGTGCGAAAGATTGAGGTTAAGCTGCTTTGCCTATAACATCCTAGAACTTAATACTTTTAACTTCCGAGGCAGCGGTACTAGGAATATCGGGTGCAAAGTTATCAATTAAAATCTTCAACTCACGTAGGGTGGCATAAATCGCAAACCACCGAACAAAAGAGCTACAAGCAAATAAAATTTTTTGTTTATGGATCTTGATGCGATCGCAGTATAAGGACACGTGGTGACAGTACTAACCGTCTTCACCAGTGTCCTCCATGTTGTTGACTTACTTCATAGATAGGTGAGAACCTTCAAGTTTGCATTCTGCAACACCAGGTTTTCCGATTTTAATCCCCACCAAATCTACTAAAGAGAGATTGCGAGGACTGCTGTTACTAGCCTACCTTTACTAAGGTGTCTTTGTGGGGGAAGGACTTGCAGTAGCACCTGTAGTAGCTTTAGGAGTGGAAGTAGCAGCAGTAGTAGCTTTAGGAGTTGCAGCACCTGTAGTGGTAGGAGTTGCAGCACCTGTAGCTGTTGGGCTAGGGGATTTAGTAGTTCCTGTATCAGTTGGTTCCCCTGTAGCTGCTGGGCTGCTGGTTGAAGTGCCAGTACCACCAGTGTCGCCACCACCTTCGCAAGCACCGAGAAATCCAGCCAGACTTAACAGGAGGGCCAAACCTAAGATTTTTGTTTTCATAACTCCTCTTTCACCAAATTGGGGCAATAACAAATTTTCGCCTGATGAATAAGATACCTTATTTGTTGCTTTTTTTTTAAATACTTTGAGAGAGATATATTAAACCCAATGTAAAAGTTTTTTTCAAAGTAGCGTGGGAAAGCTGCTCCCATAATTATTTTTTTACTAACTAAGTATCTAACTTCATCGCTAAACATAAGTTTCTTTAAACTCATCTGACTACTTCCGTTGTATATAGCCTATTCTTCAAGAATAAAAACCATCACCTACTTAAGTGTCTGAAATAGAGCTTGCAAAGAAGTGGGTAGCCATTAAATTAGTGTTTTTACTAACCCAGTCTTCTATTGAAAGTTAAAATCTATTGTTCGCCAACAGCATCCTTCCAAAGGGAGGTATTTAACGCAGTTGTGTAGTTGTGCATAAGTTTTATGACCAGCGATCGCATCCAGTTGTCACAAAGCCGCACAGTCAGTGTTGTTCTTTTGTCAATTTGGCAGCAAAGCAAGTTATCATACCAAAAATTGTGATGTTGTCGCTGACACTTGCCGCTTGCTGTTAAGCATTGCCATACTTTATAGACGATGCCCAAAGGGTCAAGCTGTCCAAGTGCAGTTCGCAATCAGCGAGTATTGGAATATCCAAGTGATGCATACCTTGGTGCAGCTACCTATCAGAACGCTGAAAAGAGTTTAGGGTATTATTTGTGCTGATTGCATAAAAGGCGATTTCAACCTTTGCAAAAACAGACACCCAATCTAAAATCTAGTTTTTCCCATCTAAACAAAAAGTTATGGCTGCTGTTCGCAAATCAGCTGTTTCTGCAACGAGTAATTGGTTCCAGCGAAATTCTCCCCTATCTTTAGGAAAGAGACGCTCCACACATCGACAGTCAGCCGCCCCCAGAGCGTCTACAGTTGCTGCTGAATCTACACCAGTACCCTCCACAAGAAAACGGCTAGCATCGAAAAATTTATCAATGTCTCCAACAGTGCAGTTGGGCAAACAAAAAGCTGCCAATTTCAAAGGACAGTCAAGTACGATGCTTAACAGTCCGAGGTTGGGCTTTCTTAATCTTCCTGGCATAAAGAGTTCTGGAAATTTACCTGTGTGGTTGTTGCGGTTTTATACTTTCCATCGTTATTCTTCTGTTGTGACATTTTTGTTAGTAACAGCAACCCTAGTCGTCTATGGTTGGACAGTATATTCTCAAGAAATTTGGAGCCAAGGATACCGCAGACTGCAAAGTTTGCAACGTCATGAGCGACAGTTAACGACAACTAATGCCACACTAACCAACAAAATGGCTGAAGAAGCAGAACAACCAACAGCGGGATTGGTATTACCAACTCCGGATCGCACAATTTTTTTGCCGCCCGCCTCTTACAGCCCTAATTCCACACCACCTAAGACAACGCCAGATTCCGAACCGCCCCAGCAAACTACTTCACCGTTGGGATATTAAATTTAACAGTCAAGAGTCATTTGTCCTTTGTGCTTATGTCATGGAACTAGGGAATTGAGGAAGGGATACAAAAAATTCAAAATTCAAAAATTGACTTGACTCTTGACTCTTGACTCTTGAACGCCAGTTGCACGCCACTTGCTACAACGGAGGAAACCTCAACGGACACTTGCTTTAAGTCGGCAGAGCCGCCCAACGCAGTTTCCTCCGCAACGCAGTGGCTCCTCAAGTCGGGAAACCCTTTCGGCAGTTCCTCATGGGGGGAACCCCCAAGACCAGACTGCCGACGCTCCTACGTCGCTACCGCTACGCTAACACCACGGCACTGGCTCCTCTTGACTAAGAACAATGGACAAACCCAATGCGTAAGTCACCAAGTAGAAGTAAATTCAAAAACTTTCGGCATTCAGATTTTACAAAACGCAGAAGAGAGAAGCCGATCTCTAAAACCCAAGACTACGTAACTAATACTAGAACTCGGCTGTTCATCGCCTGGGGTGTATTAATTGCTGCTGGGCTGGGATTAGCGATCAATTTGTATAAATTACAAATTGTGCAGGGAGTAAAGTTAACAGAGAAGGCCCGGAATCAGCAAATGGTGAATTTAAGGCCTTTTATGCCTCGTCGCCCAGTTATCGATCGCGGCAACAATTTGTTGGCGATCGACCGTCCCGTGTATACTGTCTTCGCTCACCCGAAGTTGTTTGATAAATCTAATGAAGAAATAGCCAAGCTTCTGTCTCCACTACTAAACAAAGATACTGCTGAGTTAGTCAAAATATTTGAAAGTAAAAAAAGTGGAATTACACTTGCTCCAGCATTACCAGAAGAAATTGCCGATCGCTTCATTGCTTTACATTTAAATGGATTTGAATTTATTCAAAAATACTCGCGTTTTTACCCGCAAGACGATTTAGCTGCTGATGTGGTGGGCTACGTGAATCTTGACCGTCGCGGTCAGGCAGGTGTGGAATATAGTCAAGAAAAGTTATTAGAGCGTTCGGTACAAACTGTGCGCCTAAGTCGATCGGGTAATGGTGCATTAATGCCAGATCGCGCACCCGAAGGATTTTTGCATTTTGATGATTTACAACTACAACTAACTATCGATAGCCGCTTGCAACGGGCAGCTCGTTCTGCGCTCAAACAACAGATGGAAAAGTTTGGTGCAAAACGAGGGGCAGTAATTGTCATGGATGCATCGGATGGTTCTTTGCTGGCTTTAGTTTCCCAACCAACCTACGATCCAAATCAATACTCTAAAGCTAAAATCGAACTGTTTAAAAACTGGACGGTAGCAGATCTATACGAACCGGGATCGACATTTAAGCCGTTAAATGTGGCGATCGCTCTGGAAAATGGTGTAATTAAACCAAATGATTTATTTAACGATCCTGGTTCAATTAAAGTAGCCGATCGCATCATTAAAAATGCTGAAAATAAAAGTTACGGACAGATCGATATCGCCCAAATTTTGCAACATTCCAGCAATATTGGCATGGTGCAAATTATCCAACGATTGCAGCCCAATATTTACTACAACTGGCTGGAACGCTTGGGGCTAGGGCAAACTGTTGATACAGATTTACCCTTTGAAGTCGGCAGTCGCCTCAAAAGTCAAGAAGAATTTATTTCCTCGCCAATTGAACCTGCTACTACCTCTTTTGGTCAAGGCTTTTCCTTAACGCCCTTACAGCTAGTACAGATGCATGGAGCTTTAGCGAATGGCGGTAAATTGGTAACACCTCATGTTGTCCGCGGATTAATTGATAGCAAGGGACAGATGCATTATTCACCAACTCGCCCCATACCACGCCAAATTTTCTCTCCTACTACAACTCAACGAGTAGTAGAAATGATGGAAACTGTGGTTGCTGAAGGTACTGGCAAGGTGGCACAAATTCCCGGATACCGCATAGGTGGTAAAACAGGCACAGCGCAGAAAGCTAGTGCTTCTGGTGGCTACATAGCTGGCGCTAGAATCACCAGTTTTGTAGGGATTTTGCCTGTAGAATCTCCCCGCTATGTGGTTTTGGCATTAGTGGACGAGCCAAAAGGCGAAAACGCTTATGGTTCTACCGTCGCCGCACCAATTGTTAAAGCTGTAATCGAAGCGTTGATCCCAATTGAACAAATTCCGCCTAGTCTACCAGTGAATCCCACACCCACAACTCCGCCAAATTAAAAACATCAACAGGAATAGGCAATAGCAGCGAAAATACTGCCTATTCGCTGTCCTACTCTGCCTTAAGACAGTGGACAATGAGGGTCGTCACTCTAGAAAGAAAGCCAATTTTGGTGAAAAAATTCCAACTGTGATGCTAGCAACTGGATTTTTCATGCCCTTTAGACAAAAAATTGCCAGATCTCAGGACTGAGCTAAATCATAGAATTAGCTTTCGGTTCATCAACGCTTCATATTTCTTTATAACCCAGGAAAGATGAGCAAAAGGCTATAAGTATGGAAATCTAGACATTATCGGTGAATTATTTTTCACATCTTGGCAAAGCTATCTAATATTCATGGGAAACAATCTAGTTATATTCCCCAATCTCAAGGGGAGGGAACATAGTACGCAAATAGCGGCAATAACAGCTACCAAGTATGACGATGCCGAGCAGCAATTTTTAGAACTGCTAGCTACGGAGAATTTAGATAATCAATTAGAAAAACAAGCTAGTAAAGTTTGGGAATTTGAGCAGACGCTCTCGACAGCAATTAACGCAGCTTATAAAAATGGTAATGGAGATGACCAGGCTCACCGATTTCTGCAAAGAATACTCTACCGGATTAATCGGCTGAAGTTGTTTTGGTATGACGATCTGCGCCACTATGATAATGAGCGATCGCTTTACTTGGCTTCATGTCGCAACCAAATCGAAGCCGCTTGGCAAGCTTGGGAACTAGCACAAATCGATGTGTCAGCACTGCAAAAACTCGATGTCAAACAAGCGCTCATCGAACGTGCGGATGCAGATGTCGATCCACCTTTATCCCCAACTAGTCGTTATCTCCGAGAGGAAATGACTGAAGTTGGCTACCGCCACTTATTAGCCATTGGTTCGTTTGATGGCTTAGTAGAAGGTAGTCGTATGACTTCCATTTTGGGCGGTGCGGCAAATGAAGTGCAATGTACGCTAGTGCGAGTATTTTTGGAGGAATACGGCAACGGTCGTTTATCTCGCAAGCACTCGACATTTTTTGCCCAAATGTTAGCTGAGTTTGGGATGAACACCGAACCAGAGGGATACTTTGATTTAGTACCTTGGGAAGTTCTCGCTTGTGATAACCATAATTTCTTAACGACAGAGCGTAAGCGCTATTTCCTGCGCTACAGTGGTGCATTGACTTATTTTGAAGTAGCGGGCCCGGCGGCTTACAGAAATTATTTAGCAGCGGCGCAAAGACTAGGGTTGTCAGAAGCGGCGATGGGTTATTGGGAACTGCACATTCGCGAAGATGAACGCCACGGTCGTTGGATGTTGGAAGATGTGGCTTTACCTTTAGCAGAAAAGTATCCCAATGATGCGTGGGAACTGGTACTTGGCTATGACCAAGAAAAACTAATGGGCGATCGCGCGGCGCAAGCTGTTGTGCGAGCGATACGTGAAGCCGAACAAGCTACCTCACCCACAAACAATCGGTAAAACTGAAAAATAGCAGCTTCGGCGCTGATATTTTTAACTCAATAATTACCTATTTTTCTCAGGAAACAATTTCTTTAGTGGCAGTGCGTTCGCTAAAGAAACAGTTTCTCTTGCTTGAATGCAATTGAACTGATTTTCTCCAAAACTTATTATACATTAAACTTGAGTAGAGGTCACATGAAAGACATATTTTTTTGCCCAGAAGAATCTAATTTTTACTCCAATTGTTTAGAAAACTTAGTTCTGAGAAATTGTGAAACATCTGAGTCAGTTGTTGAGTTTGGTTCGGGTGATGGTAGTCCTGTAATCAACTCATTGCTGAGGAACAAATTTGATGGAGTAATACATGGATTTGAATTAAATACCTCAGCTTGGAAAGCCGCAAATTTAACAATTGATGAGTATAATCTGACCAACAAATATATTATCAATAACTCATGTTTATTTAACTCTTCTAAACCTCAAGCTAAGTATCTTGTTGCTAATCCTCCCTATCTCCCTGCACCAGATCCCGATATTTATATGCCATTACTCTTTGGCGGTATAGATGGAGCCACAGTTACTAACAATCTCTTATCTTTAGGATATGAAAATGTGCTACTTTTGATTTCTAGCTTTTCCAACCCCAAAAGTACAATTGAGCAAGCACACGATTATGGATATACAGTAAACAATTTCGTAGTTTTACCTTTGAAATTTGGTTACTATAGCTCCGAGCCAAAAGTTAAAAAGCATATCGAAGAGTTACGGAAACAGAAAATGGCGTTTTATTCTGGTGAATATTACTTCTTAGCCGGAGTTTTATTTAGTAAGTGCCCAGAAAATACCACTAATTTATCTCAAGAACTGACTCAGGTAATGACAAGTTTGTAACCCAATTAATAGCCGAGATCTTTGATAACTGCGATTCTTTTTAATTCCTTACCATCATAGCAGGCTGATTTGCAATCCTCTAGCTTAAACCCCCATCCTGACAAAATTTCATCAATCCAAAGCTTTGGCTGATTATCTTTGCTTGAACGATAATCAGCCACCAATAATTTACCTCCAGGTTTGACGAACAAATCTAGCATTCGTCTAACAAAATGCTCTCTGAGATTGTCTGGAACGTAAACCAACTCAACTCTAACAAAATCACATTTTATTGGTGGTATGAATGTCCAAGCATTACCAATAAAAATATGATTAGCCAATTTTGGGAGTCTTTTTTTTGCTAAATCAACGAGTTTTGAGGAAATATCCAAACCATAAGGTTGAATTTGTATATCTCTAGCAGCAGTCCAATGTATTAAGCACTCAAGTAAATAACCATTAGCACAGCCAATATCTAAAAATGCTCCGGAAGAATCAATGCACTCAGCAATTGGCTTTCTACAAACTTCCCATCGCTTCTGTGGCCCCGAAAAGCCAGATTGTTTCCAAGGTTCGACCTCTGCGATATAAGCATCTTCTAGGCACTTTTGATTAGCTGCAAACCAATCTAATAATTTTTCTTGATTAATACTGAATATCATACAAATTTTGTAGGTTGTGTTAGGCGAACCCGTACACTACAGTATTTGATGATAAGTTATTCCACTAAAATTACTTAAACTTTGAGTAAGTTTGTCTCAGCACTTCTTCTATAGAACCAGATCGCTGATATTTTTTTATAAGTTCTTGAGCTTTGGTTTCTCTCTGATTTAAAATAACTTTCAATGGCATTAATAACTCTTTATCTGGGTCATCTTTAAGAGCAACCTCAGATGCATTTAAAATCTTGGTAGCATTTACAAAAATATCTTCGTTATCAAATCCTACTTGCGCTGAAATTTGGTGTAACTCTGCGTCTGGAATAGTGGCTCTACCTAGCAAAGTTTCGTCTAATACTAAACCTTTTAACAAAGCTAAAAAAGCCGCATACAGCGAAAAATCATCACAACTATCAAAGGCTTTAAATTCTATCCGCCCTACTTCTGCGGGTATACGCGCTACTTTCGTCAAAGAAGGAACGCTGGAAATTAATTGTTCTTCTTTTTCGACAAAAACTAGTGTTGCTGGTCTTTTTCCGGTGCGGACAAATGTTCGTACCGAGAGTCCGTCCCACAAACTGCCATTATAAAAAGGCGAACTATAACTAAAAGGAACTATAAAAGGACTGTAATAAGTCAACTTTCTGCCAATATCGATGAGTTTTTCTACCGACAAGTCTGCTACAGATAAATTTAAATCTGGCCCGTATGTCACCATGTAAATATTAGCAGTATGTTCGTCAGGATAAGCTTGTAAATATTTGATTTCATATTCATTTAATGGTGGTTCTGGCTCAAAAACTGTTTTGTAAGGATGAAAACTAGTCAAGATTGGTAAAAAACCGTAATTAGCAGCAACCTCACTCAATAACCTAAAACTTTCTGATAATTCATTAATCGCACCTTGAATACTAGAATGTATAGTTGTTCTAATTTCAATACCTTTAGGTAAACAATCTATTACCTTATCAGAGTCAGCAAATCTTTCAAATCCCTCAATATACCACCTTTTTTTCTTAATACCAGCATCGCCTACGCGTAATTGAGCATAATCATCGGGGTATGTGGGTAATCGTTCGACAATTTGATGGAAATCGGCAAACTTAGTTAGAGAGAAATCAGCAATATTTCCTTCTGAATTCAGGAAAGCAACTTCATGTTCAATACCAAAATAAAACATTATTAATATTCCTTAAAGATGTGGAGCTAGTTTCACTCTCATGCCATGTAATTAATCAGAAGATAGAATTACCCTCTAATTGCATACTAAGTCTTCTAGCAATCTCAAAAGCACGGCTAAGTTGCTGCTTGAGGTACTTGTCTATCCAGTTGTAGATAACTGCTCTTCAGCCACAGCTAGCTATATGAGATATATTCTCAATAGTTAGTCTATCAAAACTGTAACATTTGTTGCAATTATGGCAGCATTTTTCCAATTTAGCTTGATTAAATCTGCTTTTCCAAGCTAACCAACTGCGAATACTTCCTAAGCTGGTAGCCGTTTAAGTAGAAAAATTATCAATATCTTGGGAATATCTCTAAAAAGCTGTGCAGTAGCGATTTTTCTGCTCCTACAGCTTGATTAATAAGTTTTTTGACAAAATAACTTAAAGTTAGATTAACGAAATTTATGTGTATTTAGCTACGGCTTTATAATGCTCTTAAAATACTGTAAATCGATCAACTTAACGCAGTTTGAAGGCAAGAAAATTAATGAATCCGTGGCAAAACAATTTTAAAATTAAGAACCGTTTCATCAAGTTAATTCCAACTTTGTACCCCGTTCAAAAGTGGTGCAAGTATTCTGTGTGGAGCATGGTGTCTCTATTTTTAGTTGGAGTGAGCTTGAGTGTAGTGCTAGCTGCCTGCTCTGGAGCTAAAGTTGATAATACAGTTAATACCAGTGCAGCTGCGCAGAGTGATGTCACCCTCACATTTGTTTCTTACTCAGTTACTAGCGCTGCATACGAGCAAATTATTCCTAAGTTTAAAGAAAAGTGGAAAAAAGAACATAACCAAAACATCACTTTCAATCAGAGTTACGATGGATCGGGTTCTCAGACTCTAGCGGTGATTGATGGTAAAGAAGCTGATGTAGTACACCTGTCACTTGCGCCTGATATTCATAAACTTGTGAAAGCTGGTTTTATTCAACCAGGTTGGGAGAAGGAAGCACCTAATAATGCAATTGTTACCCAATCTGTAGACGCGATCGCCACTCGTCCTGGCAATCCAAAAAATATCAAAACTTGGGCAGATTTGGCAAAAGATGGTGTGAAGGTGGTGACAGCAGATCCCAGAACTTCTGGTGGTGCGCGCTGGAACTTCCTGAGTCTTTGGGCGGCTGTCACAAAAACTGGTGGTAATGAGAATCAAGCAATAAACTTGATTTCTAAAGTTTATAACAATCTACCTTTATTACCTAAAACTGCTCGCAGTGCCAGCGAACTATTCTTCAACGAAGGTCAGGGTGATGTGTTACTCAACTATGAAAATGAAATGATTTTATTGGCAAAAAAATATGGTGAAAAAGTTTCCTATATTGTCCCTGATGTAAATATTTCCATCGACAATCCTGTGGCTGTTGTCGATAAAAATGCTGATAAACACGGGACGCGTGCGATTGCAGAGGCATTTATCAAATTTCTTTACACTCCAGACGCACAGCGAGAGTTTGCTAAATTAGGATTTCGTCCTGTTGATTTGACAATTGCAAAAGAAACAGCAAGCAATTTTCCCAAAATTAAAACTCTTGTTAAGGCTCAAGATTTAGGTGGATGGGACGAAATTCAGCAAAAATTCTTTGATGAAGGTGCTATCTTCGACAAAATTCGCGCTCAAAAAGCTTAACAGTTTTTAAAATGGACTTCATCGGCTAACTCGTTCGCTTTACTTGCTTGTAAAGGCTAATAAGCAACAAATTTTCACAGCTTTTAAAGTTAATTATGTAACAGTTTAATTACCTTTAACGTAGCTTAGTATGTACTGTATGGACTGAGGACAGCTTGAGGTTTGATTTATGAAAAGTGTCGTTCAATCCCCTTATAGTAGCGAACAAGTTGCCGCCTGGTTACGTGGATTGCTGACTATTGCCTTGGCAGATGGTGACTTTGACGCTCATGAAAGGCAATTGATTGCTAGTATCACTGAGAATGAATTAGCTCCCAGTATCAACTTTGATTCGCTGGAAGCGATCGCACCAGAGGAACTCGCTACAATTTTGGGTAAAGGTACATCAGCCGCAGAAAATTTCTTACGTACAGCGGTGATGGTGGCGATCGCAGATGGTATATATTCTCCCAGTGAAGATGAAGTTCTGCAACAGTTGTGCCAAGCCCTAGGACAACCAAAAGATTTAATCGAAGCCCTGCGCCACACCCTAGAACACACAGAACATGTAGATCCTGCAATAGATAGTTTTCTACAGCGAGAAGCATCCGAGCAACCGTCCTTAACAATTGCGCCCTATGCACCTCCCCATGATGCACTCACTCCCCTGCGTGATTGGATGGATGGACTTGATATTCAAGATCCCAGAGTTGCTCGCTTTTTATGTAAAATGATTCCTTCACAGTGTCCCTTTGAGCGAGATGTCACACTGTTTGGACGTAAAATTGTGCATATTCCGCCATTATGTAAAATTAACCCGCTTTACGAACAGATGGTAGGTTTACGTTTTCGCGCTCTCTCCTACTTGGCAGATGAATGTGGTGAGGATGTTTCGCCATATATTTAGTTAATAGTCCAGAGTCAAAAGTCAGGAGTCCAAGGTTTTTGACGATTGACTCTTGACGATTGACAAGTGACAAATGACAAACTATGCAATTTATCGATCAAGCCGTAATTGAAGTAGAAGCTGGTAAAGGTGGCGATGGGATTGTCGCCTTCCGACGCGAGAAATATGTGCCAGCTGGCGGCCCCTCTGGCGGTAATGGCGGACGGGGCGGTTCGGTAATTTTTGTGGCTGTAGAAAACCTACAAACTTTGCTGGACTTCAGATACAATCATCGCTTTAAAGCAGAAAATGGTGGTCGTGGCGGCCCCAATAATTGCACTGGCGCATCAGGAAAAGATTTGATCGTTGAAGTTCCTTGCGGTACTGCTATTTATGATGCTTCCACAGGTGCTTTGCTAGAAGATTTAGTCGAACCCGGGCAAAGTTTTCGCGCTGCGGAAGGTGGTAAAGGCGGGTTGGGAAATCAGCATTTCTTGAGTAACCGCAACCGCGCCCCAGAATACGCCCTCCCCGGACTTCCAGGGGAAATGAAAGTACTGCGCTTGGAATTGAAACTTTTGGCTGAGGTGGGAATTATTGGTTTACCAAACGCTGGTAAATCTACTTTAATTTCATCACTGTCAGCCGCACGTCCCAAAATTGCTGACTATCCCTTCACTACCCTTATCCCCAATTTAGGTGTAGTACGCAAACCTTCTGGGGATGGTACAGTTTTTGCCGATATCCCAGGACTCATTGAAGGTGCTTCACATGGGGCGGGGTTGGGATACGACTTTTTGCGCCATATTGAGCGTACACGAGTGCTGCTGCACTTAATTGATGCAACGAGTGAAGATGTGGTAGGTGACTTCCTCACGATTCAGCAAGAATTAAAAGCCTACGGACGGGGTTTAGCAGAACGTCCGCAAATTTTGGCATTGAATAAAATTGATGCAGTAGATCGTGAAACTGTAGATTTAGAGGCGTTGGCTACCGAGTTAAATCATCGTTCTTATGCTCCAGTTTTCTTAATTTCAGCAGTTACTCGCATTGGTTTAGAACCGATGTTACAAGAACTTTGGGGAATTCTTGACCAAATTAATGCTGCTGAAGAAGTAGAAGTATTAGGTTAGGTGAAATCCTATGACTATTGCCCAGACACAACAATATTATTCACCTGAAGAATACCTAGAATTAGAAGTTAATTCTGAGGAACGTCATGAATACATTGATGGTCAAATTATCCCTATGACAGGTGGAACGCCGAATCACAATCAAATAGCTTTGAATCTAAGCGGTGCGCTTAATTTTGCTTTAAAGCGTCAGCCTTATCGAGCCTTTGTCACTGACCAACGTCTATGGATTCCTAACAGGCGAATTCACACTTATCCTGATGTGATGGTTGTGAAAACTCCTTTGGAATATCAAGAAGGCAGACGCGACACTTTGATTAATCCAGTATTTATTGGTGAGGTGTTATCAAAATCTACTAAAAGTTATGACAGAGATGAAAAGTTTGCTGCTTATCGGTCAATTCCTAGCTTTCAAGAGTATGTTTTGATTGACCAATACAGGATGCACGTTGAGCAGTATTTTAAAACAGAAAACAATAAATGGATATTTTCGGAATATGAAGATGGGGATGTAATTTTATCCCTAGCTTCTGTTTCTTTTCAAATTTCCCTAGCGGATATTTACGATCGGGTAGATTTTGATGTGGAAGAAGAGTAAGGTGAAACTGAGCAATTTTTCTTTTAAGCTCATTCTAAAAGTGGTTTGAAAACTGCCAAATAATCTGAACTTGTCACCAGTCAATCGGGGCTGATTATTGAGAATATATTGTTAGGTATAAAAACTTATCGGGTATTACACGGAATCAGGAATTTCATCGGATATTTGATACAGCGATCGCCAAATCGTCTGTTGGTTCAATAATAGAGGTTGCTAGCTGAACTAATCGGTTTAGTTTAGTTATTTGGGGAATTTGCTAACGGTATCATAAACGTCATCCGCAAGCAAAAAGGCGATCGCTTTTTTGAAAATTTGGAATGCGGACTGGGAAAACTAACTCCAGGTTCATAAGAGTTAGTGGCTATGGTTAGCACATTTGAGGTTCAATTACCTGCTTATAGCATTCAAGACAAAATTTATACTGGTACGCGGACGCTAGTTTACCGAGGAATCAGGAAGCAAGATCGAAAACCAGTAGCGATCAAGCTCATGCGTTTGGAATACCCTAGCTTCCACGAACTCTTACAATTTCGCAACCAGTATGTAATTGCCAAAAATCTTGGCATACCTGGTGTGATTCAGCCTTATAGTTTAGAAAACTACCATAACGGTTACGCTTTAGTTATGGAAGATTTTGGCGGAATATCTCTCAAAGAATGGGGAATAGAGCAGAAAAATACGCAATTCATCGCAAATTTCTTACAAGTTGCAATTACCATTGCAGATATCTTACACCAACTCCACAGCGATGGCTGCGACGGACTACGTCTAGGCGTAATTCATAAAGATATTAAACCAGCCAACATTTTAATTAATCCAGAGACAAAACAAGTAAAGTTAATAGATTTTAGTATTGCCTCTTTTTTACCGCGAGAAGTCCAAGAAATTCAAAGTTTTAATGTTTTGGAAGGAACTCTAGCTTATTTATCTCCCGAACAAACTGGACGCATGAACCGCGGAGTTGACTATCGCACAGATTTTTACTCTCTAGGTGTAACTTTTTACGAAATACTAACTGGACAATTACCCTTTTATTCCGACGATCCAATTGAATTAATTCACGCCCATCTAGCAAAACAAGCAACACCACCTCATCAGATTAATCCTGCTATTCCCCAGACAATTTCGCAAATTATTACCAAACTAATGGCGAAAAATGCAGAGTCGCGCTATCAAAGTGCTTTGGGTTTGAAATATGACTTGGAAACTTGCTTACACAGCTTACAAGAAACAGGAGAAATTTCAGATTTTGAAATTGGGAAAAAAGATATTCAAAATCATTTTTTGATACCAGAAAAGCTTTATGGTAGAGAGCAGGAAGTTCAAATATTACTAGATGCGTTTGAACGGGTTGCTAATGGCGCATCCGAATTAATGCTAGTAGCAGGATTTTCAGGAATTGGTAAAACCGCAGTTGTTAACGAAGTTCATAAACCAATAGTCAAACAACGCGGATACTTTATCAAAGGAAAATTTGACCAATTCAATCGCAATATTCCCTTCTCAGCATTTGTGCAAGCATTTCGCAATTTGATGGGTCAATTATTAACAGAGCCAGATGCCATAATTCAAGAATGGAAAACAAAAATCATCGCAGCATTGGGTGAAAATGGTCAGGTAATTATTGAAGTTATACCTGAATTAAAGTTAATTATTGGTCAGCAACCACCAGCACCAGATTTATCCGGTAGTGCTGCTCAAAACCGTTTTAATCTATTACTGCAACAATTTATTCAAGTATTTACTACTAAAGAGCATCCATTAGTACTGTTTTTGGATGATTTACAATGGGCTGATTCTGCTTCTTTGAAACTCATAGAGTTATTGATTGGTAATACAAATAATGGTTATTTGTTATTAATCGGTGCATATAGAGATAATGAAGTTACACTCACCCATCCCTTGATGTTAACTCTAGAAAAAATTACCCAAGCTAATGCAACGATTAATACTATTATATTGCAGAATCTCAGTTATTTAAAACTGAATCAGTTAGTAGCAGATACATTGAGTTGCGTAGAAGAGTTAGCATGGACTCTTTCACAATTAATCTATCAAAAAACCCAAGGCAATCCTTTTTTTGCTACTCAGTTTCTCAAAGCACTACATCAAGAGGGGTTAATTGAGTTCAATGTATTAGAGGGATGTTGGCAATGTGACATTACACAAATTAATCAGCAAGCGCTGACTGATGATGTGGTTGAATTTATGGCATTTCAACTGCGAAAGCTACCGCAATCAACTCAACAAGTTCTCAAACTAGCTGCCTGTATTGGCAATCAATTTGATTTAAAAATACTGGCCACTGTTTCGGAAAAGTCAGATATAGAAACCGCTACTTGTCTGTGGAATGCCTTACATGAAAGCTTAATTTTACCCCAAAGTAATGTATACAAATTTTACGTGGGTGAGGTAAATCAAGTAGTTTCTCAGGAAAGTTCTGAGATTGTGGCGTACAAATTTTTGCACGATCGCGTTCAACAAGCTGCCTATTCTTTAATCCCTGAATCTCACAAGAAATCTACTCATTTAAAAATTGGACAGCTACTTTTACAAAACACATCCAATGAAGCGCTAGAAGCGAGTATTTTTGAGATCGTTAGTCAGTTAAATCAAGGAATTGATATCGTTACTCAACAATCTGAGAAATACGATTTAGCTCGACTTAATTTGATAGCTGGGAGAAAAGCTAAAGCTTCTACAGCTTATAAAGCAGCCGTAAAATACTTGACATCAGGTATAGAATTACTGTTAGAAAATAGTTGGCAAACCCACTACACGCTGACATTCGGATTATATCGAGAACTGGCAGAGTGTGAATATTTAACTGGCAATTTAAATCAAGCTGAAAAACTATTCGATTTAGCTTTAATTCATGCTCAAAATCAGTTTGAACAGGCAGATATTTATGCTATTCAGATGTATCTGAAAATGACGCAAGGTGAAAATATCCAAGCTGCTTGTGAAGCGGGATTGCAAGGTTTAAGCGTTATGGGGATGCAACTCCCGATCGCTATTGCAGAACAACAAGCCGCTATCAAAACTGAACTAGAAGAGTTAAACACTAAACTTGCCAAGATTCAGCCAGCAGATTTATTTAATTTAGCGGAAATGACAGACCCTGTTAGGAAAGTCTGTATAAGTCTTTTAGCCGACCTTTGGGCAGCTACTTATATGGCAGGTCATCAACACCTTGCTGGGCTGAGTTCTCTATTGATGATTAATTTATCGTTGAAATATGGCAATGCTCAAGCTTCTGGTTTTGCTTACTGTCTTTATGGGATGAGTTTGGCTAATCAAGGAGATTATCAAACAGCTTATGAGTTCGGCACATTAGCTCAAAAACTCGATCGCCATTTCAATAGCACCAAGTTTATTTATAAGACGAATAATATCTTTGCACACACGATTAATCCTTATAATCGGCATTTGAAAACGAATTTAGCGGTGTCTGAGCAATCGTTTCAAACTAGCCGAGAAGCCGGAGATGTGGTTTTTGGTGTCTGGGCAGTTTCGTTTTTGATTTGGGCAATGTTAGTCAAAGGCGATCGCTTGCCTGATATTTATGCAGAAACCGAGAAATATCTCGCTTATGTACAGCAGGTAAATGATGTCAATATGCTGTATGCCTTTACATTACAACGACAGTTCCTCCTAAATCTGCAAGACTCCTCTCAAAAAACTGATTTATTAAGTCACCAGGACGAAGAAGTTCCATATATAGATGTTTGGCGGCAAAAGCAGAACTTTGAACACGGAATTAATTGGTACTGCTTTCTCAAATTACAACTTGCATACATTTATGGGCGCTATGCAGACGGCGTTGCAGCAGCATTAGAAGCAGAGAAAACTCTACCTGCAAACGCTGGATTTTTCCCGATTATTCAATACCATTTCTATTACCCTCTGTGTTTAGCCGCACTCTATGTGACTGCGACATCAGAGGAAAAACAGCAGTATTGGCAGCTTATACAAGAACATCAGCAAATTATCAAACAATGGGCGGATAATTGCTCAGAAAACTTTCAACATCGCTATCTATTGCTATCTGCGGAAATGTTGAAAATTTCTGGCAAGGGTATTGAAGCCATAGATTTATACGATCGCGCCATTGCTTTTGCCAAAGCCAACGAATATATCCAAGAAGAAGCGATCGCTAATGAACTCGCCGCCAAGTTTTATTTGGAATGGGGTAAAGAAAAAGTGGCCGCAGGCTATATGCAAGAAGCTTACTACTGTTATGCGCGGTGGGGAGCATTAGCTAAAACCCAAGATCTGGAAAACCGCTATCCCAATTTGTTGCGCCCAATTTTGCATCAAGTAGCCCAAAGCCTAAATCCCTTGGAAACCTTAGCTGCGATCGTGGCTTCCAATACTACGATTCAAACCTCTACCATCAGCTGCACGTCCAGCACTAGCATTAATGCAGCCATTGATTTCGCTACAATTCTCAAAGCCTCTCAAGCCATTTCTAGCACAATTGAATTAGATGAATTGCTGCACCAACTAAGCCAAATTATTCTCAAACATTCTGGCAGCGATCGCTGTGCTTTAATCCTACCTGATAGCTATGGCAAATGGCACCTGAGAGCTATTGCTACACCTGAAATCACAGAACTTTGTTCCCAACCTTTAGAGGGCAATTCTAACTTACCGATCAAGCTAATACAGTACGTCAAAAACACCAAAGAAATCGTTATCATCGACAATCTCAAAAGCGATCTACCCGTAATTGACGAATATTTGACCCAGCGACAGCCTCAGAGTGTAATGTGCTTGCCAATTCTTAATCAGGGATATTTAATTGGGATTTTGTATTTGAAGAATTACTCAACTAGTGGTGTATTTACGAGCGATCGCGTCCTCATTCTTAACTTCCTTTGTACCCAAGCTGCTATTTCTCTTGAAAATGCGCGACTCCACGCTTTAGAACGGGAGAAATCTTATCATCTAGAGCAATCTCAAACCAGATTGCAACTGATCATTCAAAGAACACCTGTAGCTGTAATGGAGTGGAATAATTGTTTTGAATTTCAGGCTTGGAACCCAGCAGCAGAAAAAGTATTTGGCTATCGAGAAGAGGAAGTTTTAGGGAGACATTTCCGTTGCATTATTCCTGAAGAATATCATGTTTATGTAGATGATGTAGCCGCACAAATTTTAGCGCAAACAGGCGGTTCTCATGCAATTAACGAAAACTTGACTAAGGATGGGCAACGTATTATTTGTGAGTGGTTTAATGCTCCTATTTTCAACTCAAATGGAGAGATTTGTGGTGGAGTTTCGATGGCTTTAGATATTAGCGATCGCAAACATGCAGAAGCTGCTGTCCAGCAAAAATCTCAGGAACTAGAAAAAGCTCTGCAAAACTTACAACAAGCACAATTACAAATTGTTCAAAGTGAAAAAATGTCGGCTTTAGGTAATCTTGTTGCGGGTGTTGCTCACGAAATTAATAATCCTGTTGGGTTTATTAATGGTAATATTCAACCAGCATACGAAGGCATCCAAGATTTATTTAATTTGCTCGACCTTTACCAAAATAAATTTACTGAGCCTGGTGAAGAAATCGAGGAAGAAATTGAAAATATTGATTTAGAGTATCTACGAGAAGATTTACCAAAATTGATTTTTTCAATGAAAGAAGGAGTGCAACGCATCCGCGAAATTAGTAATAGTTTGCGTACATTTTCGCGGGCTGATTCTGAATATAAAGTTCCTTTCAACATTCATGATGGTTTAGATAGCACTATCTTAATTCTTAAACACCGACTCAAAGCTAATGAAAACCGTCCAGCAATTGAAGTTATCAAAAATTACGGTAATTTACCCCCAATTGAGTGCTTTCCCGGACAGTTAAATCAGGTATTTATGAATTTATTGGCAAATGCTATTGATGCCTTAGAAGATGCAAATGTCGGACGTTGCTTTGCTGAGATGCAAGCTCACCCAAATATCATCTCTATTACTACTCAACTGAGTGAGGATGGCAAGCAAGTCAATATTAGTATCAAAGATAATGGTATAGGAATGACAAAAGAAATCAAAGATAAAGTTTTTGACCATCTTTATACTACAAAAATGGTTGGTAAAGGTACGGGTTTAGGATTAGCGATCGCTCGTCAAATTATTGTTGAAAAACACGGGGGTACTCTTAAAGCTAATTCCGCACCAAACCAAGGAGCAGAGTTTGTAATTACACTACCAATGTGAGTGCAAATAGATAGAAAATAGCTAATCTCGCACATAGTAACTGTGCGAGATTGATAAAAACATTTATTTGTTAGATCGGTACTTATTTGTGTCTGTTAAACTTTGAAAAACCAGCGTTGGCGATACATAATTACTGCAACTACCCACCAAAACAAGACGGTGACGAGAGCAAATAATAGCGAACCGTTGAATGTGCCAGCCCAAGAGGCGAAAATATTTTGGTAAATCCAATCGTAGGTGCTGGGGGCTTTTTCACCAGTACCGATATTGGTTTTCACTAAGATTTTAATTAGTAAAACAGAAGCAACGAAAAGAGCGATCGCATTTAAGCCCATGATTTCAAATGGTTTACCCCAGCGCTTTATTCGCCGAACTTCGATGAGTTCATAACAAGCAGCTAATAACAGTAACGCCCATCCACTAGTAAACACAACATAGGAACTCGTCCAGATTTTTTTGTTGATGGGAAATGTCCACCCCCACGCCCAACCAATAATCAAGCAACCGATACCAAATAAAGCTAAACCGATACTTGTACGCGATTGTACGGGTTGAGAACGTATCCATTGCCCTGTGAAATAGCCAGCAAGAACGCTCACAATAGCAGGAATCGTACTGAAAAGTCCCTCTGGATCTCCCATCAAATTGAAACCATCACCTTTATACAGATGTGCTTGCGGTATAATCAGGCGATCGATATATGCGCCGAAGTTACCTTCCCGTGTCAATACACCAGCTCCATAACCAGGTACGGGTACATACATCATTGCTAACCAATAGCCAATGAGTAGTACGCCTGCTAATATCCATTGCCCTTTACGCGGTAACTTCAGGACTGTTAAGGAAGCGAATAGGTAAGCCAGACTAATTCTTTGTAACACCCCCATAATTCGGATGCTGCTCAGGTCAAAAGTCCAAATCCCTTTATTCCAAAAACCATTGAGTAGCAAACCTAAAGCAAAAAGAATCGCCGCGCGGCGCAAGATCCGCCAGTAAACACCCGATTGAGGTTTTTCTCCTTCGGTGTACTTTGACAGCGAAAAAGTCATTGCCACACCAATAATGAACAAAAAGAAGGGAAATACTAAGTCAGTTGGTGTGCAGCCGTTCCATGCGGCATGGTCTAAGGGAGGATATTTATCATCTGCGACTCCCGCCATATTAACGAGAATCATGCCAGCAATGGTAATACCTCGAAAAACATCAAGTGAGGTCAGACGCATAGCAGGAAATTTATCTTTGAAATATCTAACATTACTCCTGCTGTTGCAGACGATCGAGTAAAGTTTTTAGACTAACATACAAGTTAAAATTTTGTAAAGTTTACCTTTAACAACTAGGGTACACATGGCGCATTTCAAAATGGCTCTGTTCCCAAAGTGGGAGCAATGCTTGCTTTGCTGCGTTCATCTGAGGTTGCGAGCAGTTAATTTTTCCATTTTCTATAATAATCCAGATCAATATCTGAGTTAATAAATCTGCGTTAAATCTTTTTTCGTATACAGCATTATTCATCCTCTGCACGTGTTTTTCTTAGCAACTAACAGCATTCTTAAAATTATTAGGTTTCCTATATACTGGGTTACTGCTATGAATTATCTACATCATCTATATTTTTAAAATCCGATAGTCAAAACCTTGTATCCATTGGATAAATTGTTGAATTGTTTCTAAAAATGACATTTAATAATTTATTTGAAGATATATTTTCTAATTAGTAATTTATCAAGTCATTTTAAATGATGCAGTGATGTCCAATACTGTTAAGGAGTGTTGAGTAAAGCAAATCACATTAGTCATCTTGAAGCAAGAGAATACCTCAGAGACAACAAAGCGAATGGTAGTGGTTTACTACTCGGAACTCAAGACAGACAACTCAGCACAGCAAAATAGAGGTAATACTACTACTTGAGAAAGAGTGAAGACCGATCCAGCTATTTACCACCCTCTTCTTAAAATGATTCTATAAGAACTAATTTGATTCTCTTTGCGCGGATCGACCGTCTGATGCGAGTGTTAGTTAAGCCCTCTCCACAAGCCTATGCAACCAACTAATCCAAATCAATTTACAGAAAAAGCTTGGGAAGCGATCGCCCATACCCCAGATATTGTTAAACAATATCAACAACAACAGATAGAAAGCGAACACCTGATGAAAGCGCTGCTAGAACAAGAAGGTCTAGCTAGCGGAATTTTGACGAAAGCGGGTGTGAATCTGCAAAAAGTCCGAGATCGCGCCGAACAATTTATTCAACGTCAGCCGAAAGTATCCGGTAGCAGCACTTCTGTTTACTTAGGACGCAGCTTAGATACTCTGTTAGATCGGGCGGACGCTTATCGTAAAGAATTTAAGGACGACTATATTTCAATTGAGCATTTATTGTTGGGTTATGCCAAAGATGACCGCTTTGGTAAAGCTTTATTCCAAGAATTTGGTTTAGACGAAGGCAAGCTAAAAAATATTATTAAACAAATTCGGGGGAGCCAGACAGTGACCGACCAAAATCCAGAAGGTAAATACCAATCGCTGGAAAAATATGGGCGTGACCTTACAGAAGCAGCCCGTAAAGGTCAACTCGATCCGGTGATTGGCCGCGATGATGAAATTCGCCGCACAATCCAAATTCTCTCTCGTCGCACCAAGAATAACCCCGTACTCATTGGCGAACCAGGTGTTGGTAAAACTGCGATCGCCGAAGGACTAGCACAGCGAATTGTCGCTGGCGATGTTCCGCAATCCCTCAAAGACCGCAAGCTGATCGCCTTAGATATGGGCGCTTTGATTGCTGGGGCCAAATTCCGGGGTGAATTTGAAGAACGCCTGAAAGCAGTATTAAAAGAAGTTACCGAATCTGGCGGTAATATTGTTCTATTTATTGATGAAATTCATACTGTTGTTGGCGCTGGTGCAACCCAAGGCGCAATGGATGCGGGTAACTTGTTAAAACCCATGTTAGCCAGAGGCGAGTTGCGCTGTATTGGGGCGACAACTTTGGATGAGTATCGCAAATATATAGAGAAAGATGCAGCCTTAGAAAGACGCTTCCAACAAGTTTATGTAGATCAGCCCAGCGTGGTAGATACAATCTCTATCTTACGGGGGTTGAAAGAACGGTATGAAGTTCACCACGGCGTGAGGATTTCTGATAGTGCTTTAGTCGCCGCTGCAACATTATCCAGTCGTTATATTAGCGATCGCTTCCTGCCAGATAAAGCCATCGACTTAGTAGACGAAGCCGCAGCCAGACTGAAAATGGAGATTACCTCCAAGCCAGAAGAACTTGACGAAATCGATCGCAAGATTTTGCAACTGGAAATGGAGAAGCTATCTCTGCAAAAAGAAAGCGATTTAGCTTCTAGAGAACGCTTAGAAAGGCTGGAAAAAGAACTCGCAGATCTCAAAGAAGAACAAAGAACTCTGAACGCCCAATGGCAATCTGAAAAAGATGTCATCACCAAAATTCAGGCGGTAAAAGAAGAAATTGACCGAGTTAACCTAGAAATTCAGCAAGCAGAACGGAATTACGACCTTAACCGGGCTGCGGAGTTGAAATACGGCAAGTTAACCGATTTACACCGCAAGTTAGAAGCCGCCGAAAGCGAACTGACACGTGCCCAAGGTACAGGAAAATCACTGCTGCGGGAGGAAGTAACTGAAGCCGACATTGCGGAAATCATTTCTAAATGGACAGGGATTCCCATCAGTAAGTTGGTGGAATCGGAGAAAGAAAAACTGCTGCACTTAGAAGACGAACTGCACCGTCGCGTCATAGGACAAGATGAAGCCGTCACAGCTGTAGCCGATGCGATTCAGCGATCGCGTGCTGGATTAGCCGATCCCAACCGTCCAATTGCTAGCTTTATTTTCCTAGGCCCCACAGGTGTTGGTAAAACCGAGTTAGCCAAAGCCCTAGCAGCATATATGTTCGACACTGAAGAAGCATTAGTGCGAATTGATATGTCTGAGTACATGGAGAAGCACACTGTTTCGCGCTTAATTGGTGCGCCTCCAGGATATGTTGGCTACGAAGAAGGCGGACAACTGACAGAAGCAATTCGCCGTCGTCCTTATGCAGTGATTCTCTTTGATGAAATCGAGAAAGCACACCCGGATGTATTTAATATCTTCCTGCAAATTCTCGATGATGGTCGCGTTACCGATGCCCAAGGCCATACGGTAGACTTCAAGAATGCAATTATTATCATGACCAGTAACATCGGTTCGCAGTACATTCTCGATGTCGCCGGAGACGATCTGCGCTATGACGAAATGCGCCATCGGGTACTAGAAGCTATGCGCAATAGCTTCCGTCCAGAGTTCCTCAACCGCATTGACGAATTTATTATTTTCCACAGCTTGCAGAAGCGGGAATTGCGGCAGATTGTACAGTTACAAGCAGATAGATTGCGTCAAAGACTTAGCGATCGCAAGATGTCCTTGAGATTATCTGATGCGGCTCTTGACTTTTTAGCTGAGGTTGGATACGATCCCGTGTTTGGAGCGCGTCCACTGAAGCGAGCAATTCAACGAGAATTAGAAACTCAAATTGCCAAAGCTATCTTGCGCGGCGAATTTCACGACGGCGACTCTATCTTTGTAGATGTGCAAAATGAACGCCTTTCCTTCAGCCGTTTGCCTGTTGAGGTGTTTACTAGCTAATCTGGTTATTCCTAACCTTATACAAAGATGCCAAGAAACTACAAAGTTCTTGGCATTTTTTTTAGTAACCTGTTATACCAATTATCGAAAAATCTGATACATAGACATTCTGTGTAGGCGTTTAAGCATTGCTCAACCCTTACCACATATTTGTATCATGATTAACTTAACAAGGTATTACAAGTAGCGATCGCTATTCGGTTGTTCTTGCAATATCTATATGTTGATGCTGTCTAATTATTACCAAGGCATGAATTTAAATCATCTTTTTTAGTCAATAATATTCTACCGTAGTAGATTAAAATAAATTACAATATATTTTTGATAATCATCCTTTTAATAGTTGACTATTTATCTGTATTTATGCATCTCAAACTCAATCCACCATAGCTTTTACAGAATTTTCTTAGAAAACAAACCAAGCTTATTCAAAGCTAAAATATGCAACCCGGAATTAGATTTGTTTGTCATGTAGTTGTGAGTAGATTAAATAATTTTCATCAGAGGAGCAAATATCTTATGGCGTTAGAACAGGTAAAAGCTTTTTATGACCTTTTAACATCAGACCCAGCAATTTACGATCAATATTTTAAGAAATGCTGTACCCAAGGATTTTTTGGCAGTTACCATTGGGATAAAACAAAAATTGTCAGATTTGCTGCTACTCATGGCTATAACTTCAATGAAACTGAACTAGATCAAATCTGGTTTGAAGGCGAGTCCAGCTTTACCGAAAATTCTCTAAATTTAGCATAATCTGGCAATTTTTATTAAGAATTAAGCATAAATATTGTCAAAGTATGCAATGCTTAGGCTAAATCCCTTTTTCTTACCTGGGCTTTCTTTCAACTTCATTAATAAATGGGGCAAGAGACATCCAAAGCCTTTTTGAAGAAGAAGATGAGTAGGTTGTTATTCCTGTAATTTAGACTAAGAAGTACACAACGACTTAGGGAAACTAAGTTAAAAAATTATTTGATTTAAAGACGCTTTCTTATAGGAAAGCGTCTTGGCTAGAAATTGCATTAAAATATAGAATCTGGCTGTTGCAAGAACTCTATTTCTTCTGGAGTTGAAGGACGTCCTAAAATACTATTTCTATGAGGAAAACGCCCAAAACGCTCAATTATTTCCATATGACGAAAAGCATATTTAATTGCACTAGCACTTTCTCTATCGTGACTAATTTGCTGAAATAGCTTCACGCAGCGTCGCTGATCCTCTAGGTTTTCGCTATGTTCAAAAGGCAAATATATAAACCAGCGTTGTACAGGCAAAAATTCCCGATCGTAGCCTCTAGCTACAGCTTGCTGTGCTGCTGAAAGCGCTTCCCAGTCAGTCGCAAAAGCTTCGGGAGTTCCACGAAACATATTTCGCGGAAATTGATCTAGCAGCAGAATCAAGGCTAGACAGGTTTCCGGCCAATCTACCCAATCGTCTAAAAATCCTGCTGCTGCTTTTCGGTAATCTTCAAGAAAACGGCTGGTCAATTCCCGATCGAAATCCGTTGTTGTACGAAACCAAAAATCCCTAGGTTTGCCGTAACTCGGTTCATCAGGATGGCCAAACCAGAATTCCAAAATAGCTTTTGCCTGTGACATTGCTGTTATTGACCCTTACAAAGCACTTGTCGCATTTTACGCATATTCGCAGGCAACTCAAAGTTCATTGCTTGCTGAATAATAATAGATGGGATCAGCAGATTAGGCGTAGCTCGGACATTATAAGCTAGCAATGTACCATTACCGCAATCTTGCAGTTCTAAATTGGCTTTAAAGTCTTCAAAAGTCCCTTTTTCCATCCGAAATTGGATTTGTTGCCCCAATACTTCTACAACATTGAGGTAGATTTCTACCTGTGCTGTAAAAAATAAAAAAGCTTTTTGTGCTGCTTGATACAGGCGTTTCACCTCGCCTTTAGACAGAACCTCACTTTTAGTAATATCTGGAAAATAATGTACCCAACGGGGGTAGTCAGTTAATTGCTGCCATACTTGCGATCGCACTAGTGGCACGTACATCCAAGCTGTGACAGCACCACCCCAGGCCGTGTGCGATTCTGTTCTAACAAAGATTTCACCCTGCATGAGCAACTTTTGCTCGTTTTGGCTCAAAGGCATATCCGAACCTATAATAATTGAGTCTGAGATAGGAGACGCAGACATATTGATTTTAGTTACTCCTCAAATCAACCACCTTACATGGTTTAAACTCCGAGCCATCTGACTGGATCGAGTCTAACCGCTTCAATTCTAGTTCCACTCAACCAGATAAAATTTCCGGAAATAGTAATTTCTCGGTAAATATTTAGTGAATATACTTAAAAATATGTACTTATTATGAAAACAAATTAAAGAAAAAATAGAGCTAATTTTACGCCAGTAAGAAATTTAGCTCAAAAATAAAATTCTACAGGATAGAATGGCACAAACATCATTAAATATGCAAGTTCAATTCAGTAAATATTTAGGTCATAGGCAGAATAAATGAGTCAGTCTTCTTTAAATCGTAGATTAACGCAAATTTTTGGTATCCTATTAGGCATAGGCATAGCCGTGTGGCTACTGAGAGGATTCGGTCTGCTGACTTTTATTCCTGGTGGCATTATTTGGCTATTATTACTAGGAGCGATCGCCATTGGAATTCTCAGCTACGTGCAAAAAATCTGGTGGCGTTTTTAACATTTACTCCTTCATCAATTAAACACGATGAGGCAGAAAAAGCAGGGGGAGACAAAAGAGTGCGGGGAGTTTTCTTCTCCCTCTTAGCTATCTCTCCTCTTTGCCCTATGACCAATGCCCCCAAGTTATGATACAGTGCTGCCAGCAGTATATATATAGTCAAGCAAATTCAGCAATTCTCTGGGGGAAGCACAATGGCAAAGTATATATGTACTATTTGCGGCTATGAATACGATCCAGAAGTAGGCGATCCTGACGGTGGGATAGAACCAGGAACAGCCTTTGAAGATATCCCAGAGGATTGGGTATGTCCAGCTTGTGGGGCGACAAAAGATGAATTTGAATTAGTAGAAGAGTAAAGTTAACAGCTAGCCTAGTAAAGTAGGTACTGTTGAGAGATTTTTGAACTTGTTGCCATTAAAAATTGTTGTGATTGGAGGTGGGGCTGCGGGATTTTTTGGTGCGATCGCTTGTGCTAATATCAACCCTCATGCCCAAGTTACTTTACTCGAAGCCAGCCGTCAACCATTGGCGAAAGTTCTGATTTCGGGTGGGGGACGCTGTAATGTCACTCATGCTTGCTTTGAGGCGCAGAGGTTGGTGCAAAATTACCCAAGAGGTGGCAAAGCCCTCCTCGGTGCTTTCACTCGCTTTCAACCTCAAGATACAATAGCTTGGTTTGCTGCCCGCGGAGTTCAGCTTAAAACTGAAGCCGATGGCAGAATGTTTCCCATCACCGATAATTCCGAAACTATTGTTGACTGTCTAATGAACGCAGCTCAAGCAGCTGGGGTAAAACTTCGTGTTGGTACACCTGTAGTAGCAGTGAAGCAACAAACCGAGACTACAGGATTTGAGATTGTCCTGAAGTCGGGAGAGATGCTAAAGTGCGATCGCTTACTGCTGGCAACCGGAAGTAGTCTTGCTGGTTATAAAATCGCTCAAGAATTAGGTCATCAAATTGAACCGCCTGTACCCTCTTTATTTACCTTCAACATTCCAGATCAAAAACTGAGAGCATTGGCTGGGATCGGTGTGAACCCTGTAAGGTTGCGTTTGTCTATTAATAACAAACCCCTATTAGAACAAACCGGGCCATTGTTAATTACTCATTGGGGTGTAAGCGGCCCATCTGTTTTAAAACTTTCTGCCTGGGGAGCCAGATTTTTACATGAAAGCCGCTATCAAGGCAAATTATCGATCAACTGGCTGCCCAATTTGCAGCAAGAAGAAGTGCGGCAAAAAATTTTAGCCGTTAAGACTGAATGGGCAAGGCGGCCAATTGCCCTCCATCGCGGAGTTGACTTACCCCACCGCCTGTGGCAATACATTCTCACCCGTATTGGTATAAATACAGAAGAGCGTTGGGCTGGCCTATCTAACAAAACCTTAAATAGGTTAGTAGGAGAACTCATTCAGGGAGAATACTCAATTAACGGCAAAGGAGCCTTCAAAGAAGAATTTGTCACCTGTGGAGGTGTGAATCTTAAAGAAATCAACTTCAAAACAATGGAAAGTAAGTTGGTTTCAGGTTTATACTTTGCTGGAGAAGTCTTAGATATAGATGGCGTTACTGGTGGATTTAACTTCCAGAGTGCTTGGACTACTGCCCACATAGCTGGTAATGCTATGGGAATTAGTAATTAACTAAAACCAGATCTTCTATCTCAGTACTTGCGCCGACGGAACTCTAGCATAAATATGTAAGCCAGATTTTTCTTCATATTATCAACACAAACTAAATTGAGTAGGACAGAAAAATTAAATACTCCGTAAAGATGCGATGAAATCTGTAGCTCTGGGAGCAAGAAATGCTAAGTTCTAACTAGCCAATGCTATTCTACGTGAAGCCAAAATTTAAGTTAGATGAGACTAGTAGCCCTAAAACCATTGAAGTATCTACCGTCTAAAGTTCATCCCTCTCTTGAGATAGATTCATTAATTCTTATTTGTTGAGAAAATCTCTAAGTAGTATTTACATTTGGGGAAGTCATGCTTAGTAAGACGTATTAAAGCAGTTGTTCGGAGGCTATTGTGTTGAATTTACATTGAAACATCCGAATCGATGTCACCTCTTACCAGGAAAGTAGCGCTATATTTAATACCTTAAAACCGCTACAACTGGAATCAACAGGCAGATTGGTCATTAAGCGTAATTACTACGGCAGATACACCGTCCAGTCAAGCACTGGAATTAAGAGGAAACACTTAAGTTCTTACCTAAGTCTTGCCATTACTGAAGTTTAAATAGAAAGCTAATAGGCATAAAGTATGAAAAGCTCTCTAGCTGTAAAGCCTCGCTCAGTGGGAGTAATATAGGACTTTGTGCAGATATAACCTGTGGATGTTCAAAAGTACGACGGAAAAAACGAGTCTATTGAAGTGCTTTACTAGTTTGGCGATCGAGTGCGATCGCGCCACCCGCAGTTAGCAATCAGGTAAAAGAAAAATTATTCATGACTAAATAATCACAGTAAAATTTATGACGATTAAGACTGTAACAAATACCCGCTTAAGAGATGTCCCCCTTGATTTAAGAGCATCTGTATCTATACAAGTAAGAAAGGGTTTATGGTGGCTACGACTGACAACACTGGTTTCAGTAGACTGTGCTGTTCTATTCGCAGCTTGGATATTAGCAAAATATCACACTAATGCTGTAGATTTTTCTTGGCAAACACCAAGTAGTTTTTCCGTCATAATGATGACTGTTGTTATTCAAATAGCCGCGCTAGCACTACAAGGTAACTATCAGCCTGGTAAAAAGCGTTATGACTATTTGAACATTATCAAAACGCTGACTTTTGCTCAAGGACTAATCTTAATTGTCGGCTTTTTATATCAACCTCCTATTAATATTACACGCTCAACATTAATCTGGTCTTGGTTGCTCAGTACATCTTTTGTTTGTGCTGGAAGAGCAGCAGCAAACATGGCACTTGAATATCTTCGTCATCGGCAAATTTTAGGACAGTCAGCTGTTTTTATTATTTGTGAGCCTGAAGAAACTGAAAAAATTATTAGCTTTATTAAAAAAGAAAAGCGTTACATAATTTGTGGAACAGCAAGTGCTAGATGCTTAGATAGATATTATCGCCAGGAAACTTTAGAAAAGCTCAATCAGTTAGGAGTAACAGAAGTTTTTATTGCTTGGAGTGCTATCAAAAACCGAATGTTTATTAGATGGTTATTTCAGGCATCTGGCATCACAGTTCATCTTTTATCGGTAGAAATAAAAAATATTTATAGAAATGTAGAATTTAATCAAATTGGCGGCATAACTTGTCTCAGCTTAGATTGCCCAATTCTCACCAGTAAAGATTTTTGGATCAAGAGAAGTCTGGATTTTTGCCTAGCTGCGACAGTAGTACTTTTATTACTTCCTGTCTACATAGCGATCGCTATAGCAATCAAGCTAGATTCTCCTGGTTCAGTATTTTACAGGCAAACGCGTATAGGTTTACGTGGTAAACCTTTTCAAGTTTGGAAATTCCGCACTATGAGGTCTGATGCAGATAAGTTGCAGAAAGAATTAGAAGCATTAAATGAAACCAAAGATGGCATTATTTTCAAAATTAAAAATGACCCTCGAATTACACGTGTTGGTTCGTTTCTTCGCCGATATAGTTTAGATGAATTACCTCAACTTTTTAATGTGCTATGTGGAGAAATGAGTTTGGTTGGGCCTCGTCCCTTACCTACCAGAGATGTAGATAAATTTTCCGAGCATCATTTTATTCGTCATGAAGTTTTACCTGGTATTACAGGACTTTGGCAGGTTTCAGGCAGATCCGACATCTTAGACTTTGAACAAGTGATCAAGCTAGATCTTAACTACATTGAAAATTGGTCACTTTGGCTAGATTTTGAAATTTTACTCAAAACAGTCAAGGTAGTTTTAGCAAAAGAAGGGGCATACTAGCAAAATTGTAAATCTAACTAATTACAGGGATTTTCAAAAGTTGTTAACAGATATTCCAGAGATTTTATGATTCTTAGTCGTAAATTATCTATCTATTTTGTGCCTGCATGAATATTTATGATTGTCGTTCATATGTTATATAAAAATCCTATCTGCTACTGATTCTTTAAAATGAAATTAGTTTCTGTAATTATCCCACTTTACAAAGCAGAAAAATATATTGCAGCTACCGTGCAATCTGTACTAGCTCAAACATATAAAAATTTTGAGCTTCTAATTATTGATGATGGCTCCCCCGATCAAAGCGTAGAAATTTGTCAGCAATTTACAGATCCCAGAATTAAAATTATTCGTCAAGACAATCGAGGAGTAGCAGCAGCCAGGAACCAAGGAATTCGAGAATCCCAAGGTGAATATATAGCTTTTTTAGATGCTGACGATCTCTGGGCTCCAACCAAGCTAGAAAAGCACGTCAATCATCTGGAAAACTGCACATCTGTAGGAATTAGCTACAGTTACTCCTCTTTTATTGATGCTACAGGGAAGCCTCTCGGTCTTTATCAGCTACCTAAGACCAACAATATTACCCCTGTTCACTTCCTATTGCGCGATCCCATCGGCAGCGGCTCCAATTTGGTTGCTCGTAGAGAAGTTTTTGAAGCAATTAGATTTGAAGACAATATTGATGGCACAGTCGAAAAATTTTATTTTGACGAAGATCGACAATTGCACCCCTCAGAAGACACTGAATGTTGGCTGCGCATTTCTCTAAAGTCCGATCTGAAATTTGAGGGAATTCCAGAAGTCCTAATTCAGTATCGCTTGCACTCAGGAGGATATTCTCACCAGTTTGAGAAGAAGGCAACATCTTGGGAGAAGTTCTTAGAAAAAGCCCATTTCTACGCACCAGACCTAATAGCGCAATGGGAGAACGCTGCGAGAGCCTATCAGTTAACCGCCATAGCTCGGAGGGCAGTTAATCAAGGAAACGGTTCAATGGCGCTAAAACTGAGCTATCGAGCTTTAGCTACCTACTGGCGTATCCTACTTGAGGAGCCGCGCCGCACAATGCTAACTTTATCTGCTGCCTGTTTACTCTTTCTATTACCTAAAACTCTCTACTGCCAGATGCAAACCTTGGCTTTCGAGACTGTTTCTGCTGCTCAAAAACGTCGCTTGAGTTATCACGAGCGTTACTGAGCAAAAATCGCCTGATATAGTCCAATAAATCATGCCGAAACCGATGAAAATCCTAAACAGTAAATCTTGGTTAAGTTTTTTAACTGTTAAATCGAATGTTCCCATTTAAGAGGCGCAAATGCTTAAAGTTCTAGTACTTGCGGAACAGGTATTCACAATCTTGTCATTGGTACTTTTTTCAGGTGGGCCTCTAGTTGTCATTCTTTCTGGAGGTGTTAGTGAAGGAGATATGATATCAGGTCCACCTGATTTTCCCCAAATTCAGCTGCTCTTCTTGTTAAATTATTTAGTAACGCTCTTTCTCCTAACTTTGCGATGGAAAAAGGCGATTTATGTCTTTAATAAAGCGACTGTCATCTGGTTGTTAATCGGGATTTCTGTAGTCTCCATTCTTTGGTCTTTTACTCCGGCAATAACTAGAATGCGCAGTCTCGCCTTAGTTGGAAGCAGCTTATTCGGGCTTTACCTAGCTTCTCGATACAGCATCAAAGAGCAGTTAAAGTTACTGATGTGGACTTTTGGCACAGTACTAACATTAAGCCTATTATTTGCAGTCGCTTTACCCAAATATGGGATCATGGGTGGGATTCACGCAGGTGCTTGGCGCGGAATTTACGTCCACAAAAATATTTTCGGAAAAATGATGGTACTTAGTGCATTAATATTTTGGCTTCAGGCTTCAAGCACCAAACAAAAGCGTTGGTTTCCCTGGCTAGGTTTAGGCTTATCGGTTTGCTTTTTATTGCTGGCAAAGTCAACAACATCCCTAATAAACATAGTCACGCTTTTTACTTTAATACCCATTTATCAAACTTTGCGCTGGCGTTATCATCTAATGATTCCTGCTGTGATTGCTATAGTTACCTTTAGTAGCAGCCTGTCTCTGTGGATAACTTCTAATGCAGCGACTCTACTAGGCACTTTGGGTAAGGATACCACACTCACCGGACGTACAGATATGTGGCCTTACATCTGGGAGATGATTGAGAAACAGCCTTGGTTGGGCTATGGATACAGCGGATTCTGGCAGGGTTGGAATAGTCCAGCTGCCTATGTCTGGCGTGCAGTACAGTGGTCAGCGCCAAATTCTCACAATGGCCTTTTAGATCTTTGGCTCGAATTAGGCGCTTTAGGAGTAGCAGTCTTTTTGCTGGGATTTTGGGCAACTTTTATTAGGTCACTAGCCTGGTTACGCCAGACCAAATCTTCAGAAGGTTTTTGGCCATTATTGTATTTAACAAATATGGTTATGGCAAATTTGGGTGAAAGTTCGCTATTGAACCACAACGATATTTTTTGGGTACTCTACGTAGCAGTGGCACTCTCTTTATTTATATTGCCTCAACAACAAGCAAAAATCTTGACAAGAATGCCCGCATCAAAAATTACAGCTTGAATTAAAAATGAAGAATTTAAATGCTCTCCAGTCGCGGCTGACTCGCATATTTCAGAAACCTATGGTGCAAGGAACCATATGGATGTTGATTGCTCAAGGGCTGCGTTTGGTTTTACAAGCTATGTACTTCATAATTATTGCTCGCGTCCTAGGAGCAGAATATTATGGGCAGTTTGTGGGAGCAACAGCACTAGTGGCAATTTTATCTCCATTTGCAGGTTTGGGCAGCGATACTCTTCTTCTCAAGAATGTAGCAAAGAACAGAGGTTTATTTAAAGATTACTGGGGAAACGCCCTGTTGATGATTACTATTACAGGGCTGGGATTGATGGTTTTATTAATACTTTTTGCCCCAATTTTCTTGCCGCGAACAATTTCTCCGTTATTACTATTTTTAGTCGCTTTAAGCGATCTTATTTTTACCAGTATTATATTTTTGTCATGCCAAGCTTTTCAAGCTGTGGATCGCTTGAATATCACAGCTCAGATAAGTACACTGGCGATGCTCTCTAAAGTAATCGCTGCGATCGCTCTACTGTATTTTTTCCCTCAACCCAACACCATAGACTGGGCATTTTTATACTTAGGTAGCAGCGTAGTTTCAGGATTAGTAGCTATTTTCTTCGTTACTTATTACCTAGGAACTCCAAAATTAGCCCTATACCGGATCAAGCCCGAACTCACTGATGGCTTTTTCTTTGCCGTTAGTGCTTCTTCCTATACTATTTATAATGATATCGATAAGACAATGCTGGCGCGCCTTTCAACTCTAGAGGCGACAGGAATTTATGCAGCAGCTTACCGCTTAATTGACGTGGCATTTGTGCCAGTGCGTTCGATAACAGCTGCTGCCTATGCACATTTTTTTCGAGAGGGAAAGGATGGCATCAGTCAGGCATTAGCTTTAGGTAAACGTCTTGTAAAGGTCGCTGGTTCTTATGGCTTCATCGCTAGTATAGGCTTGCTGTTATTTGCCCCTATCGTGCCTTATATATTAGGGGATGAATATGCGGGCGTCGTAGAAGCCTTACGCTGGTTGGCACCGATTCCCTTTTTGAAAGCCATACAGTGTTTCGGTGGTGATACTCTGAGTGGTTCTGGTTTTCAGAGTTTGCGCAGCGCCGTACAAGTAAGCATAGCTGTACTAAATATCTTACTCAACTTTTGGCTGATTCCGCTTTACTCCTGGAAGGGAGCCGCTTGGTCTAGTTTAGTTTGCGATGGGCTGTTAATGATAGTTCTATGGGCGGTAGTAGCTTTCCTGTACCGAAAACAAAGCTCAAAATATCAAGGAGGGTAATTTAATGAGAGATGACCGCGTCACATTACAAATTAATCTAGCTCCTACGGACTTGCCCCATGCGGTACATATCTTACCGCATCAACTTCGGCAGTGGGCGAGACAAGTAGATGAAGTTTTGCTGGTCTTAGATACCCATCAAAGTCGCGGGCGTTTTGCCGAAGGTTGGGAAGAAAGGCTGCCCAAGATGCGAGACCTCATCAATCGGTGTTGTGCTGCTTACCCAAACACCCATTTCCAGGAAGTAGATTACTCTCCTGAAGTCATGGCTAGTGTTGGCTCCTTATTTTTTGCTCAACCATCAGTCCCAACCAAAGACTACCGCGGTGGCCCTTTTTATTCCTACTTTTTTGGTTTGTATGCTGCCAAGCACAATTATGTATTTCATATGGATTCAGACCTAATGTTTGGTGGTGGAAGTCAAACCTGGATTGCTGAAGGAATACAGCTGTTAGCTAACAAGACTGATGTTTTGACTTGTAGCCCGTTACCCGGGCCACCAACTTCTGATGGTCAATTAAAAACGCAAACTGCTGAAACAGAACCTTATGCTTCTTTGGCTTTCCGTTTTTCTCATTTTAGTTCAAGGCTGTTTTTGCTAGATAAACAGCGCTTTAGCACTAAAATGCAACGACTGCGTTTAAACCCTCCTGCTTTCAGCAATATCGTCAAAGCTTGGATTGAAGGCAATCCTCCCTACGAAATTCCAGAAGTACTCTTTACCCAGGCTATGGTAGAACATGGACTGTTTCGAGTTGACTTTTTGGGTCAGGAACCTGGAATGTGGTCTATTCATCCTCCTTACCGTTCAGAGACTTTTTATCAAAAACTCCCAGAACTAATTCAAAGAATTGAAACTGGTAATATTCCTGAGGCTCAACGCGGAGATTACGATCTCAACGACTGTTTAATAGACTGGACAGATGTGCGAGTGGCTTTGCAGAAGAAATACTGGCGCAGGCGATTGATTAAGAAATTGATTCCCATCTGAAGCCAAAATTTGGAATAATACATGGTTAAACCACTCATTAGCATTGTTATAAACAACTACAACTATGGCAAATTTCTCCGCGATGCCATTGACAGTGTTCTAAATCAGACTTACCCAAACATTGAAGCGATCGTGGTTGATGACGGTTCTACGGATAACTCTCATCAGATTATCGCTAGCTACGGTTCCCGAATCATCCCTGTACTCAAGTCTAATGGTGGACAAGGATCGGCAATCAATGCAGGTTTTGCTGCTAGCAAAGGAGAGATTGTAATCTTCTTAGATGCTGATGATTACTTGTTCTCGGATAATGTGGAGCAAGTAGTCGCAGCCTGGAAACCCGATGCTGCAAAGGTGCAATATCGAATGAGAGTGGTTGATGCGATCGGGAACTTTATATGCATCTATCCAGTGCCAGAATTACCTTTCGATCGGGAAGAAGTTTTGCCAATTTTGCTTGAAAGGGGGCAATACACAACAACGGTAACTAGTGGCAATGCTTTCAGTCGCTCCGCCTTGGCTCAAATTCTGCCGATGCCAGAATCTGAGTTTCGCATTTCTGCTGATGGCTATTTGGTTACTCTTGCACCCTTTTATGGTCGGGTAATTTCCATAAATAAACCTCTAGCAACTGGTCGGGTACACGGAAGTAATTTTTGGGCGATCTCTGGCGAATCAATTCCATCTGAGAGATTGCGCAAGTCAATCAAGCATGACTTTCAGAAGTATAAATTTTTGTCCAGCAAAGCTACTGAATTAGCATATACAATCTCCCACAAGCTGGGCGATCGTGATTACTTTCACTTGATGAATCGGCTTGCTTCTTTGCGCTTAGATCCACAAAATCATCCTTTTCCTACAGATTCACCTTTAGAATTAGCTGGCAAAGGGTATTGGGCAATTTGGAAGTATACAGAGTTTCCGGGCAAAAGAAAGTTGATTTTGAGTACCTGGTTTATTTGGGTTGGTTTAATGCCTAAGCCTTTAGCTAAACCAGCTATTAATTGGCTGCTGAATTCCCAGACTCGTCCCCAAATTATCAATTGGTTAATCAAAATAATTCGCTCAATCACTCACTAATCACCTTCTCTGTTGAGGCGAAACTATAAGTCTATTTACAAGTAGAGAACAAGTAAAAATTTTAGTTGAGGTCAAAATATGTTAATTGCTATATGCGTCGCAACTTACCAAAGGCCTGAAGGATTAAAACGCTTGCTAGTTGGTCTGAATCAGTTAACTTTTAGTTATGTTGAACATCCTAATATAGAAGTTATTGTTGTTGATAATGATGCCAATCGCTCGGCTGAAGCATTGTTTGAAGACCTCAAGCCGAACTTCAAATGGCACCTGAAGTATGTTAGTGAATCACAACGCGGCATTTCTTATGCTCGCAATAAAGCCGTAGCATCCGCCTCACAAGATGCAGACTTTGTGGCTTTTATAGACGATGATGAATTTCCCGAACCAAATTGGCTAGAAGAGCTGTTATCTGTACAAAAAATGCATGATGCCGATGTCGTAGGTGGGCCAGTTTTGCCTCGCTTTCTCACAGATGATGTTCCACAGTGGGTAATCAAAGGAAAATTTTTTGAGCCGCAGCGTTATCCTACTGGCTATCTACTCAAATTTACAGCTACTAATAATGTTCTGATTCGTTCTCAGGTATTGAAGAGGATGAATAAAATTTTCGACGAGCGTTTTGCTTTAACAGGTGGAGAAGATACTCACTTCTTTATGCGTGTTTACCGTGCTGGCTACAAATTGGTGTGGGCAGATGAGGCGATCGCTTATGAGTATATACCTCAAAGTCGAATTAATGTGAAGTGGATTCTCCAGCGAGGTTATCGCTGTTACAGCACCTACGGGTTGTGTGAAAAAGAATTTGATCCCTTACTGCAAGTGTTATCTAGACGAATTACCACCGGGGCTGGAAGAATTGTTCTAGGAATAATTAGTCTGTTTCCATCTCTATTTCTCAGCCGACATTTGTTGATTGCAGCCTTACTTCAAATTTATCGGGGTGCAGGAATGTTATCAGGTTTAGCTGGGAGAAGTTACCAAGAGTACAAAAGCGTTCATGGTGTTTGATTGATAAATAAATATATTTCTCAGTCATGACACTTGAGAGTATATCACTAGAAATTTGGTGTTTTATATGCTCAAAAATAGGTTAATAACTAGAAGATCTGCTTTGTGGTTAGGCTTAGGAACTGTAGTAGGCATAGGTGCTTTGGTAAAAGGTAAAACGACGGACTGGAGCGATCGCAATCAAGTCCTTGGCACTCCAAAAAGAGACTTCAGTGTTGTTGGAAAATTTTCTTTAAAGCAGCGAGCAGCTTCCAAGGGTTTGATTTATGGGATAGCGATTACTTATCCTAGTATCTCATCAGATCAAAAACTGGCTGCCCTGATTGCTCAAGAGGGTGGGATGCTGGTCCCAGAATGGGAACTCAAGTGGCAACCCCTCCGCCCCGATCCAGTCAATTTTGATTTTACTCGTACGGATTGGATAGCTAAATTTGCTCGCACTCATGGGATGCTTATGCGAGGGCACACTCTAGTTTGGCATGAGTCTTTGCCACCTTGGTTCAAAGAAACAGTCAATCGTCAAAATGCCAAACAGTTTTTGACGCAACATATTCAAAAGGTTGTAGGCCGCTATGCAGGACAAATGCATTCTTGGGATGTGGTAAATGAAGCGATTGACGTAGATGATAAACAGCCCAACAGTTTGCGGAAAACGACATGGTTGGAGTTGTTAGGCCCAGATTATATTGACCTTGCTTTTCGTGTTGCTGCTGAGGCTGACCCCAAAGCTTTGTTAGTTTATAATGACTACGGATTGGAGTATGACACACCTAGACATGAAGCTAAAAGAAATGCTGTCCTAAAATTACTAAAAGGTTTGAAATCTAGGGGAGTGCCAATTCATGCTCTCGGCATTCAATCTCACTTGGATGCTAGTGAAAAGCATTTTAATCCTAGAAAATTAAAGAATTTTCTGAGCAATGTTGCAGATCTGGGTCTGAAAATCTTGATTACAGAGCTAGATGTAACAGATAACAAATTACCTTTAAATCCTGCTGTACGCGATCGCATTGTTGCTACAGTTTATGAGGACTATCTCTCAACAGTATTGAGTGAAAAAGCAGTGATCGCTGTACTCACCTGGGGATTTAGCGATCGCGATACCTGGCTGTCAGGCTTTAGACCGCGTTCTGATGGTGCAGCAGTCAGACCTTTACCTCTGGATGCCAACTTAAAACCGAAATTAGCATGGAATGCGATCGCCAGAGCATTAGATCGTGCCCCTAAACGCTAATTGTTTTTTCTCTGTAAATGTAACTAAAGCCTTATTGATAACTTCATAGTTTTGTTATCTAATTAGTATATACTACTGTTAACTAGTATAAGCAATTGCAAAGTAATGCTTCATGGCAACTTTAAATAAATAAATATTTTATTAGTCTATTGCCTCAAACCTGCAATTTTGAAAGTTTTATGTAGGAAAGACCTATGGAATCAAGAGAATCTATTGATTTAGACTTTGGTCGTTACTTATCGGTACTGAAACGGCAATGGATACCTGCTACTACTATTTTTGCATCTACAGTAGCTGTTAGCGTTATGGCTACAACGTTTATGAAGCCATCCTATGAATCAGAAGGGAAATTACTATTCAAAAGTCCCTCTTTTAACGTAGTAGGAACGAATCTTTTGCCTAATGGCTCTGAAGGACAGGCAACAGGAGATTTGAAATCTTTAGTATCCAATCAAAACCCTATTAGCAGTCAAATAGAAGTTATTTCTTCTCCCACATTGTTGCAACGAACAATAGACGAACTACAACTCAAAAATGACAAAGGCGAACCGCTAACAGTTGAAGCCCTAAAACAACGCTTAACTCTGAAAATTGTTGGCGGAACAGATGTATTGCTAGTTAGCTATAAAAGCCCTGACCCGGAAACAGCAGCGGCAGTAGTTAACACAGTGATGAATATTTACTTGGAAAACGATAGTAATACAAATCGGGCTGAGGCAGAAGCAACTCGTAGATTTATGGCCAAGCAGCTACCTAACACAAGAGCTGCTGTTCAGGAAGCGGAAGGAGCGCTCCGCAGATTTAAACAGAGTAATAACATTGTTGATTTAATCGAGGAGACAAGATCCGCAGTTGCGATTATTGGCAATTTAGACAATAGTATTAATGCTACTAGAGCTGAATTAGATCAAGCAACAGCCCAAAGTAACGAACTACGTCAAAAAGTAGCTTTAAATTCTCAACAAGCGCTTTCTGCAAGTGCTGTGAGTCAGTCACCAGCAGTACAGGGAATTGTGACACAACTTCAAGATGTAGAACGGCAGTTAGCTACAGAACGCAGCCGTTTCCAGGATGAAAACCCTGTCATTATTAATCTAGAAGCTAAAAAAGCTAACTTGAAAGCTCTTTTACAACAAGAAATTGGACAGGCTGGTGGCAATCCATCAAATATTCAACCAAGAACATTACAAATAGGCGAAACTAAGCAAAACCTGATCAATACTTTTCTGCAAGCAGAGGTTCAACGTCAAGGTTTAGCTCAAAAACTGACTTCCTTGTATAATTCTCGAGGTGCTTACGAAAAACGGGTAAAAGTCATACCCCAGTTAGAACAACAACAACGCGAGTTAGAAAGAAGGCTGGAAGTAGCCCAATCTACTTACCAAACACTCTTGAAAAAGATTCAAGAATTGCAAGTAGCAGAAAATGATAATACGCCTAACGCTCGGATCATTGCTAGAGGTTTAGTTCCCACTAAACCAGGATTAGGGCTAAAACCCATAGTTTGGCTTTTGGGTATTTTGTTAGGTGCCTTTTTGTCCACGACTGCTGTTGTGTTTCTAGAAACGAGAGACAGATCTCTCAAAACACTCAATGAAATTAGAGAAATATTTGGTAGATACACCTTATTAGGGATAGTTCCCTCATCTACGAAAAAGTTGCGATCGCGTAATCGAGAGGCAGAATTAGCACCTCCAGAAATTGCGGTTATAGATACGCCTCAGTCTTTAACTAGCGAAATCTATCGCATGATTCAAGCCAATTTGAGATTTTTGAGTTCAGATAAGGTACTAAAAACTATTGTTGTCAGTAGTGCAGTTCCTAAAGAAGGCAAGTCTACAGTTTCGGCTAACTTAGCAGCAGCGATCGCGCAATTAGGACGCCGAGTTCTATTAATTGATGCAGATATGCGAGTTCCTTCTCAGCATCATCTGTGGCAAATTACCAATTCAGCAGGATTGAGCGATGTACTTGTTGGCGAAGCTGAATTTAAAACTGTTGCTTGTAACGTCATCGAAAATCTTGATGTTTTAACTGCTGGCGTTAGGCCTCCTAATCCACTGGCTTTGTTAGATTCCAAACGGATGGCATCATTGATTCAGGATTTTTCCAGTCAATATGATTTTGTAATTATTGATGCCCCACCTCTGCTGCTTGCCGCTGACGCTTCGACTTTAAGCCACATGACCGATGGAATTTTGTTAGTGGCTCGTCCTGGAGTCATTGATTCTAACAGTGCTAATCATGCTAAAGAGATGTTAGAGCGCTCCGGTCACAACGTCTTAGGTTTATTGGTGAATGGCATAGATGAGAAAAATGAATTTAGTCGTCAGTACTATACCAAAGAATATTTTCCTGCTGAAGAAGGGATGCAGGAATATAAGATACAAACAAGAAAGGATGGCGTTTTAAGTTCCTACAACAAATTTAAGTAAGTTTTGTAGCAATTTTAGGGAACTTACTAACAAAGTCATAGGGTGCATCTCATATTGGCAAATCCCCTGAAACCAAAATCTACTAGCTCAAAAATAAAGCTTGCTTTTGAAGGGTAACTTTAAATAAGTTTTTTGTTGTTGTTCATTCAGCAATGGGACTCTCTGGGATTTGGGCATCTCAGGGAATTCCAATATTGACGATATTGACAAGTTTGATTCTTCACAAATGATTTAAGATTACTAGTTTTGCCAAACTTTAATTAATAACTTTCGCTTTTTGCAGATATCGTCAAAAAAATCGTGAGATTAAATCATAACTTGAGGTCTGAATTCTGACTTTCAGTGTTCACGGGTGCTTACAAGTCGGGAAACCCCTTCGTACCCATCGCTACCGAAGCCCCTACGTCGCTACCGCTACGCTAAGACCACACAACTGTCCTCCACAACTTACTGTCTCTCCAACGCAGTAGCTTGGCTATACAAACGAAGTCCACTAGCCTGTGATAACGCCTAAAGGCGAACGCGGACTCAAGAATAAAAGCGTTAATTTAGACGGATTTGGTATCCTTCCTTCAAATTCAAGCAAATATTCTTCTAGATTTTTGCGGAATGTATCATACTACTCTAGAAGTCAATGTTGCGATTTAAACTTTAGCAATTGCTACCCACTTAAATGGTTAGCGCTAGGATATCCATGTCTTTTTTCGCAGTATAAATATGGCGCAAAATTTTTACGTAAATCCAGGGACTGGCAGTGATAGCAACGCGGGTAGCCAACAAGCACCCTTCAAAACGATTACCCAAGCCCTCAAGGTTGCTACTTCAGGCAGCAAAATTCAACTGGCAGACGGTAGTTACAATGCAACTACTGGTGAAATCTTCCCCCTAACTGTTCCCGCAGGTGTAATAGTGGTGGGTAACGAAGCCAACAAAGGTAGCAGCGTTGTGATTGAAGGTAGCGGTAACTACCTCAGCCGTACATTTGCTGGGCAAAACGTGACCTTCGTGCTACTGAATGGTTCAGAACTGCGGGGAGTAAATGTAACAAATCCAGCTACCCGTGGTTCTGCCGTTTGGGTAGAATCTAGTACGCCTACTGTTGCTAATAGTACCTTCAGCAATTCCAAGCGTGAAGGAGTCTTTGCCACTGGCGATGCAAATCCAGTAATTCTCGGCAATGTTTTCTCTGAGAATGCTGCCAATGGTGTTTCCATAGCTAAAAATTCTAAAGGGGAAGTTAAAAGTAACACCTTCTTTAAAACAGGTTATGGTATTGCTGTTAGTGATGCTGCATCACCCACAATTGTAGATAACAAAATTTCTGAAAACCGTTCTGGGATTGTTGTTTCTGGTACTGCCCGTCCTATTCTACGTAATAATATCAGTGAAAAAAATACTGATGATGGTCTCACGGTGATTGCAAGTGCCCTCCCAGATTTGGGTAGTGCTGATAATCCAGGGGGTAACGTTCTACGCAACAACGGTAAGTTTGATTTGCAAAACGCTGGTAGCAACACACTAATTTCTGTCGGTAATCAAATAGATCCGACTAAAATATCCGGCAAAATTGAGTTTGCTTCTACTCCAATCCCAACGCCGACACCCACACCAACACCAACTCCCACTCCTACACCGACACCAACTCCTACCCCCACGCCAACACCAACACCAACGCCAACTCCCACCCCGACACCCACACCAACGCCTACACCCATACCTATACCTGTACCAACTCCTACACCGACGCCAACCCCCACTCCTACACCAACGCCTACACCTAGCGACTTAACAGACATTGGTAATCATTGGGCAGCTGCGTTTATTCGAGAATTAGTTAAACAGGGGATAGTTAGCGGTTTTCCCGATCGCACTTTTAAACCTGATGCTACGATGACCAGGGCACAATATGCTGCCTTACTTGTAAAAGCTTTCAACCCATCTCCAAACCGTGCAGCTACCAAATTCAAAGATGTGCCAGCAGACTTTTGGGCAGCTAAGGTAATTCAGCAAGCATATCAAGGTTTGTTTCTCTCTGGTTTCCCTGATGGTAGCTTCCACCCCAACCAAAATATCCAGCGCGTGCAAGTTATAGTCTCTCTGGTAAATGGGCTGGGATTATCTGGTAGTGGTACAACAGCTTACAAATTTGATGACCAAGCCAAGATTCCCGACTATGCCAAGGATGAAGTAGCAAAAGCGATAGATAAGGAGATTATTGTCAATTACCCGAATCCCAAACAACTTAACCCTACCCGCGATGCTACACGCGCTGAGGTAGCGGCACTAGTTTATCAAGCTTTAGTAGATGCTGGCCGTGTAGCGGCGATTAAATCGCCTTATATTGTAGTTGGTTAATTTCTAGAAATAGCCGACAGGTTAGAACCTGCGGCTATACAAATAAAGCCCGCTTTTGCGGGCTAGAAATAACTAAGAAAAGATGTTAGATCACACTAATTCATCAGGATCAACACCTAATTCTTTGAGTTTAGCAGCCAAAAGTTGCGATCGCTCCTATCCTGTCAGCAGTAAATTAGTTTGCTTATCCCACCAACGCAACCACGGGAGTTATAAATTCTGATAGCGACCTTGCCAAATTCCTAATTCCACACCCATCGCTTCAATTGGGTAATATCCGCATTCATTTTTACAAACTTATGCTTCTGTTCTCACCGTTTTCTAAATTAATTCCCTGAATTCTCAATAAATCAGAATCATTAGAAACCAGAATCAAGCCGCGTATAATTGCTGTTGCAGCAATCAATATATCTTGTTCTTATATCGACAAACCCCTGCGTTGTAAATCCACATGAATTTGGCAGGCTTGTTCAATAATATCTATATCATCTAAAAATAAAACTTCATATCTTTCCTGAAATTGCTCAAATTCCGCTAGCTGCTTTGTAGCATTTGCATATAAAAGTCCTCTTTTAATTTCATAATAAGTTATGCAACTAATGAATATTTTTTGCCCTGCAATATTGGCATTATGTAATCTCTTCTCAACAGTTGTGTTTTTTTAATAATGTAACTAACAATATTTGTATCTAGTAAATAAGTCACTTTGTTTATTTGCGCTTTATTGCTTCATCGTACATTTTGATTTGTTCTGGTGTCAAATCATTTTACGTACCAGAAACAGCCTCTAAAACGAGATTTTTATCAATTCTATTTGTTAAGTCATCATCTTTAATCACTCGCATTTCCTCTGGAGAAAGCTTGCCAAATAGGTCTACCAGCATTTCAATCATTTCCCATTTTTTTAATTTCACCCAATACAAGCTATTTTTTTTAAATAGTTTGTCTAATATCGGTGAGATGCGATTAAAAAGTTCTTGATTGGAGCTAGAAATTTCTTGCATAATTATTGCCAATTTATCACAGACTGATTCTAGTAGGGTGACTTAGTTGTTGCTTGCCTAGCCAACTAAACCGACACCTGGAATTTAACGAATCTTTATCTCTGTTAAGTATTTATGTGGTATCATCCAGCCAAAAAAGCAAATAAGCTGAAAAAACTTATTCAGAGTTCAAAAGCGTGGATATCATTCAAAATATCAACGAAGCAGCTACATTTGCCTCAGTAGGAGCAATAGTTGGCGTTACGGTGTACCACAGTATTGGAGGTGCTGGTTTAGCAATTGGAGGAACTGCTTACGGAATAGGTTTATTAGGATTTGCTGGAACTGGTGCCGTTGGTGGATTAGCTGTTTACAGTATAAAAAAGTCAGTCTTTGGTTAATGAAGCTTTGCTCTCATAACATGTTTTAGCTTCAACTTGCAGGTAAGTCATAGCATAAAATCTCAATTCCTTGTTTCACAACTTTTTTAAGGAGAAATTCATGATATTAGATTTATATAAGCTTGGTAAAGAAATTGCCCAAGATGCCAATAAATTATTTGATAATGTACGCCATAATGGTCAACATGATTTGGGAGAAACAATGTTACGTGATAGCCGTAATCGGGAATGGAAAGTAAAAGTACGGCGCACAGGAAATCGGGGACGTTATCTGAAAATTTCTTCCTATCCTGATTATAAAAAAAAGCTTAGAGCATCAGCAGATCAATATAAATCTTATTTACAAATTACTGTTGATGAATGGGAGTTGTTTTATCGGGCGGCAGCAGGGCTAGAGAATTCTCGTGTTAGGGTTGTTTTAGACAGATTAGTAGGAATATAAAGCAACAGAAATCTCAAAATTAGTTGCTATATAGGGGTAAGGGCACAACATTGTTGTGCCCTTACAATAATTTATGTGTCGCAAACATTAGACTTCTTGCACGAATGTTGGAGAACCAGAATTTTAAGCCTCACGCAAACACGGAAAGACGCAAAGAGTTACAGAAAATTCACCTGTTTAGTGGGCATAATCTGATTAATGCAAGAAGTCTATTATGATGAATTAGATATGACTTGAAGCTGTAAAAAAAGGCGGGCAAGATGCCCACCCTACAAGAAAATTCAGAGAATATGCTGTGATTATTAACCCAACAATGCTTTTGCTTTAGCTAACACATTTTCAACGCTAAAGCCAAACTTCTCTAAACAAACGTTACCGGGAGCAGAAGCACCAAAGCGATCGATGCTTACAACATCGCCTTCGGTGCCGACATACTTGTGCCAGCCGAAACTGGAACCAGCTTCTACAGATAACCGCTTGGTGACAGCTTTTGGTAGAACAGATTCTCTGTAAGCTGCATCTTGTGCTTCAAACAAATCCCATGCAGGTAGAGAGACAACACGGACTTTATGACCTTCGGTTGTCAGCTTTTCCGCAGCAGTGACAGCGAGGCTCACTTCTGAACCAGTAGCAATGATGATGAGATCGGGTGTACCTTCGCTATCCACTACTATGTATCCACCCTTGGTGACGCCTTCAATTGATGTACCTGCCAAGTTGGGTACGTTTTGACGGGTGAAGGCTAACAAAGTAGGAGCGTTGTTCTTTGCTCTTTCAATGGCTACTTTGTATGCACCGGAAGTTTCGGTTCCGTCTGCGGGGCGAATCACTGTGAGGTTGGGAATAGCACGCAGGGAAGCTAATGTTTCGATGGGTTGGTGGGTGGGGCCGTCTTCACCTTGTCCAATAGAGTCGTGGGTCATTACCCATATACCACCGGCTTGAGACAAAGCAGATAAGCGGATGGGTGCCCGCATGTAATCTGTGAAGATGAGGAAGGTAGCACCGTAGGGAATTAAGCCCGAACTGTGTAATGCTATACCATTCACAATTGCACCCATGCCATGTTCCCGTACACCATAGTGGATGTTGGGGTTTTGGTATTGTCCTTTTTGGAAGTCGCCCTTACCTTTGAGTTCGGTTAAGTTGGAGTGGGTTAAGTCAGCGGAACCACCGATTAGCTCTGGTAATACTGCCGAGAGTTTGTTCAGGCAAGTTTCGGAATGTTTCCGAGTAGGTAATGCTTTGTCTTCGGGGGTGTAGGTTGGTAGTACTTTATCCCAACCATCAGGCAATTTGCCGCTTAGATAACGTTCAAATTCAGCTGCTTCTTGAGGATATTTAGCTTTGTATTCAGCAAAAGCTTTGTTCCATTCAGATTCATAGCCAGCACCACGCTCAACTGCTTTGCGGGTGTGGTTGAGAGCATCTTGAGGAACTACGAAAGGCTCGTATTCCCAACCCAAGTTTTTCCGAGTTAATGCGACTTCATCTGTACCTAAGGCAGCACCGTGAACGCCAGCGGTATTGGCTTTGTTGGGGGAACCGTAACCGATGGTGGTTGTGACTTTAATGAAGGAAGGCTTATCGGTAACAGCCTTAGCAGCTTCAATTGCTTTAGCGATCGCGTCTAAATCGGTGTTACCGTCTTCAACGTGTTGGACGTGCCAACCATATGCTTCAAATCGCTTGGAAACATCTTCGGTGAATGCCACATCTGTGGAACCGTCGATGGAGATGTGGTTGTCGTCGTACAGAGCGATGAGTTTGCCTAATCCCAAGTGCCCTGCGAAAGAACAAGCTTCACCAGAAACACCCTCCATGTTACAACCATCACCTAAAATCACGTAGGTGTAATGGTCAACAATTTTGGCATCGGGTTTGTTGAACTTAGCAGCGAGGTGGGCTTCTGCTATTGCAAAACCGACTCCATTAGCAATTCCTTGACCTAGCGGCCCGGTAGTAACTTCTACACCAGGAGTCATGAAGTTTTCGGGGTGTCCGGGAGTTTTAGATTCCCACTGACGGAATTGCTTGATGTCCTCAATGGTGACGCTGTCGTAACCATACAGGTAGAGCAGGGCATACTGCAACATGGAGCCGTGCCCAGCAGATAGGATAAAGCGATCGCGGTTAAACCACTTGGGATTTTTGGGGTTAAACCGCATAAAGCGATCCCAAACTACAAAAGCCATTGGAGCAGCGCCCATCGGCAGCCCTGGGTGCCCCGATTTTGCTTTTTCTACGGCGTCAATAGCCAAAAAGCGAATCGAGTTAATAGAAAGTTCTTCGAGGGATTGGGTTGCAACAGCCATAATCTCTTGTTTTTAACGACGGGTTAGCACTCTTGGTAGCTCACTTACCGGGGAGGCAAAAAAGGGCGTGGATTTTCTTCCCTTTGATTGCCGTGTTGTTTTCACATTCCCCTATCATCATCCCACTCTCGATTGTTGATGGACAAGCGGGAGATGTTGAGTTTGTGGTGATAAATCCAGCTAATAATTGGGTCGTTTTGAACCCTTGGTTTAGTTGGAAATGACATCTAAGACACTTTTCCCACCTAATTCAGCGGAGCGACCAGCCGATCGATTGGAAATTTTTAGATGTACTTCTTAAAGGCTAGCGTGACATTGTGACCGCCAAACCCAAAAGAATTAGATAATGCCACGTTCACTTGTTGAGCGCGGCTGGAATTAGGAATATAATCCAGGTCACAATCTGGATCGGGATTTTCTAAATTGATTGTTGGTGGAACTCGATCGTTAGCAACCGCCAGTACTGTAGCTACGGCTTCGATACCTCCAGAACCGCCCAAAAGATGACCTGTCATCGATTTGGTAGAGCTGATAGCTACCTTATAGGCATGGTCGCCCAAGGCCTTTTTCATCGCAGCTGTTTCAGTGCCATCATTAGCTGGGGTGCTAGTGCCGTGAGCGTTGATGTAGTTCACCATCTCTGGGGTTAGTCCCCCATCTTTCAGTGCTATTTCTATGGCTCTGGCTGCTCCTAACCCACCAGGGACTGGGGAAGTCATATGATAAGCATCACAGGTCATCCCATATCCAACCATTTCTGCATAAATGCGAGCGCCTCGGCTCAGGGCGTGTTCTAGTTCTTCCAGCAGCAAAATTCCCGCCCCTTCACCCATGACAAATCCATCGCGATCGCGGTCAAACGGACGGCAGGCATTAGCCGGGTCATTGCGAGTCGAAAGTGCCCTAGCTGCGGCAAATCCAGCTACACCCAAGGGTGTAATCGCCGCCTCACAACCGCCGCAAATCATGGCTTTGGCATAACCCCATTGAATCTGGCGAAAAGCATCCCCGATGGCATTAGAACCAGCAGCGCAAGCAGTCACAGAACAGGAATTAGGGCCTTTTGCTCCCGTATGAATCGCTGTTAATCCGGCTGCCATATTGGCGATCATCATGGGAATCATGAACGGACTACAGCGGTCGGGGCCGCGGTTCAGGTAAACTGTTTGCTGGTCTTCTAAAACCTTTAGTCCACCAATACCAGAACCAATAATTACGCCGACTTGTTCTGCATTCAGTTCATCAATCGCTAAACGCGCGTCCGATACAGCTTGTTTTGCAGCCGAAACCCCAAACTGGGAAAACCGATCCATGCGCTTGGCGTCTTTGCGGTCTAAGTAATCGTGTGGATCGAAGTTTTTGACCTCACCAGCAATGCGGCAATCATGGCGCGATGCATCAAAAGCGGTGATGTAGTCAATGCCATTACGACCACTCAACAATCCTTCCCAATACTCAGCTGGTGTGTTACCAATCGGTGTAATCGCGCCAACACCAGTTACCACAACGCGCTTACGTTTATAATCTGTCATGACTAAGTTAAAGGTGGCGAGAAAGCAGCAAAAAGGGAGTACTAGAGATTAGGGATTGGGAACTGAGGGAATGGAGTTTTTCCTGATCCCCAATTCCCACGCCTCGATCCCGAATCGCTTTTCAGGCAGATGCAGCAGCTTTGCTGTTGATATAATCCACTGCCTCTTGAACCGATAAAATCTTTTCAGCGGCTTCATCAGGAATTTCAATATCAAATTCTTCTTCAAAAGCCATTACCAGTTCCACAATATCCAAGGAGTCAGCTCCTAAATCATCAATAAACGTGGATTGTGGTCTGATAGTATCAGCCTCAACACCCAGCTGCTCGGCGACGACTTTCTTGACTCTTTCAAAAATTTCCGCTTGGCTCATAGATAATAAATTCCTTAACCAGTTGCTACAATCTGCTCTTTATCGGCGACATTGTTTTGAGCATATACATCTTATCGGAAAGCGCGATCGCCCGTATACTGCCGAGAGATTTTCTCACAGCAAACCCTTTAGCTGTTGTTGGCGGCAACACTTGGGTATGAGGGCAGGCAATGCGATGTCTTCGACGGGCTACGCCTACGCATACACTCTAAACATGTGTCTGCTTTGCAATTCTTACTGATTTTTTTTACAATGTCCAAATTCGGATACATAGCCTTGCAAGCTACACTGGCAAGGGAAGATCGATAATTTATTGTTGAGAGCTGTTGCTTTCAATCAAATATACTTATATGCTATCTCAAACACTGAAATACGCTTACTTTCCTGGTTGTGTTGCCCAAGGTGCTTGTCGAGAACTGTATCAATCAACTCAAGCCTTAACTCAAGCATTAGGAATTCAACTAATTGAACTGAAAAAAGCTGCTTGCTGCGGTTCAGGTACATTTAAAGAAGATTCTCAACTGTTAGAAGACACAGTTAATGCTCGGAATATTGCTTTAGCAGAAGAGTTAAATTTACCTCTACTTACTCATTGCAGTACTTGTCAAGGTGTTATCGGTCATGTCGATGAACGGCTGAAAGAATGTCGGACAAAAAAACCGGAATATGTTGAACAAGTGAATGGTTTGCTAGCGAAAGAAGGCTGTTTGCCTTATCGCGGTAGTACGGAAGTTAAACATCTTCTTTATGCCTTAGTCACAGATTACGGTTTAGAAGAAATTACTAATCGTGTCACCCACAAGTTGACTGGATTAAAATGCGCGGCGTTTTATGGTTGTTATCTTCTGCGCGCTCAAAAATCTATGCCTTATGACGATCCTTACCGCCCAGAAGCAATGGAAAATGTTTTTCGGGCAGTCGGTGCAGAACCAATTTATTATCGAGGTCGCACCCAATGTTGCGGTTGGCCTTTAGCTAGTTACGCCACTACCGAATCTTTTAAGATGGCGGGGACGCATATTGAAGAAGCTTTAGCTGTTGGGGCTGATTGTTTAGTTACTCCTTGCCCTTTATGTCACCTCAATTTAGATTCTCGTCAGCCAGAGGTAGAAAAGGTAATTGGCAAGAAGTTAGGTTTGCCAGTGTTACATTTACCCCAGTTAATTGCTTTGGCGTTAGGAGTTAGTCCCAAAGAATTGGGTTTGGAACGTCATATTGTTTCGACCAAGCCAGTATTAGAAAAATTAGGGTTTTAATCAAGAATTCTAATCATTTAGGCGCTCAATTTTGATGTAATGCAAGAACCCCGACTTCTTTAAGAAGTCGGGGTTATAAGTATGGTTAATTCTTAGGCATTATGAATTACTATCAGACCAAACATCAGTTGTGTCATTGGACTCTGAAGCTGCTATCTCTCCTTTGGTTTCTCCCAAATTGATTTTAACTACTTTTTGTTTAATTTCTTCCACTTTAGGTAGTGTTAAAGTCAAAATTCCATTTTTCAACTCAGCTTTTACTTGGTCATTTCTAATTGGAACAGGTAGAGAAACTATGCGTTGGAATTTACCATAGCGAAACTCAGAACGGAAATAACCTTTTTGTTCGGTTTTACTTTCTTGCCGAGTTTCACCAGCAATAGCAACTGCTTCTCTGGTTACATGAACATCTAAATCTTTGCCTTCAATACCTGGAATTTCGGCTCGTAAAATGAGGCTGTCGTTGGTGTCTTGCAATTCAATCGCTGGAGTCCAATTTTGTTGTGCGACTTGAGCGTTAACGCCTCCTAATTCCTCAAACATTCTATCCATTTGACGACGGAGAGTTTCAATTTCTGAAAATGGTTGCCAACGAACTAATACCATAAGTTGATTAACCTCCTGAGAATCAGTACTATTAACTAAATTTGGAATTCAAGTAATCGAGAATTTAGAAAGTTTTTGTTTGGCGTTTTGTTATCGCCCATGTCTATATATTGGATTAAACCGAAAATTTAGTTATTGGGGGAAACCCTACTTAAGGTAGTAGTGCTTCCCAGAAAAAAGCGGACAATGAAGATTTCTGAGTAGCGAGTGCTGAGGGAAGATTCTCACTGACTACTCAGCACTTTACTTTTGTTCTTGGCGTTGGAATTGCTTGAACAATTTATACATTTCTGGTAGGCGGCTATAAACCGCACATACTTTGAGATATAGTTTGTGAGGAATGGCGGGAGTACCAGAGACAATTTCTCCTGGTGCAACATCATTGTGAATTCCAGCTTGCGCAGATGCGATCGCACCGTCACCAATTTTGACTTGATTGGCAATTCCTGTTTGTCCCGCTAAGATGACGCGATTGCCAATTTCCACGCCTCCGGCCATTCCAGCTTGACCAGCTATTGCACAGCCTGCACCAATTTTGCAACCATGACCGATTTGCACTAAGTTGTCAATTTTTGTATCTTTCCCGATCCGCGTTTCTCCCACCGCAGGACGGTCAATGGCACTATTGCAGCCAACTTCTACCCGATCTTCTAAAACAGTGTAACCAGATTGTTCCATTTTTACCCAACCAGTACGGGTAGGCACAAAGCCAAAACCTTCTGCACCAATCACTGCACCGCTATGAATCACGCAATCTGCACCAATTTGAGCGCGTTCGTGGATGGTACAGTTAGCGTGTAAGGTAGTGCGATCGCCAATCGTCACATCTGGATAAATCGCGACATTGGGATGAATAACCGCACCATTGCCAATTTTCACCCGTGGCTGAATCGCTACATGGGGGCCGATATAAACGTCGCTACCAATTTCTGCACTGGGGTGAATTACAGCCGTAGGATGAATTTCCGCACTGGGACGGTAGGGTTGGTAGAAAAGTGCGATCGCTTTCGCAAACAACAATCGCGGTTCTGGTGTGGCTATCCAGACAATATTGCGTTCTTGTGCTTGCAATTGTAATGCTTTGTCCTGAGGCAAAATTAATCCGCTAGCATTTGTCTTTCCCACCCAAGAAGAAAATTTTGCCCCTTCTACATAGCTGAGAGTACCGCTAGTAGCTTCATCAATAGCTGCTAACCCTGTAATATCTGGGTCATGGTTTTGGTTGGCGGTCAAACTATGGTCGGTAACGATGTCACCAAGCCGACTAACAATTTCACTGAATTTCATTGTGATTGATTCATGAGTCATCTATCAAGGCAAGATAATTGTCGCTCTTTGTCGCCAAGATGTTCATGATTTATACCTGCGAATTTCACTCAAAGCTGCGGGAAACCTCATCCACAAGAGGGTGGAATTTTTCTTGTGCGTTCTTTTGCATAAGTCCTCCCCATCCAGAAATATAGGAAATTTAACTGGAAGTTACGGAGAGAGTACTTTGATAGAACAACTGTATAGACCGGAAAAACTCGCTCTAATGCATAACTCTTGGTGGCAGTGTGCGTTGGAATTTGCCAATCTTTCAGCAGCACAAGAACGCAACCGCATTGCCCGAGATTTGCATGATTCTCTAGGATATGCCCTCACCGCACTTAACATTCAATTACAAACGGCTATCAAACTTTACAAACCTGACCCTAATCAAGCACAAGAGTTTCTTTATGAAGCTCATCGGTTAGTTGCGATCGCAACTAAAGAAGTGCGGCAATCTGTGAAAGCACTACGCAACGATCCAGTTTCAGGCCAGTCTTTAGAAACGCTGATCGAATCTTTAGTAAGTGATTTTTACAATACAACTGGGATTGTACCAGAAGTTGAAATCAATTTAGCCGTTGCCTTATTACCACACTTAACCACTCCTCTTTATCGAATTATTCAAGAAGCACTTAATAATATTTGTAAATATGCTCAAGCTACAGCAGTACAAATTCATCTCTATACAACATCAAATAAAGTATACTTATCAATTAAAGATAATGGTCGCGGCTTCGATAGCAAAAAAGTCTCAGGGGGTTATGGATTACAGGGAATGCAAGAGAGAACTGCCATGTTCCAAGGTAATTTTCAATTAGAATCTCAACCTGGATCTGGTTGTTGCATTACTGTTGAAATTCCCATGCAGATATCTAATTTACCGGAACTTCCTAACATATCAGATATTTCTAATATCTCCGTAATCTCGGAAATATCAATTCCTCAAGAATCTGTCGCAGTTAGCCAAAGCCAATCAATTATTATTGGTGAATGGCAACCACTAAATTTAGATGAATGGCACAGCTTTACATCTACAGAAGAATATCTTTATCCTCTGATTATTCATTAATACATCCTCCCATATTTCAATCTGTATAATTTTCTTTAGGTTGCCAATTTATCCGCAAAACTCAAACTTTGATATAGATAATAAAAATGATTTTTTTAAACATTTCCCACCATATTTACGTCGATTTCAAAGATTGCAATATGAATCTTATAGTAAACATGGTGGGTTGAATAAATTAAAATTGCTGTATTATTCCTCAAATAACCGATCGCCTTTTTGTAATCGTTCAGCAATTGAATAGGTTTGTCCTTGCGATCGCATTGTGGGTGAGTGTGCTGCTAAATACCTTGCTGCCGCAACCAGTACGTGAATACCAGCATCCGTATGACCCAAAAAAGAGTATTGCCGAAAAGCGGCTTCAATTTCTTGAATCACATGAAAATCGCGGTTTTCTCGCAACATTAATTTACCTAACATTGCCATCAGTCGCTCCACAGCACCACCACTGTACAAATAACGAGCCACTAACTTACCCGTCTCATTGACTTGTTGCTGACGATCCAATAAATCTGGTAGTTGCTTGAGCAATTCTTCGGGATTTTCTACAAGGTCTTTGGCTTCTGGAAGTCTTGCTGGTGGCACATTCAAAAATCGATTTAAATAAACGCTCATAGCCGCATCAAATACACCCCGCAGCAGTTCTACTGAAGGCACTCGTCGCAATCCTTGATGCACTGCATTGGCGAAGGTAAAGGGATGGTGTGCGGAATTCCAGTCGCTAAAGTCGTTATTAGTGTGGAAACGAGCTACGCGCAAAGCAGCAGCATAAGTAACTACACTAGCTAATTGCTCTTCAGTACAACCCGATTTTAAGGCATTGAGAAGAGAATTTGCGATCGCTTGTGGATCTTCACCTAATAAAATTGAGATTAATTCATCTTGACTTGACCAAGTTCCCCGTTGCGCTTCTCCTGCGGCTAACGCTGTAGGCAACTGCTCAAAAGCAGAGGTTAAAATTGCTACTAAATCTATAGGGTAGCGCCAAGAATTCGACTCTTCCATGCGAGAAGCACTTGCTAAACCAGAAACTAAACTGGCTAAAACTAACTCTGCCCCTTGCCAGTCAACAGCATCCAGTGCTTCTAGCGCCTTGTTGATAAAGTCTAGTGTATGCCCAATATCGATGTAACGGTGGTCTGTGGCAGCTGCGAACAGCATATCTGCAATTTGCTCAGAACTAGCCCCCATCCGAATTGCAGATACTAAACACCTTTGCGCCGCTTCGCTATCCCGCACTTCTATAAACTGACAAAACCAGCTTTTCAGCGTCTTGAGGTCAACATTGGAATTAGGTAATGGGTGTACCACAAACTGCGGTGGCGCACCAGCACTGTCATTAGCTACTGCTGAAAGTCCCTGAAAAAGAGCGCGGGGTTTGTCTTCTGCATCAAGATAAGGCAAGAGATTCATCATACAGGTGTGGATGGTTAAGCCTGTACTCCATCCCGCTTTGTTATAACGAACGCCAAATTCCAATCCCATCTGGAATGGCTCAGTAGCATTCGTTCCCATATCTAGTAGGGCGATGGTTGATTTAGCAATAACTAAGGAAATGCTCTGTTCTAAACCATCTTGCAGACGCTGGCGTTGGTGAGCATAGGGGTTAGCTGGAGGCGCAAGATTGACCCAAACTTCCCCATCGCGGATTTCTACAGGAAAAGCGGGGACATCATCAGCCCAAGAATCGAAGGTTCCGCCACTAGCAAGGTCAAAGCGGGCATAATGCCAAGGACAGGTAACAATGCCATCCTTGCAAGTACTACCATGCAAAGGAAAACCCATGTGAGGACAACGGTTATCAATTGCATAGACTCGATTATCAGAATAAAACAACGCTATGGTGTGATTTGCACTGCGAACCAATAAGCTACCTGCTTTTTGCACATCTGCAAGTTGAGCAACCCGAACATATTGGTCTGTATGGGTTGGAGCGTCAAATATTTGAGTCATTTAAGTTGTCAGAAAAACTGCTATCTCCACTCTGACGAACTTTCAACTGTTTGAGGAGCTATCTACCCTAATTTTTGTTAACACAAAAGTAGCGATCGCAATCTTTGTTAGACTTCAATCAAAGTATTGTGCCTAACGATATCCTGATTTGAAGTGCCGGGCTAATAGCCATTAGCCTTGGGATTAATTCCAAGGCAGGATAACTCACATTGAATTAGTATCGACCTTATTGACTCATAACCAAATTATGAGATTGTTCGCTTTGCTTATTAATTAACTCTGCGACTATAGAAATTAACTTATCTTCTAAATATGGCTTAGTTAAGTAAGCTGTAGCTCCCAAAGCTTCAGCAAGCTGGCGATGTTTTTCTGCACTGCGAGAAGTGAGAATTACTATAGGAATCCCTGCAAAATTCTGGTTTTGTCTGACATGAGATAAAAGTTCAAATCCATTCATGCGCGGCATTTCCAAATCGGAAATTACTACTTTTATCTCCGGATGCATTTGTAATTTTTCTAAAGCTTCTACACCATTTTGTGCCTGTAATACATGATAGCCAGATTTTTGGAGAGTGAGAGAAAGAGTCTGACGCAGACTAATTGCATCATCTACTATTAACAGCACCTTTGATGACTGTTGATTTGTTGATAGAGATTGGCTTAACTGAGTTTGTGTAGTGTTTGTGTTAGAAGAAGGAGCTAGTAAAGGTGTAGAGTTAGAAGTTAAACCCGACAGAGTTAAGGCTTTTTTATTTGCCAAATAAGCTGTTGATGATACAGTACTCTCCAGTGTTGCTTGCATTTCGTAAGAATCTAGCAACAGAATAGGATCGATAATTAATATGAGATTACCACTAGCTAAACTACTGCAACCATAAATATATTTGGGCGGAGCGATCGCACTTCCTAAAGGTCGAATTACTAGTTCTTGTTCGCCAATAATTTGGTCAACTTCTAAACCAAAGATTTCTTGATTATGTCGTAGTAATAGCACGGGATGCTGCGTAATTCCGGTGTCATGAGAATTTAATGTATTATTGAAAGTAAAATTATTGCCAAACGAACCACTATAATACATTAATTCCGAAATTGAGCGTAACCTGACTATACGTTCATCTTCTGTAGAGTTGTAATGTAATACTTTTTTTCCTTCAAATTCTTTAATTTGCTGCTCTGAAGGAATTAAGATTTTTTCGAGATTATCCAAGAGTAGAGCATAGATTGTACCCCCTACTTGTACTAACATTAATTTATCGGTAGTCATAGAAAAAGGAATTTTGAGGATAAATGTTGTGCCTTGATTGGGCAATGATTGAACTGAAAAAGAACCGTTTAGAGATTGGATTTGAGAACGCACAATATCTAAACCCATACCACGTCCAGAAATTTCGCTTACCTGCTCTACAGTAGTGAATCCAGGTGAAAACATCAATTCTAAAAGCTCTGATTCAGTTACATGAAGAACATAGCCTTCTTCTGCTGATAAGAGATTTAACTCAATAGCTCTTTTACGAATTTTTTCTAAATTCAAACCTTGTCCGTCATCTCGAACTTCAATAACCGTTTGGCTACCCTGGTTATAAGCACGAATTTCGATTAATGCTTGTGCTGGTTTGCCCAAAGATTGACGAACTTGAGGTGTTTCAATACCATGATCGAAAGCATTACGTACCAAATGCAATAGAGGCTCGTAAAGTTTTTCTGCGATCGCTTTGTCTACTAGTACTTCCGTACCTGTGAGTTTCAATTCTACAAATTTGGCATAAACATTTCCCATCTTTGTTACCATCTGCGGGAAACGATTGAGGATGTTTCCTAAAGGTGACATCCTGGCTTCTACCAAATTATCAATAATATTCAGCGTTAATCTTTGTTTTTTGTCACTGATTTGATTAGCTTGAGCCAGTAGTAAATCTAAAGATTCTGTGATTTCTTGGAGTTGCAAATTTTCTTCCATCGCCTCGTGCAACTTCATTTGAAATTCTGTATACATATCCATTTCTAAAGTGTCAAATTTCACAGTTGCAAAATTTCGCTGATTTTGCAGGCCATTATTCTGCATCTGGAAAGGTAAATCGCCCAATTGATTTAAAATTATTTGTTGTCTGTCAATACGCTGAAATAATTTCTCAATTATTTCTTTAAGTTGTTCGTCTTGTAATATCCGCTGTTTTTGCTTAATTAATAGCTCGCCTGCTAAGTAGTTAAGACGTTGTAATCCCTCAGTGTCTACTCGTACTGATGAATGGTTTCGAGAACTTTTTGCAGGGGAATTATGTGATTTATCTTTGATTTCTCTTTCGCTTTGAATAACAGAATTTACAATATCTGTATCTACTCTCTCGGTAACAAGTTCTTCAGCTTGAGTTTCTGCAATTTCATGGATATGAGTAAAATTTGCTTCTCCTCCCCAAATAGTTTCTAAAAGACGATCTGTTTCGGTAATTGCTGTTTCTTTAAAAACTAACAAAGGTTTAAATTTAGGGTTATCAATCCAATTTTTTTCTTGGGCTGTAACTGGAGGGAAGTTTTTATATTCTTTAGCTAGTTTACCAATTTGCTGTTGTAATGTTTGAATGACAGAGATATCATTATTTACTTGTGCGTGGCTGTAGTGAAATTTAACCACAGCCAGAATGATTGTTAAGATTACACCTTGACGATACAGGCAAAGGCTTGTGCTATCTTCTGCTTCTTGGACAAATTCCAAAAATTTACTTAACCAATTTTCAATATAATTAACAGAATTTTCCCCATCAGCAACAACAAGTAGAGCCAAATTAAGTTCTTCTTTGCTAATTTCCATTTGATGATTAAACCATCCGAAAATATAGCGAATTACCTTAATATAAAACTTAGCTTTTGATGATTTTAGAGGCTGGTTTTTAGTATTACCAGACGTTGTTAAAAATTTATATAGTTCCTTGATTTCATCTCTTAAAGAAGAAGTATTTACAGATTGTTCTGTAACGGGATTTAAATCATCTGTTACTACTTGTGTGAAATTTTGCAAAGCTGGATCGAGTTCCCCACCAGAAGTGCGCTCGCCTGCTAATACAGCTGCTTGCGCCTGCTGTAAATTTGCCAGTGCAACTTTCCCAATCTGATGTGCTTGCTTGGGGTTGGCTTTAAGTGCGGCGATAATTGTTTGGGCGATCGCACCAAATCCTGGTAAATTTAAAGATTCTGCTAACCCCACAAATACTTCAGCTTGAGAGTTAAGCAATTCAGCGAATTCTGTTGCCTCTCCTGTGCTATTAAGAGCATCAGCAATACTGTCTAAGCGTTGTTTTACTCCTACTTCAAAGATAGATTGGACAAGATCGAATCCCAATTCTTCAGAAGTTGGGATATGAGCTTCAGCACCAAAAGCATCACCCAGTTTTTCTTGCAATTGAGCAAACACTGAAGCGGCTCTTTGGAGAATTTCTTCACCATTTACAGCACTACCTGTTAATTCTGTGGTTAGTGCTAAACTTAAGCATTCATAAGCTTGGATAATCAGTGTTTGTAATTGATCGTCAATGATAACATTGGGGTTATAGAGAGCATTAAAAACATCTTCTAGAGAATGAGCGATCGTGTTAATTACCTCTAGCCCAACGTTAGCGGCTCCTCCTTTAATTGTATGAGTTGCTCGCATTAAATTATGCACTTTAGCTGTACTAAATTCTTCAGTCAAGCTAAACAGTTCTTGCTCGATAGTTTGTAATAATTCTGGAGCTTCAGCCAAGAAATAAATGTAACCTTGCTCGCGAATATCAATGTCTGTAGTCATAATTTTTGAGGTTTAATGAGAATTTTTACTTTAGATATTTATCTTTGCAGCTACTTCATAATCAATTATGCATAGATGTATTAAACTTAATTACATGATTAATATTTATGAAATATTAAACTAGAAATGCACGCAGATTAACACCGATAGATACTTGTATTTATCGGTGTTAATTTTTAGTTGATATTAGTCTTATTCATATTTTTGTAATAATTAGATTGCCTAACATTAATTGGACTATTAAAGAAGATCCCTAAAAATCTGCGCCCTTGCCAACATGAGCAAAGGGCGCGAAGATCTATTAATTCACCTTGAACTTGCTGGCGGTTGCTAATAATTCTTTTGCCATTCCAGATAACTCTTGAAAGACAACAGTAATTTCATGGGATTCATCCACAGTTTTATGAGAAATTTCTGCTACATCTTTCATACTTGTAGTTACTTTGACAGACTGATCCATTTGTTTTTGGGTAGCTGCGGTAATCCGCTGAATTAACTGGCTAATTTCCGCAGTTGCACTCACAATTGCGTTCAAATTTTGTCTAGCATCACCGACAAGATTTGTACCTTCTACCACCTGTTGAATACCTGTTTCCATAGCTACCGCTACTTCGCCAGTTTCTGCTTGAATCTCTTGAACTAATTTTTCAATTTCGATAGTAGCGGCGGCTGACTGACGAGATAAAGAACGAACTTCATCAGCTACTACTGCAAAACCTTTACCATATTCACCAGCACGAGTGGCTTCAATAGCTGCATTGAGAGCTAGTACGTTTGTCTGCGTGGCAAAATTACTAATCAAATTCACTACTTTAGAGATTTTTTGCGAAGATTCACTGAGGCGTTTAATCTTTTTACTAGTTTGAGCAACAGTTTCGCGAATTCCTTGGATAGCTTGTACAGTCAGGTTCATCGCAGCATCGCCAGACTCAACAGTTTGGTTGGCTTGTTGGACAGCTACCTGTACCAACTCAGCATTAGCTACTACAGCTTGTGTTGAGTCCACCATCTGTTGAATTTCGTTTAAGGCTGCGTTCATTTCCTCAGACTGTTGTTTGGCTAAATTGGTGAGTCCGGCTAATGATGCTTCGCTAGTACCAGAAGTTTGCACAACTTGTTGGGCTGCTGCTTGTACTTGGATAACTATTTGCCGGAGTGCTTGCAGGGTATTATTGTAAGCATCAGCAATTGTACCTAGCTCGTCTTCTGTAATCGGCGCACGTACCGTCAAGTTGCCATTGAGGGCTGGTCTGAGGGCTGTTAACAGTTGAATAGATCGCTGTTGCAGTAATTCCTTAGCTGCTTTTTCTCGATTTGCTGCTTCTGCTAATTGTGCTGACTGTGTCTGTAATTGTTGCAAATACTCTGTTTGTTGCAATGCTAGCCCTAACTGGTCGCCAATGCGGGCTAACAAACTAACTTCTGATTCCTCCCAATCACGGGTTCCAGAGTTTTGATAAGCTGCTAACAATCCCCAAAGTTTGTCGCCAAAGAACAATGGAACTATAACGTAAGCTTTAACTTCAAATTGTTCTAAAATCTCAACGTGGCAAGGAGAATGACCTGCTTGATAGATATCACGAACAACAAAATTTTCTCCTTTGGCATAACGGCCTCCTTGAGTTTCTTGGAGGTGAGTATCTTCCCACACCGTTTTGATATCCGGGCCTACCAGTTTTACCCAATTTTGACCCACTGACTCAGCTACAAATTCGCCACTCCAGTCAGGATTAAAGCGATAGACACCGACGCGATCGCATCGCAGTAATTGTCTGATTTCTTGAGTAGATGTCTTGAAGATTTCCTCGACATCTAAGCATTGGCGAATGCGGTTGACTAGTTTGGTAAAGGCTTTTTCTTGTTCGGCTATCTGAGTTAGTTTTTCAGATTTAACTCGCACCTGCTCGAGGTATTCTATTTGCGATTTAGCTAGGCTAAATTGCAAACCAATTTGAGCTAAGAAGTTAACTTCCCAACTTTGCCATTCGCGAGTGCCAGAGTTTTGATAAGCCGCCAGCAATCCCCATAATTTCTCGCCATTAAATATAGGAACTATGATGTAAGCTTTGGCTTCAAACTGTTCTAAAATCTCAATATGGCAAGGAGCTAAACCAATTTGATATATGTCATTAACAACAAAGTTTTCTCCTCTGCTATAGCGACCACCTTGAGTTTCTTGTAAGTAGGTATCGTCTAAGACAGTTTGAATATCCGGCCCTACCAGTTTTACCCAACCATGACCTACAGATTCAGCAATAAACTGACCGCCCCAGTCAGGATTGAATTGATAAACGGCTACGCGATCGCATCGCAGAGATTGGCGTACTTCTTGAGTAGTGATTTTGAAAACGCTTTCTGCATCTAGAGATTGGCGGATACGGTTGACTATTTTAGTTAAAGTTTTCTCTTGCTCAACTATTTGAGTTAGTTGCTCAGTTTTTGTCCGCACTTGTTCTAAATATTCACTTTGGGCGATCGCCACACCAAATTGCAATCCAATCTGAGTCAAAACGCTAATTTCCCAAGATTGCCAATCGCGGGGGCCAGAATTTTGATAAGCTGCCAGTAAGCCCCATAATTGTTGCCCAGAAAATATCGGCGCAATTATGTAAGCTTTCATTTCAAACTGCTCTAAAATATCGATGTGACATTGAGCATGGCCTGCTTGATAAATGTCCTTCACCGCAAAAGTTTCACCCTTGGCGTAACGTCCGCCTTGAGTTTCTTGCAAGTGGGTATCATCCCAGACCATTTTAAAATCAGGGCCGACCATTTTTACCCAACCATTGCCCACCGACTCCGCCACAAATTGGCCACTCCAATCGGGATTGAAGCGATATACCCCGACGCGATCGCATTTGAGTAATTGACGGATTTCCTGAGTAGTTGTTTGAAACACCTTCTCGACAGATGATAAGTGCAGAATCTTATCAATAACTTTGGCTACCGATTTTTTTGCTAGTGTCTGTTGTTGCAGTTCTGTTTGAGAGCCAAAGTTCTGCAATCTATAGCTGAGTTCTGTTGTAATTTGAGACAGTAGAGTAATTTCTACCTCTTGCCAATGTCGTGCTGAGGAACAATTGTTGACGCACAGTAAGCCCCAAACTTTATTGTCTACAACAATCGGTAGAGCCAAACTAGCTTTAATTTGGAATTTTTCTAGTAGTTGTTTTTGATAGGGGGTAATTTGTATCCGATCGATATCATCAATAACTACTGGTTCTAAATAATCTTGGCTAGTGTATAAGCCAAAAGTAATACCTGGAAGAGTTTCGCCTAGGGTAGGCGTCCAACCGAGGGTTCTAGATTCTGCTAAGACAGTACCAGTATCAGCAGTTTTAAACTGATAAATTAAAGCGCGATCGCCAGCGATTTTTTCTCTGATTTGAGCTACAGCTACTTTAAGTAGCGTATCAATATCTGGGGCTTGACGTAGGTGAGTAGTGATATTTTGTAACTGCTGTCGCCAATTTTTAAATTCCTGAGCGATCGCATTTAATATAGATAATTCATTACTAGGAATACTGGCTATATTAAGGCTACCATTCTGATTTTCTATTTTTTCTAAATCGGTAATGATATTACTATTTTCTTGCCCATTGTTATATAAAAATGTCATTTTAGCACCCTCGATAAGTTTTCTTGGTAAGAATCTGATAGTTCCCAATTAATAAATTTCTCAGTTAGGGAAATTTTTAATTATGATTGCCCCATATAGAAGCTTGGATAATTGCCAATGCGTCTAAATTAAATGCAATCCCCTCGTCAGGCTTGATAAAATATCCTTCGACAAAGGGTGACATTGCTGGATAAAAAAGTTCAGCAGATGGGGTTTTCATTTGCTCAGTATTTAACCATTCAATATCTGTCAGTTGACGCACTAATAACCCTAAATATTTACCTTCATTTTCTAGGACTATTGCCATCATCTTTGAGACTAAATTAGGGGCTTGCAACAACGGCGGATATCCTAACATCTCTTCTAAATCAACTAACCATAGCATTTCGCCACGCCAGTTGTAGATACCCAAGACGCAATTAGGCATCTGAGGCACACCGCAGATTTCTGTCAATGATACTTGTAATACTTCTGCAATGTGCTGTAACTGAATTACAGCTAAGTCATTGGTTCCTAGATTAAAACTTAAAAACTTTTGCAGAGTCTCCAAAATTCTCGTTCCTTTATATTAGGTGTTTGCTGATAGTCACTATCTTATTTTCACTTCATTAGTGACTATAATTTAGCAAATATATTTAATTTAATGATTGATTAAACGCTGTAAAGTCCCTACTAATTCTTCTCTATTGACAGGTTTTGATAGATAAGCTTCAGCACCAAGCATATTTCCCCAAATTTTATCTACATCACTATTTTTGGTAGAACAAAAAACCACAGGAATTTTACTAGTATCGGGATTACTTTTTAGTTCTCTACAAATTTCATAACCACTTTTACCTGGTAGAATTACGTCGAGAAATATCACATCAGGCTTAGTTGTACCTATCTTGTCATGAGCTTCTTCGCTACTTTTAGCGCTCATCACATAATATCCTGCCTGTTGTAAGTAACTACTGATAATTTCCATATCAGTTAAACCATCTTCAACAACTAGAACAGTGTTCATTGTAAGTACCAATTCTATGTCTGTCTAAATTAAATCAAAACAAAATTTTGTTTTGTTATAATGGTGAGCCAATTCTTATCGATTAACCTCAGAAAAAGCACTTAAAAAAGAAATTTTTATCGATTTTGGCAAAATACCTATGAATCAAGAAGTGTTTTAAAAGAAGTATTCATAAATACTTGTTTGCAACTGAGCATTTGCCGATTATGTGAGACTTCGTCTTCAAAGCTAATTCCACAATAGACAGTCCCATCATCAAGGATAAATTTAGTTACAAACTCTGCAATTTAGAGGTGTTCGTCTTAGTTGATGCGGCTGGGATAGGTAAATACTTACGTACTATACCCATTACTTTATCACTGGCTACAGGCTTGGCAAGGAAATCAGTAGAGCCAGCTACTTTAGCGCGAACTCGATCTAAAAGACCATCATTGCCTGTTAAGATAATTACTGGTGTGTTAGCAAAGCTAGAAATTCGTCGTAGCTGAGTGCAGATTTCGTAACCACTAGCAACAGGCATCATCAAATCCAAAAAAATTAAGTCTGGCTTATCCTGAATTAGAGTTGGTAGAGCTTGAACAGCATCTTGAATTTTGATAAACCTTAGCCCATTGGAAGTGAGAATTTCCTCTAAAATTTTACAGACTTGAGGGCTGTCATCTACACAAGCTACCAACGGAGCAGTTGTTTTCTTTTGTGGTGTAGCTGTAGGATTTTTCTGGGCTTCAACGACTGTTAAGGGTAAGTCTGGTACTTCTACTAGTTCAATAATGCCTTTAAGGATATATGGCAGCAATGAACGAGCAACTGGCAACAAATTCTGCTTCATTTTTACAGCCAAATCTCGCAGAGTATATTTGCCATTGATGAAAGTAACAAAGTTGTTATAGACGGCTGAACTGACCAATTGCTGAAGTTGTTCTGGTTTCCGTAATACTGGCGCTAAATCGGGATATAAATTTGTTAAACCAGCTTCCGACCAAAGTTTCCACGATTCTTGCATCTGCTTTAAAGATACATCTGCACTCGTGAAGCTCATTGGCATTTCTAAAATCACTTGTTGGCTGCGATGACAAGTTACAGAAGTAAAATCTGCCTCTTGAGCTAGATCGAAAAATAATTCTGCGATCGTGCTGTCTACAATAGAATGTATTTGCTCACGCTGGATTTTTTGCTTTTTATATAAGATTTCCAGAAGATGGTAATCCCAATAATCGCGTGAGATGTCTTCATAACTTAAACGTATCTTATCTACATCAATTTCTGGGCAGTGTTGAGCCATTTGTCTGCGCCAACGGCGGAAAGGATGAATTCCTCCGGTTGCCCAAACTATTCGTCCCAGCCGGTAATAAAAAATCCATTGATGTCCTTTTGAACTTTTAATACTTAACTGGCCGTTGTATTGCAACTGGGTACAAGTTTTAAATTCATTTAATATGGTATTTGATACGATCGGGTTTTGGTGGCTCATACATTGTCCTCTTACTAACAAGTCAGCCGTTGGCAACCTACACTACCCATTTACTAGTCAGCAAATATCTCCATGCTTTTCCATATTTTTGGTAAAATTATCCGGTTGTTTACCATCATTTTTTGTAGACATTAGATATATTTGCTACTAAGTCAAGACTGATTATCTCAAAAGCAATAGCAGGTCAAAACTAGTTTAATAAAGGGAGCGATATAGTAGGAAATTTCCCTTCATCTAACTCTAGGATCTAGCCATGATTAACTAATCAGTAGAAACTTATGTTATCCAGATGCTCGTGTATATAGTTGTGATATATTATCATATTCATTTTTGATCTAATTTACGATCGGTATAAATCCCGATCTATAGTTGAAAAATAATTTATACTTATTGGAAATAATTCTGCTTTAGACTGTCAGTTTTGATTAAGTTGATTGTTTTGAAACATTATTCTACCTATCATTTTTACGGTGATTGAAAAGTAAATATTGTAAAAATATTTTTGCTAAATAAAAAGTTACTAAAACTTCAGATGCATTGGATATAAGCTTTTGCTGGTTTAACAATATTAACCTGACGGAGTAATTACCCCGTCAGTAGTTCTAGCTAGCTGGCAAAATAGATTATGGCTGTTGAATTATGTCTGGGCGATTGATTTGTCATTAGATGTTGACAAAAGATTGGGCATGAGCGAGCAAAGTTAAACTTCCTGATAGTTCCTTTTCAGGATTTTGTGACATTGTAGCTGGCAATAGCAGCGCGCAAATTACCGTGATGTTCTGACAACAGTCGATCGCCTGCTGGTTTTTCTAAGCCAGTCCAGTGCATTAATAGGGCTAACTTCACCCAGTTGCCGCTACGTTCTAGTAACACACTCGCATCTTCCCGACTTAAATCTGTAAGGTCTTGCAAAATTCGCAAAGCGCGATCGCGTAATTTTTGGTTAGTGACAGCGACATCTACCATGCGATTGCCGTAAACTTTACCTAGCTTGACCATCACTCCAGTAGAAAGGATATTTAAAGCTAGCTTGGTGGCTGTACCAGCTTTTAGACGAGTGGAACCCGCGAGAATTTCGGGGCCAGTCAAGAGCCGAATATCAACATCAGCATCAAAGCTTACCTGTTCAGCAGGCACACAGGCCATAAAAATCGTTATCGCTCCCCGTTGGCGGGCGGCGTTCAGCGCCCCTTGGACAAAAGGCGTTGTGCCGCCAGCAGTAATTCCCACTACTACATCTAATTGTGTAATGTGTCGTTGAGCGATCGCTGCTTCTCCATCTTGGGCACGGTCTTCTAAATCTTCAGAACTCCGTACTAGTGCGCCTGCGCCACCGGCAATAATTCCCTGTACCAATTCTGGAGGCGTACAAAAGGTAGGCGGGCATTCAGCAGCATCTAATACCCCTAATCTGCCACTTGTGCCCGCACCAACATAAAATAAGCGTCCTCCCTGACGCAAACGTTCTGCCGTGCAATCAATCGCACGAGCTAACTCTTTTTTCGCCGCAGCTACTGCTGCAACCGCCTTTTGGTCTTCGCTATTAAACAATTCCACCAATTCCAGAGAACCGATCTGGTCTAAGTTCAGACTATTAGAGTTTACTTGCTCAGTTAAAAGATAGCCGCGTTCCTGCAAATTTGACATTTATTTTTTGTCCTCGGTCATTTGTTATTGGCCATTTGTCAGTTGTCATATCATGTCTGTCAGCCCCTAATCAAAGCACTCCCATCTTTCTCCTGACAAGTGTAGGTTTTTTGACAACAACCCTGGAAGGGAGCAGAGGGAACAAGGAGAGAAGTCGGAGCGTCAGCTTGCGGCGTAAACCGGAGGGGTTGCCGCAGGCATCTGAACTTCGGAGCGACAAGGAAGAAATGACAAATGACCAATGCCCAATGACTACTTACAATAAACCTTCCAATTTACGGCGAATGTTTTCTAGTTCAGCATCAGATAAGTCTGGTTCTGATTGGTCTACTGGATTAAGGAGGAAGCTTTCCTCATCAGTATCCTCTTGGTTAGCATCAGGTTGCCAATCGGTTTCTTCTACATTTAGTTCTGGGGGAGTGACGACTAAATCACTGTTTTCGGGGACAATTTCCCACTCATAATCAGCACTTTCACAAAATTCCTTAATTTCCTCGGCATCGATCGCTTCTACTGTGGGTACGGGGAAATCCTGTGCTTCTAACATTAAGCCATAGCGCGTTGCATCATCTTCTGATTCAAACATCAGAATTTTATTGCGATCGCCTATCCGCACGGTGTGAATCCCCTCATTATCCGTTCCAGCATTAAAAATCAGCACAAAAACACGCATTGGGGTAATCATCTATCCTTATGTTTCTGAGGTCTATTCCTATTAAAGTTCTAGGTTGTGCTTCAAGGAAAGTCTAGTCCATAATTTTCACCTATTTCCTTGGGCAGGCCGTGTTTAACTGTCAATAAGTAAACTTACTCGTTTTTTTTAAGATAAGTTGATACTGCTATAAGTTGGTGAAGGTATTAAAGATAGTCGAGTTTTTGAGAATAATCTCGGAACTCTATCCAGATTGTCTCGTCTAGAATGATGATGTCTTGATATCAGTTACCAACTTTCCGTAATTACAAGGGCATTCAGGTAGGGTTGTAATTTTGCCTACATCAATCAAACCTGTCATCTATAGTTTGCATATTGTGACTCAGCTCTAACGAACGCTTTCAGTGTGGAAATGATGAATGGAGTGTTGAAGCTGTTTTAAATTGAGCAAAAAATCTTCCGTTCGTTGGAGCTACCTTTGTCAGCCACTTCTTTGTAGGCAAAGCAGGAGCTTCACCCGCAAGGGTAAATTAGGCCAGAGGCTCAAGCTAGGCTGTTTTTGAACATAGATAGTCAGTAATACTAGAAGCCCACACGGATCTGATAATACAGTGTGGGTATTTTACAGGTTCTGATATGTCTGACAGTGCCAATATCATTGATTATGTATTGAATAGCCTAATTTCTTAGACTCATGCGATCGGGTCTTCTATTTAGTTAACGTATCCTGGATCTGGCAGAGCAATCTGTTACTAGTTAATGCCAGATGTGAGTCAGCTACAGTCGCCAAACAAAGAGTGAAAGCCAATGTCTAAGCGTCCCAATCAAGTGAATCACTCCAATTCCCCCAATCGTCAGCGTTTCTGGTTACTTGTGTTGGGTCGCGGTGGTATTGCTTTGGGTGGAATCTTGCTGCTGACAATTATCGGTGGTCTTTGGCGTTTATCGAATTTTGTCCAAAAAGAATTAGCACCGTTAGCAGAAAAAAATCTCACGACCACACTCAACCGTCCGGTAAAACTTGGCGGCGTGAAAGATTTTTCTCTGATGGGAGTAAGGTTTGCAGCTTCGGAGATTCCAGCAACTGCTACAGATCCAGACCGAGTAGTAGTGGATGCTGTAGAAGTAGGTTTTGACCCATTACAGTTAATTTTTAACCGTAACTTAAAGCTAGATGTCACCTTAGTCAATCCCGATGTTTATATTAAAAAAGATGAGCAAGGGCGCTGGCTGAGTACTACTATCAGCCTGAGTGGGAAAGGCGGCCCGATTAAAACCGATTTAGATAAAATTCGGTTACGCAATGGGAAGTTGATTTTGGTAGGTTTGTCCAAAACCCCAGGACAACAAAAATCTACAACGCCACAACGCCCCAACTTGGCTGTGGGTTTTTCGCACCTCAACGGAACAGCCCAACTTTTGGAAAACAATCAGTTGATGAGGTTTGATGTCACAGGTCAAGCAGATAGTGGTGGTAGTCTAACGCTTCAGGGAGATACACGCTTAAAGACACAAGCCGCTAATTTGCAGATCCGAGGACAGGACTTGCTGGCTGCTGATATTACTCGGATTATTCAGCTACCGCTGACTTTACAGGCGGGTCGCGTTAATGGGGATTTAAAAATTCAGCTGATACCACAGCAGCAGACTTTACTTTATGGCAGTGCTTTTTTGCAAGGAGTAGCAATTCAAATACCGCGTCTGCCACAACTGTTAAATAATGCCCAAGGAAACGTCAACTTCCAGGGAGTGGAAATACAGCTCGATAAGGTAGCTGGTAACTATGGCAAAATCCCCTTAGTAGCTACAGGTAGTATCAACCGAGAAACTGGCTATAAGTTGAGGGGACAAATAAATCAGGTAGATGTAGCTACAGCCTTAGAAACTCTCAAGGTAAAATTACCTCTACTGGCGACTGGAGAAGTAAAAGCAGACTTACAACTTGTCGGCGCACCTACGAAACCAATTCTTACAGGTACAGTTGCGACGATTAAACCTGCTCGCATAGACAAAGTAGATTTTAAATCTGTTAGTAGCAAGTTTGAGTTTTCTGCTAGCAATTCTTTAGTTAGCCTGAAAGATATTCAAGGTACACCAACGGTTGGTGGCAAGGTTGCGGGTACTGGTGTTATAAAACTCGGTAAAACGCCGCAACTGGATTTTAATTTTACTGGTGAGAATGTACCAGGTGATGCGATCGCCCAAATTTATAACACTACACCTTCATTTCAAATCGGTGCTGTTTCTGGTACAGGTCAGTTAACTGGTACTGCTGGTAATATTCAAACTGTAGTCCAATGGCAAGCTCCCAAAGCCACCTACCCCGCAACTGGTGTAGTCACCGTTGCCCCAGATCGGACTGTCTTCTTCCGCGATGTGGCTTTTAATCTCAGTGGTGGTAAAGTACAGGCTTCTGGTAGTTACGCCAATCAACGTTGGCAAGCTGTAGCACAAGCCTCTGGCGTACAGGTAGAACCTTTTGTAGACAAAAATAAACTGCAAAATGTCTCTTTAGCTGGGGCAGAATTTAACGGTCGCTTGCTCCTTTCCGGGACAACATCACCATTTCAAATTGCCTCAATTCAGACTGAGGGTGCTGGCGTACAAATAGGTGGGGGAACGGTTGCAGTTTCTCATATTCAGTTACAAGACCAAAATTTTGCGGCGCAATTAGTCGCTAATGATGTGCGGTTGGGGCGGATATTGAAGAATATTCCCCCAGCGTTGACCGGGCCAATGGCTGGTACTTTCCAGATAGCAGGCAGCAGAGATAACTTTAGCCTCAAAACTCTGCGCGGTACTGGCGAGGGTAGCTTGGCTGTGGCTGGTGGTACGGTGACAGCGAAAAATATTCAACTAGCTGATGGTGTGTATTTAGCGCAACTCCGGGCCCATAATCTGGCTGTGCAGGAATTAGCACCAACGATTAAGCAATTTCGCGGCAATTTGAATGGTGATTTTGACGTTGCCGGATCGGTTGATTCTTTTAAACCCGAAAATATTGCCGCTACTGGTCAGGCACGGGTGAATCTTGCCGATGGCACAATTACAGCCTCGAATATCGAACTAGCTAACGGTCGCTATCAGGCTGTGGTTAAGGCTTCAGGGGTGAAATTAAATCAGTTAAATCAGCAGTTACGCGGTCAATTTGGCGGTCAGATGCAAGTGGCTGGCACAGTACAATCAACTAAATTAGCTGATGTGCGGGCTGCTGGTCAGGTACAGTTTTCTCAAGGTATTGCCGCAATTACCCAACCCCTGAGTGCAGCGATCGCCTGGGACGGACAAAAGCTGAACATCGAACGCGCCACAGCACCGAATTTAAATGCCAGTGGTTATATATTAGCCAATGCTCAAGGCGCAGGCATACCACAAATTACAGATTTAAATCTGAATGTGCAAGCGCAAAATTACGACTTGCAACAGTTGCCAATTAAGCTACCAAATGCAGTCGATTTGGCTGGGAAAGCAGATTTTGCCGGACAAATAACTGGTAACTTACCTGTGCCCAATATCCAAGGGCAACTCAGGTTACGCAATTTGGCAGTGAAGAACTTTGCCTTTGAGCCAGTTTTAAGTGGAAATATTCAATCGGTGCAAGGCAAGGGTACTAATTTAGACCTAGCTGGAAACCGCGATCGCATTGCCTTCAACCTCAATGCTAACAATCGCCCTAACTCTTTTTTAATCAACTGGCAACAAGCGTCCGCCAGCGGTCAAGCTCAAGGGGATAATTTGGCTTTGAAATTAGATAGCTTCCCCTTACAAGTATTAAATTTATCTTTACCTGCTAACACTCGCCTTGGTAATACTGCATTAGCTGGGGCGTTAACCGGGAATTTGCTAGTAAATCAGGATACATTAGCAGCCAGTGGCAATATTGCGATCGCCAATCCCGCGATCGGACGCATCAAGGGCGAACAGTTAACTGCGCAATTCCGCTATGGTAATGGCATGGCGAATATTACAGATAGTGCCTTTGTGAAAGGTAAAAGTCGCTATGCTTTTACAGGCAATGTCAGTACATCCACTAAAACTCCTCAAATTCAAGGTAAACTCAACATCAATGAGGGAAATGTCCAAGATGTCCTGACAGCCATACAGGTATTTGAGTTACAAGATCTGCGCAACGGCATGGCAGCGCCAACCTACGGTAAAGCTGCGGATCTGGTGACAGTCCCCCAAGGATTAGCCAATCAGCCATTATTAACCCAAATTGAGCGTTTTTATCAGGTTGATGCTTTATTAGCAGAACAACAACAACAGCGGCGTGACGCAAATCCAGTGCCAGAGTTAGCAGACTTACAAGGGACTTTCAACGGAGAAATTGCTCTCAACACTGCTACTGCTAACGGCATAGCCGCACAGTTTAACTTAAATGGTCAAAACTGGAGTTGGGGCAAAGAAGCAGAAAAGAACGAACCAGGTCGTTTTTATCGTGCGGAACAGTTGATTGCCAACGGTAGTTTTGAAAACGGTGTTTTGACGTTGCTACCTTTACGTATTGAGTCTAAAGACAGGCTGATCGCTTTCAAAGGTAACATTGGCGGTAACGATCAATCCGGTAATTTGCAGGTCAAAAATTTCCCCATCCAGGCATTGAGTAATTTTGTGAAACTGCCAGTTGGGGTGACAGGCAATCTCAACACTTCAGTAGCTTTAGCAGGTAGTATCAGCAATCCCAAAGCTAGAGGTGAATTACAAGTCACCGAAGGAACAATCAATCAGAAAAAAGTAGAATCAGCTATAGCCAGTTTTAGCTATGACAATGGTCGCTTAAATTTTGGCAGTAACGTCACAGTTGCTGGGCCAGAACCCGTTAACATTAACGGCAGCATACCCTATAAGTTGCCTTTTGCTTCTGTAGCACCAGATAACGATCGAATCAGTCTGGATGTGAAAGTAAAAAATGAAGGACTTGCACTGTTAAACGTCTTAACTAGCCAGGTAATGTTCGAGAATGGTGAAGGTGAAGTAGACATCACGGTGCGCGGAACCAGACAGCAGCCACAAGTAGTTGGAATTGCCAGTGTTAATGATGCCACTTTTTCAGCCCAAGCTTTACCAGGAAAAATAAGACGTGTTACAGGCAAAGTCACTTTTGATTTTGACCGGGTAATAGTGGAGAATCTTCAGGGTAAATTTAGCCGAGGTCAAGTAAACGCGGCTGGGGAAATTCCCATTTTCAACTCTCAACAAGCGATTGTTACCAATCCTCTTACTGTTAACCTCGATCAACTAACCTTGAGACTCAAAGGTTTGTACGAAGGAGGTGCAAGCGGTAATTTGCAAATTACTGGTTCTGCTCTTAACCCGGTTATCGGCGGTAAAGTAGAGTTATTTGATGGTCAAGTGTTGCTTGCAGAAGCTGCCAACACTACCAACTCTACGGATAGCACCCAAGGTCTTTTACCAATCGAAGCTAACAAGCAAGACAAGACTGAAACAAAAAATACACCTGCAAGATTGAATAATCTAGAACTATCACTAGGTAAAAACGTCCAAATTTCCCGTCCACCAATTATCAACTTCCAAGCAACAGGTAGCCTCGCTGTTAATGGCTCTTTAAATCAGCCAGTACCAGATGGTAAGATTCGGCTAGAAAAAGGAGGAGTAAATTTATTTACTACCCAATTTAATCTTGCTCGTGGTTACGAACACACAGCAACTTTTAGGAAGGAACAACCACGCGACCCCAATTTAGATATTCTGCTATTTGCTAAGGTACTGGATGGAAATTTGACTGGTGATATTAGCAAGCTCAACACTACAGGTTTATCAAGCTTAGAAACTGTGCGAGTAGAAGCCAAAGTTAAAGGGCCTGCTAGTAAATTAAACGAAAATCTGCAACTAACAAGCACTCCCACACGTAGCGAAACAGAACTTGTAGCGCTTTTAGGTGGTGGGTTTGTAGATACTCAGGGGCGTGGCGACAGCACTTTAGGGTTAATTAATATAGCAGGTTCCGCTGTCTTTAACAATTTTCAGGGAGCCTTTAACCAAATTGGTAATGCTTTTGGTTTAAGCGAACTTCGTCTATTTCCCACTGTTATCTCTGATAATCCCGAAGCAGGAAAGAGCAATTCAACTTTAGAGTTAGCGCTGGAAGCAGGGGTAGATATTTCTTCTAAGTTTTCTGTTTCTGGCATCAAAATTTTAACAGCCAATGACCCATTACAATGGGGTCTAAATTATCGAATTACCGATACAATTCGCCTCCGCGCTTCTACAAATTTATTTGATGATAGTCGTGCAGTAGTTGAGTATGACAGGCGATTTTAAAAAGAGTCAAGGATTAGTATTTCTTCCTTGTTCCTCTTGTCCCCCTACTCCCTGTTGTTCTTTTTTACAAGTACTGCCCGTCAACGTATAGTTGTCTACTTGAACCCAGCTATCTTGACTTATAGCCCAGAATCCAGTGAAGATGTTGTACTCAGATTCACTACCTGTAACAAACCGCAGCGTTAAAGGTATGTATTGAGCTAATCTACCAAACTTGATTTCTACAAAAGCTTTTTGATTTGCATCTCGCACTCCAAAAGAACCGTCTGTGACATTTTCGGATGTCCTGATGTAGGCTTTTAACTCATACTCGGTGTTAGGTTGTAGCTTTACACGCTGGTTAATACCATTCCATCCAGAAACATTGCGCATCCAAACGTTGTTTTGAGCAGAATTGCTGTTTCCCATTCCTCTATCAATGCCAACTTTGCCTTCAGAAACCCAAGGACTGCTGACAATTGAACTAGTTTGTTCTTCAAAGTCTCCATCTAATAATGGACTAGGACAGGAAGCTGTTACTTTAGCAGAGCCAAGACATTGGGTAATTCCAATGGTAATAAATAATGTAACTGTGGCGATCGCGAACTGTTGACTAGTCATTTCTATTGACCTCTTGACTCAGGGTGATTACCCAAGTCAATGAGTATATAATATGTCTATAGTATCGGCTTGAGGGAAATTACTGAAGGCTTAGGTTTGAGCGATATTTATGATGTTAGAGTCGATTTTTGTGATAGATTGCTGATGAGTCGCGCGCTCAGAAGTTGTGCTATTCCCTCACCACCTTGGCGCATAATTTCATGATGATTCCATTCCATCAATGGGCGAATAAATAGTGCCAGTGCGTTCATCCAAGGTTTAGTGGTGGTTACAGTCCAGGTGTAGCTGACTGTAGTTACTCCATCAACTTCTTCTAGTTCCCACAAGCCTACTCCCTCTAATTCACCACTAGCAACTGCTTTCATAATTTTGGGTGGCTCAATGCGAGTAACGCAACCATCAAAAGTCAGTTTGTAAGAGAGAGGTGTTTGCCAAGTAAAACGCCGGATATTCCCAATTAAAGACGCTTCACCTGCTTCAATCTCAACTACGCTTTCAACTGCTTTCCACCAGCTAGGCCAGCGTTCGGAATGGATAATTACATCCCAAACTTTGTCGATAGGTGTTTCAATTTCCCAAATTGTTAAAAAGCTGTAATTTGCCATTTTCCTGGTTGAATTGCTCAATTAATTCCATAATTCTCTCAAATTGGAAGTTATGTGCTAAGTCAGCCAGAAATTTGTTTAATTCAGCATTATCTGGAGGAATTTGACTCAGCAAATCTAGGATGATCTCGTCACTGCATTGTGCAGCAGCATGGTAAAGCTGGGTTAACCATTCAGATGAAATTTCCGATAACAAAGCTAGTACATCAGTGGGCGTTAAAATTTGTTCTGCGATTGTTTGGCTGGCTTTTTCCCAGGGATTAGTTTCTGTTTGATAAAGATATTTTACTCCTAAATATTGGCTGAGTTTTTCTAATAATATTTCCTCGCGAAATGGCTTGTTAATCAAGTCATCACAGCCAGCGCGAATCATTGCTGATCTTTGTTCTTCAAAAGCATTGGCAGTTAAAGCAATAATGATAGTACGGTGATGAGATATTGGTTGTTGGGATTCTCTAGCTTTGATCGCTCTTGTGGCTTCATAGCCATCCATTACAGGCATTCGCATATCCATAAAAATTATATGTGGTTGCCATTCCTGCCATTGAGCGATCGCTTCTTGACCGTTAGTAGCTTCTCTTACAACAAAGCCAATAGATGCCAGTAATTCTACTACTACCAAACGACTTTCTGTGGCATCATCAACTACTAAGATCCGATATTCTTTTTGCGGTGGTCCTAAACCAATTACTACAGATTTACTGGGCTGAATCTGAATTTCATTGGCTGAGGCTGGGTTAATTTGAATATCAAAGGTAAATTTACTACCTTCCCCCAAAGTGCTATTTACACTAATATCTCCACCCATTAACTGTACGTATTTGCGGCTAATTGCTAAACCTAGCCCTGTTCCTTGGTGCGATTTTCTGCCAGTTTCAGTTTGTCCAAAAGCTTCAAACAATAAGTTAATTTCTTGGGAAGCGATACCAAGGCCAGTATCTTGCACTTCAAATAAGATCTCAGAGGGATGGAGTGAATTTTGCTCGCCTACTCCCATACTGACACGCAAAGTCACGCTACCTTTATTAGTAAACTTGATAGCATTACCTAAGAGATTCAGCAAAACTTGTAGCAGTTTACTTTCATCAGTTTGCACATAATTAGGAATGTCGGGAGCATATTCAAATATTAATTTGAGGTTCTTAGAAGCGGCACGCAAGCGCAACATTTCTTCTAAGCTTTTGAGGAGGTGGATTAAATCGAAACTGCTGATATTTAAGGTTGTTCTGCCAGCTTCAATTTTCGACATTTCTAAAATGTCATTAATTAAATTAAGCAGATGCTCGCCAGCACGATTAATGATGGCTAGGTGTTGCTGATGTTCGCTAGATAAAGAATTTTCACGGCTCATAATTTGGGTGAAACCGAGAATAGCGTTGAGTGGAGTCCGCAATTCATGGCTCATGTTAGCGAGAAATTCACTTTTGGCACGATTAGCCGCATCAGCAGCATCTACAGCTGCTTGCAATTCTTGTGATTGACTTTGAGTTTGTGCTAGCAATTGTGCTTGTTGTAAAGCAACTCCTAATTGGTTGCCAATTTGCACTGCAATATTAATTTCTTCTGTTTTCCATTGACGGGGTTGAGAATTTTGATAACTTGTTAATAATCCCCAAAGTTCCTGACCGCATAATATGGGCACAGTTAGATAAGCTTTTGCCTGAAAACGCTCCAATAACCTGATGGTATGAGTTTGAAATCCAGCTTGATAAATATCTGATACGCATTCGTAGAAGATGTCTTGGTTGGGTTGTAAATCTCGATCTTGTAATGTGTCTGCACTATTTAACAGTGTCATCATACCTCGCTCATTTTCTACCTTGAGGGTGGGGTTATTTAGGTGTGTTGCGATTAAAGAAATCCAACCAGACCCTACTGCTTCCGAAACAAACTCCCCATCACCTTCAGGATTACAACGATAGACAACAACGCGATCGCAATCTAAAACTTGCCGCAATTCTTGGGTTGTGGCGGCAAATATTGTCTCTAAATCCAAGGTTTGGCGCATCCTTTGAATTACTTGCGCGATCGCTCTTTCCCGTTCTGCGCTCTCCTGTAAGGCTTCTTCTGCTAATTTTCTCTCAGTAATATCTGTAACTGTACCGATATAGCCTTTAATTTCGCCATCATCGCCAATTTCTGGCAAAGACTGACACAATACCCAGACAATCGTTCCATTAGCTCTCAAAAACCGATGTTCGCTTTTATGCGGAGATTTAGTCACCCTGGCTTTATTCCAGGTACTCAAAACATACGGGCGGTCATCGGGATGTATAGCTTTTGTCCAAGATTGTCTCAAGGATTCTGCTAAAGAAAGCCCTGTAATCTCGCTCCAGCGTTGATTTAAATATAAGAAATTGCCATCAACATCCGTGTGAAATATACAAGCTGGAGATGCTTCTGCTAAAAGTTGATACCGTTGCTGACTTTCTTGTAAAGCTAATTCTGCCAGCTTACGAGCATTGACATCTGCCCAGTAACCAACAAACTCTATTGGCTTTCCTGTGTCATCGCGGATCAATCTTACCTGCTCGTATAACCAGTGATAAGTCCCATCAGCGTGCAAAAAGCGGTATTCGTAAGAATTGTATTCCTGCTCAAACAGCTGGGAAAATTTTCTTAAGATATACTCAACATCTTCTGGGTGGACGTGGCGCAGCCAGAAATTAGAATTTTCCAGAAATTCCCGCGCTTCGTAGCCCAGCATTTTTTTCACGTTCTCACTCATAAATGTATTGCCGAAATCCCCGGAAGTTTTGCTGCTATAAATCACTACAGGGCTAGAAATCAGCAGATATTGTAAGCGTTCGTTTGCCAAGCGCAGTTCTTGTTCTGCATATTTGCGATCGCTAATTTCTACCATTACCGTCCCCACCCCAGATGGGCGATCGTCTTCACCAGGAATGGGAAAATAAGAAATCAGGAAGTGTCGCACAATCTCTGGTTGCTGGGGTGATGGAATGCTTACTTCTACGTTCAGTATCGGTTGACCAGTTAATAGCACTTGTTTGTAGAACGGTGCAACCAAGGGAGCCATCTGGGGAACAATCTCGTAAATACTCTTACCAATGTGGTCTTTTTGCAGCTGTCCGTGAATTTCTGCGAGTAATTCGTTGATTTGCACAAACCGCAGTTGCTTATCTAAAATATCCATCCCCACAGGAGCACCAGAGAAAAAAGCATTGAGGCGAGCTTCTCTTAAGGCTATTTCTCGTTCTAGGGTTTTACGTTCGGTGATGTCTTTGTGAGTACCTGTCATCCGCAGGGGTACACCTTGTTCGTTGCGTTCAAAAATCTGACCGCGACTCTGAATCCACTTCCAAGTACCTGAGGCGCAGCGCATCCGAAATTCTACTTCATACACAGGAGTAATACCTTGGAAATGGTCTTCTAATAAAGATTTAACTAAAGGTAAATCTTCTGGATGGACTAATTGCTCAAAAGCTTGTATAGTTTCCTCAATTTCGTCTTCTGCGTAACCTAACATCTTCTTCCAACGCCAGTCACGATAGATTCTGCCACTTTTAAAATCCCAATCCCACAATCCTAAATCGCTAGCTTCTAAGGCTAACTGCAAACGTTCTTCGCTTTTTCTGTGGGCGGCTTCTACTAGTTTGCGCTGAATTAGTCCGCCTAACTGAGCAGCTACAGCACCGACTAGTAATAACAACCGCTTATCCACTGAGACTGAGCTACTTTTGAAAAATACCAAAACAGCTAAGACTTTGTTACCAGCCAGAATTGGTACGCCAAAGACCGCTTTTAATCCTACTTTTAATGCTTGTGGCGATCGCAAAAAAACAGGCTGTGACACATGAGAAACATCTTCAATCCATTCTGGCTGCTTATTCTGCCAAACTCGCCCTGGTAAATCTTCACCCAGAGTTAATTTCAGAGTTTTACTTTCTAACCAAAATTCTTCTAAGGTGTTTTGCTCTCCGTACCAACTCAGACTATGTTCTAAAATATTTCCATCATCGCTAGGTAGCCATGCTTCCCCAAAATCCCAGCTGATATTGTGGCAAATTAGGCGCAGGACGAGAGCTAAAGCACTGTTAACATCAATGGCGCGAGTAATGGCTTGGGTAGTCAACAACAACAAACGGCTTTCATTTTCTGCTTGCTTGCGCTCGGTAATATCTTTAGCTGTACCCAATATGTATTTTTGCCCATCAATTTCGCTCATTTCCGCACTTAACAAAGTTGTCTTCACTTCCCCTGATGCGGTGCGGACATCAATCTCATGGTTACGGATGACTTTTGTCTGTTGCAGCATTTGGGGGAGGAAAGCATATTCTTCTGGATTGACCCAAATCTGCAATTCTTGGCTGGTATGACCGATTACCTGAGAACGGGAATAACCAAAAAATGTACAGAAACTATCGTTAACTTCGATATAACGCATATCAGGAAAAGTACTGAGGCTAATCGGGTCGGGAGAGGATCTAAAAGCCGAGCCTAGCTTTTCTTCGGAAATGCGTCGTGCTGTTTCTGCGCGTCTGCGTTCTCGTGTTTCTAGCACTAAAGATACTAAATTACCTAAAGAACGCGCAAAATTTTGGTCTTCTAATGACCAATGATGAGTAACTGCTACTGCTTCTAAGCACAAAACTCCTACAGTCTTTCCGCCTAGCCTGATTGGAGTATCAAGCATAGAAGTAATATTGAAGGGAGTTAAGTAAGAATCCAAAAATTCTTTGGTTCTGGGATCTGTGCAGGCGTTATGAGCAACGATGATTTGGTCTGAGTGCAGCGCTTGAAAATAAGTTGGATAATCTGCTGCTACAAGTGAATAACCTTCACTATGTTGCTGTTGACTCTGCTCATATAAATCAACACACTGCAAAATTGTGGCGTTTTCCTCATATAACCAAACGCTAGCTCGTTCCACCTCGATATTTTTTGCACCTACTTCAGTGATTTCTTTAACAGCCGCTTTTAAGTCACCTTGATAAAGTACTTGATTTTTAGCTAGTTCTGTTAACACTAAGTTATGCTGGCGAAGTTTGATAGCGCTGGCTTGCAATGCTTGTTCGGCGCGTTTGCGCTTAGTAATATTACTGGCTGTACCTGTTACACCAACAACTAAACCCTTTTCATTGCGTAAAGCGATCGCATTGATTAATAAATAAAGGGTGCTACCATCTCTAGCACAACAGCTAATTTCTTGCTGAAAAACAGACTCTCCCTTAACCAAGCGAGCAAATAATTTCTTAATCAGAACAATTTGATTTGGCAAGATGAAATCAGCAAAGTTACGTCCAATCATTGCTTGGGGTTCGTAACCATAAAACTGTTTAACAGCAGGGTTAACAAAGGTAATTACGCCATCTGCATCCACTGACCAAATCATGTCTTGGGATGTCTCAACTAAATGACGATATTTGCCTTCACTGACTTTAAGAGCAAACAGGCGAGCCTTGCGGGAAGCTTCACTAACGCGAATTTCTTGCTGGAGTTGAATTAGTTGTGTTTGTAGCTGCTCCTGTTCTTGTTTGCGTTCGTGCGCGATCGCCATAGTGGCGACTGCTGCTTGTAAAATTGAAATCTCAGAAGATTCCCAACTCCTGACTTCCACACAATTATCAAAACCGACGAAGCCAAAAAATTCACCTTTAACAATTATTGGCAATATCAAAATCGAGAAAATTCCTTGAGTTTCTAGAATTTCCCTTTCTAATTTTGAACATTCAGTCACTATCTCAGAAATAATCTCCCCTTGAGATAATACAGCGATCCAACGGGAGAAGAAATCTTCATAGGAAGAGATGCTGCGGGCAGAGTTGGTATTTTTGGCAGGAATTCCGGGCGCACACCATTCTGCATATTGATTTATCGTCAAGGTGCCTGTTTCTGTAAGCTGATTTTCACAAATATATACACGACTTGCTTTTGATATTGATCCTAGGATTTGTACTATTTCTCTATAGTATTTGTGACTACCATCAAAAGTAGATAAAATGCGTTGAATTTGCACAAGGGCTGATAGATAGCGTTCGCGAGATGCTTGATTTGATTCTAGAAGTTGATGAGCAGTGATATCGATGAGAGTAGTAACAACCAAAAATTTCCCATCATCTTTTTGATAAATTACCTGGCTCATTTCTACAGGTAAGCGCAAACCATCTTTACGCGTAATATTAAATTGTCTTTTTTCTGGCTGAATACCATTAGCAATAAAATTTTTATATTGCTGGATTAAATTAGATTTTTCTTCTGCTGTTAAATTTGAATAATGTAAGGTAAATTGTTGCCCGATCAATTCCTCACGTGTAAATCCATATATTTGACAATAAGCAGGATTGATATCTACGAAATATCCGTTTTCATTTGTTAAACAAACTCCTGCACTTACAGTATCTAAAATCGAAGTTATATGCTGATTTTGTTGGTTTAACTTGAGTGTTAATTGTTGACGCTCTTGTTTCTCTTGAAACAATTGATGATTTTGGATGGTTAACTGCTTCTTGAGTTGCAAAATAGTAATTTGCTTATCTAATCTTAATAAGATTTCTTCAGGTTGCAACGGTTGAGAAATATAATCCACATTTTGATTTTTAAGTAATTTATGTGGAGTTCCTAGAAAAATTACAGGTAGATCTTTTGTGATTTTATGAGATTGGATATATTGCCAAACTTTATATCCATCTATATCTGGCAGCGAAATGTCAAGCATAATCAAATCTGGGGGAGAAGCGATCGCTTTATTTATCCCCACTTTTCCAGAAACTTCTGTTTGCACTTGATAACCTTGGCATCTGAGAATATCTGTTAAAAATTGCAAATTTTCTGGACGAGCGTCTACCACTAAAATTTTGATCTGTTGAGCATTAATTGCCATATCAATTTCTGGTTTTATTTGCAACCACTAAGAAATATCTGATTGGGCATGGGGCATAGGGAATTAGGTATGGGACATTTCTCCTCTGCTTCCCTACTTCTGGGCTTTTTGCTTCATACTGTCTCGCTAACCTCACAAGTTCCTCAAATTCTGGCTCTACATTTGTAATGAGTCCAGCTTTTATATGGATTTTTGATACCAGTGTATGGTTGATTCTGCGAAGGGGCAAGTATGAGTACAACGCTATCTAGACAACGGCCACAGTGTTCTTCCGTTTACGGCCCGGTGAAATCTTGGCGATTTGGGCGATCGCTTGGCATCGATCCCATTGGCTCAGTATCTACCTGTTCTTTTAGCTGTGTCTATTGCCAGTTGGGAAAAATCCAACACATGACAACTGAGCGCCAAGTGTTTGTACCTACATCTCAAATTCTCGATGACTTGCGGGCTATTATGCCTTTACAGCAGACAGATGTCGTGACTCTTAGCGGTAGTGGTGAGCCTACCTTGGCACTGAATTTAGAGAAAATTCTAGCAGTTGTGAAAAAAGTTACTAGATTACCAACAGTGGTATTAACTAATAGTACTTTACTGCACGATGCCACTGTTCGCAGCGCTTTAAAACTAGCAGATACAGTTGCTGCTAAACTCGATGCAATTTCGTCAAATCAATTGCAGCAAATTAACCGCCCTGTAGCGACAATTAATCTGCCAGGTATATTGGAGGGAATCGAGCAATTTCGGCAGGAATATCAGGGACACTTAGCTATTCAAACAATGGTTTTGTCTTCTTGGACACCAGATATGTTAGAGGATTATATCCAAATCCTTCAGCGTCTAAAACCAGATGAAATCCAACTCAATATTCCTTCCCGTCCCCGCGTTTTGGTACGGCAATTGGAAGCACGAGGCAACGATAATCTTCAATCTCCCCCTTACCTTTTTCAGAACCTTAAATGTGTCAGCACTGACATCCTTGCTTCACTAGCTACTCAAATTCACGATGCCATCAACATTCCAGTAAATTACCCGGCAATGTCTCTATAGTAACGGTTAACAGGTAACGCTTCAAAGGAGCAAAGAGATGGAAACAAAATTAAGCAAACCATCGCTAGCACTTATAGAAATTCCCCCTGAGCATTTAAACATTATGGGTTATGTTGATGAATCTGAAGTCAACGGGCCTGGTTGTCGTGCTGTTGTCTGGGTACAAGGTTGTTTAAGGGAGTGTCCTGGCTGTTTTAATCCGGCATCCTGGCCGTTTGAGATCAATCAATTAATTAGTGTTGATACCCTTGCGGAAAATATTCTCAAAAACCCACGCAATACAGGTGTGACGTTCTCTGGTGGCGAACCCTTTTGGCAAGCACCAGCATTAGCATCTCTAGCGCGTAAATTGAAAGCGGCTGGCTTGAATGTAATGTCATTTACTGGCTTTACGCTAAAGTTACTACAATCTGAATCAGCTCCTCCAGGTTCGCAAGAGTTGTTAGAACAACTAGATATCTTGATTGACGGGCCGTTTGTGGAGTCTTTGGCTATTCATTCTCCTAATTCCCCAGTTTCTTCCAGCAATCAACGGGTTCATATTTTTAATCCCGCTTTCCAAGACAAAATTAGCTGGGCTAGCGATCAGATAGAAATTCATGTTCTCAAGGATGGGAGCCGGATTGTAACTGGCTATCAAAGTTTGTGGGAGCAGACAGAGTAATTAATTCTGTTGGACAAATCATCATAGGAACTGGTCAAAAGCAATAGGGGAGCCACTGTTTAGGGTCTACTCGTTTGAGAACCGAAAGCAGTGGCTCATTATTTTAGGAGCGATCGCTTTCAAAATATTGACGCTTGCGTAAGTCCTATGTATCTAACTTTTGTTAATCATGAAAATTTTAATTGCAATTTTTTTTTGCTTTATATACTTTAAAGAACACCAGTAAAACTAGCTTGTATTGTAGCGAATTATATTTTCACCACACTTATTGGACATTTTCTTATTCAAATTATTATATATTTGATTCTTGACTTCATTAAATATATAAATTTGTGGCGAATAATAGCAAAATACTTGGGAATAAAAAAATCAGTAAAATTTCTATTTTATGAACGATGACTATACACGTATATTGTTGATAGTTACACCAGCCTAACTAACAAAACAATCTATCTAAACCAGGGGTGTATTAGTTTGTCACTTTACTCTTCAACTAACAACAGAGCAATTACTACTGCGTAGCCAAGTTGTTTGTGAAGTTTATAAATGAAAAGCTTGTTTGATTTTCAGACAGGCGCAGCCAGAAGTTTTTCAATAAACCATTATTGACAGCATATAAAAAGGGATAAAAACCATCCGGAAATTTTCTGATGCATTTTTATCCTGCGAACATTGCTGCTCAGACTAATTTATTTCTGGTATCAAGGGTGAATTTACTTTAAAATTCTTCATTTTTTATCGCGTAAGTTAAACAAATGCATCAATCTTGTCAGAACCTAATAGTCCTAATTTTAGCCTCAATCTCTGCTTTCATAGTCACTCCATGCCACGCACAAAATCAGGGAGAAACCAATAATAGCAATACTCAGAAGATTAGCCCCGGATCTTCTGAGCTAACTACTGGCGTAGATACAACTCTAGAAACTTTGCCATCGCAGTCAAGTGATTTGAACAGTTCTACAAATAATAAAGCAGAGAAATTATCTGAAAATTCTAGTAATTCCTCTACCACTGCTGCTTTAACTACAACCGATCCAATTTCTAATCCACGTGTGCCAATATCCAGCAGAATTTTTGCTGTACCTTCGATGCAACAGTAATCAGATTTTGGATGAGTAGCTAAAAATCGCTACCCACAACATACTTGTTCGTAGTGTTGACCGGCAATATCCCAGGTAAATTGTGTTTCTACCAGTTCTCTACCAGCATGAGATAAATCATGCCGTAGTTGGGGACTATCGAAAAGTTGACTAATAGCAGTAACATAGTCTGCTGGCGCATTTGCTCTCATTGCTCTTAGGGGCGTACCAGCACCATCTACCGCTAATCCTTCTAAACCGCGATCGCTTGCTACTATCGGTACACCAGCTGCCATTGCTTCTAAAGTTTTGTTTTTAATTCCAAAACCCGTCCGCATTGGTACAATGCAGACGGTTGATTTATGTAAATACTCTACCATTGAGGCTACACGCCCAGTCACTGTAATTCCTGGTTGTTTTTTTAATGCTAAAACTTCTGGTGCAGGATTACCACCGACAATCTCAAAAGTTGTATCGGGGTAATGTTTTTGGATTTCTGGCAATACTTCTTGGCTAAAGAAGCATACCGCATCAATGTTTGCTAAATTATCCATTGCACCGATAAAGATTAAGCGATGTCCTCCCGGATCGAATGTTCTATAAGGAAAGGAAACTAAATCAACACCATTAGGAATAACCGTAATTTCACTATGAGGATTAAATTCTCGTAATTGAATTTTATCTTCTTCTGTCGTCACCACCAAAGCTGAAAACTTAGAGCAGTAGCTTTGCTCATAACGACGTAACAGTGGCAAATTAATTTTATCCCGCAATCTATTTTCGGAAATACCAGTTGCAAGTTGGTTATGACAGCTACCGTAGAGAGAACTGTGAATATTCACTACGGTTTTTAGCTGTTTTTGAAAATGAGGGCGCACATAAATCTCATTGACACTATGTTCGCAGGTAATAACATCATATTTTCCTGCTTGTACAACATTATCAATCCATTCTTGCATTTCTATTGAGTAGCGATTGAGTACGCTCGGCGGTGTCCCCTGCTGCAAAAACGAGCTAAAGCGCTGAAGTTTTTTGAAGATCCCTGCGGATGTTCCTACATCGGCGGGGCGTTCAAACACAACTAGACGATCCACACAATTTTCTAATCCTGCTATTTCCGCCTCTGTGACAGTAGCATCGCGTTGAGTTATCAGAGTAATACTATGGCGTTGGCTAAGATACTTGAGTAAATTAAATGTCCTAACTTGGGTTCCCCCCCGTGTTGGTGGATAGGGAAATGTGGAAGATAGCATGAGGATCTTCATATAACTGATGTTGGTAATATTTCTGTAATAACACTAAGAAACAATACTCCGGACAGTTTTGAGTTGAGCCAATCGACAAGAAAGCTATCGATCCATTAGGGTGCTGATTAGAAGAAACAAGCACAGGAACGATAGCTGTATGGAAATTATACAAAGCCTGGTGGAAAAAATGGGCGTTTTGGGCAAACCGGGAGTAAAGGTGATGACAACGCTGTTTGCAACGATATTAATTACATGTGGCAAGGTAAATTTTACCAACTTGAGTCGCTACAGCAGTTTGAGCGAGAAAACCTATCGACGACAGTTTCACAGACAGTTTGACTTCGCCCAGTTCAACGCAGAAATTATCAAAGCAGCAAACTCTTTACAGCACCAGATGATCGCCGTGATGGATTGCTCATTCATTGCCAAAAGTGGGAAAAAGACCTTTGGACTTGACCAATTTTACAATGGTAGTCACAATCGAGTCGAGAAAGGATTGGAAGTGTCCTTGGTGGCGGTGATAAATGTAGAAACTGAAGTGGGCTTTGGTCTGCTTGCTGAACAAACATTTGACCAAGGCTTCTGTCCAGAACTGACACGGATGGACTACTATCTTCACCACCTGGAAATTACTCAACCTCAATTACCTCCCCAAGTTCGCTATCTTGCTGTGGATGGAGCATATGCCAAGGAAGCATTTGTCACAGGGGTGAGGGCGCTCAAGCTCGATGTGATTAGTAAACTGCGCCGAGATGCGAATCTACGATATGTGTTTGAAGGTGAACAAAAAGCACGGGGAGCTAAACGTAAATATGATGGCAAAGTTGATCTAGCCGACCCTACTCGCTTGAGTTGGGTACGCGAACTGCAATCAGGGCTTGAACTCTACACATCTGTTGTATGGCACGTTTCACTCAAACGCAAGATACGCCTGGCTTATTTACTTGACCGCCGTCAGCCTCACAAACCGAGTTATGCTGTCTTATTCTCGACAGATATCAGCCAATCGCCAGACGAAATTTATCGTTTCTACAAACTGCGCTTTCAAATCGAATTCATCTTCCGTGATGCTAAACAGTTTACCGGACTGAGTGATTGTCAAGCCCGTGATGTTAAAAAACTTGATTTTCATTTCAATGTCAGTTTCACTGCCTTAAATCTTGCCAAGCTCGATGCTTATCGACAGCAGTCGGGTCAACAACCCTTTGTCTTTTCAATGGCCAGTGTCAAACGACGCTCTTTTAATGACCATTTGCTCGACACGTTTATTTCAAAGTTAGGCCTTTGTGCGACTGTAATTAAATCTCATCCTAACTACCAAAGCCTACGATCTTACGGCGTTATTGCTGCCTAATTTTGTCCGAAGTATTGTAAGAAATACAATCATATATATACGATGACTTTATTCATTGCTGATTGTCATCATGAATATCCCTGAGATAGGTTTTATGAAATTTTAGTAAGTTAAAGATAATAAAAAGCTAATTACTGAGTTATTACCAATATGATAAATTTTTTGTATATTACTACTTCAACTGTTGTATATACGGAAAAGTTTATGGCAATATTAAATTAAGTTAGTTTAGTTAATTAGATATACTGATAAACGTAAATTAACAATTTTAAAAAATGATTTATAAATTTTATTCAGTATTTTTCCGGTTGTCAGATATTCATCGGGTGAAGTCTTAGATTTGCGTGTTAAGATGGAACTCGTATTAAATAGACTAAAATTGTTGATTTGTGCAATCACTTTTAATTAAATAATATTTATTATCACTGTGTCTAAAGTTACTGTTTGTATTCCTACTTTTAATCGGGTTCATCTTCTGCCTTACGCTATTGAGAGTGTCCTCAAGCAGAGTTACCAAGATTTTGAATTAATTATCTGTGATGACGGTTCTAGCGATGGGACAGATGAATTGATGTCAGAGTACAGCGATCAACGTATTCAGTACATTCGTCATCAGCAAAATATTGGTAAAAGTAATAATATGCGCTCTGGATTTAATGCAGCGAGTGGCGAATATTTTATAAAATTTGATGATGACGATCGGCTTACGCCTGATTTTTTGGCACGTACAGTTGCTATTCTTGAGCAAGACTCTAGTATTGATTTTGTGGGAACTGACCACTGGATAATTGATATTAATAATGTCCGCAATGATGAGGTGACTCAAGAAAATTCTCGTCGTTGGGGTAGGAAAAAATTATCTGCTGGGGTTGTGGATAATTTACTAGAGGTTGTGTTTATTTACCAAAGCTTTCAAATTGGTGCAACATTATTTCGGCGTCAGACATTGCAAGAATTGGAGTTTATGCTTCCCAATATCCAAAATTGTGAAGACAATGATTTATTTGTGCGTTTAGCTTTGGCTGGTAAAAAAGGTTATTATCTACCAGAACTATTGATGGAATATCGCTACCATGCAGAACAGCAAGGTATTAATAGAGCTATTCCTTATTTATTTGATAAGATTCAGTATTTAAAAAATTATAAGTTTGATTCAGAGAAATTAGAAACGATTAGGAAAAAACGGCTGGCTGAAGCTCAGTTGATATTAGGTTTGCGTTTAATTGAAAAAGGTGAAATGCAAACTGGTAGAGAACTAGTTTTAGCTGGTAAGTCTTTTTCTAATCCTAAAGCTTGGACTGGATTAGGGTTGTCTTTTTTACCAGGTAGATTGCGTAGTAAGGGATTTAAAGCATTGCGGAAAGTGCGGGGTTAGAAATTTCTCGCATAGGTGCAAGATAAAACAATTTCAAACTGAAAAATATGTTTAGTTTTCAACTAAATATATTTTCATCATGCCAACTCAGAAATCAACAAAATGATGATGTGTACCTATATTTAAAATAAGCATTGAACTCGCAATCCAGAATCTGAATAAATTGACAGCAAGGGAAGAAAACTTTAGATCTTAAATGTAAGATAGTCAGCACTGTTAAGGATGGATTTGTGATTGGTGCTTGGGATACCAATGCCGACATTACAGAACTACAAGAAGCACAGCAGAATTTGCTGAGTGGCGAACAAGAACGAGTTGCGAAACTTTCTAAAACAAACACAGCACTCAAAAATAGTCTCGATCGCCTCGCCGTCGACTCCGAACTTGATACTTTTCTTGGTCACGTCATCTTAGAAATTAAACATCAATTAGGTGCCCAGCGATCGCATCTCTTCCTCTACAATCCTCCCTCCCATACACTAAACTTACAGGGTTCGGAAACAGATGAGGTACTACCCAAGGAGCGACTACAAGACATCGAACCTTTCTTATCCCTCTTGTGTCACTTTAGGCAGAGGAAAAATAGAAATCAGGGTGAGTTAGCAATATAAAAATTGGTGAACTTAGCCTATAAACGATAGAAAGATTGTTGTAATTAGTGTTCCAAAGTCTATGCTAGTCATAGGGGAAGTCTGAAATGAATTGCTGGTAACTTTTATCTTTTTACTTCTCCCGCCTTTTTTCCTAATTCACATTAGGCGTAATTTGGAATTTTGAATTGGTATTACTGATTAGGTTGATAAGGCGTATATTTGCCCCCTAGTGCTTCGACAATGGTGCGGGTATTCGCCTCCATCATTTTGATATAAGTATCGCCTTCACTACCTTTTGCCCCAATTGAGTCAGAGTAGAGTTGACGTGGCGCTAGTTTAACTCCTGCTTCCTGGGCTACAGTCTTAATTAAAGCGGGGTTGATTGTAGTTTCCGCAAAAATTGCCGGAACGCCGATTTTTTTAATAGATTCTACCAATCGCTGTACTGTTTGGGCGCTTGGTTGTTCTTCGGTACTGATGCCAATTAATGTACCAGCGATCGCTATTTGATAAGCGCGTCCATAATATTGAAATGCATCGTGGGTGGTGACAAGTTTGCGTTTATCGGCTGGGATAGTTTGAATTTGTCGATCGATCCAGCTATGTAACTGCTTTAATTCCTTGGTTAGTTGCGCTGCATTCTGCGTAAATTTCTCTTTATCTTCTGGCAATAACTCAATTAAACCATCGCGAATCGCATTTACCATTGCGATCGCATTTTCTGCACTGCCCCAAACATGAGGATCTGGTACTATTTCACCTTTACCTTTATCTAACTCCAAAGGTTTAACAACTTCTCCCACTGCTAACCGCTTCACTCTTCCGCCAGCAGCATTCATTAACTTAATTAATCCTGGTTCTAGATTGTAGCCGTTATACAAAATCAATTTAGCTTCTTCTAAAACTCGGCTGTCTGCTGGTACTGGTTCGTAAACGTGCGGATCTGTACCTGGTTTGAGAATTCCTGTTAGCTGAATTTCATCTCCCCCAATTTCTTGCGTTAGATCGGCAATGATTGTGCTGGTTGCAACAACTTTCGGTTTACCATTCCCCTGAGGACTGTTACTTTCAGTCGGCTGACTACAACCGAATAAAGCCAAAGGCAGAAGAATTCCCAGACACATCTGCGAAACAATATTCTTGTTGATTCTGTTTATCTTCACTTCACCGCAGCAGCTCATCTCTACCCCAAGCATTAGTTTCATTTATCAGTAATATTACTTCTCACTATAGTTTTTTTCATATTTCTCTCATTTTTATAGTAAGCTCAAGTAATGAAATATAAAAATAAAATTATGAAAAGTATCTCTTTTTACAATAAAAGTACTCAAGCATCGTTACACAACGAGGAAATACCTGCACAAGTTATTAAAACTCATGCAATGAAATCAAAACAAGGGATTAGCATTACCCATCTTGGCGTACACTACCGCGCTCAAGAAGCTTTGAGAGATGTCAACTGTTTTATTGAACCTGGTAAACTCACGGGTATTTTTGGCCCCAACGGTGCGGGTAAAAGTACATTGATGAAAGCCATGTTAGGCTTGGTTACTCCAAGTAGCGGTAATGTCTTATACCAAGAAAAACCGTTAATGCAGCAACTAGAGAAAGTTGCGTATGTACCACAGCGCAGCCAAATTGACTGGACTTACCCCGCTACTGTTTGGGATGTAGTGATGATGGGAAGGGTAAAAAAGACTGGATGGTTGCGTAGCTTTTCCGCAGTTAGCCGCCAAGTAGCAAATAATGCCTTAGAAAGAGTGGGGATGAATCAATATCGCGATCGCCCCATTGGCGAACTTTCCGGAGGACAGCAGCAGCGAGTATTTTTAGCCCGTGCTTTAACCCAGCAAGCAGAGATTTTCTGTTTTGATGAACCTTTAGTAGGTATCGATCAGAAAACTCAGACAGTAATTTTTGAAGTCTTCCACGAACTCGCAGCCGCAGGCAACATTGTCTTAGTAGTCAACCATGACTTAGGCGAATCCATCACTCACTTTGATGATTTAATATTATTAAACCAAGAATTAATCGCCACAGGTTCACGGCAACAAGTACTCACCGAAGAAAACTTACACCGTGCTTATGGTGGTAAAGTAATGTACTTTTCTGATGCAGCCTAGATTGTCAAGAGTCAAGAGTCATTATTTATCAGCCAAATGACAAATGACAAATGACCAATGACTAAGGACAAATGACAAATGATATTTCAAGCATTAATTGAGCCATTGCAATATGGCTTTATGCAGCGATCGCTTGTGATTGCAATTTTAGTTGGCTTGTTGTGTGCCGTCGTTGGTAGCTACTTGATGGTACAGCGATTGGCATTACTGGGTGATGCGATCAGTCACTCAGTTTTGCCAGGACTAGCGATCGCCTTTATGGTGGGAGGAAATATATTTGTTGGGGCATTTATTGCCGGGGTTGTAAGTACAATGGCGATCGCAGTTATTAGAACGCGATCGCCAATTAAAGAAGATGCAGCAATGGGCATAGTTTTCTCTGCATTCTTTGCCCTTGGTATTACTCTAATTACCGTAATTCAAAAAGATAACAAAATCGACCTCAATCACTTTCTATTCGGCAATATTCTTGGCGTCACCATTGATGAAGTAAGAGACACTGCAATTATTGCCGCGATTGTTCTATTAGTCGTAGTTTTGTTATATAAAGAACTTTTATTTTACACCTTTGACCCTTTAGGCGCACAAGCCGCAGGTTTACCAGTCAATCGCCTGAACTTTGGATTAATGCTGCTAATTGCATTAACAATTGTTGCCAGTATGAAAGCTGTAGGAGTAATTCTCGTACTTTCACTATTAATTACTCCAGGTGCTACTGCTTATCTATTAGTTAAACGCTTAAACCAAGTAATGATTTTGGGTGCAGTTATTGGCGTTATTTCTAGTATTAGCGGTATGTACCTTAGCTACTTTTATAACTTGCCTTCAGGCCCTGCGATTGTTTTAGTTGTATCGGGATTATTTGTATTGGCGTTATTATTTAGTCCGCGACACGGCATCTTTGCACCGCAGCAGAAGAAAGAAATGGTAGAAAAGTAATCAATAAACTTCTAAACCACAGATTGTCAATGGTGTGCGATACATGGTAGGGGCACGGCACCAGTAAAGTTATTCTATCAATAGAAATATTATTGATGCCGTGCTACTACGTATAATATTTGTATTTAAATATACAAAATATTAAAATGCGATCGCACTCATCAACATTACAACAATTAGCCTTAAACCTCAAACGTTAAACGTTAAGGTTATAACAATGACATGATGACATGATACCAAAGGCGATCGCAGTGATGAGAATGCGATCGCAAAGTGGAAAATGCATTACTCCAGAATATAAGTACTCAAATAATCTAAAGGAACCGTAAACACGTAGTAGAGTACGCCCCCACCGAGGACAATCACAGCTAGACTCGCCAGAAGTATCCAACGATCTGGAGGTTGATAAGTATCTTCATCAATGTCTCGACGAACAGCGAAATAATGCTGCGTTGAAAGTAATACTGTTAACACGCCAACTAAAGCAAATGCTAAACCTAACTTCCAACCATTACCAGGAGGTTGTGGTGCTAATGGCGGTCGAATGATCCGCAAGCGTACAATTAACACACCAAAACCCATGAGTGCAATTCCACTCCGCATCCATGCTAGATAGGTACGTTCATTGGCTAAGTGATCCCGAACTCTATCTGACCTGTACTTCTTTTTTTCTACTTTATTCTCTTCTACTTTTGCTGCTTCTATCTTCATGCGATTTACTTATTGAATCAATTCCTGACAATTTTCAATATTTATTTGCATCTAAACCAACTATATCAATAATTTAATTGCCAATTAAATAGCATTTTATTATTATCAATTAAACTTATTGATTAACTTAAACTTTTTAATCAATTTCTTTTATTGTACTTTGCGTTCAGTCATTTATAGGGGTTTAGCAATGCTAAATCGCTAGTTATTTTAAACTGGTTTAATACCTGTTTGAGCAACAGTTTTAAAACATTTTTACTACTAAATATTGCCAAAAACTCCATCCGCTTGTGGGTGGAGTTTTTGATTGAGAACTTGAGCTTAATTTACTTAATCGTTAATTTTGGCAGTGGTAAGTCCTGCATCTAGCGTGGCTTGCACATCTTCAGGAATCAACCAGTTAGCTTCACCAGATTGAAAAACCTTTGCAGGTGGAAGATTGAATTCTGTTTCTCCTGTTTCGGGGTTGGTTGTTGCAACTAACCGAGTTCCGTGAACAATCTTCAAAGCTTTAGCTGATGTGGCTGCTTGTTCTTCTGTAGCTGCTTTTCCGGGAATATATACGCCTTGGCAATCCCACTCATCATCTGTTTCTGCACCACTGGGTAGCAGATATAATTGATTGTCATAGGATGAGGTGGATTTTTTAGGTTTCTGACCGTAGACTAATAGAGTTTTATCTGTTTCATTGCGACAAATTCCTACAGGATCTTCGCTATTTTCTACAATATACTTTTGGTATTGCAAATTAGAAATTTTTTGCTCAATTTCTGGTGTAGAGCCTTGGGTTTGTTTATCCTGTAAAGCAGTTTCCAGAGATTTGGTAATTTCTATATAGTCTGGGTCATCAGCTAATTTACTTCCTGCCCAAGATGGTTGAGCGATCGTTAAGTTTACTAGTAGCAATAAGCAAACAAGGGTGATTTTTACAAGAGTATTTTTGAACAATTTCATGGGTTTCTCCAGATCGGTTAGTTTCTTTAGCATTAATTACTTAATTCAGAGAATTAATTTGCAAGAATTTCATCTGTCTGCTGGCATAACTTGTCAACATCAAAACTTATTTTTGTTTAACTCCCTGGATAACTTCTGATTTAGATGCTTCAAAAGAAAGTCCATAATTTTCTTGCCAAATGTTCTTGCCTATAAATAATAGGTAAGAACCAATACATACACATGTAATAAAAACTAAAGCAGGAGTTTCTAAGGTTTGGCTTTCTACTAAAATGGAAACACCTAATCCGATGAGCACAAAGGGAACTAAAGAGTGACCGTAGCGCGTAATTGCAGAAGCGATCGCCCCAATCTGAGTTAAGCGATAAGCTGTATAACACCACACCCCTACCAACAGAAAGAAGACTACTAAAATTACAAGTAACCTATCCCAGGTATGGGTAGCAAATAAGGGCATATAGATACTAATGTTGTCACTACCATTGGCAATGGTAACTGCTGCTACACCGTAGGTTTGAGGTGAAAGAAAATTACTCCACCAAGCTTGAGAAGATTCAGGGGTACTGACATCTTCTGTATCGTTATTCTCTTGATTGAGTAAGCGATGGATACCGATGATGATGGGTACAATACCGAGTAACCCAATCCAGGATTCTGGTAGTATGTATCTACCAAAAAAGCTGGGTAAGCTGGCAACTACTAACGCACTAAAACCCAAATACTGACCGATGACGATGTGACGACGGCGAAAGTACGCATTGATTTGTGAGAAAAATAGCGACAGAACGACGATATCATCAAGATTAGTAGCAGCAAAGGCGGTGAGTCCTGTAGGAATAGCAGTCAGTAGTTCGCTCATGGGTGCGTTGTGTCTCCTTAATGGTAGTGCCTCTCAAGCATCTGGATCGGCGATCTGCTTGGCTAAGGAACCTGTTTCAAAGGCATAGTTTCACTCTATGGCTACCCATTAATAAGAGCAAACAGTCTTTTTTGTTAAATCCATAGACTGAATTTATCGATATGTAGATTTTGACTGCAAGTATGTCAGGAAAAACTATTACACTATCTACAGTTTTCCGCTGAATTTACCGTATAATTCTTTCAGTATGTTCAAATTCACTGCTACGCGATTTATGGAAATTTGAGGATTGTTAATTTTAAATTTCAAATTTTAAATTTTTAATTCGGAGCGAAGCGACGTGACGTTGGAACAGTTGCGAATTTTTTTAGCTGTGGCAGAAATGTTGCACTTTACTCGTGCAGCGGAAGCACTTTATATTACTCAACCAGCAGTTAGTGCTGCTATTCAAAGCCTAGAGACAGAATATGGTGTCAGGTTATTTCATCGCATTGGTCGTCATATTGAAATCACAGATGCAGGTAAATTATTACAGGGTGAAGCACAAAAGATTCTTGACCATGTAGAGTTAACAGAACGCGGTTTGAAAGAATTAAATAATTTGCAACGGGGAGAATTAAAAATTGGTGCAAGCCTGACTGTAGGTAACTATTGGCTACCCGAAAAAATTAGCCAGTTTAAGCAGTTGTATCCTGGCATTTTTATCAATTGTCAGTTAGGAAATGCCGAAGAAATATGTGAAGGAACTGCTGTCGGGATGTACGATTTAGGTTTAGTAACAGGAGAGATTAAACCATCATTACAGCAATCTTTAGAGAAAAACGAAGTAGGAAGCGATCGCTTACAAATTGTAGTAGGTAAATCTCACCCTTGGTATCAACGCGGCGAAATTTATTTAGATGAATTATTGAACACAAATTGGGTAATGCGCGAATCTGGTTCCGGCGCACAGCAAATGTTTGAACGAGCCTTACAAAGTTGGGGAATTGAACCCAGCAATTTAGATGTTGTACTTAACCTAACGACTAGTGAAATGGTTAAAGCAGTAGTAGAAAGTGGTGTTGGTGCTGCTGCGCTTCCAGAATCAATGGTAAAAAAAGAATTACAACTAGGTACATTACACTCTGTGCAAATTATCGATCCGCAAAAACAATCTACTAAGAAATTAGAGATTGTTCAGCCTGTTTGGAAATTAAAACACCGCCAACGTTTTCATACGCGAGTCATGGTAGCTTTTGAATCGATTTTGATGCAAGATAATATACAGGTAGCTTAGTTTGATAATGGTTGTTTTTTGACTAAAATTGCTAAACAAATACAACTAGCTGCTAGCTTGATTAAGCTCAAAGCTGCTGTTTTCAAAATAATTATTCCACCCAAAATTATTAATACAAAAGGCAAAATATAATTACTATACTGACTTAATATACTTGCTATTGTTGTTTGAGAAGTAAATTTATAAGCTAAATAACACCAAATCGCAATTAATATAAAAAACACTCCAATTATAATTACAAAATTGCCTGTAGTACTACTAGCAAATAATGGTATGTAGACACTGATATTATCGCTACCATTAGCAATGGTGATAGCTGCAACTCTGTAAGTTTGTACATTCAACAAACTGATGGTGTTGGCATCTTGATACTCTACTGTGATAGCTTCAATCTCTGGCGTTTCATTTGTTTCGCGATTAATCAAACTGCTGATACCCATCGTCATTGGTATTAATCCTAGCAGTCCAATCCAGTTGGGTGGGATGATTAATCCACCAAATAACCCCGGAAGACTAGCAATAATTAACACAGTAAAGCCTAAATATTGACCAGCAACAATGTGCCGACATCTAAAGTTAGAATTTATTTGAGAAAACAGTAATAATAAAATAACGATATCATCAATATTAGTGGCGACGAAAGCTGAGATTCCTACTAAAAGTGTAGTCACTAACTCACTCATTCCAGAGATCCCGATTTATTTACTGAATTTTTTTAGTTAAACATTATCGGTTAAAAAATCTCTGTTTTAATAAACTAACTTTAAGCTCACCATCATCAATATAAAGTAAACCATAAACCGTAGTGGTTTCTGCGGCGCAATTTGACAGACTTTAGCACCTAACAATACTCCTGGTACGGAACCAAGCCAAATTGGTAATACTAAATTCCAATCAACTGTTCCCAAGGTGAGATGTCCAATAGCAGTGAATAGTAACAGAATTGCAGCTTGGGAAATATCTGTACCAACTAACTTTCGCGCATCCAAACGAAAAAATGCTATCAACACCAAGGCAAACATTGAACCAGAAGAGACACTTGTTAAACCTACAATACAGCCTAAAAATGCTCCTATACTTACCGTTTGTAAGCGTCCTAGTTGAGTAGTTAAGTCAAATTTTGGTAGTTCAGGTAGTTGCAATTGGGGAAAGAAGGTGAATAGCAGCATTTGCACTAATGCCAAAAGAGTGACTGCTAAAATCGTCACGCCTAACAAATGCAACATAATGCTGTTTAGGTTATATTCAGCATGATTTTTAATCAAGTGCAGTATTCCTACCCCCAACAAAGAACCAGGAACACTCCCGAAAGCCAGCCATTTCACTACTTCTGTATCGAGGGTTTGTTGTTGCCAATGTTTAATGCTACCAACAAGTTTCATTAACGTCGCTGCGACCACATCAGAACTTACCGCAACCGCTGGTGGTACTTGAAATACAAAAATCAACATCGGAGTTATGAGAGAAGCACCACCTATTCCCGTCAAACCAACGACAATACCAACTAGAAAGCTGAAAATAGGCAACAAGAAAAAATCCATACTACTGTCCTTAACCGGGGTTTCATGAATGTAGTTGTGTTTAACCGAGAACTAAAATATTGGTTGTAACTTTGTTGAGCAGCAGGTTTCGTACAATTGCAAGTTTTAAATGACTGCTGGGATAACTTCAACAAACCCTTAAACCTGATCGGCTTACCGTATTTTAAAGCGAAAATAAATTAAAGTCTAGGATTTATGTAAAGTTTAATTAAACACTGATTGCTATTTATACTTATTCAAAATCAGCTTATCTGCGATTGATAGGATTTTGGACTATCTTGACACTTCAGTAGTAGACTAAATGATAGTATCTCAAAAAACTACTTTAATTCAATTGCAATACCGTACTTTGTATGGCAGAGTTAGAAAAAGCCAAAGATGAAAATCAACAGATGGTAGCTTCGCCAAAGCCGCGATCGCCTATTGGGTTTATACAAAAATTGTTAATTACCTATTGGCGTTCTTTGTTGCTGCTGTTTGTCGGGGTATATGTACCGCTACAAATTTTTGGACTGCTGGCTTTAGAGGTGCGGTACAACGAGGGTGGTTTCCCTTGGGATTTACCGATTCTGGTGACGATTCACTCAATTGCACAACCGCAATTAGATGTATTCGCGTCGATATTAACAAAATCGGGTTCTTTTAAGACTGTATTACCCATTTTGAGCGCGATCGCACTTATTCTACTAGTGCAACGACGTTGGCGATCGCTGACTTATTTAGTAATGACTGCGGCTGGTAGTGCGATTATCAACCTCACTGCCAAAGAATTCTGGCATAGAGTACGTCCTAGTTTGTGGACTTCAGTTGCACCAAAGTTTGATTATTCCTTTCCCAGCGGCCATGCGATGGCGAGTATGACGCTGATTGCGCTTTTGGTAGTTTTAACTTGGGGTAGTGTTTGGTCTTGGTTAACAGTCATTTTGGGTAGCGTGTATATCATAGCTATTGGCTGGACACGCCTCTATTTGGGAGTACATTTTCCCAGTGACATTATTGCAGGTTGGATGGTGGCGATCGCTTGGGCTATTAGTGTGAGTTTAATTATTCGACCATTATCACAGTCAGCAAATATTACAACTCAAAAACCAGCCAGTGAAACGGAGTTACTTCCTGAAGAACAGCAATTACTCAATCAATAATAAAAATTTTCAGTCGTACATATAGAGTTTTTTCATACAGACTCTGCAAGTACAATCAACCATTTCTGAGATTCACATTTCTGTTTAGCACTAGACTTTTTGGCTTTTTTATTTTAAAGTACGGTTAATTGATAGGATTAGTGAACAAAATATGAATGATATTGAAAAAAGCGGTCAAGAGTTGTTATCGCCAACCCCAGAAAACTTACCTAAAACATTCATCCAGAAGCTCAGAGGTGGATTTTTCTTAGTAATTGGATATTTATTATCACCATTATGCTGGTGGAATGATTTAGTATTCAATTTACCAATCGCTTATTTTTTTGGTTATATTTGTAGTCTGTTTGCTCCTAAATTACTGATGCCTGGTGTCATCATTGGTTACTGGCTATCTAACATTATCGGTATTCTATTGATGCAAGCAGGTGCAATTGATATGTTGCAAAAACAAACTCAAGAACGTAACGTCAAAAAAGAACTACTGACAGGCTTAGTTTCTTCAACTGCCTATACATTTTTAATTTTGGCATTAATTCATTTTAAAATTCTTGATACTCCTAGCTTCTTTTCTGGTAGTTAATGAAAAACCCAGTTATTAAAACTGGGTTAATTTTTGGAACGATTTAAAAGATTACAGATATTACTTGAGTTTTAAAATCTCATTCATATTTAAAAACTTAGGAGCATCTTTAGTCATAATTAAAGGTAATTTACCATCCCATTTTTCTATTGCCTGTCTTTCCAAAATTTCATTAGTCAAACTATCCCTTAGTAATCTGTTTGTTTCTACCTCTCCCTTAGCCAAATTAACCTTAGCTTCTGCTTGTTTTGCGGCTTTGAGTGCGATGAAATCTGCTCGTTTGGCATCTTGTTCGGCAATTTGTTTTGCCTCAACAGCTTCACTAAATTTTTCTGAGAAATTGACATGAACCAGTGAAATATCATCAACTGCAATATGGTAGCCATGCAATCTTGCTGTTAAGGTATCATCAACTTCAGATTTTACTTCGCCTCGTTTAGTAACTACTTCTTCTGCTGTATACCTGGCTATAACTGCTTTTAAAACTTCTTCTACCGCCGGATTGATAATTTTATTAATTATATCTTGTTCGTCACCAATTTCTTGAAACGCTATATTGGTTTCTTCAGGTATAACGTGCCAATTTAATGCTACATCTGTAAAAACATCTTGTAAATCTTTAGAAGAAGCTTCAGCAGATATTTGTTGTTTTTGAACTCTCACGCTGATTTTTTTAACTGTATTGACAATAGGAATTATAATATGTATTCCTTCTCCTAATACTGTTTCCTGTACCTTACCAAACTGCATCAAAACGCCACGTTCTCCAGCATTTACGATCGCAAAAGGTGTCAGCAAAATTGTGATGAGAAATAAAAGTGCAGTTATTTTCCCAGCATTATTTGTGAATTTAATTTGTTTCATATTGACCAATGCAATGGTTATACCATGTTGGCAATTTATTATTATATATTATAAAGAGGTACTACGATAAATCTATCTATATCAAGGTTTTAGTTAATTGATATAAACTAGCCAAAAGAGGAATTGGGTTTAACGGGTGCATCCAATATTAAAAGATTAATATTATGTTTAACGAAGATATTGATTACCTTTAAAAAGAAGCTTTAGTACTGCGGACAAATAATCTCTAAATATCCTTGCAGTCTCAAGCACTGCGGGAGATTTTTGCAAAATTACATTATGGTTTTGCAATTGCAGAGCCGAAGTCAATGGTTGATGTTTATAGACTGCGGCTTGTTAGTTTCTAAGGAAAAAAGAGTACGGGATACCAGCTATAGCGCAATAATTCAGCCGCAAAACTGGAAACTAGCCATTCTTGAATTGTACCTATCGTTCCGGATGATAGTGCGATCGCACTAATATCTGCAATTGCAGCTGCTTCTAAAATCTGGGTGATGGAGTGTCCTTCACGAACTTCTGTATTCACTTGTAAATTTACTTCTTCTAAATCTGCTTTAATCTCAGATAACCTTTGTTGAGCCTGCTGGGGTAAAATTTTCTGTGGTATGTCTCGCCGACCATTATCATCTAGTACCCAGCACAGCGTACACTGTTGTAGATATCGATCGGATTGTTGTTGAGCTAAATGCTTCACCTGTTGAACAAGATGATTCGCCGTTTGAGTCCCGTTGTAGGGAAGTAGCAAAGACCGGAAAAGATGCTGACAACGAAGCGTTAATTCTTCAGAAGTATATGTAGAGATTAACTGAGGACGCAGTACCAAAAGCGGAATTTTTGTTTTGTGAGATAAGTCAGCCATCGTGCTACCCACCAATTTTTCAGTGAATAAGCTGCGACTTTGAGAACCCAATATAATCAATTGGGAGTGATAGGTTTGGGCAACTTTCAGGATAATTTCAACAGGCTTTCCCGATTGAACTTCGATTTTTACTTCTACATCAGGAGAACTTTCAGCAAGATTATTTGCTAATCGAGTTTGAGCTTGTTCTATTTTCTCAGTATCAACTCGTGCAATAATGCCTTTATCCCACACGGGGACAGCGTGCAGAAAAACTATGTGCTTCATCCCCGCAAGCGCCAGGCTAGAAACAAAATGTGTTAGACGGTGTAAACCGTCAGAAAAATCCGTGCAAATCAAAACTCTTTGAAACATAGATACCCAGTAAAAGAGATTGAGAATTTTTTAATCTAATCCCAAAACCTATATCAAGTTCGCTTGGGTGACAGCATATTTTATAGTGCGATCGCAATTACATCACGATTTTGCTGAGAGTATCACGGAAATGCTAGGTATTCAAGTAAGCGATCGGGTGACAGCCTTCAAGGTGAGTTAGGGCGTGAGAAATTTTATATTTGGGATTTGAAATTAATTTCACAGATACACCTAGGTTAATCATCCAATAGTTAGAAGTTATTGAGAAGAATGTTCAATATAGTAGCTCATAGATGTTGAGATTGGAGAACAAGCACATGGCGCTTGTAAAATTAGAAGAATTCTACCCAGAATATCGTGAAAATTCCTCCGATATTGATGACATCAAAAGCTTTGATGTTTATGCTCAAACAAATGAAAAAGTTGGTTCAGTTCACAACATTTTAGTTGACGAACAAACTGGTAAATTCCGTTATTTTGTAGTGGATACGGGTTTCTGGGTGTTCGGTAAAAAAGTTTTGCTACCAGTTGGACTTGCTGACATTCATTACACTGACAAACGAATTTATGCTAAAGGTCTAACTAAACAGCAAGTAGAAAACTTGCCTAACTTTGATGACCTAGAAAAGGTTGATTACGATTATGAAGAGCAAGTACGCGGAGTCTATCGGCCTTCAGTCGCGACTTCTGCTGTAAATCAGCCTGCTACTTACGACCGCAACACTTACAATTACGAGCAAGAACCTTCACTTTACGACATTAATAAACAAGACAGCCAAATTTTAAAACTTTACGAAGAACGGTTAATTGCTAACAAACAACGTCGTAAGGTTGGGGAAGTTGCTGTTGGTAAACATGTAGAAACCGAGACTGCTAGTGTTGCAGTACTCGTTGAAAAAGAGCGAGTAATAATTGAGCGCACCAATCCTACAAATGCAACACCAACTAATCCAGATGAGGCCTTTCGTGAAGGTGAAGTAGCGCGCATGGAAATTTACGAAGAAACTCCCGATATCCGCAAGGAAACTGTTGTGCGGGAAGAAGTTCGAGTCCAGAAAGTTGTCGAACAGGAAACAGCTCAAGCTCAAGATACTGTTAGACGCGAAGAACTTGATGTAGATACTGAAGGTCGTCCAATTGTGGACAAATAGCTCTAGTCTTTTATTAAATGTAGAGACCATATACTCAGGTCTCTACATGGTTTTGATTTGACTTAGAAATGCTATAAATATTAAATATTTAAGGCGATTAGACCAATTAATACAGCAAGACCTAAAGCTCGGCGAAAATAATTAACGCCATCAAATAATTCCAGCCAAGCCCAAGTAAACAAAGAGCCATTGGCAACGAAATTTAATCCTGTATTGATAGTGCCACTTGTAAAGATTAAAGCTAGTAAACTAGTTACTATCCAAACAATCAGTGGTAGGTTTGGCATCTGAGCGATTACAATGTTGCCATTGTTGTCACGGAAGGTTTTATCAACTAATGTATTTTCCGTCATGTTCAGTTTTGACTAACTTACAAAATTACTGGGCGAAAAATTGAGAATAGACTGCAATTTAATTGCAATTGTTAATAGCATTTAAACATTCAGCTAAATTCCTCTGCAAGTATCTAAATGCTGAAATGAAAGCGGAAAAATATATTCATATATGAATATATTGAAAGGTATATTCATCGGAAATCTGCCAATGTAAGTAGGCGAGAAAAAACCAAACTATGTCACGAAAAATAAAATCTCTGTATTTGGCTTGTAGTTGCCCTACTCTGCGAGAAGCTGCGTTGCGTCTATAGCGCTAAAGCGCAACTACAAACTATTGATACTGAGTGCTTTCTGATATTTGAGAATAAGATGTCCGCCGCGAGTGAAACGGAGTCACACGACGCAATCGCAGGTCGCAATGACGATGATTTGAAGGAATACGATATTACTTAGTCTGAAAAATATTCTGTACCATTTTTTTATCTAAACTGTCCGCCGCTTGGTCGAGTGCTGCTATCTCACCGGAATCTAAATACCAACCTAAAGCACCAATATTTTCTTGTCCTTGTTTGACGTTTTTTGCGCCAGGGATGGGAATAGTTCCTTTACTGATGCACCAGTTAATTGCTACTTGTGACATAGTTTTATTTCTGGACTGTGCAATCTCTCTGACACAGGCTAAAAGCGGGTCAATACCTGGTAATAACTGCCGAAACAATAAACCGCGGATACCTTTGGGAAAAGGCCCTGTCTTTGAGTATTTTCCGGTTAATAACCCCAGTCCTAAAGGACTATAAGCAACAAGTTTGATTCCCATTTCGTCGCAAACGTCTTTCAGTCCTAGTTGGGTGACAGGATATGTGGATAGTAGAGAGTATTGAACTTGTAGAGTTGCGATCGCCACGCCGCGATCGCTAAATTTTTTATATACCCGTTGCAGACGTTTTGGCCCGTAATTGGATAAGCCTACAGCTTTGACTAATCCTTGCTCATAAAGGTCAGCCAGTCCATCTAACAGCCTTTCCTCTTGCCAAGGCGCATAATTTGCCGTAGACCAATGCATCTGCACTAAATCTATATTTCTGCCTAAGCGTTGGGCAGAAGCTTTACCAGCTTGTACCATTGATTGACGCGTCCATCTCCAAGGGTAAGCAGCTAGCTTAGTGGCGATGCAAATTTTTTCTGCATTGATACCTTGATATTCGCGCGCAAATTTTCCCAGAAGTATCTCGCTGCGTCCCTTTAATTTGCCAGTACCGTAAGAATCGCCTGTGTCAAATAACGTCACACCGTTGCTGACACAAAGATTAAAGACAGCTTGCAACTCCTCATCCATACTGCGATCGTATCCCCAAAGCAACTGGTTTCCCCATGCCCAAGTTCCACAACCCATAGTTGGGAGCGATAATTCCTGGCTAATCTGCATATTTATCCCTGAAAACAAGGTTTCTCAAAGTTTATTATCAGATAATTTCTGGGAACTATCGTTAGCAGTTGAGATAGCAATGAGATGTCAAAGACTGTACTTCAGTGAATTGTTAGTGTTTGAATTTATCCTTCCAGTACTTAGTTCGCTTCTGTTGAGAGAAACCCTTGCCCTTGCAGATATTCACACTGATACTATTTTGGGGAGCGAATCATCAGTATTAAAACCAGGGGTTGAAATGCAAGCAGCAACCGGAGATATTATCCTGGGATTGTTGAGATTTTAGCCCCTTGCACCTGTAACATAGGCAGCCGTTAGCGGATGCTGGGGAGATTCAAAAATTTGGGCTACTGTCCCCGTTTCAATTAGTTGACCAACGCCATCTTGAACCCAAAACAGAGCTACACGATCGGCAATGCGCTTGGCTTGTGCAAGATTATGAGTGACAATCAGCAATGTATAACGTCCCCGCAGGCTGGTAATTAAATCTTCAACTACACCACTGGAAATTGGGTCTAAGGCGCTACAAGGTTCATCCAATAGTAAAATTTCTGGTTGCAAACCTAAAGCTCTTGCTATGCACAAACGTTGCTGTTGTCCGCCGGAAAGCGCTAAAGCTGATGTATGCAATCGGTCTTTGACTTCATCCCATAATCCTACATCGGTGAGAGTTGTCTCAACGATCGCATCAATTGTTTCGCGGTTTTTAATCCCGTGTTCTCGCAACGGTAATTCTAAATTCTTCCAAATAGATAAAGGAAAAGGATTCGGTTTTTGGAAGATCGTGCCAACTTTACGCCGCAGTGCGATCGCATCTATTTTGGTATTGAGTACATCAAAAGCACCTATTTGAATTCGCCCCTTTACCCGACAGTGAGGAATCAAATCAGTTAAGCGATTCAGACAACTGAGAAAGCTAGTTTTTCCACAACCTGAAGGGCCAACTAAAGCAGCAATTTCACCTGCATTGATGCTGAGATTGACGTTTGCAAAGGCCGTTTTTTGCCCGTATTGTAAGGTCAAGTTCTCAGTTTGAATCAATGGTTGAAATGTTTCTTCTGGCTGTGTCATCAGTTAATAATTCTCCTGTGCAACCAAGTTTCGGCAATCCATGCGGCTGTGCCATTAATTAACAGCAGCAATAAAAGTAAAATTAATGCTGAAGCGTAAGCACTGCTATCTCCGCCAGAGATATTCATTGATAAATCAAAAATATGAATCGAAAGTGCGCGTCCAGAATCTAGCAATGATTCTGGCATTCTATCTACATAACCACTAGTAAAAATTAAAGCAGCAGTTTCTGCGATCGCTCTTCCTATCCCCAGCACCAAACCCACAATTAAACCAGGTATAGCAGCGGGTAATAATATTTCCCATAAAGTCGTGGTACGAGAAAAACCCAAAGATGCTGCGCCCAATCTATACTCTTGGGGCACAGCACGAAATCCTTCTTCTGTGGAGCGAATGAGGATTGGTAACACCATACACGCTAATGTTAACCCTCCCGCAAGGATAGAAAATCCCAAGCCTAGAATTTGGCAAAAGAAGACGTTACCAAATAACCCAAAGACGATTGAAGGAACACCAGCTAAAACATCTAAACTGCGCCGCACTAATCCACCAAAGATACTATCAGTTGGAGTAAATTCTGCCAGCAAAATTGCTGTACCCACACCAATAGGGATAGAAACTGCCATGCATACTGCCATAATCATCAGGGTGGAAACCAAAATCGGCGCAATTCCCCCTTCTCTACCAGCATTTACAGGTTCAGTGGTGATAAATTGCCAAGATAAGTGACCAATTCCATGCCAGAAAATATCATTCAGTATCCACAAGAATATGGCAGTTACCAAAACAGCAGTTAGCCAAATAATAGTTATTGGTAGCCAATCTTGAGGAAGTTTCAGAGTTTTAATTTGAGCTTTAAGATTTTGCATTGGTAGAGTCAACAGTCAAGGATCAATGGTTATTAGTTATTTCTCCCCACACTCCCTTGTCCCGCATCTTCCTTCCCTTCACTCATAAATCTTTCCCTGACTGATAACTTCAGCAACAGCAACCAAAAATACAATCAGCCCCATCAAAACTAAACCGCTAACAAAGAGTGCAGAACGGTGATCTCCTGTGGCGTATGCCATTTCTAAGGCAATGTTAGCTGTAAGGGTACGAATCGGGTCAAACAGAGATTTAGGAATTTGTACTACATTACCGCACACCATCAAAATTGCCATTGTTTCGCCAATTGCACGACCTGTTTCTAAAATCATTCCTGTGAATAATCCCGATTTGGCAGCCGGAAATATGACATTACTGATAGTCGCCCAGCGAGATAATCCTAAAGCTGCGGCTCCCTGATGGTAAGATAAGGGGACTTTCGCCAAACTGGCATCGGCTACCAATGCGATTGTCGGTAAAATCATGATTGTGAGTATGGCTATCCCAGCTAATAGGCTAGGCCCTGGTGGATGCAATTTCCCAATTAAGGGAACTAATACTACTAATCCCCAAAAGCCATAGACTACAGAAGGAATTCCTGCTAGTAATTCAATTAAGCGGCGGTAGATTTTAGCTAATGTCGGTGGGGCGTAAAATTGACAAAAGACTGCGGAGAGAATGCCGATAGGAGTAGCAATTAGTACTGAACCAAACATTGCTAGCAGTGTTCCCCACAACATCGGTATCAGGTTATAAAATCCAGCAGTTGGGTTCCACGAGGAGTCGCTAAAAAAGCGAGTAATACCAACGTGTTGAAGAACTGGTAGAGATTCAACAATCAAAAAGAAAATAATTAAAAGTGCGATCGCACCTGCCATCAATCCTGATACCCGCAGTATCCAAATTAACCACAGGTCGCTATTTCGAGACGAGGACAAAGTTTTGCTGTTTAACAATGTCGCTTACCTGTTGTGATTGTGCATAATCAATGAATTCTTTTGCTAGCCCTTGGGGTTGGGTTTTTGTTACCAAGTTCAACGGACGAGCAATGGGAAAGGTATTATTCTGTACATTGGCAGTTGTTGCAGCTATACCGTTGACTGGTAACAGCTTGATAGGTACTTTATTGGCCTCGCTATTTTCTGCCGAACCGATAGAAACATAGCCAATAGCGTTGGGGTTTCCGGCTACAGTCTTGATTCCTTGCTCGTTATCACCAATTACCACTTGCGCTTTAATATCGGTGTTTTTTAGCTTGAAGTAGTGGGTAAACAATTCCAGAGTAGAACGCCCTTCAGCTTTATTCACAACGGTAATAGTTCCGGTTTTACCTCCCACCTGCTGCCAGTTGGTGACTTTGCCAGTATAGATATCTACAACCTGCTTATCTGTTAGAGATTTCACGGGATTATCTTTATGCAGAATCACCGTAACTCCATCACGGGCAATTGTGAATGCCTTTAAATCTTTTTCGTCCGGCTTCAAGGCACGAGAAACCATACCAACATCTGCTACGCCCTGACGAGCATCAGTAATACCACGGGAAGAGCCTCCCGATTGTACATCAATTCGTACACCTGGATGACTAGATTCAAAGCGTTTACCAATTTCTGCTGCTAATGGTGCCACAGTACTGGAGCCAGTTAGTACTAGTTTGGTTTGAGGCTTGCTGACATTGTTATTTGTAGTTTGCTGAGGTGAAGAACAACCTTGTAAATACAAGCAAGTTGCCAATCCCATAGCTAAACTAACGATAATTGCTGAACTTTTCATTAACTTTTTAATTAAAAGAGAGGACACAACAGCCAAGGTTCAGCGCACTACCCGTAGTGACTTCCACTTCCGGAGCTAGACGGTAGAGAAATGCTTTACCATTGCGTTCCCGAACTACAAATTTTGCCCGACGCAGAACTTGTAAATGATGAGAAAGCAGACTTTGTTCTAAACCGAGAATCTTGTTCATCTCCCCTACCTGCATAGGACTATGCATGAGGATTTTTAACACGGCTAGACGGGTTTCATCTGCCAAGACTTTCAGCCTCTCTACGCAGTCAAACTCCTGTATTCTGCTCATGACTCCTCTGATGAAGATTTATCTGTGTAGGTATTAATTATCATTCATATGAAATTTCATTTATCAATTAAGCGTTCCGATCGTTACACTTGTTGACTCGGCTTAAACTTTTTGTAACCAAAGCTTAATCTCGATCTGCATAAGTGGGGAAAACGCCGCTACGAATCCGTGCTATGGGAAGATTTCGCTATCTCCCATTCTGTTTCATGCTGCTCATACTCAGTTGCAGTCTGTTGTAGTACCTCAGAATTAATGAGATTGCTTTCCTCAACTGCGTTCCGGTCGCAATGACAGAGACTATCTTTAATTGAAATTTGGTATCAGAATGCGATGCCTACGGCAACCGCTGCGGGGAACGCAATTTTTTGTCACAATAAAAGTTAACTTTTAGACCAGTTGAAGTTATCGTGGTAGCGAATAATTCAAAAGTACCCGTTGCTCAAAACTAGTAATATGAGGCTATGCCACTCCTCAGTCCCTATCTTGACCTGTTTTATCTGTCTGGGTTTGTACCAGAGTCCTGCGAAACCAGCGATACCCGATCTCAACCCAAAATTTTTCATCTTGGCACAAGCCAGTACTACTCTCAGACCAGGTAGTACAGGAGCAGATGTACAAACTCTGCAAACCCAATTAAAACAGTTGGGATATTTTAATGGTGTGGTTGATGGGGAATACAAAGAAACTACGCAAACAGCTGTAGCTAAATTTCAAAAAGCTCAGGGTTTGCTAGCAGACGGTATTGTTGGCAGCACGACGCAAGAAAGCCTGCAAGCAGCCATTGCCGCAAAAAAAACATTTACTACTGCTGCTGTACCTACTACCAAACCCAGTATAAAAACCAAATCAACCAAACAGAGTATCCTTTGGTGGTCACTATTGGGATTGGGAATTTTAGGAAGTATTGGCGCAGTCATTTACTGTATTAGATGGTTCGGTCAGTCCAAGCGATCGCAATATGTAGAAAATTTAGATAGTGACATCGAGACTGAAGCCAAGCCAGACTCCATCGCACTATCATTACCAGAGTCAAACGCTAACCCAGATGTGACGAATTCCCCACCAGTCACACCATCTGTTACTCCCAAACTGTTACCACCAGAAAAAACTTCCCGTCTGGCGAAAGTCAATATAGTTGACGAATTGATTAAAGACTTATCCAGTTCCGATCCTACGAAACGACACAAGGCTATTTGGGATTTAGGTCAACAAGGAGATTCGCGGGCAATTCAGCCTTTAGTAGAACTGATGATGAATGCAGATTCTCAAGAACACAGCTTGATTTTGGCAGCTTTAGGTGAAATCAGCATCCGCACCTTAAAACCAATGAACCGTGCTTTAGCAATCTCCATTCAAAATGAAAGCCCAAAGGTAAGGCAAAATGCCATCCGCGACCTAACTCGCGTTTACGATATGATGTCCCAAATTAGCCAGATGCTACGCCACGCCTTAGAAGACCCAGATCCAGAAGTGCAGTCAACAGCCAGGTATGCTCTAAATCAGATTAATCGCATCCGCGTAGTATCACAGCCAGAGAGTCTGCCCAAAGAAGGGCAGGGGAGCAGGGAGCAGGGGGATGAGGGAGGACAAGGGAGACAAGGGAGACAAGGGAGAAATAATAATTGACTCTTGACTCATAAATATTTCAAATGTATTTGGATGCTAGTATTTGGGCCTGCCAAGATAATTGCAGCATCGCCAAATTTGGGCGCACTAGTGCGAACTTCAGGATTTTTGGAAAACCCAAAGCCTTCAGTGGGCATACCTAGACTATTGCGATTGAGTTTTAAGTCTTCATTAACATCGTGCATGGCAGCAACAGCATAACTACCTGCTGGCAAATTTTCAAAGGTGAGCTTTACAGGAATGTCAGTAATCTTGGTACACTGCCTTTGGATGACGCGATCGCGATTGTTGGGAAAACCTTGGCTCTTATCAAAGATACTCGCACAGACTTGCCCTTGTTTATTTTTGAATCCATCAATTTCTACAGTGAGGCTGCCATTAAAATTTGCCTTGGCGCTGGAGAACCATACCAAATTTCCTACAGATACTAGTAGTAGTAAACTAACTTTCATTCTTTGGCGCATAAAATTTCCATTGAATATAAAAATAAACAAAAGCTCGATCCTTACATTACATTGTTAGCACCTTAAAGGCAGTAATTTTTATTACTAGTAGATAATTTATGCAACCTAAAATCTTACCCCTACCTCTCAAGCCTGGCGATTTACTGCGAGTAATTGCTCCTAGTGGTGCTTTGCGAGAATTTGAGACTTTCTACCAGAGTATAGAAATTTGGCGATCGCGCGGCTACAAAGTAGAAATTCCGCCCGCCATCAATGAGAAATGGGGATATCTAGCTGGGAAAGATGAAAATCGTCGCCAACAGCTGGCAGCCGCATGGCAAGATCCAAATTGCCGGGGTATCCTCTGTGCTAGAGGCGGTTTCGGTAGCACCCGCGTTCTCGAAGATTGGCATTGGCAAACTGAACTATCGCAAACTGGTAATCCCAAATGGCTCATAGGTTTTTCAGATATTACTGCGCTGTTGTGGAGTCTTTACAATGTAGGGATTTCTAGCGTTCACGGCCCTGTGTTAACTACACTTGCTAATGAGCCAGATTGGTCGCGTGAGCGATTGTTTAATTGGGTTGAAGGTCGCTCTATTGATGCTTTAAAAGGTAATGGTTGGGGTGGTGGTGTGGCTACGGGAATTTTATTACCAGGCAATCTTACAGTGGCAACTCATCTTTTAGGTACGCTTTTTAAACCTGATTTTGCTGGGGTAATTTTGGCATTTGAGGATGTGTCAGAAGCACCATACCGCATTGACAGAATGCTAACTCAGTGGCGGCTAAGTGGAGATTTGTCCCAAGTCAAGGGGATTGCTTTAGGGGGTTTTACTGGATGTGAAGCACCACCAAATGTCCCTAGTTTTAGGGTAGAAGAAGTTTTGCGCGATCGCTTAGGTGATTTGGGTATTCCCGTAGTTGCTGAACTACCTTTTGGTCACGATAGTTGCAATGCAGCTTTACCCGTAGGTGTAGAGGTAACTTTAGATGCAGACCAGGGAACATTACAGATTGTATGAATTCGGATAAGTAAGTCGGTGCAAATAATCATCACTTGTTTGTAGTCGCGCTTTAGCGCTAAAGCGCGACTACGAGCCAAATACAGAGATTTTACTTTTCTTTACATAATTTATTTTTTCTCACCGACTTACTTAATATCGTTATTTACAATATCTGCTATCTGTAATTTTTAATGCTAAGGTAATGTAAGTTGTCAGTGCTTCTACCCTCTAATGTTTCGGTTATTTGATACAAGCCAGCGGTACCTTTATCTCTGGCTTTACCTAAAGATTAGTAGTAACCACTTCAATTACTCCCTTATCCCCTTTCAGCATTGTGCTGGTTAGGGGCTTTTTCATCACAAAAGCCAGACCTTTATAGCAAGTTATGGAAAAGTCAGAACTTTTACTAAAAATCAGATGACGTATTCAAATTTATTTAATACAATTGTACTATCAGAACGCCTTTGGTTCACCTTCCCCACTTATCATGTGGGGATTTTGTTTTAGATATGTACGCAAAGCGTCAAAATTCAAAGCTACTGATCTGGATGTAGAAACTATAGCAACAGCGTAATAGGTTTGGGTATTTCATTTACTACTTTTGATAGATCTGAAAGTTAAAAGTAACTTTCTTTTGGTAGAACAAATAATACTAGTATTGCCCGCATAATAATTTTGTGTGTAATACATCATCTTAGGGCTTGAGGTCACTTCAAAAACTCCTTGGAGTGACATTTTCATTTAGGGCAGTTTGTGAAATTTTACTCTACTAAAAAACTTTTTCTCAGATTCACTTGGATCTCCAATATTTAGAAATAAGATTCAGAATTATACTCAGCATTATTAATATATAACTACCAAAAATAGCTACACTTAAAGTTATAAATGTAGGTACGTTCAATGCTTTGACTAAAGATTCGAGCCAAATTGCTGCTGCAATACTAAAAATTAGACTAGCTATAAAAGCTATGAAGTTCCAAATCAAAGCATTTTCCTAAGGGTATTAGTTGCAAGCTTAATTTACTAATAAAAGATAAAGTTAGATAATGACTGTAATCAGCGTTACCTAATAACTTAATGATAAATTTATTTAGATTGGTTTTAGATTTTTATCTTAGCGGGCTAACAAATTGAACTAAAAACACCTATGAGCTATAGCATTCATAAATGAGTTATGATTAAAGAAGTTGGGTATCTGAGCCTCTCGATGTTTGCATATAGTTCTTGTTATGAAATTTAGTTAATACTCACCTAAAACTGAAGTTCAAAGGCGGGTTGAGAAGTTACGATTGCATATCACAAATAACTTGCCAAAGATAATATCAAATGCGATCTTACAGTGGCATTAACGCCACTGTAATATTTTATTAAACCGATGTACGAATCACTTCACTAATGGTTTTACCAACCAATTGATTATCCCAATAGCTTCCATGTGCTTCGCCACCCCATAACAATGGAATTAATTTTTGGTTAAAAGGACGGTTGAAGATATTACCTTGGTCGGTAATAACATCTTGTAGATCTACATAGCTGGTGCTGCTATCGAAAAGCATCTGCTTTAATCCTTCCAGCGGGTAAGCTATCGGATCGCCAGGATGAGCGAAATTCCGCCAAGGAAGTGGCTTTTGTCTTAATGTATGTAACTTTTGCAAAAAATTGCTGAGTTCGGGAGTGAGATCGTGGGTACTGACTCCGTTGATGTTGCCGCTAATATTCAGCAAACTAAACAGTGCTAATGGTGAACCCATAGTTTGGATACTAGCTATAGGAATTCCCGTCTGAGGATTGGGATCGATGCCAAAAAGAGTATTACGGAGTTGTTTGACACTTTCACGAACGCTAGCATCCAGTATCGGATCTTCCCAGCGACGAGCGAAGAGAATGTCAAATAGAATGACAGTACCCCAACTATGGGTAATTATATGTAGGCGATCGCTAGTATTACCACCTTTTAACGTACCCAAAGCCTTCTCTTGAAATCGTTGTACCACCTGTGTGCCAACGTGACGACTCAAGTAAAGCGCTGCATCGCCTACAAATTCAAGAATTTGTTCTGTCCGAAAATCTCTAAACCAAAAATCGTTCCACTTGGGTGATGCTTTTAACCCTGCGACTAATTCCCTTTGTGCTGCTAAGTTGAGATCTCCCCAGAAAAAGAAAATTGGCGTCACAACTCTAGACTTATCGGCGATCGAATCTCGAATGCGATTCAGCAAGATATTAGATAACCTCTCAAATTCCTTTTGGTCGTGAACTTTGACTCCATGAACAAAGAGAACGTAATCGGTAGGCATCTCAGTACCTCTGTAAATGACATCACATATAGAATCCAATGCGTTAGCTAAATAATTCCGACGCGATCGCAAATTATCACAAAATTAAAATGGTGTATCGGGCATTTGTCATTTGTCCTTTGTCAATAGCGCAAAGTCCAGAGTCAAGGGTCAATGGTTAGTTATCTCTCCCCACACTTCCCACACTCCCCACACTCCTATCCCGCGAAGCCCCTATGGTGCAATTCGCCAAACTTTAATTGACTTGTCACCGCTACCACTAATGAGGGTTTTTCCATCTTTGCTAAAAGCTAAAGCATAAATCCCACCACCATGACCGCTTAACTTATTAACTAATTTTCCAGTTTTTAAGTTAAATAATTGAATATCGCGTCCTAAACTACCAATAGCGAAAGTATTACCATCGGGAGCGATCGCAATAGTATAAACACTACCAAGGCTTGCAGAGTAGTTTTGAGTTAATTTCCCTGTTTTCAAATCCCAAACCTTCATATTTTTGCGATCTGTTTCTTGGATTGATTCATGGCTATCGTCGTAACCACCATGAAGCAGGGTTTTCCCATCAGGGGTGACAGCAAGAGCAACGACATTGGCTTGTGGTGGCGGAATCAAGGTTCGCAACAGTTTTCCTGTGCTGAGATTCCATAACTGAACTTTGCCATTTTCAATCCCACTAAATAGAGTTTTACTATCGGGACTAATAGTAAGAGCAGTAGAAATTTTGCCTGGGTTTAAAGTACGAATTAATTGCCCAGTTTTAGGATTCCATAGCTTAATTGTTTTGTCATAACTGTTCGATACCAAAATTTTGCCATCTGGGCTAATCGCCAGCGATGTCACCTGATTTTTATGTCCAGTCAAGGTGCGGATTAACTGTCCAGTCTTCACGTTCCACAGCTTAATTGTTTTATCAGCACTCGAAGAGGCTACAACCTGTCCATCGGGTGTAATAGTAACAGATTTAATCGTGTCTTTATGTCCAGTCAAAGTGCGGAGTAACTGCCCAGTTTTGGGATTCCACAATTTGATTGTATTATCATCACCGCTACTGGCTAAAATCTGTCCATCATTGCTGAGGGCGATAGTGCGAACTGGTGCTGTATGCCCAGATAAGGTAAGGATTAGCTGATTATGTTGCTGGGTTTTGAGAGTAGGTTCAGCTGTAGCAGGAATTATATTGATAGCACTACCAAGGGTAGATAATGTCAAAGTTACTGCGGTAAAGGCTTTCCAGATAACAGTTTGCGGTTTCATTTGAGCGAAATAAATCCGATATTATAGATAAACTTCATCAAACTGATTGCAAAAATCGGAAAAGTCAAAACTCAGTTTCTCGGCCTTTTAAGCCAATGAATTTCATTCATAAGATTGCATCTGTTACTTCATGCAATCTGACATCTAAGTATTTCTCAATTTTGAATTTTGAATTTATATTATGTCGGTTTATGGTCTAAACGGGTAGCTTGCTCTAAGGCCGCTTTTTCTCTAGATCTGCGAGCATAAGGTTGTAATTGAGCGCGATCGCAACCAGTGAGGATGCTCAAATTCTCTAAGCTAATACCTCGCATCAACATTTCTACACGCCAGGTATGTTGTGCTTGGGCAATCGCTGGTGGTTTTCCTTGGGGTGTTAACATTCCCTGAGTCCAACTTTCCCAATGATTTTGAATTTCTGACTCGGAGATTGGTTCTCCGGCTGGGTTGAGAAACATCGCGAGTTGGTTATCTTTGCGACTCTTCAACCATTTGATTAAAGGATTGTTAGTATAAGAGCCATACTGTTTGCCCAAAATCCACTGATTTACAGGTACTTGGCGAACTAATCCGGGAGTCGTAATTTGCAAAAAGTGCCCTTGTTCGTCATAAATTTGGTGCGATCGCTGCAAGTTTACTATTTCAGTGGCGCATAAGCCAGCACCAAATAATATATATGCCAAAGCATAATCTTGCAGCCCCAATCTCCTAGCTTGTCGCAGAATTTCGTGGACTAAAGCAGCAGGTAAATCAGCTACCTCTATACTGCGATCGTTTTCTGATGAATTATTGATTGCTGATTCTGGGGAAGGTGACATCGCACCCCGTAAAAACAATTCGACTAAATTTTCGAGAAAATCATCTCTATCTTCCCAAAGTTCGTGAAATTCGCTCGTAAATTCGATGACAGCGTATCCTAACAGCATCCCATTCAGCAAACTGGCTAATTTTTCTGCCGGTAGATAGGTATTTAAATGTCCCTGCTGAATTACCGTAGCTAAATATTGGGCTACATAGCGGTTAGCTTCTGTTAAACCCCTTCCCAAAGCACGACGGTTTTCCGCAGGGTATTGATCGGCTTCTCCCACAACAGATCTCACAAACTCTGGTACGCGCTCTAGTGCAAGTAAGCTATCACTTGCATAATCTTTCAGAGCTTGGTAGACGCTACCAGGTGGGCTGGCTCGTCTAATCAAGGACTCACCTAAATTTTTGAAGGCCGCCGATTCTTCTAAAACAGCTAAAAGCAGTCCATGCTTGTTGCCAAAATGCCGAAATAGAGTGACTTCATTGACTTCTGCCCTTTCTGCAATTTGGCGGGTTGTAGTGCCGCTGACTCCTTGAGCAGTAAATAGTTCCAGTGCTGCTTGAATCAGGCGTTGACGAGCTGAATGGGTGGAAGATGCCATAAAAGCGATGCAAGTGGTACTTGCATATAAAGGGCAGAGTTGTTAGGATAACAAATGTAAGTGATACTTGCTCTACTTTACTGTAGCCAACTTATACAGAACGGGTAAATTCCTTGTAGGTTGTGAAGCGCAATAGCCAAATACACCCAATGCAAGAGTACATCCGGTAAAAAGCAGATCGCTTTATTATTCATCAACAGGAATTTTTATGACTGCAAAATTTCTGGCGTTCGCCCCTGAGCGAGGAACGTCACTCCGCCTCAGTTGGACGAATGTAGTATTTTTCGGTACATTTCATGCTTTAGCTCTTCTCGCTCCTTGGTTTTTCTCTTGGTCAGCATTAGGTTTACTGCTGTTTTTACACTGGTTATTCGGAAGCATTGGGATTTGTTTGGGATATCACCGACTACTGAGTCATAAAAGCTTCCAAGTACCGAAGTGGTTAGAATATGCGATCGCCTTTATTGGTGCTTTAGCTCTCCAAGGCGGGCCGATTTTTTGGATTGGCGGACACCGCCAGCATCACGCCCATACTGAAGATGTCAATTTAGATCCCTACTCTGCCAAACGGGGGTTTTGGTGGAGTCATATGTTATGGATTTTCTACCCCCGTGCGGAATTTTTTGATTACGAAATTTATGCAAAATATGCACCAGATTTAGCGCGTCAACCATATTACCGTTGGTTGGATAAGTACTTCGTGCTGTTGCAAATCCCCTTTGGTCTATTGTTATATGCCTTAGGCGGTTGGTCTTTTGTCATCTACGGAATTTTTCTGAGAGCAGTATTACTTTGGCACTCCACTTGGTTTGTGAACTCAGCCACACACAAATGGGGCTATCGTTCCTTTGATGCAACTGACGACTCACGTAATCTTTGGTGGGTATCTATTGTTACTTATGGAGAAGGATGGCACAACAACCATCATACTTATCCCCATGTCGCCAAATCAGGATTTTCTTGGTGGGAAATTGATATTACTTGGTGGAGCATTAATGCTCTGAAAACCTTAGGTTTAGCTAAAAAAGTGATTATGCCTCCCTCTAGGAGTGCGAGTCAAGGATAATTTTTTACTAGATTAGTGTGTATCTACCAAGCCCACAGAGTAAAATCTGTGGGTTAAATTATTTCATACCATGCAAGCCATACTTGCTGCTGCAAAGCAAAGATTGTCTAAGCTAGTGCGATCGCCTTGCAAATAGTTATAATTCCCACAGCTATTGTAAAATCCTCCTCACCCTGCTTTCTGCGGTTTCAATTTGAAATGGAGATTATCTGCTTGAGCCAACTCTTCACTCCTAAGAAACACATTCCGTAGCGTTGGAAATAGGGATGAGTTCTAAGCCAAAAGCTTGAGCTTTTCTCTTGAGGTTTTTAAGTATCCGGTCTTGATACTGTTGCTCGTAAGCATCAATGCCAGGGTCAGTATAGTGCTCGCCAGATGTCCAAAGGCGATAAAAAATACGTGCCAGTTTATGAGCGGTAGCAGTAATTGCCTTGGGAGCGCCCATCCGTGATTGCATACGACGGTAATATGCACCTAAAGCAGAATGACTGCGACATAGAGTTTGTGCCGCCATGCGAAAAGCAGTCGCAGCACGACTGGCAACAGGGCGAGTTTTGGAACTTTTAACTTTACCGCCAGTAACACGACTACCAGGACATAGACCTAACCAAGAAGTAAAGTGCTTAACAGTAGGAAAGCGATTTGGATCTAAACCAACTTCAGAAAGCAGTACCAGTACAGTTAAAGCACCCAAACCATCAACAGCAGTAAAATCGACACCACTGATGCGATATAAATGTGTACGTAAATCAAACTGTGGTGCATTACCTGGTTGCTTTTTACCCCGACGCTTGGGTTTAGCTAAAGGCTTTTTTTCCACATCAACTTTATCAGTAAATGAAGCCAAACATTGCTCAATTTGGGTATCGCACTTCTGGATTTGAGCTTGATAAAACTCGTAAAGTTCTAATTCTTGCTCAAGGATAAAAACTAATTCTGAACGATAGTCTCCAGTTAAAGAAGCAGCTATTTCTTCTAAGCTGGCTTTAATACGCCCATCCTTCAAACTTGCTAATTTCACTGGGTTTCGTTCCCCAGATACAATTTCTCTAATTATGCTCAAGCCAGTAGTGCCTGTAATATCGCTGATGACTCGATGTAATTGTATATTCATCTGTGTTAACGCTTTTTGCATCCTTTGTACATGGATGCAGGCACTTTTAATCAGATTATCCCTTTGACGTATGTAACTGCGAAGCTTACATATTTGGTCTTCGGGACGGAATGAGCCGGATAGTAAACCGTAAGTATGTAATTGTTGTAGCCACTGACAATCTAATACATCAGTTTTCCGACCAGGTACAGTTTTAACATAGTGAGCATTGACGAGTTTAACGTCAAAACCTCGACTTTCCAAAATCTGGAATACAGGTATCCAATAAACCCCTGTCGATTCCATTGCTACGGTTTCAATTTGGCACTGCTTTAACCATTCTGCCATTGCATAGAGGTCGGCAGTAAAACAAGCAAAACTGCGTATATTGTCCTCATCTCTCCCCTTAGGCACACTTACCCAATGCCTATCAGCACCAATATCTATTCCTGCGGCATTTGGGTTGATTTGGGATAGTAAATTCATCTCCAAATCTTGTTTTTTTGGCTTTTTGTAGTTGCTCATGCGACAAGGGCAGCATTGATTGCATCGCTGATTTTAATTGGGTGTACCATGCCTGGGTGGGCAAGTAAATCTAATCTCCTAAACGGGATAGTAGCTTTAACTACTTCACCAATACCATTGCCAACAACACCCAGAACCACGCTTACATTCGGACGAATACTGTACCAGTGTAATAACGGCTTTGACTGTCATGATACTTTTTTAGTGTATAAGTTATTAGTATTAAAACTCTTGTTAACTGTGTTTCTTTCATTTATTGCGGGCGTGTAATCGCGCCCCTTGGGCGCTTACATCTTGAAGATTAGAGAAAAATTCAATTAATTCAGCCGCGGTAAAACGTAGTCGCGGGTGCGGCAATCTAAGGGATTAGTAAATATTTTATTGGTAGTACCAAATTCAATCAAGCTGCCAATTCGATTTTCATTGTTGTGAAAAAAAGCCGTGAAATCTGATAAGCGAGTAACTTGGCGCATATTGTGACTAACAAGCACAATTGTTAAATGAGAACGTAAACTTTGAATTAACTCCTCAATCTTCATACTAGCGATGGGATCGAGGCCAAAACAAGGTTCATCCATCAACAAGACTTTTGGCTTGACGGCTAAAGCACGAGCAATACAGAGTCTTTGTTGTTGTCCGCCAGAAAGTTCCAAAGCTGATTTGTGCAGTTTATTTTTTACTTCATCCCAGAGATTGGCATTTTTTATAGCAAATTCGATAATTTCATCTAATTCAGCTTTTGGACGCCAGCCTACAAGCTTTACCCCATAAGCAACATTATCATAAACACTCATAGGAAAAAGATTTGGCTTGGAAAATACCATGCTGATTTGGCGGCGTACCCGATTTAAATTAACACGACGCTCATAAATATTCTGATTAAAAAATTCGACTCTACCTTCTACCTTTACTTCTCCTTCTAGCTCGCTCATCCGATTTAAAGATTTGATAAAAGTAGATTTACCACAACCACTAGGGCCAATAATTGCCGTTAATTTGTCTTGGTAAATATCTATTGATATATCTTCAAGTATCTTTTTGTTGTCGTAATAAAAACTAAAATTGCTAACTTTTATGGCTGGGACTAATTTACTCATGGTCACAAATACGTGAGTTCAAACGTCAGTTCACAGAACAATCAAAATTTTTGGCGCTATGCAGTTATTTCTACTCTTTTATGCGGTTACTATTTGTAAAGTATTTGTAAAATTAAGCGTAGAAACTAAATATTCTTAACAGTAGAGTCTGCTAAAAATCATTCAATAGATACTCCGATATTTAGATTTGAACTTTTCAACAATCAAGCTATTAACAACAATTATTTTACTTGTTATTACAAGTTATCCTCCATATAACCACTAGTTAACTTTTATATTACCTGAGTGCATCAAATTTCAGGTAGCGAACAGCTAAGTAATATGTTCGCTAGCACTTAAGACAAGCTAGATGCTTGGAGGAAATGCTGGTATAATTAGATGTTTATGGGTGCTAGAGTTGGCAGCTAAATTTGAGCGCACCCTAATTTTGGATACAAGACTAGTACCAGTAGTCGGAAGCAAGATAAACTGAATAGTACAAAAAGGCAAAAGCCGCAAGTCAAAATTCAAAATTCAGAAGCAAGCACACTTATGCTATAAGGTCTTTACCTATTGTATAGATGCTAGCTTAAATTATGCTGCACTGTACTAGTGAGTTAAAATATTGGACGTAATTTGGAAAGTCTGCTTATATTAACATCTTTAAGAAGTTTGCAAAGGGATGAAATCAAATCCTTGTACAGAAATTTATTTTTTAGCAATCTGACCTTTTCAAAGTTACAGCAAATCTAAAATTATCCTTATTTAAGATTGCAAATACAAGTTTAGTTTTGAGATTAATAAAAGAATATTTTAGATTTGATAATAATTATTTTCAAGAAGAAAAAATTATTGATAAAGTTTTGCCATAAAATTCGATCTTAAACTTTTATTAACTTGTTATTTATCAGGTGTTAAATTATCTTGAGCGATAAAGAAAGTGGTTAATTAAAGGCTGTGATTACAGCAGGAAACTATTCCTTAAATACGAGGTCATTAATGAGTTTAACAACTACTCTTTGGAATCGTGTAGTTACTACTTCAGTAGTAACAGCTGCTGTTGCAGTTAGTCCTATGTTGACAGCGATCGCTCAAGCTGAAACTCTTAACGGTGCAGGAGCAACTTTTCCAGCTCCTTTATATGAACGATATGCTCGTGAAGTAAAAAAAAGCCATCCAGATTTGAGTATTAACTATCAAGCAATTGGTAGCGGTGGCGGTATTAATCAAGTCATTGCTGGAACCGTTGATTTTGGTGGTAGTGATGCCGCAATGACAGATGGTGAAATTGCTAAAGTTAAGCAGGGTGTAATCTTAGTACCCACAGCCGGGGGAGCTGTTTCCGTTGTTTACAATATTCCCGGTGTTAACAATCTCAAATTATCACGCTCTACATTGCCAGCAATTTTTTCTGGTCAAATTACCAATTGGAATGATGCAAAAATTAAAGCTGACAACCCTGCTGTAAACTTACCAAATCTACCCATTAAATTTGTTGTTCGTGCCGATGGTAGCGGTACAACCTTTATTTTTACAAACCACTTAAGTGCAATCAGTGGTTATTTCAAAGGCAGAATTGGTGTTAGCAAGTCTCCCAACTGGACATTAAAAAATGTTCTCAAAGGTAAAGGTAATCCAGGTGTAGCAGCTTTAGTAGCTCGCACTTCTGGCGCTATTGGCTATGTAGAGTACGATTACGCTACAAAAAACAACCTCAAATCAGCACTTTTGCAAAATAAAAAAGGACAATTTGTTGCTCCTTCTTTACAAAGTTCAAACGCAGCTTTAGCAACTGTGAGTTTTCCAGATAACTACCGCGTGTTTGTAGGAGATCCAGCAGACGGTTATCCGATCGTTGGTTTGACTTGGATGATGATTTACAAACAGTATGCTAACGCATCAAAAGCAAATGCTGTTAAAAAGTGGATTAATTGGGTTCTAAAAGATGGTCAACAATATAACGATGACCTTAACTACACAAAGATCCCATCTGATGTGGTAAATCGGGTATTACAAACAGTCAATAGCACTGTCAAGTAATTTTAAATATTACTTGTTTTTCAAGTAGGGTAGGCAAATAGCCTGCTCTACTTGCTTAAAAGTAGAGCATTGATTTTCATGCTTAGTTGTGCAATATAAAAATAATTTGGTTAATTATTAGTAATGTCTAATTCATCTGAACCAGCCGATAAAAATTCATTAAATACACATCATTTGATTGATGAAAATATCAATTTAATAGCTGCTGGCGGTAGAATATTTTGGTTGAACCAAGGATTCACATGGTTAGTTTATATCTTTGCAGCAATTACGGTCATCGTACTTTTATGGATGAGTTGGGTAATTTTTCAAGAAGCCAAACCAGCTATTGAAAAGTTTGGAATAGGGTTTTTGTGGAGTCAAGATTGGGATACAGGCAATAATCTTTTTGGTGCTCTACCTTATATTTATGGCACTCTTGTAAGTAGTGCGATCGCGATTTTTCTTGCGGTACCAGTAGGCATAGCAATTGCTTTAGTTACTAGTGAAAATTTCTTACCACCATCAATACAATCGTCCCTAGCATTTATTGTGGAATTAATCGCCGCAATTCCCAGTGTAATTATTGGTTTATGGGGTATTTTCGTCTTTATTCCAGTTTTGGAACCCATACAAAAGTGGCTAGCCAGCAATTTTAAATGGATACCACTATTTAATACCGAAGATCCTACAGGCACAAATATGTTAACTGCGGGCATTATTCTGTCCATTATGATTCTACCTACAATGGCAGCAATTACCCGTGATGTTTTACTAGCTACACCTAAAGAATTACGTAGTGCTTCTATGGCTTTAGGTAGCACTCGCTGGGAAACTATTTTTCGCGTGTTACTACCCGCAGGATTTTCAGGAATTGTAAGTGCAGCTATGTTGGCTTTGGGAAGAGCTTTAGGAGAAACAATGGCTGTCACAATGGTAATTGGTAATTCTGCGCAAATAAGTACTTCCTTATTGGCTCCTGGTTATACCATCCCTTCAGTTTTAGCAAATGAATTTGCTGAAGCGACACCAGGATTACATATTGGAGCGTTAAGTTATTTGGGTTTAATATTATTTGGGCTGACTTTAGCAATTAATATTGCTGCTCGGCTATTGGTGCAGTGGGTTGGTAGTAAAAATAAATAGCTTACCCGATCGAAATAATTAAATATCAAAATTTTTCAACAAATGACTAGTTACCCAAACTCAGAAATAGATGAATCTGTAGCGACAGAATTACTCAGTCCTCTGCCAATCAAACGTCTATTGTTTAGTTATGGAATGAATGCGATCGCCTTTGCATTTATGGGTTTAGCTTTAATTCCGTTATTATCAATTTTATGGGAAATTCTTAGACGTGGGTTATCTGGACTCAAATTAGAAATGTTTGTCAATGCAGTCATTGATAATGGCTTTGGTAACGCCATTTTAGGTACAGTGACCGTAGTAACAATTGGTTCGCTTTTGAGCCTTCCCACGGGAATATTGACAGGAATATTATTGGCAGAATTTGGACAAAGTAATCCAATTGCCAGCTTTGTACGTTTTATCAATACTATTCTCACAGGTGTGCCATCAATTATTGTTGGTGTTTTTGCTTATGGTGTGATAGTTTTGGTGACTAAATCCTTTAGTGCGATCGCAGGTGGCTTTGCCTTAGCTGTAATTATGCTACCGATTATCGTACTAACTACAGCAGAAGCTTTAAAACTTGTTCCTACTTCTCAACGTCTTGCTGCTGCTGCTTTAGGAAGCACTCGTTTGCAAACAACTTTTCGCGTAGTTATAACTGCGGCTATTCCGGGAATTACTACAGGTGTTTTATTAGCAATTGCTCGTGCTGCTGGTGAAACAGCACCCTTAATTTTTACAGCTTTATTTAGTCTCAATTGGTCAGAAGGATTAACCAGCCCTACAGCGTCCTTACCAGTATTAATTTTTAATCTTTATAACGACCCCGATCCCGAAAAAAATAAATTAGTCTGGACAACTTCTGTTGTTCTACTCGGTTTAGTTTTGTGTTTTAGTTTGATCTCTCGCTTATTTACGAGCAAGCGAAAAAATAGCTAAAAGTACTAAAAGGTTGTAATTGTTGTTTCACGGCTTTGGCAGATATGAGTAAATTAATTCCAGCTATCCAAGTTAAAAACCTTAACTTTTACTATGGCACATCAAAAGCACTTGCAGGCGTTTCTATGGATATTTGCCAAAATCAAGTAACTGCAATTATTGGCCCTAGTGGTTGTGGTAAATCTACTTTTATCAAATCTCTGAATCGGATTAGTGAATTAGAAGGTCGGGTTAAAGTTGAAGGGCGCGTAGATTTCTTTGGTCAGAATATTTATGACTCGCGTGTGAATATAAATCGCCTACGTCGCCAAATAGGGATGGTATTTCAAAAACCGAATCCTTTCCCCATGAGTATTTATGAAAATGTTGCCTACGGTGTGAGAATAGTCGGCAATTATACAAAAGTAAAACTAGATGAAATTGTTGAATCTGCCTTGAAAGGTGCTGCCCTTTGGGATGAGGTAAAAAATAAACTCAATAAATCAGCATTAGGGCTTTCTGGTGGTCAACAACAACGACTCTGTATTGCTCGTGCTTTAGCAGTCAAGCCGAAAGTGCTGCTGATGGATGAGCCTTGTTCAGCCCTCGATCCAATTGCAAGCATGAAAGTTGAAGAACTGATCCATAGTTTGCGCTCTGAATTGACAATTGTGATTGTGACTCACAATATGCAGCAAGCTACTCGTGTCTCCGATTTCACAGCTTTTTTTAGTACTGATGAAAGTCGGATCGGTGAAATGGTGGAATTTGGTGATACAACGCGAATTTTTAGCGATCCTCTTGATTCTCGTACACGTGACTACGTTTCTGGGCGTTTCGGTTAATTTGTTGATACTGGATTAGTAGAAGGCAAAACCGAATATTCAATTGATGGCATCTGTTTGATGATTTACTTGCGCCCAATCAATAGATAAGTTGTCATTTTTCCTCTTCCAGGAATTTCTATTTCACCTCGCCTTTCTAACAAAAATTCATGACATAAATGCTCATAAGTATTTTGTGAAACTTGAATTTGTCCAGGAATTCCCTGAGATTCCATACAGCTAGCAAGATTTACCGTTTCACCCCAGCGGTCATAATTAAACTTTTCTACTTCCATAATTCCTACGACAATGGGGCCGCTATGGATACCGATACGGAGGTGAAAGTCTTGGTGATGTTCGCTATTGAATAAGGCGATCGCAGTTTGCATATCTAAGGCCATGTGAGCGATCGCCTGAGCACGATCCGATCGTTGCACGGGTAAGCCGCCAATTACCATGTAAACTTCGTTAATACTCTGAATTTTTTGGAGACTATATCGTTCGCTTAGGCGATCGAAAGCTGAAAAAATCGGATTGAGTAAGCTTACCAATTGCATTGCACTAATCGAAGCGGCGATTTTGTTCAAACCGACAATATCTGCAAATAAAACTGTCACTTCAGCAAAGTCTTTTGCTACGCTACCTAATTGTTGTGGAGGTTGGGAGATAGCTGATGACGAGATATTTTGCAAAAGACGTTTAGTTTGTTCTTGTTGATGGCGCAGCGCTTCTTCTGCTATTAGTCGCTGGGTAACATTACGAAAAATTCCCCGAATGGCAACTGGCTTACCTTCGACAAACTTACAATTAATATTTCCCTCTAGAAAAATTGTTTGACCATTTTTAGTAATAAATGCCGTTTGGATTTGTTCCAGCTTTTCGCCTGACATCACGTTATAAAACCTTTGTCGGCTGCGTTGTTGAAAATCTGGATGAATGATGTCAAAAAGATTCATCTTGGTAATTTCATCGGCACTATAGCCTAAGGTATTTTGCCATGCTTTATTGACATATATAAAACGCCCATAAACATTAACAGACTGAATTAAGTCATTAGCATTTTCTAATAAATCTCGATATCGTTCTTCACTCTCTATCAAAGCTGCTTCTGTATGTTTGCATTTAATAAAATGAGCAATTTGGCTACCAATAGAAACCATCATTTGTAGTAGATCTATATCTTTTTGCTGTACCTCTTTGCTCAAAAAGACCATTACCCCTAGAATTTCCGTATCATCTAAAATCGGGAAGCCAAATGCAGCGTGCAGTTCTGCTGCGGCTGCTGGTTGCGATCGCTGGACGTCATCGTCATCTACAATATCTTTAATCCAAAGTGGCGATCGTCTAGACCAAATTCGCCCAGGTAAACCTACACCAGAGTTATAGGTTGTCTGCCAAGTAATTGCTTTAAACTCTCTTACCGAAACTAGTCTACTTGACCAAATTTCTACACATCTCAGCACAACATTCTTACTATCTCGCTGCACGAATGTAGTTATATATTGATTTGGTGTCCATAGTTCTCCTACATCCCATCCAAGAGTTTGACAAATGGCTTGCAAAATTTTTGGCATAGCCTGTTTTACGCTTTGGGATTCTGATAAAATGCGGGTAATCGCATACTGAGCGCAAATACGTTGCTCCCGGCGCTGGCGAGCAGTAATATCTCTACCAAGATAAACAATATCTTCTAAATTCTCGACATGGTTGTGAATTGCTGAATAAGAAAAAGCAATCAACAACTGTTCTCTTTTTTTAGTACGACAAACTACTTCTATATCAGCATAATTTTGCTGAGACTCTAAATTTTTTTGCCGCGCATTTCGCCATAATACATAATCATCAATTATTAAAAGAATTGATCGTCCAATTAATTCTGCTTCGCTGTAACCAAATAATCTTTCTGTAGCAAAATTAATTTTTTTTATAATTCCCGAACTACTTGTTATCAATAAGGCATCTGCCATTGAATTGATAACTTGTTCCATGTAGTTTTTGTATACTATTAAAGTACTTGATAATAAACTAGCCTCATGATATTTCTGTGTTAATTGCTGTTCTAAAGCTAGCCTTTCAGTTACTTCTTCAATGAGAATAATTAATTTATTGTTACAAGATGAATTAACTTGTTCGCCAATAATATATATATTTATGTATATCTCAGCTTGTACTTCTGAGTTGCGTCGAATTCCTGCTATTTCAAATAGTTCTTGTTCTCCTTTTAAGATAGATACCAGAACATCTTCAATCCCTACAAATTCAGGAAAACTAAGGCGCACATCTTTTCCGATCGCTACCTCTTCAGGTTGAGCAGCAAACCTTTGTACTTGCTCAGAAGTATCTAATATCTGTAAATTCTCATCCAGTTCCAACCGTTCAAATTGACGAGGGAATGAAGGTTTATTAAAAATCCACTCTAATACCTGGTATTTCATAGTGGTGTGGGAATAAGCATTCAAGTTGTTACTGCATGAGAACTCAGCAGAAATTAGGGCAATGTAGAGAAGAGTAGGATATCATCATAATTACTATATAACCCCATTAATCTACTGAGAACTCAGGACTCAAAACTTAGGATTTAGTTCTCACTATTTACAGAGCAGCACCACTGATAATTCTGTAAGCTATTGTTTCCAAATATTTGGTAAATACATAAGACTTAATGAAATTGTAATGCCGATTATTTAGCTATTCTGCAACTAAATTTGTATATTAATTGACTAGTTATATATTTGGTAAATATATCTTGTTAACTCTATTTTTAGAGTTAGTAGAATTTTTCAAAGTAAACTTATGATTTTAGCTATGATGCTAGAGGCTTAACTCTCTAAAATATATTAAATATTTTTTGATGTTTTACAGTTAAAAATTTCTGCTTCACCTCTCATAGACTCAATATCTCAAACCTGGCAAATTAACATAAGTTAGCCTCATCCAAAAGTCGGAATAATTTGGGCACAAGTATCCAGCATAAAGCATAACCAACTCTCAGAAAACAAATCCTCTACATTGCGATTGTTAAGAAATATATACCACACAGTGGGTAACTTTTATAAGTATAAAATTAGTATTATAAATAACATATATATTAAGTAATATTTAATGTCCTATACCCTTAGTCGCCTCTAAAAATAAAAAGCGATTAAGTTTCCTGCTAACTGTCTTATGACACTAGTAACAAATTTATCATCTTCATTTGTAGAGAGACTTGGATCTAACAAGTGTAGGTTAACGCTAGAAACGAGACAAGGAAGAAAAAGCCTAATTCCTACATTCATACGAGAGCCTAATTCACCTTTGGATGGATAACCTACACCTGTTAGTACTTATCAGGGAGCCACTCAATAATTAAAGCTGCGTGTCCTATTTTGCCTGCTAAAGCTATTCGACATCAAATGTCTCAAAACTTTGACTATTTGCTCTTGACTCCCATGCCAGTATATATATGTGCCAGTTGCATACGCCCCGTTAATTTTTTCCCGTTAACTCATCTAAAAAGGAGATTTTAACCGCTAGGTTGATGATATCTTGATGGGTTCTAGTATTTTTAATTTCAGCATTGTTAAGAGCAACAATATATGGTTGCCCATCAATCAAGCCAATAATCGGCCCGCCAGAAGAACCACCGGCGGTATCACAATCATGGAATAGGATGTTGTCCTCTTCTCGAACAATACTACATCCAGCCTGAAATCCCGCAGTCCACCCTTGTCCAGCACTGAGATACTCATAGCCTTTTTTATTTGGATCGGGAAAGTCTCCAGAGTAACCGACAAAAAATAATTTTTGCTTATTCTTAATTAGTGCAGCAGCAGGAAGAGATTTCCATCCTAAATAACCATACTTTCGACCCAGAGGTTTATCAATTTTGAGAATTGCCCAGTCTTTAGTTTGATTAGCGATGCGGTCTTGAGTGAAGTCTGTACCATAAATGACTTGCTCTACTGTGGCTATATCTCTTTCATTGCTGACAACACCATTGATAACATTCGGTAGAAACTGAATTTTTTTGCTGAGTTGATGAGTTTCAGGATCGATAACACAGTGGGAATTAGTTAAAACTATATCGTCAGCAATTAAAGTGCCAGTACAGTGGTAGCTTTTTGCATCAGTTGTTGTTCCTTGTACTCGGCCAATAGTTGACCAAGGGTAGTCTCGACTCAGCATAGGAGTGCGATCGTCTATACCATCAGGAATTCCCCGCTTACCTCCAGTCGGTTTTTCAGACTGTCTGAGTTCAGAAGGTTTGAATGGTGTCCCATTTCCTTGTAATTTTAATTGACCTGCTTGGAATTTACTAAATTTAGGTGGTGAAGTGGGCTGCGATTCTGTTTGTGCTTGCACAGATACCGAACCACCCAAGGTTACAGCACTGAGAATTCCTGCAAAGAAAAGAGCGAAAGGTTGCTTGTAAATAGATTTTGTATTCATGGGATTATTTCTCCAAAAAAATTAAATTTTTTTGCCCATAAGATGTCTCACGTACCAGACGAAGCTAATAGGCTTCAGCTGAAAGCTAGGGCGGTTGGTAGATACATTAATTCCGTGTATAAATAACACCGAATTTCCCTAATTTTTATGCATGAATTACTATATCTCTAGCGATTCTGAGCTTATGCAGGTTTTTGAAAGTTTCCAGAATCTTCTTAAAATTGCATTTTTTATGAAGATATACAGCTTGCGCGATCGCAAGACCGAAACATGCTGTATACAAAGCATAATTGCGAGCGTCGCCATCATACTCTCAGCGCTCTACAATGAGAATCAGGAATAAATCTGTTAAATTTGAGAGTAAATTTATATACCAGAAATTCAGTTCTGTAATTCTGAATTACTCTTGAAGTAAGTTGCTCATATTCATAGAACTAATATGGCATACAGCGATTTTAATTTAGAGAAAGTTAAACAGACTTTTCAACTAAATACTATTGAAGCAACTGATATTTTTGCTAATGTATCCGATCTAGAGTCCAGCGAGTTATTAAAAGAAACTCTTCAATACAATGTACCCATAGCAATTGCTAGCAATAGTGAAAAAGCTCGCTCGGAAATGATTATTGCACCGATTTTAATAGACTTGAGGAGACAATTAAATGACCAAATAAATTTGTTTTCGGGAGTCGAATTTAATGTTGATGCTACACAGGGATTGAATGGAATTTGTGATTTTCTTGTTACCCGTTCTCCAGAAAGACTAATTGTTACAGCACCAGTAGTTGTCATTGTGGAAGCGAAAAAAGAAAATATTCCTGCGGGTTTAGGGCAATGTGCAGCAGAGATGCTGGCAGCGAGAATATTTAACGAACGCTCTGGTAATGAAAACTTGGCAATTTATGGAACTGTTACAACCGGCAGTATTTGGCAATTTTTGAAATTAGAAGGTCAAGTTATTCAGATTGACTTAAGTGAATATTACCTAAAAGATGTTAATAAAATTTTGGGAATTTTAGCCAGTGGTGTACGTTAAACAATTCTTGATTGCCAGCAGTAATGAATACAAATGAACTAAGCGAAATTTCAGTCAGTCTCACTACCAAAGCACTCAGATTGTGGCATAATAAGCCGACGCATACACTACTCGGCAACCAGTCGTGGAATATAACGAATCTATCAACGACATTGCTGCTGCTTTGCAACAGCCAGCGGATCTTACCTTTGAACTGCCCGATCCAGAAGACGAACAGATACCAGAGTCAGATTTTCAACAGCAGCTGGATGTGGCTTGGCAGGTATGCGATCGCTTCGATTTACAAACCGAAATCTGGCGGGGGCGAATTTTACGCGCCATCCGCGATCGCGAGAAAAAGGGGGGTGATAGTCGAGGCGCTGGTTTTCTCCGTTGGCTGAAAGAACGTGAAATCAGCAAAAGTCAAGCTTATGCCTGGATTCAACTAGCTAACAGTGCTGATACGCTGCTAGAAGAGGGGAAAATTGACCCAGGCACGGTGAATAATTTTAGTAAAAGAGCTTTTGTCGAAACTTCCAAAGCTTCGCCGGAAGTGCAACAGATGGTGAGTGAAGCAGCGCAAAAAGGCGATCGCATCACTCGGCGGGAAGTCCGTCAACTTAGCGACGAATGGACAGCTATGTCATCGGAGTTGCTACCAGAACCAGTCAAGGTCAAAGCAGCAGATAACACCCTTCCCCCGCGCTACATCGCCCCACTGGTGAAAGAATTAGAAAAACTGCCAGAACCACATCAAAAATACTTACAAAAAGAAATTGCGGCTAACCCCGATGTCGATACCTTAAAACAGGTGACAACAGAGGCGCGTTACCTGGCAAAATATTTAAAATCTGCTGCTCAAGTGCAAGCCCTAACTCAAGCAGATATTGATATTGAAACAGCCTTAGAAGAAGCGCAAAGAGTCGGCTGTTTGACGATAGCTGCTGATTTAGTAAATCAAGCATCTCAAATCGAACAAACCATCGCCAAGTTATACATGACTTGGAAACGCATCAGCAATTTAGCAGATCGATTGTATGTAGATACAGGAGCCAGTACGCCAAATTTGCGATCGCTTCTCAGTAGCATAGAACCTCTAGGTAGTGAAATCATGGAATTGCAACTGAGTGGCACTGTTGAACATACTATTCGCTTGCAAATTCAGGAAATGAATTAGTCAGGAGTCAATGGTCAAGGGTTTTGACTCTTGACCATTGACTAATTCTTAATTCCTGTTGTGGCAATCCCCCGAATAAACTGACGCTGACCGATGAGGAAGAGTACCATCACTGGCACAGTTGCAATTGTTACCGCCGCCATCATTAAAGGCCAATTGTTAGTAAATTGCTCCTGAAACTCTGCCAATGCTAGTTGTACTGTTCTTAATTCGGGGCGTGTTGTAAAGACCAAAGGTTTAAACAAATCGTTCCACTCAGCGATAAAGGTGAATAAAAACAGCGTCACCAAAGCTGGACGTGCTAAAGGTAACATCACCCGCCACAAAACTTGCAATCGGTTCGCCCCGTCGATGGTTGCGGCTTCTTCCAACTCTACGGGAATTGTCTGGAAATATTGACGTAACAAAAAAATTCCAAAGCCGTTAACAGCCGTTGGTAAAATCAAAGCTCCGTAGGTATTAATCAAATGTCCCGACTTCAATACCAAAAAGATAGGAATCACCAATAACTGAAAGGGAATCACCAAAGTGGCTAAGACAACCAACAGCAGCGCTTGTCTACCCCGGAATTTCAATCGTGCTAGGGCATAACCTGCCAATGCCGAAGTCACAATTTGAAACGCGGTGACTGCGATCGCTACTAAGGTAGAATTAGCAAACGCCAATAAAAATTTACCTCGCTGCCATGCATCTTGATAATTAGCTAAAGTCCAGTTATTTTTCGGTAAAACTTCTGGTGTTGCTCCTCCAGGCGCAAAAGAAGTGAGGAAAACCACAAACAAGGGCAGCAAAACGATAAAAGCGCCTATTATTAATACTCCTAGGCTCAAAAAATCGGTATATTTCGGATTCCATTGTGGTTTGGACATGAGTTTTGCTTTCAAGCATTTGTGTTTGTAGTACTAGAGCATCGCCCCCAGCAACAGCTAATCTATAAACATAGTGACTTGTTAAGTTAAATTAAATCACAGTGATTGTTACCCTAAACTCATAAGGGTAAATTTATTTTCGGTATCAAATGATTCACGTTTACAGGGGTAAAGATAACATGCAGCAGATTACAGAGCAATCTGAAATTGATTTCCAAAGCGAAAAATACAAAGACGCCTACAGCCGCATTAATGCGATTGTAATTGAAGGCGAACAAGAAGCTTTTGAGAATTACATTAAATTGGCTGAACTGCTGCCGGAACATCAAGAGCAATTGATTCGCCTATCTAAAATGGAAAGCCGCCATAAGAAAGGATTTGAAGCTTGTGGACGCAATTTACAGGTAGTGCCAGATCTGCAATTTGCCAAAGAATTTTTCTTGGGACTGCACAGCAACTTCCAAAAAGCAGCGGCAGAGGGCAAAGTGGTTACTTGCTTGCTGATTCAGTCTTTGATTATTGAATGTTTTGCGATCGCAGCATACAACATCTACATCCCTGTTGCTGATGATTTTGCCCGCAAAATTACTGAGGGAGTAGTAAAAGATGAATACAGCCATCTTAACTTTGGCGAAGTTTGGTTGAAAGAAAACTTTGCTGAATCAAAAACTGAACTAGAAGAGGCAAACCGTCAAAACCTTCCCATTGTATGGAAAATGCTCAATCAAGTTGCAGATGATGCTCAAGTTTTGGCAATGGAAAAGGATGCTTTGGTTGAAGATTTCATGATTCAATACGGTGAAGCATTAAGTAACATCGGCTTCAGTACTCGCGACATTATGCGTCTCTCAGCCTACGGTCTCACAGCTGCTTAAATATCACCTATAGGGGTAACTCCTAATGTTGCCCCTGATATATATTACGCTTTGTGTAGTATTTTTAAGGGTAAGTAGTTCGCTCTTAACCCACTTAATTCCACGCTTTCGACGCAGCACGCGCTTAATATATCAATACATGTTTGGTCTAATTGGACATCTTACTAGTTTGGAACACGCTCAAGCCGTAGCTAAAGACTTGGGATACCCAGAATATGCCGATCAAGGGCTAGATTTTTGGTGCAGCGCCCCGCCCCAAATTGTTGATAACATCACTGTTACTAGTGTTACTGGGCAAAAAATAGAAGGACGGTATGTAGAATCTTGCTTCTTACCAGAGATGCTGGCAAATCGCCGGATTAAAGCGGCGACACGCAAAATCCTGAATGCTATGGCCCATGCGCAAAAGCATGGTATAAATATCACGGCTTTAGGTGGATTTTCCTCGATTATTTTTGAAAACTTTAGCTTGGAGCAATTTAGCCAAGTTCGTAATATCAAACTAGAGTTTGAACGCTTTACTACAGGTAATACTCATACTGCCTATGTTATTTGTCGGCAGGTAGAAGAAGCGTCAAAACAATTAGGAATTGAGTTGTCGAAAGCAACCGTGGCTGTATGTGGTGCAACAGGGGATATTGGCAGTGCAGTCACTCGCTGGCTAGATGCGAAAACAGATGTCAAAGAACTACTACTAATAGCCCGTAATCAAGAAAGGTTGCAATATTTACAATCTGAATTGGGGCGGGGCAAAATTATGTCTTTAGATGAAGCTCTACCCCAAGCTGATATCGTCGTTTGGGTTGCTAGTATGCCCAAAGGTGTAGAAATTGACCCCAAAGTTTTGAAACAACCTTGTTTGCTGATTGATGGTGGCTATCCTAAAAATTTAGGGACAAAAATTCAGCATCCAGGCGTATATGTGTTAAATGGTGGGATTGTTGAGCATTCTCTAGACATTGACTGGAAAATTATGAAAATCGTCAATATGGAGGTGCCAGCACGTCAGTTGTTTGCTTGTTTTGCGGAATCAATGCTCCTGGAATTTGAGAAGTTATACACGAACTTTTCTTGGGGGCGCAATCAGATTACCGTAGACAAAATGGAGCAGATTGGTCGGGTTTCAGTTAAGCATGGATTTAGACCACTGCTGGTTTAGTTATTGGTCATTAGTCATTAGTTATAAGTTAATTACTAATGACTAATTAGATCCTACTCCCCATTACCTACATTCCAACTCTGAACAACTCAACACTCATAAACTTGTAAGATGGCAACTACCGAGCGTAAACCGCTACTGTTAGATTTTGAAAAGCCGCTAGCAGAACTCGCCACCCGAATCGATCAAATTCGGCAACTTGCAGAAGAAAATGGCGTCGATGTATCTGGTCAAATACGCCAATTAGAAGCACGCGCTATGCAACTGCGTGAGGAAATTTTTACTAGCCTATCTCCATCTCAGAGATTGCAAGTGGCTCGTCATCCCCGCCGCCCTAGTACTCTCGATTACATTCAGGCTATCAGTGATGAATGGATGGAGTTACATGGCGATCGCTGTGGTGGTGACGATCCGGCTTTAGTGGGTGGTGTCGGTCGTTTGGGTGGACAGCCTGTAGTGATGTTGGGTCATCAAAAAGGGCGAGATACCAAGGATAACATTGCCCGGAACTTTGGTATGCCCTATCCAGGCGGCTATCGCAAAGCGCTGCGGTTGATGGAACACGCCAACAAGTTTTCCATGCCGATTTTAACTTTTATCGACACGCCAGGAGCTTGGTCTGGGGTAGAAGCCGAACATCAAGGTCAAGGAGAAGCGATCGCTTACAATTTGCGCGAAATGTTCTGCTTTGATGTACCCATTATCTGTACGGTCATTGGTGAGGGCGGTTCTGGTGGCGCACTCGGTATTGGGGTAGGCGATCGCCTGATGATGTTTGAACACTCTGTCTATACTGTAGCCACCCCCGAAGCCTGTGCCGCCATTTTGTGGAAGGATGCTGCTAAGGCTCCCCAAGCCGCTACAGCTTTGAAAATTATTTCCCATGACTTGAAAAACTTGGGCATTATCGACCAAATATTACCCGAACCGATCGGTGGCGCTCATTCTGACCCTATAGAAGCCGCTAACACTCTCAAACAAGCTCTATTGGAAAACTTAGACGAACTCAACCGTTTAACCGCTTCCGAACGCCGCCAACTGCGCTATGAAAAATTCCGTAAAATTGGCGTTTTTACAGAAGTTGCTCACTAACAACCTTGAGATGCTTGATTAGCATGGCAGCAATGCTATAATTGCCTATGACGCTTAAAGATTTTTAACAATCTTCTCAGTCATGGGCGTTTTCATGTTTGACAAATTAAGTTAACTAGATAATTGATTTATCTAGCTATTGGATAATTAATCTTGAGTGTTCGGATGAAATTTCCCAGACGAACAAAATTTTGTTATCCCTGGGCAAGTACTTAATCAAAAAACAAACCCATCCTGGCAGTGTAATGTAACATTTGCCAATAATCATCATCGGATTTTTTAGATTTATTTAATCTATTGTTTAGATTCGTTTAATCTATAGCAAGCCGAGAGATTTAAATAATGGGGTAGTAATAAGCTCGCCGAACCGCCAACAAATCTGGAGATAGCATGAGCGTTGAGCCGAAACGACGCGCCCTAATTACTGGGGCAAGTAGTGGAATTGGAAAAGCAACAGCTTTGGCATTTGCGAAGGCGGGAATAGATGTCGCCTTAGTCAGCCGTTCCCTTGAGAAGTTGGAGGCAGTTGCAATAGCAGCAAAGCATACAGGAGTAGAAGCGAAAAGTTATGCTGTCGATTTAGCTGATGTTTGGCAAGTAAAAACCCAAATACAAGCGATCGCTAATGAATTTGGCGATATCGATATTCTGGTCAATAGTGCTGGAATAGCATACACAGCCAACTTAAGCGAAACTCCTTTAGAAGATTGGCAGCAAACGATCAACTTAAATCTAACTAGCGTCTTCCAGTGCATTATGGGGATTTTGCCAGGAATGCGCGATCGCGGCAGCGGCACAATTATCAATATCGTCTCCATTGCCGGGAAGCAAGCTTTTGCTAATTGGGGTGCATACAGCGTCAGTAAAGCTGGTTTAATTGCTCTTTCTCAAACCCTAGCGCAAGAAGAACGCGCCCACGGGATTCGCGTCACAGCGATTTGTCCTGGAGCCGTTAATACCGAACTTTGGGATACAGAAACAGTCCACGCCAACTTTGACCGTTCCAAAATGTTAACGCCGGAAATTGTTGCTCAGTCGATTCTGCACACAGCTTTATTACCACCACAAGCAGTCATTGATGAATTAACTCTCATGCCCAGTGCTGGCGTTCTCTAATCAATCCTGCGTTGTTTGTCATTTGTTGTACTCATAACAAATGACTAATGACTAATGACTAACCCTTACTAAGACTTAATATGACTATCGCGAGTTCTAACGGTTCTAATCGCTCTCAATCGCCTTTAATTCCCAACTTGGCAGATGCTATAACTCCCAGACCCGATCGCAATACCCACGACGGACACGAGCCAGAGTTGCACACTCCTAAAGACGAGGAGATGGAGCAAATGAGCCAAGCAGTACGGCAAATACTATTGGGTGTGGGAGAAGACCCCGAACGTGAAGGTCTGTTGAAAACGCCCAAGCGAGTAGCAGAGGCTATGCGGTTTCTGACGAGTGGCTACAACCAATCTCTAGAAGAACTGGTGAATGGAGCCATCTTTGATGAAGGGCATAACGAGATGGTTTTAGTCCGGGATATTAATTTCTTTAGCCTGTGCGAACACCATATGTTGCCTTTTATGGGTAGAGCGCATGTTGCTTATATCCCGAATCAAAAAGTTGTTGGATTAAGTAAGTTGGCTCGGATTGTCGAGATGTACTCTCGTCGCCTGCAAGTACAAGAAAGACTCACCCGTCAAATTGCAGAAGCGGTTCAGACGATCTTAGAACCTCAAGGCGTTGCCGTAGTCATGGAAGCTACTCATATGTGCATGGTGATGCGGGGTGTGCAAAAACCAGGTTCTTGGACTGTCACCAGCGCGATGCTTGGCGTGTTCCAAGAACAACAGAAAACCCGCGAAGAATTTTTGAACTTGATTCGTCACCAAGCAGCCTTCTTTTAAGGATGAAGTTTAAAGGATGAAGGATGAAAAATTTCAGTCTTCATACTTCATCCTTTACCCTTTTTACAGTCCCTAGCCTGGTAAACAACTTGGCGACTTTATCTAAATCTTTATCTCCTGGTGTCTTTTCTACGCCACTAGATAAATCAATGCCGTTGGGTTGTACCATACTGAGGGCATCCAAAATATTATCTGGCGTAAGTCCCCCAGCTAGAAACCAAGGGCAACTGGGGCTAAATTTTTGTAGCATATTCCAATCTAAGGTTTGACCTGTACCGCCAAGATGCTGGGGATGATAGGCATCAAGCAATAACGTGTCTATATAATTCGTATACTCAGCCACTTGCTCAAGATGCTCGCTGCTGCGAATCCTAAAGGCTTTAATAATTTCTAAGTCTGGCAAAGCTTGGCGCAATAACGAGCAAAATTCTACTGATTCATTACCGTGTAACTGCACGCTAGTTAAACCAGACTCGATCGCTATTTGCTGGATTTCTGTAATACTAGTGTTAGCAAACACACCGATTTTATCAATGTTGTTTGGTAGTTGTGCCACCGCTGCTTGAATTTGCAGTACATTAACATAACGGGGTGAAGTTGGTACACAAATAAATCCTAGTGCTGTTGCGCCCAGAGAGGCGATCGCTACAGACTGTTGTGGTTGGGTTATACCGCAAATTTTAACTCGCATAGTCAATGACTTATATAGGATAAATACCTACATAAAGGTAGATATTTTGGCAATTATTTCTAGTTTTTTCCTAATAAATTTTATAATCTTGAAGGCTTACATTTATTTGCCTATTTAGGAGATACAAGCTTGATTTCATCAATTTTACTAGCAGCAGCTACATCTGTTCCTGCAACACCTGCATGGAATCCCACAGTAGCAGCTATCATCAGCATTAGTAGCTTAGTAGTTCTTTTGCTATCTACCAGAATTGAAAAGCCCAATGTTGGCCCTAAATTGCCTGGTCTTCCTGTAAGTATTCCCACATTCATCGGTGCAATGGCTTTTGGTCATATTATCGGTGTTGGGATTGTTTTAGGATTGACTAACATCGGTCGTTTGTAGTTGTGATTCATTAAGACTATTAATTCAGGTCTGTTTGAATCCAAAACACCGAAAACCTATTAAGCTAGCTTATAGATCTGTTTGGAAAATAGGGCATTGGGCATTTGCCCTTTGTCCTTTTTCCTTTGCTAGTGGGTATCCGATCGCATAACCTTCAGCTTTATACAAAGCACCTGTCGTCAAATTGCTCGTTATAAAAAATTGTTGTACCTATGTGAGCTTTTACGATCTTAGATGCAGTCTCCCCAGTACTAAATTTTGCTAAATTTCTGGCTCCAGAGATAATGGAGTGATATTGTTTTTCAGCAGATGACTGAGATGTGCTGAGATTCAATTATTCAATTTTCTGACAAAATCACATACTAAATAAACTATTTGATAGCAGAACCAGCGAATTGGTTTGATAATAAATGTAAATATAAAACCCTGAAATATTTCTTTAGCTGGTTCGTAACAGTAATATAAAATCATCAGTAACGGCAAAAAGATTGCATACACAAAAAAAGTCGGGATTAAGGAAAGATTCTGCGCAATCTTGCGAACTTGTACTTCACCACGAGAAAGTTTTTCAGTGTCTATTTCATCAAGACTTTCCATGTAAAAAACTGGTAAAAGCATACTGTCTCTCTCAAAAATATAGTATTACTAAATCCAGTGTTAAACTCACCCTAACATAATCCTAATTTTCAAGAAGTTCAGGTTTTTACAAAAAAGTAGAAAATTCGTAATTTTTTTTAATTAAGTTAGAGAGAGTAACAAAAAAACTCTAAATTTAGTTGTTTTACAAAAATTAGCGGAATTTTGCATTAATAAATGCTTCAGTTTTTTTAACAAATTGTGTTGTTCTGGTAGTTAGTTAAATTTGCGACTTAAGAAAATGTTGCTTTCTGAAGTTGCACTAATTTGTTGATTCTTTAGGAAGAAGAATTTTATTTTCTCACAGTGATTTAATAGGATTAATTGTCTATTCTAGAAATGAGAGTATAGCCATTAACGCCTGGTAAAGCTGTTATTCCAGGCATATTTGGCGATCGCTCTCTGGCTTGATTTTCGGCAAATATCCAGTATAAAAACATACTTGTATCCTTTATATCATCTGGAAATCTAAAGATCTACTTTTTAGGACAATGTCATGCAAACAAATTGGAGAATCGGGTCTTTATTTGGTATTCCACTATTTTTAGACCCTTTGTGGTTCGTGATTTTAGGTTTGGCAACCCTTAACTTTGGTGTAGCTTACCAGGAATGGGGGGGTACTTTAGCATGGAGTGCCGGAATGGTAATGGCACTGCTGCTATTCGGTTCAGTGTTGTTACACGAATTAGGTCACAGTTTAGTAGCGCGATCGCAAGGGATTAGAGTTAATTCGATTACCCTATTTTTATTTGGTGGTATTGCTGCTATAGAAGAAGAATCCAAAACTCCGGGAAAAGCATTTCAAGTAGCGATCGCTGGCCCCTTAGTTAGTATTGCCCTATTTTTTATACTGCGTCTTGTGGCTGCTGTGTTGCCTGAGACTAGCCCAATCAGTGTCATGGTGAATGATTTGGCGAGAATTAACTTAGTTGTAGCTTTGTTTAATTTGATTCCCGGCTTACCTTTAGATGGGGGACAAGTCTTAAAGTCAGCCCTGTGGAAAGTAACAGGCGATCGCTTTCAAGCAGTACACTTAGCCGCTAGGTCTGGGCAAATTTTGGGTTATGCAGCGATCGCTCTCGGATTTGCGATAGACTTTTTTACCAGAGAACTCGCTTTAGGTCTGTGGATTGTATTGCTGGGTTGGTTTGGAATTCGTAACGCCAACACCTATGACAGCGTTACCACACTACAAGAAACCTTGCTGAAAGTTTCAGCTAGCGATGCGATGACTCGTGACTTTCGTATAGTCGATGCTGACCAAACTTTGCGTTCCTTTGCCGATTCATATCTATTAGATACTAATGCCCCACAGATTTATTTTGCTGCTTCTGATGGACGCTATCGGGGTTTAGTTTCCATTGACGATTTACGCTTAGTAGAAAGAAGTGCATGGGAAACTCAAACTCTGCAAAATATTGTGCATCCTCTTACAGAAATACCTACAATTGCGGAATCAACTTCTTTAGCAGAAGTAATTAACAAACTGGAAAGCGAACAGTTACCTCGGATTACAGTAATTTCTCCCGCTGGTGCGGTAGCTGGTGTCATCGATCGCGGAGATATTGTCAAGACAATAGCACAAAAGCTAAATTTACAGATTGCTGATGCAGAAATTAAACGTATCAAGGAAGACGGTAGTTATCCTTCCGGGTTGCAATTAGGAGCAATTGCCAAGTCAACTAAAAATTAATTGCTTACGCAGAATCGCAGAGGCGCAGGGAATAATTTAAGAGTTTGATTTTCTTTGCGTCTATGCGTCTACCTTGCGGGAACGAATGCGTCGAATGCGTGAATAGAAAATATATTTTTTCTCAAGTAGAGGAGGACACTTCTGTGCGGGGGAAACTCCCGTTGAGGAAAGTGTCCGTAGCGGAGAGGGGGATATTTATTGAGGGTAATGCTTGGTTAAAAATTCTTGGGCTTCTGTTTTATTGGTAATTACACCATCTAAAGTGGCGGTTAGTAAATCATCAAGTATCTGCCGATATTGGGGGCCGGGTTTGTAGCCGAGTTTCTTTAAGTCATTGCCATTGAGAATTGGTTGAACGTTCGCCCAAACTGTTAAATAATGCCAAATCTGCTGCCGGATTACTCGTGGACTTTGTAAGGCAATTAAAATCAGGGTTGGTAAATCATACTGTCGCAGCAAATTTACTATCTGACTGGGGCGTTTTAAACTAAATAATGATGCGTTGACCTCAGTTTCTAATGCGGCTAAGTTGTTTAATCTACTAATGCTATCCTCTTGCATTTGGAGATTTTTTGCTACTTTTACCCGATATTCTGGTGCTAGATGGGCGATTAATGTTTCTAGCCGCATTTGCCAGTGAATTAGGGTTTGTTGACGGTCAAATCGTTGCAAACATCGCTCTAGCAAACGTAGTTCTCGTAAGATATTTTCATCTAGTTTCAAGGTAGGATGAATGCACTGCAAGGCTCCTAAGTTATCGAGTAACTGCAAAGCAGGTTTCCAATAGGGGGCTTCGAGAATATGTTTAAGTTCTGCTTTGAGGCGGGTTTGTAAAGCTGGGGTTCTGCTATTCTCTTGAGCAGTGCGATCGTAAATACCACTGTTGATGGCATAGCGGATATAGTCTTCAGTTTGTGGTTCAATATCAAATCCAAAGCGCACCGCAAAACGCACACCGCGATAAATGCGAGTGGGATCTTCGATAAAGCTGTTAGCGTGTAAAACTCGAATTTGCTTGGCTTGTAAATCCAGTAAACCCCCAAAGAAATCAAGTAATTCGCCTGCACGGGGGTAAGTTAGTCGCAGTGCCATAGCATTAATGGTAAAGTCGCGACGATATAAGTCTTGGCGAATGGAACTGGCCTCAACTTCTGGATTGGCTGCGGGATAAGGATAGAATTCTGTCCTAGCTGTGGCAATATCTACCCATAGCGAGTCTAATTCTGGGTCTTTGTGCCATAATAAAGCCGCAGTTTGAAAAGCACCGTGAATTTCTAAGCGGGCTTCTGGGTGCATTTGTTGCAGTGCTTTGGCTAGTTCTACACCAGCACCAACATCTGCTGATTTATGAAAGCCATCAACAACTAAATCGATATCTTGAATCATTAAGGTTCCGGCTGCATCCTCAGCTAATAGCAAATCCCGCACTGCACCTCCTACAAGGTATAAATGCCAACCTCTTTTTTCTGCTTCTTGTGATGCTTGAGTCAGCAGTTGCCATAATTGGGGAGTCAGGCGATTTTTTAATTCAGTGCTGAGTGCTGAGTGCTGAGTGCTGAGGGAAAGTTGAGATTCGGAATTCAACTCTCGAAACTCAGCACTATTTTGATGTAATTCTCGCAATACATCAGTGCGGGTAACAATCCCAACTAGTTGCCCTTTGTCTAATACTGGTAAGCGTCCAATATCATAAGTCACCATCAATGCTTCAATTTGGGGTAATGTCGTTTCAGGTGTAATAGTCTTGAGATTTGTTGTCATGTAGCCTTTGACTGGCGCATGACTAAACCCGTGATGTAGGGCGATATCAATATCTCTTCGAGAAACAATACCTAAAAGTTCCCCAGCCGCATCGACTACAGATAACCCAGAGTGCCCATAACGCAACAAAATCCGCTGTGCTTCCGCAATTGTTATCTCCGGACGAATGGTGCGGACAGGAGAGGACATTAAATCTCTAGCTGTCGGTGGATGGGGAATACTAGCTTTTAACTCTTCTAAGAGTTGATGTAAGATTGCTTGAGAATCTACTCCGCGTAAATTTAGGGCTGCTGCTTGTGAATGTCCGCCACCACCTAGAGGTTGAAATAATTCGTTGAGGTTGACATCGGGAATTTGCGATCGCCCAATTATAGTTAAGCGTGAATCATCCTCTGATAAGGGATATTCATTTGCTAACAGTAAAGCATCTATTTCTGTTAACTCTACTAATTGGGAAGCCAAACTCGATAACCCTGGTACAAATCCATCCGTTGCTAAAGTTACCCAAGCAATCGTATATCCACGCAAGCATAAATATTCTAATTTATCTAAAGCCTTGGTTAATAGCTGTTGTAATTGTGGCGATAAACCAGGGTCATTATAAGTAGAAATTACTGACAAACTAATTCCTTGTTGCATCAACCAAGCCAAAGCTAAAGCATCCCTTGGTGTCGCTTGCTCGTAAGTTAAAGAGCCTGTGTCAACATGGATACCTAAAGCCATGACAGTCGCTTCCGCTGGTGTCAGCGAAATTTGCCGTTGTTGCAATTGCTCCACCATTAAAGTAGTAGTAGCTCCCACAGGCGAAATATGAGTTTGTGTAGCGGGAAAATCTAATTCATGACCGAGGTGATGGTCATATACAATAATTTCCTTGACATTAGGTAAATCTAACCATTCAGCAGCCTTACCCAAGCGATCGCGTTGCTGAGTGTCCACCACAGTTAAAGACCGAATTTTTTCAGGATTCACCGAACGCCGTTCAATCAGGGGATACTCATCCCGATGCAATGCCAAAAAATCTCGTACAGGCGGATGCGCACCCCCAGTTAGTACAATCTTGCTACCGGGTTTTAAACGTGTCAGTCCTACCGCTGCTCCAAGTGCGTCAAAATCAGCTGTGGTGTGGCAAAGAATTAAGTCCATAGTCAAGAGTCAATTGTCAAGAGTCAAAAGTCAAGAGTCAATCATTGAGACTTTAGACTTTGGACTTGGGATTAATGACTATAGTGACGCAATTTCTGATAGCTTAACAAATAAGAGCCACTGCGGTCTTGGGTTATCACGCCAGTCCGCTCAACGGGGGAAACCCCCCTTCGGGTTCGCCAGTCGCCTGCGGAGGGAAACCCTCCCGCAGCGCGGGTCTCACCGCACGCGGCTGGCTCCCCAAGCGGAGGAGGCAGTGCGTTGGAAAGCCAGTGCGTTGCGGAGGTTCCCTCCGTTGTAGCAACTGGCGTCGGGTTTCCCGGCTTGAAGCAACTGCCGTCGAGTGGCGTGGGAAAATGTCAGTGTTGCCCTGTACGATATTCTATCTTTAGTATTTCGCTGTCTTGGGAGAAGCAAAAATGACCATAATATTTCAAATCGCTTTGTTAGCACTGGTTCTGCTGTCTTTTGTATTAGTAATTGGCGTTCCCGTTGCCTATGCTACACCCCAAAATTGGGTAGAGTCTAAGAAGCTACTCTGGCTTGGTTCTGGAGTCTGGATTGCTTTAGTACTTTTAGTTGGGCTATTAAACTTTTTTGTAGTTTAAGCGATCGCTTAAGAACACAGATAAATAGCATAGATACTATCAGGGCAGAAGAGCCAAGCTAAAAAGTAATCAGGATCGAGGTTTCATCTTGTTCTTTTTAGCTGATTGTGTTCTTCTGCTCTTCTATATTTACAGAAGAAATGTATATTAGCCTTGAAGTATAGTTTGTTAAGAGGCGGTCATGGCAGTTTTTGAGGGAACTTTTACCCAAACAGAGCCTTTGCGGTTTGCACTTGTAATTGGTCGATTTAATGACCTTGTTACCGTAAAGCTGTTAGAGGGATGTCAAGATTGCTTGAAACGCCACGGTATAGATCCCAACCCCCACGGTAATCAAGTGGACTACGTTTGGGTTCCTGGAAGCTTTGAAATACCTTTAGTTGCCCGTCAGTTAGCGCTTTCTCATCGCTATGATGCGATTATTTGCTTGGGTGCTGTCATACGGGGACAAACACCTCATTTCGATTATGTATCTTCGGAAGTAGCTAAAGGTATTGCCGCCGCCAGCTTCCAAACTGGTGTGCCAGTAATTTTTGGCATCTTGACAGTAGACACTATGCAACAAGCTTTAGAAAGAGCCGGAATAAAAAGCAATCATGGTTGGGACTATGCCATGAATGCCCTAGAAATGGCCAGCCTGATGCGCCAATTGCGTTCTAATCTAGCAGAGCCATACGCTCTTAATAGCCAATCTCTACCAGCTTCTTTTCCCAGCGCCAGCTTAGGCAATTTCTCCCCTGAGTCGGAAGAATTGAGCTAAGTACTTGAGAGAGGTGAAGAAGCAGGGGGGATGAGAAAGTCTGGGGAGTATGGGAGAGGGTGGGGAGAAATGACAAAATGACTATTGACTTTGGACTATTGACTCTGGACTCTTGCCCCATGCCCCTAAATAAAATACTTGACAACTCAAAATAAATATGAGACTCTAGTATTTGTCATGGAGATTGCGGGTATAGCTCAGTGGTAGAGCGTCACCTTGCCAAGGTGAATGTCGCGCGTTCGAATCGCGTTACCCGCTTGAGGTGTAAAATAAATTTCAAGATCGGAAGTTACTTTAAGTTAATCTTCATAAGTGTAGTGACTTCGTTTTTTGTACAGTGTACTACACTGGATGAAGGGTGGCGAGATTAATGGCGATATTGTTAGGTGCAATGTGTCTGATGGCAGTGAAGTGCAGCCCAAATCTACCTAGGGCAAGAGTCGGATAACTGACTGATGTTTTCAGACTCCCTATTCTCAAAAAATCTCTGTGATTTATTGGTAATAAATGAGTATTAGTACTCAGGGATAAGCAATAATGAATACGCATGGGAGTAATAACGATGAATAAGACAAACAAAATAACTGCGAACATCTGAGTACATGATTTGCTGGTACTGATTACTTTTAGACGTAGCCTCAGAAAACAGTTGTTTTATGAGATATGGCCGCGTAAACTGAAAACTGTGCCAGATATTCAAAAATCATAAATGTCTAAAAACACCACTAAAAATTACCTTTTAAGCCACAGATGAAGAGAATAAAATCCTTAAACAAGATTGCCAAATATAGGGAAAAACAGCAGACAGATAGCTTCTGTTTCAATATCCGAACTTGAAGATAGTAGTTACGACAGCCCGATTTAGCCTTATCTATCCTTGGGAATCATAGCAGTATTGGCTTTGCCTCTCTATCTTTGTAAAGCTGGCAAATCATAAAACCAGTACCTAAGGTATAGACCAGGAAATTTTAATTTCACATATTGTAAAAAATAAGCTCAAGTTATTAGAACGCTTGTGCAATCTCAAAAACCTGAAAAAATTGACTTCAATACGGAATATCCCTGTCCTTGCCGTCGCCGGGGACGGTTAATTCCGATTACGCTGACAGATGCATTTGGTTGCGATCGCTGTCAACAAATCTTTGTGGTAGAAAATGATGCTTATGTCCTAGAGCAACTTTCCACCACTTATCCTTACAAGCGGGCTTGGCGCTGGGTGGGAAATAGTTGGCATGTTGTCCATCCGCGACTGGGAGAAAGCTATCTGCCGATAGCGCTGGGCATTATTTTCGTGCTAGTGATTATATGGCTACCATTAGCACTGCGATTAGCAAATGGTTCCACCATAATTGCTTGGGCAATGGTGGCGGTGCTGTTGGCTATTCTGCCAGCACTGATGGTCTGGCTTACCTACAGACGTTAACCCATGACCGTTGAAGTTTTGGACGATCGCCCCGAACCAATCAATAGCGCTAAACGCGCTTATCAAGCTTCCTTAAAGCTGGGGATCGCAAAGGGAGTAGACCGCAGTCGTGCTGTATTAGCGATGGCACGAGCAATAGAACACTCATTTGATGACATTCTAGAGGCTAACACTTTAGATCTAGAAGCCAGTCGAGAAATGGCAGTGCCAGAGTTAATTTTAGATTGGCTGAAATTAACTCCCAGCAGGCTAGAAACGACAGTGGAAACCCTACAACGTTTGGGGGAATTATCAGATCCGCTGCGACGGGTGAGAAACGCTGAGTATCAACAAGATGATTCTCAAAGTTACTCCCAGCTAATGCCCTTAGGAGTCATTGCCTTTATTTATGAAGCCTTTCCCGATTTAGGGGCGATCGCCGCGGGTTTATGTATCAAAACTGGTAATAGTATCATTCTTAAAGGCAGTACAGAGGCGAGTCATTCTAACGAGGCGATCGCGAATGTACTACAAAATGCTATTACTGAAGTTGGTCTACCACCAGGCTGTTTAGAACTGATTACCACAGAACATGGTGCATCGATTCGCGATTTAGTCATCCAAGACCAGTACGTAAATTTAGTCATTCCCTACGGACGTTCCACCTTAGTACAGCAAGTAATGCGGCAAGCAACTTGCCCAGTATTAAAATCAGCGATGGGCAACTGTTACCTTTATTGGTCGCTCAATAGCAGCTTGGAAATGGTACGGTGGATGATTATCGATAGCCATGAAAGCGAACCAGACCCAGTCAACGCCATCGAAAAAGTATTAATCCACCGCCAAGCCTTACCATCATCCTTGGCAGTGCTGTGGAATAGTTTAAAGGACAAAGGCTTTGAGATTAAAGGCGATGCAGAATTAGTAGAAGCCTTTCCCCAATTACAACTGGCTAAAGATGGAGAATGGGGAAGTGCCTATTTAACTAAGACAGTAGCTTTTAAACTAGTTGATAGCTTAGAAGCTGCGATCGCTTGGATTAATCAATATAGTAGCGGTCATGCTGACTGCATTGTCACCGAATCCTATCAAGAAAGTCGCCAGTTTGCCTTGGGGGTAAATAGCGCTTCTACCTACATCAATGCATCCCCGCGTTTTTCTCGCAACCCCTCACGCGGAGACTCGATATTCTTAGGAATGTCTAATCAAAAAGGTCATCGTCGGGGATTTATTAGCCTAGAAACTCTGACGACTGTTAAGCATATCGTCCAAGGAAATGGGCGATTTTAGGAGTAGGGGCGTGGTTTACCCACCCTTAACGGCATTAATCAAGCATAAAAAAAGGGAGACAGTCTTACCATGTCCCCCATTAAGGCATAAAGATATCTAGAATTTTACATTCTGTTAGTTTTTCACTAAAACTACATCCTGATACTCTTCATGCCGCTTATTTCCTAGATATTTCAGCCAGCTAAAATTAGAAACAAGTGCTTCTCTAAAAGTTGGACAAACATTATACTTTACCCCGTACTCCTCACACAACTCTGCCAATATCGGAGCGATTTTTGGATAATGAATGTGGCAGATATGGGGAAATAAATGGTGAATAACTTGATAGTTAAGTCCACCTAAATACCAATTTAAGAACTGATTTTTAGGAGCAAAATCAACAGTTGTTCTGACTTGAAAAATTGCCCATTCATCATCAATTTGTTCTGGTTCTCCATGTGGTTGGATAAACTCTGCTGTTTCCATAACATGAGCCAGCATGAAAACTATGCAAATCAGCACTCCATAAGTCATGTAAGTTATCAGAAATCCGACAATAACTTGAATAGGTGTGTATCCTAGAGCAAGTGGTATTCCGATGAACAGTCCCAACCAGATCAGTTTACCTCCAAAAAGGATCGTCATATCTAGAGGTTTGGGTGTAGGGATTGAATGCGAATGATACTTGCGTTTGAAAAGAATCAGATAGATGTCAGCAATCGACCAGTAAATTGGGATGACGGTATAGATAAATAAAATAAAAATGTGTTGAAATGAGTGATACCATTTATGTTCCATATAAGGAGACATCCGCACTAAGCCATCACCATGTATTTCCACATCATGGCCTAATATATTTGTAAAAGTATGATGCAAAAAATTATGGCGATATCTCCACAAATAACTAGATACCCCAATTAAGTCATAGGTCACGCCCAAGACATTATTGACCCATTTCTTACTAGAATAACCCCCATGATTAGCGTCATGTCCTACACTAAAACCAACAGCAGCAATACCAAAACCTAGAACAAAACAGCCAATCACTTTTAGCCATATTTGCGGTGGCCCGAAGAGAGTAAATGTCCAAGCAGAAATTACCCAAGTTGCAATAATCAGTGTTTTTAAGTACATTGCTGGGTTATCTCTAGTAGCAATATTTTCGGACTTAAAATAAGCATCAACTCGTTTATTTAGTTCTTTCCTAAAACCGAAATTTTTAGTAAAAGTTACTCTCGTTAGCTGTGGTTGTGTCATAGAAATTCCTCACCTAAATAAATTGTGAATTGATTGACAGAAAATGCGTAGCCTGAGGCTGTGTTGCCAAAATTAACAACCTGTAATCCAGCTTGAGAGTCGCGCTTAGAAAGAGAGAATAGTAAAAATAATTTTTACTGTTTATTCTTAGTACTCATTCATAAGAGACTTGCATAGTTGCCAACAAGCAGGCTAGCATTAGTTAGCCAAAATGTAAAAAAAGCTAAGGAAGATTTTACTGAAGGTAAACGTAAAATCTCTTAAGCTACGCTTATGGGTGAATTCATAAAATGTAGTTTTTTTATGAATTTTGGTGAAAATTTACTGTTGAATGTATGGTAAATCTTTACCTGAGTATCTGGCAAAAATTGTGATTTACATTAGCCAGAAAAACCTAGAAGCGTAATAATTAGCGAATGCATAGATCGTTCAAATAATTAGGATGCCACAAAAAAGTGACTTTCCTAAATCAGGCTGAAGATATTCAGATACGATCGCCCTTTTTATATTCTGAAGAGTAAAAGGTAGCGCTGTAAAAGCTTGAGATGATGTTTGAAAAAAGGGATAGTTGAGATTGATAATTGTGGATGGCACTGGATTCAGTCTTTATGTATAAATCGGACTTTGGTTGAGGTAAGGAAATATTACCTCTGCATTGCATAGCTTGAGATATCTGCCGCTTCTCACTAACCCGTAAAAGAATATAAACTGGCAATTTACTGACTAATTTTTATAGAGTTAAATTGCCAGATATTGAGCTAACTAGCAGGCTTAAAAAACAAGAATTAATGACTCTTCTTGTTATTTTCCTGCATAATAGTCGTCAAAAGTTTTGTAGCCAACATCAGTTACATACAGTTGACATTGGTCTGTAATTTGTTTCATTAACGCCCAAGAAAACTTACTTTCATCATGCAGATAATCTCCCCAGTTGTCTTTGATGCTGCTGTAAGCTAGCCGCAGATTATAAGAAGGAATCGCAGTCGAAAGATGATGAGGTACGTGAACGTTGATATCGTGGCAAAGGAATTCTACCCAGCGTGGATAATCACAATGAATAGTTCCCGATAGTTGCGCTAAAGCCTCGTTCCACTTGTTAGCTGCTACGAAAGGTACATCGGAAGCGGTATGGTGAACAATCGTAAAAGTACTCATCCAAAAATGGTAGACCAACCAGGGTAAAAGCCAAAATTTGACAAATCCCCAGATACCAGTTGTGGCGATAAGCAAAGGGAAGGCAACAGCTGCAAACAGAACTACTACAGCCACAGAAAGCTTAACACTCGATTGGTCTTTAGTTTTGAAATTACGCCAATCAAAATGTACAACTGCCCAATGTCCAATAGAACCTACCCACCAGAGGCGGTTACGCATGAAGCCTTCAAACACAGATTGCCGGAACGGGCCCCAACTTTCAAATACTTCTGTCCGGATGGGATGCCAAGCGTTGTCCTCATCGAGCTTGTTTGTATGCTTATGGTGATAATTATGCTTAATACGCCAACTGTGAAATGGGTAAATTAAAGGCATCATTAATAAATGCCCAACTAAATCGTTTACCCAACGACGGTTAGCAAACGAACGATGACCACAATCATGAGCGAGAACAAAAAAACCTGTTAAAGCAGTGCCTGTAAAAATCCAAGCAAAAGGTAAGAGGAACCAAGGAGAAATGGCAATGCTGAAGTAGCCCAAAGCTACCATTACAACAGCAATCAGCACATTTGTCCAAGCTTTACGCCTATCTTTCTTAAAGCACTCCTTTGGCAAGCTTTTAATGATATGTTTCAGCTTCAGGTCGGAATTACCAGGATTATAAGCTTGTTTCTGATCTTTGATTATTGATGTAGTCATGAAAACCTAAAAAACAACACAATTCATCACCGACGCAGCACAACGTGGTTTGCCGCAAAGTTTCTTAACATTAGCGTCTCGGATTATAGCAACCTAATCCACTCTTTTTTTGGAGTTAATTCTTTTTTTGGATTTTAAGGAATGGAGATGATAGTTGCTAAAAAAACTTCCTAGCCAATTAAATGTCTAAAGTCAAGCATCCATTGTCAAGATGTGACTGACCATTTAAAGACTTGCTTATGATTTTTTATCTGCCAGCTTCACATTTGTAGCGAGACCAAGGGCTTGCAGCAATTGAATAGTCATCCAAGTCATGTCAATTTCCCACCATTCCAAGCCGTGACGAGCTGAGTATTGATAAGCGTGGTGGTTATTGTGCCAGCCTTCACCAAATACTAGTAAGGCTACCCACCAGCAGTTTGTAGAGCGATCGCCAGATTCATGACTACGATAACCGAATTTATGGGTGGCGCTATTGACTAACCAAGTACAGTGGTAAACCCAAACAATGCGGACAAAAATCCCCCAAACAACCATCGGCCAACCGCCTAAAGCCAGTAGCAATAAACCCAGAGCCACTTGGACGAGAATAAAATATTTTTGCAAAAACTGATAAACTGGGTCATCGGCAATGTCTTTAGTGAAGCGAGGAACTTCTGCGTGAGCAGGTGCGTGATAAATCAGCCAACCCATGTGACTCCACCAAAAACCCTTATTAGAATCATGGGGATCTTGTTCGGTATCCGAGTGCAAATGATGGATACGGTGCGTACCTACCCACTCAATTGGCCCGCCTTGACAGGCGAGAGTTCCAAATAACACTAATACATATTCCAACCACTTGGGAGTTTGAAAACTGCGATGGGTAACAAGACGGTGAAATCCCAAAGTAATTCCTAAACCACCAGTGATCCAGTAGAGCAATAAACCGACACCAACTGCACTCCAGCTAAAGTTACTAGGAACCAAGGCAAACAAAGCTCCGATGTGCAATGCAGCGAAAAATAGGGTGTTAACCCAGTTAATTTGAAGTTTGGTTGAGGTAGCAATTGTCATGGGAAACCTGAATAGGAATGGTCAAGCCTAGTCTGCGCGATTTAAAAATCCGCATTTTAAATTTTTTTTGTGAACGAGGAACCAATGAACAGCTTGGAACAGCTGCGGCAAGCAGAACAGGCACTGTTAGAGATTTTTTCTGGAATTGACGCTCAGGTCAAGCAAAATCTTCAAAAAGTGCTGAATGCCTTTCGCGATCGACGTGTAGGCGCACACCACTTTGCAGGTGTAAGTGGCTACGGTCACGACGATTTAGGACGAGAAACTTTAGATAAAGTATTTGCCCAGGTAATGGGTGCCGAAGCGGCGGCGGTGCGGGTACAGTTTGTTTCCGGGACTCACGCGATCGCTTGTGCGTTATTTGGGGTGCTGCGTCCTGGAGATGAAATCTTAGCAGTGGTCGGTTCTCCCTACGATACGCTCGAAGAAGTGATTGGTTTACGGGGTCAGGGCCAAGGCTCCCTTATTGAGTTTGGCATAAATTACCGCCAATTAGACTTAACCTCGGAAGGAACTATAGATTGGCAAGCCTTAAGTACTAGTGTGGCAGATAACACCCGTTTAGTCTTAATTCAACGTTCCTGTGGCTATTCTTGGCGTCCTAGTCTATCCATTGCTGACATCGAAAAAATTGTCCACTTAGTCAAACAGCAAAATCCCAACACAGTTTGCTTTGTAGACAACTGCTATGGCGAATTTATCGAAACAAAAGAACCCACAGATGTGGGTGCTGATTTAATGGCAGGTTCATTGATTAAAAATCCTGGTGGCACGATTGTCACTGCTGGCGGGTATGTCGCCGGTCGTGCTGACTTAGTGGAAGCAGCTGCCTGTCGCCTCACTGCCCCTGGTATTGGTAGTTATGGTGGTGCTACTTTTGACCAAAATCGCCTGCTATTCCAAGGCTTATTTCTCGCCCCACAAATGGTAGGAGAGGCGATGAAAGGCACTCACCTAACCGGTTATGTGTTTGACAAGCTTGGTTATCCAGTAAATCCAGCCCCATTTGCTCCCCGGCGAGATGTGATTCAGGCAATTAAACTCAGTTCTGCCCAAAAGCTGATTGCCTTCTGTAAAGCCGTACAACAAAATTCTCCCATTGGTTCCTACCTCGACCCCATCCCCGATGAAATGCCGGGGTATGAGAGCCAGGTAGTCATGGCTGGGGGGACATTTATTGAGGGCAGTACCTTGGAATTCTCAGCAGATGGGCCTTTGCGCGAGCCGTATGTGGTTTATTGCCAAGGAGGGACGCATTGGACGCATATTGCGATCGCTTTAGAAGCGGCAATAGAAGCAGTAGGAGAGGCTTAAGAAGATTTTGTAGTATACATAACACTTGTTCTATTTTATACTTTTAGAATTTAAATCTAAGTAATTTCCCTTCTTAGATCTCAACAAAATTTTCAATAATAACCGTGTTGGTTCTGAAGCCAAGAGCGATCTTTGTGTGGAATTTTAGAGGTATACAAACTAATACCAGTTGAATTAATGGTGGTGAAATATAAACTGTGCTTAAAGGTTGGAAAAACCCTTAATTTACAGATTCATTTGTCCCATTATTTTTTAAAATTGGTATAACTATTTGCCGATACAAGGCATTAAGAAAAAAATGGCAAATGACCCTCATCAAAATCAAACAGAAGATTCGCCTTGGAATCCTTTTATTCCAACTCAAAGAGACATAAAAAGAAGCGAGGAATTAGCAGAAAAAAACCCTGTAGTTGCTGGTGTATTGACATTTTTTTTTGCACCTGCTGCCATGATTTATCTTAACAGAGGAGTAAATAATCTCAAGATTATTGGATATGTATTTGCCATTTGTTTTATGCTAGGTCTAGTTTCATACAATAAAAATGATAAAGAACTCGAAGCAATGGGTAACGTAGTTGGTTTGTGCGGTCAAATCGCTTTAATTACTGAGAACATCAAAGCGGTTACTCTAGCCCGTAAGCGTTTAGGTTATAAGCAATCTCAATAATAACAAACTAGGAAATAATGCCATTAACAGGTAATTACAAACAAGTTTTCACCGATTAAGTTGATAAGTTTGACACTAGAAAAAAAGCCTGCGTTTGCAGGCTTAAATAAGATTTCACGCAAACATGAAACACTACTCTGGTAACTTATACTGCCCAACGATCCGCTTGGCATACTCCGGCACATGCGCCTCCAACTTCTCTGGATGATTCCGCTTCACATAGAGGTAATTCCTTGTAAAGTGTGAATCAATCGAAAACCGCGCATATTCCAAACCTTTCGGGCCAATTTTCTCAATTACTACACCCATCAACTTTGCAGCCCACATTGGTAAGGTAACGGCTTTATCGTAAGCAGGAATACTTTGTTGTACAGCTTCTTTACGATTTCCTTGGGACATAACAGGTTGGGTGTCTAACTGATCTTTCACCAAGTCCAGCATTTCTTTGCCTGTATCATTTCTGACTACAATCCATTGCCAGCCGAAGGGTGCGCCCATGTAGCCTACAACTAAATCGGCTAGGGAGTTGACGTAATCAAAGCAACTCATGCAGGAAGGAGCAAAGACATCTTTGAGTTTATTTGTCTTCAAGCCAAAGAATGGCACAGTCTCTAATGAGCCATCTTCATGTTTGAAGTGAACTCGGAAGTCTTGCATGAATTCGTAATGCACGACTGTTTCAGGCGATCGGCTGGTGGTTTCTAAGAACTTTTGCAGTCCAGCACGGGTAACGTTATCTACGCAAGGCGTACCTAAGACATATAATTTTTCTAACCCAAGCTGCTTTTCTACGGCTCTTAATGCCTGAATTTGGCAACCGACTCCAATTACTAACAGCCGCTTCATCCCGGATTTTTCTATCTGCTCTAAAACAGAGAGATTGGGCGATAGTGTTGGTTTATTTACTCTGGCTGCCAGTATTTCCTCTGGAGTACGGGCAATAATAGGCATGGGTTGAAAGCGGTCTTCTTTGGTGTTTTGCACGCAGACAACACCTTCAACTATGCCACGATTCAACATTTCAATCGCAATACTGCTGACAATACCCGTCCACTGTGCACCTTCGATGGGCTGCTGTTTCCGCGCCGCCATCATGTCTTGATGAACACCAAAGTAGAGTTCATCGGGATGATCGAGATTGCGGGAGCGAGTGTGAGCTTGTTCTTCGAGTTCGCCTATCTGCTGATTAATGAAGGCGCAGGCTTCTTTGACGTAGTGAATGTAGTATGTATCGCACAGTCCGCACTCGCTACAAAGTTCTTTCGCAGGGCGGCGGCTAGTGGGTTTTAAGGCTCTGGCTTTTTTGTGAGGAGAAACCGAAGTCATAATAAATTGTTTGTTTTATCCAGGCATAGCTTTTACTACAATACCGTCACACGCTATGAACTTTACGATAGAAATTGAATAAGAAGAAGATGGACGCTTTTTGACAGAAGTGATTCATATTCTTGGAGTTCTCGCTTATATGCAGAATAGGGAAGAAGCAGTTGCTAGAGTCTAAGCTTTAACCTTGCGTGTGTTGGCAGATAAGCTGGAACATAGGGAATTAACGCCACCACTAGTAAGCGTGTCTTTTGCAACTGTAGAGTAAATAGTCTATAGCAATCCTAAATTTTATCTATGATATTGATTTTTTAAACGAACCACGAATTCCACAAGGGTCGCAAAGAGAAAAAAACGAATATTTCACTAATTACTTTGGATGATTATATATTCTTCGGTAATTACTATTGACGTTGTATAAACTGATTTTTACATTGAAGTGGGTTACTCAGTAATTTATCAACAATAAATAATATGCAACGTATATTTCAAAGTACCAAAAAGCTCATGTATTTTTGCTTAATGATGCTACTTATGTTTACTAGTGCTGCCACAATTCTACCCAATTCTGCTTGGGCAGCAGTAACCGCAGAAAGTCAGTCCAGCTTGGTAGAAGTGGTTGTAGGATTTTTAGGTATTATTGTAGGATTTTTGTTGGGTATTTTTTCTCAACAATAAGGCTAATCAAATATGGGTAATAATTTGGATGGGTTAAGTAGTAATACCAACCCATCCTCATTTATCTAATTTGACTTCTTGATAAGGATAAACCAATAACATATTTCAAACTGTTGTTTCAATAAAAAAATCAAGGTTGCACTTTAAACAAAATTTAAGAAAATGTCAGGATATTTCCTTGATTCTCACGAGGCTACCAAAAGCTGATGTTGCTTATGTTTGAAGTAATCTCTGCTTGGCAGTTATATTTATAAAGGATGAAGCCAAATGCAGCACATATTTCAAAGTGCTAAAAGACTAATTTCCGTAACCCTAGTTACACTATTTCTAATTACCAGTTCTCTCCTGAGTTTCCCGGCACCAGCTAGGGCAGCAGGAGATATTGTGATTATGAAGTGTGAATCAAACTGCGGCAATCTACCAGCATTTACTGCGGGGGTAGCTTCAGGGGCTTTAGTCACATTGATCGCTACTGGAAAAGCAGCAACTCTAGGAGGCGTTGTAGCTACTGTAGGACAAGTAGCTACAACGATCGCAGCACCAGTAGTAGGAGGGGCAGCAGTTTCACTTGTAGCTCCAGTAGCTCTAACAGCAGCTGTTGGATATCTTGGATATCAAGCCTGGGAAGCTTATCATCATAGTCATGCACAATCTTCAGGTTAATTTAATTTCTTTATTCTGTCAGCGTAATACACATCATGCTCATTAAGTAGTGTTTTCTGCCCTCCAGTTCAGCTCTTGGGGGGCTTTGCTTTTATAACAACAATTTATTGTATGAACTCAAGTCTAGTGGCCATACAAAAATTCACTATACAAACGCGATCGCACTCCTCTACAGTCTTCCTCTGCTTCTTTGCATGAACCTCAAGCCAACTTTTTTAAGTTTTGTTATTGTTTCAATAATCACTTTAACTTCGCTGAATATTGGATATTTTGGGTTTAATAGCACAAATATAAAAACTTATTGTTTCTCTCTTTGGCATACTTTGTATTTTAACTACTTACTTTCAAAAGCTCCCTGCTTAATGGTAAATAGGTTACAATATACAATCCTTAAGAAGTATTGACTTCTTAAATTTTTTAACTATTTATGTTGCAACTTCTGAAAAAACGTTATAAATTATTAAGTTATAGGGGAATGAATTTCATTTTGTTTGTAGCCTCAAAAACTCAATCCTACTTAATAGAGATACTGTAACTAGTTAAATTTTAAGGAAACCTTAAACAGTGCTAGCAATATATTTTTGGTAGGGAAAGCAAACATTCCATATATAAAAGTGGATTGACGCTCAATCTAAAAATATATTTTGCTGAAGTGCTTTAAAAGTAATATTATTGCTTAAGGTGAAAAAAATAAATTTTATTTTTCACCAATATGCTCATTGCTTAAAAGCAAAATAACTGTCAATTAAGCTGCAAAAAACGGCAGTTACAGACATCTTTTTTAGACTTAATTATTCCCAAATTCTATTTGCTATTCAAAAAATCGTCTTTGTTATGATCCGAATAGCAGCATAAATCAAAACGCATCTACCACACATTTACAATCCTAATGGAGTTATTTTGGCGATGCAGATAAACGAATTGGTAATAGCTGAAAATATAGAAGAACAAGCCTGGACAGCACTAGAAAAGTCGATTCTCTATTATCAAGGTCGTCCTGTGGGGACTTTAGCCGCATACGATCCGTCTGTAGAGGCGCTGAATTACGACCAATGCTTTATCCGAGATTTTGTGTCGTCGGCTTTAATTTTTCTGCTCAAGGGTAAAACAGAAATTGTTCGCAATTTCTTAGAAGAAACATTAAAGTTACAGCCTAAAGAAAGAGCATTAGATGCATATAAACCGGGAAGAGGTTTAATTCCAGCTAGCTTCAAAGTTGTATCTCTCAATGGCGAGGAATATTTAGAAGCTGATTTTGGCGAACACGCGATCGCGCGAGTTACGCCTGTGGATTCTTGTCTCTGGTGGATTATTTTGTTGCGTGCTTATGTAATTGCTACAAAAGATTGTTCCTTAGCATATAGACCTGAATTTCAAAACGGTATCAAGTTGATTATGGAGATCTGCTTGGCGAATCGTTTTGATATGTACCCAACGCTATTAGTTCCAGATGGCGCTTGTATGATTGACCGCCGTTTGGGTATATATGGTCATCCGCTAGAAATTCAAGTTTTATTTTATACGGCTCTGCGTGCTGCTCGTGAGTTGCTAATTTGTCAAGGTAATCAAGATATTTTCGCCGCAATTGATAACCGCTTACCTCTTTTATGCGCTCATATTCGTCAGCATTATTGGATAGATATTAATCGCCTGAATGCAATTTATCGCTTCAAGAGTGAAGAGTATGGCAAAGGAGCAGTCAATTTATTCAATATATATGTAGACTCTCTACCCTATTACGAATTAGATAAATGGTTGCCGAGAAAAGGAGGTTATTTAGCTGGAAATGTTGGCCCTTCACAACTAGATACGCGCTTCTTTTCCCTTGGTAATTTGATGGCGATCGTTTCTGACCTTGCAACTGAAGAACAGTCGCAAGCGATTATGACTCTCATTGAAGAACGCTGGGAAGATTTGGTGGGAGATATGCCAATGAAAATCTGTTTCCCAGCTTTGGAAGATGAAGAGTATAGAATTGTCACTGGATGCGATCCGAAAAATATTCCTTGGTCTTATCATAATGCTGGCAGCTGGCCTGTTTTGATGTGGATGTTGGCAGCTGCGGCTGTGAAAACTAAAAAGACAGGTTTGGTGAGAAAGGCGATTGAACTTGCCCAAACACGTCTGAGCGAAGATGAATGGCCGGAGTACTATGATGGCAAAAAAGGACGATTGATTGGCAAACAAGCGAGAAAATATCAAACTTGGTCAATTGCTGGGTTCTTATTAGCAAAAGAACTGTTAGCTAACCCCAGTTATTTACGATTGGTGAGTTTTGATGAATTATCCCCAGAAGCAGTTTCTAGAGCTTGTGAGTTTGAAATTAGCAGTATAGATCCATACACATCTAGATAGTAGCAATGAATTTATTGCTACTAAAATAGGTTGATTGTTCGGGATAAACAATATTTTAAAAGCCCCTTTGTAGCTATAGGGGCTTTTATTTTTTCTGCATTCCTGTCTATGATAATAATTTAAAGTAGATGTCATAAATAAATGAACTAATTTAAAAAATTAGGCTATCCTGAAAGAATAGACAATGAAATATAGTGCTAGAGAGTGTGTGGTAAAAGCTCAGTAACTATATCTCTTTGTTACAAAGAATATTACATAAATCAAGAAAAACAAACGTATCATATCCTGCCGAAATTCAAGAAATTGGGAGTATTTCTCGCAATGGCAAGAGAGGAATTAGTATTATTTGATGACATAGATAACCAGGCATGGGAACTACTAGAAAAGTCCATTGTTTACTATCAAGGTCGCCCCATAGGTACAATCGCTGCTGGTGAGCAATTAGAAATAGCATTGAATTATGACCAATGCTTTATCAGAGATTTCGTACCCTCAGCCTTACTTTTTCTGATTAAAGGTAGGTATGATATTGTGCGTAATTTTCTCGAAGAAACGTTAAAATTACAGCCTACTGAAAATCTCTTAAATGCTTATACACCTGGTCGGGGATTGATACCAGCAAGCTTTAAAGTTATCTCAGCCGATGGACAAGAATATTTAGAAGCGGATTTTGGCGAACACACGATCGCCAGAGTTACGCCAGTAGATTCTTGTTTATGGTGGGTGATTCTTTTATATGCCTATGTCAAAGCTACTAAAGATATAAATTTCGCCTTGCAACCAGAGTTTCAGCAGGGAATCATGTTAATAATGGAACTTTGCTTGGCGACTCGATTTGATATGTACCCAACCCTATTGGTTCCAGACGGTGCTTGTATGATTCAACGTCGTTTGGGTATTTATGGGTATCCTTTAGAAATTCAATCTCTGTTTTATGCAGCCTTGCGTGCGGCGCGGAAACTGCTAATTTGTGCAGGCGATGAAGAAATTGTTATCGGTATAGATAATCGCTTACCTCTTTTACGAGATCATATTCGCAATCATTATTGGATAGATAGACATCGCTTAAATGTAATTTATCGCTTTAAGGGTGAAGAATATGGTCAAACAGCAGTTAATCAGTTCAATATATATGCAGATTCAATTGGCTATGCTAAGTTGGCTCTTTGGTTGCCAAAACTTGGCGGTTATTTAGCAGGTAATGTAGGGCCATCGCAACTAGATACTCGCTTCTTCTCTTTAGGAAATTTGATGGCGATTCTTTGTTCTTTAGCTAGCGATCGCCAATCACAAGCGATTATGAATATTATCGAAGAACAATGGGACGATTTAGTCGGAGAAATGCCGATGAAAATCTGTTTTCCGGCTGTAGAAAAAGAAGAGTATAGAATTTTTACAGGTTGCGATCCGAAAAATAGACCTTGGTCTCACCATAATGGTGGCAGTTGGCCTGTTTTATTATGGTTGCTAAGTGCGGCTGCGCAAAAAACAGGTAGAACAAGTCTTGCTCACAATGCTATTGAAATAGCTCAATCCCGCCTCAGCGAAGATGAATGGCCGGAATGTTATGATGGGACAAGAGGATTGTTAATTGGTAAACAAGCTAGAAGATATCAAACTTGGACAATTAGCGGATTTTTATTGGCAAAAGAATTGCTGCGCAATCCCGATTATTTAGAATTAATTAGTTTTGCAGAATTTGATTTAGATAATGCTGCCCACGTGTGCGATTTGTAACTCTAATTAAATCTTAATTTCTACAAACAAGCTGATAATTCGCTTCATTACCTGCATAACCTCATACATTTCATTTTTCTGAGGATTAGAGAGAGTAAACTTCTTTGATAAAGAATACAAAAGTCGCTGCTGATTCAACTTGATAAATATATAGTCTTCGCCCGTCGTTATCATTCCAAAAATCGGTGTTTCTAAGTTAGGATTTGCCATCATATAAGTTAAAGTTTGTGGCAGAGCCTGCATAACGCTGAAACCATAGCGTTTCGATTCAATTAATACTACCCATAATCTATTTTGTACTACTAAAGCATCAATAAATCCTTCTAATGTAAGTTCTTCTTCACTTCCATTTCTGATTTCGACCTTGACTAATTCCTCACTCTGCATCTTAAAAGGCGGATCGCATAAACCCATTAAATCTAGTAGTGGAGATAGCATAATAATATTGACAGTACCTTCTGTAATAGCACCATCTGCGGCATAATAGAGGTAGCGACTCTTTAGCCGATTCAAAGAGGCTTTTTCACTATCAGTCAGTTCGGGTAAATTCTCAAACCATTCTGTAAAAAAATCAGGCTCAGAAGTCGAAGTTAAATTGAACTTAGTATGCACCTGATTTAGGTTAGTAATAGCTTTAGTAATTCCAATTGTTTTAACCATAATTTGTTGAAAACTAATCTATTAGTATAGCGACACAGCTTATCTACTTTTAAATTTAGTATAATTTTGATTCCCTAATTAGAGAAAATTAAAATCCAACAGTTTCAAGATTTTCATGGACAACCCCCGTCAAATAGCTTTTCTTGCCCTGCGAGATGTTCACAAAGGGGCTTATGCTGATGTTGCTTTAGACAAAGTTCTGCAAAAGGTTAAATTACAAGATATTGACCGTCGTTTAGTCACAGAATTAGTTTATGGCAGTGTGAGAAGGCAACGCACTCTCGACGCTTTGATTGACCAATTTGCCAAAAAGAAATCTCAACAACAACCAAAAGACCTCCGCACTATCCTACATCTGGGTTTATATCAACTTTGCTATCAAGAACGGATTCCCGCTTCTGCGGCTGTCAATACTACAGTTCAACTAGCTAAAGAAAACGGCTTTGCTGGACTTACGGGTTTTGTGAATGGTTTGTTGCGACAGTATATTAGGCAAGCGGGAGGTGGTGAGGGTATTCCCTTACAATTGTCAGAAAATCCTGTAGAACGCTTGGGCATTTTACACAGTTTTCCTGACTGGATTATTCAAGTATGGTTAGAACAACTCAGTTTTGCTGAAACAGAACAGTTATGTGAATGGATGAATCAATCACCAACAATCGATCTGCGCGTTAACCCGCTGCGCACTTCTATTGATGTGGTGGAAAAGGCTTTGCAATCGGCTGATGTTTTAGTGAAGCGGCTTCCGAATTTACCCCAAGCTTTAAGATTAATTAGTAATAGCGGCCCGATTCAAAATTTACCTGGTTTTAAAGAAGGTTGGTGGGTTGTACAAGATGCTAGTGCTCAGTTGGTGAGTCATTTACTCGAGCCGCAACCAGGAGAAGCAATCGTTGATGCTTGTGCTGCACCTGGAGGGAAAACAACTCACATCGCTGAGTTGATGGTTGATAAAGGGAAAATTTGGGCTTGCGATCGCACTGCTTCCCGACTGCGCAAACTCCAAGAAAATGCACGGCGGTTAAATTTGCAATCTATTCAAATTTGTACTGGCGACAGTCGGCAATTCTTACAGTTTCAAAATACCGCAGACCGCGTATTATTAGATGCACCATGTTCTGGTTTGGGAACTTTGCACCGCCATGCTGATGCGCGTTGGCGACAGACACCAGAAAGCGTCCAAGAACTTTCAAAACTGCAAAAGGAATTACTCGCACATACTTCAACTTTTGTGAAATCGGGTGGTGTGCTAGTCTACGCTACTTGTACGCTACATCCAGCCGAAAATGAAGCGGTGATTTCTGAGTTTTTAGCTGAGTATCCGCATTGGCAAATAGAACCTCCTAATACTGATTCACCCTTGTTTGCCTATTCCACCCCATCAGGTTGGTGCAAAGTTTGGCCTCATCGCCAGAATATGGATGGTTTTTTTATGGTTCGCTTAAGAAAAACTAATGATTCCGAGTGAATACTGGATTAGGATTGTAGGATTTAATCGAGGTTGAAATCTCCCAGAGGATGCAGCATGGTTACTAATTCCAATGTGAAAAACTTAGTGAAAATCCTGATTGGTGCGGCTTGGATTGATGGTGTAATCCAGCCGGAAGAACGGCAATACCTCCGAGAAATAGCCCAAGCCAAAGGTGTAGCTACCGATCCAGAGATTAAGCCGTGGTTGTACGAATTGGTTCCTGTTCAGCCAAAAGAATGCTATGGCTGGGTGCAAGAATATTTAGGCGATCGCCCTAGTATGGAAGATTGCGTTAGTCTGATTGAAGCGATTAGTGGTTTAATTTACAGCGACGGCGACGTTGCGATCGAGGAAGCAAGACTCCTGACCAAATTACAGGAGATTTCCAAAGCCAGTGAATCAACCCAATCAGCCCATACTGCTTTGCTCAAACAAATTCAAAAGCTTTATCGGCGTTGGGTTGAAGTTCAAAACTAACAGAGATTTATGATTGTTGATTTGATCGGACGCGGTAAACCGCGCCTGTTGATGATTTTAAAATTTGATAATTTAATTCAGCTTCATCAGAGCTTATGACTTCGGTTCGCCCACACCCGGAGTCTCTTCTTTTTCAACTTTGGGCACAAAGTCAGGACGCTCTTTGCTTTCCCAACCGGGTGGACGCTTAGAGTTGTACCAGGCGATTGAACCAATGGTGACAGCAGCAATAAAACCAAATACGTAAACAAAGGTAAAAGCAAAAGGAAAATGTGGTGCATTCGCTGCTTCTGCTGCCGTCTGCATGAATAAAAGCATGAGTATATTCTCCTAATCTAGGTAACACTGCTTATCACACTATAAAACGAGCGTAGCACCTAACATCCCCCCCTAGTTTGAACCCTGGAAGATTAGTTGCCTAAGGTTAAAAAATAATGCGACAAACTTAGGGGCAGGGAAACCCCACCCTTGACGACAATCCTTGAACAAATCATCTCAAAAATGCGATCGCTCTTATTGCGAGGAAGAAGGTTTTAGCCTCTCCCGCCAACTAGGCGGTGTTGGCGATGAATTTCCCGAACTCGAAGAGCTATTACCTGACGAGGATGACGACCTCCGAGATCTGCGAGGCGTGGAAGATTCAGAAGATTCTACCTGCCGACTGCGGCGTCTGGGACGAGATTCTTCTGAAGAAGAGTTACTACTACTGCTGGATTCTTCACTCCGATATCGACGCCGCCTACTATATGAAGGCGTTTCATCATCTTGCTGTTGATAATAACGTCTGCGGCGTCTGGGCGTTTCCTCTTGTTGTTGATCTTGTTGATAATATCTGCGTCTTCTGGATGGACGCTCTTCGCTGCTGGAGTTGTCCTCATCGTCATCATTTGAGGAAATAGCCTTATTGACAATTTTGCCTGGCTTCAGGGGCTTGGCTTTGATAGTGCCTTTACGACCATCAAGTTTAGGTCTGGTAGGAAACTTTTCTACTGGCATATCTTTTACGGCTTTTTCCATAAATTCATGCCAGGTATAAGCAGCGCTACCACTACTACCCCAAGTCGGGCGATTGTCATCATTACCTAGCCAAACTCCGGTAACGAGTTGGGGGATGTAGCCAATAAACCATAAATCGCGGGCTTCATCAGAAGTGCCTGTTTTCCCAGCTACGGGTCTATTATCTAATTGGGCAGCAGCACCAGTACCTTCTTCTACGACATTACGTAACATCCAGGTCATGATAGCCGCACTATCAGCATCAAGGGCACGTTTGGAGGTGAAATCAGCCGACCAAATTACCTTACCTTGGCGGTTGAGGATACGACGAATACCATGAACTTCTGTGTGTAAGCCTTGGGTAGCAAAGCTACCATAAGCGCTCGTCAACTCCAGCAAATTTACTTCATTTGAACCCAGCGCTAAAGAATAAGTAGGTTTGAGTTCCGATTTAATTCCCATGTCATGGGCGAGTTTAATAATTGGCTCAAACCCTACATCAATCAATACCTTCACCGCAATTATATTAATCGAACGGGTGAGGGCATCTCGCATACTCATCGAACCGTGAAATTTTTCACTGAAATTTTTCGGTTCATAACCGTCTACGACAAAAGGCTCATCTTCGTAAGTATCGTAAGGGTTTTTGCCACTGGCGATCGCGGTAGCATAAACGAAGCCTTTAAATGTCGAGCCTGGCTGACGCTGGGCTTGAGTCACGCGATTAAATTGGTTTTTGCCAAAGTCTTTACCCCCAACCATTGCTTGAATTTCACCATTGCGGGGGTCAATAGCTACCATTGCTGCTTGTTTAAAGTTCTCCCAGCGGCCTTGGTTTCTCAGGGTTTTGGCCACTGCTTCTTCGGCAAATTTCTGCCAAGTCGGGTTTAAGGTGGTTTCTACAACTAAACCCCCACCTGCTAACACATCAGGGGCAACATACTTGGGTAATTCTTTTTGAATATAGGTAGTAAAGTAGGGAGATTCTACTTGCAGGCGCTTGGGGAAACTACTTTTAACTATTAGCGGTTCTCGGATGGCGGCTTCTCTTTCGGCGGCGGTAATTACGCCATCTTCCTGCATTCTTTGCAACACCAAATTTCGCCTAGCTTTTGCAGCCTCCGGATTTTTGTCTGGGGCGTAGCTACTGGGGGCTGGTGCTAATCCGGCGATCGTAGCCATTTCCGGCAAAGTCAGTTGATCCACTGATTTGCTGAAGTATACCCATGCTGCATCAGCTACACCATAAGCTCCAGATCCCAAATACACCAAATTCAAGTAACGCTCCAGAATTTGGTCTTTGCTCAATTCATGCTCCATCTTCTGCGCCAGACGCACTTCTTTGAGCTTGCGCCAGATTGTCTTTTCTTGTTTGAGGAAGAGAATCCGCGCTAACTGTTGGGTAATGGTGCTACCACCTTCGACAACATCTTGCGATCGCAAGTTACTCCAAACGGCTCTAACTATCCCTTGCGCATCGACTCCATTGTGTTGCTGAAATCTTCTATCTTCTGAGGCGATGAAAGCTTTTTTCAACCTATCTGGCATTTGCTCTAGATTGAGCTGTTCTCTTGCCGCTTCTCCTTGCTGTTGTAAGATAGTACCGTCAGCCGCTTTAATCGTTAATGTTTGCTCTCGGACTACGGCGTTTAACTCCGATTTATCTGGCAATGTGCGGTCTATTGTGCCAATACCGTAGTTAAAGGCAATAATTCCCCCACCTACACTCAAGCCTGCCCAGAACCAAAGGCGACGATAAAACGGTTTATCGCGGCTGGATAGTTTGGCAATTATTCCAGATGAAACATATTGCATCTGGTTTAGTACTTGCTTTCCCTTACTCGGCTTTGTTGGTGGTAAGTTTTCATTTATGGATTCCTCGTTTTCGAGATGATTACCAGGCGACAATCGCGGTTTCTCCTTGTCAGATGCACTTAAATCGCTCGATCCTTGCTTGAACCAGGAGGTTAGTTTCCCCACATTAGTTCCTCGCTCAAATGTAATTGTTACCTAACCACCAGCAGTATCGGGGTTAGCATACCACCTTTGTGTTAGTATAATATCCCATAAATAAACCAGAGAATTAAGTAACAAACAATGATTTTTTGGAATTCTTTAAGTTTGATCCCGTAAATATTAATACAGAATTTTAATTAATTCTTCGCAGCAAAAATACTGCGATCGGCAATAAGAAATATGCCCCAAGATATAGGCATAGAAACAAGGATTAGCAGTATGTCCGCAACTGGCGCGATCGCTAAAGGTGTGAGTGCCGCGATCGCTCTTGGTAGTAATATCGGTGATTCGCGAGAAATTTTGCCAGCAGCGATCGCAACTTTAGCTATAACTCCAGATATTTTTCTCGAAGCCCAATCCCACTTTTATCAAACGAAAGCTGTCGGCCCGCCACAACCAGATTATTTAAATTGCTGCGTCATCGTCAAAACCTTCATGCTACCGCAGCTGTTATTAGAAAATTTATTAGCGATCGAACAAAAATTTGGGCGCGTTCGTCAAGAGCGTTGGGGGCCCCGCACCCTAGATTTAGATTTGCTGTTATATGATGACTTAATTATCGATACCCCAACCCTGCAAATTCCCCATCCCCGAATGCGAGAGAGGGCTTTTGTCTTGGTTCCCTTGGCAGAAATTGCCCCAGATTGGGTAGAACCGATTTCTGGATGTGTTATTAAAGATTTGGTTAAAGAGGTAAACTGTTCTGATGTACATTTATTGATGGACAGTTAAAATTACCACCCATAAACGCAGACAGCTTCAGTGCTTGCCTGTGTATCCAGAGACAACACAATTTTACTATGCCACTAGGTAGAGAATTACCACAGCTGCTGAGACAACGCTTGTTCTATAAAGGGCGCAAGTTTAATTTTGAAGTGAATCGCTTGCGTTTACCTAACAAAGCGGAGGGAGAATGGGAATGTATTCGTCATCCAGGCGGTGCTTTAGCTGTGCCCGTAACAGCAGAGGGTAAGCTGATATTACTGCGCCAGTACCGTTTTGCTATTCAAGGCAGAATTATCGAATTTCCGGCGGGTACAGTAGAACCCAATGAAGATCCCTTAGAAACCGTGCAGCGGGAAATTCAAGAAGAAACTGGTTATCGTGCCCAAAAATGGGATAAATTAGGAGAGTTTTTTCTAGCTCCTGGTTATTCGGATGAAATTCTCTATGCTTTTCTGGCGCGAGATTTAGAAAAGTTAGAGACACCACCAGCTAAAGAAGATGATGAAGATATTGAAATCCTCTACTACACTCCTGACGAACTGGAGAAAGCTTTTATCGATGGCGAACCAGTAGATGCGAAGACGATTTCTAGCTTTTTATTGGCTCGTCCTTTCTTAGTTTAAAATCCAGATGCTCATAGAATTAGCAATTGGCGATGCCTACGGTGCAGGCTTTGAATACGCTAACGAAATGAGCGTCTATAACGATTTGAGTCGATACGTTAAACATCCCCGTCATCGACTCAATCCAGGTTGCTATACAGACGACACACAAATGAGCATTGCCATTGCGGAAGTAATTGTGTCGCAAGCACCTTGGACGCCGCAAGTTTTAGCTGAGAGTTTCGTTACCTGCTTTAAACGCGATCGCAGAGAAGGTTACGCTGGTGGCTTCTACGATTTTCTCTTAAATATTCAAGATGGGTCAGAGTTTTTAGCAAAAATTCGCCCAGACAGTGACAAAAGCGGTGCTGCAATGCGTGCGGGGCCAATTGGCATTTTCTCCACACCCGAAAAGGTAATAGAGGCTGCAACAATTCAAGCAGCTATTACCCACAATACACCCGATGGCATTAACGCCGCCGTTGCAGCAGCCTTGATGACGCATTATTTTATTTATCGATTAGGGCCAAAGCGCAAATTAGGACAGTTTCTTGAAGGCTATGTACTGTCTGGAGAATGGTCTAAGCCTTGGGAAGGTAAAGTTAAGTCTAAAGGATGGATGAGTGTTAGAGCTGCAATTACAGCGCTAATCCGAAATGACAGTATGAGCGAACTGTTACAAGACTGTATAGCTTTTACCGGAGATGTCGATACAGTAGCGACAATTGCTTTAGCTGCTGGTTCGTGTAGTGAAGAAATTGAACAGGACATCCCTACACATCTTGTGACAGGTTTAGAGAATGGTGCCTACGGTAGAGATTATCTCATCGAATTAGATAAGCAGTTGATGAGTTTGGTAGACAGAAAGATTAACTAAAAGTTAGTTCTCAAAACTAGAAATTATAATTGGTTGAAAGATTTTATAGCCGCTATAATCAAAGTTGTGAATATTTAAAAGACTATGACCAGCTTCCCTTCAACTAATGGCTTTTTTATTGCAGGAATAGTTTTCCTTGTGATTGCGGTTTTAGGACAAACCAAACTAGGATTTGTGGAGATTAATCCAGGTTGTTTTGGCAGAACTTTAGCTTTATTGATAGGTTTAATAAGTTTAGCGGTTGCTCTTTTTGGCGGAACTAGTTCTGTTGAAACTCTAGAGCTATTAAGAACCTATCTGACAAATTTAATTCAACAAAGTATGGGATTTGTTAATGATTTTCTATCCGGCTCGTGAGTAAAGAAAATTCTGAATTTTGGGTATAATCACAATTTTTTATATCTCACCGCAATTAGTAGTAAGCTCCCACAAGGCTATAAGTTAAACTGGCTAATACTAACAAAGTTACGATAACGTAAATAAATTCTCTTCTCCAGATAAAAGCCAACAAAGAAATTACTACACGCAAAACAGGTGTAGCTATTAATAATAGCAATCCTAGTTGAATAATGCCACGTCGGCTACCTGATAAAACTGCACTGATTACACCTGATGGTGAGCGAAATTCTGAAGGTTCTCCTTGAAAAAAATGATAGGTGACAGGCTCAGAACCGTGGCGGATTAAGTAGAGTATTCCTCCGATTAATACCACCGTACTAGCAAGTAAAACTCCATATTTTAGGAGGTTGCTCAGTAGAGTTTCTAGTTGCCGATCGCTTAAGCTTTTTGCTAAATTATTTTGCTCCTCAATCTCACAACTATTAGACAAAGTTTCTGGGAATTCTTCTATATCACAATCTACATTTTTTTGCTGTAGAGCTATTGCTAATACTTCAGTATCAGATTGTGTTGATGAGAGTGACTGCAAACCCGAATTAAATTTATACATTTTACAGTCCTCCAATTAAACTGTTGTAGACCATCTTCAAAGCCATTATTACCAGCACAAGACTAAAGATTATTCTCAAAGTTTGCGTTTTAGTTCCTAACAGAACTCTTGCACCCAAAAAAGCGCCAGGTAGTACTCCCAACATTACCGGCATTGACAAACCCGGATCGATGTAACCTCTTGCGAGGTACACTCCAGCTGATGCAGCGGCTGTCACACCAATCATAAAATTGCTAGTGGTAGTAGAAACTTTGAAGGGTAAACGCATGGCTTGATCCATTGCTAATACTTTAAATCCCCCCGAACCAATACCAAGCAAACCCGAAAGCACGCCTGCTACTACCATGACACTAAATCCTGCTGGCACAGCATGAACTTGATAAGACATCACGCCATCAGCAGTGGGATAAGTACCATTGAGTTTGAGATAGTTAGCTATGGGATCGGCTGGTTCATCTTCAATATTTTCTACTCTGGGTCTTTGAGAAAGATATGCTGAATAAATCAGGACGATCGCCAGCACGATAGTTAGTGCTTTCACAGAGACAAAAGTTGCGAGTAAAGCGCCAACTATAGCACCTATCGTTGTGGCTACTTCTAAAAACATTCCCAATCTTAAATTTGCGTAGCCTTTTTTAATATAAGTAGACGCCGCACCTAAGGAAGTTGCAATTACAGATACTAGTGAGGCTCCAACAGCATAGCGAATATCAACACCAAATACTGAAGTTAATAAGGGAACAATTACCACTCCACCTCCTAAACCAGTTAATGCGCCTAGAAAGCCAGCTGTAAATGAACCAATCCAAACTAGTAAAGAAAATTCCAGAATATTCAAATTTCATACCTCTTTATTAGATATATATTGGATGATGAGATTTTTAATATAGATGATAAATAATTAATTACTCTTTGGCAGGCGGATGAAAGCTAAATATGATGCTTAGATAACATTTCATTTTTTTGATACTTCCAACCCCAGCCGATAATTTTTGTAGCTTAGATTTACAAGTCAGGTAATAATTCACCATCCAATATATTTGCTAGAGTTAACACTCCACTTTCTAATAAAATAAAAGCTCCTAATCCCATCAAAACAAAAGGCATAATATGATGACCATAGCGAGCCATAAGTTCTGCGATCGCTCTATTATGAGTTAATCTATAAGCTGCGTAGCACAAGCATCCAACTAGTAGAAAGAATACTGTTAAAATTACCAGCAAGCTTTCCCCAGTACTACTGGCAAATAAAGGAACATAAATGCTGATGTTATCAGTACCATTGGCAAATGTCACCGCAGCTACACTATAAGTTTGGATGTTGAGAAATTTGGTTAAAAGTGAGTGGTGAGATTGCTTGATTTCTATCTCATCTCCATCCGCAGCATCTTCTTCATGTTTGAGTAAAGCACGAATTCCTATGACTATTGGCACTATCCCAAATAGACCAATCCAAGGACGCGGTATCACCAAACCGCCAAAGAAACCGGGAAGACTAGCGACAATTAGTGCTGTAAAACCTAAGTATTGACCAGCAATAATATGCCAACGCCGAAACGTATTATTTACTTGTGAGAAAAACAACGTCAGCAGCACCATATCATCAATGTTGGTGGCGCTAAAAGCTGTGATTCCCGTGCTAATTGCAGTGACTAAACCACTCATATCAATTTTGGATTTTAGATTTAAGAAATTCGAGAAAGGCAACAAAAATTAAGGAATTTTTCGATCGTTAAATCTGGCGTGAATCTTTTCAACTTCTTGGCGCATACCCACAATCAGATGGGGAGAACGCAACCTTTTAATGTTGAACCATCCACAGGTGACAACTAGGTAGAACAAGAATAGGTAGGGAAATAGATCGTAAGGAGCTTCGGGTACTGGGAAAAGCGTACTACCAGGAATACCAATACTTCCTAGAACTGGAATAATCATGAATCCAACTCCCAAAACTGAAAACACTATATCTCGCCAACGAAGTTGTCTAATGTTGTATAGGTAAACTGGTGCAGCAATGGATATCAGAATGTACACTGTTAAAAATCCATAGCTACAAATTGCACCCAAATAACCCATACTCTCGAACAATTTGATATGAAAAACAGACATGACAGCAGGCACAATAAATGTAATTAAAGAACACATTGTGACTGCAACATGAGGTGTTTTATTGGATGAATGCGCTGTACCTAAAGAGGAATGAAACAGACCATGACGCGCCATCAAAAAGAATACTCTAGCAGCAGGATTTATACTGCCAAGGATGCAAGCAAAGAAGCTAAGTAAAGCACCTAAAGCAACTAATTCTCCTAAAAAGCCAACTCCGGCTTGCTGTGATAAAAAACCCAGTGGTTCTTCAGTTTTAGCAATCGAAACTCCCGTACCGTTAAATCCTAAGACTTCTATATAGGTAGTTGCAATGTAAAAAAGACCTGCCAGAATAACGCTACCTTTGACAGCTTTCGGAATGGTTCGCAAGGGATTTTTTGCTTCATCACCCAGAGATGTTGCACTTTCAAAACCTGAGAAAGCAAACATAACTAAAACAAGTCCTGTCGCCACGCTACCTGGTGTTGCACCAGATAAAGTCAATTGAGAAATATCCAGTGCAAAACCTTTGTGTGCCCAAATAATCATGCACAATATAGCAATTAATAAAATAGATATCCCCTCCATCAATAGCATCGCTACTGCGGAAATTTGGATATCTTTATAAGCTGCATACCAAGAAATTCCCGCACCAATTGCTAATAACGTAATACTAGAAGGATGGATACCTAAACGATCAAAGAACATTCCACTGAAGTTGGCAAAACCGCAGAGTACCGACATCCCAGTCAATAAATAAGCTAAGACCAAACTCCAGCCACAAATTACACCAGCCATTGGGCCGAGTCCTTTAGCGATATAGGAATATAGCGAACCAGGAGAGGCGGAACGACTAGCAAATTGGTTGATATTAATGCTGACAAATAATAGCCCTATTAGCCCTATTAAAAAACTTAGCCAAGTTCCATTCCCTGACAGCGCAACTATTAAGCCAATGTTAGATGCTGGTATTGTTGTAGGGGCAATTACAGCAAAAGATTGAGCTAGCACTTCTGTGAAGGAAAGACAATCTGGCTTTAAGCCATGAATACTATGCTGCGATGAAATTTCCTTTTTCATTTTGCTGCTTTTGCGAGGGAATAGTACATATATCGAGGGGATTATGAGGGTTTATGATATTGTTTTAAAGCACAATAATCCTATTTATCTATCCCCAAAATTTGAGCATAGACTTCGATATATATCTCAAATAAACAACCTCTATCAGTGGTTGTATTTCTCACGATAGAGGTAATACTACCCTATGTATTTTCTTCAATCAAGTATGAGAAAAATATAATTTTTAAACTTTGTCTAAAGTTTATTGATTTACATTAACTTTATCAAGATAGCGTATTTTGTTTTTAACAAATAATTCGATAATTTCTACCTTAAATATAAAGATAAAAATAATACCCGATAAGATTATAGGAATTGGGGAAATTGAATTTAATTAAATGATGGGATCGCATTCACGTAAGGCTTAAGCTGCTAGCCAGCATAATATCTACTTAAAACTAAAAAGTATAAAACCCAATTATTAGGCTAATCTTGCCAAGTGAAAATTAAAGTAGGAGGTTAAAAATTAATAGCTATTCTGAAAAATACTGAGGTATTGTAGAAAAAAATTCAGAACAGCTAAAAGTTATTTTTGTTACAAGATTGACATTTTTTTAGATAAACATAACCTGCAATTTATAAAAATTAGAGATACAAAATGAAAACCTGCAAATGATTAAACAAGAGGGATACTCCCAAAACCCTTGCACTGCCTTCTCCTTTGTCTAGAATGAGTTTAATCGTTTGCTAAAACCTGTTTTTCTTCTGGCAGTAGAGAAGTTTCATCCACGGTTGCATCAGCAATTATGGGGTTGGCTAGATTCAAATGGGGTTTGATAATTAGACTCACTCCAATGGCCCAGGCGATCGCAACCATCCAACCTGCGAGAATATCGCTAGGGAAGTGAACTCCCAAATACAGTCTTGTCCAAGCAATAGCCACGACATAGAAACTACCGAAAACAAGAACCAACCAGCGCCAAGGATAACCTCTGCTCAAAATCAGCAGGACTATAATTAGCGTCATACTTGTCATTGCATGACCGCTGGGAAATGCATAATCAAACTCAGGCGCGCCAGATACCCACAGTTGCGGACGTACTCGATGCATGAGTTCCTTAGCCGTGCGGTTGATAATTGCACTTCCCAATGCAGTGGTGAGCAAATAAGCGAGCGATCGCCACCACCGTCTTTGCCATAATATGAAGGCGATCGCACTCAAAATCGGTAAGGCTGTCCAAAAGGAGCCAAACTTCGTCAAGATGACCGCTAATACATCTAATTGCGATCGTGCTTGAGAGTGGATGGATAACAGAATCGGCACATCCCAAGGAAAGCCAGCCGCATTCTGCCATACCTTGACTGCTAAAATTTCAAAAAACTGAAAAGGTAAATAGACTCCTATTAGGAGGATTAATAAAGAACGCCAATGGGTAATCAGAACGTTTTTGAGAAAACTCAGCGGCGAACGGCGCTCATTAGTCGCTTGTTTCACAGTTTCTATAATTTATTAGTGCAATCCCACAATAAATATTAATTTCGCGTAAGTCCTCTAATTAAGGACTGAATTTGAGAGATAACTATGGATAATAATTGGTTTTAAACGGTGCGGTTGGTTCTCGATCAACCTGAAGTGCCCGCATTCAAGGATGTTTGCGTGGAAACGATTTATGGCATGATTAGGGCATTTTAAGGAGATTATATTGAATTAGCCGTCTCCCTAGCAGTTTCTCGCAGCCGTGCCACATCGCGCATCGGTGGGGCACCAAACAACCGCTTGTACTCCCGGTTGAAATGGGAAGCATCCTCATACCCCACTTGGTAAGCAGCACTGGTAGCATCAAGGTTTTCCCCTAGCATCAGCCGACGAGCCTCTTGGAGCCGCAGTTGCTTCTGAAACTGCAAAGGACTCATGGCGGTGACGGACTTGAAGTGATGGTGAAAGCCCGAAACACTCATTCCCATCTCTCTGGCGATGCTTTCAATCCGCAGCGGTTCCTTAAAGTCTTGACGCAGTCGCTCGACGGCTCTAGCGATGTGGTGGGTGTAGCCACCCAGAACGGCAATATGACGGAGCCTGTTACCTTGTTCTCCCATCAGGAGCCGATAAATGATTTCCCGCTTAATCAATGGTGCAAGAACATGAGCTTCAGTAGGGGAATCTAGAAGCCTGACGAGCCGCACCACAGCATCCAACAGATTTGCATCCAAAGGACTTACATCAATTGCTTTCACATCAGCACGACTACGAGATGAAGCATACCCTGCCTCAACCATGACTGAACCAACGAGTGTGGGGTCGAGATCGAGGCGAAGGCTCAGGTGCGGTTTTTCTTTTGACGCATCCAAAATTTGGCTGACAATCGGTAGTTCGACAGTCGCCAGCAGATAATGCATCGGGTCGTACAGATAGCGATCGCTCCCCAGAAGCACTTCTTTACTGCCTTGGGCAATTACACAAAAAGCAGGGACAGAGAGACCATGAGCGCATTCTCCAGGCGAAGAGGAGCGTTTGAAGTGTAATCCTTTGAGTGGCTCAATCGTTCCATCTTTAGGAATGGCCTGTGCAATAGCAAGAGTCAGTTCTTCTCTGTTGGCTTGCGCTCTATCTGCCTCGCGCTTTGCCTGCTGATTGTTAATTAAATCTAGATCGGACTTTTCTCTAGTTTTGGCAGCTTTCATTTCTAAGTTTGCAGGATTGTACAACGATTTTAGACGATTGTTTTATCGCTTGCCTTTGAGGGTTCTTACAATGAAGCTAAAGCAATGAAAAACGATTCCGACTTCTTGTAAGCATTCTAGATTTTTATTCAAGATAAAACTCAGTTTTGATTGGCAAGAGACTCGCCTACTGACAACCAAAATGCTGTCAAGGCTAACCTGGTTTCTTAAAACAATCCATCCCTACAGATAGAGCAAGCATAAGTGCTCAATCTCTACGATTGGGCTAGCAACCCAAATGGCATCAAGTGAAGGAATTAAGCAAATGGATATCAAAAGAAGTGGCTCACAGCCTTCCGCCAAAGGGCCTGCCGAGTATTTTACCGGCACTGTCCGCATTGACCCCCTGTTCGAGGCGCACGATCCAGCACGCACATCTGGTGCCAGTGTCACCTTCGAGCCAGGCGCTAGGACAGCATGGCACACCCACCCGTTAGGACAAACTCTAATCGTAACGGCTGGCTGCGGTCTTGCACAACGCTGGGGCAGCCCTATTGAAGAAATTCGTCCAGGAGACACGATCTGGTTTGAGCCAGGTGAGAAGCATTGGCATGGTGCCACGCCAACCACAGCCATGACGCACATCGCTATTCAAGAATGGCTTGATGGTAAGCCTGTGGACTGGCTAGAAAAGGTCAGCGACGAGCAGTATGGAGAAAATTATTAGTGCTTTTGAGATGGTTTGCCATCAAGGGGAAAAATTACCAACAGAAAATGCTGATTTTGGTTCTTGCCCTAGTGATGTCCCTGAGTTACTCAGCCTGCCGTGCCGACAACAGTATGACTAGCAGTGCCTCGTTGAAGATGCCGACTGAAATATCAACCAAGCAGGCAGACAATATGAAGATAAACATCAAGGTCAAAGACAAAGTCGTTACAGCTACTTTGATCGACAGCAAAACCACTCAGGATTTTATTGCCCTGCTGCCATTAACACTGACGTTAAAAGATTACGCGAAAACCGAAAAAATCAGTTATCTGCCAAAAAAATTATCTATAGAAGATGCACCCCCAGGCAGCGATCCTGCTGTTGGAGATATTGCTTATTACGCTCCTTGGGGGAATTTGGCGATGTTTTATAGAGATTCTGGATACGCCAACGGACTCGTTATCCTCGGAAAAATAGATGGTGGCATCGAGGCATTTAACCTTCCTGGCTCTGTGAACGTAACAGTTGAGCTTGTTGAAAGGAAGTAATTGAGGAATAAGATGATTAAAGACAAAGTTGTAATTATTACTGGTGCATCATCAGGGATTGGCGAAGCAACTGCGAAATTGCTTGCCAGCAAAGGCGCTAAAGTCGTATTAGGTGCGCGGCGCGAGCAACAATTGAGACAACTGGTTGATGCAATTAAAAGCGCTGGCGGACAAGCCATCTATCAAGTGATGGATGTGGTTAACCCATCTGATAACGCTGAGATCGTCAAGCTTGCCAAGGAAACATTTGGAGGAGTCGATGTTATTTTCTTGAACGCTGGCATCATGCCCACTTCTCCACTTTCTGCATTGAAAACTGATGAATGGCATCAAATGGTTGATATCAATATCAAGGGTGTATTAAATGGTATTGCTGCTGTATTGCCAACGTTTATTAGCCAAAAGTCTGGACACGTTATCGCAACTTCGTCGTTTGCTGGATTAAAAGCTTATCCAGGTGGTGCGATCTATGGTGGGACGAAATGGTTTGTACGCGATTTCATGGAAGTTCTCCGCATAGAGTCTGCTCAAGAGGGAACTAACATTCGGACTGCAACAATTTATCCTGCTGCAATTAACACTGAGTTGTTAAGTCAGATTACTGACCAAAATTCGGCTGAAAAAATGACAGCGTTGTATAAGCAATATGGCATCTCACCAGATCGAGTCGCCAATGTTGTGGCATTTGCGATTGACCAGCCAGAAGACACAAACGTGAACGAATTTACGATTGGCCCAACCACGCAGCCTTGGTAAGGATAGTGCGACGTGACGTAGTTAGAGGACGTGAAGGCTGCAACTCTTAACGCAAACACAGGAGTTCAAACAATGCAAAAACGAAAACTGGGAAACAGCAATTTAGAAGTTTCAGCTATTGGGCTGGGCTGTATGGGAATGAGCTTTTCTTATGGCCCGCCCAAAGACAAGCAGGAGATGACTGCTCTTCTCCATAGTACTGTCGATCGCGGCGTTACATTCTTTGATACTGCCGAGGTTTACGGCCCATACTTGAATGAAGAACTTGTGGGTGAAGCCCTCGCTCCTTTCCGCGACCAAGTAATTATCGCCACCAAATTTGGGTTTGACATCAGTCCTAATTCCGATCCTCGCGGTATGAAGGGTTCGCCTGGATTGAATAGCCGACCAGAGCATATTAAGGAAGCTGTGGAGGGTTCACTCAAGCGGCTCAAAGTGGAGGCGATCGACCTGCTCTATCAGCACCGGGTTGACCCGGACGTGCCAATTGAAGACGTGGCAGGAGCAGTAAAGGAACTGATTCACGAAGGTAAGGTAAAGCACTTTGGACTTTCGGAAGCAGGAGTGCAAACGATTCGTCGCGCGCACGCAGTCCAGCCTGTGACAGCACTTCAAAGCGAATACTCGCTATGGTGGAGAAAGCCGGAAGCGGAAGTGATACCAACCCTTGAGGAACTCGGAATCGGCTTTGTCCCTTACAGCCCGCTGGGTAAGGGCTTTCTGACTGGCAAAATTGATGAAAACGCCACTTTCGACAGTTCCGACTTCCGTAGCACCTTGCCTCGCTTCACGCCGGAGGCGCTCAAGGCGAATCAAGCTTTGATTAATCTTCTTGGCGCGATCGCACAACAAAAGCAAGCAACACCTGCTCAGATTGCACTTGCTTGGCTGCTGGCGCAGAAGCCGTGGATCGTGCCGATTCCTGGCACTACAAAGCTGCATCGTTTAGACGAAAACATTGGTGCAGTCTCCATTGAACTCACGCCCAGCGATCTGCGTGACATCGATGATGCGGCCTCCAAGATTACGGTACAAGGCGCTAGATACCCCGAAAAGCTGGAACAAATGACAGGTCGCTGAACGGTAAAAAATAATTCAAAGTCTGGGTTATCCCTTAAGAGATTTCAGCAAATGCGAACCCATTTCAAGTTCTAGATTCCCAGTTTCAGACTCGTAACTGACAAACAAAGTAAGCATCAGTTTTTCACAAGGAGATTGTTCGATGAAAGCAACCGTTTACTATGCCCCTGGCGATGTTCGGGTTGAGACTGTTCCCGATTCCACAATTCAAAAGCCTACAGATGCCATTGTCCGCATTACTCACGCCTGCATTTGCGGATCTGACCTGTGGTTCTATCGCGGTGAGGAAGAGTGGCAACCAGGTTGGCGAACGGGACACGAATGAATGGGAATTGTAGAAGAGGTTGGCTCTGAAGTTCGCACTCTGAAAAAAGGCGATCGCGTCCTTGCTCCCTTTGCTTTTTCCGATGGCACCTGTGAGTTCTGCCGTAAAGGCATCCAAACCTCTTGCCTACAAGGTAATTTTTGGGGAAGTAAAAACGATGGTGGGCAAGCAGAAGCCATCCGTTCGCCCTTGGCTGATGGCACATTAGTTGTGATTCCCAAGGAAGTTGAAAATGATGATGACCTCCTCACGGCTATTCTCCCGCTTACCGATGTGATGTCTACCGGACATCATGCTGCTGTCTCAGCAGGAGTCCGCCCAGGTAGAACAGTTGCAGTCGTTGGTGATGGGGCTGTGGGGTTGTGTGGCGTGCTTGCCGCCAAACGCCTCGGTGCTGAACGCATTATTATTTTGGGAAGGCACGAATCGCGGCTGGAGATTGCACGACGTTTTGGTGCAACGGATGTTGTCAGTAGTCGAGGGGAGGAAGCGATCGCGGCTGTGCAAGAAATGACCCAAGGTGGTGCAGAGTCGGTACTTGAATGTGTGGGTAATGAATCTGCAATGGCAACAGCGATCGGCATTGCGCGTCCTGGTGGCGCGATCGGGTATGTTGGCGTACCTCACGGCAGCGGACATAATTTCAATCTGGGCCGCTTATTTCGGCAAAATATCACCTTACGAGGCGGTGTTGCATCCGCCCGTGCTTACATTCCCGAATTACTAACCGATACTGTGGCTGGCAAACTTGATGCCTCTGCTGTTCTCGATTTAACCGTCGATCTCGAAGCTGTTCCCAGAGGGTATGCGGCAATGGATAACCGGGAAGCCATCAAGGTTACGGTACGACCTTAAATGGACTAATTCACCAGATCCGGTGAATTTTTTGATGTTCGCTTAAGTCCTACAGTGTCTCGTTTGGGTTTGCGGGCTAGGGCGTTGCATAATTGCGGGATGATTTTGGAATTTGCATCAAAAATCATCACCGCGTCTCCTCTTGTTCGTGTCAGACTCAATCATCCCCTTATTTCAGCAATGCCAAGCATTTTTACATCAATGTGAGTGAATATTATCCTCTGAACCAAGGCAGTAAGGTGAATGTACCTCTTTCATACATGATGAACAGCCCTAAGCCAATCAAGACAAAAGGTACAATATGATGACCGTAGCGACTTAAAATAGGAGCAATAGCAGGGTGACGGCTTAAGTAATAAGCGATCGCACACCAAACTCCGACCATGACAAAAAATACTATTAAAATTACCCCCAAGCTGGTAAGGTTATGACCAGCAAATAAGGGGATATATATACTAATATTGTCGCCACCATTAGCAATGGTTACAGCTGCTACTTTATAAGTTTGGGGATGCAGAACACTCAACAGAAAAGACAGGATAAAATTACTGGATGATGTCTGATTAAAATCAGTAGATACTGTCTGCACTTCTAAAGTTTCTTGTTGTCGGGATAGTAATTGCTTTAGACCAATTGCAATAGGTAGTATTCCCAGTAATCCAATCCATTCTCGCGGTACTATCAAACCGCCAAAAAATCCTGGTAAGCTAGCAATAATAATCCCTAAAAAACCAAGGTACTGACCAATTATGATATGTCGCCGTCGAAAGTTAGTATCTACTTGGGTAAAAAATAACAGTAAGATAAGTATGTCATCAATATTTGTAGCGACAAAGGCAATTATTCCTTCACTGAAAGCTGCCCCAAGCTGAGTCATAGTGGATGGTGAGAACGTACAATTTACCACCATACCAAATTAAGAAATTCAAATTTCAAAATTGTCACTAAGTCTCGTTATCTTCCTCATCTCCCTTTTAATGCTGATTTTTTTCCTGCTGTTCTACATTTATCTCTGTGATAGATATTGTGGAACAACACAGGACTATAGGAATGTTGCTCAAAGTTTCTCTGGAGTCTCCGTTATTTATTTTATTAATAATAATTAGTTTTTTGTTGGTAACTTTAACTACTTGGTTATCACAACGTCCTCTGGAGTTAAAACCCTTTGGGCTAGATGATATTATGCAGTTACTTACATTACCATTTTTTATTTCACTTTTATTAGAGCGTTCTTTAGAGGTTTTAATCACTACTTGGCGAGGCCCTACCACAGAACAGTTAGAAATTAGTATTCAACAACAAAGTGCTTTAATTGCTGAAAAACGAAAATTTATTGCAGAGCAACAACAAAATCAAACTCCTTATGTAGAACCAGACCCTATCAAAGTTAATCCATCAGGTGGAACTACATTAGAACAGCAACTCATCCAAAATCCTAGCCAAAATCCTACAGATTTATTGCAGCAATTACAACCATATATTGATGATTTAAATACTAGAGTTAAGAATTTGAATGAAATAGAGCGACAGCGATTAGCTTATAAAGCTGATACGAGAATAATCGCTTTATGGACATCGCTTTTATGTGGTTTATTAATTAGTGCTATAGGTATTCGCTCGATTGAGCCACTAATCGTAATTAAGGACATTAATCCTATTCAATTAATTATTTTTCGCTGTTTAGATGCATTTTTGACAGGTGGTTTAATTGCTGGAGGAAGCGAGGGAATACATAAGTTCACTCAGGTATTTACTGACTTTTTAGAAGCAACTTCCAGGCAAGCTAAAGATAGGAGATTCTTTTGATAAAGTGATGAATAAACTTTTCCAAGACTTGATATATCCACGGCTAATCAGACTGATCATCAATCTTAAACTCGAAATATTTTGTTTTATTTATGAAGCTGAAAGTAATTAATAACCCTCAAACTTACAACATTCGCTAGTTTACATTCATACTAGCTTCCAAAACGCTATTTATAAGTTGACCACGAACATTACGTCCTTTTCGGCTAGCAGTACCTTGATGTGTATAATAATAATATTGAGCGAACATATTTAGAGATACATCTTCTTTTTTATTTTTATATAGTTGTTCTTCTAAAGACTTTAAATCATGAGTTAAAGTTTCTTCTTTAGGTAAATAACCATACTTGTTTTTAATTTTTATTAATTCAACTATTAAAGTAAATAAGCTAGACTTCTTTATCCACAAACTATCTGGGGGAAGATCGCACCCAAGAATTAATTGAGATACTTCATTAAAATTATGCAACATTAAATCTTTATTTGGATATTCATTATTATACTTTTCTACATAAGTCTTTACTTCTTTATCACTTGTAAAATAACCTCCTTCTTCTATTGTTGACATGATGAGCAATACATATTCCAAGTCTTTCATGCGAGAAAATTCACCTTCGCTAAATATCTCTAAACTTGTAAAAAGAGCATTATTTTCTAGAATATCTTTAGCATTTGTAATAAACTCGCCTTCATATAATGAGTTGCTAATTTCTATTGCATTTAGTGCATATTGTACAGAGTTTATTCTTTTAAAAACTTCACGAATTTCACTTTCAGGTATTCTTCCTAAATCTCTGACGACAACGGTATAATCAAAGAAATCAGTTTTTTCCTGTGTAGATAAATTTTCATATCTACTTATATTCTTAATAGTAAATTCTGGTGATGCAGTAACATATTGGTATATCGTACTTAATCTTTGTTGTCCATCAACTACAAGTGTTTTTGATGTTTGAGTATCAAGATCAATTTCACCATCAGCCAAATATATCTCAGGAAACGGCAATTTTAATAAGATTGTTTCTACAAATTTCTCTTTATGTGCGTCATTCCAGACAAGCTTTCTTTGAAAAGATGGAGCAAGTATTAAGCTTCCACTTTTCATCATATTGAATAAATCTAAAATTTTTTTATTAGTGGCTATCCCATTTTTACTCATTTTAAATATTCTCCTGTCTAAGTTTTTTTATGTTTTGCATATGATATTTCTCAAATAACTCAGAATTATAATAAATAGCTCCAGCTATTTTTTGGGGTGTATATTTATAAGAAATTGATTTAAAATATTCAAACCACTCATTTGTCCGTGAATATTTAAAAGGAAATAAATCTGGTCTTAGCCAACCTTTAAAAAAATATTTTAAAAATTTTTTATATCGTTGTTCTTCTCTCTCAGTCCTAGATATCAAACCTATATCAAAATCATATAATTCCGACCAAAATTTTTCAAAAATTTCTCTCGATATAATAGCTATATCTATATCTGATTCTTCAGAAAATGAATTCCATAATTTACTTGGAGCTATACTAAAACCTAATTTGGCTGAACCAACCATAAGTACACATTCGGGCCTCTCTTTAAAATGACTTGCAATTTCATGTTTGAGGTCAAAATATTTACCCTCGTCTTCTTTAAAGACATAAGGAGTACCATGTATTATGTACTTTTGAACTATTAATTGCTCTGTCTGTGAACAATCACGCAATGCAGTTTGAAAAATATCAATCTTTTGATTAATATGGCTTTGGTCAATTACGAATGTCTGCCACATATAATATTTAATTGAATTAACATAATTTTAGCGTTCGACTATTTTAAGCAAAATAAATATATATGAGACTATAGTATAAACTGTATACTTTCAATGAGTATATATACTGAGAAATATTTGTAGTTTAATATTTTTGCTTTATTAATAACCTTGACAAGAATAGCGATGCCCACTCTAATATAAGTGTCTACTCATTACAAAATCTCTCTACGTAAGTAAGAATATTTTGTTAATTTGGAGCCATCTGATTTTGGATTTTCCATTTTAGATTGTGAAAGATTTATTGACTAGGCTTTTGGAATCTCTATCCCTCGCAACCTTTTTCCAATTGATAAGTACTTTTTTAAGTAATTAAACTACACAATATCATTAAAACTATAGTGAAGCAAAGCAATTCCAGCCCACGATTGCTTCGCTTGCAATGAATGTAAATATTTTTGGTTAGCTACTTATAAGGTTTTGAGGGCTAGGTTTCTAACTACAAACTTGATTTTATCTTTATCCCACCGTCTGTTTTTGTTCTTGATAACGCTGCTTAAACTGCTGTTGCTGTTTTTTATGATCGACAATGGGATCGGGATAGCCAACAGCGCGACGTTCCAAAGGAGTGATTTTACCAGTTACTAAATATTCAGTATCTATAGACCGCAATTCTGGCAACCATTGGCGAATATATTCGGCATCTGGATCGAATTTTTGTGATTGGCTGGCTGGGTTAAAAATCCGCACTGGTTTAGGGTCCATGCCACTGGAAGCACTCCATTGCCAACCGCCATTATTGGCAGATAGATCGCCATCAATCAATCTCTGCATAAAGTATTTTTCTCCTCTTTGCGGACTAATTAATAAGTCTTTGGTGAGGAAACTAGCAACAATCATACGGCAACGGTTATGCATCCAACCGCTTTCATTCATTTGGCGCATGGCGGCATCGACAATGGGATAGCCTGTTCTACCTTCACACCATGCTTGAAAATGTTCTTCGTTGTTTTCCCAAGGAAAGGTTTTAAAAGCATCGCGGTAAGCACCTTCAGCTAATTCTGGGAAGTGATACATGGCGTGTTGATAAAATTCTCGCCAAGCTAGTTCCTGTTGCCATGTGCGGATACTGGCTGCGGTTTCTTCGCTGCGGCTATTTTCTAGTGCTTCTAGGGTGGCTTGCCAAACGGTGCGAATGCCAATTACGCCAAATTTTAAAGCTGCACTCAGTTGAGATGTACCATCAACTGCGGGAAAGTTTCGTTGTTCTTGGTATTCATTGATGGCATTGGCGGTAAATCCTTCTAGCCGTTCTTGGGCTGCGGCTTCTCCTGGGAGAAGAATTAAGTCACCATCCCAAATAAATCCTAAATCTTTGGCTGTTGGTAATACGATCGCTCCTGTTTGTTTGGCAATTTCTTGTTCGTTAGGTGTTAAACCTTCAACATCGTGCAGAGTTTCTATTGGTTTAGCTTTGGTTCTGCTACTCCAATTTTTCCAGAATGGGGTGTAAACAGTGTAAGGGCCATTACCACCTGTACGAATTTCTTCTGGTGCGTGCAGGATTTGATCCCAGTTTTGCTGTAGAAATGCAATGCCTTTTTCTTGGAGAGCATCAATTATAGTGCGATCGCGTTCTTGAGAATAAGGTTCTACATCCCAATTCCAAAAAACAGCTTTAGCATTCAAAGCCGCTGCTAATGCAGGAATTGCTTGTACGGGATTGGCATGAAGGATTAACAGTTGGCTACCAGCTTGCGCATATCGCTGTTGTAGTGCTTGCAAACAGCCAATCATGTAAGTTACTCTAACTGGAGCGATATCATCCTGTTCCAGAATATTGGGATCGAGACAAAATACTCCCACTACTTTACGGCTTTGTTTGCGTGCCGCAGCCAGTCCTGTATTATCAGCAATACGTAAATCGCGGCGATGCCAAAATAAAATTAAGTCAGACATTCCATACTCATAATAGTTCGTCCGTACTAGTTTAGAGTCTTATGTACCCATAAGCATCACTCTAGCGATAAATTTCTTTGCAAACTAGATTTGTCAGCAAATTTAGACAAACAACTCCGGTTTGCCTATCGGCATTATGGCTAATTAATTAAAAATTAAGTATACTTTTCTTAATGGTTAGTTAGTGTTTCTGTTATGGCTACTCTATTGCTTGACGACGGTACGATTGAGAGTGATTTAGGCGAGATAGTCCGTGAATTGGCTCCTCTGGGCATCCACCTGAAACACTACGATCCAGGTACATCGCTGCTGTTTCCCCACTTAGTCGAGCAAGACGTTGTCACAGAATCTGAGAAGCACTATATTTTAGAACTCCACAACGGTGTATTTGAATTTATCCAGCAAGAAACAGGCTATCTCTGGTGTGACTTGCTGAATGTGCATCCTGGTTCTCCCCATCTCCAGACGCTAATTGCAACTTACAACCGTTATCACACTCATACTGCTGCTGAACCTATCTACGTTTTGGCAGGAGAGATGATTTATGGCTTTGTCAAACCCGATGGTAGTCAGATACAGCTTTTAGTTCAGGCTCAAGATTATCTCGTTATTCCCGCGGGAGTTGAACATTGGTGTAGTCCTACTGCTGCTTTAAATTTCAAAGGAGTGCGCTATTACATCACCGCAGAAGGTTGGCTGCCCAATTATACAGGAACTCAGTTAAGCGATTCTGTCAACAAGCCGCGCTAATTAAAAGACGCACCGAATCATCAGCGATCGCGCAGACATAATATTCAGTAGGTTCGATGTTATCTTCTAGAAAAGAAAAACACCAGTAAACCCTAGCCGACTTTGGTTAGGGTTTTTTCTTCTGTTGGGTGCAGATCCGATCGCCACCAAAATACTTTACTGTGCCTCTCGTTTGCAAATTGCGCAATAGCAATATTGTCAAGATAGATAAACCGTAATATTATGTGTGGATAACCGAACAACTTTATGTAAAGAAATTCAGCTAAATTAAAACCAACAAGAAAAATAACTCTATGCTAGCGGCTTAATTCTGAAAAGGATATGGGCAGGGTAAATATATCAGCACAAACAACAAGCAAGTGGTAAGGAAGAAAAGATGTCAGCAAAATTGTTGTTAGTAGATGACGAACCTGGAGTGCGGGAAGCGGTTAAAGATTATTTGCAAGAAAGTAGTTTTACGGTTCAAGTAGCGAGTAACGCTAATGATGCATGGCAATTATTGCAAAAAAGTGTGCCAGACTTGGTAATTTCCGATATTATGATGCCGCAGGTAAGTGGTATGGAATTTCTCAAGCAATTACGGGAAGACCCCCGTTTTGAGTCATTACCAGTAGTGTTTCTGACTGCTAGAGGAATGAGTTGCGATCGCATCCTTGGTTACAAAGCTGGCTGTGATGCCTATTTACCAAAACCCTTTAACCCTGATGAGTTGGTAGCTATTGTCGAAAATCTGCTAGAACGACGAGCTAGTAACAATAAAATAGGCAATGGCACTACCAATCTTACCCGTGAAATTGAAAAACTCAAAGAAATCTTAGACAAGACTTGCGTGTTCCCTAAATCGCCTTGGCCAATTAAGCCTAGGCCAATTCAGATTAATTTGTCTCCACGCGAACAAAGTATTTTAGACCTAGTAGCAGAAGGTTTAATGAATAAAGAAATTGCCCGTCGTCTAGACACTAGCGTTCGCAATGTTGAGAAGTACGTTAGTAGATTGTTTGCTAAGACTGGTACAAATGGGCGCACCGAGTTAGTGCGCTATGCTCTCGAACATGGCTTAACTAAGTAATTCTAAGTCCTGCACCATAACTAACCTTAAGTAGTTGCTGCACCCAACTGGAGAGCATAAAGATTTGCGTAAACACCTTGTTGGCTAATTAGTTCTGCATGGGTTCCCCGTTCAATAATTTGACCTTGTTGAATGACTAACACCTGATCTGCCTGAGTCACAGTGCTGAGGCGGTGAGCAATCACGAAGCTGGTACGACCTTGCAATAAGCGAGCGATCGCATCTTGTACGAGTGCTTCTGTGCGGGTATCTATACTGCTAGTAGCTTCATCCAGAATTAGAAGCCGGGGGTTAATTAACACCGCACGGGCAATACTAATCAGTTGGCGTTGTCCTTGACTGAGAGGCGCACCTCGTTCGCCTAATTGCGTTGTGTAACCTTGGGGTAATGAAGTAATGAACTCATGCACATTCGCCATCTGTGCAGCAGCTTCGATATCGGCTTGGGTAGCGTGGGGACAGCCAAAGGCTATGTTTTCTGCTACAGTACCGCTAAATAAAATATTGTCTTGTAAAACAATGCCAATCTGACGCCGCAAACTAGCTTGAGTGACACTACGCACATCAATATCATCGATTTTTACCGCACCATCAGAGACATCGTAAAAACGCAATATCAGATTAATGATTGTCGTTTTACCTGAGCCGGTCGGCCCGACTAATGCAACCATCTGTCCGGGAGTAGCTTTTAAATTCACTCCTTTAAGAACCATTTGGTCTGGATTATAGCCAAACTTGACATCCTCAAATCTCACCTCGCCATAAATTGGGGGCATTTCTATGGCATCAGGTGCATCGTTGAGTTGCGATGGTTCGTCCAACAGCAGAAAAATTCGTTCCAATCCAGCAAAAGCAGACTGGGCTTGCGTATAAAACTGGCTGAGAATTTGAATTGGGCGGAAAAATTGCTGCACATAAAGTAGAAATGATGTGACTACACCGACTGTCGCGCCTCCTGTAACAGCGAGATATCCACCATAAGCCAGTACACCTGCGGTTGCTAGAGTGTTGAGAAAATCAATTGACGGCAAAAATGCCGCCGTAATTGCTACCGCTTGCACGTTAGCATCGCGATTCGCCGCGTTGAGAGTGGCGAATTCTTGAATGTTCAGCTGGACGCGATTAAATGCTTGTGCTTCTCGTACACTGCCAAGATCTTCTTCCAACTTGGTAGAAAGTTCGCCAATTGTCTGTCGTGTGACGCGAAATCTCGCTCTCGCCCAACGTGCAAACAAGCTTGTGGTCAAAATCATGACTGGGACAACTAGGTTACTCAACAAGCCGAGTTGTAAGTTGATCGCAAGCATGGCAATGACAATGCCAACCAAACTGAAAGTGTTGCCCAGCATTTGAGCCACAGTCTGACCAAAAGCTTGATTTACGGTATTGACATCATTGAGCAGCCGACTCATTAAATCCCCGGCTTCGCTGCGATCGAAAAAGCTGAGTGGCAAACTCTGAATTTTGGTGAAAATATCTTGCCGTAGCTGTCCCAGCAAGCGCTGCATAATCCAGCCGATGCGAACAATTTGACCGCGAGTTGCCGAGATACCAAGCACGTAAATTATTCCCAGTAGCCCTAATAGCAGCATTAAACCTGGTAAATTGCCTTTGGCAATGAAGCGATCTATCGACCAACCAAGTAAAAAAGGCCCGATCGCCTGGCTAGATGCACCAATTAATACTAATGTCAAGGCAACGGGGATTTCTTTGCGGTAGGGTCGCAAGTATTGCAAAAAGCGCCGCAAAGTGGAGAGTTGTTGAGTTGCTTGTTGCTCAGGTGCAACAACTGGGCCGAAACCTCTCATTTATTCTCCTTTGCTTTTACTTGAGATTCTAAAATCGCGCCGTAGAGTGGGCTAGTTTGCATTAATTCTTCATGGGTGCCTTGGGCAACCAATTGTCCTTTATCGACCAACAAAATGCGATCGGCATTCTTGATCGTACTAATGCGTTGGGCAACAACAAAAGTTACACAAGCTTTTTTGCGCATTAAGTTATCCAATTCAGCTTGAATTTGCGCCGCAGTTTTGGCATCCACTGCCGAAGTACTGTCATCTAAAATCAGAATACTGTAATCGGTGAGTAAGGTGCGGGCGATCGCTATTCTTTGCTTTTGTCCTCCAGATAAACCGATACCGCGTTCGCCGACTATTGTCTCGTAACTATCGGGTAGGCTGGCAATAAAATCATGGATTTGAGCAGTTTTTGCCGCCTCAAGTACCTGTTCTAGAGTTGCATCAGGTTTGGCGTAGGCGATATTCTCGCGAATAGTGCCAGAAAATAAGGTAGTTTCTTGGAAGACAATGCCGATGTGCGCCCTCAGACTTTTGAGGGTAAAATCTCGCACATCCCTGCCATCAATGCGAATTGCGCCATTGGTGACATCATAAAAGCGGGGAATCAAGTTCATAATTGTGCTTTTACCGGAGCCTGTCATGCCTAACACGGCGATTAATTCGTTAGGCTTGGTTTCAAAAGACACATTCTTTAGAGCTTCTGTGGTGGCTCCCGGATAACGAAACGAGACATTTTCAAAAGTGACTCTCCCGCCGCAGGTATTAAACTCCACAGCATCGGGGCGATCGCGAATTTCCACCGTCGCATCCACCACTTCATAGACTCGTTCCGCCGAAGCCGCAGCCTGCGCGATCGCAGGTGCAGCAAATCCAATCAACAAAATAGGTTGCAGTATTAACGCCAGGTAAGAGTTAAACGCTACCAATTCCCCAACAGAGAATCTACCGCCTATTACCTGTGCCCCTCCATAGGCAAAAACTGCCAGAGTCACCAAATTACTCATTAAAAAGATAAAGGGGAAGGTATTGCGGATGGCGCGAATAGTTTTCATATTCGCTATGACGAGGTCATCATTGAGAGTCGTGTAACGCGACCTTTCGGTAGACTCCCGCACGAAAGCTTTGACTACCCTAATCCCGAATAAGTTCTCTTGTAATACTGCATTCAGGTTACTCAGTTGTTCTTGTACCTGGCGAAAGAGTTTGTCGTTGCGGGTAATGAATCGCGCCATTAACCATCCTGAAATTGGCACTACTGTTAGAGTAATTAATGCCAATTGCCAATTCATTATCAGCAGAATTACCGCAATACTCGCCAATGTCACCACTGCACCCACAACCTGAATTAAGCTAGTGCCAATAAAGGTGCGAATTTGCTCAATGTCGCTGGTGACACGGGTTAGTAGTTGAGAGGTTTGTGCTTGGTCGTGATAGCTAAAACTAAGGTTTTGAATTTTGCTAAAAATCTTGTTGCGTAAATCGTAAGCAACGCCTTGAGAAGCCGCTTCTGCCAAATAACTTTGTCCAAAGTTAAACAAACCGCGAGCGATCGCCGCGATTACCATCCATCCTGCACTGTAAAGTACAATCTCTAAGTTGCGCTGGGCAATACCTTCATCGATTCCCCAGCGAAATAATTGCGGGGTGACAGCATTCGCAACTGTCAAAAGTAAGAGACTTAACAAAGCTCCTAAGGAAATCCATCGATAATTGCTCAAGCTTCCTAGCACTCGCTGAATTGCTTGCATCGATGAAGAATTTTCGGGGATTTGTAATTGTTTAACCAATGAAATGCACCCTTGCGTCTTTCACAAATTATCTCGCACCTGAGAACTTGTGTAACTCAAGTAATTTTGAAAGTGAAGTTTGGAGTTCGGAAGGCGAAGTTTCAAGTTTTTTACTCGAAGCTTGGTGTTTGGAAGGGGAAGTTCCGAGCTTTTAACTCGAAGTTTGGAGTTCGGAAGGCGAAGTTCCAAGTTTTTTACTCGAAGCTTGGTGTTCGGAAGGCGAAGTTCCAAGTTTTTTACTCGAAGCTTGGTGTTCGGAAGTCGAAACTCCGAGCTTTTAACTCGAAATTTGGAGTTCGGAAGTCGAAACTCCGAGTTCAGAACAGAAACTTTCCTGCTTTTGACTCGAAACTTCGAGTTCTGAGGTTGAATAGTCGCCTTCCCCGCATCAATTCTGCTATTTTTTCTGACAATTTTTTTGCGAAATAGCACAATAACGGCATGATTTATTCATTAGGCAAACCAATAAACCTGGAAATTGACAGTGAAAACAGTATCCGGTGCTATTCAGAAAGCAGCCAACTTTTTTGCACCTTGGTCGTTAGTGGTGGCAATGACTACAGGGATACTCATCAGTATTCCAGTCGCCAGTATAGCGCAACAGCAACCCAATACATCAACAGCAGAGCAAGTTGCTGGATTAAAGGAAGCTGAACAACTCAATCAACAGGTAGAAAAGTTATACCTTGAAGGTAAATATAGTACTGCCATCCCCTTAGCAGAACGCGCACTGGCTATTCGAGAGCAGCTACTAGGTAAAGAAGATCAATTGGTTGCCGAAAGTTTAAATAATTTGGCTAAACTTCATCGCAAACAGGCCAACTATCAACAAGCTTTACCTTTATTTCAACGTGCACTGGCTATTAGGGAAAAACTACTGGGTAAAGAACATCCCCTAGTTGCCCAGACGCTAAATAATTTAGCACTGTGGTATCAAGCACAGGAAGACAATCAACAAGCTTTACCTTTATTTCAACGGGCACTGGCTATTCGAGAAAAAGCATTAGGTAACTCACATCCTGATGTTGCTGAAACCTTAAACGATCTAGCAGGATTGTACTTTGATCGAGCAAATTATCAACAAGCTTTACCTTTATTTCAACGGGCATTGGCTATTCGAGAAAAAGCACTAGGTAACTCACATCCTGATGTTGCTGAAACCTTAAACGATCTAGCAGGATTATACCGAGAACAGGGAAACTATCAACAGGCTCTACCCCTGTTGCAACGCGCTTTGGCTATTTATGAGAAAACACTGGGTAAAGAACATCCCGATGTCGCTCTTAGCTTAGGTAATTTGGCACGAGTGTACAAAGCACAGGGAAACTATCAGCAGGCTCTGCCTTTGTTGCAACGTTCTCTAGCAATTAGAGAGAAAATGCTGGGCAACGAACATCCATTGGTGGCCATTAGTATAAGTAATTTAGCACAATTGTATCAACAACAGGGAAACTATCAACAGGCTCTACCCCTGTTTCAACGCGCCTTGGCTATCAATGAGAAAGTTTGGGGTAACTCACATCGAGAGGTGGCGACTAACCTGAATAATCTGGCAGTGTTGTACGTGATACAGGGAAAATATCAACAAGCTGAACCTCTGTATCTACGTGCTTTGGCTATCAGTGAAAAGGTACTAGGTAAGGAAAATCCCAGTGTTGCCTCTAGCCTAATTAATTTGGCTGAATTGTATCGAGTTCAGGGAAAACATCAACAAGCAGAACCTTTACTTCAACGCGCTTTGGCTATCAATGAGAAAGTACTAGGTAACTCACATCTAGATGTTGCTTTAGCGCTGAATAATTTAGCACAAGTTTACCAAGAACAAGGAAAGTATCAACAGGCGGAACCTTTATATCTACGCGCTGTTGCCATTATGGAGAAAGTACTGGGTAACAAACATTCCGATGTCGCCACTAGCCTGAATAATTTAGGACTACTCTACCAAGAACAGGGAAAATATCAACAAGCCGAACCTTTGTTGCAACGTTCTCTAGCAATTCGAGAGAAAGTACTGGGTAACTCACATCCTGATGTCGCCAATAGCCTAAATAACTTGGCATATCTGTACCAGCAACAAGGAAAATATCAACAAGCCGAACTTCTGTTTCAGCGCTCTTTAGCTATCTATGAGAAGGTATTTGGTAACTCACATCCTAATGTTGCCTACGCACTAAATAATTTGGCACAACTGTATCAGCAAGAGGGAAAATATCAACAAGCTGAACCTCTGCTCCAGCGCTCTTTGGCGATCGCAGAGAAAGTACTGGGTAAGGAACATCGAAATGTCGCCGCTAGCCTGAATAATTTGGCTGCACTCTACCAGCAAGAAGGAAAATATCAACAGGCTGAGTCTTTGTGGCAACGCGCTTTGGCTATCAATGAAAAGGTACTGGGTAATGAACATCCCGATGTTGCCCTTAGTCTGAATAATTTGGCATATATTTACCAGGCACAGGGAAAATATCAACAGGCGGAATCTCTGTATCTACGCGCACTAGCTATCTATGAGAAAGTACAGGGTAAAGAACATACTGATGTTGCCCGTAGCGTCAATAATTTGGCTGGACTATACCAGCAAGAGGGAAAATATCAACAAGCCGAACTTCTGTTTCAGCGCTCTTTAGCAATTTATGAAAAATTACTGGGAAGCGTTCATCCCGATGTTGCCCGTAGCATAAATAATTTGGCATTACTTTATCAATTACAGGGAAAATATCAACAGGCAGAACCTTTATATCTACGAGCTTTAGCTATCAATGAGAAGACACTCGGTAAGGAACATCGAGAAGTTGCCATGAACCTGAATAATTTGGCACAACTGTATCAAGCACAAGGAAAATATCAACAGGCGGAACCTCTGTTGCAACGTGCTTTGGCTATCAATGAAAAGTTACTGGGTAGCGTTCATCCCGATGTCGCTCTTAGCCTAGGTAATTTGGCATACCTGTATCAGGAACAGGGAAACTATCAACAGGCGGAAACTTTGTTGCAACGATCGCTAGCAATCAATGAGAAAGTACTGGGGAATTTTCATCCTGATGTCGCCATGAGCCTAAATAATTTAGCTGCACTATACCAAGCTCAGGATAACTATCAAAAGGCTCTACCTCTGTTGCAACGCGCTTTGGCTATCTTTGAAAAGGTACTCGGGAAGGAGCATCCCAATGTCGCCACTAACCTGAATAATTTGGCACAACTGTACAAGACACAGGGAAAATATCAACAAGCCGAACCTCTGTTTCAACGCGCTTTGGCTATCAATGAGAAAACATTAGGTAAGGAACATCCCAATGTCGCCCTCAGCCTGAATAATTTGGCTGGACTCTACCAAGAACAGGGAAAATATCAGCAAGCTGAACCTTTGTTGCAACGCGCACTAGCTATCAATAAGAAAGTACTGGGGAATATGCATCCTTATGTCGCCATGAACCTAGGTAACTTGGCTACACTATACCAAGCTCAGGGCGATCTTACTCGTGCTATTGAATTTTCAAGGCGCAAGCTGGAAATTGAAGAACACAATTTGAATCTGATTTTTGCTGTTGGCTCAGAACAAAGAAAACAAAACTACGTCAGAACTTTTAAAGGCTCAACAGATATTACTGTTTCCCTATCGCTGCAAGAAGCTCGCAATAATTCAGCAGCCGCTTCCTTAGCATTAACTACTGTCCTGCGTCGCAAAGGATTGGTGTTAGATGCAATGGCTGATAGTATCCAAATACTACGTAGTAAACTTGACAGCAATCCCCAAACGCAAAATTTATTTGCTCAATGGTTACAAGTACAACAACAACTCTCAGCATTGGTATTTTCTCCACCAGCAAAACAAACTGCTAACTCCAAAACACAATTAGAGCAACTCGAAGCGGAGAAAGATAAATTGGAAGCGGAGATTAGTACTAAAAGTGCGGAATTCCGCATCCAAACCCAACCAGTAGAATTATCAGCAATTCAAGCCAAAATACCTACTGATGCAGCTTTAGTAGAAATTGCCCAGTATCAACCATTTAATGCCAAAGCCCAGACAGACGAGCAAAAATGGGGTGAACCGCATTATGCGGCAGCTGTGTTACGCTCTGTTGGTGAACCCAAGTGGGTTGATTTGGGAGCCGCCGCCGCTATTGATAAATTAGCTGTGAAATTCCGCGCATCTTTATTACCAGGAACACCATTTAAAAAGCTTGCTCACAGTTTAGAGCAACAAATTATTGAACCAATTCGCCCTTTGTTAGGAAATGCACAGCATATCTTGATTTCTCCCGATGGACAGTTAACACTAATTCCCTTTGAAGCCCTGATTGATGGGCAAAATCAATTCCTGATTCAGCATTATGCTTTTTCTTATCTCACCAGTGGCAGAGATTTGTTGCACTTTCAGCCAAGTGTCAATCAAGCTTCGACTCCGGTAGTGTTTGCAGATATCGACTATAACAACTCTGTACAAGCTGTCGCCGCAGTTAAAGCAACCACTGTCAGGGGCGAGCAGAATTTGCGTTCCGCCGACTTAGCAAATTTAGAATTTAGCCCGTTAACCGCGACTCTAGATGAAGCCACAGCAATTAAAGCTGTCATTCCTGATGCGAAAGTGCTGCTAGGTAAAGATGCAACCGAAACAGCCGTCAAACAACTTCACAGTCCGAGTATTTTGCATTTGGCTACTCACGGTTTTTTCATCAGTGATGTTGAACAAAATTTGAATCCTTCGCTAGCTCAGGATTTGCAACAACTTCCACAAAAGGTTTTACAGGTAGAAAACCCCTTACTGCGTTCGGGAGTAGCCTTAGCTGGTGCTAACAAACGCAACCAAGTCCCAGCAAATAGCGATGATGGTGTTTTGACAGCGCTGGAAGTAGCCGGATTAGATTTGCACTCAACTGATTTAGTCGTGCTGTCGGCTTGTGAAACTGGCACGGGAGATGTGAAAGTCGGTGAAGGTGTTTATGGTTTGCGCCGTGCTTTGGTAATTGCTGGTTCTCAAACTCAGATTTTAAGTTTGTGGCAGGTGGATGATGCGGCGACTAAGGAATTAATGGTGAAGTATTACCAGAACTTGAAAGCGGGTCAAGGCAGACATGAAGCATTACGTTCTGCACAGCTTGAATTGCTGAAGAACCCCAATTATCAGCGTCCAATGTTCTGGGCGGCGTTTGTTGCTTCTGGTAACTGGACACCGTTGAATAATAAGTAGTTAATTACAGTCTCAATCTCGGTTTTAGAAGCTGACGCTTTGAGTTATGAGGCTGGATAATTGCGTAGGCGTAGCCAGTCAGAGACATCGCAGATTCTTTCTTGCTGACTTTTTTTACAGATACTTGGCGAATATTACTGAGTAAAGCCATGATTGTGCAATAACTCAATCTACTAATCTGTAATTTTAAAGTGAAAAAAGTATACAGTAATCTTCAAGCAGCAAGTAGCTTATTCGCACCTTGGTTAGCGATCGCTGCAATTACTACAGTCTCATTATTAAGTATCCCAGTCAAAAGTACAGCACAACAGCAATCTAACTCATATTCAGCAGAGCAACGCGCAGCCTTACAAGAAGCCGAACAACTGAATCAACAGGCAAACAAACTATATCAAGAAGGTAAATACAGTTCAGCCATTCCCTTAGCAGAACGCACGCTGGCTATTCGAGAGCAAGTGCTGGGGAGCCAACACCTAGATGTAGCCGAAAGTTTAAACAATTTAGCTATCTTATATCGAGAGCAGGGAAATTATCAACAAGCAGAACCTTTGTTTCAACGCTCTCTAGCGATCGCAGAAAAAGTTCTGGGTAATTCACATCCCATTGTCGCCACTAGCTTGAATAATTTGGCTTTAGTTTACCAATATTTAGGAAACTATCAACAAGCAGAACCTCTGTTTCAACGCTCTTTAGCTATCAGAACGAAGGTATTAGGTAATGAACATCCTGATGTCGCCACCAGCTTAAATAATTTAGCGAATCTCTACCAAAAGCAAGGAAAATATCAATCAGCAGAACCCTTGTATCAACAAGCTGTGAGTATTTATGAGAAACTACAGGGTAAAGAGCATCCAAATGTTGCCACTAGTTTAAATAATTTAGCAGAAGTATATCGATTACAGGGAAAATATCAGCAGGCTGAACCTCTATATCAACACGCTTTGAGTATTTATAATAAAGTCCTGGGTAACTCACATCAACTAGTTGCTAATACCCTAAATAATTTGGGATTGCTATATACTGCACAAGCCAAATATCAACAAGCAGAAGTTCTTTATCAACATTCTCTAGATATCTATAAAAAGCTATTTGGTGAAGAACATCCAGAGTTTGCCAGTACCCTGAATAATTTGGCTTTTTTATACAAAGAAATAGGCAACTATCAACAATCAGAAGTGCTATATCAACGCTCTCTAGCTATTAGAGAAAAGATACTCGGTAATGCTCATCCCGATGTTGCCCAAAGTCTCAATAATTTGGCACTACTTTACCAAGCGCAAGGAAAATATCAACAAGCTGAACCTTTTTATCAACGCTCTTTAGCTATTATCGAGAAAGTGCTAGGTAAAGAACATCCCCATGTTGCTCTTGCTCTGAATAATTTGGCACTACTTTATCAATTACAGGGTAAATATCAACAAGCCGAACCTCTATTTCAACGCTCTCTAGCTATTAGAGAGAAAGTGCTAGGCGATTCCCATTCTGATGTTGCTCAAAGTCTAAATAATTTAGCACTACTTTACCAGGAGCAGGGAAACTATGACCAGGCAGAGATTTTATTTCAGCGCTCTTTAGCTATTGACGAGAAGATAGTAGGTAAAGAACATCCTGATGTTGCTTTAAGTTTGAATAACTTGGCTAATTTGTACCGGGAAGAAGGAAAATTTCCACAAGCAGAAACTCTGTTTCAAGATGCTTTAACAATTTATGAAAAGACGCTGGGTAACGAACATCCAAATGTCGCTCTTACTCTCAATAATTTGGCACTAGTTTATCAGTATCAAGGAAATTATCAAAAGGCAGAACCTTTGCTGCAAAGGACTTTAGCTATCCAAGAAAAGATACTCGGTAACTCACATCCTGATGTTGCTTTGAGCCTGAATAATTTAGCAGCACTATACCAGTATCAAGGCAACTATGAAAAAGCAGAACCTCTGTTTCTGCGCTCTTTAGCTATTTATAAAAAGATACTGGGTAACGAACATCCATCTGTGGCGACAAATTTAACTAATTTAGCATTACTTTACCAAAATCGAGGCGATATTGCTCGTGCTATCGATTTTTTACACCAGGCGTTGGAGATTGAAGAACACAATCTCAAATTAATTTTTGCTGTTGGCTCAGAACAAAGAAAGCAGAATTATGTGAGAACATTTACAGGGACAACCGATCTGAGTATTTCCTTAGCTCTCAATGGAGCGAGAAATAATTCAACCGCCGCATCGTTGGCATTAACTACTGTCTTACGCCGCAAAGGACTTGTATTAGATGCTGTAGCTGATAGCATCCAAATACTACGCGCTCAACTTGACAGCAACCCCAAAACCCAAAAGTTATTTACTCAGTGGTTGCAAGTACAACAGCAACTATCTTCTTTAGTATTTTCTGAAGCCGAAAAACAAACTGCCAACTCTAAATCTCAGTTAGAAGAACTAGATGATGAAAAACAACAATTGGAAGCAGCGATAAGTACTAAAAGTGCAGAATTTCGCACGCAAACTCAATCAGTAGAACTAGCCACAATTCAAGCGAAAATACCCCAAGATGCAGCTTTAGTCGAAATTGTCCAATATCAACCATACAATCCCAAAAGTAAAGTAATCGGGCAACGATGGGACAAACCGCGTTATGCTGTGGCAGTGTTGCACTCTGCTGGCGAACCAAAGTGGATTGATTTAGGAGATGCCGCAGAAATTAACCAATTGGCAATTAATTTTCAAGCAGCATTAGCCACAGGAAAACCATTTAAGAAATTGGCTCGCAGTTTAGATAAACAATTAATAGAACCAATCCTGCCTTTATTGGAAAATGCGCGTCATTTGTTAATTTCTCCCGATGGACAGTTAACATTAATTCCCTTTGAAGCACTCACCAACGAGCAAGGACAATTCCTAATTCAAAATTATGCTTTTTCTTACCTTACCAGTGGGCGAGATTTGTTACGCTTTGCCCCCAGCGGGAATAAATCTTCTGCTCCTTTGGTGTTAGCAGATATAGACTATAACAACCAACTACAAGCTGTCGCTGTCGCTAAAGCACCTGATGTGCGTGGTTCCCAAAATTTACGTTCTGGGGACTTGGCGAATCTGGTATTCGATCCCTTAGATGCGACTAAAGCTGAAGCCACAGCCATCAAAGCTGTCTTACCCAATGCGCAAGTGTTGCTAGGTAAAGATGCGACGGAAACGACAATTAAAAAACTTCACAGTCCGAGTATTTTACATTTAGCTACCCACGGTTTTTTTATTAGCGATGTCGAACAAAATCTGAATGCATCGCGGGGGACAGAAATTGCAACGCGATCGCCTAAAATTTTACAAATAGAAAACCCCTTATTACGTTCTGGTTTGGCGTTGGCTGGTGCTAATAAACGTAACCAAGTCCCAGCAAATAGCGATGATGGCGTACTTACAGCCTTGGAAGTGGCTGGTTTGGATTTGCGCTCAACTAATTTAGTCGTGCTTTCTGCCTGCGAAACTGGTAGAGGTGATGTACAAGTTGGCGATGGGGTTTATGGTTTGCGCCGTGCTTTAGTAATGGCTGGCGCTCAAACTCAGATTTTAAGTTTATGGCAAGTGGATGATGCGGCAACCAAAGAATTAATGGTGAAGTATTATCAAAGCTTAAAAGCTGGTAAAGGTAGGCATGAAGCTTTACGTTCTGCACAGATAGAGTTACTTAATAGCCAAAATTATCAGCATCCGAGATTCTGGGCTGCGTTTGTTCCTTCCGGTAACTGGACACCGTTGAACGAGAAGTAGCGAAAAGTAGTCTTGCAATTCGCTGAAAGTAAAGAACTTTGAAAGATCTGGGAACACTAAATCCAGACCAAGTCAGGATTTCAGCATGGTTAGCACTACTAAAATGAGTATTTCTGGGTATCAAATAACTGAAGAACTCTACAATGGCTCTAGAACCCTGGTTTATCGAGGTTATCGAGAAAGCGATCGCCAAGCTGTAGTTCTTAAACTGCTGAAAAATCCCTATCCTAGTTTCAGCGAACTGGTGCAGTTTCGCAATCAATACACTCTTGTCAAAAATCTTCATCAACCGGGAATCATCGAAACCTATAACCTAGAACCTTTCCAAAATGGTTATATATTAGTCATGGAAGACTTTGGGGGAATTTCCCTCAAGAATTATTTCACCAACAGCGATCGCATTCCATCTCTAGATGAGTTTTTACAAATTGCGATATCTCTATGCGATACCTTAAACCTTCTCTATCGTCATGGTGTAATTCATAAAGATATTAAACCAGCCAATATATTAATTAATCCTGAAACCAAACAAGTTAAATTAATTGACTTTAGTATTGCATCTTTACTTCCACGAGAAACTCAAGAAATCCGCAATGCTAACACCCTAGAAGGCACTCTAGCTTATATTTCACCAGAGCAAACTGGACGGATGAACCGGGGGATTGATTACCGCAGCGACTTCTACTCATTAGGCGTCACCTTTTACGAACTCCTGACCGGAAAATTACCTTTCGCTGGTGATGATTCAATGGAGTTAGTGCATTGTCACTTAGCCAAAACTCCTATTCCCATCCATCAAATCAATCCCAATATTCCGTTAGTTTTATCGCAAATCATCGGTAAGTTGATGGCGAAAAATGCCGAAAACCGCTATCAAAGTGCTTTGGGCTTAAAATACGATCTAGAAATTTGCCTGAGTCAATTACAAACCACTGGTAGGATTGAATCTTATCCACTTGGCGAGCGAGATATTAGCGATCGCTTCCTGATTTCTGAAAAACTCTACGGACGAGAAAAAGAAGTTAAAATTCTCCTACAAGCATTTGAAAGCGTTAGCCTTGGTGCAACCGAAATCATGCTCGTTGCGGGTTTTTCTGGAATTGGTAAAACTGCCGTAGTTAATGAAGTCCACAAACCAATTGTACGGCAACGCGGTTATTTTATTAAAGGTAAATACGATCAATTTCAACGCAACATACCCTTGTCTGCTTTTGTCCAAGCTTTTCGCAATTTGATCGAGCAATTACTCTGTGAATCTGACGTACAACTGCAAGCTTGGAGAAGCAAGATATTAGCGGCTGTTGGGGAAAATGGACAGATACTTATTGAAGTTATTCCTGAATTAGTCAAGATCATTGGCGAGCAACCACCAGCCTCAGAACTATCAGGAACAGCAGCCCAAAATAGATTTAATTTATTATTTCAGAAATTCACCCAAGTTTTTATGTCTGCCGAACATCCTTTAGTGATGTTTTTGGATGATTTACAGTGGGCAGATTTCGCATCTCTGAACTTACTACAACTGTTGATGCAAGACACAAAGCATTTATTGATATTGGGTGCGTATCGAGATAATGAAGTGTCGCCAGTTCACCCTTTCATCATCACTGTAGATGATATCGTTAAAACTGGAGCAGTAGTTAATACAATCACACTGCAACCATTAAATCTAGTGGATATGAATCAGTTGGTTGCTGATACACTAAATTGCGAATTATCTCTAGCTAAACCCTTAACAGAATTAGTCTACAATAAAACTAAAGGTAATCCATTTTTTGCTACACAATTTCTTAAAGCATTGTATGAAGATGGACAGATTACTTTTAATTGGGAAGCACGATATTGGGAATGTAATATCGCTGAAGTTAGAGCTTTAACCCTAACTGATAATGTAGTAGAGTTTATGGCACAGCAATTACAAAAATTGCCTGCTGAAACTCAAGATATACTCAAACTGGCAGCTTGTATCGGAGCGCAGTTCGATTTACAGACCTTGGCAATCATCTCTGAAAAATCTCTAGAAAATGCGGCGATCGCGTTATGGAAAGCGTTACAAGAAGGTTTAATTATTCCCAATACAGAAATCTATAAGTTCTTTATTCAGTCTGATAATGGTTCAGTTGCTGATGCAACAGGTAATCCAATTTATCGGTTTTTGCACGATCGCGTCCAACAAGCGGCTTACTCTTTAATTCCAGAAGAGCAAAAACAATCGACTCATCTCAAAATTGGTCGATTGCTGTGGCAAAATACTTCTGAAGATTTGCAACAAGAACGAATTTTTGAAATTGTCAGTCAGTTGAATAGCGGTCAATCTCTAATTACCCAGATCGATGAACGTCAAAAATTAGCTCAATTAAATTTACAAGCTGGTCGCAAAGCCAAAGAAGCAACCGCTTATCGTGCTGCACTAAATTTCTTTCATTATGGAATTAACTTACTCACAACTAATAGTTGGAAAATTGCTGCCGATCTGAGTCTTAGCTTATATGAAGAAGCTGCTGAAGTTACCTTCCTCAACAGCGATTTTGAGCAGATGGAATCTCTGATTCAAGTGGTTGAGCAAAATACATCCAACTTAATGGATAAAATTAAAGTTTATGAAATTAAGCTCCAGGCTTATCAGGTACAATATCAACCTCTGCAAGCGATCGCTATCGGACGAGAAATTCTTCAACAATTAGGAGTGATATTACCAGAATCACCCACTCCTGAGGACATTCATCAACAAGTAGAAAACACGCTCCTCAAATTAGCAGACAGGAAAATCGATGATTTAATTCATCTACCCATAATGAACGATCCTCACGCATTAGTAACGTTGCGGATCGTAGCCAGTCTTATGCCTTCCATCAAAACTGCTGCTCCGCAACTATTTCCCATCATTGCTTGCGAACAGGTGAATTTATTTCTCAAATACGGCAATGCACCTCTGTCTGCGCCAGGGTATGCAGATTTTGGCATTGTATTGAATAGCTTGAATCAACTAGAATTAGCCTATCAATTTAGCCAGCTTGCTTTGAGAATTTTGGAAAAATTTCAAGTAAAAGCTGTTTACTCTATGACAGCATTTAAAGTTGGTGGATTTAATCTTTATATCAAGCAGCACATTCGAGATGCAGTAGCCTTATTCAAGGCTAACTATCAGTTTGGATTGGAAGCTGGAGATTTAGTTCATGTACTTTTATCCCAAATTGCTCAAATATATTATCAATATTTCAGTGGTCTAGAAAACTTAGCTATTTTGCAACAAGAACTCAAGAAAATTGAATGTATTTTTCTTGGCAATCAAAATAGCTTAAATTGGTTTAAACTCGTAAACCAAACAATGATTAATTTGACCGAATATAGGGATAGTCCAGAAGTTTTAAGGGGAGAATATTTTCATGAAGAAGAACTCTTATTAGCTTTCCTCAAAGAAAATGATGAGACAGCATTGCATGTATTCTTCCTCAATAAGCTAATCCTCGCCTATTTATTCGATCGTATCCCAGCAGCAGCAGACAGTGCAGCTAGAGCAGAACAATATCTCAAGGGGAGTGGAGGATTATTATTTTTACCAGTCTTCTTATTTTACGATTCTTTATCTCATTTTGCTGTTTATTCAACTGCAACAGAACTGCAAAAAAGTCAATTGCTATTGAAAGTAAATAACAATCAAGAAGACCTCAAGTTACGAGCCAAATTTGCACCGATGAATTTTCAGCATAAATACGATCTAGTTGAAGCCGAACGCCATCGGGTTTTAGCGAATCAAATAGAAGCTATTGAATACTACGATCGCGCCATTTCTGGAGCCAAGGAAAACCAATTTTTCAGCGAAGAAGCATTAGCCAACGAACTAGCTGCCAAATTTTATCTCGGTTGGGGTAAAGAAAAAATCGCCCAAGCTTATATGACCGAAGCATATTACTGTTATACTCGCTGGGGTAGCACAGCCAAAGTTGTGGATTTAGAAAACCGCTATCCCCAACTACTCGCACCCATATTACAAAGACAATCACAGTCTTTCAAATCATCGGTAATCAAAACTTCTACATCTTCGCAAACAATCCAAACTTCTACCTTTAGTAAAGCTAACATTTCCGAATCCCTAGATTTGTCCAGCATTCTCAAAGTTTCTCAATCTCTGTCGAGTGAAATTGAGTTGGATAAATTACTCTCGACTCTACTTGAAGTCATACTCAAAAATGCTGGAGCTGATAAATGTGCGTTGTTGATGCCAAAAGGCGATCGCTGGTTTATTGAAGCTGTTTGCCAACTCGAACAATCTACCACTGTTTTGCGTTCGCTACCTTTTGAAGATAATCCAACAGTACCCGTTACCCCGATCAATCAGGTTAAAAATACCCTTTCATTAGTTGCGATCGACAATGCAGCAGTCGAACCAACCCTAGCGGCCGATCCTTATATTCGGCAACATTCACCCAAGAGTATTCTCTGTGCGCCAATTCTTAACCAAGGTAAGCTGATTGGGATTTTATATTTGGAAAATAAGCTGACGGTGGGAGCATTTACACGCGATCGCCTAGAAATTTTACATTTATTGATATCTCAAGCAGCAATCTCCTTAGAAAATGCTCGGTTGTACGCACAATTAGAAGACAGAGTCAAAGAACGCACCCAAGAATTAAACCGAAAAAATGACCAACTGCAAACAACCTTAAAAGAATTACATCGCACCCAAACACAGATGGTACAAAGTGAAAAAATGTCTGCTTTGGGACAACTTGTAGCAGGAATTGCCCACGAAATTAACAACCCGATTAACTTTATTCATGGAAATCTAAATTACATTCATCAATATACACAAGACCTATTGCAGTTATTTAATGCCTATCAAGGCCACTATCCTCAGCCACCTGTATCTCTGCAAACAGAAATAGAAAACTTAGAATTTAATTTTTTGAAAGACGATTTACAAAGTATTTTGAAATCGATGAAAGTAGGTTCTGAGCGAATTCGGCAAATAGTTCTATCTTTACGTAACTTTTCCCGTTTGGATGAATCAGAATACAAAGCTGTGAATCTTCATGAAGGTATTGATAATACTTTAATAATTTTGCAACATCGACTCAAAGCACAGGCTGAACGTCCAGCAATTGAAATTATCAAGCAATATGGCAAGCTACCTTTAGTAGAATGTTACGCTAGAGAAATTAATCAGGTATTTATCAATTTGCTTGTGAATGCGATCGATGCCTTAGAACAGAGCAATCGGGGTCGCAGTTTTCATGAGATTACTAACAACCCAAATCGGATTTGGATTCGCACTCTCAAAACAGCAGAAAATCAAGTGCAGATTACCATCGCTGATAACGGAGTTGGTATTCCAGAGCAGATGCGATCGCGCTTATTCGATCCTTTTTTTACTACCAAACCTGTGGGTAAAGGCACAGGCTTAGGATTGTCAATTAGCCATCAAGTAATAGCTGAGAAACATGGCGGTTCAATTCACGTTAACTCTACACCAGGTCAAGGAACAGAATTTATCATCACCTTACCCATTACAGTAGGATAACGCAGTAGAGGGAGCAGAAATAAATAGTTCTAGCTCTCTCTACTTCTATGCGCTTGCACTATTTCTTTCTAAAAAAAACAAGCATTTTTACTTATTCTTGTATCCGATACTAAGTAGAGAAGCATAAAAATCAAAATATATAACGAAAACTAAATTTCCTAAAAAACCTCTTCTCGTTCTGCCTTTTCATAACGACAATAGTTCTATTCCTTTGGTAGAAGTCAGACTCATCAAAATATTTTTATACTACTAATACCAGTTTGAAAAAAGAATGCGACAGATGAGTAGGGGCACGGCATCAGTAAGATAATTTGATATACCAAAAGATTGTCGGTGCCGTGCCCCTACAAAGAATTTATTTGTAGCAAACATTATTTGAATTGGTATAAATAGACAAAGTTTTTGGAAATGCGAAGGAAAAGCAGTTTCAACAAATATCGATTTGATTAATATAGAAGATTTTAGATTGACTTTAATGTAAATATAAAAGAGATTTTAATGAGCTTATTAGATATTAATAATAGTGGAGTTGCCTTATCAGTTAAGAGCAACGACAAGAATGCTTTGGGTGAGAAACAAATCACACATCTACGTCCACAGTTGCAGCGATCGCACTCCCAAATTTCCCATTGAATTAATCCGGGCGGCAACTCTTTCAGGAGAAGGATTCTGCACTCCCAGTAAATGTTAAGTTGAGATTTGAACTCAAAATTTCCAGTTCTGAGGTCGAAACTTCGAGTTCCGAACACCAATGATGCTGCTTTTTACTCGGAGTTTGACTGTTAAGCAATAAGTAGTTTATTGAAGCGCGATATAAAGCGAGCGAACAGAAAATTGGAAGTTTAGCTCAACGACAATTCACAGACAATGATTTTGAAAATCTTAACCACACAAAACAATTAGCTCAAGCCCAAGGATTTCATGTTGAAACCTTCAGTATTTTGGAGGTGACAAACCAATTGGCGTCTGTGTCTGCACTACAAATTAATTTAGATTATGCTAAAGAACTGCTAGCAGCAGCACCCATCTTTGTCTTCACTCTTAGGTAAAGCTTCAACCTTCTTTAACCTTAGAGTATACAGATATGAACCGATGCCTAACTAAATATTCAACCTGATAGATGAACGCTGCTTGAATCAACCAAATAATTCCAAATATTACAACTATGTTTTGGTCAAAATTTGTATAATCTTCAATATTTTTTAGATAATTATCTTTAAAAAAAGGTAATAACAAAGTACAGAAGAAAGCTGAAATCAATGTAGATAAAATGATAACAAGCCAGCCATATAATCCTTCCCACCAACTCATCAATTTTGGTAGTAAGCCTTTTGTATTACCTATTTCTGGAGCTTGAGCTTCTGAAATAAAACGACTTAAAAACAAATGTAACAAGTGATGAGTAAATGCAATGATTGGAATTGGAGAAACAATTGTTATTATTGTAAATAAAATAACTAACTCTAGACTGTTGGCAAAATGGGCAACACGATATCCTGTTTTTACAATCATCTCAGCTATATATGTAATAAATCGTAAAAATACAGCTAAAATTAGTGATTTTAACCAACAAGTAGGATAAGGCAACCATAGAGGCCAACGAGATTGTTGCAATTTTTTACCGTTGGAATGCAATATATTGAACTTTGGCATAATTAATCAAACATCAAATAGAGAAAATATCTTCCTTTCGTTAAAATTCCCTATTTACAGATGCAAGTAACATTTGAAGAAGAAAATTCTTAGCCTAACTTTTATTAACTTGCATTTTAAAGCAAGGCTATAGCTTTAAGTATTTTTATCTATAATGTCAAGTATATTAGCATTTTTAAGCATGACTTAACTTTAAACTTTATTGATTTTAGGTTAATTCTTTTATGTCTCACGATAATAGTTATATTCGACATCTTTTTATTAAACAGAAACATGGTTCAGTAATGAGAGAAGTTGAGGAACTTAATCTAAAAGTAGGTCATGGTATAGAAGGAGATATTAATGCTAACTCAATCAGCCCCAGACAAGTTTTAATTGTTAGGCATGAAGATATTACAGATTTTGCCATTCCACCTGGCGAATTAAGAGAAAATATTGTCATAGCAGGGGTAAAATCTGAAAATTTTACTCCTGGCTCTCTCATAAGTTTTGATAGTGGTGCTGCTATTCGTTTAACCTTTCATTGCGAACCGTGTAAGCGCATAGCTCATTTGGTTGATTCTTTAAAGAGTATTCAATTTAAAAGAGGTATTTTAGGCGTCATTATCAATTCAGGCAAACTCCATGTTGGGAATAATCTTCAAATTCATAATGAAGTATTTCCAGCATTATCTGAAAAACCATATGAACGCTTTCTAGAATTTATAGTAAAAGTACCGTCGGGCAAAGTAGTAACATACAAACAGATAATTGCAGCAATTGGAGTAGATAATAGCTATATTCGAGCTATTCCTACATATCTCAAAAAAACATCTGCTGCTGATTATCCAATCCACAGAATATTAGATTCTCAAGGTTATTTGATTAGATATATTCCGCATCAAATGGACAACTTAAATTCCGAAAACATTGAAGTTTTAAACGAGCAGGATTTATCTACCAATACAAATAGATATTTTGTAGATTTGAATAAATACTTGTATCGAAACCAGAGTCTTTACTTAAATTAAAAATTTGGCACTAAAAAGTTGCCCATAAAATATGAGATGCAAACAGGAATAACTGTGGAATAAATCGCAGAAATTACAAGTTTATAGTGTTGTATCTACATTTTTACTGTGTTCTTGAACCGCGATAAATTCGCTCCATTTGCTCTGGAGAAAGTATTGTCATTGGAAACCATTCATGTTCAGAATTAGGATTGTGCTGTGGCAATTGCAACGGAAGTTGTGGAGTTCTACTGACATGAATTTCCACATTGCTATCTAGAGGTGGGCTAACTAAAGTCTCATCTATATCTGATGGAGAAAGCTGATTGTGAAGCAAAACATAGGCGTGCTGTTGTGGATCGTATACCAAAACCTCTCCTGCTTCAATTTGATAAATCCAAGCATAAATACTCAGTTTTCCTTGGTAGATTTTCGAGCGAATCACCGGATAAGTGCGGAGATTTTCGATTTGGGTGAGTACATTTTCAGCAATAATTATTTCTAAAAGTTCTTCTCCTTCGTAGTGGTTGTAGTTGTCTTTCACCAACCGTCGGGTTGCTTCTGCATATTTAAGCCAGTCATGTACAAGCGGCATTTCTACCCGCAAGCTGTCTAATTTCATTAACCCTTTCATGGCACCACAATGTGAGTGACCGCAGACAATTATTTGTTGAATATCTAATGCTTGAATAGCATATTCAATCGTCGCTCCTTCACCGCCATTAGTAGCGCCAAATGGTGGAATAATGTTACCTGCGTTGCGAATAACAAATAATTCGCCCAAACCGGCTTGAGTAATCAGGTTGGGATCGATACGCGAATCGGAACAAGTAATAAATAGTACTCTGGGCTTTTGACCATGAGAAAGTTGTTCAAAAAGTTCTTCATTAGCACGAAAATAACTACTTTTAAAGTCGCGCAGGCCTTTAATCAATTTTTTCATAGGAATACCTAAGTGAACCAGTAATACTATTGAGCGTTGCTGATAACAACCGGAATCTTCAATAAGAAAATTACACCAATAGTATTATCTACCGATCAGCTGGATTTAAACCTAATTTGATTTGCTTCTAAGTAGACTACTTGGTTTTTTAATCCTTGAGCTTCAGTAGCAGTTAAACCTTTCCATTGCTGTTGCGCTTGTTTGACGCTAGGTACTGATTTGAGTACACCTGCTAAATCTAAAGTTTGTCCTGGTTTGACAACAATTTTCTGTTCAGCGCTTCCCGCATCGAGTTTGGGAGCCAAAACTACAAATACTCGTTGAGTATTACTGGAACCTACCCAGAAAGTGCGATCGCCTACTACGCTTTGAACCCTGACATTGCTAAACTGTACTGGTCTATTGACAAGTGTTTGTTTATTAGCGTTGGTAATGACTAATACGTCTGTGATTGGTTCTGTCTGCACAACAGTTGTTACTTGTGGACTAGGGGTAACAACAACGGTAGTGGTTGGCTGTGGTGTAGCAGTGACAGTAACCGTTGCTTGTGGCGTAGGAACAACAACAACATCAGGTTGCTTTGGTTCGGTCGCACAAGCACTAATTCCAGTTGCAAACAGTGTTAAAAGCGTTGCTTTACTCAGCCATGATTTTGCGATCGCAAGATTATCGCTGTAATTTTGACTATACATTTGACTATTAATATGCTGAATACTGAGTTTATTTAACTATTAAAGTTCCTACTATTTGAGACTTATAAACATCTCACACCGAGAAATTCTAGGCGCATAAAAAAGTAGTATTACTTTAATGCGTTTACTTTAAATTATTAGTAGATAATTTCGCTTCTACCTAATGGAGTAGTATTAGGAGGGAAAGATATTGGAATTTTTCTGCGGTGTGATCGCTCTGATTAGCTGCTATGAAAATGCTGTGTTGGGAAGGCATAACTAAGGATTTTAAACCTAATCGAAGAGCGCAGAAGACTTACCGACTATTTCTCTTCAACCACGCTCATGGGTTTTTGACTATGCTGATACTCCTCATAAAAACCTGCTACTTCCGCTAGGGTATATAGGGGTCGTTGTTTAACTTCTTCATAAATCCGCCCAACATATTCACCCAAAATGCCAATACTAAATAGTTGCACAGCTGCTAAAAAGAAAATAGCCATCATGATAATAGCGATTCCCGTTAAAGGGGAATGAGGCACAAAAAGTCGCCAGTACAAAACCAGCACGCACATTAACAATGAAACTATTGCTGCTAAAAATCCCATATAAGTTGAAAGTCGCAGCGGTACTTTAGAAAAAGAAACCAGTCCGTTGATTGCCAATGCTAAAGATTTACGAAATGTATATTTAACATCACCTGCAAACCGCGGATCTCGCTCAAACTTGATAGCTATTTGATTAAAACCCACCCAAGCGCGTAATCCCCGAATGTAGCGATTACGCTCTGACATGGTATTTAGCACATCGACAACTTTACGATCTAATAAGCAAAAATCCCCCGTGTCTGTGGGAATATCTACATCTGCTAGATTTTTGAGAATGCGATAAAAAGCATAGGCGGTGAAGCGCTTAAACCAGCCTTCTTGGCGGCGTTGGATGCGTTGGGCGTAGACAATTTGATATCCTTGTCGCCATTTTTCCACCATATCGGGAATTAATTCGGGTGGATCTTGTAAATCAGCATCGAGAATGACTACTACTTGTCCGCGGGCAAAATTTAGCCCGGCGGTGACAGCAATTTGATGACCAAAATTCCGCGCCAGGCTTAAGTAAACCACACGCGGATCTTTTTGATGCAATTCCCGGATCATTTGTAAAGAGCGATCGCGGCTGCCATCGTTCACCAAACACAACTCTACCGCACCATCCATGCGATTCATCACCATCGAAATCCGGCGATACATTTCTGCAATGGTATCTTCTTCGTTGTAGATCGGTACGATAAAAGAATACTTAGGTAGCATGATTAACTTAACGTTTGCGACGAAAGGGAAAAGTACGATGACGGCGATACCAGGTAGATCCAGCGACTAGCATTCCCAGCAATGCTAAAGCACCAACCAGGGGCATGACCTCTCCGGTACGGATTGCTTTTAAGCCGGAACTACCCAATAGAACAAATGGTAATACCCCCGGTACCGTTCCCAAAATAGTGCCGATCAGGTAATCTTTGAAGCTCACGGATGTCAAACCAGCAGCAAAATTTACTAATCCATAGGGCATAATCGGTACAAGGCGAATGGCAAACATATAAAATACCCCACCCTGACGTACTTCTGCATCGATCGCCTGCCAACGCCCTGCTAGCCGCCGCGACACAATTTCATACCCAATTGTCCGCGCAAAGATAAAAGACGCGATCGCGGCCAAAATGGCAGCTACACTTGTCCAAAATGTTCCTAACCAAGGGCCAAAAATCGCTCCCCCCGTTAAATTTAATGCTGTGGAAGGCAGAACTAATATTGTTGCTACCACATAAATTACCACATAAGTCACAGGTGCCCAAATACCAGAGTTTTTCAACCACAACTTAATTAAATCGGGATTAATTCCTCCTAAAAAATAGGCTGTCAGTGCAGTAGCTACTAAGCAAACTAAAAACAATAAAGTAAAACTAGTTTTAAAATTCAACATCAATAAATTATCCCAATACTACGCGGTTAAGTAATTTGCAATCAGAATTTGGTTTAGAGAAAATGTTAAAAGGTAATACCAATTTGAAAAAAGAATGCGACAGATTGTAGGGGTACGGCACTGCCGTGACCTCTAGAATATTATTGATGTGTCGCAAACATTATTTGATTTGGTCTAACTTTTCGCCTTAACCGACAAGTATTGATATCCATTATGTTTTTAATCGAGTGACGACGAGCAAGTTAAATTAGTTCTGTTTTTACCTCAAATAAAACTACTCAAAAAATTAGTTAATATTGATGCTAAAACTTCAGGGTGAGATAGATGCGGACAATGCCCAGAAGCTATTTCAATCGCCTCAACTCCTAAACGCTGGCTTGCAGCATAGCGTGACCATGTAGGAGATAAGATGCGGTCATCGCTACAAACAATATATTTATGTTCAATCGTAGGAAAAGCTTTTAAAGGATGCAGTTCAAAAATATATCCCATAAATTGTTGCGAACGACTTTTCGAGATTGCCCACTGGGCTATATCCGGTTGACAATCATGATAGAAAAAATCCCGTAATACTGCTGCGTCTGCATAATCTTTTCCTACGGAAGCTGGTTCATACATATAAGGCTCAGAGTGGAACTGTTCGAGTTGACTGGGGTCTTTTGGTTGGTAATTGAACGATCTAAGCGTATCAGAATCGAGATGATGCGCAAATTGATCGAGTGTACTGACTCCAGGATACGGGAGCAGCGCAGCCACAAATACTAATTGACGCACTTTTACCGCTTCTGCAACCAGAGGAATTATCGTACCAGCCATTGAGTGACCAACTAGCACAATATCATCATCAGTTTTTGGCAGTGCTTGAATTACTACATCCGCCATTTGAGACAGGGTAGTAGATGCATTTTCAATTGGCAAATCCATCGCAACAGTTTTGTGACCCTTGGCTTCCAAGTAGGGAATGAGCAAATCCCAACACCACGTACCTTGGAAAGCGCCGTGAACTAGACAAAAAAGACTCATATCAATTGATTAATAGTAATGGTGTGCGAGTTTCCTAACTTGTCTTATTTTTCAGCAATTTTCAACCTCATGCTAGTACAGCCAACAAAAAGTCTTGATTCGTGCTAGCCTGCGTGAACTTTTTCTGCTTTGCAGTAAAGTGAACAAGCCAGGGAAACTGTCCTAACTGAAAGCAATCTCTGATTAGTACTTATGAACTCTTGATGAAGATGTCTGACCAGCGATCGCATCAATTTCTCCGGTTCTTGTCGAGCGAACCATACAAAGCGATCGCTTCTCCAAGAAATTAATTCAAGTAATAACAATAGGAGAAAATTCTGGAATTTGCAAATGCTAGTGGGTATTTAAATCCAGATAAAATTCAACTCTATAATTGAACTTCTATGAAATCTCTTACCCCAGAATTTATCCGCGCTATCACCCCCATATTTATGGCTACTGTTGGAGCCGTAATTGGAGTTGCTGTTTTAGTTTCACCCAACATCACAGATGCAAAATGGTCTGCGGGTCTTGGTCTTGCTGGAACCGCAATTGCTGGGGCTGCTGGACTGGCACAAACTAGCAAAAGCGAACCTGACTTTTCTGTTAAAAAACAAGGGGACACTTTGCAAGTAGAAACTCCAGCAAACCAGCTAAATGACAAAACTAAATCATGATAAATCCACATTCTTTGCTATGTGAATTTTGTATTAGTTTTCAATATTTCTTGTACCAAAGTCCGCGTAGGCGGACTTTGTTTATATAAATCTAACAATTCACGTTCTACTTCCAATCTTCCCAGTTTTGGTTAAAAATTGAAGTGTCAGGAAAAGCTGTAGGATTGCCATTTTTTTCTAAAAGACGTTTCAGCGCTTCTAATTGCGGTTCTGGTTTAGGTAAGTCATCCACCAATTGATAGGGTGCTACAGCATTGTTAATCGCAAAGGCTGCTATTGTCCCCGCAGCTGCACCAGCAGACCATTCAAAAGAGTGTACGCGATAGGCAGCAGCAGCAATATGACTGCTAGCAATACTTTTACCGCCGACAATTAAATTATCAATTTTCTGAGGAATCATTGCCCTGAGGGCAATTTGGAAGGGATAAGCTTGACCCGCACCGCGTCTTTCACCAGCACGTTCTGTATTACCTGGTGTTTCTGGAGGGCTTTGCGTCATGCAGGGATGAAAATCGATGGCGTAGTGACCGATACCTATAGCGTCGGGGAAAACGGTAGAACGAGTCCGCCGCATTGCTTTATCTGGTGAAATTTGCCCGGAAATTACCGATGTTGCTTCTAAACCTGCTAGTGCTGCTCTTAACTGCCGATACATATCTGCGGGCAGGGTTTTGCGGTAATATTCATCATTATAGTTGCGGCGAGATATATCAATTTCCCAGATGCCAAAGCCAGAGGGTTGTCCCCAGCTGGGGCGGCCAATAATTCGCCGTCCTTCTCGCATATAAGGATATTTCGACAGGCCAGACACTGTCCCCATTGGGGAATTTAAGCCTGTTAACAAACGGTTATTTGGTCGCGGCTGCTTGACACCGTTTCCTAATTGAGAATCTGTTGTCCCAGCAACTAGCCAGTAATAATAGGAGAGAGCATTTTCCTCAGCTTTACGCAAAGTATCTGTTCTCAGTCCCCCCATCCAACCACCAGGCTGCAACTGTCCAGTACTGGCTAACTGTTGGCGAGTATAAATTAAATTATCGGCAGCAGTTCCGGGGCGGTAGTCATTACCCCAAGTCCAGTTTTGCATGGAGATATCCCCAGGAGTGGGAGCAATAAAATTTACACCCCCAAATTTTTCTGGTTGTCCTTTTTTAGGACTCCAAATACGACGGTAGGTGAAAACTAAATCAAAGTTTGCCAAGCGTTGCAATTCATAGCTGAAATATGGCGCATATTGGGGATAATAGGGAGGCATTGTTTGGGGTTGCGAGTCTTTGGTAGCCTCCATTGCAAAGGTGTAGGTAAAACCTTGAGGACAATAGGGATCGTTTTGGGGGCTAGAAGCAGACGGCTCTAAGTAGGAACGCGCATCAATACCTAAGCGGTAGGGAACATCAGCCAGCGCAATTATTTCCCCTGTTTCGCTAGCATCTACAACATACCAATTCGACGCGGTTTTTGGATTTTTTTTGGGTACGAAGCGGATAAGAGTTTTATTAAACCGTGATGAGTTGCCGTAGGTATAGGCATCTTCAATGGTTTGAGATAAAGGATAAGTATTGAGAGGTGGCGCACCTTTTGCTGGTTGGTGTTGAATAGCGATCGCACTATTAATTATTTTGCCATCACTACTAATTTCTAGATCTTTAATTACCGTATTTGCAAACCATTGCAACTTGCCTTTGCCTTTTTTTTCGGCATCTTTGAGCATCTGAACCAAAATGTTGTGAGCATCACGGGGAAGAAAACAAGAGTCACTCACCCAGCAGTCACCAGGGTTGAGTTTACCGTACTTGCGCTGAATGCGATCGCGCAGTTCCAAATAACCGCGAGAATAAAATTGACGCGCCCTTTGAGTTGGTCTTTCGTCTAATGCAGATGTCCCTTGAGCAGAAATTTGTCCCCCTAGCCAGTCGGTAATTTCTGTTAGACATACAGTTCGTCCGGCTAGCAACCCCTCATAAGCTGTAGCTGCACCAGAAAGTCCACCACCCACAACTAAAATCTCACAATTTACAGTTTTGTCGGGGTTTCTTGGTGGTGCAGCACTAATAGCAGAATAAGGTGCGAGAAAAGTAAAAATTAAGCTAAAACTTAAGAGCGATTTCTGTCCCTGAGCTATTTTTTGCCTACACTTCATTTTGGTGAATTCCTTCAAATCCAATATCAACTGTAGACGGTAGCATCTGGTAAATGTTTAGCTCAAGTTTTTTCTCGAAATTTCCAGATTATTATCTGCCGAGATCGCCGAGACTTCCAAATAGAGAATTATCCATCGCTGTTTTTACAGAAGATTAGGGGAAGCAGAGGGAAAAGAAATGCTTGACCCTTGACTCTTGACAAATCCAAACTTAAGCAACTTGAGGAACTCGCTGTTGCACGGGAATTTTAATTACAAATTCTGTGTCCTTACCAGGGATAGATTGACAACAGAGACTACCACCATGCTTTTCTGTAATAATCTGGTGACTAATAGATAATCCTAATCCGGTTCCTTTCCCAGAAGGTTTAGTTGTAAAGAAGGGATCGAATAACTTGGCTTTGACATCTTCGCAAATTCCCGGGCCATTATCGCTAATGTAAATACCAACCCAATCATCCCCAATCGTGGCAGTACGAATTTTAATCCGACTTGGATTTTTTTTGATTTCCTCAAATGAACGCTGTTGATTGTATTCATCTAATGCATCAATGGCATTAGCAAGTACATTCATAAACACTTGGTTAATTTGTCCAGCACAACAATCAACTAATGGTAAAGGTTCGTATTCTTTAACTACTTCAATGCCAGGATGCTCTGGTCTTGCTTTTAAGCGATAATTCAAAATTGTCAATGTACTATCAATACCCTCATGGATATTCATCGGTCTCATATTCATATCATCTACACGCGAAAAAATCCGCATAGAGTAAACAATTTCTCGAATACGTTTTGCACCGATATTCATTGAGTTGAGCAGCTTTAACAAATCATCTTCGATAAATTCTAAATCTGTTGTTTCTAGTTCTTTTTGAATGCGGAGTGTAGGATTGGGATATTCTTGTTGATAAAGGTGCAGAAGATTCAGCACTTCTTGAGTATATTCATTAGCATGACTGAGATTACCATAAATAAAATTTACGGGGTTGTTAATTTCATGAGCGATTCCTGCTACCATCTGTCCTAAGCTAGACAGCTTCTCGCTTTGAATTAGCTTAATCTGCATTTGTTGTAGGTCATCATAAGCTAGGCTAACTTCTGTAACTTTCTGCTCTAATAAAGTATTTTTCTGCTCTAATTTCTGCGCTAGATCGTGCAGTTTTAAGTGTAATTTAACTCGCGATAAAACTTCTTCTTGTTGAAAAGGTTTGGTAATGTAGTCTACAGCACCAACTTCAAAACCTTCAATTTTGTTAGCAGTATCAGAAAGCGCGGTCATAAAGATAATCGGAATATCTTTGGTTGCTAAATTAGCCTTTAACTGACGACAAGTTTCAAAGCCATCCATCTCTGGCATCATCACATCCAACAAAATTAGATCGGGTATTGCATAGGTAACTCTTTCTAAAGCTACCTTCCCAGATTTCGCTACCCACACTTCTAAGCCAGCTTGATCGAGGGCATCAGATAAGACGCCTAAATTGGCAGGATTATCATCAACAATCAGAACTGTGGCTGTTTGTTCAGTTACAAGATTCATAGTTTTTATTTGTAAGATTGAATGAGTGCGAGAATGTCTTTGTCTTGAAATCCTTTTGCCAGTTCATGCAGCTTATTTGCAAAGGGGATGTATTTTTCATCCATTTCTGCAAGCAATGCTGCCTGTTTAATAATTCCTTTGAAGTTACCCTTCATCACTAACTCGTACAGAGTTTCTATTTCTGCTGGAGGCGGAGCAACTAGATCGGTATTTTCTGGCTCTAGTTGGCTGACATCATTCTGTTCTTCATACAGCCACTCTAGATGCAGATGTTTCCGCAATTTCTGGAAGAGATCGATCGCCTGTATGGGTTTGGGAAGAAAATCATTCCCGCCAACTTCCAAGCTGCGATGTTGATCGGTTTCAAACACACTTGCAGAAGAAACAATAATGGGAATGTCTTTGAATGCCTCTGACTTACGAATGCGCTCGATTAGTCCAAATCCATCAAGTTCTGGCATCAACAAGTCAGTCAGGACAAGATCTGGCTGAAATTCGGCAAGTTTCTGCCAACCCTCTTCGCCATTGAATGCTTCTTCTATCTCAAAACCGATGGGACTGAGCAAATTTGCAATGACTGAGCGATTTGCCCACTTGTCATCAACGATCAGAACCTTAGGATGCCAATCTTTGATACCAATAATTTGACCCTTGTCGTCAGCTTGCGATGTTTTTACCCATTCATCAGCTTCGGGCAGGTTGGCATCAAACCAGAAAATACTACCAACTCCCATTTCACTTTGTACGTAAATGGTGCTGCCCATCAATTCGACAATTCTTTGGCTAATTGCCAATCCCAACCCTGTACCCTCGGTTTGGCGGCGGCTATCTCCTGCTTGCTCAAAGGGTTGAAAAATAGCTTGAAGTTTGTCCTGGGGAATACCGATACCCGTATCGCGAATTTCAAAGCGAATTCTTCCTTCACAGGCATAGCTAATTGTAAAGGTGACGCTGCCAGTGTCGGTAAATTTGATGGCATTGCTCAGAAGGTTGATCAATACTTGCCGCAAGCGTTTTTCATCAGCACGAATGCCAATAGGTAATTCGGCGGCTAATTGATATTGGAACTTAATATTTTTCAGTTCGGCACGGATGCGGCACATCTCGGCTACGCCTTGCAAGAATGCTGGAAAGTGGAAATCACTTGGCATGAGTTCGACTTTCTGCGCCTCAATTTTCGACAAATCTAAGATGTCATTAATTAAGGTCAACAAATGAGAACCGCACTGATAAATTACATCAATACGCGATCGCTCTTCTGCTTGCAAATTTTTGGAACGCTGAAGAATTTGGGCATATCCCAAGATACCGTTGAGGGGAGTCCGCAATTCGTGGCTCATGTTGGCGAGAAATTCGCTTTTGGCATAACTCGCGGCTTCTGCGGCTTCTTTGGCTTTGGCAAGGGCGATTTCTGATTGTTTGCGATCGCTAATATCTCTGGTGGTGGCAACAATGCCCAGAATGTTACCCTGAATATCCCGCCAAGGGCCCTTTGTAGTTAGGAAGGTTCCTCTCAACTCTCCTTGATAGACATCTTCTTCATAAGACTCGGTCATGCCTGTTGTGATGATTTGGCGGTCTTTGTCCATGATTTCCCGTGCCACCTCAGGCGTTAGGATTTCAACGTCAGTTTTGCCGACGATCTCCTCAACTGGCTGACCCAAGAAGTTGGCTAAATTGGAGTTGAGAGCAACATGACGCCCCTCCAGATCCTTAACAACAATGAAGTCTGGCGTACTTTCTAAAATCGAGCGCAACAGTGTATTGTTGGCTTGGAGAGCTTGTTCAGCTTGTTTGCGATCGTGAATATCGCTGCAAGTGCCTACCCACTCTCGGATGCTGCCATCTACGTTGAGGACGGGAACGCTTCGACCTTGGAAATAGCGATAATTACCATCTGCACCTCGGATGCGATATTCTACGTCATACAAGCTTTTGGTTTGTACTGCCTGCATCCAGGACTGAGCCGTTTTTTCGCGATCTTCGGGATGAATTGCATCCAACCAACCAAGATTAACTACTTCGGCTGCGGTTTGTCCGGTGTAAGCTCTCATACTCGGTATGTCTGGCGATCGCCCTTGAGAATCTGCTGTCCAGACTATTTGAGAAGTGGCTGTAATCAAGGAACGGTAACGTTCTTCGCTTTGTTGAACTGCTATTTGCGCTTGTTTGCGATCGGCAATATCTTGAACTGTAGAAATAAAGTATACGGGTTCTCCAGAGGTTTTACGCAGTAAAGAAACGTCGAGGTTAATCCAAATTATCGAACCGTTCTTATGGATATATCGCTTCTCCATTGAGTAGCGAGGAATTACACCTTCAAGCAACTGCTGGACATACTCTAAATCGCTTTCTAGGTCATCGGGATGAGTAATATCTTGAAATGTCAGTGCTACTACTTCCTCACGCTCATACCCAACAATGTCACAGAAGCGTTGATTAACCAGTAACCAATTTCCATCTAAACTGACATGACAAATGCCTATGGCTGCTTGTTCAAAAGTTAAGCGGAATTGTTCTTCGCGCTCTTCTAACTCTAATTCCGCTTGCTTGCGTTGAGTGATGTTTTCGCTAAACAACATAATGCCGCCGATTTCACCACTGGCGGTATACCAAGGACGTATAGACCAGCTGATCCACGAGATAGAGCCATCTGCTCGTGGATAGGGATCTTCAGTAGCTTCTGCGATCGCTCCTGCTAAACACTGTTGGTGAATCTGCTTCCACTCTGGTGTAACGTCAGGAAATATCTCATAGTGAGAGCGTCCAATAATATCATTGCTCAGTTGATATTCTTCTAACCATTTGCGACTCGTACTTAAATAGCGCATTTCCCGATCGAAGATGGCCATGGCCACAGGATTGTACTCAATTGCTTGCTGCAAAAATCCCGCGCAGTCGCACAAACCGATTTGTGCCTGGTTGCTTCCATTCACACAAGTTTGTGTTCCAACATATGTCTGGGCGTTTTCAGATGGGAATTGTTGGCTCATGATCAATCCTGAATTCCAGCTGGGGTTATCGGGTTTTTATGCGATCGCAGGTTTAGACTAGCTCCACATCTGAGCTTTTTGTTCTAGAACAATCCCTGTTTGGATGTTCGTGCAAAAGTGTTGGCTGTCAAATTTAAAACATAAAATAGTCAAATCATTTCTGATTCCTCTATGATCTATTGAATCGAATAGTTGTAAAGCCGAGATCCGGGTAAAAACGGAAATATAAGTTTACATTCCCTATTTTTGAATCAACCAGAAATAATTATCTGAAACGTTTGCTGGATCGAGAAAAAAAATTTCTTTTGGCTTTTAATCAGTTAAAAATTGTTCTGATATATAGTAGCAATAATAACTAACATTTTTAACGTCTAATTATATTTACTTAGATATAAATTTTCTGTCTTGGTAGCTTAACAATGAGGAACAAGGAAAGAAGGATTTTTGGCTGTTCATAAGGGCATCAAATAAGCTACCTCACAGCTAGAAGCCTTGTCATCACGAAGGTGGTCGCATGGGAATACTCCAACACTGGGCGGTGCGCACGATCGCAGCAGCGGCATAGTTGCGTTGAGCAGCACGATTAGGCGCAAATGCTGTACCTGTCTCATTTAAAGGAGAGGCGGCGCGACAAGTAGCAGACATATTGCGGATTGTATCCCGCGCCCAATGTTTTTGAGTATCGCTAAAATCAATCGGCTCGTCGCCGCCAAACTGACCTCGACCATCCCAACCGCGCAGTTCTACGAGGTAGCGGTAAGCTGCATCCAACACTACCACTAGTTCCGCACGGGTAACTGCTTGCGTCGGACGAAATTTGCCATCTGCATAACCGCGAAATATCCCTAAGTCCCGCACATACTGGATTTTGGCAGCACTCCAACGGGTTTTGTCTACATCGGGAAAGGGATTTTGTGTGGCTTGGGTGGGTATCGTTGGCAGTTTGGGTGGTGGAGGTTCGGGAAAAGGTAGATTCCCTCTTGCCAGCGGTGCTTGCTTTAAAGCTTCCACTACTATTGACACCATCTGTTCTCGCGTTAGGCTGGCTTGCGGACGAAAGGTGTTATTCTCAAATCCACTAATAATTTTGGCGGCGATCGCTTGCTGAATTTCTTTGGCATAGCGATCGCCTTTAATATCTGTCACGCTAGCGCTGGGTGTTTGAGCGTAGACCCGCAGGGGCTTGTCGCCAGACATCGCACCTAAGGTTATCGAGCTTGCAAGCAATATTGTCAAAAGTAGAGAGTTAACTAATTTGCTGGGTTGCAAGTTCACGATTGGCGTAACTTGTTTAACCATAATAGTGAATCTAATGTTCAAAGTGGATTTTGAGTGTTTTTTAGATAGTTTGCAAGCATTTATCTCAATGTTTTGGATTTTAGATTAAAAATCTTGACTACCTGCTGTTATCCCAACGTCAATCCCAATAAATTTTCCCACACTTCCATGATACCAAGAACAATAAATATGCCTACATGGTATATTCAGAGGCATTGATGAAAATTAATTTTATAGATGCAGTAGGTTATTAAATGCGTGAAATAAAAAGTCGTTTTTCTTGGTTAACTCTTAATAATATTTACCCTTATGCTGTCTTCATAATTCTAATTTTTGCACTTGTAATTCGTCTGTTCGGATTAAATAAAGGAATATGGAATGATGAATATGCAACAATTGACAAGATTTCACAACCAAGTATTTCTGAGATGTTTCAATTATTGAAAGAAGATGTTCATCCACCTTTATATTATATATTGCTTTATTTCTGGGGTAAAATTAGCAAAACCGAAGAATTCTTGAGAATATTTTCTATTGTTTTGAATCTGGCTTCTTTGGGAGTGGTAACGATCTGGATGAAACAATACTCCCGTCTAGCTAGTGTTCTCACAGGAATATACTTAACCACTTCTCCAATAATCCTCAGATATTCACAAGAATTAAAAGCTTATTCATTGCTATTTTTTGCTACATCTATTGCATTTTTATTTGCCTCTCGTGCGATCGATAAACCAGAAAAATATTCAGGATATATCGGCTTATCATTTAGTTTGTCAGTAGCTGTTGCTACACATTTAGTTGGTATTATGTTGATACCTGCCATTCTTGGTTTTATGACAATTATGGCATTGATATACAGAAAAAATATTCAATTTATTAAGGTTGCTATCACAATAATTATCCCTTGTTTGATATTTGGTTATTTTAAACTTTACTGGTTAAATGAACTCCAACAAATACAAAACACTTGGTGGTGGATGCCTCCGATAGATTGGCATTTATTATCATCCACTTCTAAATATGTATTCGGCTTGTCATCCTTGTATTTACCAGATTATATAATTCCGTTGGTTGGGCTGATTTTTTGCGGCTTAATTGCTATTGTTGTGATTTTTGGCAAATATAAAGTGAGTTTTCCATTCTTTGTGTCCGCAATAGTTTTCTGGTTAGCAATTATAATTTACTCTGTGATTAATAGCCCAATATTTTACTATAGAACAATTCTGCCTAGTCTGATACCTTTGATTGGATTTTTGACATTGCAAATAGCAACTATACAGGCTAAAAGAGTTAAAATAGCAGCTATTGTTTGCTTAGTTTTATTATCTCTAATATCTACAGTTAACTGGGTGACTAATCAAGCATATAAACCTGTAGAAGAGAATAGGAAAGTCGCTCATTTTATCGAGTCACAATGGCAATCTAAGGATTTGGTTCTATTTTATAACGGATTTTTTTCAGGGACAGTTCAGTATTATTTTGAACATCTGCCTACCACAGGGCAAATTTCCATAATAGATACAAACCGTGAAACCATCGATCGAGATATTAGTACAGCAATAGCTAAAAGAAATGGCAACATCAAACCAAAAAACATCTTTTTAGTTGTTGTTATGGCAGACTTTGAAGGCTACAAAAATTTATTATCTGCGATCCAATATAAATTTGGAAGACAGGTAAATTTTTACTTGTTGTTTATCAATAGTCATAATCCATATTTTTCAAAAAAATTTACATCTATCAATGAATATCTAGCAGCATCAAAATCTCAACTGGGTGAACCATCCTCATATCAAGACTTTGGCTCCTATGTAATATCCAAATATGAATTACAGTGACTATAGTAAACATGATTTGAAGTGATATATAGCCAGACGCTCGCCTAACTCTCTCCCTTATATTAATAGTCAACAAGAAAGGCAGTCCCAATGAAAAAGAAGGGGATCGGAGAGCAGGGCGGAAGAAGACAAAAAGACAAGAAAAGAGACGAGGAGAAATGGGAAATGCTCTTTGACTTTCGCTGCTACCTATTGTCTGTTGACTCTTTACTCAGAACTATTTCAAAGCAGAAGGGACAATTAGTAAGCGTGTAAGAGGATGCATAAAAGCCTTTCTATGCCAAGAGTCTAGCTTTTTGATGCAAAGATAACAATCTGTTTCATTCGATATAACTCGTGTTAATAGAAGTCATGAGGCGTGAGATTCTAGATAAAGTCACATATTAAATGGAGGTTAAAGACAATGGTACAGAATGGGAAGCCAACAGTTATTATCACAGGTGCTTCTTCGGGGGTGGGTTTATACACTGCCAAAGCGATGGCTAACAAGGGATGGTACGTAGTAATGGCCTGCCGGAATTTAGAGAAAGCGGAAACAGCTGCCCAATCTGTAGGAATACCCAAGGATAGCTACACTATCCTGCATATCGATTTAGGCTCCTTGGATAGCGTGCGACAGTTTGTGAATAACTTTCGAGCCAGCGGCAGAACTCTAGACGCTTTGCTGGGCAATGCAGCAATTTATATGCCTTTAATCAAAGAGCCGTTGCGCAGTCCAGAAGGCTATGAGTTGACTATGACTACTAATCATCTCGGTCATTTCCTGCTGTGTAACCTCCTGCTTGAGGATATGAAGAAGTCACCCTATAGCGATCGCCGTCTTGTTATTTTAGGAACTGTGACGCACAACCCCGATGAACTCGGTGGCAAGATTCCGCCACGTCCAGACTTAGGAAATCTCGAAGGCTTTGCCGCCGGATTTAAAGAGCCAATCTCGATGATTGATGGTAAGAAATTTGAACCTGTCAAAGCCTACAAAGATAGCAAAGTCTGCAATGTGTTGACGATGCGGGAACTACATCGGCGCTATCACGATACAACTGGTATTGTCTTCAGTTCTCTATATCCGGGTTGTGTGGCAGAAACTCCCCTATTCCGCAACCACTATCCCCTGTTTCAGAAAATCTTCCCATTGTTCCAGAAGTACATCACTGGCGGATACGTCTCTCAGGAATTATCTGGCGAACGAGTTGCATCGGTAATAGCCGATCCTGAGTATAAACAGTCTGGTGCTTATTGGAGTTGGGGAAATCGCCAGAAGAAGGATCGTAAATCCTTTGTGCAAAAAGTCTCTCCTCAAGCTCGTGATGATGAAAAAGCCGAAAAGCTTTGGGATTTAAGCGCAAAGTTGGTAGGACTTGCGTAATCTGGAGTGTCTATAACTATGCCGATCGCGGATTTTCTATCCTGCGATCGCCGATCTATAATCCAAGTAAAAACATCCTGTTAGCAGTAGTGAATGCTGCATCAGCCGAAAGTGGACACTCATGGCATCAGCGGGGCAAAAACACCAGACCTTTTCTTAGTATGCGGACTCCAAAGTTTAGGGCAACATTGTGTTGCCGTACTCAAGGAGTACGATGTTAAAGTCAACGCCATTGATGATGTCGCACACAAACATTGGGAAGTCCCAGAAGTACCAAACTTATTAGAAAAGTTAATTATCGGCGACTGTCGCCAGCCAAGTGTTTTAGAGCAGGCAGGTATCCACCAGTGTCGTTCAATACTGTTAGTCACAAGAGATGAACGTTGGAATATCGAAGCTGCCTTTGCTGCCAGGCGTCTTAATCCCCAAGTTCGCCTGATAGTACGTTCTGACAAGCAAAATTTTAATAAACTATTATCCGAAAATCTAGGTAATTTTGTTGCCTTTGAGCCTACACAACTCTCTGCTCATGCTTTTGCGCTCACAGCTTTAGACTCTGAAGCTATTGGCTATTTCACTATAGAAGGGCAACTGTTACAAATAATCGAGCATCGGGTACAACCAAAAGATAGCTGGTGTATTGGTAAGCCAGTACATAGGCTCAATCTCCCAACTCGCCGCATCTTAAATCACACACCTATTTCATCTCACCCACCTAGAGAATTGTTTGAGTGGAACCCAGAAGCAGAAGTGCAGGTGGGAGACAAACTAGTTTATATTGATGTTGCCTACGAGCTAGCTTTACCTGAGCAAGAGATCGGGAAATATCACCGTCATCAGTGGCAGTGGCAAAAGTTTTTCCACAGCATCACGCCGAAAAATATATTGCAGAAAGTAGGGCAATTTTGGCAATCTTACTATCAAAGCCAAAATCAAATTCGGCGGATTGCCACAATCTATGCAATTACAGTAATAGTGCTGTGGTTGGTGGGAATAGTTCTTTATCGCTTGTATTATCCTGACATCACTCTGCAAGAAGCTTTTTATGCGACAGCAGTCTTGCTTTTGGGAGGATACGGAGATTTATTTGGCGGTGTTGAGTTCGCATCCCAAGCACAACCTTCAGATCGTATGCCGTGGTGGTTGCGGTTGTTTAGTCTAGGATTGACGTTAACAGGACAAGCTTTTGTCGGAGTTTTGTATGCTTTGTTAACCGATGCTCTTGTTACTTCCAGATTCCAGTTTTTCAATTCCCATCCTCCTATACCCCAACGCAACCATGTGGTGCTAATTGGCTTAAATCAGCTAGGACAGAGAGTGGCTGCGATTCTACAAGATCTCAACCAACCGTTAGTAGGAATTGATACTACAAATCTCGACCAACAGGCCTTAGCCGATCTGCCGTTGATTGTTGGTAATGCGCTCGAAGCACTTCCGCAGGCGAATATCTCCCAAGCCAAAAGCATCGTATTAGTTGGCGACGATAACATGGAAAATCTGGAGATTGCGCTGATGGCTCATGCCATGAATCCCGCCACACGCTTAATTATCCGTTCTCGCGATCGCCATTTTAGTGACAATATCGCCCCATTATTTCCCTATGCTCACGTTCTCTGTGGCGCAGCTTTGTCAGCAGAAGTGTTTGCTTGTGCTGCTTTTGGTGAAAACGTTCTGAGTTTATTTCGTTTAAGCAATCAAATAGTCATGGTGACAGAATACAACATTGAAGCAGGCGATACGCTCAACGGGTTGCTGCTATCGGAAATCGCTCATGGCTACATTGTTGTACCGATTCTTTACCAAAAATATCGGCAAGATAATTACGCGTTAATGCTTTGGGATGATGTCAAACTGGAAGTAGGCGATCGCTTAATTGTTTTAGCTACAAGCCGCGGTTTACAGCGAATTGAATGGGGTGAAATGCTGCCGCGTCTGTGGCAAGTACACATTGAAAAAGCTTTAACTAAAAATGCTCTGGCTGATGGTGCAGAGGAAATAGCATTAATTACAGGATGTAGTTGCACTACTGCTAGGCAATGGATGAATAATTTACCTGTGGTATTGCCAACACCACTTTATAAATATCAAGCTCAGTCTCTTGTGCGCGAATTAAGAAAAGTACAAGTTTTGGCAAGTTTAATTTTTAGCGATCGCGCATCAAATAGCTAATACCAAAAATAGTAATCAGGAAATTGCCAGTCCGCTACTGTAATTAATTTGAGGAAACCAATGGGTTAATTTTGCAGCAAAATGAAGAAAATTGCCGTTATATCTTTGTTGACTAGTTTTGTCATTGCTCAGTCTGCTCAAGCTACAACACTACCCAAAGTAGGCGAGTTCAATTTAAATCAAATCAGCGGACATGGTTGTGGAATGACTTTATGGAAGCCAAGTAGCGCACATAAAAATCGCTTTATCTTGTTCAATGGTTTGACAAATAACTCAATGGAGATGATGGTAAACGGGAAAATTATCAAATTTAATCGTGTTAAAGCTAATGGTCAAGCTTTCTATGGACAAAAGACATTTCAGACCTTTAGCAGTCAAGATCGCAAAATTACAGTTGACGTTGCAGTAAAACTTGGCGCTGAGGGTGAAATTGAAAGTGTTGCCATCAAAGAAGGCACTGTGACTGTGAATCAGAATGGTAAAAAGGTCAAAATTCCTGTGGTTGGAGATGCAGGATGTTAAGTTTTGTCATTTGTCATTTGTCATTTGTCATTTGTCATTTGTTCTTCTCCCTCATCCCCCCACACTTTCCTGTTTCTTCTTATACCAATTTTCAATTAAAGATAGTCTCTGTCATTGCGACCGGAACGCAGTGGAGGGAAGCAATCTCATTAATCCTGAGGTAATACAGCAGACTGAAACTTAGTATTAAATGGGTAATTTAACAGTAAAAGCACTACCTTTACTTAATTCACTTTGCACATTTAAGCTGCCGTGGTGTGCTTGAACAATTGCTTGAGCGATCGCTAATCCTAATCCAGAACCGCCAGTGCTGCGAGAGCGATCGCTGTTGACTCGGTAGAAGCGATCAAAAATTCGCGTTAATTCTGGCTGGGGAATGCCAATGCCTGTATCTTGTATCTGAATCACTGCATAACGATCGCTGCGGTTTAAGGAAACCGTTACCTTTCCTTCTGCTGGGGTGTATTGAATGGCATTGATAATTAAGTTAGAAAACAAGCGATAAAGTTGGTCTTGATTGCCGATAACATTCAAAGGTTGGGAAAGTTGGATGGAAGATTTAAGGGTAATCTGAGATGCGATCGCTAAAGCTGCAAATTCCTCTATTAGGTCACTGATAATATCATCCAAACAGCAAATTTCACTTTGCAACGGTATTGACTGACGATCAAGACGAGTTAATAGCAGTAGATCTGTAACTAAATTGGTGAGTCGCTGATTTTGACGTTGTGTAGTTTGGAGAATTTCTCGTGCTTCGGCTTCATCAAGGTGAGACATCATCAGCGCTGATTCTACTGTTGCTTGAGTTGCAGCTAAAGGTGTCCGCAATTCGTGTGCTGCATCGGCTGTAAATTGTTGAATTTGTCTATATGAGCGATAAATCGGTTGCATTGCTAATCCTGCTAACCACCAGCTAGCAACACCAACCAACCCCAATACAATTGGTAATCCAAATCCTAAAGTGAGTTTTACTGCTACCAAATAACTTTTAAAATCTGCAAGACTTCGCCCTATTTGAATGTAACCCCAATCGCGATTGTCTTGGGTATGTAGCACGAAAGAAATTTGATGATAAAAGTTGCCTTTACTGTCTTTAATAGTTTGCCATAGTTCTTTGTTTAAAGCTCTAGGTAACTCCTCTGGATGATTACCAGCTATAGCAATTAAGCGACCGGAATTATCGAAAAAACGCACATAGTAATTGCTTTGATTGAGAGCGCTTAAAATATGGCGTTTGGAAGTAGATTGCTCTGGAATACAACTTTGACCGACAACACAAATATTAGGTAAAAGCTGCTCTATTACTGGTTCTAATTGACCAGGTTTTTGTAGTTTTAATTCAATGGTATCGTGTAAGGTTCCCGCCACAGACTCTAATTCTCGGTCTAATGTCATCCAATGAGCATGAGAAATTGCTCTGTAGATACCAAATCCGCAAATGCTTAAAATAAAAGCCATGACAAGGGCATACCATAGAGCTAAACGCAGGCGGGTTTGCTGAAATAGTTGATTTTGATTCATAAAAAGATAGAGTAGCCGTGCAGTTTAACCGTGTGCAGAAAAACAGATCGGTGCGATCGCAAAGCATAACAAGTATTACATTTCATTAATTTTCTTATAGACTTCAGCATAATATTCATCATTGATTGTTCTAAAATTGCTATTATCTCTGTCTTAACACTCGGCTTTTTTAAATATGATTAATATCAAGTATTAATTCGGGTGTTGCTCAACTTTTAGGATGCTATATATGTTCTGGAGATTGACTATAAAAGCAGTAATTCAGAATGGCAGAACATTGTACCGTATTGGGCTGCAACCAGTTAGTATCAAAACCAGGTTACAAACTGTGCTACAAGCATTGGAAAGTAAATAATTCAAAAGTAAGCAATTCTATAGATTTTCAGCCTCATTCTCAGGCTCCCTCATCTACCTCTACATTACTATCGGCGACTAAAATCAGTGAGCGTCTTGGTTTGTCTAGAAAGGCTATTAATCCAATATTTGCTGAAATAGGATTATTAGATAAAGTTCAGAATGGTTGGTTAGCTACGCGTTTAGGGCTGAGTTTTGGAGCAGTTCAAAAATATGATGAAAAAGATAAAAAGCCCTATGTTGTTTGGCCAGAAGAAATATTCAATAATCAAATATTCATGAGTACATTTCGCAAAGTCAGCGAACAGGATGCAGAAACGAAATCAAATTCTGATAGTGGAAAGTTAAATTTTCGTGAGAAGTTTCAGGCTGGAAATTATCGGGCAACAGACGGACATTGGGTGCGTTCAAAAGCTGAATTATCAATCGATAACTGGCTATATATGGCTGGTTTAGTTCACGCCTATGAGCGAAAACTTCCTATTGAAGAAGAGGTTTACTGTGATTTCTACATCCCTTCAGGTAGAGTTTACATTGAGTATTGGGGCTATGAAGACGAGCCAGAATATGCGTCACGTAAGCGAGAAAAACAGCATATTTATCAAAAATATGAGTTTAATTTGATTGAACTGAATGATGAACACATTAAGAATCTTGATGATTACTTACCCAAAATGCTTAGAGGTTTTGGTATTGTTGTGGAATAAAAACTTAGGATGATGCTGTAAGATTGAGACGATAACCCATTCCATGCAAAGTTTCAATTATATTTTCGCAACCACTATTAGCTAGTTTTCGCCGCAGCAACCGCATTTGAGCAGCTACCACATTACTCACTGGTTCTGTACTTACTTCCCATAGTTGATTGCGAATTTGTTCTGTCGTGACAATTTGGTTTGGGTGCTTCATAAAGTATTCTAACAGCTGAAATTCTTTATTTGTAAGCGAAATTTCCTGTTTCTCCCTCGTATCATTATGACTCACAACTAAATTGTTGCCGTAATCGAGAGTTAGATTACCCACAGTTAATTCCTGCGGTTGAAATTGGGGCGATCGCCTTTGTAATGCTCGCAATCTTGCTAATAATTCTGCCATACCAAATGGCTTGACTAAATAATCATCTGCACCTGCATCTAGTCCAGCAACTTTATCTTCCATACTGTCTTTAGCTGTGAGCATTAACACAGGTAAAGGATTTTTATGCAGGCGTAACCTTTTGCATAATTCTATTCCTGATATTCCAGGTATCATCCAATCGAAAATACCTAGAGTATATTGTGTCCAGCTATTTTCTAAATATGCCCAAGCATCGTTACCATCGAGTACCCAATCTACTAAATATTTATTTTGGCTAAGAGTTCGTTTAATTGCACCACCTAAATCTTCTTCATCTTCTACTAATAGCACTCGCATATATTAACTGTTGACTTTTGAATTTTGACTGTTGGCTAGCTAATATTTACCGATTAAAATTAAACCGCCCGTCTACTTTTTTACCTTTAATATCTGCATTTATTTTCACCTGATACTGACCAGTTAATTTCTCTTTTAATAAACCCGTATAATGCTTATCTTGAGCATCATAAGTAAAAGGAACTGTCTTTTGTGTACCATCAGGTAACTGCACTTGCGCCGTTACTTTGGCGTTAGGTATCGCTTCGTGATTGTCGCCTGTTTGTAAATACAAATCCATGTGAGTTGTATTTGCTTCTTTCTCGGGTACAAACTCTAAATGGTAAGCACCTGTTTCTACAACTTGGCCCCCATGAGTTTTACCATGCTGTCCTTCTGTTTTGGCAACAGATGCGGCTGATGGTTGAGCTTTAGCGTTAGAGGTAGCTGAATTGTTTTCGGTATTAGCTGTTGGCTGATTATTACTACAAGCACTTAAGGAAATCAAGCTAATACTTCCTAAAATAATCAAGCTAGATTTAATCAAATTCATAGATTTAATCCTCATTTACATTCATGATTTTTGTAACAAAATTTTGCCAAACTTAGCATATAAGGCGGGGATAACTACTAATGTTAATGCTGTAGATGTAAATAACCCACCTAAGACAACTATAGAAAGAGGTTGTAATATTTCTTTGCCAGGGCCACTATCAACTATTAATGGTGCTAACCCTAAAGCTGAAGTAAAAGCTGTCATTAGAATAGCGTTTAATCTTTCCATTGAACCTTTGATTAAAATCTCTTTCAAAGGCATTCCTTCGGCAAATTTGGTGTTGTAATTATCTACTAGCAATAAACCATTGCGGGTGGCAACTCCAAATAAAGTGACAAAGCCAACTAAAGAGGCAATAGAGATAATACCGCCAGATAAAGCTACAGAAAATACTCCCCCTACCAATGCCAAAGGTAAGTTAATCATAATCATGGCGGTAGAAGGAATAGATTTGACAGAAATATACATGATAACTGTAATGGCAATAAAAGCGATCGCACTCGAAATTAAGATATTTTGGGTGGCTCTTTCTTGCGCCTCAAATTGTCCTGCATACTGGATATAATAACCATTCGGCGGATGTACTTGCTGATTAACTTTTGTTTGAATTTCATTGACAATTGAGCGTAAATCTCTACCGCTAGTATTAGCAGAGACAACAATTAAACGCGAGACATTCTCTCGGTTAATCGTATTTGGCCCTGTACCATTTTCAATGGCTGCAACTTGCGCTAAGGGAATCTTTTGCCCTGCTGGAGTATCAACTAATAAATTACGAATTGTATCTAAATTTTGCCTGGCTTCTGGCTTTAACCAGACAACTAAATCAAAGGTTTGTTGTTTATCTAAAATTTGAGAAACTACTTTACCATTAAGAGCAGTTTCAATAATTTGGGAAATTTTTCCTACTGTTAAACCATAGCGAGAAGCATCTGTACGATTAAATTTAATTTGTATTTGTTCGATGGGTACTTGCGGTTCCAGTTGTAAATCCACAATTCCATCGACAGTTTTCATTACTTCATTTACTTGACTCCCAATAGTGCGGAGTTGTGCTAAATCAGGGCCGAAAATCTTAACTGCGATCGCACTTCTCACTCCAGACAATACTTCATCCATGCGGTGAGAGATAAAACCACCAATATTAGGCGCTACGCCCGGTAATTTAGCAAATTCCTGTCGCAGCTTCTTCAGCGTCGCCTCCCTATCTTTTATGGCTTCGCGGCTTAATTCAATATCTAAATGCGCCAAATTCACCCCGGCTGCATCACCATCACCAGGCGCACGTCCCGAACGCAACTGTACATAAGGAAATCGTGGATCGCCTTTGAGTGCGTCTTGAATTGCTTCTCCGGCTGCGTTGGTAGCTTCTAATGATACACCAGGGTAAAGAGTTAGGGTATTCACTAAAGTTTGCTCTTGAAACTCGGGTAAAAACACTCTCCCGAAACTAGGCGCGATCGCAATTGCGGCTACTGTAGCAGCAGTCGCTATGGCTAATATAATTCCCGAACGTCGCAAGGAAAATGTTAATAGCGGATAATACAACAGCTTAAAAAATCTTGCTACCCAAGGTTCTTGTTCTGGTAAGTGACTGTGAGGTAATAAAATTGCACATAAAGCTGGAGTGATTGTCAATGCTGTGATACTCGAAGCAATCACCGCAGCCATATAACCAAAACCCATCGGAATAAAAATGCTTCCTTCTACTCCTCCTAAAGCAAACACAGGAGTAAAGACAACCATTGTAATTATGGTTGCGCCAAATACAGAATCTCGGACTTCTTGGCAACCATCAAATACTACATCTAAAACGGGTCGAGGATTGGGGGAATATTTATTTTCGCGCAAATTGCGGAAAACATTTTCGGCATCAACAATTGCATCATCAACTGCGGAACCAATTGCAATCCCAAGACCTCCTAAAGTCATGGTATTTAAGCCTTGACCCAACCAATTTAAGAGGAATATTCCCAGTAATAAAGATAAGGGCAAGGCAATTAAACAAATGGCAAGATTTCGCCAATTCATCAAAAAAGGAATGAGAATAAAAGCAACAATAATACTACCTTCGATTAAAGCTTCTCGCAGATTTTCAATGGAAGCATCAATATAATTTTCTTGGCGAAATGTAGGAGTAACTTTAATATCTTTAGGTAAGCCAGCTTTAATTTCTGTAATCGCCTGTTCAATGGCACGGGTAACGGTGGGAGTATCGGCTTGCGGCTGTTTATTAATCATGACGATAACTGCTTTTTCACCGTTAAAACTGCCATCACCGCGTTTAATCGCTGCTCCAATTTGCACATCAGCGACATCAGATATTTTGACTGGCGTACCATTACGGGCAGTAATTACTGATTGTTGTAATTCTGCTATAGATTCAATTCTGCCAATCCCTCGAATTAATTTTTCTCGGTCAGGTGTAATTAAATAACCACCAGGAGCATTAATATTTGCGGCTGCTGTTGCTTCTTCAACATCTGCCAAAGTCACATTAAAAGCTTTTAATTTTTCGGGATCGACTAATACTTGATATTGACGAACATCGCCACCATAAGCGACAACCTGACTCACACCAGGAACAGCTAAAAGGCGATTTGTCACTTGCCAATCAACAATCCGTCTTACTTCCATTAAAGGTGTATTTTTGGAAGTAAAAGCATATTGTAGTACTGTACCGATGGGCGAACTAGTGGGAGAAATTTGTGGCGTTTCTACCCCAGCAGGTAACTTACTTTGTGCCTGTTGTAATCGTTCTGTTACTAGTTGACGCGCTTGATAAATATCACTTCCCCAATTAAAAACAACTGTAACAACAGAAATTCCCGCCGCAGAAGATGAGCGTACAGTCGTTACTCCAGGTGTACCATTAATTGCACTTTCAATCGGTAGAGTTACCAGAGATTCCAATTCTTCCGGCGCAAGTCCTGGCGCTTCAGTTTGAATTTCCACTTGCGGTGGTGCAAAGGTGGGGAAAACATCTAAAGGCATTTGGATAATCGTGCGAAATATCCAAATAGTCAGGATAATTGCACTCAGAACCACTAGCCAACGGCGAGCGATCGCCCACTTTATGATCGCACTCAGCATTGTTATCTTTCAACCGTGATTTCTGAATCCTGATTTGCTATGTGATGGTTATCGACCCATTCTGGCGATACATCTGCTGGTGCTGTAGTTAATGGATATTGATGTTTGCTGCGACGACTAGCCCAAAAAACACCACCCATAAAAGCTACACTAACAAGTGCAACGCCTCCTGCTGCTCCCATCCACAAAGGAATTGAGGTATTAGAAATTGCTTGTTTCTCCTCTGCTCCCGTACTATGCTCTTCTGCTTTTCCACCTCCCCGCAGAGATTGTGCGTAAAGTTGCGGAGCGCGTTGTGTAACTATTAAATCTCCCTCAAATAAGCCAGTTTTGATCTCTACCATATCGCCAGAAGTTTGACCTAAGGTAACTTCCACAGGCTGATAAGCACTGCTATTTTGGATATAAACCTGTTTTTTACCATTAGCTTCCACTACCGCCGCACTGGGAATAGCTAAAATAGCTGATGATGTTTGGTCTGTTAAAACTTCGAGTTCGGCAAACATTCCCGGTTTGAGCAATCCGCCAGGATTTTCCAGTTCGGCTTGTACGGGGACAACTCGCGTTTCGCCTTCGACAACAGAACCAATGCGGGTAATTCTGGCAGTGAAAGTACGGTTAGGCACAGCAGCAACTTTAACACTGACTCTTTGCCCATTCCTGACTTTATTTAAATCTTTTTCATAAATATTTGCTGTGGCAAAAACGCGGCTGTCATTGACAATGGTCATCAATTTGCCGCCTGTATCTTCAAATGATTGACCGAGGGTAACTTCTCTATCTGCAACTTTGCCAGAAATAGGCGATACCACTGTTACCAGTCCTTGAGCATTAGCGCGGGTTCCTAATTGCGAGAGGCGAGTTTGATAAGTTGTATTACTGAGTTGAATCCGCGATTTTGCCACATCAACTGCTGAAGCTGCACGTTTTAGCTGATTTTCTGCCTCAATAACTTCCCGGCGACTATTAGCTTTAGTCAGTTCCGCTTTCGCCTCAGCTAGTTGGGTTTGAGATTCTAAAGCTGTGCGTTGGGGTAAAGCGCCAGCATTGGCTAACTGTTTATCTTTGCTGTACTTTTCTTGAGCAAATTTAACTTGAGTCTGCGCTTGAGCAATTTCAGCTGCGGCGATTTGTTGATAGCGATCGCGGTTTTGTTGCGCTAATTTTAAATCAGCTAAGGCTTGTTGCAAATCTGCCTGACCTTCTGCCAGCTTCTCTTGCGAATTAACCCGCAATTCTACCAAATCAGGACTAGATACCACAGCTAGCGGTTGACCTTTTTTAACTGTAGCGCCCGGTTCGACCAACAACTCCACGACTTTTGCCTTAGCAATGGGGGTATTTACTTCCACTTTTTGACTGGGTAGAGTTTCAATCTGTCCCGTGGTTTTAATTCCCACAGCTAGCGGCTGACGTTTAACTGGCTCGACTTTAATTCCTAAACGTTTAGCTGTTTGCGCATCAACTTGAATTGGGGTAGCAGTTTGAGTAGCTTCACCTCCGGACTGAAATTCATTGCCATGTCCGCCGTGAGCTAAAACTACTGCGGGATTTGCTAAGATAAGCAGGCTCAGTAGCGTGCCAGAAACAGAACGAATTACTGTAGGTGCTTGGAAACGCAGAGAGTTGGACATCGCGATCGGGAATTTTTAATTTATAGGGAGCGTAATAAAGCTAGCTGTGTTCGCCTGATTCCCAGTCTTTCATCTGGAAATGAAATTGGGATGAAATTGAGAAACGACAAACTATAGCGATTATCGGTTGAGTCCAATACCCTCGTAAGGGCACGGCACTGCCCATTGGTGTCAACTTAACGTGAAACCCGCTTGGCGACAACGTTCTGCCCTCACCCCCAGCCCCTCTCCCACCAGGAGAGGGGAGCAAGAGATTCAATTCCCCTTCTCCCTGAGGGAGAAGGGGTGAGGGGATGAGGGCGAGGGTTTTTGTACAACACGCGCCGTATATAGCTTTTAGCTTAAGTTGACACGTATGGGCACTGCCGTGCCCCTACATGCGACGATATAATTTTGTATTGCATCCAACCCAGAAGCGCTATATATAAATGCTTTTCTTCGCTGTGTTCTCTGTAACTCTGTGGTTACAAAAGAATTTTTCTGACCACAGAGGCGCAGAGTCACAAAGGTAATGCCAATATTGTTAATGCAGTGGCTCGTGTTGTTAACGCGTCGGTCTGTGATGTTAAAACATCGGCTCGTATTGTTAACGCGTCGGTCTGTGATGTTAAAACATCGGCTCGTGTTGTTAACGCGTCGGTCTGTTTTGTTAAAACGTCGGCTCGTATTGTTAACGCGTCGGTCTGTTTTGTTAATGCATCGGCTTGCAACAAGAAATTAAAAACAACCGCCAAGATAACTTAGACTTAATTTTTGTACCAAGCTGTGCGCCACTGTTTCATTTGGTTAATCTCAGCATCCTGTGCTTTGATAATTGCTTGAGCCAAGTTCTTAATTTCAGAACGCTGGGATTTTTGCAAAGCATCTTGAGCCATAGTCACGGCTGCTTCGTGGTGCGGAATCATGGCGTCGATAAAGCGGAGGTCAAATTCTGCATCAGCAGCGCCTAAGTCCATGTTCATCATCATGCCTTGCATTTGCTGAGATGACATCTCTTTCATCTGACCTTTTTGCGCATCATAAGCCATTGGTTTATCTCCAGCTTTGGGATACCAGGCTGTGCGCCACTGTTTCATTTGGCTAATTTCTTGATTCTGAGCTTTGATGATTTCGTCTGCTAACTTTTTAATTTCTGGGCGTTTTGATTTTTGCTGTGCTTCCTTAGCCATGAGAATTGCACCTTGATGGTGGGGAATCATTGCATCAATGAAACGTAGATCGTAGTTAGCATCAGCTGGGCCTAAATCCATAGCCATGCTGTGGTTCATGTGATGACCATCGTGGTTCATCGGTTGTTTGTCGCTAGTATCAGTAGCTGTGGTAGTAGCGTTTGGTGCTTGGCTTTGATTTTGGGAAGTAGTTGTAGAACAAGCAGTCAACACGCTACTGGACAAAGAAGCGATCGCAATTAAGCTAAATGCCAAAAAATTATGTTTGAGAGTAGGGAGTTGCATAAGGACAGTCTCAATAATTTCCTAATTTCATTAAGCAATCTCTAGTTGGGTGGAGAGTCAAGCCCTGTTTGCATTTTTCTTAAGATGATTGCTGACAACCTGGCTGTTGCTCTCAAGTACATACTTTGACAGCCAGAAATGAAATTAGAGTGAAATTGAAGGCGTTGTCATCAAAGAAAGCACATATGTGGCTGATATTGCAGGATTTTAAATACATCCAAGTAAATAGATTATTAGGCTCTTAAGGTAATTGAATGTCTTATTTTTTTGGCATCAAATATAGATGAGATCTGAAGGTATTTAAGTTTTATACATAAATCATCTATTGACGAAACACAAAAATTTCTTTTTGAATCTCAAGGTTTATCTATGAAAACACTAAATAATTTATTTATAAATGCATATATAGTTATTGATTTTTATCCATGTCAAATTGAATTTTTCAATGCTTAATGTTCTCATACAACTAATATAAGAATGGTTAAAAGGAATTACAAAAAGATGAATATGCAACAAAAAAGCTTAAAGTGAAAACTGTAGCGTATGTAGCAGTTTCTATGAAACTTTCCTTTATTCCCACAGCATTTACTCTTACCCTCACACTAGGAATAACTTGGCTGAATGCATCTTTTAGTACTACCGCTTATGCTGTAGATGATGGCAAAACTGAAGTTTGTGAAATTCCTCAACGTAGGCCTAGTGGCGGAAATACTCTGCAAAGAATGCTGTCTATGCAAGCGTGTGAGCAAATTCAGTTAAATCAGCAGCAAAAACTTAGTACGACACCAATAAAGCAGAGCAATCCAGCTTCTCCTATAGCTTTACCAACTCCAAATAACCAAGCTCCTGGTAATGGAGTCAATAATTCTGAGCCATCTCAGCCTACTTCTATACAAGTGCCAATGAAGAAAGAATAGAATGCAGAGAAAAAGATTATGAGATCTTCTCATCGCTAGAAGAACGATCGCGTTCTTGAAATGCGGCGATCGCAGTATGCAAGGTAAGATAAATGTGTTCTGCACCAATCTTTTGCAACAGATGCGATCGCTGTAACTGGTAGTAAAGATCCCGTTTCACCCGTGTCATCGCAAAGGTAATACCTCTGCTAGTCAGTTCGCCGTGCAATTCTCCTAATGTGTCGATGGCAGTGATATCAACTTCGGCAATTGCTTCCGTATTCAGCACAAACCATTCTACAGGAGTTGTTTCTGCCTCAATTGCTTCCAGCGCCCTGCGTTTAAAATTTTCCACATTGGCAAAGCAAAGGGGAGCATCATAACGATAGATTACTAAACCGGGGATAGTTTTGGCTCCTTCCCAGTCTTCAATGTCGTGTAATCCTGGTAAACCTGGAACTTCTCCCAAAACTGCATCGTGGGGTCGTGCTACCCTGGCAAATAACTCAATCACAGATAAACCCACCGCTACGCCAACACCCACCAAAATATCTGTGAGTAGAACTCCAACTGTTGTAGTGAGGGCTAAGAATAACTCACTGCGTCGGAATTTTGCTAATCTGATAAATTCTGGTATCTCAATCAGTTTGGTAGCTGCATAAATAACAATCGCCCCCAACGCTGCTTTAGGAAACTGTGCTAGTAAGGGACGCAGAAATAACAAAACCAAAAGCACTACAACTAGTGCCACTAAGGAGAATACCTGACTTTTGCTTCCCAATGAATCAGCGATCGCAGTGCGGCTACCGCTACTACTAATTGGAAAACCCTGCATCAATCCGTTTCCTAAATTTGAGGTTCCTAGCGCCAACAGTTCTTGGTTGGCGTCAATTTTGTAGTGATTGCGGGTAGCAAATGCCCTGGCTGTGAGTACATTATCTGAATAGCCGACGATCGCAATTCCAATGGCTGAAGCTACAAGCGTTGATATCTCTGGAATCGATAATTTCGGTAAACTGAAATGCGGTAAGCCAGCCGGAATCTCTCCTACTACCGCCACGCCTTGTTGGTCGAGATTGAATAACGCTACACTAGCCGTTGCCAGTAACACTGCTAACAAAGGTCCAGGTGCATTGGGAAAGCGACGCTGAATCACAAACAAAAAAGCTAAAACTATAGCCCCTAAAATTAGAGTTGGCTGATGGATTTGGTTTAGCTTACTAAAAAATTCACTTACTTCCCCAAAGACAGTATTTGCATCCAAGCCAATGCCACCAATTTTACCTAACTGTCCCGTAATCATAATTATGGCAACCCCTGCCATATAACCAATCAGAATTGGTTTGGAAAGTAAATCGGCAAGAAAACCCAAGCGAGCAATGTAACCAATTATGCAGACAATGCCAACCATTAAAGCCAGCAGAGAAGCGAGACTAGCATAATTACCACCATGAGATGCTACCAAAGGAGCGATCGCAGCTGCTGTCATCACCGCCGTAGTTGATTCCGGCCCTACCGAGAGTTGAGGCGACGATCCCAACAAAGTATAAATAATCATTGGCGGTAGAATTGCCCACAATCCCACCACAGGCTGCACCCCAGCTAACTCCCCATAAGCCATGCACTGCGGAATTAAGTAAGCGGCTACCGTGACACCCGCCACTATGTCGCCACGCAACCATCCTTTCTGGTAAGACAGCAACCGTTTCAATCCGGGTATGCTGGGCAAGGTTACATGATGCTTTTTCAACATAGCGATCGCAGATGCAGCTTGGATAACAAATCAATTGATGAGATCTATGAGTTTAATACATCTCCCGCCGCGTTGCGATCCCGCTAGAGAATCAATTTCAAAGCTAATAAGTCAAGTCTACTTAAGTTGACTAAAGGGCAAGATATCGCTAAATGCCATACTTTGTTGGCTGTGGAAAAAATGTGGGTAATGGTAAAGCCGAACAAATTAGCAAATTTTGGTCTTCATCACATCTTCTATAATTGATAAAACCTGGACAAGTAAATCTTAGGCATGAGACAGTGACAGAAGCAGGAAGTTACAAAGATACTGTAAATCTACCCAAAACGAACTTTGATATGCGGGCGAACGCGCTCAAGCGTGAGCCAGAAATCCAAAAATTTTGGGAAGAAAATAAAATTTACGATCGCCTTTCCGAGAATAATCCCGGCGAATTATTTATACTGCACGATGGGCCTCCCTACGCAAATGGCTCGCTTCATACTGGTCATGCCTTAAATAAAATTCTCAAAGATATTATTAATCGCTACCAACTGCTACGGGGGCGTAAGGTTCGCTATGTGCCTGGTTGGGACTGCCACGGCTTGCCCATCGAACTGAAAGTTTTGCAGAATATGAAGTCAGCAGAACGGCAGAATCTCACGCCTTTACAACTGCGGCAGAAAGCGAAAGAATTTGCCCTAGCAACAGTAGATGCACAACGCCAAAGTTTTAAACGTTATGGTGTTTGGGGTGATTGGGATAATCCTTATCTGACTTTGAAGCCGGAATATGAAGCGGCGCAAATTGGCGTGTTCGGTCAGATGGTGTTGAAAGGATACATCTATCGTGGCTTAAAGCCGGTTCATTGGAGTCCCAGTTCTAAGACTGCTTTAGCTGAAGCTGAGTTGGAATACCCGGAAGGTCATACTTCCCGCAGTATCTACGCGGCTTTCCCCATCACCAGTTTGTCGGAAGCAGCTAAACCACTGCTAGGAGAATATTTACCAGATTTGGGTGTTGCTGTTTGGACAACTACACCTTGGACAATTCCGGGTAACTTGGCGGTGGCGGTAAATGCAGACCTCAACTATGCTGTGGTGGAAGTCGCGCAGAGTCATTTCAAATATCTGATTGTGGCTGCTGATTTGGTGGAACGTTTAGCTTCTACTTTGGAACTTGAACTAACTGTAAAAGCCACATTCAAAGGGAAAGATTTAGAACATATAACTTACCGTCATCCTTTATTTGACCGCGAAAGTCCGGTTGTTGTGGGTGGCGATTACATTACCACTGAGTCCGGTACGGGGCTGGTACATACTGCGCCCGGTCACGGTCAAGAAGACTACATTGTTGGTCAGCGCTATGGTTTGCCCATCCTTGCACCAGTAGATGATAACGGCAACTTTACCCAAGAGGCGGGACAGTTTGCTGGATTGAATGTGCTGGGTGATGGAAACCAGGCGGTAATTGATGCGTTAGCTGCGGCTGGTTCTCTGTTGAAGGAAGAACCCTATCAGCACAAATATCCTTACGACTGGCGGACGAAAAAGCCGACGATTTTCCGCGCCACCGAACAATGGTTTGCTTCCGTAGAAGGATTTAGAGAAGAAGCATTAAAAGCGATCGCCTCGGTAAAATGGATTCCAGCCCAAGGTGAAAATCGCATCACGCCAATGGTAGCGGAACGTTCTGATTGGTGTATCTCGCGTCAGCGGGCTTGGGGTGTACCAATTCCCGTTTTCTACGATGAAGAAACTGGAGAACCACTGCTGAATGAGGAAACCATCAACCACGTCCAAGCAATTGTCGCGGAAAAAGGTTCCGATGCTTGGTGGGAATTGTCGGTAGAGGAATTGTTACCAGAACAATACCGCAATAACGGTCGATCTTACCGCCGAGGTACTGACACAATGGATGTGTGGTTTGATTCTGGTTCATCTTGGGCAGCTGTTATCAAGCAGCGTCCAGAATTGTGCTACCCAGCAGATATGTATTTGGAAGGTTCAGACCAACATCGCGGCTGGTTCCAGTCAAGTTTGCTCACCAGTGTAGCGGTGAATGGCATTGCACCTTACAAAACTGTGTTGACTCACGGCTTTGTCCTAGACGAACAAGGGCGGAAGATGAGTAAATCATTGGGGAATGTGGTCGATCCGCAGGTGATGATTGTCGGCGGTAAAGACCAGAAAAAAGAACCACCCTATGGTGCTGACGTGTTGCGGTTGTGGGTGTCGTCCGTAGATTACACCTCCGATGTGCGTATCGGTAACAACATCATCAAGCAGCTAAATGATGTTAGAGGTAAGATTCGCAATACAGCGCGGTTCTTGTTGGGTAGCTTGCATGACTTCGACCCGGAAAAAGATGCAGTAGCTTTTGAAGATTTACCAGAACTCGATCGCTATATGCTGCATCGCATGACTGAAGTGTTTGGTGAAGTCACAGAAGCCTTTGATAGTTTCCAATTCTTCCGCTTTTTCCAAACAGTGCAGAATTTCTGCGTTGTGGATTTATCCAACTTCTACTTAGATGCTGCCAAAGATAGGCTTTACATCAGTACACCTGATGGTTTCCGCCGTCGCAGTTGTCAAACAGTGCTGAAAATAGCTTTAGAGAATTTAGCACGAGCGATCGCTCCCGTGTTATGTCACACCGCCGAAGATATTTGGCAACATCTCCCCTACGCCACACCTTACAAATCGGTGTTTGAAGCCGGTTGGGTGCAAGTAGAGGAAAAATGGCATAATCCAGGAATCGCAGAATTCTGGCAACAAATCCGGCAACTGCGTACTGAGGTAAATAAAGTGCTAGAGCAAGCTAGGATAGAAAAATTAATTGGTTCTTCCCTAGAAGCGAAAGTACTGCTGTATATCAATGACGAGAAATTACGAGCTTCAGTAAAAGCACTGAACCCAGTCAAAGGTAATGGTATCGATGAACTCCGCTATTTGTTCATCACTTCCCAAGTAGAAGTATTGGATACTCCCGAAGCACTGCAAGGTTTGAAATACAACTTACAGTCAGATACCTGGGGTATTGGTGTAGTTAACGCAGATGGCGAGAAGTGCGATCGCTGTTGGAACTATTCCATCCACGTGGGAGAATCAAAAGAACATCCCCTACTTTGCGAACGCTGCGTTTCCGCCTTAGCAGGGAAGTTTTAAAAGTTAGCCGTGAGTGAGGAGTGAAGAATCTAACTCTTAACTCCTCACTCCTGACTCAGCACTGACTACAACTTCTCCAACAATTCCTGAGTTAACTGAATAAATGATTTAGAACCAGGTGATTGAGGACTCATTAAAACAGCCGGCATAAAACTATCAACAGCCTTCGCCACATTCACATCAACTGGAATTTGATTCTTACAAATTTTATCTACACCAAAATCTTCGACAACGCGATGCATCACTTGTTTGTAGTATCTGCCGGTGAGGAGATTTGCACTCGACATACTGAATACAATACCCAGCATTTTTATATTGATTTTCGCTTCATGTTCGTGACTGTCTTTTAATTGTCCAATGCGTCTTTCCAACAATTGAATACCTACTACAGATAAAGGTTCTGGTTTAGCAGGTAAAATATAAAAATCACTACAAGCCAAAGCACTACGAGTTAACAGATTATAACCAGGCGCACAATCCAAAATAATAAAATCATACTCTTGGCGAACTGGTTTAATGATGTTATTAATTAACACCCTTTCAAAGCGATTCCAAACTGTTTCAAAATCCTGCTCGCCTAAAGCCACCGATTGTTCGTGCAGCATTTCTGAAACAACAAATTCATCGTATAAATCGATATCTCCTGGTAATAAATCCAATCCAGGCTGATTACAAACATTAGCGTGAACGATATCCGGAATCGTAAACTTAGCGTTTGGTTCTGGTGCAATAACTTGATCTATTAGATATCGAAATGTCTTTCTATTTTTCCGACGCTTGGCAAATTCCAAAGGCGACATCAGGCTGAGTGTGGCACTAATTTGGCTATCTAAGTCCAGAACCAGCACCCGTTTTCCGTGATATTTAGCTAAACAAGTAGCTAAATTCACTGTAATGGTGGTTTTACCGACACCACCTTTCATATTTGCAGTTGCAATTACATATCCCATTGGTTGAGTCCTTTCTTTGATGGCGCATCCCCATGTAGGTAGCGTACATCTCTCCTGATATATGGAAATTGTCGTTAAATTTAATATTTCTGGAATACACAAAGTGATTCCAGTGATATTGCCGTAATTGAGGCAGTCAGAATTATATAGCAAGCCGACTTAAGTTGCAGAATCTTCGCAAATATTAAGTAAAGTTTGGTTTATGCTGTTTCTGTGTCCGTGTAAAGTCTCCCTTTAGTCATAGCTAGGGAAACAGAGTGAAGAAAAGCGATCGCAAAATCTCCAACTAAAAGCAAATCCATTTAAAGTACTTCAAAGTCGTGTTGGAGTACTTTTAAGTCGTGTTGAAGTACTTCAGAATCGTATTGAAGTACTTCAAAGTCGTATTGAAGTGCTGTAAATTCGTGTTGAAGTACTTTCAAGTCGTGTTCAGGTACTTCAGAATCGTGTTGAGGTACTTTCAAGTCGTGTTCAGGTACTTCAGAATCGTGTTGAAGTACTTCAAAGTCGTGTTCAGGTACTTCAAAGTCGTGTTGAGGTACTTCAAAATCCTGTTGGAGTACTTCAAAGTCGTGTTGAGGTACTTCAAAGTCGTGTTCAGGTACTTCAAAGTCGTGTTGAGGTACTTCAAAATAGTAGGATCGGGCAATGCCCAGCCTACGGCTTCTAAATTTTAAATAATATTTTGTTATTGTTTTTTATATTTAACTAAGTTTTTATTTACTCAAATCTACTGAGTTGATGTAATAATCAAGCAGGTATAAGCTTGTTGCCATGATTGCAGTTTTCTAGATGGAGTATAGAGATTGCCTTTTAATCCTGAACTGTGCCGCAACGAAAGTGAAGTTGAAAGTAAACTCATCGTGCAATATTTGTTACCACAGCTAGGATATACTCCTGACACCTGGCATCAAGAAGTTATCCTTGGTAGCATCCGCTTAGATTTCTTAGCATTTGCAGCGCAAGTGATTCCCTTTGTTTTAGATGCAAACTCGCCGCTAAGTGTCGTCATGGAAGCAAAGCATCCAAAGCACAACTTAAATAATCACGTTCTCAGACTCAGACATTATTTAACCAGCTTAAATGTACGGTATGGATTATTAACTAATGGCAAAGAAATCAGGATATATGAAAAATTACAATATGATATTCAGCTAGTTTTTCAGTGTGCTGGTAACGAATTAGAGACAAAGATAGAAGAAATTCAAAATTTAATTGGTAGAGATATTTTAAAAACAAAACAGCGTATAGATAATTCAGAGATTAAAATACCTGAAACTAATCCTAGTTCTGAAACCAAAAGACAAAATACAATGAAAACTATTGCGGTTTATCACAATAAAGGTGGCGTGGGTAAGACTACAACAGTAGTTAATTTAGCTGCTGCTATCAGAAAGAAGGGTAAGAGAGTATTAGTAATCGATCTAGACAGCCAAGCAAACACAACATTTGCCACGGGTTTAGTCAAATTTGATGATGAAGAATTTGATGATATAAAAGACTCTAATATTCGCCATATTTTGCAATCTGGAGACTATTATCCTATAGATGAAGTTGCTAGGAAATCTCAATTTACTAATCTAGAAATTAGTGTTGTGCCTTCTCATATTAGTTTAATGAATTATGAAAATGAACTAATTCAGCAAGAAGATAGTAAAATGATGCTTGCTGAAAAATTAGATGCAATAGCAGAACAATATGATGTAGTGTTAATAGATACTCCACCTTCTTTAAATTTATACGCTAGAATTGCTCTAATTACGGCTGACTATCTTATTATTCCTTCAGATCTCAAACCTTTTGCTAATCAAGGATTAATAAATGTCAAGGAATTTATTAAAAAAATAAACGTCTTTAGAAAACAGATAAGAAAAAATCCAATTGAGATTTTAGGAGTGCTTGCTTGTAAAATCTCTACTAATAATCAATTTGTTAAACATACTTTACCCAAAAGGCTAGAGGCGATTCCTAATCGGTATGGATTTGAGGTCATGAACACAGTAATTTATGACAGGGACGATCTAGCAAAATGTGCTGAAAAATTTCTTCTTATTGGAGATATAGAGGTAGCAGATCCTATATCTGTACTTGATTTTAAGCCAGATTCCACTGCTGCTCAAGAATTTGAATTACTAGCAATAGAAGTTTTACAAAAAATAGGTTTAGCTGAATGAAGTTATCCACATTTCTTGTTGCTATCAAAAAAATTACCTCAAGTAAACCTCGTTCAATTTTTGCAGATGAAGAGTTAGAACAGGCTGCTAACTTAATCTTAGAGTCTGAAGGAGTGATTAACCCTATAATAATTCGCAGAACAGGTCTACAAACATATGAAGTAATAGATGGAGACTTTGAATATTATGCAGCGGCCAGAGCTAGAGAAATCGATCCGCGTAAAGGTGAGATGATTGGAGTTTTTATTATTGAGTCTGAAAATGAAGAGTTATTAACAAAACAAATTGAATTATTTAGAAACAAAAAAACTGTTGTTCAAAGTCAAATTGACTTAGACTCTAGTGATATAGAATCAAGATTAACAAATTTTGAATTACGTATTGAGAAGAAGCTTAATGACTTAATAGAAAAGGTTTCAAACAAACAAAAACTGGAAATTGAAAATAAAGAGCTTAAAAATAATTTAGCTAATAAAATTGAACCTTTAGAAATTTTCAACAAACTTCAAGTAGCTAAACTAGCTTTTAGATTGAAGAGTGCTGGTTTATCTGAAAAAATTGCTGCTAAGATTGCTGACAGTATAGAAAAAGAACGAAATAAAAAAGAATTTGAATCGTTAGAAGATATAGTAAACCGGGTAAAAATTTCAAGTGGTAAAAGACAAGTTAAAGGTATATCTAGCGAGAGAATGATTAAGATTGTTGATAGCTGGTCTCGCACTTTATTTATTTAAATTCAAATTATATTTGAGTCCAATAAAAATTCGAGGCTAACATGGAAAATTTAGAATCCAGAATCCTAGAAATATTAAAGCTTGGTACTCCTTTGAGAGCAGCAAAAATTGCTGAGTTTTTGGAAGTTGAAAGACGAGAAGTAAACCAATGCCTATACTCCTCATTAAAACAGCTAGTTGTTCAAGACAGCGACTATAAATGGTCATTAAAGACAAATGAAATAGCTAATAATCAACGTATTCCAACTCAATTGCCAACACCTATACGTCAAGATACATCATATAGGTTTACTATAAAAGATCTCCCAGAAGAGAATCCAGTTACTTCCCCAAGTATTCCCAGTCCATCGTCACAACCAATAAGACAAAGTAGTTCTTATGAATTTGTGAGAAGAGAACTTGCTCAAGTATCTTCAGAAGAAAAGATAAAAATTATAGAAAATACTTTTAGACAAGAGAAATTTTCCCAATTACAAGATGAGCAAATCAATGCTCTCCAATTAATTTTAGAAGAAGCCAAGCGAGAAGTTAGGATAGCCAACATTGCTTATAAACAAGGTAAATTAAGCTTTTGGAAGACTAAGTCTGTCGCGATCGCACTCGTATCGATTTCTTTAACTCTTGGTACGCTATTCGTAATGAAACAATTGAGAGCTAACTCAATTTTTCTGCCTACTCCTACTTTTCCTAAAAGCAAGTAATCAAAACTGCTTGGCAACTTCTATCTATAGTCCAACCAAGCAGCTTTTTATCTTCAGCGATCGCTGTGAATGTGAGTCTAAAACCAAACCAAAGACTCGATTGTGTCGCTATTATGAAATACTCAGTGGCAGCGGCTTGTTGAGATTGAGGATAAATTTGCGGCTGAGGATAATGGCGAAACGCAAAGTATAATTGAGGATCAAGTCTTTACTTCGCCACTATCAGAGCATTGATAATTGCCATATGCGACCAGCACGATAGGTGCATCTATCGCTCCTTGAGTGCGATCGCGTTGCGAGATCGGTGCGCTCAATCTGTTATTATCATTGGTCTGACTCATAGAAAACCTCTGCGGAGGAAAATCAGAATGCTCTAAAGGCTGTGAAAGTCTGGCAACACATCCTCCTGATGAATATGTCTGCGTTAAAGCTTTTATTTTGCACAATACCATTGCCAATTTGTACCAGCCAAACAAAGAGAGTTGTAATTTATTCGCCTTTTTTGCACCATATTGAGGATGGAGACACATCAAAGTAACAGAGCGCCGTACCAAAGTAGATTGTGCTTATTGTATGAAAGAATTGGTTAATATCCACTTTCCAGATGCGGAAATAATTCGCTTGGTAATGGATAACTTAAATACACATACAATAGGTGTATTGTATGAAGTTTTTGCCCCAGCCGCAGCCAGAAGAATTGCCAAAATATTCGAGATTCACCATACACCAAAACATGGGAGTTGGCTCAATATGGTTGAATCTGAATTGTCTGTACTTGTCCGTCAATGTCTTCAACGAAGAATTCCCAATTATGAATTAGCGATCGCTATTATTTATGGTATAAATAATCGAGCTCACCACGAACAGTATCAAGTTGAGCGTTTTACGTTTAATTAGGTTGACTTACTTAACAAAAGCGTCTGAGGAAAGCAATCGCATTCTCAATGGATGTAAAGAAACATTTCTGTTTCTTAGAAGAGGGATTAACTGAATCCGGATTAATCTTAAATTTTGAATTCTACGCAGAGTTACTAACTATTAATTGCTACAGGTATAACTATTTCCTTTTGATGATCTGATAGATTTTCTTCGCTGCGATCGGGGAAATGCTTGTCCATGAGGGCAGGAACTTGTGATGACTGAATGCGACTGTAGCGAGTTTTATCTGGCATTACTATATTAGGCCCGGCTTTACAGTTTTTCATGCAACCAGTACCTTTGATGTTAACTTGGTCTTCTAAACCGCGATCGCTTAAAGCTGCTTCCAAAGCCTGACAAACTCCTTTACCGCCGCGTTTCATACAATCAGATTTTTGGCACACCAAAATTGTGCTTTTAGCCTTCGTTGATTTCGGGTTAGCTTGACTGACTGATGAAGGTTTCTGTGATGGAGAGATAGGTGAAGGGATACCCATCTGTGTAATTCTGTCATTATTTACATCTGCCCGCGCCGCCATTACACGTTCAGCTTTCAGCGTAACTTTGCCTGTTGCTACTTCGTGCTTCTTTTTCCCGACAATTTGTAGCCAAGTCCCTGGTGGTAAGTGTAAATCAAAAGCAAATCTTAAATGTTTAGCCAGTTTTATATAGCATTCACCTTCAGCAGTCCATATCTGTAAGCCCTTAAGCTTGTAACCATCTTTGATTACAAAGTCAATAAACCTGCCTTCGAGGCAAAAATCCGATACTTCCTTAGTGCAAGATTCGCTCATCTTTTTTTACCTATATGTTGATTGGGACACACTATTCAGCAAGACAGCCTCAGCGGTAGCGACTTTGCCAGCATTTCTCAAGACTCCAAATTAGGTCTTGGCGATTATGTGTAAATTGGCGCATCAAACTCCAAAGTTGAATAGCTGCAATGGGACTGCTAATTTCAACTGTCAATGGCTGGTTCGACTCACACCAGCAGGGAATCTCTAACTCTTGCAAGCGTTGATAGACTTGCCAACGGTCTGCCCAATTCACTTCTAAGATGTGCTTGCTTTCTACTTCTGAACTAAACGGTTTCAAGAGATGTACCCTCAAAGTGCAACAAACTTGCAGTAACTACCGCGGTTTTAGTACTTGCTGTTTCCATTTTTAGGAGTTCAGCCTTTCTAACCAGCATAGCGTAAGTGCAAACAATTCTCAGTTATCTTGCATAAAAATCTCAAATATTTGGGATGAAGTTCCATTAACAAAAGGACTAGAAGCCAAGGAAAAGGCTGTAGAAGTACGCCAACCGACATAATTTTGCGCCAGTCGTCATGAGCGAACTAGAAAAATGCGATCGCTCACAGGAAATGCGATCGCCCCTCCCAAAAGAGTGTTAGGTAGGCCGGACATTACGAGCAAACTTGGCTTCAGTATTAAAAGTAAGATGCAAAATTTTAAGAAAAAAATTAAAAATTTTGTGAAATTAATTGGAATTGCTTTTAATTTTTAGAATGTTAATATGTAAAGACTCAGAAGTTAAAAACCCTAACTGAGGAAAAGCGAGGAGAACAATGTCAGAAACCACAACTGTGTTACGGAATTTTGGTCATGTTTATGACAATCCTGTGTTGTTGGATCGCAGTGTAACCGCACCTGTTACCGAAGGATTTAACGTTGTATTAGCTAGTTTTCAAGCACTTTCCTTGCAATATCAAAAACATCATTTTGTAGTTGAAGGTGCAGAATTTTACTCATTACATGAGTTTTTTAATGAAAGCTACAAAGAAATCCAAGACCATATCCATGAAATTGGCGAACGCTTGGATGGACTGGGTGGTGTACCAGTAGCTACCTTCAGCAAGTTGGCAGAATTAACTTGTTTTACACAAGAGCCAGATGGCGTATATTCTTCGCGTCAAATGGTAGAAAATGACTTAGCAGCAGAGCAAGCTATCATCGGTGTAATTCGTCGCCAAGCTGCTCAGGCTGAAAGTTTGGGAGACCGCGGTACGCGCTATCTCTACGAAAAAATCCTCCTGAAAACTGAAGAGCGTGCTTATCATTTATCTCACTTCCTCGCTAAAGACAGCTTAACCTTGGGTTTTGTCCAACCTGCTCAAAACTAAAACTGTCATCATCTCGATAAATCGCTCTCAACTGCATAAAAATTAGGCAGAAATTAGTCTTAAAAAAATATAAAATTTAGCAGAGAGTAGGATTGCTACATCTCTGCAATTTTTATTAGGTATCCAATTTAACAGAATAATATTTGATATTGGCAATTATTACTAATGAACTATTTAAGAATTATTTTTATATAATGTTACAATTATTTTAGTTAGGTATTATGTAAATAAATTCCCAGTTTTTGCAAAAAATTATCATCACCAATCAAAATATCTGCAACTAATATGTGATTTCCTGATGAGGATTACAGAGAATTTCGACACTCAAAAAATTCGCGAATAGCAAAGTGAAATAAATCGCAATTGTCTTATCGCTCCAGTTTCTCATCTCCCTTCCCTGTCATCAAACCTAGAAAACTTAGTAATAAACAGCGTGACTAGGGAGAAAGAATCTTAAAATAATCAGGATTTGTATTCTCTTACTCCATCCCAAAGACTATGCCGCGCCGTCAAGACCTCCGGAAGATACTGCTGTTAGGCTCAGGCCCGATTGTAATTGGACAAGCCTGTGAGTTTGACTACTCTGGCACTCAAGCCTGTAAAGCTTTACGGGAAGAAGGCTATGAAGTGGTGCTGGTGAACTCTAATCCAGCTACTATCATGACCGACCCAGAGACAGCCGATCGCACTTATATTGAGCCGCTAACACCGGAATTGGTCGCCAAAGTCATCGCCAAAGAGCGTCCTGATGCTTTACTACCAACAATGGGGGGACAAACCGCCCTGAATATTGCCGTTGCTCTAGCGAAAAATGGTGTTTTAGAGCAGTATGGTGTTGAGTTGATTGGCGCTAAACTTCCAGCTATTGAAAAAGCTGAAGACAGAAAACTCTTCAATGACGCCATGGCCAAGATTGGGGTGAATGTTTGCCCTAGTGGTACAGCCTCATCTTTAGAAGAAGCAAAAGCGATCGCCCGCCGCATTGGTACTTATCCCTTAATTATTCGTCCTGCTTTTACAATGGGTGGTACGGGCGGCGGTATTGCCTACAACCAAGAAGAATTTGAAGAAATGGCACAGGTGGGTATTGATGCTAGCCCCGTTTCGCAAATTCTCATCGACCAATCCCTACTCGGCTGGAAAGAGTACGAATTAGAAGTCATGCGCGACCTAGCAGATAACGTGGTAATTATCTGCTCCATCGAGAACTTCGACCCGATGGGCATCCACACCGGAGACTCAATTACCGTTGCTCCCGCCCAAACCCTCACCGATAAGGAATATCAACGGCTGCGGGATATGGCGATTAAAATCATCCGCGAGATTGGTGTCGAAACTGGCGGTTCCAATATTCAGTTTGCCGTCAACCCAGTCACGGGGGATGTGGTGGTGATTGAAATGAACCCCCGTGTATCTCGCAGTTCCGCCTTAGCTTCTAAAGCTACTGGTTTCCCCATCGCCAAGATGGCGGCTAAGTTAGCTGTTGGCTATACCTTAGATGAAATTAAAAACGACATTACCAAGAAAACTCCGGCATCTTTTGAACCGACAATTGACTACGTAGTTACCAAAGTTCCCCGCTTCGCCTTTGAAAAGTTCCCCGGTTCCGAACCAGTGTTGACAACGCAGATGAAATCAGTCGGGGAAGCGATGTCAATTGGCAGAACATTCAACGAATCCTTCCAGAAAGCACTGCGTTCTCTAGAAACTGGACGTGCAGGTTGGGGTTGCGACAAAGCCGAGAAATTGCCTAGTGGCGAACAAATTCGCGCCCAGTTACGGACGCCCAATCCAGAGCGCATTTTCGCCGTGCGTCATGCGATGCAATTGGGGCTAACTAATGAAGAAATCTACGAACTTACAGGTATTGACCCCTGGTTCCTCGATAAATTGCAACAACTGCTAGAAGTCGAGAAATTCCTCAAACGCACTCCGTTGCAACAATTGACAAAAGAGCAAATATATGCGGTAAAGCGTGAGGGATTTAGCGATCGCCAAATTGCCTTTGCTACTAAAACCAGCGAAGATGAAGTGCGGGCATACCGCAAACAGTTAGGAGTCATCCCTGTTTACAAAACTGTGGATACTTGCGCCGCAGAGTTTGAGGCGTTTACACCTTACTACTATTCCACCTACGAAGACGAAACAGAGGTTTTACCCACAACCAAACCAAAAGTGATGATTTTGGGTGGTGGCCCCAACCGCATCGGACAAGGGATTGAGTTCGATTATTGCTGTTGTCATGCTTCCTATGCATTAAAAGGAGCAGGCTATGAGACGATTATGGTCAACTCTAACCCAGAGACGGTTTCTACAGATTATGACACCAGCGATCGCCTCTACTTTGAGCCATTAACCAAAGAAGACGTCCTCAATATCATCGAAGCGGAAAATCCAGTCGGCATTATTGTACAATTCGGCGGACAAACACCTCTAAAGTTAGCAGTACCTTTACAGCAAGCCCTTAGTAGCATACCCAGCACGAACATTTGGGGCACATCTCCAGATTCCATTGATATGGCAGAAAACCGGGAAAGGTTTGAAAAGATCCTTAACCAGTTGAATATTGCGCAACCACCTAATGGAATTGCTCGCAGTTACGAAGACGCGCTGATTGTCGCCAAACGCATTGGCTATCCAGTGGTGGTACGTCCTAGCTATGTATTGGGGGGAAGGGCGATGGAAATCGTCTATTCCGATGCAGAATTGGAACGCTACATGACTTTTGCGGTACAGGTAGAACCAGATCATCCGATTTTGATTGATAAGTTTTTGGAAAATGCAATCGAAGTCGATGTGGATGCGATCGCCGACCACACCGGGCGGGTAGTAATTGGCGGTATTATGGAACACATCGAACAAGCCGGGATTCACTCTGGTGACTCAGCTTGTACTTTACCTTCGATTTCTCTACCGCCAGCAGTACTCAATCAAATTCGCACTTGGACGATACAGCTAGCACAGGCGCTTTCAGTAGTTGGGCTGATGAATATTCAGTTTGCTGTGGTTGGTGCTAGTAGCTATTCTCCGCAAATTTACATCTTAGAAGCCAACCCCCGCGCCTCTCGGACTGTCCCCTTCGTGTCTAAAGCCACAGGCGTGCAACTGGCAAAACTCGCATCCTTGATTATGTCAGGTAAAACCTTAGAGGAGCTAGGCTTCACTCAGGAAGTCATCCCTTCCCACATTGCCGTTAAAGAAGCAGTATTGCCATTTAATAAATTCCCCGGTACAGATACCATCCTGGGGCCAGAAATGCGCTCCACTGGCGAAGTTATGGGAATTGACAGCGATTTTGGCCGCGCCTTTGCCAAGGCAGAAATCGGTGCTGGGGAACGCTTACCTTTGTCGGGAACCGTTTTTGTATCGATGAGCGATCGCGATAAAGCCCCTGCGGTGAACGTTGTCAAAGAATTTATGGATTTAGGCTTTACAGTGATGGCGACATTTGGCACTCGTAAAGTTCTTCATGAACACGGCTTAGATGTAGAGTTAGTACTAAAACTCCATGAAGGTCGTCCTCACGTCCTAGACGCCATCAAAAACCAGAAAATCCAACTCATTATCAACACCCCTTCGGGAGAAGAAGCCCAGACTGATGCTAGATTAATTCGGCGCACAGCCTTGGCTTATAAAATCCCCATCATCACCACGATCGCCGGAGCAAAAGCCACTGTGGCTGCCATTCGTTCTCTGCAAACTACTACTTTGGACGTAAAAGTTATCCAAGATTACTGCATGTTGAATTAGGGCAAGAGGCAGGAGGCAGAAGGTGAGACAGCGCGGTCTTGGGGAGCCAGTGCGGTCTTGGGGTTTCCCCAAGTGGAGCATCTGGCGTGGTTTCCCCCATGAGCAGCTACTAACCCGAAGGGCAGAACGAATAATTTCCGCTCCTTATCAGTAGCGGATCTCTGGCAAAAGGTACTTTTATGACAGCAAAGGAAAAGGTAAAAGTTAGGGAACAGACAGGAATACATTCTTTCTTGCCATCCTTATCTTCCTTGCAGCTACCTATGCCTCACGACAGTCAATCAGCCTCGGTTGAAAACCAAGCCACACAATTCTGACCCCTTCTGCCACGCCAGTTGCTACAACGGGGGGAAACCCGCCCACGCAACTGTCCTCCGCCTGCTGCCTTATCCTCATATGGGTACAGCAAAAATTAAGCAATTGTTATAGACGATTACTTATACTTATCATTGAGTTATTTTAAGAAATATGAGTAAGTTAATGCTGGCTATAGAGGAATTTATTATTTAGTTGCTAAACGGTATTAAGCCATATGCCTGAATTACACTATCTCGAACAGCTTTTAGATTTTAGGCTGCGAGACTATCAGTTTATTTTCATAAATGTTACAATTATTAATGATGAAATAATCTAAAAAATGTTCAACTCACTACCCTTTATCTAACTCTAGATACTTGTACAACCGGGTAAATAACTGTAACGTCAAGAGCAGTTAAGAACCTAAGTAAATTAATATGAGCAGCCGAGTTTCTCGGGCACATAAATCGCCAACCATCGCATGGGTTCCCCTTTAGACTGGGTAGCACCCTGGCAAAGCATCTATCACTTAATGACCCTACTGTCAAATCCAACATTACCAATGAGTAGCGCCATGAAGACCGCCCAGACAGCCACGGACCTCGTGCGGACTTACCTGCGTGAGATTGGCCGTGTGCCACTCTTAAGCCACGAGGAAGAGATTTTTTATGGCAAACAGGTGCAGCGTTCAACTGCTTTGCATGAGTTGAGGGAGGAGCTTGCCACCCAGTTAGGCCGTCAACCAACCTTAGAAGATTGGGCAAAAGCCGCAAATCTAGAATTGGCAGAGTTAAACGAAGCGATCGCTGAAGGTGAATATGCCAAGCGCAAAATGGTAGAAGCCAACTTGCGGCTAGTGGTATCCGTTGCCAAAAAGTATATTAAGCGTAATGTCGATTTACTAGACTTAATCCAAGAAGGCAGTATTGGTATGCAGCGGGGTGTAGAAAAGTTTGACCCCACAAAAGGTTATAGATTTTCAACGTATGCTTATTGGTGGATACGGCAAGCAATCACTAGAGCGATCGCCGAAAAAGCTCGTACAATTCGCTTACCGATTCACATTACCGAGAAACTCAACAAAATTAAAAAGGCACAGCGACAATTATCGCAAAAACTCGGACGTGCCCCTTCAGCATCCGAACTAGCTCAAGAATTGGAATTGACACCCAAACAGGTGCGAGAGTATCTCGAAAAAGCACGTCTACCTCTATCGTTGGATTTGCGCTTAGGAGATAACTACGATACCGAACTGGGAGAAATGCTAGAAGATCCAGGTGCTTCTCCAGAAGAATTTGTCATGCAATCTTCCTTATCTAATGACTTAGAGCGTCTCATGGGGGATCTCACACCCCAACAAAAGGAAGTAATCACACTCCGTTTTGGGTTAATGGATGGACAGGCGCTAACATTGGCCAGAATTGGCGAAATCCTCAACATCAGCCGCGAACGAGTCCGGCAAATTGAACGGGAAGCTTTAACTAAACTGCGGAAGTCCAAAGCCAAGATGGATGAATATTTGGCAAGTTAGTCAATGGTCAAGAGGAGCCAGTCACGTGCGGTGAGCCAGCGCTGCGGGAGGGTTTCCCTCCGCAGGCGACTGGCGTTAGCGTAGCGTTAGCGACGAAGGAGCGTCACCCGAAGGGAGGTTCCCTCCGTTAAGTGAACTGGCATTCAAGAGTCCAGAGTCAAGAGCTTTTTGACTTTGGACTTTTGACTTTGGACTATATGAGGTGAGAAAATACCCTGCTTTTGGTACGGTTACAACGACTGCGTATTAATATTCTTGCTTGTTACATTAGTTGACAGGAACAGCTAAGAACTAGCAAAAGTCAATATAACTATAGGCATTGATTTTTCAATGTCGCAAATACCGTAGCTCGTGCTATTAATCAAGGAGATAAAACGTGAGTAACCCATCCAATAGAGTCTCAGAATTTTTTAACAGTGAGTCTGAAACTAGTGATTTACTCTGGCAATATGTTAAATCCTTGAGTCCAGAAACAGTCAGCCAGCTATCTAAACCTAATTCTCCTGAAGTCCTTCAAGTGATGGAACGCAATATTGTGGGGCTTTTGGGTAACTTACCTTCAGAACATTTTGGCGTTACCATCACTACAAGTAGAGAAAGTCTCGGTCGGCTTCTGGCCTCAGCAATGATCAGTGGTTACTTCTTGCGTAACGCTGAACAGAGAATGAATTTTGAAATGGCCTTACAAGGCACTGAAATCAACGATAGCGAAAACGAGTAGCGATGTTGGCTTTAGGTCTTGAAGCAGTCGCACTGGCACAAGCGATCGTTTTCCTCTGCGAAATCCTAACAGAATCGCGATCGCTTATCCCAGAGCTATAGAATTAACCAAAAACCACAATCGCGGGCAGCAAGCAAGAACTCGCTAGTTAGGGTAATATACTCACAATCAAAGATTCATACAAAAATAAGAGTTCGCTCAATAAATTCATTTTTTAGATCGGTAATAAAATCTAGACTCGGCAAATAAGTGAACTTGCCGAGTTCTATTATGAAAGAGCAATATTAACTCCTTTTTTCCCATAAACTATGAGTGAAACCACTTCTGTTTTACCCCACAAAATTATTGGTGTTGCGGTAATTTGGAACGACCAGGAGCAAATTTTAATCGATCGCCGTCGTGAGGGGGGAGCAATGGGTGGTTTATGGGAATTCCCTGGTGGCAAAATCGAGCCTGGTGAAACTGTCCAAGAGTGCATTCAACGAGAAATTTATGAAGAACTAGGAATAGATATTGCAGTAGAAGAACATCTTATTACCATCGATCATACTTATACAGAGTTACGTGTCACCCTCACCGTACATCACTGTAGACATCTCAATGGTGTTCCCCAAGCAATCGAATGTGATGAAATTCGCTGGGTAAGTTTAGACGATCTCGAACAATTTGCTTTCCCCAAGGCCAACGTGCAAATTATCTCAGCACTAAAGACAAGCCAGTGGAAGGGATGAGGGAGTGTGGGAAGTGTGGGAAGACAAGAAAGACAAATGACTAATGACTAATGACCACCCTTACAAGTAACGATGTATTAACTCCATCAGGTTACGACCCGCAATTTTTTAAAATAAACCCAGAGACTTTGATAAAAGGTGTCAGCAAACAAATGCCTAAAACCGTTGCCGACGTAATGAGTCGTGACCCAGTTGTAGTTCGCTCTGAAACTCCCCTGAAGGAAGCCATTCAAATTCTGGCAGAACGACGTATTAGCGGGCTACCTGTTGTAGATGATGTTGGTAAATTGGTAGGCATTATCTCAGAAACCGATTTGATGTGGCAAGAAACAGGTGTAACTCCTCCGGCTTACATCATGTTTCTCGATAGTGTCATCTATTTACAAAATCCTGCTGATTATGACCGGGACTTGCACAAAGCCCTAGGACAAGTTGTTGGGGATGTGATGAGTAAGAACCCAATTACTATTTCCCCTGATAAAACTTTAAAGGAAGCAGCCAGAATCATGCACGATCGCAGCGTTCACCGTCTACCTGTACTGGACAGCGCGGGTCAAGTAATAGGTATCCTCACCCGTGGTGACATTGTGCGCGCAATGGCTGCAAGTCAAGATTAGTCAATAGTCCAAAGTTCATAGTCAATAGTTCATAGTCTACAGTCTAAAATTTGTAGACTACTGACCAATGACTAATGACTAATGTCAAGTAACCTTGACTGTTTTTTAAACATTTGGAAAAGTTAGGATAATTAAATGAGTATTACTCCTGAGTCGGTTCGGCAATTGCTCAGTTCGGAAAATTTGGGCGATCGCTTGCGAGCTGTGAATCAATTCCGCGAATTAGAACCAGCGATCGCATTTGAATTAATTCAAACTGCGGTTAGCGATGACAATGCTCGTGTCCGTTACTCAGCAGTGAGTCAACTGGATACAGTCGGAACAGAAGATTTACAGTTATCGTTGAATCTACTACGCGAACTTTTAAATGACCCAGAACCAGATGTTCAAGCAGCCGCAGCCGACTGTTTAGGGGCGCTGAAACTAGAAGCAGCTTTTGACGATTTGCAGCAACTTTACAATAGAACTCCTGAATGGCTGGTGAAATTTAGCATCGTCGCCACATTAGGAGAGTTAGGCGATCCGCGAGGCTTTGAACTGCTTAAACAAGCACTCGCTTCCGAGAATGATTTAATCAAAACTGCTGCCATTAGTTCTTTTGGCGAATTGGGAGATACAAATGCCGTTCCGCTGTTAGCACCCTATGCCAACAATCCAGATTGGCAAGTACGTTATAGAGTTTTGCACGCTTTGAGCAGTTTGGGTGGCGCAGATGCTAAAGCTGTATTAGAAACTCTGGCGGACGATGAAGTAGAAGCGATCGCCAATGAAGCTAAAAAATCTTTGCAGTCAGTATAAGTTCTGATTTTAATAAACTTGAGGGTACAAAAATTTGTACCCTTATTTTATTGGCACATTCACTCACAAACAAATACAAAAGAAAATTCGCAGTAATTAATAAATTACTACGAACGTACAGCTATAACACTTAATGCAAACCGAAGATATTTGGATACTTTTTACAGATTAGTATTATTGATAATAGTTTTACCTCCCTAATGTCTCACACTTTATGTTTGAGGAAATGCTCAAGAACTAGCTTGAGCTTTGCGGCGGCGAGACATAACCATGACTGCACCTACAGCACCCAAACCTAGTAATGTAGTTGGTTCGGGAACTGAAGTGACTGCAAGACCTGTGAAACTTGCACTAATTGTTCCACCATTGTCGTAAGTTGTCTTTGCAGCAGTATCTTGAGTCACAAAGGTGATATGTCCTGTTGCTTGACTGCCATCTTCAAACAGTCCATTAAAATTGAAGATTATGTCTGTTCCGGCATTTTGTGGGCTAAAAATTGCTGCATCTAGACTAGTCAAACTCAGTAGTTTTATTCCGTCCAAAGCGCCAACATCAATAAATGCAGAAGGCGAAACAAATGGATTTGTTTGGAAGCTTTTGATATAACCTCTAGAATTAGATGCAAAATCTCCTGTGCGGTCTGTGAGTAAAATTGCGCCGGGATTGGGAAGAAAGTTTATAGAGTTTTTGGTAAGAGTGGCTGTAGTTGGTTCATCAGAAGGGTTTCTATCAGAAGTGCTGTAGTTAAATGAACCAGTATATGCTTGAGCAGAACCAGCAGAAGCAAACATTGTAACAGTAGCCACAGGAATTGCAAAAGTAGCCGCCAGAGTAGCTTTTATTAGATGAGATTTCAAACCAAACATTGTAATTTAAGGCTCCTATAAAAGAATTTACGAGACCGAGTTTGTAATTATTAGTCTGCAATCTTCACACTAGTTATGAATACAAGAATTAGTTAGGAAATAGAGTATAAATGCATTGCGCATCCATAATATATGTAAGATTGCTCTATAAAAAATTAGGTAGAATAATTACCCTGTTTTGAATCAGTTGTTGATGTATTTGTTACTTCTACAGAATTACATAGACGTTTCTAAATACGCAAGGTCTACCTATGTAACTTGATAGAATCTTCATTACCTGCATAGGGTTCTTTCCGATCGCTCTAATTTGACAGTAGTTAAATTTACGGTACTTTCCTTCAATAGAGGCAGTTTTGCGTCCGTATAATTTGCAGGTTTGAAAGTTTCGTTTTTAAAGATTACTACAAAATTTTGTAGATATTTAGGCACTGATTCTAGAAGAATAAGATGTTGATTTTTAGATAAACTGTATTTGATTTTTATATAAACTCAATACGAAGAAAATATAAATTGAAATTGAAGCAATTGTATTTAAGCCAGGAATGGGAAACTCGTCAAAACAGAAAAAACCCGCGTATGCGGGTTTGAAATTACTGAAAGAATTGCAGATAGCGAGTCCAGCGCTTTGGATAGAGTGACGATCGCCTACATCAAACTCTAACTACCAAAAACTTGCGGCCAAGTTGTTACGAGGAAAACTACCACTGCGGCGATCGCTAATACTCCTTGGATTAAATTCCCGACCACTGTTCCGACAACTATTCCGATACCAGCTTTAATTGCTAATCCTAATTGCCGTTGGTAGAGGTATTCACCGATAATTGCTCCCAGTAACGGCCCTATTAAAATACCTAACAGCGGCCCGCCAAAGGGTAAAGCTGGTAATAATCCAAAAAAACCTAGAAGCAACCCCACAAACGCACCAATTTGTCCCCATTTACTAGCACCTGCTTGTTTTGCTCCTATGTAGCCAGCTAAAAAATCTACACCAACACTCAGAAGCAACACAACAATTGTGACAATAAGTGGTATTTTAATTGCTGCAAAAGAACTGCTAACTATTCCCCAGATAATAATTGCAACTAATATTAAACTGGTTCCAGGAATGGCAGGAACTACAGCACCAATGATACCCACAACCATTACAGCAACCAGTAACCAATAGATAATTTGCATAAATTGTTAATTGTTGGTCTAATTATCTGATGCAATTTGCAAATAAGAACTGAGAGTAACAGCTAATTTATCAGCAATTCCGGCAATCCAATTTTCATCTTGCTTGGTGTAACTGCGAGGTGCGTTTGCTCCTAAAATTAATACACCTTGATTACCAATAGGTTGACAAATTACGCCTTGAGTATTTTCTGGCAAATAATCAAATTCAATTCGCCCTGGATAGACTTTTAATGCAACTAAATAAACTGCCTTTTGTGTTTCTAATACCCTTTTTAAAATTTGCCCTAGTACAACTTCAGATTTAGGAGCCAGAATACCGCGACGTAACAAAACCTTACCTTGATAAAAAACTACTAGCGATCGCGTGACCGTATTAGTTAATAATAAATGCGATGCCCAGGCTAATTCTGTTTTCACGGCTTCTGGTAAATCGTCAGCCAACACAAAACCTTCCTCCCCAATCAGTTGTACAGTATCAGGCGATCGCGGTTGTACTTGCTGCCAAATTAAACCAGTTAAAATTAACACCGCACTTAAAATCACACCCAGCACATCCCCCCGCGCTTGGGATTCGGTAAGTTCTGGTGTCAACAAACGATTAATCAGCAAAAGTACAGCGCCTAAACCGCCAACTACTATCGGTAGACGCCGTAAAACTAGATTGGGATCGGATTTAGTCATTTGGTTATTAGTCAAGAGTCAAGAGTCAAAAGTCATGAATTATTTCACCCTTGTCCTCCTTGTCTTCCTTGTCTCTTCTCTACTCTTCACCAGGTTCAATGATCCGTTGGAATAAATAACCAGTACCTCGTGCTGTGAGAATTAATTCTGGGTTGCTGGGATCGTCTTCTAATTTTGCTCGCAGACGAGAGATATGCACATCTACTACGCGGGTATCTACATGGCGTTCTGGCGTGTAACCCCATACTTCTTGCAAAATTTCCGAACGCGAAAACGCTTCCCCAGAACGGCTAACTAATAGCTCTAGCAAGCTAAACTCCATCCCCGTTAAACGAATGCGCTCATCGCCTTTGTAAACTTGTCGCTTATTCGTATCAATTTTGATATTAGCAACGTGGATTACTCCAGAACTAGGTATACCAGATGCACTAGTTTTATCAACCCGTCTTAGGACTGAGCGTATCCGAGCTTCTAGTTCCTTTGGCGAAAAAGGCTTAACTACATAGTCATCAGCACCTAACTCTAAACCAGTTATGCGATCGGCTACGTCCCCTAAAGCTGTTAGCATAATAATAGGGACGTCTGACTCCTTACGTAATTCTTGGCACACACCGTAGCCATCGAGTTTTGGCATCATTACATCCAAAACTACTAGGTCGGGGTCAGCTTTGCGAAAAGTTTCCAGAGCTTCTTCACCATCACCAGCCGTTACTACATCGTAGCCAATCATGGAAAGGCGCGTTTCCAAAATCCGGCGAATGCTGGCTTCGTCGTCTACCACCAGGATTTTTTCTTTATGACTTTCCAAGTTTCTCAACGCTCCTTAACTAAAATTTTTCATGATTAATTTTTAATACCATAATATTAAGATATCATTCCATGAATTAAGTGAAAAAAAGCTGTAACTACTACTATTATTGAACTTTTCTTTTCTCCAAGAATTAAGGAAAAATTAAGATTATTTAATAAGATTTAAGAATGGCGAAGCCCAAAACTTTTTACATTTGTAACGATTGTGGAGCAGAATCTTCCCAATGGTTTGGTAAGTGTCCAGCTTGCGGCACATATAACTCCTTAGAAGAGCAGATTTCTATCCAATCATCAGTGGATATACCCAGTCGTGGGGGGGTAAGTGGTTGGCAATCAGCGTCAACTAATGGCAAGTCTCATAATAAACCAGCTAAACCACGAGCTTCTCTAACATTCGACCAAATTAGCGATCGCCAAATTGCCCGTTGGGAATCTGGTTATGGAGAATTAGATCGGGTGTTGGGTGGTGGAGTTGTTCCCGGTTCAATGGTGCTGATTGGTGGCGATCCGGGAATTGGGAAATCAACTTTGCTGCTTCAAGTATCGAATCAATTAGCGCAGAGATACCGCATCCTTTATGTTACAGGGGAAGAATCAGGTCAACAGGTAAAGTTAAGAGCTTCCCGTTTGGGTGTAGCAAAAGGTGTTAATGTCGTAGGCGATGAAAATCAGCCTGTAGCAAATACATCTGTAGCAGAAGCAACAACATCTCCTGTCAGTCCTGAGGGGATAGGTGCAGATTTATATGTATTACCGGAAACAGACTTAGAAGAAATTCTCCGGGAAATTGACTCTCTCAAGCCAAACTTGGCAGTAATTGATAGTATCCAAACGGTGTTCTTTCCAGCACTGACATCTGCACCGGGTTCCGTAGCTCAAGTACGGGAATGTACCGCCGCACTGATGAAAGTGGCAAAGCATGAAGACATCACAATGTTAATTGTGGGACACGTAACTAAAGAAGGTGCGATCGCGGGGCCGAAAGTTTTAGAACACTTAGTTGATACAGTACTGTATTTTGAAGGCGATCGCTTTGCCTCCCATCGGTTATTACGGACAGTGAAAAATCGCTTTGGTGCAACTCACGAAATCGGTATTTTTGAGATGGTATCTCACGGATTGCGTGAAGTTCCTAACCCCTCAGAGCTATTTTTAGGTAATCGTGACGATCCCGCCCCTGGTACTGCTATTGTTGTGGCCTGTGAAGGAACTCGCCCCATCGTTGTCGAATTGCAAGCTTTGGTAAGCCCTACTAGCTACCCCTCACCCCGACGCGCCGCCACGGGTATAGACTATAACCGCCTCGTGCAAATCCTCGCAGTCTTAGAAAAAAGGGTAGGAATTCCTATGTCCAAACTCGATTCCTACGTCGCTTCGGCGGGTGGTTTGAATGTGGAAGAACCAGCAGTAGATTTAGGAATAGCGATCGCTATTGTTGCCAGTTTCCGCGATCGCATCGTCGATCCAGGTACAGTTTTGATTGGTGAAGTCGGGTTAGGCGGACAAGTGCGATCCGTTTCTCAGATGGAACTGCGTTTGAAAGAAGCAGCCAAACTCGGATTTAAAAGAGCGATCGTTCCCAAAGGTCAAAAATTTCCCGACCTTAATATCGAGATTTTACCAGTTTCCAAAGTAATAGATGCAATTATTGCCGCTATTCCCCATCAAGAACTCACAGAAGACGATTTAATACCTGATGAAGACTAACCCCAAGCCCTCCAAGTGGGGGTGAAGTTCTATCGACACCACACCCAAGCAAACCCCACCATGACAGCCTTCACCCAGAATTACCAAATCACTTGGGAAAAACTACCCGAAGATTACAGGCTACCAGACGATCCAGTGGATAACATCAATCAACCAGCCTTAGCTGCTGCACTCACACAAAGCTTAGAACTTGCTGGTAAACTTCCACCCAACGCCCTCACACCAACGAATTATGGTATTTGCGCCACATTAAATGGCAAAATTGTCGTTAAAGCCCCAGATTGGGCATATATTCCCAACATTAGCGTTGGTAGAGAAGATGTAATCCGTAGTTACACACCGCAGCTACAGGGAGACATTCCCGTAATTGTCATAGAATTTCTTTCGGATACAGAAGGTGGCGAATACTCGATCAAACCCACTTACCCCCCAGGTAAATGGTTTTTTTACGAATGCGTATTAAAAGTACCAAACTATGCCATCTTTGAACCTGATAGCGGCGATTTAGAATTTTATCGCTTAGATAGTAATACAGGCAGATACGTTGTCCAAACCCCTAATGAAAACCAGCATTACTGGATAGCCGAAATGAATCTATATTTGGGTGTATGGCAAGGTAATCGAGAAAATCATACAGGAAATTGGTTGCGCTGGTGGGATGAACAAGGAAATCTACTACTTTGGGGTTCAGAATTAGTCGAACAAGAAAGACAACGTGCTGAAAGACTAGCAGCACAATTGCGGGCGGCGGGAATTGAACCGCAAGATTAGACTTTTTTCCAATAATTTAGGGTTGCTAGATGAGCCAATAATGTGCTAAATCTAGCAATTTTTTTAAGTCAAATATAGCAGTTTATCGGTTAAAAAAATGTTTTTCCTGACGATTTATTGCTAAAAAAACTAATAAAGTCTGGGTTTTTAAAAATTAAGAATTAATAATTACAAATAGTTACGTGTCCGAATTAAAATAAATTTTATATACCATTGATTAATTAATTCGTAAAAATATTTATAGGATTTTTCCTTAATTTGCACCTCACTCCTTTAGAATCTATGACTACCTTCCCTAAATACATACCCCAATCCGATCCGCCACTTCCTCCTGGGGAAACCCTACCAACAATGTACGATTTACCCAGCGATAACCCAGAGGAACCAGGTTTGCCAGACGATTTTCACTTTTTACAGCCTTTACTTTTATATTTAACTTTTCAGCCACTTAACTGGAATCCCGAATTAGTTTACAGCGCTACTGACCTTAATCTTTACTATGACCTCCAACATCCTTTATGGTACAAACGCCCAGATTGGTTTGGTGTTATAGGTGTTCAAAAACAATACAAAGGCGAAGATTTGCGTTTAAGTTATGTGACTTGGCAAGAACCAGCCAATCCTTTTGTAGTTGTGGAATTATTATCCCCAGGTACTGAAGATGAAGATTTAGGTACTAAACAAAATCCTACAGACAAACCTCCTATGAAATGGGAAGTTTACGAAAGAATTTTGCGAATTCCCTACTACATTGTTTTTAGCCGTTACACAAATGAGCTCCAAGCATTTCAGTTAGTAGGCGGTCATTATGAACCAATGAATTTCACTGATGGGCGCTTACTCATGCCAGAAATAGAGTTAAGTTTAGGCTTATGGCACGGGTCATTTCGTGATATTGAAAGGTTGTGGTTAAGGTGGTTCACTTTAGCAGGAGAATTGATTCCTGAACCCACAGAGGAAACTGCTGCTGCTACTGAACGAGCTATGATTGCGGAACAAGAAGCAGAACAAGCAAAAAGAAAAGCTGCAAAATTAGCCGAACGTTTGCGTCAATTAGGCGTGAATCCTGATGATTTAGATTAATTATTGTAATTTCAGGTAAGCTAATAGACCTACAGATAGAATTGCGATCGCCTGAAAATTGTCACAATTAATGACGACATCCGTTATTTTGAGACAATCAATCCTATGGCCTTTGGTATTGGCGATTTATTCTGGATTTTTCTTCTCCTTTCTTCTCTGCAACCAATCTGGCAAAAGCGTCAAATAGAATATCGACGCGTGCGCGCTTTACAAGAATTTGAACGCGGACGTAACAGCCGGGTGATTTTGCTAATTCACCGTCAAGAGTCTATCAGCTTATTAGGCATACCTTTATCGCGCTACATTACTATCGAAGACTCAGAACAAATATTGCGGGCAATTCGCCTCACTCCAGCAGATATCCCGATTGATTTAATCTTGCACACTCCTGGTGGTTTAGTCTTAGCTACCGAACAAATCGCTAGAGCATTAATTCGCCATCCAGCAAAAGTTACCGTTTTTGTACCCCACTACGCTATGAGTGGCGGGACGATGCTAGCGCTGGCTGCTGATGAAATCGTCATGGATGCTAACGCTGTCTTAGGGCCAGTCGATCCCCAATTAGGTAACTTCCCCGCAGCTAGTATTCTGAAAGTAGTTAAAGATAAACCTATCGGCGAAGTTGATGACCAGACTTTAATCATGGCAGACCTCGCAGGTAAAGCCATTCAACAGGTACAGCGCTTTGTACGGACTTTGCTCAAAGACAGTATTCCCAAACAGAAAGTCAGCCCAGAAAATATTGAACCAATTATTGAAGCCTTAACAACTGGACGCGTTACTCACGACTATCCAATTACTGTAGAGGAAGCAACAGAAATGGGGCTGCCCGTAACAGTCGGACTGCCCCACTCGATTTACGATCTCATGGATCTTTACCCTCAACCACAGGGAGGAAGACCCACAGTTCAGTATATTCCCATGCCTTATGACGATCGGCGTCCAATTTTACCTTCGCCTAAAGGCAGGCCTTTAGAAGAACCCACTCAAACACGTTGATACTCCAAGGTCAGCCTTACTATTGGTAATCCTTAGGGTGTAGATGTAGGTGTTGGGGTAGGTGTAGCTGTTGGTGTCGCCGTCGATGTAGGCGTTGGTGTCGGTGTAGCTGTTGGTGTCGCCGTCGGTTTAGCTGTTGGTCTAACTGATGGCTTAGGTGTTGGCTTAGTGGTTGGTTTAGTTGTCGGCTTAGGTGTTGGTGTAGATGTTGGTGTCGCAGTCGGCGTAGGTGTTGGCTCAGTTGTCGGCTTGCCTGTAGCAGACTTAGCCTCTTCATTCAGCTTTTGGCGAAATGCTAAATCAGCAATGCCAGTTTCTTGTAACTGAAATTTTTTCTGAGCTTCCTTTACCAACGCCTCTGTTTGCGGGCCATAAAATTGATCGCGGGGTAGGGGATTTTTGGGCTTCAGTACTGCATTCAAATTTGCCTGCAAAATTTGAACTATCTGTGCAGCCCAATCTTGAGTTTTTGGGCCGGGTATCCCATCTACAGTTAACTTATAACCCTTTTGAAATTCACGAATTGCTTGTTTTGTTTCGTTATCCGTCAACGGTGAATTGTTGACAGTCACTTTATAACCCAAGCCATGTAATACAGCACGGAACTGCTGTGGCGAGTAGTTACGCTGGCGAGCAGCAAAAGAAGTATTTGAAGCTACGAGACTTGCTGTTACTAGGCAAGCAGTAGCAATGGTAACGCTTGATTTTCCAAAGCCACACCACATAAAATTAAACTCCTTTGGGTTAAATCAGCAGAATATAAAGGCTTACAGGAGCATTTTAAGTTTCTTTAACATCGATTTTCTCAATGATTAATGATTTTTGATTAAAAATACTTTGATTGGTTAATTTAATTAATATTTTATTAATTCTTTTACATCCTTCTAAAGAAAGATTTTTAACAAATGTCGGTTAAATTTAGAAAGCTCTTGAGCTATATAATTTAAAGAATTAAATACAATATTGTATAATTTAACACTAAAAAAATGGCTAATCTTAAACCTCTAAAGCGATCGCAACTTTACTTTGAAAGATTGATGGCATTAACAGCCACAGTAAATTTGTGCTTAGTTTTGTTTAATTTAAGTTACGTACCTTGGCGAGATTTTTACTGGCGGCGATTTCCGCAAATTACGCAAATTTATGACCCTATCAAAGGAATTGAAGCCCATCGAGAAACAAATAATTATCTCAAAACAGTAGACGCCCTAGAAGAACAGGTAAGCCAGACAGGGTTACAGTCACCTCAGGTAAAAGCAAAGTTAGAGGAAATCAGCCGACTCAGCACAGAGATGATTGATAGTAATCCCTTTGCAGCCGTGGGTAAGAGTGGGACTTTAGAAAAAATCAAAAACAGGATGCGCGATCGCACCCGTCAAGAATCTGCCAAACAAGCTTTTAGAATGTTTTGGACTCCAGCATATTTATCTCAAAAAGGCTGGAATCAAGAAATTAGCTTTTTTAGGCAGAAAATCCAACCCTTAATTTCTACAAACTATTACCGTCGCATCGGCGAAGACGGCGAACTTCTTGATGATTTTTGGCTAATTGACCTACCTTTCGTCTGTTTATTCGCTTTCGAGTTGCTGGTACGTAGTTTTTATATCAGACGCAGCCATCCCGGTTTTAGCTGGCTAGATGCAGTATTGTGGCGTTGGTACGATCTATTATTATTGTTGCCGTTTTGGCGATGGTTGCGAGTTATCCCCGTTGTTATTCGGCTCGATCGAGCGCGGTTAGTTAATTTACGTCCAGTATGGCGGCAAATTAATCAAGGCATTGTCGCCAACTTTGCCGAAGAAATCACCGAAATTGTCGTGGTGAGAGTAATTAACCAAATTCAGGGATCGATTCAGCAAGGTGAGTTTACGCGCTGGTTAATGCAGCAAGAGAATGTACGTCAATATATAGATATTAATAATGTCAATGAAATAGAAGCGATCGCAAGCCTTTTAGTACAAACCGTCGTCTACCAAGTACTGCCGCAAATCCAACCGGAACTGACCGCCATTTTACGCCACAATATAGACACTGTTTTCCAGCAAGTGCCGATGTATCGCAACTTGCAAATGCTTCCAGGCGTGGGACAGACACAAACTCAGATTAGCGAGCAACTGGCAACCCAAATTACAGCTAACCTTTACAATGCTCTTGTCAGTGCAGTCCAAGATCCCGTAGCGGCAAAACTCACCAGCAAACTAGTAGAACGCTTCACCCAAGCCTTAGGCACAGAAATACAGAAAAAACAAGTACTTTCCGAAATTCAGAGTTTGCTTTTTGACTTTTTAGAAGAAGTCAAACTTAACTACGTTCAGCGTCTATCTCAAGAAGACATAGATCAAATTGTCGAGCAAACTAGGCAGTTACGCACAAAAGTTCCATTTCAGTCAATGGTCGGCGGTAGTGCGTTGACAACCAGAGACAAGTAAGGGAGATCAGGAGAATAATTCATAATCAATGCCCAATGCCCATTGACTGTTGACAAATGACTATATAATAATTTCTTCCTACTCCCTCCAAAAGAAATGCGCTAAACTCAGAGTAGGTCGAACCTGATTTGGTTCGTCACAAGACTTCTTGGAAGATATCCCTATCGCAGGAAGTGGGTCGATGCCCACTTTTTTTATTGGATTTTTGCATGACTCATCCCTTAGTCCCACAAATTATTGAATTGGCGACACCAGTAGCAGAAGAACTGGGGTTGGAAGTCGTTGGCGTGGTTTTTCATACTAACCAACGTCCGCCAGTTTTGCGGGTAGATATTCGTAATCCCCAGCAAGATACTGGATTAGATGATTGTGAGCGAATGAGCCGTGCTTTAGAAGCCTCTTTAGATGCGGTGGAGATCGTTCCAGATGCCTATGTCTTGGAAGTGTCTAGTCCTGGTATTTCGCGGCAACTTGTGACAGACAGGGAATTTATTTCCTTCAAAGGATTTCCTGTAATTATCTCCACTTCCCCACCCTACGACGGACAGCAAGAGTGGACAGGTCAGTTGATTCGCCGGGATGAAGAAACAGTTTACTTAAACCAAAAAGGTCGTGTAGTCGAAATCCCCCGCAGCCTAATTACTAGGGTGCAGTTGGATGAGCGCCGTTAATCGATTTTAGATTTTAGATTTAGTTTTTGTTGAAACAGCGCATTGAGGCAGTGCGCCCTTGAGGTTCTCCCTCATAAATGACTGCTGTTCTCCGCAAGTGTTCTCGCAGAATACCTGAAGGGATTGGTGAGTTGGCGAGAAGTTGGTAGTAGAGCTAAGGCACTATTACCAGCTAATTATCATCACCAATTCCTGAGTATTGAATCTAAATTTCAAAAATTGTACTGGATGCTTACATAAAATTTAAGGAGATTGCTTATGTCAATGGTTACGTTACCTGGATTAAAAGATTTAATTGAAAGTATAAGTCGCGAGCGCAATTTACCTCGTCTAGCAGTTCAATCAGCAATCAGAGAAGCATTGCTCAAAGGTTACGAACGCTACCGTCGTGCCCAAAATTTAGAACGCAAACAATTTGACGAAGATTACTTTGATAATTTTGAGGTAGAACTCGATATCGAAGGAGAAGGTTTTCGCGTTCTTTCCACCAAAACTATTGTTGAAGAAGTTAGTAACTCAGATCATCAGATATCCTTAGAAGAAGTGCAACAAGTAGCACCTGAAGCTCAGTTGGGAGACTCGGTGGTACTGGATGTAACCCCAGACCAAGGGGAATTTGGTCGGATGGCGGCTATGCAAACCAAGCAGGTACTCGCCCAAAAACTGCGGGATCAACAACGCCAGATGGTGCAAGAAGAATTCCAAGACTTGGAAAGCACTGTTTTACAGGCACGAGTGTTGCGGTTTGAGCGCCAATCGGTAATTTTGGCTGTTAGCAGTGGTTTTGGTCAGCCAGAAGTAGAAGCGGAATTACCAAAGCGGGAACAACTGCCCAACGATAATTATCGAGCAAATGCCACTTTTAAGGTCTATCTCAAAAAAGTTTCTCAAGGGCAGCAAAGAGGGCCACAGTTATTAGTTTCAAGAGCTGATGCTGGTTTGGTAGTTTATTTATTTGCTAACGAAGTCCCAGAAATAGAAGATGAAGTGGTGCGGATTGTCGCCGTAGCACGAGAAGCTAATCCTCCTTCCCGTTACGTAGGCCCTAGAACTAAAATTGCTGTTGATACCCTAGATCGCGATGTAGACCCAGTTGGCGCTTGTATTGGTGCGCGGGGATCGCGGATTCAAGTAGTAGTCAACGAATTACGCGGTGAAAAAATCGATGTCATCCGTTGGTCTCCAGACCCAGCAACTTACATTGCTAATGCCTTGAGTCCAGCACGGGTAGACGAAGTACGCCTCATGGACCCAGAAACTCGACAAACACACGTACTAGTAGCGGAAGATCAACTAAGCTTGGCAATTGGGAAAGAAGGACAAAATGTTCGTTTAGCAGCTCGTCTGACAGGTTGGAAGATTGATATCAAAGATAAAGCTAAATACGACCACGCAGCAGAAGATGCCAAATTTGCTGCTGCTCGTGCAAAATATCAAGCAGAACAAGAAGAAGATGACGAAGATGAAGAAGATTTAGATCTATTGGATTTAGAAGATGAAGAAAATGAGAAAGAATTAGAATTAGAGGATGACTCTTTTGACAATAATGATGACGAGTAGTTTGTTGACCTCATGCAGTTTTGGTAATATTTTTTACAGGAAACTTATTAATAATTACCTTGCATTTAGCGACTTGGTACAAGTAAAGATAGATGGGCAGCCACTATTTTGGAGCCAAACTGCTGAGGTGAGGTAGCACAAAAGCAATGAAACCGAATTATCGGCGATGTATTAGTTGCCGCCAAGTAGCACTAAAAGAAGAGTTTTGGCGGATTGTCCGCGTCTTTGGGTCGGGAACGGTACAATTAGATGAGGGCATGGGGCGTTCTGCCTATATTTGCCCGCAAACGAGTTGCCTGCAAGCGGCTCAGAAAAAAAATCGACTAGGGCGATCGCTACATGCGACAGTGCCAGAAACACTGTATCAGACATTGTGGCAGCGGCTAGCCAAAAGCAATAACCAAAATCAAATTTTAGTTTAAGAAATTTGTGGCGGTAATCCCTAGAGAAAATGTGCCAATAGCCGAACTAGTACTAGTAACACATCTTCTCTTGATTGCTGGGGTTAATGCCAAAATAGTAAAGGGGTGTAGTTGACAAACTGCTCTCATAAAATCAAAAGAGGCAGAGCAATACCCCCACAAGTTTTACTAGATTGTGTTGTGGAAGGCTCAGAATCAGCAAAACAAAAAACTACAGAATGGCAACCTGGTAACGCTCAGGCGCGGTTTGGTATCCACCATCATTACTGGTGGGGATGCCAAAATTAACCCGAGACATCTCTCTTTCCTGATTGGAGGCACCGACAAAATCTAAACGGCAACCAAAAAACAGTAGTCGAAGGATGGAGATGTCACAAACCAGGCAACCATCCGCTAAAACTGTAAATTAAAGGGGAAGAGTGGATGAACAACGGCAAAGTTAGAATCTATGAATTATCAAAGGAATTGAATTTGGATAACAAAGAGCTATTAGCAATATGCGACCAGCTCAACATCGCGGTCAAAAGCCATAGCAGTACAATTTCAGATTCGGAGGCAGAACGCATCCGTTTAGCTGCGGAAAAACACGCAGCTACCAATGGAACCCATAAAAAAGAAATCATAACCAGTCATCAATCAAACACGCCACAAGCTGGCTCAAGAAACCGACCTGCCCTACCTCACAAACAGCAAATTTTGGAAATTCGTAAACCCAAAATATTGAGAAATACTACCCCAAACGCCTCAGAGGCGTCAGTTGCTACTAATACCCAAACTGCTTCGTCTGAAGTTAATCCTCTCTCACCTCCAAAGCCCTTCGCTACACCAGTCTCACCCATGCAGCCGACGGCACCAACTCGACCAGTACCCCGGAATCTATCTGAGACCCCACAGCAACCAGCTGTTACAGACGCGGCTCCAACGCCTAATCCACAGCCAAAAGAAAAAGTAGTTGCGGAAAAACCGGAAAAAACAGTTCCATCCAGACCGAGACCCGAAAAACCGCAAAAACCTCAACTAGCTGCTCCACCTGCAAGACCGGTAGCCGAAGCACCGTCAGCATCTGAGCAGATCGGTCAGGCAGATAAGCCGATCCTTAAGCGCGAACGCCAACGGCGTGCAGAAGACGAACGCGAACAAGTTAAGCCCAGATCTGGCAAGCCAACCACAGACCAATCTGCACCACAGTCTTTACCGCAAAAACAGGCTCGTCCTACTCCAGGTCCGGTCAAACCAGAACACAGGGCAAATCGACCTCCTTCTGCACCAGGTTCATCAGGAGACAGCCAACGGCCAAGCAGACCAGTACGTCCAAGTGAAGCTGTAGCGGCTATGCCGATTGCTACGCCACCAAGACCGATGCAAGGCGGACAGGGGAAAGTAGCGACAGTTGTCGATGAGGTAGTACCTAGCGACATTCTCGACTTAAAACGCCCCACGCCACCACGTCCAGCTAAAGGTGGTAAAAAGTGGCAAGAAGAAGAAATTATTGATGAAATCAAAGAAAAACCCGGCAAGGCAGGGGTTAAAGGCAAGCGGATCAAGCCAGTCCTTGATGATGATTTTGAAGAAGAAGATTTACTGGATGAAGAAGGTTTGGAAATACCAGCCACCGTCCAGGTCAGTCTTTCCATTGCCCGACCTCCCAAACCCAAGGCAGCTCGACCTGCACAGCAACCAACTGTAGCTATTGCTAGCCCAACAGCTAAAGGGAAAAAATCAGCTTCCAACCGCGACCAAAATCGTCGCCAAGAAGTAGAAGTCAAGCGGGATCGCCCAGAAAAAGTGGTAGTGACAGGCCCCCTAACAGTGCAAGAATTGGCTGACCTTTTGGTTGTGGCTGATACAGAGATTGTGAAAATCCTGTTCATGAAAGGCATGGCAGTGAGTATCACGCAAAACCTGGATATTCCCACAATTACTTTGGTAGCAAAAGAGCTAGAAGTAGAAGTGGAAACTGCCGAACCAGAAGCAGAAGCCCGTAAAGTCACAGAAATGCTGGATGTGGCAGACATGGAAAATCTCCATCGTCGTCCGCCAGTAGTGACAATTATGGGTCACGTAGACCACGGTAAAACAACTCTGCTGGATTCGATTCGCAAAACCAAAGTGGCAGCAGGCGAAGCTGGTGGTATTACGCAGCACATTGGTGCATACCATGTCGATATCGAACATGAAGGACAGCCACATCAAATAGTATTCCTTGATACCCCCGGTCACGAAGCCTTCACAGCGATGCGGGCACGGGGAGCAAGAGTCACAGACATTGCCGTTTTGGTAGTAGCTGCTGATGATGGTGTTCGTCCGCAAACCATCGAAGCGATTAGCCACGCTCAGGCGGCTGGCGTACCAATTGTCGTTGCCATTAACAAGATTGACAAAGAAGGGGCACAACCAGAGCGTGTCAAGCAAGAACTTACCAACTATGGTCTAACCGCTGAAGACTGGGGTGGTGAAACAATTATGGTTCCCGTGAGTGCGATCAAGGGTGAAAACCTGGATACACTCCTAGAAATGATTCTCCTAGTAGCAGAAGTAGCAGAACTATCTGCTAACCCAGACCGTGTTGCTAAAGGAACTGTGATTGAAGCTCATTTGGATAAGGCTAAGGGAGCAGTTGCTACCTTGCTAATTCAAAATGGCACCCTGCATGTTGGAGATATGCTGGTAGCAGGCTCGGCATTTGGTAAAGTCCGGGCAATGGTGGATGATAGAGGCAGAAGGGTAGACGTTGCTAGTCCCTCCTTTGCGGTGGAAGTATTGGGGTTAAGCGATGTACCAGCCGCAGGCGATGAGTTCGAGGTCTTCGAGAATGAAAAAGAAGCACGCTCTCTAGCTAGCGATCGCGCTGATAAACAACGTCAATCCCGCCTCTTACAAGGACGTGTTACCCTCACAACCCTGTCGGCTCAAGCACAAGAAGGCGAGTTGAAAGAACTCAACTTGATCCTCAAAGCAGACGTCCAAGGTTCAGTAGAAGCGATTGTGGGATCGCTAAGACAAATCCCGCAAAACGAAGTCCAAATTCGGATGTTGTTAGCTACTGCTGGAGAAATCACCGAGACGGATATCGACTTAGCCGCAGCTAGTAACGCCGTAATTATTGGCTTCAACACCACCTACGCCAGTGGAGCCAGACAAGCAGCTGATGAAGCAGGTGTAGATGTGCGGGAATACAACATCATCTACAAACTCCTCGAAGATATTCAAGGAGCCTTGGAAGGTCTACTAGAACCAGAATTGGTAGAAGAACCCTTGGGACAAACCGAAGTTCGTGCCGTGTTCCCAGTCGGTCGGGGTGCGGTTGCTGGTTGTTATGTACAATCTGGCAAACTAGTCCGCAACTGCAAACTGCGGGTACGTCGTGGCGGTAAGGTGATCTACGAAGGCGTTCTCGATTCCCTCAAACGGATGAAGGAAGATGCCCGCGAAGTCAATGCCGGTTATGAATGCGGTATTGGCATTGATAAATTCCATGATTGGGCTGAAGGTGACATCATCGAAGCTTACCAAATGGTAACTAAGCGTCGCACCTTGACACTGACAAAGTAGTGCTGAGTCTACTAGTGCTGAGGAGCCAGTCGCGTGGTGTTAGCGTAGCGGTAGCGACGCAGGAGCGTCGGCAGTCCGATCTTGGGGTTTCCCCCAGGAGAAACTGCCGAAAGGGTCTCCCGACTTGAGCAAACTGTCCGTTGGGGTTCCCCCCGTTGTTCGCTGAAAGCGTTCCCGCAGGGTAGCAAGTGGCGTCGAACTGGCGTTTCTAAGTAAAAGATTCTGAGTCTTGAGTTAATCCTCAGAACTCGTAACTTGAAACTTACAACTCAGCACTCATAACTCAGGAGGGATAAATGTAGCTATGTCCTCATTTCGCTCTGAACCTATATTGTGGATTCACGTCGCTGGTTTGGCGACGCTACCGATTTTTTTGTTTTTGTGTTTATTGTTCCTGTCCGTAGGTGAGCCACTCTTACCTGTATGGATGGAGCTATTTTTGGTTGCTGCTATTGGTGTATTGCCACTTCTGTGGATGCAATTGAGTCGGCCTTTCTATATATTTGCTATTTTGGGAGTGGCACTCAAGCCAGAAAATCTGACTGAGCAGCAACGAAAAATTCTTTGTTTAATTAATACAAATTTAAATCGCGCACTGGCTCTTTTAACAGCAATATTATTAGTAGGGGTGCTGTGGCAGATATACCAAGTTGCTCCACGGGTAGCAAATATTGTCAGTTTTCTACCCCAATGGCGCAGTTTGAGTCTGCTGTTCGCTGCTTTAGCTTTTCTAGCCAGCAATCTATTTTTGCAAATTCCCGTGAGTGTAGCCAGAGTTTTGGTGACTAATGACACAGAATTTGCTGCCATAAAACCATTACCTTTAGAAAAGATTCAGCAGGATTTCACGATCGTAGGTGTGCGGGTTAATCACATATTGCCCCGGTTATTTCGCTCCCTGATGGGAGTGAATAAAGACCCACAGCAGCCCTTAGAGCAAAACCCCGATGAGCATTAATGCGAGTAGGTTAGTATTTGCTGAAGCTGAGAACTGCTAAAACTTTTGAAGTTAAAACTGAGGAATGAGAAACTATGGCTCAAATTCCAACTTCCAGCGATCGCCAATTTACTCATGATAGTGAAATTTGGCACAGCCTCAAATACGCGATCGCAGCTAGTTCCGGTTTCCAACGCTGGCAACTAGAACGTGATATCCAATCACAGGGATTGCGTTTAGAACAGCAAGTACAACGGTATTTGCGCGAAACTTTAGAAACCCTAGCTTACTAAAATTAAAAAATATTCTAAGTTGGCTAGCAAACGATGAAGTTGACGGTAGCAACTTTCCTTCAACTTCCAATTTAGATGTGGAAGAGTTTAAAATTATTTACATTAGCTGAGTAAGTTTTCAGTAGGGATTTCCAATTAAACAATATGTAATCGGCAGGGTGCGTTAAAGAAGTGTAACGCACCCTATTCGCTGTGCATAAATTCTGGATCTGTAATACTTAACAAAAAAAAACTGTTTTTTATTTACGTATTTCATAATTTAGCTGATCGAACGCTAACGATCCGGTATAGTTTTGCATGGGTTTGACAGCTACATAGCTGTTAGCTGCATCCTTGTTAAAAGCTCACGTAATTCAGCACTTCACAGACGTAAAAAATGAAATATCGGGGTTTTCCTATTTTTCCAGCCAAACATCTTCGCTCTGTTTTTGGCAGTAGTCTCAGATCTCATCTACCATTGCGAGCCGGACTCACTACAGTGTTAGTTGTTTCCAGCGGTTTGACATTATTACCTAGTGTAGTAAATGCCGATCCTAGCCATCAGAAAGGTATCGCTCCTACTTTAACCGCCCAAGCTCCTGCAACTGCAACTGTGATTTACGTTAACCCAGCTACTGGAGCAGATACTGCTGGTGCGGGGACAACACAAGCTGCACCTTACAAAACCATTACCTTTGCTCTGAATCAAGCTCAACCAGGTACAGTCATTCAACTAGCTCCGGGAACTTATAACCAGCAAAGTGGAGAAACTTTCCCACTTCTGCTGAAATCAGGAGTAACACTGCGAGGTGATGAATCAACCAAAGGTCAGGGAATATCAATTACAGGTGGCGGCTTTTATACTAGTAAAACATTTGCTAGACAAGACATTACAATTCTCGCTGACAATGGCACGACAATCGCAGGTTTGACTGTCACCAACCCAAACCAACGCGGTACAGCTGTCTGGGTAGAATCCACTAATCCCCTGATTACAAATAACACTTTTACTAAGAGTGTCAGAGAAGGGGTTTTTATCACAGGTACAGGGAATCCTAAAATCGAAAACAACATCTTTGTGCAGAACACAGGCAATGGGGTTTCCGTGGCTAAATCTGCCCAAGGAGAAATTCGCAATAACTTGTTTCAAGAGACTGGTTTTGGCATAGCGATTGGTGGATCTTCCACACCTTTAGTTGTAGAGAACCAAATCTTCCAAAACCAAGACGGTCTTTATATCTCGGAAACTGCTAAACCCATCCTACGTAAGAATGTTATTCAAAACAATAAGCGGGATGGCGTCGTCGCAACAATTGATGCCTTACCAAACTTGGGTACCAATGAAGATCTTGGTGGTAATCTCATCCGCAATAACACTCGTTACGATCTGAACAATGCCACTAAAACTAATAGAATTGTCGCTATTGGTAATGATATCGATCAAAAGCGCATCGCTGGTTTAGTAGATTTTGTTGCCGCCGACGTTGGCGGTGCTACTGCCTTTAACGATGTACCAGCAGGTTACTGGGCAAAACCGTATATCGAAGCCTTAGCTTCCCAACAAATTATTGCTGGTTTTCCCGATGGCACCTTTAAACCGAACGATCCTGTAACGCGTGCTCAATTTGCCACCATTATTACTAAAGCTTTGACACCACCAGCTAAACGCCCAGCTATTGAATTTAAAGATGTCAAAAGCAATTTTTGGGCTTACGCAGCAATTAAATCTGCTTACCAAAGTCAATTTGTTTCTGGCTATCCTGATGGCACCTTTAAACCACAGCAGCAAATTCCTAGAGTGCAAGCTCTAGTTTCTTTAGCCAGTGGTCTAGGTTTAACTACAGACAATCAAAATATCCTTAGTTTTTACACTGATGCTGCCCAAATTCCCAAATATGCACTTAATCAAGTTGCTGCTGCGACTGCACGGCAATTAGTGATCAACTATCCTACGGTGAAGCAACTCAATCCTAATCGTGATGCAACTAGGGCAGAAGTTGCTGCCTTTGTTTACCAAGCACTGGTAAATGCTGGACGTGCCCCAGCAATTCCATCAACCTATGTAGTGAACGTTCCGTAACCCGCAGTATATATTGTGTGGCGGAAATTCTTAACAGATTTCCGCCCACAGAAGTTTTATACTCAAAAGTTGCGATCGCAATTAATTGGCTTTTAGGCTTGAAACTATCAAAACCAACCTAGTATTAGCAACTAAATACAGGAGATACCCGATCGATAGGATTGTTAGGGCAGAATTTGAATTAAATTCACGCAGCATTAATAGTATGAAAAATAGCAGCACCAAGACTGACAAATTTGTTAGCTTGGTGCTGCTAAAATTGTGAGTTTTTTTAAACTCAGGGTCGGAAGATTTTGCTGACCCGTATTTAAACTTGATTTATCTATATTCAGGGTCTTTATATTGGCTGACCCCGTTTGAACAATTTTCAGTTTCCCAGAAATTTTTAAATTTTGAGAATTCCTAATATTTTTTTTATTTTTTCTCTCTTTACATTTAAAATTCTGAAAAAAAGTTAATTAATATAAAAAATGTGAAGAGATATTGCGTTTTTTTATTTCAAGAACGGTTCTGTCGCTGCTGTTCCCAGCGCCAGAGAAAAACCATCAGCGAAACAATTCCTATCTGGAGTAATAAATTAGGTAACGCACTATCAACATCTCGCCCTGCCAACAGTTTAAAGAAAAAGATGAATGCGCCGATTAAGCCAGAAGCACCACAAGCAACATAAATAAATTTTCGCAAGCCACGATAAGGCGCTACAATTTCAGCTTTGAGACGAGCATATTGTTCGGGCTGAAGGCGACTTTTGGGATTTTGTTCTACCATGAGGACAAACTATGCTATAATCTTGGATTGTGTACGCCGATGTGGCTCAGTGGTAGAGCAGCTGATTCGTAATCAGCAGGCCACGGGTTCAAATCCCGTCATCGGCTTTAATTGAGTGTTACATAAAGTTGGTACTTAATTGCCCACTCTTTTTAGGATGCTGACTTGTCAATCAGGCAGAGGGCATCTGGTGTATGCAGTTCACGATAACTTTTGGTGAATCAGGGTTAATAGCTCGTACTATCATGAAATACTGCTGTTTGGCATTTTTGTAAGATAAGGTGAAGCCAGTTCGACTAAATGAAAAACGACATCTCAGACTGGAATCCCCGTAGAATGACGCAGCTAATCGAACAAAACCTGCAAAGAAGGCTTTGTAACTAGAGCATTTAATGCCTCTATATGTATTCCACAAATATGCAAATTGCTGTGTCAGACAAAAAATAGTAGGGCTAACGTATCTCAACTCTAGAGGTTGTATAAAATTAGGCTTCCAGGCATTCTGAGTAAAATTACTTAAGAACTCAAATCCTTGATGGAAACGGGTTTTACAACTAAATTCGTTAGCCCCACTGTAAACTGACGTACTCACTATAAATTTATGCCTTCTATTAACCCTTTTTTACTATGGGAAAAAATCATAAAAAATCAGATCTTTGGCATAGTAGGGAAAATTTTTTAAAATTAATAACTTTAATATCGCCTGAAAAACACAATTCAGTAGAGAAAATAGCATAGATTATAACTATAGTAAAAATAAAATTCAAATTTATGAAAAATGAATCAAACCACCTCTAAATAGCCATTCAAAAATTCTTAAAAGTTGTGACTGATGCTATTAGACAAGAAGAAGGCAATTTGCAGACTTTGATAACCATGAATAAATAAATTAGATGTGTACTGCTTTGCTTTATGCTGCGGAACAAAGTAAGAAATAGCTTGTTTTTGTTATGGAAGCCAATGATTTTGAAAATATAATTTATAGAACATAATTGAGAAACAAATTTTTCATAAGTCAGAATTCAAAAGCCAGAATAATACCAATTCAAAATTGAGAAAGCCAAACATAACAAAGGTTTGGGAGTTCGTATCTATCGCAATCATGTTTCAAATTGGTATAACTTCTGAATTCTATTTCTGCTGCCAGCATTCTTCTTCAGGGGTGTGAATTTTTCACTAATTGATTCTATATTCTGATTCAAGTATGGTTTATTCAAAGTCTGTTTCACAGAAAGCTGTTAACAAGTCTATGCAGTTAGCGATCGCACCCAAATGAGCAATTTCATAACCATGCGTATTTTGCGTAGGAAATGCCAAACAAGCCGCACGACCTACATGACCAAATTTCATCGCAATCGAAGCATCGCTGCCAAACTGACTCAAGATGGTTAACTGTACTGGTATATCCCTCTGTTTCGCACAGTGGCGCAGTTGCCTATTTAGCGTTTCATCATACATTCCATAGGCATCTTGAGAAAGGATTACAGGGCTTTTACCATCCTCAACTGGATATTCGCTAGATAGGGGACAGATTTCCAAAGCAATCAATGCATCCAATACCTGATTTTGGGTGAAATATAGTGCGCCAATTGCTCCCACTTCTTCTTTAGCTGACGCTACCAAATAAACATCAACTGTTGGCTGTTTCACTCGTTGAGCCAAAGCTAAGAGAATTGCTAAAGAAGCTTTGTTATCTAAAGTGTAACTGGCAATATGATCTTTTAACCTGATTGGGCGCTTGCGATGCTTGCCAATCACCATTCTACTTCCGGGTCGAATCCCAGCCGCTTCGAGTTCGTCGGTGGTAAGCTTTGTTTCAATCCAGGCATTTTCCCACTTCACAGCAGTATCTTCCTGTTGGACTTTTTGCGGTGATTCGTGGGAGACGTGACGAGAACCAAAGCTGAGAATACCGCTAATAGTTTCGTAATCTCCTAATAAATCTACAACACCTTCACCGTAAACCCACGGATAAGAGCCACCTAGCTTACGGACTTCAACACGACCTTTATCACCAATAGTTTTGACAATTGCACCAATCTCGTCTTTATGAGCAGTAATCGCAATTGCCCTATCAGAATTTTTACCAGGAAGTTTCGCAATGACATTATCAGCGCGATCGCACCATACTTCCACACCCAGATGAGTAAATTGCTGGAGCAAAAATTTGTTAATTTCAGTTTCTACACCACTAGGAGAATGGTGCATGACTAATTCTTCAATTATTTTAAATAACTGCTCGTAATCCCACATAGAGATATGATTTTAAGTTAACAATTAAGTATAAAGATTTTTACTGAAAATCCCATACTCCAGGGGAAATATGCAAGCTATATCGAGAGCCAAGCCAAACTTTTTTCAGCAACCAACCTTTGCTTCGTTGAAAGAAGAACGTCTGCACCGCAAGCAACGCCTAGCAGCAGCATTCCGACTATTTGCGCGATTTGGATTTGATGAAGGTATTGCAGGTCATATCACTGTACGCGATCCAGAACACTTGGAACAGTTCTGGGTCAACCCCTTAGGAAAACACTTTGGTTTAATTCGAGTTAGCGACCTGATTTTAGTCAACCACAAAGGTGAGGTCATCGAAGGCGATCGCCCAGTGAATACAGCTGCCTTTGCCATTCATTCTCAAATTCATGCGGCGCGTCCCGATGTAGTAGCAGCAGCTCATGCTCATTCTATCTACGGCAAAAGCTGGTCTAGCCTTGGTCGTCTTCTTGACCCCCTGACTCAAGACGCCTGTGCTTTCTATCAAGACCATAGCCTGTTTGATGATTATACAGGCGTGGTATTAGAACTAGCAGAAGGTAAGCGCATTGCCCAAACATTAGGCAGTAATAAAGCCATGATTCTTAAGAATCATGGCTTGCTCACAGTCGGCCATTCAGTTGATGAAGCAGCCTGGTGGTTTATTACGATGGAGCGTTCTTGTCAAGCCCAGTTACTAGCTGAGGCCGCTGGTAAACCTAGCTTAATTAAACCAGAAGCTGCTAGTGTGGCACATCAGCAAGTAGGAGGACACGATCTAGGTTGGTTTAGCTTTCAACCTTTATACGAGTTGATTGTCCACCAGGAACCCGATTTGCTGTCGTAACCAGTAACTTTTTGCGTTTACGCTTTAGTACTGCGGCTGCACCCCAAGCGCCAATTGCCAACGTCCCCAATGCGGTGGAAGGTTCAGGAACTGACTTCGCCTCAATTGCGGCTAGTGCTGTGTCTGCTATAAGCTTTTGCGCAGCGGTCGTAGGATGGACTTCATCCCAAAACAAATACTGGTTTGGATTAGAACAGAATTCGTAAGTTGTTTGACTAGTTTGGACTCGGCAAGAGTTGGCGACATTTGTAAAACCGAAGGTGTCAGGAGATTTACTCAGCTGATCAAATAGAGAATAAGTATCAACAGAAATGATGTTGAGATTCGGGTTGTTGCTCAAACCATCCAAGGTTTGCTTTAAGGTAGTGTTATAGTTATCAACCGCATCGTGTACAGATTGCGGTGCAGTTCCCTGGAATAAAGGTACTTTACTCAAATCTGGCAAATTAAAGACGAGAATATTTTTTGCGCCAACTGCTACAAGAGTATTCAAAGCCTGCGATATTCTATCGGCTGGGGGTGTAGGGTCATTCGGATTCGGAGGAAAAATAAAATCGTTTGCACCGCCCCACACAGTATAAAGTGCATTGGGATCAGCCTTTGGATTGTTTGCTGCGAAACCCTGGACTTGTTCCAGCACTCCTGGTAAATGTTGACCTGGTGGATCTTGCACGACAGCATTACCAAAACCAGCACGAGCACCACCAAAAGCAAAGTTAACACCTTGGTTAGGAAATTTAGGATCGGTCACTAATGTTGGCTGAGTAATCTGTAGCTGATCTGCTAGATAGTCTACCCAGATCTGACCATTAGAAAAGCGCCCCGGAAAATCCGTCGAATAAAGTGAGCTTTGAGGGTATGGTTGTCCCACAGAGGTAGATACATTAAATATATTACCTGTATCGGAAAGACTATCGCCAAATACATACATTGCACCAAATTGGGCAGCCGTTGCTTTCAGTGGCAACATGAAAGAGAAGAGAACAAATCCTGCCGCTACGAATTGTTTTTTCATGATTATTTTTCCCTGGTATTATTTGATGCTTATTAACCTAAAAAGCTGCAAGTGAATAAATAAAATTACTGATTTTCTTTTTGGCTGCTGCAAAAAACATATTTTTTTAATCATCAAAATTATTTGCGTGTTTCTAGCGAGGTAACAGCAAAATATTTATCAATAAAATATTAAGCTTAAATTACTATTTATGCCTAAATTTACTGAATTTTTATATAGAATCCATAGTTTTTTTACAAAGAAATTACAGAGAATAATCGCAAAAATTACTAAGTTGAAATACTTACCATACTGCTAACTATAGAGCAATACGGTTGAGATAGCTGTATCCTTAATGCGATCGCTACCGTCAACTCAAATGTATTGAACTACTCAAAATTAGGTTTGTGGACGCTTTAACTTCAGCGCGTCAACAGCCGATATTCCTTCACCCTGAGTTCCGAAATACCACAAAGCCGCTGCCGCCTCAGCACGAGTTACAGGTTTTTTGGGTTGAAACAGTGTGGTATAGCCAAATACTCTCCGGATATTAGACTGTTCGCCATTTTGATAATCAGCTAACACTGCTCTTAAAGCTTTCGGGTCAATTTTTCCCACATCCTGAAAACCCCAGGTTTGTTTGACTGCATCTAAGTTAGCTGTGGGTAAAGCTTGGCGAGTATCCAATGGTAATTTCCACAGTAGTAACTGCTCCCGCGTTAAAGGCGCATCTGGACGGAATAAAACTGCTGTGCTGTCGCCAGATAAGGAACTGGGAATTAATCCCGCTTCTGCTAATCCTTGAATTTCGGGAAAATCGGGATCTTTGGATGACACATCACTAAAAGCAGGTTGAGCAGTTTCCGCAGCCAAGCGAATTTGCTTGGATGGATTGTTAACATTCATTGCATTATTAGCAGCCACTAGCCAACGAGCGTACTCTCGACGAGTTATAGTTTTGCTGGGTGCGAATTGGTTAGTTGTAGTATTCGAGTTGCTTTTCGTAACTTGAGATTCTATGGATAAAACACCTAATTGTGCCAGGTCTTGGATGTGTTGTCGCAGTTCTTGAGGCGCTTTGTTTAAATCGTTAAATTGCTGTGAAGCTACTGTAGCTGTAGCAGTAGATTGATTATTAGATGTGTTTGTTGGCTGTGTTGCTACGTTTCCAGGTAGTACAGGGCCAATAAACTCAGGATCGCCTGGTTGTGGAACCTCGTTAGGAGTTTGGGCGTTAGTAGTTTCACTAGGATTGGTAGTTTGCGTAGGTTGTGCTGTTGCAGTACTAGCAGGTAGGTACTCAATTAGTAATTCAGTTGCTGTTTGTGGTTGATTGGGTGTTGGGTTAGTGACTGATTGAGCTTGAACAGAAACCTTCACCAGCAAATCGTTGCGCTGTGCCTCAAAAACGCCACCCACATCATCTGTTGGTTTTTGCAAAATCTGCCAATTATTTGATTGGAACTGGTCGCGGTAGAAACTGGCAATAAAATTGCTAGGGTCAGAACTTAGCCAACGAGTCGAAACTCTATTTTCTGCACCACTAGCGGGTGTAATTTCTTCTAATTTGGCATTAGGATATAACGGAATATCTTGAGGAAAATTATCTGGTAATTTAACTGTGGATTGGTTTTGCTGTGCTTGCAGTTGGTTACTCTTAGCGTCTCCAAACACAACTGGGTTAGTTTGCAACTGAGGATCGGCCGCCACAGACTGCTCAAGATTTTTGGCGACTGGGCTGTTAGCACAGGCTGTTAACGAAGAAAGTAAAACAGCCAAACTCAGAAATACAGCTGGATTTTTATAGGGCAGCACAGGAAATTATCAAAATTTAGTGTCAATTCCTACCCTAGCGCAGACTGTCAACTGAAGTTAAAGTCTCAAGTCAGAAGTTTTAATTATAAATTCAACATCAACTGTCTAAGAACTGCAAAACTGAGTAGCCTGATAGGAGAACTAGAACCTTGGAACACTTTTACTCTTAGAAAGCGTCCAGTTAGCAAACGGGCAATTCCTTTAACACGCGCCCAGAATCTAACGGACAGTAATCTCAAATTACCACCATTATTACCAGCAGCATACAAGGGCGTAAAAGCCAGCTTACCGTAAAGAATATCAGCACGGTGCGTTTTACTTAATTTATTTTGGTAATGCTCAGGATTAGGTAAACCTCCATGTTCGCCATAGTTCCGCCAAGGAATGTAGTTCTTCAGCTTTTTGCGCCGGAGGAAGGAATCAATATCAGAATCCCAAGTTGAATAATTCGTCTCTCCAACTGTTTCTCGGATTTCCTCTGCCAGTTCTAATAAGTAACGGGCACTTTGGGGCGTCACAATATAAGCAACGGCTGAAGTGGAAAACCCTTCAGCATAACCATCACAAGAAACGTGGTATAGTTGCGGCGCACAAGTGTATAGCCAGCTAATTCCCACATCATTTTGGTGAGGATTGAAGGGTAGAGGTAGCTTACCAAAACCAACTACAGGTACAAAATCTGCTTCAATAATCATTGTTGGTCTATCTGCTTGCATAGCTCTTGTCCAAGCTGTGCGATGATTCATCAGGCAAAGATAGCTCCGAGAAAAATTTTCATATTCTGGTTTGGCTTCCTGTCTCAAGACTTCAACGTCAAATCCTTCACTTGTTAGGAATTCTTCAAGTTTTTGAGTCGGTTCTTTATAAGCAATAATGAAAACTTTGCTAAGACCCTCAACTAAGCGATTTTTAGTAAGACTATTATTAGCCTTACTTTCTCTAGAAAAAAGCTGCATATATCAAGAAAATTTTTGATAAGTCTTGAGTTACTAGTTAAGCGTTCGTCGAAGTCGTTCTCGCAGAGTAGCGCGACTACAAACAAGTGATGATTATTTGCACCGACTTACTTATGAAAACTATATAAACTATTGATTTTTAACTCTTATGTAATTTTAATAAGGCTCTCTTCCAAATATAAAAAGGACTGAAAAAAGCTCCAATTAAAAGTTCCATTTCGCAGGCGGCTACAATATCGCTTCTGAGAAGCATATGGTATTTAGCCAAATGCATCACCATTTTCCGGATATCATTCACCATGTAAGCTAGAGACAAAAAAGGTTGTTGCCAAATTTTTATGTCTAGCATCCGAGTGTAATGACGGCTCAGACCGATACTACGCATCAATTTTAATAAATACTCTTTCTCTAAACGTTGCTTAGGAATGCGATGATAAATTTCCATTTCAGCATTGTGCCAAATTTCCCAGCCAGCTTTTTTAATATAAGTTAAGGCTTCTATATCTTCAGCAGTTACTAAAGAGCCATTAACTCGACCTTGAAAAAATAAATCCTGAGGAACATTCTCAATCCATGCTTGTTTGCGAACTACTAATCCTGCGCCTGCGGGTAAAACTTTTTTATAGTACAAGCTGTTTTCGGGAGCAGTATAGCAAATTGTTTTACTACTACCACCAATAGCTAGAAACAAGCTGATTCTATCAAAGTTATTTGGAGGTGTAACTTCATAGTCACCGTAAATTCTGCCACCATAAGCCCCAGCTTGCGGACGCTCTTTCCCAAAAAGATAGGCAGATGCAACCCAATTAGGAATAGGTAGATTATCATCATCTAAAAAGCCAACAAATGTTCCTTGAGCTTCTTGAATAGCACGCTCTCGCGCAAAGCTTAATCCTTGCTTCTGTTCAAGAAAATACTTAATCGGATACGCTGCTGGCCAATCTGCTTGATACTCTTTAACTACTTTAGCTGTATTATCTTTACTATTATTGTCAATAACAATAATTTCCCAATTTATCGGCTCTCCATTAATAGCTAATTGTGTAGTATATGCACAGCATTCTTTTAATTTATCTAAAACATCTGGTAAACGTTTTTCTCCATTAAAGGTACATATAGCCACACTAAAATTAATCATCATATTAATGACCAAAAATTAGAAAAAATTATATCTTTTGCTCAAATGGTAGTAATTATGGCTATAAATGTCACCAGCATAAACACTGAAGGGGTATGCGAGAGCACCCAAATATGATAATAAAGATCAAGAATTTCCGGCTGTCTCTAAATCTTTAATTTGTGGTTCGGGAAACTGAAGTAAAACTCGCCAAAGAATCGTGTAGCTACCATCAGAACGGCGGCGCACGGGACGAAAAGCAATTAAAAGGTCACTACTGCGTAATTGTTGTATTTGTCTTAGAGATTGACGTTCTTGAGGGGAAAGCGATCTACCATTCAAAATCATATTTGGCAGTTGAAATTGGAGCGATCGCACCAAATAAGTATGGTTTAATTCAGCTTTCGCATCAGCTAAAATAACCTGATTTAAATTCCAGTTCTGGTCTTTACCAGTCAGGAACCGCCGCCGTTCTACTTGTAATTCGTTTAATTGTTTAGGCGGTTGGTAGTTGAGGAAAAATTCTCGTGTTGGCTGCGCTACAGCTTTAAGCTTTGGCTCTAACTTATTAAGAGGCACATCGCCCAAATCTACCATGAAGCTGTAATCTACACCTTGATACCCCAGCCCAAAGCGATCGCCAACCAGCTGAAGTGCTAGACTGGGAGTAAACCCCCCTGGAGTATCGCCCAATGAAGGGAAAGGATAGCGTTCGCTCACACTAGGTGCCAAGCGATTCTGAAGCGTATTTAGCGGACGCTGGTACGCTAGATCGGGTAAAACGCGGAAAATGCCAGTATGAGGCAATTTCAGAAAGTTAGCGTAAGTTTGCGGTTCTTGGGGATCGATGTCGTAGGTAAAGCGGTCAAGCACCGCAGAAGTTTCCTGAGGATTTGTAAATTGATTTTGTAAGGGGAATTCCACCTGTGCTGCGGTCAATAATTTCTTGGCAGATGCAAGCGTAGTCAGTGCTTCCTTTGGTGCGGCGATCGCGGGTTGTCTGGGTGATACATAGTCAGCTATGGCTGTTTTCGCAGGCCTACCAATAATTGGTGGTGGTGGGGAACCTACATTCGGTTCTTGGATCGCAAAGGGTGTCGCTAGTTTGTCGAGTTGAGGACGCTCGATTGGTGCGATCGCCAGCACTGGATCTGATTGTCGCTCGCCCGACACCAAGGGTAGACTTCGGACTAAGGCTAGCTCTCCCCGCCGAGATAACAAACGATCCAAAATTGGAGAAAGTTTTAATAATTCTTGGTTAGAAGTATACAAAGAGCAGTAAATTTTTATTTGTGACCTAGTTAATTGTTCGGCTAAAGGGAAATTCTGAGTAGAATCCACTCTGGAAATACATAACGATTTGGGACTTTTGCTTTGACGGTTCAAGAAAGAGTCTACAGACTTGGTGTGGAGGGTTAATTGCCCTAAAACGGATCGCATCTGATTAGCATCGGGTGTAACGATCGCTTGCTCAATGCGAGCCATCAGATCGATCTGTTGCTGTACCAGATGACTGGCTGTAGTATAAAAGCTTTCATTGGTTGGTTCCGCCGCCAGACTTTGATTTGGGGAAGATGCGAACTTAGAATCAAGGATTTGCAGCTTACTCGGAACAGAAACAAAACTAAAAGGAAGCAAAAGGCTGAAAAAGATGTATTTCATATCAAAAACACAGGACTGTTAGGTGTAGAAAAATCTAAAATAGATATTAAATTTAAAAGAAAGAACGACCACCGACCAGCGTCAGTCCATCTTTAACTTTCTGTCAAGCGCGACCGGGTTGTTACCAGTGCTGAAACACGATTACATGCCAGTTTCCCAAGATCAGCCGATCTATTCTGAGGCTCCGCTCCAACTATTGTTGTTTGTCGATGGACGTCCCAAGTCCCGACAACAAGTACAGCGAATACGTGCTTACTTGAAAGAACTGCAAACTGGGTATCATTTTGAACTTCAAATTATCGATGTCGGGCAACAACCATATATGGCGGAACACTTTAAATTAGTGGCGACGCCAGCTTTAATCAAAATTCACCCGGAACCGAGGCAAATCATTGCGGGAAGTAATATCATCGGTCAACTAAAAAACTGGTGGCCCCGTTGGCAAACCTCTGTAGATGCCTATTTGAAGCTACAGGAAGATTTACAAGAACGGCTAGACGACAACGATCGGGTGGTAGCACCTCAATCCACAATTGGTTCAGTTGCTGTTTCTGCTGAACTTATACGCCTCTCCGATGAGATTTTTCGCTTAAAACAGGAACAAGAGAAACTTCAAGAGCAGTTGCAATTTAAAGATAGAGTGATCGCTGTGCTGGCCCACGACCTCCGTAATCCTTTAACAGCTGCTGCGATCGCGATCGAAACTCTCCAATCTAATTACAATATAGAGACAGGTCAATTCCAGCGCCTCAAACCAGCAATGACGGCGCATTTGTTAAAACAAGCCCGGACTCAAACCAAAACAATTGACCGTATGATTACGGATCTTTTGCAGGTTGGTAGAGGCAATGATACTGAGCTACCAATCGTACCGCAAAAAATGGAAATCGGCAAACTCTGTCTAGATGTAGTCGAAGAATTGCGCGATCGCTATACGGCGAAATCTCAACAGGTAGAAACAGATGTCCCGCAAGACCTACCCTATGTCTATGCCGATCCAGAACGCATTCACCAAGTACTGGTGAATCTGTTGGACAATGCAATTAAATATACACCAGCTGGCGGCAAGATTAGCATGACAGGACTGCACCGCACTACCCAAAAAGTTCAGATTAGCATTGGTGACACTGGGCCGGGAATTCCTTACGAAGACCGCGATCGTATCTTTGAAAATCATTTCCGCCTGCAACGCGATGAAGCTACAGAAGGTTACGGCATTGGTCTTTGTGTTTGCCAACGAATTATTCGGGCCCACTATGGTCAAATCTGGGTTGACTCTGTTCCCAACGGTGGAGCGTGGTTCCACTTTACATTGCCAGTTTATCCTTCATAGTCGCCGCATTGTTTGGCTGGCAACCGACGCGCCAAATTCTAATTTTGCTTTTCAAGTTTAATCCCAAAACCAAAAAATTATTTGAGAATAATGCGATCGCGCCCCTCCGCTTTTGCTTGGTAAAGTGCCTTATCTGCGGCCACAATCAAATCGGAAGGTGAAGATTCCCAAGTGGGAACAATAGTCGCCACACCCATACTCAGGGTGACATATTGGCTAACTTCAGAGCCATGATGAACAATTTTTAAATTTCTGACTCCAGCTTGCATCGCCGCAGCAACATGAACTGCACCAAATGCATGAGTATTGGGCATAATTACAGCAAATTCTTCTCCGCCATAACGTGCTACTAAATCCTGATTTTTCTGTGCCGTATGACTGAGGACAGCACCTACCTTTTGTAAACAGACATCTCCAGCAGGGTGGCCGTATTTATCATTATAAAATTTAAAAAAGTCAATATCACACAAAATTAAAGATAGGGGTAATTCCTCTTGTGCTAAATTAATCCATTGTGTATTCAAGTAATCATCAAAGCGGCGACGATTAGCTAATCCTGTTAAACCATCAACATTGGCGATATGCTGTAAAGCTTGGTTTGCCGCTTCCAGTTGTTTATATACTTGTGCTTGTTGTAACAATCGTCGCAAACGCTGGCGCAAAACTGCCCAGTGAATTGGTTTGGTTATATAATCCATTGCTCCTGCTTCAAAAGCACGATTAACCGACTCTTCATCGTCTAAGCACGTGATCATCAAGATAGGAGTTCGTTCCCATAGTTTAGAGATCACAGTATTACCTAGAGCCGAGTCCGTATCAAAACTTGCAAGTGCTGACATCAAATTATTTCTGGCAATCTTGAGCAATTGCTTACAGCATGTAAAGCCATCCATCACAGGCATTACTGCATCTAGCAATACTATATCCGGCTTAATAGTATCGTAAGCATCTAAACATTGCTGACCATCATTGACCTCGACCACTCGATAGCCTTCTTGTTCCATAGCTTTACGCAACAGCACTCGCATGGTCTTGTCATCATCAGCCACTAAAATCAGTGGTGGTTGCTTGGAAAGAGAAAATGGACTTATGCCTGACATGAGTTGCGTTCCACAGAGAATGAGAGTATCGGTAAGGGCGAACCAGGAAAAACTTGCCCCCTTAACCAAATCGCCTGTGAGTTAAGATTTTTTGCTGTAGTCACAATCCTACTGAACAGACGATGTGGTAGAAGATACGTAGGCAACGCACGTGTTTTTTATACAATGATTGCCCAGTTTTAACTGGATTTCTGGAAGCAGGTAAATATCTGCTAGTCGATCCAGCGATTTTTTCTCCAGTGGCGCAAATATCACATTGAATAATTTATCTAAGGGGAGAGTTTTGAAACTAACTTGAAAGAAAGTTTTCCTCCCAAGCAATAGAGATAAATGCGCCTCCATCAATGCCAACACTCGCCGCCCAAGGCTATCCAACAGAAAAATAGAATGCTCAATTATTTTTAGCCAAGTACCAGGTAGATAACTAGTTTGCATAGACAGTTTATTTGCAACACAAAGGCAATTTTGACCTTCCTGTCCAGCTAAGGACATGGTAAGAAATTGATGATTAACGTTTTATGTGAATTAAGTCTTAAAACTCTTGTCATTTCGTTGATAGCCCCAAAACCTTGATTTTAGGCTAGTTGCGAAACCCTTACAGGGTAAAAGACCTTTTGCTTTCACATTTGGCGTATTATTTATATTTCCCTACTGCTAAAGGCGAATTGTCATTTCCGGGAAAACTTCAAATATTAACTTTGCTTTTTGAGTTAGATAGTGATTTTTAACACCAATAATATGTAATATAAGAAGCAAAAGGTGCTATGAGATTTTTAGCTATAAATCCTGTTAACGTTCAGTTTCAACTCCTTAATTAGCTCAGGCAAGCTTTTCAGAGTTTTAGGCTCGTGAGATTGGTTACAAAATCGGTAAATCTTATACTTTAATTTTTAGGCACTATTACTTTAATAAATTAAGTGAAAACACTGGGGAAAATCGGAGTTACTTATGTATCTTGATTCAGCAGATTTTCTGCAAACCACACTTATTGGAAAATTCCACTTGCACTTTCGGCAAAATTTCAAAAGTTGATTAATAAATAATGCGATCGCTCCTATGGAGAAGCGTCTCCAAGTACAGAAGACATAAGCTGTTGAAAACCTTATTTTAGCTTTCCACCGAAGGGTCTAGCCCCCTATTGGTCAGATATATCCTATAATTAGCAAGTTTTGGCTGGGCACTTTCAGGTTGATAAGTTTAGTCAAGCATGAGAAGCAGATTTGCGTGGAATAGTATCAATATTCCTTCATTAATTGCCTCATGTTGTACTAGAAATGAGCCTAGGTTGAAAAATATTATTTCAGCATTAATAATTTTTGCAGCTAAAATATTATGGTAATTAAAATTTTTATACCCAAGAAAGTTAGCTAAGTAAGCTAAGTCAAAAATCTCATAAAACCTTGCAAAGAAGCTCTAAATCAGGCCAATGCCCAATTCGTTAATGTATGCCGAGGATAACTTTGTTGTCCTAGAAACAAATCAACCCGAACAATTTCTCACTGCCTCTGAGTTATTAGAAAAGCTCAAGTTAGTTCTGCAAAATATTGATTTTCAAGATTTACCACCAGATGTGCAAAAAATTGAGAGTGTGGCAGATCGAGCTAAATATTTAATCGATACAAGTTGCGAGTTAGACCTAGGCCCTGGTAAATACTTACAGTGGTATGCGGTACGCTTAGAAAAGTAAAAAAGTAAATTTGTAAGTCAATAGTTATTAGTCATAACTATTGACTAATATCTATTTTTGACTAGTAATCAATGCTAGCTCGATTTTATCTTCACTAGGTTGTGCGATCTGAATTTCTACTCCAGGGCCGAAATAACTGAGCATTTTTTCTTGTTTTTGCTGCCAAACATCTATTGGGATAGAGGGTGAATCAAATTCTAAAATTAAAGCGTAAGCCCCATTAACTTCTTTTTCTTGTAATCCTGTAATGATTGGTCTTTGTTCATCCGTCGGACTCAGGCCTAGATAAGAAAGCGCCCTATCTAAATGTGCATCTTGGCCATAGCAATATCTGGTGATGTCTTTACGAATTTTATTTTGGGTGACAGTTGCTTGTTGTTCGCGCAGTTTCAAAACCGCAGGTGTAGTAGGTTGACTAAAGGGTATAGGTTTAAGTTCATTAGCTTTGAGTGCTAATCCTCCTAGCAATAGAGGAAATCCGTAGAAAAATCCTACAAGATTGAGTGTGGCATTATCAGCGGCATAGGCTATAAAACCGACAATTGTTAAGATCCCACCGACAGTTAAACCGAGTGTTCCCAAAGAAATTTGGCGTAACATGAGCTGAAGTTAGTATCAATTCTTAAAACCTTAATTTTATTATCATCGGATATGAGTGACAGATCGGGGAAGAGGGTAAGCTCAAGCTCATCACTGACTATCGCTTGGTAAAACCAGAAATGTTTTTTCAACTGAACTAGGTTTAACCAGTAAATTCCCTTTTTCGCCTTTTTTTGCGTTAATTTTAAATTTGAAGATAGTTAAGGACTGCAAAAAACAATGGATATACAAACTATAAAAGAGCGAATTGCCGCAGTTGAAAGCAAACGCGAATACTTACTGAGTTTACTAGAACAACCCAATCTAGGAACTTTGAGAATTGATGTCAATCAGGCTTTGGAAGAATTGGATGATTTAGTAGACGAATTTAGACGTACTATTCCGCAAACAGAAAATAACTAAGCCTCTATAGGCGTTAGCAAACATCAATGTCGCGTCGGTAGAGCCGAAAACTAACAGTCTACCGACGCTTTAAAGTAAAAAATATCACTAATTCCCCAGAATTGAACGTTACCTGAGTTAAGCGAGCAACTATACTGCATCTGCATAATTATCTGGTAACTCAGCCATTTTCTACACGGTTGCCTAACTGTCTTACCAAAGCAATAAGTTCGGTTGTCGGTACATCCTTTCGGCAAAAGTCATCAAAGCTAGGCATGGCTTTTGTCTGTTGTAAACTTGCGTCTTCTATTGAAGAGTAAGCAAGAATTTGGGTCTGAGGAGAGATGGCTTTAATATGACTAGATGCACTCCAACCATCCATGACTGGCATTTGTAAATCTAGAACAATCACATCAGGATGGTAGCGTTTGACCATTTCAATGGCTTCTTGACCATTCTTAGCTAAACCGACTACTTGTATATTTTCTTGGCAAGAAAAAGCTAATTGTAGAGTTAAACGGGTGAGTTCGTGATCGTCAACCACTAAAACACGCAAGGTAGAAGACTCACAGGACAACATTAACATTTATAAGAGAAAGACTAAATACAATAACTTTTATAGTTTATGGGAACAAGTACTAAGAATTACTCTATCCTATGGTTGAATAATTTCGTATTTACCAAGGATAAATTATAGAGATTTAGTGAGGAAAGATTAAAGTTTTCTGAAAGAATAGATTTAACTAGTTGTCAAGATAGAAAGAATTCTTTTTTGAATCGATCAGAGTTGAGCCAATGCTAGTTGAGCGCAATGCCATATTGATGAGAGTGGTTTGTGAGTTAGCTTCGGGGGCACGATCGCATGGATGGCGTTGGATGTAGCTGCCATCGCCTTGTAACTCCCAAGCTTGGCGATTGTCTGCCAGCATAATTCCGAGGATTTCTTGCAAATCTTTGGCAATATCTGGGTCTTTGATGGGGGTAATAACTTCGACTCGGCGATCTAAGTTGCGACGCATCCAATCCGCACTGCCGATATAGATTTCTTCTTGACCATTGTTATAAAAGTAAAAAATCCGAGAATGTTCCAAAAAGCGGCCGACGATGCTGATAATACGAATGTTTTCACTAATCTCTTTAAGTCCAGGACGCAAACAGCAAACACCGCGAACAATCAAATCGATCTGGACTCCCGCACGAGAGGCTTCGTATAAAGTGGCAATAATTTGGGGATCGACGAGAGAATTCATTTTGGCGACAATTCGCCCGGTGAATCCGTTTTTAGCATTTTCGATTTCCCGATTAATTAATGCCAAAAAGCGATCGCGCATATTTACAGGCGCAACTAATACTTCGCGATAGGATTTTTGCCGCGAGTAACCGGTTAAAAAATTAAATAAATCGGTGATGTCAGCACCGATTTCTTCTTGGCAAGTGAATAATCCTAAATCTGTATAAAGTCGTGCAGTTTTTTGGTTATAGTTACCAGTGCCAATATGAACGTAGCGACGCATCCGATCTTTTTCTCGGCGCACGACCATGATCGTTTTACAGTGAGTTTTCAGCCCCACTAAACCATAGACAACGTGAACGCCAACTCTTTCTAATCGCCTTGCCCAGTAAATATTGTTCTCTTCATCAAACCGCGCTTTTAATTCTACTAACACAGACACTTGCTTACCATTTTCAGCAGCAGCAATTAAGGCATTGACGATGGGCGAATCTCCCGAAGTTCGGTAAAGAGTCATCTTGATCGCTAGCACATTCGGATCGTGAGCAGCATGGGTAATAAAGCGCACCACGGTTGTAGAAAAAGATTGATAGGGATGATGTACTAACAAATCTTTTTCGCGAATGACGGCAAAAAAGTCTTTTCCTTCTTCTACCTCTGGGATTTCTGAATTGACGCTGGGTTCTCGCAACCATTGCAGGCGCGAAGGTACTACCGATTGTCGTGGTGGGTCTTTGAATTCTGGTAGCGGTAATGACATAAAATACATCAAATCCCGCAGCCCCAACAACCCATCTACTTCGTAAACATCGCTTTCGGTTAATTCTAAATCTTGTAATAAACGCGATCGCACTGCTTCGGGAGTTTGAGATTGAATTTCTAACCTAACGGGAGTTCCACCAATGCGGCGTTTGCGTAATTCCTGTTCGATCGCTAACAGCAAATCGTCAGCTTCATCCTCTTCTAATGCTAGATCGGCGTCACGGGTAATCCGGAAGGGATGATATTCCTGAATATTCATTCCCGGAAACAGGGAATCTAAGTTATGCGCGATCGCCTGTTCTAAAGGTACACCAGTCCAGTGAGCAGGTTGGCCGTTATGCTGAATTCCTAACTCTGGCGGTAAAGGTAAAAATCGCGGTAAGACTTTCGGAACTTTAACTCTGGCAAAAAATTCTTCCTCAGTTTCTGGGTTTTTGACCACCACTGCCAAATTGAGGCTGAGATTGGAAATGTAGGGAAAGGGATGGCTAGGATCGACAGCTAGGGGAGTGAGAACGGGAAAAATTTGTTCTTCAAAGTAATTATCTAGATAATTCCGTTGTTTTTCTGAGAGATCTATATAATCCAGGATGTGTATCCGATGATTGGCTAGTAGGGGTCGGAGTACTTGCTCAAAATGTTGATGCTGTTTAGTTACCTGCGGACTCAAGGTAAACCTGATATCGTCTAGCTGTTGTTGTGGTGTACGACCATCAGGACTTAACTGGCTAACTTTTGCTTCTACTTGTTGCTTTAAGCCTGCAACCCTGACCATGAAGAACTCATCTAAATTTGAGGTAAAGATCGCCAAAAATTTCAGTCTTTCCAAGAGAGGCGTGCGCTGGTCACAGGCTTCATGTAAAACTCTGTTATTAAACTCCAACCAGCTTAATTCTCGGTTGATGTAGTATTGTGCATCGCTCAGATTGATTGCAGCAGTGGTACTCTTCTTGGGTTTTGGCATGATCGCTTGAGGGCAGATAGTTGCAGCCCATGCAACTGAAGAATAATAAACATAGTAATTGAAATAGTGTATGCAGGCCGACTTTTTACTAGACATCGCCTTTGTATTGCAAGATGAGTTGAAAAATTAATGCTAGTGGGCGTCCTAGTTTTCTCTATTTCCTGTCCCTTCCATTCTCTACTACTATGTTCCAAGCTACTCGTCGCCGTCTCGCTCTTTGGTACACTGCCGTCACGGCTGTATTACTACTATTCTTTGCGAGTGGAGTGTATTTATATGTCCGCAGTACGTTGATTGAAAGAATTGACGATACCCTCAATCATGTAGTGGAAGTAGTAGAGCGATCGCTAGTAATTGAACCAGTGAATACTGGTACTGAGACATTACGCCTGAATGTCGAAGCTAGTTTTCGTGACAATGCTGACACTACAGACGACGATCGCATTGATTTGGAATGGTTTAGTCCTACTGGTGAATTACTTTGGTCAACTCTATCCACACCTTTGAATATTCCCATTCATGCCAATCGTACTGGTGAAACTGTGCGCGTACCAAAGGACGAGGGATGGGGTCAATCACCAGTATTGTTACGCCAGGTAACGCAGCGAGTAGAAGCTGGACGGCAAGTATTGGGCTATTTGCGTGTTAGCCATCCCTGGTTTGAAGTTACCAAACCCAGCCGTCAGTTAATTTTTGATTTGGCGCTGGGTACGGGATTGATGGTGCTTTCTGTAGGCGCAAGCGGTTGGTTTCTTTCGGGTAAAGCAATGGAACCAGTAGGTGAGTCCTATCAGCGCCTGAAACAATTTACCGCTGATGCTTCTCACGAACTGAGGAATCCGATTACTTTAATTCAAACTAATGTACAAGTTGCTTTGGCTGATTTAGAGTTAGCAGAGACAGAAGTTGCTAGCTCCTTACACTACCGACAACAGTTAAAATTAGTGGAACGACTAACTCAGCGCTTGGGTAGGTTAGTCAATGATTTGTTGTTTCTTGCTAGACAAGATAGTGGGATAAGTAAAGATAGCTTTTGCGCTTGTCCATTGGACGCTTTATTAATGGAAGTGCTGGAAGAACAGCAATTATTAGCGACAGAAAAGAAAATTACTCTGGCTTTAGACTTAGTAGATCCTGCCCTTGCGGAAACTAGCCCGGAGTTGCTGGATAATTGGTTCACCCTTGTAGGTAATTGGGATCAATTGGTGCGATTGTTCACTAATTTAATTGGCAATGCTTTGCAATACACCCCATCTGGGGGACGGGTGAATGTGGAATTGGCGCGTTTAGAAGGTAGCGATCGCATTTCGGGATTGCGTTACAGTAGCGCTCAATTACAAGTTAAGGTGAGCGATACAGGAGTTGGGATTCCCCCAGAAGAACTACCACGCTTGTTTGACCGCTTTTATCGGGTAGATCCAGCACGCACCCACACGACAGGAAATACAGCTTGTGATATTTCTACTGGTTCGGGATTGGGATTAGCGATCGCCCAAGCTATTGTCGAACATCACCAAGGTCAAATTCAAGTGGAAAGCAGCCTAGACAAAGGTACGACTTTTACTGTAACTTTACCTGTCACTCTTGAGGTTTAAAGCGATCGCTGTTAATCTCACAATTAAACTTTTTCAGCTAGCAAGTAGCCAACTTACATCATATTTTGGGTAAATCAACTAGAGGGGTAGCAGCATCACAGATTTTGTCTGGACAATTATCTCTACCTCAACAAGTTGTAATTTACTATATCTTCTCATTCTCTAGAAATAAACAATAGTTGCGATCGCTAAAAATTTTCAAACCTTTAGTTAGATATAAAAATCAAAGTTAATTGTTAAATTAAAATCATTCAAATCGACTTTATAAAAAGCAAATAAATAATAAGAGCAAGGGTAATAAATGTCATTTATTACCTAGTTTAATTTGCTGATTTATCAAATTCATCAATAATTCCAGTTGAGATTTTTTTAGGAGTCAATAATGAATAGCAATTCACACAAGTTTCGGAAGTCGGCTGAGTTATGTGCTGCGATCTGCGGCGGTTTACTGATGAGCGTGCCAGCATTTGCTCAAACACCAGTAATACAGCAACCTACTTCTACTAGTCCTAAAGTCAATCCCTGTCCGAGCATTTTTTACGAACCGGAACACACCAATCGCGTATTGGTTCCGCAAGGATGTCCTCCCAATGCTCTAACTCAAAGAATGCAATCCCAAGGGATGCTTCCTTCTAGTTCTGTTCCTGCTACGCCATCAGCAGAGCAAACAAGAATGGGTGTAGGTGGAGAAACGCCTGCAAATACTACTAACTCAAAACTTAACCCCAGTCCTAGGATCTTAAACGAAGCACCTTATAATCGCTCCCAACAAAATACACAAACTGATAGTTCAAGTACATACTCCACGCCGCAGCAGGTTCCTACACAAGATAATTCTGTAACTGAACCATCACTACAACAACAAGGGCAAAGGCCATCTGCTACAGTAGCGCTCGCAAATGGTTTTGTTAATGTCAGGTTGGTGAATGACACTGGCGCTAATGTAACTTACCAAGTGATCGGCAATACTGACCAGCGATCGCTCAACGGCAAATCTGATGTAGTCTTACGGGATTTACGCGCGCCAGTCACCGTAACATTTCAAAGAGAAGATGGCGGATTGCTGTCGGTAACTCCACAGCCTTCTTCAGAAACAGGATTACTAGAAGTTAGATTGGACGAAACAACAAGCGTAGCTCAAGATAAAAAAGCCATGAGAATTCAATCTAATGGCTCAGTGTATTTGAATTAGATTTTGAACAAGACAGGAGGCAGAAGGTTTATGCTTCTACCTCCTCTGCCTTTTTATCGCTTGGGTAATTTAATCAGCTTATCAACTAGGAATACTTCCTGTTTGCTGTCTTGTAGAGCTTTTGCTAACACAAGCGCTCGTTCGTAAAAGTGACGGGCAGTTAGATAGTTATTTAACTGCTCGTACAAGTTAGCGTAAGTCATAAAAGACTTAAATTCTTCCCGCTGATTTTGCAATTCTTTTGCAGTTACTAGCCGTTGTTCTAATAAGTCAAAAGCACGCTCATAACGTCCTACAGAACTGTGCGCCGTGACTAAACCGTCAATCGCCCGTAAATAGTTAGTGCGATCGCCTGTGGTTTTAGCTATCCGCAAAGCTGCTCCATAGGTGCCAATTGTATCGGGATAATTTCCCATCGCTAGGTAAGCGTCACCCAAGTTATTTAGGGTATTGGTTTCGCCGAGAATATCGCCAACTTGACGGCGGAAAGATAAAGCAGTTTCATACAATTTAATTGCTTTGTTGTAATTGCCTAACCTGGCGTTTACCAAGCCTAAATTACTTAAAGAAAGTCCTTCACCTGCACTATTTTGGATATTCTGAGCGATTGTTAGCGCCTCTTCAACGGTTTTACCAGCCGGGGTAAATTCTCCTTTTTGCAGCAGCACCGTACTAATATTATTCAGTGCGAAAATCTGAGCCTGAAAGTCTTTAGTGTCGCGCGCGATCGCTAATCTTCGCCGCAACGCATCTTCCCCTTCTTGAAAACGATTCAGCTGGATGTAGGCTTTAGCCAGCAAATCGTAAGTCATCCCTTGGGCTTTATAGTCACCAAGAGCGTGATAAATTTCCAGTGCTTCCAAGCAAGAGTCAATAGTTTTATCGGCATAACCGGTGATTTGTTGTTGCTCGCCGATTCGCAGTAAGCTATCTGCGCGATCTCTTGATTCTCGCAACGAGGTGTTATTTAAAGGACGGTGTAGTTGTTGTGTAATGTCAGATGCAGTAGCCACTAAAGGACTAAAAAAAACAGCTAACATCAAAAAGCAAGCAGTCAAAAATTGGAATTTGCCATTTGGGCGCGAGGCTAGAATAGCAAATTCCAAAATCTCCAACCCAGAGCGTCTCGGTCTGATCGGTCTGAGGGTGGGATTGCCATCTAGAATGCTACCCTCTGGTAAGAAATACCGTTGTTTCATAAAACTTACCCGGGAAATTTCGCTTTTAAGTACAAGGTCTAAGAGAGTGTGTTAAATTTCCACAATAGAGGTAAAAATATACGCGATTATACTTAAGCTGGATTAAGCAGAATCTTCACCCAAGTAAATGGCGCGAATATCTCCAGGTAATTTGGCCTCTAACATACGATATCCTTCTTGAAGAAAATTGGCTACTTCAAGCGGCGTAATATTTTCTCCTTCGGCTTGAAGATAGGCAGCAATTCGAGTTTCACTCCAGCGAAAAGTTTGAGCCATTAAGACGACAAACCGCAAAATTGGTGGTAGCTGTTCTAAAGCCTGTTCCACGTAGCACCATAAAGCAGGCGAAGTCGCCTTGAGAGAATAATGAATCGCTTCTGTTGGTGGGAGTTCAATCTCGTTAATGCAAAAAGCTGTAATGTTGATCAGCCAATTTTGCAGGGTTAAGGCTTCTTGATCTGGTTGGGAGTTTTTGTTTAAATCTAGCCCACCCAGTTCATAGTAGATATGTCGCCAGGTGAGGGCAAACAGATAATCTGCTTGCACAGGCGATCGCGCCGAGTGGCGAATCAAGGTGTACACTATCGGGCTATAGCGACAAAAAATCGCCGTAAAGTATTTGCCATTATCGGAATGGCGCTGAAAAGCAGTTAGCAGTTCTTGGTCACTTTGATGAAACAGTGACTTGACTAGCGGGTGGTTAGCTTCGGGAAAGTGGGGTATTTGCACGAGCCTTAGGTTGATAGTTGTTAAAATATGTAGGGGATGTTAGTCTCCCATTCAAGCGCACAATATCTTCATGCTTGTCTGTTGTTCTTCAGACTTCAGACCCTAGAGTTATTGATACACTATAATCAAAGACTTAATTTTAGTCTTTATCGACAATAATAAAAGCGGCTCCCCTATACAATAAATATTTGATTTGTTCATGGTTATAGCAGCTAGTGTGATATCGTTCCTGCTCACTCCTTTGACTTTTGGCTCTTTTTTACCTTCCCTACCACTAGATAGCCTGTTCTCCACCCAAGGCATCATGGTGTTGCTACTGGCGGCTTACGCTGGTGCTATGTGGATGTTCCTCACCAGTGCCCCAAAAGTACATACTGTCATGGTGTCGGATTTGGAGATTGCGCGTCAGTTGTATGAAGGACTGCTAGATTTACCTGCGGCTGAAGTGCCTTTGCATTACTACTACAACTACGAACAAACCATAGGCGCAACCGGCATCGACCCACTTTATATGTCTACAGGCCCGAGTTTCTCTGGCAAAATGATGAATAATGCTAGTGACGGTTTGTGGTATCAGTTAAAGAAAAATACTCAGCTACACGTAATTACTGGCGCTAGTTTAGGAACCAAAAATCAACAACGCCATGTTTGTTTTGACCGTGACTGCTTAGAAATGATCCTGCTGCGAGTTGAAACGCGCGGTTTGAAGTTTAAAATTCGCAACCAGAAGCCCCTAAATTTTTTAGTTAAAGACTATGAAGGGCGAATTATTGAAATGGCTGAAGTTGCCAATTAGTTATGAGTTGAGGGCGCATTAATTAACACCTAATGCGCCCTCTTAATTTTTATTATTTTCTCTGGAAAAACTAAAATAATTGGGTTACTCCCAAGAATTTTATGTATGGGAGGAAAATTAATAAAGTTTCTCTTAAGCCCTATCTTGAATCTCTACTAATTTTTCTAAAAGTTCTGCAACTAAATTCCAAAGTTCAATTTCATCAAATTCATTACTAATATCGGGATTATTTTCTCCAACTGCAAACCTACCTGCTAAAAAATTCTTGATAGCGAAAATTCGCTCTTGTTCTGGGAAAATTAGGTATTTTTCTAGCTTTTCGGCAATTTCTGGGATGGGTTTGTTTGCTAGCTGCTTGCGTACTCTGACCGCCACCCAATCATCACTTTTCAGGAACTCTATAACTGAGTTTAAAAAACTCTGGTGTTCTTCTTCTGTCCACTTTTCCCACCAGTCGTCATCCACATCCTCAAAATAGATGTCTACACAGTCAAGTCCATAAGTCATCCAATTTCTTTGTAATTGTCTAGCTGCTTCTAAATGTTCTAAAAATTTTTCCAATCTTTCTTGAGGTTCAACTGGCCTTGGTGTCCCCATAATGATGTAGTTTGGTTAAGACAGTGAAGGAAAATGACTTAAAACTATAAACTAAATTTTAAATAAATGCCCGGTTTCAAGCGATCGCTGTTATACAGTGATATATTCACTACTTGATTGACAAAATCCGTAATGTGGGGATTGTAACTTAAGAATAAACCTCTATCTATGCCCCAGCGTTGCAAAGTATTTTCCCAATTATCGGACTTTTCTTGGCAAAATTCATCAGAGAGGCTAGTAATCTGTATGCACAGTGGATTATTCTGCCGACTACTCACAATTATATCAGTTGCCATTGAGAAGTCTGCAATATAACACTGCCAAAAAGTACCTTCACGATGGACAATATCGCTAGCGATCGCTTGCAGAACATGAGTATCAGTCTGAGTAAACTCGCCAGCCATTAATCTTTGTTTCCATATGGAAAACTTAGGATCGCTTTGATTGAGCCATTTGGGAAATAAATACCTGTACCAATAATATTCCGTTGGCGTCATGTGTTCATAATACTGTTGTTGCTCCTCTGGTGATGTTAAGGCTTGAATATCTAGCCAAATTAGAGCATCTTTAATTATTTGTTGAAGAAAAAAGAGGACAAATTTTTTAGCAGTTAAGGAACCAGGCTTAACATCTTTAACCCAACGATTTATTTCTTCTAACCTTTTCGCCAAACTAGGATCTATTGCAGATGCTTCCTCGATCAGCAATTTTAATTGTTTTTTAATATCTTTTGCTTGCAAATAATGATAAACCTCAAAGACGCTGTGAGTCGCTAGAATTTTAAAATTATTTTATAGCATTCTCATGTAAGAACTTGTAAAAACGCACAATTCACGTTTTTACAGACGTTATAAGGTGTAAGTAAATGAGAAACTGTTGTAGCAGCTAAAAATAAACTGCTATCAACTGAAAATCATCAATTAATGGAGGTTAGCGGACTCGAACCGCTGACATCCTGCTTGCAAAGCAGGCGCTCTACCAACTGAGCTAAACCCCCGTAAAATTAAAGAGGTAGGTAATTAATCTACTTTCGTAATTGTAACTTAATATGGTTCTGTTGCCAAAGGAATGAAGCAAGAAAATAGTCTAGTCGTTGCGACACTTTATAAATTCGTCAGTTTGCCAGATTTTGCTGAGAAACGAGACCCTTTGCTGTCTTACTGCCAACAGCAAGGGATGAAGGGCACAATTCTGTTGGCACAAGAAGGCATTAACGGGACAATTGCAGGTTCTCGTGAGGCTGTTGACTCAGTTCTGGAATTTCTGCGTTCCGATCTGCGTTTGGCAGACTTGGAACATAAGGAGTCTTACACTGACACCCCGCCGTTTGAACGCATGAAGGTACGCTTAAAGTCAGAAATTGTCACTTTGGGATTGCCGGAAGTTGACCCAAATGAACAGGTTGGTACTTATGTCAGTCCTCAAGAATGGAATGAATTAATTTCTAACCCGGAAGTGACTGTGATTGACACCCGCAACGATTATGAAGTGAGTATAGGTACTTTTAAAAGGGCAGAAAATCCTCAAACTACTACATTTCGGGAGTTTCCTGAGTATGTCCGCCAGCAGCTTGACCCGAATAAACACAAAAAGGTAGCGCTGTTTTGTACTGGCGGTATTCGCTGTGAAAAAGCCTCATCCTTTATGCTGTCGCAAGGCTTTGCAGAAGTTTATCACTTGAAGGGCGGCATTCTCAAATACTTAGAAGAAGTTCCTGCCCAAGAAAGCTTGTGGGAAGGAGATTGTTTCGTCTTTGACGAACGAGTTGCTGTCCGTCACGGCTTGGAAGAAGGCAGCTATGAGATGTGTCAAGGTTGTGGTCGCCCAATTTCCGCGGCAGATAAGGCTTCACCTAAGTATGAGGAAGGTATTACTTGCCCCTACTGTTTTGATAGCCTGACGGAAGAAAAAAGAGTACGTCAGCAGGAAAAAAGGCGACAGTTTCTCTTTAAAAGTAACCATAAAAATGAATAATTACAACTCGTAGAACAGAAAGTCCTACGTACTCGGATTTGGTGGGCGATGCCCACCCTACTCTGTATTCATGTTGAATTTTGCGTAGCTTTATTAGGCTGCTTGCGGATTGAGGTGAAGCATCTGCCAAGTAGTATAAGTACCGATGGGACTCCAAAGTAAGTAAGGAACTAATAACAAGGCTGCCCAAACGGAAGTAGTTAAAACTGCAAGTGCTAATAAAAGACCAATAATAAAGCCTGTACCGCCCAGAATTGTACCGACTTTTAGACTACGAAGTCGAAACATTACAGGGGTGTAGGCAATAGTGACAATTTCTAGAAGTAGATATAAACCCATAAGTAACCAAGTGGCGTTGGTTCCTGGGTTTCTTTCCCAAACAATATAAGCTGACCAAGCACCGCAAATAAAAATTACCGTCCAGATGATGGGAATTGCTGCTTCAAAAGTTAACCATCTGGGGCGTTGCAATCGCTCGAACCACTTGCGATCGCTTGGTGTAATAAAATTAGCCGCTAAGGCTACTACGAAAGCTACACCCCCAATTACCATCCAAGATCTAATCATGCCGCCTTATCCTTTGCGATCGCTAGCCACTGCTGAAATATCCAATATTCAACATTAATCTTGACAATTTTGCCCTATTCTCTCATCATCCTTGAGTTCGATTACTCGCGATCGCTTAGGAAGATTTCTGTGCTGCTAATCCACTTGCTTTAATAGTCGCTGTACTATTTCTACGGCAAGGGTTTTGTATCCTACTTTTTCAAATAAAACCACCATTTTATCGGCTTCGTAACGCATTACTTGCCCCTTACCATAGTTGGTATGAATTACATAGCTATTCACGGGGAAAGGTTGAAAACTATCTTCCTCGACAGTAATTCCTGCTTTGCAGTTGTCGCAAAATCCACATTTATTATCTACTGGTTCGCCAAAGTAGTTAAGTAGGTACTGACGACGACAATCATGTAATTCTGCATAGTTTCGCATCATTTCTAAACGCGATCGCATAAATTGTTGTCGTCGTTGTTGTGCTAAAGTGGCTGCTTGAATTGAGGCGTTTTGGTCAACTTCGGTTTCGCTTTTAGTTACCTCACCAGTGGGTAAAATTTCTACAGCCTCCACTTCTTCTAAGCGACTCACAGCTTTGGTAATTTTGCTTTGAGATAAATCTGTAGCTTGCTGTAAATCTTCTAAATCGAGTGGTTCCTCAGCCTGTTGCACGGCTTCGGCTACTTGCAACACTTCATCCACATCTATCTTGCCGCCACTTGCAAAGAAACGCCGAATTTGTAAATCATCAGTATTGTAGAAAAGAATTGCTTGTGCTTCTTCGCCATCTCTTCCAGAACGTCCAATTTCTTGATAATAAGAATCGAGAGAATCGCTGATATCGTAATGAAAAACAAAGCGCACGTTTGATTTATCTACACCCATACCAAAAGCACAGGTAGCCACAATTACTTCCAATTCATCTGCCATAAATGCAGCTTGTACCTGTTCTCTTTGTGCTGCTTTCATTCCAGCATGATAATGGGCAGTTTTGATACATCTTTCCTGTAAAATTGCTGCTAGCTTTTCTGTATGCTTGCGGGTGGCTGCGTAAACTATTCCCGGCTTTTCTACAGCAATAATATGTTTGATAAATGCATTTAGCTTTTCACTTTCTTCGTGAAATGTTTCGACACCCAACCAAATATTTGGTCTGTCAAAACCACGCACAAATACTTGCGGTTCCTGCATTCCCAATCGTTCAATAATCTCATCACGAACTACTGGAGAAGCTGTGGCGGTAAGTGCTAATACAGGAGGATGACTGAGTGCTGCAATCACTGCCCCCAACCGTAGGTAGTCAGGGCGGAAATCATGTCCCCACTCACTAATACAATGAGCTTCATCAACTACAAATAGAGATGGTTTTGTATTTACAAAATGTGCCAGTACTTCTTCATTATTAAATTGCTCTGGAGACAGAAAGAGAAATTCTAATTGTTGGTTTTCTAAGCCAGCAAAAATTTCTTGGCGTTGAGAATTGCTAATAGTAGAGTTGAGGGCGGCAGCTTTGGCTATATTCTGTTCTTTAATTGCTTGTACTTGATCGTGTTGCAGGGCAAGTAAAGGAGAAATAACTATTGTGATACCAGGAATTAATAAAGCCGCAATTTGATAAATTGCTGATTTACCGGAACCTGTAGGCATGACAGCTAAGGTATCGTATCCTTCAAGAATTGCTTTGATAACTTCTTGCTGTCCGGGACGTAAGCAATCGTAACCAAAGGTTTGTTGCGCAATTTGGTTAATGACTTGACGCTGTTTAGGCATAAGGAATTAATGCCACTGTTGCGGCTTCCAATTAGTATATAGTTGCGATTGTATTTCCCAGGATATGGTATTGATTCTGTCTGGGGGTGGGGGTATGGGGCAAGCTAGTAGACATATTCTTAACGATTAGGGAGGAGCTAATCAGATGGAAAGTAATATGCAGACTGAATTAGAAACGCGTTCGCTAGCACCAGCACTTCAAGGAATTGCTAATACTATTCGCCTCACAGGCTGGATTAGCTTCTGGGTACAGTTGGGACTGGCTGTGGTTTCTGGCTTGGCTTTGTTGTTTGCTGCGACTGGTCGAGGTTTTGCCGATCAACCAAATGCAGGTCTTGGAGTGGGGATGTTTTGGGCTGCATCTGGAATTGTCGTATTATTATTTAGCGTCTATTGGGATTTTCGTTACACTCGCATCGGTAAGCGTTTAGGAAATCCGAATCCGGCGCTTCATCCTAGTAAAGCAGATACAGTTAAGGCAGTTCGGCTAGGAATTATCGCAGCTTTGATAGGTATACTTTTATTCCTCCTAGGTGCTGGTTCAACGGTAGGAGTATTAGTAGCAAAATCTATCTCCCAGCCTCCAGGCGTTGCAATCACCGATCCTTATAAAATTATTCGAGCGCTTGATGTGTTTGTGGCGGTAGCAAACATCAATGGAATTGCAGCGCATTTTGTTGGTACTGTCTCTTCACTGTGGCTATTTGAGCGAGTCAATCAACATTAATAATTCGTAATTCTTAATTCGTAATTAAGCCTAACGCACAGTCAAGAATAAAGTGGTTTTTGCTTGACGAGGCTTTGAACTCGGTTAATGAAGCTTTTAGCTTCGTTAATGAGGCTTTGAACTCGGTTAATGAAGCTTTTAGCTTCGTTAATGAGTCTTTGAACTCGGTTAATGAGGCTTTTAGCTCCGTTAATGAGGCTTTGAACTCGGTTAATGAGGCTTTTAGCTCCGTTAACGAGGCTTTGAACTCAGTTAATGAGGCTTTTAGCTCCGTTAACGAGGCTTTGATACTGGTTAATGAGGCTTTTAGCTCCGTTAATGAGGCTTTGAACTCGGTTAACTAGGCTTTTAGCTCCGTTAATGAGTCTTTGAACTCTGTTAATGAAGCTTTTAGCTCCGTCAACGAGGCTTTGAACTCGGTTAACTAGGCTTTTAGCTCCGTTAATGAGTCTTTGAACTTGGTTAACGAAACTCTAAGAAATAAATTATGCGACAAGTAGGGACACGGCATCCACAAAATTTCGGTAATACCAAGATTTTATCGGTGCCGTGCCCTTACAATTGGATTATTTTTTCAGTGTTTCTACCTTCTTCAATTGAAAGTCTCTCAATTCACCCAATCAGGTGAGACGGCTGGATGAAGTCTCCTCCCTACTACTACTTGTAACCTGGGAAAACAGCTGAATTCCAGGGAGAATGACTTATGTTTTCCTTAAATTTATACGATCGCCTGAAAACCTGGTTTGAGATTCAGCCCAAATCTAACAAAAAATCTGATGTTGCAATCAACCAAAAACAATCTGAAATTCAATTAGAATCGGAGACTCAGGCGAAACGCCGAACGGCTTTACAAGTAGAAGAAGATTTGCGGCGCATTCGAGATCAATTTTATCTCTTACGCCCTAATGTTTTTTAAACCAATCCCGAACGCAGTGCTACGACTGCTGCTTGGACGCGATCGTCTACTGCTAGTTTATTCATAATCCCCCGGACGTGAGTTTTCACAGTATTGGGACTGAGATAGAGTTTTTCGGCAATCTCTGGGTTGCTCAAACCGTCTACCATCAGTTTCAATACTTCTAACTCGCGCTGCGAAAGATTAGCGGTGTTTCCCTTGGGTGTGGGGGTGCGAAGATTATCAATTACTCGTCGCGCAATTTGGGGATCGAGATAAGTTGCGCCATCAACAGCAGCTGCGATCGCACTTAACAGTCGCTCTACACTAGCGCCTTTGATACAATAAGCGTCTGCACCGCTAGACAAAGCGGCAATAATTTCTGTCTCTGTTTGGTGGGATGTTAGCATCACCACATGAGTCTCTGGTAATGCGGCTTTAATTTGCTGTGTCGCCGCAATTCCATCAAGTCGCGGTAAGCCGATATCCATCACTACCAAATCGGGTTTGAGTTGGAGTGCTGCTTGCACGCCTAAATAGCCATCTTCTGCTTGTCCGACAATTTCCAACTGGGGATGAACCATCAATGATTGTTCTAGTCCCAGTTGCATCATCGGATCGTCTTCAACAATTAACACCCGCAACGGTGGTGCATCTGCTGGCAGATTTAAGAAGGAGCTATTATCTAAAGACATTCTCAATTGGGTAGTGGTTAATATTTATCGCTCAAGGTCAAGAGTCAAAAGTCCATAGTCCAAAATCTCATTACCAATGACCATTGACTGTTGACCCTTGACCCTTGACTCTTTACTAACTTTTCTATTCTTCCACGCGATATCCTAACTCTGCTAAACTAACGCGAGACTGACGCCATTTTGGCTGGACTTTGACGAATAATTCTAGGTATACTTTGCCTGAAATCAATTTTTGAATTTGTTCGCGAGCCGCGCTACCAATGGCTTTGAGCATTGAGCCACCTTTGCCAATGAGAATTCCTTTTTGGGAATCTCGCTCAACGTTGATTGTGGCAAGTACGCGGGTAATACTTGGGGTTTCTTCCACCATATCAATAGCGATCGCTACTGAATGGGGAACTTCTTCGCGCGTCAACAGCAAAATCTGTTCGCGGATTAATTCGCCCATAATAAAGCGTTCTGGCTGGTCTGTCACCAAGTCAGGAGGATAGTAAAATGGGCCGTTCTCTAAATGTTCAATTAATAAATTTTGCAGTTCTGGCAATCCCCCACCAGTTTTGGCGGAAAATTTGACCGTTTGCCATTGGTATGATTCGGCTAAGTTTGTGTAGCTATCATCTATCAGCTGGGAATCTGTAGGTTGTTGATCGATTTTGTTCAGACCCAAAATCACAGGTGTTTGACTGCGACTCAGCAATTCAGCAATAAAGCGATCGCCTGCACCACAAGCCACCGTTCCATCTACCACAAATAGCACTACATCCACTGATTCAATCGCAATTTTGGCATTTTGCACCAGTACCTCTCCCAATTGATGATGGGGTTTATGAATTCCTGGTGTGTCTACAAAAATTAGCTGTGCTTCTGGTGTAGTTAAAATCCCTCTTAAACGATTACGTGTCGTCTGTGCTACCGGGGAAGTAATAGCAACTTTTTGTCCTACTAATTGATTCATTAAAGTAGATTTACCGACATTAGGGCGACCGATAATGCCGATGAAACCCGATTTAAATTCAGGAGGAGCTTGGGGAATCGATACTTCTCCTGAAAAAGAGAAGATGTGATTATCAATACTAGTCACCTTTAGCTCCACCGTCATATTTTATAGTTGGGATAAGTGGTTTTTTTTCTTAGACAAGTAATAAACATAAGATCACCCTGGCATTTTTAGGGATTGCCTCTGCTTAAGTTTAATCTACTACTAAATATAGTTCGTTCCAATATCAAAAAAAGAGATAGGAGCTTACAAACTCAAGGAATTTTTCTATCTTATAGGGTATTGATCTATTGAGAACACTGTGCTGCAATTGTATTCCATTGTGCTACTCATACCTATAAGTGAGAAGTCATTATAATTTGTCAAACTAATCTTCATGCATTGCCATTATAAGAAACAAAAATACGATCGATAGGCAGTTTATGTTAAGAAAAGTAATACTAATGCTCTCGATCGTTTGATTAAGATATTAACACTTGTTGCTTGATAGCAGGGCTTGAACAGCAGTAACTATTGAATAATTCTGAGTACAAATTCGCCTTGATTTACAGCTTGATTAGTCGAAATCTCATAAACTAATCCATCGTGTTCGGCAAAGATATCAATCACCTGAGGTAATTGATTTTCTTTGTTGAAACTGAGAATTTGATACAGTCTGTCTTTAACCTTGACTTTACTTCCCAATTCCACTCGCGATTGAATCATACCACCTGCGATCGCATAATATTTGATGACTTTACTTGTAGCGGAAAAAGTCATTTTATGCTCTCTGGTTTGTGCTTGAGGAAATTCAGGGATTTGCAACACACCTTTTTGTGCTAAATAATTTTTTATACCTAAAATACCTTTGCTAACTGAATCAGGGTTCATCTCCATTCCTGAACCAAGTTCGAGCGTCCAAGCTTCGATATCAAATCGAATGTTTCTACCTAGTTGTTGAAAACAAGCTTCTAATGCTAACCAAGGCTTGATAAACGACTCATCAAAAGCATCACCATCGTATGGATCTAGTAAAATTCCGTAGTCGAAGAGGAAATATTTCGCACTATCTTCGCGATTTCGGAAGTAATAAAGATAGTTGATTGCTTGATTTGTTGAACTGTGTAAGTCAATCAAATAATCTGCATCTAAACTGAGAGATTGTAGTTGGTAGCTAAATTGCTCAGTATAAGGTAGACCAGCATAGGAATTAATTTTTTCTAAAATTTTTGCAAATTTTTCTTTAATCGTAGTTAGATAATTTAGTCGGACGACCTCTCTATCACTATGAAGTTGAGATTTAGTAAAAGCTACTAAATCATCAGCTTCTTTTTCGTAGTCCCAAAAAATCCGATTCCAGTCTTTAGCTTCGTAAACACAGTATCTACCAGCAGAGAAATGGTGAGAACGCTCATTCGCTCCCATTGGATTACAAACAGGAACTAACCAAATTTCTCCAGCTAAATCTGTATCATTTATTGTTAGCAAAAACTCAATAAGTTGATGAATGACTGCATTACCTGCAATTTCTGCACCGTGTAGGTTAGATTGAATGTAAACTTTTTTGCCAGGATGAGCGCCGATAAATTTGTAAACTTGTAGAAAAAGGCGATCGCCTGAAGCCATTTGACGTAAGAAAATCGTTTCAATAACTGGCAGCATAGGAATTATGCGATAATTTCATAATCATGTTTGCCTAATTGCGTCTGTTAAGATCCAAGATAGTGGGTTAGATTCTGTTAACTTATCCTACCCAATATGGCTAATGCTTAGAAGTAACTATTATGAATATAGAGCAAAATATAAGTAACCGCATATAAATTAAATAAACTGTGTAAAACCATAGTTAATAAAATCGAATCAGTTTTAATGCGAGCTATTCCCAAAAAAATACCAGTACAAAATACTAAAAATTGATTATAAAGATTGTAATGAAAATGAGCGAATGCAAAAAATAATGAACTAATGACTAAAGCACCTACTTTACCTAAGCGAGAATTAATTATTCCTTGAAACAGAAATCCCCTATACAGAGTTTCTTCAAATATAGGCGCAAATATTAAACTATATATATACAGAATAGGAATAAAAAGATGTTCTTGATAGCCTTTTAACAAGTCTGTTTGTTCGGGAGGGTGGATTAAATAGTTTACGATCGTTTCAGCAATTATATATCCAAGTAATAATAATACCCAGACACCTAACTGCTTAAAATTAATTTTTTTCAATCCTAGATAGTCTTTAAAGGCAAATCTCGAACGATTTTTGACTGCTAGTAACATAATTATTGTACTAGCACTAGCTCCACCAATACCTGCAATATGGCTAAAAAGATCGTTGTAATAATATTGATTTGGGACTTTAAGAAAGACAGAACATATGAGATAGATAATTGCAAAGGTTATCCAAGAAAATAAATAAAAATTAAAAATAAATACAATAGTATTTAATAGAACTTCTTTGAAATGGAATATTTTTAATGAATTTTCACTTTGATGATATTTAGTTCTCGGCTTGGTTTGGAAAAAATGAATGCAAACAAAAATAATATAGGCAAACAATATAAAAGACATATAGACATTCACAATGAAAATAATATTTAAATTAGAAAGTATCTATAAATATTAGGATGTGTAATACTAAAACATTTTGAGGAGATAGTATTTCTCTGCATTGGTCAGCATTATCTACCAGAATATAATGGTGGGTTACTAAAGCTCACACACCTTGGAAAATTTACAATTGATTTTATAGATATTTTTTAGGGCTTAAAGTTAGCTTTCAGCCATCATTAGTTTATTTAATATTACTAATTCTGTAAATGATATAATTACGGTAAGCAATTACTTAATTGGATTAAGTAAACACGTAAAGTTAATATTAAAATCAGTTTTTATACTATAAATGAATGTATTTAATTAAAATACATTTAATCAACTAGCTTGATTGACTTTCTAAGTCGCAAGCTCTACATTGTTGATTAGTCATACTATAAATAGTACGCCTATCTTAATAAATGAAATTCAAATATAGGGGCAGAATATATGCCCCTATGTGAATATTTAACCTCAGTAAAAACTGCTATAAATCCGTCAAATATAGATGACTATAAGCAGTCTAAGAATCTAGCAAAGGTAAAAACTGTCGAATTAAACCAATCGTTACTGCTGGTAATTCTAACTGTGGTGTTAATCCCACATCTTCTAAATGTTGGAAAACTCGAATTGCTTGGGGATTGAGATCGGCGAGACGACGACCAATTTCTGGCCCGGTAAATTGCGATTTTTCTCCCCAAATAATCGCGGTGGGAGTAGTCAATTGCTGAATATACAAAGATAAATCAAAGCACAAATCGCCGCGGACAAAAGACAGCGCGGTGTACTCAGCATTCGGTTGTTGTGCAGATTCTAAATAAGCATCGACAATTTCTTGGTAAACTCGGCTAGGTTGGGCAAATTGTCGTTGCTCTAAGAAGGTGCGAATTCCGTTACTAGTAGCTACTCCCGTGCTGTACAACAAACGATCTACAATCGGAATGCTGGCTAACTGAGCAAAAAAGCTGCGAGAGTAATCTTCACCAAAATCCGAAAGTCCGGCGGGAGTGGTAAGAATCAGAGATTTGAATAGATTGGGATGAGCGATCGCCACTCGAATTACAATAGCTGCGGTGAGGGAAGAAGCGATCGCTGTTACAGGTTCTATACAAGTCTGCTGCAAAAACTCCTGAATCGCGGTCAAATAATCTTCAATCGTATAATTTCTTCCTAAATGCTCAGATCTACCCCAACCTAATAAGTCTGGAGCAAGAATGCGATAGTCGCTGGCGAAAGCGGGATAAACTTTAGACCATTCATAAGCAGAAGAACCACCACCAAAGCCGTGTAGAAACACCAAAGTTTTCCGTTCGCCTTTTGTAGTGACATCTTTTTGCCAAAGTGAACCAGTGTTCGTATAGTACACTATTCTCCCCAGCGAGGTAATTATCGAGCGTTGCTCAAATCCTAGTGGCTGAAACATAGGTATTTTGTATTCACTGTTGTGGTTGCTTGGCGCAGGCGATTTTTAAGTCACCCTTGAGTACTTATACTAAATTGCGTTCAGAAATAGCATCGAGAAATTGACAGGAGAAATTTAAATTCATCTGCTGTTATCTTCCCGATCCCCTACGCGCAGCTTGGTATTACTTGTAGGGTTCAAACTCCCCACTATTATCAGGTAATCTCGCATTCTTAAACTTCTGACCAACGTCAGATTAAGTAGATGTGAAATTACTGGATTATCTGTGAAGATCTCGTGATTTTTTTGCTACACACACTCAGTGGCATTGCTTGTATTTATTACACTGTGGGGATTTGAGTTGGTAACAAGGATAACTGGGATATTAATTTTGGCATGGTTTTGTATGGTAATCTATCAGAAAGATTACGGATAATTTTGAGACTTAAGTTATAGACAAGACGCTAGAGAAAAAAGCCATCAATTCTCTAGCTGCAAACAGAAAAAATAATTTTTGATGGAATTATTAAATTGATTATTCTTCTATAGTAAATTTTAAGGCGGGGTGTCATGGTCAAGGAGGTTATTCTTAAATCAGATAAAATACCAAGGTTTGAAGGCGATGGATTTGGGCTGGATAACTGTAGTATTAATAACCAAGCGATCGCTTCAGAGTGGCAGGGTCAGATAAATCATAGTGAAGATGCATCTGATACCAGCCAAGAAAATACACCTGGTTGTGTTTGTTTAAAATTTGATGATTTGAAATGTTTTGAAGTTGTAGAGCGACAGTATGAAGCTTGGGGTGTGATTTTTCAAAATTCTCTAGCAATTCAACCATCAAATCCGGCGTTTCCTGCCCACACAGGATTGACAGTATTGATGGGATCGCCTAAGAGTGGATTGTTAGAAGTGAGTTTTTTGCGCCCAATTAACTGGGTTAGCGCCTTAGTTACAAGTTCACAGCGGTTAGTACTGACAGCTTACGATCGAGATCGCAAACTAGTAGCCCAAACAGCACTACCAGGCTCAAACCTTGCTAATTCTGACTCTCCTATACCCCCTAATACCCTATTATCTATAGCTGCGAATGATATTCATTATGTGACCTTCAGCGCTTTTGATGGTCAATTCACAGTTGATAATTTTCGTTTTTGTTTTTAGTCTGTGCAAGTATTCCGAATAAGGTATTATTGATTTTCGATGGCAGCTTGAGGTATTGGTAAAAGATGAAATCGCAAATTTCAGTCTTTATCTGAGCCTTTGGCAACTCATGCTGCTGGCAGATATACACCCACAGCCGTCTCAGGCCTGAAAAAAATGGGTGACTGCATCCTTTCCTTATATATAGTAAAACCTATAAACTAAACCATCTTGTAATCTAGTAGGTAAAAACCGTGGCACAGGCTTTGTCTTCGTGGCAGCAATTAGTTAACCAGCTTTCCAACTGGTCGCTTCCAGATTTTAAGACAGGAGCCTCAAAGCAGCGAAATTTCCGGCGCTTCTCCGGGCCAGGCGGCGTTCTGAGTTTCCTGACAATTATTGTTGCGATGCTGCTGTGGAATTGGAAACTCCTGTTGGCACTGTTAATCGGCATTGGAGTCATGTTATCAGTCTACTCAATGCAGCAGTGGGACTGGCAACAACGCTGGTCAAAGATGCAGAGGTTTTTCAATGGTTCCAACCGTCAGCTAGTATTGGCAGTCACTACTGGTGGGATTGCTACTTTTACCACTTATATCGCAGCTGCAATTTGGTTTGACTCCCACAGTCCTTGGATTGCTTCTGGCGTAATTGTCCAAGGTGCAGGAATGGTATTAACTTTAATTTTGTTGGTCTGCCAAATCGTTAATTTTTATGGTGTCAAAGAAGAAGACTACTGCGATCGCTTATTAAACAACTTAACTGAATCAGACCCCTTAAAGCGTTTGCTGGCTGTGCGACAACTAACTAAATTGATCGATCGTAAACGGGTTGATGCTTCAGTGCGGCAAAATGTGGTGGAATGCTTGCAACTCTTACTTAGCCAAGAAGAGGAAGCCGTAATTCGGGAAGCCGCCTTTGAAAGTTTGCAAACCTTAGATAGTTCACAAACGGAACCATCTAACAAAGCGAGTATTTTTATTCCCGTATCCGCAAAACTCAAAAGTAAAATTCCTTCTTAAGGATTAATAGCGGTTCTTAGCGATCTAAAACATTCTTAAACTCAAAATTTTCCGGAAGTGCAGGGGGATGAGTATTAAACCATCTTTGATAAATTTGCTGATAAGTGCCAGTAGATAACAAAGTAGCTATACCTTTGTTAATTGTCTCCAAATAAGGAGAATCTTGAGGTGTAGCAATCCCGTAAAATTCTTCTGTTAGCAGATTGGTAACAACTTTAATAGCTTTAAGATTGCCATTTTTGATTGCATACAGAGTAGCGAATGCATCGCTTACTACTGCATCGACATTACCATTTACTAGGTCTTGAAAGAAATCAGGGCCGGAATTATATGTGCTAATTCTGGCATTGGGGATAGTTTTAGCAAAATCTGCGCCTGTTGAACCTATTTGCACGCCGATCTTTTTACCTTGAAGGCTATGGAAGTCTTGAATATCCTGATTGCTTTCCCGAACTGCGATCGCCAGTCCAGCTTTAAAATAAGGTCGGGTAAAGGAAATTGTTTTCTGGCGTTCGTCGGTAATTGTGATTCCACTAATCGCCGCATCGACTCTTTTAGCTTGTAAAGTGGAAATCATCCCGTCAAAAGGTAGACTTTCCCACTGAACTGTTAAACCAGTTACTTGTGCGATCGCATTCATCAGATCGATATCAAATCCTTCCAGATGACCGTTAACATTTTTCATCTCAAAAGGTACAAAAGTTGGATCTGTAGCCACTTTCAGCGTGTTTAATCCTGAGTTTGGGCTGATGCTACTCGTATGGTTCAAATCATGACAAGCAATTATTAATAGCAGACAACCTAAGCCCAAAATTAGTTGACGCCATTTTCGCTTAATCGATTTCATAGCGATCGAATACAGAGAGTACAAAGTTTATTTAGGTCAATTATCTAGAAACCTATACAAAGCTGTACTCAATGATTTCGGAATTTTCTCACATTCGGTTATGGTTCGCAACAATGTAGATCGCTAACATTTATAAAAACAATTTACGCATAAACCGTAGAACATAAATAACATAATCTATCTGAGATTTAATTTTAGCTGTAGACTTAATTTCCTGCAATATTTTTTGCATTTCAGCTAAATTTGCAGGCTTGATTCCAATAATAGTTGCTCTAATAATCGCTGCTCTGACACTATTTAAAGTATCTTTGCATTCACGAACAGCCTGTCTTAGCTTATCTACTTGCTCCCAGTTTTTTGCATCTTGAGCATTGAATAGCGCAAACTGAAGTTGAGGCAGAATATTTTGTAATTCATCTTCTGTATTATTTAAATGAAGTACATCTATTTGATTGTTAGGAACTGCTTTTAGCCGAGAAATTATTGCTTGCAATTTATCTAAAATCTCATCGTTATCTGTGATTTCTATATCATTGGGATTGTCTGCGTCACTCATAAGTTATACTCTTATTAACCCTGACATAATTGCGGCTCTAAAGGTTGTGAATTTATTTTTCTTAAAGATAGTTGTCGCAAGAATTCTTTTAAAGTTTTATCTTCGTAGATTGATTGCTCTATACTATTCATTTTAGAGACAATCGAACTATAGTCTCTACCAGTGAAAGTGGCAGCTACTCCCACAATATTAGTCACTCTAGTCGCAATAGCTTCAAAGCTCAGAGTGGGATAGTCATCAATTAGTTTTGAGAGCTTTCTACCAGTATCAGCTGCTATCAAAAGCCGAGAGGTAGACTCATTGAGTAATTGCTGTTCAGCCGCGTTAACTTTTAGCCATTCATCGATTTGTTCGGTAACTTGACGCTTAATCTCTTCTCGATTGACTGGTGAAGATGTATTTGAATTATTATACTTTCTTCGTAGCTGTTGTAGCTTCAAGCCAATTAGCACTCTTTGAGGATTGTTGGGTTTTGGTGGCTTTTCTTGAATTTGTTTAGCTAAAAGTAGCATCTTTACTGTTAAGCATCTTGCAGGTTTAGCAGTTTGAGCTACTATTCTGGCACTTCCATAGTCAATTGTTTCTAAGTTGTTAAAAATATCTACAGCAGTCTCGTATTCTGCTTGTAAAGCATCAAGTTCTCTATCAAAATCTGATGGCTGATTATTTGATTGATTTTCTCCTGAGATAATTTTCTCTATTTCTCTAGGATCGCCAAAATTAATTCTTCTATCTGTTAGTAATTGCTCAACAATAAACTCACGAGAGACTTGAGCATCTATAGGTAGCTCATTAAGTTGATAAATTTTCTTGACTGAAGTTATAGCGTCAACCGCTTGATTGCGAAAATTCTCTGCGGTAACTCTGAGCATTGTTCTTTTTTCAGGCGTACAGCTGCTGAGAGTGGTAATGAGAGTAAAAGCTACTATATAAATTCTCCACAAAGAGAATTCATTAATCCGCGTAACTTTCATATTAATATTTAAAATAAGTTCTTACACACAATTATCTCACTAGCTCAAGCCTAGTTACAAAAAGCACTTAATTCTTAATTAATTTGGCAACTTGCATTACTTTTCCAGATCTCCAATCGCAACACAACTTCCTTCTTGCTGGGAAAATAACGGGATTAGTTGACTAGCAGTAGACTTTGCAACCTGACGCTTTATGGAAAGCTTAGAAGGGGAAAGAATTATCAAACATTTTCTCTAAGAAAAGCGATCGCTATAATCGTTAACCATTACTCCTAAGAATTCTCCCATTTGTTGAGTTATCTCCTGTAAAGGATTTAATTTTGTGGCAACTAAACTAGGTAACTTAGTCGAATCATTTGTCAGGTATTTTAACTCGTAATAAACACTTCCTTTGTTACCTCTTTTCTTTCTTAGTTCTAATGCTTGAATTATCTGCCAATCATAAGTTTTAACTTTTGGCCCTAACAAAGTTGAATTACGATAAGTTATTTTTTGAGTAATACGCTCGAAAGTGAAATTATGAATTTGCAGCATCAAGAAAATAACTGTCAATCCAATTACAGGAAATACCGTTAAAAAAACGAGAACCAATAAACTACTCCACTGTTCGCTAACTGGATATTCCAAAGTTAAGCTTTGCTGGTTAGAAGCCAAAAAAACATTAATTTGATTTACCCAAGATTGAATAGTCTGCTCATCACTATTAAATCCCCTTGGCTCCCATTTAGTAGAAAATATTGTTATTTCCCGATTATTATTAGTTACCAAGGTTAACCAATTAATAGTTTGACCTTTAGGAGCTTTATAATTATTAAACTTAGCTTGTTTGAACTGTGGTAGTTCTGCAACATTTGGTGCAGCTAATCCTAATAATTTATCTTCTTTCTGTTGGCAAACAATCTTATTGTGATTTCTTTGGCAGCTTAAGGTTTTTGTTCCCAGATTGTAAACCAAATTAAAACCCAACCAAGGTAAAGATATCAAAGGTATCCCAGCAAAACCTAAAAACCAAATCGAAATAAAAATCACTAAAAAAGTTTCTGGTTTGGCTTTAACTTCTAAAACCTGACGCTCGTTCCTTACTAATTGAATATCCATTGAATTGCGCGATAAGGAATTTCTATTTCATCAACCTAATAACTTGCGGCTTCACGCATACGGCTTTTTAGCTGTTCGCTTCCAAGGGTTCCGAACTACCCAAGCTATTTTTGTACCTGCAAGGAGATATATTTATCAAAAACAGACTGAGATACAACTGAGCAATTGGGAATGTTCTGATTAATTCTTGTCACGATCGGGCAATGAATAGGCAAGCATCCACTAGTTGTTAAAATTAGGCTACCCATAATTAACCGCAGTGCTAATATTCATTGAGTAAAATTATTTTTCAGAAAACTAGCGATCGCTCTGCGATATTCCTTATGCAGATGAGCTTCATTCTCTAATACCGTTTGGCTTTCATCGCGTCCAAAGACGTTGGTAAGGTTACTCTATCAGGTTTTTGTGTATTGGTATAAGTTCGGAACTCAAAACGTCGAGCTTTTTTCTCGAAACACCGAGTTCAGAAGTGGAAATGTCGAGCTTTTTTCTCGGAACGCCGAGTTCAGAAGTGGAAATGTCAAGCTTTTTTCTCGGAACGCCGAGTTCAGAAGTCGGAACGCCAAACAAAAAAGCGATCGCATCGGCTTAGAAATGCGATCGCCAAGACTGAGATTAAGGAGTGAAACTTATTCAGCCGCAACAGGCTCTAACAATTTGATGTTAGAGAAGATAAATTCCTGAGTTGTGACTTTTCCATCTAGCTGGGTGCGAATCTCCCGGCGATTGAGAATGAAGTACTTACCAACTTTTTCGTATTCATCGGTGAATTCGCTTCTACCACCCTTTTGTTCGCCTGTTTTCGGGTCATGATATACAGAGTCGTAGGTATGAGACAGATAACCTTCGCCAGTTTGGTGGCTGCTAAAGGTGTCAATTGTCACAAAAGTACCGTGAATCAAGCGGTGAACGTGGCTGACTTCATTATTGCGAACTTTATATTTATCGCCTTCAGATTTACCACCAACTAAAATCTCAACAGCAGCATTTTCCTCTGTACCACCGTAGCTAAAAGTATTTGCACCGTGGGTATCTTCAAAAGAACGGCGGACGCGGTGGATGGCGATTTCCCAAGCTTGATTGTGAATCGCCTGCTTGGCTTGCTCGTCCTCTACATCTAATACTTCAGCCTTAAGATTGGCGTTAACGATTACTTTACCTGTAATAACTTTATCGTCATGCTTCAAAGTTACATCAGCAGTGTACCCAGGAAAATGCTTGTCCCAAGTGTAACGGTTTTCATAAGCAGCCCGGAAAAGTTCCTGAGCAGAAATTTGTGTAACTGTCATGCGTTCACCTATAGCGTCTAGTGATATTAGCGTTTTATTCTTGCTGGTATTAGCATAGAAGTAATTGTGAAGCCCCGCATAGTCCCCAACTGGGTACACTTATGGCTAATTCTCTTCATGCTGCATTTGATGCGATCGCCAATGTCCGCAATGAGCAAGAGCTTAAACTCGCACTCATGGATAAAATTGGCGAGCATTTTGGCGTGCAACATTGGGGTATCTACCTCATAGATGACCAGTCAAAGACTGAGATTGATGTTCCCGGTATTCCAGCTGTATGCTTACAAGGCAATCCCATAGGACGCTATGTAGTTGAGCGTCATGCTCCTGCTCATGAGCAATTAATCTTATCGCCAGAAGATTGGAAGGATATTTGTCCGCGCCACGACCACGAACACGTGATGACTGGCCCAATTGTCTGCGATGGTCGGCTTGTGGGAACGCTGAACTTGGCTCGTGCTGAGGGTAGCCCACCCTTTGACGGTAACGATTTAGCCGATTTGAGTGCTTTGTGCATTCACATCTCGTCAAAACTCGCTACTTTGAGGGCGAAACCACAAACTTCTACATCCCCCTTACCTAATCCACTGACACCGCGCGAGTTAGAAATTGCAGAATTAGTTGCTCAAGGCTTAACTAATACGGAAATCGCCGCCAGACTTTGGATTACCCAAAATTCTGTGAAACAAGCCCTCAAAAGGATGTTCCGTAAGCTTGGGGTGTCTGCGCGTACAGAGATGGTAACAAAGCTGCATTCAATTTCTTCCTCTCAGCCCAAATAGATTAGATTAATTAGATTCCCAGCAACTTAGCAGTCTCCTGTGTCTGTTTTAGGGATGCTGCTATGAGTTGTTCACCAATTTTTTGCACCTGCTTAACTAATATCTGACCAGCATTTTCTGGCGAGCCAACATTAAAAGGTGGTGCGGGATTATACTCTAGCAATAGCTGAATTACCTTAGCTGTTTCTTCACCGCACAAATGAGCAGCAATTACCAGCCCAAAATCAATACCAGCAGTCACACCACCGCCAGTAATCCGATTGCGATCGATAACAACTCTTTCATTTAGCACCTCAACGCCTAACATGGCTAACTGATCGCGAAAAGCCCAATGACAAGCAGCGCGATAGCCTTGCAACAATCCAGCCGCAGCCAGAATTAAGGAGCCAGTGCAAACTGAGGTGATATATTTTGCTGTCTTGCTTTGGTGTTGTAGAAATTCCAATACTTCTCCATCTCGCATCATCTCAACCTGTCCCGGCCCGCCTGGTACACACAACACATCCAAGGGTGGAGAGTCAGCAAAAGTTATATTTGGCAAAATAGTTAAATTATCGCTACTAGTAACTGGCTCTAGATTTTTCCACAAGCAATAAACTTTGGTGTTTGGCATAAAACTAAAAACTTGCTGTGGCCCAGTAATATCTAATTGCGTCATCCCAGGATAAATTACCAAACCAATTTTGTACGCTGCTGAATTATCCATAATTCTCCTTTGGATTGCATCACTGCTAGAGTAAGATTGACTACTGAGCTATGCCTAGTCCTCGATCGAGTACACTTTGTTGAGTGAAAATGGCTAATTTGCAAAGTTTATTTCATGCTCTAGCTTCTGCCAATAACGAACGCAAATTACGACTAGCTTTCATGGATGAAGTTGGAAAGCATTTTAGCGTGCAACGTTGGGGTATCTACCTTACCGATGAACAATCCCGTCTAGTTAGTGTCGATGTTCGCGGTGTTCCTGATTCTTTGGTAGAGCGCTATGAACAAGTAGGTAGAGCCGTAGATCCAGTTATGCGCTATGTCGTTGAGCGCCACGCACCAGCCCATGAAGAATTGGTGCTTCCCCCAGGAGGCTGGAAACAATGCGAATTGTATCAGCATTGTTGCGCGTACTATGACCACGAACACATCATGACAGGCCCGATTGTAGGCGGTGGTCGCCTGATTGGTACTATTCACTTTGCTCGCATCGGTAATACACCCGCCTTTACTCCAGAAAATCTTGCTGATTTGAGCGCTTTATGTCTTCATATGTCAGCTTGTTTTGCTATGCTCAAGCAACAAACGCAAGGATTTTGCTCAACCCTAACTAATCGCTTGACTCCCCGCGAACTGCAAATCGCGGAGTTGGTAGCGCAAGGTTTAACTAATGCTGAAATTGGTACAAAACTTTGGATTACAGAAAATTCAGTTAAGCAAGCTCTTAAAAGGATGTTTCGCAAGTTAGAGGTTGTCAATCGTGCTGAAATGGTAGCAAGATTGCAAGATGTTTTGACTGCATAGAGGATGCTTTTATGAACCGCCCACGCATTCTGCAACCTGGTACAAGCTATACATTTAGTAAATATTTTGAATTGCCCTATGCGCCAGCCGACATCCTTGCAGAATTTAATTGTACTTACGAACGCAAGCGGCTTGATTTACCAAAATATGCAGGTAAACTTAACTGTTTAGATTTTTTAAGCCGCTATTTGCAAAGAAATTTAACCTACGTGAACCCGATTAGTGAAATGGCAAGAAGAGAGGTATTAATTGCCCCTACCTTATTAGAAATTTGTGCGGAAACCCAAACTCAATTAAATATTGAATATCCGATTAATGTTAACGAACAACTAAAGGGTAGCTTTGACTACTACATAAATAGTAATGTAGGGATGTTAGTAGTTGAAGCTAAACAATCTGATTTAGGTCGAGGATTTACCCAATTAGCAGTTGAATTAATTGCCCTTGACCAATGGACACAATCCCAAACACCTCTTCTTTATGGTGCTGTAACTACAGGAGAGGATTGGCGATTTGGTATATTTTATCGTCAAGAAAAACTGATTTCCCAAGACTTGAAACTTTATCGCGTTCCTGAAGAATTAGAGGAGTTACTCCGAGTGCTTTTTGGAATTATTGTTGTACCCAATTATCACGAGCAAATCGCTTAAAATAAGGATTAATACTACTATCTCAAACAAGCGTACTAAATATTACAAGTTTAGGGTGTAGGGTATAGGGAGATTTAGCCTACACCCACAAGCCAACAGCGTAGCAGCAGGTATTAAGACCTTTGCGCTACACTCACACCTTCTACTTTGGCTGGTATGATAATGCCATAGTAAAGAGCTGCGATCGCAGCTAGGAAATTCACTAAGACATTGTTACCAAATAGTGGCATAAAACCGAAAAAGGTTTTAGCAAATGGCAACAATCCCATGATTGCTAGCGCAATATAAGCTACGGCAAAACCACGATTAAAAATGCGGGAGCTGCTAGCACTAAGAAAGGAAGAGATTCCCCACAAACCTACGCCACAGCGTACTATATCATGCAAGAAATTGGTAGGAAATAAACCAAATATATAGCCAAATCCCGCAGCATAAGCGGTAGGAGATTCATTAAGCGGGATATAAGATGCGTCAGTTCCTGGTACTGAAACAAAAGCGGGGATAAATCCAGCTAAACCTAACAGTAAATAGCTAATTCCAATGCCCAAAGCACAGTAACGCTCTGCCATATTTGCTGCGTTCGTGTTTTCCATTTTCACTTTTACCTCTAATTACTGAAATTCCTCAGAGAATCCAATTTTTTAACAGCAATATCATTGCTACCAACTGCTTGAAAGAATAAACAGTAGTTCTCTCAATGCAGTTAGCTTGTGAGATGTAACACTTCCTATTCAACTTAGATTCTGTAAGGTTATCTCTATCAGAAGGAGGGATTAAAAATAGAAAATTGAAGATTTGCAGATGATTAATACCTAGATAAATCTCACCTATGACTTAGACTACGGTAAATCTTAAGTAAGTACAAATACCATACTTGATTGGCGATCGCACAAAATTTTAGCCACTAGAAGTAATACCAAACGAGCATTTTGACAAATAACAGGTTTTTCTCGCAGGGGTGACTCTATGGTAGCAACTGGTGTCCAAGTGTCCGATTGAGGAACGAAACTCAACATCTTTGGAAGTTAGTTGGCTTTCACTACCCTGCGGAAAGCCACTTTTATGTCTATACAAGGGAAGAAGTTGTTTTAGGATTGCTGAATTAGTGTTCTAAAGTCAAAGCCCCACACTTGCTGAACTCTTGATATACGCCACCACATCTCCCCTATTCATAGATATTTCAGCTATTTTTCCAGGCATTTGGCGTTATAGAATTTTGCGATTATAACTGAATAGTGAATTCACCACTGTCCATAAGCTGCGTTCATGAATAGGGACAGATGTCTACTCAAAGCTACGGGTTTGTCCAACTCTTCGCCCGTTAGAAAGTTACATTCAATCTAAGCCTGTCGCAAAGTATTTCAGTATGAACTACTTGTTTACTTAGATAGACACGCTAGCCTCTATTAAAAATAGTACGGTGAAACATGGTCATTATTAAATATTAAATAACCTTATTTTTTTCAGTATCCAAGGCAAGTGATGCCAATGTTTAGCTCCCTAAATCCTTGCATTTATTAGCTTGGAGTATTTTTGTCTGCCAAAACCACAAAAATCGTCTTTGTTCATCTTGTATTTATAAATACTTTAATATAGGATGAATCATCCCTAGAGTAACGTTATATTTTTTTAAAGTGTGAGGAATTTACTGTGGCGAAAGGAAACTTAATAAGTATATTAGTGCTCGATAAAGTACCGTATATTTTCTCAGGTTTAGCAAAAACTTTAGTAACTAGTCTGTTGTTGACTACAGCTATGTCCACACATTCCGCAGTTGCTAAAGAGAAGTTGATAGTTGACAATCCCGGTACTGATTCCAATTTTGCGGAAACACCACAAAATGATTCTGCCACTTTTGTAAGTGTTGCAGAGCAAGATATAAACTGGAAACAAGTAATTGTAGAAGATCCCAATCCCGACGTTGAATTCAGTTCTTTGCAGACACCACAAGAATTTGCTGCCAATGATGATGTTGTGGCAAAGCACAATGCTAACTTCAAGCAAAAACTGGTTGTTGCCCAAAATATAGACCCGAGGAATAAGCAAAAACAACCTCAGTTAATTGCACAAACAGATTCTTCTAGTGCTGGGGGCAATACCTATGCTCAACAGATAGCGCTATCAGATATTCAAGGTAATTGGGCTCAAACTTTCATTGAATTTTTGAACCAACGAGGGATTATTGAGGGATTTCCGGATGGTACTTTTCGTCCAGACGAACCAGTAACACGCGCTCAGTTTGCAGCCATGCTTCGGAAAGCTTTTGCGAAAGCTCCTGTCCGCAATGCTATTCAATTTGTAGATCTGCCTGCCAATTATTGGGGTACAGATGCCATCGAAGCAGCCTACAAGAGCGGTTTTTTAGAAGGATATCCTGGCAATATCTTTAAGCCTGACCAAAATATCCCTCGCGTTCAAGCATTGGTTTCTTTAGCTACCGGTCTGAATCTTGCTGCCGACACGCCAATGCCAACGGTTTTGAATACCTATTTTCAGGATGCTTCTCAAATTCCTGATTATGCTCTTAAACAAGTCACTGGTGCTTTAGAGAGCAATTTGATTGTCAATTATCCCAACGTACAAATTCTCAATCCGAATCAGGTAGCCACTAGGGCAGATGTAGCAGCGTTTATTTATCAAGCTTTGGTCAAGAGTGGCAATGCTCCGGCTCTAACAGCTTCTGAAACTGCAACTCAATATATTGTCGGTTACAAACCATCAGATAATGTCGCTCAAAAACCACCTTCATTGGAAGAGTTACGACAAAGTTATCGCGTTCCATCACTAACCTCACAAGAAATCAGGACACTCACGTCAGGAATTGTAAGTATACCTGGCTCATCTGTGACGAGTCCTACTGCGTTCGGTGCAGAATTTGGTGATGTTTTCGCTGGTTTTAGTTACCAATCGAGGACACGCTTTTATGCTCATAGAGATGATGGTGGAGCAGTGTTTGGGTTTGGATTGGGAGAACGGCAAAAAGTAGCTTTAGAAGTTGCAGTTTCCTCTTTCTCCACTTTTAGGCAAGGTTTTTTTGAGAATGGTGGTGTTAGCTTCAAGCTTCACCATTCATTTTCCAATGGCTTGGCGATCGCTGCTGGGGTAGAGAATGCAATTATGTTTGGTTCTCCGGATGCTGGAAGCAGTGTCTATGGTGTTGTTAGTAAAATCTTTCCGTTGAAAGACGACCCGACCAAACCATTTAGCTCTGTTACTGTGTCTTTGGGTGTAGGGGGTGGTCGTTTTCGCTCAGAACAAGATGTAAAACAAGGCGTAGACTCAGTTAATGTCTTTGGCAGTGTGGGGTTAAGAGTGCTTGAACCGATATCCTTAATTGCAGACTGGACAGGTCAAGATTTGACAGTAGGTACTTCCATTGCCCCTTTCCGAAGTTTTCCTATGGTTATTACTCCAGCTGTAGCTGATATTACAGGCAATGCTGGTGATGGTGCTAGATTTATTCTAGGAGTGGGTTTTGGCTATTCTTTCTAAATCCATTGACATAAACAGAATCATGAATATTAAACATTTTCCATATCATCTAAGTCTGAGCTTTACTTTTGCATTGGCTTTAATAATTTGCCAAACATCGCAGCCAGCTTCTGCTCAAACCAACAATTTCTCAGATAGCACAAGTAATATTCTGACAACTGGCGACATCACAGGTGGTACTTTTTACCAATATCCATCGACTAATTCTGGTGAGCCGATTACAGGAGTAGTATTTAAATCTTCTTCTGTTCAAGCAGCTGTCAATAACGCTGCTGTTGATATAGTTGGGAAGCTGAGTATAAATGGCTTAACTTCACCAACAGGGCAACCGATCCCTTCAGAGACGCAACAGAATTTACGGAGTGTTTTAACAGGATCGGAATGCGTGCCAAGTACAAACGGAAATCTTACACAAAGTACAGCACCAGGTAATAGTGAAAATACAAACGCATGTACTGGACAAATTACAGCTGCATTAAGTAGTGTTCAAGGAAATGCTGGATTGGAGCGAGTTCAGCAACTAGCCAAGAAACTACAAGGTTTGTTAAAAACTAATTCATCTAAACAAACTGAGTTGGCAAATGGTCGAGTCAATGCAATTCGATTAATAGATGTTGTGAATGCTTACAACGATTTAATTGATAATAGCTCGGCAGAGTTTCTAAATAATCCACCACCTGAACTACAAGCTATTCAGGCAGTGCTGTTGCAATTAGTGAGTAGTGTATCAGCAGCGAATCGGTGATTTGCCAATAGCGTTCAAGGCTGAAGTTGGCTCTGCAAATGTACTTGCATAGACACAATAGCCCATCATTACAATGGTTTCAATTGTTGAGTCAAAACTGCGTAGCCTATGTAAGTTCCTGATGCCTGTAAGCTTCCTTTCAAGTTGCCGCAGGCATCGTTAATCATGTTGAATCGACTGCTGCGATTATTGTTTTTTGAGACTTACAAAATTAAGTTACTTCTAGCTTATTAAATCTCAGCCACAACATCTGATAGCCCATCGGAAACCAGAAATCCGTTACTAGCAAGGCTACTATTAATAATTTCTGGTTGAGAACTATAGTCATTAAATAATGGCAATAAATTTTCATTTAAGTGCATCGATTGCAAACAAGTATTGATGCTAGAAACTGCTAAATTATAGGCTGCTATTTTTTGTGTAACTAGACTTAATAAGCGTTGATTATTGAGAATTTTATCCTCAGCTTCCTGTTCTAGCGTTTTTTCTAGATAAATCCGTGCATTTGGATATTGCTGTAATATATCTTCTGCTTGCTTTTGCGCCATTTCTAACAACTGATTTTTCAGGATTTGATTGATAGTTTGGCGGAAAGATTTACGAATAGTTTGGGAGACTTTTGGTTCAAAATCTAACTTCAATAATTGCATAATTGCGGGTTCTGCTTCTACCATACTTTCACAGTCATAACCTTGAGAAGTTTGTTGCAGTGTCTGACGAAATTGATATATAGAAAAAGTACCTTCATCGTAAAATCTAGGACTTTCTCTGACAAAGCGATCGCACTCTACACTGGCTGCACTTACCAAAGCTTGAGAAACCATTTTTTCGACAATTTTTACTTCTTGTTCAATACCGCCATCATGGCCTAACAAACGATACAATTGACGATAATATTCTGATTTACGAATCTTTTCCATTAGTTGCTGAAAAAGATTGGCTACTAACTGCTGAGAAGAAACTATCAAAATATCTTCTAACTGATTAGCTAAATAATAAAATGCCTCGACTAAAATAGCAATTAAAGGTGCAGTCGCATTGCGAGGATGGCTGAGAGTTGCGCGTCGATAAGCATCGGCAACAGAAAAGGTATCTAACAACTCATCTAAACGGCGAATCATCCGTGATTGCAATTGCCGAAAATCTGCTTCAAAATCATCACAAGTATTATTAATTACTAAATTTACTTCTTCTGTAATATGCTGGGTGAAGTCTTTAGCAACTTGCTGTAATTGCTGGTTGAGGCGTTGCAATTCATGCACTTTCATGGTTTCAATTTCGCGCGGTTGGCTATCTAAATCTTGATATACCGCTTGATAATGCTTTTTTAATTGAATACAAATATCTTGCAAATCCTCAGCGAGATTTTGAAACAGTTGCGGGCGTTTCTCTTCTGTAAGATAGCGAGTAATCGCAGTTCTAAATTCTTCAATTCCACTATCTTGAATTAGCTGATTAATTAGTAGCGTACCCTGTTCGGATAAGATTCTGACAAAATTTTCATTAGGAGTTTCAAAGCTATTAACAGAAATCCGAAACTTACTAGCTGACAATTTACCAGAGTTAGCACAGTAGCGATTAAACTCACTGACAAATTGTGGGGTTTCTTCTTTTCCATCTGACACTTTAACAGTGGTAGCAAAGATAGAATCTAAGCCAAATCTATCTTTTGCAGTTGTCTGTTTAATTTGGCTGCCGTAAAATCCTAGTAAACCACTGGTTTTATAAACCCTATTGGTATCTCGAAATTGTCCGTTAATTAAATCGTCTAATCGTTGCCTTAGCTGGGCATTATACCAAGTTTCATCGATGCGGTTAAAGACATAAAAAACGCGATCGCGGATTCCGCCATTCCTTCTTGTTGTTTCTAAAAGTTCCGTTTCTTCTTTTGTCATATCGCCAGCAGCAGCAGGTTTGAGTACACACACTACAGCCGAAGTATCGGGATGTTGAATTTTTTGATAAGTTAGTAGCGCATCTTTTTCTACAGGTGCATCAATCCCTGGCGTATCGATGATGACGTTACCATCTTCTAATAGAGGATGGTTACAATAATATTCAATTCGTTTTAAAACAGCGCTGTTACTACCACGACGTGCATAACTAGCAGCTTCCTTGATATTGGAGAAATTAAATTGCTCCATTGAATATGTAGCATTATTAACTGTATGAATATGTTGGCGATTTACTACATATCCTTCAAGCAATAACATTAACGCCTTTGCTTGTTTTGCACGTTCCGATTTACTTTCACCACCCTCTTGCTGAAGAATCGCTTGACAACCTTGGTTAAGTAAATTGATGATATCAGATTGATTAATATTCGCTACTGTTTTAAATCCTAGTTGTTGACATAAAGAAACTGCTTGCTCGCGAATCTCTGTTTCACTCAAAAATGTTAAAATAACACGTTCTCTATCTACTTCTGCATATTCAACTTTGCACTCTGTACCTGTAGCGTGTCCTTCTGCACTGTATAGCAATTCCCTTTCTAAAAGTGCGTTAATCAGCATTGATTTACCTGCACTAAATGCACCTGCAAATACAATTTCAAATCGAGGAGAAATTGCTTTACCTAGAGAAGTTTGTACGGGTGTAATATCATAAGAACGTAGTGTAGGTTCTTGGTGTAAAAGATGTAATATATACTCAACTTGTTCTTTTAAATTTTGGCAATGAAGCGACAAGTCTGACATATTTTGTATCCTGAGGATATTTTATGTATATGCTATTAAATTTTGTATCGAAAATAAAACGGTATAATCACTGATAAACCTATCTAATCCTTTATTAGCAATAAAATTATGAAACTATTTGCAATTAGGCTTAAACCCAATGAAGATTTAAGACAAAGCCTCAAGAATTTTGCTATTCAACAGAGTATACAAGCGGGTTTTATATTAAGTGCGATCGGTAGTTTGCAGCAAGCAAATATTCGCTTTGCCAATCAAGAGAATAGTACAGTTTTAAATGAGAAGTTTGAAATACTTTCTCTTCAAGGAACAATAGCTAATACCGGGGTGCATTTGCATATTGCGATCGCAGATCGAGAAGGTAAAACAATTGGCGGACATCTCGATAATGGATGCATTATCTACACAACTGCTGAAATAGTTATTGGTACAACTGAAAAGTTTAGTTTTAAGAGGATTTTTGATGAGCAGACGGGGTATCAAGAATTAGAGATTGAAGTGTAAAGTAGTGCCGAGAATATTTATGATATTGATCTAAAACCGAGTTGACGATAAATATCTTCATCTACTTGTTTAGGCTCGCCTTCTTCTGTATTTTTAAAAAGCACTGTGAACGCACCAGCGCCTAGTCTATCTTGAGGGAAGAGTCGATAAGATGGGATTTCTATTAAATGCGATTGATATTCTTGTAAATGGCTAATAGGTACTGGCTGAAATTGGGGAAAGCGTTGTAAAAACCATTCGCAAACTTCCTCGTTTTCTTCAGGGGAGTAAGTACAAGTCATATAAGCAAGATAGCCTTGAGGTGCAACAATTTGAGCAGAGTTAGCTATAATTCGTTTTTGACGATTGGCACATTTATTAATGTTAGTTGGATGGAAACATCCTGGTGCTGTTTCTCCTTTAGCTAGTAAAGATTGCCCAGTACAAGGAGCATCTACGAGAACTAAATCGCTAGATAAAGGTATAGCTTCAGCAAAGATACTAGAATCTCGATTAGCTACAAAACTAGGTTTTATTTGGCAACGTTTTAAGTTAGAAATTAGCATTCCTAAGCGTTTACCAATTACTTCATTGCTGATAAGTAAATCGGGCTGCAATGCTTTCCACGCAAAGATGCTTTTTCCACCTGGTGCCGCACACATATCAAAAATTAAATTTATTGATTGCGAAATTGCTAACAAAGTAGTAGCCGCAAATACGGAAGAAAAATCTAGACAGTAGAAATTTCCTTGGTCATGTAGTGGATGTTTACCTGGCTTTTCTCCTAAAAGTAATCTGTCTACAAATTGTGGTTGCCAATTTGTTGGTGTTTCTACAGAAAATGGTGAAATATCTGGCCTTGATTGACACCAAAGAATGCAAGGTGAGAAAGGTTGAGGATTAATTAACGCTTGAATAAATTCTTCTTGAATATTAGGGTTTTCAAACAAACGTCGCGAGAGTTTAAGTAAGAGATTTGAAGGTTTTTCCATTGGGAAATGAAACTGTTATGGAAGAACAATGCCATGCCAGGGTTTGGCTGCATACTGAAAAATAATGACCGCCATTCTAATCATCGCAAAGTGCGAGCTAAATAGGCTTCCAGCGTTGAACTGGAAGCTGTTGCCTTTAGGGACGCATTCAAGCGTGCTAAACTACACCACTTCACGGGAGAGGGTCATGATTTTAGATGATTTTCAGCGAAAAATACGCAAAGAAGCACAACTATGGAGAGACGAAGGCATAATCAGTTCCTCGCAGTATCAACAATTAGCAGACCGTTATCAATTTAACAATATCGAAGCGGCGGCGCGCGATCGCTCTCGCATGACTGCGATCGCCATCGGTGGTATCTTGTTAATCTTAGGTGCGATCGTTTTTATCGCTGCTAGCTGGCAGGAATGGTCGCGGGATGTCAAGTTTATCATCACGATCAGTGTGTTTTTTGCCGTAACCATCGCTGGTTTTTATACTTGGCGCGAACCCGCACTCCGCAAAGCTGAAGGTAAAAAACCACAACGCAACAAACGCATATTAGGAGAGGCGTTGCTGATATTAGGCGCTTTTATTTTAGGCGCAAATATTTTATTGATGGCGCAAGTCTTTAATATTGCTGGTTCGACTACGGAACTATTTCTCGCCTGGGGATTTGGTGTTTTGATAATGGCTTATAGCCTGTCCTTAAATTCCTTGGGCATTCTAGCCATTATCCTGATCCTAATTGGCTACTGGACTGGATTAGGGGACTGGTGGTACACTCCCAACGAATTGAGTTGGGCGCGGTTAATCGTGCGACATATGCCTCTGGTGTCATGGTTGCTGTTTGTACCCTTAGCTTATGTTTGTCGATCGCGCTGGATTTTTGGAATAGCAGCCTTTGCTTTTGCTAGTTCCTTGCAATTCAACCTCAATCCTTTGCAACTACTGACTTATTCTGATATCGCACCTTGGGTAGCATCGTTTGCTTTTGCACTTCCGCCAGCTTTATTGTGGAGTTACGATGACCTACTATTTCCCACGGTTAATTATAGATTGTTTCAACCCCTGGCGCGGACATTAGCCTTAGTCAGTTTTGGGTTTGCCTTTTATATCTTGTCCTTCCGTTGGCAATGGCAATTTCCAGATTATGGTTATTCGCCACCAACTACTAACAGCAACATCCTCAGAACTCTTCCTATCATTGATGTCGGGATTCTTAGTGGTTTGGCAGTTTTACAATGGTTATTTCTGCTGCGCCAACGAAACAATCCTGCACGTCGGGAAATGGTTTTTACTCTGGTTTTAGTTGGCACATTTATTGGCATCACCGCTGTAGTTCCTTTTTGGCATCAAGGTATTACCCGTATTAGCGAACTAGGAATTTTTGTCTTCAACGTCCTGCTAGCAACCTTAGCTTGGGGACTCATTCAAGAAGGATTGAAGTTAAACGATCGCCGTTCCTTCTGGGGCGGTATGCTATTGTTAACTTTACAAGTTATCAGTCGAGTTTGGGAGTACAATACAGACTTACTATTTAAGTCTCTGGTGTTTGTGATGTGCGGTTCTGTGCTAATTAGCTCTGGACTATGGTTTGAACGTCGCCTATCTGAAGCGAAAAGCAAAAAAAGTAATTCGTAATTTGTAATCGTAATTACGAAGTTTAATTGCTTATTATTTATCTCTGCGTATTCCTATATTTACTATTTAGTACAGCACAACGGGAATCAAGATTTCATCTGACAAATTTCAAAAGCCCATAACCAAGGCATTTTGAGTTTTAAATTTTGAATTTTGAATTCCCTATAGTGGGTGTGTCTCTGCGTCAGTCCTAATTCTGGGTATTAAACCCGACTTTTGTTGTTACCCTTCTTTTAGGACTACGGCCATGAAAAGTAACTCCTCTGAATCGAATAAATCCAGTACTTCTGAATCAAGTAAATCCAAGGGCGGCTTATCTCCCGAAGCCGAATTTTCTGGGAAGTTGACTTTTAAAGATTATCTAATTGCTACTGAACAGAAAGCAAATAAGCCTCTACCTTTTTGGCGGTTACTGGTTCCCCTGGCGCTACAAACAGGGTTAATTATGGCTGTACCCACCCAAGCTTTGTACACAGATGTTGCGGGTAAAACGGTAATTTTGCAAAGTGCGCCTGTAGATCCTGATGATGTGCGGCAAAATTACGCTCTCAATTTGGACTATAACATATCGCGCATCTCAACTTTGAGAAGGCTGCCTGGCTGGGAGGAGTTACTGCGGCAAAATCGCGGTAGAAACAGGCAATTGGCTCAAGGAACCAATTTGTATGTGACTTTGCAAGAAAGAGAATCTTATGGCCGTGGTGTCCCTAGGGCTTGGAGACTGGTGCGGGTAAGTGGTAGACGCCCCACAAATCTCGCCAACGATCGGGTAGCCTTAAAAGGAGTATATCGAGATGGCTTTGTTAACTATGGGGTGGAAAGATATTACATCCCGGATGAGCAACGGGAGCGAATTAGTCGAGATATTTCCCGTGCTTTAGAAAGCCGAGAGGGACGACGCCAACCAATAGCAGTAAAAGTTAAAGTCGATCCGCAAGGTAACGCCGTACCCATTAGTTTATGGGTAGGCGATCGCAATTATCGCTTTTAATCATGTTGACGTAACTGCCAAGCTACACCGCAAGCTGCTCCAGCGCCGGCTACTAAGCCGGTACTCATTCCCTGGATTGTCTTTTGAATCGGGTCTTGGGTCAAGCAATCACTCGTGACTGTCTTGGCTTCCAAGCACATATTGCTTTCTGCCCAGCTAGCAGTTCCTCCTAAAATTACACCAGTCAAACTACAGAAAACAACAAGCAGCAAGAGGCGTTTGGTTTTTCTATCCATATGAGGATGCGTTAAATAATTGCAGTTACTAAATAATCCTCAACTACTTTACACATCCTGGGAGAGATTGTCATCTTAACCAACTTGTCCATTAAAGAATTATTGTTTAGCGTCAAGTCCCCCACCCTGTAGTGGATGGGGAATTTTGCAAATTTTTTAATGCACAAAGACTTTTGATGCAATTCCGATGGATAATTCAGAATCTACCAATCAAGAATGACTTTTGTCGCTGTCCCCGAACGCGCAGCTTCAAATCCCTCTTCAAAGTCATCAATCTCGAACCGATGAGTAATCACCGGTGAAATATCCAACCCTGCCTGCAACATACTTTGCATCTTAAACCAAGTTCTAAACATCTCTCGGCCGTAGATACCTTTGATTTGCAGTCCTTTAAAAATTACGCTTAACCAATCGGTCTCAACTTTTGTGGAGAAAATTCCTAGTAAAGCAATTTTGCCACCGTGACTCATCATATCAATCATGGTATGGAAAGCACTAGGATTGCCCGACATTTCTAGACCAACACCAAAGCCTTCCGATAAGCCCAATTCTTTAGCAACTTGCCATAGTGGTTCTCGACTAACATTCACAACTCGCGTTGCACCCATCTGTAAAGCCTTTTCCAATCGCGAGTCATTCACATCTGTAACAACGATGTGTCTTGCTCCTGCGTGTTTGCAGATTGCGGCGGCTAAAGCACCAATCGGGCCAGCACCTGTAATCAGAACATCCTCGCCGAGAAGATCGAACGAGAGAGCTGCATGAGTCGCGTTTCCAAAAGGATCGAAAATCGCAGCAATATCATCGCTCACCTCGTCAATGAGGGGAAATACGTTTTTTGCGGGAAGTATCAGATATTCTGCAAAGGAGCCATGCCGATTCACTCCTACCCCAAGAGTCTTACGGCATAAGTGTTCTTGCCCCGTTCGACAGTTACGGCAACGACCACAAGTGATATGTCCCTCACCAGAAACTCTATATCCAACTTTGAATTCTTGTACGTCCGAACCTACTTCTTCGATCACACCCATAAATTCGTGACCAATTACAGTTGGCACTGGGACATTCTTTTGTGCCCATCCGTCCCATTCATAAATATGAACGTCAGTACCGCAGATTGCTGACTTTTCAATCCGAATCAGAACATCTTGCGAACCAGGTACGGGTTTGGGAACGTCTGTCATCCACAAACCACGGGATGCGTGCTGCTTGACTAATGCTTTCATGATTTTTGACCTAAATAACTGGAGATGTCAGACCAAGATCGCTGCGATAGAACATGCCATTAAAGCGTACTTTGCAGATATTTTCGTAAATATTGTTTCTTAGAGAGTTGATGTCTTGAGAAAAGCCAGCAACGGCTAGGACTCGACCACCATTCACCTCTAAGCGATCGCAGTTTTGCTTAATTCCGTCACCGTAAACTTCGACTGTCTCGTCAATTTTTTCTACACCAACAATACTCTCAAAATACTCACGCTCAATCAGAGGATATCCATAGGAAAGAGCAAATAGGGCACCACCAAAGCCTTGTTTCCATTTGATTTCAGTGTTACTCAGCTTTTGCTGTTGAATTGCATTGATAATTTCGTTCAAAGGTGAGTCAAGAAGCTGAAGCAACGCAATCCACTCCGGACTTCCCGGTCGAGTATTGAACTCCAGAACCTTCAAACCCGACTCGGTAGCAATAACGCCAATGTACAAGATGTAGCGGTAATCATCCCAAGTTTTTTGAATGCCCTCAAGAGTCGGTTCAATAATTTGAGTACGTAATTCCGTCAAGAGATCGGCAGAGGAATAGTTAGTTGTGGCTAGCGCTCCTACACCTTGGGTATTGGGCCCGCGATCGCGATCGAGCAGGCGCTTGAAATCACTAACCTGGGGCAGAATATGGTAACTTTTGCCATCAAAAAAGACGTGTACAGACAACTCAGATCCATAAAGGCGCTCTTCAATAACTACAGAACTGGAATCTGTTCTAGAAGAGTTGAGCATTCCTTCAACAGCAAACACAGCTTCATCCAATGACGAGGGTAGAATCACTCGCTTTGAGGCATTCGTATCAAAACTGTCAGATTTAATTACATACTGACGAGTTCGATCTTGCCAGTTCAATTCCAGAAATTTCTTAGCCTCTTCCAAATTTGTGGTTTCAAACGAGTCCGCACAAGGAATTGCATAATCGCGCATGAACTGCTTGCCGAAAGCTTTGCTGGACTCTAACTTAGTAACATTTTGAGGCAGCCCAAAGACATCAAATCCAGCTTTCTGAAAAGCATCGGCAACACCTGCCATCAAAGGAACCGGACTCAAGAGGATGACAAGATCTACTTTTTCATCTGTTGCTAAAGAGATTGCATCATCTAATGTCTTGACAACATAAACATTTTGCATTTTTGCAAGCAGCGCACTATTTCCTGCCATTGCAAATAAGGCTTGGTCGCTCTTGGGCAATGTTTGCAGGAGCAGAGAATATGTGCATTGTTCCAGGGCATTTCCATGCCCATAAATCATGTATTTCATGTTTTCACCAGGAAAGAATAGCTATAACTTCTGCCATATTTCGATGTCAGAAAATTCGCCAGAATGTCCGATAAATCGCGTTTAATATGTGATTGCAAGTTAAACGATATGACGCAATGACATATTAAACGGAGATGATTCTGACCGAGGTATTTACTTATAAATTAATACACAGCTGTATTCAACTATGTTGGAAAAAGATTGCAAATATCGTGCTTTGGTTGTAGCTGTTTGTTTCGATCCGATATTTTCCTATAAAAGGGAAAGTCGCGATCGCGATATTCTGGATAATGCCCTATAGGCTTGCACCGCAGCTTGCAAACCAAGCAACGGGTTGAAGGTTAGATTAACTGAGCTTAATTTTTTAACAACAACACTTATTGACAATTTATGATTGTCTTAAGTCGTTATGAATGCTGTTGTAGTTACTTTTATTCTCCCAATTGTGTGATTAATTTCTCAGTCAGCCTATTTGAGCGCATTAATTTTTTGACAAGACCGACTCTTGTTAAAATCTCAAGAATCTTTAAGCATAGTAACTTGGTAGTCTTGCTAATAATTTGCTATCTGTGTATAGAGAAAAACAGATATACGGTTCACAATTGAATTCTTCCCATTATCAGAATTCGATAACTTTAATAATTATTTAATATTATGTTCGGTAAGGTATCCGTATTAACGTGTAATTTCGTTTATGAAGAGAAACCTTTTTTATACGTTGTAAAATTTATAACTGCTACACACGCTAGTTGAATGCGTAACTTCACTCAAAATAAACTTAATTTTTATTTTTAAAGTAATTTTTATTACTTTAAATCTACGAAATTTTACTCTTGTGTCAAGGTTTCTTGACTTAATAGCGATCGTAAAATTCTAAATTCCCATGAATAGGGACTATTGCTAAGTACCTAATATTACCTTAATTTTTCTTTTCTCTAGTAAACTTTACTATTCTCAAAAAAAATTACCCCTACAAAGGGTATAAATGCTTATTTTACTATATTCGTTCTGTTCTATAGACTTATTGCATAAGTATTTTGGTGTTATTGAGTAGTAGTCTCAAAAGCTCACATTAGAAAACCTCGCAGAGTAGGCGCAAGAGGCGATCGCTTGCTGTTCAAGGAAATCAGCAACAAAAAGCCCCAGCTTGTTCAGCTAAGGCTTGTAGGAGAAGTCCAAATAATATGATGGGAGATTCCAATACCGATAATTAATAAAAATCTAGGCTAGACTCAAGACTGCCAAATTTTAGCAGTGACCTTCTATACTTCTTATACTTACCTTGCACTAGCTAAATCCCGTATTAGCTGAGTTCTAGAAAACAGGTAAGCGTTCAGGGAATTCATTTCTTCGCTGCTGAGTGCTTGTATGCTATCAAGCTGCCTTAACAACTGTTTGACTAAATCTGGATCGCTGAGTCCCACAAGATTACTAGTCTGGGTCTGTTCAACTACAGACCATAGTTGACGCAATATTTTTGAGTTTATCAGGCATACGTTCATTACCAACACTCCAACTCTTGTGAATCCAACACAGTGGTGTGAAGAATCTAAAGAAAATCTTAAATTATAAATCTAAAGAAAACCTTAAATTTTACAAAAGTTAAATATTTAGATATTCATCTAAATATCTTTGATGGGATCGGGGCAAAGCAGGTGCTTCCAATCAAACATCCAAAATTCTGGTTGCCTAACAAAAAGCTCACGATGGTATGAAAACTGCCAATCGTGAGCTGTCTATTGATTCTGCAATTGTATCGATAAAAGTTTTGCCCGATCTCAAGTAACCCAGCTTACAAGATCGGGAATTTAAGCATCAAAAGAGTTATTCTTCCTCGTACTCATCTTCATCATCTTCTCCAAAGATGTGGTCTATAATTTGTTGTGCGCGCCTATTGGTAATATTCAAGGCGTCCTGAAGCTCAGATATATAATCTTGTTCGCTATCGGGTATTTCACCATCAATCCCGACTACCAATAGTGCGGTAATGTAGGCTGCTTCGCGATATTCTTCATCTGGTAAGGAAGCGATCGCTTGCTCAATCACCTCCTCAGGTTCTTCTTCATCTAGCAAGCTATAAACTTTCTGTGTTAATTCTTCAAAGTCTCGTTCCGAGAAATCTTCAAATTGAGAAATACCAGCTAGCATTTCACTCAAAGCAAATTCTTCGGTTTTGCTGACACCTTCATCATCAGATGCTGCGGAAAACAGTCCAATGACTGCGATCGCAACTTCTGGTTCTAAGGCGACTGAACTGCCGCTACCTCTGTTGGGCAACTTACGCTGTAACATAACTATCCTTTAAAGGTTCCGTGATTGATGGGAAAGCAATCTTTTTTCCTGAGATTTAGGATTCCCAAAAAAATCAAGAAAAACACACATCTGTGATTTTTACGGAAATTTTTTCCCAAAAAAACGCAGAGGATACAATCCCCTGCGTATCTAACTCTCTAAATTCAAAAATTTACCGTACAAAGTGCCTAACTAAGTAGAAAAAATCACCTTCCGGCACTCAGTAAACTTTAAAGTTTATTACCACACTCAGAGCAGAAGTTATGGCTGGGCAAGTTTTTGCTGCCGCAGTGGTTACAATAAACTGGCTCAGTAGCAGTTGTTGGTGGTTGTTTGGGTAAGCCAATCATTTGGGCGTTGCTCTTGCCTGGGGCTACCATTGGATAGCAGTTTTCATCTCTGGTAACGCGCACATCGACAACTACCGGGCCATTGTGTGCCAGCATTTCGGCGATCGCATCTTGGAGTTCTTCCCGTTTGCTAATCACCATGCCTTTAATACCATAGGCTTTGGTTAAATACTCAATATCTGGCATTCCGACTTCCATATTGGAGCAGGAGTAACGCTCGCCGTAGAAGGCTTGTTGCCACTGGCGTACCATTCCCTGCCAGCCGTTATTGAGAATTAGAGTCTTGACGTTAATGCCATATTGTGCAAGCGTTCCCAGTTCTTGCAAGCACATTTGGAAACTGGCATCACCGCTGATACAAATAACTTCTTCATCGGGAAATGCCACTTTTGCACCCATTGCCGCAGGGACGCCAAAACCCATCGTTCCTAAACCAGCACTGGAAATCCAGCGTCGGGGGCCATTTTTGAGGAATTGTGCTGCCCACATTTGATGTTGACCTACATCTGTGGTGTAGAAAGCGTGGGGTGCTTGGCGACCGATTTCGACAATTACCTCTTGGGGTGAGATACTGTCAGGATGCTGGGGCACCATCAAAGGATATTCTTCCCGCCAGCGGTTAATGAGGTTTAACCATTCTTGGTTTTGGTTGGGTTTAGCCTTGATACCTGATTGCTTGCAACGACGTAACAAGTCAACTAAGACATTGCGTACATCACCAACGATAGGTACTTCAGGAACGCGGTTTTTACCAACTTCGGCGGGATCGATATCGATGTGAATGACTTTCGCCTTGGAGGCAAATTCATCTAACTTGCCAGTCACGCGGTCATCAAATCTTGCGCCAACGCAGATCAATAAGTCACAATCAGTCACAGCAAAGTTGGCGTAGGCAGTGCCGTGCATCCCCAACATCCCCAAAGCTAGAGGATGATGTTCGTCGAAAACACCGATACCCATCAAAGTTGTGGTGACGGGAATATTAAATAACTCAGCTAGTTCTTGAATTTCTGCGTGTGCCCCAGAAGCGATCGCACCGCCACCGACGTACAATAGCGGTCGGCTACTTTCCTTAATTAACTGAATAGCGGCGTTGATCTGCCGTGGGTTGCCCTTCACTGTGGGACGATAGCCAGGTAATTTCACTGCACCTGGTTCTACAGGCACGTAGTCAAATTCTTCTAAAGCTACATCTTTAGGAACATCAATTAAAACTGGGCCTGGGCGTCCTGTGCTAGCGATGTGGAACGCTTCAGCCACAATCCGTGCCATATCTTTTGGATCGCGCACTACATAAGAGTGTTTGACAATTGGCAGGGTAATCCCATAAATATCAGTTTCTTGAAATGCATCCGTACCAATTGAAGCCCGTGGTACTTGCCCTGTGACCACAATCATCGGAATCGAGTCCATGTAGGCGGTGGCGATACCTGTCACCAAGTTAGTCGCCCCTGGGCCCGAAGTACCAAAGCACACTCCTACCTTACCTGTAGCACGGGCATAGCCGTCAGCAGCATGGGATGCACCTTGTTCGTGTCTCACAAGAATGTGCTTAATGCCACTGGTTGCTTCCACTTTGTAAAGGTCATCGTAAATTGGCAGAATTGCTCCACCGGGATAACCAAAAATATACTCAACACCGTGGCGCTGGAGACTGTCAAGGAGAGCAAAACCGCCAGATGCCCGTTTAGGCGTGACTTCGACGGTTTGAATACTTGTATTAGGCTGGGTGTGATTCTCGGTTTGGGGGGGACTGATTCGGGTTGGCGATCGCACTGTCAAACCTCTGAGAATAGCTAAGTTAATGCTTGGATTCTGTAGTTAAGATTTCATTTTAATAGAAAAGTTTCATTAAATCCTTACGGATATTTCTATTTTTAAGATCTAGTTAGGTTATGACTTTGTATTGGTTAAATTACGTCCTGCAATACCCGGCGGGTATTTTGCCAAGCCCAAACACCCACAGCAGCGACTATCAGGCTCATAGCTACAAGTACAACACGCAAACCTAGAATATCAGTTAATGGCCCGGTAATTGCCAGAGGTAAAGAAAGAGCAATATTTACGGCATGATTTTGAAAGCCGAAAACTTTACCATGCATATTGGGTGGCGCTTGTTGTTGAATTAAAGTTTGCATTGGCACGCCAATTAAGGAAGCACCTACACCTAATAATGCACAAAGTCCTAGAGCCAATAATAAGTTATGGGTAAAAGTAAACACCCCTAACACCAAGGACATCATCAAAAATCCGATTAAGGGTAAGGGTTTGCGATGCAATTTCACACTCCAGTGTCCTAAAATTCCCGCACCCAAGACCATCCCTACCCCGGCGGCTGCTAAGAAAAAACCAAACTGTTTCTCTTTTAAACCAAAGTCGGCTGCTAATCTAATTGTCAATACTGTTAAGGCTGCAAACACGCAATATAGAGTTACGAGTTGCAACATAGCATTTAACACCAAACGGTTTTTCTTGAGATAGCGCAAACTCTCGGTAAATTCAGACCACAGGTGATTCGATCCCCGATGCTCAACTATAGGTTTATCTTCTTTAAAATGAATCGGCTGCATAATCGCACCCGATAAAAAATATAGCGTGCTAACTACCAACTCTTGGCCGTATTCTTCTCCCAGTAAACTCTTCGCCCAACTCAACATTGGCTCTCCAATGGCAAAGCCAACGATTAAAGCACCCATCATTGTGCTGCTAAATAAGGCATTTGCTGCCATTAAATTTTCACGCCGCACCAGTAGAGGAATGGCAGCTTGTTCTGCTGGGGCAAAAAACTGCGTCACCGTGGAGATGGCAAAGGTAAGTATCAAAAGAATCAAAAATTCTCTTGGTAAAAACGGAATTAATAGAGTTAAACCCCCACGCACCAAATCTGAGCCAACCATAATCAACTTTTTGGGAAAGCGGTCAACAAAAATGCCACCCGCAGAACCAAATAAAATGGCTGGGACTGTAAAGGCCACCATCAAAGTTGAGTACATTGAATTTTCTGCCAATCCTGGTGGTGGTGGGTAATTTTCCAGTAAGGCAATCATCAAAACGAAGAACACCTTATCTGCTAACTGGGAAACCAGTTGCCCAATCCATAAGAGCATAAAACCGCGGTTTTTCAGCAGTGCGCCAAACCCGTTATTAACAGCAGCAGGTTCCGTTGGAAACATTAGATACTCAAGAATAGTGACTAGGGTAGATGGGTAGTTGGAGAGTGTGGGATTTGGGAATTGGAGAGTTGCGCGAAACTACGCCCATCACTCCATTTTAAAAGTTTCCCTATTTCTCACTCCTGCTTGCCAACTTTATTTTCCGGACTATTTTTCTTCATAGCGCTTCAACAGCAGGTGCAAGAATTCAGATGCACTCAAGCGATCGCTTTTAGAGTAAAATTCCTCAGAAGGATCTACCCAACAACCTCGGACGGTTTGCGGCGATCGCCACATGGATAAATGGTCAACTGCTGGTTCTGCATAAAAGTTATTTTTCCCACTACCCAGTAAAGATGAACTCCAGTGGGTGAAATAATCATGACTCATCCGATGAATGGGAAAATCACCCCATAGTGGCACGCCCCATCCATCTATAGCAATAAAAGCTTTGACATTACCTCCTAAGAATCGCCACGAATTCGCAGCGAGCATCGCTCCTACTACACCTGCACTAAAACTAATGAAGATCGCAGGCGATTCTAACTCATTCCCTAAGCAATTGTGTAGAAAATATAAAATATGGAATGGCGATAGGTTCAGTACACCCTGTTCTGGGTAGACTAGTATATTTACTGCTTCTTTAGTAGTTGAACTATCAGAATTTAAATTTAAGCACCCTGAGATAAAACTTTCAGTCAATTCTGGCTCATGGATTCCAGGGCAAATAATGATGCTCATCTATCTTTAGCCTCTGTTCAGAGCTAGGCTTTAGCATTGCTAAACCCTACTAGTTATAAATACAACTTAATATACTTATTGAGCAATGTCGAAATTCTTATACTCTCTAATGTACTTAAATGGAAAAGGGACTACGGTACTTTGCCCTGTACGGACAAAATCAACATCCATAGTTTTAAGGAGTTGTCTAAATATCAGTTTAGAGTCATCGACTGCAACGATTTTACGGAGATGGCAAGCATCCTTGAAAGAATAATCTTTTACATTTCTATCTCCCACAAAATAATATGCTTCTTTTGCGGTCTCACCAAAATAATTTATATGGAGAGAAGCATTAAATAAATCTTCGATATTTTCCTTCTGCTTGGAAAAAATTAGCCTGATATCATATCTGTTCAGAAGATAATTGCGTAATTCATCAGTAACATTTGAGTTCTTTCCTAAATTTTCTTTTATTAATTTTCGGAAACTGCTTTTGTCTAGTTCGTTATTACCTAATCTGCGTAATTCTTCGCTGAATAATATAAGTTTATCGTTATCTTTCGTAGAAACTTCAGTCATAAATTCTTCAAGCAAATCTGCCAAAGCATTTCCAGTTCGCTTATCTTCAGGAAGCTTTGTCTCGACTTCGTTGATAATAGCTTCAATTTTGGAAATATCGGGAATGGTGATTTCATCAGTACGAAAAATTTTATTTATATCGCCTGTATCAGAAATTACAAGACCTTCTAGAGTTCTTATTTTATCTTCAGACTCACTCTCAGTCATTAATTCTTTATAGTTATCAAATCTTTCCCAATTGAATATATTTCGTCCTTCTCTTGTATGAAATTCAAAATTTCCATTTGGCTGAATTTCCATAAAAATAACATGGCTTGCTTCTTCATCCCAAGCAGCAAAAGTCCAAATTCCTTTCAATTCAAGTTTAGACCAATCAAAAAGGTTGATTTTTTTAGTGCTAATATCCCGCTTTATAAGTAGTTCTTTAATACTTGTTTTAACAATAGCATCAGAGACATTTCTAGTTGATTCAATTGTAAGATGTTGCCGCTGAAATATATCTGTAGAAGCGAGGTATTCATCTTCTTGCCCCATTTTTTCATAAAATTCGGCATCATGTATAATTCTAAAATTGAGAGCGCCTTTCTTATCTTGTTTACCAAAAGTAATTAGCTTTTCATCCGTAATGTAAGGAAGAAGCAATTCTTTCAAGTTTTTTGCTAACTCAGCAGAATCTTCATCCTTAACTATGTCTATTATGTTTATTGGTTGCCCGCCAAGTACTGAATGAAGCTGTTGTGGCTTTTTAAGCAAGGTGTTCGTTAGTTCAAGGCTGTCGTCGATTTCAAGAGATGCAAAATCAACACTCATGTATTCAGATAAATGTTCTTGAATACTTTTGAAAACTTGATGCAAAATGCCGGCTCTGCTGTTTTCAAAGTCTTTAATACTTCCAAATTCAATAAAATTAGTATGACGCCTTTTTCCTTGGATACCGCATTTTATATAGGACTTAGTAGCATCTGTCTCCTTCCCGTCAGAAGGAAGCCACCTTCTTAGGGATGCTGTACCACTATGGAAGACATATTCAGGCCTTTTAAGAATCTTTCTTAATTCCTCGCCTTTGTATTCTTTTAAAATAGCACCTTTTTTGCGATAACTAGCTACACTAACATTCAGTAAGAATTCGTTTTTTTTACCATCAATACGATTAAGAGTTATTTCAGCAACACCAATTGGATCGTAAAACTTATCTGTTAATGCTGGCACTTTCAATAATGTACCGGTGAGATTTGAGAAATGTAGATCCTTAAATCTTGAGCGTGATGAACCTAGAGAATTTATTAATAATCGAGCAAGTGTTACCTCACATATACATTCATCATTTCCGTTATAAACAGCCTGGGGCTTTACTTCAATTGCAGATACATTAGCAAATTTAGTATCTGTTCTCAGTTTTTGAAGTAATTCATAAGTATTATTTGATTTTTTTTCAAACATAGCATAGGCATATTGAGCATACCCAACTGCCATAGCTTTATATTCGTCACCAATAATGCAGTCTAGTTCTTCCGCTCCCCACCATTTACCATTTTTTTCTCGTTTTAAGCGAATAAAAACAAAGTCTCGTTCAATAGCATCAATATGAAAATCAATCTTTAGTCTATTTGTGGTAATGCTCATTTATAAAATTCATCCTGAATAAATTTCAATGCTGAGTTATCGATTTTATCATTTTTACAGAGATAAGGAACTTCGACAATTTTTCCACCAAATGACAAAATCGGACGAAAAGGTATGTTTAAAGTACCAAGAATGTTGATGACAAAAATTCTTTCTGCTCCGACAAAGGCCATTTTTTCGATGATTTTATCAAGTAATTCCTCAGATGGCACCGCAATCTGATCGTTCCATAACTTGAAGTCTACATAAACTTTCTGCTCTGTTTTAAAGTCAAAACACTCAAATTCATTGACATCCAGTTCTTGCAAGTGAATATTTAAGAAGTTTTGAAAAATATATTTTCCGCATACTTCACCTAACGCCCCTTTATAAATATTGTTGAACATTGAGGGTGTTAGCATAAGTTTAGATTTTGGAAATGCTGTTGCCCAGCTAGAATCAATAAACAATTTATGTAGTACATCAATTTTCATTAACTCTGAAAGACGAGAAGTTCTTTCACTCACTTCTTTAACTTCTTTTTTCCCGTATACATCAGAAAAGAAAACTTCAATTTCATCATAGTCATTTTCATGTGAAAAATAATATGAATCGGCGGGTTTTGGTAATTTTAGGTAAAAACTATTCCAGTTAGGATTGCATTCTGATTCTTTTGCCATAGCAGGTTGACGGAGAGTTTGTTCTCTCAGATCCTGCCATGCTTTAACACTCGTAGGTGTCCAAGGAGTATTCAGTTGGCGGCGTATGTTAGCAGAATTCTGATTACTTCTAAGAGATGCTCGGTTTTGCGCTTCTATTAAATCTTCAGATGGGCACATCGATTCCCCTGCTGTTTTTAACAGAGCAGCATATTCACGAACAGGAATTACATCTTTTGGTAAAGCAAAACCAGTTAAATGTTTTCGGATTGAAGCATCGGCAAGAATATGGATTCTTGGAGCCTTCATATTAGTTCGACATATTCGACCTATTGCTTGGATAATTGTTTTATTCAAAAAGCGTGAATAGGCACCTGTATTATATAAGTTTATAAAGTCTTCAGCCTTTTGCTTAGGCTGGTATCTTCCTATATATCTCTGAAATGCTCTATCCAACTTGGTCTTAAATGTATTAATTGAAAAAGCTCCATTTTCCCGCAAGAATTCTAATTGAAAAATATATTTTATAAAATCATCATCTTCGATATTATTTCCATAAATATTGACAAGTAGATTTGTTGGGCTATCTAGATAAATGCCATTAATATCCATATCCGAATGCTGTGGCAAGTTGTTAATGTGTATTGCCTCTAATCCACAAGGGATAGGAAATTGTAAATTTTGTCCAACTCCGATTGTTTGGTAAGCAGAGATAATGAATCTGCGTTTGTGAGCTTTCAGATCATTCAGCAGTTTCTCTTTATTTTCTTCAAACTTATCTCCACTAAGTAAGAAGATGGTATCCTCTACACTACCATCAATGACATCTTTCTTGTCATCTAATAAGTATTTTGCGTATTTATACAATATGTTCAGATCGAACTTCGGATCGGAAGGCTTTGGTAATTTACTGAAAAGACAAAGAAAGGCATGACAATCAGAATGATCTAGAAAATATTTCCATGCAGTTAACGCCCTAACATAACGGCAAAATGAAAATTCAATACTCTTCTTATCATCATCATTAGTTATTTGATGGCTCAGTTCGTTCCATAAAGCCTGTGCTGCTTCTCGATCACGCAAAAGCTCCTTAAGCTGTTTGATTGCTTCCTGCTGTGAGTCTGTTCCAATAAATTCAGTTTTTATAACTACTTGATCGTATCCTTGAGTTGCTTTAGAATATGCGTTTTTGAGCTTAATAAGAGCATCTTCTTTAAGACTTATAAATGAATCTCCTAAACGGGATTTGAGATACTCTAGATCGTAATTGCCAATGTTTGTATAAAGTCCAGCAGTTGCAGAAATACCAACGACCATAGCTTGTGAGCAAACTCCCGCCAGAAAAGATTCTGGTGTACGGCTAAAGTTGAACATATATATCTTCGATAATGTATCATGCTCATCACTATCGACGATATCGTGATACCGAAAGCCTGTATCATAAAAAATCTGACTTTGGATTGTTCTTTTGTCGCTTTGCAAGCCATACTGTAAGTCGTCTTCTAGAATTTTATTGGTCAAAAATGCGACATCTTGCTCATCAAGGAGAAAATTATTCAAAACTGTTTTAATGGCCGATTCGAGTGGAAAGGCTTCCTGATTACTTTTATTTTCTTCTTTTAAACGTCTATAATTATTAGCTAAGTGCTTAATTCCTGTCTGAAAATAGGTTAGAAATCCGGTAATCTTACTCAGCAACTCTTGTATATCTACACCAGGTTCTATGGTTTTAATATCAAAAGACTTAATCCAATTTGTACGGTTTTCTACATCTTCAATAATTTTGATACGCTGATGACGATTTAGTACATTATGGAATTGGTAGTCATAAAACAGAAAGTTTCTTGTTCTTGTCAAAAAGTCATCATGAGATTTACAGATATGGTGTAATTGATATGTTTTAAATATGTAACTAGCTTTATCTCGAAATGATTCAATCTTTTGTCGTGGAGATAACCAATCTTTTCCGGTAGATTTTTTCTTGAGCCATCCAGATTCCTGAAGCAACCTTTCAGGAAATTCGTTTTGCATAAGGTGGTTATGAATATTCAAGAATAAATCAAGAAGATCTACTCTATGGCGCAAGCCTGTTTGAATAATATTGTTGAGAACAGCATCTTTAGTAGTATCAAACTCATCAATAAAAATCAGAGATTCATCAATCAATCTTTCAGTGAAGTAATATGATTGCTCAACCAGTGTCGTGTTTTGAGCAATGAACTTATCCATACTCAGAAATAAGACAGTTCTTTCATCTGTAAATACTGCGGGATATAAATTGCCAATCCATTGATAATCTGGTTCATTTTTTATGGCTAACAACCGGGCTTTTTTATTTTTAAAATTTTCTTTCAATATTTTTTGAATATCTTTTCGGAATGCTGGCTCTATTTCTTTACGAATTTCGATTTTGAGCATCAATTGAACTTCTTTTGGAAGTGAACTATTTTTGCACGTTATTATTCGAGATTTTAAACGCTTATAAATTTCTGTTTTAAACTGTTCAGGTATTTTGCGATCATTTTCTAGGAGATTATCAATAACTGTATCAACGTTAGAATCAATAAAAAGAACATGTTTGTTAAATTCATCCCCTTTACCATCATGAATAAAACGCTCTCGTAGTTCATTTACTGGTAGATTCTTCTTGAGGTTAGTAATAAAAATAATTTTTCTATTTTGAGCAGCAAATTCTTGATAATTATAATAAATAAAGTTTAGGACATTATAGGTTTTGCCAAAACCAGTCGGCATACTCAATAGAAGTAGTCCAGAATTAGCTTGTTTACAGTATTCGTTTAAGATTTCTTCCATATACCTGATGAGCTTAGTAAAGTTTAAACCTGAGATGTTTAACAAACTAATAATTAATTTATAAGAATGAAAATTCTCAGCGTTACATCGAAAAAATTTGATTTCTGCAATGAGTAAACCTCTGAAAAAATTAACAAAACTCAACTTATTTCAGAGGTGTTTGGGTTAGGAATGTGTAATTATTAAAAATTGTATATAATTTCGAGCTATCTCAATCCATTTTGATACATGTTAACCCAATGGAGTAGCTTAGTTAATAAGATACTGCTTCAGCTTCAACACAAGTACCCTCAGCCAAGAAGGGTGATCTGCAATTATGGCGATCGCCAAGTAGGTATGTGCCAATAATTACACTAAGCTAAAGCTACGTATCTACTGTTAGTAAATTTTTTGATTCAGTAAATTTTGTTAAGTAAATTTTTTTGTCTAGATCCTATCGGCAGAAGTATAAGATGCAATACCTAGTTATGATGATTGTAATTATCCTATCCCCCCGGATGGGATATTAGTTTACAAACCAGGGAAATAATCAAATTATTTCTTTGATACTTCTCTCCATTCTGGTTATATTGAGGAACTCACTGTGGTAGCCACGCCGGAAAAAGTACAACATACCCACGAGCAATCATCACATCAAGATCGAGTCGCCGTATTGCTCATGGGCTACGGCGAAGTCGAAAGCTACGAAGATTTCGCTAACTATAACGAACAGGCTTTAAATTTACTAACAGCAAAATTTGCACCAGTCCCAACTTGGATTTATCCACCCCTAGCCAAGCTATTGGCGTTATTTGACCGTCATGAATGGGGACACACACATCATGATTTTATTTCCCCACATAACGCCATCTTTGAAAAGCAACGTGCTGGCATTGAGAAGCTGTTACAAGAAAAGTGGGGTAACGGCGTCCAAGTTTTTAAAGCTTTCAACTTCTGCGCTCCTTTTTTGCCGAAACAAGTCTTAGCAGAAATTAAAAACCAAGGCTTCGACAAAATCTTAATTTATCCCCTACTAGTGGTTGATTCTATTTTTACTAGTGGGATTGCGATCGAGCAGGTAAATAATGCTTTAGCCGAGATGGCTGATGGCGAAGAACATTGGGTAAAAGGACTGCGCTATATACCTTCTTTTTACAACGAGCCAGCTTACATTGATTTGATGGCTCATCTTGTAGAGGAGAAAATTAACGCTGATTTAGCAGCAACTTACCTACCTTCTCAAATTGGGATTGTGCTGATGAATCACGGTTGTCCTCACAAAGCCAAAGGATTTACCTCCGGGATTACCGAAAGCCAAGCACTATATGAATTGGTAAGGGAAAAGTTGATTAACCGCTATCCTTTAATTTCTGTAGGTTGGCTTAACCATGACACTCCTTTAATTGAATGGACGCTACCAAATGCCGAACAAGCTGCTAAAAACCTGATTCAATTGGGTGCCAAAGTAGTAATTTTTATGCCTATTGGTTTTGCTACAGAAAATCACGAAACTTTATTGGATGTTCACCATATTATTCATGCGGTGGAGAAAAAACATCCTGATGTAGATTATGTGCAAATGCCATGCGTTAACGATCATGCAAAATTTTTAGAAATGGCAGTACAATGGGCAGATTCTCATATTAATGAGTTGAGAACAGAAGAAGCGATCGCAGTTAACCCTCAACTAGATGGACATCATCACCATCACCATCACCATCATTAAGTAAAAATGTAGCGAGGAGTACTTGAAAATCCAGGGCTAAAGTCCTGAGGATAGTAGCTTAAAAATTAAGCATGGGGCAAGAGCATTAGTCAAGAAGACAAATGATTAATGCTCTTTTTTTGTGAAGGAGTAGGAATCTCAGCTTACTTCGTAAAGTTTGGAAATCGCCCAATTTTTTCTCAGCTGTTCAACGGAAATATTAAAGATTTAATTGTATCTATATTTTGCAGGAACTAACTATCGCTTTTCTATAAGTAAAACTGATTAACTTTTAATTAATAGTTAAATATAGTTAAGCGGTAATGGTGTTCGTTCTTAGTCAGCCTCGATCCGAATACTTTCTTTCAGGATTTCAGGCATAGTGCATAAGTTCTCTTGCAAGAGAGATATCTCAGTATCAATAGCTATCGATGGGAAAAAATCATGTCTAGTGAGAAAGTTATAAATAACGCTCCCGTTGAATTATCAAACGAAGAACTCGACCAAGTTTCGGGTGGAATTGATATTTTCTTATCAGGGTCAATGTACGAGCAGAGGGATGTGTTTTCTTCTGTACGAAGAAAATCAAGACGTAGAGGTTTTGGCAGCAATTCTATTTTTAGCTCTTCTTCTATATCTAGTGCTGCATTTCAAGTGGTTGGTTTGGGCTTTGATTCGGTTAGCGACGTTATGAGCTTTTTATCTGGGTTTGCCAGATTATTTGGCAGAAGATGAAGTTAGAGATATTGCACCCGTAAAATCTTGGTTAGACAACTCAACTTAGTGATGCTGTACCCCAACCGTTGGGGTATTTTTTGTCATTTTTGTGTCTTGTGGCAGAACAAAGAGCAATATAGCACGTGGTAAAGTCTGGTCTAGAAAAGATATCCGCGATCGCCAAACAAGCTTCGCGGAGTTGGTTGGTGAGACTCAATATTGCCGCGAACTGTCACAAGTCCAGTTTGCAGCTTGGAGTTTCATACCATCGCAAATGCTGCTGGAAACCCAGACTAAAAAAACTAGACCTTAACATGGGAGTGAATTTAAGCGTTACTATACCAATGAGCGATCGCACTCAAGAGCTGCAAAAGAAATATTTTCGAGCATGAGGAGCCAAGACTTGTGACTCAAGGGATGAAAGCCACTAGCAACGAAGACATTTTTGCTGGTGGTGGAGAGATGGGAATGCTCATGCAATCTTTCGATTGGTCACAAACGTCTTTGGGCCCAGTATCAGCATGGCCGCAGAGCCTCAAGACTTGCGTGCGAATAATGCTGACTTCTCGCCAAGCAATGTTTGTCTGGTGGGGTTCAGAACTCATTAACCTTTACAATGATGCCTACAAGGCAATTGTCGGTGGCAAACATCCTTCGGCTCTAGGACAGCCAGCTGCTTATGTGTGGCGGGAGATTTGGGATCAAGTAGGGCCTAGGGCAGAATCAGCACTATTAAAGAATGAGGGTACTTACGACGAAGCGCTACTACTAATTATGGAGCGCAACGGCTACCCAGAAGAAACATATTATACATTTTCATATAGCCCAGTTCCTAACGACCAAGGCGGTACAGGTGGGATTATTTGTGCTAACTCAGACGACACGCAGCGAATTATTAGCGAACGTCAGTTGGCACTACTGCGAGAATTAGCGGCGAGAACAGCCGACGCGCGCACATTTGATGCAGCTTGTACCCTGAGTGCGAGTTGTTTGGCAACTAATCCTTATGACCTGCCTTTTGCGATGATTTATCTGGTCGATCCAGATCGGCAGTGCGTGCTGTTGACTGGGACTTGCGGGATCGAACCAGACCATGCGGCAGTTCCGCAAAAAGTCGATCTTAATGCCGATTCGGTTTGGCCGTTTGCGGAAATCATTAAAACGCAGAAGCCATGCCTAGTTTCTAATTTGGCAGCATCTTTTGTTAACCTGCCAACAGGCGCTTGGCAACGTCCTCCTCATCAAGCGGTAGCTGTGCCGATCGCACCATCGGGAAAGACTGGAAAAGCTGGTATATTAATTGCTGGCTTAAACCCGTTGAGAATCTTTGACGACAACTATCAAAGATTCATCGATTTAGTTGCATCTCAGATTGGGGCGAGTATTGCTAACGCTCAAGCATACGAAGAAGAACGCAAACGTGCCGAAGCTTTAGCAGAAATCGATCGCGCAAAAACTGTTTTCTTTAGCAACGTCAGCCATGAATTCCGCACTCCCCTCACCCTCATGCTTGGCCCTTTAGAAGATATCCTGGCTGATTCTTCTGGGCTGTTACCAAGCGATCGCGAACAGTTGGAGATTGTACATCGTAACTCCTTGCGGTTGCTGAAGCTGGTGAATACACTCCTCGACTTCTCTCGAATTGAAGCAGGTCGAGTTCAGGCGGTATACGAGCCAACAGATTTGGCAATATTTACCACAGATTTGGCAGGAGTTTTTAGATCTGCGATCGAACGAGCCGGGATGCGCCTGGTAGTTGATTGTCCCCACCTACCTGAACCCGTGTATGTAGATCGGGAAATGTGGGAAAAAATTGTCCTCAACTTGCTTTCTAACGCCTTTAAGTTCACTTTTGCAGGAGAAATTGCCGTTAGCTTGCGCGATTTTCGCGATCGCGTGGAATTGGAAGTGCGAGATACGGGCACAGGTATTCCTGCTGAAGAAATACCTCACTTATTTGAGCGCTTTCATCGGGTACAGGGAGCCAGGGGAAGAACTTATGAAGGATCGGGAATTGGTCTTTCCTTGGTTCAAGAACTCGTGCAATTGCATCACGGTACTATCGAAGTTACCAGTATTATCAACGAAGGTAGCAGTTTTAAAGTATCAATTCCTATAGGAACGGCTCATTTACCAAAATTTGGCGCAAGTCACACTCAGACAACTCGTTCGTTGGCATCAACTGCAATAGGTGCAGCTGCTTATGTCGAAGAAGCCCTGCGTTGGCTACCGCAAGAAGACAGGGAAACGCAAAGCCAGGAAGACGCAGAGAAATTATCGCCAACATTCCCCGCATCTCTATATCCCCGCGTTCTTGCGTCTGACTCTGCTCGTATTCTCTTAGCTGACGATAATGCTGATATGCGCGAATATGTGCAGCGTTTGCTGTTAGCTCAAGGCTATGAGGTAGAGGTAGTAGCAGATGGCTTGGCGGCTTTAACTGCTGTGCGTCAGCATCCACCCGATCTCGTGCTGACCGATATTATGATGCCTAGGTTAGATGGGTTAGGTTTGTTACAAGAGCTACGGGCTGACCCACATACCAGAGAAATGCCGATTATTCTGCTTTCTGCCAGGGCTGGGGAGGAGTCCCGCATTGAAGGTTTAGAAGCCGGAGCCGACGATTACCTCATCAAGCCGTTTTCAGCGCGGGAGTTGCTGGCTCGTGTCGAGGCAAATCTGAAGATGGCGCAGATGCGTCAAGAAGCAGTGCGACGAGAGCAAGAACTGCGAATTCAAACTGAAGCAGCCCGCAGTCAAATTAGCAATATTCTCGAAAGTATCACCGATGCTTTTGTGGCTTTCGATCGCGAATGGTACTACACCTACGCTAACGAACAAGCTACAAGACTATTGGAAAAATCCCAGGAAGAATTGCTTGGTAAGCAGGTATGGCAAGAAGTATTTCCGGAATTAGTACCAAGTTTGGGATATGAAAAACTTCACTATGCTGTCAAGGAAAAGGTTTCCGTTGTCTTTGAAGAGTTTGTGGAACCGATGGATAAGTGGTTGGAAATTCACGCTTACCCATCTCCAGATGGTGTAGCCGTTTATTTTCGCGAGATTACGGCTCGCAAACGGGCAGAAGCCGCACTCAGCGCCAGCGAAGAGAGGTTTCGGGCGATTGTCAACCAAGCAGCAGTGGGAATTGCGCAAACCGATTTGACAGGTCGATTCCTGCTCGTAAACCAAAAGTATTGCGATATCCTTGGTTATTCAACGTCAGAATTATTACAAACAAGCCTAGAAGCAATTATTCATCCCGACGATTGGCCTTTACAAACAGAGCTTTTTCAAACTTTGGTAACGTCAGGAAATGACTTCACCATCGAGAAACGCTACATCCGCAAAGATGGTTCGCTGGTATGGGTGAGCAGTAGCGTGGCCGCCATTTGTGATGCAGCTGGCAAACCCCAGTCTACGATCGCGATCGTGCTAGATATCACGGAACGGAAACGTAATGAGGTAGAACGCGCTAGGTTACTGGCTCGCGAACAGCAGCAGACATCTCGGTTACAAAAGTTGGCGGAGGCATCCCTGACGATTAACTCAGTAGTATCACTGAATGAGAGATTGCGAATAATCACAGAGCAAGCCCGCGATATTATTGGCGCGCACCAGTCCGTGACTAGCATGACAGTTGATGATGACTGGGCACAGGGAATTCATACAATCTCGCTTTCCGATAAATATGCCAAGTGGCGCAACTACAACGATAACCCCGATGGCTCAGGAATTTATACGTTGATTTGCAGCACACAACAGCCAATTCGGTTGACTCAGGCGGAACTAGAAGCACATCCGAGTTGGAATAAATTTGGCAAGGCTGGAGGTAAACATCCGCCAATGCGCGGTTGGCTGGCCGTACCTCTGACCAGCCGGAATGGGAAAAATCTCGGATTGATTCAGCTTTCTGATAAATATGAGGGCGAATTCACCGCCGAAGACGAAGCGATTTTAGTGCAACTGGCTCAGATGGCAGCCTCAGCAATTGACAATGTTCGACTTTATGAAGCATCTCAACAAGCTAATCGCATCAAAGATGAATTTTTAGCAGTACTGTCTCACGAGTTGCGATCGCCCCTCAACCCGATCTTAGGCTGGTCAAAGTTATTGCGCACTCAAAAACTGGATGCGGCCAAGACGGCGCAAGCTTTATCTACGATCGAACGCAATGCCAAATTACAAGCCGATCTGATTGACGATCTGCTGGATGTTTCCCGAATTCTGCGGGGTAAACTCAGCCTCAATGTCTCTCCAGTGAACTTGGCTGCGACAATTCAAGCAGCAATAGAAACAGTACGGTTGGCGGCTGAAGCCAAGTCAATTCAAATACAGACGATATTGGCAGCAAATATTGGGCAAGTTGCTGGTGATGCCAATCGCTTGCAGCAAGTGATTTGGAATCTTCTCTCCAACGCCGTCAAATTTACACCAGAAGGCGGGCGAGTTGAGATTAGGCTCGAACAAATTGGCTCTGTGGCTCAAATCACTGTCAGCGATACAGGTAAAGGGATTGAGCCTAATTTCCTTCCTTATGTATTTGACTACTTTCGCCAAGCAGATGCAGCCACAACCCGTAAATTTGGGGGATTGGGTTTAGGGTTAGCGATTGTTCATCATTTAGTGGAATTGCATGGTGGTACAGTCTCTGCGGAAAGTCCAGGTGTTGACCGGGGTGCAACCTTTACGGTGAAATTGCCATTGATGCACAATCAATCTCAGACTCATCAAGATCCACAACAGTCTGAGCCTGCCGGAGATTTAAACGGTATAAAAATTTTATTCGTCGATGATGATACAGATACCAGAGAATTTATTGCTTTCTTACTAGAACAGCATGGTGCAACGATCGCCGCAGTTGCTTCCGCCCAAGAAGCCCTCATAGCTTTGACTCAGTTCCAGCCAGATATACTGTTGAGCGATATTGGAATGCCAGAAATGGATGGATATATGTTAATGCGACAGGTAAGATCCATGCCGCCAGAACAGGGAGGGCAAATTCAGGCGATCGCTCTCACCGCTTATGCTGGAGAAATAGACTATCAGCAAGCTATAACAGCAGGTTTTCAAAAGCATATTTCCAAGCCAGTCGATCCTGTGACGCTAATTGCCACAATTACTGAGTTAATTGCTAAAAATTCCTAGGGCGGACAATGCTCCATGCCCAATACCCTACATATACCGTTTCCTAGAATCCCTGAACCTGTAACAATAGCGATCGCAACAGCTTTGATTTTTACCTACCAGTGAACGTCCCTAACAACAACTCAGATCAAACCCAGTCTCGTAAAGCGGAGCATATTCGCATTTGCCTAGAAGAAGATGTTCAATGTCGCCAAATAACCAATGGACTAGAGCGCTATCGTTTTACCCATTTTTGCTTACCCGAACTAGACCGCAATGATATAGATATCAGTACAAATTTTTTGGGAAAACGCCTAGGCGCACCTTTGTTAATTTCTTCCATGACTGGCGGAACTGAACAAGCAGGAATGATTAATCAGCGTTTGGCGCAAGTTGCCCAAGAATACAAAATTGCAATGGGCGTTGGTTCTCAGCGCGTAGCGGTGGAAAAACCCCAGGTAGCTGAGACTTTTGCTGTACGCAAGTATGCCCCTGATGTTTTGTTATTGGCTAATTTGGGTGCGGTGCAACTTAACTACAAGTATGGTTTTGAGGAATGTCTGCGGGTAGTTGATATTTTAGAAGCTGATGCTTTGATTTTGCATCTCAACCCTTTACAAGAATGCATTCAATCTCAAGGCGATACTAATTTTCGTGGATTGATTGACAAAATTGCTATATTATGCTTTAAGTTACCAGTGCCGGTGATTGTCAAGGAAGTGGGAAATGGAATTTCCGCCGCAATGGCAGAGAAATTACTCGCGGCTGGAGTCAGGGCGATTGATGTAGCGGGTGCGGGAGGAACTTCTTGGGCAAAAGTAGAAAGCGAACGAGCAGATAATGACTTGCAACGTCGCTTGGGCAAGACTTTCGCTGATTGGGGTATCCCAACAGCAGAGTGTATTACAAATATTCGCGCGATCGCACCCCATGTACCGTTAATCGCCTCAGGCGGCTTGCGTCACGGCCTCGATGTCGCAATGGCGATCGCCTTAGGAGCAGATATCGCTGGTTTAGCCATGCCATTTCTGCAAGCAGCAGTGACATCAGAAGCCGCACTTGTGGATTTGGTTGAGGTATTAATTGCGGAAATCACCACAGTATTATTTTGTACTGGGAATGCGACTTTAGATCGATTAAAGCATTCTGGAAGTTTACAACGGATACAATAATGAGTACGTATGCGATCGACAAATCTTCCAATTAAATAAATATTTCTATTCCTTGTCCACTTTTTATTGACTATTAACTATTAACTAAAATGCGTAATTTTCTCCAACAAACTTTTGCCAGTTTAGTAGGCAGCTTACTAGGACTGATTATTTTCAGCGGTATCGGAGCTACTGGACTATTATTACTGCTATTTGCGGCGGCTACATCCAAAGAGACAGGGCCAGAAGTCAAAGATAAGTCGGTAGTAGTTTTTGACTTATCAATGAATATCACCGATGGCGAACCTAAGTCTGCTGAATTTTTTCAGAAGGCGCTATCCGGTGTCGAAGAAAACCAGATGTCATTGCGCAACGTTCTGGATAGTTTAGAAAAAGCGCGGCGCGATCCTCGAATTGTTGGTATTTATCTGGATGCAACGCGCACTAACTCGACTAATAGTGCAGGCTATGCATCGATGAAAGAAATCCGCCAAGCATTAGAGAAGTTCCGCGCGTCGGGGAAAAAGATCGTCGCCTATGGTAAGGACTGGGACGAAAGACAATATTACCTCAGTTCGGTAGCAGATACTGTTGTACTCAATCCCTTGGGGATGATGGAAGTTAATGGGTTGAGTTCGCAGCCGATGTTTTTGGCAGGTGCATTGCAGAAGTATGGTATTGGCGTGCAGGTTGTCCGCGTCGGCAAATTTAAAGGTGCAGTCGAACCGTTTATTCTGACAAAGTTGAGTCCAGAAAACCGCGAACAAACTCAGAAATTGTTAGATGATGTGTGGTCAGAGTGGCGCACATCTGTAGGCGCAAGTCGCAAAATTGGCGTTGATAAGTTGCAGGCGATCGCAGATAATCAAGCAGTATTGGAAGCACCAGCAGCAAAATCTAGGGGTTTGGTAGATCGCATAGCTTATGTTGATGAAGTCATTAGCGACCTGAAAAAGTTAACCGCTAGCGATAAAGATGATAAAACCTTCCGCCAAATTAACCTGAACGAGTATGCTCAAGTTCCCGGTAAAACCCTAGGTGTAGAACGCAAATCTAAAAATCAGATTGCGGTTGTTTATGCTGAAGGCGAAATTGTAGATGGCAAAGGTGACGATGGCGAAATCGGAGGCGATCGCTTTGCTAAAATCTTCAACAAACTGCGACAAGACGATCGTGTCAAAGCTGTAATTTTGCGAGTAAACAGTCCCGGTGGTAGCGCTACCGCCGCTGAAGTGATGCAGCGAGAAGTGCGACTCACGCGTGCAGTTAAACCAGTTGTAGTTTCAATGGGAGATGTCGCTGCTTCTGGTGGTTACTGGATTTCTAGCGACTCTAACCGCATTTTTGCCGAACCCAATACAATTACAGGTTCTATTGGTGTGTTTGGGTTACTGTTTAACGGTCAAAAATTAGCAAACGATCATGGTATCACCTGGGATTCTGTGAAAACCGGACGCTATGCTGACAGTCAAACAGTTTCTCGTCCCAAATCACCCCAAGAATTAGCCATTTACCAGCGCAGTGTGAACCGAATTTACAATCTGTTTCTCAATAAAGTTTCTCAAGGCCGCAAACTCCCAGAGTCTAAAGTAGCAGAAATTGCCCAAGGAAGAGTTTGGTCGGGTACAGCCGCCAAACAAATTGGTTTAGTAGATGAAATTGGCGGTCTGAATACTGCTATCGAATATGCTGCTCAACAAGCAAAGCTGGGGAAAGATTGGCAAATCAAAGAATATCCCCAAACTAGCAGTTTTGAAGAACGCTTTTTTGGCAAAGCAACCGAAGAGGCGCGGACTGCTTTAGGGATAAAGGCAACAGAAATCAAACCTGCCAATCCCCTCACGGCTGAATTTCAGAAACTACAACAGGAATTAATAATGCTGCAAAAAATGAACGATCCCCAAGGAGTTTACGCACGCTTACCTTTTAATCTCAAAATCGATTGAAGAATTCAGAAACAATAAGTGGGGATTCAAACCCCTACTAATTGTTTTGCACCAAATCAGAGCGATCGCAATAGGTTCGACCGCGCATCTTAGGCGGTCGAGGCTTGTTGTCTGTCTTGCTTCTGTTGGAAAGTAGCCAAGCTGATACGAGCTGCCATGCGGAGTGGGAAACTTAACTAGTGCAAGACTTCAATCAAAATTTTCTTTGATATCAAATTCCACTTTCAGGAATTACTACTTCTTCCAAAGTTCAGTAAATTTCTGATATACATCTGGAGATATCTGACGTTGTAAGTAACTGAGCGCTTTATCTTGATGCGGTTTTTCGTCATAAGAATTGCACACATCTTTTAGCTTAACTAGTACAGGATTGACATCATTGGTTTGTCGCCACTCGTTGGTAAAATTCTTTAAAATGTCTGGACTTAACTGATTTTCTAAATATTTTAGTGCTTCGAGATAACTAGGCTTTTTCGGGTTCGATTTGAATTGAATGCACACATCTATTAGCTTAACGTTATTAGTTGGTAAACTTGATTGGCTTAGAATTGTGCGTGCCTCCTTGTCAGCAATACCATTTACCGTCAAACCTTGTTTTTGCTCAAACTCCCCTACCGCTTTATAAGTTTCTGGCCCATAAAACGGTTTGTCTGAAGGTATCTGAGTTTCAGTAGCGAAACCGTGACGTTTCAAATTTTGCTGAAGGCTGACAATTGTATCGTACAAGACTTTCTTGGTTTGTTCGCCAGCATCGCCATCAGCTTTTAGGGGTGGATAATCTTGCTGAAATTTTTTAATTGCTGTGACGGTGGGTGCATCTGTCAAAGGGTTGTTATTCGTCTTCCAGGGAGGACTGTTACCAGGAACCTTACTATCAGGAGCTAAATATCCGAAACCAATTAAGATATTACGGATAGCTTCATTGGTGTAGTTAGTTGCCATGTTTTTTGCTTCCTTGATAACTAAATTACTGATGCTGAAAGCTGGGAAAACTGTTTTAAAGTTGATGCTGTCGTAGAAGTTATACGCGAAATCTTGCAACTTTCCTGTATTTATTGCGTGATAGCTATCTAGCAAAATATCAGAAAATTATCAAAACCATCCAGCTTGGTGCCCCTTTCTTTGGGGACTTTTACCTAGATCCTTTGTCACAAAACAAGGAAGTTATTGAACTGGAATGGTACAAACGGGGTCAGGATATTCCCTGCCCCTTACTTGCTGCCAATACCATCACACAATTGCCTGTCACTTTCGCTAACCTTAGTATTATTCTCTAAATAAGCGCCTACCCAATCGCAACTGCGCCTCACTAAAGCGTCTAAATCCATATCCCAGAGTTTGATAGTGTTGTCTTCACTGCCAGAAGCCAAAGTCTTGCCGTCGGGGCTAAAACTCACACTCAGGACAGAGCTATCATGCCCCTTGAGGGTGCTGATTTCCTTGCCTGTCTCTAGATTCCAGAGTTTGATTGTCTTGTCACCACTGCCAGAAGCCAAAGTCTTGCCGTCGGGGCTAAAACTCACACTATAGACATAGTTATTATGCCCCTTGAGAGTGCTGATTTCCTTGCCTGTCTCTAGATTCCAGAGTTTGATTGTCTTGTCCCAACTGCCAGAAGCTAAAGTCTTGCCGTCGGGGCTAAAACTCACACTCACGACAGGGCTATCATGCCCCTTGAGGGTGCTGATTTCCTTGCCTGTCTCTAGATTCCAGAGTTTGATTGTCTTGTCACCACTGCCAGAAGCTAAAGTCTTGCCGTCGGGGCTAAAACTTACACTCATGACAGGGCTATCATGCCCCTTGAGGGTGCTGATTTCCTGGCTTGTTTCTAGATTCCAGAGTTTGATGGTGTAGTCACCACTGTTAGAAGCCAAAGTCTTGCCGTCGGGGCTAAAACTCACACTCACGACAGGGCTATCATCCCCCTTGAGAGTGCTGATTTCCTGGCCTGTCTCTAGATTCCAGAGTTTGATGGTGTAGTCACCACTGTTAGAAGCCAAAGTCTTGCCGTCGGGGCTAAAACTCACACTCCTGACAGGGCTATCATGCCCCTTGAGGGTGCCGATTTCCTGGCCTGTCTCTAGATTCCAGAGTTTGATGGTCTTGTCTTCACTGCCAGAAGCCAATCTCTTGCCGTCGGGGCTAAAACTCACACTCATGACAGGGCTATCATCCCCCTTGAGAGTGCTGATTTTCTGGCCTGTCTCTAGATTCCAGAGTTTGATGGTCTTGTCTTCACTGCCAGAAGCCAATGTCTTGCCGTCGGGGCTAAAACTCACACTAGAGACAGAGCTATCATGCCCCTTGAGGGTGCCGATTTCCTGGCCTGTCTCTAGATTCCAGAGTTTGATTGTCTTGTCCCAACTGCCAGAAGCCAATCTCTTGCCGTCGGGGCTAAAACTCACACTAGAGACAGGGTCATCATGCCCCTTGAGGGTGCCGATTTCCTGGCCTGTCTCTAGATTCCAGAGTTTGATGGTCTTGTCAACACTGCCAGAAGCCAATCTCTTACCGTCGGAGCTAAAACTCACACTCCTGACAAAGCCATCATGCCCCTTGAGGGTGCCGATTTCCTGACCTGTCTTTAGATTCCAGAGTTTGATGGTCTTGTCATCACTGCCAAAAGCCAATCTCTTGCCGTCGGGGCTAAAACTCACACTCCTGACAAAGCCATCATGCCCCTTGAGGGTGCCGATTTCCATGCCTGTCTTTAGATTCCAGAGTTTGATGGTGTAGTCACCACTGTTAGAAGCCAAAGTCTTGCCGTCGGGGCTAAAACTCACACTCCTGACAGGGCTATCATGCCCCTTGAGGGTGCCGATTTCCTGGCCTGTCTCTAGATTCCAGAGTTTGATGGTCTTGTCTTCACTGCCAGAAGCCAAAGTCTTGCCGTCGGGGCTAAAACTCACACTAGAGACAGTGCTATCATGCCCCTTGAGGGTGCGGATTTCCATGCCTGTCTCTAGATTCCAGAGTTTGATGGTCTTGTCTTCACTGCCAGAAGCCAATGTCTTGCCGTCGGGGCTAAAACTCACACTAGAGACAGGGTCATCATGCCCTTCCAGGCGATTACGTTCTCTTCCTTGCCAAAGAACTGTCTGCAAAGCCTTCATTACCTCTAGATTGGTTGTGTGTTGGCTTTGCAGGATTTTTCCCGCCTTGATTGCTGGGACAAAAGCTTCTAATTCTTTACTTTCATTGAATAGAGACAAGGAATATCGACCAAGAGATTCAGCTTGATTCAGTTCCGATTGGTTTTTCTGATTCCAAGCCATCAAACCCAAGCCACCACTAATCACCACCGCCACCAACGAACCCGCCGCAATTCCCCAGGCGGTTCTAATTTCGCGTTTCCTGCGGGCTGCTTCGGCTTGTTTGAGGCGCTGTTGTTCTTGGATACTCTGCTCGATAAATTTTTTCTCATCAATTAAGTCTTCTGGACGTTTCTTCAGTTGTTCCTCTGCTTCTGCTAATGCTGCACCCCGCAACAAAGAACCCGGATCTCGCTTAGTTGCTTCCCATTGTCCCTTGGCTGCTCGCAGTCGCTCTTGCCAAGCTCTAAAAGTGCGGTTTGTATTCATCCATTCGCGCAGTTCTCCCCAATTACGAATCAGTGCTTCATGGACTACTTCTACTGTTTCTTGACTGGTAGCATTGCGACTTGTCACCACCAACCGAGCATCAGCTAATTGTTTTACCAAAGACCAGCTTTGCTCTCCCAATTCCGCTTTCATGGCAATTCGTCGAGTATCTTCTGTTCCCTCACCCGGACGCACCAGTTGAATAAAAATCCGCCGGACTTTTTCTTTTTCATCAGCTGTCAAGTTGCCATATTTCTCATCCGCATGACGAGCTAACGCACCTTCTACTTGACCAATTTCTTCATAAATTTTGTGAGTTAATTGTTTACCTCTTCGCTTGTTCCACAACTCTGTCAAAGCAAACTCTAACAAAGGTAAATTTCCCGGTTGGTTTTCCACATCCTCCAGAATGCGTTTTACCAGTCCGCTTTCAAATGTTACCCCTAATTTTTGGGCAGGTTTTTCAATGACTTGTGTTAGTTCCTCCCGATTCATTGGCCCCAGTTTCAGGTCAGCATTTTGCAAGACATCCGCAAAGGGACGATAAGAGAGAGCATTTCCCAAAAAATCTGCCCGCATCGTTGTTACCCACACCGTAGCCGATGCAGACACAGAAGTCGGAGTTTCTAAACTACCTAATAAGCAATCGAGAAACTTACGGCGAATTTCCTGATTGTTACAGAGAGTGTAAATTTCTTCAAATTGGTCAGCAATTAATAGCACTCGATCGCTAGGATGATTTTGCCGAATTTTCGCAAACACATCCAAGAGAATAACAGAGCCATCTTGTAGATACTCAGCTAACTTTCGCCCTTGGGCAATTTGGTCTGTTTGATCTAAATTTGGTGTATAAAGCGGAACAAGAGCTAAAGCTAGAGCATGGAAAGGGTCAGAACCAGGACGAAAATGAGTAAATTTCCAATGACCTAATTTTTGTAACTTCGGGACTAACCCCGCTAATACCACCGAAGATTTACCACTTCCTGATGCACCTAATACGGGAATAAAATTCCGGGTTTTAGTTGCAGTATAAATTTCTTCGATAAATATTTCTCGTCCAAAGAACACATCTGCATCATTGGGGCCAAAATGAAATAACCCCCGATAAGGGCAGGGGAGATATTCATCAGCAGCATCTGTAGAATCAGACAGGACTAATTTTGCTTCTTCTCGATAATAGTAGTTGATTATCTGTACAGGAGCGAAAGTCAAATCACCCCCAACACTAGTATCTTTTAAGAGATTTTCTTGCTCTTGAGATGTATGATTTGTAACTAACTCGCTCATAGTACTGATATCCTTAACCTTGCTGAACAGGTGCAAAGTTGACATTTCCACCAACAGTATTTCCACTCATGGTGTTGGTTTGAGTTTGATTGATTATTTGCTGTCCCTCTGGTTGTTCTTTAATTTTTTCGAGTAAATCCTGAGCTACATTAATGATTTCCCGATCTTGGTCAGCTCCTGATTTGGTAATTTTATCTTTCAACAAACCTTCAGCTTGCTTAATTTCTTCTGGTTTAGCATCTACCATCGCTTGTCCCAGAACATCGCCTTCAAGTTTCTTCTTAATTAAGGTTTTCAAGCCCAGATAGGCATCTTTCACAGCTGTTCCTGCGGTATCCTTAGCAGCCGCGATCGCACCAGCACCTAAAGCCGCAATAATCATAGAAATAGGTTCCATAAATCATCCTCAATAATTTTTAGTCACTAAAATAGTCATTTTTGACCTTTTTTTGGCAAGGATTAATAACATAACCATCGGGTAATAATAATTTACGCAAAAAATTTTATATTTATACCCAAAGATAGAGGTACTTTTGTATTGGTTTTAAACTTATCTCCCAAGGTATACGTCTTGCGGTCAATTAAATTGTTAAGGTTCATCTGAGAGAGTTTTTATAGAGTTTGAATAGTTTTGATAGTCTCAAGGCGATATCAAATCATTATTGGGCAAAGGTTTTGAGGGTTACGGAGAACTTAAATAATTGAATTTTGGGTAAAAGCTTTTTATGCAGAGTCATGACGAAGCTGCTCAATGCGATCGCACACAATAGAAAGGCCAATAGTGGTACGTTTCCGGGAATTTTTCATTGCCCAATTATCAAAAAATATAAGGAGAGTAGCGTTTTAATGTTGCAATAAAATTAGCGATCGCCTTGTTCGTCCTACTCCTTGAAAAGCAAGTCAAGGTATTCAGTATCAGGTAAATTATGAATCCTGACGACTAGCAATATATTCTTTGCGATCGCCGAATAGTCTTAATATGATATTGTCAATATTTGACTAATTCTGGGACTTTCTCTGTTTTGTGAGATGTCGATAATTTTTATCTATAGATCGAGTCTATTTTTATTCTTTATATACTAAAAAAAACGACTAAAGGTAGATAAAATTATTGCTAATTTAAATTAAAATTGAGATGGGCTGCTTAAAGTCAATGTTTAGTATAGTGCTAACTGAATATTCTGTTATCGCAAAAATTAGCAAATAACTTTCGCTTTAGCAAAGCTATAGACAAGCTTACTGTATTGATAAACTGCTATAAACCTAACCTATGGCTGTTGCGATTTGAGTTTTAATAAGATTGATAGGCTGATAACTGCTTTATAGTTGGGCAGTGGCATCTATCATAAAAGAGCGATGACTTTACAATATCAGACTGTTAACTTGAGGTGCGATCGCAAAATAGTTCAATTAGGCACAAAACTCAAGACTACCACTATAGAGGTAAATATAGTAGTAAATATTTTAACTGTGTAAAGTTTGCTGGTAAATTTTATTAATAGCTTGACACAGTGTGTGGCAGTAGTAAAATCTACTCTTATTAAACCAAAAATCAGGGCGATGAGTTAGTTACTTGTGTGGAATGCCACAGTTCTGCACGCTTAAAAGTTGCATCTATTCGGATAACACCTTTCCGGGTTAGTATATATGACTTAGCGATGCCTGATTGGATATCGATATTGAATTGTTGAATTTTATGGACCATAGTCCACAAGACGGTAGTATCATCCTCCTCTGAGCTGGCGAGACAGTCTCCCAGCGCGGGGGAGACTATAGGAGGGAGGTATTATGCTCATGCAAGATGTGCAAAATTCTGTTATTGGGGTTGGCGATTTAAACCAACTCAAATGGGATTTGAATCACTTACAACCAGTTGATGTTGGTGAATACATTACAAATTTGCCCACCAATGAACGAGCGATCGCATTTCGTCTGCTCAATAAAGCTCAAGCAATTGATGTTTTTGAATATCTACCTACAGAAGTACAAGAAGAATTAATAAATTCTCTCCATGATGTTCAAGTAGTGCAACTTGTGGAGGCGATGAGTCCTGATGAAAGGGCAGAATTATTTGACGAATTACCGGCTGGAGTAATCAAGCGGTTATTACAAGAATTAAGTCCAGAACAAAGACAAGCAACAGCCACAATTCTTGGTTATCCCGAAGGTACTGCTGGACGGGTAATGACCACAGAATATGTTCGGTTGCGAGAAGGATTGACTGTTGGTGAAGCTCTCAGTAAAATTCGTCGGCAAGACGAAGATAAAGAGACAATTTACTATGCTTATGTCACAGATGACAACCGCACTTTAGTCAGAGTTGTTTCACTGCGCCAATTATTATTTACGTTTCCTGATGTATTAATCCGAGATATTGCTAGCGATCGCGTCATCAAGGTGAGAACAGAAACTCCCCAAGAAGAAGTCGCCCAAATTATGAAGCGCTATGACTTAATCGCGATTCCGGTTGTCGATCGCGAAGATAGATTAGTTGGTATTATTACGATTGATGATGTAGTTGATATTTTAGAAGAAGAAGCTACAGAAGATATTCAAAAATTAGCGGGTGTGAGTGGGGATGAAGCAGCTTTATCTCCTCCCGGAGTTACTATTCGCAAACGCCTACCTTGGCTATTAGCAATTATGGCGCTTTATGTTGGTGCAGCCAGCGCGATCGCCCCTTTTCAATCTGTGATTTCCGCAGTACCAGTGTTAGCCGTGATCATGCCAATCTTTTCTAATACTGGTGGTACTGTTGGGATTCAAGCACTGACAGTCACAATCCGGGGTTTGGGTGTAGGGGAGGTGACATCCAAAGATACAATGAAAATTTTGCGCAAAGAACTTTTTGCGGGTGTCGGTACAGCGATCGCTTTGTGCTTGACAATGATTTTGCTTTCCTTGATTTGGGCTAAACCTCAAGAACGATGGGTAGCTTTAGTTGCCGGAACAGTGATGGCAAGCAATACTATTGTCGCTGTCACTCTGGGAACTTTACTACCAATGGGTTTAAAGCGGCTGAAGTTAGATCCTGCCTTAGTTAGCGGGCCTTTAGTAACCACCATGTTAGATACCATTGGGTTTCTCACATTCCTCTCACTAATTTCTCTGGCTTTAAACGTATTGCATTTACCAACTTGAAAGAAGGACAGGGGAGATAAGGAGAGGAAAAACGAACTACACTTACCTCTCCCCTGTCTTCCCCATCCTCCCACACTCCTTGTTTGTCCCTTGTCTAATTCAACCGATCGCTTTCGTTTTTTGATACCAATCAACTACATCATGTAATGTGTCTTCTAAAGAACGAAAACTAGCGCCTAATTCTTTAATTGCTTTTGCAGAGTCAAGCTGAATTCTTTCATGTAACATTCGGATTCCCTCTAAAGGCATAACTGATTTTGTGCTTGTAAATCTGGCGTAACTATCAGAAATCCGAGCTAAAATCACAGTCAAATTGTAGGGAAGGCGCAATTTAGGAGCAGGAATACCAGTAATTTTTGTTAGAGTGTGGAAAAGATTTTCTAGAGTGTAGTATCTTCCGGCTATGATGTAGCGATCGCCATTTTTACCTCGCTCGACTGCATTAATCATTGCTTGAGCCACATCACGAGCATCTACCATACAAGCACCACCATCAAGAATTCCGGGAATTTTTTGTTGATAGTAATCAAGTACTAACTGACCGCTATTGGTTGGTGCAGCATCTCCGGGGCCAAACATCCACCCCGGTAAAATTAGAACTACTGGCAAAGAATGCTGTTTTAAAAATTCATAAATTGCATCCTCTGCCAATACTTTACTTTTGAAGTAGAGATTTTTGATTATTTGCGGATCGGGTGGTGTAGATTCATCACCAGGGACGCCTGGCGCTTTCATTCCTATGGGGCCGGATGAACTTACATAAATGACTTTTTCCACACCATGCTTTTCGGCAAAAGTTAACAACTTAATTGTGGCTTTAACATTAATATCCTCAAGCATTTGCCAGTGATTGCCTGGTTGATAATATTCCCGGAAATATGCGGCTGTATGAAATAAAATGTCACACCCTGCTAATTCTTCGGCAAAGCTATCGATGTCCAGCATATCGCCCTGTACGAGGGTAATATCTAAACCGCTAAAGATTTGAGATGCTTTTTCAGGGGAGCGAACTAAAGCTTTTACTGAATAACCTTGCTCAACCAATAAGCGAACTAAGTTGTTACCTAGTAAACCCGTACTGCCAGTGACAAATGCTTTCATCTTGTGTTCCTAATTTTTTTAACGATGATTGCTAACTCAGATACCGCTAGAGCGTGCGATCGCTTTGGTAAAAGTTAATTATCTGTAGCTACGTCGAGCATTATGATGAGAATCCTAGGCTAGAGCAGTTTGGAATTTTTTCCCTATCTATATCTTAAAGATATATAGCTAAGAAATGCAATGTCAAGAGAAAACAAAAGCAAATACGCCATTCTCGGAATATTGAGTTTTGGCCCCAAGTCCGGCTACGACATCAAAAAGAAGATTGAAGCCAGTACCAGCAATTTTTGGAGTGAGAGCTACGGGCAGATTTATCCTATTCTCAAGCGGTTGGTTGCAGAAGGATTAGCAACGCAATCGATAGAAGCGCAAGTTGGTAAGCCAGATCGCCACGTATATCAGCTCACAGACAATGGACTTCAAGAGTTACAACGCTGGTTGACAGAGCCTATTGAACCGCAAGTAGACAGAATTGAAATTTTGTTAAAGCTGTTTTTTGGGCAACACATAACTTTAGCTGAAAATATTCGTCATGTGGAAGAATTTTATAATTTGCAACAGCAATTACTGCAAAAGTATCAAGCTATTGCTGAAAAGATCAAAACCAAGGAGGCTGATAACCCGAATGCTGCTTATTGGTTAATAACAGCTAGCTACAAGCTACACGTAACCCAAGCTTTAATTAGTTGGTGTGAAGAAACGCTTTCTCAACTGAGAGAAAAAGAAGTACAAAAAGATTCACAAAATATGTGATTACTTTTTATTTGGCAACGTCTGCGTGTCTTTTTATTTGGTGCTTCTACCGCCAGAATTAATTTAGCACCGTTGAGCTAATATATTTAATCTTTCTCGTTCTAATTAATAGCTATCTAATTTGATAGAAGACAGATGGTATCATTGCCTCTGCATACGTAAATTAAAAGCTGTAGAGAACTACTCGATTGTGTCTCTACGTAAAAAACAGAACAATATTTATGCCTAGTACCACCTGGAATCGTCATCACATTCTTTCCCTTACTGACTTCTCTAGCGTTGAATACGATGCAGTTTTGCAGACTGCTGCTAGTTTCCAAGAGGTACTATCACGACGGACGAAGAAAGTACCAACTTTGCAGGGACAGGTAGTGGCGAATTTATTCTTTGAACCTTCTACTCGCACTCGCAGTAGTTTTGAAATCGCTGCCAAACGTCTCAGCGCAGATACGCTGAACTTCGCCGCCGCTACTTCTTCGATGACAAAGGGAGAGACAATTCTTGATACGGCGAAGACTTATTTGGCGATGGGAACTGATATTATGGTAATTCGCCATCGCGAGGCAGGAGTACCAAATGCGATCGCTCAAGAAATGGATCGTTTGGGTGTAAAAGTCAGCGTGCTAAATGCTGGCGATGGTCAACACGAGCATCCGTCCCAAGCACTACTAGACTTATTTACTATCTGTAGTCTCATCGATCCTGCTAATCCCCGCATCGAACTTTTAAAGGGGAAAAAGATTGCCATTGTTGGGGATATACTTCATTCTCGCGTAGCGCGATCGAATATTTGGAGTTTAACTGCAAGCGGTGCAGAAGTACATTTAGCAGCACCACCAACTCTTTTACCAAAGTTATTTGCTGAGTATTTATTGGCAGAAGCAGAGGAAACAGAAACAATTACTCCCGATAAACGCCAATTATTTTTACATTGGCAACTTGAACCAGCTTTGCGCGATGCTGATTTTGTTATGACTTTGCGCTTGCAGAAAGAACGCATGACTGCGCATTTACTGCCAAGTTTACGAGAATATCATCAATTATTTGGGATTACACGCGATAAGCTGCAACTTTGTAAGCCTAATGTTAAAGTTTTGCATCCCGGCCCGGTCAATCGCGGTGTAGAAATTAGCTCAGACTTAATGGACGATCCAGAATTTAGTCTCATTCAAGCACAAGTTACTAGTGGTGTCGCCGTGCGAATGGCGTTGCTGTATCTCATTGGTAGTGGCAAGGTTTAACATTTCCACAGACAAAGCATCTTATTTAAACTCATCAGGGTAATCTATAAAATTCACAATCTACTGTTCATCATGTCCCTGACGTCAAGACTTGGGGACGCGGAGAGTTTTGACAATCGGCAATTAGACACAATTGATATCAGACGATACCAACTTGCAATCAAAGATAGCATCTGTCATTGCGACCGGAACGGAGTGAAGGGAAGCAATCTCATTAATTCTGCTGCACTACAACAGACTGCAACTTAGTATGAGACAATTTTCTGCTGTTTCATCTTGTTGTTGACAAAATACTTATTTCGATTATTCTAGAAATATGACACTTAATAATGAAGACACAGCTCGCTATGCAGATATCTTTGCTGCATTGGGTTCAGAGCCACGTCTAGAAATCATGAGGCTGTTGTTTGCGGCTTATCCCGATGGCATAACTGTAGGCGATATTCAAGAAAAGCTAAAAATTCCGAACTCGACTTTATCACACCATTTAGAAAAGCTGCGGATAGAGGGTTTAGTTAATAGCCGCAAAGACAAGCAATTTTTGTGGTACTCAGCAAACGCTGAGACGATGGAAGATTTGCTGTCTTTTTTATCCACAGGAAGAACAAAACGCGATCGCATTTTTGAACCAATCGACAACATATCCAAACAGGAAGGGTTTATGTTTGAAAGGTTTTTTGAATCTATTTTTGACAAGCTATTTGGGTTGAAATTTGGCAGATTCCACCTCAAAGGCTTTGAAAGATTTACCCAAAAAGCGATAACAGCTATTTCTATTGCTCAAAGTGAATCTCGCCGCTTGGGACATAAATATGTTGGCACAGAACAGATTTTGCTAGGACTGGTTGGTGAAGGTAGCGGCTTTGCGGCACAATTTCTGAATTCTGTGGGGGTAAACTTAGAAAATGCTCAAATTGAAGTAGAAAAAATTATTGGTAGAGGTAAGGGATTGACACCAGTTGATATTCCCTATACACCCAGAGCCAAGCAAGTGTTAGAACTAACAGTAGAAGAATCCCGGAAGCTTGGTGTCAATTATATTGGTACAGAACATATTCTCTTAGGTCTGCTGAAAGAAGGAGAAGGAGACAGAGAACGGGGAGTAGGAATTAAAGTTTTACAGAATTTAGGAGTAGACCTAGTTTCGTTGGAACAAAGAGTACGTAGAGCTTTGACTTAAAATTTGAATTAAATAACTAGGATTTGTGATTAGCGATCGCATCCTCATTACTGCCTGCGATCGCCTTTAGTTATCTTGCCATCATGCCCAAGATAATTTATATGAGCTTCATATAAGCTGAAGAGATAGAGCGATCGCTTAAACCTTAAGGCTTAATGTTGTAATCTTAAGGGTTAATGTTTAAGCCTTAAGGCTTAATGTTGTAATCTCAAGGGTTAATGTTCAAGCCTTAAGGCTTAATGTTGTAATCTTAAGGGTCAATGTTCAAGCTGTAAGGCTTAATGTTGTAATGTTGATGACCAAAGTTTGTTGGAGAGTGCAATCCTCGCTGTATATGCCAAGCTTTACTTAGGCGATGCCTAAAACAAGCTACGCCTACGCTATCTGTCAAAGTTAGCGATCCCACTTTCCAAGTGTTACACTTTACAAGTCTCGATGCGAGAAAAGAGAACTAAACACCTCTCCCCGGACAAACTCCACAAGAACCCCACTGATCGGAACTCGGCGAACAGCAAAAATCTCAGGGAGGTGTCCCTTAGGAGCATTAGTATTAAAAGTGACTTGATTGTAATCAATCCAGTTACTTTGCACTCTCCATCCTACGCGATCGCCAAATTTATTCCAAGTTTCTTCGTCATACTTACCGTCTGGCTTACCGCCAATGCTCAAGTAAATTTCTTTTTGAACGCTGAAGCCAAAGCGTCCATTGCTATATTTGACCCATAGGCGGTCAATTGTGCGGAAATCAGTAGAGGGAAAGTTTAACAGTTCATCATTTCTAATGTAGTCATTTTTCTGACGCCCTACCGCTTGCAGCATTACCATGTATGTTTCATAATCAGCATCTTTCCAGTTCTCTGCTGCTAGCAAGTCGCGCAGTTTGCTATAGTCTACACCTTTCTCTGAACTGAGAGCATATTCCTCTCTAGACAGTAGTGAAATAACTTGCGCCTCAATGTTCGCAGTATCCTCATCTCTGAGTTGCAAAAGTTGCTGTAACCGCTTCAATTCTTCCCTTGTATTCTGACTCAGAATTCTTTCATACTCAACCGCCTCAATTAGCGCTTCTTCGTATTCCTTTAGATTTGCTTGATACTTGCGGTAAGGTTCTAAAACTTCGTTTTCAATTTGGGTTGCTACCCCATCTGGCAAATCCAATTCATTCTGACGACGCTTGAGAATGCGGCGACCGATAACCGAAACCTTACCATCTCTTACACAGCGCCCTACTTCCTTACGGTACTCTAATTGCGGATCGTCTACAGGAGCTTTTGCTAATTTAATTTTAAAGCCTTCCCTCACAGCATAAATTTCTGGCTTCATTGCTGGCGCTTCTTCCTGCACCTTTTTTCGGGCATATTCATGCAGTTCATCTACAGAAATCATGCCATCGTTATCGGTGTCAGCTGCGCCTTTCTCAATTCCTTCTACAATATAGCGGGTGTAAACTGATAAATCTGCCCCTTCTAGTTCAAAAGAATACTGAGTAGACGTAGAAGAAGTCAGTACCGCCCGTCCTTCTCCTCCCAGCTGATTCTTGATATCTACGCTGTTATCATCTTTCGCCTTCATCCCTTCGGCAAAAGCACCGCTAAAGCAACAGTCAAGAATAATTACCTGTCGCCGGGAACGGCTATTTTCCATCATCCCATGTATCAGGCTGGTAGCAGTGGCGGTAGTTTTAATCAGTTCGCCTTTCAGATTCTTACGGGTTTGGCTAGTTGCTAAATATAGTCTGCCACTATCATCTTTAATCCCGTGCCCAGAAAAATACAACAGCACTAGGTCATCTTTTTGACGACCAGAAAACAAAGTTTCTATTGCTTCTTCCATTAACTGGCGTGGGGGATTTTGCAGCACTGTAATATCAGCATCAGCAAAATCACCCATATCTGAGTGCTGTAATACTCGCTGCATTGCTTTTACATCTTGCACAGCGCCAGGTAAAGCATTTAACCCTGGTTGATACTCACTAATTCCAATTAGCAATGCTAGCTTTGCCATGTATCTATCTAGACTTTTGTAATCTCTTGTATAGCATTAACTGCTGCTTCTAATTCTTTGCGACTGCTAGCTTTCACCTTAACTTTTTTGCTTTCTCCGCCTTGTTTGGTTAATTCTAATTCTATTTCAATGGGTTTGTTACTTAAGCGATCGCTAAGAAAAGCCCAAACTTGCTTGACACTTTCAGACTTCACAATAGCCATTATTTGACCGACAACATAGCCTGTAATTGACTTGCTTCCCACGGGTGGGTTGAGTTCAGCTACTCGGTTAACTTCTTCTACCTCATTGAGTTCTTTCATCTGAGTTAGAAGTCTTTCGGCTTCTTCGTCTTTTTCTTCTTCATCTAAGTCTTGGTCAATAAAGGTAATAGTGAGTTTAATATCTGATGTGTCTGCCATAGTGGAAAGTTGGTAATTTATAATACTGGAATTTGCTTAAGCTCAGTTTACTGTAAATAAATCAAGAGCAAGGTTGATAATTACGTAAATTTGCGAGTTTTTAGTGATAATTTAGCTTGGAAGGCAAGAAGTTGCTGCTACACGGGCAAAGCCCGTCTGCATGGATTTTATACAAATTAATCAAAACTGCTCTTGACGGACACTCGCCAAGAGCAGCTTTAATTCATATCAAAAGTCGCTAAAATCCCAAATCAAAGCAATTACTTAGATGCGCTGTACTCCCGGACGACCATCTTCAACTATGAATGAGGCCGGGTTACTAATCGTACCAGTTGCAGTTGTGACGTTTGATACTGCCAAATAGTCTGTCCTCCAAGTGGTGGGAGTTACAGTACAACGGAGATAGCCGCGGCGATTGTTATAGAACTTAATGTGTGGGTTATCAGCGTTGTTGATGTAGCTGGGAATAGTGTCGTTTCCATCTCCTCCAGAGCTAATTGAAGTACCAACGAATTCACTGCCAACTGTAGCGGAGTTTGGATCGTTAAAGTTAGCTTTTAAATTCATTGCCCAACTATTATGAACATCCCCTGTTAAAACTACAGGATTAGATGGTTTGCGCTGTTCCAAGAAACGCATTAAGCGATCGCGCGAAGCCACATATCCATCCCACTTATCCATGCTGTAGGTACTGCCTTCTCCCGCTGTTCTGTCAATTTGAGCCACTATCACCTGTTGAGCCAGAACATTCCATTTAGCAGGAGATTTATCTAAACCTTTGTATAACCATTCCTCTTGAGCTTTCCCGGTAATAGTTGCATTTGGGTCAAGATTTGCTGGGCAACGCTCTTTAGTACCATCATCACAGGGTTGATCGGTACGATATTGACGAGTATCTAAAACATGGAATGTCGCCAGCTTACCATAGTTTAATCGACGGTAAAGTTGCATATCCGGGCCTGCTGGTCGCGAGAAAGGACGCAGTGGCATATGTTCGTAGTAAACCTGATAAGCAATTGCTCGCCGTTTTAAAAATACTGCTGGATCTTGATCTGGTTCGTTATCAACTTCTGAGATGTAGTTGGCATAGTTATTTTCTACTTCATGGTCATCCCAGGTGACAATCCAAGGAAAGGCTGCATGAGCCGCTTGAAGATTGGCGTCACTTTTGTAGAGGGCGTGACGGTTGCGGTAATCTTCTAATGTGAAAATTTCTGAACTATTATGCTGTCTGGGAATAGTAGCACTGATAGGACTGATTCCTCCCTCATAAATGTAGTCACCAACATGAACTACTAAGTCGAGGTCATCCTGAGCCATGTATTTGTAAGCAGTATAGTATCCCTGCTGATAGTTTTGGCAGTTTGCTAAGGCAAACTTTAATTTATTCGAGTAGCTACGCAGTGATGGAGTAGTACGAGTCCGACCCACTGGGCTAGCGTAGTTACCTACATTAAAGCGATACCAATACCAAGTATCAGGTGATAGCCCTTCAACTACAACCCGAACTGAATGAGCCAGTTCTGGAGTTGCAAACTCGGTGCCTCTGGCAACAATCCGCCGCATATTAGAATCAGTTGACACTTCCCAGCGAATTGGCACATTCAAAGGTGGCATTCCACCGCCATTTAAAGGTTCGGGCGCTAGACGAGTCCATAGAACTACACTGGTGTCATAAGGATCGCCTGATGCCACTCCCAGCTTAAAAGGATAATCAGAAAATCTGCCGTTGGCGATCGCGCGTTGATGCGGAAATTGACTAGCGATCGCCAAACCAGTAAATACTCCTGCTCCCACGATCAGGTTGCGTCGCTTGATCGGATAGTGCAGCAAACGCTCAAAATTCTCGTACTTGAACATCCTTATTTATCCCTGACTATGTAAGTGAATCAAATCAGAGAAATATATGACACCACAAAAACAGGGTAATTATAGGTAAGCCCTATCAATAATACCCTTGTTAAATCAAACGTTCACAGTCTGATTTATCTTTATTAAATTGTGTCACGTATTACTTTGATGCCCAAAAATTACTGGCAAGATATTAATTCTGCACAAAGGAAGAGTTAATATCAACTTAATTTTCGTATATTACAAGGTTATGCTGAATAACAAACTAAGTTGAGAAATAAGCCACAAACACGCTTGAGTGAAAGCTTGATTAATTATTTATCTATTTAATTTGCTATTAATTAATAAAAAACTGCTCTTGGCAGGTGTGGAGTCAAGAGCAGTTTTTCATGATTATGCTTGGCGATCGATGATACCCAAGGTATAAATTTAGGCATCTTCCATTTCAAATTGCGCCACTGTAACCGCGTTAAAAGCAAAAGCAAACACTAATGGCATAGGGCACTTAAACAAAACTGTAGACAATACAGCTACAACTGTGCCCATAACTGCTGACATCGACCACAATCTCTCTTCAACGGTTAGTCCTTTTTCAGCTTTAATCAATCTCAGTACGTGAGATGGAATTGGTTCAGGCATTACACCGCCTGGAGGAAAAGCCCAGTAATTATTGCGCCGTTCGACAAATAAATCTGTCCAACCATTTTCTAGGCACCATGCCTCAATCCATTCAATAGCGTAATGATTCATCATCGGGTTGCTAGTGTAACTTGTTGAATTTGTGTAGATCTCTGAATATAAATACTTACGAAAGTCGATGCTATAAACTTAAGGATGATTCTTCACTTAAATAAAGCTCGCTCAAGAATTTGAACTCATATATAAATACATTCAAATAAACATTTAAACGATGCTCAACTTAATTACAAGACTAACAGCCGATTGAGTCCGGTTAAATCGAAATACAATAAACTTAACCAGAAACAAAGTAGGTAAACTAATGTAAATAAATCGCTGGATAGAGGCTGAAATCTAAAATAGACCTAAAAAAATATATATTCTAAAAAAACTATTTTTTAAGTCAAGAATTGTAAAGAATAGAGTCGCGATCGCTGACGATAAAATCAAGAACTGTCTCTGACAAAGACTTTTACAGTATGCAGTGATCTGCTTTAGGGCGTATTTTAGCGATCGCTCCAGTTTGTAACGAAAGATTAAGCGATCGCTTGTTAATATTTCTTGATTTTGTTGCCGTTTTGAAAAATTATCGATCTAGTAGATAGGAAGCGATCGCCTAGCAAGCACTAGCCGAGAATTTTTATTGAGGTTTAGATGTAATTACTTCTGTTGGGCGGAGAATCTTTTCTCCTAAACGAAATCCCTGACGAACGACTTTAGTAATTGTTTGGTCTGCTACGTCGGTTCGGACTTCTCGATCGACTACTCGACACAAGTTGAAATCTGGTTGGCTATCTTGTAATTCTATAGATACAACTTGGCGCTTCTTTAGTATATTTAAAAACTTACGCTGTACTGCTCCTACCGATCTAGGTAAGCGTTGGAGAATATCTTGGTTAGTCTCAGGATTTTTATCGAGATATTCCAGCAAAGCTTCCAAAGCATCAGCAACTTCCAAAAGTTCTAAGAATAAATCTTCAGCATTGGCTGTGACTTGAGTTTGTTGTTCTCGCAACGACTGCTGTAGTAAAACATTGTCTTTTTGGAGGTGACTAAATTTTTGGATGAGCAAGTCGCGGTTCTCTTGGCTCAGAATAGAATCAGACATGAGAAACCTCTTTAGAAAGTATAGATAAAGTTTTACTTACCCAAGTTTGCACTTGAGGATGGGGATGGTTGCTTAAAAGCTGACAAAGAGCGATCGCTCTTTGTAACTGTCCACTTAGCTGATAGGCTTGGATCAGCCACATTTGGGCTTGAATGTAATCTTTGGTGTTGCGGTCTTTACAGCCTTGACAGTAATCTTCGAGATATTTAATGGCTTTAGGGTAACGACCTTCTTTACAAGCTGTGATGCCTTCGGTCACTAATTCTGATAAGCTCATGGCTAAAGGCTCGCGTTCTAAACGCTGTTGTTCGATAGCTTGAGCGATCGCTTGCTCTAATCCATCAAATTCTGGTAATAACATAAGTTGTGGTTCTGGCTGTTGTAAAGCTGACAAATCGCTATATTTGAAGCGTTTAATTATTGCTAATATCGGACGCAAATAGTCAGCGATGATGCGTTCTTCTGGCTTCATTAAGCTTTTTTGGGCTTTAGCAATGACATCCACAGGATATTGCTTGCGCTTCATTGCGACTGCTACAGCTTTTGTAATTTCAGCTTTTGATGCTGCTGGAGATACACCAAGAATTTCATAAGGATTATGTTCCATAACGCACCTTTAATTAATGAATATTCAGGCTGTGATAAATTTCTTGAAAAGCAGGTTTATCAGGACAAAGTTCGTAAGCCCAACGCCCTAACTTTTGAACTAATTCAAAGGATAAATCTCTATTTTGGAGACCTTTAATTAAAGTTTGAATAAAAAACTCTGCTACATAGTGGCGAATTGATTCGTGTTCTGAATATTTAGCAATAAGAATTGCTTCATCAAAGCGATCGCGTTTCATCAAATCGTGAATTTTTTGGAGTTCTTGAGTAAATTCATAAACTTCTAGAACATTTTCATCTTCAGGACAGAGTTCGTAAGCCCAACGCCCTAAATTGTAAATATCTTCAAATCCTAAATCCCGTTTTTGGAACCCTTGAACTAATATTTCTAGGCAAATATCAGCCACAATATTACGTACCTGTTGATGCTGGGATTTTTTAGCAAGCTTAACTGCTTCTGCAAACTTGTTACTCTTGAGTAATTTCTCTATCGCTTCGATTTCTTGATTAAATTCAATCCTCTCGATTAAGTCAAGCACAACAGGATTCTCCGGATCGATTTTTTTGATTTCTCGGAGTTCTTTTAACGCTTTATCTAAGGTAATCTTCTCATCAGCAACTTGTTCGCGGATTTTTTCAGCTTTGTATTCAGCTAAATAACTTCTAGCAGGTTGACTACCTAAGATGTCATACCAAAATTGAGCAAATTCTAAATGTTCGGAAATTTCTGAGATTGCTTGACGTTGTAATCCACAAAGTCTGTCTATTTCTTGTTGCCAATCTTGATTCTTTTTAATTTCTGACTTTGCTTCTTTAAGAGGAGTAATTGCATGACGCCATTTTTTCTGATTGAGATAATAGCACCCTTCATGATAAGCCACAAATTGCTGGGCAAATATTTCGTTACTATTACTAATTTTTTTTGAGGGTTTAAGTTGAATCGCTCTTTGAGCATCTCCTTCTACACAAGCAGCTACTGCTAATCCCCAAGCAGTATATAGAGAATTGAGAATTTGTTGGTGAGAATCTATTTTATCAACTAAAATTTCTTGCCACAGAGCAATATAATTTTGATAACAGCCAGGTGTGACAAATACATCATTGACTTTCATCCCACACTTTGATGGTTCGCCCATAAATTTTAGGGCTACTAATTCCAAACGGTATTTGTCCCGTAAATTTAAATAGTTTTGAATATTTATATCTTTGTAACTATCAATTGCAGCTTCTAGACGGCGTTTTAGCTCTAGAGATATTAATTTAAAATCAATTAGTTGATTTCCCAGCCAAGCCACATCTTTGAGCGTTGGATCTTCAGTTAAATTTGCCAATGCTGTTGATAAAGCGATTATCAAATTAGAGAGGTTGTTAAAGTCGTTATGTTCGCAATAATAAGTTGCTACTGCCCAATTATGTAATGTAGTAATATTAGGCTGTAAAATCCATGATTTTTCAAGTGTATTAGCAATATTTTTTTTATCTTTGTCTTGCCATAATTTAGTTTCTAAACATGGCTGAATATGTTCTTTGAGATTTGCCTCTACTAAAGGATCTAAACCAAATTTTTGTATAAATTTTTCACTTGCAGTTTGAGCTTGTTCTAGATTTTCAGTATTGACAGATTGTTCAATATTATGTAATAAGCAGAGGCGCTTTCTTTGGGCTAGACTATTGAGGATTTCGCGTTGTTTAGTAATTAAAGCAGTAGTAGATAGACCTTGCCACTCTCGATAAGCTTGTTGTAAATTTTCTTGTTTCGCATGAGCAAATCCCCGCAGATAAGCAGCTTGTTCTCCAGGCAACCCTACAAGATGAGATAATGCGATCGCCCAATTTTCTGCTTTAATCGCAACGATTCCTAACCTGATTTGGCAGTCTATTTGGTTAGGTAAGAGCAATTTAGCATTTTCGTAAAGAGATGCAGCTGTTTTAAAGTCATTCGCTTTCTCTGCTGCTAAACCTTTACGGAACTCTTCTCGACCTTTGATTGTTTGCTGTATTTTTTGAAGGAATTGCATTCCATCTGAGCGCGGAAATTTAGTTAAAGCAGCTTGTAAAATTGCGATCGCAGCGTGTAATCTTCCACCACTCTGAGCTTGTTGCGCTCTTTGGAAAGCAGATTCATAAATTTCTTCTTGTTGCACTTGAGATTTAGCCGCCTTAATCGCCTGTTCTAATGCTTCAGTAGAGTAGAGTTCTGCGGCTTCCAGGTAAACAGCGATCGAATTTTTGAAAAATTTATTTTCGGCGTGTGATTCAGCTTTTTTAACTAATAGCTGAAATTGTTGTCTGCGTTGTAATTCCCTTTGACATTGGTCAATTGCTCTGGAGATGCGCTCATCGTGGAGAATTTGAGTACAGCTTTGATAAACAGCGATCGCATTTTCAATTGCTTGAATTTCTAAAGGATTGTTATTATCTTGTTTGAGCAGGTTTGTAGCCTTAACAGCGAGTTTATCTACTTCTAAAACTTGTTTACGCCACTGTTGTAATTGCTGAGTAAAGTTATATAATAAATTACCTAATAACAATTGGCGAATCAAACGTTCCCAAAAACCCGGTTTCTTAGACCAAACAGCAAGAGCCTTTTCAGCAATATTAACTGCTTCCCGTAAATGCTTATTTTGAACTAAATTTTCTGCTTTTTGCTTGGCTTCTTTAGTCTGTGGTGCTTGCTTATAAGCATCAATAATCCCTACACCCAACAAAGTTTTACTAAAGGTGTTTAAACTATCAAGAATGCTCATCAAACTGGCTCCTTACAGTTGGGAATTTTGAACACCTCCCCGACATCTATATAATTTTCTCGCCCTTTGAGTTGAGGATTAGCTTTAACTATTACTTCCCAAGAAGTTCCTTTTCCACAAAATTTTTCGGCGATCGCGCTGAGATAATCTCCAGATTTGACAGTATAGGTAGTTGGTTTTGAAGGCTTTTTCACCACCACAGGAGTATTTTTAATTGTTGGTTTTGGGATAGAAATACTTGTAACTGAATGGGAAGAAGAGACGGTTAATGCGTGTAACTGTGTTTGTTGGATAATAAAGCTGCCCCCAGCCCCCATACAAATACCAACAATCAGCATTAACAAGGCAATTCCTATGGGCCAAGTTGTAACTTTTACTGGTTGTACGAGGGTATCCAAAGAGGGTAATTCTTGAAGCATCCGAATCACAGACAAATCGGTATCGCAGTTAGGACAAGTTTTACCTGCAACTTCTTGATAACCGCACACAGGACAGTTAAGTTTGATATTCATCGTGTTAGTCCTGTGACAATGGTTTTGCCCGTTGATTCTTCATTGAGCCAACGCTTCACATCTGGTTGGAGTTCGCGCCATAAGCGATCGGCTTCGTGTGTATCGCTCTTTTCCATAGCACCCAGCATCCGAGCCAGCTTTTCATACATAGCATTGGCTTGGGTAGGCGCAACTGAATAGGCTTGGCGAATCGCAGCTAAACAAGCTTGAATCAGTTTGGCTTCATCAGATAAATTGTTGAGTTCTGTATCTGCATCTTCATTTAAAGCCTGCATCCGTGAGAGATCGTTAGCATCGATCGCATCTTTTAAATTCTGACTCAGCTTTTGTAATCTTTCTTGCTGCGGCTGAGGAATCATAAATCCACAGAGTTTAACTATGCGATCGCATTCATTCACGAAATACTCAGCTTCTAGCCGTTCTTTAGACATGGATACTTGGAATTGTTTCAGGTTCATTCCAGCGCGATCGCGTAAATCGATGCGTTCTTCTCCTGTCCGGGGATCGATAATTTGATTGCTTAACTGCACAACTGGTAATGCTAACTTCAGTGCTTCTTCCACACCAAAATCGGTTAATTCTTGGTTATTGAGTTCTGCGATCGCTTCTTCTAATTCCTGATATATTTTCTCGTCAGACCGCCCTCGTGAGAAGGTACAACTTACCCTCTCAGAAGGATCGTTTTTCAACGTAGCGGTCATCCTCAAATCACCATTTTTTTCATCTAACTCTAAATTGACAAGAATTTCTGTCCCGTGTGGATGGTAATAGTTTAATCCCAACCACATATCGCCAATACTTTCATAATTTTTATCCACATCAGGATTGAAAAATTTAAAATGAATTAACCTCTGTCCATCAGCAGTTGTTTTAAAAGTGTGAGATGTCTTTACTGGCAAAATATCACCCTGACTAATAACTTTATATTGACCATCCAGTAACTTAATATAGTAATCACGAGAGACTGTGGTGACTTTATCTGTTTGTCCAGCTGCAACAATTGCTGCACCCTCCGCTACTGCGTACATCGGGCGGGGATGCACTACCACTTTATTAACTCCAAAAGCCTCTCTAACTTTGCGTTGTACTAGAGGAATTTGGGAAGAACCCCCTACTAATAGAACGACATCCACCATCTCTATATGATGTTCTGCATATTCTAAAGCTTGGCGACAAATTTGAATTGAACGGTCTACCAAATCAGCAATTAATTCTTCAAATTGTTCGCGAGTAATTGACACTTCAATGGGGATAGCAATTCCTAATTCATCTAATAATTGAGTAGCAGGTGCAATTTGAGATACTGTAGCAGTGCTTAATTCAACTTTTGCCCGTTCTGCTGCTATCTTCAAGTCAGCATTAAATCTTATTCGTTGATAGTGAGGCATTTTCGCAATTAAGCCATCAAGATCGGCGATTTTTTCTTGTTGGGAAACTTGCTCTTTTACAAACTTGATAATGCGAGAATCAATGTCATCTCCTCCCAACCATAAATCGCCAGCTTTTCCTGATTCAATAAAGGAAGTGCCAGCTGCTTGAATTAATGAAGCATCAAATGTCCCACCACCAAAATCAAATACTAAAATCGTTTTAAAATCGTCTCCTTTGGGAGAAAAGCCATAAGATATGGCGGCGGCTGTAGGTTCCGGTAGCAATTCCAAAGGAGTCAGTCCAGCTTTAAGTGCAGCGGTGCGGGTAGCTTGGCGTTGTTTGTCGTTAAAGTAAGCCGGGACGGTAATTACAGCTTGGTCTATAATTTCGTCTGTTTTACCAATCCCTTGACGGTAAGCTTGAGCGTTTTGTACAACTTTTTTGAGGATTTCCGCAGAAATATCCTCTGGCTGATATTCTTTACCTCCTAACCAAACCGCAATTCCGTTATCTGTTCCTTGGCTTGGTGGGGTAATTTTGTAACCAAATTCTGACTTTTGTTTCTGTACAGATGAATCGCTAAAACCTCTACCGATCAAGCGTTTTATCGAAACAATTACGTTCTCCGGGTCAGCCCGTAGTTGGTTGTAAGCTTGATCTCCTATTAAGAATTTACCTTGCTCGCAAGCAACGAGCGATCGCGTTAGTTTCCTATCTGGGGGCGTATTATCATTAGCCGTCACAACTTCAACTTCAGCCAACTTAAAAGCGGCGACAGAATTAGTTGTCCCCAAATCAATCCCTATTGCTTTGCCCATTGCTAATTGCCACCCTTATGACTTGTATCAATTAATTTTTCAATACCTCTGACTACTGCATAAAATCAACATTGCAGAGCAGGAGCCAATAGCTAATTTCGACTATTACAGATACAACCAGCAAAATCCCACAGAGTAAGTACGTAAACTACTCGAATATTTATTATTGTACTTCAGTAAATATTGGCATGAAAAAATTAGTGGATGCCAAAATGCATCTGCCGTTTTTGTTGTTTATCAATAAATATTTGCACCGACTAAATATAAATCATGCTTTAGAACAATATTTCTGACAATTTATGAAAATTGTCAAAATTCAGCACCCAGTAATTAAAATACAGAATCCTGAATCTTGAATTCTGACTCTTGAATTTTTATATAACTAGAGGTTTATATAAGCTGAAGCAGCTTAGTAAATTATATAAATCTCTAGTTTTATAATCTTAAAATAAGAATGTAACTAATTTTACATATCCATTTATTTCCTACCCTAAATTCGGTTACAACGTAGTGAATCTTAGCAATTGCCACAACTTTCAGACATCATGTAAGGTGTCCTAAACTAACTTAATATTTCCCAGCCATGATGATAATGCATATAAGCTTTATTATGTCAATCATATCTATGCCAGATAAATATGCGTTTATCTTATCTAAAAACTAGAAAAGATGTGGTAAAAGAATATTTATACAGTATTGTTACTAACAAAGATGAATTTTGTTTTTGAGTGCATCCCAAAAAATACACAAGATTCACAGTCTTTAGATAGCTTTAGCCACTGTGAGTAAAAAAAGTAAGAGCTAATTTTTCTACTGTAGATATATAAAGCGTTTGAGCATTTATTTGCCAACAGAAAAGCTAAAGCCAATATTTGGCATAAGTCTTATTCTGTAAGGATTATAGCTGTTTGCAAGATGAATAAAAAGTATATCGGTCTGAATTAGAAGTATTTATCAAAACTTGTAATACAGACTATATAACTTCATCATCAGTAACAGGCTTTTTCTGAATATTTCGAGCCGCCTAAAAAAGAATTAGCTTAAATTCATCTAGATATTGTGAGGTAATTATGACAATTGCTGAACTTACGAGATTGAAATTTTAAGTATTCTGATTGACAGTAGAAAAATTTATATTGAACACCAGTCTTGGTAGATAAGGTGTTCATTTTTTCAAAATTTCATTGTGTTCCTAAATAAAACTACAATAATAATTTGTAGTTTTATAGAACTGTTTATTTTAAGGAATAGTATCAAGTTTGATACGGAATCTAAAAAATTCCCCTAATTAAAACAGTTCGGATCTGTCATTAACTACTAAATAGACTTGTCTAGAAATCTAGAATACACCTGTACACAAGGTATAGAGGTTGCTTATATGTCTTCAATTCATTTAGCAATCAATTTTGCCATCGTTAATGGTAGTTAAGCGACAAAAAATAGAAAGCTAAAGCTTTGTATTTTTGGCATACACGACCAATGCAGATATTGCTGTTTGCAAGGGAAAACTTGTCCCTTATTGGCTTCCTAATAACATCTGGCGATCGCTGTTTCAGCAGTTCACGTCGGAAAGTTGCACTGCTTATATGCGTAAGTACTTAAGCAGAAATTTGGATACCCAATCAATAGCTTATGTGCTGTCTAACTATTTGTTGTCATGATAGGCGATCGCTCTGCATTAGTTGCGGCGATTGTTGCTGATGCTTATTGGCTTCCTAAGCCTTTGGAACGAAGAGTTTGAAACTACACAAGTGAGGAGAAAATCAAATGATTTATAAGGCTTCTGTTGCAGTATCTGGACTACTGTTAATCTTGCTGACGAAATCTGCACTAGCAACAAAACCGTGTGTGCCAGAACATAATCCCCAAGCAAATCCGCAACATAACCCACAACCAAATCCCCGACCAAATCCCCAACCAAATCCGCAACATAACCCACAGCCTAATCCCCGACCAAATCCCCAACCAAATCCGCAACATAACCCACAGCCTAATCCCCGACCAAATCCCCAACCAAATCCGCAACATAACCCACAGCCTAATCCCCAACCCAGCCCACAACCTAGTCCCCAACCTAGTCCCCAACCCAGCCCCGAACCAAATCCACAATCCAGCCCACAACCTAGTCCCCAACCCAGCCCCGAACCAAATCCACAATCCAGCCCACAGCCTAGTCCCCAACCCAGTCCACAACCTAATCCCCAACCCAGTCCACAACCCAGTCCACAACCCAGTTCACAACCCAGTTCACAACCAAATCCGCAAGGCAGCCCACAACCTAATCCACAAGCCAGCCCTCAACCAAATCCTCAAGGTAGCCCCCAACCCAATCCTCAAGCCAGCCCACAACCTACTCCCCAAGTAAATCCCAATTCTCAAGAACCACCGAAGAAGAAGAGCAAAGACGTTGGAAACCTCGTTCCTATCTCCATGCCACTTGCTGGTGCAAGAAGGGTAGAAGTGGGCAATACGGACTTTTCTGGTTCTGTTTTTGCTGGAGGCGGAACCTTCTCCAGTGCTGGAGTTGAAGGTACTGTTAGCCATCGCCTATCCAAAAATTCTTTCCTCTTTGGGCAGGCTACATACAACCCTGCGGCTCCATCTAATGCCATTGGAGTAGGAGGTGTGACCACCGGAGTTGTATTTAACGCACCTGGTAAGTCTCTTCGTGACAACAGCTATGTCGGGGTTTATAGCAACGTCCTTGGTTTTGGAAATACTGGCGGAGATGATATCGATCGCACTGCCTTTGGAAACTTAGGAATCATTGGAGGGCTTCAGCGTCCCATTGGAGAAAAAGTTTCTGTGTTTGGTCAGGCAGAGGCGGCTCAACGCTTGTACTCTTTCGCAAAGACAGCGCAGGGTCAAGCCGCAAGAATTTCAGGAGGAATGTCCTTGGCTTTATCTTGTGCATCTGGAGTCAGCCTGGTCGGAGATTATACCGTCGGCTCTAACCAATACTCAGAATGGGGTGTAAGAGGAGTCTTTAACTATGACTTCTTTGGAACTCCTTGTGGAGTCAGACAGACTAGTGCTGCTTCTAACGTAGTAAAAGTCACGAAATACGTTGTGACTCTCATCGGAGCTAACCCTACTGCTGAAGAGGTTAGAAAGGCTGGGCTAACTCCCCCCAATGCCAATCCTGAAAAATTCCGCCTTCAATCTGAACGTTGGATAGGGGAGAAAGCACAGATTGTAGAAAAACTAGTCTTTGATGCTGTTGAAGTAGAAGGTGTGCCCAAAAAGATCCTCGTTGTCAGAAAGTCCATATCTCCTCAAGCTCTTGAAAAAGCCCAGAAGCTTGCAGCCGACCGCGAACCAAAACAAGCATTTGAAGAGATTCGTAACCTTCTTCAGGCTGAGGAACAAGATAAGTCTTTCAAGCTTGAGGAAGAAGCGAAAAGGATTGCCAAGGAAAAAGGAATGGCTCTTTCTTCAATACAACAAGTTGGGTATGTCTTCAATTACCAAAATCGCCTTCTTGGTGTTGTAGACAGTGACTTATCTCAGCCCTTAGTTGGAGAGCCGCGAGAGGTTTCTCCTGCCGAGTTGATGCTTGTTAAGGAAGTTGTCCGAAAAGGGAAGAGTATCTTACCCTCTCTGGCAACAGGTTACACCACAAAAGGAACAACCCTTGGCAGAGACAGCATCGTCAATGGTCAATTTTTAGCACCTGGGACGAGAGTTCAAGTACCTAAGAAAAACGAGGCGATAATTCCTATTTCTATTGAATCTGGTGCTTCAGTTGAATCTCCTCAGATCCAGTGGACGAGGATTGATAATAAGTAGTTAAACTGGTTTGTAGTTGCGCTTTAGCGCTATAGACGCGTTCGCGGAGCGTTCTCGTTCGACGAAGTCGTTCCCGTTCGCCGTCAGGCGTTCTCGAAGAGTAGGGTAGAGTAGCGCCTTCCCGTAGGGTAGCGCAACTACGAGCCAAATCCAGAGATTTATCACATCAATCAGCAACGCTCTTTGACTCTTATCTGTTGAATTATGACTCTGACTGAAATGCGATAAGCTAAAAGGCAATGACTAGATACTAAATAACCTAGCGGATATGTTTTGGCGGCAAGGGTTGGCATTAATTTTGGGGATGATCGTATTTTTCATTACTTCCCCTGCACTGGCAGACTGGACTCATCCGCTGTCATTTAGTAATGCAGAGTTAAGCAGACATGATTTTTCAGGACAAAGCTTGCAAGCAGCAGAGTTCTCTAACGCTAATCTAGAACTGGCTAACTTTGCAGGTGCAGATTTGCGCGGAGCAGTTTTGAGTGCTTCGGTAGTAACACAAGCAAATTTGCATGGAGCAGATTTAACAAATGCAATGGTAGATCAGGTAAACTTAACTGGGTCTGATTTGAGCGATGCTGTTTTAAAAGAAACTCTTTTATTACGTGCAATTTTTACTGATGTGAACATCAGCAATGCAGATTTCACTGATGCAGTTCTGGACAAAGCTCAAATCAAAGAACTGTGTGCCAAAGCCAGTGGGATCAATTCTAAGACTGGTGTGCAAACTCGTGATTCTTTAGGATGTCAATGAAGCGTGTTGGTATAATTGGTGGCGGGCAACTGGCCTGGATGATGGGAGATGCAGCCAAGAAGTTAGGCGTGGAATTAATAGTACAAACTCCCAGTAAACAAGATCCCGCTGTAAGTATTGCCCAAGAAACGGTTTTTGCTCAAGTTGATGACGCTGCGGCAACAGAGGTTTTAGCTCAAAAATGCGATGTAATCACCTTTGAAAACGAGTTTGTTAACCTAGAAGCTTTAGCTGTCTTAGAAAACCGAGGTGTTTGTTTCCGTCCGAGATTAGCAGCATTAGCTCCTTTATTAGATAAATATCACCAGCGCTGCTATTTGCAAGCTTTGGGATTACCAGTTCCCCGTTTTTTTGCGCTAGATAATACTATTCAACCGGAAGAACTGCAATCTAAAATTGAACATTTAGGTTTTCCCATAGTTCTCAAATCGCGACGCCACGGTTACGACGGACAGGGTACTTTCATTATTAAAGATTGGGCGAGTTTAGAGCAGAAGCTAGCTGGTATTAATACACTCTATTTAATAGAGGAATTTGTTCCCTTTGAAAGAGAATTGGCAGTAATTGCAGCGCGTTCTGTAGCTGGAGAGGTGGTGACATACCCAGTTGTGGAAACTCAACAAGAACAACAGGTTTGTCGGCGAGTGATCGCACCAGCAGAGATTACAGTCAATCAAGCAGCAGAAATAGATGCGATCGCCCATACTCTATTAAATCATCTACAAGTGGTAGGAGTTTTTGGCATCGAGCTATTTCTCACCACAGATGGTAGAGTCCTCGTCAATGAAATTGCTCCCCGCACCCACAACTCCGGACATTTCTCCCTAGACGCTTGTGAAACCTCCCAGTTTGAACAGCACCTGAGAGCAGTTTGCGGTTTAGCTTTGGGCGATCCCGCACTCAAGACTCCCAGTGCTGTCATGGTAAACCTTCTCGGTTACGAAACTTCTCAAAGCGACTACCAAAGCCAGCGCCAACAAATAGCCGAAATTCCCCAATCTTACATCCACTGGTACGGTAAGGCAGAATCCCGTCCAGGGCGTAAACTAGGACACGTCACCGTTTTGCTCGATCGTCAAAACCAAGATGAGGCAATTGCGATCGCTCGTACCATAGAATCTATCTGGTATCCCAAGTAAATTTGCGAGAAAATTTTTATATTAAGCACACACCAAGTTTTGAAGGCTATAATGAGTTAGTTGCACTACGACGTTGGTGACTGCCATCAAGTTTTTTGATCTATGTCTTTAAAGAAAAGGGAATCAAGAGTTCTCGTGGCAGTATACCGGGCAAGTACCCGGAAACTTTAAACGGGACAAATAGATACCCACCTGGTTTAACCAGGTCATAAACTTAGGTAAAACGGCGTCGCGGTGAACTCAAAAATTTTTAGCTCCCAAAGTAAAGTTCAACTTTGGGAGCTTTAATTATTTGGTCATTTGTCATCTGTCAATAGTCAATAGTTATTTCTCCCCTGCTTCCTGCCCCCTGCCCCTCTGCCTCTTTCTCTCCCTTGTCCCCTCATCTCCCCAATGCCCCATGCCCAATGCCCAAAAAACCAATTCTGTATAAATTGATTCTGAATTAGGCCTGTTTCAGAGTTAAGATTGCAAAATTACGTTAAATTGTGGTTAAAGCTACAAAAATTGACAACACAACAACTTATTAATTGCGTGTTTCCAGCCTCGGTTTTCCATCTAGACAATGGTTTAACGTTGATTCATCAAGAAATTCCAACTACCCCTGTAGTTGTGGCGGATGTTTGGGTGCGTGCTGGAGCAACCCTAGAGCCTGAACCTTGGTTTGGGATGGCTCACTTTTTGGAACACATGATTTTTAAAGGTACAGAAACATTACCACCTGGGGTATTTGATTATAACATTGAAAATAATGGTGGAGTGAGTAATGCGGCTACCAGTTATGATTATGCCCATTATTCCCTGACTACAGCTGCTTCTTACCTAGAAGAGACTTTACCTCATCTGGGCGAGCTGTTGTTGAATGCCGCAATTCCAGAAGATGAATTTAGTCGCGAACGGGATGTGGTGCTAGAAGAAATTCGCTCTTATCATGACGACCCAGACTGGTTAGGATTTCAGTCTTTAATTCAAAGCGTCTATCAGGGACATCCTTACGGACGCTCAGTGCTGGGTACAGAGCAAGAAATAATGCAGCACTCACCAGAAGCGATGCGCTGTTTTCACCGTGCCAATTACCAACCGGAAAATATGACGGTGGTAATTGTCGGGGGAATGGATCGAGATTCAGCCTTAGATTTGGTAAATTGCGCTTTTGACAATTTTCCCGAACGCTCTGAATGCCCTCTGCCGCAAAAGATACAAAATCCAGTTATTCAGGGAATTCACCGCCAAGAACTGCATTTACCAAGATTAGAGCAAGGGCGGTTACTGATGGCGTGGCTAGCACCAGGTGTAGAAGAACTGCGCACTGCCTATGGTTTAGATTTACTCTCAGTATTATTAGCAGAAGGAAGAACCTCACGCTTAGTCCGCGATCTGCGGGAAGAACGGCAATTAGTACAAGGTATTTGTAGTAATTTTGCCTTACAGCGAGAATCGAGTTTATTTACAATTAGTGCTTGGGTGGAACCCGAACACCTAGAGAAAGTAGAGTTCTTGATTCGCGCACACTTGGAAGAGTTGCAGAATCAGCCAATCACTCCCAATGAACTCGCCCGCACGCGCAGGTTGCTGTGTAATGAGTATGCTTTTTCCACAGAAACGCCAAATCAACTGACTGGGCTTTATGGCTACTACAACACGATCGCCCAAGCAGAATTAGCAGTTACATATCCTCAACAAGTTTCATCATTTGATGCCCAAGAACTGCAACAATTAGCTAAACAGTATCTTTCATCCCAAAATTACGCTGTTACTATTCTTAAACCCTGTTAGTCATGAGTCATTAGCTAAGGACTGTTGACTGTTGACTGCTTCATTTCTTGACTAATGACTCAAACTGTGAACCCATCTCTATCTCATTCCCCGATCCACCGTACTGTATTGAGCAATGGCATTGTCGTATTGGCGACAGAAAATCCGGCGGCAGATATAATTGCAGCACGAATCTTTGTCCGTGCTGGAAGTTGTGCCGAACACCAGGAACAAGCCGGACTAGCACATCTATTGTCAGCAGTCATGACAAAAGGATGCGATGGACTTTCTAGCTTGGAAATTGCTGAAAGAGTCGAGTCAGTCGGTGCGAGTTTAAGTACAGATACCGCCAATGATTATTATTTACTGTCGCTGAAAACTGTAACATCAGATTTTCGGGAAATTTTAGCATTGGCAGGGTTGATGTTGCGATCGCCTACATTTCCCGAAACCCAAGTCGAACTAGAACGGCGTTTAGCGCTACAAGACATTCGCTCTCAAAAAGAGCAGCCGTTTACCATTGCTTTTGACCAACTGCGCCAAGCAATGTACCAAAATCATCCCTACGCGATGTCGGTGCTAGGTAATGAAACAACTATGAGCCGCTTAACTCGTGGTGACTTAGTTGATTATCACAAAACTCATTTTCGTCCAGATAATGTGGTCATTAGTATTGCTGGACGCATTACACCAGAGGATGCAGTCAAACTGGTAGCAGAAGTATTTGGTGATTGGCAACCACCTACTGAGAAATCGCCAACACTGAATCTGCCTGAAATTCAAGTCCAACCCCAACCCCAGCTTCAGCCCCTACAAACACAACAATCTATCGTCATGCTCGGTTACTTGGGGCCAGCAGTCAGTTCTGCTGATTATGCTGCCTTGAAATTGCTGTCTACCTACTTGGGTAATGGGCTTTCTAGCCGCTTGTTTGTAGAATTGCGAGAAAAGCAAGGTTTAGCTTACGAAGTATCTGCATTTTATCCCACCAGACTGTATCCTGCATCTTTTGTGGTTTACATGGGTACAGCACCAGAAAATACCAGTATTGCTCTGCAAGGGTTGAAAAAAGAAGTAGATTTACTTTGTACTACCGAGATAGACGCCAACGCACTCCAGGCTGCTAAGAACAAGATATTGGGACAGTACGCCTTAGGTAAGCAAACTAACGGTCAAATTGCTCAAATATATGGCTGGTATGAAACTTTGGGGTTAGGAATTGAATTTGACCAACATTTTCAAGATCTGATTGCTGCGGTGAATGTAGCAGATGCGATGACAGCAGCTAGCCGATATTTACAGGAACCTTACTTATCCTTAGTAGGCCCAGAAGAAGCAATTAATAGTGCAATTGCTTAGTTTGGTCGTAAAAAAAACTTACCAGCTTTTTTTCTAGGCTCAAGCGGCTGTACTATTAGCATCAGAAGATTTCGGTAGCATATACCATGAAAGGCAGCCTATCAATAAGTATCTTGAGCTACTTAGACTCACTAAAATCCTTCAGCACCAACAAGTTTAATTGCTTACTTCTGTCTTTTTCTGTGCCTGTGTTTGTTGCTGCCTCTGCTGTGGTGACAATGGCAGCACCACAGAAAATTTCTCAAGCAACTCCGGGAGTTAGCATTAACCGTCCTAACCTGACTATTGGTAGCCAAGGCGAACGGGTGTCTGAACTTCAGGCAGCTTTAAAACTGTTGGGCTTTTACACAGGTGCAGTGGATGGTAATTATAACAGCACTACCGCCAGCGCCGTTTCCCAGTTTAAGCAAGCAGCAGGCTTGAAACCGGATGGTATTGTTGATGCCGCCACTTGGCAAAGATTGTTCCCTAACCAAGCAATAGCGACATCAACAGTTCCTCAACCTAAGCCAACCTCTACTAACTCAAAACAGACAGTAATCGTTCCTGCCCAAGCGGGCAACAATAGGAGAATTGTTCCTCAACCTGAGCCAAAACCCGCACAGCCCAGGCAAACTACTACTCCTAAGCCACAAAAGACTAGTAATGCTCGTCCGACAACTAGAACTACACAAACTCGAACTCCACAAATTCCGCGTTTTGAACGTACCCCTGGTATTCAATACACCACAGAAGGATTGCCGATTTTGCGTTTAGGGAACCGTGGATCTGAAGTAGGTAAATTGCAGGAAGTTTTGAAAAAGCTGGGTTTTCTGGACGGTGATGTAGATGGAGACTTTGGCCCCACAACAGAAGCAGCCGTCAAAGCTGCACAAAGCCGCTATGGCTTGGAGGCTGATGGCGTAGCTGGTGGCGGTACTTGGGAGGTGCTGTTAGGAAGATTACAGCGCCAGCGATGAAGAGGGCAGGGGGCAGGGAGCAGGGAGCAGGGGGAGGAATAATTAACGACTCTTGTCTATTGCCTTTTGACTCTGGAACGCCAGTACTCTGCGAGAAGCCGCCCTTCGGGCGTCTACATTCAACGGAGGGAACCTCCGCACGTGACAGGCTCCTCTTGACAAATGACAAATGACCAATGACAACTTGCTTATGAAACACTTTTTATTAACTTGGCTTGGTACTGCGGTGGCTTTATTGATCACCTCTAATATTGTTGATGGCTTCGCGATTAAGAGCTTTGTGGCGGCTATGGTGGCTGCGGTGGTAATTGGGCTAGTTAATGCCTTTATTCGTCCTATTTTGCGTTTTTTAGCGTTTCCAATTACCTTACTCACGTTTGGTTTATTCACATTTGTCATCAATGCTTTGACTCTCTGGTTAGCTAGTGCGCTGACTCCTGGCTCAGGTTTTGAGATTAAGGGCTTCTTACCTGCTTTGTTGGGATCGATTGTGCTAGCGATTGTTTCTAGCGTCATTAACTATTTTCTGAGAGTGGTTGAATAACACTCGCACTTGTTTCCACTTCTTGAGCAACGGCTACCGTAACTGCTCCTGGTTCCTCCTCTACACGAAAAATTTGTTTAGGGACTAAGCACTTTACTCCTACAGCAGTCACAGATGGAGTGAGGTTAAACGAATTTGGGTTCAGAATTGTCTTGTTTTGCCATTCGATATTCGCAGCTGCCAGAATAGCGGCGGCTTCCGCTACACTAGGAGTTCCCATTGCTTGCTCGATGATTTTAGCGGGGTTGGGAACGCATACAAGACGAAGAATTTCTGCTGGGAAGGTTGTTAACGGTAAATTGTATAGCTGGCAAAATTCTACTAAACCGACTTCTGAGGCTTTATTGTCGATGGTAGCAATACCCGCGATCGCACTTTGCGCCAGTTGATTTTCTTTAAATACTTGCTGAATTGCCGTTTCAATCAAATGTGTTGATGTACCTCGCTGACAACCAATTCCCACCCACAAATCTTTTTGATTCACTACCAGCTTGCTCCCCAGTTAAATTGAAATTTTTATTTTCTCTCTAATTTCAGGAATCAGCGTGAATTAACCTTTTTGTATGAGTTGTATACTTTCAGGTTCAGTATTATACATAAAAACTGATCTTTAGAATACTTTTACCGAAAACAAAAAACTATATATTGTGTACATCTAGCACAGTAGGAAACGCCGAGGGAGAGACAAGGTAAAAAGTAAATGTAGTCATTCATTTTTACTTTATAAATATGCTTGAGGCGCAAGCATTTTACCTTCTCTATCTTGGTGTTTCAATTTCTTCCTTCTTGTTTGTGGCAAGGGTTTAAAGGTTGCCACAAGATTTTGCTCTCTTCATTATTTATTCAAATTTTAAACTAGCCCGTGCAAATTTATCTCTATTTTATAAATTGAGAAAATTTTATTTAATTGAAGTTTAAATTTATTTCTAAATATTTAAAATAACTTTTAAACAAAACTCTACATCCTCTAAATATCTGTTAGAGAGTATTAATCTACACCAATATAAATACACAGATTGATTCAATTATTTAGCTACCGAAATAATAATAACTATTCAGTTATTAAGTAAAGTTCAAAATGAGGAATATGCTTCCTAATTAAGAATTTTAGTTTTTCAAAGCCAGTGTTAAACCATCCGCAATGGGTATGAGGCTAAGAGTAATCCGCTGGTCTTGATGTAACTTCTGATTAAAAGTGCGAATTTTGCGGGTTCTGTTATCCTGCACTTGCAGATCGGCAACTCTTCCCGACCAGAGGACATTATCGATCGCAATCAGTCCACCGGGACGTACTAATTGCAGCGATCGCTCATAATAAGCATCATAGTTGCTCTTGTCAGCATCAATAAACGCAAAATCAAAGGTTTCAGCTTCACCTGCGGCCAGCAAACTATTCAAAGTTTCTAAAGCTGGGGCAATATGCAGGTCAATTTTATCTGCCACCCCTGCTTGCTGCCAATAACGCCGAGCGATCGCAGTAAACTCTTCATTGACATCACAGGCTACCACCTTGCCATCAGGAGGTAACGCTAAAGCCACCACCAGCGTGCTGTATCCTGTAAAAACTCCTAACTCTAAAGTCTTTTTAGCACCGATTAATTGCACCAACAACGCCATAAACTGCCCTTGTTCTGGCGCAATTTGCATCCTAGCCATCGGATGCTGGGCGGTTTCTTGGCGCAATTGAGCTAGAATTTCTGATTCTCGCAAAGAGACAGAAAGTAAATAATTATAAAGATTTGGTTCGAGTCCCAGAGTTTGGTTTGTCATAAAAGTGTAATTTTGGTTAAGCGATCGCTATTCGCTAGACTATGCCAAACCTTAAAGATGATAACAATGCCCTACGTGAAGTGTTAACCAATGCTAAAGCGATCGCTGTAGTTGGTCACTCAGATAGACCAAATCGTACTAGCTATCAAATTGCCCAATTTTTGAGACAAGTAGGTTACACAGTCTATCCCGTCAACCCCTTAGTAAAAGAGATTGATGGTCAGCCTTGCTATCCTTCGCTTCAAGAGGTTCCCCAAAAAATAGATATTGTGAATATCTTTCGGCGTTCTGAATATCTGCCAGAAATTATCGCAGATGCAATTGCGGTTAATGCCACAACTGTGTGGGCACAATTAGGTATTTCGGATCGAGAGTCAGCAGAAAAAGCCCTAGATGCAGGGTTGAACGTCATCATGGATGCTTGTATCAAAGTTGAGTATCTGCGGTTGGGGATAGGTGAATAAACTGCTGATTTTTTACTTACATTCTGACGCAGATTAATATACTTGATGCCTTAAAAGCGGAAATTAGAATCCTTAGTAGATGAGGGATTGGGATTTTATTTTGGATTTTTCTATTGTTGATTTATAACTCAAGCAGGCTACTAATGATGTAAATTTTTAATAAAAGAATTCCTGTAAATTCTTATAGCGGTTATAACTGTCTAGCCACTGCTTACAAGCTTCTAGAACTAATTTCCTTTCTTCTTCAGTCCATTGTTCTTCTTCTTTGTTAGAAGCTAAAATCTTGGCTACCTTAGCTGCTTTGTCGTATTTTACTCCATATTTGACTAGATCTGTATGATATATTCGCTCTTTATCCTCATTAGATAGATAAAAATTGTATTGCATGGTCTAGCTGGATAGGAACAAGGAACACAAATAAAGTTTTACAAAGCTAAAAGCGCTATTACTTCTCTCCTAGGTGTGATAAGCACTTGTACTTAAACATTTCTTTATTTTTGATAAAAGAATTAAAAGCAGGCATTACTGAGCAAAACTGTTGCGAGACAATGGTTCCGAAAATATATGTATCTTCATAGCTAATTTGGTATAACCAAAGACTATACTTAGTGAATCCAAAAAATTTGAAACACTGTACAAGCCTGGCTTGTGCTTCAGTATTTTTACTGCTAAATTCTGTTATGGACTAGATTTAAAGCTAGCTCCTAGACAGCAGAGTTGCATTAGCGATCGCTGCGCGTTATCCAATAAAAACTTGTAGGAACAATTTAACAGCCTATCTGGAATAACACTTGACCGTGTTGTAAGAACTACATAACTGACCAAAAAAGGTGGAAGGATGAATATTTCGCCACTTATAAGCTCATAGTTCACATTTCATCCTTTAGCTAACTTTTATCAATCAGAGGTTTCTGCAATGGTTATCGATTTATTGAGCCGCAAAAAGACTCACTTTGTCTTGTGGCGTCCCAATTATTTAGCAACAACCCCCACACTCTACATTGGCAGCAGCAATCCCGAAGATCCCAGTCAAATAAATAAATTAGGAGAATTTCCGCTTCATCAGTCTCCCGAATTCCCTGAATTGTGGGAAGTCTCAGCGCAAGAGTGCGGTCTCAAAGAAGGACAAGTCTACTTTTACTGGTTTAAAGTTCGCAACACAGATCCTTACGATCCCGCTAATGTTAACCAAATTCTTTACTGCACAGATCCGACAGCCACAACTGTAGACCGACGGAAATCTGCACCCACACCATCAGAACCTGGAGGAGTTGCGAGTTTCGATCCCGCAAGCGTGGTGCTATATCAAAATGGGACACTGATTCCTTGCGATCCCGAAGGCCAAACGGTGAATTGGGAAGGCGATACCTCTTTGGATAACCTACCAACCAATAATCGCTTGGTAATCTATGAATTACCTACCCGCTGGACGAGGATTAGCTCAAAAGGAACGATTGAAGAAGGAAACGGTACATTTCGCGATATCCTGGCTTTGTTGATCCCACAAGCAACTGCTCCTAACTTTCGCACAGTCCGTACTTTAAATAACCGCGCGCATCTTGTGGAATTGGGAGTCAATGCACTAGAACTCTTACCACCAGAAGATAGTGATGATAATCTAGAGTGGGGTTATGGAACAGCAAATTATTTTGCACCGGATTTTGATTTAGGACGCCCCAACGATCAATCAGCACCGACTGCTTCTAGTGATTTAGCTAATCTCATCAAAGTTTGCCATCAGCGTGGTTTGCGCTTTTTTATTGACGTGGTGATGGCATTTTCACGTAATAATCCTTACCATAACGTTAATTTTTTAGATTTTTACCTCAAATGGGGTAGCGGAGATCCCGAACAAGGTAATAGAGACGGGTTTGGTGGAGATTTATTTAAGTACAATTATTGGGTAGAAGGTTATCACCCAATTACCGGGCAAAAATCATCGTTAGTTCCAGCCCGTGAATACTTGAAAGCCCATATAGCCCACTGGTTAGAATACTATCGGGTGGATGGTTTGCGGCTGGATAGTGTAAATAATGTTGCTAACTACGACTTTTTGCAAGAATTCAAAGACTTTGCCCGCACCTTATGGGATAAAAGGGGAGGAACAGGCGATCGCTTTTTGGTAGTTGGAGAAGAGTTAAGCGTACCCTTGTCTCTAGTGCATCAAAATCGGTTAGATGGACTGTGGAACGAAAAATTCAAGCAAATCATTCGCCAGGTAATTTTAGGTAAGAATGCTTGGGATGAACCTAGCTTTGAATGGAGTGTCCGCAAACTCATTGATTGTCGTAACTTAGGCTTTACAGATGGTTCCCAAGCAGTAAATTACCTGACTTCCCATGATGTTGGCGGCTATGGTAACGAACGCTTCTTCAACTACTTAGTTAGTAATGGCATTAATCATACTGAACCGCGGATTAAGCTGGCTTTTGTCTGCTTGCTAACTGCTGTCGGAATTCCCATGATTCTCGCTGGTGACGAATTTGCCGATCAACAGGATTTAGGACTTACTGACGAACATGGCAATCACAAACAGATAGATCCAGTAAACTACAGCCGCGTGAAAGACGATTGGCGACAACGCATCTTCCAATATGTTGCTCGGTTAGTTCGCTTCCGCAAAACTTCTGATGCTTTAGCCGTGAATGATACCGAGTTTCTTCATAGTGACTTCAGTGACGGCAAACGAGTTCTAGTTTGGCAGCGTGGCAATCAAGCTGATAATTTAGTAGTAGTTGTAGCAAATTTCTCTGACTACGGCACACCTTGGGGTTCTGAGTACAGAGTTCCCAACTGGCCTGCAACTCCAGATGGCAAGCAATGGAAAGAAATCACTCAGGAGAGAATAGTGCCATCAGAATGGGTGGGTAGAGAAGGTATCTTCCCTTGGGAAGCTAAGGTTTACACGCTGGTTTAAGATTTAGACAAATCAAGATGGCTTTGTCGATTGTCAGGATTGGCAAAGCCATTGGTTTTAGTAGCAAAAATTAAGGAAGCGATCGCCGTTTGCGAGTTGACTCCAGTTATCCTCAACGCAGTAAAATCGCAGAAGCGCAAATTTAAGCACTGCATCGAGTGTGAAAACTGACAGCATTTTTTACCGTCTTTTTCAAGAATTTCCGGAGATATTTTTTGAATTGATTGGGAACCCATCCCAAACAGCAGATACTTACCAATTCTCCTCTATCGAAATTAAGCAAACTGCTTTTCGCATAGATGGTGTGTTTCTGCCCACGCAAGGAGAAAACAACCCAATTTACTTTGTCGAAGTCCAGTTTCAACCCGACACAGAAATTTATTCACGCTTATTTTCAGAAATTTTTTTATACCTGCGTCAAAATCAACCAAAGAATTCCTGGCAAGGAGTAGTAATTTATCCTACGCGCAGTCTAGATATATCAGATATCAATAATTACAGTGAATTGTTCGCTAGTCAGCGCGTTACTCGGATTTATCTTGATGAATTAGGTGAAATAGCATCGTTACCAGTTGGCATTGCTACCATTAAATTAATCGTTGAAAATGAAGATACAGCAATTATTACTGCCAGGGAGTTAATTAACAGAAGCCAACAAGAAATTAATCCAGAAGTAAAACAACGGCAGTTATTAGAATTGATAGAGACAATCTTGGTTTATAAGTTTCCCACTATGAGTCGAGAGGAAATAGAAAGTATGTTTGGTTTAAGTGAGTTGAAGCAGACAAGAGTTTATCAAGAAGCTAAACAAGAAGGCAAGCAAGAAGGCTTGAAAGAAGGCAAGCAAGAAGGACGCTTGGAAGCAAAATTAGAAGCTGTAACTCGACTGTTAGCTTTAGGTTTGACAGTAGAACAGATAGCACAAGTCTTGGATTTGGAAATTGCACAAGTTGAACAAGCTGCGCAACTGAGAGGAGATTGAAAATATTTTCGGTTTGAATTATTGAAGGCTAGTCCGGGATGTATATGCCAGATGCACAAAATAAGGCAATTGTATTGCAAATGTACAACTCCTTCGATCGAGGTAATTTAGAAGCAGTGCAGGAGTTGCTTGCAGCAAATTTTGTTGCTCACATACCAGGTGCTAGCGAACCGCTGAATCGTGAAGCATTCGTGCAGTCTGTACTGATGACTTTTCGTTCTGCTTTTCCTGATGGGATGCACCAATTTGAAGATGTCATTGCCGAAGCCGATAAAGTTGTGACGCGCGGCACTTTTAGCGGTACTCATCGCGGAGAATTACAAGGTATTCCTCCCACAGGCAAGCAAATCACCATCCCATTTTTTCATATCGATCGCATCGTAGATGGTAAACTCGTGGAACACTGGGGTCAAAGTGACTTGTTAAGCTTGATGCAGCAAGTGGGAATTATTCCCATACCAGGGCCAAGTTTGATTGTCCGAAAATTATATTTGGCGGTAAGCGAAGCTATACCGAAGGCTTATCGCTTCAATTACAAGATTTAAGAAATATCATTAATTTTGCATTTTGAATTGTTTGTATGCTGACTCTATCTCCTAGCCTGAAAGCTAGACTCTCTCAACCCCTAAAAATTGGATCTTTTGAAGTCAACAGCCGGGTTTTACAGTCGCCTTTATCTGGGGTGACGGATCTGGTGTTTCGCCGTTTGGTACGTCGCTATGCACCAGATTCAATGATGTATACAGAAATGGTGAATGCTACGGGGTTGCACTATGTCAAAGAGTTACCCAAAATCATGGAGGTAGACCCTAACGAACGACCAATTAGTATCCAGTTATTTGATTGTCGTCCAGATTTCTTAGCAGAAGCAGCAGTAAAAGCAGTTGCCGAAGGTGCGGATACTGTTGATATTAATATGGGTTGTCCAGTAAATAAAATTACCAAGAATGGCGGTGGTTCTTCACTGTTACGTCAACCAGAAGTTGCCGAAGCAATTATTCGGGAAGTAGTGAAAGCTGTTGATGTACCAGTAACAGTAAAAACTCGCATTGGCTGGAACGATAAAGAAATTACAATTCTCGATTTTGCCAAGCGCATGGAAGACGCAGGCGCAAAAATGATCACGGTGCATGGACGCACCCGTGCCCAAGGGTACAATGGTCATGCTCGCTGGGAATGGATTGCTCGTGTCAAAGAAGTACTTTCTATCCCAGTCATTGGTAATGGGGATATTTTCTCAGTTGAAGCGGCGGTGAAATGCTTAGAACAAACTGGTGCTGACGGTGTTATGTGTTCTCGTGGGACTTTAGGTTATCCGTTTTTGGTAGGAGAAGTTGATTACTTCTTGAAAACTGGGGAACTGTTACCACCACCAACGCCAATTCAACGCTTGGAATGCGCGCGCGAACATTTACAGGCTTTGTGGGAATATAAAGGCGATCGCGGTGTTCGTCAAGCCCGCAAGCACATGACTTGGTACGCTAAAGGCTTTGTCGGTGCTGCTGATTTGCGCGGACAGTTAAGTGTAGTAGAAACTGTTAATCAAGGTTTAGATTTGATCGATCGAGCAATTGAACAATTAGCTAATGGTTATGAACCAGAAGTCGATACAGAATCGAGCTTCGCTATGGTTTGATCGAAATCTTATGTAGATAACAGCTTAAGTAAGCGATCGGCCAAAATATCCTACTTAATATTGGTTTGTTTCATTAATCAGGGCTTTAGCCCTGATTAAAAGGTGATTTACCTAAGAGAAATAATGAAACTAACTGCTACTTAGATTGATTTAACAGGCTGGCGTTTGCCCAAAGATAAACTCAATAACGTAGCGATTAATCCTAATCCTATTAAAGGTGTGGGTTCAGGAACTTCCGTAGGTTGAGAATGACTAGTTTTTGGTACATCTGGTAAATTGCCATTAAACAAGTAGTTGTGAGATTCTCCATTGCCAGTTAAAGAAGCTACGACTACGTTACCGTTAACTTGACCATTATTGAAATTGAAATTAGCCAAAGGAGCAAGAATGCTACCTTCGATACTAATTCCACTAGCAGTTAAGTTTGTGGCTTCATAAAAGTTGTAAATAACTTTTTGCTTGTTTGTGCCGATGATATTAAACCCAAAATTTTGCAGTGAAACATTCGTGCCGCTGATATTAACAACAACAGTTGAATTCGTGTCGCCTTTAATTTCAAAATAATTTGTCTTAGAAACATCTGCTCCAGAAAGATTAAACACATTGAAAGCAGTACTACTACCGTTCAGGTTAATACCACCCCAAGATTGAACGGTTGTATTTCCTGTCGGAGTCAAGCCTGCCAAATATTGAGATAGCGATCGCAATTCTGCCCCAGCAGCGTTAAAATCAATCGGATTTCCCTTGCTGAGACTGCCATTGGGGAATCCTACATTACTGGCAACATTGGCAGTTCCTCCATAAACAGCATTACCGTGGTACACTTGACCATTGCTTAAAGTTAAGTTCTGTCCAGCTACCACTACATTGCCGCTATTATTAGCAAGTTTATTGCCGATGCCGCCAACAAAATTTACATTACCACCAGCAGCTAGTTTGCCTTCAATATCTGTGTATTGCTGAGATACATTTCCTAAAGCAAATACATTGTAATTAGAAGCAACTCCTAATTGCGCTGCATTGACTGTTTGAAAGAAACCTCCCGCTAGAGTTACAACCATAGGAGCTGCTATCCAACCCCAAAAATAGTTTTTTGATTTCATACTTTGCATTTTCATCCTATTCATCAATCCTCATCCTATGAAGATAAATAGGATATTGCTTTACTCAAGCGATATTTTTATTGAATTTTTATTTAACTTAGATTAATTTTCCTATTTATTTGAACTTTTTTATTAACCTGTAAGTCTACTGTTGACTTTATTAAGTAACTGCTCAAAATTTAATTTTTAGTAATTACTGTTTAGATCGAATGAGAAATCAAGCTGTGGTTTCTACTAAGAAAAATTGAGCAAATTGGTTAAGCTCAATGATATTTGTAGTAAATATGCTGGAACCTAGGAGAATCTCAGCATTCCAATATTGAGAAAATGCGATCGCCAAACTCATGGTTTACTTCTTGGGGTAGAGATTTTAAGCGATCGCTCTCTTCCTCAATCCACCGATCGATAGTTTCCCACAGCATGAATTTGTTTTCTCAGCAACTGGGATGGATTTTTGCATAGCTATCTCACTAAAGGATAACGATCGTTTTGCAAAAAATTAAATATCATCTGGGAGGTACTACATACTTGTGGGTTGAAAAATTACAGAGTAAAAATTACTAGCCCATATCTATTTTTTAGCAAATATCATGACTTCCCAACCCTTAGATTCGTCTATTATTGCTGCGCTAGCCGAGTTTGAGAAATCCACAAGCCCTAGTGTCTGGGCTAATTTAGATAAAAAGCAAGTGCTGGCGGAGATGAAAATCCGTCTTAACGATCCATTTCAAGTTAATCAGGGGGGACAACCATTTTGCGGGCCAGCATCAATTTTGTTTGAACTAATTCGCAAACAACCACTCAGATATGTGCAAATTTGCCGCAGTTTGTTTGAAACTGGGAGTTTTGCAGGACAAACTAGACGCATTCAAGCAACCGAGAGACTGCGGCGCAGTCAAGGTAGACTGCGGATGACTCAAGCCGATTGGATGGTTTTGGCAACATTACGAGAATCAGAAAATCTTATTTTCCCTGTTGAACCAGATGCACCCGATATTCTTCGCAATTTGGCTGGAATGACCAAATCTTGGGAAATGAAAGGCTGGGTGGGTGAAGTCTTAGGCTACCGCCAAGTCAACTACATCCATACATATATATACGGTGAAACTGAAGCTTTGAATACATCTGCCCAAGTAATTGCTTCTGGTGGTGTAGCTTTTGCATTAGTCACAGCCCAAGGTTTACTTGGCAATGATAATCAGCCTTTTTTGCCTTACCCCAACCATTGGATAACCATACTAGGGAATATCTCTATCCAAAAAGGTTTATTGTGGTCAAAAGATACGGGACGTTTCAGTATGGATGTGTACTCTTGGGCGAATAAATATCACATCGACTTGGGTAAAGCTCCATTTGAAGATTACTTCTGGGGTGTGGTTTTGGGTTCAATGTAAAGGAAAAATAAATTCGCGCGAAACCTTAAGCTTGGGGTAAGCGTCAATAGCGTCAGTAATTATCCGAGATTAGTCCAGATGGGATTTTTCGCCTTTGGAGAAAGTAGTTGAGATAATTAAAATACAAGCTGAAATTCTAAATTGTAAATTCTTATGATGCCCCCCGATCGACTGCCCAGAGCGCAAATACGTCGCTTTGCCTTAGCCTTGGTGTTACCAGCTACACTTTTGGGCGCAATGGTTTTTCCTTTGCAAGTCAAAACTGTGACTGCACAAACAGCAGGGGGAAATCGCCCTTTGACTATACGCTCTGATGTCCAAGAATATGATGCCAAAAGCCAAGTAGTAACTGCTCGCGGCAATGTCCAAATGTCATATCCTGCGCGCCAAATTCAAGCAACTGCGGCGCAAGCACAATACTTTAGCAAAGAACGCCGAATTGATTTCAGTGGTAATGTCTATATTTTGCAACAGGGTGGCAATAGTATTCGGGCGGAGAAGGTAACTTATCTGATCGATGAAGGCAGATTTGTGGCCTTACCCCAATCTAATCGGCAGGTAGAGTCTATCTACATGGTACAAGACGCAGAACTTGGCGGTCAGTCTGTAAAACCTGCCCCAAAGACACCACCTCTCAAACGTTCTAATTAGCAGCAGTTACAGAGAAAGGGCGTCTCTAGCGTGAAAATTATCCTGGAAAATATTCACAAATCTTACGGCAAGCGGCAGATTGTTAATCGTGTTAACCTTTCTGTTGCCCAAGGAGAAGTCGTTGGTTTACTAGGGCCGAATGGCGCAGGTAAAACCACGACCTTTTATATTGCCACAGGTTTAGAAAAACCGAATCAGGGAAAAGTCTGGCTAGATGGTCTCGATATTACTGGAATGCCAATGCATAGGCGAGCAAGATTAGGCATTGGCTACCTAGCCCAAGAACCAAGTGTTTTCCGCCAGCTTTCGGTACGCGATAACATACTCTTAGTACTAGAGCAAACTCATGTACCACAGTGGGAATGGTCAGGGCGAATGCAGAATTTACTGCGGGAGTTTCGTTTGGAAAAAGTGGCTAACAGTAAAGGAATTCAACTTTCTGGGGGCGAACGACGCCGGACGGAATTAGCCAGAGCCTTGGCTGCTGGTAGAGAAGGGCCGAAATTTTTGCTTTTGGATGAACCATTTGCGGGAGTCGATCCCATAGCGGTTTCAGAGATTCAGCAAATTGTAGCGCGACTTCGCGATCGCGGTATGGGTATCTTAATAACAGATCACAATGTCCGCGAAACTCTGGCCATTACCGATCGCGCTTACATCATGCGCGAGGGACAAATTCTCGCTTTTGGTAATGCCAACGAACTTTATAATAATCCGTTGGTGCGGCAATATTATTTGGGCGATAATTTTCAAGTCTAAAAAAATAGCGATGGAGCAATAATTTCCCAGAAGATTGTTGAGCCTTTATTCTTACGTATTAATCCAGAGTTTTCAATCTAATTTATCGGCTAATGGGAAGTTATTTTTAATATTAAATTCAAGATAAATCCTAAGCTGTGTCTGGGTTCTAGATATTTACTTTTTTAATTTGCGTATGATTACAAAGAAGCTCACATCTTATTACACTATCAATTCGCTGATGCCTTTTACGATCATGGATCGCTACCTTACCAGCGAATTGCTACCGCCATTTTTATTTGGGGTGGGAGCTTTTTCATCAATTGGAGTGACAATTGATGCTGTATTTGACTTAGTAAGAAAAATCGTAGAATCTGGGCTACCTGTAGACATCGCCCTTCAAGTTTTTTTATTAAAACTGCCAACTTTCATTGTTTTAGCTTTTCCGATGTCCACTCTGTTGGCTACTTTGATGACCTACAGTAGGCTTTCGAGCCAGAGCGAACTGATTGCCCTGCGTGGCTGTGGGGTGAGTGTTTATCGGATGGTGCTAACTGCGGTGATGTTAAGTTTGGTGGTGACAGGGCTGACGTTTGTGTTTAACGAGCATATAGCGCCAGCAGCCAGTTATCAAGCAAATATGACTTTAAACAATGCCTTAAAGTCAGACAAACCAATTTTAAAACAGCAAAATATTTTTTACCCGGAATATCGCGAGACAAAAGCGCCTGATGGAACGACAAATAGGATATTGACACGCTTATTTTACGCCGATCAATTCGACGGTAAACGGATGAGTGGTTTAACAGTTATCGATCGTTCGGAAGAAGGTCTAAATCAAATTGTGGTCGCAGAATCAGGCCAATGGAACGGATCGCAAAATGTTTGGGATTTTTATAACGGCACAATTTATTTAGTAGCTCCCGATCGCTCTTATCGCAACATTCTGCGGTTTGAACACCAACAACTGCGGCTTCCCCGCACACCGTTGAGTTTGGCAGAAAAAAGCCGAGACTACGGCGAGATGAACATTTCCGAAGCATTAGAACAGCTAGCAGTAGAAAAACTCGGTGGCGATCGCCAAAAAATTCGTAAACTTGAAGTCCGGATTCAACAAAAAATCGCCTTACCTTTTGTCTGTGTCGTGTTTGGTTTGGTAGGTGCAGCTATGGGCAGCGTACCCCAGCGTAGTGGGCGCGGTACAAGCTTTGGTATTAGCGTCATCGTCATTTTCTCGTATTACTTTCTCAGCTTTATTACTGGAGCCTTAGCACAGGCAAATGTGCTATCTCCGTTTATGGGCGCTTGGTTGCCTAACTTTATCGGGTTGGGAACAGGCTTATTTTTATTGTTCCGAGTTGCTCAACGATAGGAAATGGGCATGGGGCATTGGAGATTTGTCATTTGTCAAGGGTCAAGAGTCAACAGTCAAAAAGCAATAGTTATTAGTTATTTCCCCCTTGTCCCCTTTCTCCCCACACTCCCCACACTTCCCACACTCCCCACACTCCCTCTGCCCCTCTGCCTCTTCCCCTCAACCCTCAAGAACTATACTGCCGACATTCCGGGGCTTCTGGGTTGTCTTTACAGTATTCTTCAAAAGAGTGTTTGGCTGACTCCATACCTTCCGCTTTTTGATGAGCCGCTTCTGCTTGTAGTTCTTCAACTTCATCCCAAGCGGCGGCGCAGGCTTTGGAATAGGCACCTTGCTCGGTACAAATACTACGAGCATCTGCGATCGCTTTTTGAATTCTCTCTTCCAACACCAGGGCTTTTGGCGCTTCCACAAAGTCGCTTTTTGTCAAAATGTCGGTAATTGAGATGATGCCCAACAGTTTACCTTGAATCACAGGTGCCCTTCGGATACCAGTATTAGCAAATAACCGTGCCACATATTCCACACTCAACTCAGGATTGACGACAATGCAAGGCTTGCTCATAATTTCGTAAACCCGCACTTGCTTTGGGTCTTTACCATAGGCAGTTACTTTATAGACAATATCCGTTTCTGTCACCATGCCATAGGCATCATGCTCGTAGCGACGATCCACAACCAGCGCCCGCAATCCTTTTTCCTTCATTAGCCCCACCGCTTCAGCAACTGTTGCTGAACCACGAATGCTAACTACGGTCTTGGTCATGATATCTTCAGCTTTCATCATTGCTGTAGTCTCCTGGTAAATAGTACTATGCGGTGCGAGAACGCAGTGGGCAGCGCACAGTTTAGTAACTAGAAAGTAGCTACAACAATAAACTTAGACCAGCTTTCCATTCCCGATCATATCCAAAGTGACCGTCGCTGCAAAACTACAAAAAGTAAATTTTTAACTAATAATTGCCCTTGACTAATGACTCATCAAGATTGAGCAGTTAGGATGAAATCAACTTGAAAGTATATTTGAAATATTTTCTCAACACGAAATTTTTAGTAGCGTCAGTACCCTAAAACTACGTAAATTGTTGGCATTTCACAGTAAATTCCCTATACCTAAAACCATGTCAAATCGCAATTATCCCCCTGCCTACTTACGCTATCTTAAAGCCAGGTTACGTAATTTAGGGCGACCTAGCTTTTGGGTGACAGCAATTTTGTTTTCTGTTCTTGGATTAGGAATGTGGGAATATCTTTCAAATCCAGATCTGTTTACTCAGAAACAGAATCAAGAAACTGCTGCACCCAAGGTTGCTGAATCATCTCTATCAGCTGAAGATCGAGCTGCGGTTGCAGATATTGATAACTTACCAGTCCTGATTAAAGACTTTGAGCAAGCAACTCTGATGACAGGATTAAATAATCCTGAAGAAAATTCCAAAGCTAAGAATAGCCAAAGCTTATTTGATGATGTAATTAATCAACAATCGTCTGTTACAGATGTTGCCAAATCAAATCCTAGTTTGGGAATAGTTAATAGCGTACCTACATTAAAGGAGAAAAATCCTTTTGTTGTACAAGCAGACAATTTATTGCGATCGGGTTATAGTAATAGCCCATATTTAGGTGTGAAATCATTAACTACCTCCACAGGAGAAACAGATAGTGCAACAACATCTTTTAACCAAAAAATGGGATTAGCTAATCAAAACAATAAAACTCAAAATTCTGTTTTAAGTAGTCCCTTGCAAACAGCGATCGAAAAATCGCAAAACCAGAATTCTTCTAGTTTAAATAGCCCAAATTCTAACCCCACAAATATTATGGGGACTAGTTCCTACACTGGAGTCACATCGCCAAATCAGAGTATTTCTAATTTAAATAGTTCAAATTCTAACCCCACAAATATTATGGGGACTAGTTCCTACACCGGAGTCACATCACCAAATCAGAATATTTCTAACTTAAATAGTCCAACTTCTAACCCCACAAATATTACGGGGACTAGTTCCTACACCGGGGTAACATCGACACCACCCAGCGTCAATACAGGGACGGGTTATACTCAACCAACAACAAACCTCAATCAAAGTTCTTACACGAACTTCAATAACAGTCAGCCAGTCTCCAATGGAGTGCAAGCAACGTCAGTAACACCACCCGTCAACTCGGCGATCGGTAACATTTTTCCATACTCGACACCTTCTCAAACTCAAGGCGCTGTCAATCCATCAACCCCAACAGTTTATGGTAATTATGGCGTGCAGCAACCTACTCAATTACCCCAGTCTCGAATCTCTCTTCCTCGCCCTACACCAGGGCCTTATGGTGGAGTTCAAATTAATGGCTACACCTATCCTTAAAGAGCAATTATATTAAAGGCGATCGCTGGTTTTGATGCAGTTCATAAAAGCGATCGCTTGTTTGTTAAAGACACAGTATCCTGATTGAGACTTGTATATTCTTCAGTAACCTCATCCTTGCTTAGACTATTTACCTGCAAAAATTATCGCTTTGCTTCCTAGAAAATTTTTAATTTGTAACTTAGACTTTTGTTACAGATTTTTTAGTTGTGGCTTGATGAATTGGCAGTTCAATGACAAACTCTGTGCCTTTACCGAGGTCAGATTGGCAGTAGATTTTACCGTTATGTTTATCAGTCACGATTTGATAGCTAATAGAAAGTCCTAAACCCGTGCCTTGACCAACAACCTTGGTGGTAAAAAATGGATCGAACAGCCGAGATAGTACTTTTTCATCCATACCAAGTCCGTTGTCAGCAATCCGAATTGCAATCCAGCCATCATCGATCGCAGAGGTAGAAATTATGATTTCGCTCGGATTTGCTGCAATTAATTCAGGAGATGTGCGTGCGTTTCGCTCGTCTAATGCATCAATGGCATTAGATAGCAAATTCATAAATACTTGATTCAACTGACCGGGATAGCATTCTATTAGCGGTAAGGAATCGTAGTCTTTGCTCACATTAATGCTAGGGCCATCAGATGAAGGCTTCAAGCGATGTTGCAAAATCATCAATGTACTGTCAATTCCTTCGTGAATATTTGCTACTTTTAATTCGGCTTCATCTAGGCGAGAGAAGTTACGTAAAGAAGCGACAATTTCGCAAATGCGCTCGCTACCAATCTGCATAGATTGGAATAATTTCGGTAGGTCTTCAATTAAAAAGTCGATTTCGGCTTTCTTGAAAAACTCTTGGATCTCCGGTACCGTATCGGGATAATGATGTCGGTAAAGCTCCAGACAACGAAGTAAATCTTTTGTGTATTGGTGGGCGTGTTCTAAGTTGCCGTAGATAAAATTAATGGGGTTATTAATTTCATGGGCAACCCCTGCTACTAATTGCCCCAAACTAGCCATTTTTTCTGCGTGGATAATTTGCATTTGCGCAGTGCGTAACTCATTAAGTGCCTGTGCGAGTTGATTTGCTTCTGCACGGGTTTGACCGAGCAAACTCGATTGTTGGAATAAGTTAGCTTGACGTAAAGCGACACTGAGTTGAGCTGCTACTTGGGAGACAAATTCTAATTCAGTCTCTTCCCAATTCCGGGGATGAGTACATTGGTGAATGCATAACAATCCCCATAAATCATCGCCTTCCATCAGCGGGACAATAACTTGTGCTTTGACTTGGAATCGCTCAATCACATCAAGATGAGGCACTTTGGAGCCAATGCTGTTGATATCAGAAATTACTTGTACTTGCCCTTGGCGACATTGGGGTGCAAAATGGTCGCCGAAGCAATAGTCTTGTACTTTAACAGCAAGGGCAGACTCAAATTGAGGTAACACATCTTCAGCGATAAATTCCCCACTGCAAAAACCAACATCAGGGTCAAAACGGAAAATACCGACGCGATCGCCTGTGAGCGATCGCCGCACTTCGTGTACTGTAGTCTGAAAAATTGTCTCCAAATCCAAAGATTCGCGAATTTTGACGACCAAATCAAATAAAATCCGGCGTTGTTCTGCTGATTTGTGCAGTTCGTTGGCGCGAGTTTGGACTTGAGTCATCATTTGCGAACTTTGCAGCGCTACTCCGAGTTGGCTAGCAACTTGTCCCAAAAATTCTACTTCCACACTCTCCCACTGACGCGGTGCAGAATGTTGATAAGCAGCTAGCAATCCCCACAATTTCCGCCCGACAAAAATTGGGGTCAATACGTAGGCGCGAATCTTGAATTGCTCCAAAATATCGAGGTGACAGCGTGAATGTCCAGCTTGGTAGATATCGCCGATCGCAAAATTTTCGTTGTGGCGATAGCGTCCGCCTTTAGTTTCTTGGAGATGGGTATCTTCCCAAACTAAATTTTTCCCAAATGGATTGATGCTGTCCCACTGTGCTTCAACCATGCCAAAATGACTGACAAATTCGCCACTCCAGTCTGGATTAAAGTGATAAACCGCTACTCGCTCAACTCGCAGCAGTTGACAAACTTCTTGGCAAGTTGTTTTGAGAATTAAATCGATGTCTAAGGACGAGCGAATTTTCCCGACTACTTCTGTTAGTGCCCGTTGCCGTGCGATCGCATCTTGCAGGGCAATGGCCTGTTGTTTCGACTGAGCCAAATTCTCGGCTTGCTGAATCGCTACCCCCAATTGTGCCCCTACCTGTCCGAGAAACTCAACTTCGTAATCTGCCCATTGGCGCGGTTCGGAGTGTTGATAAGCTGCTATTAGTCCCCAGAGTTTAGGGCCGATGAAGATCGGCGCTAAAGCGTAAGCCCGAATCTTGAATTGCTCTAAAATATCGATGTGACAACGTGAGTGCCCTGCTTGATAAATGTCATTAACGGCAAACGTCTCGTTATGGCGGTAACGCCCACCTTTGGTTTCTTGCAGGTAAGAATCTTCCCAAACCAGATTTTTGCCAAAGGGATTGATTCGATTCCACTGTGCCTCAACCATGCCAAACTGGCTGACAAATTCACCGCCCCAGTCTTCATTGAAGCGATAAACTGCTGCCCGTTCAATTTTGAGGAGTTTGCAAAGTTCTTGACAGGCGGTGTTGAGAATAAATTCGGTGTTCGCGGACGAGCGAATATTCCCTACCACTTCCATTAAAGTACGCTGCCGGGCAATTGCATCTTGTAATTCTGCTGTGCGTTGTTTGGAAGTCCCCAGAATTTCTGCTTGCTGCATTGCTACACCGAGAGTAGTGGCAGCTTGTACTAAAAATTCAACTTCGTCTGTATACCATTGGCGAGGTGCAGAGTGTTGATAAGCTGCAAGCAAACCCCACAGTTTTGCTCCCACGAAAATAGGTGCGATCGCATACGCCCGAATCTGAAACTGTTCTAAAACCTCAATATGACAACGAGCATGGCCTACCTCATAAATATCACTGACGGCAAAAGTCTCACTTTTGCGATATCTTCCTCCCTGAGTTTCTTGCAAGTGGGAATCTTGCCACACCAAGTCCTCTCCAAAGGCGGTCAGTGTATTCCAGGGAGATTCTGCAAAGCCAAAACGACTGATGAAACTACCACTCCAGTCAGCATTGAAACGATAGATTGCAACCCGTTCAATTTTCAATTGCCGACAAATATCTTGGCAAGAAGTCGAACACAGAGATTCTAAGTTTACAGATGCCCGAATTTTTGCTAGGATTCTCGCCAAGATTTTTTGATACTGGGCGAAAAGCTGTAGCTGTTTGCGACATTCTTGCCAGTCTAAGGGATTTGACGTTTCATAATCGTTAGTTGTCATAGGGTATGGGAAAAACTAAATATATAGTTTTAGTTTTCCCTAATTTATTTTTGTAATTTCAGATCTCGCTCTTAATGTGAAACTTGTTTGTGTAGTAGCGAATTATCTGACAGTGTTGGTCAAGCACTGCATAGATTGTCTATTGCTAACCGTCTCGCGATCTTCGCCTCATCGTTTCTATATATCTATCTAAAAAATATCCTTACGCTTTTGTAACCAAAAAGTAATCAGTAAATAAATAACTGTATGCAACAGTAAAAGCCCCCAATTCAAATTTAAATTTCTCCATGTAGCCTCATAAACTGATGTGGGTTCAAATGGTTGAGGAATTGCACTACCGTCTAGTAATCTAGTTGGTTCTGGGACAAAGCTATTAACATTGAGCAAACTGCCATAAGCTCCTACTGACCAACGACTTAACATCAGCCAGGATAATAATTTATTCACAATTCCTTGGGTTTTAAATAAAACTCCAGAGAAGATAATTTGCGGTAAAAGGAGCAATGGTAGGGCACTATTTGCTTGGCTACTATTTTTCACAACTGTAGATACAAGTAAACCCAAGCTAAAACTAGCCAATAAAGTTAAAAAGGTAGTAATTCCTAATCCGATATACCAGGAAAATAGTTCGGGATCTGGAGATTTAAAACCTATAAGAATCACTGTAACTATTAACAGAGTTTGGGCAATCGCCAAAATTGACAATATTGTAACTTTAGAACCAAGATAAGCTAATAATCCTAAATTAACTAAGCGCTCTCTAAAGTAAATAGCAGACTCTTTCACAATTTCTTGCAAAGAACTAGAAAGTCCTACCCACAATGCAGCACAAGTAAAGACAAACAATACTTGCAAAGCTAAGGGTGCGAGTTTGGGATCTGGTTGCTCGCCTAAAATAAAGGGTGCTTTATCTTTAATTGCCAAAGTAATCAGGCTAATACCAATAGGTGCTGTTAACAGAGAGAGAGCAAGATTGACGCGATCGCGTAAAATTAATTGCCCATAACGTTGAGTCAATAATAACCATTGCTGGCGAAAGGAAACTTTCTTGCGCGTGGGTGCAAACGACTTTGTTAATTGTTGATTTCCTACATTTATTTGATTGCCAATATAATGTTGGTAATAAGTAGATTGCTGAAATTGCGTTGCATATTTAATAACTTCTTGCTCTTGTTCGAGTTTGATATAAATATCAGCAAAATCTTTGACGCCAAAAAACTTCAAAGCTTCTTGAGGCGTGCCAAAATAACAAAGTCTGCCACCTAAACCGAGAAATACAATGCGATCGCATTCGGTAATATTAGCTGTGGCATGAGTTACTAAAATAATTGTTCTTCCCCCTTGATGCGCTAAATCTTTTAATAACAGCATCATCTGTTTATCCAATCCGGGATCGAGTCCAGAAGTTGGTTCATCTAAAAAGAACAATTTGGGATCTGCCAGCAATTCTACGCCAATGCTAACCCGTTTGCGTTGTCCGCCGCTGAGATCGCTAACTAATGCATGACGGCGATCAGTCATTTTAATTGCTTCTAACGCCTGTTCTACCAGGGGTTGCAGATTAATATCTGGTGGTAGTCTCAGTTTGGCTGCATAGGTAAGTACTTCTGCAACTGTTAATTCGCGGTGAATAATATCATCTTGTGGTACGTAACCAATGTGGGTGCGGTACAAATTATAGTTTTTCTGCAAATCTTCGCCATTGATTTGTACTACACCTTGAGTAATTTTTTCAATTCCTAACAGCGTCCGCATTAAAGTCGATTTACCCGCACCACTCCCGCCAACCAAAGCTACAAATTGTCCTGGTTCAATCGCAAAAGATAGATCGTCTAGTCGCCGCTTACCGTTAGTTTCCAGTAACAAGCTGTGCGCTTCTAGACGAATGCGATCGCCTTGATCGAGAATTTCTAAATTATCGTCGCGCACCACCAGCGTAAACGGCCCAATGCGGATTTTCGCACCGTTAAAGAGTACGGCTGTCCCCGTAACTTGTTTACCGTCAATAAACACGCCATTGGTGCTATAGTCCCGCAGGATGTAGCGTCCTTGAGCATCTGTATCAATTGTGGCATGACGCCGGGAAACAGTGGGAGCATCTAACTGCAAGTTAGCTTGAGGATCGCGTCCGAGTAAAATTGAACGCTGTTTTAACGAAATTGCACGGGTTGCTGGTGTAGTTACCGAGTGTGCGTTGGAGGGATTGAAATATCTGACTTGAATTAGTTGATTGGGGTTTTGAGCGATTTGAATTTCTACGCCGTGGGTTAAATAATGACCTTCTATGGGCGTAATCAGGGAATGATTGACATATAGCTTATTACTGCTAGGTTTTTGTCCATCGCCGTCATAGATACGGTAGTCTGCACCATCTCGACGCAGTATTCCTTGACAACGGGAAACCACTTCCCACTGTTGCGGCACAACTAAATCAGCTATATTAGGGTCGCGCCCCAAAATATGCTGAGGCTTTTTTAGTTCAAAGTATATAATTTGACCTTTATTGTTTAATTCTAAAAAGGGATTTGTGCTTAAAACAGTCCGACTTTGTAAAGGTGGCTGTACCATAAAATGCTTTGAAAAATTAAAGGAGGTCTACTAAATCTGAACTTATAACTAGTTATAAAAAATTAATTTTTTGCCAAGAAACTATATTAATTAGAGGTACTAAAAGTTTATGATATTGAACAACTAAATACAAATTATACGTAAAAACCAAGCAAATAAAATATGAAAAGCCAGTGTGATTGTTGAGAAAACTCGGTAAACCTGAACTTTAATTACTATCAAGTTATTTGCTTATTGCTTGCTTATATGAGTTAAGTTCGCAGATCGAATAGGAGTGTTATATTATGAGCTTGACGCTATTAAATAATCGATATCAAGTCCTGCGCGTACTGGGGAGTGGGGGATTTGGGGAAACTTTTTTAGCAGAAGATACTCAAATGCCCTCTAATCGTCGTTGTGTAATTAAACAACTTAAACCTGTAGCGAATAATCCTCAAGTTTACCAATTAGTACAGCAACGATTTCAGCAAGAAGCAGCAATTTTAGAAGAATTAGGCGATCGCAGCCATCAAATTCCCAAGTTGTATGCTTATTTTGTCGATAACGGGCAATTTTATTTAGTTCAAGAATATATTGAGGGTTACACCTTAACTCAAAAAATGCAACAGCAAGGGGTGTTGCATGAGAGTGATGTTAAGGGAATTTTAATTGATATTTTACCAGTTCTCGAATTTGTTCATAGCAAGCATATAGTCCATCGAGATATTAAACCAGACAATATTATTTTGCGTTTTGCTGATGGCAAACCCATCTTGATTGATTTCGGTGCAGTTAAAGTATCGATGGGTACAATAATTACTGCTTCTGGTAACTCTAACCAGTCAATTGTCATTGGTACGCCAGGATTTATGCCAATGGAACAATCGGTAGGTAGACCAGTATTTTCTAGTGACATATATAGTTTAGGACTGACAGCGATTTATTTACTTACAGGTAAATTACCAGCAGAATTGCCTACAGATCCCGCTACAGGTGATATTGTCTGGCGCAATTTGGCTTTCAATATTAGCCCCGATTTTGCAGCTGTATTGGATAAAGCCATTCAACAATCACCACGCGATCGCTATCTCAGCGCTAGAGATATGCTAACAGCATTGCAAGCACCATCAATTCCCACAGCCGTGACTGTACCTGTTTCTCAACCAACATTAATTACGACACCAGTAACAGCAGGTTATGTCGCCGCACCAACAGTTCCATCTCAACCACCCCAATATCAGCCGATTCCGACACCATCTCCAAATCCAGTTATATCTCCTAAAGGTTTAGCGCCTTGGCAACAAGGTGTAATTATTGGCGGCGCGATCGGAACATTAGTAGTAGGTGGCTTATGGTTAGTCAGAGGACAATTATCAAACCCACAGCCGGCGACAACTATAGCTTCATCTCCTTCGCCTACCATATCCCCAACTTTAAATTCACCTACTATCAATAATGAGGAAACATTACCTCCAACTACATCTAAATCATTGGGTTCTACCTCTTCTAATTCTCAGCGTCAGGTAAATTATCCCGCAACAACAACTAGCACAGAGAAGCCAACTATACCCAGTAATACTAATACAACCAATACAGAAAACCCTGTAGCACCAGCATCAACACTTACAGAAGCTGGAGCTAAAAATTTAATTAATAAATGGCTACAAGCAAAGCAAGTTATGTTTGCTCCTCCCTACGATCCTCAGCCAGCTTCTGAATTAACTACTGGCGAACAATATGAGCAAGTAGCTGGTTATGATGGCTCGATTAATTCTCTCAAAACCGATGGTCATGCTTATAAATATGGTTTACAACAAATTGATGGAGTAGACGAATTTTCAGTAAATGGTAATCAAGCTGTGATTCAAGTAAAAGTTACGGAAGACCGGAAACTTCTTGATAAAAATGGTAACATTCTGCCGAAAGAAACTGATTTTAAAACTAGAACGGTACGCTATAATTTACAATTTGTCGATCGAAGCTGGAAAATAGCTTCTACTCAAATACTTACCAAATAACTATGAGAATTTTCTCACAATTGCCTTATCTTGTAAGAATCTTAGTAATTGCCACAATTGTTGCAGTTAGCGTAGTCATTTGTGGTACTTTAGCGATGCGATTTTCAGCGTCAAATCCACCCGTTCAAGCTAAAACTTCTCCAACTGCAACAACCACAGTTGCTGCTCAACCAAACTCAGTAACGCCAGCGCTACCTACAGCAATACCTACTAATTCCACACCTATAGAAGTTAATAAAGTTACAGAAATTCAGAAAAAACCAACATCTAATCAACTTGCTTTTGGGCATTTTCCCTACACGCAAGCCAACCCAAACCAAATGATGCTGATTGGTAGCTATGCGAATGGTGCAGAGCAGCGTTTTGAGTCTTTGAATGTTGAAGCAGTTAAAGCATTTATGAAAATGACTTATGCAGCCAGAGAAGTGGGTGTTTGGATTATTCCTGTTTCTGGTTTTCGCACTATAGAACAACAAGAAAAATTATTTCAAGAACAAATTAAGCGCCGAGGTTCTGTAAAAGAAGCAGCAAAAATTAGTGCCCCTTCTGGATACAGCGAACATCATACAGGCTTTGCTTTAGATTTAACAGATGGTAAATTTCCTAAAAAAGATATTACTTTAGATTTTGAAACTACTGATGCTTATCGTTGGTTGACTAGCCATGCTAAAGAATTCGGCTTTGAAATGTCTTTTCCACGTAATAATAAGCAAGGAGTAAGTTTTGAACCTTGGCACTGGCGATATATAGGTTCATCAGATGCATCTTCTGTATTTGCTAATGCGAGAAATCAGCGATAGGTAATTCAAAATAAGAGATGATTTATAAAGTAAAGCTTAAATTGTAGGAGAACCAGTGTGTTGCGGACATTTCCTCTGTTGTAGCAACTGGTATTGCATTATTGCAACGCTTAAAGCACCGATCAATATATTGTGTTACAACTAATTTTCCCTCTCTTAAAGTCTCATATTCTTTCAAAGCTTAACACAGCGCACTTAATATTTGCTTTATACATAGCCTCTGAACTGTGCTGCGAACAGAGATAATTGATGCAGTAGGTATACGCTATATATAGACTTTTAAGAAAAAGCCAGAGTTTTATTTCTAACAATTCTTATGGCGTATAGATTACAGCTATCGTGTTATGACAAATGACAGTTTTGCAATGTTAAAGTCATTAACGTATTCTTGGGTATCTGCCAAAGGCACGATATCATTTAGCTGAGTAATGGCACAATATTGTTTCTATGCTAGATAATAGTCAAGATTTTACACTTGAATTACTACAAAAGCGATTAGAATCTTTGAATAAAGATATCCGTTATACTCGCTTAAAGATACTAATCGAAATGATAATTACAAGTTTCTTTGTGGTATCTTGCACTGCTTTTTTCTCCAAAATTCCATATATATTCACACTTTTACTTTCTGTTCCCTGGATTATTAATTTATCGACTTGGTCTTGGTTAGCTTTAAGATATTGGCTTTCAAATAAAGCCATTGTATTAGGTGAGAGAGCTAGAGATGTAGATCCGCAAGATATGTGGAGAGTTTTATGGGAAGAATATAGGAAAAATAACTTCTACTGGCAATCGCTGCGGCGAGACGAGTTCAAAGTTGACATAGCTACGGCAATTCAATTCTTTTCTGTAGCACTTCTTTATATCTCATATATCCTTTTATCTAGACTTTTTTGGTAATGATTTCTTGGTAATGAAATTCATTTCTATACTTAGACTAAAATCGTTTATAGGAACACTGTTGGCAGTGATTGCCCTATTAGCAATACCCGAAACTGCACGTGCGGCATCACGCCTTTTACTCGAACTTGGAGACAAGGGTATGGCGAAAGCTACATTAACCTTGGAGCCACAGACAGGAAATCAGGCTGGCGTTTTAGTTAGGATACTTGCCTTACCTTTTGAATTGGACTCAAAGCATCGTATTTCCAACCCTGATAACGTAGCAGTTTCCGTTTTATCTAATAGCAATGGATATGCATTACTATCGCTTCTAGCCCCCCAATCAAAACAACCAATAGATATCAAGATTGATAACGCTTTTAACTTAATCGGTGGAAAAATTAAAGATAGAGTTATATTAAAGTGCGAAGTTTCCTATCAATTTTTACGACAGCATCGCAGCGTTCTTGACCTTGCTCCAACTACAATTTCTAGCTACGACATCACAATATTACTACCTAACAAGTACGACCAAGCCCAACTCAGCTTTCAACCTATGGGAGATTGGAAAGCAGATGAACAAGGTCGTAAATATACACTACCAGCCTCTGTGTTTAAATCTTCCGCTTCTCCTAATGAGGTTTTCATAGCATTTCCCAGTCCTTTTGAAAATGATCAGCAATGGAAGATTATCATCTCTTTCCTCATCGGTATAGTTTTACTGACGCTAGGGAATTTTACAGTTAAGCGAGAAATAGGAGAGATCAGGTTAGGTCTGATAATTGCTGTAGCGATAATTTTGTGGTTAATCTTTGCATACTTTCTCTATACAGCACCAAAACCGATGGATCTCATAGAGTGGGCAATTGCTCCAATGATACCAATGGCCGTAGCTCCTTTTTGGGGTATCTGGTTGCTTTATGCAATCAAAAATCAAGGTGAAATCCAAGGTAAAATCACTTTGGACAGTCAACCAGCACCGTATCTGAGGGCTGATCTGATTATTAATGGGGTTCCCAAAAAGCTCAAGGTTAATGACGATGGTACATATAAGGATTGGGTTTGGTGTGGCAACAAAACAATAGACTTTCAAATTAGAGCAGATGCAGATGGGGTGCAAGGTACAGTCTCCAGTAGTCAGCACTCTTTGAACGCTAAGGATGAAGAAAGAGTAGAAACTCTAAATCTTCAATCTCTTCCCTTGCCACCAAGTTCACCATCTTCTGGCGTAACTCCTACTCCATCTCCTTAAGCAAATATTCCAACAAAATCCTTACCATAATTACATTCATCAAGTAAGGTTAAACTCATTATATTTTTAGTTTTGGTTGGAGTAATTCAATTAAATATGTATGTTCTTATGCTTTTATTTCCAACTTAAATTAATGTTCTCTTAGCTGCTAATATAATTATTTATCCCTTTATTAAACTTTATTATTTAAATCAAATAACTTGGCATAATCTAGATATTTGAAAATAGGTTATGAATATAAGTAATAGTTAAGATTTGTTTACTCTGGTATCTGTCATTTCTCTCTTTTATTTTATCGACTCAACAATCATGCAAGTTCCATAGTGCATCATGTCTAGAATTTTGTTGACTTTTTCGCGCATCTGTTAAAAAAGCATCACACTCTCATTTATATGCTTGGTTAAAAGCTTCTTTTGCTATTTGTTTTTCGCTTTTCGACTAACTGAGAGTATCCATTTGTGATGTTAGTGTGAAGTTTATACGGTTATCTTAGTTTGTCTCTTCTTAACAATCAATTGACACGGGGTAGCAATACACGATACATCATGAGTCAATCGTTAATTTGTTTAAGATGCCAAATTACTTGAATTACCAGTTTTATCAGCATCAGGAGGGATGAATATGGATGGCAGCTTGATCGTATCCAACATCCTGAATCCGCCAGTCCTGTTTTTCTTTCTGGGAATGGCTGCTGTTATTGTCAAATCCGATCTAGAAATTCCTGCTCCTGTACCCAAACTTTTATCGCTATATTTGCTGTTAGCGATTGGCTTTAAAGGCGGGGTAGAATTGATTAAAAGTGGCATCACTCAAGAAGTCGTTTTGACGCTCTTGGCAGCGATGTTGATGGCTTGTTTTGTTCCGATTTACACCTTTTTTATCCTAAAGCTCAAGCTTGATACTTACGATGCTGCTGCGATCGCCGCAACTTATGGTTCTATAAGTGCTGTCACCTTCATTACCGCTAGTGCGTTTTTAAGCGAGCTTGGTATTACGTTTGATGGCTACATGGTAGCAGCTCTTGCTCTCATGGAATCTCCAGCCATCATTGTAGGTCTAATCCTGGTAAATATATTTACGGTAGATGAGAAGCGGGAGTTTTCTTGGCCGGAAGTGTTACAGGAAGCATTTCTCAATAGTTCGGTCTTTCTTTTGGTTGGTAGTCTCCTGATTGGGATGTTGACAGGAGAACACGGTTGGCATCTTTTAGAACCCTTTACTCAAGGAATGTTTTATGGGGTTCTCACTTTCTTTTTACTCGATATGGGACTAGTTGCTGCCAGAAGAATTAAAGACTTGCAAAAAACCGGATTTTTCCTGATCTCATTTGCGATACTAATTCCAATAGTTAATGCAGCTATTGCGTTGCCGATTGCCAAATTCATCGGTATGCCTCAGGGAGATGCACTACTATTTGCTGTGTTGTGCGCTAGCGCTTCTTATATCGCTGTCCCCGCAGCTATGCGGATGACTGTTCCTGAGGCAAATCCTAGTCTGTATGTTTCTACCGCCTTAGCAGTAACTTTTCCGTTCAACATTATTGTAGGAATTCCGTTATATCTCTACGGAATCAACCTATTGTGGAGGTAATAATATGCATTTAGTTAAAAAGATAGAAATTATCGCCAATTCGTTTGAACTTGCCAAAATTTTAGAGAGTTTGGACAAGTCGGGCGTACACGGTCATGCTGTAATCCGAGGAGTTGCTGGTAAAGGATTACGAGGTATGGCAGAAGATTTGGACATGACTATGCTCGATAATGTGTACATCATCGCGTTTTGTATGCCAGAGCAACTTAAGCCTGTTGTCGAAAACATTAGACCACTGCTCAACAAATTTGGCGGAACCTGTTACATCTCTGATGTAATGGAGATTCGCTCTATGAAATGTGTAGCGTCATTATAAAAATGGAACGTCGTAATTTTTTGAAGTTAGGAGCCACAGGAGCATTTGGTCTGATGTTAGCTGCCAGCGATCTACTCTGGCAAGTTAAACAGGCTCAAGCCTCCCCCCAATCTCTCACCCCTGATGCTGCGCTGCAAAAGCTCATAGAGGGAAATCAACGCTTTGTCCAACATCAACCCCAGTACCCAGATCAATCGGCGGCGCGGTTACTAGAAGTTGCGCAGGCTCAACATCCGTTTGCAACTATCCTCAGTTGTGCGGATTCACGAGTACCCGCAGAAATTGTTTTCGATCAAGGTATCGGTGACATTTTTGATGTGCGGATTGCGGGAAATATTGCTACACCAGAAGCGCTGGGTAGTATTGAATATGCTGTTACCCTGCTAGACTCGCCGCTACTGATGGTGCTGGGACACGAACGATGTGGCGCTGTCACCGCCGCTGTGAAGAAAGAAGAGTTGCTTGGTGATATTAGTACCTTTGTGAAAGCAATTAAGCCTGCGGTAGACAAGGTGAAAGATCTGCCAGGGGACGCAGTGGACAACGCTGTAGTAGCAAACGTGCAATATCAAATTGAACGGTTAAAGCGATCGCGTCTTTTAACTGAGCGTTTGGAGTCTGGTAAACTCAAAATCGTGGGAGGTCGTTACGACTTAGATACAGGTAAGGTAAGTATTATTGCATAGAAGCATAAAATAAACCCAATAATGTATGTTGGCGACACATAAATGATTCGTAGGGGCACAACAATGTTGTGCAACGCCACATCCTTCAAGTCGGCAAAGCCGCCCAACGGAGTGGCTCCCCTACCCATCTGTCGCATTCTTTTTTCAAATTGGTATAAATTAAGCAGCCATTTTCTCTGCGGAAACTAACTCTGCTTTTGGCTTCAAGGGCAGGATTTTTCCCATCAAATGAGTAATAGGCTTGCTACGCGGTTCTCGTACAAATAGTAGGGGGAACAGCGCAACTAACCGCAAAGCCGCAGATAGCGCAAATAGTCCCGGTAAGCCACCAATAATATCTAACTGGGCTAAGAAACCACCCGCTGCTGAACCTAAACCCCCACTCACACCAGTAACAGCTGCGGCGATCGCAAAATACTGCGAAGGACGATCCAAAGGAGCCATTTCCATCTGAATATTACTGTTACACAAGTCAATCGCTGCCCCAAAACCACCAGTTATTATGTGGATTGTGGGTAGCCATATCCACACAGAAATTGAGTCAGTTCCTGCTCCCAACCAAAATAATGGTGTGACTGCAATTAACACGCCAACTAATAATAGTAGTGGACGATTTCCGACGCGATCGGCTAACTTACCCCAAACTACCAGCATGACTAAGTTCGCCCCAGCAATTAAACTTGCATACATTGTGACTGTAGTCAAATCTAAACCCAAGTTTTGTAACATATAAAGGTTAAAAAACGGGGCGCTGAGGTTCATAGCAAATGTCCACACGCCAAAATAGACCAGAAACTTTAAAAAGTTACTATCTTTCAGGATGCTGAATGCTGTTGGTTGGGGTTTGTCGGAATTTTCCTCAGGTTGAGATGAAACTTTACCAGCGCGATAAACTTGGGGATTGACATCCACCATCCAAAACTGACAGGCCAAACTAATTAGGCCGATGATGACGCCGAAAAACAACAGTACGCCGTAGCCTTGGATTCCTCCACCAGGCCAGGTTGAGATCGCATATCCTAAGACTGGTACGGACAAGAGATTAGCCAAGCTAGCAGCACTATTGCGCAAGCCAAAATAACGCCCTCGCAAGGGAGGGGGAACTAAAGCAGCCATCCAGCTAAACCAAGCACAACCGCCTAAGGCTCCCAGGATATTGGTAATCAGAATGATTCCCAGCGTCCAAGTGACTAATTGGTGAGATTTGGTTTCAGTACAAGAGAACCAAGCAATACCCGCAACTAAGATTAACCACAGCAGCCTGGAAGGGCCAAAAATTGCCAGGGTATACCAATGACGGCTGGAAGTGCGATCGGCGAGATAAGCTCCTAGGGGTTGTAAGAAATTCGCCAGCAAGGGAATTGAAGATAGCAAGCCGATTTCTAATGGACTAGCACCCAACTGAAGTAAGAAGTTAACCAGTAAAACGCCGCCGGTAATATTAGAAAAAATTGTGGCAAACACTCCATCTATAGTGGATGCCTTTAAGCTAGTACGAGTAGCTTGTTTAGATATTTTCGGCGGCGAGTCTGTATTGAGTATTGGTGCTGATGTCGATACGGGCTTGATTTGTTCAATAGTAGGTGATTGTTCTAGTAGTGCTTCAGCAGAGAGAGATACAGTCTTCACTAGAGGTTAGTTATGGGAGAGTAGGTAAGAAGGAGTGGCCCACCTATGCGGGTGGTTATTAACTAACAATAAGCTGGCAATTAACACTGAGTGACAGCCAAAATCTATGATAGATTTTTCAATCTATCGAAACAAAACTTTAAATACAATATTATACAGAAATATGCTTTAAACAATACTTCCCTAGAACAGAAATATTCTTGACAAAATACTTCCCCAGAGTAGTTGATCTTGGATTAGTTCAGGAAATTGCCTAAGTTTTTTACTTATCAATTCTGAAGCTTGTTAGACGTGAATCTGTATCTATCTTTTGTATTTGATGCTATCGCCAAGGTAACGATCGCTCTCCCTAAATTCTGTAATTGTTTGTACCTACTCCCCAGCTAATGACTCTCTAAACTAGCGGTTCTCATTCAGAAATCTATTCTGACTGCCGCTGAGACTGTTGTTATTGAGCGATCGCTTTCGGATTCAATACGGCTCTATTTACAGTTTGTTGGAGTAATCGCTCTACCTCAATTTCTAGAGTAGCATTAACTGCCTCTACTTTTACGAGCGATCGCCTAGTTCTTGAAACAACCAAGCATAAAAAATCAATTTTCCATTCCCCATGCCAGAAGTCAGAAGGGATAATAGCAATTAAGTACTCGGAAATGGCAATTGGGTACTCCGAAATAGCAATTAAGTACTCGGAAATGGCAATTGAGTACTCCGAAATAGCAATTGAGTACTCCGAAATACCAACTGGGTACTCTGAAATAGCAACTGGGTACTCTGAAATGGCTATTGATGACTCGGAAATAACAATTGTAGTATCAGAAATAGCAATTGTAGTGTCAATAATGGCAAATGTAGTATGCAAAACAGCAATTGAGTACTCGAAAAGGGAAAAGGCGATCGCTCTTAAATTTGCTCTGATTGAGCAATATGAAGAAAGCTGACAGTAGCTTCAAGCTAGTGGTTGACAGTCTCTGCATACGGTCGCGGTTGGTGAAAACCTTGAAGTGAAGCATCAACGATCAAGCAAACTTCGATATGCATCCCATCGGGATCGGAAAATGCTAGATTAAGTACCGGGCCAAGGTCAGCGATCGCGCCATCAGTCACACCCCGATCTATGAGTTTGCGGCGGATAATTTGGAAAGCTGATGCTGTTGGCACATTCAAAGCTAAGTGATCGATGTGCCCGCGTCGGAACATATCTGGCAAGCCTGAGCTATGAACATTATCAGGCATCTCTGCTGCGTGAACAACTGAAGATTTTCCAGCTAGCAGAAGTACATGACGAAAAGCTGGGGTCGTTTCTTCAAAGATTACTGGCATCTCGAAGACATCAGTATAGAATTCGATAAAGCGATCGAGATCTGCTGTAATGACTGCAACGTGGTGGATACCTGATACAAGGCTCACGATCTAACTCCTGTTTGATTGTGTAATTTGTTTTCGTGGTTAAACGCAACTATGACTTACTGAAGCGATCGCGATCGTGCGGTTCGTCAAAATTTGCGATCGGCCCCTTCGGTACAATGCGAGTGGGATTAATATCGGTCATGCTCATGTAATAGCCGCGTTTGATATGGTTGAGATTGCAAGTTGCTTTGAACTCAGGACGCTGATATAAATCTTTGAGATAATTCCAGAGGTTGGGATAGTCGATGATTCGCCGCAAATTACATTTAAAGTGACCGTAATACACTGCATCGAAGCGGTACAGCGTTACAAACATACAAATATCGGCTTCTGTGAGTCGATCCCCACATAAATAGCGCTGCTTACTGAGAATTGTTTCCCAGCGATCTAAATTCTCGAACAGTTCAGTAACCGCTTGTTCGTAGGCTGCTTGCGAAGTCGCAAAACCAGCACGATATACACCAGCATTGATTGGTAGATAAATTGCATCAATCGTTTCATCAATTTGCTGTTGTAGATCCTGTGGATATAAATCTATTTTTTGCGTTGCTAAGGAAGCAAACTCTACGTCAAACATGCGGATAATTTCGCGAGATTCGTTGTTAACGATAATTTGAGTTTGCTTATCCCACAACACGGGAACGGTGACTCGCCCTGTGTATTTCGGCTCGGCTTTTAAGTAAATTTCTCGTAAATATTGAGCGTGATTTACCGAGTCAGGAATCGCCCCTGGCGCATCAGAAAACATCCACCCTTTATCGCCCATAATTGGATCGACGATCGAGATTGAGATTGCATCATTCAATCCTTTGAGTTCTCGCATAATTACGGTACGATGCGCCCAAGGACACGCCAAAGAAACGTAGAGATGATACCGTCCTGCTTCTGCTTTAAACCCGCTAGTTCCATCGGCGGTAATGCGATCGCGAAACGTCGTTGGTATTTCATGAAACTCACCGCTGGGATTTTCTTCTTTTCTATCGGTTATCCATTTACCTGCAACCATAATTCCTGATGCCATAATTCTTGCCTTGAAAATGCTATAAAAATAGTTTGGAATTGTCAGTTTTTTATTTATTTGTGAGAAATTCAGGCTTTGTATTTGAATGCTATTGCAATCAAACTCTTCAATAAGATAGAAATAAATTTATTTTAGTCTTTGCCTCACAAACACACATCTGAAAAAGGTCTTAGATAATCGATAGACGAAATATATAGATTACTCTGACTTTCGTTGATATCGTCAAAAAATATTGAAGTGTTATACAAGAGCTATAACGCTGAGATAATAAGCATCAGCATCCTGTTGTTTTGAATTTTTAGCAAAAATTACTTAATAATACAGAGGTAGCAAATGTAGTGAAAGCAATTGAAAATTATAAATATAAAATTACCAAGTAGGGTGGACATTGCCCACCAAAACGCGGATATTTTGGGCCATGCTCACCCTACTATTAGCTAGAGAATTGATTTTCTGGCGCATGGGCAACGCAGCAGGAGATTTACAATATCTGAGTAATGAAAAAGATTTATCTATGAAGTCAAGCCCAAATCGAATATGCAAAGCAGTACTAGTAACTTATTTAATTAAGTATCAATATTTAGGTACAGCAAATATAGACTTTTCGCTTGTGAGATTTATGGAAAGACAATCTCAGATATTCTTGGCTAATTCGTGACTATACATGATAATAGTGGAATTCCCAGTATGAAATCAGCTTTTATGTAAAATTTTCAATTTAGGTGAGGTCGCGTCAGTAAAAATTACATAAACTGCTCCCCTCCCACGTCAGCAACAAGCCCTTCAATTTTAATATCCCTTGAAATTGTTACACACGAGCATGAGCGATAAATATCTTCAGAAGCGAGCAGTATTTTGGTTACAACTGAGTATATTTGTGTTGCTTGGCAGCATGAGTTCTAGAGCAGTGCAGGCTCAAACTATTAATACTGTACAGGTGCCGCCGCAACAACTGCCACCGCCTCAAGATGTGCAACCACCTGTACCTTCCCCATCTCCTTCACCCATACAGCCGCAGCCATTACCCCCACCAGAACAGCTACTTCCCTCACCTGGCCCCACTACACCTGAGCAGCCCTTCCCAGAAAAGCTGCCAGAAACTATTGTTGTAGACAGGTTTGAAGTTGTTGGGAGTACAGTATTTAGCCAGGAAGAGTTAGCGAAAGCAACTGCGGAATTTACCAAACGGCCGATATCTTTAGCTGAGATATTTCAGGCTCGTTCTAAAATCACAGATTTATATGTCAAGAAAGGTTATATTACTTCCGGTGCTTATATTCCACCGCAAACTATCAAATCTGGGGTAGTAAGAATTCAGGTTGTTGAAGGAAAATTAGAAGAAATTCAAGTAACTGGTACTCGACGACTGAATCCGAATTATGTGCGCAGCCGTTTAGCGATCGCCACAAAAGCGCCACTGAATCGGGAACGGTTGCTAGAAGCACTGCAACTATTACAACTGAATCCTTTAATTAAAAACTTGTCTGCGGAACTATCCGCCGGTTCGCGTCCGGGTGTGAGTGTCTTACAAGTTGAAGTCAAAGAAGCAAGAACCTTTAGTTCGCAAATCGTGCTGGATAATGGGCGATCGCCTAGTGTAGGTAGTTTCCGCCGTCGATTACAAATCAATCAAGCTAACTTGCTGGGATTCGGTGATGGCTTTAATTTCGCTTACACTAATACCGATGGCAGCAATGCCTTTGATGTTGGTTATACATTACCCCTCAATGCGCGTAACGGTACCCTAGCTTTTAACTTTGGCACTACATCCAGCAATGTCATTGAAGAACCTTTTAATATCCTAGATATTCAATCCTCTTCCCGTTACTACGAAATTACCTACCGTCAGCCAATTATCCAAACTCCCACTCAAGAATTTGCTTTGGGTTTGACTGCTTCTCGGCGCGAAAGCGAAGCCAGTTATCTAGACATAGACCGCATACCCTTCCCTTCACGAGGCGCTGACGAACAAGGACGCACGCGCATTTCTGCACTGCGCTTTTTTCAGGAATGGACAAGTCGTAATAGCCGTGAAGTTATTGCTCTGCGCTCTCAATTTAACTTGGGTATAGATGTATTAAATCCAACTATTAATCAAGAAGCTCCCGACAGTCGCTTTTTCTCATGGCAAGGTCAAGCCCAGTGGGCAAGGTTGTTGGCTCCAGAAACATTGTTGCTCGTCCGTGCTAATACGCAATTAGCATCTAGAGCGCTGCTGCCTTTAGAACAGTTGGGTTTAGGTGGAATTGATAGCGTTCGCGGCTACAGACAAGATTATTTATTGACGGATAATGGTGCTTTTGCTTCCGCAGAAGTTCAAGTCCCAGTTCTGCGCCTACCCCAAATCAATAGCATTTTACAGGTGATCCCATTTGTTGACTTTGGTGTGGCTTGGAATAGTTCTAATACAGACAACCCAGACCCTAACACCTTAGCATCCGTTGGTTTAGGCCTGCGCTGGACACAAGGCGATCGCTTTACCGCCCGTCTTGATTGGGGTATTCCTTTAGTTTCTGTGGAATCCAGAGACAACACCTGGCAAGAAAACGGGTTGTATTTTTCTGTAATCTATAATCCTTTTTAACGGATAGGTAATTCAATAATAAACTCTGTGCCACTTCCTAGTTTTGAATGGCAAGTTAGCTGACCGCGATGATTATTAACCACAATTTGGTAAGCAATAGATAATCCTAGTCCTGTTCCTTTACCGATGGGTTTTGTAGTATAAAAAGCATCGAATATGTTTGTTATTTCTGCTTCGTGAATTCCCGATCCATTATCTGCAATTCGCAAAATCACTCGTTCTGCAATTGCCTCAGTTTTAATCCGAATCACGCCAGGATTTCGAGAAACTTCCTCAAAGTTTTGATTTTTTTGGATGTCTTCAATTGCATCAATTGCATTGCAAATTAGATTCATAAAAACTTGATTGAGTTCGCCGGGATAGCATTCAATGGGTGGCAATTCTCCGTATTCTTTGATTATTTGAATTGCCGGACGATAAGCATTAGGTTTGAATCGATGACCGAGAATGAGTAGCGTGCTTTCTAAACCTTCATGCAGGTTAGCCAGTTTCTTACCTGCTTCTCGATGGCGAGAGAAATTGTTTAACGATGACACAATTTCTGTAACGCGATCTGTACCAGATTGCATGGATTGAATAATTTTAGATAAATCATTTAATAAAAAGTTTATATCTTTTGTTTGAATAGCGTTTTGAATTTCCACAGGTGGGTTAGGTAGATACTTTTGATATAACTGGAGTAAATCTACAACTTCCCCAACATACTGTTCGATAAAATTTAAGTTACCAGCGATAAAATTGATGGGATTATTTACCTCATGAGCAATTCCGGCGGCTAAATGACCCAAGGTTGCTACCTTTTCTGCTTGGATGAGTTGGGTTTGAGTCTGCTGTAATTCAGCGTTTTTCGCAATCAAGGTTTTTGTGAGATTTCGCAGTTGCAGTTGGTGTTCTATGCGCACTAAGACTTCTTCATATTGAAAAGGTTTAGTAATGTAGTCTACAGCTCCCAATCGCAATCCTTTTACTTTATCAGCAGTATCAGAAAGAGCCGTCATAAAAACGATCGGAATATCCTGAAAACGCGGATCGCTTTTGAGATATTTACAAGTTTCAAACCCATCCATTCCTGGCATCATCACATCAAGTAGGATTAAGTCGGGTAAACGATCGTTGTCTAATCTTTGAATAGCTTTTTCACCACTGCGAGCCGCCCAAACTTCAAAGCTAGACCGATCTAAAAAGCTGGATAAAACTTGTAAATTAGCAGGATTATCATCCACAACTAAAATAATTCCTCTGGCAGGATCGCGATGCAGAGAATTTTTGTGGTCGTTTATAGTCGCCGTCATGCTGTTTCTACCCCATATTTAGTTAAGAAATCGAGGATTAAATCTTCGTCAAACTGCCTTGCTAATTGCCGCAATTGGTTAGCAAAGGCAGCGAAATTTTTATCTGTTTCCTCTAGTCGATCTGCCCATTTGAGAATGGCATTGAAGTTACCTTTCTTGGCTAATGTCACCAGTTCCCGCAAGACATCGGGGGAAGGTGGAGTGAATCGATCTGCTGGACGATCGCGTGTTGTCGCCGCAGAGTTGGTTGGTTGTGCTTCAGACGAAGACTGCTGGTAAATCCAGGTTAAACCTAAGTGAATCTCTAATTGATGCAGTAATTCATCTGCTTGTACGGGTTTGCTTAAAAAGGCATCACCTCCTGCTTCTAAACTGCGATTTTGGTCGGTTTCAAAGACGCTAGCAGAAGAGACAATAATTTTGACATTTTGAATATCTGGGGTATGACGCAAATGTTGAATCAATTCAAACCCATCCATTTCTGGCATGAGTAAATCTGTAATTACCAAATCTGGTTTGAGAGCGATCGCTTTTTCTAAACCTTCTTTGCCGTTGGTGGCTTCAACCACATTAAAACCCAGTGGTTGCAGTAAGTTTGTAATGACTGTGCGATTCTCCCAACGATCGTCCACCATCAAAATTGTGCGCGGACTACCTGCAAAGCCAATGATTTGTCCTTTGGATGCAGTCATCGCCGACTGTACCCACTCGCTAGCTTCAGCGATCGCTATTTCAAACCAGAAAGTACTACCTTCACCGACCTGACTTTGAACGTGGATATCGCTACCCATCATCTGCACCAACTGACGAGTAATAGCTAAACCCAGCCCAGTCCCTTCGGTCTGACGCTTTTTCTCTCCTACTTGCTCAAATGGCAAAAAAATCTTGTCCAATTCGGTTGGTGTAATGCCGATTCCTGTATCTTCTACACTAAAGCGCAGGCGATGCTCGTGACTGGGAAGTTGCTCGATTACCTCAACTTTGAAAGTAACCTGACCTTCATCTGTAAATTTAATAGCGTTCCCCAGCAGATTTAAGAGAACTTGACGTAACCTTTTAGCATCAACATGAACTCCGGCAGGTAAATTGCTGGACGGTTCATAAATAAACAAAATACCTTTTTGTTTGGCTCGAATCTGGCCAATTTCCCCAATTCCCTGTAAAAAAGATGGAAAATGCAGCTCTTGAGGATGCAGTTCCAGCTTGCGCGCTTCGATTTTAGAAAGATCTAAAATGTCGTTGATTAAGGTCAACAGATGAGAACCGCATTGTTCAATAATGTTGACATGATATTGCTCTGATTCTGGCAAACCCTGAGAACGCAGCAAAATTTGGGCACAACCTAAAATTCCATTTAAGGGTGTTCGCAGTTCGTGACTCATGTTGGCTAAAAATTCGCTCTTAGCACGGTTTGCTGTATCAGCCGCTTCTTTAGATTTTTTCAGTTGAGTCTGTTCAAACTCTTGCACCCGCCACAATACAGCAATCATCGCCACTGTCAATCCGGCGACAGTTAATGCTATCAAATCAAGAAATTGCAGTTGAGATTCAATATTTTGGCGGGGAATTACCAAAGCCACAGACCAATTAGCTTCTCGCAATGGTACAAAGGCAACATACTTCCTTGTACCGTCAATTTCCATCAACTGAATTCCCTGCTGTTTCTTGACCATCCGTTGGGCGATCGCGTTTAAATTGCGATCGGGAATTTTCAGGAGGCTGGGTGCAGGTTTTTCTACTGTTGACATTAACGTCGAGTTGGGATGGACAATCGCTTCTCCTTGAGAATTGAGGGCGAATGCATAGCTATCCTTCCCATAGTGCAGAGATTTGACTACCTTAGCGATGCGATCGACTTTTACATTTCCATGAAAGACACCAATCGGCGAACGGCTACTAGCAGAAGTTGACCAAATCGGAGTGGCGATCGCAATTAAAGGAATACCTGTGGAACGGCTGATAAAGGGATCGGAAATATTGCTGTTTCCGGCTATTGCTTTTTGAAAGTAGTCTCTATCTTTAATATTCTTATTTGATCGACCAACTTTTGTATTAGCAAACGCACCATCAGGCGTAACCATTTGGAAAAAGAAAAATTCATTGATGCGCTCAACTTCTGATTTTAAATAAGGTTCAGCCACAGACCAGTCTAAGGAGCGTATAGTTGAAGTTTGAGCTAGGGTTTCCACTTCTACTTTGCGAACGTGCAACCACTCTTCAATTTCGTCAACTCCTCTCTCTACCTGTAAAAAAGCTCTCACTCTCAAGCTTTCTAGAGTGATTTTCCGAGCAGCCTGATAGCTAAAATAAGCACAAGTACTTACAACAAGTGTAGTGATGCCGACAATAAATCGGATCTGGAAATTGCGCGAGGAGTGCATTTTGGTGTCGGATGGGCTGGAATTGTCTCTGAGCAAAGGTTTCCTCCTTAAAACAATAAGTTCGCTAAGAAGAAAAAAGGACTATATTTAGATTGCCCAAGAAATTATTCGCGATCGCGGTTAGGATTGTTAAACGTGACAAAATAATCAATTTATTTATACAAAACTTACATTGTTTAAGTTTTGATAGAGAAAGTCTTGTGAAAGCTGACTGACAAAGATTGTGAAGTAGATAACACACACTTGATCGGCAAAAGTATTGATGATATCTGCTATTTTTTAGCTAAATATTTCTGGGTATACGGGTTTTATTAGCATAAAAAGTGTGACATCTAGCATGAACATTTAATCATACGTACATAGGGGTTTAGCATTGCTAAACCCCTGAGAAGAATCTATATATACGTATCAGAATTTTCAGAAATTTATACTCATCATAAATGATTTTGCAAGAGTTCTAGAACGTGTTGCCAAGCATCAGGTGCAGCTTTTGGGTTGTAACTTGGGTGCTGGACTAAAAATGGATACTGGTCTACAAAAAATCCGGCGAAGAAGCCGTGTCCTGCGTCGTAGCGAAATACACGATGCTTAATGTGATGTTTCTTTAATTCTGCTTCAATTTGTTCAGATTCTGCTGGGGAAACTAATGCATCTCTTGTCCCAAAAAATAGATAAATAGTACCTTGAATTTTAGAGGTGCGATTAATAGTTGGAGTATCTTCACCATAACTAGAAGTGGTAATTCCACCACCATAAAAGGAAGCCGTAGCTTTGATATCCGGTAAAGTAGCAGCCATATAAGCAACATGACCGCCAAAACAGAAACCAATAGCTCCAATGGCATCATCTTTGACATTAGGTAAAGTTTGAAGGTAGGCAATAGTAGCTTGAATATCGCTGAATATTTCTTGATATTTTAGTTGTTGATAGTATTGCAAACCAAGGCGATATGCTTCTGGGCTATAACCAATATCTTCAGGGCTAAAGTCAGCTGCAAAACCCGGTGCAATACGTTGATACATTGCTGGGGCTATGGCTATATAACCTTGTTTGGCTATTAATTCGGTAATATCTCTAATATTACTATTAACTCCAAAGATTTCTGGAAAAACTATAACTGCATCAAAGATTGCTTGATGTTTTGGTTGAGCTAAATAAGCATCGATTTCTAAGCCGTTGTTAGGGATTTTGACTTTTTTAGTATGAATTTCTATCATCTTTGTTTTGTCCGATATCAGTGTAATTTCACTGTAGAAAAAATGCCACTTAAGACTCTAGAAAAAAGTTGCGGGATTTTAGTAAATTATTGCGTCGCGCTTGCAAGATTTGTTTTGGTGTAACGCCCACAATCCGCTTGAAATAGCGCGTCAAGTGGCTTTGATCGCAAAAACCTAAGCTAAGAGCAATATCTGCAATACTGAGTTCGCTATGTTGCAGTAGATATTTAGCTCGATCGATACGACATTGCAAAATGTATTGATGGGGAGTGACACCCATACTTTGCTTGAATAAACGCAAAAAGTGATATTGGCTCATCTGCGCGATCGCAGCAATGTCACTTAGCTTTATCTCCTGATGCAAATGGGCATTAATATATTCTCTCACCTGTTGCAGCGTTGACTTTGATAACCCATCTGCATAGGTAGAGATTTTAGGTTGGGTAGTGCAGTAGTTGCGTAATAGGTGAATTGCTAATGTCGTTTTTAGGCTATCAATTAGCAAATATCCTCCTATTTTGTCAGATTCTAATTCTGCTTTCAGCGCCGATAGAATACCTTGAATCAACACATCTTGCTCATTCATAAAATGGGGAATAAGTTCAATGCGATCGCAATTAACCAAATCTTGACCGACTTGTTGAAGCAGTTCAGACTCAAATGCCAAAATCATAAACTGAACTGAGGTATTCCAATTGCAGCGATGAGAAATACCCGCAGGAACGATCGCAATATCTCCGTTATTGCGCCTTTCTCTGACCATCTTTCCATCTAACCATCGTTCTCCTGATGAAATGGAAAGTGATGAGTAGGGAATTCCTTGGGCAATAACGTGCATTGTGTGCTGATGTTCGGCTATGTCAAACTTCGGCTGTTGATGGAATTCAAAATAAATACTGTCCCATCCCGAACTTGAGAGAACAGCAGGTTTGGGTACAAATGCATCTGATGCTTTCTCTTGACGGTAATCAATAACTTTGATTGTTGACCCTGGAGTGTTCATCTTTTGCTGAGACAGTTTGGGATTTGTCTATTCTGACTTTAATTACAACACAGAGAAACCATGTTACCCAAGCTACAGCAATAAACTTATCTGCTAGATTTCTAACTTTTGGATAGATGACATCTCGAACTTCTGGATGACACCAAGCATTTTTAATTTGTGCGACCTTACATAGGTAAGCATAAAGACTCAACATTAACAAGCACAAGCATAAACCATGCCAGATCAAACATTTAGACAAAACATTCCAGAAGTTGACCCAACAGAGATTGAAGATTCTCGGACTGCGATCGCCGACGAACATCGCTCGTTTCTCGAAAAAGTCATGGTCAAAGCCGGATTTGCAGATTTGTATGACGCCAGAGACTTTAGCGAAGTTGTATTTCGTGTCATGCGCGACTTGATGACCACAGATGCTATCGATCGCGTCGAGTCAGAACTACATCATGAGGCTGTACCGACTGATGAGAAAGCACTCCAGATGGAAGTGGCTGAACTTTGGAAAGATACCAACCCGATTGTGAGATTTTTAAGTCGAGTACGTCAACCTCTAAGAGGCCCGGCTCCCGTTGGCATTGATTCTAATTTATTTCTCACCAGAGTTGCTAATGAAGGCGGACTCCCAGGAACAGTTGACCGCGATCGGGCAATTCAAGCGGTGTTTTCTGCTACCAAAGATGAACTTTCTCAAGAACGGATTCAAGAAATTGCTGGTTGGCTTCCCGATCGCGTCCGCGCACTTTGGGAACAAGCATAATTAAAAACCTAATAAAATCAAGTCTGTTTGCGATCGCTAGTCACAAACAGACTTTTTATCTTAAATTATGCCAAACTAATCAATTTTTCCTGTCATTACTAGCCGCACGCCACCCATAGGAGCCAGGGTAAAGCCACGACGTTGTACTTTCACTGGTTTATCTTCCGCTAAAGCCAGCTGATATTTAGATAGAATTGTTCCCAAGACTAATTTCATTTCTAACTGAGCTAGAGCAAATCCCAAACACCGCCGACTTCCACCACCAAAAGGAAAATATTCCCAAGCAGCATACTGTCGTTCCAGAAAACGCTCTGGTTTAAACTGTTCGGGATGAGGATACAAATCTTCCCGGTAATGTATGAGGTAAATACTGGGCATTAAGGCGGTTTCAGGATAAAACTTATATCTACCAACCTTCATGACTGATTTGGTAATGCGTGCAAATAAGCCGGGAATGACTGGATACATCCGCAGCGTTTCTTGAGTGACTGCTGTTAAGTAGGGAAGATGAGCAATTTCCATTGGGTTGGGATTATCGCCTAAGCTATTTAGTTCGTGTTGCAATTTTTCTAAAATATCTGGATGTTGATGAATTTGATAGAAAGCCCAAGCAAGTGTGGTTGCAGTAGTTTCATGTCCAGCAAATAAAATTGTCAGCAACTCATCTTTTAATTCTTCATCGCTCATTGCTTGACCATTTTCATCTCTTGCTGCCATCATCAGGCTTAAAACATCGCCGCCATGAATCTCATCTTGTTTTGCTCTTTTTTCGGCAATTTCTGCTTGCAGCAAATCATGAATTTGGCGTTGTCTTTGTTTCATCCTCCCCCAAGGAGTCCAATTTCCCCAATCTTTTTGTAAGAACTGAAAAAATAACATACTAGAGCGTAGAGGAGAATCGGTCATATCTAGCCAAGCTGTAAGTAGGGATTTAAGTTTTTGATACCGTTCCCCTTCACTTAAACCAAAAACGATTTGCAAAATCACTTCAAGACTAACTTTCTGCATAGCAGATCGAGCTATAAATGGTTGACCAATTTGCCATTTACTAGCGATTTGCTCGGTAATTAAGCAGATTTGTTTGGCATAAGCTTGTAGCTTCTCACCATGAAAAGGAGGCATTAATAATTTTCGTTCTCTGCGATGGCGATCGCCATCCATTAACAATAGAGAATGCTGCCCTAGGAGAGGCTTGGCAATTTCGTTTCCGCGACCGATATCAAATTTAGCATCTTGGTTGAAAATTTCTTGAACTACTTGAGGATCGCCAATCAGTACAAAAGATCCAATCTTACCCAAATTCATGGAAAAAATATCGCCATACTTTTGTCGATTTCTTTGCTGAAATCCGATTGGATTGGCAATCCAATTGATGAGTTGCCACCAAGAAGGACTGGCGATCCTATTTGGTAATTGACTGAACATAAAATTTCCCCTCTGCTTTATCCCCATAACTCAACTCTACATGAGGGACATAGCTTGACGATAGCTCACTAAATGTTGTGTTTTATAGCTTCTCAACAGCGAGCGAAGTTATGACGCTAAGAAAATCATAAAACGCTTGATAGGTCTTGTATATTCCTTTGGTTGAATTTATTAAATTAATAATTACGCCTTTAGTAATAGATATATTTTTATCTTTAGACTGCTGTCTCAGCATTCCGAAATACTCCGCAGCTATTCAACAGTCCGCTAGCTTGATAATAGTTGGCCAGGAATATTTTTACTGTTATGTTCGCTTAATTTAATTATGCGATCGCGCTAGGCGATCGCACTAAAATACATATAGCTAAATTGATAAATCTGTACCCTATAAGTTGAATATAATTTGTGATTAAACTTTCAGCTTTCAATATTAAAATCTTGGCAGCATTGTTCATGGTTATAGATCATGCGTGCTATATTTTAATGCCAAATTTAGTGATTTTGCGCTATATTGGGCGCTTGAGTTTTCCTCTGTTTGCGTGGCTTCTGGCTGAAGGTGAAAAACACACCCGAAATGTTAACCGCTACGGAAGAAGGTTGTTGATTGCAGCCATTATCTCTCAGCCAATTTATATTCTTGCTTTTAGGAGGTTTTCACTTAATATTCTCTTAGAGCTGCTGGTTGGACTTGTGATGTTGCGTCTCATAAGGCGTTATCCGCAATTGTGGCAGCAATTGGCTATTGTAGCATTATGTGCGGCGAGCGCTAAAATCTTCCATTGTGAATACGGAGCATACGGAATTGGAGTCATTTTCTTGATGTCTCTAACCGACAAACTCAAGCCTCACATATGGGCGCTTTATTGGTGCATCTTTCACCTTGTTGCGCTAATTACTTCTGTAGATTCTCTCACTCAAAATTGGGCAATTCTTGCCGGAATTATTGTTTTTCAATTCAATGGTCAACAAGGGCCACGGGCTAGATGGTTCTATGTGTTCTACCCGGTTCATTTGTTAATATTAGGTATAATTCATTATTTGATAACTTACAAATAAAAGTGTCTCATCTCATCAAACATTCCAATGTGTTAAATCATTTTTTTAACCACGCAGGCACAAAGAACACGAAGAAAAAGGGCTTTTTTAGATATCATCTTGACAGGGCTAGCAATGCCCACCCTACATATTATTTCTTTAACCATCTGTCGCATTCTTTTTTTAAATTAGTATTGCTTGTTATGCGAGAGTGCGATCGCTAAATTTCAGGATGGCGAAACTCAAATTCTCCACACCAACCAATTTCCGGGACAAGTTTAGGTAGAGGAGGATCGGTGATGAGAGGAACCAATCTAATGATATAGCCAATATCAGCAATACCAGGACGGTTAAGTTGATACCACTGCTCTAAAGTCTCATCGTATTCTTCCAAAGATATCTGTACAGTCATACTCGATAAGTAGGCATAAATTTCTACCAAATACTCTGCTGGCGGAACTTCAATAACCTGAAAAATCTCATAATGCTGCTTGGGAGGTTTCCCGGAAATCGCATAACCTAACTCATCAGGATCGCCGCCTCCACAAAGAATTACGAATTTACCGCAAGGAATGTTTAATTTCCCAGATAAACGTCCAATCCAGTCGCGTTCTTCCTGCTCTGTTAAATCGCCTAAAACAAAGATTGTTTGATTATCAAGCGCACAGTCGCCATCAAAAAATAGAGGAATACAGATTCCGCGTCTCAATAGTTCCTCTATTTGTTGTTCTTCGCCACGACCTAAAATTTCGGAAATTTCTTCTGGCTGAAGATTACTACCTCCTAAACTTACAGAGGTAAGTACGTAGAAATGACCATCACAGAAAAACTCTTTTGATATAGGGATAGATCTACGCGACTCTAAGATTTCAGACATACACTTATATAAGTTATTATAAATACTTGATTTATCTTAACTACTTAGGTCTAGATAACTGTCAAAAATTTATGATTCGTCGCATTCGCAAAGCGATCGGGTGTTGCGATCGCCTTCTATCGCACTCTTTGTTTGGTATTAAATTTTATAGCCACGTTTGATGAGAGAAAAATACCAACTATCGGGGAGCAGTTTACGCAGCACGAGCAACAGTGGAGCAGGTTTGCCGACAGCATAGCGCAGCTTGGAACTGCGATCGCTTGCAGCTTGAAAGATTACTTTCGCAACAACTTCCGGCGATTCGCCATTTCTCCCCGCTTCTTGGGAAATGCTTTCAACAGTATCTACCAAAGATTTATACATGGGTAGATTATCGCTCATAATAAACCGCCGACTGCTGCCGTAAAACTCGGTTTTAATCGCCCCTGGTTCAATAATTTTAATCTTGATATTGAAGGGTGCTAATTCATAGTGCAAGGATTCGCTAAATCCTTCTACCGCCCATTTAGAACTGTGATAAATGCTGTATAAAGGGAAAGTAATTCGCCCTCCCATGCTGGCGATTTGAATAATTGTACCGCCACCTTGTTTCCGCATCTGGGGAATAATGGCTCGCGTAACTCGCATCAAGCCAAACACATTTGTATTGAATTGCTGTTCTATGATGTCATCTGTCATCGCCTCAAATACGCCATCGACACCAAAACCTGCATTATTGACTAAGACATCAATTTGACCGAAATCTTGGATAGCAGATGCGATCGCAGTTTGAATACTGTTACTGTCAGTAACGTCTAAAGAATATAACTTCAGGTTGGAGATGTTACATAAATCTTTGTCTTTGCTGGGGTTGCGCATAGTTGCAGCAACATTCCAGCCTTGTTGAGCAAAGTACATCGCAGCCAGTTTACCAATACCGCTGGATGTTCCGGTGATGAGGACTGTTTTAGGCATCGCTTCCGGTTAAGTGCGAATTTACAGTAAATAATCGACTATACTCCACACTCAGGTATAAATGGCTAAATTTCCTCAAAACCCAAGGCTAGATCGAGAGTGTGTTGAAGAAGCGATCGCATAATGTGCAATTATGTCAGTTTGAGTAAGTGATATTTACAATAATCAAATTTTTATATTTATTTACAACTAATGATCCGCACATAAATTGCGCGGGCTGTTTCTCTATCTATTTCCTGAGTTATATTATCAACTTTAATTTTAAAAATGGGAAGTTTCTCGATTACAGCTATCTTAGTTTCTAAATTTATACCAATTTCTAGCAATTGCTTCTGGATTTTTTCATTCGGAGTTTTGCAGAAAGTAACAATTCCTGTTTCTCCTATTCTGAGCAGTTCTAATGAACAACCCGCAACAGCAAAAGGCGTAAACATGAAAAGTCTAAATATATAGATAAGCTAAATGCATTAAAACAGCTTGCCCCAGGCTAGGATGAAGATACTTTTCATCCTTCATCCTAGTTCAAGCTATAACTGCACTCTAGACAAGATACGGTTCTTGATGAGTCTTAATCGTGCAATTAGAACGGGGGTAAGTAACACAAAGTAAAGCAAAGCCCTTAGACATTTGCTCGTCATCCAAGAAGATTTGATCGGATTGATCTACTTCACCTTCAACAACTTTACCAACACAACTAGAGCAAGAACCTGAATGACAAGAGAAGGGTAAATCAATACCATTTTCTCCTGCTGCTTCTAGGATGGTTGTATCTTCATCCACTTCAATTGTGGTGTCGAGGTCTTCTTTTTTGTTGATTAATCTAACTTGGTAGGTAGCCATTTTCCGATTCTCCTCAAACTAATACAATTAGATTTAATTTCCTGAATTTGTCAGTCGCTCTGTGCTACTCGTTGTCAAGCTACCTGAAGTGCGACTTGTGATTTGTCATTTGTCATTAGTAATTACAAATAACTAATGACTCATAACAAAAAACGGATGAAATGATGATGCAATTTAAATGTGTTGTAGTTTAGCTGCAAGGTACACCATTAGGCGTGCAATCACCAGCTTTGAAGGACTTGCCACAACCGCAATTTTCAGTTGCGTTGGGGTTGGTAAACTTAAAGCCGCTTTCCATTACCCCATCAATAAAATCGATCACAACTCCTTCTAATAACGGTGCGCTTTTCGCATCAACGTAAAGTAACACCTTGCCTTGCTCAATTACCAAATCGTCTGGTTGCGGCTTGCTAGTAATATCGATTCCATATTCATAGCCACTGCAACCACCATCTTTTACAGAAATGCGGACGCCTTTAGTCGCACCATTAGGATCGGGGGCAGAAGCGACTAAGAACGCCCGCAGACGAAATTCGGCTTTTTCTGTCAAAGTTACAGTCATCAATTCTCCTGATTTGTAGCGATGAGGTGTTCTGTTTACAGGTGGGGTATTTGTTGTTTGTCATTAGTCATTTGTTATGGGTCATTTGTAATTACAAATGGCAGAAAACAAATGACTAATAATTTTGGTGCAAATAAGCCGATCATTTTGTGCAATTACTGGTGGGTTCCATAGAACCTGATTGCGCGTATCTCCAGGGCGCATTGTTACCGCATACTGGACAAGAGCGATCGCGCTGAGAACGGCGTTTAGCAAATTCCATCCGATTTAGGTCTATTGTCAACAGTTGTGACAGTAACGGTTGACTAAAACCAGTGATCAACTTGATCGCTTCTAAAGCCGTTAGACAAGCTAATGTCCCAGAAACAGCGCCTAAAACTGAAAATCCACGCCTATCCCAATCAGGCTTTTCTGGAAACAGACAAGATAAACAAGGAGTCACACCAGGAATAATCGTAGTCAGGTAAGCCTCCATCCCATCCATTGCTGCTTCCACCATTGGTTTTCGCCAACGCACACAAGCTGCATTCAACAAATTGCGTTCGGTAAAATTGTGGGCGCAGTCAAGAGCCATATCAGCTGACTGTACCAACTCATCTACATTTTCTGGGGTGATGTAATCATGAATTGCTTCGACTTGGACATCAGGATTAATCGCGTCCAGAGTTTCTTTAGCTTTGAATACCCTTGGCTTACCTACCCAATCGTCACTCATGAGGATCTGACGATTCATATCATCTAGCCGCAGGTCTCCACCCCGAACTAAGATTAGTCGCCCAACGCCCGCTACTGCTAGGTAAAGCGCCGCCGTACCGCCTAATCCCCCCACACCTGTAACCAGAACCGTCGCTGACTTCAGGCGCTTCTGAGCTAGTTCGCCAAAGTTAGGGAGCATCATTTGGCGACTATAGCGTTCTAATTCGGTAGGCGTCAGGTTTACCACTTTTTACCTCCTAATCAGAAGTGATTTCTGTCAGCTTGACTACATTTTTTGGCTTATCGTTAAACACCTTAAATAGCTTTTGTTCTTGAGGTGTTGATTCGATAAATACCTCATAGGCTTTTTGCAAAGCTATGGCATATTGATTGAGTTTTTCCTCTGCGCTTAAATCGGGAGAATTCTCATCAATTTCTCTCATGAATTGAGAGAATTTTTTTAAAATATGTAGACGATTTACATTCACAAATTTTTGGTCGTAGGGCAGGTTAAAAAACTGAAAGAATTCCTCTGCATCTACGAGCTGCTTGAACTCATCAATAGTCCTGCTCATTGACCCTTCTCCATTTTTTTAAGCTGTTTCTTAAGTTCATCTAACTCGCGATAGATGGCATAAGTCTCAGCTGCAACATCCATTAGTTTCTCAAAGTCTGTTGGTAGTCCCTCTGCTAAGTCATGCAGATCCATTTTCATTTGACCTGCTTTACTATTGAGGCGTCTGATCTTACCTTTTAGCTCCTCAATACTTTTATCTTCTGCTTGCACCATCAGCCTCTCCTTATTAAAAAGTGCTGAGTGCTGAGTGATAAGTACAAAGTTAAGAATTATGCAATACATAATTCCTAATGTTTAAATTCTCACTCAGGACTCAAGACTTATGAATATTAAAGCTTGCCAACTTCCGGGAAGCGTTTTGCTAAATCAATGCCTTTTTCTATGAGTTTGGCTCCTTCTTCTGCAACTTTTTCTAAGGAATCAAAACCAAAGCGATGAGCATCTCTTAAGGTTCTGGCTACTAACAAAAGACGACCAGAAAACACAAGTACCCAGCCAAATCCTTCATGGCTTAAGTCAACTACGACTTGAGAAATTAAACCTGTTTCTTTTTCAATACAAGCAGCTACAGCCCGGTAAAATGCCATAATCCGAGCTTTAGTCAGGGGATCTACTTCACCATCTAGAGGAATTTCGCGTTTCTTTTGTTTGGTGACAACATAGGGTTTGAGAATTAAATCATCTGCCCAATTACGGTAAGTACCGTAAGTATCTTGTCCGCGAATTTGTTGCACGATCGCTTTCAGGAAAGGTGAGTTTACTACTGTGCTGCTAGCAGTACCGTTAAGGCTATTATCTATGCTCATACTGTTGCTTCATTTTCTAATTCATCGGCAAAGGTTGTGTCTTTTTGCTTTAAAGCTTTACGCAACCAAGGTGGAGGATTACCTTTGAGTGTTTGAACTAATTTAGTTAACACTTCTACGATTTCTTCTTCTTCCGATCGCGCTTTAATTGGGGTGACACCTTTTTTAATTAAACGAGCAGCAGCACTACCACCAATTGCTAATACATAAACAATTGTGCAGTCCTCTAGCGCTGCCAATTTTGGTGTGATTTTATCCTCGTTACCATCTTCTTTGAGGTCGCCTTCAAAGGTCAAAGTCTCAACAAATGAATATCCCTCATCTGAGACTTCATAAACCTCAATTTGTCTTGCCCATCCGAAGTGAGCATTAATATGAACTCGGTCACTTGTCGTAAAGGCAATTTTCATTTTTATTTGTCCTCTCTTACAAAGTTCTGATCGCCGGAAGCCGACGCTCCGACTTTGCGCTTTGTCATTTGTTGTTGGTCAAGAGTCAAAAGTCCAAAGTCAACAGTATATAAATATTGACTCTTGACTCCTACCAATCTCCATGAAAGTGTTTAACTCTCTCTTCTTCTGCTTCTAAAAAGAGGTTTCCCATACCAAATAAAAGCTCCATTGTGCCTCTGTAACCGACTTTGGTAAATTGACCGTTACCTAAGCGATCGTAAATAGGGATTCCTAAACGATAGAGGGGAACAGAAAGACGCTTTGCGATCGCACCGACGTTAGAATTGCCAATCAACAAGTCTGAGCCTGCTGCTAGGTCTTCAAAGTCTTCTAAATCGCCGATGGTTACGCTTTTGATGGGGAGTTGTTCCAAAAGAGGCGATCGCGTTGTTGTCACCGCAGCATGAATTTGCGCTCCCATTGATTGTAGGAAATGCACTGCTGACCACAACAAATCTGGTTCTAAAGCTAAAGATACGCGTTTAGCACCAAAATAAAAGTGAGTATCTAACATTGCGTCTTGCAGTTGGCGACGCTGGCGGCGATATTTTTCAGGGACACTGTTACCGCTAAGAACGGCTAAGGCGTGGAGGAATTCGTCTACAGGCTCTAATCCTGTGAGTTGACCAAAAACTTCGTAAGGAATACCAAACCGTTCTTGGAGGATTCGCGCTGCACCGCGCATACTTTCACCAAGTGCGATCGTGAAGGCTGAACCGCCAACTTCTTTGAGTTGTGCAACAGTTGTTCCGCTAGCTGTAATCGCACTATAAGAATCTTCTAAGTGTCCATCTAAGGAAGCACTCAAATCGGGTACAACGATGGGAACTAACCCAAAGCTAGTCACCATCTCTTTGATTTCTTGGATATCCCCTGGTGTAAAAGAGGAACCAGCCAGAATTGTCACTTGCTCAATTCTGGTTGCACAAAGTCGAGGAATTTCCTTAACGATACTTTCTACAGCAACTGCAAAGCCATCTTGCAAAGCACCTTTAAAATCTGGTGTCGGAGCAAAGATAATTGGTAGGCGATCCAATTCTGGATGTCGTTCCCGAATCTCTTTCAGGAAACGTTCTATGTCATCGCCTCTAGTTTCTGTTAACCCAGTGCTACATAGACCGATAATTTCTGGCTGGGACTTCTCTACCAGAGTGAGAATTGCTTGTTCCACATTTTCTTCACCACCCAAAATGGTAGTTACTTCTGTCATGGCTGTAGTTGCTAGGGGAATTGCTTCCCGAAAATGCCGTACTAACACAACTTTGGCAAAAGCAGTACAACCTTGCGAACCGTGAAACAAGGGAATCATTCCCTTCAATCCCAAAAAGGCTAAAGATGCACCTAAAGCTTGGCTTTGCTTTAAAGGATTAACTGTAACTGGTTTGTTGGGAGCAGTAACGATCGCCATTAGCTAACCTCTTCTACTAAGCCGGTTTCATCAGACGCGGTGAAAAACCCTGTTTCCTCATCCCAAGGCGCAGGCTTGCGGATTTGTTCCCAAATTGGGCTATAGAGAGCTTCATACAGTTCTCGTGCCATTTCTACCATTCCCACATAACCTGCATACGGATGGTGGCGTTCTTGGTTAATGTCGAGGAAGGGAATCCGGGCTTTGAGGGCTGTATATTGGTTACGACCACCAGCAATTAACATATCGGCATTGGTATCTTTCACCAGTTGCAGCAGTTCTTTAGCATTGCCTTTTTCCAGCATGATGCCTTCTGTACCGAGTAATTTCTTAATTTTGGCTTTGTCTTCTTCTGTACTTTTTCTAGTGCTGGTGGCGACAACTTCTATACCTAAGTCTTTTGCTGCGGAGATAATTGACCAACTCTTGACACCGCCAGTATATAAGACAACGCGCTTGCCTTTGAGGCGGGCACGATAGGGAGCCAAAGCTAAATCTAGGGCAGCAGTTTCTTCGGCAATTAGCTTTTCTGTACGTTCTTGCAGATCGGGATCTCCCAATTTGGCAGCAATATTCCGCAGACAACGGTTCATGTCATCGATGCCGTAGAAAGACTCTTCAATGTAAGGGATACCGTAACGCTCCTCCATTTTTCTGGCCATGTTGAGCAATGCGCGCGAGCAGATCATTACATTCAACTTGGCACGATGAGCGTAGGTTATTTCTTGATAGCGAGCATCACCTGTAATTTTCGATAAGACACGGATGCCCAATTTTTCTAACAGTGGCGTCACTCCCCACATTTCGCCGGCGATGTTGTACTCACCGATTAAGTTAATATCATAGGGCGTCGTGTACTCTGGTTCTGCTGTACCAACTACATATTCCAGCAAAGCTTCACCGCCAAAGCGATTACCCAAGTTTTTACTCCCAATAAATCCCGGAGCAATTACCGGAATCACTGGAGTACCAATTTTTTCTGCCGCAGTTTTGCAAATAGCATCAATATCATCACCAATCAAAGCAGTCACGCAGGTAGCGTAGACAAATACGGCTGCTGGATTGTAGCGTTTATGTATTTCGAGGATGGCTTTGTAGAGCTTCTTTTCGCCACCAAAGATTACATCATTTTCGCTTAAGTCAGTGGTAAACCCCGTTTTGTAGAGTGTGGGGCCAGAAGAGAGACTACCACGACTTCCCCAGGAATTTCCAGCACAAGCGATCGGCCCGTGAACTAAATGAGCCGCATCAGTAATTGGTACTAAAGCAATCATTGCGCCATCAAAAGCACAACCGCCTTGAGCCGCGCCTGGTTGCGCTTGTTGGGCGCAAGACTTGTTTTTCTTTTCGCTTTGTTTGTGCTGATTATGTTCGCATCCTGGCTCACTAAGCAGCTCGTTAATTTTGCCTTGGGTGATTTTCATCTCTCTTCTCTTTTTGGATGGCAGTTGTAATTTGTCATTTGTCCTTCGTCATTTGTCATTTGAATAACCAATAACTAATAATTAATAACTAATAACTAATGACCAATGACTTTTGACTCTTGACTAAAGGTAATGGGTAATGTGTAGCAACTAATTTCTAACAAATGTATTTGGTGACATCCTCTCCACATTCATCCGCAAGGTAAGAGAGGGCGCGAAAACGCAACATCACAAACTCGTCATATAGCGGATTGAGTTTGCATAATGCTGGGATATGGTAAGTCCGCCCAAATAAATTAATATTGCGCTCGAAGGGGCAACAACAAGGTATGACTTGACAAATTAAATGGGCAAAGCGAGCATTTTTGACTGCAATTCCATCTACCAACCGACGCAAAGGATTCAAGATATCAAAAGTACCAGAGCGTTTATAGTTAGGTGGATGATAGTTAGGATGAGGGTGAGGGTGAGAATGGGAGTGATTGCGCGTGATAGTTTCCATAATCAATACTTCAGGTATGAGGAAAAAGTAAAAAGTGAAAAAGAAATATCTTTTTACTTTTTACTTTTTAGACACGTCGCGAGTGAATGTGATTCTTAACGAATCAAGTCGTAGGAAATATCGGTCTTAGAAGGAATGTTGGTGTTGTGATCGATTTCCTCGAAGATTGTGTTAACAACCCAGTTGAGGAGGTTGATTACACCTTGGTAGCCGATGGTGCTGTAGCGGTGCAGGTGGTGGCGATCCATGATGGGATAGCCAATTCTGACTAGGGGAACCTTGCAATCGCGCCACAGGTACTTACCGTAGGAATTACCGATTAACAGGTCTACTGGCTCGGTGAACAGAAGAGAACTAATGCGCTGGCGATCGAGTAAAATTAAGCTAACGCTTCTATGGGTTGATATATGGACGTTTGGGGTTATGCACGGGTTTCAACAGATGAGCAAGCGGAAGATAAAGGCGCGTTAATTAAGCAAATGCGGCGGTTGCGTGATGCTGGTGCAACGCACATATATTACGACGTAGAAAGCCGTACTAGCGATCGCCGTAAAGGTCTTTTACAGTTAATTGAAGATATTAATGCATCTGCACTTGGGAAAGTATCGAAGTTGTTATTTATTCGCATCGACCGTTTAACATCTTCATCAATGACCTTTTATCGGTTGATGGATGCGTTAAAAAAGAAAGGTATACAGCCCTATGCGCTAGATGAGCCTTTCGATTTATCGAGTATTGGTGGTGAGTTAACAATCGATGTGCGACTAGCAGCATCTAAATATGAGGTGAAAATGCTAGCAATGCGAGTCAAAAAAGAGCGCGACACCCGCAAAGAAAATAAAAAACCTCACTGGAATGCACCATTGGGGTATATTGTTGAGGATGACAAATACAAACGAGACGATCGTCCTTGTGTTTGTTTAATTGAAGGTAAGAGAGAGTTCACGCGATCGCAATTAATGCGATTTGTCTTTGATACATTTTTCGCCGTAGGTACGGTGTCTCAAACAGCAAAAGTACTGCACGATACTTTCGGTATTCAAGCAAATGCTATTCCCAAAGCCACTGATACCAGAATTAACCGCCTAGAAGAATCAGAAGAAATCGTACTAGAGAATATCAACAAATCTCGTGGAGGTGCATTAAATCTGCGTTATCCGCACACAGGATTAAAGTGGTCGGTTTCTGGATTACGCTCTATACTCGTAAATCCTATATATGCAGGTGGGACACCATATAATGTGATGGTTCGTCCTAAAGGACATCGCAAACCCTTCGATGAATGGGAAGTTACCTGGGAAACCCACGAGGATGAAGCGATTATTACCCGTGAGGAACACGAACGCATCAAAGCCACGATTCGTGAGAACCGCAATAACCGATGGGCTACCGAGCAAAAATATGTTAACCCTTTCGCCAACTTAGTTAAATGCGCTCATTGTGGTGCTGCTTATAGTCGCCAGTGCAAGAAATTGGTTAAACGCAAAGGCTTTGTCCGTCATCACTATCAATGCAGTTTTTATCGGACTGGTGCTTGTGATAACGGACGCATGATTGCTTCTGATGAATTAGAAAAACAAGTAATTAACCATCTAATTCGTGAAGCCGAAAGGTTAGCAGGACTAGTAGAACAAACAGTTGATTCTACCGAAGAATCGCCAGAAATTAAAACACTCAGGGCTTCTTTAAATACTTTAGAAGCATTACCATCAAATCCAGCAATTGAAAAAGCTAAAGAAGATATTAGGATGCAGATAGCAACGGCTGTTGCTACGAACAATAACGCATCTAAACAATATTTAATAGCTAAAGAAAGAATTGTGCTTGCATTCTCAAATGAGAGATATTGGCAAGGTTTGGAACCAGAAGATAAACAAGCTTTACTTAAAGGTTGTATCAAAAGAATAGTGGTAGATGGCAACCTGGTGACAGGAGTTGAACTATTATACCTACATTAAGCAACTTTTTTAGATTTACGCTGCTTAGTAGATTTTTTCTGTGGCTTTATCTGATGCATCTGAGCTTTTTGTAGTTCTAGCTCCCGTTGCTCAAATTCAATCACTGTTCGTGCAACTAATTCGGCTAGTGTTTCACATCGTTTCATTTGCAGCGGCTCCATCATTACTTTTAAAATAGCGAAAAAAATAAAAACTTCTGTTAACTGCAAGCTTTTTTTATGTAGTAAAAATCAACCGCTTAGTTCTGGATAGAAAGCGCTGTGACGTATTTTATTTGCTAATGAAAATTGTTTGCAAATAATAGGGTAAAACTTGATGCTCGGTATCATAATTGCAGTATCTGTAGGGTGGGCATTGCCCACCATATTCGGGTTTTTGTGGGCTACTTCTTTTAGAAGTCGGGGAGCTAGTCAGTGCAAGAGCGATCGCTCATCAAACCAAACCCATCATTTAAGAGATTTCGTAGAATTCTTAAGGTTTTTTTTATTAAATAATCAGAGAGGTACTGCTAGGATTCCCTATAATCCTAAATAAGCGTATAATCGCTGCTTCAAAATTTATATTTAAAAAAATTTGCTGTTCTGACGAAAAAGTAAATGCGAGATTACGCAAATATATTTAGTTTGCGTAGGTATTCCTTCATTACCAAGAAATTATTTTGGTAATTTCAGAAGCTTAATAAAACTTCTGAATGTTTGTGATGCCACAAAATAACATTCTGTTGCTCTATTAATTTGGCATAATCTACCACAAATTAATGGCAGAAAAGGCATTTACTTGATTATGCAAAATTTATTTGTATTCTCTCTATTTTGACCAAGCGTTTGATTAATCTATCAACTTGTTCCATATTGTGATGCAAATATTTGACCGAACAAGACAAGAATATAAGCCCCGGAATTTATGGTAATTGTAATTTTGAATTTTCTAAAGGAGTTGACTTGTATTTTCTGCTTTTTTACTAGATAATCCCAGTTTTTGCAACACAGCCAACACTATGTTAGATACTGCACTGAAGTTTCTCACAGATGAATTAAATACTTACTTACTGACTCAGACAGGTTTAGACACTGTCAAGGTGGAGATGAGTAAGTTGGTGAATGAGGAAGGCAAATATGCGTTTGAGCTAGATACCATTGCAGCTTCGATTATCAATATAGAAGAGGAGCGAGTATTCAAATCCCAGGTTCCCGAACACATTTACAGCAACGGACAACATATAGTCTTAGAACCAGAATTAAAACTTAATCTGCATGTGCTATTTGCGGCTAACTTTAAAGTCTACGAACAAGCGCTGAAGTATTTATCGTATGTGTTGACGTATTTTCAGTCCCATCCGGCTTTTACTTCGGTAGAATATCCTGCCCTCGATCCACGCATTGAAAAACTGACGACAGAACTGCAAACCCTCAACTACGAACACTTGAACCAAATATGGGCGTTTATTGGTGGTAAACAACTACCATCGGTAATCTATAAGGTACGCATGGTTGCGATTCAGGGTATGGTGCCAAGTTCTATTCAGCTACCAGTCCTAGAAATCAATACAAATCTTCACGGTCAATAATATTAGGTTTTAGTATTATTGTTGACAATCAGCCTATTACCTGCATACTATCGTCGAGTCTGTGAGGCTCTCAGTGGTCATGCAATTTCGTACATTATTCACGGTCAGCATATCTCATAAATACTATCTTCAGGGCTGTAAAGATTTTAGTTTTATCATCCCTAGTGATAGCGCACAATTACTGACAAACGGCAAACTGATCGCAAAGATCCGCGAGGGAATCTTGTATGTTCTGTTTGCAGCAGATGAGCCTGAGTTTCAACTCACAGGAAAGACTCTAAGCATCGGCTTGAAATTGCTGAATCCTTTTTTTAGCAACTTCACCGACTTGGATTTTAATACCAATTCATTCCACCCTCTTTATACCAATGCTACTAACCCTGAAGTATTGGATGGAGGAATACCAGTGACTTTGGTAGGACGAGTGTTCAGCTATTCCCTGAGCAATACAACACGACCTCTGACAGTGATGCTGAAGAATGCTGACGGTCAGATTCTGCAAACAGATACGATCGCTGATGACCGCGCAAACATTACTTACGATCTGAATGGGCAAACGGCGGGCGTCTATACTGTCACTGAGGCTGATTCTGAAAGTATAAAAACTGTTAATTATTATTCCAGTCTGGAATTACAGCGGGAAGGAATTTTCGGTGTGTTGGCAATTACAATCGCCGATAGTTTTTATACCAACCCACGCGCATTTACCCTCTCGTTTGCAGCCAAAGAAGAAACGTTGAAATATTACGTCGTAGGCAAGAACTACTCAGATGCAGATATTGAACAATTAGCGGTTGCAGATGGGGGAGAAGAAGGGCGATCGCCAATCAACTTCACAAAAGTTCTGGCTGCTGACTTCACTGATGAAGACATTTCCCCTAGCCTGCTTGGTAATGGCGATGCCAAAATTGCTCTGTTTAAATCCCAAACACCCTTGCCACGCCAAGAAAAAGCGCGCCAGAAAATTCAGTTACGGCATTTGCAACAAAAAGATGGAGAAGTCGAAGAAAGGATACTGATTCCCCATCTACCTCAACCTAGTGGCGATCGCACAAATGCCGATCTAATTATCCAACTTACAAAACCAAAACCCTAAACACGCAAAACTATGGTAACTGTCAAAAAAACCCCAGGTGTATACGTCGAAGAGATTTCGGTTTTTCCTCCTTCTATAGCAGAGGTGGAAACAGCCATTCCGGCTTTTATTGGCTATACAGCTAAAGCAACTAAACTCTCGGATAATGACTTACTCAACATCCCCACCAAAATCAATTCACTGCTAGATTTTGAGACCTATTTCGGCAAAGAACCGAATATTAATATTTCTCAAGTAGTAATCGATGAAAAAAATAATTTCATCAATTCTAGTTTTACGAACAATTATTATCTCTACGATAGCATGAGGCTATTTTTTGATAATGGCGGTGGTAATTGCTATGTAGTTTCTGTAGGGAGTTATCAACAATCCATAGATCGCGATAAATTGAAAGCTGGTATAGATGCTCTCAAAAAATACGATGAGCCTACCATTATCCTGTTTCCTGATGCTGCTGGACTAGATGCCGATAAATTAGGATACTTGCAAATACAGGCCCTAAATCAATGTGCTAGTCTAGGCGATCGCGTAGCTGTGTTGGATACTCGCAACGATGACCCTAATGGAATTTCCTTCCGAGATAAAATCGGCATTAATAATCTCAAATATGGTGCTGCTTATACTCCTTGGTTGAAGGTGAATTATAGCAAAAACTTGTCCTATAAAGATGTAAGAAATGTAATTCAAAAAGGGGCTGCAACTGTCACCTTAAGTTCGCTAACAACTGATGCTGGCATACAAGCTATAATCGCCAAGTTAGAGAATGCACTAACAGATGTAGATACAGTTAAAGCCAAGATAACAGCAGGTCTAGCAGGCGCTCCATCGATAAATTCTAAATACGATACAGTACTCACAACCTATAAGAACAATAAGACACCTGCTAATATGCAAGCGATCTTTCAATTTCTGTTTCAATTAGCTGATATTGTTGACGATCTTCTGAATGCTACTACTGGAGTGAAAGGGGATGCACTGAAAGCAAATATTCAAGCCGCGATCGCTAATTCACTGAAAAATGCGTTTAGTGAATTAATCAGTAATGAAAAAGAGTTAGATGGAAAAGTCAGCGGAGACTATACACCTCAATGGAATATCGATCCCGATCCTAGTGCCACCGAATGGGGCAACATATTCACAACAGCATCACCAGCCGCTTCAACAACAGCTATCCCTGCCACAGCAGATACTGATGACAAAAAAACTGATGCGCTGCTGCCTAACATCAATAAAAACTTCACCATCATTAATGAAGCTATCAACAGCTTTGTTTCAGGCTCTGCACAATACGTTAGTACCTACGATAAAAATTTATACGATACCTATCCGATTTATCAAAACATCATTAAAGGTATCAATGACACAGCAACTGTCATTCCGCCTAGCGGTGCTATTGCTGGTATCTATGCTTTAGTTGATAACCAGCGAGGTGTATGGAAAGCACCAGCTAATGTTAGTCTTGCCAGCGTAATCGAACCCAATTATAACTTTGACGAAAAAGAAACAGATGATTTGAATGTAGATGTGAATGCAGGGAAATCTATCAATGCCATCCGCGCTTTTGCAGGAAAAGGAACATTAGTTTGGGGCGCTAGAACTCTGGCAGGAAACGACAATGAGTGGCGCTACATTTCTGTGCGCAGGTTCTTCAATATGGTGGAAGAATCAGTCAAGAAATCTACTTCTTGGGCAGTGTTTGAGCCGAACGATGCCAATACTTGGGTGAAAGTGCGAGGGATGATCGAAAATTATCTCACTCAGAAATGGCGGGAAGGCGCGTTAGCCGGTGCAACTCCCAAAGATGCCTTTTTTGTTAAATGTGGACTTGGTATTACCATGACCGCCCAAGACATTCTTGAAGGTCGAATGAACGTAGAAATTGGCATGGCGGTAGTGCGTCCGGCAGAATTTATTATCTTGAAGTTCTCGCACAAATTGCAGACTTCTTGATTGGAATGGGGCATTGGGCATTTCTTCCCTTCCTCCCCACACTTCCCACACTCCCCAGCCCCTATACTCGCTAGGTTTTAAATCGCTCAAACTCAACAGAGACAAAAAATATGGCTGATAAACTCTATCCCTTACCTGTTTTTCACTTCCGTGTGGAATTTGGCACGGAACAACTTGGCTTTACTGAAGTTTCTGGATTAACTCAAGAAAATCAAATGATTGAATATCGTGCAGGTGATTTTCCAGAATTTTCTACTATCAAAATGCCAGGTTTAAGAAAGTTCAACAACATCACTCTCAAACGCGGCATTATGCAAAGCGATAACAAATTCTTTCAATGGCTAATTAGTGGCATGAAGCTGAGTAAGGTAGACAGAAAAGACCTCACTATTAGTCTGTTGAACGAAAAACACGAACCAGTGATGAGTTGGAAAGTAAGTCGGGCTTTTCCCGTAAAGTTAGAAGGGCCGCAACTGAAAGCTACTGGTAATGAAGTAGCGATTGAATCTCTAGAAATTGCTCACGAAGGTTTAGAAATTCAGAATGACTAATGGCTAATTACTATCCGCCAGTTGGGTTTCATTTTAAAGTTGAAGTGCAGGATTTGTCTGCCAACGATAATGACGTAAAGTTCACAGAAGTTAGTGGTTTATCTGTAGAAATGGGTACGGAAGAAATCGCTGAAGGAGGAGAAAACCGATTTATTCAGAAATATCCTACCCGCACCAAATACCCGGAATTGATTTTGAAACGAGGATTACTGGTAAATTCAGAGATTCTTAACTGGATTCGTCAGTGTTTGGAAGACTACAAAATTCAGCCCAAAAATATCTTCATCAAATTACTGAATGAAGAACACCAACCTCTGCTGACGTGGAATGTGGTCAATGCTTACCCAACTAAATGGTCGGTCAGCGATTTCAATGCTTCCAATAATACAGTGGTCATTGAAAGCCTACAGTTCTTTTATCAATATTTCACCTTAGTTAAATCCTAAATTATGCCGATAGTTGTCGATGAAGTCGTGATTTCTGTGGAAGTCACTAACCAAGCCTCAGGTGGTGCAGCCTCAGCACCTCCGGCTACAGAGGACAAGCAAACCATCATTAACGAATGTGTAGAACGGGTACTTGACATCCTCAAACAAAAGGAAGAACGCTAAACTATGAGCGATAGGGGGACACTAGAGAAGCTGGTAATAAAAGCTTTTGAAAAGCCTGATTATTCTGGACAAGCGATCGCGGAATTCTCTGCCTATGTCAACCCGAACGAAATTACTTTATCGTATGAAATGGAATACGATAGTGCCCAAGGATCGGGTACAACTAACAGCCGGATGAACTTCAAGAAGTTGAAGCCAGGGGATATGTCCCTCACCTTCTTTATTGATGGTACGGGTGCTAATGGCAGCTTAGTTGATGTTCAGCAGAAAATCGCGCAGTTCCAGACAGTGACTGGTTACAACGGCAATATCCACAGACCAAATTACTTAAAGGTAGTGTGGGGAACTTTACAAGTAAAGCGCTGTGTCCTCAAAAGTGCCTCCATCGCCTACAAGTTATTTAAGCCTAATGGCATACCGTTACGAGCTGTCATCACCGCCAATTTTACCGATAATTCTGACGATCAAACCCGTCAGGCGATCGCTCAAGATCAATCACCGGATCTCACCCATATTCGCTTAGTGAAAGCAGGCGATACCTTGCCGGGATTGTGCTATCAGGTTTATGGCGATCCGAATTATTATCTGGAAGTCGCTCGTGCTAATCAGATTACCAACTTCCGCCACCTCTCCCCCGGTAGCAAACTTGTCTTTCCCCCCTTGGAGAAGTAGCAATGCCAGAAACCAGGACTTTACCGATTCCCGCCGCACATCGTGAATTTACCATCAAGGTGAATGGGAAAGCCGTGGCGCGAGAGCATCAGCTCTTAGGAGTGTATGTCATTAAAGCGGCGAATAAAATCGCTGCCGCCCGCCTGGTGTATTTGGATGGATCGGCTGCTGCTAGTGATTTTCCCCTGAGCAACAAAGATATATTGATTCCCGGCACAGCAGTGGAAATCCTCGCTGGTAAAGATAGCGATCCAGTCTCTTTGTTTAAAGGGATTGCGATTCGCCAGCAATTAAAAGTCCGGGAACACACCGCCCCGCAATTAATCGTCGAATGCCGTCATCCAGCATTCAAGCTCACTGTTGGTCGTCAGAACGCTTACTTTTTTGATCAACCTGACAGCGACATTATGAGTTCATTGTTATCCAAGGCGGGAATTAATGGGGATGTGGAGAGTACATCTGTCACCCATAAACAACAGGTGCAATATTACAGCTCAGATTGGGATTTTTTGCTGGCGCGAGCTGAGGCGAATGGCAAGCTAGTGTTTACTAATAGCGATCGCGTCCAAGTAAAAGCACCTGCTTTGGCGGGAACTCCAGTTTGTAACCTGCAATTTGGGGCAACAATTCTGGAACTCGATGCAGAAATCGATGCCCGCCTTCAATACAATGCTGTCAAAAGCTTGACCTGGGATGCTGCGCAACAAAGCGTCTTAGAAAAAGAGGCGACAGACCCCAACTTCAAAGCACCGGGGAACTACAGCATTGACGATTTAGCGGGTGTGGCGGCATTAGATTACTATCGGCTGCAACATATAGCCGTGAGTGAAGAAGAGGCACAGGCTTGGGCGAATGCTCAATGGCTCAAATCTCAAATGAGCAAAGTCAGTGGGCGGGTGAAGTGCGAAGGTATAGCTACGGTGAATCCTGGGGATGTAGTTACGTTGAGTGGTGTAGGCGATCGCTACAACGGTAACGTATATGTCACGGGGGTGCGTCACGACTTCGACCTAGTGCAAGGTTGGAAAACCCACATCCAATTTGGCAGTGTGGAAAAATGGCTAGAGGAAGACAATACTATTTCTGCACCCAAAGCAGCCGCCCTCCTACCAGGGATAAACGGCTTGCAGATTGGCGTAGTCGTAAGTAATGAAGACCCCGATGGCGAACACCGAGTCCGCGTGAAAATGCCATTAGTCAATGAGGAAGAAGACGGTACTTGGGCGCGGGTAGCAACAATTGATGCTGGTAGCGATCGCGGCTTCTTTTTCCGTCCCGAAATCGGGGATGAGGTAGTGCTGGGCTTTTTAAATGACGATCCTCGCCAAGCAGTCATTTTAGGAATGCTGCATAGTAGCGCCAAAGCCGCACCCCTAAAAGGCTCGGATGAGAATCACGAGAAAGTGTATCAAAGTCGGTCAAAAATGAAACTTTACTTTCACGATGAGAAGAAGGTGATGCAGCTAGAAACACCAGCAGGCAATAAGTTGACCTTAAGCGAAGAAGACAAAGCCATCAAGCTAGAAGACCAAAACGGTAACAAAATTAGCATGAATTCAGAGGGGATTCAAATAGAAAGCAGTAAAGCGATCGCTCTCAAAGCCAAAACAGAATTGACCGTTGAGTCAGGAACAGCATTTAGCGCCAAAGGAGGAACCAACCTGAAACTAGAAGGAACATCAGGAGCAGAATTAACCAGCACCGCCACAACCACGATCAAAGGCGGATTAGTGCAGATCAACTAAATTAATTTATTCAATTAATACTATGTCAGCAGCAGCAAGAGTTGGCGATCTCAGCAATCACGGTGGTACTATTGTCGGCCCCGGAGTCAGCAATGTCCTAATTGGTGGCAAACCGGCGGCTGTAGCAGGCGACGCACATATTTGTTCCTTACCCCCTAACAGCCATCAACCTACCACAAGTGTTTTTACACTGGGTAGCACAACGGTGTTAATTGCGGGGAGGCCTCCACTACGCACATCAGATACCTGCATATGTGGAGCAATGGCAGTTGTGGGCGAACCAACGGTGATTATTAATTAATTGGGCATTGGGCATTTCTTCCCACACTCCCCACACTCCCTCATCCCCCTCTACCCTCAAACATAAACCGCTATGTCAGAGCTAACCTATACGTCTTTTTTGGGTAATGGTTGGAGTTTTCCGCCAGAGTTTGTGCTGGAAACTGGCGAAGTCGTGATGACAGCAGATGAAGCAGATATTCAATCTAGCTTGAAAATTCTCTTTGGGACTGCGATCGGCGAGCGTTTTCTCAATCCTAAATACGGACTTGATATGCAAGAAATGCTGTTTGAGCCGATGAGTACCACGATGAAAACATACATAGTAGATCGGGTAAAAATAGCTATTTTGATCTACGAACCCAGAATCGAATTGTTGACCTTAGACTTAGATACAACCGCGCAAAACGAAGGCAGAATCAGCATCGTGATGGAATATAAAATCCGAGCTACCAACTCGCGTTACAACCTCGTTTATCCCTTTAGTACCACTGATGGTAATGAACTTAGGAGATGAGTGTGGGGAGTGTGGGGAGTGTGGGGAGTGTGGGAAGAAATAACAAATGACCAATGACAAACGACAAATGACAAATGACAAATGACAAATGACAAACCACAAGATATTATCCAAAATCTCATCTTCCAACTAGGGCAAAGTCAAGACGATCGCTTGTCTTTAGAATTGGGGATACATTTTGCTGATGTAGATGAGTTGACAACGCCAGATTTATTGCGGTTGACTAAAGCATTTGCAGAGTTCGTTAACTATTATCGCAATAATCCCTCAACGCCTGTTGGTAACTGGAGTAATTTTTTTCCTGATGAAGCTGCTATTGAGTCACTGTTAAAAAGTGAAGAAGCAAATACTTCTCCACATCTGGCTTTGTTTCTAGTGTTTCTAGAACTTTACAAACAGCCTCAGAGTGTAATTAACAAGATTACGACTCGCCATCTAGATTTTTATTATCAAGATGTATTGCAGCTGCAACCAAAAGCGGCGATCGCGGATAAAGTACATTTGCTACTAGAACTTAAAAAGAATGTCGCACCAGTGCGGATTTTACCGGAACATTTATTCTCGGCGGGGAAAGATGCGACGAATGTGGAATTAATTTATGCACCAACGCGGGAAACTGTAATTAATGCTGCGAAAGTTGAGTCTTTGCGTTCTGTGTATTGCGATCGCCTGGGAAATGGTACGATTCGCTACGCGCCAATTGCTAATTCCTCGGATGGCTTGGGCGGAAAAATCATAGGTAATGAGCCAAAGTGGTTTGGGTTTGGTAATCCGAATTTACCGCCAGCAGAGGTAGGATTTGCGATCGCCTCTCCGGTACTGCGGATGCAAGAAGGCGATCGTCAAGTTACTGTATCCCTGCAATTAAATAATGTAGACTCAACGCAACTCAATAATCTATCACTTCAGAATGCTTTTGACGTATACATTACTGGTGAAAAGAGTTGGCTATCTTGCTCGGTATCTTCTAGCTTAAGCCCGGACAATGTGCTGACGTTAAAGTTTACTGTGCCTGTAACTGAAAAAGCAGTAATTGATTATAATCCTACCATTCATGGCTATTTTTATAATGCTCAAGCACCAATTGTTCAGGTTTTATTAAAAGCAAATAATCCCAAAATTGGCTATAAAAATTTTCTCAACTTTACTATAACAAATGCTGCGGTTGCTGTCGAAGTCTCGAAAATTACTTCGCTTCATTTAGAAAGTGATGGTGGCACGCTCGATCCCAAAAAAGTATTTTTACCATTCACTCCCCAACCATCTAAAGGTTCGCGCTTTCTTGTAGGTTATGCGGAAGCATTGACTAAAAAATTGTCGGAAATTAGTTTAAAAGTTCAGTGGAAAGATGCACCAGAAAACTTTTCCGACCGTTACAGTAACTATGGCGAATCAATCGATAACAATTCTTTTACAGCCAACGTTACTTTTCGAGATGGTGGAAATTGGACATACAACAACGACAAGCCACTGTTTAATTCTAGTAATGCTGCATCTGAACAGACTTTTACCTTCACTCGTAGCAGTGCTGGTAAATCCATTGATGTGACGGAGGGGATGAAAGTTTATGCACTGAATACAATGAATGCAATTTGGGCGCTTGATGACGCCAAGAGTTTTGTATTGCAAAAACCTGTTTTAACTTCCTATCAAACTTTTCTCCCCGAACCTCAAATTGGCGCGATCGCTTTCACGCTAGAGCGAGATTTTTTGCATGATATTTATCGCAAGAAGTATGTAGAATATGTCATGAAATATAGTAGAAGACAAGGTGATTTAATCATATTAAACGAACCTTATACCCCTGCTATTCAAAGTATTTCGCTTGCCTATAAAGCATACTCTGATACAGTAAATATCGCTGCTACTGAACTGAATGATTTTGCTAATCCTGATGTTCACTTCTTCCACATTAGCTATTTTGGGCAGATGCGAGAGCATGGCTATCAACGTCAGAAATTCAAACTCACAACAGCTATACCACTGCTGCCAATTTATGACTATGCTGGAGAATTATTAATAGGGTTGAATAATCTCAATCCGGGTGATAGTGTCAGCGTACTATTCCAGGTTGCAGAAGGTAGCGCCGATCCAGATTTGCCAACAGAAAAACTAGATTGGTTTGTACTGTGTGACAATTATTGGCAACTTTTGAGCCGTTCTGAGGTAGTGCTGGATACGACAAATCAACTACTAACTAGCGGTATCATTCAGTTTGTGATTCCCTTAACTGCGACGACTCAAAACACGATTTTGCCAAGGGATTTTATTTGGATTAAAGCTGCGATTAAAAACAATGTAAATGCTGTTTCTCAACTAATTGATGTTGCAGCCAATGCAGTGGAAGTACAATTTGTAGATCGAGGAAACGATCGCAATCATCTCTCGACAGCTTTAGAACCCAGTAAAATCGCCAAACTTAAAACCGGAATTTCTGCAATTAAAGCAGTGAAACAACCTTATGCTTCCTTTGGCGGTAGTTCAGTGGAGAGTGACAACAGTTTTTATACCCGCGTTTCCGAACGACTGCGCCATAAAAATCGTGCTATTAGCCCTTGGGATTACGAACGGATAATTCTCGCCGCCTTTCCTAAAGTGCATAAGGTGAAATGTATTCCCCACGCTAGCGAAAAGTCATGGCTGGCTCCCGGCCATGTTCTCATCGTAGTTATTCCCGATCTCAAAAATAAAAATGCCATAGACATACTACAGCCAAAAGTAGATGCTGATACTATTAGTCGCATTACTACCTATGTCCAAAAACGAGCCGGGATGCAGGTACGTGTAAAGGTAAAAAATCCCAATTATCAAAAAATTAAGGTGGATTTTAAAGTCAAATTTTATCCCGAATATGAATTTAATTTTTACAAAAATCAACTAGAGCAGGATATTATCCGGTTTTTATCTCCTTGGGCTTACAATCGCGATCGCGATATTTCTTTTGGAGGAAAAGTTTATAAATCTGTGCTGTTGGATTTTGTGGAAGATTTATCTTACGTCGATTATGTAACCGATTTTAAAATGTATAGCTTTAGTGGAGAAACTATTAACTATACTGACATTAATGAGGTGCAACCCTACACGCCCGATACAATTCTCGTCGCCGATAAAAATCATACTATTAATTCAGTAACTTAGTAATTTTAATTTTAAATTGTAAAAAATGCTTTCTCAACTTACTATTCCTAAGAAAAACAATCAAGAATTAGCGCTCGATTACGAACAGTTGTATGCGATCGGGCTAAAGCACGTACAGCAATTATCTAGCAAAATCTGGACAGATTATAACGTCCACGATCCGGGGATTACCACTCTTGAGTTGTTATGTTACGCCCTCACAGATTTAAGCTATCGCGCATCATTTCCGATCGCAGATCTGTTAGCAAGCGAAACTAATAATGCTGAGGAAATGAAGAAGCAATTCTTCACAGCACGTCAGATCCTACCCAATCGGGCTTTGACAACATTAGATTATCGCAAGCTCTTAATCGATCTGCCAAATGTGAAAAATGCTTGGGTAAAATCAGCAATACAGTCATACTATGCTGATGTGGAAAAGGGGGAATTGTTGGGAACTCCCACATTATATGCTGAGGAACTCATTAACCTGCCATTATTCGCCGCTAGACTAAAGCAGGATTCACCCGATCCGATTTCCCGATATCTGTTGGCGCAACTATCAAATGCAACTCGAAAATTGCTATTAGCTTACGATGGTGCAGATCCAGAAGCCGAACCATTGCACACCCAACTGGTATACGATCTCAACCGCATCATTCAAGGCGATACTTTTTCAAGCTACGTGCTGTCTCTATTGCGAAATGATACTGGGCAGGCATTGGCTACTTACAAAGGACTAGAATCTCAAGCAGCGCCACTGCGAAATCTATTGGTGCGGGATCTCAACCTCATCATTCCAGAAAATGCATTCTATCGGGAGGAATGGGTGAAGGAGTTTACAGCAACTCAATCATTAATTGCACAATACTACAAGGCAACAGTCGCAGGGCGAGAGACAGAAAATATTAGCGATCGCCTAAATCGACTAATCTTGGAAGATATCTATCCAGAGTCAATCGCCCGTTATCATTTATCAATTGAAAATATTCTCGATTTACCATCATTCACAGCCAAGTTAAAACAAACATCTCCCGATCCGGTTTCAGGCTATTTATTCGCCCAATTGCGGGATGTGACTCGACAGGAATTAGCTAAATATCCAGGCGCAGATTCCGAAGCACAAAAGCTGCATACTCTACTCATACAGGATTTAAACCAGATCGTGCAAGGAGATTCCATCTACGAGGAACCGCGATTTACCGGGGTTGCGTTGTCTCCCTCAACAGTGGGTTTAATCGCACTACAACAACAATTAAATGCAGCTAACCATCGCTTGAATCGATTATTGTTGAATGATGTCTATCGGCTGGAAATTGGCCGTTATCACCCTCTACGAACCACTGCTACTTTGCAAAGTATCAAAAAAGTCACGCTTGCGGGATTGTACGATGTGATTATTGATTACGAGGACAAGATCCCACAGAGTGAGAAAGACAATGCAATCCGAGATGTGAAACAACGATTACACGCAAATCGCAATCTTTGTGAAGACTTTGTTCATTTTACCGAAGTAGAAATCCAGTCTTTTCAGTTATGTGCCGAACTGGAGTTAACTCCTGATGCGGATGTCACAAAAGTAAATGCTGCCATTTTGTCGCAAGTGCAGCAATATCTTTCGCCATCGGTGAGATTTTACACTCTCAGTGAAATGCTGACACGCCATAATGTTGAGGAAATTTTTGACGGGCCTGTACTTGACAACGGTTTTATTGATGACGACGAACTAGAAAACGCAGAGTTACGCGAGGAAATTCGCCTATCGGATATCATCAGTATCATCATGGATATTGAGGGAGTACAGGCGGTTCGAGATATTGTCATCAACCCGGAAGGTAATCAAGTTCCTCTAGTTAATAAATGGGTGATTCCGGTTGATGCAGGGAAGAAAGCACAATTGAACTCTAGCGGATCGCGCTTAGTCTTCTACAAGCGGAATATGCCTGTAGTCCCTGGTAATGCTAACAATACGCCATCAGCCGTTTCATCTGCAACCGAGATGACAAATGACCTACCTATTCCCTTGGGAAATTACCGAGATTTAGCCAATTACTATTCGTTTCAAAATCATTTTCCCGCAATTTATGGACTGAGCGACGTTGGCTTAAGCAGCACAGCAGACGACAAGCGTAAAGCACTAGCTTATCAATTAAAAGCCTATCTGCTGTTCTTTGATCAAATAATGGCGAACTACTTAGCACAGCTGAGTCATGTGAAAGAATTGTTTTCGCTAAATCCAGAACTGAAGCAAACTTATTTCTATCAGGTAGTCAACACCTTTGCCGATTACAACAAAATTTACGCTACAAACAATGTCATAGAGACTCTGCAAACTCAAAATAGCGATCGCGAAATAGCTACAGGTTTCGATCGCCGCAATCGGTTTCTCGACCACTTAATTTCTCGGTTTGCTGAACGCTTCCATGATTTTGTCAACATCATGTATTCTGCGTTTGGTGAGACTCCCGAAAGGATAATTCGTTCTAAATGTGAGTTTCTCTCAAATTATCCGACCGTTAGCCAAGAGCGATCGCTAGCTTATAACTACAATCTCAAACAAGATACTGATTTATGGAATACAAACAATGTATCTGGCTTAGAGAAACGATTAGCCAAACTCTTAGATATTCGTAACGATAAACGCAGAAACCTTAGTGAAATTACTTACGATATTTACGCAGAATTGGATGAAGAACCTACGAATGAATTTCGGTTTCGCATTCGCCAGCGAGAGACTTTAGAAATTATTCTTAGCAGTAGTAAGAATTACGACACTAGAGAACAGGCTAAAACAGCAATGGAAAAGGCGATTCATTGCGCTTTATTGCCTTCAGGATACCAACGCAAAGTAGCCACAGACGGCAGACATTACTTCAATATTATTAACGATTTAGGAGAGATCGTAGCTCGACGGATTGAATATTTCTCCACCGAAGCCGAAATGAACCAGGCGATCGATGAACTAATAGCCTACCTCAAGGAGAATTATAGCGATGAAGGGATGTATTTAATTGAAAATATTCTCCTGCGACCAGAACAAAATAGCGATCCGTTTCTGCCGATTTGTCCCACATCAAACTGTACCGATTGTTACGAGACAGATCCCTATTCTTACCGCATCAATATTATCTTACCTGCCTATAGCGATCGCTTCCGCAATATGAACTTTCGACGATTTACCGAACAAGTAATTCGCGAAGAAACCCCAGCCCACATTTTGCCAAAAATCTGCTGGATTGACAAAGATAATATGGCTGAACTCGAAAAATTATATCGCGATTGGATTTACTTGAAAGCAGGTGTAGAAAAGGTCAATAGGGAAGAAAAACTGCGAAACTTTATTCAGAAACTCTTTGCAGTTAAAAATGTTTACCCACAAGAAAAAATCCGCGAATGCGACAGCGGTGAAAACCAACGTAAATTCATCCTGGGACGCACAATTTTAGGTAGCAGCAATGAGGGATAGGGGGGATGAGGGAGTGTGGGAAGTGTGGGGAGAAATAACTATTGACTCTGGACTGTGGACTCTTGACTCGTGACAAATGACCAATGACAAATTAAAAAGGAAAAAATATGACAGCCGCACTCAGAATTTTAGAAGAAATCACAACAGACTATACCATTTTTGAAAAAGATCAGGTGTTGACGGAAAGCCAACTCAATAGCGTTGCAGACTATCTTAACGATCAAACTCGTCTGACACGCATATATTTAATAGGTGTAGGGGTAATTTCCGGCTTGCGGGTTTCTATAGAAAATGATGCTGCTGTAAAAATTACTAAAGGTATAGGCGTTACAACTGATGGCGACTTACTCTTTTACAACAACGATACGATATGCGATCGCTACCGCGAATACGATAATTCCTCCCCCAAGTATGCCCCATTTTATGTAGGTGGTAATACTGAAGGGCAAATGATTCCAGTCTATGAATTAATTAGCCAAGGAACTACAGATTCTAGAAGTGGAATTTATTTATTGAGCGAATTCGCCACTCGAACCAACAAAAACCTCAGGGATATGGTAGCGGTTTTGTTGATGGAAAGCTATGTCAACGACCCCGATATCTGCACGGGAACTGATTGCGATAATTTGGGTCAAAAATGCATCAATACTCCTAGGTTGTTGTTGCTAGAAAAAACTTCAATTAATTCTTTTTTAAAAAAAGCGATCGCTACTCCCGATGGAGCCGTTAATTCTTTCAATGAAGGTATCCTCAATGAAGTCATAGCCGAGCGTCCTTTAATTGGTTCATCCATTAATTCTGTGAGCGCACTAGCTACTATTTATCGAACCGCATGTTCAAATATTCACGAAGATTTAGTTAGAGAACTGTCAAAAATATATACTAAATGTGCCACCTTTATTAAAGATGTTTTTTCAACCGATCCCACTGACACATGGCGAACTCTACTGAATAGAATCAAGGATAGTTTCGCCAATACCAATTTAGGTATCCAATATTATTATGATTTTCTCAAAGATGTTGTAGAAACTTACAACCCATCTCGAGATTTATTGTTGGGCGAGTTGACTTGGTGTTGTCCCGATCTCAACTCTTTTCCTAAACACCTATTGCTAGGAAATTTGATTGTAGATTCTGGTTCTAATCCCGAAGAAAATCGCACCCCATTTTATCCTTCACCCGCAATCAGCCAAACTGCCGAATCTCTGAATCATGCTAAATTTTTATTACGTAAACTCGATACATTAATTCAAAATTTTCAGCTTCCTGTTGTCTCTGATACACCTATTCCGATTCGCATCACACCTAGCTTATTTGAAGACCAACCTTTAGAAGAACGAGCAATTCCCTATTACTATCCAGTCGATTTTACAAAAGATTATCCGATTCATAAAAGCTGGAACTATTCCCTGAGTAAACGACGAATGGAGATTCGCAATTACTCTTATAATGCACCGATTTACGCAGCGCAAACTGTAGCTGCGGAGCCACTCAGATCGCAAATTGGTAAATTCTCCTTCTTCCGAATTGAAGGACATTTAGGAAAAAATGTACAAGCAGCAATCTCTGAAATTGAACAGGAAATCAAGAAATACAACCTTCCGATTACTGTGCGTTCGGTGATGTTGGGAACAAATAAAAAGCAATTAATCAAACCACCAATTCGCTATAGCGAACTGCATCGATTGCACTACTTATTACGCCAAGATGTAGCCAATCAACTGCAAGAAGTGATAACTTTTAGCCAAAATTTTAAACAAAAAGTTGACTCGGCGGTAAAAAATCGAGTGATTACAGATTCACCAGAAACTGAAGGTGTAAATTTCCAAAATATCGCCAGAGATAAAAATTCTACTGTGGCACGAAATGCTGGATATGCTCACAGCGTTCTGAGAATGAACTATTCACAATATCAAGAAAATCCTACCTGGAAAACTAATCTCACACAAGCAATGCAAGCTGCTAGTGAATTTAAATATAATCTCGGTAATGTAGTCAAAACTGAATTCAATACTCCTTTTGATACTCTAGTTAGCAATACTCAGATTCACTGGATAGACTTACTCGATCAAATCATCAAAGCCAAAGATGAAAAAGAGAACGATCGCCTGCTGTTTAAGAATTTTATCAATCAGCATCCAGGGATTGAGCATTTTGGTGGTGTAGTGCGCGGTGGCACATTTATCTTGGTATATGATGACATCAATAAAACAGTAGTTGCTGATTTTATGCTGCCTTATTATTGTCCCGATACTGTCGAGGAAGAAGTTCCAGAGCCAACATTAACCAAACCAGTAATAAAGCCTAAATGGGTAATACAAAATGGCGTACAAGTTCTGCCTTCAATTGATAGAAAGTTAGATAAATTCAAATTAGAAAAATTAGGCGATTTTATCAAAATTGGACAATTAGGCGATTTTGTTAAAACCACACAGTTGAGCGATTTAGTAAAAGTTCAGTTAGATAATTTCAAATTCGAGCAGTTAGACAAAATCCAAGGGAGAATGCAGAATCAGTTTGAAAATTCAGTGAATTTGATTGGGCAGGTAATTGGTAAAATCGACAGAAAACAACTGGAAACTGTAGGTGCTACAAAATCGGCAATGGAACTGCTGGATATCCTAGTCAGCGAAACTAAAATTAAAAGACAAGCAGCAGACATCCTCAAAGAACAAGCCAGACGCAACGATTTACCGCCAGAAGAACGCAGAAAATTTGAAGTTCAAGCCAAAGAAGCAGAACTAGCTTTAGTAGATTCTATTCAAGAAACTACTAAATATATTTCCGATTCAGGGTTTGATGTTAGCAAGGGTAGTGCAGGTTTTAGAGCTATGGAAGAAGTAGCCAGCAGCATAGGATCGCTAACAGATAATGAAGCCTTCACAAAAGCAATTAACCAAGTGGGAGAAGTTAAAGATAAAACAAACAATGCCAATTTGAAATTGAACATTTTGAAACTACAAATTGAAAACAGAAGAACTACTTTAAGATAAATGTCAAACTTTCTCCATAGAATTCGCAGATTGACGTGGAAAGTTAACACTAATTCTACGGCAGAGGCGTTTGCAGTTCGTCAGAACCTATACAATCAATGGCAAGATATCTTAATATCGGCTTTTGAATCTGCCTTTGACGAAATTGATAGTGGTAATCGCGTTATCCATATTCCCAAGTTAGAAGTTAACCTCAAAGTCAAATCTTCTCAAGAAATCTGGGAATTGCTACCTGAGTTAATCCAACAGCAACTCAACGAACAATTGCAATCGATAAATTGGCAAACAACGCCAACAACTCAGTCGCAAGCGATCTGGAACGAGGCGACAGTACAACAAAGTCAATTCGCCACCTTAGTATATTATTTGCAGACAGGTTCATTGCCTTGGCAAGCAGCCCAGGCTTCAGCATTGGAAATCGCTGTTGAATTAAAAGAAACTTGCATCCAACAGCGATCGCACCTGATAAACTATCTAACCGAACAACCACAGACACCAGCTTTCTATTTTCGATTGCTGCAACTATTGCCAAATATAGAATCCTTAACGCTTGTCAATACTTTATTAGATAGGTTGTCTCTGGCGGCTAAAACAGCGATCGCTGAGTTCATCTCCTTTGTACTTAATACCTCACAAAGCCGCCTAAATCCCCATATCCAATGGCAAATAGTCGCAGCATTTATCTCAGAATGCTTGCGCCAAAAGCCACAGCAGCAACCCGAATTCAGTAGTATTTTAGACAGCGTACTATCTCAAGCAGGAAGCGATCGCAACGCCTTTATAAACTTGCTTCCAGCCGCAGCAGCCTCATTGTTTGCGCCACAACCAAGCAACCATCACCCAGCGACTTCTACCTTCAACCATTCCCAAGAATTAACATCAATATCCACTACTGAAGAAATTTCCCGAACTCATCCTCCAAAAACAATTGAATCCCCTTCTCAAGATCCCCTTCTGCCCTCTGCCCTTCGGGTTCGGCAGTCCCCCATCGACGGGAACCGCCAAGACGGGGGCTGCCTCACCATCTGCCCCCTGCCTTCTGAAGACTACCCTCCGCCTTCCCAAAACTTTCCAGTTTTCGTCAATTATGCTGGGCTAGTTTTAATTCACCCGTTTATTAACTCATTGTTTGCGGCGACTGGTGTCAAAGAAGCTAACAATAAAGCGATCGCAGATTCTCAAATACCACGCGCTGCCGCCTTGTTGCACTTCCTCGCCACCGGGCAAACAGAAGTCTATGAATACGAACTCGGCTTTATCAAAATCTTGTTGGGATTAAAACACGACACACCGATCTTAGTTGGAGAAGGATTGCTGCAACAGAGAGATTCCGAAGAAGCTGAGGCAGTATTACAATCTGTTATCAATTATTGGACTGTACTAAAAAGCACATCAATTGAGGGATTGCGCTCCTCATTTTTGCAACGTTCGGGGCTGTTGCGTAAAGCAGACAACGGTTGGAGTCTGCAAGTAGAACATCATTCCTTCGATATGTTGCTCGAACATCTTCCTTGGAGCATCAGCATCATCAAACTATCATGCATGAAACAACCCCTTTACACCGAATGGCGGACGTTTTAACTGAGAACGCCCAGGATTTAGAACGCGAACTGAGTTGGTTTGCCGCAGTTCTAGATACTAGACTAACTTTATACTTTAAATCAGAGCCAGAATCAGAGATTACCGTAAATTCTATTTTTGATATTCCCCCTCCCGATCTCAGTCATAGCTATTCCTATTACGCTCAATTGATCCAGCAGCATGAATTTTCCATTGGCGAACGCTTGGTAATTTTGTTGGCACTGATTCCACATATTCGACCCCAACTACTCGATGTACTCTGGACTAAAAATGAAGCGATCGCGCGTGGCTTCACTGAATTTGGCGGTTTGCAAGGTGTAACTCATGGTGGCTTCATTCCCACAGGTGAAACCGTTGCTTTCCTGCTAGCTGGTGACGATTTATCGACTCGCTTCAAACTCATGCGGCTATTTGAAGGCGACCATGCTTTTGCTCGTTATAATATCTTGTCTCTAGCTCCAGTTGCTTACGGTGAACCTTTACTCAGCGGTGCGCTGACGATTTCACGCGAGTACCTGCACCGATTGACAACAGGCTGGGAACGCAAACCCAACTTTAACAGCGAATTCCCCGCCCGTCTGATTGAAACCCGACTCCATTGGGAGCATTTGGTATTGCCGTTTTCAACTTTAGAACAGCTAGACGAAATCAAACATTGGATATTACACGGACACACCTTGCTAGAAGATTGGGAGATGTACTACAAACTCCGCCCAGGATTTACCAGCCTGTTTTACGGGCCTCCGGGTACAGGTAAAACCTTTTCCGCTTGCTTGCTGGGTAAACACTGCGGTTGCGATGTATACAAAATCGATTTAAGTATGATTGTCTCCAAATATATCGGCGAAACCGAAAAGAACCTAGCCAAGATTTTTGACTTAGCCGAACATAAACGATGGATTTTGTTTTTTGATGAAGCCGATGCCCTATTCGGTAAGCGTACCAAAGTAGACGACTCGCGCGATCGCTACGCCAATCAAGAAATCAGTTTCTTGCTACAACGGATTGAAGAGTTCAACGGCGTGGTCATCCTGGCGTCTAACTTAAAAGGCAATATCGACGATGCTTTTATCCGCCGCTTTCAATCTGTCGTGCATTTCCCCATACCCAAAGCCAGCGAACGCTTACGACTGTGGAAGAATGCATTTTCTGCTAAAGCTGTATTAGAAGAAACTATAGACATCACTAGAATTGCTGAGAAATATGAACTTTCCGGCGGTACTATCATGAATGTAGTACGCTACTCTTCATTAAAAGCATTGAGCCGAAATCAAACCAAAATTTTGCTAGACGACCTAGAAGAAGGAATTCGCCGAGAACTTTTAAAAGAAGGGAGAACAGCGTGAAGGAGGGATGAGGGAGTGTGGGGGGTGTGGGAAGTGTGGGAAGAAATGGGGCAAGGGAAGAGAAATAACTCATAACCATTGACTCTTGACTTTGGACTATTGACTATCTGCCCTCTGCCTTTCTTACTAAATCATCTGAGGAGCAACAAAGCATGAAAACTGCTGAACACAAAACAGTCAATCGTGCGGCTACCGTACAGAAGCCAGCAGCCTCCGTGGCGGTGGCGGGGGTACAGTTGCAAACCTCGATGCGGGTATCTTCTCCCAAAGATCCGGCGGAAAAAGAAGCTGATGCTACCGCCAAAAAGATTATGCGGATGGCAGTACCGGAAAGTTCGATTTCCTATGTGAAAACAGACAAAGGTGGAGTCTTCCGGCAAGTTAAACAGGAAGAGAAAGAAAAGAAAATACAGACCAAATTGCGTTCCCCGCAGGGGTTGCCTCTGGCATCGCCCTACATCCATCGCTTTGCTAATTCTGGCATCTTCACCCAACCGAAAAAGAAAGAAGAGGAAAAAATTCAACGCAAAGCTGAAGGACAAGCCAATGTCGCCGCAAACGTAGCCGCAGATATTCAAAGCAGTATGGCCACTGGTTCGCCTTTACCCCTCAGCGTCCGCCGCTTCATGGAACCGCGTTTCCAAGCAAATTTCAGCAATGTCAAAATTAATACTGGAGATAAAGCTGCGAAATTAAATCGCCAGTTAAACGCCCAAGCGTTTACGGTGGGAAATCAAATTTTCTTTGGTAAGGACAAATTCCAGCCAGAACAACCAGAAGGCAAAGAACTCATCGCCCACGAATTGACCCACACGATCCAGCAGGGTGCAGCGATTCAGCGTAGTGAAGACGTGACCGTTACCCAACAATCACCAACTCAAGTGCAACGCCTGGGACTCAGCGATGTCTTAGATTATTTTGCTGACAAAGCCAACATCATTCCTGGTTTTCGGATGTTCACCATTGTGTTAGGCGTGAATCCAATTAATATGAGTTCCGTAGACCGGAGTGCGGCGAATATTCTGCGCGCGATCGTGGAATTTATTCCTGGTGGCGGATTAATTACTAGAGCGCTGGATAATTACGGAGTATTTGAAAAAGTTGGCAATTGGGTTGAGCAACAAATCAAGAGCCTGGGTCTAGTTGGCAGTGCTTTCAAACAAGCCATTAACGAGTTCATTGACTCCCTGAGTTGGACTGATATTTTTGACCTAGGTGGAGTTTGGCAACGTGCTAAACGCATCTTTACTGACCCAATAGACCAGCTCATCAGTTTTGCTAAGGGATTGATTACTGGTATCCTCAAGTTCATTAAAGATGCCATCCTCAAACCCCTTGCAGGCTTGGCACAAGGAACGCGTGGCTACGACTTGCTCAAAGCCGTTCTGGGCGAAGACCCCATCACGGGCGAACCTGTACCGCGCAACGCCGACACCCTAATCGGCGGGTTCATGAAACTAATCGGCCAAGAAGAAATTTGGGAGAACATCAAAAAAGGTAACGCCGTTGCTCGCGCTTGGGCTTGGTTCCAAGGTGCATTAGCAGGCTTAATGAGCTTAGTGCGTGCCATCCCTGGCAAGATTATTGATACTATCCGCTCCCTGACTATCGAAGACATCGTTACCATTGGCGGTGCTTTTAGCAAAATTGTCGGTGCGTTTGTGTCAATCGCCACCGATTTCATCAGTTGGGGTCTCAAACAAGTTATTAGCTTGCTAGAGATACTATTCTCGGTTGTAGCACCGGGAGTTATGCCTTACATCAAGAAAGCTCAAGCTGCTTTCATGACCATCCTGAAAAACCCGATTGGCTTTGTGGGTAACTTGGTGCGTGCAGGTAAACAGGGTTTCCAGATGTTTGCCGACAATATTCTCAAACATTTGAAAGAAGCCTTGATCAAGTGGCTCACAGGGCCTTTAGGCGAAGCTGGGGTATATATTCCCCAATCTTTTAGCTTGATCGAAATTGTCAAACTAGTGCTGTCGGTGCTGGGACTCACCTGGCAGAATATCCGCAGCAAATTGGTCAAAATTATCCCCGAACCTGTGTTGGTTGGTTTAGAAAAAACTGCCAGTATCGTGGTAACGCTAGTGAAAGATGGCCCCGCCGCCGCCTGGGAACAAATTAAAGCCGAACTGAGCGAGTTAAAAGACCAACTGATTGCTCAGGTGACGCAAATGATTTCTATCGAAGTGGTGAAGGCGGCGATCGCGAAATTAGTGATGATGCTCAACCCAGCAGGTGCAGTTGTGCAAGCCATCATCGCCATTTACAACACTATTACTTTCTTCATCCAGAAAATCAACCAAATTGCGACTGTTGTGGCATCGTTTATTGATTCCATTTCTGCGATCGCCAATGGTCAGGTGTCCAATGCTGCCAAGAAAGTCGAACAAACAATGGCTAATACCTTGACTGTGGTTATTGCCTTTTTAGCTAAGTTTGCAGGCTTGGGCAATATACCTAACAAACTGGTCGGTATCGTCAAGAAAATCCGTGCGCCAATTGATAAGGGGTTGGATAAGATTGTGGCTTGGCTGGGGAATATGTTGAAGAAAGCCGGGACGGCTTTATTGCAAGCTGGAGTACCGCAAGATCCGAATGAAAGATTGAGGCTTGGTATTCAAGCAGCGGTAGGTGCTGCTAATAGATTTGCAGGCAAAAAAGTAGGGGCAGCTATACTTAATCCTTTGCTAAACGCCATAAAATTGCGGTATGGCTTTCAGACTCTCGAAGTAGTTCCTCAAGGTCAGAATTGGGCTGTTCGGGGACAGATCAATCCTGTAGCTATTGCAGGCACACGGGTAATTATCCAAACTGATAAAGAAACTGGTTCTCAGACAACAGCCACAATAATATCAACAGCCAAAATCATTACTTTTGAATTTAGAAGGTTTACAGCGAATCAAAGTGTAAGTATTAATGAAATGACAGAAGGATTACAACATCATCAAACGGCATTAAACAATCTTACAATTGGTCAATGGTTGGCGAATATATATTTTAGACCATTCTTAAAAGGAGCAATTGCTGCTGAAGAGAGAGATATTGCTAGAAAAGAATTAATCAGAAAACTTAGGGCAGCAATTGTTGCTGAATATACAGCGAAAAAAATGACTCTTAGCAAAAGCCAGATAGATAAACTAGTTATCATCCGGTCTCGTGGAACACATGCTTCGCACAGTGCGGATGCCATTTCTGGTGGTAACATTGATGATTTTGACAGCCTAGAAAGAGGAGCAGTAAATAGTTATATTGGTTCAAGTTGGGGTAAGATTAGACCGGAACTTGAATCATATGCAAATTATCTCAGACAACAATTTGAGCCAAAAGATAGAGAAAAAGTAAAAATGAACTTTAGGCTACGCGTGAAATTTTTGAATTAAAAATTATTTACAAAATTATCTACAAAAATTTTTGAGCTTTTGTTTTCTGATATTGAGTAACTTATCTGGAATAAATCTCATTAACAATGAATGTTTTTTCTCTAACACACAAACTTTACGAAGAAAATAGTATAAACACCATCACAGTAATAAATCATGACGTTCCTAGTGAAGTCGCAGAAATGTTACTGCTAGCAAATTCCAACAGCTATGCAAATGGGTTCTTTAAATTTATTTCTCCTTCTAGATTCAGACCATATTTTTCAATGTGGAACTTAAATCCTAATGATTGTTTTCCTTTTATTAAATGCGGTTTTGGCCATTTAATTTTTTACCACCAACAACAATATAAAGTGCTAAATCCTATATACAATTGTATTGATATTATTGGGGAACAAGATGAACTTGATTTTGTTATGAATATTATTCTTTGCGATCGTCAGTCTCTTGAAAATTCATTTTTTATAGATATATATGAGCAGTCGTTTGAAAGGCTAGGCCCTCCTCAACTTAGTGAGATATATGCTTTTGTACCAGCCCTGAGACTGGGTGGTTGTCGCAGTGCTTCATATGTTCAGAAAGTAAATATGAATGAGCAGATGATGATACTGTCTCAGTTGTAGTTGGACAGAGCGATAATCAGCAAAATTATCGCATAGTTCGCATAGCATTGAATTTTTGCAATTAAACAATCGGTGAACTAATACCAATTTACACAAATCTTGATTGAGATAGATTTTTCGTCGGATTTTAGCAGTGCTAAACCCTTACCCAATCATTAAAAAGGTTGATATTGTAAAGAAAAATATAAACCATTATCTTGCAAAGAATCTCCTTTATTCCTAACTCCAATTAATGGAATACCGTAATCTAGGCGCACCTCTAAACTACGGTTCACTTGCCATTGCATACCCAAACCCAAGCCAGCTATTGGGCTAGGATCTGGGTTAGCGTCAAGATTATTCCACCCAGTGCCAATATCAAAAAACGGAGTGATTTGTAAGGTTCTGGGATTAGCGGTGAGGGGAAGGCGGAGTTCAACAGAAGCGACAACGCCATTGTCAGATACTAATTGGTTTTGGCGATAGCCTCTAACTGTGTCTACACCACCAATACTGAACCTTTCCAAGGATAAAAGAGAATCTGGTGTAAACTGGGCGTTGATGCGAGTTAGCAGTAAGGCTCTCGGTGATAACTGCTGCACCCATTGAAACTGTCCTAGCCAGGAAAAGAAGCGTCCATCTGTACCTGTGTTATTGATAGTGGCATCAAAGGCATCAATGCCAAAGCTGAATTGCGATCGCGCTGCTAAAACTCGTGTTGCCGTCCGATTTACCCAGTCTTGGTAAAATCTGATCGCGGTGACTCTTGATTTTCCGTCTTCTGGCCCTTCTGAGAAGGAGAAAGGAATGTCATTGAGGAGGAAGGTTTGACTGCGGCGGACATCCAATCCTAAACCAATAGCAAACTCAGTCGCTGGAGATTGCACTATTGGTTGGCGCAGACCTACAGAAAATGTCTCGGATTCGCTGCGAATACCTAAGTTTTGGAAAGGGGCTTCGACGATGTTGCTGTCGTTGTTGCTATAGCGTAAGTTGAGAGTACCGTTACGCGGAAGTAGGGGAAATGTGTAGCTGAAATCATAGAGGTCAAGTCCTTCGGTGCGTCCGTATTCGGCGGTGAGGCGATCGCCAAAACCCAACAAGTTATCGTGACTCACAAAAACTCGACCTTGAATTGAACCAATGCTCGGAGATTGATTGTTATCGATAATAATGCCTGCGTGAAATACTGGTGCTTCTTTTAAACGCAACTGTAAGATGTTGCGCCCAGCAGTACTACCTGCGGTTAATTCTGCATTTACCTTTTCTATTAGTGGGTCAATCTGCAATAGTTGCAGTCCTTCCTCTAGGCGTTGGCGATTTAAAGGCGTTTTTGTCGCATTACCTAGTCGATTCAGTACGTATGCTTGGTGCAGGCGATGTAGCCCAATGATTTCGATGCGCTCTAGTTCGCCCTCTACAACTTGTATTTCTACAGTACCATCGCTCAGATCTTGGTTGTTGGGTAAAAATGCGCCGGAAGTGACATAACCATTGTCGATGTAGAGCTTGATAATCTCAGAACGCAAGCTAATTAGGTCTTCAAAGGTGACTTGGCGATTTTCATATTTCTTGACTAGCCGATCGATCTCGTCTTTGAGAACAGTATTGCCTAGAACTTCGATTTTTTTGACGTAAAAGCGCAGGTTTGTTGGAGACGGGGATGCGGGTATCTCAGGCGTGGCGGGCGTTTGCAGATTCGGTGTTGCTGGCGATCGCTTTGGAGTAGCGGGTATAGGTAGAGGTCTCTCACCAGGTTTGGGAATCGTTTCTTCAACTCGCCCTGGTGCAGTTGGGGGAATAGTTACTCCAGGGGGTGGGGTTGATTGGGCGATGAGAGAACTTTGGGCAAAGGTATAGGTTTTTAAAGAAGTTGCGATCGCTCCTATACATCCCACAAACCCTACTACACCTAATCGCCAAATGCTGCTTGTAAAGTAAAACTGTAGATATTTGCGCCAGCCCACAATTTTAACCCCGTATTTTACAGTACATTTCTAGGCTGCCCTCATACCAAAGGTGAGCAAGAAATATATGATTTTTATTTGTCATTAAAAATGCAACTTATCACGGAATATCTCTACTGACAAGTCAACTTATATAAGATAACAGCGTTTAGAATTATTTATAGATAATAAAAAGCTTTTAATAATGCGCTTATCATTTACAATTTCAAATACAAAATCCGATTTTTTAACCTGCAATTTTGCATTTTTACCACACTTAAATCCACGCTCGGCAAGTTAAGACGACTGTTACAGGAATCTGGTTTGATTTTCAAAAAAGCGCTCTACTCCTTCATCTTGATTTTTTATCTTCCTGGTGTTGACCATTAATTTCACAAATAGAATAAAAGTCCCATACCTCAAATATTCGTTGTAAACTGTCCATTGAGGTGCAAAAATTACCTAAAATTTAGTTCAAGCGTGACAATAGAAAAAGTTTTTTTATAAGAAATATTCATGTGTATAAAAAATGCAAAAATCCCTAAATTTGCACTGATAAATATTCAATATAATTCCTGTTCCCTAAGTACTAAGGAGAGTGCGATGTCTGCGGTATTTCTGCGCTTGAACTGGTTAACTGGAGTCAAGATTGCGATTAGTGGCGCATTAATTTTTTGGTCAAATATTACACTTGCTCAAGTCACACCAGATACTAGCTTAGGTTCGGAAAGTTCTGTTGTCATACCCAATCTAACGATCGAGAACTTACCAAGCGATCTCATCGACAGGGGTGCAATTCGCGGAATCAATCTCTTCCACAGCTTTCAAGAATTCAATGTCGAAGCAGGAAGAGGAGTTTATTTTACCAACCCCCAAGGAATTGAAAACATTCTCAGCCGAGTCACAGGGACTAATCCTTCCAATATTTTGGGGACGCTAGGTGTATTAGGTAATGCCAACTTATATTTGATGAATCCCAATGGGATTGTATTTAGTGAAAATGCCAGTTTGGATGTTCAGGGATCGTTTGTCGCCACAACAGCCAATGCCATTAGGTTGGGTAATACAGGATTATTTAGTGCCTCTGAGCCTGCATCTAGTGATTTACTGAGTATTCATCCCACTGCACTTTTCTATAATGTGCTGGCTAAAGAAGCAGCAATTGTCAATCGCTCTCAAGAGGGGATTAATGTTCCTAATGGGCAAAGTTTATTTTTGATTGGCGGCAATGTCAAGCTAGAAGGCGGAGTTATCAATGCTCCTGGTGGTCGAGTCGAGTTAGGAGGACTAACTGCACCAGGAATCATAGAGATGAAAATTGATAGTTTAGGGAAGCTCGAAAATGTCAGTTTTCCGATGGAAGTGCAGCGAGCTGATGTGGAACTTAGCAATCAAGCAAAAGTGCTAGTCACAGCAGCTGGAGGTGGGAGTATTAGTGTCAATACTCAGAATCTCAACATTCTTGGTAGAAGTAGTCTCAATGCAGGGATCGCGAACAATGCAGGAACAGTAGATACAGTTGCAGGCGATATTAATGTAGATGCGACTGGGGTAATTACCCTCAAAGAGTCGAGTGTGATTCAAAATATTGTCAATGAGGGAGCGACTGGTAATGCAGGCAAAATTAATCTAGTCGGTGACTCACTTAACTTACTGACTGGCTCCCAATTATTTAGCAGTAGTTTGGCAAAAGGCAACGGTGGTGATGTTAATGTTCGTGTTGGCAACACAGTTACCTTCGATTCAGCGGGGAATAATACCAGCACCAGCGGGATAATCAGTTCAATAGGGGAGAAAGGGGAAGGTAATGCAGGCAACATCAATATCTCTACAGGCTCGTTTGTAGTCAGTAATGGTGCGCAATTAAATACAATCACCTTTGCCAAAGGCAATGCCGGTACAGTGAATATTAACGCTACTGGTAAAGTTTCTTTTGATGGAGCGAATGTTGGCGCTAGTGGCATCATCAGTGCCGTAGGTATAACAGGAAATGGCAAGGGAGGAGATATCAATATCACAGCTGGGTCACTAGCCGTCACCAATGGCGCACAGCTGAATGCCCTCACAAGAAATGAGGGAAATGCAGGCAACGTCAATATTATTGCCCAAGATACGGTTCTCATTGACGGGGAAAATGCAAATTCTGTGAACGACCCTTACGCAGGTGTGAGTTCGATATTCACCTCAGTCGGAATTGATGATGCGGGAAAGCAAGCCAGAGGCAACGGGGGTAACATCAACATTACAACGGGGTCATTGTTGATGACTAATGGCGGGCAACTCAATGCCATCACTAAAGGCATAGGAAATGCAGGCAACGTCAATATTAATGCTCGCGATACGATTACTCTCGATGGTGAAAGAAGGCTCAGCTCGACTAAAGCAGCCAGTTCAATATTCACCTCCGTTGATGGTAATGAATATAGTGGCTATTCAAATCTGGGAACAGCGATTGGCAACGGGGGCGACATCACGATTACCACTGGAACACTTTCAATTACCAGGGGTGCTGCTTTGAGTGCGTTGACCAAAGGTCAGGGAAATGCAGGTAATGTGACTGTCACTGCTGATAATAAAATTACCCTCGATGGAGAGAATAGCAACAAAGGTGCCAGTGGGATATTTAGCTCGGTTGATGCTAATTTGTATACCGATCAGCCACGCGCGGTTGGGGACGGAGGCGATGTAAAAATCACAACCGGGTCGCTGGCGATCGCCAGGGGTGCGGGAGTGTTTGCTGTTACCACTGCACAAGGAAATGCAGGTAATGTAACTATCAATGCAAAAGATACAATTGCCATTGATGGGGAAAATAGCAACCAAGGCTCCAGTGGGATATTTAGCTCTGTCGATGCTAATTTGTATACCAAAAAGCCGCCAGCATTAGGCAATGGTGGCAAAATCAAAATTGATGCTGGGAAACTTTCACTGACCAATGGAGGTGGTGTGTTTGCCGCTACTGCTGGGCAAGGAGATGCTGGTGATGTCACGATCAATGCTCGCAATACTGTCACCATTGATGGAGAAAATAGCAAAAAAAGTGGCAGTGGGGTATACAGCTCAGTGGATGCTAATTTGTATAGCGATCGCCAAGCAGCAATAGGCAATGGGGGTAACATCAGTATTACGACTGATTCTCTATCTGTTACCAATGGCGGTGGATTATTTGCTGCCACTGCTGGACAGGGGGATGCCGGTAATGTGAATGTCAATGCCCGTCAAGTCTTATTCGATGGCTTGTCAACTAATGGCGGTTCGAGTGGCATATTTAGCGATGTAAAACCAAATGCTGTGGGCAATGGTAAAAATATTAATGTTAGCGCCAGAGAATTGACTGTGCGCAACGGTGCCAGGCTTTCTGCCAGTACAGAGGGAAATGGAGCCGCAGGTAACATTGAGATTGATGCACAAATTGTCGATATCTCAAGTAGCGTTCCTACCAGTGGTTTATTTGTGAGTACTGTTGGTCAAGGAAAAGGTGGCGATCTCGCAATCAATAGTAACTTGTTGACGCTGACCAACAGTGAAGTCAGTGCCCGTTCTCAAAGTACGGAAAATGCTGGCCAGATAAATATTAAAGTTGCCGATCTCATAAGTATGATTGGCAGTAATATCACTACTGCCGCCGATCGATCTGCTGGTGGTGCTATTACCATCACAGCAGGAGATATGCGCTTGTTTGGTGACAGCGACATCACAACCAATGTTTTTAGTGGTGCCAGCGGTGGTGGAAACATCACTCTGAATGCTAACTCGATCGTTGCCTTGAGTGACAGCGATATCCTGGCGTTTGCGCAAGATGGTAAAGGCGGTGACATCACTCTCAATACTCCTGCATTCTTTGGTCAAAATTATCAACCTACTCCTACTGGTACCAATCCTCTGACTTTGGATGGCAACAATCGTGTGGATATAAATGCTAGTGGCAGTATACCTGGCGTGATTACTTTACCTGATACTAGTTTTATTCAAAATAGCCTGAGTGAGTTACCAGAAGGCTTAATAGACACTAGCAGCCTGATTGCCAATAGTTGCATAGCCCGCAGTTCTCGCCAACAAGAGGGAACTTTCATCATCACCGGTTCTGGAGGCTTACCTTCCCGCCCCGGAGAAGCTTTGATATCCCAATATACTTTTGGCACAGTGCGTAATGTATCCTCATCCGCCAAGTCTCCTCGTCGTCCTTGGCAGAAAGGCGATCCGATTGTGGAACCGCAAGGTGTGTATCGTCTACCTTCGGCGCAGCTTGTTTTAAGTCGGGAGTGTTCTTAACAATCTTTGGTATCCACTATAGGAGTTGATTTGTGCTTCATCAATATTGCAGATATATTCAGCGTCGCTTCTGGGGCATTCTCTTTCTTTGCAGTCTGAGTTTTTGCTTATGGTTGAATCATCTATTTTTTATAGGAGAAGCGGTGCGCGCCCAAACTTCTGATGCTAGTCAACTAGTGCAGCAGGGTGTGCAAAATTATCAATTGGGAAATTTGCAAGAAGCAATTAAAAAATGGAAAGAAGCTTTAAAGTTTTACCAAGATACTCACAACTCTGCCAACGAGGCGGTGGTGTTAGAGAATTTGGCAAGGGCCTATCAACAAATGGGACAGATGAATCAGTCTCTGACTTACTGGGATCGAGTTATCGCTTACTATCGGCAAGTTAGGGATGTGCAGCAGGTGGGACGGATGCTGATAGAGCAATCGCAAGTATACAACAGCTTAGGGCAACCTAAAAAGGCGATCGCTCTGTTGTGTGGCAAGTATCAAGAAGAACTGGATGAGCAATCAAACAAAATCGAGCCAGAATCAACTTGTCTGTCAGACAGTGCATTGCAAATTGCCATCACTCAAAAAGACCAAATGGCAGAAGCAGCAGCTTTAGGAAATATTGGAGAAGCTTACCGTCTTGTAGGTTCTTATAATCGAGCGATTCAATATCTTCATAAGGCTGAAATAATTGCTCCCAAAAATACCGATTTTTTAGTGTTGAATAGTTTAGGAAATGCCTATGTAAATCGGGCACAACGTTGGGGGTTACGTGCCGAATCTGCGAAACAAAGCGATGTGCCCAAGGCTGATGAATTTAAAAACAAATCTCAAAGTGATTACGAACAAGCTATTACCAAGTTTCAAAACAGTTTTCAAAAAGCTGACGCACAAGATAATCAATTTGCTCAAATCCGAGCGTTGATGAATTTAATTCAGTTATACTATCGTACTCCCGATCGGCAAATTAAATTTGAGCAATTATTAGAAAAAGCTTTAGCATTGTTAGATAAATTACCCGATTCTCATACTAAAGTTTATTTAACGATAGATTTAGCTAATCTTCCCGTTATTACAGAACTGGTGACTTCGCCGTTAACGCAGTGTCCTAAGCAGCGACAGCTATCAGATGAGCAAGCGATCGCACTCCTCAACAAAGCTGTCAAAATCGCCAATAATCTCCAAGTATCTCGCTCGCAATCCTTTGCTTATGGGGCACTAGCTCATGTTTATGAATGTCGTCGTGAGTATGAAAAAGCTTTAGAATTAACTCAGCAAGCACTTTGGCAAGCTGACCAAAATTTAGAAGCGAAAGATAGCCTTTATTTATGGCAATGGCAAGCCGGAAGAATTTTGCGATCGCAGAATAATCAAATCAAAGCTGTTACAGCTTATCAAGAAGCCTATGCTACTTTAGAAGAAATCCGCAGCAATATTCTAGAAGCCGATAAAGATTTACAATTTGATTTTCGAGATATTGTCGAGCCTCTCTATCGGGAATTGGCTCAGTTAAGATTAGAATTAGCTGCCATATCACCTGAAAATCGGAAAAAACAGCTAACTACTGCTATAGAAACTATAGAATCTTTGAAGTTAGCAGAATTACAAAACTACTTTGGTAATGATTGTGTCATAGCAGCTATTAATAATTCCAGAAATATTGAGGAACTCTTAAAAGCAGATACTGCTGTTTTTAGTTCTATTGTATTTGATAATCGCACCGCCATTCTGCTGAGTTTAGCAAATGGCAAGCAGCAGCTTGAATGGATCGATGAAAAACGTGATGTTCTCCGAGAAAAAATCAAAGACTTTAGACAGTCACTCATCAGTGGCGCTGAGGAAATTAGCGATGATAAAATTAAGCAACAGGCACAATATTTTTATGACAAAATTTTCCGTAAATTTGAGTTAGATCTCGATAAAATAAAAACTCTCGTTTTCATTCAAGATAGTTTTTTGCGTAGCATTCCAATGGCTGCGCTTTATGATGGCAAGCAATATCTGATTGAGAAATATGCGATCGCAACTACCCCTAGCTTGCGTTTGACAGCCCCTAAAAACCTCAATCGTCAACAGAGTCGAGCTTTAATCTTAGGCATAACTAAAGAAGCTAAAATTGATGGCAAAGATTATCCAGCTTTGTCAAAAGTAAAGTTAGAAATTGATAAAGTTGAGAAACTATTTTCAGGTAGTAAATCATTTATCAATGAAGAGTTCAACCGAAATAACTTAGAGAAAGAACTGAATAAAACCGTTTATCCAATTATTCACATCGCTACTCACGCTCAATTTGGTACCATTGCAGAGGATACTTTTCTAGTTGCCGGAGTTAACGATAAACTCACAATTAAGCAGCTAGAAACTACCCTCCGCCAAGTCAATAGCGGTTCTAACTCAATAGAATTGTTGACGCTAACTGCTTGCCAAACTGCTGTAGGAGATGACCGTGCAACTCTTGGTTTAGCTGGTATTGCCTTGCAAGTTGGCGTTAAAAGTGCGTTGGCTTCTCTGTGGTCTGTGAATGATGATTCTACATTCAATTTAATATCTGCGTTTTACGATAACTTCCGCAACTCAGGAGTAAGCAAGGCGGAAGCTTTGCGTCAGGCTCAAATTAGGCTAATTAACGCTAAGAAAATACCAGAAATTAACGATCAATATGATAACCCTGCTTATTGGGCACCGTTTATCCTCAGCGGTAACTGGCTGTGAACTAGCCAGGTTAGGATTGCAAGATTGAAGAGTAAGAGTATGAGAAAGCAAAATCTTCCTCATCTCCATCTCATATCGATAACTGTAATTCACTTTGTCTCGTTTGCGATCGCCTGCAAATTCTCAATTCTTTGCTGAATTTCTCCTGATTTTTCAGACTGAGCGAGGGATTGCACCAGAGTTGTACCCATTTCGCCTAGTTTCCCTTGTGGAGCCTGTTTCAGTGCTTCCTCTAGCGCTTCGTACCATAAACCTTTTTCGGCGTAACTCTGAGCTTTTTGAGAATTATTGGCTGTTTTTGATTGATTGCTGTTGCTATCTAATGGCATGTCAACAACCATAAATTCTGCTCTTTGTATTAAAGTCCCACCCGGACAAGAGATATTTACTTGCCAAAGATACCGCTTTCCTACAGCTAATCCTGGTTGGTTTTCTGGGAGGGAATACTTGTTAATTCCCTTTACAGCTTGCAATGTAATTGGCTCTCCGAGTGCTTTGGGGCTACCTTGAGCATCAAATTCAAAAAGCCGAAATTCTGTATCATGAGGGCTGTACGAGAACCAAGCAAATGTAGGATGCTTAGAAGCTGTATGACCAACATATGTTTGAGGCGCAAGAATTGTTAGGGGTATTTGTTCTTCTGGACATCCTCTAGAACCTCCTGATGTACTGTAATCACTGGGAGGTTTCTGATTTGGTGGCGGTACATAACCGGCGATAGCAGGAACAGCAAACATTAATAAGCTTAAAAGCAAACCTAAATTGAGTTTGCGAGTTATACCTTTGATGAGCAACCACAAGATTTGAGCTATCATATCTCCCCTACGTGTATTGTTCATTATTTAAAGTTACAGTGAATAAGCTACAAGCTGAACAATAAAGATTTAGGTAAAAATTCCCAGGAAATTGTCAGGAAACTTTAACAAACCAATTGACCGACAAAGAAGCAGCAAGCAGACGTGAAATATCTGGAGTAATGAGAAACAAGGGCTATAAATTTATTGTTTATTGTCAAATTTTCATTGTAAACTGACCATTTAGATGCAAAAATCACTTAATTAAACCAATTTTTTTCACAAAAGGTACTTATTAGTGTCAAAATGCATAAATTACCTAAATTTGCACTGATAAATATTCAATAGAGTTCCTGTCCCTAAGTACTAAGGAGAGTGCGATGTCTGCGGTATTTCTGCGCTTGGACTGGTTAACTGGAGTCAAGATTGCGATTAGTGGTGCATTAATTTTTTGGTCAAATATTACACTCGCTCAAGTTACACCAGATACTAGCTTAGGGTCGGAAAGTTCTATTGTCATACCCAATGTACTGATTAAGGGCTTACCAAGCGATCGCATCAATGGTGGCGCAATCCGCGGCGCGAACCTCTTCCATAGCTTCCAACAATTCAATGTCGCATCAGGAAGAGGGGTATATTTCACCAACCCCCAAGGAATTGAAAACATTCTCAGCCGAGTCACAGGGAGTAATACTACCGAGATTTTTGGAAAGCTAGGTGTATTAGGTAATGCCAATTTATATTTGATGAATCCTAATGGGATTGTGTTTGGTGAAAATGCTAGTTTAGATGTTCAAGGATCGTTTGTCGCCACAACAGCCAATGCTATTAAGTTGGGTGAACTAGGAGTATTTAGTGCCTCTGAACCTGCATCTAGTAACTTACTGAGTATTAATCCCACTGCACTTTTCTATAATGTGCTGGCTAAAGAAGCCGAAATTATTAATCGCTCTCAAGGGGGGATCAATGTTCCTAATGGACAAAGTTTATTTTTGGTCGGCGGCAATGTCAAGCTAGAAGGCGGCGTTATCAAGGCTCCTGGTGGTCGAGTCGAGTTAGGAGGATTAGCTGCACCAGGAGCGATCGCTCTGAGTCAAAATGGTAAAAATTTAGGTTTAAGTTTTCCCGATGGTGTGGAGAGAGCAGATGTATTGCTGACTCAATCTAGCATCGGTGACAAGAGTTCTGAGGTAAACGTGCGTGCTGGTGGTAATGGAAGCATAGCCATTCATGCCAGAGATTTAAAAATTTTAGAAAGAAGCGCCCTTCTGGGTGGGATCGGGGTGAGCCAAGGATCGACAGATGCTGTTGCTGGGGATATTACACTCAACGCTAGTGGAAAAATAGAGGTAACACAAAAAAGTGCGATCGCCAACAATGTAAGTGTTGGTGCAGTAGGTAGCGCAGGTAATATCAAAATTACGACAGGAACGCTATCAGTAAAAGATGGCAGTCAAATACTCGCGAGAAGCGAAGGAAAAGGAAATGCGGGTAGTGTCACGATTCAAGCCAGTGATACAGTTACCTTAGTGGGATTCGATGGTAATGCAAACCCCACAGTTGCCAGTGATGTTATTGGTGGCTCCAGCGGGAATGGTAATAATGTTGAGATAACAGCCCGCAAAGTAAATCTCCAAACCGATGCTATTATTGCCGCCAGCATCTTGGATGGTAAAGGTAAAAACGGCGAGAGAGCACAAGCAGGAGATGTCAAGATTACAGCTAGCGAGGAGGTATCCTTAGATAGTGGAAGCCGTGTATACAGTGAGGTAGGTTCAACCTCATTTGGTAATGGTGGCACTATTTTTATTACAGCGCCTAAAGTTTCGCTAGAAAATGGGGCGGATCTCATTACCCAAGTACGAGCAGGCGGAGATGGTAACGCAGGTAATATCAATATCAACACAGGAACATTGTCGATCGTAGATAAGGCTCAAATAATTGCTAGTACCTATGGAAAAGGAAATGCGGGTAATATCACAATCGATGCTCGTGAAGCTGTAAATTTTAATCGTGGTTATGCCTTTAGTACAGTGAGAGAAGGCGCTGAGGGCAATGGAGGAAACATCAAAATTACGACAGGAACGCTATCAGTAAAAGATGGCAGTCAAATACTCGCGAGAAGCGAAGGAAAAGGAAATGCGGGTAGTGTCACGATTCAAGCCAGTGATACAGTTACCTTAGTGGGATTCGATGGTAATGCAAACCCCACAGTTGCCAGTGATGTTATTGGTGGCTCCAGCGGGAATGGTAATAATGTTGAGATAACAGCCCGCAAAGTAAATCTCCAAACCGATGCTATTATTGCCGCCAGCATCTTGGATGGTAAAGGTAAAAACGGCGAGAGAGCACAAGCAGGAGATGTCAAGATTACAGCTAGCGAGGAGGTATCCTTAGATAGTGGAAGCCGTGCATACAGTGAGGTAGGCTCAACCTCATTTGGTAATGGCGGCACTATTTTTATTACAGCGCCTAAAGTTTCGCTAGAAAATGGGGCGGATCTCATTACCCAAGTACGAGCAGGCGGAGATGGTAACGCAGGTAATATCAATATCAACACAGGGACATTGTCGATCGTAGATAAGGCTCAAATAATTGCTAGTACCTATGGAAAAGGAAATGCGGGTAATATCACAATCGATGCTCGTGAAGCTGTGAGTTTTGATGAGAGTTATGCCTTTAGTACTGTGGAAGCGGGTGGTGTAGGTGATGCAGGTAACATTAAAATTACAGCAGGGTCGCTTTCTTTAATCAATGGTGGTCAACTGGATGCTTTTGTGCGTGATGCTGATGATAAAAAACCTGCCGGAATTGGTAATGCCGGAGATGTGAGTGTCAATGTTCGCGATGCCTTCACAGTCTCAGGAGTCAGTGGCAAACTCAGTGGTATTTTCAACAGATTGCAAACTGGAGCTATAGGCAGTGCTGGCGATATCACTATCAACGCAGGGTCACTTTCAATTACAGGTAATGCTCAACTAGCTGCCACAGTAGGAGCAGGTGCAGTAGGTAGCGCAGGTAATATCAAAATTACAACAGGAGCGCTATCGGTGAAAGATGGCGGTCGAATACTGGCGAGAAGCGAGGGGCAAGGAGATGCAGGCAGTGTCACGATTCAAGCCAGCGATACAGTCACCTTGGCAGCATTAGACGGAAATACACGTCCGACAGTTGCCAGTGATGTTACTAGTGGTTCCAGCGGGAATGGTAATAATGTTGAAATTACAGCCCGCAAAGTAATTCTCCAAAACGATGCTATTGTTGCCGCTAGCATCTTGGATGGTAAGGGCAAGAACGGAGAGAGAGCACAAGCAGGAAATGTCAAGGTTACTGCTAGTGAGGAGGTGTCTCTAAATGATAGTTTTATCTACAGTGAGATAGGCTCAAACTCATTTGGTAATGGCGGCACTGTTAGCGTGACAGCGCCTAAAGTTTCCTTGGAAAATCGAGCGTATCTCATTGCCAGTACCTATGGAGAAGGGAATGCAGGTGGTATCACAGTTGAAGCTCGTGAAGCTGTGAGTTTTGATGAGAGTTATGCTTTTAGCACTGTGGAAGCGGGTGGTGTAGGTGATGCAGGTAACATCAAAATTACAGCCGGGTCGCTTTCTTTAATTAATGGCGGTCAACTGGATGCTTTTGTGCGTGATGCTGATGATAAAAAACCTGCCGGAATTGGTAATGCCGGAGATGTGAGTGTCAATGTTCGCGATGCCTTCACAGTCTCAGGAGTCAGTGGCAAACTCAGTGGTATTTTCAACAGATTGCAAACTGGAGCTATAGGCAGTGCTGGCGATATCACTATCAACGCAGGGTCACTTTCAATTACAGGTAATGCTCAACTAGCTGCCACAGTAGGAGCAGGTGCAGTAGGTAGCGCAGGTAATATCAATATCAATGCAGGATCGCTGTCAATCACAGGTAATGCTCAACTATCTGCCAGTACCGCTGGAAAGGGAGATGCGGGTAATATCAAGATTGAAGCAGAACAAATTTCGTTATCTTCTAATGCCTCCATTCAAGGTGATGTTACTGAAACGGGAAATGGTAAAGGCGCAAATATTGAGTTGATTGCCAAGGGGCCAATTTCTCTGACTGGAGGAGTAAATTCCGCTAGGACAGGTGAATCAACCAGAATTACACTGGGTTTGCTTCCAAATGCGCAAGGTGTGGGTGGTACGCTGAATATCAAAGCTGGCTCTTTAGTGTTGAAAGACGGTGCTACTATCAAAAACAGTACTGAAGGACAAGGCAACGCCGGAAGTATCTATGTCAATGCTGGCACTGTAGATATATCAGGTAGCGTTCCCAGAAGTGGTTTATCCAGTGGCTTTTACACTAGTACGACTACTAGCGGTAAAGCTGGTGACATCATGATTGAAACTGATAAGTTTCGGATATCAGATGGGGCAGTTTTAAGCGCCCTGACTAATGGAGATGGGGATGCAGGCAAGATTACAGTGATTGCTAACAAAACCTTTGAAGCGCTCAACGGTGGCCAACTGGTGGTTACAACTTTGGGTAATAAACCAGCAGGAAACATTTTTATTAAGGCGGATGAAGTGAGTTTTTCTGGTAGCGATCGCACTTACTACGATCGCTACAATCGATTGGCAAAATATACCAATCCTGCTAATCGATTGTTTGACAATAACAGTCCGGCTAGTGGAGTCTTTGCTAGTACGTTAAGTTCGGGAAATGGCGGTAATGTGTCGTTAGAAACGACAAATCTTAACTTAAGCGATCGCGCTTTGTTATCTTCCCAAAGTCAGGGCGCAGGTACAGCTGGCAATATTATCATTAGTTCGCGTCAAACCTTAAATGCGAACAACAGTAACATTAGTACAGCAGCTGTGCAATCTTCTGGTGGGGCGATCGCTATCAAAGCAGCAGATATTCGTCTTTACGGTGACAGCAATATCACTACTAATGTAGGTTCTGGCGCAGGAGGTGGCGGTAATATAACTCTGAGTGCCAATTCTATCATCGCCTTTGATGACAGTGACATCTTTGCATTTGCCAGAGATGGTAAAGGTGGTAATATCACCTTCAATACTCTTGCATTCTTTGGACAAAATTATCAACCTGCTCCATTTGGTATCGATCCCCTAACCCTAGATGGAAACAATGTTGTGGATATCAATGCTAGTGGTGCAGTGGCTGGTAATATCTCGATTCCCGACACTAGTTTTATTCAAAATAGCCTGAGTGATTTACCAGAAAACCCCATCGATACCAGCAGCTTGATTGCCAATAGTTGCATAGCCCGCAGTTCTCGCCAGCCAGAAGGAACTTTTATCATCACTGGTTCTGGTGGCTTACCTTCTCGTCCGGGAGAAGCTTTGATATCTCAGTATACTTTGGGTACTGTGCGTAATGTAGCTAATAGTTCTCCATCAGCCAACTCTACTCATCGTCCTTGGCAGAAAGGCGATCCGATTGTAGAACCTCAAGGTGCCTATCGTCTACCTTCGGCGCGGCTGGTGTTGAGTCGCGAGTGTTCTCAGTAGAAACTCGCAAAAAGAGTTTGAGGCTGTTTCTCAAGCTACTTTGCTTACCCTTGAGAGGCCAAGTTAATTCACACAAAGTTCCGCGAGGAGGAAGCGGTGTTCTTTGAAAATAACCTCCTAATTTTCTGGCTAAGTTTGTAGCCTGCTTCGTTCCTTTATTTTCTAAATTTGAATTGATACCGCAGCCATTATCTTTAATGCAAAGAGTGTATTGACCTTGGTTTTCTTTCCCTGTAGCTTGAACGCGCTTGGCTCCTATTGCGTGTTTTCCCACATTGCATAAAGCTTCTTCTAAAAATTGGCAGATTTCTCGTTTCTGGTCGTTACTTAAATATTTCTCTTCTATCGGTTCAAATGAACGGGTTTTTACCTTGAGATTTTGAAAATGTGGCAGATCTCGTTTTAGCGTACTGGTGTAAACTTCATAGAAAAGTTCGTGAATTGGCAGTTTTAAATCTAGTTTTAAGCCACTTCCTAAAAATAAACTTTCTTCTCGCTCTAAAGCTTCTGATTTTAAGTGTTCGCCAATGGCACGAATTTCATCGTTAAGATTCTTCAGAAGGAAGTGTAATTTTTCTTGAGAAAAGTCTTCTTCTTGCACGTATCTTAAAGCATTAGCTAATGTTTGTAAGGGCCCGTTATGAATAATAGTAAAGGTGCGATCGATAGTGAGTTGGCGTTCATTAATTTGAGACTGTAAAGCGCGATCGCGTTGATAAAATGCAAAAGCACTTAGTCCTACACCGTTGATAGATAAAATTAATAAACCTGGTACTACCGGAATCCACCAACCCCAAATTAGCAGTAGGTAGGTACTTCCAACTAACAAAATACCAGTCACAACAACAGCAAATAAATTCTTGAGTACAGATTGAGTTAGCCGCCCGATAATAATTGGTATAACGCCCCAAAATCCTATCCACAAATACTCCCACTCATCCGACCAAACTTTTAACAAAGGCCGACCATCAAGAACCGCACTCAGAATTTGAGAAGCAGCATGAGCGTGAAATTCTACGCCATAAACTACGCCATAAGGTTGTAAATTAGCAACTGCACCAGTATGAATGTAGTCGCGAACGCTAGGAGCCATAATCCCGATTAAAACAATGCGATCGCGCAACCATTTATCTGGAAAATTTCCCTTTTTAATATCATTCAAAGATAAAACTCGAAATGGTTGCTTGCCACTCCGCCAATTTAGTAGTGTCTGCACTCCACCTGCATCTATTCCTACATATCCCCCAGTGTTTGATACAAAGCGAGGAATTTCAATTGCACCAAATCGCATAGTTTCGGAATCGCGAATTCCATTTTCTAAATTAATACCTTGACGAGATAAATAACTGTCTACCAGACGTATGCATAGAGAAAGTTTGTAGCCTGATGATGATGGCGTCGCCAGCAGAATCCGTCTGTAATTCCCATCTCGATCTGGTAAAGCATCTGAGAACCCAATTTGTTCGGCAGGTATATCTTTTGAGTGGGAAATTGGTGGCGGTAAAACTTTTTCAATAGTAATTAGATTTTTGTACTTTTTAAAATTAGCAATTAGCTCTTGATGACCTGGTTCAACTGGGATATTTCTGATATTATCTAAACCAATAACTCTTGGCTGATACTGATGAACTTTGTTGATGAGTCCGGCTATTTCTCTATCTGGTATAGGATACGTGCCTACATTATTAATGTCATCTTCATTAATACCAATAATAGTAATTTTATTATCTATAGATTCAGCCGGACGTAAATGCAGAAAACTATCAAATGCTATCCCTTCCCAAGGCTGAAGTAAACCAAAGAAACGAGCGATCGCCACAATTCCCAAGGCTCCAAAACCTGGTAATGCTCCTGTACGCCAAATAGCAATTTCTCTTTGAATTTTCCTCCAAATCTGTTTTCGATCGGCCTGAGGCATGAACTATTAACTCCTAACATAAAATTAATCAATTAACCCTTCCTCACGGGCGCGAATTGTTGTTTGAATTCGCATATTCTTACCTTCTTCTGGATAGACGCCTAGAACATCTTGAATTTTAGTCCAGTAAGAACGTACAGTTCGTTCGTGTAGATGCATTCGTTCAGCGATCGCTTTATCTTGCAATCCTTCGTCAAAGGCTAGCTTCAAAACCTCTAACCACTCCGGCTTAAATTCCAATGCTGTTTTGATATCTTTTGTATGGGTTGCGCCTTGCAGTGCTAAGTTTACCCTAGTGAGGATTTCTTTTTCTGATAGTCCTTTATCTGCGATCGCAAAGCCTCCTTGATGGTTGTCAATTTCATGTTTAATCCGCACCAACGCTTTTACATAGCTGCTTTGCACTACAACATTGAGTTCAGGGTATTTGTTCATCAAGGTCTTGAGTAATTGAATACCCGTATCAATTTGAGCCATCACTTCTGGCTTGTCTGGAATCGACAAATCCATCACAATCAAGTCTGGCTGAAAGCGTTTGACTATCTCAAGAGTTGCTTGCGCTGTTTTCGCTTTGTAGATCTCTGCGTCTGGATACTCCTGTCGTAATAACTCCAGACTTCCACTCAAAATTAATTGGTGGTCATCTACTACAAGAATATTTTGCTTCCCTGGTTCTGGTAAATATTGGCTCATCATCAATTCTTTAAAGCTTACTTTTACCATAGTCCTTTCTGGCATTGTTTTGATTACAAGTATCCTCAGGTGACAGAGATTGAAGCTCCTTCTTTTCACAAAACAGTAGGAGTTGCAAGTGCGATCGCGCTTTATAAAGTAATTATTGATACATATTTAGACTTCCTGGCTAATCTTTTGCTGTATCAGCCTATTGTATTAGAGGCAAATTTAGAAGTGCATACAGAAAAGTGTATTTTTTGCACCTGAGTTTGGTATTTAACACACCACAAAAGGTTAGTGCTTTATTTAGTGTTTATTTTTATCTTATTGATTAACCGCACTCATTCAAATTATTTAGGAGATGCAATGAAAAATCATTTTTGTCTCACATAAATACTAGCCTTAATCAAATTATAACTGTAAATAAGCTATCGAAGTGCTTCAGTTCATTTAGGCAGTACATCAGAAGAATACAGCACAGTTAAGTTGCAAGCTTAACTTCCATTTTATATAGGAACTTAGTTAAAGAGTAAGTTCTAATAAATTATGCAACTTAACACTTATTAAGTTAAAAATTCATCTTGACTCATCTCTTCCCACAAGCACAATATGAAAAACTTCAAGATTGTCACATTAGGAGCATCTGGTGCAGGTAAGACTGTATTCCTTGCCAGTATGTTTAAGCAACTATCACTTCAAAAAAATAATACTTTCAAGCTGGAGGTCGAGAATCCCCAGCAACGACAATTACTTAACTCGACCTATATGCACTTACTGACTGGAGATAGCTGGCCTCCAGGAACAAAAAATATTACCGAATGGACTTTTAATTGTTGTGTCCAAACAGAAGAACTTGATAACTACACTGCTTGCCAGTTCACATACTACGACTACGCTGGAGGCCGTCTGACCGATGTTGATGAAGATTCAGATTTTGAGAAAGTAGTTAAGCAAGCTGATGTAATCTTAGGATTACTTGATGGTCATAAAATTCACGCTTGGCTCACTGGTGGTAGCAATTCGCTGATAAATACATTCTTAACTATGGATTTACCAAGCATTCTCAAACGAATGCAGAATTGTACGGTTCCAGTTCATTTTGTCATTAGTAAATGGGATATTCTAGATAAAAATTATTCCCTGAATCAAGTGTATACTCAGCTTTGCACCATTCCTGAGTTTGCACAACTACTTGCAACTCGGAGTAATGTAGCTTCCCCTGTACGGCTGATTCCAGTTAGTTCTGTCGGCTTGGATTTTGCAACTCTGCAATCTGATGGAAGTATGAAGAAAAATCCTGGCAGAATACCATCTCCTTTTTTAGTTGAAGTTCCTATTGCTTGTGTTTTACCAGACAGATTGAAACAATTGATTAACGAAACTCAAATTAAACAAAAGCAACTCGAAGCACAGAATCAGAAAGCAGACACAGGTAACAACATTTTAATTGATGTCTTGATCGGATCTTTAGATCTCCTAGGATTTGGCCTAAATTCATTTGATTTATTACTAGAATTTGCTGATGGTGAAGAGATCAAAGCATTTAAATTTGTCACAAAGGCTGCATCCTTGACGAATGGCCTTTTAAAGAAAGGAATAATCGGAGTCACCGACAAGATAGGAAAACAGGCTCGTAATAAAAGAGAGCAGACTCTCAATGCTGTTAAAGACGAGCAATCTGCTTTAAGACACGCAATAAGTGTTTTTCGTGATTTTGAGAGCGAGTTAACAGAGCTTTTTCCACAGTCTCGATTAGTTTAACCTGACTGTAAGCTAATGCCTCAATCTGATTATTTTTAAATAGAAAGGCATTAGCTTACACAGTTGAGGAAAGAGGAAAGATGAAAAAGTATGAGTTATGGGAATTGCAGTCTTCTTATTTCTCTGGAGTTGTCATGAATAACTATAGCGTTATTGTTTTAGGTTCATCGGGTTCTGGTAAAACTGTTTTTTTGGCCAGCCTTTTCAAGGCATTGTCAACATTAGGAAAGTTTGGCTTTTTTTTAGATGTTGAAGATTCCGATAGAAGAAAAAGTCTGAATAAAGTATATGAAACATTGATTAGAGGTGAAAGCTGGCCTCCGGGAACAAGAAATACTGCTCAATGGATATTTAATTGCTGTGTCAAAACTTCAGAATTATCAAATGTTCGAGCTTGCAGCCTTATTTATGTTGATTATGCAGGAGGTCTAATTACAGATGCATCAACAACAGGAGTAGACAATTACAGGGAATTTGAGTCATTAGTTGAAAACTCTGATGCTGTTTTAGCGATTATAGACGGTCAAAAATTGCTTTTTCTTATGCAAGATAAAGACCTGAACAGTCATGTTGTTTTAAGATGGCTACATGAGGATCTACCTAACATTACACAAATGGTGGATAAATGTACGAAAAATACACCTGTTCATTTCATAATTAGTAAATGGGACATACTTGAAGAAAATGGTTACTCTTTAGCTGAAGTAAGAAACCGCCTGATCGACACAGTTCCTGAATTTAAAAATGTAGTTGGTAACAGAAAAAAAGCAGGCTGTCCAGTTCGTTTAATCCCTGTAAGTTCTGTAGGCAGAGGTTTCGCAATTCTAACGCCTGATGGACATATGAAGAAAGTTCCTGGCAAAATCCCACAACCTATGAATGTAGAGGTTCCTCTTGCCTTTGCGCTAACAGACAAGCAACGCATTCAAATTGATGACTCAAAGCCAAAATCGAATAGTCACCAAAAGTCTTCTATTCGCAAAATATTATTCTACATTTTGATGGGGATTATTACTATCTTGTTGCTTCCGTGGAGCCTGATTATTGCTGCTGTTTATTTTCTAATTCGTATCTTTACTAAAGACAAACAAAATAGTGCGCAAACAGCAAGCGATGAAGGAATTTTATCTAACACAAATGCATTTGCTCAAGTTTTACATACTTGTCAATCTGTTCAGCAACAGTTCCTTGCTAACTTCCCTGAATCTAATCTGTAGGTAATAAATTTTATGATGACTCAAGCTTGGCCTTTTCTCATTAGCCGAAACCAGTCAGTTGACTACAATACGGTAGTAGCACCTGATTTCATAACTCAAGCCAAAATTCGTAGCCTACTTCTCAAAGTATCAGATGATGAGTTAGCTGAAGATGGAGAAGTCAGTATTCGCTGGGTTCACGGTTCTCCAGTAGGAGATTTTACTGTTGTTTTTCGAGTATCTCAGGCTAAAAAAAGAGATATTGGAAAAAGTGAAAATGACATATTGAGAGATCCATTTGGTAGGGAAATTTACCTAATAGAAGGACTTGTTTTTCTGGAAACACCAGATGAACTTCACGGAAAAATTAAGCAGATTCACCTCGACCTAGCTCATAGGGAACTGAAAGAGAAATATAAGGAGTTTTGGAATGAGAATAAGATTAGCGACTCTAATAATATTGACGTGAGAGAGGATGTGTCCAGTCCTGTTATTAAACTTAAAAAGTTAGAGCCATTCTCGATTACCTCAAGGCGTCAATTACCAGTTGCAGTTCAACATAGAACACGTACTTCAAACTCTGCTATTAAGAATAGGGTGAGTTTATCTACTATCCTAGTTACTACACTTACAGTGTTATTTTTACTGGGAATTTTTTGGAAAATTTTTGGAGGAGATCAAATAATATCCGGGCAACGATTGGAGGAAATTAAAAACTGCTCTTATATTACCCAAAACGTGCAAATTACCTTTGACAATAATCAACGGGATGGGAGCAGACCTCTACAAGATTTGAAAAAAAAACATCCTGAAGCATGGATATTTTTAGAAGGCTCCCTGAACGTGAAGCTTCCTGATGAAATTAAAAAATTAGTAATCGAAAATAAAAAAAGACAAAAGTCTGGCAATGACAAACAGACCATAACTCTAGTTGACGAGAAGTTAGAAATGAGCTATCACCCACTCAATGCAGCAATTGCTCTCTTGCAAAATCAATCTGTCACTAGTGACAATCTTAAAGCAAGAATTATTGAACTAGGTCAGCCAGAATCAATTTCCCAGTGCCCTTCTAAAAAAGCACTAGTTCATCGGGGCTGATCTTTTCAGAAGGGCATAAGTACAAAAAGTGGGGTTGGTTCTAGGGTGAATATGTGATTCTAGGTGAGGTACTTTGTATCTAGTTTACCGACTATCTAGGTCGGGTACATAAGTCCTTTTCAATAAGGAAAATAGTAAACAAGGAGTGAGAGGTGATAGATGCTCGCCTCTCACTCCTTTTTACATAATTATACAAATATCTTGATTCCATACCTATAGAGAGTTCTCCTAGCAGTTTGGCGGTTGCTGCACCAATGCCGCGACTTGCACCTGTAATGAGAACAGCGCGATCGCGCAACAATTGAGTAGGATTTGAGGTTTATTGAGGTTGGGTTGCAACCATATTTTTTCCTTTGATTTGGGTTAGAGCTGTAATCATGTTAGGGCTAAAGCTCTTGGTTATTGAAAGCTGTTATTTAGCGAGCAATTGCAAAGGCGATGAGCCTCCAGAGGTTGTCATAGTTGATCTGCATGAATCAAAAACTTCTGATGACTATTGAAAACCAGTCAGTCGATCGAGAGAAATCCGCAATCAAGAATGAAAATTCTTACCCCTTCCTTCTCTTCTGCCCCCTGCCACGCCAGTTGCTACAACGGGGGGAACCCCAACGGACAGTTTGCTCAAGTCGGGGAACCCGCCCACGCAACTGTCCTCCGCAACGCACTGGCTCCTCTGCCTTCTGCCTTATTTACAAACTAAACACCTACAGTGACGCGATCGCTGATTTCCATTTCTAGAACTTCTTCAATGCGTTGAATTGTTACGGAAGACAGTTGCTTACCCGATGCTTTAACGTTTTCTTGTACCTGTGTTGGTTTGCTTGCACCGATGATGACACTACTTAGTTCGGGATTCCGTAAGCACCAAGCCAGCGCCAGTTGGCTGAGGCTCAAACCTTCTTGTTCGGCAATAGGTGACAGTCGCTGCACCTTGAGTAACTGTCGTTGATCCAGTTCACCCTTGTTCAAGAAGATATTTTGTTTGGGGTCGCTTGCCCGCGAACCTTCTGGTAAGGCTTGACCGGGTTTGTATTTACCAGTTAGTAAGCCTTGTGCTAGAGGTGAGTAGTTAATAATCCCAATCCCTTCCCGTCGGCACAAAGGCAACACTTCTTTTTCAATCGTGCGATCGAGCATATTGTAACGAGGCTGGTCGGATGCGATCTGTGCGAGATTTGCCAAGCGGGTCAAGTCGGTTGCATGGGCGAGTTGTCCCGCACTCCATTCAGAAACACCGTAATAAAGGATTTTCCCCTGTTTCACCAGATGGTCAAATGCCATGAGAGTTTCAGCCAGTGGTACATTCGGGTCATAACGATGTGCTTGGTAGAGGTCAATGTATTCCAACCCCAATCGCTTCAGGCTGGCATCACATTGCTCTAGAATATGTTTGCGTGATAGGCCGCGATCGTTCGGCCCTTGACCCATTGGGAAATAAACTTTGGTTGCCAGAACATAGGATTCGCGCGGGTACTGTCGCAGTACCTTACCGACAATTTTTTCGGCTTCTCCGCCAGCATACACATTTGCTGTGTCAAAGAAATTAACTCCTAAATCGTAAGCTTGCTCAATACATTGACGGGCGGTGTCTTCTGCTGTTGCGCCGCCATAGGTGAGCCAGGAGCCTAAGCAAATTTCCGAGACACGAATGCCATGTTTACCTAAATGCCGATATTCCATAAGTCATTTCCTTTTTGCCAACCTTTAAGCCCACTTTAGAAAACGTTGAGGGCTAGGTTCTCTTTCATCAGGAAGAGACACGAATCCATCAATAGGTGAACTTATAATAAAAACTCTTGTAGCCAAACTAACCCACAGGCTAGTGCCTGAAAAAAGCTTGTATTTATGGTGAGAAATAATCAATACTAAGTAGCAGACTTAACAAAGGCAAAGATAAAATCTTAGGATAGGTTAATTTTACTATTAGGGTAGGCATTGCCTACATAAAAAATATTATTATCCCAATATTTTAGATGAGAGCTTCTAGTAGCATAAGCACTAATTATAATTACGGTTTACCCTACTGTAAGCATGAGTTCATCTAGTTATATTAAGTAAGTATCGAGTAATAAATTTTTGGCTTAATGCCAATACAAGCACTTAAAAATAAAGTGTTTAACTCCAATTAAAAGTAGAGCCTGGCTAACAGAGTGAAGGCTTAAAATCACAATAATTATTGGGAAATCAATGGTTGCGGTTTAATATTAAGGGCACTAAGTTTTAGATGTTAAATATCTAATACAAAAGCTTTATAGCGTTCTCAAATTAATAGCTTGAGGTCTAGATAAAAGCTCACTCTCTTCGATTGTGAGGAGGGCTTTGCCATCCTGGCAAGGAGAAACTTTCAAAGTGAAAAAAAAGATTTTTGCAGTAGTACTAGCTCTCTTAACTTTTATTATGGTTATATTTGCAGCTTCTACACAGAGTTCTCAAAATGTTCAAGGCGAGCAAATCAACGAACTCTATGTTTTTGGGGATAGCCTTTCCGACACAGGCAATATATTCAAGGCGACAAATGGAGTTTATCCTCCTAGTCCTCCTTACTTTCAAGGACGTTATTCTAACGGGCCAGTTTGGGTGGAACATCTCAGCACTAAATTAGGATTGAATAATACCAAAAATATTAATTTTGCCTGTGGTGGTGCGACTACTATTAGCGGTAGTATTAATGGTGTTCCTGGGGCATTAGCACAAGTTTATAGTTATACGAAATCCCAGCCAAAACTCAACCCCAAGGCGCTTTATATCCTTTGGGCTGGAGCCAATGATTATCTTTACGGAGCTACTAATACTAGTTCTGCGATCGCCAATTTATCTAATGGCGTTCAATCATTGTTACAAGCGGGAGCTAAAACAGTTTTGGTTGCTAATTTACCAGATTTAGGAAAGATTCCTGCTACTTACAATACTTTCAACTCCACTAACCTGAGTGCAGTGACAAATCTGCATAATTTAGAATTAACAAAATCTCTTGATTCGCTTCAGCAAAAATTTGGTGCTGGCAATAAAATTATTCAACTCGATGTAAATTCCTTATATCGAGAAGCAATTTCTAACCCAGCAAAATTTGATTTCACAAATGTAACTAGTTCTTGTCTATCGAATGTAACTACCTGCAAAGCCGAGATTTTAACGGCTTGTCATTACCCACATTTATGTAACATTCAATGTATCGCAATGCCCGAAATCCCGCCCTGCAATAAATTGCGGGCTAATAGCTGAAGTACGTTAAAACGCACTAATTTTAGGGATATAACATCGCTTAGTCTACTTGAGTAGACTTGCGCTATTAGCTTTGGAATTGATTCCAAAGTGGGAATAACAACGAAGCGAGAGATTGAAAATATCTGGGTAATGACAAGGGTTTTAAGGGTGAGGGATATTTGTGAATTAAGTAATAGTCTCATACCATTGCAAGCTTGACAACCCTAAAATTAAACCTTTTTACCCAAAAATTACACCTTTACTTAACTTGACATCATCTGTAAGGATGAAGCTTTTATTTTCATGCTTCGCTTCAATGTAACTGCATTGAGTAAAATCGAGCCATGAAAACTGACCCAAATATTACGGTAGATGCCAATCCGCCAAAAATTGAGCCTCAAAAAAATCGATGGCGGACTATTGGCATCCTGTTATTTTTAATTATTATTGTTAGTTTCTTCGCTTACAGATTAGAAATTGTCTTAGGTAAAACTCCCAGCCTAGACAAAACTTTTACACTCGTAACACAAGTTGCACCACAGGAAATCGGTTCTTATGATGTGTTGGGGTACGCCATTAATAAAGAAGAAGCTACAAGGTTATTGCAAACAGAAGCGGGAAGCAAACAACTATCCCCAGAAAATGGTGCGTTTGCTGTCACAGAAGAAACCTTAAAACTGGGACGAGATACTTTTTATTCAGAAACCTTTGGCAATGAAATCTTCCAAACCGATGTGGTAGGAGCGCTGAACGGCCCGATTAATTTGGTAACAGTGGGTCAGGCGATCGCAAAATTAGGAGGTAAGCATACAACTAATTTGCAAATCCCCATCAATGAAGATGTAACTATTGGGGGACGCACTTTCAAAGCAGGCACATTGTTGAATACAGGTTTAGACGTACCCGCCAATTCCCTTGTCCCCTTGGGTATGCGTGCCAGCTTAACTAAAGGTAAGCTGAGATTTGGTATTACTTGCGCTTTATGTCATGCCACAGTTGATAGGGAAAGCGGACGCATCTTAGAAGGCGCACCCAATAATGACCTGAATACAGGCTTGGTTCTGGCATTTGCTACTAATTCCGCAGCCATGTTTCGCCAAACAGATGTGAATCCTACACAATTTCCGGCAGGACAACATACTTACATTAATGCTGATGGTGAAGAGTCCCGCTTACCAGATGTTAAAGCCGTAGAAGATGCAGTTGATGCCAAATTCTTAACTTGGCCGCCAGGAAACTTTGATTCTACTGGCACTCTAGTCAACAATCCCTCACAAACTCCCTCATCTTATACTTTTGATGCTTGGCCTTATGGTTGGAGTGGTCATTCCGCAGTGGGTTGGTTTCATGGTTTAACTACTTTAAATAGCAACGTTCACGCCACCAACTCAGACGCAACAAATGGCGCTGATGCGAGTCAATCTACACTAGGAATTGATAAAGAAACCTATTTAGGCGTAATTCTGCAAAATGCTGCGAATCCAGCGTTTAGATTACCCGAAGGCGCACAACCATCAGAATTTTTTGACAAAATTGACCCCACCCCTGGAGAACCTGCTATTAATGAAGTAATTCGGATGCCTGGATATCCCAAAGGTTCGCCGTTTATGTTAGATGGGTTAATGGCATCTTCTCCAGGCTACCCCGTTGGCGACCAGTTAAATGGAATGTCGGCTTGGCAAAATACTCTCGCACCACCACCAATTGAAATTAGCGATGTTGCTACTTTAGAAAAAGGTGCGGCTGTATTTACTCGCGCTGGCTGCATTGAGTGTCATAGCGGACGCTACTTTACTAATCATGATGTAATTGCGCAAAACGAAATTGGCACTCAACCATCACGCGCCCCCACATTAGCAGTATTCGCTCAAAACTTCACCAACGCGCAAACCTACCCCAACAGCGTGTCTGTTCCTTTACCATCTAATCCTCCCGTGTTGGATGTTCCTACAGATATTACGCCGCAAAAAGCACAACAGTTAGCTTTTGCAATGAATAATCCAGCTGGTGGTTATAAAGTACCAAGTCTAATTGGCTTGTATTTAACTGCGCCTTATTTACATGATGGCGGTGTGGCTGCTAGCGCTGAAGCACTCAAGCAAAACGAACAGAACGGAGAATTTGTGGTAGCTAAACCCGACCAATTGGGGATGGCTGGTACATTAATGCAAAATATTTTACCCGATCCAGAAGCCAGCTTGCGGGTGTTACTCGATCGCAATCTGCGTGAGGTGACAGTTGCAGCTAACCAAGCCCATCCAGATTTGCAACAATCTAACGTCGATGGTAGCGGACACGCTTACTGGGTAGATACCAAAGCAGGCTTCACTACTCAAGAACAGACAGATTTAATTCAATTCCTTCTGAGTTTAGACGATCGCCCAGAAGTTCTGCCTAGTTCGCGTTAAAAAAAGCGATCGCAAAAGGGGAGGGCAAGGTAATATTTCCTTCTCACTCCCTAGTTCCTACTTTTTTTTACAACAGACATGGAAAGAGAAATTCAAGATTCAGATGGTATTACGTGGACTTGTGTTCAAGCATTTTCAGGTATTTCTGATAAAGCAGAAGCTGAAGATGCAGCGCAAGTCAAAGACGAACCAAATAAGTATTGGGTTGTTTGTACTCCCAGTGGCGGCGCGCAGTCTGTGCGGTTAAAACTCAAAGATAAATGGCAAGAAAATTACTCCGATGAGGAGTTACTTCAGGAAATTAAAAGACAGCAGTAACTATCCCAGATGCATCGATAGGGGCGGGGTTTTTCCGCCCTTTGCTTTGCGACTTAGATTTAGTCAATCTGGGAAAGCGACACCAGTCATGGGGTCACGAATATACAACCCTAGTGTGAGACTACGCATTACTTCATCCCAAACTGGTATTAGCTGCTCTGCTTGATCTGCCCAATAATCAAATGTAATTAAGCATTGAACGTTAGACCCCAAACCAATGCAAGTCCGCGAAAAAGCTTCTCTTGGTTCTGCTTGGGTGTCGATAAACTTAATCTCTGTCCAGACAATGCGCGCAGTTTGGCGTTTGACAGTGATGATTTCTCCTCGCTCAATGATGTCACGACTGTCCTCATCCATTATTTTCTTCAAGGTAGATTTTAGAGGAAACAGGCTCCAGTCGTTAGGCGGTAACTGGTTGAAAGATACTTCCAAACAGCAATCATCGTTAGGCGGTTTTTTATCAAGGAACTTGAAAGATTTTTCTTGTGGCTCAAAAACCCAATTTTGGGGCACATTGAAGCGAACAGCCCCGCGATTGGCGACAAAAATTTTGTAGCCTTCAGGTGATTCCCAGCGATGGTCAGGTTTTAATTCAAGCGTTTCTTTAATCCACTGGAGATTGCTTTTTTTACGCTTTGCCATAGTGTTTGTGCAAATCTGCTGAAGTGCGATCGCTTAGTTTTTATTTTAGGCGATCGCTCACTTTGTTAATGCTATCAAATTCTCAGCTAGCAATCACTCCGCAGATATCGCTGTTTTCTTTACTGCTGGACGTCGTTTCTTTCGTTGTGACTTGCGCGTTCCACCAGCCATTCCATACTCGGAACTATCTTTGCCATAGCGAGCCGCAACACCCAGCAGCATATACTCAGAATAATTATTTAACGTCCGTTCTGCTTGTGCTAATTCACTCTTTGTGATATTCACCATTATTTGTGCTTGATTATAAGCCGCTATTTTATTTCGTAAATCCTCAGTCAAAGTTCTATAATCAGCGACTGTATACCCATAACCTAGATCTAGTTCAGGGTTAATCGCTTGCAATCCTGCAATCCGATGTTCAGCTTTGGTTAATGCTTGTGACTTTTTTTTCTGTTGCCGCATACAGTTTTCCTCTTGGGGTTAACCTGAAGTAGAGAACTCTAATAGTGTTTAACACTGAGTTCGCTACATCTCATTAACCTACGCAATCAGCGGATGCATCAGCCTGAGTAAAGCTACAGAATTTTTAAAGTATTGAGATGAAAAAACAGGATAAATACGGGGAGATTAGCTTAATTTGATTGAGATTAATAGGTTTACGAGTGGCAAAACTTGATTCACAAGTTAGAAATTAGAGTTTGCAGCTTTGCATTGAGCATAAAACTCTTTTGGAGCTTCGTTAAAGTACTTAAATAAAGCCGGACACAACCATCCTTCCATGTCTAGCTCTGCATTGTAGTACCAATTCCCGCCATATTCCTCGCGTCGCCAATCAAATTTAACTTGATAACCGGGAAATGGGCGAGCAGAAAACAATAAACTAAATCCGGCTTCTGCATTTGCAATATTCGCCACTAAGCGATCGATAATTTTGTCTGCACCTGCTACAAATGGTTCTCTGACTAAACCGACTTTTTCATCGTCAAATACCCACATTTGATCGTATTTGTATGGGTGGATTACCATAATTGAGTTCATATCAATAAATTTTTAACAACGATCTAGTTATAGATGGGTATTCTTACTCTGGTTTACGTCCAAACACATAGAAAATAGTGATGTCGTTCCAAATACCCTGCTCAGTTTGCAATGCTCCCAATTCGGCATCAAATTCAGCTTTAGCTTGTGTTAATTCTTCAGGAGAAAGTTGCAATAGAGGATTGGGAAACTGACCGGGAACTGGAGATAAATTATTAGCCCACAATTGTTGCGCTTGCTCTAAATTGATATACATGCCATCTTGCTCGGAGTGAATATCAACTACTTCAAAACCTGCTACCTGAAGTAAATTATGACATTGTTCAATGTTACCTGTTGGCTGATTAAACAACAGTGAACTGCCATATTTTTTCAGTACTTTTCGTGCAACTACTCCGCCAATAAAAGCACGATCTGCAAATGCATGAAAACCAAGCAAGCCTCCTGGTTTGAGAAACTGATGCCAAAGCCTTAACGCAGCTACTAAATCGGACATCCAAATTAATGCAGATGAACAGAAAATACAGTCAAAGCTGTTGGCTGGAAAACTCAGAGCTTCTGCATCTGCTAGGGAAAATTCAACATTATTTAACTGCAATGCTTCAACTTTGCGCTTTGCTTGTTCCAGCATCCCAGTTGAAATATCTATGCCAATGACTTTCCCTTCATCCCCGACAATTTGAGCAGCCTCGATCGCAACCAGACCTGTTCCAGTTGCAATGTCCAATATCTGCTGGCCATTTCTAAGTTGTGCATATTCAACAAGACGATGAGCAATTTGCGGATGCCAATCACCATCATCATAATTGGAACTCCGACGGCTATACCAATCTGCTATCTGTTGCTTGTAATCATCCAGTTCTACTTGGTTACTCACTGCATCATCCCCACGAGTTAGCGATCGCTTGTATCGAATGCTAGCAAAACTTGTAGGCACTAGCTGGTAAAAGTGGTTAACATTGTGGATGAAAAATAATCTTGGGTTTCTGAGTATCAATATTAACTTGCAAGATTAGCGATCGCACTATAACCATTTCTCCTGTCAAAACCAGCCAACAATGACCAACCTGAACTATAGCAACCAGATATTGCGCGATCGCTCTTTCAAAGGGCAGGATTTGTCTGGAGCAGATTTCAGTGGTTCAGATTTACGGGGATGCAATTTTACAGGCGCAACCTTAATTGGAGCTAACTTTCAGTATGCCAGAACAGGACAGAGCGATCGCCAAGTGCGGATGTTAGTTGCTAGCACTATAATCAGTCCAGTGGTTTTATGCGGCTGCGTTGCGCTTTTCGTGTATCTATCAAGTTTATTTTTGAGCGATCGCGCCTTCAACTTCTTAGTCGGTGCGCTTCCAGTATTAGGTTTTTTGGCTGAGATTTTCCTGAGAGATAGTATCGCCTTCAACTTTCCTCAAACCACAACTTTCTTTGGTATTGGAGCCATTGCTATACTATTTGCAGTCATGGTCGCACTCACAGTCGGACTGGCTTTAATTGGCTTCTCTGGCTTTGATAATGGATCTGGCGCGCAAGGATTTTTCTTTTTAATCATGGCGGTTGTTTCTGCGATCGTCACCTTCCGGATTTTTCAATGGACGATCCAATCTATTAAAAGCCATCCCGGAACATCTTTTAGAAAAGCGAACTTAACCGATACCGATTTTAGTTATTCCGAACTAGAAAATACAGATTTTTCCCTTGCAGTGTTAACGGGAGCCTGTCTTTTTAACTGGGTAATTAAATCTCATAACGAATTTACGAATGTTTCTTGTAAATATCTTTATTTGGAACCAGAGCAGCAAAATCGTCAACCTCCTGAGGGTAATTTTCATGCAGATGAGTTGGCACGAGTACTAACTCAATTCAAAAGATAAATAGATGAATATTATTGAGCAAACATCAACTACATTAAAATTTCAAGATCGTAATCGGCAATGGCTCTGGGGAGTATTGTTTAGCACTCCTTTTGTGGCAATTGGCTTGGGTATAGCTCTTGTGAACGGCAACGTTACCACATTAGAATGTCAGCGAACTCAACCTAGGCAAATGAATTGTCAAAGAACAATTACAGGTTTACCAGGAACAGAGACAACTTTGATTCATGGGCAAATAAAAGAAGCTAGCGTCGCCAGAGAACATGGAACTGGAGTTGTCTTAGATACTTCTAATATTCAATCAGTGGAGTTAGTTAACCACAGAGTATTTGTGAGAGATAAACAATACCAAATTGCAGATGAAATCAACGCTTTTATCAAAAACCATCAACAATCTAAGCTGAAGGTTCAAGAAGACGAGCGCTGGGAGGGATTAATTGAAGGAATAGTATTCTTTCTGCCTGGAATTGCGATGATTCTCCAATCTCTAGCCATTCCAAAACAGATATTCTGTAATTTTGATAAAACATCAGGGCAGATGACATTAGAGAAGCGATATCAATTATGGGGTAGATTTACTACACAAAAAAAGCTGACTGAAGTTAAACAAGCCCAAGTAGTACAAATGCCCATAGAGACTAGAATTCCTAGGTACTTTGTGCAACTAGAATTGATATCAGGCAAACCAATTTCTTTATCTCCAATTACCTACGATCGCCAGGAGTGCCAAACTATTGCCAACGCAATTAATCAGTTTATCAGGCGGATGCGCTAACTCATAGATAACTGAGCGATAATTTCATCTTCTTTACCAGAAACAAATTTAGCAAAACGCTGTGCTAAAGGTGGTACAAGAACTAACGGATTACTGAAACCAGAAAAAATATGAATGCTTGAAAATTCTGGAATTGCACCAATTAAAGGCAGACTATTGGCGCTAAAAGCAACTAAGCAATGATGCCAAGTTCCTGGTAAATTGGCTAATGCTGGTAAAACTTTTCCAATACTATCTCGCAACCACTGTTCGCTTTCTTGAGAATTGACTTCAGCATGAGGATCTGTAAGCGTGCGGCTAATTTGACCTAAGCGCAAACTTCCATCTTGAAATTGAATTGCACCTGCATCTAAAATTGGCGATACTGGCTGATTACCTGGTTCATTCCATAATTCGTCAACTTGGGTTGATTGTGCTTCTAGTTGAAATCGTTGCAGATTTGCTGGCATAACTAAGGTATTTAACCGCAGATCTACAGGTGGAGTTTTAATGATTTCTGCATGGGTGAAATAGATTTTGATTGCAATCCCAGCCGATTTTAATAGTTCTCGGCTGAGTCCACCCGCACAGATCGCTACGTTAACGCTGGAGAAAGTTGCGGTAGTTGTTTTTACCCCAGTTGGCAATATCTGCAAAACTTGAGCTATCTGCATTTCGCCGCCAGCACGTAGAAAAGCTTGAATGTAAGCTTGTGTTGTTTTTTCTGGGTGAATATGACCGTGTTTGACAGTTAAAGCGCCGGAAATTGCATCTCGATTTAGCAGTGGTTCTAATTCACAAGCTTCTGTAACTGTTAGTAATCGGGGGGGAATGGCAAAATTTGCATAAGATGCAGCTGTTTTTTCTGGATCTCTACTGCTGGGGATAGTCAGTAATAAATCCAGTTCGCGAAATTCAATATCGGCGTCTAACTCTTGAGGAAGGATTTGGTAACGAGCGATCGCATCTTCGCACAGTTGGCGAGTTAGTGGTGTAGTACCTGACCAATAAGCTAACCCACCATAACTATAACGAGTTGCGTTGTGTGGTGTTTCCTCTTGCTCTAACAACAGCACGGCAAAGCCTGTTTTGGCTAATTCGTAGGCAAGTGTAGCACCTGTGATTCCCCCACCAACAACAATCCAGTCGTAAGTTTTCATTAGTATGTTGCTTGTAAACGGCTCAACAGATATTCTCCCGCAAGGATGGGTGGATAAATTGGGGAATGATAATTTCGACAACTCTCAAGACAAGCGATTTCTGTATCGTTATTAGGATGGCAGAAAAAGGCGATAGAATAACGCGACTTTTTCACCCTGCTGTCGTTGGGAATCATTACCCGATGCTTAGTGGAGCAAAATACATGATTTGTCCATCGTTGCATCAAATCGCCAGTATTCACGACTACCGTACCAGGAATAGACGGTGCGGCAATCCATTCCCCCGATGTAGTTTGCACTTCTAACCCGCCAACATCATCTTGGAACAGTAAAGTAATACTGCCATAATCAGAATGCTCGCCAGCACGTATCTGTCCGGGTAATGGTGTTTTTTCTAGCGGTGGATAATGGAGCGATCGCAGAGTATGATTTTGTTGATTGTGTTTGGAAGTGAAAAAGTCTTCTGGTAGTTCCAACGCCAATGCAAAAGCTTCTAACACAGTGTTAGCTAGTTGCGTACAAGCATCATAAAATGCGAGGGAAATAAACTCAGGCAAATTCCCGCTATTTACTTGTTTACTTATATTAAATGCCTCTTTCAAATCTCCTGGGTTATCAGGATTCAGACGTTCTCTTTCTATGCCAACATAACCTGTATTGCTAAATTCATCACTCCAAGCTAGCTGCTGCTTTACAGCTAAAGGTAAATTAAAGAAAGATTGAGTTTGTGCAAATGCTTGCTCTATTATTTCTTGTGATATGCCATGATTTTGCAAGTACATAAAACCAATTTCATGGCAAGCTTGATAAATTTCTTTAACTACAGTTTGCTTTGTTGTATTATCCTGGCTGAAGGCAGCTAAATTAATTACGGGAATTTCAACCATTGTATGATTAAACGAGGGTAAAGTTTGCTAAAAATTCTCCAATTTGATAACGAGCGACATCAATCCCATCTATATAAACTGTGGGAAGAATATGTTAACTGGTCTAACTTAATATTTACTCATGAATTAGGTATCAGTTTTGATGTATCTCAGTTTTTAGAACAATACATGACTCAACTTGACGAATTTGCACCACCACAAGGTCGCTTGCTTTTGGGAAAATACGACAATAAAATAGCTGGTTGTGCTTGCTTGCGAAACATTGGCGATCGTATTGGCGAAGTTAAAAGGATGTATGTCAGACCTGAGTTTCAAAGAAAAGGGATAGGAAGGAATTTATTATTAGCAATTATCAATGAAGCTCGTCATATTGGTTATACAAAGTTAAGATTAGACACCGCACCCTTTACTAAAGCTGCATTGTTACTTTATCATTCCCTAGGCTTTTATAAAATTGAACCATATTTTGAAAAAACCGAAATTCCTCTAGAATATCGAGCCAACTGGGTTTTTATGGAATTGAGTTTAACATCATGAATATTCGTAGTGAAACCGTCCAAGACTATCTAGCAATAGCTGAGGTGAATACCCTAGCCTTTGGGCAAGAAAACGAAGCTAAATTAATTGAGGAAATTCGTCATTCCAAACGCTATATTCCAAAACTTTCTTTAGTTGCAGAAGTTGAAAGTTTAGTAGTTGGTCATATTTTATTTAGCTACATTGACCTAGTAGGTGAAGAAACATTACAAGTACTTGGTTTAGCACCTATGGCAGTTCTACCAAATTTTCAAAAACAAGGAATTGGTAGCGCATTAGTAAAAGCCGGTTTAGAAATAGCCAATGCGAGAAAAGAAGCAATAGTTATAGTTCTAGGTCATCCCCAATTCTATAGTCGCTTTGGGTTTAAGCCATCAGTTAATTATGAAATCGAGTCACCTTTCCCAGTACCAGAAGAGTATTTCATGGTTAAGCCATTACAAAATTATCAGGAAATATACAAGGGAAAGGTTGTTTATCCACGTGCTTTTGAAAGCATTTAATAATTTATATGATTTACCTTTGAACACAAGTCAATTGCAACCGGAGGGAAGCAATTGAAAAAGTGTTGAGATTGCGTCGTTCCACTGCATTTCACTCGCAATGACATATTCATTATATAAGTTATTTATTTGCAGTAGTGCGGCTCCAGGTTAAGTTAAGTAAATCCAAGACGTAATCATCTGAATTATCTATATAATCTGATTTTTCTTCATCAATTACACACAATTTACCGCCAGTAATATAAATTTTATCTGGTTCTCTGTAGTAAGCTTTATGGCTACTAATCCATCCAGGTTTCTCACCAGTGGTTTCGAGTTTTTCTATTTTAGATGTGTGGCAATTTAATCGATAAACTGGAGTTTCATCTGAAATTCTTGTATCCACATATCCTAAATTACCAATAATATAGATGTAGTCTCCCACTAATGTAGCTGAATGGAAATCAGTTGGGCTAAAGACATCTTGGGGATAACCAAAAATCTGAAAACTTCCATCACCTTGATAAACTACAACATCGTTATATATACAAAAATCAGGGTCATAGTAGTCTTCATGTTCGCCACCGATTTCTACAATTCTACCATCTGGTAATTGTGTAATTGTTCTGCCAAACCGCTGATAGCACCATGCTTTATCTTGCCAATTTTCTGTATCGTTAAAAAGATTTTTGGCTGCATAAGCAGAACAACCATCATAAATCATAGCTCGCCAAAAAGGTACGTCCATCAACTCTGGATTTGTTTTGCCAAAGCGGGGATGTTTACCAGCAAAATATTGCTCTGGTGATAATTGTGATAGTGAAAATTTGTTATTGGCAATTCCAGTGAGCGATCGCCGCATATCATCGTTAATATCGCTCAAATCTTCACCAGTTGCAACTAGCATTTTGACAATTTCCAGATTACTAGCCATCTTAATAGCTTTGTTATCGTAATCATCGCTTCTGCTAGAATTTGCGCCAGCTGCTAGTAAAATTCTGACACAATCGGTCGCTCCACGCTCTGCCGCTAGCATTAACGCAGTGTTACCAAAGTCATCAGTAGCTTCAATATCGCATCCTTCGGCAATAAGCCATTGTAGTATGTCGGGGCGATCGCTTTCTATGGCATACATTAACGGCGTTTTTCCGCAAATTCCAGTATCGTTAAGATTTGCTCCTGTCGCTAGGAGTAATTTGGCTTTGGCGAGTTCACCTACCTGAAGGCTCAACAACCAAGGTGTTCTTTGCCAACTATCACGCACATCTTGCTGTGCACTTTGTTCTAGCAATAACTTTACTTGTTCTACGCTCCCAAACACTATAGCGTGCATTAATTCAGTCCATCCCAGTTGCTCTGGGTTAGCACCTGCATTCAATAATAATTTGACAGCATCAAATCTCCCTACATGAGCCGCAGCTTTAATAGCAGTCTCGCCATAGCTACTTTTACCATTGATAGAAGCACCTTTAGAGATCAGTAAATTTAAAGTCGAGATCAAGTTTTCATCCTGCAAAATATCTCGACCATGCATAGCATCAATTAAGACATCATATCCTTTTGATGTTTGATAGTTTATATCTGCTCCAGCATCCAAAATTAATTGGATTTTATCTAAATTGCCTGATTGTACAGCCAATCCAAGTACAGTATGCTGAGATTCTTGTTCAACAGCATTCACATTCGCGCCATGTTCCAACAGAAAGCCAATCATATCGATACCTGCATTAGAGCTACTAACTGCACACATCAACGGTGTTTGCTGTGAATACTCTTCTAAAGCATCAATATCAACACCATTGCTGATTTCACGTGCGACTCCTGCAATATCTCCCCGCTGTGCATAAATATGAATTTGCATAATTTTTGGAGTTAATTTTTAATTGAGAATTTATCATTAACAGTACTTAAGCAAAACTCAAATCTTTTATAAATACTCAGGTACGACATTATCTACTAACCAAACTTTGTTAGGTAGCTGTTGCAGATATTTACCAAAAAATTTGCTGATTTTGCTCCAGCGAGAATAGTTCATTGGATTGTGAATAAAATTATTATACTACAAATTACATATATTATACTACAGGATAATTTTTACCCTGGTCAAATTACAGCGTATTGTAGGTAGGGTCAGACGGCAAAAAGTTTCATAGCCATATTTGGGGCTTATTCGTTGTGTGGCTTAGTTCTGTGTTATGAAGGCTGGAAGCTTTATTCTTGGCTCATAGCACACAACCCTACAAGGAATTCACGGACGACAGCAATTAGTAAGCGCAATGAGAAGTTGATTGGTTCAGTGTGTTAGATTAGATATTCGCCTCTAGAAAAATTTTCTATTACAGTTTTTAGCAGATTGTAATTAAAAAATTATCACTTATGAAAGCGGATTATATCGTATTTGTATATATCGAAATCACTAGTCAATAATCATATTATTATGCCTAGCCAAAAGCAAAAACCAAATGGATGTGGATGCTCAAATATTCCCATATCTTTAATTATTGTATTCTTTGGAGGTAGTTATTGGTGGTTTAACAACCACAAGGTAAATATCGATATCAGCAAGTTTATACCTAAAAATCAACAAATAAATATTCCAATTTTGAATCATAGTCCAACGTCTTCAATCCCAACTCCATTACCAAGCAATTCTAATCCCGATCCGATTAATAAGCAAGATTCACCAAAAACAGTCACACCTCCAAAACCCCCATTACCTCCAACTCCTTGGGAGAAAAAAATAATTAGAGGAATTTATTTGAGTCGCTATCAAGTTACCAATAATGCCGACGAAAAAACGATTCGTGAAAGAGTTCGTTACTATCACTCTCAAGGAATTAATACAATTATTCAAGGTGTTTGGGGTAATGGTTGCACGATGTACAATAGCGACGTGATGCAGCAAACTCTAGGATATAAAAGTTGTCCTAATCAGTTTCAAGACAAATGGTTAGATTGGTTGATTGATGAAGCACACAAACAGGGAATGCAAGTTCATGCTTATTTTGAAAAGGGCATTAAGATAGATAAAAATAGTCCCATTTATGATTTAGCAACTTCTAAAAGCTGGATTGTCCCTGGAGTAGATAAAACCTACGTTGGTATCGATCATTATGTCCTTGATGTGCAGATTCCTGAAGTTGCTAGTTTTTTCCAAAATATCTTAGTAGAGTTCGTGCAAAAATATCCCAAGATTGATGCAGTTCAATGGGATGATTATCTCGGTTATTATGCGGAATTACCCGGTAAAGTTGACCGCACTGCTAACCTAACTAAATTTTTACAACAAATGATAACTGCAATGAAAAAAGCTAACTCAAACGTTAGCTTTGATATTTGTCATCATAATCCTTATTGGGCTAAACGATATTTTGCGGCTGATTGGCAAAATTGGAATGTGGATCGAGTGTTTATCCAAGCTTATAATGAGGCGAATTTCCAAGAAGAATTAAATTATGCCAAAAATTATGCCGGAGTTGCTATTACCGATAAACAACTATATCGTTTGAAGGAATTAGTAGATAACGATCGCATTAAAAGTATTTTAGTTTTTCCTCTATCTGGAAGACCAGAAGAAACAGCTTCTCAATTAAAAAGCTTGACACAAAGTGAGAACTAGAAGCAGTTAATTAAGCATACTATTAAACTGCGAATAATTAATTATGCTTTACCTGAAAATACTTAACTCAGTTACCGAATTAAAGACATACAGGTAAAGCAATCATCTTCATTTAATGATTTTGAGCGCGTTCGTTAAAGTATGTTGAATATAGTAGCCACTTCTAGATTTTCAACATACCAAAAACTAAGTAAGCCGGTGCAAATAATCATCACTTGTTTGTAGTAGCACTGAAGCGCTAAAGCGCAACTACGAGCCAAATACAGAGATTTGACTTTTCTTTACATAGTTTGGTTTTTTCTCACCGACTTACTTAAGTCCAATATAAAATCTTCGCATTTGGAAAGCGATTTTGAATTTCTGTCTCAAAAAAGCGTTTCATTGTGTTGGTTGTGTCAGTATCATAAACATACTTAATCCCGCCAAACTTATTACGCTTGATACGGCGTTTGTCCTCATCCATGTCTAGTTTGGATTGCGGATACCAACTTTGTAAAACTTCTTTTGAGCCTGGTGTAAAGCGGTGCGAAATTAGCTCAAAAGTCAAATCACACTTGAAATCGAGGGCTTCGCTAATTGAGTCAAATAATCTACTGTAGTGGATTTGCCAATCATCTATGGGCATAATCGGTGCAATAACCAATCCTATAGGATAGCAACCACCACCTTTATCTCGTGGTAAAGCTAACTTACGCAACGCTTTCAGCCGTGATGCTACGCTTGCTGTGCCGCCTTCAAACCTTCCGGAGACAGGTGCAGCATTGACACTCATCCGGCAGCGAGTGTTACCGTTATGAGGTAAATCGAGTAAGCTATCTACTGCATCAAACTTGGATACCCAGCGTAAATTTGCATTTTTACGAGTGCCAAAGTAACGAATACACTCGGCAAGGCTACCTGTCAAATGCTCAATACCTAGTGGGTCAGTGTAGCAACTAACCTCATAAGTTGTGAGTTGTTCTGGCCGTTCATAGGCACTTAAGTTCTCTAAGATTTGCGGTAAGTTAGCATAAGTGCGAATTACTGGCGGCCCAGATAAACTTCCAGCCAAGTAACAATATTGGCAGTGTGCTGGGCAACCCTCAGCAATGTGAAATTGCCAGTCAGCCGAGGGTGGGATAGGACTAAGCTTAAATTGGCTAGGCGGTGCAGTAACGACTGCAAGGGTACGCTTGGCAATATTATAAGTTTCGCGTTCATTTTCTCCACGCAAGCCAGTCAGGCGGTTACGCGGTAACTCTATTATTGGTAAGTTCAACGATTGTACGCGCTCAAAAATCTTCTGTCCCCAAGGCTCATCTAAAGCAGCAGGAGTAAACATGACCTGTTGAGGCATCCACAACTTTGTTGTTTGTGTTAGTTGGTCTGTTTTTGATATAAGGTCTTTCATGTTATTCAATAAAAATCCTGTGCGTTATCTTTGTATCTGATATTTGCAATTAGTTCTCTTGAGCTTATGAAATTAGCTGTTCGGAAAATTAATTGCTACCAAGTTATTGAATTGAAAGGAAATTTTGTCACTCATAGCATTACTAAATAGTAGCGAAATTTTGCGTTTCTCTGTTTTTCGCTGTCTTTGAGTTCTTTGGTGTTTTTAAAACAGAGATTTGAGTGCTATAACTCTATTTTAAAATCAGAGTCGAGAATTTCTAGCCGATCGATAAGCGGATATTACTGAATTAAAAAGTAGTAGTTTCCCTCACCACGATCGCGTAGCGGAAGTCTCAGCCGCTTAGGTTCGCGGTAGTGTTTAGCAACCAGTACAGGAACCGAACGATCGCCTACCCGCCTTCCACACAGCAACCCAGTGGTTGATTGATATCTATTGCAGACATTTAGAGTGCATAATTATCTGTATATACGCAGTGGCTAACCGTTATAGCGATTGACGTGGAAGAGCTACAGTTTTGATACTTGCCAAAAGTCTCGTCGATTCTCAAGAATTTTTTAAGCTTAACTAGGATCGTAAATTTATTAATGCTGCTAATATGCATATAAATGCTGTTCTGTCGGTTTGTAGTTCTGCACAGATAAAATTCATAAAATTAGCAGCTATGCACATTCGTATTTGAGAAAGTGCAGACATTCGTTTTACTGACACTAATTAAGAATTTAGTAGGATAGCTCTCTAGCCTTTCCTTTTAGCAAAGCATAGAAATCACACAATGTTTTTTTGGTTAATAGTGTAAGTCTTTGCCAGGTGAAATCATGAGTGAAACCGCACAGCCTGCAATCTTTTTTGACATTGGTGCAACTCTTGGTAGTCCGAGAATTTCACCTTTTCCCTATCGTCTTGAAGGTTTGGATGTTTACCCGTATGTGCCAGAGATATTGCAGCAGTTACGCGATCGCAATCTTCGCCTCGGGATTATCTCGAATATCGGCGACGATACACCCGAAAACGTGAAAAGGGTGTTGCAAACAAGTCAAATTTATGACTTTTTCGACCCCAATCTACTCATTTATGGTGCAAAAGACTCCTCGGAAATATTTGAGCGTGCAGCACGTCAAGCAGGTAACGCTAACGAACCGCAACAATGTCTATTTGTGGGAGAGGATAGTCAGGAGCGCAGTTATGCAATCGAAGCAGGCTGGCGAGTAGCGCCGCATCCTTGTTTAATTTTAGAAGTATTAAATGGCAGCCATTTAAGATATATCAGGATTGCCGTTTCCAGCGAACAGAACGAACAAGCATGGCGGCCAGTGCTGAGAATGTTGCCTGTGGTGCCATTGTATGTGACTGGCTCACAAGGAAACAAAGTTTACGCGATCGCTTCTACAGGGGTAGCTGCCAGACTTGACGATTTGGGATTTGAAGTAGATCGCCTTGGCGTAGAAGATCAGCCTCTGGCATCAGAATTGTATCTTCTACGAGACGATCGCCAAACTCGCACTGGTTTTTTGGCTGCTGAAGGACATTCCAGCCATTTCTTCACTCAAGAGGAACAATCTCAATGGGTATTGTCTTCTTCAACTGAAGGACTATATGTGGCCTTACCTGCGGGACAAACGGTTGAGGGATATCACTTTGAGGAAGCTTATCACGGACATAATCTCAAATTACTGCCGGATATGAGTTTGCTCGAACCATTTGGCGAGGGAAACAACCAAAGAACTGCAAAGTTTTTAGAAATACCCGAAATGGAGCCATCTTTAACCCCTGAAGAATTGGAGCATTTCAGCAAAATTACTCCAGAAGTCATTAATATTTACCTCGATCGTTACAGTGGCATCAAACCGCTAGATGCAGCAGGTATCAAGATTAAAAGTCGGCATATTCAACATCCCGATAATGCGGTGGCAACAGAAACTCTGGCCAGGGATTTCATGAAGATAGGCGGCGACAGCTTGACTGTTAGGTTGTATCCATTCATTCATGAAGGTCGGCTTTTACATAATGTCGAAGCCCAATTGCAAGGTAGCGAATCTGATGAACTTGTGCTGATTACTGCACATTTAGATTCTACCGCCGCCTTCAGCGATCGCTTCGAGCCGCAAACAGATTTTGCCCCCGGTAGAGATGATGATGCTAGTGGTGTGGCGGCAGTTTTGGCTATAGCGAGTGTAATGAAAGAATTAGCTGCGATTAAACCGCCCAAGCGCTCAATTCGTTTTGTGCTGTTTAATGCAGAAGAACATGGTTTGATTGGGAGTAAAGCCTACGCAAGGGGACAAGCGGCGATCGCAGCTCCGATTGTTGCCGTCTACCAAATGGATATGATTGGCTATAACGTCAATCCACCGCGTTCTTTTGAGGCTCATGTCGGCTATTTGCCTTCACTAGACGTACAAAACAGGTCTTTGGTACTTGCAGAACGCCTGGGCAAGGTGACACAACAAATATCCAAAGAACTTCAGCCATTGCAAATTTACTTCAGTACAGGCTGGTTAAACAGAGACAGAGACCCAGCAGAAGGCAGAAGCGACCATGCCAGTTTTCACGAGCGAGGCTACGCTGCCTGCGTGGTTTCTGAGGATTTCTTTGCAGGCCCTCTGTTAGATTCACCTGCTGCCGAAGCCAATCCCAACTACCACATGAAAACCGATACCTTTGTCGATCCAGAATATGCGGCTGATATTGCCCGTGCGATCGCGGCAGCAGCTTGGGTAACTGCCAACATTTAAAACTCGATCGGGGTTTGCTGATACATACAGTTAACACTCATAACTATCTGTTTACAAAACAGTAGGAGTAATATGCATACTTTTCACCACCACTGTTGCCACAATCCTTTACATTGCTTCGTTCCGCCCCATGTTTTAGATCGCTTGGTGGAATCCGACGATCCGGAAATTCGCAACCTCGCTATTGATGCTATCAAACATTCAGTTGCATCTCGGACTAAACGAAATACCTTTGCCAAGGTAGCAATGTTAGCAGCAACACCTTCACCAGCCGGAACAAAGCATCGTCTTGTCTACGATGTCAATCATTGGCGGTGGGAAAGGATGCTTCCAGGGAAACTCGTCCGTTCTGAGGGTGACTCTCCAGTTATTGATGATGCTGTGAATGAAGCCTACGATTACTCTGGAATTACTTACGATTTTTATCAGGAAGTTTTCAACCGCAACTCATTAGATGATAAGGGCATGACCTTAATCTCCAGCGTTCATTTTGGCAGAAATTACGATAACGCCTTTTGGAATGGACAACAGATGATTTATGGCGATGGAGATGAAATTGTCTTTACCAGATTTAGCAAAGCCTTAGACGTAGTTGCCCACGAGTTAACGCATGGAGTAGTTCAATTTACCAGTAACTTAGAATATTGGGATGAATCAGGAGCATTGAACGAACACTTTGCTGATGCGATGAGTGCTTTAGTTAAACAGTGGTATCTCAAGCAAGATGTCACTGAAGCCGACTGGTTGATGGGCGATGCTATTGTCGGGCCTAAAGTGCAAGCAAAGTCCATCCGAACCTTTAAAGCCGAAAAAGCTTATGAAAAGGATGCAATTTTAGGAACAGATCCCCAGCCCAAACACATAAAAGACAAATACACAGGGGATAATGATAGTCGTGGCGTGCATATCAACTCTGGTATTCCTAATCATGCCTTCTATCTAACGGCGATAGAACTAGGTGGATACTCATGGGAGAAAGTCGGGCCAATTTGGTATCAAACACTAAAAAATCTCAACCAGAATAGTAATTTTCAAGAAGCAGCCTCGATGACGTACCAAGTTGCTGGTGCAATGTTTGGTAGCGATAGTTTGGAACAACAAGCAGTGAAAAAGGCATGGGATGCTGTTGGTATCTCGGTTTAAGGAAAAAGAGAATACCAGGTTCTTGACGAAGACATATCGCTTTCAACGACAGATTTTTCCATTGAGGAATCAACAGGTTTGAACAAGTGACATACTCGCACAATCCAAAGGTGTGGGTCGTAGTACTTGGCAACTAAATTCACCATATTTAGGAGAATGACTATGACAACTAAATCCGAAACTAAATCAACAGAAACTAAATCAACTGCATCTAAAGCTGAAGAGTTCCATCAGGTTGCTGCTCAAAAGGGATACGTGCGTGCTGTGGCAGAAAAAATGCTGGAACTGCCTCCACAACTAGATCCACCTGTATTAGGTTCGCGTCTGCGGATTTGGAAGCAAGACCCTTCCGTGAAAGGGATTGAACTGCCAAGAACTGTTTACATTCACACCCAAGTCAACGATGGCCCTAGTGACTCCCAAATTAGTATTGAGGGTATTGCTCCTGTGGCTGCGGATGCAAATCGAGATTTTCTATTAAATCCTGCTAGCAATGCTGAAGCTTTTGACGCGGTACATACTTATACCATCGTCCGTCAAGTACTCACAATGTACCAAAGAGTGTTAAACAAAAAGCTGGATTGGCAGTGGAATAAAGATGGTAACGCGGAAGTTATCAAAGTTTATCCCCATGCCGGAGAAACGGAGAATGCATACTACAGTCGTCAGGAAAAAGCTTTAAAATTTTTCTATTTCAATCCTTCCCAAAGCTCAGGTTTAATAGAGAAAGTCTTTACTTGTCGTTCCTTAGATATTGTCGCTCACGAAACTGGACACGCAGTTTTAGATTCATTAAAACCTAAATGGCTCTCTTGGAATGCACCAGCACAAACAGGAGGACTACATGAATCATTCGGCGATTTGACCTCCATCTTCTTGATTCTGTCTCAGATGGATTTGGTCGAGTATATTGTGGCCGAGACAAAGGCGGATTTACATCAAAAGAATATAGTAGCAGCCCTGGCAGAAGAATTTGGATTGGCTATTAACAGTAGCAATGGGTTACGAAATGCAGATAATGACCTAAAACTCAGCGATGTTACTCCTGAGGTGCATGATGTGTCCCAGGTATTTACAGGAGGGGTTTTTGACACTTTGGCAGATTTATTCACCTCACGCAGAGATCCGCGTGTACGAGATAGCGCCGAAGTTCTCTATCAAACTGGCAAATACATTGCTGGACTTGTGCTGCGTGCTATCATTCAAGCACCTGATACTCGTGCTACTTTTGCAGATGTAGCCAACGCCATGATTGAAATTGCTAAGGCAGATGGCGAGGAAGATTGTGCTAAGTTTGTGCAGAAAAACTTTGAGTTTCGAGAAGTTTTAGGGACAAAAGCCTTTGCTGGCCCTATTGATTTGTCTCACTTTGGTATGTATGCCAGTCGTCATTGTTCTTGCGGTACGATGCAACACCCCCAATATAGATCGCAAGCTTCTGACTTAAATGGGAAAACTGGCAAGTAAGCTGAAGGTGTAAAAAATAAACTGAGGCTGTATCTTCAAGAGGATGGCAAGAGGTAAGGAAAGAGTGTGAAGTATGAAGTATCAGGTATTTAGTTGGCTACAGAGCAGCTTCCCAAACGGTAGTATGAAGCATTTAACTTTATATCTTTTATCTTTCGTTCTTCTTTTGCTTACCTATTTGCCAATCAATGAGGTTTACCCAAGCATGAAAGTTAAGTTTTCTCAGTCAGGAGGTTACGCAGGCTTAATCAGGGGTTGCGAACTGGATACAGACTCGCTCCCTGCGGACGAAGCCGCTAAGTTAAAATCATTAGTCGAACAAAGCGGTATTCTCCACGCTCAAAGTAAAAGCACGCCACAGGCTCGCGATTTGTTGAACTACAAAATCACCATTGAAACTAATGAAGGCGCTCCCACTGTTTCATTTGATGACCTAAGCTTACCTGAAAATGCCCAACCACTGCTGAAATATCTGCAAGGTTGTGCGAAGCCAATGCCACTAAGATGATGGAGTTTATAGGATGAGGATAAATTAAGCGATGGGTGCTGATACAATACCCTGAGCTTCTAGCACAGATGCAACTTTTAAAATCAATGCTTCATTGTAAGGTGCTGCTATTAATTGGACACCTAAAGGTAAAGCCTTGGGAAGCTGAATTGGGACTGATAATACAGGTAAACCAATAAAAGATAATGGTTGAGTAAATAATCCTAAATGAGGACGAATAATAATTTCTTCACCATCTACAATTGTGGTTTGTTGCCCAATTAATGGGGCTGGAATTGGTGTAGTAGGGGCAAGAATTATATCGACATTTTGAAAGATTTCGCGGACGCGATCGCGATACCATCTTCTAAATCTTTGGGCTTGCAAATACCACTGACTCGGAATTAACGCCCCAGCCAAAAAGCGATCGCGTGTTGCTGGATCGAAATCTTGAGGACGCGATCGCAATTTATCCAAATGCAGATTTGCCCCTTCACTGGCTGTAATTACAAAGGCTGCTGCCCTAGCGCGGTGTGCCTCTGGTATTGTAACGTACTCATTCACATCTAAAGCACGGGCAACTCTTTCTACTGCTGCCAAAGCTTCCGGTTCCGCACCCTTCATGAAATAATCATCGGCAATAGCAATTCTGATACCAGAGATATCTCGATTCAGTTGTGGTACACATAATTCAGGCGGACGTTTTGTACAAACCGGATCGCGATCGTCTTCTCCTTGGAGAATATCAAACGCCGTTGCAATATCCCTAACCGAACGCGCAAAAGGGCCTACATGGTCAAAACTGCTAGAAAATAAAGCTACCCCAGCACGTGACAACCTGCCATAAGTAGGTTTTAAACCAAAAATTCCACAAAAAGCCGCCGGAACCCGAATCGAACCGTTAGTATCAGAACCCAGCGTCAATGGAACCAAACCCGCCGCCACCGCCGCCGCCGAACCCCCAGATGAACCCCCAGCGACACGCTTTAAATCATGAGGGTTGTGAGTCGCACCATAATGGGCATTTTCCGTCACAAACCCATAGGCGTACTCATCCATATTTAACGCACCCACCAACACCGCACCAGCTTGTTTCAACTTCGCCACTGCTGTTGCATCTTGAGTAGCTGGAGGATTTTCGGCATTAATTTTCGCACCCGCCAGAGTCGTCAACCCAGCGATATCGTAGAGATTCTTCGCGGCAAAAGGTACACCAGCCAACACCCCAGGATGATTACCTTGAGCAATTTCCTTGTCAATTCTAGCTGCATCAGCCAAAGCCGTTTCCGCAATTACCGCCGTAAAACTATTAAGTTCATTATCCCGTGCAGCAATTTTAGCTAACGCCGCCTGAGTCACCTCCACCGCGCTAACCTTACCCTCACGCACAGCCGCAGCTATTGATACAGCATCATTCATGGTTCAAATATGGGTGCAACTTCAATATCTTCTGGTATGGGGAATTCATTTACAAGAAGAGCGATCGCTTTAATTCTCTCAAAATTGGCCACCACCCCATCACGATACTCATCCCTCAGTTGCAAATCCACCAACAACGCCATCCTATCCACATACTCACCCACATCAAACCCTTGACTCTCCATCTCTCCTCCTCTGCGTCCTCCGCGCCTCTGCGGTTCGTCAATCTAAATTTACAACTTCTAGCGGCAACTCAAACAAACCATCTTCCCCAGATTTAAAATCAATTACCTGAAACACAGCATCAATATTTAACTCCCCATAAATATGCGGAAATAACTCACCTATTTCCGCCTCCTCATAACGTATTTCAGCCTTAATTTTATCTGCATTAATAAATAGTAATACCAATCCCTTCTGATTCCGAAAAAAACTATTTGCAACTTTAACTATTTGACTAAGTTCCGAACAATGGATAAAACCCTCAGTATCTAGCGAATCAGCGCGATAGTTACCGTTAATTTTTGCTTGTTCCCATTGTTCTGCTTGCGTAATATGAAGAATATTTTTCATGTCACTTGTATCATTTTACGAATATCATTAAGAGGTAATTCCTACCTCAATATAAACTAATACAGTTCAGTTAGGCTGAGATGCAATATTTCGTAGGGGCAGGGCACTGATAAGATAACTGTATACCCCAAAAAATTATGGATGCCGTGCCCCTACAATCTCTCTTAACTGAACCTTAGTGAAATATAAACCCAAGTATCCGTTAATGAATTATTGATGCTATATCGATGCGTTGCGCTACGCGACAACACACCCTACAAATTAGACGGAACACAAACATCCGGCGCACATAAACCCTTAAACTTTAACGTTGTCACCTCGAACGAATTCAAATCAACACAACGAATCACATGATTATTAGTATCAGCAATATATAAATTTGAACCCATAACGCTCAATCCCGAAGGTTCAAAAAAGCGAGTATTCTTTCCTTGTCCATCCTGCAAACCCATCACCCCATCGCCCAAAATTGTTTGACAATTACCCGTACTAGGACTAACTAATTTAATTTTGTGATTGTAAGTATCTGCTACCCATAAATAATTTTGAGAATATTCCACACCCAAACAATGCTGTAATCGCACATTTTCACTTTGTCCATCTACATCACCAAAGCCAAATAAATCACCACTACCGCATACAGTTCTAACTAAACGCGGTTCAACTATTCCTACACCGCGAATTGAACTTACTTCGCTGTCAGCAATATATAATTCTTCACCATTACTACTAATACCGCTAGGTTGAGCAAATGCAGATTCACTCAAAGAACCATCAATACAAGCTTCTGCACCCATACCAGCATAGGTTTTAATTACCCCTGTTTCTAAATCCATTTCCCAAATTTGATGGCTACCCGCCATCGCAATAAATAGGGTATTTCCTACCTTCACCAAATCCCAAGGAGAATTTAGTGCTGTCTCCAAACCAGCGCCACCATGAGGACGAATATTACGACTTTGTTCACCAGTTCCGGTGATAGTTTCTACAACCTGACGCTGCAAATCAACTCGCCTTAAAGCATGATTTTCTGTATCAGCAACGTAGAGAATTTGTTTATCTGCATCAAATGCCATTCCTTGAGGCGCAGAGAACTGTGCTTCGTTAAAATTACCGTCAACTAATCCAGATTTTCCTGTGCCAATTACATGCATAACTTCCCTTGCAAAACTACTCATCACTAGACGATGATGACCAGAGTCCGCGATAAATAAACCTGCTGGTGTCGCTAGTACTTTACCAGGAAAAGCTAAGGGTGTAATTAATGGTTGACGTTGTTTTTCTAAATTCAGGCTGAGTTCTTGAAAATTAATTGTGCCTTTTTCCCGATGTTCTTGAATTAGTTTTTCAATTAGTTCATCTAAAGTATCACGATGTCCTTCACCAGCAACATAGCCAATTACATAGCCTTCTGGATCGATAATCATCAAAGTAGGCCAAGCACGTACAGCATACTCTTGCCAAACCCGAAAACCACTATCGACTACAACTGGATGTTCGATGTCATAACGCAAGATTGCTTGACGAATATTTTCCGTTTCTTTCTCATTATCAAATTTAGCGGAGTGGACACCGATAACTGTCAGACTATCTTGATATTTTTGTTCTAAATATTTTAAATCTGGTATTATATGCAAACAATTGATACAACAGTATGTCCAAAAATCTAAGATAATAACTCTACCTTTCAGTTGCTTAATAGATAATGGTTTATCGGTGTTAAACCAAGGAGAGTTTTGTGGTAATTCTGGCGCTCTAACACGGGGTATCATAAATAGTTATATTTTTAACACAAAACAACAAAATAATAGATAATACGTAGGGTGAGCACTGCCAGCCCTTTCAACGCGAACAAATGAACTAGTAAGAGATAATTAATAAAAGCCTTACCCTGACTAATTTCTAAAGCATAAAGCCGTTTGCAGCAGACATGAAAGTGCATTGAATTATCCTCCAGGCGATTTAAGTCAAAACCAGAAATATTAGCTTTTGTTTTGAGTATTCTGATGGGTATCTAAAAGTCGCGCAGTAGAAACGTGACGATGTTTGCTGTCAACTATTAAAGGTTCTCGCTTTTTCTTTACCCCTCGAATCGCCTTGAGGAAACATTTAAGTTCGACTCTGGCTGCTAAATCTTGCAAAACCAACACCATTTGCTCAAGAGAAAAGGTCTCAAATGCTTGCCAATGGACGGCTGGAATTGCAATCATCATTCCCCGGTAAGTGCCAGTAATTTCATCAACTAAATAGAAATCTGACAAGCTAGCATCAATTTTACCGACTCCATGTACAGATCCTAAGGCAGCTTTGAGAGTAGCAAGAATGTTGTATGTTGTTAATGCCATCGAAAATGAAAATAAAGCTGCTTTGGGATAGGCTAAGGTTTGAATTTCGCCGTGAAAATTCTCAGTTACAGTTTGAAAAAGAGTCTCCAGGCTCCAGCGATTACGATACAATTCAGCAATTTTTGCAGCATCCGCATCATGAGAGGGTAAATTGGTCAAAATGGCGATTTCCCATTCCTTGTCTCGGGTTGGTTTGAACAATTTCAGCAAAATCCGGCGAGATTTCAGCAAATTACCGTCGTAATTAATTTCGATTTCCTGCTCAAATAGATTGCCTGTATCTGTGTGACCTACAGCTTTTAATTGCGAGAGTTGTTGATAACCTAACGACCCATGTTGACGAACCACAAAAAAAGCTTGTTGGTTTGCAATCCTAAACAGAAACTTGGCTGTACAAAAATTTCGGTCTCCATTCCAAACTTCATTTGCTTTGACACTCAAAAGTACATCATCAAATAAACTACGCTCTTGGGCATGAGCATCAACACAGGGAAAAATATCTATTACTAGCTTTGACAGTGGATCTGACACAACTATCGCTTTCCCTGGTAGAGCCTTAGCTGCAAATAACCGAATTGCATCTAGTCGATGGTCTGTGGCACCTAGACAAGTCCCATCAACAATTCTGTGTTGATATCCCGGTAGTGGATTTGGCTGTTCTCCTGCCATTTTTTGAATGAGCAACTGCAATTGGCTTGCTGTTTGTCTAACTAACGCCTGACTCACGCCCAGTTCCACGCCAGAGAGCTTTTTATATAGTGCAGTACTACTCACTATTAAGTTCGCAGCTCTTGCTTTGTAGGCTGCATGAACCGATTTCTGAATTCCACACACTACCAAACTCATTAAATCAACTTGGCTGGAAAACAATAAGTCTTGCTGGTATTGGACTTTTGCATGGGTTTCAAATAATTTATCCATGATTTCTGGGGCGAATACTCGCTCCATTAATCCTCGTGCCATCACACTTATTGGACTTTCTTGCACAAATTGTTCAAAGATGGCGGATAGCATTTTGATGCCCAAAACAGTTGAATATGTTGAGGATACATCGAAGTCGTACCTCACATTCCTTACTGGGGTTGGGTTTCAGATATTCATGAAGTAGTTCATTTGTTCGCGTTGAAAGGGCTGGCGATACCCACCCTACATCTATTTTAATTACAAATTATTTTAAGATATATCTTTCAATTTATTCCATAATTCAAGTGGCGGAATTTGACAGATACCAGCAAATTGAGCATCTGCTGTTTCTATGACAATCCACTCGCCACTTTCTAATTGCCCAATATCAATTGCCACATAAGGAACTTTAAGACATTTAGATGCTATAAGTGCCAAGTTTAACACTTGCTTTTCTTCTTGTGGAGATAACTTACTCAAATCATCTTTACTATCCCAATAATATCGATATTTAAGAATTTGATGATTATAAATAAAACATCTAAATTCTCTTCCCATTGGAAAGCCATTCGGAGCTAGACGTTGATGTCGCAGCTTCACTAACTTTCTGACAATTACTCTACCTCGTGAACCATATTTGAGTTTTAATAACCATTCTGTTAACTTGATTAATTCTTCTTGATTATTGGCTACGCAAGACTCCCATCCTTGCTGTTTTCTTGACTGAACTGCACCTTTAATAAATACAGGAAATCCCAATAATTCACCTGCTTTGATACATTCTTGCGTAGATGTAATTATTACACTATCAGGCGTTAATCCTTGTAAATGCGGGTAAAACAAGTCAAATTCTAGCGCTGTCTGATGCTCTAACGGAGTATTGAGTAATTTTACGCCTTTAGCTAAAGCAGCTTGATATATGGCTTGATATCGTTCTAATTCTGGAATATATCCTATCCAAATACCAGCAGTTTCTTCTGGATATTCAGGAATATGCCATAAAGCATTTTCTGCTGTACCACAGCGTTGAAAATCTCTTGGTATATGGTAGACTTTAAAGCCTAATATTTGAGCAGCTTCGGTCATTAATTTATTTTCGCTAGCGCTGGCTGATGCTTCTATTTGTTCGGTAGCTTCGCTTAAAACAATCATTTATTTACAGCGCTTTTCATTTCAATAGAATTCATGCTTTGAACGCTAAATTTGCAGAAGGGCACAGAAGGGTACAACATTGCTGTGCCCCTACCCTAGCTTATCCCTTCACGCATAAGACTTGCTTGAGTGTTGCTACAACTTCCACTAAATCTGCTTGATTTTCCATCACTCGATCTATTGGCTTATAAGCACCAGGAATTTCATCTAATACGCCCTCATCTTTACGGCATTCTACGCCCTTGGTTTGCTCAATTAAATCATCGAGAGTATAGACATTTTTTGCCTTATTTCTCGATAGTAATCTGCCTGCACCATGACTGCAAGAACAAAAGCTATGAGCATTACCTTTACCTTTGACAATAAAAGATTTTGCTCCCATTGAACCAGGAATTATGCCATAGTCTTCTGTTTGGGCACGGACTGCACCTTTACGGGTAACATACACATCTTCGCCAAAATGTACTTCTTTTTCGGCGTAATTATGATGGCAATTTACTTGTAATAAGGGTTTAGTTGATTTACCACCTGCTAAGTGTTTTTCGACAATGTGCTTAAATCGCGCCATCATTACATCGCGGTTGAATCTTGCATAATCTTGTGCCCATTGTAAATCATTCCAGTATGCTTCAAATTCTGGTGTACCAGCTACAAAATGAGCTAAATCTGGATCTGGTAAGTTATTACCTGCCATCTTTGCTAATTCTTTGGCTGTATTAATATGGCACTGCGCTAAATTATTACCGATGTTACGCGAACCGGAATGTAGCATCAACCAAACTTGATTTTCTGTATCGAGGCAAATCTCAATAAAATGATTACCTCCGCCAAGAGAACCCATTTGTTTCATCGCTTTACTTTCCAGATTTTGCACGCCGCGATGTAAATCTTTAAAGTCATTCCAGCGTTGCCAATTACTAACAGATTTTTCAACCTCTTTATTTTCGTTGAATCCAGTAGGAATTGCTGCTTCAATATCTAAGCGAATTTTCTTCAGCTTTCCTTCTAATTGTTCGCCAGTAAATGGCATTTTAATCGCACACATTCCGCAGCCAACATCTACACCAACAGCAGCAGGTATAATTGCTTCTTTTGTTGCCAATACAGAACCCACTAAGGCACCTTTACCTAAATGAACATCTGGCATTAATGCTACGTGTTTAAATACAAATGGCAATGATGCTACATTTTTGGCCATTTTAGTTTCTTCTGGCCCTAATTCATGATTAGCCCAAGATAAAACTGGTGTTGGTGTAGTAATTTCTAACTTTTCGTAGGGCATAATTTCCTCTATATAAGATTGTTCCAGTGTAATTTGAAATTAAGCGTATTCTTACGCATATACATCACGATTAATTGTATTAATTTACATCTAGCTTAATTAGGCTGAAGCAGCGTTCCTCAGCTTTGATAGTTTGTAATACAAATGTAGTATATATGATTTACGGCGTCAATAATTGGGAAGGAGTCACCGCGTTAGCGTCTCTGAAACAGAAGGCATCGCTCCCCGAACAAAAGCCGATTCCTGAGAAATATATTAAAATTTGTAAATAACATCACTGTGGTTGCAATAGCTCAATTCTATGGCGATTCCGCTAAATCCATTCTGGGAACGTTTTTTATCCCCTGTAGTCCGGTTTTTGATTGATGAAGAGGGGTTAGAACGTTATGCTCTAAGTATTGACTGGAACAAACAAAGCGATCGCTTTCAAAGAGCTGATGTTGCAATCCCCTCTTACTACAGTAGCTACAAATTTCGTGGCATGGAGGGCGGTTATCTTAACCCTAAGGTAGTAGTTTCCTACGATCCGATTATTCAATACCTGCTGCCTCCTAATGAAAGCCTTGTACGTCAGGCTGTGATTGATGCAATTAAAGTCCAACCACGACGCATACTGGATTTAGGTTGCGGTACAGGTTCTAATACCTTGATGCTAAAACAGGCTTTCCCGCAAGCAGAAGTCATAGGATTAGATTTATCTGCATATATGTTGGTAATGGCAGAACAAAAAGCCACAACTGCCGGTTTAGATATAGCTTGGCGACATGGTAATGCCGAGAAAACAGCCTTCCCCGATGCTTCTTTTGACTTAGTAACAGCTACTTTGTTATTTCGGGAAATTCCAACTGCTGTATCCCAAGCAATTCTCCAGGAATGTTTTCGCTTACTCGTGGTGGGAGGACAAGTATTAATTCTAGATATTAATCAAAAGGCCCTGCGTCAGCTAGAATGGCTCAAAGATGTTATTGAGGAGCCATATCTTCGCGAGTATGCTGCTCTCAATTTGAATGAGAGTATAAGTAAAGCAGGATTTGAAGCATTGCCAACCCAAGATGTTTGGTGGATGCATCAGCTAAGTAGCGGTGTCAAACCTCTGTCCAACCGCCAACAAGTTCGTCAGTACGTATCAAAATCAATAGATAGCAGTGATTTGGAGGAGCTAGGTTCCCCAGTTTTTGGCATAAGAGCATGAGTTTAAAGGCAGTTTTATTTGATTTTAATGGTGTCATCATTAATGATGAGCAAATCCATCTGCGACTGATAGATGAAATTCTGATCGAGGAGAATCTTCAACCCCAACGAGAAAAAGAGCGTCAAGCTTCTTTAGGACGTAGCGATCGCGCTTGTTTTCAAGAATTATTGCATAATCGCGGTCGTGTGGTCAGTGAAGAATATTTAACTCAATTGCTCAACCGCAAGGCGCAAGCATATGTCTTGGAACTAGAGAAATTAGAAAAACTGCCTTTGTATTCAGGTTTAGACGACTTGATATTTCAGGTGCGTTCGCGCAATCTCACAATCGGGTTAGTTAGCGGTGCAATTCGTAAAGAAATCGATTTAGTACTCGAACGCGCTAACCTAGCCGAACATTTTTCAGTAATAGTAGCTGGTGATGATATTACTACCAGTAAACCAAAACCCGATGGTTATCTATTAGCAGTGGAAAGGCTAAACCAAAAATATCCTGACTTAAATCTGCAACCACAAGAGTGTTTGGCAATTGAAGATACCCCCGCAGGTATCCAAGCTGCAAAACGAGCGCAAATGCAAGTAGTAGGTGTCGCCAATACTTACCCCTTTCATATGCTTCAGCGCTGTTGTAACTGGACTGTGGATTATTTGACTGATTTAGAACTCGAAAGAGTGCAGGAAGTTTATACTCAAAAAGAATTAAAATCAGCTACCAATGAATGATATAATTAAAAATGGTGAGTACAAAAATTAGTCAGGGGAATTAGCTCAGCTGGTAGAGCGCTGCGATCGCACCGCAGAGGTCAGGGATTCGAGTTCCCTATTCTCCATTTGTCCATTAAATAATTGTTGTCAGTTTTAAAGAATTATTGTCCAATTTGATGTAGTTAGAGGACATAAGTTACGTAATCTCCTGCCTTTCAGCCATCAATCCAGTTTTAAAGAATTATTGTCCAGAGTTGAAACCAGTTTTAAAGAATTATTGTCCAAAATAAGAGGTTAGTTTTTGCCAGATATATGAAATCAAATTTAGGACTTTACAGCAAATCTAAGACTTTTTAATTACAAATTATTAAATTGCCTCACATTATCCCAGAGCTTTGTATCGCTCCGGGGTATATATCTGGAGCAGTTTATTTTCGGTCTAATTATAAAAATTAATTTCTGCTTTTGCAGCTTTCACTGAAGCCACTGTTTTGTTACCTTAAAACGCTGCTTGCATTTTTTGGTGCGATCGCAGCGCTCCTTTCAAACCACCCTAGTAAATAATTCTACTATAGTAAAGATGTAAAAGTTAAACATCAAACATTAGTTCTTTCAACCCACGACTTACTGACTGGGGAGTTATTGAAACGCGTCATGCCTCCAAGGCGTATAAACACAAGAAAACTTTCAACCCACCACCGAGCAGGAGGGTTATTGAAATTTGACTTCAGCATGGGCACGAAGAAGATAAGAGTATGCTTTCAACCCACCACCGAGCGGGAGGGTTATTGAAACCTGGTCGGTTGCCAGCGCGGAGCATTTTTAGCAATCTTTCAACCCACCACCGAGCGGGAGGGTTATTGAAACCAGCCCTTTCAACGCGTTCATTTGTACTAGATTTTCTGCAAACAATACACGCCCCCTCAACCCTTACACAATCAAACTCACGCTCAATTCTGCACAAAAATGCTCGATTCAAGAGGCAATAAATTGACCGTTTTTGGATGTGCGATCGCATAATCAAGTTCGATAGCTTAGAAGCATCATTTGTTGCCCCAGTCTGGGAGCGGGTTTCAGCCTTTGATTGAGTAGTTCATTTGTTCGTGTTGAAAGGGCTGGGTGATTGAAACCCAGGATTGAGTTGGCAGAAGAAGATCCAAATTGGCTGCTTTCAACCCACCACCGAGCGGGAGGGTTATTGAAACTCCTTGTCTCCTTAATGGTTTGAGGTGTTTTTCACTTTCAACCCACCACCCAGTAGGAAGGTTATTGAAACCTTACCCTCTAAAATGCTTATCTCTACTGCCTTGAGCAGATAATTTTAACAAGTCTACTTAAAAGCTAATTTTTTACACACACAAAATAAAAATTGATTGGTATTGAGAATCATGAAACTCAGTCTCTACAGGATTTGTAGAGTTGTGGCAGCATGTCAGGGATTTTGCCCCCGCTTTGACTTGCCAAAATAAAAATTAGGGGGGTGGTAGTTCAGTAGCCACCATGACGGTATACCCGTACCCTTACTTTGTTGTAAATAGGACTTACGCAATTGGCACAAATAGCAGGCAGGGCACAGCCCTGACACGCGACAATATAAATCAAACCAAGCACATAAAAATACTTGGGCGCTTCAGTTGCTGAATTAAATAATTAGAAAGCAAGTTATGCTTGATTTGATAGATAGTTTTGCCAGTTCTATAGGCTAAATTCTTTAACCTAACCCAAACCAACATTGCACAAGCAATATGATTTCTTTGGAGTCTAGCTTTCCGACACTGGCAAGATTCAATGCCAGTTAGTTGTTTAATTTCCCTGTGAAACTCCTCTATTTTCCAACGAATTTTACACACCTGTTGTACAACATCCGTGGAACTTTGAGATAAATCGTTAGTGGCGACATAATCCGTTCTGTTGGTAGAAACAGTAACCCGGAATAGTTTCACTTTTTTATTAGCTGGGAATCCTTTAATTTTTATGATTTTACCACAGTCTAATTCTTCTTGGTTCCATTCTAATAATTCAATCCGTTTATATTTTTCTTGACCAAATGTATCATCAACTAAACGATTATTTTTTAAAGGGCAATAATAAATTTTGTCTAAGCTATCAATATATAGCATTAAACTGTGTACCGCATACCATGTATCCATCAAAACAGTATCAAATGGTAAAAGCTTATGATACACAAGGTTTTGGAGCATATCTTTCACATGGTCTATCTTGGTTTTCCCATCGACATCAGGATTAAAAATTCGATAATCTATGACCCAAAATCTTTGAAGTGTAGGGTTGACATACACGCAGCTAACTACACCAATGCCTTTCAGGACACCATGCTCATTACCACTATATTGTCTTCTGACTATTTCTATTTCTTCAGAATACTTTTTATCTAAAACGCTATCATCAAATATGATGTAACCATTTTCATCAGACTCAACGACCTCTTTCACGTTATCCCATAGTAAACGAGGTGTTAATTTTTCGGTTTTCAAATAATAGTTAATTGCGTCATGACTAATACTCTCTAAATGCTCTGCCAAATTGGTAATTGTATAATTAATTTGACTACTTAATAAATATTGGCAGTAATTAAGCTTAGTAAATCTCATTACCCTTAGCGAAATTTATCTAATATAACCTCTACCTATTTTCTCACGAATATTTCGATAGTACTTCCAAGACAGCGACTTCTATTACGAAGGCAAAGCTTTCAAAATCAGATTTAATTAATACCTATGTACTATGAACTAACGATCGCATTGTGCCAGTTGCGTAAGTCCTGTCTTACTAGCACAAACTTTCAGGGAACGATATATGACACTTTAGGAATAAATCACTGTTCTTTATTTTTCCCTAACCAAATATATAAATGGAAAACGATGCGTTTCCGCTCTCGTACAGAAATAAAAGTAGCACAGGTACTTGAGAAGCGAGGATTAATGTACTTACCAAACAGCTTGATGCGTTTGGGACGATATCATAAAAGCTTTGAGCCTGACTTCTTAGTTTGTTGTCCCACAGCCAAAGGCTTTAAGTGGGCAATTCTGGAGATAGATGGTTATTGGCACTTGCCCCAAAAACGGGCTAAGGAACATGAAAGAGAAAGATTATTTGAACATAGCGGTGTGAGAGTTCATAGATTTGATGCTGAGCTTTGTGAAAATGAGCCAGAGGCTGTAGTGAGCGAATTGATTGAACTTATGACACAATAATAGGGAAATGTAATGACAGTGATTTGAAGAAAAACTAAAGTGCGATCGCCACCAGTTGCGTCTCTGTTAGCTCGACTTTATCCATTTTTACGAAGCCCAAAACCCGAGGCTGAAACCATTACGGGACTGTAGTTTTAGTTTTTAGACTTGAGTGCAAATTAGTGACATAGAAAAAGTATTTGCCAAAAAACCAGGATTTTTGCCGGATAAGGAAAGCCAAGTTCTTAATTTTGGATAAAGTCGAGCTAAGTTATAACTCTTATAACAGAGATGTTTGACTACTTAGCAGGAAAGATTTTCGCCAGGTGATACCCCCAACTTCTGGCAAAAATCCAGATAAAAATTAATTCGATTTTGAGCTTGCTGTCTGCCTTCTGGGGACGCATTCGGCCCACATTCGATGCCACCATTGATGATGGAGATTGTCATGCCGAAACCAGAGTTGCGGATAGCGTCGTGGCACGATGTCATCCAGAACCATAGGGCGGTCATGAAGGAAATAGCACTATCTGTTGAGACCAAATCAGGGTTATTGAGTAGATCGATACCAAGAGCTGCCCCACATACAGCATAGTTGTAGTTCCACGACAACTGGATTGGCCCGCGACCATGATAAGTTTTACCCTGCACACACGGATAGGTTGTGGGATCGCAGTAGTTACCCCATACTGCTGTGTTCAGTTCCTCAATGTATTGTAAAAACCCCGTTTCTTGGGTAACATTTGCTAGGAATGCAGCCGCCTCACGTCTACATTGCTCGTTAGATCCTTCATTGCAGAAGCTGGGATATTTCTGCGTGGCAGCCACCAGACCGTCGTAGGAGTAAAAACCGTTTCGGTTTGGGAATAGAGCCTCGAAGGTTTGGCGCGATACAATACCTGCGAAACTATTGTCCGGTGGAGTTGGGGGAGGGGCTGGTGGAGTGACAGACCCGTTAGGAATGCAGATTTCTTGACCTACTTGTAAATTTGAGGCATCTGCATCTGTGAAGGGAGTGCCATCTGGTTTGAGAATTTCACGCCAACGGTTACTATCACCTAATTGTTGTTGGGCAATAATAGAAAGCGTATCTCCCGACTTGATAGTGTATGAATTACCGAGTGTACAAGACATAAATCAACTCCAAAAAATGAAATTACAAAATTGCTGTGACAGACTGTACACCTAGATTGATTGCTTCTTGAACGGTATCAACAAAGATGTCAATTTTATTACCTATAATCGCCGTACCTATATCTAGGGCAGCGGCAGGAACTTGCTTGCCATCCCAAAGCACCAAGGTAAAATTTGTTAACAGGGGAATTACATTAGGGTCTACTGCACACTGTAAACGCCTAACGCTCTGACCTTGGCATTGTGATTGCAATTGACCTGCAAGTGCAGCTTGCAATGTTATCCCATGTATGCCGGATGCAGGCAGATGGCAATTCGTCTCCTCCATACTGTAAAATCTGGCTTCTAGAGCTATTTGGTTACCGGAGGGAGGAGGAGGAAAAGGAGTAGACCCTGGAATACAAATTTCCTGACCTACTTGCAAATTAGCAGCATCTACATCTGTAAATGCGATACCATCTGGTTTGAGAATCTCACGCCAGCGTTCACCATCACCTAATTGTTGTTGGGCAATGGTAAAAAGCGTGTCTCCTGACTTGATAATGTAGGAATTACCGAGTGTACAAGACATAAATGAATTCCAAATAAATACTTTCAAGTATTAATTGCAACATCTGCTTTTTTGTATGCTTGACATATAGGGATTTTCAAATGAGTTGAAGGCGATCGCATCTTTTACTACTACTCCATTTGCACCCAAATCAAGCTTTCTCCCAGTTATGATGTTGCTACCGGAGTATAAATCGGTTTTGGATAAGGATCGGGGCAGACTGGTGTTTGGGCGATCCAGTCACCGTTACCGCCGCCATCAGCGATCGCAAAGTCTGTTCGGCAGTTTAAAATACCGCCATGTCCCAGACCTGTGGCTGTTGTATTACTAATTGTTACCCCACCCGCACAACGGATTTCCATCGCGTAAGTACCAGCACCGATAATCTGGTTGCGGTTGAAGGTTACATTGGTAACGCTGCTGCCAATGAAATGAATCGCTTCATAGTTGCTGTCGATGATTTGGTTATCTTCAACAAGGATAGCGCCCGCCATATCTGTATCAAGGGCGTAGAACCACAGCGCACCTGTACCGAAGTTCCAGCTATTGTAATAATCCTGTGAACCTGCGCGGACAATTACGTTGCGGGCAATTACCGTTGTACCGCTGATTGGGCGAATTCCGGGGAAGCGGTTGCCAATGTGGATACCACCCCCTTCAGCCTGCTGGTCAGCAACGTAGTTGTCGGTGACGGCGTTAGATTCACCCCCATAGATGGCGATTCCGTTTGCCAGCACTGGTATTTCAACGCGGTTGAACGAGAAGGTATTGAAACCGCCACCTCCTTCGTTCCACATTGCCAGAGAGTCATCGCCTGTGTTGCGGAAAAATGATTGTGTAACGGTGGAATTGGTGACCTGTCTGTGGAAGTTGATCCCGTCTGCTTGCTGATTGCGGATTCGGACATTTTTGATGGTCAGCTTGTCAAAAGGCCCGTCCAGCCACATACCACACTTGTTATGCTCGATCCACAGGTTCGTAAACGTCGAGTTCGAGTAGGCGCCGCCGATACCGTTGAGTTGGTCGTTATCAACGCGCTGGGTAACCTCGCCCCAAATTGCAAAATCCGAAAAGTTGACATTTTGTGCGGATGTCCCTGTATTCCAAGGCCCCATAAGTCCGGCGTTGTTACCAGTCTGCGCCACAAAGTGAATCTTGGAATGCCAGATACCTGCACCCTTGAGCGTTACATTGTCGCGTACCTGTAGCCAAGTGCTAATTTTGTACTCGCCAGGTGCAATCCATAATCCCCGACGCTGACTTGATGATGCATCAAGCGCATTTTGGAAAGCAGTAGTGGAATCCTGTACGCCGGACGGATCTGCACCAAAATCAGCGGTCAGCGACAGATATCCCTCTGGCATTGCATAAGCAGGTGCTACTTGCTCAAAATCAACTAGGTCAATGATGTACCAGGGTGCGGTACTATTTGACTCCACCATCAGCCGAACCTTGTCGCCCGCAGACATCTGTGGTGTTAGCCGATTCACCTCATCATAAAAGTGATGCGGTCTGATGTCGCCGGGATTGTTATTGAATGGATAAGTACCATAAATCCAACTGTATTTCGATGTCAAGATTAGGTCGGGGCGTTTTTCACCGTTAATGTATAAGCCAATAGGTGTTGTTAGCCCTGCACCATCGGCTGAGTCGGGAATGGCGTAACGGACGACGATTGAGTTTGCATCGCGTGGTACGGTGAACTCGACATATTGCCCTACGGTATCGAGTTTCACGGCGCGACGTTCAATTGCTTCATTTGCCAACCCTGGATAGGTACGGTCATTGCGTCCATCAATTACCGTGCCGTTATGGTCGGCATTTTCAGCTTGAATTTCATCATAGGGTATGGTGATGACCCCTGCGGTGGCTAGTGCAACGTTGTCGATCGATGAAAATTTCATGGTGTTCTTGCTGATTGAGTAGGTTTGTCGAACTATCCGGGATGGAATGTTTACAGTCCTTTGAAGTGGTCATCTGTTATTCGTTGGGGACTGTTGTTGCCTGGGATAATGTAGTCTTTACCGACTCGTGCTTTGTAGTTAGAGTAGACCTGCTGGACGGTGGAGCCTATGGTATAGGTGCTGTCGCCGCGAGCTCCGCCAAAAATAGCCCAGTCAGTCTCTTTATCAATGTTGAAGTAACAAAGCATTTTGATTTGGGGTTTGACCGAGAGGTAGTCGAACATTTCAACAATCCACTGACCTTTCGCGCCAACATTGTTGCTGCCGTAGTTATCACTAGTTGTGCCCCACTCTGGAATTGCTATCGGCTTGCCGTAGCCTGTGAGCCTGTTAATCATGTCGTCTAGCAGTGCGACGGGAGGTGTCCAGTTTGACCAAGACGGGCCAGTGCCCCAGTTGTAAGCGTCAATGCCAACCCAATCAACGTAGGCATCGCCCGGCCAGTAAGACTCAGCCTTGTTGAGCGGGCTGCCTACATCGGTATTCATGGGTGTCCAGAGCCACTGCAAATGATTACTGTCGATGCCTTTATTTTTGAAAACTGTCCAAACATGCTGCCACATATTGATATAATCTGTGGGCGTGTTCTGGGAGTTTTTATAGCTGGCAGACCAGGGATACCAGTCGCCGTTCATCTCATGGGCAAATCGCAGGTAAACTCGACGGTCATCAGCATCGCCGTATACACCGCCAGAACCTGCCAGGAAGCTCTTCATGGAGTCAGCCCAATCGTTCAAATAGCTATCGTAGCTGCCGTTGGCGATTAGTGCATCAATATTCGCTGGTGCATAGCGATTTTTGTCATCAGTGAAGGCTTCCCATGTCACCAGAGGTACACTTCCACTATCCCAGATCTGATTCATCGTAGTGAAAGCCTGCTCCTTGTTGTTCGAGTCCCAGCTTGTGAACATGACCTGCACGGCGTGCTTTTTACCCAACCAGGATTCTATGTCGTTGATATTAGCGTAGCCAGGAAAGCAACCCAAGAGCATATTGTTGCGCGGAGGGGTGCCTTGGTTGATTTCAAAGCCGCTGACTGTGGGCTGGTCGGCAGCGCCAGGCGTGAAGTTCACTACAATCTGCCCCCTGGCATCTGAGGTCACTACAAATTCTTCAGCGATCGCCTTATTAATGCCGCCAGCTTGGGAGAAAATGTCATAATCCCATAGGACTTGGCTGCCGTTAATCGCAGCGTTAAATTTGCGCTTGCCAACCGAGTCCCAGAAGTGTTCGTTAAAGTGGAGCTTGACAGTATGGATGGCATTCGGAACCAGTCCTGTAAAGGTGTAGGTGAAGGTGCCGTAGCGTTCAGTCTGATAAACTTCTTGGTTTGCTGGGTAATAAACGCCCTTACTATCGACGGGGACATTACTCGACGCGCTTTGACCGCCACTGTAGTAGGCATCTGCACCATAGATGCCGATCGCTCCTCCACCAGCATTAATGCGAATTGAGTCCACCATAAAATTCTCCTGAGAAATTAACTTACCAGACTTTTGGTTACAATCTAGATTTCGTGACCTACCTGTATATTCGTGCTATCCGCCTCTGTTAGGGAGTACCATCTAATTTTTCGATTTCACGTCTACGGTTACATCACCTAATTTCAGCCTGTAAACGTCCGCACTTTGAGAACATTGATAGTCCCGATACATCACCAGCACTGCGATCGCATTCAACATACCTTTTATGTAATTTTGTGTTGAAGTGGGACGAATAACGAACTGCGATCGCGCTCAAAGTTCACTGATATCTCCGACGGTTGTATGTTTAGCACCAGCGTTGAGTATACAACCTTCTTTCTACTTTCTTTGTGTCAAGCAAACTTCGATATTACAACTAAATTGCTCTCAATGTTTGCTTGAATTAAATATATGCAATTAACTCTAACTTGTCGTCCGCTCAGAGTTGAAACTTTTGTACAATACAATGATTGATGAATCAGTCCATATATCAATGGAAGGTTAGCTCCAACTAAAGTTGGAATTTAGATGATTATAGAGGCATACAGTCGATCTCTAATGTGTAAGCTGGTGATTTTTTGACTAAAGACTTGTGCGGTAGTGTTATGGATAAATTCTGACCGTACTGCTGCCACTCCAGTGTACCTCCAACACCTAGCATCGTAATATTTGCTTTTTTCGGCAAAATTATTCCTGGAATATTAACCTTCTCAAATGTTGGCTCATCAAGCAATATTGCATATAATTTTCCTTTATTAGTGGTGTAGCGCACTCGAATACGTTCTGGAGTTAAATCTTCTGCTCGTATCCAATAGCGTGAGCCAAAGATTGCTTTACCATTTACATCTAGCCATTTACCCAAGCCTTCTAATCTTTCATTTCAAGCTGTACTTTGGAGATTGAACCATCAGCCTTTGGCCCAATGTTCAGCAATAAATTCCCATTTTTACTAACAATATCTACAAATAAGTCAACTAGTTCATCTACCGAAATCATGTTCAAATCAGTATCATTTTGGTTATAGCCAAATGAGTAACCTAAACCCCTTGTACTTTCCCATTTGAGAGGTTCTATTTGTGTGGATTGGCTATATTCAGGTGTAGAAAAATCAAAGTGCAACCCTAACTGGCCACCTAAATCAAAACGGTCATTCACCACACCATCGGGTACGCGATTGTAAAAGTAGGCCATAATTTCATTCGCTTGCCCAATAGGGTAGCCAAGATCGTTCCATAATATAGATGGCTGATAGCGGTCAATCAATTCGCGCCAATGAGCATTCGCATAGTCTGCATAGGCTTTTTCCTGAATAATTGCTCCTACCAGCGTGTTGAAGTCTGTGATTTTTGTATCTTTGAAAGACCAATCAATACCACCAGAATAATACACACCCATCCGCATACCTTCTTGGCGAACAGCTTGTGTTAGTTCACCTACAATGTCCCGTGTTGCCACTCGCCCTGGCTGGTTTATAGTTTTACTAGGCCACAACAAAAAGCCATCATGATGCTTTGTTGTTAGTACAACGTACCGCGCACCTACTTTAGAGAATAGTTTTGCCCATTTCGAGGGGTTCCAATTTGTTATGGCTGCATTTAATCTGGGAATAAAGTCATCATAGGTGAAGCCTTCACCATAGGTTGCACGATGGTAGTTATAGGTAGGGCTGCCCTCAAGTTTCATGGAGTTGTAATACCATTCCGAGTAAGGGTTGTTCTCAAACCAATATTCCCAACCACGCTCTGCAACGACTTTGTTCAGTTCTCCAGTTAGTGGTGCATAGCCAGGTACAGAATATACCCCCCAGTGGATGAAAATGCCAAATTTTGCATCCTTAAACCAGTCTGGAACTTCATGCTTTGATAGCGATTCAGTTGTTGGCTCATAAGTTCTTTGTGCAAGGGCAACAGAAGCGAACAAGTTCAAAAATACTGTTAACGATAATGTAGCAAACAGCGAACGTACTAAAAACTTAATCATTACAAGGTTCCTTATTAACAAAGTTCTCAAACTTTAGAACGAAAGTATATTTAGCCATTTTTAGTCGTTATTTTTATCTACCTGATTAGCTAAAAGCTTATTGCCCAAATTTTCGTAGGTTCTTATTTTGGCAAAGGTAGTGTTCAAAATACTGTATTCTCAAAAGAGCCGCACCCAATTAATTTTAATTAAACAAAAAATTATAGGCTTCATTGAGTTTGTTGGCTGATTCTTCTAATAAGCGTTGTTCATGAGCATTTCTTGATAAAAGTAGTTGGCGCTCAATACCTGTTGAACCAATGATACATGGAAGTCCAAGCACAACTTCACTGCCAAATCCATAGTTAGAATTTGCTCTGACCGATACTGGAAATATCTGCTTTTCATCTCGCAGAATGGTATCAACTAACTGACAAATTACTATTGATATACCATAGCTTGTATTTCCTTTGCGTTCAAAAATGTTATGGCCTCGTTTACGAGTTAATTGTGCGTACTCTTGCTGAATTTGTTCTAGCGTTGCTTCTTGTGGTATGGGAAATTCAGTTAACAGAATTCCCCCAATAAATGCACTAGACCAAACGACAAATTGACTATCTCCATGCTCGCCAATCACATAAGCATGAATGTCTTGTTTGGCAACATTCAGTCGCTTTCCAAGTTGATATCTCAGTCTAGCAGTATCAAGAACGGTTCCCGAACCTAAAATTAGGTTTTCTGCTCTAGTGGAAGTAGCGATCGCAATCCGCGTAAGTACATCCACTGGATTGCTAACGATAATTATGATTGAATTCGGTGCAACTCGATCCAATTCTTTGATTGTCAAACGTATAATCTCTGCATTGTCGCTCAATGTATCTAATCGGGTCTGTCCTTGTTTTGGCTGCACCCCAGCAGTCACAATAATGATATCTGAATCAGCCAAATCTTCATACTGATTTGTTGGTATAATCTCCATCTCTTTAAGTAGGGGAATGCTGTCTTCAATATCCCATGCTTGCCCTTCAGCTTTTGATAAGGTTCGATCAAAAAGGACGACCCTTACACATTTACCGAGTAGGACTAAAGCATTTGCAACGTCTGCACCTACATTACCTGCACCAATAATACCGATTTTCGATGTTTTACTAATCATGCTATATCTACTTTTTTCGCTTCAAGAGTGCAATGTCGTTTATTTGGTAAGTCCTTGGATCTGCAATTACCGTCTCCTTACAACTTGGAAAACAATATATTTAACCCTTCAGTCATCGTGGGATGAGTCAAAATACCATCGCGCAGAACGGTGTAGGGCATCTGAGCTTGCATCACCATCTGTACCGTTGAAATTACTTCACCTGCTTCATGACACAACAAGGAACACCCTAGAATCCGACCTGTTTCGGTATCTACGATCGCCTTCATAAGCCCATCAGTTTGACCGAGTGTTTTCGCTCTCGGAACGTCGGGTGAATACGATGTCTCGAAGGTGTTATGAACTTCAAAAAAGACTGGCTTCTTGAGAGGATTTAGCGATCGTAACTCAAGATGCTGCCCTAACTGGGTTTCAAAAAAGTGCATAACACCTGCTAGAAGATTCAACTTTTTCTACAATCTTGCTTCATTAAGATACGGTTGTTTTTATACACCTCTAAAGTTCCAGACTGCGGATTATCTAATGTGCCATCCCACACCCAATATTCATAAATTCCATTCCGAAACTTATACACTCGAACACCTTCTGTTGCTCGGCTAGTTCCTTTGCCCAAACTTAAATTACCATTGGCACTGGTCGCGCGATAAAGCAGTTCGCGGGAAGTATAATTCTGCCAAATATTGATGTTGTAACCACCCTGGCATTTTGTACTCAGGATGATGCCAGCAGTAGAATCAGCAGAAGCTCTTAAGGAAAAATTAGCTAAGATACTGATTGGCAGAGCAAGAAGTAATGCGGATGTTTTCATAAGTGTTGTAAATTTAATGAGTTTGACATTACTCGATTGCTGCTATAACTTCATCTCAATGAATACTACTCGCGATGTACAGCGTTTCCCCAGATGCTCCCGTCACAATTGCGATTTTTCCATCTAGTTTTTTCATGATGATTTCTTCGGATCGGGCAGCGTGAACTTTACAGTTTCACTGGTGATTACTTTGTGCATAGGGTCAGCTAGTTCAATCAGCACCTTATGCGCGCCAGGTTCCAGTCCCACCAGGATCACGGTTTCTCCACTTGAATCGACAAAGTGCCACGGCAAATCGTCAACGGTGATGTGGATATGACCAATGCGCGGCGATACTTCGAGGGCACCTTTGCCAAACACTGGCAACACACGCAAATTCTCCGTCCGGTACTGGATAAAGACGCGACCCTGGGCTAGTGGTTCGGGAAGCGGTGGATCGACAATTAGCTTGGGTGGTGCTTCGTTTTCAATCGCAATCAACGGTGATGGCCCGATAATGTCCCTAGTACTCGGTGTGTGGCTGTTCATAGCAGGTAAGTACCTGAGAGTAGTTTATATAACGATGTAATTTCAGACACCTCAAATTAGAGGTTCTACTTCTAAACTCTGTAGAGATCGTGAGTGAGTTCAGATCTGTAGAAGCAGCACAGGCTTATTGCTGACAAGTTTGGTTGCTCTGTGTCTCAGAAATGGGGAATTGATCGCCAGCAAGATAATTGTTAAAGTATTCGCGAAAGTAGGTCCAGGAAGTTTTGCTACTTGCAGCTAAATAGCAAGTAGGAGCCGTGCGATAAACCGGGACTCGTGATGTAATTTCTTGCTGAAGCAATGGGGAAAGCTCCTCGAATCTTTGCAGTTTCCGAATACTAGCGCTGTAAACTAACTGTCCTGGTTTCCCTTTCATCTTCATCCAAGGTAGCCAGGGACCAATACGATTCCAAGTGCCTGAAACATTCAGTACTGTAGGAACGTTAGGCTGTTCGACTCTTGCTTCAGGAACTACAAACTTAAAAAATTCCCCAGCTTGATAGAGTGGTTCGGGACTATAGTCTTGAAACTTCGGATCGCTGGCTAGAACGTTAGGATAGGTGAGCGGAACATCCAGTGTGAGAATAAGATTTCTGCCAGCCGCCAAAACGGGGAATCTCCCTTGTCCTAAGTTGCTCTGAACGGGATTATTAGCAACATGCACTACGGGCACTACTTCCCCTGTCCAGGGATTCTGCCAGCGATTTAGCACCTGATTCGTCTTTGGATCCAAATAATACTGAAGTTCACGAGATGTTAATAACCATTGTCCTTGCTGATTCTGAAAGCAGCGTGCAACATTCATGCCGATGATACTAAATAACTTTCGCTGCTGTTCTTGAGGAACAAACGCATAAACAGAACCGCTCCATTCGAGATAAGTGTTTCGTGGATCAGTGGCACAGCGAGTCCGGACTAACTCCTGAATGTCAACCGTTTGTGTGTCTGAGCGGGTTTGAGCTTCGCCTGGAGTTTGTTTTAAAGCTAAAACTGTAACGACGACTGTGGCCCAAAAGTACAGGAACTTAGTTTTACGTCTCATACCTTGAATCCTCGTTAAATTCTTGTTCATTTGCAAGAAGGTAAACGTCTCGTTTACAGACTTAAACCTCCGAGGTTTTGGCATAACGGGAAACGATGCCTGTGGCGGTAAACCACGCATCCTATTGCAGATATTTCTTCAATTGGGCAGCAGCTTGAACAAACAGAGAATGGGTTTCTGGTAACTCTGCTAAACCATTCAGCAGTCCGAAGTCATGAATCATGCCGTTGTACTGCACAGTTGTCACCTCGACCCCAGCTTCATCGAGCTTGCGTCCATAGGCTATGCCCTCGTCATGCAAGATATCGCTCTCTGCAACCACAATTAACGCCGGAGGCAAGCCTTTGAGTTGCTCAACCGTCGCCTGTAGGGGAGAAGCATAAATATCTTTGCGCTTTTCTGGGTCAGGGATGTACATGTCATACATCCACTTCATCGTTGGTACAGTCAGAAAACGCCGATCGCCAAATTGGTGATAAGAATTCGTTTCAAAATCAGCATCTACAATGGGCCACATCAGGATTTGCAGTTTGATGTGTGGTCCTCCTTTTTTTTTCGCCTGCAAAGCAGTAACAGTTGTCATGTTACCGCCGACACTGTTGCCAACGACTGCCAAATTCTTGCCATCCACGCCAATCTCCTCGCCATGCTCGGCAACCCATTTGGTCGCAGCATAAATCTCATTGATTGCCTGTGGGTACTGAGCATCTGGCGTGCGAGTGTAGTTGACAAAGACACCTGCAAACCCTGAAAGCACAACCAAATCGCGAACCATGCGCTTGTGTGTTGGGTAATCACCCAGCACCCAACCACCACCATGAATAAAGATGAAAACAGGCAATGTGCCTTGGACACCCGCAGGTCGTACAATATTGAGCGTGATTGGATAACCGTCAGCAGTAATCGTTTTTTGGGACTCTTCAATGCCTGAAAGGTCTACTGGAACAGAAGCCTGTGCATCTACAAGGACTTGACGTGCTTCGAGTGGAGTGAGTTTCTCCAGTGCCACACCCCCGGAATTCAGCACTTTCAAAAATTCCTTCGTTCCTTTGGAAAGACGTGGATCTTCGGCAACTTCCAAAATTTTTGCTGCTTGCGAGTTTGCTTGAGCAACCATGACATTCTCCTTTAATAAATTGTAAACAATCTGTTGAGATGTTAAGTTAATTGATTTAACACTGCTGCTTAATAACTCCCAGTTCGCTGACTTTTTTCTAACTCCGAAAAAAGTCTACTCAGGAGTAAAAGATTGACCACCAAGTTGAGTATAAATAGTAGTCGGGAACCCAAGCAAAACAAGAATATGCTACTGTAAGGGTGAAAGAGCAGTTAAATGGGCATAAACTTCATTTTTCACTTCAATCAGCAGCAGTGTGATTTCTTTAAATGCTGCAAGAAGAAGTTTTGAAATTGCAGTAGGGGTGAAATTGCAATAGACTGCACTTGCTTGACAATACCATCTCCCTGAACAATCACCTGGAAACGTGACTTTATTAATTCTTGTATCTGCGGACAACCTAGAAATTGAGTCAGTTCTGTTAAAGCAAAAAGAAATTCTGTGTTTAATTTATCTAAAGATGGTCGCAATACCTGGTTTAAGTCTGGCACGTCAGGAAAAGATTTAATTCCTTGCTTTTGCCAGGTTTGAAAATCAACTGCTTGGATAAGTTTTCCTGCTTCTATTTGTGCTTGAAAAAATGCTGCAACCATATCGGGATCTAGGCTATAGATTGTTGCTTGTTGCCTAGCTTTTAATAATAACTCTTGTTCACGCTTTCGATCCTCGATAGGACGTTTATGATTCCATTTCCACCGGGCTACATCATGTGCAATTAGCAATCGCTGCTGGATCAATTTTAGTAATTTATCTACACGTAATTGTTGCTCTGCACTTGTGATACATTGAGGATTTGCTGATTGTAACAACCCAAAGTTCTTGGCAGTACAATCTGATTTGAAGCTGGCAGCGACTACTCCACTACTGAAAAAAAGCCCAAACAAAATTATCATGATAATTGATTGGACTGCACAAACTGTGCGAGAAGTGGTCATGTGTTTACTCTTTTGAATTCAAACCGTTCAACAGAATCAGAAATAGTCGATCTTGTTTCTGAAAGCTTCTTGTCACTCTTTAAAAAGAGACCAGAGTTTAATGGTTTTGTCGGCACTGCTGCTGGCTATCATGTTTTCATGCGGACTGAAAACTACTGACCGCACACTTCGCTCATGCCCGATCAAATTCTCCAAGAGTTTGCCTTCAGGCAACCCCCATAACTTGATAGTGCTATCATTGCTACCACTAGCTAATCTCTTGCCATCTGGACTGAAAGCCACTGACCACACAACTCCTGAATGTCCAATTAGGGAGTGCAACAATTTACCAGTGGGCATTTGCCAGAGTTTGACTGTCTTATCAGCACTGCCACTCGCTAAGGTCCGTCCATCAGGGCTAAAAGTCACTGAGCGCACAGCTTGTGAATGAGCATTCAGGGTTTTTAGAACAGCACCATCCATAAGCCGCCAAATTTTGAGTGTACCACCCTCATTGCCACTAGCTAAGGTCTGCCCATCCGGACTAAAAGCAACAGTTCTTACCCACTTTCCATCCGATAACTGATGAACTTGTACGCCAGTCTGCACGTTCCAGATACGGATGGTTGTGTCAGCACTACCACTGGCTAACCACTTTCCGTTGGGGCTGATGGCAACGGCTTCTACATCATCTGTATGGCCATTTAGGGTACGAAGCAGTTGCCCCGTCTCTAAATTCCAGAGTTTAATCCGGTTATCCCAACTGCCACTAGCGAGCAGCTTGCTATCTGGACTGATGGCAAGGCTTACCACTGCATCGCCGTGTCCTTCTAAAGTATAGAGTAAGGTGTTATTAGGCAGATCCCAAATTTTAATTTTTTTATCGTAACTGCCACTGGCGAGGAAGCGTCCATCAGGGCTGATTGCGATCGCGTAAACCCAAGTTGAATTTCTTTGGAGAGAACGTAAGGGTTGAGTGGTTGCAACAGACCTTGTAGCAACACTAGCGTTTCGGAAGGAAGACAATAGGCTGGCACAACTGCTACTACCAACCAACATTGTTAAGGTGCTGATTGCCAATGCTGCTGAAGATTTCCTGGTAATTTGTTTCGATCTCATAACAGGACATTCCTTGTGCGAGTGAGTGAATAATCTGACTTGCACCCACTGCGTAACGGTGTCGGAGACTAGCGGTACTATAGAGTAATTTTTTCTGTAATTTGAGATGAGAACGCTTTTCCTTTCGCTTTTTGTTGTTTATTCCGATGTTCAATCCAGCGTCGCATCAGAAATAAAAGGGTTGTCGTGACAATCCCTACTAGCCCAATCGGGGTTAAATAGCTCCAATGCTCTAACATTTTGTCCCAAACGTGCCAAGTGAGCAGGAACATAGCTAAGTAAGTCAGGGTATGTAATCGCTTCCAATTTTTTTTCAGTCTTTTGACACTCCAGTCATTAGAAGTAATTGCCAAGAGAGTAAAAATTATGAAGGTAGATACACCTTGGATATAAATCCAATAGGTATTGGGATCTAAAAAATCAAGGTCTCTCTTTTGCACTAAGAGGAAAGCGTGAAGCAAAGCCAAGCAGAAAGCCAGAATACCGATAAGTCGTCGATATTTTAACAGCCATTTGGGAAGGTTCGTTTGTTTAGTTTGAGGAAAAATAATTCTGAGATTCGTGGGCATTAAGGTGAGAATATAAGCTCCTAAAGCTAGAAATCCCAGGCTGTTTTCTAACGGTGCTGTATCGATTGCTCCCATGACCAATCCTCCTTAATTTTTCAATAAAAGCCCTTACAAAGGTAGGTATTTTTTATCTGGTCATTTTTTGACGATTCCAGTCGGTCTTTACTACATCACTCTTCTCTGTTCATACTCTTTTTTTGGCGAAGGTATGTTATTCAAAACTAATTAGACGAACCTGATATGAGAACGGATTGCACTCGTGATGTGAGGAATTGATCGATATAGTTTGCGATCGCATCCCCATCTTCTTCTAGGGCAAAATGTCCAGTATCGAGTAGATGGAACTCAACGTCTTTCAAGTCACGCTGGTATGGATAAGCACCGTCAGCAGGAAAGATGTAGTCGTTCTTGCCCCAAACAATCAGGGTAGGAGGTTGATACTTGCGAAAATACTCTTGCCATTGGGGATAGAGCGGTGGATTAGTGCCATAGCTATAAAACAGTGCCAGTTGAATCTCTTCGTTTCCGGGGCGATCGAGGAAATGTTGATCGATAGTCCAGGTATCGGGGCTGATTGCTTCTAGATTGCGAACACCGTTAGTATATTGCCACTTGGTTGCTTCCAGAGTGACAAGATATTTGAGCTTTTCAGCATTCTCAGGCGATCGCTCTTGCCAGTATGCCTTAATCGGCTCCCAAAATTCGCGCAGACCTTCCTCGTAAGCATTGCCATTTTGAACAATCAGAGATTGCACGCGCTCTGGATATTTAGCGGCAATTCGATAGCCAATTGGTGCGCCATAATCCATCACATAAAGGCTGTACTTTTTGAGAGCGATCGCGTCAATAAATTTCTCCACAATCTCAGCCAAGCGATCGAACGTGTAGTCAAATTCATTTACAGTTGGCATCGAACTGTTGCCGTAACCAGGATAGTCAGGTGCAACGAGATGGAATTTATCAGCCAGAGCAGGTATAAGATTGCGGAACATATGAGAGGAGGTTGGAAAGCCGTGTAATAGCAGAATCGTCGGATTATCACGGGAACCCGCTTCACGGTAAAAGATATCTAAACCATCAATCGAAACTGTGCGATATGTAGTCATGAGATTACTCCTTGTAAGTGATAAAAGTGACATGATGGCGTTTGACAACAGGTTGAGCTATCTCACATCCGAACGACGAATCTGCTCCTGAAAGTAGTCTCGCCAGCTTTCCGGTAAGGCTTCAAGTTGAGCAGCACGATGCAGTAACTCTGGATTGTTTTGCTCACGAACATAAAGCTGAGTGATATCAGCAACTGTAATATTGTTGGTATCTCGACTGATTAACTCTAAAGTGTCTCCAGCGACCACTTCGCCCTCTTGCAAAACCCGAAAGTAAAATCCAGTGCGACGACTGGTGAGAAATCGTTTCACCATATCCGATCGCCCAAAGCGAATCGCTAGTTTGTAACAGGGTAAGCGAGGTTGAGTCACCATTAGTTCCACACTGCCGATTTTGAAGCGATCCCCAATGTTCAATTCTTCTTCTCTCAATCCTGAGACTGTGAAATTTTCACCAAAGATCCCAAATGTTAACTCTGTGTCAGGCAATTGGCTTTGCCAGTAATCATAATGCTCAAAAGGATAGACATATACAGCTTTGTCAACTCCGCCATGAACGGTGAGATCCGCTTGGCGATCGCCATCTAAATTGAGTTCACGCACCATTACTCTCGCATTCACTGGCTCTTTGAAAATTCCAGTGCGGACGGCTTTTCCTTTCCAGGTCACTTCACGCGGCAACCCGACATTAACAGAGATCAGCTTCATCTTTAACTCCTTTTGGACTTTAAATCTGTGCCATACCGCCATCAACAAACAACTCAATGCCGTTCACAAAGCTGCTGTCATCTGAAGCAAGAAAGACAACGGCTTTGGCAATCTCATCGGGTTTGCCGACTCGCCCCAGTGGGATGGTGCTGGCTTGGCTGTCCACGAATTCTTGCAACTGCTGGTCATTCAGTCCCAAATGATCGTAACCAGGAGTCGGAACCACACCAGGGCTAATGGCATTCACTCGGATCTTGCGTTCTCTGAGATCGAGTATCCAATTCCGAGCAAACGATCTCACGGCGGCTTTGGTGGCGCTGTAAACACTGAAAGCTGGCGTACCTTTTATAGAAGTAATCGAAGCATTCAGGATAATAGAAGCGCCCTCTGGCAACAGTGGCAGCGCCTTTTGTACGGTGAACAGCAAACCTTTAACGTTTACGTTGAATGTTTTGTCAAAGTGTTCCTCAGTGATTGCTCCAAGTGGCGCAATTTGTCCAACGCCAGCATTAGCGAAGATAATATCGAGGTGTCCTTGCTCTTGCTTAATGGTAGTAAACAGACGATCTAGGTCTGCCAGATTAGAAACATCGCTTTGCACAGCCGTAACATTTTTACCAATGGCTTCTACAGCAGCATCCAGTTCGACTTGGCGACGACCCGTGATGTAGACATAGGCTCCTTCAGCAACAAACTCTTTGGCTGTGGCAAGACCGATCCCACTGTTGCCACCCGTGACAAGGGCGATTTTTCCTTCTAGTTTTTTCATAGGTTAATTTAATAGGGATTTTGGATTTGTATGAACCATTGAAGTGTTATCGGTTCTGTTGCATCACAGCTTTGAGAATAGCAGATTTAACCCTTCAGTCATTGTTGGATGAGTTAAAACGCGATCGCGCAAAACGGTATAGGGCATCTGAGCTTGCATTACCATTTGCACCGTCGAAATAATTTCACCTGCTGCATGAGACAACAGTGAGTATCTGCGATCGCCTTCAACAGTCCATTGGTTTGACCCGAATGGCACTAAGAAAAGCCCAAGGATTTATTGTATCCTCGTTAAGAGCCTGGAGGCTCTTAACCAGTTGGGGCAAGGGCTGTATCTTAACTTAGTACCATTCCTTACATCTCCTTTGATTGATCTGCTTAATGACGCTGCTTGAGACCTGCAACGAGGTCGGTCACTTGACGTTGAGCCTCTGCGCTCAGTGAGTCAAAGTCGTCTAAGAAGAATTGACGTTCTAGCGTTAACTTCCGGGTATTGAGTAACCCTTCGATCTGCCAACCTTCGTCGCTTTTCGTTACGACGTATAGCGGCAGGGAATCTCGTGACGGTGAAGCTTCGGTTTGTCCGGGCAGTATTACCCTGATAACTACAAGCATGAGCGCGAGTTGCGAGTTCACGAAGCGGACAAAATCCACCTCACCCTCCAAGCGTGTTCCTTTGACAACCGTGTCGAACGCTTGCTGATGAAATGCAGCGATTTCTTTTCGACCCTTGAGATGTGTGCCCTCGAACGTGATGAAATCAGCAGTTTCGCTGAACGGAGCAGCAAAGCCTTCGCCGCTACCTTGATTCCAACCATCAACCATCTGGCGAGGGAAAGCACGGATTACCGACTCGTCAGCAGTAGTGGTGGTTTGAGCTGTTTGTGAAGTCATAGTTTTAAGTTCCTTTTAAGTGATAGATCAGTTTTCAAGCGGTATAGAGCGTGTTATAAACTCTGAAAATCATCGGCTCTGTAAGCCAGATCCAACCATTCCTCGAAAATCGCAACGAGGGCTGAATTTCGCTTTTAGACTAGGTTCTATAGAAGTTCATAACGTCCTCTAAGGGAAATCTCCAGGTAGACCCAGGATTTTGTCGCCAATTTCGCTAGAGATGCAATTGAACTTGGAAATTAAGTTGATTGGCAATGCTTTGTGTGGTACGCTCCACTTTAATTAAATCTGCGGCCTTCTCACCGATCATGATGGTCGGTGCGTTCGTATTTCCTGTGGTGAGCGTGGGCATGATGGAGGCATCCACGACCCGCAATCCCTCAACCCCATATACCCGCAGTTTGGGGTCTACAACTGCCATTGGGTCAGTACCCATTTTGCAAGTGCCGATCGGATGCCACACTGTACTACAAGTTTCCCGGACGTAAGCTTCTAGCGCTGCATCGCTCTGCTTGTCAGCACCGGGAGTGATTTCCTCACCGCGAAACTCATCAAAAGCACTTGTACCGAACAAGTTACGGAGTAATTTAATTCCGACAACGAGCTTTTGCACATCAGCTTCACTTTGGAGCAAGTTCATTTGAATCATCGGTGTGTCTTTGGGGTCGGGAGAACGCAAACTGACACTGCCAATGTTTTGAGGATGAGTCAAACAAACGAAACCTACGAATCCTAAACCAGAGTGGACATAACCAGGCGGTGCTAATACAACCGGAGCGAAGAGAAACTGTAAATCTGGCGCAATCTCCTGATTCCCATCGGTATGCATAAACAAGCCAGCTTCACCAACACTACTGGTGCTTGCCGCGTGTAAATCCTGAGTTGCCTCGTATGCCACGGACACGGCAGGGTGGTCTTGGAGGTTTTGACCAACTCCAGGCAAATCAGCCACTACCTCAATGCCCATCGCTTGCAGGTGTTGTGCATCCCCAATGCCGGAAAGCATCAGCAGCTTGGGCGAATCGAACGCGCCAGCACTTAAAATCACTTCGGAGTTGACCCTGACTTGGTGTAGTATACCCTCATGCAGGTATTCCACCCCAACGGTGCGGGTGCCCTCAAACAACAATCGAGTTACCAATGCTCCGGTCGTTACAGTTAAATTGGAACGCTGGAGAATGGGTACAAGGAAGGCAGTCGCAGTACTGTGCCGCTTACCATCCTTAACCGTCAACTGATAGGGGCCTGCTCCTTCTTGCTGTGTACCGTTAAAATCGGGATTGTGGTCATATCCTAGTGTCACTGCTGCGTCTACAAAGCGTTGGGATATCACAGCAGGCGCAATCAGATCGGTGACGCTCAACTCTCCATCAACCCCGTGAAATTCTGACGCGCCTCGTGAGGAGTGTTCCGATTTCTTGAAGTAGGGCAAGACATCCTGGTAACTCCAACCGGGATTGCCTAATTTCTGCCAGTGGTCATAATCGTGAGGATTGCCCCGCATATAAACCATGAAATTAATCGAACTGCTGCCCCCCAGAACTTTGCCACGGGGACAAAAGATTTTGCGACCCTTCAGGTAGGGTTCGGGTTCAGAGAAATATGCCCAGTCCACCTCAGAGCCTTGTAGACTAACGCATTGGGACGGAATGTGAATTTCTGGTTTCGTATCTGGGTTACCCGCTTCGAGTAATAACACAGTTGTGTCACTGTCTTGCGTCAGACGGTTAGCGACCACGCAGCCTGCCGAGCCTGCACCAATTACAATGTAGTCATATTGAGGCATAGAAATCTCCTGTGCTGGTTCTGTCCATTGTTCCGCAAGGGGGGCATCCAGTCTTTGGGGGATTGACGCAAAGAAGGGGAGATGCGGAGAGTAAGAACATTCTCACCAATCAGAATCGCCGACTGCTAGAAATCCTAACTGGGCTGGATTTTGCACGTTGTATTTGGTCATCAACGGTTGTTGAGTGCGAGTTGCTTTAATTAAATCCGCCGCCTTCTCACCGATCATGATGGTCGGTGCGTTCGTATTTCCTGTAGTGATTGTTGGCATAATTGATGCATCAACGACACGTAATCCCTCAATTCCATATACCCGTAGTTCGGGGTCTACTACCGCCATTGAATCAATTCCCATTTTGCAGGTGCCAACCGGATGCCACACAGTGCTGCAAGTGTTCTGAATATAAGCTTCAAGTGCTGCATCGCTCTGAATATCAGCCCCCGGAGCGATTTCCTTGCCACGAAACTCATCGAAGGCATGGCTCTGAAACAATTGACGCATCAATTTAATCCCCTCAATCAGCTTTTGCACATCGGCTTGATGTTGCAGATAGTTCATCTGCATGATGGGTGGGTCTTTGGGATTCGTTGACTGCAAACTGACGCTGCCAATGTTTTGCAGACGTGTTAAAGAGACTGCACCCGTAAATCCAAAATTAGCGGGGGTATAACCCGGTGATAAGAGTTGAACGGGGCCGAAGAAGAATTGTAAATCTGGTGCAACGTCCAGATTGCCATCGCTATGCAAAATTAATCCGGCGTCAGCGACACTACTGGTGATAGCAGGGTGTACATCTTGAATAGCTTCCTGAACCACAACAGTGAAAATGTGATCCTGAAGGTTTTGACCAACCCCCGGTAAATCAGCAACGACAGGAATTTTCATTGCTTGCAAATGGTGCGCATCTCCAATGCCAGAAAGCATCAGCAACTTGGGTGAATCAAATGCACCTGCACTTAAAATCACTTCCTGGTTGACGCTAACCTGATGCAGCGTACCCTCATGCAGATACTCCACTCCGACGGTGCGAGTGCCCTCAAACAGCAATCGCGTTACCAATGCCCCTGTCGTTACAGTCAAATTGGGACGATGGAGAATGGGCAGGAGAAAGGCAGCCGCAGCACTGTGCCGTTTACCATCCTTGACGGTTAACTGATAGGGGCCTGCCCCTTCTTGCTGCGCTCCGTTGAAATCAGGATTATAGTCATAGCCCATTGCCACACAGGCATCGACAAAGCGTTGGGAAACGACAGCAGGGGACATCACATCGGTAACGCTCAACTCCCCACCAACCCCGTGAAATTCTGATGCGCCTCGCTGCTGGTGCTCCGATTTCTTAAAGTAGGGCAAAACATCTTGATAACTCCAACCGGAATTTCCCAACGACTGCCAGCGATCGTAATCGTGAGAATTGCCCCGGACATACAGCATGAAATTAATCGAACTGCTGCCCCCCAAGACTTTGCCACGGGAGCAAAGCATTGTGCGATCGTTCAGGTAGGGTTCCGGCTCAGAAACGTAACTCCAATCAACTTCAGAGCCTATTAGGCTAAAGCATTGCGCCGGAATTTGAATTTCTGGTTTTGTAGCTGGGTTGCCCGCTTCGAGGAGTAACACGGTTGTGTTACAGTCTTCGGTTAGACGATTGGCAACCACACAACCAGCCGAACCTGCACCAATTACAATGTAGTCATAATTAGTCATAAAGTTCTCTTCCTCTGTTATCTACAATGGATAAATGGAGCTAAGAATGAACTGATTTAAAGAGCGATCGCTAAAATACTGTTAGTTATTCATTTACAATACCCGATCTGCTGAATTTAACTGTTTACCAATGGTGTATCTACCAAATGTTCTGCCAGAAACTAAACTTGCGTCTCATTGGTTTGCAGGACTTGGCTCACTAACAAATCGTTAAATTGGGATTACTTCACAGCCGTGCTTGCTGCTTCAATCACTTTAGTAACTTCTTTTGGATGAGAGATAAAAGGAACATGACTGGAGTTAACTTCTGTTGTCTTAGCACCAATCCGTTTAGCCATAAATCGTTGAAGTTCGGGGTTGATGGCGCGATCGCTTTGAGTCACGATAAACCAAGAAGGAATCGTTTTCCAAGCGATGTCATTCACTGATTGCTCAAAGGCTGCGCTGTCGATGGGCTTTTGGGTTGCTGCCATCACTCGCGCTTCAGCCTTCGATACGTCCTGGGCAAAAAATTCGTGAAACTTCCCGCGATCAATATAAAGAAAGTTTGCCGCATCAGATACAATTGCCGTACTAATCGGAGGTGCTGCGTACTTTTTATTCAAATCACTCGTCTTTTCACCGACATCCGGTGCGAAAGCATTGACATAAACCAGAGCTTTCACCTGTGGATTGTTAGCAGCCGCACCTGTGATTACATTGCCACCATAGGAATGCCCGACCAAAACAACGGAACCTTTTTGATTGTCAATCACCCGTTTTGTCGTTGCGACATCATCAGCAAGCGAGGTGAGGGGAATCTGCACAGCAGTCACCCTGTAGCCATCCTGCTCCAACAATGGAATAACGTGTTGCCATGATGTACCGTCAGCAAAAGCCCCATGAACGAGAACGATCGCAGGTTTAGAGCCGGACGCTTGAGGTACTTGTTTTGAAATAGCTGATGTTGGATGCATTAATATCCCAACGACAACACCAAATGCAAGTAACCACAGCAACAAATTTTGAACTTTTTTCTTTGTAAAAACTATCATTGCGATCGCCTCTGTATTCTTGCTAAATTGCTGAAATCTCTGGTTGTTGTCGTCCGTATAGAAGTTATGAAATACTCCCGGCTAAAATACTTGTTGGGATAAGCATCAAAAACCTTAATCATTTGCAGCAACAATGGCTGCCATTATCTGCTCAACAGTCCAGCAATTAAGATAGCGAATTCCATTAATAAACAAAGCCGGTGCAGCCTCGACTCCACTTCGCAGTCCACCTTCGATATCTGCATTGATCCGATCGACATACGTTCCTCTGGATAAATCCTGCAAAAATTGAGAAATATCAAGTCCTAAACGATTGGCGTACTCTACTAGATAGCCATTCTCTAACTCTTGTTGATGAATGAACAACATCTCATGCATTTGCCAAAACTGCCCTTGAGCCGCTGCTGCTTCGGCGGCTTCTGCTGCTCGTTTAGCATGTGGATGAATCTGTACCTGAGGAAAATGACGGAAGATAAAACCTAAATTGTTTTCTCCAAACGAAACCTGCAATTGCTGTTGAGCAACTTTAATCAATCGATAGACATTGGCACTTTGAAAACATTCATAATCTCCATACATGACGAATACTACAGCAGCATTCAGTACACCTTGAATATGATCCTGGGTTGAAGGCAGAACAAATAAAGAAATATAATTATCAGAGTCGTCAGTCATGTTTCGGTTTGTATTAAGCAAACTTCAGCCTTACAACCCAACTGCGCTAACGTTGCTATGGATTTAATATAGACAATTGAGCCTTTCTTGTCGTCCACTCTGGGTTGACATTTTTGTACAATCGAGTGATGGATGAAACCGTCCATCTCGCAGTGGAAGGTTGTCTCCAACTAAAGTTGGAATTTGGATACCTACTTTAGTACAGCTTATAAATTGACAATTCCACGCTTAACAGCAGTAATCACGGCTTGTGTGCGATCGCTCACGCCCAGTTTGCTCAAAATCCGATTTACATGGGATTTGACTGTACTTTCACCAATAATCAAAGCAGTCCCAATTTCTTGATTACCCATTCCTTGTGCCATCAAACGCAACACTTCCAACTCTCGTTCGCTCAGTTCTGGATTGCTGATTCGCTGCAATAATTTTGCGCCCACTTCTGGCGGAATGTATTTCTGACCATGATGAATGGCGCGAATCGCATTCATAAGCTCGCCAACTTTAGCATCCTTAAGCAGATAGCCTTGAGCACCCGCCTGCAAGCCGCGATAGATATCTTCATCGCCATCGTAGGTTGTGAGTACCGCGATCCGAGCCTGCTTAAATTCAGCACAAATCGCCATTATGGCTTCAACACCTCCCATTTTGGGCATTCGTAAATCCATTAGTGTAACATCAGGCTGGTATTCTCGAAATGCCTCGATCGCCTGCTGCCCATCTTCAGCTTGAGCGATCGCTGTCATTTCTGGATCGCGGTTAATGATGGTTGCTAGACCCTTTCTGACTATGGCATGGTCATCAACAATTAGCACCCTAATCTTAGAGGATTGGCTCATTGTAATTCTCACTTTCGATTGATAGTGACAATAATTTCTGTTCCTTGACCCGGTTGGCTTTGAATCATTAGTTGTGCGCCAATGCGCTCTGCCCGTTCGCTCATTCCTAATAAGCCAAACCCACCGCTTAAAGGAATGCTACCGACTCCAAAGCCCCTACCATCGTCTTTAACCCGTAAGATACACTGTGTCTCGTTGTACGCTAACTCAACCCGAATTTCGCCAGCATCAGCGTATTTAATCGCATTCGTTAATGCTTCCTGCCCAATTCTGAGTAAGTTATTCTCCACTTCGGTTGCTAGGGAATAGGCTGTACCCTGAGTTTTGCAAATCACAGCCGTGTTGGTCGTTGATCGCATTTGAGCCACAATACGATGCAGGGCACTCTCTAAATTACCTTCTTCTAGCAGCCGCGGACGGAGTGCTGATACGGAGCGTCGTGCCCCAGCCAGCCCAGCGCGTGCTAGTTCCTCAATCATTTCCAGATGTGCTTGGGTTGCTTCTAGGTCGCCCGCCAACACTTGTGTTGCTGCTCTAACCTGAAGTAAAATACCCGTGAAGGATTGAGCTAGTGTATCATGAATTTCTCGCGCCATTCGGTTGCGTTCTTCCAGAATAGAAGCTTGTTCAGATCGTTCGCGTTCGCGCAGTGCAGCATTTCGCTGTTCGGTAATGTCAAGAATTATTCCTAGCATCTGCACAGGCTGTCCGGCCGCGTTATAAATGCCTCGACCTCGACCTACCAGCCAGTGAATACTGCCATCTGGATGAATAACTCGATATTCAGCTTCAAAATCAGTATGAGTTGCTAGAGATGTTGTAATAGCTTGTTCAACCCGATGAACGTCTTCTGGATGAACGCGATCGCGCCATGCCTGATAGCTGCTCTCAACCTCACTAGGAACTAACCCCAGCAATCGAGCAAAATTGTCGTTCCAATCTACTTTGTTCTCCGTGATATTCCAGTTGCCACTACCGATGTGCGTGAGATCCATCGTCAGCCTGCGTTGCTCTTCACTTTGTCGCAAGGCATTCTCTACTCGTTGACGCTCTTCAATCTCCTGCCAAAGGAGCAAAGTCCGCTCAGTAATTTGCTGTTCTAAGGTTTGGTTGTAGTCGGCTAGAAGTTTCTGGGTTTGTTTGCGCTCGGTGATATCTTGAAAAGCTACAATCGCATAAGCTACTTTGCCCTGTTCGTCAAAGACTGGAGTACCCCAAACCTCAACTGGAATTATTGCGTTATTTTGGCGAATTTCCATATCATCAACGGTGGTGCGTTCGCCGCTCAACGCCCGGATGGCTGGCAATTTTTCAGTGGGATAGATTCGCTCCGTTCCCGTCACATAAAATTGATAAGCCTCTGAGATTTGCTCCGGCGGCACAGCAGGATCGATCCCTTTACCCATGAGTTGAATGCCTCGTTGATTGGCGTAATAAGGGCGACCCTCTGCATTGACGATGCCAACGCCCACCGGAACTGCTTCTAGAAATTGAGTCATCCTGCTTTCGCTTGCCCGAAGCTTTGCATAGAGTTTGGCATTTTCAATTGCGATCGCTGCCTGTGTAGAAAGTAGGCTGAGAATTTGCGCTCGCTCCGGTGTAAATGCCCCAGTTGCCAGCTGATTTTCTAGATACAACACACCGATGAGCTTGCTTTGATTGAGCAGTGGTAAACAAAAGACTGATTGAGTCTGGTGGTGTTGAATATAAGGATCATTGATAAAATTACCTTCACGAGTAGCATCATTGAGAATGACCGACTCATGAGTCCGAATCACATAATGAACAATCGATTCAGGTAAACGATTGGCGATCGGAGTTGATTGCAGTACTTGGGTTGCACAGGTCTGTGCGCCCTCAATGAGTTCACAGGTCGCTTCGATTGTCCATTCTCCTGCGTTTTCTAAAAGCAGACATCCGGTTTGCGCTCCAGCATTCTCAATGAGGATCTGCATTAAGGTGTGGAGCAGTTGTTCCAGTTCAATCTCACTGGAAATCGCTTGGGATGCTTTCATTATTGTTGCTAAATCGAGAGCAACATGAGAGGTATTAGAGGTAGTTCCAGCAGCAGTTTGGATTGGTATGGAACTCACACTTGTTGATTGAGGAAAAAACTGAGGATAATCAGCCTCTAAATTCCTGGACTTTGCCGTTGCACCCCACCGTTCATAGCAGTAGTGAGCTTCCTTCATATATATCTGGGCAAATTTTTCCAAACCTCGCGCCAGATAATGTTTAGCAGCTAATTCGTAAGCTAACGCTTCTTCCTGAATATATGCGTTTTCTCTAGCTCCAGCAATCGCTTGTTCGTAGAATTTTTCTGCCTCAAGCAACTGACCTAAAACTCGCGCTTTTTCTGCCTCGACTAAATGATATTTATGCAGAAAATTCATAGGCGCATAACGCGCCCATTTGTGCATTTTTTCCTGGTTGCTGCTCGCGTTAAGCAAAAATACTTTTTGTTCTGAATCCGGAACAGATGAATAAAGTGCTAGTCGCACCAAAGAGTCGTAAAAGCAGAACAGCGGCATCGTTACTTGCCCTGGCGCACCTTTGAGATACCCTTCAGCCGCATTTGCACTTTCTAACGCTTGACTAAACTGCCCAAATAGATAGCAGAGGATCAGCTTGTTGATATAGAAATATTGAAATCCCAGAGAATCATTGTTTGCTAAATAGCGATTCAATCCCTGTTGCTCGTTGTAAGCAACGCCTTGTAAACAGCAGGGGTTATTAACCTGTCCTTGTAAGTTAAGCACTGCCTGCCAAAAGATTTGATGGTAATTTAAGCAAGTTTCCTGCTTCAATTGGGCGATCGCATGGCTGTAATTCTCCATCTCCTGTTCTAATTCTGTCAGTTCTAATCCACTGAAATATAAATACTCACATTTTTGGTAAGCCGCTAAACCTGCAAATCCGAAATCTCCAGTTTCTACTCCGCTAGAGTAACTTTCCTGCAATAGCGATACAATCTCCCTAAAATGGGATTTTCCAAAGCTGATGCCTTCCGCAACAATGAGAAAGGTTTTGCTTTTAAGTTCTTGGGCATTCAGTCGTTCCACAAGGTTGAGGGCGAGTTGACCAAACTGATGAGCTTTCTCTACATCCTGAGTTGCTGCGGTGATCACGACTCCATAACAAGAATAGGCAACCGCAGAGGTGGGTGCATTGCCATATTGAATCGATAACTTGACTTGCTCGCACGCCATCAGCCAAAACAGTGCAGGTGCAGCCTGAAAGGCAGGAGAAGCGATATTTGAAATAATCCGCATGGCTGCCAATTTACTGGCATCTGTCATTAAAGGTAAATGCACTAAATCTTGAATATTCCTTCCTTGCAGAACTGCTCCTGTTTCTTTTAGTGCTTGTTGAATCTGCAATTCTGTGGGTGATTCTGGCAGGTTCAGCCCTAGTTTTGCCAACACTTGCAATCCGACTTTAATTGCGTCTAACTTGTGAGTTTGTGCTACATGGGTTTTGATTGTGACCTCATGAACTTTCACTTCATCTAAAATGGTTCTGGCTGCTTGCAGAACAATAGCAACCCATTGCTCCATTGCCAGAAAGTCACCAGATAGATAGGCAGTCTCAGCAGCTTCTTCATGGAGAACCAAACTGAGATCGTACTGCTGCTGCCAACTATCGGTTGCGAGTGACTCGATGCCTGCGATCGCATACTTCAAAGCTGCACTATAGGCAGTAGCCGCTTTGGCTTTTTGGGCTGCCATTAAGTTGAGTTTGGCAATGCTGTTTCGTTCCTGCCCAAAGACGAGAGCGATCGCTAAATTGAGATGATCCACAATTGCAAACAGCCGCTCTGATAACTCCTCTGGCAGCGTTTTTTCCAGCAGATTGCGACCGATTTGCAGATGAACCGCCTGTTTGTGCGATTCATCGATTAGGGCATAAGCAGCTTGCTGGACGCGATCGTGCAAGAACTTATACTCTTGAATTAACAAGTTTTCATCTAATTCAGATAGTGGTTCAATTAATCCAACTTGTATGGCTGCTAGTAAATCTTGAAAAACCGTTTCAGGTGGTTTATCGCAAACAATCGATAGAGTATCTAAATTAAATTCAGCGCCGATGCAAGCAGCTAAATGGAGAATTTGCTGTGTATTCTCTGGCAGTTTCTTCAACTTGTGAAGCATCAACTCCACAACATTATTAGTGATATCTTGGGCTTGGATCTGAGCTATGTTCCACTGCCAGCTTAAATGTTCAACATCAAAGGTCAATAAATTTTCGCTATACAGCATTCTCAAAAATTCATTGACAAAGAACGGATTGCCCTCGGTTTTACGCAAAACTAACTCAGCTAAGGGATGAACGATGTCTGCATTCCGATGCAGCGTCTCGGCAATCAACTGATTTAACGGACCCAGCGTTAAGGGTGCTAAAATAATTTCCTGAAGTACTACCCCTTGTTTTCGCAGCCTCTCTAGCATTAATGCTAATGGATGCGTTGGCTTGACTTCATTATCTCGATAAGCTCCAATCAAAAATAGTGATTCGGCTTGCTCATCCAGCAGCATCAACTCAATTAAATTCAGCGTTGCTGAGTCTATCCATTGCAAATCATCTAAGAATATCGCTAGGGGATGTTCTTTTGAACAAAACACTCGCACAAATTGTCCAAAAATCCGATGAAAGCGATTTTGAGCTTCAGTTGCTCCAACTTCCGGTACAGGTGGCTGCTTGCCAATAATTAACTCAACTTCCGGGATGACATCAATGATGATTTGTCCGTTGCTTCCCAGAGCCGTTAGCAGGCGCGATCGCCACTGTTGCACATACTCGTCTGGCTCACTAAGCAATTGCCGTACCAATTTTTGCAGGGCAACCGCGATCGCACTGTAGGGAATATTGCGCTGAAATTGATCGAATTTACCAGAAATAAAATAGCCACGCTTTTGAGTGATTGGTTTATAAATTTCCTGCACTAACGCTGATTTGCCAATACCAGCGTAGCCAGATACCAACATCATTTCAACTTGGAATTTTGGGTTGCCCGTTTGTTGGGTTTGGGAAGTTGTTTGTGAATTGTTTGGTGAAGCAGCAACGGGATTTAACTCTGGACACGCTACACGCTCGAACACCGCCAGTAACATTGCAACTTCCTTATCCCGTCCATACAGTTTTTGGGGAATTTGAAAGCGATCGCAAACGTCTTGAAGTCCCAATTGAATGCTAGAGATTTGACCGATTTCTGCTAATTGTTCACCACAGATTTCTAAATCCGCTTTGATGCCCCAGGCACTTTGATAGCGATTTTCAGCATTTTTCGCCATCAGTTTGAGAATGATATCTGATACTGGCTTGGGAATCGTTGTATTTATTTCATGAGGCGCAATTGGATGTTTGGCTATATGACAATGGAGTAGCTCCAGCACGTCTGTGGTGGGAAATGGTAGTTGTCCGGTGAGCAGTTCGTAGAATGTCACGCCCAACGAGTAGAAATCAGTCCGGTAATCGAGCAAACGGTTCATCCGCCCTGTTTGCTCTGGAGATAAGTATGCAAGTGTCCCTTCTAATACATGAGGGTTTTTGAAAGTCGGATTCGTGCGGTTAAATTGGGTGGCAATTCCAAAGTCAATAATTTTGATAACGCCAGTATCTAGATTGAGGACTATGTTTCCAGGGTTGATATCTTTATGAATGACATTGGCTGCATGGATTCTGCCTAGAATTTTGGTGAGAGCGATCGCAATACGGAGAAAAGTTGATAAAGGCATCGGGCAGAAGACATCTGGGCGCTTGTGCATCCATTTCTCTAGGGACTCTGCCCCAAAATCTTCTAAGAGAATCACCAGAGTACGTTGATAATCCTGCTGGCTGTATGCCTTAATCACTCCTTCCAAGTTAAGGGAACGGGTAATTTTATATTCCTGTCTGTAGCGGGTGAGTTCTTGAGGTGAGGGATAATCAAGCTTTAGCATTTTTACTACGACCGCTACTCCATCCTTTCTAATGCCTCGATAAACCAGAGAATTAGGACTTTCGTATATCTTGTCTTGGATGGCAATACCAGGTAGAGCAATCATAGAGCAACTCTTGAGAGTATAATCTGGCATACCTCAAACTATACAGCAATTCTCATTCTGAAAATAATTACTTACTATTTGGTAATCGAGAATAAATTTAATACGATTAAGGGTCTAAACTATGATTTCAAACTCCAGCACTCTCAACACCTTTTCTTCCAAATTCGTCAAATAAGCCCGCTTCAGCTTCCCCAACGATTCCAAAAACTTCTGCACCGATTCCTTCAGCCCACTCGAATACACCTGTGAAATGCGGCATATATGTTACATCTGCTGGCATTCTGCACGCAGGTAACCAAAGGCTATGGGCACATCTCGAAGCGGAGCATATACTTACTTAGTATGCTTTTTGCCGCTTTTTCATAGTTATAAAAGGTGCATGGCATTTGTTACATTCTCCTTGTTCCCACAAAGCAGGGATAGCAAAACGCTCTTTGCAAAAAGGACATTCTGAAAGTAGACGTAACTTGTGGCGATCGCAACCCACTGTTGATTGAAACTGCCACTCCAATCGATGATATGCTTGCTCTGCATAACACACAGCACACAAGCGGATTGGCTCCAGTTTCATTTTTTCACCCTTCGGTGGGAGCATTTGAGCAATTCGGTCTGCATCCAAGCCAATTATTTTGCCCATAGCTTCTAATTCCTTTTGACTAGGAAACGGATTAAACCGAAATTTCTCCCATCTTGCTAAGACTGGGCCAATTCCTGCGGCTTTACTTAAAGTTCCAGGCGACGAGACACAAACAGCTTCGTGTCGTCTAAATCGACCAAAATAGTGGCTAATACTCTCCCCTTCCTTAGGTTCAATATACCAAGGTGGATTTTGAACAGCTTCTGGCTCCATAATTTAAGGTTCAGAACTTATACTAAAACTTGAATCTAAAAGCAAATAAGCTAATTCAGCTTTTACGTTTAAATTTAACTTTTGGTTCTTTACGCCTGCCGAACCGTTTCGTCAAATTATATTGATTCAGTTCAAAATCTTGCTCATCTATTTTTAGTATTGCAATCTTACGAAGCAAATCATACAAAGGCTCAATCAAACCTCCAGATTTTAGTCGCAAATAAGAAACTACACTATCAATTTGAGTAAGATTTAATCGACGATTATCTGGCAAAAATTTTTCTTCCCAATCGTTTACTACCTCAATTACTTCTTCCTCATTTAAATTAGGAAATTCGTATGACTCTAAAAACGAGTCATGAACGCGCACGTATGGGAGACTTTTCCGTTCAAGAATATTTTCGCCTAAATAGTAAGTGCCAACTAAGATAACGGGGATTCGCATTTTTGTAAAAACATCAATTAGCTCATTAAAAGCTTCCAATGTTAAGTAGTCCGCGTTACCAATAATGAGTATTTTTACACCGTATCCTTTAACAGTTCCCCATGCACGCGATCGCAAATCTCGCAATGTACCAACATGAGCGAGCGGATGACCAATTTCTTCCAAAATAGAGCAGTACAAATCCGTTGGCCCTCCATGCTGCTCTATTTCGGCGTAAATTACAGTTGCTGGAACTTCCAACAACGTTCCTCTTCGCTTTACGTACTGCGTCCTGTACAATTGACAAGCTTTTAATAAGCCAGAACCCGTAGCGGAGGTAACATAACCACAAAGTTTTGCATCACGCTGATCATCCAGCCAGTCAAATAATTCAGTATCACGATCTAGGGGAAGGTAAGTGTTAGCTTTGCCAATCCTTTCAACCTCAGCTTGTGCTTGGGGCGATCGCCGTAGTTCCTCAGCAGATTGCAAACGCGCATCAAACGACTTCTGAAATTCTAGATTGGCATGGGCTAAGTTTGTCTCCGACATGGCAATTACCAATTGTCCTTCATAAATTGGTTCCAATCTTGCACACCTACTCTAGGTCTTCGTCTACCTTTAGCTGTTTGATTGGTATCAGGTTTACTCTGCGTAACTTGCTTATCTATTGAATTTACAATATTTTGTGAATCTACATCAAAAGCTGATGTTAAATTTTCTGGTGAGTTTGTTATTTCCTGTACTGTTACATTTTCGGGAAATAATTCGACTACTGTTGATTTGTTTGACTTAACCTCATGTTTCTGTTGAGCTTTTTTCCGAAGGTGTCTGCGTCTCTCCTTGCGGCTTTGTTCAACATCCTCGAATCTAGACAACCGCTCGTTCAAAATAGAAGAGTTATCAACTTCTTTACCCTCATCACGCAATTTTTTCTTTATATAATTTAATTCACCTAGAGACATCCTTTCTCTTTCGCAATCTCTAGCTTGTATAACACCAAGATACTCTCCTGGCTCACCGTTAATAGGGCGACTATAAGCAAGAATACTTGTAATATTTCGCTTGTCATATCTCAAAGAAACTTGCTTCCCTTCATAATTTAACAAGCAGTCTCCTTGGTATACCCAACCCTGAAAGTTGACAGAACCATATTTTTCTACATTGCGTATCGCAACTTTCATTAAACAAATGTCTAGTTCACGTTCATTGATAATTTCAGGTTCTTCTAGTAAAAATCCTGATTTCCATCTCTCAATTCGTTTTTGATTTTTTACCCTTGGATAATTGTGGTGATTATAGTGGTCTACAAAATATCTCACCAATATTTTTTCTAAATCATCCAATGTCAAACAGGCAGTTCTTTCCGCTTCTGGAGGACGTTCTTCAATACTGGAACCAGTGTATCCACCATATAATGACAAAATTTCTTTATTAATTTTGTCAAATATCGACTCAATTAAGCCACCTGCTTGGGGAAAAGCACGCAAACGTCGTACAAAATCTAATTGTAGTGAAATTTGTTTTAAATGTTCTGACTTAAATTCCTTTGCACGGTCTGTCACTACATATTCAGGAATTCCATAAATCTCCCATGTTTCTTGAAGCTCATAGTCTGTTTCGTAGTGCTTTGGTAGAATTGCATGACGCAGAGCCAAAGCAACTTCATGTGAGCCAGCAGGTTCCAAACCAAGATGAAAACCTGTAACACAACCAGAGTAGCTATCCATTACCAAGGTGATGTATGCACGACCAATAACTTTTCTAAATTCCTCATCAACCAACAAAATATCTAATTTTGTATGGTCTATTTGCCAAATGTGGTTGCTGTGTGTGATTTCTAAAATACCTTCAGTTGTTTGAATAATTTGCCCTTCTATGGGCGAGCCAGGATGACGTACTCTCTTATTTTTTTCTTCAAGATAACAATTTATTATTTTATAAACAGTGACATGAGAAGGATGCTGTCCTACTATTAAGTCTTCCCGTGCTTGAGAATATCCCTTAAATTTTTCATTATATTTCTTGTCTTTTAGTTCCTCTCCTTTAGAAGCTAAAGCTTTTAAATAGCCAAAAATCTGATTGTGATTAATCCGAGAACCATCCCTGTGTCCCCATTCATAAAGGCTCACAATAAAATCATGCCAATCCTTAGAAATGCGATATTGTCCCTTATCCTTGCGGCCAACAGCTAGAGTCGCAACCCCTACCTGTTCAACTTTCTCTATCATGCGTTTAATAGTTCGAGTGCTTTTTCCCAGAACTTTCGCTGCATTTGCGATCGCATCCCTACGAGCCGCCTTGTTAGGTGCTTGGCGGATGGCATCTATTAATTCCACCTTTTTGGCATAATCTGATGAATCTTCGTTAACTAGCAGGTATTTTGTTTGTTCTTCTTCCTTACTTACCGCTTCCTTAATCTCCAATGCTGGAAAGGCTTCCTTCGTAGGCTTCCTAGGCATAAGCTTACCTCCAGAAATATGTCATCATTTAATTTAAAATCTTACAGCATTTGTGACATCATTTGATTTAAAAGCATTCAGAGAATAATCAAGTAATTAAAAACGCAAAACCCTTAATAAGCAAGGGTTTTGGTGATTAATCCTATTCATTGCAGAGATGACAATATTTATTTAAATTGGACAACAATTATTTAATGGACACCATTAATCTCAAATCTATATGCTGCAAGCTTTTCAAGGATTCGCACTGCGAGTAATTAAGTACCCCTATTGTCAATAATTATAGCTGAAAATGTGGCAAATCTGGATAATCCTAGATAATTAAGCTGATGCACATCTAAATTGCACATTTTATTGTTTGGGTTGTCAAGAGTCAAGGATACACTTGGACTTTTGACCTTTGACTCTGGACAATCCTTCAAAAGAATCGGCTACATAACCACCAAACTCTTCTAAAATTGGGGCTTGACAATCCGGCGATCGCTGTCACATCCAAATAGCCATGAAGATTATCTATTTACGTATTGGGAATAAAGATTTGGGCAAAGAGGCATATCAATCTTCAATCAGGAGTCGTGCCAGACTGGGTAATGCCTCGCCATAGGTCGGGTGGATATGCACTGATTGTTCTAACACCTGCCAAGTTGCATCCATTTCCATCAGCGATAAAAACACATGCACTAATTCTGCTGTTTCATAGCCAACCAGGGTTGCGCCTAAGATTTTGTCGGTATCGCGATCGATTACCATGCGGTAAAACCCCAAGTCATGTCCCCATTCAATCCCACGGGCAATCTGAGCCACTGGTAGGGTGACAGCACGGGCGTTAATACCCCGCTTGGTTGCTTGTTCTAGCGTCATCCCAACTCTTCCCACTTGTGGTTCCGTATACACCGCATAACCGAGAACGCGATCGCTTCGGGTGCGTTGTTCTCCACATAAAATAGCTTTCAAGCGACGATAATCTTCCCAAGAAACATGGGTAAAGGCAGGTTGTCCAGCAGCATCTCCGATGGCGTAAATTCCTGGAGTTGTTGTCTGAAATTGGTCGTTGATTTTGATAAAGCCTTTTTTATCCAGTTCTACTCCTGCGGCTGCAACATTCAATGCATCTGTGTTTGGTTTGCGCCCAATTACCACCATTAAAGCCTCACCCTCCAGGATTTCGCCGTTACTCAGGGTGAGCGTGAATATATTATTGTTGTAGTCAACTTGTTCTACATTGACCTGAAAGTGCAGAGAAATGCCATCTTGCTGTAATGCTTCTGCCAAGGTTTGACTAACATCTGCTTCTTCTTGTGCCAACACGCGATCGCCGCGCACAATGAGATGAGTTTCACTTCCTAAACGAGCTAACCCTTGTCCCAATTCCAACCCAATATAACCTGCACCAATCACTAGTAAACGCTGCGGTAGTTTCTTTAAATCAAAGAAGTTGCGATTGGTGAGATAGGGAGTGCCAGCTAAACCAGGTATATCTGGGATCGCTGAAGATGTACCAGTATTGATGACAACCAGTGGTGATTCAACAGTGACATCTTTGCCTGTGACGATGCGTTCTCCACTGAATGAGGCTTCAGCGCAAACTACTTGCACTCCAGCATCCTCTAAACGCTGACTAACCCCTTGATTAAAGCGATCGCGAATACCTCGAACTCGCTCCATCACTCTAGGAAAGTCAACCTGAACCTGAGTGTGAATCCCCAGTTTGGCAGCTTGACGGGCGCGGCCTGCGGCATGGGCAGCGGCTAAAAACGCTTTGGAAGGAGTACATCCATAGTTAACGCAACTACCACCTAACGCATCTCGTTCAAACAGCACAACTTTATGTCCCGCTTTGGCAAAATCTGCGGCGAAAGGAATGCCACCTTGTCCGCTACCAATGACAATTAAATCTGCGGTTTCCATCTCTACACCCCCCTCATCTTTGAGTAACAGCAATCGCACTCACCCTCAGTTTACGGTCAAATGCCATGTAGCTGGCTGTTATTTCAAAGCAGTGTGTCAATCGTAATGGGCAGTTCACGGATGCGTTTACCTGTGGCATGATAAACAGCATTGGCGATCGCCGCAGCAGATCCGACAGTGCCAATACACGATCCTTACCCCTTCTGGGTTAAACACTCCTCTATAAATGTCACCGTTCATACAGTCCAACCAACCGCGCTTGCTCAATCACATGGTCAGCGATCGCATTAAGTAGTTGCTCGCGGTTCATATTTGGTTTAAAATCGAGCGCTGCATCTAGGGCATACAACCAGAAATAGTAATGGTGCAGCCCATGCCCTTTTGGTGGAGCAGGCCCGGTATATCCTGGCTGATTAGCACTGTTCATACCTTCAGTAAATTTACTACCATCCCCCTGAGCAATCTGGTTCGCTGTTGGGGGAATGCCATAGACCAGCCAGTGAGTAAAACCCTGTGGCAGAGGCGCATCCGGGTCATGGCAGATGAGTGCTAGTTGTTTGGTTCCGGCTGGCAGTCCACTCCATTGCAGCGGCGGTGAGATGTTTTCACCGTCACTGGTATACTGTTTCGGGATATGTTCATTAGAAGTGAATGCAGGGCTGTGAATTCTTAAATCCTTAATATTTAACGCCATTGTGAATTTCCTTTTGCGACATCAGCTGCATTAAAGAAATCATCGCAGCAGCACAGGTTGAGCATTAATGCGAATGCGGAAGAGGCTATAAGGCTTCTGACGTAAATCGCGTCCTTTTTGGTAGCGTGCTTGACGGTGTAACTGGTTGGCTGTGACATAAAGATAACCGTCTGTTGCTACACAAAGGGTATCAGGCCAAAGCAGGCGAGGATCGTGTACTACCGTTTCCCAAGCTCCATCAGGATGGCGACGTAAAATCGCATTGTGTTCGTAGTTCGTCGCATAAATACATCCAGCTGCATCCGATTCGAGTCCATCTGCACCGCCGCCTTTATCTCCTTCATCAATTACCGTTGCGGCGACGGCGCGATCGTTAAGCGCTCGATCCACTAAAGCATCAACTGCAACACTGTAGAGACGACGGCTACTAAGCGGACAATAATATAAGCGCGATCCATCTGCACTAATGGCAATGCCGTCTGACCCCATTTTGACAGGTTTAGTTGAGCCATCTGGCTGACGTTCCATGAATGGGCGACCCTCAACTACAGGGAGAAAGCTTGATGGCTCCTCAGCTTTGGTGGAATAATGATCGTGCAGCTTACGCCAGCTTTCACCCGATGCCAAATCCACGACAATAATCCCGTTCGCGCCTTGACCTGAAGAATCGGTGATGAACGCCATGCCCTCAGCACCGCGCCGCAAGTCAAACCGGACATCGTTAAGGTAGGTTGTTGGCAACGCTACATCTTGGGGAAAAAGAATCGTTTTGATAACTTGATTGCTTGTTAGATCGACACAAACCAGCTTAGGCCCGCCGTAGTGCGTCGGTTGGAACATCGGGCTACCAGTATCGAGAATCCACAGGCGATCGCTAGGGTCAACCACAACACTTTGCACAGATATTAGCGTTTGGGCAAGGTTATCTGGGTGCGTGCGATTGATTGCCTCATTGGGATAAGCCACCGGACGACCATCTCGGATTTCTGCCACTGTAAAGCCAACATCATCGCCCCACTTAGGAAAATTGACAAAGATGCGTCCCTGATGAGATACCGTTACACCCGTAGGCATAGCACCATCAAACTGGGCAACAGATTCCAGCGTGCCTAATGATTCGTCTGTTGGAAGCTTTTGTAACTGACTGACCATGAATAATATCTCCTCAATAATCCTGGAACAGTTTTTGTCAGCAATAGGTTGACTATTCTGGTTTATGGAAATCCCGTCTTAACGAAAGTCTGCTTGTTCCTACGTTGAGCTAATTGTCAAACTCATAGCAATTCAAAATAAAGACAGCTAAATTTAATCAGGGTTTATAAGTTTGAATGCGTGACTTCTCTTTTGTTACCAGACTGTCTTAGCCAACAATCGGCTTTCACCATCCTAGAAAAACGATTAGGGAAGTACGTCCTCCTACTGAAGGATGACAACAATACACTTCATGCCATTAATAAAACATCTACTTCTCAATCTCAAAATCTACTCCTTTAGTGGCGTAATTGCTTTTCATAAACCAATTGCCTACATTCACGGCGACTCGCACTACTACCGTATTGACAAACCATTTCTTGATGTTCAAGGTGGACGCCTTGAAAACTTCACTCGTATCGAGACATTTGGTGACAATCAGGGAAACGGCACCAACGATGTACAGTGGATCAAAGTGACTGTCGATCCTCGTAGACGAGAGGTGTTTTCATATCAACCACAGATTGTTCCCAGCAATCGAGTGGTGGTTCCTGCTCCGTAATAATAAGCGATGTTGACGCCAACTCCTCCCATGTTTTGTTGTGTGTGGGAGGAGTTGTTTTCAAGCGATCGCGGAGTATACGGATGAAGAAAAATTTGAGGATTTTTGTGCGTGAGTCCTACTTATTAGTAGAGCACACAAACGGTATTACGCAATACTCAAATTGATTTTGACAACGACATCGTTGAAATCTCGATCGCCACCATTTGTTAAATCCTCAAAGCCAAAGATGTTATTACCTAATAGGCGAAGATGATCGGTTTTGTCAGGGTTAGCACCTAAGAAAGGAAAGTAAACTGCTGGATCGTTGTTAGGATTTGTATCAATAACTGCATCAGGTCTGCCATTAATAATGATAAATGGCACGAAGATAGCACCTGGTTGAAAAGTGCCACTGTAAGTTGCAGTACCTTGGTTACTAACTCTCAAGTCAATTCCCGCAACACGTCCGCGAATCGCAGCTTGAGTATAACCAGCTTGTCCTGGGAGAATATCTGCTTTGCCATCATTATTAGTGTCAATTCCACCATTCTCATCAATCGCCTGATAGAAGCCAACAAAGTTGTCGAAAGCTGCTTCTCTATTTACTACAAAGTCAGCTTTAACTTGTTTTTTCAGACCTCGTAAATCAATCAATTCTCCCTGTGGCTGACTTTGCAGATTTGTACCTAAAGATAATGGGTCATTTGTGGTCTGAATCTTCACTACTAAATCTTGGAAGCTATTAGTACTATTTCCCGAACCATCCTGCCAAGCTAAAGAAAATCCATCAGATCCTAAATCTGTAATTTTCTGTGTTGCTGCACTAGAAAATAGTACGTCTGTAATTGCAGAGATTCCAGATTTTACCGCATCAATCGTACTATTTTTTACTAAATAGAATCTCAAATTCTCACCAGAATTAAATTCCAACAGACTTTTGAGATCGTTGCTATTAAATCCATTAGGACGATTAACGATCGCAGAGAAAATCACTCTAGCACGCTCTAAAGCTGCTTGAGTATAACCTGCTGCACCTGGCGCAATACCGTTAATCTTACCTTGAGCATCATCAACAACATATACTCCCAGCTCATTCACCAATTTAGAACTATTTCCGGTGAGAGTAACTTGCAGTCTGGCCTGATCGCCATCACCTTTAATGGTGAAGACATCATTATCAGCACTCTTGGCTAAGGGGATATCGTTATCAGTAATGCTCACACCTACAGACCCAATAGCAATGCCATTATAGTTGGCATCAGTACTTGTAGCTGTATGTTGGATAGTATCGCTGTGATTCCCTTCGACGATCGCATCATCTACTGCTGTTACCGTCACCTCTTGTTCGACATTCCAGTTCTGTGCGGTGAAAGTCAGAGTCTTGGCACTAGCTTTGATTTGCTTTCCAGTGTTAATCGCAATCGTAACATCAGCCTGTGGTTTGCTCTTGAGTACAACAGAATAGCGATCGCCTGCACCACCTTCGGTCACTTTAGTACTACCATCAGTCTGGGTGATAGTTACACCTACATCAATACCACCACTTACATCAGTAATAGTTCCTTTAGCTTTACCGTTAGTCGGACTGATAGTTGCTCCATTTGTGGGATTGCTTAAACTGACGCTGAAAGTTTCATTTCCTTCTACTAAGGAATCGGTCGTTGTCTGAACGCGATAGGTTTTATTAGTCTCTCCTTGCTTAAAGGTAAGAGTCTCAGTTTTGGCTGTAAAGTCATCGTTACTAGCTGTATCGCCTGTATTTATAGATGTAGATACAGTGAGACTTTCTTCCGCTTGAGCATCTCCTGTACGAGTGATGGTAAATGCGATCGCACCTCCTTCCACTCCAGAAGCATCTGCGATCGCAAATATCGGTGCTAGGTCATCGTTAGTAATAGTTCCTATCGCTGTAGCGTTAGTGGAACTGACGATCGCTTCATTTGAGGGATTGCTCAAACTGACGGTGAAAGTTTCATCAGCTTCAAATAAGGAGTCTTGAGTCGTCTGAACGTTAAATATTTTACTCGTCTCTCCCTGTTTAAAGATGAGAGTCTCAGTTTTCGCTGTCACATCATTGTTACTGGCTGTATCTCCTGTAGCTATCGATGTCGATACAGTAACGCTTTGCTCAGATTGCACATCTTTGCTGCGAGTAACAGTGAATGCGATCGCCTGACCTTCAACGGCTGAAGCGTTAGTAATCGCGAAAGTATTAACTACAAAGTCGAAGTCATCTGCTGTCAGATTATTAGCTTGGACATTTCTTAAAATCCCTAATTCTTTTAATTCTCCATTGATGGTGGCTTTGATTGATGTATCCGGGCCTGGTTGACCATTTACCACGATTTGCTCTAATTTCAAATCTTGGAATCTCTTCACCTCTGGGATTCCAGCAATGACAACTTTATCTTGACTTTTAGTAAAATCAAATACTTCTACAGGCACATCAGGAACGGCGGCACTAGTAATATAGAAGCGGTCTAGACCAGTACCGCCTGTAAATTGGCTACCTTTGATACCAGCAAAGAGGGAATCATCACCAGCACCACCAAATAAGCGATCGCTAGCCAATCCGCCAATCAGGAAATCGTCACCTTCGCCTCCATCAAGGTTGTTGTTACCTGTAGGATTAGATGCATCGAGAAAGTCATTACCAGAGCCACCAAATAACCTGTTGTAACCAGTTCCATCAGAAACAACAAGCCGATCTTCTCCGCCTCCACCATCGAGTTTGTTATTACTACCCTCTACTACAAATAGGCGATCGTTATCTTCGCCGCCTTCAAGGGTATTGAAACCTAAACTCCCGACAGCAAATAAACTATCTTCGCCAATACCACCTTTTAAAGTATCGTTATTGTTGCCCAAAAGCTGGTCATTACCAGAACCACCATCAAGTAGATTATTGCCTTGACCGTTGGTAGAATCTAGTATGTCATCTCCCTCAAAACCAAATAATTGATCGTTGTTTTGAGCGTATAACTCATCTTGATTTGCAGTTCCGTTAATAATCATAATTATGTTTTTAGCTAGATTATATTTTTCGACACAGATTTCCTCTAAATGGTTTTAGTGCTAATTTTTAGCTCGCTCCCATTTAAAGACAAATATTCTTTATCTTTTAAAGATAATTTATCGGGAATTATTAGTATATTTTTACGATATTTTTTAACGCATTATCTTATCTATTTCTATAAATTTTTAGGTGAGTTTATGAGTTTTTGATTAACTGCTAATCCCAATCCATATAAACCCATGAATAAATTAAAAATCAATTATCAAAAGGTTATCGAATAATTAAAATGCGTTCAATTGATCGCTAAGTAAATTAGTAGTCACTATAATCAGTGCCTTGGTTTAACACCAATATTGAAACTAATGCTGACTCTGACATCATCACTAAGGTTTGTTTCTACACCATGCATCAGCCAACTAGGGAATATAATCATCGTTCCCGCAACTGCTTTGTAAGTAATACTTGGCATTGTCCAAACAGTAAAATCTAAATAAGGTGGTAAAAGTCGATGTGCGCCTATGCGAGGATAGCGAAAAAATATTCCCCCACAATCTTCAGGCGCTTTCACATAATAAACACCGCTTAATAATGAGTTAGGATGATCGTGAACTGAGTTGGAAGCAAATTTGCCATTAACCATTGCCCAGCAATTATTGATATTGAGAAAGATCTGTTCTAAATCCCATTTGAGAAAATCAGTTATTTCTGAAATATTAGTCATAATGATTTCCATGAAGTCTTGAAATTCATCTCTCTGGTTAAGATTATCTACACTATGCCAACCTAGGATATTAGACATTTGCATTCCCTGTTTATCTTGAGCATATTCAGCCTGAATTAATTGCAATAATCTGGTGTTGAGTTGTTCATAATTATCAACATTAAAGTGCCATATGGGTGTAGGAAACCAATCTGTTCTTGTACCTTTCATATCTAAAATCCAACGCTCGATAAATATACAGTATTCATATTTGATTTCTAAAATACACGTAGCGGGCTTTGGGTTCCGCTACTACCAAAAGGGAGCAAGATGCTTCCACTACTTTTAAAACTATGGTTCTGAAAATATATGTAGTTTAGTAATCCTATAGATAGAAAAAGCGAGGAAGTCTGACTTCCTCGCAATGAGAAAATTACTACAGATGTAATAACTTTCTGTTTACACCACACTCACAGAGAAAACAAAGTCATTTGCAGTCAGCGTACTGGAGGTAATTCCTAGTAATGAAGCTAATTCAGTACTTCCGGCTTTTACCAAAGTGTCATTACCTTGTTGTAATAGTGTCAAGTCACTAAATTTAGTCACTCCACTAATACCGCCAATGCCAATTACGTCAATTCCTGGGTTAAAGTCGGTGACAATATTCTTGCTAGTCGGAAGACTAGCATTAGCAATCCAGAATTGATCGACACCAGCACCACCAGTCAGGCGATTACCTCCGCCAGAACCAGCAAATAACACATCATCACCATCACCACCAAAAAGGGAGTCATTAACGCTGGAGAAGAGTTTATCATCTCCAGAGCCACCATAGAGTCGGTTATTGCTGCCATTACTGGTGATAGTATCGTTACCGGAACCACCGAAGAGGAATTGATGCGAACCTTCAACTACTTGCAGGGTATCAGAACCAGCGCCGCCAAATAGGTTATTGCTACTACCAGCTTCAACTACGGTGATTTCATCGTTACCTGCGCCACCATCAACAGTGGTATTGCTAGCCGCACCATTAACACCCACTAAAGCTTGGTCATTACCATCACCACTATTTATAGTAGAATTACTACCTGCAAATACTGTATCATCACCGTTACCAGCAATAATTGTGTTGTTATTGGTTGCATCTACCGTATCTGCACCATCACCTGTAAATAAGGTTTGTCCCGGCTTAGGGGTGAGGTCGTCGCTGTTACTAGAACCAAATTGCAGGTCTAATTGTACGGCATTCAGCCCCACAGTGCGATCGCTAAATCCGGCAGCGGTAAAGTATTTATTATCACCTACAGTTTGATAATTGAGAATTGTGGCTTGATCGTTGGCAGATGGTTGAGACCTTACAGTTCCCTTAGTATATTCAACTGTATCAGGCCCGCCTACCAATGCTTCTGTAATTGCGCGTCCTTTTAAATCACCAATGCTAGGAATGTTGAACCCCAGAATTTTAGCTAGTGTGGGTGCAACATCAGCATTACTCACAGGCGCGGAGTCTACATAACCTGCTTTAAAGTCAGGGCCGATCGCTTCCATATTATTGAAAGTATCACCGCGACCAAAACTACCATGCATCCCTTGTCCTTGCTGGAGAGTCGTGTCAGCAACTTCTACTTGCGCTTGAGGATCGTTAGGATTATTCGGGTTAGTGCTAAAGGTTTTGAAGTTAATGACAATCGAAGGAGTGGGAAGTTCTGAAGTCCCTACTAGCCCAATCGTGCTGAGTTTGAGCGCCCCAGGAATATCACCAAAAGCATCATCAGTAAAGATACCACTGATGTAATCTTTTTGTGCCAAGAACGAAACAATCTTAGCGACCAAGGTCTTATCTTTGCTGGGAACATATAGCAAATCCGAGCCACCGTTCGCAGCAACTACGACTTGGGTATTAGGGTCAATTACGCCATTGACAACCTTACCACTACCACCAATCACACCATTACCACTGAGAGGGTTTTGACCTGCGGTGGGATCAACTACGGCGTATTGAATATTATTGATATTGCTAGTAGTAACGGGGGCTGTGGGTTTATTGGGATCGTAGAGAGTCGCACCAAGGTCATGGGCGAGGTCGATCGCTACAAAACCGGGGGGTAAAAATCCAGCGTGAACACTCGGAGTCTTCACACCAGTAGTAGCATCTACTGTGTAATAGCTCAAGGAAGCAGCATAGCTAGTTGTGTTGATGTAGGTTGGTGTACCTGCTGCATCAAATTTCACCCCTACGGCCTGCTTACTGATTGTAGAAAACCCGTGATCGGCTGTCACAAAAATATCTGTATTTTCGTAGAGCGTATGACCAGGATTTGCCGGGTCTGGTGTCGCCTTCAAATAATCAATAATCTGCTTTAAGTTGGCATCAGCATCTTGAATACCCTTCTTGGAAGTAGGGCCATTGATACCAATGGTGAGGGAGTTGTTACCAGGATCGGCAGGGTTAAAGGCATCACCATTGTTGTGTTGAGTACCATCAGGATCTCTAGACCAATAGACAGCAGCAAATCCTTTAGAAGTGTTACTAGCAATATCAGCCACAAACTGAGGTAGAACAGCTTTGGTAGTAGCGTCCGCAAAGTATTGCTGTTGTTGAGCATTAGGGTTGAGGGTTCCGGCTGTTGTTAAGCTCCCCGCTGGCTGATTGCTTCTGATGCTACCGATAGTAGTGGCTACAGTGGTTGTACCGGGGACATTTTGACCGATCAAACCCGCATTATTCAGGTCAGTTGCGATCGCTTGGCTCAATGGAATTGCATTTTGTGAACCAACACTGTTAACAGGAGGATTAGTAGCGTTGGCAATGCTGTTGATATAGGTGCTGTCATCGATGATGACAGTTTTAGGCGTAATATTGGCAGTTGCCGTCCCACCAGTACGGCTATCTTGGGTAACATCTTGAATTGCCACTGGCCCAAGCTTACCAATCGCCGCTGTAGAATACCCATTAGCGCGGGCATAAGCTAGAAGTGATTCTTCTGTCAGGAAGTTATTTTTGCTGAAACTGGTATCTGGATCGGCAAGATTAGAATTGGCATTGAGATCGGCAAGGATCGGATCGTTTTCAATAAATGGTGTAACACTACCATTGGAGTTAATTACGGGATAACCAGTATATACAGTATTACTGAAGTCGCCTGTATCACCGAGGTAATGTCCAGTAGCGATCGCAGAAGCATTCGGGGTTGTAAAAGTAGGAAATAGCGAATGGCTATTAGTAAAATTAACTCCTTGCTGACGGATACTATATAAAGTTGGAGTATCAATTGGATTTACAGAACCGTTTCGCAATCCATCCGCAACAAAAATAATGACATTTCTACTGTTGCTGTTTGTATCAGCCATGCCTACTACTCCTTCAGTATTTAGTTCTGCAATTGATAGGGAGATTGGCTCGCTAACATATAGCCCTATTGAGGTGTCGTAGGAATTTCGTGTTTATGTAAGCCAATTAGGTGAAAAGGCAGATACAAATGAGGATTTTTTCCATTTAAATATCTGTTCGCTTTTCTGATTTTTACAAAAACACCTTCATAGGACTTTGTTATTAATTAATTGCCAATCCCTATTTCACATTTCAATTTTTTAGCTAGAGAAAAGTAGTATTTGGCGACAAAATGCTCTAAATCCACTACTCATTCGTGTGGATAATTAAAAGTCTTAGATTTTAGTAACCATATAAAAGGATAACAGTTCAAAGTTGAAGAAAGGTTATAAACAAGTTAAGTCCATACAACAGTCCGAGAAGTATATTAAATCCTGAAATTGACAAATTAAATTAGCAAAAATCTACTATAGGATAGAGGCATAAATAAACTCTTGTATTTTTTACTTTGAACATTAAGATTCGGTTAATAAAAGGTAAACAAAAAGAGGGAGTATAACTCCCTCAATGATAAAAATTAGTACAACATAAACAAATTCTAATTAAATTTGATAGTTGAATTTAAACTAGAAAGAGCTTTAGCGAAAATCACTGCACTATACGAAAAATCTCACTTTTTGAAGTGACTCAAACAGACAATAATCCATTAAGGTAGGCACAGCGATGAGCCAGGGATTTGAGGCACATTTTCTCGATTCCATTGTCCGCGCCGAAGGCATCGCTTGAACATATTCTTGACGGGCTTGCTTTTGTTCTGAGTTGTTGGTAAGTACATACACTCGTTTTAATTACCCTGACTGATTTTTGCACTCTTTGCAAAAAACTGGGATGCTCTCCAAAGAGACCCTAGTAGCGGGGACAAATGACAAATCACAAAAGCGCCTTGTCTGATATCCGGAAGTCGGTGCTCAGATTTTGTAATCATAACTAATGACAAATCATAAACAACATTAGCTAGTGGTTCATGTCATTAATTATTCTAGATACTTACGTAATCAGCACAGAGTTTGCTGAAAGTAAGGACTTCAGTCCTTACTCCGAAATTATTGTGGTGGAATACTAGCAGCAAAAAAGTGTAGTTTCTCAATACAATTACAAAAATTAGAGGTAATAATCTATGATTGACCTTTATTATTGGCCAACCCCAAACGGTAATAAAATCACAATTTTCTTGGAAGAAGTTGGAATTCCTTACAACACTATTCCTGTTAATATTATGGTTGGCGAGCAATTCAAGCCGGAGTTTCTTAATGTTTCTCCTAACAATCGCATTCCTGCAATTGTTGACCATAAACCTGCAAATGGAGGTGCGCCAATTTCTGTTTTTGAGTCTGGTGCAATTCTGCTATATTTAGCAGAAAAAACTGGGAAATTAATTCCTCAAGATGTGCGCGTAGAAGTTTTACAATGGCTATTTTGGCAAATGGGAGGTTTAGGGCCAATGGCTGGACAGAATCACCACTTTGGCGAATACGCACCAGAAAAAATTGACTATGCCATTAACCGCTACGTCAAAGAAACAGGACGCTTGTATACAGTGTTAGATAAACGACTAGCAGATAGAGAATTTGTAGCTGGCGTTTATTCTATTGCTGATATTGCTGCTTATCCCTGGATTGTCCTTTATGAGCGCCAAAATCAAAATTTAGAAGATTTTCCTAATCTGAAGCGTTGGTTTGAGACAATAAAGGCACGTCCGGCAACAATTCGCGCTTACGAAAAAGCAGAAGCATTCAAGATTTCAAACCCTGCTAATGACAAGGTTGTGCTCTCACCCTAGAAGAGACTGGCTATAAATACGAAACCTGATGACCCTGCTAAAAGTTTTATAGCCAGGGTGGTCAGACTTTATTCGTATCGCAAGATTAAATTTAAAATCCCAGATGTGCAGCAAATCCCTTCTTGCATTTGTAGCATTGGCGCAGCCTCTCGGAACGAGAACCGCTATTTTCTTGAGCACGAGTAATCAAAAGGAGATTCACTTGTCTTTACCAATTTATGGTTGATTCAGTCTAGTTACTGAAAGCGTATAGCCGTCTCAAATGCTTTTTAACTTCCGTAATCTTATTGATAAAATGCGCTAAAAAATGCTAATTAATAGATTGATTATCATCAAATAGATATATCATAAAGATAGCTTTACAAAAATCAACAATGGTAGAACGCCCAATTAAAAAATCAGATCGTCAGCCCCAAGCAAATACTGATACTGACGAAAATTTGGATTCTGTGCTTCCTACAGAGTCTAATCCTCAAGGCTCAAAACCAAGTCGTAATCGCTCCTCTGGTAAAGGAAAAAAAGGATCTTTTCGTGATGAAAGCAAGCAGCAAGTTAGTCCTGCACTAGTGCGTGGCCCGAAACCTGTTAAACCAAAAATCAATGTCAAACCAGATCCTGAAACTGAATCAGAATCTATCTCTGAAGAATCTCAAGATTAATAAGGACGAGCTAAGGAGCCGTAACTAATGAAAACAGATAAGCTGAGAATCAATCAGCTTTCAGATCGTGCTTACGAGTGGTATACCACCTACTTGCAGGCTATTGATACCAAGAACATTGAAGTATACGGCACTTTCTTAGCAAATGATTGTGTAATGCAATTCAATAATAATTGTCCAGTTCCAGGTCAGGCTATTATTTTGCAGGATCTATCTAATTACTGGACTACCTTTGATAACTTGACTCACGATTTACTAAATATTTATGGTAACGATTCCTCGTTTGCCCTGGAAGCGTTAAATCATTACAAACGCAAGGATGGAAAACTGGTAACACTTTCAGCAGTAGCTTTCACCGATCGCAACTCAAAAGGCTTGGTAACTTCTATTAGACTTTACACCGATACAACACCTCTGTTTGCATAATCGCAGCTTCAGACTTTAATATCCATATCGTTGATCGTAGACAGCACGATCGCTTGTACTGGCGGTTTTGTGAGGCGAGTTTAAAGTCTCAAATATTATACCTCATAAAGTGCAACTACAAGATGTAAAGGTAAACCACGGGGCAGGTGTTGCTATAGAACAGATTATTGCTCATAATCTAGAAGTTTGATTTCTAGGGATGAGTATTACTTTATAAAAAGCGTGAGATTCAATTTTGACCCAAATAATGAAAACGGCGGGATGCACTATCTCGCCTTTTTTGATGAAAGCTAGCTAATTTAAATTAAACGGCAAAATTTTAGAACATAAATATTTTATTTTGGTTCAATTAAAAGCCACAAATAACGCTGAAATAATTTTTCTCTATCTTAAAATCAACGGATGTTAAGCCTAAATTCAGATATAAATTCTGAGGAGAATCAACATGGAAAAGCATCAGAGAAATTACAAAGGTCATCTAGAAATCAACAGTCTAATTGATGATGCTGTAAATAATGCGATCGCACGACGCAATCAAGGTTTAGATTCAGAAGATGCTTTGTTAGATGTATCTGATGAAGAAGCGAAAAATGTTGCAGGTGGACTAGCATCTACAACCATCGGTTTGATTGCTAAACCTCCGATTATTGTAGGAATCATCGCCATCCCAACTCCAACCATTTAGCCATCAAGATTCTTTTTACTGAAGCGCAATTAATGGAAAACATTGCTGCTGAAAAAACTACACTTTGCCCCAGTGCTAGACCAGAACCTGAGAATAGTGTGGTTTTCGGTATTATCAGTGGAACAGTAGCAGAACCCCGTGTAGCTTATCTTAAGCAGCCCCAAACACTCACGGATGAACTCATAGCCAAAGCTAGCCCAGTTACACCCGCAGAAATTTTTCGCACAGCCTCACCTTGTGCCACAAAAGGCTGCCAACATTTTGATGGACAAGATTGTCGTCTAGCCACGCGCATTGTCGAAAAGTTACCTGCGATCGCAGAGGAATTACCCCCTTGTGCCATACGCAGAGATTGCCGATGGTGGCAACAAGAAGGTAAGGCAGCTTGTATGCGTTGTCCTCAGGTAATTACAGATAACTACAATGCCTCTGAACTAGCAACTGAAGTAGCAATGCCAACTGCTATTTAACTCATCTCAGGAGCAGATTATGTCCTTAGAAAATGTTAGAGCTTTCTACGAAAGACTAGCATCTGATGAAGCTTTTCGTAACCAAATACAAAGCGTAGAAAGCAAAGATGCAGGTAGAGAAATTTTGCAAAACGCTGGTTTTGATTTTACCCCAGCAGAATTTGAAGAATATACAGAGCAATTGCTAGAAACCAATGCAGCCAATGATGATTTAAAAGATTTAAATCCACAAGAATTAGAAGCTGTATTTGGTGGAGCAATACCTGTAATTTTTCCTGGGGTTTTGCCAATCCTGATGTACGGAGTTGTAATTACCCAAATTCGTTCATTGCTCTAATTCTGATAGATAATTTTGGTTTTTCTTAAGGAGAAAATTATGTCTTTAGAGAACGTCAGAGCATTTTACGAAAAGCTAGCATCTGATGAAGCTTTCCGTAGCCAAATGCAAGCTGTTGAAAGTAAGGATGAATGTAGCCAAGTTGTCAAAAGTGCTGGCTTTGATTTTACTCAAGAAGAGTTTGAAGAATATACAACTCAATTATTAGAATCAAATGGGGCTGAGGGCGAACTCAAAGACTTAGGTGAAAAAGAACTAGAAGCTGTTTTTGGTGGCATTCTTGGTCAGCCCATCATCCAGCCTTTATATGGAGTTATTGTGTGGCCTCCGATTAAATGGCCGCCTATTTATCCTCAGCCTTTGTATGGAGTTGTCACCACCACTGATATTTGAGGCAACTTAAAAAAAGCTCAATATGGGGAGGAATGAGAATTTACCCCTCCCCTGATAGAACAATTGATTAAGGGAGTTTATTCTCGTGACCTATCGCAGAATTAGTTATGCGGTTTGGGAAATTACCCTGAAGTGCAATCTTGCTTGTCAGCATTGTGGTTCTCGCGCTGGCCATACAAGGGCAAAAGAACTCTCTACCGAAGAAGCCCTCGATTTAGTCAGACAAATGGCGGAAGTTGGGATTACAGAAGTAACGATAATTGGCGGTGAAGCTTTTCTGCGTCCTGATTGGCTAGAGATTGCCCAAGCAATTACCAAAGCGGGAATGCTTTGCGGTATGACTACCGGGGGCTATGGTATTACTCTAGACACAGCCCACAAAATGAAGGAAGCTGGAATTCATGTAGTTTCTGTGTCTGTTGATGGCTTAGAAGCAACACACGATCGCATCCGTGGTAGACAAGGTTCATGGCATTGGGCGTTTAAAACCATGAGTCACCTTAAGCAAGCGGGTATTCCCTTTGGTTGCAATACACAAATCAATCGCCTATCTGCACCAGAATTCCCTCGTATTTATGAGTATCTACGCGACGCGGGAATCTTCGCCTGGCAAATTCAATTAACCGTACCGATGGGGAATGCAGCCGATAATAGCGAGATTCTGCTGCAACCTTATGAATTACTGGATGTATACCCAATGATTGCACGTGTTGCGCAACGAGCCAAGCAAGAAGGGGTACAGGTACAGCCAGGAAATAACATCGGCTACTACGGCCCTTATGAGCGCTTTTTACGAGGCGGCGATGCTTGGACGTTTTGGCAAGGGTGCAGTGCGGGATTGTCTGCTTTAGGAATTGAAGCCGATGGGGCGATTAAAGGTTGTCCTTCACTGCCAACTACAGCTTACACCGGTGGAAATATCCGCGATCGCTCTTTGCGCAGCATCATCGAAGAAACAGAAGAACTGCGGTTTAATTTAGGCGCTGGTACTCCTAAGGGCACAGAACATTTGTGGGGTTTCTGCAAAACTTGTGAATTTGCTGAACTATGTCGAGGTGGTTGCAGTTGGACTGCACACGTCTTTTTTGACAAGCGAGGTAACAATCCCTATTGCCATCATCGCGCCCTCACTCAACAAAAACAAGGCATCCGCGAACGAGTATTTCTGCAACGTAGTGCTGATGGTAATCCCTTTGATAATGGAGAATTCGCTTTAGTAGAAGAGCCTATTAATGCTCCTTGGCCAGAAAACGATCCGCTTCACTTTACTGCTGACCGCATTCAATGGCCAGACAGTTGGCAAGAAGAATTATCGCTACCATCTTTAGTGGTTTTGAGTTAAATCAAGTTCAGCAATCCCAATCCTATGAATGATAGCTCTACCGATCGTCTGCCTACAACAGATGGCGATCGCTCTCCATCTGAATTAGACTCTCAAGAACCTCTTTTACCTCGTTTAGCTTGGAACAGCCAAATAGCATATATGCGAGTTGTCTTTAAAGCTAAAAAGGCTTTAGATCGAATCGAAAAAGAAGCAGGGATTTTGAGCATTAACAAATAATTTTTTGAGAAATCTTCAACATTGGTTTATGTCTAGATTAAAAGTTTCCGATTTAAATTCTGCTGGTTCTGAGTTTTTTCAAGATTCTGAGACTTTTCTCTTAGACTTAAAAGATGATGAACTTTGTATGCAATATGGTGGAATTTTTATTACCACTAACATCAGCGTAATTAATGTTCCTATCTCCGAAGATATTTTTGCACCGTCTATTTCCTTAATTCGGTGATTGAACATTGACAACTGGTTTAGCGGCTATGGTTGTCTCTAACCTTACTTATGTAAAAACCTGCCTACCCATAATCTGAAGAATCGCGATCGCTGGACAATACTAAAACAATTATGTTCCAAAAACATAATTCTTCTAGTTGCTTTAACAATAGTTAAATGTCAAACTTTAAAATATAGCGATCGCATAACCTATGAGCTAATCTCGCAACAGATTACAACTCAACTCAACAACCACACCGAGGTTTTATCACCTTGTTTTCGCTATAGTCTATCTCTAACAATAAACCCTCACCAACCATGAGGGTTTGTTACTTAATAGAAAAAAATTAATACTATTTGACTTTAAAACGGGTATTTATTTTAAATTTAAAAAACTTGTTCAGACATTGAAAGCTTATGAAATTCATTTTAAACTCGGATAATGTTTTCGGTTATCTCATTGAGCAGGGTGTATGTAATCAATCTGACACAAGTTCCTGCACGGTAGAACCAGTAACTGCAAAGAATTTTAATTTATTGCTAACTCTTGCAGATAGTCGTAAGCTTCTTATTAAGCAAGAACGACACGATCGAGAAGGTAAAACTGCTGGTGAGTTTTTAGCTGAGTGGAGAATTCAAAAGTTTTTACAGCAATTTCCCAGTCTTAATAACTATCAGCATTTTTTGCCAGAAGTACTGCATTTTGATCTAGACAATTCCATTATTCTCTTCAAATACCTAGACGATTATCAGGATTTAATGGATTTTTACACAAAAGGAAACTCTTTTCCCGCAGAAATTGCCACAGCAATCGGCACTATCTTAGGCACTATTCATCGTGACACTTTTAACAACCAAGAATATCAAGAATTTTTCTCTAAATCTTCAGATAATTTAATGGTTGACCAAGTATCCTATTTAGTGCGGAGATTAGAAAGAGTTGAACCGGAAATTTTTGGCTTGATACCTGATGATGGATTAAAGTTCTTTGTCCTCTATCAGCGTTATGATAGTTTGGGAGAAGCGATCGCAGAACTAGGTAATGCTGTAATTCCTGCTTGTTTAACCCACAATGACCTGAAACTGAATAATATCTTGCTGCAAAAAGATTGGCAGTCTTCCAGCAATAATACAATCCGCTTAATTGATTGGGAACGTTCTGCTTGGGGAGATCCAGCATTTGATTTGGGAACACTTATTGGTAGCTACGTACAAATCTGGCTAGGTAGCTTAGTCATCAGTAATTCTTTGAGTATGGAAGAATCTCTGCGTTTAGCGATCGCACCTTTAGAACTACTTCAACCTTCAATTGGCACATTAACCCAAGCTTATTTAACTAGATTTCCAAAAATTGTAGAACACCGCCCCGACTTTTTGCAGCGGGTAGTGCAATTTACAGGTTTTGCTTTAATTCAACAAATTCAGGCGATGATTCAATATCAAAAATACTTTGGCAATACAGGAATTGCGATGCTTCAGGTTGCCAAAACATTATTATGTCGTCCTGTACAATCAATGCCAACTGTTTTTGGTACTGCGGCTGTTATATAAATCATTTCATTGCAACTAAATAATTATGCAATTATTAAATTCTCCTCAATCTCAGCTAACTTTAACTGGGCGATTACTGGATGTACTGCAAGATATTGTTCGTAAAATCGAAATTAAATCTGATTTCTCCATTCATCATCTAGACTATAAACCTTTAGAATTACCATCTCAAATCATTGAACGGTTTCAAAAAATGCCAACTCAGATGCAGCAGAAATATCTGAGTCTGCAACTGCGGAGTTTTCTTTATGGAATTTATTACAACGGTTCAATGCGAACTGCGCTAGCACTAAATGGTGAAGGTAATACTTTGCCCCTCGATTTAGAAAATAATACTGTCTTGGGGATAGATATCAGTTTTTATGAGCAATTACATGAAAGTAATTGTGGAGAAGGTTATTTCGATCCTGGTTGGACTGTAATCAGAGAAGAAATAGATGGTACTTTAGCTGTAACTAAAGGTGGTTTGAGGTTACATATTCAACGTAACAAGCATCTTCAAGCTATTGAACAAGCTGCCGTAGTTAACGATTTAGTAGCTATCCGAATGCCTAAAAACCGGGTGCAAAATGGTTTTTATATGGCAGTTGGCAATCTAGGTTTTCCCGGTCTTACAAATCCTAAAAATTCCCAAGCGACTGTACGAATCTATTTCAATTTAACTCCTGAAGGCGCTGTGGAAGTAATGAGAAGCCTGACACAGAGATTAAATGATTTAGCAATTTCTTTTAGTTTTAAGGTTTTATATAATCCCAAAGATTACGGACGGCACGATTCTGGAGTTTTATACTTTGATAAAAGCGATTATCAAGTAGTTAAGGAAGTTTTAGAGATTGTTTATCGAGAAAATAAGTTACATTTTCAGCCGGAAGTTCCCTTATTTACAATGCAGCTTCAACCTGGGTTGGGTTTAGCAGAAGAACCAGACCAAAAGTTTGCCGAACATGAAAGCTTTGGCATGAATCGCTGCCAAATTGTAGCCAATGGATTACTAGCGGCTTGGTATCAAGGTGATAATTCTCCAGCAGGGCGGATACAAGCTATCCGTCAGGAATTTTCGCGCTTGGGGATTAATTTGCAGCGTACTTACTTAAATGCTAATTCGGAAGACATCTACCAGTTATTGAACTGATGCTAATAACAGATCTTTCTTCACAGGTTTTAGTAGAAACAAATAAAAATACTTGTCCAAATCCTAAATTCCCAGAATCAGACCTGCCTTTCTATCGAAATTTGGGACGAACTGACCTGACAGTTAGCTGTTTGGGTTTAGGAGGCGGCGGTCACATTTCCAGTGAAGATACCCTTTACGCCTTTGACCAAGGAATTAACTACTTTTTTTATTCCAGCGACCTGCATCATCATATCTATAGTTCAATGGCTGGGGCACTGCGCCAATTGTGTGGACGTAGTTCTGCAAAGCGAGAACAAGTTGTACTGGCAACAGCGACTTATATTAAAAGTCCAGAAATGGCAATGGCTGCTTTGTTCGATCAATTTGTTGATTTACAAATTGACTATATTGATGTGTTTTTCTGGGGCTGGATTGGCGTTAAAGATGGATCGGCTTTACAAGATTGCTTGCAACTTTCTCCTGATTTAAGAGGGCCTAACTCTGTATATCAACGCAGTATTGAAAAAATGCTTGGCATCTCAGAACGCCTGAAGAAAATGGGAGCAGTTCGCTATATTGGTGCTTCTTTTCACGATGTCAATCTTGCTCAACAGTGGTCTAACAGCCCTCTGTTGGATGTAGTCATGGTCAGACACAATGTTGCTCATCGGTCTGCACAATCGCAGGTATTTGATCGGCTAGATCCCCAAGACCCTCATCGCCCTGGTATCGTGACGTTTAAATCTACAGGTTCTCATACAGGAGTTCTTTGGGATGCGCCGCAAAGCTTACCAGCAGGTTGTTGGCAACCGTCAGTACCCGATTTATATCGCTACTCTTTAAGCCAGAATTGCGTCGATGTGTGCTTAACCGGATGGCGATATCGGCAAGAAATTGATGCTGCGATCGCCGGAATCCAAAAAGGTAAGCTTTCCCCAGCAGAAATTGACTACCTCAATCTATACGGAGATTTACATCGCAACAGACTTTCTCTTGGGGATATTTCACCAGAACGTTTAATTTATCGTTCCTAGATATCAAAAATACACTACAGCTTATGCTAGATTCCAAACCACAATTGACATTACCTGAAATTGCACCCGCATCTGATGAAGATATCCTGGCTTATTTACGTCACTCTTTTACAATTGCGACAATAGCGGCAGTTGCGGCACAAAATATATACATACTTAGAGTATGCGATCGCTTGGGAATTTCTGTGACTGATGAAGAATTGCAAGCAGCAGGAGATTCATTTCGCCACGATCGCAAACTGCTAGGAGTTTCCGAAACAATAGCATGGCTGACACAGCAACGAATTAGCGCAGAAGATTGGACACATGGAATTCGCTTATCTTTACTCACTCAAAAATTAAAAGAACATCTCTTTGGTGAGAACGTTGATGCTCACTACATTAACAACCGCGATAGTTATAAGCGTGTAGCTTTGTCGCAAATTTTAGTCAAGGATTTAACAGCAGCAACTACTATTGTTCAACTTCTACAAGAAAATCGGGTATCATTCCCGGCTTTAGCATTGGAATATTCGCAAGGGAAACAATCAAAAGAAAATGGTGGCTTCGTTGGAATCCGCTTTCTGGCTGAATTATTGCCAGAAATAGCAAAAGCGATCGCTGATGCAAAGGAAGGTGAAGTAGTTGGGCCAATTCAAACTCAAATGGGTTATCACATCCTCCGAATCGAGAAGTGGATGCCTGCAAATTTAAGTGAAATTCGAGAAGAAATTTTGGAGTCTTTATTTCAAGATTGGTTAAAAAATAAACAATTTTAATAAAAATATATAATTTTGATTGATGTCATAGCAAAATATTTTTTTAAATCATCAAGCCTACCTATAACTTGTGTTTAGGTAGGTTTATTCATATATCTATAGTTATCAAATTGTTCTTTTGCCTTCAGATTAGGAAAATAAAAGTAACTTTTATGTTCATCAAATATAAGGTTATCTGTAGATACACCAATTTATTTATGGCAATTTATTAATAGAAAGCTAGAAATTCAATTGATGAGTTTCAGCAATCTATATCTCTAACCAAAAATTGTTCAAAATTCTCAGGAGACTGCAATGGCTGCTATTGCAATTCATGATTTACGTCCTGCTGGTGCAGATTTATTTGCTGGTTCTGAAAACTTCATGAGTGATTTAGTTGACTCCGAACTCAATGCAGTTAATGGTGGTATTTCACCTTTAGTTATCTGGGGTGTAGCAATCACATCAGAATATGTAATTAGTGCTTTTGGCGTAGGTGTTGGTGCTGGTATTTATACAGCACTTAAGTAACTTAAAAATAAACTGAGGAGTAAACAATGGCTACAATTCGCATTGAACAATTAAGCGCAGGTTTTGAACTGATTGCTGACGAAGAAACATTTTTGGATGAACTCACTGATAGCGATCTAGACCTAAACAAAGGTGGAATCACCCCAGTAATTACAAGCCTGATCGTGTTCTCCGCAGGCTATAGTGTAGGCAGAGCAATCAGTGAAATCTTCAAATAACCATTGATATAACTGAAGGTCAAATCACCAATAGCAAGAGCAGAAAGTTATGTTTTAACATGGCTTCCTGCTCTTATTTTATTTATGTATTTTTTAGCCAATAAGTCTATCCCACAAATTTTTAGTGGATTTAATTTAAAAGCTTAGGGCAGAAAGCAGATTTATTCATTTAGTACGTATCTCTAAGCTTTGCTTGTTTAATCTCTAGCTATAAGCCTGATAGTATAAATTACTTAATTTGATGTCGTTTCGAGATAAGTGGAAAATAACAGTAACTTTTATGTTCATAAAATAGAGCATTATCCCTAGATATATCAATTTGTTTATGGCAATTTATTAATAGGAGTTAATAGAAGGCTGAAGTTCTATTGACGAATTTTAGCTAAGTTCTACCTATCCAAAATTCTTCAAAATTATTAGGAGTTTGAAAATGGCTGCTATTACAGTTCATGACTTACGCCCTGCTGGCGCAGATTTATTTGCTGGTTCTGAAAATTTCATGAGTGATTTAGCTGATTCAGAACTAAACACAGTTAACGGTGGTTTAACACCTGTAGTAATTTGGGGTGTAGCAATCACATCCGAATATGTAATTGGTGCTTTTGCTGTTGGCGTTGGTGCTGGTATTTATACAGCAGTTAAGTAACCTGTAAATTAAGATATTAAGTGAGGAGTAAACAATGGCTACAATTCGCATTGAACAGCTAAGTGCTGGTTTTGAATTGATTGCTGATGAAGAAACATTCTTGGATGAACTCACCGATAATGACTTAGACCTGAATAAAGGTGGAATCACTCCAGTAATTACAAGCCTGATCGTGTTCTCCGCAGGCTATGGTGTAGGCAAAGCAATCAGTCAAATTTTCTCCTAACCCTTGATTTCATAATCAAAGGTTCGCAATTTTTTAAACTATGAAATAATTAAGTGCAGGAGTCATAAAAACTTAAATTTAGAGTCGCATAAAGTCTGACTCCTGCTTTCTCAGCAAAAATTAGGCTGTAAACAAAGATTTTTTCAACACTCAAAAGAGGTAGAATTTATGTTCAGCAATCGTTCTAACCCTCTGGATATTACAATTCCCATATTTATCATTATGGGAATTTCACAAATAATTCTTGGTAATTATGTACTCGCTGGTATTTTGCTAATAATAGCTTTAGGACAATTTATCGTCCCTAGAGTTGGAGTTCACAATTTAAATCAATTGCATCGTCCTGAAGTTCTATTTATCTGGGTGATGATTACAACATTTACCTGTTTAGTTATCTACCAAATTTATAGGGACGTAATTTCCTAGCTTGCAGCCTTAGTAGCATCAACTTAGCAAATTTATTTAATCTATAAAATTATCCCACATATTCATATCAGTGGGATAAAGCTTATTATTCAGTTGTTAACTTTTAACAAATAATTCATGGTTTCAGTCTTTTTCTTTAACCATTCAGAGAATAATTCGGTGAATATTTTAGTACGTATACTCTCATCTAATTGTGGCTGAATTATTTCTTCTACAAGAATGAGATGTATACCAGAGGATGTGACAATTGGCTTAATCAATTGTGGCGGTTGGGCAGCAAAGACTGTAGCAGAAATTTCCGATTTCATATCCTTGCGCTGTACTATACCTTTATATCCTAATTTTCGCCGTAGTTCTATGTCTTTAATGTATTTGTGAGCAACATCATAAAAACTAATTTCACCCTCTTGAATAGCATAAAAAAGTTCTATTGCCAAATCTTCATCATCGAAGACGACTTCATATATCACGGCACTCAAGTAATCTAGTTGATGTTCAAAGAAGTGTGGTTCAATTTTCTCTGCAAACAGATAAAGAGCTAATTTGTTAGAGATAATAGTATGGTAGATGATGTCTTCAAAATCATCTAATGAAAGACCATGTTTTTCCAGCCATGCCCAGGTATCATCAGCACTGTTGAGTTTATTAGCTAGCCTGATTTGGTCTGCTGTTTTTTGTAGTTCTTCAACCTCTACTTTAATTCCAGCTTCCTCAGCAGTAGATATAATAACCTTGCGGTTCAGAATTTGTTCAACTATCTCAGGAATTTTACAAGTTAACTTGATTTGATGGAGAATGTCTTCGCTAGTAATTGTTATGGGTTGTGACACGATATTCCTCCTAAATTAAGTAAAGTTTCTATCTTGTTTTATCCGGCTATAACTATGCAATTTTTACCATAATTATTCGACATTTATAGATATGCATGTCGGATAATTAGGTTTTAAAATACATAATTAAGTTAAAATTTTTATAACTTTACGCCACCTTGCTGCAACTTTTTAAATGGATCGATAAGAAAATCGATAATACGACGCTGGCGTACAATCACTTCAGCCGTGGCTGTATCTCCTGGATGTAAAGCAATACATTTATTAGCAGAAGGGATACAATGCTGTTTTAAGGCAATTTCTAAGTTATAAGCTGCTACTTTTCCATTAGGTGTATCTATCTCTGTTGTAGTAGGAGAAATCTTAATTAATTCTCCTGAGACAATCCCATAATCTTGAAATGGATAAGCATCAAATTTTAACTTAACGGCTAATCCTTTTTGTAAAAAACCACTTTCTGTCGTTGCCATCTGTGCCCGAATAATTAAAGGTGAGTTTAAAGGTGCAATCTCTGCTAGCATTGTTCCTGGCTGCACTACAGAGCCAGCTTTTTGAATTGGTAACTGAAATAGCGTACCGCTAACAGTAGCTTTGATCTCACGTTGGGATAATTGAAATTTTAAGGATTCAATCTGACTTTTAGTTTGAGCAATTTCTGCTTTTAAAGAAGTAATGTCTGTGTCTAATGCTTTCTGTTGATCGGCAATTTTCAGTAAGGCTAGTTGACCAGAGCGAGTCAAAGACTGATAGCCTCTTTCTTGCTCTTTGAGTCGTAACTGAGCTTGTTCAATATCTGCATTAGCTTGGCGAAGATTGCGTTCGTAACTACTCTGCTGTTCTTCTAAACGTAACTTAGACTGTTCAATATCTGATTTGCTTTGTTCGTATAATTTTTGTTTATCTTTAGCGATATCTTGCTTTTCTACCAAGTTAATCTCTGGTACAATTCCCTCTTGTTTGAGTTTACGATAACGCTCCACTTCTCGCTGGGTACTTGCTAAAGTACCTTCCATCAATTTATTAACAGTTAGGCTGTTTTCCAGAGTTTGTCGTGCTTGATTTAATTGAGATAATTTCTCTTCTTTTTGTAAAGCGTAGGCATTCTTTAAAGTATTAATATTCTGCCGTGCTTGGTCAACTTGAGCTTGCTTTTCTAATTGTTGAGATTGATTTTGTTGTTGTTGAGTTGTCAAAGATACAATTAACTGATTTTTCGATGAATTTAACTGTGAAAGTCGATTTAATTGTCCTTCCAATTTCTCTTGATTTTGGCGCAATTCGGTTTTGACTAATTCTGATTCTAATAATAATAGAGTCTGCCCAGATTGAACTGATTCGCCCTCTTTGACTCGAATTTCAGCAACAGTTCCAGCCACAGGAGCATCTAGTTTAATTGTCCGATCTTGGGGTTCAATTCTTCCTCTAGCTGTGCCAGTTTCATCCACTCTAGCTAGAATTGCCCAAGGTAAAACTATAGATATAAAGATGACTAAGAAATATAGCAATCCTCTCGTCCAAACTTGAGGTAGGCTTTCTAGCGACTCTTTCGTTATTTCCGACCAATCATCCTTTGCTGTTACTGGTGGTGGGACTGGTAAAATTTCTGGATGAGATACATCTTCTATTAAGGGATTTTTAACCCGTCCATTCAAGATATCTGTCATGATTTCCCTTGATAAAGATTTTGAAATTAGAACTTAATAAAAAGGTGGGCACTGCCCACCCTATTTCTGTTTATCCTACGCCTTGTAATTGCTGTTGATTGAGGTAAAAATAATGCCCTCGCTTCGCCATCAATTCTGCATGAGTTCCACTTTCAATTAATACGCCTTTGTCTAATACTAAAATCATGTCTGCATTTTGTACGGTGGAAAGGCGATGAGCAATTACTAAAGTAGTTCTTCCTTGAAGAATTGTGTTCAAATTTTGCTGAATAATTCTTTCTGACTCGGTATCTAAATGAGAAGTCGCTTCATCTAAAATTAGCAGTCGGGGATTACCTAACAAGGCTCTAGCAATAGCTATGCGTTGTCGTTGTCCACCAGATAACAACCCGCCACCTTCACCAATTTGAGTTTCATAACCCATTGGTAATTTTTTAATAAAATCATCAGCACCTGCTAATTTTGCAGCTTCGATAACTTCACTTAAAGGTGCGCCGGGATGTCCTAAGCTAATATTTTCGCGAATTGTTCCACCAAATAAAAATGTGTCTTGGTCAACTACCCCAACTTCTTGGCGTAAGGAACGCAAGGAAATACTAGTAATATCTTGTCCATCAATTAGCACTTTACCATCCGTAGGTGGATATAAGCCTAAAACTAATTTAGAAATGGTAGTTTTTCCAGAACCACTACGTCCTACTAGTGCTACCATTTGGCCTGGTTTTACTTCAAAACTGAGATTTTCTAAAATATTGACATCACTTTCTGGATGATACCGGAATGTGACATTTTCAAAGCGGATATTTCCCCGAACATACGGGAGATTTTGGCGTGCTTGGTGTTGTAAATCTTCTTCTGGATCTGTATCTAAGACATCATTAATGCGTTCGACGGCAATCACTACTTCCTGTAATTGATTCCACAAGACTATTAAGCGTTTAAATGGTGTAATAATATTGCCTAAAAGCATATTAAAAGCCACTAACTGCCCAATAGTTAGCTGGTTTTGAATAACCAAATGTGCCCCAAACCATAGTAAGGCGGTAGTCACTACTGCTTCAATCGCATTGCTGAAAATTTGCAAGCGGTTACTAATAACTTGTCCAGAAAAGTTGGTTTTGATTTCTTTATTTAATAACTCTTCCCAATGCCAACGAACTGTATGCTCTACTGCTGTAGCTTTCACTGTTCGGACACCAGTTAAGGCTTCAATCAAATAACTACTTTCATTGGCAACAGCATTAAATATTTCGCGGGAAATCCTTTGGAGAAAAGGTGTGGCAATTAATGCTAATAAAGCAAACGGCGGTACAATTACCAACACCAGCAATGCCATTTTCCAACTGTACCAAAACATTAATCCTACATAGATAAATACTGTGAGTAAATCTAGGAGGATAGATAATGCTTCACCGGAAAGGAAGCGTTGGATTTTACGGTTTTCTTGGACGCGGGAGATAATATCCCCGACATAGCGAGACTCGAAGAAACTCAAGGGTAAGCGCAAGGTATGGCGTATAAACCCAACAATTAGGGCTAAATCTATGCGATTAGCTGTGTGGTCTAGCAGATATTGCCGCAACCCTGTCATTGCTACCCGAAAGAGGCTAAAAATCAGCAAACCTATTCCGACTGCGGTTAAAGTCAGTTGCGATCGCTGTACAACTACTCGATCTAAAATTAACTGGGTAAACAGGGGTGTAATCAGTCCAAATATCTGGATAAATACGGAAGCAATAAAGACTTCCAGCATCACCAGACTGTGAGGCTTTAGCAACTCAAAAAACTGCCAAAAAGGGGTAGAACTTTCTTTGGCATCTTTCAGCATGGCTGTCGGTTGCAGCAGTAGTGTATAACCAGTCCAGCCAAGTTGAAATTCTGCGTGACTCAAGGTGCGTTGACCAATACCTGGGTCTGCAACAATGACGTGTTTCGGGGTAATTTCGTAGACTACAATGTAATGCTTGCCTTCCCAGTGGACAATTGCAGGCAATTTTTGCTTTGCTAACTGGTTAAGGCTAGCCTTTACAGGTCTTGTGGCAAAGCCAAGACTTTCCGCCGCTGTTAATAACCCCCGCAACGATGCACCATTGCGGTCTACATTGGCGATATCCCGCAAACGATTCACGCTAAAGCGTTTACCCCAATAGCGCGACACCATCACTAAACAAGCTGCACCGCAGTCCGATGCACTCTGTTGGGCGAAAAATGGATAGCGACGAGTTACCCGTTGCCATAAATGCCCGACTCGCTGGGTAGGTCTGGGAAAATAGGCTTTACTAATCTTTTTTTGTGGTGGTTCTGGGGTTGCCGTTGACAAAATATCTGCTTTATGTGTAAAGCCTGATGCGTAGGCGTAGCCCGTCGTAGACATCGCTGTTACTGGGGAATTATTCGGATCTACCTGTAGAGAATTACGAAATAATGCTGCTTGCCACAAATGTTCCCTAATTGGAGCATGATTATCCATTAATAGGCACAACACCTCACTAGGAACAAAGCATAAATGCAAATTTATCGAAGCCCTAGCAGCATAGGGCTTGAACTTAGCCTCTGGAAATAAAGTAAATTCTCCAAATGAAGCCCCCTTTTCCAAAGTAGCGATCAACTCACCTCCAGGATCGAGCAACCTCACCTTACCAGCAATCACAATGTAGATACCTGGTTCAACGTCAGTTCCTTGCCAGAACTTACCAACTTTGGGGTTGAGAAATTTAAATTGTTGCAGACAGCGCTGAAATTCTACTTCTGAAAGCGAATACCCCAAAATATTGCTGAACTGTTCCAGAGACACTAACGGATCTGATAGATTTTGCACCATGAATCCCTGAGTCTGTTCCTAATTTTGCAAAGTTAATAGGTAAAAATTCAGTATTATCTGGCGTATTTGCTGATTTAAGGTCGCCAATTAAAATTTTGGAACTTTTGGTTTTTTCTATTGTTGTTTCCTCAGCAGTAATAGGTTTTGGTCGAATTGATAATCCCATTTGCTTCAGCAGCCGATTAATGTGATGACCGCTGACTTTAATTCCCAAGTCTTTCGCCAACTGTTGACTTAACCAGTTACCTGTCCAACGCTTAAAAGAATAGCCATAATCGCGAGGACTGTGACTGACAAGTTCTTTTAAATGTTCTAAATATTCTTCAGTAACTGCTTTAGGGCGGCCAATTGCACAATCTCGCCATTGATGCGCCATACCACTACGCGCTATGTGCATCCAATGTCTGGCTGTTGCTGGACAGCACCCTAAAGTCTGACAAATAATGGTTTGAGATTTTCCCTCATCTGCCAGTAACATAATTTCAATACGCTGACGGTAAGAATCAGGGAGATTGTTTTGTAAACTCTTTTGTAAAATTTTGCGCTGAAAAGATGTTAAACACTTACCATCAAATTTACCTGAATATTTGGTGTCAGTTTTCGTTTGATAGTGCGACATATTTAACTAGCTATCTTCTAAGTTTTTAGTTGCATTAACAAAGTATTGCTTTTTGTAAATTATAAAAGCAAAATTCACTCCACATTAATTGCGATTCTCGACAAATTATTCATGACAAAAGTGATTAAAAATTACTAAAAAAACGTTAATTGCATTTTAATTTGAGAGCCATCTCAAACTTTCAAACAGTAAATTGAAAGTATGTCGAAGTCTCTTTGTTATAGCCCATATAGAAGCTATTGAGGCACGAATTATGCCAATATATAAATTATTAAAACGGTAATAAAGTAAAGATAAGGTTAAAAGATAGTATTTTCATGTTTAAGCTTTATTAGTTTATTTTAACTTAATTAATAATAAAAACTTTCTAAACAAAGTCACCATCACACACTTCTTAAGTTAAGATATTCTCTTAGAGACGATTTATAAAGTAAAACTTAAATTGTAGAGGAGCGAGTGCGTTGCGGAGGTTTCCTCCGTTGTAGCGCCTGGCCTTGCGTTATAGCAACGCTTAACGCACTGAGAAAGATGGTGTGTTACGGCTGTGCAAATAAATATTTTGGAACTGAAGAGAGTGATAATTAGCTGTAACAGACCCTACTTAATATTTACTTTATAAATAACCTCTAAATCTAATACTCTTTAATTACAAATTATTAAATTACCTCACACTATTCCAGAGCTTTATATTGCTTCTGGGTATATATCTGAAGCAGTTTATTTTCATTTTTAAATCTCTACTTTTGCAGCTTTCACTGAAGCCTAAGGAGAAAGCTAATATAAATATAAAAGGTAACTAATGATGACTGAACGAGAATTTCCCAATTGGGAAACGCTTTATCAAGAACAAGCTGTTGAAACCATGCCCTGGTTCAACTCTAGCTTAGATCCAGATGTCGAATCAGCCCTCCTCACCCTTGAAATAAACAATGGTTCAGTGCTGGATTTGGGAACAGGGCCGGGAACCCAAGCGATCGCGCTAGCTGAACGAGGCTTTCAGGTGATGGCGACAGATTTGTCAGAGGCTGCCATTCGTCAAGCAGCAGCAAAAGCAAACCAAAAGGGATTGGAAATTTCGTTTCGGCAAGATGACATTCTCAACAGCCATCTGGAACAATCTTTTGACTTGATTCTCGACAGAGGATGCTTCCACGTTCTGCCACCCCAAAGCTATGGTACATATGTACAAACAGTTGCGAACTTGTTAAAGCCGAAGGGCTACCTGTTACTGAAATGTTTTAGTCACCTGGAAATACGGGAACAAGGCCCTTACCGCTTTACCCCAGAGGAGATTCAGCAGATATTCAAAGAACGATTTGATCTGCGTTTGGCTAAACAAACAGTCTATCATGGAACACTCGATCCCCTTCCCAAAGCGCTCTTTTGCATCCTAGAAAAGCATTAATTGTTTGTGTGGTGTCGTAAGTACACTGAGCAAGATCGCTTATTTATTATAGTTGTGGCCATATTGATTAGAACGTTGCTTGGTTGATAACTGTCTCGATTGCATCGCGTAAATTATCCGATTTCGGTAACAGTTTACGAACCCTACTTTATTAGATTTAAAATAGGAAATCACAATACTGAATTTATAGCAGCGATATGGTGCGAATCTTATACTATACGCAGCGATCGCCTTACGCTCGTAAAGTGAGAATTATCTTGGCAGAGAAGCAGCTACCTTGCGAACTCAAAGAAACAGACATTAACAATAAAACTCCAGAATTTCTCAGTTTATCTCCCATTGGGAAAGTTCCCGTATTGGTGGATGAGAATGGCCTGGTTTTTTGGGATTCAACGCTGATTGTGGAGTATCTAGACGAGACTTATCCTCAGCCGAGTTTTTATCCAGGCGATCGCATTGAGCGTTTGTGCTGTCGTCAGGGGGAAGAGTTAGCAGACAGTTTGATAGACAATGTTGTGGGATTGTGGTACGAAACCCGTAAAGGAAATCAAGCTGATTTTGGCACCCAAGCTAAATATCAGTCCAGCATTCATCGCGTTTTAGGTGTTTTTGAGCAACAGTTGACGGTATCAGCCTACCTATTCAATGAAACTCTGAGTGCTGTTGATGTTGCAGCGATATCAGGGTTGGGTTATTACAGCCTAAGATTTGGCAATAATTGGCAGCAAGAGTTTCCTAAATTGAGTCAATGGTTTGAGGTATTGCATCAACGTCAGTCGGTTTACTCTACGATGCCAAAAGCATAAAGCAATTTAGCTTACTTGAATCGCTTAAGTTTAGAGGGCTGCAATTGACAAATATGATATCAATTGTGTGTATTGGGATTGCTCAAACTTAGATTGTGGTTGGATAAATGATACTTTGTGAAGAGCGATACCTACGGCACACTGCGTGAATGCTTGATTATTACCCCACAAAGTATTTTTGTAAATCAAGCAGGTGCAGAATCACCAAACAAACCCTTGTAAGTTTGAGCAGCTTCATTGCCAAAACCACCAGCTTGGGTATGCCGAACCAACGATTGAACTATCGGTAAAGCAATACTCATACCAAATAAGGCATTGAAACCTGCAATTACCACTGGTGCTGACAATATGACTGTAAATTCTGGGAATAGAGCCAACACAGCTACTAAGACTAAAAAAACAATTGGTGCAGCAATGCCTGCTGTTTTTGCTGCTTCTAAAATTAAAGTTTTGTACTCTTCAACAGTGATGTCGCCTCGGTAAAGATCCAAAGAATATGAAATCGCTGTCACTATTACCTGGGTGAGAATGGCAGTTCCCGTTGCAGTAATACCAAGTTTAGCAATTGTTCCCGAATTGCTGACAATAGAATCTACTGCATTATAAACCCGAATATAAAACTGCTCGCCAACAGTCATGACTTGTGCGCCGCGACGGAGATTATCAACACCTACTTCCCAAAGGATATTGTCAGCCCCATTTGAGCCGCCCTGCGAGCGTGGGATAATATGACTACCATGTTTATCACTAAGAAATTGACGAATAGTTCGTTCGTTGGCTCCCAGCTTGGATGTACCAGGGATTTTCTCAAAAAGTTTGATGACATCGGAGCCCGAGCGAGGAGAGTCACCAACTCTTAAACCAGCACGATACCTCAACCTATTGGCAATCTTAGGCATTTCTGCTGCTAATTCTGTGGCTGTCGAAGGCAAGTTTTGCAATGCATCAGCTATAACCGTACTTGAAGTGGTAACGCCAATAGCAGCTGCTTCAAATGTCTTGCTAACATTTTGTACAGTTTGAAAACCTTGCTGTGTTGCTGTAGCTGACAATCTTTGTAAATCAGTAACTGCATTAATAGTTGAAGCGGTAATCTCTACAGTACTATTATTGATTCCATCAACTATCTCTCCTATGCTGTCTGCTGTATTAGTTGCCACTTCTTGAACTTTATCTCGAACCGTATCTACTAACTTTTGTGCTTGGTTGATGAAATCCATGTTCTAGTAAAGTGTCGCTTATTATTAAGTGTTTAGTCCAGCTTCTGTGTTGATCGTAAAAAACCACAAGAGCATTAATCACGAAATTCTTAACAAGATTTTTAAAGAAATTGTAAACAAGTTATAGCTTCTATGCGTATAAAGCCAAAAAATGAACTATTTGGCAAAGGTATTGATAGTTAAATAACCAATTTTAGATTTTGCGAAAAGTTGCGTGCGGGGGTTCCCCCCGTTGTGCAAACTTTTCAAGACGGATTTTGGATTTTTAATTACTATTACCTTGGGGTTTTGATAGTGCTTGTAATTCATCCCAAGTGTAATGACGGGGTAGTTCAATTGGTTTGTGGTCGGCTCCTAATCCTAACCCTACCGTCGGTTGGAGTTCTTCAATAAATTCTTCCGCATATTCTGCTAATTCATTGGCTGCAACGCTGCCTGCGATCGCACCTGCAACTCCACCAATCGCCGCCCCAACTTTACCACCGATAGAGCGACCAATTGCGGCTCCGGCAATTCCACCTCCAGCTGCTCCTAATCCTGTTGCAATAGGATGAGCATTTGAGGACATGGGATTTTCATGTTCTTGGCTAGAATTAGAGTTTTCTTCGTTGTTCATGTGTCTGTCCTTAGTTAGAATTTTGAGTTTTTCGGACTCAGGTATACCAGCAACCACAAAACAAAGCGTTTCATAGCTTTTTACTTTAATCGTTCAGCTATGCGCTCGCCTACGCGCAAAGCATTGGCCATAATTGTCAGCGTCGGGTTAACGCCCGAATTTGACGGAAAGAAACTACTATCTACAACGTAAAGATTATCAACATCATGGGTACGGCAGTTGAGGTCAAGGACTGAGGTTCTGGGATCTATACCAAATCGACAACTACCGCATTGATGGGCTACTGCTTGTTCTGGTATGTGAGTGCGGGGATAAATACTAAATGGTAGGACGTGTTTAGCAGAACGAGGAATTGACTTGAGTATAGATGTCCATCGGTGGATTAAGCGATCGCTGGCTTCAATATTATTAGGCGTATAGTCAATATGAATCCGATCTCCCACCACACGAATCCGATTATTCGGATCTGGTAAATCTTCAGTCTGTAACCACCAGCCAACCGACCTTTCAGCCAGCAAATGGCGCTCAAAATGGGGAATCAGCTTGATAAATGGAGCCATCAGCGGCGGAGCCTCGGCGGGTATCATATCAGCAAGCACATTGCCTGTATTCTGCACCATACCCATCGGATAGGGAAAATCAGGCTCTCCCCAGTAAAAATCGTTAACGGCGATAGTTTTTTGGAATTTAGCGTGATTTACGTCTAAATGGATGGAAACTATAGCTGTTTCCGATTGTTTCATGAAATTCCGCCCTACTCGATCGGAACTGTTTGCCAATCCATTAGGATGCTTATCGTTAGCAGAACGTAACAGCAAAGCGGCTGAGTTCACAGAACCACAAGCAACAACCACAATATCACCTGTAAACCAATGCTTCTCTCCAGCAATTTCAGTTTCTACCTTTGTAACTTCTCGTCCTGACTCGCTAGTATGCAGTCGCAACACCTTAGCATTGGTGAGAAGAGTAACATTGGCATACTTTGCACGAGTCGGACGAATGGCGTTAACATCTGCATCAGCTTTTGCTTGTACTAAGCAAGGATATCCATCAAAAGTATCGCAGCGAATGCAGGGGCTATTTGTGCGATCGCTTTCATTGAGTTTTAATCCTATAGGTAAATGAAATGGGTAATATCCAAGTTCGCGGATACCATCAACAAGCGACTGCATATCCGACTCATGACTCACAGGCGGATAAGGATATGGTTCGCTACGAGGTGGCTCAGTGGGATCTTCCCCTGCTTTTCCATGCACGTCATACAACTTTTCTGCCTGGGTGTAATACGGCTCAAAGTCTTGATATTTTAAAGGCCATTCTGGAGAAATCCCATCTTTATGAATTACCTTTTCAAAATCTCGCTCTCGTAATCGAACTAAGGCTGCACCGTAAAGTTTAGTATTACCACCAACCCAATAACCTGTTTGGGGTTTAAAAGCTTTTCCTTCCTTGTCATACCATTCTTCATCGGTATGATAACGATGTTTTTGATAAACTTCCTGTGGATTCCAGTTATCTTTTTCTCTTGGTAAAAAGTCGCCTCGTTCCAGCACTAGGATTTTTTTACCCGTAGGGGCAAGGCAGTGAGCCAAAGTCCCGCCACCTGCTCCTGTACCGATAATAATGATGTCGTAACGCTCTGTGATGCTCGTCATAATTTCATACTTATTACGAGTAAAAAAGTCTCACTCTGCTGCTTTCTGCAAAGTAATTTAGCTATATTTTGATTTGGTTTTGAAGCTTTGAAAATGTCAAATAGCTCTAAAGATAGATTCTTATTTTTAGGCTAAAACTTTGATTTTATTAATTCTTCTGCCTGAGGTATTATGATTTTTTCTATCTAAAGTTAGTAAAGAATTTCATTTTAATTTCATTTTTTGTATATACGATCGAACTATTGCAATAAATTTATGTAGAAACAAATTAATTTAAGGACTTATTAAGCCAGGTAATCATAAATCATTTAAATATTAAGATAAGAATATTTTATTCCTCTAGTTTGAGGTAAACATAAATCAATAAAATCAGAATTAAATTTATACAAAATCTAGTTGCTAACAAAAATATAGTGAAGTTTTACAGCAATTTATTATTGACTTGAACTTGCGATTTTTTATCAGCCACCAAGTTAGATAACAGGAGATTACTATGGCTGAAGCAATTGAAATTTATGACGATCGCCTGCTTGCTCTTGTATCGATAGATGCTTCACTTCAGAAACTTACCAACGGTGCAGTTCATAGTGAAGGCCCTGTTTACTTTCACGAAGATGACAGTGTGGTATGGAGTGATGCTCATGGCAACCGTCTGCTGTGCTGGAGTCCTACTGAGAATGTAACAGTCCTACGCGATCCATCTGATTATCAAAGTGGTAATTACCGAGATTTGGAGGGTCGCCTTGTTGCCTGTTCCTCTGGATTGCGTGCCATTATCCGCCGGGAAAATGATGGTGAATGGAAGGTTTTAGTCGATCGCTACCAAGGCAAACGCCTTAATAGTCCCAATGATTTGGTTGTCAAAAACGATGGCACAATTTGGTTTACCGATCCGCCTTATGGTATCACTGAGCCAAACCAAGGATACGGCGGCGAACAGGAACAACCTGGAAGCTACGTATATCGCCTCGACCCAGTAACAGGTGAGATTTATCCTGTAGTCACAGATATGGTACGCCCTAACGGGCTGTGTTTCAGTCCAGATGAAAATTTGCTGTATGTTTCCGATACAGCTGCGTTTAATATTCCTGGCGGGCCGCATCATGTTCGTGTCTACGAGGTTGTGGGTGGTCAATGGGCAAAAAACGGAAGGCTGTTTGCAGTTATCGAACCAGGACAACCTGATGGATTCCGGGTTGATGAATATGGCAATGTTTTTATAAGTTCGGAAGATAGCGTACAGGTATACACTCCTGATGGAACTCGGTTAGGGAAAATTCTCGTACCGGAAGTATGCGCCAATCTCACTTTCGGAGGGAAGGAACGCGATCGCCTATTCATCACGGCGGGTCATTCCTTATATGCTATCAACCTCAATACCCGTGGTATGCAACGATGATTTATAAATTTGTGCTGGGTGTAGCGATCGCTTTTTTTCTAGCTGCATTTAATTACCCACAGCTAGGCCCATACCTGTTGAGTTCAATCTATCATTTGTATCCTGATGGGCTTCCAGGTGTGGCGTTGTTACTGCTGAGAGTTAGTGTCGGCGGCTTGTTTATACTACACGGTTATCCTAAAGCAACGCATCTGCGGCAGTGGGCTGATTCTCTGAAAACGCCTATTTTTCTTTGTTTTTTATCAGCTTGGTCAATGTTGGGTGGGGGATTATTCCTGATTTTGGGATTTCTCACACTCTTAGCGACATTACCGATTCTGGCATCTATATTATATGCGATTCTGTTACATCTGATGGAGGGTAAGCCGTTTGTCGCCAAAGACCCATACTTAATTCCCAACGATCAATATCAAGGCCCTTTAGGAAAAGGTGAACCGCCAAGCTGGGAAAAAGCGTGGATGTACTGCGCTATGTTAATTGCGATCGCAGTTTTAGGCCCTGGTGCTTATTCCTTAGATGCTTTGATATTTGGACGGTGAATCGTCAACGATCAAAACTGTATCTCAACTTTGAACATAAATATCATTTTCCTCTATAGATGGATGCTGTTGTGGACAGTAATCGCTTACACACGCAATCGGTTACTGAGCCTTAGATGAACTCAATATATTAATCACAGTAATTGACGAGATCGTTCTATTTCTTGGACTTGTATCTGACTATTTCCGGCGTCATTGTTGGACTTCTGATCCCTTAACAGCACTGCTGTGGGGGATATTATTTCTGAGGAAAAAATGTGTTGAACTGCATCAGGGAGAAATTTATGTAGAAAGTGAGGTTGGTGTTGGAACAATTTTTACAGTCAATATTCCCCAATATAATAGCAAAAGCTATTGAACAGAAGAAATAATTATAAATTAGAATCGCCTGGATTCATAAATATGACTCTAATAGCACTTACCAGTAGTAAGACTCCAAAAATCCTCGCCAAAATTATATTAGATAATCCGGTTCCTATTTTTGCTCCAAACCACCCACCTAATACAAAACCTAGACAAAGCAGTGTTGCTATCTTAATGTCCACATAGCCTTGTTTGTAATAAGTCCATGCAGCCAAGATATCAATAGGAGGAACAAGTAAAGCTAATGTTGTTCCTTGAGCTTGGTGTTGAGAAAAACCAAATACAAAAATTAAGGCGGGTAAAATAATTATACCACCACCAATTCCGGTAATTCCACTGACTGTTCCTGCTATTAAGCCTAAAATTAGACAAATTAAAGCGTTATCCATTAATTTTTCTTTGATTTACTGTACAAAGCTACAACATTCACGTTATCTAGAATATGAAAAGTATTTGATCGTCACTTGTCATTTTTATGAATAAAGTATGACATTTATTAATAGTTAAATGTTTAGAAAATACACACAAGTTAGCGGGTGTTTATAGCAAAGTTATAAGCAGGTTATGGAATGAAGTCATGATGAATGAACTACTATAAATTGATAAAACTACAGTAGTTAAATGACTTGTATAAATTTGAAAAAAAGTGGAATATATGTGTAAAATAATATATTTTATCTGAAATTTTTAGAATAACTAAATATGCAATATTATTAAATTGTTATTATTTTGATAACCACAAATGTTTGCTTTGATTAATGAGCAAGTCTAAAGTAAGCTCAACTAATAACTAACAAGATAATCTGTGTTTCAAGTATAAAGCCCAATCATGGAGAATTAACCTTGAATATTATAGATTTTTCACTATTAGTATGGTTTGGCTCCCTAGTTGCTGGGTTTTTAGGAGCTTTGACAGGTTTAGGCGGCGGGGTAGTAATTGTTCCTTTTTTATCTGTAATTTGTGGAGTAGATATTCATTATGCGATCGGTGCTTCTTTAGTATCTGTAATTGCTACATCTAGTGGAGCAGCATCTGCTTACGTGAAGGAAGGCTACACCAATCTGCGGTTAGGGATGTTCTTAGAAGTGGCAACAACATTTGGTGCAATAGTTGGAGCAATGGTGGCAGCGAAGATTTCTACAGGAACAATTGCTGTTGTGTTTGGGATTGTTTTACTTTACAGTGCCTACTTATCTCGTCAACAACATTCTGAAAACATAGATAATTTACCACCAGATCCGCTAGCAACGCGCTTGAAGCTCAATAGTACATATCCAACTCCAACGGGAGAAGAGTCTTACAACGTGCGTGGTGTTCCTTTGGGGTTTGGATTAATGTTTACTGCTGGTGTACTTTCTGGCTTGTTGGGTATTGGTTCAGGCGCGCTCAAGGTACTGGCAATGGATCGAGTTATGCGTATTCCGTTCAAAGTTTCTACAACTACTAGCAATTTCATGATTGGAGTGACAGCTGCGGCTAGTGCTGGAATTTATCTTAATCGAGGTTACATCGATCCCGGATTAACAATGCCAGTAATGTTGGGAGTTCTGTTTGGTGCTGTTTTAGGGGCGCGGTTATTGATTGGAGCTAAAGTAACTCTTTTACGAAATATTTTTAGTGGTGTCATTTTCGTTCTAGCCCTGGAAATGATCTACAAAGGACTAACTGGGAGGCTTTAGAATGGCTTTTAAGAAGCATACAAAATCCGAACGGCGCTTTGAACAGTTTATCGGCAACTTTTTAAGAATTGGGGTGATACTTGCCACGGGTTTGGTTCTATTAGGTGGAATTTTGTACTTAATTCGCCACGGGGGTGAGGTTCCCAATTACCAGTTTTTTCGGGGGGAACCGACAGAGTTTCGCACTCCCAATGGATTAAAAACATCAATATTATCAGGTCGTAACCGAGGTCTTATTCAACTAGGGCTACTGCTACTGATTGCGACTCCAGTTTTACGAGTCGCTTTTTCTTTGTTAGCTTTTGTTCAATTAGGAGATTTTTTCTATGTAATTGTGACTCTGATTGTACTGTTTGGACTGGTATACAGCCTTATAGGATAAGATTTTTCAAATTTGATTTATGCGAATTAGTTTGCGATCGCATTGGTTACAAAATACAAAAACAAGCTAACTTTGAAGACATCAAAGCCTTTAGCACCTCTCACAATAGTTATCTCCTGACTCTGGTTTCACTATTGGGTAAGCAGCAATATGGTATGTCCGTCTGGATCTTTAACTAAACAACCCTGCTGATAAGGCTGGGAGCTATCTGCAAACTGCACAATTTTGGGCGAAACCAACTGAACTCCGTGCTGACGCAGCTTATCTACAATCTGCTCAATGTTGTTAACGATGATTTGGACTTGCACCGTTGCAATATCGCAACTTTTCCAATCACTAGGTATAGGACGACCTTTAGGGGGTACAAGATAGTCTAACAACTCAATCCCTACGCCACCTTGAGCGGGTCGCAGTCCTGTAATTTGGACTTCTGCTCCTGGTAAATTATCCATACGCGCTTGAGTTGCACGCCAGTTGAGACTGCGGCTATCGATTTGCATTCCTAGAAGATCGCGGTAAAAGTGTAGACTCTGCTCAGTGTTAGAAACTGCGATCGCACTATGATCGATTCCTAAAAATAAGCTATCTCTGTTTTGATGCCATTTATCTTGTCCTTTATCAGGCGGAAACCAAATTAACTCTAAATCATGACCATCAGGATCTTTAAATTTGAAGGCGCGGACACCACCAGAGGCTTCATTATCAGGCGGTATTGTCTGGGGAGCAGCTGAAATTGATTCAATTGGAAATGAACGCAAATGCGAATAGGCTCGATCCATATCACTTACCACAATCGCTAGATGTTGAAACCACAGGTCATTACTTTGAGAATCGCTGGGTATGGGTTGAGAGTGAATGTTGAGATATTCCCTCAACTCAATGAGTTCATCACCTAATTGCAAGGTGACAATGCGAATGTTTGCCCCAGCTACACCTTCTAATTCGCTATAATTCTGTCCTGAAACAGTGATGTCAGAAACGAGTTCAAAACCGAGGGCTTGTGTATAGAAATTCAAAGAGCGATGTCTAGCGACAAGCCGCTCCGCGTCTACGCAGTTTGTTACCGTTAAGCCAATAGCTCGAATTCTTTGTGCCTGTACTATATTAGCGCGACTAAATGTATTCATAAATGATTGACCTTAACTTATATAGGACTTACGCAATTGGCACAAATAGCAGGCAGGGCAAAGCCCTGACACGCGACAATATAAATCAAACCAAGCACATAAAAATACTTGGGCGCTTCAGTTGCTGAATTAAATAATTAGAAAGCAAGTTATGCTTGATTTGATAGATAGTTTTGCCAGTTCTATAGGCTAAATTCTTTAACCTAACCCAAACCAACATTGCACAAGCAATATGATTTCTTTGGAGTCTAGCTTTCCGACACTGGCAAGATTCAATGCCAGTTAGTTGTTTAATTTCCCTGTGAAACTCCTCTATTTTCCAACGAATTTTACACACCTGTTGTACAACATCCGTGGAACTTTGAGATAAATCGTTAGTGGCGACATAATCCGTTCTGTTGGTAGAAACAGTAACCCGGAATAGTTTCACTTTTTTATTAGCTGGGAATCCTTTAATTTTTATGATTTTACCACAGTCTAATTCTTCTTGGTTCCATTCTAATAATTCAATCCGTTTATATTTTTCTTGACCAAATGTATCATCAACTAAACGATTATTTTTTAAAGGGCAATAATAAATTTTGTCTAAGCTATCAATATATAGCATTAAACTGTGTACCGCATACCATGTATCCATCAAAACAGTATCAAATGGTAAAAGCTTATGATACACAAGGTTTTGGAGCATATCTTTCACATGGTCTATCTTGGTTTTCCCATCGACATCAGGATTAAAAATTCGATAATCTATGACCCAAAATCTTTGAAGTGTAGGGTTGACATACACGCAGCTAACTACACCAATGCCTTTCAGGACACCATGCTCATTACCACTATATTGTCTTCTGACTATTTCTATTTCTTCAGAATACTTTTTATCTAAAACGCTATCATCAAATATGATGTAACCATTTTCATCAGACTCAACGACCTCTTTCACGTTATCCCATAGTAAACGAGGTGTTAATTTTTCGGTTTTCAAATAATAGTTAATTGCGTCATGACTAATACTCTCTAAATGCTCTGCCAAATTGGTAATTGTATAATTAATTTGACTACTTAATAAATATTGGCAGTAATTAAGCTTAGTAAATCTCATTACCCTTAGCGAAATTTATCTAATATAACCTCTACCTATTTTCTCACGAATATTTCGATAGTACTTCCAAGACAGCGACTTCTATTACGAAGGCAAAGCTTTCAAAATCAGATTTAATTAATACCTATGTACTATGAACTAACGATCGCATTGTGCCAGTTGCGTAAGTCCTGTTATAATTAAAGTTTTTATAATTACCAAGATTAGAGAATGAAAGATATTGAGTTTTCTGCTTTTTTAAGGATTTCATACAATAATGAAAATGATATGAAATTTATCTAAACCTTGGGGTAGAAATTTTAATTCACCCAATGGTTGGAGGCGATCGCCACAGTAAACTTCTAAAGTGATAGCAGAATCAAAGCAATAGCGATCGAGAATACAATCCATGCCTAGATTATTTTTGGCACATTCTTAGCAATAATTTGATTAGGAAATATAATCAATAAAGTGAATTTTTAACTCATTTATTAAATCTTGAAATGTATAAATAGTTGACAATAAAAATTAATAGATAACGTATTTTTTAGAATTAACAACATTAACATTTTAGAGTTTGAGGACTGTTAAATAAACAAAAAGCTACTCAAAGCTAAATCATGAAAATTCTTAGTCAAGCACAGGCTTTTGGCGCACCTGGTATTGAGCCACGATGGACTCATGCGAATAAAGATGCAGTCGGAACAGCCTACTCTACCTCCAGTCGCGTTTGGTTTACTATTTGGAATGGTGTGGTGACAGAAGTTTACCATCCGACAGTAGATAGACCCCAAATTCGGGATTTGCAATATCTAATTTCTGATGGCAAAAGCTTTTTTCACGAAGAGAAACGCCATTTAGAATCGAAAGTAGAACATCTGTGGACTTATGGCTTAGGATACCGCATCACTAATTCCGATCCTCAAGGGCGTTATGCCGTGATTAAGGAAGTAATTGCCGATCCGCATTTATCGTGTATTTTACAGCACACTAAATTAGCTGGAGAGTGGGATTTTATTTCCCAACTTCATTTATACGCTTTGTGTGCGCCGCATCTGGAAGTTAGCGGTAGAGGTAATAATGGTTACGCAGTAGAAGTAGCTGGAAAAAATATTCTTGTAGCAGAAAAAGGAGGGACTTGGCTAGCACTAGGCGCAACAGTCCCGTTTACTCGTCTTTCCTGCGGCTATGTCGGTCAAAGCGATGGCTGGACAGATTTAGCTGATGATTTTCACATGGATTGGGAGTTTGACTCTGCCGAGGATGGTAATCTGGCTTTAACTGGAAAACTAGACTGGAATATTAGTGATGAGTTTATTTTAGGGTTAGCATTTGGTACAACCTTGCACAATGCGATTTCCACCCTGTTTCAGTCGCTGAACCTTCCTTTCTCTGAGCAGAAGCAGCAATATAAAGAACAGTGGAAGCGATGTCTAACGACAAGCCGCTCCGCGTCTACGCGCAGCGACATCAAACCGTTAGAAAATGTCTCCTATGACCAAGGTAAGTTATATCACAACAGCGTTAGTCTATTGTTGGCACATGAAGATAAAACTTACCCTGGTGCTTTAATTGCATCTATGGCTATACCTTGGGGTGAAGCTAAAGACGACCAAGACCAAGGAGGATATCACCTTGTCTGGACGCGGGATATGGTGAGCAGTGTAGCAGGTTTGGTGGCCGCTGGGGAAACTGATACCGCAGTGCGATCGCTCATTTATCTTGCTACCAGTCAACAGGAAGACGGCGGATTTGCGCAAAACTTCTGGGTTGATGGCGAACCCTACTGGAAAGGCATCCAACTAGATGAAGTAGCATTTCCTATTCTTTTAGCATGGCTTTTACATCAGGAAAATGTACCACTAAACTTTGATATTTATCCCATGATTTTGCGGGCTGCGGGTTATTTAATTCGTCATGGCCCTGCTACCCAACAAGAACGCTGGGAGGAATGTAGCGGTTATTCACCTTCTACACTTGCAGCCAATATTGCTGGCTTAATCTGCGCGGCTCAATTTGTGCGTGAAACTGGTGATGAAGCAACAGCGCAATTCATCGAAGAATACGCAGATTTTTTAGAATCTCACATTGAAGACTGGACAGTAACTACTGAAGGCACTCTAGTTCCTGGAATCAAACGGCATTATATTCGGATTACTCCTACAGATATTAATAATCCTCAACCCAACGAAAATCCAAACCAAGGAACTATTTTCATCGCCAGTCAGCCACCAGGGGAACCAACAGAATTTCCTGCAAAAGAAATTGTCGATGGCGGTTTTCTACAATTAGTGCGCTACGGAATTCGTAAACCCAACGATCCAATTATTGTTGATTCTGTCAAAGTCCTTGATGCAGTCTTAAAAGTAGATACACCCGTTGGGCCTTGTTGGCATCGTTACAATCACGATGGTTATGGACAGCAAGAAAATGGAGATCCTTATGTTGGTTGGGGTAAAGGACGTGCTTGGCCTCTTTTAACAGGAGAACGAGGACATTATGAATTAGCTGCTGGCGGCGATGTCAAAACATATATCAAAGCGATGGAAAGATTTGCTTCCGACACTTGTTTGCTACCAGAACAAGTTTGGGATGAAGCCGATAAACCTGATGTTCATATGTATTTAGGAAAACCCACAGGTTCAGCCATGCCTTTAATGTGGGCGCACGCCGAGTATATCAAGCTGCTGCGATCAACTCATAACGGTCAGGTTTTTGATTTTATTCCAGAAGTAGCTAATCGATATTTAGGTGAAAGAAAGCCGTGTAAATCATTAGAAATTTGGAAGTTTAACCGCCAAATAAAGCAAGTCAAAAAAGACCAGACATTGCGAATTCAAGCTTTAGAATCTTTTCAGTTGCACTGGTCAGATGATAATTGGCAAACTACACAAGATACACCTTCTACTGCCACAAAGCTAGGAGTGAATTTTGTAGATATTTCTGTGTCTGATAATCAAAAAAAGCTCATCAGCTTTACTTTCTTGTGGATTGATAGTAACAAATGGGAAGAGCGTAATTACACAGTTGCAGTTAGTTGATTAGCTGTTAGCTGCTCAAAGCTACCTAAGTTAGTGATGTTGTAGAGTGGGCAGTAGTGCCTACTCTTTTTGTAGACAATCTTTCTTAAATACTTTGACACAAGTTTGTCAAATGAGAGCTTTAACTTAAAAATATGGGGCTTTAAGTTGAATTTATAAAGTTAAATCCAAAATTATTTGTCAAAAATTATACATATAACTTTGTTTTATTCATGCTCAAAACCGATAAAATCTTGCAGTTCATCATTTAATCAAAGACAAAGAACTGAATTATGTTCAAGAAACCTCAATCATCTACCGATAAAACTACATTTAATTTTCGCTTTAATACACTAATAGCTGCAATTGTTGGGGCTGCTATTATGGTAGGCATTGTTATTGGTGTGAGCATCAGTAGCGTTGCTAATTCCAATCCACAGAATGTTGCCAGCAGCAACTATATTGATACTGCTGCACCTAATGCAGATCTTTGTGTACAGTATGGAGCCAGCGCAATAGTTACAGATGCTCACATTTTTGTGACTCTTAATCCTTTTAAAGTCTACGTCACACAACCACAGATGCAGCCTGGATGTGTCTTGCGTCAAAATGATTGGGCAGTTCTTCAACAAAAAAATCTGGTGACATCTACAAAAATGAATGAATGTAAGCAAAGTTTAAATACTTTTGCTTTCACAGGTAAACTGGAGAGTTCACCGAATATTTACTGTGTTTATCAGAATGATGCTGCTGGTAATTTATTTGTAAATAAAAATAGTAACAAGCCAGCTAACTCTTAATTAAAAGTTATGCAATTGCTTTCTCAGTCACCATGACACAAGAGAATAATTCAAAACTCTATGGTGCTACGTGGATAAGATTTAGCATCAAAAAATATCTATATTTTATTATAGTGATAGAAAATTATGGGTAATCTTGAAGAAGACAAAGCAGAAAATTATGCTTGGAAAAATAGTTTTTGGTTAGAAGGACTAAAAACCATCAGTTTGAGTTTAGTTTTAGCATTAGGAATTCGTAGTTTTGTTGCCGAAGCCCGTTATATTCCTTCTGGTTCAATGGAGCCTACACTGCAAATCAATGATAAATTAATCATAGATAAAATTAGCTATGATTTTAGCACTCCCAAAAGAGGCGATATTGTTGTTTTTAATCCCACTCAAACATTAACAGCAGAAAACTTTCACGACGCTTTTATTAAACGTGTAATTGGTTTACCTGGGGAAAAAGTAGCAGTGAAGAATGGCAAGGTATACATAAACGATACACCATTAAAAGAAAATTACCTGGAAGCTAAACCAGATTATCAGTGGGGGCCTGTGGTAGTTCCGGCTGGTTCTTACTTAGTTCTTGGGGATAATCGCAATAATAGCTATGACAGTCACTATTGGGGATTTGTACCTGGTAATAAGATTGTGGGTAAAGCAATTCTGCGGTTTTGGCCTCTGAATCGAATTGGAGAAATAAATAGACCAAATTATCAACTCAATCTACCCAAGAAATTGTAATAATTAATTTCACTTTAGGTGAATTAATTATTAGATTATCCCACTTGAGTTAGATGTTTTATCTATATAATTTCGCTCTCATAGATAATGAATAACTTTGAGATCATAGGAGAGCAAAAAATGCCCCAATGGCTTTATGGACTGGCTATAATTTCCTTAGTTACATCTGGCATTTGCACTTTGATTATTACTATTGATATTTTTCCCAACAATCCCGTGTTTTGGTTCATGATGCAGATTGGAATGGTCTGCGGCTTTTTAACCAGTTATCCGGTAAATTGGTGGTTGCTTAGTAAAAAAATTAAGGAAGTGATGTAATCTTGAGACATAAAATCAAATTTTTCTTCAAAGTTTATAGGGGCGGTATATTCGTAATTTTTACAGCACTGATAACTGGTTGTGTAAATTCTTCTTTAGTCCCCAAACAACAACCAACGCCAGCGACTACAGAACGTTTTAGCCCTCAAACTAACTCTGCTTCTCATCCTCCAAGTTGCCAAACCGAACAATTATCTGTACGTAAAGTATCTACAAATGCTGGTGCAGGAAATGTCGCCATTATTTATGCTTTTACTAATAAAAGTTCATTACCTTGTAACCTCTATGGTTATCCGGGATTTGAGTTGCTAGATTCTAAAAATCAGCCTCTAAAAGGCGTGAAAGTGATACGTTCTTCAAGCCCATATTCTGCAAAACAGCAGTCTCTACAACAAGTAACTTTAGCCCCAAATGGGCAAGCTTCATTCGATATTGCTTACAACCACATTAGAGATGTTGGTCAGTCTTGTCCAACCTCTGTGAAGATTGAAATCACGCCGCCAAACGCCTACCACCATTTCACTTTGCCAGAAACAATTAATGCTTGTACAGGTAAAGTCAGAGTTAGACCAGTACAACCAGGCATTATTCAATAATAGCGATCGCCTGCTCATACATTTGGGATCAAATTTTCTCCAGTCCAAAGGAGCAATTTTTATGCAGAATAATCAATCGCACGAACCGACAATTGACTACTGGTATGTTTGGACTGACCAAGACGGTGTAAGTCACCAGTCCCGTCGTCAGATTGAGAATTTCATTCACAAAGGTATAGCACCGGATACCTCTCCTCAATGGCTGGCTAAATTGAAGCAGCCTGGTGCCACAATTACGTATACTGTTTTACCAGTAGGATGGGTGGGAAACTGGCATGAGAACCCGAAGCCTCAGTGGATTGTACCGCTATCAGGACGCTGGTTTGTGGAAACTATGGACGGACAGCGAGTAGAGATGGGGCCTGGCGAAATTTCATTTGGAGGAGACCAGGGAACGAAAGAGGACGCACAAGGGCATAAGGGTCATCTGTCTGGAACAGTAGGTGATGCGCCAGCTGTCCTGATGATGGTACAATTTGACGAGACACCAAGTATGGAGTAATCCTACTGTTTGAGGTAAGGTTAGTCTTTTTGATGTAATTGCATTAATGCTAAATAATGCTTGTTTAAATGTATGGGACAAGGCAGCAGGTTAAAAGAAATTTCTTCTGCTTTGTTCCTTCTCTATGTAGGCGGCTGTACGGCTGTACCCACACCGTATTCATACACTAATTCTCCGCCATAGTGAGAGCCGTATAAAATTGCACCGACTGCGATCGCAGCAATGACAAAATAAATAATGGCAAATTTTGGCATACCTTCCCTGGTGATACTGCGCCAAATCCCCAATACTACAAACACTACCGTAGAAGTTATTTGGAAATGTTCGTGATTCTCTAAAATTTCATGGGCTTCTCCAGTAACTCTAACTGTATGTTCTGCTTGCATTCCTGTAAATACAGTGACAATGGCTGATAGAACACCTAAAGAAAAACACCACCATCCAGCACTAAATAAGGATTGCTTTTTCAGGAAATAACCAAGAATATCAAAAAGTAAACCTACAGAAAGTAATGCTAAAGGAAAATGAACAAACATCGGGTGGATATTTTGCATATTTTGTCTCAACTTTTAGAGAAATTAATCTATTTAAATACTTGATAGCCTTAATTTTATATTTTTATTTTGCTTTTACAAAAACAATTTGAAATTACCTAAATAAATTAAATATATGTTATTGCCTAATTTTAACTTAAATTCTGTTGGTTCAATAAAACTAATGTGACAGCAATATGACAAATTTATTTCAAATTTATTATTTAGAACTAATTTCCTCAAATATGTATATTTTATCTATATATTCAGACATAATATATTCCTTGAGATAGAGATATTTAAGAAGATTTTATTTGCACTTTTGTTGAATTCCTGCTAGTAACTGACAACTTAGAAAAGTAGCGATCGCAACTGATAGGGCGTTGCAAAGATTCTTGTAGAAAAGCCTGTCATGCCAAGCGCTATCTTGTTAACAAGTGTACTATTGCTTAACTTTTCTCCACTCGATCTAACCATCTACAGTCTCTACAATTTATATCCTCCTAGAGGATGATAAGAAACTATAGCGATATAGATACTATAGTCTCTAAGTACGTATGCCATGTAGGGCAAAATCAACTCAATCTTTTATTGAATGAGTCATTAAAAAGTTTAATTTTGGTCAAAATATTTCATCTCTGTGGCATAAATATTTCAGTAGATTTCGTATTAGCTAAATTCAACGGATACCAGTTATTTCTTGAAAGGTAAACTCAGAAATTAGGAGTATTTAAAATGAAAGCAGTCGTCTTTCACGGAATTGGAGATATTCGCTTAGATAATGTCCCAGAACCAAAAATTAAAGAACCAACAGATGCCATTATTCGGCTAACTTCTAGTGCAATTTGTGGCACAGATTTACACATGATTCGGGGAACATTCACAGGCATAAAACCCGGCACAATTTTAGGGCATGAAGGTGTTGGGATTATTGAAGAGATTGGTTCCAATGTGCGGAATTTTAAAGTAGGCGATCGCGTTGTTGTTCCTTCAACTATTGCCTGTGGTTACTGCTCTTACTGTCGCACAGGTTATCACGCTCAATGTGACAATGCTAATCCCCACGGACATAACGCTGGCACAGCTTTTTTTGGCGGGCCAGAAGCAGCAGGCCCCTTTGATGGATTGCAAGCCGAATATGCGCGGATTCCTTATGCCAATGCGGGGTTAGTCAAGCTACCAAAAGAAGTCACAGACGACCAAGCAATTCTCCTATCTGACATCTTCCCAACGGCTTACTTTGGTGCTGATATTGCAGAGATTACACCAGGAGACACAGTAGCTATATTTGGTTGTGGCCCTGTGGGACAGTTTGCGATCGTTAGTGCTAGGCTATTTGGTGCAGGCCGAATTATAGCAGTAGATACAATTCCCTCACGCTTAGAAATGGCACGTGATTTGGGTGCAGAAGTCATCGATTATAATGCCGAAGATCCAATTGAAGCCATTCGCGAACTAACAGGAGGAATTGGTGTAGATAGAGCCATTGATGCAGTCGGTGTAGATGCGAATGCGCCTGACAGTGGCCCGGCTGCGGAAAAAGCACGCAAAGAAGCACAACAATTTCAACAGCAGTTACAACAAATTGCACCTAAAACTAATCCGCAAAATGGCAATTGGCATCCCGGTAATGCACCTTCTCAAGTTTTGGAATGGGCAGTTGAAGCTTTAGCTAAAGCTGGTACGCTTTCGATTATTGGAGTTTACCCACCCAGCCATAATTTCTTTCCTATTGGTATGGCGATGAACAAAAATCTCACTATCAATATGGGTAATTGTAATCACCGCAAATATATTCCTACTTTGGTGGATTTAGTTCGTAATGGCACAGTAGACCCAACAAAAGTTTTAACCCAAGTCGAACCGCTAATGTCAGTTCTTGATGCATATAAAGCTTTTGACAAACGGCAACCAGGCTGGGTGAAAGTTGAATTAGTACCTGGAGCCGCTTTAGCTAATGTTTAAAGTTTTTCCCAAGATTGGGTTTTAAATCCAAAATTTTACATCAGCAAGTTACCCAACTTGCTGATGGTTTTTGCTTTTGAGCATAAGAGGTTGTACTGCAAAACTTTTAGTTTTTTTATGGAATAATCATTACAAAAAATAGTAGTATTTCGGAATTATTTGAGTCTTTGTTTGAAGTTATAGCTATGCAATCTCAAGTTCGTAGTCATTCTTATTTCTTAGCTATTCAGCCTTCTAATCCTCGCAAACCCCTGTTTATATTTCTTCCTGGAATGGATGAGACTGGGAAAGAATTAATGTATATTCAAACAGCAGGTTTAGAGACTGCTTTTGATGTCTGTTGTTTTGTAATTCCACCGGATAATTTAAAAGGTTGGGATGAAATGACACAACAATTAGCTGCTTTAACTCAGTTAGAACTAGAAAAAGCACCACGTTCATCTGTTTACCTTTGTGGCGAATCATTTGGAGGTTGTTTGGCGCTGAAAATTTTAGAGAGATTTCCACAACTATTTACAAGAGTTATTTTAATTAATTCTGCTTCTTCTTTTTCTCGTGTCCCTTGGTTAACGCTAGGTTCCCTTATATTTCCTTTAACACCAAAATTCTTTTATAAATTCTCTTCTTTGATATCTTTACCTTTTCTAGCGCATTTAAATAAACTTTCATTTCCTGCTAAAGAAGAACTTTTAAAATCTACCCGTTCTGCACCTCAAGCAACAGCTAATCAGCGGTTATCTCTAATGAGAGAATTTAATATTGACCAGCAAAAACTAGCTCAAATTACTCAACCTGTCTTAATAGTTGGCAGTAAATCCGATCGACTTTTACCTTCAGCAGATGAGGCACAAAGGTTAGCTAAGATTTTTCCTCATCATCAAATCAAAATTTTACCTGATAGTGGTCATGCCTGTTTGCTAGAAGATGATGTTAATCTCTACGAACTTTTGCTTTCCGAACAGTTTACTATGTAATTTAGCTTGATAAATATGAAGAAGTCGCAGTTAAGAAATTTTAGTACAATGTCAACGATAATTAATAAATACTGGTATCTATCCAATGGAGGTAAAAATTCTAATTATAGCAATGATTTTAACGGTAAAAAAATTAGTAATCTTCTAGGGAAGAAAGCTGTTTGCATACAATTAGCTTTGGGTAGTTTTGGCATTAGTTTATTACATACGTTCACTATTTATCCGGCTTTAGGTGCAGAGAGTATAACTTTTTCCTATGGTCTTTTAGAACAATCTATCCCCATTAAATCACTTGATGCTTATGCTAAAACAGGTAAAATAGATGAAGATTTAGCTGCCTATACAAATTCTGTAAATAAAAAACAACTAACACAATTACGAAAAGTATTGGTAACTCCAATTTCTTTAAATGCTACAGAAATTTCCCAGTTTCTTTACACGCCCATCGGCGAACGACTGTTAACCAATTTAGGAAGAATTATTCAAACAGAGTCTCGTTTATCAGGCTTCTATGCAATACGTGCAGCGCTGATTTTAGCGGCAGCCACAGATCCAAAAGGTTTTACCCTTTTAGATGTATTAAAAAGATTTCCTGCTCAATCAATTTCTATTAATTTGGCAAGAAGTTTAGAAATTGTTGATACATTACAAGATTTAGTCAATCAAACTCAAACAGCAGTAGCATTCATTAACCAACAATCTCAACAACAAGCAACCACTGTTTCTGCGTTGAATGTTGCACCATTAATCAACCTCAGACAACCAGGTAGTTTTACTTGGCAAAAGCAAACTATCACACTCAATGATGTATCACGTAACCGAACTTTTCCTGCTGATATTTACTTACCAATGACACAAACACCTTCTCCGGTGATTGTCATTTCCCACGGATTAGGTTCTGACAGAAATAGTTTTGCATATTTAGCTGAACATCTTGCTTCTTATGGTTTTGTGGTTGCTGTTCCTGAACATCCCGGTAGCAATTCTCAGCAGTTACAAGCATTATTGTCAGGAACAGCAGATAGAGTTACTAACTCTAGAGAATTTATCGATCGACCTTTAGATGTGAAATATCTATTAGATGAACTCTCTCGGTTATCACAATCTAACCCAGTATTTAGGAGACATTTAAATTTAGACCAGATTGGTGTGGTTGGACAATCATATGGTGGCTATACAGCTTTAGCATTAGCGGGAGCAAAAATTAATTTCACAAACCTAAAAAAAGACTGCCCAGCCTCAGAAGATACGCTCAATCTTTCAATATTCTTTCAGTGCTTGGCTGTACGTTTACCGCAGAAACAATATAATTTATCCGATCCTAGAGTGAAGGCGATTATTGCCATTAATCCTGTTGATAGCCAAATTTTTGGGCAAGCTAGTCTCAGCCAAATTAAAATTCCAGTGATGATTGTCTCTGGTAGTAATGATACCGTAGCCCCTGCTTTACCAGAACAAATTAAACCATTTACTTGGTTGACTACTCCCAATAAATATTTAGTATTAATTAATGGTGGCACCCACTTTTCGACTATCGTAGAATCATCAAATGCAGTTGTGCCAGTTCCTACACAAGTAATCGGTTCTAGTCCTGAATTAGCTCGTAGTTATGTTAAAGCTTTAAGCATTCCTTTTTTTAAAACTTATGTAGCCCAACAACCAAGGTATATTTCTTACCTCAGCGCAGATTATACCAGTACTATTAATCAGCAACCACTACCTTTAAGTTTAGTAAAATCTTTGAATCCTGAGCAATTACAACAAGCTTTGAAATAGTTTAATTTCTAGGTTTAATCAAGGGAGATACAAAGTGGCTACTCTCAAGATAAAGTCTCACTATGAATCCCCAAGGTAACTCAGTTTTATTTTAAAATAAATACAAATAAACTAGTAAAATGTTAATTTTCAATATTAATAAAATTTCAAAAAGTTTAAACCCAGAAAAAGACATACTAATCGATGACTGGAATAGTAATTAGTCTTCAACTTTGTCACTGTCAGGCTTACCTAACTAGATCGTGCGGTTAAGTGCAGCACATTGTAAGAATAACTCAACGGCTTGATTGTCAAAAAAACGTCGTCTTAATATTAAATTGGTATTACGCATCATTAACTATAGAGAAGGATCAGCAATTCTGCTGGGAATTCTGGTGATGGTGACACTGGTAGACAGTTTTAGTGGCTATTTACGCAGACGGTTAGCTTGAGGTGAGGATATACCCATGAAGCCAAAAGTTGTGATTACTAACTGGGTGCATCCCGAAGTGATTGAACTCCTCGAACCTAGTTGTGAGGTGATTGCTAACCCTCGTAAAGAGGCTTTATCCCGTGGGGAAATTCTACAACGGGCAAAAGATGCTGAGGCACTCATGGTATTTATGCCTGATACCATAGATGAAGCTTTTCTGTGGGAATGTCCGAAGCTGAAAGTAATTGCAGCTGCCCTCAAGGGCTATGATAATTTTGATGTTGTAGCTTGTACTCATCGCGGTGTCTGGTTTACGATTGTGCCTTCTTTATTGTCTGCACCTACCGCCGAAATCACCATTGGGTTATTAATTGGGTTAGGAAGGCGGATGTTAGAAGGCGATCGCTTCATTCGCACAGGTAAATTTGCCGGGTGGCGACCTCAATTTTACAGCCTAGGGCTAGCAAATCGTACCTTGGGAATTGTTGGTATGGGTGCATTAGGCAAAGCGATCGCTCAACGTCTGGTGGGTTTTGAGATGCAGTTACTTTACAGCGATCCAGTAGCTTTACCTCCAGAACAAGAAGCAGCTTGGAATTTATCACGAGTCGGTTTTGAGACTTTAATTGAAGTGAGTGATTTTGTAGTTTTGGTAGTACCTCTAGAACCAGCAACCTTTCATTTAATCAATGCCAACATCTTAGCCAAAATGAAACCCGGTAGCTTTTTAATTAATCCCTGCCGTGGTTCTGTCGTGGATGAGCAAGCTGTGTGTCAAGCTTTAGAATCTGGACACTTAGCAGGCTACGCTGCCGATGTGTTTGAAATGGAAGACTGGTATCGTAGCGATAACCCTGACAGCATACCCCAGCCATTATTAGAAAACACCAATCAAACCTTCTTCACTCCCCATATTGGATCTGCCGTTGACGAGCTGCGGCGGAACATTGCCCTAGAAGCCGCCCAAAATATTCTGCAAGCCCTGCAAGGTCAAAAGCCACAGGGAGCAGTTAATTGTCCTAGAGATAGGGATTGGGCATAGAATTTAAATAATTATGGCTATTATCAATTACGAATTACTGTTATCCCGCCATGTCAGATTCCCAAGCAATTAGTGCAGCTGTCGCCAAACTATATAATACATATCCCTTCCCCCCAGAACCCTTATTAGATGAACCACCTCCTGGTTATAACTGGCGCTGGAACTGGCTGACGGCGTATAACTTTTGTACTGGACAAAAACCTTCTCATAAAAATGTCCGCATCCTCGATGCTGGATGTGGTACGGGAGTAGGAACAGAATACTTGGTACATCTCAATCCGGATGCGGCGGTTGTAGGCATTGATTTGAGTGCTGGCGCATTAGCTGTAGCTCAAGAACGTTGTCAAAAATCAGGGGCAACAAGGGTAGAATTTCATCATCTGAGTTTGTTTGATGTCGAACAGCTTCCGGGTGAGTTCGATTTAATTAACTGTGTGGGAGTACTACACCATACCCCTGACCCGATTCGAGGGATTCAAGCCTTGGCGAAAAAGCTATCGCCTGGTGGGATTGTGCATATATTTGTCTATGGTGAACTGGGGCGTTGGGAAATTAAACTGATGCAAGAGGCGATCGCGCTTTTGCAAGGCGATAAACGCGGCGATTACACTGATGGCGTAGCAGTTGGGCGACAAATATTTGCTGCATTACCAGAAGATAACCGCCTCCGCCAGCGCGAACAGGAACGCTGGTCTTGGGAAAATCAACGGGATGGCTACTTTGCAGATATGTATGTCCATCCCCAGGAAATTGATTACAACATCAATACAGTGTTTGAGTTAATTGATGCGTCAGGGTTGGAGTTTCTCGGCTTTTCTAATCCTCAGGTTTGGAATTTAGAACGATTGATTGGTAAAGCACCAGAACTAATTGAACGGGCGCACACCTTGAGCGATCGCCAACGCTATCGGTTAATTGAACTCCTAGATCCGCAAGCAATTACCCACTACGAGTTTTTCTTAGGACGCAGCCCCATTAATAGAGAAAATTGGGCAGCAGATGCAAAACTGATGTCTGCAATTCCCGAACCGAGTCCTTGCATTCAAGGATGGCGAGATAGCCAACAATTCTTCAATCAAGACTATCAGATTGTGCGTCTTAATGATGCTGAGTGGCAGTTTCTCCTCGCCTGTGATGGGAATCAGACGACAGAGCAAATTTTGCAGTCAGTGGATGCGAGTTTAGCAGATGTGCGATCGCTCCAAAAACAGCAAATAATTCTTTTAACTTCCACAACAGAGTAGTACCGCAAAATTTCCCTATAATTCAGGGCTTTGTTCAATACTTGTCGGTTAAGAGGAAAAAGGGGAATGGTTCAAGGGAAAGAAAAAACCTTTAATCTTTTCCCCTGATCCTCTGAGATGCCAGTCGCTACAAGTTGGGAAACCACAAGAGCGTGCTGTCTCCTTATGCTGTCTTCAGATCAATCACGCACAAGATATGACAGCTAGGCTTGACGCTGCAATTGCTGTCAAGACAGATACAAAACTTTATTAAGTTTCTTTACTTTTTGTTGCAAATAGTTAATACTACTAATGAGATTTACACAAATAAAGCTGTAAACGTCAGTTAAGCGTTGAGCTTGATCATCCATAAACTCCTAACTAAGGTTCACTTATGCCGTTTACCATCGATTCAGCTCGCGGTATCTTTCCTGAAACACTGACTGCCGATTCAGTCCCAGCAACCATTGCTCGCTTCAACCAACTGAGTGCTGAGGATCAGTTAGCGCTCATCTGGTTTGCTTACCTAGAAATGGGTAAAACGATTACCATTGCTGCTCCTGGCGCTGCAAATATGGTATTTGCAGAAAACACCTTGAATGAACTCAAGCAAATGTCTTTCCAGGAACAAACTCAGGTCATGTGTGACCTAGCAAATCGTGCTGATACGCCCATTTGCCGTACCTATGCAATTTGGTCTGTAAACATCAAACTTGGTTTTTGGTATCGGCTTGGAGAGTGGATGGAGCAGGGTATTGTAGCTCCCATTCCACAAGGTTATCGACTCTCGGCAAATGCAGCCGCAGTTCTGCAAGCAATTAGGGATCTAGACGCAGGACAGCAAATTACCGTGCTGCGTAATTCTGTAGTTGATATGGGGTACGATCTCAGCAAATTGGGCAGTTATACCAAGGTTAGTGAACCTGTGGCTCCGCCGAAAGAAATGGCTAAACGGACTCCTGTCACTATCGAGGGGATAGATAATCCAACCATCCTGAGTTATATGGATAACTTAAATGCCAACGACTTTGATGCGTTAATTGAGTTATTTACTCCCGATGGTGCCCTGCAACCTCCCTTTCAAAAACCAATCGCAGGTAAGGAAGCAGTCTATAGGTTTTTCCGAGAAGATTGTCAGAACCTCAAGTTAATACCACAGCGAGGTGTGTCTGAACCCGTAGAGGATGGTTACACTCAGATCAAAGTTACAGGTACAGTGCAAACCCCCTGGTTTGGAGCTAGTGTGGGTATGAATATGGCTTGGAGATTCTTGCTAACTCCTGAGAATAAAATCTTCTTTGTGGCAATAGACTTACTAGCATCTCCCAAAGAGTTACTAAATTTGGTTCGCTAGTACTAGAAGAAACAGACTTAGGAAATGAGGTGATAAATCCTCGCCGAGGGTAGAGCTCTACACCTCCACAAATTATAAATCTGCGGTCTGACGCAGTACACTATCGAAGATTGTGGGCATGGCTTTGCTCTGCCCATAATCTTCGATATGAAAATGTATTATGGACTTCCAAGTAAAAAATATTCCATTGCTATTGTTGACGGTTGACGGTTAACTGTGAACTATCAACCGTTAACGACTTTAACGGAATAATTTATGTTTTGGAGTTCCCTTATGAAGTTAATTTGCTCTCTTGGAGGAGAGTATTTTGGGATGGGAGCATGAAGGTAAACGAAGTTAGCTGGTCTGATTTAGAACAAGAAGTTGCTCAAGCCGCTTTTCAAAAAGCATACGAGCGAGAAATCAACGCCCTGATTCAGGACGTTCGCGACAACGCCGTTCATATTTCCGAATTGGAAGATATCTGGCGTTTGCATAACTTTCTGAGTGCCAAAAGACACGAGATTGATGGTAAGTATGATTACAACTATTCAGTTCTCGTATTTGTTTTTGCAACTCTAATTAAACAGGGATGGTTGCATCTGGATGAACTCAAGGGGCTGGATCAGGATAAACTTACTAAGATTGGCTCTCTTTCACGGATGTAGCTACCAGTAAGATCAAGTCTGGCATTAGGGCTGATGCAGGGAGGTAGACACGGGGAGTTTTTTGATCAGCAATAATTAAGAGCGATCGCCAGATTTATCTCGTTTGGCGCTGATTTCTTAGATGCTTTCAAAGCAAAATAGAGAAACAGCAAACTCATGGAGTGCCGCCTGTAACTGTATCTCATGGGGTGCGATCGCTAATTTCGCCAAAACTCGCACTACTTCCTGTTCATCATTAAGTAGCGCCTGTAATGGTTCTAAAGCGGCGCGATCGCTCAACAATATTTCTCTTTGATGGACAAAACCTTGTCCGCTATATTGAAAGTGTATCGCCTACTCCTAAATTTAAATTACTCTGCATGGATATCACGGCTACATTAAATGAAATTGCAGCCCTCAGTGTTGAAGAGCGAATTCGTCTTGTGCAAGCAATATGGGATAGTATTGCAGCCGAGCAAGCTTACCCTGAATTGACCCAAGCACAAAAACGGGAGCTTGATGATCGGATTGAGGACTATGAAAAGAATCCAGATAATGTATTGACTTGGGAAGACATCAAAGCATCTGTTAAAAGACAACGATGAATTATGCATTAGTATTTCGTCCAGAAGTTCGCGAAGAAATAGATGAGGCTTATACTTGGTACGAAAGCCAACAGCCAGGGCTGGGTGACGAGTTTTTGGACTGTGTGGACGAAATACTCAATCGAATTTGCCAAATGCTAGAGTCTTACGCAGTTGTATATAGAGACATTCGACGGGCAGTAATCCAACGCTTTCCTTACGCTGTATATTATCGGTTTGTATCGAGTCGGGTCATTGTGATAGCCATTTTTCATGGTCGGCGCGATCCAAAATCTTGGCAGACGCGAACCTAACAACCCCAATACAGCAGATCAGCAAGATATCTTGTTACCAATCATCTTCTTTGGACTGGCGTTCAATTTGCGCGATCGCTAATTTCGCCAAAACTCGCACTACTTCCTGTTCATCATTAAGTAGCGCTTGTAATGGTTCTAAAGCGACGCGATCGCCAATTTTGCCGAGTGAATTAATTGCGGCTTTCCTCACATCTAAATCGGTATCATGAATTGCCAGAATTAAATGCGGTACAGAGGGAGGATAATTAACTTGTCCCAAAGCGGCGGCGGCTTCGGTACGAATCAGCGCTTCTGGATCGGTTAAGGCAGAAACTAGCAGGTTATAGGACTTTTCATCTGACTGCTCTTGCGCCACATGACCAAGCGCCCCAATGACAGCACATCGTACATCCAAAGAGGCGGCGTTCAATGCTTTATATAGATAGTCTGCTGCTTCCGAGCCAATAAACGCCAACGCCCATGCAGCATGACCTTTAATATCTTGTGGATGTTTGTCTGATGCCAGAATTTCTAGTAATGCTGGTACAGACGCTTCTCCTGTTCTAGCTAACGCTCCAGCTGCTGAACTTCTGACTACCGTATCTTCATCATTCAGAAAAGCATGAAGCAAGTTTGGCACAGCGCGAGGGTCAGAGATGATCGTCAGTGTCTTCGCAGCTGCCCTCCGCACAACTACATTGGCATGATTTGCCAATGCTTCTACGAGAAATGGCGTTGCTGGTTCACCAATTTCACCCAAGGTTTCAGCAAACCGCAGTCGCACCAATCCTCGTGTATCTCCTAAACCCTCCACGAGTTGTTTGAGAACTGTTTTATCTGTTGCATCGAAGGTTTCGAGTGTAATCTGTTCGTTTACCCTCTGAACCAAAGCATCATTTTCAGCTTGCACTTGCAGGATGGGATCTTCTGTTGTTGGAGCTTCTGAGTTGAGTGATTGACTCATCACAAATTCCTTATCACCGCTATTGTTCAATCCTCTAATTACCAGATGTCAGACTAGACTGTTGCTGGCGAAGTGACTCCAGAGTTGCGTCTAATTGAGCCAGCTGAGGTTGCAAGCTAGCAAGTGCTTGTGCCTTCATCACTTTAGCCTTTTGCGCCATTGACAAAGTATCGTTAACCAAACGTTCCCGATATTCTTCTAATTCTGCGATCGCTAAATTCAGTTCTTCAGAGCTTGCTAAAGCGCTTGAGGTGAGTTCTGTAGTATCAGTCATCTTGATTGTGTTTCCTAAAAATAGATTTAAAATATCCTTGTTAGATTTTCTCAGATTCAGTTACCAACAAACAAACATTTTTGAAAATGGGCATGGGGTATGGGGCATTGGGCATAGGAAATTTGTTTGCTGATTCTCTTATTAGTTTCTAGCCCTGGAGTTTTTTCTTTATTTGATAGCTGATGTGAGCTTTCTTTCCAAATCAAACAAAAATCCGTGGATATATTCTTCTGTCCATTCAGCACCGTAAAAACGGGTGAACATTCCCCTGGCTGGGTCTTTTTCGGCACGGTAGCGGAGATAACGCAGTTGCGCCTGTTCAATTTCTGCTAAATATTTAGAGTTGGTTACAGGTTGTGCTTGGTCAACAAAATCTAGATAGGCATTTAGATAGTCTTTGAAGGCTGCAAATACATGAGTTTTTACAACTTCAGTTTGCTGCGGGCGTGTCCAGAGAAAGGCGGGAGAGAAAAAGGGTTGGGCTTCTTCGGGAAAGTCGCCCCCCCAAGGTAGATGCTGCTGATGTGTCTGGAAAATTGGCAGAATAGGCTGGGTATATTTTGCTTGATACTCCACATCATCCCGAAATAGGGGTTGCATATCGAGGGCTATTAAGTGCCCTCCTGGTAAGGTAACTAAATCTGCACCAAAGAAGGGTAAATCGTAATTCAGGTGCGGAAAAATTACGAAATTTAATACCTGAAGTGAGCTACCTCCTTGTACGTGGGCGGCTCGAATTTGCCGGAGTTTGGTACTTTGATAAGCATAGCTAGTAGTTAAGACTTCCTCTTGATGTTTGCCTTTGCCTACTGTTGCTTGCTTAGACTCAAACCCAGTGGGGATGGGATAAGGTTGCAAATTCAACTGTTCTTGCAAAAGCGCGATCGCATAATCTAAAAATGGCTGATAGAGAGTCAACGTCGCTTCGCTCCGAATTCAAAATTCAAAATTTCAATATCACCAAAGTTCTGTCGAGGTGAAATATATTTAAATTTCTATTTGGCTGCAACAGCTACTAATGGCACAGCATCTTCAAACAAAAATTCATACAAAAATCGCTCTGACCATTGATGTCCAAAGTAGCTGCTGAACAAACCAGATGCTGGATCGCGATCGGCACTATATTGGTCGTAGTCTTTTTGAGCTTTGACAATCCGTTGAATGTCTGACTGATCAATCAGAGGTTCGGCTTGGGCTAGCATCTGCCAGTACAGATTTAGATAGTCTTTGAAGGCTGCAAATACCCTCGTTGTGACTGTTACTGCATCTGTTTTGGCAAACAACAGATATTTAGAGAAGTACTGATTAGCATCATAAAATTTCATTTCCAAGCCTTGTGCCAAGTCTGGATACTTATCATGCAAGGTCTGCAATGGATGGATATACTTCCTCAAGTAAGCTTCATCTTGAAATAAAGGCTGGAAATCCATAACAATCAGATTCTTCACCTGACCAAAAGACAGAAAATCGATGCCAAGTAAGGGCAAATCATAGTGATGATTGGGATAAATCACACTATTCATAATCTGGGCGCTTGCACCTGCATCGATGTATGTATAGCGGATTTTCCGTAACTGTGGACACTTGTAGCACCAACTCTGAATTGTGGCGGGATTTCTGCCGCGATCGCTCACCTGATACTCTAGTCCTGGGGGAATTGGGCGACTCTCCAATGTAAACCTTTGCAAAAGCGATTGTTCCAGATGCTCGAGGAAGCACTTATACATAAAAGTTAGAGACTAATTTGCCTTAATCCCAGAGAATACGGGATTCACAAATTCGCCGTCTCGAATATATTAAACAAAGTAACGATCCTTAACGTTAGCATTCGGTGATGGGAAAATACTTAGGGAATGCGATCGCATATCGACAATAAGTATCCAGATCTGACTAAAGAGCTAGAAATTGAATGACTGTTCAATTAAGTAAAAGTTTCAAGGAATGAAAAGCCTTCTTGAACCCCTGTAGTCATCAATGTCAAAGATAATCTCAATCAGCCGATCGACACAACGATTGCGATAATCAGGATCGCTTAATACTCGATCGGCATTTCCAATAGTGACAACAGGTAATGAAGTTGATGTATTTTCTTCTCGTATTACTTCCTCTAGAGAATTCTTACCTTTCATACTCCGATTGGCTGTTAGTAGGATCATTTGATTTGCCTGTGCAAACTGCCAAACTGCCCTGTCATCGCTAGTAATAGGTAATGCCACCTCTTCAAAGGTCATAAAGCGAATTGTTAATATATCTAGCCAGCCTTGGCTAGATATGTTACCTAATAAAAGTAGAGCATGTCCTTCCAGGTTATGATCGACTAGAAAAATCATGCATGGGATTCACGTTGAGCTTGATGTTTTGCTTTCTGCGCTTGCAACTTTTCCCAAGCCGCTTCCATACCTGGTTTAGGTGGCTTTGCAGCCAGTCTTTCAATGAGATCGCGATTTCGCTCTTCGTAATACCGTCGAAGTTCTTCAGCTTCTTTAAGTACAATTTGATACTCTGCTTCAACTTGGGGGCGATTTGTCTCAATATAGGCTAGGGCAGCGTCAATCTGTTCATTGGTGAGGTTGAACAAACCACGGATCAACTTAGGAGGGTATTGGGCAGTCAAGTAATCCATCACATCATAGAGAGTAATACGGGTACCTGCAATTGTCAGTCCACGCTCTGTACGGATGATAGATGACTGTCTATTTGACATGGAAGTCATATCCATCAGCCTCCTAATTAAGTTGTTTCTATAATACAGCACTGACCTTTAAACACCCACAAATCTCACCTATAGTTAACTTTAACCTACTAACAAAATCTGGCACGTCCTAAAATTTCTCAAATGTTTAGGTAAATTACTGAGTTGTGTTGAAATTTTAACTTGCTATCAATTTGCTCTCCCTTGTCAATTCTAAATCTAACAATTACACGGATGCTCTGGATAAATTGTGTTGTACCATTTGTGCTAAATTCGCCTCAGTTAAATAGCGTCGTTCGGAACAATAGGTCATTAAATACACACCATTCATCATCCGCACTGTACTGACACGCACTCTAAAATCATCGGTCATGAACCAGCAGCGTTCCTGACCTTGATTGGTTTCATACTCAGTATCGATGGTTAAAATGCCGTCTTGTCCGAACCAATAACGGCTAACTACTGGAATTTTTTCCACATAGCCTTGGTTGCGAAGCAATTTTCCCGATCGCCCAGTCTCATCATCTGGGACATCAACTAATACAGCAGCACGATCCGGATCGGGTTCGCGATCGTCGTCATGTTCTTGCCACATAAAGCTAGCACCGCCTTTAGCACTAGCTGGATCGATACTTTGAGATTCGCAGATTGTTTTTACTCGTGGATCGTCGAGTGTAATTACGCCTACATACAGCTTTGATTCTCCTGACTGATCTGCCACTGCATCAAAGTGATGCACCGTGCGCTGGGTAAACCACACTCCTTCACTCTTCCGAAAAAACTCCATCATGGTCATTGGTGGTACAAAAGGCATAGCTGCTCCTTTAATGAAGTGTGAAGGATGAAAAATGAGTGTAGATAGGTCGCGGTACAATACCCCTAAATAATCTCACGATTTCAACCCATGATCGGCAAGGAGACTTATAAGACACCCCAAGAGGTTTTGGCTGTCCTCAAGGGAGGTTTTGCTCTAACTGAGGAAGATTTATATCAATTCAACCTCAGTGGTTTAGAACTGCAAAGAGCCAATTTTCATCAAGCTACTTTGATTCGCGCCAATCTCAGTAAAGCAGATCTGAGTGCAGCGGATCTGAGTGGTGCTGATTTACGAGCCGCGGATCTGTGCCAAGCGATTTTAAGGGATGCCAATTTAGAGGGAGCTTGTTTGTACCGAGCCGATTTGAGTGGCGCAGACTTACGCGGAGCTATTTTGACCAACACTAAGCTGCTAGGGGCAAGATACGATCGCCAAACTTTGTTTCCTGAAGGCTTTAATTACAAATCCTCTGGGGCGATTGGGCCAAATGCCTATTTGAATGGTGCCCAGCTGAATACAGCTAACTTACGTCATGCTGATTTGCAGGGTGCAAGTATGTTGGGCGCATATTTGGGGGGAGCAGATCTAACTCGTGCTAATCTTCAGGGCGCACGGCTAACTCAGGCTGACTTGCGCAAAGCCTGGCTACCTGGAGTATCTTTACGCAATGCTCGATTAAATGGAGCTAACTTAGCCGGCGCAGATTTAAGAGCAGCAGATTTGACTGGCGTTGAGTTCGAGCAACTAGAAAGCATTGCTGGAGCAGATTTTACCCATGTTCAGGGGTTGAGTGAGGAAATGCGATCGCGTCTTTTAAGCCAACCTGCACAAGAGCTAGATACACCTCATGCTTTAACCCGTCGCACCACACGTGCCAGCCTGGAAAGTATATCTATGAGTCATTAGTCAAGAGTCAAGAGCCAAGGGTTAATAGTTATTAATTATTTCTCCCCACCCTCCCCATCTTCCCTACTCCTCAAGGAATTAAATTCTCCATCGCCGCCCCCACTACTCGATGATCGGCATCCTGTCTCAGTTGTGCTAGGGCTTCCTTGGCTTCAGGATTATTAAAGTGCTTGAGGGCATAAGCAACTCTTACCCGGATATATTCAAACTCAGAATTTTTCAGGTTCAGGAGTTGGGACAAAGCGGCTTCAGACTGACGGGAATTCGCTAACCATCCCAAGGCATCTACAGATGCTTCTTGGACTGCGGCATCCTCACCTTCTAGCCCCAGCATACACACCTCTAGCACTTCTTCCGGGCAATCCATTTCTACTAAGGCTGCCAAAATGCTGCGACGTACTAACCAGTGATCGTCTCGCAAAAATGTCTGCACTAGATGAGAAGCAGAAATTCTGCCAAACAATGACAGCGAATTAGCCGCTTCTGCACGGACATTGGGCGTGTTATCAAACTTGATAATTTGCAATAGGGCAGCAAAGGATTCGGAGGTTTTTTGCTTACCCAACTCCCTAGCAACAAAGGTGCGCACCAGAAATTCTGGGTCTTTGATATGGCGGTTGAGTAAAGGAACAGCGACATCAGCCGAATAATCTTGCAGGGCAGAGATTGCCTTCAGGCGGTATTGAAAATCTGAGTTTTGCAGATCGGTTTCGATTTGACTGAGATCCATAGAATTGACACGCTGAAATTAAGTTACAGTTTCAAACCCTTCTCAAAGCCATTCCGGAATGGGAAAGCGTTCTCCTTTTAAGTAAGCGGCAAAATGCTGCTTAAAGTACAGTGTACTTGTCATATTTGCTTCGTCACTCTGGTCAGGAGTAAATTCATAGATCGGCACTCGTTCGCGAATCAATTGAATCAGGTTGTGATGGAGTTGTTCAAAGGATTCTACGCGAGTCGTTGTTGTCTCAAATCGTAAGCGAGCTGGATGACCATAGCCCAGTTTCATCCAGGGGAGCCAGGGACAATCTCGCGCCCAAGTGGCTGGAGGCAGATTTTGTACCCCTGGTCGAGAAATATGGCTAGTAAAGTATTCTGTTCCATTAAAGGTTTCACCAGGACAATAATCTCGGTATTGGGGATCTGCTGCTAATGGATGAGGATAGGTTAGGGGAATTTCTACAACAGAAGTAACATAATCTTGTCCTTTGGGAATTAGCGTTGTTTTCGGTCGGACAGCCCCCTGGACTATGCGATTGGCAATATGCACGATCGCTACAGCAGGACAAGTAGAATTGGGTTGCCATGTATGCAAGATTTCTTGGGTCTGCGGATCGCAAAATAAGCCTAACTCCCGATTGATCCGATAACCCACCTCGCCAAACTCAGGATCGGGACGAATGAAAACCTTGGTTGCATTCATCCCAATAATCGAGAATAATTTCTGCTGTTGGGAATCGCCTGTTGCTTGCCACCAGACTTCTCCCTCCCAGCGATAGTAAAGCTGCTGACCATGATACTTTCTGTAGAAATCTAGGTTATTAACTGTGTAGTCTTCGGAATTGTTCATAGTTTGCCTGTTGAGTTTCCTAACAACTTACCGCTACAGTGTTACTAATAGTTACTTATCAAATTATTTGTTATAGCCGTGTTGGAAATTTGAAAAGGGGCAGGAGATCTAGTTTCCAAGCAGTTGATTCATACTTTTGAAAATGAACGGCAACGAAAAGGATACAAGCCCCTAACTTCGTTCAGAGGATGATTAATTTTGAATTTTGAATTTTGAATTCGGAGCAAAGCGACGTGACTCAGCCACAATTGAGTGAAAAGGTTCGAGAACTAATTCAAAAATCAAGGATTGTCAGTTTTGCCACTTGGCAAAATACCCATCCAGCAGAGGCTATTCAGTTATTCCAGGCGGCTGATGATGGGGGACGCTATCTTAGCGATGAAGATTTGCAGCAGATTCAGCAGCTTGTACCTGCGAATACAGCACTCATTTCCGTAAGTCAGGCGCTGCGCGATCGCGTTCCTGAAATCGTAGATGAAGCCAGAACTCAAGTATTAGCTAGATTTCCCAATATTACTCAACCTGGTGGTGGACTCTACCCTCCAATGAGGGCAGATGCCTGCTGGCGTGATTTCTGGCACTTCCTACGCTGTATTACTTACGGTATCGCCGGACAGCATACCGACTATACTAGCACCGAAGGATTGCACTATATGCAACTGTTGTATCAAGAATTGCAAGTACCTTTAGATGCAATGGTTGTAGGGCTAGAAGGGATTAAAACTGCTAGTTTAAAGCGAGTGGAACCAGAGCAGCAAGCGATCGTTGCTCCTTATTTCGATCGTTTGATTGAGCAATTAAAGCAATTTCGTTAATTGTCGCGGCGATCGCTTGGCAGCTTCTGCTACTAGGGAATTATACCGTTTCACGTTAATCGCGATTCAAATACTGTGGTAAGTAAGGGCACGGCATTGTGCCCTTACGAAAAATCTATCTTTATCAAGGTTTTCGCGAATTGGTATGACCTTTTGAAAAAAGGTATCGGTGGAATTTTCAAGCTACATAGTCAAAGAGCATAGTTGTCATGTAGCGATCTGCCCACTCCGTACCAAAGGATTTTTCTAGAACGCGCCGGGTTTTATCATTTTGTTGTTGCTTTGTACAGTAATTTCGTTGTCCTGCCAAAACTTTGGAGATGTCAAGATTTGATGTGAGGGGTTGCTGTTGGCTAGCAATCTGACAATGGATGGTTAAAAATTCTCGAACTCGATTGAGAAACTTATCTTCTTCTTGCGAGTCTCCCGGACGGACGAATAGACAAAATTCCGAAAAGATATCGCCCCACTCTGGTAAAGCCCGTGGTTGGGAAAACTCCAGCCGAGACAAGACAGACAATTTTTGATAGTAGCTTGATGGCAAAGTGCGATCGCTACTGATAGGAGATAAATCCGCGATCGCAGCACTAATTCCGCCGCGTCCGCCAACCAAATCTGTACCGAAAATGGGAATGGCATATTCGGGGTTGGGGAACATTACACAGTGGAGAATATCTAAGCCATTGCCAACCTGAGCCAATTCTAAATGCAGTTTGCGAAATTGCGGAGTTTGGTAGCAATGATTTTCAATGATCAGCCGTTCGCCTTCCAAGTGTCCCTCAACATAGCCTAAACCTTCTGGGACAGAGTAAGGGGAGAGATCGAGGTGCTGTTGCCAAATTTCTTCAATGGAATCCGCTAATCTGTGGATTAGGGGGTGCTGACGGTTTCTTAAGGACGCTTGCATAGAATTCAACATACGCTTCTCTTTGAGAATAGAATTAATACTTACCTTGGCGCATAGTTTGTGCAAAATTTGTGCAGCCTGGAAGGGATCGGGGCATGGGCTACTGTTGTTTGGCTGACAAATGCTGTCTTACCCAAGCACGAAAAGCACGAGTAGTTTTATTTTCTCCATTTTTTCTAGCTTCCTGAATAAATCGGGGGATTTCTTGAACTGGCACTAGAGCAAAAGTAGGGCTAGTCTGGACTTCTAGATATTGCCCATCTCTAAGGGTATAAATTCGCAATACGCTACCGTTGTAGCGCCAAAATTCGGGTATACCAAGTGCAGCGTAAAGGCGCAACTTATCGATCGCTGGACGAGAGTATTCCACTTCTAGCACCAAGTCTGGTGGTGGATCGATTGCTAGGTCAATATTTTCTTTATCTCTAACCAATAATTCGTTATCAATGTAGTAGCTACTATCTGGCTCTCCCCCAGTTTCTAAATCATCTCGTGTCAAAGTCAGTGAGCCAGAGCGTTTAAACTCGCGATCGCATTCTTCTAATAACACCACAATAAAACCTTCAATAATGCGATTGGAGTTTTCGTGTGGCATTAGTGGGGTCATAATTTCTACTATTTGATTATTGTAAGCGAGTCGAGATTGACGCTCGCTTCCCATCTCAGCCAGCATAATTTTGAATGTCTGCCAACTGATATTTTTCAGTAAAGTTCTTGTTTCTGCATATAGTGCTGTTGCGACCATAGTGAGCGTGGGGAGTGTGGGGAGAAATGGGACAAGGCGGACAAGGAAGAATAATTTTAGACTATTGACTATGGACAAATGACCAATGACAAATGACAAATGCCCTATAATCAACTCGCCCATGCTTTTACTCTCTGTAACCTTCGGAGAATGCGGTTAGCTAGCTCGACTCCCTTGACTGGTTTACACAGGTAATCATCAGCACCGACGTTAAAAGCTTGATTGGTGCTTTCGGAGTCTGTAAGCACGCTTAAAAATAATACTGGCAATCGCTGCCAATGAGGATCGCTGCGGAGAATTTGGCAGAGTTCAAATCCATTGATTTGGGGCATATTTACATCTAATACTAGAGCATCGGGGGTGACTGCTTGCAATACAGTCCAAAATTGTTGCGGATCGGCAAGGGTTGTGACTTTAAATCCCCAAGGTTTCAGCAGGGTGGGAAGAGTGCGCAACCAATCGCGATCGTCATCAAGAATCATCACTTTGTTGGGAATCTCAGGCCCGCGTAACAAATTAACTACAGCATCGATCGCTTGTTCGGGAGGAGTCGGCCCGGCGAGAAAAAGTTTTCCACCCCGCCGCATCGCCTCTAAGCGATCGCTTAAGTCACCGCGATCGCCCATTACAACAATTGGTAAGTCAGGGTAACGCTGTGCAAATGTCTGCAATGTCTCCCAAAAGTTACTTAATTGCGGGCTAGGCAACTCGGATGCAATTGCAGGCAACCGTAATAAAATCACATCAGGATCTTGACCTAAATCATCAAGGACAGACTCGTTTGTCAGTAAGGCTTGAGCTACATCTGGTTCTGGAACAATCTCCAGGCGAATTCCCCGACTGGCTGCTACGGTGACTAGGGAAGAGTTGAACTCAGTATCCGAACTCACGATTAGCAACAGCGGTGCCTGGGCATTGGGAATTTGGGACATCTGGATCAGTGTGGTACGATCGATGTCTTGCTGGAGCGCTGTCACTAAAGTTTTCATCAACGGCGCGTGTTTCGGTTGCAGTGGTTCTCTACCTCCCAACCAATACTCCAATTGCCGCGCAATGTGCATTGTCTTGGTTAACCCAAAGATCCCTAAAGTACCAGCCAGTTTGTGAGCAACTTGATGCGCCTGTGCTTGTTTTTGGGACGTGAGTTGATTAGTTTGTAAGTCTGTGACAGTTTGTAACAAAATACTCATCTGGTCGAGACTTTTGGGTTTAGTTGTTGTCCAAGTCTCGTTGAGGAAAGCCAGATATTGTTGTTGGGAGTCGGTTGGAGTGAGATGCTGTGGAAAATCGCTTTGAGTTTCTGTGGACTTAGCTATGTTGGCGGAACTCTGAGATTTATTTTCTGGAGATGTTGTCGATAAACCAGTCGATTCTTCCGTACTAGGTGCTTTCAGATAGTAGCCCCGTCCATGCATAGTCGCGATAAAATCGTGGGGCGCACCCGCAGCCACCAACTTATGTCGCACCCGCCGGATATGGGAACGTACTGTTGCTTCTGAAGGAAATTCTTCTGAAGACCATAATCGATCTAGAAGTTCTTCAGTGCTAAACACGTGCTGACAGTCTCGCAGCAGCAGTTCTAGCAGATCGTATTCCATTGTGGTTAGGTTTAGGGGGCGACCATTATAAGTGACTTCACAAGTACTGGGGTTGAGGAGCAAATCTCCCCAACTCAGCAAAGGGAAAGGATTGTTACTTCCTCGCCTCAACAATGCCCGAATCCTGGCGATTAGTTCAATGGGATCGACAGGTTTTACTAAATAGTCATCTGCGCCTGCATCCAATCCCTGCACTTTGGCGGTAATGCTATCTTGGGCAGTGAGTAACATAATCGGGTGGGTGTAGCCCTGTGTCCGGAAACGCTTGCATAAGCTGATACCATCCAACTTCGGCAGCATGATATCCAGTACAATCAGGTCATACTCAAAGCTGGAGCCATAAGTCCACCCCATTTCCCCATCCTTGACGACATCTACAATATAGTGATGGGTTGTGAGATTTTTGGTCAGAACTTTAATTAATATGTCATCATCTTCTACAAGCAAGATTTTCATTGATGCAGCTACCAATGGAGAATTCTCGTAATTTGCTCCGGTAGATCCAGTGAGTTAAAGGGTTTGGTAATTACACCGCTAACTCCCAGGTCGTTAAACTGACGCTTTTCCGCCGTTTGGGCTTTGGCAGTTAAAAGAATTACCGGAATTTGTTCTGTCTCGGAATGAGACTGTAGTTCTTTAAAGGTAGCAATACCATCCATGTCTGGCATCATTACATCCAACAAAATCGCATCAGGTTTTTGGGTTTGGGCAGTCTGGATGCCTTCAAAGCCAGAACTAGCAGTAAATACTTCCCATCCCGCCGCCATTCTGATGCCAAATTGCACAACAGTTTGAATGGTTTCTTCGTCATCAATAATTAAAATCCGCTTTGTATCCATAGCTCCCCCTCATGAGATATTGGCACTGTCAAGGGTAGGTAATGTGAAACTAAAGGTACTCCCACACCCTGGAGTACTCTCAGCCCAAATTCTGCCGTTATGTTGTTCAATAATTTTCCGGCAGATAGTCAGCCCTAAACCAGTACCACCTTTTTTGCGGGAATCTGACGAATCTACCTGTTGAAACCGTTCAAAGATTCGTTCGAGTTGATCGGCAGGAATACCCGGCCCTTCGTCTCGCACCCGAAACACCACTTCTGGGGGAAGGTTGGTGGAGGCTGGCGCTTGTTCCACTGTTAGCCAAACAGTCCCTCCTGGTGATGAAAACTTGATGGCATTACTCAGTAAATTTGTTAAAGCTTGCAAGATATAATCTGCATCTGCCCACACTGAGATATCTTGTGGTTGTTTGACTAGAGTTACTTCTTGCTGCTGTGCCATTGCTTGCATTGCTTCTGCTGCTTGGATCGTTAAATTAGCAGCACTACAGGCTTGGCACTCCAGGATCGCTTTGCCAAACTCAATGCGTTGTAAATCGAGGACGTTGTTGACTAAACGTACTAATCGTTCAGTACTGTCATCAGCAATTCCTAGCATTTGTTGCCCTTCGCTTGAGAGACTGCCCAATCGCCCTGTTGCTAAGATTTTCAAGGCACTGTGCAAGGAAGTTAGGGGAGTCCGCAATTCGTGGCTAACGATCGAAATAAATTCATCTTTCATCCGTTCAATGGCTTTGCGATCGCTAATATCGCTGCTAAGAGCGAAAAATCCCTTGACCATTTTCTCATCATCTAGATGCGGGATGTAAGTAACATCAACCGATCGCCAACTCCCATCCTTTAAAACAATATCATTTTCATAGTTGACGGCTTGCCCAGATAAAGCTGTTTTTACATGAACTTGCATTCTTTGGTAGCAATCTTCTCCCCAAACTTGATGCAGATGGCAACCGTAAATTTCTTGAGGAGATTGTCCCAGCCAATCCTGATATGCTTGATTGTTAAAGCGATATTGTTGGCGATCGTCTACATAAGCGATCAGTACTGGCAGTGCATTGGTAATTAAGCGCAACTGCTCCTCACTCTCTCGCAACGCCGCTTCCGCCTGCTTGCGCACGTTAATTTCTTCTTGCAATTCTGCTGTGCGGGCGGCGACAACATCTTCTAAGCGTTCTAGAAGTTGGGCTTGAGATAAAGCAATACTGATTTGATCGGCTAGTTGTTGCATCAATTCCAACTCAAAATCTACCCAATGACGCACGCTGTCGCATTGGTGGGCGATTAACAAACCCCAAAGCTGATTTTGAGAGTTGGCATTCAGGTTTTGCACAATCGGTACAATTAATTTGGCTTTGATCTGGAATTGATCGACAAATTCCACCAAACAATCTGCCAAGCCAGCCGCCGGATCGTGGACGTTAGCGATCGCTCTTACCCGTCCTTGGGCATATAGTTGTTGATACTCCTGGGGAAAAACTTCTTGGGGAAATTCCAGATCCATGAGTGCGGGATAATCTGGTAACACGGCTTCGCTGATGGTTTTGCCCGTACCATCCGGCAATACGTGATAAATTAACACGCGATCGGCTTTGAGAATCCGTTGTACTTCCGTAACGGTGGTATGTAAAATTTCCTTGAGCTGTAACGACTGACGAATTTTTAACGTCACTTCCGAAAACAGTTCTACCCGTTGTTTTTGCTGTCTTAATTCCGCCTGCATTGATTCCCGGCGCTGACTAATATCTCGTAATTGCAGCAGATGACAGTGAGGAAATACATTTGGTGTTAAGGTATACTCCACCTCCTTTTGAATCTGGGCAGAAGATGAAACTAACAGTTCCCCCATCAATGATTGTGCTGGCGGAAAATTCCCAGATTTCGGTTGACGAGCAAATTCCGCAGTGATGAAAGTTGATATTGCTTGCCCTTTGAGTTGCTTGCGTGGTAGGCCGAGTAAATCACAAGCAGCAGTATTCATATCTACAAAACATAAGCGATCGTCAATGAGGGCGATCGCATCATGGGCGTTCTGAAATAAAGTTTTAATCAGACGCTTGTGAATGCGTCGTTGATGTTTTATTTTTTTCGCGCCAGATTGCTTTAGCTGCTTCGAGGAATTTTTAGACACCTACATCTGTATGCAAAGGGACATTTCCATTTTTTACTGAACTTATCTCAAGTTCAAATTTGATTAAGTTAACTTTGGAAAATTTAACATTTTGTACAAGTCGCTACCCGTAGCGTAGTAGCATCTCTAGTTCTAATCAAGCGGGCTACGAACAGATCTACTACCCCGATTAAGTACATGGGTATAAATCTTGTTTTCCGTATATTCAGACATGAGGTAGCTGTAACGCTTGATATATTAGGATTGAGAAAAAAGTTATATGGAAAGTTTCCGTATAATAATCCGTATAATAAATAGTTAGGCTGCTTGACCCTCAGTGGGGGTAGCGCTTTAGGCGAACTGTTGATTCCAAATATAAACAGGAGCTACTATCAGGATGACTATTTGCTCTGATACAAAGTGTTTGCCACTAGTCGGCTAACTTTTCCTGAAATTGATGAATAAATCTTTCGGGGTATAAAAAAATGCAAAACAGTTTAGAAGGGGCGAGAGAACCGGAAAAACCAGCACCAGGTATAATAGACCGGGCATTACAGCACTACGAGCAGGGAAAAGAGCTTGCAGATACTCATTATAAGAGGAGACTGGAAAAAGCAATAGCAGAATTTGAAGAGCTATTTGCTATTGTTGCCTTTTATCACGACCCAGCCAAGCCTCTTTTCTTTCATAGAGAAAATATACTTCCAGATGCATACAAATATTGTGGTTTAGCACATCTAAAGCTATCGTATGAAAGATTAGTAGATCATCCAGAATCCCATCTAAAAAAATCAATAGAAAACTTTTTATACGCATCTTATTACCGTTCAAAAACTTCTCGTAAAGACAAACAGCCAACTACCAAATGGGAAGAAATACAATCCTCCTGCAATGACTACATAGAAAAATACAAGCAGGGAGAAGCCAGACAGGAATCAAAAGCTTTTTTTTCACTATTGATAAGTGATGGTTTTAATCAATTAATTGAGGTAAATAATACATCTACGGGAAAAATTAAAGATGCAATTATGGGTTTTGAAATTATAGATATTGAAAGTGAACTTGGTAATTTCAGTCAAGCAATCCTAACCTTTTATGCAAGATTGTACGAGTATCGAGGTTATTCATATAAGCAAGTAGAAAATTTTTATGCAGCTAAATTTGATCTAGAGAGAGTATGCAATATATATAGGCTTATACAGCGCAATACCTCAGAAACAGATGATGTTATATCCGCTATTAAAAAGACTATACAAGAGTTAGAACAAAAAATAGATGATTTAAAACAAAAGTCAGAACGAAAGTTAGAGGATGCCAAACGTCGAAATGCACAAATAGAGGTAGCACAGCGCTTTCGCTCAGGATTCTTTAGAGATTTTGTAAAGTTTTTTCTGTATTGGATGGCAGTTCTTTGCAGTTTCCTCAAAACGATTATCTTATTTACAGTTAAAATTCTTCCTATGTTAGCAACATGGATTAAGGAACTTGAATCACAGTCCCAGAGGGCAAATAAAGAAAAATAAAATTCTTAGTGATTATACATAGCTTTTATGGAGATTATTAAAAATATCTTAATTACAGCTTTGGATCTAGCTACTATGATTATCGCTATTGTGTGCACTGTGGCAATGTTACAAACAGCTTTAATGGTATTAAAAAAATCATTAAAGGTGAATGGAGGCAAGGCATCAGTAGGAATTACACGATGTGAAATTACTTTATTAAGTGCTAGCGAACTTAAATTTATTAATAATTCAATTAGTCTCTTAATGCATGAATTTAGAGAGTTTAGCGCTAAGGTTAACTATGATCGTATTCCTGAAACTATTCATGATCGGAAGGCTAAAGAGAAGTTTAGACAAGTCTGCGATCAAATTAGTGAACAGATGAAAAGGCCTAGAATCCCTCTGAATTCAAGTCTCTACGAGAACTTAGGTGAATTAATAGCCTTTTTGAAAAGATCGGCTGACAGTAAAGAGCCTGTTGCTGAAGTATTCCTAGAGTACAAACTGCACCTTCCTGTTAGGGAGCCTCTTTCAAGGAAACTGTGGGAAGGTAAAGTTATAGACAAAGAGGAGTACTGGAAAGAGAAGTACCGTTTTTTTTCACTTAAGGAAGGAACCCACAGTTGGCTGGGAATTGAATTAACTTACAACAAGAAACTTCTTGAAGCACCAATTACATCAAAAAAGTTTAAAGAGTTTCTACAGTGCAAAATTAAAGCGCTTCAACAAGAGATAGAAAAAGCAATCGCAATAGTAGATAATCAGCAAAGAGATCTGCAAGTAGAAATAGAAAGCTACAAGCGGGAAAGTGCCAACATGATCATTAATATCGATGTAGAGGCGAAAGCTATGGCAGAGAATCAAGCAAAAAGCGTAACTTACAATCAGCAAGGTTCAAAGTGGGGGGGTGGCTTTGCAGCTGAAGGAGGCATTCAAAGCGGTGGTCAGCTCTTTGATCTCTCTTCCAAGCAGAATCTTGACGAAGCTGCTAAAGAAATTCAACAACTCTTGGAGCAGCTTTCCACGACCTATCCTACTACAACCAGTACCGATCAAATTATAGTTGCAGCTAAAGCCGTTGAGGAGATTGAGAATAATCCTGCCCTAAAGCAGCGGGTCATTGGTGCGCTTAAAGCTGGTGGTACGGAAGCCCTAAAAGAGTTGATAGATCATCCAGCCGTCAATATCTTATTAGCAACGATTGAAGGCTGGCAGAGTCCCATTTAACGGTAAATAGTACGATCGCTATAGGCTGGGTTGACGAAGGAAACCTAACATTGCTTTTCCTTGCCAGCACTGACCAAAAGTACGCCGGAAACTCAATGTGTATATCTTAGCTGGATATGGTGAAGACCTTGAGTTTGAAATTGTACCCAATGGTGAGGTGTTCTGATGAGTCAAGTAATTTTGATGCCATGAGTGATGCCGAATTAAAACGGTACTTTCTATCAAACCGCCAAGATCAAGCTGCTTTTCAGGCGTATTTGGACAGGTTCAGTCAGCGTCCAAAATCCCTTATTGCCAGCCCAAGCGATCCTGATTTTGACGCAAAGATTCAGGCAGCAATTCGGCAGAAATTAGAAGCATCGCGTAGTAGCCAGCCAGCTAACAACACAGTGGAGCCGACGGAATAGAGTTTTTGCCCTTTGTTTTAGTCTTATCTGCCATCAGTGAAAATAACCAAAATCAGGTATTTTTTCCAAAAAAATTGAATTATTAATTCAGTAATTACCGTAAAATAATTTATCTTGTTAAACAAAGTGCTTGGTTTGTTTAACAAAGTGTTTACCTTGTTAAAGAAAGTGTTTACCTTGTTAAAGAAAGTGTTTACCTTGTTAAAGAAAGTGTTTACCTTGTTAAAGAAAGTGTTTACCTTGTTAAAGAAAGTGTTTACCTTGTTAAAGAAAGTCTTTGGTTTGTTAAACAAAGTGCTTACCTTGTTAAAGAAAGTGCTTGGTTTGTTAAACAAAGTGTTTACCTTGTTAAAGAAAGTCTTTGCCTTGTTTAACAAAGTGCTTAGTTTGTTAAACAACAATCGCACATATTATCTGTTGGCTCAAAATTGCGCGTAAGCATAGCCGTCGTAGACATCGCCCATCAAGCCATCAACAACCTGAGCGTGGACTTGATAGAAAAGTTAATGTTTGCCACTTTCAAAAGCTTAAGTACTTTGTTATACTTCTATTTTAAATTAGAGAACCTTGAAAACTTAATATACTGTTTCCCAAAAAATCACAAAGTAGTTTTTTTGACTTTGTATACGTAAATTTTTCGCGGGGGTCAGGCGATCACCAAAACCCTAATTCTTGCGTTGACCCCCGCGAAAAGCTTGCACAGTAACCTTTTGAGCCTGGTCTACTAGCCTAAAATTCTCAATAATCTGACGCTTATTGACAGGGAAATTAGACCCCCCTCTAAAATAGGTATTTGTAACCCTTTCTGCATAAGGCTTCTCAAAGGGTAGGGTTTTCAAATCATTACCCCTCACGGGGATGGAAACGTAAGTACTCGTAGTGTTGCCACCCCGAACATCAATAGTTTTCAAATCATTACCCCTCACGGGGATGGAAACTGATTTCAAACTTTCAATCAGATTTTCAAAAACATTTAGTTTTCAAATCATTACCCCTCACGGGGATGGAAACTTAAAACAAATCCAGATACAACTCCAACGACTTTAGAAGTTTTCAAATCATTACCCCTCACGGGGATGGAAACCTAAAGATGTTACTTGCTCTTTGAACAGCATAAGCAAGATTAGTTTTCAAAACATTACCCCTCACGGGGATGGAAACTTGAGTCATGTAATCAACAATTTCTGAGGTAGCAGAGGTTTTCAAAACATTACCCCTCACGGGGATGGAAACGACCATCCACAGCTACCGTACTCTGCAAGAATTAGTGCGATCGCGCCACAAGACAAACCTTCAGATCCAGCTTTTTGAGGTTAGATTAGTAGAAAGGTAGCGATAAGGATGAGCAAATTCACTTATCCGAACTACCGCAAAATGTTAGCGATCGCTCCCCAGTAATGCAGCATGAGATGATTTCGCCGCTAGACCTTAAAAGCATTGAGGAGGGTACAGAAGTGTGAGATACCTGCGCTTGACCATTACCGACACACTGAGCTTTTGGGATGACTATCTAAGCGGCTACATTTTCGATCCAGAGAATTCAAAGACGTTCACAAATTGGTATCGCATCCCAGATAAGTGGCTGGAAAATGGTACGCTTGTTCCTGAACGACGCGAGCAACTGCTAGAACACCTCTACGGTTCCAATTGGCGACTTGGTAATGAGGACGGCTCGAAATATGTTGTCCTCAAAATCGACGAACACGAGTTGTCGGATACCGAAACGGCGCAGCGATTATGGGTCGGCACACAAAATACTTGTTATGCTGTCAGCGATGACGACACCATCGAAAGCGTGAATGAGGAAGTAATGTAAATTTTGTGGTTGAGCGATCGCTGCATCATATTTGACCATCATTATTTACCTGTTTCTTTCTTCTCTCGCCCTGAAACACACTCCTACTTTTGTAGGAGTGGGTCGTTTAGACTCTGGCTTCTCTGTTCTAATTAAGAAAAAGATTAGGGAATGAGAACAATTCTCCTCAACTTCTTTGCTGACCATGTACACCCAGTAGAATCAGCTTCAGCATTGAAGTTTGACCATTTCAATCATCTACTATGAGGCTAAAATCGTTCTATCAGACTTACATTACAGAAGGCTTGCCACCATCTGACAATAAAGCGTCCCGAAGGAAAACAAATTGCTGTTCAAATCCAATGGGTTTTAGTACAGATACTAGTCCCTTAACCTCAGATGAGGGTTGATAATCAGACGGAGCCTGGATAATTTCAGATCGCTCCATCCCTTGAGCTAACTGATACCAAAAAGCTAACTTGGTGTTATTGGTCAAGGAGTTGTATTCACGCGCTATGTCTGTATTTGTCCTCTTGAGCAAATCACGCATTAATTGAAGTTGCTCATTTTGTGACAGACTTTTGGCTTTATTAAACAACTCATCAGAGTTGTCAGGAGCAGTGCCATTCGGCTGTTTCATTCCTGATTCGCTACAGATAAAACGGTAGGCGTACCACAAGACAGCAAGTTGATCGTCTACAGATAGACGCTTAAAAGTTTCTGCATGTTTTGCAGCTTGGCTTGTGTAAGCAGTCATAAATTATTCCAAATTCAACAAATATTGCAGTTAGGCAATTTCAACCAATCACCTTAACGTTACTAAACTTAACGAATCTGATTTAGGTGATTAACCCTACTATGGTTAGAGAATATGAATGGCTTGAGTGTTCTACCAACCTCCCCATAGCAAGATGTAATGCCCATATCAGAAGCTATCTGCTAGGCCTCAAGTCGCTGAAACCCTAGCTGTAATTATGCTGAACTTAAATGTTTAATCAATCTCCAGGGCGAATGCTGCTCTCTCACAACTTTGATGTTTCTCCTGAAACGATACCAGCCCTCAGCCGCGAAGAATTTGCTGAAGTATTTAGATCGGGCTTGAGTGCCTACGAAAACTTGCAATGCAGGCTGGTGAATCATCCTCATTGGATTTTAGAAATTTTATTCCCTGCCAATGAATTTTTGCCGCAGCAAGTTGGAGAAATCTGTGCAAAAGCCTTAGCAGAAAAACGGCGATCGCAACAATTGAGTGCAGAAACTATCCCAGAAATTCTGGTTTTAGGTGGTATCAAAACGACTCCTCCCACTAGCGATTCTCCTGATGCCCTGCAACCAGGTAACTGGGGTGTGGATGTAGTAGAAACTCATTCTGGTGAGACATTTTTACAGGCGATCGCATGGGATGCCACCATTGCCCAAAAACCCGCAGACAGTGTATTCAAAGTTGAACTCAAGTAAGCTTGAGCAAATAATTACAAATTACTTTAACAATGCCTTCTCTTAACGAAGATTTGATCCGCGTGATCGTTAAAGGTGACACTTCTGCTGTGAATAGCTTATTAGCCCAAGGCGCAGATGCCAATACCACCGGGGGAGTTACAGCCGTAGGAGCTAGTAATACAGCATTGATGTGGGCAGCCACAGAAGGTTATCTAGAAATTGTGGAATTGTTGCTGGCGCATAATGCTGATGTGAATGTGAAAAATCCAGCAGGCTACACAGCTTTGATGTTTGCCGCAGAAGGCGATCGCCGGAATATTGTTTCCCTATTACTCGATCGCGGTGCTGATATAGGCGATCGCAATCACTATGGGGAAACTGTGCTAATGACAATGGCGCGGCGAGGTCAAACAGATATTGTGCAACGCCTAGTGCAGATGGGTGCAGAGGTGAATGCTACTAATAAAATCGGTGACACAGCATTATACTTAGCAGCCGATAATGGGCATACTTATACAGTGAAAGCGTTGATTGAACTCGGTGCCCAAGTAAATACCGCCAACATTGGTGGTTGGACTCCTCTGATGATGGCAGCAGCTAGAGGCGATTTGGAAACTATGACCATTTTGTTAGAACATGGCGCAGACTTTCGCCCCAAGAATCGCTGGGGTGCTACAGCATTGAGTGAAGCCCGCAATTCTTTCCGTTCTGCTCAAGCAGTAGATTTGTTAATCCGCGCAGGGGCGACGGAGTAGAGGAGGCAAGGGAGATGAGGGAGTGTGGGGAGTGTGGGGAAAAATGAGACAGACGATCGATGACCAATGACTTTTGACCCTTGACTCATAAATAAAAATCGTTTGTGCAAACTGAGTGCAAAATTGCCTCATTTCATCAAGATTTACAAATCTTGATACTCATCGTTACGCGCTCATAAGAAAATGATCATAACAAAGCGTATAAAACGCCTAAAAAGCTTGAGCATCTAGGAAATCACAACTTCCATGCCTATGGAAGCTGGCAATTTGAGTTGCAACAAATTATTCAGCGATTTGATTGACCTGGGTGAACAATCTGAATTTTATTTACAAATTGAAACAAACTTCTTAAACTTTCGTTAACAGGAGAAACAATTAATGCCATTTGGACCAGCTTCACGCCTGGGAGTCAGCCTGTTTGAAGAGACCCCTCCCGTTGAGTGGGTGCCAGGTCGCTCGCAAGAGGAAGCAGAAACAATCATTCGGGCAGTCTATCGGCAAGTATTAGGCAATGCCTATGTGATGGAAAGCGAACGGCTCACCGTCCCCGAATCCCAGTTTAAGCGGGGTGAATTGAGTGTCCGCGAGTTTGTCCGAGCAGTGGCTAAATCTGAACTCTATCGTTCTCGCTTTTTTACCAGTTGTGCGCGCTACCGGGCGATCGAACTCAACTTTCGCCATTTGCTAGGGCGTCCACCGCTGGATTTAGAAGAAATGCGCTCCCACAGCACCATTCTTGATACTCAAGGGTTTGAAGCTGAGATTGATTCTTATCTCGATAGCGATGAGTATCAATCAACCTTTGGTGAGAATATTGTGCCTTATATTAGAGGCTACAAAACTGAAGCGCTTCAGAGCATGGTGCAATTTACCCATACCTTCCAACTGGTACGAGGTGCTTCTAGCAGCAGTCTAAAGGGTGACTTGTCGGGCAAAGCTCCTAAGCTGAATTCATTGGTAATTCAAAGCACACCCACGGCAGTAATTTCACCCGCTAGTGCTGGAGCTACCTTCTCTACACCTCCCACGGGTGCGCGTACTCGTCTTGGAGTTGATGCTAGTGCAGGTGGAAAAGTTTACCGCATTGAAGTTACAGGTTATCGTGCCAAAACCTTCAATAGTATTTCCAAGTTTCGCCGTTCTAACCAAGTCTTTCTGGTGCCATACGACAAGCTCTCTCAAGAGTATCAGCGAATTCACCAGCAAGGCGGCGTGATAGCAAGTATCACTGCTGTATAAATCAGGTGCAAACTAAAAAATTGAGGAGCAGAGATTTCAATGGCATCCCAGACAATTCTTGAACTTTGGCCTTCTAGTAGCTTAGAAGAAGTTCAAACTATTATCCGTGCAGTTTACAAACAAGTTTTAGGCAACCCTCATGTCATGGAGAGTGAGAGGTTGGTGACAGCAGAATCACAATTATGCGATCGCTCCATCACCGTGCGCGAATTTGTCCGCACTGTTGCCAAATCTGATTTTTATCGTACCCGCTACTTCTCCTCCTGCGCTCCCTACCGTTTTGTAGAACTCAACTTCCTCCACTTGCTTGGTCGCGCCCCCCAAGATCAACGAGAAGTTTCCGAACACATTGTTCGCACTGTAGCCGAGGGCTATGATGCTGAGATTGACTCCTACATCGATAGCAGTGAATATCAAACAGCCTTTGGCGAAAATGTAGTACCTTACTATCGCGGTAAAAGCAGCAATGCTAACCCCAAACAAGTAGGCTACAACCGGATATTTGCCCTTGATCGCGGCCCTGCGCAAGTTGACAGTGCGGTTAAATCTGCTCAATTGGTCTATGCTGTTGCTACCAACAGTGCCAATGCGATTAAAGCCTCTTCAGCCAACGTTATTGGCTCTGGCACCGAAAAACGGTTCAAAATCGTGGTGACAGGTTCCAAATTCGACAGCCCCCGCCGCATCAGCACTACTGAGTATATTGTTCCAGCTAGTAAGATGACTCCGCAAATTCAGCGAATTAATCGTACTTCTGGCAAAATCATCAGCATTACTGAAATTGCGTAAGATTTAACAGGCTGGGCATTGCCCAGCCAAAATGATTACTTTTTTAATTTGCAATTTTTCCAAAAATTTCTCGAAAATCCTAAATTTAGGAGGCTTTGACATGGCACTTTGGATAGAAGCCGAGTCCGTTGAATTACGCCCCAACGCCACCGAGGACGATCTGCAAGCTGCGATCGCCGCAGTATATAGGCAAGTGTTGGGCAATGCACATATCTTTGAAAGCCAACGCCTTACCAGCGCAGAGTCTCAATTGCGTCACGGCGATATTACGGTTGCTGGCTTTGTCAGAGCCGTGGCTCAATCGGATCTATATCGTTCGCTGTTTTTTGAAACTTCTTCTCCCTACCGTTTTATCGAATTAAACTTTAAACATTTGCTCGGTCGCGCCCCGCAAGATCAAGCAGAAATTGCGGCACACGTGCAAATTTACAACACACAAGGTTATGCAGCAGAAATAAACTCCTACATTGATAGTGATGAATACATTAGGAGTTTTGGCGACCATATCGTACCCTATGCCCGTGGTAATCGCACCCAAGTTGGTGTTAAAAATGTTACTTTTAACCGTACTTTTAGCTTAATGCGGGGATTTGCTGCCAACGATCTGGGCAAATCAGCAAAATTGATTAGCGATATTGGTGCTAACCTCGCAACCAAAATTGTTACCCCATCTGGGGGTTCTGGTGCTGCTAGCAATACAGGTAAGAGATTCCGCATCTCGGTCTCTAGAGCCAATTTTGGTGTTCGGGTAACTAAAAGTGTCGCCACCTTTGAAGTTGGATACAACCAGCTAGCTCAAAAAATTCAGAGTATCCAAAAAACAGGAGGCAAAATTATTAGTATTGCGGAAATAGCTTAACGCTGCCAATGGAGAATTTCCTAACCTTTAACTTTGGGTAAATTGGGACATTCTCCAATCTAAAAGCAAATAGCTAACAAGGGAAACCAAAGAGTTGATGGATATTACAAAGTTTGTTGCAAATTCTATAGGTCATTGGCGATCGCAACGCAGTGCCCATCATTTAGCATTCGGTCACTTTGAAGCCGTACAGTCTGAGATAGATATCATTGCGCTCCCAGATGACGATCCGGAAGTGATTGAATTGTGTAAAACCTATAACATCGATCCTCAGACAGCGGTTTCCCCATTTCGGATGAGTTGGGAAGGTCAATCAGACTGGGACGACAATGAAATTAAAGGTACTTGTGTCCTGGTTCCGATTCCCGATCCAACTCATCCCAATCGCGGCAAACTCCTGCGCGATCGCGGCTATGCAGAAACAATGGCGGCCGCTGGCGACTATCACTTGACGGAAGACGGCACATTCGTGCTAGTCACCGCCTACGATCGCGCCGCCGCCGAAGAAAAAATCTGGTTTGCTAATCCTAATGTTCGTTGTCGGGTTTCCCTAATTAAAACTAGTGCTGGTTCAGGAGTTGTCACTGCCTCATTTTCTTCCGAAATCCGCCAAAGCGTTCGCAGTTAAACTACATCCAACAATGCCGCACTAGGCATTTCTAGTCATATATATACAACGTCAGATCGTGCAGTTTAAAGATGAACTGAGCGCGTCAGCTTTGCTATGTCATTTTTCATTTGTTAATAGATACTTTCGCCATAGATTAATGTCATCATTTTGAATTTTGATTCTTGTATTATTTATTTATCCTCATCTACTTATGACCTCTTCACTACCAAATATTTGCCAAACTGGATCGCATAATTTAATTACCTTAGCTCGGTGGATGGCAGGTGATTTTAGCAATTATCAACAGGCATTTAAAAATCCTAAAGAATACGCTCATATTCACGTTTTCTTTCGTCCATTACCGTTTGAATTTTTCTCAGGAATTGGGCTTTATTCAGAACAGGTTTATGACTATGATTTGTGGCGACCTTATCGACAAGGAGTGCATCGCTTAGTAGATCGGGGGGACGAGATTTATATCGAAAATTACAGTTTAAAAAATGCCCTTCTTTATGCTGGTGCAGCCCGTGAGTTAAGCATTCTCAGAACCATCACCCCAGATTGCATCGAACGCCGATATCACTGCTCAATGATTTTCAAACGAGAAGGAGATAGATTTATCGGCGGTGTTGAACCTGGAAACTTGTGCTTGATTGAAAAAAATGGCTGCCAGACTTATCTCCATAGTTACGTTGAAATCACACAAAATACTTGGGTCAGCCTCGATCGAGGGCTAGATGTAAATACACACGAGCAGGTTTGGGGGTCTGCCTTTGGGCCTTTGCAGTTTGAAAAGCGGGAGAGTTTTGCCCATGAAGTCCCAAACATCCTATGATCTTTCCCTGCCTAATCTGGCTGTTAAAGCAAATATGCTACCCCCAGAAGCGCAGAAAAAAATGCAGTGCTGGATTCGCAGCAGGCATTTAATTTGTTCGGGTAATTTCTTCGTTTTTGAAACTGTAGACTATAGTGCTATTGAGCGTTTTTCCCAATGTGTGGGAGCGTTAGGAGGTACTGTAATTTCGGTCGATCCAATTGACAAAATTTGGATGGGCGCTCATCGGCAAGTAATTCTGTATCAAGCAAGAGCCAGTTTACATACACCCTGCCACAATTTGAAACAATATTGGCTAAAATACGGAGGCTTTCGCAGCCGATTTGATGAGCAAGTGTAAAGTAATTCACTTGACATCAAATCTCAATGAGGTTGAGTAATGATTTTACCGAGAATATTTTTTGAAAAAATCGGGGATCTGAACAATCGTAAGTAATATTCCATTTTGACCAAGAAGCGATGTCTTCTCCTGTCGGAAAACACACTTGTTAAATGTTCCATTCAGATATACCTTGTTTAGCAAAAGGTACAAAATTATTCCCAAAAACCGATCGTGACAAATAAACTTGCAGGAAAGGTTGCATTGATTACGGGTGGCTCGCGCGGTCTAGGAGCAGCCATTGTCAAACGTCTTGCCCATGATGGTGCTGCCGTTGCTTTCACCTACACCAGTTCGCAGCAAAAAGCCGATGAGATTGTACGTGGCATTGAATCAGCAGGTGGCAAAGCCTTAGCTATCCAAGCTGACAGTGCAGATGTGGCAGCAGTGAAAAATGCCGTCACCGAGACAGTGAAAGCCTTTGGTCGCCTCGACATCCTTGTGAACAATGCTGGAACTGCCATCTTAGCTCCAATAGACGAGTTTTCCTTGGATGATTTCGATCGGCTAGTTGCAATTAACATTAAAGGCGTCTTTGTCGCCAGCCAAGAGGCTGTTCGCCACATGGGCGTGGGCGGACGCATCATCACAATCGGTAGTGTTAACAGCGAGTCTGTTCCCTTTCCTGGCGCTTCTGTCTACGCCTTAACTAAGGGTGCAGTTGCCAGTTTTACCCGCGGTCTGGCCCGCGATCTCGGCCCGCGCGGGATTACAGTCAACAACATTCAGCCCGGCCCCATCGACACCGATTTGAACCCGGCAGATGGCTCCTTTGCCGAAACACTTAAACAACTGGTCGCTCTCGGTCGCTATGGAAAGACTGATGAGGTGGCTGGCATGGTTTCCTATCTCGCTAGTGATGAGGCGGGTTTCATCACTGGTGCCAGCCTGAATATTGATGGCGGCTTCACTGCTTAGAGCCTATTGCGAAGCTGTAGGCGATCGCTCCATGTTGTAAGCTGGAGCGATCGGTTTATTAGCCAACTCTGGCAAGTCTACATCTGCTAGCAATTTTTGCCAATCAGCTTGGAAGGTTGCTGTTTGTGGATGGCGACGGCGCAGTTGTACTAAGAGAGTGAGAGCGTTCAGATGCGATTTTCCGCATAGAAAATCACTCGCTATCGCTCAGATGATTGTTGCATTGCCAGAGCGTTATTCAATAGCCCTTCCTCCTACGAGACTGTTTTTCGTTGTGTTGGTATTATTTTTCTCCTCGCTGAAACTTCATTGTCATTTCTAGGCGAGATAATGCACTAGTGGCGGACTCGCGCACATAGGAATCGGTTGATTCATTCTCAATTAATGATTGTAAAACTTCCACACCTCGGCGATCGCCAATCGAGCCAAGGGCATTCACAATCGAGATTCCTAGCGCTGGGTTGTCTGTAGTTTGCAATGCTTCAATCAAAACATCGACAACGGGAGAACCAATTTCACCCAGCGCCATCACAGCAGCAATATGCACAACGGGATTGGGATCGTTGAGAGCAGTTTTTAAACCCTGTACGCCTTCAGCAGCAAAGGGAACATCTGGATGATTAATGGCGACTTGCGCTAGTGCTTTGGCTGCACTGCCGCGAACTGTGACATTATCACTATTCAGTAAGGCTTCTACTAGGGGTGTGACTGCATCAGGGCCGATCGCGCCTAAAGCTTTAACGGCGGCTCGTCTATAGGTGGTATCCTCTTCATCAAGAATACTCATCAAGCGAGGAATAGTTGTTTCATCGGGATTTTCAGCCAATTCCCACATTGCACGATCGCGGAGGTGGGGATTGGGGTGTTTGAGTTGTTGGAATAGTTCTTCTGTTGTCGGCATTTTTTTGAATTAAAAGATAATTAACAAACAGGATGATATTGATTTACGAAGGAGGAATCAGATCTAAACGCATTTCATTACTTTCCCTAAATCCCAAATTACTATAAAGTGGTTTCCCAGAAGGCGAGGCGTGAAGAATCGCACTGGTGCAATTGAGAGATTGGAGATGAGCGATCGCCATTTGAGTTAAGCGTTTGGCGATTCCTTGTTGACGATATGCTTCCTCAACATAAACTCCCCAAATATACCCATATTTTCTTTGTTGTTCGGCGAGAACATGAGGATACAATCCGGCAAATAGTTGACAGCCTACAGAACCCACAATTTCTGAGTTGATTTCGGCGATAAAAGCTTTATAAGCTAGTGTCTGACGTGCAAGATCGATAAATGCCAAAGTTGTCTCTAGCCAATTAACTTGCATGGATGCTTCCGGAACGCCATTGTCGCGCCATAACTGGAAAAAATGACGGGCAATGGTTGTATCATCATCTATATTGGCTTCTCGAAAGCGGATAGCATCCATAGTTGGGGATTTTCACAAGAGCAAAATTAGGCTGTGATTTCTTGATTTTTTAGGGTGCTTGAGGCTTTGGCGGCAATTAACCAATCACTATCTTGTGTTGCTTGTTCGTGTTTGCTGATGTCACCCAGTTTTTCTAGTGCCATCAATGCTGCATACTTCAAATCCCAGATTTTGGTTTCTAGACAAGTTTTCAGTTCGGGAATGGCTTTTGGATCTCCGAGTTCGCCAAGTGCGATCGCAGCTGCTGCCCGCGATTTTTGAAACTGTGGTTGTTTGTTATGCAAGCCTTCAACTATTAAATCGTAAGCTGGAGCGTGTTTCAACCAACCGAACAACTTGATGACATGAAAGTGGGCACCATAATCATTATTTGCTTCTGCGGCGTAAGTAGCAAATAGAGCCTCAGGAGCAGTATCGGCGTAATGCTCCAAAATGGTTTTAGCTGCTAAATAGCAGCGTCCAAAGTCTGTTTCGTACAAACCCCGAATCAACATTTCCAGAGTTGGGAGGCGATCGTAACTATGGACTAAATTTAAATTTTGGGGATGGTCGTATAATGTCTGCTCTAAATAGGGTTGAATTTTCGCAAAAGTAATTGCCCCAGTAGAGATTCCGGCTTCTGCTAATGTGCGAATGCCTCGCAGCCGAAAAACCAGGGATACAGGACATTTGGCAATGTGAGGAATTGCATCATAGTAACGTGCATCCATCAAATCTTGGATAGACAACCGCCGTCCTAAAACATTCGGATGCTGCAATATATTCACCACTTTTTGCATTTGGGAATAGTCGCCAGTTAAGCGACAAACTGCGGCGATCGCTGCACTGGCTGTAGGCGGATCGCTGTCATTCACAAATTTGCGAATGCGTTCTAGGGCAGGTTGATAGTTAAACTTGGTTAATGTATGGATAATCACGCGATAAGTTTGCCCTGGCTTGTCTAGCAATTGCGCCACATCTTCTAATATATCGGGGTCTTGAGTACCAATTTCACCGATCGCCCAAGCAGCATTTTCCACGGTATAGCAGTCTTCGTCAAAAAGACAGGTGCGGATTACTGGCAAGGCTGACTCAGCTTGCAGTCGTCCCAAAGTCTCTACCGACTTACGACGGACGATTCGATTATCCAACGAGGGGTCAGTTTGTTGCACCGCCCGGATGAGGGCGTTGATTGACCGTTCTGTGGGGAAGTTGACTAAATGAGAAGCAGCAATATAACGCGAATCATTTTCGCTCAATTGGTCTTGAGGCGTATCCAAAAGAGCGATCGCTTGGTCTTCTGTGAGATTAAATAAATTAAAAAAGCGTTTATCCATATATATAGATCTTAGCTGTTAACGATCGAGCCTTCAGCAAATATTCTTTAGTTTGAATCACCAATCACAAATGACCAATGACAAAACAAACCCAGAGATTCTTTGCCATTACTCAACCTTTACAGGCAAAGCAAACAGCCAAGAACCTCCAGGTTTGTAGGGTCATAATGTACCCATGCCACCAAATGACAAGTTTGACAACTGACTAGGAGAGAGAGTTGATAGCGTAGTCTAGTAAAGCATTGTACTCAGTCAATGCTTGAGCAGACATATCACGAGGCGCACAACCACGGTTACGAGCAAAGCTTAAAGCTTCAACATAAGGAGCAGTAGGTAAGCCTAAAGCGCGATAAACTTCACGTTGTCCAGCAATACCCCACTCATCCAATGGGCCAGTACCACCAACAACCAAAGAGTATTGGATCAGGCGTAGGTAGTGCTTGATGTCACGAGCACACTTAGCTTTGAAGGTATCGGTGGAGTTAGCTTCACCAGCGTTGTTCAAGTAGGGATACTTCTTGATCGCAGCGTTGTAAGCTTCGGTTGCTACTGCATCAATGTTGTTAGCTAGCTTTTCAGCAGCTTCTAAACGAGCAGATGCACGTTGGATAGAACCTTGTACGGATTCTAAATCAGAGGTGCTGGGGAAACGACCAGCAGCATCAGCAGATGCAATAACGGTGGTGACAACTGATTTCATTTCTTAAATCTCCCAAAAGGCTTTTTATTTAAACTGTGTTGGATGTCAATCTGTTGAGTGAATTGCAAATGGCAATAAATTAGCTCAATGCAGAGATTACGCGATCGAAGTAGCTAGAAGCTTCAGCAACTAAGCTAGCGCAACGATCTTCTACAACAGGAGTTCCCATCTTACGCAATTTGGCACCAGCACGAGCTTCGCTGGGAGTGTCTTGAATGTGAGCGGCAGCTTGAGCCTTCATGATTTGAACGGCACGTACTGTAGAGGTGGTGGGTACGCCTAGAGCAGCATAGGTTTCTTTTAGACCATTCAAACAACGATCGTCTAGAACTGAAGCGTCACCAGCTAATAGAGCGTAGGTTACATAACGTAAGATGATTTCTGCATCGCGTAAGCAAGCAGCCATACGACGGTTAGGATAGCAGTTACCACCAGCTTGGATTAAACCTTGGTTTTCGCAAATCATTCCTGCAACAGCATCAGAAACCATGCAGCTGGCGTTGCTGGCGATCGCATTTACAGCATCCAAGCGTCTGTTACCACTAGCAACGAAGGCTCTCAGAGCAGCAATATCAGATACGGTAGAAGTGCTAGCATCTGCTGAAACTACAGCTCTAGAAAAAGCATCAAGCATTTCGCTCTCCTTAATAATTCGTTTTCTCTGAAACTTGTTTGCCTGTTTCCTGAACAAGACAATATAGAACATAAAAGATGAAACCTATCTCAGTCTCAGTTATGAGAAACTAAGTAACAATCCTTAACAAACAATCCCCAGCCAGGATTGGTCTGACTGGGGATTGGGTAATAGGGAAGAAGAAATAACTTTTGACTTTTGAAGTTGTTGGGGCAAGCTTCCTTACAGAGGAACTACACTACAGAGAATTCCGCAATCGGAGTCTGCCGCCTTTGCTGACACAGTTATGAGATATTTTCTATTGAGAAATCCCTAACACCAGTTGGCGTTGAGATTGAACTTATGTATAACGCAATGCCACGAGAGAAGTCTGTGCATATCCTGAAATTTAACAAAAATTGCCAGCTAATTAAGCCTGCTTGAGAAGATGCTTAATCATATTGTCTTTGACCATTAACTGCCGCAGCACCTCTAAAAGCAGTTTTTGGGATTCTTCCTGGTTTAACCCCTTAATTTGCTCTTCGTAAACTTTGAGGTTGAATTTCTGCTCTAAGTTAAGCTCCATTGGGATATCCATAGTTTTTACTCTCCGGTGTTTCGCAATATTAGCTTTATCTATTCCCTGGATTAAGATTAACAAAAGTTACACCTGCTTGACAAGTGGGCGCTTTTAGACGATAGCGAATAAATCCATATAATCTTACTCATTGGAGGCAGGTAAAATACAAGCCAAACATATGTGCGATCGCACTAGTCCTACTTGTCTGCTTTCCAGAGTTGTTGTAACAAAGTTACACTTTGCTAGAGCTTTGAGTCCTCTACCAATTGGTGGTAAGCATGGGTGGAGATTTCATTAACCATTCCCACTCTGGAGAAAGATGGCGCGCACCAGAATCAGGAACTTCGTAGGCAGGGGCGCAGGTGAGTCCACTTGCCGTCTTGGCGGTTCCCGTCACGATGGCAAAGTGGCGAACCCGAAGGGCAGCAGGGAGAGAAAGAAAAATATTATTTAAGCAATACTGTTGCCAATTTACGAGGGTTCAACACCTGTAGAATAATCTACATAATTGCCGCAGGCTATATCCTCAAAGGCCAATTATCAGGAATTCTTTCTAATATCCCAGAACCAAACACCTGATTCATGTTTAAATAATCGAGATGAACGTAACCAATATGACAGTGACAAGTTTGGTTGGCACAAGGTCGATCGAGTAAAGCTGTTTCCCATTTACTATCATAAATATTACCAATTGGTGCTTTGATAAAATGACAGCGGCGGATTGTACCGTCACCATCAACAGAAATAGCTGACTTTCCAGCCTGACAAGATTTCCCAAAGCTAGAATAATGATGAGTATTTAATTCATATAACGGATCGATAGATTGAAAAAATTCTCTGTCTGCTGGTGATAAATTCGGAAGTTCAGCTTTGACAGCATTAATCCACAAATAAACGTGGCTTGGTAATTCTTGACGTAAAGCTGCTATTTCTGCTTTAAATTTCGGAAAACCGACAACTCCGACGCTGAATTTAACATTTTTGTTGTTGAGAGCTAAACATTTTTGTAAAAAGCGATCGCGTGACACCCATTCTGAATGAAAAGTAGCCCAAAGTGCCAATTTATCTTTATTACATTCCTCTACCCAATCTAGCTGACAAGAGAGATTAGTTTGAATTGCGGCTTTATTAACATTAGGTAAATGGGTTAATTTTACAAAGGCTTGCTGATACCAAGAATGGATTAAGGCTTCTCCCCAAGGAGTAAATAGAATTGAGAATTGATGTTGGGGATGTTGGGAAATCCAATTGACAAACTTTTCTAAAGATTGTTTATCGATAGCTAATTCTGCGGCTGTTTGTTGGCGTTTAGCAAAGGGGCAATATTCACAGCCATAGTTGCAACTAATTAAAGAACCGCGATAGAGGATGGTAAGGTGCATATTAGTTGAATATCTAAATTATTTTTTTAAAGCTTAATTATTCAGAAACAGAACAATAGCGATCTTCTGAGCTTTTTAGTGTATCTGTAATAACTTCAATATCTAGAAGTTTCAAACGTTCAACCATTTCTTCAGTTAAACAACTATCATAAAGGTTAAGAATATCTAGCTGATTCACAGCAGGACAATTGAGTAAAGCTTCAGCACCATCATCGCTTAAGTTTCCCATTGAAAGGTCTAAAACTTTGATTGTATTGATGATAGGAGAGTTAACAACAGCAGCAGCAATGTTATCTGCATATTCGCTGTTACGCAGTCCCAAATAAGTCAAGTTCGGAAATAAATCACCTGAAAAAATTGGCATTAAATCATCAATGGCAGAATTACCACCATATTCATCACTACCTAACCATAATTCTAAATGTTCTAATGCTGGTAGTTGAAGAGAGAGAATTTGAGCAATTTTGTCACGACCTAATCCTCCAGTTTCTACAATTAGCGCTTTCAAATGTTCGTGACGTAAAGAAATGAATTTTTCCCAAGGCTCACTGTATATGCGACAATCATCTCCACCACGCACTAGCAACATCTCTAGATTAGGAAATGCTTTTAAGATAAGGCTAATATCTTGAATAGTTGTCCAAGATATCTGGTAATCTATGTCATAAGGCCCGTAAAAAAGTGCTTTAATATTTTTGAGAATATTTGGAGGTAAAATGCGCCATAAGTCATAGTAACCTCGAAATATCAAAGCTTCTACTTTATTGACTTCTGGTTCTTTTAAAAAGGAAGTTATATCATCATATACAACATCATCTAATACATAAGCTTTTTCAGCAGGATTTTGCAGACCTATTTGAGAATCATAGCTTGCAACTTGTCGATTGTAGAATTTTTTGTAAGTATTATAGATATATCCAGAATTTAAAGTTTCATCTATTCGCTCAAATAAGTCCCAATACTTATATTTTTGCAAAACTTGTTTGACTTGCGGTTCAATGCGATCGCGTAATAAATGATAGGCTGTTTGACGGATTTTTCTTGAGCGATCGTGCAATGACTGAATTATTAAATTTAAACCTTCTGCTTGATAATTTAATGCATCTTGAACAGCCGCTATACGTATCTCTATATTAGGACTTACTAAACGCCTCTTAACACCTTCGATACCACCTAATACAGCATCACGTATAGGCGGTGTTTCTCCTCCAAGTACCGCATCAAATTCTCTCGGTTCATTTTGATTGTTAGTCATATTTTCTGCCAGGGTAAGTTTCTCATTTACCTAATTATGGAATAACTTATTTTTAAATTATTCGGTTACTGTGCAGTAGCGATCGCCTTCATATTCATAAATTCGATTACCTTCTGCAATGACACGAACATCCATTTGCCAAAGCAATTCAAGCATTTCATCAGTTACATAAGTTTCTGATATATTGAGCATATCTAATTGATTGATTACAGGAGAATTGAGTAAAATTTTTGCTCCTTCATCGGTTAAATTTCCGAGAGAAATGTCTAACACTTTAATTTTTTGCAAAACTGGTGCTTGAACTATTTCACGAGCTATCTCATTACTATATTCACTATTGCGTAACCCTAAATATATAAGATTAGGAAATAAATCTTCATAAAGAAGAGGAGTTAAATCTTCAACAGAACAAGTACATCCATAGTTAAGGCTACCCAACCATATTTCCAGATGTTCTAATGCTGGTAATTGAAGAGAGTACAATTGTAAGAGAGATTCTTGCCGCAGTCCTCCGGTTTCTATAATCAGAGCCTTTAATTTCTCATGTCGTATTGGATTAAACATCCTATGAGTGTTACCACCACGAATCTTTAATATTTCTAAATTAGGGTAAGCTTCTAATACTGGGCTGATATAGTTATGACTCATGTGAGAAATCATCGACTCATCATCTGTGACATCGCCTATGAATACAGCCTTAAGATTACTTAGTTTATCCTGAGCATTCACAAGAAAATTGACAATATTTTGTGATGAATCACTTTCAAAAACGTCTGAATGCCACATTCCAAAAACTAAAGCTTCTACCTTGCCAACTTGTGAATCTTCTAAAAGTAATTCAAGCTTGTCTGCAATAAATTCGTCTCCATCTCGATTAGTTCGGAAAGCGTATGCAGTTCCTACAGGGTCAGTTATACCAACTTGTGAATTATATTCCTCTACTTGACGATGTGCAAATTTTTTAGAGTGCCATCTTATGAAACTCGCTCCTGTACGTTTCTCTAGTTCCCAGCGTTCTTTTAAAAACCAAGGTTTATAACTTTGCAAAGCCGCTATAGCTTGAGGTTCATTTCTTTCACTTAGTAAAACACAAGCATATCTTCGTACCCTTCCTGATTTATCTTGTAAAGCTTGAATTATCAAATTTAGACCTGATGCACCATATTGAAGTGCATCATGAAGTGCGTCTTCTCTATCTTCTATAAATTGACTCGATAAACGTCTCTTAATCCCTTCGATACCACCTAAGACAGCGTCATAAATAGGTGGTGTTTCTCCGCCGAGTACCACATCAAATTCTCTAGGTTCATTTTGATTGTTGGTCATATTTTTTCCCACGGTAGATGTCATGTAATTTTTTTTAGAAAAGTGATGTATCGCTTCTCTACAAATCTGGCTTTAACCCTATTATTTCAACTCATAACCCTGCATTAATTCCTGAACTTCCTCAGAAAATAACCACGCACCAATAGTATCAGAACGCTCAATTCCAAATTCAGTTAACTGTAAAATCTCCTCATGTTTTATCGCCAAATTTAAAGTCAGCAATTCTGATAATTCTGGAAAATCAGCGTACACATCACTTCCAAATCGCTGACGATAAGCAAGCAAATTTAATCCTTCATGAGAAAGTAAAGATAACAGAATATACCGCCGACGTTGTTCTTCTGCATCTAATTGAAAACCATAATGCGCATATTCAAATAACTCATCGGGTGTTTGAATATATGCTTGCAAAATATCGCTGATTCCCTTTGCACCCACCGCATACTCATTAGAATAGTGCAAAGTATCCGTGTAGGAACGTGCGCCACAACCTAAACCAACCATCCCGTCAGCTTGACAGCAGTAGACGGGGGAGGGGAGGGATGAGGGAGATGAGGGAGTGTGAGGAGATGAGGGAGGAAGATTACTACCTTGTCCCCCATCCACCCGTTGAAACATCCGCATGGAAATCTGGGTATATCCTTGCGATAATAAGAGCGATCGCCCTTCGCGGTAACAAGCTAAACGAATATCGTCCCATTCTTTATCTGTGCGTCCCAAACCCGTCAGCGGTCGCACATATAATGGATATAGATAAATTTCCTCTGGTTGAAAGCGCAAAGCAGCCTGTATTGATTGCAACCAAGTATTTACAGTTTGACCGGGTAAACCGTAAATCAGGTCAATATTCAAAGTCGGAAATCCAGCGGCTTTTATCCTTGTTAAGGCCGCTTCAACCTGAGTAGTCGATTGACGGCGCTGGGTGGCTAAGACTTCGGACTCAATGAAACTTTGGACACCAATACTAACACGATCGACAGAGTGCGATCGCAACAGTTTTAACTTCTCCTCAGTCGCGGTTTCTGGTGAAACTTCCACAGAAATCGGAATTTCCTGCAACTTTGCACCCATAGTATTTTCCGCAATATCGAAAATAGTTTCCAAGTGCTGAATAGGTAATTGCGTCGGAGTTCCCCCACCAATAGCGAACCTAGCAAAAGACGCATCACCCAACACCGCTTTCATCCGTTGCGCTTGTCGCTGTACCGTCCCGACATATTGACTGATAAAATCTTCATTGTGGCTGACTGTGGTAAACAAATTGCAGAAACCACAACGCATTTCACAAAACGGAATATGTATGTAGAGAAATAACGCTTGTCTATCTTGCTGCGTCCAAAGTTCGGGGAGATATATCGGCGGCGTAAAAGGACGGTAAGCTGTTTTGTGGGGATAAGAATAAACGTATGCTTGATAGGGAGACTGAGAAATTTTGGATTTTAGATTTTGGATTTTGGATTGGGGATTTTGGGTTTTAATCATAAAATTTCAAGGTTTTCATAAAATAAACTCTGCATAGGGAACCGTCCAAACAACGGGATGGCTAAGTCGATGTCCAGTGTAACCATCCTCACCATAAGTTGTCCCGTGGTCGGAACAGAGAATGCAAAAAGTAGAATTTCTTTTTCGTAAAGTATCCCAGAGTTTAGCTAATTGACTATCAACGTATTCTAAAGCTGCGGCGTGAGATTCAATAGTATCGATTTTATCCTTTGGATTAGGAAGGTAAAAATAATTTGGTTGATGTAAAGCTGAAATATTTATAAATAAAAATAGGCGTTGATTGTTGGGGGTTTTTTCTAAAATATTTCGCGCCAGATTTACCTGATTTTCTGTAGATTGGGGATGAGTAACACCTAATTCTGGACTCCAGTAACTTTCAGCGAACATCGAAGGGATTACATTCCCTAAAGGATTGCGTTTGTTAAAGAAACCAACGCCACCAATGCAAACTGTATGATATCCTTTAGCAGCTAATCCACTAACAATATTTGAGCTATCTAACACACAAGTTTCATCAGTTGTGGTGGTACTTCCTTCAAATCCTAATGCAAAAATTCGGGGGTGAATTCCTGGCGTTATCGGAGTAGGTAAAAAGCCAGCAAAAAAAGCATGATGCGCCGCGTAAGTGAAATTTCCGGGTGAATGGCGTTCTTCCCAACCTGTGTTTGGTAGAACTTTTTCTAAATTAGGAGTGCGTCCTTGTATGAGTAAATTTTTAGCTACATCGTAACGCAGTGTGTCTAGGGTGATAAACAGGATATCGTGAGTTCCCACGATTAAATTCATATTAAACATAGCTATGAAAAATTATGCTCGATAAATTTTAAAGTTACCTGTATTGTATTTATGGAGAATCACTTTGACTTTATCCTCGTCAAATTCCCAAGATATATAACCATTAGAGTCGGTTTCAGTATATATTGCATCTTTAAAACATTCTGCAATCGCATACATTAGGGTTGTCAAACTTGAGAAAAATGCTGATTTTTTAGAATAATTTCTTTGATCGATAAAAATTTCACTATTGTCATCGAAATGAATTATAGGAGTTGTTTCGTCACCTAAGAGTACAGCAAAATAATCACCTCCTAATTGATGAATTAATAAAAAAATACGAAATAAGTTAGACGGGGAATCACGTTTTTTTAACTTATGAAAATCATTTACTGCTTCTACCAAGGGTCTAAATATTAGTTGAATACCATTCCATTTACCCCAACCAAATACTATCTAATTACATAGACCATTTCGCCATTGATATAGCTCATATAGTTCTTCTGGTAACTTAAAAGGTAAATCTTTAGTTATTTCATCAATTTCTTTACGGGTTAAGCCTGGTTGTAAACACGAAGCCATTTCTGGATCTTTTTCTTCTAAGGCTTTTAATATCCTGTCTAAAGACTCTGTTAAGATTGAACTTTTAAAGCTACTTTTTACCCCGCCAATTCCGCCTAACACCACACCCTTAACAGGAGGTGGTGCGTTTCCACCAAGTACTGCGTCAAATTCTCTTGGTTGATTTGAATTATTATTCATTTTCGTTAATATTAATTAATAAACATACATGAGGATGTGTTATTAACAAAATTCCGGGACGATCAACAATTAAAGTGCGTTAGCCTGCGGCATAATACAGCCTACATTTACTTTTCCAAAATCGCCTTAATTTCACTCGTATAAGTATCCATCCCATTCCACAAAATCCCCGGTAATAAATCACCAAAAGCATTAATCTCTAAAATGGCGTGAGTTTTCCAATCAGGTAAAATTAGTAAATCAACTCCGCAATATAAACTATTAGGAAATAAGCTGGCTGCTTGTTCGCAAGTTCGCTTCATCATCTCCCAATTTTCTGCACCAACTTTTGCTAAAAATTCCTCAGTATCTCCCCGTTCATTCCCCAAATGTAAATTTGTCATGGGACTTTTACCAAGGCGAACAACGATATGCTGTGTTTCACCATTGATAACCACGACGCGCACATCAAAACCGCATCCTTGTAAATATGCTTTGGGTAGCCATTCTTCAACTTGTACGCCTTCTGCTGTTAAGATATTGATGATATCGGCGATTTCTTCTCGGTGGGTATAGTGTCTAATTTTCCGAGAATTGTAAAGCAGAGTTTCTCCATTTTCTCGTACTCGTTCGACGGTAGTAATAGCTGATTCAAAACGCGAATTTGCACGATAAGCAATAACTCCAGAAGCAGCGGAACCGTGGGAGAGTTTGACAAATACTCGTTCTATTCCCTGCGTTTGCATTTGTTCGCGCAAGTGTTCGTAATTGTGAATTTTACCTAGAGAACGAGGAACGGGAATATTGTATGCGCTGAATCTTGCGTGACAAGCTGGTTTGTCAAACATTACAGCAATATCTTGGGGATGGTTCATGAAGTACCCCTGGAAAAGTGTAAGTTGCGTTTCCCATGTTTGTAAGAGATAGCGCCAGCCTAAATACCACTGTCGCGGGTAGAGGATGCGTCCTTTGTCGAATTCTAATTTCATAGCTTCGCCAGGAGTGATGCGTTGATGTTCTCCGTTATCCGATACGTTGAAACCAGCGGCGATGATGGCTTTATCAATATCAAAGTTCTTTTCTGGAGAATCGAAGCGGATAATGGTGTTAGGTGCGTTAAATTGTTCGAGAGTTTGTTTACCGGAAATTAAGTCTGCGTAATCTACTACCGTGGCTGGTGGTAAGTTGAAATGGGTTAGTGCTTGTTGGAGGAAACCGACACGGCGATTTTCAGAGTTAGCGATGAGGATAAAGTTTAGCATTTTTGGATATATTTTTATTCGTAATAATGCCCAAAAGCGTGAAGCTAGTTCTCATCGACGAGAGTTTTCTTCCTGTGAATCTGCAATTAATCTACAATTAAGTTGGGATAATTGTTGAACCATCTCTGAGGATATACAGTTTTTAGAAATATTGAGTGTATAAAGCTGATTTACACTTGGGCAATTCAACAATTTTTCTGCCCCTTTATCTGTTAAAGTTCCCATCGATATGTCAAGCACCGCTAGACGTTCAATCATTGGAGATTGAACCAAAGCTTCTACAATTACGTCAGTATTTTCAAAGCTAGGTAGACCGATATAAGATAAATTAGGCACTAATTCACCTGAAAATAGGGACTCAAAAAAATCAAAATCTGTTGGTGAGTATCCACACCATCCTCCCCATAATTCCAGTGATGGCAATTCAAGATTGCATATTTCTGCTATTGCGCGAGAATCATTATCTGCTGTTTCTATAATTAAAGTTTTTAAAGATTGATGACAGATTTTTTGGGAAAAGAGATTATTATGAGGATTTCCGTGTAATTTCAATACCTCTAAATTTGGAAAATTCTCTAAAATTGAAATCAAATCACTTAGATAAATACGCGATTTTTTATATTCATGTTGTCTGCGATCGCCAATAAATAAAGCCTTTAGATTCCTTAAATTTTGACTAGCTTCACAAAGCATGTTTATAATTTTCTGACACTCTTTCTGATATATGGGTAAGTAACGTACATCAGGCATCCAACAAGCTAAAGCTTCAACTTCACCGAGTTGGATATCATTGAGGAATACTTGAAGAGCATCTAGATTAAAAGATTCAACTACACGAAATCCTCCACGAGGATTTGGTTCTTCAAGATACAGGTTAACATTATAAGCTGTACTAATTGCAGAAGTTATTCCAATATTTGGATAAAAATTTTCAAACTGCCAATCTTCTAGCATCGGAAAATATTGCTGAGGATTATGTGTTAATAAAACCTGTTTACCTTTTTCTCCACCTTTATCTCGCAGAAGACGAGCAGCAAATATCTGCACTTTATCTGAAGGGTCTTTTAATGCTTCAATTAGTAATTGAAAACCTTCTTCTTTATAGCGTAAAGCATCAATCAATGCAGATGCTCTTTCTCTAGGTTCAAGGCTTTTGAGGCGATTTTTAATTCCCTCAATCCCTCCTAAAACCACACCATTAACAGGAGGTGGTGCATCTCCACCAAGCACTGCGTCAAATTCTCTGGGTTGATTTGGATTGTTGTTCATTTGGGCTACTGCTAAATTTATATCTGTAAAATTTTCATTCGTATAACGCCCGATAGCGAGAAGGGTTATATCCTTCATATGCCTTTTCTTGAGAATGAGCAATTAATAAACAATCAACCAGGGATGATTGTTTAATCTCCTGAATAAATTCTTCTGATACGTAGTTCTGAGCAATATTGAGAGTATGTAGATTAATAACCGCTTCTGATTCAATCAAAGCGTTCAAACCTGTGTCTGTCAAATTTCCCATTGATAAATCTAGTACGTCAAGAGTTGCTAGAATGGGAGATTCAGCCATGAAAGTAGATTGTGCGATCGCATCGGCTATTGCATCAGCATAATCACTATGCAAACCTAAATAGCTTAATTTTGGAAATGATTCGCTAAAAAGTATCGGTTTGAGACTATCAATAGTATGATCGGAACTATGTTCAGAAGATCTACCCATCCATAAATCAAAATACTCTAACGCTGGTAAATCGAGCAAACAAAGGCGATAAATTGCTACATCACTGATATTTGCTGTTTCAATAATTAAAGTTTTCAAATTATTATGTTGTAGTTTTTCACATTCAAGTTCGTTGCAGCAAGCACGAATATGTAGTACTTCTAGGTTAGGACAAGCTTGCAATATTAAACTTATATCCCCTACCCCTATATAAGATTTTTTGTAGTAATTATCTCGACAATCACCTATATATAAAGCTTTCAGATTGCTTAACTGCTGACGTGCTTCATAAAGAGTATCAACGTAACTGTAAAAATCGGGGCTGATTTCGTAATAACAGTCGTACCCAGATAAATGACAAATTAAAGCTTCAATTTGATTAACTTGTGGGTCTTGCAATAATAACTTTAGTTGTTCAAGAGTTACTATATAGGCTGTCTCAGATGGATTAACGATACCAGTATGAGGATTAAATTTTTCGGCTGTCCAATCATTTAAAGTTGGAAAAAATAACCCAGGCTGACATCCTAAAAGCGCTTGCTTTCCTTTATCTTCTGTTTGTTGCAATAGTTCAACGGCAATTTTATGAATTTTATGTGAGGAATCCTGCAATGCATCAATCACGAACTCTAAACCTGTATCTCCATAATTTAATGCATCAGTAAGTGCAGCAACCTGTAACTCAAAAAACCCACTTTTGAAACGACTCTTGACTCCTGCAATTCCTCCTAGCACTGCACGACTATCGGGTGCATCTCCACCAATTACTGCGTCAAATTCTCTCGGTTGATTTGGATTGTTGTTCATGTTGGCTAGTGCTAATTTGTGCTAATAAGGTGGGCAATGCTAAAATTTGTTTTAAAAGTAAATCGTATATATTACTCATGCAAAGCAGAGTATCTTGATGCACTACATCCTCTTTCCACCTCACTTTCTTGTTCATATGCAATCACCTGACAGTTAAGTTGTAACAATCGTTGAACCATACCTTCTGATACGCAGTTATTAGAAATATTGAGGGTATGAAGCTGATTGATTGCTGGACAGTTTAACAAAGCTTGTGCGCCGCGATCGCTTAAATTACCCATTGATAAATCCAGCACTAAAAGGCGTTCCATAATTGGAGACTCCACTATTTCCTCTGTAAGTAAATCAGTAAATTCACTGCTACGAAGTCCCAAATAAGCTAAGTTTGGGAATTTTTTGCCACCTAAAATTGATGTCAACACATCCATAACAAATGTTGAGTGGCGTAGCTGTCTACCAAACCATAATTCTAGGTATTCTAGATTTGGTAATTCCAAAGCGCAAATTTGAGCAAAATTGTCAGAATTAATATCTGCGGTTTCTATAATTAGTGTTTTGAGATTTTCATGCTTGAAAGATTCGCATTCTAAGAGATATTGATAAAATTGACCTCGTACTTGTAGTAGTTGCAAGTTAGGAAATGCTTCTAAAACTGGGCGAATATCAAAAACTGCGAGTTTAGATTTGCGATATTCATGTTGTTCTGTGTCTCCGATAAATAATGCTTGCAGATTTGGCAATTTATCGCAAGCATCACAGATGGCTTCTAAGACAATCCCAAATGAAGTATGATCGTTAAAGTAACTATATCCTATTGGGCAAATCAAAGCTTGAATTTGACTGATTTGAGTTTCTTGCAAGAGACTATTAAAAGGCTCTAAATTTATATTTCGATTGTGATTTTCTGTTTGAAACCGAATCGCATATGCATAACTCATAGGGTTTGTAATACCAACTTGAGAATTAAATTCTTGATATTTCCAGTTTTCAAGTTTAATAAAAAATTGATTAGAACTCTCTGACATTAAAACCTCCATACTTTTACTTTATGATCTACACTACCGCTTACCAATGTTTGCCCATCTGCACTTAGTGCTAATGAACGAATTGCTCCTGTATGTGCTTGAAATGAAAATATTTTCTTACCTGAAGTTACATCCCAAACTTTAATGTTTTGGTCGCCAGCAGTTAAAAAAGTTTGGCTGTTGGGACTAAATACAATAGAACGCACCCAATCAGCATGACCATAAAAAGAAAATAATTGTTTTCCGGTTTGTATATCCCAAATTTTGATTCTTTGGTCGCTACCACTAACCAAATAACGACCATTTGGACTAATTGCTAGAGAACGAATTGACTGGGAATGTCCTTGAATTGTCCAAATTTCACGTCTAGAATTTATGTCCCAAATTCTAATAATTTTATCCTCACCAGCACTGATTAACAGCTTGCCATCAGGTGATATACAAAGAGCATAAATTGAGCGAGAATGCCCTTCTAAAGTAGCAATTTCTTCACCCCAATTCCAGCGCCAAATTTTGATACATCCACTTCCATCTGCACTAAAAAAGCTTTCTCCGTTAGGATGTATAGCTAGAGCATAAATTACATTTGAATGCTTGCTTAATTTCCCAAGATATTTACCTGCGCTTAGATCCCAAAGCATGATGATTTTATCTGCACCAGCACTAATCATCTTCTGTCCATCAGGACTAATAGCTACGCAATTAATATCACCAGTGTGATGATGATTAAACCGCAAATCAAATTTTTCTTCTCCTGTTTCTAAATTCCAAACTCTTGGTGAATTAATACTGTTATGGCGGTTATCACCTGCACCACACACCAAAGTTTTGATATCTGGGCTAATAGCTACAGAATGAACTTGTTGATAATACGCTTGTAGTGTATGAATACACTTAAAAAATTCATAAGGATTAAAGTTTTGCAGTGCTTGTTTTACAGATGGTTCGGGGCGCGATGTCTGCGACGGGCTACGCCTACGCAAAATATTATAAGCTGATAATCTCACCTGTCCTGACTGATTATATAGAGCTTGAATCAAAATCTCTAAACCAGCATCCCCATAATTCAACGCTTCAGAAAGCGCCCCAACCTGCGCCTCAACCACCGAACTTTGCAATCGATTTCTTACCCCCTCAATTCCGCCTAAAACCACACCGCTAACCGGAGGTGGTAGTTCTCCACCAAGCACCGCATCATATTCTCTGGGTTGATTTGGATTGTTGTTCATATTGGGTTGTCTTGAGTTTTAGACGCTATATCTGCAAAACATCTTGTTTGACTACTTTGATAGATTGACAAATGCTGATTTTGGCTTTAGTTTATTATTCCCAGACTGAGTAATAGCGATCGCTAAACTGATAATCTGCAATTACTCGACATTTCAACTCAGAAAGTTGCTCAATTGTATTTTTATGTAAACGATTACCAGAAACATTGAGAGTATGCAGGCGATTAACTGTTGGAGACTTTAATAAAACATCCCCATTACTTAAATTTCCATCTGTTAATTCCAGTATCTTCAAGTTTTCTATGATGGGAAAATTAACAATAGCCTTAGCAACCTCGCTCATGTTACCGCATTTTCTGATTGCTAAGTACGCTAAGTTAGGGAAAGAATCACCTAAAAGCATAGGGGTTAAAGTATCTATTTTAATGTTGCTTAACTCGCTTCTATTTAGCCATAGCTCAAAGTACTCTAGAGATGGTAAATCTAATTGACAAATTTTCGCCAGATTCTCATTAGATATACCATCTGCATCAATAATTAGAGTCTTTAAACTTTCATGTTTTAACGACTTGATAGGAATATTAGAATTATTTTGGCTATTCCGAACTTGGACTATCTTTAATTCAGGTTTGAGAATATCTTCCTCAAGCATACGCCCACGTATGTGAAGTAATTCTAATTTAGGATAAGCTTTTAGCAGAGGATGAATACTACATACTTGAGTATTAGAGTGTTTGTATTTAATATTAATTAAATCACAGTAGTCACCAATTAATAATGCTTTCAAACTTATTAGAGCTTTACTAAAATTAACAAGTGTATTAGCAAAATCTTTAAAGGCTATTTTACAATTGGAATCTCTATAATAAAATTGACATTTGAGTGCTTCTATGAACTTTGCCTTTGGATCTTGAAGCAATCGCATTAATTTATTTTTACTATTTATATAGTTTTGGCTATTTAGACAATATGCCTGACCTATTGGATCGTTAATCCGATCGTAATAATAATCTTCCCACTTATTAAATGTAGTCAAAACTAACCAGGGATCGTAATCTAGTAATGCCTGTTTTCCTTTAATACCAGCTTTACGTAGTAAGTTAATAGCAAGCTCATGTATTTCTTTAGAAGGATCGTATAACGCTTCTATTAACAAATTTATTCCTTCGTCACCATATTTAAGTGTATCTTCAAGCGCTGCAATTCTGACTTCATAATCTTCGCTATTGAGGCGATTTTTAATTCCCTCAATTCCTCCTAAAACTACAGCATAATTTTGATGCTGTGCATTTCCACCAAGTACTGCATCAAACTCGCCGGGTTGATTTAGATTACTATTCATTTAAAATGCCTAATATTTTTATTTAATACCGAACATCATTAACCTATAAATTACTCAGCGATAGAACAATAGCGTCCATGAAGATAGCTATCCTCATCTTCTTCTTTCTGATTATTTGCTAAGACACGCACATCTAAATTAGACAATTTCTGAATTACTTCCTGAGATAAGAAGCTTTCGGAAACATTGAGAATGTCAAGATAATTGATAGCCTCACAATTTAGCAATGCTTCAGCACCCGCATCACTCAACGTTCCCATCGAAAGGTCAAGTACGCTAATAGAATTAATAATTGGAGAAGCCACAATAGCATTGACTATTTCATCGGTAAATTGACTATTGCGTAACCCTAAATAAGTTAAGTTAGGAAACTTATCTTCAAAAATAATCGGATATACATCTTCTACCCAACAGTCACCACCATAATGTTCGCTACCAAACCATAATTCCAAATGTTCCAATGCTGGCAGATTCATATTACAAATGTGGGCGACAGCCTCTCGACTTAATCCACCAGTTTCTACAATTAATGCTTTGAGGCGATCGTGTTGCACTGGCGGACTAAAATGTAAACCGTCGCCACCACGAACTTGTAAAATTTCAAGTTTAGGATAAGCTTGCAAAATTGGGCTTATGTCACTTTGTCGAATCCAAGAAATTTCGCATTCATCGCCAATAATATCGCCTATAAAAATAGCTTTGAGATTAGTGAAATATTGTCTTGCATCAACTAAAGCTTGAACAATCTCACTTGAACCATATTCATATGCTTCCGCCCATAAACCCAACACTAAAGCTTCTAATCTGTGGGCGTTGGGTTGTTGCAGCAGTCTAATAATTTTACTCGGCAAATTCTCCTCTTCGTCATACTCACATCTGAGGGCGTAAGCATTATTAACTGGTTCGGTAATACCAATATTTGCATCGAACTCTACAACTTGCCGATTAGCAAATTGAGTAACTGGATACCCTTGATACTCATTTAATCTTTCTTCTAAGTTCCAAGGTTTATATGTTTGCAAAGCTTGTATAACTTGCGGTTCTACTCTTTGCTTTAATAGTCGATAAGCAAAACGCCGCACTAATTTTGATTCATCTTGCAACGCTTGTCTGACTACTTCCAAACCTGCATCACCATATTTTAAAGCTTCGCTAAGTGCAGTAATTCGCACATTCGCTACAGGATTTGATAAACAGCGCTTAATTCCCTCAATTCCTCCAAGAACAACTCCATCTATAGGAGGCGGTGATTGTCCACCAAGTACAGCATCATAATCCTTGGGTTGATTTTGATTGTCAGTCATCTTGCTTTACCTTTCAAGTCTTAATTAGGGTTCCCAAAAACTTTATTACAAGCTTGCTCAAGTTGCGATCGCCCACATTTTGTAACAAATGACACACTTATTATTTTGACTCAGTTTCTTTGAGGCTGATATGCTGTTTTATTAATAGTACAGTTGTTCTATATTTTAGTAAAGTTCCTATTGCCAGATTCTAATTGCAGTGGGCTGGCAAAACTGATACAACGAAGTAACTGCATATTGTTTGAAAAACCTGGAAAATCTAAATTATTTTTAAACCAGAAGCAATTACTTCTTTTGAGAGATTGAGCGATAATCGGGAACTTGCGATCGCAGATATTATCAAAAACTCAAATGAGTCGCGTTAAGCTAATAGTAACTGAGATAACAAATGTCGGTGGGGTGGGTTAAGGGCGATCGCACCATGAGTGTGAATAGTATTGCTCAAGAGTTACAACAAGTCACCGCTGACTTACATCAAGTGAATCCTCGCGCCGGATTGCTACGTTTTAGTATATTAGGCCTGATATTTGTGGGCTTAGTCATATTAGCTTGGTCAGTGCCCAACGATATTTTATTTGTGGCTGCTACAATGCTGGCGGGAGTTTTTTATAGCTTTTGGCTGATTTGTACCCATGATATGGCTCATCAAACCTTAACTGGGTGGAAATGGTTTGATACTATCATGCCGCGATTGATGAGTTGGCCAATGCTATGGCCTTACAGTGTTTATGCAGAAGTACACCGCTTGCATCATGGCTGGAATGGTATTGATTTAAGAGATCCAGAAAGACTTCAATGGACTTGGGAAGAATACCAACAAGCACATCCTATTCTACGTTGGTATGTCAGCCATCAATGGCTGTGCGATATTTTTATTTTGGGGGGAATCGGGCTAATTATTAAAACCTCGATTCAGGGTTTACGCTTTCAAAATTACTTAAGTATGCGGCGACAGCTACTGCTAGATTTTACAGGTATATTACTTGTTCAGAGTTTTCTATTAATAGTAGTAATTTCTCAAGGAGAAATAGGTCGCTACATTTTATTTTGGTTAATTTTAGAACGGATAGCTGGTATCATAGCGCAGACACGCGATCACTTGGAACACTATGCGCTGTGGGGAAAATTTACCAATCACCAATTAACGCAGCTTTATGCTTGTCGTAATATTAAGACTAGTTCTCTAGTTGGCTGGTTGATGGGTGGGCTAGATTACCATGCAGTGCATCACACCTTTCCTAATATTCCCTTCGATCGACTACCAGAAGCATTCGAGCGAATTCAAAAAGTGTTAGAAAAGCATAATTTGCCATTAATGAAACAGGAAGCAGGTTATCTCAAATCTACATATTTGTTAAGTCGCGATCCATCATTAATTGGTGAAGTTGATTCTTCTAATACAACAAAACGCCATCGCATGATTCCGGTAAACTCCCTCTGATAGCATTTCACAAAATGCCCGATACAAATAATTACTGATTACTGAAGTTTAAACCAATGATTATGATGTCCAGCAAATTACCCTTAATATGTCATTGCGAGTGCAACGAAGTGAAGCAATCACAAAGACTCTGCGATTGCTTCACTTCGTACCCTTCGGGAACGCCAAGGGCGAACGCAATGACGGGTATTTAAACGGACATGATATGAACATTGTTTTATAGTGGATCATTGTATTAATTCTGAAGGGGTTAAGGAACGTAGACGCGCAACGGATTTCCGCAGGGTAGCACGAAGTACAATAATACCAATTCAAATCATGTTTGCAACAAATCAATTCTTTGTAGGGGAACGGCATCCACAATCTTGTATTATCTCAAATTATCTTACTGATGCTGTGCCCCTACCTGTCGCGTTCTTTTTTTAAAATGGTATAACAAAGAGAAAGAAGAGAAGAGAAATTAAGAATAATTTCACAGATCAAAACTTTTACGATAGACCACTAGTACTTTATCCCATAATCTCACAGAGCAGGTTAAATACTTTTTCATTTCGATATTATATTATTGAGCTATTTTGACCACAATGATGCTTTTGATGGCATCAATACTAATACTATTCCACCACTCAAGATGACTGCAACAGTTGATGGAATTAACGGCAACCATGCTCCTTGAGTTAAAAGCATAGTTGTACAAACTCCGTACCAAACTACTGCTATGGTAACTATGGTACTAATCTTTAGTAAGAGGGAACGCATCCGCCAAACGATCGCGCCAGTAACTAAACACGCTCCCCAAATCCAAAGAATATCACCCCAGTAAGGCAAAACCCAAATAATTGGTCGTCTATCTAAAACAGCACTGATAATTTGGCTTGTCATATGTGCTTGGATTAACAATCCTGGAGTTTCTTGATAAGGTTTTTGAACCACACTATAAGGAGTAGGAAAACTATCTCTGAAACTTTGGGCTGTAACACCAATTAGAATTACTTTGTCTTTGACTGCATCAGATTTGACAATACCACTCAATACATCTTGAACAGTAACTTGTTCAAACTTTCTCTGACGATAATTTGTAAGTATTTGAATGCCACCTAAATCTACTCCTCCTACTCCGTGTTGATATGCGCCACTCAAACCTGCTGCTAATCGCTGGAATTTTTTATCGCCATTTCGAGAATGAAAAATTACTGCATTATCAGTCAGTTCATAGGGAATATCTTCTGAAAATAAATAACGCGCTGCTAGTTGCAGATTGAGAGAGAAAGGAGTTACACAAACAGAAGCAGACTCCTGTTTCATGATTAAAATTTGACGGCGAATAACACCATCAGGATCGCGAATTGCATCAGTAAAACCTTGACGTTCCACAGGAACCCCTACTGGTGGTTTAATGCCTTGAGGATCGTGTTCGCTATCTTTGCCTTTGCAAACAGCAATGACGTTCTCTTGATTTAACTGTGCAGTTAGTGGTGACTTTTGTAATTTTTCGTGGAAGTCGGAAATATCTCGATAGATATCTATACCAATAACTCGCGGCTGATATTTTTGTAATTTCGCAAGTAATTGAGCTAATTTGCGATCTGATATAGATTTTGGCCCGCGTGTAAGTTCTGATAGATTTTGAATATCCTGTTCGCTAACTTCTACTATTAACAATCGCGGATCTTGTTCTTCTTGCGGACGCAAGCGCATGATGCTATCAAAAGCTTGTAATTCTTGTGTTTGGAATCCTCCTAAAAATCGCACACCAATGATGGATGCAGCGACGATGGTAGTACTTAAAAGTATAGTTGCGATTGACTTTCTTAAACTAGAAGTTGAGCGAACAGCAGCATGAGAATCGCCGCGTAATTCTGCCCAAGTTGTTGGCAGCGTTGTGGGATTTTGACAGATAACAGGCAACCAACTAGCGCAAGGAAAATCATTTTCCCATCCCTGAAGTCTTTCTCGTGCTTCCCGCACTGCTGTATAAAAAAATTTACCACCAGCAAAAGCGACAAGAAAGTTTTTGAGAAACTCTTGGGCAACTAAATCTGGCACGGGTTCGCGCATGACAATCATTTGCGGAATGTTCATATCGGCTAAATCCCTTGCCAAACCTATACCATCACAGGAATTGAAAATTGCCAATTTTAATCCGCGTGCGATCGCATTTTGTAGGGCATTCTTCAGTTGGGGAATTGTTAAACTTTCCGTTTGGTTGAGATAAATTTTGCCCGTATCTTCATCAGCATGACTAGAACTGTGTCCGGCAAAAAACAAGATATCCCAATCGTGATTCCACAAATATCGGTCAACTTCTCGACGAGTTGGTTCCACAAGAAACTCAGTCTCGGCAGATTTTAACCCCTGTAACAAAGTCCGGTCTTTATCAATATCAATTCCTTGACTGTCACCCAAAATAGCGAGAATTTTTACCTTACCTGTGGGCTTGCGGGGTTGGTTATGTGGGGGTTCATATTCGTGGGAACTTAATGCTACTTCTGCTTGCCGATAATCATCAAAAAAGTTCCACAGATGCCAAGGAAGGCGCTGAAGTAGAGGAATATTTGTTTCAAAAATTACTCTAATTGCATCATCTTTGTTGAGTAAAGTCCGTAATTGTTGGACTATATTTTGAAATGCTTCTGAGTTCAACCACTTATTTATATAGTGTTGTAATTGCTGGCAAATTTCACCAAATTCACTAACAGAAATATTGGTGACATCTTGTGAATGAATTTTGATCCGCACGCGCCACCCCAAACGTTGATGGAGTGCTGCATACAGTAACTGCCATCGGTGATATAGTTCGCTTAATTCTGGTGCTGCTGGCAGAGATCCGGTAAATTTCATCGGATATTGTCGCTGACTGTCCCAAAATTGTGCAGTCACTACAGGGAATCCTTGATGTAAATCACCTGCCAATAAGCTGAAGACGACTAGTTTGTTCATCACCGTCTTTAATTAATCGCTAAAAGATGAAATTTTCCACGATCTGAAAGTTATTTATTCCTACTTGAATGCAAAAGTTTTCTCCCTGTTCCACATCAAAACGGGGCAGTTGGACAAAGTTATCTTGGCTTCTGGCTTGTACTTGCTGAAGCAGATCTCCAGACTCTGAAACTAAAGCTAACTTAATATTTTCAGGTAAATGAGATTCTCCAGCTGGAGGATGTAATTGCACTCGGACGCTAATTTGTCTATCTACCTCAGGTATGAGAGCCACGAGTAAAACTACAGTTTTGCGTTCTACTTGCATTCCCAAATCAATCAACTTGGCTCGCTTGGCAGCAACATCTCTCAAACCGTAGCTACTCCTCAATCCTAAAGCAATATTGCTACTATTTGCACCAAAAAATGTTTCTAAAGCTTCCCAGGTTGATGAAAACCTTCCTTCTAACCACTGACTGAGATTAACTTTGATTTGGCTTTGTCGCCGATCGTATAATTGCTGTCGCCACTGTTGGTTTTCTAAAAAGGCTCCCCAAACTGTAAATGGTAATGCCAGCCTAGAAAATGTGGCACTGGGATTACCTAACCGTTGTAAAAGGTTTTCTGCTTGAGTTGTTGATAGTTCTGGTAACGATGCGATTGCTGCTTGAGTTTCCTCTTGGCGACAAAATTGGTAAGTTAAAAAGAAGGCATTAATATCTTTGCTAATTTGCTGTGCTGGCAAGCAGTAGGTACGGTCAATAGCGTCATAATTTGCGTGCGATTTCACTTCCTGATGGGTAGCGTAACCCCAAACTCTTACCCAATCTTCATTTGGTTTGACTTGCACTGCTAAATAATAATCTGCTGCCCAACTTTTAATATCTACCCATTCTTGAGGAATTTCTAACTCGCGATCGTCAATGGCTTCGCTGGGAATTAATACTATCTTCTTGCCACCGCACAAAATCGCCGTTCCATTGACAAATTCCCAAAAACTTGGCATATCTGCACTGCCATACCAAATTTTGGCGTCAGGAAAATATTCTTGTTTTACCCAGTCTAAAAAGACATCCAGACAAATTTGATTGAGATAAGCACACCAACGACTGCTAGGATTTGCATAAATTTGGCTATGGTGCCAAGACTGCGATCGCAATAATGGTGATACCTCTAATAACAATTCCGTTGGTTCCGCAAAGGCAAATGTCATCCTGGATACCTCAAACTGATGAAGTACTAAAGCTAGATTTTGCATAATTAATTCTCAACCACTCTTCCAAAGATGCACTCATATCTTTTATTTGGTTGGAATTTACGGAAATATTCTCTGCTTTTTGACTCCAATTAATTAACGCCTCTAGTAAGGATTCTCTTCCTTTCAGCAACCGCCGGGAAACCGTAGGCTGGCTAATTTTCAACTCTTGGATAATCTGCTGTTGAGTCATTCCCTGTTGATAGTAAAGTTCAAGTATCTTCTGAGATTGAGAATCAAGCTTTTTTAAGGCTGACAGGAGTACATCATGCATCTGAGATAATTGATTTCGTCGGTTGTGAACCTCTTCTTGGGCGATAATATCAGCAACTAATGATTCAGAAGCCGGATCTTTAATATCCAATTCCTGATTTGAATCGTCATCTTGATTGTTGACGTAGAGAGAAGCAACGCTGGGGTAAAGATAATTCCGTACATAAATAGAAGTTTTTTTGAGCCATTCCTCAATGACGACCGAGTTGCATTCCGAGGCTGGGAAAGTTAGCTGGCTGTGTCGTTCGCTATTGTAGAGATTGGCAACATTTTCCCATAATTGGCGATCGGGTTCTGGCAGTTTTTGAATTCCTCCTGGTTGATTTTGCAGATATAGCATCCGGAAGCAAGTCCAAGCTAGGCGATATTGACCTATTTGTGTAGGTGTCAATCCAGCATTTTGCAGCGCTTCCAGCACCACTTTTTTACTCACCTTGCGTAAAAGACCCCAGTTTGTACAAATATCGGCCTCTTTGCGTTGGCGCAGCATATCCTTCAATCTGCTGGGAAAAGCAATTCTGGCGTAGGTTTTTAAACTAGTGGATTTATCAGGGTTATACGCTTCTAAAATTGTTTCTAACTCTGCAATGCCCATTTGGAAGTAATCGCTTAATCCATGCTGAAAGACAGCAAATTTTGCGATCGCTCTTTGGGCTGCCCAATAACAAGTTTCCTGCAAATAGGCGGATAAGTGTGCTTTTGCAAGATTACTTAACTGGGAATTTGAACGCCATATTTTATACCAATATAACGACCAAAAATTATCTGTAAATTTATTTGCCAGGTCTTGAGTTTTGGCGATCTCTGCCAAACTACTCTGCATACTTCGGCGCAACCTAGCGTCTGTTAGCCATTTGCTAAATCTATCTGCTTCTAGTTGGGCAAAGGTAGAGAATATTTCTGTAATTTCTAGACGAGGACGCATAAGCATTTATATATAATTTCCAGCGGTTAGCAAGCGCACGCCAGTTGCTTAAAGTCTGGCGACCAAACGCACTGGCTTGTCTACACTTGACATAGCATATTTACGAAATCTTCCATATTACTACTTGGTTGTACTTATCGATTTTATTCATTTTCGTATCTATAAAAATATCTATCTAAAGATAGATGCAATTGATAAGCTTATTTGGATTTAGCGTGCGATCGCCTACTATCTTCCTCGTCAGAGTGTTAGACAAAATTCAAAAAACTTAACTCAAATTTAGCTACTATCTCTAAGGAAACTCGATTAGCCAGCAAGAAGTTTATCTATAAACGCAGTACATCAGTCGGCGCAAAGTTACGGGGCTGGTAAAGAATAAACTGGTGAGGTTAGCTTAGATATGACAAATAAAAAAGATGGGATTGGTTTGTCATGGTTAATCGGCTGTTTCAGCCTTGCAGTAGTGTGTGCTCCGACTATATTTTGTAGTGAAAACTTTGCCTCTGCTCAAATTATCCCTGATGATACACTAGGCAATACTCCTTCAACTATTACCCCCAATGTCAATATTAAAGGACTAACCGCAGACCGCATCGATGGCGGAGCAATTCGCGGTGCGAATCTGTTCCATAGTTTCCGAGAATTCAATGTTGGCGAATTTCAGCGAGTTTATTTTGCCAACCCCCCAGGAATTAACAATATTCTCACCAGAGTTACAGGAAGTAATATTTCTAATATTCTCGGTACTTTGGGGGTAGATGGTACAGCAAATTTATTTTTACTCAATCCTAATGGAATTATATTTGGCAAAAATGCCAGCTTGGATTTGGGGGGTTCGTTTGTAGGGAGTACAGCGAATGCGATTAAGTTTGGTGATAGTACACTGTTCAGTGCCACTGCATCCCAAACTAAGCCCTTATTAACAATAACGGCTCCCATTGGCTTGCAATTTGAAGGTAATACAGGCAGTATTCAGGTGCAAGGGGATGGTCAAGGTCAAAGGTCAACGTCTGAACTTATTGATACTAATACTGCTCTGCGTGTGCAGCCAAATCAAACCTTAGCTTTAGTAGGTGGAAACCTAACCTTAGAAGGTGGAACGCTGAAGACAGCTGGGGGAAGGATTGAATTAGGTAGTGTTGCTGGCTCTGGTGTAGTTAGTTTAACCCCAATAGACTCAGGTTTTGCTCTCGGATATTCAGCTGTACCAACTTTCGGGGATATCCAATTGTCTGGTGGTGCGGTAGTAGATACAAGTGGTGCTGGTGGTGGTGATATCCAAGTCCTGGGTAGGCGAGTGACACTACAGGATGGTTCTCAAATTGAAGCCAGTACCTTGGGAGTAGAACCGGGAAAAACGCTGACAATACGAGCCTCCAATTCAGTGGAACTGATTGGAGCAACAGCAGATGGTATTCCCAGTACTGTTGCTGCTCTAGTCTATCCAAGAGCCACAGGTGCAGGGGGTAATTTAATCATAGAAACTGGGAGTTTAATCCTCAAAAATGGAGGGCAGGTAGTGACTATTACTTTCAGTTCCGGGGCGGGGGGTTCCATAGAAATAAAAGCCTCCGATTCAGTGGAATTAATTGGCTCAACAGCAGATGTTGTTGACACTGCTTTAGGTGCTCAAGTTTACCGAAGAGCCACAGGCCGAGGGGGTGGTGTGACAATTGAGACAAAAAAACTCAGTGTCATTATTAGTCAATTGGGAACTGTAAGTGTGGGTAAAGGGAATGCAGGAAATTTGACAGTTCGTGCCTCTGACTCAGTAGAGGTAAGTGGAAAAATCGTGAGAAACAACATTGAGAATCCTGCCGGCTTATTAGCTCAGGTTAACATTACAGGTGAGGGTCGCGGTGGCAACTTGACTATTGAGACAAAGCGTTTGAGTGTCAGTAATGGCGGCAAAGTGCAAGTGGCTACTTTTGGTCAAGGCGATGCAGGTAATCTACTGATTCGTGCTTCTGAGATAGAAGTATTTGATACTCCTAGTGCTAACCTTTTTGCTACGGGTATTAATGCGGGGGTTGAAATAGATTCTGATGAAACTGCGATATTACCCAAAGGTAACGGTGGTGATTTAACCATTGAAACTGAAAGCTTGAGTGTGAGAAATGGTGCAACAGTCTCAGTTGCTACATCTGGACAGGGCAATGCCGGGCGATTGCGAATTCGTGCATCAAAATCTGTAGATGTTGTTGGAACATCACCAAACGGTAAATTTAAGAGCCAAATTACTGCTGCGGTGACTCCAGATGGTACGGGTAGTGGGGGAAGTCTGCAAATCGATACTGGAAAGATGATTGTCCGAGATGGGGCTGAAGTAACTGTAAGTAGTTTGGGTAGAGGGGTTGCAGGTAATATTGATATCCAAGCTCGTTCTCTGAGTCTAGACAACCAAAGCTCCATTAGTGCCATCACCAGGTCAGGAAATGGTGGCGATCTGACCTTGAACTTGCAAGAGTTAATATTATTACGTCATGGCAGTCAAATCTCGACTAATGCAGGTAATAACGAGTTTGGCGGTGATGGCGGCAACATCACTATCAATAGCCCCTTTATTGTCGCCGTCCCCAATGAAAATAGCGACATCACTGCCAACGCATTCAAAGGTGCTGGTGGTAAGATTCAAATCAACGCTACGGGGATTTTTGGCATCGCCCCACTTAGCCGACAAGAGCTAGAAAGATTGCGCCCACTAGATTTAGACCCGCGTCAATTGTTAACCAATGATATCACCGCCGTTTCTCAGCAAAACCCTTCTTTGAGTGGCACTATCCAGATCGCTACCCCAGATGCTGACCCCAGCCGCGGTTTAGCAGAACTACCCTCTAACTTAGTCGATGTTTCTGGGGAAATTGCTAACGGTTGTATCCCTGGTAGCAGGCAAAGCCAGAGTTCCTTTATCGCCACCGGAAGGGGAGGATTACCACTAAGTCCCAATCAACCATTACAAGATACCAGTATGTTGTCAGACTGGGTGAGAGTGGGAGAAAAGCCTGCAACTTCTCACCAAGTGCAACTCACGCCAGCATTAGCCAAGTCTGCTACGCAAATTGTCGAAGCTCAAGGTTGGGTGGTTGATGGAAATGGCGACCTTGTATTAGTTGCCCAAAAACCCCAGAAAAATCCGCACGGTTCTTGGCAAGCACCTGTGTCCTGCCCATTGTGAGTCATCAAAAGCGACGGAAAACGAAAGGCGCTAACCTATTAGTGAGGTGCAGTGCAGGAAGTAGCTGTATGCCAAGAACTACTTGGGTTGACATGAGGTACTTGAGCTACCAGCAGGATGTCTCCATTAGTATTGACTAACCAACCATTCGCTTCCACAATCACAGCAGCAGGAGAAACTTGAGGAGTGTTTGAGACTTGTGTTTTGGAAGAATTGTTGGGTTTTGTTCTTGGTCGCACCCACTGTGCAAGGGTGGCAGAATCTTGCAAAGGCTCGGTGGGACTCAGTGGCAAACCACCTCGTCCAGTTATGATAAAGGAACTAGCACGTCGCCTGCTACCTGGAGCGCAAGCAGTATCAATTTGTCCTGAGGCATCAACCAGATTCGTGGGTAGCTCGCTTAAGCCTCGACTAGGGTCAACATCGGGTGTGATAATTTCTACATTCCCACTAAACTCACGACTTACCCCTGTGGCAGTGATATCACTTGTGCGATCGGATAGCACGTCTCGGAATTGAATTCCAAAAATACCTTGGGCATTAATTCTCACATTCCCGCCACGGAAGTTAGCAGAATTGGCACTGATATCACTATTTTGATAAGCAACAAGAAAATCAGTGTCAATATTAATGTTCCCACCAGTGACATTTTCGCCTGTAGCGTTAGTTATGAGATTGCTATTGCGACTCATTATTAACAGTGGTGAGTTAATGTTAATTGTCGCCTGCTCAGAGTTTGGTTCGACTTTAATACTGCGTGTATTGGCACTAAGTAAGGCGTTGTTGTCTAAACGGATAGAGCGTGCATTGACCGTGATGTTACCTGCGGTTCCGGCTCCGGAACTTTGCACGCTTACTCTAGCCCCATCTTGCACTAACAAGGTATTAGTTTTAATTGTCAAACCACCAGCATTCCCTGTTGAGTTTTGCTGTGCAGAAGCAAAAAAGCCACTGACAGACTTTCTATCTGCGCTTCTGCCAATTAATTGCACATCAAAAGCATCAACAGTCAAATTCCCCCCTTTACCCGCACCAGATGTACCAGTTAAGATCTGTGCCCCATCCCGCACTACCAAGGTTTTAGTCTTAACTGTCAAATTACCCGCATCTCCTGTTGAGTTTACCTGTGTAGCAGTACCCAAGGCACTAGAAAACTGACCATCTGCGCTTCTGCCAATTAATTGCACATCAAAAGCATCAACAGTCAAATTCCCCCCCTTGCCCGCACCAAATGTACCAGTTAAGATCTGTGCCCCATCTCGCACTACCAAGGTTTTAGTTTTAACTGTCAAATTACCTGCATTACTGGTTGCATTTGGCTGTGAGGAAGCACTCAAGCTACTGGGAAACTGAATATCAGTGCTTCTGCCAATTAGTTGCACATCCAAAGCATCAACGGTCAAATTTCCTCCTTTGCCACTACCAAATGTACTAGCTGTAACTTGTGCTCCACCTTGCACTAATAAGGTATTAGTTTTAATTGTCAAATTACCCGCATTCCCTGTTGAGTTTGGTTGTGTAGAAGTAGCCAAGCCACTGGAAACGCGACCATTAGCGATTGTACCAATCAGCTTTACATCAAAAGCATCAACTGTTAAATTTCCTCCATTGCCCGCACCAAATGTACTAGCGCTAACTTGCGCCCCATCTCGTATTACTAAGGTATTAGTTTTAATCGTCAAATTACCAGCATTGCCTGTTGAGTTTCGTTGCGTGGAAGAAGTATCTAAGCGACTGCTTCTACCAATGAGATGCACGTCAAAAGCGTCAACTGTTAAATTCCCTCCCTTACCCACACCAGATGTACTTGCAGCAACTTGCGCCCCATCTCGTATTACTAAGGTATTAGTTTTAATTGTCAAATCACCAGCATTACCTGTTGAGTTTGAATTTGCGGAAGCACCTAAGGCACTAGGCAACTGACCATCAGCGCTTCTACCAATTAGCTGCATGTCAAAAGCATCAACTGTTAAATTTCCCCCATTGCCCGCACCAAATGTACTAGCACTAATTTGCGATCCATCTTGCACTAACAAAGTATTAGTTTTAATCGTCAAATCTCCTCCCTCGCCCGTGCTACCGGTACGGGCACGAGTTGATAAAATTGCTCCCTCCCACATAGTCAATTCTTGGACATCAATGTTCATATCTCCAGCTGGCGCACTTGTAAAGGTATTGGCTGTTACAGTAGAGTTTCTTAAGTCTAAAAGCTCAGATTGGATGTTTATTGCACTATCCTCACTTGGCATCTGAATACTGCTGTCCGGTTCAATAGCAATATCTACAAAGCTTTTTTTCAATTTAATATTCCCAAAGTTTTCGATACTTTGATAGTTCAAAGTCCAACCTTGAGGAGTAGGATTTAAATTTACTAGACTATCTCCAGTAACACTACCCAGTTCAATTCGTCCCCCAGGCGCATTCAGAAAAGCACCTTCTAGGTTGATATTGCCGCCCACCAGCGCTAGGGTTTTAGTTGGGGACACTCTTAGCCCTTGCCCCTGTGCGTTGCTTACCGAACCGCTAACCCCTTGCACGCTAATATCTCCAGCATTTGTACCAAATTGCAAACCGATGGGAACGCTGATAGTTAATAGAGATGAAGTTTTGGGAATTTTGGCACTAAAGTCTGTACCATCTGCAAATTTCAGGCTACTCGCTGTACTTGCGATAAACGAACCACCAATATCCAAACGAGCATTTTGTCCAAAAATAATTCCATTCGGATTGATGAAAAATAGATTAGCTACACCGTTAGCTTTGATCGATCCATCAATGTTAGAGATAGACGAACCTGTGACTCGGCTAATAATATTCTGAATATCCGCACCATTATTAAAGAAAGCAGTGCTTCCAGTAGGAACGGAAAACTCTCCAAAGCTGTGGAACAGATTGGTACCCGCTTTGGTTCCTTCTTCAATAATTCTGGTGTTTCCTTCTAGTTTGACGGTGGAATTATTCAGTAGAGTGGCATCAGGGGTAATTTGGGCGAGAGCGCACTTTGGAGTAGCGAGTGTCAAAGATAAGGCGACGCCGAGCGCACCATTTATTATTAGCAAACAGTTGGAGGATAATTTCTGGCTCAAGAATCTACTCCCACACGAAAAGCAGTTGCTTGAATAGAGGTAATTATCTAACACGAGTACTAAATAACTTCATCTGCTTTAGAATACTTAGCTTCGTGCGATCGCTATTCTATTCTCTTTGGTTAAATTTTTAACGCAAGAACTTTAAGCTCTCAGATTTTTTCACAATAAAATCAGTAAAAATACTAATAATAGTCCGCTTTCGTAATTTAATATTAGTGTTAATCGACATACCCGATTGCAAAGGCAGTTCGCCGCCTGTACGAAGTATCATTGTTTGCCTATTCAGACGCACCTTCGCAGGAAAACGCCAGTAAGGATTGATTTGGTCTGGAGGTAGAGCATCTGAACCAATCGAGATTAATTGTCCTTTGATATCACCATACTCTTGGAAAGGATAAGAATCAATTCTGATATCAACTTCTGGACATTGGTCGTAGTCTTGAGTTTGTTTATTAATATCAATTTGATTACATTTGGTGAGATTATAATTATCTTTAACAAAACCAATGTCTTTATTAGTTATATAAATTTTGGCAATTAGTGAATCATCAGGAACTATTTTGAGAATTGGTTGGGTAGAACTGGCGACAAAACCAGGATTTGTTGGTTTGAGTTCAAATACAGTTCCGTCGATAGGAGCAATAATTGTCTGATATTTTAATTTTACTTGCGCTTGACTTAACTGACTGTCAATTTCGTTGATTTTTTTCTGGTTCTCAACAATAATTTTAGTCAATTGACTATTGATTTCGGCAATACTTTTTTCATTGCTGGTAATTTTAGCTAGGATATCTTCTTGAGTTTGTGCAGCAAGGGTGCCCATTTTTTCTTGTGTTTGAGCCATAGATAATTGCAAGCGTTGCTGTTCTTTAGTTAGCCGCACTACTTCCATTTCTTTGTTACGAACATCCTGTTCTTGTCTCAAAGTTTGTAATTTGGGATAAGCTCCCTCCTTAGTAAGAGAACTCAAATTTTTGAGAATCTTTTGATTAATTTCTAGTACTTGTTTAGCAGCAACTAATTGAGCGTCATTCTGAAATAATTGTTGTTGAGTTTGTGCTATATCTAACTGCATTGTGGCTAATTGCGAACGTAAGTCATATTCGCGAGAATGCAGGCGTAATTTTTGTTCTAGAGTAAAGTTAACTCCCGCACTGGAACCATTTAACTGAGCGCGATACAGTTGATTTTCGGCGATAAATTGCGCTCGGTTTTGAGTTAATGCCGCAATTTCGAGGGGAATGTTTAATTTAATCGCTTGTTGGGGTGTAGGATTTGCACTAGCTGTATTTGTTAGCTGACTGCGATAAAATTCATTTTCTTGTAATAACACTGCGCGGTTTTGCCGTAGCGAACTAATTTCTGCTTGAGTAGTAGCTTCTTCTAAGCTGATGAGAAGTTGTCCTTTTTTAATTTGTTGACCTTCTTTAACGTGAATTTGTTTAACAACACCGTCCACGGGTGTTTGGATATCGGTTACTTCTCCCTGTGGTTCAAGTTTACCTTGGGCGGGGATTGCCTCATCAATTTGGAATACACTTGCCCAAATTAGAGTAAAGGCTGTAACGCCAATAATTCCCCAAGCAATGGTACGCGACCAAATGGGATTTTGTTGTAATAATACGGGTTGATCGAAGTTATATGTGGTAGTCATTTGTCATTTGGTGTTTGTCATTTGTCTTGTTGATCGCCCATTACCAACTTCTCAATTACATTTGTGATTCTTGCTGTTGGTAAAGGCAGTAATAATAACCTTTTAAAGACATCAATTCTTCGTGGGTTCCTTGTTCTACAATTGAACCGGAATCCATCATTAAAATCATGTCAGCTTTATGTAGGTTGCTGAGTCTATGGGTAATAAAAAATACTGTTTTACTTTGAAATGTTGCTGCTAAATTGCCACAAACTTGAGCTTCAGCGTTGTAGTCTAGGGCACTGGTAGCTTCGTCTAGAATTAACAATTGAGGATTTTGGAGGACGCTACGCGCGATCGCAATTCTTTGTCTTTGTCCACCAGAAAGCCCCGAACCCCTTTCTCCAACTTGAGTGTTGTAGCCGTTAGGCAAGTTCATGATAAAGTCGTGTGCATAGGCAACTTTAGCAGCATTGATAATCTCTTCATCGCTAGCATCAGGAGAGCCTAAGGCGATATTTTCCCGGATCGTACCATCGAATAGCAGGGTATCTTGCAGTACAAATCCAATTTGACGACGCAGAGAATAGAGTTCAACTTTGCTGATATCATAACCGTCAATCAAGATTTTCCCAGTTCTGGGTTCGTAAAGTCGAGGTAGCAATTTTAATAATGTACTTTTACCAGAACCGCTTTGTCCCACAATGCCCACAAACGAACCCGCAGGTATATCTAGGTTAATATTGCATAGTTGCAATGCACCATTTTGTCGGAAACTGAAGGAGAGGTTTTCGTAGCGGATATTACCCGAAATTGCAGGTAAAAGGATGTTTTGCGCGTCGCTTTCAGTTTCTTGAGGAGTGTCTAAAATATCGCTGAGGCGTTGCAATGACAGTGCTGTTTCTTGGAAATTTTGCCATAGTTGCACCAAGCGCAGCAGGGGACTAGTAACATAATTTGCCAGAATCCGAAAGGCGATGAGTTGTCCGAGGGTGAGTTTTTGGTTGAGGACGAGATAGGCACCTACCCACAACACGAGTAAATTAGAAAGCTTGTTGAGAAAGCCACTGACAGAACTAGCGGTTGTTTGAGTAGAAATGGTTTTGAAGCCAGCGCTGATATAGCGTCCATATCTTTGTTGCCATTGCCAACGCGATCGCATTTCTAAATTTTGCGCTTTCAGAGTCTGCATTCCCCCCATAATTTCTACTAAGTAGGAGTGGGTGTCAGCATGGCGTTCGGCTTTTTCTTGCAGTTGTCGCCGCATTAAGGGTGAAACCAACAAGTTAACTAAGGCAAATAGAGGTACTGTTGCCAATGCAACTATAGTTAGCACCCAACTGTAAATCATCATTACTAAGATGTAAATGACTGAAAATACAGCATCCATCACCACAGTCAGGGCAGTACCTGTCAGGAACTTGCGGATATTTTCTAACTCACCCACCCTAGTAGCTAAATCACCGACAGGGCGGCGTTCAAAATAAGATAAAGGCAGACGCAGCAGGTGATTGATAACTTCTGAACCTAAAGACAAATCTATACGGTTGGTAGTATCAACAAATAATTGGGTGCGAATAGCTGTGAGTATAGCTTCAACTATTGCCACCACGATTAAAAATAAACCAAAAACTTCTAAGCTGTCAGGGCTATTATTAATAATAACTTTGTCAATAATTACTTGTGTTGCTAAGGGATTAACTAACCCAAAGATTTGCACCACCATTGAAGCAATGAGAACTTCAATGAGAACTTTGCGATAACGTCGCAGTTCCGGAACAAACCAACGCAGACTAAAGCGCGACTGTGGTGTATTTTTGCTAGTTTGCAGCAGCAAGACTTCGCCTTGTTCTCCCCAGGTTTCTGCAAAGCTACGCACTTGACGACGAATCAATCCGATCTCCGGAACCGCAATCAATAATTCTTGGTTGCTGTTTTTGTAGACGATCGCGAAACTATCTTGCCAAGAAATCATTATAGGTGGTTGCAGTTTGGCGACGGATGCAGCCGGAACTCTTACCATTTGGGTTGTTAAGCCCATCAATTCTGCCACTGCACCGCAAAATTGCAGAGATATCGTACCGCTTTGTTCCATCTGCTTTGCCAAAATTCGCCGCAACATATCTCTGCGAAAAGGCAGGTTAAAATACTGACTCAACATTTGCAAGCAAGCTAAAGTTGCGTCTTGGGGGCCTCTACCTTTGAAATAAGGAAACTTAAGATTTTGAGACTGTTGGGTTGTAGTAGGTTGAGTAGAAATTGCTGGCGCGTAGGGAATATCTGCTAATACAATTTCTTGAGATGGGCTAGGTGATAATTTTGGCAGTAAATCCTGGGGTAAGCCTAACAAACGCATACCTGCTGCTAGCTGTAGGTGAGGATTTGCAGTTGCCAAATCTAAGCGACTCCCCACCGGAAATTCTGTATTGGAACTGCTGCTAACTAGCCACAACATTTCTGGATCTAGTTTTCCTAGAAGAATTTTTCTTGGGGAGGAATAGATGACAGCTTGAGCGATCGCCTTCTGTGCTAACTTCGCTACATCAACGCTACCATCTGCGCGACGGCTGAGTTCTTCTCCTAACAAGTCGTAAACTTCTATGAGTGCAGGAGTAGTATGCAAAACGCCTGCAAAATTTGACTCTCGCTTTACCAAATGCCAAAAATCCGCAATCGGTAGATTCAGACAAACCATGTCTGTAGATGCGATCGCAGTTTCACAAGCCACCCCCCGCACATGAGAAACCCAACCGATAACTTCTCCTGGTTGCAGTAACTTCAACGCCACAGGTTGATTTGTAGTTTGTTCGTAACCGATTAAGCGGGCTTGTCCTTGATAGATAATACTAATATGCAGCGGCATCACTTCATGAGTCAGAATCTTCTGCCCCATCCGATAGCGCAAAAATTGGACGCGATCGCGTAAATTTTCTAATATTTCCTTTGGTAAGCAATTAAAGGGAAATATTTCCGCTAAAAATTCTCTAATATCAACACTAGTAGTAGTCATTAGATTTTAGATTTTAGATTTTGAATTATTCTTTATTTCCTCTAAGCCAATACGGTTCAGGTAAGCCTTTTTTCTCTCTCCCTGCACCCTGCCCCTCTGCCTAAACCTAAGCCGCCTCTGCTTTCATGCGATTAGTTACCAGCCAGGCTTTATCTGTATTTGGTAATTGCTGGATTTGTTCTTGCAACCAAGCTTCAAACAACTCCTTTAGCAAACGTTCGCGCATAAAAACATCTAGTTGGGCAGGAAGTAATTTTTCTAATTTAATAATTAAGAAATATTCCTCAAAAGGTATGGGATGCCAGAGTTGTCCTGGATGGCTTACCTGTAATTGTCTTGCGATACTTGGATGCAGCATTCCCATTTCTACAGGCCCGATAATGCCATTTGTATCGGCTTCCGGGCCAAGAGAATAGGTTTTTGCCAGTTCGCCAAAGCTTTGTTCGCCTGCTTGAATGCGAAAATGTAGTTCTTGGGCAATACCTAGTTCAGATGTGCGAATCATTGAATAGACAACGCGATCCAAGTATTTTTTTCGTTGTAAAAAGTAAGACTCAAGTTTTTTTCCCCAAGTAGCCTGTTTAAATTTCTCAATTCGGAGTTTGCGAGTGGCTAAACTTTGAAATTGTTGGTGGTTCAAACCGTAACGTCTTAGCCATGCTTCGTGAGTAGCAATGTCGTGAATTTGATGTTGTTGAAATAATTTTTGACAAGCTGTAGCGATTTCTTCTCTGGTGCAAGCTATAGATGCGATCGCTCGTTCAACGATTGTTTCCCGCAATATTTGCGGTAGCATAGTAGTTACTAAGGGAGTCAATTCCCGATTGCTAATAGTTTGATTGTTAATCTCTAAAGTATTCATCGAGTTTTGCATATATCTCTTTCCCTAACTTGCTAAATCCAGTGATGTTTGTCTCTATTGAGCTAATAAATAATTGGTAGTACTCAGTCCTGTTTATTCACGCATACAGAAATTTTTGCAAAACCCGCGCTTTGCCAATCCTCGATCGTGTCCCGATGCGATCGCAAAAAGGCAGAGGAAGAAAATACTTCCAGCTGCCTGAGGTGAAAATTAAATACCCATGTCGTCTAGTTGATGAACTCAGATAGCACTCACAACATTATTAAACAAGCGCAATGTCAAGTTGAGTCGAGAACCCAGCAGGCTTATTCTCAATGCTTGCAAACTGGACAGCACCAACAGAATCATAGGGCGAAGCATCAAAGAACAAGGCACCAGTGTTGTAGTTATAGCTGAATTGACTCAGAGAAGAAGCACCAAAAGTAGATTTGACAATCTCAATCTTGTCGCCTTCTGTCCACTGGAAGTCTTTGATAATATCTATGCCTTCAGATTGATAGTTGAAGACAAACTTATCTGCGCCAGCACCACCGTAGAGGGTATCTTGTCCAAAGCCACCATAGAGTTTATCGTTACCAGCTTCACCATTGAGGAAATCATTGCCATAACCACCAGAGAGTGTGTCATTGCCGTAATAACCCAACAATGTATCGTTGCCGTTACCACCATTGAGATAGTCATCGCCATACCATCCATCTAGGTAGTCATTGCCCTCTTCACCATAGAGATAATCATTGCCATTACCACCGTTGAGGTAGTCATTGCCATAGTATCCCAGCAATGTGTCGTTACCACCTTCACCATATATGGAATCATCGCCATACCAACCATCAACGTAATCATTACCTTCGCCAGCGTAAACAACATCGTTGCCACTATAGGCGTAAATGTTATCTGCGTAAGCTGTTCCATACAGGTATTCACTAGCGTTAGTACCGTAAATATTAGTCATGTTAATTTCTCCAAAACAATGAGATAATGTTTGCAATTGAAGTTATTGACGAAGTGTGTTTCAGTCAGATGACTCAAAATCCACTTATGTCAAATTTGAGGACTCAAAAGATAAGCGATCGCAATCAAAGCTCGCTTACTTGGGTGACTGTAACTAGCGATTGAAGTAAAGCCATTACCAGCGATCGCTAGTTACATCTTTTTTTGCCCCTACCAAATTATTGGTAATACGTAATTTTTTTATTCACGGTTACAGTCTCATGAACCCAAATCGTAAGGTAGTTAAAGGGTTGGTAGATGATTCTTATCTGTGGAGAAGTGATGTCTGCCTTGAAAAGTTCAGATCGGCGGAAGCCGCCGCTCCGACTTTTCGCTACGATGGGCTACGCCTACGCGTACAATCTACACACTTTGTAACCTCGATACAACCAGTGATACTCTCCACTTCTGCCAAAATAGAAAATTAAATGCGTACGAGCTGATTACTTGGTGCGGTTATTGCCCAAGGAGTTACGTAAATTTAGAAGCTAGCTACAAAGCTGCTTTGATAGTTTTCGCAGATATCTAATATTTCATCAGCGGGCACAGCAATACGTTGATTTAGAGGTATCAAAATGATGTGGCATGATGGTAAAAGCATGAAAGCAAAAGTGGGAAGTGCAATTGGCTTTACCACTGCCGTGTGTGCGATCGCTTTTTCTGTAAACTGCGCTCAAGGTCAAATCACGCCCGATAGCACTCTACCAAATAATTCCACAGTCACACTCCAAGGAAACACCCACGTTATTGAAGGCGGAACTAGAACCGGTGGCAATCTATTTCACAGCTTCAGGGAGTTTTCAGTTCCCACTGACGGTACTGCTTTGTTTAACAATGCTCTTGATATTCAAAACATTATTAGCCGTGTAACGGGCGGGTCAGTATCAAATATTAATGGTTTAATTCGCACTAATGGTGCAGCTAATCTGTTTTTGATTAACCCTACTGGGATTATTTTTGGCGAAAATGCCTCGTTGAATATTGGCGGATCGTTTTTAGCAAGTACGGCAAGTAGCATAAAGTTTGCTGATGGCTTTGAGTTTAGCACTAAGGCTCCAAAGGAAACATCATTATTAACTGTGAGTGTTCCCATTGGCTTGCAATTTGGCTCAAATCCCGCAGGTATACTCAATCAATCACAAGCAACAAATAGTAGTGGTGAAATTGTTGGTTTACAGGTACAACCAGGTAAAACCTTAGCTCTAGTAGGTGGCAATGTAAATTTAAATGGTGGTTTATTGCAGGCTCCTGGTGGTCGAGTTGAGTTGGGAGGATTGTCAGAAACAGGAACTATTGGAATAAATACGGATAGCAATAATTTAAGTCTAAGTTTTCCTGATGGGGTAATGCGCTCAAATGTATCGCTAACTAATGGGGCATCAATTTTGATAACGACTCTGCCAACCCAAAGTAGTGATGGCATTATTGTGAATGCCTCACAACTAGACATGGAAAATAATTCTGCAATAACAACACTAAGTCAAAATAGTTCAAAAGATGCAGGCGACATCACAATTCAAGCCACTGACTCAGTAAAACTTACCGATGAATCTTCAATAGGTTCAATATCGCTTGATACGGCAGTTCCCAGTGCCAAAAGCGGCTCAATTATCCTTGAAACTGGCAAGTTGATGATTCAGGAACAATCACAAATAGCCACTCTCACTAGCGGACAAAGGCGAGCAGGTAATCTTACCATTTATGCCCCTGATTCTGTAGAACTAACCGGAGCATCATTAGATGGTAGCGTAAGCAGCGGCTTATTTGCTCAAACTCTTGGTTCTGGAGATGCTGGAGTTGTGAGCGTAACTACAGGAAAGTTAATTGTCCAAGATGGCGCACGTATATCTGCCGCTACTATTGGTGAAGGAAGAGGAGGTGATTTGTTAATTAACTCTGACATAGTAGAACTTAGTGGAACCTCTGCTAATGAGAAGCAAAGTAGTGATTTGTCTTCTAATGCTACTAGTTCTGGTGCTGCTGGAGATGTAAAGATTAATACTCAGCAGCTAACTGCAAAAAATGGTGCATCAGTATCAGCTTCTACCACAGGTAGCGGGCAAGGAGGCGTGCTGGAAATTAACGCATCTGACATGATTCAATTAATAGGAAGATCGACAAATGGTACGCAAGCAAGTGGTGTATTTGCAGATACTATCATAGGTAGCGGAAATGCTGGAGATTTAAAAATCACTACAGGACGATTACTAGTGCAGGAAGGAGCTTTTGTATCAGTCTCCACATTGGGTCAAGGTCAGGCGGGAAATTTAGAAGTCAAGGCATATTCAGTAGAACTGATAGGTACATTCGATGGCAAGAATCCTAGCGGGTTATACGCTGAAGGGGATATAGGAGCTGGTGGAAACATTAAAATCAACACCAATCAATTAATTGCTCGCAATGGTGCAAGAGTTAGAACAAATGCTTTTGGCGCAGGCAAAGGCGGAAGAATAGATGTGAATGCCTCCTTGATAGAACTGACTGGAACGGCAGCCAGTGGGTATACGAGTGGCTTGTTTACCAGCTCAGAGGAAGGAGCGACAGGTAATGCTGGAGATTTAAATATTGTTACAGAACGACTGCTTGTACAAGGTGGAGGAGAAGTATCGTCTGGTACATTTGGCAAAGCTCAGGGAGGGAATTTAGATGTGAGCGCTTCTGACTCAATCGAGCTTATTGGTACAACCCCAGATAGTCAGCGTAGTAGCGGATTGTTTACCGGAACTACAAACACAGGTGCATCAGGAAATTTAAAAATTGAAACAAGACAACTATTCGTTAAAGATGGAGCTACAGTTTTAGCCAGTACATTTGGCGCAGGTCAGGGAGGAAATATAAATATCAACGCCTCTGACTCTATTGAATTAATTGGGTTTGCATTAGATGGTTTCCCCAGCGGTTTATTAACCGAAACCAGGGGTACTGGAACTGCTGGAAATTTGAAAATTACTACAGAGCAACTAACTGTTAAAGATAGAGCTAATGTTTCTGTAAGTAGTCAAAGGACAGGAAAAGCAGGGAACTTAGAGATATTGTCTGGTTTGGTGAATTTAGATAACCAGGGAAAACTTATTGCTGAAAACACTTCAGGTAACGGTGGAAATATTACCCTACAATCACGAGAATTATTGCTGTTGCGTCGTGGTAGTCAAATTTCAACGACCGCAGGCACAGTTCAAGCTGGAGGCGATGGCGGTAACATTACCATAAACTCCCCCTTCATCGTCGCTGTCCCAAAGGAAAATAGCGACATCAACGCCAATGCTTTCACTGGTAAGGGTGGTAGAGTTGACATTACAGCTTATGGGATTTTTGGCATTCAGTCTCGCAATAGCCCAACTTCTTTGAGTGACATCACTGCTAGTTCAGAACGTGGAGTGGCTGGCACTGTTGAAATTAACACACCCGATATAGACCCCAATCGAGGCTTGGTTGAACTCCCAGCCAATTTGGTTGATGCTTCCCAGCAAATTGCCAACAGTTGCACTCCTGGTAGCCGTCAAAGCCAGAGTTCCTTTATCGCCACTGGACGGGGAGGATTGCCAATCAGTCCCAATCAACCGTTACAAGATACCAGTATGTTGTCCAACTGGGTGAGAGTGGCACAAAAGCCTGCTACAACTTCTAACCAAGTGCAAGTCACGCCATCATTAGCCAAGTCTGCTAGACAAATTGTGGAAGCGCAAAATTGGGTAGTTGATGGTAATGGTAATGTTATGCTGGTTGCCCAAGCACCGCAGGCAAATCCCCGGAATTCTTGGCAAGCATCTGTATCCTGTCCGGCATTTTAGAAAATAGGCCAAATAGCCTTTGAATTTGGTGAATAAACCGAGAAAAGCCAACCAATAAATAAGCTATCTCGGCTTCAATACCAGATATAGGCAATATCAAAAATTTAAGCATTCTTACGCATCAGCCAAAATTTCAAAACGATACAAATGTATTATTAAATATAATAAAAACCTACATTTTTTCAAGGGATCTAATTGTAGCTTTTTGTATAGAGTTTCCGTAAATATGAGATACCAGCGCGATTAAACTAAGAGTCTGTCTACAAAACAATTAGATTAGAAAAACTCAAAACCACTTTTATTCTGATAGTTAGAGCCATGAAATCATTGTTTCAATTAATGAAATCGACATTGCCAACTGTACTGATATTGGGTGGTATAATTCAATCTTCGATATTGGTTAAAGCTCAAACTCCAGTACCAAAATCTTCTCCACAACCAGCATCATCTAGCAAACCAGCTTCTTCTCCCAGAAATCAATCTCGACCTATTTTTCGTTGGACAAAACCTCCAGTCGGACTCAGTACTATATCTGGGCGTAGTATCGGGATGGGAAGCCGGAATTTGTGTCCCGATGTTCAGATACCTTTAATTGCTTTAGTACCATTTAAAGAACGGAACTCAGCTACAAACTCTGACAATAAATCAGTTTCAGCAATCTCAATGGATGTGTGGGGATTAACCACAAATGAACGTCCTAGCTTTTGGTTTTACGTTCCTTATACAAAAGAGATTGCTAATGCGAGTGCAGAATTTGTATTGCAGGATAGTCAAGAAAATGAAGTTTATAAAAATGCTGTATCTCTACCTGCAAAACCTGGAGTGATTGGCGTTAACCTACCATCAACAGCTACACCTCTAGAAGTGGGTAAAACCTATCGTTGGTTTTTCAAAGTTAACTGTAGCGGACAAGAAAGTGCCAGCATTCCAATTTATGTTGAAGGTGATGTGCAGCGAATCAATTTGTCCGCTACTCTGTCAAACCAAATCGCAACAGCACAACTAAAGGATAAGATTGCTATTTATGCTGAAAATGGCATTTGGTTTGATGCATTAAATTTGCTAGCACAACTTCGTAAAGCTAACCCGAATAATACATCTTTAGTTAGTGATTGGGAAAGTTTGTTAGAGTCAGTCAGATTGGGAAACCTTGCCAACGCTCCATTGGTAGAATAGGAAATTTATAAACCTTGTTTAAAAGTGATTATGCAGACCGGACATGATATAAGTCGGTGAGAAAAAACAAAACTATGTAAAGAAAAGTAAAATCTCTGTATTTGGCTCGTAGTCGCGCTTTAGCGCTAAAGCGCGACTACAAACAAGGATGATTATTTGCACCGACTTACTTATAACCAATTACCTACAAGTACGTAAGGTGCCCATTGAGAAGGACGACTGTAATTATCACTCTTTAACATTTTAATTTGAGCCTGACGTAGTGCTTCTGATTTTGTCGTTTTACCACTAGTTAATTGGCTGTAAAACTCGCTGATAAAAAAAGCAGTAGAATCATCATTTATATTCCACAAAGAAGCTAATGTACTTCGCGCACCAGCTTTAATGGCAACTCCGGCTAAACCCAATGTGGCGCGGTTATCTCCAGCTGCGGTTTCACACGCACTCAAAACTAGCAATTCCACAGGTTCACTACGTTTTTCACCGCGACTTTTGAGTAATGTATCCAGTTCGCCAACATAGATACGTTTGTCATAAGCCAAAATAAAAGTATCTGTGGCTTTGGAACTAAATTTGCCATGTGTTGCTAAATGAATAATTCTGTAAGGTTGTTGATTAATTGTTTTTTCTAATATTGTGCTTCTAAATTTATCGTCTAGTAGTGTGGTTGTCTTAACACCCAATTCCTGAATTTCATTTAGTTCATTTTTTACGTAAGGAAGTGGTGCAAAGTTCTCATGTTGAGGTATTTGTGAAAGTCCTCCTGTTAGGGCATTGAAATTAGCTTTTGTTAATGCTTGAGGTGTAAATAGTTGCAATCCTGGGCTAAGAGCTACGGCATATTTTTGGATTAAATATTCTTTGCCGTCATATAATATAGACATGGGAATATTCCGCAAAATTCCATCGGGAATAAAAACTAGTGTATTCACACTACTAGCTTTTAAATCATCTGCTACTGGTTGAATTAGCCAGTTATAAAGCTGCTCTGAGAGTTGTTTAACATTCTTTGTTTTTTCAGGTTGAACAATATCCTTTCGCAATTGCATGACAACTTGCTCAACTTGTTTGCGACTCACTGTATTATTTTTATATATCAGCGGTCTGTTAGGAAGTTTGAGGATAACTGCTAATTGGTTTTCGAGAATTATAGGATAAAAAATAGCAGTGTTAGGATTATCTTTATCTACTACTTTGTCAAGCACGACAAATTGGTTATTTAAGCAAGCTTCGCGAAAGAAATTATCTAACTCAGCTATTTGTAGGGTTTCAATGCGCTTGCGAACTTTATCTAAGTCCGGTTTACCTTGTCCCTTTTCTTGTAAAAGCAATTCTACTGACTGGCGGTAAATGGGTTCAACACGATCGCGAAAATTAAATTGGACGTCGCGGTTAACTGCAACTAAGTCGCTGCGCAGGGATTGCAAAGTGGAAACTGCTGCATCGTAGGATATGATGGCACTTTTTATGTTCCCCTTGGTTTTCAACAACCTTCCCAATTGCCATTGCCAAAGATAAGCTATGTCTGAGGCATCTATTTCTTGCGCAATCAATAATGCTTTCTCTGTCAATTTTTGGGCTGCATCTAGCTGTTGAGTTTGTTCGTATACTTCCCCCAAACTTCCCAGCGCGTAGGATTCTCCCCGCTTATCTGCAAGGCTTTGCGCTTGTTGTACAGTTCTTGCAAGTATCTGAGCAATATCTTTATTGTCACTAATATTATTAATAGTGCGAGCAAAATTGATACTTGCATACAGACTTGAATGATTCAGGGGTAAATTAGCTAATTGGGATTCGATAATCGGAACCAGCGCTTTCGCATCTGCTGTTTTTTCCGTTTCCACCAGCAAGCTAAGTTGATTGATCTGTGCTTGGATTTTGGTAGAAGAGTTAGGTGCAAATTCCGCCGCTTTTTGGTAATGCGCGATCGCACTGGGAAATTCACCTTTTGCTCTTTTGGTATTACCCAAGCTAAATTCTCCAATACTCACATCTTCGGTTAATTTGAGGTTTTGGGCGATATCTATACTTTGTTGCAGAACTTGTTGCGATCGCTCAAAATCACCTGCTAGTTGTAATGCATTCCCAAGCGATCGCAAAGCCGCAACTTTCATTGCTGAGTCGGGTTGAGTTTGCAATTGTTTATTAACTGTTTGCAATATATCCAATGCACGACGGTAGAAGCCAGAAATTCTTAAGGCTTGAGCTTGATTGATCTGACTGTGCGTTACTCCCTCAGCATTTCCTAATTGTTGCCAAAGTTTCTCTGCTTGTTGAGAAGTAGTCAAAGATACTTCTGGCTGTCCTACTGATAGTTGCAGTCCCGCCTGAATTTCCAAGGTTTGCGCCAGAATTGCCAAAGCTTCTGAGTTTTGACGATCGACTGTTAACTTTTGCTCTTTTGCATCCCAACCTAGTAAGTTTAAGCTGGCATTTATAGTATTTTCAGCTTCTCGCAACGAGCCTAATTGCTGATATACCAAAGCCAGATTGCTTAAAGCTGCGGCTTGGCGGATATTATCCTTTTGCAACTCATAAGCGCGAACAGCTTGTTGAAGAGCGATCGCTGCTTGAGAAAAGTTCCCCGATTTATACAGCTGTTCGCCTTCTTCAATTAGCTTTTCTGCATTTGTAGCAGATTGAACTGTTGAGATATTAGCTACGGGTTCGTTAGCAAAGGTAATAGGAAGGTAAGTTAGGTAAAAAGACAAGGTAAATAGAAGTATGGAATTTATTACAACCTGTCTTCGCCTCAGGAATTTTTGTAGAAAAAAGCAAATTCCACGTAGTTGATTAAATAATCTTTTTGTCATCTATCTAAAGTATTATATTGACGTATTTGCGTTTAAATTATCGCACTCAATTCATTAGCGCATCGCAGAGCAATTAAGAATAAGAACGCACTTTTTTAGTGCCAACTTCTAGGCTATACTACTGTCTATTTACTATGGGGTCGAATTAATTTAAATATAAGTCGAGTAATTGCACTGCGATTATGTATTAAATAACTTAATTATCCCATTCTTTTCTAGAGTCTGATAGTTTTTCAGTTAGTGTTTGTAAATAACTAGAATGCCAGAACTTTACCCACCTATCGCACCCTACCGAGAAGGTAGCTTACAAGTTTCTCAACTCCATACAATTCATTTTGAAGAGTCTGGGAACCCAGATGGTAAGCCGATTGTGTTACTTCATGGGGGGCCTGGTGGTGGTTATCTACCTGTTTATCGACAGTACTTCAACCCTGAAAAATGGCGCTTAGTGATGTTCGATCAACGTGGTTGCGGTCGGAGTACACCCCATGCGGAATTGCAGGAAAATACAACTTGGGATTTAGTTAACGATATTGAAAAACTACGTCAGCATTTAAGTATCGAGAAGTGGGTAGTTTTTGGTGGTAGTTGGGGAAGTACTTTATCTTTAGCTTACAGTCAAACACATCCTTCGCGTTGCACAGGCTTAATTCTGCGCGGTATCTTCATGCTCAGACAAAAAGAATTGCGCTGGTTCTATCAAGAAGGTGCAAGCTATATCTTTCCTGAGGCTTGCGCAGAATATCTCAAACCAATTCCGATAGACGAACGCGACGATCTCCTGAGTGCTTATTACCGACGTTTAACTAGTCCAGATTTGCAAATTAGGCTAGAAGCTGCTCGTGCTTGGTCAGTTTGGGAAGCTAGTACCAGTAAGCTATTTCCAGATCCCCAACTGATGCAAACCTTTGCAGAGAATGAGTTTGCTTCGGCTTTTGCTCGCATTGAATGCCATTATTTCGTTAATAAAGGATTTTTTGACCCAGAAGATCAATTACTGCTCAATATTGACCGCATTCGCCATATTCCAGCAGTCATCGTGCAAGGACGTTATGATGTTGTTTGCCCAACGATCTCAGCATGGGAATTGCACTGCGCTTGGCCAGAAGCCCAATTTATAGTTGTTCCTGATGCTGGACACTCGATGAGCGAACCGGGGATTCGCAGCGCTTTGATTGAAGCCACAGATCGGTTTGCCAGTTTGTAAAAAACTCAAGTTAATGCAGACTCTCAAAAGGGTGAAGATAATTTATCCAGCGCGATCGCTTTGGCTTATTCTCTCAATTTTAAACATTTACACGCCTGATATTTTCTACACCATAGTAATATACCTTAAATCAATCGGTTTACCGTATAATAAATTCTTAAATACTTCAAACTATGAACTCTAATGGCTCCTAGTAAAACGCTGCATCTACCAAACGAACTTTACCAATATCTGTTGTCTGTCTCTTTGCGAGAACCAGAATTACTCTTCAAATTGCGGGAAGAGACAGCGCGCCATCCCAGAGCAAATATGCAGGTGGCACCAGAACAAGGACAGTTTCTTGGTTTTTTAGTCAAACTAATTGGCGCTAAGAAGACTCTGGAGTTAGGAGTTTTTACAGGTTATAGTTCTCTCAGCGTTGCCTTGGCATTACCACCAGAGGGTAAAATCATAGCTTGTGATGTGAGCGAAGAATTCACAAGCATCGCTCGTCGTTATTGGCAAGAAGCCGGAGTAGCAGAAAAAATTGACCTGCGACTGGCTCCAGCTATTGAAACTTTAGATAAATTGTTGGCAGAAGGTGCAGCAGCAACCTTTGATTTTGCCTTTATAGATGCCGACAAGGAAAACTATTATGCTTACTACGAGCGAGTGCTAAAGTTAATTCGACCGGGTGGGTTGATTGCTGTGGATAACGTGCTTTGGTCTGGACGTGCAGCACAAGCAGATGTTCAAGACTCTGCTACCAATGCTATCCGAGATTTTAATCGCAAGCTGCACCAAGACGATCGCATAGATTTAAGCTTGATTTCTATAGCCGATGGACTCACTTTAGCAATCAAACGTTAATCGATCATGGCAAATAAATTAGACGGCAAAGTTGCAATTATTACCGGAGCTTCTTCTGGTATTGGTGAAGCCACAGCACTGGCACTAGCAGCAGAAGGAGCAACAGTAGTTTTGGCTGCGCGTAGAGGCGATCGCTTAAATGCCCTAGCAGAAAAAATTGCTACCAATGGAGGCAAAGCTTTACCTATAATTACAGATGTGACAAATGAGGCTCAAGTACAGAATTTAGTTCAGAAAACCAAGACAGAATTCGGTCAAATAGATATCCTCGTCAATAATGCAGGTATTGCTGTTGTAGGTGAGATAGATGGTGGTAATACCTCAGATTGGAAGGACATGATTAATCTCAATCTGTTGGGATTGCTATATGTCACTCATGCTGTATTGCCAATCTTAAAAGCGCAAGGTGCAGGGCATATCGTCAATCTTTCATCCGTAGCAGGGCGCACGGCACGAGTTGGTATTGGCGTATATAACGCGACGAAGTGGGGTGTGAACGGTTTTTCAGAAGCCTTGCGAAAAGAAGTTTGCAAACAAAACATCCGTGTGACTATCATCGAGCCTGGTTTAGTTAATACAGAAATTAGCGATCGCATTTCCGATCCCATTGCCAAACAAAATATTGAAGAACGTCGTCGTTCTTTAACACCTTTAGAAAGTGAAGACATTGCGGCGGCTATAGTTTATGCGGTAACGCAGCCGCCTCGTGTCAACGTGAATGAGATTCTCATTCGACCAACGCAGCAAGAATGGTAAATTTGGGAGAGAAATAAGGCTGAAGAAATTTCATTGCCATGCATGAAAAAGGGCAAGGGAGACAAACTGATACAAATCGCTTCCTCTGCCCCCTCTGCCTTATTTTCTAGCTGGAAAGAAGGTTTGCGCCTATCTCCTCCGCCCGCCAAAGTGCAAAATTGACGCGAGGATTAACAGGAAAAACCCCAAAGCGCAAACCCCGTTCCACTGCCAGATTCCCCAGCTATAGCTACCAAGTAAGGAACCGAGTGCGCCGCCAGTGTAGTTGATTACCATATACACGGTGTTCAATCGACTCTCTGCATTGGGAACAAGATTATAAACGCGGATTTGATTAGAAAGGTAAGCGCTATGCATTCCCAACTCTAAGATTATTACGCCTAAAATCAAACCCATTAAATGATTCCCTGCTAACCAGAGAATCGTAAAGCCTGATAAAGCCAGAGAAAGTGCTACACCCACAACACCCCTCGCGCCCCATCTGTCTACTAACCTACCGATGAAGGAACTTGTAGCTGCGCCAACTATACCTACTAAGCCAAATAATCCTGCAACCTGACTGTCGTAGTTATAGATAGGCGATTCTAAAAGAAAAACCAGCGTTACCCAAAAGACATTGAAAGCGGCAAATACTAAAGCAATATTGAATGCAGCTTCTCGCAGAATCGGCTGTTGATAGGTAAGATGGGCAAGACTCTGCATCAACTGTGGATAAGACATCTGCGATGGAGAGCGATTTACAGGTAATTGCTGGCGAATTAGCAAAGCCAGAAAAATCATCACAACAGCAGCAATCCAATACATCGCCTGCCAGCCGAACATTTTACCAACAAAGCCACTGACAGACCGAGCCAAGAGGACACTAACAATTAGTCCACTCATTAATGTGCCAATCACCTTTCCGCGTTGGTTGAGAGGGGTAATTTGGGCAACGAAGGGAAGGATCAGATGGGCGACAATGCTAGTAAAACCAAGCAAAAAACTCGCTACACTCAGCCAAATGACGTTGGGAGAGATGGCGACTGCTACTAAGGTACAGGTAAGCAAGCCGAACATCTTAATAATTAGCTGTCGGCGTTCTAAGCGATCGCCTAATGGCACTAACAATAGTAACCCGGTTGCATAGCCTACCTGGGTAAGCGTTGGGATAAATCCTACCTGCTGCACAGAGATATGAAAGCTTCTGCTCATATCTGCTAACAGCGGTTGATTGTAATATACATTGGCTATTGCTAATCCACAGGCGATCGCTAAAGTGAAAATTACCGTCCGATTCGCTAGCAGATTGCTAAATGCAGTTGTATCCGTGAGAGCAGACTGCTCTTGAGAATCCATAGATATGTAGTTAATATGTTGGGCATCGCTTAATTTGCGGACTATAACAGAGATTTTTCCCAACTATCATCAAAAATAAGTAGTATACATCCTTGTTGTTGTGCTACAAACTTTCGGCTATGACCGATAGATAACAAACTTAAGTTTAGTGTGAACGCTGTCTAGCAAAACATTACAAAAAGTTCCGAAAAAAGTACACACTTATTGCAAAATACGTTAAATCGATTAATTTACCGTATTTTATTAATAACTATATAGAATATTTACACAAAACCTTCATAACAGCAAGTTTTTAACTGCAAAGAAACGCTAGGATTAAAAACCTTGTACTTGAGTTGATTATGAAACTATTCCATGTCATCATTTGTTGATACAGGTATTAAATACGCTTAGTAAATAGACTCTTACTTAATTTAGTAAAGATTTAATATTTGGTAGATGTAACTATGTGGTAATGCACCGAAGATGAATCCAAAACCAAGCTTCACAGTAGTTGAGTCATTGAGCCGATCGAAATATGGAGACCCGAAACAAGGTGACGATCGCCTTGTTATCAACCAGCACTTTGTAGCAGTTTTGGATGGCGCTACGGATGCATCTGGTGCGAGTTATGATGGGCTTTCTCCTGGTAGGTTTGTAGCAGAAATAGGCGCTCAAGCTATAGAAAGTCTTGCTCCTGATAGTAATGCAACACAAGCAATTGAGCAACTAACTCAAGCAGTAAAAGAAGCTTTGCTAAAAGTTCAATCAGATCAAATTCCTATTTTTGCACCTTGTTTTGCGATCGCACTATTTTCAAATACACGACGAGAAATTTGGCGGGTTGGAGATTGTCAATATTTATTAGATGGAAAAGGTCACAATCCAAACAGCAAAGTAGATGAAGTGACAACTAAGTTGCGCTCTTTGATTGTGCATTCTTACTTGGCTCAGGGTAAAACAATTACAGACCTAATCCAAAACGATCCCAGCCAGAATTTTCTTGTATCTATATATAAGTTGCAAGCAGCTTTATGTAATTCTTCCGCAGAACCTTTTGGTTACGGCGTGATTAATGGCGATCGAGTTCCTGAGAAATATATTGAAGTTATTAAGATTCCAGAGCAAGTTAAGTCAGTAGTTCTTGCTAGCGATGGTTATCCAGATTTAAGAATTACACTTGCAGAAAGCGAGGAAATTCTTTCAGAACTTATTGCTAAAGATCCTTTATTTTATGACCTTTATTTAGGGCAAAGAGGACTTGCGCCCGGAAGAGAGTCTTTTGACGATCGCACTTATGTACGCCTTGAATTACACGATTAATAAATTGAAGAGTTGGGGGAGGAAGTGTGGGGAGAGAAATAAGACAAGGAGAACAAATGACAAATGACAAATGACAAATAACAAATGATTCGTGAAATTATTTCATTAATAATTGTATTAATTTCGTTTTTTTTAATTTGGTGGATTACCGACCAAGAGTAAAAACTGTGCTTATTTATTTCCCTGGAGGTATACCTAGTTTAAAACTCTGTCAATTGAATGAGCTAGAAATAGCCTACTAAAGAAAGACGTTTCTTAGTAGTTCCAGTGACAAGATAGGAGCAGAACATCGCTTGTCTTATAGCTTACCACTCCTATCCATCCCTACCGAATTATATGATGAAACGTTTAATTCTTAGTAGCTTATCTTTTTTGATGATAGCTACAGCTACCACACCTGTTTTCGCTTCGCAAAAAATAGCGAGCAATTCCACAGATTTACCTAGCAATTCGCTTTCTATAACTCGGATACAACCGTTTAACCTTGTTGGCTTGGCTTATCAAGGTTACTTTCAAAAACAAGGTATTCCTGGTTATAACGATCTGATTGTGGCTTATCAAGCAAAACAAATCACTGCTAAAGACATTGTTCAAAGTGCAGTCAAAACGAACAGATTATCTTCAGATGCTTTAAATGACCAAGGATACATCAATGCAGTGAAAAATACACTAGATGGATTTGGCAGAAATATCATTCCTTAGATAAGGAAACTACGGTAAACTAACCAGTTTATCGTAGTCTATGCAAGACAATTTTATCTTACCAGAAATTGTGTGCGATCGCATACTTTTGCAACCGCTGATTCAAAGTACCTGTGTGTAACTCAAATAAGTGATTATCGTAGTCATAGAAATATAGAGAACGTCCTTCGCCTTCGATACGGTTTCTATCTTCTTTGACATCCACACTCAAAGCCTTAACTCTTGCCGCATAGAGTTCGTAGTCTGCTGCGGCTATCTTAAAAGCTATATGGTTATAGGTCTTTTCTGCTAGAGGTTCGCCTTCCATAATTGCAATCCATAAGTCATCAATTAGAAAAAATTTTTCTTTAGAGATAGAGAAAGTTTGCTCTCCACTCGCATATATTTCTTGAGCATCAAATATGGTTGTGAGAAATGTTGTCATTTTCTCTAAATCTTTGACGATAAATGTAATATGACTAATGCCTTGAATCATTTTTAGTTACATCCCTAGAGTTTAAACTGAATGTTGTGTCAGCGAACATTGACAATACAAGAGATTAAATTTAACCTGCCATAGCAGTGAATAACAGCTAATTCTAAAACACCGATATTTCTATCGCTTTTGTTGACAAAATATCCCCTAATACCCTCTAAGTGTTTATTTAATTTAGTTTTGAGGCAGAGTCATTCTCAATACAGAATCTATTGAGGTGAAAATTGCAGATCGATCGTAAATTTCCCCTTATTCGCTAGCCTAAGTGTTGTTTAGATTTCCTTAATTTATCAACCGTTAAAACCACATATAAATCCGAATTTAACTGTTCTAAATTGGTAGGTATATAGCAACAAGTATATTTCTTAGAGCTTATGTACAACTATATTTTGAACCTACCTGTTTCTCCTTGTACGATCGCAATTATTGGAGGCGGCTTTAGCGGTTCTCTTGTTGCAGCGAATATTTTGCGAAATGCAACCGTACCAATTTCTATTAAATTGATTGAACGGAGAACAGAAATAGGTAAAGGAGTTGCATATAGTACGCCAGTTGACGGTCATTTGCTGAACGTAGCAGCCGGGAAAATGAGCGCTTTTGCAGATCTACCGGAACACTTCTTAAACTGGCTGCATAGCAACGGATATCCCGATACTACTGCTTCTGCATTTGCCCCCCGCAAGGTTTATGGAAAGTATATACAAGCGATTTTAAACGAAGCTGAAGCTAATGCTCCAGCTTGTGTAAGTTTAGAAAGAATTTGCGATGAAGCGATCGCTATTGAAACTAGCAGCTATCATACCAAAATACAACTAAGTAGCGGTAAGTCTTTACACGTGCAAAAAGTTGTACTCGCCTTAGGGAATTTTTCCGCCTCGCTACCACAACCCATTGCAGCCCTAGGAAACAATCATCCCCATGTTTCAGATGCTTGGTCTAGCGATGCAATTAGCAATCTCAATCCAGATGATTCGATACTTTTAGTAGGAACTGGTTTGACAATGGTTGATGCAGTTGTGGCTTTAAATCAGCAAGGATTCCGCGGAAAAATTCATGCTGTCTCTCGTCACGGATTAACACCCCAACGCCACCAAGCAACAATTCCCTATCATATATATATAGACTTAAATACTGCACCAAAAACAGCGCGGGAGTTACTGCGTTTAGTACGTCAAGAAATCAAAAAAGCAGCGAATCAAGGATATGATTGGCGTTCAGTAATTGATGCTATCCGTCCAATTACTCAACAAATTTGGCAAACATTGCCATTGTTAGAACAAGAACGCTTTCTGCGTCATGTGAAAGCTTATTGGGAAGTTTACCGTCACCGCATTGCAGGGGAAATTGCCGATGTATTAGATAGCGCCCTCGAAGCTGGGCAACTGAACTATTATGGCGGTCGAATTCAGACTTGTCAGGAAGTTGACAATGCAGTTGAGGTGAAAATTTGCGAACGGGGAACTCAAGCAAATATCGTTTTGCAGGTGAACCGAATTATTAATTGTACGGGTGCAAATTGTAACTATCGCAGACTGAAGCATCCACTGATTGCTAGCTTGCAAGCACAAGGGTTGATTCGTTCTCATGCTTTATCAATGGGGATTGATACGGCTGAAAATGGTGCCGCGATCGATGCCCAAGGAAACGTTTCGGAAGTACTTTATACCTTAGGAACACCTCGTAAAGGCAACCTTTGGGAAACTACAGCCGTTCCAGAGATTCGTTCTCAAGCCGCAGCTTTGGCACAACAGTTACTGAAATCTCTCAATCCCAAACCTTACGCTATTGTCAGAGATTGGTTCGCTGGAAATCCATTAAGCGATTTATCCCAACCTGCCATGCTATTCCGTCAATTATTCGATCCAGAGTCGAGTACCTATACCTACTTAATTGCTGACTCAGAAACCAAAGCAGCTATCTTGGTAGACCCGGTATTAGAACAGATAGAACGCGACCTGCTAGTACTAAGAAAACTGGGCTTGACTCTTCACTACTGCTTAGAAACTCATATTCACGCCGACCATATTACTGGAACAGGTCAGCTACGGCAATTTACACGTTGTTTGAGTGTGTTGCCAGAAAACGCGAAGACCGTACCAAGCGATCGCTATATTGCTGATGGTGAGATTTTACAATTAGGGTCTGTCCAAATTCAAGCGATCGCCACACCCGGACACACCGACAGCCACATGGCTTACTTAGTCAACGGTACTCATTTGTTAACCGGAGATGCCTTATTTATTGGGGGTTGCGGTCGGACTGACTTCCAGAACGGCGATGCTGGGTTACTCTATGATGTCGTCACCCAAAAGCTATTTACCCTACCTGATGACACATGGGTATTTCCCGGCCACGACTATCAAGGAAGAACAGTCTCTACTATTGGCGAACAAAAATCCTCAAATCCCCGATTTGTTGGACGCAACCGCAGCCAATTTATTGAACTGATGAACAACTTGAACCTTCCTTATCCCAAAAAGATGTCGGAAGCCGTACCCGCCAACCAGGGTGGAGGCAAAGTTTTAGTGACCTTGGATTATCAAATCTGAGCTATTTTAATACTCATGCTAAAGGCACAACATTGTTGTGCTTTTAATTTTGTCTATTCAATTGCTTGAATTACGAATTATTCAATTTGCTATTGATAATTTCATAACTTCAATTTATCGATTTCAAAATAAATAATATTTGCTTTTATTATTGGTCTAGTTTTATCGTGTAAATACGAGCAATATAACACGGTTTCAAACAAATTATAGTTTGTATTTTCCTTCAAAGATGCCTATGGAGCATATCCTGAATACCAGATAAAAATATCTTAGATTCATAGCCCTATATGCACATAGGATTAGGGGTGTTATCGCTAGAAATAAAATCCTTAATTATTGATGTATTGCCCTTGTAAAAATATCAATAATTAAGCCAGAATATATTTGCCATGTCCGAAAATTAGGCTGAAAAAGATGAAGTCTTCAGTAAAGCATCGCGCGTCAGATAGATTAATCTGACGTTGTTGATGCCTTTGCTGCCATCTGGCAAATCAATAAAATTGGCATCAGCTTTTAGTCAGAAATTGGCTAAAAGTTGAGGATGCTTTTGTAATTGAATTGCCAATTTTTTAGCCTAATTAAACTATCCATCCCGTTAATGCCATGAAGAATATTTCTAGATTATCTAAAGCTGTGTTAGCTTTCAGTTTTGGAATGTTGCTGCTGCCTATTTCCAAAACCTATGCCGTTGATGCCAGTACTACGTATAATCAAACGAGTGTTGGCGCAGCAACTTATTATTTCACCGTCGCTATACCTGCTGGGGCGAAACCCCTACAACAAGTGACGCTGACACAGATTCAAGGCGGCGAAAATATAGAGTTTGATGCTAAACATAGTAGCGCTTTTGTCGGAAGCAGCGATCGCACAGGCGAAAATCTCCCAGTTTCCTTGGTAAAGAACCCAAATCAAGACGGTTCAGTCACAGTTCAATTCGCGCAGCCTTTACCAGCAGGGAAAACAGTAACCATTGCACTCAAGCCGTACCGTAATCCTGATTACGATGGGGTTTATTTATTCCATCTCAAGGCTGCTCCCGCCAACCAGAATACAGAAGGTCAATCTCTCGGTGTAGCTCGTTTACAATTTTACCCCAACTACTAGAGAATTGACTGACCAATTAGTCTAGACAAATCTGATTACCAAATTTGCGATCTTTTGAAAGTACACCTTTACTCAGGTGTACTTTTTGTCTATTTGTAGGTACTTTTCATAATTTTTTATCGACTTGCTATCTATAGATATGTATGTCATAATCAAAAGTTGATTTTGTTAAATACTGTTTATCTATCGATTTATAGTATTTTATTCTGCAAATATGATTTGGAAAGTCGCTCGTGTACGCTTTCCACGTACTTTAAGTGAAATAAAGCAGAATTATGACAATAGCAACTACTTTTGTTGAGCAAAATACAATTCGTCGCCGGGGTACTGGTTTAAAAGCATATAATCCTGAAAAAGCTTTTTTAGGATACACGCTTTTTACACCCCTAACGGGTAAAGGCGAAGTCTACTTAATTAACTTGGAAGGAAAAGTAGTACATGAATGGCAACTACCATATCCTCCAGGTTTATACGGCTATATATTACCTAATGGCAACCTCTTCTATAACGGTAAAACAGCAGAAATTCCGCCACGATTTCCTGTATGGTCTTTATTTAAAGGTGGCGTAGTTTTAGAAGTAGATCCGCAAGGCGAAATCGTTTGGGAATACCATCATCCAGACCACCATCATGATGGCCGTCGGTTGCGTAATAGCAACACAATTTTATTAGCTTTAGAAAAGATACCAAAATCTTTAGTTCCTCAAATTAAAGGTGGCGTACCTGGTACAGAAGTAGATGGTGATATCTATGCTGATGTGATTCATGAAGTCACTCCAGAAGGTGAAATAATTTGGAGTTGGCACGCATACGAACATCTCGACCCTGAAAAATATGTAATTACCAAACAAGACCAACGTCATGAATGGACACATGGCAACACAGTTGGAGAACTTGCAGATGGTAATATTATTTTAAGTTTCCGTAATATTTCAACTGTAGTTATTGTTGAACGCCAAACAGGAAAGATTATCTGGGAATTAGGAGATGATATTCTGGCTCAACAACATTTTCCTAATGAATTACCTAACGGTAACTTGCTAATTTTTGATAATGGCGCACATCGACAAAAAGTAGCTTTGAATTTCTCCCGCGTTATTGAAGTGAACCGAGAAACAAAGGAGATAGTTTGGCAATACACTGATAACCCACCACATAACTTTTTCAGTTCTTACATTTCCGGCGCGCAACGCTTACCTAATGGTAATACTTTAATTACTGAGGGGGCTTTTGGTCGAATTTTTGAAGTCACAGCAACAGGAGAGGTTGTTTGGGAATATATTAATCCCTACTTTGCGCCTCAAAATGCTCCTGGTGAATCAGCATTAGTAGCAAAGGGAGAACAAAATTCAGTCTTTCGCGCTTTTCGTTATGCGCCGGAAGAAGTACCTTGGTTAAGCTAATTCGGAATAAAAATAAGAGAGATAAGGGAGACATTACCTTTTCTCTCTTTTACTAAATTGCAGAGGTAAAATATGGCAGAGATTACAATCTACAGTGCAGTTGTTTGCCCATTTGCCCATCGTTCGCGGTTAGTACTTTTAGAAAAAGGTATTGACTTTGACTTAGTAGAAATTGATTTGCAAAATAAGCCAGCCAATTTTACAGATATTTCACCTTATAGCAAAGTGCCAGTAATTAAACATGGCAATGAGCGAGTTTGGGAATCGGCAATTATTAATGAATATTTGGATGAAGTCTTTCCTCAACCATCTTTATTACCTAAAGATGCTATTAGCAAAGCCCAAGCCAGAATTTGGATTGATTTTGCTAATACTAGATTTGTTCCAGCTTTCTCTAGTTTGTTGCGTTCTTTAGATTCCCAAAAACAAAAAGAAGCTGCTCAAGAACTAGAACAGCATTTACGCTTTATTGAAAACGAAGCTTTGGCAAAATTATCAGATAATGGCCCTTATTGGTTTGGAGAAGCTATCAGCTTAGTTGACCTAACATTCTATCCTTGGTTTGAGCGTTGGGCTGCAATTGAACAGTATCGCGGATTTAAATTACCTGCGGAATTAACGAGAATTCAAAAATGGTGGGATGCGGTAAGTCAACGGGAATCTGTAAAAGCGATCGCCAACTCCCCAAAATTCTATTTAGAACGCTATGCTAGATTTGCCCCACTTCCATTTAAAAAAGTCAGTGAGGAATTAAGTTCTGCTGGACAAATCACTCCCGAACAATTACAGCAAGCTGCAAAGCAAGGATTTCAATCAGTTTTAAATCTGCGTTCTCCTGACGAACAAGGTTTTTTCAATGACGAACAACAGCACGCCCAAGCAGCAGGATTAAATTATGCGAACATCCCAATTAATCCTGCACAAGCGAATCAAGAATTGGTAGAAAAAGCAATTTGGGAAATAGACAATTTACCTAAACCGATATTAGTTCATTGTGCAGCAGGTGCAAGAGCAACAGCCATCGCTTTAATTGCTAATGCTAGCCAACAACAACTCACACCAGAAGAAATCAAACTGAAAGCCCAGGAACTTGGTTTAAATTTAGATCAGCCGCATTTAAAACAATTCCTGCAACAAAATTAGATTGTAGGGTGGGCAATGCCCACCCTACAAATTTATTATTAATAACCAGCATCCTTATCTACGACATTCCGTAGAGGTTGACCGTTGTAATAGCGTGTAAAATTATCGAGAAAAAGTGCGATCGCACGCTCTTTGGTTTTGGGAGAATGTCCAGAAAAGTGGGGTGTAATAAAAATATTCGGTTGAGTCCACAAAGGACTTTCTGGAGGTAGCGGTTCTGTAAATACTGTATCTAAAGCTGCACCAGCAATTTTACCTGCTTGCAACGCATCTATTAGTGCGGGTTCATCAACAATCGCACCACGTGCAATATTAATTAGATACGCATCGGGACGCATGAGACTGAAGACTTCTGCATCAATTAATCCCTTAGTTTCTCTAGTTAGAGGAGTGGCAATTACAACATAATGAGCTTCGCTTAGAAGTGGTTTCCATTCATTAGCACCCACTACTTTATCAAAGTTGGGTAATGGTTGCGGATGACGACGACTACCATAAATATTTAACCCAAAACCTTTAGCGCGCTTGGCAATTTCTTGCCCAATTCCACCCGCGCCAATAATTAATAATGTTTTATCTTGCAGTTCTTCAGTTCTTAAACCTCGTTGCCAACTTTTTTGAGCTTGTAACTCATACAATTTCTGAAAATTCTTAGCGTAAGATAAAATATAACCAATGACAAATTCGGCCATAGGAATTGCATGAAGTCCCGCACCATTTGTCAAAATGATTTCCCGTTCTAAATATTGTGGTGTGAGGATGTTATTTACACCTGCATTTGTTGCTTGATGCCAACGCAATTTAGGCGCTGCTTCTAAAACCTTCTGTAAAGTTGTCGGTTTGATATAATACAACCAACTAAAATATACTTCTGCATCTGTAGCATCGCCATCAATATTGCCATCAACATCTGCCCTAACAAATTTTGTATCTTGAGGTAGATGCGGCTGAATCTCATTAGCAACTTCTATCGGTAGAATTAGCTTCACGATTCCCTACTCCTTTAATATGTTGAGTGTAATAGAGCAATACGCGATCGCTATTACAACAATTTTCACTTATTTAAACCGCAGCCTAAAGTCTGAAAATACCTTTAATTTTGAATTGTTATTTTTTTGACTGTGTGACAAACCAATCATTCAATTTAAAATCAGACTCAGCTAATTTCTGCGAGATTAAAAATTTTTTCGTGCCTTCTAAAAGTTGCACTCCTCGATCTGGCAAAGGTTCTACTGGGAATTGAGTAATAGGGAAAGAGGCTTTAACTACATCAAGAGGATATCCTGAAACATCAGCATGAAATTTGTAGTAAGCTTCTGAGTTTGCTTGAATATCTTTGACAGCAGCTTGTTTAATTTGATTCCATTTTTGAGGAAAATCTGGATGTTTAGCCAGAAAAGCTTCTGTAGCTACAGTGACGCTTGTACCTGGTAAATCTGGATGTTTAACCGCTTCATCAATTACCGGATACCCTTTTGCTTCTAACAGCGGCCCCGTACCAGTGGATGCAGCAATTGCAGCCACATCACCTCGTTCTAATGCGGCTTGGGCTTCACTTGGTAGTAAGTGAACAACAGTCACGCGATCGCTAATTCCAGATTTTTGCAACAATCCAATTAAATAGCGATGCATATAAGAACCTTTGGAAGTCGCTACCTTCTGCCCTTTAAGTTCGGCTATAGAACGAGGGCCGTTTTTCTTAGCTACTAACCAAGCATTCATCCCTACTTGTTCTTGCCCAATCAATCGCGTAGGCAGTCCCTTAGCTTTACCAACCAATGCAGGCGTATCACCGTAAATCCCTACATCCACCGCCCCCGAAACTAAGGCTTCATTCAGATTGGGGCCGTTAGGAAAATTCAGCGTCTTGATTTCTGTAATTCCTATTTGCTGTAACTCTGGCAAGAGTTTACCTTGATGTATTGCCCATCCTGCTGGCCCGGTGGGCGTTTTCACCTTACCGTTACTAATAAAACCCAAACGTAAGGTAGTAGTTTTAGCCGCAACTGTAGTTGTGGGATTGGGTACAGCTTGAGAAACAGTCTGCTGAGAACTGCAAGCAGTACTGAGAAATAACAAGCTAGAGACAGCCAGCGTTGATAGTTTAGGCAAAGACGGAATAGAAGTAGGCATGGTCAACAAAACGCAAAGACACAGAAAACGCCAAGGCGACAGATAGATTGTATGGGCAGTGTTTCCCCACCCATGACAACAATATATGTGCCACAAACATGATTTGAATTGCTATTATTTCAACAACTTGAGTATTTGGTGGGTGGAATCTTCTTTCGCTAACGAAGTGCGATCGCGTCCCCAACCAACATTTCTGCGGTAGCTACCCAAAAGTTCAGCCTGTTTGAGTAATTCTTCATCCACTGAATCTAGAGGATCGACTTGTGGCGCTACATACAAAGCATCCACCGGACAGTACAATTCGCACATGAAACAGGTTTGACAATCACTTTGCCTAGCAATAGTAGGCGGTGCATCTGGCACTTTATCAAACACATTTGTCGGGCAAACATTAACGCAAATATTACATTGAATGCACCGTGACGCGCTTACTAACTCAATCATGTCAAACAATTTTAGATTTTGAATTTTAGATTAGGTAATGAGGCGCATTGTTAAAAATACCTCTTCTTCTTTGCGCCTTTGCGCCTACCCTGCGGGAAGCCGCTACTCTACGAGAACGCTTCGCGAACGCGTCTATGCGTGAGAAAAAAAATAATTAGGAAGACACACTAACCAATTCTCTCTTTATCCCTAATCCCTCACTTCTCACCCAGACTCGATCCAAACCACCACTAACTAAATAATGTTGCTGGTTAGCATCCATCTCTGGATAATCTTGATGCTTGTGCATCCCGCGACTTTCTTTCCGTTCCAAAGCACTGCTATACATCCATCTAGCTGTAGCCACCATTGCAGCAGCTTCTCGCACCTGAAGAATTTGAGAATCCGCAGCTTGACTAGAACGAATCTCTTTCCAGAGGTTATCTAATCTCTGCAATGATTCAGTCAAACCTTGTGCGTTACGGAAATAATTGCGATCGTAGGGAAAAACTTCCGCCTGGGTTGCTTGGATGACTTCTTCAGCTTTAATCTGATGTTTACTACCATTTGTCAATCCTGCTTCGCCAACTGCTTCTACAGGGCGTTGCTTACCCCACTCTCCCAAATTCCGGGCGTACTCAGCCGCAGATTTACCCGCCCAGTAACCGGAAGATATCGCCCATGCTGCATTATGACTACCACCACCAGTAAAGCCACCACAAATTAATTCTCTGGTAGCAGCATCACCAGCTGCATAAAGCCCTGGAACTGATGCAGCGCAAGTAGAATCAACAATCCGAATCCCACCCGTACCGCGTACTGTACCTTCTAAACGCAAGGTGACAGGGAAGCGTTGGCTAAAAGGATCGATACCTGCGCGATCGAATGGCAAGAAGAAATTAGGCTGTGCTTTGCGCATATGTGCCTGCATATCTTGTGTTGCTCGATCCAAGATGGCATAGACTGGTTGTGTCAACAGAGTTTGAGCAATTATTGAACGCCCTCTTTGCGAACCCGCGCCAGGTATAGGTGTGCCGTCTTCGTATGTAAAAGTTGCCCAATTGTAAAATAAAGTTTTGGTGACTGAGGAAAAAGCAGGAGAGATGCCGTATGCGTTAGAAAACTCCATCCCTGACATCTCTGCGCCCGCCTCTGCTGCCATGAGGTATCCATCCCCAGTTAAAACATTGCAACCTAGTGCTTTACTTAAAAAAGCACACCCACCAGTTGCAATAATTACTGAATTAGCACGTACAACCCATTGCTTGCCCGTCTGACGATTTACGCCTGTTGCCCCAGCAACAGCACCTTCTGCGTCTACCAACAGTTGCAAGGCAGGACTATTATCTAAAATTGTTACCCCCGCCCGTTTGATTTGCTTCCGCATCAGGCGCATATATTCAGGCCCTTGCAAACTGCGGCGATAGGGTTTTCCTTCTTCATCAACAGGAAAAGGATAGCCCCATTCTGCTAAAAGGTTGACGTTGGCATATGTCTGATTTAATACCTGCTGCATCCAGTCGCGGTTGGATAGAAATCCTCCCAAAGCTTCCCGACTGGACATTGCAGCTTCTCTCGCTTCTGGATTTGGTGGTACATACCATACACCATTACCCGATGCTGCGGCACAGCCACTCGTACCACAGTAGCCTTTATCAACCAAAACCACTTCTGCACCGCTAGATGCCGCACTCCAAGCAGCCCAAGTACCAGCCGGGCCACCGCCAATCACGAGAACATCTGTCTGTAAGTTGGGATCGACATCAATATCGATAGTAGATGAATTCTGCGATCGCCAATGGTAACTACTCATTGAATTCCTCGCCTCAATATTTGAGTTTAGGTATTAAACAAAAACTTGGATAATAATGCCAACTGCAATGACGATCGTCACAACAGTTAATCGATGCATATCCTACTTGGGCTGGCATCTACAGTACCAATAAAATACGGTTTATTGGTCAAGTTAAAGTATTTTGCTTACAATTAAGCCTTGCATAATTTTTTTGTAAAATCAAGGGGAGTTTTGATAAAACTTAAAAATCATCGTTAAAGGCTTGCTTTTTTGGCATTTATATGCGAGTATTGCAGCTTAAATTAAAGTATTTTAGGTAAATTTTGATTTTTCTAACTGTATTGCTTTACCTAAGATTTATATCTTTTAATTTGTGAATTTTTATAAAAAATAACAACATATTGCAGGTGGAAAAATCTCTTTAGCCTACATATTTGTGTTTCGGTGGGCAATGCCCACCCTACAAACTATTCAAGCTGTTAACAACATAATTAATTATGGTGCTGGATTTGGATAACGTGTATGAACTGCATCTAACTCTGCTAAAATCTCTGGGTTAAGAACTACATTCACACTGTCAATATTTTCTTGTAGTTGTTGTAAGGATGTAGCACCAATAATCGTGCTGCTAACAAACCATCGACTGCGAACAAAAGCCAAAGCTAATTGAGTAGGCTGCAAATTATGTTTTTTCGCAATTTCTACATAGGCGGCTACAGCTTCATTCACATTTTGTTTGAGATAACGTTGTCCAAAACCTGGAAATAAGCTCAATCTTGTATTTTCTGGTTTTTCACCTTCTGTGTACTTTCCAGTTAACAAACCAAATCCTAAAGGACTGTAAGCGAGTAAGCCAACATTGGTGTAGTGAGAAACTTCTGCTAAAGCCGAATCAAACACGCGATTTAGCAAATTATATGCATTTTGAATTGAGATAACTTTAGGTAATCCTAGCTTTTTGGCAACATGAACAAACTTAGTTACACCCCAAGGAGTTTCATTACTCAAACCCACATAACGAACTTTACCAGCTTTGATTACTTCTGCAAAAGCTGCTAACTGTTCTGAAATCGCTATAGTTTCCCTTTCTAACTCTGGTTTATACTCTGTCTGTCCAAAAGTGGGAACATAGCGATCGGGCCAGTGAATTTGGTACAGATCGATATAATCTGTTTGCAATCGCCTGAGACTATCATCTACCGCCTGCTGAATATTATTGCGGTCAATCTTAATATTTCCTCCCCGCAGCCAATTAAATGGACGACCAGGCCCAGCAATTTTTGTCGCTACTATCAGCCGATCGCGCTGCTGTTTTTTCAACCATTCACCAATGTAAGCTTCGGTTTTTCCTTGAGTTTCACCGCGAGGCGGTACTGGGTACATTTCCGCAGTATCAATGAAATTAACTCCTTGGGCGATCGCATAATCTAACTGTTGATGGGCTTCTTCAATAGTATTTTGGTGCCCATAAGTCATGGTTCCTAGACAAATTTCTGAAACCTTTAAGTCACTGTCGCCAAGTTGGTTGTACTTCATAGTTCTAGAACTAATTTTCTTAATTACTTTGGCAAATATTAAAGTAGCATAACGCCAAATCTAAATAAAATACAAAAAATCTATGTATTTATCGTAGTTAATATTTAAAATTCGTATATTACCAGACAATAATCATTGACACAAGTTTATTTTTCAATTTTCAAATATTAGATATTGTGTAGCTAAAAATACTCCATCTCTACAGTTTTTCTGAAATACTGGTATCTAGTAAGATTAAACTACTAAAATTCTACTGGATTACCGGAGAATAGCTAAATAAGATAGTTGCATCCCTCATACAGAGTAAATTTCTCTTACTGATTTTGTAACTACAAGAGAAAAAATAAAGATATGTTGCGGAACTCCTAGATAAACAAACTGGAGTCCTCACACCTATTCAAACGCTATCTTGAAGCATTCATTTCGTTAGCGGTAGAAAATTTCCAAAACTTTAAAAAGGCTGATGTCATCTGGCTGATGCTTACGAAATTGCAGAAGATTTGTCCTAGACCGAAATTGTGTGTCCTATCAAAATGAAAAAGAATTTCGAGAATTTATTGCTGACCTTACCAACGTTTGTAGTGCTGCTTTTATTAGCGACTAACGCGAAAGCTTTTGCGCAAGTAGTACCTGCACAACCAGAAACTGAAACTTCATCACATACTTTATCGCCTTCGGACAAAACTGTGGTTGGGGCTGATTTAACAGCAGATACTCCTGTCTCAGCCAAGGGTGCGATCGCGCAAGCCACTCCACAACCAACAACAATTGATGCACCAGTAACATCAGTATCGGAACTTTCAGATGTACAGCCAACAGATTGGGCATTTCAAGCACTGCAATCCTTAGTAGAGAGATACGGCTGTATTGTCGGCTATCCTGACAAACAATATCGCGGTAATCGTGCCTTAACGCGCTACGAATTTGCAGCTGGGTTAAGTTCCTGCTTAGATCAAGTCTCAAAATTGATTGCAAGCTCAACATCAGATCTAGCGACAAAACAAGATTTAGAAACCCTACAACGCCTAACAGAAGAATTTAGCCAAGAACTTGCCCAGTTACGCGGAAGATTAGATAGTTTAGAGGCTAGAAGCGCAGAAGTTGAAGCCAATCAATTTTCCACCACAACGAAATTGGTAGGCGATGCCATATTTGTAGTGTCTGATGCTATTGGCGATCGCGCTAATAATACTGCTGCTGATGACACAACAGATAATAGCAATGCAACTTTTGGTTATCGCGCTAGGCTTTCCTTACAAACAAGTTTTACTGGTAAAGACCAACTGGTCACAGCCTTACAAGCAGAGAATATGCCTAACTTAGCAGCCAGTACGGGAACTCATATGACCCGTTTTGCCTTGGATGGTTCTGCTAATTTCGCACAAAATAGCTTGTATCTGGCAAACCTCTACTATCGCTTCCCCCTAGGCAAAAAAGCCACTGTTTGGATCGGCCCTAGAACAATTAACTTCCCTCTTTGGGTTCCCACACTCAACGCCTTAAATGGTAATCCGCTACAAGGTGGGTTTTCCCGATTTGGACAGTTTAACCCTACTGTGTACCGCCCTGGATTTGATGGTGCAGGCGCGGCTTTTGCCTACAAATTTAACGATAAACTGCAAATCCATTTAGGTTACATAGCAGATAGCTTCTTTGCTAATCGCCCAGAAAATGGAGTTTTTAATGATAGTTCTCAAGCTTCTCTCGCCCAGATCACCTTCTCACCTAGTAAACAATTTGATTTAGGTCTGACCTATACTCGCAAATACTTTCCTACCAACTCCGGTAATAACTTGACTGGTGGTACAGGTAGCGCTTTTGCCAGAAATCCTTTCGGACAACTTGCTACCTCATCCGATAACTTTGGCTTGCAATTCAATTGGCGAGTTAGCCAGCGCTTTAATTTCGGTGGTTGGTTTGGTTATACCTTGGCTCATCAAGAAGTAGGTGCAGAAAACGATGCCACAATTATTAATGCTGCTCTGACTTTTGGTTTTCCAGACTTATTTCACAAAGGTAATGTGGGCGGATTTACTGTAGGAATCCCACCCAAAGTTACTAGTAACGACTTTGTACAAGCCGGACAACGACGAGAAGATCCCGATACATCTTTGCATTTTGAAACTTTTTACCGTTTTCGGGTGAACGATAACATTAGCGTTACTCCAATTTTTTACCTGATTACCCAACCAGAACATAATGATTCAAACGATCCAATCTGGGTTGGCGTTCTCCGCACAAGCTTTACTTTCTAGGCTAAGAAAAATTGAGTAATTTGCTGTTAATGAATCAGTCGAAGGCGTCAATTCAATGATTAATTCTATTCTTCAAAAATTTTTTGCAGCATTGCAGAAATTTAGAGTTTATCAACTTGTGCTGTACAAAAGGTTCTTCTCTGTTATACCTTTTCCTGTTGCTGGGGCTTTCATTACTGGATTATGTCTCAGTTTATTATTTGCAGCTTGCACAGCCAATAATCCCAATAATACTACTGCTAGTTCTGCTAATAATTCCAATCAAGCTAAAGCATCAGTAGTCAAGTTTGGCTATCAAAAATCGGCAATTCTGATCAAGAGTAAAGGCATATTAGAAAAGCGTTTGCAACCTCAAGGTGTCTCTGTTGAGTGGATAGAATTCCCAGCAGGGCCGCAGCTTTTAGAAGCAATGAATGTTGGTAGTATTGACTTTGGACATACCGGAGAATCTCCGCCAATTTTTGCCCAAGCTGCGGGAGCTTCATTAACTTATATTGCTGGAATTGCTCCTAGTCCTGCGGGTCAAGCGATTCTTGTTCCTCCAGATTCTCCGATTAAAAGTGTAACTGACTTAAAAGGTAAAAAAATCGCTTTTCAAAAAGGCTCTAGCGCTCATTATCTACTATTGCAAGTTTTAGAAAAATTTGGCTTGCAATACAGTGATATTCAACCAATTTATCTTCCACCTGCCGATGCACGTGCTGCATTAGTTAAAGGTAGTTTAGATGCTTGGGTAATTTGGGACCCATTTTATGCAGCCGCACAAAAAGCTATCAATGCTCGTGTATTAATTGATGGCACAGAAGTTAATAAACAAGGTGGATATTATTTAGCTAGCCGTAAGTTTGCTACCGAGAATCCAGAAACAATTAAGGCGATATTAGAAGAAATCAAAGCTCTGGAAGAATGGTCCAATCAACATCGAGATGAGGTAGCAGCTACACTTTCACCAGTGTTAGGCATTGATTTAGAAACAATGAAAACAGCAACCAAGAGAAGAAAATTTGGTATTGTACCAATTGATAGCAATTTAATTTCTTTACAGCAGAAAGTGGCTGATAAATTTTATGAGCTAAAACTGATTCCTAAACAAATTGATGTGAAACAAGCAATGCTATCTCCAGAGCAATATGCAGCTTTTTCACCCAAAATTTAATTCTAGGAATTCAATTTAATTTCTGTAAAAATCTCCGAGTCGGGTGGGCAATGCCTAGGGTGTTAACTCTGTGCCTTTTTGGTCGAGAAAAGTTCATGCAAAATCTGTGTCGTCATTGCGAGGAGGAACGACGAAGCAATCCCATAATAATTGCGATTGCGTCGCTTCGCTCGCAATGACACCAGACAAAAATAGTATGAACAAAAAACGCCGAAATTCCATCAAAGTCAACAGCCTAGGCAATGCCCACCTTACTAGAAATCATATTCAGGCGATCGCATTTTGAAAAACAGCGCTAAAGTGCTGACTACGAATTTTTTGATTTGATTCTTTGCCAGTGCAGTGGAGAACATCCCATGTCAGTAGATCCCAATTCTCAAAAAAGTTCCGAACAAACAACGCAACCAAAGCGACCCCGACGCTTTTTGCTTGGTGGTGCTAGTAGGCGGTCTTTTCTCGGCCGTGCTGGTTTGTTTACTACAGCTAGTGTAGTTGCAGGGGTTTTGGGTTCCCCTCTAGCCTCTAAAAAGGGAGAAAATATTGTCCAGGCCAAGGAAGTTGGGGGCAAGTCCGACCATAATAATTTACGCGAGAAAGCTTTTCAGGTACGTACAACAGCAGCTAAGAAAAATCGGGAAATTCCCATTCCTCCCCATCCGACTAACGGGGATGAGGCGAAATATGCGAATAAAATTGCTACAGATACACGCGGATTACCCCATAATCAACTGGGTGAAGTAGATCTGAAAGCTTATCAATCTTTTATTAATGCTTTAAACTCCGGCGATCCCAATGAGTATGAAAAAATCGTTTTGGGTGGTAAACGCAAGCTAGTACAACCGCTAACACCATTAGCAATTAGCTTGAGTGGGGTAAATACTTGCCAATTGGCGATTCCAGTACCACCCACTCTCGATAGTGCAGAACAAGCTGCGGAATTCCTAGAAATTGCTTGGCAACAACTCTTGCAAGATATACCCTTTAGCGAGTTCCGTAATGATACAACAAACCCCCTGATTCTGGCAGCTGTTAAGGATTTGAATCGGTTGTCAGCATTTAAAGGGCCGAAGCAGAATGGCAAGGTGACACCAGAACTATTATTTCGCGGTACTGCGATTTACGTTGATGCCTCTGGTCGAACGACTTACCACACACTACCAGGGGTAGATGTAGGCCCTTATGTTTCCCAGTTTTTACTGCGTCCTGTACCAGCAGGAACGCATAATTATCCTCAGCTGAACCGCGTTCCCCTAGCTATTCCCGAAAACAGTTTCCAAACTAACTATGAGGAATGGCTGCTAGTACAAAATGGTGGCGATTCTGGTAGAACGATTAAGTTTGACTCAACCCGACGCTACTTTATCAATGGGCGCGACCAATCAGAGATTGCCCACACGCCACCACCAGTCTATACAAATGCTGCTTTAATTCTCCTCGCCAAGCCATCTAGCGATAATCCTCTAGCTGGTGGGGTTGGTTCGCCCTACAATCCCAGCAATCCTTATAACAAGTCGAAGACTCAAGTCGGTGGTTCGGGGACATTTGGCCCAGGGTATGCACAATCTCTCATCGGTTGGGTTAGTCCACACGCAATTAGAGCAGCTTATTGGCAGAAGTACTATGTTCACCGTCGTTTGCGGGCAGAGGCTTATGGTGGTTTGGTTCACAACAATAAGGTAAATAAAACGAACTATCCGATTAACCCTGAGGTATTCAAATCAGAAGCCCTCGATCGCATCTATAGCAAATACAAATCCTATTTGCTGCCACAAGCTTTTCCAGAAGGCGCACCGTTCCATTCTTCTTATCCAGGGGGTGCTTCGGTGTCGGCGGGTGCTAGCGTCACAATTTTGAAGGCGCTATTTGATGAGAATTATGTCATTCCCAATCCAGTCATACCCGATCCTCAAGATCCTACTAAGTTAATTCCCTATCAAGGCCCGCCGTTAACTGTAGGTGGGGAATTGAACAAACTGGCGGCTAATATTGGCTTGGGTCGTGATAGCGCGGGAATTCATTGGCGCACGGATGCAGCCGCGTCGTTAGCACTTGGGGAAGCGATCGCAATTGGTATTCTCAGAGATGAAAAACTAACTTTCCGCGAACAATTTGAAGGTTTCAGCTTCACCAAATTTGATGGCACAAAAGTCACTATTTAATTGCCATTAGGTTAAGAGGGAACAGTTGGGAGAAATCTCCATCAATATTTGGGGCTATATTCTTCTTCTGTTCATCCTCTTTTTTTAGCGAAGATATTACTCTCAAGACAGAGTGAATAACGCGATCGCTTTTTATATAAGAGCGAAATAGTGTAGTTATCAACACATTTTTTGACTTTTTTTATAAAAATATACTTGCCTTTTTTACCTAGCTATGTGAAACTACTAGAAATAAACTACTAAATACCTACCAAGTTATAGTATTTTGTAGTTAATGCCTACTCTTATCCTATGAGTTAGACAATACACTGCTTAATCGTTGATTACCCGCACACCTGTATAGTCACTTTGCCTCCGCTAGTGAAGCGTTGCGTAAATCCCTAGTTCTCAGGCGACTAACGTAGCGCTTCCCTTCCCTCAAATAGTTTTGAAAAAAGTTAGTCTTTACTACTTAGCAAACTTCAAAATACATGGCATTAGGGAAGAGAATTTGTTTCTCTGATAAAGAGCAACATTTTTCTTCCTCCCATTTCCTAACTCCTTTGCCATCCTAAACTTTACATAGCAATGAATCAAGAATTAACAATATTTGTCAAACACAAGTTTCTCCCACAGTAAACCTCTCATTCATATATCTTAAGGTGGTTTCGTCCACCTTAATTTTTCAATTTTGAATTGAGCGATCGCTATATATATTTATATTTATTTTATTCAAAACAATATTCTATTACATCAATATCTAAGACTTTTTTATAGTGCTTTTAGCTGAGGCTTAACAACATCGTATGAAATCTAAAATCAGAATTACAAAAATATTTTTAAATACTCTAAATTGTTAGTTTAGGGTATTTGAAACTCTCTAATTTGGTTTTTGACAATCGTTTCAAAAGTAGAGGTTAAACAATTAATGCAAAATCTGAAAGATAAATTCCAATCCTGGAAACGCGGACGCATTACTCGGCGTTCAGCGTTATTTGCTCTTGGTTATAGCTTAGTGTTATCGACAACACTATTGAGTTGCAGTACGCCTGATAAAAACACTCAAAAACAAGCAGATTCCTCTTCATCTAATACAACTAATACAACCAACACGGCTAGTACATCTACAGCTAGTAGCGGTCAGAAACTAATTAGAATCGTACGTTCTAAACAACTGACTGCCTTAGCGGTTCTAGAAAAACAAGGCAATCTAGAAAAAAGATTAGCAGAACTTGGTTATAAGCTTGAATGGCCTGAATTCGCTGCGGGGCCACAACAATTAGAAGCATTAAATGCCAACGGTCTGGATATCGCTTCCACAGCAGAATCACCCCCTGTATTTGCTCAAGCAGCCGGAACGCCTTTGGTGTATTTAGCGGCTAATTCTAGCGATGGTAGAGCAGTTTCGCTTTTAGTTCCTAACAACTCGACTGTTAAAAGTATTAAAGACTTAAAAGGTAAAAAAGTTGCTTTTCAAAAAGCATCTATTGGTCATTACCTGTTAGTTAGGGCTTTAGAAAAAGAAGGGTTGAAGCTTAGTGATGTACAGTCTGTTTTTCTCCCACCTCCAGATGCGAATGGAGCATTTAACCAAGGCAAAGTTGATGCTTGGTTTATCTGGGAGCCTTTTGTCACGAGAAATGTCCAGAATAAAGTCGGTCGTGTTTTGTTAGATGGTGGTAATGGATTGCGGGATACTAACAACTTTTACTCTACAACCCGCAAATTCTATCAAGAAAATCCAGAAGTGATTAAAGTCTTTTTGGAGGAACTACAAAAAGCACAAATTTGGTCTAAACAACATCCAAAAGAAATTGCCGAATTACTCGCGCCTGTAACGCAACTGGATGTACCAACATTAGAAGCTATGCACGGTAAATATGATTTTGCCTTAGAACCAATTACCGAGAAAATCATCACCAAGCAACAACAAGTAGCAGATAAGTGGTATAGCTTGGGACTGATACCTAAAAAAGTGAATGTCAGAGATGGATTTTTGAAACCTGAAGAGTATACCAAAATTACACCCCAGGATGTTTTAGCTAAACAGTAACCAGAAGTATGCCCACATTAACATTAACAGAAGTTCAAATTACTCCTTTAGATGCACCTCTAGGCGCAGTGGTTACAGGACTCGATGCTAGTCAAGCTATTGCACCTGAAGTAATTTTGCAACTTAAACAGGCATTGCGCAATTACCATATTCTCATATTCAAAAATCAACGACTGACTGATGAGCAATTTTTGAATTTTGCATTCTACTTTGGCTCGCTATTTGTACCACCAGAAGATATCCCAGTATTAGCTTCAGAAACAGGCGTGACACCAGTAATTATTCCTGTTTCTAATGTCGATGGTGGTTATACGGGTACTGGTGAATTAACTTTCCATTCCGACCACCATTGGACTCCTTATCCCTCTAGTGGCTCCTTACTCTATGCTTTAGAAGTACCTTCTCAAGGTGGAGATACTTCTTGGTTAAATCTGAATTTGGCTTATGAGGCGTTAGATGAGTTCACCAAAAAGCGAATTGCAGACTTGCAATTGATTACTTATAATCCGTTTTTGAGAGACCGCAACGCGCCTCGTTCTAATTACCGTCTCGATAAGAGTATTCCTCTAATTAGTCCTGTTTTTCCTCATCCTCTGGTACGCACTCATCCAGAAAGCGGTAAAAAGATTTTATATCTCGGACAAGAAACAGAAGTAGAAGTTGTTGGTTTAGAGCCTCAAGAGGGTGCAGAATTAATTGCACAATTGCGCGAACATCTCAACCAACCACAGTTTTACTACCAACATAAATGGTCTGTGGGTGACATTGTTTACTGGGACAATCAAGCGACTTTGCATCACCGACAAGCTTTCGATCCCAATGAACGACGGGTAATGAAGCGTGTAAGTTTAGCTGGAAGTCGTCCGTTTTAATAAGTTGATATTCTCAATTTGTTGAAGAAGTTGGGAATTTGACAAGCTAAAAACTCAGTATCCGTCTGTATAATTCTACCGCTACCAAAGAAGAATTTTGAGTTTTTCTGCTCCTAGTAGCAGTTTGGGAAGATCCGCCAAACTGCTACTTTTCTTAATTGCCAAAAAAGTATAACTCAGGCGATATGGAAAGACAAAGCAACTAAATTTTTGATTCGGAAGTTCTTAATAGCTAATGAGGAGTAAAATATACTTTAAGTTTATAGATTTTAAGTATTTTGTAAATTATCGAGAGGAATAGACGTGACTCCGGTAGGAAAGCAAAGAATTTCAGATAAGGCGAACCAATTCACAGAGTCAGTCATTCGTGAAATGACGAGAGTTGCATTACAGTATGGTGCAGTGAATTTAGCGCAGGGGTTTCCTGATTTTCCTTGTCCACCTGAGTTAAAACGGGCAGCTTGTGAGGCAATTACAGAAGATATTAATCAATATGCTATTACTTGGGGCGATAAAGCATTTCGTCACGCGATCGCAAATAAAGTTAAATGGTATTTAGGTTTAGATATCGATCCTGAAAGACAAATCACTGTCACCTGTGGTTCAACAGAAGCAATGGCTGCGGTGATGCTGGCTACTCTCAATCCTGGTGATGAAGTCATCGTATTTGAGCCTTATTACGAAAACTATGGCCCCGATGCGATTTTAGCCAGCGCAACGCCTCGTTATGTATCTTTGCATCCCCCTGAGTGGACATTTGACGAAGCAGAACTACGTCAGGCATTTAACGAACATACAAAAGCGATTATTATTAATACTCCCCATAATCCAACAGGTAAAGTATTTACTCGTGAAGAATTAAATTTAATTGCCGAACTTTGTCAAAAGTGGGATGTGTTGGTATTCACAGACGAAATTTACGAACACATCCTTTATGACGGCACAAAACATATTGCAATGGCAACTCTACCAGGAATGGCAGAACGAACAGTTACTATTAACGGTCTTTCTAAAACTTATAGTGTAACTGGTTGGCGAGTCGGCTATATTTTATCTAATCCAGAATTAACAGGAGCAATTCGGAAAGTTCATGATTTTCTCACCGTTGGCGCACCTGCACCTCTGCAAAGGGCTGGTGTTGCAGCAATGCAACTTCCTGTTAGCTACTACGAAGAATTAGCCAAGCTTTATCAGCAAAAGCGAAATCACATCATACAAATTTTAGATACAGTGGGAATTCCTTATTTTGTGCCTAAAGGAGCTTACTATATATTTGCAGATATTTCCAAGTTTGGTTATCAAAGTGATGTGGAATTCGCTACATATTTAATTAAAGAAATGGGTGTTGCTGTGGTTCCTGCATCTAGCTTTTTCTCTCAATCTGAGGCTGGAAAAAATTACATCAGATTTTGTTTTAGTAAGAAGCCAGAAACTTTAACAAAAGCAGGAGAAAGATTACTAAAATTACAATCACTTCTAGAAGTTGTGAATTGAGTCAGCTAACGTACCTAAATTTTCTATTTTAAAGATTTTTCGAGAAGTCTTTGTACTTGAGAAAAACGAAAAATATCCTACCCAAATAAAAACCCCTCCAAACTAGGAGAGGTTTTGTAATTGTTGGTGTGATAAAGATTCAAAGGAAGAAAAGCAGCTTCCTTGCTTAACAAGGATTTCTCTATCAAACTATTGCAGCTATAATACAGCATTGTATAAATCCATAACGAACTTGGGCAAAGCTGTATTTAATAAGATAACTGAGCAGCTAATGATGTTAACTGGGACTTAACAGAACTGAGGTAATCTGAATCGTTTAAGACTTGTGAGGGTAATTTTTTAGCATTGATAGCAGCCTTGACAACATCTACAGCAGTCACTTTTCCTGTTTGGTAATCAGATATCAAAGTAGCCCCGCTGGAAATACCTTGCTGTTTTAGCTCACCTTGATAAGCTAAAAAGGCAGTATCAAAAGGTTTTAGATAACTGATATTGGTAGAATGACTAGGTAAATTGTTAGAGTTAATAGATGTATTAACTCTATCGCTGGTGTTAGTGGTTGTTTGAGAGTGACCGATTCCAGGTAGAAGAGTAATAGAAGCAACAAGAAGTGCAGAATTAATCAAGTTTGCGAATTGCATAAATTTATCCTCAAGATTTAGGTAATTAGTTCTATTTAGAAGTTGGCAAAACCCATTATGTGATAAGCCAAAACAGCAGTATCAAAACTTTTGAGGTAACTAATATCTAGGGAATGACCCTCTTTAGGCTTAGATTTGAGAGTTTTTATTGATGTACTAGTGATGGTGTTAACTACTGTCTTAGTATTAATGATTCCTATATCAGGAAAAATATGTGTAGAATTAATCGAGTTGGTGAGTTTCATAAAGCTGTCCTGAGTTAGAATTAGATGCGATTAATCTTCGTTATTAATAGAATCTGATTTTTTACCAATCTCAACCTCCTACTCTTAGGTCATCAGATCGGTTGATTTATTACTCACCCAAATGGGTGAGTTAATTTATCTTTGTGATAATTTACAGTCGCTCTGAGCAACGTTAACTCTGGACGATTCCTCTACTCCAAGCAAAAAAAAGATGCGCGATCGCGCATCTAAGAAAAGCTTAATGACTATTTAGTAGTTAAAGAATGTTGATAAAATTGCGATCGCCTAAATTTTGATGAGGCTAAAATAACTCAGCTTTATGTCCAATTAAACTGAATAATTCTTCACGAGTTTTTTGGTTTTCTTGAAACACTCCTAACAAAGCACTGGTGACAGTCCAAGAACTAGGTTTTTGTACACCCCGCATCACCATACACATATGAGTAGCTTCAATGACAACAGCAACACCCTGAGGTTGAAGTATAGTTTGAATGGCTTCAGCTATTTGTTTAGTTAACCTCTCTTGTACTTGCAAGCGACGAGAATACATTTCCACAATGCGAGCAAGTTTACTCAGTCCGACAACTTTTTGGTTGGGGATATAAGCAATATGTGCTTTACCCATAAACGGCAAAATATGGTGTTCGCACAAGCTAAAAATATCAATATCTCGAACTAATACCATCTCATTATGGCCTTCATCAAAGATGGCTCCGTTAATAATTGCTTCTAAAGATTGGTGATATCCACTAGTAAGAAACCGCATAGCCTGTGCGACTCGCTTATCTGTTTTTAATAGTCCTTCACGTTCGGGATTTTCACCAATACCAAGCAATAGCGCGCGCACAGAGTCCATAATTGGATCGTTAATTTCCTCTGGCGATGCTGGTAAATTCTCGGTATATGTATTGCTGTCGAAATAATAATCAAGTTCAGTTGTCATTCGCGATCAAATTAGAGAAAATTTTGCTAGAAGGATAAATTGAAGAAGAATAAAGAACACAGAAGTCAGAATCAATTAGCAAGGATGCACAGAAGTCATGCGCTCGTTCTGGCTCCTGAATTCTGAATTTTAGAGTTTTGTAGCATTTACATAGATAAAATAATGCTCTGTTACTTTGACATCAGCCTGAAAACCAACTTGCGTTAGTTTATTTTGTAGTTCATCAGGCTGATAAAAAACTTTGACAATTTGAAATTCTTGACCGTTATTTAACTTACGACTTTTATATATATTACCGTCGTCATGAAGAATATGGTTATTAGCTGTAGATGTTGGTTCAAAGCGCGAGTCAACAATAAATAGTTTGCCACCGACACGCACAGATTGATAGACTTTTAGTAAAAATGAGTCCAGTAATTCTGGTGGAACATGAGATAGCCAGAAGGAGAAAAAAACTAGATCGTATTCAGCATCAGGTTCCCAAGTAAATAAATCAATTTGGTGATATTTTACATTGGGTGAATTTAACTTGCTGCGATTAACTTTGATGACTTCTTCTGAAGCATCAATTGCAGTAATTTTATTGCCAATTTTTAAAAGTTCTTGTGTCCAAATTCCCGTACCGCTGGCTAGCTCTAAAATTTCCTCGGCTTGTCCAATTTGTTGTACAGCCTGTTTAACAATATCAATTTCTTGAAACCAACGCTGGTTGAGTTCCTCACAGCGATCGTAACGACCAAGGCGATAGAACCACTCATCATATTCGTTGGCTCTAGCACTATAATAGGCAATTTGTTGTTGCAGAATGCGATCCGTCATTGCCAGCCGATCGTTCGATCTCATCAATTCCTGATAATTTTAACTCAATTTACTGTAATTTGATAAATCTACAGTAGTATTATTTGAAATAGTTTTATTGCTTGCTTTCACAAGCCATAGTTTCCTCGGTTTCTAAGTAATTATTTAGAGACTGTTTGTTATTAGGTGATATTTTTATCACTTAACTACGCTTACATTATCGGTTTACTGTATTTTTTAGGCGTTTCATAGGTGTTTACCATTAAAAGCAGAGTATTTATGTTGTCCAAGTTTTTTCAATCTCGATTTTTAAACATTTTGCTCGGCTTTCTCCAAAGGTTTCAGCAACGAAGAATCCGCATTTATGCCCTGCTGTTTGCAGCCGGACTCGGCTTGGTTCTATTTGTTTCGGCTTGTGCTTCAAACATCAGCGATCGCGCAGCAACCACCCAGACAACAGCTACACCTACTCAGAGTGCAGCAGTCAGCAGTACTGCGGTTCGGATCGGCTTTCAAAAAGCGGGAACTATTTTAAGTGCATTGAAAGCAAGAGGAGACTTAGAAAAAGCTTTGGCTTCCTCTGGTGCTTCTGTCACCTGGGCTGAATTTCCATCAGGCCCCCCAATGTTAGAAGCTATCAACGCTGGGAGTATTGACTTTGGCTATACCGGGGAATCACCACCGATATTTGCCCAAGCCGCAGGTACGCCTTTAGTGTATGTTGCCTACGATCCTTGGAGTCCGAAAGCGGAAGCTATCGTTGTTCACAAAGATTCACCGATTAAAACAGTAGCCGACCTCAAAGGTAAAAAAGTTGCCTTCGCTAAAGGTTCCAACACTAACTACTTAGTAGTGAAAGCCCTGGAAAAAGCCGGACTAAAGTATAGCGACATCCAACCAGCGCTTCTCCAGCCTGCGGATGCGCGTGCGGCTTTTGAAGGTAAGAATGTTGATGCTTGGGCAATTTGGGACCCGTACTTAGCTTTAGCAGAGAAAGCAACAGGGGCACGCACCCTAACCGATGCTACAGGATTAGCCCCCAATCGTGGTTATTATTTGGCTGCTAAGTCTTTTAGCGAAGCCCATGCAGATACTTTAAAAATAGTTCTAGATGAGGTGAAAAAGACTAGCGACTGGGCAAAGAATAATCCTGCGGAAGTTGCTAAATTTCTCTCGCCTTCATTGGGTATTGATGCTGAGGTTTTAGAAGTAGCAGAAAAGCGGCGCGATTATGGTGTACTTCCCATTACTGATGAAGTAATTGCTGCACAGCAACAGATAGCTGATGCTTTCTACAAAATTAAACTTGTGCCGAAACAAATTAATATCAAGGACATAGTTTGGCAAGGGAATAAGTAATTTTGTCATTTGTCCCATTTCATTTCTCCCCACACTTCCCACACTCCCTTCTCTTCCATTTAACTCAGGTGATGATATGGAAACAACAACTACCCAATGGATAAAAACCGATGTGCTAGTGATTGGTGGTGGTACGGCGGGGACGATGGCGGGAATTAAGGCAAAACAAGCTAATCCAGAAGCGGAAGTGCTGATTTTGGAGAAAGCGAATATTCGTCGCAGTGGTGCGATCGCAATGGGGATGGATGGTGTAAATACAGCCGTCATCCCCGGATACTCTACGCCAGAACAGTACGTCCGCGAAGTCACCATTGCTAACGATGGGATTCTCCATCAAAAAGCTGTCTACCAAACTGCAAAACTGGGTTACGAAACCATTCAAGAATTAGAAAGTTGGGGTGTGAAGTTCCAAAAAGACCCCCAAGGAAATTACGATGTTAAGCAAGTACATCGGGTAGGCAAATATGTATTGCCAATGCCCGAAGGTAAAGACCTGAAAACGATTCTTACCCGCCAGGTAAAGCGCCATAAAGTCAATGTTACCAACCGCGTCATGGCGACGAGGGTTTTGGTAAAAGAGGGAAGAGCGATCGGTGCAGTTGGGTTTGATGTGCGCGGTGGGGATTTTGTTGTTATCCAAGCCAAAGCCGTCATTCTCTGCACAGGCGCTTGCGGCCGCTTAGGATTACCTGCATCAGGCTATCTCTACGGCACTTATGAAAACCCCACTAATGCCGGTGATGGTTACTCAATGGCTTACCACGCAGGTGCAGAATTGAGTAATATTGAATGTTTCCAAATTAATCCCTTAATTAAAGACTACAACGGCCCGGCTTGTGCTTATGTTGCCGGGCCTTTTGGCGCATATACCGCCAACGCCGAAGGACACCGCTTCATTAATTGTGATTATTGGAGTGGGCAAATGATGCTAGAGATTTGGAAGGAATTAAACTCTGGTAAAGGGCCAATTCAGTTGAAAATGACTCATTTGGATGAAGACACAATTTCCGAAATTGAGTCTATTTTATGGTCAAACGAACGACCCAGCCGAGGACGATTTCATGAAGGTAGAGGTGAAGACTACCGTACCCACGGCATTGAAATGAATATCTCGGAAATTGGCTTATGTAGCGGACATAGTGCTTCTGGTGTTTGGGTGAATGAAAAGGCAGAAACCACAGTACCAGGATTGTATGCAGCCGGAGATATGGCGAGTGTTCCTCATAACTATATGATTGGGGCATTTGTATATGGTCGTTTGGCAGGAACTCATGCGATTGAGTACATCCAAGATTTGGATCATTTGGAGCCAGATCCTGATTTTTTGGCAGTAGAAAAAGCCAGGATTTATGCACCCTTAAATCAACCAAATGGAATTCCCCATACCCAGGTTGAATATAAGTTACGGCGACTAGTAAACGATTATTTACAACCGCCAAAATCAAATTACAAAATTGAGATTGGTCTCAATAGTTTTGTTCGTTATCATGATGCTCTAGCTCAAATGGGAGCGCGCGATCCGCATGAACTGATGCGCTGTATGGAAGTGCATTTTATTAGAGATTGTGCGGAGATGGCAGCAAGAGCATCAATATATCGTCGCGAAAGTCGTTGGGGACTTTATCACTATCACTTAGATTTTCCTGAGAAGAATAATCAGGAGTGGTTTTGTCATGTGAATTTGAAGAAGAATTCAGGGGGGGAAATGGTGTTATTTAAGCGTGCTGTTGAACCTTATATTGTTGATGTGGATTTGGGAAGAGAGGTTTATGATGTGGCAGTTAAGTAAATTTAATTTTGAAACGCAAAGGGATAAGGAAGTTGTAGCTAGAATTTCAAGAGGGTATCGTTTTTAAGTAGCGATCGCTAATTGAATTTCATATATAAATGCTGCATCAAATATTAATCGTTCTGTAGGGTGGGCATTGCTGGTGAGACAAAGAAACTAACAATTACAGAGGTGTCAGATGGCTTTAGTTAATCAAAGAGTAGATGTTCCTGTTATTGTGGATGAGTCTAAATGTTTAGAAAAATGTAGGGTTTGTATTGAAGTTTGTCCGCTTGATGTACTAGCTAAAAATCCCGAAACTGGCAAAGCTTATATGAAATATGATGAATGCTGGTTCTGTCTTCCTTGCGAAAAAGAATGTCCAACAAATGCAATTAAGGTGCAAATTCCTTTCTTGTTACGCTAAAGATCTAGTCATGGAATAATTTTTTCATAGTAATGCCTACCCTTCAGTGTGACTAGTGTTTTTGAGAAACATCCCTAAAAAATGAGAAAAATAAAAAGGCGATCGCTAGTGGTTAAGAATATTCTCAGGATACAAAATGTCTGCAAATATAGATTCTGAATTAAATCAATGGTTGGAAATGTTGCGATCGCCTGATGTAAGCGATCGCCTCGTCGCAGTCAAAACGCTGCAACACTTGGGGGATGAGGCGGCTATTGATGCCCTAATTCTAGCTTTGCAAGATGAAAGCACCGCCGTGCAGAAAATCGCTGTGACTGCACTATGGGAACTTGCCAATCCCGCCGCCGTTCCGGCTTTATTACCATGTTTAGCTTCAACAGATGCAGAGGTTCGCAGTGAGGCACTGTCAGCGTTGGGGGAGTTGGTATCTTCTGAACATTTGCTGGTGTTATTGGATGCGTTACAGCAAGAAGATATCAACCTGCAACTGAACGTATTAATTTTGTTGCGAAAGATACACGATGCCCAGTCTCTTCCGGCGGTACTATCCTTCTTGAAATCAGAACATCCCCAACTACGAGAAGCGGCTGTCACTACTCTTAGCTATCTCAATCAAGTGCAGATATGCCCACCCGCCTTACCTTTAATCGGCGATCGCGATGATAGCGTGCGTCGTGCAGCTGCTCTTACCTTAGGTCATTTTGCCGATGTAGATATAGTAAATTTACTGGGTAATGCATTGACAAACGATACAGATTGGCAAGTGCGCCGCAATGCTGCTAAGTCTCTCGCACTTCATACTGATGTCAAAATTATTCCGACTGTACTAATTTCCTTGAAAGATGCACATTGGCAGGTGAGAAAATTTGCCATTCAAGTATTACAAAAAATTCCCGATATCCAGTCTTTACCCGCACTGATTGAAGCGCTAACAGATGAGTATTCAGATGTGAGAAAAGAAGCGGCGATCGCTCTGGGGAATTTGGGTAAAATTGAAGGTCTAAACGCTCTTAAACAAGCCCTAGACGATCCCGATCGGGAGGTTAGTATCTATGCACAAAGAGCAATTCAGAAGATTGGAGAGCAAACGAAAACATAATTATAGATACAGCCTTATGATTTCTCTGGTGGTAAAGCGATGAATCCAGTTTTAACGCCGCGTTTGAATCCTGCTTGCTCATAAAAGCGCAAAGTTTCCTCGCGTTTTGAACTGGTTAAAAGCATGACTTTGTAACACTTTTGTTGCCATGCAATATTTAAAGCATAACGTAGCACCTGTGTACCCAATCCCTGTTTTCGATAATCGGTATGAGTAACAACATTTTCAATAATTCCATATGAACGTGCGCCGCGTGTCAGGTTAGGAACGATTGCTAGATTACACGTCGATACTAACTTACCAGCATTGTCACCAACAATATAAAAAAGACGTGGATCGTTTATAATTTCATCCCACATCGACTGCAAAATATGCTCATCAGGTAAAGGCGCATCGGCTGGATTCAAATGTTGATATAAACTCAGAAGTTGTGGAAGTTCATTGCGTGTAATTAAACGAATACTAATGATTGTATTTGGCAAATTTGCAATGTTAATTAACTGCGGTTTGGCTATAGACATAAATATAGATAGTTACTCAAGTTTGTTCTAAGTTAAAGGTGTTAATAAATCAATCGTACTAACTGGCTGATTTTGCGCTTGAGATTTCCGTAATGTAATAAATGCTAGGATAGCAACTACCGTCAGGTAAATACGTTGTAACCAGATATTGCTCAATTTAAGAGTTAGACGACCACCAATTATTCCACCTATAAACATTGTCACGCCAAGAATTATTCCTAAGTTGTAATCGACTAGCCCTTGCTGCAAAAAAATTATGGTAGCTATCAAAGAAGAAAATATATTGATAAATTTAGTAGTTGCGATCGCTTCTACAAAACTCATCCGAAACAGCATCACATAAGCGGCTGTGAGTAGCGTTACATAACCACCACTAAAAAAACCTCCATAAATACCAAGGATAAAAGTCACTACATAGCCTGCAATTTCTGCGATGCGTGGAGGGATAATTTGAGATGGGCTGACTCCAGCATGACGATTAATTACTGATAATATAGCCACTACTATCATTGAAACAGAAATTATCAATGGCATTGATTTAGCAGGCAAAAACAGTACCAGTAATGCTCCTAAAAATGACCCTAAGATAGTTAATAATGTCAGTGATGGTAAGCGTTTAGGGTTAATTACTTTCTTGCCAATAAAAGGTAATGTCCCGCCAATACTCATTAATGTCAGCGCAAACATATTCGTAGCGATCGCAGTCCGCGGTTCTATACCAAATTCAAGCATGACAGGTACAGTAATCAGAGATGTGCTACCAGCAATCACGCTCACAATGCTGGCTGAAAAAAATATTCCAGCCAGAATCATTATTTGCAAAATTTCCATAAATCTATTTTTATTTTACCGATTTCTCATATCTTAGAATCGTTTTTGTTCGATTTTTTATTACTTAGTAATTATTCAAAAATATCAGAAAAATACCAATATTTTTAGTAATTAAAACTGAGGCGTTGGTAAGCAAGCAGAAGGGAAATTAACCATGAATAAAAAAGTAGAGAGTCATGCTAAAGGCAACAATCATCACAAATATCCGAATTAAACGGGGTTCAAGTTTACGCGCATAGTGGGCGCATAAGTAACCGCCTAGAGATGCGCCTACTGCCATTAAAATTGTTTGATGCCAAGCAATTACACCAGCAAAAATAAAAGGAACGATCGCAATTCCATTAACGCAACTGCCTAAAAATGCTTTAAAAGCATTCATTGTATGAATACTTTTGATGCCTAAAAAAGTCAAGGTAGCCAGCATGAGAATCCCTAAACCTGCGCCAAAAAAACCACCATAGATGGCGATCGCTAATTGCGCCAACATGAGAGTGAGAATAGGTGGAGATTCTGACGATGACTTCTGACTCTGGAGTTGAAACCAGGCTTTTAGAGGTTCGCTAAATGTAAATATCAATGTTGCTAACAGCAATAAATAGGGTATCAACTTTTTAAATACATCAGGCGAGGTATATAACAAACCTACAGAGCCAATTACTCCACCTATTAAACTAGTGGCGCATAGTAATATCAGTTCTCGCCGTTGGACACCCAAATCCTTACGATATGCTCCCGCAGTTGCGATCGCAGCTACCCAAATCGCAGTATTATTCGTTGCATTAGCAGCAATTGGTGGTACACCTGTAAATATCAAAGTTGGAAATGTGATAAAGCTCCCACCTCCAGCTACAGCATTGAGTCCACCTGCAATAAATGCAGTACTAAAAAGAAGTAAGCTGTGGAGGAGTGTTAGAGGTTGTAGATCGATTGTGTTCACCATTGAAGGATGTGTCCGCGAATTTAATTCAATCGATAGATAAAGTTGGCGATATTTTCCCGTTCAATCCAGCCTTGTTTGCGATAAAACTCGCGTTGATACGATTCTCTCTCTTTGTGGTTATGGAGCATCAAGAGCAAACACCCTCGCATTAGTGCTTCTGATGTGACGGTTTCTAGCAGTCTTTTACCGATTCCCTTTCCCCGATAAGCCTTATGAATGAATAACTCGGATATATAAGCTTGAGGTTTTGGCAAGAATGGACAGGGTAGCCAATGCACTGCAACATATCCGACTACCTGAGTTTCAGCATTTTCTGCCACATATATAGAGTGACTATCATTTGCATGACACTGTGTAATATGTTGCTGGATTTGCCTAATAGTTGTTTGGGGTGAAGTTGAATCTAGCCATGCAAACCAACCCAATTCTTGCAGAATTTGGGCGATAGCCTGTGCATCTGATTCTGTAGCTTTTCTGATATTGGCAGGAAGCATTAACTAGAAGCTTATTTAGACAGGAGTTTGCGATTGGGCAACTATCTTTTGGATGATTTGCCGACGTGTGTCTTGACGATTTTGGCTAGCGGCTTTCACCCTATTGATGACAACCTCTGACGCAGTGTGGGGAGAACCACTATTAAAGGGCGGTTGGGGATTGTATTCTATACCTAGTTGAATTGATTGGGCAATATCTTCTCCAAATAGTTCCGCCGCGATAACCAATCCAAAGTCAATTCCGGATGTGACACCACCGCCTGTAATGCGATCGCGATCGATGACAACTCGCTGTTCCACTACTTCAACTCCAAACAACCCCAACAAATCCAGAGATAGCCAGTGAGTAGTAGCGCGATAGCCTTGGAGTAAACCCGCCGCAGCCAGCAGCAGAGAACCAGTGCAAACGGATGTTATGTAGCGGGCTTTTTCTCCCTGCGTTTTCAGAAAATCGAGAAACTCCCGATCTTCCAATTTGGCATCAATACCTGGCCCTCCGGGGACAAACAACACATCTAAAGGTGGGGATTGAGCAAAGGTGGTGTCAGGTAAAAAAGTCAAACCGCGATCGCTTCGGATAGGTTCTAGAGTCTCTACTAGCAGATATAATTGCGTGTTTGGTAATTTGGCAAAAACCTCATATGGCCCTGTGAAATCTAACTGTGTCACATTAGGAAACAGTACAATTCCTATTGATATAGGAGGATGTTTTTCTCTAGCATTCATGATTTTTTTATTTTCAATTATCGCAGGTGGGCATTGCCCACCCTACAAAAATATTCGATTTAATTTAAGTCCAATTGCGTACTACAACAATCTTGAATTCACGTTCTTGAGGCAAAATATAATCCAGCGAACCGTAGCGTTCTAAAGCCCAGTTTCGCAAGTCTTGAATAGCATGAGGAAAAATTTCATCAGGAATACTCCAAGCTGCACTTTGGATTTTATTTTCTTGATTTTCTATCAATTTACTCACAGTATCTTCAACTCGCCATTGAGCAGCAATTTGAGTTTCTAAAGTTCCACCCTGTTGTTCTAACTCTGCTAACACCTCTTCTTCTGTCGCACCGTAACGCGGTGAAGGATGACCATAGCCTTCTAAAATAGCTTTCCAACGCTCATTAAATTCCCATCTCTGTGCATTCACTTCTGAGCCACTACTAGCAGAGTTAGCCTGACCGTGAGTATAGAGCAAAACACCACGTGGTTTCAGGACGCGACGAATTTCTGCTAGCGCCTGTTTCCAAGCAGAAATTAGGTGAAAAACGTGAACAACTAACGCCACATCAAAGGAGTTGTCATCAAAGGGTAAAGCAGTAGCATCTCCTTTAATTGCTGTTAGTTTATGAGACACACCCTCTAGTTTTTGGTGCAGTTCAGCCAACATCTTTTCTGAGACATCTATACCAGTGTAAGAATAGCCTCTTTTAGCAATTGGTACAGCAATTCTGCCAGTACCAATACCCGTTTCATAAAACTTGGTATCTGCTGTTGGCGAAACTAAATTGAGGATAAAATCTGTCACTTGTTCAGAAATTCCTGGTGGAAATCCTCTTGTAGCATCGTAAATATCAGAAACTCGATCGAATGAAACAGTTGTAGTCATATATTCTTCCTTAAGATAGGGAAAAACATTTGTAGTAGTATCAATTAAGAAATACTTCCCCAAATTAAGATACGCTTATAGGGGAAAAACAATGGGCGCTCATCAGGTAGAATCTCGAATAACTTTTGCTGATATCTTTCTACGAATTTTTCATAAGTTTGAGTATCTAATTGCGTCTCATAAGCTGTTAACAATGTACCGCGATACCATTCCACGACAGCTTCTCGTGAAGGTAATAAATGACCATAAATTTGTAATTTTACTTGTTGCTTGACAAAACCCAATTTATAAAGCAATTTAGCATAAGCAACTGGAGAAAGTACTTCTAACTGCCGTATATATCCCCCTAATTCCTGACTAAACTCTTTTGCCGTTTCCACTGCTAACTGATGTACTGGCTCATCATACATCGCTGGTATTTGTATAGCTAACTGTCCGCCAGGTTGGAGCTTATCTCGTAATTGTGCAAATAATACTTCGTGTCCTGTCACCCACTGTAAAGCAGCATTAGAAAACACGACATCAAACTTACCTTCTCCTGAGTTATCTTCAATTAGTCCTTGCTCAAACCGCAACCCATTACCTGCAAATTCATGTGCTACAGATAACATTTTTTCGGAAGCATCGAGCCCCAGAGTTTCCTTAGCTTTTAATGTCTCATGCAGATACTTGGTTAACTTTCCCGTTCCACAGCCTAAATCTAGAACTCTTAGGTTCTCTTGATGTTGTATCAAATCTACTAAGTCATAAAACGGACGACTTCTTTGGGCTTGAAATCGTTCGTATAGTTCTGGATTCCATTTATCCGGCATTTTGATACCCTATTTTTTGCTGTAACACAAATTTTAGTAGCAGCAATGGAAAGATAGCGATCGCGCTTTTTGCACTAATAATGGAACAGATGTATTTTCATCTATCATCTCTACTCCTTTAACACTAATACTTCATGCAGTACTCTTGCTAAATCCTGTAATGCGCGTTCGCCATCTCCCACAAAAGTTGAACCATGCATTATCGCCAGCGTTCTCGGTTTGAGTACAGCTAATTCTTGGATAATGCGATCGCTATGTGTTGTGTAAGGTATGTAATTAGGAAAGGGACTTGCTTCGTAATTAGCGATTGTTTGACGAAAACGCCCAATCACATCAGACTCAGTTACTGGTTCTAGATCTCCAAACTGATGAAATAGATCTGAACACAATAGCGTTTTATGCGTAGTTTCAAATAACAATCCTGCGTCCCAACCGTGGGGTACTTGTGGTGTCTGTTGAAATTGAAAGTTATATTTTCCAGTGTTTAAAACTTGATTGTGTTCCAAAGTTTTCGACGGACGGATAGCAAAGTCATCTACACTAACCAAAGCTGCAAGCTGACTACAAACTGTCTGAGCATTTGGTGCAATGGTCAGCCATTCATTAAGCGATCCGCATTCATCTGCTTCAAAATGGCTAAAGCTAATCCAACGAATCTGTGAGGGATCGATAATCTTTGCAACTGCTTCTTGTACCAGAGGAAACATCCCCTTGAGACCAGTATGAAACAATAATGGTTCTTCGTCCTTAACCAAAAACTGGATGAATTGCATATCTATTTTTGGTTCATAGGTAGAGATGCGATAGATATCCGGAGCAATTTCGGTAATGTTAGTCATGGTTGTGCTGCTCCTACAGGTAATAAAGAAACATGAGCAGAAACTACCTTCCATCCATCTGCAAATTTATACCAAGTTTGGCTTTGTCTGCCAAAACGCTCCACATCATTAATAATGCGACGAAATTCTAGAGTTACGGTTGCTGTATCCTTGCCAAAGGTGACAACTTGAAGATGAGAAATTTCTCGCTCAATTTTTGGATTCGGTCGAGAGGCGCGAAAGTTGCGAATCTCTTCACCACCATAGAGGTTTTCCGCTAAACCAAAGCGTACTACATCTGGTGCATCCCAAAATAAACTATCCATCACCTCTAAATTGTTGTTGGTCAAAGCTTCTTCGTACTTGAGGTATAAATCAGTTACTTCAGCTACAACAGCAGGATCGTTTACTGTAGTCATTGTTGCGATCGATTTGGGGATTACGCTATTTACTATAGTCACTTATTTTTTGGAGCCATTACGAATTACAAGTTTAGAAATATCTTCTGGAGAATAAGCAATAAAATCAGCACCGTGAGTTTTTAATTCCTCCTCAGTTCCATAGCCATAAGTGACACCAATTGCTGTAACTTGATGGTGCTTGGCTCCAATCATGTCGTGTTTGCGATCGCCTACCATAATCACAGTAGAAGGTGAAAGATTCTCTGTCAGTAAAATATGCCCAATTAAGTCGCCTTTAACACTGCGGGTTCCATCAAGTTCGCTACCGTAAACACCATCAAACAGCGACGATAAACCAAAATGTTCAATAATACGGATGGTATAAATGTAAGGCTTAGAAGTTGCGACAAAGGTTTTATAACCAGCAACGCGAATAGCTGTTAAAGTTTCGGGAATTTGGGGATAAAGAAGATTTTCAAATAATCCAATCGTGGAAAAGCGATCGCGGTACAGTGAAATAGCCTGTGTCAGTAACTTTTCATCTGTAGTTTTCAATAACAGCGAAAAAGTCTCTTGAATTGGCGGGCCAATATACCAACCTAAATCATCAGCATCTGGTGGCGTGTAACCAAGTTCTAACAGCGCATACTGAATGCTACGAGTGATACCAGGCTTGGCATCTGTCAAAGTCCCATCTAGATCGAACAGGATAGCGTCGGCAGGCATTTCAAAATCCGCAATTCAAGAAGTTAATCGTAGAAAAATACCACAACCCAGTATAAAAATGAGTATTGGGCATTTGTCATATCCAGGCGATCGCTTATGATTCGTTACGTTTGTGTAGGAACCGAAACCTTCTATTCTCTGCTGGCTTCACGATGTACTACACTTGCGAATCAAGTTTTCTCGACTCAACAAAGCGATCCCCAATGTGACGATACCAATCCCCACACATTGAATAACATTTAAAGTTTCGCTAATCGTTGCCCATGCGACTAGTGCAGTCATTGCGGGACTGCTAGCACCGATGATAGAGGCGGTAGTGGCACCAATCATCCGAATCCCTAAATTGTTGAAAGTGTGTCCCATAAAGCTGACTACCCCCGAGAAAATACTGCCAATCCACATCGGTGTCCAATCAAGTTGAGTGCTGGAAGGAGGCCAAAACAGTAAACTCACACCAGAGAGCAGGAGAGTGGTAGCAAAACTTACCCAGGTAAAAGGAACTGGATGCAATTTTTGCAAACATTTTTGGGCAAGGACGTTATAGCAGGCGTTAAAAATTCCAGCAATAACGCTGGCAGAGATGCCGATCGCAATGGTATGACTGCTGTGAGTAACAGAAGATTGAGGAATAGTAAGAACACCACCCGCCAAAATAATACCCATCACCAGCCAACTGAAGGGTGTAGGGCACTCCCCAAAAAACCGCCAAGACAGCAACGCTGTAAACACGGGATAGGTGAAAAAGAGGGTGAGCGCAATTCCGGTGGGAATCAAGCCAATCGCCATGTAGAGTGATGTAATATATACAAACATCAGCACCCCACAACCGAAGGCTTGGAGCATGACATCTAAGCGATCGCGTCTGAATAAGCTGAGGAATTCTTTAGGAGCAGATGGATATAGCTTGAATGCTACAGATGCCATCAGAGGAACGACCACCAGCATTCGCATAAACATCAACAAGAATGAATTCTGCAAATCAGGTTTAACGTAGCCACCGAGTAATAACAAACCCAGCACGAGATGTTCTGAAAACAAAACTCGGACGGTAACGTTGTGAAATGACAACAGAAAGGAGGATAGAAGAACCGTCAGGAGACCCAACACGGTACAAAAGTCTTCGTAAGACCTGCTTATATTGCTGAAACCATTGGAATAACAGACCAAACGTTTGAGAGGATGATCTCTGGCGCTAGGTAATTGCTATTCAGACTCTATACCCTAGAATTTTGAGCAAGTAGATGTCAAGCTAAATTTCCCCCTTCTCCCATTAACAGAGATCTACGGTGTACACACAAGTGCTATCTGCAAAGGTTCAGGCGTTATAGACCCTTTAAATTGTCATTACGAGTGCAGCGATAGCGGAACGAAGTAATCGCAAAAACCACGGGATTATGCGATTGCTACCCTACGGGAAGCCACTACTCTACGAGAAGCCGCTTCGCGTCTACGTGTCTACGTCGTTCTTCCTCTCTGCGAAACGCTACGCGCTAAGCGAAGCTATGCCGTAGGCTTTACGCAAGGACAAGTTTCCAAAGCGATCGCACAACCTCAAGCTAGATGACGAAACCAAGTACTAGGGGGAATTTCACGACTTTTGTATACACCGTAGTTAACAGAGATAGGGGGAGATTTGTCAATGAGATTGATGTTTTATAAGATATTTTTCATACGTTTTTAAGAAAATGACTATGTAAAATTACTGATTTGCGCCAGCGAGTTCAGGGGATGTAACTTTGCTGAACTGGTTAACCGGACGGGGTAAACCGAGATTTTCTCGCAGAGTCCGCCCTTCGTACTCAGTACGGAATATACCTCGGCGTTGCAGTTCGGGAATGACAAACTCGACAAATTCATCCAAACCACCAGGCAACCAAGGTGGCATGATGTTGAATCCATCAGCGCCATCGTTAATCAACCAGTCTTCTAGCTGGTCGGCAATTTGCTCTGGTGTACCGAGAATTGTGCGATGTCCGCGTGCGCCAGCAATCCATAGATATAGTTGCCGAATAGTCAAATTCTCTCTCTGGGCGAGGTCTTTAATTAGTTGCAAACGGCTTTTGCCCGCATTGGTATCTGGGATATCTGGTAGCGGCCCGTCCAAGGGATATTTCGTTAAATCATGCCCACCTATGAGACCGGAAAGCAGGCCTAACCCTACTGACGGATGAATTAAATCTTGAAGTTGCTCGTATTTCTCCTTGGCTTCTTGCTCAGTTTTGCCAATCACGGGAAATACACCAGGCATAATTTTGAGATGTTCGGGAGAACGTCCGTATTTCGCTAGTCTGCTTTTGACACTAGAGTAAAAAACCTGTGCTTCTTTTAAAGTTTGTTGGGCAGTGAAAATCACCTCTGCGGTTTGGGCGGCGAGTTCTTGACCTGCTTCAGAAGAACCAGCTTGCACAATCACTGGATACCCTTGGATAGGACGAGCAACATTCAACGGCCCGCGTACCGAGAAATTTTTACCTTTGTGGTTAGGAATGTGTAGTTTCTCAGGATGGAAGTAAACGCCTGATTCTTTATCGCGGATAAAGGCATCATCTTCCCAACTATCCCAAAGCTTGGTGACAACCTCTAAAAGTTCTGTTGCTCTCTCGTAGCGCAGTGCGTGTTCTAAATGCTGTTCTCGGCTAAAGTTTTTCGCTGCGGCTTCAGCAGAGGAAGTGACAACATTCCAGCCAGCACGACCGCCACTGAGATAATCTAGTGAGGCAAACTTGCGGGCGAGGTGAAAGGGTTCGTCATATGTGGTTGATGCCGTTGCTACTAAACCTATACGCTCTGTCACCACAGACAAAGCCGACAATAAAGTTAGTGGTTCAAAATGGACGCTGAATTGTCCCGAACGGCTAAAAGCCTCTTTTCCTTGCCCCCGATCCCAAACGGCTAAACCATCTGCAAGGAAAACCATGTCAAATTTAGCTCGTTCAGCTGTCTGTGCCAGTCGTTTGTAATGCTGAAAATTCAGTCCTCCGTCTGCTTGGGCTTGGGGATGTCGCCAAGCTGCTACATGATGACCTGCGTCTGGGAGAAATGCACCTAGTTTTAGTTGTTTTTTCTGACTCATCTTTGTTTATGCGGATACACCTGCTAATTCAGAGGAGTTGGTAATTGTCGCGAACTGATTTACTGGTCGGGGTAATCCCAAGTTCTCGCGTAGGCTTTGACCTTCGTACTCTGTGCGGAATAGACCGCGGCTTTGTAATTCGGGAATGACTAAATCTACAAACTCTTCTAAACCACCAGGTAAATAAGGCGGCATAATATTAAAGCCATCAGCCCCATCGTTTAAAAACCATTCTTCTAATTGGTCGGCAATTTGTTGTGGTGTACCCCAAATAGTTCTATGACCTCTTGCGCCTGCGATCGCCAAGTATAATTCTCTCAAGGTCAAGTTTTCTCTATTAGCCAAATCAGACACCAGCTTCAAGCGGCTCTTACTACCGTTGGTATCTTCAGGAAATTCTGGCGGCGGCCCGTCTAAAGGATAGCCGGATAGCTCCTTACCACCGTATACCCATGCTAGTAACCCCAGTCCCACTTGCGGATGAACTAACTCTTGAAGTTGCTCGTATTTTTCCTTCGCTTCCTGCTCAGTTCTACCAATAACTGGGAATATCCCTGGCATAATCTTGAGATGATCGGGAGAACGTCCATATTTTGCCAGCCTTCCTTTGACGCTGGCATAAAATTCCTGTGCTTCTTTTAAAGTTTGCTGGGCTGTGAATATGACTTCCGCGGTTTCGGCGGCGAGTTCTTGACCAGCTTCCGAAGACCCAGCTTGGACAATCACTGGATACCCTTGGATAGGACGAGCAACATTCAACGGCCCGCGGACAGAGAAATGTTTGCCTTTGTAGTTGGGAACGTGCAACTTATCAGCTTCAAAGTAAATCCCTGAGTCTTTGTCTCGCAGGAAAGCATCATCTTCCCAACTATCCCAGAGTTTAGTGACGACTTCGACAAACTCCTTTGCACGTTCGTAGCGTAATGCGTGTTCTAAGTGCTGTTCCCGATTGAAGTTCTTGGCTTCGGCTTCTGTACCAGAGGTGACAACATTCCAGCCAGCACGACCACCACTTAAATAATCTAGCGATGCAAACTTTCGGGCGATGTGAAAAGGTTCGTTGTAGGTGGTGGAGGCTGTTGCTACTAAGCCAATATTTTCTGTAACTGCGGACAAGGCCGACAGTAGGGTAAGAGGTTCAAAGTGTACGAGCTTACCGTTAAGGCTCAACACTTCTGGGTTATTATTCCGGTCTCGTACAGCTACCCCATCTGCCAGGAAAATCATATCAAATTTTCCTCGTTCGGCTGTCTGTGCTAGTTGCTTGTAATGCTGGAAATCGAGAGGGTTGGCCTGAGCGTTAGGATGTCGCCAAGCTGCTATATGATGTCCAGTCGGATGTAGAAATGCACCTAGTCTCAGTTGTTTGTTTTTTGTAGTCATTGTGAAATTTGTCAATATCTAAACACCAGGGGTGTTTCCACCATCAACGAGAATCTCTGCACCTGTAATTGAAGAGGCCAGGTCAGATACTAAAAATAAAGCTAGTGCAGCTATTTCTTCCGGTTTGACTATTTTCCCTAAAGGAATAGATTGCAAGGATTCTGTTTTAATTTCTTCTACACTCACACCACGGGCCTGAGCATTTTGCTTTGCCAAAGTTTCTGCACGTTCTGTTGCTGTCAGACCGGGTGAGATGGCGTTAATGCGAATATTATCTTTGGCTAGTTCTTTAGAGATGCCGCGCGTGAAGTTCAATAGGGCAGCATTTGTCGTACCGCCTGGAAGGAACCCCGGTCGAGGCGTGCGTCCAGCACCACCGATAATATTGATAATTCGCCCATCACGCCGACTTTTGAGATGGGGTACAACGGCTCTAACCAAACGGATATAGCCTAGTAATTTCAGGTTCCAGGCATCCACAAAAGCATCATCGCTCAAGTCAAGGAAAGAGCCTGCACGGGCTGAACCTGCATTGTTGATTAAGATATCAATCTGTCCAAACTGTGCCAATGTGGTGGAAACAACTCGCTCGACACTTTCTGCTTGAGTTAAATCGGCACTGATAGAAATGACTTTCGCCCCTGGTGTGGGTAGAGATTGGATAGTGCTGACGGCATTCTCTAACCGTTCTGGATTCCGAGCTGCGATCGCTACATTTACACCTTCACTATAGAGCGCTTTGGCGATCGCTAAACCAATACCCGCACTACCACCTGTGACAATTGCTGTTTTACCTGATAGTTGTAGATCTAAGCTCATGAGATGAATTCCTAGATGTGTTGGCTCTGATATCTACTGCCTGCAATAGATAAATTCAATAGAGAACTTAGTTATTCTCTACTTCATAATCCTGTGGATAGGTTAATGATATTTAATAATATACGGTAAATTGATAGATTTTTAGTATTTAATAAAAATTAGCAGCAATATCAGATAATATCTAAATAATCAAGTATCCTAGAGACTGATATTTTTGAGATAAGGCGGTCTGATGTTAGTAAGTATAACTGTTGAAAGAATATTTTGGCGTTCGTACATTAAATTCTCATTCTAATATTATGTATAGCTGGGCAATTTCCACCCTAATAAATAATACTAACTTATAGTTTAGTTGTTTGTTCGCTGTTAATAGCTAGAGACTCAGGACGAATCAATAATATTGCTGATTGAGAACCTATATTGTGAATTTTCAATATGTCTTGAGTTTCACTAGATGTACAACCTAAAAGTATCTTGATTTCTGTATCCCGCTTTTTCAAATCAACACTACAGATAACAGCGGTTACATTGCTAGGAGATAAGCTTCCTATCCACACATCAATATTAGCTCCATCTCCAGCTTGAGTATCTTGCAAATATCCATAGTCCAATGGATAAATCAATGATGGATAATGTGGATGTGGCATTCCTTTGAAGCGCTCAATTTTCAGAGTACTAGTAGCTACTAATTCATCTAGTTTGTCCCAGAAGTCATTGCTATCTCTCATCACAATTATCAATACTAAATTGCAATAGCAGTCTTAACAATATAATGATTGTGCTGCTCAAGCAATTCTGGTAACAGATTCATATCATGAAATACAACAGATGCACCGACTTCACGGAGTTTTCTCGGCTTCATCAATTTTGCATAACCAAATACAGTCATTCCGGCATTAACTCCAGCCATAACTCCTGTTGGTGTATCTTCAATAACTACACATTCTTGTGGAGAAACTCCCATCTTTTCGGCTGCATATAAAAATACATCTGGGTGTGGTTTACTACGTATAATTCCAGAAGCAGAAAATATTTTTCCTGAAAAATAAGCAAGTAAATTTGTTTTCAATAAAGCTTGCCGTATCCACTTATGACTGCTATTTGATGCTACACAATAAGGAAGATTTAGCTTAGTTAAAACATCATGGATTCCTTGCACTGGTTTTAGATTTTTGATGAAAGCTTGCATCGTTCGTTGTTCAAATTCCGTGACAAAATTATCTGGTAAAGGATGACCAAGCATATTTTGCACAATTTCTAGACATCGAGCCGTAGATTTACCAGCACAAATATTGAAAACTTCTTCTAAAGTTAGAAATAATCCTATTTCATTAACCATTTCCAATAAAATCACATTAGCGATAAGTTCGCTATCTACAAGAACACCATCACAATCAAAAATTACTAACTTGAATTCATCCATATAATTTAGACAAATTTTGATAGAGCAGCGGACAAGGGAGTGTGGGATGGATCGGGAGAAATGACAAGTGACTAATGACCCATTACAAATGACCACCCTGACCAAGTTATTCTTAATTGCGTCAATCTATTTAATTAGAAATGTTCAATACTGCCTTGCCGGGATAGGTTCTATCCAATAATTTTTGTGCAACATCGGCTATTTGTGTCCAATCACCTTCAATATCAATGTGAGGACGCAATTGTCCTGCTTCTACTAAACGCAAAAGCCGTTGGAGTCCGATCGCAGCTGATTCTCGTTGTAATTCGTGGAACAATATTAAACCGTACAAACTTGCGCCACCTGTCGCAAAAAACTGCTGCGCATTGAATGTTACTTCTGCTCCTCCAGATACACCAAACAACACAACAGTAGCGTCTTGTGCCAACAAACCTAGGGCTGTTCCTAAAGTTTTGCCACCTACTGACTCGACAATTAAGTCATAAGGTGCAGATTCGTCTGTTGGTGAAATGTTCTCACCAATGATTACAGAATGAGCACCAGCATCTTTAACAAAAGACTCGTATTCTGGGCGGCGAATATGTGCCACTACCTTTGCACCACTCAGCCGTGCTAGTTGAATTGTAAAGTAGCCTACGCCACCAGATGCACCTGTAATTAATACTGAGCGTCCTAAAACTGAACCACCTTTGAGTAGAGCATGATAGGCAGTTAAACCTGCTACTGGTAATGTGGCAGCTTGAGCAAAAGATACTGACGGTGGCAATTCTGCTAGCGAGTGAGTTGGAACTGACACCAATTCTCCCCAAGCACCACCACGAAGTAAACCGACAACTCTTGTTCCGACTGCTGGGCCTGAACCATTAGCAGCCGGGGTTTCTACTACACCTGCCAAATCCCAACCAGGCCGCCAACCTGCTTCTGCGGTGGTAGAACGTCTGATTTCTCCTCGATTCAGGGAAATGGCTGCGACTCGAATCACGGCTTCGTTAGCAGCGGGGATAGGTGCATCTACATCACGCAGTACCAAACGCCCGGATACACTGGGATCGACTACAACTGCACGTATTTTACTCATATTGTGAAGACCTATTTATTGGGGAAGGGGACAACGGAGATAGACTATTGACTGTTTAAAGATTCTTGGGAAAGGGCGGTAATGATTTCTGATAGTGGGCGATCGCGTTTGTTCTGTTCTGGTGTTTCCTTACCCAAAGAGGTTTCCTTCACTAAGCGATAAACATCAGCTGCACCTTGAAAAATGCGATCGGTCAAATCTAAGGCTGCAAAGGTGTCTGCAATCTCTTCCATTTCTCCAATCCATCGATGGGCTTTTGGTGTCATGGATGGCAGGGAACGAGTAAGTATTTTTGCTAATTCTGGTTGGCTAGTCGATACTTCATCCCACAGTTGTCGATCTAAGCCAAGGCGATGGGCGGCAATCAGCAATTCTGTACCGATTGCTGTCAATCCTTTTGTGAGGGCTGCATAGGACATCTTTAACCCAGAAGCTTGACCAATTTCATCGCCAATTACCCTAATATCTAATCCATAATCTCGCAGTTGTTGAAGTTCAACTGCCTTTCTTCCTGATGCATAAATACGGGTGCGATTGGGAACTCGTGGAGGCGGGCCGATAATTGATGCATCGACAAATTCTCCGCCCTTGGATTCAATAATTTGGCCAATAGTTCTGACTTTCTGGGGTGATATAGCATTGGCATCAACATATAAAATACTTTTACCAATGCTGGCTATAGCTTCAGCTACTTGTTCTGCTGCTTCAGTGGCGGCTGCGGGAACTAGAACTGACAGCACCACATCGGATTCAATTACTAGTTGTTTCACAGAACCTACATCCTGAATGTAGGCTGCGGCGGCTAATTGTCGAGTGCGATCGCTTCTTTCCTCCAACGCTGCAATGGTCTTCAAACCATTTTGATTGAGTACAGATGCGATCGCCTGCCCCATGTCGCCCGGACTTAAAATACCAACAGTTTGAATTTGCATGGAAAGCTTGATTCCAAAATGCTGCTTAATAAGTACTGGTGTGCTTCGTTGGTCTCGGCACCCAGTACCCATTATTCAGCATGGGTTCGGAGATTGAGTTATGAAGGTAAATACGGTAAATTGATGTAGTTACCGTATTTTGTCTAACCAGGAAGTTAACACAAATTGCGATCGGGAAGCAAGCTATTTAATGACTCAAAAAGCAGAAGTATATCGATTTATCCTCGCTTTTATCGCTGGCTTTCTGGCAGTGCTGGTATTTCACCAAGGTTTACTCGCACTGCTACACGCCATTAATTTTGCCCAGCGTCCAGCCTATCAAACTACACCTACACAGCCTTTTGGTATACCGCAATTTCTCTCAAGTGCTTTCTGGGGAGGAATTTGGGGTTTAATTTGGGCTGCGATCGCAGTACGCTGGCAAGTAAACAAAAATTATTGGTTAGCAGCGCTGATTTTTGGTGCAGTTGCACCGACATTAATCGCTTGGTTTGTGGTTGCACCATTAAAAGGTTTGCCCATAGCAGGCGGTTGGAAACTACCAGCAATAATTACAGCTTTATTAGTCAATGGTGCTTGGGGTTTGGGAACCGCTTTATTATTTAATTGGTTTGCCAGAAGACAAGTATTGCAGTGAAAGCAAAAATTAGACTAGCCAATGAACATGACGCATCACAAATGCTGGCAATTTATGCACCTATTGTCCGCGAAACGACAATTTCCTTTGAGCTAGAACCACCCAGCGAAGTTGAGTTTCAACAGAGGATCGAGAACTATCAACAGCAAATGCCTTGGCTCGTTTGCGAAATTGATGGTGAAGTTGTCGGCTACGCTTATGCTAGCCCTTATCGTACCCGTGCAGCTTACCAATGGTCTGTAGAATCATCTGTGTACGTCGGTGAGAATTATCGCCGCAAAGGAATTGCCACAGCCTTGTACACTACGTTGTTTAAATTACTGCAACTCCAAGGATTTTATAATGTGGTGGCGGCGATCGCTTTACCCAATCAAGCGAGTGTAGCTGCACATGAGGCTGTTGGTTTTTTACCTCAAGGCGTCTTGCGGCAAGTTGGGTATAAATTTAGTCAGTGGCATGATATAGGTTTTTGGCAATTAGCTTTACAAACTGAGCAATCTGCTGAGAACGACAGTTGCATACAACCTGTAAATCCACCTCTTTCTGTGTCAGCAATACAACAATTGCCTCTGTGGAATGAAGCTTTAATGAGTGGATTTTTGCTGCTGTGAATTTAATTAATGCAAGTTTTCTGCCAATTAATAACCTGATATTAAATGAGACACAGCAAATTTTGGGAAACAAGGTTAAATACATGGAAGTTTCAAAAGCTCTGCAACCGAAATGATTAAAAGCGAACTAGCAAAGCAAATTTATGCAATTTCACATCTTGTTGGTTCGTTTCAACTGCGCTCTGGACGAATATCAAGTGAATACTTTGATAAGTATCAATTCGAGGCAAATCCGAGCTTACTTGATGCTATTGTGAAGCAGATGGTTAATCTCATTCCCAGCGATACTGAAGTACTGGCTGGTCTTGAACTTGGTGCTATTTCCATAGTCACACTCTTATCACACTACTCTGGCTTACCTACTGCTTTCGTAAGAAAAGAAGCGAAAAAATATGGAACTTCCCGATTAGCGGAAGGCGCACAAATTAATAATCGGAAAGTGCTGATTGTAGAAGATGTAGTAACTTCTGGTGGTCAAATTGTCATCTCAGCCCATCAGCTTCGTCAACTTGGGGCTGAAATTGATTACGCACTCTGCGTTATCGATCGCGAGGAAGGTGCTGTAGACAAACTCTTAGCTGAAGGGATCGTACTGCTTTCTCTACTCCAGCGTCGTGACTTTCCTACCTAAAAATCGCTAATTATTATTCAATCTCAAAATATGTCAGATATTACCGATTTATCAGCTTCTCAACTATTTTCCCTGTATCGCGATCGCCAATTATCACCTGTTGAAGTCACCAAAGCCGCCCTAGAAAGAATCGATACTTACAATAGCTCAGTTAATGCCTTTGCGATCGTAGATGAAAAGACAGCTCTTGCTGAAGCATATGCCTCAGAAGTACGCTGGCAAAATGGTAATCCCCTAGGTTTGGTGGATGGAATACCCTTTACTGCCAAAGATTTACTGTTAACTAAAGGTTTACCCACACGCCGAGGAAGCAAAGCAATTAACGCTAATCAGCCTTGGGAAGAAGATGCACCTGCGATAGCCCGTCTACGGGAACAGGGAGCAGTTTTACTCGGAAAAACTACAACCTCGGAATTTGGTTGGAAAGGTGTCACCGATAGTCCTCTGACTGGTATCACCCGCAATCCTTGGAATACAGCACTTACCCCCGGAGGTAGTAGTGGCGGGGCGGCTGTAGCGGCTGCATTGGGCTTGGGAACAATCCACTTGGGTACAGATGGTGGCGGATCGTCAAGAACCCCAGCAGCGTTAACAGGAGTGTTTGGTTTCAAACCTACTTTTGGACGTGTGGCTGGCTATCCATCAGCCCATACAGGAACTCTGTTTCATATTGGCGTTTTGGTGCGCACTGTCACCGATGCAGCCATCACGTTGAATGCGATCGCTCATCCGGATGTGCGTGATTGGTATGCTTTACCAGAGACGCAACAGGACTATACTTCGGATTTGGATCGGGGTGTCGCTGGGCTGCGAATTGCTTACAGTCACAACTTTGGCTACGCTGAAGTTGAGCCAGAAGTCGCTACCTTGGTGAAAGCCGCAGTCGATGTGTTTACCAAACTCGGTGCTATTGTCGAAGAAGTCGATCCGGGTTTTGTCAATCCCCGCAGTATTTTCCAAACCTTATGGAAAGTGGGTGCAGCCAAGTTACTGCGCGGTTTTAGTCCAGAACAACAAGCTGTCATTGAAGAAGGCTTGCAGGCTATTGCCAAAGAGGGCGATCGCATTACACTAGCAGAATATCTCAGCGCCCAAGATGCTCGTGAAGCGTTAGCAAGACATCTGCAACGCTTTCACGAAAAGTACGATCTACTGATTACTCCCACCTTACCTGTAGTGGCTTTTCCCGTCGGGCAAAATAGACCCCCGTCATATATTAATCATCCTGAGCGAGATTGGTCGCCTTTTACATACCCTTTTAATCTCACACAACAACCTGCGGCATCTGTACCTTGTGGCTTCACTCAAAATGGTTTACCTGTAGGTATACAAATTGTCGCTGCCAAATACAGAGATTTACTAGTATTGCAAGCAGCTAAAGCTTACGAAAGTGTTTCTCCTTTCATCATGCCTGCACAAGCGAATACAAATCTTTCTCAGTAATTTTATGACTTTGGCTGTGCTAGAGATTAAATCGACTTTTCTCTGCTTAACCGAAGCGCCCACTAATATAGTCTTCGGCTTCTTTAGTTTGAGGCGAACTAAACATTTGGTCTGTAGGACTAAACTCGACTAATTTTCCTCGACGCTTGCTGTGTTGGTCTATTTCTGTATTGAAAAAAGCCGTCCAATCTGCAACTCTGGCAGCTTGCTGCATATTATGAGTCACCATAATAATAGTGTATTGCTCTTTGAGTTCTAAGCAGAGTTCTTCTACTTGGCGGCTAGAGATGGGGTCAAGAGCCGAGCATGGTTCATCCATTAATAATACATCTGGCTTCATGGCGATCGCTCTGGCAATGCAGAGTCGTTGCTGTTGTCCGCCAGATAACGCCGTACCCTTCTCTTTGAGTTTGTCTTTGACTTCACTCCAAATCGCAGCGCGTCTTAAGGAATCTTCGACTAATTCATCGAGATTACCTTTATAGCCATTAGCACGCGGGCCAAAAGCAATATTTTCATAAATTGATTTCGGGAAAGGATTCGGTCTTTGAAAAACCATCCCAACTTGGCGGCGTAATTTAACCGAATTAATTCTGGGATCGTAAATATTGCGATCGCGGTAATTTAATCTACCCTCTACCTTAGCACCGGGAATCAAATCGTTCATGCGGTTGAAGCAGCGTAGTAGGGTACTTTTACCACATCCTGAAGGGCCAATAAAAGCAACTATTTGTTTCTCAGGAATCTGCAAATAGACATCTAGAAGTGCTAGAAATCCCCCATAGTATACTTTCACACCTTCAACATCAAATACGGTGTTGTTTTGGTTTAGTGTAGCGCTATCTGATTGATTTCTGCTGTTGCTGCTATAGGGCATTTTCCGAATCTCCTACTATTTAACAATGCCTAATTAATCAAATAAAAATCCAAGTTATTTGGCGAGCAATTAATGGATAGTGAAGCGTTGTCTAATATAAATTGCTACCCCATTCAAAGCTAAAATTAAGAGTAACAACGCGATAATTGTCGCTGCTGCTGCATTTGCAAAACCTGGTTCTGGGCGAGTAATGTAACTGTATATTTGAATGGGTAACGCCATAAATCTCTGGAATAAACCAGGGTTGAATGTTAGAAAACCCACCGCACCGACAACAATTAAAGATGCAGCATCTCCAATAGCACGAGATATTGAGATAATCACTCCTGTGAGGATACCAGGAATAGCATAGGGTATGACATGGCTACTAATAGTTTTCCATTTGGTAGCACCCAATCCATAAGATGCATATCTCAGAGAATTCGGAACGGCACGAATTGCTTCTCTAGCTGTGACAATAATTACTGGTAAAGACAATAAAGATAAAGTCAATGCACCAGAAATTAAAGCAGGGCCAAAGCCAAGCAAATAGTTAAAAACTCCTAAACCCAACAATCCATAAACAATAGAAGGTACTCCCGCTAGATTACTGATATTAATCTCAATAATTGCTGTCCACCAATTTCTCGGTGCATACTCTTCTAAATATAAAGCGGCTCCCACACCAATTGGAACTGTGACTACAATGACAACAATTCCTAAGATAATGCTGCTAATAATTGCCGGACGTATACCACCTTCATCGGGGAAACGAGAAGGGGTTTCTGTGAGAAAACCAGGGGATAAAAATCTGGCTAATCCGTCGCGGAAGATATCAAAAAGTAGTAAGGCGAGGACGAATAAGCCAATCAACAACCCTATTAAAAAAAGGATTTCAAATACTTTTCCTAAAGTTTCTCTTTTTTCAATGTTATCAGTAAATTCTGCTGTCGAATCTAGATAATCATCTCGTTGGTAAGTTGTAGCCATATTTATTAATCGTATTTTTCTTTAAATCGGTTAGCAACCCAGTAACTAATAATGTTCAAAGCTAGGGTAATTAAAAACAAAAGCGCGCCTACAGCATATAAAGTCTGGAAATTTAGGCTACCACGGGGGCTATCTCCACCAGAAATTTGTGCCATATAAGCTGTCATTGTTTCTACTGATTCTGCGAAGTTAATAGTTAGTTTCGGTTGTTGTCCCGCAGCAATTACGACAGTCATTGTTTCGCCGACAGCACGTGAAATTCCCAAAATAATAGAAGCGATAATCCCCGAAAGGGCGGCTGGTAGCACAACTCTAAAAATAGATTCTAGTTTAGTAATACCTAAAGCGTAAGCGCCTTCTCTTAAAGAACGGGGAACTGCTTGAATAGCATCTAAGCTAATAGAACCAACTGTAGGAGTAATCATTACTCCCATCATTAATCCTGCACTTAAAGCGTTGAATAATTCTAAAGGAAGGACATTTCGTAGTAATGGCGTGACAAATAGTAATGCAAAATAACCATATACTACAGTTGGTATTCCTGCTAAAAGTTCAACTGCTGGGCGTAAAATTGCTGCTACTTTAGGTTGAGCGTATTCACTTAAATAAATTGCCGAAGATAAACCTAGAGGAATAGCCACAGCCATTGCGATCGCTGTTGTTAAGAGCGTACCATTAATCAAAGGCCAAACACCAAAATGTTGCTCGGCAAATAAAGGTGTCCACTTAGTATCAAGAAAGAACTGGGCGAAAGAAACTTTTTGGAAAAAGCCAAATGCCTCTTTAAAGATAATGAGGACAATGCCGAAAGTAGTGAATACGGAAACTAACGCGCAAGCAAATAAAATTATCCCAATTAACTTTTCTACGATATCGTCTGAGGCATTTTTTTCTAGCGACTGTCTAAAACTTTGATATGAATCGTCACGAGGATTTATATTTTGCATAAAAATTCTCTTGCATCCAGCATAATTTAAATAAAGTTGGTGATTGGTTCACCAGGTTTAGATTTTTTAAATTTTGTCCCAGTTTCACCTTTTGCAAATTTTTGTTTCACTTTGACGTAGGCTTCATCTGGTAGCGCTACATAACCAACGCTATCTACCCATTTCCAAGAATTATCTAGATAAAAATCTACAAACTCTTTAACTGCTGGTTTATTATCTAAAGATTTTTTACTCACATAGATGAATAAAGGACGCGATAAGGGCGTGTAGGTATTTTTGATGACGTTATCTACTGGAACGGGTTTTTCACACTTTCCTGTTGGGCTTTCTACAGCTACTAAATTTAATTTATCTTGGTTTTGGATGTAATAAGATATACCGACATAACCCAAAGCTGTAGCATCACCTGACACCCCTTGTACGAGTAGGTTTTGATTGTGACTGGGAGTATAATCTGTTCTGCCTTTCTTAGCTTTGCCAGTCACAGCTTGAGTCATATAATCAAATGTTCCTGTATCAGAAGCCGGCGCATATAACTTGAGCTTTTGATTCGGAAATTTCGGATTTACTTGATTCCAATTTAAAATTTTACCGTCTGATTTAGCATTCCAAATTTTATCTAATTCCTTAATAGTTAGACATTTAGCAAAGTTATTTTTACGATTAGCAATGACAGCAATTCCATCTAAAGCTATGGGTAACTCTACAAATTCAATTTTCTTACTGCTACATTTTTTGATTTCTTCATCCCTAATGGTACGAGAAGCACCAACAATATCAATATCACCATTACAAAACTTACTGATACCACCACCAGTCCCGCTAGAGGCGACACTAACTTGTGCTTGAGGTTTTACCTTACCGTACTCTTCTGCAACTGCTAAAGAAATTGGGAACCCCACAGCAGCACCATCAATACTCACCTGACTTTTCAATTCTTGTCCGCCGTTACAAGCAGTAATGCTACTAATAATCAACATGAAATTGGTAAGATAACAGCTAGATTTAAATAGGCTACGCCGATTCATAAACTATCCAAAATTTGCAAGTAAGTTAAACTTTGAGGCTTGCTGGGTGCAATCAGATTTCATGCTTTTTTTGCAGATTGCACCTTATCAAAAATTGCCCCATCGACAAAAAACTTCTTCTGAATTAAATCCCAACCACCTAAATCTTGAGATGTGAATAAAGTATTGATTGGTGGATATTTTGCTACTACTTCTTGGCTAACAGTAGGATTGACAGGACGATATTGTAACTTAGCAAATTCGCGCTGGGCTTCTGTGGAGTATAAGAAATCAACGAATGCTGCGGCAACTTCTCTGTTCCCGTGTTTATCAACGTTTTTATCAACTATAGCAACAGGATTGTCAATGGAAATATTTACTTGTGGTACTGTATAAGGCAGTTTTGAGCCATTCTGTTGCGCTAAAGCGATCTCGTTTTCGTAGTTGATTAAAACATCTCCCTGTTTTTGCTGGAAAAATAAATCGCTAGCTTCACGAGCATCTTTTGTGAGAATTGGCGTATTTTTATAGACTTTGGTGACATAATCTAAAGCTGTTGCTTCATCACCACCAGTTAGAGTTACTGAACCCCACAAAGCTAAAAATTCCCAAATAGCAATACCAGAAGTTTTCGGGTTGGCTGCAATTAATGTAACGCCGTCTTTTGCCAAGTCTTGCCAACTATTAATACCTTTGGGGTTGCCTTCACGAGTTACAATCGCTGCCACAGATCTACTAACAATACCATTTCTCGGCGATTTGTTTTCCCAACCCGGTTTAATCAAACCTGCTTGCTGAATTTTGTTGACATCTAAAGGCAGTGCTAAGTGTACTATATCTGCTTCTTGGGAACCTGCAATTACAGCTGCGGCTTGCGCGCCAGAACCGCCATAAATTTGCTCAAAAGTGACATTTTGATTGTGTTCTTTTTTCCACTTTTCGACAAATTTAGGAATTATTTGGTCGTGAGCAGCTTTAGTAACAGAGAAAGAAACAAGCTTGAGCCTGACATCAGATTGCCCTGCAAATCTGGTTTCCGAACAAGATGCGATCGCTATACTTAAAATAGCTCCTACCAACAACAAACTTACAAAGCTGCGAACATTACGTACTTTTAACCAACGTGCAACTATGTGTTGGTAATGCCGTATAGTCTGCAAAATTTTATCCACAATTAAGTATGCTAATTGCGCTAGATATTGCAAGCTCATCAGCAATTGCTCCTTTTTACGGTATATTGGGCGAGATACCGTTGTTCAAAGTATTATACACACTATAAAGTGATATCTATCATTATTTTTTGTTACTAAGTTAGCAAATTACTATAAGCAAGCAGCGCTGAGGCTTCTAAAAAAGAAGGAACCATAAAGGACACTAAGCAACGAGGGTTTACTGATAGAAACGCCGAATTTGCACAACGTTTGGCTACTGAAGGTTAACAGCCAACAAACTCCATAAGTGATTTTGTAATTTAAAGCCGTAATAGGTTATACCAATTTTAAATTCATTAAAAATCCCTCCTACCGAGGAGGGATATAGTATGATTTGGTGTAATTAGAATTGATGCACTTATGACATCAAAATTGAATACTTAACAAACATTAGTCAATGAGTTGTGGGCTAGGAACCTGTGCGTTAATATCTGCCTGAGATAAAGTAGGAAGCAACCAATTACCTTCACCAGCCTTGAAGATTTTGGCAGGTACAATATTTAACTCAATAGCACCAGTAGCGGGATTAATTCTCGCAATTGACTGCGTACCATCGACAAACTTAACAGCAATTGGTTCAGTTAACTCTTGTACTTCAGCAGTTGGACTTAAAGCTATCCTTGTACCTGCGGGGAAGTAGATACCATCGCAATCCCAATCATCATCTGTGATTTGCCCAGCTGCTAAGAAGTACAGTTGCGTTGGATATTTTTTTGGTTTATTGGCGTAGACACCCAAAGTTCCACCAGTTTGATTAAAGCACTGCGCCCGTTTTCTAGCTGTTTCCATTACATACTTTTGAGACTGCAATTGTGATAGTCTTTCTTGAAATTGTTCGGGTGTATAGCCAGCTTGCTCTGGGTTGGCTTGCACGCTTTGTAGTTGAGAGAGTTCCTGAGTTACCTCAGCATAGTCAGTCCCTTTAGTGAAATCTTTACCTGCCCAAGAAGGTTGAGCAACTGTTAGATTCAAGATGAACACAAGGGCGACAAGAATAATTTTGACGAACTTCATATTTTTCTCCTTGGTGTGAGATTCTTAATAATCAATTAAGGAAGTTATTAACCGATCAATGCTTGAGTAAAAGGATGAAAAGCCAGGTTTATTGCACAGCTAAGAAAGCTTTTTGATGATTTTTACACAAGTCTTGATTTAGTGTAAAGCTAAGTCTTAAATCTTTGACAAACTCTCAAGTTTGTTAGTTAGGATTGAGCAGCAATTGACAAATCCGCTATTGTTTCTACTTACTTCACTTGCACTTAGTAAGATTTTAAATTAACTATTTTAAATGAAATGACAGCAGATTCAATATGAGATTTGTGAAATGAGATAAATTTTTAAGTTGCTTCAAATTAGTTGCGATCGCTAGCTAAAGAAAGATGTGTCGCTACCCAATATGGGCAATAACAAAGATTGCCATATCTTTTTGCTATTACAAACTTTCAGCTTTGAATTTATAGTTTTGAATGATTTTGATTAGTGCCATTAAAGACAAACAAGTAACTATCAAGGTAATCGGAGCTAGCGAAGCACTGTCTAGGATAATAAACACACCTAAACCTATCAAGACAAAGGGAACAAAATTATTACCATAGCGAGTTAACAAATTAGCGATCGCACTCTGGCAGGTTAGTTTATAAGTGACATAACACCAAACACCTACGAGCAATAAAAAGACTGCAATGATGACTAGCAACTCCGAAACAGCACTGTTAGCAAACAATGGCATATAGATACCTATATTATCACTGCCGTTAGCAATGGTAATAGCCGCTACGCTATACGCTTGAGGAGATAAAAAACTAGCGAAAGGAGAAGTATGAGATAATTCTATTTCTGATTCTTCATCAGCAGAATTCATTTCGGGATTGAGTAAGCGATTTAATCCAATGGTAATTGGTACTAAACCCAAAAGCCCAATTAAATTAGATGGTAATATTAATCCTCCGAGAAAACCAAATAAGCTGGCAATCACTAAAGTACAGAAGCCTAGATACTGACCAATTACGATGTGACGACGGCGGAAAGTGGCATTTGCTTGAGAGAATAACAGTGTGAGGATGACTAAATCATCTAGGTTTGTAGCTGTAAAAGCTGTGATTCCCGTGGGGATAGCTGTAATAAGTTCGTTCATGTCTATCTCTTATCAATTTTCTTGCCGCTACTTTTTCTAGTAGCGTTCGTTGATGTCTGCAAATGCTGGGAAAATTGCTATTGAATGAAGCGTGCAGATATAGCATTTCCAATTCAATTGGTAAGTTGTGTTAACTGGTAATGAAGTACAAAAGGTATAATTTCACTTTGTGAGCTTGCTCGTTCAACACAAATATTCGGTTGTATTAAAAAACTTGAGATCTGTTAGAGTCAAAGCTATACGTTTATTGTTTCAGTCAAATGTCAGATCTTAGCTAATAATCGGAAAAGCACTGATGGCTGATTTTTAGTAATGAGTTAGCTTTTCAATAACTTTGTTGTTATCGCCAACTGGTTGTTCAACGGTAAAATGTTTATTGCTGGAACTTGCTTTAGGAAATTTGCTGTTGGTTTGAATATGTAACCCACCTGGTAGTAGAGCTACTTTATTTTCTTTAGTATCATTTGGAGTATGCACTAAAGTTACTTTAAGCTCATTAATAACTTGTTGCTGCTCTTTGATAACTTGAGTTAGTTCGTTGAGTTTTTGAGCGTGTAATTCATCCAATTTTTGATGAAGCAGTTCAATATTTTGACTGGCTCTCAGATTCACTTGGTGGTCGATTTCGGCATTTCTACGATCGGTATCAGATTGGCGATTTTGACTCATTAATACAATTGGTGCTGTATAGGCTGAAGCAAATGAAAATACTAAATTGAGCATGATAAATGGAGATTCATCCCAGTGAGGAACTCCTGGTGCTAAGTTCATTCCCACCCATCCTGCTAAGATAGTGCTTTGACAAATGAGAAATTTCCAAGAGCCTACATGACTTGCTAATTTATCGGCAAGCTGTTGTCCTTGTGTTAATTGCTCTGTAGATGTATTGTCAGCTTTTTCTACAACTGGGGTGTTGTGAACTACTGGGAAATCAACGCTGTTTGATAATGTTTTTTTAGTGGTATTCATGTTGCACCTATTTGGGTAATTCAATTTGTGTTTGGCTCCATGTCTTTTAATGTACGATTTCCTAACGATAGAATCAAATATTCTTTTTTTTAGAACTGATAAATAAAAATGATTGACTGCAAGAATATTTGCTGGTAACTGCACCCCTAGACTGCCAAAGATAGAAGCAAAGCAGTAAGAGTTGAAAGATGAAGCTGCTGATTCGGTTCGAGGCGATCGCTCTTTTAGGGCTACTCTAACGCCCCAGATCGTGCGGTTATTGGCGTTGACTCAGCAATAACGCACGCTACCGAGATGGAAATGCGATCGTTATCTTCGCATCTCAAAATTGTTATAACTATGAGTAGGGAATATGAATTATAAATTCTGTGCCTTCTCCTAAAACAGAATTAACTGCAATTTTTCCCCCATGAATTTCTTCGACAATTTGCCGAGCGATCGCTAATCCTAATCCCGTACCTTTCCCCACCCCTTTCGTAGTAAATAAATGGTCAAATATGCGGGCTTTTACCTCTTCGCTTATACCGTTACCATTATCAGCAATTGATATTTTTAAATTACACTCATCAACTGATGTTTTCACAATAATTTTGTGAGGATTTAGCTTCATATCCTCAAAGCTGCGTCCGATACTTGACTCATCTAAAGCATCAATAGCATTCGCCAGAATATTCATAAATACCTGATTTAGTTGCCCAGGAAAACACTCGATTGGTTGTAATTTATCGTACTCAGTTAGGACTGTAATTTCTGGACGTTTCTCATTTGCTTTCAGGCGATGTTTGAGAATTAAAATTGTACTATCAATGCCTTCATTGATGTTAAATGGCACTTTATGATCTTTATCGGCACGGGAGAAAGTTCTTAAGCTGGTGCTGATATTTTTTAATCGGTCAGCAGCCATGACCATTGCATCGAGCATTTTTGGCAGGTCTTCTAAGCTATAGTCTAAGTCAATGTCTTCAGCATGATCGAGAATTTCATCCCCTGGATTTGGTAGAGCTTGTTGGTATAATTTCAGGTGTTCGGTGAGATCGGCTAAGGTAGGTTTAGTTTGTTTGAGGCTAGCTGCAATAAAGCCGAGGGGATTGTTCATTTCATGAGCTATCCCAGCAACTAAGTTACCCAATGCAGACATCTTTTCACTTTGCACCATTTGCAGTTGGGCATTTTGCAACTCTACTAGGGCTTTTTCGAGTTCCTGAGACTTTTGCAAAATTGTTTCTTCAGCCCGTTTGCGATCGCTAATATCCTCAAAACTGCCTAAAATTCCGTAGACTTCTCCTGCTTCGTCACATAGAGGAATTTTACTGGTATCTACCCAGAGAGTTGTACCATCGGTTTGTTGTAGCGTTTCCAGAATATGTAATTGTGGCTGTTTAGACTCCATAATTTGGCGATCGTATTCACGATAGGAGTCAGACTCCGCCTTGCTCCAGGGTAAATCATAGTCGTTTTTGCCAACGATCGCCTCTGGTGATGGGAGTCCTGCCATGATGGCGAATTTTTGATTACACCCCAAATAAGTTGAGTTTCGGTCTTTCCAAAAAACGACCTGGGGAACGGTGTCGATAATATTTCTGAGCAATTGTTGCGACTTTTGCAGTTCTTGCAGGGCAATCTGAGATTGTTGATAGAGTTGAGCATTTTGCAGCGAAATAGCCGCTTGGGTACAAAGGAAACTCAAAATGAGGATGCGATCGCTAGTAAACACCCCACTGGTGACATGATTCTTCAAATACAAAATTCCAATTACTTGTCCTTGATTGAGAATTGGCAAGCACAGCAAACTTTTTGGCTGTCGTTGACGTAAATACTCATCAATTACGGGTAAGTCGGTTTTGAGTTCATCAATCACCACAATTTCTTGGGTGTTTTTGACATATTGGATTAACTTGACAGGTAAATTGGCATTCCCCTCTAAAGCTTCAGAAAAAATTTCCGTATTTTCTGCAACAGCAATCGCTCTTAAGAACCATTCTCCCCGACTATTCGGTAGAATTAAGGCGCAGCGATCGCCGCCAGAATATTGCAAAATTATCTGTGTTAATTTGTGCAGTAGTTCATCCAGTTGAATGGTGCCGGAAATAGCTTGAGAGGCTTTAAGGATAGCAGCAAAATCAAGGGTAACATTGATGCTATTGCCAGAAGAACGGCTTCGATTCCGGGAAGTATGAATTGAGATCTGGGGACTAACACTGCTGGATAGGGTTTCCAACACATTCAGTGTTTGTACTCCTTGCTGAAGAATCGGGTATAGTAAATCGGGGTAGCGGTTTTCTAACTCTTCGGTTTTGGCTTTTGCACCCCAACGAGCGTAACAGTAGTATGCCTCCTGCATATAACCTGCGGCGACTTTCTGTTTGCTCCAAGTAAGGTAGAATTTAGCTGCCAGTTCGTTGCTAAGTGCTTCTTCTTGCAGATAACCATGCGTTTTGGCTCCAGCGATCGCAAGATCGTAATGTTCCATCGCTGCCGCAAATTCACCAAGCACTCGATAGCGTTCTGCTGCCACTAGTTGCCAACGATGTAGATGATTGAATGGTGCATGATTTGCCCAAGTTTGGAGTTTTTCTTGATGGGCATTGATGCGCTCTAAAATAGCAGATTGCTCTTGAGTGTCAGCATCGGTGTAGCGTGCCAGATGAATTAAAGCATCGTAAAACACCCGAATAACTACAACGAAATAGGCAACGACAGCATCACTGTACTGTTCTGCTAAGGCTACTTGTTGCGAGGCTAGTTTATATTCGCCAAACAAATAACAGAGAACGGCTTGATTGAGGTGAAGATAGAATAACCCCGTGCGATTGCCAGTAGCTTGTAAACTGGGTAAGACTTCGGTGGCATTGAAGACTTTGCCTTCTAAACAATAGGGAACTTTAGCTTGTCCTAATAAGTTGAGAATTGTTTGCTGGTAACACTCTTGATATTTAAGATTTGCTTCTTGCTTGACCTGGCTGATGACTTGTCGATAAACTTCCATCTCCTGTGCTAAATCAGTTAATTCTCGGCCACTCCAATAACCATGCTGACTATAGATCACTAGGTTCAACGCCATGAATACCCAATCTCCGCTTTCGAGTCCATTTTGATAACCTTCTAGCAGAGATGGAAAGGTGTGATGCAAAGGTTCTTTCCAGTGGCGAATGAAAGTGTTGATAATAAAATAAGCTCGGCTTTTAAAGGCGTTAACTTGCAGTTTTTCTAGTAACTTTAGTGAAAGTTGTCCAAATTCATACCCAGCATCAAGATCTCCCATAACACCACAGAGTACCAATCCGTAGTCGGCATAGGAAAAAATGGTGATAGGTGAATTCCCAAACTGGATGGACATCTCAACTTGCTTAAAGATGAGTAGCGGTAAAAATAGTGGTGCGGCAATGTGGGCTGAAGATACAAGATTGCTGAAGATTTGCATGGCTGCCAGTTGATGAGGATCGCTCATGGCGGGCAAATCTAACAAACTTGAGGGTGTGCGCCCTTGCCATAGTTGCCTTGTCTGTTGGGCTGCTGCGTCAATATCTGCTATCGTCGGCTGTGCGGGAAATTCCACACCGAGTAATTTCAATACTTGCAACCCAGTCTCAACTGCCTCGGCAAACCTGCCTTGAGATCGGAATGCCATCATCCGGGTTTCATGAACTTTGATGGTATCTAGCAAAGAAGTTGCAGATTCCAATATAATGTCACCCCAAACACCTAACTGGTCAAAGTCTGTATTGAGGTAAGTCGCTTCTAAACGCTCATAATGTAGATTCAGGGTTAATTCGTATTGTTCTGCCCAGGTGTCAGTGGGCAGTAAGTCAATAGCTTGAGTGCAATATTTGACAGCAGCATTATAGGCGATCGCACTTTTGGCTTTACGCCCCGCCATTAAATTTAGTTCGGCTAACTCCAGTTTTTTCTCAGGCTGAGTTATTAAATCAATGCTGATATTCAGGTGATTGACAATTTCAAAGATATTTGATTCTAGTTGAGTTTCTGGTATATTAGCGTGCAATAATTGACCGATCGCCAGATGAGTGACTTGTTTTTGGTCTTCGGGAATTAAAGAGTAAGCTGCTTGTTGGACGCGATCGTGTAGAAAGCGATAAGCTACATTTTCAATCTCGTTATTATTAACTTGTTGCCCATCGCTGAGATAAAACTTATAAACTTGACTTTGTGGCAAGATTAATCCTTCCTGCAAAACCTCCCACAAAGCATCTGCGACTGCCTGGGGCGACTGTTGTGAAACAACTGCTAAAGTTTTTAAATCAAAAGAGTTACCAATACAAGCAGCTAACTTTAATATATTTTGCGTTTTGTGGGGCAATTTCTGTAACTGAGTAGCCATAAATTCCACTACATCATTAGTCACAGATAACGCATTTACTTGCGCCAAATCACATTCCCAATAACCTTGCTGGCGATTAAAGGTAATCTGCCCATCTTCATGTAACGTCTTAAGAAACTGAGTAGTGAAAAAAGGATTGCCTTTGGTTTTGCGATTGATTAATTCTGTGATGGGAAGCGTTTGCTCTGTTGTACAATGTAAAGTATCAGCCACCAATTGATTGGCATCTTTTAAAGAAAGAGGTGCAAGAGTAATAGCATTGACGGTCTTACCTGCTTTCTTTAATTCCTCCACCGTCAACATAAAGGGGTGCGCGGGCGACACTTCGTTATCTCGATAAGCTCCCAACAATAGCAGATAATTTTTATCTTCCATCAGCAGTTTAATTAACTGTAAAGAAGCCAAATCTGCCCACTGCAAGTCATCCAAAAACATCACTAGTGGATGTTCTTTTGTGGTGAAAATCGCAATAAACTTTTGAAACAACAAATTAAACCGATTCTGCGCCGCCGTTCCTGAAAGTTCTGGCGCGGGCGGTTGTTTGCCAATTACCCGTTCTAGTTCTGGGATGACTTCAATGAGAACTTGTGCATTTTCTCTCACCACTTGCAGAATTTGATTGCGCCACTGTGCCAATTGTCCATCCGATTCTGATAACAATTGCCCCATCAAATCGCGTAAAGCTTGTACAAAGGCGGATAAGGGAATGTTACGGTTGAATTGGTCAAATTTCCCTTTGATAAAATAACCATGCTGACGAGTAATAGGCTTGTGGACTTCGTTCACCACAGCAGTTTTACCAATCCCAGAAAATCCCGCCACCAACATCATTTCTGATGTGCCATTGGCGACGCGCTCAAATGCTTGCAATAATGTGTTGACTTCTGCTTCTCTGCCATATAATTTTTCAGGGATGAGAAAGCGATCGCACACATCCCTCTGAGCAATTTCAAAATCGCTAATTTCTCCGGTATTTTTGAGTTGATGTAAACAAAGTTCGAGATCGTGCTTTAATCCCAAGGCGCTTTGATATCTATCTTCGGCGTTTTTCGCCATCAATTTCATGACAATATCTGCAATCACCTGGGGAATTTCTTGACTGTTCCCAATTGCTGTTGGCATTTTCGCTAGATGACAATGCACCAACTCCATTGGATCGTTACTTTGAAATGGCAACTCTTTGGTTAATATTTCATACAATGTCACACCCAGAGAATAATAATCGCTGCGGTAGTCGATACCGCGGTTCATTCTACCTGTTTGTTCTGGGGAAATATAAGCCAGAGTACCTTCTAAGACATTTGGACTTTGAATTTCTGGGGTTTCTTTGGGTAGTAATGATGCAATACTAAAGTCAATAATTTGAACTTGTTTTGTTTGGCTGTTAATCAGAATATTTGCGGGTTTGATATCTTTATGAATAACGCGATGTTCGTGTAAATCTTGAATAATAGCGATTAATTGAATAGCAATACTTAAAAAATCTACTAGAGTGATATTCTGGTTTTTAATGTATTCTCGTAAAGAAATTTCTCCAGTATCTGGCATGACCAAAATATAGCTATTGCCATAAGATTCTAGGGATAAGGGATGAATAATTCCGGGAATGTTGAGATTTTTAGCGATTGTGTACTGATGGCGAAATTGTACTAATTCGTTGAAGCTGGGATATTCTGCGGTGAGAAGTTTGAGGACAACTGGAAGTTGGTGTGATTCGCGGATAGCTCGATATACTTTGGTTCTAGAGCCAGCGTACAATTGAGAGTTAATTTGATAGCCCGGAACGATTGGGTTAGAGTTCACAGTCGCCATCTATACATACCTCATGACAGAATTTGGTGTTTCTTTCTGCCATTAGTATTCCCATCAACTTGATTTTGGATAAGGCCATCGGGAGGAACTTATAGTTGTTTGAGGGAAAAGCGCGATCGCCTACCATTGGTGTAAACTTAAGCTAAAAGCTATATACGGCGCGTGTTGTACAAAAACCCTCGCGCCCTCATCCCCTAACCCCTTCTCCCTCAGGGAGAAGGGGAATTGAATCTGTTGCTCCCCTCTCCTACAGGGAGAGGGGCTGGGGGTGAGGGCAAAACCTTGCAACCAAGCGGGTTTCACGTTAAGTTGACACCAATGACTAGCGCCGTGCCCCTAGGGTTAATATTTTTGGCAGAATTTACCTTTGAACCTTTGGCTTACTTTCACCCTTTCTGGGCTTTTTCTCCTCCAAGCTTTTGACTTTGACCAACACCGGAATATATTGTTGAATCAACCAAGTTAAAGTCTCAAGCGTTGAGTTACCTCGCTCGATACGGGTTTTGGCTTGTAAGCCAATCAGCAATAGTTGCATTGCCAGTAACAAAGCAATGGTTTTACCGAGAATATCTTGGCGTTGGCGTTTCATGTGTTCATCCCTCAAAGAGTTGGTAGCTAAAGCATCTCTTTGGGGTTGTGACCGTAAGCAAATACCCCAATCTCGTGGAAAATCGCTTAAAATCAGGATTTAAGAAGCTTGGGGTAGCGAGTTTTTATTTGGGGTAGCCCTAAACTTCCCGATCGATTTTGGCAAAGCAATGGCGCGAGAACCTAGTAAAGGCCCTCTAATTCAAAAGCGAGTTAAGCGTCTGTTGGCGGCGTTGCTTTGTTTCGCGGCTGGGGAATTTGCGGAAGATAACTTTAATATTGAGTACGACTGGAAAGAAGAAGACAGTGCTAATCCCAAGCTGACTATTAAAACAACTCTGGTGACTTTGGAGTTGTTGACGCAAAAAGACAAAGATCCAGGTAAGTTAACTAAAACGCAAATACGAGAAGCGCTGAACTTGCTCAAGGATTTTGCCAAAATTCTCGAAGATAACCGGATTCAAACCCAAGGTTCTGATGAGTGGCACTTTACTTTAAAGCTATGGTCAACGGATAAAGAAAAGAACCTGAAACAGTTTGATGAAGAATGGGAAAACAAAAGACCAAAGAAATCTAAAGAACTAGAAGCTAATTACACTCAAGATGAGGGTGTTGCTGATGTACCCCAAAGTAAACTGGCGATATTTCAAGCGCCACCTTTACCCGCACACTTTGTAGAACGCCCAGAATACAGCGATGATTTAAAAACTCGCCTCCTCACAGAAGATAATCGCACTTTGGTAATTACGGCGATTCACGGCTTGGGTTCGGTGGGAAAATCGACTTTAGCCGCAGCTTTAGCAGTAGATGCAGAGATACAAACGCGGTTTTGTGATGGTATTTTGTGGGCAACATTAGGTCAACAACCAGATGTGCTTTCTCTTGTTAGTGGCTGGGTGCAAGCACTAGGAGACTATAGCTTTAAACCTACCAGTGTAGAAGCAACTACCAACCATCTGCGGACGTTGCTTTATAACAAAGCCGTGTTGCTGGTGGTGGATGATGCTTGGAATACGCAAGATGCACAAGCGTTTAATGTGGGTGGGGTGCGGTGTCAGGTTTTAGTAACAACTCGTGAAGGGGCAATTGCCGATGCCTTAGCAGCCAGCACCTACAGCCTGGATATCATGAAACCAAATCAGGCAATGGAATTGTTGACGAAGAAATTAAGACGGGAAATTACAGGTGCAGAACGTCAGTTAGCAGAAAATTTAGCCAAAGGCGTTGGTTATCTCCCCCTAGCCTTGGAACTCGCAGCCGCCGAAGTTGCCTGTGGTACGACTTGGGATGAACTATTGAGCGATATTCAGCAAGAAGTAGCCAGATTAAGAAGTTTTGACCGACCGGAAGCTGAAGAAATTACCGATGAGGCGAGTTTAAAACGCCTGAGTTTAACGGCATCATTAAACTTGAGTGTCAAGCGAATGCCTCAAGAAAAGCAGCAGCATTTTGCTTGGTTGGGGGTGTTGCCGGAGGATGTCAACATTAATAAGATGATAGCGGCGACGCTGTGGGCAATGGATGAGCGTGATGCTGCTAAAACTTTGCAATATTTACGGAATAAGGCATTGCTATTAACAGGAGTACCGCTTGCTGATGGTACGCCTACCTATCGATTACATGACTTATTCCACGATTTAGCCTGTAATTTGTTAACTGCTACGCCACAGCCAAAGCGGATAGGAGATTTGCCAGGGTTAGGTTTAAATCTTGCTGATGCTCACGCTGCTTTGTGGGAGAAGTATCGGCAGAAAACCCAAAATAATTTATGGCATACCTTGCCGAATGATGGTTATATTCATCAGCGTTTAGTTTGGCATTTGGAGAAGGCCGGACGGGTTGAGGAGATTCACTCTTTATTGCACGAAGAGTCGGCAACTGGCAATAATGGCTGGTTTGAAGTGCGGGAAAAGTTGGGACAAACTGGGGGTTATATCACGGATATTTCTCGTGCTTGGGAATTAGCAGAGGCGATTTGGGATGAATCAAGCTTGCCGCAAGTGGTGGGTTGGCAGTGTCGCTATGCTTTAATTACGGCTTCTGTTAATAGTTTGGCAACTAAGTTACCAGTAAAACTGCTGATGGCGCTGGTCAAAAACAATATGTGGACTCCTGAACAAGGACTAGCTTATGCTGTGCAAAACCCAGAAGCAAAGGAGAAAGTAACAGCCATAGCAGAGTTAGTTAACTATTTACCGCCAAATTTAGAGAAACTAGCACTTTCAGAAGCACTCACCGCCGCACGCTCGATTCAGGATGAGTATTATCGCGCCGATGCCTTGAGTGCCTTAGCTGCGAATCTGCCACCAGAGTTGTTAGCAGAAGCACTCACCGCCGCACGCTCGATTCAGGATGAGTATTATCGCGCCTGTGCCTTGAGTGCCTTAGCTGCGAATCTACCGGAGGTATTACCAGAAGCACTCACCGCCACCCGCTCGATTCAGGATGAGTATTATCGCGCCGATGCCTTGAGTGTCTTAGCTGCGAATCTGCCACCAGAGTTGTTAGCAGAAGCACTCACCGCCGCACGCTTGGTTCAGGATGAGTATTATCGTGCCTCTGCCTTGAGTGCCTTAGCTGCGAATCTGCCACCAGAGTTGTTAGCAGAAGCACTCACCGCCGCACGCTCGATTCAGGATGAGTATTATCGCGCCTGTGCCTTGAGTGCCTTAGCTGCGAATCTGCCACCAGAGTTGTTAGCAGAAGCACTCACCGCCGCACGCTCGATTCAGGATGAGTATTATCGTGCCTCTGCCTTGAGTGCCTTAGCTGCGAATCTGCCGGAGGTATCACCAGAAGCACTCACCACCGCACGCTTGATTCAGGATGAGTATAATCGCGCCGATGCCTTGAGTGCCTTAGCAGAGAAACTGCCGGAGGTATTACCAGAAGCACTCACCGCCGCACGCTTGATTCAGGATGAGTATAATCGCGCCGATGCCTTGAGTACCTTAGCTGCGAAACTGCCGGAGGTATTACCAGAAGCACTCACCGCCGCACGCTTGATTCAGGATGAGTATAATCGCGCCGATACCTTGCGTGCCTTAGCTGCGAATCTGCCACCAGAGTTGTTAGCAGAAGCACTCACCGCCGCACGCTCGATTAAGTCTAACAAGTATCGCGCCGATGCCTTGAGTGCCTTAGCTGCGAAACTGCCAGAGGTATTACCAGAAGCACTCATTGCCGCACGCTCGATTAAGTCTAACAAGTGTCGCGCCGATGCCTTGAGAGCCTTAGCTGCGAATCTGCCACCAGAGTTGTTAGCAGAAGCACTCACCGCCGCACGCTCGATTCAGGATGAGTATTATCGTGCCTCTGCCTTGAGTGCCTTAGCTGCGAATCTGCCACCAGAGTTGTTAGCAGAAGCACTCACCGCCGCACGCTCGATTCAGGATGAGTATTATCGTGCCTCTGCCTTGAGTGCCTTAGCTGCGAATCTGCCAGAGGTATTACCAGAAGCACTCATTACCGCACGCTCGATTAAGTCTAACAAGTGTCGCGCCGATGCCTTGAGAGCCTTAGCTGCGAATCTGCCACCAGAGTTGTTAGCAGAAGCACTCACCGCCGCACGCTCGATTAAGTCTAACAAGTATCGCGCCTCTGCCTTGAGAGCCTTAGCTGCGAATCTGCCACCAGAGTTGTTAGCAGAAGCGCTCACCGCCGCACGCTCGATTAAGTCTAACAAGTATCGCGCCGATGCCTTGCGTGCCTTAGCTGCGAATCTGCCGGAGGTATTACCAGAAGCACTCACCGCCGCACGCTCGATTCAGGATGAGTATTATCGCGCCAATACCTTGAGAGCCTTAGCTGCGAATCTGCCGGAGGTATTACCAGAAGCACTCACCGCCGCACGCTCGATTCAGGATGAGTATTATCGCGCCAATACCTTGAGAGCCTTAGCTGCGAATCTGCCGGAGGTATTACCAGAAGCACTCACCGCCGCACGCTCGATTAAGTCTAACAAGTATCGCGCCGATGCCTTGCGTGCCTTAGCAGAGAAACTGCCGGAGGTATTACCAGAAGCACTCACCGCCGCACGCTCGATTCAGGATGAGTATTATCGTGTCGATGCCTTGAGTGCCTTAGCTGCGAATCTGCCACCAGAGTTGTTAGCAGAAGCACTCACCGCCGCACGCTCAATTCAGAATGAGTATTATCGTGCCGATGCCTTGAGTGCCTTAGCTGCGAATCTGCCAGAGGTAGTACCAGAAGCACTCATCGCCGCACGCTTGATTGAGCCTAACAAGTATCGCGCCGATGCCTTAAGAGCCTTAGCTGCGAATCTGCCACCAGAGTTGTTAGCAGAAGCACTCACCGCCGCACGCTTGATTAAGTCTAACAAGTATCGCGCCGATGCCTTGAGTGCCTTAGCTGTAGGTCTGTCACAAATGTCATCTGCCACACTTTTTCCTCTTTGGCAAGATACACTTCATCAGCTATCTCTTCGCACTCGCCCTAATTTACTACAATCTATCAAGGCATTGTTTCCAGTTATCTTTGCATTAGGTGGTGAAGTTGCAATGGCAGAAGTTGCCCATGCGATCGCAGATGTAGGACGATGGTGGAAATAATTCGTAATTGAAAGCACTCTATCTGTTCTAAAGTGCGATCGCCCAAATTTATTGTTTTAACACTACACTAAGCGTAGGCATCACCTACCAAACGACCCTCAATTATCTGCCAATGCTCGTAATGCGATCGCAGATTCAGGTAACATCCTATATTTAAGCGTGGTCAGCGCTTGAGAAATCATCAAACTACCCAGTATTCTGTTCAAATTATATAGTAAAGGCGATCGCACTCTCTGTCTCTACAAAACTGCGATGTCTACGACAAGCTGATGCTGCGTCTACGCAAAATCACCTCATCCATAGAGAACGCGATCGCATTTGTGACCAACCTGATCGGGTTGTTTATTAACGAGTACTCATCCATAGAGAACGCGATCGCATTTGTGACCAACCTGATCGGGTTGTTTATTAACGAGTACTCATCCATAGAGAACGCGATCGCATTTGTGACCAACCTGATCGGGTTGTTTATCAATGAGATCTCATTCATACAGAACCAGATCTCATTTGTAACCAACGAGTTGATTTTTTGCGTCAGACTAAGTAACCGCGCAATAATTAATTACAGTCATTGCGATTGCTTCATTTCGCTTCGCTACATTCGCAATGACATTGTGTAATTAATAGGACTTATACCAATTCTTTATGAAGATGCATATAATTAGCCCACGTAGGTGGGCTTTGTTTGTGTAGCCCCAGGCTTATAGCCTGAGGGCGTTAATGTGCAGCCTCACATAGAATTGGTATTACGCAACTGGCACATTGCGATCGCTATAGATTACGCATAATTACAGAATTATATTTCTAAATATTGTAAAAAAAAAGCCAAATATTTGTGATTTTCCCTGAGCCTTAATGCGGCTGTTTTAAGACAAGCTAACAGTAGCAGTGGCGTAAATTCAAAATTCAGAATTAAGTCGATAAATTTACGCCATGCTGTAGTAAAAAAGTTCATCAGGAATATTATCGATGACCCTACCCAAACGTTCATCTCGCATCCTCGAAAAAGCTCAAAAAAGAGCTTCTGGACTAGAAGCTATCGATCCGAATCTTGATTTTGGCAACTCTAACAGCTTGCAAAATATGCTAGCTCAAATTGAGCAATTACGCAGTAAGCTGCACACTCATAACAGTGCCTTGGCTGTAATTGATGCTTCCAGAACTGAGATCGATCAGCTAGAAAAAAGCTTGAGTGTTTTGTGTGAAAATTTGCTGATGTCAGTTGGCGGGAAATACGGAAAAGAAAGCCCCGAATATGTTATGGCTGGTGGCGTGCTGAAGAGCGATCGCGTCCGCAAAGGCACTATCACCCGGATAAAAACAGTTGCAGAGCAAGCTGCTGTTAAGTCTAATGAAACTGCTGAGTAACGCTGCGCAGAATTCCCGTTATACCAAATCAAATAATGTTTGCGACAAATCAATAATATTCTAGAGGTCACGGCAGTGCCCACCTGTGTCAACTTAAGCTAAAAGCTATATACGGCGCGTGTTGTACAAAAACCCTCGCCCTCATCCCCTCACCCCTTCTCCCCCAGGAGAAGGGGAATTAAATCTCTTGCTCCCATCTCTTGGTGGGAGAGGGGCTGGGGGTGAGGGCAGAACGTTGTCGCCAAGCGGGTTTCACGTTAAGTTGACACCAATGAACATTGTTGTGCCCCTACAATCTGTCGCATTCTTTTTTCAAATTGGTATGAGTTGGGTGCTTGGTTGCGATCGCTCGTCTTGGTCGGACATGAGGCTGCTTTTTAATTTAGCTAATTTTTTGTGCCACTGTGTAGGGCAAAACGGCGTTCAGCGGGTCGTGCCCATATCGTATAGACGGCGTAAGCAGCGATCGCAAATGCTGCCATCACACCAGACATAGCGATGACTTTGTCAACACCTTCGGTGAACGCACTGTGTCCATCATAGAGAAAAGCCACTAACCCACTAGCTAGTGAGCCGCCTAGCATTTGCAGAAATCCGACTACGGCGGCTGCAACTCCGGCATTTTCTGGTACTGGCTGGATGGCACCATGTATAGCATTCGGTGAAACTATGCCGCGACAAAAGGTATTCAGCACTAGCAACGGCATGAGGGTAGCAACTTGCGCTGCACTACTCATCGACACAACCACAAGTGCAACAGTGGAAACAACACCAACAATTAAGCTAACACTGAGTAATCGTGAAGGTGGCACGCCTTGGATACTCAAGCGCCCATTCAGGAATGAACCGACCGTAATTCCGAAGGCGGTGGATGCAAATAGCCAACCGTAAACTGTAGTTGAGACACCGAAAACCTTGAGCATCACTAGTGGCGATCCGGCAACGTAGGCAAACATACAGCCAAAGTACAGTGCATTGACCAGGGCATAGCTAAGGCAAATGGGATTGGTGAGAATTTTTCCGTAATTATTGATGAGCCGACGTGGTTTAATTGCATTGACATCGCGCCTCTCTAGAGACTCACTCAATCCAAAAGCAACAGCCAGCACGAGCAGTAATCCTCCCACAGCCAGCACACCATAAATTCCTCGCCAACCGACAATTGCCAAAACCCAACCACCAATTGTCGGTGCAATCATTGGTGCTACACTCATCACCAAGTTGACGTAAGAAAGTTGCGCCCGTGCTTCCGATCCCTCGAATAAATCGCGGACAATTGCCAACGTCACTACCATACCAGCACCAGCACCAGCACCCTGAACTAAACGCCAAGCAATCAAAGTCTCAATCGATGGTGCCACAGCACAGGTTGCACCAGCCAGTGCAAAGATTCCACAGCCTGCAAGTAAAACTGGTCTGCGTCCATAACGATCTGAAAGCGGGCCAAAACCAAGCTGCGCGATCGCAAAACCAAGCATAAATAAACTAAGTGTTAATCCCACCGCCCCTGATGAAGTTCTCAGTGCCGCACCGATCTGAGGAAATGCTGGTAGCCCCATATCGATTGACAAAGGCGGTAGTGCAGAAAGCGCCCCCAGCAGGATTGTAAAGCCCAGAGATTTGGGTTGAATTCGCATTTTGTCAGCTTTTTAGTTGTTCACAACTTTGAAGATTAATCCTTCTGCTCTCTGCGTTTCTTTGGTAATAGTGTTTTGAGTATTTTAACCGATCGAAAAAAGGCGCTTTATCTTTAAATCTTACAGATGAGCGATTGTAGAATAGTTGCACTCATATTTTCGTAAATCTTATTGAATTCATTATGCACTAAACGCAGATAAGCGATCGCTGCCTGCTTGCTGCGATTAGGAACTAGGAAATCCTCAATGGCGTAATCACCCGAATATCGGTTGCGGTTGAGCAAGCAGATGAGTTCGGGCCAATTTACCATCCCAGTGCCAACAGGTGCCCATTCCCAAGACCAGCCTTTATTGCTAGAGAACCAAGATATATTTTTCACATGGATGTTATCAATGTGGGAACCGATTAACTTTAGACCAAATTCCCAATCTTCTTTGCCTTCCACCATCATATTGGCGGGGTCAAAAGTAATCGCGATACAACCCGGATCGAGGTCGGAGGTTAACAGATAAGCGCTGCTAAAACTACTCATTACCGTTCCCCAGTGCAATTCCAGTAAGATCTTGACACCTGCTTTGTAAGCTTTGCGTTCGATCTGGCGTAGCTTCTTGTTTAAAGTTTTGATCAATTCCACTGGTTCGCGGTTAGTGACTTCAAACGAAGGAATGATTTCCTTAACATTAGCAATTTTAGCTACGGATGCACCATAACTTTTAGGCAGAACCAAGCGTGCTTTTGGCACAGCCATTTTCTGGCAGCATTCAAGCAGTTGGTCTACGGAGCGATCGTCTTCTACAGGTATGTAGGTGTTGAGTACTGGTACTGATAGATTAGCCTGTTGCAATTGTTGCTTGATGAAAGTACCTTGAGCGCTCAACTCCTGCAAACTTTTGTGGTAGTCGTCACTGACTCGCAGTTCGATTCCATGATAACCGGATGCTAAAGCGATTTCCACCACATCTGTAAACGAAAAGTTAGGTAAAGTAGCAGTACATAAATTTAGATTTAGAGACATTGGTAATTTCTCAATACTGCGTACAACTAAATCAAGGCCATTTCCTTTTGGAAATGATATATGAGTGGTCGATCGGGATGATTCAGGTTGTACAAAGCATACGCTAATAATTCTTGAGTCCATTGTGTAAACCAAGCAAACACCAGATTGACTTTTTCAATAGCCTCAGCACGTGTTTGTTCGTCTATTTCGATCTCTGCCAGGATGGCATGGTCGTTTGTCATCGCATGACCAGATTCTTTACTAAAATGGAATTCCCCACAGTAGCGTAATTGAATACCTGTTTCTGCTTCAATTTGTTTTGCTAATTTGCCAATCAGGTCAAACAAAACATTGCCTGTTTCTTCAATAGCTTCAATAATAGCTAGACGTACAATACTCGATGAACTATAAATTAAATGAGCCAGCTTGTGTGATAGTAAACGATTTACTGCTGTGCGATCGCCCCAGAAAAACTGTAAAGATTCAGTAGCCGAGATTTTTTCGCGATCGAAGCCCAATTTGATAAAGTCTTCCAAATACCAAGGCCAGTGATGATCGTCCTCATAGGAATGTTCGTTCACCATCGCCTGATACGGATCTGCGGTTGGTTCTTGGCGCATGACATAGCGATTGAGATCGCCAAAGCTCATGATAAAAGGAGCCATGCAGGGGTAAAATTCTAGGCGCTGACGAGCTGATAAGGTTTCATCCCGTAAAAAATCAAAAAATGGCAGATGGCTGTACTGTTTTTTGAGGTTTAAAATGTGACGTAATGTAGCTTTCATATTTTCTGTCCTGAGGCTAAAACTATTTATCTCTAGCTAAAGTTGTGTCGCAAATTTTTTTAAACACTAGAAATAGAGTTGTAATACACATACTGCGGCACTGTATGTAGTGCTTCTCTAATTTTTGTGGCACAACCGTTATTACTAGGTTCTCCTCTGAATTTAAAACCGTAAATAGGGATAATTTAAGGAGTTTGATTTTCACAACTCAACGACAAAATAAGGTAACTTAAGCTTAAATAAGAAAATTTAAGGAGAGGTCATCTCTGCTCTCACCGGGCAGGCTTTGGTGAAAAATCTGGAAAGTTAAGATCTCAGACTGTAGCTCAATAATTGTAGATGTTATACATCCGCGATCGCACGAGCTTTGTTTCTCAAAGGATGTTTTTACTTTTTCTCCCTACTGGTACGCACATTGGCGTTCCAGAAACCGGATCGGATACAATTCGACATTCCAATCCAAATACTTCTTTTACTACGTCTTCTGTAATTACTAAATTAGGTTCGCCAACAGCAAAAATTCTACCTTCTTTCACTGCTACTAAATAATCGGCGTAACGGCAAGCTTGATTCAAATCATGTAACACCATGACAATTGTTCTTTGCTGGTTTTGGTTTAACTCATACAGCAAATCTAAAACTTCTATTTGATGCGCTAAATCTAAAAAAGTAGTTGGTTCATCTAATAATAATATCTCTGTATCTTGAGCTAATGCCATCGCAATCCAAGCTCGCTGTCGCTGCCCGCCAGAAAGAGTGTCTAACTCGCGTGCAGCTAGTTCTTGCATTCTGGTAATTTCTAAGGCTATTTCTACTAACCTTTCATCTTCTTTTGACCACTGTTGTAACCAATTCTGATAAGGAAATCTACCACAAGCTACCAAATCTCGCACGGTTAATCCTTCCGGCGCAACGGGACTTTGAGTAAGAATTCCTAATTTCTTAGCTACTTCTTTTGTTGATAACTTAAATATATCTGATGTATTTAAATAAACCGTACCGCTAGAGGGCTTTAATAACCTCGCCAAACCCCGCAATAAAGTAGATTTGCCACAGCCATTTGCGCCGACTAGGGCAGTGATTTGTCCTTGGGGAATATCTAAGTTTAAATGCTTGATAATAGTTGTATCATCATAAGCTAAAGTCAAATTATTGGCTGAAAGCTGGTAATCTAGATTGTTTTTGGATAATGATATTGCCATAATTATATTTCAAAAATCTTGATTATTTGTAGGGTGGGCAATGCTACTGGCGATTTTTAATTAATAAATAAACAAAATACGGGGCACCAATTACAGCAGTAACAACTCCACAAGGAATTTCAATAGGCGCAAAAATAATTCTGCCAACAAAATCTGATAAAACTACGATTGCGGCTCCTGTCATTCCCGCCACTGGAATCAAACCTTGATGATTTCCCCCAACTAATTGACGAGCAATATGGGGAGCAATTAACCCTACAAATCCAATCGTTCCCGCTGTTGCTACTGCTGCACCAGAAAGGGCTGCACTAATTAATAATAAGAAACTACGCTGCAATTCAACTTTACTACCTAAACCTTTGGCAATATCATCTCCTAAGTTTAAAGTATTTAATTCTGATGCTTTAATTAAAGCTAAAGGTACAAATATAACTAACCAAGGTACAAAAGCAAAAATCTGTTCCCAAGTCCTACCGTAAACGCTACCAGCTAACCAAACCAAAGCCTGACTGACATCATATATTTGACCAAATGTTATCATTAAACTAGTAAAAGCACCCGCTACAGCAGAAATTCCTACACCAATTAAAATTAAGCGAACGGGGTGCAGTCCCCTATCCCACGCTAGGAAGTAAATCAATAAAGTTGTAACTAACGCACCAAGAAATGCTGATAAAGGTAAAACTCCTGGCGGAAAATTGGGGAATAATACAATTACACTCACAGCCGCTAGACTTGCACCAGCATTTATCCCAATAATCCCTGGATCTGCTAAAGAGTTGCGAGTTAAACTTTGCATAATTGTGCCAGAAATTGCTAAGGCTATCCCTACCAAACAAGCAGTGATTATTCTGGGCAAACGTAAATTATTAATTACAAAAGCATAATCGGCATTTCCTGTATCTATTCCTAATACAGTTTGAATAACTATTAGCGGCGGTGTGGGGTATTCTCCCACGCAAGTGTTAACTACCATTGCTGCTAATGTAATAATTGTGAGAACAAATAATATTTTCGGAACTTGATTTTGCAGCCGAATTGATAATCCTAGTTTTGCTGAACGATAAATTAGTGAATGATTCTTCATTTTTTTACCTGATATTTGGCTAAGTAAACGAAGAAGGGCGCACCAACTAAAGCTGTCATAATTCCAACTGGGATTTCTTGCGGTCGAATCAATAATCGCGCCAAAATATCAGCAACTAAAAGTAATATTCCGCCAAAAATTGCGCTGTAAGGCAAAATCCAACGGTAATCTACTCCAACGAAAAATTTCACGATATGGGGAATAACTAAACCAAGAAATCCAATTGAACCCGCAGCCGCAACGGCACTACCTTCTAAGAGTAAGACACAGCAAGCGGCGGCAATTTTTATGACTAAAGTTTGTTGACCTAAACCTTTAGCAATATCTTCTCCCAAGCTTAAAATGGTAATTTGTCTTGCTAAACCAAATGCTAAGATTAGACCAATACAAATGTACGGCAAGACTTGGAAAATAATCCCTTTATCAATATTTGCTAAGGAACCTGCTAACCAAAAGCGAATTTCTTCTAAAGTTCGCTGACTTACTATTAAAATTCCCGTTGTTAGGGAAGCGAGTAAGCTACTAATAGCTGCACCTGCAATCGTCAAATTTAGGGGAGTTATACCACTACGACCAAGAGATGCAAAAGTATAGACACTAATAACGGTGACACCTGCACCAAGAAACGCATACCAAATATAAACATTTGGTGCAGATGTGCCAAACAGAAAAATACTCATGACTACAGCAAAAGCTGCACCTGCATTTACTCCCAAAATACCAGGATCGGCTAAGGGGTTACGAGTCACACCCTGCATAATTGCACCAGCCGTAGATATTGCTGCACCCACTAAGATTGCTAAAAGCGATCGCGGTAATCTTATTGTCTGAATTACTAAATGTTCGTAAGAACCGTCAAACTGAATAAATGCAGTTAATATCTGATGCAGGGGAATATCTGCTGCACCGAAGGAAACGCTGAAAATTAGACAAATCAGCAGTATGAGCAATCCCACAATTAAACCCGCAACGGGAAATGTGAGGGATGGTGACAATTTTTGGGCTGATGAGGAAGCCGATCTACTCATTGTTAAGATTACTGGTTTCGAGCAGTGTAATAGTTGCTTGTGAAGATAAGCCAACACAAGCTGCTAGTTCTTCTAATGCCAAGCGTTCGCGTGCGTTTGTATTCAGCATTTCGGTTGCAGCTGCAACATAATTAGGATTCGCCAAACTAACTTGATGGGGAATATTTACTTGGGAATTGACGCTAGCGATCTGCCCAGTTTTCGCTTCCGCCACTGCTAGCTGCTGCATTCGATAGGCGGCTATTTTCTTAGCTTGGCGGGCTTGTAGATAAGCAAGGTAAAATTGTAAAACTGCTAAACGTTTTTGCTGTTTGGCTTCTTGCCAGCGCGCTGTTCTTAAAGGTAATTCCTGAATCACATTCAACAGTCTAATGGGATCGATTGTCATGCTTATCCCGAAACTACTCTCGCTTTCGGCTGCTAACTCAGGCAAGTTGTAATTGGTTGTGGTTTGCGATGGCGAGAATTCTAGACTCAAAACATTGGTGAAAGCACTCCATCCCATTGCCGCTTTTGCCTCCCTGACTTGCGAAGATCGATGCTGGGCGATCGCTACTAACTGCTCAATAATTTTCAGATCGCGATCGCTAATCTCAGTCTGAAGAATTTGCGGTTCGTAATTATTTAGCTGTTTGGTTTGGGACAATGCTGGCAAAGGTAGATTAATCAGCGTTATCCCAAGAATTATCTTCCAACTGTACAGGCAAGCTTTGATTGCATAACTCATAAGTATTTACTCAGTGAAGCTATCAAAAAGTTTTGCGTTCCTCCAAATGTGCGAGTATCTCTGGACGAGTTCGCCAAACCGGACGCAGTTGCTTGCGAGTAAATAATTCTAGTTGGTCGGTAATATGGGGCGAACCGGGTTGAGTAGAGTTACCGTAGCTGAGTAAAGCCATTGCTTTGACTGGCTGGGAAAATTCAATGGCTGCAACATAACTATCACCAGCGACGGCTTGAAAGCGTTGATTGTTAGTCGGTGCAAAATGGACGACGCGGAATATACCTTGATTTCCATGACCACCATTAGCAGGTAAATCTAAGTTACCGCTACGCACTCTAAAGACTTCACCCCAAGCAATATCTAGCTTGCCATAAGCTTTTTCAACTTTGGTCGCCGCTATTTGCAGGGCTTTGGCTGCATTTTCTGGGTCTTTTAAACCATCGGGTGTGGTGCGTGGAGATTTTTCACTCCAAGGAATACTAAATATTTCTTTGTCAGCCATTTCTTGCCACCATAAGGAAAACAAGACTGCGCCACGACTATCAGCATCAGCATTGCGATTCCAAGCAGCTAAAACATCAGCCGCACGACGAGTTAATTCATCGCCATATTTTTGTGCTGCGGGAATTAAATCATCAAGAATGCGTTCTGCAACCTCCATTTTTGTGGAATGCTTATACTGCATCATTTCTTGAAAAGAAATTTTGCTATCTTCAGCCAGCATCTTGGCAGAACTTTGTGCCCGGAAGGACATTTCTTCTCTGGGAGCCATATAAGCTGGGTAATCATCAGCTTTGATGACAGTTGGAAAAGTCGTTGTCCAAGGCGGATCGTTGGCGTTTTGCAACCAACCGCTAGGCGGGTCGATCGCACGCGGTAAATCCTTATATGGATGCATTATTGTCCACAAAGTTTTGGATGTGTCGCCCGGAATTAAGCCTTGCCAATATTCAAAGTCTCCCTGTTGGCGAATTGGTACCAGACCGTTGAATAGGTGCATGATGTGCCCTTCTCGGTCTGCATACATGACGGTAAACATGGGTAGTTGCAAGCGTTGCAATACCTGTTGAAATTGGTTGAGGTTTTGCGATCGCGCCATATCCCACCACTGTTGCAACACGCCAGGACGGTCTAGACCGACAACCCGTAGCGCTACAGCAAACCCATCTTTTTCTTGCACTACTGCACCGTGGAGGGAACTTTTGACTAATAATGGTTGTTCAACTAACGAGCCGTTTTTTTGTTTGACTTTTAATAACAAGTTTTCTGCGGTCAAAGGACGGACTTTGCCATCGAAAACATAACCACCATCAGCTAGTTTCAATTCGTACAAGTCCCAACCATCATGGGTATTGACGGTATGAGTCCAACCTAAACGATCGTTAAAGGCGATCGCTAAAACAGGAATTCCTACCAAGGTTGCGCCATAAGCATTCATCCCCGATGCGGTAATTTGTGCTTCGTACCAGACGAATAAATCCGACCATAACGCATGGGGGTTTGCTAGCAACATTGCCCGACCGCTAGCAGAATGTTTGGGTGCGATCGCCCAAGCATTAGAACCAGCTTTCGGTTCGTTATGTGTATTATCTGCTACTTGTTCTGGATTGACAATAAAGGTAAAATACAGCACTCGCTGCAAGTGCGCTAATACATCCTCTGGTTTGACAGGTAATACAATCTCTACCTCATCATCAATTAAATCGGGATGTGCTTTGGCATAAATATTTATCCCAGTAGCAAAGGCATTTAGATAACTCCGAAATTCTAGGCTTTGTGCTTGATACCAAGAACTAGCACGCTTGGGTACTCCCATAGTCAGTACCCATTTATCGGAGTCTAAATAATCTTCTCCCCAATATTCGGCTGCCTTTCCCCTTGCTTGACCGTAAAGACGCAATAGTAAGTTAGCATGACTTTGCATCTGTGCCCAACCAAAAGCCTGGAAAGCACTTTCGGCATTTTTACCGTAGATATGCGGTATGCCGTAGGTATCCCATAATATTTCAGTAGTTCTGGGTGCGATCGCCAAACTGCGATAACTCAAAACTACAACCAAAATAACACTGAGAATCAAAGCGAAAAATCTCAATGATTTTCCTTTGAGTATTTGCCAGCCAAGAGGTGACATCCTCATATTTAACATGATGGAATGGGGAAGAGAGGGCGGGGAGACAAGGGAGTGTGGGAAGTGTGGGGGGACATGGGAGATAAATAACTATTGACCTTTGACTTTGGACTCTTGACCAATTAAGACTTTTGCGTTGCTATAGCTAACCTTGCACCCTTAACTTGACGCACTCGATCCATAATTGTGACAATCTGACCGTGTTCAACTTTGCGATCGGCGTTAATTACAACCAGAGTTTCTGAGTTTGAACCAACTAAAGCGCGTAGCTGTTCGGTTAGCGCATTAACCGTTGTTGGGTTTTTATTCAAGCTAATTTCGCCGTTAGCTTCGACTGTCACTGTAATTTTGGTTGGGACTTGCGACTGTTGAGAAGTTGCAGCTTGGGGTAAGTTGACAGGTAATCCTTCTTGGCGGGTGAGAAACAAGGTGGACATGATGAAAAACGTCAAAATTGCAAAGATAACGTCAATCATCGGCACGATATTAATCTGCGCAGGAATATCGGGTTCATCTTGTAGACGCATAAAGTTTTTCTCCTCCTCGTTCGTAACGACGGCGATACAACAGTTCTAATTGCCCGCCATATTCCTGAATCAAGCCAGTTTGACGTTGAGCCAATCCGCGGAAAGAATTGGCAAAGAACAAGGTGAAAATTGCCACAATTAAGCCGGAAGCTGTAGAAACTAGTGCTTCACTAATCCCCGATGTTACACCTGCGGTTTTTGTCCCACCAACATCACCAAGATTGAGGGACGCGAAGGACACAATCAAACCCAGTACCGTACCTAACAAGCCAAATAGCGGTGAAAGCCCAATGATCGTGTCAAAAATTGTGTTAAAACGCTTGATAATCGGTAATTCTGCTTGCGCTTCGCTTTCTAGTGCCAAGCGAAACTCTTCTGGAGTCGGTTCTTCTAATTCCAACGCAGCCAGGAAAATTCGGGGAATCGGTAAATCTGCATTCTGGCGAGACTTTTCGATTGCTCCCACTACATTATCCATCCGGTAGAGATTGAGAATTTCTCGCACTACCTTGGCTTGGCGGGTATTGATTCGATACCAAAACCGCACTCGCTCAACAATCAAAGCTAGCGCCACAACAGAGAAGGCAAGCAGAGGCCACATGACCACGCCACCTGCGATAAATAACTGTTTTATCCCCATAAATCTTTTTGTTCAATTTCACCAGTTTCCAGTCGAGTTGAGAGTCTATCTCAACTGAGAATTATATAGTAATGCGAATACTTCTCAACTTTATGTGAAAATATAATGACAGAAAATTAGTAAATTTCTCAAGTGCCAGTCATGCAATTGCTCTGATTTTAAGCTTTTTGTCTTTAATATTTGAACAATTACGCAAAAGTGATGTACGAATATTTATAGATATTGATTGACTTTTGCCCCATGACACTTTAACCTTTTAGTGAGAATAGATGGCAATATATTTATGAGCTTCTCCGGCACGACCTTCGAGCAGCGCGAGAAAGAAACAAAAGCGCTGAAAGGTTTTCTGGTTCTGAGTTTAATAGGTTCCCTCGGCTTCCATTTGGCGGTACTTGCTTCTGGGATTGGTAACTATTTCTCCAGAGTGTCGCCTGTTGAAGAGGAAGCGATCGAGATCGCAGTTCTCGATACTCCTCAAGAGAACAAGTTGGAAGTACAACCACAGCCGGAGCAATCTCCTCAAAAGCTTGAAGTCCAAGAAAAAACTGAGGTTCTGGCAAGTCCAACTGTCAAACCTGAAAACCAGGTAAATCCTGTTACGCTTCCCGCTAAGGTAGAATTACCGCCCCCTCCCCAACCGAAGCAACCGATCCAAAAGTTGGTGGAAAAGTTGCAGAAACCTATCGAGCCAACAAAACCTGAAACAAATGTAGCCCAGAAGCCTGTAGCACAAACTACAGAAAAACCCTCTAACACCAATTCCACCAATTCTAGTAATTCCAGCAGTAATTTACGCGATACCCTACGCGGAATTAGAAACTCTAATAGCAGTCAGTCGTTGATCACAACAGCAGGAAATGGTAGGCCTAGCGGCGGTGGTGGCGGTGGGACATCAGTCTTAACTGGAAACGGAACTGGTGTCGGTAGCGGTTCTGGTTCGGGTATTGGGACTGGAAAGGGAACTGGTATTGGTAGCGGTTCTGGTTCGGGTGTTGGTAGTGGCAATGGTTCGGGTATTGGTAATGGCAATGGTTCGGGTGTAGGTAACGGTAATAATAGTGGTAATGGAGGAGAACGAATAGCTACCACATCCACAACCCCAAAATTACCCAGTACTGGAAATGGAGAAGGTAATTCACGAGGTAATGGCGATGGTCGGGCTGCTTGTCAAGAATGTAACGTGAGATACTCAGAAAGAGCCAGAAAACGTAAGGCAGAGGGTAGAGTAGCCGTAGCAGTTGATACGGATGCTAATGGTAATGTTACTAATGTTAGATTGATTGGTTCGAGTGGCGATCGCGATTTAGATGAAGAACATCTGCGCCAAGCTAGAAACTGGAAACTCAAGCCTTCCCAAAACGGTAGACAAGGAGTTCAGATAGCTACAGAGTATGCAATACAAGGTTCGCGTCGCCATAACCAAGTCAGGAAGCAGCAACAGGAACGCGAACAACGGCAAAGGCAAAGAGAAATTTCTTCAAATAACAACTCTGGTGAAGAAACACCAAGGCGCAGGCAGCGTAGAGAAGCTGGCGTGACTGAAGGTAGCGATCGACAAAGTACCACCAGCACAGACGCATCAAGAATCAACCAGAGATTAAGGGTGCAACGTTCTGAGGGAGAAAATTCCCTTGCTAATCGCCTGCAACGCAGACAACGAGAAGTGACAGCCGATGTCAGAACATCAGGAGAAACACCGCAACGCCTATCTAGAAGACGGCGACGGCCATTGCAACCATCTGCGCCACCATCAGATAGTGCTAGTCGTTTGCGAAATGCGCTGCGTCGGAGTGCAGAGACTGCTCCTGTGGCTTCACCCAGCCCAAACGGCTCGCAGTAGCGATATTTATACATCTCGGAACTTAAGTCTAGCAGATGGGACTTGCAATCTTAATGTATCCGAGAGTTAGAACTTTGCGATCGGCGATCGCAATTAACGAAAACCTTAATACAGGTTATACCCGATGATGAATGTGAAATAGTCTGAATCAGTTGGTTGAGGTTTGGGATTCGCTGACAACGAATCGTACTCGGTTTTTGGCTGGATTGAGCTTAACCCCATTTAATCTTGCGATAGCTGCTCTGTCATCCCCAAACAAGATTCAGCACGATTCTACAAAAATACTTTGCGCTGTTTCTCGATCTAAAGCGGTGCGGGTTCTACCGATCGTGATGATGTAGGATGGAAAGCGTTGTTCTAGGACTAAATTGCTGCCTGGTAAAATGCCGAACGCCATCAGCTTTTGCAAAATCCTATCATCTTGAGTTTGCAAACAAACTACCGTTTGCGGTTGACCGATTTTGACCGTTGATAAGGCGTTCATCTTAAAAGTTTACTCCAAATAAAGTTAAGCCGAGGTTGACAAGATATCCCATCAAAAAAGCAAAGGGGAAAATAAATAACACGATCGCTATAGTAGTTTGAGTTCCGCGTTCCTTAATCAGCATTTGTAATTGGGCGATACAGGGTAAGAACAAAGTCAAGACAATCGCCGCTACGACTAGCTGATTACCTGTCAAGATACCTTGTTGCTGTAAATCAAATAGTCCGGCTGCACCATAATCTCTTCTAAAAAAGCCATAAAGGAATATTGGTGCTGCTTGTGTTGGCATTCCTAACATTGAAATAAGAGGTTCAATTGCCCGAATAATTATGTCAAATAATCCGGTTAATCTTCCTACCCAAATTAAAACTGATGCCCAGATAAACAACGGTAATACTTCTATAAAATACCACTTCATCCGCACCCAGGTTTTAGTTAGGATGTTCCGCAATTTGGGCAGACGTAAAGGCGGAACTTCCATGTAAAATCTGCCTGAATTACCTGGTAATAATTTGGCGGTAAGATAGCCCACTACGATGAAGATGGCAGAAATAAAACCTCCCCAAAATAATAAGCCAGCTGGTTTTTGCGCCAATAGTCCGACAATCACGCCCCACTGCGCTGCACAGGGAATAGCTAGGGATAGCAAAAAGGTGGCAATTAACCTTTCTCGTTTGGTTTCTAAGGTACGGGTGACAATCGTTGCCATTGTGTCACACCCAAAGCCTAATACTATTGGAATGACTGCGCGACCAGATAAACCCACGGATTTGAATAAGCGATCCAGCATTAAAGACAGACGTGGGAGGTAGCCGCTATCTTCTAGCAATGAGAACATCAAGAAGTAAGTAGCGACTACAGGTAAGACGATCGCTGTAGCGTAACGAATTCCCAAGGTGATGATGCCATAGTCATGAGCAATCAAATCTTGAATTGGTCGCCAGGGAATAACTTGAGCAGTGACTTGGTTGACAAATGGATTGATTTGTGTTTCAAAAAAGGTTTCGATGCGATCGACCAGTTCTCCTGCTCCAAATTCACCAACAAATTTGTAAACTCCGTAGTAAAGGATGAATACCAAGATGGGGAATCCTGTAATCGGGCTAACGGTGAGTTGATGCAGTGTTTCTGTAAGTGGCGATCGCGTTTGTTTGGTTTCCTGCAAAACTGCTCTTTCTATAGCATGAGCCTGACTTTGACGAGTATTCGCGATCGCTAATCCAATCGGTTGTTTGAGTTGATTTTGCGTGACAGCAATCAATACTTCCAGATGACGGCACTGTTCTTCATCCTGTTGCAAGATTTGCCATAATCCGGGGTCTTTCTGTAATAGCAATAAAGCTAGACTACGGGGTGAGAGTGAGTAATCTTGAAATAAATAGCGATTGCCTAATGTTTGCCACCACAATTCCAATTGTGCGATCGCGCCTTCAATCGGTTCTGGATAAATAACTTGTCTGATCATGGCTAATTGACTGTTGATTGTTTCCTTTTATGCTGAAATCGTGGCAATTTGATTCGGTAGCAACAGAGCAATGCTGTGTTTCAATTCATCTATACCTTGGTTTAAAGCCGCCGCCATGCAAACTACAGGAATTCCCAACTCCATCTCCAGCGCGTTTTGTTGCAGATCCAATCCCCAACGCTGGGCTTCATCCATCATGTTGACGGCGAGTATTACCGACAGTCCAGCTTCGATTAGTTGAAAGGTGAGAGGTAGCATTCTTCCTAAGTTCTTGCCATCTACTACATGAATCACAGCTGCTACAGATTCAACGAACAATAAATCTCTGGCAACCTTTTCTTCTTCGCTGATAGGTAGCAGTGAATACATTCCTGGCGTATCAATCACCGCGATCGCTTGTTTCCCTATCTGTGTCAATCCCCGGCTTACCTCTACAGTTGTACCTGGGTAATTAGAAACAGTGACGTAAATTCCAGTCAGAGCATTAAACAGTACACTCTTACCCACATTGGGCATTCCTACCAAAGCAATGGCTGAACTTGTGGAAACTTCTGTATCTAAAGATTGCTGCTTTTTGCGAAAAAATGCCAGTCCGCGCGATTTACCTCCACAATCTTGACTCTGTGATTTACATTTATGGCATTCCATAGGAATTTATTGTTGAGCTTTAGTGCAACTTATTCTCAACTTAAAATGTGAGGATCTTGTGAGGAAAATATTTCCTTGGGAGGAAGTTACTGATTACGCCACGAATTAGCCAACCATAGTTAGCGGAGAAATTACCGTTATGCATTGAGCGTCACATAATTACTAATTCGTAATTCGTAATTAAACCGAGATTTAGAATCCTCAACCTCAGACAGGTTGTGACGTTATCGGTGGAGTTTAATATTAGTTCCGGCTGCTTAAGTATGAATCCCGCATCTGTGCAAAAAAACTGAAAACTCTTTCTCTCCCTGCGGTCTTTACTCGAACATGATATAAATCCCCATTCATCAGGTAATTACGAATTACGAATTATTAATTGCTTCTTACTGTCAGTAATGGGAAGATAAATGACAAATTCTGTGCCTTCTCCTAAAACAGAATGAACCGAAATTTGCCCCCCGTGTTTTTCTTCTACAATTTGCTGCGCGATCGCTAGTCCTAATCCTGTGCCTTTCCCTACTGCTTTGGTCGTAAATAAATGGTCAAATATGCGTGCCTTAACCTCTTCGCTAATTCCTGGGCCATTGTCAGCAATTGAGATTTTTAAGGTATGATCTTCAATGGCAGTTTTGACGATAATTTTGTGAGGCTTGAGTTTGATTTCCTCAAAGCTTTTGCCAATACTTGACTCATCTAAAGCATCAATAGCATTAGCGAGAATATTCATAAATACCTGATTTAATTGTCCGGGAAAGCACTCGATCGGCTGAAAATTATCGTACTTAGTTACAACTAAAATTTCTGGACGATGCTCATTTGCTTTCAGGCGATGTTTGAGAATTAAAATTGTACTATCAATACCTTCATTGATGTTAAATGGCACTTTATAATCTTTATCGGCACGGGAGAAAGTTCTTAAGCTGGTGCTGATATTTTTTAATCGCTCAGAAGCCATGACCATTGCATCGAGCATTTTTGGTAGGTCTTCTAAGCTATATTCTAAGTCGATTTCTTCAGCACGATCGAGAATTTCGGTATCAGGGTTTGGTAGAGCTTTTTGATATAGTTTTAGGTGTTCGGTGATATCAGCTAATGTGGGTTTAGCTTGTTGCAGACTAGCCGAGATAAAGCCGAGAGGATTGTTCATTTCATGAGCCACACCTGCAACCAAATTACCCAATGCAGACATTTTTTCATGTTGGATCATTTGCAGTTGGGCTTGTTGCAGTTCTTGGAGAGCTTGTTGCAGTTCTTGGGATTTTTGTTCTAACTGTTGAGCATAAATTTGAGAATCTTGATAAAGTCGGGCATTTTCTAGAGAAATAGCTGCCTGGGTACAAAGAAAATTGAGAATGAGGATGCGATCGCTGGTAAATACACTACTGGTAGAGCGATTCTTTAAATACAAAATCCCAATTATATGTCCTTGATTGAGAATGGGTAAGCACAACAAACTTTTTGGTTGTCTTTGACGTAAATACTCATCAATAACAGGTAAATTGGTTTTGAGTTCGTCAATCATCACCATTTCTTGAGTGTTTTTGACGTACTGGATCAACTTGAGTGGTAAGTTGGGGTTGCCCTCTAAAGGTTCGGCACAAAGTTCTGTGGTTTCTGGTGTAGCAATGGCTCTGACCAACCATTGACCTCGACTATCAGGTAGGATTAAGGCACAGCGATCGCCCCCAGAATGTTGCAGAATAATCTGTGTTAATTTATGCAGTAGTTCATCCAGTTGAATCGTGCCAGAAATCGCTTGAGAGGCTTTGAGGATCGCAGCAAAATCAAAGCTACTGATGTCAGTGCTAGAAGAACGACTCAAATTAGTGGAACTATGCACCGAGATTGTAGGGCTAAAACTGCTCGATAATGTTTCCAGCATTTGCAATGGTTGTATTCTCTGCTGAAGAATAATCCGCAGTAGATCGGGATAGCGATTTTCCAGATCTTCAGTTTTAGCTTTTGCGCCCCAACGAGCGTAACAGTAGTATGCCTCCTGCATATAAGTTGCTGCAACTTTCTGTCTACCCCAACTCAGGTAAAATTTAGCTGCCAGTTCATTACTCAGTGCTTCATCTTGCACATAACCGTGGGTTTTAGCTTGGGCAATAGCTAAATCATAATATTCCATCGCCTCAGCAAATTTCCCCAGCACTCGATAGCGTTCTGCTGCTACAAGTTGCCAACGATGTTGATGATTGAATGGGGCGTAATTAGCCCAATTTTGGAGTTTTTCTTGATGGGTATTAATTCGCTCTAAAATAGCTAATTGTTCTTCGGGGTTAGCATCGGTGTAGTTTGCTAGATGAATTAAAGCATCATAAAAAACTCGCACAACTACGACAAAATAGCCAATTACAGCATTACTATACTGTTCGGCTAAGGCTGCTTGTTGTGAGGCGGTTGCATATTCTCCGAACAAATAACACAAAACAGCTTGATTGAGATGAAGGTAGAATAACCCTGTGCGATTGCTGGTAGCTTGCAAGCTGGGTAAGATTTGGGCGACATTGAAGACTTTGCCCTGTAAATAATAGGGAACTTCAGCTTGTCCTAATAAATTGAGAATCACTTGTTGGTAACACTCTAAATATTTTAACGTTGCTTCTTGTTTTACCTGGCTGATGACTTGCCGATAATTTTCCATTTCCTCAGCCAAACCATTTAATTCTCGACCACTCCAATAGCTATACTGACTGTATGCGTCTAAGTTCAACGCCACGCATTCCCAATCTCCGGTTTCTAAACCACTTTGATAACCTTCTAGCAAGCAGGGAATACTGTGATTTAATTGTTCTTTCCAATGTCGAATAAAGCTGTTGACAATAAAGTAAGCCCTACTTTTCAAGGCGTTAGTTTGGTATTGTTCTAGTAACTTTAATGCCAGTTTTCCAAACTCATATCCAGCATCAATATCTCCCATCAAACCACAAAGAATCACTGCGTAGTCTGCATAGGAAAAAATGGCAATAGATGAATTGCCAAACTGGATAGCCATCTCCACTTGCTTAGATATGAGCAGAGGTAACAGTGCGGGTTTAGCAATGTACGCAGGGGACACCAGTGTAGTCATAATTTGCATAGCAGCTAGCTGATGCGGATCGCTCATTACAGGTAAATCCAGCAAGCTGATGGGTGTACGCCCCATCCATAATTGTTTTGTCTGTTGGGCGGCTGTGCTAATATCTGTTGTAGTTGGCGGATCTGGAAATTCCACACCGAGTAATTTCAATCCTTGTAATCCAGTTTCAACGGCTTTGGCAAATTGACCTTGCGACCGGAATGCCATCATTCGGACTTCATAGACTTTGATGCTATCTAGCAAAGAAGTAGCAGATTGCAACACCACCTCACCCCATGCGGCTAGCTGATCAAAGTCTGTATTTAAGCAAGCAGCTTCTAAACGCTCATTATGCAGATTTAGGGTTAATTGGTAATGTTCTCTCCAGGCATCGACGGACAGTAGATCAATGCCTTGGGTGCAATATTTCACAGCAGCATTATAAGCAGTGGCTGCTTTGGCTTTGCGCCCCGCCAGTAAATTCAGTTGAGCTAACTCTAGTTTTTTCTCAGGCTGAGTTATGACATCAATGCCGATATTCAGATGATTGACAATGTCAAAAATATATGAATCTAATTGAGTTTTAGGTGTATTCGCGTGCAATAATTGACCAATTGCCAAATGAGTAGCTTGTTTTTGGTCTTCGGGAATTAGACAATAAGCCGCTTGTTGGACGCGATCGTGCAGAAAGCGATAAGCTACATTTTCGATATTGTTAGTTTGAACTTCTTGCTCATCCCTGAGATAAAACTTATAAACTTGACTTTGCGGTAAAATCAATCCTTCCTGTAAAACCTGCCACAAAGCATCTGCTACTGTCTGGGGTGACTGTTGTGAAACAACAGCCAAAGTAGTTAAATCAAAAGAGTTACCAATACAAGCAGCTAACTTCAGGATACTTTGCGAATCAAGAGGCAATTTTTGTAACTGAGTAGCCATAAATTCCACTACATCATCAGTCACAGATAGCGCATTAACTTGAGCAAAATCACATTCCCAGTAACCTTGCTGGCGATCGAATTTAATTTGTTTATCTTCGTATAAAGCTTTGAGAAACTGCGTGATAAAAAAGGGATTGCCTTGAGTTTTGCGATTGATTAATTCTGTTAATGGACGCGATCGCTCAGTTGGACAATGCAAAGTATCAGCAACTAACTGATTGATATCGCTCAAAGAAAGGGGTGCCAGAGTAACAGTATTAACAGCCTTACCTGCTTTCTTGAGTTCTTCCACCGTTGATATAAATGGATGTGCGGCTGACACTTCATTATCTCGATAAGCACCCAACAACAGCAGATAGTTTTGGTCTTCCATTAGCAGTTTAATTAACTGTAGCGAAGCTAAATCTGCCCATTGTAAATCATCCAAAAACATCACCAGAGGATGTTCCTTAGTGGTGAACACTGCAATAAAGTTTTGAAACAGTAAATTAAACCGATTTTGCACCGCTGTGCCTGATAGTTCTGGTGCAGGCGGTTGTTTACCAATTACCTGTTCTAATTCGGGAATTACCTCAATCAAAACTTGTCCGTTGTCTCCGACAACTTGCAAAATTTGATTGCGCCATTCTACTAATTGTGCGTCTGATTCTGACAACAATTGTGCGATTAGATCGCGTAAAGCTTGCACAAAAGCCGATAAGGGAATATTGCGATTGAATTGGTCAAACTTACCTTTGATGAAATAACCCTGCTGACGAGTAATGGGTTTGTGGACTTCATTCACCACAGCCGTTTTACCAATCCCAGAAAACCCCGCAACTAGCATGATTTCTGATGTGCCGCGAGTAACACGCTCAAATGCTTGCAGCAAAGTGCTAACTTCTGCTTCTCTACCATACAATTTTTCTGGGATCAGGAAGCGATCGCACACATCCCACTGACCGATTTCAAAATCTTTAATTGTTCCTGTATTTTGGAGTTGGGCTAAACAAAGTTCTAGATCGTGCTTTAACCCCAAGGCACTTTGATATCTATCTTCGGCATTTTTCGCCATTAACTTCATGACGATATCGCCTAAGACTTTTGGTATTTCTTTGCTTCTACCTTTTAGTGGCGGTGGCATTTTCGCCAGATGACAATGCACCAACTCCATTGGGTCTTCACAATTAAATGGTAACTCTCCAGTTAACATTTCATACAATGTGACACCCAGAGAATAATAATCGCTGCGGTAGTCAATACCGCGGTTCATCCTGCCTGTTTGTTCTGGAGAAATATAAGCGAGAGTTCCTTCTAAAACATTTGGATTTTTAATTTCTTGGGTTTCTTTAGGTAGTAAAGAAGCAATACTAAAGTCAATGATTTGAATTTGCTTAGACTCAGGATTAATCAGAATATTTGCTGGTTTAATATCTTTATGGATAATGCGATTTTCGTGTAAATTATGAATAATCTCAGCTAGTTGAATAGCAATATTTAAGACTTCTAATAAAGATATATTTGAGGTTTTAATGTATTCTCTTAAAGAAATTTCTCCTTTATCTGCCATCACCAAAATATAGCCATTGCCATAGGTTTCTAGCGATAAGGGATGAATAATTCCAGCAATGTTAATATTTTTACCGATCGTATACTGATGGCGAAATTGTAGTAATTCGTTAAAGCTAGGATACTCTGAGGTTAGAAGTTTAATGACAACTGGAAGTCGATCTGATTCGCGGATAGCTCGATATACTTTGGTTCTGGAGCCAGCATACAGTTGAGAGTTAATTTGATATCCCGGAATGATAGGAGTAGAGTTCGCGGTCGCCATCGATACAGACCCTATGACAGAATTTGGTTTTGCTTGCTGACATTAGTATTCCCATCAACTCGATGTTGGATAACGCTATCGAAAGGAATTGATGGTTATTTTGCGGAAAACCAAGATTCTAAATTGAAAAATGGCAGTGATATCACCTTCAGGAATTTATCAAAACAGAATACAGAATTGATCTGAGTGCGACTGGCAGATTTATAAGCGAATTTAAGACCTACAATTAACAACTCCAGCTTAATAGTTTTTGTAGTGTAAATACAATTTTTAATAGTGTAATTTGAAAGTCGTTTTTCAAATTTGTTTTTAATTCAAAAAACTGAAAACTCTTTCCCGCCTACTTCCTTGCTTCTTAACGAAAGAGACGCGAGATTACGGTCTTTATTCTATACTGCGTAACAGACGGATATTAAATCCCAATACACCCACCAGCAACATGAATAAAGAACAGATAACATATAAAAGTGCCATACCAGCGCCTCGATCTGTGCCAAATATATTGCTAAAAAGCCATGCTAGCTGACCATTTGGTTTCATAGCTGGTTCAAAAACTCGATCGGCTAGAGGCCCGGCGATTAAATAGGCTATAGCTGAGAATAACTGTAAAAGTAGCGATCGCGTTGCAAAAACTCGCCCCTGTACATGAGTCGGAACCTTTGCTAACCAAATAGCATTTTCCGAACTCCCATTTAAAGGAAAATTCAGAGATGAGCAAAATTGAGCGCCAATCCACATAAAATTTGTATTTGCCAAGCCAAACAAAGTTTTACTCATACCTGCGCCGACAATACCCCAAAGAAAACCCTGAATCTGGCGCTTCGGCCCTCCCCACGTACTCATAGCCAACGCGCCGATTACACCACCTAAACCTGCGGCAGAAGATAAACTACCTAACAACAGAGTATCGTTGTGCGATCGCGACAATATCATCGGTGTGTACAGAGAACCACCCAGATCGTGAAAAAACCAAAATATGACTCCCGTAATTAATAAAGCTAACAGGCTTTTATGTACGTATATATAACGCCAACCAACAATTAATTGATGCCAAATATTTTTTATATTTTGGTTTTCTAATTCTGCCGATCTTGGTTGGGGAATTTTGACTAAAATTACACTAGTAACTGCACAGATAAAAGTCAGCATATCAATTAAGGAAATGCCAACTAAACCAATGATATGGTAAAGATAGGCTGCAAAAGCTGGAGCCAAAATTTGAGAACCGTAATGCGAGAAAAATTCTAAACTACTAGCGCGGGAATAATGTTTTTTAGGCACCATTAAACTCAAAGAAGCAGAGTAAGCTAGGGATTGTAATTCACTGAATGCTCGGTTAACGGCGCTAGTGATATAAAGATGCCAAATTTCTAAATTATGTGTTAAATAGAGGACAATAATAACAATAGTGGAAATTGCAGATACTGTGTCGCCCAAAACCATTAATAACTTCCGGTTATAACGGTCAACAATTATTCCACTCACAAGTGCGATCGCTATACTAGGCAACATCGAAAAGAAACTCAGCATTGTTAGTGAAGTAGCCCGATCTGTAAGTTCCCAGACCCAAATATTCACAGCAAAGCTGGTCATGCTGCTGCCCATAGCTGATACTAATTGTCCAATCCAAATAATAATAAAATTACGCAGATTGGTTGCTTCATTTTCAGTTTTTATGTGCATATACTCTTATTAGCACACCATGCTAATTTTTTCATGGAGCTTTTGCCAGGTATTTAAGTAAATCATCTAAAATAGCATTGGCGGAGAGAATATTGCCAAAAATCCAGTAACTAGAATCAACTAAATGAACTTGCTGATTTTGAACTACCTTAAGAGTCTGCCAAAGTTCCGAATTTTGATATTTTTGGAATAATTCTTTAGCTCCAGGGTCTACAGCTACAAATAAAATATCAGCATCCAGTAAATTTATGCTTTCTAAACTCAAAATAATCAAAGGTTCTTCCGGACTATTCACTAACCGACTTTGAGTAACTGGTATGGATAGCCCTATGTCCCCTAAAATACTCACAGGAAAAGAATATTGCGAACGAAACTCAGGAAGTAATACTTGTCCGTGAAAGCGGCTCACAGAAATTTTTATCTTTGCTATTTTCTCGCCTAATAAATCTTTTATTTCTTCAATTCGTCGATTGTATTGAGTTAATAATTGTTCTACCTTTTCAGTTTTACCTAGTACTGCCCCCATATTTCGTAAACAATCTTTCCACTTAACTTGAACATATTTCACCTCAACTGTCGGGGCAATTTGCGAAAATAATTTATAAGTTTCTGGCGTTAGCCCATATACACTGAGAATTAAATCTGGACGTAAATGTACAATTTTTTCTATATTTAACTCTCTCTCCTTACCTATATAAGTTATACCTGCCATTTTGTCGCCTAAAAAATTTGCTTTATTAGCTACAAAAGCTGATTCTGGTGCAGCTATTGGTTTAATTCCCAGTGCTAATGCAATTTCTAAAGCTAATTGCTCAGTCACAATTACCCTTTGGGGTTTTAGAGGCACACAACTCTCGCCTAATTCATGTTTAACTAAGCGACATTCAGCTACTGGTAACTTTGATTGAGCTTCACTTGTATTTTGATAAAAATTTTGATGGCAAGCAGCAATTAGCAATAAGGTGATAGCCATCAAAATACACAGTTTCAAATAATTAACATATCTTTTACTCATACGATATCGCTCTTAGTTATGCGTATATGCCAGCAAATTTTCTACATAAAATTGAGGAATAAATTCAAAAAGTTTACCCTCACAATCACTCAAATATAGCGTTTTATTGGCATCAACTAAAACATCAGCTTTCACACTACCAAATCTACCATCTGGCCTCATAAACTTTAACTCTATGCGAGTAAATTCTCCATTATCGCTTTTTTCAATGATTTGATAATCAACTTGATAACTTAACCATTGCCAACCATACATTAAAATCATTTCTCTTTCTAAAACCTGTGCAGCCTCAGGTAAAATTGCCCAACCGCGATAAATATGCTTCATAAATTCAATATTTTCCGTGCGCGTCAAAATTGAAGCGAATGATTCAGAATCTAACCAAGCATAGTATCTAGCTTCGGGAAAATCGATAGCAGTCGGTGCAAATCTATGACCACCAAAATGGCTAGATTGCCAAACTCTAACACTATCCATACCTAAATCTTGAACAATTTTTTTTGCCTGTCGATAAAAGGGATTACCAAACCTAGCACAGCATTTATCTTGGCTACCATGAGTACATATAAAAATGTCTCTTATGGTGGATTCTTGACTATATTTATCTAAATTGTTATCTGTTAGGCATTGTTTAATAATAGGTGCTACTTCAGTAATATCAGATAATGAAAATTCATATTGGCTATATCCTTGAGCAAAACCAATAGGTTTACGAAATATCAAAACTCTTGTAGTGTTTGGCTGCTGTAATTGCTCGTTATAAATTAATAAAAACTCTACAGTTAGATTGGAATCATTAAATTCGTCCACTAAGCTGCGCAGATTCTCAGGAACTTGTTTAGAATTGAATGCCTGTTTCCGCCAAGGAGTTGGACATTCAATCATCACGAAAAAATCAAAATTATAAGCATTTGCAATTGGATCTTCTCCGACATAACGAGACTCTAGGGCACAAAATGAATGTTTCATGATGAAATATCTAGGTAATTTTGTATGGATCTAATTTTTAATGTTAGATAAAGCTTTGCAATCAAATAAATTAAACAGCTATAGGCACAACATTGTTGTGCCCTGAAAATTGCTAGGTTCTAAAATTAAAACTCGAAAGAAATAGTTCCTAAAACGGTGAATGGTGCGGCTGGAACAATGTAGAAGTTTTGAGACTCGTAATATTTAGTATCAAATACGTTCTTAAAGTTGAGCGCTGCTCGCCAATTCTCCTTTTTATAGAAAATACTGGCATCTGTTCGCAAATAAGAAGGAATTTCGATATTATTTGGCAAATCGGATTCTCTCTCGCCAACATAAACTAGACCCAATCCTAGTCCTAAACCTTGTAAATTACCTTTTTGCAATTCGTAAGTAGTCCACAAACTAGCACTGTGGTAGGGTACGCCAACTAATCTATTATTGACTAATGAAGGGTTATTATCTTGGCTGACATAGGCATCTGTATAAGTATAGGTGCCAATTATTTTCCAGCCAGGAATAAGTTCTCCCACTATATCGAGTTCCACACCACTACTTTTTTGTTCGCCTGTTTGAATACTGAAATCAGGATCTATAGGGTCAGTAGTCAAAACGTTTTTCTTGGTGATATCAAAGTAAGCTAAAGTTGCTGACAAGCGATTGCCAAAAAATTCTTGTTTAATTCCAACTTCAAATTGTTCTGCTGTTTCTGGTTGAAATGCTTCGTTATTACGATTTCTCCCAAATATTTGCGGATTGAAGGAATTTGTCCAACTGGCATAAATTGAGGTGGAATCAGTAGGTTGATAAACTATCCCAACTCTTGGCGAAAATTCAAAATCTGAAGTTTCATTGTAGGTTGTGCCAGTTTCTAAATCTCTGTAAAAGGAATCAACCCAGTCAAAACGTCCCCCAGCTAACAATTTCAGATTAGGTGTAATTTCCACTAAATTTTGGAAATATAGGGCAATATTGTCTCCACCATACTCCTCAAAAAATGCTCGTGACACAGATTCTGGCTGCGCGCCATAAATCGGGTTAAAAATATCTAAATCGGAAATAGTTCCTCGATAAAAGTCGTATTGATAGCGGTAATTAGATAACTCCAAGCCTACAAGGATATTATGCCGAATCGAGCCTGTATTAAATTTGCCACTAATTTCATTTTGAAATGAAATGTTTTCCTGTTCATCATTACTCACTCGATATGTTCGGCTAACTGTTATACCATCATCATTGATCGAATTAGGTTGAACACCGCCTGCACTACCGCTAACATTAATAATGTTAAATCCTTGGCGGAATTTCCAGTCATTGTTGTGTCCAAATTTGCTTTCTAGAACGTAGGTAAAATTATTAGATGTAAATTCACCTCGATTGAGGTTAGGTTCGCCTAAAAAGCGGCTGATGGGGAGGTCGAAAACTACTCTATTATTATTTGGTAAACCTCGGTCAAAAGTGTAGTCATACTTTTGGTATTCATAACCCAAGCTAATATTTGTATTGTCTCCGGCTTTAAAGGTAATTATTGGGCCGATATAGGTACTTTCGTTATTTACAAAATCACGAAAACTGCCAGCGTTTTCATAAGCTGCATTCAAGCGGTAGAGAGCAGAGCGATTTTCTAGAAGCGGGCCAGTCAAATCAATTGATGTTCGATAAAAGTCGTAGCTGCCAATAGTGCCATTGATTTGATAGAAAGGGTCTAATAGCGGCTGTTTAGTAATGGTGTTGACCACACCACCAGGACTACTGGCGCTACCATACAGCACTGATGCTGGGCCTTTGAGGAATTCTACACGTTCGATGCTAGAAACATCACGCGGACTGATAAAGCCAGAATCTTTAAAGCCATCACGTAGGGTTTCAAAGCCTGTTGCAAAACCGCGAATGAAGTAACCTTGAGATGCAAGTCCACCATAGGTCTCTAGACTACGTACACCACTAACGTTGTCTGCTAGTTCGTTGAGTCTGACTACTTGGCGGTCTTGAATAACTTCTTTGGGTACTACCTGTACAGATGCAGGTATGTCGCGTAATGGCACATCTATTTTTGTGGCGGTTGATGACTCTTGCGCTCGATATCCATCTTGTTCGCCTGTGGCTGTTAACTCTATTGGTTCATCAGAGGCTGATGGTTGTTCTGGTTGGGTTGGTTGGGTTAGTGTTTGGGCTATACCAAAAATTAAACCTCGATCGCTATCAAATAACTCCACCTTGGGAATAGTATCTACTCCAATTACAGACACTCTAACAGTGTTGGCATCGAAGTTACTGACTGTGACTTCACTCACTCCTGCAATAGGTTGTGCTTGGCGGAATGTATTACCTGTGGATAGCCGCAGTTGAGCTGTTTGGATGTCGGCAATATAGGTGTTGTTTTCACTCTTAGGCGATACTTGCAATTTCTCACCATCAGGTGTTGCCAAGATGATTTCCAAACCGTTATTGGTAGGATTCAGTTGGATTGCTGTGACTTCTGTAATGGTTTGAGATGCTGATGGTGTTGGTTGTGGTGCTTGAGTGGCAGATGCAACTGGTGTGACTGCAAAAATTAAACCCTCATCACCATCAAATAACTCTGTGTTGGGTAAACCTCCCTCTCCGATTACTGTCAATCTCAGAGTATTGGTGTTAGTTTGAGTAACGCTAACAGATACAATGCCTGGTGATGGATTATTTTGGGTAAAGTTTCCACCTTCGGGTAGTGCTAGGACTGCATTGGGTATATCGGCTATAAAACTGTTGCCTTGATTATTGCTGACTGGTTTGAGTGCTTCTGCATTGGCAGTTTCTAAAATAACTTCAATACCTTTATCTGTAGAATTTATTTTCACGCCTGTAACTTTAGCAGCTACATCGCTGTTTTGTACGAGCAATTGTGCGGCGCTGGTAGAGTGAGATTTCTGCCTATCAATAGAAGATAGTTCTGTTGTTGGTGTGGCTGCATGGGCTGGTTGTACCAAGCTGCTAATTACCGCTAATGCTAATCCTACTGAACGTATCTCACTCATTAACCCAGACTTCATTCTTGTTGCTCCTTGGACTGAACCTGTATTTAACAGGCTTTGAAGTAAAAGCTCTAGCTGCATCTTGATACTTATCCTGACAACCAATTGAAAGCGTCACGTCTTAGATAAATGACGCGATATTTTTGCAATAAGACTTGACGCTATATCTAATAATTCTCAAAAGCTATCTGCTAATAATTTGCATTTAGCTTCACTACTATTAGGAGACATTATCATAAAGGGTCTGTGGGAGCAAGCATTTACAAAAACTTCGGATTTCTGAAATCTCAGTAGCGTGTTGCGAAAATTCCTGATATAGCAATGATTTCGGAGCAGCGCAATCATCATTTTCAAGTCATGATTTACTAACGCACGCATTGTCATCTATCTTGAGATATATTATATAGATAAATTACTTCTCAACTGAAAAGTGATAATAGCTATGGATTAATATTTGCTTGCTATCTTGTCAAACTTGCTTTAATCTATTGAAAGTAGTTGCAAATAAATTTCAATAGTGATTGAATAATAAAGAGAAACAGTAGACAAATAGAGCGCTGTTAACTGCTCTCATCCAAGTCGCAAAGGTGGCGACGGCTAAAGATTTCCGAATTATGTGTGCATTAAGGCTGTGAAAGGGCAATGACTCAATATGTCGAAGATTTAGAAAAAAAGGCCTGTAATTTTTCTACAGTCGTAGAGCTGCTGCGTTATAGGTCTATAGAGCAAGCAAATACTGTGGCTTTTACCTTTTTGCACGATGGTGAAGGGCAAGAGGCGACTCTTACTTACCAAGAGTTAGATCGACATAGTAGAGCGATCGCATCTCAATTACAAATCTTAGGCCTAAACGGTGAGCGTGCCTTACTTCTTTACCCGCCTGGCATAGATTACTTACCAGCCTTTTTTGGCTGTCTATATGCTGGAGTGGTAGCAGTACCAGCGTACCCACCACGCAACCAACGCAACACCCCTAGAATCTTAGCGATTTTGCAAGATGCACAAACAGCAGTCATTCTGACAACAACGGCTATCTTGTCGCAGTTGCAGTCTTTATTAGCTGATAAATTCGATCTAGATAGTATTCATTGGCTGACTACCAATAACCTCGCACCAGATATAGAAGAGGCTTGGCAAGAACCTGATATTAATAGAGAAACTCTGGCATTTTTACAGTATACTTCCGGTTCTACTGGTACACCCAAAGGTGTGATGCTTGCTCATAGCAACTTACTACATAATGCTGAGGTGACGCGCCAGTATATGGAACATACTTCTAATAGTAAGTTTGTGACTTGGCTGCCTGTATATCACGATATGGGATTGATTGGAGGTGTATTGCAACCTCTATATGGTGGTTTTCCTTGTATAATGATGCCGCCAGCAGCCTTTCTCCAACGTCCTTACCGATGGTTAGAGGCTATTTCCCGTTATCGAGGAACCACAAGCGGCGCTCCTAACTTTGCCTACGAACTTTGTATTGAAAAAATTACCCCCGAACAACGTTCAACTTTAGATTTAAGCAGTTGGACTGTGGCTTTTAATGGCGCAGAACCAATTCGCCACGAGACTTTAGAGAGATTTGCTCACAGATTTGCTGAATGTGGCTTTCGTCCAGAGGCTTTTTATCCTTGTTATGGAATGGCAGAGGCGACTCTGATGGTTTCTGGTAGCGTTAAGTCTGCATTAGCGGTATGCAAGAACATCAATAAAACCGCTTTAGAGAATAACTATATAATTGATGCGGGATTTGACGCAGATAACTCAACAAAATTAGTCAGCTGCGGTCGCAGCGTCCCACAACAGCAGATTGTCATTGTTAACTCAGAAACTTTAACTCGCTGTCAAGATAGAGAAGTAGGGGAAATTTGGGTATCTGGCACTAGCATTGGCAGAGGCTATTGGAATCGTCAAGAAGAGACAGAACAAACTTTTCAAGCCTTTTTGCAAGACACAAAAGCAGGGCCTTTTTTACGCACAGGTGACTTAGGCTTTGTGGATAATGGGGAAGTCTTTATTACAGGTAGAGCCAAAGATTTAATTATTATTCGCGGACGCAACCTTTACCCACAAGATATTGAACTGTGCGCCGAACACTCTCATCCGGCTTTACGTTTGGGTAGTAGTGCTGCATTTGCTATTGAGGTAAAGAACCAAGAGAAGTTGGTAGTGGTGCAAGAGTTGGAATTTCGCGCCAAACCAAATCTAGAAGAAGTTACGGCTGCTATTCGTCAGGCGGTGTCTCAAGAATTTGAGGTGCAGGTTTATGCAGTGGTGTTAATTAAACCTGGTACTATTCCCAAAACCTCTAGTGGGAAAATTCAACGTCGCGCCACGAAAGCAGAATTTTTAGCGGGTACTCTCAACGTTGTGCAAAGCAGTGTTTTGGATAGCGCTAATGTGAGTTTGTTAAAAGCACAACCAAAAAATATCACAACTTACCTGCGACAGTTAGTAGCGCAAGTCTTATCAGTACCCTTAGAGCAGGTAAATATTCAACAACCTCTGAGCAATTTGGGTATAGATTCCTTACAAGCATTTGATATCAAAAACTGCATTCAGCAAGAATTTGGAGTAGTGATTTCGGCTGTAGATTTGTTTGATGCTAGTATCGCTCAAATAATTGAGCAGGTTTTAGCTACAGAGACAACCCCTACGAGCCAGCAATTACAACCCGTATCGCGTAATGGTGAATTACCTTTGTGTTTAGCGCAAGAGCGTTTATGGTTTCTTGACAAGTTAGAACCGGGGAATCCTTTTTATAATGTTGCGATCGCGATTCAACTAACTGGTAAACTTAATCCAGCGATCCTCGAACAAAGTCTCAACGAAATCATCAAGCGGCATGAGAGCTTACGGACAAGCTTTCCGGCTATAGATGGCAGACCGATTCAAGTGATTCACGAGAGTCTAAAACTCAAATTAGCAGTATTGCAAAATTGCGATTCTGATATTCAAAATATAATTCTGCAAGAAACTCAGCAACCGTTTAACCTTTCTCAACTACCGCTATTAAGAGCAAAACTAATACATCAAAAAGAAGACGAGCATATTTTACTAATTAGCATCCATCATATCATTGCTGATGGGTGGTCGCTTGGGGTGCTAATTCAAGAACTAGCAACAATTTATGCCGCGTTTTCTATTGGTAAACCTTCCCCTTTAGCAGAACTGAGCATTCAATATGCAGATTATGCTTATTGGCAAAGAGAATGGTTAAAAACAGATGTTCTTCAACCTCAATTAGAGTATTGGAAACAACAACTTAGTAATAGTACACCTTTACTTCAACTTCCGACTGATAGACCTAGACCAGCAATTCAAAAATTCCAAGGTAAAAAAGAATTTTTCACTATTGCGGGAGATATTAAGCCAGCATTAAAACATTTAAACCAACAAGAAGGTGTAACTTTATTTATGACATTATTAGCAGTGTTTAAAACATTGCTTTACTGTTACACTAAACAAGCAGATATCTTAGTAGGTTCGCCCGTCGTCGGTCGTAACTGGCAAGAAACAGAAAACTTAATTGGCTTTTTTATTAATACTTTAGTCTTCCGTACAGACTTTAGTGATAATCCCAGTTTTCGAGAAATGTTGCAACGTTTACGTGCTTGTGCGTTAGATGCTTATGCACATCAAGATTTACCTTTTGAGAAACTGGTAGAAGAGTTACAACCAGAACGCAATCTGAGTTATAATCCTTTATTTCAAGTAATGTTTATTTTGCAAAATGCACCCATACCAGCGATAGAACTTACCGATTTGACGATGCATCCTCAAGAGGTGGATGTTGGAACTTCTAAGTTTGATTTGAAATTTAGTATTTGGGAAACCTCAGCAGGTTTTCAAGGCTCGATGGAGTATAAAACAGATTTGTTTAATGCTGCAACTATTACCAGCATGAATAATAATTTTGAAATCCTTCTGCGTCAGGTTGTAGAACAGCCTGAGACGAGAGTACAAGAACTAGCCCAAATTATTGCCCAAGCTGATAGAGAACAACGCATCATCCAAGAAGAAAAGCTAGAAAAAACTTCTGCTCAAAAGCTGAAATTAACCAAGCGAAAAGCCATCAATAAAGTGTAATTCAATGCTTGGCTTGTTATGCTTAGAATTAATCAGAGGCTATTATGCAAGTTATTTTAGAAACTGAAAGATTGATATTGCGTCAATTTACAGAAGCTGATGTTGACAATTTATTTGAATTAGACAGCGATCCTGAAGTTGTCAAATGGACAACAAATTTAGGGCAATCGACTCCATACTCGGTTGTAAAAACAGAAGTTTTACCTGAGATTATTCAGTATTATGGTAAATATAATAATTACGGTTATTGGGCAGCAATAGAAAAATCAAGTCAAGCGTTTATTGGCTGGTTTCTCCTTAGACATATTATTCACAACTCTGACTTCAATCCTCAAGTTGTTAATGCTGATGATATTGAGTTAGGGTATCGTCTAAAAAAAGCTGCTTGGGGTAATGGTTATGCTACTGAAGGGTCAAAAGCATTAATAAAAAAGGCTTTTTCTGAAGGAGTAGAACGTGTAGTTGCGGTTGCTTTTGCTGCAAATTTAGCATCAATTCGCGTTATGGAAAAAGCTGGGTTAACGATTCAAACGAAAGTAATTTATGAAGATAATAATCAAGAAGTTGTAATCTACAGTATTAATAAAAAATATTTACTACAAATAACAATTGAATAAAAATCTACGATTGTTAAGTAATGGAAGCTGTAAATGTGTCGAACAATTTAAGGTTGAAAAGACGGCAAGGTATCAATCTTGTAGCGGCAGAATTGGTAGAAATAAAGCCTCTGTTTGCCAATCGTACTTTACCCATGTTATGTCAACCAATTGTAGAAGGTGTCAATTTATCGACGTGGGCAGTTAATAATCAAGAATTAATTAATACAAATTTACTTTGGCATGGAGGTATACTATTTCGGAATTTTTCAGTTAAAGAAATTGCAGAATTTGAAAATTTTATCCAGGTTGTTTCCGGAGATTTATTAGAATACCGCGATCGCTCTTCTCCTCGGAGTGCAATTCAAGGTAAAATCTACACATCTACTGACTATCCGGCTGACCAAAGTATTTTTCTGCATAGTGAAAACTCCTACGCTGCTAGTTGGCCTTTAAAGATTTTCTTTCACTGCGTCACGCCAGCACAACAAAGTGGTGAAACTCCCATTGCAGATACGCGGAGATTATTCCAAAAGATTAACCCAAAAATTTGCGATCGCTTCATTGAAAAAGGCGTGATGTACATCCGTAACTTTGGTGATGGTTTTGGTTTACCTTGGCAAACCGTATTTCAAACCGAAAACCCAGCCGAAGTAGAAGAATTTTGCCATAGCAATAATATTGAATTTGAGTGGAAACCAGGAAATCGCTTGCGAACTCGTAGCACTAGACAAGCAGTGGCTACACATCCTAAAACTGGTGAAACTGTTTGGTTTAATCATGCAGCTTTCTTTCATGTCACTACTTTAGATACCAAAATTCGCACTGCATTGTTAGCAGAATTTTCAGAAGCAGATTTGCCACACAATACCTATTACGGTGATGCTTCGCCAATTGAAATTGAAGTTTTAGATGCAATTCGTAGCGTCTATCAACAAGAAACTGTAATTTTTCCTTGGCAAGCTGGAGATATTTTAATGCTCGATAATATGCTGACAGCGCACGGAAGACATCCATTTATCGGCAAGCGAAAAGTTGTAGTCGGAATGTCAGAAATCTTCAGCAATTAATAGAATTAGTATCTAGTACGGAGAATTATTCATGTTGCAAGAAATGCAAGGTTTTCGCCTGTCACCTCAACAAAAACATTTATGGCAATTACAAGAAGTTAATAGCCTTCCCTATCGTTGCCAATGTGCTGTTTTAATTACAGGCATTATAGATATCAACATCTTAAAGCAAGCCTTAGAAAAAGTTGTTCTTCGCCATGAAATACTCCGGACTAACTTTTATTGCTTGCCAGGAATGTCTATTCCATTACAAGTAATTACAAATAACAATATTACTTGGGGCGAAAACTACGACTTTAGCATTTATAACCAACAACAACAAGCAGAATTATTAACCAATGTATTTGAGCAGTTACACCAACGGCCATTGAATTTACAACATGGTTGTCAGTTAAATTTATCTTTAGTAACTTTATCTGTAGAAAAATATATTCTATTTATATCTTTACCTGCCCTTTGTGCAGACGCAGCATCGCTAAATATTTTAGTGCGAGAAATCAACCAGTCTTATACAGCTTGTCTTCACGGAAAAGTACTAGACAACGAACCACTACAATATGCAGATTTAGCTGAATGGCAAAATGAACTATTAGAAGGAGAGGATACCGCAGCAGGGAGAGACTATTGGCGTCAACAAAATTTTGCTGCGTTAGCAAGTTTAAAGCTACCTTGGGAACAACAAAATGCTTTAAAAGAACGATTTCAGCCGCAACGAGAGTCTATCGCTATTAATTCAGAGTTATTCACAAAATTAGAAATATTTGCTCAAGAATATAACACTTCAATATTTAAAATTTTATTAACTAGCTGGCAGATTTTAGTCTGGCGGATTACTCAACAATCTGATGTAATGATTGGCATTGGTTGTGATGGTCGTAACTATGAAGAATTAGCAGATGCTATAGGTTTATTTGCTAAATATTTACCCCTGAGTACTCAGTTAAGTGAAGAAAATACATTTTTAGAACAATTATCTCAAAATAATCTAACTGAAATCTTTAAATATCAAAATTATTTTAGCTGGGATATTATAGCAGATTCAAACTCAATAAATTTAAATTTCTTTCCATTATGCTTTGAGTTTATAGAACAATCTGCCAAATATGTTAGTAGCGATATTGAATTTTCAATTTATCAACAAAAATCTTGCATTGACCAATTTAAAATTAAACTGAGATGCCAGCATGATAACAATCAATTAGTTGTAGAATTTGACTATGATTCAACCTTATTTGAAGTCAAATATATTAAGGTTTTAGCTAGACAATTTAAAAACATAGTATCTAGTGCGATCGCTCATCCGCAATTACCCATCAATCAGCTAGGAATTAATAGCGAGATTGAAATAAAACAGCTACTTTACGAAAACAACAATACCCAGCAAGATTACTCTAAAAATTTACTCATTCACCAAATATTTGAGGCACAAGTACAAAAAACACCTAATCAAATTGCTGTAGTTTGTGAACAGGAACAATTAACATATCAACAACTCAATCAAAGAGCAAATCAATTAGCTCATTACTTGCAAAAGCAGGGAGTGCGATCGGAAACGCTTGTAGGAATTTGCTTAGAGCGTTCTATTGATATGATTGTTAGTATTTTAGGTATTCTCAAAGCTGGTGGCGCATACATACCCTTAGATCCAGGGATTCCACCTAAAAATCTAGCCTCACGTTTAGAAGATATCCAAGCCTCATTTTTGGTTACTAATCATTGTGTAGCGAATAGATTGGCAGAAGTAGTAGATCGAGAAAAGCTGCAAGTCATTAGTTTAAATGCACAATGGCAAATAATTTCTCATGAAAGTGATATTAATCTTAGTAGCAATGTCAACAATTATCATTTAGCTTATATATTATTTACCTCCGGTTCTACAGGCAAACCCAAAGGTGTTGCTATTGAACATCAACAAATACTTAATTATATTCATGCCATTATTGATAGGTTAAACTTACCGACCAATTCCACCTACAATTTTGCATTAGTTTCCACCCTTGCCGCAGATTTAGGCAATACCGTTCTCTTCCCTGCTCTTTGCACAGGAGGATGTCTACATATCATCTCCTATGATTGCGCTACCGATCCAGTTTTATTTACAGAATATTGTCAAAAATATCCGATAGATTGCCTCAAAATTGTTCCTTCTCACCTTAACTCCCTTCTACTATCTCCTAAACCTGAATCTGTCCTACCTCGCCAAAAACTAATTTTAGGTGGTGAAGCTGCTAACTGGCAATTAATTGAGAAAATTCGCCAGTATACTCCTAATTGCCAAATATTTAACCATTATGGCCCCACAGAAAGCACTGTTGGCGTACTTACTTATTTAATTACAGAGATAAATTTAACAACACAAACAGTACCTCTAGGTAAACCACTTGCTAACACACAAGTTTATATTTTGGACAATAACTTACAGTTAACTCCTATAGGAATTAAAGGCGAAATATATATCGGTGGTGCAGGTTTAGCTAGATGCTATATGCAGCATCCTGAACTAACTTCGGAAAAATTTATTCCTCATCCTTTTAGCGATGAACCAGGAGCAAGACTGTATAAAACAGGCGATATAGGACGTTATTTGCCTGGTGGCACAGTTGAATTTATCGGACGTAGCGATTATCAAGTTAAAATTCGTGGTTTCCGCATTGAATTAGCAGAAATTGAAGCCACATTAACTCAATATCCTCAAGTGCGAGAAGCTGTAGTCGTAGTGCAAGAAAGTGAAACTGGAGATAAACGATTAATAGCTTATTTAGTTCCTGCTAACTCAGAAGCAATAAATTTGAATGCTCTAAATAGCTTTTTGCAGGACAACTTACCTAATTATATGTTACCCGCTAACTTTGCTATTTTAGAAGCTTTACCCCTAACTGCTAATGGTAAAGTGAATCGTCAAGCATTACCTGCACCAGAAGAATTATCACAACAAACAAAAGCTGACATTACTGCACCAAGAACCCTAGTTGAAGAAGTATTAGCGGGAATATGGATAAAAATTCTTGGAGTACAACAAGTAGGAATTGCAGAAAACTTCTTTGAATTAGGCGGACACTCCCTGTTAGCTACACAAGTAATATCGCACATACGAGAAGCTTTTCAGGTTGAATTACCTCTACGCAGTTTGTTTGAGTCGCCAACATTAGCTAAACTGGCACAACGTGTAGAAGTAGCACTCAGAGAGGGACAACAACTAGCAACTTTACCCATTAAGAAAGTTACACGAGAAGATAGTTTACCATTGTCCTTTGCTCAACAAAGACTCTGGTTTTTTGATCAATTACAACCAGGAATTCCTGTTTATAATCTCTCCAGGGCGGTGAGACTACAAGGACAACTTAATCTTGTAGCATTAGAACAAAGTTTTAATGAAATTATCCGGCGTCATGAAGCATTACGTACTGCTTTTATCAGCGTAGATGGTGAACCAAAACAGGTAATTATTCCGGAAGTTAGTATTAAATTATCTGCAATCGATTTACAGAATTTACCACCAGAAGAACGGGAAGCAGAAACAAAATGCTGGGAGAGAATTCAAGCACAATATGCTTTTGATTTAACTACCGCACCATTATTAAATGTTTTACTATTGCAACTAGCAGAACAAGAGTATGTATTGCTGTTCACAATACATCACATTGTTGCTGATGGTTGGTCAGCAGGAGTAATTATTCAAGAATTAGCCGCCTTTTATGAGTCTTTCTGCACGGGTAAATCTTGTGAATTATCCGATTTACATATTCAATATGCAGATTTTGCATTTTGGCAAAGAACGCAATTACAGAAAGAAATCTTTACTGCTCAGATGGATTATTGGAAGCAACAATTAAGTGGCGATTTGCCAATATTAGAGCTTCCTGTAGCTAAACCACGCCCGAAACAGCAAATTTTTGTTGGTAGAAAGCAGACATTTGCATTGTCTCCAGAGTTGATAAAGAAGCTCAAAGCATTAAGTCAAAAGCAAAATGTAACACTGTTTATGACTTTATTAGCAGCGTTTCAAACTCTGCTTTATCGTTATACCGGACAGTCAGATATTTTAATAGGTTCGCCTATTGCTAACCGTAACCGCAAGGAAATAGAAGGTTTAATTGGCTTTTTTGTCAATACTTTAGTGCTGCGAACTCAAGTCAAGGATAATTTGAGTTTTACTGATTTGTTAAAACAAGTTAAGGAAGTAACATTAGGAGCATATACTCATCAGGATTTACCATTTGAATTATTAGTAGAAGAATTACAAACACAACGTAGCCTCAGTCATAGCCCTTTATTTCAAATCGCATTTGCTCTTCAAAATGCACCAGTAGAGGAATTGCAACTTACGGGATTAAATCTTATTCAAACCGATGTAGATACAGAAACATCCAAATTTGATTTAACCTTATTTTTAACAGAGAAAAATCAAGATTTAATGGCAATATGGGAATATAACACCGATTTGTTTGATGCTGATACTATTTCCAGAATTCAAGGGCATTTTCAGACATTACTAGAGGGGGTTGTAGCCAATCCAGAACAAACTTTATCTCATCTACCGCTTTTAAATCATGCAGAATTACAGCAATTATTGCTAGCCAGTAACAATACAGAATTTGAGTTACCATTAGTTTGTATTCATCAATTATTTGCAGATCAAGTAGAGAAAACACCCAATAATATTGCGGTAGTATTTGAAGAGCAAAAGTTGACTTATCAAGAACTCAATCAAAGAGCTAATCAACTCGCTCATTATTTGCAAAAATTGGGAGTAGGGCCAGAAATAGTAGTAGGAATTTGTGTAGAGCGTTCGTCGAAGACGTTGCCGAAGGCATCGCTCTTCACGATCATCGGTATTTTAGCAATTCTCAAAGCAGGCGGCGCTTATCTCCCCCTCGATCCAGCCTATCCCCAAGAAAGGTTAGGCTATATGTTAGCAGATACCCAAGTCTCAATACTTTTAACTCAAAAACATCTATTAGACACATTACCTGCACATAGCGCCCAAATTCTCTGTCTAGACGCAGACGAAAATTTATTCATCGCGCACAGCACAGCTAACCCAATTAGCAATGCTACATCTGAAAACTTAGCTTATGTAATTTACACCTCTGGTTCTACAGGTCAACCCAAAGGTGTGTTAATCAACCATAGTAATGTTGTGCGTCTGTTTGCGGCGGTACAGCCTTGGTACAACTTCCATCAACAGGATGTCTGGACGCTGTTTCATTCCTATGCTTTTGATTTCTCAGTTTGGGAAATTTGGGGTGCTTTACTTTATGGTGGAAAGCTTGTTATTGTACCTTACTGGATTAGCAGATCCCCCGAAGCTTTTTATCAATTATTGGCTAAAGAACAAGTTACAGTTTTAAATCAAACTCCCTCCGCATTTCGTCAACTCATTCAAGTAGAAGAATCTGCTAGTGAGACTGAAAATTTAAATCTGCGTTTAGTGATTTTTGGTGGTGAAGCTTTAGATATTCAAAGTTTGCAGCCTTGGTTTGCTCGTCATGGCGATCGCTCCCCTCAATTGGTGAATATGTATGGAATTACAGAAACCACCGTCCACGTTACTTATCGCCCCCTAACTCTAGCTGATTTGGATATAACAGCTAGTGTCATTGGTCAGCCAATTCCTGATTTACAAGTGTATTTGTTAGATAAAAATCAGCAACCAGTACCTATTGGCGTTCCTGGGGAAATGTACATTGGTGGTGCTGGTTTAGCTCGTGGTTATCTCAATCTTCCAGATATTACCCAAGAGAGGTTTATTGCTCATCCTTTTAGCAATCAACCCAACACGCGACTTTATAAGTCTGGTGATTTAGCTCGCTATTTACCTAACGGTGACATTGAATATTTAGGACGCATCGATCGCCAGGTAAAACTGCGAGGATTTCGCATTGAAATTGCGGAAATTGAGGCAACAATTCATCAACATCCAAAAATCAGAGAAGCTGTAGTTATAGTTAGAGAAGACAGACAGAATCATAAACGCCTGGTGGCTTATATAGTTTTCAAATCAACGGATATTTCTATAGGTGATGTACGTGATTTTGTAAAAACAAAATTACCAGATTATATGATACCTAGTGCCTTTGTGATGTTAGAAAAATTTCCTCTAACAGCTAATGGCAAAATCGATATTCACGCCTTACCTGAGCCGGAGACAATACAACTATCAGAAACAAATATTTCCCTAAATCTAACTCCAGTACAAGAAATACTTGTTGGGATTTGGGCAGATATTTTAGGTATTGAAGAAGTAGGTATTGATGCCAACTTCTTTGAGATAGGCGGACATTCTTTATTAGCAACTCAAGTTGTTTCTCGGATTCGCAAAACTTTAGAACTGGATATATCGCTTCAAAGTTTATTTGAATTTCCTACTATTGCAGAACTAGCTAAAAATATTCAACAAGCCAGCGATCGGAGTGCTGCTGCAATTACTCCTGTTGCTCGCGATCGCAATTTACCGCTATCCTTTGCCCAAGCTAGATTATGGTTACTGGAACAGCTTAACCCTGATAGTGGTATTTATAATATGCCCGCAGCAGTTCGCCTTGTAGGTGAGTTGAATATAGAGGCTTTAGAAGAAAGCATTAATGAAATTATTCGCCGTCATGAAGTTTTACGTACTATCTTTGTTTTAGATAATGGGGAACCAATACAAGTAATTACTCCCGATGTACAGATCAAAATACCTGTAGTTGACTTGCGAGAATTAACGCCAGCTGAACAAGAAGCAGAAATTCAGCGTTTAAGTCTAGAAGAATTCCACTGTCCCTTTGATTTTAGTCAAGCACCGTTGCTTAGATGCAAACTATTGCAAGTAGACGAGCAAGAAAAAATTTTACTATTCACCATCCATCATATTGTGTTTGATGCTTGGTCAATGGGTGTATTAATTCGGGAATTAGCAGCACTATACACCGCTTTTGTTGCTGGGGAAGCCTCTGTTTTACCAGCATTACCCATTCAGTATGCAGACTTTGCAGTTTGGCAACGTCAACACTTGCAAGGTGCAAGACGAGAAGCTTTACTCACCTACTGGAAGCAGCAATTAGCAAACTTACCTGTACTGCAACTACCCACAACCCGTCCCCGTGCAGAGGTGAAAACTAACCGAGGTGCTAGTCATAATTTTGTGATACCTGCGTCAGTAGTGCAAGAAGTGAAATTGCTTTCTCAACAAGCAGGTGTAACTTTATTTATGACGCTGCTGGCAAATTTTAAAATCTTACTGCAACGTTATAGCGATCGAGATGATATTGTTGTTGGTACTGACGTTGCCAACCGCAATCAAGCAGAAATCGAACAATTAATCGGCTTTTTTATCAACTTATTAGTCTTACGTACCAACTTAAGCGGAAATCCTACCTTCCTAGAATTATTACAACGGATTCGCACTCAAACATTAGCCGCTTACGCTCATCAAGATTTACCTTTTGACGAGTTAGTTAGGGAATTACAACCGGAACGTCAGGTAAGTAACACAGTTCCATTATTCCAAGTGTTATTCGTCCTACAGAATACACCAACTTCAGCCTTAGAATTACCTGGACTTACCTTAAATTTATTACCAATTGAAAGCAGAAATGCCAGATTTGATTTAGCCTTATTTCTTGAAGAAAGCGAGCAAGGTATAAAAGGTAAATGGCAATATAATGCTGATTTATTTACCACAGATACTATCGTGAGTTTGACAAATCACTGGCAAACATTACTCAACAGTATTATTCAACAACCTCAAAGCCATATTAATACATTAGAAATGCTCACAGCAGCCGAAAAAGCAGAACAAACTATGCAAAAACAGGAGCGTAAAGCAGCTAAAAGACAAAAATTTATGACTATTGCTCCTCAAGCAGTGAGTCTGTCGGTAGAGCAGTTAATTAAGACAAGTTATCTCCAAGAAGAATTAAAATTTCCTCTCGTCATTCAGCCTAATAGTGCAGAAATTGACATAATATCGTGGGCTGAGAATAATCGAGAATATTTAGAAACAGAATTATTTAAACATGGAGCAATTTTATTTAGAGATTTTAATGTACAATCTGTTTTAGAGTTTGAAAATTTCGCTCAAACAATTTGTCCCAACTTATTTGCTGAATATGGCGACTTACCCCGCACTGGTGAAGGTGGTAAAGTTTATGGTTCTACTCCTTACCCAGCAGATAAAGCTATCCTTTTCCATAATGAAAGCTCTCATTTACATTGCTTCCCCTTAAAGATTTGGTTTTACTGCGTTCAGCCTGCTGTTGAAGGTGGAGAAACGCCAATTGTTGACTGTCGTAAAGCTTATCAATTACTCAGCCCTCAATTGCGAGAAAAATTAGCCGCTAAACAGCTAATGTATGTGAGAAATTTTACAACAGGTTTAGATGTAAGTTGGCAGAACTTCTTCCAAACTACAGATAAAAACGATGTAGAAAATTACTGTCGTCAAGCCGGAATAGAGTTTGAATGGTATGATAATAATGGCTTAGTAACTCGACAAATTCGTCCAGCTTTAGCAGTACATCCCAAAACTGGCGAATCTGTATTTTTTAACCAAATTCAATTACACCATATCTCCTACTTAGATGCAGACGTTCGAGAATCACTGCTATCTATATTTGGTGAGTCAAAATTACCCCGTAACGTTTATTTTGGTGATGGGACACCAATTACAGCAGCAGAAATTGCCGAAATTAATACAGTATATCAGCGATCGCACGTTAGCTTTCCTTGGCAAGAAGGCGACATTATCATGCTAGATAATATGCTGGCTGCTCACGGCAGAAATCCCTTTGTGGGAGCGCGTAAAATCGTTGTAGTAATGGGTGAAATGACTAATGGTAAAGATATCAATACTCCCTAAAATATAAAACTCTGCGTTTGCTCTGTCTTGAAAAGTTGAGCCACTTGCTTGTGGGGGTTCCCACAAATCCTGCTTTGAGAAACTTTTCGCTACGCTTTCCTCTGCGTTAAAATACTCCTCACTCAATATGCAAACTAAAACTATTACCGGCTTTCGGCTCGCACCTCAACAAAAAAGATTGTGGAATTTACAACAAAATAGTTCTGCGTTCTACTCGCAAGCTAGTATTTTGATTGCAGGTAATCTTCAAATAGAGATATTGCAAAATGCTATTGAACAGATCGTCCATCATCATCAAATTCTGAGAACAAAATTTTATTGCCTACCTGGAGCCAAAACTCCAGTTATGGTAGTTACAGATAAGATTTCCTATGATTGGGAATATCGAGATTTAAGCAATTCTTTACAAGCAGATATTTCTGCGATCGCTCAAGAATTATTCTGGGAAGCAAGACAGGTATCTCAAGCCGAACCACTGTATTTGTATCTAATTAAACTATCAAACCAACAGCATATACTAATTATTTCTCTACCTGCATTATGTGCCGATATAAGAACAACCAAAAATTTAGTTAGTCAAATTAGTCAAGCTTACGCTCAATGTTGTCAAAGTCAGAAGTTGAGCAAAGAATACGTACAATATGTACAATTTTCTGAATGGCAGAATCAATTACTAGAAGATGAAAATGTAGCAGAAGCTCAAGAGTATTGGCAACAACAAAAAGTTATCTCATTATCAGCCTTAAAATTACCTCAGGAACTGCCAGGAAAACAGCAGCAATTTGTAACTGATAGTTATAAATTAGTTATTCATGGGGAATTTTTTGATAAAATCGCTCGCTTTGCACAAAAGTATGAGATAACGCCTGATGTCATCTTACTAACCTGTTGGCAAACATTAATTTGGCGGCTAACAGGAGAATCAGAAATAGTCATTGGCACAGCAAGCGATCGCCGTGACTATGAAGAGCTACATAATGTACTTGGCTTATTAGCAACTTGGCTACCAATTAAAACTAAATTCACAACTAATTTAAACTTTATAGAAGTATTAATAGCAGTAGCAGAAACATTAGAAAATGCTGCGGAATGGCAAGATTATTTTGTTCCTGAACCTGTAGAGTCAAATAATGCGATCGCTTTTCCTATTGGCTTTGAATTTGTAAATATTACTGAATCTAAATCCGAGGGTAAAGAAGTAACTTTTGCTTTACAAGACATCTACAGCTTTATTGAACCTTGTAAAGTAAAACTCACTTGTTTGCAATGCCATGATAGTTTATTAGCAGAGTTTTATTACGATCTTAATTGCTTTTCTCAGGAAACAATTCAACGGCTAGCAAAAAATTTTCAAACATTATTGATAAATATTATCGATAATCCCGAAACGCCTATCAGTCAATTAGGCATACTCAGCACCAGCGAACGCCAACAATTATTAGTTGAGTTTAACCGAACAAAAGCTAACTACCAACATGAGAAATGTTTTCACCAGCTATTTGAAGAGCAAGTAGAAAAAACACCAAATCAAATTGCTGTGGTGTTTAATGATGAAGAAATTACATATCAAGAATTAAACTGCAAAGCTAATCAACTAGCTCGCTACTTACAAAATTTGGGAGTTAAATCTGAAGTAGTCGTAGGAATATGCGTAGAGAGAAATCCCAAATTTATCATATCCTTATTAGCTGTTCTCAAAGCTGGTGGTGCTTATCTGCCACTCGATGCCAAGCTTCCCTATGAAGCTTTACAGTTTCGCTTACAAAATGCTCAAGCATCGGTATTAATTAAGGAAGAGGGGACGGAAAATAGCGAACAGTTTTTAAACATTACAGAAGTAAATCTAGATTCCGATTGGGAACAAATCACACAAGAGAGTACAGAAAATCTCATTAACAACATCAAGCTGGAAAATCTAGTTTATGTAATCTATACTTCTGGTTCTACTGGTAAACCTAAAGGTGTTGCAGTTGAACATCAACAGTTACTAAATTACTTATACGGGATTTTACCAAAACTGCAACTTCTTAGTAATGCAAGTTACGCCAGCGTTTCCACCTTCGCCGCAGATTTAGGGAATACTATGATTTTTCCCTGTTTATCTAGTGGTGGATGTCTGCATATCATATCTTGGGAACGAGCATCAGACCCGACTGCATTAGCTACTTACTTCCGTCATCATCCTATCGACTGTTTGAAAATAGTTCCCTCTCATTTAGCAGCTTTATTAAGTTCAGAGTTATGGGAAATTTTACCTCATCAGTTACTAATTCTCGGTGGTGAGGCTGCTGATTGGAATTTGATTGAGAATATACAAAAGAATGCATCTCATTGTCGAATTCTCAATCACTACGGCCCTACAGAAACAACCGTTGGCGTACTGACTTACTTAGTAGGAGAGAAAATTCCGGAAACCGCAACAGTTCCTATCGGTAAGCCTATTGCCAACACTCAAATTTATGTATTAGATGCAAATCTGCAACCAGTTCCTTTAGGGGTAACTGGAGAACTATATATTGGCGGTGAATCCTTAGTGCGGGGATATTTAAACCAACCTGAGTTAAAGCTAGAAAGCTTTATTACTAATCCTTTTACTGGCGATGAACAGCGATTGTACAAAACAGGCGATCGCGTCCGTTATCTTGATGATGGTAATTTAGAATTTCTCGGTCGTCTTGACGAGCAAGTGAAGATTAGAGGGTACCGCATTGAACTAGGTGAAATCGCCACAGCCTTGAGTCAACACCCAGCCGTTAGAGAAAGTGTAGTTATTGTTAGGGAAGAGACATCAAAAGAAAAGCGCCTGATCGCCTACATAGTTCCTACATCTCATTCAGTATCAGATAATGACTTCCGCAACTTCCTACAAACAAAGTTGCCGGAGTACATGATACCCGCAGCCTTTGTCATCCTCAAAGCTTTACCTCTCACCGCTAACGGTAAATTAGACCGTAACGCCCTACCCGCACCAGAAGAAGTAGTTAGCACAACCTTTATTGCTCCTCGTACTCTTGTAGAAGAAGTATTGACAGGTATTTGGGCGCAATTTTTGGACGTATCAAAGATAAGTATTAACGATAACTTCTTTGATTTAGGCGGACACTCCCTACTAGCTACTCAAGTAATTTCTCGCATTCGTACTACCTTTGCTGTAGAAATACCCTTACCACAACTATTTGAATCTGCAAATTTAGCAACACTAGCAGAGCAGATTGAAATAGCAATGCGAGGCGAACAACAAAAAATTCAAACTATTAAATCCGTTCCGAGAAATCAAAATTTACCTTTATCCTTTGCTCAACAAAGACTATGGTTTTTTGACCAATTTGAACCAGGTAGCCCATCATATAATCTGCCCAGAGCAGTACGTTTACAGGGAAAACTGAATATCAATGCACTTTCAGCCAGCCTCAACGAAATTATCAAACGACATGAGATTTTGCGGACAAGCTTTGCAATATCTTATGGGCAACCAATCCAGGTAATTTCACCTGCGATCGATTTACAATTACCAATAGTAGATTTACAAAATATTCCACCACAACAGCGAGAAGCAGAACTATATCGCCTTGCTAAAGCAGAAGCACAAACAGGATTTGACCTGACACAAGCACCATTATTACGGGCGAAATTGCTGCAATTAGATGTGGAAGACCATGTAATTTTAATGACGCTACATCATATTGTTTCTGATGGTTGGTCAACGGATATATTAATTCGGGAAGTAGCTGCACTATATACAGCTTTCTGTGCTGTTAGACCTTCTCCTTTGCCACAATTACCTATACAATACGCCGACTTTGCAGTTTGGCAACGACAATGGTTAGAAGGAGAAACATTAAAAAAACAACTTGCTTATTGGCAGCAGCAACTATCTGGTGAACTTCCCATATTACAACTACCTACTGACCGTCCTCGCCCGACAGTTCAAACTTATGCAGGAAAAACTCTATCTTTTGTATTACCAAAAACTTTAAGTGATGAATTAAGAACTCTGTCACAGCAAGAGGGTGTCACCTTATTTATGACACTGTTGGCGGCGTTTAAAACTTTACTATATCGCTATACAAATCAAACTGATATTTTAGTTGGTTCGCCTATTGCTAACAGAAATAGAGCAGAAATCGAAAATTTAATTGGTTTCTTTGTGAATACTTTAGTATTGCGAAGTAACCTGTCTGGTAATCCTACTTTTCGGGATTTGCTCAAACAAGTAAGGAAAGTAGCACTAGGGGCTTACGCTCATCAAGATTTACCTTTTGAGAAATTAGTAGAAGCAATCCAACCGGAACGCAATTTGAGTCACAATCCTTTATTTCAGGTGATGTTTGTGTTTCAAAACGTTCCTAGAAGTACCTTTGAATTACCAGATTTGAGTTTGTCAGTTTTAAATGTCAATAGTGGAACCGCTAGCTTTGATTTATGCCTGACAATGGAAGAATCAGAGCAAGGTTTAACAGGAAATTTGGAGTACAATACCGACCTATTTGATGCAGAAAGAATGAATCGCTTGGTCGGACATTTCCAAACGTTACTAGAAGGTATTATCAAAAATAGAGAACAATGTTTAAGCGATTTACCTCTATTAACATCTCACGAACAACACCAATTACTAGAATGGGGTAAAAATCAGGCGTTAGGAGAATATTTACAACCGGGTTTGTGTATTCACCAGTTGTTTGAGGCGCAAGTGGAGAAAACGCCGAATGCTGTAGCGGTAGTATTTGAAAATCAACAATTAACTTATCAGGAATTAAACCAAAAAGCTAACCAGCTAGCTCACTATTTACAAAAGCTAGGAGTTAAAGCAGAGGTATTGGTAGGGCTGTATGTAGAGCGTTCTTTAGAAATGGTAGTTGGACTATTGGCTATTCTCAAAGCCGGTGGTGCATACTTACCTCTCGATCCAGCTTATCCCCAAGAGCGTATCGCCTTTATGTTAACCGATGCTCAAGTACCTCTAGTATTGACACAACAAAAACTCATTGCAGATTTACCAGTAAATTCAGCCCAAATTATCTGTTTAGATAATTTCATAATTAAAGAATCAACAGACAATATTGCTACCAAAGTCAGCCCAGAAAATCTTGCTTATGTCATCTATACATCTGGGTCTACAGGACAATCTAAAGGCGTGATGATTCAACATCAGAGCCTAACAAATGCCTATCTAGCCTGGGAAGCAGCATATCAACTGCAAACTTCTACTAGTTCCCATTTACAAATGGCTAGTTTTTCCTTTGATGTGTTTACTGGAGACTTAGTTCGCGCCCTTTGTTCTGGCGGAAAACTCGTACTCTGTCCTCGCGATCTATTGCTAGAACCAGAGAAACTTTATAATTTAATGCTGCAAGAAAAGATTGATTGTGCAGAATTTGTACCAGCAGTATTAAGAAATTTAATTCTCTATTTAGAAAAGAACCACAAGTGTCTAGATTTTATGAAATTAATCATTTGTGGTTCTGATAGTTGGTATGGGCAGGAATATGAAAAATTTCGCCAATTTTGTGGAAGTTCAACTCGGTTAATTAATTCCTTTGGTGTGACAGAAGCAACTATTGACAGTACTTATTTTGAAACGCAGACAATAGACTTATCTGTTGAACAATTAGTTCCTATTGGTTCCCCCTTTACTAACACGCAAATCTATATTCTTGATAGCTATTTTCAGCCTGTACCTGTGGGCATAATTGGTGAAATTTATATTGGTGGGGTTGGTATAGCTAGGGGTTATTTACAACGACCAGATTTAACTGCGGAAAAATTTATTCCTAATCTATTTAGTCAAAAATCAGGAGATATCTTTTATAAAACTGGAGATTTAGGTCGTTATCTTGGTCACGGACAGATTGAGTTAGTTGGACGGATTGACAATCAAGTAAAAATTCGTGGTTTTCGCATTGAATTAGGTGAAATTGAATCAGTATTAAATCAGCATCCAGAAGTACAAGCAAATGTGGTTATAGTCAGGGATGATAAACCAGGCGATGCCTTTGGCAACGGTTTTACCGAACGCCGCTTAGTAGCTTATGTAGTTAGTAAATCAAAGCCAGATATTAATAATTCTGCACTCCGTAGTTTTTTACAAGATAAACTACCAAATTATATGTTACCAACGGCGTTTGTCATATTAGATAAATTGCCTTTAACCCCCAATGGCAAAGTAGACCGTAAAGCTTTACCAGTACCAGATACAAACACTGGATGGGAAACAAGTTATGTTCCACCCCGCACGCCAATAGAACAGATAATCGCTGATATTTGGGCTGATGTATTAGGACAAGAAGAAGTAGGAATTTATGACAACTTCTTTGAGTTGGGGGGACATTCACTTTTAGCTACGCAAGTTATTTCTCGATTGCGTACAGCCTTCAAAATTGATTTACCTTTACGTAGTTTATTTGAAAATCCGAGACTTACAAATATAGTTGGGCGCATAGAAGAAATTCTCACAGTGCAACAGTTGCAAGCTGTACCCGTGCAAATGGAAGAAGACAGAGAGGAAATAGAACTATGAAAGCGATCGCAGAATTTTTGTCTTACCTTTGCACCCAGGATATAAAATTATGGGTTGAGAATGACTGTCTGCGTTGTAGTGCGCCTAAAGAAGCCCTCACACCAGATATCAAAGCAGAATTAGTAGCACGCAAAGCAGAAATTTTAGCTTTTATTAGCCAAGCAAATCAGGCTTTAAAAGCTTCTTCAGAATCTATTCAACCTGTTGCCCATCAGGGAAATATACCTCTGTCTTTTGCTCAACAGCGACTTTGGTTTTTTAGCAAATTAGAACCAGAGAGTAGCGCTTACAATATACCTGCGGCTGTCAAACTCACAGGTAAATTAAATATAGTAGCACTGTCCAAAAGCATCAATGAAATTATCAGACGGCACGAAATATTAAGAACTACATTTACTATAGTAGATGGCGAACCAATACAAGTAATTAGCCACGATGAAAACTTTACTTTGACAATTATAGATTTACAGCCATTTGCAGAAGCACAAAAACAGCAAGAAGTTCGCAAACTTGCTGCTTTAGAAGCACAAAAACCCTTCGATTTAGTCAAAGGCCCGCTAGTAAGAGCCAGTTTACTTCAATTAGCAGAAACAGACTATGTGGTCTTGTTAATCGTGCACCATATTGTTTCTGATGGTTGGTCTACAGGGATATTTATTCAAGAACTCACAGCACTGTACACAGCTTACTCTCAAAGTCAGCCTTCCCCACTTCCTAAACTACCTATTCAGTATGCAGACTTTACAATTTGGCAAAGAAAACGGTTGCAAGGCGAATTGTTGCAAACCCAACTCAATTACTGGAAACAGGAGTTGGGCGGTGATTTACCAATCTTAGAATTACCTACTGACTATCCTCGACCTGCAATTCAATCTAACAATGGTGCAACACAGCCATTCCAATTATCTAAGTTCCTGACAGAGAAACTCCAAGACTTGTCAAAGCAGGAAGGAGTAACCTTATTTATGACTCTGCTAGCAGCATTTAAAGTGTTGTTATATCGCTACACTCAGCAGGAAGAAATTATAGTAGGTACTCCGATTGCTAACCGCGATCGCACAGAAATTGAAAGTTTAATTGGCTTTTTTGTCAATACTTTAGTACTGCGGACAAACCTTGGCAATAATCCCTCTTTTAAAGAACTGTTACAGCAGGTACGTGAAGTCACTTTAGGTGCTTATGCTCACCAAGAATTACCTTTTGAAAAGTTGGTAGAAGAACTACAACCAGGACGAAATTTAAGCCATAACCCTTTGTTTCAGGTGATGTTTATTCTTCAGAATGCTGCAACAGAAGTTTTACATCTGCCAGAGTTAAGCATAGAACCATTAACAGCAGAAAAAAATACTGCTAATTTTGATTTAACACTTTCTTTGACTGAGACAGAGGCAGGATTAAAAGGAGATTTAGAATACAACACAGATATATTTAATTCTGCTCGCATCAACCGCATGTTGGGACATTTTCAAGTTTTGTTAGAAGGAATTGTTGCTAACCCCAATCGGCATCTGTCAGAATTGCCATTATTAACAGTAAACGAACAACATCAACTGTTAACAGATTGGAGTTATCTCAAAATTGATTACCCTCAATACCAGTGCATTCATCAATTATTTGAAGCACAAGTAGAAATCACACCTGATGCTATTGCGGTGGTATTTGGAAATGAATATTTAACCTATCAAGAACTCAATCAAAAAGCCAATAATCTCGCATATTACCTGCAACTACTGGGAGTCAAACCAGAGGTATGCGTGGGTATTTGTGTCGAAAAATCCTTAGAGATGGTAATAGGTATATTGGGAATTTTAAAAGCAGGTGGAGCTTATTTACCCTTAGATCCAAGTTACCCAAAAGAACGGTTGGCTTTCATGATGCAAGATGCACAAGTTTCTGTTTTGCTGACACAAACAGACTTGTTACAAAGTCTTCCTATGTTACCTAACCAAATCATAAATTTAGATCGAGATTGGCAGCAAATTGCACAATTACCATCTTCTAATCCAGTTAATACTCACTTAGAAGCAGCTAATCTTGCTTATATCATCTATACCTCTGGTTCGACGGGTAAACCAAAGGGAGTAATGATTCAGCATTCTAGCCTAATAAATGCTTATTTTGCTTGGGAAACAACCTACCAATTGCGAACAAATGCAACATCTCATCTCCAAATGGCTAGCTTTTCCTTTGATGTTTTTTCTGGCGATTGGATTCGTGCTTTATGTTCTGGTGGCAAATTAGTTTTATGTCCCAAAGATTTGTTACTATCACCGGAACAGTTATATCAACTAATACAAAAAGAAAAAGTAGATTGTGCAGAGTTTGTACCAGCAGTTTTAAGAAATTTAATTAAGTTTCTTGAGCATAGCCAACAGCGTTTAGATTTTATGCGTTTGTTAATTTGTGGCTCTGATAGCTGGAATAGTAACGAATATCGCAAATTTTTACAATTCTGTAGTCCTCAAACTCGGTTAATCAACTCCTATGGTTTGACAGAAGCTACTATAGATAGTTCTTATTTTGAAACAACAGCACAAAATTTAACCATTGAAAAATTACTGCCCATAGGTCGGCCATTTCCTAATACTCAATTTTATATTTTGGATAAATATTTACAACCAGTACCCATAGGAGTTGCTGGAGAACTTTATATTGGTGGTCTTAATCTAGCTAGAGGCTATAAGAATCGACCTGATTTAACTGCCGAGAAATTTATCCCTCATCCATTTAGCCAGAATTCAGGCGATCGTTTATATAAAACTGGTGATTTAGTTCGCTATTTACCAGATGGTAATATCGAATTTATCCAACGCATTGATAACCAAGTTAAAATCAGAGGTTTCCGCATAGAAATTAGTGAGATTGAGTCAGCAATTACTCAATACTCAGAAATTCGAGAAGCTATAGTTATTCTTAGAGAAGATAGACAAGATGATAAACATATTGTGGCTTATGTTGTTCCCCAGTCTACAGAAATTTCTATTTTAGAATTACGTAACTTCTTAAAACTTCAATTGCCAAGTTACATGATACCAACTGCCTTTGTAGTGTTAGAGAAAATTCTTCTGACACCCAATGGCAAAATCGACCGTCGCGCCTTACCTGCACCCGATCCAATACGGCAGCTAGAAGAAACTACTTCCCTAACTTTGACCCCAGTTCAAGAAATGCTTGTTGGTATTTGGGCTGATATTTTAGGTATAAGACAACTTGGTATTTACAATAACTTTTTTGAACTAGGTGGTCATTCTCTATTAGCAACTCGTGTTATTTCTCAAATTCGCAAAGCTTTTCAAGTAGACTTACCCTTGCGTTGTTTATTTGAATCGCCAACAGTCGCAGAATTAGCCAACAAAATTGAGCATCATATAAAAAGTAATTTAAAAGTTAAATTACCTCATATAGGACAAACTTTTAGACCAGCTAATATTCCACTTTCATACGCTCAACAAAGGCTATGGTATCTCCACCAAATAGAATTTAATAATACTGCATATAACATCTTTGAAGCTGTACATATCATTGGTTCGTTGAATATTGCTGCCTTAAAACAAAGCCTTAATGAAGTTATTTGCCGCCACGAAATTCTCCGAACTAATTTTATTGTAGAACAGGGACAACCAATCCAAGTTATTAGCACATCTCTCAATTTAGAATTACCTATTATAGACATAAGCAACCTATTAGATAACGAAAGACAACAAACAGCCGAAATATTAGCGAAACAAGAAGCAGAAAAGCCATTTAATTTAGATACAGAGCCACTATTAAGAGTGACGCTTTTACGACTATCTGAAACAGAACATGTGCTGCTTTTCACGATGCACCACATTATTTCTGATGGCTGGTCTATGGCAGTCTTAATTAAAGAAATAGTAGCCCTATATCAAGCATTTTCTGCTAATCAGCCTTCTCCACTTTCAGAGATTCCAATTCAATACGCCGATTTTGCTATTTGGCAACATCAATGGTTACAAGAACAAGTTTTAGACAAACTTCTCAGTTACTGGCAACAACAAATTCAAAACTTACCAACTATTAAATTAGCCACTGACTATCCTCGACCTCTAGCACCAACATATCAAGGTGCCGCACAATCTTTCACACTCTCTTCCACATTATCTCAACAAATCAAAGTTCTGAGCAATCAACAGGGTGTAACGCTTTTCATGACATTGTTAGCAGCTTTTGCAACCTTAATGCATTACTACAGCGAACAAGATGACATTGTAATTGGTACAGATGTTGCTAACCGTAACCAAGCAGAAACTGAGGGTTTAATTGGATTTTTTGTTAATCAAATAGTATTACGTACTAAATTTGATAACGATCCTAGTTTTCAGGATTTACTAAAAATAGTTCGAGAAATGACTTTAGATGCCTACGCACATCAAGATTTGCCATTTGATAAACTTGTAGAAGCGATTAACCCAGAGCGCAATTTACATATAACTCCATTATTTCAAGTAAAATTAATTCTGCAAAATACTCCCCAAACTCATTTAAATATTCCTGGCTTAACTTTCCAAACATTAGAAACGGAAACCAAAACAGTTACCTTTGATTTACTCTTTGATATTAGAGATACAGAGCAAGGTCTGATGGGATTATTGAAATATAGTACAGACTTGTTTGTAGAGAAAACTATTACCAGAATGCTTGCAAACTTTGAGACGATTTTGAGCGAGATTGTGAATGTGCCAAATACAAAAATCAGCGAACTTAAAAAATCTTTAGCGCAAGCAGAAAAACAAGACAGATTAACTCAAGAAATAACTTATCAAAATTCTTTAAAGCAAAAATTAAACAATATTAGACGTAGGTCTACTAATTCAAATATTTAGAATCATTTGCATTATTTAACTAAATGGACATAGGATATAATCAATGCTAAAACAACAAAGCAATTCTTTAAAATTAAGTAATGTCAAACGTAAAGCTGTTCGTGTTGGCGATCATGAATTAATTAAAATAGAGTATTTTCACAACAGCCCTAACTTTCCTTTAGTTATCAAACCCGCAATTAAAGGAGTAGATTTACTCACTTGGGCTAAAAATAATCGCAAGTTTTTACAAGCAGAATTATTAAAATACACAGCAATTCTCTTTCGTGGTTTTCATGTCAAATCAATAGAAGAATTTGAGCAAATCATAGCTGCTATCTGCAAAGAAGCTTTGGAATATCGTTATCGAGCCTCGCCACGTACTCAAGTTGCAGGGAGAATTTACACTTCCACAGATTACCCAGCCGATCAAAGTATATTCCCGCATAACGAACACGCTTATTCGCCGACATTTCCTTTAAAAATCTTCTTCTTTTGTCAAACTCCACCAGCACAAGGAGGAGAAACACCCATTGGTAATTGTCGGCAAATTTTTGCCAATATTGACACCAAAATCAGAGAAAAATTTATTGAAAAAAAAGTTATGTATATGCGTAACTTTGGTGATGGATTTGGCTTACCCTGGCAAACAGTTTTTCAAAGTGAAGAAAAATCTAAAGTAGAAGAATATTGCTATCAAAACGGAATTGACTTTGAATGGAAAGATGGTGATAAATTAAGAACCCGTCAAGTTGGCACGGCTATTATCAAACATCCTATAACTGAAGAAATGGTTTGGTTTAACCACGCAACTTTTTTTCATATCTCTACACTAGAACCAAAAATTCGGAATACTCTATTATCTTCTTTTAAAGAAGAAGATTTACCAACAAATACATATTACGGTGATGGTTCTGTAATTGAACCAGAAGTTTTAGAGCATCTTCGTCAAGCTTATCAACAGCAAATGGTTACTTTCACTTGGGAAAAAGGAGATGTATTGATGCTCGATAATATGTTAGCCATACATGCTCGTAATCCCTTTGTTCCACCCAGAAAAATTTTAGTAGGAATGGCTGAACCCTATTCTCCTTCTGTTGCAGTGTAGAAGTGGGAAACAAAAGAATTTTAGAAATCACATAGTACTTAATAAGTAGAGGAATTTATAGATATGCAAACAGCAACGATAGAAGGTTTTCGACTTTCGCCGCAGCAAGAGCATTTATGGTTCTTACAACAACTCGATCGAAAATCGGTATATCGCAGTGATTGTATCATTTCAATTACAGGCAATCTTGATGTCAAACGCTTGGAATTAGCTTTACAAGATATTGTTAATCGCCATGAAATACTCCGCACTTGCTTTCGTTGTCTTCCTGGAATGAGTATCCCAGTTCAGGTGATTACAAATAACAAAGTAACTTTAGCTCAAATATACAATCTGAGCGATGTCACTGCTGAGGAGCAAGAGGTTAAAATTAAGGCAATTGTTCGCGATTTAAAATTTCTACCTTTTGATTTAGAAAAGGGTTTAATTTTACACACTGCTTTAATTATCCTCTCATCAGAGAAGCATTATTTATATCTCAGTTTACCTGCAATTTGCAGTGATACTGTCACTCTCGATATTTTAATGCGAGAAATTGCTACTTCTTACTCAGGTAATCTAGATAGTGAATTATCTGAAGAACCGCTACAATATGCAGATTTCTCTGAATGGCAACACCAAATACTAGAAGCTGAAGAAACGGAGATTGGTAGGAAATATTGGTTACAGCAAGACTTATCTGTTATTGATAGTTTAAAGCTACCTTATGAAATTAATCATTCAGACAAACATCAGTTTGAACCAAAAGCTATCAAGTCGGTACTGAATAGTAGTTTAGTACAAGAAATAGAAAATATAGCTAAAAAATATCATACTTCTAGCTCTATATTGCTTCTTGCTTGCTGGCAGGTTTTACTGTGGCGGTTGCTTGAGCAATCGGAAATTGTTATTGGTGTAGGTATAGATGGGAGAAAATATGATGAATTAAAAAGTGCATTAGGGTTATTTGCGAAATATTTAACTCTGCATTCTCATTTGGCAGAAAATTTAAGTTTTAGCCAAGTTCTACTGCAAGTAGCTAAATCTATAGAAGAAATAAATAAATGGCAAGAAAGTTTTAGTTGGGAGCAAAATAAGTATTTTGATAACCAATTACCTAACTTACCTTTTGGTTTTGATTTTGAACAGGAATCTATTATTTGTGATGTAGGGGATATAACGCTGGCTATTGAACAACATTACAGTTGCATAGAAAGGTTTAAAATCAAGCTTTCTTGTCAACCGCAATCTGAAACTTTAAATCTAGAGTTTCATTATGACTCTAATGTATTTAATGCCGAAAGTATTGAACTCATAGCAGAAAATTTTGAACGATTGATAGCCAGTGTGATTAATAATGCAGATGAGGTAATTAGTAAACTGAATATTTTAAGCGATCGCACTCTGCACCAACTTCTATTTGAGTTCAATCAAACTGAGGCTAATTACCCAAAAAGTAAGTGCATTCACGAGCTATTTACAGAGCAAGTAGAACGCACGCCAAATAATATCGCTGTTGCTTTTAACAATCAACAACTCACTTATGCTGAACTAAATGCGCGTGCAAATAAACTAGCTCATTACTTGCAATCTTTGGGTATAGGCGCAGAAGTATTAGTGGGAATTTGTGTCGAACGTTCCCTAGAAATGATCGTTGGGATTTTGGGTATTCTCAAAGCTGGTGGTGCTTATGTTCCCCTCGATCCGCACTATCCCCAAGAGCGTCTAGCTTTCATGCTAGAGGATACCCAGATATCTATATTATTGACTCAGCAGCATCTACTGCCAAGTTTACCAAACTACAACGCACAGACAATTTGCTTAGATACAGATTGGGAAAGGGTAGCACAACAGAGCCAAGACAACCCCATTCTCACAGCATATCCTGACAACTTAGCTTATGTCATCTACACTTCCGGTTCTACAGGTAAGCCTAAAGGAGTTGCGATCGCACATCGTAACCTAGTTCACTCCACAACTGCACGTATCTCTTACTATCAAGAACCTGTCACCAGCTTTTTATTACTCTCATCCTTTGCATTTGATAGTTCAGTTGCGGGTATTTTCTGGACGCTGTGTTGTGGCGGAACTCTACACCTACCAGAAGAAGGCGTACAACGGGAAGTACTTAAACTTATAGAGTTAATTTCCCAAAATCGCATTTCTCATTTATTGAGCCTTCCTTCTTTATATGCGCTAATTTTGCAACAAGCAAAACCAGAACAGTTAAATTCCCTACGTACTGTTATTGTTGCAGGTGAAGCTTGTCCGTCAGAATTGATACAACATCACACCCAATTACAGTTAGAAACATCTCTCTTCAACGAGTACGGGCCGACAGAAGCAACTGTTTGGAGTAGTGTCTATCATTGCCATTCTTTAGCAACTGGAACGCAAATATCTATTGGACATCCTATAGCCAACACACAAATATATATACTAGACTTTCACTTACATCCGGTTCCTATTGGCGTGACTGGCGAAATTTATATTAGTGGTGAAGGTATAGCCAGAGGTTATTTAAACCAATCAGGAATTACATCTGAGAAATTTATTCCTCACCCCTTTAGTCAAAAACCAGGAATACGTCTGTATAAAACTGGAGATTTAGGGCAATATCTGAGTGATGGCAATATTGAGTTTTTAGGACGCATTGACAACCAAGTAAAAATTCGTGGTTTCCGCATTGAATTAGGTGAGATTGAAGCATTATTAAATCAGCATCTTGGAGTACAAGAAACAGTAGTTATTGCGCGGGAAGATATACCAGGAAATAAACGCTTAGTTGCTTATATAGTTCCTCAGTCAAAATCAGCCGCTACAGTTAATGAATTACGGGATTTTCTCAAAGATAAACTCCCAGAATTTATGCTGCCATCAGCTGTAGTACTGCTAAAAGAACTACCTCTAGGCCCTAATGGTAAAGTTGATAGAAAAGCACTACCCGCACCCGAACAAGTCAGATCGGATTTAATTGGAGAGTTTGTTCCGCCTCGCACCCCTGTAGAAGAAAAGCTGACTCAAATTTGGGCAGAAGTTTTAAAAGTTGAGAAAGTTAGCATTTATGACAACTTCTTTGAATTAGGCGGACATTCTTTATTAACAACTCAGCTACTCGCTAAAGTTAAAGAAGCTTTTAACTTCGATATCTCTTTACGCAGTTTATTAGAAAAACCCACTGTATCAGGTTTAGCAGAAAATATCGAACGAGTTTGTCAAACAGAAGTTGAGCACCTCACTATAGACTTAACAACTGAAACTCTTTTAGACGAGACAATTTATCCACCAAATGTTGGTAAGTTTATCTCCGAACCCAAAGCGATTTTATTAACTGGTGCTACAGGCTTTTTAGGAGCATTTTTACTCGCCGAAATTCTCCAACAAACCACAGCAGAAATTTATTGCTTAGTGCGTTCTGCAAATCTTAAATCTATTCTCAAATCTTATGGGATTTGGAACGAAACTTGGAGTTCCCGCATCATTCCTATTGTAGGCGATTTATCAAAACAGCTTTTAGGTTTAAAAACTGAAACATTTCAACAATTAGCATCTACAATTGATGTCATCTATCATAATGGGGCTTGGGTGCATCATATTTACCCATACTCTATCTTGAGACTTGCAAATGTACTGGGTACGCAAGAAATTTTGAGATTAGCTAGTCAAGTAAAAACCAAACCAGTGCATTTTATTTCTAGCTCTGGTGTTGTTGCATCAAAAGTTGAATCGGGAGTTAAATCAGTTCGAGAACAGGATAGCCTGAAGGATAATGAATTTCCTAGCAATGGATATTGTCAGACTAAATGGGTTGCTGAAAAATTAGTCCAAACTGCGGCTGAAAGAGGAATTCCTATCTCTATTTATAGACCATCCCGCATATCTGGACATAGCCAAACTGGTGTTTTTAATAGCAAAGACTTTCTCTACAAATTGATTATCGGTTGCGTGCAATTAGGGAGTGCGCCCGATATAGATATTAGAGAAAATATAGTTCCTGTAGATTATGTCAGTAAAGCCATAGTTTATTTATCCCAGCAGGAAGAATCTGTAGGTAAAACCTTCCACTTGGTACATCCCCAAACTCTGCACTCAAATACACTTATAGACCATATTCGCTCGTTGGGTTATGTAATTGAACAAGTTTCTTATGAGCAATGGCGAGAGAAATTACTCAACATTACTCAAGGGTCATTAGAGCATCCTTTATATTCGTTAGTGCCATTTTTCCCTGCAAGACAGGCTCAAGAAGAAAATTCTACAGTAGGATTTTTACAGCTTGATAACCAAAACGTTATTAATGGCTTAGTCAATACTTCAATAACTTGCCCTCCAGTAGACAATCAGTTACTTAGTGTTTATTTTTCTCATCTAATTAACCAAGGTTTGTTGGCTAATTAACTCAAAATTTGTAAATAATTTCAGGAGCGTTATTTTATGACTACTACAACTCATTATGATGATTATGATGTTCTTGCTCTTATATACAACGAAGATTGGATATCAGGTCTTTTCCAAGAAACAATACCAGTTTTAGAAAAATTGTTGTTAACCCGTTTAACTAAAGGTTCTCATATTCTTGACCTTTGTTGTGGAACTGGACATTTAGCACAACAATTACTGCAAAAAGGTTATCAAATTACAGGAATTGATGGCTCTGAGCAAATGTTACATTATGCTCGTGAGAATGCGCCAGAAGCAAGATTTATCCTTGATGATGCTCGATTTTTCAATTTACCAGCTACCTTTGATGCAGTAGTTTCAACTACTGGTTCTCTGAATTATGTGATGAAAATTGAAGAATTAAAGCGCGTATTGAAAAATGTTTCTAATGCACTGATTGAGAATGGGATATTCTTGTGCCACTTCTTCACCCAAGAAGAATTTCAATCAAATTGGAACGGTAAAATTTCTGGCAATGTCAAAGATGATTATGCTTGGGCTACAAAAAATATTTATAATCCCGATACTAAAATCGGTCAAATGTCTTTAACTGTATTTTCATTAGTAGACGAAAGTTGGCAGCGTTTAGATAAAGTTATTTCAGAAAAATGTTATGACAAAGAGGAGATTATTTTTGCTCTAGAAACTGCTGGATTTAGCGAAATTAGCTTTTATGATGCACATTATGACTTAGGAATATCTCAAATGCCTGGTAGTACGTATTTTATTTGTTATAAGCGTGTGAATATTTGAGCGCTGTAATTAAATATATAACAATTATCAAATCCCCAGCTACAAATTCATGAATACGCAACAAGTTACATTAGCTCAACATTCAGATAATTTAACCAAGCTATTAGCTACAGCAGGACTGCCTAACCAGCAACAAGAATATTTACGATATTTTATTAATAGCTACAATGAAAAAACTAAAATATCCAAGCAGATTTCTCAAAATTACCGACCATTCTTAGCGGATGATAAAAATTTAGGAGAGTTTAATCTACTCTTCAAAGAAATGTATTATCCCATTGTGGCTAATCGTTCCTTTGGTTCTAAAATCTGGGATGTAGATGGTAATGAATATGTAGATATCATGATGGGCTTGGGTATCAATCTTTTTGGTCATAACCCATCTTTTATAAAAGAAGCTTTAATCGCTCAACTAGATAAAGGTATTCAAATTGGCCCTCAATCAGAACTTGTGGGTGAGGTAGCGGAGTTAGTTTCACAACTGACTGGGATGGAGAGAGTTTGTTTTAGCAATACAGGTACAGAAGCCGTCATGTCTGCTATCCGCATTGCTAGAGCAGTTACAGGACGTAACAAAATTGTTATCTTTTCAGGCTCTTATCACGGTCATTTTGATGGCACTTTAATTAAAGTAAATAAAGCAGAAAATAATTGCTCTGGACTACCATTAGCACCTGGAGTATTACCAAATTTTGTTAGTGATGTTTTAGTATTAGATTATAGCAATCCTGAATCTTTAGAAATTATCAAAACTCATCAACAAGAATTAGCAGCGGTTTTGGTAGTTCCCGTACAAACTTCTAGACCTGCTTTACAGCCAAAAGAATTTCTACACCAGTTACGGGAATTAACCCAAGCAAATGAAATTGCTTTAATTTTTGATGAAATGGTGACAGGCTTTCGGATTCACCCTGGTGGCGCGCAAGCGTATTTTGGCGTAAAAGCTGACATAGCTACTTACGGAAAGATTGTTGGTGGTGGAATGCCAATTGGGGTGATTGCTGGTGACAGTAAATATATGGATGCAATTGATGGGGGTATGTGGAATTATGGCGATGATTCTTACCCACAAACCAAGAAAACATTTTTTGCTGGTACTTTTTGTAAGCATCCTTTAGCAATGACGGCTGCAAAAGCAGTGCTGAAATATTTGCAAAGTGAAGGGTTATCATTACAGCAAAAATTGAATGCGCGGACAACACAATTTGTAAGTACTTTGAATGATTATTTTGCGGTAGAAGGTCTACCTCTACGGATGGCAAACTTTGGATCGCTATTTGGTTCTGCATCTGTAGAACTTTCTGAGGAAAATTCTGTGGCTTCCGTAGCTATGTCATTGTTAAAATATCATCTACTGAATCAGGGAGTTCACCTTTTAGGCGTTAGTGGTTATTTATCTACAGCCCATACAGATGAAGATATTAACTACATTCTTCAAGCTGTTAAGAATAGTGTAGAACAAATCCGAACTGGAGGGTTTTTACCTCCCCGTGCTGCTGTTTAAATTTTAGTTAGTTAATAGGAGATAAAACAATGCGAGAAAATTCAGAAGATACAACAATTTATAAAGTTGTAGTTAACCATGAAGAACAATATTCTATTTGGCCTGCTGATAGAGAAAATGCTCTTGGTTGGAAAGATGCAGGCAAAAGTGGACTGAAATCAGAATGTTTGGAATACATTAAGGAAGTATGGACTGATATGAGACCCCTAAGTTTAAGGAAGAAAATGGAGGAATTATCTAATAATCATTAATCATCAATCAGCGATCGATTCCCTATTGTAGATTCGATCGCTGGTATTTAGATGAACCCGATATTACACCTTTATCGGCAGCATAACTACAAACTCTGTCTTCTCTTGCGGAATGACATCTACTTCAATTGTACCTCCATGAGCTTCTACGACAATTTGACGGGCGATCGCTAATCCTAATCCGGTTCCTTTACCGACAGCTTTGGTGGTGAACAAATGATCGAATACTCTTTGCTTCACTTCCTGGGACATTCCCACTCCGTTATCTGCAATCCGAATCTCAACGTGCTGGACTGATTGCGCTACACAAGTTTGGATAGTAATGCGATTGGGTTTAGCGGCGATTTCTGCCATACTTTTGCCTAGATTAGATTCTTCCAGGGCATCAATGGCATTTGCTAACAAATTCATAAATACTTGGTTGAGTTGTCCGGCAAAGCAGTCGACTAAAGGCAGTGCGCCATAATTTTTAATCACTTCAATTGCGGGACGAAGTTCGTTGCCTTTCAAACGATGTCTCAGAATTAAAATTGTGCTGTCAATGCCATCGTGAATGTTGAAAGGTACTTTGTAATCCTTATCGGTTCGAGAAAAGGTTCGCAAACTGATGCTGATACTCCGAATGCGATTGGCACCCAAACTCATCGATTCGAGTAACTGAGGTAAGTCTTCGCGCAAGTAGTCTAAATCAATCGCCTCAATTTCGTCTTCAATTTCTACGCCAGGATCGGGAAACTTTTCTTGGTACAGGTTGATTAACCCCAACAAATCCTGGACATAATTTTTAGCTGGTTCAATATTGCCAGAAATAAAGCCGACGGGATTGTTGATTTCATGAGCAACGCCAGCCACGAGATTTCCCAAAGCTGACATTTTTTCACTCTGCACTAATTGCAGTTGCATCTGCTGTACCTCTTGCAGCGATCGCTCTAACTGTTGACCGTAGAGTAGCGATTTCTGATACAGACGAGCATTTTCTAAAGAAATAGCGGCTTGAGTGCAAAGAAGATTCAGGATATCAACGCGATCGTCAGTAAACGCACCAATAGAGCGATCGTTTTCTAGATACAAAATCCCTAGCAACTTACCTTGATGCAAAATTGGGCTACACAAAATACTCCTAGGTTGGTGCTGTCGAATGTATGGGTCATCCATTGCTCTAGGATGCACCGTGGCGTCAACTATCACTAGTGGTTGTAAGCTACGTTTCACCATGTTGATGAGATTTAAGGGTATTTCTAGGCTTTCTTCCATCGGTTGTGGGTGGAGTAGCGTTGTGGAATTATCTATATTGGCGATCGCTTGGACTAGCAAACGCCCGTTTTCAGATAGCAGCAACACGCACTTATCAGCTCCAGCATTTTCTAGGGCGACGTGCAGTAAGCTAGAAACGAGTTTTTCTAATTCAATTTCACTGGAAAGGGTTTGAGAAGCTTTCAAAATCACGGCTAAATCTAAGGCCACAGAAGCAGTGCTACTACCTGAAGAAGAACTGTGAGAACTTCCCCGACCAGATACAATAATTGTTTCGTGAGTTGAGAAAGCGAAAGAGCCTTGTTCGAGGATAGGTGCTAAAAGTTGCGGATAACGAGTTTCTAAATCCGTAACTTTGGCTTTAGCTCCCCAACGGGTATAGCAGTAATACGCCTCGATCGCGTAGGTTTGCGCGAGCTGTTGTTTGCCCCAGTTGAGATAAAACTTAGCGGCGAGTTCGTTAGCCAGCGCTTCTTGCTGAATGTAGCTGTGCTGTTTGGCACTTTCTATCGCTTGGTCATACATTTCGATAGCAGTCGCTTTATTGCCCAGTACCCGATTTCTTTCTGCTTCTACCAAACACCACATATGTTGATAGTTCATTGGTGCATGAGTTGCCCATTGCTGCATCAGTGCTTGATTTTCAGCTACCTGTTGCAAATATTGCTGCTGCTCGCCGATCGATACATCTGGATAATGTGCCAACAGCGATAGAGACGAATACAGCTGATACTCCACAAAATGAACTGTGTTTCTAGTACCGTTTTGGTATGGTTCGGCTAGTCGCAGATTTTCCACTGCATCAGCATTAGCTCCAAAGAAATAGGCAAGAATTAGTTTGTATAAATAGACAAAAAATAAAATAAAGCCCACGTTATGTTGAGTCCAGATGGGCAGCATTTCTGTTTCATTGCAACTATCACCAACCAACCGCAACTTATCAATTGCCTGACCGCTTAAATTTAAGAGAAATTGTCTGCTGATTTGACCTTGAATTAGCTGATATTCTTGTTTTAATTTTTGAATAGTCTCAACATACTGAGTCTGCTTGTGAAGCACTGTTTCTAGCTCTGACTCAGTGTGAAAACAAAAATCGCAATATGTCGTAGCGCTGTAAGCAGCAAATTCTAAATCTCCAGTTTCTAACCCAAGTTGAAATGCTTCTTGCAAAGGTTGCAAGGAATTTTGAAAGTGTGCTTTCCAGTGGAGAATGCTGCCATAAAACAACATATAAACTTTAGATTTCAGCTTTCTGCTATCAAAGCGATCTAACAACTCGATCGCTATCTGACCAAACTTATAGCCAGACTCAATATCCCCCCCACTACAAAGCAATAATCCATAGGCTACGTAGGCATAAGCTGCAAGGCTAGAATTGCCATATCTCATACAGAGATTGGCCATTGTAAAGACAACGGATGCATACATTTGGGGGTTAGCCAGGAACACCGCAGGGCCAACAGTCATCAAAATTCTTAATGCTGCTAGTTTATTCAGGTCGGTCATTTCTGGCAGGTCAATTAATGCTTCAATGTCTAGAGTAGCGATCGCCTGTTGATCTAAGCTGACGCCTAGCATCTGCAAGACCTCTAAGGCTAGATCTACTGCTGACTGCATCCGATTCTGAGAAATTAAAGATTGAATCTTGATTTCGTAAACTCTAGCTTTTTGTAATCTATCCTTGACATTTTCTAGCAGCGTCTCTATTTGCCGATCTGCTTGCTGATAGTTCGTATTCAGGTATTCTGCTTCTGCTGCTGCTAAATACAAAGAGAGTGTTAAATCGTACTGAGTCTGCCAGCTATGGGCTTCTAGGAACATGATGCCTGTATTAAAATATTTCAGTGCGGCTTCGTAGGCTGTTGCAGATTTTGCCTGACGACCCGCTATCAAATTGAGATTCGCTAATTGCTCTCGTTCCCTAGGATGAGCAATTAGTTCTGCACCCAGGTTGAGATGGTTAATAATATTAAAAATTTTCTCGTGCTGGTCTGCTGCTGGCGTGTTGTCTAACAACCGTCGCCCAATCTTGAGGTGAGTGGCTTGCTTCTGATCTTGGGGAATTAAGGAATAAGCCGCTTGCTGTACTCGATCGTGTAAAAATTTATAGCTAGTGGTCATTTTTCGTGATTGACCGTTGAGCAATAACTCGCGATCGCTCAAAAATATTTCTTGTTGAAAAAACTTATAAACATGATTCTGCGGTAAGATTAATCCTTCGCTTAAAGCTGTCCACAGATCGTTGGCGGTTTGGGTTGGGGATTGTTCGTAGACGATCGCTAGGGTTTCTAAGTCAAAAGTGTTACCAATGCAAGCCGCTAACTGCAACACTTCTTGAGTAGCTGGCGGCAATTTCTGAAGTTGAACTGCCATAAAGTCTACGACATCATCGCTGAGGGTAAGCGATCGCACCTGTGCAATGTTACACTCCCAGTAACCGCCATGAAAATTGAATGCAATCAGTCGCTCTTCATAAAGGGCTTTGAGAAACTGAGTCGTGAAGAAGGGATTGCCTTTAGTTTTGCTAAAGATCAACTCTGTCAATGGCAAAGCTAGCTCTAGCGAACAACTAAATGTATCAGCAATCAACTGATTCACCGACAACAGATCTAGAGGCGCAAGCGTAATTGTATTGACTGTAGTCTGTGACTTCTGAATTTCTTCGAGCGTCAGCATCAGGGGATGGGTTGCTGAGACTTCATTATCGCGGTAAGCCCCAATCAGCAACAGATATCGGCTATCTATGTCGCTCATTAACAGTTGCATAAATTTGAGAGAAGCAGCATCTGCCCACTGCAAGTCATCGATAAAGATCGTCAGACAACGATCTTTTGTAGCGAACACCTGGATAAATTTTTGAAATAAAATGTTGAAGCGGTTTTGTGCAGCACTACCAGAGAGTTCGGGAACAGCAGGTTGTTTGCCAATTATGCGCTCTAATTCTGGGATAACCTCAATAATGACTTGAGCGTTTTCTCCCAAAGCTGAGAGAATTTTGTTTTGCCATTGAGCTAATTGCGTATCAGTTTCACTGAGCAGTTGCTCGATTAAATCGCGAAATGCTTGTAAAAAAGCAGATAGGGGAATGTTGCGCTGAAACTGGTCAAATTTACCTTTAATAAAGTAGCCTCGTTGCCGCACAATCGGTTTGTGGACTTCGTTGATTGCGGCTGTTTTGCCGATACCAGAGAAACCCGCCACTAACATGAGTTCGCTGCGTGCGCGAGCAACTCGCTCAAAAGCTGCTAGTAAACTTGCTACTTCGCTATAACGACCGTAGAGTTTTTCTGAGATGATGAAGCGATCGCACACATCTCGTTGTCCAATCTCAAATGAATCGATCTGTCCAGTTGTTTGCAGTTGATTCAGACATATCTCTAGATCGTGTTTCAACCCCAAAGCACTCTGATAGCGGTCTTCGGCATTTTTCGCCATCAGTTTCATCACTATGTCACAGAATACTGGCGGAATGGGTTGTTCATTTTTGAATTTTGAATTTTGAATTTTGAATTTATCTGGTTGTTTAGCGATATGACAGTGAACCAATTCCATCGGATCGTTAGATTGAAAAGGTAATTCTCCAGTGAGGATTTCAAAGAAAGTCACTCCTAAAGAGTAGAAATCACTGCGGTAATCAATTCCTCGGTTCATCCGTCCGGTTTGTTCTGGCGACACATAAGCGAGAGTACCTTCCAAAACATTCGGACTATAAATTTCTTGAGTTTCTCTAGACAGCAGGGAAGCAAGGCTGAAATCAATCAACTTCACCTGCTGAGTATCTGGGTTAATTAAAATGTTGGCAGGTTTGATGTCTTTGTGAATGATGCGGTGGCGGTAGAGTCGATCGAGAATTGTGGCTAGAGCGATCGCAATTTCCAAAAACGCTTTGAGGCGATCTAAATTGCTATTAATTTCTTTATGTATCCACTCTCGTAAAGAAATTCCACCAAAGTCTTCCATCACCAGCGCATAGCTGTTGTGGTAAGGTTCCAGGCTGTAAAGCCGAACAATACCCTCAAAATCAAGATTTTGGACAATGGTGTACTGATTGCGGAATTGCAGCAATTCATTAAAAGTAGGATACTCCTGCTTGAGCAGTTTGATGACTATCGGCAGTTGATCGGCCTCGCGGATCGCACGGTAAACTAGGGTTCGCGAGCCTGCATACAGTCGCTCGCTAATTCGATAACCCAGAATCTTCGTAAGTGGCTCAACTGCTATATTCATTTCTAGTAACCTTTTTAACAAATACACTGGTTGATTTACAGTATTTTTCCCAGGTATGAGCTTTTTCTAACACACTTGATGAAAGGGCTGCGATCTGCTCAAAATCTGCTTATTGCATGATTAATTGCTCTATTGTGGAAATTTATTCAACAATACTTAATTATTTTTTACTATTGGAAACTTAGTGATTTTTTATAGTTTGGAAACTAGCGATCGCTCTATAGCGCGAAAGTTTGTCCGCGCGATGTCTTCGATTCGGGGATGAGGGATTAGCTGCGATCGCTCGGCCATCAGATTTTCAGACTTATGTCAAAAAAGCCAGATAATCAGAATACTGTTTGGCTATCCAGCAAACAACAGCTTCATGAAACTTGAATCTTTACTGAAACTCAATCGTACTATTCGCGTTATTGGCTTCGATGATGCTCCTTTCAATCGAGGTGTTGATGACTATGTATCTATAGCTGGGGTGGTATGTGCCGGAACTCGATTTGAAGGTATGGTATGGGGCAAAATCCAACAAGATGGTTTCGATACGACAGAAGTCATCTGCAAGTTGTTGATTGGAAAGAAGTTTTTACCACAAATACATATATTGTTATTAGATGGAATTGGGTTTGGCGGATTTAATGTTGTCAATCTTCCAGAATTAGCCCTACGCCTGCAACTACCCTGCGTCACTGTGATGCGCCGCCAACCGGATCTAGCTGCTGTTACAGAAGCAATGAGTCGTTTGCCAGACTTTCAGCAGCGACAGAAACTTTTGCAGCAAGCTGGCCCGATCTATGATTATTCACCCTTTTTCTTCCAAGTTAGCGGTGAAGAACCTGCTGTAGTAGCCAAGGTGCTTCAACGCTTAACTGACTGTGGCAAAGTTCCAGAAGCTTTACGGTTAGCTCATTTAATTACAGCTGCTGTCATGACTGGAGAAAGCGGAAGTTCGGCTTAAAATAGCATACCCACAATACTGTGGATGCAGATAGCGATCGCCCTCGTCACCGACTTGTCTAAAAAAGCCAACCTCGCTCAACTCCCACCATTGTCTTCATCTTTGAAATCGGCAAAACTCGGTAGATATTAAAGAGGCTAAATCTCAATTTTGAATTTTGAATTGGTATAACTGCTTTTACTTTACACGCCATACTTTTTAAACCATGCTTGCAGGCGTTTCCAGCCATCTTTAGCCTCTTTCTCTCTATAAGAAGGACGATAATCGGCAAAAAAGGCGTGGGGTGCATCTGGGTAAACGACTATTTCAGATTTACTGCTGCTGGACTTTAAGCGATGTCTACGACGGGCTATGCCTACGCGCATTTGCTCCACTGTCTCTAATGGAATTCCAGTATCCTTTCCGCCATAAAGTCCCAGCACTGGAACTTTCAAATTAGAGGCAATATCAATGGGATGCCGTGGTGTTAATTCCGTAGAATCCCCTACCAAGCGTCCATACCACGCTACACCAGCCTTAACTTTGGGATTGTGTGCTGAATATAACCAAGTAATCCGACCACCCCAGCAAAAGCCTGTAATGGCTAATTTATCAGCATTACCCTTGGCAGACTTGACAGCCCAATTGACAGCAGCATCCAAGTCAGATAACACCTGGGCGTCTGGTACTTTTGCTACCACCTTACGAATTTCATCAATGTTACTTAATTTCGAGACATCGCCTTGACGGGCAAATAATTCTGGTGCGATCGCTAAATAACCCAACTTGGCAAAACGACGGCAAACATCTTGGATGTGTTCGTGTACACCAAAAATTTCCTGAATCACCAACACCACCGGAAAATTCCCTCCAGTTGCAGGTACTGCTCTATAAGCTGGAATTTCACCATCTTGAACCGGAATTTTCACCGCACCAGCTAGTAAACCTTTAGCATCAGTTGTGATGACTTGAGCATAAATAGGTTGTACTGCTACGGCAAAACCAGTTGCTAGAGTAGCAGTAGCGATAAATTTGCGGCGGGTAAGTTCCTTCATCTTCTTTTACCTTCAACTATTGGGGTTTAGTTTTAGTTTTTTGGATATTATTAACTTTTGTCAACTTACGTTAAGTATAAACTGAAGTCCTATCATATTTAGACTTTCTAACTATTTGTTATTAATAAATTTAGGTAAACATATATTTTATTGGCGAAAGGCTTGAATTTTCTCTAGCATCATGCAATACTGCTGAATTAATCACCGTTAAATCGGTCAATGATTAGTATTTTACAAAAAATGTCTGTATTACCTTACAAATAAGTCTTTCAGGTCTTCTCAAAGTTATGCACAGATAAATTTGGCTAACCATGTCTGTGATTTTAAAAATATTCCTTTCTATAAATTCAGGAGTGAGAGCCAGTGAGCGCAAATCAATTAGCGGAACAATCATTTGCTAGTGACTCCAATCTAGATTTAGAGGCCGATGTTTTAGTGATTGGAGGTGGCCCGGCTGGTACTTGGGCAGCCTACAATGCTGCGGCTGCTGGTGTTCGGGTTGTTCTGGTAGACAAAGGCTATTGTGGCTCTAGTGGTGCAACTGCCTCTGGGGGGACTAGCGTGTGGTATGTAGCAAACCCCAACCAACGAGAAACCGCTATGGCCAGTCGGGAAGCTCTGGGAGGGTTTTTATCAGAGCGAGATTGGATGGAGCGAGTTCTAGATCGGACTCAAGCAAATCTGCATCAGTTGGGTGATTGGGGTTATCCCTTTCCCTCAGATCAACAAGGACAACCTTACTATCGTTCCCTCCAGCAAGGTGCAGAATATATGCGTCTGATGCGTAAGCAAGTCAAGAAAGCCGGAGTGCAAATTCTCGACCATAGCCCCGCCTTGGAATTGCTGCTAGACGAAGCAGGAGCAGTAGCCGGGGCGAAAGGAATTCGTCGCCAAGCGGGCGGACGGTGGACAGTACGAGCTAAAGCAGTAGTCATCGCCACTGGTGGTTGTGCTTTTTTGAGTAAAGCCCTTGGTTGTAACGTCCTCACCGGAGATGGTTATTTAATGGCGGCTGAAGCTGGGGTAGAAATGTCCGGAATGGAATTTTCTAATGCCTATGCTCTTACTCCTGCCTTTGCTTCTGTGACTAAAGGAGCTTTCTATCGTTGGGCAACATTCACCTATGAAGATGGCACAGTAATTGAAGGTGCTGGTTCTCAACGAGGACGCTCTATAATTGCCAAGACACTGCTGAACCAACCTGTGTACTGTAGTCTGCACGAAACCCCAGAGGAAGTACGGGCTTGGATGCGAACTATTCAGCATAATTTCTTTTTACCTTTTGATCGCAGAGGCATTGACCCCTTCACCCAACGCTTCCCGGTAACTCTGCGTTTGGAAGGCACAGTCCGAGGTACTGGTGGAATTCGGATTGTCGATAATTCTTGTGCAACCTCAGTCTCCGGACTCTATGCAGCTGGAGATGCAGCTACACGGGAATTAATCTGTGGCGGCTTTACAGGTGGTGGTAGTTACAACGCTGCTTGGGCAATGTCTTCCGGCTATTGGTCAGGACAAGCTGCGGCTAACTATGCTCGTCAATTAGGAGACAAGGCAAATCAACGGCGAGTGCATTCAATTGGACAGGCAGGAGTCAGTTCAGAGAGTAACAATACTTTTGACCCCCAAGAAATTATCAAAGCTACCCAAGCCGAAGTAATACCATACGATCGCAATCTCTTCCGTACCGAACAAGGCTTGAGCGATTCCCTAGAAAGATTGCATAGTTTGTGGCGAGAAGTCCGTCATAGTAACGCCCCAACAGATAGCCAAGCATTACCAGCCAGAGAAGCGGCGGCGATGGTTGCCACTGCCCGGTGGATGTATACTTCAGCACAAGCTAGAAAAGAAACGAGGGGAATGCACAAACACCAAGATTTTCCTCAGCAAGATGCTAACCAACAATATCGGCTCGTTAGTGGCGGATTAGATACAGTCTGGGCAAAGCCCGAACAAGAAGTTGTCAAGAGGGAGTTAGTAGCACTGTGATTGAATTAGTCAGTGAATCTCGCTGTATTAAATGTAATCTTTGCGTCACTGCTTGTCCGACAAATGTGTTCGATGCAGTACCAGGAAGTGCGCCTAAAATTGCCCGCCAGAGCGATTGTCAAACTTGTTATATGTGCGAACTCTACTGTCCTGTAGATGCGCTGTATGTCGATCCCAACGCTGAGGAATCAGTTCCAGTGGATGAAGAAACTTTGATAGCAGATGGTTTACTTGGCAGTTATCGGAAAAATGTAGGTTGGGGAAAAGGACGCACGCCTGCGGCTAAAAATGAGAAGTCTGCCTACTATTATCCAGTGATGCAAAGTAGCAGTAACCTGCCTACAGATGCACAAGGAAGAATTCTTCCTTGGGGAACGCAGCAGGCTAATTCGTAGTTGAGAAGTTTCTCCCTCTGCTTCCCCTACCTAAATTTATTCCACTATTCTGCAACGCCAAATACCCTACTTCCCTCTCTATGAGTTCCCAAGTAATTGAGCGCAGTTTCCTGCATCGACTTTTAGCTTCAGTCACAACTGTTGCGCTGTTATCCAGTCTTGCCAGTTGTACTTCTCCACAAAGCCAGTCTAATAACTCAGCAGTAGCTTCATCCAATACTGGAGCAAATTCGGCAGAGGCGAAAACCCTGGTTTTACGAGTTGGTTTTATCAGTTCAGAAAGCAAATTACCTATTGGCCCAGAGGGTTGGGCGCTGCAAAAAGGGACATTGACACCTGCCCTCAAAAGCTTGGGTGTGACGGAAGTAAAATTTATTCCCTTTGTAGGAGGCCCGGCACTTAACGAAGCTTTAGTCAGCGGTCAATTAGATATGGGTTTGTATGGAGATACTCCAGCTCTAGTCGGTAAAGCAGCAGGTCTTTCCACCCGATTGATTAATCAGACTAGAGTTGGTCAGAATGCTTGGTTGATTACTAATAAAAATGGTGTAAGCTCAGTTGCTCAACTTAATGGTACGAAGGTAGGGGTTGCTAAAGGCACTTATCCTCATCGTTATCTGATGGGTTTGCTGGAAAAAGAGGGATTGAGCAAAGATGTGAAGGTAGTACAGATTCCTTCTGCTGATGCTAAACCAGCATTAGAACGAGGTGATATTTCTGCCTATCCTTTTGCGATGGGAGCAGGGCCAACATTGGTTTCTCAAGGATTTCCAGCGATAGACCAAGCTAAGGATCATCAAGGATTAGTGGGGACAGGGGTAAGTGTGGTGACAGAAAATTTCCTCTCTCAACACCCTGAACTGCCGCAAACGTGGAATCAAATGAGAAAAGCAGCTTTGCAGGAAATTAAAGCCAAACCAGAGGAATTTTACCAGTTTGCGGCTCAAGCAAGTGGAAATCTGCCATTGCCTATTGTGAAAGAATCCTATCCTTTAGATCTGTATCCTACAGAGCCTTTTACACCGGAAGGATTAAAACTTTTAAATTCCACAAAGCAGTTTCTCGCCGAGCAGAAATTGTTGAAGTCGGATTTTCATATCAAAGATTGGCAAATCCCCAATCCCTAAAAGAGTTTGTAAAAGCTACTCTCGCATTTTGGGGGAAGCTTTGCCCTTCCCCTTTTCTTAATTCTATAAGGAGTAAATTCATGAATTTTCGTCAAAATGCTTCTAATCTAGATTTAGCCACCGATGTATTAATTATTGGTGGCGGCCCATCTGGGACTTGGGCTGCTTGGAATGCTGCAAATAGCGGAGCAAAAGTTGTGTTAGTAGACAAGGGTTACTGCGGTACAAGTGGTGCAGCAGCCGCTTCTGGGAATGGCGTATGGTACGTTCCACCAGATCCAGAACAACGGGAAGCCGCAATGGCAAGTCGGGAAGCGATGGGAGGCTTTCTTGCAGACCGAAACTGGATGACTAGAGTATTAAATCGCACCTACGACAACATTAATTCCCTTGCAGATGAGGGCTATCCTTTCAGTGTTGATGCTAATGGAAATGTTATTCGTCGCTCCTTGCAAGGCCCAGAGTATATGCGGTTCATGCGCAGAAAAATTAAGCAAGCAGGAGTGAAAATTTTAGACCACAGTCCGGCTTTAGAGTTGTTGGTAGATGCCGAAGGTGCTGTAGCTGGCGCTAAGGGGATTAATCGTCAGTCTGGGGAACGTTGGACAGTCCGAGCCGGGGCAGTTGTGATTGCTACAGGTGGCTGTGCTTTCTTAAGTAAGGCTCTCGGTTGCAATGTCCTCACTGGCGATGGTCTATTGATGGCAGCCGAGGCGGGTGCGGATTTCTCTGGTATGGAATTTTCTAATGCCTACGCAATTTCTCCAGCTTTTGCTTCTGTGACTAAGACTCGTTATTACGATTGGGCTTCTTTCACCTATGAAGATGGCACGGTAATTGAAGGTGCAGGTTCTAAGCGCGGTCGTTCTGTAATTGCCAAAACATTACTGACTCAGCCAGTTTATGCCTGTCTCGATCAAAATATGGATGAGGAAACAAAAGCTTGGATGCGCGCATCTCAGCCTAACTTCTTTGTAGTCTTCGATCGCGCTGCTATTGACCCCTTCACCCAAAGATTCCCTATCACCCTACGTTTGGAAGGCACTGTACGCGGTACTGGTGGAATTAAAATTACAGATTACACCTGTGCGACCTCAGTTAAGGGACTGTATGCTGCGGGAGATGCAGCTACGAGAGAGTTAATTTGTGGTGGTTTTACAGGCGGTGGTAGCCACAATGCAGCCTGGGCAATGTCTTCTGGCTATTGGTCTGGACAGTCTGCGGCTAACTACGCCCTGAGTTTGGGAGAACAAGCCACTCAACGCAGCGTACAGGGAGTTGGTGAAGCAGGATTGCATGGTGAAGGTCATCATAAATTCTCCCCAGATGAAGCGATCGCTGCAACTCAAGCTGAAGTTTTCCCCTACGACCGCAACCTTTTCCGCAGTGCTACAGGGTTAAACGCATCCCTAGATAGACTAAATGACCTCTGGCAAGAAATCCGCCATAGTCATACACCAGATGATAGCCAAATTGTGCGATCGCGCGAAGCAGCGGCGATGGTTGCGACTGCGCGTTGGATGTACAACAGTGGTTTGCAACGTCAAGAAACTAGAGGGATGCACAAACGCATGGATTACCCACAACAAGACCCTAACCAGCAATATCGGCTGCTGAGTGGTGGGTTAGATAAGATTTGGGTCAAACCGGAGTCAGTAGTTGCTAACCGGGAATTAGTAACGGTGTAATTCTCAAAGACTGAGTATTCTCAAATTCTTTCTCTGCTTCCTCTGCGTCTCTGTGGTTAGATAAATAAGTTATGAACCACAGAGGAGGACTCTTGCGTGGGTAGTAGAATTAGACTCTTATACAGAGACGTGATATACCGCGTCTCTAACGTTACTCCCTACTCATTAAATAAATCCAAGTCTGTGACAGCACCAACACTGCTAGAAGAAACTAACTTAGCATATTTTGCTAAGATGCCTTTTGTATAACGGGGTGGACGAGGTTGCCATTTAGCGCGACGATTAGCTAATTCTACATCAGAAATATTGATTTGTAACAAGCGAGAATTAGCATCAATAGTGATACTATCGCCCTCTTCGACTAGCGCGATCGCACCACCAACGGCGGCTTCTGGTGCGACGTGTCCGACTACCATCCCGTAAGTACCGCCGGAAAAGCGTCCATCAGTAATTAATCCTACAGAATCACCTAAACCCGCACCAATAATTGCTGAGGTGGGTGCTAGCATTTCTCGCATACCAGGGCCGCCTTTCGGGCCTTCGTAGCGGATGACAATTACATCACCGACTTGAATCTTACCTGCAAGGATGGCATCTAAGCATTCTTCTTCGGAATCAAATACCCTTGCGGGGCCAGTAATGCTGGGATTTTTCACCCCAGTAATTTTTGCTACTGCTCCCTCTGTAGCGAGATTCCCTTTGAGGATGGCTAAATGACCTTGGGAATACATCGGGTTATTCCAAGGACGAATCACATCTTGATTGCTGGGTGGTTCGTCGGGGACATCTGCTAAAATTTCGGCAATAGTTTTACCTGTGATGGTGATACATTCACCGTGAAGTAATCCATGCACTAATAGCATTTTCATCACTTGGGGAATACCACCAACTTTGTGTAAGTCTGTGGCGACATATCTACCACTGGGTTTTAAATCGCATAAAACAGGGACGCGATCGCGGATAGTTTCAAAATCATCTAGATTAAGTTCTACACCAGCCGCATGAGCGATCGCCAGAAAATGTAACACGGCGTTAGTTGAACCACCTACAGCCATAATCACAGAAATCGCATTTTCGATAGATTTGCGCGTGATAATTTGTCGGGGTAAGAGTTGATTGCAAATTGCTTCTACTAATACCTTGGCTGATTCTTCTGTACTATCGGCTTTTTCCTCATCTTCTGCCGCCATTGTGGAAGAATAGGGTAAACTCATCCCCATCGCTTCAAAGGCTGAGGACATAGTATTGGCTGTGTACATTCCACCGCAAGAACCAGCACCAGGACAAGCTTGACGTTCGACTGCTAATAGTTCTTCAGAGTCAATTTTGCCAGCGCTATATTGGCCTACAGCTTCAAAAGAACTGACAACTGTTAAATCTTTACCATTGTAGTGTCCGGGTTTAATTGTCCCACCGTAAACAAAGATAGCCGGGATATTCATCCGTGCGATTGCAATCATTGCCCCTGGCATATTTTTATCACAGCCACCAATGGCAATTACGCCATCCATATTTTGTCCGTTACAGACGGTTTCAATGGAGTCAGCAATTACTTCTCGTGACACGAGGGAATATTTCATCCCCTCAGTTCCCATAGAAATCCCATCACTAATAGTAATTGTGCCGAACATTTGCGGCATTGCCCCGGCTCGTTTAATTCCCGCTTCAGCTCGTTGTGCTAGTTGATTAATCCCCATGTTACAGGGAGTGATGGTGCTGTAAGCATTAGCCACACCCACAATTGCTTTGTTAAAGTCTTCATCCTGAAAACCTACTGCACGCAGCATAGCCCGATTAGGCGATCGCTGTACTCCTTGCGTGACCACTTTACTTCTGAAATTCTCTGAAACTGTCTTTTCACCCATTGCTCTACCCTCGCTCAAATCTCTGTACGAGTATCATAGGTAGACTTGTTTGAGATGTCCAATATATATTTATTTAAAATTAAGACTTATAAAATATCAAAAAAACAAACTACAATATCTGTGCTGAAAGCCGCAGAAAGACTGCATATATTAATTAGTTACACTAATAATTAGGTATACATATTTCACGAAAGACTGTATAATAATCTAACTACGTTAAATCGACCGACAAACAGTAATATATTGTCTAACAAACGTAGATACCTGCTAGTCAAAATTATTTAACTGCACTGATCGACACATCTCGCTTCTGTCTTATTGCTCTGGTTTGAGTTGTGCAATCTCAAATACTTTGCATTCACGATAATTACAAGGAGAGGATTTCATGAGCAACATACAACTTTACTTTGCTAAAGCTTCTACCTTCTCACAACGTACCCGTGTAGTCTTACTGGAAAAAGGCATTGAATTTACCCCAGTAGAAATTGACTTACAGCACAAACCAGATGGGTATACACAGATTTCCCGCTATGGCAAAGTGCCGGCTATTCAACACGGGGATGTAATTATCTATGAATCTGCGATTATTAATGAATATCTAGATGAAGTGTTCCCCGAACCACCATTGTTACCTCGCGATCCCGCAAAAAAAGCGATCGCGCGCATCTGGATAGACTACGCCAATACTCGCCTTGTCCCGGCTTTTAACAAATTTCTGCGTGGTAAAGATAGCCAAGAACAGGAACAAGGCAGAAAAGAGTTCATAGAAGCACTTCTATATATCGAACAAGAAGGATTGGGCAAAGGCGATTACTTCTTAGGAGATCAGTTTAGCCTGGTTGATATTAGCTTCTATCCTTGGTTTGAACGTTTACCACTATTAGAACACTTCCGTAACTTTACGCTACCAGCAGAAACACCGCGTTTGCAGACATGGTGGAGTATAGTACGCGATCGCCCTTCAATTCAAGCAGTCGCAAATCCTGTGGACTTCTATTTACAAAGATTCGCGAAAATTCTTGGCGAACCGATTCCTGTTGGTGCAGCACAAAAATAGAACACAGGGGGCGCTCGTTTAGAATTAGCAGCACGGGGTATAGATAATGGCGAAATTGAGTCACTATGGCAACCTGTTGTTGCAATAGTGAATGTTTGGCGAGCGATCACCCAACCAATCCAAGAGTCACCGTTAGCATTGTGTGATGCCCAAAGCATTGCACCAACAGACCTTGTAGCTAGCGATTTAGTGTACCGCGATCGCATTGGGGAGACATACGCAGTCACGTATAATCCCCAACATCAATGGTTCTAGTTCCCACAAATGCACAGAGACGAAGCCCTATTTATCAAATGCTTCGACTCCGCAGAAGATGGACGCGCTCGTTTTGCCGCCCATACAGCCTTTGAAGATCCCACTATTCCAGCCGATGCACCCCCACGAGAAAGCATCGAACTCAGGACATTCGTCTTTTACCCCGCATAGATTCCTCCTTCTCCCACTCTCTATGCTACAAACACTTTGACGCTCTGCGTCTCTGCGCCTCTGCGTGAGACAAATCCACATTTAACCTAGAGTAAATCCCATGACTTCCCAACACTTCGACATCAAACCAATAGCCGGACGTATTGGTGCCAAAATAATCGGTCTTAACCTCAACAACAACCTCAGCGACGAAATCATCAGCGATATTCGTAAAGCTCTAGTTAAATACAAAGTCATCTTCTTCCGGGATCAGAACCTTGACGCTCAAGCACAAGTAGCCTTCGCCCGTCGCTTTGGAGAAGTCACCACAGCTCATCCCACAGTTCCATCACTTCCAGACAACCCAGAAATTCTGGATCTAGATTACGGCAAGACTGTCAGCCGTGCTAACAGCTGGCACACCGATGTCACATTTGTAGATCGTCCTCCCCTTGGTTCGATTTTGCGGGCGCTGGTCATCCCGCCATCAGGAGGCGACACCGTTTGGGCAAACTCCGTGACTGCATACGAAGATTTACCAGACCCTCTACGTAGCCTCGCTGACCAACTTTGGGCAATACACAGCAACGCCTACGATTATGCAGCAGCCGCAATTGACTTACCAAAAGAAATCTTAGAGCATCGGGCTGTTTTCACCTCGACTTTATACGAAACTCTGCATCCAGTTGTCCGCGTTCATCCTGAATCTGGCGAACGAGGATTATTCATCGGCGGTTTTGTGCGTCGTCTGCGTGGCTTATCACAAAATGAATCCGATGAAATTATCAAATTGTTGCAGGCTTACATTACTCGTCCTGAAAATACAGTCCGGTGGCGTTGGAAAGTTGGCGATGTCGCTTTCTGGGATAATCGCGCTACTCAACATTATGCGATCGCAGACTACGGCAACCAACCTCGTCACGTTCAGCGAGTAACTATTGTTGGCGATATCCCCGTTGGTATTGATGGGAAACAAAGTCAAGCCATCAAGGGAGATTCTTCTGCATACAATCGGCGCGAACCAGCTTTAGTTTAGAAAAAGGTTTTTATCTTAGTGTCTTAGTGGTTCAAGATTTTTACCTCTAAGACACTCAGCATTTGCCAGACAGCAAAAAATTATTACCAGAAACAACAGTAGTTTTAGCAATACAATTAGCAATCTATGCGTAGCATTCCGTAAAAAATATCGCTCTAAAGTAAGGAATTATAAAAATTCCTTATTGTCTAATCATCTTTCTTTTTTTCAAAGCTAAACTTGCACCTATAAATCCTAATGTTATACCCAAAATTGATGTATGTTCTGGAACTTGAGTTGCGTCTAATCTCAAATTATCGAAATTAATTTCTATCCCATCATTTTGTAAAAGATTCAGCAATCGAATTTCCAACGGTTTTCCTAAATTTAGGTCGTTGGCTGAAGTAGTATACGAGATAGTAGAAGTAACAAAAGCTCCTTCTGCTATGTTCAGGCTATTCAAATCTTGAGTAAGTAAAGTTCCTCCAGCTAATAATTGAATACCATAACCAGGGAAACCAGCTAAATTGGTGAAACCATTCACAGGTGGAATATTAGCGATGTCAACCTGTAAGGTATATTTCGTATTAGCTGTCAACATACTGGTAAGTGTTTGTGATATTCCCACTACACCACTTCCAGTCGGATAAGTCAGGTAAACATATCCCACATTATTACCTTCTGGAGCTTCGTTAGCATAAACATCTGCTGTCGGATTGTATGTACCATAAATTGGCCCGCCACTACTGATAGTGGCAGATGTCATATTAAATGGATCGTATAATGTCCAACCAGGTAACACATTATTAGTAAAGTCTCCTTCTCCTACTATTGGTTCTTCAAAACCTGCATTAGTTATAGTTAAACTTGCTGCATTTGCTGTAGAAGTTTTTGCGATCGCTGCAATATTTATAGATGCACAAATAGCAGCAATATAAGCAATCTTTTTAAAGATTTTATGGGCAATCATATTTTTGCGATTCAGAGAGTAGAAGGAATCATTTAGTAATTATTTAGTGAAACTTAGTTTCCTACTTACTAAATTTGTAAACCTCAGAATTTACGTAACAAATTATTACTCTGACCTTCAGATATTAACACTGTCTTTAAAATCAATTGTTAAGTTTACACAATATTTTTGTATACTCTTCAACAACTTATTATCATCTAAAATTTAGATTAATAATTAAGTTTTAACTTTAACTTTATCTCAACATTGATGATTCTTGTGGTTTATCTGATTTCTTAGTTAAATTCACTAATTATTGCTGTTTATCTTGATTCCGGGTAACAGTATATTTAACTGGGAAGATTCAACTTTTTGAATTAAAATATTCGCTTTCTTATGTGGTTATCGTAATTAATAACTTCGTTAAGCTTCTCTTTAAGATGCTACCTATCAATTGCTTCCCCGTACAAGTACGCTCACGCTCAAACGATTCGAGCAAAAATTTTTTTGTTCCTAATTGATCAAGTAGAGACGCGATTCATCACGCCTCTACAATTTTTTGCCTAACTCAGTACTTTTATCTGACTGATACTGCTACCTTGGCGTGTTTATTTACATAGTCTACAAACAAGTTTTTTAATCGCGGGCTAACACCAGCGTGTTCAAAAAAACCAAAGCCTAATTTCCTAGCTCTTGCTAAGGTTTGTTCTGGTGTCAATCCTTCTTCAATAGCAACACTCAATAGTGCAATTCCTGTGGAACGCATAGCTGCTGCACAATGTATCACTGCTGGTTTAGGAAGTTCTTCTAATGTCTTGAGAATTTTGCTAATTAACTCTTCACTTAAATTTTCTAGCTTGAGAGGCACATTGACGTATTTTAGTCCTAATGCTTCAGCTACGTCTTGCTCATCTTGGCGAAATCCTAATTCATCAGGCGATCGCAAATTTAAAACTGATTTAAACCCTTCTTGAGTAGCTTGCTCAAGTTGTTTTGGTATGACTTGTCCTGTTGTCGTTAAATTTTCATTAATCCGGATACTGTTGATCACTTTTACTCCTTTGGGCTTCAACACCTAGCTTGATAAATCCTCGTCTTAGCCAGCTTTGTCCAGCTATCTAAAATTTGCATGGCAAAATCTGCCAAACAAAACCAAATTTCTTGTGTCTAACTCTGAATTTGCCGGACAAAGCCATTTATTTTTTTGCTGTTCTCATAATATACGGTTTATCTATAGACTTACAGGTGTTAAGAGATATTTATACAGTTTAGCGATAGGATTACCGTAGTTTATATTTTTTTAACAATCCCTATAGGGATGTAATATCTGGAGTTGATTGTGGATTAGCAATCGCCCTAGAAAATCAATTGTCGGTTCTCAGTTGGGTGCGGGGACTGTTTAACTCAGAATTAAGGCTATCTGTTGAGATCGCACACTCGGAATGTAGATTATTGCAGACATAGTTTCAGTGTGAAGCTGAATAGCTCATGCTAATGAGTGTTGGTTGTCGTCCAAACTGCGATCGCTATTATGGAAAGCACAAGGTTTATTTGAGTTGATTGACCTGGATTATTGCTAGAAAAAACCTTCTTTTAGCCAAATACGGTTTAATTAAGAGATATTGTAATAATTAACACAAACTAAGTGACACAATGAATATTTAGCAAATAGGCGATCGCTACTGATAAACTTAATTCAGGATTGTTTGCTATTAAACAAATATCATAACTGTATGGTTTCGTAGGCTTTTACAAAAATTCCATGTGATTTCTATACCTAGTGGTAGCGTATTTAAAACCTGGCTTTGTTGATTGCAATCTAGTTATATCTAATTACCAAAATCAGGCGATCGCTAGCAATCATTGCCAAGAAAGACCCTTAAATTAACTTGATAGCGCACACAAAAGAGAACGTAAGTGCCACAAGTCCTTACCACCCCAGATTTTAGCTTCCTTACCGAAGGGGCTAGAATCTAGCAATGCTTGAAGTTCTTTTTCAAATACTTCGTTGGAGTTGTGAACCACAATATGTACGGGTTCAGCACCCAATTCCAGCATGAAGCCAACAACGCTGTAAACTAAATCGGGATCGCCGTAGATAGCGAAGCGCTTACCGTGAACCCATGCATGAGAGTCAGTCATCGCATCAACTGCGCGACCGCGTTCGATTTCTAATTCTTCAGGAATTGGTTTACCAGTCAGTTCGCTGAGTTTCATCAGGAACTCATCAGTAGCCTTAATACCCCAAGGACGGGAAACTACAACATCTTGCTGCCACTCTTTAGCGATGTACTCACGAGTCTTAGGAGTAGAGTGAGCTTGCATCACCACTGTAGCTTTAGCATTAATTGCATCTGCTGCTTCTTCCAGCTTTGTACCACCTGGGTACATATCGAATTCACCAGTGTTAGGTGCATCCAGATAATCGCTGTTGTCAGAGAGAATTGTGTAGTCGATACCAAACAAAGAAGCAATGCGTTTTACTTCCCGGAGATTGCCAACATAGGTGTCAAAACCAGAGATGAAGTTGATTTTGCCATTGCTAGCGGATTTCTTCTTACCTGCGGTTAAGGTAGTTAGAATTCCCTTCATCATGTTGTCGTAACCAGTGATGTGGGAACCAACAAAGCTAGGAGTGTGAGCAAAGGGTACTGGTAAATCTTGAGGAACTGAACCAGCGTTCTTAGCGTTGGTAATAAACGCACCCAAGTCATCACCAATAACCTCAGCCATACAGGTGGTGCAAACTGCAATCATTTTGGGCTTGTAAAGCTGGTATGAGTTTGCCAAACCATCAATCATGTTTTGCAGACCACCGAACACCGCTGCGTCTTCAGTCATGGAAGAAGAAACGCCAGAGAATGGTTCTTTGTAGTGACGGGTTAAGTGGGTACGGAAGTAAGCAACACAACCTTGAGAACCTTGAACGAAAGGTAAAGTACCTTCAAAGCCAACAGCAGCGAACATAGCGCCTAAAGGTTGGCAACCTTTAGCAGGGTTAACGGTCAAAGCTTCACGAGCGAAGTTCTTTTCACGATAATCCCAACTCTTTGTCCATTCTGCAACCCGTTTTACTTCTTCGGGGTCGTGACCGTTTTCAAACTCTCTCTTGTTTTGAAAAAGTTGTTGGTATTCCGGTTGGTGGAACAGTTGTACGTGATCTTGAATTTTATCTGGATTCTGAGGCATTTCTGGATCTCCAAGCTGACTGAATTCGTGACTGGTCAAACAATGAGCATTTCTTGTGGGTTCAGGTAAGGAGAGCTGGAGATGGGAAATAGAAATATAATTCAAAACTCAAAATGCAAAACACAAAATTCCCAACTTTGAATTTTTAATTTTGAATTTTGGATTCCCAAATCCCCCCTGGGGTTTTAGCCCCAGGCCCCGAATCTCTCTATTCCATTCCCTAAACGGCAGCTTTAGCCTTAGCTTTAGTATTCTTGTTCCAAGGAGCGCCAATTAATCCCCAGGTTGGGCTGTTGAGTGCCAAATCCATATCGCGGGCGAAGATGGCAAATCCGTCATAACCGTGATAAGGGCCGGAGTAATCCCAAGAGTGCATTTGACGGAAAGGAAGACCCATCTTTTGGAAAACGTACTTCTCTTTCACACCAGAAGCAATCAAATCTGGTTTGAGTGCTTTTACAAACTCCTCAAATTCGTAAGCGGTAACGTCGTCATAAACGATGGTGCCGTTTTCGATGTAGTGAGTGGTACGTTTGTAGTCGTCGTTATGAGCGAACTCATAACCTGTACCAATCATCTTCATACCCAAATCTTGGAAAGCGGGTACAACGTGGCGAGGACGCAAACCACCAACCATCATCGCAACGGTCTTACCTTCCAAACGGGGGCGATACTTAGCAACGATCGCATCCATTGTCGGCTGATACTTGGCAATCACCTTCTCAGCGTTTTCTTGGATCTTCGAGTCAAACTTAGAAGCAATTTCCCGTAAGGATTCAGCAATCTTGGTGGGGCCGAAGAAGTTGTATTCCAACCAGGGGATACCATACTTCTCTTCCATGTGACGGCTGATGTAGTTCATCGACCGATAGCAGTGGATGAGGTTCATCTTCACATTAGGGGTCATCAACATTTCGTTGATTGTGCCATCACCAGACCACTGAGCGACTACGCGCAAGCCGATTTCTTCTAAGAGGATGCGGCTAGCCCAAGCATCACCACCGATGTTGTAGTCACCGATGATAGCTACGTCATAAGGAGTAGACTCAAACTTCAGTGTGCCATCTTTCTTAGCTTGATCTGCTCTGGGGAATACCCAGTCACGGATCATGTCGTTAGCAATGTGGTGTCCTAAGGACTGAGAAACACCACGGAAGCCTTCGCAACGTACAGGTACAACTGGCTTGTTAATTTCTTTAGCAGCTTTCTTAGCAACTGCTTCGATGTCATCCCCAATCAAACCGATGGGACATTCAGATTGAATAGAAACACCACGGCTGAGGGGGAACAGGACTTCGAGTTCTTGAATCAGCTTTAAGAGTTTTTTGTCACCACCGAAAACGATGTCACGTTCTTGGAAGTCAGAGGTGAAGTGCATGGTACCAAAGGTGTCAACACCAGTTGTACCAATGTAGTAGTTACGACGACCAGACCAAGACCAGTAACCGCAACCTACAGGCCCGTGGCTGATGTGGATCATGTCCTTAATAGGACCCCAAACCACACCCTTAGAACCTGCATAAGCACAACCACGGGCGGTCATTACACCAGGTAGAGATTTGATGTTAGACTTAACGCCGCAGTCAGACTTACCTTCTTCGTATACGTTTAAGTGCTTTTCCCGTTTTTTGGCAGCTTTTTCAGGATAGGCTTGGAGAACTTCTTTAATTAGTTCTTTTCTTTCTTCAATGATGTTCTTGTTTTCTGGAGGAGTCATTTCTAGTCTCTCTTGCTCCTAAGGAACCGGGGTAGTCAGGGTAGGGGATTTCCCCTATGGGGTTGGGGACTCTTAGTCCCCGTGGGGGATAGAAATTAGATCATAGGTAAAAGGGAAATGATGCAGGTATTCCCTTTTCCTAAAACATAGTTTACTTAACAGGTGCTTCCGCAGCGGTCTTACCGATGATGTCTGCGTGCTTGGTATCGTCGTCGAGAATACCGTATTCGATCAACAGAGCTTCTAGATCGTCCATTTCCATTGGTGTCGGAATGGTGAGCTTGGTGTTGTTGATGATCTTCTTAGCTAGTGCGCGGTATTCTTGAGATTGGTTGCTGTCGGGTGCATACTCGTTAACAGTCATCCGGCGCAATTCTGCGTGTTGAACGATGTTGTCGCGAGGTACGAAGTGAATCATTTGGGTGTTCAAACGTTCAGCCAAGTTTTCAATTAGTTCAGCTTCACGGTCAACTTTACGGCTGTTACAGATCAAACCACCTAAACGTACACCACCGGAGTGAGCATATTTCAAAATACCACGAGCGATGTTGTTAGCAGCGTACATCGCCATCATTTCACCAGAGGTAACGATGTAGATTTCTTGTGCTTTACCTTCACGGATAGGCATAGCGAAACCACCGCATACAACGTCACCTAATACGTCGTAAGATACGAAGTCTAGGTCTTGGTAAGCACCGTTTTCTTCCAAGAAGTTAATAGCGGTGATAATACCACGACCAGCGCAACCTACACCGGGTTCTGGACCACCAGACTCCACGCACTTCACATCACGGAAGCCGGTCAACATTACTTCTTCTAATTCTAAATCTTCTACTGCACCACGTTCTGCTGCTAAGTGCAGCACGGTGGTTTGAGCTTTACTGTGGAGCATCAAACGGGTGGAGTCAGCTTTGGGGTCACAACCCACAATCATAATGCGCTGACCCATTTCTGCCATAGCTGCCAGGGTGTTTTGAGAGGTGGTAGATTTACCGATACCGCCTTTACCGTAGAAAGCTATCTGTCTAATATTTTCGTCAGTCATGGTTCGTGTTTCCTGCAATTGGTTGGTTGGTGGGTCTTTTGCTTTTGTCTGTTGGGTCTCACACCCGTTGAAGCTCGGAGTGAGTTGGTGTAGAACGTCGCCGGGGGCGATCGCTCCACAGCAAAAACTAGCGGTAGTAAAGACATCTATGTTCCTCGGCCAAATTAAATTTTTTTTCTTTTAATCTTTGTTAATAGCCATGAAAAATGACTATTAACAAAGGTAATTACGCACTTTACAAATACTTGTGATTCAGATAGAAACACCTGGTAGGACTTGACTGATGTATGCTTTGACTATCAATCTCGAAGTCCAATTACTTGTTTAAAATAGCGCCTTTGACATTGGAGACGCGAGCCATTGCAGCGCTGATATCATCAGCAGACACTCCATTTGCAGCCATTGCATCGCTGAGGTGCTTGGCAATAGTATCAAAGTGTTGGGGCTGTATATTCATACCTGTGTGGGTTTTGTCCATTGGGCGACCTGCATATTGCTTTGGCCCCTCAAGTAACTGAGCTACGAAAGCAACAAAGTGACTACGTTGTTTCGCCATATCTGTCTTAGCGAAGAAAGTATTCACGCTGCTGTCTGCTTGGATGCGTTTGTGTAAATCTGCAACTACTTTGTCGAGAGTTGCTTGTCCGCCAATTTTTTCGTAGAGTGCGCTCATATCCTCATTCCTTTGAAGCGAGTTGGATTATGGAATTCGCAATTAGGCGTGGAATACTTGCCTATGTGCTTTAGCTGTCTGTTGTCGGTAGGACTGAATTCATTGATGCGAAGCGAATTGTCTCTGTCAAATCCTACTTTTTGTGTCTTAGCTGATGCACATGAGGGAGTATTTGTGCAGTGCGTAAAATCTAGAGTTATGGCTCAACCGCTTCTACTATCAGGTTCTTGCTGACTCGATCCTGCAACCTGGCTTCTATGGCAATCTTGAGAGTTGCTGTGCTGCTAGAACAAGAACCACAAGCTCCTTGCAGTAGAACCTTAACGCGATCGCCGTCCACATCGTACAGTTCCACATCGCCGCCGTCAGCAATCAGTACTGGTCTGACTTCTTCATCTAAGACCTTTTGAATTAGTGCAATTTTCTGCACATTAGTCAATGGGCGTTGTGATTGTTTAGCAGTAGCAATATCGGTTGCAACTTTCACGCTATAGTTATCGATTGCAGGTGTTGCGGCTTGTTGCTGTACATCTTTAATAATATCATCAATATTTGCCAGACAGGAACCGCATCCGCCACCAGCTTTGACGTAGTTTGTTACCTGCTCGGCATCAGTAAGGTTATTTTCCAAAATCACGCGCCGAATTTTGGATTCGCTGATACCAAAGCAACTACAAATGAGTGCGCCTTCATCATCGTCATCATGGGCAGTTAGGGGAATGCCGCGATAATTATAAATTGCCGCTTCTAGCGCTTCTTGCCCCATCACAGAGCAATGCATTTTCGCTTCTGGCAATCCACCCAAGTAATCTGCAATGTCTTTATTGGAGACATTTAAGGCTTCATCTAAGGTTAAACCCTTAATCATTTCAGTGAGGGCGCTGGAAGATGCGATCGCACTGGTACAGCCAAAAGTTTGAAAGCGAGCATCGAGAATCTTATCGCTGGCGACTTCAACTTTCAAGTGTAGTCTCAGAGCATCACCACAAGCAATGCTACCTACCTCTCCAGTTGCTACCTTCACCCCAGATTCATCAGCTTCTTCAATAGCTCCCTGATTCTTGGGATTGTAAAACAGTTCTAATACTTTATCTGTGTAGTCCCACATAACCGATTTTAGATTTTGGATTTTGGATTTTAGATTGAGGGATTGGGCATTGGGGAGGCAGTGCGTTGGACGGGTTCCCCGGCTTGAAGCAACTGCCGTCATTGGGCATTGATTCCATTCTCTATGCCCCATGCCCCATTCCCTAATTAGCGATGAGCCAGTGTTTGCTCTTGCGCTTGCAGCCAACCTGCTTCGTCATTTTTGAAGGGTGAAAGGGCACGCAAACGTTCTACAATCTCAGGCATTACCGCGATTACTCGATCGATTTCGGCTTCTGTGGTGTAGCGACAGAGGCTAAAGCGGATGGAACCGTGCAAGGTGGTGTAGGGTAAACCCATTGCTCGCAATACGTGGGAAGGTTCCAAAGAGCCAGAAGTACAAGCAGAACCAGATGAGGCACAGATACCGTATTTGTTCAGGGAGAGTAAGATGGCTTCACCTTCGATATACTTGAAGCCGATGTTAGTGGTGTTTGGCAATCTCTGCGTAATATCGCCATTAACTTCACAATCAGGAATCGTAGCGAGTAAGGTTTTTTCTAGGCGATCGCGCAGCCTGCTTTCTCTTTTTGTCGCCTCTTCTAAATGTAACAGTTCCAGTTCGGCAGCTTTGCCGAGTGCAATAATTCCGGGAACGTTCTCTGTTCCCGCACGGCGTCCGCGTTCTTGGTGTCCGCCAATCAAAAAGGGACGGAATCTCACACCACGCCGGACATATAAAGCCCCAATTCCTTTGGGTGCGTGAATCTTGTGACCGGATAGGGTTAACATATCTACGGTGCTATTCTTCATATTTAAGGGAATCTTCCCTACTGCTTGCACCGCATCGACGTGGAATAAAGCGCCATACTCTTTGGCTCGCAATCCAATCTGCTCGATTGGGAAAACCACGCCAGTTTCGTTATTTGCATACATCGTTGTCACCAAGGCGGTGTTACCTGTCAAGGAAGCTTCTAGCTCATTGAGATCCAATTGTCCCTGACGATTTACCGAAAGATAGGTAACACTATAACCTTGGGTTTCTAATTGCTTGCAGACATTCAGTACTGCTGGGTGTTCAACTTGGGTAGTAATAATATGTCGCTTGTCTGGTTGCGCCAACAGTGCGGCGCGAATTGCAGCGTTATCGCCTTCAGTTCCGCAACTAGTGTAGACAATTTCCGATTCATCGGCTCCCAAAAGGGCTGCAAGTTGTTCTCTTGCTATTTTCACTGCTTTGGCAAGCTGTCCGCCAAAGGTGTGCATACTAGAGGGATTGCCGTAATATTCAGTTAAGTAGGGCAGCATTGCCTCTACAACTTCTGGGTCTACCTTAGTGGTGGCATTATTATCGAGATAAATGCAGTTGTTTTGCATTGGTTCTAATTGTGAGGAGACAAGAGCCAAAATTTTGAGGTAATACCAATAATATGAAGTGTGAAGTCTGTAGGGCGTTCGTCGGAAGGTAGGATGAAGTTTTTCATTGGGCTTCATCCTAAGCTGTGGCAAGCATCCCCAAGGGCCTCTATAGTTATGCTTCTGCTTCTATCACTTGGGGTTGACGCTTTTGCAACTGCTCAGAGAATTTCTGAGAATAGAAGTATCCTCTATCAAATATAATAAAGGTTGTGTCTATGCGCTGTTATGGAAAGTTGGGGTTACGCAAGGGTCAGCGGTGAGGAGCAGCAAACAGATAAAGGTGCGTTGCGTAAACAAATAGAACGCTTGCAAAATGCTGGATGTTCAAAAGTATACTGGGATATTCAATCACGGACAACCGAAGTCAGGGAAGGACTACAACAATTAATTAATGACTTGAAGACGTCTGCAAAGGGTAAGGTAATATCTCTGCAATTCACCCGGATCGATCGCATTGGTTCATCATCAAAGTTGTTTTATTCATTGTTGGAAGTATTGCGTTCCAAAGGAATTAAGCTCATCGCTTTAGATCAAGGAGTCGATCCAGACAGTTTGGGCGGAGAATTAACTATTGATATGTTGCTTGCTGCTGCCAAATTTGAGGTGAGAATGGTGACGGAGAGGTTAAAGAGCGAACGCCGTCATCGCGTCACCCAAGGGAAAAGTCACCGAGTTGCGCCATTAGGATACCGCATCCACAACGATAAATATGTCCGCGATCGCTCTCCATGCGTTTGCTTGTTAGAAGGGCGAAGAGAGTTAACTGTATCTGATGTAGCTAGATATATTTTCAATACTTTTTTTGAGTGCGGTTCTGTTGCGGCTACCGTTCGTAAATTGCACTCAGATTTTGGCATAGAAACAAAAGCTTTTGATTGGAACAAGCCAGAGAAATCTTCACGAATTATCAGCGATGACGACTTAGATAAAATTGTCTTTACACCAGCTAAAGCTAACCACCCTTTGCGTTATCCTTGGTCTGGGTTGAGATGGTCAATTCCAGGTTTAAAAGCATTATTAGTCAACCCTGTTTATGCGGGAGGCTTGCCTTTTGATACTTATGTGAAATCAAAAGGTAAGCGCAAACATTTTGACGAGTGGAAAGTAAAATGGGGAACCCACGACGATGAAGCTATCATTACCTGCGCCGAACACGAACAAATAAAACAAACGATCCGCAGTAATCGCCATAACCGATGGGCTTCCAGAGAAGATAACGAAATCAACCCATTTTCTAATTTAATCAAATGCGCTCAATGCGGAGGTTCAATGACGCGCCATGCAAAACGAGTAGATAAGCAGGGACAAGCTATCTATTATTTTCAGTGCCGTTTGTATAAAGCTGGCAACTGTAGCAATAAAACTATGATTTCATCAAAAATATTAGATATCCAAGTTGTAGATTTATTGGCACAGGAAGCCGAACGGTTAGCGAACTTGGTAGAAACAGATGAGCCAATTATTATAGAGGAACCCCCAGAAGTCAAAACTCTCCGCGCATCACTGAATAATCTGGAAACCTTGCCACCAAGTTCAGCCATCGAACAAATCAAAAATGACCTCAAAGAACAAATTGCGATCGCACTGGGAGCAATCAATAATACGTCCAGAGAATCGTTGATTGCTAAGGAACGCATTATCCGGGCTTTTGCTAATAAAAGTTACTGGCAAGGACTTGCAGCTCAAGATAAAAGAGCAATCCTCAATGGTTGCGTTAAAAAAATATGTGTAGATGGTAACTTCGTTACAGCAATTGAGTATCGTTACTAAGCAGTTTTGTGTATAGGCTTTGTTTCCTAATATTTGCCTCAGAAATGCTTAGATTCTCATCAGTATTTCCACAAAGTACCATTACATTAGATCCCACTGCCTAGACTGTGCCTTCTACTCCTACAGAAACAGTATCGAACCCACTATGTCATACAGCGATTTTAAAACTCTTGATAAAGCAATTAACGACTTAAACCTTACTCTTAAGGAAAGTCATAACTTATTTGCTCAAGTTCCTCCAATCCAACCATCTCAACGATTGACAGAAGCTCTGGAAGAAACCCTAGAGCTAGCGACTAATATCAGTACCGAGAAGGCAAGGTCTGAATTAATTCTCACTCCGATTCTTCTAGAAGTTAGAAGAATATTTCAAGGCAGAATCGGTTATTTCTCAGGAATTTCATTTAACGTAGATGAAAATAGAGGACTCAATGGCGTATGTGATTTTATTCTTAGTGCTTCAGAAAATCAGTTGTTAATTACTGCTCCAGTTATGACAGTAGTTGAAGCCAAAGATAATGATATTAAGCTGGGTTTAGGACAATGCGTAGCTGAAATGGTAGCAGCCCAAGTCTTTAACGATCGCAAAGGGAAATCTCAGACAATATATGGCGTAGTATCAACTGGCACTCTGTGGAAGTTTTTAACCTTGGAAACACAAATCCTCACAATTGACAGAACTGAATACTTTATTGCACAACTGGCAGAAATTCTGGGAATTTTAGCTGAACCATTTAGAAATTATTTTAGATGACTGGTTTTGACGATCGCACATCAAACAGAAACTCAAAATCCCCCTGGGATTATGCAACTTAAAGGCGGATCAACTTAACTGCTGATTTTATTGCTTGGAAATCCTTTAATTGAGGTTAAAGATCAATACAGTTTAAGTTAGAGATTTTGTGAGAAGACGACCATCCAAAACCAGGCTAAGTTGTCCATTGGCAAGAACACTAGTGCCTTGGATATAAGGAGCAACTGGGGTTGTTTCCCCTAGAGGATGAATCGCAGAGGATTGCTTGCCGATGATGCAATCTACTTCTAAAGCGCATAGTTTGTCTAAGTAACGAAATACTAGTAATGGCTTATCCTGCTTGAAAGCATTTAGTGTATCTGTACTGTAAGGGGTAACTGGGCTGGGAAGGTGGTTAGGAGAAATCAGCACATCAGTTAGTAAGTGGATAGGGACGAGCATTTCTGTTGTTGGATGCTCGCGATCGCCACGCAGGAAGCCACTGGATCTGCTAGAAGACTGCAAAAATAACATGCGTCCCGCTTGAGTGTGGAGAATTTGTTCGGACTGGGATAGACAAATTTGCTCTACCGAATCGGCAACAAATGCATAGAGTCTGGAGTTGGCTTGACAGACAATAAGTTGAGCAATTTTTTGCTCTAGGGGAATTTGCAGCGAGAAGGCTGTACCATGTCCAGCTTTAGACTTCAATACTATTCTTCCTTGAATAGCTGTTAATTGCTTGCAAACTTCAGTTAATTCTGCTCCTAACTCTAAGGCAGCACGATCGCACAAAACAGATGAAACCTCTGGTTCAAGTATTAATTCAGTCACTGGTAAGATATCCCCTGGTTTTGTCAGGGCGAATCCTTGGGCTAAAGCTTGTTGATAGATTTGAGATAAGTTAAGTCCTGCGCCATCATCGCAGCCATCAATAATTAGTTGATTTCCCTGCTGATAGATTTGAATTTCGATAATACCGTTGCTATTTTTACCTAGCTGTTGGCGTGTTTGGCAAGACTCGATACTTTGCTCTAGTAAATAGCAACTTATATGCAACAGCAGGACACGGAGGCGATCGCTAAACGTGCGATCGACTTGGATATCGCTAATTTGTAAATGTAGTCTAGCAGACTTATCTTGTAGAGCTTGTAACTGAGACCAAAGCCGATGCAATGGTTCTAAGGCTGTTTTTAAAGGAATATTTGTAACTTTTTTAACTAAATCAGCAGAACGGTTAAGTAAATTTTCCTGGTGTACGAGTTCTTGTTTGAGTTGGTAACGATCGTTATTCAGGGAATGAACAGTTGATGCCACAAGAGACGCTTCAGCTAAAACAGATTGCAAAGTACTGTACAACTGCTGAGAGCGAGAAGCAGCTAAAGGGGAAAGGGTATCTGAAATTGCTGCTAAACGTCCTGACCATTCCTGTAGATTATCCAGCAGGCGTTGTAATCGTTTAACTTGTCGAAGTAACTGCCCGATGGTATGTTGCTGTTGTTCTTCCTGACAAGCTTGCTGATTATAGTTAATTAGTAATGTTGCAAGGAGCGCGTTTAGTTGTTCGAGATGCTGAATATTGATTGGTGTGGCGGCTGGAATACTGGTTGCAACAAGGGTGGGAATGGATTCTTGTAAAGAGAGTGTATGGCGATCGCTCAAAGATTTAACTAGGGATGCTTCAGATATTTCAGCAGGCAGGAAAAAATCTCCCAACCAAGCCTGAAAATCTTCCTCCTCCAGGTTTGCTAGTTCCCCTACCTTAACGGGAAGCTTCTCAGTATCTACGTGAACAAAGATACTAAACTGGGGGTTAGTTTCACTTACTAGTTCTCTGTCAAGACTTTCTTCGTCTTTAACTATAACTTGCTCTGGTAGAGATGCAGAAGATTCTACCTCGTTCAAGGAATCGCCAAACTGAATAACTGGTTGATGTTCCTGCGGTTGCTCTACCGATGTCTCAAGGTGTGTATCCTGGGAATCCCTAAACTGTGCTTGCAGACGAGCAACAATAGCAGACATACGCTCTAGAATTTCTACTTCGTCAATTTTCGAGGCTGTTAAAAATGCCATCAGCAGCATTTGTAAGCAATCTAATCCTTCCGACAACAAAGAGGCGACTGTGCCATCAATAGTTGCTCGATACTGATGCAAAAGCTGAAAAATCTCCCCTAGTGCCGCTGCAACTATAGCAATTGTATCTAGCTCGGCTGCTATGGCTATCGAATGCAGAGAGTCAGCAGCTTCCATGAGAGCCAAAGCTGTACCGGGGTTACTGTCTTTTGTATAGTTAGGCAACTCCTGCTCCAAGAACAGTAACAGATCGATCGCTTCTTCTAGAAAGCGATCGTTGTTCTGCGGTTGGGGGACAAAATCGGTACTCATCGAAACTCCTGGTTTGTGACAATTCTATGGCTTCGACATTGATTTGAGGGTACAAGCAGCGATGTCAGCGATCGCTCTAAATTGCTCCTGGATTTGCGCGATTGACTCCAGCCCAGCACTAATTTGGCGATCGCATGGTTCGATAGCAGAAGTAACGTCTGCTGTTGCCAGTTGGAGTTCTTGAAACCATTCCTCTATATTTAGGGTGCTTTCGCGGGCTTGATGGGAGAGAATTTCCACCTGTTCGGCAGCAGCTAGCAAACTTAGTTCTTGCTCGCTAGCTTTTGTTGCTTCTATGGCTGTATTCAGCGACAAAATCTGAATTTTGCTACTCAAGCCTTCCACAAGGCCAACAAAGCCAGAAGCTTGCTGGCAAAATTCATTAAGGTATTGCAGCTGTTTATTTGTAAAAGCAACAGTATCTTGAATAGACATTAAATACTCGCGCTCTTGCTCGGCGATTTTTGCTCCTTCTTGTACGGCCTGGATCACCTGCTGCAATGGCACTAGTAACTGTGAGCGATCGCAGGATTCAACCTTTTCGGGAGGCGGTGACAGCTGTTGAGCAGGTGGAGCTACTATTTCAGCCGAGTGCAAGTTAATTGTCAACATCATTCCTACTTGTTGCAGCAAACTGCGCTCTGCTTCTTGCCATTGTCGGGGTGCAAGGCAATGCTGAATAACTAACAAACCCCAGGGCTGTTGTTTGACAATCAAAGGTAAGCACAGACTCGCTTGCACCTGAAAACGTTGCCAAAATTGCTGTTGGCGCGGAGTTAATTCTAATACTTCAGTTGGGTTACTAAAATCAGGTTTAGTAACAAACAAATTTATCGGTAGGGATTGGTTGAGCAAGGATGTCCAACCCGGTTGTATAGCTTCAGCGATCGCTCGAGTGCGATTATCTTCCTCAAAACGATAAATCAGGACGCGATCGGCGTTGAGAACATCTCGAAGGGCGGTGACTGTAACCTCCAAAAGTGCGGTTTGGCCTTTTGCCTGCTGCATCTGCCGAGCAATTGTCGCCAGTTGTTCTCGCTGGAACTGAAAAGCCCTTTGCACATTGTCATCATTGCCACTGGGCGAAGAATTCGCCAAAGCTTGGATAAAAGCTTCGATTTGACTTACCTTGTGCTGCAATTGAGCGACCTTTGGCCCCTTAGCAGATTGAAAGACTGCTTTGAGTACAGCTACATTAGCCAAAATTTCTTCTATCTGGATTTGATTGTCAGGCTGGCTTTCAAAATTAGGGTTTAAAGTTGCGATCGTCACAGAAAACTCCTTGGCAGCATCAAGTTAAATCAGTGGGTTTGCCATTGCAATGTCTGGGCGATCGCTTTGGTGTCTAAAATCCAGCGATCGCTTGGCAGAATACCTCGAACAAAATTTAGTAGTTTGTTGGGGGAAAAGTCGGTTGGTGCCGATTGTGTTTGCTGTAAATCCTGCCACTCTACATCTAAGACATGAGCGACCAAAAACCCGACTACCTGATTTTGAAGCTCAACAACCAGAACTATTGGCTTTTCTGGTCGTGACTGTCGCTTAAAAAGCGGTGCATAACCAAGCAAATGTTCTAAGTCAACCAGCCGCAGCATCTGTCCTTGCCAATTATAGAAACCTAAAATCCAACTTGGTAAGGCCGGGGCTGGAGAAATTTCTGAGCTAGCGATATGAATCGTGTCCACTACTGAGTGGAATGGTAGCAATCCACTTCCCCGATCGCCCAAGGAAAAACGCAGAAATCTTTGCCGTTGTTCGCATGATGTCAGTCCAGGCGCCAAGGTTGGGGTTGTTCCGGGCAACCCCAACTTATCAGCCAATATCTGGTTCATGCCTAGAAGCAGGACTTTGAGTGGTTCTTCATTTGGTGCTACAGACAAGACAGCCATGTGACTAACAAAGTTTAACTCCGCTACTTGCCGATAAGACCAAGGCACTGGACGCACAGCTGACAAAGGAATATCGATTAAAGCAGGGGGCTTGTCCACAGGAATGCCACAAAGTTCTCCAGTCCGTGTTTGAGTCAGAAGTAAAAAGCGTCCTGAAGTGTCAACCGCAGAAACTTGGTGCGTCTGTTGGATTTGTACTTGCGGAATTAACTTCTGGCGCAAGTCCACAATCGTAATAGTTTGCGCTCCCAGATCGACCATCCCGATCCCATTTTCAACCGTACTGCTAATAGGAGGACAAGCAATCACCTTGAGAACTGCACCAACTGGCAGGGCAAATAAATAGTCTGCGATCACAAAAACAACGACTCGTAATGAGTCGCTCTCGCTCACAGTGCCAGATAATCGCTTAAACGGAAAGGGAGTGTTAAGCATAGCAGGTTACGGGTGGGGGCTAAGGGTTATTAACCAGTTCGGCGATCGCGGCTAGGAAGTTCTGTTCGGAATAGGGTTTGGTCAGGTAAGCTTTTGCCCCTAGAGCTAAAGCTAATTGGCGGTGCTTCTGGCCGCTACGGGTAGTTAGCATCACCACAGGAATTCCCGACAAACGCTCGTCTTGGCGATGGTGTTCTAAGAACTCAAATCCATTCATCCGTGGCATTTCAATGTCACAAATTACTAGATTGACATCACCGTTTTGAAGCATTTGCGCGATCGCCTCTCGACCATCGCCTGCTTGCAACACTTGATAATCGGCTTTCTGGAGCGTCTGTACTAAACTTTGCCTTTGTACAACCGAATCTTCCACCACTAACACCGTCAGCCGGTTAGGTTGAGCAACGGCTGTATTAAGTTCGATTAGCTGTTGCTGCGGTTGCATTATCGTTAGCTCGGATTGCTGCCCCTCTAGAGTAAGAACAGGCTCAGGCGCAGGCAAGAGTTTAGTTGTCAGACTTGATGCCTGGGAAGTCGGCATCATATCTGTCTCCCAGGTTTGACGAACTAACTCCAACGGGTCAATGGTGAGGGTGAGACTACCATTTCCCAAGACACTGTAGCCTTGGATGTAACTAGGTAAAGTCAGGACTCTACCGAGGGATTTAATAACTAATTCCTGCTCGACTAAAATCTGATCGACTTGCAAACACAGGTATTGCTGCTCTGTTTGCAACAATAGCAGAGGTTCGACGGTGTTCCGTTGTTTGACTGGAAAAGGACTGAGGGTTAAATTGTGGTCTTGGGTGAATAAAGGATATTTGTAATCCAGCAAATTGGCAAGCGGACGGATGGGAATTAGTTGCTGATGTTGCCCTTCTCCCCACTGCCAGAATTTTTGGATACCTTGACCGTGTAAAGATTGCTGGACTTGAATCTGGTCTGGCTGCGGTAATAAAACCTGGCTAATTCCTTCAGACAGCAAGGCATAAGTGATACCTTGAGATTGGCAAACGAGCAAGCGTGCCGTTGTCAAGCTCAGGGGCAATTGCAGGATAAAGGTGGTTCCCTGCCCTGAAAGCGATCGCACCACAATCGAACCTTGTAAAGCTTGCAATTGCGTGCGAACGACATCTAAGCCGATACCGCGACCAGATAACTCACCAATCTGGTTAGCGGTAGAAAAGCCCGGTTCAAATAATAACTCTGCTAGTTGGTCTTGTGAGGCATAGGCGGCTTGTTCGGAAGTCAGCAGGTGTTTTTCTATACCTCGTTGGCGAATCGATTCCCAGTTCAAGCCTCGACCATCATCCCGTACCTCAATAGTAGTGCGGTTGCCTTGATGATAGGCTTGAATTGTAATTGTTCCGGTTTCTGGTTTACCCTGCTGTCTGCGGGTTTCTACTGATTCAATGCCATGATCGAAGGCATTGCGAATCATGTGCAGCAAGGGATCGTATAACTGCTCGGAAATGGCTTTATCTACGAGTACCTTCGTGCCAGCAAGCTTGAGTTCAACAGGCTTATGATAAGTTGCGACCATCTGTTGCAGGAGGCGGGGAAAGCGATTTAACACTGTTCCCAGTGGCACCATTCTGGCTTGCAGCAAATCTTCCTGCGCTCCTGAGAGCAATTGCTTGCGCTTTCCCAGACTAAAGCGAGATTGCTGAACTAAGGCATTAAAAGTCTCAATCCGTTCTCCTAATTGCACCATGTCTTCTGTGAGATTTTGCAGGAGAATGTGCAACTCGCTATAGCTATCCATTTCTAAGGCATCAAAATTAGATTGTGCCTGGGCAGTTGGGGAAGCACGGACAATTGAGCAGCGTGGGTATCGCTGCTTTGCGCGTTCGGGAAGCAGTTGTCGATCCGACCAAGTAGAAACTTTACTAAGTTGTTGTTGACAGTGCAAAAATTGTAGTAGAGTCTCTTGAGCTGCTTTGTGGATGTGATTAGATTGTAGGTTTTGTTGGTTTTCGTTGATTAGCAATTCCCCAATCGTATGGCTGAGGCGATCGAGTTGTTCGATCGCTACTCGGATACTGGGAAGTGATGCCGATGACTGAACCTGGAGGCTTGGCGCTGGTGGTGGAGAGGCAGGCCGATCTGAGTCTGAGTAGCGGCAGGATGTCTGTGAATCTCCTATCCAGATTGACTGTAAAATCCGATCTATAGCAGAGGGGGCTACTACCGAATCCTGAGAAATTGGTTCCAGTACCTCCGGTGCTTTCGCTACGGAATTATCAGTTCGCTTCGGGAAAAACGACCAAATTGATTCCGCTTCGCTCGCATTGAGGAGGGGGGATGGCTGATTCTCAGTTGTAGTCGTTTGGGCAGCGATGAAAACTGGCTGCCCTTGCGGTTGTGGAACAGGAGTAGTTAACCCTGCCCATGCTCGCAATTGTGGAGATATTTCTCCGCCTTGAGTGCGATCGCCTGCAAGTATTGCTGCTTGAGCTGCTTGAAAATTTTCTAAAGCCACCTGAGCGATTTGCAGTACTTTGTCTGGATGCGCTTTGAGCGCGTTGAGGGTCGCCTGGGCAATTTCTTCCAATCCAGATAAGCTATAAGATGCTGCTAGTTCGGCAAAAAATTCTGCTTGGGAGTTGAGTGTTGTTTGAATTTGTTGCGGATCTCGGCTTTGGATGTCAGCTGAGAGCTGGTGCAAATCCTGGGTTACACTCCCAGAAAAGATTGACTCTACCACATCAAAGCCAAGTTCTTCAGAACTGGGAAGCGGAGCCTCACGACCAAAAAAGTCGCCTAGTTTATGTTGGAGTTGGGCGAAGATTGAGGCAGTTTTATCGAGTATTTCTGCCTCATTGTAGGATAAACCCATTAAGGTTGCGCTCAATGGAGTTCGCAAGCACTCATAAGCATCTAGAAGCAAAGCACCCAATTCTGGATCGATTTCCAACTCTTGAGGGTATAACGCCTGGAATACATCTTCCAAATGATGGGCAATTGTCTTGATCGTTTCTTGTCCAACACTGGCAGCACTTCCCTTAAGAGTATGGGCGCTGCGCATCAAGGCGTGAACTTTTTCGGTTGTTTTTTCATCAAGTAAACCGATGAGACTCTGTTCGATGGTTTGCAACAACTCTGCCGCTTCAGCCAGAAAAGCCTGCTCTAACTGCCGTTGATTACTGGGATCGGTGTTCATAACAGTTTTGCGAGATTAGTCAACTTTGAACTGGCTAACGCTGGTTTCCAGTTGTTGTGAAGTCATCCTTAGTTCTTCAAAAGACTCGGAAATGTGGATGGCACTTTGCGAAGTCTTGCGGGCGATCGCCGAAACATCCACCATCGCTTCTGTCAATACCTGAGATTGCTGACTTTGGTTGGAAACTGCTTGAGTAATTCCTTGCACCAATCCACCAATTTCGTTGGTAGCTGCCACGATCGCACTCAGGGAATAACGAGTCTCATCGATCAATTTCGACCCTTGGACAACTTGGGTAATGCCTACTTCCATTGCTGCGGTAACTTCGTTGGTTCCACTTTGAATTTCTTGCACGAGTCGCTCAATTTCTGTGGTAGCACTCGCTGACTGATAAGCCAGGGAACGAACTTCATCTGCAACCACCGCAAAGCCTTTACCGTACTCTCCAGCACGGGTAGCTTCAATCGCCGCATTGAGTGCCAGCAAGTTAGTTTGAGTGGCAAAGTTTTCAATCAAACTCACTACTTTCGAGATTTTCTGAGAAGCTTCACCGAGGCGTTTAATCTTCTTCGCTGTTTCGGAAACGGTTTCCCGAATCTCTAAAATGCCTTCTACGGTTTTTTCCATCAGCGAATCGCCAGCTTGGACGGTTTTATTAGCTTCTTGAACCGCCTGTCCTACTCTTTGAGCATCAGTAGCGACTACCTGGGTGGAAGTTACCATCATTTGTAATTGTTCCAGAGCGCGTTCGAGCCGTTCTACCTGCTGTTGAGCTTGGTCAGATAGTTTTACTACTGAGGTAGTGTTATTGCTAGAAGTTTCACTCACCCTGCCAGCAGCAATCTGTACTTGTCGCACTAAATCTCGCAAACTTTGGATTGTAGTGTTGTAACCATCGGCGATCGTCCCAATTTCATCTTCAGATAGGGGAGCGCGAACGGTGAGATCGCCCCTGAAGGATGGTTCTAAAGCCATGAGAACCCGTATAGCTCCTTGTTGCAGTTTTTCCCGTGCGGTGCGATCGCGCTCTGCTGCTTCTGCTAGTTGCTGCTCTTGAGTGCGCACTTGTTTTAGGTACTCTGCCAAATTCAGGGCAATGCCAATCTGGACGCTGGCTTGGTTGAGAACATCCTCCTCTGATTGCTCCCATTGGCGCGCTACGCTATTTTGATAAACTCCCATCAGCCCCCATAACCGATCTTCTTGAAAAATCGGCGCAATCATGTAGGCTTTAGTTCCCCACGTTTCTAACAATTGAATGTGGCATTCGTCATGACCGACACTATATATATTGTCAACCCGCAAACTTTCTTTACGAGCATAACGCCCGCCTTTGTTGTACTGGAGAAAGGTATCTCTAACTCTGGCAAGGCTAGTTCCCACTAGCTTCGGCCAATCTCCGGTTACAGACTCAACTACAAATTCTCCAGACCAATCAGGCTCAAAACGGTAAACTCCAACTCGATCTACTTTCAGCAGTTGACGAAGTTCGTGGGTGGCAAACTGGACAAATTCCAGAACGTTACCATGACTTTGGGCCATCTCTGTTAACCGACTTGGCAAGCGATAGGAAAATCGGGCGTTTGCTACTTCCCGTTCTGCCAGTTTTGTCAGTTCCTCATTCTTGTTTAAGGTTTGTTGTAAGTATTGCGATTGCTGGACGGCTACCCCAAACTGCGTACCGATTTTCGCTACTAAGTTGATTTCATTATCTTGCCATTGCCGCGGCCCGTCATTCTGATATGCTCCTAACAAACCCCAGAGCTTGTTTCCGGCAATAATCGGGGTGATGATATAAGCTCTAATCTGGAATTGCTCGAGAATTTTTATGTGGCACTGGGCATGACCAGAAGTGTAAATATCATTAATCGTGAACGTCTCGTTGTGGCGATAGCGTCCACCTTGGGTTTGTTGTAGGTGTTCGTCTTCCCATACAGTCCTGATATCGGGGCCAACCAAAGCTACCCATTCACGACTTACAGATTCGGCAATAAATTCTCCACCCCAATCTGGATTGAAGCGGTATACTGCCAGCCGATCGCATTCCAAGTGCGATCGCAATTCTGGTAAGGCGTTGCGGAAAATCATATCTAGCTCTTGAGCTTGGCGAATTTTTTCTGCCAGCCTTGTCAAGGCTCGTTCCCCTTCTGCGGTTCGCGCTAACTCTGTATTCTTGTTCTTGAGCTGTTCGATATATTTAATCTGCTGCAAACCGATACCCATTTGCAGAGCTAGTTTTCGCAAAAGTTGCACATCCTTGGATTTCCACTGCCTGGGTTCAGTATTTTGGTATGCTCCTAAAAAGCCCCAGAGTTTGCTACCAGTAAAGATAGGAGCGATCGCGTAAGCTTTGGCTTGGATTTTTTCTAATATCTCTAGGTAGCACTGAACGTGACCGACAGCATAAATATCATCGACGACAAAGGTTTCATGATTGCGATAGCGTCCGCCTTGAGTTTCTTGTAAATGTTCGTCCATCCAAATTGTTTTGATGTCGGAACTAGCTAAAGACAACCATTTATCTTTTACGGATTCGGCAACAAACTCCACACTCCAGTCGGAATTAAAGCGAAATACTGCTAGGCGATCGCACTGTAGTTGTTTGCGTAAACTTGGCAATACATTCTCAAAAATTGTGTCTGTATCCTGTGCCTGACGGATTTTTTCCACCATCGCTGTCAGCACTTGTTCCTCTTCTGCTGCCCGCGCCAACTCAGCATTCTTCGTTTTTAGTTGTTCGATGTACTCGGCTTGCTGCACGGTTAAACCCAACTGAATACCCAATTTGGTCAGCAATCGCACCTCCTCGGAATTCCACTGGCGCGGCCCGCTATTTTGGTAAGCTCCTAATAAACCCCAAAGTTTGTTGCCAGCAAAAATCGGAGCGATGGTGTAGGCTTTAACTTGGAACTGCTCAAGTATGTCGATGTGGCACTGGGCATGACCAACAGTATAGATGTCATTGACAACAAAAGTTTCATTGTTGCGATAGCGTCCGCCTTGGGTTTGCTTTAGGTGTTCGTCTGCCCAGACGGTTTTGATATCGGGGCCAACCAAAGGCACCCAGTCACTTCCTACAGATTCGGCAATAAATTCACCACCCCAGTCAGAGTTGAAGCGATATATTGCCAGGCGATCGCATTTGAACAACTGCCGCAATTCTGCCAAGGTAGTGCGGTAGATTGTTTCTGGCTGTTGGGAATGACGCATTCTCTCCGCCATCCGCGCGATCGCGTTTTCTACTTCAGCTACTTGGGTCATTTCTAGATTTTTTAACCGTAGCTGTTCGATATATTCAGCTTGCTGGAGGGCAATGCTCAACGGTTCGCCGATCTGCAACAAAGCGCCAGTCTCTTCTTCAGTCCATTTCCGCACATCAGAATTTTGATAGGCTGCTAACAAACCCCAAAGCTTACCACTGCGGAAGATGGGAACAATAATGTATGCTTTGGCTTGGAACTTCTCTAATGCTTCTACATAGCAAGGTGAAAAACCAGCAGCATAAATATCGTTGACTTTGCGGAAGCGCGTTCCTTTGGCGTACATTCCACCCTGCGTTTCCTTGAGATATGTATCGGTATCAAGTTTCGCAGGGGAGCCATACTCCTTAACACTGCAACGCTCTGAAGATATCAGACCTGTTTTGAAAATGCCTTCTTGTTGCTGCATCTCCAACAGTGACGGCCAACCCGCAGCCACAGATTCAGCGATAACTTCTCCACTCCAATCTGGATAAAATTGATAAACGACAACGCGATCGCATTTTAAAAATCGCCGCAACTCTTGGGTTGTAGTGCGGAAAAGCGTGCGAAGCTCCGTTGCTTGCCCAATCTTTTCAATGATGCCAAAAACAGTACGTTCTCGTTCGATTAGTTTGGCTGACTCCTCAGAGCGTTGATAAAGTTGTTGCTGATATTGCAACTGTTGAATGGCAATACTAGACAAAGATGCCACCTGCACCATCAGTCGGACTTCACTATCTCTCCACTGACGAGTGCCGGAATTTTGATAAGCAGCAAGCAAGCCCCACAACTGTTCTCCCTGGAAAATGGCAACAATGATGTATGCTTTGGCTTGATAGCTTTCTAAAACTTTGATATAGCAGTCAGAAAAACCAGCACTGTAGATATCATTAGTGACTCGATAGACCTGTCCGCGATGGAAGGTTTTGCCTTGGGTATGCTGAATGTAGCTATCGTGCGATCGCCCTGTTGTCCCAGCTAATCCTCCTTCTTCTGCAAGCTGTCTAACACTGCAATAGTTAACGTTCTTGACAATTGCTGGGTTGTTTCGCTGTTCTTCTAACAGAGAAACCCACTCAGATCCCACAGATTCAGCAACAAATTCGCCACTCCAGTCAGGATTGAAACGATAAATTGCCACGCGATCGCATTTTAATGACTGTCGCACTTCTTGGGTGGCAACGCGAAAGATCGTATCCACATCTTTAGACTGGAGAATTTTACTCGCTACATCGGTAAGGATTTGGTCTTTTTCCACTTCTTGTTGCAATGTAGCCTGAATCATGGCAACTTGCAGTTGCGCTTCTAATTCCTGCGCGAACAATTTTAGCGACTTAATTTCAGCATTCTGCCACTGACGAGGTGCAGTGCATTGCTGCACTACCAACAAACCCCAAATCCCATCTTTTGTTAAGATTGGTAAACTCAAACAAGCTCTGACCTGAAACCGATCCAAGAGTTGCTTTTGGTGAGGAGACAAACTTGCACTGTAGGTATCCGCGATCGCTACTAATTTTTCTTGTTGATAAAGCTTGGCAGAACCTAACCCAAAAATAACGGCGGGTAGTTTTTCCTTCAGCATTGGGGTAAAGCCATCCCTCATCGCCTCCGCAGCAACTATCCCCAGTGTCGGATTCGTAAACTCATACACCACTACGCGATCGGCTTGCAGGGCGCTTTGTAACTCCATGACAGCAGTAGCAAGCAAGGTATCTAGATCGGAAAATTGGCGAATTTTGCTGGCGATCGCCTGTACTTGCTCTACCTCTAATCCATCTCCTTTGTCTTGATATGGCAACACATTTACCAATTCTTTTAACTTGCGGATTCTGTCTCGCAATGGCCCTGTTTCCACCCAATCAGCTTGATCTAGTTCAGTTCGCAATTCTTCGAGAGTGGAAATAAGTTGCTGTTGTGTAGGTAAACCAACAGTATGACCGTTGCTGGAAGTTGAGTGTGGTTGGTTGGGTGTAAGATTGGGTTGCGTTACCATAATCTTTCTTGCTATTGAGGTTGTCGGAGTTAATAAGTAGAATGCAGAGTGTTAAATAGACTGAAGGGCTTGAATCACAGCATGGATGTCAACTAACATCAAAGGGCTACCTTGAGCATCCATAAAATAACCCTGCAAGAACGATTTGAGTCGGGTGGGTAACATTGATGCCGAAATCGCTAACCGTTCTTGGGAATCGTAAACTTCAATGGTATTGACTTGCTCCACCAATAGCCCGACAGTTTGATTCTGGATTTGAACAAGCATCGCCATGCCAGAGTTGCGAACATTTTCTCGCCGACACCAGTGTGTTGCTCCCAGTAAACCTGCTAGATCGAGAATCCAGATAGCTTCTCCTCGCCAATTCATGATGCCTAACAAGAATTCTGCTACCTGCGGCACTGGTAAAATCTCTGTGAGCGCAACTTGAATTACTCCCCGCAAATCGGCTAGTGGGAGTAACCCATTTACCTTTCCATTCAACGGAAATCTTAAAAACCTCTGGTTGTTTCCTTGAGGAGAGTTTTCCAGAATGGGTAGCGCTCTAAAGCTATCATTGCCCTGTACCATTACCCCAGTTTCCTTTAGCGAATAAATTTACTAACAGTCTGGAGCAAGGTATTTTCATCTACAGGTTTGACTAAATAGGCATCGGCACCACTCATATTGCCCCAAGTTCTATCAACATCTGTGTTTTTAGTTGAGCAAATCACTACCGGGATTGCTTTTGTTATCGGATCGGCTTTCAACTTGCGGCAGAACTCAAATCCACTTTGTCCTGGCAAAATCAAATCCAGTAAGATCAAGTCAGGCTTTTGTTGTTTTAACCGCAGTTGAGCCTCTTCACCACTGCGAACTTCATAAACTGAATATCCTCCTTGCTCTAAGAAACGTGTCATCTTTTCGGATTCTGTGAGGCTATCTTCAACTAATAGAACTTTTTTCATCTGTTAATGTCCTAACCACGTTGACTGTTGCTATATAAATATTTTTTTGTCTCATGCCCAGACGCAGAGAAAGAGATTGAAATTCGGATTTGTCTAACCTAAACGGTTAAATACTTGTGCAGCATATTGAGTACTTTTTCTGACTCTACGGGTTTACCCAAAAAGTCAGTTGCCCCTACTAATTTTGTTCGCATCCGATCTACTATTCCATCTTTCCCCGTTAAGATGACAACTGGCACATCTTTGAGACTTGGAGTTTTACGGATTTGAGCACAAATTTCATAGCCATTAACTTTTGGCATCAAAAGATCCAAAAAAATGAAGTCGGGCTTGCTTTTAATTAGCTTTAAAACTGCCGTCAAAGAGTCTTGAATGCCAACAAAGCGATAACCATGTTGGCTGAGAATTTCCTCTAAACTGCGACAGATCGTTGGACTATCATCTACACAGGCTACTAAAGGTCTTGAGACATCTATAATTGCTTTGCTCGCCGCTGGGGGGGCAGTTTGTATCACAGTGTTCTCTTGTGTCTTCCGTGAAGAATTGGGATGATTAACTGCACTGGACGGACTGACAATTTGTTTGTTAGTCGCTGAAGGAGCAGTTTGTATAACAGTGTTTTCTTCTGTCTTCTGTGAAGAATTGGGATGATTAACTGCACTGGATGGACTGACAATTTGTTTGTTAGTCGCTGGAGGGGCAGTTTGTATAACAGTGTTTTCTTCTATCTTCGGTGAAGAATTAGGATTGTTAACTGCACTGGACGGGTTGCCAGTTTCTTGACTAATTCCAACCTTTCTGGGGCTTGGGGTGGGTGAAAAAGCGATCGCTCCTGCTTTTACCAATGGCATCAATACCCGAGTCAAAGCTAAGGCATCCCGGCCGATTTTTTGCCCTAGACCTCGTAAAGTTTTTGTGCCATCAACTAGAGAAATAATCAGTTTAGAGGATGCTTGTCCTTGGAGTAGCTCAAGTTTTTGAATGACAGGATATAAATTGGGCGAGTAAGTAGCTAATCCTGCATCTCGCCATTCTTGCCAGGCTTGTGTAGCCTGTTTCCATACTTCCTCAGTTGGTATTACAGCTAGGAGAAACCCAGGAACTTCACCAACAACTGTAGTATATGACAATTTTTCTGCTGGATTGTTGCTATTTCTTTTGGCTTCAACGAACTGGATTATATCAAACAGAACTTCAGCTATTAAGCTTGTAATCAGGCTAACAAGTTGTTGTTGTTCGATTAATTTTTGTTCTCGCAATTTAGCAAGAATGCAATACTCGCGATAATTTTCCTGGGGAGAGACAAGCCCCTCCAACTTTGTTACATCCAGATTAGGAAAGTATTGCGACAAGTATCGTCGCCATCGCTCATCGGCATTAGAACCGCCTGCCTGCCAAATTAATCGTCCTAAACGAAAATATAGCGTCCAAGTCGGCCCGTCCCTGGCTCCAAGATTCAGCCTGCCTGTGAATAGTTTAGTTTGAAGTTGCTCGATCAATTGTTTCACAATGGATCGCACCTCCTCATATATCTTGAGTTTTGCATCTACATTAGAATTCCCTAAACAATCCAGCTTATTAAGCTCATCATGCGATCGCCAATAGCACAGTTCAAAACCTCGATCTATCTACCCCAACTTGTTATTTCCAATCCGAATATTTTTAAAGTTCAAAGCCAGAAGCTCGAACAAAGATTTAAGCTCTTTTTCTAATTAGCAATAAGTTATATATATTACTTTCACAATGTCATATATACTGAAAATATTGCTGGTATAGATATAGTTGCAATACAGACTTTGAAAAGATGGAAATGTTGAATACTACAAAGCATAGACCAGCTTTAATGCTTATCGATTGCGTACTATGTCTGCTTCAGGCAAAAGACACAAGCGATGGCATTCTGCTAGTGTGCAAATATAAAAAGTCAGCTTGAATCAAGTTTGTCAAGAAATTGCTGATTGCCGAATAAAGTATTGGCGATCGCGTTGTTCTAGTACTCCTTGTTTGATTAAGGAGCGCAAGATATCTATCGTTTGTACCCGGCTTAAGCCTATCACCTCTTCAATTTCTATTAGAGTTGCTCCTTCAGCTTGCTGAATATATTGCTGCACTTTAGATTTATTATCTGCATTTAAGGCAGGCACTTTCTTAGTCATGGTATTGACTGAAGGACGAAAACCAGTGGCTTTAATTCCAGAACGAGATATTGACCATTTTGGAACCGTTGCCACTATTTTCTCTGTTTTAGCAGGAGGCGGGGCAACTACTTGTTCATGAGTGCGTAGGCACAGCCCGTCGGAGACATCGCCCCAGACATTTTTATGTAAAATTGCCCGGAAATTTTGCAAATCTTGGAATAATGCCTGAGCCTTTGCTGCCCGCTGTTGGCGGTATTCTTGCTGGCGTTGGCAGACATCTGTTTTTATTTGCAATATTTCCAATTGCCGCTCTACAATCTCTTGTTGAAATTGCTGCTGTTGTAACTTTCTGTTGTTGTGAAGGCTAGTAACAGAACTGCTCAATTCTTGATGAAGCACATCTGCTTGCAGCTGCAATTCTTGTTGAGTTAGCTGTTTCCACTGGTTAACTTGTTGACGGCGTTCAGCAGTTATTTGCAATCGCTCTTGTCGCTCTTGTTCCCATAAATTTTTGAGAGCCATCAGATGAAATCTCCTATTTTGTTAACTAAAAACATTAAATGGGAGCCATGAAGACTCCCTTATTTAATGTAGTGTTAAGCAGCAGATGGAACAGCAGCCTGAGATGTTAAACCAACTGCTTCGGCATATCTTAAGTAAGTTTCAACTGAAGCAATCACAATCCGAGCTTCAACTGCTAAAAGTTCAATACCAACTAAAGAAACACGCACCCAAGCATCAACTACAATTCCTTTGTCTAAAATGCGGTCAATAACTTCAGCCAGACTTGAAGATGAGTTAACTTTCTCAACAGCCATTTTATTGTCCTCACATAAATCTAATTATTGGTTTAATCTTGCTCAGATCGAGCAGTAGGTAAAACTTACACAATGTGTTTTATTCTTCCTGGATTTAGTTTTCCCAAAAATATAAGCTAAATAGCAAATCAGAAAAAAATAATTAAAACTTAACAACATTTTTTTATACAAAAAAATTCAGAAAAAATCATCTCGTCTTGATTTTTCCTTGGAAAGTTTTAAATATTGTTTTTTCTGAATTTATATGATATTATTTTTGAGAAAATGATAGGGTGGCAGAGACTCGCTTAATGCTAATTGCCAATGTGAGCATTGTAGTTGCCAAAGAGAAAACTGCTGCTTACTGAGCGTTGAATCGTTGCGTTGTGCTAAAAAGTGGATTTGCCGCACATCTGGCTGTCGAGTTTCACAGATAACATCTGTATATGTTTTGAGAATTAACTGGTTCAAGAATTCCCACTGTTCGCATTGTTGTGCTTGAAATGCTTGCTGTGTTTGGTAGCGTTGCTTTTTAGCTAATAAATAGGCTTTCCCTCTAGCATCAATAGTGTCAGCATCATCAAGCAAATTACAAGGTGTAGCTTTTAAAGTGTACTCAACTTTTTCTGCTAGGTGGGTTAGGGTTTGTAGATATTGCTGTTGGTGCTTTTCTAGATGATTCAGGAGTGTTTCAACAGAGTTAAAACCGTTGCCAAAGCGTAGGGGAAGAAGGGGAGTTTGTTGAAAAATTTCTCGAATCACGCGATCGTGGGTTAATACAGCTTGAAGTAAACGCTCATCTGTTGCTTGTATAGCCTCCAATGAGATTTCCGGCTCTACGATCGCGGCTAAACCAGAAGAGTAAACGAGTTCGGTATTTTTTTCCATCCCTACAGGGAGAACAAGCGGTGATGCGATCGGTACTAGAAGAGCATAGGCATATATTGACATAAATTTTCGATGGGTTGGGGGTGTTCAGATCCCCGATTTCTTAAAGAAATCGGGGATCTATAAGCCTTCAATGCGATGAATCACTATTCAGATTGATGCTGATTGGCAAGCATCTGATATGTAACTTGGAAATCATCATTTGTAATCTGAATCAGGCTGGAGTCGCTCAATCCCTGGGCGCGGTATCGACGAATTGCGCTTAAAGCAGCTTGATTGCTCAACAAAGCCAAGTCTGCGCCATTCCAACCCTCGGTAACTGTCGCCCAGGTTTCCAAATCGACATCAACCAAGGGGCGATCTAGATTGTGAACTCGTAAAATCGCTAATCGGCTGGCTCGATCTGGGAGATCGATTTTTATTTGTAAGTCCAATCTTCCGGCTCTAAGCAAGGCAGGATCGAGGGTTTCTGGACGATTGGTTGCTCCGACTAACAATACTTTCGGGCATTCATGCAACCCATCCAATTCGGTGAGCAGTTGACCGACAACGCGATCGCTAACTCCAGAATCACCAGTGAATCGTCCCCGTGCTGGTGCCAGGGTATCAATTTCATCTATAAACACAACGCAAGGAGCTGCTTGCCGAGCTTTGCGAAAGAGTTCTCTAACTGCCTGTTCTGCGGCACCTACCCATCGGCTGAGTAATTCCGGGCCATTCACAGCAATAAAGTTGGCTCTAGCCTGGGAAGCGATTGCTTTTGCAAGTAATGTTTTTCCCGTTCCCGGCGGCCCCCACAACAGAATCCCACGAGGAGGCTTGGCTTTGGTTTGCTCGTATAGTTCGGGATAGAGGAGTGCCCCCTCTACAGATTCTTGAAGTTTTTGTTTCACATCATCCAATCCACCAATGTCATCCCAACTGACACTTGGTACTTCAACTGCTACATCCCTGAGAACTGAGGGTTTTATCTCCTTAATTGCTTCAAGAAAATCCTGCTGTACGATAGTCATGTTCTCAGGAATGGCACTGTTGAGCGAGGGGACTTGACGACGAAGGGCAATGTAGGCTGCTTTTTGACAAAGAGCTTTGATATCTGCACCAACAAAACCGACAGCTAAATCGGCGATCGCTCCTAAATCAACCGCAGTCTCCAACGGCATAGCACTTGTTAAAATCGTGAGAATTTCCAATCGTCCATTGCGATCGGGAACTCGAAAATGAACTTCGCGATCAAAGCGTCCCGGACGACGCAGGGCCGGATCGAGGTAATCGGGACGATTTGTTGCTGCTAGTACGAGTACGCCTTCGGTTTTGGCAAACCCATCCATTAACCCAAGCAACTGCGCCACTAGTCTTTTTTCAACTTCACCTTCTACTTGGCTGCGATCTGGGGCGAGACTGTCAATTTCATCAATAAATATCAGACAGGGAGCAGAACGAGTTGCTTTCTCAAAAATGCTTCGCAAACGTGCTTCTGCTTCCCCGTAATACTTGCTCATCACCTCTGGGCCATTGATGGCAATGTAGTTTAACTCTAACTCTTCTGCCAAAACACGGGCTGTTAAAGTTTTTCCTGTACCGGGCGGGCCAACTAGCAAAACCCCACGCGGAGGCTCTAAGCCTAATTTTGCTAATAAATCTGGACGTTTTAGGGGAATTTCGACTAACTCTCTGATTTCTTTGAGAACATCACCTAAGCCGCCGACATTTTGCCAAGAAGTTTTTGAGTTTGTCCGAGGTGATGGGGGGGTGACTTCAGCATCATCCATTGGTGTTGCTGCATCGGTGGAATTGGATCGGACTCGGCTGGAATTATTTTGTCTTGGAATATTGCCTTGTCGGGGAATGCTACTGAGATTATGAGAGCGAATTTGAATAGAAGTTTTTAACTCGCCTTTCTCTGCTTTTTCTTCTAATGCTTTGGCGATTTCTAGTAGCTGTTCAAATCCTTTAAATATGTCGTCCATTGATTTTAGTTAAATAAAAGATAGAGAAAGATTTAATTTCGATAGGCTTGTTGCACGAATGTTGAAAAGAAGAATTTTTTACCTCACGCAGAGAAGCCACTGCGTTGGGCGGGTTTCCCGACTTGAAGCAAGTGGCGCGCGCAGAGGCGCAGAGAGTTAGAGAGAAATTAGCTGTTTAGTAGTCATAATCTGATTGGTGCAAGAGGTCTTTTGATTTTCAATTTTTATTGCTGTTTAGTTGGAACTGAATAATCGCAGACGAGCAAAGTTAAAGGGTGCAGTAAAGTTGTTGTAGCGAATTCGCAAACGTTCTTCAAATTGGCGATCGAGTGCTTCAACTTGTTCGCTAAATTGTGATTCTGCTTCCCAAGGAATTAGGTAGGCGGCGTTGTAAATCATTGTGTCCATTTGGGGATTATTTTCCACCACATCGATCGCAATAGAGTTGAGTGTGCCTTGAAATAAATTTATGATGCCTTGTTTGCGATCGCTCATTCCCTGTTCGATGGCTTGTCCTATTTGGATTACCTGCTCTATATTCAGAGGTTGACCTGCTAGCTTATCTCTTTCGGTTTTGATATCTGGATTTTCTGCTAACAACCCCTGAATTTCTGCCTCGGTATCCCAAAAAACTTTGACACTAACTTCTCGGCGACCTGATAATTTCGCAAGCAATTGCGTCAATTCTTCTTGATGAGGACGAATTAATTGTTGTGAAAACGTTTCCCAGCTTGCAACCAAAAGTCCAAATTGTACAGGAAGTAAATTGCGTTGGCGTAGCCCGTCGTAGACATCGCCTGCTTGCATGATTTCTTCAAGGACTTTCTCATGATTTAGCAGGTTACGACGGCTTGCTAAATAACGCTCTTGTTGTGCTTCGGAGTAGATGACTGCAAAATCATCCAAAATTTTAATTTGTACGGGTTGCCGATCTAAACCCTCTAAATTTAAATCTTGCGGAGCAGGCAAGGTCAAAATTCCATAAATGTAAAAGCCATAACTCATAAGAATGTATTACCAATAAGAATGTAGATAAAAAAGTTACAGGGGTTTAGAAGTGAGTACTAATCTTAACTTGGCATGAACTAAGTTTAATTGAGCCAGTCCTAAGTCCAAGTCACCTTCAACTACCACACCCGTATTTAATAGGCGATCGAGGAGTTCTAGAATAGAGGGTTGACTAGAGGTTTCGCCAGGGTAATATCCTCCAGATTGGGGAAGTAAAGTTCCTATTTCACCCAAATTGATATTTAGCTCGGCTGGGTCAATATCAAATATCTCGCAAAGCTTAACAACCTGTTTTTCAAGCTGTTGCAGGCTTTCGGCAGCTCGATCTAACTCAGAGTCGCTGAGGTTGCCAGCATCCATGCGCCGGATTACCTGAGCTTCCATGAGTTGGCGTATCAGTTCAACAACCGTCAGTAACAACGGTGCTAAACCGGAATCGGAACCTTTGGATTTGCTAATCGCCTGCATTCTGATGATTAAGAGGATTTAGTGCTTTGAGCGATCGCAGTTCTGTTTCTAGACTGGCAACACGCTCTTGAAGTTGTTGATTAGTTGTTAATAAGGTGCGAGTTTGACTATTAAGATATGGATCGCCCTCCCACCAGTTAATTCCAATCTCTTTGGCTTTATCAACAGAAGAAATCAACAAACGAATTCGGATGTTGAGCAATTCTGTGGAGCCGACGGAAACAGAAATATCTCCTGCAATAACAATGCCTTTATCCAGAACCCGTTCGAGAATATCTGCCAAGGTAGAACCTTGAGTTGCTGTGATAACTCCCCGGTTAGTATTAGTACTCATTTGTTTATTAAATGGCCAGAATCAAAAGCCACTTGTGATATGTTTGGCAGTTCAGTATTACCCTGCATTTGCAATAATACTCCCTGCTCTCTGAGAGACTTGAGTGCAGCCACAATTTGACTGCGATCGATCCCTAATTCTGCTGCCAAATCAGAGAAACGCCTTCCTGGAGACTTACACAGGTAGTTATAGACTTCATACTCGTAAGGTACTCGTTGTTCCAATACAATCTGATTTTGACTGTCTGGTATTATCTCTTCTGCCGGCTGAGATTGAGTATTTGTACTACGATACAATTCACGCAAAACCTCTTCCAGTAGCCGAGTTGCTTCCATACGAGTTTGATTCGTGCGAGTAAGCAGGATATCGGCACAAATATCTTGGAAGTTAGGCTCTTCAAAGTTTACAGAGATTTCGTGTTCGTGGCAGATTCGAGCAATCATCAGACAGGAACGTAAGCCGCCGCCTTGTCCAGAGCCAGAGCGACTCCAAAACATTCGCACTAAGCGAACGATTTTGTCTGCTTTCTCAGAATCTATGCCTGTTTTCTGAATTACAATCTCCTGCTGAGTTAGTTCATCAGGTGGAGGCATATCGATGGTGATAACACGATCCATCAAAGCATCTTGAGTTGCATGGACTCCACAATACTCTTGAGGATTTGATGTTAAGATTGCCCGAAACTGAGGATGAACCCGGATATACTCGGCTCGATGTTGGTTTGTTGGTAATACTAACAACCTCTCTTCAAGTACTGAGAGTAAAACGTTATTTACCTCCGGGTGCGATCGATTGAATTCGTCGTAAACCAGCGTAAATCCTTCTTTACAAGCTAGAGTTAATCGGGCATCAACCCAGTGTTGTCGGAGTTCATCCTCAACTTTGACAACGCTGTGGATGAAGTTATCGACAACCTTTTTGCGGGTGTAACCTAACTGATTACCAATCAAGTCTGAGGTTTTAAACTCATCATCTCCAAATAAGAGGATGATAGGCTGATTGAGCAAATCAGCTAGATGCATTGCCAGAGTAGTTTTTCCGACTCCGGCCGAGCCACGTAAATGTACCGAAAAACCTGACTGTAGATAGCGCAAAGCACGTTGAGCGATGCGTTGAATAGCAGGGGTATTGACAAATCGTTGGGGAGATGCATTTAATACTGTTGTCAAACTCTAAGTACCTCCTCTATAGGAATTTCTGTAAAAGTAATTTTTTACACACATATTGAAGATATCAAATACTGATGTCAATAAGCTTTAACTGGACTCAAATCCCACGCTTTTTGGCATCAACATAAGACTAAGTAATGTTTAATATTTCTGTCATCAGCATGATTACGGTCTTGCGAGACAGCTTTAATAAATCTACACAAGTAAAAATTAATATGGTTCTGCGTTTCTTACTATTACCAATTACCGGTCCATTAATGGGGGTAACGTGGCTTGGGGAAAAAATTTTAGAACAAGCAAGTACTGAAATTGATGATAAAGAAAATCTCAGCAAGCAGCTTCTAGCACTGCAACTTGCTTTTGATATGGGAGAAATTGCGGAAGAAGAGTTTGAAATTCAGGAAGAAGCTCTTTTATTAGCGATTCTGGAAGCAGAAAAGCAGGGAAAAGAGAATAGGGAATAGGGCGTTGCACAAAGGCGGGATGATTTTTTCACGCAGAGGCGCAGAGAGGAAGGAGTTTTGACCCGCAACAAATTGTCATAATTGTCCATTTCGGTTAATTCTTTCCCAGCTTAATGATAAATTACTGATCCAACAGTGTACTTTCTACTTGTTTACAATCTCACTTATCAACTTGTAAACATTTGAATTATATTGCGCTTCCCTGGTTTGGTAACAGAACATTAAACTCACATAAATATGACAAGGCTCGGGCGAATTAGTTCTTATTTACGATGAAAATTTGGAGTTTGTTGATGAAAATTGGCTTTTAGATATCGATTCTCCAATGCTTGTTAAATGATTACTCGTAATGGATGCGATCGCATTTCCTGACTCCAGAGTGATGTTACTTTTATTTAAGTAGATATTGTGTTGATAAACTTACTGTATTTTCAATATCATTTGGTGGGTTCTACTACCCTCTGGGTGTCTACGTTTTATGTAATCTATAAAAGATGGCGATCGCACTAAAAGAAAGCAATGGTAAGAAACAACAAAATTTGTCCACTGTAAATGTACTAATGATAAAGGTAACAGACAGCTAATGCTGTGTATCTCTATTGCGCGGTCGGGGCTTACTCTCCCCAATTGCGATCGCCGCAGAACATGCTATCCTCCCTTGCAGTTCTCTGCCTAGTAAAGCTTATTCAGAGCAATTTTTGCTAGTAGATGAAATAAAGGTAGTATTCTAGGGAATTCTAATTTATGAACACCATGAGAATGAGCGGTCATTTCCACAATTATTGTATTTAAGTTCAATAAATGAAGTTTCTTCAAAACTCCAATTCTAAAAGCATCACTGTACAAGTTTTTCTAGTTCTAGTGTCTGTCAACATTAGTTCCTGTTCAGCCTCAAATTCGCAGGTTCAAAAGTTAGCAGAAGCTAACATTGAATTAATGAATCGTGCTCAAATAGATTACTACATAGAAACCAATAGATTTTCTGCAAACGTCATTGAAAAACAAAATCTTCCTATTAAACCAGGTGGCACAGAATTTACCTATAAGACTGACATACAGCCAAATTTAGCATTTAGCTATGCATTGTCTGAGAAACCATACTATCAGAGCATAGTCGGAGGGGCTTTCGCGTTTAAAGATGCAGAAGGCAGACCTTATGTCCGAACTATTTTGTGTAGAGCAAAACAAACTGGCTCTCAATCTATATCTCCGCCCTCTAATGAAAAAACTTGTGGAGATGGGACAAAGCAGATTGAGCAATAACTTAATATCAAGTTGGCGCTTCATTCTAAATTGAGGTAACAGTCGAACAATCCGCTTGCACCCGCTCGCCGAGAACTTATGTGTTGGACATTGTAGGCTATTTGTGACGGGTAAAGCGGAATATTATATGTCTTATGGCTTTGTGTGGATGTGATAAAACTAACTCATACTTTTCTATTGAACTAGCATCGACCTCGCAAGGAAGTTGACGAGCATTGGCAGATGAAATCTTAGTACTTAGTATTCCAATGTTATGGTGTTGAATTTGGGTGTATTGTCCTCTAAGTCAGTATTTGCTTGCTGATGGGTGATGTCCTCTTCTGCAATGATTTGACTATTTAAAATAGCAAGACGCTGCTGAATCTGATGTCGGCGTGCTTCGAGTTTCTGTAGTTCCTGCTCTAAACGTTCCTTTTCTACCATCATTTTGTAAGCATTTAAGTAAACTCTTGCTTGAGAACGTTGAGGAGGCATGGAGCTAAGTTTGGCTTGAATTTGTCCGCGATTTGGAGTGCGATGCATAATAAATTTCTCTCTGAGTATGAAAGTATTGAGTCTAATTAGCAGTTAAAATAAACAGCCGGCGGCTGCTTGGATGCGTTCTAAAGGCTGAACTGAGCGAGGTAGCACTGGTAAGCGAACCATTGTCAAACCTGGAAAATCGCAATTAATGGTTGCTGTAGAAGTAAAGCGGTTGAGAACAAGGTAATTCTGGCTTACACCTATTTCTTGCAGAGATTTGAATAGGCGTTGTTGTTCGGCAAGTACGCTAGCTTGGTTAAGTGTAACGCCGATGAACTCTGCTTGTTGTGGGTCTTTTAGCACTTTTTGGGCTTTGACTACGCGCTGTCGCAAAGTTCGTAAACGCCCCATGAACTCTGTACGACCAAGGACATTTTGATACTTAATCCAGAGTTTGAAAATCCAAGCTAGCCAGTCTGCTAGTGCAGTTGGCATTTCTAGAAAACGCAGAAGATGTCCTGTAGGAGCAGTGTCTAAAATAATCAAGTCTTCTTCTTGTTGCTCTAGCAATTCCATTACTGTTAACAGGGAAAGCATTTCATCAATCCCTGGTAAAGCTTGCTCGACAATTTTGCGCCAAGCTACAGGAGAGTATGCCATTTCAATAGCGTCGCTGGTTTGGGTTTCGCCACTCATCATTTCGGCCAGTTCCCACAGGTAATCGGCTCTGAATTGCTCCAGAAGGCGATCGCTATCTACTTCCTGACCTCGAAGATTGGCAGTTATTTGATATGGTTCGTGTCCAAAACTCAGACCAAAGGCATCACCCAAGGAGTGGGCTGGATCGATAGAAACCATGCGAATTTTGCGATCGGGATGTTTTTGAGCCATCGCCCAACCAATCGCAGCTGCTACTGTGGTCTTGCCTACTCCACCTTTACCGCCAATTAGTAACAGGCGACGATCTTGGGTGAGAAAATCTCCAAAGCTAGGAGGAATTGTTTCCGGCCATTGAACTGGGAGTAGATCGATAGGAAATAGCGGTTCCAACTGAGGAACATGGATTTGGTCGATCAGATGGCTCAGGGCTAGAATCCCTAAAGGCTCCTGATCTTGCTGCGGTACGATAAAAATCGGCTTTCCGTTAGCAAGATCCGTATACTGACCGATAAGTGGTTGTTGTTCTTGGTAACGATCTGGGTCAGTTGCACTGGCAAGGACTTGGTTGACAAACAATCCTCCGCAAGGAACCTGCATGGTTTGTAAGGCTTCTAGGAATCGTTTTGACTCCAACCAACTCATTGGTTCGGCGATCGCAACTAACAAACAAGCTGTATGCTTAGGATCTTGAAGCAGACGACGACCTTGTGATAGTTCAGCTTTCAGGGTATGCAAAAAATCGTCGGCGCGATCGCTTGTGTAACTCCCCGCAAAGGTTTTACTAATATACCGATGCTTTTCTTGAAACAGTTCGAGAGAGTGCAGGAAAGTGTCTAAAAAATCCATCAAGCCAAACAAGTTGAGAGTATGACCGCTAGGAGCCATATCCACTACTACTCGATCTACCTGCTGTTCGTTGAAAAGGCGTTGGATCTCTAACAAACCCATCAACTCGTCCAGTCCAGGCCAATTTAAATCCCAAACTGGATGCAAGTCTTCTCCCTCAACAAAACTACCGCGCTCCACTAAAAGTTCTAAAACCTGACCGTAACGTTCTTTAAACTTTTGTAGTAAAAGCTTTGCATCCAACGCCCTTACTAGTAGATTAGGTAGTCCCGCTATCGGACGAGGAATGTCATCAACGCTAACTTGTAAGACATCTCCAAGAGAGTGAGCCGGATCGGTTGAGATTAAAAGAATCTGCTCGTTGACAAATTTCTGCGCCCAACGACATGCAAAGGAGCAGGAGATTGTTGTTTTTCCGACTCCACCTTTGCCGCTAAACATAGCAAGGTGTAGGTTATCAAAAAGTTCCATCCCGTTTGTCATTTAGGGCATTTTAGGACAAATTTACTACATATTTCTGAAAGTGACTTAAGTAATATTGCTGAATAAAGGATATTTATAGTAGAAGATAATTAATTTTGTTGAGGTACTTACAAAGATTAGCCGAGGAACTATAACTGAGGGAAAGATTTAGCCAGGGGTGTCCAAAGGTAAGGAGATAAGATGGTTAACAGTTCTGAAGGCGATATAAATATTGGCTCTCATGTCCAATATATTTCTGAATACAACTTGTTTTCTGATAGTAAGTCTGAGGACATTTATCGTCGTCCACTTAAAATAGACTCTCCCTACTTAGGACTAAAAACTTTTGAAATTCAAGACAAAGACAAATTTTTTGGTCGGGAGAAGTGGATCGCTGAGATTAGCGATCGCTTAAAACAAGATGATGTAATCTTACTTTTGGGAGCAGCATCCAGTGGCAAATCATCATTGATTCTAGCAGGTGTAATTCCTTATTTAGTATTTCGTCATGATTCCTTAATTAGCATAACGTTTCAACCAAATAAAAATCCTTTCAAATCTCTTTATGATAGTCTCAATTTCAACTCTGAAAAACAATCAGAAATAGCGGATAGCAGTCGAGAAATCAGAGAAGATACTCTAATTGAAATTGTCAGATTTATCAAACAAGATTATCAGTACGTTCTAATTTTTATTGACCAATTTGAAGAACTGTTTACAGAAACTCAAAAACCGGAACGTGACAAATTTGTTGCTAGTCTCTTGCAACTGATCCGGCAGCAGGATAGCTCTGTCAAAATTATTTTAACGATGCGATCTAATTTTTTGGATAGATTTAGTGAGTATCCGCAACTTGCGAAGCTCCACGACCGCTATAGTTGTATTCTCACTAGAATGAGCGATGATGAATTAAAGTTAGCGATCGCTAAACCTGCTGCTAAAAATGGCGTTACCTTTGAACCAGGACTAATTAAGCAAATTATTCATGATTTTCACCAAGAAGATGATTCTTTACCACTTCTGGAATATGCTCTGGATTTACTGTGGAAAAGCGAAAATCTTCAAAACCGGGTTCTGAAAATAAAGACTTATAAAGAAATAAAAGAGCAAATATTTGGTTATTTAAACAAACAAACTAATCAATTGATTCATCCTAGTGTTGGATGCTACGATACCCATTTGAGAGAAAAGGAACAAGAAATTCAAAAGTTAAACCTTGCACTGACTGAATTAAAACTGCGCGAACAATCCGCCAGGGTTTTAAATTTACTTCCCGTTCAACCGCTAGAGGGTTTGGTGCTGGCAATTCAAACAATGGGTGAGAATTTAGAGAAATACCCAAACCAGGTTCTAGCTCATGTTTTGGGAAGCTTAAAGGAAGCAACGAACACGCCCACAGAAGCAAATAGCTTGCGCGGACACGAGCAAGAGGTTAATTGTCTAGCCTTTAGTCCTGATGGCAAGTTTATTGCCAGTGGCAGTACCGATTCTACGATATGCTTGTGGAATATTATTGGCAATCCCACTGCTCAATTTTTGTTGGGACACGAGCAAGAGGTTAATTGTCTAGCCTTTAGTCCTGATGCCAGGTTTATTGTTAGTGGCAGTATTGACGGAATTTTGTGTTTATGGGATCTACAAGGTAATCTCATTACTCAACCGTGGCAGGGACATGAGGAAGGAGTGATTTCCGTCGCCTTTAACCCCAATGGCAATTGCATTATTAGTATTGGTTTTGACGGAACGGTGTGTTTATGGAATTTACAAGGTAACGCCATTACTCAACCTTGGTGCGGACACAAGGAAGGAGTTATTTCCGTTACCTTTAGTCCAAATGGCGATGGTATTATCAGTGTTGGTTTTGACGGGACGGTGTGTTTGTGGGATCTAGAAGGTAACGCCATTACTCAACCCTGGCACAGACATGAGGCAAAAATTATTTGCGTCGCCTTTAGCCCTGATGGCAAGTTTATTGTCAGTGGCAGTAGTGATTCTACAGTGCGGTTGTGGGACATCCAAGGTAATCCCATCGGTCAACCTTGGCGCGGGCATGAAGGACGTGTAAATTCTGTAACGTTTAGCCCTGATGGTAAGTTTATTGTTAGCGGTAGCTGCGATCGCACAATACGTTTGTGGGATATTGATGGCAACCCCATAACTCAACCTTGGCGCGGACATGAAGGACAGGTTAATTCCCTAGCATTTAGTCCCGATGGCAAGCTGATTATCAGTGGTGGCGATAAAACTGTGCGTTTGTGGGAGCTAGATCAAATACTACAAGAACGGGTCATCGGGCGATCGCAGCGCAAATATGAGAATTGGGTCAATTCTGTCGCCTTTAGCCCAGATGGCAACTGGATTATTAGTGCCAGCAATGATTCGACAGTCCGCTTGTGGGATATGGAAGGTAACTCCGTCGGTCAACCTTGGCGCGGGCATGAAAAAGAAGTCAATTCTGTCGCCTTTAGCCCGGATGGGAAGTGGATTGTCAGTGCCAGCAATGATTCAACAGTCCGCTTGTGGGATATGGAAGGTAACTCCATCGGTCAACCTTGGCGTGGGCATGAAAAAGAAGTCAATTCTGTCGCCTTTAGCCCAGATGGCAACTGGATTATTAGTGCCAGCAATGATTCAACAGTCCGCTTGTGGGATATGGAAGGTAACTCCATCGGTCAACCTTGGCGCGGGCATGAAAAAGAAGTCAATTCTGTCGCCTTTAGCCCTAATGGTAAGTGGATTGTCAGTGCTAGCAATGATTCAACAGTCCGCTTGTGGGATATGGAAGGTAACTCCATCGGTCAACCTTGGCGCGGACATGAAAAAGAAGTCAATTGTGTCGCCTTTAGTCCGGATGGTAAATTGATTGTCAGTGCCAGCAATGATTCAACAGTCCGCTTGTGGGATATGGAAGGTAACTCCATCGGTCAACCTTGGCGCGGACATGAAAAAGAAGTGAATTCTGTAGCGTTTAGCCCTGATGGTAAGTGGATTGTCAGCGCTAGCAATGATTCGACAGTCCGCTTGTGGGATATGGAAGGTAACTCCATCGGTCAACCTTGGTACGGGCATGAGTATTGGGTAAATTCCGTAGCCTTTAGCGTCGATGGTAAACTGATTGCCAGTGGTAGCCTTGATGGAACAGTGCGTTTGTGGCGCTGTGGCTGGCAAGAGTGGTTGCAAGTTTGCTGCAACAGATTACGTTACCATCCCGTCTTTTATAATCCTGAAAGTGGTAGTGATGTAGAAATTGCCTACCAAACTTGTCAAAAATATGTATGGAATCCACAATGCTCTAAACAGTTGAACAACCAAGGTGCAGCAAAGCTAAAAGAGAAAGCTTATTCAGCAGCTTTAAAAGACTTCAACCAAGCAATTCAACTTAATTCGGAATATACTGCTGCCTATTATAACCGGGGGCTTACCTACACCTACTTAAAAATTTATCAGGCAGCAATAGAGGATTTTGATAAAGTAGTTGCCGCAGTCCCAGCCTACGCTGATGCGTATTACACTAAAGGGATTTGCTACGCCCAGCTAGGTAAAAACCAGGCAGCAGTTAAGAACGTTCATCAAGCTGCTGATTTATATCAGCAACAAGGAAAAGAAGAAATGTATCAGAAGATGCTGCAATACCTATCTGAATTGAAATTATAGGTATAAAGGATAAGTTTGAATTAACTGAGGACATACAAAAACGCCCAAGTGCGATCGCACTTGGAGCAATAAATAACGCATCTATAGAATCATTGATTGCGAAGGCACGCGTTATAAGGGCTTTTGCTAATAAGGCGTTGCATATTTGCGGAATGGTTTATCTCACGCAGAGACGCAAAGAGAATAAGGAGTTTAAAATTTCAATACATCACAATTTATCCCCTGATTCAGCAATGCCATTTTTTGGAGTTCCCTAATTAACTGGAGTAATCTTTGCTGAGTATATATGCCATTGACGCTGCTTTGGAGTTGAGCCAGGAACATTATTAACTCGCCGTAAAACATAGCTACCGCGAAATCGCTGCGGCGTTCCATTAGTAGTGACGGCAGTAACAGTAACCGGAATATTAATGTACAGTGAACCTGCTGCCCCTTCTAATCTACCGGGTTCTCCAACCTCTACAGCAACAGATGCGGTGTTAGCAAAACCCTGCTGAAACTGCTCAAATGATTGTTGGCTAGCCGCGCCATCTCCTGCCCAAGCTGAGTAGGCTTGTTTATAGTCGTGACGAGCGATCGCACTGTAATAGTCACGAATTACTCGAACTGTTTCTTGCTCAAGCTGGCTATCAGCAGTGTTTGGTGTGGGAGAGACTGGTGAGGAAGTTGGACTAGACGTATCTGATATATGGGCAACCGATGGGCTATTCACAGAAGATAGTTGCGATTTGCCAGAATTATTACAGCCTGTAATAGCGATCGCCAGTAGTATACCGCTAACAACCATACGGTGCTGTTTTAACCAGATACATAAAGGAAAGTTGATCTTTGTCAAACATATCTCCCAGCAAATTTGCTAACTGCTTTTCTAGATCCAGCATATCGAAAATGCACAGGATACAGCCATTGACAATTTTAGATGAATATGCTCCTAAATTATCCGTAACGACCAATAAAGCGGATAATTTCCCCACCGCCATTTGAAAGATAGGTGATTCTGTTCCCCAGTCCTTATTTAAGATTTGGAACCTATCTCCAGCTATTTCATGTCTAACCTTCTCCTGCTGTCAAAACTTGCGCTGCGGTCAGTTTTAAATCAGGAAAAGTAGCTGAACCAATGTAATTACTCCCTTGAAACACAGCTTCTTCATAGAATCCGTCTACCAGCCTCAGTACTGTAACTTGTTCCTTACCAGGATCGATAATCCAATATTCCAAAATGCCCCGTGCGGCATACTCCGATCGCTTATAGCGATAGTCTCGGTCTTCATTAACTTTACCAGGAAAGACGACCTCAACCACCAGCGCTGGAGATGGCATATCCTGAGTAATTGTGGCCCGTCCACCTCCGAGTGCTGCAAATAATTCCTCTGTTAATATCATTAAATCTGGCAGGCGGACGCGAGTGCGATTGCCCGTAACCACAATTTCTGTATCTTTATGACGTATAAGTTTTATAGGGACAAACTTCAGAAATATCGATAGCAGATATAGCAATACTTCGGACAAAATTAGGCAGCAATAACGCCGTAAGATCGTAGGCTTTGGTAGTTAGGATGAGATTTAATTACAGTCGCACAAAGGCCTAACTTTGAAATAAACGTGTCGAGCAAATGGTCATTAAAAGAGCGTCGTTTGACACTGGCCATTGAAAAGACAAAGGGTTGTTGACCCGACTGCTGTCGATAAGCATCGAGCTTGGCAAGATTTAAGGCAGTGAAACTGACATTGAAATGAAAATCAAGTTTTTTAACATCACGGGCTTGACAATCACTCAGTCCGGTAAACTGTTTAGCATCACGGAAGATGAATTCGATTTGAAAGCGCAGTTTGTAGAAACGATAAATTTCGTCTGGCGATTGGCTGATATCTGTCGAGAATAAGACAGCATAACTCGGTTTGTGAGGCTGACGGCGGTCAAGTAAATAAGCCAGGCGTATCTTGCGTTTGAGTGAAACGTGCCATACAACAGATGTGTAGAGTTCAAGCCCTGATTGCAGTTCGCGTACCCAACTCAAGCGAGTAGGGTCGGCTAGATCAACTTTGCCATCATATTTACGTTTAGCTCCCCGTGCTTTTTGTTCACCTTCAAACACATATCGTAGATTCGCATCTCGGCGCAGTTTACTAATCACATCGAGCTTGAGCGCCCTCACCCCTGTGACAAATGCTTCCTTGGCATATGCTCCATCCACAGCAAGATAGCGAACTTGGGGAGGTAATTGAGGTTGAGTAATTTCCAGGTGGTGAAGATAGTAGTCCATCCGTGTCAGTTCTGGACAGAAGCCTTGGTCAAATGTTTGTTCAGCAAGCAGACCAAAGCCCACTTCAGTTTCTACATTTATCACCGCCACCAAGGACACTTCCAATCCTTTCTCGACTCGATTGTGACTACCATTGTAAAATTGGTCAAGTCCAAAGGTCTTTTTCCCACTTTTGGCAATGAATGAGCAATCCATCACGGCGATCATCTGGTGCTGTAAAGAGTTTGCTGCTTTGATAATTTCTGCGTTGAACTGGGCGAAGTCAAACTGTCTGTGAAACTGTCGTCGATAGGTTTTCTCGCTCAAACTGCTGTAGCGACTCAAGTTGGTAAAATTTACCTTGCCACATGTAATTAATATCGTTGCAAACAGCGTTGTCATCACCTTTACTCCCGGTTTGCCCAAAACGCCCATTTTTTCCACCAGGCTTTGTATAATTTCCATACAGCTATCGTTCCTGTGCTTGTTTCTTCTAATCAGCACCCTAATGGATCGATAGCTTTCTTGTCGATTGGCTCAACTCAAAACTGTCCGGAGTATTGAATTAAGTTATTTTGATCGCTTTCGGGTGGCATTTCCACTAGTTCTCCATCTACTAGCTCATATTTGGCATCTGTCCCATCGTCATAGGCGAGATATTCTTCTAGGGTGAGTTTTTTGGTTGCTGAAGTCATAGCGATCGCCCTTTCTAGCCTTGTTGTGAGAACTACTTCAGGTATACATCTGAATTTTAGCCAAGGTCATGCGCTACTAGAAGATAAACTCAGGCAGTTCATACTTGTCCCTCTACCCTCCAAGCTAAAATCAAAACAAACTCGAAAAATCTTGCTATGGTAGCCACCTCCCAACAACCGCGAAAAATGACCATCGAGGAATATCTCGCATGGGAACCCCAGCAAGACCTTCGCTACGAATATGTCAACGGCGAAGTTTTTGCGATGACAGGTGGTACAATTCCCCACAATGACATTGCACTTAATTTCTACAGAGCCTTATATCCACATTTAAGTGCTAGAGGTTGCCGAGTGAATGTGTCGGATGTGAAAGTCCAAGTTACGCCTACAAGTCCTTACTATTATCCTGATGTTGTTGTCAGTTGCGATCCTCAAGACCTCAATGCTCGGAAATTTATTCAAAACCCAAAAATCATTGCCGAAGTTCTCTCCCCTGGTACAAGCAGCAAAGATAGGGGCGAAAAATTCACTAATTATCTGAAAATGCCTTCTTTACAAGAATATTTATTGATAGATTCCGAAACAATCTCCGTCGAACGCTACTGTCGGGGAGAGGGAAGAATGTGGCTTTACTATCCATATACTGAGGGAGATATGATTACCCTATCTAGTATCGAATTTGAATTTGCGATCGCACTTCTGTATGAAAGGGTGGTATTGGGAACAGAAGCAGAATAGAGTTTTTGACATCAAAGAACAGATTGCGATCGCCCACTACGATGAGGGAAGTCTGATCAATACTGCTATGGATGAACTACAGACAGTAATCGATTCATCCCTTGATTCAGCAACGCCAGCATCGTTACTATGCAGTTTTGTTTTTGGACTTTGTTTTTTCTTGTTCTGGAATATCCGAGGAAGAGTTTAGCTCGGCTTTACGTTTTTCCCATTCCAAAACTGTGCGAATTACCACTTGAGACCAAGATTCGTAAGCCATAAGCACCGTTATTTGTTAATTTGAGGATAGCGAAAGTTGAATTTTTTTTTGTTCATTGCAAGCAATTGCTTGCGAGTAGAATGTTTACAAAGAACAAAATTTTAGAAGTAGTTGAGATAGGGGAACTGAAGAGATAACCACAGGACTACAGCACTTGAGATAGGGTAATGTGCAGTTTAATGGTAGAGGTAGTAGCGTTGCAGAAATTTTCCCTGGAGATGTAACCCTGTTAAAGAATTAGGTGTTATGTAGCGACTTCAAACAATTTGGTTATGAATTGTACTTGAGTAATTATATTAATCAAGCGTTTCAGCCACAGTATAAGAAGACTTGAGGTTTTCTAACTCCTGAAAACTCAAAGAACGCAATTCATCTGTTTGCTGCTTGACTATACCTAAAAATTCCTTAAACTGAGGACATGATTGGCACTTTACCTGAGTTCCTGGGATTAAACATTCACACACAAACTTTGGCCTTTCTTTAAAAGTGCGATCGCAGTCATGACATACATATTTTTGTATTCCATCAGGTCTACCAATTTTCACAAGCCGAGTGGAATTGCATCTGGGACATTCAAGACCATAGGTTTTAGGCTGTGGTTGCCATTCCTGTAGAGCTTGTTGCATAGCAACTTCACATCTAAGTTTATTGAAATCAAAAATCTTTTGGGTATTCATAATCGCAAAGTAGAATAAACTTCAAATCTTGAGAGTAACTTCTTTAACTTCTCTGTTGTGGACAGCGATCCTATGGACGATCTGCGGAAAAATTTTGACCTTATCATCAGGAGAAAGCGTGTGCCAAATTGCCAAATTATTCCCAGCACGAATAATTTCCTCCGTAGTCTTATTCAAAATAGAATCAGAGATAAAAGGATTAATTTCTTCCTCAATTTGCTGGCGAACCTTAGCCTTGAGGTTTTCTAAGTCTGGATCAAAACCCGGAATTTTTTTGAGCGCATCTAGCCTTGATTCCAATTCCTTTAACTTCTCGGACTTTTCCGGTGGTACAGGAGATTGTTCTAGCTCACTTATGAGAGCCTGAGAACGTTGCACTAAAGTCTGAATCAGAGCATCCTCAATATTTTGTTTCCGGGTAGATATTAGATTTGTACATCCTATCCCTGCATATCTACAGGCAAAGTAGTAATACTTTCCTCCGTCTCTACGTTTGGCACTTTTAGTAATGCATTTAGAACCACATTCAGCACAGAAAACAAGCCCACTTTGATATGCATATTCCCGATATGAGTTAGTCCCATCAAGTTCTGGATTTGCAATTGGCCCTTTCTTATTATTAAACTTGAGTATGCGCTGAATTTCTAAGGCTTCTTCATCAGTAATGAGCCTGTGTTCGGGATGTGTATGATAGACAAATTCCCAGTTTTCGCGTTGATTCTTCTTTCGTTTACCTTTCCCTAGATTAATTCGTTGCAGATAGGCAGTATGACCACATAACACAGGATTACTTAACCACCAAATAAATCCTGTAACTGTCCAATGCAATTTCCCATCGCTACCAGTTCTCCGATAATTTATTTTAGCTAAACCATATTTTTGAAATATGGCTTTTAAAGCCCTAGTAGCTCCTTTAAGGTCGAAAAAAATATCAATGCAATCTCTGGCAATCTCTTTAACGGTTAAAGCATTTAGTTTTGTTACATCGGTTTCATGGTATAGTTCCCGATAATTAGATGGTCTGTTGGATATGAGACAGAGAAATGGAGTCTCATTGAGTTGATAGCGATCGTTAACAGTTTTATAACCCCAAGGATAGGATTCGCTAGCTGCTTTTTTATCGCGACGGTACTTTTTACCATGACGTACTCGCTCTGATAGAAGGTCAGTTTCCCATTCCGCAAGAGAGCCTAATAAATTAAGCATTAATTTGCCTTGGGATGTAGTCAAATCAATCGCCTGATCTAAAACTCTGAGATTTATTCCAGCATCGACACAAATTTCTATACATTCTCGCAGTTTCGGTAAAGACCGTGCAATTCTATCTATTCTAGTGATGACGACTTCATCTATCTTTCCTTCGCTGATTGATTTCATCAATTCTTTCAAAGCAGGTCTATTGTCCCTACTACCAGATTGAATGTCTTGAAAAATCTCTGTTGCTCCGGCGGCTTCTAGTCTTGCTATCTGTTGCTCCAAAGCATGAGAATCAACGGCTTGCTCACGAGAAGAGACTCTAGCATAACCAACTATTCTTTTGGTTTTTTCTAATTCGTTGGACATTTAGCTCCTTGCTAATTTAGTGAGAATTATTTCATTGCTATTCATATTAATAAGACATTAATATGAGAATATTAGCAGATTTTTGTGCATATCTACTCCCTGCTGGGTATGCACAAAAGCTAGTCAAATCAAGAGATTATTTCATGTTTAAATTAGTCCTTTCCTATCAATTTACTTTGTTAATTACGAATAGAAATTAGAAAGCAAAAACCATCATTTACTCGTTTATTTCACCTCCTAAAAAAATCTGCTCTGAAACTAGCTTGTCAGAGCAGATTTTAAATTTCATCTTTTGTGCAGCTTTTTCGTTACTTGTTACTTTTGTTTACAAAACCCCTTTCGAGGTTTTTGACTTTTGCCTCGCTTACCCTTTCCACCGACAGATAGGGAACCATTTTGTTCTAAAGCAGCAAACTGTAGATTGGGATTATTACGAACGCTTCTTAGAGCCTGTTTCCGAATCTTGATGTATTTGGAGTAGATAACACTAAACTGAATGTCCTGTTGTGCAATTTTTTCAGCGTGTACTCTGATAGCTTCTTCTGTAGAGTCCCAACTTTGAATTTGATGTGCCTGAAAATCACAAGCTTCTGCAAATCTTCGTGAAAGAAGAGAATTAAAGTTATCATCTATTCGTTTTGACATTGCATCACACTCAGAATGTTTTCCTCTCCAAGAACTTGTTCCTAAAATTCCTATTGTTTTAAAAGTATTCTCCAATCGCTCAAATTCGCAGCTAAACCAAAGTTCAGCAGCAGAAAGATGTTTAATTGACTCTTTCCATCCAAATTGGTCGCGTTTGAGAATTTCTCTACAGAGATTTAGCAAAGCCCAAGATTGTTTACCATGAGGTTTATAATCTAACTCCCAATCAGAAGGCAGTTTTGGTGGGTCAAAAAGAAAGCTATTATTCTCAGTGCTATCAAAGTGAACTAACCACTTATGTATAGCCTTAAAAGCATCTCGATGAGACGAAAGTAATACTCCTAAATCCCTTTCTTGTAGCTCAGAGATTAAAATTCTATTAGCCTTGAGAACAAAATCTGGTAAAAGCTTAAACGCTTGAATATAGTCGTTTCGACTAGGATTTTCTTTGCCTTTTATATCGAAGGTCTGGATGATTAGATTGTATGTACCTAGGCTCACTTTCTCTGCCTGTAAGGGATGCATTTTGTGATTCATTTTAATTCATGCTCCTAAGTATTTAAATTTTTACCTTTCAATTTGTTGCCAATTCAAAACTTAAAAACCTTTGGGTTGAATTCCAAATAAGTATATTTAACTTATTCAAGTATCATAAATATTAGTGACTAATATTTATGATATTCAAATCCCTCATGAATATGACATTGATTGGGATTTTAGTTAAATTACTAAAAAAGCCGGAGATTCACATCCCCGGCTTAGGTTGATTTATTTAATTTTGGTTTTTTAAGTTTTAATTGTCATCCACAATTATATCTGCACAACAACTCGATATGTCAAGGCTGAATTCAGAAAAAAGTATAAAATATGCTTCAAGTGGTTAAGGCTAGTATTGAAAGACGCTGACGCTGATGGCGTTCCTAATTTTTGGGAAAAGGCAATTAATGGTGAATTGTTTCGCATCTAAGAAGAATTAGATGTGATATATGCTTCGAGGCGATCGCTAAATAGATGAAGATGAAAGTTTATAATACTCAGCGTGGCATACACTGGTAAATAATGAGTGTTAATTGCCTACAGATCTATTCTAGCGGCTTTCCTATGGTGATGTGGTGAAGCAATGGAGATATAGCGGATTGTCACCATGAGTAAAATTTTTTGCCTATACTGAGACAATAGATAACCTAGAGCGATAAAATATTGGTAACATTATAGACACATAGATTTACTTAGAAATAAATCTATATTTTGTAATCATAACTTGCTATAAACTTTATTTACTAAGCTTTTCAGGCTATTTTGTTACTCGCCAGATGATTTCACTGCCAGATGTCACAATTGTCAGCAAAATTTACGAAAGTGCTAATTCATTCGTATATCGAGGCATATTTAATACCAATCGGCAAACCGTAATTTTGAAACTCCTCAAGGAAGATTATCCTACGCCTGCCGAACTTTACCGCTATCAGCAGGAATATGAAATCACTCGTAGTCTTAACTTAGAAGGAATAATTAAAGCTTACGAGTTGAGAAAATACCAGAATACCCTCCTCATGTTATTGGAGGATTTTGGTGGAGAGTCTTTAAAAATTCTGTTGCAAAAAATTTCCTTTTCTGTGCCAGGGTTCCTTAACCTCGCCATCCAAATTACAGATATTTTAGGCAGAGTTCATCAACACAATATTATTCATAAAGATATCAATCCATCTAACATTGTCTTCAATCCTCAAACAGGACAATTAAAAATTATCGATTTTGGTTTATCTACTCTTTTATCCCAAGAAAATCTTGCCCTCCAAAGTCCGAATGTTCTAGAAGGGACATTAGCGTATATTTCTCCAGAACAAACAGGACGCATAAATCGTGCGCTTGATTACCGCACCGATTTTTATTCTCTTGGTGTCACTTTCTACGAATTGCTAACCAAACAACTTCCCTTTGGCTATGACGATGCACTTGAATTAGTCCATTGTCATGTTGCTAAACAACCCCTAAGTCCTCATGAAATCAACCCAGAAATTCCCATAAATCTCTCGGATATTATCATGAAGTTAATGGCGAAAATGCCCGAAGAAAGATATCAGAGTACTTGGGGAATTAAGGCAGATTTAAAAACTTGTTTGACTCAATATCAAAACGGTGCTATCCAAAGATTTACTTTAGGATGTCAAGATATTTCCCATCAATTGCAAATTCCGGAAAAACTTTACGGTAGAGAATCGCAAATTGAGAGTTTATTGACCGCTTTTGAGCGCACAAGTCTTGGTAAAACTGAACTCATGCTAATTTCTGGGTACTCTGGTATTGGGAAATCAGCTTTAGTCCACGAACTCTATAAGCTAATTACTGAAAAACGTGGATATTTTATTAGCGGAAAATTTGATCAACTTCACCGCGATATTCCCTATCAAGCTTTAGTCGCTGCCTTTCAAGAATTAGTGCGTCAATTACTTACTGAAAATGAATTGCAATTACAACAGTGGCGAGAGAAAATTTTAGCTGCATTGGGAGCTAACGGACAAATTATTATTGATGTTATTCCCGAAATTGAACTGATTATTGGTAAACAACCTGCTGTCCCAGAATTACCTTTTACAGAAGCACAAAATCGGTTTAATTTAGTTTTTCAAAACTTTATCCAAGTATTTTCTCAAAAAGAACATCCCCTAGTTATATTCCTAGACGATCTACAGTGGACAGACAGTGCTACATTGCAATTGCTCCAGTTGATAATGACCCATGCTAATACTCAATATCTGTTTTTAATTGGAGCTTATCGAGATAACGAAGTCAGTGCAACTCATCCCGCGATGCTGACTGTAGCAGAAATGAATAAGCAGGGGTTAGTTGTTAATCATCTCTCCCTTTCACCCCTAAATTTCAATCAAATTAATGAATTTATTGCAGATATACTGAAAACTAATTGTATCGATACACAAAAATTCGCTCATTTGCTTTGGGAGAAAACACAGGGTAATCCTTTTTTTATCAAAGAATTTATCAAGTCGCTTTATGCAGATAAATTGCTGAAATTTGATACTAATGCTGGCTCTTGGTCTTGGAATTTAGAACAAATTATCAATAGCAGCATAACGGATAATGTTGTTGAATTAATGACAGAAAAGATTCAACGATTATCAGAGTCAGCACAAAAAGTTTTACAATTAGCTGCTTGTATTGGTAACTCTTTTGATTTAAAAACCCTAGCAGTTATCAATGAAAAAACCCAAAAAGAAACGGCTAAAGAATTATGGAATGCTATGCAAGCCGGACTGATATTACCTATCGGCGACGACTACAAATTTATCCAAACAGACCGAGAATTGCATGAATTAAAAATTACTTATAAATTTGCTCACGATCGCATTCAGCAAGCTGCCTATTTCTTAATTCCTATCGAGGAAAAGCAAGCTGTTCACTGGAGAGTTGGACAACTGTTATTACAAAATACTCCGCCACAGTTACGACAACAAAAGATTTTTGATATTGTCAATCAACTAAACTTAGGTATTGAAACAGTTAACGTTCAAGAAGAACGAGATAAAATCGTCCAATTAAATCTGATTGCTGGGAAAAAAGCGAAAGCCTCAGCCGCCTGGAAAACTGCTGGTAATTACTTCAGAATAGGCAGAAATTGCTTAAGTGCTGATAGTTGGCAAAGTCAGTATGATTTAACTTTAGTATTATATGTGGAAGCTGCCGAGGTAGCAAGTTCCTGTGGCAACTTTGAGGAGATGGAGAAATTAGTTGGCATAGTGCTGCAAAAAGCTAATTCGTTACTAGATAAAGTAAAAGTTTATCAAGTCAAAATCCAAGCTTATACATCCCAAAACAATCCTATACAAGCAATTGATACCGCGCTATCAGTCTTAAAAATGTTGGGAATTCACTTTCCCGATAAACCTAATAAAATAGATATTTTACTCAAGCTTATAAAGACAAAGTTAAGTTTAACAGGCAAAGAAATTGAGGCATTAATCGAATTGCCAGAAATGACAGATCCTTACAAGTTAGCAGCAATGCGGATTTTGTCGGATGTGGTAGCACCTGCTTATTTTGCAATACCAGAACTCTTTGCTTTAATTGTGTTTGAACAGGTCAATTTATCTCTCAAATATGGGAATACAGCTACTTCTTGCTATGCTTATGCAACTTACGGATTAATTCTCTCTGGAGAAGTTGTCGGAGATATAGAATCAGGCTATCAATTCGGTCAACTTGCTCTGAAATTGCTGGATAAATTCAATGCCAAAGAACTTAAACCCAGAATATTTTTTGTCGTTAATTTCTTTATTAAGCATTGGAAAGAGCATATTAAAGAAACCTTAGCACCTTTGCGGGATGCTTATGTAATTGGATTGGAAACCGGGGATGTAGAATACGCTGCTTATGCGGCAACTTCATACACCCATCATGCATATATTCTGGGACAGGAATTAGCAAAATTGGAACCAGAAATGGCAAGGTATGCTAATGCTCTCAAACAGATGGGACAAGAAACAGGTTATTATTATATCCAAATCAATCGGCAGCTGATATTAAATTTAATGGGGCAGGCTGAAGATAATTGTCGTTTAATCGGTGAAAGCTATGACGAAGATAAAATGCTACCGATTCATCTGGAAGCAAATGCCCAAAATATTTGTCACTATCTGTATTTTTATAAAATATTTCTCGGCTATTTATTTCAAGATTATCAGCAAGCTCTGAAATATACTCGTTTAGTAGAAGAATCTCAAGATAGTGCTGTTGGTAGTATTCCCCTGGCGGATTTTTACATATCTCTAATTTACCTAGCTATCTATACTGATGCTTCTAAATCCGAACAAAAACGCATCCAAAAGCAGGTGAAAGCAAAGCTGAAAAATCTTAAAAAATGGGCGCATTTTGCACCGATGACTCATTTGCAAAAATTCTATCTAGTGCAGGCAGAATTGCATCGAGTTTTGGGCGAACATACTCAAGCGATTGATTGCTACGATCGCGCTATTACCTTAGCCAAAGAAAATGACTATCTCAATGAAGAAGCTTTGGCTAATGAACTGACTGCTAAATTTTACCTCAATTGGGGAAAAGCGCAAGTTGCCCAAGGTTATCTGATTAATGCTTATCACTGTTATCTGCGTTGGGGTGCGATCGCAAAAGTTAAGGATTTAGAACAGCAATATCCGCAACTTTTGCAGCGCTTTACCAAAACTAATACCTCTCTAGATTCACGCCACAGCATACCTAGTACTTCTGGTAGTACCGCCGGTGAAGTTCTGGATTTAGCAGCACTGATGAAAGCTGCTGTTGCAATTGCTAGTGAAATTGAACTAGATAAACTCCTCGCAACTTTAATGCGAATTCTGCTATCTAGCGCCGGCGCACAAACTGGCTATCTCATTTTAGAATCTTTGGGAGAATTACGAGTTGAAGCATCTGGTGAGGCGAACTCTGAGCAAATTCTCGTATTGCAATCGACTCCTATCGAAACTTGTCTACCTGCATCAATTATTTACTATGTTGCCAGAACTCAGGAAGGATTAATTGAAAGTAATGTTGCCCGTGAGGGTAGATTTACTCAGGATAAATATATTAAAAAATACCAACCGAAATCAATACTTTGTGCGCCACTGCTGAATCAAGGGCAATTGATTGGGATTGTCTACTTAGAGAATAATCTTGCAGATGATGTTTTTACACCCGATCGCCTGAAAGTAATACAAATGCTTTCGACACAAGCAGCGATCGCGCTGAACAATGCTAGACTTTATACTCAGGTGCAATCGACGCAAAATCGGCTAAATAAATTTCTCAACGCCATTCCTCTAGGTATATCCGTTCACGATGCCAAAGGACAACTGGTTTATGCTAATCAAGTGTCCCAGCAATTACTGAAGATTCAAGATTTAGTCAAAGCTGAAGCCGAACAACTTGCACAAGCCTATCGCATATATCGGGCGGAAACTGGACAGATGTATCCATTAGAACAGCTACCCATAGTGCGATCGCTGGGCGGTGAAAAAATCAGGGCGGATGATTTGGAACTACACTCAACTGAGGGGATTAAGCCCTTAGAAGTCACCAGCACGCCAATTTTTGATGAAACTGGTAATGTAGAATATGCGATCGCTACTGTTCAAGATATTAGCGATCGCAAACAAGCCGAGAAAACCCTGATTGAAAATGTGCGGTTAGAACAGGAAATTAGCGAACGCAAAAAAATAGAAGCAGAACTCGAACAAGCTAAAGATGCAGCCGAAACTGCTAACCGCGCTAAAAGCACATTCCTGGCTAACATGAGTCATGAATTGCGAACTCCCCTAAATGCGATTCTCGGCTTTTCTCAGCTGATGAACCAGGATGCAAATCTCTCTAGCGAACAAAAAGAAAACCTGGAAATTATTCATCGCAGTGGAGAACATTTGTTAACATTAATCAACCAAGTGCTTGACTTGTCGAAAGTTGAAGCCGGGCGCATGGCTTTATCCACAACTAACTTCGATTTATATTATTTGCTAGCCGATATCGAAGATATGTTTGCATTGAAAGCCAAAGATAAAAACTTACAGTTGCAATTTGACTGTGCCCTGAACGTTCCCCAATATATCTGCACAGATGAGATTAAATTGCGGCAAGTACTGATTAACTTAATCAGTAATGCCATCAAATTTACCTCTTTTGGCTGCGTGTCAGTTAAAGTGGCAATCAATGCAGATATGCAGACAGATGGGGGAGAAACAACTATTAGCTTTGAAGTCACAGATACAGGAGTTGGCATTGCAGCAGAAGAACTAGAGAATTTATTTCAGCCCTTCGTACAAACCTCATCGGGGCAGCAATTACAGCAAGGAACGGGATTAGGATTAACAATTAGTCGTGAATTTGTGCGCTTGATGGGAGGTGAAATTACTGTTATTAGTAGTCAAGCTTTTTGCTCCCCTACCTGTGAAACTCCCTCTGGCACGACTTTTAAATTTGACATACCAGTAGTTATTGCTGATGAATGCGAAATTGAGAATCCATTGAAAAGCGATCGCATTATTGCTTTAGCTCCTAACCAACCTCAATATCGCATCTTAGTAGTGGATGATAAAGATTATAACCGCCAACTATTAGTTAAACTCCTCAAACCCCTGGGTTTTGCGGTGCAAGCAGCTAATAATGGTGAAGATGCAATTAAAATTTGGGATGAGTACTCACCGCATCTAATTTGGATGGATATGCGAATGCCAATAATGGATGGTTATGAAGCCACCAAACGCATTAAAAGCACAACTAAAGGGCAAGCCACTGTAATTATTGCTTTGACTGCTAGTGCATGGGAAGAAGAAAAAACCGTAATTTTATCCGCTGGCTGCGATGATTTTGTTCGCAAACCTTTTTACACAGAAACCATATTTGAGATGATGGCTAAACATTTGGGAGTTCGTTATGTTTATCAAGAAAAAGAGCCACTGTCTCATCGTACTAATGTGACTGTAGAACCGTTAAATTTAACGGATTTATTCGCAGAAATGCCAAAATCATGGATTATAAATTTGCATGAAGCTGCCCTTGACGCAGATGCAGAATTAGTCTTGCAAATCCTAGAGTCAGTTCCTGAATCTCATGCTTTAGTTTGTCAGACTTGCAAAGATTGTGTGAAGAGATTTAAATTTGAAAAGATTTTGGATTTAACTGAACCATTGATTGGTGAACATTAACCAACAAGGATAAATAGATATTTTTTCACCCTAATTACCTCTGATAATTTAGTTGAGCATTCTTCCATATTCCCTCCTCTCCCAAATCCATATAATCTTTAACCTTGCGTATAGTCATCGAAAAGCCATCACCCAACTTCACCGCTATCAATTCATAGCATTTTTTTTGCAGGTTGGTTTCCCAAACAAATTCTTGCTCCAGGGATTCTCCTGTTTCAACTACCTGTACTAACTGCTGAAAAAATCCGGGAATGAGTTGGTTCAAGAGTTGTTTCTGCCCTAAATTATTAGTCAATTCTTCTCGTTTCCTACCCAAGATTTTAGCAAATACAGGATTAACTAATAAATAGCGAAAATCTTCAATTTCTCCAGTTACCATATCCCTCACCGCTTGCATAGCAGCAATTCCATCTCTGGAACTATTCAACAAACTGGCGAGAATGGCGCGAGATTGGTAGAGAATTTCTGCGGTTTGTTGATGTTTCTCAATTTCTTGTCGCAGCTGGGCTTTTTGCTGTTGCAAAGTTAGGTGAGTTTGAATGCGAGCGATGACTTCTTCGGTTTGAAATGGTTTGGTAATATAATCTACTCCCCCAACTTCAAAAGCTTTGACTTTATCAAAAACTTCGTTTAATGCACTGAGAAAAATAATCGGAATATCTGAAATTTCTTCCTCAGCTTTCAGAATTGAGCAGACTTGATAGCCATCGATATCTGGCATTTTGATATCAAGTAAAATTACATCCGGGGGATTGTTGCGGATAGTTCTTAATGCCATATTACCATTGGTTACACTGCGAACTTTGTACCCCTGTTTGGTTAAAATATCGTTTAAAAAATGCAGGTTTTCAATGAGGTCATCAACAATTAAAATATTGCCTTTGGGGTCTTCAGTTTGATAGGTGTCGCTTTTTTCGATTTCTTGAGAGACATTTTTGGCGGCGGCGCTTCGTTCTAAAAGTAAATAGCGAAAGTTGTTCTTAGTTACTTTTTCTTCGAGTAAGTCTGAAAGGCGTTTCCATAATAGGGAGGCTAAATCTTTAATATGCCCTACACTCATGTATAGGCTATCCGCAACAGCGCTGTATGTTTCGTTTTCCCAAGCAGCTTTGAGGATTCCTTTTTCTGGGACAGTCAGGTGTTTACCTGTTTTGGATTCTAGGGTCGAGTCTACCCATTCGATTGCTTCTTCAAGAGTCATGGGCGGTTAGATGTCATTATGCAGGGTTTTTGATGGAAGATAATTGTATTTTATTTTACTTTACATTAAGTGCTGCGATTCGCGATCGCTACTGCTTCCTTAAGTGTTACATTTTGTAGATATTGTCTATTCTTAAGGTTGTATGCTTACCGTATTTATTTCAAAACTTCAATAAAATTAATATACTTCTTGTTGGGAATTACCCTTGATAATTTGTATTGTAAATTACTAATAATAATCGCTTTACTTCCTCTTAGTATATTCTCTTGAGTCTTTTAGCTGTATCTATACTTAGATAAAAATATTTTAGACAAAATCCGACTCGCTCCGACCTGAATATCCGACTTTTCCGACTAGCACAGAGACGGAGAATAGTAGTAACTTTAAACACAAGCAGCAAATACTATACTAGCTAATGCTGAAAACTTTACCAAAATAATTTTTGGTTAAGTATTTTGCACATGCAACTAAGTACGGGAAAACGCTTAAAGGCTAGGGATAAGAGATTGCTCTTACCTTCTACTCTGACCATTTTTGGCACAATTTGCTAAATATATACCTTTATTGGTCTATTTACCCAAATAAAACTATAAATCTTCTAAATACAATGCTTCAGCCTAGCTGGGGTTAATATGCGAGTTGCTTTTAAACTCTAGGCGGCTGAAATCGAATTTCAATCAAATTGATTAGATTGTTGAGTTGTCACGTTATGGTAGTTTCTCCAGCAGTTTTCTCCTCATCAGAGCGTAGTAGTTCTGATGATGTAAGTATGACTTTTTGGCAGCAATGGCAACAGTATCGAGATTATCTTTATCATTGCTGCGTCAAGTGGATGGGTGGAAACCCAACGGATGCTGAAGACGCGCTCAGTCAGGCGATGCTGAAAGCTTGGCAGAAGGCGCAAAAGTATGCGGGGGAAATTGCTAATTTTAAGGCATGGCTGACAACACTGACTCATAATCTCTGTGTGGATATTCATCGAGAACGCAGTCGGGGGGCGAATCAGCTTGAGGATATAAAAGTTTACCCATCTGGTGAGGGGCAAGGACTGGTTTACTTTGAGGATACGCCAGAGAGTGCAATGGAGACTGACGAGAAAAGGATTGTGATTCGTCGTGCTATTGATAATTTACCGACAAGGCTGCGCGAGACGTTTATTCTGCACTTTTATCAAGAACTGTCACATCAAGAAATAGTAGAACAGCAGGGAATTTCTTACCAGAATGTCTGTAAGCGCATCTCCCAGGCGCGGGCTATTCTGCGTGAGGAGTTGAAGGAATATTTTATCGGAGAGGAGGGGACTGGTACAGATTTATCGGTTCCAGCGACTGCAACAGAGTCTGAAATAGGGGAAATCTTCCAGGAGAATGCGGGTGTTGAAGCGGGAGCAGGCGAGACGGTGACTTTATCCGTTGTAGTGGAGGAAGTGGAGATTGTTGTGGATGAGGAGTCGATTGAGGTAGTGCGTGATGTGCCGCACTCGGAATCGGTGAAGGTTGCGGCGACTTCTGAAAGGAAGTTAGAAGTAAGGAGTGATGGTTGTCGGTGGGTTGAGGTGGCGCTGTTTGAATTGCTGCTACCACCGATTTTGGCGTTGGCACAACTGGTGGGGAAAGGGTGGGGAGGAGTTTTGCGATCGTCCCGCTCTCCTCCTCGGTATCATTTTCCCTATTTTCAATCCTTGGTCAACTATCTAATAGATAGACCTCTTGCGTGAATCATGAAGCATATGCCAGTTCCTGGTTCAGCAAGCCAGTAATCAGGTTCAAGCTGCAAAGCCTGACGATAAAAAAGACTGGCTTCGTTAATCTGACTTCGTGATCCTAGAATATCGCTAAGTGTTTGTGCGACCAAGAGTAATCTGGGTTTAGGGACTTACAAATAAAAAAATATTCTATCGCGTTAATGGCAGGGGAGCAGGGAGCAGCGGGGGAAAGTCGTTTTGAAGAGGTGAAATTGGATACTTTATTTTTTGGAGATCCCTAACTCTAAAAGTTCAGAGATTGTCTTCAGCATTCGTCTTAAGGTATGAAGACGAGAATTAAGAATTGAACATGACCTTTCCTAATTTTAAAGAAAAAAGGGAAATAGTCGATTCGAGTTTAATCGTAAAAAAGATGGAGAAAAACACAATGAAAGTAGCACTAACATTTGATGATGGTCCTAATAATACGGAGAGTAGGACTAACGATGGTAAAAGAAATTGTGATGTTACAAATCACCTACTGGATGCGTTGAAACAAACAGGAGTAGTGGCGACCTTTTTTGTAGTGGGAAACAATGTAAAGAAATGCGGTGATTGTATATCAAAGATGATCAAGGAGGGACATTTAGTGGGAAATCATACTCGGTCTCACTGGTCGGGCAATGGAAATGGTATGTATTCTCATACTTCTCACGACGCTAGCGCAATACTAAGTGATATAGAAGGATGCAATAAAGATGTATATAAATTTGCCTTAGAAGGAGAATTGAAAAGGGAGTACACACCAAGATTTTTCCGCTGTCCGGAAGGAAAATACGGTAAGGAGATAGAAGAGGCATGTAAGAAAACAGGCATGGTCAATGTCGGAAAATACGATCTATTCGCAAAAGAACCTTATCACGTAGGATGGAGTAGTGATGATAATAGTTGGAAGTCGGAAATTACTGCTGAACAGATACAAAACTTGGTAACAGGCACTTTAAGGGATGCTGGTGACAAAGATCTGGTAATATTATCACACGATCATTATGCAAATCATAGTCAAGCATGGACAGCCGAATTCATCAGAAAAATCAAAAATGATTATAATATTCAGTTTGTCAGAATAGATGAATTAGTAGGTAAGAGAGACAATCTGGAAGCAGGTGAATATTTACTGCCAGGACAGGCAATCGAATCATTGGACGGAAAATACAGATTGGTATTTCAGCGCGACACAAATCTAGTTTTATACTTGGAGGGAGGTGCGAGCGCGAATGCAAAGTGGGCAACTGGCCAGATCGGAGGAGTTGGAGAAAAAGCGACTTTGACAGATCAGGGTGAAATCGAGATAAGTAATAAGAGTGGGCTTTTAAAGAAATTTTCCTTTCCTCATGAAGGAGGCGAATGGAAGGCAGGAAGTAGACTGGTAGTGGACAATAATGGAAAATTCAAATATCAGACATTATAGAAAACCACTCTTTTTTGTTGACATTTTAAGTTTCATAGCAGAGCAATTGCTTTTTAATTGAAAACGGCTTGGTGATTCTTATTTGTGAAAGGCGATCGCCCATCTTTCACCAAAGCGCGATCGCTTTTTGTGGAGAGACGGGCAATTATCGCTTTGGGAAATTTGGGAGGGAAATCGCCCATCTCTCATCAAAGCCATTAATACACGAGCGAGATCGCCCCAGCACACAAAACTATCGTGATCGCCCATCTTCCATCAAAGCCCTTAATACACCAGAGCGATCGTTCTAGCACACAAAACTATTGCTTACGCCCATTTTTCATCAAAGCCATTTTCACGCCTCGCGCGATCGCAACTTTCTCACCCAACAACTGCGATCGCCTCTTTCATACTTATGCTTTTAGCCCACTGCATAGTCACTCATCTCCCGAATGAAAGGAGGATGAAAACCTAGCACAATATCTTGTTTTGGTACGCCCAAAGCGACTAAATCTGTTGCGATATCATGCTCCGTTGAATTGTAAAAAATCCAGATTTTCTCATTACGGATATCAAGATGTATTACACAATCATGCACCCAGCGCTTATGCTGCCAACCTAGATGCACAATTTGATAGTGATTTCGCTGCGTATCAAAGATAGTTTCAACCTCAATTTCACCGTAAGCTGGCTTAACTTCTGCATAACCCATCAACAATTGCTGCACTATTTGCTGATAGTTAGTTAATTTATCCGTCACTCCTTCCATAGTGAAATTTGCTCCAATTCAATATTGTAAACAATTATTTTTACGGCATTTTCTTGCAGCATTGAGGCGGGAAAATCAAGTTGAAAGAAAACAGACGATTCAATCTAAAAGTGCAATTCCAACCTACCACACCAAGTAAAAGAGCGATCGCGTAGGTGTTGAAACCTAAGAGCAGGTAAAGCAACAGGCGTAAGCGGTGAGGAACGCCGCCTCCAACTAAAACAGTAGCAGGCTGTCATTGAGTCTGGTTCTGGGAGAATGCGATCTCTCCTCATATTGAATTTATGAAATCGAGGGTGGGATTTGTTCTAATGAAACTAAACCATTGTCTTCAAAATCAATCTCCAGATGATATCCTTCCATCAAAGCCGTTCCCAGTAAAGGTTTAAACCCAGATGCTAAAATAGGGACTACTTTTTCTCGATTGTCCCAAACAATTGTTGCTAAATGTATAGATAAAAACGCCTCCCTACCATCGGCTAATCTAGCAAGCGTAGTGGAATATAACGGCAGATTCATCGCACTGACTGCTTGTGGTGGTAAAGTAAGATGGTCGTTGAATCCAGTATCAATAATAAAATCAATAGAAAAATCTGGTTGTGTCGGTAAACGAAAAATTACTCGTACAATCGCTTTGCCGTCAATCAATCTCCCATCAATCATTTGACAGTACGCTCTATCGCTCCTCCAAAGCTGACAGCAACATCATAACCAATCCGCATTGTAAATAATCTGGCATTTGGTTTCTTTTGCTTTAACTTTAATGCTGTTTCTACACCAGTTTTATCAATTCCGTATTCGCCTGTTTCCGCATCAATTACTATCATCTTGCCAATGTTATCATCACACTCCACTTGCTGACGAATGCCATTTTCGTAAAAGTGTTTAGCTCTTTGGGCAACTTCTTCTACAGTCCAAAAAATAGCCTGCATGATAATTACACCTGCTTTGTGCTGTTTAATTATTTTAGCCGAGTCGGTAGGCAGCTTTTCTGTGAGCAAATAACGAATGGCACTAAGAAAAGCTATAAGCTATGCTGCATAAGTATTACAAGTATTAATGCGTTAATAGCAGTGGACGCTTGGCTGCGTAGGCGTAGCCAGCAGTAGGCATCGCTATTTTTTGTAAAAGAAATTCATGTTTATTTACTAGCTTACAATCTCCTTCGTAGCTTAATGTGGGATGCCGGGACTACTTACAATACTCCTCCCTTACGTTTATCCCTGCAAGGTACTCGTCACCATTTAATTAATTTTATTCCCAAATTATTAGCAGCAACTTCAACAAAACGCCTTCGCATTTATCGCACTTTACTTAAAGTTATTGCTCACAAGGGCGTTCTGGAACGCCCAGGTCGTAGTGAACCACGAGTCCGTAAACGTCGCCCCAAAATTTACCCCTTGATGACAAAACCCCAGCATGAATTACGCAAGCAATTGCAAACGGCTTAAACCACAAGCGTTTCGGCTTTTCTTAGCGCCATTCGAGCAAATAACTCTGGTTGACTGGAGAAATCTCCGGTAGAAAGCGATCGCCTTCAACAATCATCAGTTGAAAATCTTCTACAGCTTTACTTAGAGTAAATTTACTATAAGACATAAAAGTTTTCCCAATCTGGTTTTCAAGTTAGCGCGATCGCTCTTTGGGAAAAGTAGAGCCATCGCTTCTCATCTTGTATCAAAGCCATTTTAACCACAGCGCGATCGCCCTTAATCTTTTATTAAAGCTATTTTACCAAAGTGCGAGTTCATTTACGTCCATTGTTCGCTCCTTTTTTTGTGGGTTTTGGGTTGTTGGTTTGCTGTTTTAGCTGGCATATAGATTCCTAACGCCTACTTGTAGAGCCAATAATTTACTCCTCACAAACAATACCTTAGTCAATTGACGAGGGTTCAACGGCTGTAGAAACATTGTGAATACGACCAAGAGAGGTAAGCTTGGCAAAAATCTGGGCTAATAAAATAGGCTCAGGCTGTTCGGGAAGCATTTTTAACATTTCACGAACATATCGAAAACCACGACAGTAAGCCTTAAGATCAACAATGCCAAAACCTGGATTATCTTGACGGAACTGAGCTAGAAGATAATGGGACAAATTGACCATGAAAAAAGAAAGATTAGCAGCGTTAGTCACCGCAGTTTGTCCGAGATTCATAAAATCTTCCAATCCCCAAAATTGTTTGGCATCTCGAAAATTAAATTCGATTTGGAAACGCAGTTTGTAATAGTCGATGATCTTCTCATATGACAAAGTTAGGTCACTAGAAAATAGAATTACGTGACTGCGTGCATTAGTTTTGAGATTGGTTTTCACCAAAATTACTATATTCAGTGGCTAGGCAAATTCTTTGTGCAGTAAAGTAGCTTGATAAGTATGAGTTTGGATATCTTCTTCAATACTACTTTGACGCAAATATTCATCAGAAATATGACACCAGTCTAGCTTATCCCCGTATTTATGCTCCTAGTATGAAGTTTTTATTCAGGTTATGACAGTAAATATCGGTACAAGTTCATGCTGCTTTGTTTACCGAGCGGTATTCAATAAAGCTTGACACGATACTGGGAGCACCATTTGCGGGAAAAAATATTCCTCCCGTTTGGCTGTTGTGCCGAAGGTACTTAGCATCAGTAAGAAGAATGAGGTGTGCCTTCGGTAGATTCCAGAACGGTATAGAGGGCAGTAAATGATGGACTAAGTGAAAGTTCTCGCGGTGCATACTGGTAAAGAATGCTTCATACCAGGGGCTAAAACGATTCCTTGTCATGTATAAATCAACGGTGCTGTTTCCCACCAATGGGTAGTGTTCGCCCAGTTCGATGAACCATCCTAAAACTTGAAACACGGTGATGTAGGGAACTAACCAGAATAAGATTAGTTTGTCCCAAAATCCCAACCAGATAGATGCATCAATAAGGATGAGTAAATAGGCGAACATGATGAAACTTTCTTGACGGTTGCCTTCTTTGGAGAAGAGTCTATGCTTAACTACATAGACCAAGTAACGCGGTACTTTTAACAGCAGCAGGGGCTGGATAATATGCTTCAGGAGAAAGTCTCTAGGGCTAAGTGGCTCGTACAGTCCTGCTTCTAGATAAAGCCTAAAATCGGGGTCTACTTCAGGGTTGCCCAAGTATCTGTGATGCAAGAAGCAGTGGGACTTCTTATAGACAATCATCTGCTGGAAAATCAGGTAGCCGGAGCAGAATGTACCGAGTACCCAGTTCAACGATTTGTTTTTAGCTAGTATTCCATGAGCGCTCTCATGCATTAGGGTGGCTAAAGCTCGTTGGCGAGATCCAATTAGCAGAAGCGTTACTGGGTAGAAAAACCATGTGAGATGACAAGTAATCAGGATACTGGTAAGGATGATGAAATAGTCTTCAAACAAGGCTAGTAGACCATGCCAATTATCTAGTTTAGTTAGGTCTCTTATCTGGCTGGTAATCTCTTGAGAAAATTTATAGTGCTCATACTTTTCTTTCACAATATTGCTACCATAAATAAATGCTATTTTTGATGACTCTGTGGGAGGAACTGAAACTATCATTGGCAAAGGTTCTCAAAAAATGAGCAAAGGAACTTGATGCCCATCAGAGTGGTAATTAATAGATATAGATAGGCAAAAGACCTAATTAATATGATTCAAAAATGGAAAGCTTTGAACTGTTGCAACTAAAAATATTACAAATACAATTGAGCGCTTAAGATTGACTTGGTGAATAGTCTCTTAAAATTCGTGAAAAAGCATTCAAAGCTGTAGTAAGTAGCTCGGGATTAACTCCGAAACTAATCCTAAAGAAACCTGGCATATCAAAAGCCTCCCCTGGAAGAACTAATACCCCAGTTTCTTCTACTAATTTTTGAGCAAATAGGTCACTTTTAAGGGATTTATCCTTGAAAAAGGGAAATGCTACCGTTCCGGCATCTGGCTTAACCCAACCTATCACATCACTATGTTGCTCAACAAAATTACTGAACTGAACCAAATTCTGTGAAATCCACCCCTTATATTTAGGAAGAATTTGCTTCCAGTTGAGCAGGGCAGATTTGGCAAGAAAATCATTGATGGGGCAAACTGTATGAGTGGTATAATCTTTAAAATTATGGCAAGCGTCTATTACCTCTTTTGAGCCAATCAACCATCCGATTCGTAAACCAATACAGCCGAAGCACTTTCCAGGAGAACCCAGCGAAACTACGTTGGGCGCTCTACCATACAAAGAGGGTAAAATATCGATATTGTTAGTGTGTGAAAGGAAGCGATAATGCTCGTCAGAAAGGATTTGGGCGTTGTGCTTTTGGGCTAGCTCTAATACGGCTTTGATTTCCTCGTCAGAGTATACTACTCCAGTAGGATTGTGAGGGCTATTGAGTACAATAACTTCGGTTTTGTCATCGACTAATTTTGATAAGTCCTCTAGATTCAGTCTAAAGTTGTTTTCTGGTCGCAGTTGTAAATAGCGAACCTCATAGCCAAGAAAACTGGGGACTTCATGCAAGATGTGGAACGCTGGTACGGGAACTACTACATTAGCTCCTGGCTGATAGCGAACATGAAAATAAATCAAGATGGCTTCGGTTGTTCCAGATGTGACCAAAATTGAGTCAGGAGTTACACCCTCATAAAAAGAGGCGATCGCTTTTCTTAATCCTAAAGAACCGTAGGTGTCGTTATTTTCCAAACTAAGCTGGTATAACTCTTCTACAGAACACCCCGTCAGACTGATTAGCTCCCCGACGGATAGATTCGTGACACCACTTTCCCCAAGATTGTAGGGAGCATTTTGATACTTAAACAACCAGGTTTCCAATAAAGATGGTACTATTTTCATTCCAATTTACCTTTTCAAAGATAGACAAGATGCTTTAGTCCGAGCCAATGTCGCCGCGATGATTTCTGACATCAGTTGTGCAAACGATGTACCAGAAAGGTGCAAAATCTTGCCAACCGAACTTCTTCGATCTCCAGTGATGTCGCAGTTAGGATTCACCTCAAGGACGAAGAGTTGTTGGGATGCTTTGTCCATCCGCACATCGACTCGCCCAAATCCGTTACCACCAACTGCACAGTAGGCGCGTTTGGCTAAGTCGCAAAGCCTGTCATGCAAGGTTGGATTGACCCGTTGACAATGAAAGAGTGTTGCTTCCGGTGACAGGGGAGTTTCTCCTTCGCACTTTCCGTGGTAGCGCTCGTAAGATAAAAACCGTTCGGTTTCAGGCAAGCTGGAGTGAAACACCCGTTCCACAGGTGGGTAGATTTTGATGCTTTCTGGCTGATGGACAGAACCGATTAGGAAGACCGTAAACTCAGAACCATTGATAAATCGTTCCACAAAAATGCTGTCCGGCGGAAATTGCATTCCGTGCTGTCCAGAGAGCAATCGCTGAACCTGTTCACTGAGCTGTTCGTCGCTGTGGACAACTGATTGTAAAGAAAGTCCTCGGCTTTCAAAAGACATCGCTGGTTTGACAATCAGGGGAGTGCCAAGGCGATCGCAAATTCCCTGAACGCGGCTAGGGTCAGCAGTAACTTCATAGGGAGCCGTCGGTACACCCGCTTCAACAAAGGCACGCTTCATCCTAATTTTGGATGTGCTGAGTTCCATAGAGTCAAAATCTGCTCCTGTAGAAGCGATACCTTTAGCTTCTAGCAGTTTGTAAACGCAAGTGCCAGGGTAGTTGGTATCCTCATCCCCAACGCAATAGTTCAGCACCACAGGAATGTACTCATTGGCGGAAGCAGCCACTTCCTCAACAACGGCGTGTATATTTTCCAAGGTGATTGGCTGCCACTTCCACTTCAAGTCAAGCTCTGCAAAGACATCTGCTAATTCTTGACGATACAACGGAGTTTCGTCACCTAGCTGGCTGATTAACCCTTGTTCTGTGACGCGGTGAGGCATAAATACCCAGACAAATAACTTACTGTTACGCACAGGTAATTCCTTATAAATTGATATTGGCTTCATTAATCTGCTACAAAAAAGTGCCTCGAATTAAAATAATTTACTCTTCACAGATAAACCGATATTCTTCTCTATTGAGAGAATGCTCCTCTAAAAAGTATTGACAACTCTTCCCTATTCTCGTAAAGTCATTCAAGTCAGATATAGAGAATGAGCAACCTCTATTTTTAGTTGTAAATTCTTTAACTTCTTTTGGCGCTGAGTTACAGAATTTACAGGTGTGCCGCTAATAATTCCCCGACACTTAGGCGACCCACACTGACACTGAAATTCTGGAAAATCTTCATTCTTGATTGTTGCGTAGTCTACGGTTAACTCTTCTCCTACTGCAATATCCTTGAGCGCGTATATATTGAGTCCCCGGTAGCCTATATTGGGTTCGCAAGAGTGGTTTTGCGGTATCCAGTTGGCTGGGTTTTCGTCCCAAAACATAAAGACTTCTTCACTCAAAGGAACAGCATATTGCCGAAACTCTTCTTGCTCTGATGCACTCCAATGGGATTGGACATAATCACGGGTAACAATCCTTTTTGGATACTCCTCTCCCTGGAAGATAATTTCCCCAGCTTTCAAATCAGTCACCGCATAAATGCCATAGCCAGAAATAGCATTTCCACATACTTTAAATTTTTTCTGACGGCGTTGGTATCTGGTAATACCTTCCGCCATAATATGTTTGAGAAAGCTTGATGCACCTACCTCGTCATACTTTAAAATGTAGTCAGCCGATGCTTCTGCGCCTCCTTCAAAAAAAATTGAAGGGTTAAAGTTAACTTCGAGAAAGAAAATTTCTTTTTGCTCATTTACTCGAAAATCAAAACGAGCATAGCCAACACCGTTAAAAGCTAAGAAAATCTTCTTGGCAGCGTCTCTCAAGCGGAGGTCAAGTTCTGAATCGGAACAAGGAATGTTACGCTTTGGGTGATGTTGTCGCACCTTCAGATCGTAGGTTTTAAATTGTTCTCCTTCCGGAAAGACGAACTCTAGAGATTTATAAGTTATCGGAGAGTGGCGATCTTCAGGGTTAGCAGCCACAAGGACTGTAAACTCTCGCCCAGGTATATACTCATCGATCAGAACTTGACCAAAGTTGGCTATGAGTTCAGTCACTTTGCTCTGTAATGCCTCTTTTGTTGTTACATAAGATTGATGGTCAATTCCCAAACTGTCTGATGAGGCTGCTGGTTTAACAAACAGGGGGAATTGTAAGTTTTGACAAGCCCTCTCAACATCAGCTAAGGTTTCAGCTTTCACAAATGCTGGTGTGCGTACTCCTGCAATGTAAGCAACATACTTCATCAACTCCTTGCCTGGATCGTAGAGGTCGAAAGTCGGACCCGTGTAAGGCAAATTAAGCTGCTCCAAGGCAACGATTACATCAATAGAGGGAACATCCCAGTCCAAACATCCCGTACAGAGGTTGACAAAAATATCGTAGCCTTGCTTCTTTAACTCTTTTAGCTGACGATACGTTGTCGCTTTGTTAAGAAATACATGGTCTACCTGGTATTGTGGTAGTAAATGAGAGAGGTTACGTGGCGGTTCGCAGTTTTTGTAGTCTGCTTCTACTGTTGATTGAGAATAGTCAGGTTGCAGAACGCAAACTTTCATTTGATATCCATCCTAGAGTGTCAGTTTGGTATAAGTAGTGTAAAAGATTGAGTTAGTTTTGAGTTATTGCGATCACCTCTCAAATTTTTAAGTGCCATCATCTCAAAGAGGGGCAATCGCCTTTCAGATAGAGGAACTGCAAGAAGATAGTGCAGCTATCCCTGAAGCTGTTGCGCGAGGACGAGTATGGGGAAGGCTCAAGGAGCGATCGCTTCGCCGTGTCCCAAAGGGGCGCAAGCGTTGTGCTGCCGCCTACGGCAGATCGCACTATAGCCGCAACCATACACCCTCTCCCCAACGCGATCACTCTTTCCTTCTCATTCGTCGTAGATGAAGCGATATTCGTCTCCCTAGTGGAGTCGAGGTAAACTGCTTTTATTAATGAATGGCTTGATACCAAAGGCTATCAGGTACTTATAGAGGATAAGGTTTACATCCCATACATTAAACAGCCATTCATCAACATAAGATGCAGAAATATGGGGATGAATTTTTAGAATTTTCACTCCCAACAGGGTGTGGATAGCTTCTACCTGAAAAACGCCATCCTTTAAATCAATCTTGTGACAAGCATTCCAGGCTGATTGAACCAGATTTTCTTGCAGTTCTTTGTCTACCGAACTCGGCATTATGGCTGTTGTTTCGCGACTAATTTCAGGCGTATTTATTCCCTTATCAGTTACATAACCAGCTAGCAATTCCCCATCAGAAATGATTACAGTAATATCGTGTTGAGAGCCTTCAAAATAAGGGGTGACGATTATCTCGGAGTTACCCCCTACCGAGTCCCCTTGAGGTGTCAGAGTTTGGAGAGAGGTTTTATAGTCTTCAAATTTAGCTCTTAATTCTTCTTCTGTTTGAATGACTTTTATCCCAGAGGCACAAGCTCCACTATCTGACTGAATTACCAAAGGATAGTAGTGTGGCGGAATATTAGGAATATCTGTTACATCCTTCAAAGCAAAAACTTTAACAAAATCGGACTTGACTAAAGCTTCATAAGCTGGATTATCCGGATTATAAAATAAACTTTGTTTATGAGTGAGAAACTTGCTTTGAGCAATGCTTGCAGAGAGGTATTCATTCGCGGGTTTCTCTAAAAAGCTAGCTACTAAAGTGGATAAAGGGACATACGCTTCACAAAATGTAATTACACCATCTACAGGGATGCGATGTTTACGAACAACTTCCGCAATTGCTAGGGCATTTTTTAGGTCTTTGGTAGAGGGATTGATATCAATACTGAAAAATTGGCTACTATAACTAACAGCAAAATGGTTAGGATTGCCATCTATCAGGATGATATTAATACCTACTTGTTTGGCAAATTCAAAATCATTCCGTTTTGAGTAGTCTCCCCCGCCGATAATCAATATAGTCTTGCCTTTGATCATATATTGATATGAGCGATACAACATTGTTTCCACCCATTTATCAAGGATGTCAGTCCTGTTAGGGGAATGCTGTACTTCATAAACCTGTAAATTCCCTTCGCAGTTATGGCTATTGACTTCAATGAGAAATGGTTCTAATTGACCCTCGTGTTTTTTTACAAAAACATCTAAGCCAATGAAATCTGTTTGTTTATTTGGAGGGACATGGGTTAAATGCTGTGTTTCATAGTCAATAATAGACTCCAGTACTGTTTCACCTAATCGCTTGATTTTGTCAATCAGTTGATTTTTTTTGTCGTTCGTTAATTGGAGTACATTACACAGATAGTCGATTGAAAAACTTTTAGAGGTAGCCCCACTGATTGGTTTGTCAAGATATCCTAGATTACAGATAATGCCGGAAGTCTCGACAACATTATTGGGGCGGCGGTTTACCAATACTCTCAACCTTGCACCAAGGTTGCAGTTATCGTTAATGCTTGAATCGATAAATTCGTCTACAAGTAAACAATCATTGTCCTGAAGTGAATCCAGGCATTTTTTAAAGTTTTCAACAGCCCGATCTAAGTTATCCTTTGACTCAATCGTGCATAGCATACTTCCCATTAGATTTGAAGGCTTTATCACAAATCTATAAGGCGGGAACGCTGTCAGATAGTCTTGGATTTCATCATCGGAGATATTTCTTGATAGGGAAATTAACTTAACTTTTGAATTAATAGGATGATGGCTATATTTTTCTAGAGAGAAGCCAAAAGCCATCGTCTGGGGTACATTGACATCTCTGGCAGATGCAAGTAAGCGGGTATGCAATTTGTCATCGGTATATTCTTCTAGTTCTATACCACTTGACATCGGGCAATCCGCCAAGGTTTCATAAAACTGAAATTTTTTAGCCCTTTCTTGGAGGATGGGAGCCTCAAACTTGTAAGATTCCTCGGTGTAAAAGTTACAGATAAAAGTTATTTTTTTAGGAGTGTTGAATTTAGTGTGAAAACATTGACCAAATTCATTCATGCCAATCCCTTCAAGGAGATATAAAACACAGCGATCGCCTTCTTGCTCGACTCTTACCCAAGTAGGTTCAGTGACTATAAATGCACATTCAGGCAAAATTTTACTTGTTGCCCACAGTAAAGAAACTCTGTCTTCCTCGGAAAAGAAAACTATACAGGGTTTCCGTTCATCTGATTCTTGTTCGATTTGATATTCTTTAATAGGCTTCAGTTTATAAACTTGAAGAGCTGAATTTAGCATTTCCAACATATCCAAATCCTCCTAGTGTGAAGTTTTTTATTCAGGTTATGACCGTAAATATCGGTACACTTTCATGCTGCTTTGTTGACCAGGCGCAACTTGATAGAATGCCTAGCAAAAGCCTCCGCAATGATTTCTGACATCACTTGAGCAAACGGGATACCAGAAAAATGCAGGATAGTTCCAACAGAGGTTTCGTAAGGTTTTTCATTTTCAGCTTCCCTAGAGTCATATTCTTCAGAAATAGGAAAAGAAGATACAGCACAGTTAGGATTCACCTCAAGAACAAACATTTCTTGGGAAACTTTATCCATTCGCACATCAACTCGTCCATATCCATTGCCACCAACAGCACAGTAGACACGCTTGCTTAACTCGCAAAGTCTTTCTTGCAATTCTGAAGCAACCAGTTGGTAGTGACAGAGTGGTTCTTGAGGTGAGAGGGGACTTTCTTTTTCATCTTTTTCTCTGTCGTAAGCCAAAAATTGTTCGGTTTCAGGCAAGCTAGAGTGAAACACTCGTTCCATAGGTGGATAGACTTTGATGTGTTCTGGTTTCTGAGCAGAACCGACAATGAAAACTGTAAACTCAGAACCATTGATAAACCGTTCCACAAAGATGCTGTCCGGCGGAAAATGCATCCCGTGCTGTCCAGAGAGCAAGCGTTGAACTTGTACTCTCACCTGCTCATCGCTGAAAACTACTGAACTTAAGGAAATTCCATGACTCCCGTAAGAGGTTGCAGGTTTCACAATCAGAGGAGTGCCAAGTCGCTTACACACTCCTTCCATGTGGTTGATGTTAGCAATGACTTCATAGGGAGCAGTAGCCACACCTGCATTGACCAAATCACGCTTCATTAAAATTTTGTTGTCACACAGATGGCAAAAGTTAGCATCTGCTCCTGTAAAAATAATGCCTTTTTCTTCCAAGAGTTTCACAACAGAAAAGCCTGGGTAGCCATCAAGCTCTTCAAATCCATCGCAATAGTTTAAGACTAATGGAATGTACTCTTTACTAGAAGCCGCCACCTCCTCAACAATTGCGTGCATATTCTCCAAGGTGATCGGTTGCCACTTCCACGCTATACCAAGCTCTGCAAAGACATCTGCCAATTCCTGACGATAAGCCGAATTGTCGTAGTATTCGCTAATCATCCCTTGTTCCGTGACGCGATAGGGAATAAACGCCCAAACAAACAACTTTTTGCTAGGTACAGGCAATTTCTGAAGCATCGATATTTCTCCCATTAATTGGTTGCCAAACTGTGGCATAGATTCCTCCTTGTTGAATCAAATTCGTAGGTTAACCACTAACAACGAGCACCCTTTATCCATCACAAAAACTGTGTTCGCACGCAACTTATGAGCCATGCGGTGGGTAATGACAACTTTAGAGTGTATTTCTTGGCAATGCGCTCTAAAGTTGTCATTATTTCCGCTTCCAAATATCTTGACAAAGGATTGGTAAAGTAGAATTCTCTTCGATTACCCTGACAACGTGCCATTCCTTTTGCAGCAAAAGAAAGAAGGCTAGCCATCTATAAAAAGCAATATATTTATAAATTACTTTCAAAAAAACAAAAAAATACATTAGCTTTTGAAATAACCTGGTAATATTTTCCAGTTCGTAGTAATAATTATCTTCTATTCCGTTTTTCTGGATAACCCAGAAATTACTGAATATTTGTGGGAAACTGGATAAACTATGTAAATTTTATCAGCTAGTTTATTCTCAATAAATTCTACTTATTGTTTAATAATTACAAAAAAGATAGAGATTAAAAAGCTAAATTGAATATAAAAATTAAAGAAATTTTTATAGTTCCAATTCCAAATAATTTTGCTGAAATATCCGAGATGGCTTTTCAACAATTTGCTGCTTCTAAGTAGAGAATAAATATTTGCTTAATTCCATATATCCTATTTGTCAGATTGAGAAATTTTCATCAGGTAACTAAACTATCTGCATTGGTCTTGTGCTTGGTCTGCTTCGCCATCAACTTAGCAAACATCCCTTCCTGATTAGCCAACTCTTCAAACCTCCCTTGCTGCACCACCCGCCCTGCCTCAATCACATAAATGCAGTCAGCATTACGAATAGTACTGAGACGGTGAGCGATCGCAATTCGTGTCACTTTCAACTTTTCCAAACTTGCACTCACAATCGCCTGGGTATGGTTATCTAGCGCACTAGTTGCTTCATCAAACACAATAATTCGCGGCTTCAACACTAATGCCCTAGCAATTAGCAATCTTTGGCGTTGTCCCCCTGATAGGTTTGCCCCGCCTTCGGCAATTACAGTGTGCATCCCCATTGGCATCTGTTCAATATCTTGGTCAAAACCTGCCATCCGTGCCGCATTCCAGGCTTCTTCCATACTAATTAAAGCCCCACCACTGATATTTTCAAACACGCTCTCACTATTGATGCGCCCATTTTGCAGTACAACCCCCAATTGACGACGCACCGCCGAAACATCCAAGCCAGACAAATCCTGCCCATCAAAATACACCGTTCCTTGTTCCGGCGTATCAAAACCCAAGAGCATTCGTAAAGTAGTTGATTTGCCACTACCAGAAGGCCCCACCAAAGCGATAAACTCACCTGGTTTCGCCTCAATTGTCACATCATCCAAATTTAATGGCCCATCTTCCCGATAGCGGAAAGTGACACGATCTAACTTGATGTAACCAGAAAGTCGCCCCGGATCTGCCTTATTTAAATCCACCTCTGGGAGTTCATCTACAATTGGTTTGGCATAGTCCCACAAAACCCCAATTTCCAGCAGGTCAATCAGCGTATTGCTAAGAGTTGTCACCCCCGCACTAAAACTAGCAAAGGCAGTATTAAAAGCCAGAAACGTACCGGTTGATAAACCACCAGTTTCTCCCTGACTCAAGGTACTAGCTGCCATCCAGAAGAGGAAAATGGGTGTTAAATTGGATTGCAAAATATTAAAAGTAGCAATGCTATCTTCAATCCACTGGTTAGTCTGCATGAGTTTCAGCTGTTGCTGGTAGTGCTTGGCCCAAAATGCAAATGCTCGTTCTTCCGCTGCTGTCGTCCGCAGTTTGGAAATACCGCTAATCAGTTGAATGGTCAGCCCTTCTATCGTGCCTTCTAATTCTTCCAATTGGGTAGTTTGCTGACGTTTAAAGTGTCCAGCAATGCTTGTGACCAAAGCCGTTAAAATTGCTACTGCTAACCCAACAGATGCCAAAGGTGGACTATAAACAAATAGAAGTCCTAAATTTAATAAAGAAAAAAAGCTTTTAGAAAGGATTTCCAGTTTCTGAGCACCTAACTTCTCTCTAATCTGAGTTATAGAATTAACACGGGAGAGCATTTCTCCAGAAGAATAATTACGGAAAAATGTCAGTCTCAACCTGAGTACCCGATCCCACATAGCACTCTGCAAGTTCAACAGGGAATAGACTTCAAATCGTCCCAGGTTAAGCCCTTGAGTAAGCTGAAAAAGAGCCATACCAAAACTAGCAGCCAGTAAAGCTAGAGCGAGTTGGAGTAATAAACCACGATCTGCATCAGGAATGGCATTATCAATGAGGATACCCGTAGCTTGGGGAACCACCATTCCAGCTATTGCTCCAGCAGTACCCATCAGAGCAATATTTTTTAATTCCTGTCCTCTACCGCGCAGAGAATACTGAAACAATGTCAGCAAATCCAACTTCTTCTCTGGAAACGGTGCATAGAACATATAGGCAGTAGGAGACAATAACTTTGCAGTTTGTTCTCTTAATCGAATGCGCTTATTAGTGACTGGGTGATAAATTTCGTAGTGGCTCTTGCCATTGAGTAACAGAGCTACAGGAGTATTATCAGCGTGGAGATACCCCACCAACGGGCCACAATCATCTCGCCACCAGCGTTCTGTTAGCACTACTCGGCGGATTCGCATCCGAGAAGCGCGGGCGATCGCTTCTAAAGGTTCCTTGACTCGCTTGATATTTTCAGACTGTGCAGGGGGCTGAATTTTAATCCCCATGACCCGTCCCACAGCCCCAGCCGCCGCTAACAACGGGTCGCCAATAAATGTTGCTGTTGACTGTTGAGGATCGACAAGGGAAACAAAAGAAGCGATCGCTCCCGCAGTTGCGTCCCGGTTCAAGCTTGAGCGTGCTTGAAACTGTGCCAAAGCCTTTAACTGTGTCTGCTGTTCCAGTTCGTGCAAACTACTCAAAAACTGCGCGTGGAAGTTATCTAAAATTGTCAGTTGGGTTAGCCAAGGAGTTTGCTCCGATATTTCTGGTACTGGCAGAAGAATTCCGGTACTGTCAAAAGCAGAACTTAAGCGTTCAAACCAAGTAGATAGCAAACTGTTCGCAGACCCTAAACTGGAAACAGGGGTAATATCGCTATCAAGTTGGGAACGGTGAAAACACAGTAGCTGAGTATCTGTAGTGGGAACTGCTAAAATATAGAAAGGATTGGGTTCTTGCTGTTGTGAATTAGAGACAGCCCCCGTAAATGCAAACAGTAGCTCACCCATCTCGGCTGTAAACAGGTATTGTCGAGAGCCTTGCAAACTGCCATTCTGCATCTGACCAGCAAAAATTGCTATTGAGCCTGATTGTATTGCCCAAACCTGTTGTGGGTCATCTAGTAGTAATACTTCACCTGTCTCCAGCAGTTTGGTTAGGCTAGGATCGATCGGGTTATTCTTCATTGTCCTCTGCCTCCTCACCATGAACCAGTTCGGCGTAGAATCCGCCCATTTGCATTAATTGGTTATGAGTGCCTCGTTGCACTACCACCCCCCGATCCAACACAATAATTTCATCACAATCTCGAATGGAACTGAGACGGTGAGCGACTATTAAGCAACTACAACCACGCTGCCGCAGATTGTTGTAAATTAACTGTTCTGTCTCCCCATCTAAGGCACTTGTCGCTTCATCTAAAATCAAAATCGAGGGATTGTGCAGGAGCGATCGCGCAATTTCCAAGCGTTGGCGTTGTCCGCCACTTAGGTTTACACCGCCTTCGAGCAGTTCGCCATTATAACCACCGGGTAAGGCCATAATTACATCTTGAATTCTGGCATCAATGCAGGCGCGGCGAATTTGCGAATCAGAAACCGTCGTATCCCATAGTGTCAAGTTATCGCGGACGCTACCAGAAAATAAGAAAACCTCTTGCTCAACAGTAGCGATAGAATTCGCCAAAACTGCGCGGGGAATCTCAAGTCTTGATTTACCATCAAATAAAATCTCCCCTGACCAAGGTTCATAAAGTCCAGCTACTAACTTGGCTACAGTTGATTTCCCGGAACCACTGCCTCCCACTAGTGCTACTCTTTGTCCTGGTTGAATCACACAGTTAAAATTTTCAATTAATGGTCTATCTACCTTGGCATAGCCAAACGTCAGATTACTCAGTTCAATGCGTCCAGATAAGCGAATTGTGCCGATATCAAAGCTAGGAGTTGAAGTTTGCAGTTTTCTACTGTGATTCTCAAGTTGTATATCTGTAGCATTTGTCAACACATCATCTAAACGCATCAAGTTACCAGCTAAGGTGGGTAACACAGCGCCAAACCCCATTAACTGATTGATAGGTGTCTGGAAACTAGTCAACAGAGCTTGAAAAGCTACCAACATTCCAATAGTCATTTGCCCTGCCATCACTTGCCAACCACCCACTATCAGTACTAGGGTTGTTGTCAATGCCGTCAGGAACGCTGGCAATATGTATAAAATTTCCAACATGACGGCCATGTTTTTATAAGTATTTGCTTTCTTGGTAAAATAACCAGACCAGCGGGCAAAAAAGTCAGATTCCAAAGCAGAGGCTTTTAAGGTTTCTATGCTTTGAATTCCAGCAATGGCAACTCCTTCAATTTTGCCCCCGTCCTTATCAAGTTGCATATAGCAATCTTCTAACCAGCCTCCTGTTACCACGAGTACTACAATATTCACAATTGCCAGCAAGAGAGCGATCGCAGCTAGTAACCAGTTATAAGCAAACATTACTAACACGTAGAGAATGGTAATAGTTGCATTAATAATCGTCTCTGCCATTTGACCAGAAATTGCCTGAGCTACCTTGTCATTCAGCTTGACCCGACCGCCAATTTCCCCAGGAAAACGCTGGGTGTAAAAACCAACAGGCAATTTGAGTAAATGCCAGAAAAAGCTGCTAGACATACTAGCGGCTAATTTAATTTGCAACTGCCGCAAAAAGCGCCGCTGTTGAGAAAATAAAAATCCTTGCATTAGTGTCGTAACTAGCATTCCCAACAACAAGGGACGCAACCAGTCCGTCCGGTCTTCCACTAAAATTTGGTCTACAAACACCTGGCTAAAAACAGGTATTGCCAATCCCGGAATCACTAACAAAAAACCTAGCACAACACTCAAGACAACGGCTCCAACAGAAGTTTTGAGCCGCGTCAACAGCGAAAGCAAAATACTTGGCTTGCATCCACCTTTTTTGAAGTCTGTTCCTGGTTCCATTGCCAGGGCAACACCAATATAGGTCTCGTCAAACTCTTGCCGAGAAACAGTGCGCGGCCCGGTGGCTGGATCGTTGAGATAAACTTGGTCTTTATCGATGCCTTCGACCACTAATAAGTGGCTAAAATTCCAAAAGGCGATCGCAGGCAACCGCATCTGAGCTAGTTTATCAGTTTCTTTCTTAAACGCTTTTGCCTTTAATCCATAGTTTCTGGCCGCTTTGACAATATTGGCAGGTTGACTGCCATCGCGAGATACCCCACATTCTTGCCGCAGTTCTGCTAGTGGTACAAAGCGTCCATAATATCCCAGGATAATGCCCAATGCCGCCGCACCGCATTCGACCTCTTCCATTTGCAGAAGTGTCGGTGTTTTGACTCGTTGTTTAGCTTGTTGTTTTAACCCCAGTTTGAACATGCATTTTTATCTATTTTCGCTACGTTTAATATCCCCATATCTTTACTGAACTCCAGTCCACTCACGCAGGAATGGCAACAAGAAGGTAATCGGTGCTCGTTCTTCCACCGTTACTCGTGTATTTACAGGAGTGCCTGGTGTAATCTGCGTATTCGGGCCTTTTGAGGAAGACCACTTGAAGCTACTGACATTTACTGGTTCTGGTGTAAGTTCAGCTATAACTTCAACTTTGGCTGTTTTATCGGTCAGCTTATCAGCCAGTTCTGGATTGCCAATCGTTGATGCAGCCCGTGTCGAGGTAACAGGATAAGAAGAGACAGTTTTCACAGTGCCGACAATGCCACCAAACCGTTCCCTCTTCACAGTATCAGGTGTAATTTGCACTTTCATCCCTGGTTTAATTTGCTTGCCGTCTTTCACCTCAAAGTAAGTAATTCCCACTAGTGTTGCTGTGCCTTCTCCTTGAGTTCTCAATGCTCCCAAGCGAGTACCAGAATTGATAACTTGTCCTTGGACGACGCTCATTTCTAAAATGCAACCGTTTTGGGGACTACGTATTAAACTGCGCTCGCTAATTTGTTTTTGTAGTTGAGCAATGGCGCGGTCTACTTCGGCAATGTCATTACTGCGGATATTAGATGCTTGGAGATTTTCTTGGTCAAGGCGTTTCTTGCGAGTTTCTAATTCTTCGAGTTGCGCTTGAATGTCGCTAACTGTACTTTGAGATTGCAAATAGCGTTGTTTGACTTCAGTGCCATTAACTTCTAATTGCCGTACCGAAACTCGCAACTCCTCAATGTTTTGTAATTCTTGCCGATACTCACGTTCTGCTGTAATTAACGATTCTTGCTCTAACGCTCCTTCTGCTGCTAATTGCTGCCGACGCTGCCAACGGTCTTTTAATGTTGGGATCATTGCCTGTGCATCTTTGAGCTTTTGTTCTAAACTGCGCCTTTGCTGTTGTATCGTTAGCAAAGTTTGGTCTCGCAGAGTGGGAGAGAGGCTTTTAGCATCTTGTAATCGCTGCAACAAACTAGTACGACTGGCTTTTATTGCTTCTGCTTCTATCTGAGTACGTTGCTGTTGTACAGAATCTATATTGGCAGCTTGCACTAATAGTTGCTGGCGTTTGGCTCGTTGTTGTTTGAGTTGTTCAGCCAATTCAATTGGTTGAATTGCAGCTAGCTGTTCTCCCTTTTTCAGGCACTGTCCATCTTTCACTGACAAGGTTTCTAACTGTCCAGCAATGGGCGATTGCAATTCGATTGTCTGTTGGGGGTAAATCAGCACACCTTTCCCCGTTAGAGTCATGGGAATTCTACCCACTGTGCTCCAAACTAAAGCAAGTATAGTCAAACCTCCCACCGTCGCTGCTGGAATCCAATCTTGCGGCTTAACGACACGCATTAACTGGTCGAGACGTTCTGGAGAGGAAACTTCTTCAAGGGAAGGGTTGGGTGTGGTGTTATCCAAAGGTGATTCTGTCATCCTCGTGAATTCCCTTGCAATCGATTAATCATCCACTTAAACCGAGTTCCGGCTAGCAGTGTAAGTTCTAACACATCAAGAGGAATTTCGTCTTCGTATTCCACATTGTCTAAAAATTGTTCTTGGTTATAAGCTTGGGTTCCAAACCCCCGTCTGACTAAATCGTCTCGTAACCTATCAACTAGAACGATGCTCAGTGACCGATAAAAGCGAGTAGCAAAACCGCGATCGTGCTGTAACTTCTCGCGCAGTAAGTCTTGGGGAATGGCTAGCACAAAGGAGTTTTCAGCACAGCGAATTGTAGCTGAGGCGACTCCTATCTCCACAAAGGACATTTCGCCTACAATCTCACCACTAGCACGACGAGCAATTTCTCGTTCTGTAATTTGACCATCCACTGTCAAGGAAATGACAACAGCAAAAGCACCTTTAACTAAGAAATAAACAGCTTCTACTGGTTCTCCTTGTTGAATCAATGTTGTGCCTTTTACTAGTTTTTCTTTCCTGCCGTAAGTAGTCATCCAATCTATATCGTTATCGTTGAGAACTGCAAATAGATACAAGACTTTTCTTAAGGACTGTCCTGGTAGAATCTTGCTCTGTGCTAGCAGGCTAGAAAGATTTCGCAGTCGATTAGATAATTTAATGGCAAATTCATGATAAAGTCGCGCAGCAAAATCTGGATCTCGTTCGACTTTCAACTGTAATTTCTGCTGGGGAATTACCAAAAGCTGACAGGAATTGACAGTTTTGACTGTAGCAGAAGGGGGTCGGTTATCAATAAAGGACATTTCGCCGACGATTTCTCCTTGAGAGAGGCGAGCAATTTCTACCAATTGATTGCTATTGCCTTGAGAAATCGAGACTTGCAGCGTACCATCCAAGACAATATACAGGAATTCAGCAACTTTGCCTTCTTCAATGAGAACAGTATCAGCAGGCACAATCTTCTGGGTTGCAGTTTGCCTAATAAATGCGAAATCTTGGGGTTGTAAAACTTTAAAGGCGATTTCTTGGTCAAGCATCTATAAACTAAATTATTATGTATAAATTTTTCTCTAAACTCTGCATTCTACCTATGTACTGTTAGAGGCAGACACTCCTGAACATCGTAGCTACTAGCTTTAGTTACAATTTTTTATCTGTAGAATCACTTATGGTTAAATAAGATGATTCGCTCAAGGTCTAGACAATTGAAAGCAGCCAGTCATCAGATAGATACTTTGATATCTAAATTTATGTTTTATTTTTAACTATATACCCAAAGGTAGATGAATTATATATTTAGGTAATATAAACACACTAGCTACTTAGTTAGCTTAAACGTCAGCTATTGTCAAGCTAGATAGTTGTGTGCGATTACCCCCGATACGCTTTGCGATCGCACCCAATGAGGAAGCCATTATTTTTCTGCTTCTCGGTAGTCTGAAAAAAAGGGTGTTAAGTCTATTACCAAGAGAGGTGTATTACTTTTCTTCTCTATAGATGCAATTATCCTCACAGCCTAAAAAGTAGAAGGTGGCTGTAAGTATGCCAAAAACCCTAATTTTGCGAGCGATCGCATCGAGGCTGTTAAGAGATCATCAATTTTTTGTCAACAATCTTATTTTATTGATAATTGATTTTTGGGAAAAAGTGACCGATGAAATTACAGTAAAGTTTTGCTCATTAGCTTGTGTGGGATTTGCTGTTTGTATTTAAAGTTACTACTATTCCACTCATATATACTAGTCGGCAAAGTCGGATCTTCAGGTCGGATCGAGTAGGATTTTATCTAAGAATATGTTTTAATATTAAGTATTTATGCTTAAAAATGCCTCATTAAGTTAATTCAAACGTTGAGGGCAATTTTCCTGTCCTGCCAAAACCTCCTCAACAGCGTCTATCTTGTTTCAAAAAGAGGTACAACGATAGCGTATAAATTAATTTACTTCTCAGTAAATCGCCAAACCCCATCCCAATTGACTGGCTTGCCCTTTTGTAATAAAAAATTTACCCGATTCAGATACAAATCGGCAGTTTTATCAGCAGCATTCAAAGCTAAAACCTTGGCAAAATAATCCTTCGCTAACTCAAAATCGCCTTGACGATAATATTGTACACCTTGCTCAAAATCCGGCTGAGTCTGTAACTTTAATAATCGCACTTCTGAAGATTCAGCATCTAATATCTCATAAACCGAAATAGGTTCAGTTTTCCCCTTAACAACTGCCCGATCTAAAAAGCGAATTTCATATTTTTTGGAGTTACTCAGATGCTCTAAAGTCTGCTCGGAAATCAGCAAAGATACACCATAAAATTTGGTTAATCCTTCCAATCTAGCCGTCAAGTTAACGTTATCAGAAAAAGCATCTCCCTGCATCCGATTTTCTTCGCCTACCATACCTAACATCATGTGTCCTACATGAATACCAACGCCAACTTGTAAAGGTAAATAACCTTTTTCTATACGCTGCTGGTTATATTCATGAACGCGTTGATGTTTAGCAACACCAGCTGCCACTGCATCATCTGCACCATCCGGAAAAACTGCCATCATCCCATCCCCTAAAAATTTAACAATTAGTCCGTAATTGCTACGAATTTCTGGACTAACTCGTTTAAGGTAAGCGTTAACAAAGTTAAAGTTTTCCTGAGGTGTCATGTCTTCAGATATCGTTGTAAAAGAGCGAATATCGCTGAACATAACTGCCATAATTTTGCTGACGTGATCGCCCAGATGCACATCAGTAATACTTTCCTTGCGAAGAAATTTCAGATATTCGTGAGGTACAAATCGCCCATAAGCTTTTAATAAAGACTCTAGTTGAGTATTAGCATTAGTTAGTTCTTTTTCCCTGGCTTTGACAGTTTTGACCATGTTTGTAAAAACTCGCGCCAATTGTCCTAGTTCATCGCTACGTTTAGCAACTTCACTGAGTGCATCTGGTTGAAAAGCATCTTTCTCTACTTCAAAAGCTGCTGTAGTAACTTTACCAACTTGCTCAATATATGCTGCTTGCCGCATAATTTCAGCTTTAAAAAGAGCTTCGGCTTCTTGACGTTTGAGAAAATTAATATAAGCTTTAGAGTGATAGCGAATACGAGCAATTAATTCCATCTTGTCTGGTAGTTTTACCAAGTAATCATTTGCCCCTAATTCAAATGCCTTAGCTTTAATAATTGGGTCTTCCTTACTAGACAAGACAATCAAAGGAACATAAGCAGTAGGCAAGTCTTTGGCACGTAAGATTTTAACTAGCAATAACCCTTCCATTTGAGGCATCACTAAGTCTTGCAGAATGACAGTAGGTTGACATTCTTTAGCGACTTTAATAGCTTTAGTAGGGTCGTTACAGTAATGAAAAATTATATCAATTTCAGGTTTGAGCATTCGATGAATCGCTTCACCGATAATTGATTGGTCGTCTATTAGTAAAACGGTGATTTTTTCTTCTTTAGGTGAATCGTTCATTTTTGATAAGTTTTTATATTAATAGTTGTAAATTAATTGCTATAAAAATACAGCGTCTTGATAAAAGAATAAGTAATTAGTTAAACTTTTGTCGTAGAGTAGTAGATATTGCCTCCAAAGATAAAATATCAATAGCAGCATTCAACTCTACAGCTGCCTTAGGCATTCCGTAAACAATACAACTGTCTTGATTTTGAGCTATAGTATACCAACCCTGGAATTTCAAGTCGCTTAAACCTACTGCACCATCTCGCCCCATACCTGTGAGTAAAATCGCCGTTCCCTTATTTTTCCAATTTTGGGCGAGACTTTGGAAAAATACATCCACAGAAGGGCGATAAGGGTAATCACTAGGGTGTTTGGTATAATCTAGGGTTAAATCTGGTTTTAAATACAGATGATCGTTACTCCCAGCCACTAATACAGTTCCTTTTTGCAAGCGATCGCCTGCAACAGCTAATCTCACAGGTAAAGCTGTTTGCTGGTTCAACCATTCAGCAAAGCTACTAGAGAATTGTCCATCAACATGCTGAACAATAGCGATCGCTGGCGTAAAATTCGCTGGTAGCTTGGATAAAATTGTTGCCAATGCTTTTGGCCCTCCTGTAGATGAGCCAATCGCCACTAAAGATGGTAAAGATAGTGGAATTTTCTGCTCAAATTGAGAGGAGCGATTTATTAATTTAGCTTTGCCACGCTGGGCTGAACGTTTCTTCAATTTGCCAATGACAGCGATTTTTGCCAGCAACTTATTGGCCATCTCTGCACTGTCTTCTCCGTCTAATATAGGAGTATCTACTGCATCCAGCGCCCCATAACCCATCGCTGCATAAACTTGGGCAAGATTTTTCTGTGTACTTGCAGTAACAATCACAATTGCACAAGGAGAATCTTTCATGATCTGCTGCGTTGCTTGCACCCCATCCATTATAGGCATCAGCAAATCCATTAAAATTAAATCAGGTCGATTTTGTTGACACTTCGCAACAGCTTCCGCACCATTTTGAGCAGTCCAAATAACTTGGTATTCTGGTACAGTTTGCAGGATACGTCGCAGGTGAGTTAAGGTACTCGTCAAATCATTGACAATTGCAATTTTCATTTTTAACAAGAGAAATTAATAGTTAAGCTCATCGGTATTTAAGTTATATAATTATTAGCTCGATCAAAATAAAATTTCCGCAAATTGAAATGCAGTGATTGATTTATTTTCCAATTAAATCAATCACTGCATTAACTAATGTTTCATCTTGAAAACTACTTTTAGTTAAATAATAATCAGCACCAGCTTCTAAGCCTTGAATTCGATCGTCCTCTCGGTCACGATAAGAAACAATAATTACCGGAACTGAATGCAAGCGTGGGTTACTTTTGATTTGTTGCACTAATTCAATTCCATTCATGCGGGGCATATCAATATCACTAATTACTAAATCATAATTTTTTGAGCGCACAGCATTCCAACCTTCCATACCGTTGACAGCAGTATCGACAAAGTAACCACGATTTTCTAATAGCTTGCGCTCCATTTCTCTGACTGTTATAGAGTCATCAACCACTAAAATTCTCTTGCGTTGGCTGGAGATTTCTGACTCTAGTTTGGCATTAACTTTACTTAATCTCCCTCCTTTAAGGATGGCATCAACTGAGCGTACCATATCTGATACATCGACGATTAAAATGGGTGAGCCATCAGCTAATAAAGCTGTAGCGCTAATATCCGGAACTTTTCCTAGACGCGGATCTAGTGGTCTAACAACTAAATCTCGTTCGCCTAAGAACTTATCTACTACTAAACCATACGTATGAGATTGATCGCTAATTACCACCACAGGCACTAAGTCATTTTGCTGGGGGATTTCAGGTAATTCTAAAACTTGATGAGCGGTAATTAAGCCAATATTGTGGGAGTTCATTGTGAAATATTGGCGGTTTTCTATATCATGAATTTCTGTTCTATCCAGAGTGACAATTTGGTCAATGCGAGCTAAAGGAATTGCATAAGGTTTGGTGGAAATTTCTACCAATAATGTCCGCACTACTGACAAAGTTAAAGGTAGTTGGAAATGAAAACTTGTACCCTTTCCTGGTGGTGAAATCGCTCTGACGGTTCCCCCCACTTCCTGCGCCATGCTTTTGGCAATATCTAGTCCTACACCGCGTCCTGATATTTCTGTCACCTGTTTAGCTGTAGAAAATCCTGGTAGAAAGAGGAACTCCAATAATTCAGCATCGCTAAGTTGAGCCGCCATTTCTGGAGATGTTAAATTTTTATTGATAGTTTTTTGACGCAACTGTTCGCGATTAATCCCTCGTCCATCATCAGTAATGGTAATTGCTAACATCCCACCGCGATGAAATGCTTCGACGCGAATTGTCCCTAAAGCAGGTTTACCAGCAGCGAGGCGTTCATCTGGTAATTCCAGTCCATGATCTACAGCATTGCGGAGAATATGAGTCAGAGGTGCTTCGAGTTTTTTGAGAATATCGCGATCGACTGGAGTGGCTTTACCAATAATTTCTAATTTGACTTGCTTATTTAACTTGCGTGCCAAATCGCGAATCATGCGCGGAAATCCTTGGACACCATCAGCAAAGGGGCGCATGTGAGAATTAATTACTTCTCGGTAGAGGCGATCAGATAAACTGGCGGTACGACGCACATATAATTCTAATTCATCAAGGCGATCGCCTAAAAAATCCAAACATTCTTGTTTTTGTTGTCTTGCCTGTGCTAAAAAATCCTTCCCATCTTGCTCAAATAAATTCTGATCCAGGCTTTCCTGCAACTGTTCGAGACTGCGAGACACTTCCAGCATTCGGGATTTCAGTGTCATCATCGCATCAGCAAAAGGTTGTAACCAGTTGGTTTCAATTAAAGACTCGCCAGCTAAACCCATGATGCGGTTTAAGTTATCAGCACTTACTCTCACAACTCTGTCACCAGCAGCAGTTTTCTCTGTTTCATCAGCAGTAATGGCTACTGGTTCTTCGACTATAGCTGATTCCTTGACCAAAGTCGCTGTCCGGGTCACAGGTTGACGACTTACAGGATTTGGTTCAACAGGGGTAGCAACAGCAGCAGTGACCATTTGCTTGTGACTCTGTGGTTTGATATCTGCGTTTGGCTGTAAAATAGCTGCAATTTCTCCACAGGTAGCTGTAAAATCATCTTGGTGTTCTGCCAACCAAGTAGCTAGTTCCTCATTGCTTAACTGACTGATATTTTGTAGTAAGTCTACACCTTGCAATAACACATCCACTTGTTCTGGATACAACGTTACAATTTTATTTTGGGCGGCGACAAAACAATCTTCCATAACATGGGCTAATTGCACCGCCATATCTAACCCGACAAGTCTGGCTGCACCTTTGATAGAATGAGCAGCACGCATCAAGGCTTCTAATTCTTGCGCTGATTGGGGTTTAGTCTCTATTACCAGCAGTCCATCATTCAAAATACTGACTTGCGCCTCCGCTTCCAAACGAAACAAATCCATCATAGAACTGTCATCGCTTTTGAAGCTTGGCGTTACCTCTACCGCAGATATCACTTCTTTGGGAGGAATTTGAGGACTCCAGTCCTCAATATCAGCAGGAAATGGGGGCGCATCTGGACTATCAACATCGCCCTGAGGTGTTGTTCCCATTGTCGCCTCAGTATTTACCGCAGATATCGCTGGGGAGATAACTATTTCTGAACTGGAATCTTGAATATCAATAGGATGTGAGGCTGCAACGGAACTATCAACAATGGACTGTGTTGCAGTTGTCACCTCGGAATTGAGGATGTTGACAATACTTCTTTGAGTACTTTTAAAGTCCCAATCATGTTCGCTCATCCACGACTCGAAATTAGCAGCAGTTGCTTTACTCATACTCAAGAGTAAATCACAGGTATGAAGTAAAGTATCAATTTGCTCAACTCCTAAATTAATACTCTCTTTTTGAGCAGCAATCAAACACTCCTTCATGATTTGCGCTAAATTGGCGGCGGCTGTAATTTCTAATATCTGAGTCGTTCCCCAAAGCCCATGAGCAGCTTGAATTGATTTCTCGACTTCATCAATAGAAAGCGGTTGAGTTTTCAGTATAGGAAGACATTGCTTAAGGGTAGCAACTTGAGTTTCTATTTCTTGGCGAAACAGTTCCAAGATTGTGTAATCGCTCATAGATTAGAATTCCTATTTAATTTGTGAACAAACCCCTCCACTTCTTGACCTCCCTATTGCTATAGGATTTTTTGATTGAGAGTGTAAAACAATAATTCCGAGTCGAGATAATTGACTTTTTGTCCTTCCCAATAAACAATCCCTTTGGTATAACCTTCTTCAGCTTTGGTAATCACAACGGGAGCATCTTGTAACTCATTCAAGTGGAAGCGGAAAATTCCATGCACTTCATCAACTGGAAATACCCATTTATCTTCTCCTTGTCCAGTCACAATCATCCGTTGGAGATTAATTGCGTTGGCTATGGGGTTAGTTGCAGGAGTTGCTTCAATATGCAAAATATGACCTAGAGATGCACAAAGTAAAGTTTCCCCACGAATATTCACTAAACCGAGAAATAATTCATTACTGCGATGGGGTAGAGGTTGAATTACACAAGGATGAGTTACTTCTTGCAGCATTCGTACTGGTAAGGCTAGTTTTTCATTACCTAAGCGAAAGATAATGATAGAAATCGCCTCAGATGTACGGATGATTGCTTCATTCCCTTCATTTATTTCAGAAGAGGCGGGAGTTTCTCCCAGAATGTCGATCCAGTCTTGTAAATAGTCTGTGGATGGTTCTCGTTCTAATAAGCTGTCACCCACTGCGGCGTAGACTGGACATTCATAGCAATGGATGACGGTTTCTAGTTCAGGACAAGTGCGATCGCCCAGGACACCAATTTTATTCCAACAATCATTTAAAATAGTGCGATCGCCTGTTGTAACATTGCTAATAGAGTGAGCATCATTCATTCCAGCTACCTTCCGCCTGCTTAATTTTGCACTTTAAAATGAGTAATCTCTGCCCTTAATGATTGAGCTGCGTCTTCTAGTTGCTCTAAAGCACTATTAGTCTCGCGCAAAGCATCAACTGTTTGCTGGGAAGCCTCACTTAATTGCTCCATCGCTTCGCTAATTTGCGTCGCTCCCTGAGATTGTTCTTCCATACTTCCACTTACCTGCTCAAACTGTGGTGGTAAGCTTTGCACTTGCTGAATAACTTTGGAAATTTGGTTACTAATTTTGTTGACTTGTTCAACAGAATTATTGACAGAGTTGCTAAATTTATCCATTTCCATTACGCCTACAGACACGGCTGATTGCATATCTTTAACAATTTGCTCAATTTCTAAAGTAGCAACAGCTGTCTGATTAGCCAGACGACGAATTTCTCTAGCTACCACTGCAAATCCAGCACCATACTCTCCCGCTTTTTCGGCTTCAATAGCTGCATTTAATGACAAAATACTGGTTTGGTCTGCTACTTTGGTAATTGTGACCACAACGCTATTAATGTTACTAGCTTTTTTATTCATCACTCCTAATTTGGAAGTAATAGAGTTGGTAGCTTCTGTCAAATTACGCATGGTATTTTCCATTTCTTGTAATTCGTCGCGGCTTTCACTCGCAGCAGTAGCTGTCATTTTAGTCATCTCTGCGACTTGATCCATCATCTTGACTAAATTTCTCGAGGTAGCCGCAATTTCTTGAGCAGTAGCTGTGACTTCATTGGTAGAAGCCAGTTGTTCTGTAACTGTTGCTTCTAGTTGCTTTCCAGAAGCAGCAATTTGCGTAGATGAGGTGGTAATCTGCACCCCAGACTGTTGAATACTTCTAATTAAGGAGTTTAAATCCTTATTCATTGTGTAAAAAGCATGTTGCAATTTACTGATTTCATCTTGATGACCAGATAGCTGAATTTGCATTGTCAAATCGCCTGTAGATATTTTTTGAGCAACATTGACTAACTCAGCAATTTTGGCAGCCACTGTATAAAAGGCTGTTTGCAGTTTTCCAATTTCGTCTTTACTTTCAGAGGATTGTTGTGTATTTAAATTACTTGTCGCTATATTATTAGAAATTTTAACTAATTCGTTAACTTTATTAACTATAGGTTTACTTAAGAGAACGCCAAACGTTATCGCAGTTAATGGACCGATAATTAAAGCAATAATCATCAAAAATGAACCATTTGCAGCATCCTGCTGACCTGCTTTATAAGTAGCAGTACCCAGATTTTCATTCAGCTTGATATCTTCTAATAATAATTTGGTTGCGGCTTCAAATGAAGGACGATTATCTTTAGCTCGTCGTCGTAGTTGTTCGTAAATAACCTTAGATTTTTTTATTAGTTCCATTTCTGGGGAGTTAGTTTTATTTTGCTTAATCAGTTCCAATTCCTTCTCCATCGGATTGAGAATGCTCAAGCTCTCAAACTGTTGATTTATTTGCATTAATTTTTCATGATTCTGCTTCCAGTCATTCCATTTGCTTAAAAGTTCTTCATATATTTTCTGCTCTTCATTGTTTTTGTCAGTAGAATCGTACTGTTTAAACCCATTATCAATCTGTTCCCAAGCTTGTTTAATTCTTGCTACTTCTGCATTTCTTTCTGTTATCCATAGTGTGGGATCGAGTAAAGCCCGCTCTGAAGATTCGATTTGGGTTTGTCCTTCATTAATTTTCCACAATCCTATAACGCTGGGTATACTGTTAGTGCTGAGAATATGAATGGCATTGCTCAGTCTGCTATTTACGCCCCAACCAATTAAAGCAACTACGAGAACAATTGCACCAATGAATGAAAAACCACTGATTAAGCGTTTTTGTAAACTTAAATTATTAAGCATAAAGTTACTGTAATTTCTCCTAGCAATGAGAGTAATATCTAAAATAAATCTATGGCTTGCGTTGAGTAATCAGGTAGCTATACTGAGGTCATCAAATATAGTATTAGAATCAGTACTAAAGCTTTTTTCTTTGTCTGAAACATTAATTTATGAAATCTCATGACCTCCCAATTTATTTCCCTATTCTCTGTTTTCCAACCTTTGCAGACGTTGGCGTAAAATTGTAGCTTTTACCATATCTCCTCTTTGTTCTTTTAGCAAGATTAAATGCAATAATGCCTGAAAATTCTTACCATCAAGGTAAATAGCTTTTTGAAAGTATTCCTCGGCTTGTGCTTCTAAACCTTGTGCCTGATAAACTTGACCTAGTAATACATAAGCTTCTGCACTAGTAGAATTCTCTTGCAAATAAGTTCTACATAAAGATGTAGCTTCGCTTAAATTACCTCGATCGGCTAAATTACGAATTGTATCTAAACTGAGTTTCGCGGATTCTGTCAGCCTTTTACAGCTACTGATAATATCTTGGCTGCGAGTAGTTTGTCTATGGTCAATTTTAGAATCAACAATACCAAGTAGCGGAGGTGTTATCTGAGGAGCAATACTTTTCGATGGCTGATGATTTTGTCTGTTATTGTATGGCAACTTGTTTAATTCTGAATCTGCTTTCCTACCAATAAAGCCAGAACCTACACGGATGACTTCAAAACCTAAGTTGCTTAACTCTCCTGTCTCTGCGGCACCAACTAATAATGTTCCTTGCCTTTTTAACAAGCGATGTAAGTTTTTTAAGGCGGTTTGTCTAGCTGTACTATCAAAATAAATTAAAACGTTACGACAAAAAATAATATCATAAGGCGCTCTATCTAATAAAAAATCTGGGGCAAGTAAATTGCCTTGATGAAAGTTAACAGCAGTTTTTACTTGTTCAACTAACTGATAATCTTTTCCAATAGAAGTAAAGTAGCGCTGTTGAAATTCGTTAGTAGTGCTGCGAAAAGAGTTCCGGCTATAAATAGCTTTTCTTGCTTTGTCTAAAGCTTTTTTGCTAATATCTATTGCATCAATCTGAAACTGGCTCTTTACTAATCCCAAATCCAATAGTGTCATAGCTAGAGAGTAAGGTTCTTCACCCGTAGAACAAGGAACGCTTAACAAGCGTAGTCTACTGGTATAAGATTTGGATAACCACTCTTGACGAATATAGTGAGTCAAAAAATCAAAGGGTTGTTTATCTCGAAAAAACCAAGTTTCTAGAACAACAATCTGTTCTATTAGCTCTTCTAATTCCTGTAAAGAGTTGCGTAAAATTTGCCAATAATCATTGATATTACTGACACCACAAATAGTAAAGCGATTTTCTATAGCTCTGGCAATTTTGCGAGAGCCAATAATATTAGGAGCTACCCCAATTTTTTGACGTAATAGCTTCTCGATTTCTACCAAACTCATTAATTTAACTTTCTCCCGCTGTTAATAAATAAGTATTTTGTGCATCTGTAAATAATTTATCTAAGCGAATGTATTGTATAATCCCCTTTTCATGCATCAGTATCCCACCAAGATATGGCGCTTCTTTGACGCGAATCCCAGAATCTACTAACTCAGTTTGTGGCTTGTTGAAAGTCTCTGTAATCTTTTCTGCAACTAAGCCCAAATATTGACGTGTCCGTTCTTGCGGAGAGTAACTAACCATAATGATTCGAGTACTCAAACAAAAGCGGCTGGGTGTACCACGAATTAAATGGCACAAGTCGATCACAGGTACAATTGCACCTCTGTACTGAAATAAACCCGCAACATACTCTGGTACATGATGTACCTTTCTCAGCGATACTCTAGGTATAATTTCGACTACAGCAGTGCTTTCAATAGCGTATAAGTCATCACCTATTGACATAAGCAGCATTAACATAGTTGTATTTATTAATTCATTTGTTATGGTATTATTCGCATTGTACTTAGTAAACGCTCAAATTCAAAAAACTTTATAAATACTTCTAAAGCAGTCTCTGGATCTGTAGGGGTAGTAGCTGCAATTTCTCGAATGTTTTGTATATTTAAATACTTGAATATTTTTTTCCTTAAAGTTAATATTGCTACTTCTGGGAAACCTAGCAGTTCATGCTTAACCCTGTATAAGCGTGATTTGGCAAAGTTAACTTGAAACTGAGCGCGTCTAAGCAACCTTTGCCTGAGGTTCTCGTATAGTTCTGGATTATCTGTAGCGAGAGTTTCTAGTTGATGATTTTGAATGAGTGGGATGATGTCAGGATTTTCTTCCAAGAATAATAAACTACCTTCTTGGTTATAGGCTGCGATTCCTTCCATACCTAATCCATTAATATCTGCTAAAGCAATGATGCGAGCTATATATGAGATATTTTGGTTATTCTCATATAGAGAAGGTTGATAGATACTTTGGTCTGTAGGGTCATAGAGGCAAATTGTGGCAGAGATAGCTTCTTGGATAATTGATAAATCTGCGTTAGTGAATATAGCTGTACTCTTGGGATCGGATGCCGATATTTGTTGATTTAAATTTTGGATAAAGTCCAAGAGTTTTTCAATAGTTGCATTTTCACTGACGCTGGCTTCTCGTCGCCTAGAAGTTCGAGGTGGGTTAGGCGTGAAGATCTGGATCGTGTCATGAGCGATCGCGCACAAATCTAACAGTAATTCCATTCTGGTGATACTTTCGACATCTGCTGGCAAATAAGGGCTAATTGTCTGAAAAATTAAGCTGGCTCGCTGTTTTACAGCCATTACATGGTCTATATTGTGGTAATAAAGTTGCTTTTGTGCAATTTCTCGCTCATATTCCGACAAAATAAATTGCTTCACCCTAGCCACAGCCTCCGCAAATGTTTTGGGGATAGGGAGTAACTTTAAGTTTTGTTGCTGGCTTGAATTCATATTGACGTTTTATTTGGTACATACTTATAAGTGTTTTAACTTAATTTATTTACCTTCGATCTAGACAACGGTAGTAATTGCAATATCTACTACCTGAGTGCGAGGTTGCAAGCAAATAAACTAATGACCATAGTAGCCTTGAAGACAAAAATTCAGTAGTAATTACCAGACAACTTCTGCACAAGAGTTGGCAACTACTTTACAACCGATCGCTGTGGAAGAGTTCTTTTTTGTAGCACGGTGTAAATCGGTACTAGTCCTATAAGCGCAACTATTTATGAATGATTCTGCCACTGATGGCTCTATTCAAAGTAAAAAACTACCATTTAAAACTAAACTGGCTTATGGTGCAGGCGAATTAGGCCCAGCGATTACGGCAAATATTTCCATATTTTTCCTGCTGGTTTTCTTTACGAATGTCGCAGGTATCCCGGCGGGTTTGGCTGGTAGTATTTTGATGATTGGCAAAATTGGGGAAGCAATCAACGATCCGTTTGTTGGTTTTTTGACTGATAAAACGAAATCTCGTCGTTGGGGTCGTCGTCTACCTTGGGTATTATATGGGGCGACTCCTTGTGGTCTTTTCTTTTTCTTGCAGTGGATTGTACCGCCATTGAGTGTATGGAGTTTGTTTTGGTATTACGTAGCGATTGGGGTGATATCTCAGGTGTTCTACAGCGTTGTCCATTTGCCTTATGCAGCAATGACTCCAGAACTCACACAAGATTATGACGAACGTACCAGCCTCAACAGTTTTCGCTTTACCTTTTCCATTGGTGGCAGTATTTTATCGTTGATTTTGTCAAAAATCGTCTTTTCTGTAATTAGCGATCGCCAGCAACAATATCTAGTTTTAGCCGCAGTCTGTACTGTAATATCGATATTAGCGTTGTATGGCTGCGTTTACGGTACGCGCGATCGCGTTTTAGCATTTGAATCCAAACGCATTTCACTAGAAGAACTCCCATCTATTCCATTCACCGAACAACTCAAAATTGTCTTTACCAACCGACCTTTTTTATTTGTTATCGGTATATATCTTTGTACTTGGTTAGCCGTACAGATTACAGCCAGCATTATTCCTTATTTTGTAGTTTACTGTATGCATCTGCAAGAAGCGGATGTACCAACAGTGATGATTGCTGTCCAAGGAACAGCGCTGTTGATGCTATTTTTCTGGAGTACTTTAAGTAAAAAAGTTGGCAAGAAAGTTGTTTATTTTCTAGGAATTAGTTTATGGATTATCGCCGCCGCCGGACTCTATTTCTTGCAACCTGGTCAACTGAATTTATTGTATTTAATGGCAGTCATGGCAGGTTTTGGTGTGTCTACAGCTTATTTAATTCCTTGGTCAATGATTCCAGATGTAATTGAATTAGATGAACTCCAAACTGGACAACGCCGCGAGGGAATTTTTTATGGCTTTATGGTGTTGCTGCAAAAATTTGGTTTAGCTTTTGGTTTATTTTTAGTAGGAAATGCCTTGCAAGCATACGGTTTTAAAGAAGCTGTAGCTGGGCAAAATGAACTACCTACACAACCTGATTTGGCATTACTTGCTATTCGCCTTGCAATTAGCCCCTTACCTATAATTTGTTTAATTGCTGGTTTAGTTTTAACCTATTTTTATCCAATTACTCGTGAAATGCACGCTGAAATCATGCTGAAACTCAAACAACGGCAATAGAAGGTTGAGTAATTGATGAAATAATCAATCCTTTTACTTTATTCCACAACTGGAAAGCGCTGCATCATCTCCCCAACTTCCACCGCATTGCCATCGGATGTATAAACCACCCCACCAGACATCGCTAGTATAATCCTCTGCTTCCTCGCCCACTCAAACCAAGCGCTCACATCCGATGTTACCGTATTTTTCGCCTTAGCCCCACTCTTGCAGCTATTGATAAATAATCCAGTGGGATTATCGCACCATTCCTCGTGAATTGCTTCTTTCACACGAGCGATCGCACCTTGCACATTCACCCAATATTTCTTCATCACCCCTAAACAAGGTTCAGGGTTAATCCGCAGTCGCCGCAACTCAGTGCATATCTCTGCAATCTCGCGCTTGCTGGGCTTATCCATACTTGAATCGACTGACGCTCGTTCGCTCTTAGCGTCTCCCCTTGGGAGAGGACTCGCTACCGCTTCGCTAACAATTTCCTGCACGGGAAATATGTCTTCATCAGGATCTATCTCGTCAGTTGAGTCATCTTGTTCTGATTCATCAGCCAAGTGAGTAATCTGGGTTTGCTGTGGTTGTGGAGTTTGGCGAATTGACTCCTGGGCGTAATCACAAATATCGGTTTGGGGTGATAGAACCTCTTCTTCAACGTCTTCACGCTTTTTTTCCTCAACAGCATGTTGTTGTGGTTTAGAAGTTTCAGGATCTGATCTAAGATGTGATTCTACAGTGAGTTTGGAAGGTTCAGTTTTGCCTTTGCGATGTTCCAATAGGTGATTGAGTACATCATGGTGTAATTTATACTGCCAAGTTTTATCCTGCCCATTACCTGGATTTTTCTGCTTTTCGATAATACCCATCTCCTCCAGTAAGGCGATCGCACTCCTAATAACATGTAAGCTATGTTCACCCATGAGGTCAGCATAGATTTTCTTGAGTGGTTGATAAACCCAAGGAGTGCGATGATTTTTCAGCTTCCACTTTGTCCAATGCCTGAAATACTCAATTAACTTAGCAGCACAGAAGTTACCAGTAATTTCCAGATACTCTCGGCGCAATATGACAAGCACAGATGTTTTGTTCGATGAGACAATAGCACTCATCCTTTACCTCCTTGCCAACTTGAAACTTCGTTGACGCAATATCACTTTTGAAAAAATGCATGTAGGAGTGAGCAGCAATTTCTATTACTGCTCACAGTAAGTTTGAGACTGTTACCAATTACTGAACTTGCGCCTCATCCGAAAGAAGCGATCGCTATTCTCTAGGGGTAAGAGTTCAAGTATTGCAGATATGTATCAGTCGTAGGCAAAAAGTTGCTATGTGATAGCAAATGTTTTTCAAGGTCTAACTACTCTTGTAATGGAAGTTTACCTTGCTGGTACATTTGTTTAATGTAACTGTGACATCTGGCTGGGCTAATGTCTCGAAAAATCTCTTTAGCGTTAATTATCACCCGCCAGTATAAATTTTCGTAATTTCCATAGTCGTAGCTAATCCTAGCTATCATTTGCTCACCAACAAATGCTTCTTGCTCGTAAAAAGAAATTTTCATAATTGTCGGGACTACTGGGACTTCAGCTAGTTCAATTTGGTCGAATGGGTTGAGTGTGCCATCCGGGTAATGCCATTGAATGTAGCGTAGGCATTTGGCAGATGTAGTGGCGCGGAAAATCTCCTTGCCATTAACCATAACCAACCAAGGTTGCATCACAAATTCGTCATTATCGTAGACCATGTAAGCTATGAGTTTTTTACCTACGTAGACTTCATGGTGGTAGAAGTTGATTGCTACTGTTATCAGTTGCGGAGGTATAGCTTCGGCTGTAGCTTGTTCGTCAAGGGTAGTATCAACCACTGTCTGAACCCTGCTGACTTGATACTCAGCTATGGCATTAATCCAAGCATCCTTGCACCGCTTGTCAAGTACCTCAACTGTGCAGATGATGTCATTGTAGATTTGCTTGAGTCGAGCTATGGATTTGTGTTCTAGCTGTTGATAGCTATAGATGGTTTGAGTCATAATGGTATTTCCTGTTAAAGGATTAAAAGGCGATCGCACAAGTTTTCCAGGCAAGGGCGGTCGTCTTTTGTTATTTACATAATACCTACTATTGGTAGGTATTACATTAGATAGATATATGATAGTTAGTTATCTGTTGGACTACTTACAATAAATACTATTGATAGATAGACTACTAAGAGTAGGTTAATCTATATATATATGAATTCAACTCATGACTGTGGAAGTAAGACTTAAAGAAATTAGAAAAGAAAGAGGAATTTCGCAGAATGAGCTAGCAAGACGACTTGAGATGTCTCTGGCTAACATTCAGAAAATTGAGTATGGCAAAGCAAAATCCATACCTTTAGATACATTGGACAAGTTGTGCCAAATTTTAGAATGTGAAGTTGGTGAGCTACTAGTTCGTGTACCTGATAGCGATGATGGAAGCTCCAAAAAAGAACAAAAAACGTTTGAAGTGATTGATCCAGCTAAAAAAAGCAAAAGCAATGAATTTGACTCAAAAGACATACTTACAATAAGTCGGGTGATAGCAGCTTAATCATCTTGACTCTCAACCAGATCAAGTCAAAAACGTTATCTAACTAGCCAACAACAAATGTATTGCGATCGCTCAACAGCAACTAATGCCCCACTGAATTAGACCAAGTGACACATGAGTTGCAGTATGGTTTAGTGACCAAAGCAAAAAAATACTGGCATTACAGATAAAATACGAGTGGATGTGTCAGTGATTCTATTCCACAGGTACATCAAAGGATTTTGAAAGCAGCATGAGTTTCTCTGCTGCTTTCTTTGTCATGGGTATTTTATGTAAAGTAAATCACACATAACACAGAACATTGAGCCAAGATATTCGACGTGAAAAGCTTGACTGTAGGGTACAAGCTTATGCCCTCAAAAGATTTTTGTTTAATTTGATAGTGTAAACTGATGAGAATAACAGTTAAACCAACGATCCCAGTAATCTTGTTTATTAGTTAATTTCGCTAAAACGCGGTTGTAATTGGCAAACCACTCTTCCCAATAATCACTAGGTTGTTTAACGCAACCATCGCAGGTGGGGCAACCAGCTTTACATTGAGGTACTGTATGAATACTACCGACGCAGTTTGTGCAAAGTTCGGGGTCTATCCAGCGATTACCATCGACTATTTTGATTGCATCAGTGGGACATACAGACAGACACAAATCGCAGGAAATACATTGGCCAGTAATTTTGTAAGCCATGACTATTCTCCTTTTGGGATTGGGCATAGGGAATTGGGCATTGGGCATTGGGGAGGCAGTGCGTTGCGGGGGTTCCCCCCGTTGTAGCAACTGCCGTCATTGGGCATCGTGAATGCCCCATGCCCCATACCCTAATTGCCTAGTCCTTCGACATATTGCTCGTAATATTCCAAAGCGACTTTCTCGATTACGTCGTAAGCTTCAACAGTCTGTATGCCAGCTTTGTGCAATTCTTCTTTGGGACAGTTCCCAATTTTGGAGACTAAAACCGCTTTGCAATCTGCGATCGCTTTAATAATGTTGTCTAGAGTGGCTTCTTCTCCAAATCCACCTTGGCAATAGTGGTCTATTTTGCGGTGACTGATAAAGCGTACTTCTTGACCATCCACTTCGTAAACCTGGAATTCTTTGGCATGACCGAAGTGTTGGTTAACTAATCCGCTACCTTTGGTTGCGACTGCAACGAGGATTTTGGGATTGTTAGCAAATTTCTTGCCAGTTAGTGCCTTTTCTTTGGCTGCTTTTAGTTCTTGTTTAAACTTCTCAATACCTTCGTGAACTTCTTGACGTTGTTCTAGGTTATATTCGGGAGCCATTTCCAGGAATTTATCTTTGGTAAATTCTTGGCTGCGGTCTTCTCCTAACAATCCTACAGCATCGGCTCGGCATTGACGGCAGTGACGCATCATTTTCATGTTGCCGGCGCAGTTGTCTTGAACTTCTTTGAGTTCTTTGGTTGTAGGGCCGCGCTGACCAGTTAAACCGAAGTGTGTGCCGTGTTCTGGTGCCGAAATCAACGGCATGATGTTGTGAAGGAATGCACCGTTTTCACGAATGAATTTATTTACTTCTACCAAGTGCTGGTCGTTGATTCCCGGAATCATTACCGAGTTGACTTTACACAAAATGTCAGCTTCTTTGAGGGCTTGCAAACCTTCCATCTGCTTTTCTAGCAGAATTCTCGCTCCCTCAACACCTTTATAACGCTTACGCTTGTAGTGAACCCAAGAATAAATCTGTGCGCCGATTTCTGGGTCAATAGTGTTAAGGGTAATAGTAACGTGATCTATATTGAGTTGTTTAATGCGATCGACATATTCGGTCAGCATCAAACCATTGGTTGAGAGGCAAAGTTTGATATCTGGGGCTTTGTCTGCAATCAACTCAAAGGTGCGGAAAGTTTTTTCTGGATTCGCCAGTGGATCGCCAGGACCAGCAATTCCCAAGACTGTCATTTGGGGAATCTTACCTGCAATCACCAATACTTTGTGTGCTGCTTCTTCTGGAGTTAACAACTCGCTAACTACACCAGGACGACTTTCATTAGCGCAGTCAAATTTGCGGTTGCAGTAGTTGCATTGAATGTTACAGGCGGGTGCGACTGCAACGTGCATTCTGGCGTAGTGGTGGTGTGCGTCTTCGCTATAGCAGGGATGCTTGGCAATGCGTTCCTTAAGTTTTTCGTCCATTTCCACGGTGGCGTTGCTTTTGCTGTCGCATCCGCAACCACCTGATTTGGCTTGGGTAATGGTCGGTTCCCGATCGGAGGAGGTGAGGAGTCCTGTAGACGGTGGTGTCATTGAATTTCGCAAGGGTCGGTGGACTGGCTTGCCACTGTGAGAGATGCCGTTGCTACTCTTGATGCCTAAGAATCGAAGTCGCAGCTTCTACTCATGTTGCTCGCAGGAACTTACTCTTTTGTTGAGTGATGCTGATGAGAACATCCGATTTTAGAGTAGGGCAGGCTTACAATCCTTGATTTTCGGCTGGTGTGTGTCAACGTTAGGGTCGTGGGTAGAATTCGTGCAGAAAGCCGCGACTTCTATTCACTTCAGGCATGGTGCTATCTCATCCCTCCACTCACTTTTGGCTTTTATTTTGTGTAGAAGCGTTAAGTGATTGGCGATATATGATTTATATCAGCCGTTTTTCTGGTCGATGATATGTATATATGGAATAGAATTTATTGGATTTATTAGGTTTGTACTCAAATCTTCAAACCTTGATAATTTAGATATTACAAGAATTTAAAAATTTTTTTTCGGGTAGGGGTTCTAGTATTTTTCGATTGGGGTACAAGTATTTTTGAAGTGGGGTACAGGATTTGTTTGTACTCAGCCAGAACTTAGTCCCTGTAAAGATTTGGGCGGTATTTTATATTCTTTTTAGATGTTTTAGCTTGTACTCAAACTTCCCCCAAACCTCACCCAAAGCCAGTAGCGATCGGGGATTGAGGGGGGAAAAACTGGAGTAGGCTACGTTGTTCTACTCCAGATACGTGCGAAATTCAATTCTGTATCCAACCTATCATTTTTTTTAAGGAAAAAATGCAATTTATATTTTTTTAATATTTCATTAAGAATGATATGCAATAAGGCTTGTAAAGCCTGATATATAAGGCTTGTGGATGTGTGTGAATAAGTGGGCTAATGCATATCATTTTCAAAAAATTTAATTTTTTAGGTTTATTTTTTCTTTATTTCTCAAGAGGGATGACAAGTAAGTATTTTTTATTTGGTAGCATTTAACTAAAAATAGTTGATGTTATTTAAGTCCTACGTAAAACATCTAAAGTTTGTGATTTAGCAATATTAATCGATAAAAATAATGTAACTTTATGAGGAATAATCTCTTTCAAGCAATGAGTATACGCAGAAGTACAAGATACGAGCTTATTCTCATTCTCCCTAATCTCTATTCCCAGTCCCCAGTAAACTGTATTCATAGAGAAAAACGGGGTAGCAGGAGGAAAAAGATGAAAGCTGTTGTTATCCGTCGATATGGGTCTGCTGAGGTGTTGCAGTATGAGGATGTGGAGCAACCAAAAATTCAGCCAGACCAAATACTTGTGAAGATTCACGCCAGTAGTGTAAATCCTGTTGATTGGAAAATCCGCCAGGGAATGTTGCAATTGCTCACAGGTTACAATTTTCCGATGATTTTGGGATTTGATTTGGCGGGAGAAGTTGTAGAGGTTGGTTCTAGTGTCAGGCGTTTTCAGCCAGGAGATGCAATCTACGGTAGTACTGCTTTCCCTGGAGGTGCTTATGCAGAATTTGCGGCTATCCCTGAAACTTTAGCGGCTCCCAAACCTACGAACTTGAGCTACGAAGAAGCCGCCGTTGTTCCTTTAGCTGCGCTCACGGCTTTGCAAGCATTACGCGACCAGGGTAATATCCAGTCAGGGCAAACAGTGTTGATTAATGGAGCAGCTGGTGGTGTAGGCATTTTTGCAGTGCAAATTGCCAAGGCTTTGGGGACAGAGGTAACGGGAGTTTGCAGCACCAAAAACGTAGATTTTGTGAAATCTTTGGGAGCAGATAGGGTAACTGATTATACACAACAAGACTTTACCCAAGAAACAAGGCAGTATGACATTATTTTCGATGTTGTTGGTAAGCGATCGCCTTCTGAATGCAAACGCGTCCTTAAACCCAATGGCATATATATCACAACTCTACCGAGCGCTGAAAGTGTCGTGCAGAGTGTTTTAACAACCTTCCTACCCGGCCAAAAAGTTAAATTTGTTTTAGAAAAACCCAATAGTAAGGACTTGCTGTATTTAAAAGAGTTGATTGAAGCGGGTAAAATTCGGGTTGTGATTCACCGCACATATCCTTTACAAGAATTAGCAGCGGCTCATACAGAAAGTGAAACAGAACGTGCTGTTGGAAAAATTGCGTTGGCGCAGCCCGTCGTAGACATCGCTGTTATCGGAAAATAGCCTCGATTGATTGGGTGCGATCGCTAATTACAAATTATCTGTGTCAATTCCCTGCTGTTTGAGTTTAGCTAACAACTCCTGATAGCGATCGCGCTCTTTTTCTAATTCTTCTAAAGCCGCTTCCTTGGCTTGACGTTCTTGTTCTGCACGTTGGCGTTCTTGTTCGCGTAAAGAGTCAATTTCTACAGGTGTCAAAAATTTTTGTCCAGTAGGTGAAAATATTTCTAGTGTATCTGCTGTTAGTTGAAAACGGATTCCCAAACGCGGACTTGCCCAGCCATTCATCTCTTCGATGACTTCAAAACTATCCCCAGAACGCAGCAAGCCATTTAAATCGTTCTTAGCTGGATCGTAAATATAATATTCTTCTACACCGTAACGCTGGTAAAACTGCAATTTTTTGGTCATTTCTTTGAGCGTGTTACCTGGCGATAGTATTTCAAATACTACCTGTGGGGGAATATTATCTTCATCCCACTGTAAATAGGAACCTCGTTTTCCTTTTGGTCTACCAAAAACGACCATCGTATCCGGTGCTTGTTTAATATTAGGGTTTCCTTGAACTGGATACCAAAACAAATCTCCGGCGATAAATACATCAGCTTGTGACGCAAATAGAATTTCTAAATTTTCTTTAATTTTGACAATCCATGTAAATTGTTCTGTATTATCCGCCATTGGCTGTCCGTCGCTTTCCGGGTAGATGACTTTGATGGTGGTTTCTGGTGTAACTTGTTGTACCACTGCTGCACCTCCAAGTATGGGGTTTTGCTATTATTTATAGTTTAAATAAGGTTGGATGCGTAGACGCAAAGTGGTGAAGAGGTCACAGCCTTAGCTGTTCCCGTCGATTGCGTTAGCGAGGAACGAGCGTCACCCCCGAAATCGTTCGCGTCAGCTCAGTGCTAATAGTTTCGGTAAAGTTCAATTTCTACAGGTAACTTCAGCTATTTGGTTTTAGCTAGATAACGGGCAATCTATTGTTTTGGCAGGTGAAGAATTGCAAATTATTATATTTCGTAATAGAAATAGGAATCTTGCCAATGAAACTTAATTTTGTTCAAAATGTTCGCAAAAAAATTGAAAGCGTATATGCTTAGTTAAAATCCATTTATAGAAATGAGAATTTCAGCAAATAAAGATTGATAAAGTAAGGCGATCGCATTTAAATCTAGGAAGTAATATTGGGTAAATTCTTGCATTTGTTCAAAATATATAAACTGTCATCTCCTCCCCGTCCAATTCTCAATGTTTCATCTAAATAAGTAATGTCGAGAGTGGCAATTCTATCATTAGGATTTTTTGCTGGCATAACTTTATATGGATTAAGTTGCGGAGTGTTAATGCCGACAATCTTCTCAATTGCTAAATAACGTGTTTTGAAAGAGACGTTGATACGTTTGTGTGCTGGCGATACCTCTTCTTGAGCAGGTTCAAAGCTAGCTGCTACTTTGACATATCCTGATACTAGCCCCAAAAAATGTCGAACTTTAGCGAGATTGAAAAACGATTTATTAGCAACATTGATCGCTTGATAAACTTGACACACTTTCAACCCCAATGGTAAGGAAGCTAAAGCACGAATTTCTCTAGCTGTGGAGTATTTTAGCTGCCAAGTTCCATCTAGCAAAGCAGTAGCATTGAGTAGTGGATACGGATTGGGATTGACACTTTCTAATTCCGTCGCCAATTTTTCAATTTCTAAGGCTAAGGTATTGTCTAGCTGCAAATTCGTAGCAGGTCCATCGCTATTGGTTTGAATCTTGTCAAGCGAGGCTTGTAATTTTTCCTTTAATAAGAGTCGATTGTTCAAGATTTATTAATTTTCCTTTGATAGCTTATGTATTTTATTAACCACCATTTCGTTGCTATTTGGAGGTTAATTTTTTATTCTCCCGTAAAAACGGCATCTCGGTTTTACGCTTGCTATTCCTGAGATTGCCTCTAAGAAAATACTACTTCTCAGTGCTGTAGTCAGCAATCAGAATTTTGACTCATGTTTAACTTATACCGACTTCATCAATCGTTTTGACATACGGAATCTTGTTAAGGACAAAGAAACTCCGCCCCTACAGATGCATTACGTTTTATGAACGCAGGAATAAGCTGTTTCTCTCTTCCCTTCTAATGCTAGAAATTGGAAAGAGCATGAAATGGGTAGAAAAACTATGATTGCACAGGGGCCACAAGTACAACAGATAAATCCACGCGATTGGTCATGGCCGTTTTGGCCTGCTGTACCACTATACCCCTACGGCAAACGCAGGACAGTTTGCACTGAAGTAGTGAAGGATACTATCTGGACATTCGACCAGCTGCACGGCATTCTCTACACCATTGTGCCCATTCGGATGACTGCGATCGCATTAGAAGCTGGTGGTTTGTTGGTGTATGCGCCCGTCGCACCTACTCCTGAGTGTATCCGCTTGCTTAATGAGTTGGTGGCAAAGCATGGCGATGTTAAATACATTGTTCTGCCTACAAGTTCGGGTTTGGAACATAAGGTTTTTGTTGGGCCGTTCGCTAGACGCTTTCCCAAAGCGCAGGTTTTTGTTGCGCCTCATCAATGGAGTTTTCCAGTAAACTTACCTCTGAGTTGGCTTGGCTTTCCTCAAAAACGCACCCAGGAAATCCCAGAAGATAAAAGTCAAGTTCCTTTCGGCGATGAATTTGATTATGCGGTGTTAGATATCAACTTGGGACGGGGATCTTTTGCAGAAGTGGCAGTTTTCCATAAGCGATCGCGTACTCTATTACTCACCGATACCATACTTTCTGTACCAGAAGATCCGCCTGCGATCGCCCAAATAGATCCCTATCCTTTACTATTTCATGCCAGAGAAAATGGTTCGGAAGTGATTGAAGATAATCCAGCAAACCGCCGTAAAGGATGGCAACGCATCTGTTTATTTGCGATATACTTTCGTCCCAGCGCCCTAGAGGTGGCTGGATTGAAGCAGATATTAGGGGATATTCTCAAAGCACCAGATCGCTCAAAAAAAGCTTATTTTGGGTTATATCCTTTTAAATGGCAAGAAAATTGGCAGCAATCATTTGCAAATCTTCGAGGCGATGGGCGTCCGTTTGTCGCGCCGATTTTGCAAACCCTGATTCTTCCCCAAGCACCAAAACAAGTACTTGACTGGGCTGATAAAGTTGCAAATTGGGATTTTCAGCAAATTATTAGTTGTCATTTTGACTCGCTAATCAAAACAAATCCTCACCAATTCCGCCAAGCATTCGCTTTTTTGGAGAAGAATGCATTTGTCAGCCAACCCCTACCAGAAGAAGATGTGCGATTTATCAAAGAACTTGAAGCTGGTTTGCTGAAGCGGGGAATTGCTACACCACCTAAAGAGAAAGTATGAAATTAGGCGTCGATTGAGAATTCTCAGCGTACAAATCCAGCAACGTGATTTTCAAACGTTTTGCTGAGAACGTTAAACTGGCGCACCCATTCTTCTGCTTCCGCACTTAATTTACCGAAAATCTTCATATCAATGGGTTTAACAGTAGCAACAAACTCTTGAAATTCGGGCCATGCTGTCATCATATTGATATGCTGGATAATTTGGCTGCGATCGGCAAAGGTAAGAATTGCGCCCAATTCGGATGATTCCAAATTGGCATAAAACTGCAAAGTTACAAGTGCCTTAATTCCTTCAGTCTCAAGTCTTCGCGCTAGCGCCTGACTGGCGGCTGTAAATTCTGTAAAAGATTTTGTTAACTCTAGTACTTCAACAATCGTGACGCGTTCACTGGCTGATGAGTTCATAAAAATATGCCATCTGCGAACCTTAGAACTTAATGATACAAGATACTGAGACACAAACCTCAAATGCTCAAGATTAAGTATTCTCAGCAGAAATTAAGATTTGCCAACAATGGAGAGTAAAGCTGTAGATATTCAGTATCAATAAAGAGCGATCGCTAACATACTGTATTAATTTATCTCACAATGTCTAACCAACCTTCACCTCCTTCACCAGCACATTTTTTTAACACAGTTAATGCTTACCAAAACACAGCCGCGATTAAAGCAGCTGTAGAATTAGAAGTTTTTACTGCCATCGGTTCGGGAATTGAGTCGGCTGTATCACTGGCGCAAAAGTGTCAAGCTTCAGAACGTGGTATGCGAATGTTATGTGATTATTTAACAATTATTGGCTTTTTGACAAAGGAAACAGACGGTTATAAACTAACACCTGATTCAGCAAAGTTTCTGGATAAAAAAAGTCCTGCTTATGCAGGAGATGTAATGGAATTTCTCTTGGCTGACACTATAACTCAAGCTTTTGCAAACCTCACAACTGCTGTGCGTCAGGGAGGAACTGCTCTGTCTGCTCAAGGCACTTTAGAAAGCGAACATCCAGTCTGGGTAAGATTTGCACGAGCAATGTCACCTTTAATGAAAATGCCAGCACAATTAATTGCTCAACTTGTAAATGGAGATAATCAAAACCATATAAAAGTGTTAGATATCGCAGCCAGTCACGGCTTATTTGGTATTGCTTTTGCGCAACAAAACCCGAATGCAGAAATTGTTGCCCTTGATTGGGAACCTGTGTTAGAGGTAGCAAAAGATAATGCTATTAAAGTAGGTGTAGGAGAGCGTTTTCAGACAATTGCTGGGAGCGCCTTTGATGTAGATTATGGCAGCGATTACGACATAATTTTACTACCTAATTTCTTGCATCACTTTGATATTCCCACTTGCGAACAGTTGTTAAAAAAGGTTCGCGCTGCTTTGAAAGAGAATGGCAGAGTGATGACATTTGAGTTTATTCCTGATAGCGATCGCATTCATCCTCCTGATGCTGGTGTTTTTAGTCTGACAATGTTAGCAACAACCCCAAAAGGCGATGCTTATACCTTTGCAGAGTACGAGCAGATGTTTGCTAATGCTGGTTTTAGGCGGAGCGAACTGCATTCAATCGCACCTCTGTTTCAACGAGTAGTGATTTCGTATAAGTAACTATTTAATTCCTATAGTCGAGATTGGGAAAAGTATAAAGACTGTCGCATTTATTCTTTCCCAGCCTCTATTTCCAAAAAAGCGATGGTCTTTTAAAATTTAGAGGTAAACTTTTACTTTTGATAAGCTAATAATATTAAAAGAGTATGTCAGCCTGGTATTAAGGTAGTGGTTAGAGTTACATAACAATCATTGCTCAAAGTCTCCCGCATCGCTGTTTCATCTGTAAAAGTTTGTCGTAGAAGTCGCCCCTCATAAACCAGTTTGATTTCGCTTTGCTCAAATGGCCAAGGAGACATAATTGCTGTGTAATGATTATCTTTGTCTTCTATCAAAGTTAACTTTAATGTAGTTTCTTCATTAACCGTTGGCACTTGAATAATATGTTGTTCTCCAACCTTACCTACACATAAAATTATCGAGAGTGCATCCCATGTTGCTACTAGCTTTTTGTTGCGCTCGATAACTTCTACTGTTGCATAAGGTGCATAGTATTCGTCTTTTTTAAGAAGATCAATAATTTGTTTTTGAAAAGCATACTCGTTGTTTAAAAAATTTCGCACAATTTGAGCAGATTTGTGTGAGTTTTGCCAGCTTGTAAATCGCTCATACAATCCGGTGCCGTGGAGCGAAACAAGTAGTGTTACATACCTACCCAAAGGAAATGCTAGCTGTTTAGCACCAGACCAAATATCTATATGTACTTCGGTTGGAAGTTCGGTGAACTTATAAGGGTAGCCAGTTTGTGGGTTAAGCGTAGGTTGTTGTTCCCATCGCAGCCAACCTATATCGTGTTGTTCGGCAGCAAGACAAACTTCTTCCTTGGGGACAAACTCACCAAATTTTTCGTTTCCCCAAGCTCGTGCCAATTGGCCTGAAAGCCACGCATGATGTGGTTGAGTGATGCAAATCAATCCATACTTTGATAAGCGATGCAGCATGAGTTCAAATCTTAATGTATTCCTTGCCTTTCACTCTAGTAAGACTTCTCAATCTTTGTACGCTAGTCCCGCCAACCTGTAGCCATTTTGTACGGGCGCAACGCGCATCACTGGAAATTGATTGTTACCGTATTCAGTGTAAAAAGTTACTTCCCACACATCTGTTTCATCGTCCCATTGCATACCAATGAATTCATAATCTCTATATCCTTTCTCGTCCATTCCTTCACAGGCTTTTTCAAAAATTTTTACTAGTTCTTGAGCTTGGCTTTTGTTTAGCACTAGTTAAACTCCTCTAGTAGTATTCTTCAGAACTTAGTTGCTCCCAATCGCGATCGCTCAATTTTGACTCGCACCTGGCACAAACGAAAACCTCATCTGGTAGTGGGTCGCTTTCGGTTAAGGTTTCAAGTTCCTGCTTAGTTATGGGAATTGTCCAGTAATGCAAGCTTCTGCGCTTGCAATCAGGACAGTCATAGTAGCCAGGTTTAAGTCTGTTGGTCATCGGTTGGTCTACTACCTAAATATTTCTGGCGTATTAAGTCCATAAGAGCTTGTGCTTGCTCTTGGCTGATTTTCACAGTTCTCTGCTTACGCTTGCCATCCTCAGAGAACTGTATGACTAACTTACAGTCTGCATTATCATTTGTCATTTAACTAACTCCCGAAACAATAACCTTGCAGCTTGTGACGCAACTTTCATCCTCACCAACTTGACCGGCCGACCGGCTGCTTTTTCTCTATCAAGCAACTCCCCTAGCGATGCACCGATGGAGTTATCCAAACGCGATCGCCTTGGTTCAATCCTGGTAAACACCCACTGCCACATGGCTTTTCTACACAGGTCGCTACCACCAATAACTTTGGACTTTCGACTGTCGCCTGATGACTCCAGGCTGGGAGCCAACCCCAATGCTTTTTGAAATCTTCTTAGCGAAAGGTGACGTTTGGTAGGCTTTTTGGAGTTACGCCCCTGGCGTATACGAACCTCTGGTTTACCATCAGCATCGAGGAAAGTTTCAATCGGGTAAATTTGACTAATCATCACTGCTTGCAACCGCGGGCCAAACCCGAAACGCGCGAATATTGCTCTGTAGCGCTCAAACCGCACATCGTCGAGCAATGCTCGTAACTCCTCCTCGATGCTGAATTCCTCCCTCTGGAGATTGCAAAGCCGGCTGGCATGGTGGCGAACGCTGTCAGTTATCCCCAGTCCCACAGTTTGAAAGTAAAGGGAGTCATATTTTTTTGACGGGCGATCGCCACAAAGCCAACCCCAAAGTAAAGGCACTTCACCCGATGCACTGCGGCGGGATTGTACCAGTGCAACTTCAGGAAATTGCCAAGCTAAATCTTGACGCAACCTGTTAATGATAGGACTTTGCACCCGATTAAGATGAGCCAACCTCAGCACTAATTCCCGAATCCGGACTATCACCTCATCTCTGATTTGCACAAATCGCCGTGGGTCTTGGTGGTAATCAAAGTAGTAACAGCTAAGAGCTAAATGAATCAGCGTCATCATCTTTATCCGGCAGTGCCAGGTGATTGGCGCGATACGATCGTAATTCCTTGTGACCAACTAACCTTACTTCCACTCCTGCACGCGCCAGGTGAGTACCCCACAATTTTGAGTAATTATTACCAGTCGGTTCCATGATTGCCACATCGGGTTTTAGGTCGAGTAGTTTCCTAATTCCCGTGCTATTAGCTTCAATTTTTAAAAACTGATGCTCATAATAAAATTGACGTGGTGATATGGGCTTTTCTAGTAATAGACAAGCCGAAACTGAGGACTTGCTAATATCAAGCCCCAAAACCTTAATCATTGCGTTTCCTCTGGGTGGTCAAATTACCCTAATGTCACTGCCTGCGAATCACCCGTAAGCCGTATGAGCTTCTTTCACTCTCAAGGCAATGCCGCAGCTGCTAACTGCGGCGACATAGGGAGGATACAAGGTAACTCGCAGTAGCCGAGCTTATGAAAGGCAGAAAGCTACATGAGCTTGATTCAAGTTAAAAGCCCTAAGCTACTGTTTGCCATCTTGGCGACTGGTTTGGACTCAGACCGCGACGTGGCAATGCCACGTTTCGCCAGTGTCCTGGCTCATCAGGCGGCATCGCTTTTAGGTAAAAGTTTTTGCAGTAAGCTGATAGCTCTAATCACATCTGTTGCAACATTTTCATCAATCTCTGTTTCCGCAGCTTCAAACTGACCGACATATCTAATTGCTTTTTCAATATGCGCTTTGGCTTTGCATAGTTGATGATATGTCAGGTAATAGTCCGTAACTGGATCTGGAATATTGTTTTGATTGGTTGATTTGGGGTCATTCATAAGCTTGAAACATTAGTTTTAGTATTAACGCTTAGTGTCGATTCAATTCTTCATAGTGTTGTTCTATCTGCCATTGTTCGTAGTCTTCATCACTTAATTCGTCGGGGTTAACTTCCTCACTCTCAACGATGATTGAGTCTTCGAGTTTTTCTAAATCTTCCGCGTCAAGCTGCTTTAGTCGGTAGCTCGACAGCCTCACTTTTTTTGGTTCATTCATGATTAAAAGCTTTCATCTCCTGGTTCTTCACGCCGCAGCCTGTCGCTTTCTTCCAGCAATTTCAATATTCTTGCTGCAATAAAAGAACGGTCGTAATGAGGTAAGCCACTAGCAGAAAGCGATGTCAGTAAAATTGTTAATTCTGGCTCTAAATTGAGTTTCACATTCATATGTGGAACTAGTGGAAGCATACAGCGAGCGTATGCTCTTACCTCCTTATGTGTGAGCTTGCCAAAATCTGTAGACTCATCATTTTTGGCAATTCGCTCAATAATTGTTTTGAAACCTTTCGTATTTCCATCAAATCCAAACATTTACCTGTGGTATTTTCTATTTGTTAACGTTTCAAGTTTTTGAATTGGTTATCCCAAAAGAGCCAATTCTTTCAAATCTTCCTCCCACCTGGCTGCAACAAGTCGAGCATCATCCCCATAAAAAAGCTGTCTGTCGCCAGAACTCCAAGTAATAACAGTGACAGCTGTATTTTCTTTCGTTTCAGTCTCCAACTGCCGGACATAGTGAAGGTTAATCCAACCCGCGCGGGTCGTTTTGACAATACTGAACATGACATTTTGTGTGATTTGTGATACATAGGCATTGTGTAAAAGACAAAAATCTCGTAGGGCGATCGCAGTGGTAAAAAGCGATCGCCTTTTTCATTACTTGCTGCTTGACTCAATGCGCTCAATCACAATTGCCCCGGTGTTATCAGCAATTTCGCAAGCACTCATTCCACTTATTTCCATAGCAGCCATCTGCACTGGGAAATGAACAGATAATTCTCCTTGACTCATCTCAAATTGCCTTTCTTGTTCATTCCCCTCATACAAAGTGACAAGATAATTTTCATCCCCATCCATTACGCTCACCCTCATCAAAAAGCTGTTGCAAAAACTGTTCGCCTTTATCCCACTGACCGCCACGCAGCCGCAACACTTCCTGAAGCACAAAAGTTTTACCCTTGACTTCAAGTAGCGACTTCACCGCTAAATACAAGGCTTTTCTGTGTGAAGTTGAAGTTGAAGTTTCACCAGTGCGATTAGCGCTCGGCTCTCTATATAAATGTTCCAGCGCTTTTTGCAGTTCCTCTGTGACTTCCGGCGGGTAAGTCGCACTTGCCTCACCATAAACCTCATGCAATGCCCGTTCTTGGCTTTGCGTGTGCAGTGCCATTTCAACATCTTCCAATTCCTCATTCATTGCGGCGATAGCTTTGCGTCGAGCATCAGCTATCATCACTCGTTCCGATTCTTGGACTAACTGAATACCAGCGACTAGCGCCAGAGAATAGGAAATTCCCTTAGCAATTGGGGGGACGGGGGACAAGGCAGCAAGCCAAAATGCAGCTGTAGCACTTGCCAAGCAGTTAGTTCTCAACCACCGAGAAGCCATGACAGCATCCCCCCTAGGACAATCGAAACTGCGATCGCAATTAGCAAAGCATAGTAATCATGCTCAGAAAGCTTGAGAAACGGGCGAACAGCATCATCAGTCAGCAGTACCACGACTAATGCAGCTGCACACATGATGTAGATAACCCACATGACGCGAGTTAAAGCTGGATGTAACGCCCCTAGCCAAGCAACCGAGCTAGAGGCGATACAGCCGAGTAGAAACCAAGCTCCTAGGTGTACCGCCTTTGCCATTACTTAGCCGCCTTGATTTTGCGTTTCAGTTCCTCAATCCGTTGGTTGGCTTTGTCCTCAGCCTTATCCAGTCCAAAACCTAATTTGGCGTACTCCGGACGCTGACGGTGTAAATGCCTTGCTGTAGAAGCATCAGCACGTTTTTTAGTAAGTTCCGCATCAGCCACACCGCGAATGTAGTTTCTGTGGTGTTTGTGAACTGCTGCGTCTGCTTCTTCAATTCTCCTCAGCCCCCTGTAGGCGCGTTGAGTATGCCGTGCCCCTTCAGATGCACCTTTGGCGATTGCTCTAATTTGGTCGGCTTCTTCCTTGGTAAAATAACGGGGACTGTGGTTAACTTGCGCTGTTCTGACCGTTTCCCAACTACCAGCGTTCATTGGAGTGATAACTGTGGGGTCGGTCGGTGACAGCACAACATTTTTATCTATGGCATGGCCGCCAGTGGAAAGTGATGATTGATTATTGCTGGATTTACCAGCGCTCATAATCCGTGCAAGGAATCCCATAATAATTACCTACAAACTTGGGTTTTAACTTGTTGTAGTTGTTCTGACTGTTGTTTCATTTGGCGCAATTGCACCTGATCCGCACTTTGGTAAGTGCTAATTGAGCCGATAGCCAACCCACCAATTAATGCAGCTGCAACGATAACGAGATATGGTGCATTACTGGCTGCTGGCATCGGTTCTGGCACTTCCGGGTAAAATTCGCCCGTGAATGGTACAACTTTACTACTGAGTGCTTGTTTAGTCTTCATTTCCCTCCAGTAGCATCGGCTGATAGGTGGGTAATAGTAAGCGAGATGTGCCAGCGTTGATGGCTGCACGGACTGAGGTTTGTACGATTTGGCGGTCTTCAGCCGATGGGTTATCTCTCATCTGGACGATCCGTTGCAACACTCTACCCGGTAACTGTCGCCAGTATTCGCGGGCTAGCTTTGTTGCATCGTTCTCTAGCAGTTCTTCAAGAAAGTCACCTGAGTCTAAAATTGAGCCGTCCTCAGTCTCATTTTTCGTTTCGCGCCTGGAGCGTAATAACTCAATTCCCGCTTCAGTCCATAGCTTCTGCTTGTGTTCGTCAACGATGAGATGGGTATCTAATTGAAATACCCCTGGATAACGGCTCAACCAAGTTCTAATCGTGCTTTCTGGGATGTTTGTAAGCTTTGCAGCTTCCGGTGTGGTGTAAAGGTTCATTCCATAGCTTTCCTCATGTGAATTTTGCGATCGCATTTTTTTAGTCATCGCGCATTAGATTGTCGTCATTGACAACGAGAAGAATCGATTTTTCGTTAATCACCACTTCATCAATGTCATACTCACAATCGGTTCCCTCTCCTAGGATGTGAACACTCATCACTGCATCAGGGTCTAAATTTTGCAGTCTCTTGATCAGGTCTTTAACCGTTCCTGTAAGGAATAAATCATTATTTTTGGGCATTGCATTGGGTATTGAGCATCAGTTACACGTTTTGCGATTAAGCACTTCCTCAACTCACCAGCAGGTCTTTACTTTGCACCAATAGCTACAGGCTGCTATCTCTGTCGGTTTGGAGTTGGGTATTGTGCATTGGGCATCAGGTACTTGCAACACGATTGAGCGTTGCGGCAATCATGCGCATGATTGACTATAATATCACCATTAGAAAATTATGCGCAGGATTAGGCTAAAATTATGCGCAGAATTAGATGTTAAAATCATGCGTAGGATTTTATGACTTTTATCAATGAGCAACGAAGATCCGAAGAAGGAATCCAAGAAACACGGCTGGTACAAGGAGAAGAAACAGCCCGTCAACCTGACGCTGACTCCAACAGCCGTCAGTCATCTAGACGCAATCTCTCAGACTCAAAACACCAGCAAGTCGGAAGTCATAGAGACGATGATCAGAGAAAAAATGGAGAAATCGCTTTTACCAACCGAGGTGAAGATACTGGGAAAATTCGAGAGCGTCTCAAGTTAGTAGAAGAATCGTTTTTGACATACGTTCACAATCATCAGCAGTGCCTAGAAGCACGTCTTGATGAAAGTCGAAGTTTAGAGCAAAACTTTTTAACCAGTGTTAGAGAACTTGAGCGTGATATCGATTCCCTAACTTCCACTTACAAGGAGTTAGATAACTCTAACGAAAAACTCGAATAAACCGTCCTCACCGATACATGGGGACGGCTTTTTATTGGGTATTAGCAACTGGCTAATAGCTTGTTTTGTGATGTCAAAAATTAAAAAGCCACCTAGCGGGTGCATCTGCTTGGAGGCTTGGTAACGTTGAATTTCTAATAAGATTATGCCACAAAATACTCTAGAAATTCCTGCTTTCGTGGGACAAGAAACAGTAGTTTCTATCGCAAGACACAGAGAAAAGAAGGTATCAACTAAATTTAATAAACCACACTGCATTGTGCCAATTGATGACATGAGATGGGTAACATCTCAGAGTAAAATCGTGCAAACTCTTTGGCATGAGTGTTGGGCATCTGACCAATTTGGTAGTAGGTGGATAAAGTTACAAACATCACTGAGTGATAAATCATTCAGCCTTGCAAGAAAGGTTTTATACCAAGCAGGATTATTTGAATTTAAACGCGAAACTTGCATTGATGATAGTCGTAAAACAGCAGGTTGGTTAGTAATTAATCTGCACGGTGCAAGACGGATTAAAGATTACTGGTTAAACGACGGTGAAGATATTCCGAATGACGGTCAAGAACTTCCGAATAACAGTGCAGATATTCCGAATGACGGTGAAAATAACCCTTCTATCTCACCTGAAACCCTTGAAAAATCAAGCATTCCAGAACCCCTCAGTAACTCCTCAATAACTTCTCAGGAACTTCTCAAAGAAGTTCCTGAAGAAGAAACCACTACTTGCGAACTCGTTGAGCGAGTTCGCAATCGTGGGGGGAAGATAGGAGAAAAATTAGCCAACATTATGCAAACTGGCTTGAGATTAGCCACTGTTGGTCAACGCCCTAGGGATGAATTTACCAAAGACTTCTTTAAGGGTCGCTATCGATGGCGAATTGATAACGAGCGATTAAATAAATTGCTCAATCTCAATCCTGAATGCCAACAGCAATTTTTTACTAAATTCAAATACTCGTATCAAAACGACGGAATGAGCGCTCCTAAAACATTTGATAAAGTCTTTGACTTTGTTATCCAAAATACTCAACGAATAACCGAAATTATCAAAACATCAATGGAAAGTTTCGCTTCTGTCTGGGAACACTGCAATGTAAGCGAACCAATTCCTACTAGTTGATTTAAGTGTGTAAAAAAATGCCCCTATGTAGGGACAAGGAATATAAAACCATGTTTATTATCAAATATTTCAAAAGAGAGGGTTAGCTATGAGCGAGCAACTTTCTCTATTCACAATTCACCCAGTACAAGTTTCTAAGCCGAAAATTGACCCGTACTGGGATGAAATCACCAAACCCACAATTAAACCTGGCGACTGGGTGAAACTTTCCCCTGATTGGATGCGAAGGCAAGCATCAACAGCAGGTAAATTCGCCAAGGACTATCAGTTTAAATCTGAAAATGACTTAATTTGTAAGGTTTTGTGGGTTGACCCTAGAGGCACGAGCGATATTTCAGTTGACCGTAATGGCTATGGCCTGTTTGTTCCGGCGGGTAACTTTACAGCAGTTGAGCGGGATGATAGCGTTAAACCGTTCAACTCCGATCTAGATAATAACGAGTATCGTCAAAAAGGCTTGGGTAACTTGCTAAACTCAAGTCCTTTTACTGAGGAAAATGTTCGTCCGCAAGCTACACAAAATTCTGCAACCTCACGCAATCATCCAGAATTAGATACCCTCACCAGTGCGGACGAACACATTCACCCCAGTTTTACAGCCGCACAATTTGCGGACGAACACACTCACTGGGTGCAAGAGTATTACGTTCAGCGTGGCAACAAGAAACATCGCTACTATCGCTACTGCTGGATGGTTGGCCGCAAGAAAAACTGCATTCACATTGGCCCGGTCACTTCACCGATTGCTCAAGCCAGGCGCGATGACATCGAGGAGGCGATCGCAATGGGAAAATCACCAGCCGAGATAAAGCAGATGCTTCTTGACTTACCCTGACTTACCCTGACTTGTACGTTTTATGGGTGTGACTTCCCAAAAAAAAATCCCTCACGCGCCGAGGGACATATCCTGCCAAGTGTTTGCACCAGTAAGTTAGCGTATAGACCACAACACCATAACTCATAAAAAATGCGATCGCGCTAATTCAGCAAAGAGCGATCGCCTTCAATCATTAAGGTGAATACCGAAGCAATCACCATAGCCCCTAAATTTTCAAGGGTCAATTCTCAGGCTTGGGGCGACAGACTCCGCGGCCGCATCAATCGCTAGCCCGTAAATCTTTTGCAGTTCAGCCTTAATAACCTCGATATCGGTTATTCGCCCGCTTAAAACCTTGGGCACAAACTCCAAAACCTCAATTGCTAATTGTTCGCTCATAAACTGGCTATCGCCCCTTGGATTCTGTCACTGTCGATTTCGACATAGCGACCCAATGCCTTTAAATCTTTATGTCCTGTTATACGTTGAATGATATAAATATCCGTACCTTTCTTATGTAATTTTGTGATGAAGCTTCTACGGGTACTATGCGTACTGATGCCCTTGGCCGCTAATCCTGCTTTATCAACTGCACTTCTTAAAATATCGTCAGCCCAGCGCATTGTAATACTTCCATCACCTTCGCGGTTGGGGAACAACCAAAGGGAGTTAGTATCAGGCTGATAGGCTGATAGTGCAGCAAAAAGCACATCATGCACCGGGACTTGGCGCGTTTCTCTTTTACCATCGGGTGAAGCTTTGCGAGTCACAGCCCTAAAAGTTATTTCCCGTCTGGGAGTGCCATCGGCGTTGTAGCAATCCTCAACCAACAGCTGCACCAAAGCCCCCCACCTTTCCCCTGTGTACCAGCCTAAATCTAAAAGAAGTCGGTATTTTTGGCTTTTAATCTGTCTGCGAATTTTAGAATAATCCTCATCTGTGAGGATTGAAGATTGACCGCTTCTATTATTCTTCACGATTATTTTTACTCCTCATGAAAGTTCCGGTTTAACCATCACCACTGGTTGAATCGGAACTTTTAAACTTTTAGCTATTAATAATAAGTGGCTCAATCCTAGTCTATGCAGGGAATACACGCCATCAGTAACACTTCCTAATCTACATAAAAGTGGAATATTTACACACAAAATACTTCCTCATAAAACTGATTTATTACTCTTCAATTAATCAGGTTTATGACTCAGCCAACTTATGCAAATCTTTTTGGAACGGGTGCAACTTTTAACACATCAACTAACAAGCTAGAAATTCCCATTGCTGCCTTGGCTGAGTCAGGCTTAGATGCGACCGAACCAACAGCACTAGAAGCTTTCGCCGCAATTACTAAAAACGGTCACGGGTGGTTATCTACCAATACTGATGCAGCTGTCATGGCTGATGGAACGCTGAACATATTTGCCCCAACTACTCGCAACGGCGATCCAAAAACCCAATTTGGTTACACTCTCAATTTTTACGGCAGCTACAGCACACCTACATTTGACCCCGATCAAGTCTAATGACGAAAAAGTGTTATTACATCACCTACGTTAACTGTGCTGGTGCATCAGGTTCCGGTTACTTTTGCAGCGAGAGCATCACTTATGTTCCCACTGGCGGGGGCTGTGGTGGCGGTTACTTTGTTTCCCCTGACCTGGGTTTTAATTCTGCCAACGCTTCCGAACTCTCCGGTACGGTCGAAGAAGTAAGCTGTAGTTTCTGTCCTGGCTGCTGCACCGATCCAAAATACGACTGTCTCAATGGCAGTTGCGTATCAGCTTCAACTTACGGCACTCCTGGCGTATTTAGTTCGCTGTCTGCTTGTGAATCTCAATGTTCAGCTAACGGGAATTGTGGCGACGGTAAAGTGTGTGCTGATGCTAATTACTGCCCTCCCGGTATGGTCTGCATTGAAAATCAGGAGTATTCAGAAATTCAAGGATTAATGCATCAACTAAACAGCGATTTAAGCTAATGGCCACACCAGAAGGGCAGCACATAATTAACGGTTTAAAAAAGCTCAAGGGTCAAATTGTGGGTATCAAATCAGATTTAGTCAGAATTGAAAGCAAGATACCTTCTGAAGAACGCATAGTTTCTAGAATTCTTGGTGCATTATCTCTTTTGAATTCAGTAATATCTGAGGGCTTCTCAACAATTAGAACTTCAACCAATGCACTTAGAGACATTATTTTACAATTAATTAGAAGTTTATTTGGTAGTGGTGACTCTAAATCTATTGATTATGACCGCATATTCTCAATTGTTAATTCTGCCCATCAAACAACCCGTAGTCTAATTTCTGACGCTCATCAATCAACAAGAGAAGTTATAGTAAATATTCTCTCACCTAAATTAGAAGCGGGTTTTGCTAATTTGGAGAGTTTAATTAGAAACTTGAGGTTAAGCGTTGACTATGACCGGATAACGCAAATTATTAACACTGCTATCAATGGACTTGGAGACTTAATTATTTCCTCTCATCGCTCAACCAGAGAAATAATCAACAACCATATAAATTCAGCACATCAAAGTACCAGAGAAGTCATAGTAAACATTCTCTCCCCTAAGTTATACCAATTCACGAAAAATTTGATTCAAATAAAGCATCAAGAATAAAGTCCCAACCTGTAATAGAAGCAATGGTTGATGTGTTTAATTTCTCCAAACGCTTCCAGATAAATTGTCTTAATTCATCCAACGCTCCAAAACTTTCCCACGCCAAATATCTTTTAACTTCCTCCCACAATCGCTCAATTGGATTAACTTGCGGTGTATGTGGGGGTTGAAATAACAAAATTATATTTTCTGGTATCTGAAGATGTTGACTAAAATGAAAAGCACCATTGTCTAACTGAATAATATGTATATCTTGGGCATAATTAGCCGAGAATTTTTCTAGAAAAATCTGAAAACAAGCTGCATTTAAATGAGAGAATTCCCAAATAAAATTCTCACCAGTTAATGGTTCTACCAATCCATATAAATAAAAATTTTCTCGCTTCCATTGCATGATGCCAATAGGCTTAGTACCTTTTGTAGTAATTAATCTTCCTGCTTCTGTTTTCAGTCCTACGCGGCTTTCATCCTCACACCAATACCTAATTTTTCTTTGTCTATCTATTGGTGATATGACATATTTCTGAATTACGTCTAGGTATTGTGGGAGTTTTTTTTAAACTCTTCTTCCGCTTCTGGTTGGTGTTTAATGCCTACTGCACGCGGCACCTTTAGCTTCGCTTTCATTTGATAACGCACTGTATCATGTACTACTTTGTATGAAGCTTCTACACCCTCTACCGCTTTTAACCATGTTCGGATTTCTTCATAACTTTTAAATCCCTGGGGGTCTTCCAGTTCCTTTGAAAGCTGCTCTCGAACATCTGTGTTAATAATTGGTGGTCGCCCTGAACCTTTTTTTCTTGATACGAGACTAGTGATTCCTGACTCTGCATAAACTTTTAACCACCTTTGTACCGTCGCGCTTCCTCTGCCCAATACCACTGCTAAATCTTGTATTGTCTTTACCTGCTTTATCTTCAGTAAATACAACGCTTGAATCCGTTCTTTACCTAATGCTGTTTTTTGTTTTCTTAGCAGCTCATGTAATTCCTCGGCTGACTCCTTTATTTTTACTTTGGTGACTCCTGCCATAAACTTCTGCTCATATTTCTTCCTTAATTATCTTTATCATTTTTTTAGTGAAATGGTATTAGATGCAGGCTTTGCCAATTTAGAGAAGTTAATTAAAAATTTAAATCTATCTGTATCTATTGATTATGACCGTATTGCAGGAATTGTTAGCAATGCTGTCAACGGGCTTGGAGACTTAATTATTTCCTCCCATCGTTCAACTAGAGAAATAATCAATAACCATATAAATTCAGCACATCAAAGTACCAGAGAAGTCATAGTTAACATTCTCTCACCTAAATTAGAAGCAGGTTTTGCTAATTTAGAGAAGTTAGTTAAAAACTTGAAATTAACCGTTGATTATGACCGGATAGCCAAAATTGTTGATTCTGGCATCAACAGACTTGGAGACTTTATTCTTTCATCTCATGAAACAACTAGAACGTTAATAATTAATAGAACTAACAGAATAATTGGACGCATAGTTGAATTATCAGAATATTTAGAAGGTTTACTTAAATCACTAAAATTATCTGTTGACTACGACAAAATTAAAAACATTGTAGATGGAGCGCATAACTTTACAAGAGGAATTATTTTAGCTGCTCTTGGTGGAATAACTGCGGCTGTAGCTGCTGCTATAGGTGCATTAGTTCCCGTGTTTACAGTAGTTGTAGAAACTGCTGCTGCAACTATTGCTGCTAGCGTTAGACAAGCAGCCGCACAGTTAGCAGTACAGCTAGAAAGCATCATTAGAAGGTTGCTCCGCGACCCAACTAATAATCCGCCTAACGATTCTATTAATTGGCAAACCGTCACCATTCCTATTGTTAGTTGTAACTTAGCTGATGATGGTAAGTATACTCCATCAACATCTAGCCAAACTATCACAGTAATTGCGACTAAAACCGGAAATGAAGTAGCTAAAACTCTCCAACATTTCCAAGAATTAGCCAAAAGTAACGAGCAGCTTTGTAGAAATAGAAACAATGAAGCAGTTGCGTTAGTTGCATTACCTGAAAGATACGAATTAAGTCCGGGCGGTCACATCCCCCAGATGATTTATGTGTTTAAACAAGTCAATGATGATGAGACTTTGGGGCGCGTACCATACCAAATTACTGTACCTCATCCAGCGAATACAGAACAGCCTTCTAGTGCGCCATTGCCCAATTACAAAAAAGGAAGCTGGGAAGGAATATTAACTTTAAAAGACAATAGCAAAGTCTTTGTAAATGCTTATTCTTTATCTGAAGCTGAAACAATGCTTGATGCTATTAAGCCGTTAATCAATTCATCCTTTTTAACAAGTTCGTTCCAAAAGGTTGGACAAAGAAAGGGTCAAGCGCTTCTAGAAATTAATGTAAAACTCGTAGAAGTTCAATACTATCCCGAAGGAACAGCCGGAAAACAACCTCAGTGGATAAAACGCTTCTAACCGATTATCCCCGTAAAACGTTTAACTTTGCTAGGGCTTAAGGCCGATCGTCGAAAAGCCTTCGTAAAACAGGCTAGCTTGAACTAGAGGTTTTCCCTATCAAATCACTTCAACAATGGCTAGAGTTCCCCATGTAATTACAGTTGATGGTAAGAAATATGCCGCAATCTTACCTGATATCTACGGCGATATTGGCACCGTAGTCGGCATTGCTAAAGCACCATCTCCAGATAACACTGATTACGCTGGTAAGGTCAATGTAAATCAGTGGATTCAATCCGGCGATTTAGTCAGAATTCGTTGCAGATTAGAAAATAAGAAATACAAAAACGTGCTTTGTGTTTCTGCTAAGTTTGCCTCTGCAATGGGTGGATTGCTGCCTAAGAAAGTCGGCGGGGTTGATGTTCGTACTACTGGTGTTCAACGTCGCGAGAGGTTAGGTTAATTCAGTTATGGCACTTCCTGTTTTACATAAAGTAGTTATTTCTGGTACTGAGTTTTATTACATTAAAACCAGCGATGCCTATGAAGGCATTAAAGACCAAACAGGCATTGAAAAAGTAGCAGATCCAACCGGAACTGAAGAAGTCATGCCAGTCAAAGAACTTCTACGCACTGGTGTTATTTGGCGGATTGGCATTCGTTACAAAGATTCAGGTGGCAAGCGTAAATCCAGCCATTTGTTAATTTGTCGAGTTAAACTAGCAGGTCTTTTTGGCACTGAAGCAACAGGTAAGCTTGAAGATAAAACTTACAAGTTAGCTGGCGTTACTAAAGGCACAATCGAACAAATCTCTGGTCGCCGCAAAGCTACTTTCTACTAATTATGGGCAACCCAGTTTTGCAGCTGGGTAACTCTGCTAATTGGCAAGAGCTTTACTCGACTTCAGTAAATGCTCAATCGATAGGTGCGGGTTACTTGTTCGCGCCTATCCCGCCGATTACAGTCCCAGTTTTAATTGAATCGCACATCATTGCACTATCTATCACATCCGCCAATGCCAAAGATACCTGGCATTTTGGCGGATTACTTTCTCAAAAAATTAGTTTAGGTCTAACAGTCGGCGGGTTGCCTGATGCGGACGGGGTACAGAAACACAGGCTTTACCTCAACCGTTTAACCCTGCTGATTCTGCCAAAGCTTACTGCTACCTATTCTGTAGAGATTGAGCCGCCTAAGTGGTTTCGCCAAATTTCTGTAATTATTTGGCAGTACGTTGGCCCAGAAAGCGACACCACAGAAGATTTGATTAATGAAATTAAAAATGTTGATTTACCCAGAATTGAGAACAAAGTTGACGCTCTAGGGGGTGCTTAATGCTTAGTCTTCTCATGACAGCAGCCGGATTAATCCTTGCTGCTTTGTCCTTTCTTGTAAAGTGCGCCCATGACATTCGCAATGAAGCTATTGAAGCGACTAAAGAACGTGCAAAACTCCAAAGCCAAATTGAACTTATGCTTTACAGGCTTGACCGCATAGAGCGCCAACTCTACAAACCAATTGGGGATTCACTTTAGCTCAGTTTGTAGAGATGCAAGATGTCCAGCAAGCGCATTTAAGGGGGTGGCATTTGATAACAAGTCTATACCCGTGGATTTAGGATTTTTGCCTTGCTCTATTAAGTCAGCCTCTTTATTAATATCCTCAGCAAACTGTCTTAGGCGGGTAACGAGTATGTGCCTTTGATATTCGACTTTTTCTTCTAATTCGTTCATGTCTGGGGATTCAAGTTACACTTGGCAAGCGGTCATTTACTATCACCTGTGGGTTAAATTCTCTAGGCATAGGCGAACGCACTTTATCCCTACCTTAAGCATTTTGCATTCCTGCGTAACAAGTTTAGGGTTACACTCATATATTGCAACACATAACGTTTACCCCCATGATTGGAGAGCGATACCTTGGGAATAGAACTACGCAGTTTCGTATTTCTCGACAACCTGCAACCTCAACACGCAGCATATATGGGAACCGTAGCTCAAGGTTTCTTACCTTTACCTGGGGATACATCACTGTGGATTGAAATTTCTCCAGGGATTGAAATCAATAAAATTACAGATATCGCCTTGAAAGCAGCCTCTGTGCGTCCCGGAGTACAGGTAGTTGAACGACTTTATGGTTTATTAGAAGTTCATTCTAGCTCCCAAGGAGAAACGCGATCAGCTGGTCAAGCGATTTTAGCGGCGCTTGGCGTGAGAAGAGAGGAATGTATCAAACCGCGGGTGGTTTCTAGCCAAATTATCCGCAATATTGATGCTTACCAGACACAGCTAATTAATCGCACCCGCCGGGGACAGCTATTATTAGCAGGGCAAACTCTTTATGTGTTAGAAGTTGAGCCTGCTGCTTATGCTGCACTAGCTGCCAACGAAGCGGAAAAAGCTGCCTCAATTAATATACTTGAGGTGCAAGCTGTAGGTAGCTTTGGACGGCTATATTTAGGCGGACAAGAACGAGATATTCTTGCAGGTGCAGCCGGAGCATTAACAGCAATTGAAAGTGTGACAGGTCGTACAAATCCCCAGAGTGGACGTCAGGAGTAAAGGAGAAACAATGGCGAATCTAGAGCATCTAGCTTTATTGAAAGCTGGTGCAGTCCAATGGATTGAGTGGAGAAATCAAAATCCCCAGATTGAACCAGATCTCAGTACCGCAAACTTCTCTGGAGATAACCTTAGAGGTGCAAACCTCCAAGGAGCAAATTTAACTAGGGCAGATTTAAGTTACGCTTTACTCGTGCGAGTAAATTTTAGTAGTGCTGACCTGAGTAGTGCTAACCTTCACTATGCCAAACTGATTGAAGCTAACCTGAGTGCAGCTAACTTTAGTGTTGCGAACTTGAGCGCTGCTAACCTGAAACAGGCAGATCTCAGCCATGCTAACTTGATTGGCTGTGATTTGAGTGCGGCAAATCTTCGAGGAGCTGCGATCGCAGATGCAAATCTCATTGGCGCTGACTTTAGTTACGCTGACTTAAGAGATGCTGATTTAGATCGAGCCAAGCTAATTCGAGCTAACCTTTGTTTTGCCAACCTCATTAAAGCTAACTTAATTGCAGCCGATCTCAGCGAAGCCAATTTGCACGAAGCAGAATTGATTGGAGCTTATCTTTACAAAGCTGAGTTATATAAAGCTAATCTCAGTAAAGCTCACCTGAGTGGTACATATCTGTTTCGCGCCAACCTAAGTGAAGCTGATTTGCGAGGTGCAAACTTAGCATGGTCTAACCTTAAAGGTGCAAATCTAGCTGGGGCAAATCTTAGAGGCGCTAACCTTAGAGGCACTAATCTCACGGGAGCAAACCTTAACGGAGCAATTCTCGAAGATGCCATTATGCCTGATTCTTCCAAGTGCGAGTAGGCGCAGGGAGTGTGGGGAGTGTGGGAAGTATGGGGAGTGTGGGGAGTGTGGGGAGAAATAAATAATAACTGTTGATCCTTGATTCTTGACAAATGACCAATGACAAATGACAAATGAAATGACAAATGACACTCCTATAACTCACATCAAATTGTTATATGTCTATTTACAAAACTATTTTTTGGTTCAATAGCTTAGGTTTATTACTAATCATTGTTCTCATATTTTCTACTAAACTATTTGAAGTATCAGCAGGAGGATTATTCTCACCACCTCCGAGTCCAGAGTATCCTAGCGCTGGTTTATTAACACATACTTTTCAATTATTATGTTGTGTGGCTCCGTTAGTTTGTGCTTTTAGTTTTGCTTTACTAAAAAAGATTAAACCTGGTGGTAAAAATAATAAATTTATTCTTTTTTCTGGCTTATTGACAGCAGGTTTTTTAATCAACGAGATTTATAGACTTCATATTATTGCTCTCCAATTTGGTATTCCCAAATTATTAACTATTTTTATTTACGCTACTATTGCCCTTGTCTACGGATTAGCTTTTAAAAGCCAATTAAAATCTACACCATACATTATCATTGTAGCTAGCTTAATCTTATTATTTATTGCTATTACAATAGATTCACTACACTTGAGTGGTAGTGGAGCGCCTAGCCTTTTAGAAGGAGTACCTAAGTTGTTGAGTGGACTGAATATGGCACTTTATTTTTGGGTTGTATGCTATAAAGAAGTCCTAAATTCACTTCAGCAATAGATCTAGGGGCACGGCACCAATAATATTACTGTATACACCAAAATCTTGTTGATGCCGTGCCCCTACAGTTTTTAATATTGAGGATTTTCAAGCAGCATTTATTCTTTCCCAACCACTGTAAACATTGAAACGTTCTCCTCGCAAAAATCCAATTAAAGTAATCCCAAATTCTTGAGCGACAGAAACAGCTAAACTGCTAGGAGCAGAAACAGAACAAACTATAGGTACACCCGCAACAGTGGATTTTTGCAAAATTTCAAAACTAGAGCGTCCGCTAACCATCACAATACGATTGTTTAAAGGCAATTCATCACTAAGTAAAGCCGAACCAATCAATTTATCTAAAGCATTATGACGGCCAATATCTTCTTGCAAATTTAATAGTTTCCCTTGAGCATCAAACACCGCCGCAGCGTGCAAACCTCCGGTAGTCGTGAAGATACTTTGAGCCGCCCTTAGTTGTTCTGGTAGGCTGTAGATAATCTCAGGTTTAACTACAAACCCTTGGGGAATTACCGCACAACCTTGCAAATGCAAAGCCTCAATATTAGCTTTACCACAAACTCCACAAGCACTATTAGTATAGAAGTGCCGCTCTAATGGCTGTAAATCTGGAATCAACTCTTCCCGGAGTTCAACATTTACTATGTTGTAACGCTGTTCGCTATCTAAAGATTCATCTACGCAATAACTCATGCGTTGAATATCTTTTTTAGAATTAATAACTCCTTCACTGTAAAGAAAACCAGCAGCTAATTCAAAATCTGCTCCTGGTGTTCGCATGGTGACAGCTATAGTCCGATTTTGAGAAACTAGCCGAATTTCTAAAGGTTCTTCAGTGGTGACACTATCGAGGCGGGTACGCATTTTCCCATTTTCTACCACCCAAACAGTAGATTTTGTCTTGCTTCCCAAAGGCTTAGTCATTATTAAGATTTAGTGTGTTTTGCTTTCACTTTCATACCACTGTTATAAATTCTCTGGATCGATACCTAATTCTCGCAATTTGGCGGCTAGGCGTTCAGCTTTTTGCTGTTGTTGTTCGGCGCGTTGTTTTTCTTGTTCGGCGTATTGCTGTTGTTGTTGAGCAAATTCTTCTGGTGTGGGAATTAGCTGTCCTTCAGCAGTAAAATAGCGCAATTTACTTTCATACACGCCTAAATATAAACTTAGCTGTTGACTCCATAATAAACCTTGAGGATTAGGTTCTATAGGTTGATAAGTTCCACCTAATAAAATAAACCCAGCAAATTCTAAATTCTTGGGGTCAAACCAGAAGTATTCGGGAGTGCGAAAGATATCTTGATAAATTTGTTTTTTTAAGCCTTTGTCAACTGATGCGGTTGTTGGGGAAAGTAATTCGATAATTAAGTTGGGATATTTACCGTCTTCTTCCCAGACAACCCAACTATCACGAGTTTGATTTTGTGTGTTGAGTACGACAAAAAAATCCGGGCCGCGAAAATCTTCTGACTTGCGCTGACGTTGACTGTAATAAATAGTAATATTGCCAGCCGCAAAAAAATCATTGAAATGTTGCTGGTCTCGCCACCACCACTCCAAGCATTTTAATAACAGCAACATTTGCTGTAAATGTAGATAGGTTTCCAAAGGCGGTTCGTCACTATATTTATATAAATCACTGTCTGGAAATATAACACCTTCTGGGGTGGGTAAATCTTTGGCTACGGACATAGTTGCTTGTCCTTTTTCATTTATCATTGGTTAGTGAATTCAAATTTTTTCCAAACGCGCGATCGCATTATAATCGGGTACTCCTTCTAGAGAACGCTTGCTTTTATCTAAAAGTACGTTTCCTTCCGGCCAATGTACTTGTAGGTTTCCAGGTTGAATTGGCGCTAGATAAACTTCTCCTTGTAACTCGCCTAAATCATTTTTGAGAATTACGCGATCGCCATCTTTTAATCCTAATTTTGCAGCATCAGAGGCATTCATTAACACTGCTTCTCGTAATGCCCCAGTAATTGCATCTTTGCGTTCTTGCACCATACTATTAAATTGCTTACCTCGGCGGGTGGCGACAAAGAAACTACCTGCTGGTAATTCTTTGTGAGGTGGAGTTAATGGTGTAAAGTGGGCTTTGCCATCTGGTGTAGAGAAATTCCAGCCAAAACATAGATGGGAACCACCATACTGAAACTGATCTCCTTGTTGTTGTAAGTGTTGAATTCCTGCATATTGGGGAACAATTTGGGCAATTTCTTGACGGATAGCGGCTGTATTTTCAAAATGCAACTTCTCTTTTAAATCTGGTTTGACTCGCCTTGCCAATTCCATAAATACTTGCCACTCTGGACGCGCTTCGCCAATGCGCGGCCCGGGAATTTCGGGGCTAAAAATTACTCGGCGTTCGGTGCTAGTTTCTGATACTCCTCCTGGGATTTCATAGCGAGTTGTCGCAGGTAAAAGCACTACTGTATCTGCTGGTTCTACTAACATTTGGCTAGAAAGCACAATATCCATGTGTACCCGCAATGGTATCTGCTTTAAAGCACCTTCGACATAATCCGGTTCTGGTAGAACTTCTAGAAAATTACCGCCAACAGAAAATAACACATCTAACTCTCCTTGATGCGCTGCATGAATCATTTCTGGCGCAATTAAACCTGGAGTTGCAGGTACTTCAAAATCCCACACCTGACTTAATCGATCTGCATTTTCGGGAGTAATAGCTTTACCACCAGGAAACACCGTAGCGTAACATCCCATTTCTGCACCACCTTGCACCCCAGAGTGTCCGCGAATTGGCATTAAACCGCAGCCTTCTCGACCGACGAAACCTTTGGTAAGTGCTAAGTTAATGATGCTACGGACATTATCTTCACCGCATTCATGCTGGGTGATCCCCATACTCCAGACAAAGACAGCTTTGTTAGCTTCTGCAACCATTTTGGCAAAAGCATACATTTCTTCGCGAGTAGTTCCAGAAAGTTTTTCTAATTCTTCCCAAGATTGAGTTGCTAATTCTGCTTTGAGTTCTTCAAAACCGCTTGTATATCTATCAATAAACGACCGATCTACCCAGTCATTAGAAATCATGTGCTTAATTGTACCGTTCAAAAATGCCATGTCTCCGCCCAAGCTGACCAGAAAAAAATCTTCGGCAAACTTGGTGCCAAATAAAGCACTTTCGACAATTGAAGGAACCCAGTAGCGTTCCATTCCTGGTTCACGGTAAGTGTTAATGACTACAATTTTTGTACCAGCTTTTTTGGCATAGTGGAGGTATTTAACAGTGACAGGCTGATTGTTAGCCACATTCGAGCCGATAAAAACTAATAAATCAGTACCAATCCAGTCTTTATAAGAACAGGTGGTAGCCCCCGCACCCAGAGTAGATTTCAAACCTGCGGTGCTGGGAGAATGACAAATACGGGCAGCATTATCAATATTGTTACTTCCCATTGCCCGCACGGCTTTCTGGGTGGCGTAGTAAGTTTCGTTCACAGTGCCGCGACTGGTAATGTAAAAGCTGAGGCGGTTGGGTATGGTAGCACGAATACGGCTAGCAATAACTTCTAGGGCACGATCCCAACTCACACGCTGAAAACCCTTTTCTCCTCGTTGGCGGATCATTGGGTAGGGAAGCCGTCCCAAATCGCGTAATTGAGAGCTTTTTTGCGTTTGCAATGAGGAAATATCCGTTAGCAGCGCAGGGTCGAAAGCTGGCATAGTATTCATTTGTAAAAGCCGCAGCCTCACATTGCAGAGATGAATACCATCCAGCGTCCAATCTTTCATGCCGGTAGTTCCCAAAGCACAGCCATCGCAGACACCTTTATTCAAAATATTCCATGCATAAGGTAATTGCTTGCGAGACAACCAAATTGCCCGAAATACTTCCCAGTAATTATTTGGGTACTGTTCGCCAATACCAAAGGGTTTCCAGCTAGCCCAGTGTGAAGGTGTCCAATATTTCTTGGGTTTAGGCAACATGATGGATTTTGCAAGTGGATAATCGCCACTTCCAGGCTAGCTTTTTGAGCAGCAAATGAGTAGGACAGTAATAAATCTGGATATTTAGAGCTAATTATGTCAGGATTTACACCAAATCTCTAGCGGTTCAGTGCATTAATTATGATTTCATCATAAGTATTATGTAGGGCTGGCAATGCCCATCCTACTACTAACTCAATAGGTTGTTAAAAAAAATTGGTTGCAAGAGACATTCTTGCAACCGAGATGAATACTTAAAAAGACTCGTAAACACTAGTACACCATGTTAGAAATAACTAACCACATGAAAATAGCTCAATGCTTATCTTCATTCAGTTATTCAATTTTCATCCCGCGTACAACACTAGTCTAATTAGCAAATAAGGCTGTCGTAACAGTGCTTTTACTGAAGTGTTACAATTAGTCGTAGCGACAGCTAAGAGAACAACAGCATATTAGCGAACACAATTCAAAAGATTAGGTCATTTTTGGAGAAATTCAACCGAACTCTTCGATTAATCAATAGCCAATCTTAATAGTAGGGAACTAATTGTAGCCCAGTTTTTTAGCTCTGGGCAGTGTCAAGCAAATTCCGCCAGATAACATGGCACTGGCAATACAAGCAATTAGCACTACTTGGAAAATATCACTAAAATTAGAAATCATTTTTGTTACCTCATTGTGAGATTTTGAGTGGAGGTTTGTGTGCGTGTCCATAATTACTCTTTTTTTTTGAGTTGGCAAGTTCTTATATCTGTTTTTTTCAAGTTTTTTCAAAAAAAATAGTTTAGATAATTAATAGAGTAGAAATACGGTAATAAAATAGTATTTATATTTACAGTGATTTTGCCGGATAACAAAATTTATCTACTGTATTTATTAAATACATTGCAGGAAATGTAATTCAATTTTGCAAATTATTTCTTGGTAAGAGTAATAGCTTTTACTGACAGAGAAAATACAGGCTTTTTAGCTATTTTTGTGCAATTAAAAACAAATTTATCCCAGCCTATTTCAGCAAGTATCCCTCAGCTAGAGAATGATAAGCGGCAATTTGCTGTTGCTGCCAAATAGTGTCTCTTTCTAGTTCTTCAGCCAAAATTTCTGCTACGCGCGGGGCTGCTTCTATGCTGGCGATCGCATCGAGTAAGAGCGATCGCGTTCTTCGTGCTAGTATATCCTCTACTGTGCGTGCTAGTTCGTAGCGAGTAGCCCAGCGCACTTCTGCCTCTAAGTAAGGTAGGCGAGGATGCAATAGTGTATCAGCACCAGGTAATTCTTGGATAGTGGCTGCATCGCTACCATAAACATCGAGGGGGGCTGCTGCGGGAGTTTGAGTCCAGCCGTGTAAATGCAAGTTAGCGGTAATTGAGGGATGAGGTGAAAGATTGGCTAGGGAGATGGCACGGTTAACTACGTCTTCGCCCATTTTGCGATAAGTTGTCCATTTACCGCCAGTAATTGTTAGCAATCCCGAAGCAGAAACAGAAATTACGTGTTCGCGGGAAAGGGCGGCGGTTGACTGGGTTTTTTCTGCTTTTACTAACGGGCGCTGTCCGACAAATACACTTAATACATCTTTGGGAGTGGGAGCAGGTGTGAGATATTGAGCTGCGGTGTGTAAAATAAAGTCAATTTCCTGCTGAAGGGGACGGGGTTCGTATTCAGTATTTTCAACTGGGGTATCAGTAGTACCAATTACTACCTTGTCATGCCAAGGAAGAGCAAATAATACTCGCCCATCGGCTGTTTTGGGAATCATCATAGCGCTGTCATTTGGTAAAAAATGCTTGTCAACGACAATGTGCGCACCCTGGCTGGGAGATAGCATTGTTGATACTTGCGGATCGTCCATGCGCCGCACGTCATCGACAAATACCCCGGTAGCATTGACTACAACTTTGCTTTTTAGCTCAAAAGTTTCTCCGGTTTCGGCATCGCAAGCACGCACGCCCTGCACTCGTTCGCCTTGTTTGAGCAAATCTATGACTGGCAAGTAATTCAACGCTACACCGTTGTAATCTAGCAAAGTTTGCAGCAAAGTAATGGCAAGGCGTGCATCATCAAATTGCCCATCATGGTAAATAACTCCTCCCCTAAGTCCCTTAGTTTTGAGCGTGGGGATATGCGATCGCGTATCTTGTTCGTTAAGAAAGCGACTATGGCCTAAACTCAAACGACCAGAAAGTAAATCGTAAATCTTTAAACCCGTACCGTAAAAAAGTTGAGACCACCAAGTATATCCCGGTACGACAAATTTTAAATCGCGTACTAAATGAGGCGCATTGCGGCGCAGTAGCCCCCGTTCGTGTAACGCTTCCTTTACTAGTGCGATATTTCCTTGCGCCAGATACCGCACTCCCCCATGCACTAGCTTAGTTGAACGGCTGGAAGTAGCTTTGGCAAAGTCATATTTCTCTAAAAGTAGCGTTCGGTAGCCGCGAGTTGCTGCTTCGATTGCTGTACCCAAACCCGTTGCACCACCACCAATAATAATAAAATCCCACTCATCGGATTGGCGAAGTTGAGCAATTAAATTCTGACGAGTTAGCAGTATTTTCACGGTATATTCTCTCCAATGTTATAAAAAAAGTCGCAATTGTCACAACAAAAGTCACAAGTGTTGTAATCCGAGGTCGCAACTGTCACAACCAAAGTCGCAAGCGTCGTGCGCAAAGTTGCAATTGTCACAAAAATCCACAGGTGTTGTAATGCGAGGTTGCAACAGTCACAACAAAAGTCGCAAGTGTTGTACGCAAAGTTGCAGTGGTTGTAAAAAAAGTCGCGATTGTTATAAAGAAAGTCGCGACAGTAAAATTAAGTGTTAGCTGCGTAGGTTGAATTACTTTTGTCGCGCCTGTGCGATCGCGCGATGCCATGAATCTAGTAATTTCTCCCGGTAGTCAGCGCTAATTTTCGGCTCAAACCGTTTCTCTAGTTGCCATTGCTGTACAATTTCCGCTTCGTCCCAGTAACTAACCGCTAGCCCTGCCAAATAAGCTGCACCTAAAGCGGTAGTTTCGGTGATTTTGGGACGAACAACGGGTACGCCCAAAATATCAGCTTGGAATTGCATCAATAAATCATTGCGGGACGCACCGCCATCTACCCGCAGTTCTGAAAGATCGAGATGGGAGTCTTGACGCATCGCTTCCAGTACATCAGCCGTTTGATAGGCAATGCTTTCCAAAGCTGCACGGGCGATATGGGCGCTAGTTGAACCGCGAGTTAAGCCTGCGATCGTACCGCGTGCGTAACTATCCCAATAAGGTGCGCCCAAGCCGACGAATGCAGGTACAAAATATACACCACCATTATCAGGAACGCTAGTAGCCAAGGCTTCCACATCGGCGCTGTGCTTAATAATTCCCAGCCCATCGCGCAGCCATTGCACAACAGCCCCAGCAATAAAAACGCTACCTTCCAAAGCATAATCTATACGTTCATTGATGCGCCAGGCGATCGTGGTTAGCAGCTTGTGCTGGGATAGTATGGGCTGATTACCTGTATTCAGCAGCATAAAGCAACCAGTGCCGTAAGTATTTTTTGCCATACCAGATTGTAACGATGCCTGCCCAAAAGTTGCTGCTTGCTGGTCTCCGGCAATTCCCGCAATCGGAATGCGGCTGCCAAAAAGTCCCTCAGATGTATGCCCATATACCTCAGATGAACTCCGGACTTGAGGGAGAAGAGAACGGGGAATATTCAGAATCGACAATAATTCATCGTCCCAATCCAGGGTATGAATATTGAATAGCAGAGTGCGGCTAGCATTAGTTGCGTCTGTAATATGCAATTCGCCTTGAGTCAGCTTCCAAATTAACCAGCTATCGACAGTTCCAAATGCTAGTTCTCCGCGATCGGCTTTTTTACGAGCATCAGGTACATTATCGAGTAACCACTTAAGTTTCGTCCCGCTAAAGTATGCATCTATTACCAGTCCCGTTTTCTGCTGGAATGTTGCTTCATAGCCAGCTATTTTGAGTTCATCGCAATCAGCAGCAGTACGGCGATCTTGCCAAACGATCGCATGATGAATCGGCTTACCTGTTTGGCGATCCCAAACTATTGTAGTTTCCCGTTGATTGGTAATGCCAATGGCAGCAATATCGCTAGCGCGGATACCAATACGCGCTAAAGCTTCATTAGCAACCCCAACTTGAGAAGACCAAATTTCTTCAGCATCATGTTCCACCCAAGCCTGCTGGGGAAAAATTTGTGGAAACTCCTTCTGAGCAACAGCCAGTATCTCGGCGTTGCGGTTAAATACAATGGCGCGAGAGCTAGTAGTGCCTTGGTCAAAAGCCAGAATATATTTATTCATAGGATATATTTCAAAATTATTTGTAATTTACAACGAGCTAAACACCTTGATTTAATATAGAGAAGAATACAGCTTAATCTAAATTTTTAAACTAAATTTCTCATTTTTCCAGCAAAGCAAAAATGAAAAGCAAAAAATGAGCATCACACTTTTTCACCTGTCATTGCGAGCGAAGCAATCGCAAAATCTTCAACGAAAAGCGAGTCTTTGGGATTGCTTCGTCGTTCCTCCTCGCAAAGACAATTATTATCTGATAAAGCAATAAAAACTAGGATGCACCCAACCAAAAATGAGTTCTTGCTCAGATCTCCGGCTTTTTGAAGAAGTCGGTAATCTAAAGTAATTAGGGAAATAAGTCTAATAAACTAAATCTTTTGTGCAATATGAAAAGCAGAAATATATGAAAGCTGAAGAATACCTTGAAATTCATCTTCTATGCATTGTTTCAAGGCTGCAAATAGAGCATCTTTAATTTCTGGTACTAATTTCAGGTAAGCCGAGTAAGTATTTAACAACATTAAATACTCGTCTACTGTATAGCTTACTTCCGAGATAATTTGCCCATATCTTAAGTTTTTAAATTTTCCCGAATCAATAGCAAAGCTTCCTAAACCTCTTAAAATTTCTTCTTGAGTCGCTCTGTCTTCATACTTATTAAGTGATGGAGCGTACAATTGATAGATTTCAGCTAATCGTTGATATACTTGATAGCTTGGTTGCAGTTCTTTATTCCATAATAAAATTAGATAACCTCCATCTTTGAGAGCGTTGCCTGCTTTTGGATAGCCTAATTCCGGTGATATCCAATGAAAAGAACTTGCTGCTAAGACAGCATCAAATTCCAGAGCATCTAATACCCATTCTTCAAAAGATGTATTTTGAATTTGAACATGAGAATAATGTTGACAATTTTGTTGAGCTAACTGGAAAAAATCTGGATTTGGTTCTAAACAAATCATAGAACAACCCAATTTAGCAAAGGCTGTTGTTGCAGTTGCAGGGCCGCATCCCACCTCTAGAATTTTTGAGTTAGAGGATAATTGCGCAATCTCTACAACTTGGTTAATTAAATCTTGAGGATAGCGAGGCCTAACTTTGTTATAGGCCTCGGCTGCGGGAGAATACCAATTTTTACGCTGTTCTAAGTCTCTGCTGGAATAACTAATAATTGTTTGTTTTAAGTCTTCCATCGATTCTTGCCAAAATAGATGCGTAATATCTATTATCTTCGTTACGGATTTTTGCTCAATGGCGAATCGCTGTAATGTGCTAATAAATCAGCAGGATCGTTGTATATAGCTTTAGCTCCCGCCAAACTCGAATCGTCAAAGCCGCCACAGCGCATTGCAATTAAACCGACTCCCGCCTCACCCGCAGATTTAATATCGTAAGGCGTATCGCCCAGCATCAAAACTTGGTTTGCTTCCATCTTGAGCTTGCTCAGTGCTGCTTCCACAATATCGGGTGCGGGTTTAGAAGCTTCCGCATCGCTTGATGTTGTGGTTTCTTGGAGTAAGTCGTCAACCTGAGCAGCTTTGAGCAGCGTCTCCAATTCTTCATTTGAAGCGGAACTAGCGACAATTAGCCGCAATCCCAGCTGCTGCATATGTTGGATTAATTCCCTGGAAGCATTGGCTGGTGAGAGTTTTGGTGCGTAGTTATTCAGAAATATTTTTTTGCGTCGTTGCGCGATCGCTTTTCCATCGCCTTCTTCATCCGTCAGTCCTGGTACTACTTTCGGTATCAGTTGATCGCCACCCATCCCAATTAATGGCCGTACTTGCTCAAACGAAACATCATAGCCAAATTCTTTAAATGTATCTACCCAAGATTGAGCATGAGCATCATTGCTTAAAACCAGCGTTCCATCGATATCTAAAAGTACTGCTTGCAATCCCATCACTAATTTCCTAAAAATATCAATTCAAAATAGTTAATTATTCTCTACCTCAGTTGTTAGATCGTCACGCTAGAGAGGTAATAAAATTTGTTATGATATTTAGAAAAGTTAATAGACCTCACCGATCGGTTCGCATTATCAGGAGGTCTGTATAAGAACTATGATTTTCCCACTACTTTTAGAAGTAGAATTTCGCCTTAATTGTCATTTCAGCTAATCCAATGGGTAGATTTGACCCTATTGAATTTCCTAAATTTTGTTAACGAGACTCAGTTCCTTGATTGGGAAGACCAGGTGTTGTAACAGTACCTCCAGCCGCTTCAGGATCGGAACCCTGACGAGCATCAGTACCTGATTCTTGGCCAGTCATCCGATATCTCTCATCAAGAGGAGTATCACCTTCTTCGGTAGTTGGTACTGTCGTTTGCGTTCCAGGGTTATCTTCGGGATCGTATTTACCTTCTTCTTGCCGATTGTCGGGAGGAGGAGTTTTTGATGTCATATCTTTTTCCTCTTTTAATAGGTTATTTCTCAGATTAATTTTTTATGTCTTGTAAGTTTTCTATCCTGAGATATGACTTCTAAGTAATTGGGAATAAAATCAAAAACACAAGCGATCGCGCTAGGTAAGCTTGGCTACAATCGAGCTTAACATTGTTAGAAGCTAACTAAATATAAGACACCATCTAATCAGTACACTCGTAGGGGCACGGCACTGCCGTGACCTACACCTGGCAATATAATGTTGTACCGTCTTTGAATGAGAACCGATATATAATTTTATTGAAAAAATTTAAGTAATTTGTGAACTTTAGTATTTTCCAAAGTAACAATTTATTGTAGGAAATATCACATAAAAAATAAATTAGAATTTATAGGTATATCTATCTTTAGCTTGAATATTGATAACTTAAATCAAATATACAATAATTGAAACCTGCAAAAAAACTGGTTTACTTTAATAGCACCTAGACTCAGACATTAGCTCCTAATCAAAAGGAATGCAAGTAATTGCACTCCTTTTTTACTATTTCTGATTATCGTTTATCAATATAGACGAACTCACCAGTAATAATCTGTACGGTTTCCTGCATATAAATATCTAATAATAAATAGTCTTTTATGTAAAATTACAACTCTAGATATAAAAATCCGAAATTGGTGTTAAAACCAGTGACAGATATTATTTTGAAACTCTTGGTAGAGTTCAGTTAATTAGTTATTAATTATAAAACTAGTTAGAACACTGATTCATTATTAGAAACTTGGGAGATAAAAATTTTCTCCTAGTTGAGCAAAAATTACAGCCTTATCTTTAACAACAAAGGATTTTTTTGTTAGGAAATTGGTGTTCTAGGCTGATATCAATCAAATAATTTTCAATACCATGACTACAAGTATTGTGGAAAAACCCAAGTTTTATGAAGGTCAAACGGTAGAGTTTATGGGTGGAGAAGGCATTATCAAAAACTACCGACTTGAACCAAGTAACTGGCTTTACCTAGTGCAAATGCCTATGGGAGCAGAACCAGAAATGGGTAAAGTTAGCTATGAAACCATGATTTGGTTAGCAGAGGTAGACATCTCTCCAGTCTGCAATACTTCTCGCAAAATGTCGAGTCTGGAATAATGAAACCTTGCCAAAGCTTGTTAAAAATCTTTTTTAATGCAGCCAATGTCACCGTTTCACTTTAAGATTAATACAAATAGACAGACTATGCCACACTTAGGGCAATAGATGTACTCAATACACAGCTTATTGCATCTCTAGGCTAACAGAATCTCAATAGAGAATAAAAAATAATTTATCAGGAGGTATTGAAACGTCAATATTAGGATTTTGTTTTTACCAGTCTCATATTCATGAAAAAAGTGTCAGCAATTAATAATCTTTAACAAATTACGTTTTTCAAAATATGGCGGCGGGGCGGCGGTAAACCGCCGCCCCGCCGACAGTTGTTATCGAAAAAAGCAATAATTAATTACATTGGAGAGTTGAAAAATACCGCCTTATGTCACATTTCTTCAACAGAAGCGATCGCCTTTTGCTAGGTTAACTTGGTAATGTCCAAATCATATTTTAGGAAGTTTTGTCAATAGCCATAATTACAGCCAGGTGAATTCGATGTTAGTTAATACAACTCCTACTATCGTGAGAGAGAATCGACTACTTACGGCTCTTCCTGCCTGTGAATATCAACGTCTCGTTCCTTATTTGAAGTTCGTTTCGCTTTCATCAGGACAGATTCTTTACGAGGCAGAAGAACCAATAACACGGGTTTATTTTCCTAACAATTCACTAGTTTCTTTAATTATCAGTACAGGAAATGGGTCTACCGTAGAAGTTGGTTGTGTAGGTAACGAAGGTATAGTAGGTGTCCCTGTAATTTTGGGAAGCAATACAACGACTACAAGTGCTGTTGTCCAAATTGCAGGTAATGCTATGCAGATGAATGCAGATATACTAAAAAGCGAGTTTGCATGTGGTAGAAATCTTCAAAAGCTACTGCTATCCTATGTACATGCTCTGTACGCTCAAGCAGCCCAAGCGGCTGTGTGCAATCGCCTACATACCCTAGAAGCAAGGCTTGCGCGCTGGCTGCTCACGGTTTCTGACCGGATACAATCAAACAAACTGCCCCTTACTCAGGAATATATTTCTTTGATGCTGGGTGTACGTCGCTCTGGTGTGACAGTGGCGGCTGGAATTCTCAGCGAGCAGGGAATTATTAGCTATAACCGCGGTAACATTACTATTCTCAATAGAAAAGGTTTAGAAGCTATATCTTGTGAGTGTTATCGGCTGCTCAAAAGTGAATTTGCTCGATTACTGGGTAATTAGCAGAAGTGCAAGTTTTTATCTATCTATAAAGGTCATTTTTCCAAAATCTATATTTCTTTGATTCAACCTCTCGATAGAGGTTTATTCTTGGCTAATTTTGCTATCACAAAACAATTATGAACTTCCAAAAAATTTTTGATAAACCACCTGAAACTGAAGCCAGCGCGCCTGGAAGGGTAAACCTTCTAGGCGAACATACAGATTATAATGATGGCTTCGTTTTGCCAACAGCTATTCCACAATCAACAACAGTACAGTTAGGTCTGAGTACTGATGGACACCATCACTTTTACTCAGAAAATTTAGATGAGCAAGTCGATATTTTAGACAGCAACCATACGCCATCTGGATTTGCGAGTTATATTTTTGGGTGTATTCACGTTTTAGAACAAGCAGGATACACAATCTCATCGCTGAATGTGTATGTTACATCTTCAGTACCGATGGGTTCGGGTTTATCGAGCAGTGCGGCTTTAGAAGTTAGCACTCTTAGAGCAGTACGCCAACTTCTTAACCTCCCGATAAATGATGTAGAAATTGCCCAATTGGCACAAAAAGCGGAAATTCATTATGCTGGGGTGCAATGCGGCATCATGGATCAAATGGCTTCTAGCTTGGCTGATACTGAGCATATGTTGTTTTTAGATACTCGTACTCTAGAACGCCGCGTGCTACCTTTTCCTAGTGGGGCTGAGATTGTAGTCATAGATAGCGGTGTGCCTCGCACTCTAGCAAGTAGCGGATATAACCAAAGGCGAAGTGAGTGCGAAGCCGCAGCGCGATCGCTGGAAGTAAAAGCTCTCCGAGATATTACTGATGCTAGGATTGTAGAAGACTTACCAGAACCCTTACGCCGTCGCGCTCGTCATGTAGTTACAGAAGATAACCGGGTTTTAGAGGCTGTGCGAGGTGTATCATCCGAACGCTTTGGCGAGTTGATGAACGCATCTCACGCTAGCTTGCGCGATGATTACGAAGTTTCCGTTCCCGCGCTGGATATATTAGTAGAGATTTTGCAAAAAACAGCAGGAGTGTTTGGCGCAAGGCTGACTGGTGCTGGTTTTGGTGGTGCTTGCGTAGCTTTAGTAGCAGCAGGCAAAGGAAGAGCGATCGCAAATCACGCCTTAGAAGCTTACAATCAAGCAGGTTACACCGGACAAATTTTGGTTCCGGAGACTGGCGACAAATGACAACTGACAAAGTGATTTTTGGTAATGCTGAAGACGAGGGTGCTAATCGCTGGGGATGGTTTCTCGGACACTTTATCACCCCTGTTGCAGATCCGCGTTCCACAGAAGCACTAGAAGTTAAATGGGGCGTTCATAAAGCTGGCGACAGTAGAACTCAGTGGGCGATAAATAATCAAGCAGCTACTATTTCCATTCTGATTAACGGCCAATTCCGTTTGCAATTTGAAGATAGAGAAATTGTCTTATCTCGTCCAGGTGATTATGTTCTCTGGCGTGCAGGTATTCCCCATACCTGGGTTGCTGAATCTGATTGTACTGTTTTAACTATTAGATGGCCTTCAAAGCCGGGCGATAGCATCGGAATTTCCAGTAAGTAAGCTCATTGAAGAAACCAGAATTCAGCAGTCAGAATTAATTGCGTGTTAATTGTAGGCATAGCCTTCCGGGTGGATAGAGTACTACATTTTTAGTGGAGGTCTTAAACTCCTACAATTCATCTACAAGTCAGACAGAATTTAGAATTGAATTTTGACTTCTGAATTCTATTTTCATCAATAAATTCGAGCTAAGATGCTGTGCAATATTGCACAAGTATCTCTAACTAGCCATTTGGGAATAAAAACCCACAAATAAGTTGATAGATTTCTGACTGAAAAATATCAGCATGGTGTCCAGCAAATGCATCTGCAACAAATTTGTCATGTTGGTGTAACAGTGAAAGATCGGCGACAATCATCTGTTTGCTGGGAACGTTATTTGCGGAAAATCCCACATCTACTTGAAGTGTAGCCAATGAGTTAGCAAATTTTGCCTTCACAATATCCGTTGGGCCTGCTGCTCCTAATGCAGGTCTGTTGTCAAAAAGGTTGACCAGTTTATGCGCTATCGGATAAGCATTTTGCAATGCTTTATCTTCCTTAGATGTTGTAATTAACAATCTAATATTTGGAAACTCTGTAAAGATATTTCCATAACTTTGCTTTGGCTCCAATCCATTATTATCAAAAGCTGCTTGCATCAAAATAACATTAAAATTTATCTTGCTGCGCAGAGAAGTAATTAAAGGTTGTTTAGCTAAAGCTTCTAAGGCCGAACAAATAACCTTACAGCCAAAGCTATGACCAATTAAATTAATGTTCAAAGGAATCTTAGAAGGAATCGCTTGCAAACTCTCGATCAGCAACCGCATAACCGCATATCCAGCATTTGCTCCTATAGCATCAGCTCGTCGTTCCATTGTGTAGAAAGAAAGAGCTTGTAGATAGTTTTCAATGTTGTTACTATCTTCACTGAGCATAGAAGGCCAATGAATTCCAATTCCGAGTCCATTTATGACTTGCTTATTTAAAGTTTGGCAGTGATTGAGCAAGACCTTGCCCAATTCTACTGAGAATAGGTTGTATTGGGACATTGTGTTAATTGAGTTAGTCCACCAACCATGCGAGTAGATAAAGAAGTTATTAAAATTAAAGGGTTGTTGAGTTAGTGTATCAACCTCTCTCTTGATATTAGAGTCTAGGATGACTCCATTTTCATTCGTTGGCAGAAGGAGAAAATAAGCCATATTTTACCTCTCATTCACAATTAACTTGGTAAATCTGGATAAATTTTCGGAAATTCAGACAGTAAAGATGAATAGCAGCTCTTTATCTGATTTTTCATCTTTATTCTTGTTCCTCCACTACTTAAAGTTGTGTATTGTGAATAAGAATACAAGAGGAATGTGAGAATCTTATGAAGAAGTAAATAAGTTTACATTTTTAAATAATCTATATTCTTGTGTAGTATTTATAACTTGTATAACGATCGCTATCAAAATATTATTCTGCAAGTAGGTAACTAAAAATCTAACATTACTACTTCTTCAATATCTTTTCTCTATTTTCTGCAATCTCTAGCAGACTGTAAATTTGTATCACAAAAGACTAGTAAACTCTATAGTTTTAGGTTAAATTAGTCTAAATTCAGTAACTCAGTTGTACTAAAATTGACTTATATTTTTTGATTTTGTATACGCAATATTTTAAAATAACCACTAAATATTAATGATAAATTATCAAATCTGGAAGCTTAAATGGGCTAAGAATTGTGCATTTGCTATCAGTCTTACATCCCTGACCACCTTATTAGCAATTACTAGTATTGCTGCGGAATTCCCTAAAAATCCTATTGTTGAATCGCAAACAAAACAACTCCGTCCTACTAAAATTACACCTGACGAAATAGGTCAAATTAGGCAAGCACTACCTCGGCGTAACATACTTGTTAAACACGCCTTCCGCGTGAATTTACCAGATTTTGGTTCCTGTATATTTGTGCCAGTTCAAGAATTCCTCAAGGGTTCCAAAAAAGCTAAACTATCTTTATATTTGGTGAAGAATAATCGAGTAATCTATACTTTTCCGGAATCAAAAAATGTGCAAATTTGGAACTTCTTAGGACTAAAAGCTGTATCTTTTCTCGAACTTGATTTTGATGGGCCTGATGAAGATGGTATTCTTCTCATCGGTAACTACACAACGATGAATTTCCCTACAACTCGCAGTGTCCCCTTAAATTCGCCTCCACCTTTCCCCGTGACACTTCTTTATCATAGGGAAAAAAATGGATTTAAGGTTGAGGAAGATATTAGTCAAAAACTCACATCTCGTAAAGTTAAAACCATTGCTGAGGCTGAAAATATTTTGAGAGACGAGTTCAGATTTTTACCATAAACTCGGCAAGCAGATATTATATTTTATTCATCGCTCAAAGTTTCAATTAACAAATCCACTTGTTGCTGACGCTGCTGCAAAAAATTCTCGCATTGGCGTAAATATTCAACAGCAGTTGTAAATTGGTCGAATACCTCTTCCAATTCCAACTCGCCTGTCTCAATGCGAGTAATAATATTTTCGATTTCAGCAACCTTAGCTTCGTAATTCCATGCTGCTACTGCATCAGAATTAGAAGCACTATTACGTTTAATCATTCAACTCTCTGCGGTTTTTTGATCTTTTAGTTCTTGAACTTTTACTTTAACTTCTCCCTGCCCCAACTGAATAACTAAATCATCCCCAACAGCTAACTCCGCAGCCGAACGAGCGATCGCACCATTTTCCTGTCTAACTACAGCATACCCGCGTTGCAACACAGCTTTCGGGTCAAGCGTGACTAACTTTTGCCGTAACATTTCTAAATGTTGACTGGCTTGCTGCGATCGCCTTTTGGTTGCTGTTATAAGTTGCTGGCGTTTCCAAGTTAGCTTTTGCGTTTCTTGTTGTACTTGCCGATCTAAGCGTATACGCCGCAATCGGTTTTGCAAAGCTTGCAGTTGCTTTTCGGCATTTCTCCTAACTTCATATACTGCATCATACAAAGCATCTATTCGTTGGCGATGCTCAGTATATAATTGCGCAAGCGCTGGTACAACCATCTCTGCCGCAGCTGTGGGAGTATGCACACATGCATCGGCTACTAAATCTGCTAAAGATTCATCTCTTTGATGACCGATACCAGTAATTACAGGTATTGAACAATTAGCAAGCGATCGCACGACTCGTTCATCATTAAAACAAGCCAATTCCTCAACCGCGCCACCTCCCCGCGATAAAATTATTACCTCGGCGCGACTATCCCGTTCTACCCGTTCAATCGCTTTAACTATCGATTCTGGCGCTTGTTCGCCCTGTACTGTAGCCGGAGAAAATAAAACCCGTAACCCAGGATACCGTTGTTTGAGGGTTCTTTGAATGTCGCCCCAAGCCGCAGCAGTTGGCGAAGTAATCACCGCGATCGTTTGGGGATGAGCAGGAAGCGATCGCTTTCTTTCGGGATCGAACAAACCCTCAGCTAGCAAGCGTTTTTTTAACTGTTGATAGCGCAAAGCCTGCAAACCAACACCAGCAGGTAAAGCTTGCCAAACAGACAGCTGATATTCTCCCCTTTGCGGATAAACTCTCAGACTACCCAAAATAATTAACTGCTCTCCCGGAATCGGTAACTGTGCTAATTTTGCTAGTTGGCTATTCCAAGCCACGCACTTAATTCCGGCTGTACCATCGGGATCTTGCAAGGTAAAAAACAAGCCACTGCGATGGTGATTAGCACTGGAAACTTCTCCAGTCACCCAAACTTGTCGCAGTTGTTCGTCTTGTTCCAACAGCAAGCGAATGTAGTCAGTTAATCCAGTTACCGAAAGTGCAGTATCGGGAATTAAAGAATTGGCAAAATCAAAAGTCATCAAAGATGCAGCAAGAAATCTATTCAAATCCTAGCAAATCCAGGTATTTGGCAGACATGACAAATAATTTGGCAATCGACAAATCGACACAGCGAAATGCGACAGATAATGTGCGAATGTACAACAAAATCGGGATGACTGGATTCGAACCAGCGGCCCCTTCGTCCCGAACGAAGTGCGCTACCAAGCTGCGCTACATCCCGGCATAATAAGCCCATCATTAAAATATCGTATCACCAATAGAGGTAAATGTACAAAATAAATTAAGTGGGCATGGAGCATTGATTTTCATGACCGCATTTAGGTTGGATTTATCCAAAAACTAAAATCCAAAATCTCCCAAGCTTGCTAACATAACTTTGTATATATATGTAGTGAAAGCGGATTGTGACTGTTAAACCAGACTGGTTGCGGGTGAAAGCGCCTCAGTGGGAGCGCGTCGGTAACGTTAAAGAAATTTTGCGGGATTTAGCGCTCAATACGGTTTGTGAGGAAGCGTCATGTCCGAATATTGGTGAGTGTTTTCAAGCTGGTACTGCCACGTTTTTGATTATGGGGCCAGCTTGTACTCGTGCCTGTCCCTACTGTGATATAGATTTTGAAAAAAAGCCCAAGCCTTTAGATCCCACAGAACCAGAAAGATTGGCAGAGGCTGTTCGCCGCATGAAACTCAATCATGTAGTGATCACCTCTGTTAACCGAGATGATTTACCGGATGGTGGTGCGTCTCAATTTGGCAAGTGTATTACAGCAATTCGGGCGGTATCACCTAAAACTACGATTGAGGTGTTAATTCCTGACTTATGCGGCAATTGGAATGCGCTGGAGATGATTATCCAAGCTGCACCAGAAGTACTAAACCACAATACAGAAACCATACCCCGCCTATATCGCCGCGTGCGTCCCCAAGGTAACTACGATCGCACACTGGAATTACTATTGCGATCGCGTCAAATTGCTCCTTGGATCTACACTAAATCCGGGATCATGGTGGGTTTGGGTGAAACTGATGCCGAAGTTCGTCAAGTCATGCAAGATCTGCGATCTGTGGATTGCGATATCTTGACAATTGGGCAATACCTCCAACCCAGCCAAAAACACTTGAAAGTGGATAACTTTATTACTCCAGAACAATTTGCTGCTTGGCAAGCCTTCGGTGAAGAATTGGGATTTCTGCAAGTAGTTTCTTCTCCATTGACAAGAAGCTCATATCATGCAGAACAGGTGCGCAATCTCATGGAACGTTACCCGCGGAGTCGGGGATGAAAGGGAGTGTGGGGAGTGTGGGGAGTGTGGGGAGAAATAACTAATAACCATTAACCCTTGACTTTTGACTCTTGACCCTTGACCAATGACCAATGACAAACGACCAATGACAAATGACAAATCCGTAGCAATTTTAGGAGCAGGTGCTTGGGGGACAGCACTGGCAAATTTGGCTGCGGCTAACGGTCATCAGGTGCGTGTCTGGTCGCGTTGGGGTGCAGCAAGTCTGGAAGCTGTGCTAGAAGATGCGCAAATCGTCCTGTCTGCGATCTCGATGAAAGGTGTGAGAGATGTTGTGACGCAAGTCAAGTCTTTCCACCTTTCGCCAGAGACAATTTTTGTGACGGCGACGAAGGGTTTAGAGCCAGAAACTACCTGTACGCCATCGCAAATTTGGCAAACAGCTTTCCCTGAAAATGCGGTAGTTGTCCTCTCTGGCCCGAATTTATCAAAAGAAATTGAGATGGAATTGCCAGCTGCAACAGTGGTAGCTAGTAGTAATCCTACTGCTGCTGAAGCGGTGCAGCTGGTGTTTTCTTCTAATCGATTTCGAGTTTATACTAATCCCGATCCTGTGGGAGTGGAATTAGGCGGAACACTCAAGAATGTGATTGCGATCGCAGCTGGTGTATGTGATGGTTTACAGTTAGGAACCAATGCCAAAGCTGCCTTAGTCACCCGTGGACTCACAGAAATGGTTCGCATCGGTAACTTCTGGGGTGCGAAAACAGAGACTTTTTACGGTTTATCAGGTTTAGGAGATTTGCTAGCAACTTGCAACAGTCCTTTAAGTCGCAATTATCAAGTTGGTTATCAGCTAGCTCATGGCAAAACACTAACAGAGATTCTGACTGAGTTAAAAGGAACTGCTGAAGGAGTCAATACTTGCCAAGTCTTAGTACATCGAGCTAGACAGCAAAATATTCCCGTTCCCATTAGCGAGCAAGTTTACCGCGTACTTCAAGGCGAACTGACACCTCAAAAAGCTCTCGATGAATTGATGCTACGAGATATTAAGCCAGAATACTATAACTATTAAATTGCTTTTTCTCGGTCAATCTTCTGTCTGCAACAACCAAAAACCACTATAAGTCATTCCCGAATCATCTGGTTGCACTAATAAAAAGTGTATGCCTTTGCTTAGTTGTTGGCGTTGTTGAAACATCTTAGCAGCAGCAGTCACTTCCGCATCTTCAAAAGTAGCGACAATCCATCTATCTACTAAACCGGCTTCTAACACCAAGCCATCTGGCGCACCAGCAATATAATTTAACGCTACGGGACGGGCTTCATGCAACCACCGTGCTAAACGCATTGATTGCCTTCCACCGTAAATCACTACACCGGGAATGGGGGTTGTTGAGGCTAAACCCAGATTTAGGGGTTTAAGATATTCTGGCAGATGTAGAATCGGAATCGGGCGATCGCTAAATTCTGTTTCGACATCACCAGCACTCAGAGTCGCAAACCGCCATTGTTCTCCCCAGAGGTTTTCTGGTAAGGGTACAGGAGGTGGCTTATCTATAGGTGTGGGATATTGTTTTTCTTGTAACCACTGCTTTAATGCCAAAGTCCGGCGGGTAGGTTCAACACTAATACCTAAATTACGTCCAGCCGCCTCAATTAAACTTAAAGATTGCGGACGAAATACTTGAATCGCATCTGGCAGATGTTCGCCAGCAACTAGCTGAATTTGATCTGTCAACCAACTGGAATTCGCCTCTGACTGGGGACAACTAGCTACGTACTCTAAGCTGCGAGTTGCATCACAAATCAACAACTCCCACATAATTTGTCCAGTTGGATTTTGTTGCGGACTCCGGTAAAAATCAGCTTGCCAAATTTTCATGGATTAAAACCACAGATTAGAAATAATTTCCCCTCTGTACCTCTGCTGCCTATTTCTATTCACCTTAAAGTGAAACGTATCACTCTAGCAACCAGCCAAACAAGCCTTCTACAGTCAGATGAAAATCTTTGGCAAATTCTGGTACTGGCAAACTTTTTCCTGGTTCATCGTAAAAGGTGGTTGCTCGATCTGGCAAATAAACAAACACAGATTGTTCTTGTGGATCGATCAGCCATCCCATCTGAGTGCCATGCTTGAGGCAATGCAAAATATTTTTGGTAACTTTAGTTTGGCTTTGTTCGGGAGATAAAATTTCGATTGTCCAATCTGGGGCAATTGAGAAGACATTAGCAACCCCACTATTTTCCTTACGTGGAATTCTATCCCACAAAAATACAGAAATATCAGGGACAATTGAGCGTCCTCCAAAAGTACAACGAAGTTCTGAAAAAGCCCGTGCGATTTTTTTTTGTTTGACAACCAAGTTGATTGCAGGTGCTAATTCAGTTTGAATGACGCTATGTTCTCCTTGTGGCATAGGTTTTTGGACGATCCGCCCATCAATATATTCGCTGGCTGGTTCTGTTTCTGGCAGTTTCAGGAATTCTTCTAACGTTAGGGTTTTAGCAGGGATCTGTACCATTTCAGGTTTTGTGAAGAGGATTGAGTTGCACTGCTTCTGTTTTTATTCTTACAGATGGATTAATTAGTGGGTGCAATTGGACAAATCGTTTAGAATAACTGACTCAATATCTTAATTTATCGGCGTGCATCGGCGTAAATCGGCGGTTAATTATTCTTATCTAAACCGTCTTGATAATTGCCACAAAAAAAGGGGTAGGAACCCCACCCCATCTATCTAACTAGGAAACCCAAACTTTCTATACCAAAACCTTAGCCAAAATCGGTTCTACACTGGTAGCAATTTCTGGGACATATACCTGTGAAACGTAGTCTGCAATCATTCTGTCGGTGTTGAACAGTGGGGAATTTGTCTTAATTGATGCCTTCATCATCTGCACCCAACGCTGGGGAACACCTTGAGCATTTTGGTCGTAATACAGAGGAACAATTTCTTCTTCTAAAAGTTGATAAAGCGATCGCGAATCTATGCGATCCTGTAATTCTTGATCGCTAGTGTGAGCATCTTCGCCAATTGCCCAACCGTTCAGTCCTTTGCCATTGCTGTTGGCTTTGTAGCCTTCGCACCACCAGCCATCAAGGACACTGCAATTCAAACCACCGTTAAAGCAGACTTTTTGTCCGCTGGTACCAGAAGCCTCTAAAGGACGACGAGGATTGTTCAACCAGACATCCACACCTTGCACGAGTTTCTGTCCGGTGTAAATATCGTAATCTTCAATAAAGGCGACTCGGTTAATAATCGCTGAATGATGACACCATTCCATCAATCTTTGAATAATCCGCTTACCTTCTTCGTCGGCTGGGTGAGCTTTACCTGCAAAGATAATTTGTACTGGACGTTTGGCATTACCAAAAATCTGCAATGCTCGTTCCGCATCGCGTAAAATTAAATCGCCGCGTTTGTAAGGGCTAAAACGTCGGGCAAATCCAATAGTTAGTACGTCAGGATCGAGTAAAGTTTCAGTGGCTTGAATTAATTCGTAACTTTCACCCCGTTGTTCCCGTGCTTTCTTGACTTTATAACGGGTGAAGGCAATCAATCTTTCTTTGAGGACTCGATGTCGCCACCACAGTTCTTCATCGGGAATTGCGTCAACCTTCGCCCACATTTCGGGATGCATGGCTTGAGTTTTCCAATCTTCTCCCAAATACTGATTGTACAAGTCAGCTAATAGGGGAGCAGTCCAAGTAGGTGCATGAACGCCATTAGTAATGTAACCAATGGGAACTTTAGCTTCGGAATGTTGGGGATAGAGGACTGTCCACATTTTGCGGGAAACTTGACCGTGCAATTCACTCACGCCATTGCAAGCACGAGTCATCCGCAACGCCAAAACGGTCATACCAAAGGGTTCCCAAGGATCGCCCAGTCTTCTCGCGCCTAATGCCAAAAATTGCTCGCGGGAAAGTCGTAATTGCGGCCAGTAGTGAGCAAAGTAGGAATCGATTAAATCGGGTGAGAAAACATCATGTCCGGCGGGAACGGGGGTATGGGTGGTGAATACGCAACGATTCCGCACTGTTGCTTCAATGTCGTAGAAAGATTTGCCAGTACGTTCGATTTCTAAACGCGCCACTTCTAATGTACAGAAGGCGGCGTGTCCTTCGTTAAGGTGATAGACAGCAGGTTGAATTCCCAATGCATCCAAAGCGCGGACGCCACCAATACCTAATACAACTTCTTGGGCGATGCGGGTTTCTAAGTTACCGCCATAGAGATGTCCAGTTAGCCAGCGGTCAATGGGATCGTTGTCTTCGCGATCGCTATCGAGTAAATATAATGTGACTCGCCCTACTTTTACTTGCCAAATTTGCACTTTCACCAAGCGTTGGCGAACTTCTAATTGAATGATTAGCGGTTCGCCATTTTGAGTTTTAATTAACTCAATTGGCATCCGTTGAAAAGGGTTATCAATATAGTAATCTTCTTGCCAACCGTGACGGTTTAAGCGTTGGCGGAAGTAACCTTGGCGATACAGCAAGCCTACACCCACCATCGGTACGCCTAAATCTGACGATGATTTCAGGTGATCCCCAGCGAGAATGCCTAAGCCGCCTGAGTAAACTGGTAGGGATTCATGAATGCCAAATTCTGCGCAGAAGTAAGCTACTGGGTGTTCTTTGCTAAGTTGCGGTGCAACTCGACTTACCCAAGTATTTTGCTGAAGCAGATATTGGTCAAACTCGCGCGCTAAGGCGGAGACTTGCTTGAGATAAAAAGGATCTTCTGCTAATTGGGTCAGACGTTCGTAGCTTGCTGACTCTAAAATCGCCACTGGGTTATGCCCGCAGCGTTCCCATTCTTGGGGATCGATAGTTTGGAATAAAGCGATGCGATCGCCACTCCAACTCCACCAATAGTTATAAGCCAAATCTGCTAAACGCTTCAACGGAAAAGGTAACTTTTCGCTTAAGCGCAGCGCTGCGTTCATTGCACTACTATTAGCCATACAACTCTAAACTCTCTGTTAGTTTTTTCTATTTCGCTTCACATCTACTTCCCAATAATTGCTCTTCAGGTTGATTGGAAACGAGGCTTATTTGATGAATCATTTCCTGAAGTCGGAGTGGTTTATCGACATCAACTCCGCATCAATTAAATGGTTTTTCTTTTTTCTACCTTTTAAAGATTATCTCTGCTTTTGAGAGTTTTTTTCATCAATTTCAATCACATTATTTTAATTAAACTATTTTCTTGTTAAGAATTATCTGATAATTGCAATAATTACCCATAATTTCATATTAAACTTGTTTTTCAGATAATAATTTTGATAAAACGAGTGTTACTATACTAGTTTTTAACAGAGAAATACTGTAATTTTACAGTCAAGCTTATATATAAAATCCGATTTGATAGTCAAACAAATTCTCTATATTTAAACTTTAAGTTCCAGGTGAGTAGATCCCAGATCAAGAAGGCAGACTTGTGGTAACTAGCTTTGCAACCCAGTCATCAGCTTTTTCCTCCTTGACTTCCCGATCCCGCATGGTTGTAAAAAATCTACACTTGTCGGGTTAAGGGATGAGGGCGCTGTAACATTTTGGGAGAGGCGCATGAAGTGAACTTAAAACTCAGTACAATAGTCACCTGAATTCTTATATTTATTTTATTTTTTAAGTATATTTACTATTGACAAAATTAAGATATTAAAAATTTTCTCTGATTATAGGCTTAGTTCATACTTAAGTAAAAATACTGAGTTTTAAAATATATCATGACTATCGTCACGAATACTTTATTGAGTATAGCAACTATGAAGTTAATATTTTGCTAATAACTTCATAGATTGGGCTGATACATAAAGATTGTATGAAATAACATCAGTAATATTGTGGTTTTACAACATTTATGTAAATCATTAATAAGAGGATTTTAAATTTACTTTCAGCTTGATGAAGATTGTTGCAATAAGCAAAAACACATTTTGTTATATCAATAATTGAATTAATTAATAGTCTTCATAAGTTATCGATTATCTGAATCAAAATTCAGATAAAGATAAAATAAAAGTGTTTAATAGTTCCTCTTAAAGACTTTTTTAAAATCTGATTGTGCATCTACTACATAGCAATCAAAGTAGAATAGGCAAAAAAATATTATAGGTGTATCCAGTTTTGGCAAGATTAAATAAAAATTCTATACTTAGATAGATTTAGATTTACTTGAGAAAAAGTTTAAAATTTAATATTAGCAATTTGTCATATGTTTAAATGCGACAAAAAATATTCAAACACTATTTTAGTTTTGCATTTATTCATTTTGTAGCTAAAGAAATAGTATTAGATTAATCTATCAGTTGAATTGATAATATCCCGATCGAGTAAATTATATATCTTCAAGTAAGATGGAACTATATACACCTAGTGAAATTGAACAACTACAGCAAGATTTACCATATTTAATAGAAATTTCTCAATGGTTGAAAACGTTTTTATCGAGATCTCATCCCGATCTAGGTAGACCCGGGCCTGTATGCCCGTTTGTCCCAAAAGCCATAAAGTTAGATTGTATTCGCCTGAGAGTTATTCGTTCTCATAATTTGGTTCAGCAGCAAGTTATAAACATAGTTTTACCATATCTCAATACTTTTTTAGAGTTAGAACCAAGAGAGCAAGATGACTCCTTAAATAAAGCAATATTACTGCTATTTCCCGATATTAGTCATGAGGATGCACCGAGGCTAATTGATAGCGTTCAAAAAGAACTTAAACCTTTATTTGTAGAATCAGGATTGATGCTAGGAGAATTTCACAAGCGCAATCACACTCCTGGACTGCACAATCCGAATTTTCGCCCTCTTCGCAGTCCTATTCCCATGCTAGCTATTCGCTTTATGGTTGAATCGGATCTTCCCTTTCTTCAGAATGCAGAGGATTTAAATCTTCGGATTCGTTATCTTGAAGCTTATTTAAAGCGTTTTGAAAACAAATTTAAAGATGAAAATAATTTCAAGAATGCTCGTCAATCATTAGCTTTAGCAAAATTAGAAGTGAAGACAAAAACTTTACTCCTATATATAGGTGGATAGATTATTTTTTATTATGAGTATAGTTAATAGAAATTTAGAAAGCGAACAGAATATTCAATCAGATACACAAATTTTGCAACAGTGGTACAAAACTGAAATAATTCAGGCTCAAGCTTTGTGTCTTCATGAATTATTTGCTAGACAAGTTGAGCAGACACCCAATGCGGTAGCTGTCATATTTGAAAACCAAAAATTAACTTACCGTGAATTAAATAATAAATCTAATCAACTAGCAAATTACCTCAAAAAATTAGGTGTTGGCCCGGAGGTACTAGTTGGGATTTGTTTAGAACGCTCTTTGGAAATGGTGGTGGGTTTGTTAGGTATTCTCAAGGCGGGTGCAGCTTATGTGCCTTTAGATCCAGCATATCCTCAAGAACGTTTAAATTTTATATTAGAAGATAGTCAAACACCCTTAATTTTGAGTGTAAATTCATTAGCTAACAACCTAGCTAAAAGTCAAACAAAAGTTGTTTGTTTAGACTCAGATTGGGAAATTATTGCTCAAAATAGTCAAGAAAATCCTGTAACTGAAGTAAGGGTTGATAACTTAAGCTATGTAATTTATACATCCGGTTCCACAGGAAAGCCCAAAGGTGTAGCGATCGCTCATCGTAGTATTTGTAATACGCTATACTGGCGACAAAATACTTTTAAATTAACTCCGCAAGACAAAGTTTTACAGACGATTTCTTTTAGCTTTGACCCATCTGTTTGGCAGATATTTTGGCCTTTATCGTTTGGGGCACAGCTTGTTATGGCTCGTCCTGGCGGTCATCAAGATCCAGCCTACCTGATCGAGACAATTATCGAGCAGCAAATCACAGTCATGGCTTTAGTACCCTCCATGATGCGTGTATTACTGGAAGAAGAGGGAATCGAGAATTGTCAAAGTCTCAGACACATTACTAGCGGCGGTGAAGCGTTACCGATTGACCTTGTAGAACGGTTCTTGGCCTGTTTGAAGTTGAATAATATTCTCGTGAATTGCTATGGGCCGACAGAAGCGGCGATTGATGCTACCTTCTGGATTTGCCAAGGTGGAAGCGATCGCATTTTTGCACCGATTGGTCGTCCGATTGCTAATACACAAATTTATATCCTAGATGAAGATTTGCAGCCCGTACCAGTGGGAGAAGCAGGGGAATTGTATATTGGTGGTGTTGGTTTAGCGCGAGGTTATCTCAATCGTCCAGAACTAACTAAAGAAAAGTTTATACCTAACCCCTTTGCTAGCGAAGCCGGAACGCGCTTATATAAAACTGGAGACTTAGCACGTTACTTACCAGATGGAAACATAGAATTTTTAGGCAGAATTGACCATCAAGTCAAAATTCGTGGTTTTCGGATTGAATTGGCAGAAGTTGAAGCTGCGATCGCGCAACATCCAGCGGTGAAACAAGCCATAGTTATAGATAGAGAAGATGTTGCCAAAAACAAGCAGCTAGTAGCATATATAGTCCCTCAACCACAACAAGTCCCTACCAAGAGCGAATTGCGCAGCTTTTTGCAAGGTAAGCTACCCGATTATATGCTGCCTGCCGCATTTGTATTTTTAGATGCTCTACCTTTAAATCCGAATGGCAAAATAGACAGGCAAGCCTTACCAGCACCAGCTAGTGAGAATTCGGCTGTCAGTATCGTACTACCCCGCAATCAAGTCGAACAGCAGCTACTAGAAATTTGGCAACAAGTTTTAGGCGTACAGCCCATAGGTGTAAGAGATAATTTCTTTGAATTGGGCGGACATTCACTGTTAGCAATTAAGCTGTTTTGGGAAATTGAGCAGGCTTTCGGTAAAAATTTGCCATTGGCAACGCTGTTCCAAGCCGGAACAATTGAATCTTTAGCGAAAATTCTCCAACCACAAACAGCATTAAATGCAAGTACGCCAGCAGCTTGGTCATCTTTGGTGCCAATTCAACCCCAAGGCAATAAACCACCTTTCTTTTGTATACATGGGTTGGGTGGCGAAGTGCTGTGTTTTCGGGAACTGGCAATGCATCTAGGAGCAGATCGACCATTTTATGGGCTACAACCACAAGGGCTAGATGATAAACAGCCTTTCCTGACTCGAATTGAAGATATGGCAGCCCACTACATTCGAGAAATCCAAACCATTCAGCCCCAAGGGCCTTATTTTCTGGGAGGATACTCTATTGGCGGGATAATTGTCTTCGAGATGGCACACCAACTCCAACACCAAGGGCAGGAAGTCGCTCTGCTCGCTATGTTAGATAGTAGCATTCCTGGTACTGAGCAAAGATTGCCATTTGTCAAGCGAATTGTTGAGCATTTCAATAATCTTTTACAGCTTGGGCCCGCTTATCTTTGGGATAGAGCTGAAGTGTGGCGCAATTGGGCTTGGGAAAATTTTAGGAAAGGCAGGTATTTGCTGCAAAAAAGATACAAGCATAGCAACAATCAACGCCCTTATTATTTATTTGATGTTGCTCAATACCTATTAGAGACCGATCGGCATCTAGAAATGATGGAAACTAGCTTAGAAGCTGTCCACAAATATAATTTTAAAGTTTATCCGGAAAAAATTGTTCTGTTTCGCACTGACGATCGAACACGAACTGTCGCAGTAGGTGTACAGTACGATCCCCAATTTGGTTGGGGTGAGTTAGTAGCTGGCACGATAGATATTTATCATATTCCTGGTTCTCACGAAAGCCTGCTCAAAGAACCCTCTGTACAAGTTCTTGCAGAAAAATTGCGAAATTGTTTAGCCAAGAGTACGGAAGCATAAAGGATACGGGGCAAAGAGGAGAGAGGAAAGACAACTCCTCATACTCCCTGCGCTCTTAATGATAAGTCTTTGTTGCTTATACCAATTCTGGATTTTGGACGATCGTTCCATGCCATCCGATAGTTGCAGAAATCTCAAACAATACTAACTATCGCAATTGCTATTACTTCTTTTTCTCTAGCTAGAGTATGTAATTAAATTACAAATATATTTGTCAGCCTTAGCGATCGCCAAACATCTTGCTTAAATCTTTGTGAGTTTAAAATTCCTCGAATCTCTATTTTCTCAAAGTCTCAGCTTGTAGATTTAGAAGATTACATACAGCAACTTTGATGCTTAAGCGAGCTATTGTCTAGCATTATACTCATGAGGCAAAGAAAGAGAGGTGCTATGGTGGCTGCTCGGAGAAAATCACAGTTAAAAGCTTTTGAGACGTCTATTTTGGAGGCTTTAGACCAGGTAGAACGAGCTACCTCAAAACTGTTTAAGCTGGAAGATATTTTAGAAGCAGTCTGTCAAAACATCCTGGCACTGGGTTTTGATTTTGCCAACATATCTTTAATTTCCCTAGAAAAAAATATTATTGAAGGCGTACATGGAAGTGGTACGGGAGTAGTTTGGGCTAATCTGGCCAAACATTACTTGGAACCAGACCCAGAACTTAGAGATATTCAAGCAGATATAGTTCTCACTCAACAAACGGAGATTATTTCTGGATGGGACAAACGCTTCGATCGCTGGATTTATCAAGAGTATGGTCATGAGAAGTTAGTTCGTGTATTTATACCAATAGTTCTGGTTCAAGATTATAACGGCAGAGTCATTAAAAATTGGTATGAGCACTGTAAATGGCAGAAAATCAACCCTCAATTTGAAGAGAGTAGCGAAAGACAGCATGAGGTTTACAAATTGCGCCTACCACCAGATCTGCAACCTGAGGGGCGCAATCCAGAAGTAATAGTTATTGGTACAGTAGAAGCGGGTTATAGTTCTCCAGAAAGGCGAATTGAGGAGCCAATATTATCGCGATTACTACAATATATTGCTCGACAATCTTTGGATATTTGGCAAGCACAACTACCGCGAGTTTTAGAAACGATCGCAGAAAAAGCCAAACAAATTCTCGATGCTGATGCAGCTACGCTGCATTTTTTATACGAGCCAAATTTAGAACAGGGTCGTTACGTTTATGAAGTCTTTTCTCACGGCATTGGGAAGCAATTTTTGAAAGCTTGTCCGCCGCGTCATAATGGACTGGGGCGACAAGCGATTCTCGAAAAAAAGTACAAGTTTATCCCAGATGTATCTCAAGGTCATGAAAAACTGGAAATGGCAAAGCTTAACCCCCAAGCTTTTTCGGCTGGGATTAAAGCAATGGCAGCTTTTCCGTTGCAGGTTGAGAACAAAGAAGGAATACTTTATGTTCTCTTTCGGCGCACCTATATATTATCTTCACGTAAGCTGCGCTTAGTAGAACTATTTGTCCGACAGTGGGCTGTTGATGCCATTTGGCACACGATCAGAATCCAACAAATGCGTGATGAAGCACGCCAGTTAGCAGCACTCTACTCTGTCACCCAATCCCTCGGTCGCATACCCGAAGATAATCTTTTACATCGTGTCGCTTGGGATACTTTGAATGTTCTGGGCGCAGATGTAGTGAATATCTACGAATATATCCAGACTGAAAGGCAATTTACGACTCCTCCTAAGACAGCAGGAAGATTAAGACAAGAGCAGAAAATGCAAGATGAGATTATTGAACACGATGTACCATTTTTGCTGATTCAGCGGGGAGAAAACGTTTATACTCGACAACTAGAAACAGAACCAATCTTTCAGAATTCAGCTTTTACTCGTAGAGAAAAAATCCATTCTGCTGCTGGTGTTTTGCTAGAAGTTGATAAAGATATAGTCGGAGTAATGTTTATTAACTACCGCCGACCTCACAGTTTTTCTGAAGATGAGAAAAAGATGATTGAAACTTTGGCTTCTTCAGCTGCGATCGCCATTAAAAATCAACGCTGGCTAGCAACTCTCAGCGACATCGATCGCAAGATTATCACTACTCTAGACCAAAAAGAACTCCTGAACCTGATTGTACAGCGAGCAGTGCAGATTTGTGGGGCTGATGTCGGTAATCTCCGGTTACTAGATCCCAGTCAGCAGGAACTAGTTACTAAAGCCAAGTATGCTGTCAATGAAACTATTGACCTCATCGAAAGACGCAATAGCATCAACGAAGGAATCACTGGTTGGGTGGCAAGAACTGGCCAGTCAGCATTGGTAAATAACGTCTTAACTGACTCGCGTTACCAAGCTGACTTTCCCAATATCCATTCTGAGTTATGTGTGCCACTTGTAGATGATAAGCGCTTACTAGGCGTACTTAATGTAGAAAGCCAGCATCTTTCAGCTTTTAACCAGAGACACCAGCGAATGTTAGAAGCCTTAGCCGACCAAGCAGTGATTGGTATCCAGAATTTAGAAAACAAAAGACAACTGGTGAATATGGAAACAATGGTCACTTTGGGTGATTTAGCTGGCCCGTTAGTGCATCGGATGAATAATGATGTGGGCGCGATCCGAGTCTGGGCGCAAGATATTTTGGATGGAGGTGATGAGAATAGTCAAAATAAAGCGCAGCGAATTGTATCAAGAGCAGATAGGGTTTTGCAAAGTGCCGAACGCATGAGAATTTGGATTCAAGAAAAGCCTCATGCCATCGATTTATCTGACATAGCGGTACATGCACTAGCGAGAATGTCTATACCTGCAAACATCATTTCAAATATTGAGGTATCGTCTGACTTACCAAAAGTTTTAGGCGGGGAACAGCAATTAATATATGTTTTTGATAACCTAATTCAAAATGCTGTGGAAGCAATGCCCCAAGGTGGTAGGGTATCGATTGTTGGCACTAGCGTCCAAAGAGAAATACAGTGTTGGGTAGAAGTGCAAATATGTGATACTGGCGTAGGTATCGCTGCCGAAAATCTAGAAAAGATTTTTCAGCCTGATTACACTACCAAAACAGCGAGGAGAGGTATGGGTTTCGGATTGTGGTGGACAAAATTATACGTGGAGCGTTTAGGAGGTTATTTAAGTGTGAATAGCGTACTGAATCAAGGGACTAATTTTATTATGATCTTGCCAGTCTATAAACCAGAAACTTAAGCAGAAGCTAGGTATTAATTACCATAAATAGTAGCAAGGAGGAACCGATGATATTTTTCAAAGTTCTTCTGGTTGAGGATGATTCAGATTGGCAAGATATCCTTGAAGGTAAGATCCGTACAGCTTTACGCAATATTGGTCATCCTCAAGATATTATTCAGATTGTCAGGACTTTTGATGAAGCATCAAAAGCTTTTAGAGATAGTGATTGGCATTTGTTGATTACCGACATTGGTTTGGGCGATTCATCTCTTTCTCGTCGTCAAAAGTTAGGAATACATTTAGTTGAACTTGCTTATGCTCGGCAAATACCAGCTATTGCTGTTAGTGGAACACCTGTAGTAAATACTCAGGATGTTCGCGATTTATTAATGGAATATAAAGCATCTGATTTCTTTAGCAAACGCGATTTTGATAGCAAAAAGTTTATTCATAAAGTTCAGGATATTTTACATAATCAACTCGAAAAATCATCAAATCATAACGAACTTTTAAATAGTTCCAGTGTTGACGAGCAACAAGAAGCGATCGCAGCTAATCCGTTAAAAATCTTGTTTTTAGCATCTGACCCTACTAACGCAGCTAGGTTACGCTTAGGAGAAGAGTTGCGAGAGATTCAACAAAAATTGCAATTAGCTAAACAAAGAGACAAATTTTTCCTAGAACAACGCCTATCAGTACGTCCTGGTGATATCAGCCAGGCTTTACTGGATATTGAGCCTCATATTGTCCATTTTTCTGGACATGGGATGAATACTGGTGAATTGTATGTAGAAAATGAGTTAGGCCAAATTCAACCGATAAAGCCTGATGCTTTAGCTTCATTATTTGAACTTGTAGAAGACCAAGTAAATTGTGTAATCCTGAATGCTTGTTATTCCAAGACTCAAGCGGAGGCTATTGCTAAATACATTCCATTTGTGATTGGAATGAATCATTTAATTGGCGATCGAGCCGCGATCGCATTTTCTGTTGGTTTTTACAAAGGGCTAGGTGCTAATTATCCCATAGAGAAAGCTTACAAGTCTGGCTGTGCCGAAATTCAATTACATGGTATAGCCGAGAATTTAACTCCCGTTATTTATAAAAAAATAATTTAAGTTAACCAATGTAACTTCCTGTAACAAAAAAATCTTTAACGTGACTCTAGCTTGGAGACTCGTGTCTCTAATTTGTTGACTTGTTGCTTGAGTTCCACAAATAAAGTTGCGAGGCGATCGAACATTTGATCGCGTTCTGTTTGCGATAAGTTTCTTGGCTGTCGGGGAGTAAGTGTAGTTCTTGGCTGAGATGGAGATACCCGCAATTGTCCTAGTTGAGACTGCATCTGGTTTAACTGCGACTCAACACGACGCAAGTCTGCTTCCAGATTATTAATCCGAGATTCTATTTGTTGGGATGAAGCACTATTCGATAATAGTCCCAACCACAAAACAAGGGCAAAAATTCCTGCAAATAATAATCTCTTCAACATTATCATTTACTCCTTGAGCTAAGTAGATAGATAAAAAAACCCTATCTACTAGCTTTCATTTTATTTCTTATCTTAATTTTCCCCTTGCTCGGAATTTATTTATCGCGTTCTAAGTTAGAAAATAGCCTCTGCCAATCGATAGATTTATTGCTATTTTCGCCCTCTTTTACCTCAAATGTGGCATTACAAGCTTTTGGCTGTTCTAGTGCTTGGATGCAGATTTCCGCAACATCCTCACGGCTGATTTTGCCTCTAATATTATCGCCTTGCTCAAAAATTAATTCTTTACCGCCTGCTTCCTCAGTTAATGCACAAGGTCGAATAATTGTGTAAGGAATTTCGCTTTCTCGTAAACTATCTTCACCCTTTAATTTCCAAGTTAAAATTCCTCCTAATTGGTCATTTAATCTAACTGCTGGAGGTTCTTCATCTAAATTAATACCTGGGCGTCCGGGACGAGTTACACCTGCGGAACTCACTAATACAAACTTTGGTAAAGTCGCTCCACCATAAGCTTTAATTGATTCGACTTGTAAACTAAAACCACCAGGTGAAAAACTAGGATTTAATGCACCGTCATATTCAAATTTGCTTAACATCAGTTGGAATGAGCAAACTTTGCTGGGGTCAATTGCTGGTGCATCATTAACAATTTTGGCGCGAAATACGGGAATTAACTCGGCAAAAGGAATCTGAATATCTATCCAGGTATTAGCTACGGTATCAAAAGAATAGCTGTAACCAATTCCATCCCATTTACCATCTGCCCGCAGAAATAATTTATAGCGTTTACCGTCGCCTCTAACGCGCAGTTCTACACCGTCGTAACCAGATAAATTGAAGGGTGGATCGAAATTTTTAGTTCTGACAGAAGCAAATCCTCCAGAGTTGGCGGTAGAAACATTACCAGCGAATAAAGCTGTATTTTCTACAAATTGCATATTACTTGCACTCACGCCACCCATGACTACATCATCTAAAGCTCCCCAGATATTCCGCAATTCATCTGATGGCTTGGTAAAATCAAATATAATTTTTTCATTTGATTTATTGAGATATTTTTTTGCGGCTTCTACTAAATTCTTTACACCCTGATATTCTACATTTTCTGGTGTATCGCCAACAATTTCTGGTTGATAAAATTTGATACCTTGATAATATTTAGCTCTATCTTCCGTGTCTCCTTCTACGGGTTGTACTCGCACCGCAGTACAACAGATTACAGCTTGAATATTAGCCAGAACAACAGGAGTTAAAGTTTCCGGTTTAGTAATATCTGCAACTACTAAGTCAACATCATTACCAATAATTGACCTAGCTTTATCAAGATCGCGTACAAGCGATCGCACTTGATAACCGCGTTCTAATAATCGCCGCACGACGCGTTTTCCTAAACCACCTGTTGCACCTACTACTAATATTGCACCCACAGTTCTTCCTCCATTGGGTTGATCTTTATCATCATTGGGACGACCTTGGATTAACTGTTGTACCCAGTTCAATAAAGGAATGACCTCGAAATATGTCAAAGTTTCAATGAACCTGCCTAAGTCCCATTGAGAACGATTTTTGTCAGCCACGATCGCGTCCTCATAACTTTCTTCAGTCTATAGCACTCTTAATAGCTTTCATCCTCCCGGTGAATAACGTTAGGATACTGAATAATTGTTACTTATCCAAAGGTAATTTCCTTATGAGCCAACTGGAAAAAGTTCAAGCTGATTACGAAAAGTTTACTGAACAATTTCAAAGTGTCATCATTAGCACCGTTAATGCCCAGGGAATACCTAACGCTAGTTATGCTCCCTTTGTGATGGATAATGCCCAAAATATTTATATCTACGTTAGCGGTCTGTCTACGCACACCAAAAATATTTATGACAATCCTCATGTTTGCGTCTTATTTATTGAGGATGAAGCTCAGACTAATCAAATTTTTGCTCGTCGCCGTTTAAGTTTTGATTGTACGGCAACTTTAATAGAACGAGAAACTGACCAGTGGAATAAAATTGTTGAGCAATTTCAAGAACGTTTTGGTGAAATTATTGAAGTGTTGCGTGGCTTATCGGACTTTCGGATTTTTCAGTTAATTCCTAATGAAGGTCGTTTTGTAGTTGGGTTTGGGGCAGCTTATCACATCAGTGGTGATAACCTCAAACAACTTGTGCAAATTACAGGAGACAAAGGCTAAAATTTAATCCTTAATAATTCATAACTTTATACCTCACACATAATTTTATGCTTCAGTTTCAACCACCTGGCTTTGGGCACAAAGTCATTCATACTTCATTGGGTGCAATGGTTTACTATACTCAAACTACTGCCCCTTGGTCGATTGCTGACACTGAAGATTTACCCCCTTTACTATTCCTGCATAACTTTGGTGGCGGCGCGTCTGCATACGAATGGTCTAAAGTTTATCCAGCATTTGCTCCTAGTTACCGCATCTTAGCCCCAGACTTAATTGGTTGGGGAGAATCTGCGCATCCAATATGGGATTATCAAATTAGAGATTATCTGAGTGCGATCGCAGAATTTATTACTAAGACTTGTTGCCAACCTGTGACAGTTGTTGCTTCATCCTTGACAGCAGCTTTTACTATTCGCTTGGCTATTACTCAACCAGAGTTATTTGAGTCATTGTTTTTAGTTTCTCCCTCTGGTTTTGATGATTTTGGGCAAGGTTCGGGACGCAGATTACCACTACCAGTAATCAATACACCATTTTTGGATAATATAATTTATGCCCTGGGTGCCGAAAATGAATTTGCGGTGCGTAACTTTCTTGAAAGTTTTCTATTTGCCAAACCACAAAGAGTTACAAGAGAAATGGTGCAAGCTTATTTAACTTCTGCACAACAGCCGAATGCTAAGTTTGCAGCTTTAGCATTTCTACGCGGCGACCTTTACTTTGATTTGAGTTTATATATTCAGCAACTCAAAATTCCGACTGTGTTTTTATGGGGCGAAAAAGCACAATTTACCAGTATTAAATTAGGAAGAAGGTTAGCCAATTTAAATCCATCTGCGATTCGAGATTTTTATGCGATCGCTGATACAGGAATCTTACCTCATCTAGAAATGCCGGAGGTAGTTATTGGTCTATTACAAAAGTATTTAAAATCTCCAAATTCCTAAATATTCAGTTCCTCAATTTCCGATTCAGATAAACCTGTGATGTTAGCTACCTGTGCTGCTGTCATTCCTGATAGCAGTAAATTTCGTGCTGTTTGCTGCAACTGCAATTCTGCCCGTTCAGCCCGTTGGCGTTCTTGTTCGGCCCGTTGAGTTTCTTGTTCAGCCCGTTGAGTTTCCTGTTCAGCCCGTTGGCGTTCCTGTTCCGCCCATTGGAGTGCTTTTTCTTCTGCTGTTGGTAATAATTCTCCATCCAAAGTTGCCCAACGCAACCAAGTTATATTTACGCCTTTGTAAGTACCTTGCCAACGTAGCAAAGCTAATCCTAATGCTTGACTCACCAATTGATTTTCTGCATTAGGTGTTATTGGTTGATAAACTCCACTACCCAGAGAAAAACCAGCCCAGTCATCAGGGTTGAATGGATCGAACCAGAAATATTCCGGGACGCGCATCTGATTTTGATAAATTAGCTTTTTCTCACCTTTATCTGTGGCTGCGGTAGCTGGGGAAAGCAATTCAATCACTACGTCCGGGCCTTTTCCTTCTTCCCACACAACCCAACTGCGACGTTCTCCCTTAGGGACTCCCAAGACAGCAAAAAAGTCTGGGCCGCGAAAATCTTGGTTTTTCAGCTGTGCCAAGCTGAAGTAGACGAACATATTGCCACTTGTATATCCATCTTCCCGTTGTTCTAGCCAAGTTTCTACGACATCAATTAACAATTCCATTTGCATTTTATGTCGTTGGCTTTCCATCGGGATACCGTCATCATAAGGTAGTTCCGCTTGGGTAGGCGGAAATTTGACATCGGGCGTAGCTAGAGTTTCTGACATGGCTTTTAAGGTTTTGGGTAGCCATTGCGGTTATTTATATCTTACTTGAACTAGAGAATGGGCATTTCACCATAAACAGACTCGAATATTTTTTGCGATCGCTCTTCTCTAAAATAGTGCGTAGCAGTTACTTGTCTCTCTTGTCCTCCTTGTCTTCCTTGTCTTCCCTACTCCCTGCTCAAAGGGCAAGGTAAACTGTTGAAACTGGCTGTTTTACAAAAAATGTCTTATGCCTGAATTTTTATTGGAAGTTGGAACAGAAGAATTACCTGCAAGCTTTCTCCGTGATGCCATAGTACAGTGGCGATCGCTCATTCCTCAAAGTCTTTTAACAAACAGCCTGACTAGCGACGCTGTGGAAGTTTACGGTACTCCCCGGCGTTTGGCGGTACTTATCAAAGGTCTACCATCTCAACAACCAGACCGAGAAGAGGAAATTAAAGGCCCCCCCGCACAAGCAGCTTTTAAAGATGGCAAACCCACACCTGCTGCTGTCGGTTTTGCGAAAAAGCAAGGTGTGGAAATCGAGGCGCTACAAATTCGACCCACTGACAAGGGCGATTTTGTATTTATCAATAAAAGCATTGCTGGTCGTCCAGTGGCAGATATCTTAACAGAACTGGTTCCCCAGTGGATTTTGGGGTTAGAAGGGAAGCGGTTAATGCGCTGGGGTGATGGAGATGTAAGATTTTCTCGCCCAATTCGCTGGCTAGTGGCTTTGTTAGATGCAGAGGTGTTGCCGATTGAATTGGTCAATGCTTCTAAGGTTGTGAAAAGCGATCGCATTTCTCGTGGTCATCGGGTGTTGTATCCAGAAACGGTGACAATTCCCCAAGCTAAAGATTATGTTACCACTTTGCGTTCTGCTTTCGTTGTAGTTGATCCCCAGGAACGCGCCACAACTATTCAAGAGCAAGTCAAGTCTTCCGCCGAAAAGTTAAATGGTCATGCGGAAATCTACCCAGATTTATTAGAGGAAGTCATTAATTTAGTCGAGTATCCTTCTACTGTCGTGGGTAAATTTGAAGCTGAATTTTTGAATTTACCGACTGAGGTGATTACCACAGTCATGGTCAGTCACCAGCGTTATTTTCCAGTTTTCCAAGGTGCAAATAGCAAAGAATTACTGCCCAACTTCATCACCATTTCTAACGGCGATCCCAGCAAAGCAGATATTATTGCTGTTGGTAATGAAAGAGTCATCAGAGCTAGATTAGCAGATGGGCAGTTTTTCTACAAAACTGATTTAGCCAAGCCTTTAGAAAGCTTTTTACCACAATTAGAAAAAGTCACCTTCCAAGAAGATTTGGGTTCTTTGCGCCTTAAGGTTGATCGCATCGTTAATATTGCTGGAAAAATCACCAATCAACTGCAACTGCCGGAAAATCAGCGTCAAAATATCCAAAAAGCTGCATTGCTTTGTAAAGCAGACCTTGTTACCCAAATGGTTTACGAATTTCCCGAATTACAAGGAGTAATGGGAGAAAATTATGCTTCAGCTAGTGGGGAAGCAGCAGAAGTTGCAAGAGCAATTTTTGAGCATTATTTACCTAGAGGAGCCGATGATATTTTACCGGAAACTCTCACAGGTCAAGTTGTCGGTTTGGCAGATAGATTAGATACTTTAGTAAGTATCTTTGGACTTGGTTTAATACCTAGCGGTTCCTCCGATCCTTTTGCCTTACGTCGCGCAGCAAATGCTGTAATTAACATTACATGGTCAGCTAATTTAGCTATCAATTTAGCTGAGTTGTTGGAGCAGATTACAGCAGATTTCGTGGCTAAATATCACAAAGATAAAGCACAATTAATTACCAACTTGCGAGAATTTTTCCTCCAACGCATCCGTACCTTGCTACAAGAAGAAAAACAGATTGATTATGACCTAGTAAATGCAGTTTTAGGAGAGAATGACCCCGAATATACAGAACGGGCACTCCAAGATTTATTAGATGTACGCGATCGCGCCTTATACCTGCAACAAATTCGCCGCGATGGTACTTTAGATACCATCTATGAAACTGTTAACCGTTCGACGCGTTTAGCAGCCCAAGGAGATTTGGATACACAACAGTTAGATCCAACTACCCTAGTTCGTCAAGAACTATTCCAAAAGTCTTCTGAAGCCGCTTTCTATAATGCTCTAGTCGAATTAGTACCGCAAACGCAAGCAGCACAGCAATCGAGAAACTATCACCTGTTAGTAACATCATTGAGTAAAATTGCCCCAACTGTTAGTAGCTTTTTTGACGGTGCAGAGAGTGTCTTAGTGATGGATTCCGATCCTGAAATTAAGCGCAATCGGTTAAATTTACTAGGCTTACTACGCAATCATGCCCGTGTTTTAGCGGACTTTGGTGCGATCGTCAAAAATTTGTAGCCTAAATCAACAAAAATCGGGTGTAATTTTTGCCAATAGGCGCTACGATCAGTAGTGCTTAACCAGGGTCACTCTGCTACTTACAGTCTATGCCTAAATCTGCTGTCATTGGATTAGGAAAATCCGGTATTGCTGCGGCGAGATTGTTGCATAGGGAAGGCTGGGAGGTGGAGCTATGTGACAGCAACACCTCCGAAACCCTCCTGAAACAACAACAAGAACTTGCTACAGAAAACATAACTGTGAAACTAGGGTACTCCCTAGAATTCAATGATGCTGATTTACCGCAGTTAATAGTTGTCAGTCCTGGTGTGCCTTGGGATATTCCTGTATTAGTCAAAGCACGGGAATTAGGTATCGAAACTATCGGGGAGATGGAGCTTGCTTGGCGATATTTGCAATCTCTACCCTGGGTAGGAATTACTGGTACTAATGGAAAAACTACCACTACTGCTTTGATTGCGGCAATCTTTCAAGCTGCTGGCTTTGATGCTCCTGCTTGTGGGAACATTGGCTATGCTGCCTGTGAAGTCGCCTTAGCCAAAAAACTACCAGATTGGGTAATTGGCGAAATTAGCAGTTATCAAATAGAATCTTCTGTGACTCTAGCCCCGCGAATTGGTGTATGGACAACTTTCACACCAGATCACCTCAGTCGGCACAAAACTTTAGATAATTACTACAATATCAAAGCCAAACTACTGCATAAATCTCAATTGCAAATATTCAATGGCGATGATGCTTACTTGCGGAAAGTTGGTTTGAGTGATTGGCCTGATGCTTATTGGACAAGTGCCAAAGGTAAAGATTACCTAATTGGCGAGAAAGGCTTTTACATCGAAAATGGATGGGTAATAGAAAAATTATCTGCAACCTCCACACCACAAGCGATTGTGGAAGTATCTGCTTTGCGGATGGTAGGAGAACATAATCAACAAAATCTCTTAATGGCAGTTGCAGCAGCGCGGTTGGCAGAAATTCATCCCGATGCTATTTCCCGCGCAATTCGAGAATTTCCCGGCGTACCCCATCGTTTAGAACATATCTGCACTTGGGAAGGCATTGATTTTATCAACGACAGTAAAGCCACTAACTACGATGCGGCGGAAGTTGGGTTAGCATCGGTGAAAAGTCCCGCCATTTTGATTGCCGGTGGTGAAGCCAAAGCTGGCGATGACACAGGCTGGCTAGCAAAAATTCAATCCCAAGCCGCCGCCGTGTTACTAATTGGTAGCGCTGCACCTGCGTTTGCTCAACGTCTGCAAGAGGTGGGCTATTCTAATTATGAAATCGTCGAAACGATGGAGAAAGCAATCACCAAATCGGCAGAATTAGCCAAAAAGCACCAAGCTGCTGTTGTGTTGCTATCTCCTGCTTGCGCCAGTTTCGATCAGTATCCCAATTTTGAAGTACGCGGCGACCATTTCCGTCAGCTTTGCTTAGATTGGGCGAGAATTAGTTAGTGCTAAGTCTTGAGCATCGAGTAGCGCCGTGCGTGCCTGTAAGTAAATCCAGCAATGTCCTAGTTTCAAGATCTTGCTTAATTTACTGTTCGCCCATTTCGCAACTTTGAAGCAAATTGAATACCAGCTTTTACCCTCTATGCATACATCCTCAGGGTAGATTTACTCATGGCTATCAGTAATGATTTAATTTACATGAGTCTTTCACTTCTATTTTACAAGGTTTGGTTATTTACCAAACCTTTTTCCTGAATGTTAGCAGTAGTGATTCATAAACGCAAACATTTTTAATAGTTTTAATAGAGAATTTTGGCAAGCGATCGCATTTACGAAATTGTTTTTTAATGAGGGGTCTTACCCCACATTAATTTTAGCTGCAATTGTCTTCGCTAATTATATTTACTTAACTTTTGTCATCGCTGAAATCGCATAAACAGCGCACCAATTACTAACCCTGCTGCTTGTGTCCAGTAAGCAATGCTAAAATGATTCACGCCCACAGGGGGAATATTTAAACTCCCTATACTATAAAAAAACTGTTGGATAAACCACCAAAATAAATAAACAAAAGCTGGTAATTGCACGGGAATATATATCAATATTAGGGGTAAAATACTATCAATTTTAGCTTTAGGGAATTTGATAATATATGCTCCTAAAATAGATGCGATCGCACCATTCGCACCAATCAATGGTACTGTCAAATTCGGTTGGGCTAGTATTTGGATTAAGTCTGTCGCCACGCCAGCACTCAAGTAAAATCCTAAATAGCGTTTATGACCGAGAATATTTTCTACAGATTTGCCAAATACCCATAAAAATAGTAAGTTTCCTAATATTTGGCTAAAACTACTGTGGAGAAACATTGCTAAAGGCAAAGAAATCAATCGCCAGCATACAACTATCCAAGCTGCTGGATTCACAAAGGCATGAGTAATTGCTCCAGTAATCTGCGCTGGAATTATACCCCAACTATAAATAAATGCGGCTAATTTATCAGCTAATTCTAATTGAATTTCCCCTAAAAATATTGCAATATTAATGCCAATTAGCCAGTAATTAATAATCGGTCGCTGCCGAGTGGGAATATTATCACTAATAGGAATCATTGGTATTAGTTAAAAGTCAAAAGTCAAGAGTCAAGGGTTAATGGTTATTAGTTATTTCTCCCCACACTCCCCACACTCCCCACACTCCTCACACTCCCGCACCTCCTTGCGCTGAATCCGGGTTGCTTGTGCCAAGATTGAAATCAGATATATCGCACTCAACTAGGCAAACCTGATGCTGGGAAACACACTTGTTGGAAGATACCAAATTATGAGCCACTTGGGTGGTGGGGGATTTGGGGAAACCTTTGTCGCTTGTGATACTCAATTACCGGGATCTCCTCAATGTGTTGTGAAAAAACTCAAGCCTCAGGCAAACGATCCAGTAACTTTAGAGACTGCTAGACGTTTATTTGATACAGAAGCTCAAGTTCTCTACAAATTAGGTACTCACGATTGTATTCCCCAACTTTTAGCATACTTTGAAGAAAATGCGGAATTCTATTTGGTACAAGAATTTATCGAAGGTCATAACCTGAGTCAAGAATTAATACCAGGGAAAACTTTTAGCCAAAATGAGGTAATTTCCTTGTTGATGGAAATACTCGAAATTTTAGAGTTTGTTCATCAACAGAAAGTAATTCACCGCGATGTCAATCCGTGCAATCTTCTCAGAAGACAGCAAGATAACAAGTTAGTATTAATTGACTTTGGTGCAGTTAAACAAATTACTACCCAAGTTGTTACGCCACAGGGTCAAACGAAATCTACAGTTGCTATTGGTACGCCAGGATATCTTCCTGGGGAACAAGCACAAGGTAATCCTAAATTTAGCAGTGATATTTATGCGGTGGGAATAATTGCGCTTCAAGCTTTAACAGGATTACCACCAGAACAATTAGAAAAGGATGACGATAGTAATGAGATTATCTGGCAAAAATATACTCAAGTAACGCCAGAATTCGCACAAGTATTAAACAAAATGGTATGTTATGATTTTCGTCAGCGCTACGCTTCGGCAACAGAAGCATTACAAGCAATTAAAGAGTTAATTAAGCCAGCCGCGCAAACAATAGCATTAACTCCGATATTGCCATTTAAGAATTTAAAAAATCACAAATATAAAAAAGAAATAATTCACAAAATTTTAGCAGGGATATTTATATTAGGTGTAAGTGGGGCTGCTTTGACATTTATTCTTGACGGTATCTATACAAATAACGCCACAGAATTATATAAACAAGGTAATACATTATATGACCTACAACGTTATCAAGATGCACTTGCTGTTTACGATAAAGCCGTGAATATTAGACCTAATTACGCTCAAGGATGGTATGGTCGAGGTAACAGTTTATCTGCATTAAAACAGTATAAAGAAGCATTAGCGGCATACGATAAAGCAATTCAACTTCAGCCAGATTACTTAGAATCTTGGACTAGTAGAGGCTTAGTTTTGGAAAATTTACAGCGCTATCAAGAAGCAATATCCTCTTTTGATAAAGCTCTACAATTAGAAAGTAAATCTCCAGAAATCTGGAATGCAAAAGGTGAAGCTTTTAGTAATTTACAGCAATATGAAAATGCAATAAAAGCCTATAATCAAGCCATAGAATTGCAAAATAACTATGATACTGCTTGGTATAATAAAGGTTTAGCGCTGCATAGTTTAAAACGCTATGAAGATGCAATTATAGCCTACGATAAAGCTATAGAATTAAAGCCCGACAATCAAAACTATTGGTATAATCGCGGCAATTCTCTAGTCAACCTAAACCGCTATGAAGATGCATTTAGAGATTATGATAAAGCGGTACAATATAAACCAAATTATTACCAAGCTTGGTTATCTAGGGGGAATGTGCTAATTACTCTGCGCCGTTATCCCGAAGCAGTTACATCTTTTGAGCAAGTAATTAAATACAATGCCAATAATTACCAAGCATGGTATAGTCGAGGCTGGGCGCTACATCAAAGCCAACGCTATCAAGAAGCAATTGAATCTTACAATAAAGCCATACCTTTGAAGCGTAACGATTATCAAGTTTGGTATAACTTGGGTAATTCTCAATACAATTTACAGAAATATGAAGATGCGATCGCATCCTATAATAGAGCAGTGCGTTACAAGCCAGACCACTATGAAAGCTGGTATAGCAGAGGTAATGCTCTAGTAAATTTAAAGCGCTATCAAGATGCGATCGCATCTTATGCGCAAGCAATAAAATATAAGCCTGATTACCAACAAGCAATAGAAGCAAGCAAGCAAGCACAAAATCAACTACAAAATGAAAAATCACAGCCTGTAGTTGTACCCCTCATCCGACTTCCTAATCCCCTTGCTCCCAATCAGCCACCACGGTAAATCAATTTTAGATTTTTTTAATGACAACCCTGAACAGTTATCTTTGAATTCCACCGTCCTACTATTGAATACTCATATCATTAATATCAATAATCGGTCTTAACTTTTCAATTTTTCTATTTGAATAGTAACGATTATCTGAATTCGACTTCTTCACCGAAGAATTTTGCTTTAATAAAGCTAATCTATTAGCTTGTAATCGCAAGCGTTGCTTTTGAGTATACTCATTCAATTTGATGCGAGCTTGTGCGTAAACTGGAGTATTTTTCGGAACCTTCAGCAAAAATTTAACAGCGTCTTCAAATTCACCCGCAGAGGCTTTATTATAAGCTTTTTGCAAGAAAAATGTAGCTCTAATTTGCTGCTTTTGATCGTACTCAGCCAATTTCTTTTGGACTATAGCTCCCGCCGAACTTTCTTGAGGAATTTGACGCAGATATTCTATAGCAGTAGCAAAATCTCTGTTATTTGCACTTGCATAAGCTTTTGCTAATAAGTCTTGTGTTTGTGCTTCTAGATGAGTGCGTGCTTGCTCAACTAATTTATCTGTTTTAGACTGCCAATATAGAATATCTGGTACTTTAGCAGCAACACTCAATACATCTGACCATCTACCAGCATTAAAAGCTGTTTCAGCAAACTGGTAATGTTCAGCAGCGACTTGCCATTGCTGTTGCCATTCGTCAATTGTAGCTTGAGCTTCTGGATAAATATTACTGTCTGGAGGAATCGATTTTACTAGAGCGATCGCCTCTTGCAAATCTCCTGCTTGATATTCTTCTGTTGCTTTATATAAAGTATCCTTTTCTGAGTAGCTTGGGGAATTAGTAAATAATGAATACATTCCCAAGCCTAGCAACATAGAATTAGCTGCTATACCTAATCTCATTCCTGTTAGTAAAGGAGCCGATTTTTTGGTTGTATAACTTTTAGGTAAATGGCTTACGGTTACAGATGGCTCTATATACAGGTCATTTTGTTCTGCTACAGGTGGTAAATGACTTTCCCACATCATTTCCTGAAGTATATGCAGTACTTCACTCGCAGATTGAAACCGATCTTGAAAATCGTAGCGGATCATTTGACTGAGAATCGCAGCTAAATAATCATTAACTGCTATTTGTGGAGAATGCCAAATAATCTCATTTGTATAAGGATCTAATTTAAATTGTAATGGTGACAATCCTGTTAATGCTTGGATAGCAATTATTCCTAAAGAATAAATATCGCTATTAGGCTGTGTTTGACCAATAAATTGCTCTGGTGGTATGTATCCTAATGAAGTAACAGGAACCGAATGGATAGGCAATTCTGCGTCATCGCCAAAATCAAATGGCTGAATTGAGCCAAAGTCAATTAATACTAACCTGCTATCATAAGCACGTCTGATTAGATTTTCCGGCTTGATATCGCAATGAATCACACCTTGAGCATGAACAAATTCCAGAATGCCTAAGACATCTTCCAGAAATGCGATAACTTGGTTCTCACTCCAAATATCCCCACACTGTTTATTTATTGGCAGTTCCTCTGTCAGTGCATGTCCTTCAATAAACTCTTGCACTAAGTAGAATCGCTCATTTTCTTCAAAGCAAGCAATGAGTTCGGGAATTTGCGCATGGCGTCCTAGACGTTTGAGAGTTTCGGTTTCCGTGAGAAAACGCAGCCTTAAGTTGTCTAAGTAACTAGGGTGAGAACTGCTAACCTTCAGTTGTTTAACAACGCATTTCGGGTTTTCTGGGTATTCTATGTCTATGGCAATATATGTTTGTCCAAATACCCCTGCACCTAGGCTTTGGACAATTTGGTAACGTGCTTGTAGTACTTTACCGATCATGGGGTGGGTCATGAGCTGGTTACTGAGTAAGTCCTGATATAAGTTTTCTGATCTTTCCCCCTAATTTCCGGAATGCCCTAGAATTAATTCTACAGAGGGATGTCTCTAGAAATGCCAACCTTAATGATGTAAGTATTTTTTACCAGTAAAAATAGTATATTAAGATTTTTATACAAAATATAGTAATGACGTATCAGGTATTAAATAGTGCCAAGACGCCTCAATATTGGTATTATTGCACGAAAGCCTATAGTTTATGCAGATATCAAGGCAAAGCCATTCACTGCCATAACTACAGAAGCGCAAACAACTGAAGTATGTAATGAAAAGCAAAGTAGTTCTTTAGTACTATTTAGTTTGCACTAACTTTAATCTATAGAAGAAATAGCATTGTTTATCAGTATCTTATTTCGGACTATCGCGAAATTAATTATACATATATGGATATGTAATTACCCCGAGAAATTTGTCAAATTTAATTCTGGAAGATGTAGACTGAACTCTTTGTTGCGCAAAGCAATACCCACGATTTGGTTGCTTAAATTTAGTGAAGTTATTAAATATAATTCATGCGTATCATCATCATAATTAATCATAAAAAATTTTCTTATAAATCAGAATTTATTCTTGTCTAATATATTTTTAATTTAAAATTACTAGATTTTACGCAGTTTTCAATAATATAAAATTACGCGTTATTTCTCAGGTTTTTGCTTAAAAATGACGATTATAGTCGAAAAACAAACAACCAAGAAGTTAAATGGTTTTTCGATTACTACTCATAACTTTAAGTTGTGTAGCTACTGCGAGTTGCAGTGCTAATGCAGAAATTAAAGTTCCACAAACTTTAAACAATGAACAATCTCCTAGTAAATTAATCTCAGCTAATAAAGAGAAAATAAGCAGTACTAATACTGTTAAATCTCCACAACAAGATGAAATTGATAGTTTTGCTACACCTGTAGGTAATTTAACAAATAGATCTAGACATTCAGATGAGCAGAGCTTGAGTAAGGGTCGTGCAAAACCCCATCAATACTCAGCAGCAATAGGGAGTAATTACATGCAGTTGGTGCCAACGAACCAGGTTAATCATCTGGGGAACCCTTTGTACGAACTGCGTCTTTTTGCTAACGGACAACAAATCGGTTCATACATGACCGTCTCTGGACGAGCTTATACCCAAACTAGAGATCGCGATCGCTCTGGAACAGAAGCACCGCTACCAGATGGAAGATATCGAGTGGCAAAAAGAGTGACTCGCGGCTCAATCCCCGAAGCAGGCGATAGATTTCTGGCCATACAACCCCAATTCCATACAGGTCGTACAGATCTAGGTATCCATTACGATCCATCTTTTGAGAAAAACAACGGTGAAGATGGAACATCAGGGTGTATTGCATTAACTAATCGAGAGGATTTGACCGAGGTTTTGGAATACGTCCGTACTTACAAGCCTCAATTCCTCAATGTAACTATTCGGTAAATTTTCAATCTCAAAACTGTTAATTCAAAACGGAGTTTCAAATCATGTTTAAACTATTCATAGCCAGTGCATTAATCTTTGCAGCAGCATTACCCATAGGCGCACAAGAAATAGGCTCTAAAGGTGTTCTGATATCTCAAAATTATGCTGCTTATGTATGTACTAACGATGTTGGTGGGACTCTGACTTTGCGCACCGGCCCGGGTACAGACTACAGAAGTATTCGCCAAATTCCCGCCGGAAGAAATCTTACAGTTATAGACTCTACCACCAGTAGTGATGGTTTTGAGTGGTTAAAAGTTGTCTATAGAAATAGGCAGGGATGGGTTCGTTCTGACTACGTTTGCCATTACTAAGTTGCTGATTAGTTAAGCACTTCAATAGATTTCACAATTACAAAATAGTTAATTCAAAATTCAAATAAGGTGTTTCAAATCATGTTTAAACTATTCATGGCTGGTGCATTAATTTTTTCAGCAGCATTACCCGTAGGCGCACAAGAAATAGGCTCTAAAGGTGTTCTGATATCTCAAATATATAGTGCTACTATATGTACTAATGATGTTGGTGGTACTCTAAATTTACGTACTGGTCCGGGTACAAACTACAGAGTTATTCGCCAAATTCCTAACGGAAATGATGTTAGGGTCATAAGAACTATCCAAAATAGTAATGGTATAGTCTGGTTTCTAGTTAATTATGGAAATAGCCGTGGATGGATTGATGCTAGATACACTTGTCCTCCAGATTGATAAGTAGCTAACTAATGGGATTGAGCTATAAAAGTTAATAAATAAAAATAATAATTATTAGCTTTGTCATGGCTCAATCCCAGCTTGGTTTTATCGTTTTAACTCTCTACAGTTGGATATATTGCAACTAGCTTAACTAAATTTATTTCCTTCAGAATAGTTAACTCAAAACGGAGTTATCAACTATGTCTAAATTACTCATAGTGAGTGCATTAATCTTGACAGCAACATTACCCGTAACTGCCAAAGAAGTAGTCCCCGAAGGAAGTCGCCTAACTCGATCAGAAGGTTATTCTGCTTATGTATGTACTAACGATCCTAGCGGTACGTTGGCTTTACGTAATGGGCCAGGACAAGATCGCGACGAGATTCGACAAATTCCCTCAGGAAGAAATATCAGGGTATTAACTAGTAGAAGAAGCCAAGATGGTGACTGGTTCAAAATTTCCTACAAAAATAGCCGTGGATGGGTACGTTCTGACTACGTTTGCAATGCTCAATACAGCGAATAATGCAGGCCGATCTTAAATTCACAGTTTGTCATTAGTGAGTGTTTTAAGCCTTATTTAATTTCATAAAATTTTTGGGAGCAATTATAGACTTATATAATGTCCGTTTTAACACTTGTCATTGCGACCGTAGGGAAGCAATCGCAGAGACCTTGTGATTGCTTCGTTCCACTCGCAATGACATATCGCAACTAATTTAGCGGACATGATATTACTTATGCGATCAACCATTAAATAAATATTGAAGAGACGTTATGATGTAACGTCTTTTTTATGATGATAATAATTGCATCAATCGCTATTCAAAAATATCCTAACCATTCGCTTCAGTATCATCTTTAACTACCTCAGAATTGGCTTGCAAAGGCTTGACCACTCGCGCGATCGCTTCTTGGACAAAAGCCTTAATAAATTCATCCCGGCGATTAATTTGAAACTGTCGCTGTACCACCTCTGTCATCCCACCATCGCCCCAATCTTGGTCGTGGCGAAAATATTCAATAAAACTTTTCCCGGCAATCCGCGTTAAATAAGCTGCTGTTACGCCTTGAATTGCCCGACCAATAATAAAAGTAGCTGGGTTGGTTTGCAAGGCAGTAGAAAGTAATTGAATTGCTCCCTTAACAATTCCCAAACTAGCAAGAGTTTTGGCTAAAGATAAAGCTAACTCTCGCCCCCGTTCCATGTTCAATTCACAGCCGTAAATTCTCCCGATTTCCACAACCATTTGCGCATTGACAGCAGCAGTTGCTAGTAAATCTACGACTGGTAACGGCGTGACTGATACCACACCAGCACCAATCCATTGAAATCGCTCGACGATTTTATCTGCTTGGCGGCGGCGTTGTGCATCGATGAGTTTCCGCGCTTCTTCTCCCAAACGCAGAGATTGTAAGAGAATATTATCTGCTACTAAATCTTCACCCTCAGCCCTTAGAATTGCAGCCATCCGCCGCAACAAGGGGACAATATCTGGTTCTGGCTGGTAGATTTCGCCTGTTTCTAGTTGGGCAGTTTGGGGGTTAGCCGCGATCGCCACGACATCGTTAGGCGCGATAAATCCCCGGACTCGCTGACGCAACCTTGCCAGAATCGATTCCCGATCTTCATCTGTGTATAAATCTGTTTTGTTGAGAATTAAGAGCGATCGCTTGCCAATTTCTGCCAAACCTCGCAGTGGCTCGTATTCGGAACGTCGTAAATCATTATCTACCACAAATAACAGTAAATCTGCTTCCGTTGCTAAAGCGCGTGCGAGTTGTTCTCGTTCTGTTCCCGCCACCCCTGCTTCTAAAATTCCTGGTGTATCGGTAATTAAAATTTTGCGTTCTAATCCTTTCAACCGCAAACAATAGGTTTCTCCTACCTGGGTTGTACCCATCGGTGCGTCAACTTGTCCCACCATGCGCCCCATCACAGCATTTACTAAGGAAGTTTTGCCAGCACTCCCCGTACCAAACACCACAACTTGAATTTCACCCCTGGCTAAATTGACTTCAATCTCTCGCGATCTACTCAGTAAAGCTTGTCTGGCTACTTCATCTTGAATCTGTGCCACTTGCTGCCGCACAGCTTGTAACGTGGAAGAAGCCGCATCAGATTTGGCAGCCGGAATTTCTGCTGGAGTAACACGCGGACGCTTGCGCCGGGAACGTTGCTCGCCTGCTTGCAGCACCAGCACATAATAAACAAAGGCTGCAACCAAGCAGGCGATTAGCACAATCAACAGCAGCAACAGCAAATTGCCCAGCAACGGCGAATAGGACAATTGCCAGTAGAGACGTGAGAGGGAATCAATCAGCCACAGGCTTAACCCCAAAATAACTATCAGACCAACAATCAGCGTGACTATGCGTGACAGAGGCATGGTGGATATTCAGTAGGCGGATGCTTCTAATCTTAATAGTTTCAGTGTTTATCACCAGGGTAAAAAAAAGCTAGTTTTGATAAACTGAAACCGCATTTGGTATCAAATTTACAAAGAAAGACAGGGAAGTTACTGTCGTGGCAAAAAGTAAATATTTACCAAAAAGCTTTCAGGGTTGGGTTTCAAGTCTATCAACAGCAAAAGAATTGTGTCTGACTTTTGGAAAAGGCGACTATGACAGAAATATCTAGACAAAAATCCTCTAACTGGCTGAAACAATTATTTTATCGATTAAGTATTCGCCAAAAAATCGTCTTTGGGTATGGTTTAGCTTTGGGAATTGGGGTTATAGGCATAACCGCAGGATTGGTAATTGGCGATCGCTACTTTCAAAAAGCTAGGTATCAAATGATGGTGGCAGATGAAGAAGGGAGTCTGTTAAGTAGTTTACAAGGAAGAATATTAGAAATACAGATTCACCAACATCAAATATTGTCTTTTTTACAGCAGCCACAAGCTTTGCCAGCACAAATTTCTGATTTCATAAGCGATTTGACAGAAGCCGAAACTTTAGTTCCGCAATTGCAGGAATTTAGCCAAACGAGTCCGCAAGCCGATCTGCAAGCTTTACTCAAGAAGCACAATACCACTGTAAAAGTGTATTTCTCACAGATCAAAACACTGATGCAGCAAATTTCATCACTCACTTCCCAGCCAGAGGGAGTGGCACAAGCAGAGCAATTAGTCAGAAAATTTACTACCAGTGAAACTGCACAGCAATTTTATGAATTTGCTCACGATCTAACCGAATTTGCCAAAACAGTACGAGAACGTCAAGAAGAGGCGGATACCGCCCAAAATCAGGCTGCGGTCATCCAATCTCAAATTATTATTGGTAGTATTCTATTTTCAGTGGCGATCGCTGCTATCCTCGCTTTGTATATCAGTAGAATTATTGCTCGTCCAATTAATGCAGTCACAAATGTTGCTCAAAAAGTTACTCAAGAAGCCAATTTCAACTTACAAGCACCTGTAACTACAACAGATGAAGTAGGTGCATTAGCTACTTCTCTTAACCAACTCATCCAACAAGTAAAGCACCTTTTAGAAGTGCAACAAGCTGAAGCTCAAGCAAAACTCATTCAAAGTGAAAAAATGTCCAGTTTAGGACGAATGCTTGCTGGTGTTGCCCATGAAATTAATAATCCTGTAAATTTCATCTCTGGTAATCTTGCACACGCAAAAACTTATGTTGATGACCTATTAACTTTAGTACAAACCTATAAAGATGAAGTTCCCAATCCTCCTAATGTAGTACAAGATTTAGTAGAAGAAATAGATTTAGAATTTTTGGAAGATGATTTACCAAAACTCTTCAAGTCCATGACAGTTGGTGCTGACCGCACCCGCGAAATTGTCCGAAGCTTGAAAGATTTCTCCCGTTTAAATGAAGGAGAATCGCAGTTGGTAGACATACATCCCTGTATTGATAGTACATTGTTAATTTTGAACAATCGCTTGAAAAAAGGTATTAGTGTTGTTCGCAATTATGGAGAGATTCCAGCTATCCCAGGTTATACAACTTTACTTTATCAGGTATTTATGAATATCCTGAGCAATGCGATCGATGCTTTAGAGGAAAGATGGGCTGAAAATTCAATATTTAAACCCGAAATCACTATCATGACTGAATGCCAGGAAAATAATTTTGTCGTTGTGCGAATTGTAGACAACGGCCCTGGAATGACATCAGATACACAACAAAAAATATTTGAAACATTTTTCACAACTAAACCCAGAGGTATTGGTACAGGCTTAGGTTTAGCAATTAGCCATCAGATTGTAGTAGAAAAACATCAAGGTAAAATCACTTGCCATTCTGAATTAGATCGAGGCACAGAGTTTGCGATCACTCTGCCAATTTCTCATCTTTAATCAAGTTTTTCAAGATGCCATAGATCAGATTTTTTCAGCATCAAACGACTCTAGAAACAATTATTCAATCAAAGGCAAAAGGTTAAACTCTTGGCGAATATCTAAAAGCGATCGCTCTAGCAGTGGTTCAAAATTTAAAAAGGGAACATAAGACTTTCTTTGGCGATTTCTGAACCAAATCTGCGTTAATTTTGGTAGTAATTGAGGCAAAGTTAAAAAAATTGAACTATATAACCACAAAATTCCATGCTGCTCGATCAAGTCATCATACATAATACGAATTGCCGGACTGATAGTTGGGTCTTTTAGCGTTTGTAAATGGTTGCGAAATTTGTAGTCGCTTGTCCACCAAGTTAGAGGCAACAACTTTAGTTCATCATACATCCCCGTGTCACAGCCGTAGATGACATGACTGACATCATGCGCCAGCAAAATTCTGGCAAATTCTAGCGGTAGTTCCTGAGGATTAGTGACATTCGGATTCAATGCATAATATTCATCGAGTCCTTGCTGAAGAGTCTGAGTACTGTGTTTATCTTGATAGCGCGGTCGAGGATACTTGCTCATAGGACGAGCTAATTTCTTTACGAAACCGTTTCGTAAATTATAATAACACTGATGACACATAGCAATAAAAAATCGCAAGGAAGACCCCGAAGTACCCAAGCGCATCAAGCAATATTGCAAGCAGCCTTAGAATTGTTAGCAGAAGTAGGTTTTGACGCCATGAGTATGGATGCGATCGCAACTCGTGCTGGAGTTGGTAAACCAACTATTTACCGACGCTATTCTTCTAAAGAAGAACTAGTTGCTGATGCGATCGAGAGTGTCAGGCAAGATGTGGTAATTCCTGACACAGGTAATCTTTGGGATGATATGGATGAATTGATTAAGAATGCTGCACAAATCACCCTCAGTCCTTTGGGGCGAAAAACTGTAGCGATGATTATCAGCAGCGCATCAAATAATTCTCAATTTGCGCAAATCTACTGGACAAAGTATCTACAACCGCGCAGACAAGCCTTCGCGGTTGTACTTGAACGCGCCAAAGCAAGAAATGAGATTCAAGCAGATTTAGATCCTGGGCTAGTCTTTGATACGATGAGTGCAATTATGCTTTATGCTCTGATATTTCAACCTACACCCGAATCATGGGAAGAATACGTTCGTCGCGCCTTACGCTTTTGTATGAGTTAAAATCCTCAATCCAGAGGGGTTTTACCTGATTTGAGAAATTCATTATGCGCTAATCATCAATACATATTTTGCTAAAAAGTTGTTCTTAATTAGCTCAATTTAAGTAACATAGATGTTTGAGTAATTAAAACTTTCACCAAAGATATAGACATTATCTTCTGTGTCCTTGCAAACTCCACTTATAGTAGCATTAAATTTTATTTTCATAGTTTAGACAGGTTTTCAATACTTCTTCATTCATGAAATAGTGATCGTGAGATTTACCAGTAAGCTGATCTAATAGTGAAAAGGGAATTTTAATTTTTTTGTGTATGATTTTTTTATAATCACAGCCTTCAGGAATAGGTGTTTGTGTACATAGCCAATCTTGATTGGAATAAAAGTCAATGCATGTTTCTATTTGTTGATTGTTGAAGCATTTTTTAATTTCCTCCTCAATCTGTTTAGATTTAGAGGAAAATACTTTTAAAGAACTTCCCAGAGAAATGTAGCGAACTTGAAATTTTTGCTGATAATCTGCAAGCACATCAGTAGCTATAACATTTCCAAAACTATGACCTAATACAGTTATCTTGTCATAAAGGCCAGATTCTACTACAGCATTTAATGTCTCTGTAACTTTTTTGCGAATTTTTGCCTTTAAGATCTTGCCTTCAGAATTTTCTTCTAAATATCGTGTGGAAAAGTCTGCAATGTCAGCGATCGTATTAATCGGTACAAAGCTGAATAATCCACTCACAATCAACCAAGCAGACCAATTTGTCATCTGTTTTCCAAAAGCGCTGATTTGTTTTGACCAATCCTCAGAAATCGGAAAACCTAATAAATTTGGTTCCTGTCCTAAAGCTACAAGCGCAAGTGCAATCACTCCATAAAACCAAAAAATCCATAGAAGTAAAGATATACCTAAACCGATAAGTAAAGGTGGCGAGTTTTTTAAAGCAAATATATCCTTTGTAAACAGCCAATGAAATAACATATATATGCCCCGAAACACCTGATTTTTTAAGTTAGTACTACTTAAGGGTTGACTTATGAGATCGTTCCAATAGGCATCATAGATATCAACTTCTTTGATATTGTCTATATCTACATATACTTTGAACTTTTTGCTAGCATATCCAGCTATTTTTTCTTCACCAGCTTCTTCAACTCTTAAATTTCCTAATACTTCGGTAAAACCAGTAGATAAACTATCAATAAAATAATTTCTATCTCTACCAAGATAAAATCCATGAATAAAAATAATTGCTTCTCGTGGGGATGTCATTAGATATGCTACCTATAGCTAACTAAAACTTGATGAGTATAGCACCTTGTACATCACAATCTCTTGCTAGCAATCCCACTAGCGAGCGCTCACACCTGATGTCAACAATATGACAATCGATTATTGAAAATATCTCTGCTATGAGTAGCAGATCGCCAAGTTTTATCGCCAGCAAATCTAAATTAATTGCGATCTATCGCTGCTGTACTGGGTTCTTTATGGTATTGGTTGGTAGGCGATCGCATTCAGTATTGTAGTGGCAAGCAGTGATTTTTGAGCGAAATTCAGGCGATCGCATTTCAGAGAAATCCCTAAATATTAATAATTTGGCAGTAATCAAGTAAACCTAGGTTCGGAATGCATACCCAAAGGAGGTTGTAAGATGAGTACGATCGCAACAAAAGACGGCACGCAGATCTATTACAAAGACTGGGGTACAGGACAACCCGTTGTCTTCAGTCATGGTTGGCCGCTGAATGCTGATGCTTGGGACGAGCAGCTGGTGTTCTTGGCATCTAACGGCTATCGCGCTATTGCCCACGACCGTCGCGGACACGGACGCTCAAGCCAAACCTGGAATGGTAATGAGATGGATACCTACGCCGACGACCTGGCGACACTCATTGAAACCTTGGATCTGACTAATTTGGTTCTGGTCGGTCACTCAACAGGTGGCGGTGAAGTTACTCGCTATATCGGTCGCCACGGTACACAGCGCGTCGCCAAAGTTGTGTTGCTGGGTGCAGTACCACCGCTGATGCTGAAGACAGAGGCTAATCCCGGCGGATTGCCGATCGAAGTCTTTGATAACATCCGTGCAGGCGTAGCTAGCGATCGCTCTCAATTCTACAAGGATCTCAGCGAGTCTTTCTATGGTGCCAACAGATCGGGTGCTAAGGTTTCGTCAGGTCTGCGGGAGCAGTTTTGGCTTTGGAGTATGCAAGTTGGTCTCAAAGGCGCGCTTGACTGTATCAAGGCGTTCTCAGAAACCGACTTTACCGAAGACCTCAAGAAATTTGACGTACCAACATTAATAATTCACGGCGATGACGACCAAATTGTGCCGATTGGTAGCTCAGCTCTTCTCTCGTCGCAAATTGTCAAAGGATCGACTCTCAAGGTTTATCCAGGTGCAGACCACGGTTTAGCCAGCACCCATCGGGATCAATTTAATAGCGATCTGCTCGCATTCCTCAAGACTTGAGGCTGCGAAAAAGTTACGTAATTTTGCAGGCGAATGTTCTATTTGCGGTTGAGTTACTTAGTTCTGACATTCTGGCTGAAGAAGAAAGAATTATTGAAACGTTCGACCTTATTCAGTACTTTCGTCTGCATTTAGTTGTTCTTGCCAAGGCGAGGAAGGTAGTTGAACAACTGATTGTACAATACAGTTTTCTAGAAAGATGGGAATTCGTCCACAATTAGGACATTTCAGTCCTTCATCCTGCCGATCGTCAGTTTTACCTTTGAGTCGCGGTTTGGAATTTTGCGGTGTCTGAAAAACCACTTCAATAGATAGCGCAGTCAAGCAGTTGCGACATTCACAAGTCAATTGTTGCCCCATGTCGCTAGTTTGAGAGACTTTGAGGTGCTGAGTTTTAAAATACTTTTCCGGTTCTTCAGGCAGCGATCGCTCTTCGTCAAACTTGTTAGGCATGGTTTGGGTTTGGTTGCTTTAACAGCATTGAGTTGAACTTTGAGGTGCTGACACTACAGCATTAACTCGCCATTGTTGCTTAATCCTACAGTAAATCATTGCATTCATTGAATAACTTGTTGCAAGATAGCTCACTTCTGGCTTCGACAGTTTAGTTTCTCTGTTTTGTCCTGATAAGTCAATTGCACCTCTGCTACATGGGTAAATCTACTGTATTGGATGTTGGCAAAAGCTACACCTTTATTGCCGGATACGTCTAAGGATAATTCCACTTCATTACTCGAACTATTTGCCTCATATATCAGATAGTTTTTACCCTGATTCGGTGCAACAAATTTTACACTACCTACACGCTCAATAATTGGCTGACAGATTTTGATTGAGTTCACAACTATGGGATAACCACGAAATTCTTTGTCTGCCCATTGCTGCCGAACTTCAGGCGAAGCCGTTACATGGGGAAAACCGTTGTTGTAAACCACGATTAATGTTAAAGCGATCGCGGACGGAATTAAAGCTCTCAATAATAAAACTATAAAATTGGTGTTGGATCTACTGCGTTTAAATCTACAAGCAAAATAGATCCCGAAAGCATACAGCTGGTTTGAAAACAACTGTATATTGATGCTTGAGAGAATTCAGTATATTAATCAGCTGTTGTTGGCAGCTACGGAAACTTCTGCGTCTGATTCTTTTTGAGATGAAACATTTGCTGATTTTTCAACTGACTCAGGCAAAGAGACAATGATATCACCACCATTAATCACAGCCCCTAAAAGTCCTAGTTCCGATTCAACTAATTGATCGATCGCTTCACCTAGCAAGTTTTCTTGGGTATAGTTTGGTCGCGCCACAATTATTATCCCATCGCTGTAAGGTTGGATTAACAAAGGATCGTTAGATAAGCTCAGGGGGCTAGTATCTAAAATTACTAGATCGTAGCGCTCTCGCACATCCTCCATTAGCCGTCGCATTTCGCTTGATTCCAAAATTGCCGCCGATTGCCGCAAAGGGCCGGGGCTAGGAAGTATGTATAAATTTTCTACATCAGGAACTAAGCGGATACATTCACTAAGGCTGGCGTAATAGCGTAGAGGTTCAATATTAGCATCGGGATCGTGATTAACTTTTAAGGATGAACAAGCAGAAGGCGATCGCAAATCTGTTTCAATAATCAAGGTTCTTTTGCCAGCACGGGCAGAAGCTATGCCTAAGTTATAAGCGCTTGTAGTCTTACCCTCGGAGTTACTGACACTAGTAACTAAAACTACTTTGAGGTTTTTACCACCTATCCGCCGCAAATTACTGCGGAACTTTTCATAAAATTCTAAATAAGGAGAATATGGGGAAACTATAACTGGTATGGCTTCTGCATCCAAATCATCAGTAGGTATAAGAGGTATTTCTCCTAGCCTTGCAACTTCCCGCTGCTTCAGGCTTTCGCGGATATCTTCTCTGGTCTTGAAAGTACCTTCTAGCGAACCTAACAAGAAGATGATACCGCCACCTACTACCAATCCCATCAGACCGCCAACAGCCAACGTCACAGGCACGCTCTTAGGTTTGACGGTATCAGCGATCGCAATGGGTTGTCTAGCAATACTGAGACTCGTGACAGTTTCAGCTTCTGCGGTTTTTGCATCGGCTAGCTTCGCCTGCATTTTGTCATAGACAGCTTTTTTCAAGGCTACCTCTTGTTCTAAACGCGATCGCTCTAATTGTTTGTTAGGTATTGAAGAATATACCTGTCGCAATCGCGCTTCTTCTTGAACTTGTTGAGCTAATTGTTGTTGTAGCGTTTCCCTTTGGGTTTGCAATGCTACCATCTGGTTTGCAAGTTCTTGGCGTGCTGGATCTAAGTTACTTTGGGCACGAATATTCGAGACATTACCAGTTAGAGGTGCTGCTGTACCTCCACCACCTACCACTTCCGCCGCCCGTTGTTGCAGTAATTCTTCAGCCGCCTGTTTCTGACGCTGCAACTGAATCATCGTTGGGTGTTCTGGTCGCAAATCTTTGCGCAGCACGGCAATTTGTGATTCAATTTGATAAATTTGCGATCGCAAACTCGCAAGAATTGGATCGGCACTTAAAGCTGAAGAAACGTAAGCTTGACCAACATTTAAACCTAATTTGTCTTGCAAACTGCGAATTTGAGCATTAATACCAGCAATAGTAAGTTTAATTTGACGTTGCTGATTTTGGCTGCTAGTCACCGCAGTTAATAAACTACCATTCTCAGATGCTAATATTGCAGGTCGCTCTCGGCGATCGTATTGTTCTAGCCTCCTCTCTGCTGCTTGCAGTTCCAACTTAGCCTGAGGTACGCGTTCGTTAATTTTGAGAATAATTGCTTTTAATCGCCCTGTATTAATATCACTACTGAGCTTGACCATTGCTTGCATCAATGCCTGCAATACTTCTACAGCTCGCTTGCGATCGCTATCTTTATATTTAAGCTCGATAATTGTGGAATCTAATTGTCCAGTTCGAGGATTTTTCTTTGGTATAGAAATGGCAATACTTGTACCAATTTTTTTTGGTTTAACGTTGACTTTGGCTGACACAGCTTCGATCAACTGATCTGATAGTAAAACTTGTTCGTTTAATTCTTGCCCTTGTTGTTGAATTTCACTACCAGTTGCAGAGAAGGAAACTGGCGGGCGATTGTAGGTTAGCGCCGCATTTGCTATATAGCTAGGTGGTGGCTCTGGTTGTAAAGCCACCACCGTTGAACCAGCTACAACTAAGACAAAACTGGCTAATCCAATTAATTTATACTTTTCAAAAGCAATAATATAGCGTTTAACAATTGGTGGAGTCATTTGTCATTTGTCATTGGTTATTAGTTATTTCTTTTCCCCCTGCTCCCTGCTCCCTGCCCCTCTGCCTTTTCCTCCTTGCTTCCTCATCTCCCCACTACTTCGCTCCGCCTGTAAAGAAGTCAAAGAAGCGAATAAAGCTCTGAACGTTAAAGAATGGTTGCGTAATTGTACTGAGAGCGTTAGTAATTCTACCAATCAGGTTACGACCAACCACGATAACATCATTATCTTGAAGCGGCACGTTTTGGGATATATCGCCACCTAGAGCTTTTTTAGCATCTAGCCTTTGGGTGACAGCTTGACCCCGTTCGGGATCGAAACGTACTAAAGCAATATCTCGGAGGTTAGCGGTATCAAGATTAATTCCGCCTAATGCATCTACAAATGTGCTGCCATTAGGTAAAACTTGATTGGCAATGCCTCCAGCGGCATAGTTTAAAACCCTGACTCTAATCTGTGGTACAGCTAAGGTTGAACGAGCAATCAGATTGCGATCGTAGCCATCATCAGTACCAATTTCACGCCGGGGAACTATGATGGCATCGCCATCTTGGAGGCGGAAATTAGGTACTGAACTACCATTCTGCAATGCTGTATACAGGTCAATATTTTGCGAAATCACAGACCCATCAACCAACCGCCTACGCACCTGTACTTGTCGTAGGTCTGCATTGATTGTCGTCCCACCAGATGTCAGCAAAGCATCCCCAACACGGGGTGTAGGCGATGCCATTGCATAAATCCCCGGACGAAAAACTTCCCCGCTAATCGTGACTTGCACGGGTCTTGGTGCTGCCAATGATACTGCCACAATTGGATCTACTAACAAGCGACTTAAAGCTAAACGAATTTTTTCTTGTGCTTCCTCCACACTCAAGCCTTGTAGGGATACTGTTCCTACTTGCGGTACTAAAATATTCCCCTCCGGATTAATTACGGCTTGAAAACTTAAATCGGGACGCTGCCCTGTTAATGATAAAACTACTACTGGCTCGACTACGTAACGGTTGAGTAAGGAGCGTATTTTTTCTTGTGCTTCTAGTAAAGTTAAACCTTGTAGCGATACTGTTTTGATTAGCGGGACAATGATGTTGCCTTCGGGATTAATTGATGCTTGGAAACTCAAATCTGGAAAGCGTTGAACTATAACGCTAATGTTATCTCCTGGCCCTAAGCGATAAGGGCCAGGAGGGCGCTGAACTACAACGCTAATAGTATCTCCTGGCCCTAAAACGTAGCGGTTAAGTTGAGGAGAGATTTCGCTGTTTAAACCAGTAGGTGCAACCTCAGGAGGTGAGGGAAAAGGAGAGGCTTGCCCTGATGATGGTTGTGGAGAGGTTACAGGTTGAGCAACAACTGCTTGAAACGCTGTTGTCCAGAAAACACCAAGCTGGAGGCTCACAAAACACAGAGCGCTGAATGCACGCATATGAAAATTGTAAATATAAACATTTGTCATAGGAAAGCTAGACTCAAAAATGGGTCTTGCTTGAGTCGCTATTCTACTCTGGTAATACTTAAAATGTCTCTTACTTCACCGAGAAATTACTATGTCCAAAGATGTGAAAATATTACATCAAGAAAAAGCGATCGCCCGCATTACTGAAATATGAGTCAAGCTGAATTCATACTTGTCTTAGCAAAGCGCGATCGCACAATTCAACATCTCTGCATCACCTACTCGTTAATTTCCCTGTAGAGACTCTGCCATTAATGCAGTTTGTACCGTCTGCCCAATAGACTCAGCTAAAGGCCAAATTTTTTCCACCTGACCTAAAGGTTCCATTGGAACGAGAATACTCACAGCAACCCAAGGAATTCGCTGCTTACGCCACTGTGCCAACTGATCGGCAAAAAACCAGTGTAAAGGTGATGGGTTTCCCCCATTCGGTAGAGCATACCACTGCAACACACCAAAAGTATCCTGCCTTGTCGAAGCGCGAAAGAATCTAGCTTCTACCTGAGTTTGTCTAGGCTGTTTTACAGTAAATGTAGCCGAACGATATTGAGCTATGTCCCACCTTCCCCAACGCGACTTTCCCCAACCGTTAACTTCTGTCCACTCCACTTCAGGTTGATCCATCGGGCCATTTTGAGGTAGCAACAGCAATATCGCTTGAGTTTGCGAGTCTTGTTTCTTAATTAGCTGTAGCGACCATTTATGTTCGCCAATTGCTTGTTCCGCCTGTTCAATAGTTTGCCAACCAGGAAGACTTAATCCAGAATTGCGTATATGTTTCAATGCTTTCAGGCTGGTTATTGGTGGTGGCTGTTTCCATTGCCAGTGTCCTGTCAGGTATCCGGGAACGCTTCCAATAGCAAATAGCAGCAGCAATAATACAAGTGCTACTACCTGAGTCCATTGGCTTTCTTTGAAATATTTAGTTAAGGAAATCATTAACAAGATTTGTAATATTTAGGCAAAAGTTTACTTGACCAAATTAGGCAATGAGTTCAGTAATCCTAACAGTCTGTTTTTAGGAGCGATCGCTATCTGCTTCTAGTTCAATATCTGTAACTGTTGAGAAATAGCTATTAATCCGATTTAGTAAAGGCACTAATACTAGCAACATACAACCAGAATATAGATCGCCACCCCAATCATCATGAAGCCATTTAAAAGCTGCTTCTTGACCTGTGCCGTGAAAGAATGTTAGTGCAGTGTTACGAAAGATATTGGCCGTAATGCTAATCAAAACAGCAATTCCTAAAAACCAACTAGTTGTACGACGTGAAGACAAAGCCCCTGTCCAATAAAGCAACATTAAGCTGACGTACATGGTAGTAAATAACATTTTCAACCCCGCACAATAAGGTGCAACTTCCACAATTCGTCCGCCGACATACAGATTTATTCCTTCAACAGTTACTTCCATACCAAACTGATTTAGGATGAAGCCAGCTGTACCAGCAATGAAACTTTGTAGAGGTAAGGTGTAAGGTGCAATCAGGTAAGGCCCGGCTGTTGGGGTGGCGAAAAATATTAACAATAGAGGAAATCCTTGCAATTTGAAACCTGGTATACCTTTAAACCACAAGCACAATCCGGCTAAAATTGCCGGGAAGGAAAGGTTCACCCACTCAGCTACACCACTTAAATAAAAAACTCCCCCAACTAATAGCAAAAAAGGGCCTAGCGGATGGATCCTATCTGGTAGACGTTGCCATTGTTTGCGTTGCAGCCAAACTAGGTAAGTGGCAAATGGTAAACCAATTAAACCGTGGCTAAAATATTCATGTTCTGTACTAATATTTTTGTGTAACCAGCCATCTAGCCAGTGTAGTAATAGAGGCGCATACAGCAGAAATAAAACGCCTAAAATTGCTAAAATTAGTAGTTGAGAAGTGTTGCTATTTTTTATCTGTTGTGGGATTGCCATGATTTTCAGCAATGCAAAATTTATTGATAGTTAATGCTTTCGTAGCAAGCCAAACAAATTAAATGCACAACAACTGTTGTTGTTCGCCACTTAAAGTAGATTTAATAGCTGTTACAACTTTGGTAATTTGACTATTGTTTAAACCTGGATACATAGGTAACGATAAAATTTGCTGTGCCAACTTTTCTGCTTGGGGGAAATCTCCAAGTTGATAGCCTAAATAAGTGAATGCTGGCTGAAGATGGCAAGGAATTGGGTAATGAATTCCTGTTTGAATCCCCTCTGCTGTCAGTTTGTCTTGAATTTGCTGACGTGTTAAAGGGCAAGAATCATTAATTTTAATTACATAAAGATGATAAACATGCCCAGTAGCGCTGTGATTTTGTAGCGGAATAATACCAGCAGATGCTAAGGGTAATAGTTCTAAGTCGTATTGTTGAGCAATACTATTGCGATCGCAATTCCACTTGGGTAAATATGGTAGTTTTTGCAGTAATACTGCTGCTTGTAAGGTATCTAGACGGCTATTTGTACCTTCTTCAACATGAAAATACTTTTGCGATGCGCCATAATTTCGCAACCGCACCATTTTTTGAGCGACATCTGGATCTCGCGTTAATAGCATTCCGCCATCGCCAAATGCTCCCAAATTCTTACTAGGATAGAAACTAAAAGCTGCTGCAATTCCTACTGAACCAGCACGATATCCATCTCGTTCTGCTAAATGTGCTTGTGCTGCATCTTCAAAAATTAGCAGGTTGTAGGTTTTAGCAAAATCTAATAGCTGTCGTGGTGACACCATTTGGCCGTAAAGATGTACGGGAATAATTGCTTTTGTTCTAGGTGTAACTAATTTGGCTGCTGCTGCTAAATCTATTAAAGCTGTTTCGGGATCGCAATCTACCAAAATCGGTTTAGCCCCAACACGTAGCACTCCAATTAGGGTGGCAACAAAGGTATTTGCAGGTAATAAAACCTCATCACCACTACCAATATTACAGGCTTGTAAACCGAGAGCGATCGCATCAGTACCGGATGCCACTCCTACACCATATTGCGTACCAGATGCTGCTGCAAAAGCTGCCTCAAAATCAGAAAGTGCTTGCCCTAAAATAAAATCTCCTTTTGTTAATACAGCCTGAATTGCCTGCTCCAATTGAATTTGAATAGGCTGATGTTGTAAATTCAAGTCTACAAAAGGAATTTTTATCGCATTTTTATTCATTGTCAGATAGCCTCAATTTTAGATGGCGAAAACCAATTTCAAAAATAGCTAATTCCTTTATGGCTTATCTGCTAAGAATAGGCAAATTATATATATAAATTATTGGTAAAAATTTTGTAATTTTATATTTACATAGGATATGCCATTCAAAAAAATTCTGTTTTTTTTCAATGTAAAGCTCACAGAAAATTATCTTAAATAGTTAGATTTTTAATTACAGAAAGTATTTTATTTAAAATTACTATTTAATGGGGAAGTTGCAGAAATTTAGTATATACAGCTAATTGGTGTTATGTTTATATGGCTTTTTAATTATAAAGATATGTATTTTTAAAAATATTAAGTATATTTTTGATTTAAGTAATTTTCGTAAAAAACTTTTATATAAATAATTTTTTTAAATTTAGTTTATTTATAGTTGATTATTTGAATGTTTCATCACAATCGCGCTCGCCCACAATAAGGTTTTCTTATTATTCAAATAATTTCGATTTATATTTTTTCTTTAGATGGCAAAAAATTCTTTTTTTAGCAAATCTACAGTAAAATTTCATAGCTTTTGATTTAGAAAAATTTGCGGTTAATCCACTATTCCGAATTGGTAGCAACTATTATTCATGCTTCCAAAGATTGCACTAGGAAACTCCAACCTATAACTATTTTACTTAAATGAGAATAAAGCAAATACACAAAAAAAGCTTACCCGTTCTATATAAAAAGGAAAGAGACTTTATCTTCCTCCTTAGTGTTATATTACCCAGTTGGAAAACAAAACTAACGTCATCTAGTAGTCAAATCTAAAGCAATACAGATTTCACCAGTGCTAACTAGAATATTTACTGACATTTCCTATGAACGAAGAACCAATCAAATTATAAGTTTATCCTCAGGAGAAAAAAATTTTGTCCTCAGATTGTTTATCGGAGGTGAAATTGGGGAATGCTTAAAAATAGCAAATAATCACCTACAAACAGTGGTTATATAAACAACAGTATCGCGCAATTATCAAGGTAACGGTGGCAATGGTAGAGCCTGAAAACAAATTATCTGCCCTAAAAGATGGTTGGGCTTCCCAAGAAACAAGAGAAAAACAACGCCTCGAAGCATTGTCAGAGTTAGGTTTGCGGCAATCAGAAACAATTCCTGTCTTTGAAGAAGCCACGCAAACCGCTGCTCATTTTTTGGAAGCACCCATTTCGATTTTGGGATTTGTAGATCAAGAACGTCATTGGTTCAAGTCAGCAGTAGGTTTATCTAGGCTGGGACTAATGAATCATTTAGCACAAAGCCGTCAATTATTACGCCGGGAATCTTTTTGCACCCAAGTAGTAGATAGCTTTCAATTTTTAGTAATTAATGATACACATAAAATTACTGATTCGGTATTAGCTTCTAGTAAGTTGATACAGGATTACGGTATTCGCGCTTACTTAGGAGCGCCATTGATTGATGCTTCCGGCCACTGTTTGGGTGCGTTGGCGGTAATGGATTTAGTACCACGTAACTTTACTACTCGCGATATTGAATTTTTACAAATCATCGCTCGTTGGAGCATGAGTGAGTTTGAGCGCAATCGACTGCTAAAAGCAAAGTCAGAAATTAGTATTCCCAAAAACACAATTAGCTTATCATTCAGCGACGACAATAGTAGTGAGATCAAAATTACCCCACCTGCTTTAGAACAAGACTCTCGTTCTACGAAGCAACTCAAACTAGAACTATTAGGACAACTAACTCAGGAGTTACGTACACCCTTAACCTCTGTACTCGGAATGGCTAGTGTTTTAGGACGTGAAATTTACGGGCCTTTAACGACTAAGCAAAGAGAATATCTCGATATCATCCAACACAGCGGTCGATATTTACTATCCTTAGTTAATGAAATTACTGAACTAGGAGCAATGGACGACGGCTCAACCGATTTGAATATAGCTCCTGTAGATATTGAGATGGTATGTCAACAAGCTATCAATACTTTAGAAGAAGCTGCAAATCGTCGCGAACAAGATATTCGTTTATCTATCGAACCCGGTCACAGTCGCATTTGTCCTTTAGATAAAGATAAGGTGCGACAAATGTTGTATCACCTAATTTTTAGCGTGATTCAACTTTCTGCTACAGGTAGTGTGGTGCGCATTCATGTCTCTTACAAAGAAAATACACTCAACATTACAGTTTGGGTTTCCCATCCTTGGCTAGGAGACGGAATAACTGAGGTCGATCCCTATTTTCGTCTTAGTCCCTTGTCTTTGCTGGAACTGACAGGTGAAGCCGCCGCCTATAATATCCATGCAGACAACCTTGAACTAGCAGGAAATTTGCCGCTAGTAGTGGAAAAGTCAAAAAACATGATTGATTCGCACTCAGATGTTTTAACTGTCAATTCTGGGATAGGTGCTACTCAATCACATAATAGTTTGTCTCGCGAAAGCTTAGGTTTATTACTTAGCTGTCAGCTAGCAGAATTACACGGTGGACAAATTACGATTCAAGGTTCTCCAGAAGCCGGATACCGCTATGTGTTGTCTTTGCCATTACAAGTTGTGGCTTCTTCAGAAGCAGTAAGTGATGTGTGATGAGGAAAAACTACTCAATATAGCATTTCTCACTTCAGTGAGGTACAGAAAAATTTAATTACCACAGATGTAGACACAAATTGGCTTCTCGTTCGTCGTTCCCGCCAAGAAGGGTACACAAGATAAATACAAATAAATACAAATAAATTTGTACCTGAGCAGATTAGGAAACGCTATGGCGTTATAAAGTGCGTACATCCTCCTGGTGAATCCGACTAAAGCATTCTCTTTGAGAATCCGCCAAACTGAGTACGCGAGAGTTGTCTTTAGTGGGAAAGAATCTATAGTGCTGCTTCACCAGGACGCATGAATAATAATTTGGATTAGCTATGAACGACTCACCTTTTTGACACAACAGCGTTAAAAATTAGCTGTTGGAACTAGCACGACTGGAAATTTGTCAGATGATGGGCAAGAATGCAAAAGTCATCAATATTGAATAATGATGATTGACTATTGATGAAATTCCCAATCTGCATTATTACCTTTTTGTAACTACCCGCATTACGATCGAGTCCAAGTTCTAAGCGGGCGTGCTAATCAGTCACAGCGTTTTTTATGAATTTAGTCTGGCAAAGGTTCACGTTATCTGATTTAAGAGTCCAAAAATATTTTGCTACCAGTTACCTACACCACTCTTTGGTGGGGCTGTTATCTTCCTGGCGGCAAGGTAGTATATTGCTCCAGTGGGGAGACACAATTGCAGTAGCCTTACTTAGTCTAGTGTACGGTTTGGCACCCTTTGTTTCAACTACTTTGATTGGGTTGTTGCTGGCAGCTTGTGTAGGATTTTGGCTATTACTGACCTTATCTGATGAAGCAACATCAACTAATGCCTCATCATTTACTCCTATTCACTTGCTGGTATTGCTCTATTGGGTAGTTGCTGTAGTTGCTACAGCATTCTCACCAGTAAAAAAAGCAGCATTGAGCGATTTAGTCACTTTCACGCTCTATTTAATGCTGTTTGCTCTTTGTGCTAGGGTGCTGAGGTCATCTCGCCTGCGGTCTTGGCTAATAATTCTCTACCTACACGTGTCGCTAATTGTTAGCGTATATGGGTTGCGGCAATGGTTTTTTGGCGCAAATGCATTAGCCACTTGGGTTGACCCAGAATCGCCGCTGTCGAAAACGACTAGGGTCTACAGTTATTTGGGTAATCCCAATTTATTGGCAGGGTATCTTCTACCGGCGGTAATTTTTAGTTTGGTGGCAATTTTTGCTTGGCAAAGCTGGTTTAAAAAAGCACTTGCATTAACAGCGTTAATTGTCAATGCTTCTTGCTTAGTTCTCACCTTTAGTCGTGGCGGTTGGATTGGTTTAGTGGCAGCAATATTAACAGTAATGGCATTGCTGATTTATTGGTGGAGCGTGCAAATGCCTCCTTTTTGGCGTACTTGGTCGCTGCCAATTATTCTTGGAGGTTTAATAGGGATATTAGTCTTAGCGGTCATCTTTATTGAGCCGGTGCGCTTACGAGTGTTGAGTATTTTTGCTGACCGCCAAGATAGCAGTAATAATTTCCGCAGGAATGTCTGGGATGCGGTATTTGAGATGATTCGCGATCGCCCTATACTCGGTATTGGCCCTGGTCACAATGCTTTTAATAAAATCTACCCCCTTTACCAACGTCCCCGTTATAGCGCTTTGAGTGCCTATTCAATCTTGCTAGAAATTGCTGTAGAAACTGGATTTATTGGTTTAAGCTGTTTTCTGTGGCTGTTAATTGTCACCTTTAATACAGGTTATATGCAATTGCGACGATTGCGGCAGTTAAGAAGCATTGAGGGATTTTGGTTAATTGGAGCGATCGCATCTATGGTAGGTATGCTTGCTCATGGGACTTTTGATACTGTCTGGTTTCGCCCTGAAGCTAATAGCCTCTGGTGGCTGTTAGTGGCTTTGATAGCGAGTTACTGGATACCTGTAAATCAACATAAAAATTCAGAACTCACTTCAGCTAGCTCAGAACCAGCAGCAAACTAAAATGAGTTAGTTGTCAGTCATACCACACCTGACAACTAACTATATAACAATTACCAATTACTTAGTCCCTGTAGCTAGTAGCGCTTGGAGCATTGGGATCGCGATAACGGGTAGGTTCATCATCGCGCTTTCTACCTGTCAAGCCAGCAAGACCTAATAAACCAAGTAATCCCAGCCAACCCCAATCAAAATCATTGCGATCGTAGGTTGTTGTGTTTGTAGTAGTGCTGGTTCCAGTGGTTCCAGTGGTTCCAGAGTCAGTATTAGTATTAGTTTGAGCTTGTACAGGTAAAGTTAAGGACAAAATTGCCATACTCAAGGTAACAACGCCTGTACCAATCGCTTTAGTTAAATTGCTAGTCATAGTGAAAGTTCCTCATCCCTTCAAGATTGTTTACCACTTTACCGAGTTCCAGAAATAACAAAATCAATCTATGGCGATAAAATCGGCTTTTTCTTAACTCTGACTGAGGATATAAATCAAACTTTTTACTGCAATAAAATAATTGCAACATAGGGATGACACCAAGCCAGTCCCAGAAGGTAATTTTCAATCTAAAATCCAAAATGGTATGACTCTGGTGTAGTAATTTAGTCAAAATAATGCCTAATAATTTTTCATTGCCCGTTCCATATCACGCCGATCTTGGCGTTTTTTCAAATCTTCTCGCTTATCGTGGAGCTTTTTACCTTTACCAAGGGCTATACTCACTTTTACACGTCCGCGTTTGAAGTACATCTTTAAGGGGACTAAAGTCAAACCCTGCTGTTCCACTTTACCGATTAGCTTGCGGATTTCCTGACGATGCAGTAACAGCTTGCGCGTCCGGCGTGGTTCGTGATTAAAATATTGACCGCTAGCCGTGTAAGGTGAAATATGAGCGTTGATTAACCATGCTTCGCCATTGCGAATCAACGCATAGCCATCTTGGAGATTCACTTTCCCGGCACGAATCGATTTCACCTCTGTTCCTGTCAATTGAATTCCAGCTTCGTATGTTTCCAGGATTTCATATAAATAACGGGCTTGTCGATTGTCGCTAACTACTTTGTAACCTTCACTTTTGTCACTCATGGAAATCGTGCTTACTGAAAATGTGTCTAAAAAATAGTTTGAGTCGGTAGAAAAATTGCTTTAGGCTAGATAAAACCAAGATCAATGGTTACTCTAGGTATGAGACTCATCTTCTTAATTTAGCTTTTTCAAGTTCTCAATGAGAATTTTTTCGGCAAATTTTGCTTCTACCAGAGCGCCGATCCATAAATTTTAATTTACAGTAGGGTAAAAAGATTACTCTATCTTGCTGGTTAGTTGTTATGAATTGCTACATTATTTATCTTTGCCAAGCAGTAAAATGGAACGCTGCGTTAAAATTTATTAACAATATTCTCATGAATTAAGATTTTCTTTATAAATCAGTCCTTAGGCAGTCATTAGCTGGTAATCCTGTCATAGTATGAAAAATAAGAGCACATCATTCTTGCCTGTGTTCACTAATAGTGCTCAAACAAGCCAATTTGTTAGTAAAAAAAATGCTAGGGGTGTACTGTCCATGCCCTTGACGATCCTTGTAGTGGATGACGATTTGGGCACTCGTCTGTCAATTAGCGATTATCTTGAACTGTCTGGCTACTCAGTGATTACGGCGAATGATGGTCAAGAAGCGTTGATGATGGTGGAGGAGTACCATCCTGATTTGATTGTCACTGATATTGTCATGCCAAGAATGAATGGCTATGAATTGGTGCGCCGAGTGCGTCAAAAAGCGGAGTTCCGTTTATTACCTGTAATTTTATTAACAGCAAGAACTAAGACTCAAGAGAGGATTCTGGGCTACCAATCGGGTTGCGATTTATATTTGCCCAAACCCTTTGAATTAGAAGAGTTAGCCGCAGCTATTCGTAATCTACTGGAGCGATCGCAAATTATTCAATCAGAGTATCGCTTTTCTCATCAAGAAAACTTGGGCAATTCCAACCCAAAAAAACCGATGGAAGCCCATTCTACTGAAATTACTCAAATTCAAGAATCTCAAATGCTCTCTAGTTTGACTTCCAGAGAGCAGGAAGTGCTAGAACTCTTAACGCATGGTCTTTCTAATGCCGATATGGGTCAACAGCTACACTTAAGTGCGCGCACCGTAGAAAAGTACGTTAGTAGCTTGTTGAGAAAAACAGCCACCAGTAACCGCGCTGAACTGGTGCGTTTTGCGATTAAGCATGGTCTAGTGGAATAGTAAAGCAAGTGCTGAGTAATGAGTTTTCACTCTAAATACTCAGCATTGGCTGAATCAACACTTACGTTTTTAGTTGCTGACTAATAATATTTTGCAGCAGACCCTCACAAGCATCGACTAGCAGATCGATTACTTGATTAAATCCTTCCGTACCACCATAGTAAGGATCGGGAACTTCTTCGAGTGTGTACCGAGAACAAAAATCACACATTAATCGAACTTTGTCGCGATCGTACTGGGTTGGGTCGAGCACAAGAATATCCTGATAATTGTCCCGATCCATCGCCAAAATCAAGTCAAAGTCTTGAAAGTCCGATTTACGAAACTGGCGGGCTTGACCTCGCAGTTTAATCCCCAACTTTTTCTCAGCTGCGGCACTCATGCGACGATCGGGGGGGCTACCAATGTGATAACTAGATGTACCCGCCGAGTCACAGACAATACTATTGCTTAAGCCAGCCTGTTCAATCAGATGATTCATAATGTTTTCTGCCGATGGCGAACGACAGATATTACCCAGGCAGACAAAAAGTAGTTTGTAGGGCATAAGTATTTCGCTTCGCTCAGTCCAAAGTCAAGAGTTAAAAGTCAAAAGTAATTCATTTTGAACGCCACTTGCTCCACTTGAGGAAACCCCAAGAACGCAGTGGCTCCTCTTGACTCTTGACCTTTGACTAAAATCCAGGCAATTCCAGCCCACTGGTCAAATCTTCCATGCGTTCGCGCATTGTAGCTGTGGACTTGTTGTAGGCGTCTTTCATCGCCACTGTCACTAAGTCGGACAGTACTTCTGCTCCTTCTTTTAAAGCATCTGGAGAAATTTCTACTCGTTTGGGTTCTTGGTTGCCACTGACAATTACCTTGATCAGACCACCGCCAGACTCTCCTTGAATCTCCATTTGCTCTAATTCTTCTTGGAGACGCTTTGCGCCTTCTTGAACTTGTTGCGCTTTTTTGAAAGCTTCGGCTAGTTCTTTCATTTTTCCCAAGCCAAAGCCAAAACCCTGTCCTTTACCTGTCATAATAGATAGTCCGCGTGTGCGTTAAATAACAAATCAAATTCAATTATAGATGCGGTAGGCAAATTGCCTCTTTTTTTACTCATAATTAATGCTGAGGAGCATTGATTGCTGAACGCTATGATGATGAATTTCCCCAAGCTCAACAAGCTAGTTGAAATTCTCCTAGCATTTTAACTTCTGGTTCTAAGCTAATTGACCAACGATCTTGCACTTGCTGCTGAATATGACGAATCAGACAAAAGATATCGCTAGCTTTTGCTCCGCCACGGTTAACGATAAAATTAGCATGGAGTTGTGCTACTTGCGCGCCACCAATTTGGAAGCCTTTTAATCCAGTTTGTTCAATTAACCAGCCAGCAGAGTAAGGTTTGGGGTTGCGGAACACGCTGCCACAACTAGGGAAGTTGTAGGGTTGGGTAGTCAGCCGATGCTGTTTGTGTTCTTTGGTGGCTGCTATAACTTTTGCTGGATCGGCACCAGGTCGCAGTTGGAAGGTGGCTTGAGTAACTATGCGATCGCTACCTTGCAATAATGAAGTCCGGTAACTATAACCCAATTCTGCCGGAGTAAGAGTTTCTAGAGTGCCATCGGGTGAAAGTACCTGAGCGCTGACTAACATATCTGCGGTGCAGCTATTGTGGGCTCCCGCGTTCATGACGACAGCACCCCCAACAGTTCCGGGGATGCCGACAGCCCATTCTAGTCCTTCCCAGCCTAAATCGGCTGCTTGCCATGCCAAGTTAGGAATCGATTCTCCAGCAGCAACGGTTAATTGACCGGTTTCGGGGTCAAAGTGACTATATCTCAGATGACGAGTTGCTATTACTAAGCCTGTGATTCCGCGATCGCTTACTAATAAGTTAGAACCTGCACCCAGTATTGTTACTGAGATATCACGTTCTTTTGCATACTTTAATCCTGCTTGCATTGCTTCGATGTTGCGGGGGGCAATGTATAGTTGTGCAGCTCCACCCACCCGATAGGAAGTATACGCAGACAAAGAAGCTTGAGACTTAATAGCGCAATCAGTACCTGGTAAATAAATTACTGGACTTTCAACGGAATTAGCTGTTTCCTGTTTCTCTGACGTCAATGTAGAAACTTTGCAGACGCTGCTATCTGCCTGGAAGGTTGTCATTTTTAGGCTGAGTTTAGAGAAATTTTTACATTTATGTGCCGTCTGAATACGGCTGTACTATGAAATTTTTATGAAACTGTGACAAATGAGACTTTAACAGTGTCATCACTTAAGATGTAGCTTTTGCCGGTTCGCAAAGTGTGGCAATTATTTCGGGAATAGTTTGATTCAAGTTCCCAGCACCGAGAAACAGTGCTAAATCTCCGGGACGCAATGTTTTGAGTAAGAATTCGCTAATCGATGGCAAGGTGGGTTGATAAACAACCTGTGGGTGCTGTTTAGCAATTGCTGCTGCTAATAGTTCGCCACTAACTTGCCCTAAATTTGGTTCTCCAGCACTGTAAATATCAGTCAGCACAACCAGATCGGCATGGGTAAAAGATTCAGCAAATTCTTCTAAAAAGGTCATTGTGCGACTATAGCGATGGGGCTGAAAAATAGCCACAACTCTTTGTCCGGGTCTAGCTTGCAGACGTGCGGCCGCTAGGGTAGCGCGAATTTCGCTAGGGTGATGGGCATAATCATCAATGAAGGTAATGCCATCAACTTCACCTCGAAACTCAAAGCGCCGTCTTGCGCCTTCAAAGGTGGCGATACCTTTGGCAATTTCCCCAAATTCTAAGCCCAATACACGACCTACGGCGACAGCTGCTAGAGCATTGCTGAGGTTGTGCCGACTAAGTAGGCGCAAATTCAACATGCCTAAAGCTTTACCTCTTTCCCAAACTAAAGCTGTAGTACCATCAGAGCGATAGTCAATATTAGTAACGGTATAATCAGCGTTACTATCTGAGTGCAGGCTATAAGTGATTGTTGGTTTTAAGCGATCGCGTACTGTTGCACAATCAATGCTACCTACTAAAGTCTGACAACCTTGCGCAAATTCTTGGAAGATATCAACCACTTCTTCTAATGTTTCATAGTGGTCGGGATGATCGAGTTCAATATTGGTGATCACGCCAATTGCTGGGGCGTGTTTTACCAAAGACCCATCTGATTCATCTGCTTCAGCTACGAGATACTGACTTTCTCCTAATCTGGCATTACCTTCCCAAGCATTTACTTCGCCACCCACGAGAATAGTTGGATCTAAACCTGCTTTTAGTAGCATGTAGCCAATCATACTACTAGTTGTAGTTTTACCGTGGGTTCCTGCTACTGCAATACTATGGTAATCAGCAATTAAAGCTGCTAGTACATCTGAACGATGCAAAATTGGGCAGCCTAATTCTAGGGCTGCTTTATATTCTAAATTAGTTGTGTTAATTGCTGTTGAACAAATTACTTGAGGCAGCGTTGAGTTGTCTGTAGGACGTACTTCTGAGAGTGAGTTTAATGCTACTCCAGAGGTTACTTTTGGGCGAAAGAATTCCAGATTGCTGGCTTCTTGTCTACTAAAAATATGAGTTCCGATAGATTCTAACTTTCGTGTAATGTGATTTGGACGAAGATCTGAACCTGATACTGGTAATTGACGTTTGGCAAGAACATATGCCAAAGCAGACATACCTATGCCACCAATACCAATGAAATGAAATGGTCTACCGCTAAAATCTACAGAATTCTTCATTCGATTACTCCTCTTACACCACACCACACCATAATCACAAATGACACGCGTATCATAACAGGAATTGGATTTTTCCCGTAACTGCTCCTGTATATATTTATTTTTTTTAGGTTCGTAAATTTTTCTCCTCTTGTTTTTTAGGTTCAGAATGATTTTACCTTTGTTAGAGGTTTTTACTATTTCTGAACTGTATCTTATGATTATTCTGAAAATTTCTGCCACATCGGGAAAGAAATTCTTGTAATGAGAAACACATATTTTAGCGTCCTTACTGGAATTGGCTACAATAGTCTGTTTCTAGTGAAACTGCTTTTAAATTAGATAAAACCTAGGGTTGAATTGAATACAATAGTACATTGATAGTGAAATTTTTTGAAATTGAATAGAAGTCCAATTTTAAGTGGATGCAGCAATTAGCAATTTTTGGTGGCACATTCGATCCAATTCATTGGGGACACCTACTTATAGGCGAGACAGCTTTGCATCAAGTACCTGTAGAACAGATAATTTGGGTGCCATCGCTAAATCCTCCACATAAACAAGCAGCTTTGTTTGAGCATCGAGTAGCAATGCTACAACAAGCTACACAAGATCGTCCGGGATTTACTGTTTCACTAATTGAAACAAATCGCTCTGGAACGTCCTATGCTATCAATACACTGATCGATTTATCTGCTGCTTATCCCAAGACTCACTGGTACTGGATTGTTGGTTTAGATGCATTCCAAACCTTACCTCATTGGTACCGCGGACACGAACTAGCTCAGATGTGTGATTGGTTAATTGCACCCCGACTCCTAGGTGGTGAGACTATAGCTCAAAGTGAGTTAATCTGCAAGCAAGTAGAGCAAGAATTGATAAATCAGTCTGTTAGCATTCGCTGGCAATTATTGCATATACCTTTAGTAGGAGTTTCGTCAAGTCTAATTCGCCAATTAATCCGTGTACGCCAGTCTATCCGATATTTAGTTCCTGAGGCGGTGAGGTTGTACATCGCTGCCCACAACCTTTACTCAAAATAAATCTGAATAAATTATGTGTTTTTTTTCGGGATCTAACACTTTATGGTTATTAATGCTCCCCCCCTTTGCGATATGATTGGGGTCAACAAGATAAACTTATAGGCATAAATACAGAGGGCAAGACACTGTGATTAGAGTCGCAATCAACGGTTTCGGGCGGATTGGGCGTAACTTTGCACGTTGCTGGGTCGGTAGACAGAACAGCAACATCGACCTTGTCGCTATTAATGACACATCAGACCCTAGAACGAACGCTCACCTGCTGAAATATGACTCCATGCTAGGGAAGTTAAAGGATGTTGACATTACAGCGGATGATAACTCGATAATCATTAACGGTAAGACAGTTAAGTGCGTATCCGATCGCAATCCAGAAAACTTGCCCTGGAAAGATTGGGGAATAGACCTAATTATCGAAGCAACAGGTGTATTTACCAGCAAAGAAGGCGCACTGAAGCACGTTAATGCTGGAGCCAAGAAGGTTCTAATCACCGCCCCTGGTAAAAACGAAGATGGTACTTTTGTGGTTGGTGTGAATCATCATGACTATGACCACAACAAACACCACATCATCAGCAATGCCAGCTGTACCACCAACTGCTTGGCTCCAATTGCCAAGGTGTTGAATGAGAAATTCGGGATTATCAAAGGTACAATGACCACTACTCACAGCTACACAGGGGATCAGCGCTTATTAGACGCTTCTCACCGTGATGTACGCCGGGCTAGAGCAGCAGCTATTAATATTGTACCCACTTCTACTGGTGCAGCAAAAGCTGTAGCATTAGTGATCCCAGAACTGAAAGGCAAGCTTAATGGTGTTGCCTTACGTGTACCTACCCCAAACGTTTCAATGGTAGATTTCGTAGTTCAGGTTGAGAAGCGTACTATTACGGAAGAAGTTAATCAAGCCTTAAAAGATGCCTCCGAAGGCCCACTTAAAGGTATCTTGGATTATAGCGAATTACAACTAGTGTCATCCGACTATCAAGGTACTGATGCTTCTTCGATTGTTGATGCTAGCTTGACTCTGGTTATGGGCAATGACTTAGTAAAAGTCATGGCTTGGTACGATAACGAGTGGGGTTACAGCCAACGAGTTCTAGATTTAGCAGAACTAGTAGCACAGAAGTGGCAATAAAAAAGAGTCAAGGGTCAAGGGTCACAAAGTTAAAATATGTATGTTGAGCTTTTGACTCTTGACTATGGACTCTGGACTATTGACCAAAATGTTGAAATCCCTGACTAAGAGTTAAAACTTGGTCGGGGATTTCTGCTTTTTCATCATGTAATAGTACTTTTGTTCCTGATATGATTGTGCCGATAATTGCCGCACCTCGACCGAGTTTTTCTACTAAAGCTGATGCTGCATCTGTTGGCAAACACAGAACTAATTCAAAGTCTTCGCCGCCGTATAAAGTATAGTTCAGGGCTTGCTCCTCGGTTAGCCAATGCTCAAACGCTACGGGAAGCGAAATTTTCTTAGCTTCAACAATAGCGCCCACGCCACTAGCACGGCAGATTTGCACAATAGCATCTGCCAAACCATCGCTACTGTCCATTCCCGCCACAGAAATTTTAGATTGGGAGTCTAAAATTTTCCAGAGTATGGGTAAGACATCTAATCGTGGCTGAGGACGCTGGTGTGCGGTGATTAAAGCCGTCTTTTCTGCATCTTTGACGTTTTGTCCTATTTCGGGATGTAAGAGCAATTCTAAGCCTGCACGGGAGGCTCCATGAATACCTGTGATGACGATCGCATCTCCGACTTGGGCCGCAGAACGACGGATAATTCTACTGGGATCGGCTTGACCAAATGCGGTAATCGATAAAGTAGTAACAGGCGATCGCACAATATCACCACCCACAATTGGCGTATTGTACCTTTGCAAGCATTCTGTCATTCCCTGGTATAAGCGTTCAACCCAACTAACGCTGACATCCCCTGGAAGTCCCAATCCCACAGCGATCCCCAAAGGTGAAGCACCCATCGCCGCCAAATCCGATAAATTAGCAGCAGCAGCCCGCCAACCAGCATCTTCTGGTGAAGTGGTGACATTACTAAAATGCACGTCATCAACTAATACATCTGTCGTTACTACCAAAGATTGTCCTGGTGTAGTTACAAGTACTGCTGCGTCATCGCCAATAATTTCTTGAGGACAAAAGCGCTGCAATCTAGCTAACAGGCCTTGTTCGCCAATATCTTTTACTTTAGTCATTTCTCCCCACCCTCTCCCGCACTTCTCACACTCCCTCATCCTCCTTGTCCCCTGCGCCACTCTACTTCTGCACTTCATAAACCCTCAAGTTAGGATAATGGTATCGTCTAGGGGGATATTGGGATGGTCACTACACCAGTAACAAAGCTAACATTTGAAGAGTACTTAAACTATGATGATGGCAGTGGTTTTCACTATGAACTGGTGGATGGCAAGCTGGAATTAATGAATCCTCCGACGATTGAACATTTCTTGATTGTTGCTTTTTTAGATACCGCATTCACAGCAGAAATTAATCGTTTAAGTTTACCTTGGCTAACATTTCGGGAAACGGGTACGAGGACAGGGAAGAATAAGTCCAGGTTGACTGACTTGTGTGTGGTGACGCAGGAGCAAGCAAGAGAATTACTGAAGGTTTCAGCTGTGTTCGAGACCCCACCATTACTAATCGTAGAGGTAGTCAGCCCAGATTCAATCAAGCGAGACTATCGTTACAAGCGTTCTGAATATGCAGCGGTTGATGTACCCGAATATTGGATTGTAGACCCGTTAGAAAGAAAGATTTCCTTGCTGTTACTGGAAGAAGGACTGTACGAAGAGACAGTGTTTACTGCTGAAGAGAAAATTGTATCGCGGACTTTTCCCGAATTAGCGATCGCAGTCGATGTAGTTTTGAGTTCGGGAAATCTCAGCTGAAGGTTCAAGTATGAAGTCAGAAGGCTGAAACGGAACACTTCATTCTTCATACTTAATCCTTTATCCTTAATTCATGCCGCTTCTGGCTGAACCAAGTTTTCTATACCCTGAACGACAGTGGCAGACTCAATTTTGTCTCCAGCCTTGAGTTTATCCAAAACTTCTTCGCCTTCGGTAAGATAACCAAAAACAGCGTAGCGACCATCTAAGAGGTTGCGTCCGGCGGGGGTGAGTTCTGGTTCAAACAAGAAGAAGAAAAACTGAGAAGAAGCACCATTTACTTGGCTTTCAGGACGCGCCATAACTACAGCCCCAAAAGAAGAGAAAGGCAGAACGGGCATATCAACGTAACGTCCGGCTTCTTCGAGAGTAATACCGTAAGTAGGAGCTTTATCGCCTTCAACTAGAATTTCTAAAGGAATGGCGCGGTATTTCCCAGTTTTTGGCTCGATAAAACCGACATCTTTGCCTGGTGGATCTCCTGTTTGTAAAAAGTATGATTCTTCAGCACGGGTAAATTCTAAACCGTTATAAAACCCACGTTGCACCAAATCAACAAAGTTACCAGCGGTGACAGGGGCGCTATAACCATCGACTACCACAGTTAGATCGCCTTTGTTGGTTTTAATGTCCACAGTAGCCCGACCTTTGAGTTGAGGTAGGTTACTGTACTCTTTAGGTACTTCAAAAGGAAATTCCTTCACCATTGACTCTTCCAAGCGAGTCACGAGATTTAGAAGTTGATTGCGTTCTTGCTGAATTTTTTCTTTATCTTTGACTTTGACTAATTCTTGCAGTGTATTAACGCCAGATTTCAATTCTTCAATCCAAGCTTTCGCTTGGGGTTGGCGTTCTTCGGGAACGCTTGCTAGGATTTTGGATGGTTGATCGAGAACTCTGGATGCTTTACTGAGGTCTTTAGAGATAGAACCCCACCGTCGATTTGCCCGCAGTTGGTTGGAAATGTCTTCTAAACTGGCTTGTAATTGCCGTACAGGTTCATTGTTTATCGGGAGTGCATACCGCAACAGAGATCTGCCATCAGTAATTGCATTTCCAGCTGGTAGGGCGGCGCTACTGGAGGGAGTCCACCCAGCTGTACTTATGCCTAAAAATATTGTCACCAGCAGTATTGCCATGAGGCTGTTCTTCAGCCAGGATTTTATTAAGTTAAACATGGTATGGCTTAAATGCAGCATCAAATTGTTGACTGGGCGTAACCCATCACTTATCTTCCCACAGTTAGGAGTGCTGAGTTTTGAGTCAAAAGTCAAAAGTCCAAAGTCTACAATTTCTTGACCCTTGAACGCCAGTTCACTCAACGGAGGGAACCTCCGCACGTGAATGGCTCCTCTTGACTCTTAACTCTTGACTAAATAACTAATAACCAATGACTACCCTTGAAGGGTACAATAAATGCCGATTGTCTTCCAAAACTTGAAAGTTTCATGATCTCCAGTAACGACTTTCGCCCCGGTGTCTCAATTGTTTTAGATGGGTCTGTATGGCGAGTAATTGATTTCCTCCACGTTAAGCCAGGTAAAGGCTCGGCGTTTGTGCGGACAACACTGAAAAATGTCCAGAGTGGAAAGGTTTTAGAAAGAACTTTCCGGGCTGGGGAAACAGTACCGCAAGCCACTCTCGAAAAAAGCACGATGCAGCATACCTATAAAGAAGGTGATGAATTCGTCTTTATGGATATGGAAAGCTACGAAGAAGGTAGATTGAGCGCGGCACAAATTGGCGATCGCGTAAAATACCTCAAAGAAGGCATGGAAGTTAACGTCGTGCGTTGGGGCGACCAAGTGCTAGAAGTAGAACTGCCCAATTCCGTAGTTTTAGAAATTGTGCAAACAGATCCGGGTGTTAAAGGGGACACGGCTACTGGTGGTACTAAACCAGCCATTGTCGAAACCGGTGCAACTGTGATGGTTCCCTTGTTTATTGCTCAAGGAGAACGCATCAAGATTGATACCCGTGATGATAAATACTTAGGCAGGGAATAATTCTTATCTCTTTTGAGAGCAATCCCGATTTCAATCCCTTTATAGGGATTAAATCCCTGCCACACTTAAAATTTTTCTATACGTACAGGTCGAGGTAATAAAAACTGTGCCATTGGACTTTAATGAAATTCGCCAACTGCTTGCAACTATTGCACAAACAGATATTGCCGAAGTCACGCTCAAAAGCGATGACTTTGAGCTAACGGTACGTAAAGCTGTGAGTTTGGCGGTAGGTCAAGCAGCATCAGGCGGTGTGGTTGGTGTGGGATTAACATCAGTTTCACCTGTTGCACCTCAAACAGTATCAACTGTTGTAGGGGAAACAGCGCCAAGTCGGATATTAGATAATAATGCTGCGGGATCTGGTATACAGATGTCAGGAACGCCCTCAGCCATTGATAAGAGATTAGTCGAAGTGCCTTCCCCGATGGTAGGAACGTTTTATCGTGCGCCTGCGCCGGGTGAGGCTCCATTTGTGGAAGTAGGCGATCGCGTCCGCAGCGGTCAAACAGTTTGTATCATTGAAGCGATGAAGCTGATGAACGAAATTGAGGCTGAAGTATCCGGACAGGTAATGGAAATTTTGGTGCAAAACGGAGAACCTGTAGAATATGGTCAGCCTTTAATGCGAATTAACCCTGATTAAGTATTAATCTATATATGACGTGAGTCGTTGTTAAAGTTGTCAGTACTGCGGGTTAATCCTGATGAAACAAGTGTTGCCTGTACCACCAGAAGTGGTGCAACAAGTAGCTGAATACTTCAGTCTGTTAAGTGAACCGATGCGCCTGAGGCTGTTGCACTTACTACGAGATGAAGAAAAATGCGTACAAGAGTTGGTAGAGGCAACACAGACTTCGCAGGCAAATGTCTCAAAACACCTCAAGGTAATGTGGCAAGCAGGTATCCTTAGCCGCCGCAGTGAAGGAACCTGCGCCTACTACCGAGTGGAAGATGAAATGATTTTTGAATTATGTAATCGGGTTTGCGATCGCCTAGCTACTAGGTTAGAACAGCAAGCCCATAACTTTCGCGTATTGAATAGTAAACTTTAAATGAAGAGTCCAGAGTCCAATGTCCAAAGTCCAGAGTTCTACATATTTTTGACTTTTGACTTTTAACTCTTGACTCTTGACTCTTGATTAAAGTGGATAATCTTTCTGAAAGCTTTCACGGGTCATTGGTTGATCTATGACTACGCCTTCACCACCTAAAACATCCAACTTCTTGCCATTGACATCAATGTAAACTTTGGCATTGGGATTTATTGTAGTAGCGGTGTAGACAACTTGCCCGACACGACCCGTCATCGAGCTACTACCACCGCCACTGGTAAACTCTTCAGATAAATTCACGTGGATCTCATCATTATTGACGGTGAGACCTAGCAATTTAGTGCCTTTGGGGATGGTAGTAGATTCTGCGCCTTCTGTTGGGCCTGCTAATAAATTTTGGAAGGCTGTTTCTAAAACTTGGTTAGGTTGAGTAGCAGCTATTTTTACTGGTTGGGGAGCGAGTTCCAACTTTTTGCCATTGTCTTTGAGCCAGTAAATGTTAGCAGTTTGCTCTTGACCTGGCTGTGCTGTTCTGTTTCCAGGCTGGGTTAATGTTCTTGAGGTATTTGGTGGTGTAGGCGGATTGCTGGAGTGTAAAGTAAGCCAAGCTACGCCGCCACTGACCGCTACCACCGCTGCTGAGACAGCTGCAATTACACCTGAAGAGTTCCGATTAGTTCCTTGTTGGTCTTTCATATTTAAAACCTGCTTGACTGGGGGCTGAGATGATCTTTGTGGGAAGAGCAGCCTGATTAAAGACGGTACTTATAAATGGGGAGTTTCCAAACACTTAGAGTATGGCTATTTATAACAACAACGCTGCCATGTCTCTTTCCGCAGGGACTACTTTTAATTTTAGATTCGTACTTCTAGTCCGTCACCTGTCCAATTATGTAAATCTCATAGTTTATTGAGATAATTTACAACTCGATACAGGGTAGCGATTGAACAGAATACTAATAAATTAACGGTTAAGGTAGACGCACAAACTCAAGATACATAGGGGCGGAATAAAGATTTTGTCATAAATTTTATCTGTGCCCCTATGTGTTTAATTATTTATTTATATCGCGGCTGCAATCCATTGTTTGATTGTACTTGTCACTAGATCGATGTCAATTTCTTGAGATTGACGAGTTGCTCTTTGGACAACTTCTACCTTGCCATTAGCGATCGCTCTACCAGTTACTATTCTGTAAGGTATACCAATCAAATCGGCATCTTTGAATTTTACTCCTGCCCGTTCATCCCGATCGTCTAGTAAAGTTTCAATTCCGGCTTGATTCAGTTCTTTGTAGAGTTTTTCAGCGATTTCTACTTGTTGGGCATCTTTAATGTTAGGAATGGTGACGATCGCATGGTAGGGCGCGATCGCTACTGGCCAGATAATCCCATCTTTATCGTAGGATTGCTCTACAGCCGCTTGTGCTAAACGTGACACGCCCACGCCATAACAACCCATAACTAAAGGTTTTTCTTCCCCTTGTTCATTGGTATAAGTTGCACCCATCGCCACAGAATACTTTGTTCCCAATTGGAAGATGTGACCAGCTTCGATCCCACGAGCGCTTTGTAGAGTTTTTTCTGGATTGTGGAGTGCGCGATCGCCCAGTCTGGCTTTGCGAATATCTACTACTAATTCAGGTAATTTAAATTGCTCGCCCCAATTAGCTCCAACTACGTGATATCCAGTTTCGTTTGCGCCAGTGACGAAGTTCTTTAAATCAACAGCTGTTTTATCGACAAGTCGCAAAAACTTGGAATGTATCTTTTTGTCGCCCTTAATATACTCATCGGCGAGATCGGGTGCAATATAGCCTAAAGGCAGAGATTTTGCTGCCCATGTAGCTTGGGTTTCAGAGCTAGGTACATTCAAGGCAATGATAGTTTTGGCACCGTAATTAGCAGCTAACTTGGTCAATTCGTTTTGCAACTTGACTTCGTTAACTTCCTGATCGCCTCGGATACTTACTAGAACTAAAACAGTTGTGCCATTGTCATAAACTGTCTGATAAAGAACATTCTTCACTACTTGGGTAGGAGAACATTTGAGAAACTTACAGACTGTTTCAATTGTGTCTGTTCCTGGTGTCTCCCGTTTTTCATGAGTTGTAAACTCGGAAGTTACCGCATCTGCTGGTAAAGAAACAGCTTTTTCCACATTAGCAGCGTATTTGCCATCTTCGGTGTAGAGAACTTCGTCTTCACCTGCTTCCGCCAATATCATGAATTCTGTGGAACCAGAACCACCAATAGCGCCAGAGTCAGCTTCTACTGCACGGAAAGCCAAACCAGCACGCCGCAGCATATTGCTGTAAGCCTTGTACATATCTTGGTAAGTGGCTTTAAGGCTTTCTTCATCGACATGGAAGGAGTAGGCGTCCTTCATGATAAATTCTCGTCCGCGCATCAAACCAAAGCGGGGACGAATTTCATCGCGGAATTTTGTTTGAATTTGGTAGAGATTTAGGGGTAGCTGACGGTAAGAGCGAATCATATCACGGGCGATCGTCGTGATGACTTCCTCGTGAGTCGGCCCTAATCCTAATTGTTGCTCGCGACGGTCGATGAGGGAAAACATAATACCCTCAGCTTTCGTGTAAGTATCCCAGCGTCCGGATTCTTTCCATAACTCCGCAGGTTGTAATTGCGGTAACAAACATTCTTGTGCGCCTGTGGCGTTCATTTCTTCACGGACAATTTGGGAAACTTTTTGCAATACCCGCCACATCAATGGCAAATAAGCATAAACACCGCTACCGATGCGACGAATATAACCTGCACGTAGTAATAATTTATGACTGGGAATTTCCGCATCAGCTGGATCGTCCCGCAGTGTAACGAATAACATTTGTGACAGTCGCATCGTTTATTCCCTTTCCCAAAACACTAAATTTCTATGTCAACTAAAGTATGAATTATCAAGGATGAAGTACAACGTATAAATTGTTATTTGTCATTAGTCCCCCCTGCTTCGTCTGCTATTGCCTTCTGCCTTTTTCATTGCAACTTATAGGAGAAAACTACCGTGACTAACGGAATTTACCAAGCACAACCACCTTTAGAATTTATTCCTCCAAGGTTTAACCCTTTATTACTTCAATTGGCGCACCTGTTACTTCCAAGCTGGATTAACTGGAAAACGGCGATTACCCACATCGAAGCTGACAACGTAGAGATTTTAGCGGATCTCTATCACCAGTTTCAGGAAGGTAAGATTCGGTTTTTGCTAGCATTTCGCCATCCGAAAACAGAAGATCCGGTTTGTTTAGGCTACTTACTATCGCAACTCGTGCCTAAGGTAGCACGGGAACAAGGCATCAAAATTGAAACTCCAATTCATGCTCATTTTATCTACGATCGCGGCATTCCTCTATGGGCAGGTGAACATATCGGCTGGCTGGCTTCGCATTTAGGCGGTACTCCCATCCAGCGGGGGAAAGCTGACTGGAATGGTTTGCGTTCGGCGCGTGAATTATTCGCCAATGGGAAATTCCCGATGGCTGCTGCGCCAGAGGGAGCCACCAATGGTTTATCGGAGATTATGAGTCCCCTAGAACCAGGTATTGCCCAATTAGGCTTTTGGTGTGCTGAAGATTTGCACAAAGCTGGACGCTCCGAGCAGGTTTTAATTGTACCAGTTGGGATTAAATATAATTACGTTGCTGCTCCTTGGGGTGCGATCGCACAACTGTTAAGTGAATTAGAAGCTGCTAGCGGTTTACCTGTAAATCCTTCAGAAAATGGCAATAGTGCAACAATTGAGTCCCTTTATCCGCGATTGTTGACTTTAGCAGAAAAGTTATTGACGTTGATGGAAGAGTTTTACACAAAGTTTTACCATCAAAAGCTGCCAGAAATTATTTTGACAGCAGAAGAAACAAGCGATCGCAATCAAGCGTTATCAGCTCGCTTGCAAGCATTGATGCACATAGCATTACAAATTTCCGAACAATATTTTGATTTAGCACCTAAGGGAGCTTGGAATGATCGTTGTCGGCGGGTAGAGCAAGCAGGCTGGAATTATATATTTAGAGAAGAGTTTAAGGATATGAAAGCATTATCGCCGATAGAACGCGCTTTAGGCGATCGCGTTGCTGAAGAAGCAAACCGCCGAATGTGGCACATGCGCTTAGTAGAAAGTTTCGTCGCTGTTTCTGGGAGCTACATCAAAGCCAAACCCACAGCCGAAAGGTTTGCTGAAACTACCCTACTTTTGAGGGATATGGTAAATAAAATTCAAGGCACTAATAGCCTATTGCACCGTCCGCAACTGGGTAAACAACAGGTAAAAATCAGCATTGGTGAGCCGATATCTGTTTCTGAATGTTATCCAGTTTATAAAGCTAATCGCTTAGGTGCGAAGCAAGCCGTAACTGAATTGACCAATGATTTACAGCACGCAATGGAGGATTTGATTGCCAAGGAAGGATAAGGAGATTCACCATTACATTCTAAAAATTGTTTATATAAACTAAGAGTGAAAACTGACAGCATCTTTTATCGCCTATTTCAAGAAGTTCCCAGTATTTTCTTTGAACTTATTGGCAACCCACCCGAAACTGCTAACATCTATCAATTTTCTTCAGTTGAAATCAAGCAAACAGCTTTTAGAATTGATGGTGTTTTTCTTCCCACTCAAGATACAAACGAGCCCATTTATTTTGTTGAAGTCCAATTTCAACCTAACGCAGATATTTACTCACGTGTAGTTTCTGAAATATTTTTATATTTGCGGCAAAATAAACCTAAACATACTTGGCGAGGAGTAATTATTTATGCAAGCAGAAGTATGGATATAGGAGACATCCAAGATTGTCACGAATTCTTTACTAGTCAGCGCGTGACACGAATTTATTTAGATGAATTAGGTGAAGTAGCATCACTACCCATCGGTATTGCTACTATGAAATTGATCGTTGAGAATGAAGATACAGCAATTACCACTGCTAGAGAGTTAATCAACCGCACTCAGCAAGCTGTAAGCTTGCAATTGCAGCAGCAGTTATTAGCATTGATAGAAACAATTTTGATTTATAAATTTCCGCAAATGAGTCGAGAGGAGATAGAAGCAATGTTTGGCTTAAATGAGTTGAAACAAACACGTGTTTATCAAGAAGCCAGAGAAGAAGGTGAACAAGAAGGTAAACAAAAAGCCAAATTAGAAGCTGTACCTAGACTTTTAGCATTAGGGTTAACTGTTGAACAAATAGCACAGGCGTTAGATTTAGATGTTGCGCAAGTGCAACAAATAGCACAGCAGACACCCGCAGATGAATAGTAAAGCGATCGCAGCATTTTGTATCTATGAACAAAATTACTATATCTCACCTTGATGATGACATGAAATCTCGTCTACAAAAACGAGCCAAAAAACTTAGTAGTAAATAAATTTGATGTCAGTCCTCACAGAAACTTTAGAAAGAATCTTTAAGCATCTGCAACAACATAGAGCAGAGATAGCTTCACTTCTTCAACCAGGATTAACAATTGAAGACATTCAATCTCAAATTAAACCTTTATCTTTTTGCTTACCACAAGAAGTTTATGAACTTTACCAGTGGCGTAATGGCATAGATTATTCAAATATTTCAAAAATTGAAAATTTACATTTTGATATCAGTTTTATTCCTAGACTTGACTTTCTACCTTTGGAAGAAGCGATAGAATCTTCTAAAGAAATTGAGGAATTTAGAGATAAATATACTTCACCAGAGGAAGAGAACTGCCATAAACCGTGGTTTCCAATCTTCGGTTCTGATGATTTAGAGTACCTAATTGTTTTTGGCGATTCGGTGACTAGTCAAGATTCACCTATAATGCACTGTCATTTAGGAGGTGGAAGTTTACCTCAAGTTAAATATCCTAATCTTACAATTTTCATGATGGTAGTAGCAGAATGTTATGAAACAAATGCTTATTATATTGTTGAACAGTCAAAATATAATTATCTTAGTTCATATTTAGAAGAAGACGTTAAACAAGTTGCTGAAATTGAACGTAAGTATTTTTCTGAACAACTAGAGGCAGTATTCAAAGCATTATCTCAACCCAAATCTTTACTGGAAAACGAGATATTTGAGATTTTATATCGCTTTAAAGACCCAAGATTTGTAGAGCCAATGATTCACGCTCTTCATCTACCTTTATATGAAGTAAATAATAAAGAAGAAAACAGCTTAATTCGTATAAGAGCAGCTATGATTCTTGGAGAAATTGGAGATTTGAGAGCAGTCGAGCCTCTTATGAGAGCATTAGAATCTCGGCTGATACAAGACTGTGGATACTCTATTGCAAATAAAGCAGCAGAAGCACTTAGAAAATTAGGAGACCCCAGAGCTATTAAATCGTTGCAGCTATTTTTGCAAAAACATAAACATATTCTTCCGCTGTTTATACCATCACCTTCATGGCTTGAGCGAATTGCTCTTCAAGAAGCGCGAGAGGAAGCAAAATGGGCAATCAAAGAACTGGAAAAGAAAAGTTATGAATAATTAAGATAAATGTATTTAAAAAAATACAGGAATGCAGAGTTATTTGCATCTTACACTTTTATACGGAAAATAGGCAGAATGGGAACATACCCTTTTCACCTGTACAATTTGCTTACCAAATATGTTTGCTTGATTAAGTTAAGTGATTTTCCAACAAATATGCGATCGCAAATTTACAAGCTATTTTCTATAAACATCTTTCCGATGCTTGCACTGCAAAAGTCGCACAAGTTGACTTTCATCATCAATTTTCATAGCGAACTCTATAATCACCAATCCGAATACGATATTCGTTATCAGAGCCTTTTAATTTCACAACTCCATCAGGACGCGGTTCATCTGCAAGATTTTGTATTTTCTCAACAACGCGCTCTCTCACATCATTGGGCAAATCATCAATCTGCTTTTGTACTGACCTTGAAATAACAACAGTAAGCCTCATGATGCTTGATCTGATCGATTCTTGATATACTCATCCATAGCCATGTACTCACCAAATGCATACTCATCGCGAACTGCTTGAATTTCTGCTTGTGTTTCTATATCGTCTTCATAAAGCGCTTCTTCTGCTTCAAAAATTTGTTGTTCGATTATCTCTTGCAGTTGAAGTTTCTCTTCTAAATTAAGAGAAGATATCGCTTGTGCTAAAACTTCCAAGGATAGTTGTAATTTAACAATAGCTGGCATTGTTTTCAAATGTTTTTATAATTTTTCATCTTCTTATAGCAATCTTATCGCATGGAGACAAATTTATAGAGTGTCTACCAATGGATAATTTAGATAGAAGAGGATTTCCGAATAATTTATGACTGCTATATACTTCTCGATTATAGCGGGTATACCCGCTATAAACAATCAATAGTAGTGATAATACCAACAAAAAATAAAGGGTAAAAGTTTTACCCTTTATAATAAATATATACATTTAAAAAGAAGATTGGACTTAAGTTAAGTGATTTTCCAACAAAGATGCGATCGCTTCTGGATGCATTTTCTTGTATTGCTTTTTACCAATCCGCACAACGCAGTTAGGCGCGCTGCTACAGCGTTTTTGACAGCCTGTATGTTCAATAGTTACTTTGTCGATTAAACCGCGATCGCACAAAGTTTTTTCTAATTCTGATAATAAACCTTTACCACCCCGCTTGACGCAACCAGATTTTTGACAAACCATGATTTTTGCTTTGGTTTGTGGTGATAAATTTTCTATTGGGCAAACTCCAGTTGCTTTTACCCGGAAAGCTTTGAATTTTATTTTACCTGTGTGCGGGTTGAGTTGGCTAATACCATCAACGCGAATGTGTTCTCCTGGTACTAAGGTTGAGCCTAAAGAACCGCGTAATTCTTTCGGGACTTTTACTTGCAAATTCCCCGCAGGAATTGCTAATCGCAAATATTTAAATTTACCTTCATCGCCAACGAAACCGAGGAATTTACCCTCAAGGTTTAATTCCGATAATGTCCGATATTTTTCACCCATGTTCGGCAACTCACAATTCAAAATTAAACTTAGTTCAACCTGAATTTAAACGGGTGATATCATGTCCAAGAGAATATCTATATCATGTTTAATAAATTAACAATAATATAAACTTTTGACGTTGCCGCATTAGTCTAAATTATGTATATTTAAATATACATGAGATTCTCAAAGTTAAATTACTATAGCATTACCTAATTCTTGGCTTGTTACCAATGACAAATGACAAACCAAATTAGATAACTATAGCGATCGAGTAATTAGTAGGACATGATATAAGAGATAGATGCTTCCCCAATCCCTATCTCCCCCCACGATTATTTTAGGAGAGGCGTCTAGCTTCTACTGTTAGAGGTAAACTGTTTTGGTCTGGTAATTCCCGAAATTCTAATTCCCAGCCATTAGCTAAAGTGAGAATCTTCCCCTCTGCGCCGTCTGTTTGTTTGACTACGACTTCTTCTAAATCTTTTTTAGCGACGTAGACAACCAAATGACCAGCATCATTCATCCGTAGCATTACTTTCATTAATTTCCTCGACAGATTCTAGTTCTTTTTTGCGACAACCAATGACGAACCCTGTATCTAAGAAATGCACAGCATAGATATAAGATCTCTGCAAATATGTGCCAATACTCGCAACGTAGCCAACTTGTCCCTTTTTAGCTAAAACTACCCCGATGTCTTGACCGGGAAATGTACCATCGTTTTTGATTAGCTTACGCAATCTGACTTTCTGGCCGATTTCAAAAGCGGGTGGTGAGTCAAGTTCCATTTCATCGGGTCGCATGAGAATACCTCTGTTCCCTAGCTAAATTCAAAAGTTCTTCTGTAGTCAGGTTGCGTTTTTTCTGGATTGATTGCTGGCGAACTGCATCTAAAACAGTCTGGGTTTCTTGTGAGTTGAGAAAGATACCGTATTGTTCGAGAACGCTAGATACCAAGTGACGACCAGAATGTTTACCAACTACTAAACGACGTTCCCAACCTACTTCTTCCGGTGCAAATGGTTCGTAGGTAACGGGGTTTTGCAACACGCCGTGAGCATGGATTCCAGATTCGTGAGCGAAGGTATTTTCGCCAACAATTGCTTTCCAAGGTGGAACACTGCAACCTGATGCAGAAGCAACTAGTTGAGATAGTTCTAGCAATCGGGGAGTGTCAATACCTAAATCGTGACCGTAAATGCGTTTGATGGCCATGACAACTTCTTCTAAAGCTGCGTTTCCGGCGCGTTCGCCTAAGCCGTTAACTGTGGTATTAACTGATGTTGCTCCAGCTTTAATACCAGCAAGAGCATTGGCAGTAGCCAAGCCAAAATCATTGTGGGTGTGAATTTCTAGCGGAATCATCAAAGCTGATGCCAGCCGCTTGACTTTATTGTAGGTAGTAAAAGGGTCAAGAACGCCAACAGTGTCGCAAAAGCGAAACCGCGATGCACCCCATTCTTGAGCATACAATGCTACGTCTAAGAGGAAGTTTTCATCAGCTCTTGAGGAATCTTCTCCGCCTACTGCTACCCAAAGACCGTTATCAACGGCGAAGCTAACACAGTCTTTGAGTTTTTGCAGACTTACCCGCCACTGTCCGTGAAATTTGGCGGCGATTTGAATACCAGAAACCGGAATGGCGATATGTACTCGCTGTAAACCACAAACAATAGAAGCCTTAATATCTGACATCACAGCGCGATTCCAGCCGAGTAATTTGGCTTGCAAACCCAAGTTAGAAATTGCTGAGATAGCGCGTGTTTCTTCCTCACCCATCGCCGGAATACCGACTTCTAATTCGGGAACACCAATGGCGTCTAGAAACTTAGCGATCGCAACTTTCTCTTCTAAGTTAAAAGCAACGCCGGCGGCTTGTTCGCCATCACGTAATGTAGTGTCATTAATTAGGATTTGACTCATCTCAAATATCTCACTATGGGTATTATTCTTAATATTGTTTCTCGATTGCATAACTGGTTATCTGCAATCGCCACTAATGGTAAATGCCTATATAATTTCTACAAGGGTGATGGTAAATGCTTAAGAATCTTAGAAGTCATGATTCATGACTCTTCATTATGATCCACTTCCACCCAAGATATCTGTATGACAGAAAACCAAAATTTGGTATCATTTACAATTTCTTTTTACCTTGAAAACTTTACTTTACTTGTGCCTCCTGTCTTCTGCTCTCTGCCTTTTTACCTATAGTTAAATTTGCTCATCTAGCCAATCTAAAATACGTTCAAGCTGCTCTAAATCAACTAGTCCATACTGCCAAAGCAGCATTGGTAAAGGCCCATTGTCCAATTCACGATGTTTGAGCGCGACAGCAATATCGGCGCTGGAAAGTTCAAGTTCATTATGCAAAAGGTTGAGTAATTCTATATTGCTGTTACGGATGAACATATCGGACTTTTACACTTTTGGATGGGGGCGGAAATAAAAAATTTGAAATCACAGATCTTCTTTTGTAACTTCACATTTTTATTTGCCAAAATATATCAAGAAAAATTCCAGATTTAGCAGATGGGATTCAACCCAAAGTGAGACGTTATACCAATTCGTAATTCGTAATTAAGAGGCTTCAGATTGAATCTGTTGCCAAAGTTTAGGGAATTGGCGTTATCTCAGTCTGCAATAAAATTTGCGAGGTAACAGTAGCTTCTACTTCTAAACTTCAGAGATGATTATGCATATGTGCAAAAATTCTCAATAAATGCTGACAATATCAACTTTTAGATGTGGGATTTCTCCTCAGTTACGGTCTATTGTCATAACCGGAAATTAATGAGACTGCTTCTGTTGACTGCGTTCCGGTCGCAATGACAGATACTATTAATGGAATCGGTCAAGACTCAGCAGTATCATGCCAGCAGCGTTCTAACCAATCTACTAATTCTTGGCGAGAAGCTAGAAATTGCATTACAGTACTCCGAACGAGCATCTCGGCTTGCAGACTATTCACTTGCACTCGTAAAGAACCATCCGCCGGACAGGAACAGGGAATCATTAACTCTTGCAAGCGGTAATAGATTCGCCAGCGATCGCTTAAAGGTATCTGCAAAACGCGATCGCCTAAAAAGTTAGAACTACTAGGTGGTAACATAAGCGTTTGTCCTTTGTCACTTGTCATTGGTCATTTGTTATTTGTGATTGACTCTGGACTCTTGACTTTTAACTCTTGCAATTGTTGTTCGAGTTGTTCTATGCGAGAAAGCAAAGAACGCATAACGCTGGCTTCCACATCGGGGAGTTTACCGTGTTCCAGAGGTTCGCCTTGTTTGCGAGAAATAATTCGACCGGGAATCCCAACAACAGTAGAATCGGCGGGAACATCGCGCAAGACAACTGAACCTGCGCCAACTCTGACGCGATCGCTTATTTGAATATTGCCTAAAATCTTTGCACCTGCACCTACCACAACGTTATTGCCTAAGGTAGGATGGCGCTTACCACTTTCTTTGCCAGTACCGCCAAGGGTAACACCTTGATAAATCAGCGTGTAGTCTCCCACGATCGCAGTTTCGCCAATGACGACACCCATACCGTGGTCGATAAATACACCTTTGCCAATCTCTGCACCAGGATGAATTTCAATTCCTGTGAAAAACCGTCCGATGTGAGAAATCAAGCGGGGAATGAAAACTACTCGGCGACGATGCAACCAATGAGCAAGACGATGCAAACATATAGCGTGCAATCCTGGGTAGCAAAATACTACTTCTAGCCAATTACGCGCCGCCGGATCGCGTTCAAAAATGATGCGAAAATCACTCAATAATGGCTCAAAAAAATTGCCAGAGAGTAGATTTTTCAGCAAGGAGGTATTTGCAGAATCCGGCTTCATAGTAGTCTGAGGATTTCTGATACTATTTAATGACTGTTGCATCGGTACTGTCTGGTTCAAGAGCCGTGTGTTATTTTTATGCTTATATCAGGCAGCTTCAAAGATGACAGTCTAGCCGATGTCTATTGTATTTATTGTATTGATTAAGCTTGTACTCAACCTTTGTAACCCCGATTGCAGCGAGATTTAAAATTTCTTTTGGGGTCAGGGTGCTAGTTTTTAATGTTAGGGGTACTAGTATTTATGAGGTAGGGGGTTAAGATTTTCTGCACTCATCATCAAACCCTCTATCTGTAACACTTCGCAACTCTTTATCTAACTTATTTTGCGATATATTAAGCTGTACTCAACTGCTTATAAATATGAGGTAAATGAGGCGACAAATGCCATATCTGTATATGCAGTTACGTTTCTCATTTTATTGTTTTGCTAGGGAAAAAACCTAATTTCTTCATTTTCTTTTAGTATTTGCTGTCTGTAAATATATATACTTTTCAAATCAATTTGGTTGTTAATAGAGGGGTTTTGTTTCACGTAGAAGCGCAGAGAACAAAGTTAGAGATTCTGAGTGAATAATTCTTGGCGAACTTAGCGTTCTTGGCGGTTCGTTAAAAAAATGACACTGGTTAAATAAAATGCGATCGCGATCGCACTTATCGCCACAATCAACTCACCCTTTGATTGCTTAACGAGCTTCTGAGCCTCATTAATGAACTTCTGAGCCTCATTAACGAGCTTCCGAGCTTCATTAACGAGCTTCCGAGCTTCATTAACGAGCTTCCGAGCCTCATTAATGAACTTCTGAGCTTCATTAACGAGCTTCCGAGCCTCATTAACGAGCTTCTAAGCCTCATTAATGAACTTCTGAGCTTCATTAACGAGCTTCTAAGCCTCATTAACGAGCTTCTGAGCCTCATTAACGAGCTTCTGAGCCTCATTAACGAGCTTCTGAGCTTCATTAATGAGGTTTGATTAATTACGAACTAGATGTGACTTTAGTCGATCTACCTTTGATAGCTTTGAAGCGTTCGCCTAATTGTTCAGCGACAGTTTTTAAACCTGGAGTCTTTTTCGCAGCTGTCTTAACGTAGTCATAAACAGTCAAACTACTGCTCATCGCTTCACTACCTACTGCCAGTAGAGTATCATCCACTTGTTCGGTAATTTGGCGCATTGAGGTTAAAAGTTCAGTGAGTGCGGAAGCTAATTGATAATCCCGAACAAGTTCCTCAACATCAAAGCTGGCTGGGAGAATTTCCCGGTTCGACTGAGCAGCAGTGACGCTATTATTTACAAATGCCAAGCTTTTATCACCCATTTTTAACAATCTACGTCGTTCCTCGTTGCTGAGAGTGATTAAAAAGGGTAGCTTTTTTTGGATAGTCTGTAGCGCCGCTTTAATTTCTTGGATATCTTGCGGTGAAAGGGAGCCAGTGATGTTTTGATAAGCCATCGTATTGTTACTGAGGTAATTCTAAGTTTAGGTAGCGATAGATGCTAAGTATAGAATGCCCGGTAAAGGATGCGATCGCACAAAATTACTTTACTTATTTATCCGTTTTAATGCAGACGGCGAAGGATACTGACCAGCTACTATCAACGCTTGACGTTCAATAATCCTTTCATCATTATTAAAATCTAGAATACGTGCTGTTACTTCGCCAATATCTGTAATTGGTTGAATCACCGCTTCATTTAGTTGAAAATGCTCACCCCAAAAGTCTCGACGTGGGTTGAAAAACCTTACAAGTTCTCCAGTTTGCCAATTAATTGAACCCAGATCGCTACCTTTTTGTAGATTACAGAAAATACAGGCATAGCAGAGATTATCTGCTGTTGTTGAACCGCCATGTTTCACACTGATTATATGGTCAACTTGAAACATTAAGCCGTCTGTTTCTGGAAATAAGCAATACTCACACACAGAATCAGAGCGATCGATAACTAAACGCCGCAATTCTACACTAATGTAAGGGCTAGACACTTTAAAGATTTACTCCGCACTGAGGTACTGATGAGCTTTTGCTTTTGCTAACCTCATAATATGCTCTAATGTCAGGAAATGATCTAACTCTCTCTTGTCCTGCGGTGTTAGTTCTCCCGTTTTGTGTCGGTAAACCAGTTCCTCTAAACGCGCTTTTGCTGAATCTGAAAGTTGAAAGTTAACCACACTTTGGGGAGTGGTTCCAGCCGCAATAAAATCTATAATTTCGTCGTAGACTTTGGTTGTATTTACAGATGTAGTCATGAGTTTACCTATTTTGATTTAATTGTAATTTAGTTATTCCTTACCTCACACTTTCCACTGCTTCAACTTTTTCTGAGCAAACTCCCGCACTTTCTCATCTGGGTCATTCTCTGCTTTGTCGCGCAACAGTGGTAAAGTCTGGTCATGCTGAGGAAATTGCTTAATAATTATCTCCAGTGCAATGCGCCGAGGATTGGGGTTATAGGAAGCATGGCTACCCTTAAAGGGGTCATTAACAGCGCACTGGTAGTAAATTTCAAACAACTCAAGCTGATATTTAAAGTGTTTAGCTAATTCTTCGACTGCTGCACGTCGCACAAAGTTGTCATCATCCTGGGTAGCGCGTTCTTTGAGGATGGATTTGGTGTCGGGGTCATCTTTGAAGTTCTTCGCTAATTCTTCGACTGCTGCACCTCGCACAAAGTTGTCATCATCCTGGGTAGCGCGTTCTTTGAGGATGGATTTGGTGTCGGGGTCATCTTTGAAGTTCTTCGCTAATTCTTGGACTGCTGCACGTCGCACAAAGTTGTCATCATCCTGGGTAGCGCGTTCTTTGAGGATGGATTTAGTATCGGGGTCATCTTTGAAGTTCTTCGCTAATTCTTCGACTGCTGCACGTCGGACAAAGTTGTCATCATCCTGGGTAGCGCGTTCTTTGAGGATGGATTTAGTGTCGGGGTCATCTTTGAAGTTCTTCGCTAATTCTTCGACTGCTGCACATCGCACAAAGTAGTCATCATCCTGGGTAGCGCGTTCTTTGAGGATGGATTTAGTGTCGGGGTCATCTTTGAAGTTCTTCGCTAATTCTTGGACTACTGCACGTCGCACAAAGTTGCCATCATCCTGGGTAGCGCGTTCTTTGAGCCAGGTTTTGGTGCCGGGGTCATCTTTGAAGTTCTTCGCTAATTCTTCGACTGCTGCACCTCGCACATAGTAGTCATCATCCTCGGTAGCGCGTTCTTTGAGCCAGGTTTTGGTGTCGGAAGATTCTTGCCAAGTCGTTGCAATTGCTGTGACTGCTTGAGTGCGAATTTCCTGAACTAGCTTAGTTTGCTCACTATTGCGCTGGGAGACATAATAGTACCAGAGGTCATATTTAGTTAAGTCTTTGAGCTTGCCAAGTAATTTATTAGCTGTTGACGCAATCACCGAGCGATTTCTAACCTCCACAAGACACTTAGCTCCTAAAAAGAGATTGACAAACTTTTTCTCTTCGCCATCTTGCGCCATTAAATAATCAAGAAGCTCCCCAACAAATTTAGGCTCAATCATTCCCGCAATTAGCAGCAATACTTCATGCCAACTTTCATCCTGCCAGTGTTTGCCAAAAACTTCATTCTTCAGTTGTTCAATACTCAGTGTTTGCGTTTCTTTAAACTGCCAGACAAACTCCCAAGCACAGAAATATTCTAAAAATGTCCGATGCACAAAAGCATAATAATCCGCACCCAGGAAACATAACATAAAGTTGCGAGTCCGCAGTTGATTAATCATCACCCGCGCAACTTCTCTGGGTTTATCAAATTCTATGGTTTTGAGATAATCAGTTAGAACTTTGACTAAATTATTTTCATTAATCAAATTACCAGCCAAACCTTTATCGCCAGTTTGCATGTGATAAGCAACCTGACGCAGCATCGCTTGTTTATCTTTATAATCAATCGTCTTGGGATCTAACCTCTTATCTTCTATCAAAGCGCGTTCCACATCCCATTGATGTAGCAGTACCCGCGAAGCTTGATCGTAAAGTGTAGCTCTATCTCTTGGTAGCTCTTGATTTCGATTCAGAATTGCCATCATCGTCAACAGCAGAGGATTTCCCGCCAATTCTGCAATAGATTTTGAAGCTTCAATGCCTCTTTGTAGTCGTTCCCGTTTTCTGACTTTATCTACTGCATCGGTAAAAGTTAACTCATGCCAACGGTTGATAAAATCCTGAATTTGTTCTGAGTCTAAATCTTGTAATATAAAGTGGCGAAACTCAGCATTAAGCAATCGTTGCGGTTTATAGCCAATAATCCGAGAAGTGACAATTACCTGCACGTTGGGATAGTCATTAGTAAAGCGATGAATATCAGTAATTACATCTTCTCGCTTACCAGGGTCAAAGACTTCATCTAAACCATCAAACATCACCAATGCGTTACCAGCTTTTAACTGTTTATCTAGTTCCAGTTGATTGAGATGAGCAATTGCACCACTACATTGATGAAAAAATTCAAGAAAATTCTTGCACTCTTTATCTTCCCGTCGTCGCATATAAGTGCGTAACTCAATTAGCAAGGGAATTGGTAATGAGATAACATTATCCAGTGGTGATTTAGCCCAATTCAAAGCCAGAAATTGCAACAATGTAGACTTCCCCGAACCAGGATCGCCCAAAATCACGATATATTTATAATCTTGTTTTTTATTGACAACATCTAACACCGAACGTATCGGCTGTTCAAAATAAACTCGTTTGTGGCGTTCTAATTCTGCTAATTCAATTTCTGCTTCTACTTGGTCGCTTTCTCTCAATCTGCGTAGATGTTCTTTCGGCAGTTCGTGAACTTGTGGTAAGACTTGATGAGCTTCCCGGACATTTTGAGCAGTAAAAATCCGCCATAATTTGAGTTCGTTATAGGCATAGCCGCTAGTATCTAAACTATCTAATTTCACATTGTCATAGCGTTCTAGAATTCCTTCTTGATATTTTATTAAATTAAAATCTGGAACTACACCAGCAATCTCTCCTGTATTTCTTTTAATACTAGATAATTTTTGTAATTCTAAGATATGGTGTAATTCTTTGGACTCTTCAAGCAGTTCTTGGACTTTTATAAAATACTGATCTGTAATTGATTGCCAGTTAAACTTAGGTGGCAGAGTTTTCAGTTGCAGCCTTTTCCAACTATCTTCTAAAATTTTAGAGTTTAAATCCTCACAGCTACTATCAAAAGCCTGACCAAGAATTTCCTTTACAGACTGATCGCTAATAAACTTCTTGATATCTTTGGTGTAATCCTTGATTTCTTCCTCAGAAAGTTTGCACCGCACTTTTAACTGCTGTTGCATCAGTTGCAAAAATTCTTTTAACGCCTTGCCAGCAGCAATTTCAATATCTTCTTTTTTGAGTTTGTCTACAATCTTTTTAGGAATACCTTTTAATAAATCCTTAGCCCAATCTTTAGCAGCATCCTTCGCTAAATCTTCCAAAATAGGCTTAAAAATAAATGCGGTAGCCTGAGTCACACCCCAAATAGCCAACCAGTCTATCATAATACTCGTATCTGTTTATATTTTGATTACGAGTATATACACTAGCTGGAGTGATGATTCCAAACTTCAGATTAATTACAGAAATAACCTTTATCTGTATTCATCTACGGTTCAAGTTACACATCAACTAGTAACAACGAGCGCACAGGTAATCAGTTAATCTTGATGATTATTCTCTTGCTGGATTCTTTGAGCGATCGCTTCCTGAGTTATGCGAATATTCTCTTCTATTGGTTGACCATCTCCTGTAAACATTGACGGATAGATAATTGCTTCTGAGTCAGGAGTACGCCGACTTACTAACATATCCAAAGCTTCTAAATCTTCCCGATGCGCAAGCACATAAGCTCTAAGTTCTTTTGTGGACATTTGGGCAAAATTAGGTTTCATCGATAAACCTCCAGTCTCCACTTGGAAATACCATAATTTGGATATTATCGCCTGCCAAAATGAATATATATCCTTTGAGTTCATTAAAACGGAATAGTTGGATGTTGCGATAACCATTAGACAGCATCTGGCAGACACGCACACAAGCTAAGGCTTGTTCGTTTGTTGAGTTGATTGTCTTTTCCTCAATTGTGACGTAAATAATATTAAGCCTTACAGTGCTTAACAATCTCGGTTTACCCCAGAATAATTGCTGCGATCGCACACATAATTAATTAAGATATTGACCAACAACACAGGAATATTTATCCTGACGATTACTATCTTGCTGGATTCTTTGCGCGTTATCAAAGTTTAACGAAGTTATCGCTTTCTCGTAATGCAAATATGCTGTAGTAAGTCGGGGTATTTTATTGTGCTGACGGCTAATAGTCTAAGTCCACTTGAGTGGACTTAAGTCTTTGTTGAGTCTACTTCAGTAGACCGAAACTATTAGCCGGGGAATTGATTTCAACGCAGGATTAAATCAACCAGGAGGCCATTTCATCTGCCGTCCTCCCAAAATATGTATATGTAAGTGATACACAGTTTGACCGCCATCGGGGCCAGTATTAATTACCAGCCGATAACCGTTTTCTAGTCCAGCTTGTTCGGCAACACGCTTGGCAGTTAACATCATATGTCCTAACAGCGCATGATCTTGAGATTCCGCATCAGCTAGTTTGGGAATCGGCTTTTTGGGAATCACGAGAATGTGAACTGGGGCTTGGGGTTGGATGTCGTTGAAAGCTAAAGCCAGATCGTCCTCATAAACAATGTCGGCGGGAATTTTCCGACTAATGATTTTGCTGAAAATTGTCTCTGTGGTTTCACTCATGTCAATTTAATTACTCATCTGCTAGAGATTTTAAAGGTTTACTCTGATAAAAGAAATGCTTGCTAGAGTCTGGAGTGCATCAATTGTCGGCATCGATGCCATAAAAGTAGGTGTGGAGGTCGATGTATCCGGAGGCTTGCCAGGAATTGTTGTCTTGGGACTACCAGATTCAGCAGTTCAGGAATCAAAGGAACGGGTGAAAGCGACGTTAAAGAACGCTGGTTTTGCCTTTCCGATGCGCAAGATTGTAATTAACTTAACTCCGGCTGATTTACGCAAGGAAGGCCCTAGTTTTGATTTGCCTATCAGCGTCGGTATTCTGGCGGCTTCTGAGCAAATTAACGCCGATTTGTTAGGCGATTATTTATTCTTGGGTGAGGTTTCCTTGGATGGGAGTCTGCGTCCGGTGGCGGGTGTGCTACCCATTGCTGCTACAGCTAAAAACATGGGCATTGCCGGTTTGGTTGTCCCATTTGATAATGCTCAAGAAGCAGCAGTGGTAGAAGGGTTAACTGTTTACGGCTGTAAAAATTTACCTGAGGTGGTTGATTTATTAAATAATCCCTTACGCCACAAACCAGTGCAACTACATGAAACTGTACAGGCTAATCATGGTACTTCTATCCATTCTCGCAGTATAGATTTAAAGGATGTTAAAGGACAAGCTCATGCCCGTCGTGCTTTGGAAATTGCGGCGGCTGGCGGACACAATACCACTTTATCTATAGCTAAACTCTTAAAGTCTACTCATTGAGATACTTTTACATTGTTTATATATCAACAAAGCTGTAGTTGTGCAAATAGAGAGTTGATTAAAGATTTCTTAACTATATGTTTGCAATCAAGCTAGTTGCTGAATGTTATAGAATACAGATTTTTAGAAAAAATAAATGAGAATTCTTTTTTGTGAAAGTTTGTGGAAGTATATTTCATTGTCTTTCTTGAGATGCATAAAATTTTTCACTCTAAAGTAATAAAATTTTTAATAAGCTCTTGTTTATACTAAAAGCATAATTGTATCGCTCACAATATTATTTAGGTTCCCATCTATCATTTAATTCAAATAAACAGATATATAACTTATTTCCTCTTTGAAGACGTTGCTCTTCAACCCATATTTTAAAAACTCTGCACACTCTTTTAACAATAATCTGAAAATAGTCGTATATAATAGCTTCATCAATTAAATCGTTTTTTACACAAACTGCTATTTCTTCTAGAAAATTAAGAATAGTAACTATATCTTCTCCCAAGTCGGGGTCTTTCTGTAACTCTTGATTAATCACTCCTGATTGATTATCTTCAGGTATTGTTTTAATTAAATCTCTCACTTTACGAAGCGATTTTCTAATCTCGGCAAATTGAGGACTAGTCCAAGCCGAAATGTACATCATTGCCCTATCTTCTTTTTTGTATTTAATATTTTCTCGAAAACTTTCACCTACATAAAAGGCACTAGTAATACCTCCACTAACCCCAACTGTAGTAACAATAAACTTAAGAATTTCTCTGTCAATATTTTTATTAAAAATGAATAAAATTATAGTCAATGCAGAGAAAAACAGTGCTGCACTACCAACCGTTATGGAAACAATCAGATCAAATCCTAAAATTTCGCCAGGTTTCTTTTTTCGGTTTGCCATTTATTTTTTATTAGATTTTAAAGTAAAAAATCATCTTAACTCAAAATAAACAAACCTGACTATCCAAGTTGGTTGCTTAATCAACTTTTTTCTTGGTTTTAGTCAGGTTCATAAATACTAAACTAATCTAGACTTAGAAACCGGGATCACCAGCGAATGTTAGCATTTTCTACTCCTTTAAAAAAATACAACAACAAACAGTCAAGATAGGAAATTTTTTGCTCCCATCTTTGTTTCGATAGACTTAGTTTGTAAATTTATTGTAACATAATTTAAAAATCGCTTTATGTTACATATACTACAATTCACTACCTCATGTTATTATCCTCATAAATCTATAATCTAATAACATCAGCTAATGGTTAGATTTTGTACGACTTGAAAATTTGTATCAAAATTTAATATTTAACACTTGTCTCACTTCATCCTGTGACAATGCTCGCATTCACCTTACCCAAATTTAAGCCAAATTCTATCACTTAAGCAGGCTTAACTTCGATAATATCTTCTAGATTTTGGAAACTTTATTCTAAGGGATTGATAGCAGTAATTGATTACCTCCCTGGATAGAATAACTCATCTCTTCCTGTGTATATTGTATTTTCTTTTTTGGGAATACTAATAACTAAGGGTTACAAGCCATTTCTTAGGTATATCTACACGAGATTTTGAGAGGAGAAAACCTTGCCAGCATTTAAGAATGTTTTTATTTTGACTTTGTTAGCTATTACTGTTGCAGCAGCGTATATAGATAGTCGTGAGCCACGACCAGTATGGTGGCAAAATATGCAAGATTGGTTACAGGTTAAATTTGCCAAACCAGACTCTAAAACTACAGATGAGTCTAGCCCATCTGCAACCAATTCAACCGATACAAGAACTATTGAAAGAGCAGAGCATTTAGATACTCCAGTTGGAGTATTAGTTATTATAAAATATAAAAATAGTGAATGTTTGTATGTTAGAGCAACAGTTGCTCATGCAAATTATTATGGTGGGCATGACAAGCTAAAAACTCAATTGAAAAATCAATATGGAGCAAGTTGCTTATTTTGGGAATGAGAATTTTATCAGTAATTATTGAAACTGTTAAAACTACTGATAATGGAAGTGATTAAGCTTCAGCTAAAATTAGTTGTAATTAAATGTTATTTAAAACATATTTAAGAACTCAACTATAACATTTGCTGTCTGCTCAAAACATTCTTTAGCAGCAAACCTGACTGTAGCTATACCTTCTCGCAGAAATACCCTATCTCTTACATAATCCCTAGTGATTTGCAGAGATTCTTGATGGTGCTGACCATCTACTTCCAGTATCATGCACTTACGTTTATAAAACACTAAGAAATCCGTTTCAACTCGACCAGTCAGCCAACCACTTGCGTCAGATACAGGAGAACCTTGCCGACCAATCCGCCCACGAGAATTAGCAAAGAATAATACCTCGTGCCTATCTAATTCCTCTGCAACCTTAATTTCAGCTTTTGAGCGAAAGTACATTCCACCCCATTCCCATTGTGGATGAGAATGAGTACCAACATATTCATGTCCTGATTCAGCATCTCCAGAAGAATGTGGCACATCTTTCCCAGGCACAGCTAAAGACGTTCCCCTTGTTATCTCTTCTACTTTCTGCTTGTAGTGGCTGTCAAAAAATAATCGCCACCAATGTTGAGTATCATGCCCATTGCGCTGATCTGCATAAGCAAGATGCAAGTATTCATTAAACTCTAAGTAAAATCCAGGTGCAGTTTTTGAGTATAAATATCTATTAATTTTGTCTCTCAAAGCTTTGTCTTGACCGTTATTTTGGCGAGAGAGCGCAACAAGCAAATCTAACAACTTGCTCGTCTGAACTTCTAAATAATAGGGGAGTTTCCCGCCTACGGAAACAATAGAACCACCCTTGACTTTACGCTCTACCCCTTGGAAAACCATTATCTATATTTTTTTATTTACTGGTTTATATTTGTATAATTCCCTGAATTTCCTTTAAAGCAACACTCGCTATATAGCTCAAAGGAGATAGCTATGGGATGACTGCCAATAAATAGTTAGCCCCTATAGTAGGTTTGAGATAAATGAAGCAACTCCTTAAAATTCAATCTTTGCTGTTAGGCTTTCTAAAGCCAAAATCTAGGCAGCCAAAGATTGAGAGTTATGGTCAGACAGATTGCAATGTAGATCCGATGCAGATTCAGCAAATTGTAGAGTGGCTGTTTGCTAGTTTGCTAAATGCCGAATACTTTGGACAATCTCATCTAATCTGGGATTCAGGGCAAGATTGGGTAGAAGTAGCAAAAACGGGGTTGTTAAAAGATGAGCCAGTATTTTTGTATCAATGTGGTGAAAAACTTTCGGTAGCTCCAGAGCATTGTTACTGGCGACTGATGGCAGAGCATCCGTGTCTGCGGATCTATCAGTTAGAAGTTGAGGAAGGTTGATAATAGTAGCAGGTCATTGCTTTAGTAAATATCGATAAGAATATCTGTTGCTTGACAGATATAGTATATAGGAGCCTCATCTAAACATATAATTGTTTTGTGAAACAAGAATTATAATAAAGAAGCTATTAACAATATCAAAGACTAATTAGAATAAGCAATCTAATTAGTTTTTTATGTTTAATTACAAAATATTCAGTTATTATTAAATCGGTTTTAAGCTGCTTTTTCAATATTATAAAATTATAAAAAAGGTGATATTTCGTCGGGTGTGTCTGCACCAAAACTCAAATAATCATAATCCCATCTTTTAAGAATACGTAAATCATCAATTGAAATTCCTGCTTCAGATACAACTAAACTATCTAAAACTTCTATTCCTGCACAACTATCCAATCTGCTAGCTAAATAATCTATCGTCTTTTGAGCTTCTTCACGTAAATCAGTATTTTCATATGTTGTGCTGTGCATGGTAGCTGTAATTATTATTTGATATTTTTGGTCAGATGGCAACTCATTATCACTCACCTGAATATACACAGCAGTTATATTTTGGCTTTTTTTCTTAATTTTATCTCGTATAGAATTTTGGATTTTTTTAATCCTCAAATTAAATTCATCTGGAAATGCTGCCCTAAAGTATCTTTTTGAAAGCCACAAGCATATTTGTTTAATTACATCTCCAGGCAACATTCTTTCCTGGTCAGGATAAATATCTAATAAGTGTTTACGATCTATGCGAGTCCTGTCATGGATAGAAATTTCGTACAATTGGTTTGATGAGTTTATAAATTGAAATTTACGTGGATTTCTCCCCCAGAATAAAGAATCATCTTTGTTTTCTCCAGAAATGGCACGAGCAAGCATTAACTCAACTTTAGGCTCTGCTTCAAACGAGCTATTGGTTATATCGCAATCGTGGCTAACTGAAAATATTAAATCTGAATCATTCGGGTATATATCAAATTCTTTTTCAAAAATTTTTCCCAAATTTCTTACCATTTCTATTGGTAAAACACAGCCTTGTCGCCATCCTAGACCAGAAATAGATGAAGCATCTGTGATAACAGAATTAGATATCTGTTCTTTTTTGCTTTTAGCTCCAAATATAATTTTTGAGAATGGGTTTAACTGTGAAATTTTTTCTAGTAAAGGGTTCATTGAACTTGTTATTCTAAATCAATGCGCTTACCTGTTAACCAATCAATTGTTTCAGTGCTTTCCTGAATTTTTAAGCCTTTTATAGATGCTAATTCACGAATACTTGTTTTATTAGAGCTTTCTAACAAGGCTGTTTTTGAAATTTCTTCAAGAAACGCAAACACATCTTCTCTGCTTATATTCTCTTCAGAAAGCATAGTGACAAGATTTTTTCCATCCTTATATGATTGACGTACAAGTCCGCCTATAGGTTTAGAAGATAATGTCTTCCAACGTTGTGCTATCTGAAATATCTGGTTTATACGCTTTCTATTAGAAGAATTAGGCTCAGAAGTACCTCCCAGCCATGAATAAACAGTTTGTCTTTCTACTTGAATAACTTGGGACATCTCTTTCATATTTAATGACAGAGATGAGCGAATAACAGATAGAAGTTCTCCTATGTCATAGATAGATTCATTTTTAGTTTCTACGAATTTACTTGTTGGTTTTTTATTTTGATGTTCAATATTAAAAACCCATGAGGCATTTATAGTTATTGCTGAAGAGCAAATACTATTTATTGATAAATAGCCTCCTGTACCAATAAAATTGTGTTTCATGTAATCTAGTATGGCTATCACTTCATTCGGATTACCTCTGTTTTTCGTGTTATTTAGCAATAATTCTACGGCAGAGGTACTGGCTTGAAATTGATTAACCAAATAAAAAACCGAAGCATTTGTTGTTGATATATTGTTAATATTCCTATCTTCAGCTACTGTCATATTAGGTAAAGCGTAAGTCCTAGCGTAATTGAAAATTAATAATTTCCTTGATTAGTCTAAGTATTCTTTAGTTATGTAGCAATCTCTTCTACATTCCAAATCTTTAAAGCATAGTTCGTGACAGATGCTATAAACGCTTTTTTTATATATTGGTGCAGTTCTTGCATCGACTCCATTAGTCTATCTATAATAAAATCTCTTGGTTGAATAGAAAAATGATCTATATCAAGAATTGCCACGGTTTCTCCTAATTCTATATTTATTGAGTGTATAACACTACTATTAAGCAGATCTGGTGGTAGATAAGAGCCATTATTAGACAGAGAGAGGCGTATAGCTATTTCTCCTACTGGCGTTTTGGCAATTTGTTCAAGTCTGGAAACACTGTTGCTAGAACCAAATTGTTCTGCTGATACACCAAGAAGCCCTGGTTGTAAGTAATCAGAAAATGTCTCCTCTTTTTTCTTTCTAATTAAGTCTACGTATCTTAACCCGATTCTTTCAATAAACTCAGGTTTTGTAATGTCTTCAAAAATAATAATAATATCTTGAAATGTTTTTATAAATGTATCAAATACATCATAATTACTAGTTTCAAGAACAATAAAATTTTGAGAAATTACTACGGACTCTTGCTCATTCTTATTAGAAAATATCCATCTGTTTAAAACAGAGACTTGTACATCTTTGCCAAGAACTATTTCCTGGGTAGGAGCATATTTATATTTGATATAACCCTTGCGTCTTAGCTTTTCCTGAATTGTTGGAATGAAGTCTTCCATTAGAAGAATAGGGTTAAATACGACCTGTGCAAGGACGTATACTAGAGGTGCATTCTCCAATCTAAGTAGTTCATCTGTTTTACTCATCGTCCAATCTTACATAAAATATTACACTTAAATATTATATTATTTATTTGTACGTTAAAAGCATAAAGATATAATATTTTATTTTTTAAATTGTTTCATTTAGAAGGAAATCACTAAGATATTTCTTGTGATATATATAGGTATATTCCTTACGGCGGGTTTACTAATCGCTTAATTATAAGTGAAATTTTTAGTTTGTCCACAAGATATCCACTATATATGCTAGTCAATGATATCCGATCTTTATATGTACTTAAAACTACGGTAATTACGGTACTATCTAACTTCTCATAGAAGTAGTAATAAGCTGCACTGCTTTTCGCCAACATAAATTCTAAAAAGAATTTATAATTGAATTTAATAACTGTCAATTTTTAATTCTTGAGCGCAAATACTGAAGTGTCCATCTTGAAGAAAACTCCTCAAACAAAACCCACTGACCAGTATTTTCTTGCACCCAGATAACGCCATCATCATCCTTTCGACTTCCGATCACGATTCCTTGTTCTCGTGCCAAGTCATACCATTGAGCAAACAGTTCGGCTGGATTGCTTTCGCCTATAGACTGATTAGGCTGCCATGCATCATTAATTGCACTAGATAACCAACCACCGGGATTTTTAATGATTTGATGTTGCATCTGCTCTTTTAATGCTTCAATTGCAGTTAGCACAATCTCTTCAGTGGAACTGCGTATCTTGTAAGCAAGGGTACTAGTAAGTCTAATATTCAGATCGCTTAACTCGTTTCTAACTCTGTCACTAATCTCCCCTTGAAATTTTTGTGTTGAAAGTGGTAGATGGTCAGACTTTTGAGTTACTGAATCCTTAGGCGACTGTTCTTGACATATTTCTAATTCTTTTTTTAACCTTGCGTTTTCTGCCTCTAGTCTTTCCAGTCGATGCTCTATTTGAGAAGCTTGAAGGATTCGACCGTAAACTGCCTCAAGCTGTTCGCGCAATCCTCTATTCTCCGCCTCAATCTTTTTGATTCTTTCTTTGAGGGTTTTGATGATCGCATCTTTGGAAGCATCTGAAGTTCTTTGTTTGGGTGGCACTTTCTCTGCTTTTGAATGGTTCTCCCTAAGATGCTCTATTCGAGCCTTAATTTCTGGCTCTTTATAAAGCCACGCTTTGCTAACCCCCGAAGCTTTGGCAACTGTGTTAAAGTTAATAACTTGCTTTTCCTTCAGTAGTTGCCGAATTCCCTGCTCTACTTTGTCAAATGCCTCTTGGCGCTTCCTTTGAGCATTACCACGCAGTCCCTCAACATTACGCTCAATTGTCATTTGAGTCTACCTCCAATCCTGCAATGATTTTTTCTAGATTGGATTTCACCTTCTGGTTCATCTCTACTTGGCGCACCCATCCATTAGTCTCAGCTTTTTGAAGAATTTTGTTGGTCTGCTCTAGTTGTTGTTTATGCTCTGATAAATACTCAGCAGTAGTGCGAAAGTGAGTGCAGGTTAAACAAGCATTGGCGTGAGGGCATCCTTGAGAAATGGTAGGCAAGGCACAAGATCCATTGGGCAATGCCTGAGCTTGAATATTGCGCTTAAACCACTGCAAATCAACTATATCTGCCTGTAAATCATTGGGTTCGACAACTTGCCCCGCAATATTCACAACCTTGCCTTGAAACTTTGCAATTTCTTCTTTCATTGTCTGGTCATGAATATGGGCATAAACTGCCGTCATATTAGGACTTTCATGACCTAAATATCTCTGAACAATGTGCTGAGGAACGCCATTATTTATCATCCGTGTTCCAACTGTATGACGGAACTGATGAGTTTGAAAATGCCATAGATTACCAGAGTTGTCGTAGATATTTCTTCTTTTAGCTAAACGATTAAGATGATTAGGTAATGTTTTACGTAGCATTACATGAGGGGACGGAACAAAATTAGGTCTAACTGCCCCTATATTTGCACAAAACAGATAATTAAATTCTTCCTGAGTAAAATGCTGACGAATGTACCTCTGTTGCTCTTGAATAACTCTTACAACCTCTCTTGAGATAGGTATAGTAATTTCCTTTTTCATCTTGAATTGGTAGTATTTTAAAAACCAATCTCCAGCTTTATCCTGTAATAAGCAATCAAATCTGAGATTGACCAGTTCTGAAATTCGCATCCCGCACTCTTGCAATACTAATACCATTCTCATGATTGGCTCTGCCAAGTCATCTAAGTATTGATTAAGTTGCTGCATTACCTCTTCTGGAATGTAGCGAGGAAGTCTTTTTTCTTTCTTAGGAAAATCTTCAGGACGAACCAAATACCTTCGGACATCTAGCCATTGATATTGATAAGCAGCGTCAAAAAACAGCTTTGCATCGCTAATACACTTATACCGAGTACTTGATGCTAATTTTTGACTTGCCAGATATATTGTGTACTCAGTGATAATATTGCGGTCTATCTCTTCTGGAGTGATATCTGGATAGTTTTCTGACAAGAACTTTGATAATTTTCTGATTGAACCAAGTCTTTCTTGTACAGAAGCAAATGTGATGGAACTCAAGCAAACTTTTAAATAAGTTTTGGCTGTTTCTTTTATCCAGTTCTGTTTTATAGGAAGAAAATTTAGTTTATAACTAGATTTTCCTACACCACCTTCAATCCCTAATGCACGACAATCCCAAATATCTTTGGAATACTCAGATTTAGGATCAATATTTATTTCATGATGTTTTTGAATTAAATTTGGCGTATCTGGAGTGAAAGATTTATTACACTGCTTACATTTATATATTTGAGTACCGGATGGGTTTTGACCGTTTTTACTAAAATCTGTACTTTTACATCTTGGACAATTGATAAATTGATAAACCTTATTCTGTCCCTGAATTGCTTGCTGATTCTGTGTCATATCTATTTTTCAAATATTGGTTATATTCTTTTTTCATGTCTTCATTGCTGACATGAACGTAAATATCAATTGTGGTTTGAATATTGGCATGATTTAATCTCTTTTGCACATATGCCATGCCTACACCCTCACGAACTAGCTCTGTAGCGTGCGAATGTCTAAGCATATGCGGATGTGCAGCAATCCCAGTTTTCCTTTTAAGGCGATTGAACAGATCCATGACATTGTTGTATGTCATTGCAGAACCAATCTCTCCATCCCAAAGATTTACAAAAACATAGTCACTAAGATCATTACCAAGTATTTCCATGAATTCATCTTGTAAATATTGGCTATAAAGTCCCATCAGTTCTTTTGTGACATCAACATTATAGGGAGACTTACCTTTGGCACGAGCGCCATTAGCATTATCATCTCTGGGGATAACTTTGATAAGATTATCCCAAGATTGAATGTCTTCATGTCTTAGCCCTAGCGCTTGCCCAATTCGCATACCACTTTCATACAACAGACAAAGTAAAAATTTATCTCTCAGTCGATTGCAAGAATTAATTAATTCCTCCACTTGCTCAGGGGAAAGTGTTTTAGGTTGAAGTTTTGGTTCTTTCAGCTTGAGTAAACGAGTTCTTACTGGTTTACCTTTAGTAATATGGTACAAAAAGCTTTTGTATTTGCGCCCAGGCATTACCTGTGAACGATAAAGCGGAATGTGGGGTACTTTACCTGTTTTTTCATGAAAATCGTAAAGCATACAAACCGAAACCAGAATCAAATTTACAGTTGATTCTGCACGCTTTGCCTCTTGTTCTTGAATTGATAAAATTCCGTGAGGATTAGGATTTCTGAGCCATGACATAAAATCAGCAAGCTCAATGACACCCATTTCTGTCCAATCTAGGTTATAGGCTTCGAGGTATTCCCAGTAAAGCTTTAGATGGTGAGCATAAGACCTAATTGTGTTTGGCGATCGCTCAATGCTTTCTAAGTATCTTAAAAACTGCTCAATTGGGGTAATTGGCAAATAGTCAGTACCTAATACTGTCCAAGTAATTTGGTCACTATTAGGGATACGTACCCTTTGAACTTTCATGGTACTTTGTGGACGTTTGCTACTTTGTAGAATAGCATTATATAATTAATCTACAACGTGGTGGTTTATGTGTCAATATTGTTGTTGTTTACTTTGTAGAATTGTTTTTAAGAGCTACAGATAATTAATTTTTGTTGGGCCGCCGGGAAGTGGAAAAACCATGCTAGCACGACGCTTACCGGGAATTCTGCCACCACTGAGTTTTACAGAAGCTTTAGAAGTAACTCGGATTCACTCGGTTGCAGGTTTATTAAAAAATCGCGGTTCTTTAGTACGCGATCGCCCTTTTCGCAGTCCGCACCATTCGGCTTCTGGCCCTTCTTTAGTCGGTGGTGGTAGCTTTCCCCGTCCTGGGGAAATCTCTTTATCTCATAGAGGTATTTTGTTTTTGGATGAATTGACGGAGTTTAAACGGGATGTCTTGGAATTTCTCCGTCAACCTTTAGAAGATGGCTATGTAACCATTTCCCGCACGAAACAGTCGATTATGTTTCCAGCACAATTTACCTTAGTAGCCAGTACTAATCCCTGTCCTTGCGGTTACTATGGCGACACCATTCAACAGTGTAGCTGTTCGCCAAGACAACGCGAGACTTATTGGGCGAAGCTTTCCGGGCCGTTGATGGATCGAATTGATTTGCAAGTTGCAGTCAATCGCTTGAAACCAGAAGAAATTACTCAACAACCTACAGGAGAAACATCTATATGCGTAGCCAAACGAGTGCAAGAAGCGCGCGATCGCGCCATTACCCGCTTTCAAGAAGAACCAAACTTGCGTTGCAATGCGCAAATGCAGAGTCGTCATCTTCAGAAATGGTGCCAACTAGATGATGCTAGCCGTAATTTGTTAGAAGCGGCAATTAAAAAATTAGGCTTATCGGCCAGGGCAAGCGATCGCATTCTCAAAGTAGCACGGACAATTGCAGATTTAGCGGCAGAAGATAAAATACAAGCCAATCACGTAGCCGAAGCTATCCAGTATCGAACCATCGATAGAATGCAGTAGAGTCCTATAAACTCGAAAAGATGGTAGCGCGATCGCATCTTGAACTAACTCAAGGTTATTAATTTACATTAAAAAAATTACCCATTGATGTTGCGATTATATAAATGAATGTAGTCGCAATATTTCCATTAAATTGACACAAAATCTCCACATCTTTACTATAAGGTCTTTATATAAAGTCCCTTCGGTTAACTACTAAAATCATAGCTAAAGTAAATTGCTTTAGCTATGCATTTTTATTTGTCCCTAAATTAGTTACTCTATTGAGTAATAAAAATGTAGATTAATAACTGATAATTAAATGAAGTATAAACCATCTCAAATTTTACTACTAGTTTCTCTACTTAGCCTGATTAGCTGTCGTTACTCCCAAGATGTAGCAGCACAATCACCCCAACAATTACAGCCAAGGATTTCAATTTTACCGCCACAGCCAAATGCTAATGAATTAGCTAAACCACTCACTTACAAATTAGAAACCTACAATAGCAGAGTCATGGGAGGAAATCGCACTTATGGCGTTTCTTTACCTCCTGGCTACGAGCAAAATACTCAACAACGCTATCCGGTAATTTTTCTGCTTCACGGCGGACACGGCGATCCTAATTCGTGGTTCGATCTCAAAAAAGGACAGGCTCTAAAGACTCTAGAAAAGCTTTATGCTACTAACAAGTTACCACCTAGTATTATCATTACTCCTGATGGTAACGACAAACGCGGCACTAGTCCTTATTGGGACCCTCAATATATCGATGGGCCTCAAGGTAACGTATCTACCGCCGTTGGTGATGAACTGGTAACAGTAGTCAAAAGCCGCTATCGGACACTACCCAATCCTGATTTTTGGGCTATGGGTGGACTATCATCGGGTGGTTGGGGTGCAATCAATGTCGGATTGCATAACTTACCTCGCTTCTCAATTTTATTTAGTCATAGCGGTTACTTTAAAGATAAAAGCGGCCCGCAAAATAGCCCGATAATTTATATTAAAAATATTTCTCCCCAAGCTAAAAAAAGGTTGAAGATTTATTTAGATTCGGGTGCATCAGATACAGAAGAACTAGATGAAGCTAAACGGTTTACTCAAGTACTCAATCAACTGAAAATATATAATATATTTCATCAATTTCCTGGCAGCCACACTTGGGAATACTGGCGCGAACATCTAGCAGATTCTTTAACTTTTGTAGGCGAACAATTTCGCATAGGTCAAATAGCACACTCTGCCGATAATTTAAGCTTGGATCGTGCTAAAAATTCCCTAAATAATTAACATATTTATTATCTTCGTAAGGTGGGCATTGCCCACCCTACAACTCTATATATTGATTATTGAAGAATTATTAATTATAGTGAAAGATGGTAAGATGTTGTTAATAAATATCTAAAATAAAGATGAAAATTTCTAAAGTTGTAATTAGTTTGGCAGGAGCGATCGCTGTCTTAACTGCTGCTGGTTACTACTACGTGTTTATTTTAGGTGCGCCGCAATTAGATCGACCCCAAGAGGAAGCCAATACAGGACTAAATTTTCAGTTAGAAAGTTTTAACTCTCAAGCAATGGGAAAAGTCCGTAACTATGGGGTAATTTTACCGCCTGGCTATAATAAAAATCTTCAAAAGCGTTATCCGGTGATATTTTTATTGCACGGAGGCCATGATGATGCTCGTGCTTATGTTGACAAATATGCACTATTGAATATATTGCACGAACTTTATCAAAGTAAACAATTGCCACCATCAATTTTAATTACACCAGATGGCAACGATAATCGAGGTTCTAGCCCTTTGTACGATCCCGATTATTTTGATGGCCCTAATGGTAAAGTAGGTACTTGGATAGGTTCGGAATTAGTCAACGTAGTCAGGTCCCACTACCGCACCTTGGATAACCCACAATTTTGGGCTATAGGAGGTGTATCTTCTGGAGGATGGGGTGCATTGAATATCGGGTTACGCCATCTGAACAACTTCAATATTTTCTTTAGTCATAGCGGTTACTTTACCGATAAAAGCGGCCCGCAAAATAGTCCCCAACAGATTGTGCAGCAGTTATCAATTCAAGACAGAAAGCGATTGCGCGTGTATCTTGATGCCGGAATTAACGATACTAATTTACTTGCTTCTACTAAAGCTTTTAATGAAACCTTAAATAAATTAGGTGTTGCTCATGTATTTTATGCGTTTCCTGGTGGGCATGGTTTATCTGGTGCTGATGTGGGTTGGAACTACTTTCATAAACACCTCAAAGATTCACTTTCCTATGTAGGAAAACAGTTTAGTAATTCAAAATTAAAAATTTAAATTAAATAGCATTAATAAGATTTTGTAACTAAATACCGATCGTTAATAACAGATGAATTCTAAATTAAAAACTCAGATTGGACTTAAAAGTGTAGCTTTGATGACGGCTTTCGTGGGAGTGGTGAATTTAATCTCAGCAGTAACTCCAACTCTACCCGAACGCAATCACTGGCTAAAGCAGTTTTTACCTTTTGAAATTCGTGCTAGCGGTCATATATTTGCGGCTTTAGCTGGGTTCGCTTTATTAGCATTAGCAACTAATTTATTGCGGCGAAAAAGAGTTGCTTGGTTATTAACAGTTGGTTTATTACTAATTTCGATTATTAGTCACTTACTGAAAGGTTGGGACTATGAAGAAAGTATACTTTCAGGTGTCTTATTATTGCAACTAATTTGGATGCGTCATTTGTTTACAGCACAGTCAGACCGTCCTTCAATTGCGCAGGGAGTGCGGATATTAATTGGTGCTTTGCTGTTTACCTTGGCTTATGGAACAATTGGTTTCTACTTATTAGATGGCAAATTTTCAGTGAATTTTGATTGGGGTGAAGCTTTAGTTCAAACTTTAGCAATGTTCTTTACAGAAGATAATGCTGGACTGCAACCAAAAACTAGATTTGGAAACTTTTTTGCTGATTCGATTTATGTAATTGCTGCTTGTACTTTTACCTATGCATTTGTCATGCTGTTGCAACCAGTTTTTTTACGCAATCCAGCTACCCCAAAGGAACGACAAAAAGCGAAGGAAATTGTCGAAAAGTATGGGAAGTCTTCTTTAGCAGCTTATACTTTGTTAAATGATAAAAGTTATTATTTTAGTCCTTCTGGTCGGAGTATAATTGCTTATGTGCCCAAAGGACGATGTGCGATCGCCTTAGGAGATCCGATTGGGCCGATAGAAGACCGCAAAGAGGTTATTATTGGCTTTGGGCAGTTCTGTCAGCGTAACGATTGGTATCCGGCTTTTTACCAAACTTTGCCAGACGACCTGGACATTTATATATCTCTGGGTTTTAAGGTACTAAAGATTGGCGAAGAAGCGATCGTTGACCTCAAAAATTTTACTTTACAAGGCAAAGCCGGGCAAAACTTCCGAACTGCGATCAATAAATTGACGAAACTAGGATATGAAGTCAAGTTTTACCAGCCCCCAATTAGCGATGAATTGTTGCGTCAGTTGAAACCTGTGAGTGATGAATGGTTGAGAATGGTGCAAGGTTCAGAAAAAAATTTTTCTCTGGGTTGGTTTGACGAAGCTTATCTGCGAGAGTGTGTAATTGCTGTCGTTTACGATCCGGAAAGAAAAATTCGGGCTTTTGCCAATATTGTGCCAGAGTATCAATTGAATGAAGTAACTCTCGACATGATGCGGCATCGTCCAATCATGGAAAATGGGACAATGGATTTTTTATTTGCTTCCATGCTTCAGTACTTTAAAGAGAAAAACTACGATAGCTTTAATTTTGCCCTTTCTGCGCTGGCGGGAGTTGGCGAAACCCCAGAATCGCGCCGTTTGGAGAGAATATTAGGGTATCTTTACGAACATTTAAATCGCTTCTACAACTTCAAAGGCTTACACGCCTATAAAGAAAAGTTTCGCCCTCGTTGGGAACCACGTTATTTGGTTTACCCTAGTTTGACAGCTTTACCTGATGTAGTTGTAGCATTAATTCGCGCTGATTCTGGCGATCGCCTGCTTGATTATTTCAAACCCGGAGCATAAATTTTCTTCAGGGCATCCTATATCCTCAGTAAGGTGGAGAAAAAATGCAATCTATCGCAGAGATGATTTTAGAATCAGCATTTTAAGGCAGTCTAATAAAGTAGACCCTATACATAGGCGCATTTATTTGCGAGGCTTATTACCAGAGGATGAGAGATGACACGCTCTCCAGATTCTAATCGGCGTTTATGGCTGCTGTTATTAACTCGTACCAGCATTGCTTTAGGAGTGATTTTAATCGCTGGGATTTTGGGGGGTATTTGGTGGGCAAATATTTTTATTCATCAAAGGTTAGTACCGTTAATTGAAAGCAATCTGTTAGATTTGCTAGGAAGACCTGTAAATTTAGGCGCAGTTCAAAGTTTTTCACCAAATAGTTTGCGTTTCGGGACAACATCAATTCCCCCAACTACCGCAGATCCCGATAGATTAGTAGCACAAGCCGTAGACGTAGGATTCGATCCCTGGCAATTAGTTTTTAACCGAACATTAAAGCTAAATGTCACCTTAATTCAGCCTGCTGTTTATATCGAACAGGATCGACAAGGGCGCTGGGTTTCGACTAGACTCAATACTGCTTCTCAAGAACGTAAAGGTTTTATTCAAACTCAACTAGAGTCGCTGCGGTTGCAAAATGGTGGTTTAGTCTTAGCCCCATATATTCCCCAAGGGAAACCGAAAATAACAGTTGGGTTTAATCAACTTAATGGTATTGCCCGTTTTTTAGAGCAAAATCAACGCATTAATTTTGATGGTAGCGCTCAAGGTCTGACTGGCGGAAATTTACAGATTGCGGGCGAGACGCTGACGAAAACATTACAAACAACCCTCAAAGTTCGTACCGCCAATTTACTCGCAGCTAATCTGACGCAATTGGTACAGACACCAGTTAGCGTGCAAGCTGGAACTGTAGATAGCGATTTAACTGTTAAGTTCCAACAAAATCAGCCGAAAACAACTGTTTTTGGCACAGTAGGCGTTAATCAAGTAGTAGCCCAAGTTAATAATTTTCCTACAAAAATCACTAACACTACAGGTAAATTACAATTCCAAGGCGAACAGGTGGCGCTGGAAGGTTTTACTACCAGCTTGGGTAACATTCCCGTGCAAATTAACGGCTCTGTAAATACGCAAACAGGTTATAATTTCACAGCTGATGTGAAATCTGTTAGCACTCAAAACCTTTTACAAAGCTTTAACGTTAAACTACCGATCGCAACTGCTGGAGACTTCACTGCAAATATCAAGTTGCAAGGTGCAATTAGACAGCCAGTGCTTACAGGTGCAGTGAGTACAATTAAACCTGCCACAATTGACCGCGTTAGCTTTGAGCAAATTAGCACTCAGTTTCGCGGAACGCCTCAAGAAATTATCATTTCTCAAATTCAAGCAACCCCAACCTTAGGGGGACAAGTTACAGGTAAGGGTCGAATTGGCTTAGGTAAGCAGGGGAAAGTTGCGATAAACTTGCAAGCGACAAAGCTACCGGGAGATGCGATCGCGCAGACTTACAATACAAATTTAAATAATATTCGTATTGGTACAGTCTCAGCCAATACCCAAGTTTCGGGAACTCTGAGTAATTTACAAACTCTGGTGCAAATCCAAGCACCCCTAGCGACTTATCCCGGTAAAGTCGAATTAGCAGTTAATAAGGGAATTGTCCAAATTCAAAATACAGCTTTTCAAGTAGCAAGCGGTACAGTTGCAGCCAGAGGACAACTAATAGGCGATCGCTGGCAAGCTTTTGTTGATGCTTCTCGCGTTCCTCTTAATAGTTTAGCCCAAGCTACGCGCACTCAAGAAAATCCTAACCCCGCTTTACCACCGCAATTTCAAGGCACTTTAAACGGTGAATTTAATTTATCAGGAACTACAAAATCATTCCAATTACCTAACATTCAAGCCTCAGGACAAGCGAAATTAAATGTTGCTGGCGGTAGAGTTAACCTGAATAATATCCGCCTAAATAACGGTCTATGGCAAGCTGTAGCGAATGCTTCCGGTATTCCTCTCAATCAATTTGCCAAAAGCGTTCAAGGACAAATTGTTAATAGTAACGTCCAGATTTCAGGTAATACAAATTCCTTTGCCTTAAATAACATTCAAGCTGCTGGAAATGCCAGGTTGAGTTTGGCTAGGGGAAGCGTTAATTTAAGAAATATCAATTTAAATAATGGCAACTGGCAAGCTTTAGCCAATATTTCCCAACTTCAACTCAATAATTTATCACAAAATTTGCGTGGGCGGTTAAATGGTGCTGTGCGTGTAGCGGGAACTACTGCTTCCTTCCAACCGCAAAACATTCAAGCGGCTGGTACAGTGAGATTTTCTCAAGGTTTAGCGGCACTCACACAACCACTAACTGCCCAATTTCAATGGAATGGCAGTGGTTTACAAATTGTCCAAGCAACCGCACCAGGCTTAAGGGCGGCGGGTAATATTGCTGTGGCATTGGAACCAACTCCTCAAATCACCGGGTTAAACCTGAATGTCCAAGCACAGAATTATAATCTGCAAAGTCTGCCAGTCAAGCTTCCAGGTAATATTGCTTTGGCGGGTAGGGTAGACTTTAACGGACAAGTAGCAGGTACGCCTACAACCCCCATTGCTAATGGCAATATTCGCTTAGAAAATTTGGCTGTTAACGGTTTAGCATTTGACCCAGTGTTAACTGGTAGTGTCCGCTATCAACAAAGACAGGGAACGCAATTTCAAGTTGCTGGTAGACAAGACTTAATTGCTGTTTCTTTAGGTGCAAATAATCGTCCAACTGCATTTAATATTAGACGAGATAACACTATCGCTACAGGTAGCACAGTTGGGGATACTTTAACAGTTAACGTTCAAGATTTTCCTCTATCTATAGCTAAGAGTTTCCTTCCTGCTAACGCCAATTTAGGCACAATTAACGGACAATTATCAGGAAATTTAGCAGTTAATTTAAATGATTATAGTTTAGTTGGCAATGTCGCAGTAGCTCAACCAAGAATTGCTAGAATTCAAGCAGATGAGTTTCGCGGCAACATTAGTTATGGTAATGGTAATTTCAGTTTAACTAATGGAGAATTGCTGCAAGGTGCAACTCGTTATGCACTTAGTGGAAATTTACCAACAACAGGTAATAAACCATTGCAATTTGACGTTAGCTTTGACCAAGCTAGAGTTCAAAACTTGCTGCAAACTCTAAATATTTACAATTTTCAAGATGTACGTACTGGCTTGCAACCTCCAAAATTAGCTGGTGCTGAAGCTTTACAAACTCAGCCTATAAGTTTACCCGATACCAATTTATTAGGGCAAATAGCTTATATATCCAAAATTCAAAACCAAGTTACCCAAGAAAAAAACCAAGAACAGGCTTCTCGCCGTATACCCACTTTAGAAGAATTGCAAGGCATTATCAGTGGTAGGTTAGGGGTCACAGGCAGTTTGCGATCGGGCTTTAATATTGGCTTTAATTTTACAGGTAATAATTGGGTATGGGGCAATTATAATATTAACCAAATCGTAGCTAGCGGTAATTATGAAAATGGTAATTTAACACTGCTACCACTGCAAGTTAATTTCAATAATTCTCTTATCGCTTTTAACGGACAATTGAGCCAACAGGAATTATCAGGACAGGCTCAAGTTAAAAATTTAGCACTCGCAGATATTAAACCTTTCTTCCCTCAATTACCTGTAGATATCCAAGGTAATGTAGATGCTAATGCTACCCTCAGCGGCAGTTTAAATAATCCTCAAGCTGTCGGAGACTTAGCTTTAGTAAATGGCAGCTTAAATAATCAATCTGTACAGTCAGCCCAAGTTAGTTTTACCTATAATAATGCCCGATTAAATTTTGGTAGTAATGTTTTAGTTACTGGTACACAACCAATTCAAATTAGTGGTAGCGTTCCTGCTAGATTGCCGTTTGCTTCCGCACAGCCCAATAGTAATCAAATTAACATTCAAGCTAACGTTCAAAATGAAGGCTTGGCAGTATTAAATGTATTGAACAATCAAGTTAAGTGGGTAGATGGACAAGGAAAAGTAAACGTACAAGTGCAGGGGACATTAGCTCGACCAGAAACTACTGGTACTGCCACAATTAATAATGCCACGATCGCTGTCCAAAGCCTCTCGGAACCGTTAACTAATGTTACAGGGACAGCGCGGTTTGCAGGCGATCGCTTAATTGTCGATAATCTTCAAGGACAGTACAGTCGCGGCCAATTAACTGCGGCGGGAATTCTGCCGATTTTTGCCAGTCAAAATGCGCAACAACAAGCAGCTGCTAATCCCCTCACCGTGGCTTTAGACAATTTGAGGGTGAATCTTCAAGGATTGTATCAAGGCGGAGTTAGCGGTAATGCCGCGATCACAGGCACAGCGTTTACTCCCAAACTTGGCGGTAGAATTAAGCTAAATAATGGTGAAGTATCATTAGGACAAGCCACCTCTAAGACTTCTGGAACAACCCCCACTACTGAAAGTACATCAACTTCACCAGAAATTACAGTCACAACACCAGAATCAGCTACTGCTACTAATTCGGCGACAACATCCACAACCAGCAATACAGCCAAAATACCTATAGAATTTGCGAATTTAGAACTAGCTTTAGCAGACAATGTTCGTGTGACGCGTCAACCGCTATTTAGCTTTGTCGCCCAAGGTGATATCACTCTCAACGGAACTTTAGCTAAACCTCGTCCCCAAGGACAGGTTCAACTGCGACGAGGTCAAATAAATTTATTTACTTCTCAATTTACCTTAGCTCGTGGTTACGACCAAACCGCAACATTTACACCCAGTCGGGGATTTGACCCAACTTTAGATGTCCGCCTAGTAACAATTGTCCCAGAAGCAACTCGCACTTTGGGGCGAACCTCACGCATATCTAGCGAGGTTCAAGATGTTTCTGCAATCAACTATGGCACTTTAAACACTGTGCGCATAGAAGCCATAGCAAAAGGGCCGGCCAGCGAATTATCTCGCAATCTTGTACTAACTAGCGAACCTCGCCGTAGTAGAGCAGAAATTATAGCTTTATTAGGAGGCTCATTTATTAACACTTTACAGCAAGGTGATACAGGTTTAGGGCTGATTAACATAGCTGGTTCGGCGATTTTTTCTAACTTGCAAGGTACTATTAGTCAAATTGGTGAAACTATCGGCTTGAGCGAATTGCGGCTATTTCCCACCCTTATAACTAATAGAAATACTAATGTTTCAGTACTAGGTTTAGCAGCAGAAGGTGTATTCGATATATCTAATAAATTTTCTGTCTCTTTATCGCGAGTTTTTGCTAGTAATGAACCTTTACTTTACAACGTAATTTATCGTTTAAATGATGAAGTTCGCGTGCGTGGTGCTACTAATTTCGGAGATGAAGGTCGCGCTACTGTTGAGTATGAAACTAGGTTTTAATTCGGTAGTAGGGGCTGGTTCATCGATATCTTTGTAGATCGGTAAGTATATTTGTGAACCCGCCCCTATTCATTTGTCGCATTCTTTTTTCAAATTGGTACTATTCGATCATCCCTAAATTTAAATCCAAATTTGGATAAACAAAATATTATAAATTTTCGATGCCTAAACTAAAAATTGTATAATTTATATATTTTAATAAACATTTATTAATCCTGTGCTTTCTAATAGCGAAGTAGCGAGACTTGAAGCCCTCCGTCAGTATCAAATACTGGACACTCAACCGGAAAAAGCTTACGACGATATTGCCCAGCTAGCTGCATTTATTTGTGGCGCTCCGATCGCTCTAGTAAATTTCATTGATGAAAATCGACAGTGGTTTAAAGCCAGATTAGGTTTGGATGTACCGGAAATGCCCAGGAATATAGGTTTATCCTACCTTTGTCAAGACAGGCGAGATGTCGTAGTAGTGCCGGATACATTAGCTGACGAACAGTTGGCAAAAAACCCAGTAGTGACTTCCTATCCCTTTGCCCGGTTTTATGCAGGTGTACCTTTAATTACTCCTCAGGGAGATATGCTAGGAACTCTCTGCGTAATTGATAATGTGCCACGACAACTGAATGACAAACAAGTAGAAGCGCTGCAAGCACTCGGTCGTCAGGTAATCGATCAACTAGAGCTAAGACGTAATCTAGCTGAGGTATCCCGTTTTGCTGAGGAACAAAAGCGAGTAGAAGCAGCACTGCAACACAGTCAGCAAGAACTGCGAGACTTTGTAGAAAATGCTACTGTCGGGATGCACTGGGTACAGGCAGATGGCACTATTGCTTGGGCAAATCAGGCAGAACTCGATCTTTTAGGCTACACGCGCTCTGAGTATATCGGACATTCTATTATTGAGTTTCATGTTGACCGAGATGTCATCGAGGATATTCTGCAAAGGTTGAGCAGAAACGAAACTTTAGACAATTATGAGGCAAGGTTACGCTGCAAAAATGGATCGATTCGCCATGTTTTAATTAACTCGAATGTGTTTTGGCAAGACGGTAACTTTATCCATACGCGGTGTTTTACGCGAGATATTACTGAACGCAAAAAAGTAGAAGCTGCTTTAAAGGAAAGCGATCGCCGTCTCAAGGTAGCATTAGAGGCTGCTAAACTTGGTTCTTGGGAGTTGATTATAGCTACAGGCGAATTAGCTACATCTAAACAGTGCAAAGCTAACTTTGGTCTGCCAGAAGAGGCTGAGTTTACCTACGATACATTACTCGAATCTATCCATCCTGACGATCGCGCTGATATGCAAGAGTCTGTACGCCAAGCTCTGGCAAAACACTGCGATTATGAGGTAGAGTACCGCAACATTTGGCCGGATGGTAGTATTCACTGGATATTAGCACGAGGTGTAGGGATATACGATGAGGATGGTAATCCCACCCGGATGATTGGAGTCACCCTCGATCTCACGGCGCGCAAGCAAGCAGAACAGGCGTTGCAAGAGAGCGAACAACGTTGGCAGTTAGCCTTACAAGGTAATAATGATGGCATATGGGATTGGAACGTTCAAACTAACGAAGTCTTCTTTTCCCCTCGCTGGAAAGAAATGCTGGGTTATCAAGACCACGAAATTACTAATAATATAGATGAATGGTCTGAGCGAGTTCATCCTGAGGATTTAGATTGGGTCTTAGAGGCAATTAGGGATCACTTTGACAAGAAAACACCTTATTATGTAACCGAGCATCGAGTTCAATGCAAAGATGGCAGCTATAAATGGATTTTAGATCGGGGACAAGCGCTGTGGGATAGCACGGGTAATGTAGTGCGAATGGTAGGTTCTCATACCGATATCAACGATCGCAAACAGATAGAAGAGGAATTAAAACGGCAAAATTTGCGATCGCAACTATTCTCAGAAATCACTCTGAAAATTCGCGAATCTCTACAATTAGATGATATCCTGCAAACTACAGTCAAAGAGATTCAAACACTTCTCCACGCCGACCGAGTTTTGGTTTTTCGGCTTTGGCCAGATGGTTCGGGAACAGTAGTACAAGAGGCTGTGTTACCTAGTTGGCCTGTAGTCCTAGGACAAAATATTCTTGACCCCTGCTTTCAGCAAGGTTACGTAGAGAAATATCGTCAAGGCAGAGTCAGTGCCATCACAGACGTTGCACGGGCTAACATTCAAGATTGCCACCGAAAATTTCTTCAGCAACATAGTGTTCAAGCTAACTTGGTAGTGCCAATACTCATCAGAGATGGGATTTGGGGCTTATTGATTGCTCATCAATGCCATAGTCCCCGCGAGTGGAACCGTTTTGAACTAGAGATGTTGCAGCAGCTAGCAAACCAAATTGGTATTGCTCTATCCCAAGCTCAACTATTAGAACAAGCAACTCATCACAGTCAGGAACTTGCTCGTTCCAATGGTGAATTAGAACAGTTTGCTTATATAGCTTCCCATGACTTACAAGAGCCATTGCGGATGGTGATTAGTTATTTACAGCTACTAGAGAGGCGATATAAAAATCAACTAGATGCCCGTGCTGATGAGTTCATCGGTTATGCTGTTGATGGGGCACAGCGAATGCAAACTCTGATCCAAGATTTGTTGAACTATTCCCGTGTTAGTACCAGAGGACAACCCTTTAGATTAGTAGATTGTAATACTGTCTTAGCCAGAGCGATCGCCAACTTGGAAATTGCGATCGCCGAAAGTCATGCAGTCATTACCGCCGATCCTCTCCCAGAAGTAATAGCTGATACTACCCAATTGGTACAAGTATTGCAAAATCTCATCGGTAACGCCATTAAGTTTCGTCGGGAGGAACCGCCCCAAATTCATATCGCAGCCATCCGCAATACCGTAGAATCAGACAAAACAAATTCTAATCTCACCTCATTGGAAAACGAATGGTTGTTCTCAGTACAGGATAATGGAATTGGTTTAGAATCCCAGTATGCTGAACGCATTTTTGTAATTTTTCAACGATTGCACAGCCGAAGTAAGTATCCAGGTACTGGTATTGGTTTGGCAATTTGTAAGAAGATTATAGAACGCCACGGCGGTAGGATCTGGATGGAGTCGAAACCGGGTCAAGGCTCGATTTTCTACTTTACGATTCCAGATAAAACAGGTAAGCAATCGTGAACAATCGATCGGGAGTTATGCCTATCGAGGTTTTGTTAGTAGAAGACAATCCTGGCGATGCCTTACTAACGCGCATCGCCTTGGAAGATAGCAAAATCGCGGTTCACCTAAATGTCGTTGAGGATGGGGTAGAGGCAATGGCGTTCTTGCGAAAACAAGATAAATATGCTAAAGTTCCGCACCCCGATATTGTGCTACTTGATTTAAACCTGCCAAAAAAAGATGGTCGGGAAGTATTAGCAGAAATCAAAAGTGACGACACTCTCAAAAGAATTCCTGTAGTGGTTCTGACAACTTCCCAAGCCGAAGAAGATATTCTTAAAGCCTATAATTTAGCTGCTAACTGTTATATAACTAAGCCAGTTGACTTCGATCAATTCGTTAAAATTATCAGATCTATAGAAAATTTTTGGTTTGCGATCGTCAAACTGCCACCGGAGTAATGGACATGGCAGGTGAAATTATCAAAGTCCTGTTAGTTGAAGATAACCCCGGTGATGTCCTGTTGTTGGAAGAATTTTTAAAGGATGTCACCGCCACTGTGGTGGAGTTGAAACCTGTGGAACAGCTCGACGAAGCACTTAGCTATCTCGCCCACGAAAGCTTTGATGTTATGCTTTTGGATCTTTCTCTTCCAGACAGTCAGGGATTAGAAACTTTTATTAGAGCGCACAATCAAGCAAAATCTACTCCGATTATTGTGCTAACTGGGATTAATGATGAAAACTTAGCACTCAGAGCCATGCAAGAAGGTGCGCAGGATTATTTAGTCAAGGGACAAGTAACAGGCGACTTATTAGTACGCTCTATGCGTTATGCTATTGAGCGTCAACGAATAGAAGACGCACTGCGACAGAGCGAAGAACGGTTTCGCGTTGCCTTAAAAAACTCACCAATTTTTGTTTTTAACCAAGACCTGGAATTACGCTATACCTGGGTTTATAATCCCGCTTTCGGGTTTACAGCCGAAGAAATGTTGGGTAAACGCGACTCAGAATTAATTCCTTTAGAAAGCGCACACCATCTAACTGCGCTCAAACTTGGGGTACTAGTTACTGGAGTAGGTACGAGAGATGAAGTATCTATAACTACCGCCCAAGGAACTCGCTATTATGACATGACTATAGAACCATTGCGCAACGAGTTACAACAAGTTATCGGCATCACTTGTGCTTGCATCGACATTAGCGAACGGCAAGCCGCGCTTCAAGAACGCAAGTTAGCTGATGCAACAATTCGCGAACAAGCAGCATTACTAGACATTGCTACTGATGCCATTCTGGTGCGAGATTTGGAAAACAAAATTCTATTTTGGAATAAAGGTGCAGAAAAACTTTATGGCTGGTCAGCAGCAGAAGCTAAAGCTAAAAATGCTAGCGAGTTGTTTTATGACGAGGAACCACCACAAGTTGCAGCAGCACTTGTAACCGTTATCAGCACAGGTAAGTGGGAGGGTGATTTTACTAAACTCACCAAAACAGGTAAGGAAGTTTTAGTTTCTAGCCGTTGGACTTTGGTTTGTGATGAACAGGGTAAACCCAAATCCATCCTCACGGTTGACACAGATATTACTGAAAAAAAACGCCTAGAAGCACAATTATTTCGTGCCCAACGATTGGAAAGTATCGGTACTTTAGCTAGTGGTATTGCTCACGATCTCAACAATATCCTGACCCCAATTCTGGCAGGCGCACAACTGCTACCGCTAAAATTTCCCAATGCAGATGAGCGAACTCAACATTTGTTAGAAATTTTGGAAATTAATGCGAAACGCGGTGCTGATTTAGTTAAGCAGGTATTGTCATTTGCACGAGGTGTAGAAGGCAAACGCATCAATCTCCAAATCAGACATCTGATTGTGGAAGTTTCTAAGGTTCTCAAAGAGACATTGCCAAAATCAATTCAAGTGTCTACTGATGTGCCCCAAGACTTATGGATAGTTTCGGGTGATAGTACCCAAATTCATCAGGTGCTCATGAACCTCTGCGTTAATGCTCGTGATGCTATGCCCAATGGTGGTACGCTATCGATCTCTGCAAAAAATCTGTTTATTGATGAGAACTATGCCCGCATGAATCTAGAAGCAAAAGTCGGGCCATACATAGTAATTACCGTTAGCGATACGGGAGTGGGAATTCCTGAGGAAAATTTGGATAGAATTTTTGAGCCGTTCTTCACCACAAAAGAAATTGGACAGGGTACGGGTTTAGGACTGTCTACTGTCTTGGGGATTATCAAAAGCCACAGTGGTTTTGTGAACGTGTATAGCGACGTAAATATTGGTACTCGCTTTCAAGTATATTTACCAGCAGTAGAAGGTAGAGAAACACATAGCATAGATGAATCAAAAGTGCTGACTGCACGCGGGGAAATGATTTTGATTGTAGATGATGAGCCTGCCATTCAGGAGATTACGAGAACATCTCTAGAAACTCATAACTACAAAACCATTGTTGCTAGTGATGGCATTGAAGCGATCGCAGTTTACGCTAAACACATGGATCGAGTCAGCGTCGTACTCATGGATTTGATGCTTCCTTCCCTTGATGGCGTCACCGCAATCCGCACCTTAAAAAAAATCAACCCAGATGTGAAAATTATTGCCACCAGTGGCTTGATTTCTAGTCAGAAGATGGAAGCTTTAGCTAGTAGTGGTGTCACAACATTTTTGCCTAAACCCTACACTATCAATGAATTATTGCTGACTTTGCAGAAAGTAATGTCTTAATTTTCCGAACACCCTATTTTATCTTCAGCGTTGCGGGAGAATAGCGATCGCCTCTACTTATAGTATTTAAGTTAAGAAAAATACTATTAAACACGCTTCATTTATACGTGTTATTTTATACCGACATAATTAATCTCATAAAGTGGCAGAAACAATACAGTAAATAGAAATAACTGCTGACTGATTGCAAAAATTACGTAATAACACCGTTATTTTTTTTATAACTAGTTACTAAGTTTGAATTTAACTAGCTAATCTACTAGCTATAAATAGGTATAAAAATTTTTAAGGATAATAAATGGCGATTGACAGTTCGGCTAATCCTATTAATTCCTCTTTACTTCCTGATTTTTCTCATAATTTTGGTGCTTTTTTCACGAATCCAGACCCTTATAACTTAGGTGAAACGTTGTGGTCTTTGAATCCTGCTGCTCATACGTTCATTTCACCAGTGTTTTCGGAATCGGAGGCAAAGAACACTGATTCTGCTGTCACTCAAACTCAAGATCCGTTAACTGGACAAGCCTTGTTTGGTTCTTTATTGTTATCTGAACCGACTTGGGATTTAGCAAATTTTGAGCAATCTCAGCAGCCGGAAAATAAAATAACTGCACCGATTGAGCAACTAATATTTGTTGATACGTCGATTGCAGACTCTCAGCGTTGGTTAGAGAATGCTTCACAAACTACTAAAGTAATCTTCCTCAATGGAAATGATGAACTGACTCAAATCGATCAAACCCTAGCTCAGTATCACGATATTTCAGCCATTCACCTAGTTACTCACGGTGCGGCTGGAGAAATATTCCTTGGAAATCAGCTATTAAACGCAGACACTTTAGCAAATTATGCTTCTAGTTTCCAAAATTGGCAAACTACTCTAACTTCTGATGCAGATATTCTGCTCTATGGTTGTGATATTGCTCAAGGAGAAATAGGGCAACAATTTGTACAGCAGTTGAGTGATTTGACAGGTGCAGATGTGGCTGCATCGACAGATTTAACTGGAAATAATTTATTAGGTGGAAATTGGACTTTAGAGTATGAAACTGGGGCAATTGAACACCAAAGTTTTGCTATTCAAAATTATCAAAGTGTTTTGGGATTGGCAGAAGTTTCTGTCTCAGCGGAAGGAGTTTTAAAGTTCACTGATAGAACACCAGATTTAATCCCCAATGTAATTAATATTAATAGTATTGCTAATACAATTGTTTCTTTGGGTCAGGTTTTCCTGTCTTATGATTATGCCGTTGATACAGTTAATTTAAATCCATCTAGTGATTTAAATCTTGAAATTCGTGCTGATGGTAAACTTTATATACAGGATAAAAACTCACAAATTATCTTTCAAAAAGAAACCAACAATTCTTACAATAGTGCAATTACAAGAATTGATGCTAATACGGTGAAAGTTGCTCTAAGCTCAATATCTAAGATTGATATTAATACAGATGAGAGCAAATCTTTACTGTTTCAAGGATTGAATGCTTTTAGCTCTGTTGCTGATGACAAAATCACTTTCGTTAATGGTTTCAAGCAATTATCTAAAGCTGTCAACTTTAGTATTAATGGAGGTGTAGGCACAGATACGGTTATTTTTAATGCTAATACCACTCTATTAACTCAAGGCGGGAATCTAGATATACAAGCTGAAAAGATCACCGTTCAAGAAGGAGCGACGATTTCAACTCGACAAGTTTCTGAGGAATTTGGTTCTTCTGGAGATTCTGGTTCTATCACATTTTCAGGTGTCACCATTGATATCCAGCAAAATGCTGAAATTATAGCATCATCATCCACAAATACGAGCTACAAAAGTGGTGATGTAAAGTTTTTGGTGGTAGATGAACGCAATCTTACTGATCTCTTAGCTGGTTTTGGTGGTTTTGGTACATTCAATGATGCCAAAATTTCTATTGGTACTAAGTCAGTTTTAGATGGTAACAATATTATCCTTGATGCTCAAGCTAAAGGGTTATCCGGTGAGCAAGTTTCTGTTATAGAAAAGAACGCAGGAAAAGCAGTTCGTTTGATTGCTGACTTGTTAGCAGATATTCCCGCAGCTATTAAGGCACAAAACTCAACAGCAATTGTTGATTTAGGTAATTATTCTCGTATTTATAGTACAGGGGAAGTCAAAATTACCAGTACTGCTCAAGCAGATAGTACTGTTGCTGTAACTATCAAAGATGGCTCAACAATAACTAATCAGTTCAGTATAGTTTTAGCTTTGTCAGAAGCAACAGCTAAAACTTTAGTTGGTGAAGGAGTATACATTTCTTCTATTGGCAATGTTCAACTTACCTCAAATGCAACAACAATTGCTAGTTCTAAAGCTCGTGTCTCTCGTAATCTAGGACAAGCACCAATAGATAATCAAACTAAGGCAATCTCAATTGCTACTGCTCAAACAAAAGCAATTTCAAACACAATTGTTGCCAAAAACGCTATCATCACCTCCAATGGTAATGTAAATATTACAGCATTAGGTACTAATAATAATGCTACCGCAGCCGAAACAGGCAGTTATGAAGATGGACAATTTGGCTTAACCCTGAGTGTAGGCGTTGCTGACTCGGATATTCGCGCTGAAGTTAATGGTCAAATTACGGCCAAAGCCAAAGGAGCAGGAAAGAACGTCTATGTATTTGCTCCAAATAATGCAGTTGATGTAGATCGAGATACGATTTCTTTAGGTGAGGCTCATCAGTGGAGGACAGGCGATCGCGCCATTTATCGCAATCATGACCCCAACGATATATACAGCACTAATCGTTCCATTGGTAACTTAGTAGATGGTAACACTTACTACGTTATTGTTGATGCTAATCAACCTAGTTTGGTTAAATTAGCTAAGACTCTAGAAGATGCCAAAACCGGAAAAGCTATCGATCTCAGAGCGATCGAATTTGGTCAATTTGGGAAAGGACATCAGCTAGAACTGGAAAATGTTACTACTGGTATTGGTATTCGTGCCAAATTAAATAGTGAAGAAAGTAATACAGCAGAAGTTGGAATTGGTGGTGGAGGTTTACTAGATAAAATTATCAACTTCCAAGAAACTTTAGTTCCTGCGCTGCGTTCTTCCGAGAAAATCAAGAAGTTTCTACAAGAAAAAACTCCAGGAATAAATAAGATTACAGATAAAGTATTCACTGGACAAGCAGGATCGTCAAATTCCAATTCTGACTGGTCATTAGCAGGATCTTTTGCTGTTGGCAGTACTGACCATAAAGTGCAGGTGACAATTGGCAGCACAGCCATTTTGAAGTCTGAAAAAAATATAGACATTAAAGCAGAACAAATTGACGTACCAACAATAGGTGCTGCTTCAGGAATTGAGAAAAAAGAGGGTGCAAATAAAGATACAGCAGTTAGTACAGCAATAAGTTTAGGCCTTTACAATAACAATGTTCAGACTGTTATAGAAGGAAATTCCCAACTTGATGCACAACAAGCTATAAGCATTGAATCAAAAACATACTATCCCTTGATATTTGACCAATTTAGTAATTTAAATATCACTTATCCTAATGAAGTTTCAAAGAAACTTCGGGAGCAACGATTCCAAGAAGCATCACAACGAGGTTACGCTTTACCAGATTACATGGGTGCTTTTGTAGAAGCAAAATCTTTCCCAACCACTGATTTTTCTGCACCTGGTGCTAAAAAACCCTGGAACTCTTGGACTAAAGCCAGTTCTGAATCAGACAAGTTAGGAATCGCTGGCGCTATCAACTTTTTCAAATTTGACAACACAACGGAAACTTTGATTAATTCTGGTGCCAAGATTAACCAAGACAGCAACTACAGTAGTGATAACCAAAGTGTAAATGTCAAGGCATTGACAACAGGTACATTTGTTAACGTAACAGGTAATCCCTTTAAACCTGTGGGTGGTGCTAACGATAATGGTGGTGTAGGGGGGTCAATTTACGGTTCTTTATTTAATAATATCACTATTGCCAAAGTTGATAGTGGAGCATTGATTAATACAGGAATTTATGGTGGTTTAACGGTTGATGCCACTACAAAAATCACTAGTGTAAACTTTGTCTATTCTGGCAGTCGTGGTAAGACATTTGCTGTTAATGGCACAGTTGCCGTTAATTTATACGATAGCGTAACAATGGCGCAAGTCGCTTCTGGTGCTAAAGTTACAGGAGGATTTCTAACAGTTAATGCTTTGGATGATACCAACTATTGGAACATTGTTGGTGGGGCATTACTAGGTCAAAATGTGGGTATCGGTGCTTCTGTTGCGATTACAGATATGGATCGCAACACCTTTGCTTTGATTGGAGTACCCGATGAGCAAACAACTAATATCCTTAACAGTAGTAAATTTAATCGCACCCCTACACCTGTTACTCCTGGTCAAACTGTACTGAATTTAGCAGGAGCTTTAAAGGTTCAAGCTAAGAATGATGGGGATAATTTTGATATTTCTTTGGCTGCCAGTATTGTTTATCAGAGTAGCACAGATGCCGAAAAAGCTGGTGATATTCAAAAACAAGCGTCTGGTGTTAGTGATGATGTTCTAGAAGGACAATCTGTGCCAAGTCAGGCTCAAGCTTCTAACAGCAACGGTAAGATCGGTAACGACCAAGGCAATCAAGGAAAATTCGGTTTAGGTGTGTCTGGAGATGTGTCAATTCACACAATTACAGATAACGTTTTTGCCTATATTAATGATTTTTCTGCTAATGATGCTCAAGACAGCATTATTGCCTCACAAATTGATGTTAATAGCAACAATGATACCAATTTCTTCTCTCTAGCTGGCTCTGTTGCTTTTGCTTCATCTCAACAAGGTAACTCAGCCGGAATTGCTGGCTCTTTTGCCAGTAACTCACTCAATGGTGCAACCCGCGCCTACGTGAATAGTAATAATAAAATTATTCCTATTAATGAGACTTTTGATCCTCAAAAAGTAGTAGATTTTAATAACGATACAATCAACCTGGGTAATCATAGGTTTTCCACTGGATATGCAGTTGTCTACTATGAAACAGGTTTTTCCTCCATTGGTGGTTTAAGCGATGGACAAACCTATTATGTAATTGTTGATCCTAATGAAAGGCAATTTATTAAATTAGCTGCTTCTCTTGATGACGCTAAGGCAGGAAAAGCGATCGATCTCTCCGCACCTCAATTCTCCTTTCTGCTTGGTAATGCAGACAGATTAGAGTCAATCCAAGGACAACTGGCGGTCAACGCTAACAACCGAGCTAGAATTATTTCCATTACTGCTGGTGGATCAGGCGCACCTAATCAAAATGGAGTAGCGGTAGCAGGTTCAGTTTCCCTCAACTTTATGAATTATCAAACGACTGCGTTCATCGATCGCGTCCGTGGAACAGTTGAGGGTTCTCAAATCAATGTCAATGCTAAGGATGAGTCGAAAGTTATTGCGATCGCTGGTTCTTTAGGATTAGGTGGTAAAGCAGGATTTGGGGCAGCGATTTCCTTCAATAAAGTTGATAACTCGGTTACTGCAACCATTAATCGATCCGATTTAAGAACAAGACTAACTAGCATCAACCTAACTGCAACCAATAACTCTGAGATTCGTGGTTATGTTGGGTCGCTGGGGATTAGCACAGGAGACCAAGGGCTGGGTGCTGCTGGAACGCTCGCAGTTAATTTGATTACAGGTAAAACTGATGCGGCCTTTTTAGATTCCAAGGCTAACGGGTCGCAAGGTCTACCCCAAATCACAATTAATGCTACTGATACAGCTTTTATTCAGTCTATCGCAGGTGCAATTGGGGCGAGTTCTGCCAATGGATTGGGCGCAGCAGCAGCTTATAACAGTAGCGATCGCACTACAACTGCCAGAGTAGAAGGCTCGCAAACCCAACTTACTGTCAAAGACCTGAGTATCAAGGCTAACGCTAAAAGCAAGATTGAAAGCAAGTCTGTTGGTGTAGGTGGAGGTAAAGAAGCAGGATTAGCAGGTTCTGCTTCCATTAACGTCATTAAAAATGGAGTAGATGCACATATTAAAGATCTGTTGGCGACGACTACTAACCCCACTCCAATTGATGCAATCACGTTGACTCTAACTGCTCAAGACGAATCAAGCATTAACTCTTTAGCAGGTAGTATTGCTGGAGCGCAAACAGCTGCTATTGGTGCTGCGGTTGCCATTAATGAAATCGGTGATAACAATAAAGGGGTTCAGGCTTATATTGACAACTCAGTTATTAAAACATACACCAGCAGTACCACTGCCCAATTTACAGGCAATATAGAAACTATTGCTCTTGGTGGTAGTGGTGCGAATAACTTTGCTTTAGGTGGTTCGGTTGCTATTAACAACATTAATAACCCAGTTTTAGCCAGTATTCGCAATCAATCTCAAGTTACTGTTACAGGAGGCAGCCTATCCTTAGAAGCAACTGATAAATCCACCATTCAAGCCTTGGGTGGAGGGGTTGCTGGCTCAAGTCAGGCAGCAGTTGGGGCAACTGTAGTCAAAAACTTAATTGGCAATGATGGGGCGCGAGGCATACAAGCAAACATCGACAATGCCACAGTAACATCCAATAAAGACGCGATCGCCATCAAAGCCCAGTCATCAGCCAAGATAGAAACCACTGGCATAGGCGGAGCAGGAGCAGGTAATTTTGCCCTGGGTGGTTCTGTCGTACTGAATGAAATTGCTCTGCCAGTTGTTGCCTTTATTAGTAACCAAGCTAAAGTTACTGGATCTAAAGATATTAGTTTGATCGCTACTCAAAACAGCAATATTTCTGTGAAGTCTGGTGGTATAGCAGGTGCTGGTAATAGTGCAGTAGGAGCAGCCGTTGCAACTAATAAGATTAAGAGCAACGGGATTCAGGCATACATAAATCAAGCAACTGTTGAGTCAACATCAGGCAAAGTAGAATTAACTGCTACATTTTCAGGAGAAATTAAGGCAGCTGGGGTAGGTGGTTCAGGAGCAGGAACTTTTGCACTTGGTGGTTCTGTTGTTCTCAATGAAATTAACTTACCTGTTGCGGCCTTTATTAGTAATCAAGCTAAGGTAACTGCAAGTAGTAATATTCTCCTGTCAGCAACCCAAAATAGTAATATTTCTGCTCTTTCTGGTGGTGTAGCTGGAGCAGGTGGTAGTGCAGTAGGCGCTGCTTTGGCAACCAACAAAATTAGTGGCGATGGTGTACAGGCATATATTAACAATGCCACTGTTGAGTCAAAATCCAGCCAAGTTGAATTAATGGCCACATCTTCAGGGCAGATTAACGCGATTGGTATAGGGGGAGCAGGAGCCGGAACTTTTGCAGCTGGTGGGTCTGTTATTCTCAATGAAATTAACTTACCTGTTGCAGCTTATATTACCAATCAAGCCAAGGTTACTGCCACCCAACAAGTGAGACTTAATGCTCTTGAAAACAGTAAGATATCTGCTATTGCTGGTGGTGTAGCTCTTTCAGGGACTGGAGCAGTAGGGGCAGCTTTAGCCACCAACAAAATTAGTGGTAATGGTGTACAAGCATATATTGACGGCGGAACAGTTAGCAGTAAATCAAGCTTTGTAATTGTTTTTGCTCAATCTATTGCCAAGATTGAAGCCCTAACTCTTGGTGGCGCAGGAGACACTGTAGCTTCGGTTGGTGCTTCTGTATCTCTTAATGAAATTAGCAATCCCGTCACAGTCCGCATTGGTGGTAACGCTGTGATTGAGGCTGGTACTGATATTACAGTTAGGGATGAAAATAATGCCACTATTATCGCTAAAGCCGGAGGGGCAGCTGTATCGGGTGGTGGGGCTGCTGGAGCTGCTTTGACTACTAACAACATTAATCGCAATACCAAAGCAGTTGTAGAAAATACTAGCTCTCTCAAAGCAGGTACTTATGTCCAGATTGCTGCTCAAGGAACTTCTAATTTAGAATCCAAGGCTATTGGTGTGGGAGTTGGTCTAGGTGCTGTTGGCTTAGGTGGATCTGTTAGCAAAAATGACGTGAATGGTACTGTAGAGGCTTACGTTACTGATAGCGCCAAGATCCAGTCAGGAACTAGTTTAGATATCAAGGCTGAACAGACCACCAATTTTAGCAACAAAGTCGGTGGTTTAGGGGGTGGCCTATTTGCTGGCGTAGGAGGTGTTTATTGTAACAACATTATTAATACAACTACTCAAGCCTATGCTAACGGAACAGTTAATCTAACAGTGGGTTCAAATTTATCTATCAATGCCAACAGTGTTGTAAAATCGGGCACTGTCGAAGCCTATGTTGGTGGTGCAGGAGCAATAGGAGGTGCAGGAGCAAAACTCGATATTACTTCTAATAACAAGACAACTGCCTATATCGGTTCTAACGTTGAAATTGCTAAAGCTGGCAATGTTGATGTCTATGCAACGAGTGACTCTACGCTTAAATCTTTTGCGATTGGAGGTGCAGCAGGAGTCTTAGCGGCGGGAATTGTTCAAGTTGACCTGAAAGAAACTGGATCTACTGAAGCTTATTTAGATAATGGCATCAAAATTGGCAGTAGTACCGATAGTAACCAACGTCCTAGAGATTTAGTAGTTAGAGCGATCGCTAACAATACCTTAGAAGGAAATACGACTGGAGCAACCGCAGGTGTTGCCAATGGTAGTGGTTCATTAACTAATATTACTGCAACTCCCACTGTCAAAGCTTGGATTGGCGATAATGCCAGAATTTATCTAAATAAAGATGCTGTAGTCAGAGCATTTGCCAATGGCAGCATTCAAGGAGAAGCATGGGGAGCAAATCTCAGTTTAGGAGTTGCTGGAGGTCAATCAACAGCAACCGTTGAGTGGAAACCCACAATTGAAGTCACAATCGGGCAAGGTAGTATTTTTGACGTAGTCGGTAATATTGAAATCGCATCTTTCAATAACCATCTAAGTAATAGCGACTTTGGTACAGCCAACGCTAATAACCAAGCAAAGGTAGCTGCTACTGCTACATCCTCGAATGGTTCATTAGGGGGAACTTTGACTGGGGCAAGTGCTAAAACGACTATTAACGTGACTCAAAAGACTCAAGTTAAAGATAATGTGCAATTTAAAGCAGGACGCAATATTGATTTGTTGGCTCAGTCTTACAACCCCGTTGATGCTAATGCAACTGGCGGTAGCAGTGGACTTTTAGCCAAAGGTTCGGCAGAGGCAAAAGTAGATATTACAAATAATGTGACTGTAGAAACATTAACCAATGTGCAATTGAATTCTACATCAGGCAATATTTCTCTGCGGAGTACGAGCAATAACCGCACCAAAGATAATGACAGTAATGAAAGTAATACTGTCATTGCTTTAGGAGGTGCAGCAGGTGTAGCAGCTGATGGTGGTACACAGGTAATCCTAAGAGAGTACAATCGAACAAATACTTCTTTAGGATTAAACAACCGACTGATTGCTGCTGGTGCAATAGTTATTGATGCAGATTATATTGGTGATTTTAATGTTAAATCACGACAAGAAATTTTGACGGGCGGAGTTTCTACCAACCAATCTCAGGCAGAAATCATTATAGATTCTTTGACTAAAACTGATATTAGTAGTAATGCTCAAGTAGAAGGAAAGAAAATTTCCATAAAAGCCCAAGATAGTTCTTCAAACATCTTTGCTAAAGCAGATGCAGAAAGCAAAACTCTTGCCGCGACTACCAGAGCCACTGCTAAAATCGCAACCAATTTAAATGCTAACACTAATATCGGTAGTAATAGCATTTTTAAAGCTCCAGAAGCAGTGACAATCACAACTCGTCAATCAGATGTTAGAAGTAAGGCTGATGCTTATGCATATCGTCAAGGATTGCCAAGACCAGAAGACACCACAATTTTCAGTTGGATAGATAAGAAACTTAAAGGTGATTCATCGGCTACTTTAGAAGCAATATCTGATAACAACCAACTCACTAAAGCAACTCTCAATTTTGGTTCAGAAGTTAAAGTCATATCTGGAGATTTTAGTTATTTTGCTCGTATCTATAGTAGTGCAAATAACTATCAAAAAAATTCAAAAACTGGTGGAATATCCGGGCAAGAAAGCCAGAAGGGAAACCAAAACAATACCGAAAATGTAACCGGAAAAACACAATACACTCGGTGGTTCGTAGTAGATAATAGTGGTGATGAAGAAAATGGTAACTTTGAGCCTGGAGATTTAACTCTACGTGAAGCTATAAATTTAACTTCTGGCATTAATTCTAATCTCATTACCTTTGCTAATGCCATTCAGCAAATTCAACTGACGCGCGAAATTTCTTACGTGCCTACTAGGCAACCTGTTACCATTGATGGAGGAACTCAGCAAGTTGAAATTAAAGGCAGCAATCAAAACCGCATTTTCACCGTTGAATCTTACCAAACCCTCACTCTCAAAAACCTATTTTTGACAGAAGGAAAAGCGGATAATGGTGGTTTAATCTATAATAGAGGTACTCTTAACATTATTAATAGTGTATTACGAGGTGGAAAGGCCACAGGTAAAGGAGGAGGTATTTTTAATTATGGCAGTCTCAATCTAATTAATAGCGTAGTAACAGGTAACACGTCGGATATAGGCGGTGGCATTAATAATATTCGCGATCTGTTTATTAACAATAGTGTAATTGCCTCTAATTTTGCTAATTTTATATCTGGTATTAACTCCGATGAGGAAAATTCTGCAAGTTACCGTGTCTCAATTCAAAACAGCACAATTGTTGGTAATGGTGGCAATGAAGGGGGAGCTAAAGATATACAGCTATTTATTAGCTATACAGGAAAAACGCAACCAAAAGATAGAGATACAACTATCATTGCTAACAACATCATTTTAAGCAACCGCAACAACAGCGATGATAAGATATTCTACCTGCGTAACTACATTAATTCAGTAGTTTTTAAACCGGAAGACGCAAATGCTGTAATCACAAATAACCTAATTAACAGTCCCTATAGATTCAATATCGATTACAGCCCAAATATATTCCAATCTAATTGGGTATATGGCGACCCTGCTTTGGAAAACATTCGAGTTGAAAAATTTGGTGCCAGCTTTTATGTGCCAATCATATATAATCCCTATAGTCCGGCTGTCAATAAAGGCAATAATAATTATGTGCCAAAAGACACTTTTGACCTGGATGGGGATGGCAATACCAATGAACCCATACCTGTAGATCAGCGCGGTAAACAACGTGTTTATGATGGCACAGTTGATATTGGTGCACAAGAATATCAACCTGGAGCGAATAATGCAACTCAAGCCTTAGCAGCACCGACCACCTTACTAGCAGTTCAACCAGCAGCCTTAGCAGCAACACCAACTACAACAACATTAACTACACCCGTACTCGCAGAATCAATACAACCGCTAAGTCTTCAATCTCTACCTATAGAAAAAGTGTTGATCGCACCAGTGGCACAAATTTCTTTAGAGCGAGGAGAAATTTGGGAAATTTCTGGTATTACCAGTGATAATTATGAGGACATCTTCGCTTTTAACCAGCTGCCCAGTCAAGGCATAATTGAATTTATTATTGATGGTGAAACTCGTAAAATTACCCGCAGCTTAAGCGATCCTAATCCAGACTTAATCAGTAATGCAGATTTGCGTCGCGGCGAGCTAGTCTATATCCATAACGGTAGTCATAAACAAGACAGCTTTGAAATATTAAATCAAACCCAAGGCTCTCCGGCTCGTTTTGATATTAATATCAACAATACTGCCCCAATACTTAGTGTGTCTATCAAAGAGCAAGTTGCAATTGAAAATGAAGAGTTTGAATTTGCTCTACCGGGAGACACCTTTTATGATGCTGATTGGGAAGTAGGTGACAAACTAACTTACAAAGCTGAACTGTCTGATGGTACACCTTTGCCAACTTGGTTGAAGTTTGATTCAGAAGCAGGCGTGTTCTGGGGAACACCAAGCGATCGCGATTTGAATTTACTAGAAATTCAGGTGACAGCTACAGATGAAAGTGGCGCAAGTGTAAGTAGTAAATTCTATTTACGCATTGACCATAATTTCTTTATCGATCGACAAATTCGCCCCAATACTCCCTTTAATTACCATTTTGAATCTGATCCTGATTTTACCTACACTGCAACTCTCGATGATGGTTCTCCTTTTCCTAGCTGGCTGACGTTCGATTCTCAAACGCTAACTTTTAGTGGTACACCTACTGCTAAAGATGTTGGCTTGCTGTATATCAAAGTCACTGCTACTGATAATCAGGGATATAAGTTAGATGATACTTTCACTTTAGAAGTTGCTAATTGGATAGTTGATAATGCAACTGATGAAGATGATGGTGATGTTAGCTCTGGTGATGTTAGTTTACGAGAAGCGATTCGTTTAGCTCAAGATGGTGATACCATTGCCTTTGCTTCGAGCTTGAACAAACAAGTAATTAAGCTAACGCAAGGGGAAATACTCATCAATAAATCCCTAACTCTTAGCGGTCAAGGTGAGTTTGCTACGATTATCAGTGGCAATCAGCAACATCGAATTTTCACCATAGATGATGGTAACGCCAATCAACAGAGTCAGGTAGAGTTATTTAGTATTGGACTGACAGGTGGTAAAGTCACAGATAATGGTGGGGCAATTTGGAACAAAGAAAACCTGAGCCTTACTAACACCACCCTCAACCACAACCAAGCTGGTAATTTTGGCGGAGCGATTTGGAACGACAAGGGAACCATTACTATTGAAAATAGCGGTATATATCAAAACACAGCAGTCCAAGCTGGTGGAGCGATCGCTAACAGCGGTACTCTCAGTTTAAATCTTACTGACATCGACCGCAATACCACCACAGGCAAAGGTGGCGGCATCTATAACACTGGTACATTCACTTTGCGTTCTAGTACAATTAATGACAATATTGCAGGCGCATACATCAGTATTGAAAATGGTAAACCCAGCTTCGAGCTTGAAAGTGCTGGTACAGGTGGTGGTATCTTCAGTGAAGGCGGCAAAGTTAGCCTGATTGACGGCGAAATGAACCATAACGCAGCGGCGCTGTTTGGTGGTGCGATCGCGATGAATCAAGGACAATTAATCGTAGAAAATAGTTCGATTCTTAAGAACTTAGCCCAAACCGGAGCCGGAATTAGCATTGTTAGCGGCAATGCCAGTATTGTTAATAGCACCATTACCTTGAATGAAACTACACAACAGGGAGGAGGAATCTATGGCGATCGCTCCAACATTAACATGTTCAACAGCACCTTAGTTTATAATCGTGCGATTAACGATTCCCCAACTACAAACGGTGCAGGAATTCATCTCCAAGGCGGACAACTCTTACTAGCAAATAGCATTATTGCCAAAAATACCACCACTCCCATCGGCGGAACTCCTGTATCTACAGATGTGGTTAATCAAAACCAAGCACAAATCCTCACTTTAGGTAGCAATATTGTTGAAGATGGTAGCGTCACAGGTAACGGCGTGCTGAATGTCGATCCGCAATTAGCACCTCTGCAAGAGATTAATTATGCTTGGGTTTATCCCTTGTTGTTGAATAGTCCAGCCAAGGACAAAGGAGAAAATGGACTGCGTCCGGTTGATTTAGGAGATTTGGATGCAGATGGCAATACTGGTGAAGCGATATTAGTAGATGGACGAGGTAGCGATCGCCTGAGTGGAAATAAGATTGACTTAGGTGCTTACGAAATTCAACAGCCCCAAACCACAGTTAACGAAGAGATTATTGACTGGGTTCGAGGTGACATCCTGATTATTGATGACTTAGAAACTAGAGAAGCAGATATCTATAGTCTATATAAACTACCGGAACAAGGTGAATTAACCTTCACGCTTGATGAAGTCACTCAAAAACTGACCCAAACTTTCGATAGTGACAATCCTGTACTGTTGCGGGGAATAGATTTGCGCAATGGTATCTTAGAGTACACTCACAATGGCACCAGTAAAGACGGCAGCCTAGAATTAATTAATCTCAAAGACGGCAGCATCATTCGATTAGTATTTAGTTTGACAAACAAAGCTCCAGAAGTAAAACAAGCGATCGCTGACCAAGCCATCAATGAGCAACAAGAATTTACTATTGAAATACCTGGGAATATCTTTGATGATGCCGATATGTTTCTGAATGATGATGTTTCCCAAGGAGATATCGATCCAGAAGATAGATCGAATGAGGATAATACTGGTGCGCCTAGAAGTGATAGCCTGACCTACTCTGCTACCCTTGCTGATGGTAGTCCGCTTCCTAAATGGTTATCTTTTGATGCTGTAAATCTGAGATTTGTTGGTAAGGCTAGTTTTGCAGATATAGGTACGTTAGAAATTCGGCTCACCGCCACTGATGAGCGTAATGCCCAAACTAGCACAACCTTCCGCCTAATCGTTAACCAGACTACACCTAGTTTGGAACTGTCTGCACCTGTGGCCAACATACTGCAACGCAAAGGCGATTTCGAGAACTCTAGTTTGCAGTTCACCTTAACAGGTAAAAATGTCCAACAAAAGGTAATTAACGAAGTCGGTTTCTTTGTTGTCGATGATGCTCAAGGACGCATTGGCGACTTATTTCCCAATTCTCCAGGCTACTTGCAAGCAGCTCTACTACGCGCTCAGGTAATTTTCTCCGTGCTTCCTGATGATTTTGTTCCCAATCCTACACGTATTCTAAAAAACATTGCCGGACAGTTCTTATCTTTCTACCTAATTCAAGATGGCAGTACAGATGATGTCATTAACGATCCCACCCAAGCTTATAAAGTTCTGTTCGGTTCAAACCAAGATGGTGGAAGCGTGTTGCAAGTTAGCAGTATAGATCTCAATAGTTTACAACTCACCTTTAATGACCAACTTGCTAATAATAGCCAAGGGAATATAACGCTGACAATTAGCCAAAATGACTCGAAAGCACCGATTGGAACTAGCCTTCAAGGTCAACACGAGCGTGAGATCGTAGATTTGAGCGATTATGTTGGGCAAACCCTAATTGCTCGGTTCCCAATTATCAAGAGTGAAGCTGCTTTTAATAACACTGTAGGCTTCTACCGCATTGAAAATCCTCAAGGTACGGTTATTGATCCCACCACTGGTCAGTCGTTTAATCCAGGAGATGCGGGTTATACTCTGGCTGCCATTCGCAATAGTCAAGCTTATGGTATCAGCTTCGATCGCCATAGTCAGGGTGTGAGTGCTAAGTGGCAAGGCGGATATTTGTACGTACCTTACATCATTGCTAACGGCACAATAGCCCAGCTACTTGATGACAATACTAATAATGACTCGCTAGTCTACTTTATTTATAGGCAAGCCAATCCAGATAAAGTAGATCACATTCGCCTATTAGGAGATAACACCTGGGGCTTTGAAGATCTGCCTCAAGGAGGAGACTTAGATTTTAACGATATGGTGATTTCTCTATTTTTCCAAGACTCAGAAATATCTTTTGATATCATGCCAGCAGTAGAAGATGTTTCGCTGAATCCTGAGGAATCGAGCCAATCTTTAACTCAATCTCCAATCACCTCTATGCAAGATACTCAAGAAAGTAGCTCGAATCTGTTATCCCAACCTCAAGTTAATTACCTTTCTAGCGAACTAGATGATGCATTACTACCAGAAGTATTACAGAAAGCTAAGGTTTAATAAAGGCTACCTCTTCAGCTTGTAAGTAATTGCAGCCCACAAATGTGGGCTTTTTACTTTATGTTTTCATTCCTCTAATGCAACACATATAAAGAATCATTAGGTTGCCATTCTGCACGGGGGAGAGTGTAGTAAACTACATCGTGGCTGTAATAACGGGTATGTTTTTGGTATTTCATACCGACTTTTTCAATTACCCGCACTGAAGCAATGTTTTCTGGATGAGCGATCGCTACTATTTGCTCTAATTTCGCTTCCCAAAAACCGTATTTTAACGTCGCTTGCGCCGCTTCCGTTGCCAGCCCCATGTTCCAATAAGACTTGTCAAATACATAACCTAGTTCCACCTCTGGGGTATCTGCCAAAAAACCGAGTCCGCAACGACCAATCATCTTACCCGTTGCTTTGTCTACTACAGCCCACATCCCTAAGTTGTGTTCTTGCCATTGCCGAATATGATTGCATAAGCTGTTCTGCGTCTGTTCTGCTGTTCTTGGCGATAGATACTTCATGATTTCTGTATCAGTGTAGATGCGCAACAGGTCATCGAAATCATCTAGCGTGAAGTGCCTCAATCGCAGTCGCAAAGTTTCTATCTCAGGCATGGTGTCAACAACAAAAATCAATATGATGCTCTAACTATGAGCGCTTCCCCATTCTTCCAAGCATATTACATACAATTTTGTCGATCTGAAAATCATTGACAGTTATTTTTGCCTTTCGCACTTGCCGATGCGTTTGGATTAATTTTAGTGCGTTAAAACTACTTCTGAGGCTTTGTCTACACTATAACTTGACTAAAGCCTTGAAAAACTAGTACAGCATCGCATGTCTAAAAAGCCTTCCCAAACTCCATACACCACCTCTAGCCATCACTCAGACAAATGGCAGGAAAGAATCGCTCAAGTTGCGTATCGCTTTAACCGCCAGTATCAAAATCAACCGTTTGATTTACCGACAGAAGTGCAGGAAATGCCAATATTTCGAGATTGGATTACTGGCACGTTACCAGGAAGAATTGCTTCTTGCTTCTGGGAAATTGCTAAACCGCAAAAGAATCAGCACTGTTTAGACATTGGTTGCGGTGTCAGCTTTTTGATTTATCCTTGGCGCGATTGGCAAGCATACTTTTACGGTCAAGAAATTAGCATTGTAGCCAGAGATACGCTGAATTCCCGTGGTTCCCAGTTAAACTCCAAGCTGTTTAAAGGTGTGGAGTTAGGCCCGGCTCATCATTTAAACTATGCCGCAGATCGGTTTGATTTAGCGATCGCCACAGGATTTAGCTGCTATTTTCCTTTGGAATATTGGAGTGCTGTCTTGCTGGAAGTCAAGCGGGTATTAAAATATGGCGGACAGTTTGTATTTGACATCCTCAATCCCGAACAGCCTCTAGCAGAAGATTGGGCTGTTCTGGAAACTTATTTAGGCGCAGAAGTATTTCTTGAGTCTATAGCTGAGTGGGAAAAAACAATTAAAGCTGCTGGGGCTAAAATTATCACCCGGCAATCAGGGGAATTATTTAATTTATACAAGGTGCAGTTTTGAAACTGAGGATAATTAACCAAAGCATAGCTGCGACAATATTTTTGAGAATGGAAGAAAATTCTCTTTAATAGCTGTTAGTCAAGGTAATCTGGAAAATTACTGCGATCGCTCAATCGGCAACCACAAATACAACAATAGAAACCCCCCAAATGGTGTAGCGAACTGTGTAGGTAGTTCATTATAATGCTCTTACTATGAGCACCTACCCATCCCTCAAAAAATCTTACACACAATACCGTCGGCGTGACAATGACTGGCGGTTATTTTTGCGCTTAGTACCTTACGCCCGTCGTAGTGGAAAACTGCTATTGCTGTCAATGTCCTTACTCGTACCGATCGCTTTAGCTAATGCTGTACAACCACTATTAATTGGGCAGGCTATATCGCTCATCCGCAAAGAACCCAGCGTTTATGAGTTTCTCAGGAATCGTCCTTTGATGCAAGGGCTAAATATCATCGAAGGATTGTTACTGATCGCTATTACTATCAGACTGATATTTACAGGTTTTCAAGGTTATCTCGTACAGAAGCTAGGACAACAAATCACTGCGGTGATTCGTGAGGATTTATTTCATCATGTAACATCTTTATCTGTACGTTTTTTCGATCGGACACCTGTTGGTAAATTAATTACCAGACTCACCAGCGATGTCGAAGCTTTAGGAGATGTATTTTCTACTGGGGCAATCGGCATTGTATCCGATTTGTTTTCTATGCTGGTGATTATCGGTTTGATGTTCTCTCTGCAATGGGAACTTGCATCTTTGTTGTTGGTGATGCTGTTACCCATCAGCTTGGTAGTTGTGTACTTGCAAAAAGAGTATCGCCAAGCGAATTACAAAGCACGAGAAGAACTTTCAACGCTGAACTCCCAACTGCAAGAAAATATCGTTGGAATTAACGTAGTGCAATTGTTCCGGCGAGAGAAGTTTAATAGTGAATTGTTCCGCAATACCAACAAGCGTTACAAACAGCAAATCGATAAAACCATCTTTTACGATTCAGCAGTTTCCGCCATTTTAGAGTGGATTAGCTTAGTTGCGATCGCATCTGTGTTAGTTCTAGGCGGTTGGTTGCTGCTGGGTAAAAGTATTACTTTTGGGATTTTATCGGCATTTGTTTTATATGCCCAACAGTTATTCGATCCTTTGCGGAATTTTGCAGAAAAATTCACGGTGATTCAAGCAGGTTTCACTGCTATTGAACGAGTCACCAACATTTTAGATGAACCGATAGAAATCCGCGATCGCTATAATTCTCGCATCTCCATTTATGATGCTAAATTCGGCTATATAGACGAGGTTGTTGCTAATTTAGAATCTCCAGAACCTAACACTTTACCTCAATTAGGAGAAATCCGTTTTGAGCATGTCTGGTTTGCTTACAAAGACGATGATTATGTAATCAAAGATTTAGATTTCACTATTCATCCAGGCGAAAAAGTAGCATTAGTTGGGCCTACAGGTGCAGGTAAAAGTTCCATCATTCGGCTGTTGTGTCGCCTCTACGAACCCACCCAAGGACGCATTCTCGTTGATGGTATAGATATTCGGGACTTACCACAAGCAGAATTACGGCGTTATTTGGCAGTAATTTTACAAGAAGGCTTTTTATTTGCAGGGGATGTTAAAAGTAATATCTCCTTAGGAGACAAATATACTTTTGCAGAAATTCAACAAGCAGCACAACAAACTAATATCGATCGGTTTATTGAACTATTACCTCAAGGTTATGACACTCAATTGCGAGAAAGAGGTACAAATATTTCTAGCGGACAAAAGCAACTTTTAGCCTTTGCACGGGCTGCTATTCGCAATCCCCAAATTTTGGTCTTGGATGAAGCTACAGCTAGCTTAGATGTAGGCACAGAAGCTTTAATTCAAGAAGCATTAAACCAGCTTTTGATAGGACGTACTGCAATTATTATTGCTCACCGTTTATCGACAATTCGTAATGTCAATCGCATTTTTGTCTTAAAGCGAGGCGAACTGATAGAACAAGGAAGTCATGAAGAATTACTCCAACAAGGAGGAATGTATGCGACGTTGCATAACTTACAAATGTTAGGAACTTAAATAACTTTCAATGTATCAACAAAGCTTAAATTTTACTATGGTGCGTTATGCATAAATAATGCACCATGATATTTCCTTAATTAAGCACTCAAAGATGCAAATTTTTTAGCTTCCAGCCAGAGACTAGCTACAGTATATTTAACAACTGCTGAAGCTTGTTTTGCATCGCAAGAACTTCTAATCTCTAAGGTTTTAGTTTCATCTTTGACTAATTTAGCTTGGCAAGTATACAGCGCACCTGTAGTTTTTTCAAAAGTTAGTTCAGCTAGCACTGTATTATTATCTAAGCTTTGTTCTAGAATTTTACTTGCTACTTTGTAATTAAACCAATCCCATCCATAGTGAAGGATTAATTCCTTTTCTAAAATCTGAAGAGGAACTGGCAAAATACCCCAGCCTCTATAGACTTTATTTAAGCACTGACTATCTCCACTACGGGTCAAAATCGATTTGAATGAATCTTGGTCAAGAATGCCATAATATCTTCCTTCTGGTAAATCTATCATTGTTGGTGCAAATCGATGTCCGCCAAAATGACTTGATTTCCAAATCCGAACATTTTCTAACTCTAAATGAGAAATTGTATTTTGAGCATGGAAATAAAAAGGATTACCATGTCTAGCACAGCATTTATCATGGCTGCCGTGGGTACATACTAAAATATCTCTAGTAATACTTGTTTCTTTTTCATACTCAGAAATACTACCCCGTAAGAATTTTTTGACAACCGCAGCGACATTTTCAATATTTGGTAGCTGAAATTCGTACTTCAAGTATCCCTGAGTTAATCCCTTTTGTTTTTGATAAATTAAAAGGGTTGTTAGCTCTACTTTATGAGTTAAATCGTTAGCAATTAATAGAAATCTTATTGGTAGTTTAGCGCGTTTTACTTCCTCAACCAAAAGCTTGAGATTATTAGGTACCCATTTGGAATTAAAGGCTTCTGATGTCCAAGGAGTAGGACACTCAACTAAAATGTAAGTTTCGTAATTGGTGGCGCTACCAATAACATCTTCTCCTATTTGTTTTGAGTAATCGGAACAAAAAAAGGTATTCATTTAGCTGTTCTCATTCTTAAATTTTATGGACAAGTTTATAAAAAACTAAAATTGTGTTTGTGGCTACAATCGTCTCTAATAAATGCAACAAGAAGAAACAATCAGCATTTCTTGCCATTAACTAGGTAGCCACTTTATAACATTCATTTTTATTAAACCTATTTCCGGTTAATAAAATCTCCACAATATCGGTAGGGAAATGTCGTAAAACTGCTTCCGTACTCCTAAAGTGAATTTTGTATCTCTTATAGTTCGACAGTTTATTAACTGTCAATTGCTGAAGATAGTCTTGCGTACTCTGCCTTGAAGAGCCATAGTTACACTGTGTTAACTTCACCTTACTTAATCTATTGAGGTAACGGAAATTACACTTAAAAATTTGACTAAAATTATAGTAATTATTTAAATTTTGAATGAAATCATCCATATAGCCATTTACAGCCTCTGTCTCTACATCTGTAGACAGACTTTTACTGCGATACGACTTTGCTGAGGAACTTGACTGCTTAACCAAGTACTTGAAGCAATTAATCCCGTTTTGCCAATTTACTTTGATTGCTTGATGTTGCTCTGTAATACATTGCCAAACTGCTATAAGTAAGCAATTAAGTTTGAGGTATTTTTGATCGCTACTCGCTCTTGTTAAAAGCATATTGCAAATTATTCTCAATTAACTTAGAAAAAAATAAAATTTTAGTCAAAATTTAGGATACTCCGTTCTCTCCCCTTTACTGATTAAAAGCAAGGCGATCGGAATAACCAGTAAATCTTAGTTAATAAATATTTAAACTTGAGTAGCAGGATAGTATTTTTCAAAAAATACGGCAATTTTCCTAGCTCTACTCAATTTTTAGTTTTGGTATCTACTATTTTATAGGTTTAATCTCCTGAATTTGACATCAGGCTTTTTTTAGATACCTGCTTTGACTGTAACTGAAGTCAATAAGAAATGCAAGCATTTGATAATCTTTATAAATTTTACTAAAAATTCTAGCGTGATGAATGCTAGTTAAATAAAGGTTAACAACAAGCTAACGGTTAAGGATGCTGCCTAAGATAGATATTGCTATTTTCTATCCAAATAATAATTTTTCTCAATAGTTAAAAGTTATTGCAGATAGTCGCAAGTGACTAGTCATACAAAAAAATCTGCGGAGATTTTGCCAAAATCAGTCCTGGTTGGCAAATCGCAGTTTCAATCAAAGGTAATCTGAAAAAAGAAGAAGAGTTCTTTTGCGTTGACGACTACGCGCACTCAGGCGAAGCCTAACAAATCGAGAGGAGAATTTTCGCATAAATCCACTCATCCACAATCTCAAATCTAAACTATTGATATGGCTCCTTTACCCGACTACCGTCCTAAACAACTGTCCGTAGGCCCCCTAGAAGCAGAAATTTTGCAGATCGTCTGGGAACTGGGTTCAGCTACAGTGAAGGATGTACACGATCGCATTCTGTCTGATCCAAACCGGGAGTTAGCTTATACCTCTGTCACCACCGTTTTGCGCCGCCTGACTGATAAAGGTTGGCTAGTCTGTGACAAGAAAGGGAAAGCATTTTATTGGCGACCATTGCTGACAAAGCAGCAAGCAGAAGTAATTAAAGCTCACGAGCAATTGCAGCGATTTTTGGCGGTGAGCAATCCGGATGTGGTCGCTGCTTTCGCTGATAGTCTCGATGAAACCGCTAGCCAACAAATTGAAGCGATCGCCAAACGCATTCAAGCTGCACGTCAAGCCAGGGAGGGGAAATAATGCATTTAATGATGATTTTGGCTGCTTTAGCAGTTGCTTGGTGGTTAAGATCCACTTGGGTTGGCTCTGAAGGAAATTGGAGTCTCAGGTGGCGGCGATCGCTATTTTTATTTATTTTTCCTCCCTTGCTGCTATTTATGACTGCGATCGCTGTACTGTGCATGGGCCCCCAAGGAAAAATGGGAGGAATGTATACAGGTTGGGGTAGCTATCTACTAGCTTTGATATATTTAGGATTTTTTAGCATTTTATGCATTAAACACGCCTTTCAAGGCTGGCAGTCTGTAGAATCTGCCCGTAACTGTCCCTTAGTAAATTTTGGTGACAGACAAATCCGGCTGCTCAACACAGGCGCACTTTTCGCTGGTCAAATCGGTTTTTGGCACCCCGAACTAGTAGTCAGCCAAGGATTACTGCAAACTCTCTCCAGCGAACATTTAGAAAGTGTCTTGGCACACGAGCAAGGTCATTATCATTACCGAGACACATTTTGGTTTTTTTGGCTGGGTTGGGTGCGTTCTTGTACCGCGTGGTTGCCTAACACAGACTCTTTGTGGGAAGAATTATTAGTGTTGCGCGAACTACGGGCTGATGGTTATGCTGCATCGCAAGTAGACCCCTTACTACTAGCAGAATCGCTGCTTTTGGTGGTTAGTAATACCTCTGTATTGTCAGAAGTTTGTTGTGCTGCCTTAGGTTCGCCAGCAACAGGCGATCGCTTAGAGCAGCGAATCGAAGCTCTGTTAGCGCCCCCAGAACCAATCCCTACAACTCCATTACATTCTTGGCATAGCTTTCTGCTAGCATTTTTACCGTTAGTAACGGTACTATTCCATACTTGACTAATTGCAGTTTAGGAGAAAGTTTTCTAGCTCTCCAGAGCTTTCAGCCCAACATTCACCCTCGGTAACGAGCAAAGCCTGCGGAAGCAGGCTTTCAAATAGTAATTTTGGGTTGAAATTACTGTTTGAGGGCGTATTCCCGAAACCTTTCTAAATCGGCTTGAATTGTTGACTCCACAACTCTTCCCAAAAACAAGTTATCCATGATTTTGCCCAAAAAACCAGGGATAGCGTAGGAAATAGTCATTTTGACAATACTACTACCGTGGCGATCGTAAAAGCGAATCGCGCCTTGATTGGGCAAACCATCAATCGATTGCCATTGGATAATCTGATTGGGTATAACTTTGAGAATCCGGGATTTCCAGGTAAAGTCCAGACCGCCAGTACTCAGCTTCCAAATAGATATATCTGGATCGTCAGGCGATATTTTCACAGAATCAATCCACTTCATCCATTTAGGCATTTGCTCCAAATCAGACCAGAGACTCCAGACTAAATCAATAGGAGCCTCAACTTCGACCTGTACACTATGCTCTAGCCAGTCTGACATTTTTTTCCTTCCTCTACGTCCTCTCTTGCTGCGTGCGGTTCGTTATTGCTTCACATTCTCCAAAATCGCTTTTGCCGCACGTCGCCCAGAAATTGTTGCTCCTTCCATGCTATCGATGTAATCTTGCTGAGTATAACTTCCTGCCAAGAAGAAATTCGGGACTGGTGTTTTTTGATCGGGACGGTAGACATCCATTCCTGGCGCTTCTCGATAAAGAGACTGGGCCAGTTTAACTACGTTGTACCAAGTCATATTCAACTCTCGTGATGAAGGGAAGAGTTCGTGTACTTGCTGAAGAACGTGCTGGGCGATCGCTTCGTTGCTTTGTTTGATAAACGGATCTCCAGGTGTCAGCACTAACTGCAACAATGAACCCTCTCCTGGGCGATAATAATCAGCAGGGCTAGCCAAAGCCAAATCTGCAAAACACGAAAAGTCAGCATCGGCAGTGTAAAGCAAATTATCTATCCCTGCTGCATGATTTAGCTGCTGGCGTTGTTGTTCATCTTGCAGTTCTGTCACCCAACCATCAAACCTTAACTGTACTGTGGCAACTGGCACGGCATCTAGCTTGTAAATATTGTCAAATTCTGACCACTTACGCCACTGTTGCGGGAGGATGCGCTGAATTCCTGGCACATCACAGGCAAAGACGTAGGCATCAGCAGTAATTACCTCTTCTGTATCACCTTGGGCAACCACTATACCTGTAACCTGGGTTTGTTCCCCTTGTTCTTGAAACTGAATTTCCCGCACTTGCCGACGGGTATAAACTTGAGTGCCTCTAGCTACCAAATATTCCAATATAGGTTTATGCAAATATTCATGGGGCGAACCTTCCAGCATCCGCAGTATTGAAGCTTCAGTTCTAACTGCAAAAAACTGAAAGATAGTCAACATACAACGGGCAGAAATGTTTTCGCAATCAATAAATCCTAAGGCGTAAGCGATAGGGTTCCACATTCGTTTAATGCTACCTTCACTACCGCCGTGACTGCGAAACCAATCGGCAAAGCTGATTTTATCTAAATTGCGAATGGTTTTCATCGCCCCTTCAAAGTCTACTAAACCCCTAACTATAGGGCTAGTGCCCAAGGCGATCGCATTTTGCAATTTATCTTGTACTGATAGTTGGGAAGTCGTAAAAAATGCCTTTAAGCCATTAAAAGGCGCACCTGTGAAGAAACGAAAATCTAAAGCACCGGTGCGCCCTCCTTTGTTGATAAAAGTGTGGGTATGTTCTTTAAGGCGTAGATTGTCTAACGCCCCCACTTTCCCCATTAAGTCAAATAGTTGATAGTAGCAGCCAAAAAACACGTGCAACCCCATTTCAATATGGTTGCCATCGCCATCTACCCAACTACCAACTTTTCCACCAACAAACGGACGGGATTCAAAAATTTGTACTTCACAGCCAGCATCAGCTAAATCTACGGCAGTTGCTAGCCCTGCCAGTCCCGCACCTACGATTGCAACGCGCATTCCGTCGTTCCTTTTCAGTTTCTTTACAGATTGTAACTGTCTTGGTGTCGGAATTTGCTACTCATGTTCAGTCGATTCTTACTATGGAGGCATAAGAGTGTTTTATTACATATTTTTATCTCCCAAGAGTTTTGAGTAACGAGTAATACCCGATCGAATAGCTCAAGTTTTGGGAATGAGTAACTCAGCACTTACTTGGTAACAACTGAATTCAAACAAGTATTTAAAGTATTGTTGGCAAACACCTTCCTACTTGCTGTGTTCTTTAGTATCTTCAGATATAGGTAAACTTCTAATCAGTTCCCGAATGACATCGGTTGCTGGTCTACCAGTTTGCTGACAATATTGTTCCAGTTTTTCAGCTTCTTGTGCTGCAAGATTAACTGTTATACGTTTGACGGCCCACTTTTTATTTGTCATTATCATGCTAGTTGCTATATATTAACATCATCAAAGACATCTAAGCTAAAGAATAAAAAGATAATATTCCTAGAATTAGTGTCAGTAAACAAGCAATGCCATTAATATTAAAAATGCGAGTTTTCTCAAATCTTGTTCATTTTCCAATAAAATATAAAAGGTTTGATTCATTTGTTACTGTTGTGACAGCGAAAATAGCGCACACTTGCCGTAAAAGTAATTTACATTGGCAAAAGTATCGTGGCTAAAGGCTAGCAGTTAAATTGTGGAAATCAATGGGTATCTAGGCTGTTAACTAAATAAAGATTACCCAAATTTTTCTTCATCAAAAGCATTTTTTTTCTCTCTAGACTCAGTCGCTACAAAACTCTGGAGAGAACATAATACCATAACATCTCACAATCAAGTGTGGGAACATCATTATTGTTAAATCCTGACTTGTAAAGATGTTTTAGTAGTATGTGTAGTTTGCGATCGCTCATGGTAAAGTTCGCACTAACTAGCTATGTTTCCAGAGTAGGAAGAGTTTTCGCACTTCTTCATGTTGCCTTCATCAAACTTCATACTCGTAAATTTCAATTTTTCTGAAACTCAGGCTTTGGTAATTTTTGTTTTTACATCCTCTAATAGATTTGTTACTTGTATTTAGTAGACTTTCACTACATTCTGATTACATAGATTGCTTTTAACGATCGAAATTTGGATAGGAAAATCAACACATGAATATGTTATTCACATCTGCATAACTCATCTATAGTTACCAGCAATTTTTTAAAGTGTTCACCTGCTGATATAGCTCAGTGAGTTTCTTAATTAAATGAATATTTCCAATCATTAATTTTAGGTTTCCGATTGGTCATTTCTCAAGTGCTAGTGTCCTAGAGATGTGGTAGATTCAACTTAGAGATCGAGCCAGAGCTATTCATGGGATCAAAATTTAATTCCCAAAGTTCCTCTAGCTATCAAAGTAGTTTTGACCTGTTCTAAGAACTGCTTGCTATGCAAACATGATGCAAATAACCATCACTGTATAAAAAATATTGTACACCTCAATATTTTTTAAGTGCATTTATTATTGCTATTCTAGCTAAAATTTAAATAATCTTTATTCAAATGCTAATTAACAGTATTTATCTGACTTTATAAAAGAATTATAAAGTAATATTTAATCGGCTAAATTTTTGATGAATAAGATTGATAAGTAACAAAATCATGAATTAGAAAAAAGGCAGTTATAGAAACAAGTTGGCTAATTTAAACTATCCCAAGCCAACTCAAATATTTTATTTATTGTGTTATTTTATACAATCGCGCTGCTTCCGAAAGTCGCCATAAAAGGATCGGAATATAGTTACTTCATAAAGTTTTGAGTAAGTAACTATTAGCGATAATCAGAAGATTTTTCCTCTAGAGCAGCAATAAAGTTTAGGGTTGTCAACTACCTCAGGCCCAACATTGAAACGCTTCCCGCCAGGTAGACAGATGCACTCAAAAATATCTCTACTTCAATCTAAACCAGGAACATAGTGCTATTCGTCTGATAACCATTGAAGATTGCCAGCCTCAACAATAATCTATGACAGTTGCGTAAGTTCTGTATGATTGAATCTAGCTAAGTATGTGCAGTGCTATCTAAGCTCACAATTCCGACTAAATTGCGTACTCCAAAGCACTGAAGGGGTAAGCAAAAATTTAGCCATTGCTGAATGCAAGGCTATGCAATATTCTCCAATTGTTAATCAACAAGCATTGATCCCCGTTTGAGGCAGTACTATTCAAATTGAAGTTGCGGTACAAGTTGCAGAGTACCGATGCCTAAATCTTTGGGAGAAAGCGATCGCGCTTCAAATAGAGCCATCATATCTCGTAATTGCGGGTTGCCACGAGCCGATCCTGTGAGTCCTTTAGCAATGATTAGACCACAGTAGCCCTTGGTATTTTTACACCGCTGATTCCATTTTTTTCGAGCTTCTACATGAATGGGGTCGTCATCTAAAAATTCGCCAAAGAGAAACAATTCATCATTTTGAGTTTGCAATAAACCCAAGTCATAGTTATTGCCATCAAAGGGATCTGCTCCCGGATTAAAGCAAATTGCTTTCAATCCGCCAGCGGCTTCTAAATGTTCAATTACCGTCTTACCCCTAGGACGGGAAGTTTGAATTAAAATTACAGGCAACCCATCACCGACTTGTTGAATTTCACCTACAGGATGATAGGTAACACCTTGACGTAAATACTCCAGCATCTCCCAAGAGACTACTCCCAAACTGAGGAAAGAGTCTTCTGGAATTAAATCATCTCTCAACGAACGGAAGACTGAGGAAGATTCTCCCAGATCGCCATCCTCAATATCTAAGCCTGCCATTTCCTCTAATTCCGCTGCCAATTCCGGCATAGTAGAAACAGTCACAGATACGGTTTTAGTTGCTTCATTGCACTGAGGAAGCGTAATCCGATAGCGATGGTTGAGGCTAGGGAATGAGTCTCCATAGAGTTGGCGACGGTGATCGCGGATGAAGCGGTTCAAGCTCTCTAAAGCTACAAAAACCACCAGTGCTTCTTCGTCATACAAAACAGATCGCAGGCCTTCTAAAGGATGGATATTACCAAAAGTAGGGTCAATTTCTGATAACGGCAGATCTGCTAAATCACCCTCATCCTCAAATTCATCTGTTTCTTCACTACGCTCAAAAGTCAGAAACAGACAATCTTGTTTGAGGAATGCTTCTTCTAAACGTCCTTGGGAATCCTCATCTCTTAATACGGCGGCGCGAAATTGTTTTAAGGAATCTTCGGAACGATACAACAAAATTCCATATTCCATCCCCAGCATTCCCATGACTGAGGCGTAGAGTTTACCCACATCCCACTTATTAATCTCTATAGACAAAATTTGTTGTTCTTCCAAAAACTCCCAAGGGGATGCTTCCCAAATTGCGAATGCCTTTTCTTGTAACGCTTGGGCGAACTGGGGTGGTAAATCGGGAATTTGGCTATCGAGGATTTCGCCAAAAGAGCGAAACAGTTCATTAATCAAAGGCAGTTCTGGCGCGTAGTCAATGGCAATATCTAAATCTTGCAGTACTCCACGCAAATAAAATTGAATCTCGCGATCGCGGACGACAATTCTTTGCGGACGAGCAGGTTTAGCCGGACTATGAGGATGCTCCATTGCTCGCATGAGAGTGCGAACCACTGCTTCCGGGCCAGTGTCCGGCGCTACTACATCCATACCTCTGACAATACCTTGAGAGCCATCCACCCACAATATGCAATCACCCTTACCTTCTGCGTCTCTTGGCTGAGTTTGTGATGATGACAACGGACGGCGATCGCCCTCCCATACAGAAGGAATTTGGGATAATTTCTTCAACCGACGACTGGTAGAGCGATTAAAACTTGTCATAGAGTAAGTTAATAAAAGAAGCAGTTCTTCGTCAATTTTTGGGAATGGTTAGCCGCGGATAAAATTTTCCTAGCTATACCTGAAGATTGGTTGCGATTCAGGCTGCCACAAGGCTGAATCTCCAAAAATAGCGAATCTCAAAACGCACCGAATCTCTCAATTCTAGAATAAAAATATTTAGCCGCTTTTGACGGAGTCTTTACAATTTGGCAACCAGGGACATCAATCTCGCTAGAATAGATACAAAAACACCAATTACAAGCCTAGGGTACTGGTTAAACCAATTAAGGAGTTGAACAGCAGATGACACAAGCAATTCAGCCACAACAACGCGGAATTCAGTTAAGCGAAACCGCATTACGCCAGGTAAAATCGCTACGGGACAAGCAAGGTCAAGATTTATGCTTGCGGGTAGGTGTCAGACAAGGTGGCTGCTCTGGCATGTCTTACATGATGGATTTTGAAGACTCTAGCAAGATCGGCCCTCAGGATGAAGTTTTTGACTATGATGGCTTCAAAATCGTTTGCGATCGCAAAAGCTTATTATACCTCTATGGCTTAATGCTTGATTATAGCGATGCCATGATTGGCGGCGGTTTTCAATTTACTAATCCCAACGCCAGCCAAACCTGTGGTTGTGGTAAGTCATTTGGTGTATAGTCAAAAGTCAAAAGTCCAGAGTCAAAAGTCCAATTATTGAGCCTTGACTACTGATCCTTTACTATTGACCCTTGACAATTGACCAATGACTAATACGGTTGAATCCCTGTTTGATACAGGTTTAGAACGCTATAAAGCTGGTGAAAGTGCAGCTTCTTTAATTCCTGTGTTTAAAGAAGTATGCGATCGCGCTCCTAGAAGCAGTTCTGCTTGGACTTGTTTGGCTTGGTTGTATCTACTGGAGAACAAAGGCAACTTAGCTTATAAAGCCGCACTCAAAGCAGTCAAGCTCAATCCTCAAGACCCACAAGCCAGAATTAATCTGGCTGTGGCGATGTTGGAAACCGGACAAAAAGGTTTGCGGGAACACGTTGATTTCGCCCAACAGTTAATTTTTGTAAATCAAGAATGGGAGGACGAAGTCAAAAACAGCATTGAAGACGGTTTAACTAGAAAACCAGATTGGCAGAGTTTGGCAAAAGTCAAAGGCTGGCTGTTTGACGCTTAAATGGTAATTTTGTTAGTTGTCAATAGCTCAAAAAACTGACAACTAACTGTTCCCATCATTAGCAATTTGCAGTTTGAGAGAATTTGACAACACGACAGTTAATGAAAGATAAATTTTTAAGCTGGCTCAACTTTATTTTAGTTGCAGATGTATTTTTGGTTTTCTTTGGCTTTGGGTGGTTTGCGATCGCAGTCATTGGTGATGCCTCAGGTATAAATTTAGGGCTAGATTTATGGCATCAACTGTGGCAACCTGTGTTTAATCCAGCCATTGGTATTCTCATGGGAGGCGCGCTTCTTAGCGGTCTGATCAATTGGATTTCTCGCAAATTTCAAGCTGATTAGTCAATGAATTTAACACTTAATTTATTCCAAAATTTGTGTTAAAGCAGCTTGCAAATTAGAATATTGGTACTCAAAGCCTACTTCCACAGTGCGCTTAGGAAGAACTTGTTGCCCTTCTAACACCACTTTTGCCCCGTCTCCCAAAAGTGCTTCTAACGCAAAACCTGGGACTGGCAACCAGGAGGGACGATGCATCACTTCCCCCATAGTTTGGCTTAAATCTGCCATGCGCACGGGGTTAGGAGCAGTAGCATTATAGACGCCTGCCATTGCTGGATTATTTAAGGCTTGCAGAATGAGGTTAACCAAGTCGTCTAGGTGAATCCAGGAAAACCACTGCCGACCGCTGCCAATTGGGCCACCGGCAAAGAGTTTGAAGGGAGTAATCATTTTACCTAACGCACCACCCATTCCCAAGACAATTCCCAAACGCAGAATTACTAATCGCACACCAGCATCTTTAACTTTGTTCGCTTCTGCTTCCCAAGCTTGACAAACTTCGGCAAGAAAATCATTTCCAGACTGGCTGGTCTCATCGAAGGTAGCAGTTTCACTAGTGCCATAGTAGCCAATAGCTGAAGCGTTTACTAACACCTTTGGTTTCGGGTTAGCGCGGACTATTGCTTCTACAATTTTTTGTGTACCTAGCTTGCGGCTATTAAGAATTTTTTGTTTGTGTTCTGCCGTCCAGCGTTCCTCAGCGATGGGTTCACCTGCTAAATTAACAACAGCATCACAACCTGCAATGGCATCTTGCCAGGAACCTGATGCAGTCGGTTGATAGGTAACAATTTCCACATTGGGAAAAGCCTGAGCAGGAAAAGCTTTTTGGGCAAAGGCTGTGTTACGTGTTAACACCAAGATGCTATTACCTTCCTGGTGGAGTCGTTCAACTAGACGGCTACCTACAAATCCTGTTGCTCCAGCAATTGCTACTTTCATGATGCACTCCTCGCCCAAAGTTTTATTTTAAAGTTTTTTATCAAATTTTCTGCTTGCACTCCCTACCTTTTTGGGTGAAAGAAATTTGATTCTACATTTTGCACAGATTTCTTTAATGAATTTATAAAGACTTGCAGTTTACATACTTCGGTATTATAGGATGGACGGAGTGTTGCAAGGCGTGGGGCTATTATGGCTCGCTATACCTGTTCATTTATTGTTTCTGTTCCTATTGAGCATCTCCAGCCATTGCTTGTAGATCTGCTACAAGACTGTGATTTAGATGTTCAATACTACACGGGCGATTACATTATGGCTCGTGAGATTCCTGGTACTGTTCCTTTTTCCAAGCTGGTTAAGGTGGAAGTACTGATTGATAAATCAACAGCTACGGAAACAGAAACCCGGTTGAGTATTGTGGTTAAAAATGAGGAACTACCCCTCCAACTTGATAATCACTGCCGACAAGTATTTGAATTTGTGAAGCAGGCGATTGAACACAGTCGCCATTGGCATCTAATTGAAAGTCTAGCAGGGTGATTTTTGCTACTTTTATCTGGGCGTTGTCGCCGCTAGCTGAATGGCAAAGCGAACTCAAGTCTTGACTGCACAGCTTTGCCAGTAAGCTCAAAATATACTGATTAACTTTTTTTGACAAGAAATCACGACAAGATCGCGTCTTGAGGAAGATTGTGATGGCGTGATGTTTGAAGACAAACTGCTAGCCTACCGCTGCAATTTAAGATTGAAGGCGTGACTTTTCTTGAGCAAGTGCCTTTCACTTCATCATGTTAGATATTTTTCAGATCGCCACAAGCTATCACAAAAGGTGTATAGAAACTAAGTGGTTTCCCGCAAAGTAGGACACAACAAAGGATTTGTACGTCAGTGTTGGGTATTTTCTATTTAAAAGTCTCTGATTAATTCTAGAGTTCTTCTATATCCTCAGTCATGCCAGGGTTGATTAATGTAATATCATACTCGCTAGCATCTGTATTGCCCGATCGCTGGGTGTTGCGTAGCAAATAATAGATAGCACGTACCTGAGGCCCAAAAATAATTTCGTCTTCATTTCTCAGATCGTGAGATGGCATCTTGCGTCCATTAATCATCAGACCGTTAGAACTGAGTTTGCCTTTAGCATCACCATCGACAATCCGATAATAATAGCTGTGGCTATTCTGTTCTCGTGGTAATCTCACCAATGTGGCATGGCGGCGGGAGACAAACTGCGACACCAAACGGATGTTGCACTCGCGATCTCTACCGATGGAGTAGACGGGGTTTTCCAGGGTAAATTCCTTACGACCTTGATCGTCTTCAATAATCAGAAGATGGCTTTCATTAGTCTCTGCTGTCATTGATGCATCGCTGCTAACATCGGTTGAACTGTGAGTTATCAAGCTGTGTTTAATATAGTTTCCTGCCATTCTTACGCACTACAGTCTGTGGTACTGCTTTAATAAGCATAAATTGCATATTGACCCAAAAGAGTAGAGTATGACTTTTCTACTCTTTTTAGTTTAACTTTTGAAATATTCTTAAGAGGCTTTATGTAGATGCTTAACTCCTGACTATGATTTTAGTGTGCCCAAAAAGGATAGGAGCGAGATTGAGTTGCGAAACTTAATCTCCAAAAGAAAAGTTTAGGGTCTATGAGCTAAACGCCTTAGTAAAACTGAATTACTAACAACACTAACTGAGCTAAAGGCCATTAATGCGGCGGCACCAGATGGGGTCAGTATAAAACCCACACTGGGTAACAAAATACCTGCTGCTAAGGGAATACCAATTGTATTATAAGCAAAAGCCCAGAATAAATTTTGACGGATTTTGTTGAAAGTGGCACGACTGAGGTGAATTGACTCTACAACATCACTGAGGCGATCGCGCATCAGCACAATAGCCGCAGTTTCCATTGCTACATCTGTGCCGGAGTATAAAGCAATTCCCACATCAGCTTGAGATAAAGCCGGAGCATCATTGATCCCATCTCCCACCATCGCAACAACGGATGCGTATTTGGTTTGTAATTCCTGGATAGCTGCGGCTTTTTTACTGGGAGGAACGCCAGCCATCACATCAGTGCTATCTAACCCCAGTTGTTTAGCGATCGCGCTAGCTGCTTCTATGCGATCGCCACTCAGCAACATTACCCTTAAACCCATCTGGCGTAATCGATCTACTGTGGTTTGCGCATCTGGTCTGAGAGTATCAGAGACGGCAATAATTCCAGCTAAATTCCCATCTACTGCGACACACACAACTGTTTTGCCCTCATTTGCCAATTTCTGACTCAACTGTTGTGCAGTGTCGCTAATTGCGATTCCGTGCCAGCTTAACCATTCCCAATTACCTAATAGTACGTTGACTCCATCTACTACAGCCGACACGCCCAGCCCTGGTTCGGTATGAAAATTTACTGCTTCTGGAATAGCCAACTCTTGCCGCTGGGCTTCCTGCTGAATCGCTTTGGCAAGAGGATGGTATGTGCCGCTTTCTACTGCGGCTGCTAGTTGCAGGAGCGATCGGGGTGAAGAGAGAGGGGGGCAGGGAGCAGGGGAGCCAGTGCCGTGGGCGGGTTTCCCGACTTGAGGCAACTGGCGTGGCAGGGGGAGAGAATCCTTTACTATGCTTCTGTTACTTTGTATCTCGGTTTCTTCTTCAGCCCCTAATTCTTCGATTAGCAGGCAATCAGTTACGGTAGGATTACCTGTAGTTAATGTGCCTGTTTTATCAAAGACAATAGTATCTAACTGGTGTACCCGTTCTAAAACGTCACCGCCTTTAATTAATAGACCGCGTTCCGCACCTAAACCAGTACCTACGAGAATGGCTGTGGGTGTCGCTAGCCCTAATGCACAAGGACAAGCGACTACCATAACTGCGATCGCTAATTTTAAACTGACGAGCAGTGGTGAGCGATGAAGGCTCATTGCTGAGTGCTGAACGTGATGAGATGTATGGCTCATCATGTCCATGCCACCTGATATGGTGATATCAGGCCAGATGTGCGTACCGAAAAAGTACCAAAAGATAAATGTTAAGCAAGCTGCGGTTAAGACTCCATAGGTAAAGTAACCAGCAACTGTATCTGCTAATTTCTGAACAGGTGCTTTCCGGGTTTGGGCATCTTCTACTAGAGCGACAATATGAGCTAAAGTTGTATCGCTGCCTGTACGGGTTGCCTGAATAGCGATCGCTCCCGATTGGTTAAGAGTGCCTGCTGTTACTATATCCCCTGGTTGCTTGATGACGGGTACAGATTCCCCGGTCAGCATTGACTCATCTACTGTGGTTTGCCCCAAGCGCACCTCACCATCTACAGGGACTTTATCACCTGGTAGTATCTTTAACCATTCACCAACTCGCACCTGTTCTGCTGGAATCTCAATGCTGGCCGAACTCATAACTGCATCTTGGCTAGGGTGCGAACCTTCTTCATCAGTTACTTGCCCAATTTGCTCTGGGTTGGCAATTAACCGTGCCACCTGTGGCTGTAACGCTAGCAGTTGCCTAAATGCGGCAGCGGCGCGTCCTCTGGCTTGTTGCTCTAACGTCCGTCCCAGTAAAATAAAGCCCAACATCATCACTGGTTCATCAAAGAAGCACTCCCAACCCATTTGGGGGAACAGTAGCGCCACTAAACTAGCCGTGTAGGCTGTTAGGGTTCCCAAACCGATCAGGGTATTCATATTGGGCGCATTTCGCCGCCAGCCTAGCCAACCATCAACTATAATCGGGCGACCTGGAACTAAGATAGCCAATGTTGCCAACCCACAGTGAAACCAGATGTTATTTAAAAATGGCAATGTTAAGCCGCTAATAGTGCCTAAATGTCCAATTCCAGATAAGACTAGCAGCACCCCAGCAACTACTAACTGCCTGAATGCAGAGCGCATTTCTCGTTGCTGTCGCGCTTCTAGGTCTTCTCCAGCAGCTATTTCACCTGCGGCTGTTCGGGGTTGAGTGGGAAAGCCGTTGGCGGTCAAATGCTTTGCCAGTAACTCTGCATCGACCGCGCCAGCTTCTAACTCTACGACCGCTACCTCTGTTGCCAAGTTCACACAGGCATTTTTCACGCCTGGTTGTTGGGTTAGCTGTCTTTCTACTGCTTTTACACATCCAGCACACTTCATGCCCCCAACATCCAGAATTATTTTCTCTGTAATTGGGATTGGTTCTGGGACGATCTGAGTTTTGGGAACAAGTTGCATGGCAAGAGTTTAGTTAGATTCGCTTCAAAAATCTGACGCTTGACGAAAAGCGTCCTAATTTGAGGGTAGCGAAATCTGGAACTAAGACTGCATGTCAAACATATTAAATTCGCAATTTCTCTGGCTCAATTCAGGAATGACGACGGCAAGAGCGTTGATGAGATATGTAAATTAATGCTCCAACCTGTATAGGTATAAGGGAAATCAGGCTTTTCAAAAAATAATTGATTTCTAAATTAGACATAGCACTGAAATACCCCACACCTATCAGCAAACACAAGACCGAGGTAAGCTTTTGATTTTTGAGGATTAGCATATCAGTAGATATAAATTGGCAGGATGCAGCTAAGATACATAGCTTAAAATAAAACTTAAATTGAAAAAGAAACTTTTAAAACCAGCCTTGTTTATTGACGAAGTAAGTATCTACAAATTCTTCGTGAGGCTTGTTTAAATAAATCATGCCTTCAATCAAACCGATAAGTTGCATAATTAACAAACTAAACCCGTAAGTAAAAGTGCCCCCGACTACAGATATAACGAGCATAATAAAGCCTTCTGGAGCGTATCCTAAAACAAATTTATGGACGCCAAAACCTCCAAAAATGATCCCGCAGTAGCCAGCCATTAGTTGTTTAGTTGTTTGGCTGGAGTTTAAATTTGCCATATTGAGTAGTACTCCTGAATAAATAGGGGTAATTTTAAATGATTGTTCCAGAAAATAAGTGAATATATTTATGAGGTAAATATATTTTTACTTTTCTGAATGAAAAAGTAGTTTTCTAGATAAATAGCCACAACCAATCTGTCACGTTTCCATAAGAAACGCCTTCATAATTGCGTAGAGAAGGTGATTGGCTACCGCCTGAAACTATAGAGCTATGCTTAAATGTTCGGAGCTTTGGACGAGATATTTCAGCACTTTAGAGACCTACAGATTTTCCAGTGAGACATTTCTCTTGAGAAGAATTCACTTTTAATCATCAGCAAATACTCTTATGCTGGAATAACCCTTTCTACAAGTCCATAAGTTTTATGTCCGGACTTTTTTTTATATGGCTGCAATGATGAAGACATATTTTGTGGACAGTACCAATACAGGCATTGTTCCACAAAATAGAAACAGATTTTACCTTCATCAAAGTTCAAAATAGTAGCATTTTGAGAAACCCCATCAATGCCTACTAGATAATTTCCCAAACATTCTTAGTATAGAAAAGCTTGAGAAAGGCAATCTACATCTGACAAAGGGCAAAAATTACCCATGCGAGATGAAAAGCTAATAGAGATTTTGCTATGTATTTCTCGGTATTGCTAGAGTGACTTTTGCCCTCAGCAATATATACTTTGAAGCTAGCATTTACTCTTGCTTATTGCTATTTATAAACATTAAACTCTTGCCATATATTATTGCCATATATGGAGATAAAAGCAAATATTTTGATTTTTTGGCAACCGTAATTTTACTTATATTTAATTACCGCTACCTAAGATAAATAAACTGAGTAGAGTACCACTGTTCCAAAGACTGTGCAACAGCATAGGAGCAAGTAGATTACGCGATCGCGTGTAGACTACTCCCAAAACGATCCCCAAGGCAGTTAGTGGTAAAATTTCTGACAAGCTCAGGTGAGCAGCAGCAAATAGCAGGCTACTAGCAAGAATGGCAGCCCACACGGGTAGGTAACGAGTTAGAGAAGGCAACAAAAAGCCGCGAAACAGAATTTCTTCAAAAACCGGGGCGGCGATCGCAGCTGTTAAGAAAAATATCCCCAGTGCAATAGAATCTTGACTTTCCAATGCCAGTTGCAACAAGGGATTACTACCACCTTGTCCTTGCCATAGTTGTTGATTAATCAAAGACACAACCACGACTATCGGTAAAGCAGCACAATAGCCACCCAGTCCCCACAAAAACCACTTACCTTGAAAATTGAAGCGAAACCAGAATTCTGGCAAGGGAAAAAAGCGCTTGATGGAGAAATATAGTACCAATAGCGCACCTGCTGCTACTAACATATAACGCAGTAAGACTGAGAAAGCCTGAAAACGTACATTACCACCAGTCAGCGAAATGGGAAGCAGTGATAATAATAGGGGCACAAACAGTTGCCCCATCAAGAAAAAGCCAAGAATAAATACCTGTAAAATGATTTCACCACCCCAAGGCGTTGACCAAGCTACATCAGCATTTTGAGCGATTAAGGCGGCTTTTCCCTTCACTAAACGTTGAGCAAATACAGCAATTAGCAGGATGATACCGATCAAAGCTGCTAAGGTAGGAACAATCCCAATCACCGCTAATTTAATGACAGCTTGAGCAGCAGCTTCTTGTTGTGTGGCTGTAACTGCTGATAATGCGTCTGGACGTTGCTGGAGCTTGTAGAGTTGCACCAGTGCATTAGAGCGAAACCAACCGTCTAAATTCTTTTGGATCAACTGTTGAGCATTTGGCAGCAGGCGGGGAGGTTCGCTCCACAAACCAATTAATACAGCAGATGTTTCTTGAAATTCCGGATTGATATCTGAGCGTTGCTGTAAATCACTCCAAGTTTTCAGTGCGACATCTGTCTTTCCTTGCTGTGCTTGTAAAATTCCTAAACGTAAGTCTAATTCAGCTAATAATTTTTGCAGCTGGTTGAGGGACTGCTGCAACTGTCGCTGCTGTTGACTAGAGGGATTTTCTGAAGGACGAGTTTCTGGTAGGGGTTTAGGAGGCGCAGACGCATTCACTGGTTGAGAACGCAATTTTACCAGTTGACTTTTGGCTTTGTCCAAATTGGTTTGCGCTGATTTCCGCGCTTCTTGATATTGCTTGACAGCGTTATCCAGAGGTTGCTCGCCAAGTATGGCATCCCTCACTACCTGGAAATTCTCGTCTTTGTTATCTTCTGGTTGCCAAGCTTGTGCTTGTAGTGCAATGTTTGTTTGGTACAGTTCCAAGCGACTTTGGAACTGCGGTTCTTGCCAACTGCTAAATAAAGACAAGCCGGACAACACCAACGAAATCAGCGTCAATCCAATTAAACCCAACCGTTTTATGGTCATCTATCTCCCCTTGACTAACCAGTGTAGAAGCTCATGCCCCTTGGGAATTATCGCAAGAAAAAGTAGGAGGTGGATAGGTTTGAGTTTGGGGAATTTATACCGATTCTCTACAAAGTGGTGCCAGATGAGGCGGGGGAGATGTAGCGCCGACAATGGCGATCGCACTCTGTTGCTCTAGCGAATTGCGCAATGTTGGCAGTTTTACGTAGAGGCGATCGCAATTGCGTAAATTCTTTATGTGCTTTATTCACGGATATTTCAGATATATCACATTTTTTTTTGCTTAAATTATACTTTACCAGAATTTTTTACTTAAGTATTTATTATAAAGATTGTATAAAAAACACAAAATTGCCTATCAATACTGGTAATGTTTGGAATACATTAGTGATTCTTACTAAGCCTTTTTATACAGAAATATCAATTATACGGTTAGCGGAATTAACTAGAATTTTTATGTTTAACTATTTACGTAGTTATTTTTATTTACGCAATACAAAAAAAATACTTTCGCCAAAAGTTTGGCTAATTCTGGCAAAATTTAGCTTTATAGCTATCTGTGACCTGATGTTGATAGCGACAATCGCGGTTTCTGAAGCTTCAGCTATCCAGATCAGCCTGATTAATCCCAGCGAGTCTACTTGTATTAAAGGTAAAGATGCTTGCATCAAAAAGATCGGTAAAGATATTTTTAAAGATGATGAAGCAATCGATACATTTTTACGGATTTCATCCTTACCTGAAACTTCAACCAAAGAAGGTTACAACACAGATGGATCTGTAATTAAATCTCGCGATCGAGAAAAACAGCGATGGTCTCACTCATTGAAGTTAAGTGATGTACCATTAGTCAATATTGGTGGTACAGATTATCGCGAGTTTATCTTAACTATCAACGAGCCAGAGAAAACAAATGCAAATCCAAAATTACCAGAAATTGTATTACAGAAATTACAGATTTTCTTAGGCAATGCTCCCAATCTGACTAACTACCCAACTTTTGATGGTCGTGCTACCAAAACGTTCGATCTCGATCAAAATTCAGTTTTGCTTCAAGATATCAACTCTGAGCATGGTAAGCACGATTACTTGGTGTATATCAGCGATAATCTTTTTACAAAGGTTAATAAAACTGATAAGAAATTTGTTTATGTTTATCTATTTTCTCAATTTAAGGATGCTGAAGGTGGATTTGTGGAATGGGCAGTGAGAAAGTTAGATAAAGGAGCTATGGTACCCACTATCCCAGCCGGATCGGGGGGAGCAGCAGAAGGTATATTAGGTAGTTTAATTCCTTTCTTCGGATTGTCACAACTGTTTGGTGGTGGATCTCCTAATATAAATAACCACCAGGATTTGATTGGTGGTGGAAATGGAGTAATCACACCAAACTTAGCAAAACCATCAAGCGAAGTTCCCGAACCAACAACTGTGTTAGCTTCTTTAATTGGTATTGGTCTACTCGCTAAAGGAAGGTCAGTATTGAAATAACTCTTGTCTGCTTTTGCACTCAAAAACCAGATGAGATACTACTTAAATCTTGCTCGCTCATTGAGTTTAGCAGCGTCCACAGTTGCAAACTAGTAAAATCAGGAATTGCGATAAAAGCGCCAACTTCTACCAATATTTTGGGATCGTGAGTAGAAGCTATCCCAATGGTGCGGATACCAGCACCTACAGCAGCACGAATTCCAGAGGGTGAATCTTCCAAGGCGATCGCTTCATGCGCCTGAATCCCTAACTTACTCAGCGCAACTTGATAGGGTGCAGGATCTGGTTTACCTGCTATACAATCGTCTGCCAAAACAATTGTATGAAACGCTTCCTTGATGCCTAAAACATCTAGCATAAATTCGGCATTTAATCGAGGAGCATTAGTTACTAAAGCACGTTTTAACTGATGTGCTTCTGTCCATGCTATTAGTTCCGAAAATCCACTCAGCGGCTTGAGATTTGGTGCAAGTTCTCGGAACAGCGCTTCTTTATCGTCTGCAAATTTTTGTGCATCTACTGGTGATAGTTGTGGCAATATATCTTTGACAATTTCTGGATTGAGTCGTCCACTAATTCTAGATTTGTAGAAGGTTTCATCAATTTCTATGCCATAATTGGCTAGCTTTTGCTGCCAAGCTTGGTAGTGTATGGGGTCAGTGTTGACAATCGTGCCGTCTAGGTCAAAGAGAATAGCGGCTAGCATGGCTTTTAGTTATTATGTAAATAAATGTTAACTTTACTGACATAGTTTACATTGTTTTTTATTGTTTGTCATTGTTTGAATATTCATCAAGGCAAAAAAGTCTAAATTAATCTGCTAAATTTGTTTCTACTTTCCCCAAGTCTAAAAGTTGTATTGCACTCAACTGCTAAACGTCATAACTGATTTAATTGAGCCATATTATCGATCGCCACCTGTGTAAACAAATGCTAGCCGCCACAAAATGTTTTCGTGTCGATAAATTGACAGTGCAGATTTACAATACTGAAGCCGATATGGCTCAAGATGTTGCAGAAATAACGCAACAATATCTACAGCAACTTCTTCAGCAACAGGAATCAGCTGCTATATTGCTAGCGACAGGAAACTCTCAACTTAAATTTCTAGATGCTTTGATTGCTTTAGGTGGTATAGATTGGTCGCGAATTATCTTATTTCATTTAGATGAATATCTAGGGATTTCTGGCGATCATTCAGCTAGTTTCCGGCGCTATCTACGAGAACGTGTAGAACAGCGAGTTCATCCTCAACAATTTCACTATATAGAAGGTGATACATTACAACCTCTGGCGGAATGCGATCGCTATACCAAACTACTAGAAGCACAGCCAATAGATTTATGCTGTCTTGGTGTAGGCGAAAATGGTCATTTGGCTTTCAACGATCCATATGTGGCTGATTTTCAAGACCCTTACAAAGTTAAAATAGTCAAGCTAGATTCTGTTAATCGAAAACAACAAGTCAATACAGGTCATTTTCCTAATTTAGAAAGCGTGCCACAATACGCATTTACTGTGACTTTACCCTTGATTTGTGCGGCAAAAAAAATTATCTGTCTTGCACCAGAAAAACGTAAAGCGAATGCAGTGAAGGATATATTGCAGGGGTCAATTAATACAAAATTTCCTGCTTCTATTCTGCGCAAACAAGCTCAAGCAACTTTATTTCTTGATACTAACTCTGCTAGCTTGTTAACTTAAAATAATGAGCTTTTACTCAATCAGCTGTGATGTATTTAAGTTACATATTTGCTCGTGTTCGTGTAGCATCTCCTAGCAGGAAAGATTTGTCATTAGTGATTTGGATTTCAAAGTAGATAAGTACTTAAACATAATTAATTACACAATGTCATTGCGAATGGAACGTAGACGCCTGAAAGGCGGCTACCCACAGGATAGCCGCTGCATGTCTATTTGATCTGTAGTTCGTTATTTTTTCTGTACCTCGGTGAATCGCAAAATGACAAATATTGCTTAGTCCTGCTAGTACCACAAGTACTAAATTTAAGCTGGTGAACCTTGCGTCCACTCAGAAATTATATCTTCTACTACTAACTCTTTCTTCTGTGAGTTTGTAGCTTCAGCTACTAAGACTTTCAGTGTTGTGGTGTAGACATTATTAATTATTTGGTGCCCGTAACCAATTACTTTACCAAGATGCCCAGTTTTCTGATTTAGCACATAGTCCCCAATGTTAAACATAGTTGCAACTACCAGTTTTAACTAATGTGTCTCTACATTGTGTATGTAGTACCATTTAAAAACTTCATTCTTGGAATATGTCTTATCTCAGCCTTAAGGAAGATTTTTGGCTGGTTTGATGGTCTAAAAACCCAGTAAACTGGAAAACGTAAAGCATAGACTAACCAATGCCGAATTCTACACCACTACCTAAGTTAATCCGTGCCCATGTATTCATTTCTGGACGAGTCCAGGGGGTTGGCTATCGCTACGCCACAGTAGATACAGCAAGTCAGCTGGGATTAACTGGCTGGGTAGGAAATCTCCCCGATAATCGCGTAGAAGCAGTGTTTGAAGGGTCACAAGTAGTAATAGAAGAGATGATTCGCTGGTGTCACATTGGACCTCCGGCTGCTGTAGTAAAAAATGTTGTGGTCGAGTACGAAGAACCGGAAGGTTTGCGAGGATTTGAAGTGAAGCGGTTAAATTAAAACTTGCATTTAGGATAATTACTAGCTTTGGAACAATTACACAGCAAGTTGAAGATATCAAACATAAATAAACATGAGTTTATGTATACTTTACTAAATTAAAGATGAAGGGGAATTTTTAATTATTTTGCTTAGAAATTTCTGAAATAGCTTATTTAATTCTTGAACAAGGTAAAGTTTGATTTAGACTATATTGGTGCAGCATTACTGATAAAAATTACAGCTATATTTGTAGTAGAACTATCTGTCAATTAAAGTGAGCCTTATCAGGATAAATACTCATATTTGATTGTCAAATCGGTTAAATAGCTAAGTTTTTAATTCAGTTATGTTAATGCACTCCAAGGGTAAAAATCAAAAAATTTGGAGTTTGCCTAGACTTGCAATCCTAGGATTAGGTCTAGCATCTTTAAATTTAGCTACAACAAGCATAATTTACTCCCGTCCTGTTGAGGCAAATCAAAATCAGCGATTAGCCAAAGCGTCTGCGGAACTACCAGTTGTGAAATCAGCAGCCTTAAGTACAAATATCGATGTACCTTGGTCAAAACCTGTGAGGATTGTCGATCCTTTTGAAGGCAATTCTGTGGGAATCTTTGACCGTAATTACTTCTGGCGGAACTTTGTTAATACTAATGCTAGGGTTGAAGTAATTAGCCTTTGGAGCCGAAACTATATTCGCGTTCTGTTAGCTTATAGCGATCGCAATTGCTCCTATGGCTCGTACTATTATACCCGACTACGATTTCCTGATTGTCTAGTATCTAATAACACATTCAAAATTACTAACCTTTATATCAAGCTAGGCGAACAGGTTTTCCGTTTAGAAGGAAACAACAATACATTTAAAGTTAGCGACGAATTAGCAACTGCTCTGAAAAACTCACCTGCTAAAAATGTGAGTATTAGACTTTTGTCTGAAAGTGGAGAATCCGTGGATAGCGAAATAGGTAAAAGAACTGTGGAAGGATGGAAAGCTGTTTACTAAAAGTAAATAAGTCCTATTAAGAAAGTTACAACCTATAATCTGGAAAATTCAGCTTTTTTAAGCAGAAATGTAAGGTAAAATATTACTGTTTCTATCCAATTTATACTTGACCTTAGAGCATATAAAGATACTGTCCATGCAGCTACTTCAAACAACCGACAAAGATTTTTCTGCCAAATTCAAAACACTGGTGAACGATCGCCGGGAAGCAACTGTTGATGTTAGCGGGACAGTACGAGAGATTCTGGCTGATGTCAAAGTACGTGGTGATGCCGCAGTTCAGGACTATACCAGCCGCTTTGACCATTATAATTCTCAGTCTTTGCGTCTAAGCGATACATTTATTGCAGAACTTGCAGCCAAATGTCCGGCTGAAGTGAAAGCAGCTTTAGAATTAGCCGCCCAAAGAATTGCAGCGTTTCATGAAAAACAACTGCCCCAAGATGTCGGCTATACCGATACCGTTGGGGTAAGGCTGGGATTAAATTGGGTAGCACTTACGCAAGTGGGAATTTATGTTCCCGGAGGACGCGCTAGCTATCCGAGTTCGGTATTAATGAATGCCTTACCAGCGAAAATTGCTGGGGTAGATCGGATTGTGATGACAGTGCCGATGCCTCGTGGCGAGATTAATCCAGCAGTTTTGGCAGCAGCACAAGTTGCTGGCGTAACGGAAATATACGGTATTGGTGGGGCACAAGCGATCGCAGCTTTAGCATACGGTACAGAAAGTATTGCCCCTGTTGATAAAATTGTCGGGCCTGGTAATGCCTATGTTGCTGAAGCCAAACGCCAAGTATTTGGCACAGTGGGAATTGACAGTATTGCCGGGCCTTCAGAAATTCTTGTTGTCGCAGATGATAAAAATAATCCAGAATGGATCGCTTGGGATTTGCTATCGCAAGCAGAACACGATCCTAGCGCCCAATCCATTTTAATTACCGATTCAGCAGAATTCGCGCAAAAAGCGATCGCATCTGTTGAACAAATTTTGACAAACTTACCTACCAAAGAGGTGGCTACCGCCAGTTGGCAAAAACATGGGGCAGTAATTATTGTCAACGATCTAGCAGAAAGTATTCCTCTACTCAACCAGCTAGCACCAGAACACGTGGAATTGTGTGTAGACGATCCGCAATTACTTGCCAACCAAATTAAGTGTGCTGGTAGTTTATTTTTAGGGCGTTACACACCAGAAGCCATTGGTGATTATTTAGGCGGGCCAAACCATGTACTTCCAACCTCTCGTTCTGCCCGTTTTGCTTCTGGTTTGAGTGTCTATGACTTTCTCAAGCGTATTACCTATTTAGAATGCGATCGACAAGCATTACAGACAATAGGTAAAGCAGCTGTAACACTTGCAGAAGCCGAAGGTTTACCAGCCCACGGTGGTAGCGTGGCCATACGGCTAGAAGGAGAATAGAAAACTTGGGAGAAAGGGTACAAGGGAAACGCACTATTCAAAATTAATTAATCTACTTGACTCTTGACCTTTGACAAATGACAAATAAAAAAACCGGGTATTACTTTGTAACCCGGTTTTTTCTCTTAAAATCACAATTTCCAGCTTCATCGGAGCATATTCCTATGCTCCTAATTATTTTTTAACCAAATTAGACTTTGGCAGCTGCCTTGGTGATCATTTTGAGTTCGCCTTTGGCGTACTTAGCAGCAAAATCTTCTAAAGAAACTTGCTTAATCTTGCTAGCGTTACCAGCGGTACCAAATTGCTGATAGCGTTCTGCACAAACTTTTTGCATATAAGCAATAGAAGGCTTGAGGAAGTGACGGGGGTCAAATTCCTTGGGATTTTTGCTTAAAGCTTCACGTACCGCAGCAGTGATTGCCAGACGGTTGTCGGTGTCGATGTTTACCTTACGAACACCACTCTTGATACCTTTTTGAATTTCTTCTACAGGTACGCCGTAGGTTTCAGGAATTGCACCACCATACTGGTTAATTAGAGCAATTAGATCTTCAGGTACGGAGGAAGAACCGTGCATTACCAAGTGGGTGTTGGGCAAACGGCGGTGAATTTCTTCAATACGGCTGATTGCCAAAATTTCGCCAGTAGGTTTGCGGGTAAACTTGTAAGCACCGTGGCTTGTGCCAATAGCAACAGCCAAAGCATCTACTTGAGTTTGTTCTACGAAATCAACAGCTTGGTCGGGGTCGGTCAGCAATTGAGAGTGGTCGAGTGTACCCTCGAAACCATGACCATCTTCAGCTTCACCCGCACCAGTTTCTAGAGAACCTAAGCAACCAAGTTCGCCTTCAACGCTGACACCCAAGGAATGAGCTACGTTTACTACTTCGCGGGTAACACTGACGTTGTACTCGTAGCTTGCGGGAGTCTTAGCATCAGCTTCCAGCGAACCATCCATCATCACGCTGGTGAAGTTGTTCTTAATTGCTGAGTAGCAGGTAGAAGGAGCATTACCATGATCTTGGTGCATGACAATGGGAATGTGAGGATAGGTTTCTACCGCTGCTAAAATCAAATGGCGCAGGAAGTTTTCTCCTGCATAGTTACGAGCGCCACGAGAAGCTTGTAGAATTACGGGGCTATCTGTCTCAGCAGCAGCCTTCAGGATCGCCTGAATTTGTTCCAAGTTATTAACGTTGAAAGCTGGGATGCCGTAACCGTTTTCAGCCGCGTGATCTAACAACAGCCTTAATGGTACAAGCGCCATAGATAGTCCTCCTAATGTGGTTGTCAGCTAGTCGGTGTGAGAGCAGCGTAATTATTTACCATTAATGTAATTGTTACGCTAATCTTAAGAGTTTTTTCAACATATAGGAAATTATAACTAGTGATGTGTGTTTATGTTGAAAAACTTTACGCTACAGCTCATAAATGTGCCTCATATTCACAATAACTTACTGTACAGTCAGCTACTGCGCAGTTTGGGGTTTTGGTAATCCTGTATCCTAGATGATTGACTACAAGCAATGTCTACAACTGGCTACTTATCTAAGTCTAAGCGTACAGTTGGTTCAACTCCCAAAGCTACTCCTGGTGTAGCTGCTTCGTAAGTACCTAGCCATGTAACAATCCAACCGTGAGGTTGACCGTGACTTCTGAAACGTAAAGCCGCAGGCATAATATAGACAATTCCCTCAATCAACTCGGCTTTTTTCAGGTTGGGCATAGCATTGTAGCGACGCTCAAATTCATATCGATTGAGTTTGTCACCATTTTCTAAAGGAAGGATTTTCAAATGCTGTGGAGGTGTTTTCACCATGACTATGGTATTGGGGTTGAGCCTAAGCTTATCCTACCTAAATCAGTAAAGTTGTTGCAGGCCATCTGCGATCGCTGCCAATGCAAAAACAAATATCTAATTTCGCTCTTTTGTTACTGTTTAACTCCATCACCGTTTCACAATTACCCAGTCCCTCAACTGCACCTAATCTCAATTTTCCAGATCGAGCAGATGTATTAGATAACGGCTGCCTTAACCGACAAAATGGCATTTTTTGGACATTCATTTGGTCTCAAGTCCCCAATGCTACTACATATCATCTGTATGTCATAGAAGATAATGCACAAAATCCAGTTATCAATCAGACTGATATAAAATCTACAGAGTATATTTATCAATCTTTTGGCAGCTACATCATAGATAGGAATCGCAGAGGATGGAGATGGAAAGTTAGAGCTAAAGTCAATGGTCAATGGACTAACTGGAGCGAGGAAAGTTTCTTTGATGTAGAGCCATTAAATACTGATTGTAAATAATCCTGTAGCCTAAAGTCGCAGGAAATTTATTGTAGGGATTAGACGTAGGCGTAGCCCGTCGTAGACATTGCAATCCACAAATTTCCTATTAACAATAAAGCTCGCCTCAACTTTCACTTCTCCAGTATCAGCAAGCATTTTTTCTTTGATATGGGTCGCCCGGGATTCGAACCCGGAACTAATCGGTTAAAAGCCGAGTACTCTACCGTTGAGTTAGCGACCCGTTCCGTTGTTTTCGCAACTTTGCAATTATAGCATTAACATCTGTAGTTTTGTAAAGGGGTTTAGAAAAAATTTGCTGTTAAGCGTACAGATGCTTGGTAACTACTACCTGGATCTAACACAATTAGATGTTCGCCAGTGTTTAAAGCGTTGCGGGGTGAACTCCAAGGCTCTAGACAATAGAATTCTTTACCTTTGAGCGTCCAAAACACCAAGATAGGATATTCCTTGCCGTAATCTAAAGTCAGTCTTAACTTTCTGTTTTTGTCTACTACAGAAGCTGATTGACTTGTTAGCTGCTTAAAGGCAACATCGATTTCATCCAGACCAAAATCAAAATTACCATTAAATGAAGAAATTTCCTTAGTTCTTTGGTTTTGGTATTCTCCAGAAGGGATGGCAAACTCTAGTTGATTTTTATCGGCAGTCAAAAAATAAGGATGAAACCCCATAGAAAAAGGTAATGGTGTCGATGACAAATTCTGATACTGCTGCCTAATTTCTAGCGTGTTGCCTTGCAGTTCGTAGGTATAAGCCAGTTGAAAATCAAAAGGATAAACTTCTCGTGTCTGCTCGTTGCTGTTGAGAACTAAAGTAATGCTAGCGCGATCGCTCGTTACTTGGTTATTTACTTGCCAAGGTAAGTCACGGGCAAAGCCATGTTGTTTGAGAGTATAGATCTGCCCATTGTAAGTGTAAGTGTTTTCTGGCAAATTACCACAAATCGGAAACAAAATTGGAATTCCGCCCCTAACACTCAACTCAGGATGAGTAAAGCGTTCTGCATCTAGATAGAGAATTTCTTGACCCTGGATGCGCCAACGAGTGATGATACCGCCACGTTCGGGAACCACTTCCAGTTGGGAACCAGCAGCTTCATCAGACAGAATATAGGTTTTGTATTGTTGTTGTTGAATTGCAATTGAAAACACAAATTTTACTCCTCATTGGGCATGGGGGATAGGGCATTGGGCATTGGTCAAGAGTCAATCGTCCAAAGTCAATGGTCAAGAAGGCAATAGGCAATAGTTATTTGTCTTCCTTGCCCTCATTTTCCACCTTCCAGTCCCATGCCCTATGCTCCTTGCCCCAGATCTACTCGTCTTCTGCAAATACGAAGCGATATAACTCACTGGGGTCTGGTTCCGGGCTGCTTTCAGCGAATTTAACCGCGTCGTCAATTACTTCCTGAATCTTGCGATCGATGCCTTTGAGTTCTTCTTGATCTGCTAAATTATGCTCAACTAAATAAGCTGCCAACTTCTTGATTGGGTCGCGGGCAAACCAAAATTCTTTCTCAGCCTTGCTTCGCAATTCATCGGGGTCTGCTAGGGAGTGACCGCGGAAACGGTAGGTAAGTGCTTCAATTACTGTCGGCCCTTCTCCAGCACGGGCGCGGGCTACAGCTTCTTGAGCGACGGCACGCACTGCTAGTACATCCATACCATCCACTTCTACACCTGCCATGTTGAACACACTGGCTTTCTTGTAGATTTCTGGGTCGGAAGTCGCGCGATCGTGAGCCATCCCAATTGCCCACTTATTATTTTCTACCACAAAAAGAATTGGCAGTTTCCATAGAGCCGCCATGTTCAAAGTCTCGAAAAACTGACCGTTATTGGCAGCACCATCGCCAAAAAAGCAAGCGGTAACTTGGTCAGCATTTTGGTCTCCCAAGACTTCGCGGCGATATTTGCTTTGAAAAGCTGCACCAGCTGCTACAGGAATACCCTCAGCCACAAAAGCATAGCCACCTAGTAAGCGATGTTCCGCAGAAAACATATGCATGGAACCACCGCGGCCTTTGCTACAACCTGTAGCTTTGCCAAATAATTCCGCCATCACTTCTCTAGCTGGTACTCCTGCGCTCAAAGCGTGGACGTGGTCGCGGTAGGTGCTGGAAACAAAATCTTCTCCTGGTCGCATTGCTCCCTGAATAACGCCAGTAGAAACAGCTTCTTGACCGTTGTACAAATGGACAAAACCAAACATTTTGCCCCGGTAGTACATTTCAGCGCATTTGTCTTCAAAAAAGCGTCCGAGGATCATATCCTCATACAACCGCAAGCCTTCTTCTTTAGAGATTTGGACTTTAGCAGTATCAAAGGTAGGTAATATACGTTCTTGAACCATTATTTGTTTAGTATCCCTGTCGCATCAAACTGAAATTTACCATTTTCAAGAACTTGCTCTCATACAGCATTAGCTATTTAACAAGCTAGCGTTTGCTGGAGTCAACCATCGAGACTGATGTACCAAAATGAACATTAGGGAATGGGTGAATTTTTAACTTTTAATTTTTGACGATCAATTTTTTCGCCTACCTTTTGCGCGGATAAGCCTCTCAAGGCTAAACCCGCCCTGTGAGTTCACTCCACGCTCTTTCATAGGCTACCAATCAGGATAGCTTGCTTTCTGCATATCCATTAACAATTTGCTGAAAATCAATCCGAAATTCGCTCATTGAGTAAATGCTGAAGTAGATAATTGTAATTTAATTCTAAGAATGATATGATTGCCTTCTCTAGTTATCAGCAGGAAATCTACCTGGCAGCGATCGTCGCACTGAATGCAAGGGCATTAATTTAGAAATTCTTAAAAAATCCATCATTAAACCTCGTGGATATGAAATAAGCTCTTTTCACCAGTGAGGGAAGGTTCGCTATGCAGTACCTCTGTTTTAGGGACTGTCTCCTATCTGGTAAAATCAACACACAGGTGTTGACATATTAGAGTAGTAAACGTTGTTCCAGGTGTTGAGGATAGGTACACCCCAAATGTACCTCCAGCGCTAAGACAGCGATACTCAAACTTTTCGACTAAATCGAACATATAAAATTCGCCAAATCTCCTCTCACTGGTGAAAACCAGGCAGAGTCAGGCTAGTTAGCATAGTTTTAGTTGCTAAATCTATGTCTGAATAATAGGCGATAGCCTTTACCCACGGATGGAATACACCGACATCTTAAATTAAGGTATTGCCAGTTAGCCTATCTTCCGAAGCATCCCGTCATCATAAATGCACGGGAGAGTCAAATATTGCTAAAAGTACAAAACTGATATAGCTTAGAAAACCAAATTTTATTTTATGGTGTCAAAGGCTAATAGAGGTGAGAAAAAATCAAAATACTAAGAATTAAAACAAAAAGCTGACGCTTTCTAGGCGAAGTCAAAATATAGGTACTAGAATATGACTCAAATTTCGGGAAGATACAAAACAGGTTGTTGCAATATACACTTGTGGTGTAAAGTCAACACGGTATTATTATGGCACGGTTTTACATGCCTGGAATGCTCTAGGTGAATTATGTTGTCACGGTGCAGGGGAAGTAGGCTGTGCGAATTCCGCTAGATTACTACCGAATTTTAGGACTACCGTTAGCGGCAAGTCAGGAACAATTGCGGCAGGCATACAGCGATCGCATTGTACAATTGCCGCGGCGTGAGTATTCTCAAACAGCAATTTCTTCGCGCAAACAACTTATAGAAGAAGCTTACGTGGTTTTATCAGATCCGAAAGAACGTAGCAGTTACGATCAGCTGTATCTTGCCCATGCCTATGACCCTGATGGTACTGCCTCTGCGACAGTAGCAGTTGACAATCGCCCAGGAAACAATAATGGCGCAATTGACACACAGAGTCTCAGCATCGAAATTTCCCAAGAGGAATTAGTAGGTGCTTTACTGATTCTGCAAGACTTGGGTGAGTACGAAATTGTGCTGAAATTAGGTCGCCCCTACTTAGTCCATAAAAACAATGCAGCAGATGCTACAACTGGCGATAATTTAGGAAGCGAAGAAGCCCTAGAAGACCGCCCAGATATTGTTTTGACCATCGCTCTAGCTTGTCTAGAACTGGGCCGCGAGCAATGGCAACAAGGTCATTACGAAAATGCTGCCAATTCCCTAGAAACTGGTCTAGAAGTATTATCTCGCGAAGGGCTATTTCCTATCGTGCAGGCTGAAATTCAGGCGGATCTTTATAAATTGCGACCGTATCGGATTCTGGAATTACTAGCCTTACCAGAAGCCAAAACTGCGGAACGTCGTCAAGGCTTGGAATTATTGCAGAACATCTTAGACGCTCGTGGTGGAATTGATGGCACTGGCAATGATGAATCTGGTCTTAACATAGATGACTTCCTGCGATTTATCCAGCAGTTGCGCTATCACTTAACAGTCGCAGAACAGCACAAGTTATTTGAAGCAGAAAGCAAACGTCCTTCTGCTGTTGCTACTTACTTAGCCGTCTATGCCTTGATAGCACGGGGATTTGTCCAACGTCAACCAGCTTTGATCCGTCAGGCCAAGCAAATGCTCATGCGTTTGGGCAAGCGCCAAGATGTACATTTGGAACAATCTCTATGTGCGCTTTTATTAGGTCAAACCGAAGAAGCCACCCGTGTTTTAGAACTTAGTCAAGAATATGAAGCCTTAGCTTTTATTCGCGAAAAATCACAAGAATCTCCAGACTTGTTACCGGGTCTTTGTCTATATGGCGAACAGTGGTTACAACACGAAGTATTTCCTCACTTTCGCGATTTGACAAAGCAGCAAGCTTCTCTAAAAAGTTACTTTGCTGAACCACAAGTACAAGCTTACTTAGAAGTCTTACCAACAGATGCAGAACCGACTAATGAATGGTCGGTAGTTAACCGCCAGCCTTTTTCTACTCCACAAACGAACAATACTTTCCACCGCAATAATTCCACTGGAGTTTCTCGACAATTCCAGCACAAAAGAACACCTGACCCGGACTTACCAGAAACTCTACCCAGAGAAAGACAGGACTATTCCAGCTTCTCACCATCCAGATGGAATAAAGCATCTACTGGAGGTAAGGCACCAGAAACGCCAATCACACAGTTTCCTGCGGCTGAACGCATAGCCAAAGAACCTCACCACAGCATGAATGGTTCAGCTAAGGTCTCCGCACCAGCGCAAACACAACAGCGACGGCGGCGCAAGCCTAGTCAAGCTACTACGCGAGAACGTGCATTAGATAATCGTCATCGTTCTCCTCAAAGACGGCGCACTTTTGCCAACTCTTTAGAAGGAAAAACACGTCTAGTATGGACTGTGTTTGTTTCTTTAGTTGTCATAGTCGTGTTTTGGTTGATAGTTTCCACAACATTTGGATTCGTAAGACATCTTTTTTCCCCGCCACCTCTATTACCAGGCGAACAGTTGTCAATAGAAATCAATCAACCACCAATCCCCATTCCTGACCAAAACAGCAAACCGCAATCTCCAGATGGATCTTTAACAACTGCGACAGCAGAAGAAATCATCCGGAGTTGGTTATCTACTAAAGCTTCAGCTTTAGGCCCAAATCATGATGTTGATAGTTTGCAACAAATTTTAACTGGTTCATCTTTATCTCAATGGCGGTTAATAGCCCAACAAGATAAGGCAGAAAACCGCTATCGGAAGTACGAGCATAACTTGAAGGTGGAATCTGTAGAGAAAACTGATTTAGCCTCAAATCATACATCTGTAGAAGCTACTGTCAAGGAAGTAACACAGTTCTATCAAAACGATCAAATCAAGAAGTCTTCAGATGAAACTCTGAGAGTCAGGTATAATTTGATTCTGCAAGATGGTGTGTGGCGTATCCAGAGTATGTCAGTGGTCAATAAGATCGGCATGAACTTCTAGTTGTATTTTATACTTAAGAAAGTTTTCTGCTAGCCACTATTTTAGGAATACAGACTTCATTCCACTTAAAAACCTATAACTCTTTAACTGGGTGGTACTTCACGGTATCACCCATAAATTTTTATAGAAAGTCGGCTGAAAAAACCTAGCATTGGGCATTAATGACTTTCCTCTATGGACTATTCCTCATATCCAAAAACTTAAGATTGCGGCATTTGACTGAGTTCTAGAGTTTTGTCATGTAATCTTGATATTTGACTCAGATATCACCGTACTCAAGGGAAGTTATGTCATAAAACCATGACATAACGATCCCCAAAGTGCTGATAGATTCGTACAACAGCCGAAATAGCGTCTTTACACCCCTTGATACCAACAAAAAGTTACGGCTTAATATTTATTAAACAAAGACTCCTCTGATCCCAAAAAAATGCTGACTTTGGCATAACAAGGAATTGAAAGGGAGTGACTCTCAATTTAATAACAGTTTAAGAAACTTAAACTCTGGGCAAGGCCAGGAGTCAGGAATAAGAAATTCATCTGGAGTGGATGAGATGTTAAATACCATTCTGTAACCAGGGGAAATCATTAACCTTTCAAACTACTGGAGGCCAAATTAATGGCAAAAGAACGCCCGCCGCTAGAGGAGATGACATTGCGGCAACTACGCAAGGTTGCGAGTGAATATGGTATTTCTCGCTATAGCCGAATGCGTAAATCACAACTACTAGCATCGATTCAAGAAGTTCAGCGCAGCAAATTTTCGCTTAGTCCATCTCGTTCACTGGAGGCACAGGAAACCGTGGAAGCAGCAAAATTCGAGTTAGGTCAAGTAGATCGTAATGGTGCTTCTCTCACCGATGTAGATGAGGGATTAGCAGATCTGCCTGCCGGTTACGGTGAAAGCCGTATTGTACTCTTACCACGAGATCCGCAGTGGGCTTATACCTATTGGGATGTTCCTAACGAACATAAAGAAGAACTTCGTCGGCAAGGAGGACAACAACTAGCACTGCGGATTTATGATGTCACCGACATCAATCTGGATTACCAAAGTCCGCACAGTCTGCAAGAGTATCCTGCTGATGAATTGGCTAGAGAATGGTATATACCAGTTCCTGTGAGCGATCGCGATTATGTAATCGATATCGGTTATCGTTCTGTTGATGGACGCTGGCTCATTCTCGCTCGTTCTGCGCGAGTCCACATTCCGCCTGTGTATCCTTCTGACTGGATTGAAGATGTCTTCGTCACAGTCAACTTTGAAGAAGATTTGCGTGGTAAGACTGTCTACGAATTGGTTCCCCCTGCCAAGAAGATCGCAGCTACAGCCTACGCCAACGGCAACCCCATCTACGATCAAATCTTTGGTTTAGCCGAATCTGCTGAAGCACAAAGAGTTGCAGGTTCTCTATTCGGTTCTATGCAGCACGTAGCTGGTTCTGTGCCGCCAGAACAAGCTATCAGCTCTTATATTTTCCCATCGGGCGTGGGTATGTGGGCAGTACCTACCACCTCTGGTTTAACCATGTCTGGTGTAGGTATGTCTGGTGTTGGTTTCTCGGCTTCTGCTGTACCAGTGCGTCCTCGCAAGTTCTGGTTAATTGCAGATGCTGAGTTGATTGTCTACGGTGCAACCGAGCCTGATGCTACTGTAACAATTGGTGGTCGTCCCATCAAACTGAATCCAGATGGTACATTCCGCTTCCAGATGTCCTTCCAAGATGGTCTAATTGACTATCCTATCTTGGCTGTTGCTGCTGATGGCGAACAAACCCGTTCGATTCACATGAAATTTAACCGTGAGACCCCATCCAGAAATACCAATACTAAAGATGAAGCTGTTTTAGAATGGCTGTCTTAATTGGATATTCTCAATTAACTCCAGATTGAATAATCAATTTTTTACCCGCTATAGTAATTCTGTAGCGGGTTTTTGCATTTGTAAAATTATTTCATTTATCTAAATATGTATAGATTATTCTTAATATCTATTTTTGTAATTATTATCAATTTATTAACAGGTTGTAAAAATATTGAATCCAATGCAGCCCAAAAACCAGCCCAAACTACTTGTATTGGCAAAAATGCTAATTTTAGTATTGAGTTCTTCAAGAGCAATAATCAAGGAAAAAAATATGACAAAGATATTAATCATGTGATTATTTTTAATCCTCAATCAGAAAAATTAGATTTTAAGGTAAATGTGGGGCTTTCTCATAAACTTTACGCCAAAGATAATTTAGGGAGATTGCGTAAGGAATATGTACCAAAACAATTTCGAGAGATCATCTCTGATGAGAATTCTAAATTAAACGGACAAACACCAATAGCAGCAATTAATGCCGACTATATAGGTACTGATAACAAACCACAAGGACTGAATATTTCTCGCGGTTTTGAGTATTCTGGAGCATTTAAAAATCAGCGTTCCTCTTTTGGTATATCTGGAGGTAAACCACAAGAAAGGAAAGCTACTATCCAGGCTGGTAGGAGAAATAACCAAATTCTTAATTACAATTTAGTAGGAGGTAACGGTAGATTTTATCGGGCTGGGAAGTTTAAAGATATTTGTACAGATTTAGGAGAATTTGCCTGTAAAGAAGCAACGAATCGTTCTTTAGCAGCTATTACCGATAAGGGTTATGTCATTTTGTTAGTTAATGATGCTAAAGCTAATTCAAATATTGAATTTTCTGCCATTAATCAAGAACTACTACCAGATAAATTTGACGATCTTTTAGAAGGTATCGCTCGGAATAATTGTTTAGGGAATATTCAAGAAGGAATTTTGTTTGATGGGGGAATGTCACCAGGATTATATTACAACAATAAAGTATATGTAGAAAATGCTGGGCCAATTGGTTCAGTATTCTTGATATATAAAAAATGAAATAATTTAAGTGAAAATATAATCATCGCCCTATTGTTAGATTTACCTTTAGACGTAATTCAGCAAGCAGTAGAGCAGTGTTGATACCTGAAAGCGGTACTCTAGAGGTTACAGCTAAGGATAACCTATGACACCTGAAGAAATCGCGGGTACGCTAACAGAATTATTTGGTACAGCAGCTGTTGATGCGATCGCACTTGGATCGTGGCAAGTGGAAACTTCGACTTTTCGGCTGTTGGTACTGCTGGACGACGATCGAACTTGGTTGCGGCTTTTACTCCCCATTGTGCCAATAGAAGCAGCCCAAGCATTTTTAGAACAGTTTCTCGAAGCCAACTTTGATGAGACTCAAGAAGTACGCTACGCTTTGTATGAGGGATTAATGTGGGGAGTATTTCAGCATAAAATTAGCACTTTGGTGAGTGCGGATTTGTCAAATGCGATCGCTCGCCTGATATCTTTACATGAAACTGGTTTAAATAATGCCTTCAATCGATTGATTGAGAATCGTATCCGGCAAATTATCCTAGCAGCAAAACGGCAGGGGCAATCTCTTCAGTCCACAATGCAAAATCTGGAACGCTTTTATACAGAAGGATTGCTAGGGGAAATTGAACAAACCCAGCAAGCGCGGGAAGAAGTATTAGCTGTATGGCGATATCAACTAGAACGCTTGTGGAATGAGATAGAAGTATAAACAATTCAAAATCTTTATAATGAATGAGGGCAAATATTTTGGGTGCTATAGAGATAATTCAAATTTTGAAAGAAGACTATCAAAGATTTCCCCAAAATCAGACTTACAGCATTTACGCTCCAGATGTTTATTTTCAAGATGCTGTTTTCAAGTTTCGTGGCGTGCAACTCTACGCATTGATGATTAATTTCATTAAGACTTTCTTTTTAAATCCGCAAATGGATTTACACAATATTCAATCTTTGGGAGATACAATTAAAACCGAGTGGACACTCAGCTGGAACAGTCCTCTACCTTGGAAACCTCGCATTTCTATTCCTGGCTGGAGTGAATTACGCCTCAACTCCGAAGGTTTAATTATTTCTCACATTGATTACTGGAACTGTTCGCAGTTGGATGTGCTGAAACAACATTCGTTTTCTTTCAAAAATCGTTAATTAAAATACTGGCAGCAATCGTTGCTCATTTACCCAACGCCAGTTGCAGCCCATATAGCAACTGGGCTTGACGATCTCTCAGATCAATAATCTAGAACTGTTGCAACTGCATTTATTCCTTTTAAAGAGTTGATAATAGAGATAGCGTAAATAAATGTAAACAACTCTCAGGCAGGACAGAATCATCCATGCGTGTAATTTTGATGACAGGCAAGGGCGGTGTGGGAAAAACTTCCGTAGCGGCGGCCACTGGACTTCGTTGTGCAGAATTAGGCTATCGCACACTTGTGTTGAGTACAGACCCCGCCCACTCTTTGGCAGACAGTTTTGACCTGGAACTAGGACACGCACCTCGGGAGATTCGCCCAAATTTATGGGGTGCGGAACTAGATGCACTGCAAGAACTAGAAGGAAACTGGGGTTCGGTAAAGCGTTACATTACCCAAGTTCTCCAAGCAAGGGGTTTGGAAGGAGTTCAAGCAGAAGAATTAGCAATTCTACCGGGCATGGATGAAATTTTTGGCTTGGTAAGAATGAAACGCCATTACGATGAAGGCGAGTTTGAAGTCTTGATTATCGATTCAGCGCCTACAGGTACAGCATTACGATTGCTGAGTTTACCCGAAGTCGGCGGTTGGTATATGCGTCGTTTTTACAAACCATTTCAGAACATCTCGGTGGCGCTTCGGCCTTTGGTGGAACCTCTTTTTCGACCAATCGCTGGGTTTTCGCTACCAGACAAAGAAGTAATGGATGCGCCTTACGAGTTTTACGAACAAATAGAAGCTTTGGAAAAAGTATTGACAGACAACACCCAAACTTCAGTTCGTCTTGTCACTAATCCAGAAAAGATGGTGATTAAAGAATCTCTTCGCGCTCATGCTTATTTGAGTTTGTATAATGTTGCCACAGATTTAGTGGTAGCTAACCGCATTATTCCTGCCGAAGTCCAAGATCCCTTTTTCCAACGTTGGAAACAAAATCAACAGCAATATCGTCAGGAAATACATGACGATTTTCATCCTCTCCCTGTAAAGGAAGTTCCACTTTTTTCGGAAGAAATGTGTGGTTTAGCAGCATTAGAAAGACTCAAGGAAACTCTTTACAAAGACGAAGATCCCACGCAAGTTTATTATAAAGAAACAACTATTAGAGTTGTACAAGATAATAACCAATACAGCTTAGAACTGTATTTGCCTGGGATTCCCAAAAATCAAGTTCACTTGAGTAAAACTGGGGATGAGTTAAATGTTACTATTGGCAATCACCGCCGGAATTTAGTATTGCCACAAGCTTTAGCAGCACTCCAACCTGCTGGTGCGAAAATGGATGAAGATTATCTGAAAATCCGTTTTGCTTAATATGTAACTGTTGAATTTCCCTATCTAACTTAACAGAAATTAAAGTTTGTTATTTGTACAGACACAATCGTGTCTGTACTCTTTTGTTTTGATCCCTGATAAGAAACGCTATTAATGTTAGGTATTCTGGAAAAAGATATTGAGAAAATATGTCTAATTTAAAAGCTCAAATACTGGCTTTCTTGATTACTATTCAACCAAAAAATAAGTATTGATTTGCCATATATTATACCAGTGATCTGGCTTACTTAAGTAAAATACTTTCTTTTTGCTGCTTACTTAAAATGATGTCAATACTTCTCAAGGAATAGATTCAATAATATTATTAACAGAGTTAGTAATTATTCTGTTAAAGATAATGATATTTGGTTAAAAAATAAATAAAGGTTTTCACTAGTTACTATACGGTAGTTTTACTGAAGACAGATACAAAAATTAAATTTAATAATATTTTTAGATATAGATTTTTTTTGATTTTTTTTGAATAAAAAATTATCGAACTATAAGCAATGACCCCGATCGCAAAAACGGACTTGCGGTTAAACCTTGAGCAAGAAGGCTTATTACGCCGCATTATAAATAGTATTCGTCAAACATTAGATTTAGAAGATATACTCAAAACGACAACCAAAGAAGTGCGATCGCTGCTGAGAACTGACCGAGTCATGATTTACAAATTTCATGCCGATAACAGCGGTCAGGTCATTGCTGAATCAATTTATAATGATAGATTACCATCCCTTTTAGGACTAAATTTTCCTGCTGACGATATTCCACTTTACGCACGAGAACTATTTCTCAAGTCCCAAGTGCGTTCTGTAGTCAATGTGGAAACACAGCAGATTGGTCACAGCCATCTGCGTAACTGGGAAACAGGAGAACTTTCATTAGAAGATATCCATTATCGCACTGTAGATCCCTGCCATGTAAAATACTTAACGGCAATGGGGGTTAAGTCTTCTTTAGTAGCGCCAATTTTATGTCAAAACGAACTTTGGGGTCTTTTAGTGTCTCATCACGCTGAAATGTATGAGATTTCAGCCTATGACATAGAAGTAGTGCAGATGGTAGTAGATCAACTATCAGTAGCGATCGCTCAAAGTAACCTCCTCACCCAAGCCCATCAAAAAGCTGAATGGGAAGCTACTATTAACCGTGTTGCTACTTTACTCCATGCCTTGCCTACAATCGTACTACAGCCAGCTTTAGAAGCAACTGTAGCTGCCTTTGGGGGTTCGGGTGGTAGGCTTTGTATTAGACATAATGCTTTTAACTTTCAAAATAGTAGCTTTAAAAACTTAGCAGAATGTTTAATTCCTGGAAGTGATAACGTCAGACTTTATATCTGCGGACAGCAACCTACGGTAGCAGAAAAAACCATCTATCCCCTGATAGAACAGTCTGGTGTCTGGAAAGAGCATTATCAATCTGGTGTATATGATGTTTGGGCAATTTCAGATATCTATCAAATGCCTAATATGCGAATTTTGCAACTTGCTTTTGAAGCAACTAAAATTCGCAGCATTTTGATGATCCCACTCCAATATCGTCAAGAGTTAGTAGGCTATTTAAGCATTTTTCGTGATGAAATCGACACAGAAACCTTGTGGGCAGGACGATTCGATCCCGATGGCAGACAACTTTATCCTCGTCAATCGTTTGAGCTATGGCGCGAAACTAAAACAGCACAAGTTCAAAACTGGACAGATAAAGAGATAGAAATGGCCAAAGAAATTGGTAAACATTTTGCTTCAGCAATTCAGCAATATGAACTTTACCAACAAGTACAAGCCTTTAATAGCAATTTAGAAAAACAAATTAAAAAGCGCACGCTGGAAATGCAACGTACAGCCGAGCAACAACAGGCTGTGTTTGGAGTTATTAGCAAGATTCGCGAGTCTCTTGATATTAAAACTATTTTTCAAATAACTACTAAAGAAGTTTGTCAATTAATCAAAGCCGATCGCGTTTCTATTTATCGCTTCGATGCTGATTGGGGTGGTGCATTTGTCGGTGATTTTGAGGTTGCTAGTCCCCACTGGTCAAATGACTCGAAGTTAGGAGTAAATACAGTTTGGAATGATACTTACCTACAAGACACGCAAGGAGGACGCTACCGTTACAACGAAACGTTTGCAGTAGATGATATCTACAAAATGGGCTTTACTCAGTGTCATATAGACAACTTAGAAGAGTATCACATTTACGCTTTTGTACTGGCTCCGATTTTTGTCGGTCAAAAACTTTGGGGTTTGCTATGTGCTTATCAACATTCTGCTAGTCGTCAATGGCAAGACTCAGAAGTTAACTTTATTAGTCAGACTGCGGCCCAACTTGGGGTAGCACTCCAGCAAGCTGAATTACTCGCGCAAACACAGCAGCAGGCTTTAGATTTACAACAAGCCGCAAAGCAACAACGGGTATTGTTTGAAGTTGTATCCAAGATTCGCGAATCTCTTGATTTAGATGCGATTTTCCAGACAACTACTCAAGAAATTTGTAAATCGCTACAAGCAGATCGTGTGGCTGTTTACCAGTTTCACTCAGATTGGAGTGGTGAATTTATTGCTGAGTTTGTTGATGAGGGGTGGATGAAATTGGTAAGTCCACAGACCAATACAATTTGGCAAGATAGTTATTTGCAAGAAACTCAAGGTGGTCGATATCGCTATAACGAAACCTTTGCAGTAGATAACATTTATCAGGCTGCTCATACTAAATGTTATGCTGAACTGCTAGAGAAATTTCACATCCAAGCATATGCGATCGCCCCGATTTTTGTTGGACAGCAACTTTGGGGTTTATTGGCCGCTTATCAACACTCTGCACCCCGTCATTGGGAAACCTCAGAAATTCAGTTTTTAGCTCAGATTGCTAATCAGCTTGGGGTAGCACTCCAGCAAGTAAACTTACTTTTGCAAACTCAACAGCAAACAGAACAGCTAACTCAAGCTTTACAGGATCTTCAAGAAACCCAAACCCAACTTATCCAGACTGAGAAAATGTCCTCGTTAGGTCAATTGGTGGCGGGTATTGCTCATGAAATTAACAATCCGGTAAACTTTATTTACGGGAACTTGTCTCATGTAAGTGAATATGCTGATGATTTACTCAGTATGCTAGAACTTTATCAGCAGGAACTGCCCAATGCTAGCACTGAGATTAGCAAGCGCGCAGAAGAAATTGATTTAGAATTTATTATCGAAGATTTGCCCAAAACTCTAACTTCGATGAAGGTAGGGATCGATCGCATCCGTCAGATTGTCTTGAGTTTGAGGAATTTCTCGCGTCTGGATGAGGCAGAAATGAAAGCGGTTGATATTCACGAGGGCATTGATAATACCCTGCTGATTTTGCAACATCGCTGGAAAGCAAAGCCAGATAGCCCAAGTATTGAGATAGTAAAGGATTACGATCGGCTGCCCTTGGTAGAGTGCTACGCTGGACAGTTAAATCAAGTCTTTATGAATGTTTTGAGTAATGCTCTAGATGCTCTAGAAGATTACAGAGAATCTACATCAGAACCTCATCACAGCCAAATTACTATCCATACTTCCATTGGAGAAATGAAGGGTAATGTGAAGAGTGCAGTAATTCGCATAGTCGATAATGGCCCCGGTATTCCAGAAGCCTTAAAGACAAGAATATGCGATCCATTTTTTACTACTAAGCCAGTGGGCAAGGGTACTGGCTTAGGACTATCAATTAGTTACAAAATTGTGGTAGAGAAACATGGTGGTATATTTAAATCTGATTCCCAGCCTGGTTTAGGTACAGAATTTTGGATTGAAATTCCCATTCATCAAAATAGTTATAATTAACCCGATCTAATTTCTCAGCTGTACAGGCATGGCTAAATAAGTCATCTTTACACCTCCCAGTGGTGTAAAAATCACTGGAGTTAGGCTTTGATTGAGATGCATTTGAATTTCCGAAGCTGGTAATTCTTTCAAGCCTTCCATGAGATACTTGATATTAAAAGCAATATCTATATCTTCTCCAGATATCTGGGCTGGCATTGACTCTCTACCGCTACCTACATCTTGAGCTTCACAAGACAAAGTAATTTCTTGGTTAGCGCTATCAATACTGAGCTTTACAATATTGTTTTTTTGATCGGCTAGTACGGCAATTCGTTCCAAAGTACTTAAAAATTGTTTGCGATCGATAGTAACTTGGCGCTCAAATTGACGCGGTATGAGTTGCCGATAAGCTGGATATTGCCCTTCTAAAGTACGGCTGGTCAAGCGTTGATTTTTCCAAGCAAACACAACTTGACCTTGATCTAAATATAAAGCTACAGGTTCTTCATCAGAGGAACTATGAGCTAACATCCGCTGTAATTCGCGTAGCGCTCTAGCTGGTACTGTTACCTCTAGTTGACTACTATTTTCCATAGGACGCTCGTTAGTAGTTTCTACTACTGCTAAACGATGCCCATCAGTAGCGGCAAATTCTAGGGTATCTTGTTTTACTGTTAAATGAACGCCAGTAAGTACCTGTTTAGTTTCGTCTCCACTAGTAGCAAACAGCGAGCCTCTTAATCCCTCAATTAAGGCAGCAGCTGTTAAATGAATTACTTCGGAATTTTCAATAATGGGTAATTCGGGAAACTCTTCAGCCCCCATTGCGCGGACTTGATAATGTCCGCTTTTTGGTGTCAGCGTAACAATTAATCCCTCACCTGTAGCGGTTTCGGTTGCTGATTCATCGTCTAGAGTAATTTCTCCCTCTGGTAGACGAGAGGTGATATCTACAAGTAATTTAGCAGGAAGAGCGATCGCTCCTCCTTGCCAGACCTCAGCATTAAAGCTAGTGCGGATACCCAAGCTGAGATCGAAGGCGGTTAAGCTTACTTGGTTAGTTTGTGCATCCGCTTGTAGCAGCACATTGGCAAGTACGGGATGTGTCGGTCGTGAAGGTACAGCACGACTGACAAGGGAGAGGTTGGTACTAAGGTCGCTTTGAGCGCAAACTAATTTCATGGTCGGATTCAGCTTGTGAGTGTCTATACTACCACTCTAGAAATATTTTTCAGTCATTGTTACCAAGCAGCTTTGATTGCCAAGCTGAACGATTCTAAAATTTGCCGTGAAATGTAATTATTTTGATTATGTCAAATGTTCTTGACAAGCGTTGGTTCAAGCTTAGGTAGCAGAGAAACTTCTAATGGGTCATAGCCTAGCTGTTGAGTAATGCGTTCTCTGGCTAAAACTCGATACTCCCAAAAATGCTCGCCCGCAACGCATAGCGACAAATACATATTTAGAACTTGCGGCTTTTTCAGCAGCAACGTCCATAGTTGTCGCCAAAATTGCCCTCGAATTTCAGGACGTCGCAAACCCTGTTGCCAAATTAACTGGGCAACCAGCCGCAACTGCCTACCTAAAGGAATTTGCATTGTTTGTGTTCCCCTTGCTGGTGGAACAATATTGAGGCATTGCTGAAAACATCGCCTTAGGTAGTTCGCAGGTTCGTACAACCTCCAGAAGCCTTCTACATACTCTCTAGCAACTTCAGCAATGGGGCGAGTGGGAACGAAATTCATCAGGGTGTTCTGGTCTCCGGTAGCTGTGACGCCAACGCCCTCAACTAAACGCTGCTCTTGTTGGAGTCGGTTCCAAAGCGCAGTGTTGGGTAACGCTTGGAGAATCCCCAACATCGGTTGAGGAATACTAGTTTGTTCAACAAAAGCTTGAATTCTTTCACCTGCACCGGAGCGTTCTCCATCAAAACCGAGGATAAACCCTGCATAGATTAAGAGTCCTGCTTCGTTGATTTTGTGACAGGCTTCTACTAAAGGGTTGCGCGTATTTTGTATTTTGCGCGTCACTAAGAGGCTGTCTTGGTCAGGAGTTTCAATGCCGAGAAAGACAGCATAGAATCCTGCTTGTGCCATCAGATCTAGCAGTTCATCATCTTCTGCTAAATTCACAGAGGCCTCGGTCATGAAGGTGAAGGGATAGTTGCGCTGCTGCATCCAAGGAATCAATTCTCTTAAGAGGCGTTTGACATTGCGCTGATTGCCAATAAAGTTGTCATCGACGATAAATAGCGATCCCCGCCAACCTAAATCATAGAGAAATTGCAACTCTGTTAAAGTCTGAGAAGGTTCTTTAGTGCGCGGTTTGCGACCGTAGAGAGAGATGATGTCACAAAATTCGCAATTGAAGGGACAACCGCGAGAAAACTGAATCGCCATCATGAAATAGGCATCTCGTTGCAGCAGGTCAAAGCGAGGCATAGGACTTTGAGTGACATCCGGCTTCTCAGCGGAACGGAAGATGCCTTGGGACTGGCCTTGAGCGATCGCTTCTAAGAATAGAGGAACGGTCATCTCTCCTTCATCTAATATGAGATAATCTGCTCCAGAGGCTTGGGCATCTTGTGGAACTGATGTGGGATAAGGCCCACCCACCGCCACTTTTTTGCCTAATCGCACAGCTTTTTGAATTAGGGCATGGAAATCTGGTTTCTGCACTAGCATGGCAGAGATAATCACTAATTCACACCACTTCCAATCTGCCTCTGTCTCAAGCCTGACATTGCGGTCGTAAAATTTCACTTCCCAATCTTTGGGTAAGAGTGCTGCAACAGTAATAATTCCTAGGGGTGGAATGGCTGCTTTCAGTCCTGCCATTTCCATTGCGCGATCGTAAGACCAAAAGGATTGAGGAAACTTGGGGTAGAGCAAGAGTGTTTTCATTACGATCTTTCTCTTTAAGAGCCTTAGTGCAGCTGTGGCGATTATCACCCAAGCGGATGCAGAAAGAATCTTACAAAAGTCAGATTTCGTTCTCTCTTAATTCAACATCTTGCTCAAAAACTATAATTAAATCATTTACGGTTTTTTTATACTGAAAACCATAATCTAATAAAGCTTGCTTTAAAGTTTGCAATTGAGATTCTTCGATTTGATTTTGAAGCGCTATCTCAATAGCTTCCTGATTTACTGTAAAACTAAAAAAGTCTTTGAACTGGTTATAATCCCAGTTGAGTTTTCTAGCTGCATTTAACTCGATGGCAGCTAATGTATCATCAAATTTGCTTGTAACCATGAGTTTGTCTCTCCCTTGAGCTTAACTACATTTTAACAATTACAAGAGAGAAAAAACTCAAGGTTAATTATTGATAAAAATCTCAGAAGAATTGCAAAACAATTTTTAATTTAAAAAAATCAAACTTTTGATGAATGTATATCAGGGAATTATAGAGTGGTAATTTACAGTTAATTCTTCTCAATGTGCATAGACTATGAGACTAGCCATTACCCATAACTTTTAAATCTCTTACTTTGTTGTCATCCCGCCCAGAACTTTAGTTCTGGGTGAGATAACGTTCAGCACGATACTTTGACTTTTACAAAGTTGAAGTACAAAAACCCCTGCTTCACTTAGACTAATTTAGAGCTTGAGGCGATCGAGATATGATGCTAAAAAATTAATTTAGGCAGGAATAACTTGCGCAATCAGCGAGCGTTTATCGAGCGATTGAACTTTGCCGACTTGACTGAGATCGCTGACAATGCGGTCTAGTAGTTCTCCAGCCTTGTCGCGATATTGATGTTCTCGACCTCGTAGGCGAATGGCAAACTTCACTGAATCGCCTTTTTTTAACCAACCAAGCGCTTGCTCGATGCGTAAGTTGTAATCAGCTGCACCTACGTTTGGACGGAACCGGACTTCCTTAACTGTGGGTCTAGCACTCTGTCCCTGACGCTTTTTCTTTTGATACTGAAGCTTACCATAGTTGAGTATCTTGGCAACTGGAGCGTCTTTGCCTTCGGATACTAGAACTAGGTCAAGCTCTACGCTTTGTGCTAGTTGTAAAGCTTCATAGGTGTCAGTCAAACCACGGTTATTATTTTCATGGTCAATCAAGAAGACTTGAGGTGACTTGATTTGCGAGTTAATTAGTTGCTTTTGGACTACGATAATCGTTTCCTCTCTATTGTTCAATACTTTGCTAGTGCAAGTAATGCTAATGTAACACAATGTCAGAGTTGGCAAGTTCTTACTTAGGGTTAATTGCTTACATAAAGTTATATAAAGCTTTTCTAGTTTCCTTCTTAAAACTCGATCGCTATGCCATAGTGGTAAATGAGAGTTAATTCGGTGACCTCGTTTGTTTTTAGTATTGACAGGCTTTTTGTTTTTGGTATTTACAGACTTTTCTCCGAAACTTAAATCTCTACATACTTATGATTTCGGAGACAATCTATGTCAGTTTACGTAGGCAATCTTTCTTATGAAGTTACAGAAGAAAGCTTGAATGCTGTGTTTGCAGAATATGGTTCTGTAAAGCGGGTTCAGCTACCCACAGACCGTGAAACTGGTCGTTTACGCGGCTTTGGTTTTGTGGAAATGGGTACAGATGCTGAAGAAACGGCTGCCATTGAAGCTCTTGATGGTGCAGAGTGGATGGGACGTGACTTAAAAGTAAATAAGGCAAAGCCCAGAGAAGATAGAGGTTCGTTTGGTGGGAACCGCAATAATTACGGCGGTGGACGTAACCGTTATTAAGTTTTAGCTTTATAGATTTAACTCTTTGAGTTAATCTGCTAAACCAGGAAATTAATTTTCTGTATTAAGGCTCAGGCATTTCTGCTTGAGCTTTTTTGATACAAAGTTTAGACTACAAACAAAAATTTCGGCTTGCTTTTTCCCTTATTTGCTGTTTCTAGCTAGCAGTTGTGGAAAATGTGGATAACTTGTTGCTAATTGCTAATTTAGATAATTTCGACATTTACTATTTGTGGAAAACTTGTGGAAAAACCCCCGAAGTTTTCCACAAGGTAATTATACTTAGTTTAATTTTTTTGCTAAAAAGTATCAAGTTTTCCCCAAAATTTTCCACAAGTTAATTAAATTTTAATATATTTTTATACTTGGCTTAATATTCTTGCTGAAGTAATCGAATGTAAAGCTGAATAAGCAAGAGCGATCGCTGTGGAAAACACAAAGCCATTTATCAAGTGGATTTTTGCGAACGGCTATGCATATTAATGCGATCGCTCAGTTGACGAAGAGTAGTTGCTAAAGCGCGATCGCTTTCTCGCAGTTGGGCAATTTTGTCACAACTGTAAATTACTGTTGTATGGTCTTTACCACCAAACTCTTCGCCAATTCTAGGTAGACTCAAATCGGTGTGTTGCCGCATAAGATACATCCCTATTTGACGTGCCCAGCTAATTTCTCTCCGTCGTGAATTACTTTTTAGGTCTTCAATAGAAACTTCAAATGTACCAGCAATGACCTTTAATATTACTTCTGGAGTAGCTGCTACTTTTTCGCTTGGGGTTTCTAAAACTGGGGCGATACTTTCTACTGTCATCGGTAAACCCCAAATCGAAATATAAGCAAGTGCCCTAATTAAAGCTCCTTCTAATTCTCGAATATTAGAAGTAAAGTTAGAAGCAATATACTCAATTACATCTTTAGACAGCCTAATTTTTTCGTATTCTGCTTTTTTCTGAAGAATTGCCATTCTCGTTTCTAAATCGGGGGGTTGAATATCAGCAATTAAACCCATAGAAAAGCGAGAACATAGTCTTTCTTGAAGACGAGGAATTTGGTTAGGTGGGCGGTCTGAGGCGATGACAACTTGCTTGCCAGCTTCATGTAAAGTATTAAAAGTATGAAAAAATTCTTCTTGAGTATACTCTTTACCTTCAATAAATTGAATGTCATCTACTAATAACACATCAGCAGCCCGATAATGCTCTCGGAAACTTTGCATACTATCTTTACGGATTGCTGTAATTAAATCATTAGTAAATTGCTCAGTTGAAACATAAAATATTTTAGAATCAGGACAAATTTCCCAACGATAATGTCCAATAGCTTGCATCAGGTGAGTTTTACCTAAACCGACGCCACCACATAAAAATAAAGGGTTAAACTCCCTACCCGGAGATTCTGCAACTGCTAATGATGCAGCGTGAGCCATACGACTGTTAGCACCAACTACAAATCTTGAGAATACATATTTAGCGTTTAATTCTGTAGTTTTTTGTTTGGGTTTAGCAATAGTTTCAGCAATATTATTTTCGGCTGGGAAAGCCCAAGAAACTTCTCGTTCCTGCAAATGAGAAACTTCATCACCTTGAGCAACAGTAATGTAAATTTCCACAGGATGTCCTAAAATATCTTGCACAACATTAGCAATAGTATTGATGTAATATTTTTGTAACCAATTTCGAGCAAAAGGATTAGGAGTGCATATTACCAAGCAATTATTTTCTAATCGCTCTGCACTAGCAGTTTTTATCCAAGTTTCAAAGGTGGGACGGGATAGTTCTAGCTGTAATCGCTCTAGTACCTGACTCCACAAATGTTCTATGGAAATTTCCATTTTTTACCACCTTTGCTGCTCATCGTCACAATAGAATTTATAAGCAAGTACCAAGTTAGCACTCAGATGCTCTAGACCTGGAACAAGCTTTTAAGTTGTAATCATCTTGGGGCATTACCTGGTAGGCAATATCCTACCACCCACTAACTAACACGGAGAAGCAAAGATATGTTAATTACTGCATCTATACCAAGCATGGACGGGGTTTGTGCTACATAGGTGGTAGTTCTCAAAGCATAGGAAAACACCTGTACTAAAAAGTCAAGTCCTAAGTGATTAACTTTTCAACTTACAACTTATGGAGGACGGCATTCTTTCCTACCTAAACAAAGTTTAGATGGGGTATCCTGCCGGAAAACTGATGAAGATCGACACCTGTATTTGTATAACCCAAGATATTGTGACTCCAGGTTTACCCCAGAAACGGGGTAAAACTCATATATTATCGATGCTATTTAAGATAAGTGCCGTGGTATGTCTTAGCGGCTGCTCTTTTTTACCTGCTAAGACCTTTGAGACACCAAAAAACGATCCACAGTCTCAGGTAGTACCTCAAAATACTATTGCCCCACCGCCAATTTTGGCATCCTCTAACGATCCTAATTTTGTGGTGGGAGTAGTACAAAAGGTGGGATCTGCCGTAGTTCGGATTGATTCTTCCAGAACTGTCACCTCCCAAACCCCAGAAGAATTTGAAGATCCATTTTTCCGACGGTTTTTTGGCGATACAGTACCATCTCAGCCTAGACAACGGGTAGAACGGGGTAGTGGTTCAGGATTTATTATTAACTCCTCTGGTCAAATTTTGACTAATTCTCACGTCGTAGATGGTGCTGACACTGTAACTGTCACCCTCAAAGATGGGCGGACTTTTAACGGCAAAGTGTTAGGAGAAGATCCAGTAACAGATGTAGCTGTAATTAAAATTGCTGCTAATAACTTGCCTACTCTGTCTATAGGTAACTCCGATGCTTTGCAACCAGGGGAAGCTGTAATTGCTATTGGTAATCCTTTAGGTTTGAATAATACTGTAACATCTGGAATTATCAGTGCAACAGGTCGCTCTAGTAGCGATATTGGTGCTAGCGACAAGCGTGTTGATTATATTCAAACTGACGCAGCAATTAACCCCGGTAACTCTGGCGGCCCATTATTAAATGTTCGCGGTCAAGTAATTGCGATGAACACAGCTATTATTCGCGGCGCTCAAGGTTTAGGATTTGCAATTCCAATTAATACTGCACAAAGAATTGCCCAAGAATTAATTGCTAATGGCAAAGTCGAGCATCCTTATTTGGGCATTCAAATGGTGACGCTGACACCAGAAATTAAGGAAAGAATTAATAATGAATTAGGCGATCGCATTAATCTCACGACAGATAGAGGCGTTTTATTAGTTAATGTTGTGCCTCGCTCTCCTGCATTTGTTGCTGGGTTGAAAAGTGGTGATGTGATTCGTAGTATTAATAATCAGCCTGTTAATAAAATAGAAGAAGTACAAAAGCTTGTAGAAAATACCAAAATTGGTAATTCTTTACAAATGCAAGTAGAGCGTAACGGGCAAATTACTCAAATAGCAGTTAAGCCTGCTCCTTTACCTATACGGCGTGAAAGCTAATTTTATCTAAAATTGAGTAATTGGACATAGGGTATTGATGTTCATGCTTTGTGCAAACTTCTTAAATATATTTTGCAAAGATGAATTTTCAGGAAATAGAACCACAGATGAAAGCAGATAAACCCCGATAACTTATGTGTGTTTATTTGAGGTTTAAAATAGAAATTTAGATTTTCGCCTGATTTATCACAAGTATCAACAGCTAATTATTCTTCATTACCCAAGGAGTTGCTCTGATGGCTGAATTAGTTCCAATTATTCAATTAGGTAATCCCATACTGCGCCAACAGGCTAGCTTGATTGATGATATTCACAACCCGGATATCCAAAACTTAATTGAAGATTTAATGGCAACTGTTGCTCAAGCTAATGGTGTAGGAATTGCTGCGCCACAAATTGCAGAATCCTATCGTTTGTTTATTGTGGCATCTCGTCCTAATCCCCGGTATCCTAATGCTCCAGAAATGGCACCTACGGCGATGATTAATCCAAAAATTATTGCCCATTCTACTGAGGTAGTTAAAGGTTGGGAAGGTTGTTTGAGCGTTCCTGGAATTCGGGGATTTGTGCCTCGTTATCAAAAAATTCAAGTTGAATATACCGATCGCAATAGCAATTTGCAACAACAAGAATTAACTGATTTTGTGGCGCGTATTTTTCAACACGAATATGACCACCTCGAAGGCATACTCTTTGTAGACCGTTTGGAGAGTAATCAGGACAAGATCTCAGAGCAGGAATACCAAGAGCGTATCGTTAACAATACTTAACCCAAAATAGTGCTTAAGAATGAAGCTGTTAGCCAAAGGTTCGGGTTATATTTAACCTATTGTTAACCTTTGGCTTGGATCAGCTATCGGGTAAATGACTAAAACTATTAGTAGTCGCGACAGGTTAAGTCCGCAGCCGCAAGAAAGTTTTGACTTAATCTCTGCTCAAACTGAGAGCGATGAAAGAAAACTGAATAATGAAAGTACTGTGACAGAGCCACAGTTAAAATTACAACTGTCTCTAGATGGATGGCGAATTGTTCATGCCAGTAACGGGCGCTTACGCATCCGCGCTCAAGAGAGTGGCGTAGAATCACAACTAGAGACTATATCCCAATACTTGCGGCAATATCAGGGAGTTAAGGAAGTCACTACCAATCAGCAAACAGGTAGTTTGGCGATCGCTTTCGATCCCGATCGTTTATCATTGCCGCAGATATTGGAGAAACTGCAAGAATTGGGCATTCAGCAAATCGCTACAGCTGATTCCAATAGCAAGACGGATCTGTTTGCAGAGTGGAAATCAGTTGATTTTTGGAAAGAGCAAACAATTTCCTTAATTCCCTTGATGACAGGATTAGCTGTAACAAGAGGGCTGGGGATCGCTGGTTTAGCATCAATACCCGTCTATATGATTGCAGCAAATGCAACTCGTTGGGTAATTAGTTTTAGAGAACCAGAAATTTCGCGATCGCAAACCAGTAACAGCAAATCTACACTATTTTCATCTGAGGATGAAACAATAACCTACAGTGTTATCCATGCAATTCCTGGGAGGATTCGCTTTCATGTACCTCGAATCGCCAAGGATCGCGCCTATGGTAGACGATTAGAAAGGCTGTTGAAAACAGATGCCCAAGTAACCAGCGTGCGGATAAATTATAGTGCGGCATCGGTGGCGATCGCCTATCAGCCAAGCGATATTAGCTTAGATCGTTGGGTAAATTTGATGGAATTGGCTTTACAAACCTACCCACCAACTAAGCCAGTCCAAACAATAGAACAGCTAACACTTTTAGAAAAAGTTACTCAACTAGCGGAAACTCCTGAAGAAAAAATACCAGAGATATCAAGTCTATGGGCAAATATGAAGCCTAGCACTATGTCTTATTCTTTAGCCTTCATGGCGAACTTTCCCTTAGAGACATTTGCTGAATAAGGAGAAGCGCCTCTAATTTTCTATCTGCTAGCGATCCCGCAAGGGTAAATAAAAAGCACCTAGCAGCATTGGACATCACCAATCCCATCAGATTGGGAGTGATTTTGCTCTTTTGAATCAGATTCATCAACCTTATACACGAGACAAGGAATGGTAAAACACAGGGTTCAATTAGCATCACCATCTACACCAATAGTGCCTGAGATTGTAGAAACGCATCACGATAACGTTGCTGTAGTCAAACAACACAACGGAAACAATCGCAGACAGATTCCCCAAATTGCTTACAGTATTGTCCATGTAACACCAGGAAGAATCAGGTTCCGCATACCTCGATTACGCCACGATCGAGACTATACTCAGCGTCTTCAATCCTTATTGGAAGCCGATACCCTAGTTACATCTGTGCGGATCAAGTTGGCGGCGGCGTCGCTAGTTGTGACTTACCAATCTAAACAAGTACCTGAGTCCAAGATGCGATCGCATTTGATCTATTCGATCTGGGCTGCTAGCGATCCCACAATGGTAATTGCAGTTCCTAATCAGCTATCAATTACCAAATCCTCTGACAATACAGAAAATTCCTGGCCAGGTTTACAACTTTCTGCCATCGCTACTGGTTTAGCGGTGCTAGGAGGGCCTTTAGGATTACCAATTCCACCAATTATGGTGGCGGGAACTATTGCGCTAGCCACATTACCAGTTTTTCAAAGAGCATTAGCAGGGATTACAGCAGAACGCAAACTCACAATCGACTTTTTGGATTTAATGGCGATCGCGATTACTACCGTTCAAGGTCATTTTCTCACGCCATCGTTGATGCTGAGTTTAATTGAAATTGGTGAGAACATTCGCGATCGCACGGCTCGTTCTTCTAAACTCCAAACTCTCGATCTACTCAATTCTTTAGGGCAGTTTGTTTGGGTAGAACGCAATGGCACCAAGCAACAAATCCCTATTCAAGATGTCCAACGAGGGGATACAGTCATTGTCTATCCTGGCGAGCAAGTCCCAGTAGATGGTACTATCCTGCGAGGGAAAGCTCTGTTGGATGAGCAAAAACTTACTGGTGAATCCATGCCAGTCTTGAAAAAGAAAGGGCAAGCGGTCTTTGCTTCTACCTTGGTGCGCGAGGGCAGGATTTATATTCAAACTGAATGGGTAGGCAATGATACGCGTGCTGGACAGAGTATTAAATTAATGCAAGAAGCTCCTGTCCACGATACGCGCATGGAAAACTATGCTACAAAAATTGCTGAACGCGCAGTTGTGCCAACTTTGTTACTTGGGGGAGCAGTATTTGCCCTAACTCGTAATCCAGTACGGGCAGCTAGTGTTCTCACTCTAGACTTTGCTACAGGCATTAGAGTATCTGTACCGACTACAGTTTTAGCAGCACTTACCTATGCAGCCAAGCATGGAATTCTCATCCGTAGCGGACGCGCATTGGAACAACTAGCCGCAGTTGATACGATTGTGTTTGATAAAACAGGCACCCTTACTAAAGGGGAAGCGACTGTTATTGGGGTGGAAAGTCTCAATCCAGCAACGTCAACTATGCGGGTGTTGGAACTAGCTGCTGCTGCGGAACAACGACTAACGCATCCAGTAGCCGAAGCGATAATTCGTTATGCCGAAGCTCAAAATGTGATAATTCCCAACCGCCAGAAATGGAATTATCAACTCGGTTTGGGAGTGCAAGCTGAAATTGACGGTGAGACAGTTTACGTAGGTAGCGATCGCTTTTTGCGTCATGTAGGCATTGATATGGCACAGCAAAACGGGCATTCCCAGCGGTCAGCTTCAATGATTTATGTCGCTAGTAACGGTCAACTTCAAGGTAAAATTAAATATAGTGACATTCTCCGTAAAGAAAGTCGGGAAGTAATTAGCCACTTGTTAACAGTCGAAGGTGTGGAAGTTCATATGCTCACCGGAGACAACAAACAAACAGCCAATCAAGTTGCAGCCGAACTGGGAATTGCGCCGACACATACTCATGCCGAAGCTTTCCCCGAACAGAAAGCCGCAGTCGTCCGCGAACTACACGAACAAGGCAAGACAGTTGCATTCGTAGGTGATGGGATCAACGATTCGCCAGCTTTAGCCTATGCAGATGTTTCTGTATCCTTCGCTAACGGTTCAGAAATTGCCCGCGAAACCGCAGATGTAGTATTAATGCAGAATGATTTGCATGGTTTACTAGAAGCGATCGCGATCGCCCGCCAAGCCAAGCAATTAATCTACCAAAATACAGGTATTGTTGCAGTGCCTAACTTAGGGGCATTGTTAATAGCTGTTATATTTGGTTTAAATCCTTTAGCCGCGACAGTAGTCAATAATGGCTCGACTGTGGTTGCAGGCGTTAACGGTTTGCGTCCAATCTTAAAACATTCACCAAAGAAAGCTATACCATCGGCAAGATGAAATGAATATGCCGATTAGTTTACGCTAGAACGCTTTCTTACAGATTTCCACATTACCAGAGGTAATTTACTATGGCACCTAAAATCACTGACTTTGTTGAAGATGCTGGCGCTCCTGGAATTATAGCCGGTATTGGCGCAGTTTTGCTCGCACCGATCGTCCTTCCTGTAGTAGCAGGAATTGGTAAACCATTAGCCAAATCATTAATTAAAGGTGGAATTCTTGCTTATGAAAAGAGCAAAGGAGCATTTGCTGAATTGGGCGAAACTTGGGAAGACATTGTAGCAGAAGCGCGAGCCGAAATTGCTGAAGATAGAGAAACTCCAGCATTTGAAGCTGCTAGTAATTCTAGCGATCGCACTATAGATAATGGTGGCTAAATCTGCAAATAAAGGCGCGGCGATCGCGCCTTTCAGGAAAATAAAAATTACTAATTATTTTAAGTATCTCTGGTTTCAAACCACAAGCAAAATTGCAGAGTATTACTATTCATTACCTATATTGAAATTTAGAAACATAATCCTCAATCCAAAATTTAAAATTCTAAATTGAGTTAGGAGAGTAAGCGTGTGAATACAAATAACTATAGTAATCTCACCCAAATGCCGAAAATAATAGATGAAACAGCTATACATAGTCCATCTAAACTTATATCTACAAAAATTATTAGTCATACTCCAGGGCGGTTAAGATTAAGAATTCCAAAACGCGATCGCCAAACCGGGAAAATGCAAAGAATTGCTAGCTTACTAGAAGCACAACCTAATGTTAATCAAGTAAAAACTAGTGTTGAACGAGGAAGTATTCTCATCAATCATGATGGCGGAGATGATAGTCTCAAAAATGTCCTCAATACGCTTAAGGATCTGGGAATAATTTTTGCTGATATTACAGAGGGTGATACTGAAGCATCCGCAAGTATTTCAAATGCTGTAGTTGATTTAAATAAACGAGTACAAGAAGTAACAAATGGTGCTGTAGATCTGCGCTTTTTGTTTCCCTTAGGACTGAGTATTCTTGCAGTTAGGCAATTGTTGATTAAAGGTCTGCAATTTGAAACTATTCCTTGGTATGTTTTGGGTTGGTATGCCTTCGATAGTTTTATCAAATTGAACAACCCAAGACAACCACAAACTGACAGCGAGTATAAGAAATCGTAACCTTCCATAGATTCAAGGCTGCTGTTTTCCTGGAAAGCGATCGCAACCAGCCATTGCAGATATTTAAAGACTAATAAACCAACCTCTTGGCTAGGTGACGACATAGACATTTATGAAATCAAGCCAACTGCCTAAATTAAACTTAAATTATTTGACCTTTTGCAACGCCAGTAGCTTCAAAGAACGAACCTGTAAAACACTGGCTCGCCTTTGCGCGAATAAACATTCATTCCAGAATCTAGCAACACCAATTTCCTCGAAGATAATCAGCTTACTTATTTAAGTGGAATTTTCATACTCAAATCCAACCACTTAGACTGTGTAATCGGCGCACTACTAGAAATATAATCTACGCCAGTTTGAGCAACAGCACGAATAGTCTCCAAGGTTACATTACCCGAGGCTTCAATTTTAATGTGGCTATACTGTTGTCGAATCAACTGCACCGCCTGAGACATCATATCTAGAGGCATATTGTCTAACATAATAATGTCGGCTTTATGCTGTAGGGCTTCTTTAACTTGTTCTAGAGTTTCTGTCTCTACTTCTATTGTTAGGGGATAAGGTATCTGGGAACGGATACGGGTAATTGCTTCGCCAATTCCCCCAGCCGCTGCAATGTGATTGTCTTTAATCATTACCGCATCATCTAACCCCATACGATGATTAATCGCCCCGCCTACAGCAGTTGCGTATTTTTCCAATAATCTCAGCCCGGGTATAGTTTTGCGCGTATCGACCAACTGAGCAGGTAAATCCGCAATTTGCTCTACATATTTATTAGTGAGGGTTGCAATCCCACTCAAACGCATAGTTAAATTGAGCGCAACCCGTTCCCCCATCAGCAGCGCGTCCAATGGCCCATATATTTCAGCTACTACCTGTCCTAGTTCGCACCATGTACCTTCGTCTGTGATGGGCACAAAGCTGACGTTTTCATTCAAAAGCTGAAACACCCTTGCTGCAACTGGTAAACCAGCAATAATTCCTGGGGCTTTCGCTATCCATTTAGCTGTTCCTGGTGTGACATCCTTAGTTATTAAGCTGTTTGTTGTGCGATCGCCCCGACCAATGTCCTCCAACAACCAGCCATGCAATAGCGGATCTAACACTAGCCAAGGCGGTAAAACACCAAACTTGCTCACGACTTTATTACTTCTTTCTTAACTTCAGGAATACTATAGCCTAAAATCCTTACTGCACAAGGCTTCTAACCGCGAACAAAAAAATCTCAATTTTCCGAAAAAAAGAGTTGACAAACGAAGATAGGCTCGATATATTAGATAAGTGCCTGAGAGCGGAGCGCGAAAGAGCGACGCCGGAGGGACACCGAACCTTGAAAATATTATAGTTTGAAAGCCAGTATACAACAATTAGCCTGCGTCAGTAAAGAAAATAACCTGACTGAGGTTAAAATCAGTCAAAAGAGCTAAACAAACGAATTCATCACAAAATGGAGAGTTTGATCCTGGCTCAGGATGAACGCTGGCGGTATGCTTAACACATGCAAGTCGAACGGTGTCTTCGGACACAGTGGCGGACGGGTGAGTAACGCGTGAGAATCTGGCTCTAGGTCGGGGACAACCACTGGAAACGGTGGCTAATACCGGATGTGCCGAGAGGTGAAAGATTAATTGCCTAGAGATGAGCTCGCGTCTGATTAGCTAGTAGGTGTGGTAAGAGCGCACCTAGGCGACGATCAGTAGCTGGTCTGAGAGGATGATCAGCCACACTGGGACTGAGACACGGCCCAGACTCCTACGGGAGGCAGCAGTGGGGAATTTTCCGCAATGGGCGAAAGCCTGACGGAGCAATACCGCGTGAGGGAGGAAGGCTCTTGGGTTGTAAACCTCTTTTCTCAAGGAAGAACAAAATGACGGTACTTGAGGAATAAGCATCGGCTAACTCCGTGCCAGCAGCCGCGGTAATACGGAGGATGCAAGCGTTATCCGGAATGATTGGGCGTAAAGCGTCCGCAGGTGGCTATGTAAGTCTGCTGTTAAAGAGTGAGGCTCAACCTCATAAGAGCAGTGGAAACTACATGGCTAGAGTGCGTTCGGGGCAGAGGGAATTCCTGGTGTAGCGGTGAAATGCGTAGAGATCAGGAAGAACACCGGTGGCGAAAGCGCTCTGCTAGGCCGCAACTGACACTGAGGGACGAAAGCTAGGGGAGCGAATGGGATTAGATACCCCAGTAGTCCTAGCCGTAAACGATGGATACTAGGCGTGGCTTGTATCGACCCGAGCCGTGCCGGAGCTAACGCGTTAAGTATCCCGCCTGGGGAGTACGCACGCAAGTGTGAAACTCAAAGGAATTGACGGGGGCCCGCACAAGCGGTGGAGTATGTGGTTTAATTCGATGCAACGCGAAGAACCTTACCAAGACTTGACATGTCGCGAATCCTGCTGAAAGGTAGGAGTGCCTTCGGGAGCGCGAACACAGGTGGTGCATGGCTGTCGTCAGCTCGTGTCGTGAGATGTTGGGTTAAGTCCCGCAACGAGCGCAACCCTCGTTTTTAGTTGCCAGCATTAAGTTGGGCACTCTAGAGAGACTGCCGGTGACAAACCGGAGGAAGGTGGGGATGACGTCAAGTCAGCATGCCCCTTACGTCTTGGGCTACACACGTACTACAATGCTACGGACAAAGGGCAGCGAGCTAGCGATAGCAAGCAAATCTCATAAACCGTGGCTCAGTTCAGATCGCAGGCTGCAACTCGCCTGCGTGAAGTCGGAATCGCTAGTAATTGCAGGTCAGCATACTGCAGTGAATTCGTTCCCGGGCCTTGTACACACCGCCCGTCACACCATGGAAGCTGGCAACGCCCGAAGTCATTACTCCAACCCTCGGGGGGAGGATGCCTAAGGCAGTGCTGGTGACTGGGGTGAAGTCGTAACAAGGTAGCCGTACCGGAAGGTGTGGCTGGATCACCTCCTTTTAGGGAGACCTACCCAACTCAGATATCGAGAACACACAGTTAATAGATATTGAGATGGTCATACCCTAGGTCGGTCGCAGAAATTGTTGAGGCTTTCAAACTATATTGAGGTTCTTTTTGGGCTATTAGCTCAGGTGGTTAGAGCGCACCCCTGATAAGGGTGAGGTCCCTGGTTCGAGTCCAGGATGGCCCACCTGAAGCAAGTCAAAAGTTAAAAGCCAAAAGCCAAAAGTAAACACTTTACTTTTGAATTTTGAATTTTGAATTTTGAATTGTTGATGGGGGTTTAGCTCAGTTGGTAGAGCGCCTGCTTTGCAAGCAGGATGTCAGCGGTTCGAGTCCGCTAACCTCCACATGCTCTACAGTACTGTGACAGTCACAAAAGTGAATATACCAATGGCAGTCAAAAGCTAGAGACGATATGATATTTGTGGCGACAGTGAGAGTGTGATAAGATAAAAGATCGTGGATAAATTCAGCAATCGACAATTATACAAAGTCGAACTGCTGGGTTTGAGCCAGCCAGAACCTTGAAAAC